>OY771548.1:97500-4897500 GCA_963674765.1 uncultured Desulfosarcina sp. | reverse complement strand
AAGGTCGCTTAGCACCTATCTGTCCTATATTGGCAACATCGCCCTGGCGGTCATGATGCTACTGACCACCGCGGATGTACTCGGGCGTTATTTTTTCAATTCCCCCGTTCTGGGTGCGTATGAAATTACCGAATATCTCATGCTGATTATGGTTTTTTCATTTCTAGCACTTGCGCAATCCCAGAAAGCCCACATCAATGTGGACATTGTTTATAACCGTCTGCCGGCGCGGCTGCAGCAGATACTCGAGCGTTTCAATCACATCGTCTGTCTGCTGATGATGATCCTGGTCACCTGGAAAAGCGCCGAGCGCATCGCTGAACTCAAAAACACCGGCGAAGCATCATTGCTGTTAAAAATTCCAGATTATCCGTTTGCGATTTTTCTGGTTATCGGCTGTTTGGTGTTTTGTATCGAATTCTTCAATGATGTGTTCAGACCGCGGCACACAGATGCGGAGCAGGAGAACTAATGAGTTCAGAACTAATCGGTTTAATTGGTATTTTGTCGTTATTCGCGCTGCTGGCCATGCGGATGTACATCGGCATGGCCATGATGGTGGTGGGATTGATCGGCACCATGTTCATCACCGGCTTCGAGCCGGCCGTCGACCTATTGGGCCTTTTGCCCATGAACGAGAGTAAATCCTATAGCCTGAGTGTCATTCCCCTGTTTATTTTGATGGGGCAATTTGCGTTTATTTCCGGCATCAGTACGGATATCTATAAGACGGTCTACCATTGGATGGGGCATTTGCGCGGTGGGCTGTCCATGGCCACGGTGCTGGCCTGTGCGTTTTTCGCCGCCGTCAGCGGCTCGTCCCTGGCCACCGGTGCGACCATGGGGATGGTGGCCATCCCGGAAATGCTCAAATACAAGTACGACCCACGCCTGGCTACCGGCTGTGTGGCCGCCGGCGGCACCCTGGGGATCCTGATTCCACCGAGCATCGGTTTCGTGATTTACGGCATCTTGACCGAGCAATCCATCGGTAAGCTGCTGATGGCCGGATTATTGCCAGGCGTCTTGCTCAGCAGTCTGTTCATTCTGGCCATCCTTGTGCTTTGCTTCATTAAACCGGAAATGGGACCGCACGGTCCGGCGGCCAGCTGGTCGGTAAAAATCAAATCCCTGTCCGGGACCTGGGGCATGCTGCTGTTGTTCGCCATCGTGATCGGCGGAATCTACACCGGTGTCTTTACGCCCACGGAAGCGGCCGGTATCGGTGCCTTCGGCGCACTGTGTATTTCGTTGATCAAGCGTAAACTGACCTTATCAGGCTTCGCGCTCTGTCTGTCGGAAACCGGCAAAATGACGGCCTTTATCTTTTTGATCATCATCGGCGCCAGCGTGTTTTCCTATTTCCTGGCCTTGACCGGACTGCCGACCACACTGAGCGAATTCATGACCGGTCTGCCACTGCCCCGGGGACTAATTCTTTTCGCCATCATTATCGCCTACCTGCTTTTAGGTTGCGTGATGGAGGTCTATTCGATCATGATTCTGACCCTGCCGATCATCTTTCCGATCATCCAGGCCCTGGAATTCGACCCGATCTGGTTCGGCGTACTGATGGTGATTGTTCTGGAGATCGGCTTGATCACCCCCCCCATTGGGCTCAATGTGTTCATACTGAAAGGCGCCGCGCCGGGGATCGAGGTGGAAACCATATTCAAGGGAATCTGGCCGTTCCTGTTGGCCGCGGTGACCGCCATGGTACTCATCGCCATATTTCCACAGGTTGCGTTGTTTATCCCCTCGCATATGTAATTGGAATTTTCGACTTTTTGCGAGACTGCAACATATCGGTGGGGTATCAAGTCATGTGACCGGCACAATAACTATCCGCCGGCCAGCATGACGATGATATAAACATCATCGCCATCCTTGACCGGCTTTTTCAGCTCATCGGGATAGGCGCTTTCCATGTTCAGATAAATTTCAATCTGATTCTTCAGCTTGCCCTTGCCGTCGAAAAGGGCGTCCCGCATGCCAGGAAACCGTTCGATCAAGCGATCGATGCAGTCACCGATGGTGTTCCCCTCTACCTCAAGGGTTTCGATACCACCGGTATATTGCCGGTGGGTCTTGTGAAGATTCAGCGTGACACTCATGATGAACTCCTCGCGAACTACTGCTTACAATGATCACAGGTGGGGTTTTTTCTTATTTTGAACTCTCTGAATTCAAGCTTCAGGCCGTCGTAGATCAATAGCCGATCCGTCAAAAGGTCGCCACGGCCGGTAATGATTTTGATGGCCTCGGTTGCCTGAAGCGCACCAATCACGGCTGGGGTAACGCCAATGACCGGTATGGTCGGCGGTGATTCGACGGGACCGCGGTACAAACACCGCAGACAGGTACTGCGACCGGGAAGAATCGTCATGATCCGTCCCTCGAAGCCGTTGACGGCACCATGAATGAACGGAATCGTCGACGCCAACGCGGCCTTGTTTAAAATATAGCGGGTTTCCAGGTTGTCCAGGGCGTCGATGAGTACATCACAGCCGGCAATCAGCGCCCGTGCATTTTCTTTGGTGATATGGCATTGAATAGCGTTGACGATGACATGTGCATTTAATTGGTGGAGGGTTGCTTTCGCGGACTCGACCTTGAAGCTACCGATATCATTGTCCCCGTGAAGGATCTGACGGTTCAGATTACTTAAGGCGACGCGGTCGTGATCGATGAGGGTGATGGTACCAATCCCGGCGGCGGCCAGATACATCGCCGCCGGTGACCCCAACCCACCGGCACCACAGATGCACACCTTGGCCTGCTTCAGCTTTGTCTGACCTGCTTCGCCGATTTCATCGATACCGATCTGCCGCCCATATCGGCTGCGTTCCTCGCTGCTTAGAAAGGCAGGCATGGTTATGTCTCCTGTGGGAAGCCCCTAACTCGTGTCCATCCAGAAATGGCCAATTTGCCCGATATCGGCGTTGCGCGAAAAATTTAATCCTCGGAATATCAACTATATGCACCCCAAGGGCATTTCCTTCGGGCACCTGTGGTTAAATTTTTCGGGCGCCTTGATTTCAACCAAATTTTCCTATTTATAGATGGACACTAACTCGTATTCGTCCATACCTGAATCATATCTGAATGAACACGCAACGACACGGGGCGGCTGAATATCTCTTCAAGCCGCCCTCGCTTCGTTTATTGCCTTAAGGCGATTTCTGTCAAAGAATATACCCGCCTGCTTGTCTTTTCATCCGTCTTCTGCGTTGAGCGTTTCCACACCTAGCCCTACTATGCGTGAAAAAGACCGCCTTGAATACGAATGAAAATCCCGCGCATCCAGGTATATTCTTATCCGTCAATCGCCTAACCGCTTTACCGTTGCGGATCACGTCTATAGCACAATTTTTGATGGGGATACGGTGTTAGCGGTGTTCACCTGCTGCGGCCGGCTGACCTTTGGCCTCGGACTGGCGCAGGGCACTCTCCCGTTTCTTGCGGGCCGCGACCGTATCGGCGGATACAAAATCGATGGCTTTCACATCGCAAAAGCGGACGCACTGCGGATCTCCGCCACACAGGTCGCATTTAAACACCTGATGCGTGGTGCGATTATAGTTCATGGCGCCAAAGGGGCAGATATTGACACAGGAGCGGCAGCCGATGCAGACTTCATGATTGACCATTAAAAAGCCGAAATCCTTGTCGCGGGAAATGGCGCCAACCGGGCATACGTTCATGCACGGGGCATCCTCGCACTGCTGGCAGATCATCGGGATGTAGCGCCCTTCGTCCTCCCACTTGACGATTTGAATTCTGCTCTTGGCTGGGTTGGACACGCCTTCGTGCACGACGGAACAGACCTGCTCGCAAAGACGGCAGCCGGTGCATTTTTCAGCATTAACCGTGAGAAATTTTTCCATTATTTTCTCCTTCGAAATCTTTAGTGGCCGTCCAGAAAGTGGGTGGCACTAGTTAAACCAAGTGTGACGGCTCCTGAGCCAGGCCCAGCCGTTCCAGCGTTTCGGGGGTCGGCACGCCTTCTTTGTCCCAGCCATGATGCGCGTAAAATTCATCGATCATTTTGCTGAATTTCTCCCGATCAATGCAGCGGCCGACGACATCCGGAGCGCCGCGCCGACAGGGTTCATCGAAGTACCGGTGGTTGAGCGTGTCGCCTTTGTAGGGATCGTTGCGGGTGAGGCCTTCGCGCAAATTAAACAGCCGTTCCATGTTGTTGCACCGCTCGGCGGCATACCAGAGGTCCTCCGCCGTGAACTCGAGGCCCGTGTTATAGTAGATCACATCCGGCCAGTCCTCGAAGTTGGGTAGGGTCGCACCCAGGAACAGCGTATGGTATTTGCAGATGCCCAGACAGTCCACGGCCATATAGCAGTTCTCTTGCCAGAAGACCTGCCAGGGTTTGCCCACATATTCGGTATGCTCCGAGGAGAGCGGGCCGTCATAGGGAATCGGGCTGCTGTAGATCTTGCGCAGGACTTTTTCCGGCAGATGATAGAGGTCGATGGCCGGTCTGCTGCGTAGGTGGTCGGAGCCGCGGGAGGCCGTGGCGATGTTCAGGGCCAGTGCCGGCGTGGCGCGCTCGTCGGAATGCAGGTTGTTCATGCCTTTGACCTGAATGAGGTAATCAAAGGAATTCTTGCCGATTTTCTCGGCTGCCGGAATACCGCCATCGGCCAGCACGTTACCCAGCCAGCTGCTGCGGTTGCAGATCTCATGGATCATCTGGATCAGGGCCTTGTCGTTACCGAATTTGAGTTCCAGCCCTTCGGTTTCCTTATTGGTAATGATGCCCAGTTCATAGAGTTCCATGGCCCAGGAGATGATACTTCCGATCTCGAGGTTGTCGACGCCGTATTGATCGACCAGATGGTTGGCAGACAGGACGGTTTCGGCTTTCCTGCAGTCCGGTTCGCTGCCGAAGGCGCCTAATGAGGTGTATTCAGGTCCCTCATCGTACTTCCCGGCCAGGGGGCCGGTCTGGATCTTGTATTTGGCCCGGCAGTGCACCTGGCAGCCGAAGCAGCCGGCCATATGGTGGGGGCCCATGGTCTCCGTGGCGATGTCATCGATGGCTTCGGGCTCGATTTCATCGGCGTAGAGCATCTGGTTGTACTGAAAATTGCGGGTGCGAACCCCGCCCCAGCAGTTGGTCGCGCCCCAGATGAAGGGGGTTCCCAGGGTCCCTTGCGTCTGGTTGACCTTGGCGCTGGTAATCTGCTCGATGAATGTTTTGTTATGTTCCAGGGCGTCCACGGGATGGGCGAGTTTGATGTCCATGTCACCGCGGCAGGCAATGGCCTTGAGGTTTTTTGAGCCCATGACACAGCCCATGCCCGAGCGGCCGCCCGAGTTTTTGATGCCGGTCATTACACAAGCGTAGGTCACCAGATTCTCACCAGCCGCACCGATCACCATGCTTTTGATTTCCTGGTCGCCATGATCTTCGCGGATGGCCCACTGGGTCTCGGTGCAGGTTTTGCCCCATAGATGCGATGCGTCGCGAATCTCAATTTCTCCATTGTGAATCCACAGATAAACGGGTTTTTCCGCTTTGCCCGTGATGACCAGATGGTGGAAGCCGGCCCAGGCCATTTCCGGAGAGAAGAAGCCGCCCATGTTGCAGCTGCCCAACAGGTTGGTCAGGGGCGATTTGGCCATAATGTGCGTTCTGGATGTAGCCGAGGCGCAGGTGGCGGTAAGCAGCCCGCCGCTGACGATCAGCGGGTTGTCGGGGCCGATCGGGTCACAGCCTTTGGGTGCATGGTTGTAAAGTAGATAGGCGTCGAGGCCGCGGCCACCGATGAATTTTTTTCTGACTTCCAGCGGAATGGGCTTGGTCTCGATCTTACCGGTCGTGAGATCGATATATGCAATTTTCCGATCCAGTGCCATGTCGCATTTCCTCCTTGTTTATTTGGAACCGTCTTTGGACGCTGCTAATTTTTTGGCTAACGTTTCTTCGGCCAGTTTGCGGTTGACCTCCCAGACCGGACCACGGATTCGAGGCAACTGGGGGGTCACCCAGAAAAGCCGATAGGTCATGCCGCAGGTCGGGCAGGAAATCTGCTCGGCGCCGGGCTCGGGTTCCAGGCGTCCCATGCAACTGGGATTGTGGCATCTGACCTTGCCATAGGTTCGGGTTTTGCGAAGCGATGCTGATGCGGAAGTTTTGCCGGTGTCAGTGGCCATGGGCTGCTCCTTCGGTTAGTGTTGATGTCCGAAAAATTCATTATGATGAATTTAATTATATTATGATTTTGGTTAGGTCAAGTCGTTTTTCGTAATATTGCATAAAAAATGACTATAAATGACATAAATTTGTTTGACAGAGCCCGTTTGTCATATTATAGATCGAATAAATAATTCATTATGATGAATTATAGGCCCGTTAACGACGCTATGTGCGGCAAGGATCAAACGAATCCATTTTAAAAGATATAATAAAGGCTTCCGACGATGGAAAACAGACGTGAGCAATTGCTGATCGACCCGCAACGGTGTACGGGATGCAAACGTTGCATGTTGGCCTGTTCGATGAAACATCACAACCAACTCAATCCCGCCCTATCCCGTGTGAAAGTCATGCGATTCGAGGATCAGGCGCTCAATGTGCCTGTCCTGTGCATGGCCTGTGACGACGCGCCCTGCATTAAGGTCTGCCCCATGAATGCACGGGTGCGGCTGGCCAACGGAACGGTGGCCACCGATACGGCGGTGTGTATCGGTTGTCGGGCCTGCGTGTATATTTGTCCGGTGGGCAGCCCGTCGGTGAATCCCTTCAGCGGCCAGACCATGACTTGCGATATGTGCATGGACGATGAGTCGACGCCATGGTGTGTGACGGCCTGTAACCATGAAGGCGCACTGACCATGGCCAAGGGTGAATCGCTGGCCATCGATAAAGCGCGGGCGCGGGCGGGACAATCACGGGCCATCTTTCCTTCCAGGTAGGTGGTAGTCCGCCGGCTGTCCCGGATGGTCGCTTAGGGCCCCAACCTGGTGAAAAACTTTTCAGTATAGATATCATTATAGAGAATTGGCGGGGGAATCATGAAAGTCGTAATCGTCGGAAATGGAATCGCAGGCAATCAGGTGGCCTTTTCGATCCGCAACCGTTGCCAGGAGACCGATGTCTGTATTGTTTCGGCTGAAAATGTGCCGGAATACGATCCGTGTTCGCTGCCTTATTTTTTGGGCGGAGACTGTGAGGAACAGTCGGTTTTCAGGAAATCAGCGAATTATTATACTGACAATCGCATCGACTTGATGGTGAACAGCAAGGTCGCGTCCATTTCACCGGACGTCAAAACGATCGTCACCGAAAACGGATCGACGATAAGCTATGACAAATTGGTACTGGCCCATGGCGGCGACCTGTTTATTCCGCCCATCGACGGCATTCACAATCAAGGCGTGTTCAGCTGTAAGCAATTTCATGAAACCCTCAAGTTGCGCTCCCACCAGGGCACCCGTGCGGTTGTCATCGGCTCCGGCGCCATCGGTATCGAAGCCGCGGAAGCGTTGAAGAAAAGAGGCTACGAGGTCACCATCATCGAGCTGCTGGACTGGATTCTGCCGGCCCTGTTCGACGACGTCACGGCCAAACGGCTCGAGTCCGCCATGGAAGGCTACGGCATCCATGTTCACACCGGCGAGAAAGTCATGCGCATCAACGGAGACCCGGCGGTCACCGGGGTCACCACCGACAAACGCGACATCCCCTGTGATACGGTGGTTGTCGCCACCGGCGTGGTTCCCGGCGTGGCCCTGGCCCGAACTGCCGGCATCGCCACGGAGCGCGGCATCCAGGTCGACCGATATATGCAAACCTCGGTGCCCGATATCTATGCCTGCGGCGATTGCGTCGAAACCATCGACGCCTGCACCGGAGAGATGGCCATGTTCCAGCTCAAGCATAACGCCATCGAGCAGGGTCAGATCGTGGCCCGCAATATCCTTGGCGAACCGGTCAAGTACTTGGGGGCCTATGCCTTTGCGCGAGCCCACTTTTTCGATACCCATGCGGTGACCTTCGGCAAGACCATGCGCGCCACCGATTGTGTTCTGGGCGATAAGGAGTTGATCGAACGCGAAGACGGAGGAGACTATCTGCGTGTCGTGCTGTTGGATGGTAAGGTGGTCGGCGGGCAGGCGATCGGCAACTATGCCGACAGTATCGGATTTTTTATCGGTGCCATGTGGAGAAAAGACGACATGAATCGATTGAGAAGCAAGATCGCTCAGATTCCTTCCTCCGGAGCCGCCCACGCATGGCATCAGATTCACATGGGGCGGCTGATGCAATCAAACGCTTAAAAAGAAGCAAAATGTCCGTAATGAAGCGTGTGTTCGATAATCTGGCGCTTGATCGCAGCCGTTGCCATTTTTTCACGAATGACGTAGCGGTATAGCCCGGCATTGGTGATGTCGCCGACAAAGACGGCCCCGATCAGGTGATCGCCGCGATTGTCAAATACCAGCTTGCGATAGGACCCGGCGGCCGCTTTGCGGTGAATCTCATAGTCGCCGTCGTTGGTGTGGACGATTCCCATGGCCACGAAGGGCTCGTTGGCCACCTGGGTGGCGTTGAGAATACCGAACGTGCCGCCGTAGGCGGTCTTGAAGCCGGCCATGTTCTGTCCGGCGCAGCGCCCCATTTCCACGGCGTTGGTCCACAGTGCCGTCATGATGGGCGTTCCGGTCACCGGATCGTGAGTTACGGCGACGTCCCCGGCGGTGTAAACGCCTGGCAGATTGGTGGCCGTGTAGCGGTCGGCCTCGATCCCCTCGGTCACCCGGGCGCCGCTACCGCCCAGGAATTCGACATTGGGACGCACCCCTTTACCGATACAGACCATCTGGCAGGCCAGTTCGCGGCCGTTGTTCAGCGCCACCCCGGTTACCCCCGTTGCACCGGATTGAATCCCGACGGCGGCGACGCCGGTCATGATGGCCAGACCGGCGTCGTCCAGGGCCTTGCGAATCAGCGTCGCGTCTTCGGGATCCATGAGTTGGCTGAGCACTTCCGGTGAATAGACCACCAGTGTGACCTTCACCCCCCGCTCCAGCAGGGCAAAGGCGGCTTTCAGGTTCAGCAGTCCCCCGCCCAGCATGACGGCATGCTCGGTTTGATCGATCCTGGCCGCCATGCGACGCGCGTCGTTCAGGGTCCGCAGGGCAAAGACACCCGCTGCGTCGGTGCCCTCGATATCGGTCGGCACATAGGGCCGGCTGCCGGTGGCCAGTAGAATTTTTTTGTAACCCAAGCGTGTCCCGTCTTCCAGAACGACGCAGTGGTTGTCGGCGTCAAGCGCTGCCGCCCGGGAGCCGGTTTTAACGGTGATGCCCGTTGCGGTGTAGGGTCCGCAGCCTTCCAGGGTCATTTCATGCGCCTGTTTTTTCCCGGAAACGAGGAAAGGGATCAAGGGCCGAAAGTAAGGGGCGTCCGGTTCTTCCGACAGGACCGTTATCGTTCGGGTCGGGTCTTTTTCCCGAATGGCCTGCGCCGCCGCCATGCCGGCCGCGCTGCCACCGATGATTACGTATTGGCTTTGCTCCTGGCTCACGTCACCCCCTTTCCGCTTTGACAAGCTCATGCGACGCGTTTTGACGGACCGTTTTGGCGTATGCCGGCACGCTCTGGTAAATCAATGCGCCGGTGGGGCAGGCACTGACGCACGCCGGAACGTCTCGGTCCGGGCAGCGGTCGCAGCGGTAGGCCTTGTGTTCCTCGAGATGACGTCCGATCACGCCGTAAGGGCAAACCATTACACAGGTCCAGCAGCCGATACACTTGTCGGTGTCGGTGCGCACCACCCCGTCTTCATCCCTGTGAATAGCGCCACTGATGCAGGCATGCATGCAGGGGGCGTCCTCGCATTGCCGGCAGACCAAAGGCACTTTGCGGTCGGGCGCCACCCATTCGACGTAAACGCGGCTTTTGGGACGCGGGTTCTGCATCACGGCGCCAAACAGGGTCTTGCTCTCCGAGTGCTCTATGGCACAGGCATTGATACATGAACGGCATCCCACGCAACGATCCGTTCTGACGAATATTTCCTTGGGCTGTGACATCGCCTTCTCCTTTTTCTGGATGGACACTAAATACCCAATGCCTGGCGTTTCTTGTCGATGTGGTCGATCATCAGGCTGGCGCCTTTAACCGGATCGGTCTCCACGGCGAAAACCGCGCCCACGACGTCGTTGGCCGCCTGGGTCAACACCTCGGTCACCACCGGGCTGCCAAGGACCGGCGGTACGGTACCCAAAACGGTGAATATCCCCGAAGAAACCACGTAGGATCCGATGCTGACCGCCTTTTCACTCATCCACTCGGGCGCGGCACCCGCCACCGGCAGGTCACTGATGTCCACCCCCAGGGCATTGGCCACGGCCGCACAGACCGTAAGAATACGGCTGATGTCGACGCATGACCCCATATGTAGCACCGGCGGGATACCCAGCGCCTGACAAACGCCCTTTAGCCCGTCTCCGGCTTCATCGGCTGCCTCGGGCAACATCAGACCCACCTTGGCGCAGGCAATGGCGTTGCATCCGGTCGTCACCACCAGCACATTGTTTTCGATCAGGTGGCGCACCAGTCCGACATGCCCTTCATCGTGTTTGATCTTGGGATTGTTACACCCCACCACCCCGGCAATGCCTCGCACCGATCCAGACTTTATGGCGTCGAGCAGCGGATCGAGGGATCCCCCTAATGCCTTGAGGATGGCTTCGGTGCTGAAACCGACCATACAGGCGGTCTTATCGGCGGGAATGAACACCTTTTCCGGAACCCGATTGGCATAGTTTTCAACGGCCGATCCAACGATCTCCTTGGCGATCGCCAGGGCATTCTCCTCGCTGAACTGCATATGCACGGCCCCTGGAAATTTGGCTTTGGGAGAAGTGGAGATAAAGCGGGTATGAAAACATTCACACAGGTCGCCCAATGCCGGCATGATGCACTGTACGTCCACGATCATGGCGTCCACGGCGCCGGTGATGATGGCCAGTTCCTGCTGCATGAAGTTACCGGCCAGAGGGATGCCGTGGCGCATGACGATTTCGTTGCCGGTGCAGCACATGCCCACGACGTTGATTCCTTTGGCACCGCCGGCCTTGGCTTTGGCCACCAGGCTCGGATCGCCGGCCGCGGCCAGGATCATCTCCGACAGTACCGGCTCATGGCCGTGCGCGACAATGTTGACGAAGTCCGCCTTGAGCACGCCCAGATTCGCCTCCGATTTCACCGGCATGGGCGTGCCGAAGAGGACATCTGAAATTTCGGTAGCCACCATCGACCCTCCCCAGCCGTCGGCAATGGAGGCCTTGAGGCCCTGAAGGATGAGGTTGACCGGATCGTTGTCGACACCGATGTGCGTCCGGTGCATGATTTCAACGATCTCACGGTCGATACCCCGCGGATCGATACCCATCTTCTGCCACTGGTCCACCCGCTTTTGGGGTGCCCGTCTGGTGAACTGCAACGGCCCTTCCTGCTTACCGAATTCGGCGTAGACCGCTTTGGCCAAATCTTCGGCGATGGCTTCCTTGCTGCGCTGGTCCGTGGCGATGCCATACTCTGCTGCCAGGGCGGCCAGCTTGGCTTCGTCTTTGATCTCATATCCCCCGCTTTTCCCCTCGGCGGTGAGAAGCAGGGTATGGGCTAAATCACGACCGTGGTCGGAATGCGCCGCCGCGCCGCCCGCAATCATGCGAATGAGGTTGCGGGCCACGATAATATCGGCCGTGGCCCCGCAGATCCCTCGTTGGGGCCCCTCGTCTTCGAAAGGACTGATCCGGCAGGGCCCCATGTTGCAGTTGCGGCAGCATACCCCCAATTCACCGAAACCACATTCGGGAAGCATTTTTTGGTAACGGTCCCAAACTGTTTCGAGACCGAGTTGTTCGGCTCGGTCAAGCATTTGATGAACTGCAGGATCAATACTCTTTTCCAAAATACTGTCGTCGAAGGCCATGATTTCCCTCCCGAATGTTGATTGACAGGTCGATGCGCTAGAAATGTTTCATTGAGATGTTATGAGTCTTATTTCATTAAAAAAAATAATACCCTGCGTCAAGCAAAAAGGTTTTTTTTATAGGTCCAACGCCAACTCGATTTAAAGATCGTATCCGTTTCGTTTCACCTTTCTCGGTTTTTATTGGTTAAAAAAAGTCTCGCTGCATGAATCACGGCAATTGCATTTTTTGCGATATCACTGATAAGCATAACACCCCATTGCAATCCATGTGATGATTGGTTTATAATACTATAAATTCGCTATCTAAGAAAACCCCAGGTTAGGTACATTTCGTCAAATGGTCCGCCACCAAACCTTTAAAAAGGATTTTTCGGCCCTGGTAACGAAACGGAACCATGCTATGGAGAGGAACAATGAAGGTCACGACTGTCATTGGAGTATTTTTATTGCTGATGGTAGCCGTCTTGTCCCACAAGGGTGTTGGCCTGCCATCCGAATGGGCCATGGCACCGAGGCCAGCCTTGCTGATTTCCATCGGGCTGCTGGGGTTAGTCGGGATAGGAGACACCCGGTAGGGTAACTTTTTTGACTGGCTTACTGTGGCCTTTCCATTTACCGATCCCCAAGTTTTGCTGATAGCTTCTCCGGCCCGTATGGCATGGCCGCAAATATTTTTGTCTCTACTTTTTTTGTGGCCTCCCAGATTTTTTCCAGTTCTGAAGCGTCGATGCCGTGCCCAGCGTATCTCTTAAATATATATTCCCGCCTTTCTTGGAGGCTTACCACATTTTGGTCGATGACACGCTTGTCTGCGTAGTTCACAATCTCGGCCTCGGTGATCCTTTCGTTGTCTGGCTCGCAGTCGAGTCTAACGTGTTGCCGAACGATTTCGCTGACCTCAATATACCCTTTTTTGCGTACCAAATCTGCGCCTGTCTCTGCGTGGTCTTCGCCGGTCTCGAGGCTCCGCGTTTTTGTTACATCGTGGAGTAGCGCCGCTGCGATGACGAGTTCGACGTCAACGTTTTTTCCGGCTTCTCGTAGGCGTTCCGCTATTTCTTTGGCTGTGCGCGTGACGGTTTCTGAGTGTTCCCTGATGTGGTTAAGGGTTCGTGTCTCTTTAAGGATTTGAAGACACGCCGTCATTGTCGGTATCCTTGCCCTATTCGATGGGTTCATGCATTTTCCTTTTTTAACAAGCGCCCATCCAGAAATGGCCAATTTGCCCGATCTTAGCGTTGCCCGATAAATTTTATCCTGGGAATATCAACCATATGCACCCCAAAGGCATTTCCTTCGGGCACCTGTGGTAAAATTTTCCGGGCGCCTTGATCTCGACCGAATTTGCCATTTCTGGACGGACACTAACTGGTCGGCCATCGGTTGACAATCGTTTTTCAGGATGATTAATAGAATAGCACCTAATTTTATCTGTTTCAGCCTTGGATTAATTGAAATGATAATCATCTGCAAAGCCGTTTCGATCATATATCATGAACGCGTTGACCATTACAAAAATTTGTTTTGAGAAGATACGATACCCGCTCAACAGCTGTTGGGGGTACCGGATAGCCATCCTGGTATTGATCGTCTGTCTGGCCCAGACCGTTCTCCTGAATGGATTATTCGAACAGTCGAAATTTCCGCAATACAGCAAATGCACATATCGTCCATCTTCCATTGCAGCGGCATCCAGTATCCATCCATACTCGCCGCTACCGAGATCTTCGGTAACGAATAGCATTGGAATTGCGTCCACACTTTTTGAAATCGAGACAATAGACATCGACCCGGTGCTGTTCATTCTCAAAAAGCGCTGCCCCCATGTCATCGACCTTCCTTGTCGGACAAATTGTTGCGCATACACGGCCGGACGTTTTTCTCTTCCTTTGTACATCACGCATAAATCATTTTTATGTTAATTGCCACCCCCGGCAGGCGGTGCTTTCAGGTTGCGCGTGTCGAACCGGCAAAGCGCCTGTCCGATCTAAAACTGGATCAGTCTGTATAGCAATAAGGCCGGTTCGCCGATAACTATCTGACTTTCCAGATTTTTTTAATTTTTGTTCACTTACATAAAAATTCTCAAGGATAAAAAAAATGCGTGATAATCTTCTCCACGTTTATAGAAATACGTCATTTGGCCGAGAGACGCTCCTGCAGTCGATTTACTTTTGCCAAATGCTGGATTTGGAATTGGTTATCTACATCCCGGACAACACCCGTTTCATGATGTATTTTGACCATGACGCCGTTCAGGTGGATTTGGATCGTTCTTATCTAAACAACCGGGAAACCGCACACGAACGGGTTCGGGCGACCGCCGCAAAGGCCGGCATAAAACCACGATTTTTGACTGCCGAGAGTCAAACGGCCAGTGTTTTACCCGATATTCCGACAGATTTTTCATTCATGTGCTGTCCCCGCAGCATGACTGACGTCTCATCCAAAATCGGATTAGGATACATCGGTCCGAAGGTCCGGCGAATCGTGCGGACGGCCCATTTTCCCGTATTGATGCCCTCCTCGCTGTTCAAGCCCTGGACGAGTATCGCCGTTTTATTCGGCGGATCGGACAGTGCATTGAATGCACTCCGGTCGGGAATCCAGCTTTCGAAACGATCCGGACATCCGTTGGATCTTTTTATCCAGGAGGAGCAGGAAAAGGAATATTATGAAACCCAAATCCGGGAAGCCGGACTCAGCAAAGCATTCACGAAGCATAATCGACATCAATACCGGTTCAATGATGGTGAATTTAAAAACAACCTCTACGACTTGCCCCATGACGCTCTCGTTCTTTCAGGGGCTTATGGACATGGATTGATTAACAACCTTCTCTTTGGGAGTAAAATGGAAATCGCTCAAAACACACTGACCAACAATATGATGGTCAGCGGCCCCAGCGCAAGGATCCATTTGAATTAATCCCTCAAGTTTGGTGTATATTATTCAGTTTCGGTGCAACACTCTATTTTGTAACTATACGGCAAAACGTAATTCGTAAATTAATCGTCTGTAAGATATTTTAATTGACGAGGCCATAGGGAGGAAGCTGGATAAGTAATACCGCAGCGACCGATAACGCAGTCCCAAAACAGTATCTTGAATGCTATAGCATTTTTTCCATCCTTCATTGATCAATACTATCTCTCAACATGACTTCTACGATGATTTCATAGCGAAACGTGATTAATAAAAAAGAAATATATCCCCGATATTATTTAGCTGCTAAATTCGAACTGAATTGTAAAAAAAACTTGATTTTTTTATCTGTTTAAATAATCATTATCGTAATTTTAACCATTTCCAATCAAATCATGATAAGGAGCATCTAATAATGCCAGCAAAAAAAAAAGTGGACTATGCAAAACTGATAAAGGCTGTTGATAGTGGAAAACCGCAATCTGAAATATTGAAAGAGTTCAAACTCAATACATCTGCCCAATTAAAGAGTCACTACCTTTCGGCTCTGATTGAAACAGGAAAGGTCCCAGAAATTAAAACGGGCCGGGGATCATCTAATTCTGGATCAGCCAAAAGAGCAGCGGTTAATAAACGAGGCAGTTTGATTGTTTCAAAAGATTTGATCAGTGAAATGGGTTTCGCCGAAGGCGACCGATTTAATATAAGGAAAACAAAATTAGGAATATCCTTAAAAAAAGTTGATTGACTATTTAAAACCTGCACAACAGCAATATTTTTCCAAAATTGATTTATTAGCCGTTAGCCGTTTGGCATTTAGCTTACGCTGACAAGGGCTAACGGCTAGTTGCTAAAAGTTAACCGCCCGTCTTTGGAGAAGCCACTCCCTCACCTTTAGCTAAAAATAAATTTTGAGAAACTGAAGCGCCAAAAATTCGCCATCTGTTATCGCTCCGCTCAATCTGTTATGTAGACAAGTAATTCGTAAACAAATAATTCAACACCGAGCATTTCAAACAGCTCTTCACATGTGTAATAAAAGCAAATGACGGGATCAATCCATATACGTTAGAATGTTGGAGATACAAACTCGATAATAAAAGTTAGCTTCTATTTACTTTTGTTAATATGAAGCATGATAATTTGATTTCCTTAATCTGTATTTTCTTCTCCACTATCAATTGTTGCGCCGGTCATGGGTCCACCTTCAGGGGGAGGAAATTATTTCATAGGCGATGGGTGCACAACAATTGTTTAGGAATGGCTTTTTCGGCCAATTCGACCAAATGCTGATGATGCGTAAAAAAAATTATTTGTGTCCGGTTGGCGAATCCAGACAGCGCTTCGAGGGTAGCGGACGACCGATCATCATCGAAATTAACCAGGACGTCATCCACGATGAAGGGCATGCCGCCATTGGCTTCCAGGTGCCGCGATAGGCCCCCTAACCTCAGGGAGAGAAAAAGTTGATCCCGACTGCCATCACTCATCTCCTCTAAGGCCAGGGCGGCCTTATCAGAAGTTCGGACGGCTTTTATGACCGGGTTGCCTTTCTCGTCGAAGTCAGCCTTCAACCGCGTGAAGGCGCCCCGGGTCATGACTTCGAAATACCCACTTGCGGCTTCCAGAATCGGACTTTCATTCTCTTTACGGTAGCGTTCGATTGCCTGGGTCAATATCTGAGATGCGAGATGTAGTTTGATATAGTGCGCCACATCTGTCTGCAGACTGCCGGACACCCCCTCGGCTTGGACCGCCAATCCGGCAGCGTGGGACTTGCCGTCGAATTTTTCCAAATCAGCCCGGGCCAATGCCAGATTGGCAACGAGTGCTTCGCGACCGTCTTGCAACTCGTTCTTTTCAAGTTCATTTTTTTCCATGGACGTCGCCATTTCATCAGGGTCTTGCCGGCGGACATGATCGATGAATGCTTGCAGGGATTTTCCGCCCGCCAGTTCGGCCAACCGATCGTTAATGTCTTTTTCCCTGGTCAGCAATTCCAATTTGCGCCGGGATCGCCTTTCTATTTCAGGCAACTTTTTGGAATCGGTTTCGGAGGCTTCGATACACAACTGGCGAAGGACCTCTTGATTGCCGGCTGTTTTTTCCTGCTCTTTCGTCAGCCGTGCCTTTTTATCGAGTCGTTCCTTTTCAAGGTGGTTGTAGTGTTGATGCTGTTCAAGATTCTCTCTCAAAAGACGTTTCAATGCCTCCGCGGCCCTATCCGGTTCATATTCAGTAAATTGAGAGGCCAAATCCATGACGGCCTCCTGCACCCTTTTTTCGAACTCCTCGCGATTGCGGGCCATGGCATCGATGCGGGACTGATTTTTTTTTGCGTCATCGTATTCTGAAAGTATCCCCTTCAATTCATCCAGAAACGCCAGCGCACTATCGGGCTTGGTAAGCACTTGCAGTTTTAACGGTTTCAGCACCACTTGCCATTGTCGCAGCCATTGGTCCATATTTCGCGCGACTTGATCTTGCTGCCTGTGGGCGTCATCCTTTCTCTTAATCAATTCCTCGAGACGGACCGCCAGGTCCTGACGTTGTTCACGCAATTCTTCATTTTGCTTAATCGTGCTTTTGGATAGATCCACCAGAGCGCCATGTCCGATATTTTCAGGCACGGTCACGCCGAGCCGAGTCAAGGCGCTTGAAAGTTCGTCATTGAGTGATTCAATCAACGATTGCAGTTGATTTTGTTTTCCACGCTTTTGGCGATAATCAGCGGCATCACGTTTAATCGATCCGACGTTGCGGGCCCAGGCGAGCATCTCCGAAGGCAGATAGGGTTCGATTTCGCAGCCGAGCCAAATTCTGCGCCATGCCGTGAGCAGGCCCTGGTGGCGTTGCTCAATTTTTTGGCGCTGCTGCCGCCGTGCGTGATTCTCATTTTTTAGGTCAACGATATCCTTCTTAAGTCTCTGGGCGATGGCAACCGCTTCGGCCTCGGTCCTCAGCAGGTCGGCGGTGTCGTCGGCATCCTTGACACTTTGCTCGTAGGCCTCCACCAATGTGTCCGACTCCGGAAATGCAGACAAAAATTGTCCGTCCGGATCACCGTTATCCAACCAAACCGCTCGGATTGACCGCCAGCCTTGATTTCGCAATTCACGCCGCCGATTTAAATCCCCGGGAGACGGAAGCTGTTTTTCGGCTGTTTTTTCCTCAACCTCTTTCTGTTTGTTGATAATGGTTTGATCCAACCGTTGAATTTCTTTGTCGATGTCGGCCAAATGCTGCCGGCTTTGCGCCAGGTCACTTTCAAACCGTCGAATGGTCTCTTCCGGAGGAAGCGATAATGTTTCAAATGCCTCCAGATCACCTGACCACAGCCCCAGGGCGGCCAAGTCCTTAAGTAGCTGTTCGTGGAGGGTTTGTGTTTCGAATTGGATTTCGGACAGGGCAGCATCCAACCTGCCGTGATCGATCGCTCTGGTCAGGCAGCCCTGCAGCATCTGGGTTTGCTTGGGCCGGCCCAACCGCAAAAGATTATCCTGGACCATTTTGATGAGGGGCGCGGCCTCCGCTATCTCTATTTCAGCGGCTTCTCGCTTTTGCTCCAGAAGCGCATGTGCTTGACATAACCGTCTAAGCTCATTTTCGGCTGGTTTCGATAGACGCAGGGTATCAATTTCATCCAATCTCAAATCGTTTCCCAGGTGTGTCAGCGCGGTTTTAGCCCGCCGCTCGGCTTCATGGATTTTGGCCCGCAAGTTTCTGCTGTCGATCACCTCTTTACGGTACACTTTTATGTCGTCCGCCAACGCCTCGATGCGCTCGCGGCTGGCGATGATATTTTCGTCAAACCCATGCCGATTCATATTTTTAGAAATTTCTTCGAGTTCATTTTTCAAACCATCCTGGGCTTGCCGGCTTTCTTCCATGGCCACCTGGGCCTGCACGCGGCGCTCATGAAAATTCTCCGAAAGGATCGGTACGGAAGAGAGTTCGGATAGCTCTTTTTCGGTGTCATCGATTTGAGAGATGTATTTTTTTGCATCGCGTGCGCGCGTATCGGCATTGATCGATTTATTCAGTTCCAATAACCGGCCGTCGATTTCCATTTTCTTTTTTTCTAGCGCTTCCACCTCTTTTTTCTTATGCTTCCAGTCATTGGGTTTGGCAGAGATCTTACGGATCTGTTTGTAGAGCGCCAACAATTGTGAAATGCTGTTGTTGATGACGGCTTTCCGGGCCCGTGGTGCAAACAACGCTTTTTGTTTTTGGTCCAGATCGGCCAATATGGTTTTCAGCAGATTCAAGCCAGACGTTGCGGTAAACAGCGTTTGCCCAAGCTCGCCCCCCGAAGTCAAAACCGTTTCTACGCCTTGCCGTAACGCGTCATGCGAAATGCCATAAGCATTTTTAAAATCATTTTTGCTCACCAAATATTGATCAAGAAAACGTTGCTCGACGGGCTGGTCCGTATCGTTGTTGATGAGATCGTTTTTGCGCCGTTTGTACCGCGTTAAGTTGAGTAATTGGCCATTTCTCAGGTCCAACACGCCCCCGACCGCCAGCTTGTTCGTGGCATGCAGCCAATCGTCCTGGACGATATGTTCAAACCCGTACAAAAATGCAATCAGCGCCCTGAGAGCGGTGCTTTTTCCCGCTTCATTTTGTCCGAATACCATGTGCAGGCCGTTATCGACACCCGACATGTCGAGGGTCTTATCGGTAAAGGGCCCATAAGCGATCATATTGAAACGGTTGATTTTCATGTCGGGGGTTCTCCTTTACCAGGATTCATTAGGAGACTCACCAAGATCTCTTTGGCGCCTTTAAGGAGCCTGGGATCATTCATTGCCGGCATGTCTATTCGGCTACCGACCAGTTTTGATTTCAATGCGGTTAAGTCAATTGCCAGACCATCGATTGATTGCAACTCCTGCATGTATCGCAATAATTCCCCTTGAGGGGTATCGCTTTGGGCCAGGGTCTCCAGATCTAGGGGGGAGCCCGTTTCGATGAGGACTTTTTCGATCCAAACCTGCTGTTTGGATACATCGCCCGCCGCGGCCCGAATGTTTGCGGTTATCTCTTCCGGATAAAGGATGAAGCGATCGTGCAGCGGCGTTCGACCGTTGAGTGTTAACCGGATACAGTGTAATCGACCATCCGAAAGGGCAAGTTCGGATTCGAGAACCTGAATAAAAAGATCGATGACACCGTCAAGGGTCTCTGCCTCGCCAATATCCACCGTAAGCGACATCCACAATACCGTACTCAGTGGCAAGAACGCCTGTGTTAAGCCGTCGCCGTCCATGCCAACCAGGACACATCCCTTTGGACCGGTCTCCTTGATGTGGCGCCCCTGACAACACCCCGAGTATACGATAAGCGGATCTTCACGCATGACTTTGTAATCGTGAACATGGCCTAAGGCCCAGTAATCGTATCCCTTGGCGGTCAGATCGTCCAGGGTGCACGGGGCATAAGATTGATGTCCGGTCGATCCGGATATCAGGCAGTGCAGCAGACCGATATTTACCATCCCGGGAATTGGATTGGGATAATTGACGGCCAGGTTTTGGGTGGTTTCGGCGATTTTGTAACTCTGACCATGAACGGCCACCCCGAAATCCTGGTATTGAATGGTTTCGGGCTTATTGGATGAAAGGATGCGGACGTTATCGGGCATCACCAGGGTCTTTGTGATCTTGCTGGCCGCGTCGTGATTGCCGCAAGCGATGACGACCGCGATGCCGCTAGCGGAGAGCCGTTGCATCTGACGGGAAAAAAACAGCCCCGTGCTGAAATCAGGCCAGTCACCATCATACAAGTCACCGGCGAAGACGACCAGACGGACCTGTTCTTCCAGGGCCACGTCCACCAGAGTACTCAAGGCTTGTCGGGTGGCAGTACGGATGTCTTCGATGTCTGGGGCACCTTCATAGGCTTCTATTCCTCTTAGTGGAGAATCTAAATGCAGATCAGCGGCATGGATGAAAAGAGCCATTGCAGACCTCCGAACCATTTTCACTCCACGAGCGTGGGCGATAATTCTCATAGTATACGAAACGCATGGGCTCTGCAGCCATGACCAGCGAAGAAAACATGGAAAGAAAAAAAAGGATCACGGCCCATTTAACAAATACATGCATGTTTATTGATCTCTATATTGTCGCGGCGTTCATAAATAGTGCCCATCCAGAAATAGGCAAATTTGGTCGAGATCAAGGCGCACGAAAAATTTAACCACAGGTGCCCGAAGGAAATGCCCTTGGGGTGCATATGGTTGATATTCCGAGGATTAAATTTTTCGCGCAACGCTGATATCGGGCAAATTGGTCATTTCTGGATGGGCACTAACTACCTCAGGTATTTTTCTTAGCCCCGCATGAGCGGCCATGTCAATAATATCATTACATCAAATCGGTGTAATCATTCGGATCGCCCCTGTTCGGTTGGCTGCCCGATCGTTTCAACCTGGATAAGAAGCATATGTTAATCGGCCTCACAACGACCCACACGCTTAGCTGAGTTACCATCATGTTTAGCCTTCGACTATTTGGGGATTACCGGCTTCTACCTTATCATAGCTGGTATGGCAGTCGCAATTGGTGGGTTCATCCAAAACATTACAAAAAGACATTTTTCGTCTTTAGTTTTATTCGAAGGGACCGAATATTTTTTCAACAGGTATCCCTGTCGAGATCAGTGAATCACACCGGGTCCAAAACATTTTGAATGAGATGAATGAGGGATGATAATGAAAAGCCGCGTGTTATTGATTCTTTCAATTTTGTTCATAATATTTGCAACACTGCAATTCGAATCGATCGATGACATTGGTTTGATCGATCGCACGACAATACATTCCAACAACCAAGAAACCGATGATCGATCCATCAGCCTATTAAAAAGCCTTGCTCTTAAACTAACAAAAAATATCAAGGGTCTCGAGAGAGAGGGAGAGCAAGCGCCGACAAGCAATGCTCCCTTAACGACGCTTCTGATCGTCGGACTATTTGGACTGGCGTTTTGGGACCGTTTTTCTTTGCAAAAACAGACTTCCAAATCCATGCGTCAATGAGCACTCGACCGACTTTACAAATTGCGGAAACCACATTAAAAAGAGAGCGTTCTTAAAGGAGGGATCAAAATCAAAGGACTGGAACTATCCGAAGCGTATTTTTCAAGATTCGGTTTGCCGATGATTGAAAAAGATTTTCCTTTGTACAAAGGCCGGATTGCCGCCGGACTCGTGGGCGACGGTTCTGAATGCCTGGGATTTGATGACGAAATCTCTCAAGATCATGATTGGGGCCCCTCATTTTGCATCTGGTTAACAAAAACAGACTTTGAGCAGATCGGATCGGAACTTCAGCGTGCCTATGAGCGGCTACCCCAACGTATTAACGGATTCCCCGCCAGAAAAGAAAGCCATTGGGGAAGTGGCCGGACCGGGGTTTTTGAGATCAACCGTTTTTACAAACGGTTTATCGCGTTTGATCATCCGCCCAAAAACCTGGCTGAATGGCGCGTCCTGCCTGAAAACAATCTCGCCACGGCCACCAATGGCAGAATCTTTTTCGACCCGTTGGGCGAATTTACGGTCTTCAGAGACCAATTAAAATCGTTTTATCCTGAAGATATCCGTTTAAAAAAGATTGCGGCGCGCTGTATGAAAATAGCCCAGTCCGGCCAGTATAATTTCTCGCGCTGTGTGAGACGAAATGAACCGGTTGCTGCTCAGCATGCAGCAACTGAATTTATCGCTGCCGCCATTTCCATGATATTTCTACTGAATAGACAGTATTGCCCGTTCTACAAGTGGATGCACAGAGCCTTGCGCCGGCTTCCGATCCTGGGTCAAACCATATACGATCTTATTTTAGATCTTGTGTTGCCGCACGACAATAACAGGCCGACTTCGCACGATCGGAAGGTCAATCTCATTGAGAAAATTAGTCAACACATCATTTCAGAATTAAAACGACAATCCCTTACCGATTCCTCCAGCGACTTTTTGCTTGATCACGGTCCGTTGGTCCAAAAAAAGATAAGGGACCCTGAAATTCGAGCAATGAACGTCTGGATTGAATAAGAAAAGGATCAACCACCTTGCGGGTGTTATTTAGTAGGCAACAATTGAACGTGCAACGGCACTGATATCAATGGCATTAATAAAAAAAACAGTATCCTGCGGGACCGCAATTTATACCTCATTTTCTCCATTTCTCTCATTTCCACGCTTGGTGTATCGACCGTCTCTCCGGCGTTTCCGGAAATAATGGCCGCGTTAAGAATCAGTGAATCTGCTGTAACTTGAAAAACCAGTCGGATTTATCCACCGCGGTGCGAAATGATATTACCACAACCGTTCCGAACGCCATCGTGCCAGAAAAACCGATTGGCAACGAATGATGCACAGCGGTTACCCTGCACCTCCCCTCCCACCATCTTGTGTTTTACCACCAAACTGTTATGCTTTAAAAAGTTCCACTGTACGACGTTATCGACATCCTGCTATGATAGTGATGACGATGGTACCGTGGAACAGGTATTTAGTGCCTCCGGGTAACTGTTAAACCGCTTGGCTATTTAAGATCCCATATCTTGACACTTTTTGTTGCGAAGCGGTAAACATGCAAAGAGGTACCGGAGATCTTCCCCTGGCAAATACCAATCACAGGGAGGGTAGCAATTGCGGTATCTTGACCCTAAATGCCAGGTGTTCAATCGTTACGATCTGTTCCGTGAACAGGAAACGCAGCGGTCGAACCGCTTCTCCCATGATGCGATGCTGCAGCGCGTGGCCGAGCAAGTCGTCAACGGTGATGACCTGAAAATCATCGATGTCGTATCCGAAGCGCTGACACTCAAAAGCCCCCAGGCGATTATCGAGGAGGGGCTCATCACCGGCATGGACAAGGTCAGCCGTCTGTGGCGCGAAGGGATCTACTTTCTTCCCCAGGTTGTCCTATCTTCAGACGCCATGCTTGCCGGTATCGCCGTCTGCGAAAAAAAATTGGGCCGCCCCATGCAGCGCAAAGGAAAGGTCATTACCCACACGGCCGAAGGGGATATTCATGATATCGGCCAGATTATTGTCAATGCCTTGCTTGGCGCCGCGGGTTATGAAGTGATTAACCTGGGGGTCGACGTTCCTGTGGATCAGGTCGTTCGAGCCTGTCGCGAATACCGGCCGATCATGCTCGGCGGCACCGCCTTGATGACCACGACGATGTCCGCTTTTCCCCGGATCGCCGAAAAATTGAGCCGGTTGAATCTAAAGATTCCCTTTGTCTGTGGCGGCGGAGCGGTAAGCGAAGATTTTGTTTCAGGGTTCGAATTGGGAATCTGGGGCAAGGATGCATCGTGGGCCGTCGGCATGGCGGAAGACGCGTTAAAAGGCAATACGTGGCGCCAAATCCGGAAAAAGTGGAATGGGTGAATTCGCGATCCGGTAATGGATATCGTCAAACCGACCGTAACTGCCCGAATAACGGATTGGCTCCACGGCGCAGCAGAGGAACAACATGAAACTAACTCAGACCATGGCCTATGCCGAAGCGCAGGACATGATATTTGGTTCCTGTCTGTATCCGGTGACCACCAAAAACGGGCTGCGGATCGGCGACGGATCGGTTGTCCCGGAAATTGTCGTGCATCCCCGTTCCGGCAGTGAGGTCACCCTGAAAACGCTTCTGCGTGAATTCGAGCGCGGCTATGGTGATGCGCTGGAACGATGCGTATCGATCGGCCATCCCCAGATTTGCCTGGAAATCGAACATGTGGCCCAGATGACCCTCCAGCCGGAATGGGGAGAACAGGTGGCGGTCCAGATCATTTCACTGATGGAAAAATACAGGCAGCGGTACGGCATCGATTCGGCCTGCCGGTTCACCATTGCCGATATCCGCAGGCCGGATATGGTCCATATGCGTGATTCGGATCGCACCGAAAAAGTTCTGGACGCCTTCAGGGCCTGTGCCCGGCACGTGGATATGGTGGCGATCGAATCCATCGGCGGCAAGGAAATTTTCGATCATGCCATTATCCGCAGCGATGTAACCGGAATGTTGTTCGGCCAGGCCGTGCTCGGCGGCAGGGATATGCAGTGGCTGTGGCCGCATATCGTGGCCATTGCCCGTCGACATGACTGTTGCCCCAGTGGCGATACCGGCTGCGCCCATGCCAACACGGCCATGTTCTTGGCTGGCGGCTACCAGGGCAAGGAGATACCGCATACCCTGGCGGCGCTTGCCCGGGCCATCAGTGTCGGCAACACCCTGGTGGCCTATGAGTGTGGCGCGATGGGTCCCGGCAAGAACTGCGCTTACGAGAATCCGATGATCAAGGCCATAACCGGCGTCCCCATTTCTTGTGAAGGCAAAAGCAGCGCCTGCGCCCATTCCGGTTTCTGCGGCAATGTCATCGCGGCGGTCTGCGATCTGTGGTCCAATGAAGCGGTGGAATATCATGCCATGTTCGGCGGCACCACCGCCGCCGTTTTCTCCGAGTTGTTAGGCTACGATGCCGCGCTGATGAACACGGCCATTGGCATGGGATACGCGCATCAATTCCAGGAATGCATGGTCAATTCCGACCGCTACCGGGACCCGCAAAGCTATATTCTTTGCCCGGATATTGCCTGGAAAATCGGCAAAGCGGTAACGGAGAACCATCAAAGCTTCTACGCCCGAGCCCGGGCTGCCGCGCTGACATGTGGCGAACTGATTTTAAAGGATACACGACTACAACTGACGACGTATGAGCACGATGCGCTGACGCACTTTATGGCCGAATTGGACAACCTGCCTGACGATGAAGGCGACTTCATCGATCTGTGCCTGGCCAAGTATGCCAATATAAAGGGGTTTAGAAGGGAGTCTTACGGGCTATAGACAAGCGCCGGAGGGAGTATGCCGCAGCTTGGGGTGGCCATGGATTTTGGGACAAGCGGTATTCGCGGCCAGGCTGTGGATCTTGATTCCGGGGCCATACAGTCCACCTGTATATCGTTAGCCCACCCCCTGCCAGGCGCCAATGTGATGGATCATCTTCACTTCGCCCTCGCGTTTGGCGCCCCGGTTGCCACCCGGATTCTGCGGTCTGCGGCCAACAAGATTGCCCGGGGTCTCGGAATACCGGTTCAACAAACGAGGCGCTTGGCCGTGTGCGGCAATCCCGTCCAGTTGTCCCTGTTCCAGGGCCTCGACGTAATCGACTTGGCTTATTCTGGCAGGCGGAAACTGGCGGCCTTGGGTGTCAGGGCACCCGACCGCAATGGTGTCATCCTTCCCGCAGGGGAGCTGGCGGGACTGGAATTGCCAGCCACCTGTGAAGTGGTCATTCCTCCCGCCATCGGTGATACCGTCGGGGCCGATGCGCTTGCCATGATATTGCAAAGCAGCGCCCGCCAGACGCATGGGCCGACCCTGATCAGCGATTACGGTACCAACGTGGAAATGGCGCTGTGCCATGAGGGCCGGATCATCACCGCCTCGGCAGCGGCCGGCCCTGCCCTCGAAGGGCAGCATATTTCCTGCGGCATGCTCGCGAGCCCCGGTGCCATAACGGATGTACAGCCGTTGTCTCGGACCTGCCACCGCACGACGGTACTCGACAAAGACATGTTGCCAGCACAAGGCCCTCAGGTCGATCTGGAAAGACCATCTCCCGCGATCGCGGCCGGGGAACCGATTCGGGGGATCACGGGTGCCGGCGTGGTGGCTGTTCTTTACGAAGCGATGCAGGCGGGCCACGTCCGCTTGCCGCAAATCCTCACGCCAGACGGTTTGCTGCACCTGGGCCACGAAATCCACTTCGATGAGTCGGATCTTATAGAAGCCGGCAAGGCCATCGGCGCCGTTAGGGCCGGCCATATCACCCTCTGCCACGAAGCCGGGATCGGTTATGGGGACGTGCAAACGGTCTATATGGCCGGGGCGACCGGGACCTATGTGGCCCCGGTCAGCGCCCAGGGGGTGGGATTGTTCCCTTCCCGCGCGACGTCGGTCATTCAGCTGGGCAACACCTCGCTAAAAATGGCCCGTGACCTGGTTGTGGACATGGACCGGCTCTCAGAAATGCAGGCGATGGCCCGGCGGCTGCGCCGGGATCATTGCAAATTGGCATCATCGGAGATATTCAAAAAAATTTATCTGTTGGAACTGGCGTTCTGGGCCGAAGGCATGCCCATGAACAGCTACCGATCCATGCTGGCTCGATACGGAATGGAAGATCTTCCCGACCCGGTTGCGCCCCCCCGCATCCGCCGGGCAAACCAACCGGATATTGATGTACCGGGCAGGTTGGGATTGCGGCTAATCAAAAATATCGGCCGGGTGGCATGCCGGCCCGTTCCCGGCTGCACGGCATGCCGCGTCTGTGTCAGCGTGTGTCCCCAATCCGCCCTTACGGTGAAAAACGACAGGAATCCGCCGGTGATCACGCTGGATCCGGCTCACTGTGCCGGCGTGTCGTGTAGACGGTGTGAACGGGCATGTACCGAAAAGGTGATGCACCTCGATGACTTCTTTTCAGGCTGAGGCCTCAAGCAGATGCGATGGTAACACCAGGCAGTCTCACCCGTCAAATTTTGGTGCTGGGATGAAACTGCCACGGGTGTGAACGGTCGGGCCGGTGGATGACACCCGGCACGGGAGATTTCTTTATGATTGAGGGCATCCAGGAAAGCCAGCGCCAGCTGATCCATGAAGGACACCACAACCGGCTTTTTCGGTATGATGACCGCGACAATGCCACCGTGATACTCATCAAGCTGGCGCGGAGCGCCTCGCCCCTGTCCAGGCAGGCGGCCCTTTTCGCCAACGAGCTAAAAATCACGCAAAAATTTGATCACCCAGGAATTCGTAAGGCCCTGGAGACGGGCCGCGTTGACGGCAAACCCGTCCTCTACCTGGACTACATTGATGGGGTCTCCCTCAGGGACTATATCGCCGCCGCGAAACCGGCCCTGATCGAGTTGGTGTCGATCGGTGCGACGATCGCTGAGATCCTGGCCATCGTGCACGGTGCGAACGTCATCCATAAGAACCTCAATAGCGACCATGTCATGATTGGTCCTGACCGTCGACCCGTGCTTATTGATTTTACCATTGCCATGCATTGCACCCTGTCCCATGCGACCGATCGTCCCGATCGACTCGAAGGGAATCTGGCGTACATATCTCCAGAACAGACGGGCCGCATCAACAGAGTCGTGGATTATCGGACCGACCTGTATTCGTTGGGAGTCGTTCTGTACGAAATGCTTTGTGGCCGGTTGCCGTTTAACGGTACCAGCATGGCCGAACAGGTCCACGCGCACATCGCCAAGCAGCCTCAGGCCCTCTGCCAACGCAACCCCGATGTGCCCGCAGGGCTCTCCGATATCGTCATGAAGCTTTTATGCAAGAGCACCGAAGAACGATATCAATCCGCCTTCGGGGCTGCCCGGGACCTGGAACGGTGTCTGCTGGATCTCCGGGAAAAAGGCCGAATCGAGTCCTTTGCCCTGGGGAGGGATGATGTGTCGGCCAGACTGATTATCCCTCAACGGTTGTACGGCCGAGAGAAGGCCGTCGCCCAGCTGGAGCAGGCCTTCGACCGGACGGCTGCCGGAAGCGGTGAGTTTGTAATGGTCTCCGGTCCGGCGGGGTCCGGAAAAACCCTGTTGGTGAACGAACTGAAACCGCGTGTGATGAAAAGCGGCGGAATGGTTGTCGCCGGGAATTATGACCAATATCGACGCAATGTGCCTTACAACGGCTTCAACCAGGCCTTTTCCGTATTGTCCGGCATGGTAGGCGGCTATACACCCCACCGACTGTCGTTGTTGCGGTCACACCTGTCACGGGAAACGGAATCATCGCAGGGCATGCTGAAAACGGTTTTGCCCGGCCTGCAGACGCTGCTCGCCGGATCGCTTCATGAAGACGATCAATCTTCCCCGGTCTCGCCCCACCAACCGATCAATCGCACCGTCTGCAATGTCCTGCGCCTACTGGCCCGGGAATGCGGCCCCCTTGTTATCGTCCTCGACAATCTCCAGTGGGCCGATTCCGCCTCCATGGCGGTTTTAAGACGCTTGGCAATGGAAAAGGGCCGCCAAGCCCTGCTAATCATTGGGGTATGCGACAATGAACAGCTTGATGACCTTGATTCGCTGAATGCCGTCGGCATTGAACGACTGCTCCGTGAGAAGACGATACAACGGATTGATCTGAAAAATTTGGATCCGGACCGTCTTCGGCAGCTGATCGAGGATATGGTGCGACGATCGGATACGGATACCGCCACCTTGGCCGGGATCGTTTTCGACAAAACGGGCGGCAACCCGCTGCTGGCCATTGAATTCATTCAATCCCTGTATGATGAAGGCACGTTGTGGTTCGATTTGGATACCCGGCGGTGGTGCTGGGATGAAGCCGTTATCCGTGAATTGGCCATCGTGGATGATGTGATTTCCTCGGTTACCCGGAGGGTGAAAAAACTATCCGGGCCCATACAGGACGTACTGATGACAGCCGCCTGTGTGGGCAATGCGTTCTCCTGCGAGATTCTGGCCGCAATGATGGATCGGGCGCCAGATGAGGTACGACAGCATCTAAAGATCGCCCAGGAAGAACATCTGATCGTCTCGATGGACGGGATGACTGCGCAAGCAAACGCCGTTGTCGACGACGCGCTGTTTCTCGGTCCGACGCGGTTTTCCTTCTCCCATGGCCGGGTACGGCAGGCCGCTTATTCACTGCTACCAGCGCCAGCAAAACGGATGACCCACCTGCGCGTGGGCCGGCTGTACCTTTCACGCCTCTGCGAGGCCGATTTGAAAAAGCATCTATTTGCCGTGGTCGACCACCTCAATGAAGGATTCCGGTATATCGACGCCGAGGAAGATCGGTTGCATTTGGCCGAACTGAACCGGGTCGCCGGGAAAAGGGCTCGACACACCGGCGCCTATGCGGCCGCTGTTTGGTATCTCAATATGGGGCTGGGCCTGCTTCCCCGGGAGCGATGGGCGCGTTGCCACGAGCAGAGCGGCAACCTGTTTTTAGAAACCATCGCGTCGGAATATCTGATCTGCAATTTTCCCCGCGTTCACATGTTGGCCGAGGAATTGGCCAAACATGCCGAGACCGCCCAAATGCAGGCCAAGGCCAGAAAATATCAGATCCTGGCCCATGCCGCCCAGGGCGACCGTGATCGGGCCTTTACCGCTGCGCTGACGGCCTTGGAGGCCTTGAATGTCCTGAAGCAAGAGGAACTGCCCGAGTTCTCTCCGGTGCCCACGGCAAGCCCGGGCCAGGTGGATACGACGACGATCATCAAGGCATCTCACATGCTCTCGCGGGAGATCCATCTGGACCGCTTGCTGGATAAACTCATGCAAATCGTCATGGAGAATGCCGGGGCGCAAAAAGGCGTGCTGATCATCGATCATGACGGCCGGATGACCATCCAGGCCAGGCGCAGAGTGGGCGGGAAACGGGTTGAAACCATGGAGGCCCTTCCCCTGGCGAAAAGTGATGAAGTCCCCCATTCGGTGATCTGCACCGTGGTGGACACAAAAAGCGCGATTGTACTCGGAAATGCCCATAACGATCCACAATTTTCACAAGACGCCTACATTCGCAGTCATCAGACCAAGTCCATTTTGGGGCTGCCCATCGTTTACCAGACCAAACTCGTCGGCGTGTTGTACCTGGAAAACGATCTGGCCACCAACATTTTTTCCACGGATCGGCTTCAACTGCTTAACGCGCTGTTGTCGCAGGCCGCGATTTCCATTGAAAATGCCAAACTCTATGCCAGTCTTGAGGAAAAGCTGGAAGAGTTGAGCGCCACCAGGGATGCGCTGACCGAATCCCACAATTGGCTGGACAAGATCATCAACGCCATCGGTGACCCGGTTTTTGTAAAGGATCGGGATCATCACTGGGTGCTGTTGAACGATGCGCTTTGTGAGTTCATGGGATGTTCCAGGAAAGAATTGCTCGGCAAATCGGACTACGACTTTTTCCCCAAAGAAGAAGCGGACGTATTCTGGGCCAAAGATGAACTGGTTTTCACCACTGGCGAGGAAAACGTCAATGAGGAGAAGTTCACCGACGCCCACGGCGAGACGTACACGATAATCACCAGAAAAACATTGTATGCGGATGAAAAGGGCAACCCGTATATTGTCGGTACAATCACCGACATTACCGAGCGGGTCAATCTGGAATCCCAGCTACGCCAAGCCCAGAAAATGGAATCTGTCGGTCGGCTGGCCGGTGGCGTGGCGCACGATTTTAACAACATGCTTAGCGTGATTCTCGGATATGGCGAACTGGCGTTACATCAGACATCGCCCGATCAGCCAATGCATTCTGCGTTGCAGGAAATTATAAAAGCCGCTCAGCGCTCGGCCGACATCACCCGTCAAATGCTGGCGTTTGCCCGCAAGCAGACCATCGCTCCCAAACGGCTGGATATCAACAAGACCATCGGCGGCATGATCAACATGCTCAAGCGCCTCATCGGAGAGGATATCGATCTGGCCTGGTTGCCCGGCAAAACCGTTTGGCCGGTGATGATCGATCCCGGTCAGATCGACCAGATCCTGGTCAACCTGTGCGTCAACGCCCGGGATGCCATCGCGGACGTGGGTAAAGTGACCATCGAAACCGGTAACGCCGATTTCGACGAAGCCTACTGCAAGGATAACCCCGGATTCAAAGCGGGTGAATATACGTCTTTTGCGGTTAGCGACAACGGCTGCGGCATGAACGGCGAGACGTTGGAAAAGATCTTCGAACCTTTCTTCACGACCAAGGAATCGGGCAAGGGTACCGGCCTGGGGTTAGCGACATCATATGGGATTGTCAAGCAGAACAATGGATTCATCAATGTCTACAGCGAACCGTCCCATGGAACAACCTTTAAAATCTACCTCCCCCGGCACCGACCTCAAAAGGAATCATTAGCGGAAAAGGAAAAGGCCCACACGGCCACATCGGGTCACGAAACGATCCTGCTGGTTGAGGACGAACCGGCAATTCTTGAAATAACGCAAATAATGCTCGAAGGACTGGGGTACACGGTCATCGCGGTGAACACACCGGGCGAGGCCATCGCGTTCGCCAGGAAGCATAAAATAGAAATTCATTTACTCATCACCGATGTGGTCATGCCAGAAATGAACGGCCGGGACCTTGCCAAAAACATTCTGGCCGTCCACCCCAATGTTAAACGTCTGTTCATGTCCGGCTACACCGCCAATGTCATCGCCCATCACGGGGTATTGGATGAAGGTGTGAATTTCATCCAAAAACCATTCTCGAAAAGACAGCTTGAGGCGAAAGTGCGCGAGGCGTTGGAGAAAGATTAGGTCTGAAGCTGCACATTGAATGATTCTGTAACTTAGGCTTGGAAATGACGGGAAATACGTGGCGGTTAGCCAACGCCTCTTATTTCATTGGTAGTATTTACCTATCACCAGACAGCCAATCTGCTCACATTGCCTTTTTCCATCGATGCTTTAAATTAGTTTTCAGGAAGCAGGTAATCTAACCAACGAATAAAACAATCAACCAATGAGGTGATAATATGGCCGATAACAGAACTCAGGATTACTGGAAAGAGGATAGTGAAGGTCACGTCGATACCCGCGAAAAAAACTTCGAGTGTGAAAACAAAGACCCGCATCTGGGATGTGATCCGGGAATCGATGTGGCAGGTTAATGGAAGGGTATGACAATCGGCAGAGCTTCGAAAAATGGCAACAATATTGAGATCCGCTACCACAGCGGTACACGGCAGGGCCTCTAACGAGGCTCTGCCTTTTCTATTTTGGGAGGTAAACGATGCCAACGAATGTTAGTATGATTCAAGATCGAGTGGCAGGCGCCCTATTGGGCGCCTGGATAGGGGATGCCCTGGGATTGGGGCCGCATTGGTATTACAGTCTGAAAGAACTCCGCCGTGATTATGGCGATTGGATTGACGGGTATACCGATCCCAAACCGGGCCGTTATCACGACGGCATGAAAGCCGGGCAACTCTCACAGTCCGGATTTATCCTTACGCTCATGGTCCGCTCATTGATCGAGCGTGGTGAGTACGATGAAGCGGATTTTTGCCGCCGCATGGACCGGGAACTCTTTCCTCTTCTGGATGGCACACCGGTAAGCGGACCGGGGCGATACACCAGCCAATCGATCAGGGAGGCCTGGCGGCGCAGAGTTCAGCAAGGCCTTGACTGGGGGCAAACGGCCGGCCATGCCGACACAACCGAGGCCATCGAGCGCACCCTCGCCATTGCGGTTCGCTATGCGCTGCAGCCCAGCCAGCTCGCCGCTGCGATAACGGCCAACACCCTGTTGACCCAGGCGGATGATACGGTAGTATCCATGACGGTTGCATTTGGTGCGGTGCTGGGCCTTCTGGTTCAAGGCCATTCTCTTGACGCGGATATTTCCGGGAAACTGATGGGGTTGGTCAAAAGCGGCGCCTTGCCTTTCCACGCCGTGACCCGGGATGATTTGAAACCGCCGCGTCCCGGCGATCCCGATCCTCCCCGAGCCGGTCGTTTCGCTTCTCCGGATGCATTGCTTTCGCCATCCTATATGGCCCGTGCGGCCGTCGAACCGGATATTCAGATTGAACCGGCCTGGAAAGTATCCATTGTGTACGGCATGCCGTGCGCGATCTATCACATGCTGCCGGCGGCATACTATTTATCGGCGCGTTTTCACAATGATTTTGAATCTGCTGTGCTGCATGCCATCAATGGGGGGGGGCAGAATCAGGTACGGGCCATTTTGACCGGAGCGTTGACCGGAGCCCAAGTGGGACTGTCGGGTATTCCACAACGCTTTCTCGACGGTCTCGAAAATGTTGATGATTTGCGCAAGATGGCCGCCGATCTTGCTCGACAAACCACACGATCGGTGAACATTAACGATTAACCATACAAAAACGTGAGCAATAAAATGAACAATAAATCTCGCCCCACGGTTTTATACATTTCACATGGTGCCGGGCCGATGCCCTTGTTGGGAGATGATGGGCATAAAGAAATGCTCGACAATTTGAAAAAGATAGCCGATAGGATTTCAAAGCCGTCTGCCATTCTTCTCATCAGCGCTCACTGGGAGGAGACGATGCCGACTATTACCAAGGCCCCCAATCCTCCCCTGCTCTACGATTACTATGGGTTTCCAGAAGCGGCTTATGCGATCCAGTATCCCGCACCCGGGGAACCCGATCTTGCCCAAGCGGTTTTCTCTGTGCTGACAAAAAAGGGCATCCAATCCTCACTTGATGACAAGCGCGGGTTCGATCACGGCTTGTTTGTGCCACTTAAAATCATGTATCCAGAGGCTGACGTGCCTTGCATTCAAGTATCGTTGGTAAAGGGCTTGGATCCGGAAACGCACATCAACATTGGCCAGGCGTTATCAGCCTTGGAATATTACAATTTGCTTGTAATCGGCTCTGGATTCTCGTTTCACAACATGAATGCCTTTTTTGCGCCTCGAACCGCCGAGATAGAAATGATGAACGAGGAATTTAACCACTGGTTGAATGAGACCTGCTCAGATCCAAAAATCGAAGAGCGTGAAAGAACCCGTCGACTGATCAACTGGGAAAACGCCCCTTCAGCCAGATTTTGCCATCCCAGGGAAGAGCATTTATTGCCGTTGCATGTTTGTTATGGCGTTGCCAATTGTGCTTGCAGTGATTTTTATGAATTGGAAATCATCGGCAAAAAGGCCAGTGTTTATCGATGGTGAAATGTTCGATCATGTAACCAATTTCATTTTTTCGGTTCAACCGTATTGAACAAAAAAATAGGAGGTTTCACCGATGCCGCTTTTGTCGCGACGATCATTTCTGAAGACCGGCCTTGCGAGCGCCGGCGCCGCATGCGCCAGCCAAGTCCCTTTGCCGGCAAGCGCCAAGCCCAAAAATGATGAAGAATTGGCCACGCTGATCGACATCCGTAAATGTGTAGGCTGTGAGGCGTGCGTCGACGCGTGCCGAGAGGTCAACGATTTTAAATACCCCGAGCCTCTGAAACCATTTCCCAAGATGTATCCTATCCGGGTAAAAGTGGCCGATTGGTCGGAAGAAGACAAACGGGATGTGCGCGACCGCCTCACCCCCTACAATTGGCTCTTCATCCAGTGGGCCACGGTTACCATCGATGGTGAAGAGCAGGACATCTCCTTTCCCCGTCGCTGCATGCACTGCCAGAATCCGCCCTGTGCCGATCTTTGTCCCTGGGGCGCGGCCCGCAAACTGAAAAACGGAATTACCGTCATCCACTCGGATATCTGCCTGGGTGGACGTAAATGCCAGGTGGTATGCCCCTGGGATATTCCTCAGCGACAAACCGGTGTGGGGTTGTATCTGGATATATTGCCCAGTTTTGCCGGTAATGGCGTCATGTACAAGTGTGATCGCTGCTACAACCGGATTGCCGAAGGAGAACTGCCGGCCTGTATCGAACAGTGCCCGGAAGATGTGCAGACGATCGGCCCACGATCAGAAATTCTCCAGGAGGCCCATCGTATCGCCAGAGAGGAAGGCGTTTATATTTACGGCGAAAAGGAAAACGGTGGGACCAACACCATCTATTTGTCACCGGTACCGTTCGACACCCTGAATCAAGCCATCGCCAAAGGGCCAGGCACGCCCCACTTCGATCCCGTGGAGGATCAAATGGCCCACGCCGACAATTTGGCCAAAGCCATGCTGATGGCGCCGTTTGCCGGTCTTGCAGCCGCCGTGAGCCGTGTTTACAAAGCCACCCATAACTTGAGCAAACGCCCGGAGGATCCAAATGACGTCGCTTGAGACACCGCAAAAAATCGCCGAACAAAAAATCGTCAAACCGATTTATCTTTTTCTGCTTTTCATGATGGGCTTGACCGGATTTGGCCAGATGCCTATTTTCAAGCGTTATTACATTTCTGACATTCCAGGGCTGGGCTGGACCGCTGAGTTCTATGTTACCCACTATCTCCACTACATTGGCGCGATTATTCTTTTTATTCTTATCAGCTACATGATTGTCGTCTACTTTGCATTGATGCGCAGATCCTATGTCTTGACCAAAGCCGCCTATGTCAGGATTTTGCTGATCGCGGCGATCATCGTAACCGGCATTTTCAGGGTATTGAAGAATATGCCGGACATCGTTTTCTCACCCAACTTTACGATGTTCATCGATATATCCCATCTGGTTTTCATGGTGTTGCTCATGTTTTGTGGTGTCGTTTTCAGTATCACCCGAAAGGGTTGGTTGGTGGCTCGAATAGTGTAAAGCGTGATCTTCACCGCCATCGAATCAGGGCATTGATACAATTGAAAAAGTTTTACACCCCATTGGTATGGGTGAGAACCTGATCTCACCGTTGGTTTTGAAAGCAAGGAATAAAATTTTGCTGATCATCCTATTTTCAGCACATCTTTTATGGTTGCAGCCATATCCTTCAATACAATGGGTTTCATTAACAATGCATCAATACCCCGTTCATGAACATTGTCATCTGATGGATTTGGGCGGGATTACCACTAACAATCAAATTATCAGAAATGTCATGATGGATCTCAATGGTTGTGGGTAATGTTGAGCGTATTAATTTAATCACTTCATTAGCAATAATCCCTATATTGACAGGCTTTATTTTTGTTTTAGTTTGTCTGCTGAAGGTAAGAATTTGAAGTACAAGTTCTGATGCGCGCAACCCTGCCTTTTTAACTTGTTCCGAATAATTAAAGGCTTTGGTGCCTCTTTTCAAATTCGCCTGTAACAATTCTGTGAAACCAATAACGCCAGCTAAAATATTATTAAAATCATGGGCAATGCCTCCGGCTAAATTACCGATGGCTTCCATCTTCTGGGATTGAAGTAGTTGGGCTTCCAGCCTTTTTTTCTCCTGTTCGGCCGCTTTTCGTTCAGTGATCATATCGCTCTAATATTAACTGTATCGTTCCGTCAGCGTACATTTTGGAAATTGTAACGTCAAATTCGTCAAGGATGGTAACATAAGGGGAGCGTTTTCGAATCAGCAGATGGAAAGGCATGCTTGCCACCGTTGTGCCGGTATCTAAAATTCGATCCTTTAGGCCTAACTTCAAAATATCCGGCCAAGCTCCAGACGGCCATTCGATGACAATATCCCCTCTATGCACGGCCAGCATTTTCCATATATTTTTTAGAAACGGGGATTCATAGGTTTTAATTCCCAGAGGCTGCACATGTTCCTTATGCCAGCCGTTTCCTATATACGTAATTGTTGAAAAGCCCTTTTTTTTAATATCCGCAATGGTAGAAATGTTTTTTATTTCGATAAGTCGTGGATGGTCGACGGAAGTGAACACATTGAGTGGTTTCTGATAAAATGGTCGCTTATGCGTCAGCGTATAATCGCTACGTTCCACCGTAGGAACGGTGATCACTGCGTCATCTTTTCCCGCTTTGAGGTTATCCTGGCAACGCGGCCAAGGATACACGGTCCAAACCGTCGCGATCCCCATTCTTTTGTCCAAGGCTTCATGCATGATTTCGTAGAAGAAACCTTTTTTTATGCCATGCTCATCGATCCAGTGAAAGGGAGGAAAGCTGGGGAATGCAATACGCAGGGCCAGTTGGGCATGAGAAGGCAACGGACTAACCAATAAAACTAAAAACACTGTAAATATTAACTTTTTCGCAATCATATATCTGCAACCGATTTGAAAATTGCTGATGATGTAATCTGTTTTCAACGTTAGCTGCACACGGCCTCCGACTTTTAGAGATATATTTTGGTAATTTTATGCGTTGACATGATTTGTTTGGGTGTTGACATAGATCAATAATTGACTGCATTTTAACACTGGCGCAAAAATTTGCAAATGGCCACACCAATTTTCTGATTGAGCGACTCATTTATGCATGCGAGCCCATCAAAGGGCTGGCGACGCGATTTAAGTGACCCAACCAAGGAGGGCATATGTTTACATTAACGGTGAACGGTATGAAAAGGCAGGTTGATGTAGACCCGGACACACCGTTGTTGTGGGTGCTACGAGACAATCTGGGGATTACGAGCGTCAAATACACCTGCGGTATTGCCGAATGCGGCATGTGCACCGTCCTCGTTAACGGCGAGGCCCGGCGTTCCTGTGTGGTCCGTGTGGAAGAAGCCCAGGAAAGTGAGATCACGACCATCGAAGGTCTGCCTGACGATCATCCGGTGACGGTTGCCTGGATCGAAAAACAAGTACCCCAGTGCGGATACTGTCAGCCCGGCATCATGCTGCAAACGGTTGATTTCCTCTCCCGTCAGCCAAATCCGACCGAGGAACAGATCAACTCAGTGATGGACAATGTCATCTGCCGCTGTGGCTCCCATCCCCGGATAAAACAGGCGATCACGCTGGCTGCCCAATTGACCGCCAAACAGAGAGGGTAATCCATGCAAACCGATATGACGAGAAGATTTTTTTTACGGCAAAGCAGTTTGGTGATTGCCGCGACCGCTTTTTCGAATGCCATCATCCTGTTCAATGCCTCTCCGGCAAGGGGTGCGTCCAACCATCCGTTTAAGCCCCATGCATTTTTGGAAATCGCCACCGATGAAACGGTCACCGTCTGGGTGGGTCAGACCAATCTCGGCCAGGGCACCCACACCGGTATTCCCATGATTATCGCCGATGAATTGGATGCGGCCTGGAAAACGGTGCAGGTAAAGATGGCGCTTGCCGCGGAGCCCTTCAAGAGTCCTGTCTGGCATGTCCAAGCGACCGGCGGCAGCAGCAGTATCCGCCATCGATGGGATCTGCTCCGCAACGTCGGCGCCGCCGCCCGGCAGATGCTGATCGATACGGCGGCAGAAAAATGGGGGACCGATACGAACCAATGTATCGCCAGGGATGGGGGCATCATTCATCCGGACGGACGCAGCCTGACCTACGGGCAGCTGGCCCAGGCTGCCGGAAAACGTCCGGTCCCTGAGAATCCCCCCCTGAAAGTCCCCCAGGATTACCACATTATCGGTACCCAAAGGAAACGGCTGGATATTCCGGACAAAGTCATGGGTAAAACCATTTTTGGCATGGATTTCACCATACCCGGCATGTGCATTGCCTTGGTCGCCCGGCCGCCACGATACGGCGCATCGCTTCAATCCTATAATGAGAAGGCGGCCCTGGCAGTAAAAGGGGTCGCTAGCGTGGTTCCATTGGAGGGCAGGGTTGCCGTATGCGGGGAAACGACATATGCCGCCATGCGGGGACGGGATGCGCTCGACGTCAAGTGGTCCGACGGCTCCCACCCCGACCTTAATGACGACGCCATAGACGCGACGTTTAAGGCCCATCTTGAAAAACCGGGGGCAGTGGCTGAAAGGCGCGGCGACACGGACAAGGCATTAGCCAAGGCCGATAAAACCATAGCGGGCATGTACAAGCTCCCATACCTTTCCCACGCCCAGGTGGAGCCCATCAACTGCACTGCCCACGTGGAAAAAACGCGCTGCCGAATATGGATGCCCACCCAGGGCCAGACTGAAACCCAGACGACGGCATCCCGGTTGACGGGACTACCGCTCGAAAAGGTGGAAGTCATGACGTTGCCTGCCGGCGGAGGTTTCGGCCTGCGCGGGGAACAGGATTCTGTTGTGGATTCGGTATTGCTTTCCAAGAAACTGAACCGCCCGGTCAAGGTGATCTGGACCCGTGAGGACGATTTTGCCAACGACCGGTTTCGTCCGGCCAGCCAATGCAGAATAGAGGCCGGATTGGATAAAGAGGGACGATTGACCGCCTGGTCTCACAAGGTGGCTGCCCCATCGGTCATGAGCCGGCTGATGCCCCATGCCGTGCAGAACGGCATCGATCCGGATGCGGTTCATGGCCTCCGGGATATGCCCTATGCCCTGTCCAACCTTGATGTGAACTACGTGATGGTGAACCTTCCCATCACAGTGGGGTGGTGGCGCTCGGTGGGATACTCGGTGAATGCGTTTGCCGTGGAATCGTTTATGGATGAACTGGCTCATGCCGCCGGAAAGGATCCGGTGAAATTCCGTCTGGATCACATGAAAAAAGGCTCCAGGCCCTATAATGTGCTGTCACTTGTGGCCGAGAAGGGAGGATGGAACCGTCCCCTTCCCGAGAGCAGAGCAAGAGGGGTCGCCGTAACGTCATGCTTTGAATCATCTGCCGCTCACCTGGCAGAGGTGTCGGTCGATAAGAAGGGGCGCATTACCGTGCACAAAGTGGTCTGTGCCCTGGACTGCGGCACGGCCGTGTACCCGGATGCGATCCGGGCTCAGGCCGAAAGCGGTGTGATCATGGGATTGAGTACGGCGTTTTATGAAAAGGTCCGTTTTTCGAACGGCGGTGTAAAGACTTCCAACTATGACGCCTATCCCGTTTTGACCATGTCAGAAGTTCCTGAAATCGAAGTGCATATTACGAAAAACAACCTCAAAGCGGGAGGAATTGGTGAGCCTGTTTTCCCATCTGTCGCCCCTGCCGTGGCCAATGCGATATTCAAGGCCACTGGGGTCCGGTTGAGGGAATTGCCTTTTCAGCGAGAATTACTGGTGAGAAGTGGATAATCCAAATTGATGGGACGTCACCGGCGAAAAGCGACCTTTTTGAGTAATTCTGTACTCTGAATGATGTTTTAATGTGAGAGGTCAAAAAAGTAGAAAGGGAGCTCAAAAGCTCCCTTTTCTTTATAAATCGTTATGTCTTTTAGGCTTAATTGTGGAGGCGGCAACCAGATTCGAACTGGTGAATGGAGGTTTTGCAGACCTCTGCCTTACCACTTGGCTATGCCGCCCTTTTTAAAAAAAAATGGAGCGGGAAACGGGATTTGAACCCGCGACTTCGACCTTGGCAAGGTCGCACTCTACCACTGAGTTATTCCCGCTCAGTTGGAAACGCATTTATATGTTTTATCGGTCCGAATGTCAACCGAAAATTTCACCCCTTGAGTAATTTTCTGAATCTCAGGAAGTAGTCGGTCCCGGACCACAGGGTAAACGCCAAGGCTCCCCAGAGGAAAACCATGCCGATAGCATGGAAATCGAGCCCCCATACCGGATAGTGAACGATCAGTGGGATGATCGCCGCGATTTGGAACCCGGTTTTGTACTTTCCCAGGCTAGATGCCGACACGTCCAGACGGTTCTGGGCAATGATATTTCGCAGGCCGGTCACGGCCAGTTCGCGACCGATGATGATGCAGGCCATCCACGCCGGCATCCATCCCAAGGCGCTAAGCATGATCAGCGCACTGGAAACCAGCAACTTGTCCGCCACCGGATCCATCACCTTGCCCAGATTGGAGACCAACCCGTAGCGCCGCGCCAGGTACCCATCGAAATAATCGGTGATGGCGGCGGCACTGAAGATCAAGCCGGCCAATAACGCGGTAAAACGATTGGGCACCATCAACAAGATCACGATCACCGGTGCCGAAATGATGCGAAACAGCGTCAGCGTATTGGGATGGGTCAGAAATGAATGGGTATGCTCATTTTTCATCTTCTATACCTAACGGGTCGATCGCTATGCCCGCCCGAATCAGATCGCGCAGACACTATTTTTTGGCATTTTCCCAGTCGGCTAAAAAGGCCTTGAGCCCCTTGTCCGTCAACGGATGGGCGGCCAGTTTACTAATCACGTTAAAGGGAATCGTGGCGATGTCCGCGCCAGCCAGGGCGGAATCGAGGACGTGCAGCGGATTGCGCACCGAAGCCACGATGATTTCCGTATCATAAGCGTAATTGGCATAAATCTCAACGATCTGTTCGACTAGCTGCATGCCATCATGGGAAATGTCATCCAGGCGACCGACAAACGGGCTCACATAGGTCGCGCCGGCTTTGGCGGCCATGAGGGCCTGCAGGGGAGAAAAGACCAGGGTAACGTTGGTTTTGATCTTCTCATCGGTGAGCCGCCGGGTGGCCTTGAGCCCCTCCACGGTCATGGGGATCTTGATCACGATGTTCTTGTGAATCTTGACCAGTTCGCGCGCCTCCTTGACCATGCCGTCGGCGTCCAGGCTGATCACTTCGGCGCTGATGGGACCGTCCACGATATCGCAGATTTCTTTGATCACGTCTTCGAAGACCCGCCCCTCCTTGGCAATCAATGACGGATTGGTCGTCACACCGTCGACCATGCCCATGGCATGTGCCTCTTTGATTTCATCTATGTTCGCCGTATCGATAAAAAATTTCATGGTACTGTCCTTTTAGGGTTGGAGAATATCAATTTCGATTTAAATCAGCATTGATTTGAAGTTATTTTGCTAATGCCTAATAGTCAATCGCCAATTATTCAATTGGGTTATTGTTGCTCTTCCAGAAAGCGGTCACGGCAATCCGTTGAGCAGAAAAGATAAACCTGCCCATTGTGTTTCAACGCCACAGCTTCACGCCGAGGAAAATAGATCCCGCAGACCGGGTCCTTGACCATTACGTCATCAATGGGGGGATGCACCTCATGACCTCGGCCGATGGTACCGAGATTGCGTCTAATCCATGACTTGCCGGCACGATAGGCCAAGTAGACGATAAAGATAATCAGCAGCAGTTTCACGGCAACTGGCCTCGCGACCGTGCGGGTGGGTCCGTCAGCGCAAAAACCTGCTGGCCGTCGTCCTCCAGGGCGTCCAGCAACCGGCCCACGGTGGTTCCCAGCACCGGGTGAATGATCGTTGGGTCTATATCACAGATAGGTTGCAGGACAAAGGCCCTTTTGTGCATGCGCGGATGGGGGATGGTCAGCCGCGGCGATTGAATCACCCGATCGTCATAGAGCAGGATATCCAGATCCAGCACCCGTGGCCCGAAACGAACGGCATCGGTTTTTCGCCCCATGTGCTGCTGAATATCAATCAGCCGGTCGAGCAGTGCCTCCGGATCCAACCCGGTGAGTATTTCCACCACCGCATTGACGAACCAGTCCTGGTCCGTGTAGTCCACCGGCGATGTCCGGTAAAAAGTCGAGACCCGGAGCAGCGTGCTTTCTTCGGAATCGGTCAGCATCGCCACGCCTTTCAGGCAATTGTCCAATTTGTCGCCTAAATTGGAGCCGACCGAAAGATAAACCCGGTGATCGGTGGTCAGCTGCGCCATGCTTCCTCCCACAGTTCTCCGCGATAGATCACCCGGGCATCGCCTTCCAGATAAACGTTTTGGAATTGATCTCCCTGTCGATCGAAATGAACGGTCAACTGACTACCGCTGCGGGTCAACAGATGAACGGGCGATGGCACGCCCCGATCATGGGCCAGGATCAACGCCGCCGCCACATTGCCCGTTCCGCAGGCCAAGGTTTCATCTTCCACCCCGCGCTCATAGGTACGGATCGATATCCGCTTCCTCGCATCGATGGAAACGAAATTGGCATTGGTTCCCGCCGGCGCGAAATCCTGGTGATTGCGGATGCGACGCCCCATGCCGACCACGTCTGTGGTATTGACGTCCGCGACCATCATCACCACGTGGGGCACGCCGGTGTTGATACACCCCACGCGCACCGGGTCTCCATCGAGGTCCAGATCGAATTCGGTTCTCAGTTCCACCGGATCGGTCATGCGGATCTTGACCGTGCCCTCGCCCACGTCGGCATGGATGACCCCAGCCAGGGTTTGAAAGGCCATTTGCCGGCCGGCAATGCCGTGTAGAAAGGCAAACCGCGCGGCACACCGGGCGCCATTGCCACACATTTCGGCCACGCTGCCGTCGGCGTTGAAAAATCGCCACTTGAAATCCACGGATGTCGAGGGCTCGATCAGTATCAATCCGTCGGCACCCACCGAAAGCTTGCGCCGGCAAGCGCCAACGATCAGTGGGGTCAACGGTATTTCAGAGACCAAACCGGTCCGGTTGTCGATGATGATGAAATCATTGCCACTGCCGCTCATTTTGTAAAAAGGAATCGGTTTCATGGCTCCTCAACCGGCACGGCCAATGGGTTCGACGGGTAGTCAAATTGCACGGGGTCGCCGTCTGGTCCGACCTGGTTGCCCGTCCGAAGATGCACCGTGAACGCATAGCCATACCCGGCTTCTATTACCAGTTTATCGGTATAGGTCATATCGGTCGTCTCTACGTAAGGCATGCGGCCAACCGTTTCAACCACTCGCGGGCAATTCTCGCACGCCGGTTGGTCCAGCGCCGTTCGGGAACGACGGATGATAAATCGCGCTCGCTTGGCCGACTGACGGTCCAAAGGCGATGGCAGGCGCCACGTCAAGGTGACCTGCCGGTCGGATACGCGGTAAGTGAGATCCGTCACCGCCGGCAGGGGAGCCGGTTGCCGCAAGGGGATCGGCGGACCTTTCACGCCACAGCCCCCCGCCACCAGCCATCCCAGGACCAGAACCAGACCCAGCGTCAACCGTGCGCCGGCACCGCCAAGGTCCCATCGGTAGCGACCATTTCGGCGAATGGCCCTCCGTGATTCCCCTATTTTCCCATGCCGCATATTGGCTCAATATCCATCGTGATTGTCTCTTTTTGTCAATCCTGGCTGGCAGGGGTGGCGGTTATTGATCACCTCCATCGCTCAATGCCGTCTTGGCCTCCGCAATGGCCTGAAGCACGTTGGCGGTGGCCGTGCCGCCCAGACTTTGGCGACGATCGATCATTTGCGTCACGGTCAGATACTCGAAAATATCATCTTTGGATTGGGGGGCAAATCGCTTCAGCTCTTCCAGAGACAACTGGTCCAGTTCCTTGCCCTGATCCAGGGCATAGGCCACGGCATTGCCCACACATTCGTGAGCCTGCCGGAACGCAACGCCCCGCCCCACCAGGTAATCGGCCATGTCCGTGGCATTGAGAAAGCCGACCGTCGCGGCCTTTTGCATGGTTTCCCGGTTGACCGTAATACGCGGAATCATCTGACCATTGATGGACAGACAGGCTTTGAGGGTATCCACGGCGTCGAACAGCGGCTCCTTGTCCTCCTGCATGTCGCGATTGTAAGCCATGGGCAGGCTTTTCATCAAGGTCAAGATGGCCACCAGATCGCCCACGACCCGTCCACTTTTGCCGCGCACGATCTCGGCTACGTCCGGGTTTTTCTTCTGGGGCATGATACTGCTGCCCGTGGCAAAGGCGTCGGAGATGGTGATGAACCCGAACTCCGCCGTGGACCACAGCACGAGTTCCTCCGACAGCCGGCTCAAATGAATCATGCAAATGCTGGCGGCAGAGAGAAATTCCATGACAAAATCACGATCCGCCACCGCATCCATGCTGTTGGCGCTGATGCTCGCGAAGTCGAGCAGCTCGGCGGTAAAGGCCCGGTCGATGGGATAGGTCGTCCCGGCCAGGGCCGCCGCGCCCAGCGGCATGACATCGATGCGTTTCAAGCAGCCCCGGAAGCGGTCCTGGTCCCGGGTAAACATCTCGTAATAGGCCAGCATGTGATGGGCAAACAGGACCGGCTGGGCCCGCTGGGTATGGGTATACCCCGGCATGACCACGTCGTGATGGGCGTCGGCCATCTCCACCATTACCAAACGTAATTGCCGGAGCAGATCGATGGTCTGGCGAACCTCGTCACGCAGGTACATGCGCACGTCCAGCGCTACCTGGTCGTTGCGGCTGCGAGCGGTGTGGAGTTTCATGGCCACCTTGCCGGCCACCTGAAGCAGCCGCGCCTCGATGTGCATATGGATATCCTCGAGGCTGTCGTCGAAAACGAACTCCCCATGGTCCAATTCACGTTTGACCGTTCCCAGCCCTTCGATCAGCTGGGTAGATTCCTCATCCGTGATCACGCCGACCTTGGCCAGCATCTTACAATGGGCAATGCTGCCGGCGATGTCATAGGGATAAAGGCGCCGATCATAGGCGATGGAAGACGTAAACGCCTCCACACTTTTGGCCGTCTTTTCGGAAAACCGTCCATCCCAGGGTTTCTCGGCCATGGCCCGCCCTATCCTTTCCGTTGCATGAGTTTGCGAATACGCAGCCTGAGGGCGTTAAGCCGGATGAATCCTTCCGCATCCTTCTGGCTGTATACCGTATCGTCTTCGAAAGTCGCGTGAGCCTCACTATAAAGCGAGTTGTCTGATTTCCTGCCCCGCACGATACAATTGCCCTTGTACAACTCCAGACGGACCACCCCGGATACATTCGCTTGGGTGCTGTCGATCATGCCCTGCAGTATCTCCATCTCCGGAGAGAACCAGAATCCATTGTAAATCAGGTCTGCATAACGGGGGATCAAGCCGTCACGCAGATGCATGACCTCGCGGTCCACGGTGATGGATTCCATGGCCATGTGGGCCTGGCGCAAGATGGTGCCCCCCGGGGTTTCATAGACCCCGCGGGACTTCATGCCCACGAATCGGTTTTCCACGATATCGATGCGTCCGATGCCATGTTTGCCCCCCAGCCGGTTTAGCTCGGCCATGAGCGCGGCCGGACTCAGCGGGTTGCCGTTGACGGCCACGGGATCGCCGCCCTCGAAGGTGATCTCGATGGTCTCGGGCGTGTCCGGGGCGTCCGTGGGGGAAACGGTCATGGTGAAAATATCGTCCGGCGGACCGGCCCAGGGATCTTCCAGGATCCCGCCCTCATAGCTGATGTGCAGCAGATTGCCGTCGGTGCTGTAGGGTTTGGCATGGGTGGTGGGCACGCGAATGCCGTGTTTTTCGGCAAAGGCCATCAGGGCCGTCCGCGAATTGAGGTCCCATTCACGCCAGGGGGCGATGATCTTGATATCCGGATTGATGGCGTAGTAGCCCAGTTCGAAACGCACCTGATCGTTGCCCTTGCCGGTGGCGCCGTGGCTGACCGCATCCGCCCCTTCCAGGGCGGCGATCTCCATCTGCCGCTTGGCGATCAGCGGCCGGGCAATGGAGGTTCCCAGAAGGTATTGGCCTTCATAGATCACGTTGGCCCGGAAGGCGGGAAACACGTAATTTTTGGCGAAATCCTCCTTGAGGTCGTCTATATAGGCCTTGACCGCACCGGTTTTCAGGGCGTTGGCCTCCACGTTTTGCATGGATTCGGCCTGACCGATGTCGGCTGAAAAGGTCACCACCTCACAATCATAGGTTTCGATGAGCCACCGCAGGATCACGGATGTATCCAGGCCCCCCGAGTAGGCCAGCACCACTTTATTTACCTTGTCTGTCACTGTCGTTCTCCTTCGAATTGTTCAATCGGCTGGCGTTGGGGAAAAAGATCCCTTTTCCATCGGGCCACCCGTTCCATTAGCGCGTCAATACATCGTTCAGACAACGAATCAGCGCGTCGATTTCATTTTTTTGGATGATCAGGGGCGGAACGAAACGTAAGACATCCCCCTGAACACAATTGACCAAGAAGCCCTTTTCCATCAGCACCGGAACCAGCGCGTCGGCCGGGCCGTCCAACTGAATACCCAACAAGAGTCCCCTGCCCCGGACCTCGACGATGCGGGGGTGCTTGCGTTTGAGTTGATTGAGCGCATCCTTGAAATAGTCTCCGTTTTCCTTGGCTTGCGCCACGATTCCCTCACCGGTCAGCAGATTCAACGTCTCCAGTGCCGCCGCCGTGACCAGGGGGGTACCACCGAAGGTGGAGGCATGGGCGCCAGGCCCGAAGGCCGCCGCCACCGCTTCGCTGGCCAGCATGGCGCCGATGGGCAGGCCATTGGCCAGGGCCTTGGCCAGGGTCATGATATCCGGTATGACGCCGTCGTGCTCGTGGGCAAACAGCCGACCGGTACGCCCCATGCCGGTCTGGATTTCATCCAGAATCATCAACACGCCGCGCCGGTCGCAAAGCTCACGAACCTGTTTGAGAAAATCGGGTGCCGGACAGCGAATCCCCCCTTCGCCTTGAATCGGCTCGAGCATCACGGCACAGGTATAATCATCCATGGCTGCCGCGAGTGCCTGGATGTCGTCGAAAGGAACGAAGGCAAATCCCTCCAGCACCGGATCGAATCCCATCTTAATCTTGTCCTGCCCCGTGGCCGACAAGGTCGCCATGGTACGACCGTGAAAGGATTTTTCCATGCTCAGGATACGAAAACGCCGGGGCTCACCCTTGTCATTGTAGTACTTGCGCGCCAGTTTGATGGCCGCTTCGTTCGCCTCGGCACCGGAGTTGGCGAAGAAGACCCGATCGGCGAAGCTGTTTTCCACCAGCCGGCTGGCCAGTTCGGTTTGGGGGATGGTGTAGTACAAATTGGACACATGCACCAGTTCCTTGGCCTGGCGGGCCACGGTCTCGGCGATGCGCGGATGGGCATGTCCCAGGTTGCACACGGCGATACCGGCCACGAAGTCGGTGTATTGACGGCCCTCGGTATCCCATACCGTGCATCCCTGGCCGCGGTTGAGAACGATTGGGAACCGCTTGTAGGTTGCCGCGATTACCCGGTCCGCTGTCTGCATGATCGATTCAGTCATCTTATTCCGTAACCTCCGTGAAAAGCTTTTCCATGCCAGCTATTGTCTAACAGTCAGGTGCAATACGCTCAATTATTCGATCTTTTAAGGTGGTTAAGATTGGGAAAAGCTTTTTATAAAATCTAAATTAAATGATTCTTTGATTTACGGCTCTCGTCCTTCGTCCCTCACCCCTCGTCCATTGAGCTATCAGCTTTGGTCCCGTTCCGGCCGTCCTTTAGCCTATCGCCTCTGCCCCTATTCAGTCACTTCTGTTCCGATGCCCCTGTCCGTAAACAACTCCAGCAAAATGGCATGGCGCCGCTTGCCATTGATGATCGGTACCTTCTCCACACCGCTGTGAATGGCCTTGAGCGCATACTCGATTTTGGGAATCATGCCACCGCTGATGCTGCCGTCCTTGATCATCCGGTCGATGGTATTTGCATCGATGGAAGAAATCAGTTGCCCGCCGTCGTCCATCACCCCGTCCACGTCGGTGAGCAGGATCAACCGCCCGGCTGACAGAGCCATGGCGATATGGCTGGCCACCAGATCGGCGTTGATGTTGTAGGTCTCGCCCTCGCTGCCGGCGCCCACCGGGGCGATGATGGGAATGAATCCCTGCGCGGAAAGGGTATTGATGATGGCCGGATTGATACGCGTCACCTCCCCCACCATCCCCGGATCGATGATTTCCGGCGGGCTGTTCTCATCTTCCTGATGGACGATGCGCATCTTCTTGGCTTCGATGAGTCCACCATCCTTACCGCTGAGCCCGACGGCCCGTCCGCCCTGCTGGTTGATCTGGGCCACGATGCCCTTGTTGACCTTGCCGCCCAGCACCATTTCCACGACATCCATGGTCGGCCCGTCGGTGAGCCGCATACCGCGCACGAATTGCGGCCGGATCCCCATCTGGTCCAGGACCCGGTTGATCTGGGGGCCGCCGCCATGGACCACCACCGGATTGAGCCCGATGAACTTGAGCAGGGTGATATCACGGGCGAAATCGGTTTTGAGTTGTTCATCCACCATGGCGTGCCCACCGTATTTGACAACCACGGTCATACCCGAAAACTTACGAATATAGGGCAGCGCCTCGATGAGAATATCGGCAACGCTCGAATTGGGGGGCAGTGTTTGTATTGGCATTTATTTCCTTACCTTGAAGACTATAGGATATAGCGGCTCAAATCCTCGTCATCCTTGATGGCCTTGAGTTTGTCCGCCACATAGGCGGCATCCACGGTCAGCCGCCGTTCGGTCACATCCGGTGCATCGAAAAGGATGTCTTCCAAGAGTCGTTCCATCAAGGTGTGCAATCGCCTGGCGCCGATGTTTTCGGTTCGCAGATTGACCTCTTCGGCGATCTCGGCGATTTTTTCCACGGCGTCATCGGAAAAAATGAGTTCGACCCCTTCCGTTCTAAGCAGCGCGATATACTGCAACAACAACGCATTCTGGGGCTCCGTCAGAATTCGGAAGAAATCCTTTCGGTTCAAGGCATCCAAGGTCACCCGGATGGGAAAGCGCCCCTGGAGTTCGGGGATCAGGTCAGATGGCTTAATGGTATGAAAGGCACCGGAGGCGATAAACAAGATATGATCGGTCTTCACCGGACCATACTTGGTATTGACCGTCGAGCCCTCCACAATGGGCAATAGATCTCGTTGAACCCCTTCACGGGACACATCCGGGCCGCTTCCCTTGCCATTGCCGGCGATCTTATCGATTTCATCCAGGAAAATGATGCCGGCCTGCTCGACCCGCCGGACGGCCTCTCTAATCACCGCCTCCATGTCCACCAGGTTCTGGGCCTCCTCGGCGGCCATGGTCTTCATGGCTTCAGGCACTTTTATTTTGCGGCGCCGGGTGTTCTTGGGCATCAAGGGACCCAACATATCCTTGAAGTTGATACCCATCTCCTCCATGCCCACATTGGAAAAGATCTCCACCATGGGCATGCTGCGGTCCGCCACATCCAAATCCACATATCGGCTGTCCAGCTTACCGGCCTGGAGCATCTTGCGCAGTTTCTCGCGAGTGGACGAGGCGGTCTCGTTAGCGGCGGACACCACTTCCAGACCGCCATCGGCGTTGCTCTCCCCATGCCCGCGGTCGGCCTTGGGCAGCAATAGATCCAGCATGCGTTCCTCGGCGATGCGCCAGGCTTTGCTTTTGACTGCTTCCTGGGCTGCGGCGCGAACGGTGTTGACCGTCAATTCCACCAAATCCCGCACCATGGATTCCACATCCCGGCCCACATATCCCACTTCGGTGAATTTAGAGGCTTCCACCTTGTAGAATGGGGAGTCACTGAGACGCGACAGGCGCCGGGCGATTTCCGTCTTACCCACGCCGGTGGGGCCAATGAGAATGATGTTCTTGGGAGCGATTTCATCTTTCAAATCATCGGGGACCTGCCGCCGTCGCCAACGGTTCCTGAGGGCAATGGCGACAGACCGTTTGGCATCGTTTTGTCCGATGATGTATTTATCCAAGGCGGCGACGATTTCGGTCGGTTTCAAATCCTTCATGGGTCAGCACTCTTCGATGGTGATGTGATCGTTGGTGAATACGCACAGAGATGCGGCGATTTTCATGGATGCCTCGACGATCTGGCGCGGCTCCAGATCCGTCTGCTGCAACAGCGCCGTTGCAGCGGCCTGTGCTGCGACGCCGCCGGAACCGATGGCCACTACCCCCTCATCCGGTTCGATCACATCCCCATTGCCGGAAATGAGCAGCATGCTGTTTTCGTCCGCGGCGATCATCAGCGCCTCCAGGCGGCGCAGATATTTGTCGGCCCGCCAGTCCCGGGCCAGTTCCACGGCCGACCGGGTCAGGTTGCCGTTGTAACGTTCTAGTTTTTGCTCCAGTTTTTCGGTAAGCGTCAGCGCATCGGCCGTGGCCCCGGCGAAGCCCACCAGGATCGTTTCCTTGTATATGCGCCGGACCTTGCGGGCATGGTGCTTGATGACCGTGTTGTTCAGGGTCACCTGGCCGTCACCGGCCATGACCACCCGCTTGTCATGTTTGATGGCCAAAATAGTGGTACCATGAAATCGCAACGACGGGTTATTATGATTATCGGTCATGAGGCTACCTTCACATTTTCTGGTGCGCTTCCAGAAATAGGAAAATTTGGTCGAGATCAAGGCGCCCGAAAAATTTAACCACAGGCATATGGTTGATATTCCGAGGATTAAATTTTTCGCGCAACGCCGATATCGGGCAAATTAGCCATTTCTGGACAACCACTTTCTATTTTCGGGGATGGGCGTTGTCGTATACCGCCATCAGCCGGTCGATGCTCACATGGGTGTATTTTTGGGTGGTCGAAAGACTCTTATGGCCCAACAATTCCTGAACCGTGCGCAAATCCGCCCCCGCATCCAGCATGTGCGTGGCGAAGCTATGCCGGATTCCGTGAGGCGAAATCGGTACCGCCAGGCTGCACCGCCGAATCAAAGCGTCCAAGATGCGCCCCACCGAACGTGATGTCAACCGCCCTTTGTTCTTGTTTAGAAACAGCGGGCCATTGTTTTCCATTCCGATCCCGTTTTTTTCCCGAAGCCGGTCCCGATAGGCCCGAATCCGCATCAAGGCCGTCTGCCCCACCGGCACGATTCGCTCCCGTCCGCCCTTTCCCAAAACCCGTAAACAGGCCGTTGAAAAATCCACGTCAAAAACGTTCAGACCGGTCAGTTCAGAGACGCGGATACCGGAACCGTAAAGGGTCTCGAAGAGGGCCCGATTGCGCAGCCCCAATACCGTGTCGTCGGTGGCCTGGTCCAGTAGCCGGAACATATCGTCCACCGACAGATAGGAAGGCATTCGCCGGCTGTACTTGGGCGTCAGGACCGAGGCGGAGGGGTCCGCTTCGATGACCCGCTGTCTGACGAGAAATCGGAAGAACGAACGCAAGGCCGCCAATTTCCGGGCGATGGTCGATTTTTCGTTGCGGCGATGCAGATACCCCAGGTATCCCCGCACGGTCAGATTGTCGATGGTCTCGATGGGTACCGGCGCCGTTGGCTCCATCGTGTCCGGCATTTCACCACCGCCGGCATAGCGGGCAAACTCCCTCAGATCGTGAGCGTAGGCGCGGATCGTATGCGCGGAATACCCTTTTTCGGCCGTCAGGACGTCCAAAAACCGATCGATCTGCTGGCCAAGCCGATGATCGGTCATGGAAATCTGATCCAGGCCTCGAGTTCCGGCCACGATTCCACCCCCAGATAGTCATGGGGCACCCGGTTCCATGGCTGCCGGAAAACGACAGGCTCGATGCCGACGTCTTTTAGCAGATGGCATGTCTCCAGGCGATCCTCGACGAACCAGCGGATGCCGTTTTCAAGCAGGATATCGGCTTTGGCTTCGAATGAGCCGGTAGCGATGATGTTTGCCCGGTGATGTTGCCCGTCGAGCAAATCGTCCATCCAGCCGGCGATGGGACCGGGCTCGGGACGCGCCGTCACCATAAGGAGCCGTCCGGTGGATGATGCAATACGCCGCAATACCGAATCGGCGCCTTGCATGGGCTTCAAGATCGCCTGGTAATTGCCATCCAGAATTCGTGCGACGGCACCTTCCAACACATCAAGATCCACATCCAGGCATTGATCCAACCGGTAACAGGTAATGTCGTCGTATTGCACCGTCTGGACATCGTAATGATCCCTGAGGATGTCCAGAAACAGATGCATGGTATCGGCAATGACCCCATCGATGTCGAATGCCAGGGCTGCCGGATCGATCATGATACGCTCCTGTCATCGTATTCAAAATAATGGTTGTGGGTGGCATTATCACTCATCCCGGCATGGTTGTCTCTGCAACCGCCCATTGACCACCCTGCCAAAAACATTATCTTAAACACCCGATTCACCTCATTACGATCAATCAGAGGTTGTTGGAGACGCGTTGGCCCCCGTGGTTATCGTCAGCAAAAACTGTTTAAGTAATCCGATTGTACCAGACATGTCAAGATGGAGATTGAGAAAAATGGGTTAACTTTATTGGTCGTCCTTATTCGTGTCGGCAAGTTTGAGGAACGGTCGAAACAGATCCAGCGGCAGGGGAAAGACCGTGGTGGTGTTATTCTCGGCGGACATCTCCCGCATGGTCTGCAGATAACGCAGCTGGATGGCCGTGGGATGGGCGTCGATGATCTCGGCAGCCGCGGCCAAACGATCGGCGGCCTGGAATTCCCCCTCGGCGTTGATTACCTTGGCCCGCCGTTCCCTTTCGGCTTCCGCCTGTTTGGCCATGGCCCGTTGCATCTCCTGGGGCAAATCGATGTGTTTGAGTTCCACGGTGGCCACCTTAATGCCCCAGGGATCGGTGTGTGTATCCAGAATCTCCTGCAACTGGGCATTGATTTTCTCCCTGGCCGACAACAGCTCGTCCAGCTCGGCGCCACCGCAGACGCTCCGCAAGGTGGTTTGGGCCAACTGGCTGATGGCATAGGTGTAGTTTTCCACCTCCACGATGGCCTTGATCGGCTCGATGACCCGGAAGTAAATGACGGCATTGACCTTCACCGATACGTTGTCGAGCGTGATCACATCCTGGGGATCCACATCCATGGCCACCAAGCGCATGCTGACCTTGACCATCTTATCGACAATCGGAATGAGGATGATCAGGCCGGGCCCCTTGGCGTTGATGACCCGACCGAGCCTGAAGATGACCCCCCGCTCGTACTCGTTGAGAATCTTGAGGGCCGTGACGAGAAAAAAAATGACCAGGGCAATGATTCCAATGCTGGGATACATGAATGCCTCCTTCCTTGACCGCAACGGCCGTTAGTGAGTGCCCGCCCTGAAATGACCAATTTGCCCGATATCGGCGTTGCCCGAAAAATTTTTCGGGTAGCTTGATAGGGGACCGGTCATGACCCGACAACAGGATCGGCGGGTTCCACGACCAGGGTCAGGCCGTCCATGGCGGTCACGCGCACCCGCTCTCCGACCGCCACCGGTTCCTTGCAGCGTGCAAACCATAACTCGCCGTGAATCTGAACGCGACCGGTGGGGGTAAACGGCATTTTGACCACGCCAATCTCGCCGATCAACCCCGAACCACCGGTCATGGGACGACGAAACTGGGCGCGAAATACCAGACCGGCGACCGCCACGAAAAAGCCGCCCACCATGAGCAGCGTAGGCATGATCACCCGCCATGAAATCCCCGGCAGCCCGCTGTCGCGATCCACCAGCATTACCGATCCAAGCATCAGGCAAATGACGCCGGCCACACTGAGCAGCCCATAGCTGGCAATCTTCATCTCCATGATAAAGAAAATCAGGGCCAAAATGATCAACAATATCCCGGCGATGTTCACCGGCAGGGTGTGGAACGAATAGAAGGCCAAAATCAAGGCAATACTACCGATCACGCCGGGAAGGATCACGCCGGGATGGGCAAGCTCGAAATAGAGACCGGCGAGCCCGATCATCATCAGAATATAGGCGATATTCGGGTCACTCAGGGCCTTGAGGACTCGGATGCGAATGGATTCATTCACTCGTATGATGCGAGCGGGATCGATATCGATCGTTCCCTTGCCGGCGATCTCGCGGCCATCGAGGCGGTCGATCAGATCCCCCAGATCGTTGGCCACCAGATCGATGATCGCCAGTTCCAAGGCCTCGGTTTCGGTAACCGATACGCTCTCGCGCACCGTCTTTTCGGCCCATTCCTCGTTGCGCCCCCTTTTGGCGGCGATGCTTTTCACGAAGGCCACCATGTCATTGGTGACCTTCTCGGCCATGGTCTCGCCGATATCCTTGCCGCCCGCCTGCACCGGATGCGCCGCGCCGATATGCGTCCCGGGCGCCATGGCCGCCACATCGGCGGCCATGGTGATCATCACGCCGGCCGACGCGGCCCGGGCACCCGACGGAGAGACGTAGACCACCACCGGAATGCGGCTGGCGTATATGGCCATGACCATTTTGCGCATGGATTCGGCCAGCCCGCCGGGTGTATCCAAGACAACGATCAAACAACCGGCACCTTCGGTGTTTGCCCGATGGATGGCCGTCTTTAAAAAATCGGCATTGCCTGGGGAAATGGCACCATCAATCTCCACCAGGTAGACCGGCGCGCCATTGGTTTTCGCCGGTTCGCCCATCGCCGTGCCAGCCATCAGTACCAGCATCACGGCGACAATGGATTGGATGCGCATGAATCCCCCCATTTTTGATGGAAAGGGGTTGAAAGACCTGTTTTTCTCGACCCTACCCGTCACGCCAGTCGCCCCATGATCTGCTGGACATCGTCCCACACTTCCCGTTTGCGCAGCGGGTTGCGCAGCAAGAAGGCTGGATGAAAGGTGGGCATCAATGGAATGCCCATGAACTCATGAAACCGTCCCCTGAGCCGAGAAATGGGGGTATCCGTTTTCAGTAGCGTACGCGCCGGCACACTCCCCAAGGCGCAGATGACCTGGGGGTTGATGGCTGCCAGTTGTCTGTTGAGGAACGGCAGGCATTGACGAATCTCATCGGGTTCGGGATTGCGGTTGTCTGGCGGACGGCACTTGACAATATTGGCAATGTAAACCGCTTCACGGGACAAATTCATGGCCCTGATGATTTTACTCAAGAGCTGTCCGGCGGCGCCGACAAACGGCCGGCCACACCGGTCCTCATCCATGCCCGGACCTTCGCCGACGAAAACCAACCGTGCGTCGGCGGCACCTTCACCGAAGACGATATGATGGCGGGTCTTGCACAACGGGCATCGGGTACAATCCCCCAAATCGGCACGGATATCATCCAGGGTTTCCGGCATTGTGGCGGCATCCACGGGTGTCTGACCCAACTGCGATAGGCGTTGAAGGGTGGCCTCGCTGCAATCAAAACCGGTGCAGCCATTCGCTTTGAGATAATGCAGGGTGTTGCGGATATCGATAAAAATTCGTACCCGGTGCGGCACGGTGGGCATGGCAAGACTCCGCTTGAGGATTGATTCGCGTTAGGGTTGATTGGCCACCAACAGATCGACCACCTGATCCAGAATCAGATGGGCGACCCGGTCCTTTTCCATCACCTCCAAGGCCATTTTTCGACCATCGGCAAAAAAGAGGGTCATGCGGTTGGTGTCGGCGCTAAACCCGGAATCCGGCGGACCGATCAGATTGGCGGCGATCATGTCCAGATTCTTTTCAGCGACTTTCTTCCGGGCATAGGTTTCCATGTCCTGGGTCTCGGCGGCAAAGCCCACCACAACCTGGCCGGGACGCTTGCGCCGACCGATCGTCTTGAGGATATCCGTGGTCCGTTCCAGTTCCAGGGTGATTCCCCCCTCGTCTTTTTTGATTTTTTGATCGGCGGTGGTGACCGGGCGGTAGTCGGATACGGCAGCGACCTTGATGATCACGTGGTTCCGATCCAATCGCTGGAACACGGCCTCGGCCATTTCATCTACGGTCACGACCGGGACGAATTCAACGTTAAGGGGGGGGGCAAGCGCCACCGGCCCGCTGACCAATGTCACCCGAGCGCCACGGTTTTCGGCTGCCCGGGCAATGGCATAACCCATTTTCCCCGACGACGGATTGCTGATGAACCGCACCGGATCGATGGCTTCACGGGTCGGGCCAGCGGTGATCAGGATGGATTTTCCGGCCAGGTCGTTGGGAGTAAGGGTGCCGATCAGCCGGTCGACGATCTCCTCGGGTTCGGGTAGGCGCCCCGGTCCAACGGTCTTGCAAGCCAGTTCGCCCTCTCCCGGGGCCAGGCAGTGACATCCGTTGGCCGTCAGAAGATCGATGTTGCGCCGGGTGGCCGGGTGCTCGAACATATTGGCATTCATCGACGGGCAGATCATCACCGGGCAGGTCACGGCCAGCATGAAGGTGCTCAAGGCGTCATCGGCGATGCCGTGGGCCAATTTGCCTAGTATGTTGGCCGTGGCCGGCGCGATCACCACCGCTTGCGCCTCTTCGGCCCAGGCGATATGCCGGATGGTGGCATCATCGTTTTCCTCGAACAGATCGATGTAAACCGGATTCTCCGACAACGTTTGGAAGGTCATGGGGGCCACGAAGCGCGTGGCGCTGCGGGTCATGATCACGCGGACTCGGGCGCCCTGTTTCACCAGTCGCCTGAGCAGTTCCACGCTTTTATAAGCGGCAATGCCGCCGCATACGCCCAAGACGATTTGTTTATTTTTCAGTATCGTATCTGACATGCTCATCAACTCATTTCTACTCATCCAGCGGCTCGCTTTTGGTGATGGAGATCGAGAGTCGCTGCAGTCGTCGAAGTGCCCGATAGCGCAGCGTGAGCATAACCCAACGCTCGATCAAATCGGTAACGGAGCCCCATTTTTCGATCCCAGTGGAGATAAGGGGAACGAGTTTGTCCAATGCATCTTTTAAATCCCGGCGATCTGGTTGGTGGTGCAACAGGTACCGGTACACCTCGGCCGCTCGCAGGTAGCGCCCCTGCTGGGTCAGCAGTCGCGCCATGGTTGCCGTGTAAAAAGTCTTGTCATTGTATAGATCCACGTGTCGTCCTCAACGGTTTGCCCACCGGTTGCACTTGCATGATCCGCTATCGATTTTGATTGTAAATACCACCGGGGAGAATGAGCACCAGATCGTTTTTGCCCACCATCCCCAGTTCGTTGCGGGCCACCGTCTCGATATACGACAGATCATGCTTCAGACGGCTGATGGTGCGGTATAAGTTGACATTTTCCCGAGCCAGGATTTCATTCTGTTCGAAGCGCGCACGCTGCTGCGCCCTCAGCCGCGATAGCTCCATGAACCCATTGTCACCGATGATGATCATCAGCAACAGATTGAGCAACACGATTGCCGCGATGCCGATGATCCATTTGAGTCCACGGCTCATGCTCGCCTCCGTCTCCCTCGCACCAGACCCACGACCTGGTGCCACTCGGCAATGAGAAGCCATTTAGCGGCAACCGAAAAGACCATCACGCCACTGACGATGGCAATGCCGGTCATGGTCAGCAGCCGCCACCCGCTCGGCGGCCATTGCCCCAGGATCGGCAGCCGCCAAACCGACAGGACGGCACCGGCCATGATCGCCGATGCGATGGTGGTTTTCAGGCAACTGACAAGAATTGGCCGCCATCGAATCATACCCATTTTTTTCTTCAACAGGTAAATCATCAACAACAGATTTACCACAGATGCCGTTGATGTGGCCAGCGCCAGGCCGCCGTGCTTCAGCGGGCCCATCAGGACCAGGCCCAGAATAAGATTGGCAGCGATGGAGACCGTCGCGGTCATCACCGGGGTACGAGTATCCTGCATGGCATAGAAGGTGGCGACGACAATTCTCACGGCGGAAAACGCCCATAATCCTAAAGCATAGTACAAAAGCGCCGTTGAGGTCAATCGTACGCTCTGGACATCGAAGGCCCCACGCTGAAATAAAAGGGCCACGATGGGCTCCCGCAATAAAATCAGGCCAACCATGGACGGAATGGTGACAAACAGTACCAGGCCCATGGCATGACTGAACGTATCGGCCAAGGCGTGATAATCGCCACCCGCCGCCTGTCGTGACAGGCTGGGTAAAACGGCCGTAGCCGCAGCCTGACCAAATATCCCCAGCGGAAATTGAACCAGACGGTCGGCATAATAAAGGAAACAAACGCTGCCCTGGGCCAGCAAAGAGGCGAGCAGGGTCCCCACGAGGACATTGACCTGATAAACCGCGGCTCCGAAAACGGTGGGCAGGATCAGTAGGCCAACCTTTTTCATGGCCGGATGCCATAATCCCGATCGTTTCCAGAACCGGATGCCATGATTGACCAGAAAAGGTAGCTGCAGGGCCAACTGAAGACAGCCGCCCAATAAAACACCGCCGGCCAGGGCCAGTATTCGCACGGTTTGTGAATCGGAAAATCGGGAAACACCGAACACGGCCCCGATCATGGATACATTCAGCAGCACCGGGGCCAGCGCCGGAGCGGCGAAATGACCGAGAACATTAAGAATCCCCATACACAACGCCACGCTTCCGATCATAATCAAATACGGGAACATGATCCGCGTGAGCCATATGGTCAGGGCCAATTTTCCCGGTTCCCGAGCAAATCCCGGCGCGATACAGCGAACGATCAGCGGTGCAGCGATGATGCCGATAATGGTAACCAGGGCCAATACCACCAAAAGCAGTTTCAGGGAACTGACCGCCAACCGATGGCCGTCTTCCCGATCGCCAGCGATCATGATTTGGGTAAACACGGGAACGAAAGCAATGCTCAGTGAGCCCTCACCAAACAGGCGGCGCAGCAAGTTGGGAATCCGAAAGGCGGCGACAAACGCATCGGCGGCCATTCCCGCCCCGAAAAAGGAAGCCAGAACCATGTCTCGAACGTATCCCAAGAGCCGGCTCGCCAGGGTCGCGAGACCGACGATGCCGGCCGCCCGGGTTACCCGATGGTTGTCGTCCATCGACCGATTGTCGGCGCTCGAATCCATAAGGTCCTCAAATGGGAAAGACAGCGAGAAAGTTCCTTGACTTTTCTGCGGATTTTGTCTATTGGGAAGTTTTGTATTTTCCCAATTCATTTCCGAAAGGAGTATTCGTAAGGTGGCTAACCATAAATCAGCATTGAAACGCGCCATTCAGAGTGAGCAACGGCGCCAGCGCAACAAGGCCGTTCACACCCGAGTAAAAAATGTCGTCAAGGATGTCAATCTTGCCATGGCTGAAAATGCCGACGACGCCGGCCAACGGCTCGACATCGCCAAGTCGGTCATCGACAAGGCGGCCAAACGCGGGGTTTTGCACAAACGCACGGCCGCCCGTAAGATTTCCCGCCTGACCAAAAAGGTCAACGCCCAATAATTCTGATCTATCCTGACAACCATCATGAATACCAATCGGCAGTGGTTAGCCACTGCCGATTTGATTTTGATTCGGAAGATATCGCTGCTGAGCGGCGAACATCAGAAATTATCCGTCAGCTGCGTGAAAGCCGATTCGGCCATTTTCTTCGATAGTTCGGCAATGGCATCCGATTTATTCTGATCCGTTGCCGTTTTATTTTCTGTCACTACCGTATAGGCTTCCCGTTCGACGATATTTGCCGACTGCCAGAGTTTCTGTCCCTCCGGAGATTCGAGCCGCAGGGTCAAGGTGCCGGTCACCCGCCGTTCTCTAGCGCTAGATATGCTGGAGCGGGCAATGTTTTGTACGGTCAGACTGACGATGGTTCCGGTGAGGATACCATCCGCAGTCGACCGTTCATTGGCCAGCCTCTCCTCGCGGCTTCGGGTGAATTCATAGATCAGGTCGTTGGTGAACAGTCTTTCCACGCCGGTTTCCGAGGTCCGATTTTCCAACATGGGAATAAAAATACGGGTCACCCCGGCCGGAAAGTCTCCACCCCCGGCAAAATGGTAGCCGCAGGAAGAGATCACGGCAGCCAAAATGCCCCACATCACTGTCCATATACACGCAAGTTTCATCATCCAACCGCGTTAAGCCCAGTGTTAAGTGATTAAGTGTTAAGTGGTTAAGTTATGGAATGCTGTCGATTTAAGAGGATATCGACGTTGATATTGAAAATGACGGCTTTTTAGCATCGTATAAAACCGGTTCCAATCCTTCACTTAACACTTAAAACTTAACACTTAATCACTTATTTTTTTAAACAACGATATTAACAAGCTTGTTTTTGACCGCAATCACCTTCTTGACCGGCTTGTTGCCGATAAAAGCGACGACGCGCGCATCGGCCAGGGCCATTTCCTTGAGTGTCGCCTCGGTTGCCCCCCGGTCGGTCATAAAACGGCTGCGCAATTTGCCGTTGACCTGCACCACCACCTCGACGTCATCCTTTACCGTGGCCGCCTCATCAAAAACCGGCCAGGCACTGAGCAGCACGCTTTGGTCGTGCCCCAGGGCCTCCCACAGCTCTTCACAAAAATGCGGCACGATGGGAGACAACAGCAGCACGGCCGTCTCCAGCCCGAATCGAAGGGTCCGCTTATCCGCCGCGTCCGCTGCATCGTCTTCCCCGATGGCCTGCATGGTATTGACCAGCTCCATGACGGCGCTGATGACGGTATTGAAATGAAACCGCTCCTCGATGTCCTGGGTGACACGTTTGATGGTTGCATGGGTCTTGCGATACACCTCCTTGAAGGTGCCGCTCAAGGTCGATGAATCATCCAGCCCGGCCTGGCAATCCGATATCACGGGTAGCCAGCGCTCGGCCAATCGCCAGACCCGCTGCAGAAACCGGTAGCTCCCCTCGACCCCCTGATCGCTCCACTCCAAGTCCCGTTCGGGTGGTGCGGCGAAAAGGCAAAACAGCCGTGTGGTATCGGCACCGTATTGATCCAGCAACACGTTGGGATCGATGACGTTTTTCTTGGATTTGGACATTTTTTCCACCCGTCCCACCGTCACCGGCTTCCCGCACAGGCTGCACGTGCCCGTACCATCGGGACCGTCAATCACCTGCTCGGGGAAAAGAAAGCCATGGTCGGGACAAGCCGTGGTCTCCTTGCAAACCATGCCCTGGGTCAGCAACCGGGTAAACGGTTCCTTGAACGTGACCAGCCCCATGGCTTCCAAGACCCGTGTATAATAGCGCGAGTAGAGCAGATGCAAGATGGCATGCTCCACCCCACCGATGTACTGGTCCACCGGCATCCAGTAGTCCACCGCCGCCGGATCGAACATGGCCGTATCGCAACGGGGGCTGCAGTAGCGATCGAAATACCAGGAAGACTCCACGAAGGTATCCATGGTGTCGGTTTCACGTCGGGCGTCTTCACGACCACATTGGGGACAGCGGGTTCGGGCGAATTCGGCAAGCGTGGGCAGCGGCGACCGACCGCCTGGAAGCAGGTGAGCATCCTCGGGCAGCACGATGGGCAGATCGCTTTCCGGAACGGGCACGATGCCACAATCCGGACAATGAATCATGGGAATGGGGGCCCCCCAATAGCGTTGCCGGGAAATGCCCCAGTCGCGCAGGCGAAAACTGACCGTCTTTTTGCCCAATGCGTTATTTTCCATGGTGTCGGTGATGGCTCCCATGGCCTCGCGGTTGGGAAGGCCATCGAATTCACCGGAGTTGACCATGGTGCCGTCCTCGGTGTAGGCGGCAGTCATGGAATCCCCATCCAGCACCTCATCCGGCGGGCTGACCACCACGATCACCGGTAACTCGTACTTTCGGGCAAAATCGAAATCGCGCTGGTCATGGGCCGGCACCGACATCACGGCACCCGTACCGTACTCCATCAGAGCGAAATTGGCCGTATAGATGGGCATCCGGCGACCGTTCATGGGATTGATGCAATAGGTGCCGGTGAACACCCCTTCTTTCTCATAATTTTCGATGGCTTTGCTTGAACGTTCCTGCAAGGCGATGCGGTCGATAAAACGGCTCACGGCCGCCTCCTGTTCGGTTCCCGCGGCCAGTTGGGGAACTAATGGATGTTCGGGCGCCAGACACATGAAGGTCGCGCCGAAAATCGTATCCGGCCGCGTGGTGAAAACGCTGATGGTTGTCTCGCTGCCCTCGACGGCGAAACGGATTTCGGCGCCCTCACTCTTGCCGATCCAGTTGCGCTGCATGGTGGTGACCTTATCCGGCCAGCCGGGCAGCATGTCGCAATGCACTAACAGATCCTCGGCAAAATCGGTTATCTTGAAGAACCACTGCCACAGTTTTTTCTGCCGCACCGGCTTGCCGCAGCGCCAGCACATGCCCGCCTCGACCTGCTCGTTGGCCAATACGGTTTGGCAGGGTTCACACCAGTTGACGAAGGATTCCTTGCGATAGGCCATGCCCTTTTCGACCATTTTCAGAAACAGCCACTGTTCCCAGCGGTAATATTCTGGACGGCAGGTGGCCAGTTCACGGTCCCAGTCGTAGGAAAAGCCCAGCCGCTTGAGTTGGGCCCGCATGGCATCGATGTTGTCGTAGGTCCACTGGGCCGGATGGGTATCGTTGGCAATGGCGGCATTTTCGGCCGGCATGCCAAAGGCGTCCCAGCCCATGGGGTGCAGCACGTTGAACCCGCACATGCGTTTATAGCGGGCCACCACATCGCCGATGGTGTAATTTCTCACATGTCCCATGTGGATTTTGCCGGAGGGATAGGGAAACATTTCCAGCAAATAGTATTTTTTTTGATCGGGGGCTTCGACGACCTTGAACAGATTGTCCGCTTTCCAGCGTTTCTGCCATTTGGCTTCGATTTGTTGAGGGTTATAGCGTGAATCCATAAATCTTCCTATCATCTTGCGAATATTGTTGATTTTACCCAGGTTGAAGAGCTCCCTCATGCCATAAAGCCCATAAAATAGCAAGCTTCGAAGTCCATGGACAACAGGGCAACCGCATGGTGATTCCCGGGTTGCCTTTCACACCAAAATTTGCGCGGCCATGAATGTCAAATGCCCAATACAAATACCAAATGGTGGTATGCTATCTATTTTAAAATCGATTTCATCCTTCATTTGACATTTGGTCGTTAGCATTTGGCATTTTTCCACATTTGGAAGGGTCGCTTTTCTTTTTTTTGTGATCGAGACTAAAATACCGTTGACTTAGGCATAACAAACGATTATTTAAGGAAATTTAATACTCAATGAAATCAATTGAAAGGAAAATCGCTTCAGACGAATGACCAGTAAAATTCTAATTAATGCGGTGGATCCCGAAGAGGTACGCCTTGCCATCGTTAAAGATTGTCGTCTCGAAGAGTTTCATATCGAGAGCGCGGCCCGGGAGATTCTTCACAGCAGCATTTTCAAAGGGGTGATCACCCGGGTGGAACCGAGTCTGCAGGCCGTGTTTGTCGATTTTGGTGCCGACCGGCATGGATTTCTGCAACGCCAGGAAATTCACAGTGATTATTTTCAGAATCCGCCATCCAACGGTCGCAGCATTCAACACTTGGTCAAGCGCGGTCAGGAACTCGTGGTGCAGGTGACCAAAGACCCGATCATGAAAAAAGGGGCCATGCTCACGACCTTCATCTCCCTGCCGGGTCGCCATGCCGTTTTGATGCCCGGCAGCAGCAATCGGGGCATCAGCCGCAAAATCGAGGATGAAACGGAGCGCAAACGGCTCAAGGAAATTATCGAAAAGCTCAATTTACCCGAGGGCTTCGGCCTCATCGTGCGCACCGCCGGCCTGGGTTGCACCAAAACGATGCTGGCTAAAGACGTCCGTTACCTGCTCCGTTTGTGGAAGGATATCACCGACCGGGCCGTCAAGGCCGAAGCGCCATGCGTGCTCTACAAGGACCGTAACCTGGCCGTCCGTTCCATTCGTGATCACTTTTCCCCGGATATCATGGAAATTCTCATCGATGATGAATCGGTCCATCACGAAGTCAAAGATTTCGTGCGCATCATTTCCCCCAAGCAAACCGGCATTGTTAAGTTGCATAAAACGGACAAGCCCATCTTCACCCGTTTCCAGCTGGAAGATCAAATCGCCACGATCTTTAACAACCGGGTCAATCTCAAATCCGGTGGATCGGTGGTTTTGGAACGTACCGAAGCCTTGGTGGCCATCGATGTCAATTCCGGCAAGGGGACCCAGAAAAAAAACATCGAGGAAACGGCGCTGATGACCAATCTGGAAGCAGCGGCGGAAATTGCCCGTCAACTTCGTATCCGGGATCTGGGTGGGTTGATCGTGATTGATTTTATCGATATGCGGGAACAAAAACATCGCAACCAGGTGGAAAAGGCACTGCGAGCCAGCATGAAGCAGGACCGGGCCAGAGTCAAGATCGGCAAAATTTCCAAGTTTGGCCTGCTTGAACTTTCCCGTCAACGCCTGCGTCCCTCCATTGATTTCGGCAGCATGCAGACCTGTACCCATTGCCATGGCAAGGGTCAGGTGCCCTCTGCAGAATCCCTGGGGCTCAGCGTATTACGTAAGCTCAAGCTCGATTCCCTGAAGGAGGACTTGCGCCAGATCTCTGTCCAATTGCCGACCGAGGTGGCCACCTACCTGCTGAATCGCAAGCGCAAGGAACTCAGTGACCTGGAATGCAAACGCGGCATAACGATCACCATCATCGCTCGCGACGATTTGATTCCCGGTCAAATGGAATTCGTCCATGATCGGAAACCCGCCCCAGCAGAGCCCCCGCCGGCATAGCGTCTGCTTGGCAACCAGGCTGTTACATCCATGAGGCGAGTTTTGCGACACCCCCTGGCTTTTAAGAAAGATTTGACGGGCCGGGTGATTTGCAGTATATCAGCGCCACTTTCATTGGTCATCAACCCCGCCACAAGATGAGGGATACGTTTGATAACCATTATCGGTAACCGATTTAAATATTCGATTGAGGAGGTTTATTACAGATGAGTATTGCTTATGCCATGGGACAAGCAGGAGGAGGCGCCCCTGGTGGTGCAGGAGGATTCGCATCGTTTATTCCGCTGATTCTCATGTTCGTGATCTTTTACTTCCTGTTGATCCGTCCGCAGCAGAAAAAGACCAAAGAACATCGCCAAATGATCGAGAACCTAAGAACCGGTGACCGTATCATCACCGCGGGTGGTTTACATGGCCGGATCACCGGTGTGTCGGAAACCTTTCTGACCGTGGAAATCGCCGAAAAGGTTCGCGTGCGTGTGAATCGAAGCAGCGTCTCCGGGTTAGTCCAGCCCACCACCCCGCCGGCCAGCCCCAAAAAAGAAAAGAAAGACAAATCTGACAACGGTAAAGCCTAAACTTTATTTTTCTGGATCGTGTTTTTGGATCGGTCTGAAGAGGGATGCGCGTTTAACCCTACCGCGACGACCGATAATGCTGCCCGAAAATATTATCTCGAGTGCTATCGTTTTGCTTTGTCCCTAAACGCCCCATTACCACCGCTATTTCAATACGCGAAGGTCGCGGCACCACGAACCATGGCGGCGATCGGATGCCGGATGGCAGGGGCGTTGACGCGCAGATCAGGAAAGGAAACAGCGTTGAAGAATCTTTCTGGGAGGCTCATTATCATTGTTGCGGTCATCCTGATCGCGGCGGTCTATGTGATTCCAACGTTTCGCCCCGGTATTTGGCCCCACAAAAAAATCAATCTGGGGCTCGACCTCCAGGGCGGCATGCACCTGGTGTTGGAAGTCGATACGGACAAGGCCGTCGAGAACACCATCGAGCGGATTGGCCAGGAAATGCGCGAAATGCTTCGCAAGGAACGGATTCGCACCGTTGGTTTTGACCGCATCGATTCCACTCGGCTGCGGGTCAAAGTGGCCGACACGGAAATTGAACGTCTGGATGAATTGCTCGATAGTGAATTTCACGATCTACGCATCGTTAACCGATCGGACGCCGCCGGGGTTCGCGAGGTTGTTCTGGACTTACCCGAAAAGGAAACCGACCACATCCGCAAGCTGGCCGTGGATCAGGCACTGGAGACCATTCGCAACCGCATCGACCAATTCGGCGTCAGCGAGCCGGACATCCGTATCCAGGGGGAACGGCGGATTCTGGTCCAATTACCCGGCATCAAGGATACGAAACGCGCCAAAGGCCTGATCGGTAAGACCGCCCTCCTGGAATTTAAATTGCTCGATGAAGCGAACGATGTCCAATCCGCTTTGAAGGGCAATGTCCCGGCCAGCAGTGAGATCCTTTACGAAACCAAGGAGGATCCGACCACCCATCATATCCGTAAAATCCCCTATCTGGTAAAAAAACGGACCTCGCTCACCGGCGCCTATCTGACCGATGCCAAGGTACAGATCGACAGTCAGTATAACGAGCCTTACGTATCCATTACCTTCGATAAGAAAGGGGCCCGGCTGTTCGCGCGCATCACCGAGGAGAACGTCAAAAAGCGACTGGCCATCGTATTGGATGACAATGTTTACTCGGCCCCCGTCATTCAGGAAAAAATTGCCGGCGGAGAGGCCCGCATCACCGGCAATTTCACCACCGAGGAGGCCCGTGATCTGGCCATCGTGCTGCGTGCCGGTGCGTTGCCGGCACCGGTTCGGATTCTCGAAGAACGGACCGTCGGCCCGTCCCTGGGAACCGACTCCATTCGCATGGGCCTCCTCTCCATGTGTGTGGGGGGGATTCTCGTCGTTATTTTCATGGCGATTTACTATGGGGGATCTGGGCTTCTGGCGGACGTTGCGTTGATTTTGAACATCCTGCTCATCGCCGCCGGACTGGCTGGTTTCGGCGCGACCCTGACCCTGCCGGGAATTGCCGGCATTATTTTGACTATCGGCATGGCCGTAGATGCCAACGTTCTGATTTTCGAGCGTATTCGTGAAGAAATGAGACTGGGCAAAACACCGCGCGCAGCGGTCGACGCCGGTTACGACCGCGCCACTTTGACGATTTTGGATGCCAACGTCACCACCCTGATCGCCGCCTTGGTGCTGTTTCAATTCGGAACCGGACCGGTCAAGGGGTTCGCCGTCACCTTGAGTCTCGGCGTGGTGGCCAGCCTGTTCACGGCATTGGTGGCCACCCGGGCCATCTTCGACTACTTCTTGATGAACCGCAAAATACGCACGATCAGCATTTAGGGTCACGCATGCAAGCGCCGGATCGTTCCGTCACCGCCGGTCGAATACAGCAACCCAACTCCTGAGGAATTGTACCATGCAGTTAGTCAAACCGGGTATCAACATCGATTTCATCGGCAAACGTAAGATTGCTTTTTCTTTTTCGATACTGATGATCATCATCAGCATCGGCTCGCTGCTGATCCACAAGGGGCCCCGTTACGGCATCGATTTCGCCGGCGGTACCCTGGTCCAGGTTAAATTCTCGGCCCCCGTGACCACCGACCGCATCAAGGACGGTCTGGCCAAGATGGACATGACCGCCTCGGCCATTCAGCAGTTCGGTCACGAGACCGACAATGAATATCTCATCCGCACCGATGTGACCACATCGGCCATGGAAGGACTGTCCGAAACCATTGAGGCCCGGTTGAAGGAGGCCACCGGCGTAGCGGTGGAGATCCGACGCGTGGAAATGGTCGGTCCCCAAGTAGGCCAGGATCTAAGGGAAAAAGCCCTGTTTGCCATGTTCTATGCCCTGCTCTTCATCACCGTGTATATCTCCGGTCGCTTCGAATTGAAATGGGCCAAGAGCGGCATTGTCGCCGCGGCGCTAATGGCGGCGGTGTATGTGCTCTCGTTGTTCAAGGTGTCGGTGCCTTTTCTGATGCTGGCGGCCCTGATCGTCAGTCTGGTCGTTTTTTGGTTTCTGGAATTCAAATACGCCATGGGAGCCATCGTGGCCCTGATTCATGACGTCACCATTACCGTCGGCCTGTTTTCCATTTTCGACAAGGAATTCACCTTGCCCATCGTGGCCGCGCTGTTGACCATCATCGGTTATTCCCTCAACGATACGATCATCGTCTTCGACCGTATCCGGGAGAACCTGCGCAAATACCACCGCGAGTCCATGGCCACGATTCTGAACAAGAGCGTCAATGAGACCCTGAGTCGAACCCTGCTCACATCCATGACCACCCTGGTGGTGGTGGTCGCCTTGTTCGCGCTGGGCGGCGGCATCATTCACGACTTCTCTTTTGCCCTGTTGGTCGGTGTGTTGGTCGGGACCTATTCATCGGTTTATGTGGCCAGCCCCATCCTGTTGGCATGGCAGGCGCGGAGAAAATAGATGGCTGATCCACGCCCCTGGCTAGCCCTGAAAAGCGTGCCGGGGGTGGGCAACCTGCTGTTTCGACGGCTGGTGGTAAGCTTCGGCTCGCCAGAAGCCGTTTTCGCCGCCGATGCGCCGAGGTTGCGGGCTGTTCAGGGTGTTACGGCCCGTCTGGCGGCTGTCATCGGCAGCCATCGGGTATCGGATGCGGTGAATCGGGAATGGGATGCGGCACGGAAAAAGGGATACCAGATCGTCACCCAAACCGACCGGCACTATCCCGCGCTTTTGCTCCAGATCCCGGATCCACCGCCGGTGCTGTATGTTTACGGCAACCTGCCGGCCGACGGGTTGATCATTGCCGTGGTGGGCTCGCGCAACGCCACCGAATATGGCATGGCCACCACCCGGCGGCTTTGCATGGACCTGGTCAGGCAAGAGGTGACAATCGTCAGCGGCATGGCCCGGGGGGTGGACACCGCCGCCCATGCCGGCGCCATCGCCGCCGGAGGAAAGACCGTGTCGGTCCTGGGAACGGGGCTGGACACGATCTACCCCCGGGAGAATGAACGGCTTCATCACCAAATCGCCGACAACGGGGCCGTGATCACCGAATTGGCGCTCGGCACCGGCCCGGATGCCCATCACTTTCCGGCCCGCAATCGGATCATCAGTGGCATGAGCCATGGCACGATGGTGGTGGAAGCCACGGCCCGCAGCGGATCCCTGATTACGGCCCGCCTGGCCGCTGAACAAGGACGGGACGTATTTGCCGTCCCAGGAAACATCCATTCCTTTAAAAGTGTCGGCACCCACGCCTTGATCAAGGAAGGCGCCAAGCTGGTGACCCATGCCGGAGATGTGCTGGAAGAGTTCGTCCACCTTCATCCCCGACAACCGGCGGGACCCGTACCCCCGGAATCCAAGCGGCCGAATTTGACGGAATCCGAAACCGTTGTTATTGATAACCTCGAAGCCGACCCCGTGCATATCGACGATCTGGCCCGCAAATCAGGCTTGCCATCCAGCCGGCTATCCGGTTTGCTGCTTCAGCTGGAGTTGAAAGGGGTGGTGACCCAATCGCCGGGCAAACGGTTCGCCTTGGCCGCCGAATTCGAACGGCGACAATAATCCCGTGGATCACACGCATCGGGAGACATAGACCGACGCGGGGTGGCTTCGGGAAATAAAAAATGACAGGCAACAGACAAAAAGAGGTATCTGGTGAGTAAACCCCTGGTAATCGTGGAATCACCGACAAAGGTCAGAACCATCAAAAAATATTTGGGCAATGACTACAACGTCACTGCCACCGTGGGTCATATCAAGGATCTGCCCAGCAAAGATCTGGGCATCGATATCGAAAAAGATTTTACCCCCCATTACCGGACCATTCCGGGAAAGTCCAAAATTCTGACCCAATTGAAATCGGCGGCCGGCGATAGTATGGACATCTATCTGGCCCCCGACCCCGATCGAGAAGGTGAGGCCATCGCCTGGCACGCGGCCGATGTGCTTAAAAAAAAGGGACGCCGGTTTCATCGAGTCCTCTTTCACGAGCTGACCAAAAATGCCATTTTAGAGGCCATGCAAAAGGCCCAGGACTTGGATCGCGACAAATATGAAGCCCAGCAAGCCCGCCGCATTCTCGATCGCCTGGTGGGCTACCAAATCTCCCCCCTGCTGTGGCGTAAGGTCAAGGGCGGACTTTCCGCCGGCCGGGTGCAGTCCGTGGCCGTGCGCATCATCTGCGACCGCGAACGGGCGATCCAGGCCTTCGAACCGGTGGAATACTGGTCCATCACCGCCAATCTGAAGGGCGACCAGCCACCGGCATTCGACGCCAAGCTGGTACGCAAAAACGGGGAAAAAATCACCATCCCCGATGAAGCCACGGCCCTTGGTATCGTAAAAGATCTCGAGACCGCCCGTTTCGTGCTCGACAAAATCATCAAGCGTACCACGCGGCGCAACCCCCTGCCCCCGTTTATCACCAGCAAACTCCAGCAGGAATCCATTCGCAAGTTGCACTTCTCGGCCAAGAAAACCATGATGGTGGCCCAGCAGCTCTACGAGGGTATCGATTTAGGTCCCGGCGAACCGGTCGGTTTGATTACCTATATGCGAACCGACTCGACCCGTATTGCCGACGAGGCGGCCCAGGAAGCCCTGATGCTAATCAAAGAACGATTCGGCAAGGATTACGCCATCGCCAAACCGCGGGTGTTTAAAAACAAAAACAAGGCCCAAGACGCCCATGAGGCCATTCGCCCCACGTCGGTTTATCACACGCCGGAAAAAGTCAAACCGTATCTCTCCAAGGATCAGCTGGCCTTGTACACGATGATCTGGCAGCGTTTCCTGGCCTCGCAAATGGCCCAGGCGCTGATCGATCAAAAGACCCTGTCCATCGCCGCCGGTGCGTACACGCTGACCGCTAGCGGATCATCGGTTAAATTCCCCGGTTTTTTGGCCGTGTATCAAAGCGCCGATGACGAGGCCGAAAGCAGCCAAAAAAGCCAACCGCTACCACTGCTCGAGGAAAAGTCTCTGCTTGAGCTTGTGGCCATCGATCCCAAACAGCATTTCACCCAACCGCCGCCACGCTTTTCCGAAGCCTCGCTGGTCAAGGAATTGGAGGAAAACGGAATCGGCCGCCCCAGCACCTACGCCGCCATCTTATCCACCATCCGGGACAAGGGCTATGTGGAGCTGATCAAGCGCTACTTCCGGCCCACGGAACTGGGGTTTATCGTCAACGATCTGCTCATCGCCAATTTCCCGGACATCCTGGATGTGGAATTCACCGCCCGTCTGGAAAACGATCTGGACCGGGTGGAACAGGCCGATGTGGAGGCCCTGACGATTCTCAAGCATTTTTACGGTCCTTTCAGCAAAAAACTGGAGGAGGCCGCGGAGGGCATGCTCAGCGTCAAGGGTGTGGGCATGCCCACGGACCTGACCTGCCCCGTGTGCAAGAAGAACCCCCTGCGCATCAAGATGGGCAAGAACGGTCATTTCCTGGCCTGCTCCGGTTACCCGGAATGCACCTATTCCAGTGATTATGAACGGGACGAAAAAGGGGGCATCGCTCCGGTGGCCCCGGTGCCAAGTGAACCCACGGACAAGAAATGTGACAAGTGCGGCAAACCGATGGTTGTCAAGCGTGGTCGCTACGGTGATTTTCTGGCCTGTTCAGGGTATCCGGAATGCAAGCATACCCAATCGCTCAACAGTGGTCCCAATGCCAAGCCCACCGGCATGGCATGCCCCGAAGACGGTTGTGACGGCCAAATCGTGGAGAAACGATCCAAGCGGGGCAAGATTTTTTATGGTTGCAACCGCTATCCGGATTGCAGCTTTGCCAGTTGGGACTTGCCCGTCCCCACCGCCTGCCCGGTCTGCGGCAATCCTTACATGGTGGAAAAAACCACCAAGCGCGAGGGCACGATGTATGTCTGCCCCAACCGTGAATGCCGCCATCGCATGACGCCCGCTGATCAGTGAACCGTAAACGGTGATCCATAAACCAAAGACCCCATAACCGAGGAAAGCGGGACGAAGGAAGAAGGGCGCGAAACGCCATGCTTCCGCCTTCCGGCCCCAGCGCTCGAAGCCAGGATTCCAGAACTCAAAACCATGAACCCAACCCACATCAAAATACTGCAAAGTGAATTGAACCTGAATTTGTCACGGATCGAATCCGTGGCCAATCTTCTGGAAGAGGGGGCCACGGTGCCCTTCATTGCCCGTTATCGAAAGGAGGCCACCGGCAGCCTCGACGAAGTGGTCGTGACCACGATCCGTGATCGTCTGTCCCAACTCAAGGATCTGGACGATCGCCGGGATACCATCCTGGCATCACTGGAACAACACGGGCATTTGACCGACGCGTTGAAAGCGCAGGTTCTGAGCGCCGATACGATGACCGAATTGGAGGACATCTACCTGCCCTACCGGCCCAAGCGCCGCACGCGCGCCACGATTGCCCGCGAAAAAGGCTTGGAGCCGCTGGCTCAGGCAGTGCTGGCTCAGGATGGTGGGGACCCCGAGGACATGGCCACCGACTATGTGGATGCCGAAAAAGGCGTCGAAACGGTCGCGGATGCCCTGGCCGGCGCCCGAGATATCATCGCCGAGACCATCAACGAAGACCAGACGACCCGCTCGCGCATCCGTGAACTGTTTGTCGAGACGGCCATCATCAAGAGCCAGGTCATCGCGAACAAGGAAGCCCAGGGTGCCAAGTACAAGGATTACTTTGACTGGCACGAACCGGTGGCGTCGGCGCCCTCGCACCGCATCCTGGCCATGCGCCGCGGTGAAAAGGAAGATATTCTGAGCCTCTCTATCGCCCCGCCCCCCGAACCGGCCCTGGCCATCCTGGAAGATCTTTTCGTCAAGGTCGACGCCCCGTCCGGCGAACAGGTGCGCCTGGCCGCCCACGATGCCTACAAGCGGCTCCTATCGCGCTCCATGGAAACCGAGATGCGCGTGGCCCTGAAGGAGCGGGCGGACGAGGAGGCCATTCGTGTCTTTGCCGACAACCTGCGTCAGCTTCTGCTGGCCTCTCCCTTGGGGGCCAAACGCATCATGGGCATCGATCCGGGATATCGCACCGGCTGTAAGGTGGTATGCCTGGACCGGCAGGGCAAATTGCTGCACAACGACACCATCTATCCCCACGGTTCCGAGCGACAGGCGGCCGAAGCGGCAGCCACCATCCAGACCTTGATCACCCGGTTCGCTGCCGAGGCCGTGGCCGTGGGCAACGGAACCGCCGGCCGGGAGACACAGGCCTTCGTGGAAAAAACCATCGATGCCAAGACCCTGCCGGTGATCATGGTCAATGAAAGCGGTGCCTCGATCTATTCCGCATCGGAGATCGCCCGCCAGGAGTTCCCCGACCATGACATCACCGTTCGCGGCGCAGTTTCCATCGGCCGGCGATTGATGGACCCGCTATCCGAACTGGTTAAAATCGATCCGAAATCCATTGGCGTGGGCCAATACCAGCATGACGTGGATCAGTACGCGCTGAAACACGCCCTGGACGATGTGGTGGTCAGCTGCGTCAACGGCGTGGGCGTCGAGGTCAACCGCGCCAGTGTCCAGTTGCTCACCTACGTGTCGGGTCTCGGGCCCCAACTGGCGAAAAATATCGTCGCCTATCGAGACGACCACGGCGCCTTCATCTGTCGAGACGATTTGAAAGAGGTGCGGCGTTTAGGTCCCAAGGCCTTCGAACAATGCGCCGGTTTCTTGCGCATCAAAGATGGCAATCACCCGTTGGATGCCAGCGCGGTGCACCCGGAAAGCTATTCGGTGGTCGAAGCCATGGCCCGGGATCTCGGCTGTGCCTTATCCGACCTGATCACCGATGAAGCGCTACGCAAGCAGATCGATCTCAATCGATATGTGAGCGATCAGGCGGGATTGCCGACCCTTACGGACATTATGAAAGAGTTGGCCAAACCGGGCCGTGATCCCCGTGAGCCCTTCGAGCAGTTTGCCTTCGACAAGCACGTCGCCACCATTCAGGACCTGACGCCGGGCATGCGGCTACCCGGCATCGTGACCAATGTCACCAACTTTGGAGCGTTCGTGGACATCGGCGTCCATCAGGACGGTTTGGTGCACATCAGCGAATTGTGCGATCGGTTCGTGAAAACCCCAGCCGACGTGGTCAGCGTTCAACAAAAAGTCGACGTGGTGGTCCTGGAGGTGGATCTGGACAGAAAGCGCATCGCCCTGTCCATGCGCAGCCAGCCGGGCAAGAAGCCGCCCGTGCGATCTTCTCGCCCCGCCCGACGTAAGGGATCCGGCCGAACGCCCACGCCCAAAGGCAAGCCATCGCCGTCGGCACCCCAACCCTTTAACAATCCCTTCGCCGATGCCTTCAAGAAGGCGTCCCGACAATCGAGGCAAAAACGATGATCGCCGTCGTTCAACGGGTGAAAGAAAGCAGCGTGTCCGTGGACGGAAAAATCGTGGGCGATATCGGTGCCGGCCTCAATGTGCTGCTCGGTGTGGCGGTTGGAGACGGTGATACCGACGCCGACTATCTGGCATCCAAAGTGGTCAACCTGCGAATCTTCGAAGACGAGCACGGCAAAATGAACCGATCCCTGGCCGATACGGGCGGCCAGATGCTGGTGGTTTCTCAGTTCACCCTACTGGGAGACTGCCGCAAGGGGCGGCGTCCCTCCTTTGTGGGTGCGGCCCGGCCGGAACCGGCGGAAAGGCTTTATGAGCGATTCATTGCCGCGGTCCGGGCATCGGACGTGGACGTTCGAACCGGTCGCTTCGGTGCCATGATGCAAGTCACCATCGTCAACGACGGGCCGGTCACCCTCCTGGTGCATGGCCCTTAGATTCGCCATTACCGGCTACGGATCGTGATTGATCATACACTGGGCCATCAAGTTTTAGAACCGTTGTCCGATATTCCTACCAATGCGATTAAGAAAGCATCCGCCGGCGGGTGCGATACAGAACATGCGTTAACGCATTGGGGACAATCGATATCATGACCCAGGATCAACATGTCAATCCGGAGGCCGCCAAGGGACCGGGTAAAATCATCGCCGTGGGTGGGGCCAAGGGAGGGATCGGCAAGAGTTTGTTGGTTGCCAATCTTGGCGTGCTGCTCTCCCAATTGGGAAAGAAGACGGTCGTCGTGGATCTCGATCTGGGATCGGCCAACCTTCATCTGTACATGGGTATCTGGAGCCTGCCCCGGCGTATCGATGACTTCCTTGGCAAGACGGTTTCCACTATCAACGACATCATGATCCCCACCAAGTACGGTCCGTGGCTGATCGGTGGTGGTATGTCGAAACTCGGTGCGGCCAACATTCATTTCTCCTGCAAACTCAAGCTATTGCGTGCCCTGAAGACGATCGAAGCCGATTATGTGATTTTGGATCTAGGCGGGGATACCACCTACAACAATCTCGATTTTTACCTGGCGGCAAACCAGGGGGTTGTCCTCACGACGTGTGAACCGGCATCGTACATGGACGCATACGGTTTCATCAAATTAGCGCTGCAACGTCAGTTGACACGCCTGTTCGGCGCCGAATCCACCTGCCGCAGGGAACGCGACCGCCAGTTGGAACAGTTGATCAGGGCGTTTTTTATGTCTGGTGGATCATCGGGTGGGGGTCACCTCAGCGAACTGCTCGAACGCATCGAAAGCCAACATCCCGATAAGGAACGATTCGTTAAGGGGGTGGTCGACGGTTTTTGCCCATCCATCATCGTCAGCATGGCCCGAACCCAGGAACAAACGGATGAACTGGTTGCCCGGCTAAACGGTGTCTCGCGCCGGATTTTGTCCATCGACCTGAATTGTCTGGGTCATTTGCCGTTTGATGAACGGGTTCAGCAAAGCGCCAATGACCTCGTACCGTATGTTTTCAAAACGCCGAAAGGCAGCTTCGCCAAGGCGCTGCGCCGGATCGCGCTGAAGATGGAGATGGTTTAAATCCCTTTGCTTCGGGTCGCAAAATCTTTTCGCCGGTGGTACAGGCAGATCAAATTCAGACTTGTTCAATTCCGGTGGATTTGTTATTTAATATTGCAAAATAAGGATAGTCGTTCACCCATTCCCCAAATGAACATGGCGGCAACAGAAAAATGATCGGGTGAGTTGAATGGACCGGGTATCCAATTCCCCGTTACACGATTAATCGGGCTCCCACCAACTGGCCCCGTCCAACCGATCAAAGACTAATAACGTGGCATCATGACGAATTACGGTTCAATCAGAATGGTTGACCGTTAAGCAAAGGCGCAACTCCCATGGACCCCTCGATCCAATCCATTGATGACCATATGCAAAGCAAAATAAAGGCCGACACCTCAGAAAAGCGGCCCATGGAGACCGTTGGCGTTTATCTTCGCAACGCGCGACAGACCAAGAATCTCAGTTTGAACGAAGTCGCCCATTTAACCAAAATTTCTGAATTGTATCTCGATTGCATTGAAAAAGACGATTTCGACAAGATCCCCAAGGGGCCGTATGTCAAAGGCTATATTTCCTCTTATGCACACATGATTGGAGAAGACACGGAGCAGGCACTCAAGCTGTATGAGACCGCCAACCCTAAGAACCAAGCGGAAGATCCACTCCCGCTGGCCCCCCCACCCGCTAAAAGCTGGAAAGCGTCGGTGGCCACGGTCTTTTGCGCCACGATCGAATCGCTGCAGGGACTCAAAAAACACCGCCAGTGCTTGCCCATTTTCTCACGTCCCGCCCATCCCCAGGCGCGGCCCGCGGCGTCCTTACTGAAAAAATGGCAAGCCATAGGCGATGCCGACCCCGATCCGGAATCCAGCGCCGGAACCGACCATGAGACGAATGATAAGGCGGAATCGTCTGTTTTAATTCCTTTTAAAAAAAACACGTCGCCTCCCCAAGCCGACGTTGCCACAGGTCATGAACCGCTATCGCCCATGAACCCCATGGGACTCATGAAGGATGACGTTGTCTCGTCGATCAGCAAAAAACTGATCGGCATTTTCGTTACCATTGGTCTGTGGTTGCAATCGTTTTTTGGCAACCTCTCCGTCAAATGTCGTTCGATCCCGCTCCGCTCGCTGCTGACAGCCATTGCCGGGTTGATCGTCGGTGGTGCCGTATTGGTCTTTTGCGGCTTCGGCGTGTATCATGTTTTCTTCTTTGACCCGTACGCATCCATGTCCGCGCAAGCCGAATTCGGCAGGGATTCCATGGCCACACTGCCCCTGCCAGAACAATTGACGATTCCCCACAAAAAATCACGGTTCAAAAAACCCGATGCGCCAATGCCAGCACCGGTAATCGTTCCCCTCCCGCCGGCGCCACCGACCGAACGCCTGCCGCTGGCTCCAAAACCGACTACCGCCGCGGCACCGTCAATGAAAGATAAAAAACCTGACTCGGCCGATGTGATCCCGGCCATAACGGTCGGGGAGGTGACAAAAACGGAACAACCGGTTGATATCAATATAAAAATATTGAAGGCGACGACCTGTTCGGCAATCAAGGACCGGTTGCCGGCCGACAGCGTCGCGGCATTTCCGGTATCCGTGGAACGCGTCTATGTCTGGTCCCATGTCCAGGCCAAGACGTATCCAACCGCTATCCGGCACGTTTATTTTCATGAAGGCCAGATCATCAATCAAGTCGAATTGAACATCCGCAGCCCGTTATGGCGCACCTGGAGCTTTAAAACCATCGACCAGGATCGATACCGCGGGAACTGGCGCGTTGACATTACCTCCGTTGACGGCAAGGTGTTGCGACGGCTCCATTTTAAGATCGACTAGATTAAGATCGACTAGAATAAATCCCACCCTACCACAATATACAGTATTGATTTTTTTTCAGACAACTATCATAACAGGGCCAACCTGATTCGCCCCTCTGCGCCAACACACCCCCCACCACTGTTGAAACAGGGAGTTCCCAATCGCGGTCAAGCGGGTGGCCCGAATCAGGAAATTCGGTGGCATTCAAGATAATGGCTTGGGACGGCGTTTTCGATCGTTGAAGGACTGGTATTCAGCGCCCTTCTTTATAACTTTGCCCAAAACAGTATCTTAAACAATCGATTATGATGCGGAGGTTTTGCTATTAACGATCAACTGTTCAACAGCAACGCTGCGGGGGCGAGAGATTATAACGCCTCCTCGCTGGAAATCCTCAAGGGGCTCGATCCGGTGCGGCGGCGACCGGGCATGTATACCGACACCCAACGTCCCAACCACCTGGCACAAGAAGTGATCGATAACAGCGTGGATGAAGCCATTGCCGGTTTTGCCAAACGAATCGACGTGGTGCTGCATGACGATGGATCTTTGAGCGTGGCCGACAACGGACGGGGCATGCCCACGGACCTGCACCCCGACGAGGGCATCACCGGCGTAGAGGTGATTCTCCTTAAATTGCATGCCGGTGCCAAATTTTCGAACAAGGATTATCAGTTTTCCGGTGGGCTGCATGGTGTCGGTGTATCGGTGGTCAATGCATTGTCGACGCGATTAGAGGTCGAGGTGCGCCGGAACGGAAAGCGGTTTTTTATTTCCTTTGCTGGTGGAAACAAGCAGCAGGATCTGGCCGTTGTCGGTCAGGTGGGCCAGCGTAATACCGGTACATTCATCCGGTTCTGGCCCGACGAAAAGTATTTCGACACCATTCGCTTCTCCGTGCCGCGCCTGCGCCATACCCTACGCGCCAAGGCGGTGCTGTGCCCGGGACTCACGGTCACCTTCAGCGACGAAAGTAGCGGCGAGAAAGAAACCTGGTATTACGAAGACGGCCTCAAGGCGTATCTGGCAGCGGGCCTGCAGGACTGCGCGTTGATTCCCGAAGAACCTTTCGTGGGCGAGGTGGATGGCGAGGGCGAGTCCGTGGCATGGGCCGTGGCATGGCAGCCCGAAGGCGGCGATACCCTGACCGAAAGCTATGTCAACCTGATCCCTACCGCCCAGGGCGGCACCCATGTCAATGGCTTCCGTTCCGGGCTACTTGCCGCCATTCGTGAATTCTGCGATTTTCGCAAGTTGATCCCCCGGGGCGTCAAACTGGCTCCGGATGACATCTGGGACCGTTGCTCGTATGTGCTGTCGGCCAAGATGATCGAGCCCCAGTTTTCCGGCCAGACCAAGGAGCGTCTTTCTTCCCGTCAGTGCGCCTCCTTTGTGGGTGGGGTGGTCAAGGACGCCTTCAGCCTGTGGCTCAACCATCATACCGAGGCTGGTGAGCGCCTGGCCGAGATGGCCATCGAAAACGCCCGCAACCGGCTCAAGGCGGGCAAGAAAATCGAGCGCAAAAAAGTCACCGCCGGTCCGGCCCTGCCCGGCAAACTGGCCGATTGCATCAGCCAGAACCCGGAAGACAGCGAGCTCTTCTTGGTGGAGGGAGATTCGGCCGGCGGCTCGGCCAAACAGGCTCGCGACCGCCAGACTCAGGCCGTGATGCCCTTGCGAGGCAAGATCCTCAACACCTGGGAGGTGGATTCCACGCAAATACTGGGGTCCAAGGAAGTCCACGACATCGCCGTAGCCATCGGTGTGGACCCGGGATCGCAAAACCTGGGCGGGCTGCGTTACTGGCGCATCTGTATCCTGGCCGATGCGGACTCCGACGGTTTGCACATCGCCACCCTGCTTGGCGCCCTCTTTCTGCAGCATTTCACGCCACTGGTCAAGGCCGGCCATGTGTTTGTGGCCATGCCCCCGCTCTACCGCATCGACATGGGCAAGGCGGTGCGCTACGCACTGGATGAAGCCGAAAAGACCGCCATCATCCGGCGTCTGGAATCCAAAAAGTCAACGGCCAAAATCAATGTTCAGCGGTTCAAGGGGCTGGGGGAAATGAACCCCATGCAATTGCGCGAAACCACCATGGCACCGGATACCCGCCGCCTGGTGCAACTGACCGTGGATGAGGACGATTCGACATTTTCAACCTTGGACATGCTGTTGGCCAAGAAAAGGGCCGCCGACCGCCGTCGGTGGATCGAGGAAAGCGGCGATCTGGCCGCCGTGGATTGAATTTCTGACCGCGATCGGGATCGATTTCGATACTGATAGCGATTAAGAAAAACGGTAAAGGAACAAGGTAAAACCGATGGAACAGACAACCGCACTGCGCATCGAGGGTACCGAGAAGATGCCCCTGCAGCAGTTTACCCGGCAGGCTTATCTGGATTACGCCATGTACGTGATCATGGATCGTGCCCTGCCCCATATCGGCGACGGCCTCAAGCCGGTCCAGCGCCGCATCGTTTACGCCATGAGCGAGCTGGGGCTCAAGGCTACGGCCAAGTATAAAAAATCCGCACGCACCGTGGGGGACGTCCTGGGCAAGTTTCATCCCCATGGCGATACGGCCTGCTACGAAGCCATGGTGCTCATGGCCCAACCCTTTTCCTACCGTTATCCGCTGGTCGACGGACAGGGCAACTGGGGTGCCCCGGATGATCCCAAATCTTTTGCCGCCATGCGCTATACCGAATCCCGTCTTTCCGCCTACGCCGAAATCCTGTTGTCGGAAATCGCCATGGGAACGGTCAGCTGGATACCCAATTTCGACGGCACCCTCAAAGAGCCCCAGGTACTTCCCGCGCGGTTGCCCAATATTCTGCTCAACGGCACCACCGGCATCGCCGTGGGTATGGCCACGGACATTCCGCCGCACAACCTGGACGAAGTGGTCGCGGCCTGCATCCACCTGATCGACCATCCCCAAGCCGATATCGAGGCCTTGTGCCAACACATCCAGGGGCCCGATTATCCGTCGGGCGCGGAAATTATCACCCCCCCGTCGGAGATTGCCGACATCTACCGCAAGGGCAAGGGGATTATCCGCATGCGGGCCACGTTCGACCTGGAAAACGGCGATATCGTCATCAATGCCCTGCCCCACCAGGTATCGCCGGCCAAGGTCATGGAGCAGATCGCGACCCAGATGAACAAGAAGAAGCTCCCCATGGTGGCCGATCTGCGCGACGAATCCGACCACGACGATCCCATCCGCCTTGTCATCGTGCCGCGCTCCAACCGGGTCGACAAAGACGCCCTCATGGCGCACCTTTTCGCCACCACGGAGCTCGAAAAAACCTTTCGGGTCAATCTGAACGTCATCGGTCTGGACCGCAAACCCGGGGTGCGCGGGTTGACCCAGCTGCTGACCGAATGGATTGACTTCCGGACGACGACCGTCAGGAATCGTCTGCAATACCGCCTGGAAAAAGTAAACGCGCGCCTGCACATCCTGGAAGGCCTGCTGGTGGCCTACCTGAACATCGATGAGGTCATCCGCATCATCCGCACCGAGGATGAACCCAAACCGGTACTCATGTCCACCTTCGATCTCACGGACATCCAGGCCGAAGCCATCCTGCAGCTTCGCCTGCGTCATCTGGCCAAACTGGAAGAGATGAAAATCCGCGGCGAACAGCAGGAGCTGGACAAGGAACGCGATGTTCTGGAAAAAACCCTGGCATCTCCGGCACGTCTCAAGACCCTGATCAAAAAAGAGCTGCGCGCCGATGCCAAAGCCTTTGGCGACGACCGCCGTACCGCCATTGTCCAGCGCGAGGAAGCCCAGGCCATCTCCGAGGAGCAGCTGGCACCGGTGGAGCCAGTGACCGTCATTCTTTCAGCCAATGGTTGGGTACGGGCCGCCAAGGGGCACGATATCGACCCCGGTGAAGCCACCTATCGACCCGGTGACCGCTATTTGGATGCCGCGCGTGGAAAAACCAACCAGCCGGTTGTCTTCCTCGATTCCAGTGGTCGCACCTACAGCCTTTCGGCCCACACCCTGCCATCGGCCCGGGGCTATGGTGAACCGCTTACCGGCCGGTTTGTTCTGCCGCCCGGCGCCACGATCATCGCGGTAATCATGACCTCACCCGATCAACAGCTGCTGATGGCCTCTGACGCCGGCTACGGGTTCATCACCACATTCGAAGAACTGGTGACCCGCAACACCAAAGGCAAAGCCGTGCTGACGCTTCCCAAAGGCGCATCGCCACTGCGGCCGATCCGCTTCGATCGTGTCGGCGATCAGCTGCTGGCGGCCATCACCAGTGAAGGACGCATGCTGGTCTTTCCGCTAAACATTCTGCCGGCCATCGCCAAGGGCAAGGGCAACAAGATCATCCAGATCCCTGCCAAACGGGCCCGTGAACGGGAGGAATTGCTGACCCACCTGTGTCTGGTACCGGCGGAAGGGACGCTGACCATTTATGCCGGCAAACGGTTTTTTAAACTCACCGCCGGCAATCTCACCCAATATGTGGGCGAGCGTGGCCGCCGTGGGAAGAAGCTTCCCCGGGGATTTCAGAATGTCGACCGCCTGGAGAGTGAAGCGCCGGCCCAGGCACCGCTTACCTTGATGACCGGTGATGGTGACGAGCACGATAAAACACGCTATCGGTGAATCCCATAGGATCCAAGCATATGAAAAATAAAAAGCCGCCCGAGTCGTCGACGTCTGACGCCACCGCTAAGCCGCAACCGGGCTTCACCTGTTTTCTGCCCAAAAAAATCGGTACGCTGACCCTTTTCTTTCTGAGACGCCTATTCGCCGGAATCCAGGTCAATCCCGAACTGTCATCGACCCTGGCCGATCTTCCCGACCAGGCGACGATTGTGTATGTTTCCAAGACCAAAAGCTATTTTGAATTTCTCTGCTACTATACCCGCTACGCTCAGGCCGGCCTTGCCTTTCCCCAGCTGTGCTTCGACTGCACGATCCGGATCTGGCAGCCCGTGGATCGCCTGGCACGGATCATCATCGCCCAATTACGGTCGCTGACAACACGGTTTCGGTTGCGTGACCCCTACCGCAGCGGGTACACCCGTAAAAAAATCGAAGCCGGGACCACCGCCTTCCTGCCGCTTCTGGAAAAACGCGATTTTTATCGCAGTTTCATCAAATCCAAAACCGACCCCATTCGCCATTTGATCGAGATCCAACGCACCATGGACAGGCCCATCTGTTTAATCCCCCAGGTGCTCTTTTTTAGCAAGAAGCCAGCCTCCACGCGTCCGACATTGATTGATATTTTCTTCGGATCGCCACAAAAACCGGGCAGATGGCGGCGTCTGGTTACGCTTTTCAACCGGTCCGGTAACATCTTCATCGAAATCGGCGACCCCATAAATTTGAAACAGTTCCTGTCTTTGGCCCAGCATCGGGATCGTAGTGACGCCTATTTGGCTTTGCGGCTGCGTCGGGACCTGCTCGGCCACATCAATGTAACCCGCAAGAGTATCACCGGTCCCACCGTTAAAATGCCCGAGGAAATTCGTCAGGACATTTTGACCAGCATGGAGCTTCGTCAATTCATGGTAACCCATGCCAAACGACGGGATCTCACCATTTTCGAGGCGCACCGCGAGGCCATGGGCTACGTGGATGAAATCGCCGCCAATTACAGCCCTTCTTTCATCAGTCTGGCCCATCGTTTGCTTAAGCCTTTCCTGGGCACGGTTTTCGAGTCGGTTACCTTTAACCAGGAGGTGCTGTTCGATATCAAACGCATGGCACGCAAGGGGCCGATCATTTTCGTCCCGGCTCACAAAAGCCACATGGATTCCCTATTGCTCCTTTATACCCTCTACGATAACCACATGCCCTGCCCGCATACCTTTGCCGGAATCAATCTCGCGTTCTGGCCCATGGGCGCCCTATTTCGACGGGGCGGGGCCTTTTTTGTGCGCCGTAGTTTCAAGGGCGCCGTGTTTTATGCCAAGGTATTCTCGGCCTACATTTTTCAGCTCCTCAAAGAAGGCTTCAATATCGCCGTCTATATCGAGGGCACTCGCAGCCGCAGCGGAAAATTGCTCCAGCCGCAACTGGGCATGCTCAATATCCTGCTACACGCATTTTTCGAAAAGGCCTGCCCGAATTTAATTTTCGTCCCGGTCTTTATTTCCTATGACCGTATTCCCGACGAAAACGCCTACCTGCATGAAATTAGCGGGGGGAAAAAATCCCCGGAAAATTTCAGGCAAATGCTCAAGGCCAAGGCACTGCTAAAAAACCGTTATGGCAGCGTGCATATCAATTTCGGTCACCCCATGGATCTTAACGCTGTGTTGACCGAACAAGGGCAATGCGCGAACGACTTCACCACAAAAGAGCAAAACCTCCTCTGCCGGGACCTCGGCACTCGGCTGATGAACGCCATCGATTGTCAGAGCATGATCACGCCCCAGAGTCTGGTGGCCGGTGCGCTTTTATCGGGTGGCAGGGAAATCGTCACCCGCCGGGAGCTGATGTTTCGTATCGACGCCTGCATGAACCTGCTGGCGGCCCAGCAGGCCCCGTTGGCCGACAGCCTGGCCCAGGGCCATCAAAATGCGGTGGAAGGCGCGCTTGGCCACTATCGTGGACGAAAATTCATCCAGGTCATCAATCCCCCCGCCACTGGGAAAGGGCGCCAAGACGCCTGGCGCATCCTGGAAAACCGCCGCAATGCCCTGGACTATTATAAAAATATCAGCATCTATCACTTCATTCCCACGGCCTTGACGGCCATATCGATACTGAAAAAAGAAGCGTTCCAATTTTCGGCCGCCGATCTACACGACACCTATCGGCATGTTCAGGATCTGTTGTCCGAGGAATTCAACCCGGACCCCGTCAACCCTCCGGCTTTTATCGTCCGTAAAACCGTTAAGGCGTTCATCGACGACGCGATCCTGGTGCCCCATCCGACCATGCCGGACACCTACAATCTCTCCTCGGAAGGTTTTCGCAAACTGGTTTTTTTCGCCGGATACATCGAACCGTTCCTGGAATCTTATCGCACGGCCCTGGTCTACTTTTCCAAGAATCGGCGCAATCAACACGATCGGTCGAAAATACTCAAAAAGATGCTGAATATCGGCAACCGCATGTTTCGCCAGAGCGAAATCCGGCTCAAGGAATCCATCACCAAGGCCAACTATGACAATGCGATCAACTTTTTCGCCAAGCAGGGCATTCGGGGATCGGAGGACGAGGAAAAGATCAGGCCCTATGACGACATGTTGCTCCGATACCAAAATCTGGTCATGCGCTAGGGCTGGTGATGGGTGATAGCATGTAATGGTATTCGGATTCATCGGAATCGACGATGCTGGTTACGCCGACGCCCCAAACGGTCTTCATGTGCCCGGGAACCAAGCAGATGAGGTGCCCTGTGTACGCTTACCTTTTTTTTCGTACCACCTGCAGGGAATCATACAACCGGGACCGGGTCTTGCGTTTGAGCGCCTTGATATCCTTGGACGATGGATCCTTCTCCATGGCCTCGAGGCAGGATGGGCACAACCCCACCATATTCTTGATGGAGTGTTCCCCGCCTTCGGCAATCGGCTGGATGTAATAGGGATGCAGTTCGACGGCCTGTGGGCCCTCACCGGTTTCTTTTCCGCAACGCTCACAGCGATTTTTTGCGCGTTTCAGGACGGATTTAAAGACGTTTTTAGTGCGCGTGAACGGCTGCGTCCCGTCGCCGGCCGGCTTCCAGGGCTTTCCGGGGGCTGGTTTTTCAATGGGTCGCATCCGACGGGGGGGGACGGGTTGGCGGCCATTTCCGGATATGCCGGGCCGGGTGCTTTTTTCGGCCGCCGTTTTATGAGCAGTATGCATTGGGGAATCAATCGATTCCGCCTCGGGAGGAATCTTTTTCCTGCGCTTTCTAACGACCGTGCGCGGCACATTGCTGGATCCGGGCCGATTCTGGGACCCGGATTTCAGCCACAAACTGTGGTGTTCCTGCTGCAACCGATGCTTGAGCTGCTCATAGGTTTCATGCGCATCGAATTTCACGTTCATTTCACGAAGCATCTGCTGAATTTCCAGTTTGCTGAGTGCCATGGGAATCCCTCACCTGTTTTAAAAAAGCACTGCCGTCCCTTAATCCGGCGGATCGTCTACCGCAGTGTATCTCTTGACGGCTGTTAAAAAAAGGGTCGATATGTATAACAGATGGGTTTCGGATGCAACGGAATTTTTCAATATTGGCGGAAATCGGTGATGACATCAATTCGAGGAGTGGGAATATGTTGACCAAAATGCAAGTGGAAGACATTATGCGCAGGGCCACGGTGTGCCGCCTTGGGCTTCTCAAGGGGGACACGCCCTATGTCGTGCCCCTTTGCTTCGGTTACCGGGACGACACCCTTTACTTTCATTCGTCCCCCAAAAGCCAAAAGCTCGACCTGATCCGACACCATCCCCGGGTCGGTTTTGAAATGGACATCCTGGCTGCGCCTCTGCCCGCCCCGGCGGCATGTAATTGGAGCATGCGCTACCAGAGCGTGATCGGATCCGGCCTGGCATCCATTATCGAGGGGATGAAAGAAAAACGACGCGCGCTCGACATGATCATGGCGCACTACGCCAGGGGAGCATATGAATTCCCCGACCCAAAAGTCGCCATCACGGCAGTTTTCAAAGTGGACATCGACAGTATGACCGGCAAACAGTCAAAAATTGACGCCGACGATTGATTGAAAAACAGCCGCTTGGATGTATCGTCGTATCATCCCCATGGCAGAGGCCACGCCCTATTGGCCCCGTCGGCATCGTTTGGGAAATGCCGACTGGAGGGCCGCTGCCATGGCGTGACATTGGGCAGCAGCCCCCTTCCACGACCAATCAGACGTCTGTGGGTGACCTCAATGGGACTTGGCGCGCGTCCAGGCCTCGTCCATGATGCGGTTATCCTTGCCCAGGTCCTTGGTAAAGTAGAGCTTTTCCATGATCTCGGGTGTGGGATAGATGCCGGGATTTTTCAGGTCCTCGGGCGTGATAAAGGGTTCCGAGGCCGCGTTGGGGGTGGCGTACTGATTGTAGTTGGACAACTCGGCGCCGACCTGGGGGTCCAGGATCCAATTGATCCATTGGTGGGCCGCATCGGCATTGGGTGCTTTGGCCGGGATGCACATGGAGTCGTACCAGATCTCACTGCCTTCTTTGGGAATGACAAATCCGAGAGTGTCGGGGTCCTCGGTGACCGATTGGATGGCATCGCCGTTGTAAACGATGGCGGCGACCGCCGTGCCGGCGACCACATCATTCTTGCCGCCCACACCCGGCTTGAAGCCCAAACAATTCTTGGTGCGCTTGGTCGCCACCATGAGATCTGCGGCAGCCTTGAGTTCCTTGGGAACGGTGCTGTTGAAATCATGGCCCTGATAAACCAGCGCGATCCCCATCATCTCGCGCACCGAATCGATCAGCCAAAATGGGCCAGGCTGTTTGGCTGCGTCGAACAGCACCGACCAGCTTTTCACGGCATCCGCGCTGACCTTGTCTTTGCGGTACATCAGTCCCACCGTGCCCCACTGGTAGGCCACCGAGTATTTATTGCCGGGATCGTAGCTCGTGTTGCGGAAGATGGGCTTGAGGTTTTTCAAATTCGGGATCTTGCTCTGATCCAAGGGCTGGATCAGTTTCTGATTGATCAGCACCGGCATGATGTAGTCGGACGGCACGATGATATCGTACTGACTGGCGCCACCGGCCTGTAGCTTGGCGACCATTTCCTCGTTGTTTTCGTAAATATCCAAACGCACCGTGATACCGGTTTTGGCTTCGAAATCGGCGGGCATCTTTTCTTCATCCATATACTCGGACCAGGTGTAGACTCTGAGTTCCGCAGCACCCGCAGTCGCCACGGACATCAGTATCGACAGGGCAACGAACAAACCGATTCTTTTCATCTTTCTTCTCCTTTTCTTTGGTTGGCAGGTCGGTTGCTTCGATCCGCGGGCACTCGCCAGGTGCGGAACACGGAATCGGAAATTTTCGGATCGATATCTATTTCTCCTGATGCCGTGTGAGCCGCTCGGTCACCACCACCAGAGCCACCGTAACCAGCATGATCAGCGTGGAAAGGGCATGGATCTGCGGGGTCACCCCCCGGCGTACCGCCGCGAAGATAAACAGCGGCAGGGTCTGGGATTCGGGACCGGCGGTGAAAAAACTGATCACGAAATCGTCCAGGGAGAGGGTAAAGGCCAGCATGGCCCCGGCGATGATGCCCGGCATGAGCAGGGGCAGCATCACCCGTCTCAGCAGGGTCCAGTTGTCGGCGAACAGATCGCGTGCCGCCTCCTCCATGTCGCTGCCGATGGCCACCAGCCGGCTGCGCACCACCAGGGCCACGAAGGCGATTTGAAAGGTGATATGGCCGATGATCATGTTGATCATGCCCGGCTCGAACATGGCGGACACCAATCTCAGCAGGCCGAAGGCCACCACCAAGGCGGCGGCCAGAATGATATCCGGAATGACCACCGGAATGTGCAGGATGATGTCGAGCAGATTGCCGGTGCGTTTGTTCCAGGGGAAGCGATCCATGGCGATGGCCAGGATGGTGCCCAAAAGGGTGGCGATAATCGTGGAGACCACGGCCAGCACCAGGGTGTTCCAGGCTGCCTCGAGAATCCATTCATTTTCGAACAACTTGAGGTACCAGTTCAAGGTGAAGCCCTTCCAGACCAGTCCGCGCCGGGCTGAATTGACCGAGAAGACCGCCACCCCCACCAGCGGCAGGTAAAGAAAGGCCATGGTCAGCCAGGCAACGACGACGATCAACGGATGCTGGCGTCTCATACGTATTCGATCTCCTTGCCTTTGCGGCGGTATATCTGCAGTCCGATCATGGTCAGCACCATCAGGCCCATGCTGATGGCCGCGCCGAAAGGCCAGTCACGGCTAGCGCCGAACTGCTGCTGGATCAGATTGCCCACCAGCATGTACTTTGCCCCCCCCAGAAGATCGGGCACCACGAACATCCCCATGGCGGGAACGAAGGTGAGAATGATGCCCACCGACAGCCCGGGCATGGTCTGGGGCAAAATTGCCTGGGTGAACACGCGCACTCGGGAGGCGTAAAGGTCCTGGGCCGCCTCCACCAGCGACCAATCCAGCCGCTCCACGCTGGCGTAAAGCGGCAGGGTCACGAAGGGCAGAAACATGGAGACCATGCCCAGGTAAACGGCAAGGGCATTGGGATAGAGCGGCGCCCCATCGGGAATGAAGCCGAAAAAAGCGGCGATGCGCGCAAACGGCATCTCCGGCGAGAGGATCAGGAACCACGCGTAGGCGCGGATGACCATGTTGGTCCAGAAAGGGATGATCACCAGGGTCAGCCACATGTACCGGCTCCGCTCGGGCCGGCCGGCGATGAAAAAGCATAGGGGGTAAGAGAGCAACACCGAGACCAGGGTGGTGACGAAGGCCACCACCACCGAGCGCCAGAGAATCATCAGATAATCGGGCGTCCAGCCGAACAGCGAGAACCCGGCCAGGCGTTTGTAATTCTCAATGGTGAATACCCACTCCAACTGACCATAGGCACCGCGGGTGATCAGGCTGACGGCCACCAGCACCAGCCCGGGCAGCACGAGAAACAGCATCAGCCAAAGCATGCCGGGCATCAGCAATGCGGTGCCGCGCTTGAGCAGTCGGCCACGGGTGGTTAGCTCACCGTACCAGGTCAGGACCGAATCAGCGCGTTTCGTTTTCAAGAATCACGAGCTCCTTGGGTGATAGTTCCAGCCAAACTTCCCGGCCGGGATCGATGCGCCGGTAGGAACTGGTGCGCACGCGAAGCGGGCCCGGCTCCAGCCACAAATCGAAGTTGGTGCCCCGGTAGACGATCTCGGTCACGCGGGCGCGAATGCCGTTCGTCTCGGGCGCGTTATCACCGATGCCAATCCATTCGGGACGGATGGCCACGGTGCCCGTTTTCCAGTGCGGCGTTTCTTCGAGGGCCAGAAATCCAAAGGCCGTGTCGACCCCACCATCCACCCGGGTGGCCGGGATCAGGTTGGCCGCACCGAGAAATTTGGCAACAAAGCTGTCACGGGGATAGTCGTAAACATGCTCGGGCGTACCACACTGAACCACCCGGCCCTGGCGCATCACGGCGATGCGGTCGCTGCACACCAGTGCTTCGGCCTGATCGTGGGTGACCAGGATAAATGTTCGCCCCAGTTTGCGCTGCAGCCGTCGCAGATCTTCCTGGACCTGGGCGCGCAACCGGGCGTCCAGGGCGCTCATGGGCTCGTCCAGCAAAAGCACGTCGGGTTCGTTGACCAGGGCGCGGGCCAGGGCCACGCGCTGTTTCTGTCCACCGGAAAGCTGGTGCGGGTGGCGTCCCGCCATGGCCGTGAGATCCAGCATCTCCAGCCGCCGCTCGACCCGCTTTTTGATTTCCGCTTCGGGAAACTTGCGTGAGCGCAGGCCAAAGGCGACGTTTTCGTAAATGGTCAGATGGGGAAACAGGGCGTAGCTCTGAAAGACCGTGTTCACCTGGCGTTTGATGGCCGGCAGGCGGGTGATATCCTGGCCGCCGGAAAAAATCTGGCCGCTGTCGGCCACTTCCAGCCCGGCGATGATGCGCAACAGGGTGGTCTTTCCGCAACCCGACGGTCCTAAAAGCGTGAAGAACTCCCCTGGAGCGACGTCCAGGGTCACATCGTCTAGCGCGTTGACATCGCCGAATTGTTTGCAGATGTTCCTTACCGAGAGGCCTTGGTCGTTGGTCGTTTGATCGTTCTGGCTCATATTCCCATCGATCCGGATCGGTGCGCCGGCTTCCGGATTGGCGCGGTGATCAACGGATCGATTCACCACATGCCAATCCAATGGTTAATCAAAGACCTGCAGCGTCGTTGGTGCGGGGTGAAGAACAGATTGATTGATGTCTTGCACTGCCGGCTCAAAAACGGAGTGGGTGACGCCGTTGTCACATCCACGCCGGCAGGATTTGGCGGCGATCGCGACCGGATTCAGCGGCCCGATATGCGATCAACCGATTTTTCGGTCACCTGTACGTCCATTGACAATAAAAGTCAAAGATCTTTTCAGGCAATCGAGGCGGTCGATAGCGGTTGTTGGGCCCCGACGGCGGATTGTGATGAGGGGCGGTGGCCCTTCATATCCGTCGGGCTGTAAACCGTTCGTTGTTGCAGCGTTTCCTCGACGGTGACCCCCAGTTCGGCCAGGTTGCGGAAGTAATATTCCCGTGCCTCGGCTTCCAGTTGTTCGGGAACGAACAGTCCCGGCGGGGCAAAGATCTCCTCGACCATCATTTTGACGAAAACCGACGCACACTGGCCGGTCATGTAGGCCTCGTGGCTCAGGCCCGAGGTTTCGAAGGCTTCGACCAGCCCGGGACCGATGGCGTAGCTGTCGATGCACACGGGATTGCCGTCCTTGACCCCTTCCACGCGAACCAGGAAGGCCCCCTCCTCGGCCACGACACCGTCGTCGATGATCGATTTGAGTTCCTCGGGATACTTGGGTGCCGGCGGACAAAGTTTGAGAATCAGGTCCATGGGCACCACAGCGGTACCGTCAAGATCCACGGCTTGGTCGGAAAGCAATCCCATTTTGTAAAGCAATTCAGAAAGCTTCACTCCGAAACCACCGTACTTGAACGCCACGTTCTTGACCCCCTTGAGCACGGTATCGGCCAGAAGCCCCATGGTGATCGGTTCGTCGTGCTCGTGATCGACCATGCGCACCTCGCGGTTGATGCCGTGCAGTTTCATACGAATGGGGCGACTGAAGGGCTTGTCGGTGACATGACGGCCATTTTCAAAACGGAAGGTCTGGTAGGCCATGTCCCAAAAAGCCACCTCCGGCGACCACCAAAAGGGGGTGAAGCGCTTGGTCATTACATTTTCGTAGACGTAAATGGAAATGGTCTCGCACCGGTCCATCTTGTCCACCGCCTCACGGGCCATGACGTTGGCCAGACCGGGGGAGGAACCGGCACCGACCAGCGCGGTCAGTCCCTTGGCCCGGAAACGCGCGTTCCAATCGGAGAAAAGCTGCTTGTAGCTCTCCACAAAACCGATGTCTTCCATGGGACCGGCCATGTCGAAGTAGGAAGCGTTCACGGCCAGGGCCGCTTCCATGACCGTCAGGTTGTAATCCAAGGGCAGGCCATTGACAATCAGGTCGCATCCGGTGGCGGCCGCGATCACATTGCTTACGTCACTGGCGTCCAGCTCGATGGCAGATGCCTTGGACAGCGATTCGGCCAGGACCCGGGCCGCCTTGAAATCATAATCCGCACAAATGATTTCGGACACGGTGGGATTTTCGTTCATGCGTTTGGCAATAGTGCTTCCCTGGGCGCCGACGCCAATGACGATGATGCGTTTCATGCCTTCTCCTTATGGTGAGGTTGATGGGTGCCATATCCGGGATATGGTCGATTACATCTATCATATAGATAATCGACCAAAAATCTTTTTGCAATAAAATTTTTGACATTTTTTATATTTTTCGTTATTTTTTTTATATATTTTTATTGTTTCCGCTTTTTATATTAACCGAAGGAAAAACCAGCATGAAAACAGGCGCATCCAAAGTCCAGACACTCGATTCCGTCGATCGCAAAATGGTCGGCTTGCTCCAAAAGGATGGCCGTATGCCCATCGTTGCCATCGCCAAGCAACTCGGCATCTCCGAGACCACGGCCCGGGGCCGCTTGAAGCGACTCATCAATGACGAGATCATCCGAGTCGTCGCCGTGAGCAACCCCATCCGCTTGGGTTTCGAGATCATCGGCAACATCAAACTGGCCATCGACCTCAATAAAAAGGATACGATTCTCGATGCCCTCAAAGACATCGAAGCCCTGAATTATGTGGCCCTCACCACCGGTGGCAGTGCCATCGATATCGAATTCATCGCCGGTTCCCTGGCCGAGTTCAAAACCCTGATCTTCGAACGCATCAGCCAAATCGACGGCGTCAATTCGGTCGATACCTCCCTAATCGTCGAAATCATCAAGGATACCTGGGATTATGGAACGGCATGGGATGCGTAACGGTGTGCGATTGATCACGGAACCGTTCAATTCTTCTGATCCGAACGCAAATCACACTTTTGTATTTTTTAAATTTTAATTTTACATTTTTGCATTACAAAAAGTGATCATCCGTTCCCAAATGGCAGTAACGCCTGCCGCTGTCACGCAGAACTATTTTTTTTATTCCTTTTTTCTGAATGTTAGGAATATCGATGGGTATTTTTCGACCGTATTGGCACGCTAAATGCTTTTCTAACGGACAGATTCGGTATATGATCCAATAATGGCATCCTCCTCCCAATCCTCCATGAGGGTGTAAATGGCGCAACCAGGCGGCCGGTCCCTGCCAGCCGGCCGCCTGGCGGGCCAAAACGATCGACACGCGTAACTGAAGATAGAGGAAGCCCGGGGGGAAGCCGAAGACTGACGCATTAAACGGCTTTGGTACGCCATTAGAGAACGCAATAGGGAGGAGACGGTCCGATGCAAACATTTTCGACATACGACCCAGAGGATTTCTACGACGAATTGATCGATCCGGATGGTCGTCCCCGGCCCGGCGCTCAATTGCTGGTGGACAAGATCGAATCACTGCCCAACGGTGACCTGACGCTACGCCAGAAAGCGGCCGAGGCCCTGCTGCTCAAAATGGGGATCACCTTCAATGTGTACGGCCGCGAGGAAGGCACCGAAAAAATCTGGCCCTTCGACATCATCCCGCGCATCGTGTCCGCCGACGACTGGCAACAGATCGAAAGTGGGCTCAAGCAGCGCATCTTCGCCCTCAATGAATTTATACAGGACATCTACAATAGCAAGAAAATCCTCAAGGACAAGATTGTTCCGGAGGATCTGATCCTTACCAGCAGAACCTATCGCCCAGCTTGCGAAGGCTTCACACCGCCCCGGGGCATCTGGTGCCATGTGACCGGTACCGACCTGGTGCGCGACAGTGATGGCAGCTTTTACGTGCTCGAAGACAACCTGCGCTGTCCGTCGGGCGTGTCCTATGTGCTCGAGAACCGTCAGGTGCTCAAACGCACGTTCCCCCAGGTCTTTGAAGCCAGCCGCGTTCGTCCGGTAGATGTTTACCCCTCAAAATTGCTGGACATGCTCGAGCATCTCGCGCCCGACCATATCCCGTCGCCGACCATCGGGGTATTGACGCCCGGCATCTACAACAGTGCCTACTTCGAGCATTCGTTCCTTTCCCAACAGATGGGCGTGGAATTGGTTGAAGGCCAGGACCTGGTGGTGGACAACGGCTGCGTGCACATGCTAACCACCAAGGGACTCAAACGGGTAGACGTCCTCTACCGGCGCATCGACGATGATTTCATCGATCCCGAGGTCTTCCGGCCGGACTCGCTGCTGGGCGTCAAGGGCTTGATCAATGCTTACAAGAATGGTTGCCTGGCTCTGGCCAACGCGCCGGGTACGGGTATCGCCGATGACAAGGTGATCTACGCCTATGTTCCGCAGATCATCAAATACTACACCGGTGAGGATCCGATCCTGCCCAATGTTCCCACTTATATTTGTCGTAATGATGACGACCGGGCCTATGTGCTCGACCACCTGGACCAGCTGGTGGTCAAGGCGGCCAATGAATCCGGCGGCTATGGGATGCTCGTCGGCCCCCACGCCACGGCCCAGGAACGGGCAGATTTCGCCGAGAAAATCAAGGCCGAACCACGCAATTACATGGCTCAGCCCACCATCTCGCTTTCCCGGGTTCCCACCATCGTGGGTGACCGCATCGAAGGCCGTCATGTGGATCTTCGGCCCTTTGTCCTTTTCGGCAAGGATATCTACGTTCAACCCGGCGGGTTGACCCGTGTCGCGTTACCCAAGGGATCGCTGGTGGTGAACTCCTCCCAGGGTGGGGGAAGCAAGGATACGTGGGTGCTATAGGCTCCACCACAATGTTTTTAGCGGCGTTATCGGTCGTCGCGGTATAACCAAATACAGCTTATTCCCTCTAGCCTTGCTAAAAACAATGCCGTGAAACCTAATAATTCGCTATGCGCTTTCCATCTAACACTGGAAAGAGGAAATAAAATAGGAGGAGCATTATGCTAAGCCGCGTTGCCAATTCCATCTATTGGATGTGCCGCTATATCGAAAGGGCCGAGAACGTGGCCCGATTCATCAGCGTCAACCTCAACCTGCTTTTGGACATGCCCATGGCAAAGGGCAATGATTGGGAACCGCTGGTGATGACGACCGGTGACCAGGCGCTGTTTGAGAAGCACTATTCCGATTACGATAAGGAACAGGTGATTCGTTTTCTCACCTTTGATCGTGATTACCCCAATGCCATTCTCACCTGCCTGGCTGGGGCCCGCGAAAATGCACGTTCCATCCGCGAGATTATTTCCTCGGATATGTGGGAGCACCTGAACAATTTCTATCTGGAGCTGGCCGACGAGGGCAGCCCGGATTTCGCCCTGGCCGACCCACATCGGTTCTTCAAGATCATCCAGATGCGCAGCCACCTGTTCACCGGTTTGATGGACTGTACCATGAGTCACGGCGAGGCCTGGAATTTCGCCCGTATCGGCATGATGCTCGAACGGGCCGACAAGACCTCCCGTATCCTGGACGTGAAATACTTCATGCTGCTGCCCAGGGCCGATCTGGTCAACACCCCGTTTGACAACATCCAGTGGAGCGCCGTACTCAAATCCGCCAGCGCCCTGGAGATGTTTCGCAAGTGCCATCATCAGGTCACCCCGCGCAACGTGGCCGATTTTTTGATTTTCGACGATGCCTTTCCCCGATCGATCCGCCACTGCGTCACCAAGGCCAAAATTTGTTTGCAACGCATCAACGGATCGTCGTCGGGCCTGCCGCAAAATGCCTCCGAAAAACAACTGGGCCGCCTCGAAGCGGACCTGACCTACACCGACATCGATGAGGTCATCGATCAAGGCATGCACGAATACCTGGACGGTCTGCAGACCCGCCTGAACCAGGTAGACATGGCCATCGGCACCACCTTTTTCAACATCAAGCCCATGGCCGAATCGACCAACCAAGAACAATAGCTGGGTGACGGCTGGGGCCGGGGTATGGTATATTGACCTGGGCCTGAATACGCGTCGTACCATTATCGATTCGTCGTCGTTGTCAGTACAGTGGGGTCGGGATCGTTATCGAAAAAACAATTCATTCGATTACGACAACGAAAATAAAGCGCCCATCCTTCAATTGACATTTGGATGTTGTCATTTGACATTGTTAAATCGCCGATAAAAATAAATATGCCGGTGTACGTTCGCGTCACCGTTTCCATGAGTACAGAAAGGATTGATCCTTGGGAATCCATGTCGCCCTGAATCATCGAACCACCTACCACTATGACCGGCGAGTCACCCTCAGTCCCCAGATCGTACGCCTCAGGCCGGCGCCCCATTGCCGGACGCCGATTTTAAGCTATTCCATGACGGTGTCCCCCAAGGACCACTTCATCAACTGGCAGCAGGACCCGTTCAGCAACTATTTAGGCCGTTTGGTATTCCAGAAACCGACCACCGAATTCATCGTCGACATCGACCTGGTGGCCGAAATGATCATCATCAATCCCTTTGATTTTTTCCTCGAACCCCAAGCTGAAAAATTTCCTTTTGCGTACGAAAGTACCCTCAAGGTGGATCTGACGCCCTATCTGAAGCAGACGCCGGCCGGTAAAACACTTTCCGCCTATATTGACGGCATCGACCGAAAACCGAGACACATCATCGACTTTCTGGTGGACCTGAACCAGCGCCTGAACCAGGATGTCAGTTATCTGATCCGCATGGAACCCAATGTGCAAAGTCCCGAGGAAACCCTTACCCTGGGCAGTGGGTCCTGCCGCGACTCGGCCTGGCTGCTGGTCAACATCCTGCGGCATTTAGGATTGGCCGCGCGGTTCGTGTCCGGCTACCTTATCCAGTTGGCGCCGGACGTCAAATCCCTCGACGGCCCATCCGGTCCGGAGGCCGATTTCACCGACCTGCACGCCTGGACCGAGGTGTACCTGCCCGGCGCCGGCTGGGTGGGCATGGATCCCACCTCGGGACTGTTTGCCGGCGAAGGGCATATTCCCCTCGCCTGCTCGCCTGAGCCCCAAAGCGCGGCGCCCATCACCGGTGCGGTGGACAAATGCGAAGTGGAGTTCGGTCACACCATGAGCGTAACGCGCATTCGTGAAGAACCGCGCTCCACGCGCCCCTACCCCGAGGCCGTATGGGAGTCCATCCAGGCCATGGGGTATCAGGTCGATGCAGCCCTGGAGGCGGCGGACGTGCGCCTAACCATGGGCGGCGAGCCCACCTTTGTTTCCATCGATGACATGGACGGCGACCAGTGGAACACCGCCGCGCTGGGTGATGAAAAGCGCATTCTTTCCGAACGGTTGATCAAGGCCCTGCGCGGAAAATGGGCGCCCAGCGGCCTGCTGCACTACGGCCAGGGAAAATGGTATCCCGGGGAATCCCTGCCCCGCTGGGCCCTGGGCTGCTACTGGCGCACGGACGGCAAACCGGTATGGCAGGACGACCGCTGGATTGCAGACGCGGAAACGGATTACGGCCATGGGCCCGCCGAGGCCAAGCGCTTCATCGAGGCCCTGGCCGACCGCCTGGGCGTGAGTCATCGCTACGTCCGCGAAGGGTACGAAGATTTGCTGTATTACCTGCACAAGGAGCAGCGCCTGCCGGTCAATGTCAGTCCCACCGATTCGCGGCTGGCGGATCCCGAGGAACGGGCGCGACTGGCCGCCACGTTCCAGCGGGGGCTGGGAGAAGTGGTCGGCTACGTCCTGCCCCTGCAATATGGTTCATGGAAGAGCGGGCCCTGGCCCTTCCGGGGCGATCACATGTTTCTGTTGCCCGGTGATTCTCCGGCCGGATTGCGTTTGCCCCTGGAATCGTTGCCCTGGGTATCGAAAAGCGATTTTCCCTACGATCCCCCCCTGGACCCCATGGCCGACCGTGGCCCGCTACCGGATCTGCACGATGGCCAGCGCTTTCTCAAGGGCAAGGATCCGGAAAGCGCCGGAGACGGCGTCCGCACCCAGCCCAAACCCTTTGACGATCCCAAGCCGGTCCAGGGGGAATCCGCGGCCTGGGTGGTGCGCACGGCCCTGTGCGTGCAACCCCGCGACGGCCGCCTGTATGTGTTCATGCCCCCCATCACCGCGCTCGAAGGCTACCTGGAACTGATTGCCGCCATCGAGGCCACGGCCGCCGAGACCCATCTGCCCGTGGTAATCGAGGGCTACACGCCGCCATCCGACCCGCGATTGAAAGGCCTCAAGATTACTCCCGATCCCGGGGTGATCGAAGTCAATATCCAGCCCATGCACAATTGGCACGAGCTGGTGGACGGCACCACGACCTTGTACGAAACCGCCCGGAACTGCCGCCTGGCAACGGAAAAGTTCATGCTCGACGGCCGTCACACCGGCACCGGCGGGGGCAACCACATCGTCATCGGCGGCGCCACGCCGGCCGACAGCCCGTTCCTGAGACGTCCGGACCTGTTGCGCAGCCTGATCACCTTCTGGAACAACCATCCGTCGCTGTCTTTTCTTTTCTCGGGACTTTTCATCGGCCCCACCAGCCAGCAGCCGCGCATGGACGAGGCCCGCCACGACAGCCTCTACGAACTGGAAATCGCCTTTGCCGAAATGGATCGTCAGAACGCTGGCGATCAGCCTTGCCAGCCCTGGTTAGTGGACCGTCTGCTGCGTCATCTGTTGGTGGACGTGTCCGGCAACACCCACCGGGCCGAGTTCTGTATCGACAAGCTCTATTCGCCGGACAGTAGCGCCGGCCGGCTGGGTCTGCTGGAATTCCGCGCCTTCGAGATGCCACCCCACGCCCGTATGAGCCTGGCCCAGCAACTGCTCCTGCGCGCCGCCGTGGCCTGGTTCTGGACGGCCCCTTATCGCCAGCCTTTGGCGCGCTGGGGCACCCGGCTACACGACCGCTTCATGCTCCCCGAGACGGTACGTCAGGATTTCGCCGACGTGCTCCAATCCTTCACTCAGGCCGGCTTTCCGCTGAGCATGGATTTCTTTCACCCCCATTTTGAATTCCGTTTCCCCATTTACGGTCGCGTGGTCTATCAGGGCATGGAAATGGAGCTGCGTCAGGCCCTGGAGCCGTGGCACGTGCTGGGCGAGGAGCCCGGTGGCGGCGGCACCGCCCGTTATGTGGACTCGTCCGTGGAACGGCTGCAGGTCAAAGTCTCGGGTATGACCGGCGGGCGTCATATCGTGGTCTGTAATGGCCGCCACGTGCCCCTGCAGCCCACCGGCGTCGACGGCGTGTTTGCCGCCGGCATTCGCTACCGGGCCTGGCAGCCGCCTGTCTGCCTGCACCCCACCATCGGCGTGCACACGCCCCTGACCATCGACCTGTTCGACACCTGGTCGAAACGCGCGGTGGGCGGTTGCACCTACCATGTGGGCCATCCGGGTGGGCGCAACTACGAGACCTTTCCGGTCAACGGATGGGAAGCCGAAGGTCGCCGCCATGCCCGTTTCGCTCCTGGGGGCCATACCCCCGGCAGTCAGGTGACCATTCCCCCCCCGGAATCCAATCCCGACTTTCCGTATACGCTTGATTTAAGGCGACAGAACGGTTAAAGCATTATCTGGCCTTGCTTGCGAGTATGACTTTTTCCCTCTGATTCCCATGCTCTGCGTGGGAATCCCATTCGCCATTGGGCAGTCGGCCGCTGGCGCTCCCACGCAGAGCGTGGGAGCGAGGGGAAAGGCAATTGAGTCGATAGCGAAAACCGTATTCTGTATTCGGGTCACTGAATCCCGTACCGTGCATCCATGATCAACGCTGACAACACCGGACCGGCATCCCTGTTCGATCCCATATGCTTTCCGAGAGACGTCTTCTGCGAGGCATTTACCCCGGAGGGGATGCCGCGTGACCATTGGCAGCCGCTCATGCAGGCCCTGGATGCCATCGCCCCAACCGTGCTGGCTCAGCGCCAGGAGCGTGTCCGACGCATGCGTCACGAAGACGGGGCCACCTTCAATCCCTTCGACACCCCTGGCGGCCGGGGCACGCCCTGGGCCCTGGACATGATCCCCCTGCCCATCACCGATGCGGAGTGGACGGGGATAGAAGCCGGGTTGATCCAGCGCGCCGGACTGTTGGAACGGATCCTGGCCGATGTGTACGGTCCCCAGGACCTTCTCCATCAAGGCGGCTTGCCCGCCGAACTGATCTATGCCAACCCCCATTTCCTGCGCCCCTGCCATGGCATGGTGCCGGTTGGCAACCGCTATCTGACCCTCTATGCCGCCGATCTTTACCGCGGCGCCGACGGTCGTTTCCGGGTGCTGCGCGACTGGGGCGGTAATCCAACCGGCCTGGGGTACGCCCTGGAAAACCGCATCGTCATCTCTCGGGTTTTTTCCGAGCTTTATCACCACACCCAGATCCGTCGCCTGGCTCCCTTCTTTCACACCTTTCACACCAGTATGGCCGAACGTGCCGCCACGCGCGGCCAGACCCCCGGCATCGTCCTGCTCTCTCCCGGCCCGGACAGCCGGATCTATTTCGAGCACGCCCTACTATCCCGTTACCTGGGGTATCCGCTGGTGGAAGGTCAGGATCTGACCGTGCGCAACGGTGAGGTGTTTCTCAAGAAACTCGCCGGGCTGGAACCGGTGGAGGCCATCGTCCGCCATATCCCCGACGCGGCCTGCGATCCCTTTGCCCTGCGGCTGAACACCGGCGATGGCGTGGCCGGACTGATCCAGGCCTGCCGGGAGCAGCAGGTGCAAGTGGTGAATCCGATTGGTAGCGGTTTCGTGGATACGCCGGCGCTGGCGGCATTTTTGCCGTCCCTGTGCCGCCGACTCATGAATGCCGAGCCCATGTTGGAAAGTCACCCGGTCTGGTGGTGCGGCGATGCCGAGGCGCGCGGTTATGTGCTGGCCAATCAGCAGGATCTGGATATCGGCAGGGCCATGGCCGGCAACCGCGTGTCGACACCGATCGACGCCCCATCGAGCGATCTGGCGGTTCAGATCAATGGGGCGCCGCACCTGTATATGGCCCGCCTCCCCGTGCAAACGGCGACCGTACCGGCCTGGAATCCGGATAGCGTCGGGCCTCGCCATGCCCTGCTGCGGGTATTCGTTTGTGCCACGGCGGACGGTTTTAACGTGATGCCCGGCGCTCTGGCCATCACCGCCGCCGACATGCCGACCCTGCTGTCGGATTCACCGGAAGGCCAGCAGAGCAAGGACGTCTGGGTCTATTCCGACCGGCCGGTGACCCCCTTCAGCCTCATGGAAAGCCTGCAGACCGTGTCTGCGTTCACCCGCGGCAGCGACCTGCCCAGCCGCGTGGCCGACCACCTGCTGTGGCTGGGTCGTTACCTGGAACGCGCCGAAGGCCTGGTCCGCCTGCTGCGGTCGGTGTTTCGCCGCCTTACCGGTGAGACGCGCCTGGTCGACATTCCCGAGTTTCCTTTTCTGGTCAACTTGCTGCGGTCGGAGAACACGATTCCGGACCTACCCGATAAGCGGGATGCCATCCCCCACTACCGAGAACTGTCGCGACAATTGAATGCGGCCCTTTACGATAAGGACCGCCCCCAGAGCGTGGTGTCGATCCTCAAACGGGTCCAGGATGCCGCCCGTAACGTGCGTGACCGGCTCTCCCTGGATTCCTGGCGGGTCATCAATCGGCTTGACGGCTTCGCCGATGCGCCGGTGGATGACCCCCTGGAACTACTGGAAGACACGCTGTTCACCCTAAGCGCCTTTTCCGGGCTGGCAATGGAAAGCATGACCCGCGGACTTGGCTGGCGTTTCATGGACATGGGTCGCCGCGTGGAACGGGCCATCAACCAGACCAACCTGATCCGTCTGGGCCTGCCTCAGTTGTGTACCCGTTCACCCAGTGCCCTGGAGGCCCTATTGGAGATCTCGGACAGCATCATGACCTACCGGGCGCGCTACCGCACGGCGTTTCAGCTGGCCCCGGTTCTGGATCTCTTGGTCATGGATGAAACCAATCCCAAATCCCTGGCCTTCCAGTGCAGTCAGATCGCCGCTCACGTGGAGGAACTGCCCCGCCAGGACCCGCGACGCTTTGCCACTGCCGAAGAACGCCTATCTCTGGAAATGCTCACTGCGGTGCGCCTGTTGGACCTGTCCGGTCTTAATTGCCAGGAGGACAATAAGCTGCACGCCGCACTGGAAGAATTTCTCACCACCATGGAAGAACGTCTGACGGAATTCTCTCAGCAAGTCAGCGCCCATTACCTGACGCGGGTACCGGCCGTCCCTCATTTCTCATCGCTGTATGGTGAAACGAGCCCATGAGATATCGCATCGTCCACAACACCGCCTACCGGTATTCCGAGCCAGCCTCCCTGTCGCAAAACGAGCTGATTCTCAAGCCACGGGATACCGCTTTTCAGCGGGTGGCGAAAAGCGACCTGTCGATTCAACCTGAACCGCAGTATACTAGCAGTCGCATGGATTTTTTCGGCAACCGGGTGGAGACGTTCATGGTTCAACATCCCCACACCGAACTGGCCATGGTCGCCACCAGCCAGGTGGAGACCTTGCCACCGACGGATTTTCAGCCGCAACTGACACCGCCCTGGGAAGATGTCGTCCATCGGCTCAGCATCCATGCCCAGCCCGAGGAACTGGATGCGTTTCAGTTCGTATTCGGCAGCCCGATGATCACCGTCAGCCCGGCCACGCTGGCTTACGGCCAGGTATCCTTTCCACCGGGTCGGCCGCTGTTGGAGGGCGCTGTCGACCTGATGGGACGTATTTTCAAGGAATTCACCTATGACAAGGCCGCGACCACCGTTGATACCGCTGTGGATCAGGTGCTGGTTCAGCGTAAAGGGGTCTGTCAGGATTTCGCTCACCTGGCCATCAGCTGCCTGCGCGGCTTGGGCCTGGCGGCACGCTACGTGAGCGGCTACCTGGAAACCCTGCCCCCCCCAGGCAAACCCAAACTGGTGGGCGCCGACGCCTCCCATGCCTGGCTCTCCATCTTCGTTCCCGAAATCGGTTGGGTGGATCTGGATCCCACCAACAACCTGATTCCCGGCGAGCGTCACATCACCCTGGCCTGGGGCCGTGATTACGGCGATGTCACGCCGGTCAAAGGCGTGGTCATGGGTGGCGGTGTGCACGCGCTCTCCGTGATGGTGGATGTGGCGGCGCAATAATTTAGGAAGGGGAAGCGTACAGATCGAGGTGGCAAAATGAACTACTGGCTGATGAAATCCGAACCCACGGCGTTCAGCATCGATGACCTGAAGGCGGCACCCGATGGAACCGACCACTGGGACGGGGTGCGCAATTACCAGGCACGCAACATGATGCGCGACCAGATGAAAAAGGGCGACCAAGTCTTCTTCTATCATTCCAACTGCAAGACACCCGGTATCGTTGGCATCATGAAGGTCGTGCGCGAGGGGTATCCGGATCACACCGCCTTTGACCCCAAAGCCAAGTATTTCGACGCGAAGAGTGATCCCAAAAGCCCCCGCTGGTATATGGTTGACGTGAGATACGTCCGTCACACCAAACGCGTGATTCCCCTTTCCGAACTCAGGGAACACGCCGCCCTTGAGAACATGCCCCTGGTGAGAAAAGGCAATCGGCTGTCGATTATGCCGGTCGGCGCGGATGAGTGGAAATATATTTTGTCACTGGAAAACAAGCCGGCTTAGAACAAGCCGGCTTGTTTTATCGTTGTCGTCGTCGTAATCGTCGTCGTAATCGATTTTTTACAGCAGCCCTAATGAAACTGGATATTCCGCTGACCGAGTTTCTTCGGTTGGGAAACAATCAATAGGGTCATCAATCCGGTTATTGCCGAATATTTTGTTTTTTTCGATTACGATAACGAGTACGAGTACGAGTAGGATTGACACCAACCTTCTCACCCCACAGGGTAAAGCCCCCGAACCTGGGCATGCAGCCGCGACAACCTCAGCAGCGTATCGATGTAGGGCGTATCGATGCCGATAAGTTGAAAAACTATCGTTGTCGTAGTCGTAATCGTTGTCGTAATCGATTTGCTTGCACTGCAACCGCGCTGTAAATGCCGTGCGAATCGAATCTGTGCAAAATCGAAAGATTCCTCATCAGCGTCAATGGGCTCAAGACCGCATGGTTTATCTGTTTCGATTACGACGACGACAACGAACACGACAACGATTAAAAAAGGCGTTACCGTACAATTTCTCAGACAACCGGGTAGAGCCCCCGAACCTGGGCATGCAGCCGCGCCAACCCCAGCAGCGTATCGATGTAGGGCGTATCGATGCCGATAAGTTGAAAAACTATCGTTGTCGTAGTCGTAATCGTTGTCGTAATCGATTTGCTTGCACTGCAACCGCGCTGTAAATGCCGTGCGAATCGAATCTGTGCAAAATCGAAAGATTCCTCATCAGCGTCAATGGGCTCAAGACCGCATGGTTTATCTGTTTCGATTACGACGACGACAACGAACACGACAACGATTAAAAAAGGCGTTACCGTACAATTTCTCAGACAACCGGGTAGAGCCCCCGAACCTGGGCATGCAGCCGCGCCAACCCCAGCAGCGTATCGATGTAGGGCGTATCAATGCCCGCGTGATGTCCAATCTCCTGCACCGAGGCAACCAGGGCATCCAGTTCCACGGATCGGCCGGCTTCCACATCCTGCAGCATGGACGTCTTGAACGCACCGAGTTTGCGCGTTACGGCATTGCGTTCTTCCCCGCTTTGCTCGATGGGGCAGCCAAAAACCGCACCAATCTGAGCGGCCTCGGCCATAATGTTCAGACAAAACCGGTTGACCAATGGATCATCAAGGATCTTGTCGCAAGTCGCACCGGTAATGGCGGACACCGGATTCATGGTCATATTGCCCCACAGCTTGAACCAGATTTCGCGTTGGATGTTATCGGTGATATCGACCGCCATCCCCGCCTGGCCCAGCATATTGGCCAGTTTAGTGAGCGGTTCACCCGTCGCGCCGTCGGGTTTGCCGATGATAATCTTCTTGCCGAATCCATGACGGGCGAACCCTGGTTCCATGAGGGAAAAACTGCCGTGCACCACCCCGCCGACCACTTGACTGGCAGGAATGGCCTGCTCGATGGCACCGGTGGGGTCGACGGATTTCAACCGCAGCCCTTCGCAGGACTTTCCGTAACCGTTGAAAAACCACCAGGGCACCCCGTTCATGGCCGTCAAAACGGTGGTCTGGGGGCCGATCAAGGCCGGTATTTTCTCGGCAATGGATGGCAGCGCCTGGGCCTTGACAGCGACGATCACCAGATCCTGAACGCCCAGGTCCGCTGGATTATCGCTGGCCGTGATGGGCTGAGCGATCACCTCCCCGTCCATTTCCAGCCGCAAACCGTTTTGCTTTATTGCCTCGAGCGTTTCTCCGCGCGCCACGGCACTGACGTCACACCCGCTGCGCGCCAGCAATGCGCCCATGAATCCGCCAACCGCGCCCACGCCATAGATACAAATCTTTTTCATGATTAATCCTCTTAGCATGAAAAGTTATTTAAATAGAATGTGTTAGATATATAGGACGTCTAAACTAAACACCGACAAAAAAATAAAACGTGAATATACAAGCCTGCTGGAAAAAACGTCAATACAATAATAACATCTTGATTCTTAAGAGAAGATTAACTACATATATCGATGATCCTTGCCCCAACTAGCTCCATAATTGTTGATTGGCCTTGTCCGACCGCGCTTGTAAATTTATAACTGGCTATATTTGATACGTTTTCTACTCTATTGGCTACTCAGGTTATCCAAAGGGCTGGTCACCGATTGAATATTTTTTTGCATGACGTGGGTGTAAATTTCCGTTGTTTGCAAGTGTTCACGGGTTGCAAATAACCATCTGTTTGTAAAACACAGGCCTGTAAGTGTTTACAGGGTGCCTCAGGTGCGCGGCGCCGGGCATGCCGACGTACTGGTCGTACTTCAAGTGCCCGGGAACAAAACAGATGAGGTGCCCTGTGAACGCTTACCGTTGTTTTGACATCCGCATGGCCCATAAGCTCCTGCACAATACGTACAATCCATTGGACATACGTCCGTTCAGTTGTGAATGCGTAGTGGTGATATAGCAACACCTGACGGACCTGATCCATTAATTTTAATTTTGGGTCTGGAGTGAATTTAGGTTTGTTTTCCATTATGGGCATATCCTAAAATCGTAAAAGTGGAAAATTTATCGCTATATTTTCCACTTTTCGCACGTAATATGCCAATAAGTAGAAAATTTTCTATTCTATAAACGTAATACACGGAAAATTTTCCATGTATTACCACTGTTATGCCTCAGGAAATTTGATGTGAAGAACGGTTTATTTGATAAGATCCTATCGCTCTTGGAATTTGAATCAGGAAAACAGTACGATGTTCTTGATCTCGGCTGTGGTTCCGGCGATTTTCTCGGTCGTATTTCAAACACCGTCGCTCCAGAATCGACTCTTGTTGGTATCGATGCGATGAAGAAGCCCATCGGCTATGCTCAAAAGTCGTACCCAAATATAAATTTTCGTCATGAAAAGTTTGTTGATTCTCTTGCATTCCCAGATGCCTGTTTTGATATCGTTGTATCCGTTGATACTTTGGAATGTATCCCGAACAAGTCAGCACTCATTTCAGAAGTGACTCGAATTCTGCGCCCAACAGAAAAGGCTCTCTTCGCTCACTGGGATTGGGACATGCAGGTTTACAATTCCGAACATAAGGAGACTATCCGAAAGTTTGTCGCCGCCTTCTCTGACTGGAAGCAAGACTGGATGGATGCAAGCGATGGACAGATGGGACGACGTTTGTGGGGGCTGCTTGAAGGCAGTGGTTTGTTTAAGGGCTCAATGGACACCTTTACCTTATTGGAAAGCCGTTACGAAGCCAGCCAGTATGGTTACGACCGTCTTCATGACCTAATTGGACTTGTGAAAACAGGGGTAATAGACGGAACTAAGTATAATATGGTTTGTAGCGAAATGAAAGCTTTGACAGAAAGCAAAAAAATACTTCTACAGCTTGAATTCATACATATACTTGGGAAATAAGGCATAACCTTTTGCTTCACCAGATTCGGGCCAAAACACGGCCCTCTCTGGTGAGCAAAGCGTTCGCCAATTTTTTCGGTCAAAATATTATGAATAAGAATGATAAAGATATCTGGTTCCCTGCGATGAAATATGGAATCGGGTGGGGGCTGCCTGCTACTTGGCAAGGATGGACTGTTTTCTTGATCTATATCGTTCTTGTGATTATTGGTGCGATCTTTATAAAGCGATCTCCTTGGTTGGTTTTTCCCTTTATTATCTATGTTTTTGTTCTTACTGGAATCTTACTTTTCATATGTTGGAAAAAGGGAGAAAAACCCGAGTTGCGGTGGGGTAAAAAACTATGACCGTCGCCTGCGGCGATCGGGATAGGGAATGACCTCACGGCCACCGCCTAGTTCCACCAGCCAACGAGGTACTGATTCAGCTCTTTGATAATTTGGCGAAAAATTTTGACAGATCCATGTCCACCGCCCACACCCCCTACTGATCATTTTCATTTACCCGTACCATTCGGTCCGGGCACCGTTCGGGCCTTTCGCCGGGGTGAGGCTCCTGTTACGCTTGACCCGCGGGCAACTCGCGCATCTCGTTTCCACCGGTTACATTATGCCCTCCAGTCTTCGCTCTTCGAGCTACGCCTCGACAAGCTGCTGACTCCCGCTGCACGGTGGGCGGACCTTGCGGTTTGCTCACTCGAATGATCTGGCGCCGCCAGCCCTCTGGGTTTCGTGTTCATCTCCATGGAGGACTTAACCTTGTGTTGCAGGCTGGTCCCACAAATGCGCGCCTGACTCGATTTCTGTTCGTCACCCCTTACCTTCGCGGTGCCCTGCCGCAGCAGGGCGGCTTCCTCCCCGGGCACCGTTACCGGATACCCAGTTGCCATTCCGCTATACCCTTCGCCTCCATCGGGCTGGGTCTAAGACTTGCCAAGCTTTGCAACCGACTGATATGCTTGGCTCACTTTTAAGTTCTGCTCAAGCATAAATTGACATATGTATATATTGATGATATACATTCTCCATGGTTAAAACAAAAAAAATATTAGCCAACTGTACCGGTTTCGAATGGGACCAGGGAAATATCACAAAAAATTGGGAACGGCATGATGTTTCAAATGTCGAGTGTGAACAGATCTTTTTTAATAAGCCGTTCATCGTAAAATGGGACAAGGCCCATTCAACTAATGAAAATAGATATTACGCTCTTGGCCGTACCAACATGAATCGCTTGCTCTTTGCTGTATTTGCCGTTCGGGACGATAAGGTTAGAATTATTTCCGCACGTGACATGACCGATGCGGAAAAAGAAAGGTATCTAAAATGAAAAAGAAAATACCTAAATTTAAAAACGAGGCTGAGGAAAGATTGTTCTGGCAAAATAACGATTCTTCCGAATACATTGATTGGTCTGATGCGGAAGAAGCTGTCTTTTCTCGTTTAAAACCTTCAACACGTAAAATTTCTATTCGTCTTCCTGAATCCATGATTGAAGAATTGAAATTGATAGCAAACAAAAAAGATGTTCCCTATCAATCACTTCTTAAAATTTTTCTGTCAGAAAGAATTGATTCAGAATTACATCAATAAAATGCAGAACAAACCTGCTGCACTCTGACCGGTGCATCGCTGCCGCTCAGCTGTTACGTTTCAGTACCCCGGTCATCTCTTGATTAAGGATCCATGGCACGGCGAGTCCTCCTCTTTTTGAGTGTTCCGTTCCGACCGCGCCCCTAAAGATTCTGGGGACGGAACAGTTTTACAAGAATGCTTGTCGAGAATTACCCTACCAAAAGCGTCGATTGCATTACGGCAGCAGGTGGGATTATTGATGACTGGCTAAAAAAAATTTTGAGAGACCGATAACAAGGCATCGTCAGATAAGTCGTCGGGATCCAGAACAGATGGAAGCGTGATGGTGTAAACTTTGGTGTAGGGTTCAAGGGCACTGCGGATGCGCTCGGTGGCCTCCTGGCCGGCCCGATCGCCGTCAAGCATCAAAAAGAATAAGGATAGATCGTGAGAGCGAAGCGAGCCACGATCTATCCTGTGGTTGGACAAGCCCGACGGGATTTAGGCGGTGTCTCCATATATAGGCAAATATCTTTTTTCAGAATAGGGATTTTTTCAACCCGGGCCGGCAGAATGAATTTTTTAGGACGAGCAATTCCTCCTGTAATTGAGTTATTGGCGGTTACCAGCCGTTTCTGTATATTAGTCCGATGACCAAGGCCGCCCGACAAACAGGATTTTCATGGGTGACTGACACATAGGGCATTTAAAGGCCGGCCTGGGGCGGGGGACACAGGCATCGATCAAAACCTTCAAAACCAGTTGAACTAGGGACAACGGGCAAAAGCTTGGTCTGTTGGCAATCCAGCCAAAGCGATGTTTCATGATTCTGGCATTGTGGGCAACTGCGGTGCCCACAGCTGCGGGGGCGCCACATTGCATGAGCACAGTCAGTGCATTGAACGAGCAACTGGCCAGCCTGGGGTGTTCGGCATCGTCGGATTGCTTCGATGGCGCGCCGATGACTGGGTAAAAGGCGTAAGCCGTATTTAGCCTGGAAGGCATCGTGATATTGATCGAGAATGGAGGCCAGTTGCATGATCATATCCTCCTTAACTCGACGTGGAGGGTATTGACCAGTCCGTTAGTGGTTTCAAATGCATTTTGTTCGGCGGTATCGGTTAAATGCGCGTAGCGAGCTGTTGTGAAGGCTTAAGCCCTTTTCCAGCAAATGAGTTGCAAAGGTGTGCCTCAGGGAGTGGATCGAGATTTTTTTTTAATGCCGCACTGCTTCACCACGGTTTTCATAGCAGCTTGCGTGCCACCACGATCCATATGCGTGGTGGCGCTTTGAATACGCTCGGGTGACCCCACGGCATTTGGGAACAACCAGCAGGGATTGCGATGCTTGCTCCATAACGCGCGCAGTGCATGATAAGTCAGATCCAGCAATGGAACAAAACGGACAATTACGGTCAATTTTGACGGTGCTCCATGAGTGGGATTTCACCTTTGTTTTGATGATGCCCGGAATTAGGCAACGCTGGGGTTATACAATAATTTGAGGCTTTTTTCCGCCGCAAAGCGGCTTCGTCCAACAAGGCGCGTCAGATTGCTGTTGTTGATAGGATCGGAAAAGAGTTCAGCTATAATGTTGAAAACTATAGCCAATCTTCCATATCTTTTCCTAAAACACAGACAGGAAAAGAATCTAAGAAAAGACAATCCAAGTTTCCTGTAAAACAAGGGCAATACTTGGCATTTATTTATTACTTCAGTAAAGTAAATGGCGTTTCACCGAATGAAAATGATTTTAAAAGATATTTCAATAGCAGCTTATCTACGGTACGTAGAATGATTCTAAATCTTGAAAATAGGAAGTTTATTTTACGTAGGAATAACCCATTTTACATCGAACTGAGTATAAACCGTTCGGAAATACCTGACTTGGAATAGTATGTTATTCATTTACAAATCGCCAACCCAACGCTCAAGCAGACCGGGAGAAGCGGTGCATTTTTTATATTTCATCCCATTTTGAAACTGCGGTGCTTTAAAATAATTTATCAGTGTTTTGCTCTTGGCCAGCTTAGATAGTCGTTATGGCTCACCTGTGAGGAAAATTATGAATAAAAATAATTTAATCTATCAATTTAAAATTGCTCTATGTGAGATAGAGCCTCCTATTTGGAGAAGAATACAAGTGCCAGCCAAATACAGCTTCTGGGATTTGCACGTTGCAATTCAAGACTCGATGGGGTGGCTGGATTATCATTTACATGCATTTCGATTTCGGCCAAAACATAAAACAAAAGCTATTGAAATCGGAATACCTGTTGATGAATGGGATGATGAAGATATAATTCCTGGTTGGGAAGTTCCAATTGTCGAACATTTTACTGACATAGGACAGATTATCCGATACGAATATGATTTTGGTGATGGCTGGTCACATGATATTCTGTTTGAAGGGATTCTTCTTAAAACAAAAGGTGCAAAATATCCTAAATGTATCGATGGTGAACGCGCTTGCCCTCCCGAAGACTGTGGTAGCGTTGATGGTTACTACCGTCTTATTGAAATTCTAAAAGACCCAAAAAATAGTGAACATGAAGAGTATGTTCAATGGCTCAAAGGGCACGCCAAGAATTATTATCCTTACGAACCTGATAAATTTACTCCAGACAAAGTACGTTTTGACAACCCAAAGAAGCGGTGGGAAATTGCATTTTCCCAAGATTGAAATAAAGCCATATCGGGATAGGGAGTGACCTCACGGCCACCGCCTAGTTCCACCAGCCAACGAGGTACTGATTCAGCTCTTTGATAATCTGGCGTAAAATTTTGACAGATCCATGTCCACCGCCCACACCCCCTACTGATCATTTTCATTTACCCGTACCATTCGGTCCGGGCACCGTTCGGGCCTTTCACCGGGGTGAGGCTCCTGTTTAAGATGTGTGCCGTGCCTGGCACACAACAAGGCATTGAGTGCGATGGCAAAAAGCCGCCGCGCCTCATGCCGGACGTTCTGTTTAAAATAAGTATTGCGTATTGCGTATTGCGCAATATGCTATACAATATCGTCTATGATAAAATCATTTAAACATAAAGGGCTGCGTAAATTTTTCGAGACGGGTAGTGTGTCCGGGATTCAGCCAGGCCATAAACAAAAACTGAGGATAGGCCTAATTGCCCTTGATACAGCGACCTGTATTGAAGATATGAATACTCCAGGCTGGCGGCTCCATCGTTTAAAAGGTGATCGTCAAGGATTGTGGGCGATCGATGTTAACCGTAATTGGCGGATCGTTTTTGAATTTAAAGATGGTAACACCTATGTTGTAGACTACGAGGATTATCACTAATGGCTATGTATAACCCTCCCCATCCAGGGGAATTTATTAAAGAAGTTTATTTGGAACCGCTTGGTATTTCGCCTCGGAGTGTCGCATTGCGGCTTAAAGTCTCCCCTTCAACATTTATTAGAATATTGAAGGGGCAGAGCTCAATAAGCCCAACAATGGCTCTCCGTTTATCCAAGTGTTTAGGCCGGAGCCCTGAAAGTTGGCTACATATGCAGGATAGTTATAACCTTTGGCATGCAAAACAAAATGTAGATCTTTCTGAAATAGATCCCATCCAAATATCCGCCTGATTATATAAAGAATTAACAGAACAAGGCGCTGGTGAGGGACTGGGAAAAACTGTGGGGGTTTCAAAGTTCGTAGCTGGCCGGAATCAAGTGGGTTTTTTCCATTTGTGTGCGACATCGTTTCCCAGCCCCTCAGCTCGTGGTTATCGCGCCGAGCAAAGCTCGGCGCATCTTGCAGGGTGAAAGTCCCTGTCGGGAGGAAGGTCAGCAATGGCTTTCTGTAAGGGTTAGCCACCCACCCGTATCGAGCCTTGGGTCCATGGCGGAGGATTCCGCGGATAACATCACACCACCTATCCAAACTGAAAGGCTGGCCCATGCCATGCGTGGTTGGCAAACAGTGGATGTTCACGTTACTGATGGTGCTGGTCATTTCTCATTCATGGATATAGTGCCGCTGCAAACCACAGAGCCGTTACCCGATAAGCAGGCATTTCTTAAGGAGTATTCGATTGAAGTTTGCAAGTTCGTGGTTGGTTGAGGGGCACTGTCCGTGGCAAACAGCATGAGGAAAGTATGCGGATAACCACCCAATTCACCGGATGCAAAAGGCCGTGGCATTTTCCATGGCCGGTGGTTTTCCGCATTCTGAGATTTTTGCATAGCTTTGTGGAAGCCTTTTGCACTCGGTGATCGGGAACGTTCGCTTTTTGGCACTTACTATTTTTTAAACAGGTCAGAGTGTGATCCGGTTCTTTCGAGATATAAGTCTTCGGACGTGATACGGAAGATTAAGAGCCAATCGGGTTCAATGTGGCAATCGCGGTGATCTTTCCAGTTTCCTGAAAGCGGGTGGTCACGATAGTTTTGCTCTAATATTTGGTTCGAAGATAATTTTTCGATAACGGTTTTCAATTTTGAAAGGTCTTTGTTTTGTTTCTTGATCCTTTTGTAGTCCTTCTTGAATTGAGTCGTATAATGTATTTTCAACTATCCAACTCCTGAAACAAAGCATCAACGGAATCAACTGTATGAAGATCGTTTCCCTTTTCAGATTCCTTCAGCGTTTTGGCCGTAACATCGTTGGGCAGTTTTATTTCAAATGGGATCCCATTATGCAGTGTGATCTGTGACAGGTACATGGAAATAGCTTCTGACATCGAAATGTTTAGTTTTTTCAGTATAATTTGAGCATTATGCTTTACCGTCGGATCGACACGGGTTTGAATTATTGCTGTTTTTGCCATGACCTTCTCCTATTTTGTGATTACGATTGCATTACATTGAATATACATCAAACTGGGCAAAAATCAATATGCTTAATTTTAGTTACAATGTCAGTGTATTGAAGCGAACCTGTCACTAAAGTGGGACCGGGAAAAACGGTGTCACCTTGAACGATCACTATTTCATTATAACTTGGGGGCATTCTGGGCGTTTGGCAATACTTGTTCCCGGCCCCTTAGTTTGGCGTTAACCGTCATGCAAAATAGACTTGCATAGCACTATGGTATGATATATTGTCATACCGGAGGTGATTGAAATGGCAGTATCGAAAATTGCAATTACAATTGACGATAACACACTTAAACGTCTAGATATTCTCGTTAAATCAAAATTTTTTCCGAACCGCAGCAAAGCTATTCAGGAGGCTGTTGCTGAAAAATTAATGCGCATCGAGAAAAGCCGTCTTGCCCAAGAGTGTGCTAAGCTGGATCCAGAATTCGAACAAACCTTAGCCGAGGAGGGCTTCTCATTTGAGTCGGAAGAATGCCCAGAATATTAAGGGGGGAAATATACTGGGCTGATTTGAATCCAGTTATTGGTAGTGAACAGGGCGGGTTACGCCCTGTTCTTATTTTAAGCCACAATGTTTTCAATGATAGATCTGGTACTGTCATTGCCGTGGCGATCACCAGCCAGCCACAAAAGGCTGGCTATCCATTGACCATGGAACTATCGAATACAAAACTCCCTAAAAAGTCCTGGGTAAAGATCAGCCAGATTCGAATTCTTTCTACGAAACGGATACGCAAAAAAATCGCAAAAGCATCTGACGAAGAATTGGCTCTTATCATTGACGGCTTGAATGAAATAATTGGCGGATAACCTTTGCTTGCACAGCGACGGCAAAAAGCCGCTGCGCGTGAGGCAAGCGTTAGGGCTCTCGCACTAAGATTGTATTATTTTTTTGGGCAGATTTAATTAGTGTCCGTCCATAAATTGGTCTTTTCAGCGGCGTGCAGAGAAGTAAAAACGGGGCAACGAAGGGAAGAACTTCTCCAAGGCACTGCAGACTGAAAAAAGCAGGCAAATATGGACATATGCTCTATAAAAGAGCTCCTCTGGGCGCACCTTTCCCCTCGTTATCGATAACCGGCTTTTTCCTGGCTGCGCAGCTAAGCAGCAGCCAATTGCTTTCGCGCGATTGTCAGCAGGTTGGCCGCAACCACTGACGAAAGCACATAACTTTTGAAAGCACGAAAACCTTTCCAGGTGCACCGGGTCAAGCCGAAACTGCGTTTGAGCCAGGATATGCCCGATTCGATCCCGGCGCGGAATTGGCGAAGCTTTTTATACACATAATGACTGCGACACATGTCGGTTTCTTTAAGACCTCGCTTTTTGGCAAAGCAGACATCTCTGATCCCTTTGGCTTTGGCAATGCGCAGATTACCTTTGGATGCAAAGCCACCGTCCAGGGCTACTTTCAGTGGGTAACGTCCATAGACCTGATTCTGGCGGTCCAGCATCTGTTCAACCAGTGTACTGTCTGCGGGATTGCCCTCGAGAATGACACAATCAAGGATAAGGTTCGAGGCTCCCCCGGTCAGGCAAATCTTATGACCATAATGGTTTTCCCGGCGGTCTTTGATGATGATGTCGGTATGGTCTTCGAAAATTGAAAACACCTTTTGGTCGGCCGGCACGCTTTCGCCTTGAATAACCCGGCGGTAAGTCTGGTCGTAGACCTGACGGGCCAGATCACCATAATGTTTAATGGCGTCCAGTAAGCCGAGCAATTCAAAATTAGCGGTGCAGCGTCTGCTTATAATTTCCTCGGCTTTGATCGCGTAGCCGATGGTCTTTTTGGTGACCTTGAGAAGGTCTTTATACGGGGACAGTCGTTGTTTCTCCCCATTGGCGTATTGGATGGCGGTCATCCGCTTTTTCGCACGGCGACGGTGATCCGTGAAAATGATTTTGATTCTGAAGTCATCCCGGAGTTGGGTCAACAACCGCGTAAGCACACGCACTGAGTCGTACAACTGCATGGAATCACATGGCAGGTGGATGTTGCTCTCGACGACGGTACAATCAACCCGGGTCTTTCGGCCTTTTTCAATGTTGTTGTCTTTTGCATATGCCAACAGGTCCAGGGAGATCAGCTCCCAAGTCCCCGGACGGATCCTTTTGATATTTTCATTCAGGGCAGATTTCTTGAAACCCTTATCGAAAATACCAATTCTGCAAAATCGTCTGAGCGATCTGGAGTCAGAGATATGAAATGCCAAATCTTCATAGGTGAAGTTGAAAAGCTTCATCACGATCGCGGCCCGGGTTACCTGCTCGGCGCTCATCCCATTAGCACCGGTTCGGTGACGTTCTACCTTCAGATTACCGTTGAGATCTTGCAGAACATGATCGTAAATGGTAGAAGTATCGTCAAGGATGTTGCTGATCATCTCCAGCTCTATTTCTTTGGGATGACCTGTGGGAAGATCGATCAGCGGCATTTGTTTTTGTTGTTTTTCGCGCATTTTGTGTTGACCCTTTTTCTTGTTTATGTAGTTTTTTTAAGTGTTTGGCAAAATACTTTATACTACACATGGTGAGAAAATTCCAGCACAAAATGCGCTTTTTTTATTTATTCCAGTTACTTATTTTCGTGGATGGACACTAATTAGACTTTTATCAAAGGTGGCGAATGCTTCTGCTTCTTCTGATAGAGCCAAATGAACGGCATCGGCAAAATCCATTCCATTTTGATGCCATTCAATAGCATTAAAGATTTTAGATGGATTTTTCAGATGAACATTCGGTAATCCAAATAGGGCATGGAAAGCAGTTGTGATTTCGGGCTTTTTGAAATTATAAGCGTATCGCAGAACCCATTCACATTCGAGAACTACGGATGTTGGGATGAGAATGTTATTATTAGTCGAAAATAATGTTTTTGATCTTTCAAACTGTAGTGGATCATCACCGGTTAGTAAGCGGACAATGACGTTAGTGTCTACCGAGATCATTATTTTCGCTCCAAAGCGCCCTTTTTTATCGCCTCGTTCATTTGATCAATAGATACTGGTTTACCAGAATATTTCAATATCCCAGCCACTTGATCGATTCTGGTATTTTTAAATGGACGAGAAGGTTTCAATAGAATACCATCACCAGTATCAATAACATTTAATTTTTGACCCGTATTCCAATTATATCTATTTCTAAATATTTTCGGTATAATAATTTGTCCCTTGCTGGATAATTTTGTTGTTTGCATTGCGGGCTCCAAAGATAAAGTAAGAATTTAGTAAGATTATAAAACCTCACTCAACAAAGGTCAATGAAATTTTGCCTTAACATCACCATTCACAAGGATTCGCAGGGGCAAACGGTCATGGTTTCGGCATATATTTGGTGTTGAACTATCATTTGCGAAGTCCGAAAACTCTGCTCACCTGTGGTGGTGGCCGTTCACAATGGAGATGGTATGAAAACAAGCGAACTATCAACATGCTTTTGTACAAATGACGTAGAAATATGCCGCGAATTCTATCAACAATATTTTTCAGCCAAAGCAATTTTTGATTGTGGTTGGTATCTCAACTTGTGTATCGGTGAGAATGGTCCGACAATCCAGTTCATGCAACCGCAGGGGGAAATGCCAACATATGGCGGCGCGGGAGTGACTTTAAATTTCAAAGTTGATGATGTTGATGCCGAGTATTCAAGGCTTATGTCGGCCGGACTGCAACCGGCAATGCCCATCGAGGATCACCCTTGGGGTGATAGAGGTTTTTCGGTAATAGACCCTATCGGAAATTCGGTATACATATTTTCTGATCGTGAGCCTTCCGATGAGTTTAAACAGTATTACAAAGGCCAACCAGTAGCTTGAGCGGACAGGAAAAACGGTGGTGTGTTGAGCATCGTCATCGTAGGTGTTAACGGGGTGGAGATGACCAACGGATTGTAAAACACTGGCCGGTATTATGACAGGCTGTTTACCTAATTTTTTCGACCAGCACCGCCCAGTCGAGCATTCATAAGCGACCTCCTTGCAAAGCTTGACATATTGAACAAATATTGTACAAAGGAAAAGAATTGTCAATGCCATCACCAACAAGACACCCCGTGGCCAATACCAATGTGAATCTCAGTAATTTTTAAGCGGCATTTTTTATATTTGAAAGGAAAATCTGCGCAACAAAGCTGTTCCACTGAGCGGAATATTTATTCAACTATTTTCACTTTTGAATGGCTTTTGTGAGTCACATCCCGCCCGATGAACAGTAGCGTAAGGATTTAATGAAAATGACTTTCTGACAGCACAAAAAAGAGTTGATCGCGACAATCAGCCACGAAGATCAGATCTTGCCTCGTATTTATAGAAAGTAAAACGCTAATCAACTGTTTGGCAAATATCGATTTGAATTTAGTTCGTGCAAACGTATGAGCATATGGTATGCAATTGGATAAAAAAATAATTTTCGATAAACCATCCCTATCAAAGGGAAACCGTGCATTTAGAGATAACAATTTCAAATCTGCAATGGCACTTTATCTTGAGGCTCAAAAAGAATCTCCCTCCCTTATGCCATTTATTAGGGACAATATCCAACGCACAAGAAACAAACACCTTGAAGATCGTTTGTCATCTAAAAAACTAAATATTGCAGTATGTGGGTGGGAGCTTTCACATAATGCAGCAGGAAGAGCCTATACTTTAGCCAAACTTTATAAGAATTTTGCAAATGTTGATATTATTGGCACCCACTTTCCTCATTGGGGCAGAAAGATATGGGAACCGATCAGGAAATCCTCAATTCCGATACATTCGTTTGTCGTTGATAATGAAGCTCAATTTATTGAGCATACCATTGATTTTATTGCAGAACACCCCTATGACATTGTTCATCTTTCAAAACCTCGTATATCAAACATCCTATTTGGGGTCTTGTATAATCTTATATGGGGAGCCCGAATTTTAATTGATATTGATGACGAAGAACTCGCTTTTGTTGGTGAGAAAAATTCCATCAACATCGATGAATATATTGATCAGTATGGAAAGCTTCCTGATTTAAAAGATCTACCAGGAAAAGATTGGACCCGGATTGCTGTTGGATTGGCAAAAAGTTTTGAGTATATTACTGTTTCAAATCCTGTGCTTAAAAAATGCTATGGTGGTGAAATTATCAGACATGCTAGAAATGAAGAATTATTTCTTATAACCTCTGAATTAAAAATTAAATCTCGTGAAGAATTTAATATTCCGCAAGGTAAAAAGGTACTGTTGTTTTTTGGTACGCCAGTAGAACACAAAGGACTTATAGAAACAGCCAAGGCTATTTCAGAATTAAAACGAAAAGATATTTTGTTTTTAATTGTAGGCGACTTCAAGAAATTCCAAAAAAATCTACAAAATAAGCTTAATCAAATCCCCGGTGTTGAAATTCGATTTATAGGAAATCAACCGATAAATAGGTTGCCTGAAATTATTGCATTAGGTGATTTTACCGTTCTTCTTCAAGATGAAAAATCATCTGCATCAAAATACCAAATTCCGGCTAAGCTTTCCGATGCAATGGCAGGCGGCCTTGTCGTTTTAACAAACCGTACTCCACCATTATTAGATGTAATAGAAAATGGAGGAGCTATACCAGTTAATAAAGAAAATCTTTCTCATAGAATAGAAGATATCATCAATGGCAAAATAGATGTCGAGTCTGCACTGGGTGTATCCCACCAACTGTTTATTGATGAGTTTAGCTTTTCAGCGAATATTCCACGCCTAAAAACGGTTATCCAAAAAATTAATTCAGATTCAACTTGCCAATTATTATTCCAGAAGTTACGACCTTTATTATCTGAATATTTGGTTCATTTGCCTGGTCCCCCAACCAACTTTTATTCTTCTTTTGAGAATAAAATAAATATGAAAAAGTATTCATCATCAAAAATTGCCATTTTGGTACATATTTTCTACTTGGATCTTTGGGATATCATAGCAGGATTTCTAAAAAAGATAACACATCCTTTTGATCTATTCATTACTACAACTACCGAAATTTCTGACAGTGTAATTACGGAAGTGAAGCGCAATTTTCCATCTGCAAATATTATAATATCAGAAAATATAGGAATGGATATCATTCCCTTTCTCAAGCATATTCCTTTTTTTGAAAAAGAAGGATATCTTGCTGTTTGTAAACTGCATACAAAAAAAGGCGCGGGTAACCTGGGCGTTTACTGGCAGCAATTGATGCTTGAGTGTTTGGTCGGGAATGATCAAACCGTATCCACTATAGTCCATGCATTCAATTGTGAATCTAATTTGTCTTTAGTAGGACCATCCTGTTTCTTTCAATCTGCAAAAAGACTGATGTATGATAACGGGAAAGAAGTAGAGCATCTTAAGATAAAATTGGATAACCAGGCGAAAAAAATAGACGACTGGGGGTTTTTCGCGGGAACATCTTTTTGGGTAAAGCCTTCTTCCCTGCTCCATTTGTCTGAAATAGTTGATTCTTTAAATATCAAGGCCGATGACGATTATAAAAAGGACGGGAATCTTGTTCATGCAATAGAGCGTATATTCGGCCTTGTGCCTTTACTTAATAATGAAAAAATTGGTTTGATCCATTATGCGGTGAATGAAGAACTTGAGAATCGGTTGCTAACCCATTGGGACACATCACATCATATCGCAAAATCTCATGTTGGCCAGGTTCTCAAACAAGCCCAACGCCTTCAAAATGATTCTTTATTGATAAAAAATTCAAAGCTTTTTAATATCCCTTACTATCTTTCACAGCAACCTGAGATAGCTGGTCATAATATCGATTTGATAGCCCACTATTTGCTGATCGGGCGTTTTAAATCATTAAGCCCACATCCTGATTTTGACCCAACATTTTATTCTAAAAAGTATTCCAATATAATTTATGACGATAAAGATCCTTTTGTTCACTATCTTTGCGAAGGAGCGCTTACTGATCTTCCTTTGCGCAAAAAAATAGAAACTCAGAAAATAAAAATTTCAAACTTTCGCTACCAAGTTCTCAATAGTACTATCATTGACTGGAATACGATAGCTAATAAATATCGTAAAAAAGATACTGTATCAATAATCATTCTTGTTTATAATCAATTGGAACTAACACGGCAATGTATTGAATCGTTATATATCAATATCCCTATCCATTCTTTCGAATTAATTATAGTTGATAATGGATCCGAAAAAGAAGTCTATTCTTCTTTACTTTCATATAAATTAAAGCATAAAAACATTCAATTAATTCGCAATAATGAAAATCTTAATTTCGCCATGGGAAATAATTTAGGATTTTCTATTAGTAATGGATCAAAAATTATTTTTTTAAACAATGACACTATAGTGACTAAAAATTGGCTTAATCCCCTTTTAAAAAATCTTGATCGCTCTGAAATTTCTGCTGTACAACCATGTCTTCTGTTTCCTAATGGTTATATTCAGTGTATTGGGGTTGTTTTTTCAGACAAGAGCCCCCTTGGATACCCGATTTATGCAGGGATGCGGCCTGCCGAAAACTGGAGAGGAAGAAGCAGGTTTTTTCAGGCTGTCACTGGAGCTTGTATGGCATTGCGAGCAGAAGATTTTATTTCTGTTAGAGGATTTGATCCAGTGTATATTAATGGGCAAGAGGATGTGGATTTATGTCTTCGCATCAATACAGCATCAGGAAGAAAATGTTGGTATGAAGCAAATTCTATCGTTTACCATAAGCAAAGTCAAAGCAAAGGACGCTTTGCCTTCATTTTAAATAATCGTAAAAATTTTATTAAACGGTGGAAAAACAGAGTTGTGGCAGACGACTTCGAACACTATACTAAAGATAATTTTTTTATTGATGACTACAAGGCCGATACATATCAAAATAATAATTCATTTTTTGATTTGAGTGTTTATACACCCGTTTTAAAACCCAAAGTAAATGGTTAGCTTTTAGCTGTCGTCATGTGGGAGATCCGTATCAAACAGGCGATTGGAAAGCTGTTGATACCGGGGGATTTTTTAAAGTGATCAATCAGCAGGGTTTCGAAATGATGTCCATCACGGTCAATCATGCATACGCCGTTGGCGACTTGCCTATGCGTCACCGTGACCCATTCGATAGAATGTTTATCGCATAGGCCATGTGTGAGAAATATCACCATAGTTACGCATGATACCATTTTTAAAAAATATGATCCCCCCATCCTAAGGGCTTAACAGCTATCATAGCGGGCACAGCGTCGCGCGTATGCAAAGAATGTCGTTTCCATTAAGTTCCAAATGCGAACCCCCTGGCGGCCATGCCCATTGGGAATGGTTTCAAGACCTTAATAAAAAAAGATTGCTTCATACGGGATTAATCACTATAAATATTATGTTTTTAATTCAACCGTTAACCTATTATCAAAAAACGACCCAATCACCGACCACCCGAAGAACGGGTGGTTTGATGAGGCCCCCCCGAAGAGGGCTGAAAACCATCTTTTCTCTCGCCCGCTTCGCTCGAGGGCACTGAGAACCAGAGGATGTTTGATTTCCGACAAGGAACTCAAATAACGAGCGATGGCATCGTTCCGTTTTTGGTCTCTCGGGCGAAGCCCATACAATTTATTGTTCCTCTCTGTGAGCTCTGCGACTCTGCGAGAGACTATATTTTTTCGGGTCGATAGGGTATAGCCCAAGGCTTAATTAACTGCAGTTAGGTGAGTTCTTATACAACGATTCCGTAAAAGCGAAATCATAAAGAAAAAATAAAAAATTGTAAAAGATACCATTACCCCACAATCCAATAAATGATAATGAAACCATGAAAAAAGCGCTGGTAACCGGAATTACAGGTCAGGATGGTGCATATCTTGCCGAAATGCTGCTGGAAAAAGGATACGAAGTCCACGGCATCAAACGCAGGACGTCTCTTTTCAACACCGATCGAATCGACCATCTGTACGAGGATCCGCACGAGGAAGAGCGGCGGTTGATTTTACATTATGGGGATCTTACCGACTCCACCAACCTTATTCGTGTGCTGCAGCAGGTCAGGCCGGACGAGGTTTATAACCTGGCTGCCCAGAGTCACGTCCAGGTTTCTTTCGAAACGCCAGAGTACACGGCGGACACGGACGGCATCGGAGCACTTCGCTTGCTGGAAGGTATTCGGTTATTGGGTTTGGAGAAAAAGACACGGTTTTATCAGGCATCCACGTCGGAGTTATACGGATTGGTCCAGGAAGTTCCTCAAACGGAAAAAACCCCTTTTTATCCCCGTTCTCCCTATGCCTGCGCAAAATTGTATGCCTATTGGATTACCGTCAATTATCGCGAAGCCTATGGCATTTATGCCTGTAATGGCATTCTTTTCAACCACGAATCCCCTATTCGCGGCGAGACATTCGTTACCCGCAAAATTACACGGGCCATGGCCCGAATCTACCTGGGACTTCAGGACTGTCTCTATTTGGGTAATCTCAATGCACTTCGTGATTGGGGACATGCCAGGGACTATGTGGAAATGCAGTGGCTGATGCTGCAGCAGGACCAACCGGATGATTTTGTCATCGCCACGGGCATGCAGCACACGGTCCGGGATATGGTCAGCGTTTCGGCCAAGGAGCTTGGAATCGCCATTCGTTGGGAAGGAAAGGGCATCGACGAAAAAGGGATCAATGTGGCCAACGGGAAAACCATCGTGGCCGTGGACCCCACCTATTTTCGTCCTACCGAGGTGGATACGCTTTTGGGCGATCCGACAAAGGCAAAGGAAATGCTGGGTTGGGAGCCGAAAATCAGCTTTGAGGAGATGGTAAAGGAAATGGTCAAGACCGATTTGGAGGAAGCCAAACGCGACGAATTGGTTCAGCGTGCTGGTTTCCGAGTCAGCCAACGTCAGGAGTAAGATGAAAAATAACGCCAAAATATTCGTTGCCGGTGCGGCCGGCATGGTGGGTAGTGCCCTAATTCGCAAACTATTGGCATTGGGATATTCGAATATAGTGGGAAGTTTTCACTCGAGTCGGCCAGATGCAAGTGTGTTTTTAATGGGTGACTCACACCAGGGCATACCCGAAGGACTCAAATTGGCTCAACTGGATCTGTTGGATCAGACGACGGTCCACCGGTTTTTTAAAAATGAGCGGCCCGATTATGTTTTTTTAGCGGCAGCCAAGGTCGGTGGGATCCACGCCAACAACACCTATCCAGCAGCGTTCATCCATGACAATATCGTTATCCAAAGCAACATCATCCATTCCGCCTACCAAAATGATGCGACGCGTCTGCTCTTTCTCGGCTCTTCCTGTATCTATCCTAAATTAGCACCGCAACCCATTCAGGAGGCCCATCTGTTGACCGGCCTGTTGGAACCGACCAACGAGCCTTATGCCATTGCCAAAATCGCCGGAATTAAAATGTGTGAATCCTACAACCGGCAATACGGTACGCAATTCATGGCCGTCATGCCGACCAACCTATACGGCACCAACGATAATTTCGACCTTCAATCGTCTCATGTGCTACCCGCATTGATTCGTAAATTCCATGAAGCCAAAATGAATGGCCATGATCGGGTGACGGTCTGGGGTACTGGAAACCCAAGACGGGAATTTTTGCATGTGGACGACATGGCCGATGCTTGTGTGTTTGTCATGAATCTTGACGACACAATCGCAAAAAAGAATCTACTGAACTACCCAGCACCCTGTTTTGTCAACGTGGGTACCGGCGTGGATTGCACAATTGGTGAATTAGCAACAACTATTGGCGATGTGGTTGGCTTTAAAGGAGAAATTGTTTTCGATACAACCAAGCCGGATGGAACGCCGCAGAAGCTCCTTGATGTATCACGGATGAAGGAATTGGGTTGGGAATCTTCAATCACGCTTAATAAGGGTATTGAGATAACATATGAATGGTTTAAAGGGTCCAGGTAAAGACCCATGACACGATTATCATCTGGCAACAAAGCGCTGCGCGACAACAATTTGACCCAAGCCATACGACATTACGTCAAAGCGTTATATGATGATCCTGAGCTTGTTGATAAAATCGGGTTTAATCTTCGTCTATCTCGTAACAGGTACAGGGGTAGCCGTAAGGGTAGGAAAAATAAAATTGGCGTCTGCGGTTGGGAATTATCCCGTAACATAGCTGAGCGGGTAAAGGCGTTAGCGGACCTTTATTCGAGTTTTTCCGAAGTTGAGATTATTGGCTCCATTTTTCCCCAATGGGGCAACAATGTATGGGAACCCATCAAAACCGCCAATATTCCATACCACAGTTTCTTGGTTAACGTTGAAAATACGTTCGTCTTACAAGCGCTTGAACTTGTTTTAAAGCATCCTTATGAGGTGGTACATCTCTCAAAACCACGCATGCCAACGATTATCTTTGGTTTGCTATATAAATTGGTTTGGGATGCATGCGTAATCATGGATATTGACGAAGAAGAATTGTCGTTTGTGGGTGCGAATACCCCTATTCCTCTCGAAGATTATTTAAGCCAACATGACCATCTACCCGAAATGACCGATCTGGGTGGCAAAGCGTGGACCCGCATTGCCGTTGGCTTAGCAACTATTTTCGATGGCGTGACCGTTTCTGACACGGCGTTGCAAAATAAATATGGGGGTGAAATTATTCCGCTTGTTGGAAACAAAGGAAGCGATTCATCCGTTTCTGAGTCTGAAAAGCTTAAGAAACTATTAGAGACTGCCCAACAGGCTTCCATTCATCTACTAAATCTTCGCCCCTTATTCGATCATCTGGCATTGGTCCCTTTATTGGATGCCACAAAAAGCAGGCAGCAATCATCCGGAATAAAGAATGCACCACATACTAAAGCATACGACGCTAACGAGCATTTAATAGCAGATTATTCAAAACAATATGAGGTAATTAAAAAGGAATTCGACCATGCATTCTATTATCGGCGCTATATGGATATTGCTGCCGCTCAAATCGATCCAGTAAAACACTACCTGGAACATGGCGCAAAAGAAGGGAGGAACCCATCACCTTACTTTGATACCAATTATTATCGAAAACGTTATGCGGATGTTGACAACAGCGGTGTGAATCCATTTTATCATTATCTAAAAATCGGGGAAGCCCAAGGCCGCGGCGCGACATATCTTAGCTCGGGAGAATCCACCTTTGATCTCTTTTGTACCGATATTTTAGGAAAAAAACCCGATGCGGTTGCGGTCGAACTCGTAAACAGGCGGCGTGATCTCAGGTCAAGATTGGATAATGGTGTTTTGGGAGAAATGGTAGCCTGTGCCAGCAAGTTGGAGCCGCTTATCAGGCACGCAACCTTAGCGGCGATGAATGCAGGCTTTTCGCCATTCCGATCCGAGCAACTGACTTTACAAATGGTGGCAATGCGTAAGTTGCATGAAGCCGCTTCATGGAAGCGCTGCAAGACGGTCGTACTCATTCCGTGGTGCCATGTCAGCGGTGCAACCAGGGTTGCGGGGCATCTGGCAGTGGCGCTGGCCAAGCTTTTCAGCCCGGAGGAGATAATCGTTATCCGTACGGAAACGAGTGAGCTCCAATTTCCTGAATGGTTCCCGGATGGTTGCAGACATGTTGATTTAGCCGGGGAAAGTCGACAGTTAAACGCTGAAAATCGTAAAAGACTTCTTGTAGAATTTTTGCGTTCACTCCGCCCCTTGGCAGTATTCAATGTAAACAGTAAACTGTTTTGGGATGCCATGGGATCTTATGGCAAAGCATTGTCCAATGATTTTGCGCTATTTTCTTATTTTTTCTGCAATGACAAAAATATCAATGGGGATTGGGTGGGTTATCCAATAAAATATTTTCACCGTTTTTTTGATATACACAGCGGTATTATCACCGATAGCCATTTTCTTTCTAATAATCTAAAAAAGCAGTTTCAGCTACCCGAAGAATTAACGACTAAATTAATAACATTTGAAACGCCGATCATCAATGAGCTTGAACCTGCCTCGCCACCCCAACCGATTGCGAATAGACGTCCTCAAATCTTCTGGGCCGGCCGATTTGACAGACAAAAACGATTGGATATCGTATATACCCTAGCTGAACGATTGCCTGACATCGATTTTCATCTTTGGGGAGAACCCGCTTTAGATAGAACATTTAGCAAACTCAAAAAGCCCGACAATGTTTTTCTGCAGGGCGTCTACAAAAACTTTTCGGATTTGCCGCTGAATACCTGTGATGTGTGGTTGTACACGTCGGAATGGGATGGTGTTCCGAACATGCTTATTGAAGTAGCCACCGCAGCGATACCAGTTGTTGGATCGCTCGTTGGCGGAACAGGCGAAGTTCTCTTGCAGGAATTCAGCTGGCCTATCGATAATTTTGCCGATATAGATGCTTACGAAAAAGCTATTCAGGAAGTTTTAGCCGAACCCGAGCAAGCACGTAGCAAGGCGTTACAATTGCGTGATTGGATTCTAAAACGCCGATCGACATCAGCCTATCGTGAAACGCTTAAACACCTGCTTCTAAAAGAAGGGATAATTGCCTGATGATTGATCTTACCGTTGCTGTCACTGCCCATGATGAGACATTAATCGCCGGACCTTCAATGCATAGTGCTGAAGAGGCCATTAGTGCCGTGGAAGCAGAGGGGTACCGCGTTGAGCGAATTATCGGAATCGATGTCGCGACCGATGAATGTCGCGCATTTTTCAGCCAGCAAATGTATTCTGATTGGCGGATTGTAGAATGTGACTTTGCCGATCCCTTTAAGACACGTAACGCAATTGTTGAAATGGCATCGGGTCGTTGGATTTCATTTCTTGATGCGGATGATCTTTTCAGCAAAAACTGGTTGATCACAGCTGCCAGAAGATTGAAAGAAGCAGAAACTGCTGGAGAGAAAATTATTGTTCATCCGGAACTCAATTGGTTATTTGAAAATGCGGAGGTTGTATTCGTTAAACCGCCTCAAAGAGACGATTTATTTACCCCCTATTATTTATATTTCCAGAATTATTATGACATGTTATGTATGGCCCCGCGAAGTGCCGCACTCGAAATACCATATGGATATCGTGATTTGACAAATGGTTTTGGATATCAGGACTGGCAATGGAACATTGAAACCATGGCCGCCGGCTGGATACACGAGGTGGTAAAGGATACGGTTATTTTTAAAAGGCGACGGGACACATCGGTAAGTGTAGAGAATATGCAGCGTTCTTGTGTTATTCGAAGTCTGGAGCCCATGGCAATCGACAACATCAGAAAACTGGGGTTTTGAAGATTTCATGTGTGAGACGCTGACAATCGACCGACCAAGAATATTAGTCACCGGCGGAGCCGGATATATCGGTTCTCATTGTTGTAAAGAACTTTATAAAAAAGGGTATCATCCCATTGTCGTTGATAATCTGATTACTGGTTATAAAACCAACATCAAATGGGGAGAATTCTTTTACTCTGATATTGGTGACTACAATTCCATTGATAGATGTTTCAAAAAACATAAAATCGAAGCCGTGATCCATTTTGCGGCTTTTGCCTATGTTGGCGAATCCATGGTGGATCCGGTCAAGTATTATGAGAACAATGTCATGAAGACGATTAATCTGCTTTCATGCATGATAAACAACAACGTGAAAAATATTGTTTTCTCTTCCACTTGCGCGACATATGGGAATCCAGTCTCTTTGCCCATCGATGAAGACCACCCGCAATGCCCAATCAATACCTATGGCAGAACAAAGTTATTTATCGAACACATCTTGAAAGACTATGATGCCACCAATCAAATCAACTACATGATTCTGAGGTATTTTAATGCCGCCGGGGCAGACCCGGATGGTGAAATCGGGGAAAATCATGATCCCGAAACCCACCTGATCCCGCTTGTCCTCGATGTCGCTCGGGGCAAGAGAAAAACAGTAAAAATCTATGGGGATGACTATGACACAAAAGATGGGAGCTGCATTCGGGACTACATTCACGTGACCGACCTGGCCAACGCACATATCAATGCATTAGAATTAATGATAAATGGTCATGAGAGCGATTTTTTTAACTTAGGAACCGGAGTAGGATATTCTGTCAGGGATATCATAAGAGAAACGGAACGGATCACCGGAAGGATAATTAATCATGAAATCGCCCCTCGAAGAGCAGGTGACCCTCCCCTATTGATTGCATCCAATAAAAAGGCCGTAAAAAAATTAAACTGGAAAATGATGCACTCGAATCTGGAAGATATTATTCGTAGTGCTTGGCGTTTTTATAATAGATTTCAATATCAGCCAATCGAGGTTTAAACAAATTTAGCAAATTCCGTTAAAGTTTATTCATTAACATTTTGAAAATTTGGTCTTTTTCAAATATCTTGGGAGGGTTTTCCTTCAACCGCCCCTTCCTTTAATACAAATATTTTAATATGTTGCGGAAGCCCAGGAATTGAGGTTTTTTTTTCATATTCTTTGCAAAGGTGAATCCAAACAAGAGGATAAGTGTTTTTAAAACGCAGATCATCTCGGCCATCAAGTGCCACATCTGCCGCCACGACGACAGGGGGTCGATATTTTTCTATTCCACCGAGCATCTCCTGCTGTTTGGCAATGCTGGCCGGATATACACAAAAAATATCATAGCATGCAGGCTTTCGATTGAACAGAGGATAATATCCCGGCATGCTTGGAACAAAAAGAGCGTGATTATTACCGTTTTCATATTTTCGCAAAAGTTCCTCAAGAATCTGGAATAATCTGATCAGGTTATTTTTGACAATGAGGGTGCTGCCCATCACTGAATAAAAGTTATAATGGGAGGGAAAACGGAGAAAACGATAATATTCGTCAATTTCCGTTGTTATTATCCAAAAGGAGATGGTAATAAGCAAGAATAGCAGCATCCAAACGACCGGTTGAACAGGTACAAGACTGACAAATATAAGTATTGTTATCAAAAATGGATGATAGCTTTGACACATGTGAGTGATATCGCATCGGGATAAGAGATGGTGCATGTAAGTCAGGCCTGTAATTCCCGATCCAACGAGGATGGCTGACGCACCAGAACCGCTCTTAAGAGTCAAACCGCCCATGATAATGGCAAAAACATAAACAAACGGCAACATCACGAAAATCAGGCTCAAAATATAACGTTTGGCTGGAGAAAAGTTGTTAAACTGGGGCACTTTTTTGCCGATCCATGGAAAGGGAAGAGTTAGGTTCGTGCTGCCTCGAGTGAATATGGTTACAATCTTTTCCGTCCAATATTTGCTCAAATACCCTCTATTACAAATTCCAAAAATAAAAATCGGCAACAGCCCGACGCCCCCCCCTACTACAAGAAACGTCAATGAACCAAGAAGGTTAGCGTCATTGACTGTTACGCTAATCCCCCATCCGCTTGCTGTTACCATACCTAAATAAAGACCGATATTGGAACCCCAAAAAAAGGCCGCGCCTACCATAAAACCAGCCAGAAAAAAAATTGGTTGGATAGGTTGGATAAGAAGATAGTAAGCGATGACAATAGATAATAGACTGAAAAAAATTTCAAAGATTTTAAAATATGGCTTCAACCAAAGCCAACACAATAGCATCCCGGAAACTGAAATGAGCCAGTTATTTGTCGCTTTTTGAACTATCCATCCAGCAAAAGATAGGGAGACCACCATGACAAGCCCCATGGCAAAACGAAGTGTTATGTAATTCACCCCCAGCCGTTTCATCCATAGCGAACACCAGAAATAGCGCCCTGGATCGTATGCTCGAAAATCCCTGATAGGGACTTTTCCTTTCAAGCATTGCTGCGTGCCGAAAAGTAGATATCCCTCGTCTGCCACATTAATACCATTTCTCAGCGCGGGAAGCCAGAGGCAAGCAACCATGAAATTGGCAATCAAAAAAAAACACAGAAACAGCATCTTATTACTCTCCAAAAACTTCCGGTGCCTTTGCCGAAATCGATGTAAATGATGAGAATGGTTGAATAATAGGAATTCTTTCTGACAACCTGTCGGCAGGAGCAACAAGACTACAATTTTTCAGCAATGGTGGCAACAATCCGTAGTTATTTATTCTTATATTCACAAAACCAGTCTGCCGCAAAGCATTGGTTAGCTTCTTTTTAGTGATTTGAATAATTCCTTTCTCCGCTTTCCATCTCATGGATGGGGTGAGAATAACTTGGAGGTAGTATAAGGGACATAATCCATTAACATCAATGAAGGCTATCGTTCCTCCTGGTTTAATGAGTTTTTGTACTCCTTTGAATGCCTGCTTTAGATCAATTACATGATGAAGCATGAAAAAGCCACAAACAGCATCAAACTTTTTTTGCAAGGCTGTCGGCGGCGCGAGGATATCCGCGATGTGCGTTGGAATAAACGATCCAGAATTATTTGCTTTTTCCAATTCCCGTAACAAGTATGGCGACAGATCGAGTCCCTCGATGGGTAACCCTTTTGCCGCAAGTGGTATGGTAAATTTTCCCATACCGCAGCCCACATCAATTACCCTTTCTACTCTAAAGAATTGATTATCGGCAAGAAGCCTGTCAATATGCCCCATGACATACGGGGTAATTCCAGGAAACATCCTTCTATTTTCTTGGCCTTTTCGATTTTCATAATATGAACGCTGAATGAGATTATGGTTTGTGTTCATTAGCAAAATTTCCAATCGGACAACCGCACTCAAGCAAGCATTTTATATTTGCAAGAGCGGTCTTAACCCGCATACCCGTGTCATAGGCAGAGTTTCCATGTAATCCGAACGATCTTGGCGTATCAATACCGCTGTATGGTAGAGATGTTTTACATACAAGCCCAGCAAGGTAAAAACTTTTGGTATTGAATGCCAAGATTTCATCCTTCATCCTCTTTGTCATAAGAAGATAGGCTCCGGCTCCTTTGGGCATATTGCACATACGGTTAATTATATACTTAAAAATCTTTGATGTGAGCATCCTTGAACGTTTTTGGTAGTTATTGCAACGGATTGCAAAGACTGTTTCGACAGGGGTCTTGATCAATGCCTGATAAAGCTTGTTTAGCTGTTCAGGGGGATCTTGCAGGTCTGCATCGATAACGGCAATTACCAGACCGTTGGCGTTTTTTAGTCCAGTACGAATGGCTTCCTGCTGCCCTTTATTCCGGAAATGACGTATGATTTTGATGTGTTTACACCATTTTTGAATTGATTTTAAAATAATCAAAGATTTATCTTTACTCGCATCATCAACAAAGACGAATTCATATTTCTTGGCAATTTTGCTACATACGGTATCAAGCCTTACAACCAACGGCTCCAGTGTCCCTGCGTTTCCAAAAACGGGTATGATGACCGATAGCTCCACGGATGCAGCGTGATTATCAGATTCTTTCATATTTCTTTATCCACTCGATATGTCGTGACAACCCTTCAGTTAAATTAACTTTCGGCTGCCATCCCAACAAGCGAAATGCCTTTGTGTTATCGCCACACCATTCGGCCTTATCCCAGCTTCGTTGCTGGTAGGCCCCGGTCTTTGTATTGGCTTTTTTACCTATGATAGTGCTGATTTCCCCAACAATTTTCTCGTTACTGATCATTATCCCATTAGAAACATTAAAAATCTCTCCGCTCCATGATGTTTTTGAAGCAGCTGCCAAACAGGCATTAACCACATCCTCAATAAAAATATAGTCATGGTTTAATCCCGGTTGAGTAAGATTAATCACTGTACCTGATAGGATTGCTCGAATCACCGTAGGAACCAGTCGTTTTGCAGGTTCATAGGGGCCATAAACATGGAATAATCTTAATATAGACACCGGAAACCCCATTGATTTGGCCATACCCTGGAGCATCATCGTCCCTGCAGCCTTGCTCGCACCGAAAAAAGAAGACGGCCGAACCAAGTCACTTTCACGGAAAGGGATATCGAGATTTCCATATTCCAATGAACTGCCAAGCATGACAAACCCTTGAATATATTTAGATACCGTTGATTGAAGCAGGTTTGCAGTCGCTGTTACATTCGTATGAGCAAGCTCGGTTGGTGAAGAAACCTGACGCGATGTTGCAGCGTGAAAGACATAATGCGGTTTGATCTCTTTTACCCAAGAACAGGTTCCTGCAAGATCATCAAGATCGCCAATTACTCGTTTAGAGTGGCAGCCCTGATAACTGAGACGATAGCAATCAGATGTTTTGCGTATCAGTGCAAATACTTCAGCATTTTCTTTTTCAAGAGCGGCGACGATGCAGGAACCGATAAAACCGGAGGCACCAGTAACTATCACCCGTTTTTCCGCAAAACAATCATACATTGTGTTGTTCTCCTAAAACTTTTTCAAGCATCAGCCTCGAAACAAGTCGGTTTTGTTCCACCATTTCTCGACTCCGTTTGTTCATTGTTATGCTTCTATTAAGTATTAGAGAGACAGCGATATCAGGAGAAATGGTCTTTGTATCACGAAAAAATGATCTCCGAAGAAAAGTAAAATCACAGTCAAGCCTGTCCAGTTCAGAAAAAAAATAATCAACCGGAAGTGGGTCCCCCTTGCCAGGTAATGTGAGCCCTCCAAAACCAAATGCAGCATTCTTTATCCGCTCCCTAATCAGATCAACCATATTTTCAGCGAGCAGATGAAAGATAGACTCTTTTTTTAGGCAGATTTGTAGGTCGTTTAGACCGATAAAAACACGCGACAAAGGATATTTGTCGAGGTGCTCTGATAGAGCTACAGCTTCAGGTGTTTCTATCATCAAACCAATTCCGGCCCTTTCTCTTACCCACCGAAACACATGATCAACCTGTTCGAGGGATCGTACCATCGGCACAAGAATCTCGTCAGCACCTGTTGAAATAACCGTATTTATTTCTTTTTCTGATTGTGGTCCAATTTCATTAATTCGGCATATGACCTTTAGTTGATCCTCTTTGACGATGCGTAAATCCTCTATACCATGAGAATTGATCTGTGTATCATACCCCTGCTGGCGCTCATCCTTCCTGTACCTTTCCAAATCGACAACAACTCCGGACACACCACCTTTTACGGCACGCTTATCCAATTCCAGCGATCGATGAAAAACAAATAATTCCATTATCGTTTATGTGAATTCGATTTTAATTTCCTGGCAACGACCACAATGCTTGATCCCCAGGGGAAAAGAATATTTTTTTCAACAAGCCGAGCCTCAAACAACATAATGGTCGTCATTATTCGATTAAGCGATGAATTCGGTTGATCTTCAACCTTAAGCATTCTCTTGTTTGAACTCAGCCACGGACAAACTCTAAGAAAAACAAGCACGGGAAACAGGAGAAACTGATAGTAATTGATATAGCGAATTACAAATCCCAAACTTTCAAGCAGATTTCGTATCATCCCAACCGTATAGCGGCGTCTATGTCCGGCGATGTTGTCCCGATAACTCCAAAGCCATGAAAAGGCGGGCACTGTGATCACGAGCAATGCACCATCCTTTAGAATGCGGTGAATTTCGCGAAGAACAAGCGAATCATCAACATGCTCTAAAACGTCAAGACAGACAGCAAGTTCGACGCTCGAATTTTGAATTGGTAGATTGTGAACATCCGCTGTGATCCCAGATATTGCTTTGTTAAAAATATGTTGTTGAGATTCTTTGATAAGTCTGTCTACCCCAACAACGAAATCACCATGTAAAAGCCAATTATTGAGATTAAATCCCGTGCCGCACCCAATATCGGCAAATATGCGGTTATAAGGGGCGCTATATTTTCTTATCAGTATATTGATGATTTTTTTTCTAACCACAAACCAAAAATGAGAGGATTCCATCCTTCCTATCTGTTTAAGCCGTTTGAGAGTAAAATCCTGCATACGATTATTTTTTCCGATAATACTATTTGCTATTCCTGTTTAATTGTCTTTAAAATATCTGATCGTAGTATACAAGGATTAATCGAAGTCAGTGATGGCAGTAAAAAAACGAAACTGCCTTTATAAGGAGGAAGAAAAGTTAGTTCAATACCCGCATCGGAAAACTGGAAGTGGAACCCAATGAATGGAAAGCCTGAAGAGTTGGATAAGCCACAAGCCGGGAGCAAACAAATTGACAAATATGCAATATGCATCAGGCCATCTATAAAAACAGACAGAATAAATCCGCAGTATACCTCTTTTGGAGTGATACCCGTTTTTTCCAATTCCGAATTGTCATGAGTTGGAGATTAGTGCAATCCATTATCACAGGACCGGTTTACTCCTTTTTGGATTGTTTAATTTTCTTCCAGCATCTGCCGCAATGCAACCCGCCAGTGAACCGGCTGAATGTCAAAATCTTTCCAGGTTTTCCAGCAACCGAGAACGCTATAGGCGGGGCGCTCGGCAGTTGTGGGAAATTCTTCGGTGGTGATGGGGTTGATGGGAATCGCGCGGTCGAGAATGCCCAGTTGTATGGCTTCTTCCTGGATGGCCACGGCAAAGTCGTACCAACTGGCCGCGCCCGCATCCGACCAATGGTAGATTCCCTTCACCGCTTTTCTTTCCAGTGCCCTCCAGATAGCGACCGCAAGCGTGGTCGCACAGGTTGGCGATCCGATCTGATCGGCCACCACGTTGATTCGATCCCGCTCGGTCATCAGCTTGAGCATGGTCAGGACGAAGTTATTGCCGTAATTGCTGTAAAGCCAGGATGTGCGGATAATCAAGGCATCGTCCAGGATCTCTATGACATTGATCTCCCCCTCCCGTTTGGACCGGCCGTACACTCCCAGCGGACTGCAGGGTGCATCGGGCAGATACGGGCTGAACGCGGTTCCGTCGAAAACATAGTCGGTAGAAACGTGAATCAGACGCGTGCCGGCCTGAAGGGCGGCCTGGGCCAGATTCTTCGGACCGGTTGCATTAACGGCAAACGCGATATCGCTTTCATCTTCGGATCGGTCCACGGCTGTGTAGGCGGAGGCATTGACGATCACATCGGGCCTGTCGGATTCAACCCGTTTGGCCACCACGGTTGGGTCGGTAATGTCGAATTCGGGAAGATCCAGCGCACTAATCTGGGCATCAGATGGTGCGGTCCCGGCCAAGGATGTCCCCAACTGCCCTTTACTTCCAACAATCATTACTTTCATGGAAAAACCTCGGCGTCTTTAAAAAAAGCCCCCCTGGCATCCTTTTCCGATACCAGGGGACGCTCGGCCATGGGCCATTTGATGTTTAGATCGGGATCGTTCCACCGAATGCAACGCTCGTGCTCGGGTGCATAGAAATTCGTTGTTTTATATACAAACTCGGCCATGTCGCTCAAAACCAGAAAGGCATGGGCAAATCCCTCGGGCACCCATAATTGGCGTTTGTTCTCGGCACTCAAATGCTCACCCACCCATTTGCCAAAGGTCGGAGATGATCGGCGGATATCCACGGCCACGTCAAAGACCTCGCCGACGACAACCCGTACCAGTTTGCCTTGTGCCTGGTGGATCTGGTAGTGGAGCCCCCGGAGCACTCCTTTTTGGGACCGGGAATGATTGTCCTGGACAAAGGTGGCATCTATTCCCGTCTTATCAAAGAACTGCTCTTTGTTGTAGCTTTCAAAAAAGAACCCCCTCTCGTCTCCAAACACCGTCGGCTTGATGATCAGCACATCGGGAATAGTGGTTGGAACAATTTTCATCCATAGCTCCTATAAAGTAGATCCGCCGTTGCAGACATTGGGCAGGCTTTGACTTTCTAGACAAACGCCGTCCGACCGTCGCGGGCTATTCGATCCATATTTCAAGATTCTCAGCAGATACTGTCCGTACCCATTTTTTTTCATGCTTTCGCCAATGGCTCCCAACTGTCCGTCGGTAATGTACCCTGAGCGCCAGGCGATCTCTTCCGGGCAGGCGATCTTCAGCCCCTGCCGCTTCTCGAGGATTTCCACGAAACGCGATGCATCCAGCAAAGAGGCATGGGTTCCCGTATCCAGCCAGGCGTATCCCCGGCTCATGAGCGAGACATCCAGTTTTCTCATTTCCAGATAGCGCTGATTGACGTCGGTTATCTCCAACTCTCCGCGGGCCGACGGTTTGATCTCCCTGGCGATGTCTACCACCTGGTGATCATAAAAGTATAGGCCCGTAACGGCAAAATTAGATTTGGGGTGCGCCGGTTTTTCTTCGATGTCATTCACATTGCCATCTTTGTCGAAAGCAACCACTCCGTATCGTTGGGGATCGGTGACCTGGTAAGCGAAAACCGTGGATCGATCGGTTCTTTCACTGGCGGCACTCAGCAGGCTGGCCAGATCGTGTCCATGAAAAATGTTATCGCCCAAAACCAGGGCACTGGGCGCGTTACCGATAAATTGTCTTCCGATGATAAAGGCCTGGGCCAATCCTTCTGGTCGTTCTTGAATCGCATAACTGATGTTGATCCCCCACTGTTGCCCGTCGCCCAGCAATTGCTCGAATCGAGGGGTATCCTGGGGGGTAGAGATCACGAGAACATCCCGGATACCCGACAGCATGAGCGTGGACAGCGGATAATAGATCATTGGTTTATCGTAAACCGGGAGCAGTTGCTTTGAAATGGCGATAGTAATGGGAAAAAGCCGCGTTCCACTCCCGCCGGCGAGAATGATGCCCTTGCGTTGCATTATCGTTCCTTGTAATTGGTTTCAATCCAGTCCCGATAGGCGCCGTCTTTAACGTTTTGCACCCAGGTGGCATTGTTCAGGTACCATCCGACGGTCTTGCGAATTCCGGTTTCGAAGGTCTCTTCAGGCATCCAGCCCAATTCGGATGTTATCTTGGTTGCGTCGATGGCATAGCGCTGGTCATGGCCGGGTCGATCGGTTACAAATGAGATCAACCGCTCGTGGGGATGATTGTCGGGAAAAGGGGCCATCTCGTCTAAAATCGAGCAGATGGTCTTGACCACTTCCAGATTGGTTTTTTCGCTGTTGCCGCCGATGTTGTATACCTCGCCAGGCCTTCCTTTTTCCAATACCGCCATGATGGCCTGGCAATGGTCGTTGACATACAACCAGTCGCGAACGTTGCTGCCGTCTCCATAAACGGGGATGGGTTGGTCGCCCAACGCCCGGTCGATGACCAGGGGAATCAGCTTCTCCGGGAATTGGTACGGTCCATAATTGTTTGAACAATTGGTGGTCAACGTCGGGAAACCATAGGTATGGTGATAGGCCCTGACCAGATGGTCCGACCCGGCCTTGGATGCCGAATAGGGACTGTTGGGACGATAAGGGGTCGCTTCGGAAAACGCAGGATCGCTTGGGCCAAGAGAGCCGTAAACTTCGTCGGTGGAAACATGCAGAAACCGAAAACTGGCTTGTCGATCCGGCGAAAGCCCTTCCCAATACCGCCGGGCCTGCTCCAACAGATTAAAGGTCCCGACCAGATTGGTCTGAATGAAATCATCGGGGGCAGATATAGATCGGTCCACGTGGCTTTCGGCAGCAAAATTGACGACCGCCCATGGCTGATGGGTCTGAAAAAGGGAAGCCAGCATCTCACGATCGGCGATATCGCCGCGAACGAAAATATAGTCCGGATTTGCCGACGCCGACGCAAGATTCTCCAGATTCCCGGCATAAGTCAGTTTGTCCAGGTTAATGACACGCCCTCGGCTGCTATTCAACCAGGTATGGACAAAATTGGCCCCGATAAATCCGGCACCACCGGTTACGATGATGGTGGGGGTGTCTCCTTCAGTTGTTTTTTTGTGAATCGTAGATAAATTAGCCACGTTGATGGTATCGAATTTGAATTGAGGGTTAATATTGAGATAGGCATAAAGAGGAATATTTATCGGTTGACAATTAGCAATACCGACTTCGTCTGTCAATATTTTATAAAAACATCAATTAATAGTTGAAAAACGGAAACCAGTTTGTTATTAGTTGGTGTTTCATATGGTGGGTGTAGCTCAGTTGGCAGAGCATCAGGTTGTGGCCCTGAGGGTCGTGGGTTCAAGTCCCATCACTCACCCCATATAAAAACAAAAGGCCATTGCAGCATTCCAATTCGCAATGGCCTTTATGCCTCATGCGCCCGTAGCTCAGCTGGATAGAGCGCCGGACTTCGAATCCGTAGGTCGCCCGTTCGAATCGGGCCGGGCGTACCAATAAACACAAAGGGTTACAAATCATACTTGTAACCCTTTTTTATCTTTATAGCCCCGTGTAAGCGCTGTGTAAGCAAATTTGGTCAATGCGGCGGGCAAGGCTTGATCCATTAATCGGTAGGGAAAAAATCTTTGAAGTTTGATTTTGCCTTGTTCTGTTTCGCGTAAACTTTTTGCAATGTGGTGGTTGGAATTTTCGACTTTTTACAGATCCGTCAATCCGGGGTCAACGATATATTTCCCATTGATCCATTCATCCAAAGTCATGGCCACCTCACAAAAGCATCCTATAATCAGCGTTCAGCACCCTTGCCAACCGTTTTGCCATTACCTTGCCAATCGGCCGTTTATGATTCTCCATTTCTGAAATATGGCGTGTATTCAAGCCGGTTTTCTCAGAAAGCTGCGCCTGTGTGAGCCCTTCACGACCCCTCAGACCTCTTAAAATTTGCCCCGGATGACTATCCGGAAAGACCTCATCAGAGGAAAAGAGCTCTTTCTCGTAAATGTCAACGTTATGACCAGCATCGGCCAAAAGTTTTCGGATCTTGTCCACATCCTGAACCGGAACGCGGATGCACATCTCAGTATATTTTCCTGTAGTCGGCTTTTTCATGGGTGCCAACATAACGGACCTCCACCAATTGAATCGATTTATCGGTTACCTTCCAGATCGCAACATAACGCGGTTTGCCTTTGTTCAAATGGCAATGATGGAATCCCGGTTTGCCTTTCAGTTTCCCATAATTAGGCCAGCTGGAAGCCACCGGGCCATTGAGTTCAATGTCCAGGCGCAGGGCGTTCAAAGCATCCTGATATTTTTTCGGCAATCTATCCTTTTGACGCTTGGCCCTGCCGGTGAACATCACTGTCCATACCATGTGAATACTTATTACTAATTTTTGGTAAGTTCGTCAATAAAAAGGCACCTACGTTACTACATGAAGTTTGCCATGTTCTGCCAGCCAATCCTGACTTTTGATATCTTTTGCGGATTTCGAATCCGTAGGTCGCCCGTTCGAATCGGGCCGAGTGTACCAATGATTTAATAAGGTTTATCGGTTTATCCGGTAAACCTTTTTTATTACGTCCCCAGGGCGATTACCCTAGTCGGGACAATCCTTGTTATTGACCTGCGGCAGTGTCTTTGAGATACTACATGATTAATATGAATCAATCCCGTGGCAACCTAAACGGAAAGGATAAAGTCGCATGGAACTGAAACGCGTTTCTATCGACAATCCCGAACTCCTCAATTTCATTTTGGGGCAATCCCATTTCATCAAAACGGTTGAAGATCTCTACGAAGCCATCGTTAATACTGTACCCGGGGCCAAATTCGGCGTCGCCTTTTGCGAGGCGTCCGATGCCTGTCTCGTTCGGCATGCCGGTACGTCGGACGAACTGATCGCCCTGGCCCAGAAAAATGCAATGAATTTGAGAGCCGGTCACTGCTTTATTATATTCATGCGCGATATGTTTCCCGTCAACATCCTCAATACCATCAAAAATGTGCCTGAAGTCTGTCGAATATTTTGTGCCACGGCCAACCCAGTGGAGGTGGTTATCGCCGAAAGCGATCAGGGACGGGGGATCTTAGGTGTGATCGACGGATTTGCAGCCAAGGGTATCGAAGAAGAAAAAGATATCGCCAAACGCAAATCGTTTTTGCGGACCATCGGCTATAAAATGTAAAGGAAATTAGAGCGCCGTGGATCCAAATAAAGGATACTGGCATCGCCAGTTCTATTTTCTTTCGAGCCTGGGAATTTTTTATCTAATCCTGATTGCGCTGTTTGCCATTCCCCTATTGGGGACATTTGTGGTGATCCTGATTAAAGGCGCCCTCGATTTGCGCTATGTCATCATTGCCGCTGGATGTGTGACCATGGGGATTCTGATTTGGTTGGCCGTTAAATTCGTAAAACGAGGATGGCAACACTTTCGACACGATGGGACATTGGTTGGGCAGGAGGTTCGACGCAACCTGCGGTTGGGCAAACCGGTTGAAATTTCAATTTTCAATGGGTTGTTTAAATTTTCATGTGGCACCCCTCATGCCGCCCCCCCCCTTGCTCTGTCTCAAGAAAACCGGCAAATGCTGCCCTTACCCGACGGCCATACCGGTTCCCTGACCATTCTTGATCAATTGCAACATTTATCGGAGTTAAAAGAAACCGGTGCCATCAACGAAGATGAATTCAATATACTCAAAGCAATGTTGATCGAACCATACGGGCCAGCGTGCCAAAGGGAGGAAAACAATCAAGAATAAGAACTGACAGGAATCATTATTTTATTCGTTCACAAACCGGAAGCAGTATTGATCAGATCTGGTCTTTTCGAGATTTTTTCCTTTTAGTTTTAGATGGACGGTTTGCCAGGATAACGTTCACCTTCTTCAGGTAACCGGTCTTATCATCTTCTGACAATCCGTCCAGCATTTCCTGCAAACTGCTGTTCTTGTCTTTTTCAATGGACTTGAGTGCATCCTTTCCCTTCTGAGTAATTTCAAGGATCGTCACTCGCTCATCCGTGGGATCGTCCTTTTTAACGATAAAACCGTCCTGGGCGAGACGTTTGGCCACGCCGGTAATATTTGCGTTTGGCACAAGCATGATCCGGCTAACGTCGCTGATCCGGCTACGCCCCTGACTACTGGCCTCCAGTGCCCGTAGCAGATTATACTTGGAGAAAGACAGACCATATTTTTTAAAAACGCTGGAATGTACCCTTTTGAAAAATTCAGCCGCTCTTACGGTGGCGATCAGGACGCGTTCATCTATCGTCAGGCTACGTCTATAATTGGAATTGCTCATTGTATTATTTCGCAAATGCTATTGACACAAAATTTCAGTGAGGATATAGTTAGTCAATGTATTTAATAAATACTGTTCATTTATTAACATTTTTATATTTCAGTTAAAACCCTTTTTTCATTATTGTATTTTTTTTTATTAACTTTTGATCCATTTTGTGCCATAAATATTAAAATTTCTTGCTTCGCTTACAGCCATTACCATTGCCCTAATTGCCGAGAGACCATGCGCCTTTGCACGCAAGAGAAACTGAATGACACGGTTGTTCCGTTTTCAACCAGGGGAAGCCTTCCTGCTGACACCTGTTCGGGTTTGCATTTGGGCCGCCATGCAGGACATAATCCGGCAATGATCAGCCATGGGAACCCAGCCATTGTCGGTTGCCTGCGAGTTGCCGCCTTTTTGCCGTCTTCGCGCAATGATCGTTACCGACAGGTTGAGCAAGCACGTGAGAGAAGAGCTCCGATTTACCATCCATCTAAAGTTCTCCCTTGGCAACCCCCAGCCACTTCTCGTCTTACCCGATCATTCAATGATTTTTGTTTTTTTCCGATTCCAGCGAGATCCATGATCAAAAAGGAGGAAAAACGACCCAATTGGGATCCATTTGCTGTGCTTTCAGGAAAACAACGTCATGGCAACCGTGGTTCTGAACACGCATGCCATGCCGATCAACATATAACTGCCGGTTTTTACAAACGGTTCGTGCCTGATGCACACTAACTGTGCGCACTGGCGACCTGCCGTTTTTAACAATCAGCCGGCGCAACCATTATTAGGGGGAGGTGCATGACGATCAGATCGGTGCCCAAGGATCGAATCCGGCCTGGCATGGGCTGTCTCAACCGCTTCGGCAGCAACGGATTCCATCGATAATCTCCCGCAACGGGAGATTGACAGGACGCGATATGATGGTCATCACCCGGATCATTTACTTTGGAGGAGGAAAAAATGAAAAAATGGTTACCAGTTTTTATGGCAGTAGCCCTCACAATGGCCATGGTCATTCCGGCCATGGCGGAACCCAACTTGTCTGTTACGGGCGAGTATACGCTCCAGGGCATGACATCCGATGGCGTCGCTTCTCAAAATTCTCGCGCAGCCACAACAGATGACAATGACAAGCGCAGCTATTTCTATCAACGCATGCGTGTCCAACCCCAAATCAAGGCCTCGGACAATGTTTCCGCCAATCTGCGGTTCGACTTTGCGGAAGGCATCTGGGGCCAGGATCAGAATTTTTCCGCTTACCGTGCTGATTATGGCAGTGGCCAGGATATCCAGGTGGACCGTGCCTATGTAGACATCAACAGCATCTCATGGCTGCGTGTGCGCGCCGGGTTGCAGTTCATTCCCGCAGGTCAGACCCAGGTCTACCGCGACAACCAGCCCGCCCTGCAATTCAACATCAAAACCGGCATGCCGCTTAGCGTTCGCCTGGCCTGGGTAAAGGCCATGGAAGGAATCGGCACCGGAAACGGTTTGGAAGATGAAGAAGACAATACCAAAGACATGGATCGCTACCTGGTCGACTTGGGATACAAGGCCGACGTGTTCAGTGTCAACCTGTTCGGCGTCATGCAAACCGACGGCGGTACCGGCGACACGAATGGCGACGGTGCCATTGATGATTTCGAGGAAGAGCCCTGGGTCGTTGGCCTCCGCTTCAAGGGGGACTTTGGCGCCCTCGGTATCCATGGTGAATTGGCCCAGTTCGGCGGTGACACGGGTCAAGAGGATAATGCGGGTAATGGTATCGATTACACCGGTACCCAATTCAACGTCAACGGTATGTACACCATTAGTGATGCCCTGAAAGTGGGCATCGACTTGATCTACTCGTCTGCCCAGGGTGACGATGAGAAAAAAATGCAAAGCTTGGGAAATCCCTTTGCCTCCTACGATATCCGTCTCGGCGGAGCCATGGGCTGGGATACCCAGACCTACGGCCGCGCCAATGGGTTCCTTTACTCGGGTACCGGCGGTCCTCTGCCTGGCGACGTCTTCGATCCGTTTAACACGGGTGCGGGTGCCATGACTGCCGGTCTCGGCGCCATGTACACGCCGTTGTCATGGTTGAGCGTGATCGGTCAGTTCCATTACATGGTCGCTGCCGATGATGAGCTCAAAGATCCTAATGGCGCTGATATTATTGGTGAGTTCGAGAAGGGCTACAACATTCTGTTGGCCGCCGTATTTCAGATTGCACCCAAAACCGACGTGCGCCTTACCTATCAGCGGGTCGATGCCAGTTTCATGGATGATCTCGATCCCGACGCCTCCAGCCTTTACGGCGCCCACCTGAGAGTGCGGTTCTAAGCCTGACCCGCAATAACAGTGGTTTTCGATCGTATCATGGCGGTTAAGCCCTGATTACCATCGGAAGAAAAAATTGGAAAGCCTGCCGCTGGCAGGCTTTCTTTTCTTTAATGCCTTCAAACTAAAAGCGGTTTACATCGCCCCAGGGTAACCGCATTTGGAACCATCCACAAACCCAAATCGCCACTGGTTCCAATGCTCTGCCTGGGAACCCATCCCAGAGTCGGTGAATGGGGGCGCTCCCACGCAAGAGCATGGGAGCGAGGCGTAACAGTGATCAAAATGCGGTTATCCTTGCACATCGTCCGGCTACAACTTGACTCCCGGAACAAGATGTGTAAAGGGATACTCCCAATTGATTAACAAAGAGATGGCAAACGGTGCGCAGACAGACATTGCTAAAAAAAAACAGTTCCCTTTTTATCATTACGGCGGTGTTGACCGTTGCCGCCGTTGTCCTTTTCACCACGGTACGAATCGCCCAGGCCGAAGCACCGACGCGTATTCTGGTGATTCCGTTTACCATGAATGCCGCCGACGATGTCGGGTATCTGCAACGTGGCATCTCCGACATGTTGGTTTCACGATTGGAGCAGGGCAAGGACGTAATTGTCATCACTCCCAAGGCGCAACCCGATAACCTGAATGAGCTGCTGCTCAAGGAACCTGCCGATTACATCATCACCGGCAGCGTGACCATATTAGGTTCGAGCGTCAGCACCGACGCCCAGGTCGCCAAAGGCGCATCCGTGGATGCGCCGGTGCTCTCCTTTAACCAAACCGGAGATCAACAATCCGATGTTATCGCGCATATCAATGAATTGGCCGCCGCAATCAATGCCCGTATTCTAAACCGTCATTCGGGGCCGTTGAATAAACCCGATCCAACACCTCCAGTGGCGGTGTTACCCCTACCGGCTGTGAATCAATCCCTGACCCAACCGGTCTCTTCTTCTCCCCTGCCATTTCAGCCAAAAAACCAACCGCAGTCAGCAGCACGACGGGCCGAAGGGCCCTTGGAGCCGCTACAGATTCCCGGAATCGGCTTTATCAAGGGTCAATTGAACGGGATGTCAACAGGGGATGTCGATGGAAATGGCGTCGATGACATCGTTACCATTACCGATAACCAGGTAACCGTTTATCGCCTGGATCAGGGCCAATGGCGTAAACTGGCCGAGTACGACAGTAGAGGAACGTTCATTGGGGTGGATGCCGCCGATGTCAATCGCAATGGCAAACAGGAAGTTTTTGTTACCCAATTTAATCAATCAAGCAACCGGTTGATTTCCTTTGTACTGGAGTGGGATGGCGAGAGGATGCAGCGTATCGCTGCCCAACTGCCCTGGTATTTTCGGCGTATCGACATGTTTCGACACGGCCGGGTACTGATCGGTCAACGCCAGGGGACGGGGAAACCCTTTGCCACGGGTATTTTTATCATGCAATGGACGGCCGATGCATATACACCGGGTGAGCGACTAACCTTACCCCAGGATATGAGCATTTTTGGGTTTGCATTCGGTGCGGTCCGCTCGCCAGACACCCCCGAAGTGGTAAAATACGATTCGGATGGCTATGTGCAGGTCCTCAGTTCATCCGGTGAAGAAAAATGGATCACCACCGAACGGTACGGTGGCGGATCAAATTTCATCCTGGTAGTCGACGAAAGCCAATGGGATGTTGAAAACTACGTTTACCTGCCGCCCAGGATCCACCTGCTTGACACGGACGGGGACCAGATCAATGAGATACTGGTGATCAATAACCAGCAAGGCTTTACTGGCAGCAGAGCCTTGGCCAACCAACGGTATTACTCAAAAGGTCGCCTGGATTGGCTTAAATGGCACAGTACCGGGGTCCGATCCATAACTCGTACACTCGATATGGCCAAATTCATCGTGGACTCGGCACTGGTGGATGTTGATGGCGATGGAAATCTCGAAGCGGTGGCGGCAGTGGTGAAAAAAACGCGCGGTGTGACGACCAAAGGGTCTAGCTATATTGTCAGCTTTAAGATTGACGCAACCCATTAGCCCCAATCTAGCGTCGCGCCCACGCAGAGCATGGGCGCGAGGCGAAACCCTGCGACAAAAAAGCTTCTGCCGCGTCATGCCGGACTCGATCCGGCATCCAGTTCTTCGCCGAAATGGCGAACACTTTATGTATTTACCAAAGCAATAAGAACGGCTCCCCGCATCAATTTGCTTGATCCGAGGAGCCGATTTATTTGACCGATAGGGGCTACCGTCCACCGGTCATCACTTTTCATATGCTGAGGCCAAGACTAGTCGACCATCTGCTTCTGCACCTCGGCCAACTTGCGGATATGGCCCTTCTCCTCTTCGATCAATCCTTCAACGACTTTCTTATCGGCATCGGTCAAAAAGGGTAGGAATTCACGGAAGTAGAGAATGGCGTCCTTTTCGAATCCGATGGCCAATTGAAACACGTTCTTGGTGTCAATGGCATTCTTGACGAATTCGGATGAATCAATCTGGGCATAGAGACGATCATCGATCATGGAGTCCATGTAGGCATCCATGTCTTCATCGTACTCCTCTGCACGGCTTTCCTGGGGCAAGCTATCCCGAAGTTTTATGAACGCCGCGACATGCTTGTCTTCCTCGTCGGTAAGGAATTGAAAGAGGTCCGTCATCTTTTTTTCTGTGCTCAATTCACAGACTTTCGCATAGAAGGCTTTACGCCGTTTTTCTTTTTCCACGGCGGCTTCGGCGATTTCACGGGCTGAAAATATTACTGCCATGCAGATTCCTCCCCTGTTGATACGATAACTGCAATAATAGGATCCGCGACGCTCGTTTCTTCATCCAGCGGTCGCGATTTTATTCAAAAGCTAATGGCTAACGGCTAAGAGCTAACTTCACAGGTCACCTTTATTCACCTACCAGATGAAGGCATCATGCCTTAGGGGCGGTTTCCAGCTTGAGCGTGGGAAATGCCAGCGCATGTGTCAGGTGGTAAGCCGCCTGCAAATAAGATGTCGGGCACAGTGGGAAACACTCTTTGCAATCCCAGCATTCATTGGCAGCCAGTTCCGGAATAAAATTGATTTCCCGCTTGGCTCCATGGTCGACAAAGGCGATTACATTCTTCTTTTTGACCTCGGCACAGTACCGGACACACAGTCCGCACAGAATGCAAAAAGATGACGATTTGGGGAATCGGTCCTTGTCAGCCCCATATTCCTTGGCCAGTTCTTTCATCTGCTCGGAATCCGGTGCGTGGGCAAGTAAAAATTCCAATATCAGCTTACGGATTTTATCGACTGTTTCAGATCGGGTACGAACAATCAAATCGGCCTCGACCGGAAAGAGGCAGGCCGCGACAAGCTTGGTGCGCCCCCGCGTCTCGGCTTCCACGGTGCACAGCCGACATCCGCCGTAAGGCTCCATCATCTCGTTGTGACACAAGGTAGGGATAAAGATGTCGGCACTGCGAGCCGCCTCGAGTACGGTCATGCCTTCTTTTGCCTTCACGTCCTTGCCGTCGATGTTCAATGTAATTTCACTCATCAAGCTTCACTCTCTGTTGCGTTGGTTGGTCACCATCATCGATAATTTTATTAGTGTCGGTCCAGAAATAGGCAAATTTGGTCGAGATCAAGGCGCGCGAAAAATTTATCCACAGGTGCCCGAAGGAAATGCCCTTGGGGTGCATATGGTTGATATTCCGAGGATAAAATTTTTAGCGCAACGCCGATATCGGGCAAATTGGTCATTTCTAGATTGCCACTATTTGATCGCCGCCTCATACTCTTCTCTAAAATACTTGAGCGTCCCTTTCAGCGGATCGGTGGCCGTTTTCCCTAACGAGCACAAGGATGCGGCACTCATCACTTCGGCGATCTCCTGCATGGTTTCGATGTCACCTTCTTTTCCGTTACCGTCACACATGTCGCCAAGAATGGTAAGCAGTTGCCGGATACCTTCCCGGCAGGGTACACACTTACCACACGACTCATTGGTCAAAAAGGTGAGGAAAAAACGTGTCGCGTCGACCATGTTGGTATCCTCGTCCATGACCATCAAGGCCCCGGCGCCCATGGGGGCCCCTACCTTTTTGAGTTCATCAAAATCAAGGGGGGTGTCAAGAAGGCTTTCGGGAATCGAACCGCCCATGGCGCCACCAAAATGAATGGCCTTGATTTTCTTGCCATTGGGACAGCCGCCGCCGATATCGTAGATAATTTCCCTTAAGGTCGTTCCAAAGGGCACTTCCACCACACCAGAGTTGACCACATTGCCGGACAGGGAGATCATCTTGGTCCCCTTGCTGCGCTCGGTGCCGATACCCGAGTACCAGTCGGCCCCCTTCTCGATGATCTGCGGTACATTGGCCCAGGTTTCCACGTTGTTCAGGTTACTGGGTTTGTCCCAGATACCGTGGACCGAGGTACGGATGTATTTGGGCCGCGGTTCCGGGTTCTTGCCCTCGATGGAGCGCATCAAGGCACTGGATTCACCGGAGACGAAGATACCGACATCATAATGAACCTCAACATCGAAATTGATGCCGGATCCCAGAATATTCTTTCCCAGCAGCCCATATTCTCTGGCCTGTTCGAGGGCCCGGTCGATGTTCTTTTTGAGTTGTTTGGAGTCGTGTCGGGTATAGATGAATCCCTGCTGGGCGCCGATGGCAAAAGCGCCGATAATCAACCCCTCCAGTACCAGGTGGGGATTGCCCGTAAAGATCGCCCGGTCCATGAATGCCCCCGGCTCACCCTCATGGCCGTTGACAATAACGTATTTCTCTTTATCTGCAGCGTTGCGCGCGGTCTCCCATTTGAGGCCCGCCGGGAATCCACCGCCGCCCCGTCCGCGGAGGTTGGCTTTTTTGACTTCACCCAACACATCTTCGGGTTGCATTTCAAAAAGCGCCTTGGAAAGGGCCGCATAGCCGCCATTGCCGATATAATCCTCGATGTTGGTCGGGTCGATGCGCGTATTGTGGCTGATCAGGTTCCGGCTCTGTAATTTGTAAAACGGAATCTCATTTAGATGAACCGCTTTTTCGCCGCTCACCGGATCCGTGTAGACCAACCGTTCGACTACGGTTTTCTCTTGGATGGTCTGTTTCACGATTTCCGGAACATCTTGCGGCGTGACCTTCACATAGTAGATCTCTTCAGGGTAGATGGCCACATTGGGGCCCTGCTCGCACATGCCGTGGCAGCCGGTGGCCCTGACGTCCACTTTATCGGTCAAGCCCTGTTTTTCGATTTCTTCCTGAAAGGCCCGAACCACCGCGCCGTTGGTCAACCCGTGACATCCCGCACCCGCACAGATGGCAATCGCCGGTTTCTCGGGATCTTTGCGGGACAGGATATCCTTTCTTAATGCATCCAACTCTGCAGCTGAATTTATCCTTGGCATAGCAGTCTTTCCTTATGCGTAGTTTTTGAGCAGATCTTTCGCCTCTTCAGGTGATATTCGCCCGTGATGCTCCCCATCGATTATGATCTCGGGTCCTAACGTACAGCATCCCAGGCAGCTGCCGGTATCCAGACTGAACTTGGAATCCGCGTCCATCTCTCCGGGCCGGATGCCGATCAGTTCCTGAACCGAAGCAAGCAGTTGATCCGCCCCTCTGAGGTGACAGGATGTACCGTTGCAGACGTGTACTTCGTGGCGTCCCTTGGGCGTTAAACTGAAGGTCTTGTAAAAAGAAGAGATCTGTATGACCCGACTCAAGGGGACATTCAGTTTTTCACTGATCAAGTTTAAAATTTCCTTGGGCAGCCATTGATTTTCACTCTGCACATCCATGAGCACGTGGATCAGGGCGCCGGGGTTCCCCTGGTACTTTTCGATGATCTGATCGATCTTGTCATTTCCCACGGCCAGCGGCTTGACCTCGGCTGCTGCCTTGACCGCCGATTCATCCGCATCCAGGTTGCAGGCAGCGGCAATCATATTCTTTTGTTCGTCGAAGCGACACATCCCCTGCCGAGCGGCGATGTTGACATGTCGTGATATCTCGGACGTACTCAAACCGAGCAGACTGGAGAGTTCTCCGCTTGAACGCGGCTTTTCCCGCAACAGATCCATGATCTGACAGATGGCCAGTTTGTCGGCGATCAATTCTTGAAACATGGTGGCAAATTCATCGCTGGCGTAGAAGCCCTCGACCGCTTCGACGCTTTTGGTGGTGACCCGAAAGCGCTCCCGTTCCACCAATCGGATGTAAGGAATCATGCTTTGCAGGGTTTTCAGGCGGAAAGCGAGTACGTCTTCGTCGATGCCTTCGGCCTTGCCCACGGGGCCGATCGATTTCACCGTCTTGGAAAAATCGTTCATGACCTCTGCATAGCGACTGCCCTCGGATGCCGCGATCCATTCCAGCCGCACGCGCTGCGGATCGAGGCCGATCAGGGTCAGCAATTTTTTACATAGATTCAGCATGCTCAGGGCAAGGTAATTGCCCTCGGTAATGTAATGGCACTCGCCGGGCCAACATCCACCGATCAATACTCCGTCTTTTCCATTGGAGATCGCACGCAGCATGAATGATATGTCGACTCTACCGGTGCACATCACACGTATGATTTTGATATCAGGCGCAAATTGTTGTCTGGAAACTCCAGCCAGGTCCGCAGCGGAATATCCTCACCAGTTACAGAGGAAGCCCAGAATTTCAGGCCGGAACTCACGCATAGTTGCCATTTAACGTCACTCCTTGGTCAGTGATCTCAGTTTTATTCATTCATGCACACTAAGCAGTCTGTCACGAGGGACCGTTACAACGGTCCCTCACGTTTAGGCTGCATCGATCTGGCAAAGAATTTCCTCATCGGTAAAATGCTTCAGGTAAATGGCGCCAGTCGGACACCGGGTGTTGCAAAGGCCATCGCCTTTACAAAGAATCGGATTGACTCTGGCTTTTTTCCCTTTGTCCGTATCCGCAAATGCAATGGCATCATAAGCACAAAGCGAGATGCATGCGCCACAGGCTTCGCATGCGCTTTCGTTTACCTCACAGATCGCACCCGATGCCGTCACCGAATCCTTGACCAGCACCGTGGCGGCGCGGCCGGCAGCACCATAGGCCTGACTGATGGTCTCGGTGATGTGTTTGGGATAGTGCGCCGTCCCACACAGGAAGATCCCATCCGCGGCAAAATCGACCGGTCGCAGTTTGACATGCGCTTCCTGGAAAAACCCGTCTGGGTTCATGGACACCTTGAACTGTTTGGCCACGTCGGCACTCGTCTTGGATGGAACGACGGCGGCGGCCAACTGTAGGATATCGGCGTCGAGAAGCAACTGGTCTCCCAACACATGGTCGGTCACGGTTACTTGGAGCATTTTACGGCCATCCTCCTCGACGGCCTCTACCTCGGGTTGGTCGTCGGTGGTATAACGCACAAACCGGATATTTTTTTCCGCCGCTTCGCGGTAGAAATCCTCCTTGAACCCGTAGCTGCGCATGTCCCGATACAGGATGTAAATGTCCATATCCGGGTTCATGGCCCGAAGTTCGAGGGCGTTCTTGATGGAATGCCCGCAGCAGACGCGGCTGCAGTAATTTCTTTCCTCGTTGCGGCACCCCACGCACTGAATCATCACCAGGCTCTGGCAGTCTTTCAGCCGTTCGTCCTGGTTAACAATCATCGACTCAAGCTCGACCGAGGTAACCACGTTCTCATTTTCACCGTACAAGTACTCGGTGGGTTTATATTCTTCCGCGCCTGTGGCGATGATCGCCGCGCCGTGGGGAATTTTTTTGATTCGGCCCTCGGATTCGATTTTGGTGGTAAAGTTACCGATGTATCCGCTCACATCCAGGATAGTGGCGCCGTGGGAGACGTGAATGGAGGGATGCCGGTAAACCTGACGGATCAAGTCTTTAACATGCCCTTGAACATCCATGCCCTCGAGCGTGTAATATAGGTTGCGCGCCATGCCGCCCAACTCAGGCTCCTTTTCCACCAGATAAACCTGGAACCCCTGGTTGGCCAAACTCAGTGAACTGGTCATCCCAGCCACACCGCCACCAACTACCAGGCAGTTTTTATTGACCGGCAAATCGAACTCTTCCAACGGCTCGAGCCGGGTCGATCGCGCCACCGACATGCGGACGATTTCTTTTGCCTTCTGGGTCGCTTTTTTACTCTCTTTGGAATGCACCCAGGAGCAATGCTCACGGATGTTGGCCATTTCGTAGAAGTATTGATTGATCCCCCCTTCACGGCAGGTATCGCGGAACAGCGGTTCATGGGTTCGGGGGGTGCAGGCGGCAACCACCACCCGGTTAAGCCCCTTCTCACGAATCGTGTCGGATATCTGCTGGGCATTATCCGTCGAACAGGCGAACAGGCTTTCCTGGGCGTGCACGACATTGGGCAGGGTTTTGGCATATTCGACGACGTCGGGAACATCCACCACGCGTCCGATGTTGGCACCGCAATGACAGACGAACACGCCGACTCTCGGATCCTCGCCGCTGACGTCACGTTCGGGTGGATAGACGCGGTCTCTTGCCAGATCGCCCCGGCGGTAGGCTAAAAACTGGCTGCACAGGGCATCGGCGCCACTGGCGCTGACCACCGATTCCGGAATATCGATAGGTCCCTGGAACGCCCCACTGACGAATATCCCCGGACGGGATGTTTCGATGGGGTTGGTCGTTTTGTTCATGCAGAATTGATGCTGATTGAGTTCGATGCCGAACTTTTGGGCCAGGTCCAAGGCATCTTTGGGCGGCGCCAATCCGACGGACAGCACCACCATATCGAACTCTTCTTCCTTGACGCCGTCGTCAAAGGTCGAATACCGAATGGTGACATTCTTGGTTTCGGGGATTTCCCGGCCGATGGACACATAACTGCGAATAAAGCGTACATCGGGGAGATTCTCGGCCCGCTGGTAAAACCGCTCGAAATCCTTGCCAAAGGCACGAATATCGTTGTGAAAAATCGTCGCATCGAGATCGGCATGGTGATCCTTGGCCAGAATCACCTGCTTCTGGGTGTACGCGCAGCAAACCGCCGAACAATAGCTGTTGCCGCCTTCAATGACTTGCCGTGACCCGACGCACTGAATCCAGGCGATTTTGTGGGGATGTTTTCCGTCTGACGGACGCAGGATTTCTCCATCGTAAGGCCCGGTGGAGCACAGAATACGTTCGAAATCCAGGCTGGTAACCACGTTTTCCATGATACCGTAGCCATAATCATTCCGTGGTTTGGGATCGAACACTTCGTAACCGGGTGCGAGAATGATCGCCCCGACTTCGATTTCCAGCCGTTCGGGTTTCTGATCCAGATCGATCGCGTCATTCTTGCAGACCCCCTGACAGATCGTACATTTCTCATCCTGAAGATAGAGGCAGGTGTCGGGATCCACATAGGTAATCAGCGGAACGGCCTGGGAGAAATAGATATGGATGGCCTTGTTCAAGGACAGGTTCTGGTTGTAGGGATCCGGAACCTGAACCGGGCAGTATTCGACACAGACCGTACAACCGGTGCATTTTTCCTCGATAATGTAACGGGGCTTTCTATTGAGGGTCACCATAAACTCACCGGCTTCCCCTTCCACCCGCTCGACCTCGGTGTAAGTGAGGATTTCGATATTCGGGTGACGGCTGCACTCGATGAATTTAGGAGACTCAATACACATGGAGCAATCATTGGTGGGAAAGGTTTTGTCCAGCTGTGACATTTTACCGCCAATGGCCGGCGATTTATCCACCAAATAGACCTTGAAACCCGTCTCGGCTAGATCGAGAGCGGCTTGGATGCCACTGATTCCGCCACCAACAATCATGACGTCTACACGCTTATCGTCTGCTGAACTCTCAGCGGCTCGTTCTTCGGCTGTTTCTTTTTCCAATTTATCCGTCCTTGTCAGGTATGGCTATTAGGCCTTGCCCTTTTAGAAAAAGCGACGCTATTCAATCACGTCTTGGACAATTTCCATAATATCCTTGATTTCCAGCTTGTCCTCATACTCCATGGTCAGGCGGCTATCTTCAAAGTTGGTAATGCAGTAAGGGCAGGAGGTCACCAGTTCCTGGGCACCGACGTCTAACGCCTGATCCAATCGGATGTCTGAAAATCGTTCGCCCTTTAATGTGTCCATCCAGATGCGGCCACCACCGCCGCCACAACAGAGGCTGTCTTTGCGTGTGTCTATCATTTCAACAAGTTCCAGTCCTGGCACACGATCCAGAATTTCACGCGGTTCATCGTAAATCCCGTTATGCCGCCCCAAATAGCAGGGGTCATGGTAGGTGATTTTCTTATTGTATTCACCGCTGATGATCAGGCGTCCGGTTTGAAGCAGTTCGAGCACATACTGGGTGGCGAAAACCACATCAAAATGCACCATGAATTCAGGATATTCATTTTTAAACGTATGGTAACAATGCGGAGAGGAAACCAGAATCTTCTTCACACCATGATCGATGAAGGTCTTGATATTCTGCCTGGCCACGTCTCTGAAGACGTCTTCGCTTCCCGTCTTGCGGATGCTTTCGCCACAGCAGTTTTCCTTGTTGCCCAGAATGCCGAACTCGACGCCCGCTTTGTTCAGGATGTTGGCCGTGGCCACGGCCACTTTTTTCATTCTGGGATCATAGCTGAAATAGCAGCCGGCAAAGTAGAGGATTTCCATCTCCTCGGAAAACGGTTTCAAGGCAAGATCCTTGGCCCACGCATCGCGCTTGTCGCGACTTTCGCTCAAGGGGTTGCCTTCGGAAATAATGCCGGCACGGGCCGTCCTTGCCGATTTGACTGAGGCCGGGAACACCTCGTATTCCGAAGCCATGCGCCGCAGGGAAACGCCGATGTCAATCTGCTTGACTCCCCGGGGACAATTGTCCGCACACCGACCGCAGGTGGTGCACAGCCAGATATCTTCGCCATCGACCTCGGTGAGTCCCAAGTTTGCCTGCCGGATAATCTTACGCATGCTGAAATCGCGCACCCGGTTCCATGGGCAAACGGCGTCACATCTCCCGCATTGAAAACACAGCTTGGAAATCTCTCCGCCGGCTTCTACGATCTCGTCGATTACTTCTTTAAAAGGTGCTAGTATTTCCACGTGATAGGTCGCCTATTCTTGGTTTTCATCAATGATGGGTTAGCCTTTGGTTGCCTTGCTCACCGCCTCTTTTACCGATTTGGCGCCATATCTGCGAATGAGTGCCTGGATACCAATTTCGATTTCACTGCGACTCGCTTCTTCTTCAACGACTTCCTCTTCTCTTTCTTGGTAAGTCAGTGCGTCGAATTCGCAGGCCTGCACACACATGGGCTCAGGCAGCGGCGGTACACTTTCACACATGTCACATTTCAGCGGCAAACCGGAGTCCGGCTCTTTGAAATAATCCCGGGACGGACACGAGGCCGGACAGAACGCGCACTCGGAGTATTCCTTGCCGTCAATGACATAAATGTTTCTGCCATTGCATTCGGCGTGCGTATAGTCACCCGCACGAATCGGTACATACTGATCCTTGATTTCATCCATAAGGACTCGAATGCGAGACCTTGCCGGGTTAATACTGCTGTATTTCGGCACGGAGTGAAATGCGGAACAGGCCAATTCGCAAGACCGGCAGCCCGTGCATTTATCGATGTCGACTTTTATCTCTTTGATGATTTTCTTTTTTGAACCAGCCTTCACGGTAACCACCCCCTAGCGTTATTAATTCTCTGTTTCCGCATCACTGCCGGTCAGAATGCCTCTCTTGACAAAATCTTCACTGACAAATTCCAGGCCGAGTTCATCCAGCGTCTTCTTGATCGGGATACCCTCATTGTTCCAGCCCTTGAATTCGTAGTAATCGTCAAGCAGTTTCTGCTCCATCTCTTCATCCCGGACGACCCAATGATCTTCAGGCGGCCGCTCATCTTTTCGTCTCAGCCCTCGCCTGACATTGACGGCCCGCACCAGGGTGCGAATGCGCTGGAAACATTTCCACAGTTTATCCTTGTCCATTTCAAAACCGGTGGCGAATGCGATAAAATCGGGGATATTGTTCATGTGATAAGCAACGCCACCGCCAAACTGCCCCCTGAATGATGAAACGAATCCGCAAAGGCCGATGGAATCGTCGATGTAATGCATGGCCTCGTTCCAGTCGACGATATCACAGAACGCCTGATTGGACATGAGGTTACGCTTTTCCCATTTGAGGAAGTAGTCTTTGAATTTTTGGTCCGGAGGGGCCTCCCAACTGTCGACGAATGCCTGCCGTTCTTCCAGGTCAGGAATCGGATCCTGGGGAAAAGAGCCTTCAATCTGGGTGATACTCATTTTTTCACCCGTGGCGATCATCAGAAAATAGGCTGGGTTGATCTTGCCCAGTTTAATTGGCAGCTGTTCAAATTTTTTGATGGTATTGTGGTCGTAGGCTTCGGCGCCCTTTCCGATTCGGCGGGCGGCCCAGTATACGCCATCGGCCAGAATGTCACCAATTCCTTCGCGGCGAACGATTTTTTCCAACAGATAAAAGAATCGATCCCCACTGTCCTTCGGGAAATCAGGCATATCGGCGTCTGTTAGGATGCCGGCTTCATAGAGTTCTACCGCCAACGCCATCGCCTGGGGGGTTGAATAGGAATCCAGACCGTATTCCTGGGCCTCGCCCAGAATTTCATAGCTGAAATCCAGTTCCTTGAAGGCCGCCATGTGATAGGTATCTTTTCCATAGCACTTGTAGGCGAAGCGTTTGCGGCCCGGATAGTTGATGACATTGCGGCATTTCTTGGGGCAGTTGTAACAGCTCGTTTGCCGGTCCATGTTATCGTATTTGATTTTGGTCCAACGCTCTTGCAGCTCATCGCTCCAAAAATTCAACCGACGGACACGCGCATTACCCCAGGAAAAATGGTTATGATGGAAACTGTCATCCTCATCAACAGCCATCCAGTCCCCGCACCCATCACTGCCGCCGATTTTTTTATGCATGTCCATGCAAATTTCGAAAAGCTCGGCTGGTTTGGCGACGTTGACATCCCTGGTTCCTCTGACCGCGATGGCCTTCAGACGTTTGTCGCCCATGATCACGCCCACGCCGCGCGCCGCACTGGAGTGCCCATGGTCGATGGAAGCCGTATACACACGATTTTCACCGGCCAGACCGATGGCGGCAACCTGAATCTTTTCGTCTTTGAGTTCCTTTTTCAACACATCACCGGTCTCCGTGCAGCCCATCCCGCGCAGGTGGGTGGCATCACGAATTTCGACCGTGTCGTTATTTATATAAAGGTAGACCAGATCGTCCGCCTTACCGCGGATGATAATTTGATCATAACCGGCGTACTTCATTTCCGGTCCGAAAAAGCCTCCCATCAGCGAATGTGACATGAGGTTGGTCTGGGGAGAAAAAGTATTGACCGCGACGCGGTTAGCTGCCGGTGTGGGTGTACCATGTAAGAGTCCAGCACTGAAAATCAAAAGATTGTCTGGAGAAAAGGGGTCTGTTTCTGGAGGAACCCGTTCAAAGAGTATTTTGGCAGCCGCGCCCTGGCCCCCTAAAAACAGTTCAGTTATTTCTGGATCTGTTTCCACCTTTTCAATGTTACCCCGGGATAGATCAATCTCTAAATTAACCCCTGTTGCGCCATACCTCATTTTGTTACCCCTTTTGAAGTAATAGATCCTTTTTTATCGACCCGTTGATAATTGGGCATGCGTTATTTTCCCAGTCGTGGTCCAATACAGATTGCCACAGCACCTTTCTCTTGGGAGAACGAATGTTTTCTATAACTAACTTCGTGTCTCGACTTTGTCAAGCAGAAAAATAAACGGTTTGAAAATATTAGAAATTGCTCTCGTCGGAATTTAATCTTTAAAATAGATTTAATCTATTGATTAGTGGCAATATTACGCAGTATTAGTTATTTTTAGGACTTTTAAATGCTTATATTTATTTTTGGGACTTAAAATTACGACAAATTACATCTAAATTATTGCCGTACATGTGGCTGATTGACCACTAATAGGAAGGAAAGTTGACCTGGCAAGTACTGGCAGATACGTCTAGTCATACAAGACATAACGACGGCACTTCTTTACCTCGCACAACTTATTTTGTTTATCCATTTCGGATCGTTTAGTCAAGAAAAGAAAAAACGAAGTGGCGAAAAGGATAATGCCGACAGCGGACAAATTGGCTATTTTAGGATGCGCGCAATTTAACACCGCATCCCCCGCTTCTTCGGCCCGAGATGGCGATGTTCCACCTGATAGGCCATCTCAACCCATTCACAGAGCAGTGGCCGGGTCTCCACCGGATCGATGATATCCTCGATACCGAAGGCTTCCGCAGTCCGGAATGGTGACGCCACGGCCCGATATTCCTCCTGTAGTTTTTCAAGATACCCCTTCGGGTCGTCGGCGGCCTCTATTTCCCGGCGGTGGGCGGCATAGACGCCCCCTTCCACCGGGATGTTGCCCCATACGGCCGACGGCCAGGCATATCGCCAACTGAAACGCAGTCCACTTTTCTGAGATCCGCCGGCCACACCGAAGCATTTTCTAACGTAAATCACCGCCATGGGAATGGTGGCCTGAATCATGGCAAAACTGGCCCGCACCCCTTTGCGAATGGTTCCCTGGATTTCGCTTGGCCGACCGATGGTGAATCCGGGCTGGTCGACGAAATTGACAATGGGCAGATGAAACGTATCGCACATGTCGATAAAGCGTTGGAATTTCTCGGCCACGTCATAATTAAAGGAGCCACCCAGAAAACAGGGGTCGTTGGCCAATACGCCCACGGGATAGCCGTTCAGTCTGGCCAGGGCTGTAATCTGTGAGCGTCCTTGATATTTTCCGATCTCGAATATCGAGTCCCGGTCGAACACCAGCGCCAGCAATTGGCGCATATCATACGCCTTGCGCTGATTACGGGGGATGAGGGTCGCCAGATCCGCCTCCCGCCGCTCGGGGACATCCTCGCTCACCTGTTGCCGCCGGGGCATTTCCCATACATTGGCTGGCATATAGGAAAGAAAGCGCTTGACCTGGTCCAGGGCATCATGCTCATCGACCGCATCGTTGTCCACCACACCGGTCTGGCGCGTGTGCAGCAGGTATCCACCCAACGCCTCCTTGGACAACTCCTCGCCAAAGGCCGATTTGACCAACGGCGGTCCGCCAACAAACACATGACACATATTCCTGACCATCACCGAGAAATGACTTTCCACCATGTACAGCGCCCCCAAACCGGCCACGGATCCGAATCCGGCAGCGACTACCGGCACCTCGGACATCATGTCCACACGATTCTGGGCACACTCATCGCCGGAGGTGGGCAGTTCGGTGTACCCAATTTCCAGAATTTCCTTGATGGATCCACCGGCGCCTTCCACCAGCCGCACGACAGGCAAATTCAAGGAGCGCGCCATTTTTACAAAATATGCCCCCTTGCTTTTATACATGCGGCCCACCGAGGCACCCTTGATGGTAAAGTCGTCGCCATGAACCGCGACCCGTCGGCCGTTTAGTTCTCCGATGCCCATGATAAACGGACAGGGCACCAGTCCGTCGAGGCGATGCGGATCGTCTTTATCATAGGTGGGCACGCCGGCCAGCATCCCCCGTTCCCTAAAGGTATCCGCGTCGCACAGGTGATCGATGCGCTCACGAACGGTCATCTTGCCGCGCGCATGCTGTTTGGCGACGTTCTTTTCTCCCCCCATGCGAAGGGCGATGGTCCTTCTCTTGGCCAGTTCATCGAGTTCTTTTTGCCACACGCCACAATTCCTTCTATCGTGTTTAAGATATTTGAAAAGGTTTTTATTGGTTTCCCCATTTTGAGTCAATACTTGATTAGGATACTTGATTACCTATCCATTATGGCTCCCGTTTCATAAGCGAGTCTCTCATGCCTGCCGGTCTTTCTCTGCGACACCGTGCGATCATCGCCCATTAAATTCATAACTAACTTTTATTTTTATATTTAATATAAGTTGTCAAAAATGGTCATAGAAAAGAAGGACATGGTATGGATTATGCTCGGAGAAGGGTGATCGTACCGACGCGCCTAAATGGGGTCGGTAAAAAAGTCATATTTTTTCAATACGAGGAGACGGCGATGAAGCGAGCCCCCCGATTTCCCAAACCGACCACAAATGTCAGCCCGACCGATTACTTACGCAATTTTTGGTGTCGCCATTATGGTCATTGCATGCAGGAAGCCACTGACCGGCACAGCTATCTGAGCTGCAGTCTGTGTGGATATAAAACCAATCACTATTATAACGGAACCATCGATTCGCCCCTGCCTGCCCACCATCTTCCCCGCTTTTGATTCCGTTAGGTAGTGCCCATCCACAAATGGCCAATTTCTGGATGGACACAAGATAGTAAGTATCTAACGGCAATGAAAATTTAACTTTTTTGGTTTCCCCGACAAAGATGGCATTATCAGGGCGGACGCGATTTTTATCAATCGTGTTGGATTGAATATTTCGGATCGTGATTATTTTTTAAACGCTCAAAAGCGGGGCGTCACTGTCGCCGGCCCAATGAAAACGCGGGGCGCGCCAGCCCCAGATGAAGCGATCATCGTCGTGTGTGCCCCCTTACAAAACAATGGCAAGTTTTATGGTATCGTTGCCATCCCCATCCGAACCGATTTCTTGGTTCGTATCATCTCGCAGCATCACATCGAACAATCGGATTACGCCTATCTGATCGACAAAAAAAGCACCGTCATCGCTCATCCACGCAAGGATTTGATTCTTAACCTGGCGCTTCTGAATCTTCCCGGCACCGAAAAAATAAAACAGCTGGTAATGGATAAAAAGAACGGCATCGCCGATTATTCTTTCGAGGGCTTTGAAAAGATCGCTGGCTTTACAAGGATAAAAAATGCGGAGTGGATTGCCGCCTTCACCCAAAACAGGGACGAAATCATGGCTCCCGTGAATGAACTGATCTACTCGATCTTCATCAGCGCGGCCTTGTTCCTGATTGTTACGGTACTGATCATCGTCATCATTTCCAAAAAATTCAGTTCTCCCATCCAAAAAATGATGGAAATGCGCAATCAGGTGACCCGCCACTCGACGGAAATCATCTTGCAAATCGGCTTGGATAAAAACATTGTGCATGCCAATCCGGCGTTAGAGAAGGCCACCGGATTGGCGGCAAAAGATGTGATTGGTAGCGCACCATGCCTCGATAACCCAAACGATATTGCCTCTGAAGCGATATGGGAGGCCTTGGAATCCGGGTGTTCATGGTCAGGGCGAGTCGTATGCAAAGGCAACAAACCCGACCGGGTGACCCTCGATGTGATGCTGGTTCCGTTGCGAGATGACCACGGCACCATACACGGTTATCTTTTCATCGGACGGGATGTCAGTGTCGAATTAATGTATGAAAAGCGGATGCAGCAGGCTCAGAAACTCGAAGCCATCGGCACCTTATCCGGCGGCATCGCTCATGATTTCAACAACATTCTGAGTGGTATTTTCGGCTATGCAGAACTGGCACTGATGCAAGTCGATTCTCCGGCCGACACGAAAGAATACATTAAACGAATAAAAGTCGCCTCGGAAAGGGCCCGCAATTTAGTCAGCCAGATACTCACCTTCAGCAGAAAAGCCGACGTCGAACTCAGGCCACTGAAGCCGAAATCCATCTTAGGGGAACCGAAAGAATTGTAATCATCGATGACGAGCAATCCATAAAATCATGAACACCCAAAAAGGAAAAATCGATCATACGCAAGAAGCGTAGTCGATCGACCGATCTTTGTTTGCCAACGGTCACCATTTTGTAATAGAATGGTGTCACTTGCATATTCAAGGTGGATAGCATAGCAGCAATAGCTGCCGATTATTGGTAACCATTTGGACTGTGCTCACCTGTATGCAGCTGATTCATCATTGCCCAAACAGACTTTTAAACACGATAACGCAACCGTATGTTGAAAATAGACACCATGGATAATCAACGTCAGCGCCCGCGCCGCCCCGCTCGATTCAGTGTCAAGTATACGGTCAATTCCGGAACCCACCGCGATTTGGTGAGAAATGTCAGCGCTAGTGGCGCGTTTATTGTCACCAGACGAACGATCCCCGCCGACCAGAAAATCAGCCTTCAATTCCCGGTTTTTGCTTTCCATAGCCGGCCGAGCGTAACCGGCAGGGTCGTACGTTCTCAAAAGGATGGGTTTGCCGTGATGTTTGACCAGCCCTTTGAACGGCGTTTTTGTCCGGACGACCATTTTCCCGAATATGAAACCGAACGTGACTCGCTGGACGATGGGCCGGGTTTCCCTGCTGCTGTCAGCCCGTTACCCACCACAGGCGATTCCTTTGCCCCCTAAACGGTCATTGACAGATGCTTTCAAGGCGGCGTTTCTGTCGTTGGTTCAAATTAGTCAATTCCGATAAGAGCGGATGGCCTTCCGGCAACATGTCGGCAATCTTGGCCAAGCAAGCATTGAGTCGGCCTAACGCTTGTTTACCCGTCTCGAAACGCAGGTCGGTCCTGCCCTGCCTTTCCATCAGGGAGCAGAGGCCCTGAAGTTGATAATAGGCATCACTGAAAACAATCAATTGCTGGGCCCCCGTTAAGCCGTAGGTTCGGCAAAGCACCTTCCACAGTGACCGCTCTGGGTGGTAGGCGGTCGTATTCCAGGTGTAATCGGCCACGGTAGCATACTTGATCTTGTATATTTCGCTGTAAGCCTCCCCATTGGTGTAAATCTGTCGACTATCAATGAAACGGTAAAATTGATCGGGCACCTCGATGTCATGCGGCTCGAACAAGTTGCACAGTCTCGCCTTACCGGGGTAATGCGTCGGATACCCGCCATAGCCCTTGGCCTCCAGATTCCGCGCATACAAGGTGTTATTCCACAACACCGGCCACCGACCGATGCGTTCGCTGAAACGAAATAGATCCGCCATGTCGATGGACAGGGATCGGACGGTAGGCCCCGTCCAAATAATCGCCACATCCGGAGGGATCTGAAATGCCAACTCCTTTAGATAGACTTCAGCTTTTCCATCACTGCGGTCCATGTGTTCGTTGGAATACCAGGGTGGACAAAACATGAGCCGGGTTCCGGGATATTTTTCGTCCAGCCATTTTTTCAGATGATTGATGATGAAGGCATGCGCATGTTGAAGATTAACGAAGCGCTTTTGGTCTTCCGATGAGTACAGGCAATAATTTTGAGGATTCGAGCCGCAGAATGGCAAAAAATCGTCAGCCAACAACATGATCGCATCGGCGCCGGCCTCCAGCCCGATCTTGCATACCGCCATGAGCTTTTCGAGGCTTTGCGGATCGCCATGGGTCCATTGATTGCGCAATGGGGAGGCAAGCGCCGCCACCGGCGACCCCATGTCAAGATGGCTATATGGGTTGACCATCAGAGCAAGGCGCATCACCCCGAGTTGTTTCATTCGCCGGCCGGCCTTGCGCAGGCCTTCTCGATACAGGTCACCGGGCTGATACCAGGTTTTGTTGTTGCGGTCATAACCATAATACACCCGATTGAACTTATAGCCACTCATCCGCGGCAATGCCGCAAGGTCACGATTCAATTCGCTTTCATGCTTCCAATTCCTGAACACATAGGAACGAATCAAAAAATCCGGAAAATCGACGATGGTCGCATCGTGATATATGCATCGATCGTCCGCAAAAAGTTGGATGACAGTCGTGGAGGCATAATAATTGCTGATGGATGTTTCGCCCAGCAGGAAGACGACATGGCAGTTGCCAACGGTTTCGCCTTTTATGATGTAACCCTGTGGCTTATTGCGGATAGCGGAAAGGGGCAGTTGCGGTGCAAGGTCCCGATACAGCTTATTTTCACCGATGCTGAGGATCAGTCGGAAGCCATGGGTATCGGGGTGAGAATAATTCCCTTCCAGAATATGAACCGCCGAGTCCCCATGGGCGAGGGGTACACCGTTCTTTATCAGGACCTGACTGATTTTGTGCTGCAGCATGTCGGCCGCCAAGCGCTCGGCAGGAGCCGGGTTTTCCGGTATAACGATAATGGGTAAGCGCGATGCCGGATCGTTTGGATCGTAATAGGCTATTTCTGACCCGGCCTGCATGTGCTTGGGGGTCGGGACAAGCGATTGGTCCCAATCGGGCAGGTTGCCGAAAAACGGCGCGAACCGCTCCAAAGTGGTAAAATTCCACTTCGAATACCCAAAATAGACCTGATCCAACCACAGGGTGCCGGTCCCTTTCAAACCAAATGACAGGCGCACGTACCGCGCCTGATCAGGAATATCACCCTCGCAATACGGATAGTTGTAGGTGCGTCCGTTCACCTTGCCCCACGGGAAACGATCGATCCGCCAAAAATTCGCAAAGGAATAGCCCTTGTCGGAATTGTCGATCGATGTGCCGCTGACCGGGTTGATCGAAGCCGCATCGACAGGCTGCTTGTTGGCGTCGAAAAACAAGACCTTGACGGCGATGGCATCGAAGAGCCGGACGCCCAATCGCCTGCGGTTGCTCACGATGTTTTCCAGCCGAATATGGTAGGTAAACGAGTAGTTGCCGGGTATCACGGGAATGTAGTCGCTGATCAGGCCGTCGGCCGGGCTGACTTCCGATGCCGTTTCCCGGTTTATTTCGATGCAATGGGTGCCATGCAATGGCGGCGGATGATCCGTGGCGGGTGTTTCTGGACCGATCCAGCGGATGGGTTGACCGAACGTTTCCCATCCCTTGAGCACAAAGGCCGTTTCGCCGGCATCGGCCACGGCGCGACCCTCCTCGAAAGAAGGATTGACGACGAGATTTCCCTTTTCGAATTGCCGGTGCCGGACATGCAAAGGGATACTCAGGGGGTCGGCAGCGGACCATGACGATGAATGGTCGATTGCATGGGGTTGGACAATCGTCGAGCAGGCGACCAAAAGAATTCCAACGCCAATGATCGACAACCAAGAGATTTTCACCGCCTCCCCCTATTGCTTGAACCGGGTATTATATGAGCAGCTGCGCGGTAACCATAGCCCCGGCCGGTATGGATTTTAACCCTTCGGCAATGGCGATGACGGCTTGGGCGCTGGCAATGGATTTGATGCGGCTGGCAAGTGCGAGGGGCTGGAAGATGGGACAGGCCTCACTTTCGATCAAAGTGCCGTAAACAAATTCGGTCCAATCGATATGACGGCAGGTCAACGTCCGATCCAGTTTGACGGGCATGGTGGGCAGGCAAGGCCGCCGGGATCCGCTCAGCTTCAGAAGCCCCGGCAGGGCGATCTGGATGAATGCCGTGAAATTGGACGGCGGTCCGCCGGGAAGCAGGAAAACCGGTTTATTGTTGAGCATGCCAAAACCCACCGGTTTTCCGGGACCGATGCGAATCCAGTGGAAGACTTTGCGCCAGCCCAGGGCGTTTAGCGCGTCGGCGACGAAATCGCGGTCGCCCGACCACGCACCGCCGCTGGTTATCACCGCATCATGGGTATCGATGGCCTCCCCGATGGTACGATTGATAATATCCGGTTGATCGACCAGTACCGAAAAGGAGCTGCGAATGCCATACCGCCGACACCAGGCCTTTAGCATCTCGAGGTTACTGGCGTAAAGCTTGCCATCGGACAACGGTTGACCGGGGATCACCAATTCATCCCCGGTGGCCAGTATGGCCAGCACCGGTTGTCGATATACCGGTACCTGGCTGTATCCGGCCGCGGCCAAAAGACCGATCATGCCCGGAGAGAGGCGGCTGCCCGCGGTGGCGATTCGCTCGCCGTCAGCGACATCCGCCCCCTTGAGCATGATATTGCGTCCCGCATGGGCGTTGTTCAGCACCGTCAGCGTATCTCCTGAACGCTTCGCAAATTCCTCGGCCAGGACTGCCGTGGCCCCGTGGGGTATGGCCGCGCCGGTTTGGATTCGAATGGCGGTTCCGCCGGTTACCGCCTTTCGGGCGGGGATACCGGCGGCGGCCATATCGATGATTTTAAGGGTGATCTGGTTTTCAGACGTCGCGTCGGCGATGTCATCCGATCTTATCGCGTAGCCGTCCTTCATCGAAGAATCGGTGGATGGCGAACACACCGTCGAATATAGGTCCTCGGCCACGATTCGATCCGCGCACTCGGCAAGGGCCACGAAATCGCTGCCCAGCGGTTCGATCGTGTCCAGTGTCGCCTGGAGCGCTTCCCTATGACCCATCTTTTCCTTAGGCATGACGGTCTTCGATCTCAGATAGTGCCCTTCTATGAATGGCCAGTTTGCCTATTTATAGACGAATACTAGCTGTTTTGCAATCTCCTGGAAAATGCGTTACCCAGTTTCTCATATCCGTATTTATCGATTAACGCATCCAAACCGGCTTCCATCTCACTGCTCTCAACCTCTTCATCGACCTCCTCTTCGCGCTCTTCGTAGATGAGCACGTCGTTGAGGCACCATTCGACACACAGCGGGCCGCTTTCGTTGCCCTCGCACATGTCGCACTTCAGCGGAAGGCCGGAATCCGGATCCTTAAACAGATCCCGTGACGGGCAGGTCGCCCGGCAAAAGGTGCACTCGTCGTACTCTTTGCCGTCGATAATATATTTGTCTCGGCCCATGCATTCGGCAGGCGTGTATTCACCGGCAAACACCGGCAGCCAGATATCTTTGAGACGGTGGGTGATCACACGAATTCGGGATGCCGCCGGATTGATGGTACTATATTTCGGGTCCGAGTGAAATCCGGAACAAACAATCTCGCAGGTCCGGCACCCGTTGCATTTATCGGCATCGATTTTGATTGTCTTGATTGTTTTCTTAATCTTGGCCATTGTTCAAGATCCCCCTCTTTTCTAAGTCGTCAGCAACGTAATCCAAATCTAATTCGTGCAGTCTGTCCCGGGTTGGAATCCCTTCGGTATTCCAGCCTTTATATTTGTAGTATTTCATCATCAGCGTTTCTTCCAGATCGGGAAAGCGGTGTTTCCAGTGATCTGCCGGTGGCAGCTCGTCTTTTCGTCGCAGCCCCCGCATGTTGTTATACGCTCGATGCAGGTTTCTGCTGCGGTTGACCATTTTTTTAACGTCGTTCTTATCCACATCCATGCCGGTAGCGGCCGAGATCAGTTTTGGATAGTTGTGCACATGGTAAGGCGGCTTCAGGCAGAAAGAGCCCATGCCGGCACAGATCCCCAGCGCATCATCGATGTTGTGCAGCATTTCCATCCAGTCCACGATTTCAGATGCGATTTCGGGCGGTGGGTATTGGGGGTTGGCCATTTCGCCGCGCGGTTCCCAGTCAACGAAATACTTTTTGAATTTTTCATCGGGCAGCTGGGGCCAGTCCTTCACGAACTCCTCGCGCATTTCCTTTTTGGGGAAGGCCGCCTGGGGCCAGTTGCCCTCGATCTGGGTAATGCTGATTTTTTCATTGGTGGCAAACATCAGATAGTACAAGGGGTCAAGCATACCGAGTTTGATATTCATCTGTTCGTGCTTCTTGGTGGTATTGTGGTCGAATTTCTCGGCCCCCTTGCCGATGCGCCGTGCCGCCCAATAGGTACCATCGGCCAAATAATCGCCGATCCCCTCACGCCGGGCGACTCGGTCGAGCAACCAGAAAAATCGGCCTTCCTTGTCTTTCGGACAGCCCTCGAAATCCTCATCGGTGAAGATTCCTGCCTCATAGAGTTCCACACCGAAAGCCAGTATCTGAGGCGTCGAAAAGGAGTCCAACCCATATTCAAAGGCCTGCTTGCAGATTCTCCAGGTAAAATCCAAGTCATCGACAAAGGCGGCCATGGTATAGGTCAGTTTGGAGAAACATTTTATCATGTAGGGCGGCACATCGTCGTGGTTGATCAAGGCCCCACACTGCTGGGGGCAGTTATAGCAGCTGATGAACCGTTTAATGGCTTTGGTCTGACTCTCGGTCCAGGTTTTATCGATCTCATCGGTCCAGAAATCTTTCCTGCGCACACGGGCATTCCCCCAGGCAAAACTTTCCGTATGCCATTTCTCATCCACATGTTTCATCATCTGTGGCGATCCGATTCCGGACATGATGGGCATGATTCCCGGCAAAGGCGTTTCGTTGCGGAAATTGATGTATTTGGTGATCTCCTTCATGTGCGCCATGAACTCCTCACCCCGAGCCAAGTTAACCGGTTTGGTCCCCCGCACGGCAATCGCCTTGATGTTTTTGTCTCCCATCACGGCACCACCGCCACCCCGGCTGGAACTTGATCGCGACTGTTCAATGGACGCCGTGAAACAGCGATTTTCTCCCGCCAAACCGATGGCCGCCACCTGCACGTTCGGATCTTTCAATTCTTCTCGAATCAGCTCCTGGGTTTCAACCGCGCCCTTTCCATGCAGGTGGGATGCATCGCGCAGTTCCACCTTGTCATTGTTAATATAGATATAGATCAACGTTGGCGACTTGCCGCTGATGACCACCTTGTCATAGCCGGCATATTTCAGTTCTGCCGACCAGAACCCGCCCATCATGGGATAGGCCAACAGTCCGGTTTGCGGCGAGATGAAACTGACCAGGGTCCGGTTGGCACTGAAGGCCGGTGTTCCGCACAACAAGCCGGTGCTGAAAATCAACAAGTTCTCTGGATCGAAGGCCTGCACCTCGGGTCCGACGCGATCGTAGTGAATTTTAACACTGGTTCCCAACCCGCCCAAGTGGGTCTCGAGCAATTTGGGGTCGGTTTCCACGCGTTCGATGTTCCCCCGGGTTAAATCGATTTCAAGATTATATCCGGTTTCTGCGTATCTCATTATCGGTCACCTCCGTATAAGGGTTTTTTGCATATCCGTGGGTTTCGGTTGATGGTATGGTCAGGTTATTTGGTGACTATTTTTAAATGCCCCAATACCGTATTCGGGGTCATGGTATTGTTTTGGAGGTGGCTTCCACTATCAGGCGGCATCCTTCTCAGCGGAACCTGGGAAGCCCGCTTGTGATCCTTGTTGCCCCCATGCTTGGCATTAAAGGAATCAATTCGAGAAAACGGACTTTGATCACCGACGACGCCGTTATTTCCGTTGGCGCTACCCGGTACGAATCGATATCCCATCATTTTTAATAATGCCGGTTTAATAAATTGCTCGAAGGAAAGCATGGTGGCAGAGGGATTTCCCGGCAACCCGAAAATCAAGCTGTTTTGAATGCTCCCGAAGGTCGTGGGTTTTCCGGGTTTGGCGAAGATATTGGAGAATCGAAGTTCCATGCCCAGCGAGGCAAACGTCTTATGAATCAGATCATACTTTCCCCTCGAGGTTCCGCCTGAAGTGATAATGACATCCGCCCGCAAGGACTCACGCAAAATGGATTGTTGGTCGTCGATATCGTCACCGACCATCCCCAGTAACAAGGGGGTTGCGCCGATGTTCAGGGTCTGCGCGGCCAACGTGTAGAGATTCGAGCACATGGCCTTGGATCGCATGGATGGCTCGTGAAAATCCGACAGTTCGTCGCCGGTCGACAAAATGGCTACGATGGGTTTGCGGTAGACATAAACATAGGCCCGTCTGAGGCTGGCCAACGCACCCACTTCCAGTGGCGTAATCACATCGCCGGCGCGAAGAACCAGATCGCCTTTTCTTAGTGAATCACCCTTTGAGCGGATGCCGTCACCAGGCGACGGAATGGTGGTACAGATCACAAGGCCGTCTTTTTCGATAGTATCCTCTATCTTTACAACCGTATCCGCGCCTTCGGGCACCACACCACCGGTCATGATTCTAACGGCGTCGCCTTTCTTGACGAGCGCCGCGCAGGGCCTGCCGGCCGGTGATTCTCCGATAATCCTGAATTTTACCGTTTCCCGTGCCGAGTCATCCAAAAAAGACCCATGGCGCAAGGCATAACCGTCCATGGCGGAGATATCCGATGCCGGAAGGTCTTCAACAGCAAAAACATCTTTGGCCAATACTCTGTTCAGCGCATCCAATATCGAAACACTTTCGCGTCCTAATACAGACGTGGCTTCCAATATCAATTGTTGCGCTTTTTTTAGATCGATCATGCTGAAAACCTCGTTTACTTATCTTGTCGTCTCGATTGTTAATCGGTCACATTTTTTGTATCAATTTCGACATAACGCAACCGCTGTTTATTGGAAAAATCGTGTAAACTGATGCTTGTCTTAATTAGTGTTTGGTTTCGGCCCTGAAAGGCGGTTCAGCAGAAAACAGCGATTCGGTCAGCACGTAAGCGGCCTGCAGCGCCTCGGTGGGGCACAGCTCGAAACACTCCTTGCACTGCCAGCATTCCTGAGTCGCGATCTCGGGGATGAAGCTGATCTCCTTGCGCGTGCCCCGGTCGATGAAGCCCACGGCGTGCTTGCCCTTGACCTCGGCGCAGTAGCGCACGCACAGCCCGCAGTGGATGCAAAACGAGGCCTCTTTTTCGAAGCGGTTGGGATCCGCCCCATATTCCTTGGCCAGTTCGATGAGTTCGAAGGCATCCGGCGCGTGGGCCAGCTGCAGCTCGAGGATCATCTTGCGAATGCGATCGATCTTCTCCGTGCGGGTACGCACCACGATGCCGCTTTCCACCGGGTAAACGCAGGACACCACCAGTTTGGTTCGACCGCGATCCTCCACCTCCACGATGCACAGCCGGCAACCGCCGTAGGGCTCCAGTTTCTCGTGATAGCACAGGGTGGGGATTTTAATGCCTACGCTTTTGGCCGCCTCCAGAAGGGTCATGCCTTCGCTCGCCGTCACCTCTTGTCCGTCGATCTCTAAATGGATTTCACTCATGATTATTTGCTCTTTCTGATTGTGCGCTCGTTTTCGGGGATGGGATCCGGTACCGGCACGCCGGACAGCTTGGTCACCGCGCCGAACCGCGGCGGACAGGCCTCGAAACAGGTGCCGCACTTGGTGCACTTGGTCTGGTCCACGATGTGAACCTTGTTCTTGCCGCCGATGATCGCATCGGCCGGACATTTACGCGCGCAAACCATGCACGCCTTGCACTTGGACGGATCGATATAGAAAGAGATGAGCTCCTTACAGGACAGCGCCGGGCAGCGCTTCTCATTGATATGCGCCTCGTACTCGTCCCGGAAGTAGCGCAGGGTGGACAAAAACGGGTTGGGTGCACTCTTGCCCAGGGCACACAGGGCCGCCTCTTTGGCGGTCTCGGATAGCGCTTCCAATAGTTCGATATCACCGGGCTTGCCCCTGCCCTCGGTGATGTTGGTCAGAATCTTGAGCATCTGCCGCAGGCCCTCGCGGCAGGGCACGCACTTGCCGCAGGATTCGTCGGTCAGAAACGCGATGAAATAGCGGGCCACGTCCACCATGCACGTGTCCTCGTCCATGACGATCATGCCGCCCGAGCCCATCATCGACCCGGCCTTGGTCAACTCGTCGAAGCCCACCGGCAGGTCCAGCAGTTCTTCGGGAATGCAGCCGCCGGACGGGCCACCGGTCTGCACGGCCTTGAATTTACGGCCTCCGGGAATGCCCCCGCCGATTTTATAGATGATATCTCTGAGGCTCGTGCCCATGGGCACTTCCACCAGCCCGGTATTGACGATCTTGCCCACCAGGGAGAAGATCTTGGTGCCCTTGGAACCGTCGGTGCCGATACCGGCAAACCAGTCCGCGCCCTTGTTGATGATCAGGGGCACGTTGGCCCAGGTCTCGACGTTGTTGAGGACGGACGGCCGTTCCCACAGGCCTTTGATGTTGGAGCGGATGTACTTGGGACGCGGCTCTCCCACCCGGCCCTCGATGGCCGTCATCAGGGCCGTGGACTCGCCGCATACGAAGGCGCCGGCGCCCTTGTGCACCTTGACCACGAAATCGAAGCCCGAGCCCAGGATGTTCTTACCCAGGAACCCGTACTCCTCGGCCTTCTGGATGGCCGTGTTCAAATTCTCCACGGCCAGGGGATACTCCTGGCGGACATACACGTACCCCTCGTGGGAGCCGATGGCATAGGCCCCCAGGGTCAACCCTTCCAGAATCGAGTGCGGATTGCCCTCGAGTAGGCTGCGGTCCATGTATGCCCCGGGGTCGCCCTCGTCGGCGTTGACGATCACGTATTTGATCGGTTCGGGATCGTTTCTCGAGCCTTCCCACTTGCGGCCGGCCGGGAAACCGCCGCCGCCACGGCCGCGCAGGTTCGACTTTTTGACTTCCTCGAGCACATCCTCCGCGCTCATGGACGACAGGGCCTTGGCCAGCGCCGAGTACCCGCCGATGGCCAGGTAATCGTCGATGTCCTTGGGATCCACGCTGCTGTTGGAACCGAAAACAATACGCTCCTGGTTCTCGTAAAAGGGAATCTTGGATTCGTTGATGATCTTCTCGTTGGTGGCCGGGTCATCGTACAGCAGACGGTCGATGACCTTCTTGTTCTGGATCGTCTCGGTGATGATCTCGGGAACATCCTCCGGCTTGATCTGAAAATAGCAGATCTCGTCCGGATGAATCACGATGATCGGGCCCCTCTCGCAAAATCCGTGGCAGCCCGTACGGCGGATGTCAACTTTATCGGCCAGGCCCTGTTTCTCCAGCTCCGCGGCCAGGCTCACGGCCACGTCATGGCTGCCCGTGGCATGGCAGGCCGAGCCCGAACACAGGGTGATACAGGGTTTGTTGGGGTCTCGTTGGGACACGATCCCCTGCCTATAGGTTTCTAATTCAGCGGGTGAGTTTATCAGCGACATATTCTCTTCCTACTCGTAAAGCATTCAAGATAATGTTTTTGGGCGGCGTTATCGGTCGAAAGCAGTATGCCAATACGGCTTCCTCCCTCTAGCCTTGCCAAAAACATTATCTTAAATACTTAATAGTTGTTTAATACCGCGGCGACCTCGGCAGGTGCCATCTTGCCGTGCGTCTTCCCATCGATCTCCACTACCGGGCCCAGCGCGCAGCAGCCCAGGCAGTTCACCGTCTCCAGGCTGAACTTCAACTCCAGGTCGGTTTCACCGGGCTTGATGCCGGTCACATCCTGGACCGCATCCAACACCCGGGCCGCCCCTCTCACGTGGCAGGCCGTGCCCATGCAGATGTGCACGCCGTGACGGCCCTTGGGCACCAGACTGAACGCTTTGTAGAATGTGGCAATGTGCTGGATGCGCGTCAGCGGCACCTGCAGCCGCTCGCTCACCTCTTCCAGCGCCTCCTTGGGAAGCCAGTTGTTCTCGCTCTGGATGTCCAGAAGCACCTGAATCAGGTAACTGGCTTCGCCGTGGTAGTTGTCTATGATCGCATCGATTCGCTGTTTATCCATTGGACGATATCCCATTTTGTTTCGCCGCTTGGGAAAGCCCGAGCAAATTTCCAATTCGGCGCTATTTCGATAAATTAGTGTTAAGCGTTACGTTTGAAGTGTTAAGGTAAGGTATTCTATCTATTTTTTATAAAATCGGATGCAATCCACCATTTAACACTTGATGCTCTTGTAAAAAGTAAAAAATTCCAGTTTATCGTCATTCCGGCGTAGGCCGGAATCCAGTAATTTCAATTTTTTCTGGATGCCGGATCAAGTCCGGCATGACGGTCCGGCGACTTTTTACGAGTTCATCAACACTTAACCCTTAAAACTTAACCCTTCGGCTCTATGCCAACATGTAAGATTTCTGTGCCTCATCATACCGAATCAATCGCTGCCGCGACGAGGCGTTGATGTGTCTGGACAAGTCAGACGGGTTCAGGCCTAACGCCTCAGCCATGGCTGCGGTCGAAAGCGGCTTGTCTTTCAGCAGCGTGGTGATCTGGCTGATGGCCAGTTTGTTGATGATCAACGCCTCGAACAACCGGTCGAACTCGGGGCTGGTGAAAAAGGCGTCGTACGCCGCCTTGGATTTGGCCGGGAAGCGTAGCCGCTCCCGTTCCACCAGCTTCATGTACGGTACCAGCTGACGCACCGTGTCCAGCTTGAACTTCAATTCCTGGGCGCTCATGCCCTCCCCCTGGCCGATGGGGCCCAGGGCTTTGATCGCTTCGGTGAACTTGTCGGTCTCCTCGGCCAACAGGTTGCCGTCCGCGCCGGACATGAACCGGATCCTGAGGCGCTCCGGGTTCAAGCCGATGTGCTGCATGATCTTGCGGCTCAGGTAGGTGTTGCTCAGGGCATCGTAGTTGCCGTGGGTGATGTAGTTGCACTCGTCCAGCTTGCAACCGCCGATGAACACCCCGTCCTGGCCGGTCATGAAGGCCCGGAAAATGAATTCCAGGTCCACCCGACCCGAGCACATGACACGGATCAGCCTGATGTCACTTGAATACTGTAGTCTGGAAACTCCAGCTAGATCGGCTGCGCCGTACGCTCACCAGTGACAGACGAATCCCAAAATTTTGGGCTTGAATTCTTTGTTTGCGCTCATTTGGGGTTGCTCCTTATTTAGACTGTTTCTTTTTCTACCGCTGCGGCATCAATTTGTTTGAGTATCTCCGCATCGGTCACCGCCGCATCGATCTGGCTGCACAACTCCGCATTGGTAAAGTGCTTCAATACGATGGCGTTGGTCGGGCATTTGGCGTTGCATACCCCGTCGCCCTTGCAAAGTACCGGGTTCACCCAGGCCTTACGGCCCAAGGGCGTCTCGCGGAACGAGATCGCATCGTAGGTGCAGGCCGTGATGCAGGCCCCGCAGGATACGCAGTCGTTGTCATTCACCTCGCACACCGCGCCCGAGGCCACCACGGTGTCCTTGGAAAGCAGGGTCAGGACGCTGCCGGCTGCGCCATAGGCCTGGTTGATCGACTCCTGGATGTGCTTGGGATAATGCGCCGTGCCGCAAAGATACACGCCGTCCGTGGCGAACTCCACCGGACGCAGCTTCACGTGGGCTTCCTTGTAGAATCCGTCCGGGCTCAGGGTCACCTTGAACAGGCCGGCGATCTCCTCGGTGGTCTTGGCCGGTACCACGGCCGCGGCCAGCGATAGAATATCGGCGTCCAGTTCCAGACGCTGGCCCAGGATCTGATCGGCCACGGTGATCTTGACCACCTCGCGGCCATCTTCACTGGTGCCGGTCTCCACCTGGGGCGGATCCGAGGGTTCATAACGAATAAACCGCACGCCCTTGTCCGAGGCTTCACGGTAGTAATCTTCGCGCAGACCATAGGTGCGCATGTCGCGGAACAGGATGTCGATGTCCATGTCCGGATCGATGGCCTTGAGTTTCAGGGCGTTTTTGATGGCATGGCTGCAGCACACCCGGCTGCAGTAGTTGCGGTCCTCGTTACGACAGCCCACGCACTGGATCATGACGACGCTCTGGGCACCGGCCACCGTCTCATCTTCCGCGGCGATCTGCTCGCTCAGCTCCAAATGGGTGACCACCCGCTTGTCCTGGCCGTACAGGTACTCGGTCGGTTCGTACACGTCCGCGCCGATGGCGATCACCGAGGCGCCGTGCTTGATCTGGGTGGTCCCGCGTTCGGACTCGACCGTGGTCACGAAGTTGCCCACGTAACCGGCCACGTCGATGATGGTGGCGTCGTGCAGCACGTAGATCGACGGATGTTGATAGATCTTGCGGATCAAGTCGTCCACGTACCTGTCCACATCCATGCCCTCGATGGTGGTGTGGATGCGCCGGGCCATGCCGCCCAGATCCTTGCTGCGCTCCACCAGGTGCACCGGATGCCCCTGATCGGCAATCGAAAGCGCGCAGGTCATGCCGGCAACCCCGCCGCCCACCACCAGGGCCGCCTTGTTCACCGGCAGGTCGAACTCCTGCAGCGGCTCCAGTTTGCTGGCCCGGGCCACCGACATGCGGATGATGTCCTTGGCTTTTTGAGTCGCCTCTTCCTTCTGCTTGGAATGCACCCACGAGCAATGCTCACGAATGTTGGCCATGTCCAGATAGTACTGGTTGAGACCGGCCTCTCTCAAGGTGTCCCGGAACAGCGGTTCCAGGGTCCGGGGCGAGCAGGCCGCGATCACCACCCGGTTGAGTCCTTTTTCCTGGGCCAGGTCGGTAATCTCCTGGGCCGAATTGGTGGCGCAGGAAAACAGCTGTTCCTGGGCATAGACCACGTTCGGCAGGCTCATGGCGTATTCCACGGCCGAGGGCACGTTGACCACGCTGGAAATATTGGCCCCGCAGTGGCACACGAACACACCGATACGTGGCGCCTCCTGAGAGACATCCCGCTCGGGCGGATAGATCCGCTCCTTGGCCAGCTTGCCCCGCCGCTTGCCCAGCTGTGTGCCGACCTGGGAACCCGCCCCGCTGGCCGTGAATACCGACTCGGGAATATCCGTGGGACCCTGGAAGGCGCCGCTCACATAGATCCCTTTGCGGCTGGTGGCGATGGGGTTGGTGTGGTCGGTCAAATTGAACCCGTGGTCGCTGAGGGCAATACCAAAGATCTCGGCCAGCTGCTTGTTATTGGACGGCGGATTGAGTCCCACGCTCAGCACCACCATGTCGAACTCTTCTTCCTTGACGCCGTCATCAAACGTGGCGTAGCGCACCCGCACATTGTGATTCTCGGGATTTTCTCCGGCAATGGAGGCGTAGCTGCGGATGAACTGCACCCCGGGCAGGTTTTCGGTGCGCTGAAAATAACGCTCGAAATCCTTGCCAAAGGACCGGATGTCGTTATGAAAAATCGTGCACGTGGTATCCGGCTCGTGATCCTTGGTCAGGATCACCTGCTTCTGGGTATAGGTGCAGCATACCCCCGAGCAATAGCTGTTCTCGCCCTCGGTCACCCGCCGCGAGCCCACGCACTGGATCCAGGCGATGGTCTTGGGGTGTTTCTTGTCCGACGCCCGCAGCACCTCGCCCGAATAGGGGCCCGTAGAGGACAACAGCCGCTCGAAATCCATGCTGGTTACCACGTTGGGATACTTTCCATAACCATATTCCGGTTTGACGCTGGGATCGAAGGGCGTGATGCCTGAGGAGAGGATGATCGCGCCGACCGAAACTTCCATCTTTTCGGTCTTCTGCCTGAAATCAATGGCGTCCGCCTGACAGACGGTTTCACAGATCCCGCACTTTTTCTCTTTTAAAAACAAGCAACTGTCATCGATATAGGACACCAGGGGAATCGCCTGGGAGAAATAAACGTGTACCGCCTTGTTGCTTGATATTTCCTGGTTGAATGGATCCGGATACTCCACGGGACAGTATTTGACGCAGGTCCCGCAACCCGTGCACTTGTCCTCTATAATATACCGCGGATGCTTGGTCAGGGTGACCTTGAAATCGCCTGCCTCCCCTTCCATGCTGCTGACTTCGGTAAGTGTCAAAACCTCGATGTTCGGATGCCGGCCGACCTCGACCAGTTTGGGTGAAAGAATTCACATGGAGCAGTCGTTGGTCGGAAACGTCTTGTCCAGCTGGGACATGTGGCCCCCGATACTGGGCGATTTCTCCACCAGGTAGACTCTGAAACCGGCCGTCGCCAGATCCAGGGAAGCCTGGATGCCGCTGACACCGCCACCGACGATTAAAACGTCACCATAATTTTTATCAGCCGCTACGCTTGAGAATTGTTCCAAAATCGATTGTGGCAATATTTCGTTTCCCATTTTTTTAATCCCTTTATTGGATAAGTGGTTCAATGAATGGGCACTAAAGCGCTTCGTTGATGATCTCCGTAATATCCTTGATTTCCAGTACATCATCGAACTCCAGGTTCAGGCGGCTCTCCTCGAAGTTGGTGATGCAGTACGGACAGGCCGTGGCCAGCACCTGGGCACCGATTTCTCGGGCCTGCAACAACCGCAGGTCCGAAAAGCGCTCCTCCTTGGGCGTGTCCATCCAGATCCGGCCGCCACCGCCGCCACAGCACAGGCTGTCCTGATGGTGATCCGGCATCTCCATCAGCTCCAGTCCCGACACGGCCGTCAATACATTCCGCGGCTCATCGTAGATCTGGTTGTGCCGGCCCATGTAGCAGGGATCGTGATAGGTCACCGTCTTGTCAAGCCCCTTGCTTAAGCGAAGCCGGCCGCTCTCGATCAACTCGGACAGATACTGCGCCATGTGCACCACCTCGAAGTTGACCATGAACTCCGGGTATTCGTTCTTGAACGTGTGATAGCAGTGCGGACTCGACACGATGATCTTGCGCACCCCCGCGTCGATGAAGGTCTTGATGTTGTCCTTGGCCAGGGTCTCGAATACGTCCTCGGCACCGGTCTTGCGAATGCTCTCACCGCAACAGCTTTCCTTTTCACCCAGAATCCCGAAGCGGACCCCGGCCTGGTTCAAAATATTGGCCGTGGCCATGGCCACCTTCTTCATGCGCGGGTCGTAGCTCAAATAGCAGCCCACGAAATAAAGCGCCTCCATCCCCTTTTCGAAAGGCTTGACCGGCAGTCCCTTGGCCCAGTCCGATCGCTTGCCACGCTCGTTTTGAAGCGGGTTGCCCTCGGATATCAGGCTGGCCCGCGCCGTGCGCGCCGATTTCACCGAGGCCGGAAACACCTCGTATTCCGAGGCCACCCGACGAAGACTGACACTCAAATCGATCTGCTTGACACCCCGCGGACAACGCTCCGGGCAACGTCCACAGGTCGTGCAACGCCAAATATCCTCGCCTTCGATCTCCGTCAGCCCATAGGTCGCTTCACGAATGAGCTTGCGCATGCTGAATTCCCGTACCCGGTTCCACGGGCACACGGTGTCACACAATCCACACTGAAAGCAAAACCGGAAGGCTTCGCCACCAGCTTCCTTGATCTCTTCGATGACTTCTTTAAAGGGGGCGACTGTTTCCACTGTTTAATCACCACTTCTTTCGAATTAGCGTTTGTCTCCGGTCGGTTTTAAATCCACCCGAAAACCCAACGATGACGAAACAAAAATTAGAGACTTGAAAACCCACAAAAAAGCTACTAAGTAGCTATATAGTAATTACTTATGCAATTAAGCCATAATATAGCTACGTGTCAACAAAAAACTACTTTTCGGATGTATTTGTCAGTATTGCCTAAATACAAAACACTTAATGACCAAGAATTACATATACAGGCAGGTGCATTCGAAGTGAGTCTCCGTTTTTCGCGGGTATGGCCCGCGATAAGGGTGGCGGAAGGCTGAAGGGTATGATGGGATATCGGATCTATGATCCTTAACGTGCCAAGGCCGCCTGGTTGGCAATGTGATTAATGGTCGATGCGGCATATCCGGCACCATAACCGTTGTCGATATTGACGACGGTCACCCCGTTGGCGCAAGCGTTAAGCATCGTCAACAGGGCGGCCAGCCCCCCGAAACTGGCGCCGTACCCGACGCTCGTGGGAACGGCGATCACCGGCTTGTCGGTCAGTCCGGCAGTCACGCTGGGTAAGGCGCCATCCATCCCGGCCACCACCACCAGTACGCTGGCCGATTGAATTTGTTCACGTTTGGACAGCAGACGGTGAATTCCCGCCACGCCGACGTCCACAAGCCGTTCCACCCGATTCCCCATGACCTCGGCCGTTACCGCAGCCTCCTCGGCCACCGGGATATCGGCGGTACCGGCGCACATCACCAAAATCGTGGTTCGGGTGGGCGGTACCGGTTGGCGATTCATGACCACGATTCTGGCCGTCGCATGATACTCCACGCGATCGCAAACGGTTTTCAGGGCCTCGTATATGGAACGGTCCGCCCGGGTGGCTATGATGTTAGCGTGCTTTTCAAGCAGTTTCCGGGCAATGCCCACGACCTGATCCACAGTCTTGCCCTGGCTGAAGATGGTCTCGGGATGGCCGCTACGCAGGGTCCGGTGATGATCCACCTTGGCATACCCAAGATCGGTATAGGGAAGGTCTTTTAAGGCGGCCAGCGCCGTGTCCACGGTCGTGGAGCCGGCGCGAACCTCGGCCAGTAGTTTTTTCAGGGCATTTGTATCCATACTTACTCCGATCGGCCGCAATTTCAGCGTCTTTTTTTGCGCGTTGAATCTGAATCCATGTTAATAGTTATGCCCTAATTACACAAAACTGCTCTGTCAAGAGTAAAAAGACGGAAGCCAACGATGTATACCGGCTCGGCGTGTCCTACAGCACGATCGGAGACCTGAATCCGAACGATGCCTCTGCGGCCCTCAAAGCCTGGGCCGCAGCCCTTTCGAAAGAGTATCAACGGGTAATGAAACATCCCGTATGCACTGAATAAAAGGATCCCGCCGAAACTTGGTGAATCCTGCCTTCATCGTGGAGAACCTGGCCCTCTGGCGGTAGCACGCCAAAAGCCGGCCCCTCTGGCTCGGATTTTTATTTCAAGGCGACCATCACCCATCCCCTATTTTTAAGGAATTGACATGATAAAAGATTATCTATATTTTTTTCTTATTTATCCCTTCGGGTACGTCGCCATGATGGTAACAATGAATAGACAATCAATTTTTCGATTCTGCCGTTTTTTTGCGGTTGTGGTTGTGTGCGTTTTGCAATCGACCGCCGCAATGGCACTCACGCTGTTGCTGGCTACCGACGATACGCCCGGCAATCCGTGGATAATGGGAGGGGGGATCCACTTCCAAAAAAATTTACCAGGAATAGAGGTCGAGATTTACGAGCACATGGCCCATCAATTGGGAGTGGACCTTAAGTTGGAGAGGATGCCATGGAAGCGCTGCCTTTTTGAACTGAAAGCCGGTCGTGTCGATGGCATCTTTCCGGCAAGTTTCAAACCCGAACGGATGGAATTCGGTGTTTTTCCCTTTAAGGATGGCAATATCGATGCCACCCGAAAAAGTCGTGACAGCGCCTACCACCTTTACCGACTGAAAACGACGCCAGTGACGTGGCAAGGTGGGAAATTGGTCAATCTGGAGAAAATGCCCTATCAGACGATTGGCGTTCCTCTGGAATGGGCGATTGCCCGGGATCTTCGTCGGATGAATATCGATGTTCTGGAAAGACCAAGGCCTGTTGAGCTGCTGGAAATGTTAACCAAAGGCAGACTGGCAGGTGTGGCCTGCCTTTCTACGGTAGCGGATATTTACATTGATCAAGCCCCCCACCAGTTCGGCCAGATCGAAAAAGTGTATCCGGCCATTGTCGAGAAAAGCTATTTTTTAATGCTCTCCATTCAATTCACAACCGCCCATCCGCTCCTCGCCGAAAGAATCTGGGACACCATCGCAGAGATTAAAAGAGGCGATCTGTTTAATGCTATTTCGAAGCGCTATGTTGATTAAGGAATTGCAAGATAACAGAAGCTGGGTTGTCTACCTAGTGCGTTGTTCTGACCAATCTCTGTATTGCGGGGTTACCAATAATTTAAAGAAACGCTTGGCGATGCACAATAATGGAAAAGGAGCCAGATACACCCGTTCGCGTAGGCCAGTCACCCTGGCGGGGGTTTGTGAAAATTTGACCAAACGTGCTGCTCTTAGGCTGGAACATCGGATAAAAAAATTGCCTTCGGACAAAAAATTGGAACAACTTGAAAACGAAAAGGAAACCGTTGAGGAACACCATGGGACAGGAAATCATCAACGAAACGCCGGAAATCTGGGGTGAAAAGTTTTCCACCAAGAGTGAGACGGTCGAGCGGGACTATGACAAGTTTGCAGAGACCGGCAACTACGACGAGACCTTTGCCGAGTGGGATTATGTAGGACCGGAGACGGCAGCCGCCATAGCGCGCAACTACGTGCCGCTATCCAGCACCATCATGGACGCCGCATGCGGTTCAGGCCTCACGGGAACCACCCTTAGGAATCTTGGATATACAAACATCCATGGCATGGACATTTCCAGTCGTTTGCTCGAACTTGCGGAGAAGACAGGCGCCTACTCCTCGCTCCGCAAGGTAGATATGCAGGTGATACCTCTGCCCATCGACGACAACACATACGATGCTGTCAATTTTATTGGCGCGCTTACCTACTTTGAGAGCAATGACATACTAAAGGAATTGTGCCGTATCGTAAGACCGAAGGGCCACGTCGTCTTCTCGCAACGCGATGACATCATGCGCGAACGGAACTACGAGGAGCAACTCCGCGAGATTGAAGAGATGGGGCTCTGGAAACGGATTTTTGGAACGGAACCGATGCCATACCTTCCCAATCACCCAGAATACGGCACGAAAATCAAGGTACAGTACTTCGTCTATGAAGTTCTGTAGACATGCTGTGTATGGCAACGCGTTTCCTAAACCGACTCATCATTCATAGCGCAGGGCGTCGATGGGGTCCAGGCGGGCGGCCTGACGGGCCGGAAAAAAGCCGAACACCACTCCCACCGCAGCCGAGAAGAGAAACGCGATAATAGTGATGCCGGTATTCAGAATGAAGGGCACTTCGAGAAAATGGGCACTGATGGCCGCCGCCGCCAAGCCCAGCAGGATGCCCACCAAGCCACCGAAGGAGGAAAGCACCACCGCTTCGATGAGAAATTGCAGCAGCACTTGACGCGCCAGGGCACCGATGGCCAATCGGATGCCGATCTCGCGGGTGCGCTCGGTGACCGAAACCAACATGATATTCATGATGCCGATGCCGCCCACGAAAAGGCTTACCGCAGCCACGGCACCAAGCAGGGCCGTCAGGACCTGGGTGGTGCCGGTGAGGGTGCTCATGATCTCCTGCATGTCGCGCACATAAAAGTCGTCTTCCTTGTCCCCGCTGATGCGACGCCGTTGACGCATCAGCCGTTCCACATCGGCCTTGACTCTCCGTGTGGGAACACCGTCCAATGCGGAAAGGTAGATGGTGCTCACATCCCGGTTGCCGGAAATACGACGCTGGAAGGTATGCAGGGGGATGAGAATGAAATCGTCTTGATCCGAACCGAAACTGGACTGACCTTTGGCAACAAATACCCCGACCACCTTGAATGACAAGGTTTTTAAGCGAATGGATTCACCGATGGGATCCTGTCCACCGAATAATTCCTTGCGCACGGTTGCCCCGATAATGCAAACCGCTGCCCCAGAACCCAATTCATGGTCGGTAAAGACACGGCCTGTATCCAGTTCCCAATTGCGAACCGTCAGGAATGCATCGGTGCTGCCGGTGATGGACGTGGACCAGTTGCTGCCTCGGTAGATGGCCTGGGTGTTAGAATTGGCGGCCGGTGCGATTGCCGCCAAGCCTGAAATTTCATCTCGGATGGCAAGGGCGTCGGCGATTTCGAAATTGTCCGCGCCCCCCCGGGTGCCTCCGGGACCGCGTATGTGTTGACCCGGCCGGACTTGCAATAGGTTACTCCCCAGTTTCGAAATATCGGCCGTCACCTTGGCCGTGGCCCCACCGCCCAGGGTCACGAGGGTGATCACCGCCGCCACGCCGATGACGATACCCAGAATGGTCAATAACGAACGCAGGGCATTGCGGCGGATTTCACGCTGGGCCAGGAGGATGGTTTCCCATAGCATGGGGACTCCTTGTTGGTGAACGGTTGTCGGTGATCGGTGAACGAGTAACGTGAGGGCGTGAGCGCGTTAGGCGAAAAGACGCGTTGCACCTTAGGCCAATGAACTGAATAAAACCAACAAACCAATTAAACAAATAAAACCAGTCAAACCAATTCAACCCCCATCGATCCGGCCATCCACGAAATGAATCCGGCGCCCCGCATAGGCGGCCATCTCCGATTCATGGGTAACCATGATAATGGTAATGCCGCGATTGACATTCAGATCCGTCAGCAGCCCCATGATTTCGCGGCTGCGATCCGAATCGAGATTGCCCGTGGGTTCGTCGGCCAGAATGACCTTAGGATCGGTCACCAACGCCCTGGCAATGGCCACGCGTTGTTGCTGCCCGCCGGAAAGTTCCGCGGGTGTATGCCCTTCCCACCCACTCAACCCCACGGCGCTTAGGGCAGCGCGAGCGCCGCGGTGTCGCTGGCCGGCAGCCATGCCGCGATAAACCAGCGGCAGTTCGACATTTTCCAGGGCCGATGTCCGGTTGAGCAGGTTAAAGCCCTGGAACACGAATCCCAGATAATGCCGGCGCAACAAGGTGCGCTGATCGGCGGTCAATTTGCCGACATCCACACCTCGAAAATAAAACTGGCCACTGGTGGGTGTGTCCAGGCACCCAAGGATGTTCATGCAAGTCGATTTCCCCGATCCACTGGGGCCCATCACGGCGACAAACTCGCCCGCTTGTATTTCAAGATCGATCCCCCGCAACGCCAGCATGGCGGCCTGGCCATGTCCATAGCGTTTGGTGACCTTGTCCAGGCGAATGAGGGATTGAAGGGTCATCGAGCCACCGTGATCTGATCGACGACCACCAAGTGGTCAGGCTCGAGGTCCCCACCGGTGACAACCGTCCGGGAACCGTCAGTGGCGCCGATCGTGATTTGAACAGGCATGAGTTGTCCGCCCTGAAGCGTCCAGACCCGGTTTCGTTTTTGTCCCGCTTTTCGTGGCGGCCGTGCACCGGGGCGCCGCCGGTGAGGTCGCGGCAGCAGTTTTTGAATCAAATCGCCCCGCTGCTTGGTGTCGGCACGTTCATCGGTCGGTGGCGAAAACCGTAGCGCGGCATTGGGAATCAACAGGGCATCGTCGATCTGATGGACCGTGATTTCGGCCGTAGCCGTCATTCCGGGCCGCAGGGTCAAATCCGAGTTGTCCACATTCAGCACCGTGGCATAGGTAACGACCCCGTTCAGGGTATTGGCACCATAGCGCACCTGGGTGATATGGGCCGGGAAGCGGCGGTCCGGATAGGCATCCACGGTGAATTCCGCCGGTTGACCCGCCGCGACCGCCCCCACATCCGCTTCATCCACATCGACAATCAGTTCCATGCGGGCCAGATCCTCGGCCAGGGTGAACAATACCGGGGCCTGAAGCGATGCCGCCACGGTTTGCCCGGGTTCGACATCCCGTGACAGGACGATGCCGTTTACCGGAGAAACGATCACGGCCTTGGACAGATCGGTTTCATCTTCTTCCAGTGTTGCATGGGCCAGCTCGACGGACGCCTCGGCCATGGCCTTGTCCGCCTGGGCGCGGTGCAATGCGGCCACGGCAGAATCCAGATCGTTTTGCGACACGGCTTTGTGCCCGCTGATTTCCCGGAAACGCCGCAGCCGTTCGACCTGATTACGAGCCTCTTCGACCGTGGCTTGGGCCGAGAGGACCTTGGCATGCGCCGATGCCAGCGATGCCTTGGATTGCAAGACCTTGGCCTCGAGTTTGGTGGTATCCAGGATGGCCAGGGGTTGGCCGATCTTGACCCGGTCGTTATAATCCACGACCACTGCCTCGACGATGCCGGACAATTCGCTGCCGACTTCCACCTGGTTGGTGGGCGCCAGGTTGCCGGTGGCGGTCACGGACACCTTTAGTTCTCCCCGCTGAACGCGTTCGGTTTTGTATTGTGGTCGAACATCTGGCTGGTTTCGATCACGCCATATCCAGAATCCCGCCCCGCCAAGGAAAATAATCAGGATAGCCACGACAGACCTGGCGAGGCGACGGCGGCCCGTCTTTTCATCGAGAGCCAAGGTTTCAATCATCTCAGGATCCGGTAAGGGGGGCGAATCGGTCACGGGGAGAGCGCTCCTTTGTCCAGCATGGTTGGCGACCACCCACCACCCAATGCCTTGTAAAGCCGAATCAGATTGGCGGTTACCGTACCATCACTTTCGGCCAGTGAATCTTGAAAGGAAAGCAGGGTGCGTTGAACGTCCAAGACATCGGAGAAACTGATCAGTCCGGACGAAAATTTATCTCGCGACAGTTTCTCGGCGATCTGGGCCGCTTCCACGGCGTCTTTCAGGTGCAAGCGGCGCATTTGTTCCTGGGCAAAGGCGGTCATGGCATTTTCAACCTCCTCCAGGGCTTCCAGTACGGCCGTCTCATAGGCGGTCAGCGCCTGTTCCTGCACCGCTTCCTGAGCCTTGACGGCATTGCGAATGGCTCCGGCATCGAAGACATTCCAGGAGATGCGCGGCCCGTGAGTCCAGAACAAAGAGGCACCATCGAACAAGTCCGCCAGATTACTCGTCTCGAGGCCGATAGACCCGCTCAGGCGGATCTTGGGATACCGCTCGGCCTCGGCCACGCCGATACGGGCGGTTTGAGCAGCCAACTCACGCTCCGCCTTGCGAATGTCGGGGCGACGTTGCAAGGTGTCGGCCGGAATGCCCACGGCGATGGTGATCGGAGCGACGGGGATGGGGGCCGACGCGATCAACCGCGCATGCACGCTGCCGGGGGCATGACCGGTCAGCACGGCAAGCCGGTTGAGGGCAGCGGCGCCACCGGTAACCAGGCTGGGAATCCGGCTGCGCGTGCTTTCCAAATTGTACCGCGCTTGCTGCAGGGCCAGTTCATTACTCAAGCCAACGGCATAGCGTCCCTGCACGAGGTCGTAGGTTTCCTGCTGGGCGGCCAGGTTGGCCTGGGCCACGGAAAGGCGTGCCTGATAGGTGCGCACGTCGATATAGTTGAGACCGATTTCGGCGGTCAGCGAAACCAGCACATCGGCCAGGTTGGCCATTTCGGCTTGCAGATCGGCCGCGGCGGCCTCTTGGGTGCGATGGACCCCACCGAACAGATCCAACTCCCACCCGGCATCGAAGGAGCCGCCATAGGATTCCTTAACCGCATGGGTTCCGCTGCGGCTCCAGGAGGCGTCGGCGGACAAGTCCAGGGTGGGAAACCCCTCGGCGTCGATCACGCCCCGGCGGGCCCGGGCTTCTCGCAGCCGCCACATGGCCTGCTTCACATCCAGGCTTTGGTTCAGGGCCAGGTCGATCAAATCGGAGAGGATCGGATCGTTCAGATTGTCCCACCACAATTCCAGGCGTGAGTGGTCGGGAGTCGCCGTATCCTCGGCCCCGCCGAAATCCGCCTGCCACGCGGCCGGGGAAGGAATGTCGGGTGGCGTGTAGTCCGGTCCCACAATGGCGCAGCCGGCCATTACCAGGATGATGCCAACGATTGCCAATCGCATGCTTGGAAAAAGATGACGATGATTTCTCCGTTGTCGATACAGAAGACGTATCTTTTTCAAATCGAATCGTATATCAACGATAACTTTTACCAATCGTTTCTTTCGGTTTTATTTGAAGGTGGAAAAGGTGTGACGTAAGAACGGTAGATTTACTAGATCACCTCATTTTTTTTGTCAATTCTTTTATACTTCCTTACGAAACGCGAAGCCACGAAGGCAAGGGGGAAAGCCCCCTGTTTTTTGTGGTTTTTTTGTTTGAGGGAACGACGATTACAGTTGCATTCAAGCCGAAACCGATGGGTATTTGCGTGACAGCGCCATGGATAAGAATATCTATTACGGCCGCTTTGGCTGCGTTTTGCCCTACGACGGCTTCATCACCCTGAGTGTTTCCCATTCGGATGTCGATCGCGATGCGCCCGTGCGCAACCCCGCCTACGACGGCAGCGATTACGACCCGGACTACCCCATCGTGGAAAATGACAACCACGCCGAGAATTCCCCCCCTGACAACCACGCCGAGAATTCCCCCCCTAATGGACCGACCGATGCTCTAAAGTCAACGACGATATTGCTCACAGTGATGCTCACGCTGATCGTTGGGTTGCTTTTTTCCCAGGCGGTGAAGGCTTCTTGCGCGGACAGCGACTATACCTATTGGAAATCCGTGGGTCGGCAATTTATTCGCTAATGCAGAGGGATACGCCGGAAAGTTCGATGACAAAATTTTTGGCGGCAATGAATTCAGGGTCGTGACCATTTGCAATGCCGTGGCCGAAGGGGCGCCGACCTACGCCGTGCGGTCCTTTGAATTCCATGATCACTATTGTCCTGATGTTACGTCCGGTATTTTGATGGCCCGTTTTATGACGCGCAGAGCCGATATTACCTGGATTCGGCCAAGCGCGAACGAAAATAATAGAACCCGTCCCCAAATGCCGCCATTCCAATATCGGCGTTGGATTCGCGTTTCAAATGCTTAATATATTGAATGGGCGCCTCCGTTTTGAAACGCGAATACACCTTAATCTTATTCCGCAATTTTTGCGATGGTTCGCACCGATGCAATGCGATCCCAGTCATAATAGGTGTTGATGGTTTTCCCGGCTTCGGTTTCGGTGATACGCACGAATTCCTCACCCAAAAAAAGGGTGGCGTTGGCGTAAATTTTTTCTTCGTTGACCTGGCAACTGATATCCTTCCTCAATTTGCGTGACAAGGTACCGTGAAGGGGCATGGATGCGTATTCGAAAATTTTTTCCAGGGTTGTCTTTTTCATGGATTTTTCCTTTCTCTGCGATGGGGGTCGACCTGCTGTGATTCGGGGTTTATCCACAACTGCTGCACATGCCGCCACAACTGGCTGGATTGAGCATTTGGGAAAGAAGGTCCCACCAGAATTTGAATTCCTTGAGTTGATCCGCCTCCTCTTGTTCCTGGTATTGGGTCAGACGATGATGATAGGCTTCATCAAACTCATGGGCGGTAAAACTGAGCGCTTCCTCGGTTAATATCTCATTGAGTTCATCCAGGGTGTTGGCGGCGTTCAAGCGTGACCGCAAATTTCGCTCTTGCTGGCCCCGCTTGATAAAGGTCAACGCGTTTCCGATGGTCATGGGACTCCTTTCTGCGACGGCAGGTGCCAGATATGCCGTCGAACGGTGGTGGTGAACAGGCCCTCGATGGCCCATTGTGCATGGCGTTCGATGAATTGTCGATTACCAAACTTAGCAAGGTGTGTACCAAGAATGGGCCAGACGATTAATCGCCATTTCCATCGGGCGTGAATATTCCTTAGGGATGATGAAATTCGCTTGCGAGGCCAAGGATGGACGGGTTTTCGCTATCCGACCATGGGCGGCGATGAATCAATAGGGGGCGCATCCAACCGATTGATGAATCGGTGTGCGTGGGTTGCTTCAATACATTTTTGTAGATTGTGTTGACAGTATTTTCGAAAATGTAAACCAGCGACGGTGGGAACAAAATTACGCTGGGTGCAGTCGATACCTTCCGGATACCGAGCACCCAGCGCCTTACGCATCGGGGGGCCATTGCGTAGATTGTCAATCCCCAGGTAAGCGGTTAGCCTTCAGCAATTAGCGTTTTACCCTTATCCGTTGAGAATTTATCTGTGTTTTTTGGAATTGTATTGCCAATCGGTAAAAGTTGACCGTATAGTTAAGTGCGAATTAGATCCGAAAGCAAGGGAGGATTTCCTGCCCGAAATCCTCCCCGCTCTCGGATGCGGGGTGCGGCATTAACCGGTAGTATAAAAAAAGCCCTTCATGCCTCTGCTCGCATGAAGGGCTGCACCCAGCTTTCTTGGCCCTTAACGGTTGCCATTCGCCCAATCTCACCGTGGGCATGGCGGTTTTATCAAGGCAGGTATTCTGACTCTCGGATCATCCTACTTTCCGCACCTTCCCGCCTCATTAATGAGGTAGTGGCATCTCGCGGATTTCGTCCCCGAATACAGCGGCGGGACCGTTCCCGGTTTGCACGGGATTCCCTATTAAGCGTTTGAGCACCTTGTGTGCCTCTCTTTTAACAAACTTTCACTCAATGTCAATGAGTTTTTGAGATAAAAGTTTCAGGGAATCTTCCGCTGGTGAGGATCCCGATCGGGATCCCCCGTGACCTGGACGAGTTGTCGGTGGAGTCGGGGGTCGGTAACATGCTCGAAACGATGGGCATGGCGATGGCCATCCGCTTCGCAGTAGCCCATGATCTCACAGAGGTAGGTTTCCCACAGGCGATGGGAGCGAATCACCCCTTTACCTTTCAATATGCCTTGGTCGGTCAGGGTCAATCCCGCATGGCTGGTTTCGATCAATCCCTGCCTTGCCAAGCGCCAGGACATCAGTCGCACCATGGTTCCGGCCTGGAGCGCTTTTCCGATCTCCGTGACCGGCACCGGGGCCGGGGCCGTATTGGCGGCGGCCAGTTCGTGGTAACGGTAAAGAAATCCAACGATATCGTCGCCAACGATCCCCAACCCCAAGCGCAACTGGTTGACTGCCCGGCCGATGACGCCATACCGCGGAGCGAAAAGGAAAACCAACAGAAACAGAAAACCGGTGGCCAGGGCCATCATGCCTGCCGTACTGGTGTCCTGGAATCCAAACCAGCGCGGAATGGTAATGGCGCCGATGTGTCCCAAAACGGCGGCGGAGACCGCGAAAAGCATGCTGATCGCCACCATACGCCCGAGCCGATCGGTGATCAGGTGCGCCGCCGCTCCGGGTACGATGAGCATGGCAATGACCAGAATGCTACCCACACTCTCAAAGGCCGCGATGGTGGTAGCCGCCACGAGGGTCATGAGGCCGTAATGCATGAAGTTGGCGTCGATCCCCATGGTGGTGGCCAGGGCCGGATCAAAGGCGGTGATGCGCAATTCCTTGAAGAAAACGATCACGAAGATGATGTTAACGATCAGCATGATTCCACTGGTGACGGCGGCCTGAGGAATATCCTGGCCGAATATCAGGACCGTATCCAGCGGAGTCAATTCAATCGCTCCATACAACACGCAACTGGGATCCAGATCCACATGATCGGCTGCCTGACGGATCAGAATCAAGCCGATGGCGAACAATGTGGTAAAAACCACGCCCATGGATGCGCCGCGGTCCAGCCCACTGAGACGGTCGATACCCTGAATCAGAAGGGTGGTCACCACCCCAATGAGAATCGCACCCATCAACATGGGCAAGCTCGCCCGGCTGCCGGTAATTAAAAAGGCGATGGCCAAACCCGGCAGCACGGCGTGGCTGATGGCGTCTCCCATCATGCTCATGCGGCGCAGCACCAAATAATTACCCAACAAGGCACAGGCGGCGGCGCTCAAGGCGCCGACCACGACAATCCACGTATCGATGAAGGTCCATTCCATGGTCAGCGGGCTCCTTTCATAACAGACAGATCGTGGGGGCTGGGCGGCGGGACATGCTGCTTGTCGGCATCCAGGAGGGTTTCCAGACGCTTGATGAGTTCCGGTTCCAAAACGTGTTCGATGCGGTCGGCGGAGAGGTCGACCATACCCGGCGCCACCTCGGCATGGGTAATCAGGTAGGTTTCCCACAACCGGTGACGACGCACGATCTCTTGGGCGGCGGCCTTACCCGTGTCGGTCAGGCGAATGGTTCCGTCGCTGGGTTGATGGACCCACCCCTGACGATTCAGGCGCCGCAGGGTCTGTTTCAAGGCCGTTGATGTCCATGCTCGCCGACGCATGAGAGATCCGGCTCGTGGGGCCGGTTTCCCATTATCCGCCGCCATGGTTTCAGCCCACTCATGAAGGTCTCTGAGCAAATTCTCGTTCATTATTTTGCGCCGCAGGCGAAGTCGGTCGATTCCCAAGCGCAGCAGTCCCCGGGTTGATCCGAAAAAAAGACTGAGCACAAAAAAGAAGGATGCGGCCAGTACGATGACCGCCCCGGCGGGCAGATTGGCCATCAGCGCCGATATCCCCGCCCCCAGAAAACCACTTAATGCGCCAAAAATACCGGAAAGCAGGAGAAGCATCCGCAGCTGGTGGGTCCAGAACCGTGCGGATGCCGCCGGAATAATCAGCAGCGCTACCACTAAAATCAGGCCCACGGCCTGCAACCCGATCACGGTCACCAGGACGACCAAAGCCATCATGAGAAAATCCAGTCGTGCAACCGGCCACCCCTGAGTACGTCCGTAGTCGGCATCGAAACAGATCAGGGAAAATTCCTTGAAAAAGAAGAGACAGGCCAATGCGGCGATGAGGGCGGTGATGGCGATCAACATGGCATCTGAGAAGAGCATGGATGCGGTTTTTCCGTAGATAAACGAGGAAAGGCCCGCGGCGTTGCCGGCATCCATGCGGGTGGCCATGCCCATCAAGGCGATCCCCAGTCCGAAATATACGCTCAAAACAATGCCCAAGGCGGCATCATCCTTTAGTCGCGAAAATCGCTGAATGGCCAGCACCGACAGGGTACCGATGACGGCGAAAACCGCTGCCCCGATGATCAGCCCGGGCAGGCGTTTGCCATCACCGGTGGCAAGGGTCATGACCATAAAGGCCAGCGCGATACCCGGTAGGGTGGCATGGCTGAGGGTGTCGCTGAGCAGGGCGCGCCGGCGCAGGACCAGAAATGTGCCGATCAAGCCGGCAGCCAGCCCCAGCAGTGTCGTTCCGGCGACCACCACACGGGTGTTATAATCCTGAAAAGTGAACACCCGCCAAAAGTCGTTTAGCTGATTTTCCGATTCAACGGGTTGCGCATGAATTGGCAATGATGACCAACAGAGCAATAGGGGCACCATGATAATAATCGCCACGGCAATTTTTCGAATTATAGGCATGCTGACTATCCTTTAGCCGATGGGAAATGGGGGCCTTTCGCCACTTCATCCAATGCCTGGCTCAGCAGGGTGAGCCGGCCGCCATAGGTTTTTTTTAAATTTTCTTCATTGAAAACCGAATCCACCGGTCCGGCAGCCACCAAGCGCATGTTTAACAGAACCACATGGTCGAAATACGTGGGGACAGTCTGCAGGTCATGATGAACCACGATACAGGTTTTGCCGGCGGCCTTGAGTTCCTTGAGCAGGGCGATGATGGCCCGCTCCGTGGCCACGTCCACACCGGCGAAGGGTTCGTCCATGAAATACAATTGCGCGTCCTGAACCAAGGCCCGGGCCAAAAAAACGCGTTGCTGCTGCCCGCCGGAGAGATGGCTGATCTGACGATGGGCAAAATTGGCCATCCCCACTTTCTCCAACGCCTCCATGGCGATCCGGCGATGTGACCGCATGACCGGCCGCAGCCAACCAATTTGGCGGTACAGTCCCATGGCCACCACATCCAGGGCATTGACCGGAAAATCCCAATCCACACTCTCGCGCTGCGGGACGTAACCCACCAGATGGCGTTGGGCCTCGTAGGGCTCACCGTAAATGGTCACCGCCCCGGAGGCTCGGGGTACCAGCCCCAGCACGGCTTTGATAAACGTGCTTTTACCCGCACCGTTGGGCCCCACGACGGCAATCAAGCGGCCTTCAGGCAGGGTCAGATCCACATCCCACAATACGGGTTTGCGATGGTAGGCCACGGTCAAATCGTTGACCCACAGGGGGGCTTCTTCTGGCGCGGTGGTGTCAACTGACGGTTGGATCGATTGTTGGTCTGGTTTGGCCATAATGCCTCCTGTAACGGCTAAGACGGTTTATGGTGGGATGAGATTGAACGACGGTGAGCCGAACACGAATGATCGATATAGGGGAAACCGTCGCAGGCGCGATTAGGGGGTCTCACCCAGCTTGCCCTGCATGCCACCTGCAGGGGCTTGACCACCCAAGGCACGCGCAATGATGGTGGCGTTATGGTCGATCATCCCCACATAGGTGCCTTCATAGGTGCCGGGTTTCCCCATGGCATCGGAAAAAAGATTGCCACCGATGGCGACGCGGTGCCCCCGGGCAGCCGTGCCCTCGATCAGGGCCTTGACATTCTTGTCCGACACACTGGTTTCCACGAATACGGCAGGAATACGGCGGCTTACCAAAAAGTCCACCAGGTGGTTGATGTCCTTGAGCCCGGCCTCGGATTCGGTGGAAATGCCTTGAATGCCCATGACCTCCATGCGGTAGGCCCGGCCCATGTAGTTGAATGCATCATGGGCAGTGACGAGGACGCGTTGATCGTCCGGGATGGAGTCGATAACCCGGCGGGCATAATCGTCGAGGCGGTGGAGCAACCCCTGGTAGGCCGTGGCATTCCGACGGAAAGAGTCGGCATTGGCGGGATCGAATTGGGTCATGGATTCGACCACCACATCGACGGCGTCGATCCATCCGCCGACATCCATCCACACATGCGGATCGTGATGGCCGGTCTGTTTGTCTTTCAGCAAGTAGTCCGTTTTCAACCGTTCCGTTACCGCATAGACCGGCCGTCGGCGAGATAGCTTGGCCAGAATATCCGTCATCTGGCCTTCCAGTAACAGGCCTGAGTAAAAAATAATATCCGATTTGAGCAACACGGCCACGTCACTGCGGGTCGGACTATAACCATGTGGATCCACACCGGAACCGATAATATTGGTCACCTCGGCGCGGTCGCCCGCCACCTCACGGACGATATCTCCCACCATGCCGACGGTGGCACCGACACGGATCGGGTACTTGCCATTGAAGGCGGCCGCCGAAGCAATGGTTGCCATGCATAATACGATCATCAACGCCACGATGACCGATCGCCCACGAGAAACCTTGCTTGTGGTTGATGACATCTGTTTCATGTTGGCTCCCTTTTTATTTTTTTTGCGGAATGATAGGGTTGGTTTTGCCCCATCGTTGTTTGGGCGAAAAAGATTGCCTCGAATCGAATCGATATTATTAGTTTGAATCGGTCTTTTCTCTTTATTATGTCAACCGAGGCAAATGTCAAATCGGAACCCTATCGCGTTTATTATTCAATACGCACGTCCATGGATGATCGAGCGATGCCCAATTATAATCGACCGGTACTGTCTGCACTGACCGCCCCCATTCTTTGTATCGCTGTTCTGTGGGGGATCATGGGCGCCGAAATGCGCCATCCCCAACAACCCCATGCGCACCCGCATGCGTTTATTCTACAACGGCTGACGGTTCTATTCGACAAGAAAGGCATGGCCGGCATTCGGGTGTGGTGGAAATTCGATGAGATGTTTGCCAGCATGATCATCGACGAACACGACAAAGACAAAAACGGCCGTTTCGATACCCTTGAGATACAGACCATAAAAGACAACGCCTTCGCGCAAATATCGGAATATGGCTATTTTACCTTCATCAAGATCGACAATTCTCCCTTCGACGTTCGGTTGGTAACGGATTTCAAGGCAATTCTTGATAACCAGCGGTTGGTTTACGAATTCACGGTTCCCTGCCATGTAACGGCAACCGCGCAGCCTAAGAAAATCTCCGTCGGTTGTTACGATCCGACCTACTATACGGCTATTTTCTTCGCCAAAAACAACCCTGTCAGCCTCGTTAACGACGATGCATTTGAAGTGCAAACCGCCATCCGGGAAGATCCCGAGACCTTGATCTATTTCGACATGATTCATCCGTGGACACTTTTCATGGAGTTCCAGATTAAGCCGTAAAACTTACGCTTGACAATCCTCGAGAATTGAAGCACTACTGAATACCGTAAGGTGCCGAAAGGCTTAAAAGGGAATCCCGTGCAAATCGGGAGTGGTCCCGCCGCTGTAATCGGGGACGAAATCCGCTAAGGATTGGGGATGAAATCAATTGGACGTAATTGCGACGGGCTTGCGTTCGTCTTCAAGGCGCATCAGCGGTTGCATACTCGACGTATGTGGCCGTTGATGCAACGCGGAAGACGGGCGCAAGAACAAGTAATTTCGTTCAATTAATAAAATTCCCGATCCTAACAACCACTGACCGACCGAAAGATAGTTAACCGGCCGGATGGGAAGGCGCGGAAAGTAGACGGATCCGAGAGCCAGAAGACCTGCCTTGCCGATTACCGACCCGCTGCGGTGTACAGTGATGGGACGGATTAAGAGGGCTTCTGGCGGTTAGGGACGCCAACAAAAACAGCGCCATCCTAACCCGATTTATCGACACGTTCCCATGCCCGTGGAAACCTTCCCCCCCCTATTCATCAGTATCCACTGTATCTATCATTCAGCGCATCGGTAGTCTCGTCATTTCAAACGTCATGGTTTCATCCCCGATCCTTAACCATGCATGCTGAACATTTGACCATCAGATAGGCATCGACATCGCGAGAAAGGAAAATTTCCATGCCCATGCAATCTCCCGTAAAGATTTATCGGACGGACACGCATCCCAAAGGGGCCTCCATGTTGCCGGTTTACGAATTGAAAGACTGAGCAATCCGCATTGATTCACGTCAAAGATAGTAAAAGCGCCGTGCGATGCCGTTGCCCACTGTGCGGTGAATCCCATTACGTACACATGCTATGGACCGGTCGCGGCATTCCTCGTAAGTACTGTCCGGCCTGTAGATGTCGGGTGGGAATATACGATGAAACGGCCCTGTACGAGGTCGATGGCCGTGAATCGACGCATGGTAAACGGGGCGGCCATCAATTTGAGGAAAATTGATTCTTTGGCAGCGATTTCGTCACTGTGAAATGGCTGTGAGCGCAGTACCTTTCTTTTCTTTTGTCCACATCAGGCGTTTATGCTATGAGTGCGAGTCTGGTGATATCCTCTAACAAAAAAAAGGGAACGGCGCAATGGACCGGATGACATCAAAAGTGACGCAATGGATTGAACAGGATAACAGAGACCCCCGTAGTGCCCGGTGGCAGGCCGCGTTGGAAGAGATCATGTCCCTTTTCATCCCGCGGCTGGATAAGGGAAAGTTAACACCGGTCAGCCCTCTGGAAGAGCAGGACATCCCAATCTTCAAATCAGCCATGGCCAATATAGATTTAAGTCCGGGATTGTGGGCCGCCTTTCTGCCTCCTTCTGCCGCCGCGCTGATCCTTCCCCCTGCCGATGCCATGGAGGAATTGGTAAGAATCGACGACGATCAACCGTCTTATAAAATCATTATTCAAAGACCCGGCAAGGAAAGCCGTATCCTGTGTGCAGAAATTTCAGAATCTGCACACCGGCCGGGCATCGATATTTTTCAGGATGGTGCGTTGCTGGGCAGCTTCAACTATGAGACCCATAAAATCTGCCTCGAAGAGATGACAAAGTCGGTCCGCGCCCATGCCTGGGAAAAGGACAAATGGTCCAGTGAAGACACCATTACCTACACCGTGAACTGGTTTGAAAAGGTATTATATCTTGAACAAGCGGACATAAGCGTGGAGGAAAAGCATTCCTTTTTCCATTCACCCACCCTGATCCAGACCAACCGTGTGGATGCGTTGTTCCGTCTTCTGACCGCAGTCCTGAATCGTCGTTTTCAGACTGATCCAGAAAAATTTACAGCTTCCTTGCCCGAAAAAAGCGGAAACAGGGAAGCGTGGATATCAGCCTGCAGCGCCCTTGCCGAATCTTATCTTCTGGACCTGCTGAACATCGTCCGCTCCCTGGCGCTGTTTGACTTTAAAGAATTTTCCGGTCAGGAAGCGAAAAAATTCAAGACTGAATTCACCCGATCGGTCCGGACGCTTTCCTCAGATCTCGAAAAAATGGTTTCTTGATCCTATAACGTATTGATAAAATCACCAATCGCGCTTAATGAGAGGATCTGATCGACTGTTACGTGTTTGATCACAGACAGCGGCATGGCATCGGCTTCGGCCGTTTCCGGATCCTGCACAATAACAATCCCTCCAAATGCCTTGATTCGTTGCGCCCCCCGGGTCCCGTCGGAATTGGCACCGGTAAGAATAATACCAATAAGCCGATCGGCAAAGGTATCGGCAGCGGATTCAAAAAGAACATCAACAGAGGGCCGTGAATAATTCACCGGCGCGTCCACGGACAAGGCGAGGGTCTTGTCGGGTTCCACCAGCAGGTGATAATTGGCTGGGGCAAAATAGATCACACCCGGTTCTACCGGCATCTTATCCTCGGCCTCTTTTACGCGAAGCCGGCACAGGCGATCGAAATACCTGGCCAGAAAATCATCGGAATCACGGCTTTGATGCTGCACGATCAGAACAAAAAGCGGCAAGTCCTGATCAAGTCTTGGTAAGATCGCCGTGAGCGCCTCCAGTCCGCCGGCGGATACGCCCAGGACAATGGCTTCGCAGGGATGATTTGCATCTGCCATTACCTCACGGTCTCTCATGCTTTTACCGCCGCTTTCGATATATCTTTTCGCGATCACAGACAATGTCAAATGCACTCGAAAGATTGGAGAACTTAATGCTTTCCTTTGTGCCGAGGCAAAGAAACCCACCCGCGCAGAGGCTGTCACAGAACAGTTTGAGTACTTTGTTCTGGAGTTCTTTGTCAAAATAGATCAGTACGTTACGACAGACAATCAGATTCATCTCGCCGAACACCCCATCCGTTACCAGATTGTGGGATGAAAAAAGAATTTTTTCCTTGAAGGCGGTCCGGATGATGGCATGGTTATAATCAGCCGCATAATAATCTGAAAAATCCTTTTTGCCGCCGGCCTTCTGATAGTTGACGGTATGCTCCCGCATCACGTCCATCGGGTATATCCCATCCTTGGCCCTGGATAAAATCAATTCATTAAAATCCGTCGCATAGAGCTGGGTGCGTTTCCCCATGCCTTCTTCTTCAAGCAGGATCGCCATTGAATAGACTTCCTGGCCGGCAGAACACCCCGCATGCCAGACCTTGACGAATGAATAGGTTTTCAGAATCGGGACGACGACGTCCCTGATTTTTTTATAAACCCACGGATCTCTGAACATCTCCGTGACATTGATGGACAGATCGAGCAGCAGCGCATTAAAAAAAGACGCATCGTAAAGCAGACGGTGTTGCACCTGTGAATAGTTATCCATACCGCTTACATTCAGGCGATGTTCGAGCCTACGCTTGAGATGGGCAAAGGAATAGTTTTTAAAATCATATCCATATTTCAAGTAGATCGCCTCAAGCAGTAGCCTGATTTCGATTCGATCATTATCGATTGTGTCCTTGATCGTGCTCATTTATATAACCAGACCCTTAGCATGGAAGTCAGCTTGTCGGTATCGATCGGTTTTGCCAGATAATCATTTGCACCGGCTTCAATGCATTTGTTCCGGTCCCCTTTCATGGCTTTCGCCGTCAAGGCAATAATGGGCAGTTTTTTATTTCTGACGTCCCCGCGAATCTTCGTCATGGCTTCATAACCGTCCATATTGGGCATCATGATATCCATGAGGATGATATAGTGCTCCAACTTTAGTTTTTATTGGCACACATATTGCTATGTATCGATAGCGGCCATTTTTATGAATATTATTTTGTAGAAAACTTAAGTTGTATAATAAAATTAACGTAAGCAAATCACCGCCAAAATTTGTGCCAATAAATTTCGAGGTTGTATGACTATATCAATTTCTTTGTGCGTTTTCACTTTTTCAACCGCTTCGATTCCGTCCCGAGAAATGATGACCCGCATGTTTTTTTCCTCAAGAATACTCGAAAGGGCAAACACATTCCGCATATCGTCATCAACCAGCAAGACTGTTTTATCGCTTAATGATGAATTGACTTTCAGGTCCGTGCCCATAAGCATTTTCCTGACGGGTCTCGAAATTGAAAGATCGACGGCACCATCTTTAGTAAATTTAAAGGCATTCATTATCAAATTTCTTAGAATCTGTTGGAGGCGTTGGTGGTCCGTTTGAATGGTTGCCGGCAGCCGATGATCAACCTTGATATTAAAGTCCACCTGTTTCTGAGCGGAAATATCTTTGAATATCCGGGTCAGGTCGTTGACGATACGATTGATTTCCACATCTTCCAGCATAATCTTTATCTTGCCGGATTCGATTCTGGACAGGTCGAGAATCTCATTGATCAGGTTTAACAAATCTTCCCCTGATGTATGGATGGTTGCGGCGGACTGGACCTGCTTCTCTGTCAGGTTGCCGTTCTTGTTGGCTGACAGAAGTTGGGAAAGAATCAGGATACTGTTCAAGGGGGTTCTCAGCTCATGCGACATATTGGCAAGGAACTCGGATTTATATTTACTGGCCACTTCGAGTTCTTTTGCCTTATTATTAATGATTACCTGGGCATTTTCCAGTTCCTCATTTCTTTTTTGCATCCCCTCTTTCTGCTCTTCAAGCGCTTTTGCATGGGTCTCCAGCTCTTCATTGGTGACACGCAGTTCTTCCTGCTGAGCCTGCAGTTCGGCCTCGGATTCTTTTAATGCGGAGGCCTGCTCTTCCAGTTCCTCATTGGTAACGCGCATTTCTTCCTGCTGGGCCTGCAGTTCGGCTTCGGACGCCTTCAGGGCCTGGGTCTGGGCTTCAAGCTTCCTGTTTTTCGATTCCAGTTCAGCCTGCTGCTTCTGTGCCTGTTCATACAGCATCTTAATGGTCTGCTGGGATTTTGCCGTGTTCATGAGTATGGCTGTATTACCGGCATTCTTTCGGACAAACTCAATCTGCAAATCGGAAAACAGGTTGACCGATCCGACCATGAACACACCTAAAAGATCTTCTTCATAGACCAGCGGCACGATCATGTAATTCAGAGCCGTCCGCTCTCCTGCTCCAAAATTGATTTTGGGCGCATCGTCATTTACATTTCGAAAGACGATGATTTCTCTTTCGGCGGCGGCCTGTCCGATCATGCCCTCGCCTATTTTTACTCGGTTGAAATTACCCTGCCGATCCGTAAATGCATAACTGCCGATCAGTTCCAATTCATTCTGATTGTAATGGTAAACCGCCCCGATCTGGACATCGAGATGTTTGACCACAAAGGCGATAAACCGCTGCGCCAATGACCGGTCGTCATGTTCGCCGCGCATGGCGTCATTCAACCCTTCCTTTCCGTTTTTCAACCAGTCGATTTAGTAGAGATTCCTGGCCATGCGGTTCAGGGTTTTGGCCAGCTGCCCCAGCTCATCCTTTTGATTCAAGGCGATACTGTTGTCAAAATCCCCTTCCGATACCGCCTGAGCAAATTTCATGTCTTCAACAATGGGGATGGTAATTTTGCGCGCAATAATGAATGCAGCCAAACCGATCAAAAGGGTAAGGGCAAATGAAATGATCAGCATTTGTTTGATGATGTTCCTGACCGGGGCAGCCACTTCAAATTTATCGATTTTTGATATCAGGTACCACTCAACCCCTTCGACTTCCAGACGATTATAAGCGACCAGCACGTTGTTGCCGGAACTGTCGATATAGTTGCCGGAATTTCCGTTTAGTCCGTATTTAACCGCATCTTCCCAGTAGTTCAGATTACTGGCCAGCACAGCCCCGGTGACATAGTTGCCATCCCCCATGGTTTGAAGATCGCTTCTCAGCTCAAAGCGCTTGTTTTTTTTATTCCAGCCGACGATGTAGGATTCCCCGGTTTTTCCCATCCCTTTCCGGGATTCGATGATGTCCGTCAAAAAGGAAGGCGGCAGTTGGACAACCATCACGGCAACAATGTTGTTTTTCGAATCAAATACCGGCTCTACGTAGAAGGCGCTCTGGATTCCGGCGGAGGGCGCGTAGGGTTCAAAATCAACGACGCTGCCTTTATAGGAAGAAAGAACCTTTTCAACCACCTCGGTAAGGCCGGTATCCTGAAATTCGATACTCGAAAGATTGACGTTGCTATGGGTCTTGCCTTCGGTACTGAACAGCACATCCTGACTCGCCGCATCGATGATAATCAGGTCTTTGTATCTGTTTATTTGCGCAAATTTTTTGATATGACGGGTATACAGCATTCGTTTTTGCGACGCATTCATCGACTGTTGAGCGCTGTTACCGCTCCGGATGGCAGCGAGCTCCGTCACGAACCCGACGGTTTCCGGATTGGCGGCAAGCAGGCGCATCGATGTCGCCCGCTGCCTGAAAATATTCTGCAACTCGCCTTTCCTGAGATCCTGGACCGTGATTAGCTGGTTGGTAAGCTTTCAGTGAACCCATGAAAGCAGGGTATCAGCCTTCAGCGAGGATACTTCTAAAATTTCGAATCAAGGGATAAAGGAAGACGTGTTTTACGGGAAGTTGCGGTTGGTAACCACCCAATTTACCACGGCCAGTGGTCTGGCCGACATGGATCCAATTTGCCGCACGATAGCAAGTACCCTTGAAACGGTCTTTGTGGACAAAGGTTTCCAATAACACCGGACGATAACCATATTGTTGTTGCCAGTCGTCGGGAAGGCGTTTTGCGGCGATGGATAAAATATGGGACGCCAGGTTGTGGCACTTCACCCAAGGCAGGATCAGATATCTGGCGTTGTTGACAACCAGCTGAAGATTGCGTTTGCGTTGATCGCCCGACCAACCGATGAAGCGATCCCGGTCGGCGACTTGCCAAGCCGATGCCCCGAAGCCCAAAAGGGATAGCAGTTGGCTGTCGGCATAGACCATGTAGCGTTTTTGGGCGCCGGTGAGCGGTTTGTACCCCAGGTAGTGATAACGGTGAATGAATTCGCTGGTTGAATGATTTTTCCATTAACGCATTAACCGCCATTCGGTTGCCGAAAAATCCGGCGATACAAAGGGGAATAATGCCGGTAAGGACAAAAAATAAAATCAGTTTGGGCTGAATTCTGATGTCACCGAGTCTAAACATTGAATTCCCTCAATTTTCAGATATACTATTAGATCCGTTCTTAAACCGGAACTTACTAATGTTAGATGATAATTGAATAAGCGACAAATCTTGTGGGGCGATCGCCCTGGATGTGAGATATTGTCGTCAGGTCGTCGCAAAAACAAAAAAGGCTACGTCATGAGATGACGTAACCCTTTGTTTTTTTTGGTGGGCCGTGAAGGAATCGAACCTTCAACCTACTGATTAAGAGTGAGGATACAGCCAAAATGAGCAGGTAGGGACGGGTAATAAAAAGTAGCAATAATTAATTTATTTCAATAATTTATTAACCAATACCCCTTCCATTGTTTTCACCATGTTTACCCTTGTTTACCTGTCTCTTTCGGCAATTTCGGCAAAATTTCGGCAAAAATTTATGGCCGAAATTATCCGATTAAACTCACCATCACACAGAGTCCGCTTTATTCCGAACTCAAAGCTATAGGTGAATATTATGCCAAATTCAATATCTTTCTGAAATATGTGTAATGCTCGGATTGAAAAGAGGGTAGGTTATTGAGCGGTGATGGATTGCCAATTTTTCGGATCGTTTACAAACAGGAATTAGTGTATATTATTATATCGTGTTAACGTATACCAGTAAGTGGTGCAACACATCCAAAAGAAGATGTCGATGAGCAATACATGTCCAACATCCGATCTTTTCATTTCCGATCCAGACAATGGGCGATCAACCGAATCTATCCGTTCGCTATATGCTGCAATTCTAAGTCGTGCTATCAAAGATATTTTTAGGCCTACCTATAGTGACCATGAAATTTACAGAACCCAAGCTCTATATTGGATATCAGTAGACGATTTAGAAAGCATTACGAGTTTTGTTAATATCTGTAACCACTTAGATATCAATGTGGATTATTTTCGTCACATTATTAATGTCGAATTAGGTAGGATAGAACGTGGACTACCTCATCGTATAAAATTTAGTGGGAGCAATCACTAAATCCTGACTGGACGTGACAGTTGATATTAGGATCGGTTTCCCTGCTTAAGTATCCGTTCCAATCTATCAAACTGCCCTTTAAACGGCACCACAGCCTGTTTTCAGGCATTAGGAACACGAACCTACATTATAACGAATAAGGAATTAATGTTTTGCGTAGCCAAAACATAATTCTCGTTGAACTAAGCCGTGTATTCCATTTGGATTTTAATACGAAGTTTTTCGGGGGGAATTTAACCGTTCATGCCGACCATCGTCACCAAGGAGAACGGTTTCGCTCATTGATCTGTTTGAAATTGTTCTTTGACATTTTGAATCACAGCCGAACGGGCCGTTTTTTTGCCAATATTTCGAAAATTCTCCTGGAAGGCACATAATTTTCCAGATGGCTTCTTTGACGGAAAAAAGCCTGAAAACAAGGCTGCTTTTTAAGCACATCTTTTTCTCCAAGGTGGTGCACGTGTGATTCCTCCCAGCGGTTTGACCCATCGAAGTGATGATCCGCAGCAAGGACAGACATGGTTTTTTGGGGGTGGATGTGTGACAACCGATAACGTCCTTGAAGCACCCAGCAAAAATAGCGCTACCGCCAAAAGGGTTCTCCCTGTGGGGGCCAAGAGCCCATAATAGCGGATTTTCACGAACCCTTTGGGCAGGACATGCTGCAAGAAACGATGAATGAATTCGAATGCCGGCAGCGATGCCGTTTCCCATTTATCGGTATCGCTATTTTTGAAGCGAAAGGTTACCTTGCCGTTTTCGAGGGTTTTAATGCGGTTGTTGGTGATGGCGACACGATGAATATAGGGCGCCAGATACTTTAAGGCGCTGCCACCATTTCCAACCGGCTTGCAATGAACAACCCATTTTTTTCTCCAGACGCTGGAAGGAACGTCATCAAACAGTTCTGTCTTTTTTAGCGTATCCCGGAACTTTGCCCGAAAGATCTCGGATAGCGCCTCAACCGGAACAAAGAATTTCTTTTTGGAAGAAAGCCATTGGCTACGGTCAGGCGATAATCCACCACCAGGTACGAGATAGTGGACATGGGGGTGGTAGCGCATATCGCGCGTCCAGGTGTGCAGTCCACCCATCATACCGATGTCACCGCCGACGAACCGGGGATCTTTGGCCAGTTTCTGTAATGCCGCCGCCGAGGATTGAAACAGTTCGTTGTAAATTACTTTCTGGTTGGATCGGGCAACCGGCCTCAGTTCGGACGGCAACGTAAAGGTCACCAGAAAATAGTGGGTCGGCAACAATCGATCCTGTTGTGTTTCAAGCCACTTTTGGGTTTTGTCCTGGCCACATTTGGGACAGCTTCGGTTTCCGCATGAATGGTATTCGTAAACCAGTTGTTCGCATGCTTCGTTTTCACAACGATACAGATGACCGCCCATTTGCTGTGTGCGACACGCGGCAATATCCTCGATTGCCCGATGGTGACTGGGCAGCATCCGTGAACCGAAGCGGTCTATGTAATCCGGTCCGAAACGGCGGAATATATCCGCCATTTCGACCACGGCAAACTACAGATCAGCCATTAACGTATTGATGGATTTTACGGCTGCTGTCTGTGCCGCTTTGGTCAAATGCGTATAAATACTGGTGGTGCTCGGCGTGCTGTGCCCCAGCCAGACCTGGATCAATCTTAAATTGACGCCTGCTTCCAGAAGATGAGTCGCCCACGAATGCCGAAGCGTATGCACAGACGCTTTTTTGTGGATACCGGAAGCTTTCAGCGCTTTTCGAAATGCAGTCTGAACACTGCTTTTGCTGATCGATTTTTCGGCATCGCTTTTACCGTGAACGACGGATGGAAAAATCCAGGTTTCGTTTTTATGTTCCAACCATTGCTGGCGAAGCAACTGTAATGTCTTTTCAGGCAACGGCACATTACGGTCTTTGTTGCCCTTGGATTGGCGAATGCTGAGGAAACCACGATCACTATCGATATCCTCCACCTTCAGGTGGATTCCTTCGGACAGGCGTAATCCGCAGGAATATATGGTGCTCAGACAAACCCGATATCGAAGCAGGCGGATATTGTGTAATAGCCGATGGACTTCATCGCGGCTGAGGACAACCGGCAAACGTTTGTTGCGCCCGGGGCGAATAAACAATAATGTTGGCCAAGGACGTTTGATGGTATGGTCGAAAAAGAATTTGATACCGCACAATGCAACGGTGCTGGTGCTACGAGACCATCTTTTAACGTTCTTACCGTATAGGAAATAATCCCTCAGATCATCTTCGGTTATTTTTCCTGGCGGTTTGTTGACGTGTTCGCATAGCTGACGAACAGCGCTGACATACAATTTCTGAGTGCTTTCGCTATAGCCTTTAAGCTGCAGGTCTTCCGTCATTCGCTCTCTTAAGGGTTTCATGGTGTACCTCCTTTTTAATGTGGTGATTAAAATTAGAAGTATACCAAACCCTTTTGAGGGCGATCAAAAGAACGAATAGACTCCGTCAGTTGGATTAGGTGGTGGATTCTCTGCGCGAAGCGCTTAGTTCAACTTACATTTAACTTACATTTCGCACGAGTGAACAGTATTTCTTGATGTTTTAACTTATTGATTTAATATAATAATTTAACACTGGACAATTACAGTCTCAAATGTTATGTACATAATGTATGAGGCTGGCAAGACGAATCCTGCATCTATATCCAAACGCCTCATAATCGCGACACGGAGGCGTTAATGGAGCAATTTGATACCCGATTCAAACAAGTTGATGTATTTCCAATGGTCAAATATTTTATGGACAAGCTCGACCTATTCAATCTTTTTTTAAAGTACGTTCCGGATGCCACCAGCAGTCTAACGGAACATGCGCAGAGTCTGTGTATTTTAGTCGCGAACATCATATGTGACAACAAGCCCTTATACAAGGTTCAGGAATGGTTACGTCAATATTCCGATGGGCTGGTTACAGAGCCTGTCGAGCCAGGCTTTTTCAACGACGACCGCCTTGCCAGAGCACTGACGGCGCTTTTTCGTGCCGACCGCCATTCGCTAATGACGGAGGCTTCTTGTAACGCCATTTCAGTTCACCGACTGCTTACAGAAGAGATCCACAATGACAGCACCTCGGTGACCTTCATCGGCAAATACAATACTCCCGATCCGCAGGCAGTAAAACTCAAGCACGGACGGGAGCATTACCTGTTTCTACCAATCCGGTGAATCTGATATAACAGGTTAGAAAAATTCATAAATAACTGGACAGTCTTGGAGATTCATAGTATGCCTTTATGGGAAGTGTAACCTTTTTCTAAGGAAGCTCCCATGCTAGCTGCTATAAAAACAGAAGCTATCAATGCCGAAAACTGGAAATCATCGTTCCTATCATTTGCCAGTGATTGGTTGGATGAAATCGAAAAGGATCACCCCATGGACTCGATAACAGATATATCAAAAAGTCTTTTCCAAAATCGTTCGAAAATCATGGGGCAAGCGGCGTTGGCGCTCATCGAGAAACAATTTCAGAGCACCTTACCTCTGTGAAAAATAAAACGACACCAGCGTGGTTTCAAACATCACTATTTACTAACTCATAGGTGAGACGTAAATTACTTCCGGGATATTCTATCTCAGCCTTGTTGAGTTCGTCTAAAAGTGAGGCGATCGATCGATTGTCCGCCGGCGTCGAAGCATTGTGAATCCGAACAAGCAAACGATTGTTTTCCATATCGGGCAATAGGTCGGCATCGGTGACGAACAGCCCTTGCAACAGCCGCCTGGCATCGGACATATCCACCGTTGGACCGAGCAACATTGCCGCCATGGCCGTCTCCGCCCGATAGGCGATCATGCGCACGGTGTCCATCAGTCGCTTGCGACCCGGTAGCAGACGATTGAACTTGTCCTTTTCCTCAAGTTCCCCCCAGGTGATGTGTTTTGGCGTCTGTTTCAACTGTTCTTTCAACGTTACCAGCTGATGTTCATGCTGGTCGATATCTTCCAGTAGCTCGCTTTTTCGCTTCAGCCATTTTTGGTATTTCTTCGGATTGGTTTCGCTTTCCGGGTGCATGGTCATTTCGCTAAAGCGTGATCGGCGGTAGCGCAGCCGGCTTTGTACCTGATTACGTCTACGGTTCAGTTCCCGCCAGCTGGGGTTGACCACTTTTTCGGTGTCAGGAATCTCAACGACGCCATATTCACAAAGCATATCAATTTCAAAGTGTTGCTTCATATAGCGAAAGAAGTTTTCCTGACACCACCGGGTAAACATGCGTACCGCCAGCTGGGTATGCGGCAGATCGTAGGCAGTGCTGATCAGACTGGTTTGATGACCCGAATCGGTCAGCTTGCGAACCTCTCGCACCCAAAACGCGTTCTTGCCCGAGCCCAGCAAACTGCCTATTTCGGCCACACGCATGGTGACCGTCTCGCCGCCGGGCATGATCACGGTTTTTTCCTCAAACCAACTCTCCGGCCACGGTTCGGCCGGGTGCTTATGATAGGTGATGCAGGCAATCCGATGCGTGCGCCACATCCGGGCAAAAAAGTCCGGGCTGTAGCCCTCCCGGTCGAAAACCAAAACGAAGCGACAAAGATGGGCGTTGGCTGCCAACGCCTTTTCATCAGGCTGATTGGGAACCTCGTCGAGCAGCCGTGGCACGATGTCGTGCTCGAGGACTTGGATAAGTCCGGGATCGATTGGCTTTTCGATCAGGAAAAAAGGCCGGCCGATGGCATCGTTGACCCAATAATCGGTCGTGCCTCGCAAACACAGCCGCTGCCGGGTGACATAGCGCCGCGGTAGTTTGGTCAGCTTGCCGTGATAAACGCGAACATGGCCATCGACGTAAAGGGTGCCGGCCGCATCGGGCTGGGCCTGCATCCAGTGCTTGCTAAGATGCGCGGCCCATATCTCGGCCGCATTAGCCTCACTCAACGTATCCATTTTTTTTCGCAGGCACCGTGCTTCCGGAACGCGATCCAGACCCAAAAGCTTACCGAATTCACCCGGCGGATTCTCGCGCAAGCGTTCAACGCTCTTGATCCGGCAAAGCGTCATGAAGGCCAGCACCAGCAAGATCTGGAAAATGGTGTAATACCCGCGGATCTTTCCCAAAAGCGTTTCAGCGCCTTCCAAAATACCGTTGGCCAAAAGCGCTGGCACGGCACACAAAATCCCTGCTTTGGGGACATCCAAGCAGGGCTCGAACCGCACTTGCGCTTCACCTTGACCCATTGAGGCCAAAGCCCGATCCAAAACTCGCGTGCAGGCCGTACCCATGCCCTTGGCCGCGGCCGCATCCACCGCGCTGCGCGATGATTTATCCGTGCCCGCCTTGGGTGTGGGTAGTTCGACAGATTGGCGCTCGTGCAAGCGTCCGTCGTTGATGGCCTTGCGGAAGGTATCGAGCTTAACACCTAATTGCTGAGCGGCATCGTGACGCGTGACGCCATGATCCAAAAGGGCCTGGGCTTGCTCGAGCATCTTCGGTGTCAGGATATGGCCTTTACGGCCACCTGGCTTTCTTTGAAAGAAAGCCTCTGGGCCTCCTTCTCGCAGTTTTTTCAGTGCCCGGTTGACGTTGCTTTTGGAAACACCGAAGGTCTCAATAATATCCTTGTGACGGCACGTTCCAGCGTTGATCATCATCGATGTAACCATCCTGAACAGCCGGTGGTCATCAGCAGCATGCGAATAGATCGGAGTTAACCCCATAAAGTAAGTCCATCGATCCTTGCTTCGATAAACGGACACCAGATCGCTGATTTGTGTGACGCCTTCTGGTATCAGCGGAAGAATTAATTGGGGCATGACACCTTCCTTATTGCTTTAACTACAGTGCAGTAAAATTTAAAGCTCTAATTATCAGAAAGGTATCATTATTATATTCCTGAAGAAAAATGAACATTCTTTTTTACTTGGAATAATAAGCGCATGAAATGCCAGCTAAAATTTAGTTTTTAACTCGTCAATGCTTTTGTAGGAAATCAAGTGCTCTGAATTTGGCCATTTGCTGGAACAAACCCATTGTGAATGCCCACTTTGCGGTCGTGTCATAAAAGCCAAACCTGAAAAGGTCCGGCGAGAAATCGATACGGCCATTGGGTCTGTTACGCTTTACCGGCCATATTTTTATTGTCGCTCCTGTTCGTTTGGCTTTTATCCTTTGGATGACGCATTGGGGCTTTCCCAGAGGAAGGCACAATCCGATATCCAGGAGTTGGAAGCGTGGTTAGCTGCAGAGATGCCCTATGAAACCGCAAGCGAAGCCCTTGAACGATGTGCGGGCATTCAATTCAGCAACCACCATGTCCACGATGTGGTCAACGAGATTGCAGATGATATTCAATTGCTTGATGTTTGTCCCGATAAAACAGAAATTCATCAAAGAATTGAAAAACTGTCCGCCGATCGATTTCGTCGTCCGGTGCTCATGATTGGTATCGATGGCGCCCACGCGCCAACACGTCCTGAACCCAGTCCTCGGAAAGGGAAAAGGGGCAAGGGCGAATATAAGGAGGTCAAAGGCTTTCGCATCTATCTGTTAGATGACAACCAGATTGTTCATTTGATTAGTTGGCACCAAATCAAAAGCGATAAAGAGTTGGCTGACGATCTTACCCAAATCAAACAAGCAGGGTTGATTCCTGAAGACAAAGTCCGGATATGCGTCATCGGAGATGGCGCGCCCTGGATCTGGAATCGGGCACAAGAGCTCTATCCAGATGCCAAAAAGGTTTTGGATTTTTATCATTGCAGCGAGTACCTGCACGATTTGGCCAATGCTCAATACGGAAAAAACAGTCAAAAAGCACGGGAGTGGGTTGAGGCGACCTTTTCACGACTATTCATGAATAATGCCGATCAAGTTATTGCCGGTATCAAACGGATGAAGCCCCAATCGGATGATGCCAAGGAACAAATCGATAAAACTGTGCGGTATCTCGGCGAGCGAAAGCACATGATCAATTATGGCGCATTAAAGCGTGGTGGTTTCCAGATTGGAAGCGGCGGCATAGAAAGTTCGAATAAATTTATCTCGAATGTCCGTCTCAAACGATCTGGCGCTTGGTGGTGCCCAACTAACGCAAACAATATTTTGAAACTTCGCTGTGCAAAATACAACGGGACATTTGATCGGATAATGGAAAACAGAAAGAGAAATATTACACCGAACCTAGCTGATAGAAAAGGACTCAATTTTCGCCTTATTTCAAACAATTCGTGAGAAACGGGTAATGCTCCCAGCACGGACACAACAAGGATTTTCGGCCTGACTGCAAGCAGGTCGTATTTGGTTTGAATATCACGGCTGACGGACATGTTCCACTCAGCTATCAGCTATTTGACGGCAATACCACCGACGATGTGACCCATATCCCCAACTGGAACGGCCTGCGCACATTGTTGGGTAAAGAGGATTTCATTTACATCGCCGACTGCAAGTTGAAAACCGAAAAAAATCTAAGGCACATCGCTGATGAAGGCGGGTTGTTTATCACCATCGTTCCGAAGAATCTCAAGGAATACATACGGTTCATCAAATATCTTAAAAAAAACGAAGTGCCTTGGGAAGATGCTTTTAGTGTTGAAAACTCACGGAAGAAAGGCGAGTTTAACGTTTACCGGACCTATGAGACCGAACTGGCCCCGGAAGGCTTTCGGGTCATTTTTGTTCACAGCAGTTCCAAACAAAAAGAGGATGAAGACAGAAGACAGAAAAAGATCGATAAGGCTATTGAGCAGTTAGAAGGCCTTTCACCTAAACTCAATGCGTATCACTTGAAAACCAAAAAGGAAATCAAGGCTGCGATCGATAAGATTGTCAAAGATGTTAAAGAGTTTGTATATGTCCAGATAGTAACCGATCGCAAACAAATCAAGGTAAAAGTATCTCCCGGCAGACCGTCGTTGAAAAGCGTTTACAAAAACAAGTGGGAATTCACCCACCACATTGAATGGAAGCTAAACGAACAATCTTTGGCCGAAGCATCGCGAACCGATGGTATTTTTCCCTTGATTACCAATACGCAGCTTGAAGCCAGTGAGGTATTACGAAAGTATAAAAACCAGCCGTTCCTTGAAAAACGGATGTATACTAAAAAATCGATACTGGAAGTAGCACCTGTTTTTATTAAAAAGGAGCACCGTATCGAAGCCATGCTCTTTTTATACTTCATCGCCTTGATGATTGTATCCCTTATCGAGCGAAAGATAAGGATGAATATGGCAGCCGAGGAGATAGACAAGTTGCCCATATTACCCCAAGGGATGAATACAAAAAAGCCGACTTGGAACAATATACGTTACTTCTATCGCAATGTCCACTTCTCGCAGATAATCCGGGATGGAACGTGTATACAATCGATGGTTCAAGGAATCAGCGCCATGCATGAACAGATCAACCGATTATTGGAAATACCCGAAACGGTGTACAAATGCCTTAAGGATGGTTGGTGGCAATTTAAGACAACTTGATCGATTGGAAAACAAGGCCCAAAATAAATTGGACAAATATTCTCCGGCCATGCGAAATGTAAGATCTAACTAAATCAATTTTTTATATATTTTATATATAAAACCAAATTATTCATCTCGCCAATATTTAACTAAAAAATTCTAAATTTTACTTTTTACAAAAATAGAGTGCGCTAATTTGAGCTAATAAAATTCGTGTTTAAGTAGTAGTATTTGATATTTTAAATGCTTGAAAGTAAGAATATTTCTATAAATAATAAGAGAATAATATAATTTAAAAATAAGAGGATATAAAAATAGAATAGTGAAGAAGATTTGTAAGAGATGTGGGCGTAAAAGGAAGATAGGTAAATTCGCAAAAGATTCAAGCCGAAAGGATGGTAAAAGAATTTATTGCAGGGATTGTATTCGTGAAATAAACAGAAAGTATAGATTGACTCCAATAGGGAGGATCAACCATAGAAAAAGTGTTAATAAATGGAAAAAAAAGGCTATATTCGAAATTCCCAAAGAGTAAAGATTATTTAAGCTCAGTAGATGCAAGCGTTTAATAGCACTTTAAAGTGTGCGAAATCCCGTAGGAATCTGTTCAGGGATATCGAGGTCGCCGACTGAGAGAAAGATCATATCCATAAATGCTTCCAAAGTCCGAAATCCACTTGCACGATTTTTTATGATTTTGACGATTCTGTTTAATCCTTCAGCGATGGCATTGGTTATCCGACTTTCGATAAAAGGAATGATCCGATGGTAATTGTTTCTTAATGTTTTTACAAAATTCCTGATGGGTTCAAGTCGACTTTTTAGCGCCGTGGTCATCCATCGTTTCAGAAATCGTTCCGCTGCCCAGGTTTTCTTGTAATCCCAAAATTGTTCGAATTCATCTTTTAAAATCCATGCTCGATGAATCCGTCTGTTTCCTTTTCGCAACTGATTCAAAAGACGGGTTTGTTGTTTTGAACGGGTTGATGAATGTCGAAAAAGAAGCCATCTTAGGGTTCAGTCAAAAATAAGTTCACATTTTAAAAGTTCTTCTTATCTCTTGACTCATGCTTCGCCGATGGATTTGAGGGCTTGATCGTATAATTCCAATTGCCCAATTCCTTGTTCTTTGAAATATTTAGGCTTTTGAATTCCTTGTCTGAGACTTTTATCCCTTTGGCATATTCTCGCTCGTCAAAATATGCCTGGATTTGAAGCCCTGTTTCAGTATCGGTATCATTAATAAAATTGAGCATGATATCAAAGCTTTCTAAAGGTGTGCCGGCCCAATTTTTGCTGATTTCGCTAAACATTCGATGCTCCACCGGGTTCCATTTGCTTGCTCCTGCCGGATAGTGCGAAACTGAAATTTCAAGACCATGCCCGTCGGCAAGCCGGTGCTGAAGAAACTTTTTAAATGCACGTGGCCTGGCTCCATTGCTTCCGCCGCTGTCGGCTAAAATTAGAACGCGTTTGGCCCTTGGATAATGATGCTTGCCATAACTTTGCCACCAAGTGTTGATGGCGTTTACCGCAAATTCAGGTGTATCTGCCGACTTTCCGATCACCACAATACCTTTGTTGAGCCCGACGTCATATATGCCATAGGGGGCTGCTATCCCCAATGCCTCGGATCGGAAGTCGTGATCTTTGACCTTGGTGGCTTCGCCGCACCACACGCGACCATTATTTTTGAACAAGCCGATCAATTCCTTCTTTTTCGTGTCCACACTGATGATCGGATCTTTTGTCGCGCTGAAGTTTTCCCGAAGGCACTTGATAATGTCGAACTGCTTGTCTCTGTCTGGATGCGATCCGGCCGATAGGGCTTTGTTGTTGGCCTTCAATGAATAATCGAGTTCGCCTAATAGTCGCCGGACGGTTGCCGCTGACACGCGGATACCGAGACGTCTTTCAAGCAAGCGAGCTATCTTTGCCGGGGTTTGACGGGTCCATTTTCTTCCCGTCATCGGATCTCCGGCGGTATCGTATTCCAAAATATTTCTGATCTCCTTGATCACTTCCGGTGTTTTTTTTCCACCGGTTTTCTACCTGCCCCTTTCTTGCGGGTGCGATCGACAACAATGTCTTTATCAATGAGCTCCCGACGGCCCTTGGCGACGGTTTGGGGATGCAAACCCAGCAGATCCGCAATGCGTAGATCACCCCCATGGCCAAGTTTTAACGATTCAAGCCCGGCAAAAAGTCGCCGCTGCTGTTCATCAAGAATGCTGACGAACAAGATAATCGCTGCTTTGAGTTCGTCCGAGAAGTCTTCGGTATCCGAAAGCTTTACCCGACGAGCCAGCAATTGTTGCCTGCGCATAGAAGCATCGGCTGTGCAGTACAGGTAAAAGCCGGAGACTTTTTGCCTGTCAATTTTGCCTTTTTTTGTCAGACGTAAAAGCGATTCTTTGACACTAACGGCCAACAGCGCTTCAAGTTCATTGGCAAAAAAACCTGCTTCGGATCCTGCTATCAAGTGCTCAAGGGTTGAAAGCAGGTTGCCATGCTGCGAAAAACAGACAGATAAGTGACACCATAGGCCGTTGTCGTCGAACTTGGCGACTTTGTCCAGGGTGTAGTATCTGCCTCCATGTGAGTAACTTGATCGGTACGACAATTGTTTGAGCTTTCTAAAAGCCGTCATATCGACATCAGTGCCGAGCACTGCTTTAATCTCTTTTAACGTGCTGATTTTTTGTCGTATTAGAAACTGCTCCAAGTCTTTTGATTGATATTTTTGAATATTCATAATGTTATAGTGTCAACTTTAAATTGTTGTATAGTTGACACTATAACATTTAAAACAAAGAGCGTCAAACAATTAGAATTTTATAATATACTAAAATATAATGACTTATTGTTGCTTATGCTGTTTTGAATATATATTTGGATAAATTTATAATGTTAGTTTGTCACCTACATTTATGAAGTTATTTATAGGCGGTCCCTTAGCCCTTTTAAGGCTTTACGTTCATCAACAGAGGCTTCACGCCATTGCTCTTTTCGAACTTCGTCAACGGCTTCATTGAGCTTTTTAACGATATGAAATCGATCCAGAACCAGTTTGGCATTCGGACAATGGGTTTCAATGGCCCCGATATAGGCTTGGCTCATATCGCATGTCGCCCATTTGATTTGCTTTTTTTGGTAATCGCTGAGCATTTCGGTAAAGAACGCATCGATTGTTTCACGGCCCTTTCCCTTTCCGATCCAAACGACACAGGAACGGTCCAAATCGTAAACTAATGTGGCGTATTTACGGCCCTTACAATAGGAAATCTCGTCGATGCCGATGGTCTTGAGCCCTCGAATGCGATGGCCTTCGCGTATACGGGTAATCGTGCGATGAAGCATGTCTGAAAGCGTTGACGCCGGAATATTCAAAATCTTGGCAGCGGCCTTTTGCGTCATGATCTGACAATAGATCAGCATGGCGTGTTCAAACCGGTAGGTGACTCTACCATAGGCGTATGCCCACGGAATATTTTCCTGCACCCGGCCGTGAGTTCGGCATAAGATTTCTTTCGGACAATACCAAAGCATAACGATACATCCGTAAATTGGTAAATCTTGCCATCGTCGGTATATCTTGGTTTCATTAACGATGCGGCAGCGCCGATTACATTCCGGGCAACGGCAACCATTTTTATATGGTTTAACCCATAGATTCAAAGCCCGGTTTCGAATATCCAATTCAAAATGGGTTACAACCAGTTCTTTCAAGTTCAGTAGGTTTCTGATAAATTTATTCACAGTCATGGGTTTCACTCCTTTTCTAAAAAGATCCATCAAGAATCTTTATTTAAGGATGAAACCTATGACGATAAACCCCTCATGAATTGGAAGTTGTGTTAGGTTCCGATGCCTGTTTGTAATGCAGGGCTACGCCCTTTGCCTTACAAACAGGCATCGGCTAAGCCCTATCAACCAGTTTTATTATTTTTTTGTTTGTCCTATACTTTCTGTGTATTAAAGCCTTTGGGAATTTCGGATAGACCCGTTTTTTATACCCGGAGGAGATCAACCAAGTCCTCCACGCGGTGAATATCAACACGGCGGTGGGCTTTCGGGACTACACCATTTTGCACTTGTTGTTCGAGTCCGGCGCCCGTGCCAGCGAGGTTGCACGATTAAATGTCGATTATTTCGACTCCGGAAAGGGAACGCTCACTATTTTGGGTAAAGGTAATCGCTTCCGCCAAATCAATTTATCACCATCAACGGTTAAAATGATCAAGGCATATGTGCTTAAACACCGCCGCACGCCAAAACCCGGTTGCGCAAAACGGCTGTTCATCAGCCAGCACGGCAAGGCATTGACACGCCATGGCATCTATCGGCTTTGCCGGAAATACCTGCAGTTGGCATTATCGGAAAAACGGATGGAAGTACTCAATCCGGTTCATAGTTTTCGTCATTCCTGTGCCATCAGCATGCTGGCAGCGGGTTGCTCGGTAACCGACATTAAAAATCATTTGGGACACGAAGATGTCCAATCCACAACGGTTTATCTGCAACTTGATCTACCGCGCCGAAGAAAAATCCAGCAGCGGTTTACTGAATACACCCAGGCCGCATTGAGCCGCAATGCGGAGATAGAGGCGTTGATCGACAAAGAAGAGGAAGACGACATTATGACATGGCTGGATAGTCTCTGACCCCGGCGGCAACCTGTTTGCCGGATACAAAAAGGTGCCTTCCGGGAACATTTATTATGTTGCCAACTCGTATGGAATGGGAGCGCTGAACGTCGCTATGAGGTTGATATGGTTACGAAAAGCATAGCTTGCACCGTAATCTTGTGTATTTTCTAAATTTTCAACAGGATAGGTTGGATGGCAACATAACTGTACGTATATGCACCCACAGCAAGCGTGTGATTATCAGCCATATATCTGACCTCAGAGCCAATTACAGATACGACTTTTTTATCTGTAGAGTGGAACGAAAAATAAAGTGGTGGGAATTTGATGTATCTGTACTCGTATCTCCTCAACGAAAATTTTCGATAATCTGAAAATTCTAAATCGATGATTTCATACAGATTAATCGACCTTATGACAACTTTTACGGCAAAAAGGCTAACCACTATATGTTGTGGTCAGCCAATGATTTCCCAGACATGTTAGTAATAGCAGGTAGCTGCACTGGGATCTCAATACAGATTCGTCATGGCTATTTGCTTGTTCTATTCCCTTTTGGAAACCGGATCATTACGGCCGTTCTCCTTTTTTTAGAATAATATGCGCGCACCACCGAACGATAATCCGAAAAGAGACGCCCCACCTTGGGGTGACCTGGATATTGATTTTTTGGTTCGCCGGCATGGAAGGCACCAGGAAATTTCGAAAATTTAGCTGGTAATAAGGTCAAATTGGTAACATTGAAAGTATGAATGTTGTGACCTGTCCCTCTATCTTCTCCTATCTCCGGCCACCGCGTTGATCCCTCAGGGCCACCGGGGGGCCGAGGATTTCCGACCAGATCACCGCTTTGCGCAGCTCGGCGCGGCTGACGGTTATGGACGTGCACGGCGGTTGGCCGGCGTGAAGTCCCTTGCGTCGCGGGACACCGGGGACGAATTGGGTTTTATCCGCTCGGGTGGCCTGGGCCCTGACTGGCACTGCGGGCGGCATATTTTCCGGTCGCGGCGGTGCTTCCGCTTCTTCGAACATTAGGTCCTCGAGGGCCGCTTCATCAACATCGGCTTGAGAACTATATTCCTCACCGTCGTCCAAGAATTGATCCCATCCGGAAGCACCGGTGGTACTTTCTTTAGCCTGCTGTTCAATTTTGTTTTTTAGGTCGGTTAAAAAAGCGTTGAGCTTGCTAACCCAGCCGCCGCTTAGTGATGTGGCACCCCGTTTTGTTTTTTGCTTGGCTTTAATTTTACTGAAAATCGACCATAACGCGATAAAGATCACGATCAGCGTAACTATATTATCCATGGTTAAGTGTCCTTTTCAGTCTTATCGTCCGGGGACCCAATGGTATCTCTCATCTGGGTATCCGCTTCTATGTTTTTCATGCGGTAGTAATCCATCACCCCGAGATGGCCTTGTTCGAAGGCGTGGGCCATGGCCAGCGGAACGCGCGCTTCGGCTTCGACGACTTTTGCGCGCATTTCTTCTACGCGCGCTTTCATTTCCTGCTCTACGGCAAAGGCCATGGCGCGTCGTTCTTCAGCCTTGGCTTGGGCGATCTTCTTGTCTGCCTCGGCGCGGTCGGTTTCCAGTTCGGCACCGATATTTTTGCCAACATCCACATCGGCAATATCGATGGACAGGATTTCATAGGCTGTGCCTGCATCCAACCCTTTTTCCAGCACTCGTTTTGAAATCATATCGGGATTTTCAAGAACCATTTTATGGGTTTCCGCCGATCCAATGGTGGTGACGATCCCTTCGCCGACCCTGGCAAGGATGGTTTCTTCGCCGGCCCCGCCCACGAGTCGTTCGATATTGGCGCGAACCGTCACCCGGGAGAGGGCTTTGAGCTGGATGCCGTCTTTGGCCATGGCCGCAATCAATGGGGTTTCAATGACTTTGGGGTTAACGCTCATCTGCACGGCTTCCAGCACATCCCGGCCAGCAAGATCGATGGCCGCCGCACGGTTGAAGTCGAGTTCTATATTGGCTTTATCTGCCGCGATCAAGGCCTGGACAACCCGTGACACATTGCCGCCGGCAAGAAAATGGGATTCGAGCGAATCGGTGGAAAAATCGAGACCGGCTTTTACGGCCATAATTTTTGAAGTTACAATGAGGTTTGGCGGCACTTTGCGAAAACGCATGAAAACAATATTAAACAACCCGACCCGTGCGCCGGAAACCAGAGCCTGCACCCAAAGAGCGATAGCGGAACCGACGAAGAATAACACCACCATTACGGCGATTGCGAGAACAATAAGAATGATAAAATTAGTATCCATGGATTTACTCCTTTTGCGAGTCTTATAAGGTTTTGCTAAATTAATCTTTTTGTTTGACGACGATCTGGTTGCCACTCACGGCGATAACGATTATTTCGGTCTGATTTTCAAGGTACTCGCCTCGGGTTACGACATCCAGCCGTTGATCTTTAATTCTGGCAACACCGGACGGTCGCAAATCGGTGATCGTGAGACCTAAGCTCCCTAAAAAATCGTTCTGGTCCGGAGACTGAACGGTCACACCGTCTTCCTTCGACAATTTCGTGCGCAGTGTAACGGGAGATTTGGCCAGAAATTTGATGCCGAAATAGACCAGGATAGGGACGATAAATAAATCGGCGATGATGAATGCCATGCCGGCTGACGCGGATATTTTGGTAAAAACAAGGTAGAGTGAATATCCGAAAAGCCCGGTGGCCAGGATTGAAAGGATTCCGCCGGAAGGAAGGATAATTTCTGCGATGATGACAAGGATACCGACCAATTGCAGAAAAACGGGTACGTGCAGGGCATTATTCATCAGTATCTATCCGAACGACCACAATTTTGGTCCCTTTGATTGTTGCGACGCGAATTTTGGACCCCTTGGGCACGAAATCTCCCTGGGTGACCACATCATAACGTTCGCCATCAATGTCTGCTTTTCCGGACGGTCGCAGCTGGGTGATGGCGGTTCCAGTCTGTTCTACCTGCAGGGTGGTTGCCGCCGGCAAATCAAGCCGGGCATCGGCGAGTGTGGTTGCCAGGTAGGGACCCTGAATCGTTTTGGAAAGCCTTGGAAAGACATAGCGTAAGATAAAAAGGGCAAAAAGAAAAGAACCCAACACCGCGCTCAACACGCTAAGCATATTGCTGATTAAGATTTCTTTCTGCCACGGCAAATTAGGATCGGGAATGACAAAGTCCTGCAAACTCAGCAGCAATCCCGCGGAAATACATATGATCCCGGCGATACCCGAAATGCCGAACCCGGGCAAGACAAATAGTTCAAACCCCATCAGGACCAAACCGGTAGCAACGATGAGCAGTTCCGTATAATCGGCCAGGCCGACGAGGTATTGATTAAAGAAAACGAGCGACAGGCAAAAAATACCGACAATTCCCGGCACGCCAAACCCCGGCGACTTGATCTCCGTATAGAGCGAACCCAGACCGATCAGCATCAAGATGGGGCTGAGCTTGCCGATGAGACTGACCAGACTTTCGGACCAGCTTTCTTGAATCCGCGTGATGGGTCGGTCGGCTAGCTTCAATTGTGTGAGCATCTCTTCAAACCCGGCGACGCTCATGGAAGAAAACCCGAGGTCGTGCGCTTCACTGTCATCCATGGTCAACAGCTCACCCTTGGCGACGACGGTTTTTTTGAATGTGATACTGTCTTGCCGATCTTTTCCAAGATCTTGGTATTCCTGGGCATCCATGAATACCAGCTTGCCATCGAGTTTGACGCGATACACCTCCATATCGGCGGTAACCATGGCTTCGGCCAGTACAGCAGGGTAGCCGTTGCGTCTGGCCAGGGTACGGAATTTGGCTCTGAGGGGCGATTGAAATTTCTCGCCCATCATTTTGGGGCCTTCATTGGAATAGGTGATCGGCGCACAATCGCCGATGGTGGTGTTGTTTTTCATCACGAGTTTATTGCAGGCCAGAGAAATCAGGGCACCGGCGGATATGGCTTTTTCGGTGACAAAAGCAATGGTCTTGGCATTTTTGACATTGATCAGGGCGTCGACCATCTCCAGGGCTGAATCGACCCGGCCGCCAAAGGTATTCATTTCAATCACGATAACGATGTTCTCAGTATCGGGTACGTCATTCAACGCTCTTTTCAAAAACGCCGCCATACCCGGCTCGACATCACCTGAAATCGGAATGACAAATACATTTGCCGGTTTCTGTTGGCTTCGTGCCAGATTGCCGTATCCGCAAATCGCAAAAATCACGATTGCCGGAATGAGCCATCCAGTTTTTTGAAAGAATCGATCCACGTCAAGCCTCTTTTTCGATAGAGAATACTACATAAAAGAAAATGTGAATTACATAACGATGTATACTTCGGCGCAAGACGAAAGTAAAGGAATAAAATTCAAAAAATTTAATTACTTATAGAATTATCGCTCTCCGTAAAGGTAACGCACGACGTCAGTTTAAAACCGGCTTTGATCAAATGGGGAGGTATCAACAGTTGAGTAACGAAAGAATTCAGTTACGGCAGCAAGTTTACCGAGAGGCATTCGACAAACCAAAACCCGGTATTTACCTATGAATGGCCTGGTAAGTATGTTCTGACTATCTCACGAAAACGGGCACCTCTGTATCTTGTGTTAGCTTGCCATTATGTTGCGATGTCTATATCAATTGGAAATCTTGAGGAACCCCAAGATATTGTGGTCGGCTCAGAGCAAGCAAAAGCTGTGATTACATACCAATATCCCCATCCAATATCCTTTACAGATTATTGAACATCCTTTCCGCATCGGGATATAATGGTGGTCATCGGGCACAACCCGCCATTCAAATCCTTAATTTTACAGGAGGTCCACCATGAAACTATCAAAAGCCGCAAATATCTGGATCGATTTTCACGAGAACCATTCGAAAAAAAAACACACTGCGATCCTATCAAGCCGTCATTGAACCGTTTTGTCTGGAATTCGGTGAAAGGGAGACCGGCCAAGTTACTCCAGATGAAGTCCTTTCATTTTTGAACCGCCTCACCGATGGCAATAAGCCCAACACTAAACATGTTCGATTTTCCCAATTGTCCTGTTTTTTCAATTTCGTACGAACAAATATTGAACCCGAGTCAGGGAATCCGTGTGACACCCCCATGATTCGCAAAATCTACCGCCAAAAAATGATATCGCAATGGGAAATTATTGAAAAGGAAACAATTGACGAGATAATATTCCGAACAACCAAAAACCGCAATCGTTTATTGCTCGAATTGATGGCCCGTGGCGGGATGCGGATCGGAGAGGTGCTGGCACTCAGATCGAAAGACCTTCAGGATCAGAAACTGATCCTCCAATCCCCCAAGAGCGGTAAAGATCACGAAATCGTATTCATTCCTCAAAAGGTTGCCGACAGGCTTCGTGAATATGCCCATCAAGAATGCGATAAACCAGATGATCGCATTTTCCCTATATGTTATGAAGCGGCACGTATGGTCGTGTTGAAAGCGGGAAAGCTGGTCGGCATTCATCTCAGACCTCATGATTTACGACGGCATGCAGCGACTTTTGCATCACGTTCAGGCGTGCCCATCGAAATTGTGAGCAAGTTAATCCTCCGCCATTCAAATCTTTCGACCACCCAGAGGTACCTTGGAACGATAAACGATGAAGAGGCGATTAGGTGGATCGATAATATTTATGCATAAAATTCAATAGGGGTGAGCTCTGCATAAGGGTTTCGCCCCTCATATACAGATTGTGTTCAGTTGGAAATAAATCTGTATTCCCTATATTTACAGTGATTTGATACCCTGTACGTATCTGTACCACATCTAAATTGCTGTTGACCAAACCGAAGCCAATATATCTGTAGTTTTGGTTCTCGGTTCAAGTAACGATAGTCAGGGTAACTACTTCCATCATTATGTAATTATATAATGTGTTGATTTCTGGTAAAAATCTTGTTGACATGATGTGGCTTTAGATATGAGTATATCCTGAAAACAAAAAGTGGAAAATATTTGATGCCATTTTCCATTTTTCACACGTAATATGCCAATACGTGGAAAATTTTCTATTCTATAAACGTGATATGTGGAAAATTTTCCACGTATCACCACTGTTAGGTCCACTGAGATTGATATGAGCCAGAAACAAAGTAAGAAACACCACTATTTACCAAGAAAATATCTGCGCGGCTTCGTGAATGATGGTGGATCGTTCTATGTATATGACAAAAAAGCTGATAACATATTCGAATCAAGCCCAGATTCAACCTTTTTTGAGAACAAGCTAAATACAGTCACTCTTCACGACGGATCAAGTTCCGATTTCATAGAGAAATTGTATGCAGAATTGGAGGGTCAATCTTGGGATTCGCTAGACGTAATACGATCAACCGATCATCAAAGTAGCATCAATCTGCAAGATAAAATGAACTTGTTCCTTTTTCTTTCGTTTCTGCATTGGAGATTACCGGCCAATATTGCACAAGCCGAAGAACTATCAAGACGCTTCTTCGGAAATGATAAAAAATACTACTATTTGAAATTAATGAAATCTGATGAGGGAGTTGCATCTGAGGAAATCATAGAGCGAATTAGCCCTACAACGACACTTATAACTATTTGATTTGAAAATTTGCTCAAAGTCTGCCATACTACGAAACAATCATGCAAAAGGAGGCAGACTATGTTACCCAGCATACGATCCGACGAATATCTTTATTCGGTTCCAAAGTTTGACCTTGGCAAGGATGACATCAAAGATTTTAATAATGAACTCAATGGATTTCATCAACAGTTCGCGGATTGTTTTCAGCGCAGCGAATCACGGGAGCACTTTTTGAGGTACATGGCAGGGCAATTCAGTCCACTGGAGCGTAAATCAATTGAACCCATCGCTCTGTCTATAGAAGATAGCAGTGTCAGGGCGATGCAGCGTTTTGTAAGTGATGCACCATGGGACGAAGAAAAAATGTCTGTCAAGTTTCGTAGTATGGTAAATGGCGATCTCGGAAGCCCTGACGGCGCCTTGATTTTCGACGAAAGCGGTTTCCTTAAAAAAGGACAGGACTCCATTGGCGTATCGAGGCAATACTGTGGGACAATAGGAAAAGTCGACAATTGCCAAGTGGGTGTCTTTGCTGGTTACGTTTCAGAATACGGATACACACTGCTTGATAAGCGACTGTTCATCCCCGAGAAGTGGTTCGACGACGATTATTCCGGCCGTCGGAAAAAGTGCAAACTGCCGAAAGAGACGGTGTTTAGAACCAAGCCCCAGCTTGCCGCTGAGATGCTAAACAACCTTGCCGAAGAAGACATACTGCCGTTCAAGTACATACTGGCCGATTCGATATATGGGGAAAGCCCTGAGTTTATTGAAATAGCGGACTCTATTATAGACAAAACCTATTTGGTGTCGGTCTCCAAAAATACACAATGCTGGCTTAAACGGCCGATGACTATGGAAAAAACGTATCAGTGGGGCGGAAAAACCAAAACCAAAACGACCTTGGTCGATCAGGACAGCAAACCACTCACCGTTGAGGAGTTGGCCAAAAATATAAACGACTATTTTTGGTATCGTCGAAAGGTGTCAGAAGGAACGAAAGGTCCCATCGTCTATGAGTTCACGCGTCGTCGCATAATCCTGTCTGCTGCAGGACTTCCACAGAAGACCGTTTGGTTGCTAATCCGGAGAACCCTGGGGGATGCTCCGCAATACAGTTTTTTTATCAGCAATGCCTCTTCAAGCACGAGACTGAAAACGCTCGTTTGGCTCAGCGGTTTACGCTGGGCAATTGAGCAATGTTTCGAAGAAACAAAAACCGAACTGGGTATGGACCATTACGAGGTACGCAAATTTCCAGGATGGCATCATCATATACTCACATGCATGATGGCCCATTTTTTCCTCTGGCACCTGAAAATCAGGATGGGAAAAAAAAGCACCATCTATTACTCTGTCGCAGCTTAGAACGCTAATCGAGGTTATTTTGCCGATCAAACGACATACTTTTGAATATTTACTTGAAAAGACCGTTTGGATTCAGGTCCGCAATCATCGCGCTTATCTGTCGCATAGAAAAAGGCGGTTGCGCGAACTTGGTTGTGGAGTCTAAGTGTCGTTGTAGGGTTAGAAGCTCTCCAGCTTGGAAGAAAGCAGCAAGAACTGCAATTCCTTTTGCACCGTTTTTCCATGGCAGTTCTTGGGCGCATGACGTGGCTGCCTGGAAATTCCTATATACAGGGGATAACGAGTCTTGGTACATAGTGGGAGATAATCCCATTATTACTTCAGGTGAGAATGATCACGATCCATTAACCTGTTTAAAGAAATTCATATTCCCAGTTTCGGGCAATATCCTCCTAATTAGTTATCGGGCTGAGATTGAAAAGATTATCGAACCCGGATTTGCGATAGAATATGGTGCGGCCATTTTAGAAAGATCTAAGAGGTTTGTTGCTTGTCACCGAAAGGATTTTCTAGAATCATTGGTAAAATTCTATAAAATGCATGTTTCATTTGGCAAGACCTCAATAATTATTCCTGAGCTCTTTAGGGCATTAGGAGCTGAGCTATATGAAGAAGGAACCTAACCCATGCTTTCACAGCGACGGCAAAAAGCCGCCGCGCGTGAAGCACCCGTTAGTCATAAAAAAACTCGATAAAATGGAATACGTTTACAAGTTTCAACCTATTTCATGCAATACAATTGATGCTTTAAAAAATAGCTATCTTTATTTCCCTACCCCTTCGCAATTAGATGATCCATTTGACTGCCTTTTTGCATTTGACTTAGGAGGTAATGAAATAGACAACTTGCCTTTCAGGTCTGATGCGCATGATATTGGAGAGGGAGTGAAGTTTGCGAGGGAACGTGTTGGTGTTTTGTCTCTATCAAAAATAAATGACCATATTCTTCTATGGAGCCAGTATTCTGATGGACACAAAGGGATCTGTTTAAAGTTCAAAACACACTATCATAATGAGAAACCATATTTTGCCTTTGAGCAGAGCCACTTTAGTGACGATAAATCGGAAGGAGCTTATATATTACCAATTCATGAAGTGACTTATGACATCTCACTACCTACACCAATAAAACTTGGAAATATTAGAGATTTTGAAAGATTTTTGCTTACAAAACACAAAGATTGGTCATTTCAGGAAGAAATTAGGATTGCAACAGACTTCAATACCTTAAATGGAAATCAAAAAGTCAAATACAGAAAAGATTACTTAGATTCAATTATATTTGGCATGAAAACAAGTCCTGAAGATGTCCAATTGATAAAAGAAATTGTTGGGGAACACTTTACATCTAAGGGGGATAAAATAAAATATTACAAAGCTCAACAAATCAAGGGCAAATATGCAATAGAAATTAACACAACCTCTTGATATTAAATTGACTAACAAAAGTTTACAGACCGACCGCCATCGCGCTTTTGCAGGTGTCTAGTTGGTCAATCATGGCAAAACAATCTTTAACACAAAATTCGTGTAGGCGGCGGCTGAAACTCGCGTTATGCTGAAAATTGAAACTTTATGGCGTTTAATATGGAAGACTTTTATCAAATAGCTTTTTTGTTATTAAGCTCTGCTGGTGGTGCGTCAATCATTATTTTAGCGCTATCATCTTGGTTAGGGAAAGTATGGGCAAATAGAATTTTAGAATCAGACAAATCCAAATATATACAAGAACTTGACAAGATCCGTCACAAATTCGAAATTGAGCGCAACCAATTGTCAATTATTCATGATAGTCAAAAAATCAGCTTTCAGCGTGTAATAAAATCACTGCAAAAATCGATTAAAGCGCTTGAGCAAGAATACGATGTGCCATGGCAACCAATCGAAGCTAAACATTATGATGAGTTGAAAAACGTTATTATTGAAGAATCACTTTTTTTAGGTGCTGAAGGTGAAAGAGCGTTGGGCATATATATATCCTTTTATGCCAGTTCAATATATTTCCCAGAGGACGATCCCCAAGACGATAAAGAGTTACGTATCATTTATGAATATCTGAATTTTATTGCTGAAAAAATTAGAGGATATTTTAGAAAGCGTATTGGACTTTCGGAAAAGGAGAATCCATTGTTTGAGGTATATCTGATAGCAGCATGCAAGCTCATAAATCATATCTATATTGGCAGTATTGACCTGCCGACAAAGACAATTTTACAGTTTCATTTGGACTCCGCACCATTGCCATTAATCGACAAATTGAAAAAGAACATACCGATTCTACTAAAAGCGGAATTAGAAAAATTTATCAAATATGTAGAGTCTAATTCGGATGAAGACAATTACCATTATGAAAAGTTGTCAGATGCCCACTATTTTTTAAAAATTATTGATGCATAACCTTGCTCTTGAAGCGGAGCGCAAAAAGCTGCGCCCACTTAAGAGCCCGTTACCAGTAAGTCCTGATTACAGATATCCACATTCCGAAGATCCGAAATCATTCAAGGCATCGATACAGATAGCAATACCAAATCGCCATCGGTCGTCGGTGGTGATACGCTCCAATAATCCCTAAAGACTGACATTTTTGTAGATATTTGAAAATACAGGTTTTTTAAACATCAAAATCGACCAGATTACCTGTACAAATTTTTACAGGAACAAAATTTCCACAGAGATTACATAATCCAGTCTATCACAACTTTTGACAAGGGTTGTGGAAGCGAGGTAATCTAATTGTGTCTCTATACTATCAATAATAGCTGACTTTTTTAAATGACAATTTTGTGCTCAAATGCAAATAGGTGATCACGTATTATGAAAAGTTTACAGGTTGGAACACCAGTATGGGCACGTTTTGAAGACTGGCTTGAGGATATTTTAGGTAAATATTCAGATTGGACAATAGTTGCTGAGCTTGAGGATTATACAGGATCATCTAAAGAGCCTTTTTCTGAAATGAAAGCCACACTGGCTTACCTTGCTAAGTACGATCAAACTGATCTTAAAAACACGTTTCAGTACGATGGCTGGGATGTCCAATATGACCAAGGTAAGGCATATTCTGAAGAGGCCGACGAAGGCGCTATTTTTCATGAGTCATTGGGTGGTCCTGATGCGAGAGTCTTTGTGGTTCTTAAAGACGAAATTGGAAATTACTCTGCTGAATGGAAGCTTTGGCCGACATTCGAGAACTATTTTGATCTTCGTTACGACAGGGACGGAAACCTAGTCGACCCATATAGTGGCGAATTGATTGGAATGATACCTTCTCCTGCCAAAGAAGGTCCAGTCCAAGTACGAACGGATTATTTGCAGGATTACCTTGCTGCGCGAAGTATGGTTCTCATAAGGCAGCATGATCATAGAAGACATTGGTTGAAAACTATCGATGAGGTTTCTGAGTATGAAGGTGACGGAAAGGTTCACCAAGAAAAATGGGGATGCTATCGCTTAGATGTTGTTAATTCAAATAATAGTTCTCTTGATAGGTTTTCAAGGCTTGTAGCAAAAGACATTATTACACCCTATGAACGAGCAGGTTCTGTTGGTGTTCCTCGGAAAAACAGCGAGAGCATAGAAGATTACCCAGTATTTATAACGAGCAAGGGGATTGATGGCAGAGAGATAAAACAAAAGCCAAATCCACACGATATCCTGTATCCTACTTTTTTCAATCCAAAAGTGCTGAAACGATATTATGATGAACCATCCAGATATCGCGTTGGGTTTCATTCACCAGGAATGGGTGGTGTGGGTTTTCTAAATCAGTGGAGCATACCCATCGGTAGAAACAAGGAAGGGTTAATAATAGTATGGCTTGGGGATTTGGCAAAGGCAGGCCTATCTTATGACGAAATAGTACATTGGCGTGCTCATAATGTTTCACCCAGAGGTGGAATGGCGATGGATTTCTGGAACTCTCAAATGATGTGCGATCCTCCAAAAGAACCAAGTATTGAAAGCAGTTTAATTGATTGTAAATATCATATAAACAAAAAGTTTAATTCGTTGGGAAAATTACTTTGGTCTCCATATAAAGGACCTGACATAGCTACAGAAAAGGTTTTGCGTGAGCCGCTATTTGAAGAACACACTGAATTCAACGAAGTAATAACTGTGTTGTCGAGAATGTTTATCGAATATCTGAACATTGATTTATTTCGTCGCGAACTTCCCGACAACCTTAAAGAAGACTCAAATGGCAAAAAGTTTGGCACGATTGTCCTTTCCTCTAATTGGCTGAAAAATAAATGCAATGTGAATTCAATTATTGCTGATGAAATTAAAAAATCGTTGCAAAATATACAAATGCTTAGATCAAAGACCGGAGTTGCACATCGATTTTCTGATAGTTCGTATCAAGAGGCAACTAGAAAATTGGGATTATCTGGTAGAGTAACAGCAAAGTTGTTGTTTAAAAGTGTATCAGTTCCTCTTGCGGAAAGTTTAGAAAAGTTATGCTCTGAATTAGGGATCAGCGATAATTTATGGTGGCTAAAATTGAGAAAAAAAGAAGGATAAAATTGTTTCTTATCTTCAGCCAACAATTTTTAGTGCGGGAGCACAAAAAGCAGCGACCCGTGGTTTGGGGGATAGGGCAGTATTATGAAAATTCATAAGATAGAAATTGCAAAAAGACAAATTGAAACAGCGATTAACCTTTTCTTGGCGGAACAAGACTTTTTATCAGTTGTGACCTTAGCGGGTGCAGGGGAGGAAATTCTTGGCAAACTATTAACTCGTCATTCCAAAAAAAACATGGTTGATTATTTGAAGCTATTAGATGAAAGGATTTCTGGTGGCCGCAATTTTAAAATCGTGAATAAAGAAATCAATGGATTCCGGAATAGCTTAAAGCACGCAAATGAAGAATCAGAGAATGAAATTGACATCGTAGATAGCCAAGAGCATGCAATTGCAATGGTTACACGTGCAATAACAAACTATTCAATTTTAGAGGGTAATATTAGCAACCAAATGATGGTTTTTTATATTTGGTTGCAAGAAAACAGGCCAGATCTATTTGCCCCCTAACATCGCCTTTAAAACTGCAATTCCTCCAAATTATTTCAGGTTAGTCCTGATTACAGATAGCAACACTCCATTCATCCGAAATCGTTCAGAGCCTCATTGCAGATACCAATACCAAATCGTTTCTTGAGCAGATCACCGATCCACCTAAAATAGCATCGATTGATCAAAATGAAAAAAGTTGTGATATGTGCCGTGTTTCAAATTGCGGGAATTTACTGCCGGTAAAGATTATTGAATCGTATCACAATAGAACTAATGCCCGAAACGGGCAGGTCATATAAAATTGCCATCCAAATCCAAGTACAGATATTTTTATTCCGCCCATACAAAATTATTCAGGCGGCCGCTGCAGATTTCAATACCAAATCGCCACTGGGGGGGGCTTTGCAGATACGATTTAGCTATGTTGAAAAATTGACAAATTTGTAGATAGCTGAAAACACAAGTTTTTTATCGCCTCAACGATGCCAGATTACCTGTACATATATGCACCGACAAGAATTTTCAGGCAGACGATCCGAATCAAATATATCACAACATTTGACAGGTATGGTTGACGCCAGGAGATCAATGCATTTCGTATCCGGTAACAATAAAGATTTGCTTTTCAAATCTGCATAGCAAACTGAAAAAGACGATGAATGGAATTTTATATATCTGTAATCGTACTCGCTCGAAGGCCCTTTTGAATAATCTGTAGTATTTTAAAACCTGATTTTATAAATGTTGATCGACCTTATGACAACTTTTACGGCAAAAAGGCTAACCACTATATGTTGTGGTCAGCCAATGATTTCCCAGACATGTTAGTAATAGCAGGTATCAAAAGTTTGGTAGATTGTGATGTATGTTATGGCTATCCCCTGTATGATACTTTTTAAGGGTCTAACAAGCGATTCAAAATAAAAATACGACCAATATCAAAGGAACTTGTCGAATGTTTGCTTTTCTATCAGCCATGTATCCCTTCCTTTGCATCGATCTATGGGAGACCCGATGCTGGTTTGCCCGGGTCTCCACATCACTATCTATTAAGCGGCTGCTACGGTAATCTGGCGGGGAATAGCCTTTTCCGCCTTGGGCAGGGTCAAGCGCAGCACCCCGTCCACGTGTTTGGCTTCGATCTTGCTCTGATCGATGACCTCGGAAAGGGTGAACTGGCGGGAATAACGTCCGATTTCAAACTCAACCAGCACGTCTGATTCACTCTTATCTTCAAACGGCTTGACTTCTCCCGAAATGGTCAGCACGCTGTCATTCAGATCGATGGTGATATCATCGGAAGCCACACCGGGCATGTCAGCCAGCAGGGTGATCTGGTGGTCATTCTCAAAGATATCCACGTCCGGTGTAAATACCACGCCGGGACGAGTTTGCTCGGCCGGAGCAGTCACCTCTTGTTTGTCTTTTACCTGAAGCTCTTTTGAATCACTCATGGTTCCTCCCTCCTTTCAGCCGATTTGGATTAATTGATGTTGATCTGTTTGGGCTTGGCTGCTTCGGCTTTGGCAATCGTTACGGTCAGCAAGCCATTGACCAGTTTGGCATCCACCTTGTCCGTATTGATGTCGCCGGGCAGACTGATTACCCGAGAGAACTTGCCGGCTTCGCGTTCACGACGGTGATACCGGATGTTCTCCCCTTCGGAATCAATGGTCCGCTCGCCCGAAATGGTCAGGTTCCTGCCGACAGCCTGAATGTCGAGCGCATCGGCTTTGATTCCAGGCAGTTCAGCGCGAACATAGTAGTTGTTCGCATCTTCCGTGAGGTTAATGGCCGGAAAGACTCTGGCGGTGCGCCAGGCCAAATCTGGCCTGCCAATCAATCCTTGGCTCAACCGATCCATTTGACGGGACATGCGCTCCAATTCGGCGAACGGATGCCGCCAACCCATTGTCGGATAATTGAATAGTGGTCTTGCATACATGGCTAATCCTCCTTTTTTTGGTTTTTTTTCTTGTCAGGGCAACATACCCATGGCTGGGTTGCCCGATAACGTTTAGGCGCTTTGGATTTCGATCTGTTTTACATGGGCCTGCGAGGCCGCTTTTCTGGGCATAGTGACCGTCAAGACACCATTCTTGAAGGTTGCCGAAACTCCTTCCTGGTCGGCGTCTTCAGGAAGTGACAAAACTCGCTGATACGACCCGTAGCTGCGTTCTATGCGATAGTAGTTCTTGTCTTTTTCCTCTACTTCCTGTTTCATCTCGCCTGGGATGGTCAACGTTTCGTTGGCAATCTCGACTTTGACATCTTTTTCATCAACACCGGGCACCTCCACAGAAACGGTGTATGCTTTGTCCGTGGCACCCAGACCCGAGGTCGGCCTTAGCATGCCGTCGCTCATGCGTAATCCCTGCGGACGGTTGAAGCCGAACGGCGACAGGTCGAAGTTACGCAAGGCCTGATCAAACATCCGATCGATCTCCTGGTGAAACCGAGCAAGCGATCCACTGAGCGCCGGGAGTTGTTCGCCGGTCACGGACCGCTGAACCGGTACCGACGTGCCAGCATCCTCCTCTTCCTTTTTGAACCAATTCCAGGGTATCCACTTTTTCAAACTCATGGTGCACCCCCTCCCCAATGGATTACTAAATAATTTTTAAATGTATAGTAATGTAAATTTTTCGGCTGTCAATACAGCGAATTCATTTTTTAGCAACGCCTCAAAGTTATGGGTGATAAGGCTGATATGTTCTGATTGGAGAACCTTATGATTGGTTCCGCTTTTGAATGTATTCCCGAACGCACCTTTTATAATGGCATCCACGCCGCCTTCTTTATGGGCGTACCCCAGGCAACTCATGGGCAGTTTTTCAGCCAAACTCAGATCTTGAAATACGAGATAATATACTTAATTTAAATGTTACTAAATAAAATAAAACTAAATAGTAATATATGAGGTGAAACATGAACGATTTGATCAATGAGAATGAAACCGACGCGCCGTTGCAATCCACCCGAATCGCGGATCTGCTCGGAAAAAAATCGGTGCGGGCCACGTTCCGGTTGCACCCGACGGCTGTCGAACTGTTGAGTATTCTGGCCACCCAATTAGGGATCAAACAAAAATCGCTTTTCGATTACCTCATGGAAGACAAGGATGCCTTGCACGCGATTGCGGAATCGCGGCCGCCTGACATTTCAGCCAAGGAACAACGCATTCAAAAAACATTTGTCGTCAGCCAGCGTTCGTTGGCCGCCCTGGATACGGTCGCCAAACACTTTGCGGCTTCGAGAAATGACCTGATCGAGCGGTCGATTCAACGGCTGCTGCCAATTTTTGAAAAAGAGCGTATACGGCAGCAGCAGCGTACCGGGGCATTGTCTCGAATCGCTATCCATTTCGATCAGGGAGAGGCGCTCATGGGCGATGTCAAGGCAATGGTGGGGGAAGACGATGCGCTTTACCAATCACTCGTCAGCGTTATGGATACATACGGAAAGGCCCTTGACGACATGCAAAAACGGGTCGACAAGGGAAAGCGTGTGTCCGAGTTCACCCTGGATGTCTTGAGTCGGGACCAACCGAAACGCTGATGGAAAACATGGATGCTGCATGGAGGTGATGCGCTTGAATGGATATGTCGATAACAATAGATGGTCCGGCCAGAAGCTTAAGAATGGATTGCATACCGTCATCCTGCTATTGGGTATGCTGCTGCTTTCCAGTTTGATGGGCTGGTTTTTTGCCGGCACCACGGGAATGGTCTGGGTATTGGTTGCCACGACGATGAGCGTGGTCTTATCCCCACGGTTGACGCCGCGCTGGATACGGCGGCGCTTTGGAGCCAGAACGTTGGAACCGTGGCAGGCCTTGCCGCTGCATACTAATTTGAGAGAACTTACCCGCAGGGCTGGTTTGCCCGTGGTGCCCACGTTGGTGTATCTGCCGACCCGGGATCTCAGTGCTTTCACCACCGGCTCCCGCGGCGATGCCGTGATCGCCCTAAGCGACGGGCTGCTGCGGTCGTTGAACAACCGCGAGCTGGCCGCCGTCATGGCTCATGAAATCAGCCATTTGACAAACAACGATCTGTGGATAATGAACGTATCAGCAACATTCAACCAGGTGACGTCGATTCTTTCAACGATTGGACAGGTGCTGCTATTCCTGAATCTTCCCCTGATCCTGCTGTCTGGGCATTATTTCCCCTGGATCGGGATTCTACTCCTGATTCTTGCTCCCTCAATGGCCATGCTGCTGCAGCTGGCCCTCTCACGTACCCGGGAGCTCAATGCCGACCTGGGGGCAGCTACGCTCACGGGAGATCCGCAGGGACTGGCCTCTGCGCTGCTTAAGATCGAACAGGATCGGCGCAGCTGGTTGGGAAGGCTCAGTTTGATGGGGCATGGCAGCGCTTATGACGCGCTTTGGCGTACCCATCCCCCTACCCGGGAGCGTATCAACCGGTTGATGGACGTATCGCCTGAAACGCGATTATTCCAAACAAGGGCAAATCGGCGTCATTATCGGCTACTGGGGACACCGTTTTCCCAGATTCGAAATGTTAATCTGGTTGGATAGTTTACTGCAAAACGATAGATAATAGGAGGTTTCTAATGGCAAAAAACTATTTTGCTATCCTCGAGATTACGTCGAGTGCAACCCCAAACGAGGTCCATTCGGCCTATCGCCGTTTGGCCAAAGCGTTCCACCCGGATCATTACAGGGGAGGCGGTGAGCCGTTTAAGCAAATTCAAGAAGCTTATTCAATTTTAGGAAACCCTATCAAGCGAAAAGCATATGAAGATCGGCTCGCGAATCTCCGGGTAAGAAAGGCTCCAGATATCAAGTCCAAGGTCGCACCAGAGCCCCTGATACCTGAGGGCGCACCTGCCGATATGGGAGAAATTTCTCCGGTCCGCTCCTTTGAAACCTTCTCCCACTCATTTGACGAGATCTTTGATTGGTTGTGGAACAATTTTTCATTGGAATAAGGAGTCTTCATTGTACGGTGCTTTTTCGTCCAAGAGATGTCGACGATCTGTAAATTACAAACAGATTTGAAGACCTGTTTTCGTTTCTTTGGTGAAGCGAAGGGACGTATGCCCGATAGTTGCACGATTTCTTTCTATCTGTTATTTTCTAAATGGCCGCCTATGAGTGGGAATACTCGACAGAACAGTCTAGAAAATCGCTTTTTTAATTAATGATTTTTAAAAGGATACCTCAAATGCGGATTGCAATTGTCGGCGGCGGCGTTGCTGGTATCGCCGCGGCCTATCTGATTCAACGAAATCATCAGGTCTCGCTTTATGAGAAGAATGGTTATATAGGCGGTCATACCCACACCATTACGATACCCGACGGTCCGGATGCCGGTACGCCGGTGGACACCGGGTTCATCGTCTTCAATGATCGCACCTATCCAATATTGAATCGGTTATTCCGTGAGCTGGGTGTTTCCAGCCGCAAAAGCGACATGTCTTTTGGCTATTACCATGAGAAGAGCGGATTCCAGTATGCCACCAGTAACGTCAACAGCCTTTTCGCCCAGCGCCGCAACCTCCTTGACCCCGGTTACTGGTCCATGCTGGCTGAAATTCTGCTGTTCAATCGGCTGGCGCTGCGCAGATTGCAAAAAGACTTGCTGGAAGGCATTTCCCTCGGTCAGTTTTTGCGTCGGTTTCGATTTTCGGACCGCTTCAGAAAGCAGTACCTGTTCCCCATGGTGGCTGCCATCTGGTCGGCACCGGACGTGGATGTGGGCCGGTTTCCCATGCTCACCTTCGCACGCTTTTTTGACAATCATGGGTTGTTGACAATCCACCGCCATCCGCAATGGTACTATGTGGAAGGAGGTAGCCACACCTATGTCAAGGCGTTTCTCGATCAATTCCAGGGCGAGGTATATACGCGAGCCGATATTGTATCCATTCATCGCAATACCGATGGCGTCATCCTGAAACATGCTGACGGCTCGACGCAACCGTTTGACCGGGTAGTGATTGCCACCCATGCGGATGAGGCCTGCCAGCTACTGGCCGACCCGTCCGATGACGAACGACGCCTTTTGGGTACCTGGCGATACAGCACCAATCAAATATACCTGCATACGGACCTCGCATGGATGCCTTCCAACCCCAATGCCTGGGCCTCGTGGAATATTATCCGTGGAATCCATTCTGACAACAGTTCGCCCGTAACCCTGACCTACCATATGAATCGCCTCCAGCAGCTGAAAACCAGGAATCAATACCTGGTCACCTTGAATCCTTTCAGGCCAATCGCCGAAGAGAAGGTCATTGCCCAGATGACCTATACGCATCCCGTTTTTACTTTCGAGAGCCTCAGGACCCAGCCCGAGCTTCCCGACCTGAACGGCGTGGGCAACACTTTCTTCTGCGGCAGCTATTTCGGATATGGTTTCCATGAAGATGCGGCCCGGTCCGGCGTTCAGGCAGCTGCCGCCATGGGAGTTCAGCATGAATTCTAAGCTGTATACCGGAAGCGTAGCGCATGAACGATTTCAACCGGTCAGTCATCGGCTGGTCTACAAACTCTATATGTACGCTTTGGATCTGTCAGAGTTAGAGATCTTGGATCAACGTTTTCCCTTGTTCGGATACAACCGCCTGCGACCCGTTTCGCTATACGATCGGGACTATCTAGGTCAGCAATCGGTAAGTATTCGTCGTAAAGTGCTCGAGCATTTATCGGCACATATATCGACAGGCGATGTAAAACAGATCATTTTGGTAACATCCCCGAGATGGATGGGCTATGTCTTCAATCCGGCGAGTTTTTATTTCTGTTTCTCACCAAGCGGTCGCTTGCTGGCTGCGGTGACGGAGGTCAACAACACGTTTGGTGAAAAGCATGTCTATGCGCTCTCAACCCAATTGCAGGCAGACGGCGATTTTCCGGCCCGTTTTCAAGCGGACAAGGCCTTTCACGTATCGCCGTTCAACAATATGGAAGGGGCCTACCAGTTTACTTTCGCCGACATTCGAGAGAAACTGGACATCTGCATCGACCTGCATCGCAAGGGAGAACATATCCTGCGGGCCCACCTGCAGGGAGATCCCTTGCCGCTGACACCTTACAATCATATGAAAACAGTGCTCCGACACCCCATCAGTCCTCACTTAACCATTTCCAGAATCTATCGGGAAGCGTTTAAACTGTTTTTCATTCGCAGGGTTGACTTCTTCAGCAAGCCGGTACCCCGCAGCCCCATGACCATTGGGAGGCTGCCACCCACAACGATCCAGCGCTACTGCATGAAATTAATCCTTGATCACCTGACCCGATCAACCCGCGGTCGGTTGCGCATCACCTTGCCGGATGGTTCGCATGTCGCGTTCGGGGAACAGGACCTTGGACACCAGACCCACATGACGATCAACGACTACCGTTTTTTTTCGAGGGTGGTGCTGGGATCGGATATCGGCCTGGGTGAAGCCTTCATGTTCGATGAATGGGATACCGAGGATATCTCCTCGGTTCTATGCTTTTTTATCCGTAACCGCCAATCCGTCAAAGATGGCGATTTTAAAGAAGGGATACTGATAAAGGCGCTGGAGAAATTGCGTTTTTTGTCGCGCGCCAATACACTGAGCGGGAGCCGCCGCAACATCAGACGTCACTACGATCTGTCCAATGCTTTTTTCCAGACCTTCCTGGATGACTCCATGGCCTATTCGTGTGCCATATATAGCCATCCGGGGGAGCACCTGGAAGCGGCTCAGAAAAATAAGTACCGAACCATCATTGATAAACTACGATTGCGCGCCGAGGATCATCTGCTTGAGATCGGCTGCGGATGGGGCGGGTTTGCCATTGAAGCCGTTCGACGAACCGGGTGCCGGATCACCGGCATTACGATCTCCAAAGACCAATACCATCTCGCCCGGGAGCGGGTTCGCCAAGCCGGTCTACAGGATCGTATCCACATCCTTTTTCGTGATTACCGCAAAATGAATGGACACTTTGACAAAATCGTCTCTATCGAGATGCTGGAAGCCGTAGGGCATGCCTACTATGGCACCTTTTTCCGGCAGCTGGATCGCCTGCTGGCCTCCGATGGCATTGCTGTCATCCAGACCATCACCATCCCCGACCAGCGCTATGATACCTACCGAAAAACGCATGACTGGATTCAAAAGCACATTTTTCCCGGAGGCCTGTTGCCTTCATTGACGGTTCTGACCCGCGCCATGACCCGTCACTCCAGCCTGATGGTCGACCACGTGGAAAACATTGGCAACCACTATGCCACCACACTGGCCCAATGGCAGCGTCGATTTAAAGAGAACCAGGACCAGGTGACCCAATTAGGTTTTGACCGTGTATTTCTTCGGAAATGGGCATACTATCTGGGAAGCTGCGAAGCTGGATTCCGCGAACGGGTGCTGGGGGATTTGCAGTTGGTGCTAACCCGGGAAGGCAATCGTCGGCTGGCTGATTAAGCCAGACCGGACACTTCATCCAAAGCCTTTACCAGTTCAAGATTGTCTTTTGATGAACTGCGTGTGTGGCCAAAAACATGGGTCGTACGGATTTTTCGATCCAGCCAGAACTGGCCGGATGCACGATGGGCGTCAGGTGCAGCCGCAAGCCAGACGATTGTATCGGCGCCCTGCGCAGGTGTCCGCAGCCAGGGACGCAGCTGTCGGTGAAAGGCCGGCAGGGAGCGCTCCAGGCCGGGGGTGTCGACCCAACCGGGATGCATGGCATGCACGCTGATTCCCGAAGCAGCCCACTTCCGGGCCCACGTCTCGGCAAGAATGACCATGCCCCGCTTGGCCCGCGCGTATGCCGTGGGGCCATCGTAATCGGAGGGGCGCGGAGTAAGCCCTTCGGCGCGCATCCCCTGGGTGTACATGCCCCCGGAGGCCACGTTAATGATCCGGGCGTCGCCGGCGGCTTTCAGCAGCGGAAGCAACAGGCGAGTCAGCAGGTAGGGGCTTACCAGATCCGTGGCCATGGTCTGTTCGATGCCCTCTCGGGTTCGCTGGTAGCGGTTGAACAGAGCGCCGGCATTGTTGATCAGGACGTCGATAGAATTATGGCGTCGCAGCAGGCGCGCGGCCAGGTCCCGCACCTCGGCCAGCAGGCTCAAGTCGGCTCGCTCGGTTTCGATCGAACCGCCAGCGGCAACATCTTTCAATTCCAACCGCAGTTCGTTCAACTTGTCGGCATTGCGTCCCACAACAACGACATGGGCGCCCCGGCAAACCAGTTCCCGGGCAGCCGCCCTGCCGATGCCGGAGGTTCCGCCGGTGAGCACTATGGTCCGCCCGGCGTACAGGGCGGACGCCACCTGCCGGCGATGTTTTCCCAGGGTGTAGCCCAGGGATGTAAAACCGAGCAGGCCGGGCAGGATGGCCCGGTCGGCCAAACGGGTCATGGGGGTGAGCGTCGGCACGGATCGGGGGGATCCGTTCAATACCGCCTGTAACCGTCGGATGGTCCAGCTGGCATAATGATCGAAGAGCGCCCGCCCGATGCGGCCAGCCAATGGGGAATGGCGCTGGTCGAAGGTTATCTCGACCGCGTAGGTCAGGCGGGTACCGAACGTCCGCGGCTCCAGTCGGATCCGATCCACAGCGCGAAAGCCGGCCCCCCGGCCGGCCATTACGATCAAACGCGGCGGGTCCATCTCCCGGATGCTGTAGATCATGGGGATCCGCTTCCATCCCATGCGCAGGATGACCGCGAAGCGGCTGCCCACACCCGGCATTCCCATAGTGAGTTTACGTGCCGCGAAAACCGTTGGGTCCCACTCTTGAACGGTGTCCCACCGGCACAAATATGCGAAGATCCGATCCGCAGGCAGGTCCAAGTCGATGGTCTTGTTGATGTGCCACACGCTTTTTGTCATTAACCCGTCCCTCCTTTAATTGGTTGGTCAAACCTATCATTTTAATCCCAATAATAACTCAATCTTTGGCCGCTATTCATGCTTGTCAAACCGACTCGGGCAACTATTTTAAGAACTGCAACATGGATCTTCCCAGCTATAGAGTAACCGGAGGGCAACGACGATGATGAAAAATAGAATGGTCACGACGTTGATGATGACACTGCTGTGTTTGGCAGCTCCGATGGCGGGCACCGCCGCGATCCAAGTGGACAACGTTCGCTTTGCCCGCACAGTCGATACGCACGACCAGCAGCTTTTTATTCAGGGTGCCGGTTTGCTCAAGGTCATGATGTTCGTAAAGGCATACGCCGGCGCCCTGTACCTGCCGAAATCCACCCCTGCGGAACAGGCCTTGAATCCGATCGCCAAATGCCTTGTTCTGGAGTATTATCATCCCATATCCAGCGAAGACTTCGCCAAGGCCACCCGCGTGAAAATCTTGGACAACGTGGACGCAGCCGAGGCCGAGCAGCTGAATTCACGCATTGAACGCCTAACCGCCCTATACCGTGACGTGCAACCAGGGGACCGGTATGCACTTACCTACCTGCCCGGAGAAGGAACGCGACTTTCTCTCAATGGCAAATTTTTAGGGAGCATCCCTGGAGACGATTTCGCCCGTGCGGTCTTCTCCATCTGGTTGGGCGCCAACCCAATCGATGAAACGTTCAGAGATCAGCTTCTGGGGGTCTCATGAACGCCACCCGCATCCAGGACCATTTACCCCTATGGAGCAAGTTTTCCTATGGCTTACCGGCCTTTGCCCTGGCAATGGTCGGCATTCCCATCTATGTGCACATCCCAAAATTCTACACCGACGTCATCGGGGTCAATATTGCCTGGGTCGGGAGTATCATCATGGCCGTTCGGGTATTCGACGCGTTCTCCGATCCGATGATGGGAATCCTTTCGGACCGCGTGCACACCCGCATGGGACGCCGCCGGCCTTTTATCCTGTGGGGCAGCTTCTTTCTGGCCGTGGCAGTCTTCCTGCTGTTTGTTCCCCCCGATCTAGGTAATACGGGGGCCGTCAGTTGGTTTGCGCTGACCATCGTTGTCGTGTTTCTCTTCTGGACGGTGATCACGGTGCCCTACGAAGCCCTGGGACCGGCACTGACCCGGGACTATACCGAGAGAACCGCACTGTTTGCCGTGCGGGACGGGCTGCTCATTGCCGGCACGCTCTTCGCGGCCGCCCTGCCTGTGATGATTGAATCCCTCCAGCCGGCTGCATCCACCGATGCGTCCCAACGCCAAAAATTTTTCTGGATGGCCCTACTTTATGCGCCTCTGTTGATCGGCACCTGCCTGTGGTGCGTGTTTCGCATTCGCGAACCAAAGACCCGCGAAAACTCGTTCCCGGCCTATTCTTCCGGAAGTCTGCGCGGCATCCTGCAAAACCGGCCGTTTCTGATCCTGTTGACCGCCTACACGATAGGCGCCTTGGGCAGCAATCTGCCGGCTGCCTTGATTCTCTATTATGTCCAATACGTGCTTCAGTCCAGCCGGGCCGATCTTTTCCTGCTGCTCTACTTTGCCTCCGGCATCGCGTTGCTGCCTGCGTGGATAACCATTTCTAAACGAATCGGTAAGAAAAACGCCTGGCTGGCTTCCATGGTAATCAACACCGGCGCCTTCAGCGGGGTCTATTTTCTGGGAGCTGGTGACGAGTGGGGGTACGCTATCCTGGTGGTCGTTTCCGGCATGGGTTTCGGAGCCACGCTGGCTCTGCCGTCGGCCATCCAGGCCGACGTGATCGATTACGATGAATTTCTAACCGGTCGTCGTCAGGAGGGCTGGTACATCGGCATCTGGTCAGTGGTCAAAAAGCTGGCCGCCGCCGTCAGCGTGGGTGCTGGTCTGACCCTTTTGGGTATGGCGGGATATGAACCCGGCGAGTCCCAACCGCCAGAGGTCATCCACGCCCTAAAGGTCCTCTATGCCCTGGTACCCAGTGTATGCAATGCCCTGGCCTTTGCCATCGCTTTGGCCTTTCCCATTTCTCAGACGGTCCACCGGCGCATCTTGGAGGGCATTGCGATGATAAAGCAGGGGCATGAGGCGGACGACCCGTTGAAGCCCTGACATCCTATCGTGACCTTTATCCCCTGCCGAGATGCCATTCAAGGACTGTCATTCCGTACCATTGAACGCTGAGCGAGTTCATCGTAAATTGACAAAGTGCGTGCAAATACCTGCGGCCAGGTATAATCGGCGGCGATTTTCTCGGCCTGACGATCGTCGAAATCGGGTGCGCGCTTTGCGGTGGCGATCATATCGATGAGGCTGGCTGACAAGGTATCGATCAGCATCCTCTCGTCTTTGGGATACGGCCGGTCAATGGTTTCCAGAGGAGGCAAAGGAATCAGACGGACCGTGTCTTGTTTTGCCCGGCCGAATATCTCGCGGAAGCCGGACAGCTCTGTGGTAATGACGCGGCATCCCGAGGCGAGGCCTTCGAAAAGCACCAGGGGCAGTCCCTCAAAAAAAGAAGGCAGGACCTGCACATGGGCCTGTTTCATGAGTTCGGACAGCCGGTCGTGGCTGACATGGCCGTGCAGCGTCACCCGGTCACCCAGTTGCCTGGCCAGTTCGATGCAGTTGTCGTGCTCGATCCCGTTGCCGCTTCCCGCCATATGCAGATGCCAATCCAGCTCGGTGATTTTCATGAGGGATCGCAACAGCCAAGGGACGCCCTTGCTGCGATTCAGCTTCCCGGCATAAAGCAGCTGAATTGTTCCGGTTGACCGGCGGGGGCCGCGGCTAAAGAGGGTGTTATCGTAGCCGCCGCCGACCACAGAAACCGCATCCGCAGGGATGCCGTACACCCGTTGGATGTTGGCCTTCTGATCGGCGCTCAGCGCGATGACCTTGTCGATACGCCGGCAATACCGCCGCACGAAGCGCCTCAAATGGGGACACATTTCGTATTGCCGCAGGTCGGTGCCATGGCAGGTGGTGACCATGGGCAGATGCGGAAAGCATTTCCTGACCAGGGCCGACAGCAGGAACAGGTGGTTGGTGTGCAGGATATCCGGCCGGAAACGGTCGACTGCTGTCTCCAGCACCCGGGAGAACGCGGCCTTGTAGGTCGTCAGTCGCCGGCCTTTCAACTCACGGAAGAGCGAACTGCGATAGGGCATCACATCGGACATTCCGACCACCGGGAAATCCAAGGTTTCGGATTCAAAAACAACCCAATCCCCGTCAGCGCGATTCCGATCCGCATCGTGGGGCAGTCTGCCTGCAGGCACACCGGCAATCCGATAACAGGTGATCCCGCGTTTTCGGGATTCCCGGATCAGGGCTTCGAGATAAATCCCACTGCCGGTCATCTCCGGGCGCTGCCCGAGTACATGCAAGATGCGTCGGGTGGTCATGATTTTACCTGTTCTTGGTAATAAGGTGAAATCCCTTTTTCTCTCTGTGACGCAGCGGCAGCATAGGCTTGACGCCAGGTTCGGGACTGCCGAATTCCGCGGGTGGGCCACTGGAAGCCGAAATGCCCGCACAGCGGGCAAAAGGCCGCCATCTGGTCGACCAGAGTATCGGACGAGTCCGGTAGATCCGGCCGTCCCAAATGAAAACCGAAAATCCGATCGATCCCGCCGGCGACGGCGCACATGTAATACCCGGCGGGCGTCAATCCCAGCCCGCATTCCTCGATGATGCGGCAGCCGCAGGTGTAGTCTGAAAACCGGTTGAAGGGAATATCTACAGGCGCCACGTTGAACGGCCGGAAGAGGTTCGTGCGCGATTTCTTGAGCGTACTCTTGACGGCAACGGAAGGGTGCAGTTGATCCAACACCCGGCGAACCCGGCGGCCGTGAAAGTTGGAGCACACCACCAGGCGAACGGAAGGGTTATGAACCCGTCGATAGTCTATCAGGCGATCGACGATATCGAAAAACCGGCTGTGAAGGGTGGGCTCGCCGCCCAGAATGCGGATCCGCTGCCATGGCATTTTTCGAACGACGCTCTGCGCGATAAAGGCCTCGATGGCGGCGACGGGCATCTCCAACTCGCTGGGCGCCTGGGTGCAAGAACGGTTGCAGTTGATACATTTCAAATTGCATTTGTAGGTGATATCGATTTCGACGTAGCGCCGACTGGGGTAAAAGGGTTTGCCGAAGCACTGACTGATCCACGCCTGGCAGCGGATGAACTGCAACGCATCCAGCAGTAGCCGTTTCACCGTGATATTGCGGTGTTTGCGGGGCGGTTTCAACAGTAACACCCCGAAGCGGCGGGGACCGGTAACGTCCGGACGGCGTCATGCGAATGTTCACCATTAAAAGCGATTCGGATCATAAGTTTCGCCTACCATAAGCCCCATCGGTCTTTGCTATTGCACCTTTCCCATCCATGCGCATCTTTAATCCATAAACCGTGAACGCGTCCGTTCCCCACGCGCCGAGGAGACTCATCATGAAAAGTCGTATCAGAGCGTATGCATGGATTTATATTATCACAATGATCGTGTTTTTCCTAATCGATCTGATCTGGATCGGCGTGGTGGCCAAGAACTTTTATGCCACTACAATTGGCCACATGCTGCGCGATTCGGTCAACTGGCCCGCCGCCCTGGTATTTTACCTGATGTACGTTGGCGGCATCGTTTTCTTCGTGCTGGCTCCCGCAGTCCGCAGCCGTTCCGGAACCCGTCACGTCGCCTTGAGAGGAGGCCTGTTGGGCATGTTCGCTTACGGCACTTTCGACCTTACGGCATTGGCGCTGCTCGAGGGGTGGCCCGCGATTGTCACCATCGTGGATATGGTCTGGGGAACCATTCTCACCGCCGGCACGGCGAGTGGCGCGTATTGGATATCGCAAACCTTCCTGAGGGCAGGAACGGGTACGCGTTAATCAGTGTCCGTCCAGAAATAGGAAAATTTGTTTGAGATCAAGGCGCGCGAAAAATTTTACCGGAGGCATATGGTTGATATTCCGAGGATAAAATTTTTCGCGCAACAAAGATATCGGGCAAATTGGCCATTTATGGATGGGCACTAATCACCCAAGGTGACGATGCCCAGGTACCCATCCACGGTGATCGTTTGCCCGGTGGTGATGCGTGACGTGGCGCCGGCCACGCCGGTGACACACGGCAGGCCATACTCCCGGGCGATGATCGCCCCGTGGATCAACATGCCGCCACGTCTTTCAACGATGCCGGCGGCCAAGGGCATGACGAAGGTCATGTTGGGGTCGACGCCGTCGCAGACGATAATTTCTCCTTTTTTGAACTGCGCGATGTCGGTGTGTTCGACGATCACCCGCGCCAGGCCACGGACCAGCCCCGGCCCGGCGGGCTGCCCGGTGATCTGGCGATCGCTGACTACCGACGGAGGGACATTTTTCCTGAGACGGTTGCCGTCATCGGCGGCATCCAGACCCAGTTCGGCCAACATGGCGGAGATTGCGGCGCTGCCGCTCCGCGCGCGGCGTCGCCCTTCCTGGGCAGCCGCGATCAGCCGCGCCTCGATGGCACCCAGCAAAATATTGTCGTCGTCTCTGAGACGGTAGCTGGCGCGCGCCAGTGAGAGCAACTGCCGGCAGTCATCCAGCGATTCGCCCGGGCAGGCGTCCAGGAACGCGGCTTCCCGTTTGTCAGCGGTTGCATCGCCATCAGCCGCGGACGCAGATTCCGGAAGCGCGGCCAGTTCCAAGAGGATATTGGCCAGCGCACCGGCATCGGGGGCGCAATCCACCGCTCCGGTAACCGGACAGCTCAAATCCCCGTAGCGCAGCACGAACGCCTCCAGTTCCCTCCGGAAACTCTCGTCCAATGCGTCCAGATCGTTCTGCTCCAGCGACTTCATCCGCCGGGGGTGGCGGCGCACCGCTGAAGCCAGTTCCGTCAACTCGCGGTTCCTGCGCGTGCTGATCAGGTCTTGGTGCTGCAGCAGTTGCATGAATTCATAGGGATCCGCTGGAACCATCGTGTCGTTGTAGACCTGACCGAAGAGACGCATGCCGTGGGCAAAGGGAATGAAGGTCTCCCAATATACGGCCACCCAGTGCTGGTTGATTTCCCAACGGCGCCGGATTTCGGTGGCCAGATCTGCATCGTCGAGCATGGTCACGTCGATCTTGGCCAGTTCCTCCGCTGTCTGTCGCATCCGGACAATCAGATCCGCCTCAATGCGTTGGCGCAGTTCCAGTAGATTCTCGAGGCTGCGATGCAGGCTCAGATACCAGGAGCGGTTGTCGCCTTCCGCCGGTTGAGACGCGGTGGTGATAGGCCGCGCCTGCAAAACAACCAGCGCTTCGCCGTGAAAGGTCCACTCGATATCTTGGGGCTCGCCAGCCATGGCCGCGACATGGACCGCCGTCTTCCAGACGACGTCTACCTGGCTCGCGTTCAGCGGGGGGCGGTCCTGCAAAGCGGTCGGCAGCGGCAGGAGTTCATCGGTACCATGCCCATCGTCCGGCGGCTGCCACTGGTCTCGCGACTCGGGGGAACGATGTTCGATGACGGCCCCCGTGTCGCCGGCCAATGTCCAAAGATCGGGAGAAATCCGACCGTCGACCAAAGGGGGGTTCATTCCGTGAACCGCTTCGATCATGCCGCGTCCTGCCCGGATGGGATCCCGGGTAAAGCAGATGCCGGAGGCCGGGCCGGGGACCATCTCCTGGACCAGAACTGCCATGGCGCTGGATACGGTGTCCAGTCCCAGTTCCTGTCGGTACAACAACGCGGCGTCTGACCATAACGACGCCCAAACCCGCCGGATGTTGCGCAGCACGGCTTCGCAGCCATGCACATGGGTGTAAGAGGCATGCAGGCCGGCAAAACTGTGCCCCCGGCGGTCCTCCTCCGGGGCCGAAGAACGCACCACCGTGGCCCGTTCGCCAAAGGTTTGCGCAATGGCTTGCCGCACGGCGGTTTCCATTTTCGGCGGTATGGGCGATCGCATAAATAGCAGGCGCAGCCGCTGGGAAGCATCCCAGATCTCTTCCCAGCGCATGTCATCGAATTCCTTGCGGCTGAGTTCCAGGTGGATCTTCTCCCTCAGCCCCCCGTAATCCACAAAATCACGGTAAGCCTGGGTGGTGATGCAAATGGTGCGGGGAATGCGGATACCGTCGGCCCACAGACGGTGCAGGGCGGCCCCCTTACCGCCGATATCGCGGCTTTCGCCCGCCGGCAGGTCCTCAAGGGGTTGGATCCATTGCATGTTCAATCCTATACTCGCTGACATTTTGGAAGCGCTCCACCAGGATATAGCGGTCCACCCGAATCTCCAAGAACACACAGCTGGGCGCGTGGGCAAAGGATTCCAAATGGGGGTGCTTTGCCAAATAGCGGCTGCGGACGGCATCCAACCGTGCGTCAGGAACCGGTCGCGCGCTGCCGACGACCGTTACCGCCTTGGCCAAATGGAAATCCTCCGGATGGTTGACGCTGTTGTTGACCAGCAGGGCCACCCGGGCATTGGCCGCCATGTTGGCGAATTTGCGGGTGGCCCGGGGCGTGGCAAAGTAAAGGCAGCGGTCGTCCGCCGATACGGCAAATGCCACCAGGCTGGCGTAAGGCGCATCCTCGGCGGCGGTCGAAAGGACGCCCAACCGCTGCTGTCGCAGCAGCGTGTGAACGGCTTGCTTGACGGTTTTCTCACGATCCATGAAACACCTCAGGTAGAATTCTGTGCTATTCCTCCAGGCCGAGGATCAGGTAGTCGGCGTCGTCCTTTGTGACGCTTCCTGGCGTCCAGCGGCCTTTCACGGCGGGTTGGATCACGGCCTGCTGGACATCGGCATTCTCTCGGGCGGCCTGTTCGGGCGCGGCTTTCTTCCAGGCGTGGATCATCCCGCAAAGAACCACAACCGTGCGCTCGGGATGGTTCTTGAGGTGTGCCAAGGCATGAATGGCCATGGCGGTGTCCCAGACGAGTTGGGCCTCACAAAAGCGACGAAATCCCGATTCCGAGCCGTGATCGCCCAGTACACGGCGCAGGAATGCCTCGTATTCCCGGTCCACGCGACAAACGATGGGGGGCAGCTTGCCGATCTCCTCGGGCGTCAGGGACTCGAAGCCTTTTTGTGCCACCTTGCGGGTGATGCTTCCCGGCACGTTCAGGCCGATCATAGGGATATTTCGGTCCCGGCAGTACAGGAAGATATCCCGGTACAAATTCCAATCCTCGCTCCAATTGCGGGCAAAGGCCCGACGCATTTCCGCCTCACTCAACGCTTGGGCGATCCAGGCGTCAAGGATGCTCTGCTCGATGTGCTGAAACATCTCCAGGCCCACGGCCACGGATCGTTTGCGTTTGTCCAGGCTTTGGATGACAGCCAACTGGGCGGCGTGGTGAGCTGCATTGTCGTGGAATTCCCCAACATAGACAATGCCTGGTGACGGCAGTTTCCCGGCAGCCTGGTCCAGGCTGATTTGGGCTTTGCCGGCGACGTCCCATACGGCAATGTCCGCGGCCTGAAGGATGCTACCGGGAATGAACAGGAATAGAAAAAGCAACGTTTGAACACCAGGGCGCATTCTCATGAGTTGTCTCCCAGATCAACGACAAGGGGCGATCCGGACACCTCGCCGACCCCCTTGCCGATATTGACACCGCCCTTGAAGGATAGCCGGCCATAGCGGCCGTAATGGGTGATTTTACGGGCTGTCCGGACCACCGTCTCGGTGTCGGTGCCCGCCACAGGAAGGATGGTGTCAATACCGCGCAGTGTTTTGGCATCGTGAAGGATTTCCACCTCAAGCGCATGGTGGAGGGTCTGCTGTGCGGCGAAACCGAGGGCCGCCGGGAAAAGGATCCACAGAACTGCCATGGCAACGACGACAACAGGACGCAGGCCGCGTAACGGATGGGTATGTCGAAAATCGGATGTCATCATGGGAATAATCTACGACAAACAGTGGAATATGCAATGTGAATAATTTTGATCGCCGGATTTCAGAACAGTTGTTTTCAGCGTTCAGGCATAGGGCTCCAGATTCTTTTCCATACCCAAGCCAGCCGCCGCCAATCCTGGCTGGTTTTCAATCTTTGATCGTCGATAGGGTTGGGATGCAAATTGTTCAACCTGGCGACCTTGAATCGGAAGACATAATCCGGTTCCGACCCCATGCGCAGATCGGTCATGACCACATCCTCGTCCACAGTAGAAAAGGCATAATATCCCCTGGTGAACCATTTCAGTTTGACAACCGGCGGGTGTTTTTCGATTCCTGTCATCAGGGCCAGGTTTCTGGGGTAGAAATCGACGAACAACGGTGTATCTTTATCGAATAGTGAGAAATAAGTTTCGAAATATTGGTCTTTATCGATGCCCACCACCCGCCACAGCAAAGTGGTGAACGGTGCCGGGGAGGATATGAATTGGGAATAAGACACCGCTTGGCCAGCAAGCTTTTTTGCCACCCGGCGTTCGACAAATTCCCCGGCGCTAAACGCCCAAACGATATAGGCCAGACTGAGCGTCAGCCCAACCGTATTGAGTCGATGGCCCAAGAAACTGTTTCTTTTGATTATTAGTGCTGACAGGACGCCAAACAGTATCGGCAAAGTAAAAAGGGGATCAATGATGAATAGAATCGGGATTGCCATCGGCGTCGTGTCAAAAGGCCAGAAGATTTGCGTCCCATAGATGGTCAGCAGATCCAAAAGCACACTGGCCTCCAGCACAATCAAGCACAACAGAACCCATCGACGATAATACCGCTTCGTTTCGGAATGAACCTTCGTGATAAGCCAGGCGATTACAGGCGACAGGAGGGCCAACAGAAAAAGAGAATGGCTGAAGCCCCGGTGGTAAACAAAGTCATTTACCGGGCCGCCGAGGGGGATAAAAACATCCAGATCAGGTATCGTTCCCAAAACGGCACCCCACAAAAGGGCCTTCCTTCCGACCTTTCTACCAAGAACGGCCTCGCCGCAGGCGGCTCCAAAAGTCAGCTGGGTCAAAGAGTCCATAGTATTCCTAAATATTGTTCAGGCAGATAAAACACACAGATGATTCATTGGCTTTGCACTGGAATCAGAATTTCGTTTCTTCTCATAAACCATGGTATAAATGGCGGATTATATCTTGCCCATACCGGATCGCCGACAATTTTCCAGCCCTTTTTGGATATCCAGTCCATGAGTTTGGTCCCATGGTCATCATATCGTTTTTTTGCCCAAGTCCCCGAATAACGAATAACCGCGACGGTTTTCTCAGTCTCCTCCCTCAGCATAACCCGGTCGTCATCCGGAATTGGCAGTGTATCCATCGTGTAGGCGGAGGGCATCATGAACGCAATTCGCCACCGACCATTTTCCCGCGCCTGGCTAACTGGGGCGGTCATGGCAATTTTTTCGGATACCGGCTTTTGGCTGACGGGTGCGGTCATTGAAATGGATTTCTTTTTTTGGTTATTTCCCCCAATGTAATCCGCCAAACGCCGAAAGCCGTCACTTCCGACCGCTTCGAAATCACCTTCCACGTAGGTTTCTGCCACGATATATGATGAATACTTGCGTAACTCGAAGTTGCCTTCGGTTTCCAGAACGCTATAGCTTGGTTCTTCAATTGCCATGGCGGGCGATCCCATTGAAATGGATGAAGCTGCTGTAAAAATGCCTATGAACATCATCTTTTGAAAATTCATTAATTCAATCCGTATGTTGAATGTTCTATGGACCTGGCGATACTCCTACTCAAAACCGATTATTCCACAGCATCTGGTGTCAAATTGCATAACTGCTTGACCGAATCAACTTTCAAATGATCGGTTATGACCAAAGCTTAATCCGCAAAGCGGGATCGGCAATATGAGTAGGATAATCGTTTGATGGTGGTGTAAAACTACCCATTAGAGACCTTGATACCGCCTGATTCGTAATCGATTCGGAGGTTTGATCTGCAAGGGGTCCATTTATACACACGACATGATTCTTTTTCTATTTTGGAATCAAGAGTCAACCGAAGTAAAACAAAAAGGCCCGTAATGGTAGGTCTGGACTGCCACCATACGATTAATCGACCATCGTTGTTTTTGTGTTTTGATTCCTTAATTTCTCTCTATAGAAAGAAATAAAACCAAAATTGCCAGAAGGAGATTTATCATGAATAAGATTAACTGCTTAACTGAGAAATATTCCAGTCGTGTCATTGGCCTTATTATCTTACCGCTGGCCCTGGCGCTCGGTTTTTTAGGATTCCTGATCGTTCCCGTAGTAGGGCTCGTTTTTTCCGTTCCTCTGTTCATTCTTGCATTCACATTTATTGCAGCACCTGAAAGCAAAGTCTGCCGACTCATACTGAGGAAAGATTCCAATTAGGTAAAAACCATGACAGATCCCTGATGGGTTTCCCATAAGTTTACAAGAAAGGAAATGCGAATGAACACTGAAACCATTGAAAACGTATACGTAAAGGTAAAAGATATGGCTGGTAATGAATTTGTTTGCCCCCTGAATGAACTCCGGGATGCCCGCAAAATCAGTGAGGCCGAATTGGAGGACTGTTTTGAAGGTGATGTCGTCGGCCGTTATGCCGGACTGCTGAACATCGTCGATACGGGAACATGACCACTTTTGCAACCCTCGTTTTGGCGAATCACCGCCCGGAAACCATCCCCCTGGCCCGCCGGCTGATGGCCGTCCATGATACGATCCTTCTCGAGGAGCCACCTGACAAGGGCTTCGAACCTATGCTTGACGGAAAGATCACCATCGACGCCTATCTGGAAGACCAGGAGCTGGAATATCCGCAATTCAGCCGCCGGATGATGCGGCTCCTGCGTGATCGCTGTCAGGCCGGCACTCGCCTGGTGCAGGTCGAACCGTTTATCGAACTGCTGTTATCGATTCACGACCGTTTCGCCAACGGAGAAAGTCCACAGGATCTGCCCGCGGATACGGATCTGTGTCGGGTGTACCGCGCCGAACACTTGGCCACCAAAGCCCTACTCGACTTTTACGCTGCAGCTGGCAGCGATGGCTTCGACACCACGGTCAATGCCGTCAAACGCTTTGCCCGGGCCGATGCCCGGCGATTCGCCCTGCGCGATCAAATGCGGGCCGAGGCGATGGTGGTCCTGCTGCGGGAGCCGGGCAAAACCTATATCGAGGCCGGTCAAATTCATTATCCCCTTTGGCACGAACTCAGAAGGCGGCTGCCAACCGGTTTTCCCTTGCGGGTGCATTTTCTCATGACCGCTGTGGTGCGCAAACTGGGCTACCGTCGCCATCTGTTTGGTCCCGGAGACCTGCTGACCCTCCATTATCGGTTTCATCCCCAGGGCCGTGCCCAGAACGAAAACCTTTTCGCTGCCCGGGCACTGATATACAACAAACTGATCCTCAAAGAAGAAATTGCCGACGATGCGGACACCTATCCCCACACCCGAGACGAGCTGGAGGTTGGCAGCGTCACCGACCAACTGTCCCTGGATGATTGCCGGCGGCTCTATACGTTGGTAAGGCGGGCATCCACGGCCGATTCTCGCGAGATTGTCAAGCGTCATCTGGGGCATCGGTGGCCGGTGGGCCGACCAACCTGACCGGCTTTTATTCGGCAGTACAAATCCGACGATAAATATAAGCTGGCATTTTCCCTGTTGGAATAACCTGCGGCTTGAATTGAACGGCCGTATGCAGATTCATGTCGAATCATTCCCGTGAAACATGGTTCCAATATCTGGTTTTATTGGAAGTACTTCAATCTTGTGGGTATTGGAGGAATCAATGAAAATCCCTATCAGTTTTTTCCTGTGATATCCAAATGAAACCCAACTAATCATTAAAAATTTCAGACCACCATATATAGTGGCTATCCTTTCATTTTTTTTCATATCACTAAATCATGTTTTATAGCAGCTACCTCAAGTTAGATCTTTCGTGATGTATGTTTTGGCTATTTCATTTGCCATTTAAAAACCGGCTAAAGGAGATTAGCTCGCCAATTTAAAATCGGAATGTTGCGGCCAGACCGCCGGGCGATCCACCAAAGATTACCCCAATTAGGTGGCCATAACGGTCCCTTGTGTACCCTAACGAGCGGCTGTGGCAACAGGCGGCACAAAAAATAGATCAAGTCAAGATTTCACGAAAATGTTTATAACGATTAGTATTTGTTCGTATATTTGTTAGATTAGGCCATTTCTTCGGAGATCCCATTGGTTTATTTTCCCGCATTAGACTAACGGTTGTAACCTTTTTGTAACCTCTCTGCGTTATGTCATAACTGATATAGCTACCATCATAAAATCCTTTGGTTCACATCCATGTTTATCGAAAGGGGGCGTGTATGGAGTTTAACAGACGGGATTTTCTGAAAATCAGCGGAGCCGGGATCGCCGGGCTTTCGCTGATGCAACTGGGCTGTAGCATGAAGCAGGTCAAGGGCTACGCCAGCGGACTCAAGATCGATGGCGCTCAGGAGGTGCTCAGCGTCTGTCCGTTCTGTTCGGTCAGCTGCCACATCATTGCGCATGTCAAGGACGGGCGGCTAGTGAGCACCGAAGGGGATCCGGATTACCCCATCAACGAAGGTGCGCTGTGCGCTAAAGGAGCGGCCATGCTTTCCCTGACGCGCAATCCTCACCGGGTTACCAAACCGTTATACCGGGCGCCTTACAGCGACAAATGGGAAGAGAAGAGCTGGGACTGGGTGCTGGACCGCATCGCCGATCGCGTCAAGCAGACACGCGACAAAGGATTCACCGCTACCAATGCCAAGGGGGAGCGGGTCAATCGTCTGGAGAACCTTTTCACCTTAGGCACCTCGCACATGGACAACGAGGAGTGTTCACTGGTTCACCAGGCCGTGCGGGCGCTGGGGGTCGTCCACCTCGACCACCAGGCGCGCATCTGACACAGCGCCACAGTTGCGGCTCTGGGAGAGTCGTTCGGACGCGGCGCGATGACCAATCACTGGGTCGACATCAAAAATGCCGATGCCATTTTAATCATGGGCAGCAATGCTGCCGAACACCACCCCATTTCCTTCAAATGGGTGCTGGATGCCAAATACAATCGCGGGGCAGTGGTCATGCACGTGGACCCCAAGTTCTCGCGAACCTCGGCACGCAGCGATTTTCATGTCCCCTTGCGGTCCGGTACCGACATTGCCTTTCTGGGGGGCATGATCCATTACATTCTGGAAAACAAGAAGTACTTTCACGATTATGTGGCCAACTACACCAACGCGGCCCTGATCGTCAGCAAGGACTTCGGTTTCAAGGACGGACTGTTTTCCGGCTATGACCCGAAAACCCGCACCTACGACCGCAGTAAGTGGTCCTTTGATACGGATGCCAGGGGAGTGCCGCTGAAAGACACCAGTCTGAAACACGAGCGCTGTGTGTTCCAACTGCTGCGCAAACATTACTCCCGGTATACGCTGGATCAGGTATCTGATATCACGGGCGTCTCCGAAGAGAACCTGATGCGGGTCTACCAGTCCTATGCGGCGACCTGCACACCGGAAAAATCAGGGACGATTCTTTATGCCCTGGGCTGGACCCAGCACACCGTGGGCGTCCAGAACATCCGCTCGGCAGGCATCCTGCAGTTGCTGCTGGGCAATATCGGCGTCGCTGGCGGCGGCATCAACGCCCTACGCGGCGAACCCAATGTGCAGGGCTCCACCGACCACACCCTGCTCTACCACATCGTTCCCGGCTACATGGCTACCCCTCGGGCGGACTGGCCGACTCTGGCCGACTACCACAAGGCCAACACGCCGGTGAGCAACGATCCGGCTAGCGCCAACTGGTGGCAGCACAAGCCCAAGTATTTCAACAGTCTGCTCAAGGCCTGGTTCGGTGACAACGCTACGCCGGAAAACGACTTCGGCTACGGTATGGTTCCCAAGCTGGACAAGGGGGTAGACTACTCCTACCTCTTCCTGTTCGATCGCATGTACCGGGGGGAGATCGAAGGCGGCTTCATTCTTGGCCTCAATCCGGCCAACAGTGTGGCCAACGCCAATAAAGTCCGCAAGGCGTTCGACAATCTCGACTGGATGGTGGCGGTGGATGTCCACAACAGTGAAACCAGCGACAACTGGCATCGCCCCGGTGTGGATCCGAAAACGGTCAAGACCGAAGTCTTCCTGCTGCCGTCGGCCCACCGGCTGGAAAAAGACGGCTCGGTGACCAACAGCGGCCGCTGGATGCTCTGGCATTATGAGGCGGTCAAGCCTCCGGGACAGGCCCGCACCTTCGGCGACATGTTCGTGGACCTGATGAACCGTATTCGCATAGCCTACAAGAGCGGCGGGGCCTACCCCGATCCCATTCTCAAAATGGCCTGGCCCAATTCCTATGATCCCGAGACGGTGGCCCGCCGGATCAACGGTGTGTTCACCCGGGACGTGGAAATCAAGGGCAAGCGTTACCGCAAAGGGCAGCAAGTGCCTAGCTTCACGGCATTGGCGGATGACGGCTCGACCCTTTCGCTGAACTGGCTCTATGCCGGCAGTATCACCGAGGAGGATGGCAACAAGTCCAAACGTCGCGATCCGACCCAGACCCCGATGCAGGCCAAGATTGGTCTGTATCCCAATTTCGCCTGGTGCTGGCCGGTGAACCGCCGGATTCTCTACAATCGGGCCTCGGTGGATCTCAACGGCAATCCCTGGAGTCCCTCCAAGGCGGTGATCGCCTGGGAAGGCGGCAAATGGGTCGGCGATGTCCCCGACGGGGGCTGGCCGCCGCTGGCCACGGGCAAGGGGCGCTATCCGTTCATCATGCACAAGCACGGATTCGGGCAGATCTTCGGCCCCGGCCGCGCCGACGGACCCTTTTCGGAACACTACGAGCCGGTGGAGACGCCGGTGAGCCGTCATCCCTTTTCGGCGCAGCTCAACAGCCCCTGTTATAAATCCCTCTCCAGCGAGATGGATCTGCTGGCCAAACCGGCCGATCCAAACTACCCCATCGTTCTGACCACGTACAGCGTAACCGAGCATTGGTGCGGTGGCGGCGAGACCCGCAATGTTCCCAATCTGCTGGAAGCCGAACCCCAACTCTATGTGGAAATGAGTCCCGAACTGGCCGGTGAAAAGGGGATCGAAAACGGGGACGGTGTCGTGGTGGAAAGCGCTCGCGGGAGAGTGGAGGCCATTGCCATGGTCACCGTTCGCATGCGTCCATTGAAGGTTCAAGGCCGCATTGTCCATGAAATCGGCATGCCGTTCTGTTTCGGCTGGACAACGCCGGGTTGTGGCGACGGTACCAATCGTCTGACCCCCGGAGTAGGGGATCCGAACACCACCATACCCGAATTCAAAGCCTGCTGCGTCAACATTCGCAAGGCTGACCGGCTGACCGAAATAGCCTGAAACGGACGCGGGTAGAAACGCTTTGCCCGATACCCGAAAGGAGACATCATCATGGCCAAATCATTTCTGATCGATACGTCCAGGTGTACGGCGTGCCGGGGCTGCCAGGTGGCTTGCAAGGAGTGGTTCGAGCTGCCGGCCAATAAAACCAAACAGACCGGCACCCATCAAAATCCACCGGATTTGAATCCCAACAACTATAAGATCGTACGCTTTTCCGAACACCTAGAAGGCAATACCATTCGCTGGTATTTTTTCCCAGACCAGTGCCGTCATTGCATCGACCCGCCCTGCGTGGCGGTGGGCGGCGATATTGTAGAGGGGGCCATCATCCACGACAAGCAGACCGGCGCCGTGGTCTACACGGACAAAACACGCCAACTCTCCGAAGAGAACTTCGAGGAGATCCGTGAGGCCTGCCCATATAACATCCCCCGGCGTGATCCCGCCACGGGTCGGATCAGCAAGTGTACCATGTGCAATGACAGGGTCGTTCGCGGCCTGCTACCGGTTTGCGTTCAGGTTTGCCCCACGGGCGCCATGAACTTCGGTGAGCGGGAAGAGATGCTGGCCCTGGCCCAAAAGCGGCTGGCAAGGGTAAAAAAGGAGCATCCCAACGCCATGCTGGCCGACCCGGATGATGTAAACGTGATCTATCTGCTCATCGACGATCCCATGAAGTACTACGAGTTCAGTGTGGCTCAGTTTATACCGGGATTGGACCGGAAGGCCTTCCTGGCCAAACTGGGATCTCCGCTGCGAAAGGGCGTGCGTTCGCTGCTGAGGGTTTAAGCGCGCGAGCCAAAACTTTTTCCCTATTACTGCCCACCCCGAGTTTTCGCCCGGGCGTCTGCCCGGGGTGGGATCCTCTCCATCCATGGAAAGTCGTTCAACGATGCAACTCGAAAGATCGAATGATATGATCGAACAGCAGTATGATCAGGCGATTGCCCTGTCATTGAAAAAACGACCCGCATTGGAGACCGTCATCAAACCCTTTGCTGCTGTATTGCTCAAAAGGGAGACCGTCATCGATGAGATAAAAGCCGTCTTGCCACCTTTGGATCCGGATGCTTTCGTCAGCCGGCGTCGCTCCGGTGTTCCCAAGATTAGGGATCTCTCTTTTCCCGACTTGAAACCTTCCCTGGAAACGGCATACGCCGGTTTGATGCCGGCCCTCAACCTGGCTTTTCCAAACCTGATGGCAGATTTTTCAGCCATCGCAGCCGTCATCAAAAAGGGGGATTTGGACCTGGCCGTGCTTTCGAAAGCCTACCTGGAGGAAAATGCCGAGGCGTTTCAGGTGGCGGGGAAAAGGGGTGGGCTAACGGAGGGTTCCCTCGGATTCGCCGTCAATTGGACACTGTCGACGGTGCTCAACGCCGTCAGGATGAAGTGGGCGGCATCAGCTGATTTTTCGTCTTGGTCGATGGGGTATTGCCCCTTGTGCGGGGCCATGCCCGCCATCAGTTATCTCGCCAGGCCTCAAAGTCCGACCACCGAGTTTCTTCAAGGCGGCGGCGGACAAAAGCACCTACATTGTGCCTTGTGCGGCTGCCAGTGGCGTTTCAAGCGCAACAGGTGCCCGGCATGCGATACCGAGGAAAAAGACAATCTGCGATACTACCAGGAATCCGGTGAAACCGGCGAACGCATCGATGCCTGTCACAAGTGTGGTCATTATCTGCTGGGTATCGATTTGCGGGAAATCGCCGCGCCGTCCTCTTTGGATATGGCTGCCGTCGCCATGGTCCACCTTGATATATTAGCCCGGGAAAAAGGTTTCAGTCCCATGACATGGACGCCTTGGAACCGCATCGATGAAGGTTAGGACCTTTTAAGGTTTGGCGCTATCTTACACCATTTAGTTTGTTTTTATCCTATTGATATAGAGTACTTCGCGCTATACCAAGCTGATCGCAAATCTGTTTGATGGATAAATTCACCAAAATCTTATTGATTGTCTGTCTGTCGACAGTGCTTACGACTTCAGTTTTTGCTCAAAGCGATTGCACTGCCACTTACGGCGCGAGTTTTTCCCACGAAAGTCGGTTGGAGTTCTTCCTTATTGCGGATAAGGGACAAGCGTTCGTAAAGCGAGCTAGCAATATAGCGCTCCAGCTCGAGCACTTTCCAGCCGTTGACGGCAGCTTCGATTTCGTAAAACCGGCGCTCGTCCAGGTTGTCGATGGTCATGAGGGTAACGTAGTGCGACCAACGCAGCTTGATCTGCTCATGCAGCTTGGCAGACGACTCCTGTGACAGCACCGATACGGCTTTCGTTGGGAACGCAACTTTCCAAGATATTGCCTCGGTATTTTTGAGGCTCGAAATCCGAGACGCTGTCTCGGAAATGGTCGTATGGGGTAAAAAGTCTCTGGAATCTATATAAAAGCGTCGCATCTGTTCTAGCGATTCTACTGAAAAGCCTCGCCCGATCAAGGCTTTCAAGGCCGCGGACAGGTTTTGCAAGGTTGCTGCCCCATATTCAGCACGGTCGGAACCGTTTTGTTCGTACTCCACGATGTGCCAGCCGAAAAACCAGTTACGGATCACCAAATAAGCGTTTCTAGCCCGGGCTGCGCCGCACCGCATCTCTTCATGGGTTCGTCGGCATAGCTCGACCAAGTCTTGAAAAGCGAAAATCACTTTCATACAGACAACCTCATTTTCTACAAATGCTCCTCGACCTTGACATTGTAAATGTCGGACAGTATCCAGCAGTGGCTTCAATGATAGACCCAAACACAATCGCTAAGTATCTATTGTACTTGGGTTAGACGCCAGAAGCGGCAAGTTAGGTGGTTGGGAGTCGTGAAATTTAATTGCTGTAGATACCTATCTGGCGCGGCTTTTAACTATCCTACTGCGTGATTTAGAAGGAATCAGTTCCGCATCTAAATTTAGTTTTAAAAATGAGCTATACCGATGTTTAAGATGGATATAAGTACGCAAGGTTCCTCTTGCAGGCTAATAAGTTGCTTTCGACAAACACTTGTTTTTTAAAAAAAATTACTCTCTTGACAGTAATGTCCTTTTTACTAAGAATGATATTAAGGTTTTTTTGTAATTAACCAAATGAAAGGAGAACATCATGGCTCTTAGCGCAAGAAACGTTTTAAAGGGAAAAGTTATAGATCTAAAAAAAGGTCAAGTTATGGCAGAAGTAACTGTCGAAGTCGCCAACGGTGTAAATGTTGTGTCTGTTATTACAGTTAATTCAGCCGACCGCCTTGGGTTGGCGGTGGGCAAGGATGCTGAAATCGTGATCAAAGCGACAAATGTTATAGTCAACGCATAACTTTACCAACCCAACTCCCTGTTTTGCTGATTGGGGAGTTGGTATTTTTTTCTAATTCACTTCAAAAAGCCTGTTTATATCGAAGGCGCTCGCTCAAGATAAATTTTTAAATTTATTTCACATTAGGCTTAAACAACGGGTCATCTGGCTGACAAAGGAACTTTCATTGTCAAACCAAGTCGCAAGACGCACCTGAAAGGTGTGGGGTGATGTCCGGCAGGCCATGGTCTGGGTTGCATCGAATAACGATGCGTAATGTATGCCGATAATATCAGACGAAACAAATTCTTCCTCTGTATATCCGAACACCTCTGATGAGGCCGATTTCATGGTGTGGTTGAGCTGTGCTACGGTTACCTCATCTTTTTGAATTTCCGCGACCAGAACAATGTAACAACCGCACTGAACCGGAACCCTGACCGCAGCACCCATCAATTTTCCGTTCAGTTCGGGAATAACCTGGCCAACGGCGGTCGCGGCTTCGGCGATTGTGGGAATGAGATTGTTTGCCGCTGCCCTGGAACGTCTGAGATTATTTTTTTTCTGGGCACCGTCTACCAGCATCTGCGTTGCCGTGTAGCCATGAACAACCGTCATTGTCCCGGCTAATATGGGCGCATAGTGCTTGAGCGCCTGTACCATGGGGCCGAGCGCGTTTGTCGAACAGGACGCTGCTGATACAATCCGGTCCTCAGGGGTAAGAATATCCGTGTTCACACCATAGACAACGGCAGGGACATCTGCGCCGCCTGGAGCGGAAAGAAGAACTCTCCCGGCACCAGCATCTATATGTTTCTGGGATTGTTCACGTGAGAGATACGCCCCTGAACAATCAACAACCACATCAATGCCATATTCCCTCCAGGGTAGCCTGTCCGCATCCAGCACACGGGTAATCTGAATACGTTTTCCTCCAACCTCAAGAAACGACTCACCAAATTTTATGGTATCGGCCATGGCATGGGTTCCAAGGGTTGAGTCATACTTCAGGAGGTATGCCATCATTTCAGGCGATGCCGGATCATTGATAACCTGAATTTCATAGGCCGGATTATCGAAGATCTGCCTGAACAATATCCTTCCGATTCTGCCAAATCCATTAATCGCTATTTTTTTGCTCATATCCGTATCCATTCTCCATTAGTTAATTAAGCGCTAACGTTGCCGAAACCAAAGACCAAGTCTGGGGATCGCCGCCGAGGAGCAGGTGGATCGCCTCGATAAAACCATCAAGAATAAAATCCATGGGATTGTTTTAACGATTGAAAAAGGGGGCCAAGGCCCCCTTTTTTTTGAATATTATTTTCCCGTCGGCTGGCGGGAACCGTTCTCAGCATCCTTAAATACCTGGACAAATGTATCATTTCGCGTTGGGCACGAAAAGCGGTTTTCCCAGAAGCTTGAAATCACGGATCAACCCCTGGGCATCGGCACCGGCCATCCAATCCGAAAAAGCCGTGGCCAGATCGTATTGGGCCTTGGCGCATCGTTTGGGGTTGACGGCCAGGACACTGTACTGATTGAGCAGAATCGCATCGCCTTCTACAAGCACCTTCAACGGCGGATTGCCTTTCATGTTGTCGGCGTATTTGATATAGGTGCCGCGATCGGTCATGGTGTAACCGCTCCTTTCAGCGGCAATATTGATCGTAGTCAGCATTCCCTGGCCAGTCTGCACATACCAGGCCTCTTTTTCCGGAACATCGCCACCAGCGCTTTTCCACAGAGAAATTTCCTTTTTATTGGTACCGGAGTTGTCTCCACGACTGGTAAAGACGGCCCCTTTGGCACGTATAGCGGCAAGGGCCTCGACAACGCTTTTCCCCTTGATCCCAGCTGGATCGCTCTCCGGGCCGATGATTACGAAATCGTTGTACATAATCTCCCGGCGATCGACCCCAAAGCCTTTTTCCACATACGCCTTTTCCGCCGGTGGCGCATGTACCAGGAGCACATCCACATCACAGTTCTCGCCCAGCTTGAGGGCCTTACCGGTCCCAACTGCGGTCCATTTCAATTCGATCCCCGTGGCTTTGGTGAATTGGGGTGCCAGGTAATCGAGCAGTCCGGTATTGTCCGTGCTGGTTGTGGTGGCCATCATCAATACTTTTTCGGCAGCTATGGCCGGAAGGGTCAACACCAGGCTCAGTGCCAGAATCACGCAAACGGTTGCCAGTTTTTTCATCATCCGATACATCCTTTCTTCCTTATGGTTAATTGGTAGTCAGGAAATTCCCAAATGACACCATGGTGTCTCTTCGGCATCATAAGAGCCTCCAGTTCATGGGTGAGACATCGTATCTTCTCTTGCGGCAGGATGAGAAAATAATGAATGTGAACGGTCGAAGCTCCAGCCCGACGTCCATCTTACAATTTATCCTACGATCAAAATCAGCGATGCGCTCGCCAGCAAACCCCACATTTTGAGTTTATGGCAAAATTAAGTTTGTTCGCGTGGATAGGAAACAGATGCCAACACTTAGACCAAGTTTTTCAGGCCAGCTTTCTCATTAAAATGGTGAGGATGGGCTGTTCGCAATAAAATTTTTTTGATCATGCTTGGAAAATGGTTAATTATGGATCAATGATCGTATTGCTGTGCATACGCGGCATCGTTGTACAACCCCTCGCCATGACGGTCGACACCATAATCGCGAAGCAGCTTCTGCCCTGCTTCTGAAACGACGAAATCGACGAACTGCGCCGCCAGCGGCTGACCGGCTGTCGCTCCTTCTGGTTGGCATAATGTGTGATAGGTGTTTATCAGAAAATAATCGCCACGGAATAGGATTTTAAGATTCTTGAGGTCTTTTTTGGCCGCCACCCAGGTGCTACTGTCGGTCATGAAATAACCGCGGCTCTCATCGGCCATTTTCAGGGTGGCCATCATAAAAGTTTTTGTGATTACGTACCACTCCCCCGATGGTTGAATGTTGGCCTTTTTCCAGATGGCCATCTCCTTTTTGTGTGTTCCCGAGTTATCGCCCCTCGAAAAAAACTTGCTCTTTGCATCGGCGATTTTCCGATAGGCCTCGGCCGCCGAGGAGGCCGTTGAAATGCCGGCAGGGTCACTCTTAGAGCCGACGATATAGAACTCATTGGAACCGATCAGATGGCGCTTGATAGCCCACCCATCGGCAACGGCTTGCTTCTCCGCCGCTGGCGCATGAACCATCACGAAATCTACCTTTTTCTCTTTTAGCAGCTTTAGCGATGCGCCGGAACCCGCCTTTTTCCAGCAGAGCTGGGTATTGTGGGTGTCGTTGAACGCCTTGGCCAGCACTTCGACTAATCCGAGTTCGCCTGGGCTACCGGTGGCCAAACGAATGGTGTTAGAACCCGGCCCGTAGGTGGCAGTGCAATCGCTTTCAGCATAAACAGAAACCGTTAGCACTGTCGACAGACAGACAATCAATAGGATTTTAACGATTTTGGGTAAATGACGCATATTTATCCTCCCCTGTTTAAAGTTTGGTCAATATACTGGCACCTCTACTGAAAAGATCAAATCGTTGTCAACATGAATTGAATTGTAATTATTTGCAATTCTTTTACAAACCGCAAAAAACCAAAAACAACAGAAAACGATTTAACCTGTTTTGGCGCACCCCTGAAAACATGTAGTTATCAAAAGCTACTTAGTCTTATCTTAGTTTCGAACTTCCAAGGGTTAAGTTGCCGAATTCAAATCGACAGGTCTATGATACAGCTATTACCGACTAACATGCAGATTACCAAGACGTGTGGTTTCTGTATCTGGACTCAATGAAATTTGATTTTGGTTGGCCTCCAAATCCATCGCAAATTTCATAGACAGGTCAAATCGGAAAAGATATGATAAACGATCTTCTCTCTTTGGGTGGAAATGTCTATCCTTCAATTAGATAAAGACACCACAGGCAAACCATAATCTATAGTCCTTTTTTTCCTAAGTTCATCCAGGAAGTAGGCTCCGAATCGGTTGTCTTTGCGTTATGGAGCTAGGCAGGCGGCCTGTTCTCTCGTAATCACATGCCCCTCTTAGATGAGTTCGCTCATGATTTTGTTCTAGTCATATACATTTATGGCTGTTCCGATGCGAAAACTCCCATATCAACACTTTCAGGATAGATCTCGAAAACAAAAGCTATCTGTCCTTGACTTAACGGCAGATAGCTTGCCATTATGTTGCGATGTCTATATCAATTGGAAATCTTGAGGAACCCCAAGATATTGTGGTCGGCTCAGAGCAAGCAAAAGCTGTGATTACATACCAATATCCCCATCCAATATCCTTTACAGATTATTGAACATCCTTTCCGCATCGGGATATAATGGTGGTCATCGGGCACAACCCGCCATTCAAATCCTTAATTTTACAGGAGGTCCACCATGAAACTATCAAAAGCCGCAAATATCTGGATCGATTTTCACGAGAACCATTCGAAAAAAAAACACACTGCGATCCTATCAAGCCGTCATTGAACCGTTTTGTCTGGAATTCGGTGAAAGGGAGACCGGCCAAGTTACTCCAGATGAAGTCCTTTCATTTTTGAACCGCCTCACCGATGGCAATAAGCCCAACACTAAACATGTTCGATTTTCCCAATTGTCCTGTTTTTTCAATTTCGTACGAACAAATATTGAACCCGAGTCAGGGAATCCGTGTGACACCCCCATGATTCGCAAAATCTACCGCCAGAAAATGATATCGCAATGGGAAATTATTGAAAAGGAAACAATTGACGAGATAATATTCCGAACAACCAAAAACCGCAATCGTTTATTGCTCGAATTGATGGCCCGTGGCGGGATGCGAATCGGAGAGGTGCTGGCACTCAGATCGAAAGACCTTCAGGATCAGAAACTGATCCTCCAGTCCCCCAAGAGCGGTAAAGATCACGAAATCGTATTCATTCCTCAAAAGGTTGCCGACAGGCTTCGTGAATATGCCCATCAAGAATGCGATAAACCAGATGATCGCATTTTCCCTATATGTTATGAAGCGGCACGTATGGTCGTGTTGAAAGCGGGAAAGCTGGTCGGCATTCATCTCAGACCTCATGATTTACGACGGCATGCAGCGACTTTTGCATCACGTTCAGGCGTGCCCATCGAAATTGTGAGCAAGTTAATCCTCCGCCATTCAAATCTTTCGACCACCCAGAGGTACCTTGGAACGATAAACGATGAAGAGGCGATTAGGTGGATCGATAATATTTATGCATAAAATTCAATAGGGGTGAGCTCTGCATAAGGGTTTCGCCCCTCATATACAGATTGTGTTCAGTTGGAAATAAATCTGTATTCCCTATATTTACAGTGATTTGATACCCTGTACCTATCAGTATCCGCGCCCAATTTCCAACGAGATTACATAATATCGTCTATCACATCATTTGACAGGGTTGGCCGGCGCAAGGTACTCTCAATAAATCTTTTCGATGTGATAATTTATTATCAATGTGAAATTTGCAAATACCTAACTCAGAAAGTCAGTCGATTACCAAAATGATGGAATACATATGAAGATTTTGGTGAAAGTAAATATCATTTTATTTATATTGCTATTACAGACACAAGTTTTAGCGAAGCCAGTTAAAATGGCCGGTTTTTTTTTGGATCCGTTCATGATGGTAGATGCTGATTCGAAACAATCTTTTGGCGTGACCATTGACTACTGGAAAGAATTCATAGCTCCTGAAATGGAGGTTGACCTTGAAGTTGTCGGTTTGTTTCCCATACTACGGGCACTTCAGATGCTGAGATCAGGAGAAGTTGATGTTGTTTCCCAATTGACAAAAATTCCTGAGCGTGAAGCTGAATTTTTGTATCCTGAAACGGCTATAACCTCAATTATCAGCTGCATTGTTGTCCGTAATGATAGCCCTTTGCAGGTAGTCGACAAATCTGAAGATTTACACGGTATGACCATCGGATACATCTATGCAGGTTATATCCCAGAAATGTTGAAGCATGAAAAAATTCATTTGGATCTGGTAACGGCGACCGATTTTCGTAACATAAATTATAAAAAGCTGATGGCCAAGAGAGTGGACGCGTTACTGGACATAAATTATGTGTCATTAAAATATTGGCTTGCAAGCAAGGGCTATCTTGACACAGTCAGGTTTATCATGTTGCCGGTTAGACCTTTAGAGGTATACAGTATTTTTCGTGATACGAAAGAAGGTACTGCCTTGCGTGATGCTTTTAATGTCGCAAACAAGAAGGGAATTTCTGAAAAAGTTTTTGAAAAAATAAGTAGAAAATATATTGAGCAATAGAACAACCTGCAAAGTTAAGTTGCGTTATTCATAATCCCATATCATATATGGATATATTTGATTTCTCGAACAAATTACCAGTCAACTCCGATTACAGATATCCACATTACGATGGTCTTCAATCGTTTCAACTCGCTGTCAAGATTACAATACCTAGTCCCAGGTTCGATCTTCGTTCATATTTCATCTGTCTATCCCAACCCCACAGTCGCCAAGAAATCTGACTCATATCCAGGATCAAAAAAAAAGACGGGCAAGGCCATTACGGCCTCGCCCGAATAGGGGTTCGAGATGCAGAGCAGATCCGGAATAACCGTCCAGGTCAGTGGGGTATCCCTGGGTTGATTTTCGTTCAGGTTGGGGTTGGCGTCAAGCGGTTATTTTGATGGTTGTCATAGGTCGATGGTCGGTGACCACGTGGTGCCGGGTAGATTGTCGTGCCCTGGCTACATTGATTTTGTGTGGCTACACAGGAGCTACATGGGCTAAAAAATTAAAAAAGGGTTACAGCTTTTTTCGCTGTAACCCTTTGTTTTTTTTGGTGGGCCGTGAAGGAATCGAACCTTCAACCTACTGATTAAGAGTCAGGTGCTCTGCCTAGTTGAGCTAACGGCCCTTTCAAATTAGAAAAACGATTTTTAACATCTGATTTCAGTCTTGTCAATGTGTTTTTTCGGATGCCGTAGTGGTTGGCATATCGCATGAGTCAATCGAAGCCATTGCGCCTGTTTTTTCGTTTGCGTTCACGCTTCCACGCATTCTTGCGTTTCTGCGATGGCTTTTTAGACCGATTCTCGTGAAGCGTGGACCGCTGCGGATCCAGCAGGAAACTGCCAGGCGTTGGCGGGGCCAATTTTGTCTCGGCTTTTGTCGCTTTTTGGGGCTCTTGAGGTTGCTTGGGCGGCGGGGGACCGCTGAAACTATCGACTGGCAGACGATCCAATAAATACAACCGCTCCCCGAAGCGCCAAAGGGTGGCCCCGAGGGAAAGGGCGCTGGCCGAATGAACAACAAGGATGATGGGCGTCTGATCGATCCGTTTACCAAGACGATTGGCGAACGTTTGGTCAAGGGTCAGGGTGATCCGATCCCCGGCAGGGTGCGGTGGGATACCCTTCTCCAACACGACCGGATAAGCCCGCCGCCTGATCGGAAAATATAGTAATTTAGGGTAATCGTCGGCGATTTCGGGTGAACCTAGCCTGGATCGATCGACTGCACGAATCAGGTTACCGGTCAATTCCACCGGATGGGAACGACTTGTAAACGTCACCTCGCGAAGATGATTGAGGCGCACGTGGCGCCACCCGGGTTCTTCTGACAGGGCTTTCAAGAGGTCTTTGGTTTTGACATAGCCATCCCTGTCGGGAACCAAACCGAATTCATCGGGCCGGCGCCCAAGCATGTAGGCCAGGAATTTGCCCAGTTTTTCGACCTGGTGACTGTGTTTCATGGGATCGATGACCGGGACGATAGATCTCCCACGGTCGCCGGAAATGGTATTGGCAGTGGGATCCTTATCATGGTAACGGTGTTTTGCAATTTAGGATTCTCTCGATTGTGTTGCCATGGCAGCCAACGATTGACCTGGCTGCCCGTGTCTGGTAGTTTTCGCTTCACATCAATCAGCGTCAACGCAACTATTCCGCTTGCATGAAAAGGATAATCGACAATGAAAAGAGAAAAATCAACCACATTGTTCGACCGCGCCCAATCACTGATTCCCGGTGGCGTAAACAGTCCGGTTCGGGCGTGCCGCTCCGTGGGAACGAATCCACTGTTTATCGATCATGCCGAGGGGTGTTGGTTGGTGGATGCAGATGGCAACCGGTACATCGATTATGTCGGGTCCTGGGGACCGATGATTTTGGGCCACCGGCATCCGGCCGTCATCGACGCCATGTCGTCCGTACTGGAACATGGGGTCAGTTACGGGGCGCCGACCGAGCTGGAGATCGAACTGGCCGAGTTGATCGTGGAAATGATTCCCTCGGTTGATATGGTGCGAATGGTCAATTCAGGAACCGAAGCCACCATGAGCGCCATCCGGTTGGCACGCGGGTTTACCGCCCGGGATCAGATCATTAAATTCGACGGCTGTTATCACGGTCATGCCGACGCACTTTTGGTGGAGGCCGGTTCCGGTGTGGCGACACTTAAGATTCCAGGAAGCCCGGGGGTCCCATCGGCCTTTGTCGAGCACACCCTCTCCCTTCCCTACAATGACAGTGAGACCGTCAGCAAGGTCATGGCCGAGCAGGGCGACCAGATCGCCTGCATCATTGTTGAGCCGGTGGCCGGTAACATGGGATTGGTGCCACCCGCCGGTGATTTTTTAAAGATCTTGCGTGACACGACCCAGCGACACGGCAGCGTACTGATTTTTGATGAGGTGATGACCGGATTCCGGGTCGCCTTGGGAGGTGCTCAGGAACGCTATGGAATTACCCCTGATTTGACCACGTTCGGCAAAGTCATCGGGGGGGGGCTACCGGTTGGTGCATATGGCGGACGCCGGGAAATCATGCAACAAATCGCACCCGTGGGACCCGTTTATCAAGCCGGCACCTTATCCGGTAATCCCTTGGCCATGGCGGCGGGGATCGCCACCTTAAAAGAATTGAAAACACCTGGATTCTACGACACGCTGGAAACACGCGCCCAGCAATTGGTGGCGGGGCTGAAATTCATCGCCGATAAATCCAAGATTCCCATTTCATGCACTCATGTTGGGGCCATGTTGGGTCTCTTTTTTACCGATGGGGCCGTGGCGTGTTTTGATGATGCCAAGAAATCGGACCTCGATCGCTTTGCGGCTTACTATAAAGGCATGCTTGAAAACGGGGTTTATCTGGCGCCATCTCAGTTCGAAGCATTTTTTCTGTCTGCCGCCCATGACGAAGCGGTCATCCAACAGACCCTATCGGCGGCAGAAACCGTTTTCTCGAGTCTGTAATCGCCATGATATCCAGAAGCCAGAAGTCAGCACCGCCACCGAGCGTTGGCCGGTTGAACGGCATCTGAAACGATGCCATTTTGCGGTAGTTTCATACAAGGAGCCAGAACGAATCAGAAATGCCAATCCATAGAAATCCACGGGGTGGTTTGATTCAAGGTGGTGTCATGACCGATTACCGATAATTCTTTTTGAATATAGTCGGCAATGCATTCGATATCGATATTCAGCGAAGACCGTTTCGAAATTGAAAAATGAATGCCAAGATCGATAGGGTTTCCGGTTGGGGAAGACTGGGATGAGTTGATCATGTTGTTGACTGTTGACCAGTTGGCATTCGATCCATGGCGGTTTGGCCCCGCGCAAGCAGTCACGCACATCAAACCGATCAGCAGGCCAACCAGAAAAATATTTTTTTTGTCTTGAATGCGCTTTTTTGTTTTCCGTGCCATGACGATTGCCCTTCTTCTTGTGACTTTTTGTATACCCAACGATCGAAAACGTTGGCTTTTTGTGCAGCCTCGGAACAGGGTCAATTGAGAAAATAATTCATCGGATTGACCGCTACGCCATTCAAACGCACTTCGTAATGTAGATGCGGACCGGTGCTGCGTCCCGTATTTCCCACCCGTGCAATCGTTTCTCCGCGCTTGACCCGTTCTCCACTTTTCTTCAGCAGTTCTTTCATGTGGCCATAGCGGGTAACCATGCCGAATCCGTGATCGATGGTAATCATTTTCCCCATGAGCCCCTTGCGTCCTGAGTAAGTTACAACACCATCGGCAGGTGCGATGATTGGTGTTCCTGATTGCACTGCAATATCCACACCACGATGAAATTCCCGGCGACCGGTAAAGGGAGACTGCCGTCGCCCGAAACGCGAGGAGATCCATCCCTCGACGGGGCGAATAGACGGCGTGGCGGCCAGCAGATTGCGTTTACTTTCCAATTGATCATAGATGGAAACAAACGCCTTCTGCTGATCACTGGAAGCATGATCAATTTGTTGGACGTCGTCATGCATATCCCTGATTAATTCTTGAACATCCTGCTGGATCATATCCATTGGATCGCTCTGTGCCGGATCGGACCCACCCACGCCAAACAGGCTCGTGCGGCCTTCCTGGGGATCAAGATTGGCGATAACGCGTATTTTGTGCTCAAAGTCGTGAAGATCGGCTAATTCCAATTTCAACTGATTGATTTTATGGCTAAATTTCGCTATTTGTTTTTTTTGATGAGTGATTTGCTCTGTTTGCGTTTGCAAATTGAAATGCAGGGAATGGATGCGCTTGCTCTCTTCTTTTAGGCGAAGATAGTCTGAGATCCCAAAAAAAATCACAATGAGGATACCGACAAACAAAAGCACACTCGCGGGAAACCAACTTTTTGGAATGGTTGCCTGCCTGACGCGAGCACCTGTTGCACCAATGATCAAGACCGTTAGCTTTGTATTCATCGTAGCCATAATGAGTAGATTATGGGCAATGGGGTCATGCGCCCGGTTGGTCCACAGGAATCAGCGATACCGTGCAGTGCCCCTCGAAACGGCCTTGTCGCTGGCTGGTGATGTGTTCGATGCGGGTTTCGATTTGTTTTCTTGGACAATGGGTGTCGCGGCTGTAATAGGTCATGTTCAAAATCCTTCCGGCCTTAAGCTTCGACAAAACCGCCGAATTTTCCTTGACCACCACAAACATGGGACTCATTTCGCTGCGCCATATCTTGAATTGATAGATTGGGCGTGGATGGTCGATAGCAAATTCGACGCTGTAGTACTTACCTTGTTCGGCTTGCGCCTGAAATCTTTTTACCGTGCGGGAACTCATTTTGATGGCAGTCATGGCAATTCCTCCAAAAATCAGTATTCGGCTTAAGGTCTATCGCTAACCATAAGCAAATACCGGGCCATATAAATAGTTATCGAAAACCATTCAACTGATCTAAAATGACTATCGGCAATTAATGAAGGTGCTTGAACTATTGAGGAAAATTAATATTAGGCAAGATCACGAATTTCGTAGCGAGTGATCAAACGAGAGAGGTACGTTCTTTGAATTTCCATTATTTTTGCGGCTTTGCTTCTGTTTCCACCGGTATGCCGAAGGTTGAGCAAAATAAATTCTTTTTTAAATGCATTGAGGGCTTCATCGAGCGTCAACCCGATCTGCATACCGGATAGCTTTTCGACGGTTTGGGTAATCGGCAGGTCTTCAGGCTGGATCGTATTCCCGTCTCCCATGACAACGGCCCGCTCGATGGCATTTCTTAATTCACGAATGTTACCGGGCCAGTCATATTGCGTCATTTTATTCATGGCGGCCTCGGAGATGTGCAATGCGGATAAGCCCGCCTCTTTTTTGAACAAATCCAGAAAATGAGTGGCCAGCAAAGGGACGTCTTCGAGGCGCTCCCTGAGGGGAGGCATATTGAGTGTGACGACATTCAGACGATAATATAAATCCTCGCGAAACGTCCCTTTTCCGACTTCATCCTTAAGATTTTTATTGGTGGCCGATAGCACCCGAACATCCACGGTGATAGGTGTTGTGCCGCCCACGCGATAAAATACCCCCTCTTGCAAGACGCGCAGCAGTTTGGCCTGAATACCCGGGGCCATTTCTCCGATTTCGTCGAGGAACAGCGTCCCTTCGTGGGCAGCTTCGAACTTGCCGATTTTTCGACCCGTTGCTCCGGTAAAGGCCCCTTTTTCATAGCCGAAAAGCTCTGATTCCAGCAGGGTTTCCGGTAAGGCCGCACAGTTGAGCACCACCAGGGGTTTGTCTTTACGTGGGCTTTCACGGTGAATGAGACGCGCCAGCAGCTCCTTTCCAGTCCCGCTTTCCCCCTGAATCAGGGCGGTGGTTTTTGAACGGGAGAGTTTCTGAGCATCCTGAAGGGCTTTGTTGAGAATCGGACTCGTTCCGATAATTTGGTGCTTTTCACCCAGCTCCCTTTTCAGGTCTTTGTTTTCCTGACGAACCTGCTCCAAGCTTCGCGCGCTGCCGATGGCCAGGGCGGCGAGACCGGAGAACTCTTCGAGCACGTCCATGTCTGATTGACTGAATTGGGTCTGGTCTCTTTTATTGATGACCTGGATGACACCGATGGTTAAATGATTGAGCTTGAGGGGCACACAGGCCATGGAGCGGGTCTCATAATCGATACGATCACTGATTTTGCGCATCCAGCGGTCGTCTTTTTGCGCGTCGGCAATCAAGAGCGGCTCACCGGTTTGCGCCACCAATCCCGCGATCCCCTCACCAATCCGCACCCTGAACTCCTTGACCTCGTCGCCTTTCTCACCGGTGGCGACCTTGAAATAGAGCGTGTCGGTCTTGGAATCCACGAGAAGCAAGGATGCCGCCTCGGCTTGGACCACGTTGGTCGCCGATTCAATAATTAATTGGAGGAGCTTGTCCAGGTCCTGGACCGAAGAGACCCAGGAAGAAATGGCTTTCAGCTGGCTGATCGGTGTATGCGTTTCCACACTATCTATTCTCACTCGTTATTGACCGTTCAGAACACGGATGCATCGGCTTCAAGTTGTCTTCAGGCAGTTCATCCTATTCGTAATAGTTAATAAAATCCTATTTTAGCTCAAATATTTATTGAGTGTCAAATCAAATGATGGATATTATTATAGATCGGAAAAACGTTGACCGAATTATATCCGCCCTTACCATCAGCGCGTCGCGAATGCTTGGCAAAACGGGTCCCCCTTTTACGCTTCCTTTTACCGATGAATAGACGAAATGCTTGTGATTAAAAAATAAATCATTTAGAAAAATGGCCTGTCACTTACAGTTAATACTGATTCGGCAATCATTGAAAAAACAGGTGATCATGATTTTACCCGAAAACAACCGTATACCGGACAACGTGAAAAGCGTTCACCTGATCGCCGTTTGCGGAACTGCCATGGGTGCATTGGCTTGCATTTTGAAAGATTTGGGATACCGAGTCACCGGTTCCGATAATAATGTCTATCCACCCATGAGCCGCTTTTTGGAGAAGAAGGGCGTCTCGATTATGCGCGGCTTTGATCGCAGCCATTTGTCCCATCGCCCCGATCTGGTCGTGATCGGTAATGCCGTTTCCCGAGACAATGAAGAAGTCCTCGCCACCGTGGATTTAGCACTTTGCTATTGTTCCATGCCCCAGGCGGTTAACCGGTTTGCCGCCGCCGGCAAACGGCAGTTGTTGATCGCCGGCACCCATGGGAAGACGACCACATCGGCCATTTTGACCTGGATGCTGTATTCCGCCGGTCGGGATCCATCGTTCATCATCGGCGGCATCCTGTCCAATTTCATGAGCAATTACCGAAGTGGGGCCGGCGATTGTATCGTGATCGAAGCCGATGAATACGATACCGCGTTTTTCGACAAAGGCCCAAAATTTCTTCACTACACACCGGACGCCACAATCCTGACCAGCGTTGAATTCGATCATGCGGATATCTATCGCGATCTTGACCATGTTCGCGATGCCTTTGGCCGGTTCACTGACCAAATGCGCGCCGAGTCCCTGCTGGTTAGTGTGGATGATGATGCCAATGTGGTCGAATTGGCAGGTCGGGCCGCGTGTCGTCGAAAAACTTACGGTCTGCGGATGTCCTCGGATTGGCGATTGGACGACGTACGCATCGCCCCTCCCCACACCCGATTTCAAGTATTCAAGGACGGTAATCGGTTTGGTTGGTTCAGCACCCGTCTGATCGGCATGCACAATTTGAAAAACACCCTGGCCGCCATTGCCGTGGCAGATCATCTGGGGATCGAGGCGCATGAAATGGCCAAGGCATTGCAAGATTTTACCGGTGTACGGCGGCGGCAGGAGATTCGCGGTGAAAAACGAGGGATTGTTGTCATGGACGACTTTGCCCATCATCCAACCGCCGTCCGGGAAACCATTGCGGCGGTCAAAGATTATTTCACCAATAACCGCCTGATTGCCGTCTTTGAGCCGCGTACCAATTCGAGCATGCGCAAGGTGTTTCAGCAGGACTATGTCAATGTGTTCGACCCGGCGGACCGGATCTGTATTCGCAGCCCATCCATGCTCATGAAAATTCCCGAAGGTGAGCGCTTTTCCAGCCGACAGCTCGTCGCCGATTTGATTCAACGGGGAAAGGAGGCGGTCCATTTTGATGATACGCAAGCGATTATCGACGATTTGGCGCGTTCAACCATGCCGGGCGATATTATATTGATCATGTCCAACGGCGGTTTCGACAATATCCATGAGAGGCTGTTGGAGGCTCTTTAAGGGTTAATTTGAAAAGCCGGTACCCGAACGCGCATTGCAAAATTAACATCCCACTGAATTGCCGGCCAAAGACCGTTACAGGTGGTTATTTAGGTTAACATGGTTTAGTTTCCTGTCTGCTTTTTCGGTACGTGCGGTGGGTCTCCTTATCCAGTCTCCTGGCGATTAATACCAATACGATACGATAACAAAAGGTTGGCATCTGCATGGGGTTATTGCTATCGGGAGATGCCCTGCCCTGGGTAGTGTCCGTGCACAATAAATTTCTTGACAATACAAGTCGTATAAACTACTTGCAGGGGCTCACCTGAAATTAAAAAAAATATTTAAAAACAAATAATTAAATCGATTCCAATCCAGGTGAGGGGTCAATCTCGCGATTGTGATCCATGTTTGAATGGAGTGTTTGGGCGAACCATGAAATATGCTGCTAGGATTATTGGTACGGGCTGCGCTTTTCCCGAGCGACGGATGACCAATAATGACATTGCCAATCGGCTTGAAGAGGAAGATGTTGCCACCGATGATCGCTGGATCCGGGAACGAACAGGCATCCGAGAACGACGCTTTTCCGATCCCGATAACCCCGAAGAACGAAATTCCTCGCTGGGGGTGGCGGCGGCAAAAAAAGCACTGCAAATGGCCGATCGATCTCCCGACGATATTGATCAGATTATCTATGCCACCTGTTCGCCGGATACCCTGCTCCCCTCCACGGCGTGTTGGTTTCAGCACAAGATCGGAGCCTCCAAGGCGTGGGCCATGGATCTCAATGCCGCGTGTTCGGGTTTTGTGTACGGCCTGGCCACGGCGGATCAATTTATCAAGTCCGGACAGACCCATACGGCATTGGTCGTGGGGGCCGAAGTTCTCAACCCATTCATCAATTGGCGCGACAGGGGGACCGGCATCCTGTTTGGTGACGGTGCCGGCGCGGCCGTCGTGGAACGGACAGACCCCGAGGGATCGGCCAGAATCCTTTCCAGTCATCTGTTATCGGATGGCAACCTATGGGAACTGCTGTACATCCCTGCCGGCGGATCAAGCATGGAACTGACTCCCGATCGATTTGCCGATAACATGCATAAAATGCGCATGAATGGGAAAGAAATTTTCAAGGTTGCCGTGCGTACCCTATCTGAATTCGCCAACCGGGCACTGACAAGCAATGGATACACGATCCATGATCTGGACTGGTTCGTGCCTCACCAGGCCAATTACCGAATCATCGAGGCGGTGGTGAAACGGATCGGCTGTCCCAAGCATAAAGTGATCGTGAATGTGGATCGCTATGGCAATACTTCCGCGGCCACCATACCGACTGCCTTGGACGAAGCGGTAAGGGACGGACGCATTCAACCGGGACACCTCCTCCTCTTGGATTGTTTCGGCGCCGGGTTGACCTATGGCGCGATCCTCATGCGTTGGTAGGCGTCCTTGATGGCCGGCCAAAGCGTGGGGCTGGCTGATAACGTCCTGCCTTAGCAGGGAATCTTCGATGAACTGATCGATGATGCCGAAGCTGAAATGCAGCGTTTGGCAGCGCTTTTCTCTGAAACCTAGGCCATGCATTTTCTTTTGTAAGCATACAACCGGTTGACATTCGGCTTGAATTTTGGTTAACCTCGAAAAAATAGAGGTTAACCAAATGGATCCCAAACAAAAGATCATTACCATCCTCAACCATGCCGATCGGGTGGTTTCCGGGGAGCGTCTCAGCGGCGCATTGGGAATCAGCCGGGTCGCGGTATGGAAGCACATCCAAGGCCTCATTCATTCCGGCGTTCCCATTGTCACTTCTTCCAAAGGTTATCGGTTGCAGAGCGATCCGGACAGCCTGCATCCCTGGGCCTTTGGTGACCGGCAGACACGCATCCATTATTTCAGCGAAACCACATCCAGCATGGACGAAGCGGCCGTATTGGCCCGCCAGGGCTGCCCGGATTTTACCGTCGTCGTGGCCCAGCGCCAGACCTGCGGCCGGGGACGCATGCAGCGGGAATGGTTGTCTGCCGATGGCGGCCTTTATTTCACGGTTGTTATCCGGTCGACGATTCCCATGCTTCAGGCCGGCTTGATCAATTTGGCTGCCGCCATCGACATGGCGGATGTGTTGCGATCCGATTATCAGATCGCCGCCGGGTTAAAATGGCCCAATGATATTCTGGTCAACAAACACAAAATTTGCGGTATTTTATCCCAGATGGAGGCCGAAGGGGAGCGTGTGGCGTATATCAACATCGGTATCGGCCTCAACGTCAACAACGCACCGGAAACCGAAGAACCCGTGGCGGTTTCCATGAAGGCCCTATTGGGGCGCTCCCTGCCCCGACGAGAGATTCTCTCAGCCTTTCTGGATCGGTTTGAAACGCGAATCGCCACCTTCGATCCCCAGGCGGTGATCGACCAGTGGAAAACCCTAAACATAACCATCGGACAGCGAGTGCGTGTTTTCATCATCAATCGAATGATCGACGGAACCGCGGTGGATGTGGATGCTCACGGCGGGTTGATCGTCAGATTGGGCGATGGGAGCTTGCAGACCGTTCTGGTCGGCGATTGCTTTCATCGATGAAATTAAAGGCGAATATAGTTAATCAAAAACCAACTCTTTAGGTAGTGCCCATGGAAAATCAAGATCAACGACTCAGACGCATGGTTTACGCGGCCCTCATGGCGGCATTGACGGCTGTGGGTGCCTACATCGCCATTCCCATCGGGCCGGTTCCCATTGTCTTGCAGAACCTGTTTGTGATGCTGGCGGGATTGCTGCTCGGCGGCCGGTGGGGCGCCATCAGCATTGGTGTTTATTTGGTGGCCGGGGCCGTGGGGCTGCCGGTGTTTGCCGGCGGCACCGGTGGAATCGGTAAGTTTGTGGGGCCCACGGGCGGTTATTTGCTGGGTTTTTTTGCCGCCGCCTACCTGGTCGGCGTAATTTCACAATGGGGTCGGGGCAGTGTGCTCATCGATGTGCTGGCCATGGTGACCGGTACGGCCGTCATTTACGCATTCGGCGTGCCATGGCTCAAGGTGATCACGGGCATGAGCCTGTCCAAGGCGGTCACCATTGGAATGCTGCCCTTTCTCATCGGTGATGGGATCAAGATTGCCGCCGCCATCCCCATTGCCCGCACCCTGCGGCCCATGATCGACGGTTCCTCCCAGATGGTTCAAACGACGGGTTAGCGTCGATGGCCATAATAAAAATTGAAAATCTTTCCCATCGGTTTGCCGACGGAAGCGTGGGGCTTTGTGATGTCAGCCTGACCCTCAATGAAGGCGAATTAACCGTCATCGCCGGGGCCAATGGTTCCGGCAAGACGACGTTGCTGCGTCATTTGAATGGCCTCCTCGCCGCCCAGACGGGACGGGTGACGGTGTGCGGCGTATCGGTGAAACATGACCCCATGGCCGCCCGACGGTGGGTGGGGATGGTTTTTCAGGATGCGGACAGCCAGATTGTCGGCGAAACGGTTTACGATGATGTCGCCTTTGGCCCCGAAAACCTGAAGTTTCCACGGCCCGAGATCGACCGGCGGGTGGGCCGGGCACTGGCCGCCGTCGATCTTAGCGGGTTTGAAAACAAACGTCCGCATCATCTGTCGGGCGGAGAAAAACGGCGCCTGGCCATCGCCGGTGTGCTGGCCATGACACCGAAAGTGCTGTTGATGGATGAACCCTTTTCCAACCTGGATTTTCCCGCTACCCTGAGGGTCTTGGAACGGATCCTCGAATTGCATCAAACCGGTCATACCATCGTCATTACCACCCACGATTTGGAAAAGGTGATCGCCCACTGTCAGCGCTTGGTGGTGATGGCCAAGGGATGTGTCGTGAAGGATGGACCACCCGCAGAAATGATCGATGATCTCGAACAATATGGTATCCGCCGGCCATGCTCGGTCCAATTGGGCAAAGGCATCCGCCCATGGGCGAACTGACCACCATCGGATTCAGCCCCGGCCAATCACCGCTCCACCGGCTGGATCCGCGAACCAAACTGGCCTTGCTGATGGGACTCGGTGCGCTCGGCCTATGGGGTGGTTTTATCTTTTTGTCGATCTTATCCATCACCCTCCTGGTACTTTTTCGGGCCGCCCATTTGGCCTTGGGGCGACTCCTCCGTGAAATTCGTTATTTCCTTTTTTTTCTGCTGTTTGTTTTTATTGTGCGCACGGTTTCCCTCGATCACCGCTGGATGCCGGTCGTCGCGTTGCCAGCAGCCACGGACGGGTTGCTCGTATGCTGGCGCTTGCTTTGTGTAGTGTGCATGGGAATCGGCTTGATGGCCACGACCCGCATCGCCCATATTCGTGCGGCCCTGGTTTGGTTCATGAAACCCATTCCATGGATTGATGAAAAAATGCTGGCCACGATGGTCGGCCTGGTGGTGCGTTTTTTGCCGGTAATTCTTTTTCAGGCCTCCGAAATATCCGATGCCCAGCGCGCGCGGGGTATCGATCGGCGCAAAAATCCATTGGTCCGATTGATCAAATTCTCAATCCCCTTGTTCCGACGCGTTTTTTTGGGGGCCGATGAATTGACCATGGCCATGCAGGCACGCTGCTATGATGAACAACGTACCCTCCCGGACCTGTTTTTCAGCACCCGCGATGGATGGGCGTTGGGAATTGGACTACTCCTTTGCCTGACCGCCTTGATTTTCTGACCCGCCATTCCGACGCCGCCCCCACTTGACGACCGGAGCTGAATGCTGCACCCTGTAATTACCAATTCCAAAGAAACACGGATTCCTTTGTTTGACACCAGTCAGGTGCTGGTGTAAGGCATAGCTGCAAAATTGAGGGACCTCAGAGCCAGGATAGATGATTTTCCCATTTTTCCCATTGCGTGGGATTGATGTCTGTAAAGGAGAGAGGCGTTGAAAATCGTTATCGTGGGGGCTGGAGAGGTGGGGTTTCATATCGCCAACCGACTGGCCCTGGAGAACAAGGATGTAGTGGTCATCGACTCCAATGCCCAGGCCTTGAAGCGACTATCGGAAACGATCGATGTGCAGACGGTCATCGGTTCGGGAAGCAGCCCTTCGATTCTGGAAACCGCCGGGATTCGCGAGGCTGAAATCATGCTGGCGGTTACCGATTCCGATGAGGTGAATCTGGTGGCCTGCCTGATGGCCGACACCTTGGCGCCGACGACCAAGAAACTGGCTCGCCTGCGTGGCGCGGATTTTGACGCCTATCACGCTGTATTCAAAGACAACGCCCCCCACATCGATACGGTGATCAACCCCGAAATCGAGGTCGTCCGAACCATCGAGCGCCTCATGAGCGTTCCCGGGGCCGTGGATGTGGGCGAATTCGCCGATGGACGAATAAAATTCGTCGGTGTTTACATCGATCATGGTTCTCGTCTGGCTGGTGTCAAGCTGGCTGATTTGCCCACCGTCATCAAAGAAGATCGCCCCTTGATCGCCGCCGTGGTACGTGAGGATCGATTGATTATCCCTAAGGGTGACAATCATTTGCGAGGGGGAGACTTAGTCTACTTCATCAGTGAAGAGAAAAAGCTGTTCAAGCATCTTTCCATTTTTGATAAACATGCCTCACAGGTGAAAAGGGTGCTGATCGTCGGTGGGGGGCGCATCGGCTACCGGCTGGCCAAACGGCTTGAAGAAATGTCCATCGGCTGCAAGATCATTGAAAAACGGTCCGATCAGTGCAATATTTTGGCCGAGCGCCTGAATCGAACCGTGGTGCTGCATGGTGACGGATCCGACCAGAGCCTGCTGGTGGAAGAAAATATCCACGATACCGACCTGTTCATCACCCTGACCAGCGACGAAGAGACCAATATCCTGGCCTCCCTGTTGGCGAAACGGCTGGGCGCCAAGAAGACCATTACCCAGATCAATAAATTCAGTTATTTTTCCTTGATGTCGACCATCGGGATCGAACAGGTGGTCAGCCCGCGTTTGTCGGCCATCAATTCCATTTTGCAGCACATCCGGCGCGGAAAGGTCCTGTCGGCCATTTCCATCAAAGGAGAAGAGGGCGAGGTCATGGAAGCCCTGGCCATGCCAACCTCTGATATTGTTTCCAAACCCTTAAGAAAAATAGCCTTCCCAAAGGGATCGATGGTGGCTGGCATCATCCGCAAAGAATCCATCATTATCCCCACCGGTGCCAGCATGATCGAGCCCGAAGACCGTATTATTATCTTTGCCACGCGCCAGGCCATTCCGGGGGTTGAGAAAATCCTTTCCGTCAAGCTGGAGTTTGTGTAAATGCGCTGGCGCTATATCCTGTATACAATCGGGGTGTTGATTTTATTTTTCGGTGGAACCATGGTGGTCCCGCTGGTCTATGAACTGTTCACCATGGACCCCAGTTTGATGCCGCTGACGAAGGCCATGGCCGCCACCGTGGTTTGTGGGGCCCTCTTGGTGGCGTTTTTCCGTCATGAAAAGACGGAAACCATCAGCCAGCGCGAAGGCATGGCCATTGTTGCCGTAGGCTGGACCGCCATTGGTCTGTTCGGGGCATTGCCGTTTTATTTTTCAGCTCCTGGTTTTTTGTTTGTGGATGCCTTTTTCGAGTCCGTTTCCGGATTCACCACCACCGGTTCATCGATTCTTACCCATATCGAGGGATTGAGCCCGGGGCTGTTGCTTTGGCGCAGTTTTATTCAATGGCTGGGCGGGATGGGAATCATTGTGCTGTCCATCGCCATCTTGCCCTTTCTGGGGGTTGGCGGGATGCAGCTGTACAAGGCGGAAGTGCCGAGCCCCGTGCCCGATAAACTCAAGCCCCGCATCCGGGACACGGCGGTGATTCTATGGCAGGTTTACGCGCTGTTCACCGCGGCCGAAGTGCTCCTGCTGCTGGCGGGAGGAATGAGCCTGTTCGATGCCTTGAATCACGCCTTCACCACCATGCCAACCGGCGGTTTTTCTACCAAGAACGCCTCGGTGGCCCATTTCGACAGCGTCTATATCGATACGGTGATCACGCTTTTCATGCTGCTGGCGGGAATCAATTTTTCACTCCATTATCAAATGCTCAAAGGCCGACCGGCGGCCTTCTGGAAGGATTCGGAGTGCCGTTTCTACCTGGCCATGTGTCTCATCTTGACCCTCGTGGTGGGAATCGATATTTATCGTACGGTCTATTCGGATCCCCTGCAAGCCTTGCGTTATGCCGCCTTCCAGGTGGTCTCCATCGTCACCACCACCGGTTATGCCACGGCCGATTATGAACTCTGGCCGGCCATGTCGCAGATCATCCTTTTCTTGTGTATGTTCGCCGGTGCATCGGCCGGATCAACCGGTGGGGGCATGAAATGTCTGCGCATCATGCTCTGCTTCAAGTACAGCTATAAGGAGCTGTTTGCCATGATTCACCCGCGGGCGGTTACCCTCATTAAGATCGGCGGCAAGACCGTACCCGAAGATGTGGTCAGGAGCGTGCTGGGATTCCTGGCCCTATACATGGCCCTCTTTGCCCTGTGTACCGTCTTGTTGGCCGCTACAGGCGTGGATTTTATCACATCCCTCGGCGCGGTGGCAGCGACCATCGGCAATATCGGACCGGGATTTGGAATGGTTGGGCCGGTGGACAACTTTTCCCAGATTCCATATTGTGGCAAGTGGTTGCTCGCCTGGTGCATGCTGCTGGGACGGCTCGAGATTTATACCCTGATCATTCTGGTCGTGCCGGAATTTTGGCGTAAATGATGCCAAGGCAAAAACGGTCAACCTGCCTATTTCTATATAAAAACGACATCATGCAATTATTTGTGGAAGAAAAAAATGAGCCTTTTTAAGTTTGCTATTGACAAATAGGTTCCTGACATATATTAGTGGTGTTTCTTTTTCGGGCCGTTAACTCAGACGGTAGAGTATCTGCCTTTTAAGCAGAGAGTCGTTGGTTCGAGCCCAACACGGCCCACCACAAGCAGAAAAGTTTGCGTCCCCATCGTCTAGCCTGGCCCAGGACACCGGCCTTTCACGCCGGCGACAGGGGTTCGAATCCCCTTGGGGACGCCACTTAATAAATATATTTAATCTCCTGTTTTCAGCCGCTTACGTAGCTATTAGCTAATAAGCGGCTTTTTTGTTTATTTCTAGTGTTTGGCGTTTCCACCCCTATTTCCACCCTGAATGATAAAAAAGTGGTGGCAAAGACTAAAAGTGTCCCCACAAAACCAGAAGGGCGCTCTTAATAAATAAACTGCCAGAAGATTTGTTATAATTTTGGCTGAGGCTGTTACCCAACACACCAACTGGAAATTGGAAAAACAAATCAAAGCGTCCAAACCCAATGCCAGGGTTTAACCATCATACCGTTTCCATTGACCAGCAAGACGAAAAATGATGAGCCGCTTTCAACGAATCCGCACCCCCCACCAACCCCCCATCGCCCTGCAGTCGGTGCCGGAAGCACCTCTTCAATGCGCGATGCAATTTTTGGTTTCATGCACTTTGCTGTTGTGTATGTTTCCAATCGAAAGGATGATGGTGTGTCGACACTTAATCATATGAAATTATTCATATATTGGCAGTATTAATCATAAAAGCTTAACTTCAAAAAATAAATTTGTATGTTGTTTCAGCCTTATCTTTGCAGAAACCAGAACCATGAATATCTGAATTTACAATATATTCGCACTCTAAAATATTTTGATCCGGGCATACTAATATGGCACTTCCATAATTTGTGTTTGCATGGGATTCTATTTTTGTAGTTCTGCTGCCACTGCTCAAACCGAGCCCCATTGAATATATATTTCCCCATGACTCAGAGGAAACAGTAGCTGATGAACCTTTCATCTGAGTTATATATTCGCCTTCACATTTTTCCCCTTTGGAGTTGATAAGTTTGACTTTTCCTTTTAATCCAGTCCAATAGAATTCACCTTTTAGTATCTCACCATTATTTAAATTGTATACGGTGACAGGAATTGTTTTATCCCGTGCTTTTGCGAGCGAAGTTGGATAACCATTAGACTGTGTCTTATCATCCGCATCAAAATAGTTTCCTGCCAGCAATCCATCCTCTATCATTTCTAAACGTGCTGTGTAATATACTGCACCACCATATATAAAAACGAGGTAAATATGTTTGCCGGATACAGTTCCTTTAACATTGTAGTTACCGATAACACCAGTGACCTTATTTTTTTCTTGACGAAAGTAACCTTCTCCCCAGCCAAATATTTTATTTCCTTTCGCATCGTACCACTTCCCAGATATATCTAATTCAGCCGGTGCATTTCCTGACACTGAAAGAAGCCAAGGTTCGATCTCATTTTGTTTAAGCACACCAATGGAACATGATAGTGTAATTAAAAATAAAAAAATGCCGCAAACCTTTAGTATTTGTTTCATTATTAGATACCCTCAACTGGAATTATAGCGAACGGTTAATTTTACTGAAAGAGAGATGAGTCACCCAATCAATAGTTTGATACCTCCTAATAATCACCAACCTCCTTAATCCCGCCATATGGCGTAAGATGATATTCTGTAACAGTAGTGATACATATAAATTTTCCGAATCTTGCCGTATTAAATGCCTGCCGATTGCGATTTATTGTAACCTGGATTTTTTATGAAGTAAAAATATTGCGGATAAGATACAAAACGGTGGCCCAAAATGACCGCCGTTAAAGCTATCCTGGGAAGCCTATGCGCCTTTTGGCTCCAACCATAGCTACCCGACATCCCTGTGGGAAGAAAACGGCTTATTTAGTCGTTAGCTTTTGAGCTTTCTTCTCAATCCTGCAAGGCCGAATAAACCTGTGCCGAGGAGCCAGACAGCACCAAGAATAGGTACATTCGCAATATCTCCATCGTGGACTGCCCAAGCGTAGTGTGATCCCATGTATGCCCCCTGATGCCCGTCACTAAACCGTAAAGTCCATGCTATGTCTCCAGTCCCCGCATGCATATGAAGGTCAGAATACCAATAGTAATATCGTTCGAGATTTATAAAGGGGCCATCCGAGCATCTTAAATGAGCATAATAAAGATGCCCCATTTCACTCCCTGTTGCGTAATACCCATGTTGATCACCAATATCTCCATAAGTAAATGGGAGACGCCAATCATAAAAACCGCCAAATTCCAATTGGTCGGCCCAATCCATGGCCTTGCTCCATGTCATTTTGCCATCGGAATCGTATCCTGACGTCATTGCATAATTCGCATCTTGAAGCCATGTAATGTCCAAATCATCGTCATATATTAAGCCACCTCCTCGGTCCCATAAAGTTGCATGTGCATTTGAGCATATCAACAATACATTGATAGCAATAATCATAATGTATCTGACCATGACATCCTCCTATTAGTGAAAAAGCCCACACCAATGGCCATAGGCCACCAATGCAGGCTTTTCAATTCCCGACTAAATAGGTCATAAAGCACCCTATTTTTAAATGATTTTTGTACTGGATTGTCAAATATTAGGTTATGAGATAATGATACAAACTGTCAAGTAGTATCGGCTGGAAGAAGTTGGTTAGGTAGGTCACAATGTTGGTTGGTGAAAGAGGCTGTATGATAGATTAAAATACAAGTTGGGTTGATGTTATGTTTTACAAGGTATTTGCCGTCTCAGCGGTGCTTAAAAAACTTGTATTTTCAACTATCTACAAAAATGTCATCCTCTGGAGATTATTGGAGCATATCACCACCGACGGCTGACGGTGATTTGGTATTGATATCTGCAGCGGCCGCCTGAATAATTTTGTACGGGCGGAATGAAAATATCTGTACTTGGATTTGGATGGTAATTTTATAGAGCCTGTCCGTTTCGGGCATTTGTTCTATTGTGATACGATTCAACAATCTTTACCGGCGGTAAATTCCCGCAATTTGGAACACGGCACATATCACAACTTTTTTCATTTTGATCAATCGATGCGATTTTAGGTGGATCGGTGATCTGCTCAAGAAACGATTTGGTATTGTTATCAGTATCCACCGCCAAATCGATTTCGGTTCAAATAACTGTTGTTATCTGTAATCGAGGAAAAACGCTTTCTATTGTGATTCAATATGATGGAATGCGCACTCCTTCATAGTGTACAGAGCGTCAATGAATCTTTTCGCGTCAATTTCGTTATAGCAATAGACTGTATACATCCAATTGCCCAAACGGTCGTATATTTCTACATACCAAACATTAGATTCATGAAGTATAACCTCGCCAATATTTTTATAACAAATAACTTTAGAAACAGTAGCCGTATACGATGGTGCGAGTGGTAATGGTACTGGTGAAGACGAACGTTCTTCTGTAACCATCATTTCTAAACAATCGCTTTGCACAGATATTTTGTAGGGAATTGCTATATATGCTGGCGGCTGAGATCTAATTATTTGCTTAATGGTTTCTGCGGGATTTTTATCTTTAAATTTTGGCTGATAGGGAACCACATTAAAATGTCCGCATCCAAAAAAAACAGTGCTTACTAAGACTAATATAAATAATTTCATATAGTGCTCCAACTTTAGTTTTTATTGGCACACATATTGCTGTATATCAATAGCGGCCATTTTTATGAATATTATTTTGTAGAAAACTTAAGTTGTATAATAAAATTAACGCAAGCAAATCACCGCCAAAATTTGTGCCAATAAATTTCGAGGTTGTATGACTATACAAACATTTTCCTCAAAAAAAAATATACTAACTAATTTTTCTATAGTTAGGTCCGCTTCTGGCCAGAATCTGTTGCAGCAAAATGTTAGGAAATGAAGATCCTCCGTGGTTTGGGGTTGAACGAATCCATGTCTATTTGAAAATCAACGAAATCATCGCGCCCAAGACAAAAAAAGTTATGGTACATCGCACACCAATAGTATTTTGCCCAAATTTGCGGCTTTGACTTAAATGATCGAAGCCTATCTTTAATAAGGTTACCATGATCTTGTAGATAATCTGTAGCTGGATATCCCATATCGTGTTCGAACTCTACCACCCCAGATAAATAGTTCAAAAACAACTGTTCATCGGAATCCTCTAATAAAAAATCGTACTGATGCTGCATGTTCTTGGTATCGTCTGTTAGCTTATTTTCGGAACTCATTTCTCTTGCCGATTTAGCCAATACTATTCGTGGATCACGAGCTAATTTTTGTTCTGCATCATGGGCCTCAATTAGGGCAGGTCCAAATACTATTTGATCATCCATATACAATTTGTCCACAGATACGGCACCTCTCACAAAAAAACCAGCGCAAGTCATTTGAAGTTGAAATTCTCCGAGACGGCCGAGCATCATAATTATTTCAGACGCACCATCCTGAAAAATTATTGGAAATCCAATAACGATGTTGTCCGTGAAAGTTTTAGTCATCCAATAGCGTTGGAATTCGGTTGAGACGCCTGCATCTGGATCTAATGGACGAAAGGAATTACGAAGAGCGTCACGAAGCCTGGTAAGGAGCTCTATTGAGGTAGGCTCATTTCGACAAAGCTCACTATACCCAAGAATATCAACAAATGCTACAATAGAAAGGCGGAGAGCTGGGCTGCCATCCTCGTTGATATAAGGGTTGGAAATGATTTTTTGGTTCATAAATGATCCCACACTTTCCTACCATTGATATTCTAAAGACGTCTATTTTATATCCCACATAGGAGTGCTATATGGACGTCTTGATAACATTCCAAATAGGGACATAAAATAGACGTTTTTAGCCTACCATCGTATTTGGAACCAAGCTTTTATCAGGAAATTAAGTTTACAGACACAAAAAGACTACCTTGCGCTAGCCAACCTTGTCAAATGTTGTGATAGACGGGCTTATGTCACCTCGTTGAAAATTGAGCGCGGATACAGATAGGTACAGGTAATCTGGCGTCGTTGAGGCGATAAAAAACTTGTGTTTTCAGTTATCTACAAATCTGTCAGTTTTTCAACATAGCTAAATCGTATCTGCAAAGCCCCCCCGGTGGCGATTTGGTATTGTAACCACAGGTTTTGGAAAGGCCTATAATGTAAAGATTAGTTGGAGACATCCAATGAATCTGCTGCTGTTCTTCACCTGTGATATCCAAATGAAAACCAACTAAACATCAAAAATGGCCGACCACCAGATGTAGTGGCCAGCCGTCTTTTTCCCAGAGCTGTAAGTGATAGCAGAAAGCACACGTTGTTGTGATTTAAAGGTTAGTTGGCGATATATTCAGGCAGCGATGGAAATATCTAAAAATGAAACGCGTTCCGCCTCATCGCTTTTCGGATCTACCGTCCGGGAGGCTGATATGGAATGTGCTGCCTTCCCCTGCGGACGACTCGATTCGCAGCAGACCATCCAGCTTTTGCGCGGCCCTTTTGACGATGGCCAGGCCGGCTCCCTGCCAAAACCGGTGATTACCAGACCGTACATGTAGAATCGGGACTTTCAGCCTTACCCCCTCCATAGCGTCCATGTTAAATCGTTTCTATTAGTACTGTGAGTGAACTTTGATTTACATGTTAGGCACAGATAATCCTGTTCCTTGAATCCGTTAAACTTGCGCGGTTTATCCACTTTTATTAAATTTTCATGCGGTCTACCACTACTAATTTTCTTTGACTGTTTCATACAAAAATCGCATATCTCCATCGTAAATCCTTCCATCTGATTTCCGGGAAAGAATAGTTTCGATTCGCTCACTCAAAGTGGAGCATCACGCCATGCAGCCATCATTCAGGCTTTGGCTTGGTGAAAATATTACTTGACCATCAATTTATATGCGCCAGGATATTTCTCCCCCAATGAAAGGGATGAATTATGGCAAACTTGATCCAATAACATAGGCGTGGTTCTCTGATTAGATTTTCGTTACCCATACACCGACATCGAGCCGTGCTCCCTTAGCCCCGAAAAATGTTCCTGATATTGGTGAGATTGTTTCAGGCATTCTTGCCACCGCAACGGCGGTATGGTCAGTTCCAACAATCTTTCCAATGGTAGGATCTAAACCTTTCCAGCCTGCGCCAGGCAGATACACTTCGGCCCAAGCATGAGTGGCACCAAAATTGGCTGTTGATGGCTTTGCATGAAGGTAACCGCTGACAAATCGCGAGGCGACACCCAATGATTTCATCGCTTCCACAAACAGAACTGCAAAGTCTCGACAAGAGCCGGTACCATATGCAAGTGTCTGCTCTGCTGTTTGTATCCCGGGTTCTTCACGAATTTGATATTTCAGCGTCTGATGAATGTAGGCGCAGATCCGGTTCAACAGCGTGTATGTCTCAATTCTTTCCCCAGGCTGCCAACAGTTTCCAATCCATTCATCCAGCTGGGTTCTATTCTCGTTCTCCTGAATGGCCATATAAGGTGCCAGTAATATAGCGTCATCTGATTGATAGGTAAAAGGCCAATCTATTGCGTAATCGGCAACCAGAAATTTCAGTGGTGCTTCATTGTACTGATCGATAACAACTTCGCTCTCAACGATAAGCTGGTTGGTGGGTAAATCGAAAGTGGCGACGGCAACCGAGTTGCCTTCCACGTCCCTGTGCCAAAGCAAGGAAGCTGGCGGCGTGATTGTTAGCGTTGAGGATTCAATTCGTAGATCATGGTCCTCTCTTGGGCGCAGCCGCAAAATATGTGGACCAAGGCTTACAAGACCGGAGAAGTTGTAGTAGGTACGATGAAGAATGTTATAGCGCTGCATACCTTTACCTCTCGGTCAATTTTGCATGTGTTAGGCCGTCTATTTAACAAATAACCAGTTGTCATATTAGAATATATGATTACTAAATTGTGGAGCTGGCTGCATACCAGAAGATTACAACGTAATGGCATGCGGTACCGGCGATAACAAAAAGATGCCAGATCAGGTGGCCGTAGCGCAGTCGGTAGTCCGTTGCGAAAAAAGCAACCCCGACGGTGTAAAACAGGCCGCCTGCAAACAAATAAACTAGACCCGAAGTCGTCATCATAGTAAGCAATGGATCGACAGCAATCAAAGCGAGCCAGCCCATCACCAGGTAAAAGGTAGTTGATATAATGGGATGTGAGGTCCTATAAATGGCCTTCATTGTTATTCCGGATAGGGCAAATCCCCAAACAATGCCAAACAGTGTCCAGCCAAAAGCTCCATGGAGCACTCCCAGTGTCAACGGGGTATAGGTGCCAGCGATAAGAACATAAATGGCGGAGTGCTCGATGATTCGAAAACAACGTTTGGCCTCACCTTTTGGAAGGGCATGATAGAGTGTTGAGGATAGATAAAGCAGCAACATGCTAAAGGCGAATACGCTTGTGCCTGCAACATATGCCATATCTCCGTGGCGTAATGCATTCATGACGAGCAACGGTGTTCCGAAGATCGCGGCGATCAACCCTACGCCGTGACTGATGCTATTGGCGATTTCTTCGCCTTTCAGCTGCTCGCGTTTATGGTTTGGAAGAATGGAACGCACGCCAAGTCCTTTAGACTTTCACACATCATCAAATGTTAATAAATCGACTGAAGATTCCAAGTCTCATAAAGTTCAAAATCTGTGCAGTAACACTAACCAACGACGCCTGTTTACGTCGATATATTAGCTCCATGGTCCCCAATTGCCACTGGATTTAATAAGTTTAAGCGCTTGATGGATCGTGTATTTCTTAAAACCTGTGATCGTGTCGTTAAGATAGTAGTCTTTCTTTAATAATAGTCGTTTATGTTCATCGCTGATGTCGTATACAAAGTCAAGCTCTTCAAGCCAGGCATGATTTACAGGTTTATCCTGATTTAAAGAAGCCAGATTTCCATGCACGAGTCGATGCTGTCCGAAGTAATCCTTGACTCGAAGATGCTGTATGAATTCCGCTGCAGCCTTAAAGCAATTGTACTGTATATCTCGTTTTCGGTAACCCGCATTCAAGTTTGAAGTCAATGGGCTTGCCACATTTTCATGTTTCTGCAATAATATCATTTTTTATGAATTTTGCCTAAATTTGATTGAAAAGTAATAAAATCTCGATCAGTTTCTCTTGGAGAATGTGCTTTATGCATATTGATTGACGCAATCCAAAAAAGGAGACGCGTTAGCAGATTGCCGTAGCCCGATGGGATTGGTTGCTGCCGCGTCATCGAAATCGTCACTTATTCTGAATTCGGATTCTTTATCACCAACGAAAAAGAACGTTTTGTCTCCGAAGGCAGGCCTCAATTCGTCAATCCAACGTGCACTTTCATCAAATTCAGCAAAAAATGGCCTTTTCACCCAGTTGGCGGACCGGCCCTGAATAATAGACATGGCGATGTATTTTTTCCCGTTTATTTCAGGAATCCCATCGATCTTAATCTTCCCTTGGCGTGCTGACATACTTGGCCCCCTGACCGTTCTTGCCATTCCACTTACATGACTAAATGCCTTTCTGAATATACGATACGCATCAACCAAAGGAATGGAAAAAAACCTATGTGAACCGGTGTTTCTGGGTACAAACATATAATATGGAATGATGCCCATATTCACCTGATCCTCCCACATTTTTTTCCAGACAGAGGGTATTGCGTTTACATGATTGAGAACCGGGGATTGCGACCTGATTAAGGCACCCGTTCGTCTAATGCGTTTCACTGCCTCCCGGAAGGCAACGGTTCTCATCTCCTGATGGTGATTGATATGCGCCATTATGGAAAGATGAATTCCAGAATCGACTACTTTTCTAAAAAGCTCCAAAATCTTATCTGAATCTCTGTCCGTCAGGAATCTGTAAGGCCAGAAAGAGAGCGATTTAGTCCCTATTCGTATTGTTTTTAGATTGGATATGCCCGAATTCAGCAGGGCATTGATGTATGTTTCCAGTCGTTCGGCCTTCATCACCATGGGATCTCCACCGGTAAGCAGTACATCCGTAACTTCAGGATGCATGCTGAGATATGATGCAGACAATTCAGCATGTTTCAATGCGATCTTATGATCACTCATTCCGATGAACTGCGGCCATCTGAAACAGAATGTGCAGTAAGCATGGCAGGTCTGCCCCTGGGCTGGAAATAGCAACACGGTTTCCCTGTATTTATGCTGGATTCCATCAATCCTGTTCCCATCCAGCTCGGGAACATTGCATTCAAGTTGACCTGCCGGGTGCGGATTAAGCCCAAGCCGAATTTTCCTGATCGTCCGATTAATGAGGGATTTATCCGTTCCGTTTCTTAACATGCTGGAGACCAGATTGAAGTTCTTTTGGGAAATCAGTTTTTTCTGGGGAAAATTGATCATGTACAAAGGATCATTTTCAACATTGTCCCAATCAATCAACTCATTAACCACATAATTGTTAGTCTTAAAGGGTAAGACTCTAGAAACAACATCAATATCGGAGATAGCGGTTTTTTTTAATTTTTTTATCTGCTCTATCTTGTGATAATTTTTTCGTGTAAACGGTATATATTTCATGGGATTATGCTTTATTTGTGATATTTAAATACAAATCGCTGTCTTAGCTTGTTAACTTGGACCTTGTCACGAATGGACATTGGCCGACTCACAGGAAGAAAGAACAATTAAAATTGCCGCTTCTAGAGGATTGATGACGGTGAGCGTATTGTTAAAGTGACAATCGTTAAAAAAAAGAATTGTTATGGACTATCACAACGGTTAACAAAACAAAGTATGCTTCAGTAGGATGAGCTGTAATCGGAGATCGGATAATTGCGGAAGAAATCTGCCGGATTGCTGTTTTCTTATGAATCGGGACAAATGGAGATATGTCCGTTTTGATCTCCTCTCAAGGATAGTTATCGATTGACCTCATCCTTAATTGACTCCCAGATGTTGTTGGCTTCTTCACGCCAACCATTCAGGAATGCTTCATTAAAAACCCATTTGAATCGTTTTGACTCTTCTGGACAAATCTTTTCAAGGGAAGTGAAATAGATACTCCTCATTAAAGAAAAATAGTTAGCATCATGATTAGCGTTCGGACGTTTGATGACATCCTTTATTTCCTGATAAGATGCCCCTCTAATCCATTTTGCTGCAGTCCGTATCCCTGTTCTATATGCGTCTTCGATCTCTTCCGATTGTCGCTCCTGCATTTCGGATTTCTTCATTGCGATAATCGTCTTTTCATTCCTTAATTTATTGATCACCTTTCTCATAGTATGCCTCGATTCTGGCTTTTTTCTTCGGCCTTAAAACGGCGGGTGTTTTCTGCTTAATTAGAAGCTTGACGATGAGGCTGTAACCAACTGATATACCGGTAAAAACGTCGACATCCCAAGAATATAATAGCCGAAGCATCCCTCGAAACACAAAGGGATGCCTGTTGGCTGCCAGTAATGTTTTATGCTACTGTCACATTTTTAGCGGAAGGGCCCTTCGGTCCTTGTTCTACGTCAAAGGTTACTTGGTCACCCTCGTTGAGGGATTTGAAACCGGTAGAATTGATAGCTGAATGATGAACAAATACGTCCGCACCATCTTCCTGCTCAATGAACCCGAATCCCTTGCGATCGTTGAACCACTTAACTGTTCCATTGGCCATGATAACATCCTCCTTTCTTATACTATTTTCAATGTCACTGACTGGAGGGTGCCATTTTGGCAAATGGTATTGGCCTACAGAGAGGAGTCGTCCTGAAAAGAAAATGAATATGGCAGGACTTGATTGAATACATTAATCATAACCTGTTCTTCGCACAAAGCAAGTTAAATATTTGTTTATAAAATAAATATTTTCCCGGAAAAAGCATTTAAATCATACAAATCCGAAACGTTAGATGTAAGCTTTCAGTGAACCCATGAAAGCAGGGTATCAGCCTTCAGCGAGGATACTTCTAAAATTTCGAATCAAGGGATAAAGGAAGACGTGTTTTACGGGAAGTTGCGGTTGGTAACCACCCAATTTACCACGGCCAGTGGTCTGGCCGACATGGATCCAATTTGCCGCACGATAGCAAGTACCCTTGAAACGGTCTTTGTGGACAAAGGTTTCCAATAACACCGGACGATAACCATATTGTTGTTGCCAGTCGTCGGGAAGGCGTTTTGCGGCGATGGATAAAATATGGGACGCCAGGTTGTGGCACTTCACCCAAGGCAGGATCAGATATCTGGCGTTGTTGACAACCAGCTGAAGATTGCGTTTGCGTTGATCGCCCGACCAACCGATGAAGCGATCCCGGTCGGCGACTTGCCAAGCCGATGCCCCGAAGCCCAAAAGGGCTAGCAGTTGGCTGTCGGCATAGACCATGTAGCGTTTTTGGGCGCCGGTGAGCGGTTTGTACCCCAGGTAGTGATAACGGTGAATGAATTCATTATAGAGAGCCGAGTCCTTGGCGCTTTTCACCGAACGAAACGTCATCGTCCCCAGCTTACCGGCTGCTTGGCAGATGGGCGGTTGCGGATCGGATGCCCGGGTAATCTTCGGCCGATGGCGACCGTTGCCGTTTTTGCACAGGGGTGCCGGCAAGCGAATCAGCCCGTCTTCTTGCATACGGATCATGGCCACCCGGCAAGACATATCCTTGAGTCGTCCGTCTGGCCGTAACCACGGCAAGGATCGGCAGACCAGGCGGGATAGATCGGCACGGTGGGCCTGCGGGTGGCTGTCAATGAGATGGCGGATATGCTGGATCTCTTTTTCTGAAAACAACCGTCCGCAATAGCGATAGGTCTTCATGGGCATTAAGCTACGGGAACGCTTCATTGAGTTTCCAGGCCTGCCGCTTTTCTTCCGTCAGATTCCAGGGTAAAAAGGCGGACGGATCTTGGGGCACACATCCCCGGTTCTCGGCGCAGGCCTGAAAGTAGGCCAGCAATAGTTTCATCGGATCGATGCGGTTGATACAACAGGTTTGCAAAATCGTAAAGAGCATGGCGCAAAGGCCGCCGCTCCATACCGAGCCGCAGCCATAATAATTCTTGCGTCCGGTGACCGGGTTGCGCAAGCGTCTTTCCGATTCGTTGTTGTCCATGGGAACCTCTGGGTGATCGACAAAAATGGTCAGTCCTTGCCAATGGTTTTTCAAGCTGTTCAGGGCCGATGTCTGCCAAGATTTCAAGGTATCGTCTAACAGCTCTTTTTGCCAGGTCTCGGCCATTTCTTCGATCGCGGCGTTCAACTTTTGTTGATGAAGATCGTAAACGGCTGGATCCTCGATGGCCGCGCATCGCTGGGCGTTGATATGAAACAGTTCATTAATGCGTGCGATCCACACCTCGGCCCAATCCCGGGTGCTGCGATAACCTTTTTGAATGCGAATAAAATCGCGACGCTGATGCGCCCAGCAAAATGCCAGGAGGATCAACTCGGATAGGGCCTTGTAGGCAGAATATCGGTCGACGCTGAGAATGCCCTTTGCATGGGGTCCCAGGTGTTCTTTGGGCACTTTGGACGATCGGGTGGGGTCGAGTAAATAGACGACCGTGTCTTGGGTAACGACTACCCACAACCACCAGCGGAAACCAGTCTTGCCGGCGATTTCTTCAAATACCATCCAGCGGGTTTCGTCCATTTGCCAGCGATCGGCCTGGCGACTGCGTTGGATGATTCCTTCATAAAGCGGCTCGACAAGATCCTTGATTTTGCTCAAGCCGCCGGTCAGGGTTCCCTGTGAGACGTCGAGTCCCTCCAGGGCCAATACCTGACGAATGCGGTACAGCGGTCTTTGAAAAAGGAACTTCTCAAGTATCAGTCGAACCCAGAAGCCTTCGGTGAACATCCCTTTGGGAATCATTTTGGCAACCGGTGGCGCGGTGACGATACCGGGAACCGCCTGGCACGTGCAGGTCGATGTATAACAGCGCCGGCGATGGATGTGCCGAACGATCTTGACTTCCCAGTGAATCAGTTCACTGTCTTCGGTAAAGGGGAGCGGTTCAAATGGCAAACCGCACTGGGGGCAAAACTTATCGTTATCGTCGATATCGTGGAAGATTTCTTCAAAGGGCAGATTTTCTCTTCGTCTGCGCCCGAAGCCTTTGGCGCCTTTTTGCTTGCCCCGTTTTTTATCCTGGTTGGATTCGGGTGCCGGATCGTCTTTTTGCTCATCATCGGCGGGTTCTTCATCTGAAGACTCATCGTCGGATTTATCGGCTGAGTCGCTATCGGTATTGGACGCCTCGGATTTTTTACCGAAAATCTGTTGTGCCATCCATATCAGCTGGTACTTGAGCGCGTCGATCTGTTGATTGAGTTCATTACAGTGGGTGGATTTTTCGGATAGTTCAGCTTCGAGTTGCGCGATCATCTGCTCAAGCGTCACGATCTGCTGCCTGGCCTCAGTATAAGCCGCTTGCCAATCGATAACGACGCCAACAGTCTCGGTGTTTTGGCTAATCTCGGTGCTGGTGATATCAATGATAGACATAGCCAGTACCATACACCAAAATTTTTCGTGTGTCCCGCGTTTTTTAACTTGGAGATATTTTTTTTCGGTTGCGTTAGTCTGAGGTGACGGACGGCTTTAATGAATGCTTACCGTTAGATTACGAATAGAAAAAGGTTGCTGCTGAAAATAATTTGACCTAATTAGCCGTCTTTTAGGGCAAATATTCGTTATATCCTTGGCTCAATTATTCATTACTAAGGGTGTACGCTACGGCTATACCAAAAAAATGGTCATCACCGATTATTGTGGTTTCTTGCCAATGTCTCCGGAATAGCCCGGCGGAAAGCTATTTCCGCGCACCACTATATATGGAGGCGACCAAATTGCCGATTCGGTGCAGATTATATCGGGGAAATAAATCTATCACAAAATGTGTCGAACTGAGATGTATGAGATAATCCCACGAATGGCCAAACCTGTGACTAGTACAGGTAATCCAAATAAAATTAATGAGTTCGAAACCGGTGATTACATCAATGCGTATCTGTATCAATCAAGGATGACACTTAACCCTACAACGACACTTATAACTATTTGATTTGAAAATTTGCTCAAAGTCTGCCATACTACGAAACAATCATGCAAAAGGAGGCAGACTATGTTACCCAGCATACGATCCGACGAATATCTTTATTCGGTTCCAAAGTTTGACCTTGGCAAGGATGACATCAAAGATTTTAATAATGAACTCAATGGATTTCATCAACAGTTCGCGGATTGTTTTCAGCGCAGCGAATCACGGGAGCACTTTTTGAGGTACATGGCAGGGCAATTCAGTCCACTGGAGCGTAAATCAATTGAACCCATCGCTCTGTCTATAGAAGATAGCAGTGTCAGGGCGATGCAGCGTTTTGTAAGTGATGCACCATGGGACGAAGAAAAAATGTCTGTCAAATTTCGTAGTATGGTAAATGACGATCTCGGAAGCCCTGACGGTGCCTTGGTTTTCGACGAAAGCGGTTTTCTTAAAAAAGGCCAGGACTCCATTGGCGTATCGAGGCAATACTGTGGGACCATAGGAAAAGTCGATAATTGCCAAGTGGGTGTCTTTGCTGGTTACGTTTCAGAATACGGATACGCACTACTTGATAAACGACTGTTCATCCCCGAGAAGTGGTTCGACGACGATTATTCCGGCCGGCGGAAAAAGTGCAAACTGCCGAAAGAGACGGTGTTTAGAACCAAGCCCCAGTTGGCCGCTGAGATGCTAAACAACCTCGCCGAAGAAGACATACTGCCGTTCAAGTACATACTGGCCGACTCGATATATGGGGAAAGCCCTGAGTTTATTGAAATAGCGGACTCTATTATAGACAAAACCTATTTGGTGTCGGTCTCCAAAAATACACAATGCTGGCTTAAACGGCCGATGACTATGGAAAAAACGTATCAGTGGGGCGGAAAAACCAAAACCAAAACGACCTTGGTCGATCAGGACAGCAAACCACTCACCGTTGAGGAGTTGGCCAAAAATATAAACGACTATTTTTGGTATCGTCGAAAGGTGTCAGAAGGAACGAAAGGTCCCATCGTCTATGAGTTCACGCGTCGTCGCATAATCCTGTCTGCTGCAGGACTTCCACAGAAGACCGTTTGGTTGCTAATCCGGAGAACCCTGGGGGATGCTCCGCAATACAGTTTTTTTATCAGCAATGCCTCTTCAAGCACGAGACTGAAAACGCTCGTTTGGCTCAGCGGTTTACGCTGGGCAATTGAGCAATGTTTCGAAGAAACAAAAACCGAACTGGGTATGGACCATTACGAGGTACGCAAATTTCCAGGATGGCATCATCATATACTCACATGCATGATGGCCCATTTTTTCCTCTGGCACCTGAAAATCAGGATGGGAAAAAAAAGCACCATCTATTACTCTGTCGCAGCTTAGAACGCTAATCGAGGTTATTTTGCCGATCAAACGACATACTTTTGAATATTTACTTGAAAAGACCGTTTGGATTCAGGTCCGCAATCATCGCGCTTATCTGTCGCATAGAAAAAGGCGGTTGCGCGAACTTGGTTGTGGAGTCTAAGTGTCGTTGTAGGGTTAACTATGATTTTCTGAATAGATCGAGGCTCCTATTTACACATGTAAGTTCAAATCCTGCTTGTCGCACACAATGAACATCCTCACTCAACAATTTCTCCTGTTTCTCGATCAATCTCAACAATATATCCATCATTCTCATCAAAATCCGGTAATTCCGGAACCTTTCTTATATCCCCACCTGCCGCCTCGATCATCACATTACTCAATCTCTTCATTTCATCCGCACCGATACGAACCTGAACAAGCCTCCTGTCCTCTTCATGCTTCGAATGCAAGACCTTTTTGGGGCTCACGGAGGATCTATCCAGAATAGACTCAACCGCCCGGAACTGCACAGCCGGTGATGTTGCACTCTGCATCAATTCTACCAATTTATTGAATGCCAACACTGCAGCCCTGTCGATCGCCTCAGAAAGATCATTAACGACTTTCGCATCTACCCCATCCCGAACTTGCGAAATCAGAGCCTGCACTTCAGGAATTTTCAGCACCCTCGTGATTGTGTTGTAATGACATCCGACCTTTTCCGCGATTTCCTTATTCGTCATTGATGTGGTCGCCGCCAGGAATGCAATTTGACGATTTCGTTCGCTTATCATTCAATCACCTTTATCTGATGAGGTATGATGAAGAATAGTTTGAGAATCTTGATTTCTTGGCGTTTTCCGGCCAAAAAATTCTCTTTATAAATGGCTATCCGTTTCCCATAAAAATTAAAATCCGTTTCAATTCAGATTTCCATTTTTTTTGATTGTTGACTATCCGCCCCCCTAAGGGGGGGGCGGGTTAATCAAGTCACGGTTTACTGAAATTAACTTGATGGTAAATTTAAAAACATTATAAAAACAGTATGATAGAAAAATTCGATAACCATTGTTAACCATTCTCGAATATTTGGTAAGTTTTAAAATTAACCAAGAAATTAACTGTTATCTTTTGGTATCTCGTCCAAGTGACCTTTCTCACCTAAGCCCACCTCTTTTTGGGTTTCAGATTTGACCTTGCTTATATATGAAGCAGAAACACCCAATTTCTTGGCAATATCTTTGTTTCGAATACCGTCTTCAAGCATCCTTATTATTATTCGTCTTTTATCCACCTTGGCTTCTTCGTATTCCCACGATACACGCCCATCTTTATCTCCTACTAATTGAAACATCATATCACTTAGCAATTCTAAATCTTGCGTATCAACACGTGACTTCGTGAACGACATCACAAATCTTGCCCCTTGTCTTGCTTCATAATTAGACGGCTTTTTTAAAATAATTGAAGTATCGATTGCGTCTTCCCTGGCACTCGTTCCTCTTTGTCCTCCATTTTTACCGGTGTGATGCAAAACAAGTGTTGATATACCTGCAAAGCGAAGACGCAAAAAAAATTGATTGATTGGATCGAAATCCTTTTTCGCGTTTTCATCAATCCCTGGTGCAAGGGCTGCAAGATTATCAACAACCCATAGCTTTATATTTTTAGACAATAGAGACCTTTCCATCCGCGATTGCCATTCAAGGTCAGATAAATTCGCTTTTTCCGAACCATACGACACTGTAAAGGCATTGCTATAAATAGACAAAGGAGCTCTTCGATCATTGCCCTCACCAAGTGACTTCAACCGTGTTTGCATATCCTGTGGCGGAAGCTCGCCATCCAAATAAAGACAAGATACAGCTGATTCCGTCTTCCATGGTCCGAATCCGATTCCCTTTGTAATTGCATCAACAATACTTAACGCCAACCACGTTTTTCCGGTTCCACGTTCACCAGCAATGAGTGTTATCGATTGTTCCGACAACCACGGTCGCAATATATGGCGCTTCGGAGGCAGGACAATTGAGCTAAAGGCGAATGAATCAAATATTAAGTGTTCAAAGTCAGTCATTAAATATCTCAATCAATTTTATTTTTTTCCCACAATTCCAACGCTCTTTTTTCAATTTGTTGGATTTTTTCAGCTCTTTTAGGATAGAATCTAACTAACACGTCAATCGGTAGATAAAGTTTCCCACATCTTCGTAAGATACTTAAAGTGTTGCAATCATATAAAGCTCCCATAAAAATTAATGTTTCATTCCCAAAGAGTTTCGCCGGCAAAAATACAACACCGTCACTAATTCCGACCGTTTTTTTCCATTTCGGTGTAGTTCGGCATCCATCGTGAAATATAAGCCAATCCATTGAACCTTTTTGTTTGGTATTATTTTTCATGTAGCCCCCTAAAAGCGGTGTCACTCATACCCTCATCCAAGATTATTTTTTGTCTAGACATATATCGGATTAGATCATCACGATCGTATCTTACTGATTTTTTACCCATCTTGATGTAGGTCGGTCCAACCCTACGATGTCTCCAATTACGCATGGTTTGCACTGCGCACCCGAGCAACTCTGCCGCTTGAATTTCGTTTAAAAACTTATTGTTTTGCATTTTACCCCTCTATTCTTGTGAAATAACCATTTTATTATTGAATACCCCATTTTAATCGAGTAGAATAGATTTTGACTTCTATTTCACTTCTAATTGGAAAAATTTATGGGAAATGAAAACTTAAATATTCCAAACGATGAGAATGGAGACCCCTTCGGGTACTTGGGAGGCAGCAATTACATAATTTACCCGCCTGAAATTGATATTGTTGATGGTCATAAAAATGGCGCTTGTTTAGTCGAGTATCCACTTCCCAACATAAAGAATTTGTTTCGGGAAGATTGGATCAAAACCGATGAAGGAATAAAGAGGATCCACACTCAAATTATTGACTATTATCAAATCCTTTTGGATAAAGGCTGGAAGAAAAAGACGGATACCGATGGGCTGTTAAATGAACTTCTTAAATTGGCAAACGGCGGAGAAGAGAAAATAATTGAAGGGTTTGTACTAAAATGGGGACCAATTTGGAAATGTGGTACGCATGAGTCATCCCAATGTTTTGCGAATCCGTCTAAACTAAAGCCAGATTGCTTCCTTCTAAACAAAGTAGAAGATTTTGTAAACTTGGCTAAAACAATTGAGTCTATTTTAAAAATATCTGAGAGTCTACGCAACGGCAGCCCGGCAGATGAAGGTCTATGGAATACGTTATCAGAGTCGATGGAAAATCTGAGCATTGGCGATTATGAGAACTCCTTTTTTGTCCAACGAATCATCATCAGTGGTTTGATAAACAATTATCTTTCAGCACCATGTGGGCCAGGATTTTCGTTTGATTGGGTAACGAACGATACTCCAAAGCTTACTATCGGTACAGGGATTGATTTTAGTCATGCGGCATGGCTCCAGCTTGCTGAAGTTATTGTTAGAGCTAAAGGTCTTTATACATGTGACAGTTGCGGAAAAGCTTACATTCGACATAAGAAGCGTAAACCACAAAAGGGTAGGAATAATTATTGTGATGACTGCGGAAAAGGGCAAAAAGCTTCAAAGCGGATATGGGCAGAAAGAAAAAGGAATGAAAGAAATCAAATATAATTTTGCATTAAAAAGGCGAACTTGTCCCGCAATTTACTTTTCAACTATTATTTCCGTTCCGTGACCACATCTTTGCTCATCGTTAACTGCGTTATGAATTAAATCTCCTGCCAAATTGGATGCCCGCCTTAATGCCTCATCCCTCAAATGGGCGTATCGTTGCGTCATAAGCGGGCTCTTATGCGTCAGGAGCTTCTGAAGGGTATACAGGTCAACTTGCCCACTGCTAGCCAGCATAGAAGCGTAACAATGCCGGAGGCCGTGCAATGGTCGGAAGTCAGCCGGCAGACCGGCTTTTTTCTTGATATCGTTTATTGGGTATCGAAGGTTGGTTAATTGCCGGCCGCCACGCCCAGGGAAAACGTAGGGTGTCCCTTTAGTTCTGGATATGCCCTCAAGTAGCTGCCGCGTAGGTTCGTTCAGCGGGATTTTTTGCGATGGTCCGCCTTTGGGGTCCACCAATTCAATAAATCCACGCTGAAAGTCAATGTGCTTCCATTGCAGTTTGAACATTTCGCCTTGCCGCATACCGGAATAGAGCGCCAGTTTCATGATATTGCCGGCCATTGGGTGGTAGTGTTCGTCAATGACTTTTAAAAGTTTTTTGAGCTGGTCGGTGGTCAGGTCTTCGGTTTTTAAATTATTAACGGTGGGCTTTTGAAGTTTGAAGGATAGAGTGGAACATAATCCATTTTTAACGCCAAAATTGATTATCCAGGTCAGAAGGTTCAAGACGTGTTTAACCGTCTGTGGGCTTTTCAATTTCAACAGTCGCCGCTTCAAACGTTCAACGTCAAGCGCCATTATTTTATGAGGCTCAAGGTCGGCAAACTTCGGTTTGAGATATTGGTGGTATCGGCTGCGGTCGGTATCCAATCCCTTTCCCGGCTTCCTGGTGGCTTCATATTCGGACCATAAGCGGTCAATGGTCCAACGGCCTTCAGCGGCTTTTTTCGCCTCGCGCTCGGCCTCTCTCTTTTCCTGCGGTGTTTGTTTCCGGCCTTCTATCAGCATTGCCCGCAAGCGCTCGGCCTTGGCCGGGGTCATGTTGTCCGCAAACTGACGGCCGGCTTTGACTTCGATTTTCTTGCCATCTTTTTTATACATGACATAATAAATCCGCTCGGTCCCCTTGCCACCAAGGCGCTGGGCTTCCCGGTAAAATACGCCGGTCCTGCCTTCAACTTTTATCCGTTTCATTTCCACCCCCCCGTTTCCACCCTTGATGCTCTAAAGCCTGTGATTTATCATTTCCACCCCTATTTCCACCCTCTGAGTGAAATATACAGGTAAAATGAATTATGTCAAGTGAAACAATGGTTTTTATAACCTATAAAAATTACAGTGAGATGTTATCAGAAAGGAAAAGAAAGTAAATACAAGGAATTTGAAAACACCGGCCTTTCACGCCGGCGACAGGGGTTCGAATCCCCTTGGGGACGCCACTTAATAAATATATTTAATCTCCTATGTATGGCCACTTACACAGCCTCCGGCTGATAAGTGGCTTTTTTGTCTCAATCGGTCCATACAATACCAAACACTATACCCAACACACCAACTGGAAATCCGAGAAACAAATCAAAGCGCCCAGCCCCTTTTTTTGACAGTTTTTTCAGGCGACACTCCCCTATGCCGGTTTTAACCGGTTTTTTTAAAAAACAAAGACTGGGATAACGATTTTTCAGTTGATCTCTCCAGTTCAGCAAAACAGATGGTTTACCCCGCCCACTGATGTCCGATTGTGGCAAACAGGTATGACAAGATCGCCTTTATTTCTGGGATCAGAGCACCTTGGAGCCATTAAAATTACGGACGGGACGGGTAGGCATTCTATCGGAGGTGTCAGATGATTTCGTGGGACACGAATCACCGGCGAACCAGGATTCGTAGATTGCGATACACGCCAGTCTGTGCCGGACAACTCCAAAAAAGGATTAAATGACAATTTCAATCATTGCATCTGATCAATCACCACCGTAAAATTCAAACATATTATCGCTGTCTGCTTTTAGGGCCAATCATGGCCGGCAAGATGAATTCAAATGGGTAGACCTTTACTGGAAAAGGAAAAGGGTAATGCAACTTCCAGATGTCGTAGTCGGCCAAACCACGATCGGACAGCTGTTAGACCGAGTGGCCGTTCAGTTCGGTAGCAAGCCTGCCGTGATTTACCATGAACGGGGGATCCGCCACACTTACGCAGAATTGCGAAACATCTGTAACGATGTGGCTAAAGGCTTGATGGCAATAGGAATCGCCAAGGGTGACAAGGTGGCGGTTTGGGCAAACAATGTTCCCCAATGGCTATACAGCCAGTTTGCAACGGGTAAGATGGGCGCCGTGCTGGTCACCGTAAATACCAACTACCGCGCGTTCGAGCTCGAATATCTGATGAAACAGTCCGATGCCACCACACTGTTGCTGATCGGCGGGGTGCGTGAGGCTGATGAATACCTCAACGTTGTTTATGAAGTCTGCCCGGAATTGAAGGATTGCCAACCGGGCCAATTGAAATGCAAGAAGCTGCCGTTTCTAAAAAACCTGATCTATCTCGGTGAAGAACGCCAGCCCGGGATGTTTCGCTGGCAAGACCTGATGGAAATGGGCCGCGCCATTACCGACGAGGCGCTGAAAGCCCGTCAAGCCTCCCTGGCTCCGGACGAAGTCATCAATATGCAGTACACCTCCGGCACGACCGGCACGCCTAAGGGTGTCATGCTCTCTCACACCAATATCATCGGCAATGCGAAAAGCATCGCTGCCTGCATGCGTTTATCGGCAACGGACAATTTGTGCATTCCCGTACCCTTTTTCCACTGCTTTGGTTGTGTCTTGGGCACCTTGACCTGTCTGGTGTCAGCTGCCTGTATGTCGCCGGTGATTCAATTCAAACCGGACATGACGATGGAGATTATTGAAGCCGAGCGGTGCACGGCCGTCCACGGTGTACCCACCATGTTTATTGCCGAGTTGGAAGAAATGGAAAAGAGACATTACGACACGAAAAGCTTGCGCACAGGCATCATGGCCGGCTCCCCCTGCCCCATTGAAGTGATGAAAAAAGTGGTCGAGCAGATGGGCGCGTCGGAGATGACGATTGTGTATGGGCTAACGGAAGCCTCTCCAGGTATTACCCAGACCCGGACGGAAGATCCGCTGGACCTTAGGGTGAGTACCGTGGGCCGGGCCTTGCCTGATGTTGAGGTTAAAGTCGTCGGGTCCGATGACAACGCCCCCCTGCCAGCGGGCCAACAGGGTGAGCTGTGCACACGTGGCTACCATGTCATGAAGGGCTACTACAAAATGCCGGAAGCCACCGCCGAGGCCATCGATAAGGACGGGTGGCTCCATACCGGTGATCTGGCAGTCATGGATGAAAATGGCTATTGCAAAATCACTGGCCGCATCAAGGATATGATCATCCGGGGCGGTGAGAATATTTATCCCTGTGAAATCGAGGATTTTCTCTATACTCATCCACAGGTTCGTGATGTTCAGGTCGTCGGGGTTCCGAGCGTTAAATATGGCGAGGAGGTGGTCGCCTATATTCAATTGAAAAAGGGTGCTGCCCCCAGCCAGGAGGAGATGAAGGTTTTTTGCAAAGGAAAAATCGCTTTTCATAAGATACCGGTATTTTTCTTTTTCGTTGATGATTACCCGACGACAGCATCGGGTAAAATCCAAAAATACAAACTGCGCAAACAAGCCACCGAAACGCTCGAACGGTAGGCGATTTCAGTGGCCCTTGAAATTGCCGTAGTCTACTTTGGATCGTATCACTATCATAAACGTGAATGAAATCGACAGAATCATGACAGACCCAAACAAAAAAGCCAAGACATCCTCGGGCACCCTCGGCACCTTCGCCGGTGTTTTCACGCCTAGTGTGCTGACCATCCTCGGCATCATCCTTTTTTTACGCACCGGATATGTGGTGGGCAGCGGCGGGGTCGCTAAATCGCTGGTAATCATTGGTGTTGCCAACCTGATCTCCATCATGACCACCGTATCGCTATCAGCCATTGCAACGAATATGAAAGTAAAGGGCGGCGGTGATTATTACCTGATTTCACGAACCCTCGGTCTCGAATTTGGCGGTGCCATCGGTGTCGTTCTCTTCTTGGCCCAGGCCGTATCCATCGCATTTTACTGTATCGGGTTCGGTGAGGCGCTCGCCTCATCGGCCCTCTTGTCGGCGCATGCGGTTTCTCCACGGCTTATCGCGGCAGCGGCCGTTTGCTTTCTATTTGTTTTTGCCTGGATGGGGGCAGATTGGGCAACGAAATTCCAGTATGTCGTCATGACGCTGCTTTCGGCAGGCCTTTTGTCATTTTACATCGGCGGCGTTCCGCAATGGAAATTCGAGATTTTTCAAGGGAACTGGACGGCACCGACCGAAGGCCTGCCGTTTTGGGTCTTGTTCGCCCTATTCTTTCCCGCCGTGACCGGATTTACCCAAGGCGTGAGCATGTCCGGAGACCTGAAGGAGCCAGGCAAAAGCCTGCCGTTGGGCACCTTTCTGGCAGTGGGTATTTCCATCGTTGTTTATTTCAGCACGGCGGTGGTTTTTTCCGGCGCATTATCCAATCAGTCGTTGATTGCCGATTACACGGCCATGCACCGTCTTGCCCGTTTTCCTTGGATGATCGACGCAGGGGTCATCGCGGCCACGCTTTCATCGGCCATGGCATCCTTTCTTGGGGCGCCGCGAATTTTACAATCCCTTTCCGCGGACCGAATCTTTCCTTTTTTATATTTTTTTGCCAAGGGCGTTGGTCCGACAGGCAATCCACGACGCGCCGTCCTCCTCGCAGCCGGTATCGCCGCGTTGACCATTGCACTGGGCAGCCTGAACCTGATCGCCCCGGTGGTGTCCATGTTTTTTCTCATTTCCTACGGCCTGCTTAACTATGCCACTTACTATGAGGCCCGAACATCCAGCCCGTCGTTTCGTCCCACGTTTAGATGGTTCGACCAACGCTTGAGCCTGGTGGGGTTTTTGGCCTGCATCGGAGTGATGTTGGCCATCGATCCGACCATGGGAATCGTTGCCGTAGCGATCATTTTCGCCATCTTTCAATATCTGCGACGCACGGCGGATCCTGCGCGCTGGGCCGACAGCCGCCGTGCCCACCATCTTCAGCGGGTCAGAGAAAACTTGTTGGCGGCCACTATTTCCCCTGAGCACCCACGGGATTGGCGTCCTCAACTATTGGCCTTTACAGAGGATGCCGAACGGCGGCCCCGGCTTTTGAAGATGTCGGGTTGGCTGGAAGGCGGCAGTGGCCTGACGACCATTGTGAAGATCCTGGAAGGCAAGGATCTGCTTCTCTCTGGTAAAAAGGATGAAGAGGAAAAAAGGTTGCGCGTGGATATCAGCGCCTATAACCCATCGGCATTTCCGCTGGTACTGACCACTAAAGATATCGACGTCGCCATCCATGCCTTGCTCCAGGCGCACGGCATTGGCCCGTTGCGCGCCAACACCGTTTTAGTCAACTGGCTCGATCCAGACAATGACTCCGGGATGGGGTTCCGGGAGCTGCTTTTCGGCCGCCAACTTCGGACATTGTATGCGTTGGGGTGCAATATCTTGATATTCCATGCCCAACCGGATTCATGGGCTCGCCTGATCGAGACCCAGGCCGATCAGTCCCGGATCGATGTATGGTGGTCCCATGATGAGACCGGACACCTGATGTTGCTCTTTGCCTATCTGATGACCCGGTCGGAAGCCTGGCAGGGATCCACCCTGCGAGTCCTCGTATTTAAAGAAGATGCAGGTGGGCTGGACAACGAAGAAGATATTCAAGCGGTACTGAAAGATGCACGAATCGAGGCTGATATCGTTTGGGTCGCATCCAACGATCCTACAGAGGCAATCAAATTGTCGGCCCAATCCACATTGATTTTTTTACCGTTTCGGTTCCACGGCAACCTGATCCAACTCCCGATTGCCAGTCCAGCAGAAGATCTATTGCAAAAATTGCCCCCGGCGTTGATGATATTGGCCGCCGAAGACATCGATTTGGGCGCCGAACCGGAGGAAGGCATTGCCGCGGAAATGGCGGAAGCCAGGGATGAGCTGAAGAAAAGAGAACAACTCGCCGAAACCGCCCAGAAGTCTGCCGAAGCCGCAGACGAGGCGGCCAAGGATGCCGAGGAGAAGTTGCAAGACGCCATGCGCCTTCCTGAAGGCGATCGCGACCAAAACGAAATCACAATCCTCACCGAACAATTGAATTCGGCTTTGGAGACCGCCGAAAAAGCGCGACGCAAAGCCATAAAGGCCCGTGTCAAAGCCGAACATACGCAAAAGGCGCTTGGAAATGGTGATTCCGATGTAAAAATCGACACGGAAAAAGAGAAATCATAACCGATTGAATTTGGAAAAGATTGATTCAAGCAGCCTCTTAGCGAGTGAAATTTTCACCATCAGGCCATCGTCATTCGAGTCTGTCCACGATCCATGCGGCAATCAAGCCGCCGGTTTAGCCGTGGCCCAAAGCTCGACGGATCGGTTGTTCCGGTCAAATTGCCCCTCATAGCGTATCAAATCCGGATGATCATCCAGCGACGTCCAATCTTTGACAATCAGCATCATCCGAGTTGCCTGACTCGGATTGAACAAGCGAAAGTCTTGTACGCCGGGCTTGGTTTCCGAAGGACGGCTCACGTATCGCAGCGACCATGCTTCATCCGGATCGATTTCAAACTCCACGACCAGTTTGCGGCCCACGGACTCCGGCAGTTCTTTCGGTTTGGGAAGCTTTTTTGTCTTCGCGGAAGGTTCCGTGCCATTTTTTTTCCAGAATTTTAAATTCATCCAATTCTCTCCTGATATGATTGGGAATAATCAATGATCGGCCCGATGGGTTGCCGGCGATCAAAAAAATGGTAGGGCGTCAATACCCGATGGCCTTTTCCAACCGTTCACGACGCATTTTGCAAACAATGCAAAAACGGCTGACCGGCCTGGCCATGAGGCGCTCCATCGAAATAGGCTCTTCGCAATCTTCACAGATGCCATAGGATCCGTCTTCGATTGCGCTTAGGCTATGCCGTATTTTTTTGATCAGTCGGCTTTCGCGGCTGCGAATTCGGTATCTGGCGTTCCGGTCAAGATCCTGCGTGGCCCGATCCAACGGGTCCGGCTCATTGTCCGACCCTGTGGTTAGGAGCTCGACCACCGTCGCCCCCGCCTTGTCCAATAACTGGTTCAACTCATTCTCGAGCAACTGCCGAAAGAACGCCAAGTTTTCTTGATTCATGTGATTCATGCTCCCTTTCTCAAGATCAAATGCTCTGAATTCTCGATATTGCATTCGATGGTTTTCAATTTCTTGCCGAAAGAAGCGGCCCTTTTTTTCAATCCCGGGCTTGCCAACCTGCTCATGGCGACGGATTGAGCGCCTTTTCCAATTCGACAACCGCCCCAAGGCGACCATGAGCGGTTCGGCGACCAGGCGCCCATCGTACTCCGATTCATTAGCAACGATTGGGCCAATCTCTATCAGTCAGAAACCATTGAAGCACCCACGGAATGCATGGCCTGGGAAAATCGCCAGCGATCAGGAAAACGGTCGCTCGAATGTGAAAAATGGCCGGGCAACCTTGACAACACGGAAAAATTCGTATCATTTCAGGATGTCTGTTTGGAGAAGATTCAATTCCGATTGTGATAAAAATAGGAACCGGTGGTTCCGAAATTCACACGGACAGGCCGAAACAACGCCAAGTCCATGCCCAAAAGAGATAACAGAAGAAGCCACGGCCCCTGCAGATGTTGCCATAACGGTTTTTTTTAAAGGTTGTTCGAAAAAAATCGTCTGAAGCCTTTCATTGACATGAAAATTGCTGTCGCTGGGTTCGATTCCGTGAGGAAGACGGTGAATGCCTTCCTCTGATTCTTAAGGAGACAAGATGCCATGGCCGATGAAATCAACCGTCTATTTCAACCGTTCAGCCTAATGGATGGTGCATCGGGATCGCTCGAGCACTTCCAGCGGGATGTCAATCGACAAAGAGAAATCGCCTGTGACGCGTCCCGCCCGACTGAAGTGCGTCTGGCGGCCTACGAAGATATCATCGATTCCGAAGTTGGCGACACCGCCTTCATCCGTGCCCGCAACATCGAACGCGAGACCGGACTGCGTCAGATTTACCTCAAGTTCGAGGGTGGCAATCCAACCGGAACCCAGAAAGACCGGGTGGCCTTTTCCCAAGCCATGGATGCCCTGCGCCGGGGATTCGATACCATCACGGTCGCGACCTGTGGTAATTTCGGTGTGGCCCAGGCATTGGCGGCGTCATTGGCCGGTATTCGCTGTGTGGTGTATATACCGGGCAACTACCATACGCGTCGGATCAAGGAGATGGCGGATTTGGGAGCAGAGATCGTGCGCATTCCCGGTGATTATGAAGGGGCGGTACAGGCATCCAGCGACCGTGCCGAAAAGGATGAATGGTACGACGCCAATCCTGGCGGCAGCAACACCACCATGCAACTGGGCGCCTATGGCGGCATCTCCTATGAGATTTACGACGAGCTGCGGGATGCGCCCGCCGCGGTTGCGGTGCCCGTATCAAACGGGACGACGTTTGCCGGAATTTACAGAGGATTTGCCAGCCTGTACCGTCGCGGAAAAATATCCCGCATGCCCCGCATGGTGGCGGGGTCATCGTTTCGGAAAAATCCGATCGTACAGGCGGCCCTCAAAAACAAACCCACTTGTGAAGATCTCATTCCGGAGAAAATCAGGGAAACCCGGGTCAACGAGCCGCTGATCAATTGGCACGCCATCGACGGGAACCTGGCCCTTAAAGCCATTCAGGAAACCAACGGCTGGGCGGGCGATGCCTCGGACAAGGCTATGCGCAACTATAGCCGCTTGATTCGTGAACGCGAGGGGCTCGATGTCCTTCCCGCTTCCACGGCCGGTCTGATCGCCCTTATCGATCGTCACAAAATTACCCCCCTACCCAACGACCGCTACGTCGTCGTACTAACCGGGAGAAAATCATGAACAACGATGGAAATGCCATTGTCTACTGCGAAGGTGCCTTCAATACCCTCAACGGAAAAACCGCCCATGGATTGGTTCGTTTCTGTCGGCGATACACTGTCGTCGCCGTCGTGGACTCCCGCCATGCCGGAAAGGATGCACGCGACGTGCTCGATGGGAAACCGGGGGGTATTCCCGTGGTAGAATCCATCGATGCGGCGATGTCGACCGCGCAAAACGCCGGTACGCCGGCCACCCATCTGGTGATCGGTATCGCCCCCGATGGCGGCCGGTTAGGAGAAAACGCCCGCATGGACGTCATCCGGGCCATCGACCTGAAGCTCAATGTGGACTGTGGTCTGCACGATTTTCTGTCAGCCGATGAAGACATTGCCCGACGGGCCAGCCTTAACGGTGTTACGCTCAGAGATATCCGCAAACCGCCGGAGAGAAGTCGGCTGCATTTTTTTAGTGGTCGAATCGAGAAGGTGGAGGCGTTGAAGATTGCCGTCTTGGGAACGGATTCGGCGGTGGGCAAGCGAACCACGGCCTGGCTGATCGTGCAGGCTTTCGAGCGCATGGGTTACCGGGCGGAGATGATCGGAACCGGTCAGACGGCCTGGATGCAGGGCGCGAGATACAGCATGATCATGGATTCGTTAGTCAATGATTTTGTTTCCGGTGAAATCGAACATGCCGTTTGTTCCGCCTGGGAAGAACGGCATCCCGATGTCATCGTCATTGAAGGGCAAGGTAGTCTGATGAACCCCGCCTATCCTGGCGGGTTTGAAATTCTGGCTGCCGGTCGCCCGGATGTGGTCATCCTGCAGCATGCCCCGGCAAGAGAGGAATACGACGGCTTTCCCGGCTACCCGATTCAGCCATTGCCGCATCAGATACAGGTCGTCGAGATGCTGTCGGGCAAACCGGTTGTCGCCATAACGGTGAATCACGAGGGAATGTCCGATGATCAGATCCCGGTAATCTGCGATGCCATCAAAATGATCACCGGTGTGCCGGCCTTTGACGTGCTGCACGATCAGGCACAGGGGCTCTACATGGTATTGCTGCCATACTTGATGAGCAATGAAGGGAACCGGTCATGACTGCACCCCACACCACTATCGCCCCCAGGGAAGCGGACCCGCTTGACGTATTGATTGTCTTCGACCGGCTTGTGGTCGGGCCCGTAGAGCTGACGCCGAAGCGGCTGGTGGCGCCGTACCGGTTGTATACGGGCGAGAAAATGGAACAGACGGAGTTGATCTATACCTACGAGGAGGTCGTATTCGATCCCAAATCGACGGAATCCCAAAATCTGGCGGCCATGATCGCCGCTCAGGTGGCCCTCAATTACGGGCTCTTTTGCCGTGAGATCGTTTTCAACGATTGGCTGGACAAAACCGATCGGCGCTTTCTCAGGCAAATGGCCGAAAACACCGCCCGCGAGATATTCGTCAAGAAATTCGTGGAACCCAACCCCTTCCTGGTGGGGGATGCCGTCGGGCTGCCCCCAGTCAAGCGCAAGTCATACCTCAAGGCCAAGCTGGCGTTCGCATCAAAACAGAGAGCCACCGACCTTCGTCCCTGGGATACCGACCCCAAACGGCACTGCATTTTATCCAGCGGGGGCAAGGACAGCCTGCTCAGTTTTGGAGTGCTGGATGAAATCGGCCTGGATGTCCATCCCATATTCGTCAATGAGTCAGGACGTCATTGGTTTACGGCCCTGAATGCCTATCGGCACTTTCACGACACCGTCGCCAATACGGCGCGCGTCTGGGTCAACGCCGACCGCTGTTACAACTGGATGCTGAGACAGATGCCGTTTATCAGAAAAAATTTTACCGATCTGCGTGCCGATGAATACCCCATTCGATTGTGGACCGTGGCGGTTTTTCTTTTCGGTGTCCTGCCCCTGATGCGCAAACGGGGGATCGGTCGCTTGATCATCGGAGATGAGTTCGACACATCACGACGAGTCAAGACGCAGGGGATTACCCATTACGACGGCCTTTACGACCAGAGCATCTGGTTCGATGATGCGCTGTCGGCCTATTTTCAGCGCAAAGGCTGGTCGATTTGCCAATTTTCCATCCTCCGGCCGCTGTCGGAGCTACTCATCGAGAAAATTCTGGTCGGCCGTTACCCGCACCTCCAGGAGCATCAGATGTCCTGCCACGCGACCCACAAAGCCGGAGAGCGGATCGAGCCTTGCGGCAAATGCGAAAAGTGCCGCCGCATCGTCGGTATGCTCATGGCATTGAAAGAAGACCCAAGGCGCTGCGGCTACACGGAACGGCAGATCCAGGCCTGTATTGCCGCGCTTTTCAGGAAGGGGGTATATACCCAGGCCTCAGCCGAGGCCGGACAGCTTTTTCATATGCTGGCTCAGGTCGACACGATTGACATGCCGGATGATGCGGCCGTCGCGGCGAAGCCCCATCCGGAAATCATGAAGATTCGCTTCGATCCAACGGTGTCACCGATCAACGGAATCCCATCGGACTTTCGCGCGGACCTTTATCGGATATTCATGGAATACGCGGACGGCGCCGTCGAGCGAACGACAAATCGATGGGAAACCGTGGATCCATCCACCCATGCCCTTTTTTGCGCCCCGTATCGTTTTGAAAGTCGACCAACGGATACGGATCCCGCAGAGGCATCGGCTTTCGATTCTACACCAACAACCTATTTCTGGGGAGAGCTTTGCTGGCCGGATGCCACCACGCGCCTGAATGTGGTGGATACGGCGCTTTTACCGGTGGGGGCCATCGAACAACATGGCCCCCACCTCCCCTTGGACACGGATGCATTCGATGCCGCCTACCTGGCCGAACGGGTTGCCGACGGCTGCAGTGATCCCAAGCCCCTGGTATTGCCGCTGGTGCCCTACGGGGTCTCCTACCATCATGAGGCCTTCAAGGGGACCATCAGTATCAACAACGACACGTTAGCCAATCTGGTCTATGATATCGGTATCAGCCTTGCTAAAAACGGCATCAAAAAGCTGGTCATCATCAACGGACACGGTGGCAACGCCCCCTCCTTGAATTTTGCCGCTCAGCGCATCAATCAGGATGCGCATATTTTCGTGTGCGTGGATACGGGTGAGACCAGCGACGTGGACGTAGACGCGCTCATCGACACCCCCAATGACGTTCACGCCGGCGAGATCGAAACCAGCACCAGCATGGCCATTCGGCCCGATCGGGTACGCACGGACCGCCTGCAGATGGAGGTTCCCGAATTCACCAGCCGGTACCTCGATTTTTCCTCCAAGCGGGGGGTGGCTTGGTATGCCCATACCCATAAAATATCCAACAGCGGCGTCATGGGCGATCCGACCAAAGCCACCATCGAAAAAGGGGAACGGATATGGTCCCTGATCATCGGCCATTTGGTTGAATTTGTCGATCAGTTGAAGAACATGACCCTGAAGGAAATTCATCAAAGAAAGTACTAGCCCCCCATGAAGATCACCCAAATGGAAGCCTGGCCGGTAGACATGAAGCTGGCTGAGCCTTACACCATCGCCTATCAGACGGTATCGTCCACAACCAACGTGTTCTTGCGCGTGGAAACATCGACCGGCATGGTCGGGTATGGTTGCGCGGCCCCGGATTGGGAGGTGACCGGCGAGACGCCTGCCCAGGTCCTGACGGCCTGCGCGGATGTCATCATCCCGGCCCTGAAAGGGGCGGATCCGTTGCGGTCGATCATGTTGATGGAACGAATCCGGAAACCGTTGAAAGGGAAATCTTCAGCCTTGGCCATGACCGACATGGCGCTCTTTGATATCTTGGGAAAAACCGCCGGGTTGCCGCTTTATAAACTGCTCGGCGGGTATCGCGACCGCATCCGCACCTCCGTCACCATCGGCATTCTTCCGGTAAAAGAAACCGTGGAAAAGGCAATCGAACGGGTCAACGAAGGATTCAAGGCGCTGAAAATCAAAGGTGGCCTGGATGTTGATCAAGATATCGAGCGTCTGATCAAGGTCCGCGACGCCGTGGGACAACGGATTGAATTACGATTCGATGCCAATCAAGGATATTCTGAGGCGGATATTCTGCGATTCGTGGAGGGCATGCATTCCGTCCGCCTGGAACTCATCGAACAGCCGAGCCCGCGGGGAAAGGATCAATTGCTGGGTCGCATCACGCAACAGGTGTCGCTGCCGATCATGGCCGACGAAAGTCTGATGACACTCAAAGATGCGTTCCGATTGGCCCGCAAGGAATTGGTCGATATGATCAATATCAAATTGATGAAGGTCGGGGGTATCGACGAGGCACTCAAGATCAACGCCGTATCCCGCGCCGCCGATCTGGAGGTGATGGTCGGTTGCATGGACGAATCCGCCCTGGCCATTGCCGCGGGTCTTCACTTCGCATTGGCGAGGCCCAATGTCAGGTATGCGGATCTGGACGGCCATCTCGACCTGAAAGACGATCCATCATCCGGGGCGGTTCGCCTGCATAAGGGCATTCTTTGTCCGACGCGTGAGCCGGGATTGGGTTTCGATTTGGATTAGCACCCGTCTAAACAATGTCTTCCGCTCCGATCTCTGGTTTTAGAATAGCTTTCACTCCTTTTTGCCGACCACAATATCTTGAGGTTTCTAATTCAGGTCTTAAACTCAATTTTTTGGCAAGTTATCTGTCGTTAGGGGTGAGGCAAATAATTTCAGTTTTTGTTATCTATCTACCACTTGGAATGGCAATTCCAACGACTCATTCAAGTAATACTTCGAGTTTCGCCATTGAACGTCTTCAGAGTGATCCGCCAGACGGCCGACCAGCTAAAGAAACTGATGATTACTATAATTTTATCAAACCTTTACGGATCGCATACTGAGTCAACAGAGCAGTGCCTGAGATATTCAGTTTCTTCTGGATGTTGTGCTTGTGGACTTCGACTGTTTTGAACGAGATGAAAAGCAACTCGGCGATTTCCCGATTGGTGTGTCCTTCAGCAATCAATTGAACAACTTCACGCTCTCTTGCGGTCAGTTCTGCCTCTTTCGGCTCCCCCTTATCAGATGGGCTCAGTCTTGTATACCGTTCCATCATGGTTTTACTAATGGATGGGCTCAGGAACGACTCACCTCGCGAAACTGCACGAATGGCGGCGCACAAATCCTGGGGAATGGTATTTTTAAGTAAAAATCCGGATGCTCCAGCCAAAATGGCCTCGTGCACATATCCCTCATCGGCGTACATGGTCAAGATGATAATACCCGTGACGGGATGAACCTTTTTGATGCTCCGGGTCGCCTCTATTCCATTCAACAGGGGCATGTTGATATCCATTACAATCACGTCGGGAGAGAGCTCTTCGACTTTCCGGATCGCCTCTTTCCCGTCCTTTGCTTCTCCAATGACGGCGATATCGGTTTCACCCTTAAGCAAGGCGCACAGGCCCTTGCGAACAATGGTATGATCATCGGCAATAAGCACTTTGATTTTATTCATGCGCTTTCCCAATTGACAGTGGGTTCAGGGGAATTTCGACCATTATTCGCGTGCCTCCGCTTTCACGAGATGCAATACTGAATGTGCCACCCAGATTATAAACTCTCTCCTGCATGCCTGTGATGCCGATGCCGGTGTCCAATCCAGCTGTTTTTTTCAGGCGACTTTGCTCCAGACCGATCCCATCGTCATCGATTTTGAGGGAAAGGCAGCCATTCTTTTGTACTAATCTCACGCTTGCATTTTTTGCATGGGCGTGTTTCACAATGTTGTGCAGCGATTCCTGAACGATCCGGAAAAGATTGATCTCTATGTCAGGCAGAAACCGCTGCTCGCAATTTTCCGATTCGATCATAATATGCAATTTGGTGCGTTTCCTGACGGCATTGGTATGCGATTTCAATGCGGGGATCAATCCAAGTACATCCAGAAGGGGCGGTCTAAGCGTGTGAGACAGATATTGAAGCTGTTCGGCCATGGTTTGGACATACCCGATTGTTTCTTTCAACATTTCCAACAGATCGTTCATTTCGCAACCATTCGGCAGTTTTTTTTCTATGATCGAAAGGTTCATATGGATCGCGGTGAGTGCCTGTCCTATTTCATCATGAATCTCCAGTGAAATTTTCTTCCGCTCATCTTCCTGGCTTTTAATCATCCTGGCGGACATGCGCTTCAAATCATTCTCCCGCCGGATTAATTTGCTAAGGAGTCTGGCATTTTGGATGGCGATGGCGAATGGCGCCGCGATCTGCTGGGCGATCTTTATATTCTCTTCATTAAAAAGTTCACAATTATCATGCCCGAAGTTTAGTGACCCGATTAAATGACCGTCATAGAAAAGCGGTATCATGACCAATGCGTTGATGGATTCCGATAACAGGGTTTTGTCAACGACAGACTTCTTTTCAAGGGAATGAAGGTCTTTCAAGGCAACGGTTTTTCCTAACTTGAGGGCTTCTACATGATAGTCGTTTAATGAGAATGTCGACCCTTCATCGACAGCTGTGCAAGCCTCCGCGTCGACCGATAAAACAAAAGCTTGGTTTCTGGCGTAGTCGAACAGAATAATACTGACACGCTTGCATGAAAACAAGTTACGGACATATTTCAATACATGCTGGGCGATCTCTTCGGTTGGTGTGGCTTCAAGTATGAAACGATCTATCTTGTTTATTATTTCAAGCCGTTTGGAGTGTTTTTTTAGATCGGATTCGGCCCTCACTCTGCGAAGGATATTGAAAGAAAGGATGAGGATGATGACAGAAAGTCCGGCAATACAGGCTACTGTTATCCATATGAGTCCCTTGTATTGATAGTAAAACGTAACCGGCTGGTTTACCATCCGGCTTCCTTCAGGGAGCTGCTTCCGGCTTATGGAAAAACGCGTCAACACATTATAATCAAATATAAATTCATTGGTACTGTGCATTATTACAGGGATTGAATTCGGCTGCTCACCGCTGAGAATTCTGAAGGCGATTTCGGCCGTTTTTTTTCCTTGCGCATATCCGCTGACCAGTTTTCCCCCAGCGATGCCGTGCCCAAGATAACTGTCCCAGAAACTATATACAGGGACCTGGGCGTGCTCCGTAATCATGCGTGTGCTGTCTTCAAGGGTAAACACATCTCCTGATTTGTCGATGGTGAAATTAACGATGATGGCAATACTATCTAATGGCAGCGTCACCACCTTGTTCAACAATTGTTGCATTGTCATATCTTCGGTGAAATAAATGGATAGTCTGCTGGAATATTTATCCAATATTTTCAGAAAGGATTGAATTACCGCGATGCTGATGGGTGTTTTGTCGACAATGACAAACACGTGGTTAACATCCGGGTTGATGGCGATTGCGGTATCCAGTGTGTCTTCAATATCAATGGTCTCGAGTATTCCCGTGAAATTGGACAGACCGTACAGGTCATATTTTTCAAAATAGCTCACCCCGCAAAAAATAACCGGTGTCAACGGCAACAAGCGACTGTGATAGTTGAGTGCGAATTGATAGGCCGGATCATTGGCAACAATGGCCGCGTCAAACTGATGATTAGCGAATTTGTGCTTGAATAATCGATAGAGATTGTCCAAGTGGATGTTATCCACAATTCTTTTGGAATCCATGTACTCATAGAACAATTGGACCGAATAGCCACTTTTCTTAAAAATGGATTCTATTCCTTCATCGATTCCATCACTCCAGACCTGCCCCCTATGAAAAGAGTGTAAAATCAGAACTTTTTTTTGACTTCGGCTCTCGGTTGTTGTCGATGCCCATACGCCCCCGCAGGCTGTGGTTTGAATAATCATCACGAATACCACATAAAACAATAGCCCCCAGCGCAGAATGGACATATGGCCAAATCGGGCAAGAACTCGGATTTTAATCAGCAGAACAACATTGCTCATGGCTGCTCCCGCCCGATGCCTTCATTAACGATTTCGACGATTTTGTTCAATATCCGATCGGCATCGTCCACACCCACGGATTTGGCCTCTGCAATCCATTGCTGCTTTATGCGCTTAACTTCGGGCGTGCCGGTCCACAAATCGATATCATTTTTGTCGGCAAACACAATTGTGCAGCCGCGCCTCTTCTGGTCGTTCAGATACCATTTGAACCATTTTGAATATTCCGCTTTGAACTTATCTCTCGCAATTACAGCGGCGGCCTCGATTTGCTTTTGCTGATTTTTCGTTAAACGGTTCCAGGTATCCAGATTGATCGTGATATGGAAAGGGATCGGTGTCCATAGCTCCCTGGCGATGAAGATATGCTTGGCGACCTCGTCCAATTTCCCAATGTATATCCCCCCGTATCGGGTCAACACCCCCTCGATGGCATTGGTTTTAAGCCCCAGATAACTTAAATGCATGGGGCTTGAAATGGGAACCACTCCCATGCCTTTCATAATCTCCAGGCTCCACCGGCTTGCCGATCGAATCCTTTTACCGTTGAAATCGGAGAAGCTGTTTACTGGCTGGTTGAAGCAAAAGGCCGAGGGCAATACCGGATAGGTGTAAACTATTTTTTGTTTGAATTTGGTGAACTCGGCATTCAGCTCCGGTAATTCATTATATAATCTGTCATAAACCCATGTTATGTTTTCATATTGGGTTGGTCCACGTTGAATCAGATAAACCGCGCTATTGATCATCAAGCGTTTCGGATAGTAAGCGATATTCACATGCCCGAGATCGACGCTGCCGGATTGGACCCCACCCAGTATTTCCTCGCCTTTCAATAGTGCGCTGTTGAAGTGGGAGATGAACGATATTTCCCCTTTGGTTTGATTTTCGATCTCTTCCAGAAAAGACCACTCGGCCCTGCCCCGCAAATAGGCCGGGAGGGCATTGGTTGCGAACCTCAGTGTAAGGCTTGCCGATTGTGCCGCTGGGATATTGAGCATCAGGATGCAACTAATGCAAAGGCTACATAATAGACAAAAAGGCAATTTCATTTATATCCTATTTTGTTGGGAGTTCCTATCGAACTGGAATGAATATATTACAAAACCGGCAGAAAAGTAAAATATCCGCTGTTCGCCGGTTTGCCTTCATCCAATCGTGTTTGGCGCCATAAGTGATACCCGCCGCAAATATAAGTGACTTTCCCTGATCGAAATAAGGGATCCCCTTACAGCAATAAATGATTTGTTTCTAGTATGATACTTAAAATGCCTAAAATGACATCGCCCAAGGATTAGGCAGGATGAACTCCTGACAATCGTTGATCGGTAAGTTGCTGTGCTTTTTTAAAACAGCGATAAATTGCCCCTAACAAAGGTTATCGTTGAGTGCAAAAGGGGTAATCAAAATTTCGCTTGGTATGGGGGAAAACGCCCATTTCCTCTTGGCCCTTAATACTGGCCTCGTTTAAATTCTTACCTCGGTACGGCAAGCATTTCCACCAACCGAGGCAATCCGGATGGAGAAATCATAAGGAGGTGATAGATACAATCAGGAGGTTAGGATGATTGCCGTAATCGGGATCATTCTGGAGTGGACATCAAAACAGGAGATTTGAGATGATGAAAAGAAACCCTGCAGTTATCGTTTTCACACTTTGCATATGCCTCGTATTTATGAGTGCAGGGGTGGCTTTCAGTGGACCCGGTGAGGAAAGTTGTACGGCCCTAAAGGCCTACATCGAAAACAGCCTCACTGATGAGGCTTTCGGCAAGCCGGTTACGAATGTCGTGACGACCTGGGACGACACGGATGGAACCTGTGAAGTAACGGGGTGGATCTGGCCGGAGACCCAGTTTAGAGTCATCCTACCCACAGACTGGAACGAACGGTATATTAACAATGGCGGCGGCGGCTGGGATGGAAGTCTCGCCCGCCTTAGGGCACCCCTTGCTGACCCCAACGGGGGAAAATACGCGATTTCCCTGGCCAACGGGGGTTACATGCAGGCCAATTGGGACGAAGATTATGGATTCTTCGGCCTGAAAGAACCGTTTTTCAGCGACTATTACGATCCCGCTTCGTATCCGACAGGTGTCGGTGGTTGGTACGGGGATGTCAATCCAATCGGTGAGGGCAACCCATATGCCTGCCAGAAGGTTTATGATTTCGGCATCCGACACCTCCGTGAGACCCCACTCGTCGCTAAAAAAATCATCCAGCACTATTACGATAGCAACCCAATGTACTCCTATTATTATGGCCAATCATGCGGTGGCAAAGAGGGCCAGATCAGTGCTCAGAAGCTTTATGACATCTATGATGGTTTCTGGATCAACAGCGCCCTGGGCGGCCATATAGCGGTTACCTTACGCGGTACGTGGAATACCGTACAGGGGGCCGACCTGGCTCAGTCGGCCGGTGGCAGGGACACGGTGTACAGCAAATACAAGCAGGAACTGCACTATAAGACCGTCTATGATAAATGCGATGGCGTTGACGGTGTGGTGGACGGCCTGATCGATGATCCCCGCGCATGCGAATTCGACGCCCTTAACGATCTGCCGGCGTGCACCGATGAGCAGGAGGCCGACGGCACAGGGGCCACATCAACCGAGTGTTTTACGCTCGCGCAGCGGCAGGCCATCAAAGAGATTTACGATGGCCCCCATGACAGTGACGGCAATCCATGGTATGTGGGAACACCGGTCGGCGGAGAGTTTATGGGTAGTCGAGGGCCCAATTTCCCGATTGAAGATGGCCGGGCACCCCAGATGTTCGCATACATCGCTTTGGATCCTCCGGACGGCCCCGATTTTGATATAATGTCCTTCGACTGGGATATCGACCCTCTTCGAGCGCAGGAAACGACCTGTGAACAGCGCTACAACGACGGCACTTCCGAGATTTTCAATGTCCACGACGTACTGGATGCCATCACCATGAGCGATAAACCCGTTCCAAATATGGGCGGATTCGAACCAGTGTATGCCAAAGGCGCAAAAATAATCCAGCAGCACGGCTGGAGTGATCCGTTATCGTCCCCCTTGGGCGGATCTGTCAATTTTTACGAACAAGTCATGAATATTATGGGCATTGAAAAAACAAAAAGTTTTTATAAATTATACATGGTTCCAGGTGGAGGCCACAGCAGTGGAGGGCTGGGGTACTGGCCATCGACAGAAGAAACTTTTCAAGCATTGGTCGACTGGGTTGAAAATGGGAAAGAGCCTGCTGCAATCGAAGGTTCCCGTGGTGAAGGTGTCGATCCAAACTATACGGCTGCACTTACACGACCGGTGTGCCCTTATCCTGAAGTGGCCCGCTGGGATGGCGTGGGCAGTATTGAGGATGCCGGCAGCTTTACCTGTGTTCCGCCCATGGAGGTAAACATTAAACCGGAAACGATTAATTTGAAAAGTAGAGGCGTTTTTACCGCTATGATAACCCTTCCGGAAGGATACGATTTAAGAGATTGGAATCTGGATTATCTGTCATGTGAAGGCGCCCCTGCAATCAAGGGTAAATTGGTAAGAAACAAGTACATTGCCCAATTCAGGATCCAGGATCTTGTTAATGTCGAGCCCGGACATGAGGTTGAACTGACGGTTAAAGGAATCTTTGATCCGGTTGATTCACAGCCGGCAATGGTCCAGGCCAGTGACAGGGTAAAAATAACTCCAATTAAAAAACCGCACAAGCATCCACATGAGAGAGGTAAGTTTTAACGAGTTCTTGTTAAAGGAATGTTTACAAATCAAGTAGTGTTTGGGCGGTGAGGGTTATTCAATAAGCGCCCTTACCGTCCAGTTTCAACAGATGAGGATAAAAGGGATATGCCTGTGGGGCAAGCAGGTGTTCCCTTTGAAACAGCGATCTGCAAACTGCCATCCGATTCGATTACGCCGTTTGTTCCACGCACCACGTCCACTGCCTTCAGATAGCGCCGTTCAGGGAGCGGATTAGTTCTTCTCTCATTTGCACGATATCTTTATTTGACGTCAACACAACTGATTTGGCCGATTGGCCTGGATAGAGAGAACTAACTTTTTGTCTGGGCTGCCTAACTCCTTGGAATTTCTTTCCCCGGCATGATCGGCTTTACCATCATTGGGTGCCCTTCAGGAGATACGTTATGAACCAAATGCTATCAAAATTACGATCATTCATTGTTGCGATAACCATCGCATCCACTCTTGGCCTTAATGCATTTGCGGCTGATTTGCCCGACCAGCCCTTTGTCAATTTTTCCAGTGACCGGTCCACCTGGTTTTTCAGGACCCATGGCGGCAACAACGATGTGGCCTTTTGCGATTTCTTTTTTCCGTTCGACCCGACGGTCAAGACCCGGACCTATGACCCGCTGGCCATGTATGCATTGAATCACGGATACTATTTCGACGAAGACGGCATTTTGATGATCCACATCGAGGATCTTAAAAAGCTTTATGACCCCTATTTTGGTTTTGAGATCGTAGGCGATTCGCTGAATATCCGCCATACCCTATACAACAAGCTGGTAACGGCTGGATTCGGTGATCGTTCCACAACCATCGAATACACCAAAATGGTCTGGGATCTAAGCATCGATATCGGCGATGGCAGTGCAAAGAATGCAGGAACATATGATTACACCGAATATGCGCCGACCGAAGACGGCGGTGCAAGTGAAATCAATCCTGACAACAGCACAATCGGTAAGGCCTTTACCTTCACGCTAGGCGCTGTGGTATTGATCAACGGTGAATGGTTTGTCCCGCTTGCCGAAGTGATGGCGTTGATGGGCAAAATCATTTTAGAAGAAGACGGTTATCTGGTGATCCAGGGGGCAAACATGCCGGATGTGACCGTCGAAGTGGTCGGCGACCCCCGGCGGGAAGGAATCGTGAATGAAGACGGCCAACCGGTTGTCATTCCCAGCCCATTGGTACCGCACCCAGGCAATCCCTGGCGCTGCGGAGCGGCGGAAGATTGCAACCCGGCTTATACCTGGGCCGACTACATGGACGATGTTGCCGATGGGAAAAGAACGTCCGGCTGGCTGTGGAGAGCGTTCCACATCCCCACAGACGGCATTTCCAAGGACGCCAATGGGGAAGAAGTCCTTCTCGATGCCGACCGAATCCTTCCCTATAGCATCTATGTTCCTTCTCGCTATCACAGGAAAAAATCACGACTGACGGTCATGCTGCACGGCGCCACCGGCAATGAGAATACGACCTGCGACCGGCTGGCCGACCGTGACATTTACCCGGATCAGCTTGCAGAGCGCTACAACTACATCATGGTCTCGCCCAACGGCTGGACCCGGGAACCCGAGTGGAGAGAGAACCAGGCCCTGTATTCATTTGAAAAATCGTTTGATATGGCGATGGATGAATTCCCTGTGAGGGCGGACCGCGTGTTTATCACCGGCAACTCTTATGGCGGAAAAGGCACTCTGGAGCTGGCCATGCGTTTTCCGGACAGATTCCGTGCCATGGCACCGACAGCCGCCAAGATCGGTGAAAGAGGAAATTATATAGAAACAGTTACCATCCCGGGAGATCCGGATGCAGATCCAGAGGACCCAGAATCCAAACCGCTAAAAATAAAAATATATGAGGAATATATTAATTTTGAAGAAACCGGTTTCGGTTTAAACGACATCTGGGCTTATGATTTAAGCGACATTGCGGACATGCCTACGATGGTCGTCCAGGGAACCGGAGATACCACGACCTCCTATTATTTCCAGATTGGCAATCAGCTCAGGGAGGGTCCGATTGTCGCGGGGATCATGCCCAAGCTCACCACCGCCATTTATCTGGTTGTCGAGAAAGGTTTTCATTCTTACGCCTACGGTACGGCGTTGAAGCCTATTTTTGATTTCTTCGAAAGCCAGCTCGGACAATGCCAAGCGACGGTAAATACAGAGACGCTTTATCTGTACCCGACCCAAGGTGCTACCACCCTAGCCCGATTCAGTAGTGATGGAAGGGAGCCCAACAACAGATTTAATCACTGCCGCCGAAATAATGATCGCACTTGGGCGGTCTCCACCGAGATTGTCGGCAATACGGTGATGATCGCACTCAGCGACCTCGAGAATATTTACGGCAAGGCCTTCAAGACATATTCATTATCGGCTTACGCCATCGATCCGGCGGCAGCGGTCGATTACTGGACACTCATCCTCAACAACCAGACCCTGAATTTTAGAGTCGGTGAAACCAAGTACCGCAGAAATATGGAACGCTACAAAATGGATGTGCTCTCCGTGGCCAGGACACAGGATCAACGCCTGCTCGATGCAGCCCCAGAGTTTTCCGTCGCCCCCTATGAAAAAGACGGCGAGATATTCGTCCCAGTCATCGAAGTGATGGATGTGCTCATGGAATCGGTGGAAATCGTTTCCCCCGGCAATGCGGGCAGGACCCGGTCTGCGAAGCCATAACCATAACCAATAACGGCGCAGTATTTGGATTCTGCAATCTACGGAGCGGCAGCAATCTCTGGCAATCGATGTCCATTCATAAACCAGATCCAGGCCGCGTCACCCAAAAGAAACACCTTGGTTAAAAACCAAGGTGTTTTCTTTAAGCATTCAGCCGCTTGAGCCTGCGCCACAGGGTGGAACGGCTGATGCCGAGGATTCTGGCGGCTTCGGTATGCTTGCCCCGGCTCAGCACTAACGCCCGCCGGATTTCGTCCAGTTCGACATTTTGCAGCTGGGTGCGCAGGTCACCCTCGTGCTGGTCCGCCAGATGCGCTCGGACCATGCGGGTGTCGATGGTCGCGCCCTTCAGGGTCGCCAGCATGCGCTCGATGATATTTTGCAGTTCGCGGATATTTCCGGGCCAGTTATACTTGGTCAACGCCTCCAGGGCTTTGGGCGTGAATTTCAACCGCCGATTCAGCCTGGCTGCATGCCGCTCGAGAAAAAAGCGGGCCAGGGCGATGACGTCTTTGCCGCGCTCCCGCAAGGGATAGAGCCTCAGCTGCAGGACATTCAGGCGGTAGTAAAGATCGGCCCGGAATGTGTTTTCCTTGACCCGTTGCTTGAGGGGCTGGTTGGTGGCGGAGAGGATCCTGACATCGACCGGTGTAACCCGGTCACTGCCCAGGCGCATAACCTGCTTTTCCTGGAGGACGCGCAAAAGTTTGCCCTGGGTCATGGATGTCAGCTCCGCAATCTCGTCGAGGAAAAGCGTACCACCGTGGGCGATCTCGAATAAACCGGCCCGGCCTTTCTGGCTGGCCCCGGTGAAGGCCCCGCCCACATAGCCGAACAGTTCGCTTTCAAGGATCTGCTCGGGCAGGGCGGCACAGTTCAGGGCCACGAAGGGGCCTTGGCTGCGGTGGCTGCTGTTGTGAACGCTCTGGGCAAAGACTTCCTTGCCGGTTCCCGTTTCCCCCAGAATCAGGATGGCGGATTCGGTTCGAGCAAAGTCGCCTGCCAGAGCTACAGATTGCTGCAGCCGTGGGCTGGAGCCGATGATGTCATCGAAGGTCATCGTGGCGACATGGCCAGTGGCAAACAAGCGTCTTCTGACCTTGGCTTCCATTTGCTGTAGTTTGGTCACATCCTGGAAATTGATTACCGCGCCAACGACCCTCCCATTGACGCAGATGGGGACCTTGTTGCAGACCACCTGCTCACTATTGATGGTCAGCAGTTGGGCCAGATCTTCTTCGCCGGAACAGATCACCTTGTCCAGTTCAAGATCGGGCCAAACTTCCTGTATATGACGGCCGAGGGCCGACTCACAACCAATCCGGGTGACCCGTTCCGCGACAGGGTTGAAAATGGTGATGCAACCTTCAGCATCGGTCGAAATGATACCATCGTAGGCGTAATCCAGAACCACCCTGAACAGGTTGCCTTTGGTTTTTTCACGCTGTTTGGCCAATGCGATGTTCTTGGCCTCCTGAGCGGCTTGCTGCATGCTTTCTGGGCTGTTCTCTATAACTGTAAAGGGGACCCCGTGTTTATCGGCCACCTTGCCTGTGATTGCTCCGCCGACGATGATGTCGACATTATCCGCCATGGCCGCCAAGACATTGGGTTCGACATCGCTTTCATCTTTGAGTGGATAGAAGCGAATGGTTGTGCCCAGCATGGTGCCGAGGTGGTCGAGTCCGGAGATCATCGGGGCAAAGGCGATGACCCCGATTCGCCTGCCTTGCAGTTTGGCCCGTTCAATGGTCTGAAATACATCCAGGACCGTGAAGGGGATCTCCACCACCGACCACTCAGGAATAGCTTGCTTGATCAAAAAGGCGGTCCGGCCCCGGCTAATGAAGACCTCAACCCCTTCCTTCGCCAGCCGCTGTGCCTGGCGAACGCCGCCCTCCATCAGGCCGACCTCGATGCGGATGTCCTCGTGATGGGCCTGGAACGTGAGCCGGGTCTGTTCCATGAGCGATGAATATTGGAGAATGCAGGCAATAATGGACAAATGAATCGTACCCCGGTATATTCTTTCCATTCGGAGGGTTCGCTGACGACGCCGTCATCGAGGGGGGACGGATTGAGTTGGCAGATGTGCCCGGTATAGGAATCGAACAGAAGAAAGATTTGATGAAACTGTATCGCCGCATGCTCACTGATTGTGGTTGGTAGTTACAGACTAATGGGTAATTTTAAAAATAGCCAGATTGTATCACAGTCTGTTAATGAATTCTGCGGTACCTTGGATTATGTAAATATTCTCAGGACAATGAACCACATCATACAATGTCCTGTGGCTCCGATTTACCGATAAAAGTAGCACTTAGATTTTCATATCTTCATCAAAATATCATGCATAGACTGAAAGGGGGCGAAACCATTAACTGGCTTCACCCATCCCTTTTTAACCAACATCTTCAGCCCCGTCAGCATGAATTCCAAATTCACGTATGATATTCAGTTGAGGAATTCAAATTTATTGATATAATTGATATTTATGGTGGATGACATATAATTTTATAGAGAACTGTCTTTTAGAATTGACGAATCTATTTTTCAGAAAGTGCACGGCACAACTTCCCCTCAGATGCCACCTATATCGTTGAATCATATATATTGGATCATAGTGCCATCATTCCGAACCGCTACACTTATTAGCATTATCCAATTAAGGGGCCCTGTAAAAAATCATTGACAAGCACCCAATGGCTCGTTAATAAAAAAACTAGTTCGGTTATACAATAAAAGGTTTGACAATATCGCACTATAACCTGGGTGAGTGTTATGACGATTCAAGCCGTCGACCGCGCACTGGATATCATCGGTCTTTTTGCCAACTCCCGTCCGAGCTTGAGCTTGACTCAAATTTCAGCCGCGTTAGAACTCAATAAATCCACGGCCTATGGCCTTATCTCCAGCCTGGAAAAGAAAGGGTTTCTGAAAAAAAACCCCGAGACTAAACAATATCGGCTCGGAATTCGTGTATACGAGTTGGGGATTGCGTTTTCTTCATCGTTAGAAATCAATCGTATGGCCGTTGGCCCAACGCAGGCCCTGGCTGAAAAAACCCAACAGACCCCACGTGTCGCTATAATGGAGGGTGACTTCGCATTCGTTACCCTATTTGCTTTACCGGGTGCACAGACCAACATCGCCAGTCAAGTGGGGCCGCGTTTACCGCTGTACTGCACTGCCATGGGCAAAGCCATACTTGCCTTCCAGGATGCTGACTTCATCAACAGTTACATTCAGCGAACAAAACTGATTCGGCATACCGAATACACGATTATAGATCCCGACCGACTGCGAAAAGAGTTGAGAAAAATCGCTAAAAGCGGTTTTTCCGTAAGTCGTGGAGAATTTGTAAAAGGACAGTTGGGGATCGCCGTCCCGATTCACGGGTACGAAAACAAGCTGGTGGGAGGACTGGCCATATCCGGTAGAGACCCTAACCTTCTTGGTGAAAAAATGAACTGGTATACAGAAGAAATTCTTTCCACTGCACGTGATATTTCAATGTCCATGGGTTACTCTCCGCTGAGGTCTTAGGACGCATATGCAGGTATGCTTTTTATATAAATAATGCCCAAAATAAAAAAATGAGGAGGAAAACAATGAGAAAGACAATAATTCTTTTACTGGCACTTGTGTTCATGGTTCCCACGGCCCATGCTAAGGAAGTCGAGATTCAGGCTGGAGTGTTTGGCGGCACCTTGTACCAGCTCAGCTATGCGTTCAGCGAGCTAATGAAAAGCTATGCGCCGAACATGAAAGCCACGACCGTAGAAACCCCTGGTTCCGCTGCGGGGATTATTAAAATGTCAGCCAAACCAGATACCCGCATTGCCGCAGCTACCTATGTTACGGTTTTGGAAGCTGTAAAGGGCCGGCCTCCTTTCAAGAAAGCCTTCACCGATCTTAAAGTGCTTGGCAATTTTACTAAGAATATTCAGACATTGATCACGCTTGACGCAAATATTCGGGAATTGAATGATTTGACTGGCAAGCGTCTCGGCCTGGGTCCCAAACCTACAGTGATCGGCAAGAACCACTGGTCGATCATCGAAAAGGGTTGTAAAGATCCTGGCAGCATCAAAGCATTTTACATGAAATGGGGCGGGTTGAAAGATGCCCTCATGGACGGGTCCATTGACGCTATGGTGATGGGGGTCAGCACCCGTAAAAGTGGAAACTGGGCTTCAGTGCCTATCTTCAAGGAGATCGTCGCCTCAAGGGGAAACCCCCATTTTATCCCTATACCTGAGCACGCCATCAAAGCCGCGGCCACTGCCGATGACATCGATTATCCCCCCATGATGTTACCCAAAGACGCCATTGGCCCCGGCCTTCCTTCAGCAGACACCATGGCTTGGAGCGAAAAGCTGGCCTTGTTCGCTAACAGCCAGTTTTCCGAAGATGCAGCGTATACCATTGTAAAAGTCTTGTACGAACATGGAACGGAGATGGTCAAACAAACGCCTGTGGCGCGAGGTGTTTGGCCTGAACTAGTAGCCGATATCCATGTACCCGAGGACATGATTCATCCGGGGGCGTTGAAGTACTATAAAGAAAAAGGACTGCGATAGGGTTGCCTTTGTCGGGAGGGTTGCAGATCCGTTATCCAGAATCATAAGTAACGAGACCGTAAATGAAAAATGAAAATGCCAAATGGCTCGAGTTGACGATTGGTGCAGTCGCCATCGGTATGGTCCTGTATCACCTGACTTATACTCAGTATATGATATTGGGCCCCATCCATCACCAGAACCTGCATTACATGCTGGCGCTCGTGCTTGTTTTCCTCTGGTCCATGAAATCGGCGAGAGCCAGGGCGTCACAGGTTGTTTCCATTGCCTTGGCCGTTGCGTCGATTTACGCCACCGGATATATGTTCGTCAACTTTTCCGAACTTCAGGAAATGCGCGGTCCACTGCTTGATCTGACCCTCCACGACAAAATCGTGGGAATCTTGCTCATCGGCTTAGGCCTGGAAGCCACCCGTCGTGCCTTCGGATGGATATTCCCGCTGGTGGCCCTTTGCTTTATCGCCTACGCTGTTTTCGGCAGCAACCTGCCGGGGCCCATCGCCACGCCACATATCCCTATTACCGAACTACTCACCAGCTATGCAATGGGACTTATGGACGGAATTTATGGGCAGGTGCTGGGCATCAGCGCCAATTATATTTTTCTCTTTGTCTTATTCGGTGGCGTGCTCTCGGTAACCGGCGCCAGCCGTTTTTTTAACCAGGTCGGCGCCATCACTGGAAAACATCTATCTGGTGGCCCCGCTATTACGGCAGTCGTGTCCAGTGCGCTAATGGGATCAGTTACCGGTAGCGCGATGGCAAATGTTGCCACCACAGGTGCTTTTACGATTCCTATGATGAAAAAAGTTGGTTATCAGCCTCACCAAGCCGGAGCCATTGAAGCCGCGGCATCCACCGGGGGCCAAATCATGCCCCCGGTGATGGGTGCTACGGCATTCGTGCTGGCAGAAATGGTTGAGGTTTCTTACGTAAAAGTGATGGCGGCGGCATTGGTTCCCGCCCTTCTCTATTTTCTCTCAGTGGGGATCTATGCCCAATTGCAGGCGAAACGGATGAACATCAAAGCGTCCATGGATAATGTTCGTTTTTCGCTTTACGACCTTCTCAAGGACGGACCTATTTTTCTGCTTCCGTTACTTGCCATCATTGTTATTCTGATTCTCGGCTACAGTCCGATGTTTACCATTTTTTGGGCCATTTGCATTCTTCTCGCTCTAAATTTTTTGGATATCGCATTGCGAAAGGATCATGAGGCACTAAGGAATTTAGTTCCCGCTTTTATATCAGGAGCCGAGGCAGGTGCCAAAATTGCCGTAACCTGTGCGGTGCTTGGACCGATCATCACCACGGTCACCAAGACTGTGCTGGGTTTAAAAATTCCTTCGGTTATATCTCTCTGGTGCCAGGGAAGCTTGCCGCTGGCGCTGCTGATCACTATGTGCGCATGCATTATCCTGGGAATGGGGGTGCCGACGCTGGCAGCCTACCTTCTGGTATCGCTCGTCGGTACGCCGGTTCTCGTCGAATTGGGGGTCCAACCATTTGCCGCACACATGTTCGTGTTCATTTTTGCATGTTTTTCCTGTCTAACACCGCCTATTGCGATCTCTGCCATTCCTGCCGCAGGGATTGCAGGATCCAGCTATATGCGTACCGCCATGGAGGCGTCCAAGGTCGGGGTACTGGGGTTTATCGTTCCCTATCTTCTTGTCTACGCACCGGAACTGATGATAGGGCAATCCGGCAATGGTAGCTTCGCGGCTTCATTCACCATCGCTGTTTTTTCGATATTTATGCTCGGCCCCGCACTTTCAGCTTACGCCCGCCAAAGCCTGAATGCCATGGAAAGGTCATTTTTCGGTCTCTCGGCTATTCTGCTATTCGCCTACCTGATTTCTAAGAGATGGGAGACTCTGGTTGCTGGACTGATTGTGGGAATTGGAATTATGGCCCTTCAAAGAAAACGACCACACGCCGTTGTGGTTGACAATTGATCTAAAAAATTTCCAAAGAGAGGGTTTTTGATGAATCCTAAAAAACATCAGCTTGGACAGCTGTTGGAAACGGACGTGCTGGTATTAGGCAGCGGCGCTTCCGGTTGCGGAGCGGCTATCGGAGCCAGGACGCAGGGGGCTTCCGTGCTGCTGCTGGATAAAGCTAAACTGGAAAGCTCTGGCTGCTGTGGGGGCGGCAACGATCATTACATGGCCGTCTTGGATGAAGGTCATCCCACCGACACGGTGGAAAGCCTCTGTGAGTTCTACTCGAAGCCTATCATCGGGTGGTCCGCATCGATGATCAAAAATGGATGGTATCGGAACATGCGTCCGATCCTGGAAATGCTCGAGAACGCCGGCCTGGAATTCGTCCGGGAGCCGGATGGCTCTTACCGCCGCACCGAGGGGTTCGGACAGCCGGGGGCTTGGTGGCTGCACATTGCAAAAGGGATGACGCTCAAACGAAAAATAGCCCGCATTGTCAGGTCCATGGGAGTCGATGTACTGGACCATGCAATGGCGGTTCGCATCCTAACCGACGGAGGCAAGGCCTGCGGCGCACTTGCATGGAATGTCCAAAATGGCACCTTCTACCTCATCAAGGCCAAAACCGTGGTTTCTGCTCAGGGTCGCGGAGCCGCCCGTACATCGAACAATTCAACCCGCAACGCATTCAATATCTGGCAATACCCTTACAATACCAGCGGTGGATTTGTTCTGGGCCTTTCTGCCGGCGCTAAAATCATGAACATGGACACCTCCCAAAAAGCAACACTCTTGCCCAAAGGCTACGGCGCTCCTGGCATGAACGGCATCAACAGTATGGGCGGGAAGCAGCTAAACGCATTGGGTGAACGGTTTATGTTCAAATATGATCCCAAAGGGGAAAACGGTGTTCGCAACAGCCAAATCCATGGCACATACCAGGAACTCCTGGAAGGCAAAGGCCCTCCATTTGTCATGGACATGACCCATTTCGATACCAAAGAGGCCGACCATCTTCAGTATGTGTTAATGCCCGGAGATAAAGCCACTTACAATGACTGGACTTCCGTCATGGGCATCGACTTCAAACGTGATCCGCTGGAGGTCGAACTTAGCGAGATCACTTTAGGCGGCATGCTATATACGGACGATGGTTTCGAAACCAATGTACCCAATCTGTTTAACGGCAGTGTTTTTCTTTACTTGTCTGGCGCCCTTTGCGGAGGATATGCCGCGGGTGAACGCGCTGCCACGGCCGCAAGCGGTGTAGACCACTTCGGAACGCTTGACGAAGATCTTGCATCGGAAGCCAAGGTGGATCTTTTTTCTCCACTACAATGCAAAGACCATCTCTCATACAAAGAATTAGAAAACACTGTCCGAAATGTCATGGACTACTATGTGGGTTTCCGCCGCAGCCGCAAAGGGCTGGAGACGGCCGCTAAAAAAATTGAATTTCTGGCCAGCCATCAGAAGAGACTCAAGGCAAATAATTATCGAGAACTGATGCGGTGCCTGGAAGCCAAAGACATTCTTACGGTCAGCCGATTAAGCATCTTTGCCTCCCTGCTGAGGGAGGAGAGCGGGCGTAGCATATACACCCGTTCTGACTTTCCCGACATCAATCCGAGTCTGAACCAGCCGCTTGTGATCTGGGAGCAAAACGGCGAGCTTAAGCATCAGTGGGGAAAGTAAAAAGGAGATATTGCGACATGCCACCCAAATACAGCTATGAGATCGACCGCCCAATCATCACGTCGAAAAACCTGAAAAATCAATTCCGAACCTCTCCATGTGAGGCTGGTTGCCCTGCGGGTAATCCGATCCAGAAGATTCACTCACTTGTGGAAGAGGGGAATTATGAAAGCGCTCTCTGGTATCTCAAGGCTCGCAATCCGCTATCCGGCATTACCGGCAGGGTTTGCCCTCACCCCTGCCAAACCGAATGCAACCGCCGCCACTTTGACCAAGCGGTCAGCATTCAGGCTTTGGAGAGGGCCGCCTATGAACACGCTGATCATTCGGCCCTGCCCCGTCCCAGACGTTTGCCGGCAACCGGGAAGTCCGTGGCTGTCATCGGTGGGGGGCCGGCAGGATTGAGCTGCGCCTATTACTTGGGGCTGCTTGGTCACCAGGTGATGGTCTTCGAGGGTGCGCCAATGCCAGGCGGCATTCCAAGGCTGGTGATCCCGGATTTCCGCTTACCCAAAGCAATCGTAGACAGAGAGATCGGATGGATGATGGACGCCGGATTTCATATCCGCGTAAACTCCCGTATTGGAGAGGACATCTCATTCGAGAAGATCCGCGACGAATATGACGCAGTTGTAATCGCAGCGGGAACGCCCAAAGAACGGGCGCTTGAGACGCACGGTGCGGAACGGGCCCTAAAGGCCATGGAATTGCTGCGCAAGGTCCATATGGGCCAACGTCCGGAAATAGGAAAAAATGTGGTAATTGTCGGCGGCGGCGGCGTCGCCTTTGACTGTGCATTCACGGCCCGTAGGCTTGGAGCGGAATCCGTACAGATTATCTGCCTGGAAGACTGCAATGCCATGGTCGCCCCGGAGGATGATCTGACTCGAGCAAATGAAGAAAATATCGTCATTCACAATACATGCATGATTGCCGAAATCATGGAGGAAGATGGCCAAACCTCGGGCGTCGAGTTTTTCAACGTGTCGGAATGTTTCTTTGACGAAGCCGGCCGGGCACATATCAAAGCAGCCTCCGACGAAAGCACATTCCTTAAGGCCGATACGGTTATCGCCGCCATCGGTGTTCTACCGGACCTGACGTTTCTCGGTCAGTATTGCCCGGAATTTACGGAAAAAGGAACATTGAGGGTGAATGCTGAACATGCTACCACGCTCTCCGGCGTGTATGCCGCTGGGGATATCGTCACCGGACCATCCACGGTGGCCAATGCCATCGGTTCCGGCCGGCAAGCTGCGTTTGGTGTTCATCGATTCCTGACAGATGAAAAGGATAGCGTCTATTTTTTCAACGAGGCCGGTTTTATAGAATTCGATGACGGCCTATCAGGAACGCAACCACCACATGTCGTGAGTTATGAAGAAATTTACGGTGTCTACCACTACGAAAAGGACACCGAGGCAGCTTCCCAGTCATCAAAAAACAATAATAAAACCCAACTTCCCTTGACGGGTCATGCAGAAATTCAAGCCGAAGCGAAGCGCTGCTTTCATTGTGGTCACTGTAAATCCTGTGGCATTTGTGTCGAAGACTGCCCTGGATACGTCCTCGGAATTAATGATGAAGGCCAACCGATAGTTGTCTACGGTGAAGAATGCTGGCATTGTGCAAACTGCCGGACCAGTTGTCCCTGCAGCGCATTGGGCTTCGAATTCCCTTTGTTTATGCAGGTGTAGGAGCACTATGCATTAAAGAATACAACATCGTGATCATATATTACCATGCTAATTCGTTATCGAATGACCAACCCAATAAGAACGGGTTAAGTTCCTGGAAAAGAAGGAAGAGAGATGGGAATAAAGGATTCGCTTGGTATAGGGTTTGTTGCCTTTGGCGAGGCGGCTCAGGTAGGTTAAAATTTGTTCCGATGAAACCAGCTTAACGGGTCTCCATCACCATCACCGCTGACAAGGTGGGATATGAAAGGTCCTATCAGTTCAGCCGTGAATTCAAGCGCTATTTCGGTCAAAGCCCTGCGGAAATGACGCGAGAATTGAGGGTGGCATAGCTATGAGTATTTTAAAATAGATTATGAAACCTCTGGGAAAGAGGTTAATTAACTTTTTGGAGATTGGAAGAAGGTGAAGAAAAGGACTCCATAAGCAAATGAAACGTGGTCCGGGATACCGGGAATTTGTCACACTAATGGCGCTGATGATATCCATCACGGCGCTGTCAATTGATATGATGTTGCCTGCGCTGCCGGAGATCGGCAGGGATCTTCGTGTTTACCACACCAATGATGTACAGCTCGTTGTTACTGTTCTGCTTTTCGGCATGGGAATCGGCCAGCTACTTTTCGGCCCCCTTGCTGATTCATTCGGCAGAAAACCCGTCATTCTTGCCGGTTTTGTTATTTTTATCATCGGATGTCTGGCGTCTATTTTTTCTACTCGATTTGAATTTATGGTGGTCGGAAGATTGATTCAGGGCATCGGTACGGGCGGGCCACGAACAGCTATTATTGCCCTTGTCAGAGACCAGTATGGCGGGCGGGCTATGGCGCGAATCATGTCCGCTGTGATGGCAATTTTTATTGTTGTGCCGGTCGTCGCACCGGCGCTGGGACAGATCGTTTTGCTGGCATTAGGCTGGCAGGCCATTTTCGGCGTTTTGGTGCTACAGGGGATTGTCGTTTTGACTTGGTTTGCCATCAGGCAGCCGGAAACGCTTTCCCGAAATAATCGCATCCCTTTTTCCTTTGTCCGCATAGTAAATGCTGTCGCTAAGGTGAGCAAGAATCGCATCTCCATGGGATACACCTTAGCCGCGGGATTCATATCTGGATCGCTAATGGCCTATTTAAGTAGTGCCCAGCAGATTTTCCAGGAGGTTTACGGCCTTGGCAGGGAATTTCCTTTATACATGGCGGCTCTGGCACTATTCGTTGGCGGGGCCTCCTTCGTGAATTCCCGTATCGTCATGCGATTCGGGATGCGGGTGCTGTCCTATCGCGCGATTTTGTCTTTTATCTTTTTAATGACAATTTATCTCATAATCATTTACCATATGAACGGCCGGTCTTCGCTATGGCTTATGATGAGCTTTTTCGCACCGTCTTTTTTCTGCCTGGGGATACTTTTTGGAAATTTGAACGCTCTGGCCATGGATCCGTTGAAGCATATGGCAGGCATTGGGGCGGCGATTGTCGGATCGTTATCTAATTTTATCGCTTCGTTTTTAGGTGCCACAGTCGGTAGATGCTATGATGGATCCACGCTTCCGCTCACTTCTGGTTTTGTTATCTTAGGGATTTTAACAGCAATTGTCATGCGATGGGCAAATAGCCCTCAAAAGGAGACAGGATAATTATGATCTTGAAAAAATAGCCAGATCGTACCACACAATCTCCTAAATGGCAGATAGCTGCTATTAAAGCGTACATTAGCGCAAAAAGGTGCAACTCCAATATATGGTAGTTGACCTTTTTGATTGAAGCCTGTGATCAGGATCTATTATCCGATCAGGAGCCGGCGGCACTTATCCACCGATCCCCGGTTTTATCAAGCAGCAGTCTTTGGCATGTGCTGAAGGTCGACGGATTTGCTGCTTCGGTCAAATTGCCCCTCATAGCGTATCAAATCCGAGTGATCATCCAGCGAAGTCCAATCTTTGACGGTCAGCATCGCCAGAGCGGCCTGCTCAGGATCAAACAAGCGGAAGTCTTGTATGCCGGTCTGGGTTTCCGACGGACGGCTCATGTACCGCAGTGACCATGCTCGATATCTTTTTGATCAGCCGGCTTTCGCGGCTGCGAATTCGTTACCTGGCATTCCGATCAAGATCCTGCGTGGCCCGATCCAGCGGATCCGGCTCATTGTCCGACGCTGTTTTCAGGAGTTCAACCACCGTCGCGTCAGCCTTGTCCAGCAGCAGGTTCAATTCATTTTCAAACAACTGTCGAAAAAACACCCCGGTTGGAATCCGCATCATCTCAATATATCCGGATAGGGAAGGTTCGATTCCGATGGTAGGCAAAATCGGAACGGGTTGTTTTGAAATACACGAGGAATTGGTCGATACCAAAAAAGCCATGCCGGCCATTTTGATGGACAGGCATGGCTTCTTGATTCTACCGAACCTGGGGCGAACGATCCGTGGCTGCCGGATCGCCGTTCACCCCGGGTTTGCCCCCCCCCCAAAGGGGTCTTCGACTCGCTCCGATCAATACATGCCATCGCCCATGGGCGGCGCCGCCGGCCCGGTTTTCTTCTCGGGTTTTTCGGCGATCATGGCCCCGGTGCTGAGCATCTTTCAATCTGACAAAGTAGAGATAATTTATAAAACGAAATTTAAAGCTACCAACAAATCCCGAGTAAAAAAAGTTTCCATTTATTGAACCCTTTTCCTGGTTTGAAAGCACCGGAAGCAAAAGTCGCTGCTTCCCATTTTGTCATAATGCTAAAAGCGGAGTGCCCTGGTACCATTTATAGCTTTCCTTCCCGACGACTGCTCGCATCACTCGATATCGGAATCATTGGTTCCAGTTTAAATAAAAGCGGAATTGATTCGGCTGTTTTTTATTCTCGCACCGGTCAACAGACTTATTTTTTTTGTTTAAATACAAATTGTTAATTGCTTGGCGCGTTCTTTGCTGCAGCAGTGCAGAAGCTGGAACAATACAGCTCCGGTGGACGATTGGACATAAATTGATATTTAGAAAAGGAGAATGGCAGATGCGAAATGAAGTAGTGAGAAAAGGGGTGGTAGTGTTGATTTATGCCATGCTTGCGTTGAGCCCGGTGAGTGGCATGGCCAATGAAGTGGTGAATGTCGTGGGCGAGGTAAACGATAGCTACCAGCTTGCCGTTGGTGACGGCCAATTTTACGAAATCGCCGACACTACCCAAGGCAATGAACTCGTGGAAAAACATTTCGGTGAAAAAGTCAAGGTAACGGGAACAATCGAAAAGTATGACGATTATCAGGTTCTCGTCGTCACTTCTTACCAGACACTGGCAGAATAAGAATCCAGGGGCGCTTGCGGCAAATTCGTTAGCGCCCCGCACCTTTAATCCGAGCGCTCATGAATAAGAATGCACTCTTTAAGCGCACCGACCTTCCGAAAGAACTATATCTCTTTATATTTATTATAAAACCAGGAGAGTTGAACTGATGAACAATTTTCAAAAAGAACTGCTATCCATCTCAAAATCCATATCTGAACTCGCATTTCAATTAGAAGCGTTGGCTAAAGGTATCAACCGGAAAAGCATAAAAAAGAATCCAAACAGATCATCAACATCCTCTAAAAAAATAGCCGGTATCGCCACCAATGAAAATACAGCCATGCTCGATACCGTTGAAAACTGACTTTCGCGTAAAGTGTAACCGTCATTCAATTCTCACCGAACAATGGATACGAATCTAAATTTTGATATCAACCGGCAACCGGATGAAACGACTTGCGGCCCCACCTGTTTGCATGCGCTCTATCGGTTTTACGGCGATCCGATCTCACTGGATGATGTGATCGATCAAGTGCCCCAATGGCAGGCCGGCGGCACACTGGCTGTATACCTGGCCATGCACGCCATGGCACGGGGGTACCAAACCACCATCTTGCCCTTCAATCTGATGGTGTTCGATCCGACCTGGTCCGGCTTGTCTCCGACGATGCTGGCGGACAAGTTGCGGGAGCAGCGTTCCCACAAGAAGAACCTGCCGGAATTCGAAGAGGTGACCCAAGCCTATCTCGACTATCTGGCCCAAGGCGGTCAAATTCGATACAGCGTGATCACCCCGATGTTGATACGAAAGTACCTCAAGGCCGGGGTGCCCATCCTGGCTGGCTTGAGCGCGACTTACCTGTACAATCAGAGCCGTGAGTTGGAGCGCCATGGACGGGTGATATACGATGACATCCGCGGCATGTCCTGCGGTCATTTCGTCGTGCTGTCCGGATACAACAAGGAAAGCCGTAACGTGCAAGTTGCCGACCCGTTGTTTCCCAACCCCATGGCCGATTCCCGCTATTATGAGGTTGACATCTACCGATTGGTGTGCGCCATCTTGTTGGGCATTCTCACCTATGACGGCAATTTGTTGATCATTAAGAAGAAACGCGCCTTGGTTTGAAATCGGCTTTGTCGATGCCAAGTTTTCGCATCTTGGCATACAGGCCTCTGGGGTGAATCCCGGCGATGGCAGCCGTTTCCCTGATTTTTCCCCTGGTTTTTTTCAACACCATTTCCAAGTAGTGTTTCTCCACCCAGGCAATCATGGCCTCCCGTACCTGGGGCAGGGTCATGCCATCCCAGGATTCTGGAGTCGGCAGGTCGGCAGCGCCTGCTACCGAAAACGGGTTCGGTGGTTGATGGTGGAATACGTTGGGAAGATCGTCCATGGAAATGGTGTCTGATCGACATAAAAGGATCGCCCGTTCAATCACATTCATCAGTTCGCGAATGTTCCCGGGCCAGTGGTAGGCGATTAGAGCATCCATCGCTGCTTGAGAAAATTGTTTGATCGCCTGGCCGATCTTTTGATTGTACACGGTCAGAAAGTGGTTCGCCATGGCGGGAATGTCTTCCTTACGATTCCTTAATGGGGGCAGCGTGAGGGTAATCACGCCCAGCCGATAGTAGAGATCCTTGCGAAAGTTTCCCTTTTCAATTTCGACCTCGAGGTCCTTATTGGTCGCCGCAATCACACGGATGTCGACCCAGACTGGTTTCTCGGCGCCAATGGGGAAAAACTCCAACTCCTGCAGGACCCGCAACAGCTTAATCTGCATCTGGAGCGGCATCTCTCCGATTTCGTCCAAGAACAGGGTCCCGCCATGGGCCATTTCAAATGCACCGCGCCGGGAGCGCACCGCACCGGTGAACGCGCCTTGCTCATGCCCGAACAATTCACTTTCTAACAGTGATTCCGGAATGGCGGCCATATTGATGGCGATGAACGGCCCCGAAGATCGATGGCTTTCGGCATGGATCGCTTTGGACAAGTGCTCCTTGCCGACCCCGGTCTCACCCAGCAGAAGCACACTGGCGTCGCTAGAGACGATCTGACGGGCTTCCTCCAAGAAGAGCTGCATCTCCCGGCTGTTGGATGTAAAGTCATTGAGGCGGGGCAGAAATCTTCCGCGTTGATCGAATCGATCCGCGTAGTAGTATTGTCGGCGCGAATCGAGCGTGCTCTCGATGGCTTCCACGAGGCCTTCCACCGGAATTCCGGTATAAAGCACCACATCAATGCCCGAAGCCAGGAGTTTGGCTTGTTCTTCAGACGACGCGTTGTCATGAAGGACGATGGTAACGGGATTTTCCGGCAGGTCATTGAGCAAAGCGATACTGGATTCCACGGGTTTGGGGATCAGTGAACTGCTGACGATGAATACGTCCGAACAGCTTCTCGCCAGCGCCTGCCATGAAAGCCGATGGGGTTTGAAAAAGCGAAGTTGAATGTCAAGATCGGCCATCCTTTTTTCTACATTGGCGTGGATCGTCTTCTCTTTGATGGCACAGGCCACTCGAATCAGCATGGTCACGGCTCCTTAGAAATCGGTAATTGAGTACCATTTTATACGACATCTCCAAAATACGCGGCAATCATTATAATTACAAAATATTTTTTGATTTTGTACCGTCATTGAGTTCAATCCGCCCACGGGTAATCCACATGCAAGGAAATAATCGGCATAAAATAACCGAATATAGATTAATCAGCAAAATATTACCGAATTACAGCTTGTCGGGTTCTTCCGAAAAATATCATAAGATGCTTAATTTTATTATAATATTAATTTTTCAGGTCGACTATAGAATTGGTACAAGCTTTGCTGATCTGCTTTTTCCCAAGGTCACCCCGTGAGCGGTTGGGTTTGACAGGCCTCTTGGGCATGGCAGTTTCTACCTTCAAATTAGGGTCCACACCATGAAAATCGAAATCCTCGACGATATAGATGCGTGCCGCGCGGCATGGCAAAAATATTGGCCCGTAAAGGGGTTGTTTGACCTCTGGCCGGTACGCGATTGTTTTCATAACGTCTTTACCCGACCGTTGTTTTTTCTTCTCGGCGGCCCGAAAGGCAAGGCCGAAGGCTTTTTGCCCCTTTGCTGGAATGCGGATTCCCAGAATTATGTGTTGTTTCCAGGGGAGACCTGGCAAGGCAAAACCTGGTTGGAACAGAACCGACTCATCGCCAACACCGCTCAGGCAGTCGACACACTGCTGCAATCGGTTCCCGGCCCACTTCATCTGCGCTACTTGGAATGGTGCCCCCTGATGGAAGCAATCGACGGGATTTTGCCGGATGAAACCGGATATCTTTTCTATCCGGCGCAGTTTGATTTTCGCATGGACAATTTTTGGCGTGTCTTTCCTGGAAAGTCTCGCAAGAAGATAGTCGGTGAAATCGAAAAGATAAAGACCAAAACACTCTCTTTTCGATTCAATCGCCTGGCCGACCTCGAATCCCTGTTTCAACTGAACCTAAACGCGTTCGGGGAAAATTCCTATTTTTACGATGACCGGTTTCATCGTTCCTTTGAAAGGCTGGCCGCGTACCTATGGGATGCGCAAATGCTGCGGATCACGACGATCCGAATTGGAAAAAAAATCGCTGCGGTTGACATGGGGGCCATCTTCAATGGTTCCTACACCCTGCTGGCCGGTGGAACCAACCCTGACTTTCCCGGTATCGCCAAAGCCATCAATTTGCATCACCTGGAATGGTCATGCCGAAAGCGGTTTGATGTGGTTGATTTTCTTTGCGGTGATTTTAATTGGAAACACCGTTTCCGCCTGACACCACGGCCGTTGTTTACGTTCACCGGCCCTCTTCCCGTGCAACGCTATGCGAGCCACCAGTACCAGGACCGCGCCCTTGCATGGGCATAAGTCCGATCGGATCCTGGTGGTGGGCACCACAACGGATTACATCGAGTGGATCCGGAAAAGGCGTCCTGGACAGGCCATTTTTCTCACCGACCGCACGATCCGCCAATCCGCCAGGGAACCAGCCCCGATCGACGGCGAAGAGATTCTCTGGGACCTATCCGATCATGAGGGAGCAAAGGCGGCCGTCGACGCTCACGTGGCCAAGTGGCGGATAAATATTTGCGGCATCGCCTGTTTCGACTGCGAGGCCATGGAGACGACGTCCAGATTGGCTGCCGATCTACACCTGCCGTATCCCAGTGTCGAGGCCATTCGCATCAGCAGAGACAAATATGCGTCCAAAACGATTTGGCAGCGCAATGGTATTCCCTGCCCCCGGACCAGGCCGATCCGCAGCAAAGCGGAAATCATCGAATTCCTCGACGACCATCCGGATGGTCTGGTGCTCAAGCCCATTTGCGGCAGCGGCAGTGAATTGGTTTTCTTGTGCCGAACGCCGGCGGAATGCAAAGCAAGCTTCGATCTTATCGACACCGGCCTGGCCTTGCGATCGGACAGCGGACTATTCAAAAACGCGCTTTCCGGTGGGTATCGCATGCTGGCCGAGGAGTGGGTCGGCGGTCCGGAATATAGCTGTGACTTCCTTATCGACGCGGGACAGGCCACCATCTTGCGAACGACCCGCAAGATTAAAATGAATCGGCTGCCATTTGGCACCATCTCCGGCTATGCGCTCTGCGAGCCTCCGGATACGGGCCATCTTTCGATGGCGGACCTGTTCATAGAGGCCACCGGTCTGTTGGGAATCCGCAGCGGTATCTGCATGGTGGATTTTGTCGTCCGAAACGGATGCCCCATGCTCATCGAATTGACCCCCCGACCCGGAGGCGACTGCCTGCCGTACTTGTTGGAGATAGCTTACGGCCTGGATATCTTGGGCCTGACGCTGGATGTGGCGGCCCGCAAACCGTTGCATCTGAATGCGCCCATCACCACGACGCCGATGATCGGTTTGCGCCTGCATGCCCATCGCGGCGGGACGTTGAAGAGAATCAATGAAAAGCCACTCAACGGGCGGCGACATGTTCGGCAGTTGCATATCATCCGACAAAGCGGCCATGAGATCACCATGCCGCCGGCCGATTATGAGTCCTGGCTGTTGGGGCACGTGATCGTGGCGCCGGATGATCGGTGGGATCCGGACGATTTGCATGCGTGGCTGATCGACCGATTCAACGTGGAGATCGAACCCAGGTGAATCCGCGCGTTGTCCAACCGGCAGACGCACCGATTTCACTGCCGTCTGATCGCATCCGGGACTTCTCCGCCGGTTTTCTGAAAAATCGCCAGCGGTACCTGGATGTGGTAAAGGCTTTCGGCTCGCCCTTGTATCTGGTCGAGACCGCCGTATTGTCGACACGCGCCGCCCAATTTCGACAGGCATTTGAATCACGGTTGCCCCACACCGCGTTCTACTATGCCATGAAAAGCAACAACCTGCCGTATATCTCGACCGTTCTTCTTTCCCTGCGGTATGGCCTGGACGTATCCAGCGGACTTGAATTGACCACCGCCGTCAATCTCGGCGCCACGGATATACTTTTCAGCGGACCGGGAAAAACCGATGCAGAACTGGAACTGGCCGTGTCTTACCGCGATCGGGTCACCCCGCTGCTGGATAGCGTCGGGGAATGCCGAAGGCTGGCATCGATTTTGGAGCGCCGACAAGTATCCATGGGGGTCGGCATCCGGTTGAACATCACCCCCGAGGGTCTGTGGCGCAAGTTCGGCATTCCATTGTCTCTACTGCCGGATCTTTATGAGACGATCCGGCAGCATCCCTATCTTGAGTTCAAAGGACTTCAGTTCCACTCCTCCTGGAATCTTACGCCTGACCGGCAGATCGAATTCCTCAACGATTTAGGGCCCAGACTCGCCGCAATGCCGGAACATTTCAAACAGGCCTTGGCCTTTGTCGATATCGGCGGCGGATACTGGCCCCCCCAAGGCGAATGGCTGCTATCTGACGAACCGGGACACTATTTGCTTAACCCAGCGGATCCGATCGATGTCTTCGCCGATCGGCTCGCCGATGCGATCAACAGACGACTCCTGGCACACTTGGACTGCCGGATCTGTTTCGAGCCCGGCCGCTGGGTCTGCAACGATGCCATGCATCTTCTCATGCGTGTGATCGATCGCAAGGCCCCGGATCTGGTGATTACCGATTCCGGCACCAATGCGGTGGGCTGGGAGCGCTTCGAAAGCGATTACTTTCCGGTGTTGAACCTGTCGAACAGTGGCTTGTCGGAACACGCCTGTCACATTCTCGGCGCGTTGTGCACCCCCCATGACGTATGGGGATATAGCTATTTGGGGACGCATATTGGCGAGGGAGATATCCTGATGATCCCGACCCAAGGCGCGTATACCTACAGTCTCCGGCAACATTTCATCAAGGCCCTGCCTCGGGTAGCGGTAATTGACGAGAATGGGCGCTTTTTTATGCCGACCGACGACAAAATCTTTCATGAACAGTAAACACAGGACCATCATGCACGAGTTAAACACGTTAGAAACATACGCCGCGGTTCATGATCGGATGAAATGGCTGCTTCCCGATGAAATCGAGGCCGCCACCCGCACCCGAGCGTCGCTGTTGGATCGAATCATGGGTCACCCCCAATCGCATTGGGCGTTCTCTCAGACCAAACTCCATACCCACGCCATCTCTCCGGGATGCGCCCTGTGTGGTCAAGGAGAGTGGTCTTGCCTCTTCATCAATGGCATTTGCAATGCGCGCTGTTTTTATTGCCCCACCGCCCAGAACGATCCCGGGCAACCCATGGCCAACACCATTGTATTTGAAAGCCCTGGCGATTATGCGGACTATGTATCCCATTATCACATCAAGGGGGTTGGTTTCAGCGGGGGCGAACCGTTTATCACCTTTGATCGCCTGCTGGCCTATTTGAGAACGCTCAAGACCCGGGTCAGCCATCCCGTCTACACTTGGCTGTATACCAACGGAATTTTGGTGACCCGGGAAAAACTGACGGCCTTGCGCGACGCCGGACTCGATGAAATCCGCTTTGATCTCAGCGCCAATCAATACCGTCTTCAGGCACTGGAACAGGCACGAATCGTTATGCCACGGGTTACCGTTGAAATCCCGGCCATTCCGGAGGATTTTTCCACGCTTAAACAATTGATAATGGAACTGGCGCAGCTGGGGGTGGACCATCTGAATCTACACCAGATACGCTGTACCCCCTTTAACGTTGAGCATCTCATCGATCGGGGATATACGTTCGTCCATGGTCCGGCGGTCACCGTGCTGGAGAGTGAGCAAACGGCCTTGACATTGATCCAATACGCCCTCGAGGAATCCATTCAATTGCCCATCAACTATTGCGCCTTTACCTTTCGCCATCAATTCCAAGGAATGGGGGCCAGGAAACGAAGTGCCAAGGAGATCAAAGCGGGCTATGAAGACATCACCCCCACCGGGCATATCCGGCACCTGAAAATCGTCGGTCCGGCAAATCGTATTGTCGGCATATGCCAGCGGCTGTCATCCAGTCGGGTCGAGAATTCCCGTTATCTTGTTTCTGGCAAAAAGGATAGCCTCTCCTTTTCTGCCAGGCTATGGCCGTTGATCGATTTTTCAGGTGTCCGGCTCAATGTCGGCTATCGTCTTGCCACCCTCAGACCGGCGGTGAGCTACCATCATCCGTTTAAAAAAATGGTAATGAACAGCGGCAAGACCTTGATCGTCGAGAAACAGGCGATCCCGCCTGGCTTTTGGTTGGACGACGCGCAAATAGAATGGTATGGCCAGATGATTAATGATCCGGAGCGGATCAATGCGCACCGGCTTCGCGGCGCACTGGCCCCGGACCAATACGAGCGGATGGTTGCGTTTGAAGCGGTTTCCCCGGGACTGGCGCGGTATTACTAAGAACTATTTGCTTTACCCACGCGTATTTGCCCAGCGCCTCTTATTTGTATTTTTTAATCAAGTTTTTTTGAGCTTGAACGATAGAAAAGTTGATTATGCCGAACTTGATATAAACTCAAAAAAATAAAAAGGTGCACACTATGGCAGGATGTGAATGTTTACCAACATGCTTATTTTTCAACGACAAGATGGCAAACAAACCGGGTACGGCGGAGATGTTTAAAAAAAAGTTTTGTCTGGGTGACAATACAGATTGTGCCAGATATCTTGTTATGAAAAAACTTGGCAAACCAAACGTGCCTGAGGACCTGTTCCCGAATCAAAAAGATGTGGCAAAGCAACTTATTGCGGTAAAATAAGACGATTACACGCATCGGATGGCGCTCACTCACCGAACTGTATGTCATGATCACCGACGGCTGCAATCTGACGTGCCGCCACTGCTGACCCCAGGCAAAAAATGTTGCTGCGGCGGTGTCCATCAGCCTTTTCCAACCGCCATGCGCTCGTAGAATATTTTGTCAATTTGGGCGTCAATACGCGCACGCTTACCGGTGGAGAGCCGTTGACCCACCCGGATTGCATTTCTAATCTGACCCATTACGAGCGGATGGTTGCGTTTGAAGCGGTTTCCCCGGGACTGGCGCGGTATTATTAAAACCCACTGGCTTGAGTTTCAAAAATCCGCTTATCAGCTGATTCACCACCATTTCCAGGGGGCCCCGCTGGAAATGGTGCATCCACCACTTGGCGAATACGATGCCGACCAAGATAAATATCGCGGTAAAGAGTAATGTTTCGTGACTGGAGACCGTTTGCTGCCGGCTGACGATCCACCGGTCGCAGGCATGGCCGATCAATATATGGGATATGTAAAAGGTCAGGGACAGGCGACCGAATGCCACCATGGGCGAGAGCTGTCTTGATGGTTGCGTCCGTTCAGGCCATATGCGTAAAAAAGCGATCAGCGCCAAGCTCGAGGCGCTGGCCGAAAGAAGATACAACGGCCCCACAGGAAAGGCTTCCGACAGACTGAACGCACGCCAACTGGGCATTTCAATATCGATCCATCGGCCGGCAATCGTTTCAGCGTTCAGCAAGGCTGAGAGGAACTCGATGGTGATCACCCCGACACTACTGCAGGCAAAAATAATGTAAAACACCCGTTTTCCCGGTAATCTCTCCAACCGTCCCAGGAGCATCCCTATCAAAAAGAAACAAAACCATGGAAGCACGGGGTAGTATGTGCTCAGAAAAAAATAATCGGCCATGGTGGCGAATGGGCCCTGGCCAAAGAGCGTTGCGATGATGTCTCCCCCTTCATAATCATAGCTCACCAACGCACAAATAGGCATGGAAACAACCACCAGCATCCACAAAATCGCCGCAATTTGCTTTGTTCGCCGTTCAAGAAGAATGACGCCCCCAATAAGATAAGCCGTATAGTAATGGAGGATGTCTGCATTCCAAATGCGCATGAGGAGAAAACCGATCGCATATAAAATTATGGCACGAATGATCATACGCGTTTTCAGCAACGGTTTCGCAAAAGCCGGTACCCGGTCGTAGGCCATCACCATGCCGGCGCCGGCCAGCATGACGAAAATGGCAGCCGCGCGACCGGTGATGGGATTGATCATCGAGTAAACCCACCGCGTCTCGAGAGTCTGGGCAGTAATGATTGTACGCGTATTCACAATGACCATACCGATGATGGCCAATGCCCGTGCTCGGTCGTAGGCCTCAGTTCGAAATGGGCGCATCGTAGTCTTTTCAGATTCCATAAGATCCGTCTTCAAACGGCAACCGTCGGCAATTGGCGACGTCCATCACCAGATCTCATCATGCTGCTTTTCGGTACTGGTGGTGCTCTCCAGCAATTCATACTTTTTGACCACGATCGCTCGATGAATCTTCTTGCCGTGCGTAACAAGCCCCGTGGCTCTTATCGCTTGATGGACCAGGTTCAAAAACCGTTCGCTGTTTTCAATGATGTATTCTTCATCGTCGGTTGCCGACAACGACACCTTGGAAACCCGGTAGTGTTCATCCCAAGCACAGGGGGTGACAATACCGACCAGCGTTTGCATGGATGATCTGATCTTTTTATTCATGCCCACTCCGTTAGCCATTTTAGGGGAACAAGAATCGCCACGGTAAAGATGGTCACTTGTACTACCTTTTTTAACGTTTTAAATTCCATCTGATCGTTCTCCTCTTTTTCGTGGAAAACAGCAGCCTCGTTTTCCATGAATCCCTTCCGTGGCAACCGACTCGCGATTACGAATAAGGCACCTTGCCATTCTGACAACCCTGCCACGGCAATGATGATGGGATCGGCGGCCGGGCAATCATCATACCCGGCTCATGCAGCAACGATTGGGCCAATTTTATATCTTACAGAAATCATGGAAGAATCCATTCAATCGATCGCTCGCGAAAATCGCCATTTATCAATGAAAACGGTCACTCCAATGCGTACAACAACCGGTCGGCCTTGACAGATGGTCAAATTTCACATCATTTCAATATGTTCGTTTAAAGAAGGGGTAATTCCGATTGGAAGCAATATCGGAACGGGATGTTCCGAAACACACGCATATCGGTGAGAGCGGCAACGAGGACATGATCGTTACCGATGTTAATCTAAAGATGGTTTCTATTAGCGTTTGTTTGGGAAGGATTGATTGCCGGAGCACACTACACAGCGGGTTTTGTTATCCTCTCGCTCCCATGCGTGGGAGCGCGCACTGCTGTTCACCTGAACATGATGAGGGGGCCCCAGCGGAGCTTGGGAACCTGTTAATTGGCACTTCACGGAAAACCGGATAAAAAAAGCCATGCCTGCCATTGATGATGGGCAGGCATGACTTGTTGATATGAGTGAACCTACGGCCGAACCATCAGTTGCCGTAGGATCGCTGCTTGCCTCGGGCTTGAGACATTCCCCAAGAGCGCATCAAGGCTTCACGATCAATACATGCCATCGCCCATGGGTGGCGCCGCCGGTCCGCTTTTCTTCTCGGGCTTTTCGGCGATCATGGCTTCGGTGGTGAGCATCAGGCCGGTGACCGAGGCGGCATTTTGCAAGGCAAAACGCACCACTTTGGTGGGATCGATGACGCCGGCGGCAATCAGGTTCTCGTAGGTTTCCGTGGCGGCGTTAAAACCAAAGTCGCCCTCTCCCTCGAGAACCTTGTTGACCACCACGGAGCCTTCCAGACCGGCGTTGGTCACGATCTGGCGCAATGGTTCCTGAAGGGCGCGTTTCAGGATGGCGACACCGTTTTTCTCCTCGCCATCCACGCCCAGCTTGTCCAGGGCATCGAGGCAGCGCAAAAGGGCCACGCCGCCTCCAGGCACAACCCCTTCTTCCACCGCTGCCCGGGTGGCGTTGAGAGCGTCCTCCATGCGGGCCTTTTTCTCTTTCATTTCCGTTTCCGTCGCCGCCCCGATATTGATCACGGCCACGCCACCGATCAGCTTGGCCAGGCGCTCCTGGAGCTTTTCCCGGTCGTAGTCGGATTTGGTCTCTTCGATCTGGGCGCGGATTTGCTTGACCCGGCCTTCGATGGCCGATTTGGCGCCCGCCCCGTCGATGATGGTAGTATTGTCCTTGTCGATTTTTATTGTTCGGCACTTGCCCAGATCAGCGACGGTCAGGCTTTCCAGCTTGATGCCCAGATCTTCGGAAACCACCTGACCGCCAGTCAAAATGGCGACATCCTGGAGCATGGCCTTGCGCCGGTCACCGAACCCGGGAGCCTTGACGGCCGCCACTTTCAGGGTGCCGCGCAGTTTATTGACGATCAGGGTCGCCAGGGCCTCTCCGTCCACGTCCTCGGCGATGATCAGCAACGGTTTGCCGGTTTTGGCCGTGGATTCCAACACGGGTAGCAGATCCTTCATGTTGGAAATCTTTTTTTCACTGAGCAGGATGAAGGGCTCCTCAAGTTCGGTGACCATTCTTTCGGCATCGGTGACGAAATAGGGGGAGAGATAACCACGATCAAACTGCATGCCTTCCACGATGTCCAGAGTGGTCTCCATGCTCTTGGCTTCTTCCACGGTGATGACCCCTTCCTTGCCCACCTTCTCCATGGCTTCGGAAATCATCTGGCCGACGGTCTCGTCATTATTGGCCGATATGGTGCCGACCTGTTCGATCTCCTTGCGGTCCTTGGTGGGCTTGGATATCTCCTTTAAAGCATTCACCACGGCAGCGGTCCCCATATCGATACCGCGTTTGATGGCCATGGGGTTGGCACCGGCGGCCACCAGTTTTTGGCCTTCGGCGTAAATGGCCTGGGCCAGTACCGTTGCCGTTGTCGTTCCGTCACCGGCCATGTCACTGGTTTTACTGGCCACCTCTTTGACCATCTGGGCGCCCATGTTTTCGAATTTATCGGTAATTTCGATTTCCTTGGCCACCGTCACGCCGTCTTTGGTGACCAGCGGTCCGCCAAATGACTTATCGAGCACTGCGTTGTTTCCCTTGGGACCGAGGGTAATTTTGACTGCATTGGCCAGCGTATTGACGCCATTGAGCATGGCCTCCCGGGCCTTGGAACCATATATAATTGTTTTTGCTGCCATTTTAAATATCTCCCGTCCTATTCAATTACACCGAGAATATCGTCTTCACGCATGAAGAGATGCTCGACGCCGTCGATCTTGATCTCCGTGCCCGCGTATTTGGAGAAAAGCACACGGTCTCCGGCTTTAATTTCCAAAGGCACCCGATTGCCTTTTTCATCGCATTTTCCGGCCCCGACGGCAACCACCTCACCCTCCATGGGCTTCTCTTTGGCCGTATCGGGAATGATGATGCCCCCCTTGGTCTTCTGTTCTTCCTCGACCCGTACCACCAGCACCCTGTCGTTCAACGGTTTGACCTTCATTAAGTCCTCCTGTTCTTTCAATTGCTTCAACCTACCGGTCCGTCAAGCACCCCCAATGAGCCCTGTCTCGGGGATCCGCGAGTGCGTTCTTTTTCTGCTTGTCGGTTTCGGAATCAGGGACAATCCCCTGTGAGATATGAAAAAATTAAGCCTGAAATGGATCTTGTCAACAACGGCGATAAAAAAAATATTATTTTAATAAACAATAAATTATACTATTTAAAGGCCGTTTTTTCCAATTGGTGTTTGTGCATCAGTTTATTCAACTGCCGGGTACTGATACCGGCCTCGGCAGCCGAGACGTTGATTTTGCCTTGATTGCGCGCCAGGAGCTGCTTCAGGTAGCGACGTTCGGTTTCCACCAGCGCCTTGCTTCTCACAACGGCCAGTGTGTCACTGGTGTCGATGGCGATCTCCGCCACCGGTTCGATGTTTTCAAACAATTCGGATGGGAAACTTTCGGGAGTCAACTCCGACGTCGTCTCCAGGATATGGGCACGCTCCAATAAATTCTCAAGTTCTCGCAGGTTTCCGGGCCAGTCGTACTGCATCAGGGCATGCATGACGTCGGGATGAATCCCCCGGATCTGCTTGGCATTGAACTGATTGAACCGCTGAATGAAAAAATCCGCGAACAAGGGGATGTCTTCCTTGCGTTCGAAAAGCTGGGGAATCGTGATCGGAAACACGTTGAGTCGATAATACAGATCTTTTCTGAATAGCCCGTCGATGCACATCTGTTTCAGATCACTGTTGGAAGCAGCGATTACACGGACGTCGGCTTTAAGATCGTTTTCGCCCCCCACCCGCTGATAAACGCCCTCCTGCAAAACGGTCAGCAGCTTGACTTGGGCAGCGGGGGTCACGGTGCCGATTTCATCGAGAAATATGGTCCCTCCGGAGGCCAGTTCGAATTTTCCCGATTTACGCCGATGGGCACCGGTAAAGGCGCCTTTTTCGTGACCAAACAATTCGCTTTCGATCAGCGAATCCGGGATCGCCCCACAATGAACGCCGATGAAAGGACCATTCCTGCGGTTGCTGTGCCGATGAATCATCTTGGCGGTGTAGCTTTTCCCCGTTCCGGTTTCACCAAGCAGCAGCACGGTGGCCTTGGTCGGGGCCACGGACCGCACATTGTCGAGTACTTTTTGCATCAACGGACTGTTGGTCCGCAAATGGTCCAGGGCATCCTCCTGCCAGAGACGTTCTCTCAGGTAGGCCAATTCAGAATTTTGTCGCCACTCCCGGGTGAGCTCATCCATCACCAGCCGTATCTCATCTGCATTGACCGGTTCGGTGACATAATTACTGGCACCATGCTTCATGTAAGTCACGGTCTGGCGAATCTCGGCATTGTCAGCGATGATGACAATGCCAATGGTGGGGCGCACCCGCTTGATCCGGTCGATCACGGTCTTGGGATGAAGATGGGCGTCGGCCTCGGCCGCCAGCTGATCCATTTTGGACAGGTCGATGAAAAGGCAATCACAGGGGATCGTCTTGAGGCGTTCCCACAATTGACCCGGCGTCTCAGCTATATGTAGACGGCCGTTCGAAGCGATGGTCCGTCGAAGGGTATCTTTTGTGTATGGATTCTGGGTAGCTAAAAGGATTGCGTCCATGGATACCAATCTAACCCTACCGTGGCCAATTGCCCCGTGGCACCGGCGAGTTGACGTTGGCCATCCTGACCGGTTCCGGCATGTTCAATTGATTTTGGATTTGTCACATCGATGGCTTAAAGACAAGCCTTAAAATCATCATGCCACTATCAATATTCCCGTCAAGGCCTTCGGGTCAAAGGCCCTCCGCGCTTCTTCAGACCAAAAAACCGGAACTCAATATTCCTATATTGGTTCAGGGCCGCATGGGAAGGTGATGGAACCTGTTAGGGAATTATTTCTCTCTGCCACCCTCATTCTACAAACGACGCACCATCTACGACTTCAAATTTCTTGATATAGATCGTCCGGTGAACCTTTTTACCGCTCTTGACGAGCCCCATGGCTCGAATCGGCTTTTGAACCAGGTCTAAAAACCGATCGCCATTCTCGATGAGGTATTCTTCGTCATCCGTTGCCGATAGCGACACCTCATAAACTTGGTCACGCTCGTCCCATGCATAAGGAGTAACAATACCAACCAGTGTTTGCAGGGATTCCTTGATTTTCTTTTTCATGCGCACTCCGATCATAAATAATGGCCGCTTACGCCGATTGCGTGAGGCCATCCGTGAATCATTTTCCGACGTCGTCTGTAATATGGTGAATACGGGCACTCGGAAATCGTGCACATTCCCGAGTGTTGCCGGCATGTCACCGCCAAACCTGCAGCAATGACCACGCCAATTTTCTGATTGTCTGGATTTTCAGGTGGCTGACCATTGTATGGCCGGGTATGGCCGGCCGGGAAAGTAGAAGAAGTAAAAAAGCAGAAGCCTCCGTTCCGTCTTTGGCCCGAATCAGAATTAACGGTTCCGATATATCCTAAGCAAAACGTCCTTCAACGTGAACGGTCACGCTGTCTCCTGGCTACCATACCGTCAAGATTCCACAATCACGACAGATGGTAAAAACCGTCTCAACGACGGTTACCTAACCGTTATCTCTGTAAAATAATATCACTTGGGATAGATTTGTGCGTTCACCCTGACCACGGTTTTTGTTTTTAATCGACCGCAGTAAACAAATCCCGAATCTGTCACGCTTATTGCTAAAGAGGGTTCGATTCAGCACGGCGGTGTTGCGGTGTATTTGCGGTATCGACAGGGTCGAATCAATTGCCGCTTATAAATTCAATTTTGCTGGGTGGTTACGAGAGGATCAAATGGGTCTGGCCATTCGTAGTTTCGGTGCGTTGTTTGGTGCCACGTTTCTTTTTCTAGCCGGTAATGGACTGCTCAACACATTGCTCAGTGCACGTATGGCCGAAGAGAATTTCGCCGCAGTGACCAACGGAATCGTCCTGTCCGCTTATTTTATGGGCCTTTTGGCTGGATCTTTTTGTTGTCGCCATCTCATAGAGAAAGTGGGCCACATTCGGGCGTTTGCGGTCTTTGCCGCAAGCACCGCCATTTTCGCACTCCTTCATGGACTGTATCTGTCGGCTCTGCTGTGGGCAGTGTTGCGGTTTTTATGTGGCGCCTCCACCTTCGGCATGTTCATGGTCATCGAAAGCTGGTTGAACGAATGCGCCGAATGCGGACATCGGGGACGGGTGTTCTCGATCTACATGACCCTCAGCTATCTGGGAATTGGTGTCGGTCAGCAACTGGTCGCCATCGGTGATATCAAGGGACAAGAACCGTTCATTATCGCCGGGGTTCTTTTCATGTTGTGCCTGATGCCGGTCTCGGCCACCGAAGGCACCCACCCCCGACTGCCGGAACATGAAACGGTTCGGTTCGTTGAAATTTTAACCAAGGCTCCCTTGGGCATGTTGGGGTGCCTGATGGCAGGCCTGACCAATAGCGCTTTTTATTCCATGATACCGGCGGTATGCATGCAGATTGGCCTTACCGTGCAGCAGATGTCATGGATCATGACTATCACGGTTTTCAGTGGCCTCGCCGCCCAGTGGACGGTGGGTACCCTTTCCGACCGGTTCGACCGCACCCTCGTGCTGACTGTAATAACCATCGTCATGGCCCTTGTCAGCGGCTTGATGTTCGTCTTCGAGGAAACCTCCTTTGGGCATCTGGCCATGAAGATGGCCTCGTGGGGCGCATTGATGTTTGCCGTCTATCCGCTGTCCGTGGCCCGGGTCCAGGATATCTTCGCCGGTCAGAATGCGGTCGCCGTCAGCGCGGGGTTGCTGCTAGCCTACAGCATCGGTGCATGCATCAGTCCACTGCTGGCATCCACGATGATGGCCGTATTAAGGAATCCATTCGGCCTTTTCGCCTTTTGGTCCCTGATCCACATCGCCTTTGGCGGCGCGATCTTTTACTTGAAGGCCAAAGAAAAGGTGATTTCCGTCCCCGTCGCGGATCAAACGACCTTCGTTCCCATGAAAAGCAGCTCACCGCTGGTCATGGCTCTGGACCCACGCAACGATGCCCAATGTTCTGCGCAGCATGAGAATGAAATCATTACGAATCACGTTTACGAGCGGTGATACCCCCATGCATCTCCATGCGGATGGCAAACCGTCAGCGCCCAATCCCCATCTTTTGCTTCGTGAACCTTTGCTGGACCAGTGTGTGATTATCGATATATCAATGCGATGTTTTAAACTGCGGAGTCTGTGAAAAGTGCGTGAGAACCATGCTTGAATTCCTGGCATTGGGGGTATTGGAAAAGTCAGGGGCCTTTCCTTTTAAAGACGTCACCGAACAGATGGTAAATAACAGCGGGCCTTTGGAATCGACTTCTTTTCCATACTATCAAGAAATTATAGAGCCATTGAGAAAAATGGGCAGGCAAGATCTGATTCTTGCGGTACAAAGGAAGCAGGCCGAGTATTTAAAACCTGAATGGCTTAAGCAATTGACAAATTATAGATCTAAAATAACTGGATATATAGGAAAAATTGATAAAAAATATTTCTGTGGAACAATTCAAACCTTAAGTGATTCTGCACGGAAATGCCATTTTTAACTGGTTCCCAAGCTCTGCTTGGGAACCCTAATCACGTTCAAGTGAACATCGGCGCGCGCTCCCACACTTGAGCATGGAAGCGTGATCAAAACCCTTGGCGTAATATCCTCGTGGTCGTTATCGTTGTCGTCGTCGGTATCGGTATTTCCTTTTCTCGATACCGATACCGACCACCGCTTCGCTGACCACGACAACGACTTGGCATTGCATTGTCCCTTGTCAGCATCCTATGTTGGCCTGCGGTACGAAACCCAACAGATTGAAGGGCAAATGAACGCTACCTGTCGGTTGTCGGGTATCGCTGCGCTCGACCCAACCTACTATCTGCGTTGGAACCCATGTCTCCAGGCATGATATACACGGCGCTCCCACGCAGAGCGTGGGAGCGAGACGACATGGACCGTTGGCCGAAATGATGATCGAGGCCGGCAAGATCAACTCTTTATTATATCATTGCGGCCGACTCCTCTACCCAGCCGGTACTAATTAGTGTCCGTCCATAAATTGGTCTTTTCAGCGGCGTGCAGAGAAGTAAAAACGGGGCAACGAAGGGAAGAACTTCTCCAAGGCACTGCAGACTGAAAAAAGCAGGCAAATATGGACATATGCTCTATAAAAGAGCTCCTCTGGGCGCACCTTTCCCCTCGTTATCGATAACCGGCTTTTTCCTGGCTGCGCAGCTAAGCAGCAGCCAATTGCTTTCGCGCGATTGTCAGCAGGTTGGCCGCAACCACTGACGAAAGCACATAACTTTTGAAAGCACGAAAACCTTTCCAGGTGCACCGGGTCAAGCCGAAACTGCGTTTGAGCCAGGATATGCCCGATTCGATCCCGGCGCGGAATTGGCGAAGCTTTTTATACACATAATGACTGCGACACATGTCGGTTTCTTTAAGACCTCGCTTTTTGGCAAAGCAGACATCTCTGATCCCTTTGGCTTTGGCAATGCGCAGATTACCTTTGGATGCAAAGCCACCGTCCAGGGCTACTTTCAGTGGGTAACGTCCATAGACCTGATTCTGGCGGTCCAGCATCTGTTCAACCAGTGTACTGTCTGCGGGATTGCCCTCGAGAATGACACAATCAAGGATAAGGTTCGAGGCTCCCCCGGTCAGGCAAATCTTATGACCATAATGGTTTTCCCGGCGGTCTTTGATGATGATGTCGGTATGGTCTTCGAAAATTGAAAACACCTTTTGGTCGGCCGGCACGCTTTCGCCTTGAATAACCCGGCGGTAAGTCTGGTCGTAGACCTGACGGGCCAGATCACCATAATGTTTAATGGCGTCCAGTAAGCCGAGCAATTCAAAATTAGCGGTGCAGCGTCTGCTTATAATTTCCTCGGCTTTGATCGCGTAGCCGATGGTCTTTTTGGTGACCTTGAGAAGGTCTTTATACGGGGACAGTCGTTGTTTCTCCCCATTGGCGTATTGGATGGCGGTCATCCGCTTTTTCGCACGGCGACGGTGATCCGTGAAAATGATTTTGATTCTGAAGTCATCCCGGAGTTGGGTCAACAACCGCGTAAGCACACGCACTGAGTCGTACAACTGCATGGAATCACATGGCAGGTGGATGTTGCTCTCGACGACGGTACAATCAACCCGGGTCTTTCGGCCTTTTTCAATGTTGTTGTCTTTTGCATATGCCAACAGGTCCAGGGAGATCAGCTCCCAAGTCCCCGGACGGATCCTTTTGATATTTTCATTCAGGGCAGATTTCTTGAAACCCTTATCGAAAATACCAATTCTGCAAAATCGTCTGAGCGATCTGGAGTCAGAGATATGAAATGCCAAATCTTCATAGGTGAAGTTGAAAAGCTTCATCACGATCGCGGCCCGGGTTACCTGCTCGGCGCTCATCCCATTAGCACCGGTTCGGTGACGTTCTACCTTCAGATTACCGTTGAGATCTTGCAGAACATGATCGTAAATGGTAGAAGTATCGTCAAGGATGTTGCTGATCATCTCCAGCTCTATTTCTTTGGGATGACCTGTGGGAAGATCGATCAGCGGCATTTGTTTTTGTTGTTTTTCGCGCATTTTGTGTTGACCCTTTTTCTTGTTTATGTAGTTTTTTTAAGTGTTTGGCAAAATACTTTATACTACACATGGTGAGAAAATTCCAGCACAAAATGCGCTTTTTTTATTTATTCCAGTTACTTATTTTCGTGGATGGACACTAATTAGTGCGTTTCAGGCACGCTTGCTGAAAACTCACCTTTAGTTTATACAAAACCCATTTCATCTTTCTTAAATTGGTAAAAAAGATTATCGGTATATAGCTTAACAAGTACCAAATAGTTTTTCTTATGATAAATTTTTTTGTTTCGATTTCATTTAATAATCTTCTTCCAATTTTATTATTCCCTAATACTATATGCTTTTTCGATATTCCGATTTTTTGTGCAGCAAGGTATTCGATAAGATCATCACGAAGATGCCATGGCACTTGATTCAATTATAGTGCTTTTTCAGCGCTTTTCAGATAGGGTAATTGCTCAACTATTACAGGCAATCCGTCTGTGCGGTTTTCTGCATCCTGGTGATACACTGCTTGTTCGATATTGCTAAATGCGATTTGATATTTCAATGCGATTCTGAGCCACATATCGAGATCTTCACCAAGCTTTTTATTTACATGAAATACACCTATTTCTTGGAAAATTCTTTTTGGAATAGCCACAGAAGAAGAACTTAAAAGGTGTGATCCTAAAGACGCTCTAAAATAGCTTGGGACAAGTCCTTCCCATCCTTGCGGGATGCCATCGAATTTTGGGTGATAGGTTTTCCCTTGACGAACCTTTATCTGATATGACGTTCCGTAGGCTCCTACGGTCGGATATTTTTCCCTTAATGATAGAATTGATTTTAAAAATCCTGGCAGCCATTCATCATCCGCATCTAGAAATGCAATCAAGTCAGAATTTGATTCTGCAATACCTCTATTCCTGGCAGACGATACACCCTGATTGCTCTGGCAAACTATCCGGATACGTTTATCATTAATAGCTTGAACAATTGACTTCCCATCGTCCTGTGAGCCGTCATCAATTATGATGAGTTCGAAATTGCCGACATTCTGGTTCAATACTGATGAAACCGCTCGGCTGATATATTCCCTTTTATTATATAATGGGATGACGATACTTATTTTTGCTTCGTATATGGTCATTTTTTGCCTATTTTAGACATATCCACTTGCTGATAAAAAGCGCTTCACAGGTATTAGCGCTGAATTTCTTAGATCGAATATTTCTTTCTATTAAATTTCCATGTTTATTATAATTCAGAATTATTTTCTGTTGAATAAAACACGAAACTTTTCTTCCCAATCGCGTGCTTCAGTTAATCGAAGTTTAAACAGAGAAAAAGTTGTATTTTTCAAGACACCGATGCGTTTAAGAGAAAATAGATCCTGGTTAGGTTGAACAAATCCGTTGATAACAGAAAACGCCGCATCAACATAGTTTTTTAACATCGCGATAACATGTTCATTTGTTTTTCCTCCTGGATAGGCTGCATACAAAGGCTTGCGTCCAGTGTATTGATGAATAGCTTCTGAGCATTGTTCTATTTCTTTGGAAAGTTCATTCGGGATATCGCAATCGATAAAATACTTATGGTTGTGTCCATGAATCTCAAAATGAACAAGTCCGGAATCAGACATTTCCTTGATTTGTTTTATTGTCGGGCGTTCAAAGCCCCCCAATTTTTCTTGTGGCGCCAAATTTGTTGTTAAAAATATTGTAAATGGTATCCCATATTTCTTTGATAGCGGAAATAACTCAGAATAGGTATCCAAGTATCCGTCGTCTACGGTAATCGCAAAAGTTTTGTTTTCTAGGTCACGAATGCCCTGAGCATACTCGACAATCATTGAAAGGGGTACGATGGTGTAATTCTTGGATAAGTATACTATTTGCTTTTTTAATTCGTTTGGAAAGACGCCGTATATCCAGTCCGTATCATCAAAAGAATGATACATGAGAACACCGATTTCCTTTTTATCTGTGTGTCTTAAAAATCGAAAAATACGGGCTACAATATACCAAAAAAAATAATTATAATGCTTTAATAACGACCTAACATTTCCAATTTGAGATTGGGGCCATTTCATTTGTTTTTTGCGTAACATATAGTTCTTCTGTTTATGCCTCCTTTCCGATAATTATCTGAAAATCAAACACAATTTGTCTCATGGAACGTTCACCCATAATTTATCCAATCAAATTTCCGAGTAAAAATCTATTGTCCCAAAATTCAGTTGGATTGAAACATATTCTACCCCATTGTAGCCAGCCGGACAATCTGCTTCGGCAGGCTTGGCAGGTTTGATAGAAGTCGGAAGCCGGGCAGCAGTCTTTCGGTATCGGTGGCTGGCCTGATGTCACATTTTTCACCATTCATCTCTATTGAGGCAAACAGTTCTTCCAGGCCCGATTTACCATCCAGCAGGATATCCGTGTAATCCGGATTACTCAAGTTCTTTACCAGCGGGGTATCGGCCAGCATGGTCTGCAACCTTTTGCGCATGCTGTTGTTGCCGGTCCTTCGGCGATATTCACGACGCTGGCGCCGAAACAGTTGTTCAAGGATATTGTTGGTCCGTTGCGGATATATCGTTACGAAGCCTGCCGGCGTATTGATTTCGATTGGATCGGAAAAAAGTTTATCACCATACTGGTCGATCTGTTTGGCAACTTTAAGGCAAAGCGGATCATCCGCAAATTCATTGTTCTCCAGCCGTTGGCGAAATTGGCCGACACCTTGTTTGATGCTGTCCATGTCCTGGGTACCCCCCTCATCATTAAGGCCTTTGCCGCTACCGGGCAGGGCGATGCGCATCTTCTCCCGTAGGTCATCAAAGAGTCGGCAGCGCCAGCGCAGCTCTTCAACGGCTGGCTCGAACACGGGGTCCTGGACAATATCGATAACTTGGCGGACCAATTTATAAAATATCCGATTGCCGATCCGATCCCTGGCAGGCAGACAGTGAATCAGGTCCGGCAAATACTCGATCAATATCAACAGCCGGTGGGCAAATTCCAGCAAGGGACGGTCGAAAGGAAAGCCGTAACCGTCGCCACATTGCTTGCCTTGCAAACACCACAGGGCCAGTGAGTAGGTCGATACCAGGGGCAGCAATGTCATGTCAGAAAGGGGCTCCGCCCGCTTGATCAATGTTGCCAACTGCCGGGCATCGATGCTGTGTGGCTCAAGTTGTTGTCGGACCTGACGCGCCAGAGCATTGAGTTTGGTGGTGGCCGCATGCGTTCGCAGACAGCTCCGCAGATTACTGTAGCAAGGCCCGATCAGATCTTTACCCACATCGCGCAGAAAATGAAAATGACAGATAAAGTCCCGGCAGTTTGGGAAAACCGCTGCCACCGCTTTAAGGATGCCCGTGCCCATGTCGTGAACACAGGCAATCGGCTCGCCGTAGTGACTTTGCAGCCGTTTTAAAAACGGAATGATATATTCGGACCGTTCGCTGGGCAGTTTCACATTGGCCAAAACAAACTGGCTCAGGCTGTCCAGGCCCGTCATCAAGGCCGGCGCATTTGCCTCATGGGTGGCATCCAGGTGAAGGATGTAGCCACCGGAACGCTGCATGGCTTGGTTGATTCGCGGTGTGGCCTGACGATGAGCGACGGCCAGATAGGTGATGAATTTTTGTCCCAGGTATTCGATCTCCGATGCACATAAATCGACATGGCGGGCGAGAAGTCCCTGGCGAACCTGTTCGACATTTTGGTGTTGTTCAAACAAAGCACGGCCGACAAAGACCAGCACATCCCAGGCTACATTGCAGCAGCGCGGTACCAGGCGGCGCAAGGCTTCAGAATGAAAGCGGCGCCCGCATTGTGGGCATTCAAGAATGGTCTCATGCGCAATAAACGGCGTCGTCATGCTCAGCACGGTCTTTTTCCGCGTTTTTTGTACCTTGAGTTTGCTGTTGCACGAACAGGTATCGCGTTCCGGTCGGAACCGAACTATCGGTACCTGGGCAAACAAGCCGGCTGGCCGGGTCTCCTGACTAAGCAGCTCCAGGCACCGGTTCAGTGCCGCCAAAGCTGCTGCACCGGAGTTTAAGCCTTTTTTTTTAAACCGTGCCTGTCGAACAGTGCTTTGACTTGCCCGGCATCAATACGTACCCCGGTGCGACGGCTGATCTCTTGTGCCAGCTGACCAAACCCGGCGTCAGGGTGACGAATAAACTCGACCAGAACCAAAACCGCCATCTCGGCCGGTAGTTGGACCCCATCATTTTTTGGAATCGCCTGTGATTGAGCACCGGCCGTTTCGTCATCGGCTGCCAGGTAGACATATGAACGCCCTAGCTTTTGCCGTTGCAACCGGCCTTGACGGACCAATGCCACCAGCACCGTATGACAGCGGCATCGCAGCGTTTGTCCAAGTTGTTCGGCGCTCATTCCCGCCGCGCTGCCCGACACTAACATGACAAGGGTATCGGTCAGGCTCCCTGCCCGTGAAAAGCCGATGTCTGTGTAAAACCATAATCCTTGACGTCCGAAGCGGGGTATCGACGCCAGTGTGTACCAGCGCCCGTTGTGGGTGAAACTGCTGTAGTAACCAATCCTTGCCAAGAATCGCCTGACAGAAGGTACGGAATAGTCCAACTGTTCGGCCAGGGGGGCGATCATCCAGCAAGGCTGCTTGTCAAACAGCGCACTGAGCCTATCCTGGACATCGGTTGCTAACGCCATGGCGCCTCCTGATAAAGTAATGCAATAAGCCCATTCATAGGGCATAATATGCAATACATTATCAAAAATGGCCACTTTTAACAAGTCCAGTGATGTTGACAGGGTAAACGAAAAATTATTAAATATGTTTATTATGATCAATATGATATGGATTCAAACGAAAGCATTTCTACTTGAGAAGTTTGGGTTTGGCTGACACAGAAAAATGATCAGGTATGGCACGCGATTAAGCTGTAACTATTTGAAACTATTAGATCCAACTGAATTTCGTTTCTATAGGTAAAAATATTGTGAGCGTTCACAGGGCATCTATAGCAACGTGTCTTGTAAAAATTGGAACAATATAATGCGTTTTTGGTTTGGTTTAGGCGCTACATGTTGTTTCCAACGATTAATTGAAGTTAATTGGTGTTAGATTATCACAGGAGCATGTCAAGGCAACTGTTTTTTGTATGTTTATATATTTTTATAAAACATAGAAATGAGTATTGCTGCTCATTTCTAACGGTGATTGTGGGTATTTATACCCATCTAAAAGAGGACAAAAGACGGTCTGTGTCATCAGCGCCAAGCGGCAACATAAAACATTAAAATCCAAACGGTTAGCGTTGACTATCTCCGTAACATGTTTGCATTGAAAGCGAGCGCCGTCTAATTCGTTTTAATGGGCAAGCACGCCCCCGACTCGACAGAGATCGTCCTTGAGTTTTTCAGTGCTATGTTTAATGGTTAATGGTATGGGTGGATGAATCAAGATCCTCAAGGAGCATTTACTTTTTCTTCAAGCATCTGTCCTGTGCCTTGCGATGCCTTCTGGTCCAGGCGTGCCAGCAGATGCTTCCAACCGGCTGATGCCGAGCCATGAAAGGTAACAATGCCAAATTCAAATATCCGGGACACCTTGCAATCTTGCGGGTTTCTCAAAAACATTTCGCCCGAGCATCTGGAGACGATTTCAGCATATTGCAATATCGATCAATACGCGGCCGGAGACACCATCTTCAGACAGGGTGATTTGGGTAATGACCTGTTCATTATCGCCGATGGCTACGTTTTCCTCGAGCACACCATGGACATTGGCAGCCACAAAAGATCGGTCGTGATTGATACCCTTGGAAAAGGGCGCACGCTGGGCTGCTGGTCAACCCTTCTGGGTGAGCCACTTGTGCTCATGTCCTCGGCCAACTGTCAGAAAGATTCGATGGTGATCCGGCTCAAGGGGCGCCAACTACGAAAATGCATGGAGGACGATAGCCAGTTTGGCTTTTTTATGCTTGAACGGCTCAGTTTTCTGTTGCGTGAGCACATCCAGGCCGCCTATGGTGCCATGGAAAAAATCTGATCGTTGTGATAGCTATTCCCTTTTTTGAGATATTTCCGATTTACAAAAAGTGTTATCCCATCCGAGGGGCGGATTCGGCGGTTGTTTTGCACATTGAGGGACCGGCACCCGCTTTTTGGCAAACCGACGCAAAAAATAATCTGGTTTGGAAAACATTGTTGAAAGTAACCATGACGCATACAATCACCGATGAAGACAAGTCCCATCTGAAGGAAAAAGCGGAACGGGAGGCTGCCCGATCATGACCGCAGATGCCGACAGCACGATCCAGGCGGCCTACCAGGCCCTCTTCGACGAGGCGAGGGCCCGGCAGGACGCCTTCGTCCAGAGCCCGCTGCCTAAGATTCATATCGGCATGGCCACCTGTGGTATCGCCTCCGGGGCCCTGGAAACCCAGGCGGCATTCGAGGCGGCCCTGGCCGAGCGGGGGGTTGCGGCCCATATCCACACCGTGGGGTGCATGGGCCACTGCTACGCCGAACCGGTGGTGGTCATCGACCATCCCGATTCGGTTTTCCCGCCGATTCTCTATTCCAAGGTAACCCCGGGCCTGGCCAGAATGCTAGTCAAACTATTTCTTGAAGATGGCGATCCGTGTTTCGCGCACCTCTTGGGCGCGACCGTGGAAAACGAGATGATTCCATCGGTAACTGAATTGGCCCGTTTCAACCGTGAGAAACGGGTGATCATGAACCGCTGCGGACGGATCGATCCCGAACAGATTCATGAGTATATCGCCGATGGCGGTTACCGTGGCCTGGTCGAGGCGCTATGCCAGCCGCCGGAGGCATTGATCGATTTGATCGAGGTTGCCGGCCTCCGGGGACGTGGCGGGGCCGGGTTTCCCACGGGTCGGAAATGGCGTCTCGCCCGGACGGCTTCGGGGACGGACAAACGGATCGTCTGCAATGCCGATGAAGGCGATCCCGGTGCTTACATGGACCGCGCCCTGCTGGAGAGCAACCCCCACCAGGTGATCGAGGGCATGCTCATCGCCGCCATTGCCGTGGGTGCCACGCGGGGGCTCTTTTACGTTCGCGCCGAATATCCCCTGGCGGTGCGTATTCTCACCCGGGCCGTGGCGCAGGCCCGTCAAAGTGGGATATTGGGGAAGAATATTCTGGGCAGCGGCATCGATTTCGACATCGACCTGTTCGAGGGGGCCGGCGCCTTTGTGTGCGGTGAAGAGACCGCCCTGATCCGCTCGGTGGAGGGCTATCGCGGCACGCCCCGGCACCGCCCGCCCTTTCCGGTGGAGCGGGGGCTGAACGGCCGGCCCACGGTGATCAACAACGTCAAGACCCTGGCTACCGTGCCAGTCATCACGGAGAATGGGGCCGACTGGTTCCGCAGTATCGGTACCGCCGACAGCCCGGGCACGGCGGTCTTTTCCGTGGTGGGCAACGTCACTTATCCGGGACTGGTGGAGGTTCCCATGGGGGTGACCCTGCGGGAACTGATTTTCGATATCTGTGGCGGCATTCCCAACAAGAAAAAGTTCAAGACGGTGCAGATCGGCGGGCCTTCGGGGGGCTTCCTGCCGGCCGATTTCCTGGATACAAGGGTGGATTTCGATGCACTGAGCCGCGCCGGCGCCATGATGGGATCCGGCGGCATGGTGGTGATGAATGAAGATGTCTGCATGGTGGATGTTTCGCGCTATTTTCTCGAATTCATCCAGAAGGAGTCCTGCGGCAAGTGCACCTTCTGCCGCATCGGTACCCGCCACCTGCTGGATATTTTGCGGCGGCTCATCCGCGGCGAAGGCCGCGAGGGAGACATCGAGCAATTGGAGACCCTCAGTCGGGCCATCCAAACGGGGTCCCTGTGCAGCCTGGGCAAGACCGCGCCCAACCCGGTGCTGACATCCCTGGCTTATTTTCGGAATGAATACGAGGCCCACATCGACGAGGGTCGCTGTCCGGCATGCGTCTGCCGTCTGTTGACCGCATTTCAGATTGATCAGGAAAAGTGTGCCCTCGGCTGTGATACCTGCTTCGGCCGCTGTCCGACGGACGCGGTCTTTACCACCAGCAACCGCAAGAAAGCCATCGACCAGTCCCTGTGCGTCAGATGCGGCGAGTGCGTGGCGGCCTGTCCGCCGGTCTACAGCGCCGTAATCAGGTATTCGCCGCCTCATCGGGTGCCGGTGATCGAGCGGCCGCCGGAATGGTGACCCTGGCCGTGGGTAGTCATTCTATACCCACAGCGATTTTCCATCGAGATTACATAATCATGTCTATCACAACATTTGATATGGTTACTTGACCACTACAAACTCTCTGTGGCTGATTATAGAAGACGAATGTCCTTAAAAGGAATCTATCAAATGAGCAGCAGATTTCAGACAGGTTTTTTGGCAGATGGTTTGGCGACAGGAATTGGCAGCTTACCTTATTTGGATCCGGAAGAAGCGTTGGCGCTGATTTTTTCCTATTTGCCTGACATCCCCCATTGGCCTCAATTACCTCAACGAGGCAAGCAGGAACATTTCGTACATCAGTTTCTGCAACCCCTTGTGGACTGCGGTATGTTAGTTTCGGAGGGCGATCACTGGGTCTTTAACACTTCTGGAGAGAATTATGCCGAATGCTTGACCGATTTTTATCGAACATGCCTTCCGGCAGAAGAAGACAACGGTGAATGCCTTCAGACATTTCTCCCCACACCCGAAGCCGCTGCTGGATTCCATGCATTTCTCGCTCGGGCACAAACTGGCGGCTTAAAAGGGGCCAAATATGTGAAGGGGCAAATCGCCGGGCCATTGACCGTGGCTCTTGAATTGAAAGATCAACAGGGCCGTCCATCTTATTATCATGGAGATTTGCGAGACACTATTGTAAGGACGCTGGCGCTGAATGCACGCAGCCAGGCAGCGGCATTGTCCGGCTTCGGTTCCACTCCCATTATCTTCATAGACGATCCGTCGATACGTGCCTTTGGATCACGGCTACACTTGGCTTTGAGCCGGGAAATGATCATTGAAGATCTTACTTTTATCATTTCGGCGGTTCAATCTGAAAAGGGCATGGTCGGCATTCACTCTTGCGAGGCGGTTGATTGGTCCCTGTTAATGGAATCACAGACTCAAATACTGAGCCTGGATGCATTTCGTTTCGGCAGTTCACTTATCCCTTACTCGGCTCAGTTAAGCCAGTTCTTGGAGCGTGGTGGTGTAATCGCCTGGGGAATCGTGCCGACGCTGGATAATCCTTTGCATGAATCTGCTGAATCATTGATGGAGCGTCTGAATACGCTGTGGGACGATCTTTTCTCAAATGGTCCGAGCAGAGAGTTAGTGCTTTCAAACAGCATGATAACACCCGCCTGCGGTACTGGTCTCCTGGCGCAGGATTGGGCCAAGCACATTTACAGCTTGAACGCTGCACTTTCTCAGAAACTGCGTTCAAAAATGAATTAAAATTGCGGTCTGTTTGTTAGATCATAATGCGGGTTTCGTTTCCCCGTGGGTAAAAATAACCATCGCCCCACTGATAATTGGGCAGTTTTGAGGATTGTCGGCAACAGCCATTCTAAATATAGTTTAATTGATAGTGGCATTTTGAGGGAACAACGGAAAATCGGACAACCCCTCAGGGGTGACATCGAATGGTGCGATCCCACTGGACAACCGATTCATTAGCCGATGGTTCTTTTCTGCTTGGGGGCAACACGAACCGTGAATGGAGCGTCCGGCGCTTGGGCAACCAGATAATGCCTACAGGTGCAGTTGTGATCCGCCGACATCAGGTCGACATGTTGTTGATTTACGGACCTGTGGTGTGAACGCCTTTCTCAATCAACTGGGAGGGCAACATCATGAACTATCTATCCACTGTCAACCGATTGCGTTGGATAATGCTGACGACCGTAGCGCTTATGGCGTGCAACAACCCTACCGTGTGTAATTTTGCATCCACCATCTCCGATAAATCCAGCACGTCGGACACTGCCCAGACGGATCCATTGAACTTCACCCCATCGTCGATGACTATGTCGACGCATTTGGGACGTGTATGGTGCAACGAGAAGGGAGAGGTGATCGGTGTCATCTTTTCTAATACCCAAGGCGATTATTGCGAGAGCAGGGAAAAAACGATTTCTGTATCAGTAATGACCGCCGCCTTGCAAAAACGGATGATGGGTAAAATCAACCAATGAACAATCGATAATTACCGATTATAGCATGCCATCAATGGACGGTTATCAGTTGGCGGATCAGATTAAGGAGAACTATCTTGACACCAAAATTATTATCATGACCGGTATTTGCCAAGAAGATGTCGAAAGTATTTTAGTGACCGACATCCCGGTGGAGGCCGCCCGGGACGGTCAAGCCATCGAGCCCGATCATATCTACGTGATCCCGCCAGACAAGGAAATCAAAGCCAACGACGGGCTGGTGCTGGTTCAGTCCGAAACCTCGGCCGATTATGACGGCATGCCCCGCAGCGCCATCGCCACCGGCATGGCCGACATCATCCTGCCTCCCGAGGAGATGCCGCGCCGGCTCACCCAGTATTTTTCCCTGCATCCGGTTACGTCCACGGAAACGCCCCTGGCCAAGAGCAACCAGCGGACCTGGCTGTATAAAATCTTCGGCATCTTACGCTCCCAGATCGGGCACGATTTTTCCCAGTACAAACTCAACACCCTGCTACGCCGCATTAACCGCCGCATGGGGCTCAACCAGATCCAGGACCATGACAAGAAGTGGAAGATCTTCCGGCGAATCGAGATTCCCCAGGAGCTGCGCCAGCAGATCGAATTTCCCAGCGGCCCCTCCACCACCGACGTGGCCCTGGCCAACGGCAAGCTGATACCGGCCGAAGAACCCAAGATCAACCTTTCCCTGCTACCTCAAAAGGCCATTCTCGACCAGTTCGCGCCCAAGGAACTGGCCGGCCGCTTCCTGGTGGTCTTCGAGGATGTGGAGAGCCCGCCTGCGTCCGGCCCCCGGATCGACGACCAGGCCAGCCGGGAACAGGAGTCCGCGCGCATCGCCGCCCTGGAGCGGGAGCTGCAGAACACCCGGGAAAGCTACCAGACCACCATCGAAGCACTGGAGTCCTCCAAGGAAGAGCTGCAGTCGCTCAAGGAGGAACTGCAAACGGTCAACGCCGAGTTGCAGAGCGCGGATGGTTATCGCCAACGACGCCTTTGCCGGGTTGATGAAGCTGCCCGTGGAAAAAGATGAACAGCCCTACCGAATCCTGCTGCAATTTTTTAAAAAAACATGAAAGGGCCCCAACCATGCATGCCTGTCCAAACTCCCCCGACACGTTCGATAGGCTGCGCCGGCAGGCGGAGGAACGCATTCGAAAGAGCCAACAGCAGAATATTCCCCCCCCTGACGATACCCTGGAACTGATCCACGAGCTGCACATCCATCAGGCCGAACTCGAAATTCAAAACGAAGAGCTGAAGCGGGCGCAGCAGGAGTTGTCCGACCTGTATCAACAGTACGAACGGCTGTACGAATTTGCCCCGTGCGGGTACGTGACCCTGGACCCCAGGGGAATCATCACCCGCGTCAACCTCACCGCTTTCAACCTGCTGGGGACCCCTAAAAGACATCTCATGCGGTCGGATTTCAGAAAATACCTTACCCGTGCCTGGCAGGACACGTTTATGGAGGCGTGCAGCAACGCCGGCCGGACCGGGGAGAAACAACGGATCGAGATACAACTAAAAAGGAAAAACGGCCCGCCGCTGTGGGTGCGGAGCGATATCGCGGCCGATCGGGATGAAAATGAGGCGGTGGTCCAGTGGCAGGTGATGCTGTGCGACATCGTCCGCGAAAAAGAGGCTGAAACATTACTCTGCGGACTCAACCAAACCCTTGAACAGCGCGTTGCCGATCGAACGGCCGTGTTGGAACAGCGCACGGGCGAGCTTCAACAACTGGCCCTGGACCTGACCCAGACCGAGGATCGCGAACGAAGGTACTTGGCGGCGATTTTACACGACGATTTCCAGCAGCAGGCAGCCTTTGTTAAAATGGAACTTGATCGGCTGGCCCGTTTGACCGATACCGACCTGCAACAACCGATTATGCGACTGGCAGATTTCACGGGCGACTTCATCGATAAAATGCGCCATCTGGCATATTCGCTCAATCCGCCCAGCCTGCATCGCAGCGGCCTCCTGACGGCCCTGGATGCGCTGGCCAAGGATATGCAAGTCCATCATGGATTGGCGGTGACGTTACGCGTCCAGCCCATCGCCAAGCCCATATCGCCCCCGCTGGCCTCCATATTGTTCCGTTCGGTCAGAGAGCTGCTCATCAATGTGGTCAAACATGCACGTGTAGGCGAGGCGCTGGTTGAGGTATGCAGCCAAGACAAGCGGATCCAGGTTGCCGTGACAGACAAAGGCATAGGATTTGAGTACCCTGCAGTCAAGAATGGCGAATGCGCCAACCGAGGGTTCGGGCTATATAACATTGAAGACCGCCTGAAGTTTATCGGCGGCAGAATGAAGATCGATACCCGGTCCGGAAAGGGAAGCCGTATCGCACTAACCGTGCCATATGATATATCGTTTAAAGCAAAATATAAAGATCCTTCCCGGACCGTCATCGGGACGCAAGCAACGACCTCGGTTCCGGCCGGGACAGCTGCAACATCGGACGACCGGAAGCAAATTCGTATCCTGCTGGTGGAAGATCATAAGCTGATTCGCAAGGGACTATCCGAACTGCTGCAGAGCCACGCTGATCTGACCGTCGTGGGCGAATGCGTCGATGGCGCCATGGCGATTAAGCTGGCGGCCCGATTGAAACCTGACGTGATCCTCATGGACGTCACCATGCCCAATATGGATGGGATTGAAGCCACGGCCTGCATCTCTCGCCAGCATCCCGATATCCGCATCATCGGTTTGAGCATGCACAACGATGACAATACCCGCCAAAAAATGATCGATGCCGGGGCGGTGGCCTTTCTGGCCAAAACCGATTCACCGGAAAAATTACTAAAAACCATCTTCCGCGTGTATCGAGACGCGAATCGCACGAAGCGCAAAACCAAGATGAACCCAATATAGTTGACAAAATTAATAGCCATTATATATATGATTATTAATTAATTGATTTTTTTTTGAATTCCTTTCAGAATCAAAGATAATGCCCAAGGCGGCAATAAGCGTTAAAGGACTCAAACGGCGGGAGGGAATACCGAACCATGAGCGACTATTCCATCATAATCGCCGATGACCACGCCATGGTGCGTGAGGGAATCCGAACCATATTGGACGAAATGAATGGGTTGGCAGTAGTGGGGGAGGCCGGAGATGGCTTGGAACTACTCAACCTGTTGAAAAAGACGGTCCCTAAAATGGTGATCCTTGATATCTCCATGCCAGGCTTGCGGGGCATTGAGGTGGCAAGGGAAATAAAAGTCCTTTATCCGGAAGTCCACATCCTCATGCTCAGCATGCATAAAAGCGAGGAGTTCCTGTCCATGGCCCTATCCGCTGGTGCAAAGGGATACCTGTTGAAGGAGGACTCGGGTAAGGAGCTGCTCGACGCCGTTCAAAGAATAAAAAAAGGAGAAACCTACCTGTCCAAAAGACTGGTCAACCATCTCTCTTCCTCTATCCTTTCCATTTGTCAAGGCAACGCTAAAGCCGCCATTAATCCGCTTACCCCTCGAGAGCGCCAGGTATTGAAGATGATCGCCGAAGGCAAGACCGATCGGCAGATCAGTGATATCCTGTACATCAGTATCCGCACGGTTCACCGCCATCATGCCAACATACGAAACAAACTCAACCTGAAGCGCACCGCCGATTTGGTGCGTTATGCCATTTCCCAAGGATACATCAACAACGGTTGACGAAGCGGTTACCCTGGAATGTATCGGTGGACGCGAGGCGGCACTGTTGGAGTCCGTTCATTGGCAGCGTTGGGCCGTCGGTCTCCAGGATAGGTCACTAGGTATTTTTACCTATAGCCAAAGTATAAATTAGGCAGTTTTGCCAATTGTATGGCAACGATTCTTCGCAGTATAAAAAACATGTCTGACAAGCGATCCCGAGGCTGACGGTGACATATCGACTCCGTTTGGAGACAGTCGGAATTCCATGATCCATGTGTAGTGCATGTCTTTTATAACCCGGTCCATCGGTTCTGCATAACAGGGTTGATATAAACACTCAGATGCAGGGCAAGTGGGTAATTCCAACGCTTCATATTCGAACCAAAACCCGGATGACAGGTCCGATTCATCCGGTTTCATGCGACAGACCGTCGGTCTCGCTGCCGGTCGGCGGCCTGTTGCCAAGCCTCATGACAGGTAACAATACCGCCACTGCCAAAGGGACTCCAGGAACAGAATGAAAAAGAACGCCAACAACGACTCAAGAGACGACCCGCGGATTATCACCGAGGTGACGATCATCTGCCGGCCGTACGCCAGTTCCGGGGATGTGCGCTCGGTCCAAGGGGTGATGCGCAATTTTTCCAGCCAGGGGTCCTATATCGAAATCAATCGGAAATTCAAATCCGGGACGATACTGATCGTCCGTACGGTCGGTTGCCTGCCTGCGCCGCCTTGTTTGGATGGCAATGAAACCCCACGGTCTATCTGCCTGGGCGAAATCAAATGGGGGCATGAACTGACCGATGCGATCGAACCGCGTTATGGGATGGGATTGAGATATCTTGACTGACACCCATTTCAACTGATTTGCCTATCATGGGGAACAAAGGAGGCAATCATGATCAGCCAGGCGAAGCATCCTCGCGTATTGGTGGTCACACCGGAAGTGACCTTCATTCCCCAGGGCATGGGGACGGAGGCGCGGTCGATTTCCGCGCGGGCCGGTGGGCTGGGTGATATTTGCACGGCCCAGATTCACGCTTTATTCGAGGCCGGTGTCGATGTTCACCTGGCCATGCCCAACTACCGCAATGCGTTCAAGATCAACGCTCACCGTATGCCGGGTATCGATTTGCATACTCGCATGCGGGAGTTGCCCGAGAACCGCATCCATCTCGCCCAGGATCGGTCTTTTTACTACCATCCGAAATTATATTTATCCACCGATTGGGAGGCCATTCGCATCGCCCTGGCGTTTCAGCGTGAGGTGATCAACCTGATTATCCCGGAAGTCCAACCGGATCTGATCCACTGTTATGACTGGATGACCGGATTGATCCCGGCCATGGCCCGGCGCATGGGGATCCCCTGCGTTTTTAGCATGTATCGGCTCGACTCTCCCCGGCTGCTGCTGTCGACCATCGAAGAGCGGGGGATCGATGCCGCCGCTTTCTGGCAGGAATGCTATTATTCCCGCATGCCCGTCAACTACGAGGAGACACGCACCAGCAATCCGGTGGACATGTTGACCACAGGGGTGTTTGCCGCCCATCGGGTCACCGCCTTCAGTCAGACTTTTCTGAACGCCCTGATGGATGGGCAGGGCCGAGAGGGCCCTCCCCTGTTAACGTCCGCGTTGGTCAACAAACTGGACGCCGGGACGCTTTCGGTCATCGCTCCGGCACCGGATCCATCCTTCAATCCGTCTTTGGATCGCGCCTTGATGCGGCCCTACGGGCCAGATTCCCATGCCATCGGCAAGCCATACAATAAACTATACCTCCAGGAAACCCTGCACCTGCCCATGGACTCGACCGTCCCGGTTTTTTTCTGGCCCACACGCTTGGATGGGGCGCGACCCGGATGGCGGCTCATGGCCGACACCCTGGGAACGATGTTGGAGCGGTACCGTGAACAACGCTTGCAAGTCGTGTTTGTGGCCGAAGGCGATTGCCAGGATCAGCTGCGCACCCTGATCGAACGGTTGCACGCCGAAGATCGGGTGGCGGTATGTGATTTCGACGCCCGGCGATACCGTCTGGCCTATGCGGGTTCGGATTTCGTGCTCATGCCCTTATTCCTTGATCCCTGTGCCCTGCCGTGCAGGATCGGACAACGCTATGGGACCTTGCCCATCGCTCATGACGCGGGCGCCATCCACGATTGTGTCACGCATCTGGATGCCGAAGCCAACCACGGCTCGGGGTTCTTGTTCAAACATTTCGATGACACCGGTTTTCTCTGGGCCATCGACCAGGCCATAAGCTTTTACGCGCAGCCGCGACAGTGGCGGGCGAATCAGGTTGAACGGATCATGACCGAGAGTCTGTCGCGATTTGCCCCTGATAAAACAGTCCAGGAGACCGTGGAGATGTATGGGCGAGCCCTTGATCGTCCGCTGATGAAACCGGCGACTGCATCGGAGCTCGCGCTGTCACCCCAGATTGCCGCCTGATGGGGTGGTGTCAGTCTACTTCTAACGCTTTTCAGGCCCGGAGGTGCGCATGCCCCTGTCCACCCTTCGTTCGACCTTTCCCAACCTGCCCGACACCCTCGCGGGACTGGCCGATCTGGCCGATAACTTGTGGTGGAGCTGGCGTCCCCGGGCGCGCATGCTTTTCAAGATGCTCAACCGCCAGGTATGGAAGGAGAGCGGTCACAATCCGGACAAAATGCTTCGCGAAATTTCCCCCGACATCCTTTCTGCCGCTGCGAAAAATACCGACTACCTGCGCCATTACCATGTGGTCATGTCTCTCTTCGAAAACTACATGAACCGTCAGGACAATCCGTTTTCCAACGGCGACCATGCCCAAGATGCCGATACCGTGGCCGTGGCGTACTTTTCCGCGGAGTTCGGTCTGCATCGATCACTGCCCTTTTATGCCGGCGGCCTGGGGTTTTTGGCCGGCGATTATATGAAAGAATGCAGCGATCTGAACATTCCGGTGGTGGGTGTGGGATTCATGTATCCCGAAGGATATCTTTTGCAGAAGATCCGCGAAGACGGGTGGCAGGAAAATATCACCGAACGGTTCGAACGGGAGGCGGCCGCCATTTCCCGGGTCGTCACCGACAAAGGCCGTCAGCTGGTCTTCAAGGTGCCGCTGATCGACCCACCGATCCATGTGGCCGTATGGAAGATCAGTGTCGGCACCACGGCGATCTATCTCATGGATACGGATATTGAACAAAACGATCCGTGGAACCGGAGCATTTCGGCGCGGCTCTATTCCGGAGACCTGCAACAGCGCCTGCGTCAGGAGATCGTGCTGGGGATCGGCGGCGCCGAGATGCTGGAAAAACTGGGGCTTCGTTTTCGGATGATTCATCTTAACGAAGGTCATGCGGCCTTGGCCCTGCTCGAACGTATCCGCGATCTTCGTCTGGAGGGCCGGTCCTTTGATGAGGCGCTGCAGGTCGTGCGCAATCAGACCGTGTTCACGACCCACACTCCGGTGGCGGCCGCTCACGATGTGTTTCCTTTTTACCTGATGGAGAAGTATTTCGGCGCCTATTGGCCCGATCTGGGGCTCAGCCGAGACAGCTTTCTTCAAATGGGCATCCATCCCCAATATCCGCAGCAGGGGTTCAACATGACAGTTCTGGCGCTCAAGGCATCGGGCTTTTGCAATGCCGTCAGCCGCAACCATGCGGCCGTGTCACGCAAAATGTGGCAGGCCCTGTGGCCGGGCAGGCCCCTGGCCGACGTGCCCATCGACGCCATCACCAACGGTGTGCATGTACCGACCTGGATCGAACCGAAAATCAAGATGCTCTTCGACCGATATATCGGATCCACCTGGCGGGACAACCATGACAATGCCTATATCTGGGAGCTGGTGGAAAAGATTCCCGACCAGGAGCTGTGGCAGACCCACTACTGGCTGAAGATTAAACTCATCGATGCCATCCGCGAGCGCTGTCGCAAACGCTGGGTTTCCGAGCAGGGCAGCCCCTCGATCCTGTTATCCGGCGGCGCCATGCTCGATCCCTCTCTCCTCACGATTGGTTTTGCCCGCCGCTTCACTACTTACAAACGCGCGGATCTGATCCTGCATGACCTGCCGCGGCTGAAGCGTTTGCTCAACGACCGTTGGCGGCCGATTCAGATTATTTTTGCCGGCAAGGCACATCCGGCCGATGATCCGGGTAAGCATATCCTGCAAAAGGTGTTCAACGCCTGTCGTGATCCCCAGATGGGTGGCCGCATCGCCTTTGTCGAGGACTATGGTGAACAAACCGCCCAGTATCTGCTGCACGGCGTTGACGTATGGCTCAACACCCCCTTGCCGCCCATGGAAGCCTGCGGCACCAGCGGCATGAAGGCGGCCTTGAACGGCGTGCCTCAACTGAGCATTCTGGATGGCTGGTGGATCGAGGGCTACAACGGCAAAAACGGTTGGGCCTTCGGTGACGTGTCCGGTGAACAGGATCGCACCGGTGTTGACGCCGCATCGGTTTATCAGATTTTAGAGGATGAAATTATTCCGCTCTATTATGAAGTCGGTGATGATGGTTTTCCGCAAGGATGGGTGCGGATGATGAAGGAGGCCATTCGCAGCAATGCAGCCCGATTCTCGGCCAGGCGGATGGTCAAGGAATATGTGAAACGCTACTATACGAATGCCATGCAGAAAAAGGAGGAATAATGGCATGATCCCAAAGGAACAGAAAGGAGAACACAGGCGCATGTATAAAACCATACTCGTTCCATTGGACGGCTCACCGCGTTCGGAAGCGATCCTGCCCCATGTGGAGAGCCTGGCCCTTCATTTACGATCCACCATCATCTTGTTGTATGTGGACGAAACGGCTGATCTGAAGCTGGAACACGACGAAGTCGTGGATGTCAGTGAGTATTTGGAAAAACACCGCCAACAAATGAAAGCGACAGAAGCCTACCTGCAAAACATTGTCGATAAGTGGCGCACAGTGGATATCAGCGCCAAGATTCAGATCAGGCGGGGCAACGTGGTGGTCGGTATCATCGACACGGCCAATCAGGCGTCGGTGGATCTGGTGGCCATGGCCAGCCACGGTAAGGGCGGCATGGAACGGGCGTTTTACGGTAGCGTCGCAGTCGGTGTCCTCAACCAGATCGACCGGCCGTTATTGCTGATTCGTTCGCGGTTTGTGAAAGCTATAAAAGAGAAGATGAAATAAAGACCAGCCCGTTACCGTAGTCGTGGGTAAAGGCATGCGAGGCCCGGCAAGTGAATTATACATCGGTTGCCGGCGCCGTGATTTACAATGGATTTTTCCTGAAGTCAAAAAATTTGACGAAGACGTTTTCTACAGTGGTTATGATCATCTACCCCGTCATCCGAACATAATCCACATGGGCTGTCTGACGCATGCCCGGCATAAATTTGTGGAAGTGAACAAAGGCCGTAAGAAAGCCCGTGGAAAAAAGAAAGGCTCCAAGGGGCTTGCCGATGAGGCTCTGGATTACATTGCCGAAAACGTCATTCGCCCATTTGTCCTCGGCAGGAATTGGTTGGTTGCCGATGCCCCAAAGGAAGCCGAGGCGAGTGCCATCTTCTTCCCTCTGATCGAAACGGCCAAGGCTAACGGCCTCGCCCCCTATTCCTATCTTCGCTATCTTTTTGAAAAACTTTTTACCTTTAATCACCACAGGTGATCTCGAAAAATTTAAAGGCAATATTTTCTCGAGAACTATTTTGTGTTCCCAACCATCGCCAGGGTCATATTCATAAACGAAATTATCTTTTGGACTAGAAATGATATCCCTCAAGTTAACCTTACGCTCATCTTCTACATCGATACCAAAACTTTCCACTTTTTGTTTTTTGAATATACTCAACAGGCTGGATGTCTAATATTCGATTAGTTCTTTTCCGGTAGGCCTGTTCTTCAAAACCTTAATAGCGTCTCCTGTAACGCTCCGAATTCGTGAATCGGGGAAAACCGGTCAGGATACCGGCCTTGTCAGCAAGGTTCATGACGCCTTGCCTATCCCCGAAAAAGTGTTTAATCGTCGCTCATATTGACGACATTGCCCTATTGGAAGGTAAGAATCACGGTTTTATCAGTATGGCGCTTTTTCGTGCGTCCCAGCATATGTCACCTCGATATAAAGAACTAAGCGGCTTGATCCACATAAACCCGCGGAGTGATATTCTCACGTTCGGCACATGCTTTTATGACTGGTATAATGCTATCCAGTGTCGGGTTTCCAGAAGGGCCAAGCATCCGACTGATGGCCGGTTTCTGTTTCTTGAGTTTTTTACAGATTTCATCCATGGCACCAGTCGCATTGATGTAGTCGCGGAGCATCAGCCTGCCAGCCGTGATTTCACCATCCAAGATCATATTAAGGGCTTCGACGATCAACCCTTTTCGAAATTCAGGATCGTTTTCAGCTCTGGAGACAACCAGATCTTTAAATTCTCTTGAAAGCGGCATTATTGTTCCCCCTTCCGCTTACGGTTTTTATAATCCGCCCAATAACCATGGGCTTTTTCGATATCTGCCCGCTGAGACTTCTTGGCGCCGCCGGAAAGCAGGACGATCAACCTGAATTCATCCCACCCGTAATAGATTCGATATCCAGGCCCCCAATTAACCCTAAGTTCGGATACGCCTTTACCGACAGATTTCGAATCCGCTTTGTTGCCAGCCTTCAAACGTGTGACTGCTGCGGTGATTTTAACGGCCGCCATTCCGTTCACACGATTGAAAAAACTTGCAAATGGTTTCCGGCCCGCTTCATCCTCATAATATCGAACCTCGATCTCATCCGGCTTTGTTATATTGTTAACATATATGTTATTATTGTCAAGATTAGAAAACCATCACTACCATCTGCTTGGATGGTTATTTATCTGCCCGACCATCAATGCCGACCACTTTCTTGTCTTTCTCGGCCGTCAAATCGGAAACAATATCACCGGCCACCTGTGAGGCTTGTTTCAATGCCTCATCACGTAAATGGGCATAGCGTTGTGTGATCAATGGCGACTTGTGGGTCATAAGCTTCTGCAAGGTGTAAAGTTCGACCTTTCCACTACTGGGCAGCATTGAATATGGCGTTTACGCAGGTCACGAATCAACCGTTTGCCGGCATTGATTTCACAATCCTGTTTTTCCGTACCGTCTATGTTGGCGATCTGCTCGGGCGCATATATCGACTTCGTAAGAATCGGCCGATCCTTAGGGCGTCATCGTTTCCCGCAGTTCGAATGAATCTCCAACCTGACGGATTTTTCTTCCTCTCGCTCTGAATCCGAGTGCTTTTTTTCTTTTTTTCCGCAAGTTGTATTCCTGGTCGGTTCTGCCGGCGCCCCGCTTGATCGAATCCGTAATGGCATTATTCCCGCCACTGTCGAATAGAAGCAAATGAATATGTTATGTGAAGTTTCAAATTATGTGAAGTTCGTTTTTTAAATGTCCATATCCTGCTCTCCTTCAAGTCATTACTCCACATAACTGAGGCTCTTTGGTAAGTCTTTCCAGCCATTGGATCATATGTGGTTTTTGCCAGGGAGCTTTCTTTCCGAGTTCTGGGGCACCAGCCTTAGAGAGCATTTTGCGCTTCATCTCCATGTCGATTTCTACATAAATGTGCGTGGTATTGATGTCGACGTGACCCAGCCAGTAGCTGACCATATTAATATCATTTCCCGATCGCAGTAAGTGCATAGCGGAAGTGTGTCTGATGGTATGGGGATTGACGGGTTTAGCGACTTTGCCGACCTGATTGGCTTGTATACCGTATTTGCGGGTGATGTAACGGATACCGAAGCGAGTAATGGGAGCGCCGTTGGCGTTAAGGAACACGCGCTCCGTGTTTGGTTGCTTGAGAGCTCGTTGCTGCATGTAGTCTACGAGCACAGTCACCGTTTCAGGCCAGAGGGGACAGGCGCGCTCTTTGCCTTGCAGCCTGATCTGGGCCGTGTCGTCCAAACGCAAATCGCCAAGTTCCAGGGCAACAATTTCACTGACCCTAGCACCGGTATTATACATCAACATAAGCAATGCCTTGTCTCGCATTCCGGTGCGCGAGTTGACATCGACCTCATTTAAAACCGCCTGCATTTCTTTTTCTTCAAGGTAAGCGACCATTTGTTGCTCAGCGCGTTTGAGGGGGATGGCGCGGATCTGACCGCAGTGTACGATCAACACCGGCTCTTGACGGGCGATGTAGTCGAAAAGGCCCCGGATAGCAGCCAGCCTTGCGTTTCGGGTTCTCGTCGAACAACCACGCGTTTGCTCGCAATGGTCGAGGAAATCCAACACTCTTTTTTCCGTGATATCTTCTACCGCCAGTCGGTCGATGGATATTTTTATGGTATCTGCCACATAACACAAAAGCAACTTGACGGCATCGCGGTAAGCCAGGATTGTATTGACCGACAGGCCCTTTTGCACCGGCAAGTAGTGGCTGAAAAAGCGTTTTATAAAACCAGCGAGTAAATGATTCATGGCTGACCTCCATTTGGTTCGACATTTTTCAAGTAATGGTTTCGGAACCTTTGATTTACCTGCTGGAGCAGTTCGGCTGTTGGCTGCAAATAAACACGTGTTGATTTGATGTCCACATGTCCCATATAGGTGGCAAGCGCGGGCAGCATGGCATTGACATCCTGTCCTTTCCGGTACCAATCCAGCAGTCTGTGTACGGCAAATGTGTGGCGTAGATCGTGAATGCGCGGGCCGGTGCGCTTATGGTGCGCGATGGCACATTTTTTTAGTAAGCTTCTGAAGGTCGCATTGACGGTAGGATGGCACAGGCGCCGTCGGCGTTCATTGAATAACAGCGGGGATTCGGGCCAGTGCGGTGCGATTTTAATGCGTTTTTCGATATAATGCTCAAGTGCGCGGCTGGTCGATTCGCTCAGCACTACCCACCGTTCCTTGCGGAACTTGCCCTCGGCGATGAAGAGCCGCTGGTTGCTGGAGTCAAAATCCTGTAGGTTTAATGCCATGGCCTCGCCAATGCGTATTCCCGTACTATAAACAAGGCCCAGTAACGTGCGATAGGTATGTGGACGCAGTGATCCGGGCGGTGCAAGCCCATCGGCAGCCGCCATCAATGCCCGCAATTGGCTCATGTGGTAAATATACGGCTGGTGGGCACCAAGCGACCGGATTATTTTTCGCGGCCGGGGTACATAACTTTGGGGATTGCCAGTGGCCAGATATTCGCAGAATTGGCGCAACACACTTATCCGGTTGTCTTGGGTGCGTGGGGCAAGCATGGTAAGGCTTTTTTGATAGCGATCGGTAATCTCACAGGTAAGATAGGGTAAACAAAAATCCTGTTGGACCAAAAATCGGTCAAAGTATACCAATAACAGTGTCTGGCTGTGGTAATCGGTGCCGGATAATTGGCGAAGATCGACAAATCTTTTCATCTGCGTGGCCAGACAACTTGAAAATTGCTGTGCACTCATCAATTCACCTCCTCGGGCCAATCGAGAGCCACCTGTTTTAATGCGTTAAAATCAACTTTGGTGTAGATAAAGGTCGTACTCAGATGACGATGGCCAAGAACGTCGGCCACCTCTTTAAGCGTATGTCCCTTTTCCACCATGCGGGTGGCAAACCCGTGCCTAAAGGCATGGGCGCCTTTGCTGGGAACATCGATGCCTGCCGCACGGGTGTGACGCCCCACGATGGACGAAAGCGAACAGGAATGTGCGAGCGGGTGATATGGCGCCCGACATGTTAGAAAAACTTGTGGATATGAGTAATGCGGCCGAGCGTATCGGATATAGTCCAGCAGGCCCTGACCGACCGCATTGGTCAGGGGCAGAAGACTGTCTTTGCCATTTTTTGAAGCCCTGAAAAGGATCTGGTTGTCAGACCACCGGATATCTTCCATCCGCAGTGAGCGCACCTGGCCACCGCGAACGCCGTAAGTATATAAAAGCTGTAATATGACGTAGTCACGTCGTCCGCTATGGGTTTGGCGATCAACCGTATTGATAATTTGTTGAGCTTGTTCTTCGGTTAAAGCACGTGGGACCGTGCTCAGTTTGTAAGTACGCAATGTGGGAACTGCCCGATCGAGGCGACGCTGTAAATAGCCTTGTTGTAGGCCAAATCGCAAGAATGTGCGTAAGGCCGATTGCATTGATCGGCGTTCAGCTCGTCCCATTGCCTGAGCATGATCGAGAAAAAAAGTTTCAATTTTTTCTGGAGTGAGTTTTGCCAACCCTTGGGCCGTAGCCTGTGCCCCCAACCATTGCAGGAACCGGCTTATCGAGTGAGCTCGAACCCCCAGGGTTTCTTCTGTCGAGTGTTGGTAGTGACGCAACCAGTGAAGGTACTCGTCCAATAGTGCTTGGTAAGTTGGCATCTGCACCATTGGGTCGAACCGGCCTTCCGTGTCAAGGTATGCAATAAATCGATTTATCGAATGATGGGTACGCCGCAAATGACCTTCAAGTGGACCCCGGTTCCGGCATTGATCGGTATACTCCTCAAAAAATCCTTCAATGTCCTTTTTTGTAACCAGCGTGCGAGGTCGATCATTGGCCTTCCTCAAGTATTCATTAAGATGAGAAACTATCGAAAGATGCTTCCGAATACAGTTAAGGGTGAACCCTCCAATAAGGAGCCAGCGGACAAAGCCTTCCAAAAAAGTTGCCAGCGGACCGGTAATCAATTTGGTAAGCGTATGTGGGCTCTTAAATATTTTTTCCAATTCCATGATTCCCCCCTTTCTTTGTCCAGTTTATAACTGGTGACCATGGGGAGATTATAGAATGAAATTATGTGGAGGAATAACAACGGAGAGAAAAAAAATAAATGAAAATTAAGTAGGTTAAAGATTTAACTTCACATAATTTGAAACTTCACATAACATATTTTATGTGGAGCTCCACATAAAATATGGTTGGAGGTGACCATATAATCCAATACGCTTAAATGGCGGTAACGTTTTTTTGCCCGATAAAGCCATTCCATCCATCTGCTACGATCTCTAGCGAATTTCAAAAGAAAGGCCCTTTTATGGCAGCGATGGGTAATATGCCAGACTTGACCGGGGATATAATGTCGCTTTGCACGGGCCATAAAGCAGCGCTTCCCTTAAACGGATATTTTTAAGGGTAAAAACAGTGGATTAAGCTTGTTTTAAGCCCCTTTTTAAGCTACTAATCATTTAATGTCAATTGGTTAGCGTGGTTTGATCCCATTTCCATTATTGACTAAGTCGATGATAACTCGGAAAGAAAACCGCAAGGACTAATTGGGAAATTCCCTGGTCCGGGCGACGCGATACACTCAAAGGCCAATGCCTGAAAGCGCCTGTAGGAAATTAGAAGAGGCGTCATGAAATCCACCAGAATCATGTCAACCGCTCCCGCGCTTGTTCTGTCAATGGGTATCGTATCCATGGCCCATGCACAAAAGGAGGTCCCCCCCGGGGACGGAGAGCAAGAGCATTTCCAGCGATGCTGCAGGTGACTTGCAATGCGCGAATCCATAAACCAGGGGCAAACACGATTGGCCAAAGCACTGGTGATGCTTGCCGCCGCGATCTTTGCCCTGGCGGTTGGATGCCAAGGGATCACATATGAAAGCCGGCTGATGAAAAAACAGGCGGCGGGGGGCGCCCGCCATCAAATAACCGCTGCCGAAGTGAAAACCTATATCGACGAGTTATTAGGGTTGTTGCCCGGCACCATCGAGCAGGCCGCTGATCGCATTATCGCGGAAGCGGTAGACGCGCCGATCAAAAGGCACGCCCTGCTGTGGAAGATAAACGGTATTCCAACCGCTTTGCGGGCGATGTTTCATCTCGATCCCGGTGTTGCCATCATCGATACATGGGCGTTTGGCATGCAAATGAACGACTATTTCGATCGCGGTCCGGGGAGTCGTGACTTCGGCCAATGGCGGTATATCGCCCTGGATGCATCCCGGCGAATCGAGGCCAGCGTAGCAGGCATGATCGCCGACGGACTGCCGGAGGGCCGCATCATTCAGATCCAGGAGCAGCTTCACACCTGGGTGTTGGACCATCCGATCGAACCCGACTTCACGCATAGAGATACAACGGTGCTGGAGCTGGCCTCGATCATAGGGGATCAGGCCATGGGCACTTTGCAGACCATTGGCAGCTTAGCCATAGGCATCGAGGATTTGACCGAGCAATTGACCACTACCATCAATTTTATGACTAAGCAGGCCCGCTGGCAAGCCGAGCTGATAATGATAGACATGTCAAGCGACGTGCAAGCAGGTCTGGCGACGGCCAAAGCACTGGCTGACTCCATGAACCGGGTGGCACCCACCGTCGAGAACCTCCCCGACTGGCTGACGCGGGAAAGGGTGGCGTTGTCAGCAGCCTTGCTTCAGGAAAGGAACACCGTGCTGGCTGCAATCGATGCGCAGCGGAAGGCAACCTTGGATTTTCTAATGCAGGAAAGGATGGCGACGATCGATGATCTTCGGTCGGAACGGCTGGCCATCACCGCCATGCTTCAGTCGGAACGTAAGGCAATTCTGCAGGCGATCGATGCTCAGAGGACGGACACCCTGAACGAATTGGCGGCGGTCAGCCGTGGCATCTTACAAAACGCATCACAGCGGGGTGAAGCGTTGCTTGACCACCTGGCGGTCCGTTCTCTTCAGCTTTTGGCGGTTTTGCTGGTAGCCATCTGCATCCTCATGGTCTGGCTGCGCCGCGGCAGCGGTAACCGACGGCACAAAGCCGACTGACCACTGGCACAACCGTGGTACATGGTACAGTGATTCTCGGTGATGCGCCAACGAACAACGGGCGGCACCATCCCTGTTCTCTTCTATGGTATGGACGGGCCAAGCCAACCCTTTATTATTAAAGAAAATTTAACATAAAGGAGGGATGAAAAACCATCTATATTGCGATTTTTGGGCTCAAAAACAGCGATATAGGAGAAAGTGATGGGGAATGGTTTGAACTAAACAAATGAAAATGGCCTATAATTCGATTTTTGGCGCTGAAAACCGCAAAATAGCCCCCACATAGACCACCTTTTTCAGCCTTTTTAATTTAATTGCGGTTGGTTGCTGTGGCCCTGACGGCTGCCATTGGTGTTTTCACCCGGATTCGACCTCCGGGCGCACCTATCCACCTATACTGACTGGTTGGATTGTTTCCAGCCAACCGCTTTGAAAAACGTATAGCAAAAGACCCCGTCTCTTTCTGTTGTGCGGTACAAGCCACGGATACCGTCATCGAATGTTTTCGCGTCAATCAATCCTTTGCTGATCGATGCTTCGCGCACACCTTCGATCATTGCGGTAAATGTATTTTTGATAAAACCTTCAACGAGATTGGGCCTGCTTGAATCAACATAGACCATGCGCGGAGATGCGTGAACAGAGCCAAAACCGGCCTGGGTCAACAAAGGGTAAAGTGCCCGACCGATATTGGCGTTGCCGCCCGCCTGCCGTTGCAGCGCCACTTGGCATTGAACGGCCTTGTGTGAAGACACATTGTCCGGATAGAAATAGGTCGATCCATGATCGCCTTCAATAACCGTGATCGTCCCGCCCCCCTTGAGGAACGTTCTCAGACATTGCAGGGCTTCCACCGGCTGGGCCAGGTGTTCAAGAACGAAGCAGACAAAAATATGATCGAATGCTTCCGGTTCAAAGGGCAGGTTGAAGATATCCGCCTGCTGGAAATTAACATTTTTAGCGCCGGTTTTCTCAATTGCTTCCCTGGCCTTGGCAATCGATTTGTCCGAGATGTCAACAGCGGTAATTTGGGCAAAGGGGCTGCGACGCGCCAAGGTTACAGTTTGTGCGCCGACGCCACATCCCGCCTCGAGAATTTTGCTTCCCTTGGGATAAGACGTATCGGCGTGAAGCAGGTCGACAAGGGTCGAGGCTTGATCCTGCAGGCGTATGTTTTCTCTTTGGTCGTAACCATGAACGTATTCCATTTTTCATGTTCCTTCGATCAACCATGCATACTCCATCCCCGGTCCAGTACATTGCCAGCCGTCCTTTTTTAAATGTGTCCCTGTTTGCTTAAAATCGATTCCCTCATGCCTTTCCACCACATGGACGCTGCCTTCTCTATCCAGCCAAAATGAAACGGCGATTCCAGCCTTGTGCAGGAGGATGCAGTGACCCGCATGATCCTGGAAAAGGCGTTGATGGCCAGGTGAAATCGGAGTGTTTTCTGTTTTCTTAACCATGTTCTATTCAATTCCTAACGGCCTCTGCGTTTGAAATATAACCAGAACAGCCATGAATAGACAACTGCATTTAAGGAGAGCATCACAATGCCCAAAACCGTCTGAAAATGCCGGGTGAGCGGAGTCGGATAAAACAAGGGGGATAGATATTGCTCGACGCGTCCAATTTTGTCACCGGCCATGCCGGATTTCAAGCGCAATGCGTGCTCAAAAAGATTGAGTGGAAACAGAGAGCCTGTCAGCATCGCGATTGTCGTCCAAGCCGCGATGGGAGCGTGAAGTCCTATCAGACGCGGCCATTTGAGTACGCCAAATGCACCGGACAGTGCAAAGCCGACAAAGGCAAGATAAAGGATCAGGACAAGATCTGCCGATATGCGAAAAACCATTGCCATCTTTCTTTTTATTGCTTTATGGAATGCTCGTCATTGGCTGCCGCGGACACTATCTAACCGATGACATGGGTAATAGAGCCGCTTAGCGGCGAATAAGTCAAGGAAAAAGAGTGTAGTTATTCATTACCCACTAAGTAATCATTTCTATACTACATTGTGGTGGTAAAATAATGACAACTCTATAACCAGCTGTAATATAATAGAAAAAAAATTTGATTTTAATTCTCTTGCCGGCATGCTGCTTGCTGTTACTGAACTCGTCAAAGAACGCAGTCGGCTGCGCTTGTGGTGAAGAAAGATTGCTCGTGGTGAACCTGGAATATAGCGATTGTGAATGTGACCGCTGATGTTGATGTGCTTGAGGATAAAATGACTGCGTTTTTTATACCCGAGGTGTGACGCCACCGGTTGGCGTCACACCTTACCTCATCCATAGTGTTTAAGATAATGTTTTTGGCCAGGCCAGAGGTAGGACGCTGTATAACCAATACCGCACCGACAGATAATGCAGTCCAAAACCATTATCTTGAATGCTATATCTCAAAGTCTGAGTTGGATAGGAGACAGGGGGTGCTTCGCTCGCGGAGCACCCCCGATTGCTTTCAGTAGCGAAAATTATATCCGTTGTATACAGGATGAACCGGCAACATATCAAGCATACGAATGCTTCCCATTTTACGGAGGTTGTTAGCCATGGAAAATGTCGAACTTGTTTGCATTGTTTGCAAGAAAGAAAATCGCGGCAGCGGCGTCTGGTCATACCATGACTCTCCATCAACCTGGGAGCAGGAAGACGGTTTATGCCCGGATTGCCGTCAGGAACTGTTTCCTGAATTAGGTAACGGTGATCGATGGTCTGCCAAAAGCAGTTTCAAGGTTGGTTATATCATGCGTTTTGTGTTCAACCAGTTCGGATTCAGCGCCAACTTAACCCGCTGAGCCATCCCATCAGGTATTGATCTCTTCTATGGAGGGCCAAGCCAACCCTTTATTATTAAATAAAATTTAACAAAAAGATTCGATTTTTGACGCTGAAAAACGCAAAATAGCCCTCACATAGACCACCTTTTTCAGCCTTTTTAATTTAATTGCGGTTGGTTGCTGTGGACTCCCCTGACGGGTTGCTCCCTTGACGACGCCCCTGACGACCCGTAAATATGGCCCTGACCTTTCCTCAGTCGAAAAGAGACAGGGCCATAACCATGGGTTTAGATTGGATCGTCTATTCTACCTTTTCAAATTCATCTTTAGCGACGCCGCAGATGGGACACTCCCAGTCATCCGGCAGGTCTTCAAACGCAGTGCCCGGAGCAATACCATTTTCCGGATCTCCTTCGGCAGGATCGTAAATGTAGTCACAGGGAATACAGCGCCACTTGTCCATAGCCCTACTCCTTCTCAACAATCTGTTAGTTGCCGGCCATCATTGCCGCAATATCATCCTCGACAGTCCCGATGGGTCTGATATCGAATTTATCCACCAATACTTTGGCCACGTTAGGTGACAGGAAGCCTGGCAGGGTCGGCCCCAGGCGAATCCCCTTGACGCCGAGGTACAAGAGGGCCAACAACACCGCCACTGCTTTCTGCTCATACCATGCGATGTCATAGGATACCGGTAGCTTATTGATATCATTCAGGCCGAACGCTTCCTTGAGCTTCAGGGCGATCACAGCCAGGGAATAGGAATCGTTGCACTGGCCGGCATCCAGTACGCGGGGAATGCCGCCGATGTCGCCCAGGTTCAGCTTGTTGTAGCGGTACTTGGCGCAACCGGCCGTGAGTATCACCGTGTCCTTGGGCAGGTTTTCGGCCACCTCGGTAAAGTAGCTGCGGGATTTCTGACGTCCATCGCATCCGGCCATGACGACAAAGCGTTTGATGGCACCGGATTTCACCGCATCGATGACCTTGTCGGCCAGGGCCAGAACCTGATTGTGAGCAAAACCGCCCACGATCTTGCCGGATTCGATTTCTTGTGGCGGTGCGCATTGTTTGGCCCGCTCAATGACTGCGGAAAAATCCTTTGCCCCGCCCGCCGGTCTCTTGGCAATGTGCTTGGCACCGGGATAGTTGACCACGCCGGTGGTGAAGAGCCGGTCCAGATAAGTGTTTTCCTTTTTGATCGGGATGAGGCAGTTGGTGGTCAGCACGATGGCGCCGTTGAAGGTTTCGAAATCCTTGTTCTGGTGCCACCACGATCCGCCGTAGTTGCCCACAAAATGGCCGTATTTCTTGAAGGCCGGGTAATAGTTGGCCGGCAGCATCTCGCCGTGGGTGTAAACGTCCACCCCCGTTCCCTCGGTCTGTTTGAGCAACTCCTCCATGTCTTTCAGGTCGTGACCGGAAATCAGGATTCCGGGGTTTTTCCCTACGCCGATGTTCACTTCGGTAATTTCAGGATTGCCATAGGCGTTGGTATTGGCCTCGTCCAGCAGGGCCATGGTGTTGACGGCGCAATCTCCGGCCTTCATGACCATGGCGATCATCTCGTCCGTCGACAACTCCTTGGTGGTGGAGGCAAGCGCTTCCATCAGAAAACCATAGATATCGTCCTTTTCATGGCCGAGAATCGCGGCATGATCAGCATACGCGGCGATTCCCTTGCTGCCGATGATCAGCAGTTCTCTGAGGGACCGCACATCCTCATTTTGCATGGCCGTAATGCGAACCTCGTCGGATAATGCCTTGTCGATGATCGCCTGTTTGTCGGTTGCGGTCCAGGTTGCGCAATCTGGAAGCGCACCGGGAATGTCAGTGCCAAGCTTTTCTTTGACCGCATCCCGAACGTTGAGGGCTTGCTTGATTCGGTCAACGATCACATCATCGTCCCAGGCCACGTTGGTAATGGTGGTGAAGAGGGCTTCACAGATAAAATGACCGGCATCTTTGTCCACCGTGCCCTTTTCCTTCAGCTTTTCTCCGTACACCGAAATTCCCTTGCACACATAAATGAGCAAATCCTGAAGATCGGCGGTCTCCTCGGGCTTGCCGCAAACGCCCCTGACTGTACAACCTTGATTTTTTGCCGTTTCCTGACATTGAAAACAAAACATGGTTTCCCTCCTTGGGTTAGATCTTTAGTAGTATTTTTCCCTTAATAAATGCGACATCTGTTTGATGGCCACAAATGCCCTTTCAACCGTTCGTTCCTTGTCTGGATTGACCAGACAGCAGGTTGCTGGTGAAATCAAACTTCTGGCAATCATCCGCTCTTTATCTATTTGCGAAGATTTCTGCGTTGGTATAGACATCAAGCGAGAGCACATCCAAAACCAGGTTCAGATGAAAACCCCAATCGGGGTTGCCACAAAGGTGGATACCCCGGGGTCGATCAACCTGAGCAAAAAATTGATCCAGATCTCCCTTGGCTTTCATGTCGCCATACCCGGCCATTGCAGAAAACAGGAATTGCAATCCCGGTTCATCAACAAACATAAAGGCATTGGCATTCAGCTGCTTGAGCCGGGCCAATTGAACGTTGATCCGCTTGGCCATGAATTCGAGCATGAACGGCCTCACGGTATCGTCAAAAATAATGGGTCGCTCATCCTGATCGATAATATTGAATCCAAAACTGATGGGGCCTTCCAACTGCCCTCGAATGGCGGGTCGATCCGAATGATCCAGCGTCAGAAAGCGGGGATAAACCGCCGAATAGGTCTCACTGACGTCAAAAAGGGTCGGATCGTCGAATCGAAGCAACGTCTTCTCCAATTCCTCGGCGAATTTATCCATTGAGAAGCGCAGGGTCCGTTTTTCGATATCCAGAACGATGCCTGGAAAATGTTCGGCGGCCTGGACATACATATCCTCGTAGTAACTGTACTTGGGTAGCTGGGGCCAGAAAGGGATGTCCAAGGACAGGGCCATTTCGAGAGCCCGGTCAACGTCCGTGTGTGGCATCACCGCCATGGCAGTGGTCAGCAGACCTCCGGGTATGTGGGGCGCCATTGGATATCCTTTCGCTCGTTTACTGTTCGAGTCAACGGTTTGTCTTTTCGGCAGTTGCGTCGTCGATCACTTTTTCCAAGCGGGCCATTAATTTTCTTTTGTCGAGGTTATACGCTTTGGCAACATCGGACAGGTTATGGAACGTGTCTGTAGGACAGCCAACACACATGAGACCCAAATCAACGAATGTATGTATCAGATATGGATGTTGATCCAGCAGTTCCTTGATGGTGCTGGATTCCGATATATTGATTCCCATGATCAATATTTCCTTTTCGCATCAAAACGGTTTCCGATTTTCGGCTCGTGGCCTATTTTGGAGCGAATTTATCAGGATGGGTAGGCCGCGTCTTTGCGCTGGCGCAAACAATAGAACTTTTTTTCGAAAATATCTGGGGATGAGGAAAATTAGGTGCCAGGGGGAACGGTAATCGGTGAATTCTATCCTGCTTCAGCAAAGGCTACCAGTGCATGAGGGTCTGTGACGATAATTTTTTCCCGTCCCGATCTGATCCAATTCTTTTTTTCCCAGCCGCTGAGCGTACGGCTGACCGTATAAAGGGTGGTGCCGGAATAGTCGGCGATATTTTGTCGGCTCAATGGAATCTCGATCAGAATGCCATCTTCTCTTTTAACACCCTTCCAACGCATCAACCGAAGCAAGGAGCGTGCGATGCGTCGATCGACCTGTTCCGTGCAAATTTCCAGGTAGCGCTGCTGGAAATCTTCAATGCGCGCCAATACGATACCCAGAAAATTGATCGCAATGTCGGGAAATTGGCGCATCAGCTTCATCATCGTAGGATGGTCCCAACCGATGACTTCAGTTGAGCCAACGGATATGGATCGCCCGATTGTTCTGACCTTCGGTTAACCCACTGAAAATATCAATTTTTTTTAAGCTGTCGACGCTCGATAAGACTTTTTCCATAGCGTTAAATTAGAAACGAAATAATTGTTTCAATGGTGTGGTACAGTGTTCAAAACAGACTTTGTTTATGGGGCCGGGTTCAATCAATCTTACAAAAATAGTGGACATTTAAGCAAGATCTCGAATAAAATAATTTGACAAGCACACCAATAAATATTGCGGTTTCTTTTTTGGGGATGATTCAGCCTGCAGCGATACTCTGGAATCTGATCGATGGCGAATTCGATCTGGTTCAGCATAGCAAAAACGCCTGGATGCTGTTTGTGGACGCCGTCCGAGAATAGGCCCTGACAACTTCGTCAAATGCAATAGATGGGGGCGCCATGAAAAAATATGTGATCCCAGCGGTCCTGATCGGTGTCGGTATCGTCATTGCCTTCCCGTTGTTCAGCATGACCTACTATACCATGGTGCGAACGTCGACCCCGGATTTCTGCGCCACCTGCCATGAAATCAAACCGGCTGTTGTCGCCTGGCGCTCATCGACCCATGTGAACAATCCCCAAGGATTTGTGGCCGATTGCATGGACTGCCACCTGCCCGCCCCGCACAAGACCTTCGATTTCTTCTTCGCCAAAACCCTCCACGGTGCAAAGGACGTGATCAAGCACTTCCTCATTGACGAATACGATCGACAGAAAAACCGCGAGGCGGCCTACGCCTCCTTCGATAATGCCCAGTGCCAGAAATGCCACCGCAACCTGCTGGGCATGCCCCATAAACGCGGGGCCATGCTGGCCCATCGCACCGTTCTCTATCCCCGGCCGGGATATGAGAAAAAATGCGTCGACTGCCACTATGACCTGGTGCACAACGACCAGGTGACCGTCATGTACAAGCAATACAGGCAAGTGCCGTATCAGGCCAAGGGGCTGAGAAAACTGTGAGCGTCGGTTCGAAAAGCCCGTCTAAGGCCCGCTAACGGCGTTGGAAACCGTCTCGAAATGCTCACATATTACATATATGCTCCGCTTTCGAGACGGTTTCCGCCTTGTTATCGAGCCTGATCCGGACTTTTCAGACTGCCGCTGAAGAGACCTATTTGCAAAACCGTTTATCAGATCTTTCAATCGAAAGGAGGGTCACCATGAGGCGACGACAATCGGTTGTTCTGTCAGGCATCGGCATGGCATTGCTGGTGCTGGTCGTGGTGCAATTGCCTGCCTGGGCACAGCCCAACTATGCCAAGGTGAAGGAGTACCGCATCGAGCGCAGCGTTCCGCCTGAGGCCGTGGCCTGCATCGCGTGCCACCGGCAGACCCAGCCCGGCCTGTTCGGGGACTGGGCCAACAGCCGCCACGCCAACGCCAACATCACCTGCCTGGACTGCCATTTGGCCCAGCCGGGGGATCAGGACGTGGCCAAAGGTCATGAAAAGTATTACGGCCGCAGCGATCTTCCTTATGGGGAACAGAAATACAAGGTGCCCATCGCCACGGTGGTCACGCCCAAGGACTGCTCCCGCTGCCATCCGGACGAGGTGACCCAGTACAGCAAAAGCAAGCATGCCAACACCATCGAGATCATGTGGAAGCTGGACCCCTGGCTGAACAAGGGCATGAATTCGGACAACGAGCGCAAAACCGGCTGCTACCACTGCCACGGGACCGTATTGGCCATCGACGACAAGGGCAAACTGGATCCCACTACCTGGCCCAATGTGGGCGTGGGGCGCCTGAACATGGACGGCAGCAAGGGCTCCTGCACCAGCTGCCACAGCCGGCACCGGTTTGCCGTATCCGAAGCCCGGCGGCCCGAGGCCTGTGACTCCTGCCACCTGGGACCGGATCATCCCCAGATCGAGATCTACGAGGAGTCCAAACACGGCACCATCTACAATGCCTTCGGAGACGAATTCAACTTCAAGGCGGCCGCCGGAACATGGACACCGGGCACCGACTACCGGGCACCCACCTGCGCCGCCTGCCACATGAGCGGCACCGGCAAGGTCATGGGCACCCACGACGTCACCGAGCGCATCTCCTGGGAAACCCAGGCCCCGCTGACCGTTCGCCCGGCCGACTTCAAACCCTTTCCCGCCGGCAACGACTGGCAGGTGGAACGGGAGAAGATGAAAAATGTCTGCCGTGCCTGTCACGGGGATTCCTGGATCGACGATTTCTACCAGGGTTTCGACAAGGCCGTGGAAGAATACAACGAGGTCTACTTCAAGCCGGCCAAGGCCATGCTGGACGACCTGTACGCCAAGAACCTGCTGGACAACACCAAGTTCTTCGATGAGCACCTGGAGCTGCAGTTCTACGAATTGTGGCACCATGAGGGCCGGCGGGCGCGCATGGGGGCCATGATGATGGCCCCGGACTACGCCTGGTGGCACGGCTTCTATGAATGCAAGTCTCGCTTCAACGAATTCATGGAAGAGGCCGACCACCTGGTCGCCACCGGCGAAAAGGCGTATGTCTATCCCAAGTATCCCAACGCCACCGGTGACACGACCCGGCCACCGAAAATTTTCGGTAAATAGTCCAACGGTCGGACAAGCCAAAATAACTCCGTCCCTTTTTTCCGGGGCGGAGTTTTTATTTGAAGCGAGGAATGAGTGATGCAATGGACGGTTGAAGCCGAGGCGGCAATCAAAAAGGTTCCGTTTTTTGTCCGAAAAAAAGTGAAGTCCCGGGTGGAAAAAGAAGCTACCGAGGACGGTAAAAGGATTGTTGATATCGAGGCTGTCAAGACCACCCAGAAGCGATATCTCAGCGGAATGGCCGCCGAGGTAAAGGGCTATCAGCTCGACACCTGTTTTGGTCCCAGCGGATGCCCGAATCGATCCATTATATCCGATGATTTGGTTAGACGGTTGGAACAGGTTCTGCAGGCGGCAGACCTGCTATCCTTCCTGAAGGAACAGGTGGGTGATGATTTAAAGTTCCACCACGAATTTCGGGTGGCTATCGCTGATTGCCCCAATGCCTGTTCCCAGCCACAAATCAAAGATGTCGGCATCATTGGAGCGGTAATGCCGACCATTACCGAGGAAACTTGCAGCCAGTGTGCTGCATGTGTCGAGGTTTGCCCGGACCATGCGATTACCATCAATGAGACGGCTGCCATCGACCGTGATCGCTGCATGGCCTGTGGAAAATGTATTCTTGCTTGTCCTACCCGAACGATTGGGAAGAAGGAAAAAGGGTATCGGGTACTGCTGGGCGGCAAGCTGGGAAGACATCCGCGTTTGGCCAGGGAACTGCCCGGTATTTTCAGCGAGCAGGAGGTACTGCAAATCGTTGATGCCTGTCTGGTGCTATACAAAAAGAAAAGCCGCGGCGGAAAACGCTTTGCGGCGGTTTTGACCGATAGCGATTTCGACCAACTGACCAAACGATTTTCAAAACAAAGCTGACCTGGTTTTTTTTATTTGATCGCTGGAAAGCGGAAACATTTCATTGTTTGCCTTCCTCTTCTATGGACGGGCCAAGCCAACCCTTTATTATTAAAAATAATTTAAAAAAAAGAAGGGATGAAAAACCATCTATATTGCGATTTTTGGGGTAAAAAATTACAAGATAGGTAGGATGATTTTATGGCAAGGGCGTCCGGATTCCGGGAATCAGCCGACATTCCCCTGGGATCGAATATAGCGCTCGGCGGCCAGGGCGGCAATGGTGCCGTCGGAAACCGCCGTGGTAATCTGGCGAAAGGGTTTGTCGTTGATGTCGCCCGCGCTGTAGACACCCGGTATCCCGGTGCCCATGTCCAGCCCCGGTCTGATGTAGCCCTGCTCCGTCAGCACGCGCTGATCCTTGAACAGTTCATTGTTGGGGTGCTGCCCGAGAAAGACGAAAACCCCGTCCACCTCGACGGTGCTGGTTGTTTTTTTCGACACGCTGACCAAACGCAGCCCATTCCATTCAGATCGACATCGCGATCGCCCGAAAGCGCCGCCCGGGATATCGTGTCCCCTTTTTTTGCGTTGACATTGGGTTTTGATTTTGTGGCTGATAATGATAAAGAAAAGTGATGAATGACCTATTCAGGCCCACGTTGAGCCCATCGTCAACCTAAGGAGGAACCCCATGCTGAAAATCGGAGAAAAAGGCGCCATCCCGCAAAAAGGCAGAACCACCTATGCCATTGCTCCCCATATCCCCTGCGGTGTAGTGACGCCGGCGTTGTTGCGGAAACTGGCCGACATCGCGGAAAAATATCAGGTCCAGGCGATGAAAATCACCGGCGCCACCCGCATCGCCCTGGTCGGATTGAAAGAAGAAGACATCGACAGCGTCTGGAATGACCTGGGAATGGACATGGGTGCGGCGGTGGGTCTTTGCGTCCGCAGCGTACGGGCATGTCCCGGCACCACCTTCTGTACCATGGGCAAACAGGATGCCTTGGGCATGGGCATGAAGCTGGATGCCCTCTACCATGGGGTGCAATTGCCGGGTAAGTTCAAGATGGCGGTATCGGGCTGCAAGATCAATTGCGCCGAGTCTTCGGTCCGTGATTTTGGGCTGATCGGCGAAGCCGAGGGCTGGAAGGTCGTGGTAGGCGGCAACGTGGGCATCACGCCCAGACTGGCCGACGAGGTCGCAAAGGGCTTCACCGACGAACAGGCCCTGGAATTCGCCAAAAAAGTGATCACCTACTACACGGAGACAGCCACCAAGGGAGAACGGCTCGGCAAGATGATCGAACGGGTCGGTCTCGATGTCTTGAAGTCCGCCATAAAATGATCGGCGCGGCGCGCCTCGACCATTGAAACGGTCATGCCGTGCATGATCCGGCTTTGATCACCGGTTGAAGAATCTGGTTGCCGGTTCCGGTCGGCATGACCGTTCGGCGACGTCCTGGTGGCTTGCGGGGATCACACGGGAATCACCTGGCGGCAGGCGGGCTCCCCATGATGGCCTTCCCCCGGTGATTCTTGTTTGCGATCGAGCTTGTCACCCTCCGGCGAATTTGGTTTTGAATCCCTGCGTTTCCAGTTCACGCTTGATGGCCTTCCGATGTCCATTTTCTATGGACGGGCCAAGCCACCCCTTTATTATTAAAGAAATTTAAACAAAAAGAAGGGATTAAAAACCATCTATATTGCGATTTTTGGGCTCAAAAACAGCGATACACGTAATCAAGGGTTGAAAGCGGGTCCCCTTTGAGACACTCACCGAGACACTCACTGATACGATTATTGAGACATGTATGTCGCTTAGGCTCGTGGCAAACGCGATTTAGTGATGTTGTTTTCTTTAAATGCGTTAATCAAAAGATAGGCAAATTCGCCGGAAAAGCTTGTGAACGGCAGCATTCCGCAGGAATGTGGGTAAAAGGATGCATGAAGGCCCATTCTGATTCAGTGTGGATAGAACTTCTTGGCATAGTTAATGCTGAGGTCTTTGACATCACACGGGTGGCCACATGAAAACTTTAATACTTTTATAACAAGGAAAAATTATGAAAAAGGTACTGATTGCTTACGCAAGTAGAACCGGAACCACTGAAAAAATGGCAAACTTTCTGGCAGAAGGTATACGGATGTCCGGGAATGAAGCCGATGTTAAGAAGATTTCTTCGATCAAGAACGAGACCCCTTTGTCCGGATATGACGGTTATATTTTTGGCTGTCCCACCTATCACAAGGATATGACTGGCGGAATGAAACAGTTTCTCTTTATTGCCGAAAAAGCCCATTTAACCGGAAAGATCGGCGGCGCGTTCGGCTCTCATACCCATAGCGGTGAATCTGCGCCCATGATTTTTGAAACCATGCAGCACGTGTTTAAAATGGACGTTGTCGATCTCGGGCCGTTAAATCTGACCGAAGCGATGGTGGGAACAGATGAGGGTATGAAGGCCTGCCATCAATATGCAAAAGCTGTGGTGGAGAAGTTCCCCGGCTGATTATCAACCATGGATGTTGCGTGATCCACGAAACCGATTCATGCCGACTGATATCCGGGGTTTGCCAGAATTGGTCACGAGGAGGGGTTTAGCCGGGCCGCTGATTTTTGGGATGCCATATCCGTTGCGGAAGCGCAGCATGAAAAAATATTCCTGGCCCTTGCAGATAACCTTGAAACCGGTCGGATATTCAAAAGAGCCAATGACCGGGTTTGGCGCTGCAGCAACTGCGGCTATATCCATAAGGGGGCCGGTGCCCCTGAAAAATTCCCGGCCTGCGTCCGTCCAATTGGCTTTTTCGAGATATTTACCGAGGCCTGGTAGCGACAAATGAGGAGATCCCAGAATCTTCTGCTATGATACGGAGAGGGGGCAAAGCCTAAATTGCTCCCTCTTTTTTTTGTTTGCCCGGCATGACGGCCAAACCCAGCCTGGGGGACGCAGGCGTCACACTGGTAATTCATTAAGTCTAGCTGCCTAATCACGCCCTTGTCAAACATTGGGATTGATGCTCCTTGGATCAGCTGCAAAAATTATTATGGCCACGCAGTCCGTTCTGGCTATCCCACAAAAAATTGCATGGTCAATGTTACATGTTTCTTGCCATAATCGCCAAGTAGGTAGAACGAAGGTCAATTCAAAACACCACAATAGACGTGGGTGGCCGCAGTGCCAGTTCGGTGCAGATTACACCGGCAAAAAGAATCGATCACAGAAAGATGCCGGCCTGAATTTATTGAGATGAGTGTCGCGCCAAATGATCATGTAGCGCATTCACGACTCAGCACGTCCAGCAGAACATCGGGCGACGGATGATCAGCCGGTCCGGAAGCATGGTGGCTGAACAGGATACGGCCGTCGGTGCCGATGATAAAGACCCCCGGGAGCTGGCGCACATCACCCTGAGGAACGCCCATACCGTGCCCCTTGGCCATGGCCGTGCCCCCCCGGAATACCATTTTGGCAGAGAGCAGCTACGCAGGACCATAAAATGCCTCTGGCAGTTTTTCGAAGGCCGGTCTGGCGAAGAGATATCCCTGGAACAACTGGATTCCCTCTGATTGCAACCAGCGGAATTCGCTTTCCGTCTCGGCCCCTTCCGCGATCACCTCTATGCCCAGATCAAGACAGGTGCGACGAATGCCTCGTATGATCGCTTGCTTGGGTCCCTTTTTTTCGACATTCCGAACCAGGCGAAGGTCCAGTTTAAGAACGTCTGGCTGAAATTCGGGTGAATAGATTCAATCCGGCGTATCCCGCTTGAAGGAATGCCGTTGTTCACGTCAATTGCAGACTCTTCGTTTTTGCCGCGCACAAGTGCCTCATAGGAAAAAATGCTGCCGTCGGCAACACTCACAATGGGTTGAAAGGCAAAGGAATAGGGTTCGTCAATAGCCGGTTTGCTGGCCGTGGCTGGTGGAAAGGCGATGTTCAGACGATAACGCCTTGCAGTGCCTTCATCCCCGATATGGTTGCTGATTTCAGCCCGCCAGCGGCCTTTTTTGAACAAACCGAGCAATTTTCTCGCTCTTCCGTGGTCAATGGAGATCGATCTTTCTTTACGAGCAAACCCGCATAGTCGTCATTTACGATAGTTGTCCAGGCTGCTGATCAACCGTTTTAAAATTTACCAAAAATGGAAAAGCATGATCACGGCCAACAGATCGATGGCAATCAGGATTTGTCCAATTAACAGCAGTTTCCTTCCTTTTATCGCCGGAATGACTGAAATCGATTGGCTATTCGATTTTAGGGAACCCCATCAAGCGAAAAGCATATGAAGATCAGCTCACGAATGGTTTGATTGAATCAATGACAATATCGTTAAGCTGTGGGTAGTAAAGTTTTTTTTGGGCAGCCTGGCTGATGGTATCTTCCCACTGGCTGAACGAATCCACGTTCATCAACGTGTGATCGGCATGCTTTGGGTTACCCTTTTCGGCAATTTCGCGAATTCCAGAAAGCGCCTGATGATCGCCAGGAAAGTACAAGGGTATTACACCTTTATCCTTTGGAATGGCATCGAAGAAAATCTTGGAGCGTCTTTCATTTTCGCAGTCATCTAAAAATTTCTCCAAGCTGAAAAAGTTGAGACTGCCCAACGCACCCATAGCGTGTCGCACAATATGTACGCCATACTTGCGCAGCGCATTGCGGCTCAATTCTGAATCGGTCAGCGCCCGGAGGGTCACATCAGGCAGGCTGGTACTGCCTCCGGTCTGGGCGGAAGGGAATCCTGTAACCCAGAGATTAACCCGTGCCAACGCTGCATTGATGAAGGTTTGAGAAGGAGAACTGTAAGACAGATTACCGCTCGCATCGATAACGCTGGGGATGCCACAGTGTATGCATGATATCCCCGGGTTGACAGTCTGGGCGACAACCATCATGAAAATTACCTGGGCATGGTTCTGCGTCAGGAAAGACTCCGGGCTACCTGGGCCAGAAACGCCGGCAATGCTCTGGTCGATCAATAAAAGGTTATTACCGGTGCGGGCACTGCGCAAAAAAGGATCAACCATGTTGTTCATTTGCGTTAGGGAGGTGATCAGGCTAGTTCCGTCGAGCCAATGATCCTTTTTTCTTAAAAATGCTACTTCGTCATCTCTCATCGCAGTGGTGGTGATCATCTTTAGGCCTTGATAGTGTTTTTCCATCAGCTGGGCGATTTCGAAGAGGGAAATGCTCTTATCGCAGGCCACCGGTAGACTAAAAATACCTACAATATCTTGTTGGTCTCGCACCGTGAAGATAATTTTTTCGTATTCCTTGCGGTTAGCCGGACGCAGATCTTCTTCGCCAGCCCGCTTTAGAAAGGGTGATGTCGCACCGGTGCCAAACGTGTTCATTCCCGGGTCTGCAGGCATGGTACGGGGTACTTGCGCTAAACATTGGTCGATATAATCCCGCTTCAAGGGAATAAAAATCGCCGTTGCATTGTCGAAATCCACGGCATCAGCTTCCATAAGGATATCCATAAGGGCTTCGTTCTCACTGATATTTATACCGATTTCCGTAAGCACCCGTTTTGCGTTTTCGTCAATGCGCTGGTAAATAGCCTTCTCTGCGATCAGGTCGTCGATGTCCTCCAACCGAAATCTAATTTTTCTCAAGATTGTTTCATCGGTGACATGACAAAAGAGATCTTCATAAATCACTTTGGCCTTTTCGAATTCTGCCTCCTTTTCCAAGTGTATTCCTTTGCCAAAGCTCACATCTGACTGTTCGTTGATTGTCATCGTTCCCCTTTTAAACAGAATGGATACTGATGCAATTTCACTTTGGATCCGTGGTTAAAAAAACTTTCAGTCATGCATTCTTATACTATCCACCAACGCGGTATGTTTCAACAATAGTTTTTTTTGGGAAACGGATCTTAGTCCGTCAAATTTGCCCCCGCTAACAAATAGATTATTTTCCGGCAATATATACACCGTAGCTGTAGTGAGCTTTGTATTTCTCATATATGGCGATTTTTTTCGGCATTCACTATTGTCTGTACTTCTTCGCTATTACCGTTTCACTTGAGAAACGCTTCAAAACCGTCCTGCATTGGTTGATAATATTTAGAAAGCTGGGCTTGATTATAGAAACAAAAGGTCATTATAAGCTATCAGGAATAATCGCCAGGGCCTCACGGATGTGCCGGACAAAGATATCCACCACCGCCGGGTGTTTGCCCAGCCCGTTTTTCTCGACCGTCACCTCGAGGCCGGCATCCAAAAATGCACGTTTCCAGGAATCCTCGTCTCCGGCAATATCCTCCTGCAGATGGACGCCGGCCACCAGCATCAAGGGCATCAGGCGCACGTGCCTGGCGCCCGATTGGACGACCGCTTGAATGGTCTCTTCCATGGCCGCGTCCCCCTCGACGGTGGCCACATGGATGTTGGCGCCGGTCCCCTGAATGATCTGCCGCAGTGCGGGATAGGCGGTCCAGGCCGGGTGGTCGGTGCCATGGCCCACCAATACGGTGGCCGTTCCATTGTCGGGCAACCCATTTCCCATTATCGCATCGGCGAGTTGTCGATAATCCTTGGGTGACGTCAACAACGGCAGCCCGATGCTGGTACGAACGACGCCTTCCCTCACCTCGTCCAACAGCCGGTAGAACTCGTGGCCGCTGATAAGGTGCATGCTCTGCACCACGGCCCAATCGTGCCCCTTGGCGGACAGGTCATTCAGTACCTGGCGCGGGTCTTTCATATTGGCGCGATGCTTGGCCTTCATGTGCGAGCGCACCATCCGGGATGTGTAGGCCCATCGTACCGGATGCTCCGGAAAGGACTGTTTGATGGCCATATCGATAAAGCTATAGGTATCCAAGGCCCGGGACGTGGTGCCAAAGGCGGCGAGGACGATGGGGGTGTTGTTACGCATTGGGCATTTCTCCTGGTGGTCGGTTGTCGGTTGCCGTGAACTGTGAACTGTGAACCGTTTAAAATGTAAAGTTCAAGCCTGTGAGAAATCGAAATCCGTCATCCGGGTATCCGTAGTGAATCGCGTAGCGCTTGTCAAAGAGGTTGTCCAGATTGAGGAACCACTCCATGGCAACCCCCTTGAAGCGAAAAGGCTGGATGGTCTTGAAATCGACGGTGGTGTAATCATCGAGTCGTTGTTCCTCACGGTTTTGCGATTCGCTATACTGCTTGCCACGGTAGCGCACCGTCGTCTCCAATCGGGTGTCGAAAGGGTTTACGGTATAGAGGAGCGCAAGCTTGAGCTTCACACGCGGGGTGTAGGGCAGTTCATTGCCGGTTTCCTCGATTTCCGAGTCCTGGACAATCGCGCTGGCATCCACGGTCAGCCCGAATTTGAGATCGTATTTCCAATCGGCTTCCACCCCCTGGCGCCAACTACGATTGGCATTCACCGGTCGGTAGATCAGATCATCGCCCCGCTGGTAGGTAATGGGGTCATTGGTGTCGGATCGAAACAGGGTGACCAGGAAAAGATTCGACTTGCCTTTACGATACTCAGTGGACAGGTCGTAGGACCACATCTTCTCTTCGTCCAGATCCGGATTTCCCCGAACCTGATCGATACTGCCATGGCTGGGTTGGTAGAGTTGTCCGAAAGTAGGGATGTTTATCGTATAGCCGGCATTGGCCTTGAGCGCCCAGCTTTTGGTCAGGCTGTATCGCATGCCACCTGAAAACCCGGGGTTCACATCGAAATCACTGGTATAATCGCCGCGCAGGCCGAGGGTCACGGAAAAGGCTTTCCAATTGCGGTCTGCCTGGGCGCCCAGTCCGGCGGTGGTTCGATGGTGGGTGCCGGAAAGGGTATGGTCCACATCGTCACGTTCCAGGATACCGGATAGTTGCAACCCCCAACGGTCCTCCTCGTCAGTCCAATTGTTTTCCCCTTTGAGACCGAATTTTTGATTATCCAGGGTGGACACCAAGCCCGACTGACTTTCATCCTTCAGATCGATCACGTCCCCGTACAGGTTCAATCGATAATCGCCCATGGCACCGATGATGCCGCTCAAGCGACTGTCCAGAGAGCCTTTCTGATAGGATTGGCGGGCATCCGGCGTGGGATTGTCTTCCGGACCGGCCGACCCGTATTCCGACAGATAATACCGGCCATCCAGTTCGACTCGCCGTCCGCCGCCAAGTTCGCGATCCCAATGCAAGGAGAAGTTGCCACTGTCCCGATCGCTGTTGGTCCGTTTCCCGTCCCGATGCTTGCCGCTGGCCGTGGCCATGCTACTGCCTTTTTTCATTGAATAGCGATGACTCACCGAGCCTTCTGCCTGACCATAGGACCCACCGGCGCCCCGTATCCGGGTGACATGCTTGGATTCATCGTCACGGGCATCCACACTGTCCCGGGTCGTGATCACGATGGCGCCTTCACTGGCTCCGGCCCCCAACCAGACCGGCACCGGGGGCTTGAAAACCGTGATCGATTTGACGATTTCGATGGGAATCGAGGAGAGATCCGCCCCCCCATACTGGCTGCTGTTGAGCGGCCTACCATTGAGCAGCACCAAGACGCCACCGGCCTTACCGGATCCGCGAATGGAAATCCGTGAACCGATACCGGAGCTCTTTTTCACATCCACACCGGCCATGGTGCTCAAGGCCTCCTCGACACTGAGCAAATTGCGTTTTTCGATCTCCTCCATCCCCAATACGACCACCTGCTGGGGGTTTTTTTCTACAAAGGCATCGATCCGCTCGGCAGTTACAACGATGCTGCCCATGTCCATGGCCTCGGATGAACCAGCGGATTGACCGTGTGCATGTCCGCCGCCCTCCTGCGCATCGGCCATACTCCAGGATGCGATTAAAAGGGCCAGAACCAGCCCGCCCATACACATTTTTAACAAGGAATTTTCAGTTCCAGCGATTCTCATGCCCTGTCCGAATGAAGGTTTCCCTCCGCTTCCGATGCTTTTTCTCACTATTTTCCCTTCCCCTCCCAGATGCGCCGTTATCCCGACAACGATTCACCGATCACTGGTCACCCGATCCATCATTCTCCATCCTCACCGATCCATTTTCCATTCCCTCATCAGCGTTCACTGTATAGTGTCCGTCCAGAAATAGGAAAATTTGGTCGAGATCAAGGCGCCCGAAAAATTTTACCGGAGACATATGGTTGATATTTCGAGGATAAACTTTTTCGTGCAACGCCGTTATCGGGCAAATTGGCCATTTATGGATGGCCACTATCTACCAATACACCGGTAACAACGGCATTAAGCGCCATGGCCAACGGCAGTGGTAGATTGTTTACCGCAAGCGGCCTTTTTAGTTCGTCGACGGGTTGTCCGGCGATTTGCCCGGCCACCTCCAGGCACCATCTTTCAAAAAGTTGAAGGTCGTTGACCGTAACTCGGCGAGTCCCGTCGCTGATGGCCATGGCCGCTTCCAGAAACCCGGCGTAGGCCGGATCCAATAAGATTTGCTCGACCCTTGCCGTCCACTGGCGCTGGTTTCCCGGGCAATCACAATCGATCTTGCCGGCCAACCAGGATACACTGAGGTGTCGGTCCCGCAACCGCTGAAACACGTCCCGTTGACCGACGATTCCGTTTTGCTTGGCAATCGCCTCCGTGACACCGGCATAGGCCACCCGGGCGATCAACTCCCCCATCTTGCTGTGCCCCCCGGTACTTTCAACAACCGAACCGTCACCCCCCACCACGATGATGTTGTCCGTGCCCGTGCCGGTGGCCGCGGCAGTCAGCGGATTGAAGGAACTGCGGATGTCCAGATCCTGAAGCGCGGCACTTTTGCCTTCGGTGGCCGATATAATCGCCCGGGTCATGGCCCGGGGGCTGAGCCGACGATTAGTCATAAAAATCATGTTGATGGTTCCCGGTTCGTAATATTTGCCTTCGTCGGTCCCCATCCTCACGGCATTGCCGCGCACACCGGCCGTCACCAAGCCGTAGACGGTCATTTCCTTGAAACGCTCCTTTTTAATGGCCAGCTTGTCCATGTCGGCACCGGTAAAAAGAAACGAACTGGTGGACGCCTGCCGGTCGATCACCGGATATACCATTTTATGAAGCGGAGCCAGTCCGCCCATGGGCATCAAGGCCCAGCAGGGTGGTGACGAGTAGTGGTTGCCGACGGTGAAGATACCAGTGCGCTGACCTTCCAGGGTCGAAACCACTGATTGCGGCCGGTCGAAGTCGATGATCAGACTCTTGTTGGTGAAATCCTGAATGGTGCTGGTGACGATCGCCGCCTGTTTCACATAAGGCAGGTCAATGCCGATCGACCGGGTATGAATCACTTTCCTGGGCAATACCTCGCCGTCGGGATCGGAAAATTCTTCGGCATAGACGAGGGATGCCAGCCAGGTCACGAAGTCACCCAGGTGAGCACCGGCCCGGCAGGTGAGATCACAGGGAAGCGTACGAAACCGATGATTCCTCACCACATCCACCCGGTTCCATCCATCGCCTGTTAGAAGGGACCGGGTCGCATCGACATCCGTGCCGCATCCATAGGCGAACTGTGGATTGAAGCGCTCCCACTCCTTCTCGGTCACCGATACCAGTGCACCGCTTTTGCCCAGATCCGGTGGGATGCCGCCGGCAGCCCGGATCATCTCATTCTGAAAAGAATCATTGCCCGGCGTCATGATCCGCTTGCCGCTCATCAGGCGCAAGACCCGCTTGCGTCGCTCCGATGGGATCTTGGCCACTTTGCGGGCGACCAGGTCCAGTTGTCGACGGTTTTTGGAAATCAGGGCATCCGCCGCCGATGACCGGTCAAAAAGTCTTCCCATGCGTGCGATATGCCGAAACGCATCTTCCATATGCCGGGTTTGCATGACCATGCGTGGCACGCGTGGATCCAGTTGGGTCTCCCATTCGGCATGCAAGGCGGAAACGATTACCAGATCGGGCTTTAGGGTGTTGATCCGCTCGGCCGAGGGGGATACGAATCCGCCCACCAGGGTCTTGCCTGCAGCGCCCTGCAAACTGGCGCTATGATAGGTAATGCCGCACAGCGCATCTCCGGCACCAATGGCAAAAATGATTTCCGTGGCAGACGGAACGACCGAAACCACACGCTGGGGACATTGTTCAAAATGGATCGCCCGGCCGGCATCGTCAACGAGATCAAACGACCCGGCCCAGGCCAGGGAACAGAGCCCAAGCCACCCCACCAATATCAGCAACCAACTTTTTTTATTGCGCAATTGAACATTCATCGACGTCTCCAGAATTAAAAATCCCCGAACCGATCAAATTTTCGATCCGGGGATAGCCCTTTTTATCCTCAAAACCATCCGCCGCCATCCTATTGGCGGGGGAATGGCGACGCTAATCCGGCAGGTCTTCTGACTTTCGGATCCGCCTACTCTCCGCGCCTTCCCGTTTCATGGTCGAAACAGTGGCTTGCTGCGGATTTCGTCCCCGATCACAGCAGCGGGTCTGTCTCCGATTCCAACGGAGTTCCCTTTTAAGCTCAAGCGAGCACCTGGATGTAAATATGAATTTTTTTGTTTAAGACAAACCGATGTCGACGGTCAAGGAAAATTTGGACGACTGTTTGATGACCCGTCGTTTACAAATGTGAATTATGGGAGATAACGCCCTTGCTTTAATAACTTCAATAAATATCAATCCAATTTTAACCTAATTTGAGTTCCCTGCTGTATCAAAGCGAATGGATGTTTCCACAATCTCGTAAGGGCCTATCATGATCATGCATTGCGCTCGGATGAGGATTTGGAGGCCGTGGCCCGGTATATCATCGGCAATCCGGTGGGTGCCGGTTTAGTGGAACGGGTCGGGGATTTTTTACTGGTTCCCATGCTCTGCGCATCTCCGTCAACTTAAGCGCGCAGGCGGAGATAGTAGGTCGGGTCGAGCGCAGCGATACCCGACAACCGACAGGTAGAATTCATTTGCCCTTCAATTTGTTGGGGTTTGGACCCTCAACCCAACCGACGATGTTGACAAGGGACAATGCAATTCCAAGTCGTTGTCGTGGTCAGCGAAGCGGTGGTCGTAATCGTAATCGAGAAAAGGAAATACCGGTACCGACCACGACAACGATAACGACCACGAGGATATTACGCCAAGGGTTTTCTTCACGCTTCCATGCTCAAGTGTGGGAGCGCCCGCCGATGTTCACTTGAACGTGATGAGGGTTCCCAAGCAGAGCTTGGGAACCAGGTAATTATCATCGCAGGCATGGCCAGCTCCTACGATCCGAAGCATGGATGGCCTTTGGATTACCAAATGGATAGCCTACCAATAGTCATTCAGCCTTCAGGTAAAAAAGAATAAATCTAAGAATTCATTAGGTCCGACAATCAAAATGCCCCGATATTCCTTGAGCGGTTGAAGGTGCTTTTTGTCGCCGGAAACAATTACGGTGACTTTCCCTGCAAGCGCACATTCGATGATCCTATTCTTTACGGTACTCCCTGATCAAGCGATCAACGTCCTTTGGCTCAAGATTCAGCTCTCGTGCTTTGGCTTGGCCGTAGCGACCCAACCGGGACAATTCTTTTTCTGCAACTTTGTCAAACGAACAACGCAACAGATTATTCGCCTTGAGTTCAGCATCGGGATGCTATATATTATCGCTATATACAATTCGCATGGAGGGTTTTATCATGGCCATCGGATCAGTTTTCGAAAACAATCGAACGCAGGCCGTGCGGCTTCCTGCCGAGACCCGTTTCCCTAAAGACGTCAAGAAAGTGTTTGTGAGAGTGGTCGGCCAGGATCGCGTTATTTCGCCTGTTAAAAAATCCTGGGATAGTTTTTTTCTGTCTGAAGATGGGGTCACGGACGATTTTATGGCTGAACGGGCCACCCAAGAGCAACCGGAAAGGGAGCCCTTTTAAATGCTTAAGTTTATGTTGGATACCAACATCGTCATATACGTGATCAAGCGTCGCCCGATTGCGCTCTTGGATGTGTTCAACCGCCATGCCGGGCAAATGTGCATCAGTTCCATCACATTAGCGGAATTGCTTCATGGTGTCGAAAAAAGTTCGATGCCGGATCATAATCTTCGGAAAGTGGAAGATTTTGTTTCGAGGCTGGATGTTTTAGAATATGGACAAAAAGCGGCAGCTCATTATGGAGAGATTCGCGCAAATCTGGAGCGTAAGGGTACGATTATCGGGGTTAATGACCTGCACCTTGCCGGCCATGCGCGAAGTGAGGGGTTGACACTGGTTTCAAATAACCTTCGTGAATTTGAGCGGGTGGATGGCTTGCGAATTACAAACTGGCGATAGCCACGAGCCCGGTCTTGATCATCGTTTCGGCCATAAGGCACCTGGTTCCCACACTCTGCGTGGGAGCCCATATTCCCGGGCATGATAAACACGGCGCTCCCACGCAGAGCGTGGGAGCGAGACGACATGGCCCATTGGCCGAAACGATGATCAAGGCCCACGAGCCCTATCAAAGCGAATGGATGTTTCCACAATCTCGTAAAGGAAACACCGATACCGACCACAACAACGATCACGACCACGAGGATATTACGCCAAGGGTTTTCTTCACGCTTCCATGCTCAAGTGTGGGAGCGCGCGCCGATGTTCACTTGAACGTGATGAGGGTTCCCAAGCAGAGCTTGGGAACCAGGTAAGTTGACTGGTATGCGCAGAGCATGGAAGCGAGACGTAATGCGGTGGTTTCAGATTCCGGCGTTGCCAAGGGATCGCGGGTGGAAGGTTACAGCGTCACCCTTCGCGCCTTGATTCTTGCGCCCTCCGGCTTTTGCAACGCTTTGGGATCACATCGATTAGAAGCCGAACCCCATCGTCTGAATGAAACACCCACTGTCATCATCATCATCATCGTCGTCGTCGTCATCGTCATCGTCTGAATCGCTGCCGTTGCCCTCCTCGCTGGTAAAGGCGATCATGGACGGGTTGAGGCTGGTGGAGACTTCCTCATCGATTGAATTATCGGTCGTGTCCATGAGGACAACCTGGGCGTTGGTCTGGTCGCAGACCCAGAGCATGTCGTTTTGATCCACGTAGGTTCCGGATTGCATACCGGCGATGCTGATTCCTGAGAGGCTGTCATTCACCGGGTCCGCGGAGATGGTTCCGTCGGTGGGCGAAAATGCATAAAGCGTGTTGTTCCCCCACGCGGCGTAATCCACAAGGTAGCCTTTGCTGGCCGACAAAATGGCCATTCCGCTGACCTTTACGCCGTCTGCATTTTCATCGATCAGAACGCTGGTGGCATAGGTGGACGGGTTGATGGTTTCGATCCCGCCGGGATATGTCGTTGACCAGTAATCCCCCACGCCCTGAACATAAATGGTATCGTTATCCGAACAGTACGTGATGCCATAAGGATTTCTGATGGTCAGCGGAATCCCAATGACACCGTCGCCGTTGGTCACGCCGGTGTCGATTTCCGTGTCGGTATCGGTGTCGAAGACCGCGACGTAGGCGGTATTCGAAGGGGTCCAACTGGTCAGGCGTTGCATGGCAATAAACAATTTACCGCCGGAGATGACGCCGGCCGCCATTTCCGGCGTACCGTCGCCATCGTCGTAGTCGCTGAGATCCAACTCGCCAATCTTGAACGCATCCTCCGTTGTTGCCGACGGGTTGACGATCCAGGCCTCGTTTTTCCCGTATCGCAGCAGATAGGCTTTTTCACTGCTCACGAAAATCATGTCCCAGACGTTGGCGATGTCGTCGCTGTTGTCATCGGCCACGGAATACTGGAAAACAGGTGTTTCCGGGTCCGAGATGTCGAACTTGGCGATCCAGTCCCCACCGGTGCGTTGAATGAGATAATAGCAATTCTCATAAGCGGCGACAATGATATCCGATCCGGCTGCGTTCAACTCGTTTTCATACGAACGCGGTCCGCCCACGGGATCGACATCGACGAGGCTAACGGCGCCGCTGCTGTAATCCGCGGCAACGGTGGCGATCACCGCCGTCTGGGTCGTGTCCGCGACGGCAAGCGCGGGAAAGACTACGATCGCGCTTATCACCAGTAACAGCATCACGGTCAACAGGTTTTTGTTCTTGGGGATACGATGATTCATGCCTTACTCCTTCTTCTCCGGTGTTAATGAAAACGTGTATTTGACTGATCCATAAAACGACCTTCCGGGAAGCGGAAAGCCGTTGAAATCCTCGTATTGTTCATCGGCCAGGTTCCGGGCCTCGAACCGCAGCAGCCAGGGGCCGCGGCTCCACCCAATACCGGCGTTGATCTCGTCCTTGTCCGCCGCCGGCAGCAGATTGGCCGTATCGTAATACAAACCGGTCTCCCTAATGTATTCGCCGTACAGGGTAAACCCGGCAACGCGGGTCTCCAGCCGCCCCAGATAGGAATATTTAAACTGGCCGGGAAGCCGCTTTCCGTCAAAGGCGCCGACTTCACTTTGGTTTTCCGGATCCTGGTAGGTGACAGTCAACACGCCCCGAAAATGATCCAGGAATTCGGCGGTAGCGCCGGCCTCGACCCCCTGAATCAATGCGCCCGAGATGTTGACCGATTTTCCGATGCCCCGCGAATCATAGGCCCGGGTAATCAAATCGTCGATATCGTTTCGGAAATAGGCGGCGCTAAGGGTCAGCCGTTTAATCCAGTCGACGGGATGCTTCCAGTTCACCTCGCCGCCGATATCGAAATTGACGCCGCTCTCTTCCTTGAGTTCCGGATTTCCCACAAACAGGCCCCGATCGCCGAACAACTCGAAGAAAGAAGGCTGCCGCACATATTTGGCCAGATTGGATTTCATCTTCAGCCAAGACAGCGGTCCGTATACCAGTCCGATTTGGGGGCTCAGGTATTGGTCACGGCGGGTTGTCGCGTCATAACTGTCTCCAAAATCGCTGGAATATTCATCCAGTTCATCCACCATCCAGGTATAGCTGGCGGCCGGCGTGACGATAAGCGTATCGGCAAACAAAAAGATGCTGTCCTGAAGTCCCACGGTGATACTGTCGCGGTTGCTTTGGGTGGTATCGTCGTCCTCCAGGTGGTCGACATCTTTGTAATCCTCATGCAGCCAGTCGAGCGTAGCAATCAGGCTTTGCCAATCCCCATTGTACTCGCCAAACAGATCCGCATTGACGCGGCTGGTGGTATAGGTGCTGTGTTGAGATCCCAAACCGATTTTCCCATCCTGGTCGTCGTACTCCTCTTCCTTCCAGGTATAGGAGAGTTGGCTGCTGGTGTTGAGGCGTAAAGCGGTAAGGTTGTCGGCGGTCAATTTGGCCGTGGAGATATTGCGCACCGTGTCAAAGGTGGTTTCGGTGGTGGGACTGTTATTCCAGCTGGGGATACCCTGGTCCTTGGTGAAGAATTGGTTCATCAGGTCCAGCCTCAGGGTGTCCGAAGCGTCGTACCCGGCCTTGGTCAGCACATTGACCTGCGCCACCTGGGCGTTTTGCCGCTCCTCGGTGCGGTCGTCATCGGGATTCCACTGGGTTCCGTTGTCGTTTAAGATTTCGAAGTCATTGTCCGAAGCCAGATAATCGGCGGAAATCAGATAGTCGAATCGCCCGGGTTTGTGATTGACGAAACCATTGATCTTGCGGCTGTTGAATGACCCGTATCCTCCCGAGACGCTGGCGTTCAAGCCTGCTTCGGATCGCAGGGTACGAATGTTGACCGCCCCGCCGATCCCCGAGGTGCCGAAGTTCATGGGCGTGGCCCCACGGTAGATGTCGATGGCGGCGACATCGGCCAGGGCGATGGTACTCAAATCCACCCCGCCGCCCGAGGCGTCGTTGAGCAAAATCCCATCCAAGAAAACCAGCACCTGCTGACTGGAGGCCCCCCGCAGGGAAACCGAAGAAAAGGCCCCCAGACCGCCGGATTGCCGGACCTGAACACCGGCCTCTTTCTTGATGATCTCGGCAAGGCTCTCGGTTTTGCCTTCGAATTCCTCGCGCAGGATGGTGGACGTCATCACCGGCGTGATGTCCTTGTCCACATCGCCGGTCTGCATGGGTTGGTCCAGCTTTTTGGCGGTAACGACGACGGCATCGAGCATCATCGATTGATTGGTGGCGTCCTGCGTTTCGGCCCCCGTTGTACTGGCCCAAAAGCAGATGACCAGACCCGCCACAATCAGTATTAACCTGCACATCCTGCGCCTCCATAAAAAATCCCCGGACCGATAACATGTCGATCCGGGGATATCCCTAGTTCTTACCCACGGTGTGTCAATACAGGTCAGACACCGTCCTCGTGTACACAACCCATTTTGGTTCAGGCAGGTCTTCTGACTTCCGGATCTTCCTACCGGCCGCGCCTTCCCGACGATATCCATCGTCAGTGGACGGTAGCGGCTTTCGTCCCCGGTTACAGCGGCGGGCCCGTCCCCGAATTTAACGGGGTTCCCTTTTCGGCTCCGTGGAGCACCTGAACTCAATCACAGCTGATGACCTCGTAAGCAGTCGTCGACAAGCGATCTTTAGACGGATTCGTAAAAAGACGCATTACGAGGTAATGTGCCAAGGTTCATAATCAAAAAATACTTCTGGGGTCAAGAATAAAATAGTTGGAATGATCAATGGCCGAACGCGATCTCTCCGAATGCCTTTTTCCCAGCGCTTGACTTGTGCTTTGACAAAGGTCGGCCCCATGCCGTATGTTTGGGTCGCGATAAAAAATAATGGCACCAGTTTGCTTGTTCCTTGGCCCATCTGGCACAATTAGTTTTTACCGCGATCCTTGAAGACGTCAAGTTTGTCCCCAAGGCATAAATTTCACTTCGAATGCAATCGATTATGCTCAAAAAGACGATCATTTTACTTTTTATTCTGTTCGTGGCCGGATTGGGCGGCGCCGGCCTGGCCTACCACCATTTGATGACCTGGGCCGATCGTCCCCACCCTGCCCTGGAGAAGGATAAACTATTCATCTTATCCGCCGGCCAGGGGTTGAAACAGACCGCCGCCGCGCTTGAGCAGGAAAAATTGATCTCCGATGCCTTACGCTTCACCATTCTTGCACGGCTTGAGAAACAGGATACGCGGCTTAAGGCGGGAGAATATTTTCTTTCCACCACCATGACCCCCAGAGAAATTCTGACCCAACTGGTCGAGGGACGGGTGCATCTTTATCGCGTGACGATCCCCGAAGGGTTCAATTTGATCCAGATCGCAAAAGCCGTTGCCAATGCCGGGCTGGCCCCGGAAGCCGCCTTTCTGGCTGCGACCCGGAATAGGCAGACGGCCAGCAAACTCGGCATTGATGCCGACACCGTGGAAGGCTATCTCTTTCCGGACACCTACTACTTTCCCAGCGGGTTGGACAGCCATACGATCATCGCCACCATGGTCAAACAGTTTCGCATCGCCTTCACCCCAAAATGGGTGGCACGGGCCGAAGAACTAAATATGAGCGTTCATGAGGTGGTCACCCTGGCCTCGATCATCGAAAAGGAAACCGGCGCGCCTGAAGAACGCCCGTTGATTTCCTCGGTATTTCACAACCGTCTGAAAAGAGGCATGCGGCTCGAAACCGATCCCACGGTCATTTATGCCATTCCCGAATTCGATGGCAACCTCAAACGACGCCATCTCGAAACGTACACCCCCTATAACACATACAAAATCAAGGGATTGCCCCCCGGCCCCATCGCCAGCCCGGGTGCCGCGGCCATGGCGGCAGCCCTCTTCCCGGCCCAGACCAATTACCTCTATTTCGTTTCCAAAAGAGACGGCACCCACCAGTTTTCCGCCACGATCAAGGAACACAATGCCGCCGTGCGCAAGTATCAACTGAGGAAACGAAAGCGGTGAAGAAACCACCCGATCAGCTGCGCTCCGGTTTTACCACCGGCGCCGCGGCCGCCGCGGCCACCAAGGCTGGGCTTCTGTTTCTGCTCACCGGCCATAACCAGTCATCGGTGAGCATACGATTTTTAACGGGCGAGCCAACCACCATCACCGTAAATGACTGTCGACGAATCCCCCCCGCAACGGTCCGCTGCACGATCATCAAGGATGCCGGCGATGATCCGGACATCACCCACAAGGCCGAAATCGGCGCCGAGGTGACGCTGGGAAAGCCGGGGTCCGCCGGTAACATTCATATCACCGGCGGTATCGGTGTCGGCGTGGTGACCAAGCCCGGCCTCGAAATCCCCCCGGGTCAGCCGGCCATCACGCAAGGCCCCATGACCATGATCACCAACAGCATCGAAGACGTGCTTAAGAAACATCCCACGAATGCCGCCATTCATGTCAAGATTTTCGTCCCCGAAGGCGAACGCCTGGCCCGCCATACCCTCAACGCCCGGTTGGGTATTCTGGGCGGGCTCTCGATATTGGGGACCACCGGCATCGTGCGTCCCATGTCCCACGAGGCCTATGTGGCCACCATCGAGAAAGCCATGGACGTGGCTCGGGCGGCCGATGAACCGCATCTGGTACTGACTACCGGCCGCCGCAGTGAACGCTTTGCCCAAGCGTTGTGGCCACGGCTCAACGATGTGGTCTTCATCCAGATCGGGGATTTTTTTCAGATGGCGATGGCCGCAGCGGCCCAACGCGGATTCGATGCGGTGACGCTGGCCGTTTTCTTCGGCAAGGCGGTCAAGATGGCCCAGAACATCCCCCATACCCATGCCGCCAAATCCGAATTGACCCTGAAAACGTTGGCCCAGTGGACATCGGAGATCACCGGGGACGCCAACCTGGCCCATGCCATCGCCACGGCCAATACCGCCCGTCATGCCTTCGATCCCCTTAGAGCCGAGGCGCCGGCGGTATTGCGCCGCGTGGCCGACATGGCCAGGCAAAGCGCGGAAGGATTCGCCGAGTGTCGGTTGTCGGCCCGCTGCGTACTTTTCGATTATGAGGGCATCGTGGCTGTTGACACCGACGACTATTGGGGCTAGGTTAGCGGGTCTTATTTTAGCGATTCAAAACGGAATCAAAGCAACATATAGCATTCAAGAAAATGTTTTTGGGCTGTGTTATCGGTCGTCGCGGTATTGATTATACGGCTTCCTCCCTCTGGCCTTGCCAAAAACATTTTCTTAAACACGATAGCAAAAAGGCAAACTCAGTGTCCCCACCAGTGACCATCATCGGCACGGGCGTCTCCCCGGCGGACCTCACCGAAAAACAACGCACTACGATTGCCACGGCAGATATTCTCGTGGGCGGTAAACGGCTCCTGGCGTCATTTGATCATCTCACCTGCCAAAAAGTGGTCATCGACAAAAGTCTCAAGGCCCTGGGCGACTTTCTCGAAGGCCACATGGCCGACCACGGCATCGTCGTGCTCACCTCCGGCGATCCTCTGTTTTTCGGCATCGGCGCGTTTCTGGTGCGACGCCTGGGGGCGCAGCAGGTGAGCATTCTTCCCAATGTCTCGGCCGTGGCAACGGCCTTCGCCCGGCTGGGTGAGCCGTGGCAGGATGTCCGGGTTGTCAGCCTGCACGGCCGCAACCAGACCGCTCCGTTGTTTCGATATGTGGCCGCCGGGGAGACGGTGGCGGCCTATACCGATCCCGCTCACGATCCGGCCTGGTTGGCCAGCCTCCTGACCGCGCATGGATTGACGGATGTGACCATGACGGTTCTGGAGCAATTGGGCACCCCAAATGAGCGCATCTCCCGGTTCACTCCGGATGAGGTGGCAACGCATTCATTTTCCGATCTCAACCTCGTGGTGCTTCGCCCCGATCCCAAACGACAGCGGCGGCCCGCCTTGTTCCCCGGCATGCCCGACGATTGGTTCGTCCATGAAAAAGGGTTGATCACCAGCGCCGAGGTTCGCGCCGTGACGCTTTCCCGGCTGCGTCTTTTCGATCGGGCCATCCTGTGGGACCTGGGTGCGGGAAGCGGATCGGTATCCATCGAGGCCGGCCAGTTCATTTCTCAGGGAAGTATTTATGCGGTCGAGAAGCACCCTGAACGGGTCGCCCATATTCATGCCAACCGCACCCGTTTCGGCATCGGCAACCTCACCGTGATCGAGGCCCGGCTTCCCGATGGGTTGGCCGATCTGCCCGATCCGGACCGGGTCTTTATCGGCGGGGGTGGAAAAGATTTGGAACGGATTATCCAGGCGGCGGCGGACCGGCTGAATGAAAACGGCATCATCGTGGTCAACACCGTTCTGATCGACACCCTGACAACCGCCACGAAAACGCTTGCCGCATTGGGATTCATCACCGATCTGGTTCAGCTCCAAGTCAGCCGCGGCAAGACCATGCCTTACAGCCAGCGTTTGGAAGCGGCCAATCCGGTGTGGATCATCACCGGGAGCAAGCCTGAAGGGCGGTGTTAATTGATAAAGGAATCCAAAACCGTGAATGAGTCAACCCCCGAAACGAACACCCCCACCCATCCGATTCTCTTTTGCGGCGCCGGGCCCGGTGATCCGGAGCTGATTACCGTCAAGGGGCAACGGGCCCTGGCCGAGGCCGATCTGGTGATCTATGCCGGATCGCTGGTGCCCGAGGCGGTGCTGAAATGGACATCGACGGATTGCCGCCACATGAGTAGCGCCGGATTGCATCTGTACCAGATGGTGGCCACCATGGTCGAGGCCTGGCAGGCCGGCAGACGCGTGGTGCGCCTGCACACCGGTGACCCCAGTCTCTATGGCGCCATCTTCGAACAAATGGCCGCCCTGGCCCGCAGAAAGATACCCTACGCCGTAATTCCCGGGGTGACCGCCGCCTTTGCCGCCGCCGCCGCCATGAAGGTCGAATACACCCTGCCCGAAATCTCACAGACGCTGATCCTGACCCGCATGGCCGGACGCACGCCGGTGCCCGAAGCCGAGTCCCTGACCGCCTTGGCCGCCCACCGGGCCACCATGGCGATCTACCTGAGTATTTCCATGGTCGACGAAATGACGCGTATTCTCTCCGAGGCCTATGGACCGGAGGGCGCCTGCGCCATCGTCTACCGGGTCAGCCAACCGAATGAGAAGATCCTCTGGACCACCGTTGGCAAGCTCTCCCAAATCGTCGCCGAAGCGGGAATCAAGCGCACCGCCCTGGTCGTGGTGGGCCGGGTGCTGGATGTAAGCCTGGACACCCTGGCCCACCATTCAAAACTGTACGACCGCCATTTTGCTCATGGTTTCCGAGAAGCAGACCAGGGCCGATAGACATGCCCTCCCGACCCCATACGGCTGTCTGGGCGCTGACCCCCAACGGCGCTCGCCTGGCCGGGCAGATCGCCGACGCCATGTCCGGCAGTCGCGTTTTTCTCCCAGCCAAGGTGGCGCACACGGTCGACGGGGCCGAGGCGTTCTGGCGCCTGAAGGATACAATCCGAGAACAATTCAATGCGTTTCGCCAGCACGTATTCATCATGGCGACCGGCATCGTGGTACGCAGCATCGCCGATCGTCTGGTGCACAAAACCCGTGATCCGGCCGTGGTGGTGTGTGACGAAGCCGGCCGCTTCGCCATCAGCCTGGTCTCCGGTCATGTGGGCGGTGCCAATACCTTGGCTCAGAGTGTGGCGGCCATTACCGGCGGCCAGCCGGTGATCACCACGGCCACGGATGTCAATCAAAAGCCGGCCATCGATCTTATCGCGATGCGAAACCATTTGGTCATCGAAAATCCGGCGGCCATTAAAACGGTCAACATGGCCTTGATCACCGGCGATCCCATTCGTGTCCACGATTCTTACGGATTGGTGATCCCGCACCTGCCGCCGGATCAGGTGATGCCGGTCGCGGATATCTCCCCGACCAGTCAAGGCGCCGCCGTTTTCGTGGGCCACATGCAACTTGACCTGCCCCCCGATGTGCTGGTATTGCGACCCGGTTCGCTGGTGGCCGGCATGGGCTGCAATCGGGGCACGGAGGTCGAGGAGATGCGCCATCTTCTTGAAGAAACCTTTGGCGCCAACCATCTATCGCTTTCCAGCCTCCGCGTCCTGGCCTCGGTAGATCTCAAGGCCGATGAACCGGGCCTGCTGGCCCTGGCCGAATCGTTGAACGTTACACTTGTTTTTTTCACCCGACAGCAACTGAACACCGTGACCGAGGTGCCCTCCCCATCGGCCATGGTGGAAAAGCACATAGGAGTTCGAAGCGTATGCGAAGCCGCAGCCTTGCTGGCGACAAATCGGGGACGGCTGATCGTCCCCAAACGGAAGACCGCCAACGTCACCCTGGCCGTGGCGGCCGACGGCTATACATCGTCGGTATCGGCCCCGGCGGCCCGGACCACCTGAGCCGGCGCGCGGTTCAGGTATTGGAAACAGTGGATGCCGTAGCCGGTTATACAACTTACATCGATCTGATCCGGCCGCTGATCCAGGGCAAACAGATCGTCAGCACGGCCATGAAAAAGGAGATCGACCGCGTGTCGGCGGCCCTGGACCTGGTTCTCGGCGGCACTGCCTGCGCCGTTGTTTCCAGTGGCGACCCGGGGATTTACGCCATGGCCGGCCTGGTACTGGAGATGTGCCGTGAACGGGACATCGCCATCGCCGGCGCCCACGATGGGGACAAGGGCGATCGGATGGCCATCGAAATCGTGCCCGGCATTCCGGCCCTGTGCTCCGGCGCATCCCTTCTGGGCGCGCCCCTGACCCACGATTTCGCCGTCATCTCCCTGAGCGACTTGCTCACCCCCTGGGAGACGATCGAGTCCCGTCTTCAGGCGGCGGCCAGTGCCGATTTCGTGATCGTGATCTACAACCCCAAGAGTCGGCGGCGGACCGACCACCTGACCCGGGCCCAGGAAATCATCCTGGCTCACCGGGATGCAGCGACCCCGGTGGGCATCGTCACCGGTGCCATGCGCGACAACCAGCGGATTGTCCTGACCACCCTGGACCGGCTGCACGAGGCCGAGGTGGACATGCAGACCACGGTGTTTGTGGGCAATTCGAATACGTTTACCTATGATGGCTTGATGGTTACCCCGCGCGGGTATACAAACAAGTATGATATTATCTGATAGTGTTAAGTTTTAACCCATGTGAAATGGAACAGAAGGCCACATGACCGGAACCCCACCCACCCCACCCAACGCCCCGTGCATCGCCGTATTCGGCACCGGGTCCGATGTGGGCAAGAGCATCATCGCCGCGGCCCTTTGCCGCATCTTCGCCGACCGGGGCCTACGGGTGTCACCCTACAAAGCCCAGAATATGTCAAACAATTCCGGCGTCACGCCGGAAGGCCTGGAAATGGGTCGCGCCCAGATCGTTCAGGCCGAAGCCGCCGGCATCGCCCCTCATGTGGACATGAACCCCATCCTGCTCAAACCCACCAGCGACGTCGGCTCCCAGGTCGTGCTCTTGGGTGAAGCCATCGGCAACCAGAGTGCCATGGTTTATCACCAGAAAAAGCGCCGACTGGTGGATACGGCCAATAAGGCCCTGGATCGCCTGCGTGAGAAATACGATCTGGTGGTCATGGAGGGTGCCGGTTCCTGCGCCGAAGTCAATCTGATGGATCACGATATCGTCAACTTTCCCATGGCCGAATATGCCCAGGCACCGGTAATTCTGGTCGGCGACATCCACCGCGGCGGCATTTTCGCTCAGCTGGTGGGCACCATCGAATGCCTTCCGCCGGCCTTTCGCCGCCGCGTGGCCGGATTCATCATCAATCGCTTCCGGGGCGACCTGCGCCTCTTCGAAGACGGTGTGCGCTGGATCGAAGAGAAAACCGGATTGCCGGTTTTCGGCGTTTTGCCCTGGTATGACCACATTCGTATCGATCCGGAAGATTCGGTGGTCATCGAACGACCGTGCGCGGTCGGGCCGCAGACAGGCGACCAACCGGCGGTGGCGGTGATTCGCATCCCCCATATCTCCAACTTTACCGATTTTGACCCACTCACCGCGGCCTCCGACCTGGGGGTCCATTTCGTACAAACGCCCCAGGATCTGTCCATGTTCAAGGCCGTGATTCTACCCGGCTCGAAAAACACCCGGTTCGATCTGGAATGGCTAAAAACCAGCGGCTGGCAATCCCGCCTGGATGCCTATCGCCAGGCCGGCGGCCATATTACCGGCATCTGCGGCGGCTATCAGATGATGGGATTGGCCGTGCATGACCCCGGCGGACTGGAAGGCGCGCCTGGAACCACCGATGGCTTGGGCCTGCTTCCCGTGGAAACCACGCTCAAGGCCCCCAAGACCACCACGCTGAGTCGTTTCGCTTGGGACGGCATCGCGGGTGCCGGATACGAAATCCACATGGGGCAAACGGTGCTAAAAGGCGGTCGTTCCCTGCTGGATGTGCATGAACGGAACAGCCTGGCCGCCAACGATACGGACGGCTGCATGGCCGACGACGGACGAACCCTGGGGACTTACATGCACGGCCTGTTCGACACCCCGGCCCTGATCACCCGCTGGCTTCAGGCCGTGGGCATTTCACGGATCACCGTACCGGACACGGGCGGTCTGGCCGCCAAGGTAGAACAATATGCGCTGTTGGCCGATCATTTTTGCCGCTATGTGGATGTGACGCGCATCGAGGCGTTAATAGGAAAAGGGCTTTAGGCTGAAGGCTGAATGAATTTAGGTGGTGGCATGCCGCCATTTTATTGGATGCCGTTTTTCAATTGGGATTAATTTTCGCGGGCATGGCCCGCTCTTACGGCTGTCAATGGCGTTGCCCATACAAGGAGCTGGCCATGCCTGCGACAAGGTTTTACAACATCATGAAAACAAAAGACAAGATTCTGGTTCTCGGCGGCTGCCGCAGTGGAAAAAGCAGCCATGCCCTGCAGCTGGCCGAAGGAATGGGCAGCCGCCGCATCTTCGTGGCCACCTGTGTTCCCCATGACGAAGAGATGCGCCAGCGGGTGAAACAGCATCAGGCCGATCGCAGCGATACCTGGCAGACCCTGGAGGTCGCCGTGGACCTGGCCGGCGCCATCGCCGAGCACGGTTCGCAGGCGGATGTCATGCTGATCGACTGCCTGACCCTGTGGCTCAACAACCTGCTGATGGAGACCGAGGATGTGGAGCGCATCCGAGGCCGCATCGACGGTCTGGCCGATACGATCCTGAACGCACCGCGTTCGATCGTCCTGGTCTCCAATGAAGTGGGCGCCGGCATCGTTCCCGAAAACCGTTTAGCCCGGCTTTACCGCGACCTGTCCGGCTGGACCAACCAGGCCATGGCCGCCGTTTGCGGCCAGGTGATCTGGACCGTGGCCGGTATTCCCGTAACCATCAAGCCCCCGTTTCAAAAAGCCGCCCCATGAATTCACTGATTGCGTCCCTGCAGTTCATCTCCGGCCTGCCCCTGGGCAAGCCCCGTCCGTTCGACCCCAAGGGCATCATCATCAACTTCCCTTTGGCCGGGCTGTTCATCGGCCTGATCCTGGCCCTGTTCGATCGGTTGGCTATTACCCTCTGGCCCCCGGCCGTGGCATCGGTTATGGATGTCGTGCTGTTGGCCACGATCACCGGTGGCTTTCATCTGGACGGTCTGGCCGATATGGCCGACGGTCTTTATGGCCAGCGGGAGCGTGAGCAATGCCTGGCCATCATGAAGGACAGCCGCGTGGGTGCCATGGGCCTGATTGCCGTGGTCTGCGCACTGCTGACCAAGACCATGGCCCTGGGCGCGGTGGACCAGGGCCGGTTCCTGGCCCTTTGCATCGTACCGGCGTATGCCCGTGGATCAATGATCTTCGGCATGCGTTTTCTCCCCTATGCCCGTGGACAGGAAGGCACGGGCAGCGCTTTTTTCGAAACCCGGCTGACCGCCATGGATTTTCGATATCTGCTCGTCCCTATGGTCCTGTCCCTGTTCCTCGGCTGGCGCGGGCTGCTGGTCAACTTGTTTTTTGCCGCGGTTACCGCCGGGCTATTGATGGTTTACAAAAAAAAGCTCGACGGCATCACCGGCGACATGCTGGGCGCCATGGCCGAAATCATGGAAGCAGCGCTTTTTCTATCGCTGAGCGTGGGGGGCGGGCAATGATCGGCGGTCACGGCGGCAACATCTATGAATTGGCTCAACGGCTGGGATGCCAGCCATCAGAAATCGTCGACATGAGTGCCAATGTCAATCCCTTGGGACCCATGCCGGAACTGATGGCTCACCTCGAGGCCAACCTGTCGGTGATTGCCGCGCTGCCCGAAGTGGACGCCGGCGGCATCACCCGTGCTTTCAGCCGGTTTTACGACGTGGCCCCCGATCAGGTGATGGCCGGCAACGGCAGTACCCAGTTGATCTACCTGATTCCCCGGGCCATGCATGCCCGAAAGGCCGTGGTGGTGGGGCCTACTTACTCGGATTACCGGGATGCCTGCGCCATGAACCGCGTGGCCTGCGAGCATCTGATCTGCCGGGAAGGCGATGATTTCGTTCCGGATCTGGGGGTCATCGAAGAAAAGGCCGCTGGGGCCGATTTGGTATTTTTGTGCAATCCCAACAATCCCACCGGCAGCATGGTGCCACGCAAAGCCATCGAAAGGTTGTGCCGTGCCCTGCCGCACACCCTTTTCGTCATCGACGAATCCTATCTGCCCTTTGCCTCGCAGCCTGAAACGATCAGCCTGATGACATCCGACCTTCCCAACGCAATGGTGCTCAACTCCATGTCCAAGGCGTTTCGCATTCCGGGGCTGCGTATCGGTTTTGTCAAGGCACCGCCGGCCTTGATGGAAAAATTGACCGCTTTTACCCTGCCCTGGTCGGTCAACAGCCTGGCCCAGGCGGCCGTCGCGTGGTTGATGGCCCACCCCGAGCCGGTGAATAAATTCCTCGATGTTTCCCGAACGATGCTCGATGGGCAAAAAAGACGCATCAGGGATGAACTGCACAGTCAAACCGGCATTCGTTGTTTCCCGTCGGCCGCCTCGTTCATTCTCATGCGCCTGCCTGACGGTCTGAGTGCGCCGATGGTGTGGCAACACATGTCGGATCAAGGCATTCTGATCCGCGATTGTACCAACTTTACCGGCCTGGACGAATCTTTCATCCGTATGTCCATGAAAGGAGAGGCCGACAACCGTCGGGCCACGGAATTGTTGGTCCAATGCTGCCAGAACCATGAAGAAAAAGGAGACGATCATGCAAGCTGACGGATTGGTCCTGGCCCTGATCCTGGCCGTGATCCTTGACATGCTGATCGGCGATCCCACATGGATGCCCCATCCCGTACGCTGGATGGGCCAGGCCATCGAACGGCTCGAACCGCGCTTTCGGGCGCGCCAAGGCGATCTGCGGATCGCCGGCGGGCTCATGGCCGCCCTGCTGGTGATCTCTGTATGGCTGCTGAGCCTTCTGGTCGTCGGATTGGCCAGTGCCTTGCATCCCCTGATCGGCATCCTGGTCCAGGCCGCCATGATCTTCACCTGTATTTCCGCCCGCAACCTGGCCGATGCGGCGCGGGAGGTGGGCCGGGCGTTGGCCGGGTCCGGGCTGGATGCCGGCCGCCATGCCGTGTCCATGATCGTCGGCCGCGAAACCGATCGACTGGATGAAACCGGAGTCACCCGGGCCGCCGTGGAAACCGTGGCCGAGAACCTGGTGGACGGTGTGATCTCACCGATCTTTTTCGTGGTCCTGGGCGGCTCGCCCCTGGCCATGGCCTATAAAATGGTCAACACCCTGGACTCCATGATTGGATACAAAGACGCGCGTTACCTGAAATTCGGCCGTTTTTCCGCACGCCTGGACGATGTGGCCAATTTCATTCCCGCCCGTCTCAGCGTACCGGTCATCGCCCTGGCGGCCCGGCTGCTGGACGGGGACTGGCAATCCGCCCTGCGTGTGGCCCGGCAGGACGGCCGTGCCCATGCCAGCCCCAATGCCGGGTTTCCCGAGGCGGCTTTCGCCGGTGCCCTGGGCCTGTGGATGGGCGGTGCCAACTTTTATCACGGCCAACAGGTGGAAAAACCGGTAATCGGCCGGGGACTGGGCGACGCCAAACCCGACCATATTCATGAGGCCTGCCGGCTGATGCTGACCACCGCAATCGTGACCTATGCCATGGCCGGGCTGGTGATTCTGCTGACTCGAGGGCTATGGTGAATGCCATGGCAGATCCCAATTCAAGCGACATGGTTTCCGATACGCTGAGAACCAGGGCCAAGGGCGTGTTTCCCTTCCCGCTGGCCTGCCCGTCTTTTGTCTATCGGGCGGGATATGCCGAAAACGTGCAACGCCTGGCCCCCTTCGTGGACGAAATTCAGCTGCTGTTTTTCGAGAGCCGGTTTGCGGACAGCCTGCCCTCCCCGGCCTTGATCGATCAATTGGCTGGCCTGGCTCGAGAGGGGGGCGTAACCTTTAATGTGCACCTGCCCTCGGATATTTTTCTGGGGCATCCCGACACGGCCGAACGACAGCGGGCCGCCAACGTGTTGATTGATCTGATCCAGCGCTGCACGCCGCTCACCCCCAGCACTTTCACCCTGCACCTGGAGCGTGACCCGTCCGAGCCCAATGATCGCCGTTGGCAGGACCATACCACGGCCACGCTCGAAACCGTGCTGGCCGCCGGTATCGACAACCGCTGCATTTCCATCGAAAATCTCGATTACGATTTTAATTTGGCTGCCCCGATTGTAAAAGCACTGGACCTTTCCGTGTGCATGGACATGGGGCATCTGTTGGCCCACGGCAAAGCACTGAAGCCCTTTTATACGCGCTGGCAGGATCGCATCTCTATCGTCCACCTGCATGGGGTGGACGGGAATAAGGATCATCTGCCCCTGGACCGGCTGTCAGCACCACACGCGGCAGGAATCCTGGCGTTGGTGAAGCGCTTTCCCAACGTGGTCGCATTGGAGGTTTATTCGGTGGCAGCGATTGAAGCATCGTTGGGGTGGTTAAAGAAAAGGTTGACGGTTGACGGTTGACGAGAAAAATTTATGCTAACAGAAAAAGCAAGAAAAATCGAGCTGCTGGCGCCGGCCGGAACGCCGGAAAAGCTGGAAATCGCCGTGCACTATGGAGCGGATGCGGTCTACCTGGCCGGCAAAGATTTCAGCCTGCGTAACCTGTCGGGAAATTTCTCACATGCGGAAATGGTGGCGGCGAGACGGTTTACCCGAAATCATGGCGTGCGGATGTATGTCACCGTCAACATTTACTCGCGTAACCACGAATCCGAGGCCATTGCAGACTATCTCGCTTTTTTGAAAACCGTGCAGCCGGATGCGATCATCGTCGCCGACCCAGCCATCTTCACCCAGACCCGCAGGCAAACGCCAGAAATCCCGGTGCACATCAGCACCCAGGCCAACACCACCAACACGGGCACGGCTCGCTTCTGGCGGGACCTGGGCGCCAGCCGGGTCAATGCGGCCCGTGAGCTGAGTCTTGAAGAGATTCGCGAAATTGCTCAAGATGGCGGGATCGCGGTGGAAGCGTTTGTCCACGGCGCCATGTGCATGGCGGTGTCGGGGCGCTGTCTGATGTCCGGTTTCATGGCCGGACGCGAGAGCAACCGCGGCCTGTGCTGTCAGCCTTGCCGGTTTCATTACACGGTGATGGAAGAAACCCGGCCCGGGCAGTACTTTCCCATTACCCAGGACCAGCGCGGCGCCTATATCTTCAACTCCCGGGACCTGTGCATGATCGCGCACCTGCCGGCCATGATCAAGGCGGGCATCCAAAGTCTGAAAATCGAAGGCCGCATGAAAAGTATCCACTACCTGGCCGGGGTGGTCAAAGTCTACCGGGAGGCCATTGACCGCTGGTACGAGGATTCGGCACATTATCAAGTTGAGCCCCGATGGCTCACGGAACTTTCCGCCATCAGCCATCGGGGGTATTGCACTGGGTTTTATTTTTCTGATGCGGAACAAACCGGCGCTAACAGTGAAAACCTGATTGTTCCTGGCCATCGTTTTGTGGCCAAGGTGACAAGTGACGCAGGAGCCGACGGCGGGGTTCAGGTACTCGTCAAAAACAAGATTCATGCCGGAGAGACGGTGGATGTTCTCTCACCAGGCGGTCCGATCCGGCCGGATCGAATCGAGAAAATCACCGATGAGATGGGAGTATCTCAACCACTGGCACAGCCCGGCACTGCAGTATCGCTTTACCTGGGGACGCCGGCCAACCGTCTCGACCTGATCCGCATTCCGGGGAATAAGCAACTAAGGGAAACGCCATGCTAATTGTTGCCGACAACTTGCGCATCACCCAGCCCGCGATTGCCCGCGCCGTGGAAACGCTGGACCCTGTACCCATTCAACGTATGGCCGTGGCCTGCCGGAATGCAGGGGCCGACGCCATCGACATCAACAGCGGTCCGCTTTCCCGGGATGCCCAAAAAAAAATGATCTTTCTAGTGGAAACCGTGCAGGCGGCTGTGGATCTGCCGCTGGTGCTGGACACGACGAATTCAGCAGCCATGGCCGCGGGGCTTGCCACCTGCCGGCAACCGGCGATCATCAACGGCGTTTCCCTGGAACCTGAAAAACTGGAACGTATCCTGCCTCTGGCCAGCGAACACGGCGCTGATCTGATCTGCTATCTATTGCGTCCCGACGGCCATGTACCCCCGGACGGTGATGGACGCATGGCGTCTGCCGTGGCCTTGTTCAATGAATGCCAGACCGCTGGCATTGCACCGGACCGATTGATATTCGATCCCATCGTCGCCCCATTGGTCTGGCATGACGGCAATCGCCAGAATATGGCCAATTTGGAGGTTATTCGCACCCTGCCTAACCTGTTGGGTTATCCGGTGAGAAGTATGGCCGGGCTTTCCAACCTGACCACTGGAGCGCCGAACGCCGACACCCGCATCTGCTACCAGTCAGCTTTTCTGCCCATGCTGGCTGCTGCCGGGACGACCATGATGCTGATGAATGCACTGGATCCGGAACTGATGGATCTGGCTCGGGCGTGCCGGAATTTTACCAGTGAGGGAATATTTTCATGGTGATGCGCCTCATTGTCGGGTTTCGTGCCTCAACCCAACCTACAAAACCCAAGCTCCATTGACATACCGCACTCGTAGGTTGGGTCGAGCGCAGCGACACCCAACAATTCACTGCGAACCCTTTTATTGGTAGCGGCCGAACTGCTCCGCCGCTTCCATAAAGGCCATCACCTTAGCGGGCGCTGCTTCAGCCGGAAATTCGCATCCTGGCGATAGAATAAATCCGCCGGGATTTGATTTACCGGTTTCGATGATGCTTTTGCAAAGCTCAACCAGTTCTTCGTAAGTTTTCTCGTTAATTTGCAGGCTATCCACATTACCGCAAATGATATCTCTCTTGCCGAAAGCCTTCATCTGATTGGCAATGGGCGTTTCGGGCCCAAAAATCCAAATGTAGCGGCCATGCCAATCGCAGGCTTCTCTCATCTGTACATAGTAAGGAATGTTGAGATTCTGATTGCCGCACGGATGCATCAATACGGTTTGAATCCCCAATTCTTTGATCTTTTGATTCACTTTCAAGTTATACGGATGCACCATCTTCTCGAATTGAACAGATGAGATCAAGCCGTTGGCTTCAATGAGACCGGCCTGGAAAGGCATACAGTTCTCGGCGCCATACTTGTCCGCAAAGTAGGTCAAGGCATTGACAAACATATCGCTGACCTTTTCCATGAGCTTGTGCACCGCTTTCGGATTCGACATCACCCAGGTTAAAAACTGCGTGGTTTCCGCCACCTGGGCCGCTGCGGAAAAGACGCTGCCGGCCTGAAACCCGGCCGGCATGCCCATCGCCGCACAGCGCTCGGCGGTTTGATCGGCGATGGCATAGGCCCCGGGAAGTTTGTTCTTGAAGGTGGGCACCTCGAGCCTATCGATATCATCGATGGTCTCCACCGGGTGTTCAGTGACCGCCGGCGCGGTGTCCCCATGGGGTTGGGGCATCTGAATCCGGCCGCCGAACTCCCATGGGCCGCAGGCCGAATACCCATATAGAGGAAATTGCTCGTATCCATGCAGGCGCATGCTCATGAGATTGGCGTCGAAATAGCGATCGCCATCCGACCAGAATTCATCCAGAGGCATGCCCGCCACCTTGGCGGCATAGGCTCGAACGAGCGGCAGCACCGGAACCCGATCCGGCTTTTTTCGGTTAATCACCGCCAGCAGGCGCTGTTGCGGTGTCATGGCTTTGGGCACGCGGATATCTCCTTATGCCATGGACAGGACTTTCTTGACCAGCGTTTCGATTCCCACGGCCACATCCTTGATGCCGGGACCGAGCATATAGGCGGGCGTGGTGACGATCTTGTGGGCCTCGTCCACGGCGATTTCATCCACCGCACAGAGCTGATGCTTGACCCCGATGGCGGCCAGCGCGCCGATCACGCCTTCCTCCTTGCCGACGGTCATCAATGGCTGGTTCTCCTTCAGGGCCATGCCCACGGTGGCCGGGGCGATGCACAGGGCGCCGATGGGCTTGCCGGCCGCGATCATGGCTTGCAGCAATTGTTGCACCTGGGGATTGACCGCCCCTTCGGGGCCCTTGAAGGCGAACTCACTCAGATTCTTGGCCGCACCGAACCCGCCGGGCAGGATCAACGCATCGATCTCGTCCACGGTGACCTCGGCCAGGTTCTTGATCGCCCCCCGGCTGATGCGCGCCGATTCCACCAGCACGTTGCGGGTCTGGTCCATCTCCTTTTGGGTGATATGGTCGATCACATGCGCTTGGCTGATGTCCGGGGCCATGCAGACGGCCTCGGCCCCCTGCTGGTCCAGGTAGAGCAGTGTCAGAACCGCCTCGTGGATCTCCGCACCGTCGTACACCCCGCAGCCGGAGAGCAGTACGCCTACGCGTTTGCTTGTCATATTCATCTCCTCTATTATTCGGATTTCAGTCTGACGTCATCCTTTTCGTAATCGTTGTCGTAATCGTAATCGAATGACGACTACGACCACGATTACGACAACGAAAAGCATAGGTTTGAATCAGGCCAAAATTTTCTATAAACGTTTAGTATGACGATATGAAAAGTCATCCCAATTGCTCCGCCACCAGTTCGGCAATATCGAAGGCCTTTTGCTCCTCGGTGAACTTCTTGGTGCCATCGGTAATCATCAGCAGGCAGAATGGACACGCCGTGGCAATTTTATCCGCACCGGTATCCAGGGCCTCCTTGCTGCGCCGTTGGTTGATGCGCTCGCCCACCTCTTCGGCCCAGTAGTTGCCGCCGCCACCGCCGCAGCAAAAGCTGTCCGCCCCGTGGTTGGGCATTTCCACCAGTTTCCCCACCCGGCCGATCAGCTGACGCGGTTCATCGAAAATGCGGTTGCGCCGTCCCAGATAACACGGATCATGGTAGGCGATGGTCGTGCTGCTCCAGCCCGGCGTAATCTTTTTCTGATTGATCAACTGTTCGATGAACACCGCATGGGGAATCAGGGTATAATGGCCGCCCAGGGCCGGATAGTGCCGGGAAAAGCTGTTGTAACAGTGGGGGCACAGGGTGATGATCTTTTTGACCCCCAGCGCGTCGAACTCCTCGATGTTCATCTGGGCCAGTTCCGTGAACAAAAACTCGTTGCCCATCTGCTTGGCCGGATCGCCGGTACAGCGCGATTCCTCCAAAATACCGTAGGAGACCCCGGCCTTGTCGAGGATGCGCACCATGGCCCGGGCAATCTTCTGGGCCCGTTCCTCGTAGGTGGCCGAACAGCCGATCCACAGCAGGTACTCGGTCTCCCCTTCGGTAAAGATCGGGACGTCCAGACCTTCACGCCACGCATTGGGGCCGGACCCGGTACCGAAAAACGGATGCGCGCGCTGCTCCAGGCTGTTCAGCGCCTTGCCCATCAACTCGGGCACCCGCGACTGCTCCATGGTCAGGTTCTGCCGGAACTTCAAGATGGTCTTGGGCTGGTTGATGCAGGCCGGACAGGCTTCCATGCAGGCCGTGCAGGTGGTGCAGGCGAAAATCGCATCCTCGGTCAACTCGTCGATCAGACCGTCGTCTTCGAAACCGCCATGGGTCAACCGCTCGGCCAGGGTCAGCATGACCCCCTTGGGAGACAGGGGCTTGCCCGTGCTGGCCGCCGGGCAGACCTCATGACACCGGCCGCACCACAGACAGGCGCTGTAATCCAAAAGCCGCTTGCGCGTGAAATCGGCCAGGCTGGCGCACCCCAGGGTGGGCATCTCCTCGGCCTCTTCATCGTCGAAGGTGGCGAAGTCGATGACCCCCATCTTGCTGCCCGGCATGGGATCGGCCAGGGCCGCATTGGTGGGCACCAACAGGATGTGCATCATGGGCGAAAAGGGAATCGCGGCGATGAAGGCCATGCACAAGAGCCCATGCCCCCACCAGAGCAGCTGATGGGCGGCCAGGGCATCCGCCGGCAGCCAGCCGGCCAGTGTATTGCCCACAAACGCATAGGCGTCCGGACCGTTGGCGGCAATGCGCAGTCCCTCCACCAGAAACCCGGAGATCAGGATGACGGCCAACAGACCGATCTGCAGGGCAAATCCGGCCCGGGCTTTGGGCGTCACCAGCCGTTCGGGCGGCATGAGCCGGCGAACGAGAAAAAAGATCACTCCGATCAGGGCCAACAGCCCGGCCAGATCCAATCCAAAGGACATGACCCACTGGTTGAAACCGCCGGTAAATACCGGCACCCCGCCCCACACGTTGAGCACCACCAGACTCGTGCCGATGAGAAGCACCAGCATGCCCCAGAACACGAACCCATGGGCGATGCCGGTGAAGATCTTCTTGTAGAGCTTGACGCCCAGAATGCCTTTGAAGATCAGCGAATGCACGAACACCGGGCCGATCTTGCCGGGCAAATCCTTGACCGCTGTCCGCAGCCGGACCTTGCCCTGCCGAATCCGCTGCCAGTGCATCTGGATGCCGTAGGCGAAAATCACCACCGCCACCAGGGCGAAGGCATCGATCAGAATGCCGTAATTGATGTTCCAGTAGGGGATGCGCGCCATCTGCTATTCCTCTTTCAATGCCTGAATGAGCGTAGGAATGACCTTTTTGTAATCTTCCACGATACCGAAGCGGGCCCGCTTGAAAATGTTGGCGTCCTCGTCCTTATTGATCGCCACCACGCACTTGGCATTGGCGATGCCGGCCAGGTGCTGGCTGGCACCGGAAATTCCCACGGCAACGTAGACCGATGGGGCCACGATATTGCCGGTCTGGCCGATCTGCATGGACGGGTCTGCCCACCCTTCGTCCACCGCCCCGCGTGAGGCACCCACGGCGGCCTTGAGAAGGTCGGCAATCTCCCGGATCATGGTGAAGCTTTCCTCGGCACCGAGTCCCCGGCCACCGGAAACGATCACTTCGGCATCTTCCAGCGGAATGCCTTTGACCTCAGTGGCTTTTTCGGAAACCAGGGTGATCGGAGCATTTTCGGCGGCTAACGCCTCGGCTGTCGTCGTGCCTTCGGCTGTTGCCGGTTCAAAGTATTTGCGCCGAACGGTGAGAATTGCGGGTGTCTGGCTGAGGGAGAACGTGGCCACGGCTTTGCCGCCGTATACGGGCCGCGTTACGGTCTTGTCCGCGGACGCCTCGATGATCTCGGTCAAAACCGGTGCCCCCAGGCGAACACTCAAGGGGCCGGCGATTTCGGTGCCCACGGTAGTGGCCGAGAGCAGCACCAGCTCATATCCTTCCTGCTGAATCAGCTTGGCGGCGGAATCGATCAGATTCGTGGCTACCGTGTCGGCTGTAAAATATGCTTTTCCGAAGGTACCCGGAATTTGATCCCCCCCCAAAGACAGGATATCCGGCGTATCCCCGAAAATCCGGGCCACGGTGACCAGCTCTCCAATTCGTTTCGCATCGACGACCTCTATGATGAGGGTTTTCATAGGTATCTTTCCTCCCTTAATTTGCTCAGCAGGATTTTCGAGGTCTCTGCAATATCATCCAGAGGCAGGAATTCGCAGACCGATTCCACCGTTGGAATCTCGACGGATTTCTGAACGACCGTCATGGGCTCCGCGGCAATGCCTTCAATCTTCTCCACGGGTTTCTTTTTGGCCGCAAAAATGGCCCGCACCACCGGAATGCGCGGTACGTTATCAGGAATACTGGTGATGGACAGCACCGCTTTGCCAGCAAATGAGAGCTCTCGGGTCCCGTTTTCATGAATCTGCGCAACCGACCACTGGTCTCCATCAGCGCTGATATGGCTGACCTGGGAAATGAACGGGGTCTCCAGCATGCCGGCCAGAATGCCATGCACCACGCCCCGGTCCATATCTGCGGATTGCTGGCCGGCCAGCACCAGATCCACATCCCCCAACTTGTCGATTGCCATTTTGAGGTTCGCGGCGATCACGAACGGGTCGTCCGAATCACCTATCACCAGGTGCAGCGCATCCCCGCCCATGGCAAGGGCTTTTCTCAAAACGGCAATGTCATCGGTTCTGCCGTATGAGATGATACTCAGCTTGGCCTTGTTTTTCTCCTTGAGTTGGACGGCCGTTTCGATGGCATTCTCGTCATAAAGACCGATCATTCGCTTATAGCGGCTGTGGGCATGCCCATCGGTCAACTCGAAATCACTGGCCGGCACCTCATAGTCCGGTACCACTTTGGCAAGTACGGCAATATGCATTTTCCTTACCTCCCCTTAAAATCAACATTTGTTTACAGTTGACAGTTGACGGTTCACCGTTTGCGGGTTACAGCTCAACCGTGAACCGATAACCGTAAACTGTAAACCGCTATTACCGCCCCTTCCATTCCGGTTGGCGCTTTTCACTGAACGCCTGGAAGCCTTCCTTGCGATCCTCGGTATCGCGCAGTGCGCCCCAAAGCAAGTGGGAGAAGGCGATGCCGTTGTCCAGCGTCATGTCCAGCCCCATGACGGCGGCCTGTTTGGCGGCCTTGACACTCAAGGGCGCATTGCCGGCGATCTTCGTGGCATATTGGGTGGCCAGGTCCATCAGCTCCTCGGGCCGGACCACGTCGGAGATCAGTCCCACGCGGTAGGCTTCCTGGGCGTCGATCATCTCACCAGTGAGCAGCATCTTCATGGCCACGGCCTGGGGGATGGCCCGGGGCAGGCACTGGGTGCCGTTGAGGCCGGCCAGACTGGCCACCTTGACCTCGGTGAGACCGAACTTGGCATTGCTGCTGGCGATGCGCAGGTCGCAGGCCAGGGCCATTTCCAGCCCGCCGCCCACGGCATAGCCGTTGATGGCGCAGATGATCGGTTTCCAGGTCTTCATGTGCGGAACGATGGGCTGACCTTCGCGCAGCCAGATGGAGGCCATGCACTCCGCCGGCGGCGGGGTCTTTTTCATGTCCGTGCCCGTACAAAAGGATTTCTCACCCGTGCCGGTCAAAATGGCCACGCGGATATCATCGTCTGTGCGAACTTCGGCCCAAATCTCGGCCAATCGGGTGACGGATTCGGGGTCCAGCGAATTCATGGCCTCGGGCCGGTTCAAGGTGATAAATGCGATATGGTTTTCTTTTTTGAATTCAACACCCATGCTAATCTCCTTCTTTCAAGCTAAGCGGTTAGCTGCTTAGCGTTTATCAGCAATTTGCTAATCGCTAACGGCTAATGGCTTATCGCTCAATTTAAGTTATAAATCGAAAAGGTTGGCCTGTCGTTTTATTCCTCGGTGGCGACAATAAACGGATCATAGGGTTTCTTCTGACGCAGCAGGGTCCGCGCCACGGTCCAGCGATGGATCTCGGACGGACCTTCGAGGATACGCCAGATCCGTACCATGCGGGATACGTATTCGATGCCCAGTTCCTTGGACAATCCCAGGCCGCCGTGCATCTGGATCGCCTTGTCGGTGATGTCCCAGAGCATCTCCGTGGCCAGGACTTTCAGGGACGACCCCTCGACACGCAGATCGGTGATCCCCTGGTCGCTCTTCCAGGAGGCGTAGTAGAGCATCCAGCGCACGCTCTCCAGCTGCATGGTCGCATCGGCGATATAATTCTGAATCGATTGGCGATCGGCCAGGGGCTTGCCGAAGGTGACCCGGTTGTTGGCCTGATCGATCATCATCTGGATGATGCGCTCGGCCATGCCGGTGCAGCGCGAGGCCAGCTCGATGCGGCGCACGCCGAAACGGTTCTGCAAGGGGATGAAGGCCTGGCCGATATCGCCTAAAATCGCCTCGTCGCCCACCTCCACATCCTCTAAAATCAGATCCCAGGTGGGCATGGCACCGATGACCGGAATTTCTCGTCCCACACGCACGCCGGGCATGTCCTTGTCGATGAGAAAGGCGGTGAAACGGCTCTTGGTGGGGGCCTCCTTGTCGGTCACCGCGATCACGATAAAAAAAACGTTGTCCTTGTCGCACTTGCTGATAAAGGTCTTGGTGCCGTTTAAAATCCACTTGTCGCCTTTTTTGACTGCCGTTGTCTTCAGCCCGCTGACATCCGATCCGGCACCCGGCTCGGTGCAGGCCATGGCCGAGTCAAGCTTGTCATCCACGTAGGGCTGAAAGTATTTCTCGCGCTGGCCGTTAACACAGCAGCTGTGCAGATAGTAAAGGTTGGGCGCGTCCGGCGGCAGCATGAAGCCATGGGGCGAAAAACCGATGAATGAGCGGCACATTTCTTCCAGAACCAGGGTCTTGGCCAGCATGCCCAGTCCCTGGCCACCGAATTCCTCGCCGACTTCGATGCCCCAGAAGCCCAGCTCCTTGGTGATTTTCTTCAGGCGCTCGGTATCTTCCTTGGGCAGCAGCGGACCCGGCACGGTCCACAGGCTCATGTCACGTTCCAGAAAGTCTTTCTCAAGGGGCAACAGCTCGCGTTTGACGAACTCGCGCATGGATTCCTTGAGCATCATGTATTCTTCGGAAATGGCAAAATCCATAACGTTCTCCTTGTGATCACAGGTCTTGCGTTTTCGTTAACAGTCTGCTTCTAAACCAGAATCTTCTCTTCCGTCATCTGATCCACTTCCGCTTCAGTGTACTCCAGCATGCCGGTCAACACTTCACGGGTGTGCTCCCCTAACAGCGGGGCAGCCGTGTCCATTTCGATGGGCGTCTTGGAAAAAATCACCGGCGCACGGTTGTATAGCGTAGAACCAACCACCTTATGATCTAAATAGGACCAGAACTCACGCTCCTGCAGATGCTTGTCCTCGATGGCGGCGCGTGCGTCATTGACCATGCCGGCTTTAACGCCTTTTGCCGTCAACAGTTTCATCAGATCATCGGAATAGTGAGAAGCGGTCCAGGCCTCGATCTTTTCATTGAGCTCGACTTCGTTTGCCTTGCGGTCTTCAAAGGTTGCGAATTTCTCGTCTTGGGCCCAGGCCGGGTTGCCCATGGCGGCTTTAAGGGCCTCCCATTCCTTTTCCGCAAAAACGCCGATGGCGATCCACTTGCGATAGCCCAGGGTGGCGTACACGCCATGCGGGGCCGCATTGACGTCGCCGTAGCCCAACGGCTCGAAGATCGTGCCGTCGGCAGCATAGGCCATGGCGTCAGTGGGCTTCAGGGCGATGGCCGAATCCAGCTGGGAAATGGCAACGGTTTGCCCTTTCCCGGTTTTTTTGCGTTGAATCAAGGCGGCCATAATACCGAAAAGGGTGTGACCCGGTACCATCACATGATCGGTATAGTTCGTGCCCGTGCCGAATGGCCTTTTTTCGGGGAACGCCGCCCTGGCGGTCAGTCCGCAAAGGGCGTTGAGATTATATCCGAATCCCATGAATGAACTATGGGGTCCTTTTTCTCCCTGAAGACTCATGGTGACGTAGATAATGCGTGGATTCATTTCCTTTACGTCTTCCCAGCCCAGGTTCCACTTCTCCATCTGCCCGACTCTGAAATTATTGATAATAATGTCGCTTTTCTTGATCAAGCGCACGGCCACATCTCTGGCATCGGGGTGGCTCATGTTAAGGGAAATACATTTTTTGTTCGGGTTGCGGTTGGCGAAATAGCCGCTTCTTTCAAGCCCATCGGAAATGCCATCCTTGAAGGGATCGCCTTTGCGCAGAAGATCGGGTCGGGTGGAACTCTCGATCTTGATGATTTCAGCCCCGCATTGACCCAAAACATTGGTCGTAATGGGGCCGGCGCCGACCCATGAAAAGTCGCAGACCACAAGACCAGAAAGTGCTCTTCTTAAATTAGCCAACATGGATAATGCCCTCCTTTGCCAACGTGTCGATGTCGGATTCACTGTATCCGATTTCGCTCATGATATCGGCCGTATGCTGGCCGAGGGTGGGGGCGTTATTGCCCAGACGCCACTCGAAGTTACCGAACACGTAGGGTGCACCGGGATAAGTGACCTCACCGTCAAGCGTCTCGTGATGCTGGGTTTTCCAGAACTCGGTATGCTGCAACTGAGGATTTTCCAACAGGTCCTTGCCGTTGCTCACCGGTGAAACGGCGACACGGAACGACTGGCCTCTTTCATACAGGGTGAGTTTGTCGTATTTCTTGGTGTAGCGCTCAAAAATACGGCAAAAGCTTTCGTACCCTTCTTTGGACCGGCGATAGGCGGGGCTGATCCATTTGTCGTCTTGAAACACCGCCAACTCTTCGATCTGTTCTTCTTCCATCCAGTTCAAAAATGTTTTCCACATGGCCTTGTTGGCCCCGATAATGGCAACCAGGGCGATATAACCGTCCGTGCACGGATGCACCGTGGCGGATCCGGCTTCCGTGCCGCGGCCTCTTCGCAGGACGCCTTCGAGGTCCCAGAACTGGGCTGCATTTTCCAGCGCCATGCCCACCGCTTCCATGCAGCACACATCCACAAACTGTCCGATGCCGGTATCCTGGGCAAACAACAGCGCAATGGACGAGCCCACGGCGGCATAGGCCTCGGCCATGCGATAGGCTTGGTCATCGCAGGCTCGCACCGGCTTGTCATTGTCGGCGCCGGCCAGATAGAGGAAACCGCCCATGGCGCTAGTGGTCAGATCGCATCCGGGAAGGTCCTTGTAGGGCCCAAAGCTGCCAAAAGGCGTGATGGCCGTTTGAATCAACCGGGGATTGACCGCGCTGAGACGATCGTAAGACAGTCCCAGACCGTCCAGATAACCGGGGGCAAAACTCTCGAAAAGCAAATCCGCATCGGCGCACAGTTTCAGGAAAACATCCTTTCCCGCATCCCTGGTGATATCAAGGGCCATGCCGCGTTTGCCCGCATTGTAGTAGAGGTATTGAAGACTGCTGTCGGTTCCCGGTTGGTTTTTGTAAAAAGGTGCGCATTTTCTGAGTGGATCGCCGGCCGGTGACTCCAGATGAATCACATCCGCTCCCAGGCCGGCATACAATTTGGCTGCATAAGGTCCCAATTCTCCCGTAAAGTCGAGCACCTTCAGCCCCTGAAGAGAATTATCCTGATTTTGCTCTCCCATCACTATTCCCCCTGCTCAAGTCATTGAATGAAGTAGCGGTTTTTCAATCGGCAATCACCCCGAAAACAGGCTGCGGCCACCGCACACATAGATGACCTGTCCGGTGATAAACCCGTTCTCGTCATCGGCCAGGAACATAATCGTGTTGGCGATATCGTCGGTGTCGCCCAGCCTGCCCGTCGGTTGTTTGGAAAGCAGAAATTTCTGATTTTTCTCGGGTAGTTCGTCCCACATGGGCGTATAGATCAACCCCGGCGCGATACAATTGGCGGTGACGTTCTTACGTCCCAGTTCAAGCGCCAGAACCCGTGTCAGGCCGACCAGACCGGCCTTGGCAGACGTATATGGGGCCTGTCCGGGTCCACCCAGCCAGGCCCGGGAAGCGATATTGATGATGCGGCCATGATTGTTGGGCACCATATGGTTGTGGGCCGCCTGGCTGCAGAGAAACGCACCTTTGAGGTTGATGTCGACCGTCAGATCCCAGTCCTGTTCGGTGAGTTTTCTCAAGGCACCGGCCCGCTCCATACCGGCATTGTTGACCAGGATATCCAGACCACCGAACTTGTCCACCACGGCCTGAACCATGGCATCCACCGATTCTTTATTGGAAATGTCGGCCACCTGTCCCATCACGGTAAGGCCATCGGCTTTGAATTCCGCGACGGTCTCCTCAACCTTTTCGGGGACGATATCGTTGATTACCACCTTGGCCCCGTTTTCGGCCATGCGGCGGGCGGTCTGTCTTCCCATCCCGCTGGCGGATCCGGTAATCAGGGCGACACGGTTTTGAATTCCCATTCTATCCTCCTTGAGCCCGTGGGCGATGTTGATTGTGTTGAATGATTAAATGGACATCGAAAAATAGGCGCTTTTGCCGCCACAGACGAAAAAGGTCTGTCCGGTGACATATTTGGATGTATCCGAGGCGAAAAAACCGACGGTACGGGCCACATCGTCGGGGGTTCCCATTTTCTGGACAGGGATCCGTTTGGCCATTTTCTCACAATCCTCATCGGACATGGCAGCGCTTTTGATATCCCCTTTGGCCACACAGTTGACGGTGACATCGTCTTTGGCGGATTCGAGGGCCAGTGACCGGGTCAAACCGAATATGGCGGACTTGGCGGCCGCATAATTGGATATGCCCGGCAATCCAATGTACTCGAGGCTGCTCAGATTGATGATGCGTCCGTATTTATTCTCACACATGACGGGCAGCACTTCCCGGCAAAAGTAAAAAATCGGGTTCAGGTTGATATTGATGCCGTCCTGCCACTGGTCATCGGATATTTCCCTGATTGTGGCGCCGTTTGGAACATCCACGTTATTGACCAGAATATCCACCCGGCCATAGTCCGCCACCACCCTGGCCACGGACGATTTCACCTGTGCCGGATCGGTGCTGTCCATGATCAGGCCGATGGCCTGCCCGCCCTCGGACTTGATGCGGGCGACCAGGCTGTCCACACCGTCCTGGTCGGCGCCGCTGCAGATGACCGTTGCCCCGTTTTTGGCCAGACGCGAGCTGATGGCCGCGCCGATTTCATCGGTGGCGTTAGAGACGATCGCGACTCTGTTGTTTACGACCTCCATGATTATTTATCCTCCTATGCGTTATGCGTTAGTGTTGACGGATTCGTAAAAAGCCCGATATCGGCGTTTAAGCGCATCCTTCGTCACTGCGGAGTACGATTGGTACGCCTCATTCCTCAGGATTCGCAAGCCTTGATCTCGGGCTTTTTACGAATCCGTCCGGACTGCAACTTTTTATGAACTCATCAGTGTTGCCCATTGAAAGGACGCGATTTGGGCGTCGGGCCGCTTTGGTCCGACGCCCCAAAGGTCCTGATGCTACCAATCACTGACCAGCATGTGCATGGTGCACGCGGCGTGTTCGGTACCCGACAGGCCGCCGCCGGTCACATGGCTCATGGCCACCTTTGGGATGGGCTCCACTTGGTAGCCGTTGCATTGTCCGCGCAGTTGCTTGGTGTTGGCGGCAATCTGGGCCGCACCGGACGCCCCGATGGGATGGCCGTAGGAAAGCATGCCGCCGCGGGGACTGAACACGCACTTCCCCCCGTAAGTGGACTGGCCGTCCCGTAGGAATTGGAGGCCGTCGCCTTTTTTGCAGATTCCCATACATTCGTAGTAAAGCAATTCGGCGATGGTAAAGGCATCGTGCAATTCAACGATATTGACATCTTCAGGCCCGATGCCCGACTCTTCGTACAGTTGTTGGCTGGTAAACTCGGTGATGTCATCACCGGTGATGTCGCGGGGACGATTGTGGTAGGGGCCGGAGGTGACCACGCTGCCGGCGATCTTTACCGGCTTTTCGATGCCAAGCTTTTTGACCATCTCCTTGGAGCAAACCACCACCGCGCCCGCGCCGTCGGCGATGCCGCAGCATTGCTGCAGGGTCATGGGGTAGGCAATCATACGGGAGTTGACGACTTCTTCAACAGAGATTTCCCCTTTGAACCAGGCATGCGGATTGTGCGTGGCATGCTTTCGGTTTTTAACGGTGATCAACGCAAAATCTTCAATCGTGGCGCCCCGTTCATGCATATAGCGCGTGGCCCGCATGGAATATTTGGCGGTCATGACGCCGCCATGCATGCCTTCGAGATCGCCTTCGGCCGGGGGGAAAGCGACACCGGATTTGCGGTGCAGGGTATGGTTTTCCGCCCCGACCCCCATGGATACCTCGGTGAGACCATAAGCCACGTCCTTGATGGCCAAGTGAACCGCCATGGCACCGGCCGAACAGGCGCTCTCCACGTTGATGATCGGCAGGGTGGAAAGCATTCCCAAGTCCTTGAAGATGGTCTGACCGGTGACCAAGCCGTTATGGGCATTGCCCACATAGGCACTTTGAACGATGCCGGGTTTGTCGATATTGGCATCTTGCATTGCCTGTCGCGCTGCGATTCTGCCCAATGCATCGAAATCCAATTTATGCTTTCGGAAAACGGTTTCGCCGACCCCGGCAATGTATACGTCGCGTTGTAGTTTCATATGGGTTTTCCTCTTCAACCGCTGTTGATCAAGCAGCTGCTTTCTTGAATTTATAACTGGTGATGGGCTTGCCATCCTGATTCGTTCGAAGCTCTCCGACGGTGAGCTCAACCGTTTCACCACACGTAAACGTCTCCACTTCGCCTTCCAGCGTCGCAAAGATTCTTAAGTCTTCTGGAAGGTCAATGTACCCGACGATATAGGGGGCCGCCATACCTGCCTGCGGTGTATAAACATCCGCATAGCTGTAGAGTGTGCCCGTTCTGGACAGTGGCACCATCTCGAAATCTTCACCCCAGCAGTTGGGACACGGGGACATTTTCGGAAAATCAAGCTGCCCGCATTTTTTACATCGATAACCCTTTAAAAAAGGTGGAGATCCATCCTCCGGCACTTCCAACAGATCGGGATGAAAAAAAGTGATGTCCGGTTCTTTTTCTTTTGCCATTTAAACCCCCTCTTTAAATTGAATGATAATCTCTTTAATAAGTTCTTAAAAAACAAGTGGCGCCTATATTTTTTTATTTTATTACTGTAAGTTATATATTTTATAAATTTTTAAGGGATGATTTAATAGTGATTTTTATTTTATTTATTTTTTACTTGAGGCTTATTCAAGCATAGCAATCAAAACCTTGTCAATACTTATTTTGTGAATAAAAATCATCCAAAACAACATATAATATTGTTTTTATTGTATTTTAATTATATTTTGGTTGGAAATTTTATTTATGCATAAACCCAAAATAATTAAAAGGGTTTTATATATCTTTTCTTTTATGATTATTTTTCAGAATATACCTCAATTAATTTGATGCCGAACTTTAATCAACTTTTAGTTTTTTGCTATATTCTGCTTTGGCACCGTACTTTTCTTATTTTCGCAAGTATTTTAAAGTTTTTAGTAAATTTTATGTAATAAGATAAAAAAATTCCTTGACATCACGGAACAATTCATATTGAATGTGACTCAATATTGGTGAACAAAATTCATTGTTTGATATTTTTTCAAAATCTATTGGGGTGAGTGATTTAAAAATGCCCTTACGATCATTTTCCCCTCGCATCTTGATCTTTTCCAACCTTTGGCCAATGCGGCCAATCAACGAACGGCAGCACCGGATTCGGATTTGTTTGTTTCCAATCATGGGGCGTCGGGTCCGAGTGACATGTCCAACGAAGGCAAGCATAGGAGGAATGCAAATGGCTATCTGTGGAGAATGCGCACATTTTTTCAAAGTTCCGGAAACGGACCTGGATTATGAAGAAGGCAAGGGGGATTGTGTCTGTGAGAGGCAAGACCAGAAAGGCCGTTTTTGGCTGTCTAAGCCTGTATTTGAAAAAGATGCCGGGTGTGACGAGATGAAACCGAAGCATTGATGTAATCTTAGAGGGGAGGAACCAAATAATGGCGACAACGGAAAGAACCAAGAGGTTGAAGGAAAGATGCCGCTTCAAACACGTTGCTGGTGGAGAATACGTCGATCCGGCAGTTAGAGCAGGTGTGGAAAGGGCCCGCTACGTTACGGAAGCTCACAAGAAAACAATCGGCAAACCCGTTTGTATCCAACGCGCACGGGGACTTGAAAATATTCTCAAGAAAATGACGGTTCACATTCAGGATGATGAACTGATCGTAGGCGCCAACACCGAACATCCGGATTTTTTTCCATTGTATCCAGAACTTTCCTATTTCGCCACCATCGATATGGTGGAGAGTCCCTACTGCAAAAATCAGGAGGAGATGCGTGAAATCGCCGAATACTGGCGCCCTTTCACCATTCAGCGAAAAGGCGAATTCTATTTTACCCAGGAGGAACTGGACGTCATGTACTCCGCCACGACGGTCCAGCCCCCCATGTTCGTCACCGCATTCTCCAGTATCATGCCGAACTACGAGTCGGTTCTCGAGGACGGACTGAAAAAACGGTTAGACACGGTGGAAGCCAAAATCGCCGCGGCCCAGGCTGAGATGCGTAAATCCCCCTGGGTGGCCAAGGACAAACTGCCTTTTCTTGAAAAAATTGACCAGTGGACGGCCATGTCCATTGCCCTCAAGGCGGTGATGGCCTGGATCCAGCGCTATGCGCGGTTGGCCAAAAACATGGCCGAAGATTTCGAAAGCGACGACCGGCGCAAAGAAGAGTTGCTCGAAATCGCCGACATCTGCCGACACGTCTCGATGTATCCGCCCAGAGGGCTGCGCGACGCCATGCAGCTCAAATGGTTTACCTATTTGCTCTGCCATTCCATCGAGCGCTACAGCAGTGGCTACGGGCAGAAAGAGGACAAAATTCTCTGGCCCTTTTACAAGGCCAGCGTGATCGAAAAAAGCGCCCAGCCCATGACCCGTGAAGATGCCGTGGAACTTTTCGAATGCGAACGCCTGAAAGTATCCGAACATGGGAGCACCAAAGGCCGCCAGCTGCGTGAATTTTTTGCCGGTGCCAATGATCTTTTCATCCTCACCCTGGGAGGCACCAACGCCGATGGTAGCGACGGTTGCAACGACTGCACGGACGCCATCCTGGATGCCACGGAAAGCATCGTGACCACCGAACCGTCCATCGCTTTCAGGTGGAACAAAAACGGCCGTGTCGAAACCAAGCGTAAGGTATTCAACTGCATTAAAAAGGGATTCGGCTTCCCGTCCATCAAAAACGACGAAAAAAATACCGAGCAACTGATCAAATACTTCAATGTCCCCGAAGAACAGGCCCGCGAATGGGCGTTGGTGCTTTGCATGTCGCCGGGTGTTACCGGCCGCCGGGGCACGCAGAAGACGAGAAGTGAGGGCGGCTCCGACCTGTATCCCGCCAAACTGCTCGAAATCGCACTCAACAACGGTTTCGACAGCTTTTTCACCGATATGCAACTGGGCCCCAACAGCGGGGATGCCAAAAAATTCCAGAACATCGAAGATGTCTGGGAAGCGCTGAAAGCCCAAACCCGCTATGCCATCGACCTGACGATCCGCTCCAAGGACGTCGGCCGGGTGCTGGAAGCCAAGTACCTGTGCTGCCCGTTCATCTCCAGTATCGACGACGGCTGCGTGGAAAAAGGCATGGACGCCAATGAACTGGCCGAGATCCCCAACCCGTGGCACAACCTGATCGGCGGCAATATCGTCGTCGTCGACTCGCTGGCGGCGATTCAGAAGCTGGTATTCGAAGAAAAGAAATACACCATGGAAGAACTGTTGACCGCCCTGAAAAACAACTGGGAAGGTCATGAGGAGATGCGGCTCGATTTTTGGAACGCGCCGAAGTTCGGCAACGACGACCCCTATGTGGACAGCATCGCCCAGCGGTACTACGACATGATGGCCGACGAATTCAAGCGGGTTCGTACCTACTCGGGTACCTATCCCCTGCCCTTGGGCCAATCCGTTGCCGGCTATATCGTCAACGGTCCGAAAACCGGGGCCACGCCCAACGGACGCCACGGTGGGGAAGCCCTGGACGATGGCGGAATTTCTCCCTACATGGGATGCGACACCAAAGGCCCCACGGCGGTTCTCAAGTCAGTGGCCAAGGTGGACACCACCAAATACAAAGGCATGCTGCTCAATCAGCGCATGTCCCCCGAAATGATGTCCAGCGATGCGGGTTTCGACCTCTGGCTCTCCTACATGGACACTTGGCACTCGATGAATATCGATCACGTTCAATTCAATGTCATCTCGTCGGACGACATGCGTGAGGCCCAAAAGGAACCCGAAAAATATCCCAACACCATCGTCCGCGTAGCCGGATACAGCGCCAAGTTTATCGATTTGGCCCGCTACTCCCAGGATACGATCATCGCGCGTACGGAGCAGGATTTGAGGAATTAATCAGCATCGTCTTTTTTGTGGAAATAAAGCCAACCGACAGGTTATAATCATGACACCATAATGGATGCCGTCCCCATGCGGGGCGGCATCCAAGAAACCGATCGCTATTTCTATTCAACCCATCAATAGGGAGGCACGCTAGACATGGCAACCTGCAAAGACTGCAAATACATTACCCCTTCTCCTACCGGGGATCCGTCTAAAGGCGTGTGTATTCAGGCAAGAGCTAAACTTCCGGAGACACAAAAAACCAGTATGGCCATCAAAGGCAAGATGGTAAAAAAAGCTGACGAGGCCTGCGATAAGTTCGAAGGCGGCGAATCTTGGAAAAACATCAAGGATCTATTATAAACTGATTTTGTAATCATGATGTCGCCATCTTTTAATTAAAAGAAGCCATTGCGCCGGAAGGGGTAAGCGCTGCATTACCTGTCGCCACACCCCGGAAGGGTTGAATTGGAGCGCGTTTTATCCCCCCCGGCGACAAACAGCCGGGGGAAAAAGGAGCATTCCAATGGTAACGAATTCCCATACCGATGATGAGCAGTTTCTAATCACCAACATTCAACGTTTTTCGGTGAACGATGGCCCGGGGATCCGGACCACGGTCTTTTTAAAAGGATGCCCGCTGCATTGTGCCTGGTGTCATAACCCCGAGTCCATCAGTCCCCTTGAGGAATTTTTTTTCGATGAAGAAAAGTGTGTCCGCTGCTCGTCCTGTGTAGAGGCATGTCCAAGTGGGGCCATCAAGCCACCGGTAAAGCGAAAATTCGTCAAAGACATCGAAGTCAAACCGATCATTTCCTCATCTGGATCGATACTCGACAAAATCAAGAACGGCACCTTCGGATCCGAAGAATTTGAACGATCAAGCCAAATGATGGCCCAAAACGAAGATATGGCCGACGAAATTTCCCCTCCGCAATTCGATCGTGACAAATGTGAGCACTGCATGCGTTGTGTCGATGCCTGCCGCAATGGTGCCCTGACCCGTGCCGGGCGCAAGACAACAATCACGGACGTTTACCAGGAAGTGCTGCAAGACAGGAAATTTTATGAGCGATCAGGCGGTGGCATGACTATCTCCGGGGGTGAGCCGCTGATGCAAGCGGATGTAACCCGTGAGCTGTTCAAGCTCGCTCGGCAGGATCACATCCACACGGCCCTGGACACCACTGGGCTGGCCAAATGGGAGACCATCGAAAGTATTTTGCCGTTTGTCGATCTTGTGCTGTTCGATATCAAAACCCTGAACGATGTGAAACACCGCAAATGGACCGGCGTGTCCAATCAGCTGATCCTCGAAAATGTAAAAAAGATCGCTGATTTCGGCACAAAAATCAGATTGCGCTGCGTCATCGTCCACGATGTGAACTACTGGGATCTGGATCATGCGAGGAGTGTCGTCGCTTTTGCCAAGACACTCGGTGATGCGGTGGCCGGTATTGATATCATGCCCTACCATAATTTTGCAGACAAAAAATACGAGAAACTCGGTCGAAAACATTTCTTCAAGGGATTCCCCAACATTTTCCGAGAAGATGTAGAGGATTATCGCCAGCTGATCGAGGAAAACGGTCCTTGGAAACCGACCATCGGCGGTTTACTTGGAGCCGACCAAAACAGCGGTCTGGATCCAAAGCCGCCAAACACGCAATCGGCATCCTCCGCATGAGCGCTGATTGGCGGCGCTATTCGCATTAATCCGGTCAACAGCTAAAGAAATGACACCCCCTTCGCGGCCTTTAGAGGTATCCAATTGAATTCGTACGAGAAGAAAAACAGTTTGCAGATTCCGCCCCTCGACCCCTACTATTACACGGATAGCGAGACCCTCAACGTCCTTCAGATCATACACAATATTTCCCGTAAACACCCGGTAAACGTTCTGGTTTCCGGTAGACAGGGTTGCGGAAAATCGTCCATTGTCCGACAGTACGCCGCCTTTTATAAAAAACCGCTGGCCACCTTTCAGGTTGGCATTCTTTCTGAACCCGGCCAGCTTTTTGGCGAATATACCCTTGAAAACGGAGAAACCCGATACAAGCAGTTCCTTTTCCCCGAGGCGATTCAAACGCCGAATTGTGTGATTCATCTCGAGGAGATCAATCGCCCGGAACACCCCAAAGCGCTCAATATGCTCTTCTCGCTCCTCTCTGATGACCGTGAGGTATGGATGGACGAACTGGGCACGCTCAAAGTCGCCGACGGGGTCACATTCTTCGCCACCTTAAACGAAGGTGACGAGTATATCGGCACCGAACTGCTCGATCCGGCGCTGCGGGACCGGTTTTATATTCTTCTCATGGATTATTTACCCCGTGAGGTGGAAAAGGAGGTGCTGACCAAAAAAACCGGTGTCGACCCGAACCAGGCGGAAGCGATCATGCAAGCCATCAGCGCCCTGCGTGGCAATTCCGACCTATCCCTTGAAATCTCTACTCGAACGACCCTCATGATCGGCGAAATGGTTGCCGCGGGAGGCAGTCTCAGAGACGGCATCGTCACCAGCCTGCAAACCGGCAAGGACGATCTGGAATCGATTTTACTGTCCCTGCAAATCGAAAAAGGGGTCATCGAAAAAAGAGAGCTGGACTTTATCCGGTTCGCCCCCGAAGTGCTTGAAAATTGATGGACATCACCAAAATAGACGGGCAGACGGTGATCGACCGGTTTCACCTCGCCGGTGAAAAAGGCTATTCCGAATTCTGGCGACGAAACAAATCCCCCATCGAAACCTATGAGATGGCCCGGCTGCTCGGCGGGTTGCGTAAGGTGGCGTCCTATGTCGGCCGCAACAGCGGAACGATTATCTGGTCCGGGATGGACGCCGAAGGGGCCATCGCCATCGATCCGACCCCGGTGATGGGGCAGTATCCCGTACCGGCGGCCAAGGTCGATCGAATCATCGGCCATACCATCCGAAAGGCGTACCGCAAAACGGAGTGGTCGGATCGGTTTTTAAACCTGGCCCAGGCCAGGGCCAAACTTCCGGTTCGATATGCATATAAATTCCAGCTGTTTTTCGATATGTGCGAAAATGTTTACCTGGACTGCCTCTCCAACCGGTCACCCCTGGGATACTACACCGAAATAGATCGCAAGCATACCATTACCACGGCTTTCGACGTCGCCTCACACCCGCCCGCCATTTCGGAGTTGCTGCATATCTGGTGGGATATCGCCGCCGACAAAGCTGGTGAGCGTTATAAACAACCGTATGTGGACACCTCGTCGCGGGTAATTTCCAAACGGACCAGCCTCGAAAAATTCTATAAAGAACCTATCGCGTTATTGAACACGCTTGTCGAGCCCCTGGTCGATGCATGTCCCCGCATTCAAGGCGTGACTGAAAGAGGCAATTTTCGCATCGACCTGTATTTGATGATCTGGCCGGCCCTTTTCGACATCATCAAATTCTGGGCCACCGATTCCAAAGACCCGTTTCTGCTGCTGAGAAAAGTGGGCAAGAATGTTCTGGGTCCTCCGGGTCATGAAGATCGTCCGCCGCCGCCGGTCTACTTTTCCAAAGAGGTCCAGAAAATCCTGCCCAAACGGACGATCGACTTTACGGAACGCGTAAAGGAGGTGATCGTCGACAAGGAAGATATGGTTGCGCGTGTCGAAGGCAACGACATCGTCATGCCGGCACGCAATCGGATCAATAAAAAATTGATGCATCAGCTCAAACTGGTGATCAAAGCCGCGGCCCAGAAAAAAACATTATTCAACCGAGGCTTGAAAACCGGCAAAATCGATCGGCGACGACTCTACCGGGCGCCCACCACGGGAACTATCTTCCAGACCGGAAAGGATGAATTCGAGCTGGTTAACGATATCATTCTGCTCATCGATGCCACCGGATCCATGGCGTCCCAGGACAAATGGGAGATTGCCGAGGAACTCTATCAAACCCTTTTTTCGGCGATCAAATCCTACAACAAAAACGCACGCCTTTTTGCTTACAACGAGTTGAAGGACATCTGCCAGCTCACCGAGTTGCACCGGCAGGACAAATTCTTCAGCATTTTCCCCCATGGCAAAACCGCCTCGGGCGAGGCGTTGATCGCCACGGCACTGCGGTTCAAAGACACACACAAACGCCCATTCATCATTCATATGACCGATGGCGCCTCCAATTGGGGCTGTGGTGTCGACGATGCGATTCGTACCTGTCGGCGAAGCCGGATCAATCTACTCACCTTGGGGATGTGGTGCAGTAAAGAGAGCAAGAAGCAATTGACCGCCGAATATGGCAGCCTGGTGCAATTTGTCGATCATGTCGACGCATTACCCCGTCTTTTCAGGACCCTTTTGAACCGGAGCAAATGGAGCTGACCATGGAAAACAATTCGATCGAAATCGCCAAGGGCGAACGTGAGCGTTTCATGCAGGAAATCCTTGATCTGGAGTGGGAGATGTTCGCGTCGGTAAAAAGTGCCGACCCGGCTTCCTGCCAGAATGAGCCGGAAACCTTTCGACAGGTCCGCGGCACCATCTTCCAACTGTGGCCGCGCAAATTACTGGCCGCCTATCTGATCGAACTCACCCGGGCCAAGCGCCGGGGCCGTAATCTGATTACCGAAAAATATGCACGCATGGACAACTTGATTCCACCGATCAACACCCACCCGTTGATCGATAAAATCGTGGAAATTGAAACCGTCTGGCAACAGGAAATTCGAGATCAATATCCGGCCCTGTATGCACGTTCCTGCCGGCAAACGGACCAGGGTGACGGCGGCATGGATTTTTCCGTTTATCTGCGGTGCGAGCTCGAAACCTATGGGGATACGGCAATAGAGATGTATCATGAGTGGGTGGATCTTGCCCGACGCTCAGGGATGAATTACTCACTGACCATGTTGAATCATCTCGCCATCAAAAGCGGCTTCGACAGCATTGAAGCCGCCGAAGCCTACTGGTGCGAAAAGATCGAAGCCTAACGTGGCCGCCCTGCTTGTTTCATCCGAGCTGCGCATCACCTGGGTCAGGGAGCGGGTCCGATACGGCCACTATCAGATTTCCGAACATGTAATTCGGTTTATCATGGCCGGTCTGCTGACGATTCATGAAATCGAGGCGGCCATCAAAACCGGTGAGATCATCAAGATTAAACCGGCTGCCCATCGATCGACATGCGTGCTGATCCGGGGCCGGTTCCAAGATAAAACCATTCTCGTGCAAGCGTCAAAGGGACATGGGGATTGGCTGATCATCTCCCTGGCCTATCTTGCCACTTACCCCAGATGGTCTGAATTGGCCAGTAGCGCACCCGATAAAGGCAATTCAATGCAACAACGTACGTTTCGTCAATGTTTTTTCTGCGGTGGCGAACTCAAGGCCATTACGGTCGGAAATTTCGATTACCGGCTGGAAGGCCAACTCTATGTAATCAAGGACACCCCCGCCGGGCTTTGTCTCCAATGCGGTGAAAAATACGTGACCGCAGAAACCGCTAAAAAGATCAATCGGCTGATTGAAAACCGCCAATTTACGCGTACTGAAGCGGTGCGCGTAATATCATTTGACCAGGACGATGTGCCGGCCCGATCCATGGATGAAAGATGAACGGTTGGATCATGGTCCCCGCGTTCACGCCGGCATTCAAGACCAGATCATAAGACAAGGGGATATCTGGTGGGGAGGGAATTGACGTCTGATGAAAAATTTACTCGTTATCGGAGGGAGTTATTTTGCCGGAAGAGTTTTTGTCGAGACGATGGCTCGCTCGGATCGTTACCGCATCCATGTGTTCAACCGGGGTCACCTGCCTATCGGCATCCCGGGGGTCGTGCAATTAACGGGTGACCGTGAGCTTGCGGAGCACATTTCTGAAGGCATCCCGGATCGTCACTGGGATGCGGTGGTCGATTTCTGTGCCTATACGCCCGGTGCAATCGACACCCTGCTCGACAACCTGCCCGGTACCATCGGCCATTATCTATTCATCAGTACGACCTCGGTCTATGCCGCAACGCCAAACGTTCCGGTTGGGGAAAGCGCCGACAAAGTGGACGGCCCGCAACCGGAACTGGGAGAATTTGCCGAATACGGCTACCAGAAATGGCTGGCGGAGTGCGCGGTTGAAAAAAAGTGCCGAACCAAAAACATTCCCTATACGATTCTGCGTCCCTCCATTATCTACGGCCGTTACAATTACGCGCCCCGGGAATCGTTCTTCTTCGATCATGTTATTGCCAATCAGCCGCTGGTCGTTCCTGAAGATCCCAATATCTTTTACAGTTTCGTGTGGGTCGAAGATATGGCGGAAATGATCGCGGCCTGCCTGGAAAACGAAGCGGTACAGGGACAGGTGTTCAATATCGCCGGCGAAGAAATGATCTCCTACAATCGGATGGCCGACACCATCGAAGAGGTGTGCGGTCGCCGTATCGAACGGCGGGCGCTGAGCACGGCGGATATTGTCCGCCAACGGGTTCCCATGCCCTTCCCGCCGGACGAGCATCTGCTGTATGACGGCCGGGCCCTGAATCAAACCATTGCTTATGAACACACCCCGTTCATCCTCGGCATGGCCAAAACATGGAAGGACTATCAACAGGTGGTTCAGCGCAGAATCGAATCCCAGGGAGGCGCGTGAAAGCACGATCTGTCGCTTGATAGTTGTATCAAGCTGCACCTTTAACACCATCGCCAATGCATACATAGGATTGTTATCGATGACTGAAAAACCTGATTTGACGGTAAAACTGGCGACCGCTCTGGCCCGATACACCGAGAACCAGAAAGTGATCGGTTGCCGATTGACGGAGAACCAAGATCTCAATGCCCTGTTGGATAATCTCGATGGCCGATTTACAGGGCTACGGGCTGTGATTTGCAACGATGGTTCCGATATTGTCGACGGCATCAATGTCTATGTTAACGGCGATAATGTTCGCTATCTGCAGGGATTGCAAACACCATTAAAAAATGGAGACGTGATCAATATTATACCAGCGGCGGCAGCCGGCTGACTATAGCATTCAAGAAAATGTTTTTGGGCTGTGTTATCGGTCGTCGCGGTATTGGTTATACAGCGTCCTCCCTCTGGCCTTGCCAAAAACATTTTCTTAAATACTATAGTGTTCATCCAGAAATGACCATTTTACCCAATATCAGCACTTTACGAAGGGGAGAAAATGATCGTAGACAAACCCGGCTCGCATTTTATCTTCATCGTTTCCAAGGATCATGTGTACAACGGTTACAACTATATCCGATTTGAAGGGAAACCCCTCACCAACAAGGAGTATCTGCAGTACTGGGGGAAATGGGTTTTTTTCGGAGATCAGATGACCTTGAGCCGCTTGGCTGAGAAGATGGATCCCTTCGTTGAGGAAAAGGTGATCCCGGCTGCCAAATACGACCGGGAAATGATCGAGGCGTTTGAGCTAGGCGAATGCGTCATGTGTGTCTACTGCGATTTCAGACAGCGCGACGACGTGTGGGAGGTACTCGAATCCATCGGCATTTCGGACAAGATGTGGGTGTTTGAAAAGGAGACCATGGAAAGATGGCTGCCTGGCGGTCATCTTCTCGAAAAATGGATCGCCGGAAAAGACATGAGCCCCGAGCAAGCCGATGATGTTCGCGCCGATGCCGTACGAACCTTTGAAAAAATGTTTGCCGATGAAGATGCCGAGTTCAAGGGTGTGATGCAATAAGAATCAAAAGTCAGAATCCAGGAGCCCGTAGTCAGAAGATGGAAGACAAGCGCTTCGCCAGACAAACCCTGCTACCCGAGGTGGGACCGATCGGTCAGGAAAGGCTTCACAAGGCAAGCGTATTTCTCGTCGGCTGCGGTGGACTGGCATCTTCGGCAGCCTATTATCTGGTGTCCGCCGGCATCGGTAGGATCGGCATTGCGGACGACGATTGCGTTGAAATAAGCAATCTCAACCGGCAGATATTGCACACGACATCGCGCATCGGGATGCCGAAAGTTGAGTCTGCCCAAAAGGCGCTCGAAGCCCTGCATCCGGCATTGACGGTGCAAGCCCTTGCCTGCCGACTGACATCCGTTGAGACGTTGATGGAAATGCTGGACGGCTATGATATCGTAATCGATTGTACGGACAATTATGCGGCACGTTATCTCATCAATGAGGCTTGCATTCGACTGGACAAGCCGTGGGTGTACGCTTCGGTTTCCGGATTCGAGGGCCAGGCCATGACCATCGTCCCCGGCCGGGGGCCTTGTTACCGCTGCCTTTATCCGTCCAACCCGGCCGACGCCACCAAATCGGCTGAACCGGCAATCGGTGTCACTCCCGGCATCATGGGCATCATTCAATCAGCCGAAGCCATCAAATTTATTCTTGGCGCCGGGACCCTGCTTATGGGGCGCATGCTTTTCGTGGATTTACTGGAGATGAGTGTTTCGGAATTCAATGTTCCCAGAAATGAGGATTGTCCGGCTTGTGGGGACGCATGATGATTCTTATTTGACAACCCTTAGCGAGGCGCGTGTCTTTGAAGCATTCTCTTTTTGCCGTCTTTGGAGAACGGCTCTCAAGGCAGCTTTACAAATCACGTCCGGCCGCTCTTCGGCGCGCCAATAAGCCGCCTCGTTGTGGTAGGCCATGCGTATCATCTTGGCCACGACCAATCGTGCGGATCGGATTTTTTCTGAATAGTTGCGCAGGGGATAATAAACATTGACACCATTGTTGTTGGTATGCATTTCCATGGGGCCAAAAATTTCATCGTCAACGACACGGTTGCCCATGATTTCCGTTGCTACCAGTCGGTCCAGATACGGTCCGGGGGTTGAATTATCCAACTGTTTTATATTCATATTTTTACTCCAACGATAGTTTCATGTACCATGAATGCCAACGAATTGCAATCTTCTGAAGTCGACCTTAATAGTTGCCCATTCAATAGGAGCGTATCCATGGCCACTGTCCAGATGCTTAAAAACATTCCTTTTTTTGATGAATTATCCGAAGCGATGATCGAACGCTTGGCGTCTGTAGCGGAAGTTCGAACTTACCAGGAAGGAGACTTCCTCAACAAAAGAAAAAGAGAAGCCAACTTTTTCTACATTCTCCTGGAAGGAGAGATCAGCCTGGAGGTTGAAAACCTGACCGGCAAAAATGTTCGCCTGGAAACCATTGCCCCCGGTGCTGCCATGGGATTCTCATCGCTCATCGAAATGGATCCGAAACGCTATATCAGCGATGCCCGGGCACTGACCCCGGTAAGAATATTACGCTTCCCTTCCCATGAAATGAATCGTCTGTTTTACCAGGATTTCGAACTCGGATATCTGATTATGAAAAAAATCGCTTGGGTAGCGAAGCAACGTCTGGTAAACCGTACCTATCCTGTTGAAAGACCATAGAACCTGATTGAAAAGTCGTGGAGTGTGTTTTTAAAATGAAATGGAATGTGGGCAAGATACTCAGCAAAAGAGCCGTACTGACTCCCGAACGGATCGCCATCTATTTTGAGGGTCAGCCGATCACCTACCAGGCGTTGAACGAAGAGACCAACCGCCTGGCCAATTTATTTCAGAATAAAGGGTTGCACAAAGGCGATCGCATCGCGGTTGACCTGATGAATTGCCCTGAATTTATCGCCTGCTACATGGCTGCGGCTAAGCTGGGGCTGATTTTCGTGCCGCTGAATTTTCGCCTGGTCAGCCGTGAACTCGAATACCAGTTGAATCAATGCCAATGCCGATTACTGATTTTTCATGAACCATTCAAGGATCGGATCGAGCCCATCCGCGATGTTGTTGGAGTGGAAAAAGACAAATACATCTGTCTGTCTACCCGCGCGAAAGATGCCCCGAACCACTCGGACTGGGCCATGGACTACCATCAGGCACTTTCTGCCAGCGCATCGACGGAGCCTGAAATCGATCACGCCATCGATCTCGACGACCCGCTGATCATCCTCTACACCTCGGGCGTCACCGGTGATCCCAAGGGCGCCGTCATCACCCATGGCCAGACCTATTTTAAGTGCTTTCAAATCATCACCTATACGGACATGCGTCTGGATGACATCTTTCAGAGCCAAGCGCCCCTGTGCCATTCCGCCGGTCTATTCGGAGTGACCACCCCCGCCCTGTGCCGCGGTGCGACCTTGCTGATGCGCCACCATTTCGATGCAAGCACCTTTGCCAAAGATATTGAAAAATATCGCGCCACCCTGGTATTCGGGTTGACGACCATGTTTCGGTTCATCCTCGAGACCGGACTCTTGGATACGCTCGATTTGAGCAGCGTCAGGATGTTTTTCGGTGGTGGCGAGCGAACATCCCAGACATTCTTAGACACATTGGCCGAAAAAGGCGTCCATTTGTTGGTTGGTTTCGGGCAGACGGAAAATTCGGCAATGGTGCTCATGCCGGAATGGGCCGCGGACAAGAAACCCGGCGCCATGGGCCTGTCCAATTTCTTCACCGACCTGTGGGTTGAAAACCCGGAGGGTGAGCGGCTGCCTGTCGGCGAGATTGGCGAAATCGTGGCCACCGGCCCCAATGTAATGAAAGAGTACTGGAACATGCCGGAGGAAACGTCACAGGCTATCGTCAACGGCGTGCTGCATACCGGCGATCTGGGCTACATGGATGAGGACGGATTCGTGTATCTGGTTGACCGGGCCAAAGATATGTACCGTACGGGTGCGGAAAACGTCTATCCCGCCGAAGTGGAGGCGGTATTGGCTGATCATCCCAAAATCGAACTGGTGGCCATCATCGGCATTCCAGACGCGAAATGGGGAGAGACCGGCAAAGCCTATATCCAATGCAAAACAGATGAGAATATCACCTTGGCCGAGGTCCATGAATTTCTCGCTGGCAAAGTGGCCAAATATAAATTCCCCACCTGTATCGAAATTCTAGACGCGTTGCCCACGACGGTATGGGGCAAGCTGAAAAAAGCCGAACTGAAAAAAATGCATATGAATTCTACGGTCAATCCCACAAAATTCGTTGATCAATCTGCAAATCAAAATAGCGGAATCGTATAATCCTTTCTAATTGCCGTGACGCAACAGCAAAATAGCCAGTGAAAATTTGTACGCGTTCACGGGGTTAAAATGCCCAATATGCAGCTACTGCCGGATTGGAAAGCGTTTACAGGGCGCCGCAGATGTGAGGCGCCGGGCACGCAGAAGTATTGCTCAACCTTCAACTGCCCGGGAACAAAGCAGATGCGGTGCCCTGTGAATAATTACGAAAATTTTTGGATACAAGTGATGTCTAATTAAACAACAGAAGTGGAACAAACGGCAGTGCCTTAATGACATTTTTAATGTCATCGCAGTCGTCACCGATTCCGTTGCCATCAGTATCCAACTGATTGGGATTATATGTCAACGGGCAATTATCCGCCACATCCAGAACACCGTCGTTGTCATCATCCTGGTCTTCGACCAGACCAAAACTGTTGAGGCAGTCTTGATTACATTGCGGGTGAATTTCATCAGGCAGTTCATCACCGTCACTATCTCTGAACGCCACAGGAATGAACGGAAACGCATCCTCGCTGTCCGGCACTCCATCGAAATCCGAATCCGCCGTAGTCGGGTCTTCACAGGCATCACCAACGTTATCGCCGTTTAGATCTTCCTGATCCATATTCCACATGTTGGGGCAGTTATCTACCTGGTTGTAGACGGTATCATTGTCCCAGTCTTCGTCGCAGGAATACCCAATACCATCCAGATCCAAATCAAGTTGGTCGGGATTATAGTGCAGCGGACAATTGTCATCCAAATTTAGTATCGCATCGCCGTCGGCGTCATCATCACAGCGATCTCCCACCCCGTCTTCATCATAATCGAGTTGGTCCAGATTGGTGATTCCCGGGCAATTATCCGCTTCATCAATCACACTGTCATTGTCTTTATCATTATCACAGGCATCGCCCTGGCCGTCGCCATCACTATCGGTTTGGAAAGGATTGGGGACTAGTGCACAATTGTCGTTAGCATTTAAAACACCATCGCCGTCACTGTCCGGGTCGCATTCATCTCCAAACGCATCGCCATCCACATTCGATTGTGTACTCGGTAGTAATGGGCACAAGTCAATCGTATCCTCAAAACCATCTCCGTCATCATCCAGATCGCAGGCATCGCCTATACCATCGCGATCTGTGTCCTTCTGATTTACATTCGAAACATTGATACAATTATCGTATAGATCATATACTGTATCCAAGTCGGTATCCGGACCCAACACATAATCAAAGGTTGCAAAGCTACTATACCTTCCATCCGAGGATAGATGATACTCCGGTGTGAGCGGCTTCGCAGAAGACGGGAGCTCAGCATCCCCTTGCTGTACGAAATATGCCGGGACCTGCATTTTACCGAACATCTCATCGAACGCTCTGTCGAAAACAAGTTCAAACTGAGAGCCTAAATCGGCAAGTAGGCCGTCAACACAAGCATTCCCTTGAAGAACATCGATATAGTCACATATCTCCAAAGCCAGCGAATCAACAACCCCAAACTGCCAATTCCCAATCGGCTTATTATCGGTATTGTTATCATTGTCGTCACCTAAAAGCGGATACCCCACCTCACCTTTGAATTCTGCCACGATTTTTCCCCAAAGCTGCTCTTTTTCATCGACAATCGAAATCGTCACACGGGGGATTTCAACGTAAATGGGCGCCTGTTGGCTGATATAATCGGGCTGCATCCATGCAAAAGGCGTGACGTCAACGCTTGCCCGGATAATCACCGGCGCATTGCCAAACTGTTGAAAAACCGGGTTCCATTGGCCAAGCACAGTTCCCGTCATTTCCACCAGCGTATTCGGATCAACACCGCCTGGCGGACTGATCCCGAGTTCATTGTAGGTGGGGGCAAGGGTGACGTTCATCAAATCCCGATACTGCATGGCGATCCGGCGGTTGAGGTATGCCAGGTTGATGGTATGCTGCACGTCGAACGCGCCCAAACTGCTGGTCCCGCCGGGATAAACCCGTTCTCCATTGACCGTACCGGTGTAGAGCATGGCCGGTGGTGATGTGGAGGTCAATGGGCCTTGCTCGACATCAATGCTCTGCTTCAAGGTCAGGCCGTCCACACTGTTCAATTCAAGGTCGGTAAGCAGCAGTTGGTCGCGGGCATAATCACCATCCACCACGCCGGTGTCAACGGGAGATACCAGGTCGGTCAGATGATCGGCCATGGTTTTTGGCCCCCATTTTCGGGCCCAGGTGGTGTTCATTAGCGCCTGAATTTCCGGATAGAACTGCTCAAGCAGTTCATTGGCTTTTTCACCAAGCGCTATGGGATAGGTGTCATTGGTGCAGACCGTGTTTTCCGGAAGCTCGTTCATTGGCGATTGCAGCATCAGAATTGGATTGCCGATATCGCTGACTTGAACCTTTTCGGCATCGGTGGTCGAAATCCCGACGGAAAACGGTTCGGGGTTAGATTGATAACCCGTATTGGGGACATCCGGGTCGCAGGAAGAGCAAGCCTTTTCCACGTGAATCGTTGCATTGCCGCAGGTTACAATGTCAACCAACTCGGGATAGCCCAGGATCTCTGCCTCCGGCACTTCGGCTGTTGGCCGCAACGTACAGTTTTCCGCCCCCCCCTTGTATTGGATGAAAAATCCGGCCAGCTGAATGTCGACACCGGTGTTCAATGAATCAAATTCTAGATCCACATTCAACCGGTTTGGTAGACTGGTTGGTATGGAGATATCAACACTGGACATATCTTCCACCCGCTGAGAAACCATTTGTCCTTCGAGTCGATCAAAACAGACCTCAAAATCTTTTGCCTTTGGAAAATCCTCTTTCACACACTGTTTTTCCAGTGCCCTGCAGGCAAAACACTGCAAGGCCGCGGGTTGTGCGGCAATCGCCGTTACCCCAGCGGTAAAAATTCCCGTCCCTAAGGCCACAGCGGTCCCAGCGCACATGAGCGCTTGGTTTGCGTCAGAGCAAATGGTTTCCTCCGCTGCAACGTAAGCTCCCCACAGCGCTACCGCTTCAGCGTATACCTCTCTCCAGGTGGCGGTTTTCTTGAATTGGGGAAGATCGTTCAGCGGGAGACAGATCGGCTCGCCGGTAGACAAGGATTGTACGAATTGCACCTGAGGGATGTCGGCGGTCAACGCTTCACTGAAATCCCCGGCGGAGGGAAACAGCTGTGACGATAGCAGTGTTTCTTCAAGCTTGTCGAATCCGGCCGGACTCACCTGAATCGTCATCGGCTTGTCGCTTATGGCTTGGTTTGCCTCCCACTCGATGTCGCGGCCGTCTACCAGCGAAATCGAGGAAAGATCCACCAGTTTTTGAGCATAACCGGTTGCAGCAGACTGCTCATAGACGGCCAATCCCAGTTGGATAACACTATCTCCGGATTCTGCGTTTGCACTGTTTTGCTGTGGGATAACGACAGGATACGGGTCAGTATAGGTAAGTACGGGTAGTCCGGTTACAGGGTGCGGTTCCAGAGTCGCCAGAGCAATGGGCGTACCACCGTTGACGGAATAGGAAAAATCTACTGGAGATTTGTCGATGGGCAACGAACCTGGGTTTCCGGTGATCAAATTTATGATGTTACTGTGTAGCCCCGTAACAAATACCTTTATCTCTCCATTATTGCCAAAATAGGATGGGGGAATGATGTTGCCGTTTTGGGGGGTAAAATAATCAACAGGATCGTTATGCGAAATGATTCGGGAAATGACCAGATCGGTATCACAAATGTCTCCAATATTGTCACGATCAAAATCTTCCTGATCAGGGTTTTCGTGAATTGGGCAGTTGTCGAGACTGTTGATGAGCCCATCAGCATCCAGGTCGTTGGTTCCCGGCGTATCGTCACAAACATTGCCGATATTGTCGCCATCCGCATCTGCCTGATTGGGGTTGTATACGTTGGTACAGTTATCACATGCATCACCATAACCGTCTGTATCAGAATTTTGTTGATCGATGTTATACCGAGAGGGACAGTTATCATCTTTATTTATGATGCCGTCACCATCATCGTCATCGAACGGCCCTCCTCCGAAAGCCTGATCGTGATAGCTAAAAAGGAGACCAAACAGTAATAAGAATAAGCCAGTTTGTCGGGATATTGAGTGTTTCATTTTCACCTCCATCAACGCGAAGGAAGGACGGGTTCACGGCAATCTATCGGCACAAAGCGCATTGAGTCGGTACGATTTTCAGGCGCCATATAGGTTCGAATAAACAAATTTTATTTATTCTATGAATTTTAATCACAAAATCGAAATAGTAAACAGATTCGTCAGACGTAGAATGGGCCGATCCTAACCATCGGCGTTTCATTCAGGAATTCCAATTTTCCTTTAATGAAATGAAGGTTGATGTTTTAGGACGGCCCAATCATCATAAAAATCTTGACGCATCTGGGTTTATGGGAAACACGTCTTATGGGGACGAAACACCGTGTCGCCTCGTTGATGTGTGCCCCATTGAGCCAATGGCGATGGGTACCCTAATGGTAACCATGTGGGCACATACATCGGCCACAAACCGGGAAGTGTGGAAAAGTGGTTCTCCGGTTGGTCTTATTAAGCAGGATGGCGAACTGTGGATAAGCAGATCGTCGGCAGGTTCAATACTTCTCATTTTTTTGAAAAAGTGTTATTGGATCTTAAACCGTTCCACCAGACCTTTCAGCAATTCGGCAATCTCCGCCAAGTCCGCGGCACTGTCCTTGACCGTCGAACTGCTTTTTGAAATGGCCAACGCGGCCTGATCAACATCTTTAATCTCTTCGCTGATTTCACTGGTTACCTTGGAACTGATCGGACTTATGTCTTCGAGATGGTATTGTTGCGGTCAATGGCCAAACATCAACCCCGGTAACCACAATACGACTTGCGGGAAGATCAAAAGAAAGGCCAGCACAATCAGATCGCAGATAATGAAAGGCGCAATTCCTCGAAAGGCATCGGCAAGGGAAATTTCCCCTTCGGAGGCACTGACACATACGTAGACATTCATGCCCAACGGCGGGGTAACCAAGCCGATCTCGGTGACTTTGATCATGACGATGGCAAACCAGACGGGATTGAAACCGTTGTCGATCACCAATGGAAAAATAACCGGCAGGGTGATGGCAAAGATGGCCACCGCATCCAGGAACATGCCCAATACGAAATACATCAGCAGGATGCCGAGCATAATGGCAAATGGCGGCAGTGACATCCGGCTGAGAAAAAGGGACAGGTTGACCGGAATCTGGGTCACACTCAGAAAACGCCCGAATATGATGGCCCCGATGATGATCAGAAAAATCATTCCGTTGGAACGCATGCAATCGATCAGGGCATGCGTGATGTCCTTTTGGTTCCAGCCTCTGAGCAACAATACAATGGCCAGCGCACCGGCGGCGCCGATACCGCCGGCTTCGGTGGCGGTAAACCATCCGGCGAAAATGCCTCCCAATACCAACCATGCCAACACCAAGATCGGCCAAATGGTAATCAGGGATTTTAATCTTGCCGGCCAGTCAACCGAAATGTTCGTTTTGGGGGCCAGCGACGGGTTCAGGTACACCCGCACAAAAATGAACGCTGCATACACGAAAGCGGTAATGATACCGGGGATAACCCCGGCCATGAACAATTGACCAATGGACTCGTCGGTAAAAATGGCATAGATAATCAACAATCCACTGGGAGGGATCATTGTCGAAAATGTTCCGGCAGAGGCAATGCAGCCAATGGCCAGGCGACGATCATAATTCCGGGATAGCATTTCAGGAAGCGCGGCTTTGGTCATCACGCCGGAGGCCGCCAGGGAGGATCCGCAGGCCAGGCCAAAGAATGCAGATCCAAAGGTACTGGCGATAGCCAACCCACCGTTCAGGCGGCCAACCCACTTGTTAATGGCGTCGAAGGCAATCGACCCCAGACCGCCGCTGGTGGCAAATGCGCCCATGAGCAAAAACAGAGGAAGCGGGCTCAAATCGTAGGCGGAAGCGGTTGCAAAAGGCGTCGAGCCCAACACCATCATTCCACCACCCAATCCGGAAAGAACGACCAACCCGATTCCACCGACCAGGAAAAGGACCAGGCCGACATGCAGCCCCGTAAGGATCATTGCGAACAGGAAAATGATTCCAATAATTCCCGTTGTCGTAGGATCCATGCAAAAACCTCTTGTACAATCAACAATGAATATGCTGACGCTTATATAGCTTGATTAGATTTACGATCAGTTGGATACCAAAGGCAAGAAATCCGATAAACGCACCGATCTTAGCCGGATATACCGGCACTTCAAGATTTGCCCCGGGCAGAACCTCTCGGGTTAAAAAAGAACTATAGGCATTGAGGCCGACCTGCCATGTCGTTACCAGGACGATCGCTATGGCCAGCACATAGCTCACACCATCCATATAAAACCGTATCTGCCGGTTCATCCGCATGCGCAGGAGTTCGACACGGACGTGATGGTTGGTTTGCTCGCAAGGCGCCAACCCCATGAATACGGAAAGGGAAAGAAATATGCCCACGATCTCGATCGCCCCCTCGATGGAACGATTCAAAAAAAGGCGGCTCATCACTTCGGCCAGTATCAGCAGCATCATTGCAGCGATAGCCAGACCGCCAATCGTACCAAGGGAATCAATAATTTTTCTCATACCACTCATGATTTAATCCTGATATTTTTTTAGCAAGGCTTCCGCTTTCGCCAGAAAATCCTTACCACCGCCTTTGCCTTGAGTTTTTTCGAGCCATTTCGCTTTGCTTTCTTCTCTACAGTCTTTGGCCCATGCCAGCACCTGGTCCTTCGGAACATTAATTAACGAAAGACCGGCGTTGGTCATTTTCGCGGCGTATTCTTTTTCCAATCCGACGATCATGGAGCTTTCCACTGCGCTGTAGGTTCGGCCGGTTTCAAGCAAAATTTGCTGTTGATCGGCCGAAAGTTTGTCGAAGCTGTGCTGATTGATCGTTATCAGACCCGCAGCGCCGGTAAATTGCGGTATGGACAAAAGATGATGATTATCTCCAATTTCATAGAGTTTGTACTTATAGTAGGAGGTGATTGGCGTATAGTTGGCGTCGATGGCCCCTTTTTGCATGGCGGAATACACTTCGGCACCTTTGAAAAAAACAATCTGCGCACCCAAAGCAGACATATGCAAGGCATCGTAACCGCCGGCGCAGCGCACGCGAAGGCCTTTCAAATCCGCGAGGCTTTTTATCGGCTTGGGGCTACCAACGCTATGTTGACCAAAGACGTGAATGGAAACCAGTTTCTGGTTCCACTGGGAAAGCACATGTTCCAATTCCGGTGACCCGTCATAGAGTTCCCAAAAAAACGCGGCCCGCTTTTCTGGCGCCACCGGTCCGATGATAAACGGCTCTGCGACCGTCCATGCGGAAAGTTCCTTGGGATAATAGGGCACGAACAGAAATCCTAAATCGGCAAGCCCGGCTTTGACGCCATTTAACGTTTCCCGGGCATTGAGCAAAGAGCCGCCAAAATAGACCTGTATGTCAATTTGACCGTTGCTGCGTTTTTTCGCCTCATCGGCCAGCCACGTGGCCATCTGGCCTTCCATGCCCCTCGGGGGGTTGTAGGTGGTAAATCTTAGTTGTCGGTTATCCGCGGCCATGGCTGGCAATAAAAGCACCCCTTGCAACAGTAAGGCAAACACAAGCGGCAACAGACGGCATCTTAAATGGCAATGGGCGATCGTCATGAGGGTTTCCTTTCTTAGAACATTGAAAACGCACCAATCCTTCTTTAGTGCCTATCCGGAAATGGCCAATTTGCTCGATATCGGCGTTGCGCGAAAAATTTTATCCTCGTAATATCAACCATATGCCTCCGGTAAAATTTTTCGTGCGCCTTGATCTCGACCCAATTTTCCTATCTCTGGACGGACACTAGTTAAACAAAAATGTCATATTTTTCATCGCTGCCTTTATATTTTTACCGGTGGGACAACCGTAACGGGAACGCGGGCGAGATGCAGTACGCCTTGAATGGTTCGCGATACGAAAGCCTCATCGGACGCCTTGGAATGTGCGGCGAGGATGATCTGTCCACTCTGCTCTTCCTTGGCTACTGCGATTATCTCTTCGACAACATCTCCTTTTTTAACGCAAATCTTGTCGTCAGGCAGCGGCGCATTCGAATGGGAAGCGTCGTGAACCGGGGTAAATTTGGATAGCGCGGCCCTGAACTTGGACAATGCCTCTCTGATAATATCTATTTCTTTGCGTTTGCCGATCAGTACGGAACGCGCATCATTTTCCCAGGTTTGCATGATGTCGTGGTAGGTTCCTTCGCCTAATACACTATTGATCCGCTTTTCCAAGAGCATTGAAATCGGATTCGGATCGATCACATGCAAAAGGGTGATCTGACCGTTGCATGTCGAGGCCAAATTAACCGCATGCGTATAAGCATTCCGACAGTCTTGGGACAAATCCGTGGCCAACAGAATTTTGAACTTGTTTTCTGGCAATATGCACCTCAACGCTTTAGGGGAAATACTGTCTGATGAAAAACCATCAATTGCCGGGACCCAACCCTGCAGCGTTGTTGAGCGTTCCGGCAATTTTATGAATTGCAGAAGGACTTCAGACAATCTTTTTAACAAGCCCGCACAATAAAAAGGTTTAAACCTAAAATCACGGCGGAGGCAAAACTTAAACCACTGATACCCTTTAGAAAGTCTCCTTGGCCAATTTGTCGGGCTTATTCGGATTTAAGTTTTGCCTCCAATAAAGCGATTGGTTTCAAAGACTTTATTGAAATAGCTGGTAGCTTAGAAAAATGACCTACCACGATTTTGTCAGGGTGAGAACAACCTGAGAGCCCTGAACCGTATTTTTAGCACCGAATTCAAGAAGCGCCCTTAAATTCAACTGGAATAACGTCGGGGGCAGCCAGAAAAAGTTCATTTGCGCTCCCAGGGCAAAGCTCTCTTTGCGTTCATCCGCCACTGTCCCGGGTCCATCGTCACTATCATCTTCAAACTGCCAATAGGCACAGCCGGCGATCCCAGAACGGATCAACAATTTATCATTGATTGGAATCTGCTTGCCCAGTCCGTATTCGACGACAAACTCTGACCCGGGGGTAACCTTGGTATCGGTTTGTTCGGTATTCACAAGCGTGCGCGTCAATGCACTCAGCGACCAGGATTTTTGTTCATGATCTCCAACTCCTTTTCTTCTCCCGGTTATGAATAAAGCAAGACATTATCAATACAAACCGATGTTTTAAATTTCCTGAACCAGCGCTATTTTTGATCGCGCAGCAGATAGATCATGATATACTTCAGTGCGCAATGCACTTCGGCAATCGCCAAGGGAACTTTTTCAAGGAAAAAGGTAGCACCGGCGGCATAGGATTTATCCATGATTTCCTTGTTGGGCTTGAGGGTGTATTGAATGACCGGAAGATCGTGATACGCGTGGCGGATTTCCTTCAATGTCTCCAGACTGATATCTGCCGCCCGACGTACATCTCCCCATTTTTCTCTGGCGTGTTCATGCCAGTAAACGTCCAATAGGACCACATCCGGCGTTTCGGTTTCAACCAACTGTTTCCAGTTAGCGATGTCACCACTTTTCACAATCTCAAAATCAATCCCGCTGACTTTTTTGTGGACAAGCTCTTTTTCCAGCGATTCGGACCAGGTATCGTCAAAAATCAATTGTTCCGGATCCACTTTACTGCGAAACAGGTCACTAAAAATGTCATCTAAAAACAAAACTTTAATCTTCATGCCACGCCTCCTCCTTGCCGTTGATTAGTTTTTTTAGGGAATGTCAGATAGACACGAAAAGGCTCCTGATATCTTCGGAAACTGCCGCCAAGTTCTTTCATGATCGATTTAATTTGTGGCGTACCTCGTCCGCTGACTGTTTTGTAGGGGCGTCCATTATCTTTGAACAGGATGACCAGCTTGTCTTTTCGCAGTGACAGGTTAATGTTTATCCATCCGGTCTGTATGGAGCCCTGGGTATGGGCTTCATTGATGGCTCTTTGGCTATTGGCGAACAGATTATCAAAAATGGTTTCCAACTGCTCATAGTTCGCTCTTACCGATAAATGGTCCGCCACATTGCCCTTTATGTCCAGATTGATATTGATATTGGTATGCTGAACGGTCTTCTGATTGACATAGGCTTGCAGCCATCGCTTCAGTTGAATGTCCCGATTGCGGCTTTTTAATATTTTGCCTTTCTCATGAAGATCCGCCAATAGTTCTTCGAGGCCGTTGATCCCGCCATATACAAGGGGATGATTAAGCAGCTTCGGATTTTCCTTGAGTAAACCGGACTTCAGACCGGCCAGGCAATAAAACCCGGGATTATGAATCCTCATACTGATTTCGGAAAGGTGTTCAGCGACACGTTCATTTAACAGAAAGGATTTAAGCAAGGAATTATATAGCGAAAGAAAAGGGCTCATCTGTAAAAAACGACAGAAATCCTTTCGCGATGAAGCCAGGTGCACGGCCCCCAGATCCTGATCCAGCATATGCAGTGGGTAAACGACGTACGATTGGATTTTGTCGATGACTTCCAATAAGAATTGTTTTTCTTTCTTTTTAATGACAAGGTTGCTGTCGATTCTTTTACGAAAACGCTTGAGGCGATGAGAGGAGCTGTCGCCTTCGATGGGATAGGAAATCTCTGACTGGTCGCACAGGATGCTGTCATTGGAGGGGATGAACTCCGGAAAATATATATCCATCAACGCTTCCCCCTGCCATGCGACAATACGCAAGGCGTGGCTTTCATACCCCGACCCTCTTCTAAAAAAGGCAAACCCCAAATCCGCTGCGGAAAGGGTTTGGTATACGGTCACCGCGTCGGCATAGTCCACTTTTGCGTTTGATGCAATGAAACGAGACATTAGATTTAGCTTGTTGTAAACGGTGTTGAGGGCAATTCGATTTTTTGTATCGATAATATGGTTAATGATCAGCGTACCGTATTGGAGGACAAACACATCCAGTGGCTTCTGTTCCGCCGTGGTGAAAGACGGCTTGGATCGATACCGTCCCAGTTCGATCACACAAAAAATTTCATTGCCACGCTTGATCGGCAAAAACAGCGTACTGGCCACGGGTCTTTTGATTTCTTCGACATAGCGCGAATCCATGCAGGAAAAAATTTCAAGAAACGGGTTACGTTCGTCTTCGATCAAATCGTCCCAAATATCATCCACCAGAAGCGTTTGGCCGGTTGAAATCACATGGCCGGCAAAGCCTTTGCTGGGATTGAAGAGATGCAGATTCATGCCTTCTTTCAGCCACGGGCGCCCGTCCTTGACGATACAGACTTTCTCGACACGTCCGCCGACTGGCAGCAGGCTGAGTTGTCCAATATCCGCATTCACGCCTTTCATCAGCATATTCAACAATTCATAGGCGAAGCGATCGACCGATTGCTCATCTTCCGCAATGGCCAGCGCCGGGAGTTTCCTGAAGAACGTCTCCGCATGTATCGTTCCTGAGTGAGATGTTTGGGAATATGCTTTCATATATCTATATCAATGAGGCTTAATAATATTAGAAAATAGCGGAATACCCGCCTTCAGCAGGCTCTAAATTCGACATGAATAGATTTAATTCACCGTTATTTCTATTTTTTTTTAATTATTAAAAAATCAACCAATAGCCTTACCGATTATCAAAGGGCACTTTTGCTTGTTGATTATTATAATTTTTATATTTTTTTTGAGGCTTATTCAATTTAATATTGTTCCATAACCCTTGTCAACATTTTTATTGTCGGTCCGCCGGCAGCGCCCGGTTCATGACGATCAACCGCAACACCGATGGATTTGATGACTATGTTCAAGGGGTTGAAATGAGCAAAAAGTTGAAAACCACTGCCCGGTAAGCGTTTACAGGGTACCGCAGATGTACGGCAACGGGTACGCCGACGATTTAGGCAAACTTCAAGTGCCTGAAAACAAAGCAGATATGGTGTTCTGTGAGCGATTACGATTTGTTTTTTCATCGCCGTCGGCAACAGCCCGTCAGCAACCGAACAACCATCTGATATCTAATTTTAATCTTTGTTGAGGATTCGTGATCAGCATGATATTCGAGTTCAATTCTATACCAATCTATAAATACAAGACCAGTCTAACAACTACCCAAAACCACCGTAAACACTGTTAACCTTTAACACTACAACTAAAATTGTTGAACAAGCGAACCATGAATGATATATTTGTTTTATGAAGGGGGCTGTGATGAGGGTCCACATATTGAATACGGCTCGATTAAAATTAGTTATCGAGGATATGTTTAGATATCATTCGTCAATTTTATTCGCATATCATCGGTGATTCCTTTCCTTTGCATGGGTTAAGGAGAATGGGGTGGCAGAAAATAACAAACAAGAAAAAATTCTTCGCGCGGCCAGTGAAATCATCGCTGATAAGGGGCTGCAGAAAGCAACGATCACTGAAATTGCCAGTAAAGCCGGGGTGGTGGATTCGATTATCTACCATTATTTTAAAAACAAGGAAGATCTTTTGTTTTGCGCATTGGACGCCCATGTAAAATCATCCATAGAGGCCATTCAATTTCAATTCCAGGGAATCATCGGGGCCTCGGCAAAACTGGGTAAAATGATATGGTATCACCTTCACTCCAATGACTATAACCAAGGGAATGAACGCACAGTAAAAAAGCTGCTACTGGAATGCCGGTCCAACAAGAATTTTTACAGTCATCCAAGCTACAATTCTTTGAAAAGCTACGCGGGTGTGTTGACGAACATCCTCAAAGAAGGCGTCGCCGACGGCTCGTTTTGCAGCGATCTGAATATCGCCGTTACTCGCGACATGATCTTTGGACTGTTGGATGAAGAATCTCTCTCGTGTTTGGCGGCGAGAGAACTGACGGCAACCCTACCTGATTTTGACGACATCATGGCGTTGGTATTGGCCATGGTTGAAAATAAGCCCGTCGACACCCCCCCCCCTAAAAAAGATGACAAGGCCGCTGCCGTCCTCAATGCGGCAGCCGCCATTTTTTCCAAAAAAGGATTTAACGGGGCAACGATGCTGGAAATCGGTAACGAAGCCAATGTTGCCGAGGGTACCATCTATGAATATTTCGTGAACAAACAGGACCTGCTGCTTTCCATTGCCAAGGAACGATTTGAAAAATTCAAAATCGAACTGGACACTACTTTTCAGATAGAAGACCCCATAACCAAGCTCAAACGCCTGATCTGGAATCACTTTCTAATTTTTTTCACCAACCCCGAATTTTTAACCCTCTTCCTGAATGACATCAAATTGAATCAACATTTCTACAAGACGGATTCCTACGTTTACTTTATAAACTACTATAGTAAGGTATCTGAAGTTTTGGGTGAAGGAAAGCGCGCGGGTGTATTCCGCCAGCAGGTGAACAACCGCGTGTATCGCAATTTGTTTACCGGATCATTCACCCACCTGCTCCTTCGATGGCTTTTTATTTCAACACCACCACCATTGACCTTCATGCGAGAGTTCACCCATGCCGCCAATCTTCTCTGTCGAGCGGTTGTCGCCAAGCCCAGTGATTGCTAATCCAGGCCTTCACGGATCATTCTGTTATTTAAAGACAAGATATCACCATTGATCAATGTCATTTGTTGCAATGATCCGCATTGGCGCTAATGATTTAAGGAGCCGACCATGAACGTACTGGTGACGGGAAATCTGCCGGATCATATCTTGGATTCCATTCGGGCCGACCATACGGTGGAGGTCAACGCCGCCAACCGTCCCATGGACCGAGAGCGATTTTTGGCCGCCGTTGCCGACAAACACGGCATTCTGACCATGCTGACCGATCGCGTGGATGAGGAACTCCTCGATCAGGCACCCAATCTTACCATCGTCGCCAATTGTGCCGTGGGCTATGACAATATCGACGTGACAGCGGCCACGCACAGAAAGATTGCCGTAACCAACACTCCCGGCGTGTTGACCGCTTCGACGGCCGACGTGTCCTTTGCGTTGATGCTGGCCGTTGCCCGCCGGGTTGTGGAAGGAGACAGACAGGTACGCCGGGGCCAGTTCAAGCACTTCGTCCCGTTCCATTTTCTAGGGCAGGATATTTCGGGGAAAACGCTGGGGATTATTGGCATGGGGCGCATCGGTAAGGCAGTGGCCAAACGGGCTGCCGGCTTCGACATGCCCATCATCTATGCCAGCCGGTCCCGGCTTTCAGTCGGCGAAGAAGCCTTGATAGGCGCCCGTTTCGCGGATTTGGAATGTCTGCTGCAACAATCCGATGTCGTGACCCTGCATGTCCCCTTGACACCACAAACCCACCATCTCGTGGGAGCCAAACAACTACGCCTGATGAAGTCATCGGCCATCCTGATAAACACCTCCCGGGGACCGGTGGTCGATGAAACCGCCCTGGTGAAAGCCTTGCGCGGGGGATGGATTCGCGGCACCGGCCTGGATGTTTACGAAAATGAACCGAGGCTGACGCCGGGTCTGATTGCCTGCGATAACGCCGTATTGTTACCACATGTAGGCAGTGCCACCATAGAAACCCGTACCCGCATGGCCGAACTGGCGGTCCGAAACCTATTGACCGGTTTGCGCGGCCGCATACCGCCCAATTGTCTGAATCGTGAATGCTTCGATCAATAGGGGATGCCCATTAGGCGTTCATCTGGTTGGCCAATAATAGCCCCTCGAGCACCAAGTGCGGATGACACACATCCAACAAACCAGTCGGATCGAACAGTCCGGCAAATTCACCGGTGCCAACCTATGAATTCAAAAAGGCTCCTGCATCTAATGCAGGAGCCTTTTCATTCAAGGGGTAGCCGGGGATTCCTGTCGGCCACGCTTACACTTTGAATTGGCCAACCATTGAATTAATTTTCTCAGCCAGGCCGGACAGATTTTCGGCACTGCTTTTGACCTGTGAACTGCTGTTTGTGATTTCATTGGAGAATTGATTGACTTCGGAGATCTCCTGGGTAATGGATGCGGTGGCTTCCGAACTTTGGGCCACATTGACATTGACCTCCTGAATGCCCGATGAAGCCTGAGCAATGTTACCAGAGATTTCCCTTGTGGTCACCGATTGTTCTTCCACAGCCGTGGCAATGGTACTTACAATCTCATCGACACTACCGATAATATTGGAAATCTCATTGATATCAATGACCGTTTCCTGGGTCGCGTCTTGCACCTCTTCAATTTGTTTCTTGATTTCCATGGTCGCCTCAGAGGTCTGTTTGGCCAACTCTTTGATTTCATTGGCCACCACGGCAAACCCCTTTCCCGCTTCACCGGCACGCGCCGCTTCGATGGTTGCGTTCAAGGCCAGCAAATTGGTCTGCTCGGATATTTCGGTGATCACCTCGGTGACCTTACCGATCGCCTGGGCGGCGTTGCCCAGCGCGTCGACTTTTTGTGAAATCCCTTGGGCCCTGGAGACAGCCTGACCGGTAACGTCTCTGGCCTTCTCGGAATTTTGGGCGATCTCCGCCACACTGGCAGTCATCTGCTCCGTGGCCGTGGCCACCATATTCAAGTTCGTGGCGGCCTGCTCCATGACCGCAGCCACCGAATTGACATTGGCACTCATCTCTTCGGCGGCAGAGGCGACTGTATTGGATTTTCCTGAGGCCTCATCGGCATCCGAGGACATTTGCTGGGATATGGAGGTCAGTTCGGCGGAAGCATTGGACAGGGTCGCCGCGTTGGTGGAGATATCTTTGATCATGCTTTGCAGGTTCTGCAAAAAGGTGTTGAGCCAAGTCGCCATCTCACCCATCTCATCCTTGGTGGTCACCTCCAGCCGCTGGGTCAGGTCACCTTCTCCGTTGGCGATGTCCTTCAATCGATCAACAGCCTTGTTGATGGGTCGGATAGTCTTGCCGACCAGCAAAAGAATGATCAGCACGGCGGCAACAACGATAACCAACGCCACACTGAGATTGACGGTTGCCAGGCTCTTCACCGGCGCCAGGAGATCGGCGTTGTCTGCCCCGGCCCCCACGCTCCAGCCCAAAAGTTCGTCTTTTTTAAAGGCAACCGTTTTTACGACACCCTTCCATTCATATTCCTTTACCCCGGATCCCATGGCTACCATCTCCTTGCCGAAAGAGAGGTCGTTCATGTTCAGTTTAAGGATCAGTTCCTTGTTTTTGGGATGAGCGATGACGAAACCGCGTTGATCGTAGATGTAGGCATAACCGTTTTTCCCGATCTTCACGGGGTCGATGAATTTGTCACTGAAGGAAGCCAAATCAATGACACCGAAAAGAACGCCGCCGTTCCGGCCCTGCTCCATGACGGGGCTGGCGATGACGAATACCGGTTTACCGGTAACCTTGCTGGAAACGACATTTGAAACGGCAAGCTCGCCTTTCATGGCCGCCTGGAAATAGTCGCGTTCCTTGACGTTGACCTTGCCGATGATGTTTGGATTCGCACTGGCGATAAGAACGCCATCGGTCCCGGCAATATTGATGTTTTCATAATACCGGTACTCCGTTTTCATTTCGGACAGCCACTGATTGGCCGATTTGCGGGCTGCTTTACCCACGATGCTATCTTTGGTCGCTTTGCGGAAAATTTCCTGCTTGCTCCAATTTTTGATATCCAGTTTGCGGTCCTGAATCCAGCTAACCATCATGTCCGAGGTTGAGTCGGCGATATGATGGACGTCCTGGACAATGGCTTCTTTCAATGCATTACGGGCTTTAAAATAGGAAATCACAGACGATATTCCCATGCCCAGCACAATGAGCACGACCATCGGTACCAAAAACTTGTTTTTCAGATTCCACTTCATGGATTTATCCTTCCAGAAATTTAAAAGATAAGATCAAATAGGGCCGGCTTGGATCAAAGAACGTTATCAACACAATTTATGTAGCATTTTGTATCGGTATCGTTTGGGGTTCACTTGAGAAAAAAAGCCTTTCCGATTTGCTTGATCCCGTGACGTTTAGAGGAGTCGGTGGCCGGTTACATTTCTTTTATTGATGCGTTTCTGGGGACGCTGAAAAATTGGTATGAAGGCCCTGTCTTGAATAGTCTAAGAAGTGCTCAAATCACTGCCGATAGGCGTTTTCTTGGGGATTTAATGGAGAAACAGGTTGCGCGTTCGTCTTCAATCAAATCGCACCAAATATCATTAACCAGAAGCGTTTGGCTGGTTAAAATCACATGACCAGCAAATCCTTTGCTGGGATTGAAGAACGGATTCCAACGTTTACTTTATAAATTACAATAGCAAATCTGAGGTGTTGGGTAAGGGAAAGCGCGCGGGTTTCTTCCGCCAGCAGGTGAACAATCGCGTATATCGCAACTTGTTTACCGGATCATTCACCCACCTGCTCCTTCGATGATTTTTTCTTTCAATACCACAATAATTGACCTTCATGCGAGAATTCACCCATGCCGCCAATCTTCTGTGTCGATCGGTTTTTGCCAAGACCATTAATTGTCCGTTAGGCGTTCATCTGGTTGGCCAATAATAGCCCCTCGAGCACCAAGTGCGGATGACACACATCCAACAAACCAGTCGGATCGAACAGTCCGGCAAATTCACCGGTGCCAACCACCAGCGGCCGGCGATCGCCAAAAGCCTCCCTGCGGATACGGCCGATGATCTCTCGTGCCATGCCGATCTGACCGTAATAGAGGCCCGATTGCATGCTTTCGGCTGTGGAACGTCCGATAACACTATCCACAGCGGCAATTTCCACACTGGACAGCCTGGCCGCTCGCGTGGCCAGGGATTCTAAAGAAATTCGTAGCCCTGGCAGGATCACCCCGCCAAGATAGGTTTTATCGACGCCAATGGCGCAAAACGTTGTGGCCGTGCCAAAATTGGCCACCACTAGCTCACGGTCGGGATAGTAATGAACGGCGGCGATGGCATTGGCGATACGGTCTGCCCCCACCTCCAGAGGGTTACGATAACGGATCTTCAAGCCCGTACGCACACCGGCCCGAATGATAAACGGGTCCACGCCAAAATACTGTCTACAGGCACTGCCCAGGGCATGGGTGGCTTCCGGCAAGACCGAGCTCATGGCCACCCGGGTAACGGCATTGATTGACATATCGTTGGCCAGCAGGACACCTCGGAGAAAAAGGCCATACTCATCAGCGGAAATTCGGGCATGCGACGTCCGGCGGAATTTGAATTTTAGATCCTGCGCGTCGAAGACCCCACCGACAACATGGGTGTTACCGATGTGAAGACACAGGACCATCACCCGTCTCCCTGGCCCACGGGTAGGTTGTCGATCAGCCGCACGCCGCCACACGTAATCGCCGCACAACGCCGGCCTTCGAAATCCTGGACGTAATCCACCTCGAATCCATCGGCTTCGAGCAATCGGACCACCTCCTCGGCGGAGGTCTTTTTTGCCAGCAACCGTGGAAATCCGGCGGCCTTTCGGCGATGTTTTTGGGTCAGACGAAGATTTCGCGAACTCAAGGCCAGCTGATCACCCTCGCGAACCGTGGGACAGGCCACGATGGTTACCGGCATGAAAAATGCGTCCACCATCCCCTTGACCAGCTGGAGTTGCTGCCAATCCTTCTCCCCGAAATACGCCCGCTGCGCCCGGGCCAGGTTCAACAGTTTCATGACCACGCTTAAGACCCCATCAAAGTGCCCGGGACGATGCGCACCGCATAGCAACCGACTGACTTGGTTCTCGGTCACGCGGTAACGGTAATTATCGGGGTAGAGTTCGGCGTAGTCGGGAAAAAAAATTGCATCCACGCCTTCCGTTTCACACAATTCTCGATCCGCCTCGAAGGTGTTCGGGTAATTGGACAAATCGCTTTGGTCATTGAATTGCGTTGGGTTGACGAAAAGGCTGATCGTACAAATATCATTTTCCCGCCGGCATCGGGCGATCAATGACTGATGCCCGGCGTGGAGTGCTCCCATGGTGGGAACGATTCCTAAGCTTTTATTGGGTTCAATCGCATTGCGCCATTCTTGCCAGGCCTTGATACTGGTAAGAATTTCCATCAATAGCCTCCCTGATTTGAGATTACTCGATTGGATATAAAATGGATGGGGAAGTTGTTGTCTGGATAATGGGGCGTGCGGGTGGCAGGCCAACCAACCGGCCGATACCGGCCATGGAGCAAGAGTGCTGTGGTACTTGTCTCATGGATCAAGTCCTTCCCTCGAGGAAAAGCGGTCATTTATTCCTAAGTTGAGCGATTAACCCTGAACTTAGGTTATTGTGGGTCAAGCAACCGGTCGCCGTCCGTATTTCCGGATCGCCGCCATGGCCATGGCCCAAGGCGATGCGTTTGTTCCCATTTGCCTGGCAACGGATGCACTCGGCGGCATCTGCTCACCGGTGATGGATCGCCAGTTCGATCGCAAGGGCTTGGCTCCTTTCAAACTAATTACTCAACCACAGCCCTTTTAATTTGTCAACCATGAGATCTTGGATCAAGTTCTTCCAATAATGATCGATATCAATCCGATACGGCTCAACCTGGACCCGGACCAGATTCAGTCCTTGATGCGCCAGTTGATCGAAAAAATGGAAAAAATCAAGGATACCCTCTAATACCACGAAGACCCTGAATAATTCTGGATGCAGGTGTTATCCTTGGGCAGAAGCCTTGTGAATGTCGATGATTTTGGTCTGACCGCCATATTCCGTGGCTTCGTAGCGAGTAATGCCCTGCAGTTTTTGGGTAATATCGCGCATGCGTTCGACTTGAGTGATGATTTGACGGGTGTACGGTAGGATCTTATCGGCACTGGTTTGCATGGCGATTAATTCGCTGTATCCTGAAAGCGCCTGTAACGGCTGGTTCAGTTCATGACATACCGCCCCGGCGGTTTCCAATACGCCTTCCAGTTTTTCTTTCTGCATACGGTCCCGAAGCGCGCTGTTTTTTTCAGTCAAATCCGACAGAACGGCCACGCTGCCACTGGTTTGCCCTTTTTCATCGATCACCGGTGCCAGGCTGAAAAGAAATTCCCGCCGGTTGCCGTCGGCACACTGCACTTCTGTTTCGAAAGCGTGAAAGCCGGCTTTACGAATCATTTTGATTTCTTCACGCTGATATACAGCAGCCAGCTCGGCGGGGATCTGATCGGTCAATTCCTGGGGGCGTTTGCCGATGATGCGATCCCGAGTCAGCCCCAAAATTTTTTTTGCGAAAACATTATTGCAGCCTTGGTAAACCCCCTGGTCGTCCTTGATGAAAATGGGGTTGGGAATGGTATTGATCAGCGTGTCCAATAACTGGAGATACCCACGCAATCGTTCCTCGGTCTGTGCCCATTGTGAGCTGTTCCGGGAGTGCGTCGTTTTTTGCTCACAAATCTGTTGATTGGCCGCCTGTAAAGAGTGGCGCAGACGCTTTAATGCCCGGGACTGGCGTCGGTATCGAACGCCGCCCCAGATAATTAGACCAGCCATCAAGACCAGCAGAGTCCACATGAAAAACATCATGGCTCGGATCTCCATCGTGCGCAGAGGTTATTTTTCATCGATCGCCTGACTGGCCCCACCCTGGAGCCCCTATCAATAGATACGGTGGCATTCGATGGCCGATGCATCCCGGCTCGCGGCGTTGCTCGGCACACCAATACCCAAGGTTATTGGCCGCTACTCACGCCTTGCGATTCGGGCGCGTCGACAATTTCGGTACGTCACCGTATTTACGAACAGAAGCACTCAGTCGGGGCTGAAACGAATCCATTACTCGGTAGGTTTCGGCATATTCATCCATCAACATTAGTTTTTTTTTTGTAGAGCGGCTTTTTTCGGTTGGGAATGGTGGATGGCTTGAATAGTGCCCATCCAGAAATGGGCAAATTTGGTCGAGATCAAGGCGCACGAAAAATTTAACCACAGGTGCCCGAAGGAAATGCCCTTGGGGTGCATATGGTTGATATTTCGAGGATTAAATTTTTCCCGCAAGGCCGATATCGGGCGAATTGGTCATTTCTGGATGGGCACGAAATAAATGCGGGACGCAACGTATCGGCAGCGGAACTGTCAAGCAGCGCTGATGGTCGATCCGCAGGGGCCGAATTAACGCACAAGCGGTTCGAAAGAAGCCAGCGGTCAGATTCCCGGCGGAACGGAAAAAATCGATTCGACGCGCGGTGCTACTCCAGATGGCTGATGATAGAGTCGGTGAGGGAGTCATCATCCTTCTTGAAAAAGGGAATCAGCTCGGCTGCCACGTCTTTCAGGGATTTGATTCTCTTTTCTTTCATTACCCCCTGAATGGTTTCCACACCTTCTTCGATGAGCCGCAATCCCTCGGCGATCTTGATGACATCCTGTTTTTCCATGGTTTATTCCTTCTAAGGGTAATATCTGCGTCACCCCTTGTAGATGTAACGACATTTCGACTATGCCAATATTTGAAACGCTTGGTTTAAGGCAGTCTAAACACTTTGCATCACGGTGACAAGCAATTTCTATTAGATCTCAATTCGGTTGCGACCGCTTGCCTTGGCGGTTAGAAGCTTTTCATCGGCCTTATCGATAAGTTGTTGCAAGCTTTCTTTAACATCCCGTCCCACATGCCCATGAGCGATCCCGATGCTAACGGTGACTTTCACTGTCTCGTGAAATCGCTCCGCAATCGCGCTTCGGATCTTCTCCCCGACTTGCCCCAATGCATTTGGCTCGACGCGGGAAAGGAATACCAGAAATTCCTCTCCCCCGTAACGCCCTAAAACATCCGAGGCACGGATGGTTTCCCGGATGCAAGTCGCGACCTGTTTGAGTATCTGATCACCAGCCGGGTGACCGAATGTATCGTTGATGGTCTTGAAGTGGTCTATGTCAATCATCAATACACCCACGAAATTATCGTTGCGCTGGGACAAATGGGCGAGATGGTAGACGGCATTAAACAATCCACGTCGATTGAAAATACCGGTCAGATCGTCGTAATTGCTTAAAAAGGCCATGCGCTGGTTTTCTTTCCACAGACGGTGGATCACTTCACCAACCAGCTCCAGTTCCAAGGTGGCCAAATCGTGCTGCTGAAGTGCCTCAAAAAGGCGGCCGACAAAACGGTTATATACCGTATCCGCTTCCACCGTTTCATTGAAGGTCGCCATGTATTGTCCCAAGGCTTCGAATGCCGGATGAAGTAAATAAAATTCAAGTTTAAAGGCCACCGTAAAGGCCTTTTCCTTTTGCTTCACCTGTCCGAAGTGGTCTGCCAAGTCGCCAACCTTTTCATGAAGAGCAGTGAGTTCATCCAAAATTTGTTGGGGACTGTCGAACAGGTTGTTCAGCATCCCTTTTTCGGCCCAGCCCCGTAGACGTTCCCAATAGTGGCGGTACGATTTATTTTGGCTGGCGATGGACATCCAGAACGTCTTTAGTTCCCGGCTATCGGCGTGGTCGGCCAGTTGTTGGTATAAGCGGGCTGCATGGGCATCCAGAGCGAGGCATTGATCGATCAGACGGATCATGATGGCGACAGTCATGTTCAAATTCCTTTATTGGCACCCGGATCAGATGGCGTCGGTGATTTTCACCGAATCTGAGCGATTGTCGAGTTTGCTGCCGATTCAAGTTAATCAGTATCAATACCCGTGGCAAACAAGTACCGATGCAGACCGTCTCCCTGGGATACGGAATCGATAATTATTCTACCTCAGGTCATTTGTAATTGGCCACATAATAATCGTCAATGAGACCCCGGGTTTTAAGAATTTCGCCCATGGATCGCGCCTCGTCTTTGCTTTTGAAATGGGAAACCCGCACTTGATACCAAGTTTTGTTGTTTCCGGTGGTCCGGTTCCAGTAGGCATCCAAGCCATTCTTTTTCAGTTGATCCACATAGTCCAGCGCCTCGCCTTCTTGTAAAAAAGCGGCGACTTGCAGAGTGAAAGGATCGTCGATGAGGGCTGTCACCGGTTCCGGGACTGTTTCCACAGGCTTAAAATCATCGGTCAAATGCATGGCCGTGCTGACCAAGAGCCACCCCACACCAATGGTGAACAGGCCCAGGAACCCCCATTTGATTGCCATTGTGGTCTGCCGCGATGCCAGCACCCGCCTTGCCAGACGACCCAGCGATAGAATCCAAAACGGAATTTGACCCCCCAAGGCCACCATGCCAGCGAAAACACGACGCCCAAGCTCTCCGATGGAGAATCGCTCAATTTGTTCATGGTTCGGTGAAGGCGACATCTCGATGTCTGGGGGTTGCGGCAGGAACGACGATGCCATCGCTTGTCGCTTGGACGGATCGATACCAGACATGATGGTTTCGGCTTTTTGCAGAAGGGGCCGGGTCAATGGTGTGGGATGAACCAGACGGCAGCAGGCGGCGATACCCGCCATCAGTCGGGAGCCCTTGCGTCCCCTCCCGTGGCCCGTCACATAAACCGTGAAGGCCAGGTAATCTGCACGATGTTGGGATAGGAAAAGGTCGATCATGTCGTTCAGCAAGTCGTCGGCCATAGGGCCGTCGCCATCCACCAATTGCCGATATGTCCGGAGGGCGGCGAAATCGCAGCAGCCCTCGGCAAGGTAAAACCGCGCCAGCAATCGCTGGACGGTCATATCATCAGAATTGGCGGATCCGATACCGGAAGCGATCTCGTAGGATTGTTGGGAGGCATCGTCTCTTGCCAGTAGCCATTCCAGCCACTTGATGGCCGCTTCCCGGTCATGGGGAAAATAGCGTAAGTAGGTATCCACGAGCGCATCCGGTGACGATTCGCCATGGGATTGAGAAAGCCGGAAGCGGGCCGACTGGGCCAGCAATTGACGGGCCGGTGTTTTTCGGGAAAAGGGAGAGAAATAATAGCTGAGCAGTGTGTTTTCGGCACGGGTCAGGGTCTGGTGGGCTTCGCGGAGCATGCCCGCGCGTTCCCAAACGGCTGCCTCACCGAGAAGGCGCCCTAGCCGCCGGCGTCCCAAGGACGTGAAAGCCCTGCCAATCAGCCAGTAAGCGATAGCAATTAGGAAAAAGGCGGGCACAATCATGAATTCCGGCCCCACGTTTCCGGCAAGCGGCGGCAACACGATCAACGCGATCAGGCCACCGACCAGAATAGAGGCCCACAGCCGTATGGATAGGTGCTTGAAGGCCTGCACCATGTCAGGATTGTCCTTTCCGTAGCGCCACGGAAATCGGGTCATCGGCCAAGAGCCCGCCCCGTGCTCCGCTTTCAGGATTCACCGTCTTGAAATAAATGTCCCCCGGAACCGTGAAGGCCTGCGGCGGTGCACCCGGGGTCGCCTTTTTCATGTAATTGGCCCAGATTGGCGCGGCACCATGTCCGCCGGTAATGCCCACGCCCCGGTTATCACGCAAGCCCTGCCCCCGGTCGAATCCAACCCAAACGGAGGTACTCAGATTCGGCGTGAACCCGGTGAACCAGGCGTCATGATAACCATTGGTGGTCCCGGTTTTGCCGGCGGCCGGCAAGCTAAAACCCAGGCGTCGAATGATTTTGCCCGTTCCCGTTTCGACGACGTCGGCCATCATATCCACGAGTTGGTAGGTCATCGATTCATCCAGCACCCGCTCGCCAGTGATGATATGCTCCTGTAATACCTGGCCGTTAACATTTTCCACCCGGCGAATCCAAAACGGCGGATGGTGGATGCCGCCGGAAGCAAACGTGGCATAGGCGGCGGCCATTTCCAAGGGGCTGACGCCGAAGGTCCCCAAGGCCACTGAATAGACCGGTTTTAAGGGACTGGTAATACCGCAACGTCTAGCGACCCGAATCACCGCTTCGGGCCCCAGGGCCTCGACCAGTTGGGCTGCCACGCTGTTGACCGATTCGCAAAAGGCTTTTTTTATCACCATCGGTCCCTTAAAGTCGCGTTCGAAATTACGGGGTTTCCAGGGAGTTTTACCGGCCACTGCAATGGCCACCGGCTTGTCCACGACGACGTCGGCCGGCGTCTTGTCAAGGGTTTCAAACACGCCATAATATAAAAACGGCTTGAACCCGGAGCCTGGTTGTCGGTTGTTTTGCAGCGCACGATTGTATGGCGTCTGGAAATAATCGCGCCCTCCCACCACGGCCTTGACCGCACCGGTGTTGACGTCCACGGTAACCAGGGCCCCTTGAAGGCCATTGTCGTTGTCCACTATCGCGCCGCAATCGCGCCCCGCGTTCGGCATCTGAGATTCCAGCGTGGCGATGCCTTCCCGAAGCGTCGCCTCGGCCAATTGTTGCAAATCCACATCCAATGTCGTGTAGACCCGCAGCCCACCATGGTAGACGACTTCTGGGCCGTAGGTGTCTTCCAAGGATTTCATCACCGCGTCCAGAAAATAGCTGTCCACACGCAAGGTTCGGGTCTGATGACGCAAGTCAAGCGCCTCAGTACGGGCGTCATTGGCTTCTGGTTGGCTGATCATGCCGGTTGCGACCATTCTTTTGAGCACGACCGCTTGCCGGGATCGCGCCCGCTCCGGATATCGAAAGGGATTGTAATGCGTAGGGGATTTGGGCAAGCCTGCCAAGAGAGACGCCTCGGCCAGGTTCAGCTCACCGGCGGATTTACCGAAAAACATCCGGGCAGCCTGCCCGACACCGTATGCGCCGACACCAAAAGGAATCTGATTGACGTAGGCCTCTAGTATTTCCTGTTTGCTGAACTGGGCCTCGATTTGCAGCGCGACCAACAGTTCCCGAAATTTGCGTTTATAGCTTTGCTCGAAACTGAAAAAGAGGTTTTTGGCCAACTGTTGGGTAATCGTGGAGGCGCCCTGAACGCGTCCTTTTTCAAATAAGGTAATCCACAGGGCCTTGACGGTACGCAACTTGTTGATGCCGCGGTGTTCCCAGAAATGGTGATCCTCGGTGGCCAGAATGGCTTGAATGAAGGCGTAAGAGACATCTTCCAAGGCCACGGTCTCACGCCCCCCGATGGTCAGGATACACCGGCCGTCGGCACTGAAAATTTCTGTTGCCGGGGTATCATTAATGCGGCCGATCGGCTCGGGTACCCGGGGAAGATCTTTCACGGTCAACAGGAAAAATGCGAACAGCCCCAAGGCTACCAACGCCGCCAGGCACGCAGCAATGTATATCAGCGTACTGAAGGCCTGAAAAATACGAACCATGGGCCTCATCGATCGCCCTTTCCACGAAAAACCCGCGAATGCCGATTGTTCATACCGGACTTGAATAGCCGCGGTTCTAGTAACTGCCGCACCTCCCGCACCGCCCACTCCTGACCGGTGGCGAGCAGAATTTGTGTTCCCTGAACGGTGGCCATTTCAATGGCAATCCGGATCATGGCGGCATTGACTTCATCGCTGATTCCCACGCGGGCGGGATTTCCCTCGACGGCCAGAATGGTCCCCGGCTGGGGCAGAACGGCCCGCTGCACGTCGGGCGCGAGTGATCCCAAAGCCATGAAAAAACGGTCGGCCGGATAAATGCGACCGGCAAATTCCGGCTGGTCGTCCAAGTTTCCTGAAAAGCGCGCTGATTGCCTGTCAACGGCACTGATTTGGCCCTCGGGTAAGGTCGTATAGCTCAGCACATTGTTGCCCTGGTCCAACAGATAAATGCCTACCTGGCTATCTTCCCGTTCCAGATAAACCCGTTTCCATCTTTTTTCAGCACTGATGCGCAAGATCAACATTGGAGAAAACAGGTTACGCGCGATGGCATCGGAAAGTTTGCTGTAAAGGATCTTGAAATGATCCGCGGAAATCATCGTCCCCTGGGATTCCGTCAAGCGATCAATCAGTTGCCCAAGGGATGCGGCGTCGTGGGCCTCGCGTTGCGCGGTGAGTTTCTTGGTTACCATCTGTTCCAAGGTCTGGGTGGCGGCTTGTTTCAACCGTCCCTGCTCCCATACGTTGCCTAATTCCGGTCGTCTGCTGTTGGTTACGGTCAGATAACGCCCCACGAGAGCCTCCACCCAGCTGAAACGAATTTCGGAAATGGTAATGGCGATGATGGCCATCAACACAACCGTGCCACGCAGGCTGAAACCTTTTAAGATCCAATTCTTTAGATCCTGTGGTTCGGACCAGGCGATCATGTCGCTCCTCTTTCGCGCTTGATTCCAATGGCGCATGCCACAAGGCGAATCAGGGGGTGAAATTTACAACTGATTGTCTTTTTACACTATTCGATGAAAATGATAAAGGGCGGGGCGGCAAGTTTTCGGGCAACCGGATGCGGCAGTTAGGTTGGGGGATAAATCGACAGGAAGTGGGTTAACCAGACGATGCGCTAGCGGATAAATGGAAGCCGGGACATGATGTGGTGGAAATGATTTCTTTGAGTACACCCTTGTCGTAAAGCGATCTGAACGTATTGATGACATCGGGATCGAACTGCGTACCGGATCCACCATACATGATTTGAAGGATCTTTGACTCTTCCATTTTCAACCGGTAGGCACGATCCGAGGCGATGGCATCGTATACATCGGCGACACTTAGGATGCGGGCCAACATGGGAATGTTCTCACCCGCCAACCCATCGGGATATCCATTCCCATCGAAGCGCTCATGGTGGCACTTGATGATATGTTTCTCCCGGTCCCACAAACCCAGCCGTTCCACGATATTGGCTCCGATCACGGGATGCTCCTTGATGATGCGGAATTCCTCTTCGGTCAATCGGCCCGGTTTGAGCAGGATGTCATCCCGAATACCGATCTTGCCGATGTCGTGAAGCTGGCCGGCGACATTGAGTATATCCTGTTCCTCCTGGCTGCCGCCCATGGCTTGACACAAGGTGATGGAAATCCGGGTCACGCGGTTGGAGTGCTGCTCGGTATACGGATCACGGGCTTCAATAGCCTTTACGAATGCATACAAGGTGGCAAACAGATTTTCGTAGATATTCTCGTAAAGAGCTATATTTTCAATAGCATAAGCCGCCTTATTCGTCATGAAGGACATGTAATACAGATCTTTTTCGGAAAATCGCGTATCGCCGTTGACGACAGACACCGCCAAGACACCAAACACCTTGTTGCGGATATTGAGCGGTACCAGCATCAACGACCGAATATCCTCGGGCAGGTCGGGCAGATTGCTGGTGTTGTGGATTAAAAGGGGTTTATTTTCTTCACAATTTTCTAAAATCAGCTGACCAAGGCCGACGTTGGTCTCATCGGTTTGCGGTCGCTCCACGATGCCATTGTTCCCGACAACCGATCGGGCCACCGGCACAGGTCGCTGAATGGATTCATTGATCACGTAGAAACAGGCCTGGTCGGCATGGGTCAGTTCCGTGGAAAGGTCAACCACGCGCTTGAACAGATCATAACTGGAGCCGATCGTGGTAAAATCGGTCATGATACGGTTTAGCGTATTGAGCTCCTTGACCTTGTAGGTCAACTCCCGATTGAGGTCTTCAATGCGTTGTTTTCCCTCCACCTCCTTGGTCAGAAAAATATTCTTAATGAAAAGCTGCCGCTCCCGCAACACGCGTTTGACACAAATTTCCAGCTGATTCAGATTGACCGGTTTGATTAAAAAATCAACGACGCCATTTTTGAGGGTGCGAATCGTATTGTCCAGGGATGGGTAACCGGTCATGATGATCACCGGGATGGTATTATCAACCTGACGGATGTGTTCGGCCAGCTCCAACCCGTCCATTTCCGGCATATTAATGTCGGTAAAGCAGCAATCGATTTTTCGCTTGGCGATGATCTCGGCTGCAATCCGCCCGTTCTCGGCGGTCAATATATTGTATCCTTTGGCGTTGAAATACTCCGAGGCGACCTCTAGAATGCTTTCCTCATCATCAACGAACAAAAGGGTTTCTTTTTGGGTTTCTGTCATCCGAATAAAAGATGTTAATTTAGGTTGATCGGGTAAATGCCGTTGCTCAGCGCGGCAAGGGCTTGTCTTGAAAGGCATCCATACCGGATACGATTTTGATATCGGCAGGTCGGTTACAAACTAAAGAGAATATAAAAGGCTGGATCGTAAAAAGCTGTCACCACGTGAAAAGGCTTGACGTCTTTCAAGATCGGAAGATAAATTTATTATTTTTTTTGATCAGGAGCAGCGATTTTTTTTCCATGACCCCAATTTTCGACCGGCCCCTTAAAATCTGTCTGTTGAGTTATCGAAGCGATCCGCACTGTGGTGGCCAAGGGGTGTACGTAAAAAACCTAAGCCGCGCATTAGCAGATCTTGGCCATCATGTGGAAGTGGTTTCAGGACCACCGAGCCCCATGCTGGATGCCGATATTCCCCTCCACCAACCGGCCTGCCTGGATCTATACAATCCAGACAACCTGTTTCGGATGCCTTTCCTATGGGAATTGGCAGATCCGGTCAACCTGATGGAATGGATAGGCGTGTCTACCATGGGATTTCCCGAGCCCTTCACCTTCGGATTCCGTGCCCAGCGTTTTTTACGCACCCGAATGCATCGCTATGACATCGTTCACGATAATCAAAGCCTGTCTTATGGCATCTGGTCCATCGCCAAACAAATTCCCACCATCGCCACCATCCATCATCCGATTACCGTGGACCGCGACATTGCCATACGGGCCGTGCGCCCCTTCTGGAAAAAGCTCAAACAATGGCGCTGGTTCTCTTTCATCGGCATGCAGAAACGGGTTTCCCGGACCCTAAGACGAATCATTACCGTTTCCGATTGCGCCCGCAAGGATATCGCCAATGCATTTCGAATCCCTTGGGAACGATTCTGCGTGGTGCCCAACGGCATCGATACGAGTCTGTTTTTCCCCATTCCGGAAATCAAGCGGGAGCCGGGGCGCATTATCGTCACCACGAGCTCGGACGTGCCACTAAAGGGGCTCTACTATCTGCTGCATGCCGTGGCGGAGCTCGTTCGGCATCGGGCCATCCGCCTGGTGGTGGTTGGTTCGCCCAAAGAAAACGGGGGAATCGCCCGGCTGATCCGGCGCCTGAACATCGGCCCGCACATCCATTTTCTGGGCCGCATCGGCGATGACGAGTTTGTCCGCCAATATGCCCGTGCATCGATCGCCGTGATCGCTTCGGTCTACGAGGGCTTTGGGTTGCCTGCCGGCGAGGCCATGGCTTGCGGCGTGCCGGTAATCAGCACCACCGGCGGTGCGTTGCCCGAGGTTGTCGGAGATGCGGGCGTGTTGGTGCCGCCAGGGGATGCCCTTGCCCTGGCCCGGGCCATGGCGAACCTACTGGATCATCCGGAATACGCCGCCGAACTGGGACGACGGGGATATGAACGGGTGTTACAGCATTTTACCTGGGAATGTGCCGCGCAGAAGACTGTGGCTTCCTACCATGAGGTGCTTCGTGATTACAGTCGACTTTAAGCGCCTGTCCATCGCTCCTGGCGTGCAGATCCTGGACATGGGCTGCGGTTCCGGTCGCCATACGGCGGCGGCCTATGGGCTCAAGCATACCAACGTGATTGGTGCGGATCTTAACGTTGACGATCTGCAGGAAGCCTGTCAGCGCCTTCGCTTCCATGACCGGGTGGGTGCCCATGGCGGCGGCGTATGGAGCCTGACCGCCGCCGATGTTTGCCACCTGCCATTTAACGATGCGAGCTTTGATCTGGTGATCTGTTGTGAGGTACTGGAGCATATTCCGGATCACCACACGGCAATCCGGGAAATCGTTCGGGTTCTCAAACCCGGTAAACCACTGGTGGTCAGCGTTCCGCGTTTTATGCCCGAACGTCTTTGCTGGGCGCTTTCAAAAGATTATAGCCATGCCAATCAAGGTCATATTCGCATTTACCGCAGAAAACAGTTGATCGAATTGCTGGAGTGTGCGGGCACGCGTTTTCAAACCTATCACCACGCCCACAGTATTCACACCCCGTTTTGGTGGCTCAAATGCCTCGTCGGCCCGACACGCGCCGACTCAACGATCGTCAATCTTTACCATCGCCTTCTGGTCTGGGATATCATGCAAAAGCCATGGATCACTCGGTTTGTGGATCGGCTGCTTAACCCATTGATGGGTAAAAGCCTGGTCGTTTATCTGCAAAAAAAATGAAGGGCCGCAACTAATGCTCATAGGGCTGAAAGGACCAATCGATTCCTAAAAAAATACCTTGACAATATGTTCATGGTTCTCTATAAAAGGCGCTTCTTCGGCTGGATCTGGCCGAGGAAACCTTCTGATCCCCAGTAGCTCAGTCGGCAGAGCAAGTGGCTGTTAACCACTGGGTCCGCGGTTCGAGTCCGTGCTGGGGAGCCAAACTAAAATACCCGGTCAAAATTGGCCGGGTTTATTTTTTTATCAAATAGTTATCCACCTATAATCGACAATACCCAAAAGTTACCACTTCATCCACTCAGCGAACCACCTATTCAGATTATGCCCTTTCTATGCTCTTCACCAATTCGTTCGCGATATTGGCACTTTCTATTCGCATGATGCTTTCCTGGGCACTCCCATAGCTCAACAGATTGATGCTACCGTACCACACGACCTTTTGATCCATAACCGCAAACTTCTGGTGGATATTGGATTTGAAAACGACATCGGCTCCGCAATCTGTTAACAGGTTCAATGTCCGTTGTATGGTGGCGTGATCTTTCGGTTTAAAATCTTCTTTAGGACGGGTAACCACTAATATACGGACATTCTTTTCCAATACCACTTTCAGGTGTTTCGTCATTTGAAGCGTGCGCATTTTTCTGACGAACGGACTTACAATTAAAATTTCTTTCTCTGCGGTGTTGATATCCTGATTGAAAACAGGCAGAAAATTATCTTTATCAAAGATGATATCCAAAGGTGAGTCATCTATTTCCTCGCCTTTGGCCTTGTATCCCATGGAAGCGTATCCATTGAGCCGTTTTTGATACATCTTTTCCAGCATCTTTACCTGGATATCCACATAATCGTAAATTTTAACCTCTTTTTTTGACTCATACAACCGGTGAAGCCTTCCGGCATATTGCTGCAAAGTACCTTTCCATGATATCGGCATGGCCAAAAAGAGAGTGTCGAGACGTGGTTCGTCGAAGCCTTCTCCGATAAAATGACCGGTGGCCACTAAGATGATATTTCTGTCAGCAGGAATGTCAGCGATGCGTTGAAAGATTTCCCGAGTGGCTTTTCTACCCATTCCGCCCATCAGGGCAAAAACGTCCGTAGCCTTTTCCTTCAGTCTTTTGGCGAGTGATTCAACATGTGCGGTTCTGAGGCTTAATACAATGCAGTTCCTGCCCTGACGATAGTTGTTCAGCACATCATCAATAATCTGCTGATTCCGAAAATCGCTTTCCACGATCTCGGTGTACAATTGCTGGATGGATACTTCTTGCTCGTCTTTACCCAGCGGGACCCGCAACGATGTGAAACGGGGAACGATGTAATGGTCAAACGGTCTTTTCTCTGCCTGCTTTTTGGGATTGTCTCGATAACGAATGGGGCCACAATGCATAAACAAAATCGGATGATGTCCATCTTTTCGCGTTGGCGTTGCGGTTAATCCGTAAATGTATTTGGCATTGGTTGTTTTCAGGATTTGTTCATAGGTGAATGCCGATGCATGGTGACACTCATCGGCAATGATCATCCCGTAATTTTTCACGCATTCCTTAACCTCACCTTTTCGGCTGAGTGATTGCATCACGGCAATATCGATAATGCCGCTTGACGTATCTTTTCCCGCACCGATTTGCCCGATGACGCTTTTTTTCTTCTTACGCCCCCTCTTCTTCGGTTCTTCGGGCAACACTTCGTTTATTTCAAGAAATTCCGACAGTCTGTCCTTCCACTGAGACAACAGGTTGACCTTGTCAACCAAGATGAGTGCATTCACTTTTTTCTCGGCAATCAGTTTAATCGCCACAATTGTTTTGCCAAATGCTGTTGTGCCTGACAGAATTCCGGTATCGTTTTGTAACAGGTGGCTGAGGGCCAAGGATTGCTCATCTCTAAGTTGGCCATTGAATTCCACATCAATCCTTCTACCTTGATGTGTTTTATCGATGTGCTGGATTTCGATTCCCAGTTTTTCCAGTTCGGAAACCAGTTCGGGTTCGCATCCTCTTGGCAAACACAGGTACGCTTCTGTTTCATCTGCACAGGAGATGACGCGTGGATGTCCATAGGTCGGCAAACGCATGGCTTGCTGTTTGTAAAACATCGGGTTTTTAAAGGACGCGAACCGTTTTAGCCGATTCATCGCCTTTTGGGAGATCCCCTCCTTTGGGATGAACAACATATTTGCTCTGACGATTTCGATACGCTCCGGGAAATCATCTCTTTGTAGCTCGATTTTGGTTTTCGAAGTTTCCCACGGTTGTTCAGCACCCTCTTCTTCAACCTGTTTCAATACGCCCAGTTCGTTCCCCTCGCCAAGCTCGGAAACAACTTCTTCAATTCGGTTGTGAGAAATTTTTTGGACTGTGGATAAAAATGCCCATTGGTCCTCATAGGATTGGAAATGCTCATCGATAAATTCACTATTATACTTTTCTCTTGCCGTTTTTTGTAACGGCAAAGCAATCAAATTACCCAACCCCCCTTTAGGCATTGTGTCCTGGCTGGGAAACAGCCGATCATAGGACTTGAATTGTATTTCATGCCTTTTGTTCATGGCAGCGGTAAGCAGGATCGTTCCAAATTTACGTGCCAAGGCAGAGGAAACAGAGGGCTCAAAGAAAAACCATACATGCGCGCCGTTGCCTGAACGCGACCGCTCAACAGCGAAAGGGATGCTGAGTTCAATGCAAATATCTCTAAAAACGGAAATATCGTTTTGCCAGTCTGCTTCGTCAAAATCAACTGCCAAGAAGTGGCATGTTTCATCCTGCAGCATTGGATAGACGCCAGCAACGATATTCCCTCTCAGATGATTTTCAATGGCATCTTCATCCAAGGCAGCATAATCTTTGTTTTCACATTTTGAGCAAGAAATTTTTGGCTTTTTGCACACTCCTGCCTGCCATTGATTCAGGCAAACAGGTGAATAGCCGGATATGCCTTTTTTTTTATTTTCCCATCGCTTTGCATAAACATCACTGCGGCCTTTAAAAAGCGACATAAAAAGGTGGATTTTAGCGGAGGAATCCGACGTATTATCTACAACCGATTTGAAATTTTGGGCAACAGATTCCTCGCAAGGCGTTTTTTCAACGATTTTTTTATCTTCGGGAGTATTTCCAGGAGGCTCGGACGTCGCTATCTCAAGTTGGGTTCTTAAGCGCCTGTTTTCTTTTCTTAATCGCTCTACCTCTTCCAATAAAACAGTATATTTTCCGATTAATTCCTTATAATCCATAAATAGTTCCCATCCAGAAATGGGTGATTTTTATCTTCTCAGCGAAGAAAAATGAATGCCGAGGCTTCGTTGAGAAGTAATTACAGCGATAAGCCCCATTATTTAAGGGCATACAATCAAAAAACCCATTGTTCCGGCGCACCTATCCGTCGGATTGATCAGCGGTCGGCCAGAAGTTGCCTTTTAGACTGGCGCCAGTTTCTTTCTGGCCATCGTTAGTAAATTAGCGGCAACAACCGATGACAGAACATAGCATTTGAAAGAACGGAACCCTTTCCATGTGCAACGTGTTAAACCGAAGCTGCGCTTTAGCCAAGATATCCCTGCTTCAATGCCGGCTCGGAACCGTCGAAGCTTATTGTATACGTATTTGCTCCGGCACATATCCGTCTCTTTCAATCCGCGTTTTTTGGCAAAACAGACATCCTTGATGTCTCGCCCTTTGGCTTTCGTTAAATTGTCCTTGGAGGCGAATCCACCATCCAGGGCAACTTTCAGCGGATACCGACCATAGATTTGTTTTTGGCGATCCAGCATTTGTTCTACCAGGTCCGTATCGGCGGGATTGCCTTCAAGGATCACGCAATCCAGAATCAGGTTGGAAGCACCGCCGGTCAGGCAGATCTTATGGCCATAGTGGGTATCCCGGTTGTCCTTGACGATGACGTCGGTGTGTTCTTCGAAAATCGAGACCACTTTTTGGTCGGCGGGTACGCTTTCGCCTTGGATGACACGCCGGTAGGTCTGATCGTAGACCTGCCTGGCCAGATCACCGTAATGTTTGATCTCGTTTAGCAATTCGAACATTCGGACATCTGTTGGGCAAAGCGATCCCATAAGCTTTTCGGTTTTGATGGTGTAGCCGATGGTCTTTTGGGTGACCTTGAGCAAATCCTTATACAACGGGAAACGCTGCTTCATTGTTTTGGCATATTGGATGCCGACCATTCTTCGCTTGGCACGGCGAAGGTGGTCAGTAAAGATAATCTTGATATCGAAATCGTCACGGACTTTGTAAAGCAGGCGGGTCAATACCCGCACACAGTCAAAAAGTTGGATTGAGTCATAGGGTTTATGAATATTGCTTTCAACCACGGTACAATCAATGCGAGCTTTTCGCCCCTTCTCGATGCTTTCGTCTTTGGCGTGGACCAAAAGGTCTCTTGAAATGCGTTCCCATGTGTACGGAGAAATTCTTTTGATGTTTGCGTTGAGAGCGGATTTGCCAAATCCTTTATCTGCAAAGCCAATTCGGCAAAAACGCCGCAGTGCCCGAGAATCGTAGATATGAAAAGCCAACTGTTCATACGTAAAAGAGTAAAGCTGCATCGCCACTGCCGCACGGAGAACCTGGTCCGCGCTCATACCCTCGGCTCCGGTATTGCGTTTTTTTCCTTTTCCTTCGTTGAGATCTTGAAGAACATAGTCACAGATGGTAGGAGTGTTATCAATCAGCAAGCTGATGATTTCCAACTCTCTGTCTTGAGGTTGACCGGAAGCGGGTTCGATCAGAGGCATTTGTTTTTGCTGTTTCTTGCGCATTTTGTGGTAGGCCTTTTTCTTTTTTGTGTAGTCATTTTAGGTGTTTGGGGAAATACCTTATACTACATAAAGCGAGAAAAATCCAGCATAAAATGCGCTTTTTTTATTAATATCAACTGGTTGTAATGCCGGATGGACACTAACTATACCCATGGACCAGGTGCAGACCATCTCGAAGGTGGATGCTTCCTCGAAGCCAAGGCGGATGCTATCGGTTCAATAAATTCTTTGAGCGCCATAGCAATATGTTCGAACTCGGCAGGAACATGGTCTTGTCCGAGCTTTTTCCTAAAAGCATTCCATTGGCTTCTTTTTGCCGCGATAAATTCCTTTGAAAAGGCAACAATTTCGTCGGGAAGTTCAGTTCCACGCTGCTCCAATGTCAACCTGATGGCTTCTGATAACGTTTTCCCATCGAATCCAAACTGGCGGGAAAGCAGCCAAATATCATAGAAATCTTTCATCCGGCTATTCAACCCTCGGAGTTTGAGCATGGCTTCAAATTTTTCAGCAATGGCACTCTCACGGCTGTAGCAAAGCAATCGTGGTGCGGCAAAATCCAAAATTGAGGGTAATTCCGACTCTTCGGGGTTGGGATGAATAATGTCACCGAATCCGATATCCAGTTGCATGTTCAGAGTCATGGTATCAAGTTTTGCTGGAAAGCGAATTCTAATCCCCTGGTATTCAGCATCATCTGTAATGTGTTCTGCGGTAATTTCCTCATGTAAAAAGGAAAGGCCATCGGGATCAACATCAATCGATAGAATCTCGATCACATTGGAAAAAACATCAGACACCTTATTGCTTGTCCTTCCAAGCATATCAATGTCCATGGTGGGTCTAATCCGAGGCGCTTTCCATATCCGAAGCATCAAAGCGCCTTTGAGGATAAAGCGTTTGGAATGTTTGGATAGAGAAAGCCGGTATAGAAACCGTTCCATGGCATAATATTGGGCAAGCTCTTGAAAAGGCCGCATATCAGATCTTGATTTATCCAATAGACGTTGTCTTACTGATGCTGCGATATTTTTCAGCGGTGTCTTGGTCAAATCGTTGCCTCCAGATAAGGCGTCATAATATTTTTAACCCGGCAGATTTCCGCGTATGCGAGCAGCCTTTCGAGATTATACTGTTGCCTGGATCTGTAAAGTTTAAGAGCTTCAAGGACAACATCCATTCCAATTTTGTTCCTAAACTTAAAGCAATCAGCCAATGTTTTCTCGGGATTGTAAATTTTTACAGACACGCCATCAATCTTATGATTTTCGATGCCGGAGTTATATGCTTCATTCGAAAATCTATGGGATTGAACTGGAGGATAGTCGAGCGAGGGTACTCTTGATTGCCTCGGTACAGCAATGGAAACAGCGTGTGGAATCTGAGTTGTGATATTATGATAGGACAGCGCCGAGATGAGACAGATGACTGCATTAGGAAAACGAAGGCTCACAGTAACCAGATCCGGGTTGGACATCGGAGGAAGCTCCACAAGCCGATAAACGCCCCTGCTCACCTGTTCGATGATGCCTTTGTCTCTTAGCGAATATAGCATATAGCGCGTAATGCCTTCTGCTATCGCCTCACTCATCCGAAGTTGCCCACCGTTCTTGCGAAATAGTTCTATAAAATGTCTTTTCATTTCAGCAGCAGACAAAAAGCCCCCATTTGTTAATAAGTGGTAACAATATGTCTGATTTTGGATAAAAAATCAAGGGAAAGTCGACGATGCTTCAATCTATGTATATTGCTTCTACCATCTCTTTGAATCTGGTGATCTTATCATCATCGGTTGCCATCAAGGTCAAAGGTCTGAGCCTCCGTTCTGTGAAAAATTTCAGCGTTTCTGGATCATCGGTATCCATCAAGTAATCGGTGATCTCGGAGGGCAGCCGCCTGCATAAGGCTATCATCTGGCATACCCGTGCCTTAGTGGTCCCGGCATCGGCTGCAATATCATCATACGTGGCCTGCGGATTATCATTCAGATGCTCGACGAACCGGAAACCGGTCAGGACAGCGTTGGTTGGCCCCTGTTTCTCGCGCAAGGATCTGGTTCGGTCTCTCTGCGTTATGGCCTTATCTGCGGGGAAAATGCTTGGTTTCTGGCCTTTTTGCAGTAACTTTTTCCTGTTATTGTACATGTAATAACACGGGATTAGCTCTGATATGGTTTTGGTTCGCTGGGTGGATGAACCGGGGAGCCAAACAAATCAAAGGCTTAGAGAAATTCGATCTCTAAGCCCTTTTTCTTTTCCAACCACATTTCCAACCTTCAGCTAATAAAAAAGCCCCCGGCAAAGGAAAACCGGCCAGTTAAGGTCGGTCGCTGATGATGGTATCTTTTGCCGTTGATGATGAATTGTTGGAACGGATCTAAGATTACCGTTACGCCAACCGTATCCCCGCGCGTTCTGAAAAGGTTAACTAACTTGCAAGCGCTTGTTTTTCCTCTCTCCCCTACTTACATAATCCAGTCACAACCCCCGCAGCTCCCATAGACATTGCGACAAAAGGCTTGATAGGACCTTTTTGAAACTCCCGAATCTCTAAGAGCTGAACCTGCTGGCCGAAGTTCGCTATGGTTTGGAATGAGTTTTCTTTGGAGCCTTTATTGATCACTTGAATGGACTTGCAACGCGTGGTTGAAAGAACCTCCCCCATGATTATTCCAGTAATCCGTGACACAGTGAATGATCCCCCTTGCATCCTTTCTGCATATTCGGAAAGATTCAGAATCCCACTATCTGAAAGATCATAGACACTCATAACCTCGCAAGTGTAGGAAAGTTCACCTGCTGTGGCATTTACCGCGAGAAACAGAGCAAACAATGCTACTGCTGTAATCACTGACGGTTTCATTTGGATATCCTTTTTCGAGTTTGAAAGTCCTCCATTCCGTTCAGAGTATCGGGTTGTCTATGTGTGAAATCAAAGGGTTAAGGGTCAATAAACATATAGCACCCAAAAAACTTCTTTTCAAGCATACGATAGAAAACCCTGAAGATGGTTCCGGTGTCTGCTCAAAAGTCAGTTCCACCACCAGCCGTATCCGGTTGTTGTGATTACACAGCATGATATCACAACATTTCGGACTATTATCGTTTTACAAATACCCCTGTACTTATGTTGCTGATTTAATTATGTTGTTCTTTTTAGGCTGCTGGAAAAAATGGCCGACCACAAGATGTGGGATTGAATAATGTTCACATTGGAAGCGACATAATCGCATGCAATCACACGAAAGCTTATCGCCAAATAGAGCAAGCCAGGCTCAGCGAGCTACACCCTTCGGGCGCGTTCGCCTGCCCTACATCTGTCACTCGGAAACGTACCAGATTCAGTTTCTGTAATCTGGTACTCTATCCTGCATATGATGAGATAAACTTTCATGAACCTGCCACCGCATCTATCCTGGGTTAGGCAGGTAGAAATAAAAAAATCCCCAATGTTTATGGTCATGGTTCACTTTGATGTCTGACAACTGGACAAGCTGATTGAAATAGCATAGGATCAACATGGAAATCTATTGATAGGAGGATCCATGATTGATCTGAAAAACAGTTTCAACACATTTGACAGCCAGCCGTTATCATCGGAAATGAGGTGTTTTCTTAATGAAACCAGATCGAAACTCAAAGGCTCTGAACGCCGAAAATTCATGGCTGGCGTGGTTCGGATGATGGGTAAAGGCGGTCAATTTCGAGCCGAGCGGGAACTGGGCTGGGACCGAAAAACCATCAGAAAAGGACAGCGAGAGTTAACTTCCGGTATCGACTGTCTCGATAATTATGGCGGTCGAGGTAGGGACAGTGTCGAGCAATCGTTGCCGAATTTGCTTGATGACATCAAACAAATAGTCAGCCCAGTAAGCCAATGCGATCCCACCTTTTGTACGACGAAACTGTATTCCCCTCTTACGGCAAAGGAGGTCCGCCGCCGTTTGATTGAATCCGGAAAATACACAGATGATCTATTGCCAACCATACGGACAATCAACACCAAGCTCAACCAACTGGGGTTCCGTTTAAAAAAGGTGTCAAAATGCAAGCCGAAAAAAAAATTGTAGAGACAGACGCAATTTTCGCACATGTTCACATAGCGAATCGGATCGCGGACGAATCCGAGGGAATTGTGCGCATTTCCATGGACGCCAAGGCAAACGTGAATATCGGCCCTTTCTCGCGTGGCGGCTACAGTCGCATCTCAGTCAATGATCGAACGGATGCCTGGTATCGGGAAATGGGCCGTTGATATTCCTTTTTATTAAAGCCTATCTCTTTGGGGATTTATTTTTTTCCAGCAGCCTAAATCAATCAAAAACTTTTTCATCATTGGAATTCTCACTTGATTTTTTCTTAAAATTACGAAAAGTAACTCAAAAGGATAGCATTTTGAGCCTGAACTGAGTTGTTATTTCTGTACTGCACTGAATCTCTTATCCTTCAATGGGCAAGGCCTTTCTTTGGCCTTGCCTATTTTTTTGTGGCCACCCGACCAAGATAGTGGCATTATTCTTCCATGTACAATCCTACTTCCAAAGGAAACAACATGGCACACGAAGCAATCCCTAAGGAAATTCTAAAATTCCGTGAAATTGTGATGACCAATACAATCCAAGTTGATACTATGTATCGGGAGCATTACCTGTTTCTACCAATCCGGTGAATCTGATATAAGAGGTTAGAAAAATTCATAAATAACTGGACAGTCTTGGAGATTCATAGTATGCCTTTATGGGAAGTGTAACCTTTTTCTAAGGAAGCTCCCATGCTAGCTGCTATAAAAACAGAAGCTATCAATGCCGAAAACTGGAAATCATCGTTCCTATCATTTGCCAGCGATTGGTTGGATGAAATCGAAAAGGATCACCCCATGGACTCGATAACAGATATATCAAAAAGTCTTTTCCAAAATCGTTCGAAAATCATGGGGCAAGCGGCGTTGGCGCTCATCGAGAAACAATTTGGCCATTTGCTGGAACAAACCCATTGTGAATGCCCACTTTGCGGTCGTGTCATAAAAGCCAAACCTGAAAAGGTCCGGCGAGAAATCGATACGGCCATTGGGTCTGTTACGCTTTACCGGCCATATTTTTATTGTCGCTCCTGTTCGTTTGGCTTTTATCCTTTGGATGACGCATTGGGGCTTTCCCAGAGGAAGGCACAATCCGATATCCAGGAGTTGGAAGCGTGGTTAGCTGCAGAGATGCCCTATGAAACCGCAAGCGAAGCACTTGAACGATGTGCGGGCATTCAATTCAGCAACCACCATGTCCACGATGTGGTCAACGAGATTGCAGATGATATTCAATTGCTTGATGTTTGTCCCGATAAAACAGAAATTCATCAAAGAATTGAAAAACTGTCCGCCGATCGATTTCGTCGTCCGGTGCTCATGATTGGTATCGATGGCGCCCACGCGCCAACACGTCCTGAACCCAGTCCTCGGAAAGGGAAAAGGGGCAAGGGCGAATATAAGGAGGTCAAAGGCTTTCGCATCTATCTGTTAGATGACAACCAGATTGTTCATTTGATTAGTTGGCACCAAATCAAAAGCGATAAAGAGTTGGCTGACGATCTTACCCAAATCAAACAAGCAGGGTTGATTCCTGAAGACAAAGTCCGGATATGCGTCATCGGAGATGGCGCGCCCTGGATCTGGAATCGGGCACAAGAGCTCTATCCAGATGCCAAAAAGGTTCTGGATTTTTATCATTGCAGCGAGTATCTGCACGATTTGGCCAATGCGCAATACGGAAAAAACAGTCAAAAAGCACGGGAATGGGTTGAGGCGACCTTTTCACGACTATTCATGAATAATGCCGATCAAGTTATTGCCGGTATCAAACGGATGAAGCCCCAATCGGATGATGCCAAGGAACAAATCGATAAAACTGTGCGGTATCTCGGCGAGCGAAAGCACATGATCAATTATGGCGCATTAAAGCGTGGTGGTTTCCAGATTGGAAGCGGCGGCATAGAAAGTTCGAATAAATTTATCTCGAATGTCCGTCTCAAACGATCTGGCGCTTGGTGGTACCCAACTAACGCAAACAATATTTTGAAACTTCGCTGTGCAAAATACAACGGGACATTTGATCGGATAATGGAAAACAGAAAGAGAAATATTACACCGAACCTATCTGATAGAAAAGGACTCAATTTTCGCCTTATTTCAAACAATTCGTGAGAAACGGGTAATGCTCCCCTATGTATCAATTGCTGATCCAGAAAGGATACTTCACTGAATCTGAATTTGTGCTTAAGATGAAAGAAGTACAAATGGATTATGAAAAAGGTCCGCGTCATTAACATAAAATTGGATCTGAATCCTCCGCTTGTGCGAATTAAAAGGCCAATAGCAAGGTTATCGCTCGTGGAAAAATTTGTTGAAATTTAACAACTACTCTTCAAAATGCTTTTTAATAAAAGAGCCGAACTCAGCAACGGCCTTTTTTGCCTCAGGCATGGCTTTCACGCTCAAATGAAATACGTGCCACAATTTATCATAAATCTTTAATTCCACATCCACTCCAGCGTCTTCGGCCTCTTTTGCGAATCGTCTTGAATCATCCAATAACATGTCATCAGTACCAATGTGAATCAACAATGGTGGGAAGCCTTTTAGATCTGCATATAGCGGGGAAATAAGTGGATTGGTGGGATCATTACTTCCGATATAATTGTCCGCCCAGACCTTAGCTGATTCACTTTTTATCAGCGGATCTATTTCTGACTTTGTTTTGATTGAATCGCCTGTCATGCACAAATCTGTCCACGGGGCGATGCATGCTACTGATGATGGCAAAGGATCGCCCGCATCGCGTATCGCAATTGCTGTAGCTAAGGCCAATCCACCGCCTGCGGAATCTCCGGCAATCGCAATATTTTTTATAGTTAGCCCATTTTCAAGTAGCCAACGATATGCAAGGGTCGCATCATCTAAAGCAGCTGGGAAGGGATGTTCCGGGGCAAGGCGATAATCTATGAGCAGCACTTTTGCACCACTTTCCTTCGCAATGTGTGCTGCTAATTCTCTATGAGTATTGATTGAGCATAGGTTATAGCCACCTCCATGCAAGAATAAGATAACTCTTTCTTCACGTGCTGTATTTCCATAAATCCATTCAGCGGCAATCCCATCTATCGTAATTTTTTCAATCTGTGTTTTTTTTGGAAGTTTCGCATATTTTGCCATTTTTTCCATGTAATTTCTGGTTTCATCGATGGATTGTAAATTGTTCAGTTTCGGTGCAACCATTTTTTTTATTAAGAAACGACAAAACTTGCTTCGTAAACTTGGCATTTTATTTCCTTTGAGTCTGGCTAATATGGGCAGAGCCGATCGTCGGGACCGCTCCGGTAGTATCGGTGTCGAGGAAAATGAACATATTCGTCCGCGTTGGTGATTAAACCAGATTGTGCTAAATTTTCACTTCGCTGATTTGAATCACTGGTTGAGTATTGGTGAAATTGGGGATGTCAGCCAACAAGTCTTCAGCTATCGGTCCAAATGAATTCTGAAAGGCCTCTATGGAATCAAAATAAAGATGGCACATAGCGAGGTAAGTAGGTTGTGATCCGGGTTCCGCTCCGCTAAGCCCCTGATCAACATCAGTCTTTTTCAATGTACTCCCTAATTTTCCCTGAACCAGCGGCACGTGTTTTTCGAGGTAATAATTCATGTCAAAAGTTTTGCCTTCTCCATTCTGATACATTACGCTGACTTTAATCATTTTTTCTCCTTGTAATTGATGCACAACTGTGGATAGATTGTTATTTTTATTTGCCGTTCACTTTTTTCCTCAACTTACCGAGGCACTTAACCCTACAACGACACTTAGACTCCACAACCAAGTTCGCGCAACCGCCTTTTTCTATGCGACAGATAAGCGCGATGATTGCGGACCTGAATCCAAACGGTCTTTTCAAGTAAATATTCAAAAGTATGTCGTTTGATCGGCAAAATAACCTCGATTAGCGTTCTAAGCTGCGACAGAGTAATAGATGGTGCTTTTTTTTCCCATCCTGATTTTCAGGTGCCAGAGGAAAAAATGGGCCATCATGCATGTGAGTATATGATGATGCCATCCTGGAAATTTGCGTACCTCGTAATGGTCCATACCCAGTTCGGTTTTTGTTTCTTCGAAACATTGCTCAATTGCCCAGCGTAAACCGCTGAGCCAAACGAGCGTTTTCAGTCTCGTGCTTGAAGAGGCATTGCTGATAAAAAAACTGTATTGCGGAGCATCCCCCAGGGTTCTCCGGATTAGCAACCAAACGGTCTTCTGTGGAAGTCCTGCAGCAGACAGGATTATGCGACGACGCGTGAACTCATAGACGATGGGACCTTTCGTTCCTTCTGACACCTTTCGACGATACCAAAAATAGTCGTTTATATTTTTGGCCAACTCCTCAACGGTGAGTGGTTTGCTGTCCTGATCGACCAAGGTCGTTTTGGTTTTGGTTTTTCCGCCCCACTGATACGTTTTTTCCATAGTCATCGGCCGTTTAAGCCAGCATTGTGTATTTTTGGAGACCGACACCAAATAGGTTTTGTCTATAATAGAGTCCGCTATTTCAATAAACTCAGGGCTTTCCCCATATATCGAATCGGCCAGTATGTACTTGAACGGCAGTATGTCTTCTTCGGCAAGGTTGTTTAGCATCTCAGCGGCAAGCTGGGGCTTGGTTCTAAACACCGTCTCTTTCGGCAGTTTGCACTTTTTCCGACGGCCGGAATAATCGTCGTCGAACCACTTCTCGGGGATGAACAGTCGCTTATCAAGCAGTGTGTATCCGTATTCTGAAACGTAACCAGCAAAGACACCCACTTGGCAATTGTCGACTTTTCCTATTGTCCCACAGTATTGCCTCGATACGCCAATGGAGTCCTGTCCTTTTTTAAGGAAACCGCTTTCGTCGAAAATCAAGGCGCCGTCAGGGCTTCCGAGATCGCCATTTACCATACTACGAAACTTGACAGACATTTTTTCTTCGTCCCATGGTGCATCACTTACAAAACGCTGCATCGCCCTGACACTGCTATCTTCTATAGACAGAGCGATGGGTTCAATTGATTTACGCTCCAGTGGACTGAATTGCCCTGCCATGTACCTCAAAAAGTGCTCCCGTGATTCGCTGCGCTGAAAACAATCCGCGAACTGTTGATGAAATCCATTGAGTTCATTATTAAAATCTTTGATGTCATCCTTGCCAAGGTCAAACTTTGGAACCGAATAAAGATATTCGTCGGATCGTATGCTGGGTAACATAGTCTGCCTCCTTTTGCATGATTGTTTCGTAGTATGGCAGACTTTGAGCAAATTTTCAAATCAAATAGTTATAAGTGTCGTTGTAGGGTTAAACGTCACCACCCGGCTGGGTCTCAGCATCAAATCTTTGCTGATGGCTGGATTTCGTTCTTTCCTCTACAGCTTCTCCATAACACAAAACTCGCGAAAAACAGATACTCAGAGCCGATCGTCGGGACCGGCTCCGATGATTTGGGTGTAGAGGAAGATGGATTCGATTATTCCACGAGCTCGATAATGATTCGTTTGTGAAACTTTACTGATGCTGCCGTCATGATGGTACGAATGGCATTTATACTCCTGCCCTTTACCCCTATAATTTTACCCAAGTCTTCTTTGGCGACAGACAATTCGAGTACCAACGTGCTGTTGCCATCAATCTCTCTCACAGATACCTGGTCAGGATAATCAATCAGGTTCTTTACAATTTCTGCTAACAAATCTTTCATAATTCATCATCTCTTTTTCAGCGATTAGGTTTTCAACTCAGCTTGCCGAATATTGGGCTACACATCATTTTTGATTAGCCGATCACCCTCATAAACAATCTCAGGGAAATGCCCTTCCTTGCAAATCAAGCCCTCAATGAGCTCATTGAAGGTAACCGCAATCCCATCGGGATCTCTGCGAACAACTCTGCCGGCTGATTCAAAAATTTGGTCAAAATTATACAGCGGAAATTTAACTTTAATTGGTTGCCCAATCGCAACTTTCCTGATTGTCTTTATGAATATTCCGCCGGCACCGATATTCTTGATGATATCTCGAAATGTCCCTTCCAAAACAGTATATTCAGCAATGATGTATGATGTTCTGCGAGGGTATTGGCGTTGCTCAGGTTTGGGCTTCATTTTCCGTTCACCTTATCCCGCAACTTCCCGGAAAACTTGAACGTCACCACTTGGCGGGCAGGTAAAATGGCGTCTTCACCAGTAGCTGGATTGCGGCCCTTCCGCTCTGCCTTGTCCTTCACACAAAACTTACCAAAACCGGATACCAGGACATCATCACCGGCTTCCAGGCTGGATTTGATAAGTTCCAGCAACGATTCAACTGTTTCAACGGCCTGTTTATTTGGTAATTCAAGGTCAAGATAGAGCTTTTCAACGATATCATTCTTCGTTAGTGCCATTCGGGGGTGCTCCGTTTCAGTGATGGTGGAAATAGTCGGTGGGACACATCCAAGTTCGCAGAGATTTCATTTAGTGTCAAGGGGTTGGTGTGGGTTGACATTATAGCAGATGAGCGATAATTCTCGTTAAGCCAACCGAAAGCTCCACCACTTGTATTTTGAAACAGAACAGCGGGCCACTATGGAATTTGCAGATCTGATCGATTTTATCGACAATCGCATGAAGATGTCCCACATCTATCAGCCATTGTTACTGCGAATTCTTGTTGAGGCAGGCGGGACAGCGACTATCCGGCAGATTGCTCACGGTTTTCTGGCCCAGGATGAAAGCCAAATCCGCTACTATGAGAGCCGGATCAAGGAAATGCCGGTACCGGTTTTGAAAAAGCGTGGCGTCATTACCAAGGAAGGTGAACTTGTATCTCTGAATTGCGATAAGTTGAATTTCGAGCAGAAAGCCCAAGTCGTCATGTCCTGCGAAAAGCGACTTCAGAAGTTCATCATTGAGCGCGGTCTCGACCTTTGGGGATACCGGTTACTTGATACTGATCCCATACCTGGCTCACTGCGATATCGGGTATTGAAGGAATCTGGGGGCCGGTGTGCAAACTGTGGTGCTACCAAGAAAGAACGGCCATTGGACGTTGACCATATCATCCCCCGCTCCAAGGGCGGGAAAAACGAATACGAAAATCTTCAGGTGCTCTGTTCGAAGTGCAACCAGGAAAAGGGAAACAAGGATAACACCGATTTCCGCGATGACATGCCTCCGAATCGGTCCCCGATTGTAAGTTCTGCTACCACAATATCAAAGGCCGGACTATTGAGGAGCTGGATACTGTGGTTGCCATCAAAGACGCTTATCCTGTCACTAAAGGGCATTTGCTGGTAATACCAAAGCGGCATGCTCCAGAGTATTTTGATTTATCTGAGAATGAGAGACGGGATGTTGACCGTTTGCTGAAATACCTGAAACAGAAAATGTGTGAAAAAGATCCATTCATCACCGGCTACAACATTGGCGTAAATAACGGAGAATCCGCCGGGCAGACGATTTTCCACGTCCATTTTCATCTGATACCGCGAAGGAATGGTGATACAGAGAACCCGAGAGGCGGCGTTAGGGGCGTTATACCAGGAAGAAGAAATTATTAGGATTGATATCAAGAATATTTTGGAGAACTAATGGAAAACGATCCTCAGCTGGGCAAATTGGAAAAGGTTGATCTCAGAGATACCTGGCCGAATGAAGCTACAAATTTTACACCCTGGCTCGCAAAACAAGAGAACCTTAAATTGCTTGGCGACAATATTGGGATGGACCTTGAGTGGATCGAAACTGAAGCCCATGTGGGTCCTTTTAGGGCAGACATACTCTGCAAAGATACATCGAACGATGCCTTTGTCCTTATTGAAAATCAATTGGAGCCTACCGATCACATTCATCTGGGACAATTGATGACCTATGCCGCCGGTCTCGATACCGTCCATATAATTTGGGTGGCGAAAACCTTTAATGATGAACACCGAGCGGCCCTTGATTGGCTCAACCGGATAACGATGGAAGGCTTCCATTTTTTCGGTGTTGAGATCGAGTTGTGGAAAATCGGTGAATCTCTTCCAGCTCCATTAACGCTAACGATCTGACCGGCAGGTGATATGAAAGAGTGCCCCAAATGTAAGAAAATGAATAATGCGTATGCTGATAGCTGTAAATACTGTGGCTACGACATAAAATGGGCTCCTGATGATGGAAACGAATACAATCCACCGCCCAATTTCTCCACTGAGAACGCGAAGTCCCAAAACAGTAGCACCATTAATGAAAAGAGAATAATGAACCCAGACCAGGCCAGTTTGGATGACATCTATAACCAGCTGGGGGACATCAAAGAGCAGATGACAAAAGGGGTAAATTTGTTTGATGTCACTATGCCTTTCGGAAAAATGGTGTTATTGATAATCAAACTGACTTTCGCATCGATTCCGGCTGTAATTCTTGTGGGATTCGTTACCCTTATTTTTTGGCTTATCTTTGGCGGCCTCTTTTTCGGATTAATAATGAGAGGCTATGGGATGCACTGATGAGAAATGTCATAAAATATCTGGCCCCTTTAGCAATGCTCCTGCTGTTCACCGTACAAGCGTGGGCCTGGCACGATGAAACCCACCTCGCCATTGCCAAAGCCGCCGGCTACGCGAAATGGTACAATGCCGCCGGGGCTGACATCACCAAAATCAAAGCCGATGATGTTGAGCAGAAAAACCACTATGTGAATAATCCGCCGGGAACCACTGTCACACCGGAAATGGTTCTCGAACAGGCAACCCGATACAACGATCCTTCCCATGAAAAGGGCCACCTTTACGGGGCAATCATTCAGTCCATCAGGGAATACCGAACCACCACAAAAAAAGGGAAATACGCTGAATACCATCTTGCATTCTGTGCTCACTACGTCGGTGACTTGAGCATGCCGCTCCATAATACTTTGTACAACGCCTACAATCGTAAAAACCACACTGCCACCGATGGCACTATCAATGATGAAGTTTTGGACATCTTGTCTAAGATTAGAATTGATCCTATCGAAATCCAATCTGAATCGGATCTGGCCAAGGAAATTGCCAAGATCGCCAACCTATCAAAGAATTTGGGATATCAATTGGAAAAGGAAAGCCGGATGCTATCCAGGGAGGAAGCCTATGAACAAATCAGTCATAGTGCTTCCTTGTTAAAAGATATATTGAGGTGGCTTGGAAGGTAGTCCATTTAATGCCACATAATACTTGACCTAAAATGTTAATTATTATGTCAATCAAAATGACAATAAAATAATAACTATATCATTTTTCAGTTATCATTTATTTATATGTTTAGAAAACTAACTATATTTTTATTTATAGCTATAATTCATTATTTTTTATTAATTAATTGTATTCCTTCACCCTGTCAAGCAATGATAGGAAAAATGGTAGGGAAAACTGCTTATGAATTTTCATTAAACGATATTAATGGCAATTTATATAGCCTTTCATCAATGAAAACAACCTCACTCTTAATACTATATTTTCTATTGTCCCAAAATTCAGTTGGATTGAAAAATATTCTACCCCATTGTAGCCAGCCGGACAATCTGCTTCGGCAGGCTTGGCAGGTTTGATAGAAGTCGGAAGCCGGGCAGCAGTCTTTCGGTATCGGTGGCTGGCCTGATGTCACATTTTTCACCATTCATCTCTATTGAGGCAAACAGTTCTTCCAGGCCCGATTTACCATCCAGCAGGATATCCGTGTAATCCGGATTACTCAAGTTCTTTACCAGCGGGGTATCGGCCAGCATGGTCTGCAACCTTTTGCGCATGCTGTTGTTGCCGGTCCTTCGGCGATATTCACGACGCTGGCGCCGAAACAGTTGTTCAAGGATATTGTTGGTCCGTTGCGGATATATCGTTACGAAGCCTGCCGGCGTATTGATTTCGATTGGATCGGAAAAAAGTTTATCACCATACTGGTCGATCTGTTTGGCAACTTTAAGGCAAAGCGGATCATCCGCAAATTCATTGTTCTCCAGCCGTTGGCGAAATTGGCCGACACCTTGTTTGATACTGTCCATGTCCTGGGTACCCCCCTCATCATTAAGGCCTTTGCCGCTACCGGGCAGGGCGATGCGCATCTTCTCCCGTAGGTCATCAAAGAGTCGGCAGCGCCAGCGCAGCTCTTCAACGGCTGGCTCGAACACGGGGTCCTGGACAATATCGATAACTTGGCGGACCAATTTATAAAATATCCGATTGCCGATCCGATCCCTGGCAGGCAGACAGTGAATCAGGTCCGGCAAATACTCGATCAATATCAACAGCCGGTGGGCAAATTCCAGCAAGGGACGGTCGAAAGGAAATCCGTAACCGTCGCCACATTGCTTGCCTTGCAAACACCACAGGGCCAGTGAGTAGGTCGATACCAGGGGCAGCAATGTCATGTCAGAAAGGGGCTCCGCCCGCTTGATCAATGTTGCCAACTGCCGGGCATCGATGCTGTGTGGCTCAAGTTGTTGTCGGACCTGACGCGCCAGAGCATTGAGTTTGGTGGTGGCCGCATGCGTTCGCAGACAGCTCCGCAGATTACTGTAGCAAGGCCCGATCAGATCTTTACCCACATCGCGCAGAAAATGAAAATGACAGATAAAGTCCCGGCAGTTTGGGAAAACCGCTGCCACCGCTTTAAGGATGCCCGTGCCCATGTCGTGAACACAGGCAATCGGCTCGCCGTAGTGACTTTGCAGCCGTTTTAAAAACGGAATGATATATTCGGACCGTTCGCTGGGCAGTTTCACATTGGCCAAAACAAACTGGCTCAGGCTGTCCAGGCCCGTCATCAAGGCCGGCGCATTTGCCTCATGGGTGGCATCCAGGTGAAGGATGTAGCCACCGGAACGCTGCATGGCTTGGTTGATTCGCGGTGTGGCCTGACGATGAGCGACGGCCAGATAGGTGATGAATTTTTGTCCCAGGTATTCGATCTCCGATGCACATAAATCGACATGGCGGGCGAGAAGTCCCTGGCGAACCTGTTCGACATTTTGGTGTTGTTCAAACAAAGCACGGCCGACAAAGACCAGCACATCCCAGGCTACATTGCAGCAGCGCGGTACCAGGCGGCGCAAGGCTTCAGAATGAAAGCGACGCCCGCATTGTGGGCATTCAAGAATGGTCTCATGCGCAATAAACGGCGTCGTCATGCTCAGCACGGTCTTTTTCCGCGTTTTTTGTACCTTGAGTTTGCTGTTGCACGAACAGGTATCGCGTTCCGGTCGGAACCGAACTATCGGTACCTGGGCAAACAAGCCGGCTGGCCGGGTCTCCTGACTAAGCAGCTCCAGGCACCGGTTCAGTGCCGCCAAAGCTGCTGCACCGGAGTTTAAGCCTTTTTTTTTAAACCGTGCCTGTCGAACAGTGCTTTGACTTGCCCGGCATCAATACGTACCCCGGTGCGACGGCTGATCTCTTGTGCCAGCTGACCAAACCCGGCGTCAGGGTGACGAATAAACTCGACCAGAACCAAAACCGCCATCTCGGCCGGTAGTTGGACCCCATCATTTTTTGGAATCGCCTGTGATTGAGCACCGGCCGTTTCGTCATCGGCTGCCAGGTAGACATATGAACGCCCTAGCTTTTGCCGTTGCAACCGGCCTTGACGGACCAATGCCACCAGCACCGTATGACAGCGGCATCGCAGCGTTTGTCCAAGTTGTTCGGCGCTCATTCCCGCCGCGCTGCCCGACACTAACATGACAAGGGTATCGGTCAGGCTCCCTGCCCGTGAAAAGCCGATGTCTGTGTAAAACCATAATCCTTGACGTCCGAAGCGGGGTATCGACGCCAGTGTGTACCAGCGCCCGTTGTGGGTGAAACTGCTATAGTAACCAATCCTTGCCAAGAATCGCCTGACAGAAGGTACGGAATAGTCCAACTGTTCGGCCAGGGGGGCGATCATCCAGCAAGGCTGCTTGTCAAACAGCGCACTGAGCCTATCCTGGACATCGGTTGCTAACGCCATGGCGCCTCCTGATAAAGTAATGCAATAAGCCCATTCATAGGGCATAATATGCAATACATTATCAAAAATGGCCACTTTTAACAAGTCCAGTGATGTTGACAGGGTAAACGAAAAATTATTAAATATGTTTATTATGATCAATATGATATGGATTCAAACGAAAGCATTTCTAATTGAGAAGTTTGGATTTGGCTGACACAGAAAAATGATCAGGTATGGCACGCGATTAAGCTGTAACTATTTGAAACTATTAGATCCAACTGAATTTCGTTTCTATAGTATATTTTTTTGATGTAGATTCCCGACCTAGCACTGAAGGTTTATTATATCTAAACGATCTCCAAAACAACTTTAAAAAATCGGGATTAGTCGTTTGGGGGATTACAACATCACCCAAAGAAAATGTGTCAAATTATATTTCCAAAAACAAAATTAGAATTACCATTCTCTTGGATAGTGGTAATGTTAGTAAACACTATAATGCTCGTATAGTACTTCCAACCAACTACATAATTGGCCCCAATTTAAAAGTGCTTGATGCATTTCAAGGAGGAGGAAAGTCTATCAATGTATTGTTAAAAAGAATGGCTGAAATAAATTTGCAAAGAAATAATACATTACTAGCAAAAGGGATAAGCGACATATTAGAAAATGATTTGAAAGATAATATATCAGGAAAAACTGTAAAAGGTTATGCTGAAATTAAAGAAGGGGATTTAGAAAAAGCTGAAAAAATATTTGCCGAACTTTCTCAAGAAAAAGAGAATGGCGAAGTATTAGGCAAGGAAGGCCTTGCAACTGTATATGCTAAAATGGGGCATACTGAAAGAGCCATTGAGTTGGCCGAAGAGGTGGAGAAAAAAGCACCCGACAGATCATATGCTAATGTGGTTAAAGCAGACCTTTTTTACGCAATGGGTAACTATAATTCCGCAGAGGCAGAATATAATAAGGCAATCCAAAAGAATGAATTTGAACCCTATCAGGAAGCCGAGGCATATCATAAGGCAAGTATATTTTTTGCCGAAAATGGTAATTCAGACCTCATTATTTAGGGCTCCGATGAGGCTAATTTTTTTGACAGTCGATTATTTCAATGGTGACGCGCCCACTTCGATGACCAAGGATTTACCGTTTGGTGTTAGCGCATTCAAGCTGGTTAGCTTTCGGCAAAACTGTTTTTGGGCAGCCCGGCGACTTGGCTGTTGGAGCGGTTCAAGGCGTACCCTTACCGTGTGCTTATCGCTCTTGATCCATCCTTGGCAATACGTGATGACGTAAAATAGATCGATATATTCATTCTTGTTGTCATAAAATGGAAGCAACCATTCGACCATTTGTTTGCGCGCATTCCAAACACTGCTGGTTACAAAATCGAAAATGTTTTTGCTTTCGTTTGAAATACGTTCGAAACAACGGTAGTTTTCCAGATCGGTAATATCTATTTTATCAGGGATTGCTTTGGATGCTTGTTTTAAACGGCCAATTTCAGCTTCTTGCTGAGCGATTTCACGTTTTAGACGGCGGTGGAGGCTGTTTTCACGCGGGCTACCGTCTTTGTTAAATACTTCCTTGCTCTTTGAAAATTTCTTGTAGAACTTGTTCAGCTGCCTTTTCATCCGTGCCAGGAGCCCTTTTATTGCCTTGTGCTCCGGATTAGCGATTTCCTGCTTTTCGCTTTCAACAAACTTGAACCCGGGTTGATAATGCAGTGGATGCCTGTCGGCCAGGTGCTTGAAAGTGTTTTCAGAAGCACCCCAGCGGTGCAAGATGGCCCGGGCACAGTCCTGAGTCGCCAGCTGGTCTTGACTTATGCCGGCGAGCGCACAGGTACGACGGTTGCTGGTGACGTTCCAGATGTAAATTCGCCTTAGGGTGAACTTCTGACAAGGGCCGTTTTCTGGTGTATGTGTAAACGCTTTCTCGCCTTCGAACACACGATACATTTTTGCATTGAACTCAAATTCCTCAGCGAAGCACACGGTATCCAAAGATTCAAGTTTTTGGGTGTCGATGTGCTTTTCCCACGTCACAAATGGAATTCGCTTTTCGATAAGGCCGTGGAAAAATTCGGCTCCATGGCCTTCCCGGTCAAAGACCATGACGGGTGTATGAACAAGATCATTTTGCCATTTTTGAGCCAGGCGCACGATGTAGCTGCGGAGATCGCCTTTGCCTTCTTGAATTTCAAAATCCACAATACGTCCGCTACTGTCGCTGGTGACCAGATTCGTTCGAGCCGGTTCGGGCATTCGCCTTTGGGTGTTGTAGCCAGCATGGAGCTTTCTCTTACCGGTGTATGGCAGATGATGGCCGTCGGTAAACCACAACCAGATGCCGACAATGCCGCTTCGAATCTGGGATTTAAAAAAATGCGTAAGCAATTCAATAGAAAGCTTTTTTTGGCTCACCTCGTGGAGCCAGTAGCGAGCCCTTAGCCGAGAGGGTAGGTTCTTTATCCCTAAGATGATGCCTGCCTCGCGCTTACGAAGATTTTTAAGCTGTTCTATTGAACGGATATTGTAGGCGGCCATTAATACAAAAACCATGAATATCTTGTAGGCGTTGCCGAAATACCCCATGACCAACCGCAGCCATCTGTTTTGGGTAATCAATACGATCAGATAGGCAAAGACGCCGGCATAGCGAGTTGGCTTCCAATCGTGTTCTTCGGTATAGGGCTGATCCTCTTGTGGAACCTGTGCAATTGTTTCTCCAAAAGTCAGTTCCGCTTGTGCCGGACGCGGCTGCCTTTGCTCCTTGCGCATCTGCTCGAGCAGGCGGGCTTTATTGCCGATGCCGCGACGACCTACATGGTCCTTGCGCTGCTGGCGGCGACTTTTGCTTTTAGATGCCGAGTAGTTATGAATTAGCCCCTCAAGGCCAAAATGTTTCTTTGTTTCGGTGTAGTTATGAATTGACTGCCTGCTTATTTGCAATGCCGCGGCCAACCGGGTTTTGGTGGCCCCCATTTCAACAGCTTCAATAACCATTAGCCTTTTAGCGGCCCGATCCGAAAGGTCGACGGTTTTGATGAGGGTCTCGTATTGATAAAGAGATACTTTTTGTGGATCGCTCTTGCTGAACTTAAGAAAAAGCCGATTCCCAATTCCCCTTACATTGGTCTCTTGAGCCGCCAAATCGTTGAACAATGCGCCTTGTTCCATTCCCCCTCGTCCTCACTTAAAATTAGTGGATCAAGGCTAACAAAGACTTACAAAAATATCAAAATATTTTTACGTTTTTTTGCAATAAACTGTATTTAAAGCTTTAATTTAAATTTTTTATCCAACATATGGCGGATTTTGACTGTCCAACTATTTTACCAAATCCGTTGAAAATAGCACCAGTCGGTCATCTGTCGAGCTGCAGAATTTAGATACAAACGAGGTCTGTAATTATAGTTTAGCAAGAGAACTTTTCGAAAAAGCAGTGGAGCGAGATCCTTATTATATCGAAACAATTTTTACGGATAGCATTTTCGATATGATGAAAATTGAAAAATTTGAGTTTAATGTACCTCAAACAATAAGCTATAACAAAATAATAATAGCAAGTGCTGTCGTTGACTTAATTAAAGGAAGTCAAGCACTTGACCATATAATTTCTGCAAAAGGAAAAAGAGAAGGTAAGATTGTTAACATAAATAAAAAAATAAAGGCTCATTTAACAGGCTCAAACTTTGACATTTTACCAATTACTCCTGAGAGCCAAAGTATGTCATCATTGAGATTGATCCAATGGAAATGGGAAATTACACCCAAAAAGCCTGGCAATCATCAACTTCATATCGATTTAAGTGCTTTTTTTGATTTAAATAATGAAAATAAAAATAGGTCTTTGAAGAGAATAGATAAATTAATAGAAGTAAGAATAAGCTTATTTCAGAAAATGCAACTCTTATTCAAAAATAATTGGCAGTGGCTTTGGACAACTGTTTTGATACCACTATTACTATGGCTTAAACAAAATCGTAATAAAAAATTCTTTAATAAGGACTTGGATCACCAAAATAATAATACCGAAGAAAAATAAAAGATTGATTACATCAATAAAGATCATCAGAATATTTTATCTTTATTTGGGCAATGTATTTAAGAATTTAATAAATCCACTTTAGTTTATTTTTTTTAAGTACATCTACATTTCTTATTTCGCACACCGCACCCGATGCGTCTCCTGCAGCACTTTCCAGATCCGTAGCATAACGTCTTTGCTGATTTCATCATCCTCGCCGAGTTGACTTAAAATCCAGACATTGAAGGCATATTGGAGAAGGGGTATCTTGTCTTCATCCAGGTTGGTGATTGCAGCCTTTTCCTTGAGGGACATGCCTGCCAGGATTTCTTGGACCACTTCATCTATGTTGGAATTGTCGGTCATCTTTTTTTTTCGCCGGCGGCTTAAATTTCTGTTTCAGTGAACATTACCGGCATTGCGAAGGTCCCACATCGAACCTTGCCAGTTACTAATATACCCGCAGTCATCACAGACCGGACACCACCACATAATCATCACGGCTCATTTCACAAGCCCCACTCCTGCTGATTGGTAGGATTCACCTACCACCAACCAACCAACCGGCTCACATTGCCCATTTAACATAATGACGTATCTTTTTTCTAAGCAAGACGGAACACCAACAATCCAACAAATAAAAAATGAGGTGATACCATGGCCGAGAATAAAGTGCAGGAATATATTGACGATAATGACGAAGGACACGTGGATACCCGCGAAGCCAACTTCGAATGCGAAAACAAGGATGAACATCTGGGCTGTGATCCGGGAATCGATGTCGCCGGATAACCGAAAGGAAGGTGCCCTATGATTGGAACTGCAATTACTCTGATAACGCTGGGTTACTTCGTGAATAAATGTATCGCCGGTGCCAGCTGCAAGATTTGAGGGCACACTAAACGGCAGAGCTTCGACAACGAAGGCAAATCTATAATACGCTGATATGGCGGTTACATAGGCAGAGCCTCTAACGGGGCTCTGCCTTTTTCGTTGGATCGACCTTGCTGGATTGCCGGTCAGACCTTATATTACAGTTACACCGGAGCACCGCAACAGGCACACAGTTGCCAAGCCGGTCACTCGGTTGTGGCTGGCCCTACCGCACCACCCTCAGCTCCGGTTCCGCGCTTATTACCACCTGCTTCATAAGATGGGCATCAAACCTTTTCAGCTACATTGATTTCGACTGGCCAATTGTCGACACGACCAAAACGACACCGGGCCACCAAAAAAGGCAGCCCGGCGAGGAGGAGAGTAAGGATGAAGGTATCGTTTAGTAACGGGCTCCCTGGTACCTGGACATGGTCAGCGGAGTATCCGTTTATTGATCGCAATGTATCACCCAATCCTTACCGAAAAATGATGTCAAGATTACCGGATGGTCATCAATATTGCTTGGTCTGTATTAAAAATAGTGGGGCCTGAGCTGGCCAAAAGAGACTGGTTTATCTTTAATTTCTAATGGTTTTATGGTGTCTTGCTGTTTCAGGTGCCCGCCTTACTTGGTGATTATTCGGCTTGTCACATTGTAATCGGCAAGGTTCTGTAATCATGAAATTTTTACACTTTTTGCCATTTTATGACACTTTTCAGGGCAGATCATAATTACAGTCTGCCGGGTGGGTCCGGTACACACTTTCCGTGATTTTACGATTTGGGGTTTGTGGTGGGAAAAATACCGATCTTTTTAGAGGTGATGACCATGAATCAGGTTTCGAGTACAAATTCATCATATGAGGTGAAAAGCCTGTTTTTGGCCGGTCCCTTGGGTTTTTCCTGTGTGTGACTCTGTGTGTTACTTTACATTTAAAATGTGCTAAATCGGGATAAAATAGGAAAAAACGTGGAATTAAAATGTCGTTCCCTGAAAATAAGAAGTCGGATTGATGAAAGGATTCCATGAACGGTTCAAAATAGACAATCCTTTCGAAACCGGACCGGCCGGCCGGCTTGGAGCTGAGCGACGCTCACTCGGCGCGACGGGAAATGGGCGTGACTTTCAAAAAAAATTTTGTACATGTTCACGGGATTGAAATGACCAACGGATTGTAAAATACTGACCGGTAAGCGTTTACAGGGTGCCTCAGGTGCGCGGCGCCGGGTACGCCGAGGACCTGGTCGGTCTTCAAGTGCCCGGGAACAAATCAGATGAGGTGCCCTGTAAACGCTTACGAAATTTTCAATCGAGGATATTGACAGAATTTCTGGAATCAACTATTCTATTATTGATAGAAATATAAAATAGTTTTGATGGGATATTCATAGGCCATACAAAAATAGATTTTTCTACCGTACCTCCCTGAACGTTCGGGTCCTCTGCAAATTACAACATCTTGATTTTTCTTTGCTCCATTGGCGGTGTTGCATTAAAGGTCACATATCTCGATAGCGCGATAGGCAATCTTCAATGCACCTTGACGATGATCCAAAGTCCGCCGCAATCCGACGCCATTATTTCACCGCGACGCTTATTATCCTTAATTTCTTTTGATAATTATTCTCCGACCTGATTTTCGTATTATTTCTTTTCCTTCATAAACATCACTGTAAGCAAGGGGGTGTTGATATGAACGATAAAAGATTAACATCAATAAAATACATATTTTTTGCCGCCATTGTATTTTTCGTTGGCTACGTTTGCATCCAATTTAGCGCATCTGCCAAGGAAGACACGGCCCCGCAGAAGCTGGTCGAGTTTGATCTCGAATCGAAAGCCGAACTTGCGCCCACGCCTCCAATGGGATGGAACAGTTGGCATTGGTTTGGCGAAAATATAACCGAAGAAAAAATCAAGGGTATTATCGATGCCATGGTTTCAAGCGGAATGAGAGATGTCGGCTATGAATACGTGTGTTTGGATGATGGGTGGCAAAGATATAAAGCCGACCGTAGCGAGACATACCCTTTAGAAGCTGATCCAATAAAATTCCCGAGTGGGATAAAGGCACTCGCTGGTTATGCGCATGATAGGGGCTTAAAATTTGGCATCTATTCAGGGCCCGCACCACGAACCTGTGCCATGTATACAGGAAGCTACGGTCATGAAGAAGAAGATGCAAAGCAGTTTGCTCACTGGGATGTAGATTTTTTGAAATATGATGGATGCAATTTATCGAGACTCTATCCAGAGATCGACGCCAAAGCGGCATTCCGCAAAATGGCAAACGCACTCAAGAACAGTGGGCGCGATATCGTGTACCATGTCTGTTATGGTGGTCGTGAAAATGTGTGGGAATGGGCTGCAGAGTATGCGCATCAATGGAGAATAGGCAGGGATTTATGGAATGAGTTTGAACGTGCACCGGAAGATATCAATCATTGGGCCAACCGTGTTGTAGAATTAATTGATATAGGAATCGGGAAAGAGCAATACTCGGGACCGAATGGGTGGAACGATTTTGATATGCTCATCGTTGGTTTGAATGATGATATTAATCAAAAATCTGTTTCTTTTGAAACAAAGACGGGTCAGTATCTACGCTTGGAGGCACTATCGGAAGTCAACGACAATCCATGGACGTCCATGGCAGAAATCAATATTCAAGGTCCCACATCAAGTGGATGCAATGCGTCCTTACCCCAGACGTCTTGGAGCCTGGCATATGTTGACAGCGAAGAATTGATCGGTGAAGATGGTGCGGCGAACAATGCTTTTGATGGAGATCCTGCCACCTTTTGGCACACGGAATGGTATACCGCGAATCCACCGCATCCACATGAAATCATCATTGATATTGGAAGCGTAGATGACATCTGTGCGTTCAGCTATCTTCCCCGGCAGGATGGTCAGATGAATGGCAGGATTCGCGATTATGAATTTAATGTTAGTTTAGGTGGGCAGAATTGGGATGCACCGGCAGTAACAGGTACCTTTACGTATGATGATGGACCGGCTTTGGGAGGAAATGGATGCACAGAAATAGAGTATCGTACCCACTTTAGTATGTGGTGCATATTATCGTCTCCGCTATTGGCAGGTAACGATTTAAGAAATATGAGTGCTTACACATTGGAAACACTAACAAATGATGAAATTATTGCCTTGAATCAAGATCCTAGTGGCGTTCAGGCATCAAGAGTCGTAAATGACGGTGACAAATACCAAATTTTTGCTAAGGAATTGGAAGATGGTAGTTGGGGAATAGCGCTATTGAACCGCAGCAGCGCGTCTCATAACATGACGGTTAATTGGCAGCAAGATTTAAACGTGTCGTGGACTGTTGCGAGGGTACGTAATTTATGGGAGCATGCCGATAAAGGCGAATTTACTGGCAGTTATACCGCAGATGTGCTTTCCCATGAGGCGGTGATGTTGCGTATTTATCCACGTGGTACGCTAATTAAGGCAATGCCGTTTATACCACTTTTACTCTTGAATTAGTAAAATCTTTTAGGCGAATTGAATCAAGGAATAACCGACAAAATCGGTTATTCCCCATTTCCAGATTGCCAGTACTTACATTCAAATGTTACCCATCGCATATATTTGCTATGTCTTTGGAATCAAGTAAACCGCCGGGAAAAGGCAGCCACCTACAACATATTGTTCCAGGCCATTTTCGCTAATTATTGCAGGTTTGTCGATTTATCCCAAGCACCATCATTTCCTACGGCAGTTGCGATACCAATACTAATCCCTAACTCAGTAGGACCTGTGATACGTAATGGTTCAATTTGCTGTCACTATCTGCAACTTCAGAACAAGTAAGTTTGTGTGATTAATCGATCATGTATCTGACTTTCACATCTGCCTGTTGATAATCGAGAGCCCTTCGAAACTAGATGATGTTATTGGATGCTTTGAAGAGGCGAGATTGAGTGTGAACTCAGCAAAAAATTAAGGATCAGGTGTCGTCTGTAATGAAAACGAATATTACGATGTTGCAAATCTTTTTCAAGAATTTTAATTATATTTCAGGTTCTACAATTGAATCTTTATTAATAGAACTGTCAGTACGGTTATTCTCAAAAAGTTGCTTTCTGCCAATTATTGTTTTAAAAAATTTGGCACCTGTAAAATTACAATTCATAACTATAGAATTCGAAAAATCCACAAAACTTAAGTCCGCGTTACTAAAATCGGCATCTCTAATCTTACCATACGTCAAATTGGCTCCATTTAAATTTGCATCCATCAAACTTGTTTTTATCATTTTTGCACCTAACATGTTTGATTTATTCAAATTTGATCGCCTTAAAGAGGCCTCAGTAAGATCTGCATCTTGCATATTTGTATTGCTAAGATCAGTGTCAACAATGATAGCTTTAGCAAGATTTGCATTTGAAAAATCATAATTTGAAAGCTGAGCATTATTTAAAACGGCTCTCTTTCCATCTTTACCATATGAAACATACCATCTATCGTGATCTTCAATCCATTCATGTGAAATTTCCGTTTGAGCATCAATACTTTTACTTTTCTTGGATGGTTTGACTTCAGTTACCCTTGCAATTTTCGTTAAATAGATATAAGGAATTAAGTTTATGTCTGGGTCAAATTTGGCAATATACAACGCTTGCAAAATGCCACTATGGGCCACAAAATAATTATCAATCAACTCCTTAGCCTCATCAGACTCTTCCTCCACATTCTTCAGAGATTTTATGATTTTTGGATAATTAATAATTTTATTGTAAAGTTCGGGAATAAACTGTTGAAACATTAGAAGAATTGTTAGAGGTTGTGGTTCTATATCTTTTTTGTTTTGCTGTATGGCAAGTGAGTAATTTAATTTCAAGATATTAATAAATCTTTTTATTTGTCTTGGATTATTACCGAGACCGGCAACAAGTAACTTTTGGCAAACTTGTAATTCAGATGGTAAAAAACGATTAATAAAAGATTCCATCTGTTTAGTTTCTATAGGAGGAATAGAAAAAGGTAGCTGTATGATTTTGTCAATATAGTCGACATATCTTTCATATTCTGATTTATATAAATATTCATATTTTTGCTTAACTGTTTCGATGATTACATCGCGATCCATTGCTAAAAAATATACACAACCATCTATATTTAAATACTGCTTTACTGTCTCAAGCATCGAAAGTGTATTTTCTGGGCTGCATCTATCTAAATCATCAATAAAAAAAACCAAACGATCACAATCTTTTTTTGCTCTTTCAATAATCTTAATGAAATATTCTTTAATACGTATGTTTTCATCCTTTTGGAGAAAATGTTCTCCTTCATATATTTTTCCAATTTCTATTATGTCTTTTATTTTTATTCCAGTTGTACTTTTTAATACCTGTCCGCATAATGCGGTCGCAATTACTGACAAAAGTTTTCTACTCTCATTTTTTGCTTTTGAATCGAAAGTTCCTACAATCGATTGTAGCAGTGCCACAGCAGGACTTCGAACAAATTGATATTCCCACGGATTAAACCAAAATAATTTAATTTTTTCATGATTTTCAGACAAAGCTTTATATATTTGTTTCGTAAAGGTCCATTAATCCGCATCTTCACAAGCCCGTCGAGTCATGGCAAGATGGCCCTCAAATGAAGGAGGGGGGCTTATGCACGAAGACATCGACAAACAAAGTACTCACAAGAAACACAGTTTTTGGGAACACCATTTGGAACAATGGCAACAAAGCGGATTGAGCCAACGGGCCTATTGCCATAAGCATCACCTCAAGACCCACCAGTTTTATTACTGGCGCCGGCGGAAACTTAAGAAACAGGCCCCGGTATCATTTTTGCCCGTCACGCTACCTACCGATCCGATTCGACATCCGTTCACCGTTCGCATTATAGTGCCCAACGGATGTTCCATTGAACTGGAAGGAAGGGACCTTTCAGAACAATTGGAACGGCTGGTTAGCATTGTGGCCGCCTTATGATGTTGCCTCAAAAACCGAAACGGGTCTTTTTGGCTGTTGGCCACACCGACATGCGCAAGTCGATCAACGGCCTGTCTTTTTTGGTCGAGCAAGCCATGGGGCACAATCCTTTTACCGGCGATCTTTTCGTGTTCTGCAACCGGCGAAGAAATATGATCAAAATTCTTTATTGGGATAAAAACGGTTTTGCCCTATGGCACAAACGACTTGAAAAGCATCGATTTTGTTGGCCCACAACCACGGACGAGGTCATTTCTCTGGAAACGAAAGCGTTGGAATGGCTTCTCGCCGGGTTAGATTATACGCATGCTCATACCCGCTTAAACTACCGTTTCGCAAGCTGATAAAATAGCACTATAGGGCGTTGAACCATTTACAAATTCAGTTGGTTATGATACTTAATGGGCATGGTTTTGGAACTGACAAACTTGCCCGAAGAATCCCAATCTTTAAAGCAGATTATTTCTTCTCAACAGCAGCAAATTGAGTATTTGGAGGAAATGGTTCGGCTGCTGAAGAACGAGCTATTCGGTCGTAAAAGTGAAGCCCTGCCAACCGTCAATCCCAACCAACTTCAGTTGTTCGCCCCAAATGAACCTGTTGAAACGATCCAGAACGATGACGAAATCGTCGTCCCAGAACACACCCGTAAAAAGCGTGGCCGTAAGCCATTGCCCAAGGATCTACCCCGGGTCGAGATCGTCCACGATATTCCTGAAGAAGAGAAGCGCTGCGCGTGTGGCGTCGAATTGAGCCGCATCGGCGAAGAAATATGCGAAAAGCTGGATTACGTTCCTGCCAAACTGCAGGTAATCCGCCATATCCGCCCGAAATACGCCTGCAAGGCGTGCGAAGGTGTTGAAGACGATGGACCGACCGTCAAAATCGCTCCGCCGCCAGCGCAACTGATTCCCAAAAGCAACGCGACAGAGGGGTTGCTGGCCCACATCGCCGTCTCAAAATTCGCTGATGCGCTTCCCCTGAATCGCCAACAAAAGATATTCAACCGTTTGGACGTTGATATCTCAAAGTCCACCATGGCCAATTGGATGATTCAGGCCGCCGGCTGCTGTCAGCCGATCATCGAATTACTACAACAGGAAATCCGAAGCGGGCCTGTTATCAATATCGATGAAAGTCCATTTCAGGTTCTCAAAGAGCCGGGACGCAGCGATACCACAAAGTCGTATATGTGGGTGTTCTGCGGAGGCCCACCGGATGCCCCAGTGGTGCTCTATCAGTACCATCCCACCCGTAGCGGGAAGGTGGTACATGATATGCTGGACGACTATCTGGGCTACGTTCAAAGCGACGGCTATAGCGGCTATGACCAGCTTTCCCAAAAAGAAGGGATTATCCATCTGGGCTGCCTGATCCATGCCCGGCGTAAATTTGTCGAGGTGAACAAAGGCCGCAAGGCGCGCGGCAAACAAAAAGTCTCCAAGGGCCTTGCCGACGAAGCACTGGACTATATTGGCGCCTTGTACGGCATCGAACGGTATGCCCGAGACAACGCCCTGTCTCATAATCAGATCCTTGAACTACGCCAAGAGAAGGCCAAGCCAATCCTGGAAAGGTTCAAGACATGGCTGGATACCTATCATTCAGAGGTTCCTCCCAAGAGCCTGCTCGGCAAGGCGATCCAATATACCCTGAACCAATGGGGCAAACTGGTTGTCTACATCGAGGCCGGATTCCTGAAGCCCGACAACAATGTCGCTGAAAATGCCATCCGGCCATTCGTGATCGGTCGGAAAAACTGGTTATTCTCAGGCGCTCCCCGGGGTGCCGATGCCAGCGCCACCTTTTTTAGCCTCATTGAAACCGCCAAGGCCAATGGTCTGGAACCCTATGCCTACCTTCGTTATCTGTTTGTCAAACTGCCATTGGCAAAAACTGTTGAAGATTATCAGGCCCTTTTACCAAAAAATCTCGATAAAGATACGCTGTCACGTTTTCCTTTTCCAAGCTGAGTGACACCGCACCCCAGTCCTTCTCAATTCATCCGCCTTCGTGTTAAGCTTACCATGGCAAAGTTTTCGCCGATTGTGAAGGTGTGGTTTATGGGACCTTTACTTTGTTTCATAAATGAAGTTTTGCCAACTCCCCACGTACCATATAAGCCAATAGCCATAGGAGGATCACATGTGGCCGCCAGGTCTACAAGCGCATCAGCAAATAAATGGCGCTCAAGGTAGTCTTCATGGCTTGGCTCGTCATTAATATATATAGATGTTGTCATTCTTTATCAAAATGGTTTAAAAGTATAACGATTGATATTCTATAGAAGCCAATTTTATACCCCTATCTGGCTGTTATATAGACGTCTTGATAACATCCCAAATAGGAAAAAAATGGCCAATAATGTAATATAATTGTGACAGATTGAGATCATCTTAGACCTGTGGACCTTCTCAAAAAAGAGTATTTCCTACAAAAGCGGACTGAAATAACCTATAGAAACGAAATTCAGTTGGATCTAATAGTTTCAAATAGTTACAGCTTAATCGCGTGCCATACCTGATCATTTTTCTGTGTCAGCCAAACCCAAACTTCTCAAGTAGAAATGCTTTCGTTTGAATCCATATCATATTGATCATAATAAACATATTTAATAATTTTTCGTTTACCCTGTCAACATCACTGGACTTGTTAAAAGTGGCCATTTTTGATAATGTATTGCATATTATGCCCTATGAATGGGCTTATTGCATTACTTTATCAGGAGGCGCCATGGCGTTAGCAACCGATGTCCAGGATAGGCTCAGTGCGCTGTTTGACAAGCAGCCTTGCTGGATGATCGCCCCCCTGGCCGAACAGTTGGACTATTCCGTACCTTCTGTCAGGCGATTCTTGGCAAGGATTGGTTACTATAGCAGTTTCACCCACAACGGGCGCTGGTACACACTGGCGTCGATACCCCGCTTCGGACGTCAAGGATTATGGTTTTACACAGACATCGGCTTTTCACGGGCAGGGAGCCTGACCGATACCCTTGTCATGTTAGTGTCGGGCAGCGCGGCGGGAATGAGCGCCGAACAACTTGGACAAACGCTGCGATGCCGCTGTCATACGGTGCTGGTGGCATTGGTCCGTCAAGGCCGGTTGCAACGGCAAAAGCTAGGGCGTTCATATGTCTACCTGGCAGCCGATGACGAAACGGCCGGTGCTCAATCACAGGCGATTCCAAAAAATGATGGGGTCCAACTACCGGCCGAGATGGCGGTTTTGGTTCTGGTCGAGTTTATTCGTCACCCTGACGCCGGGTTTGGTCAGCTGGCACAAGAGATCAGCCGTCGCACCGGGGTACGTATTGATGCCGGGCAAGTCAAAGCACTGTTCGACAGGCACGGTTTAAAAAAAAAGGCTTAAACTCCGGTGCAGCAGCTTTGGCGGCACTGAACCGGTGCCTGGAGCTGCTTAGTCAGGAGACCCGGCCAGCCGGCTTGTTTGCCCAGGTACCGATAGTTCGGTTCCGACCGGAACGCGATACCTGTTCGTGCAACAGCAAACTCAAGGTACAAAAAACGCGGAAAAAGACCGTGCTGAGCATGACGACGCCGTTTATTGCGCATGAGACCATTCTTGAATGCCCACAATGCGGGCGTCGCTTTCATTCTGAAGCCTTGCGCCGCCTGGTACCGCGCTGCTGCAATGTAGCCTGGGATGTGCTGGTCTTTGTCGGCCGTGCTTTGTTTGAACAACACCAAAATGTCGAACAGGTTCGCCAGGGACTTCTCGCCCGCCATGTCGATTTATGTGCATCGGAGATCGAATACCTGGGACAAAAATTCATCACCTATCTGGCCGTCGCTCATCGTCAGGCCACACCGCGAATCAACCAAGCCATGCAGCGTTCCGGTGGCTACATCCTTCACCTGGATGCCACCCATGAGGCAAATGCGCCGGCCTTGATGACGGGCCTGGACAGCCTGAGCCAGTTTGTTTTGGCCAATGTGAAACTGCCCAGCGAACGGTCCGAATATATCATTCCGTTTTTAAAACGGCTGCAAAGTCACTACGGCGAGCCGATTGCCTGTGTTCACGACATGGGCACGGGCATCCTTAAAGCGGTGGCAGCGGTTTTCCCAAACTGCCGGGACTTTATCTGTCATTTTCATTTTCTGCGCGATGTGGGTAAAGATCTGATCGGGCCTTGCTACAGTAATCTGCGGAGCTGTCTGCGAACGCATGCGGCCACCACCAAACTCAATGCTCTGGCGCGTCAGGTCCGACAACAACTTGAGCCACACAGCATCGATGCCCGGCAGTTGGCAACATTGATCAAGCGGGCGGAGCCCCTTTCTGACATGACATTGCTGCCCCTGGTATCGACCTACTCACTGGCCCTGTGGTGTTTGCAAGGCAAGCAATGTGGCGACGGTTACGGCTTTCCTTTCGACCGTCCCTTGCTGGAATTTGCCCACCGGCTGTTGATATTGATCGAGTATTTGCCGGACCTGATTCACTGTCTGCCTGCCAGGGATCGGATCGGCAATCGGATATTTTATAAATTGGTCCGCCAAGTTATCGATATTGTCCAGGACCCCGTGTTCGAGCCAGCCGTTGAAGAGCTGCGCTGGCGCTGCCGACTCTTTGATGACCTACGGGAGAAGATGCGCATCGCCCTGCCCGGTAGCGGCAAAGGCCTTAGGGTTCAGTCAAAAATAAGTTCACATTTTAAAAGTTCTTCTTATCTCTTGACTCATGCTTCGCCGATGGATTTGAGGGCTTGATCGTATAATTCCAATTGCCCAATTCCTTGTTCTTTGAAATATTTAGGCTTTTGAATTCCTTGTCTGAGACTTTTATCCCTTTGGCATATTCTCGCTCGTCAAAATATGCCTGGATTTGAAGCCCTGTTTCAGTATCGGTATCATTAATAAAATTGAGCATGATATCAAAGCTTTCTAAAGGTGTGCCGGCCCAATTTTTGCTGATTTCGCTAAACATTCGATGCTCCACCGGGTTCCATTTGCTTGCTCCTGCCGGATAGTGCGAAACTGAAATTTCAAGACCATGCCCGTCGGCAAGCCGGTGCTGAAGAAACTTTTTAAATGCACGTGGCCTGGCTCCATTGCTTCCGCCGCTGTCGGCTAAAATTAGAACGCGTTTGGCCCTTGGATAATGATGCTTGCCATAACTTTGCCACCAAGTGTTGATGGCGTTTACCGCAAATTCAGGTGTATCTGCCGACTTTCCGATCACCACAATACCTTTGTTGAGCCCGACGTCATATATGCCATAGGGGGCTGCTATCCCCAATGCCTCGGATCGGAAGTCGTGATCTTTGACCTTGGTGGCTTCGCCGCACCACACGCGACCATTATTTTTGAACAAGCCGATCAATTCCTTCTTTTTCGTGTCCACACTGATGATCGGATCTTTTGTCGCGCTGAAGTTTTCCCGAAGGCACTTGATAATGTCGAACTGCTTGTCTCTGTCTGGATGCGATCCGGCCGATAGGGCTTTGTTGTTGGCCTTCAATGAATAATCGAGTTCGCCTAATAGTCGCCGGACGGTTGCCGCTGACACGCGGATACCGAGACGTCTTTCAAGCAAGCGAGCTATCTTTGCCGGGGTTTGACGGGTCCATTTTCTTCCCGTCATCGGATCTCCGGCGGTATCGTATTCCAAAATATTTCTGATCTCCTTGATCACTTCCGGTGTTTTTTTTCCACCGGTTTTCTACCTGCTCCTTTCTTGCGGGTGCGATCGACAACAATGTCTTGATCAATGAGCTCCCGACGGCCCTTGGCGACGGTTTGGGGATGCAAACCCAGCAGATCCGCAATGCGTAGATCACCCCCATGGCCAAGTTTTAACGATTCAAGCCCGGCAAAAAGTCGCCGCTGCTGTTCATCAAGAATGCTGACGAACAAGATAATCGCTGCTTTGAGTTCGTCCGAGAAGTCTTCGGTATCCGAAAGCTTTACCCGACGAGCCAGCAATTGTTGCCTGCGCATAGAAGCATCGGCTGTGCAGTACAGGTAAAAGCCGGAGACTTTTTGCCTGTCAATTTTGCCTTTTTTTGTCAGACGTAAAAGCGATTCTTTGACACTAACGGCCAACAGCGCTTCAAGTTCATTGGCAAAAAAACCTGCTTCGGATCCTGCTATCAAGTGCTCAAGGGTTGAAAGCAGGTTGCCATGCTGCGAAAAACAGACAGATAAGTGACACCATAGGCCGTTGTCGTCGAACTTGGCGACTTGGTCCAGGGTGTAGTATCTGCCTCCATGTGAGTAACTTGATCGGTACGACAATTGTTTGAGCTTTCTAAAAGCCGTCATATCGACATCAGTGCCGAGCACTGCTTTAATCTCTTTTAACGTGCTGATTTTTTGTCGTATTAGAAACTGCTCCAAGTCTTTTGATTGATATTTTTGAATATTCATAATGTTATAGTGTCAACTTTAAATTGTTGTATAGTTGACACTATAACATTTAAAACAACGAGCGTCAAACAATTATAATTTTATAATATACTAAAATATAATGACTTATTGTTGCTTATGCTGTTTTGAATATATATTTGGATAAATTTATAATGTTAGTTTGTCACCTATATTTACGAAGTTATTTATAGGCGGTCCCTTAATGATGAGGGGGGTACCCAGGACATGGACAGTATCAAACAAGGTGTCGGCCAATTTCGCCAACGGCTGGAGAACAATGAATTTGCGGATGATCCGCTTTGCCTTAAAGTTGCCAAACAGATCGACCAGTATGGTGATAAACTTTTTTCCGATCCAATCGAAATCAATACGCCGGCAGGCTTCGTAACGATATATCCGCAACGGACCAACAATATCCTTGAACAACTGTTTCGGCGCCAGCGTCGTGAATATCGCCGAAGGACCGGCAACAACAGCATGCGCAAAAGGTTGCAGACCATGCTGGCCGATACCCCGCTGGTAAAGAACTTGAGTAATCCGGATTACACGGATATCCTGCTGGATGGTAAATCGGGCCTGGAAGAACTGTTTGCCTCAATAGAGATGAATGGTGAAAAATGTGACATCAGGCCAGCCACCGATACCGAAAGACTGCTGCCCGGCTTCCGACTTCTATCAAACCTGCCAAGCCTGCCGAAGCAGATTGTCCGGCTGGCTACAATGGGGTAGAATATGTTTCAATCCAACTGAATTTTGGGACAATAGGAAATAACGGTTAAAGCGTCGGACAAAGGATGTTGATGAAATCGCTTCAGAATCAAATTGGAGGGTGCTGTGCATCACAACCGATAACTATAAATAGAATGGTTTGGTTGTAGTGGTCAAGGGTTTAAAAATATAAATATTTGAGATTACCTTACGTGGAGCGGCCTTGTCCAATGTTGGAAATAGATGTTCTTGAGCGGCCCCGAGCACATGTCAAAATCCAGATAGTAAATGGGTATCTGGAATCCGCTTCATACCACCAATTAGTGTGACAAATAGAATTTATCTATCAGTTTTTCAGTCTTTTAAAAACATTTGATATCAAATCGCCGTTGGTCGTCGGTGGTGATACGCTCAATCTATATGAAATCATCGCTTTAGAATTTGCAGATTACTGAAAATTTCCGTCGAGTGGAAACGAGTACAGATTCATCTAATTCCCTTCCCTCTATTTTTCGCTCCAAACTGCAGATTATAAATTTTTATCTTCTATTATCCCGGTCGCCAGATACATGGCGGATAACCACACGTTGGAAGGGTCCTGGAACGTACTATCCAATTGTGATCAAAGGAAAAGCGGGGCGATCACTTTTCATGGCGCCGTATACGATCTCGGGAATGGTAATTGTCGAGATGTATTGATCACACAAAGGAACCCGCTTGTGCCCCAAATGCCAGGGGAAGATGCGCGTCATTTCGCTTATCGAGGACGGCCAGATCATTTGAAAAATCTTGGCCCATCTAGACTTATGATACCACCAGGCACCCGGTTGTCGATCGACTAAAGGTTATCTGGCCATCATATTTTTTTATTTTGAAGCATATTTTTCCTAATTAGACAATTAATGCCGAATGCCCTGTAAATATAATTAACCTACTGTTTTTTTATTAATTTTTTAATTTTTATAGATAATATTTACTGAATTGATCCCTTTATTTGTATCATATATGGAAATATTTAATGTTGACAATTTGGAAACTTCAACCTATATCTGAATCAGGTTCATGCACTGAAGAAGCAAAACCGCATCGCCATACAAACTGATGGGGTCAGTTCGGTCCATGAAAACCGCGTGTTATCCAGCGACAGGAAATAAAACCATTTGACGTTTTCCAAGAGCCACGACAAACAACAATTTAATTGGCGCGTAAGAAGGGTCATCCAATGTCTAAAAAAATCCTAATCGTAGGCACCACCGACACCAAAGGCGAGCAGTTAATGATGCTCAGGGAAAAGATCGCCGCTTTCGGTCATCAGCCCCTGTTGATGGATCTCAGCATGGGTGGAGAGACCCGCTATTCGGCGGATATTTCACCTGAAGAGATTGCGTCCCTGGCCGGCAAAAGCATGCAGGACATATTCGATGCGAATGATCGATCGGTCATCACCCGCTGGATGACCCAGGGGGCAATTGCCAAAGCCCAGGCGCTGCTCATCGAAGGCTCACTGGACGGCATCGTGGCCGTCGGCGGCATGAGCATTGCGTTGATCGGCGCCGAAATCATGGGCAATCTGCCCTTTGGCATCCCCAAAGTCATCGGCACCACGGCAGCCATGCCCGTTTACGTGGGCAAGTTGTTCAACGCCGACGATATCACCGTCATGCAACTGATCATGGAAATCGCCGGCACCAATGATTTGATTCAAAATGCCATCGCCCAGGTGGCCGGCGCCATTTGCGGCATGACCCAGGCAGCACTGGATCATCGGCAGTTGTCCCTGCCCAAACCGGCGATCGCCATCACCCAAATCGGTTTTTCCGACCAGTGCGCCAAGAACGTGGAACATCTGCTGGAAGAAAAGGGGTACAGCGTCTTTCCCTTTCACGCCCAAGGCATCAGCGACCGGGCCATGGACAAACTGATCAGCCAGGGATTTTTTGATGGTGTGATCGAAATCACCCCCGCCGGACTGATCGAGGAGAAGTTCAAGGGTAATCGGGCCGCCGGACTGGAACGGCTCGATGCCGCCGGCGAGCGGGGCATCCCCCAGGTATGGGCACCGTGTTGCCTGAACCTTACCGGCGTGGGCCCGACACGCTTCAACAGAGAAAAATACATGGCTTCCGGGAAGATTTGGCACATGGACGCGATCCGCTCCATGACCCGCTTTCCCGAGGATGAGCTCCTGGAAGGGGCCCGCATGTATGCCGAGAAAATGAATGCGGCCAAAGGCCCCATAAAGATGATCATCCCACTCAAAGGCTGGTCCTCGATCGATAAACCCGGCGACGTGCTTTATGATCCGGAGCAGGATCAGCGCTTTGTTCAGGAGCTCAAAAGCCGTCTGAACGGCAATGTTGTCATCGAAGAAGTAGATTTCAATCTGGAAGAAATGGGGTATGCCCAGGCGCTGGTTTCGAGTCTGGATGCATATATGGGATAGGTTAGCGGCCGACCGCGCCAGTCAACCAAATATAACGGACGAGTGGTTTTGAGCGAAAGGGAGAACAATGCGTAAAATAAAATTTGTCGATCAAACCATAAGGGATGCCCAGCAGAGTCTGTGGGCCTACCTGATGACCAATGAAATGCTCCTGCCCATCGCACCGGTCATGGACCAGGTCGGCTACGATGAGATCGCCACCATCGGCAGCATGGGCATCACGGTCCAGGTGCGCAACCTGATCGAAGATCCATGGGATCGGATTCGCAAACTGGCCGAGCTGATCCCCAAGACCCCGTTGCGCGGCTCATATATGACCGCCAGCCTGGCATCCTTTGATGTGGATACGCCCCAGGAGGCCATCGCCCTGTGGATCAAACGCATGGCCGCCAACGGCGTGGACAGCTTCTGGGTGTGCGATTACCAGACCGACATGGAACGGTTCTACAATTTTGCCAAGCTGTCCCAGGATCTGGGCTGCAAAGTCTATCCGGCGCTGATGTATACCTACAGCCCGGTCCATGACAGGGAGCACTGGATTAAAAAGACCCGCCTGATCGCCGAAATCAAGGACGTCGTGGACGGCATCATGATCGAGGATGCCGGCGGCGTGATCAACCCCGAGCGCACGCATGAACTCATCACCGCGGTCAAGGCCAACTGCGACGACCTGCCGGTCGAGTTTCACTCCCACTGCAATGTGGGCATGGCGCCGCTTTGCTATCTCGAGGCGGTCAAGGCCGGCGCGGACACCCTGCATACGGCGGTGCCCGTACTTGCCAATGGCACCTCCCTGCCCTCGATCACCAATATCCTGGCCAACACAAGGCACCTGGGATACACGGACGACATCAATGACGAGGCCCTGGAAGCGGTCTGCAAGCACTTTGAAACCGTTGCCCAGGAAGCGGGTTTTCCGGTCGGCACGCCCCAGGAGTACAGTGAGTATCACTTCGAGCATCAGATTCCGGGCGGCATGATGACCAACTTGAAACGCCAGTTGGCCGAACTGAAAATCGAAGACCGGCTAGACGAGTTTATCCAGGAGGCCATCCAGGTGCGCAAGGATTTCGGTTATCCGGTGATGGCCACGCCGTTTTCACAAATCGTCGGTGCCCAGGCCGTGGAAAACTGCATCGTCGGCGAGCGTTACCAGCGCGTTCTGGATCAGTCCATCAAGTACCTGTGCGGCCATTACGGGGACCCACCCGGCCCGATCGATCCGGCACTGATGGACCGCATCCAATCCGTACCGGAAGCCAAGGCGATCATGGATTGGAAACCGGTCAACCGTTTCAAACCATTGGAAGCGCTACGCCAGGAGGTGGGAGCAGATCTCACCGACGACGAGTTCTTGCTGCAACTGCTGATCCCCGGCGTGAATGCCAAAAAATTTGCCGAGAAAGTTGCGGCCGCCGAAAAGAAGAAAGCCTCGGCGCCGCCCAAGCGACCGGCCCAACCGGCAGCCGCGCAAGCGGCGGGCGGCATGGCCATGGATTTTCCCATGCAGTTTCTGGTTGACGTCGAAGGCGAGGAATTCAATGTGACGGTAAGAGGCCTTGGCGGTGCGGATGGTGATGCGTCATCTGCTGCCGATGCGGGCGGCAAGTCTGCCAAACGCGGCTCGGCTGACGCGCCCGGCGCGGTCAAGCCCAATATGGCTGGATCGCTGGTTTCCATCAAAGTCTCACCGGAGCAGACCATAAACAAAGGTGATCCCCTGGCGACCCTCGAGGCCATGAAAATGCTCAGGGAAGTCAACGCGCCTCACGGTGGTGTGGTCAAGGAAATCTTCTTCGAAGAGGGCGACATGCTTGATGCAGACGATGTCCTCATGATTGTGGAGCCGACCAATGAATAAAATACTGATCGCCAACCGAGGCGAAATCGCCATCCGCGTCATGCGGGCGTGCCGGGAGCTGGGGATTCAGACCGTGGCCGTCTACTCTGCGGCGGACGAGAAGGCCTTGTTTACCAAATACGCCGATGAGGCCTATCTGATCGGTCCCGCACCGGCCAGCCAAAGCTACCTGAACATCGATAAACTGATTGAAGTCGCTAAAACCAGTGGGGCTGAAGGCATTCACCCCGGTTACGGGTTCCTGGCTGAAAACGCCGAATTCGCCGATCGGTGTGATGCGGAAGGCATCAAATTTATCGGCCCGGCCAGCCGCGTGCTCAATCTGATGGGCAACAAGATTGCCGCCCGCCATGAGATGCAAAAGGCGGGCACCCCCATCGTTCCGGGAACGGACGATCCGACCGTTGACGATGCCGAGGCCCTGCGCATCGCCGGTGAATCGGCTACCCGGTAATCGTCAAACCGGCCGGCGGCGGTGGTGGCATCGGCATGAGCATCGTCCATAGCGAAAAGGAGCTGGTCAAGGCCCTTGAAAATTCACGCACCATCGCCTCGGCGGCCTTCAATCTGGCCGATGTGTACATCGAAAAATATGTTACCCATCCGCGCCATATCGAAGTCCAGATCCTGGGAGATTCTCAGGGCAATGTGGTGCACCTGAATGAGAGGGAGTGCTCCATCCAGCGGCGGTATCAGAAAGTGGTCGAGGAGGCGCCCTCTCCGGCGCTGACACCCGCGCTTCGCGAGCAAATGGGCGAAGCGGCGGTCAAGGCCGCCAAATGGCTGGGGTACGAAGGCGCCGGGACCATCGAGTTTATCTTCTCCGAAGGAGAGTTTTACTTCATGGAGATGAACACCCGCGTCCAGGTGGAACATCCGGTTACGGAAATGGTCACCGGCATCGATATCGTCAAAGAGCAGATTCGCGTGGCATGCGGGCAGCCGTTGAGCTTTTCTCAGGAGGATGTAAAAATCAACGGGTGGGCCATTGAGTGCCGCATCAATGCCGAGGACCCCGAAGCCGATTTTTCACCGGCGCCGGGCAAGGTCAAAAGCTACCGCTCGCCCGGTGGAACGGGTATCCGCGTGGACAGCGGTGTGTACGCATCCTACACGATCCCCACATTTTACGATTCCATGATTTCCAAACTGATCGCCTGGGGCAAGGACCGGGATGAAGCCATCTCCCGGATGAAGCGCGCCCTTTATGAATACATCATCACCGGCGTTAAAACGAACCTTGATTTCCATAAAGCCATCATGGAAAATCCACGCTTTATCTCCGGTGAAATCGACACCCACTTCATTGAAAAGGAAAAAACGCTTTTCGATGATTTACAGGCCATAACCGCACGCGAAACGCCACTAGCGGACAAGTTGATCTCATCCGCGGACAAGGCGAAAAAAGCGGCGCTGATCGCCGCCTCGGCAGCCGCCGCCATTGTACAGAGCAAGGCATCCGGCCAATAACCGCCCCTAATGCAACCCTATTTTGTATATCCTTACCCGGCGATCCGTTGAACGATCGCCGGGAAACAAACCCATTTTTGATGGCCACCCATCCTAGAATTTTAACTGGAGGACGTTATGAGCACAAACGAAAGAAACATCTTTAACCCGGAGATGGAAACCCTGGACAGCGACGGATTACGCGCCCTGCACGAGGAACGCTTTCTCCGTCAAGTCAAGTATGTGTACGACAACTCTCCGCTTTACCGCGAAAAATTTGATCAATCCGATGTTCAACCGGACAAGATCAAAAATTTGGACGACATCGTTAAATTGCCATTTACTGAAAAACATGAGCTCCGGGAGGCTCAGAAGTCCTCTCCGCCGGTCGGTCGCCATCGCGCGTGCTCCGAAGAAGATCTGATGCGCGTTTACTCATCCAGCGGCACGACCGGCGTCCCGACCTACATCGGACTGACCCACCATGATATTCACAACGTACATGCCGAAGCCATTGCCCGGGTGTGCTGGATGGGGGGGGTGAGGCCCCTAAGCAAAGTGGTCAACATCCCGACCGCCCCCTTTATTGCCGACACCTTTCGCGAAGGCATCGAACGGACCGGGGCCACCAACATTCCGGTCGGATTCAATGTGGACCGTTGTATCGCCGCATATCAGTATCAGGGGGCGGATGCCCTGCATGCCACGGTATCGTTCTGGTCTTATTTCCTCGGCGAGGTTGAGAAAAAAGGCATCGATCCCAAGTCTCTGGGGCTGCGCACCATCATCGGCGGTGCCGAAGGTGGCGCCAAACTGATCCGCCAACGCATCGAAGAGAGTTTCGGGGCCACCGCCATTGAAGGCATGGGCATGGGCGAAATGAGTTGCGTCATCTGGGGCGAATGTGTCGAGGATCGCGGCCATGGCATGCATTACACCGCCCAGGGTAACGTGCACGTGGAACTGATCGATCCGGTCACGCTCGAAAGCAAAACCATTCGCGAGGGAGCGGAAGGCGAGCTGGTTTATACCGCACTCCATTCCCAGGCCATGCCGCTTCTGCGCTATCGATCCAGAGACAACGTCCGCATCCTGACCACCGACAAATGCGTCTGTGGGCGTACCGGATGCCGCATCGACGTGCTTGGCCGTACCGATGACATGCTGACCATATTAGGCGTCAATGTCTACCCGATAGCGATCCGAGACGTGGTATCGACCATGAAACCGGCAGTCAGCGGGGCCATCGAAATTCAGTTGGACAAACCGGGTCCCGTCGTCGAGCCACCGCTCAAAATCAAAGTCGAAGTCGGAGATAATCCGGGTGACAAAGATGCGCTTAAAAAGAAATTAGAGACCACCATCAGAGAGAAACTGATCTTCAGAGCTAACGTGGAATTGGTCGATGAATTGCCCAAATATCAGTATAAAACGCAATTGATTAAAAAGCTGTACGAATAGTTTTCCTGTATGCCAGGCCCGCTATTAGTGGACCTGGCATGTTTTTTGAGTACCAGGCGCAGCATTGCGAACCTTGTTTAAAAAGACTGCATCCGGTCCGACGACAAGACGGAAAACGATTAAAAAACAACGACCATGTGCCTCCAATTGACCGCAGAAGAGAGAAAAATATTTGAACTGGCTTGCCCTCACCTTCAGGTGATGAGCAATGAACTGCATACTAAAGAAACGGTTCACTATTGCCTTCAACTGCTTGATATCGTTGGCGGTGACCGGCATATTGTGGTTCCTGCAGCTATTCTGCATGATACGGGCTGGGCCAAAATCCCGGAAAAGGTCTCCAAAAAGATACGCGTTCCCAATGGTGAACCGGAAGCCATAAAAGTCCATGAAGAAATCAGCGCCCTGATTGCCGAACTGGTGCTAAGGGATGTAAATTACAACAGGAACCACATCGATGAGATTGTATCGGTGATCATCGGCCACGACAGCCGCAAAACGGCCCTGTCGCTGAATGACAAAATATTGAAGGACGCCGACAAGCTGTCCCGCTTCTCAAAGGATTTTTTAAAAATATGGCCTCACTGGGGAGATGGCGCGGCTGCCGAAAACCTTTCTGAGGAGTTGTCCAATGGCGTGAAAAACTGGTTCTTTCTACCTGAGTCCAGAACGATCGCGGGCATGGAACTTCGCAATCGGTTGCAGGAGGATGAGGTATTAAAGGCGTCCGCCTCCTGAATTGATGAACTCGTAAAAAGCTTTTCCAGGCCATACATGGCCAAACAACAATGCAAAAGAAACTCGTTTTTCACTTTGCTGCGGCTACGCCAGTTAAATGGAAAAGTTTTTTATAATTAATAATTTATAAACGGTTTTGATTAGCGAGTTCCGTAGAAGTGCTGCTCTCGTCATGCCGGACTTGATCCGGCATCCAGAACTTATTGAAATGACAGGATAGCGCTAAAGCTTCACTTCATGCCCGGCCTGCGCCGGAATGACGAACAGGTGGGAATTTCGGCCTCGATCATCATTTCGGCCAACGGTCCATGTCGTCTCGCTCCCACGCTCTGCGTGGGAGCGCCGTGTTTATCATGCCTGGAAAAATGGGTTCCCACGCAGAGCGTGGGAACCAGGTGCCTTCTGGCCGAAACGATGAGCAAAGCCGGCATTTCTACTTTTTACGAATCCTTCAAGTTTGAAGGATAACAAAATTTGAAACGCTCAACTTAGGCCAGTGGAAAAAAATAATTCTCTAAGATGGCGACGGGTGTGGGTCTGTCCACAAGGCAGCCCCGCTGGTGGATATTAAAATATTCGCCAACGGGGGTAACGCCGTGGACGGGACCACAAACAAACAAGATGGGGAATTATTTTTTTCTACTGGCCTTAGCTCAGTATCGCTTGTAATGAAAGAGGACGGCCAGCATTTTGGCCTGTTTGTCACCGACGCTTCGCCCGGAATGTGGAACATTGGCATCGTAATAGACGCTATCTCCCTCCTCCATGAGATATTTTTTCCCATCGTACACCAGCTCGTGGGTGCCCTCCAACACAAACAGGAACTCTTCTCCTTCGTGCTGAAACGTCCCCTGCTCTTCAAAAGCCGGCTCGATAATGTAAGGCTTCATGTTTTTTCCGACGACCCGTGTTGCCAACGCCCGATACGTGTAGCCTTTCCCCGCAGATTCGGTCTGTTCTGCTCTGCCTTCGCCGCTTTTTATGAATTCAATGCGTGGGTCATCCAGTTTTTGAACCTTTTCGCTGGTCAACACATTGACCTGGACACCCAATGCCCTGGCCAACTTGTCCAAGGTTGAATATGGCGGAGCCTTCTTGGACCGTTCAATTTTGGAAAGATATCCTTTGGTGAGCCCGGTAACATCTTCTAGATCCTGAAGCGTCAATCCTTTGGTTTTGCGCAGCAGTTTTATGTTTTTACAAATAACCTCACCGACCATTACGGGATCCACCTTTCTTTTTAGAGGCACGCTTGAGGAACAGTCTAAACGTACCGGCTTGATCATGACCGTCATCAACTTAGGTAGTGTGCATCCAGAAATGGCCAATTTGCCCGATATCGGCGTTGCGCGAAAAATTTAATCCTCGGAATATCAACTATATGCACCCCAAGGGCATTTCCTTCGGGCACCTATGGTTAAATTTTTCGGGCGTCTTGATCTCAACCAAATTTTCCTATTTCTGGATGCACAATAGGTAAGCAAACATCCGAAAGACCACCATTTCAGCAGAATAACGAATTAATTTTATACCATTTTATCTGTCACCGGACAAGCCCAAATCATTTTTTCAACAATCCGAATCCTTAATTTTTTTCTTATATTTCATTTACTTGTTAGATCATTTTGAAGCACACTCGGTCCCCAATAATTGTCTATGAAGAGATAGACTCATCTTCCATCATTTTTAAAAGCACCGTTGTGAGAGTATCGCTAAACAGCGGTGAATTAATTTCGTCATCCACTTCGATAACTTCAATCGATTTATTGATTGACGCCTTAAGGGTTTTGACAAATGCACCGTCTGCATCGAAATCGTGCAATGCACCGCCACGAATACTTACCGAGGAAAATCCCCGCATGGGAATAAAAAACTTGACCAGATGGGGATGGCTTGCCCGGTTTAACCGTTTTGCCGTTTGCCTGGCGATGTATTCCATTTCCTCAACCGTTGTTCGAGCCTGAACACGCATCGCGTCTTGGATCAACAATTGCCGTCGGGCCAAACCGCGTTTCTCCCACAGCGGATCCGCTTGGTCCCGGCGTTCGATGGGTCCACAACCGAGCATGTCAAAACCACAGGGCGCCAAGAGGTAAGGCCGCTGCTCCCCCAACCCGGCATCGAATCGATCAGGCCCCAATGCACGATTTCCTCCCAATAAATACTCACTGAATCCTGCCGGCACCAAATCGATAAATGCTTCAAAGCGGCCCTCGCGCACGAATTCCAGCGCTGCCCGCTCACCGATACCGGTAGCATGAAAAGAAATGACATCGAAATTCGGTTCCAATCGTTCACGGATAAGTTGTGCCGCCTTGTCACAAAAGCCAAATTCGGTAATGGCAATAGTCGGTCTTTCCTCAGAATCCCCGGATGGACGGGCTTCAACCATTCCGCATATTGATCCCACCCCGTTGATCATCAGGCGTTTAACCATTGAATTTAGCCCAACCGTGTCCACAACACTATGCATCACGGTAATATCTTTTCTACCGAAGAAATCAGCCATTTTAGCGGCATAGGCGGGCATGGCTACCGTGCTGGTGATCAGCAGTTTGGGAAGACCATAGGGAAGCATTGCAAGCACGGGTAGACAAATCATCGCCCCCGTCATGCCGGTTACGGCCAGTATTCCGTCCACCTGACCCGCGTTATGCGCCGCCGTCAGCGCCTGGGTCAATCCCTTGGCCATGATCGCCGTTACACGCTCACGATCCGATCCAAAAAGCGTGCGAATATCTTCCAAGGTCGCCCCCCCCGCGGCGGCGATCCACTGGTTGTCGACATCCGGTTTGAGTTTGGGCAGTATTGCGCCATTTCCTATACTGATATCCATAACAAGAGGGTCATGACCACGGGCTGTGATTTCATTTCTGGCCAACATCAAAGCGGGTTCCCGTTCGTCCAACATTCCGATCAGGATGATTGCCATCGTATTTTGTCTCTCATTGCTTTTCTTAGCGTGGGGGTCATCAATCGTCACGACAATGCAGCGAATCTAGCCTTCAAGATAATGTTTAAGCTTGGGCATGGTCTAAGGAATTCTCTTTAACATGCTGCTTGATTACCTTTAGAAATGCCAGTGCGGCTTGTGATAAATTGCTGAGTTTCAGATAACCGACACCATATTCGATTACCGGTTTGAAGTCTAGGATGCGAACTTCCTTTAGCAGGCCGCTATCCAATTCCTCGAGTACAACATCCCGACAAAAAAAGCTGGCACCTTCATCACCACAAGTAAAATCCTTGATAAATGGGATGCTGGATGATTCCATGACGACGTTTGGAGTGACTCCGATTTCGTTCAACCGGCTGAGAACGATCTCCCTGGAGGCTGAGCCTCGGATCGGAACAATCAAGGGAATTTCATTCAACTCTTGGGCGGATATGACGTCTTGGGGCAACAAACGACTCTTTTTGGCGGCGACCATAATGATATCTTTTTGCCCCATGTAACGCATCTTCATTCTTTTATCATCAGGATTGTATTGAGAAATGACCAACTCGTTTTTATTGTTCAACAGACTTTCAGCCATTTCGGATGACGTCCCGCGATCCACAACCAGTTTAATGCCAGGATAGATTGCTTTAAAGGCTTTAATCAATAGGGGAATGACGTAGATATTCGCCGTTTCCGAACAACCGATCCTCAGGATCCCCTTCTTATTCTCACCGATATTCATGATGAAGGTTTCCAGCCCATCGATTTGTTCGAAAATCGTTCTCACCCTTTCGTGAATTTTCCGGCCAGCGTCCGTCAGGAGCATCGTATTTCCAGATCTGATGATCAACCGGACACCCGTGGCTTCTTCGAAATTTTTAATCTGCAAGGTGACCGCTGCCGGTGAAACACAAAGATGGGCGGCGGCTTTGGAGATACTCTTAAATTTCGCCGCCGTATTGAAGTATCTCAATTGGTTCAGATTCAGATTCAAAACAGTATCCCATTTTGCTATGATCGATAGACAACCGATTCGTCGTCGCTGCCAGGTTGGGTATAGTCTAATCGTTGCTTCAACCGTTAGGTCCGATGAAGGAATTTTAATTTATAATTAATCGTATTTTAGTTTTTTTTACTTGTTCTGGCAAGCGATTATATGGATAGTATACACATAAAGAAATTTCGATTGTCCCTTTTTTGGGAAATTTCAAAATGCTCTCTTTCTTGTCTGCGCCCTAAATAGTATTTGACCAGAAATAGGCAAATAGGCCATCTCTGGATGGGTACTAAACGGCGGCCCAATCGGTCGACCGTCCAGCCACGATGATTCGGCATGCACGACCAACACTGCAACCATCGTTTCCTTTTATTCAACTTCTACCCACTGTTTAGCATACATGGGGCCTTTTGTCGACCACATACTGAAATTGTATATTTATATTTGATTTAATTAAGTATTTATTTATTTTTCGATTTTAGTGTGTTTTTTTTGACAACCTACCTCCATTATTGCTCATTACATTTTTTTTATAATATTTTTTGTATGTTAATTATTTTCGAATCGCTTATAGAACCCGGTTGAGCTATTATTCAATATATTTAATGAATGTAATTTTTTTTTTAGTTTTTTTTATATTTATGTTTGACTTTTTGGAAACTTTTTAGTTAAACCATATTTAAGGTTGGTGTTCTTCTCACAGTCTTTCAAGAAGTGGACGAAAGCAACACGCTTGTTTATTTAAAAACAATATCGATATTGTTTTTGTTTGGGATGCAGCGGGAATAAATGGATGTCAGTCTCTGACATCAACCAGGGGGAGGATCAAAATGGATGGCAAGCAAAAAGCGATTCTGGTAACTGGAACATGCGACACAAAGGGCGACGAAATTCTATATTTAAAGGAATATATCGAATCGAAAGGTCTCCGCTGTCTGGTGTTGGATCTTGGCTTGAAAGAAGATCCCAAGAATTTTCAACCTGACTTTACACGGCAGCAGCTTGCCGAGTCGATCGGCTCGTCATTAGACGAACTGATCGAGGATGCCAAAGCTGGACGGTATGAAGTTGCCGTAGAAAAGTTAGCGAAAGGGGCCGAATCAATTATCCATAATCTTCAAAGGGATAGAGTCATAGATGGAATCCTGGCCATTGGCGGAAGCATGGGAACGGCCATTGGCCTTCGTTCCCTCAGATGCCTGCCGGTGGGATTCCCCAAGGTCCTTGTTTCCACCGTGGCGGTCTCTGATTATCTCCATCCGCATTTTATTAAATCTGACGTTATCCTGGTCCAGCCGATTTCCGATTTCTTTGGACTCAATCAATGGTCCAAACGGGATCTGAAGCGTGCGGCATCGACGATCTGCAATATTGTTCTGGAGGAAGAAGCGCTGGAAGAAGGCAAATGGCTTGGCCTGACAGCGATCGGCTGGGTCGCATCGGTTGTTCCACCCATCAAAAGGCTGATGGAGGACAAGGGGTTCAAAGTGGCAATTACTCACTCGGTAAGTATGCAAACGGGCATCCTGGAAGATCTCATCAGGCAAGGTGTGGTTAAAGGCATGATCGATCTTTGCCCGTTTGAACTACTGCATGAAATCACCGGAGGAGCCTGCCACTCAAGGAACCGATTGGAAGCTGCAGCAGAAATGGGAGTTCCCACCATTGTGGCACCCGGATCTATCGGGGTGTTTACCATGAACACCTTGCAGATGCCCGAGTACAAGAAACAGGGACGTTTTACCATTGAACACAATGAAATATTGGGAACCGCCAAACCGACCATCGAAGAAATGATCAAAACCGCCGAGTTGATGTGCTCTCGGCTGAATTTGTCAAAAGGGAAGGTGGCCGTTCTTGTACCCAGCCAAGGATTCTTCAACTATGACCAGAAAGGCAAAATGTATTATAATCCCGAAGGAAGAGCCGCATTCATCAATGTGCTTAAAGAAAAGCTAGACCCAAAAATCAACCTCGAGATCCTCGACTGTCATTGGGAAGATCTTGAATTCATGGTCCGCCTTGGAGAATTGTGCGTCGAGTACTTTGCAGATATTCAGTAAACTGAACAGCCTCATTGCCGAGCTGCAATATATAGACGACTGAAGGCCGGTAGAAAACAAAATCTTTCTGATAGAATTTTTCACCATTGAAAATAAACGATAATTGAATGAGGTAGATGATGACTACAGAAAACAAAAAGATCCTTTTTGCCACTGATATGTCGAATGATTGCCAGGATGCATATGGTTACGCCCTTAATTTAGCAAATTTGTGCGATGGTAAAATCACACTATTGCATGTAATCGAATCACAACCCACATCACTGGAAAATAGAATAAAAAATCTGTTTGGGGAAGATCGATACGAAGAAATCATGCGTGAACATGAATCCGATGCTCGATCCGTATTGATCGGCAAGCGCAGGGATAGCGATTTGGTAAAAAAGGCGTTAAGCAAACTCGCCGAAGACTTTTCCGCTATACGGCCGGAAGGTTCGGTACAGGATGACAACATCCTGGTTAAAAAAGGAGATGTTGTCGAAGAAATTATCACCACCGCCAATGAGGAAGAAAGCGATCTGATCATCCTGAGCTCACACGCCGGCGCCCCAAATGAATCTTTTGTTTCCAAAAAGATCCAAGACGTTGTCCGGCTCTCCAAAATACCGGTCACCATTGTTCCTCCCAAGGGCATTGGGATTGTGCAATTATAAGGCAATGTAACCTAGAATAGATACTTCCACGATACCGCAGGCAGCGTCGGTTATCTTCCCTTCAAAAGGATATTGCGGGAAGTCACTACCCTTGCGCCTGCGTATCGCAGGGGGTAACCAATCGAGCCCTGGCTTAAACACTTTTTCTCTATGAATCGACCCCTTTAATTAAGCGAGAAAGGAAATTCTCGATTATGATCAATAGCAATAAAAAGGCATTTGCCATTACCTGTTGGATCCTATTTTTGGCTCTGGCCAGTTGTTTTCCGACCCATGCGGCAACGATGGGATCGCACTATCCGTTCGGCGGTGAAGGGGTGTTGGCGGGCAGCGCCCCCCCTCCCGGATTTCACTACCGCGGCTACTTGACGGTGACCAATCCGACCACACTGAAAGACGATAATGGCGATGACCTTGACGTCGGATTCAACGCCGACGTGCTGGCGACCGTTCATCGGTTTTTGCATGTCACAAAAAAACAATTTCTGGGAGCCAACTTCGCCTATGAAGTGGTTGTCCCGATCGTCCAAAAGGATGTCTCCATGGAGAAACTGGGCATATCGGACAGCAAATCCCTATCCCTGGGGGATGCGTTCTTCGAGCCCCTGGCCTTGATCTGGAACCGGCCACGTTGGGACGCTACGTTCACCTTAGGCGTCTACGCACCGACCGGTGAATACGACAGCCAAAAGCCCGCCTCCCCTGGCTTGGGTTACTGGTCGGGCATGCTGACGCTGGGCGGGACGGTGTTTTTCGATGACCATCGTTCGTTGTCGCTGAGTGCCATGACGAGGACCCTGATGCACACCGAACAGGATGAAACCAACGTCACTCCGGGCTCGGAATTCGTCGTCGAGTACGGTCTGGGCAAAGAGATCGGTATCAACGACAAACTATCCATTCGCCCGGGTATCTGCGGAACAGCCTACTGGCAGATCGATGACGACAGCGACGACGGTATGGGAACGGTGGCCAATGAGCGCAAGGAAGCCTACGCCTTAGGCGCGGAGATGAATTTCTTCTGGCTGCCCCCCAAACTGTTACAATTGAATATCAGAGTACTGCGCGAATTTGGCGCAAAAAACACATCCCAGGGATCGCAGGTCTGTCTGACGCTCACCAAGTCCTGGTAGCGATGATATCATAATCATAATGGACTGAAATAATCGTTGTCCCTGGCTATGGCTTGCATGGCCTCTTCACGCCTATCCCAAAACTAGTGTTCCCCGCTGCGCAGGTGTGAAGGGGCCATGTCTTTTTCATCCACTTCTGATTAAAGAATCACCTCCATCCTAACGCACCTAGCATCGGGAAGATCTTGATTCGTTAGCCGCCCCGCTAATTCTCCACCAGCGCGACAATTTGTACAAAGTCAAGGATCGGGCGCACCTTGTAATGACCGGCGATGCGATCCATCTGCTCATCCGTGAAAAATGCGTTGGCAGACTCTTCGGAATCCCAGATATAAAAATTGATTGCCTCCCGCTTTACCGGATTAACGGTAAAGGCTTTGGAATGAAGTCCGGCCATACCCTTGAATCTTGCATGGGCCCTGTCTGCGATATCACGCACGGCCTTTTCATCAAAGTCATCAGCATAGCGAAATGTAAGAAACACACCGATCATTTTCTCTCCTTTCTCTTTTTTTATCTTTTCCGTAAGAACCAAAAAGTCTCTGGCAGTAACCAGAGACCTTGGATATAGCATTCAAGATAATGCTTTTGGGCTGCGTTATCGGTCGTCGCCGTATAAATATACGGTTTCCTCCCTCTGGTCTTGCCAAAAACATTACCTTAAACACTATGGATTCGCCAGTGAAAAGTAATCCCTAATGTTGCAACTATAGAATAATGATAGGCGCGCCGTCTGTTGAGCGGACGACTTACAGTTTAAACCGCCCGACCATACTGTTGAGCGTCTCCGCCAAGCCAGACAACTCGCCGGCGCTTTGATTCACTTGGTTGCTGCTGCCTGCAATCTGATCGGTCGACTGGTTGACCTCGGCGATGGCGGCATTGATGTTGGCGGCTTCGTTGGTCGCCTCGCCCACATTGCGGTTGACTTCTTCGAACCCGCTCGACACCTGAACAATATTGCTCACGATTTCACGCGTGGCCGTCGACTGTTCTTCCACGGCGGTGGCAATACCGGCAATCACATCGTTGACATTGCCGATAACCGCCGAGACTTGCTGGGTTTGGGAAATGGTGGTGGCAGTCGTGTCCTGGATCGTCGTAATTTTCTGTTTGATGTCCTGGGTGGCATCGGCGGTCTGGCGAGCCAGTTCCTTGATTTCATTGGCCACCACGGCAAACCCCTTGCCGGCCTCCCCTGCCCGGGCCGCCTCGATGGTGGCATTCAAAGCCAGCAAATTGACTTGTTCGGAAATATCGGTGATGGTTTCGATTACCTTACCGATAGCATCGGCTGCCTGCCCGAGTTCATTCATCAGCACCGTTGCTTGTTTGGTCTTGTCATTGGCATCTTCCGACGTGCTTCGCGCCTGCTCGGCATTTTTGGAAATTTCGTCGATGGTGGCCGACATCTCTTCGGCTGCCGAGGCCACCAGGTTGGCATTGGTGGACGACTGTTCCATGGCGGCAGCCACGGCATCCATCTTGTCATTCATTTTGCCTGCCGCAGCGGTCACATCCTCTGACTGGCTCGAGGTTTGTTTGGTATCGTCGGTCATCTGCACCGAAATGGAAGAGAGTTCCGTGGACGCCGAAGAGAGGGTTTCCACGCCCTGCTTGATCTCTCTGAGCATCGCACCCAGGTCGGTGCTCATCTGATTCAACGAATCGCCCATCTCTCCCAGCTCGTCTCTATTCTGGATGGCAAGCTTGCGGGTCAGGTCGCCCTCGGCCAGGCCGTGAGCAAAGGAAACCGTTGATTTGAGGGGTGTGGTAATTGCCCGAACCACAAAAAAGGTCATGGCCGATAGAATAATCATGATCACCGCACCGATACCGATGAAGATCTTGATGATGAATCCCTTCAGGTAGGCAGCCAGATCATCCAATACTTTCTGATAATTATCGACGGATAGGCTTTGTTTGGTATTGACCGATTCAATGTCGCGCAGAATGCGTTTTTTATCTGAGTCGGAACCGGCCCCGAAATAAGCTTCGGCCAGCTCGTGCTTTTCCACACTGTTGGCATGGGCTTCGTCGGTGTATTTCACCATTTCCTTGAGTTGGGGTTTGCCTTTCAATTTCAGAAACAGTGTTGCGATTTTGGGAACATCGGGATGAAGCGTACCATACGTGCGTTTGTAGTCGTTTATGATCCCATCAACATCGTCATGGGTCTGCATGGACCGATAAACCCATCCAGGCACGTTGTCCATTACAATTACCACTTCTGCTCGTTCCTTATAAGTGGCGAGATCGGCCGGTGCCTGGGTTCGGGTATAATGCTCAAAGGCCAAAGCGGCTTCGTACACCAACAGCCGGTATTTACCGCCTTGACCCGACAACTGACTGATATCGCCAATCTGTCCGAAAAAAACGACACTCAGACCGATGATAACGACCATTCCAATCAATGCAAATGCGCTAATTAACGTAACCTTCTTTCCAATACTAATTTTTTTTAGGCTAAACATAAAGGCTATACCCAATCACTGTTTTTATTGATGTTAATCATGACAAAAAAAGAAAAAAGCAGCCTTCTGACGATTTGTACCTGTGGGTAGGTATCGTCCCCGATACACCGGATCTTTAGGATAAATTTTCATTATTGGAAATTTCCTTTTTTACCCTTTAGGCTTGGCCCTAATCCGCTGTAATTTTATTTAATCGATGATTTTTCAACAGATACAGGAAGGGGTTGCTGCGCGGTGATGAGAGAGTATATGCATTACGAATGCTCCCATTGACGATAGCCAGCCAGTCAATCGAATAATGGAAACAGGTCAAGCATTTATGTCAGGCATCGCAGGTCGGATCAGGCGCAACGGCACCGGACGATGCCCTTGTTGACTGTCGTGCCTCAACCCAGCCTGCGATAGCCATGCTGCCATCACTCGTTGAAATGGCAGACCAAGAAGACGATAACGCGCTGAATCCATAATTTTTTTTGGACGGCGTCCGTATTCAAGCCAGAGTTTCCTATTAGTATAAATTTAAGATCAATGCGCGGTCCATCCACCATCCGAGGCGATGATCTGGCCCGTTATATAGGACGATGCATCCGAGGCCAGGAAAAGCACCAATCCCTGCAATTCTTCGACTCTGCCGCGCCGTCCCATGGGTGTTCGGGCCACCAGGTGTTTTTCCCGCTCATCCTGCTCCTGGGTGCTTTGCGCGCTGGATCTGACGCTGGACAAGGCGGTTCCCGAATGCCAGGCCGGCGCGATGGCATTGACCCTGATGCCATTCTCGGCATATTCCACGGCGCCCTGCTTGGTCAGGCCGTTAACCGCATGTTTGGACGCAATATAATTGACCCGGGGTTTCATGTCCGAATCCAGGCCGACCAGTCCCAGCACGGACGAATTATTGATGATGCTGCCTCCGGTGCCCTGCTTCAGCATCTGCTCGATCTCTTTTTGCATACACACAAACAGACCGGTCTGGTTGACGGAAATCACCTTCTCCCAGTCATCAAGCGGCATTTCGTGAAATCGTTGAGGCGAGGTGACGATGCCGGCATTGTTAACGGCGATATCCAGGGTATGGAATTTGGACACCGTCGTTTCAATCATCCGGGTGACATCCTCCGGTTTGGATACATCCATGGAAATGGACAGCACCTTGCTTCCGGTTTTTTTCAATTCGGCTTCGGTTTCTTCCAACAGCTTTTTGTTCCGCGCCGTGATCACGACATTGGCACCGGCCTCGGCCAGGGTTTGTGCAAAACTTTGACCCATCCCATAGGAAGCGCCGGTAACAAGGGCTGTTTTGCCCTCCAAATTAAACAGCCTTTTCTCTATAGACATATGGTTATCTCCTCATTTGTAAGCACGCATTATCGTATTGCCAACGCACGAACGGGGCCAACGCCAAGTGCCTTAGAACCAGTTTGGGTATGAAAAATGCCATCTCCTCTGGCGTGGCCAAACGGTAGTAAAAAAGATGGAGAAAAATCGATCATCCGATATCTGACTGGGGTCAGCGATTGCTACCGGTCAGGAAGCTGATACCACCTTCCGAAGCAACTGGTGATTTTTCTCCATCTTTTTTATGTCATATCATGGGCCAGCAATGCCTGTTACTCATCGGGTTGGCGCAGACCGAATTCGTCGGCGATCACCTTGTAGCAGTTATAGCTCGATCCGCGGGCGATGCCGCCGCCGCCGAACATGGCCGACGAACATATGTAGAGGTTATCGATGAATGTCTTGAAACCGCTGTTGGGGGTGCCCCTGAACCGGCCATTCTGGGAACCGGCCATGCTGCCCACGCTCCAGCATCCGCCTTTCATATCCGGGTGCGTATCCTGCAGGTCCACGGGGTTGATGACCCGGTAGCCGATCACGTTGCTCTTTTTCATGTTGGGGGCATACTTGACCCATTGGCGCAGCAGTTCTTCGACGAATTCGTCGGACATCTGGCGCCACTCTTTTCTGGAGTGGAAATGCATGGGGCAGGTGTAGTCCTCGAAGGCCACGGAGTGCTTGCCTTCGGGAACGCGTGAGGGATCCCAGTAGCTGTCGGGCGCCGACAGACAGAAGAACTTGGATGCCATGCCCAGGAGCATGATCTCGTGCATGTATTTGTCTTCCATGTAGGCCAGGTCCTTGGGCGCCCAGTAAGTTCGCGGCGTGGCATTGATATCCGGATTGTTTTTGGAGGCCTTGTAAACGGGAAGCTCATGAACCCCCATGGTTCCCCACCAGACGTGCCCCCGGTCATACAGGTTGGTATCCAGCTTACGCTGCATTTCGTCCGTTTTGAGGTCTTGATCGAGCATGCGGTCGAACAACTGGGCGTTGCCGATATCGCCGATGACCATCTGCTTGGCGGCGATTTCAGTGCCGTCGGCCAGTTTAATTCCCACCGCTTTGCCGTTTTCAACCTTGATCTGTTTGACTTCGGAATTGACGTGATACTCGACGCCCTGTTTTTCCCCGGCGGACACCAGGGCTTTGGTGATCGATCCGGTCCCCCCCTTGGCGATGGCGGCCGATTCCCATCCGAGCACCAGGTGGATCGCCGCGATCATCATGCCGATTCCCGGTACATCATTGGGGTAGAGGCCGCATGAGGTCAAAAAGCCCCGCATGCACAATATGCGCAGCTCATCACTCTTAAAGAAGTAGCGGGCGAACTGCTTGCAGTTCCAGAACTGCATTTCCGGAGTAATCAGACTGCCCGGATCATTAAACATTTCTTCGAAGGAATCCGGTGTGCCCCAGGGTGTCGGCGGACGATAGCGGAACTTTTTAAATGCCGGGCGCCATTTTTCCTTGTATATCTCGGTCAGCCGAAGATAGGCCTCGGCATCTTCCTTCGAAAACTGGGCGATCTGATCATAGGTTTTCTTCATGTTTTCGTTGCTGAATTCCACGGCCCCGGTCTGGGGGTCGACGCACCGCCAGGTGGAATAGCTGGCATAAGAGGTCTCATCGTCGAAGATAATTGCTTCATTGGTCTCGGGGAAAAGATATTCCAGTCCCTCCTCGCGCAGATTGAACTCCTTGTAGGCCGGATGGCCCATGAAGCGCGTAAAATGTGCACAGAAATTCATGCGGTAGCCCGGTGCCGGACCATCTTCGGTCACGGCCCCGCCACCGAGGTGGTCGAGCAATTCGAAGACGCCGACGGACAGGCCGGCCTTGGCCAGGTAAGGCGCAATGATGGTGCCGTGATGTCCGCCGCCGATAATAATCGCATCATAGGATTTGTCAGCCATTAGGATCTACCTCCTCTTAGTGAATGTTGGTGAACAAATGTTATTTGAATAGTATTCGTGCCCTAAGCGCCTGTTTGAAAAGTCTGGATCAGGACGGGGTTTTCAAACCGGTGCTAACGCAGTGACTGGAAAACCTCGGCCAATGCCGCGGCCTGCTGATCGGGCGTGCCTTCAAGATACTGGCAGTCCCGGGTCATATCCGGTGGCGTGGCCAGGGAGACGATCTTCATCGTGTCGATGGCATCGCCGGCGATACCGATTTCCTCGGCGTCCCAAGACGGGATGTTTCCACCGCGCATCATCTTCAGCATCCGGGTTCTGGAAATATAGCGCAGCTCGCCGACCTCGTTGCTCACCGTGATCAGGGCGGGCAACGTCGCCTTGACTCGCTCGTAGCCCTCGGGCACGGTCTTTTTGACGATGACGCTGCCGTCCTCGACTTGAATTTCGCGTGCCAGGCTGATGCAGGGAAGATCCAGCATCTCACTCAAAATCAACCCCACCTGACCGGAATCCCAATCGCCGGCCTGACGACCGGTGAGAACCAGGTCATAGGATCCGACTTTTTTTATGGCTGCCGCCAGAACCGCGGCCGTGGAATGAGAGTCCAGCTTTTCGAAGCCGCTGTCTTCGAGCAGGATCAACTTGTCGGCACCGGCGGCCAGTGCTTTTCTCAGCACGCTGTCCGACAACTTTTTGCCCATACTCAGGACGGTGATTTTCCCATCGTGTTCTTCACTCAACTGAATAGCGGCTTCCAGGGCATTCTCATCAAATGGGCTGATGACCTGGGGCGCATCAACGACGACCTCCATGTTGTCGGCATCGATGCTCACATCCGCCAGCGGGGCTTCCGGGTCGGGAATCTGTTTGACACAGACGATAATATTCATCTCACTCATTACAGCACCTCCTCCAGTTTCTCGATCAAAGCGGGTAACACCTGTTCAAAATCTTCGACAATGCCGTAATCGGCGACTTTGAAAATATTGCAGCTGGGATCCGTATTGATGGCGATGATCTTCTTGGAATGGACCATGCCCACCAGGTGATGAATCGCTCCGGATATTCCCACGGCAACATAAATATCCGGAGCGATAATAGTACCGGTGAGGCCGATCTGATGGTCGGAGGAGATCCATCCTTTATCGACGGCCATACGGCTGCAGCCGATCATTACGGAGCCGAATGACTTGCCGAGGGCCTCAGCCAGTTCCTCGAGCATTTCAAACCCATCTTCATCACCAAGGCCCGCGCCGCCGGCGATCACGACATTGGCCTTGTCCAGAGCGATCGTGTCCTCCTCGACAATTTCGAGCGATTCCAGACGGGACATGGATTCGTCGAGGGTAACGGTGATGGGAGCGATGGTACCGCCGGTGCTGCCGGCCTCGGCCGGCTCGAACACATTGCCCCTGACCGTCACCATCTGGGTCTGTCCCGCGCACTTGTATACGCACATGGCATTGCCGCCCGATACCGGTTTGGTTGCCAGCAGTCCACTGTCATCCGGATCGATGGAAAGCTCGATACAATCGGTGGTCAATCGACTGCCCAGGCGGCATGCCAATCGGGGCGCCAGTTCCATGCCCATAAACGAATGACTGATTAAAAGCTTGGTGGGTTTGATCTCCGCACAGGCCTGCTCCAGGGCCGCCAGCCAGAGATCCGGGTTGAATCCTTTCAGCAGCGGATTCTCAAGCGTGTACACCACATCCGGACCATAGGCCGTGGCCGCATCGGCGACATCGCCAACCGCAGTCCCCATGATGAGGACCGATAACTTGTCACCCGATGCTTCCGTCAGTTTTTTCCCTGCGCCCAGCAGTTCGAGCGTTCTCGGATCCAGGGATGCGTCTTTTACTTCCCCTAAAATTAATAACTCACTCATTGCCAACCTCCTTGCCATGCGTTTTCGACTGAGTTGTGATTATTCGTTCTGCATTGCTTCCAGAAGCAGTTCGTTGAGGTCCATGACCCGAAACCCCTCCTTGGTTCCGGCGGCCTTGCGGGCATCTTCCATCATGATGAGGCATAATGGGCAGGCCGTGACCAGAATCTGCGCGCCCGTAGCCTCGGCTTCCTCGATGCGGACCTCGCTCATCTTGCGCTCGCCTTTCAGGTCCTGCCACATACGGCCCCCGCCCCCACCGCAGCACAGACTGTTTTCCCGTGTGTGTTCCATCTCCACCAGCCTGACGCCGGGAATGGCGCGAATCACATCCCGGGGGTCATCGAAAATGCGATTGTGCCGCCCGAGGTAGCAGGGATCATGAAAGGTGACGGTCACGTTCAGGCGCTTGTCAAAAGAGAGTTTTTTATTGTCCAGCAGTTCTTTCAGGGCCATGGTGTAATGGCGGGCCGTGAACGGCGTGTCCGCGTAATCATTGGCCAGCGTGTGAAAGCAGTGGGGAGATGACGTCACGACGTCGGTGATGCCGTACTTGTCAAACAGGGATTCGCATTTTTCCTTTTGTTCTTCAAAGAGTCCGAATTCTCCGACTCTGCGGCCGATATCACCGCAGCAGGGTTCTTTTTTACCCAGGATGCCGAAACTGATGCCGGCCTGTTGCAGGACTTTGGAAAACGATTTGGCGATGCCCATGGCCCGGTCGTCAAAAGAGGTGGTGCAGCCCACGAAATAGCACAGGTCGGCCTCTGCACCGCGTTTGGTCAGGTCGGTAATCTCAAGCCCGTCGGCCCAGGCACCGCGCTGCTTTTTGGAGGATTCCCAGGGGTTGTCATACCGAAACAGCTTCTCCAGGGTCTGGTTCATCAGCGCCGGCACCAGCGTGCCTTCCTCGACGGCCTGCCGTCTTTCCTTGGCCACCGCCTCGAATGCCGCGCCGTAGACCGGGCATACTTCCAGGCAGGCCCGGCAGGTGGTGCAGTACCACAAGCTTTCCTGAACACCATCGTAATCACCCTGGCTCAGCAACCGGATGTCCGGGTAGGGAAACTGGGATTGCCACATCTGTTTGCGCGCCCATTGCACGAAGTCACGCGGCGCATACGCTTCGCCGGCCCCGGACGACGGGCAGGCTTCCACACACCGTCCGCAGCGCATGCAGCCATCGTAGAAGACCGCCTCGGCCACGTCTACTTTGCCGGCTTCGTCATCCAGGCTCGGCGGTGAGACTTGCGAGGCACTGCTGAAAAATATGCTGGCCGGCGCGCCGATGATGTGAAACATCTTCGAGTAGCAGACCACCGCGATAAACCCCAGACAGAGCAGCGCGTGCACCCACCAGAAGGTTGGGTAAAGGGCTTGGGATGTGGCGGCGGGGATGAGGCCGGCGGTCCAGTTGCCGACAAACGACCAGGCGGCCCATTGTGGCGTGTCGGCTGACAGCCGGGCGCCTTCAAGCAAGAATCCGGAAAGCACCATCAGGATGAACCATACCGGTAGGATGGCGTCCTCCAGGCGTCTCTCCAACCGGGGAACGCGCTGCCAGTATCGACGAAGCACCGCCCAGACGATGCCGGCCAAAAGCAGGACCCCGCCGATCTCCATTAGCAGGGAGAACCAGAGGTATGACGGCCCTTCCAGAAATTCGACCAGGTAATGGTGGACGGAAAGCACGCACGTCCCGGCAAAGAGCAGGAAAAATCCCCAGAATATCGCAAAATGCATCAAGCCGGCGGCCATATCACCCTGCAGCAGACGTCTGCCGGTAAAAACATCGAGCCCCATCTTGGTCAGCGATTGTCCAATACCTGATAATGACATCGGTTTACTGCTTTTCCGCCACACCCAAATGTGGCTGCCCGCACCGATGAGAAACAACACCACGGCGACAGCCGCTAAAAGGTAAAAAATCCAAGTCGATTCGATTTGCCAGAACATGGGACGCTGGGCTGACATGGGCGTTTCTCCTCTTTTCGCTTTACTCCCCACCCTGAAACGGAGCATTTTGGGGGTTACGGGTCGACCTATCCACAGTTTACGGGATAATGTTTCATCTCTGGATAAAAATAATCATGAAGCGTCTAGTATTTGCAAAACAAAAAAACAAAAAAATATTTAATAAAAACTTAAAACCATTCAGTGAATTTCAGTCACTAAATAAACATTCAATCAATAGACTGATTAACATATTGTTATAGTAATATTTGTTTATTTTTCGGATAGTGCCGGTGTTTTATCAGAAAGCCGTATGGGATGGCAGCAGGACGCCATAAAAATGGAAGGGGCCGAGTTAGCGATAGGATAGACAACGATTTGCTGGTTGCATAAAAAGACACTTATTCCTGTTGAACCAAGGTTTCATTATAGGCGGAAACCAGATGGGTGGCGATCTGGTTGGGTGTCATACCCTGGCCTACCGGATCCATTTTGCCTTTTAATTGAAATCGATCGTTGTACAGATGGCGGATGATATCGATGATCCCTTGAATGGCCGACAGATAGGTCGGCGCTGGATCACTTTTATGGTTTCCGTTCTCGATAATTGATCGTGCGGCAGCGACACCGCTTTTGATGGCGGTCCCAATGCCTTCGAAGGTAATGGGCAGAATCAATCCGGCGGCATCGCCAACCAGCAAGACATTCCCCTTGGCCGGCACGAATCTGCCGTCGATCAACTGCTGATGAAGCAAGGCGATCGCACACCCATCTCTTTTGAAAGGTTTCCAGCATGGATCAAAGCCATAGGGAGAGAGTATTGCCGCTATTTCTTTGGATAGCGCTTTTACCCCGGCACCTTCTAACAGGATGATGCCGTCTTTTTGGTTGATGTTGAACCTGGGCCGGGGAAGCTTTTTCGGGAAAAACCAATGGATGTAGTTTTTATCAAGCGTTAATTGGCCACGGTACCACTCCCGCACGGGACCTGAGTAGCGGACTTTCAGATCCGGAAACACCCTTTTGCGAACGCTCGACGTTGCCCCATCGGCACCGACGATGAAGCGTGGAAACAGGGTGAGCGGTTTTCCGCCATGCATCAAATCGACACGAATGCGGTCACGATCCGGTTCAATGCGGGCAGCACGTGCATTTTCCTTGACGATGACCCCGGAATCCTTGGCCCGTTTGGTAAACCACGCATCGAGGTCTCTTCTCCAGGTCAGTAAGGTTTTCGCCTCGAGGGTATGCACATCGGCCCCTGAGACATACAGCCGATGGCCGAGCAGTTCAGGGGGGGAAGTCAGAATCGAATTGGGAATTTGTCCGAATTCTTTTTGAATGAGTGAAAAAGCCCACTCGCCCATGATCATCCCGGTACACACCTTGTCTCTGGGCAGCGCCTTCTTTTCGATCAATACGGTATTCAAATCCGCTTCAGCGCAGCACTTTGCGGCGGCACAGCCGCCAGGGCCAGCACCGACGACAACAACATCCGGATGGGATTGATTCGTCATCTTGGCATTTATGTTCATGGCGGTTCCTCTGTTGGCGCAGTATATGTTTCTTTATATGAAATAATTAAAAGTAAAAGCGTACGGAGAACACATCGCAGCAGGCCACCAAGCCGCCTCACAGTCGATCCACATCGATACTTAAATTCTGTTTTTAATAGTTTTTTTGTATTTCAAGGCAACCGCCAGAATAGACAGATTATCAAGAGAATTTTTAAAACAAATGTTTCCTATATGTCAACTAAAAAAGGGAGGGGGCCTATCGGCCACCTCCCTTTTTTTGTTTTCCGATACGTTATGGGCAGCGAACGCCAATCATCCGGCTGCCAGCTTGGCGGCAATCGTAGCCACATGTTTACCTTGAAAGCGTGCGCCGTCCAGCTCGTTCTCACTGGGCAGCCGCTCACCGGAGGTGCCGGCAATGGTTGAGGCCCCATAGGGGGTGCCGCCGGAAACCTCATCGTTGCTCATCTGCCCCTGGAAAGTATAGGGGAGCCCCACAATCACGAAGCCGTGATGCAACAGTGAGATGTGGAAGGAAAGAATCGTCGATTCCTGTCCACCGTGCTGGGTGCCGGTGCTGGTAAACACACTACCCACCTTGCCCACCAGTGCCCCTTGAGCCCAGAGCTGTCCGGTGGCATCCAGGAACTGACGCATCTGGCCGCACATGTTGCCGAATCGGGTCGGCGTGCCGAAAATCACCGCATCGGCTTCGGCCAGTTCGTCAACCGTACAGACCGGTACATGTGAAAATGCCTTTTGGGCCTCGACGGCACCCATTTTTTCCAAGACATCCTGAGGCAACGTTTCAGGTACCCGGCGCAAGATCGCTTCCGCACCATCGACCTGGCGAACGCCCTCGGCAATGGCTTCGGCCATTTGATGCACATGTCCATAAGTAGAATAATAAACGATTAACACTTTCATATTGATGATCTCCTCTATTAAAGTAGTCTCGTATCGCTTCGCGCGGCATTGGTTCAAGGGTCGGCACGGCTTGATAAGCCAACCGTTCCTATCGGCTAATGCATTTTGACGCGTTCGGCATGACGACCGATTTTCTTCAACAATCTGACCAATTCTCCACGCTCATCGGCCGTCAGTATACTTGCGATACGATCTAGATTCTGGGCATGAATGGTATAAGACCTTTTGATCAGCCGCTTCCCCGCGGAGGTGAGAAAAAGATTGAAACAGCGCCCATCCGATGGGGCCTTAACCCGCGCCACCAGACCTTTTTCAATCAGGCGATTGGCCGCGGTGGTCATCGACCCGCTGGTTAGCAGCACTTTCTTGCCGATGGTATTGATCGGCATCGGCCCCTTGTGCAGCAATGCTTCCAGAATACCGAAATCGCTTGCGATCAGACCGGTTCCGGCGATACTCGCCCGATCCACGCGCTCAATCGCCTTTGCTGCCCGTCCTAAGACCAATCGTATGTGGGATCCACTTTCCATACCTATAAAGATAGATACAATTATCTTGATGTCAAGATTTTAGAAAGGGTTTTGTTGGCGATACGACTTAGACGATGGACCATCAGAACATCATTGCACATCCCCGCACAGGGATAACGATACATGGCACGTTCAATTTCGCTTGAAAAGCATGTAGGACTATGCGACATCATGATCTCTTTCCCCTGTTCCGCCTTCTCCATTTTTATGCCTTACATTTTCAGGCTGATTGGCGGGATAATGACAAGCAGGCCATGATAAATAATCGTAGACACTAGCAGGTTAGGTGCGGCCGTGGCCAAATTCATCGACCACAAAACAATATCGGCCGATCATAAAATCAGCATTGCCCGGAGCGACAATGGAACAACTGACAATCAATATGTCACCGCGTATTGATCAGGAAGCAGCGCTGGAAAAAGTTTATCTGGATCGGGCGCCCTTTTGCTTTTATCGCTGCGATCGTCGCGGTCATTTTTTGTATGGCAACCAAAAGACCTGTGAATCCTTGGGATACACCACTGACGAGTTGCGCAATATAACCATCTTTGACATCGACCCGACGATGGACCCGGATCGGTGGCTAAGCCTATGGCAACGCTTACTCGTTCGCAGGCAACTGGCCTTTGAGACCATTCATCGCTGCAAGGTTGGGTCAGACTTTCCCGTCGAAATGACCATGCAACTCATCCAAACCGGCAAAAGTCCATCTGCGGGTATATTCGTAAGAAAGGTCGATGAACACAAACAAACACAAAAAGAAGTAATCGAGAAACGGCTTGTCCAGGCCCAGCGAATGGAATCATTGGGTACGCTTGCCAGCGGCGTGGCCCACGATTTCAATAACATTCTTTCAGCCATCTCCGGATATGCAGAACTGGCGCAGCTAAGATGTTCGGCGCAATCGAAAATGCGACAGTATATCGATCAGATTTGCACGGCAAGCATCCGCGCAAAAAACCTGATCAAGCAGATCCTGACATTCAGTAAACAAGGTGAATCAAAAAAGCAGCAAATCGACATCAGTATCGTTATCCAGGAAACGCTCAGACTCATCCAGGCCACCCTGCCGTCGACAATTGAAATCAAGCAAAATATTCCTTCCGGCTTGGGCGATGTGTTTGCAGATGACTCGCAGATTCACCAAATCGTGATGAACCTGTGTACCAATGCCTACCATGCAATGCAAGAACACGGTGGTTTACTTGAAGTGGACCTTGACCGTGTCACCATTGGCACCTATGATTCACAGTGCTATCCGGTAATCAGTCCAGGCAATTACTTCAAATTAAGGGTTTCCGATACAGGTACCGGCATCCCCGACGATATGTTGAGCCGCATATTCGAGCCGTACTTCTCTACCAAACCCTCTGGTGAAGGCACAGGCATGGGACTTTCGGCGGTTCATGGCATTGTCGAGGACCACGGTGGAGGAATAAAGGTTAGCAGTATCCAAGGCGTAGGAACAACATTCCAGGTGTTTCTGCCGCTGAGCAAAGCGGCCACTGACCAACCCAACGACATGAATAGCACGGTATCAATTCTCATCGTCGATGATGAACGTCTACTCCTGAAAATCGCCAGAGAGTATCTTGAAGAGTTGGGATATCGGGTGGTTACCATGGAAAATCCTGTCGATGCCATCGATACCATTCGATTGAATCCCGAGAAGTTTAACCTCATTATCACGGATCTTACCATGCCGACGATGACCGGGGAAACGTTAGCCAGGGAAATAAAAAAAATACGTTTCGAGATTCCGATTATCCTATGCACCGGATTCGGTACGTATACCAATGGGGACAGATTGAAGGAAGTGGGAATCAGCCACCTGTTGACAAAACCGATCAACTTAACCGAATTGGGTTCAGTCATCCGTAGGCTGTTAAACAGCCCCCGCATCTGATACATGCCGATGCCGGTGGCTGCCGCGGCACCTTGTAATAAAGGAGATCTTGACCAGTCCCGGCAGTTTTGGATACCTGCGCCATTCAGAACAATACATTTTTTTCGAGACCCTAAATCAGCATGTGAGATGGAAACAGCCACCGACCTTAACGCCTGCTTTGATCTTCTGGTTGAATATCTTGACGGCTCGAGAGTTGACGTCGGCAATCAGCTCGATTCGTCGGGCCTCGAGAAAAGGCAAGAGATCGGGAGCCGGTCGCATGCGGCCACTGGTGCCGGTGCCGGCGACGATCACTTCCGGTGTTGTTTGGGCAAGGGTTGCTATATCATCCGCCGCGAGGACGTGCCCCCGCCGTCGCCACCAATTGTCTTGCACACGGCCATCCGGATAGATGATCAGATCGGAATGAAAGGTCCGGCCGTCGATGGTCATGGTACCGAAGGTTGTTGATTGAATCATGACAGGCAATTTCCAGTGTCGGGACAGTGTTCCCGCATTTGGATCGATTTGCAGTTCTTCGCGGGCATGGCCCGTTCTTACACACATCAATGGCTTCGTCAAACAGGGTTTTTGTATGCGTTGGCCACGCCTGCGAACTTAGGATCGTGAATTTGATTAATCAATTCACCTTACCCAATTTCAGAGCACCTTACCTCTGTGAAAAATAAAACGACACCAGCGTGGTTTCAAACATCACTATTTACTAACTCATAGGTGAGACGTAAATTACTTCCGGGATATTCTATCTCAGCCTTGTTGAGTTCGTCTAAAAGTGAGGCGATCGATCGATTGTCCGCCGGCGTCGAAGCATTGTGAATCCGAACAAGCAAACGATTGTTTTCCATATCGGGCAATAGGTCGGCATCGGTGACGAACAGCCCTTGCAACAGCCGCCTGGCATCGGACATATCCACCGTTGGACCGAGCAACATTGCCGCCATGGCCGTCTCCGCCCGATAGGCGATCATGCGCACGGTGTCCATCAGTCGCTTGCGACCCGGTAGCAGACGATTGAACTTGTCCTTTTCCTCAAGTTCCCCCCAGGTGATGTGTTTTGGCGTCTGTTTCAACTGTTCTTTCAACGTTGCCAGCTGATGTTCATGCTGGTCGATATCTTCCAGCAGCTCGCTTTTTCGCTTCAGCCATTTTTGGTATTTCTCCGGATTGGTTTCGCTTTCCGGGTGCATGGTCATTTCGCTAAAGCGTGATCGGCGGTAGCGCAGCCGGCTTTGTACCTGATTACGTCTACGGTTCAGTTCCCGCCAGCTGGGGTTGACCACTTTTTCGGTGTCAGGAATCTCAACGACGCCATATTCACAAAGCATATCAATTTCAAAGTGTTGCTTCATATAGCGAAAGAAGTTTTCCTGACACCACCGGGTAAACATGCGTACCGCCAGCTGGGTATGCGGCAGATCGTAGGCAGTGCTGATCAGACTGGTTTGATGACCCGAATCGGTCAGCTTGCGAACCTCTCGCACCCAAAACGCGTTCTTGCCCGAGCCCAGCAAACTGCCTATTTCGGCCACACGCATGGTGACCGTCTCGCCGCCGGGCATGATCACGGTTTTTTCCTCAAACCAACTCTCCGGCCACGGTTCGGCCGGGTGCTTATGATAGGTGATGCAGGCAATCCGATGCGTGCGCCACATCCTGGCAAAAAAGTCCGGGCTGTAGCCCTCCCGGTCGAAAACCAAAACGAAGCGACAAAGATGGGCGTTGGCTGCCAACGCCTTTTCATCAGGCTGATTGGGAACCTCGTCGAGCAGCCGTGGTACGATGTCGTGCTCGAGGACTTGGATAAGTCCGGGATCGATTGGCTTTTCGATCAGGAAAAAAGGCCGGCCGATGGCATCGTTGACCCAATAATCGGTCGTGCCTCGCAAACACAGCCGCTGCCGGGTGACATAGCGCCGCGGTAGTTTGGTCAGCTTGCCGTGATAAACGCGAACATGGCCATCGACGTAAAGGGTGCCGGCCGCATCGGGCTGGGCCTGCATCCAGTGCTTGCTAAGATGCGCGGCCCATATCTCGGCCGCATTAGCCTCACTCAACGTATCCATTTTTTTTCGCAGGCACCGTGCTTCCGGAACGCGATCCAGACCCAAAAGCTTACCGAATTCACCCGGCGGATTCTCGCGCAAGCGTTCAACGCTCTTGATCCGGCAAAGCGTCATGAAGGCCAGCACCAGCAAGATCTGGAAAATGGTGTAATACCCGCGGATCTTTCCCAAAAGAGTTTCAGCGCCTTCCAAAATACCGTTGGCCAAAAGCGCTGGCACGGCACACAAAATCCCTGCTTTGGGGACATCCAAGCAGGGCTCGAACCGCACTTGCGCTTCACCTTGACCCATTGAGGCCAAAGCCCGATCCAAAACTCGCGTGCAGGCCGTACCCATGCCCTTGGCCGCGGCCGCATCCACCGCGCTGCGCGATGATTTATCCGTGCCCGCCTTGGGTGTGGGTAGTTCGACAGATTGGCGCTCGTGCAAGCGTCCGTCGTTGATGGCCTTGCGGAAGGTATCGAGCTTAACACCTAATTGCTGAGCGGCATCGTGACGCGTGACGCCATGATCCAAAAGGGCCTGGGCTTGCTCGAGCATCTTCGGTGTCAGGATATGGCCTTTACGGCCACCTGGCTTTCTTTGAAAGAAAGCCTCTGGGCCTCCTTCTCGCAGTTTTTTCAGTGCCCGGTTGACGTTGCTTTTGGAAACACCGAAGGTCTCAATAATATCCTTGTGACGGCACGTTCCAGCGTTGATCATCATCGATGTAACCATCCTGAACAGCCGGTGGTCATCAGCAGCATGCGAATAGATCGGAGTTAACCCCATAAAGTAAGTCCATCGATCCTTGCTTCGATAAACGGACACCAGATCGCTGATTTGTGTGACGCCTTCTGGTATCAGCGGAAGAATTAATTGGGGCATGACACCTTCCTTATTGCTTTAACTACAGTGCAGTAAAATTTAAAGCTCTAATTATCAGAAAGGTATCATTATTATATTCCTGAAGAAAAATGAACATTCTTTTTTACTTGGAATAATAAGCGCATGAAATGCCAGCTAAAATTTAGTTTTTAACTCGTCAATGCTTTTGTAGGAAATCAAGTGCTCTGAATTTAGGCAGACGAATCACAAACCGGGTGCCGCCACCATCGACGGCCTGGACATCCATCTTGCCGCCATGATTTTCGGTGACGATAAAATAAGAGACCGATAACCCCAGCCCCGTGCCCTGCCCCACCGGCTTGGTGGTAAAAAATGGTTCAAAAATGCGCCGCCGGGTGCTCTCCGCCAGACCCGGTCCGCTATCCTCAATCTCCGCCCGCACCCATTGACCCTCATTCTTGACACGCAGAATGAATGTTGGCCGCTCCGTTCGCGCGGTGTCCCCAGCCATGGCCTCGGCCCCGTTCTTAAGGATATTGAGAAACACCTGCTGCAGCTTGCTAGGCTCACAGGGGATGGGCGGTGCCGCCCCTTCATAATCCCGAACAATGCGGATCTGTTTAAAGTCGTAGTGCTTCTTCATGTCATAGTCGGTCTGGGCCAATTCAAGGGCCTGCTCCAATAGTACCGACAGGTCGTGGGTGGAGACCATGCGGTCACTTTTGCGCGCAAAACTCAGCATATTTTTAACAATGGTGGCGGCGCGGTTGCCGGAGGTAATGATGTTCTCTATCATGACCAGCAATTTACGCTGCCGAAGATACCCTTGAATGGCCGTCATGGTGGTGCCCACCGCTTCGGCGGCCCTGTGATTGGCCGGCAAATCGCCGGTCAGGCGATTTCTCAACACCACCGTGTTTTGCAGAATTCCAGCCAACGGGTTGTTGATCTCGTGGGCCATCCCCGCCGCCAAGCCTCCTACGGACAGCATCTTCTCACTTTGAATCATCATTTCTTCCAGGCTCACCCGCTCGGTCACATCGTCCACGTGAATCACCGCCCCATCCATCCCATTGCCGACCACAGGAAAGATGGTTACGTCTTCAAAACGGCGCTCCCCTTCGACCAGGCTCACCATCTTGGGTAATCGGATGACCGTATGATTATCAATGGCGTCGTTTACACGCTTGGCTTTTTTCAACAGCCCGGGATAAACCGCCGACAGCGGCTTCGAAACAGCCTTGGCGTGGGGTATTCCCGTGGCCGATTCCGCCTGCTTGTTCCATTGGGTCACCCGCAACTGGGCGTCGACCCCCACCAACACCGATGGCATGGAGTCGATGATATTGGACAGGTAGTTGCGCAGCTGCTGAATTTGTTCCACAGCATGCTTACGTTCGGTAATATCCAGAAACATGGCCCGGATGCTGGTCACCATGCCGTGCGCATCATAGTCCGGGAGTGTACGCAATAACGCATGAACAATTTTATTGTCGCGGGTCACCAACTCGCGTTCCGTAGCTTGGGTCCCGCCCGACAATGCCTCCTTGTATCCCGTTTCGAACAATTTGCGCTTGGAATTTTCGGTATAGTAGCGGGCCATGGGTGTCCCCACGACCTCTTGGAGGCGGTAGCCCAATGTCTCCAAAAATAAGTTGTTGGCATTTTGGATATACGGTTCGTCTTTGTCGGCATCGGTGACCACGTACATCATGGGGGCCTCATCGAAAAGACGCCGATAGCGTTGCTCGCTATCCTCGAGGTCACGCTGCCATCGTTTGCGCTCGGAGATATCTTCCACAAAGGCAACAATAAACTCCTGGTTATCATACCGGGTCAGATTCAGCCGGATCTGAATCGGAAAGATTTCACCATTTTTGCGTTGATGACGGGTCTCAAGCATGTACGACCGCTGGTTCCGCAACAAGTCAATCAAATCGGCATATCGCCGAGGTGAGTAATCCGGATCGATATCGAAGACGGTCATCTGGCAGAGTTCTTCGCGTGAATAGCCGTGGCAACGGCAGGCCTGTTCGTTGACATCCAGAATCTGCCCGTCGTCGGCGATGCGGAAGATGCCGACGCTGGCCTTTTCGAAGCAGAACTGCGTGAGACGCAGAGAGCTTTCCATCTTTTTACGGTCGGAGATATCCAGCAACACCCCGTAAAAGTCGAGGGTATCACCGGTCTTGTAGGGAATGGCGTTGCTGGCAAACCAGATCGTCTCTCCATTGGGTTTGATGAAACGGCCTTCATAGATCCACGGCTGGGCATTATCCACGGCCTCTCGTATCGATCGCACATAATCGTCTTTTTCATCATCCGGAATATGCTCGTAAAAATCCTCGAATATGGTGCGCGGGTCAGCAGGCAGGCCGAATATCTCCACCGTGTTCTCACTAATAAATTTATTCACATACACATGATCACGGGTCGCGCTCAATTGATAAACCGCACCGGGAACATTGGCAATCACCCCTTTGATCTGCTTTTCGCTGGCCAGGAGCTGTTCTTCGCGCTGGCTTATGGTTTGCGCCATAGCCAGCAAGTTCTCGTCCAGCGCTTTTAATTCAGTGGTGTTGGTGGGGGGCAAACGCAACGCATATTCGCCCCGTGAAACCGCCTGGGCCTGCTGCGTGTACAGTCGAAAGGTCCGGGAAAGGCGGCCGGCCCGATGCCAGGCTAGCACCAAGGCGATGGCCACGGCGAACATAAACCCCACAGCGATCAAGGTATAAGCGTCCTTCAACGGCCGGAGTGCCGTTGAATAGGGCTGCGCCACCAAGACATACCAATTCAAGGCGTCAATCGTCACCATCCCCCCGACCCAATCGTGGCCGTCGATGCTAACGGTGGCGAACTGCGCGTCATCGGCCTGGGTGGGGGAAAGGGCGGAAAGGTCGATCTGCTGCCCTTCTCGCACACGCGTTGAATCGGCCACGATGCGGCCCTGCCGGTCCAGGACCAAGGCAAACAAGCCTCCCTCCTCCGGAAGGTGGTTGATGAGTGCGGATAATTGGGTCAAGATGATTTCGCCGATGATTATCCCATCACGCATCGGCACAGTATGCGCAACGGCCATGGAACCGCTTACCGTAGAAAGAAAGGTTTGCGACCAAACGGCCTGTCTGTCCGGTTGGATACGAAACAGAAAATCGCGGCGGAAAGGTCCAGCCCCAGTAGATCGAATCGCCCGGGGCGTCTCGCATCGGCCAGCCCGACAGTGGATATCCGTTTCTGGCCACGGGGGATGGTATAAATGGTTTCAAAAAGGTCGCCTTTTCCGCAATTCGCATCCAAAAGGGCCGTCAACTGATCCGGTGAAAAAGGTCCTTTGGCCGTCATATAATCGGCCAGCGCGATCAGCTGATTTTCTCCCCCCTTGAGGTGGGCCGATACTTGCCCGGCAATGGTGCGGGCTATCACCTTGTTGCGAGCACTGATGTTGGCACGCATCTGGGGCATGATGAACGCCCACACCAGAACAGCGATGATGACCACCGGCAACGCCGCCACCATTGTGAATTGAAAAGACAAATAGCGGCGGAGTGGAATCGATCGTTCCATGGTTTAGTCCAAAACCACAAAGCAAGGTTGTTTCTGGCCTGATTTGAATCCGATGGCAGCAGCCACCGAACCGCCGTGAGCCTCGAAAGTGGCACCAAAATCCGCCAACCAGCTTTCTGTGTAGGCCCGACTGGTTACATCGTATGCGGCGGTGACACGGTGCATGCGTCCGGTGCTTGCATGGTATTTGGAGTCCAAATGGGTCCCTTAATCACGATTGTTGGAAAAGACCTATCCAACGTGATCAATATCCGTCACCCATAGCTTAATGGATATTAGATAGGCAGGCAAGTCGTTTGCGGTTTAGGTTTTCGATTGAGGTAGCCCCGCCCACTTCTGATGATTTGATAAAGGTCTATTGCGGCCCATCATCCTTGTCCCCCGTCGTGAAGCATGGGGGGATCGGATCAAGCGCCTGCAGCTTGTCGATCAGCGCCTGTGGATCGGTGTATACGGCCAACTGGTCCTTCAGATGTATTAACCCCGCGACCGCCTTGCTGGCCATGCGCCGGGCGGCGGATCGATTTCCCTGTTCCAAATGAACATAGGTGCCGGCAGCACGAATGAGCGCCTGAAAAAGCAGTTTTTTTTGGCCCACGGCGACCATCCAATACGGTTCTATGTATTCATGGGTTTCGAAAAAAAGACGCTGGCCCCAAATTACCAGGGCAGTATCCAATGGGTCCGCAACGGTGTTGGCAACCAGTTCTGCCAGCACCGCTTCGTAGGCGATCAAACGCCGGTGAATATAATCGGAGACGTATGGCGGCGGGGAGTCGTTCAGAAAAGCCTGGGCAACCCGCTTCACCGGCTGCAGATCATTTTTCTCAATTGCCGTTTTAAAATTTTCTGCCAGTGCATTGCGCACATCGCGACAGAATCGGTCATTAAACGGGTCAAAACGATCAATCGCATTCATCTTTTTTTTGTCATCTCCTGTAACAAATGGTAAAAGCCTTGTGAAAAGGTTGTCAGATGGGCTCGACTGTCTTATTATATTGAAAATGTGCCAAGAGACACCGAGCACGCACTGGTGATTACCTACATGAGTCCATCGCCAGCGTCAATAGAACCATCGTCCCGCCGGTTTGACTTCAATCGCAAGGGTATGACTTTTTTCAGCAACACCCCCAATCCGGCCCAACCATTGCGACCAGAACGCAGTAACATGCTTCTTTTCGAAGGAGAGGACGAATACCAGCAACAATGGGCATCATCGTGTGTGATATGCCACCGCTTATAAGGCCACCGCATCGACCAGCGTCAACCAAATCGGCAAATCGGGCGATGGATCGACACGCCATAGCGGATAAGACAATATTTTTGGCACGGCCAAAGGGGGAAGGCCGCATTGGTATACGGCCACGACCGATACTGCAGCTCAAAATCATTATCTTGAATGCTATAACCGGCGATATAACTCAGCAACGCAAAGAATAACCGGGAGGATCCGTGTGAAACCGGTCAGTGGACACCTTGAAATACTGGATAAAGGTTTCGGATTTCTGCGAAACATCGACAATAATTATCAAGCCGGCCCCAGTGACACCTTTGTACCGGCGTTTATCATCACCAAGCTGGGCCTGAGGGAAGGTACATTTATCGAAGGCCTGGGAGAGCCAGGAAATCCAGGCAACCAGAACCTAAAGCTGGCAAGGGTAAACCAAGTTAATGACGTGAGCCTGGAGCAATACGCCGAAACGGAAACCATGCATACGATGACCAGTATCAACCCGAACCAGCGTCTGCGCATGAGCCAGGGCCCCAAAGACCTAACCGGCCGGGCTCTGGACCTGATCGTCCCCATGGGTCGGGGACAGCGGGGCCTGATCATCTCGCCACCGAAATCGGGGAAAACCACCCTGCTGCGTCATATGGCCAACTCCGTAACCATCAATGACCCGGAAATGGACGTCTTCGTGCTTCTGGTCAACGAACGCCCAGAAGAGGTGACTGATTTCAGACGGGGGCTTAAAAATGCCCACGTCCTTTATTCCTCATCCGATCAGAGCATTGCCCAGCATATGCGCATGACCCGGTTGGCCGTTCATACGGCCATGCGCTGCGCCGAAACCGGTCGTGACACGGTGGTTTTCATTGATTCACTGACCCGCATGGCCCGCGCATTCAATGCCGAAACGGAGAGTTACGGCCGTACGCTCTCAGGGGGTCTCGGAGCGAACGCCATGGAAATTCCGCGTAAAATTTTCGGCGCGGCGCGCAATATCGAACATGGCGGATCCCTGACAATCATCGCCACGATACTGGTGGAGACGGGCAGTCGCATGGACGACATCATCTATCAAGAGTTCAAGGGAACCGGCAATATGGATTTGATGCTCAGCCGTGATTGCGCCGAGCACCGGGTCTTTCCGGCCATCGATATCCGTCAGAGCGGCACCCGCAAGGAAGAGTTGCTGCTGGATCGGGATGAACTTAAAAAAGTGGTCGAAATCCGCCGCGCCCTCTCGCCAAAGGACACGACCGAGGCCATGACCGATCTATTGGAATACTTGGATCGCCGACGTCGAAATTAGCGCCCGGCCAGAAACGGCCAATTGGCCCGATATCCGCGTTGCCCAATAAATTTTATCCTCGGAATATAAACCATATGCACCCCAAGGGCACTTCCTGCGGGGCGCCTCCGGTAAAATTTCTCGGGCGCCTCGATCTTGTCCCAATTGGCCTATTTTTTGAGGAGACACCAATAAATACCCATCTGATTTGTATTCCACGCGGAAATGAAAATCGGTTAAACTTGATGTAAATTATCGCCAAGTGGTTGCATTTTCCGATTGCAACCTTATTGTGTCTCGCGCACCCTGTCGGATGACGGCCGGGTGCGGCATTTTACAAAGACCGACCGTCGGCACCGGTATAAAAATGGGTGCCGCGTTTCCATTTCGTCAACGTCAGTTAAATAAGAGAAGAGGAAATCAAAATGAGCACCCGTTCCCATATCACCCTTTACAGTGGCGGTCACAAAGGGACCGAAGCGGAATTCGGACGATTGGCCCAGACGTGGGGCATCCAGGAAGTCAACTTTTCATTTGAAGGTCACACCATCGAGCGTTCCCACGGTATCCGGATTTTATCCCCCAGGAATTGGACAAGGGCAATGTCAGCATGGAGATCGTATCCACACGCATGGGCCGGAAATTTGCGCAGGCGGAGAAGATCCGCAAAGTGATCCAGACCATTTTTCACATGGTCAACAACGGTTATCATGTCCTTGCCGTGGGATGGATTCAACCGGATGACACGGTCCGCGGCGGAACCGGATGGGGAGTCGAATTGGCCAAGCTATTCAATCGGCCGGTGCACGTCTTTGATCAGGATCGCAAAACCTGGTTCGCCTGGCAAAATAATGCCTGGGTCGAGGACTCTCCGATTCTGGAGAAAGATACATTTGTGGGAACCGGCACCCGGAATCTATCTGATGATGGCCGTAAAGCGATACGCGAGCTTTTTGAAAACGCCTTCGGTCCTGCCTGAAACGTGTCAAGCCGTGCGATCAGCCGTTAGCGATTAGCTTTGAGCATAAAAAACTGGATCGATTTGCAGTTCTTCGCGGGCATGGCTCGCTCTTACACGCATCCATGGTTTCGTCAAGCATGGTTTTTTGCAAGAGCTGGCCGTGCCTGCGACCCTATCTGTTTCCCTTAAGTTCCAGATGCGGGATCCCTGACCTCCGTCAGTTCTAATCTCGATTACCGTATCGGTTGATGCTAACCTTGTCCTGCTGAAGGGAGTCGATCGAATGGGGCGTGGGCCGCTGGGCCGGGTAACCGATGCCGATAATAGCCGACACCTCCACGCCGGCGGGCAGGCCCAACACGTCGGCAGCATATTGACCGGCGGTTTTGGTGGCGTCGAATTCGCGTTTGCGCAGTTGAACCCAACAGCTTCCCAGGCCGAGGTCGGTGGCCGTCAGGTGCACGATGATGGCGGCGATGGAGACGTCCTCCACCCATACATCCGACTCGTTCGGATGACCGCAGACGGCAATGGCCAGGGGCGCCTTGGCCAGAAACGACGCCCCATGGGGTTTGGCTTTGGAAAGGTTAACGATGGTTTGCGGATCATCAACCACAACGAATTCCCACGGGTTGAATCCGCGCGATGATGGTGAGCGCAGCGCCGCTTCGATCAGGCAATCCACCTTCTCGCGTTCAACGGGCCGATCCTCAAATTTACGGATGCTCCGCCGTGATCGCAACAAATCGATAAACATCGCTTCTTCTCCCCTTACCCTGTTGGGCCGGCACGTCATGATCAATGGGGCGTGGCTGCCGGGCCCGATGAATTCACGGGTCCGTTCACGTTCACTCGGGACGCGACGGCTTGCGCGCTATTTTCCGCAGCATTTCTTATATTTTTTGCCACTCCCGCAGATACACGGATCATTCCGGCCTATTTTGGGTCCCTGGCGGACCACCTGAGCCGGCTGTGGGGGCTGTCCATCCTTAAAGTACCAACGGCCATCTTCCCGGACGAATTCCGCGATTTCGTGGTGATCGAAGGCTTTTCCGTTTTTCCGGTAACGGGCCATGAACTCCACCGTTCCCCGATCATCATCCGCACCCCCGTTTTCTGCATTGCGGATCTCCAAGCGTTGCCAATCCAATCGTTTCGACCAGGCAGCGGTACTTTTGCGGTCGTCGTCCTGGCGACTGTCGGGATGGGTGGTGTCGAAAATATAATCAAAGGCTTTAATCGCATGGGCCGTATAACGCGATCGCATCAGGGCTTCTGCGGTTTCAGCGGATCGTTCGCCATCGATCAACGGCTTGCAGCAGTCGATAAACGCGATCCCGCTTCCACAGGGGCATTCTTGCATAATAGCACTCCAGGCATGGGTTGTAGACGGAAAAGGTCGAAGGGTTGGGCGCCGATGCCAACCCGCATGTTTCTGGCAACCGCCTATACGGGGTAATGACCGATACTGTCAAGCAAAACCGCACCAGGGCAATCGCATGGTGATTTCCGGGTTGACTTTAAGTCCAAAATTAGCGCGTCCATGAATGTCAAATGCCCAATACAAATGTCAAATGGTGGTATTCGATCAATTTAAAATCGATTTCATCCTTCATTTGACATTTGGGTGTTGGCATTTGGCATTTTTCCACTGTCGGGAATGGCGCGTATTCCGGAACGACCGGTTATTGTTTTTCGACGGCGGCATTAGGGCGGCTTTCGCGCGCGGCTTCTTCCGGTTGAACGCGCCAGGTCCACAGGGGGGATAGCAGATACAAAATCATGTAGGTTAGGCAGATCTGACCGAACACCGGTGTAAAAAGGCTGATGCAAAGCAGAATCAGGTTACCGCGACCAAACCAGGGGAGCCTGCTCATGGTCCGCCCGAGATGGATATAACGAATCGGATAAAAATTCATCAGCACACCGGCAAACACCATCGTCACCATTGCAAAAATTCCCCAGAAATCGATTCGTTGAGAAGAAAGCGCCAGGGCGTGGTCAAAAATGACCAATGGCGACATGACCAGCATGGCGGCTGCCGGTGTTGGCAGCCCTTTGAAAAAACCAGGGATCGGCGATTTATCCAAGGTAAAATAAACCAACCGCCCCATCCCCGCGAGGGCATAGAATAAGGCGATCCAGCCGATATGCAGGAGCGCGAAGCGTCCCGCTCCAAACTGGCTCAGGATAATGTAGAAAATCCAAGCGGGTACCAGGCAGAAGCTGATGGCATCGGCCAGGTCGTCCATGATACTCCCCATGTTGATCTTTTTCCTGGGATGTTCATCGGGCAGGGGCTCGGTCAAGCCCAGCCGACGGGCCAGTGCACCGTCCAGCTTATCGAAAGTGGCGGCCCCGATCATCATCAGATAGGATTCGCGCATCCGACCCTGGTAAGCAAAAAATACGGCGATCAACCCCATCAAGGCATTCATCATGGTCAGGGCGTTGGGAAACACCGACAGTATTTTTCGGCGTAGCATTTGATCGCCAAAGCACAATTCATTCAAGCAGGCCGTGCCGTATTTTCGACAATAACCGGCGATCGATCCCACATTGATGATGAAAAACAAAATTTCCACAAACAGCAGAATCCGCAGGGAAACATTGCCCAGGTAAGATATCCGAAAATAAATCCATGCTTCCGGGCCTTCGGGGATGTAAAAGGCGTAAGCGTAGAGCAGTGCGCTGACCGGTGCGGCCACGATGGTACGCATGCGGTTGTATTCACTGCTTTCGGGTTCAACCCCTTGACGGATGGCGAACCCGCGCATGAAGGCAGCAAAGCTATCCCTGACCAGAACCGTGACGCAAAGCACCAGCACAAAAATGGCATTGAGCAATTGGCCGCGGGTGGGATCGGTTTCTGAAACCAGCAAACGCCACATCATACCCGCTGAAATCACTGGAAAAATAATCGAGTAAACCAGCTTGTCCATCAGTCGGTCGGCCAGGGGAGCCAGCGGTGCGTTGGGCCGGAAGCGAGCCGCAAACCAGCCATCCACGAGATCGAAAATCATGGAGACCAATAAAAAGGAAACGCCGACGGTATAAATGACGGGATTTTTCCCCCACATGACGGCGATGGCGCAGATCATGCCGCCGAAGACCAGGGCAGGACGACTATATACAAAGATGGCCGCCAGTCTTGCTGGCAGCGGGATTTTTTCGGTCATGAGAACGAAGCCTATTGGCGTTAGAACGCGTGTGGTCGGGTGTCTGTTATGAATAACGGTTGCATCATAAAAGGATTGCGCATGCGAGTCAAGCCGTCAGCCGGGCAAGGACAGAGTAATCGCAAGGAAAATCAAAAACCGGACGTTCCTGAACAAGCAATATTCCCGAAATTTGGAAGAATGCCAAATGCCAACGCCCAAATGTCAAATGAAGGATGAAATCGCTTTTTAAAATAAATAGAATACCACCATTTGGCATTTGTATTGGGCATTTGACATTCATGGACGCGCTAATTTTGGACTTAGAGTCAACCCGGAAATCACCATGCAATTACCCTGCGGCCAACAAGGGGTTTAATTTCTCACCCATGCACAAAACTGGCATTTAGGCATCCGGTGAGGACAACGTGGCGGTTATTTCTTGCGAATCCTTACCAGCCACCTCGGAATGCGCCGGAGCGCGATGGGGAATACGAAGTCGCTGGTGGACATAGACGGTCGCCCGGCGGTTCAGGTTGTTGGCCAATACCAGATCTTCCAATTTCACCTGGTGCATCCGGGCAATCTTGCCCGCCGTATCACCACGCTGAACCGTGTAAAAACGGCTGGGTCGCTGTTCGGGTTGGTAAACTTCGGGCAGGCGCGAGGCCAATTTTAAACCCCGGTTCCATTGGGCAGCGCCCGGTAGGTTGAGCCAGTAGTCCTTGGGAATCAATTTCTGGCCGCTGATCACCGGCGGCCGTAGCGCGGGATTCAATGAACACACAACTTCCGGATCGAGCCCCAGTTGGCGGCATACCGCATCCAAGGCCACAAATCCATCCAGGCGCATCGATAGCCGGGAAACAGGATCGGCCAGGGCCATGACACCGAAATAGCGCCGATGATCGGAGGCAATCTTGCGGGCGGCTAAAAATTCGGAATAGAAATTGCGCGAGGCAAATTTAAAGGTGCGACCGTCGTAATCGCTGAAAATTTGGGGATAGTCACCATGCATGGCCTTGGCCCGTTGCATGCCGGCGGCACCGTGGTTATACGCGGTGATGGCCATGGGCCAGTTTCCGAGTTTCGCATAATTTTCCTTGAGCAGTTTCGCGGCGGCGTGGGTGGCGGCAATGGGGTCGCGTCGTTCGTCCAGGATGTGATTGACGGTCAAGAAACGTCTTCCCGTGGACCGGGTGAACTGCCACATCCCCGCGGCACCATATTTACTATTTGCATGGATATCGAACGAGGATTCCACATGGGGCAGATAGGCCAGATCCGCGGGCACGCCATGGGATGCGAGGATGGCCCGGATCTCGTCCATATACGCCCCGGACCGCATCACGCCTTCCTGGAAACGGTCCCGTTGCCCCATTTGGCAACGCAGGTCATTGGCCGCCCGCCGAAACACCGAAGCCGTTGCCCCGGTTCCAAACAAGGCGGCCACGCGTCTACAATCGGCATCCTGAATGGATGGATCGGTTGCCAGGCGTGTTAAGACCTGGGTGTACCGACGGATTGCGGCTTTCATGCGTCGCCGATTCGTTTTGCGGCAACCAGAGACCTCGGCCGGCACAAGGTCGATCACATCATAGATAATATCCACGGCCAGGCTGTCGTGAATAACCGCCTGGGTGGTCGAATAGTGGGAATAGATCTTTAGCCAGAACGACACATTGGGTTTGACCACCGCATATTCGGGAAATGGGGTTTCCTCGGCCTGTCCGGTCCCGAGCACGCCGCAGCTAAGGGTGCAAAAAATGGCAAGCAAAACAAAAAAACGCATATTGACCATGGTCACCCTCCATCATGCATCGTCTAAGGTCTCCATTGTTTTGTTTATCCGCCATGGCTTAAAAAACTTGAATGAAACCAATCCATGCGCATATTCTCTTAATATAAAAACCCGAACAAAGGGAGCGCATGAATGAACCTGCTGCGCAACGTCATTCGGCCCTACCTGGTCGCCCGTTACCATTTCCATCGTATCACTGGCTCCGGCGCCTTTCAACGGCATGGGGCCAGATACGTGGCCGCCACGGGGTCCTCCCATTGGAATCCCGTGAAACAGGCCATTTGGAAATACCACGTCAAGCAGTATCATGAATCGTCATGTTCGGTGGCCAGTGTGGTCGCGTGTATCAATGCCCTTCGTGCGCTCACAGCAGGAAACATCCAACCCATCAGCCAGCATGACATCCTTGACCGGATAAAAACCGGCCATTGGAAAAAACGCATGGACAAGGGCGGTTACCATGGCCGCCGGGGGTTGCCACTGTCGCTTCTGGGTCAGGTGGTCAAAGACAGTATCGCCGCCTATGGCCTGACGGTGCGGGCAGTGGAGGTCGTTCGCACCCCCAGAGGCATTCCCACCGGATCGCCCATCCACGCCGAATTAAAGGCACGCCTAAAGGCTTTCGATTGGGGCGGTAGCGGATTGATCCTCGCGCACTTCGATCAGGGCGCGTTCATCCCCACATTGAACATTCCCCACATATCACCGGTGGGTGGCTATGATGCGGCGACCGACCGGGTGACCATTCTCGACGTGGACCCCGATGAGAAGCACCCCTACGAGGTCGGTTATGATACCTTTTATACCGGTCTGTCATCCAATTATCATCACATGTTCACCCCCTTCGGCTACACGGGTGGCGGATATGTGTATATCCGGGTCCGCTGAACGGACAGTGCGGCGATGGCCGCGTACACCACTGATCATGGATCAGGGTTACCGGTTCAGGGGGCAATGGTAAAATTATAAAAAAGCCAGTGTCCGACGTCGCACCAAAGGAAATAATCCGTTCAAGATTATCCTGATACGTCGATGACGGGTTGCTTTAACGGTCGTCGAGATTACGTACAGGCAGGGCGCGATACGCACGATGGTGGGCTTTGCGTACCGAATAATGGGTGACATTGTCGAAATTAAAAACCGTCGCCGTCGGTCCTAATTTGCCGCTTTCGGCGGTCCATATCCAACCGCAACTCAAACGGATCTGCGGCACAATTTTGACCCACTGGCCGCAATCGGTCTCATAGCCCTTACCGTCCATAACCAGGCTTTTCAGTTCCGCCAGGGTTGGCATTCGCCAATTGTCGTACATGGTCGGCAGGGTGTAAGGGAAGGTATACCGCACCCATTTATCCGCCTGGTGCCAATTGATGTCGCCATGGTTGTCGTTGGTGGCCCACATCAGCCCACGGTCATGATCCGTAACCGTACCATCGCCGTTGACCGTGAAGCGGTCTCCGGCGAAGCCCGAATCGACCACGGCCACCATCAACGCCACGCCGATACCCACACAAACCCACCATCGTATCATTCCGGCCTCCTTATGGGGAATGTGGATCTTAAAATACGGGTTCTCAGAGATGAAGGCGTTTCTTCAGTTTTTCGGCCTGCACCTCGTCGCGATAGGAAACAATGGTCACCGGACTGCGGCGAAACATCTTCTCGGCCACGGAACCCATCAGAATATGCTCGAGATCGGTTTTTCCCTTGGTGCCCATCACCACCATATCCACCGCTTCCTGCATAGCGATGGTGAGCAATTCCTGTACGGGATTCCCCACCCGCAGGATCGTTTGAATACGCTCCCGGGGAAATGTCGACTGACTGAGGATGGCATCGATCTCCTGCTGTCGGGATTCCTTGACACCAATCGCATATTGGTCGCCATCGACTTCGTATCCCATCTCGGTGATCTGGCGCACCGCATCGATGTCCCTGGCGTTAATGATACTAGCGATGAGAATTTGTGCATCGAGGCCCGTGGCCAGGGTTGCCGCAAAGTCAAAAATACCCCGGCAGTGTTTGGTGGATGCCATGGCCACGAGAATTTTCTTTATCTGGCTCATTATAATCCCTCCTCTTGGCGATCAATCATGGTGCTGCCGCTTGTCAGGAGCGTGAGACTGCCGGCGCGGGTATCCGGGGCCGCTGTATCAGGTAGAGCAGACCCAATAAGGCCATGCCCATGGCGTAGGCCCAATAGCGTTGATCATGGGGGATCCCGGTCAGCGAGGCGATCAGATCCGGCCGCATCAGCATCAGCGTGACGCAGAGAAAAAGCGGAATCTCCCAGACCTTGTTTCTGGCCACGAACCATCCTTGGGTGGCCGAGGCAAAGGCAAAATTGCCGAAACAGGCCATGGCGAAAATCAACAGTCCCTGGGGCCAGTTGTTGACATTATGCAGGATCAGATCGCTGTTGAAAATGAACATGAAGGGCAGGATGGCGGTGCGGATGTCGTACATGAACCCCTGCAGGCCGGTGGGAATGGGCGGTGATTTGGCGATGGCCGCCGCGGCATAGGCGGCCAGGCCCACCGGCGGGGTGTCGTCGGCCAGGATACCGAAATAAAAGCAGAACAGGTGCGCTGACATCAGCGGCACGATGAAGTCGTTGAACCCGCCGATCTCCACGATGGCCGGGGCGGTCAGTGACGCCATGACGATATAGGTGGCCGTGGTGGGCAGCCCCATGCCGATGATCAGGCTGGTGACGGCGGTGATCACCAGCATCAGAAAAATATTGCCCCCGGAAAGGGTATCGATGATGGCGGTGATCAATTGTCCCAGACCCAAGGCGACCACGCCGACGATGATCCCGGCCGCGGCCGTGGCCAGGGCCACGGAAACCATGTTGCGTGCGCCCGATGCCAGGGCTGAGAAAATGTCCACCACGCCGGCCCTGAAGGCGGGCCCCAAGGGCTTTTTGGCCATGTATGCTTTGACCGGTTGCTGAAACAGCATGATGATGGCCATGACCCAGATGGCATTGAACGCCGCCAGTTCCGGAGAATGGCGCACCACGATCAATTCATAGAGCAGCATCAAAATCGGCACCAGATAATGGGTTCCGCTCACCAGGGTCTTGAAAAAGGCCGGTAGTTCGGCCCGGCTCATGCCCCGCAGGCCCAGTTTGGAGGCCTCGATGTGGGTGATGTAAAACAGGGCCGCATAGGAGGCGAAGGCCGGCACGGCGGCGGCCTTGATGACCTCCACGTAAGGCACGTTGACATACTCGGCGATAATGAAGGCCGCGGCGCCCATGATCGGCGGCGCCAATTGACCGTCGGTGCTGGCCGCCACCTCCACGGCAGCCGCCTTGGTGGGCGGATAGCCGACCTTCTTCATCAGGGGGATGGTAAAGGTGCCGGTGGTGACGATGTTGGCGATGCTGGATCCGGACACCAGGCCGGTCAGCCCGCTCCCCATGACCGCTGCCTTGGCCGGCCCGCCTTTAAAGCCGCCCAAGAGACTCAAGGCCAGTTGGATAAAATAACGTCCAGCCCCGGCCTTGTCCAGCATGGCACCAAAAAGCACGAAAAGAAAGACGATGGTCGCCGACACATCCAGGGGAATCCCGTATATGCCTTCCGTGGACATGGTCATCTGGCCCATGAAACGGTTCAGGGAGACGCCCTTGAAGGCAATCAGGTCGGGCATGTAAGGGCCCAAAAACGCATAGGCGCAAAAGACGATCGCAATGATCGGCAATGCCGGGCCGATCACCCGCCGGGCGGCTTCGAGAAGCAATATCACCAGGGCCGACCCCATGATCAGATCCCGCATGATCGGCGCCCCGTAGCGCAAGATGAGTCCATCGTAATCCAGGGCGATGTAAAGGGCCGATACCGCGGCGATGACGCTGATGACCAAATCCAGAATCGGGATCCGGTCGGTGGCGGAGAAATAGTCGATGCCGAATTTGGGATGTTTAAACAGGGGATAGTTGAGGTAGACGATGAGCAGGGCGAAACCCAAATGAATGGATCGGACGAAGGTCGAGTCGATGATCAGCCAGCTGGCGATGGAAAGCTGAAACAGGCTCCAGCAAACGGCGATGGTGGGAATCAGCCAACGGGTCCATCCCGTGGGCCGGCGTCCCATCCCCTCTTCCTCCTCGGCCATGCGTTTGGCGACTTCTAGCCCATCATCATGTGGTTCGACATTTTTTTCGGTCATCGGTATCACCCATCATCAGCTGTAAAACGGTTAGTTCATCTCTATCCATGAATGAACCGTTGGCCCAATATGCGGACAGATTATACGCCAACGAATTGCGAGGCAGGTTGCGCTTCTATTGTTGGGGGAAGCACAACCTGCCGTGTTTATCGAGTGGGTTATTTCAGACCCACTTCTTTATAATACCGCATGGCCCCCTCGTGAATGGGTGCGGAAAGGCCTTCCAGCATGCCTTCCTTGGTCAGCACCGCATAAGCCGGGTGCAGTTTTTTAAATTTCTCGAAATTATCGAACACCTCTTTGGTGATGGCATAGACCACATCGGCAGAGACGTTGGCCGATGAAACGAATGTGGCCTTCACGCCGAAGGTGGGGACGTTCTTGTCATTCTGGGCGCCCGGATACTGGTCTACGGGCACGAAAGATTTGGCATAATAGGGGTATTTTTTGATCAGGGAGTCCACGTTGGAAATGGAGACAAAACGTACTTTGGTGGCACCGGCAGTGGCTTCCTTGAATGCACCGCTGGGATGACCGACAGTGTAAAAGAAGGCATCAATTCGGCCGTCCTGTAACAGACCGGGGGCTTCCGCGGCCTTGACCTGCTCGGCGTTGATGTCCGTCTCCCAATCGATTCCACTGGCCTCGAGGGCATCGATGGAATTCTGGCGTTGCCCGGAGCCCGGGTTGCCGATATTGACCCGTTTGCCCTTGAGATCCTTGATGTCCCTGATTCCGGAATCGACAGTGGCACAAAGGGTTACGGATTCTGGATGGATGCTGAACACCGCTCGCAAATCCTTTTGCGGTTTCCCCTCCCACTCGGCCATGCCCTTCATGGCCTGATACTGGCGGTCGGACTGAACCACGCCGAATTCAAGATCCCCGGACATCACGGCATTGACGTTGAACACCGAGCCGCCGGTGGATTCGACCGTTGCCCGGATGCCATAGATTTTACGCTGGGCATTGACCATTTTGGCGATCGCTCCCCCAGTGGGATAGTAAACCCCGGTAATACCGCCGGTACCAATGGTAACAAAGGTGGTTTTCGCCTGAACATCAGCCGGAACACTGCCAACAGCAAATGCCAAAGCAACGATGATTGCCAATAAAGCGACTTTTTTCATGAGCTCTCCTCCTGATCGGGTTGGAATGGAAATGAACGGACGGCCTTTACCGGCCGATCTACGGGCAAAGCAAACCCTTTTGCCAATACACGTCTGTTGTTTTGACTTCGGTTTCGTATGGCGGCTGTCGCCCAATAGAAACCGGTCGTCGTCGGTCGTCGTGTCGGTTGCAGGAATCGCGTTGACGCTCACCGACGTGGAATGATAATTGAGGATGAGCAGACGGTTGGGTCGGCTCATGGACACGAAATATCTGCCCTTCAGGCGTGTCACCTTTAATCTGGGGAAGCAGATATCGCATTCAAGATAATGTTTTTGGGCTGCGTTATTGGTCGTCGCCGTATTGCTTATACGACTTCCTCCCTCTGGCCTTGCCAAAAACATTATCTTAAACACGATAGCTAACCTCTTAAGACTAAGGTAAAACCCGACTCCTGTCAACTTGATCACGGATTTCTGAGGCAATTGTCTCGACCAACGCCGGACTTGCACGACCATCAAACGGACAGTATGCTGAGTCCATGAGAAACGTTCAATCATCACTCCCACTGGTCAGTGTCATTTTGCCTGTTTTTAATCGGGCCTGGTCCCTGAAGAGGGCCATCGACTCGATCCTCTCCCAAACATACGCCAATTTGGAAACGATTGTCATTGACGATGGGTCCACGGATGAAACGCCGATGCTGCTTTCGTCATATGGAAACCGCATCCACGTGATTCATCAGCCCAACCGAGGGGTCAGCGCGGCCCGCAACACCGGCATTCGTGAGGCAAATGGCAACCTGATCGCACTGCTGGATTCAGATGACGCCTGGTTGCCGGACAAAATCAAGACCCAAGTGGAGTTCTTTGCCACCCACGCCGAGGCCATAATTTGCCAGACCGAAGAGATCTGGATTCGTAATGGTAAACGGATCAACCCCAAGCACCGCCACAAGAAGCAACGCGGCATGATCTTTGAGCGATCCCTGTCCCTTTGCCTGATCAGCCCCTCGGCAGTGATGATGCGGCGGGACCTGTTCGATGACGTGGGGTTGTTTGACGAATGCTTGCCGGCCTGCGAGGACTACGACCTGTGGCTACGCACGACCTGGAAGGTCCCGGTCGAATTAATCGAGACGCCGCTGATCGTCAAACATGGCGGCCATGCGGACCAGTTGTCGGCCATGCCGCGGCTGGATCGTTACCGCATCCAGGCCATCGTCAAAATCCTGCGCCAGGGGGTGCTGTCGGCGGATCAATCGTCGGCGGCGTTGAAAGTTCTCACCCAAAAGTGCGCCATCTATGCCACCGGCTGCCGCAAACGCGGTCGATTCGCCGAAGCCGCCGCCTATGATCGCCTGCCCAACGACTGGCAATCTAAGAATGCCATCCCCCACTGCACGCAATAACGCATCGACCATCTGCGGTAAGAGGAATAGGATCGTTGTGATGATCCAAATCGCTATCGGTATCGGGATCGCTATCGAAATCGAAAAGAAATGGGATGTGAACATGCAAACTGGATTTTTAGCGGCTTGCATGCAATGGGTATCGGCACCATGGGAAACGGGAACCGTCTATCGTCCTTTCGTCAGCCAGTGATTCCACTATCCATCGCCGATCACGGTTGCCCTGGGAGGATGACTGTCTTGTCGTTGGCGTCGAAAATGGCGGCACCGATCTGACGGGACCGATCTGAATCGATCAGTCGAAATTCTCAATAAGAGTGGCGACAAACCGGTGCGGGGTACCTACCCGTTCCACAACGCGTCTCCATGCCCATGCAGGTGATTGCAAAAACGGGCCAAGACGAACAAATAATCGGACAGACGGTTGAGAAACACCAGGATATGCTGCATGGTTTCCGTGGTTGCCGAAAAACCGTCTTCAGCATCGACCAATGCGATAACACGACGCTCTGTCCGCCGGCACACGCATCGCGCCACATGAGCCAGGGATGCCGACAGGTGGCCACCGGGAAGAACAAACTGCTTGAGTTCGGCCAGCGATTCGTTCATCCGGTCAATGGCCGATTCCAACTGTTTGGCCGGCCCATCGGTGAATGGTTTCAGAAATTGGGCGGATGCAGATCCGGGAGTGGTAGCCAACCACGCACCAACGGACATCAAGAGGGCCTGAAGGTGCTGAATTTCGTCCTTCTGCGTCTGATGGGTATCGTCGATGGCCGCCGCCACGGCCCCCATCACGGAGGTTAGCTCGTCCAGATCGCCATAGGCCGCGATGCGCGGGCTACTCTTGGCCACCCGTTCGCCACTGAACAGGCTGGTCTTGCCCCGATCCCCGGTGCCGGTATAGATTTTCATGTCTGCCTCCTTCCCATGGATAGGGCGTTAGTCGGCTATAATGGTCCACAGGAGGGTCAGTACGCCTGAAAACAGGAAAAAACTCTCCATCAGGAATTCCAGCCGCATGCCGGGCAACATTTCCCCCTTTTCATAAGACCGGATCAACATCAGCATGGCTGCTGGACAGAGAATCAGAATCAAACCGAGTTTGGTGAACACGCCGCCGATGGCAAGGACTGCGGGCAGGACCGTACAGCCGATCAGAATCTTTTTCAGCAGATCGAATGTCTTGCGTTGGCCAAAAAGGATCGGCAGGGTTTCCTTGCCGATGATCCGGTCCCCCTGGACATCCAGCAGGTCAAAAAACGCGGTACGGGCGAAAACCAGGGCCGTGGCCCATAGAAATACGGCCCCAACACTCACTGCCGAGGCGGAGTTACCGGTAAGACCGGGCAAGAGCGCAACCACCACGCCCCAGGCCACGGCGATGAGAATGGTCTTGGAACCGGGAACGTCCTTGATACGCCTGAATCTGAAACCGAACGGTTCGGGAATCAGGTAAATGTTATAGGAAAGCCCCAGCAGGCTCATGATCAGCAGTGACACAAAGGCCGTCTTGCCAATGGCCGCGGCAGACAGGAGCCCCAGGCTGCCCGCGGCGATGGAAATGGCCGATAGGGCCAGGCGATGACGGCGGTAAAACCGTGCCCGCTCTGGATCGTTGTATTCATCCTCGGCCGTGCCGGTAAGGTGGTTCAGCAGATGCATGGACAGGACATAAAGCATGGCTACGGAAACCGGCGCGGCGGCGGGGGACATGCTTAATAGACGGGTGCAGGCAAAGCAGAGACATCCCGCGCCTACGGCCACATAAACATTGACCAGCAACAGAACCTGAATCAGGAGATGGGTCAGCCGGGCAAGCCGACGTTGTTTCTTGGTCGGCAGTTTCTCCAACTCCCGGTATACCCGCTTGATAATCCAATTGGGCGTGGAGGCACCGGCGGTGATCCCCAGTTTCTCCACGCCGTCAAGACGGCAGCCCGCCAATTCTGCTTCGGTTTCAACGTGATAGGCGGGCTTTCCGGTCTCGGTTGCGATTTCCGCCAGGCGTTTGGTGTTGCCGCTCTCTTTACCCCCCACGACGACGATGGCATCCACACGGCCGGCCAGCTGTTTGACTTCCGCTTGCCGTTTTTCCGTGGAATCGCAGATGGTATCGAACGTCTTATAGTGAGGGAAATGCTCGGCGGCCCACGCCTTTACCTGTTCATAAAACCGGATATTCTGTGTGGTCTGGGCCACGATAATGGCCTTGTCGAAAGGCGGTAAGGCTTCGAGTTCGGCCATGGAGCTGACCACGTGTCCCGCATCACCGGCATATCCGACCAGCCCCACCACTTCGGGGTGATCTCGGTCGCCGACGATAATGGCGGCAAACCCTTTTCGCGCATGCACCCGAATGATGGTCTGCACCCGGATGACCCGCGGACAGGTCGCATCCACCACCTGAAATCCTGCCTGGGAGAGTCGTTCTTTGTCTGCGGGAGGCACGCCATGGGCACGGATTAGTATCGTACCCTGCCCCCTGTCGGGGATGACGTTGCGTACCGAAATCCCCTTTTCGGTAAACAAACCCAGCACCTGTGGATTGTGGATCAGGGGGCCATAGGTATAAATCGGTGCGGCATGTTTTCCCGGTGCGTCCAGGGCCAATTCCACGGCCCGCCGAACCCCCATGCAGAAACCGGCGGTCTTGGCGATCTCGATCTTCATGGGTGGTCAAGTGCTCCGTTCAACCGTCGAGGGCCTTGAGAAAAATTTTGTGGTCGACAAGCGATAGGGAATGAATCTCGGCGCGCAGGAATTTTTGTTCACCGAAAATGTTGACCAGTTTCAGGCCATTCTCTTCGGGCGTCACGAAATCCACAGCCTTCATGACCAGTGTTTCGTCCCCCTCGGCAATCATATATGCGTTGGCTTCACACATGGCTGGTTTCCTTTCCCATTGGGCTTCGCTATCATATTCAAGATTCGCGATCGTTAGTGATCAATCGTGCCGATCAATCCGCTTGGACCACCAGCGGCTTGAGGTGATTCAAGACCAGCGTCTCAACGAGGTGGGGCAACGGATCGTCCGATACGCCGATCACATCGACGTTCTCCTGCGATATGGGCAAAATGAGCTTTTTCGCCGCACAACCGGATACGGCGGCCGCCATTTTGGGCGTAACCTCGCCCATCATGGCATGGGGCAGCATGATCGCCAGGGTGCCAACCACCACATCCACGCGTTGAACGGTCTGAAAAATGGCATTTTCTCCCGATGCCCCCCGATTGGCCCGGGCTTTGAGCATCTGGGCCGTAGCAATGGCGTTGGTCCCCAGGGCAATGATCTCCACCGATTCACCAAACTGTTCTTTGATCTTTTTGATGATCGTGCTGCCGATGCCTCCCCCCTGCCCGTCGATCACACACACTTTTATTTGCGCACCCGCCATAACCATTCCTAAGTTCCCGAATTACAATCATCTTTAATGCTATAGTTTATCGGCTTTGGCCTTGGCCCTACGCTTACGCTTGGGAAGCCGCCGGCTGGGACCCTTTTTACGGGTTGTCGGCTGCCATCCAGTGAGTTCATCGGGCTCCTCGCCGCCTTTGAGTGATACATAGGTAGCCATGGCCACCTTGTTCTCGAAAGCGTTCGAGTCCATGGTCGCCGCGCCAGCAGACTCGGCGGAAGCCATCACTTCTCGATCGCTGCTGACCACCAACGCCCTTTCCTTTTCACGCCTGGCCATACGACGGATCACGTCATCGGCGCTTTCACCGCCATGGGAAAAGCGCAAACCAATCCCTTTGGTGCGATCTCGATTACCGTATAAGGAGGGCGCGGCGGTACCGTCGAAAACCACGGTAATCTTATGGGGTTTAAGCCTTTTGTAAGCCACCAGCATGTCCACCAGGGCCTCGCGTCCCAATTGCAGGTCCTCGATGTCCAAGGCGGAAAGTTCCGGTGATTGGCGAATCAGGTTGTAGCCATCAATGATGATGTGAATAGCCATGGAAACGATATGACCGGCTTGTGCAACTGTTTAATTTCTTTGTAATAACTCTAAAAGTCGATTAAGATCTTCGTCGCTGAAAAAATCGATCTCGACGCGCCCTGTTTTGCCTTTGCGGTTTATCCTCACCCGGGTACCGAAATAGCGTGATAAATCTTCGGACACATCGCTAAAATATCGCTGTTCAGGAGTCAATTCGGGAACCGGTGGAGATTTTTTTTCCGTATTGATCCGCTTGATCAAGGCTTCGGTCTGGCGCACGGATAATTTCTTGGCAATCACCTCCCGCCAGGCGGCTTGCTGTTTAGCCGGGCTATCGGCACCAAGCAGGGCGCGGGCATGCCCCATACTCAATGCACCGTCCAGAATGCTGGTCTTGATTGGATCGGGAAGTTGACGTAACCGCAAAAAATTGGCCACGGCACTGCGGCTCTTGCCAACCCGTTCGGCGGCCTGGTCCTGGGTGAGTTCGAATTCGGTAATCAGGCGATGATAGGCGTCGGCTTCCTCGATGGGGTTGAGATTTTCGCGCTGGATATTCTCCACAATGGAAATCTCAAGCATCTTGGCATCCGATATATCCTTGACCACAACCGGTACCCTGTCGAGTCCGGCCAACGAGGCCGCTCTAAGCCGCCGTTCACCGGCCACCAGTTCATACCCCACATCGTCGGCACGCACCAGCAGGGGTTGGATGATGCCCTGGCTGCGAATGGATTCGGTCAATTCTTCCAGCTCCGCCTCTGAAAAACGGCGTCGGGGTTGATACCGATTGGGCCGGATCATATCGACGTCACATAGAAAATAGGCTTTCTGAGCCGGTGCCTGGGCATCGGCCATGCTCTCCATGCCGCCCAGATCCGGTATCAACGCATCGAGTCCCCGCCCCAGGGCCACTTTACGTTTCTTTTTAACGCCCGCATCGGTACGGCTTTCCTTTGGTTTGTCTGGCATGTGATGTCCTAGATGATGGTTGGTCAAACCGGCGCGGTGAGCAGAATCCCGGTCGATCAACGTTACCGAGACGCCGAATTGGATTGTCCGGTATGATTGTTGGTCATGATCTCCTTGGCCAGGGAAAAATAGCTTCGGGCCCCGGGCGACAAGGCATCGTACAGCAGTATCGGCTGGCCAAAGCTGGGTGCTTCACCCAAGCGGACATTACGGGGGATGGTGGTCTTAAAAACCAGCTTTTTAAAATAGTTTTCCGCGTCTTCAGCCACCTGACGACTCAAATTGGTGCGGCGGTCGAACATGGTCAACAAAATGCCGGCGATAGTCAGTCCCGGATTCAACCCACTCTTGATCCGTTGAAACGTCTGCACCAATTGGCTGAGTCCTTCCAGGGCATAGAATTCACACTGCAGGGGGATCAGCAGCGCGTTGGCCGCCGTCATGGCATTCACGGTCAGCAAGCTGAGTGACGGCGGACAGTCGATCAAAATGTAATCAAAATCGGCCACCACCGGGGCTAACAAACGGCGCAGGGCCATCTCCCGATGATCGCGGGCCATCATTTCCACATCGAAACCGATCAACTCCACCCGGGAAGGCATTACCTTGAGGCACTCAATCTGGCTATCGACAATGATGGACGTCGCATCGGCATCACCGATCAATCCATGATAAAGGGTGGCGTCCAGCTGAGATTTATCCAACCCGACACCGGTCGTGGCGTTGGCCTGGGGGTCGCAATCCACCAGCAAGGTCCGTTTCTCGGAAACGGCCAGTGCGGCGGAAAGGTTAACCGCCGTCGTCGTTTTTCCCACGCCACCTTTCTGGTTGGCGATGCAAATGATCCGTGCCATGGTGCTACGCTTTAACACAAAACATGCTGTTTGAAAAGTGGATTAGAATGTGTCATGCTAGTTAAATAAAATTGAATGCAGCGTCTTGAAAGATCAATCGAGAGACATTTAACATGCTGATTAAAAATAAAATTATTACCATTGTGACCCTTACCGCCTTTCTCTTTGGCATGACCTTGGCAATGGTTCCCGATGGGGGGTGCATCACGATTCAGGAAGAACGCGAACTGTCCAAGGAATTCATGGCCGTGGTCAATGCCCAGTATCGGCTAATCAAGGATCCGCTGATTGTGGATTATGTCAATCGGGTCGGTAAACGAATCCTGACCACCATGCCCGCACAACCCTTCGCCTACCAATTCCATGTGATTCATGAGGATGTATACAATGCCTTTGCCACGCCAGCCGGTCATATTTTTATCAACAGCGGTCTTTTCGCGGCATTGGATTCGGAAGAGGAACTGGCCGGCATCTTGGGCCATGAAATTGCCCATGTGGTCTGCCGCCATATCTCTCAACGGATTGAAAGTTCAAAGAAAATCGGAATGGCTACCCTGGCCGGCATGGTAGCCGGCGTGCTTTTGGGAGCCGGTGGCGCCGGCGCGGCGGCGAGTGCCGTCACCATGGGCTCGGTAGCCGCTGGCCAAACCGCTACGTTAGCCTACAGTCGCGAGAACGAAATGCAGGCCGACCAGTTGGGGTTGGGCTATCTGACCCAGGCGGGGTACACCGGTGAGGGGCTGCTGACCTCATTAAGAAAGATCCGTAGCAAACAGTGGTATGGGTCCGAGCAGATTCCCACCTACCTGACGACTCACCCGGCCTCCGAAGAACGGATGAGCTATATCGATAATTGGCTGCACCAAAACCGGGCGCATGAGACTGAAACGCGTCTGCCGGTCGGTGGATTCGAATTGGCCCATACCCGAATCGTGGCCCTGTATACCGATGCGCAATTGGCCGTGGACCACTACCGCAAAGCCTTGGACAAATCCCCCGAAGACCTCATGGCCAATTATGGGTATGCCCTCGCCCTGACCCGCAAAGACCGATGGCCGGAAGCGGTCGAGTACATGAAAAAAGCCATCGAAAGCAACGCCTTGGCGACCTATATGCTCCAGGATTTGGGGAAAATATATTTCCACGAAGGGGCCTATCAAAAGGCAATGGAAGCCCTCTCGTCCAGCAATTCAGTCCAAGATCCGGAAGGCCAGTTGTATTTAGGACGCGCCCAGCTGGAGCTGGGCCAAATCACCGAGGCCAAGAACACCTTCGAAAAGCTGCTGCAGTATCATGAAGACTATACCCAAGCCTACTATTATTTGGGCCAGAGCAGCGGTCAAATGGGGGATATGTTCGGCGCCCACTATAACCTGGGCCTGTATTACCGACGCAAGGGGGATATGCGCAACGCCGGTTTCCATCTGAATCGGGCCGCGAAACTGGCCGCCAATCGAGACCAAAAAGAAATGGCCAACCAGGAACTCAAGGCCCTCGATTCCAAGGCCAAGGATGGAAAAACCCCTCCTGCGGGATGACGGGAACCGGTACCGGTTGTCGCTATCGGGATTCCCATAAGCCCGAGTTACATGCGATTGCCCTCCCCCCTCACTCAGCTGCGATCAAATCGGGAAAACTGCATGGAAAAGGTCCCCCTGCCTTGGGTGGCCGAGCGCAGACTGGTGGAATAGCCGAACATCTTGGCCAACGGAACGGTGGCCTTGATGATCTGTACGCCCATTTTGGGCGCGATGGCTTCGATCTTGCCGCCCCGGGCATTGAGATCGCCGATCACATCGCCCATGAAATCCTCGGGGACGAGAATTTCTACGGCCATGATGGGATCCAGGAGGAATGAGCCCCCTTGGGAAAGGGCCTCACGCACCGCCATGGAAGCGGCCACGGTAAAGGCCAACTCGGTACCGTTGGATTCGCGCGCGCTGGCAGCGATGAGCACCGCCTTGACGTCCACCACCGGATAGCCCATCAGAATGCCGCTCTCCAACGACTCCAACACGCCTTTTTCCACCGCCTTGACCAATGCAGGCGTCAGCGCCTCTTCATCCAGCAACGACTCGAAACCATTGCCTTCACCACGCGGCAGGGGCTCCAGACGCAGGGTCACTTCGGCATAGTGACGGTTGCCGGCCACTTCCTTGTCAAAGACCGCACTACCGGTAGTCACGGATTCGATGGTTTCACGGTAAACGACCTGGGGTTTACCCACATTCACCTGGGTATTGAACTCACGCTGCATGCGACTGGTGATGATTTCAAGATGCAATTCACCCATGCCGGACAAAATGGTCTGGCCGGTATCTTCATCCTCACGAACCCTGAGGGTCGGGTCCTCGGCCATGAATTTTTCCAGCACTTGCTGCAATTTTTCCTGATCCGCGTGGGTTTTGGGTTCCACGGCCACGGAAATCACCGGTTCGTAAAAATCCATTTTTTCCAACAGTACCGGCTTATCCTGCTGGCAGAGGGTTTCACCGGTGGAAGAATCTTTGAGTCCCACGATGCCGACAATGGATCCGGGCCCCACCGTGTCTACCCGTTCCCGCTTGTTGGCATGCATTTTGAGGATACGCGACAGTTTTTCTTTCTTTTTACGGCTGGGATTATAGACGTCGGTGCCGGCAGTGAGCAGACCGCTGTAAACCCGCACAAACGAAAGCTTGCGGCCTTCGATCATGGACACCTTGAAAATCAAAGCGGCCAAGGGGGCTTTTTCATTGGGCTTGCAAACGATGGTTTCGCCGGTTTCGGGATGAACGCCCGTGATTGCCGGGACCTCCGCCGGGCTGGGCAGGTACTGAACGATGGCATCCAGCAGCGGTTGAATGCCTTTGTTTTTAAGGGCGCTGCCACACAGCACCGGAACCAGTTGCAGTCCCACCGTGGCTTTGCGAATGGCGTTATCGATCATCGCCGTATCGATATCCGCTTCAGCCAGGTAGGCTTCCATGATCTCATCGTCTGTTTCGGCAAGGGTTTCGAGCAGCTGATCGCGGTATATGTCCGCATCATCCTTGAGCGTGGCATCGATCTCCCCGGCGCTGAAACTGGCGCCCAGGGTATCATCATCCCACTGGATCTGCTGCATGGTAATCAGATCGATTACGCCCGAAAAGCTGTCTTCGGCACCCACCGGGATCTGCAGAATCAAGGGCGTTGCCTTGAGACGGTCGCGCATCATCTGAACCGTACCAAAAAAGTCGGCCCCGATCCGATCCAATTTATTGACGAAGGCGATCTTGGGCACCTTGTAACGATCGGCCTGGCGCCACACGGTTTCCGATTGGGGCTCGACGCCGCCCACGGCACAAAAGACCCCCACGGCACCATCAAGCACCCGCAGGGATCGCTCCACTTCGATGGTAAAATCGACGTGTCCGGGCGTGTCGATGACCTGAATATCCTTGTCTTTCCACTTGCAGGTCGTCACCGCCGAGGTGATTGTAATGCCTCGCTCCTGTTCATCGGCCATCCAATCCATCACGGCCTCACCATCGTGGACCTCACCGATTTTATGGGACCTGCCGGTATAGTACAGCACTCTTTCGGTTACCGTTGTTTTTCCGGCGTCGATGTGGGCAATAATGCCGATATTCCTTATGTTATTGAGTTTTTCTGTTTTCTTCATCGTATCAAGAGCATATCTGCGGTTAAAGGGAAAGCCAGGCACAAATGCCCGGCCAGTGCTTGCGCCTCGGCGCCATCGATCAATATCTTAACCCGCTTGATGGACGGCACATTGAGGATTAAGGAGTTAACCACTGAAAATAAGGTCAATTGTTCCATTCGGCAACTGCCGGGATGATTGTCCCGAAATGGTGCACTAAAATCAGCCACCGCCGTTCCGTCATCGAGTACAAAAAAGGCACGCAGCCGCGTTCCCTCCGGAATGGTTGGCGAATTGCCTTCCGCGGGACCGTCGATCAGTTCCGCGATCAGCCGTCGCCCGAGCACCACCGCCTCATCGGAATTGGCCATCACCCGTGTTTCGGCAACCAGAAACGGTTGCCTGGCATCGGCGAAGTAGACATGGGCCACCAATTTATCCCCATCCTCGGCGAAACATATGGATGATAGTGCCGTCAGGCAAACCACCAAACAAAAGATGAACCGCCCACCGGCATCACCCATTGCATCATTTCGACGGTCGTGCGTACGCATGGATGATGTCTCCAGGATAGTTTATCTGTGGTCCGGTAAATAAATTGATGTATGTCAAGGGTCTGCCCATGTCAAGATAAACGCACCCATACAGCAGGCGATTATGCTCACGATAGACAAAAAAGGCGGGTTTTCCGATAATTTTCGGGAAACCCGCCCCTAATGGATTGTAACGGGAATTTACAGATCTTGGATCGCCTCGGATAGTTCAGGCAGGAACTCGAGGATGTCGGCCTCGATGCCGATGTCGGCCACCTGGAATATCGGCGCCTTGACGTTCTTGTTGATGGCCACGATGAACGGCGAGCCCTTGATCCCGCCCATGTGCTGGAAGCTGCCCGAGATACCGCAGGCCATGTACACCTTGGGCTTGACCGTCTGGCCACTGGTGCCCACCTGGCGGGATTTCTCCAGCCACTTGGCATCCACGATCGGACGCGAGCAGGACACCACCGCGCCCATGGCGTCGGCCAGTTCCTGGGCGATCTCGATATTCTCTTCGTCTTCGATGCCGCGGCCCACGGATACCAACACGTCCTCCTTGGTGATGTCCACATCGCCCACTTCGGCTTCCACCACTTCCAGGAATTTGCGGCCACAGGACAGATCGCCCACGTCACCGGACTTGTCTTCCACCGTCCCGCCGGCTGATTGGCTCTCGTCCGGCGCGAAAGACCCCGGGCGAACGTTGACCACCGCGCCGGCAGAAATGTCGACGCTCACGTGCGTGCTGACCATGCCCGAGTATTCCTGACGGATCACCTTCAGGGCGTCGCCGTCAATGCCTTCGATATCCACCACGTCGGCCACGAAGGTCGAATCCAGCTTGATCGACAGACCGGGGGAAAGGTCCATGCCAAAGGTGTCGTGGGGCACCAGCACGATGGCGTCCGCAGGCAGAACGCCCACCAGGAGTTTTCTCACCGCCTCGGCATTGGGGTACGCCAGCGCATCGTTGCTGTATTTGAGCACTTTGGGATAGGTGGCCGCCACGGCGTCGGCAACCTGATCCAACTCGGAACCCGATCCGGTCACGATGGCCGTTACCACAGCGCCTGCATCGATCTTTTTCGCCGCGACGATCAGTTCCAGGGCCGAGTCATCGGCCACGCCATTATGATGGGTAATATATGCATAGATGTCAGCCATTATTTCAGTCCTCCTTTGGCCTTCAGGTGTTCGATCAGTTTGGCGATGATCTCTTCCGTGCTGCCTTCAAGCATCTCGGCGCCCTCGCCCAGTTCAGGCACGAAGTAATCCAGGCGCTTGACCGTGGCACCGGCCTCGCCCACGGCGCTCGCATCCACGCCCAGATCGCCGGCGCCCAGCTCGGGAATATCCACCGAGGCCACCTTGCGGATACCGCGGATGCCCACGTAGCGCGGCTCGTTGATCCCCGTCTGGATCGACAGCACGCAGGGCATCGATATTTCGTTCATCTCCTGGTTGCCGCCTTCGATCTCACGGCCTACCTTGAGCTTGTCGCCGTCCACGTCGATCTTGTTGACCAGCGAGGCATAGGGATAGTCCAGCATGGCCGCCAGCATCCCGCCCACCTGGCCCGCGCCATCGTCGGCCTGGGCGCCGGTCAGGATCAGGTCGTACTTGCCCTTCTCCACCGCGGCCTTCAAAAGCGTGGCGATGCCCTTGCCGTCCGAGCCCTCGAAGGCGTCGTCGGTGAGCAGTATTCCGTTGTCCGCGCCCATGGCCATCTCGCGACGAAGGACTTCCTCGGACTCGTCATCGCCCACCGTCACGACCGTTACGCTGCCGCCCACGTTATCGCGGATCTGAATCGCCTCTTCCACCGCGTAGTTGTCCCATTCGTTGACCGAATAGACCAGGTCGTCACGCTCGATATCGCTACCGTCGCCGTTCACCTCGATCTCATTCTCGGCCGTGTCGGGTACCCGTTTCACGCATACTAGAATTTCCATAGTTCCTCCGGTTAGTATTACTTGTGAGTCTTTATCGAAACTGGTTCAAAATAAAATCCCAAATCCCAAGCACCAAGTTCCAAATAAATCCCAAATCTCAATATTCAAATCTCAAACAGGGCATAATCGGGTTTGGAATTTGAGATTTGGTCATTGGGATTTATTTGTGATTTATCATTTGATTATTGGAATTTTTTTTCATTATTTTCAAATCAGGATTATGCCAAATGGCGGGCAATTAATTCTGAGAGGTCAATCGCCTCCATCTCCCCTTCCAACCCCGCCACCTTGATGGCGTCTTCCATGTTGACCAGGCAGAACGGGCAGGCCGTGACGATCACGTTGGCACCCGCTTCCTTGGCCATCTCGACACGCAGCACGCCCATGCGCTGTTCCTCTTCCGGTTCGTAAAACAGCATCAGACCGCCGCCGCCGCAGCAGAAGCTGCGATCCCGGCTACGTTCCATCTCCACCCGCCTCAAACCGGCAATGGCGTCCAGGGCGTCTCGCGGATCATCGTACACGTCGTTGTGGCGACCCAGGTAGCACGGATCATGGTAGGTGTACACCTTGTCGCCGTTGGCACCGGTCAGCCGCAAGGCCCCGCTTTTCACGTTGCGCGCGATGAACTGGCTGATGTGCTCCACCGGCGGCAGGCCCTTGTACTCGTTCTTGAGCACGTTGTAGGCGTGCGGGTCGGCCGTGATGATGTGTTTCACGCCGCTCTCCAATATCGCATCGGTGTTCATCTCTTTCATGGTCTGAAAGAGCATCTCCTCGCCGAAACGACGGATCTCGTTGCCCGCGTCCTTTTCCGCCTTGCCCAGGATACCGAAATCCGACCCGGCGGCCGACAGGATCGTCGCCGTGGCCCGACCGAGGTCCTGCATCCGGTCATCGTAGCTGGTGATACTGTCCACGAAGTACAGCGCCTCGGCCGACTCCTTGCCTTTGGACAGGTCCTTGACCGTCACTGTCTCGGGCAGGTCCTTGGTCCAGTCGGCGCGTTTCTTCTCCATCTTGCCCCAGGGGTTGCCGCGTTTTTCCAGGGCCTTGAGCGGTTTCTGCAGGCTCTGAGGTACCAGGCCCTCGTCCACCATGCCGCGGCGCAGGTCAACGATCTTGTCGATATACTCGATCCCGATGGGACATTCCTGCTCACAGGCCCCGCAGGTCGTACACGACCAGATCTCGTCTTCCTCAAAGGTCGTGCCGATCAGGTCCTGGCTCTTCTTGAACTTGGCGCCGTACGGGTAGATCGGGTAATTCTCGAACACCTGGTTGCGGCCCTTGATGGAGATAAACCGCGGCGACAGGGGGCGGCCCACGGCATTGGCCGGACAGTTATCCGAGCAGCGACCACAGTCCGCGCAGGAGTAGAAATCCAGGATGTGTTTCCAGGTGAAATCCTCCAGTTTCTTCACGCCAAAGGATTCCAGGTCGTCCAGTTCGTCATCCTTGATGCCGTGTTTGACCGGCTTGATGTTGCCCCGGTCGATGCGCATGAAAAACACGTTGAAGATCGACGTGATCACGTGGAAGTGCTTGCCCAGGGGCAGGAAGCACAGGAAGAAAAAGAAGGTCAGGTCGTGAATGTAGTAGGCGATCAGGTGAATGGCCTGCAGCGCCGAGGTGGATGCCGACCCCAGGGCCACCTTGAACAGCCAGGCCAGGCTCAAGGGTGCCAGAAATTCCACATGCAGGCCCGCCTGGGCGTTGGCCGCCACGTGGCTGGCCTCGAACAGGCTCTCGGAGATCATCAGCGTCGAGATCAGCCCCAGAACGAACAGGGCCTCGGCCGTGTGATCCTTGCCGTATTTGGCCGGCACCTTGTAGCGTTCCGGCTTGACCACCGCCCGCCGCCAGGCCGCGATCCCGCAGGCGATCAGCACAGCGGTGGCCGCGTAGTCCTTCAGAAAATTGTAAACGTGCCCCACCACGCCGTCGAAACCGGGCATCACGAAATCCGGAGCGATACCGATGATCACCAACGAGCATGACCGGATGCTCAGGATCAAAAAACCGGCGAAGATGATGATGTGAACCACCCCCGCCTGCATGTAGCGCGGCTGACGATACTGACCCAGCCAGATCTTGAATACGTTGGCCAGGCGCTGCGGGATGCGGTCGAAACGCAGATCCGGCGCGGCTTTGACCAGCGGTGCCGTCCGCAACGCCATGATGTAAGAAAATACGGCCACCCCCAACGCGGGTATGAGAACCGAAAAAATGACCGTGGGAATAAACAGAAAAATGTAGTTTGCCGGAGCGATCAAAGCGTTTTCCATCTTTTACTCTTGCTCTCCCTTCGGTTTCGTATTAGAATTCGTCAAAAATGAATGAGGATTCATTCAGTACCTAACCGAATGATATGCTGTCAATAAAAATTTTGACGATAATGAGTTCATCCGATTAGAATACAAAAAGCCCGTTGCACGGATTATCCGATCGTACTGGCCATCGGTTTGCTTCTGCCAGACCCGTTATCCCCACCGGCATTCAAACCGACCAGTCGTTCTTATAAAAAATGGAAAATGGAATGCCCCGTTTACGGTCATTTCAGAAGCAAGGAAGATAATTTATTACGAAAGCCAAGGAAAAACAAGGAAAAAGGAGCTGCCTGTGACCACAAATAGTCCTTATCTGGCGAAACCGTGGCTTAATCATTATGAGAAGGGGGTCCGCGAGCACCTCCAATATGAAACCATCTGTCTACCGGATTGCTTGAGGCGGTCGGCCCAACGATTCCCCAATAAAATGGCGTTATCGTTTCAGGGCTACCCGGTTACCTTTGCCCAACTGGACGAAATGGTGGATCGATTCGCCACGTGCTTGGCCGATTTCGGCATTGGCAAGGGTGACAGTGTAGCGATTCTCTTACCCAACACGATCCCCTGTGTGGCCGCTTACTACGCCAGCCTGCGTCTCGGCGCCATTACGGTCATGAACAACCCCCTGTATTCCGACCGGGAGCTTTACCACCAGTTCACCGATTCCGAGGCCAAGGTTCTGATCACTCTGGATTTGTTGGCCAACCGAATGATCGATCTGCGTCCTGAAACCCAAATCAAACAAATTGTCACCACCAGCATCGGCGATTATCTTCCTTTTCCTAAAAACCTGTTGTTCCCCCTCGTGGGCAAGAAAAAGGGACTGGCCGCCAGCGTCAAACCAGCGGACCATGTTTACGCGTGGAAATCGATGATCGCCCGGCACGCCCCCGATCCCCCCCCAGTGGATTTGGATTTTGAAGATGTGGCCATGTATCAGTACACCGGCGGTACCACCGGCGTTTCCAAGGGCGTCATGCTGACCCACGCGAATCTGAGCAAGCAGATTCAGCATATCAGCGCTTGGTTTCCCGATTTTGGCCATGATGAAATCATGCTCGGCGCACTTCCCTTCTTTCATGTTTTTGGCCTATCCACCGCCATGAACCTGGCGATTTACACCGGTTGGGGCAATATCCTGGTCCCCAAACCCCAGCCCCCCCAGCTGCTTGAGGCCATCAGCAAGTACAAGCCGACCTTTGCCCCACTGGTCCCCACCATGTACATCGGCATGTTAGAGCATCCCGACATCGAAAAGGCCGACTTGACCTCCATCAAAGGCTGCTTTTCCGGAAGCGCCCCCTTGCCCGTCGAAGTGATCCATGAATTCGAAAAGAAAACCGGCGCGATCATCGTCGAAGGCTATGGTCTGACCGAATCGTGTCCCGTGACCCACGTGAACCCGTTCAAAGGACAGCGCAAGATCGGCAGCATCGGCCTGCCGATTCCGGACACCGAGTGTCGCATCGTCGATCTGCGAAACGGCGAAACGGACGTTCCGCTGGGAGAAAGCGGTGAACTGCTGATCAAGGGGCCGCAGATCATGAAAGGCTACTGGAAACGTCCCGACGCCACCGCCGAAAGCCTGACCGATGGATGGTTGCACACCGGAGATATCGCCAAGATGGACGAAGATGGCTACTTTTACATTGTGGATCGAAAAAAGGATCTCATCATCTCCGGTGGATATAATGTCTATCCCCGGGATATCGAAGAGGTCTTCTTCGAACACCCCAAGGTGATGGAAGCCACGGCCATCGGCGTTCCCCATCCCAAACGCGGTGAGGCGGTCAAGGTTTTCGTGGTCCTAAAAGTGGGCCAGCAGGCAACCGTTGAGGAATTGATGAATTATTGCCGGGACAAACTGGCCAAATACAAATGGCCCACGGAAATCGAATTCCGCAAGGATCTACCCAAAACCAATGTGGGCAAGGTCTTGAAAAAAGACCTCCGGGCCGAGGAGTTCGAAAAGCGCAAATAAAAATGAGCCGGGAATCGCTGAAAAGTGCGATTCCCGGCTCATTTTTACCGGAAAAATATAGTAGAAACAGCAGATCTCACCCGCTTCAAGGCAGAAGCGTATTTAAGATTTAAAACAGTAAAAATCAATCTGGGATCGCGCAGTTAAGCGATCCCAGATTGATTTTTAGCCGAAGGCATCTTCGGATATATCCACCGCCGCACTGCTGGTCATCATGATGGCATCCATCTTTCCCATGGTGATGGGCAGAATCGCCTGAACGAAGTACTGAACACTCTTCAGTTGACCGTCGTAAAATGCCTGGTCTTTTTTCTTGGCCCCTTTTTCCAACGCCTTGGCGGCGATGACGCTTCTCCACAACAGCATCCAGGTCAATATCACATCACCGGATGCTTCCAAAAAAGGATGGGCAAAGGCAAAGGCATTCATCACCTGAGGCGACATGGCCGTTGCCCCCAGGTGCATGGCCACTTCTCCCAAACGATTCAGCGCCTTCTCCAATCGCGAGGCAAAGGCACTCAAACTGTCGATGGCCTTGGCCTGGGCGATGGTCTGATGAATCTCTCCCATCAGATCCATGATAGACTTGCCCTTGTTCATTCCCAGCTTGCGTCCCAACAGGTCCATGGCCTGGATGCCGTTGGTACCTTCGTAGATCATGGTGATGCGACTATCCCTGAGCAGCTGTTCCTGGGGATACTCCTTGGTGAATCCATACCCGCCGTAGACTTGCACCCCCACGCTGCAAATATCGAAGGCCCGGTCGGTCACATAGCCTTTACAGACCGGAATAAGCAGATCCAGGATTCCCTGAAACCTTGCCTTTTCATCGTTATCGGCAGACACGGCCATCCGGTCGGTTAAAAAGGCGGCGTAGTAAAGCAGACTGCGCATGCCTTCCACATAAGCCTTCATCGAAATCAGCATCCGCCGCACATCCGGGTGCTGGATAATGGGCACCGATGGTGCGTCGGGATTCATCATCTGCAATAGATTCTTGCCTTGAATCCGCTCCCGGGCATAGTTGAGGGCATTCAGATAGGACGCACTGGCACAGGACAGGCCCTGCAGGCCCACCAACAGCCGCGCCTCGTTCATCATCAAAAACATCGCACGCATGCCTTTGTTTTCTTCTCCTAGCAATTCTCCGATGCAACTGCCCTTGCCGCCCAGGGTCAACGAGCAGGTGGCATTACCATTGATGCCCATTTTGTGCTCGATTCCCGTGCACACCACATCGTTGAATTCCCCCAGACTGCCATCCTCATTGACGCGGTATTTGGGAACCAGAAAGAGCGAGATTCCCTTGGTGCCGGCCGGTGCCCCCTCGATGCGAGCCAGGACCGGGTGGACGATATTTTCTACCATGTCATGCTCTCCGGCGGAGATAAAAATCTTGGCACCGGTAATCGAGTAGGATCCATCTGCATTTTTTACGGCCGTCGTGGTCAGGTTGCCCACATCACTACCCGCCTCGGGTTCGGTCAGCAGCATGGTACCGGTCCACTTGCCGGTGAACATATTTTTCAGAAACAATTTTTTCTGTCGCTCGGTCCCGAAGGCGTCAACCAGTAGGGCGGCACCATGAGTCAAGCCCGGATACATCATGAAGGCGTAATTGGCGCCATTAAAGTAGTCCTCGGCAGCCAGGGCCACGGTCCGAGGCATACCCTGCCCCCCATATTCCGGGTCTTCGGTCATGGCCAGCCATTCACCGTCGGTGTATAGCTCATACGCCCGCTTGAAACTTTCCGGCACAAAAACCTGGCCATTTTCAAAACGGCATCCCTGCTCGTCTCCGTCTTTGAAAGTCGGCAAAATTTCCTTGATTGCCAGGTTACGGGCTTCACTAACAATCAGGTCGATGGTTTTCTTGTTAAACTCGGAATACGTTTCATGTTCGCTAAGCGAGCCGACGTTCAGCTGCTCATGAAGCACGAAATCCACGTCTCGTCTGTCAGCGATTACCTGTGCCATCTTTGGTATTCTCCTTATTGCCGATTCCATTAATAAAAAGGTCGACCAAGGGGTCGGCCATGGTCACCAGATCATATTGCCCGTCGGAATGGATCCAGGCGTTGATCACTTCGTCCACCGCGCCGTTAATCAGACGTTTGACGAGTCCGATGAAAAGGTTCCGACGGATCGTTCCCTCTTCCTGGCCCATTTCAACGACTTCGGCGATAATATCCCGATAGGTTTTGGCCATCGTCTTGAGGTGCTCATCACCGAGCCACCGATTTTGATGGATCTCGGCCTGGTATACGATGGCCATGTTGCGATCTTTCTGAAATTCCGCCAGATGAACCCGAATCAGATGCCGCAGCTTTTCTTCGGCGCTGTTCACCTTTCCGACGGCCTCCCTGAAACGATTGAAAATCTGATTCGTCTTGTATTCGTAAAATTGAACCAGAATATCGTCCTTGTTTTTGAAATACAGGTAAATGGTTCCATCCGCCACACCTGCCGCTTTGGCGATTTGGGCGATGGTTGATTGAAAGAAACCCTGTTCGGCAAACACTTTTACGGCAGCGTCGAGGATGCGGTGGTATTTTTCCGTGTTTTTCTTTTTGGAGCCGATGGTGAACCTCCTGTCGAACCAACAATATGAATGAATACTCATTCATTTATCAAAGTCCCCCGCCCTCTGTCAAGTCTTCAGATTACCTATTACCTTTTATATATTGACATAATCGGTGTGGTCTGGTTAATCTCGCTTCTTGGCTCAAACTATACATTTCACGCCCCCCCTTCAAACCCGGCGTGAGTGTATCATTTCAATGGCAGTGACCCCATGCCATGACAAACAGGAGGAATTTCAAATGATTGTTGCGGAACGAAAGCCCATTGATGAAGTCAGGGCCATGGTAAAGGACTATAAAAAAGTCCTCACCGTGGGATGCGGCACCTGCGTGGCGGTATGTCTGGCAGGCGGCGAAAAGGAGGTCGGCGTGCTGAACTCCGAATTGAAGATTGCCCGCCGTATGGAAGGCAACCCCATTGAAACCGGCGCGATGACGGTGGAGCGACAGTGCGACATGGAGTTCCTGGAAGAACTGGACGGAGTGGTGGATGAATACGACGCGCTGATTTCCATGGCTTGCGGCGCAGGCATCCAGTTCCTTGCCGAACGGTTTCCGGAAATCCCGGTATTCCCGGCGGTCAATACCTCGTTTATCGGCGTCAACCGCGAGGTTGGCTGGTATGAGGAAAAATGTCGGGCGTGTGGTACCTGTGTGCTGGGCATGACGGCGGGAATCTGCCCGGTGACCATGTGCGCCAAGGGTCTGTTCAACGGTCCCTGTGGCGGTACCAATAAAGGAAGCTGCGAAATCAACAGTGACCAACCCTGCGCTTGGCATCGTATTCATGAACGGCTGGCCAAGCAGAATCGCTTGGGTAACATCCTGGAAATCTGTCCGCCCAATGACTGGCGCAACCAGACCCCCAGGACCATCGTTCAACCGGGGTATGAGGAACGCTTGGCCGCATTGGGTATCAAATAGCCAAGCGATCAACCACCAACACGGAATAAGCCGATACTAATAGAGGGATTACCATATGAAATCAGGAAGCAATCTGGAGAAAATACTGCGTGCCGGTCATTTTGCCTTTACCGGAGAACTGGGACCGCCCCGCGGATCGAACGTGGAGGCGGTGCGGGAAAAGGCCAAACCATTGGTCGGCAATGTGGATGCCGTCAATATCACCGATAATCAAACCGCCATGGTGAGGATGTCCAGCTGGGCCGCCTCGCTCATCGCCATCGAGGAAGGGCTGGAACCCAACTACCAGATGGTCTGCCGAGACCGCAACCGGCTGGCCATGCAGGCCGACATCCTCGGCGCTTCGGCCCTGGGCATTCGCAACATGCTCTGCCTCTCTGGCGATCATCAACAATTTGGCGACCACCCCCAGTCCAAGGGTGTGTTCGACATCGACTCCACCCAGCTCATCGGTTGCGTGAAAAAAATGCGCGACGACGCCAAGTTTCTGGGCGGCGCGGATATCGACGAACCCCCGAAAATTTTTATCGGCGGCGCGGCCAACCCCTTCGCCGAACCCTATGAATGGCGTGTTCATCGGCTGGCCAAGAAAGTGACCGCCGGTGTGGATTTCATTCAGACGCAGTGTATTTTCAACATGGAACGGATGCGCACCTGGGTAAAACAGGCCGTCGATATGGGCCTGACCGAAAAGGTCTACATTCTGGCCGGTGTCACCCCCATGAAAAGCATTGGTATGGCGCGCTACATGCAGCTCAAGGTTCCCGGTATGGATGTGCCCAACGAAATCATCAAACGCCTTCAGGGCGTGGACAAAAAGAAGGTGGCCGACGAAGGCATCAAAATCGCCTGTGAACAGATCGAAGAGTTCAAGGAAATGAAGGGTGTCGCCGGTGTTCACCTGATGGCCATCGAATGGGAGCACAAGGTGCCGGAAATCGCCGAGCGGGCCAACGTCCTGCCCCGGCCCCAAGTCTGATCGCCCGCCGCCTATCCATTGTCAACCAACGATCACCAAAGGAGTTTTCAAGTGAGTAATGAATCGAAAAAAGTCATGGTCATTGGGGGCGGGATTGCCGGTCTGACGGCAGCCTGGGAGCTCGCCGGCCTCGGCGCACAGGTCGCGCTGGTGGAAAAGGCCGACTATCTCGGCGGACACGCCATCCAATATGCCTGCAAAGCCACCGACGAGTGTAAACAATGCGGTGCCTGCGCCGTGGAAAGCATGCTCAAGAACGTGGTCAACGAACCGGCCATATCCGTTCATCTGGCTACGGAAGTGACCGGGATCAATAAAAACGGCAATTTCAAGGTCAGCCTGAAAAAAGCAGACACGGCCAAAGATGCCCAGGCCTGTGAAGGTGGCTATAGCGCCGATCCGACCGGCTGCGCCGCGGTCAAGGGCTATTCGCTGAACAACGCGAAATTCTACCAGGCTGATGGCAGCCTGGATCCGGCCACCACGGGAAGCGCGGATGCGCTCGACGTCGATGCCGTGGTCGTGGCCACCGGCTTTACCCCGTTTGATCCCAATATCAAAGGCACCTATCGCTACAGCGAATTGGACAACGTCATCAGCGGTCTGGACCTGGAAACCTGCAAGCGTGCTAATGGCACGGTGTTGCGCCCCTCCGACGGAAAGCCGCCCAAGAAGGTCGCCTTTATTCAGTGCGTGGGTAGTCGGGACGAGCGACTGGGCAACCTGTGGTGCAGCCAGGTCTGCTGCCCGTATGCCCTGCGAACCGCCCAATCGATGAAGTACAAGGATCCCGAACTGGACGTAACCATCTTTTATATGGATATCCAGAATACCGGTAACGATTTCCCTGTTTTCTATCAGCAATGCAAAGATGAGATGACGTTCGTGCGTAACATTCCCGTAGACATGTACAAGACGGAGGATGACCGCATCCGCACCCGTTTCATGGCCAGCGAAGGCAGCAGTGAGGCAGTGGAAGAAGAATTCGATCTGGTGGTGCTCTCCGTGGGTATCATGCCGGCGGCCGACAACGCGGCACTGGCCGAGGTGGTCGCCGCGCCACTGAATAGTGACGGTTTCTTCGCCTGCGCCGATAAATTGAACCGGGCGGCCACCGGCCAGGACGGCGTCTTCATCGCCGGCACGGCATCGGGGCCGAAAACCATTGCCGAATCCATCGTCCACGCCGGACAGTCTGCCAGCGAAGTGATGAAATATCTGGGGAGGGCCTAATGACACAACAAACAGAAATGGAAACCATCAATTTGGCTACCGATGTCCTGGTGGTGGGCGCGGGGATGACCGGCGTGAAGGCCGCCTCTGAAATTGCCGCCAATGGATATAAGGTCGTGCTCATCGATCAGGGGGCCGGCCTGGGAACGACGGCCCAAGCGGCGGCTGGCGATCTGGACGGCATCGAAGACGAGGCAATGAGTGCGCTGGTGGAAACGGTGAAGGGTTCGGATAAAGTCGACGTCATGACCGATACGCGCATTGATGGCGCTGCCGGGGTTCCCGGAGACTTCAAAGTCTGGTTATCAGGCAACGACGACATCATCGAAAAATCCGTGGGCGCCATCGTCGTGGCATCCGAATTGGTCTCTTGCCCATTGAACGACAACTACGGGCTGACGCTCTCCGACACCGTACTTAGCCAAAGTCAGCTGGAAGCGGCCTTGAAGGACAACCCATCGGCCCTGGCCGGGAAATCGGTTGCATTTCTCATGGGATTGGCCCAGGATGGCAATCCGTTGGTGTTGGAGCGGGTATTGACGAGTGTGTTGGCCATTGAAAACCTGGACAACACCAGTGCCTATGTGCTGGCCGGTGATCTCAAGGTCGCCGAAGATGGACTGGAACGACTCTATCTGGAATGCCGTGACAAAGGCGCCATGTATGTCAAGCTCACCGCCATGCCCAGTATTACCCAAGCGGGTAGCCTTGGCATTACTTACGACGATCCGGTCCTGCAACGCCCGGTGGAACTGACACCGGATATCATCGTCGTCGAAGAAGCCATCGGTGCCGACGCGGTCAATACCGCCCTGGCCGAAATGCTCAGGATCGACGTGGGCAGCATGGGCTTTTTGCAGACCGACAACGTCCATCGCTATCCGGTTTCCACCAATCGCGAAGGCATCTTCGTCGTCGGCGGCAGCCGCCGGGCAAAAAAACGCTACAGCGCCCTGATGGACGCGGAAAATGCGGCCCTCCAGATTCACCGTCTGCTGGGTGACGGGACCATCAGCGTCCCCACCGCCAAGGCTGTACTCGATACCGGCAAGTGCACCTTTTGCCTGACCTGCTTCCGCTGTTGCCCCCATGGTGCCATCTATTGGACGGCCGACAACAAACCGGTCATCTCCAAAGTGGCCTGTCAGGGGTGCGGCATCTGTGCCTCTGAATGCCCCATGGATGCCATTCAGATTGGTGATTTCAACGACGCCGCCATGATCGATCAGGTAACCCAATCGGCCAACGAGAAAACCGATGATGCGCCCACCATCGTGGCCTTTTGCTGCCAAAACAGCGGATTGGAAGCCGCCCGCATGGCCGAATCCTTCGGCATGCCCCTGCCCAAGGGGCTGAAGACCGTTGCTGTTCCCTGCGCCGGTAAGGTGGACATCGATTACGTCATGCACGCCCTGGCCGAAGGGGCCGACGGCGTGGTGGTCATGGCCTGCCACAATGGCAACTGCAAATCGGAAAAAGGCAGTCTGTACGCCAGTTGGCGAGCGGCCAATGCCCAGACCATGCTGGAAGCCATCGGCATGGATAAGGATCGTATTTGCTTCGCCACCACGGCGGCCAACATGGGCGCCGACTTCTCATCCATCGTCATGGATATGGAAGCCCGCATAAAAGCAAAATAAAGCCTAATCCCGACTTAAACGCGCGTTGCCGCCCACGGTGGCAACGCGCTTTTTTTTTGGAGTATTGAGAAAGTGAGGCGGCACTGAGCGAATTTTTACAGCGGTACGCCAGCAAAAGCCATGAGCTGGGTGGTGCGAAAACCGTTTTCGCTATCGACGACGCCGATAGAAAAGCAAAGTGAAGTCAACTAATCATTCAAAAAGACCAGCCACCAGACATAGGGGCCGGCAAAAAAGCCTATGTCTATCCCAAATACCCCAACGCGACCGGGGATACACAAAAACCGGAAAAGATATTCGGTAAAAAATAATGGCTCATCGTGGAATTGTGTGGAAGCGCACGATGAGCAGCGATTAGCCTTTAGCCATTAGCAGTTCGCTTATATTCGGAAAATCCAGGCATCTTAACGGCTAACCGCTAATTGCTAAAAGCGTAAGGTTGTGTTGCAATGATTCTAAATCCAACGGTTCAGGAATATCTGCACACAAATCCGCGTTGAACCCTGTTTTTAAAAGGGTTGCCTGAACCGGCAATCCTTTTTTTGGGGGGATCCCGATGCCCCATGCGACCCATCACGGGCGGAGGTATTTTTTTATTCTGTGACGCAAGGTATTGCGGCTGATGCCGAGCAACCTGGCGGCCTTGACCTGGTTGTTGTCGCATTCCTCCAGGGCACTGACAATAATTGTCTCTTCCACGATTTCGATGATGTTGGCGTGAATCCCCCCCTCTTTGGAAAGTCGCAGGATTTCCGGAAGAACCGACTGCATGGCGTCTTTAAGACGCCGGATCAAACGCTCACGATCGGTGGCTTCGTTTAGATCGGGCTCGTGGTTGTCCAGCAATTCGATATGCTCCTGGGCGATCACATCACCGGCGCAAAGAATCACGGCCCGCCGGACACAATTTTCCAGCTCGCGTACATTTCCCGGCCAGGCATAGGTCCGAAACCGCTGCATGACATCCTCGGCCACATGGCGAATGGGTTTGGCGTATTCACTGCTGAATCGTGCCACGAAGCACTCCACCAGTTCCGGGATGTCCTCGATCCGTTTTCTGAGGGGCGGCAGATGGATCGTGATTACCTTCAGGCGCCAGTACAGATCCTCGCGGAACCGGCCGTTTTGCACTTCCAGGGCAAGATCCTTGTTGGTGGCGGCGATGATACGGGCATCGGCCTTGAGCGTCTCCTTCCCGCCGACCCGCTCGAATTCCCCCTCTTGCAGCACCCTCAGCAGTTTGGCCTGCAGGCCCATGGACATATCACCGATTTCATCCAGAAAACAGGTGCCGCCATGGCAGCGCTCGATCTTGCCGAGTTTGGTCTGCTGCGCCCCGGTGAAGGCTCCGGGCTCGTAGCCGAACAACTCGCTCTCGAACAATTGTTCGGGAATGGCGGCACAGTTGATGGCCATGAATGGGGCCTCGTTGCGTCGGCTATGGTGATAGATGGCCCGGGCGACCAGTTCCTTGCCTGTGCCGCTTTCCCCGCCGATCAAAACGGAAACGTCCTTTTCGGCGATTTGGCCGATGATTTTATAGACCGCCTGCATGGTCTTGCTGCGACCGACAATCTTCAATGACCCCTCGGGTGATCTGGCCCCATGCGGGGCCACCGGGCCAGGCAGGTAGACCACCTCTTTCATCTGGCGATTGAGCACCAGCGCCTCGGCCGCGATGCGGCTTAATTCTTCCCGCTGAAACGGTTTGTTCAAGTAATCATAGGCGCCCCGTTTCATGGCTTCGATGGCGGTATCGGTATTGCCATAGGCGGTCATGATCACCACCGGTGTTTTCACCTGGGCGGTTTTGATTGCCTTCAATGTGTCCAGACCGTTGATTCCCGGCATTTTATAATCCAGCAGAATCAGATCGAAGGATTCATCGGCAATGATTTCAAGGGCGGCCTCACCGGCAAGGCAAGTGGTTACCGCATACCCTTTTCGTTTGAAAAAGCGATTGAGGAAGTGATTCAAGCCGTCGTCGTCGTCAATGAGCAGTATTTTTTCCATAGGTTTCCGGCTTTGGGGATGAAATTGGCAAAAACAATGAAAAAACGGTACCGCCTGCCTGCCGGCGACGAACCTGGATTTCTCCGCCGTGGCGCTTGATGGTGTTGAGAACCATGGGCAGCCCCAGTCCCGTACCCGCCGCTTTGGTGGTGAAGAACGGATCGAAGATCAGATCGCTGTGTTCTGCGGCAATGCCCTGGCCCGTATCGGTAATATCGATGCGGATGCACGGGCCGATGGGGATGTCGGTATCCCATTCGCCGCGTGTTGCCGATACCGAGATCTGGCCATGCACCGGCATCGCCTCCAGGGAATTGATCAGAAGATTGATCAGGGCTTCTTCGATCAGCTTCTTGTCGGCGTTGATGCGGGGCAGATCGTTTTGGATATCCATGGCGATGGTGCACTCCTGCTTGTTGGCCAGCGGTTTGATAATCGATACCACACCGGTAACCAGGCGGTCGACATTCAACAGCGAAAAAAACAGATCCTTGGGTTTGGTAAATTCGAGCAGACGGTTGATGGCCGCCTCGATGCGCGCAATCTGCCCCATGGCAACGGTGAAATCTTCTGTGTATTCCGGTGAAATTTCGATTTCGTCCTCGACCGATTCCAAAAAAAGCTTGAGCGAGGTGAGTGGGGTGCGGATTTCGTGGGCCACGGCAGCGCCCAGACGCCCGAGCGCGGCAAATTTTTCCGAACGCTCGGCGATCAGCTGAAACTGTTTGAGGGTATGGTCCGTTTTTTTTAATTCAGCCTCCTTGAGATTGAATTGATGTTCCAAACGATGCTGGCGCTCCTGGATTTTGAGGGCCATATCCGCAAACGCCCGGCACAGGATGCCGATTTCGTCCTGGCGGCTTGCACGGTCCCCACCCGTAAAAGGGATCACGGCACCCGGCGTTGCCAGGGCTTGGGCCGAACGGCTGAGCAGGCGGATGGGGCGCACCACGTGATAGGAGATGACCCAGGTCAGCACCAGGGCACTGCTGGCGGCCAGCAGCAGGGTCAGGTAAACCAGGTTTTTGAGCTTCTGTACACTCTGAAAGGCTTCCTCGCGGTCCTGTTCCACCACGATGGTCCAGTCGGTGCCCCCCACTTTGCGTGAGGTTCCCAGTACTTCGATGTTGCGGTAGTCCAGATAGGTTTCGGTGCGATCACGACTGCCGAAGATATTTTTAAAACTGGCGGATTGAGAAATGTTTTCGGACAGGATGCGGTGCGGTTCCTTGTGGACCAGAAACCGGCCTTCCTTGTCCACCAGATAGCATTCGCCGGTGTTGCCTAAAGCGACACGCAAGATGGTGTTGATGATGTTGGTGGTGCTTACCGTACCCACCACTGTCCCGATTCGTCGTACGCCATCGCAAACGGGGGCGGCGATATAAAACGTAGACTCTTGCGCCTTGGCCAGGTAGGTGATTTTTGACAGAAAAAGTGCATCCTGCGCGTCCAGACGCATCCGGCTGAAATCGATGGGCGAATGGATTCCGGACGTGCTCACGACCACCGCGTTGTCAGCCGAAACGACCGTCAAGTGCTTGTACACCCCATAGTGTTTGCGGATGATGTCCAGGTACGGGGCGATAACCGACGGGTCCATGGTTCTGAGAATCGAGGTGCCGGCAATCACCCGCAGGTCCTGTTTGCGTTCCTCCAGCCAGCGCTCCAGGATCGCGGATTTGTCGGCCGCCACGCTTTCGAGCTGGCGCAGGACCAGGCTTTTGATCAGCGATTCGGTGGTTTCGATGGAAAAGGCGCCGATAACGATCAACGGGCCGATGGCCAGGGTGAGAAATAGCAGCACCAATTTGGCTTTCAGCGTGAAGATGGTGTTGATGAATCTCAAGTCCCAGGGCCTCCCACGAATGCCGGCTCGTGCCGTTGATGACGCCGGCCGGCCATCACGTTAACGCTGCCGGAGTAGCACTGTATCATCCCCGGTGCCAAAATGAAATGTGTCAGGGAATCGAAAATGATCTCATTTCAAGCCCGATAGCAAATCATCTGCTGCGTTTGGATATCGGATTGCAGGATCAGTTCGCCATCATCCAGGTGAATGACTTTGACCACAGGATCGAATCGTGCCGCACCGGGATCGATCCGCGACAGGGCGTTGGGATACGGGGCAAGCCATTCGGGATGGAACGTGACATCGCTTTGCTCCGGATAAACAGCCGCGTAGAAAATATTGGCCTCGGTCAAGTCATGAAAAAAGTGGGTGCCGAAGGAAAGATCCGGAATCAGGCTGCCGGCCCGGTAGCTGATCTCGACCAGGGCGGTGATGTGATTGATTTCGGAAAACGTCACCGGAACGCCCATGGCGGGCGTCTGGGTCCCCCATCGGCCTGGCCCCATGAGCATGGTGGCCCGTGTCCGCCGGTCGCCCACCTTGCGGTTTAGCTTTCCGATCAACCGGGCCACGCTGTATTTATCGGACAGGGAAAGGTTTGCATACGGGGATGGATCGACCCAGATAATCGTGCCGACGGACAGCGATACATTGCCTCCCATGAAATTTCCCTCGGTTTGGATGAAAATGTTTGCCGGGGGAATTTTTTCGGGGATGGCGACCTTCGTTTGCCCGCCAATGGTCTGGAAGGGACGGCACTGCAAGAGGTTGATTTGAATGTCCTGTGCCGCGTTGGTGTTGACGGTGAATTCCACCTCCACCGGTGTGGCGTAGGCCTTCTCCAGGCGCTTGAGCATACCGGCCATGATCCGGATAAAGGGGGTATGGGTGAAAAAGTGATCAAAGGTCAAAATCCACTGATCCTGGTCCGGCGGCACCCCTTCGCCGGCATAGTGCCGCGATTCGGTATCCCGGACGCCGATGGATTCCAGGTGGATGTCCAGTTGCTTGGCCACGAGATCGCGCAGGGCGGTGGTTTGCAGCTCGTTTTCCTCCAGGTTGAGATAATCCACATAGTGCTGGGAGTATTTTTTCAAGTCCCATAGGCCGCCCAGTGGTTTGACCGATGGCTCGTCCATGGCCACAATGCGCGGATAATCATTCTCGACCCGGTTGACCGCCCTTGTCCCCAGGCCCATGACGAGGCGCAGCATGCCAGCGGCAGGATCCATGTTTTTTTTCCATACATAGGGGTTGTGTGAAAGACCAACGCCTGCCAACTCGGGAAAGAAGCAGCTTTTGTGGTAAGCTCCCGAAACGCGCTGGACAAGGATCGCCATTTGCTCGTCCATCTGATCTAAGCCGCGCTGCAGCCGGTACGCCAGGGCATCTTCGTTCAGCGTGCTGGCGAAAATCCGTTTGAGCGCCTCTTCAAAGTTCTCATAACGCTTGTCGGGTGAGGCTTGGTTGACGCAGAAAAAGCTATCGTACTTGCCGGCGAAAGCACTGCCGAAAGCGTCTTCCAGGAGGCTGCTGGAGCGCACGATGATCGGAGACTGGCCAAAGTACTCGAGCATGAGCTGGAACCGCTCGCGGATGCTTTCGGGGAAGCGGCCTTCCAGAATGTTGGCCTTCAGCTCGGCCGCCTTGGTAAAAAAGCCCTCCCGGGTTTTGTGAGCCATGAAAAGCTTCCACCAGCCGTTTTGAACGATATAGGAATAGAAAACATCCGAGCCGATATAAAACGAGTCGTGGGGCTCGAGTATTCCCAGCCAGTTCAATGCCTGATCCTGCATCAGGATCTTGCGTGACAGCAGCATGCCCAACGCCTTACCGCCGATGAAGCCGGTACCGATCAGCCGCTCCTTGATCTGCAACAAATCCTCGAGAGACATGAAGCGCCGGATGATTTCCAGCACACGCTTATTGCGGCTCAGCACCAGGCGGCTGAGCTGTTCGACTTTGTCCTTCTTCTCGGCGGACGTGGCACCGGATTCCAACAGTTTTTCAGCCTGAATGAAAATACGGTCCCAATAATCCATGATGCGCTGGGCATTAACGGCTTTTTCCCTTAACAGATTGGAAAAGAGCTGGGTTGCCTCCACGCTGTTGATCACCGGCACGAGTTGGTCGCGCGCCTTGATGTGCGGGAAAAACATGGTGGGCGAATACCGGTCCTGGATTTTAATGGGGTGGACGCACAGTTTGCGTTGATGGCTGTAAATATCGATGAGCACCTGGGTGGTTTCGCGAATGCGGGCGATGGCCTTGAACGAGTGACAGTTGCGCAAAATCGCGAAATAAGCGATGGTCCTCAATTCATATAGATAAGGACAGGTCACGAAAAAAAAATTGACGATCATCAGATCGGTGGCCCACTCGTAGAGCAGGTCGGACAGGGAATCAAAGACATAGAAGATATCCTTGCCTTCGCGGGTGATGATGCCGTGCACTTCAGAGGAAAAGGATTCGAAACCCGCCGCCACGTTAAGGGTATAAATGCAAAGGTTGGGGCGCGGTTCCAAAAGCGGTCCATGACGCCCGAAGCGCATGTAAACTACCCGTTCGTGGTTGGCGATGGCATGGTTGACAAAATTGGAGACCATCTTGCGGTAAGAATCGATATTATCTACCTGCCATACCACGTTGTCTCCTCGGCGCAGGTGATCGATGATGCTGTCCAGGCTGTTCCAGCCCGTGCTGACATGGGAGTAGTATGCCATGAGGTCAGGGTTCCTTCGTCAGGTGGAAGGCCATGGTTCTCACATGATGGGCGACCCTCGAAATGGATCGCCCATCATTCGCTTTTGATGAAAATCAGACTAACCCATAGGCCATCATGGCCTTGGCTACCTTCATGAACCCGGCGGTATTGGCACCGACCACATAATCTCCTTTCCGGCCATAGGCCTCGGCAGCATCGAGGCAGGACTTATGAATGCTTTTCATGATGATCTGAAGCCGCTGGTCTACCTCTTCGCGGGTCCAGGACATCTTGAGGCTGTTCTGGCTCATCTCCAGACCGGACGTGGCCACGCCGCCGGCATTGGCCGCTTTTCCCGGCCCGTAAAGGATGTTGCTTTCCTGAAAGATTTTAATTGCCTCGGGTGTGGAGGGCATGTTGGCCCCCTCGGCCACGCAACGACAACCATTTTCCACCAGGGCAATGGCATTTTCACGGCTGATTTCATTCTGGGTCGCGCAGGGCAGGGCGATATCCACCTTGAGTCCCTGCCTACGGATGACGTCCCATACATTCTCACCTTCGAAACAGGGCGTGTCATACTTTTCAGCGTACTCCTTGATGCGGCCGCGGCGGTTGTTTTTCAGGTCCATGAGAAAACAGCACTTCTCGCTGGAGATGCCCTGCTCGTCCAGGACGGTCGCGCTGGAATCACATACCGTAACGGCCCGCGCCCCGAGTTGAGTCACTTTTTCCACGGCATACTGGGCCACATTGCCGGCCCCGCTGATGGCCACGACCTTGTCCTTGAAATCCATCCCCCGGGTGGCCAGCATTTCGGCGGCGAAATAGGCAGTGCCGTACCCGGTGGCTTCGGGGCGAATCAGGCTGCCGCCATATTCGAGTCCCTTGCCGGTCAACACCCCGGTGTGCTCGTTGCGGATTTTCTTATAGTATCCATACAGATACCCGATTTCCCGGGCACCCACGCCGATATCTCCGGCCGGCACGTCGGTCTCGGCGCCAATATGGCGGAACAACTCGCGCATGAAAGCCTGGCAGAAGCGCATGATCTCGTCATCGGACTTTCCCTTGGGATCGAAATCGGATCCGCCTTTGCCGCCCCCCATGGGCAGGGTCGTCAGGGCGTTTTTGAAGACCTGCTCGAAACCGAGAAACTTGATAATACTCAAATTCACGGACGGATGAAAACGCAATCCGCCCTTAAAGGGGCCAATGGCATTGTTGAACTGCACGCGATACCCCCGGTTGACATGCACCTGTCCATTGTCCTCCTTCCATGGCACCCGGAACATGACGGCCCGCTCAGGTTCGACGATTCTATCATAGATTCCCGCCTTGACAAACTCGGGATGACGTTGCGCCGTCGGTTCCAGGGTTTCCAGTACCTCTGTGACAGCCTGCTGAAACTCCTTCTGTTCCACATCCAATTGATTGATCCGTGCGATGGTATCCTGAATTACCGACACAGCCGCTCCTCCTTTTCATAGTTTGGTGATTGATATTCCCAAATAGAGTAGTTTCCACTGTTATCAAGGGTGTATATTTTCGTGGGGGTTGTCTTGGCCGGCAGTACCGGTTGTCGCATGCGGTAGTAAAAAAAATCTTTCTCACCGACACCATCCGTACCCTGAAATTCTCGTTCCAATTCAGCCAAGCTGTCGAATCCACTGCCATATAAATCCAATTTGGAAAAATAGGGCTGGGGACTGTGCATATCGGTAACGACGGCAAAATGGGTGGGAAAGTCAGGGTCGCCGATGACCAGCAAATAATTGTCCGTAGACTTGAAAATACTGTAGTGCGGTGGGACGTCTTGCCGCGCAATGGGATCGAATTCCTCTTTTAAAATGGTTCCGGCTTCCACAAAATCCATGTCGCTTACCGACAACACGTCCGGGCCTGACAAATAGCCTAGCACGTAAAGCGCAATGCTGAAGTTGCTGACCTGCTCATAAATGGGATTTTCCCGGTCGCAAATTTTGCTGACTTCATCGATACGCTCTGCAATGAAACGCCGCTTACGATCCATCGGTACCCCCTTGTTTTGGATTGGTGGGAAAGGCGATCTAGCGCCTTTTTTCTCACGAGCGGTTGGTAATTGATCCGGATCGAGAAATCGATTCATGAGCAAAAGCGATGCCGACTTTTGGACTTTTGCTATAAAATCAATTTAGCTTTTTGTTTCAGACGGTTACGCGTGGCCTGGCTTCAACTCAACAACCGTCGACGGTGCTTGCAATGGTGAAATATCAACAAAAAAGAGATGACCGGAAAATACCCACACGAAGGCGGAGAGACCCTAATGCCGCGTTTGGAAGGGATCCGGGGGGGCTGTTCAAAAGTTGAGCACGGATGGTGAAATTGCAGCAGATGATCATCGGACATGCCTTCGGCTCACCCAAAATAAGACTTTCATTTGGGGTGTGGATTGGCATATAAAATAAAAATCGGTCCAAGGGCGATTGCCCATACGGGAACGCCTAATTTCTAAAATAACAGTTTAAGCGATGACAGTCAGTCACCCTAACCAAAAAGCAGGTAGCACTTCAAAGCGAAGCAAAGCGGTCGCTGCAAAAGATGCATGCCGGTCGATAGCGATGTCCACCGCACCGAATGCATTAGCCGAACGAATCAAAGAGTTGAATTGCCTTTATGGTATTTCAAACCTTCTCGAAAACCAGGATGTGTCTTTATCATGGATCTTGCAACGTGCCGCCGAACTCATCCCGGCTGCTTGGCAGTTTCCGGAATACGCTTGTGCGTGCATCCGCATTGATCGCCAGGAATACATTTCGAAAAATTTCAAAAAAACGCGCTTGCACCAGCATGCACCAATTATCCTGAACGGCAATGATGTCGGTGACGTTCATGTTTACTATGTTAAAAAACCACCCTTGGGCGACGGAAAAACGTTTCTTGAGGAAGAAGATCGCCTGTTGCGAGCGATCGGAGAACGACTAAGCAAGGTTCTTTGGCTAAAACGCTCCGAAGAGGCACTGAAGGAAAGCGAATCACGCTATCGCGTACTGACCGAACAGGTCGCCGAAGGCGTCGCCTTGGTTCAGGACCATCGCTTCCAATATGTCAACCCAGCCTTTTGCAAGCTGTTTGGCATTGCCTTGGCAGAAGAAATGATTGGTGTGCCGGTGCATCACCCGTCAATCGGTGATGCCGATGACATTGCAATGCTCTACGGATCAATCGGCAAGGTCGATATCGATACGAAAATTGAGGCTGTCTGCCAGATCAACCGGTCAAACAAACGAATGTGGATCCAAGTTTGTCACAGCCCCATCACCTTTCAGGCCAAGCCGGCACTATTGTCGACATTCAAAGACATCACCGAAATAAAAGAGCAACAATTGGCGGCTCAACACATGGCCGAGAAGCTGGATGGAGAGAACCGGGTATTGCGATCTTCATTGAAGGAACGGTTTCGGTTGGGGGATATACTTGGACGGTCCCCGGCCATGCAGGCGGTATATGAACTGATTTTAAAGGCCGCGGCCACGGATGCCAATGTAGCCATTTTTGGTGAATCCGGGTCTGGGAAAGAGTTGGTGGCCCGTGCGATTCATGAATACAGCGACCGTCAATCCGGAAAATTTGTTGCCGTGAATTGTGGCGCTGTCCAAGAATCCCTTTTTGAGCGAGAGTTTTTTGGCCACCTTAAAGGTGCTTTTTCCGGGGCCCACGCCGATTCGCCCGGATATCTTGACCGGGCCGATGGCGGGACCTTATTCCTTGATGAAGTCGCAGAATTGACAACCAATATGCAGGCTAAACTATTAAGAGCCATCGAGGGGGGCGGATATCGTGCTGTCGGGGGGACCCAATCCAACAAGTCCGATTTTCGGATTATATCGGCCTCCCACGCCGCCCTGGATGACAACGTCAGAAAAGGACGCATGCGCAATGATTTCTACTACCGCATCCAGGTCATCCAAATTCAACTGCCACCGTTACGCAAACGCAAGCAGGATCTGCCGTTGTTGGTGGAACACTTTTTACGGCGGATGAAAACACCCACGGGGTTAACCCGGATCCCCGGTCACATCATGGACTTGCTGATCGCCCATGACTGGCCAGGCAACGTTCGCGAACTTCGCAACGTCCTGCAACGCTATGTCACCATTGGACATCTTGATTTTCTGTCTCCCGATCAACCCATCGAGCCATTACCCGCGGATAACGATCTGGATTTGCGCAAAGCGACGCTTCAACTTGAGCGCAGGCTCATTTCCAAGGCGATGGCTCAGGCAGGCGGTAATCGCACCAAGGCCGCCACGTTGCTGGGTATATCGCGCAGAGCGCTCTTCCGGAAAACATCCCCTTCTTGAGTGGGCCAATTTCGCCCGATACGGGCGTTAACGCCCGTAATCAATATTTTATAGTTTATCAATCCCTTATAGTTGTTCATCCGAAATAAGCGGGCGCTTTGTTCCCGCCGACAAAACATTCCCCCAAACGCCATAAGATTAAAAACCATTCAATTACGATGGGTTAAATGACTTTTAGCCGATTGGCACCGCTATTGCTTTACCATGCATCCAGTAAAAGCGAAACGAAACCATACATCTGCAAGGAGTACAAGTGATGGAACTGGCCAGAAACAAGGCATCCGGAAAAATCTTCGTGGTTTTAGATGATGGTGGGAAAAACGAATTTCTAGTCGTCACGCCGGAAGGGAGGGTGAGAAATCTCGAAAAACATCTTTTCTCAAGAATGGACGTGGATGCTGAAAATCCACTTCCACACCGACAAATCTCGGCGGCTCAGAAGGAAGTTTATACGAACTACTTCAATGACTGACAAAACGCATTCGCCTGGTCAACCACGGTCCAACCGACAAATCGATTATAAACTTAACATGTTAATGTATGGAAGGAGTTTTAAAATGCAACGTGACCCGTTTGGGAATCTTATCGATTGGGGGGAAGTTCTGGATCGCTTCGATGAGTTGGCCAACGGCGGTCAACTGGATGAATGTCAACCCGGTTTGATTCGTATTCTACGATTCAAAGGCAATTGGCGGCTTCGTGAGGAGGTCCTCAAGCGTGCCGGTGAGATTCACATACCAGCGCAAGAATTGATATCCGAGGTACTGTCTATTCTGGCTGACGACAATGTGTATTACGATGCCCGCATCATGGCCGGTGATGCACTCATTGACCTATTGAAAAATGTCAATGCCGGGCAAACAGACGAAATTGCGTGGGGGGTAAGAAAAGTTGTCGAGAAATTGATGAATACCATTCACCCCCCTTTTTTCGATAATGCCTTAGGCCGCCTTCATGAGGAGCTGATTGCTCCATATGCGCTTGAAAATTAAACCATTCCAGGAAAAATCCGATTAGAGGCTAAAATGAAGAAAACATTGTCCAAAAGAAGAGAAAATAACCAAGGAATCAAAGGCTTGTGCGCAAATTGCAATGAAAGACATCATTGCCAATTCCCGGATTTTGGTAAAAATGTAGTTCATTGTGAAGAATATTATTGTTGCTGTCCTAACGATCGGGTGAGCTGTCGAGAAAGCCATTCATTCGGACAGGCACTGAACTTTGGTATCGAGAATTGAATTTAAGGATATCCGACGATGAAAATGGCTAACGCATACAATGCAAGGATTGTTGCCGAGTTAGAAAAGAAAGTCCCATGGGAAAAGGCATATATCCAAGCCGTCTCCGAACAGCTAATCGCCAAAGGCATGGAATCTGCCCGGATTGTGTTAAAAAATTATATCCACATTTTCAAAGAAAATAACATCCAGAATGCTTTTTAAAAAATTTAGTATTGGCTCTGTAATCATCCTCAAGCTGCTTACCTATCCATAAATAGCCGGAATATTTCCCTCAGCTGCATTTTCCCGAAGCCATTCAACGTCAAAACCGTTTTCAAACCAAAATATAACATGCATCAATTGTTAGTATTCAAGAGAACAAACACGATCCTCTATTGTCAACACTGGGCGGTTAAGATATCCTACGCATTTATAGTGCCTTATCAGTTTTATTAGTGACTTCATCGTAAGCGTTCACAGGATCCCCCATCTGCTTTGTTCCCGGGCACTTGAAGTATGCCGAAACCGTCGGCGTGCCCGGCGCCACGCATCTGCGGAACCCTGTAAACGCTTACCGGCCATTGATTGACAATCCATTGGTCATTTCAACCCCGTGAACATGTACACTTCATCTTGGATGAGTACGTGGCAGGAACATGTAAAAAAATCTACAATTTCAAAATGGAGCGAATATTTTGCCAAACACAGGCGAGACCCCTTGGAAAGTTGTTGTCGTGTTGATTGGAACCGGTGTGGTATCCTCCTTTCAGGTGGGGAAGGTCCCCGGGGTTTTGCCCGTGCTCAGGACTGATATGCAGCTCACCTTGTTTGCAGCCAGCTGGGTGATCTCCATGCTCAATGTCATCGGCGCTCTGGCAGGGGTGCTGATGGGTGCATTTGCTGACCGAATAGGATATCGACGCCTAATCATCACCGGTCTGTCCCTGATGCTACTGGGATGTGCCATTGGCGGATATACGTCCAATGCCGGTGTGTTTCTCACCTCGCGTTTCCTGGAAGGCATCGGGTTCTTTTTTACCATCCTGTCCGCCCCATCACTGATCACCCGCATCGCTCATCCCGGCCACTTGCGGCTGATTCTCGGATTCTGGGGTGCATACATGCCGACCGGAATCGCCGTGATGCTATTTTTATCTCCTTATGTGGTTGCCAGGATGGGATGGCGCGGCTTGTGGTTTCTCAACGGGTTGATCTGCCTGGTAGTCCTGATCCTGTTTGTCCTCTCCACGGCACATCTTGCGCAGATTCGAAAAACCGGCACACAGCATGCCAACAACCTTGCAGGAAACGTTAAAATCGTGCTCACCTCTCCCGGTCCAGTATTGCTTTCTCTCTGTTTCTTTTGCTATGCCGGGCAGTGGATGGCCTTGATGAGCTTTCTACCCACCTTTTTTATTGAGCAGGTGGGCATGGGAATTGAAGGTGCCTCTCTGTGGACAGCGCTAGCTGTGCTGGTTAACATCCCGGGTAACATTGCAGGCGGTTTCCTTTCACAAAAAAATGTACCCCGGTGGGCGGTGCTGTCCCTGGTGTTTATCGTGGTCACCGCATTCACCGTGGGTGTTTATTTCAGGAGCACGCCTCTGGTGGTGCGACTTCTGCTATGTCTCGGTTACAGTTTTATCGCTGGTCTGATACCCGGCACCCTTATGGCGGCAGTACCGTTTCACTCTCCGGGTAAGTTCTACATCGGTGCGGCAAACGGGCTCCTCATGCAGGGGTCCAACATGGGAACGCTTCTCATGGCCCCTGCCCTGGCGGCAGCAGTGGGCATCTTCGGGGGGTGGCACGGAGCGCCCTGGGTCCTTGTCGCTGCCGGGCTCATCGGACTCTGTGCCTCCGTGGCTGTCGGCCGGCTTGAAAAAAACCAAGCAATCGGGTAGCGTCAAGCTGGCAAGCTGAAAGAATGATGAACGCGGCGGAAATGACATGCTTGCGCGAACATTATGGTGGAGCATAAGCTTGCATTTGGAACGACAATTCTCAGAATTATCACCCCCAGCGCAGGCCCTGCCATTGCATCGCACCTCAGAGAGTATGGCCAACCGGTGACAATGGCGGTGAAACCCCAATTTTATTGTATTGTCTTGATGCGTTTGATTCGTTTCCGAACGTCCAAAACTTATGAACAGGATAATTATCCTTGCGTGGCGGCCTTGGCCGCATCCAGCACTTGACGTACAATTGCAGCCAGTTCTGATTTTACGATCGGTTTCATTAATAATCCCTTGGCCCCGATAATTGCAGCCTTCTCCTGATTGAGTCTTTCGCTGAATCCTGTGCAAATAATGATTTGGACATCCGCCCGAATGGCCATGATTTCACGGGCCAACTGGTCGCCGGTCATGTTCGGCATGGTCATGTCGGAGATAACCAGGTCGAAAAATTCTGGCTTGTTTTTAAAGAGTTCCAAGGCCTCCAGGCTGTTTACTCGCATGGTCACCTTGTAACCAAGCCTCTCCAGCAGCTGTTTTTCCAGATTGGCGATAACCGGATCATCGTCGACCAAAAGAATGTGTTCATGACCAACAGGGGGGGTAACATTTCCATCAACAGATGATAACCTGTCAGCTTGGGCAATTATTGGCAGGTACACATTGAACGTCGTGCCTTTTCCCAATTCGCTGGTTACCTTGATGTCGCCTTGATGCTCTTTAACGATACCATAGACGACAACCAACCCTAATCCAGTGCCTTTGCCTTGCTCCTTGGTTGTGAAATAGGGTTAGAAGATCTTTTGCATTGTGGCAGGTTCTATTCCGACCCCCGAGTCGGAAACGGACAGCAGGGCATACCTTCCAGGCAAAAGCTCACTTTCAGCGGTTTTTCCAGATCCGACATCGACTTCCCTCAGCCGAACAGCGATCGTTCCGCTTCCCGGTTCCACGGCGTGATAAGCGTTGGTGATCAGGTTCATTGCGATCTGATGGATCTGAGTTGGATCTGCCTGCACCAGGCTGCAATCGTTCTGGATATTCTGGGTGAGATTGATGTTCACAGGGATCGCCGCGCGGCTCAGCTTCATCACCTCTTTCAGTACCTGCTGGATGCGAATCGGCATCTTTTTTACTTCGGATTGGCGGCTGAAAGCAAGAATCTGTCTGACGAGATCACCGCCCCTTTTGCCAGCCTTGAAAATGACTTCTGCATTTTCCCTCTCAACACTGCCAGGAGGGAGATCGTCAAGCAGCATTTCGGACATCCCAACAATTGGAAATAGGATATTATTGAAATCATGAGCTATTCCGCCGGCAAGATTCCCAATGGACTCCATTTTCTGGGCCTGCTGCAACTGCTGTTCGATCACCAACTCATGAGTGATATCCCTTTTAACGGCCACATAGCTGACAATCGTGCCTGTGGCATCCTTGACAGGGGAAATGGTGGCCTCTTCAGTATACAATTCGCCACCCTTCGCTCGATTCACAAACCGTCCAGACCATGTCCTACCGTTTGAAATGGTATCCCATAACTGAGCATAGAAATCTTCATCGTGTTGGCCGCTTTTCAGTATTCTTGGATTTTGCCCCAATACCTCTTTTCGAGAATATCCTGTGATTTTCTCAAATGCTGGATTGACATACTGAATCGATCCATCCTTGGCGGTGATGATAATAACTTCCCCTGCCTGATCAATGGCGTGGGTTAAACGGTCACGTTCCATCGCAGCCTGTATGCGATCTGAAATATCTGTGGCGATGCTGAGTATCGCCGGACGATCAGCCCAGTTGACGAACTTAAGAGAAACTTCGAGGGGTACCGTCGTTCCGTCTTTCCTGTAATGGGATACCTGAAAAGATGTTTCACCCTTTGCGATTACCTCCCGCCGCCTTTTCTCGATCAGTGATCGACTTTCGGGGACATCGACATCCCGGAGGTTCAAGGACATGAACTCGTTTTCATCATATCCGTGAATTTCAAAGGTCTTGCGGTTTGCATAAAGGAATCTGCCCTCATAATCATGTACGATTATGGAATTGGGCGCAGTATCCAGCATTTCAACCATCACGCGCAGTTTTTCCTCCGTGTTTTTCCGTTTGGTGATATCAACGGCGGTCGAAAGTAGTCGTTTTTTACCATGGATCTCTAAAATTTCTGACGAGTACAAGCATGTCATTGACGACCCGTCTGCGCGATGTAAATCCAATTCGAGTTCTCGTACTCGACCTTGGGTGCGAAGAATATTGATCATTCTTTTTCGATCTTCTGTTTTGGCGAATCCGATGTCAGTAGATGTTGAACCGATCGCCAAATGCCGACTAAAGCCCGTATGCGAAACGAAGGCATCATTCACATCCAAAAAGCGGCCGTCTTCAATATTGGTCATGGTCATTAAAAGCGGTGCACTTCGGAATGCTTTGGAGAATTTTTCTTCACTTTCCTGTAGCTTGTTTACAGCCCGTTTTCGGTCGCGAATTTCGATTTCTGATGGAGCCAAGGCTGTCGGCGTTTTCCAGAGAATCGATATGTCGCTGCACCGATCCGCTGTCCCCTATTTGGCAATCCCTTGCGCCAACGGATGAATTTTCCATCCAGGCACGATTTTCCTCTTCAAGTGCTTTGACTTTTTGCAGGAGTTCCGCGTAGGTTGGTTTGAGGGACATCATTTTACCTCATCGCTGATCCATTCTGACAATTATCTTATGAAGGGCAAACCTGCCGTAATGAATTATCACTTTGAACAAGTATGTGGCCCAGCAATACTTGCATTATCCATGAATCCTGTGCTTGTTAACCATAGGACAGGTATCCTAAAGTCGGTCACTGACAGAATCACATTTGTCGGCGTTTCGGGTGGACATGAATCAACAGCAGCAGTTCAGTTTGATTTTATTTAGAATATCAGCTTTAGTGAAAAATACAATAAGTGGGTGTAGGATAGCCTTGAAATCAAGCTGCAAGGCACGTCGGATCTGGCTAAGGATCGGGAATTTTGTTCTTGAGCCTTTTCAAGGCTTCAGGAATCGAAAAAAGTTTCAACGAATAGCCGTGATTAAAATGTGCGGGATGCATCAGATCCCATGTCAAGCGAGGTCAAAGCGGGCGTCAAGGACCAAGGGATCGATCTGCCGGCCGATGAACACCAGATAGCGATCGTCGTTGCTGACATTGGTGAATTCGGATAGTTCATAGCGTCCGGCCACATATTGGACAAGGCGGGGAGTCGTCTCTCCAACGAGATTCACGATGCCCTTGACCCGGAAGATGGTTTTGGGGAGCTGATCAAGGGCGGCAGTCAAGCGGTCCGGGGCCACGGGATGAGAAAAAGCAATGGTATGGGTGTCGATCTGTTCATGCTGATGCGTTAAGTGGCTACCCGGCGCATGCGTGGCCTTGCCCCCGGTGTCAAGGGGGATGGGCTCGGCATTATAGATCAGCGCCGGGTTGATATCCCCATGGGATGTGGTGAATACCATTGCATGGGGATTGATGCGAGCGATTTGTTTTTTACTCTCTTCAATCTGCTCTGCCGTCAATTGATCCTTTTTGTTGAGCAAGATAATATCCGCGGCGCGGATCTGGTCATACGCGATACTCGAGGATTCAAGGGTGCTGGCCAGATTCAAGCCATCCACAAGGGTCGTGACGGAATCAAAGCGCACAATTTCCTCCACCTCGGCCAATTCGTCCAGCAGGTTAAACGGGTTGGCCAACCCGGTGGTTTCCAACACGATATAATCGGGATGAAAATCGCTCATAATCTGCCCCAGGGCTTTTTTGACGTTACCGACAAGGGTACAGCAGATGCAGCCCTCGTCGATCTCGACCACGGCATAGTCGTGGTCGAGCACGCGTCCATCCAGTCCCACGCTACCGATCTCATTTTGAATCACGGCCACAAAGCGGTTATTGCGCGTCTGATGTTCAATAAAATGCTGTAGGAATGATGTTTTCCCGGCCCCCAGGAAACCGGTGACCACGATCAACTGGGGCCGCTCATCGATACCCAGCTGTGATTTATCCAGTGATTTGCAGTCGCTGAGTTGGTGGGCGGTCCACCACAGCGCATCGGCAAGCCGTTCGTCGCGGTCATGATCGGTTTGCCACCCGGTAGAATCGGATATCGCAGATGGCACACTGGCGATGTCCTTGTCTCCGTATGTCAGGATGATGCGCTTTTCCTGGATGGTATCCGAGGCCCAGGTCTCGATTTGTCCACGGGCGTCGTAAGCTTTTACGGTTCCCGGACGATACTGGCACACCAGCGATGCCGGCACTTGCGCAAGATTGAATGTCATGGAAGCCGTCAGAACCGTGAAAAAATCCAGCGCCGTGTCAAGGGCGGGAAAATTCTGGTCATCATCGCCGGGGCGGACCAGTTGGGTCCGCTGCCCGTCATGCTCCATAAAGATGCCATCGGTGGCGATGACCCGCTGCCGGGTAACGCTCGTCAGGGCCAGATGCATCGCATCCAGGGAGGAATCAATCGACAGGATCACCCCGGCAATGTTGAACAGGTCGATCATCGATGGGTGGGACATGAAATCCCGAATGCGCGCGTAGTAATCCGGTTGTTGGGTCAACATCCCCGCCTGAACACACAAGGATTCAACACACGCTTCTTCCGGATGAGGAAAGTAGTTCAGACCGAAACGCCCCGCACCCCCAGACGCCAGAGGCGCCATTTGGTCGAAAAAGAAACCGAACACCCCGGGATACCCACCGATTCTTGCCGTCCATGCATCGCTGCTGTGCGCCACATTTTGCAGGCCGCGCCATCCGATCACGTGACGCACACCGGGTACTATATTCACACGCACCACGTGGTAGCGTATGAGTTCCTGGATACCCGTTTCGTCGTTGGTCAACCGGTCACCGGGAATCGGTTGCGGCAATGGCATGGGATCTCCTAAAAAGCAGTTTACCCCGTTTTACGGGGAAATATCCAAGTTCAGAAAGTCACTTTTCCCCGTGACTTCCTTGGAAGCGTTTTACGAAAACATATTTCAAATGGACTTGTCGATTGGATTCTTCAGAAATCAGTGCTGCGTCGACATTGCGATCGCTATCGGGATCAGGATCGTAACCCATCCGATACTGGCGCTAGGACCCCGATCCCGATGAAATGGTCAGGTAAAAAATTCCTAATCACGCACCAAAAGTAATTGTGTCCCCATTACCCAGATACGCCGTATCCTTGGATCGGTATTGCGCTGTTCCCTTGACGACCGGATAGCCGGCGGCAATGAATTTTTTGGCGCACAGAATACCGGTGCAATGATTGCAGCCGATCTTCTCGAATCCATACTTGCCCAAGGAAATCACCAGATCGTCATATTTGGGATCCCAGTCGTCAAAGGGAGAAATGTGCAGCCCGCCGTAAATACCGTACAGGTTGTCATTCTCGTAGCTGATTTCCCGGTAAGCGGTTTCGGCAAACTGGATGATGCTCTGGTGGCAGCATCCGGTAACGCTCACCAACCCCTTGTCCTTGACGTTGAAATAGAGGGACTGCTCGCCGTATACCCGACAGATGATCGGGATGGCGAAAACGTATGAAGCAAAACCGGGCGCTACCTTATTGAGCCCCGGTTTGACCACGGTCAGCGGCCCTTGATGCCCGGCATCCTTGATGTACTGGAGTCCTTCCGGATAGAAGCCATCGGGAATGAACAAAGGAATGGTCGGATCGTACTTGAGCGTCACCGGCAGCCCCCAGAAATGATCGAAATGCTCATGAGAAATATACAAGCCTTCGATTTCCCGGTTGCGCAGCATGGCGTCGATGCCGTGGCGCCGAAAGCATTCGTCGGTCCATTGATAAGACCACCCGGAGTCCAGCAGGTATTTGTGGATCTTGCCATCTAAATCTTCCAATTCGATGAGGCAGGCATACCCCCCGGCATTTTCCGGATGAACTGAATTTTTGGCCGTAATTTCCCAGGCTTCTTCCAGTCGACCGGGCAGCAGGTGCTTGATTTTTACGATGCCGCGCTCATATGATCCCTTGCCCAATCCACTGCCATTGCCAAAAGGCGGCCAATTATAGTCATACTGGTTGACCAGAAGTCCTCCGGCGCCCTTGATATCCCCCATCAGGCAGGCGTTTTCAAACCAGCTGGTTTCGGAAATGTTGGTTACCTTGATGCTGCGGCAGACGCCGATATCGGCCATTTTCCTTTCGACCGCCGGAAAATGGCGTTTGCGAAGCGGTGAATAGGAGTATAGGCCCATGGCCAGTGCCGCACCACCGGCAACCCCCATGGCTGCCCCTTTGAGAAAATTGCGTCGGCTGATATTGCCGTTGTTGTCGGACATGTTATCCTCCTTTGCGGTTCATATAGATGACAGGTGGCCACGCGCTTACTCGATTACGGTGATGGCGTTGTAGAAAATCGGTAGCGCCCAGACCGCAATGAAGTAGACCGCCACCCCCACCAGGGCGCCGGTTCCCAGCCCCCAGCCCAGATTCGGCGTCCAGCGGATATCATCGACCATGGCCTGACGTTCCGCATGATCGCTTTCGATTTCCGCGGCAGTTTTGGGCACCATCTTCCAGGCCGGCCAGTTGTCCATGAACCAATGATGCACCAGCCAGATATTGATCAACCAGATGGTGGGAATCATGGGGAACTGCTGCGGGTGAGAAAAGCCTTTCTGCGTTCCCAGGAAATTATGGGATGTTTTGTAGTAGAAAAGGTAAAGCAGCACACCGCCTGCAATCATGAGACCGGTGCGGATAAGGACATTGACCGGCAGACTGAATTTTTTCGGCCAGTTATTGCAATAAAAGGTGATAAACAGCGCCGGCACCAGAAAGAAGACGGCTGTTTCGCCGACATGCAACCATCGCCAGTCCGGCGCGAAAGCCCGGCGTGTGCCCCGAATGGCTTCCCCCCAGGTCAACTCCTGGGCAAAGTAGAAGAAGAAGTGCATGGCCAGGGCGATGGCGATGATACCGAAAAAAGAGACCACACGGCGCCATGCATTATTTCGAATCAGGCTGAAGGGATACCGTTCCCAGATGGTTTCCACCAACCATACGGTCACCGTGCAGCACATGATCCAGGAAACATGGAAATTACCGGATACCGTGTTGGCGAATTGCTCCCAATAGGGGGGTGCGATCGACGTGAAATATTGCCAGGGATTGTAGAGAATGCCCATGTGGGAATGCATGGTAATGAAATAGACGATGGTGCTCAAAAAAAAGGTCATCACCAGGATGCTGACGCCCTTGGCCGGCTGCTTCAGATTCTGCCAGGGGACTTCTTCACAGGCCACCACCCAGGCGGGACTCAGCCAGGAGGCAATGGCGGCGAACATCAGACAGGCCAGGGCCGCATATTCGATGGCAAAAAACTGCGTGATGCCGGGAAGCTCGGTGAGCCGGTCGGGGTTGAAATAGGCCAGCCCGTAGTTCCCCAGGATCCCCTCGAAAAATCCTTTGATCAGGGCATAGAGAATCACAAAAGAGATAAAGGTGAGGATGGCGCCCTTGATCAGCGGGTGCGTGCGGTTCAACCATGCTCGCTTAAACGGCCAGAAGTCGAACAGGTACACCATCCAAATGAGTACGATGAGCCACCAGCGCGTGTACATGTACCCCACATAGGGCGTGTACATGCGCATCCACCCACGGGGATCCTGAAAAATCCACCACGTGGCATAAAACGCCGCCAGTGTGATCACCAGGCTGACAATCGCCGGAATCGGTCCCGGCCAGCGCTTGACAAGCTTGCGGCTTTCCAAATAATTGAGATTGACGTTTTCCATGTTTCCTCCCTCTCCAATGGCTGTGGATGACAAAAGCGATCATCTGCCACTGCCGTTTATGAATGATCGTTTACCATGGTGCCGGGCAGTTCGATGCCGCCGTATTTCTCTAAGTAGCGCCCCATCCTCAATAAATTGTCGGAAAGCCTGAGCCGGGTCAGATCAGGTTTTTTATCTTTAATCGCCTTAAGGATCTCCACATAATCGGCAAAAAAATACTCGCGCTCCTTCTTGTTCAATCGTTCGACAACCCGGCAAGCCTTCCTGCTCAGTGGCGCCATCTGCCGCATGGTCATTTCGAGAACCGGATTGTTTGCGCCGGCAGCGATGATCATCCGGAAACGGATGTCTTCCATGACGATCTGCTCGGTATTGCCGTTGATTACGGCGAGGCTGAGCTTGACCACACAGTGTTCCAAAGCCTCAACTTGGTCGGGTTTCATGCGCTGGGCGGCAAGCGCCCCAATGGTTGGTTCAAAGAGAAAACCGGCCTCGAGCCGGTAGCTGATGCTGTTGATGGATTCGTCGGTGCTCAAAACCGGCCATTGGACATCATCCTTGCGTCGCACATAACAGCCGCTGCCACGGCGGATATCCACGATACCCATGGTTTCCAGACGTCGAATGGCCCCCCGAAGCGTATTGCGACTCGTTGCCAACTGAACGGCAAGCGTGCGTTCCGATGGAAGGCGAGGGACTGTTGACGGCCATCTTTCGTGCCTATGCGAAGTCTCTGATGCCCGATGCGATCGTGTCCGTTAGCAACGGTCAGCGGGGCCTGTTCGACAACTTCAAGCGCATTGACACCGACCCGGCGATTGCCGACCGGGTGTGGACCGGACTGAAGCGGCATCTGGGCGCCCGGCAGCGACAGCGGCTGTTCCAGACCCATCTCTCCGGAGACGACGAGGTGGAGACGCTGAATCTACAGCACATTCTCATGGTCATTCCCGGCCGGCGGGGCTTCGCGTCAGCAGTCGATCTATCGGTGGGCATCCGTATCGATCAGCTCAGCCAGAAGGTTCGCCGCGAGGCCCATCGCGTGAAAGGATTCATTCGCTTCCATCCGATCCCGCGACAATCCGGCGTTGCACCGCCGGCAGCTGCCGCGCCGTTACTGGCGCTATCTTACGGAAAAAAATTTCAAGGGTAGGAAGCCATGAGTGCTTCCGCGCCCCTCGTTTTAGCCAATCACCGTCCGGAGACCATTCATTATCCCCTTTCGCACGGACTCAGAAAGCGGCTGCCAACCGGTTTTCACTACCACATATTTTGCAGGTTATGGCGATTTGACATACTTGCGCAGCGCATTGCGACTCAATTCTGAATCGGTCAGCGCCTGGGGGTCACCTCAGGCAGGCTGGTATTGCCTCCGGTCTGGGCGGAAGGGAATCCTGTAATCCAGGTATTAATCAATAGATTCAAATCATGGCTTTTACTTAAGATTGTGAGAGTGAATTTTTTACTGAGGTTGCACCTCGACGGATAATTCATTTTGGATGTGTGGATTGTTTTCATTCTCACGTATTGATTTTTTGATCAACGTCATCAGTTTAAGATTGATTTCCTCCGCCTATTTTGAGTGCTGATGCAGGCAATCGCTGGCCGTACCCGCCCACTACCTGCTGAGCTACACCAATGACGATGAAGGCTTCAGGGTCTACAGTTGCGATAGTGTATTTTAAATCGGCTACACGAGAACGCATTATCGTGCAAAAAACCATGGTTCGGAGGGTTTTTGAATAGCCACCTTCGATCGACCATAAGCTAACGCCCCTCCTAAGTTTATAAATAATTGCATGACGGACATCTTCGGGTCTTTTCGTTACGATCGTGACTGTGCGAACCTGGCTGACACCTTCCAATACCAGATCGGAGACGATTCCAGATAGAACCAAGGTGAGGATGGCCAGCAGCGCGACCTCCCAGCGAAACACCAGACCGGCCAACACGATGATTGCGCCATCACAGTAAAGATAGGATTGTGATAGCGGGAAGCCTAAACGTTCATATAGTATCCGCGCCGGTATGGACGTACCGCCGATGGTTCCACCCGCCCGATATATCACCCCCATGCCGATGCCAAACAATATGCCTGCGTAAATGGACGCCAATAGCATGTCTTCCGTGATTGGCCAAATCTCTAACATGGGAGGCAGGTGGAAATTGAGTAGGTCAATACACAGTGATAAGCAAAAAACGGCAACAACCGTGGACATTACGAACCGCCAGCGTCCAAGTTGAAAGTACCCAAGGAACAATAAAGGGATGTTCAGCAATAGATAGGTCGTACCGACGGGAATTGGAATGAAATGGTTCAAGATTATGCCCAAACCGGTTATCCCACCTGCAGCAAGTTTGAAGGGGACCTGAAACATGGCGAAGCCGAAGGCTGCGATCAGTGCACCCATGGCGATCTGAAACTGACGCCAGATGATATGCCCTAATTTGATCATCGACGGTTGCTCAAATTGCCTTTTTATGCTTCTGGGGATTTTTATGCGGTAACTTTTTTGTCTTACGCCGTTTGATTCACTTGAATTAGTATTCATGATGATAGGCCCCAACGAAGGATTGATGAGATGGTAACGACTGTCATGATGCGGCTATCATAAATCCAAACCACTCACAACACCACTTTATCCATATGCCAGCGATTTCGTTCTCCACCTGTTGGGTACTATTCGAAAGTCTCTTGAAATAACTGATTTTATATCGAAACGTAAGATTGTCGATAATTGCCCGTTTTTTGCGGATCTTCGGGAATCGTGTCCGCAGTCAGAACCCTGATTATCAGAGCGATGACATCGTTAAGTGCCCCGTTGGGCCTCGAAGCACTTCCTTTCCACATACCCAGATGTTTTTGAATCGAATACCGCTTCGTTTTCATGAATCAATGTCGGGGGTCCCTCCCAGGCACCACATGCCAGAACCACAGGATCACCCAAATTGAAAGGCTGACCACAGGCGGCACAGATTTTAAAGTGCATCAATTTTTCTCTATCAATAATTGTTTTTGGTTCCCCTCTATCTCCAATTTTCATAATGTTCCACCTCTCTAAAAATGGTCACTAATGGCTCCATTTCGGCATTCCATTCATCCAGTTTCGCTTTCATCTTTTTTCTACATACAAATCCCGGTTGTCATTCATGACGGGCCTCCTGATCTTTTTTTGTTCTTTGGGACACTTTCTGGCGATTGTTAGTTCGACCTAATTCTAACTCCCTGCAAACCCGATTGCATATGGGGCGTTCAGCTTACTTCGTTCACAGATCAACTCTATTTTATTCTCGTTTGATATACTTTTATGTTTCATTACGGGTTTTAAAGAATTCGTATACCTGATTCCCCCCATTTATTTGTTCTCTCAACGTTCATATATTTGTTTTTGGACAATTTAGAACAACAAGCGTAAGGAGGAGCTATCATGCCAATTTCCACCAACGCAGCGTCCATACAAAATGTATCACCGACACAACGCTATTTTCGTGATATGCAGAGCCATAACCTGCTTAGCCGTCCAGAGGAAAAAGAGCTTTTCCGCCGATACCATGAAGAAAACGATCAGGCAGCCTTTAGCCGGCTGATTACTGGCAATCTGAGGCTTGTTGTGAAAATCGCCAAGGAGTTCTGGACACGCGGAAATGTTCCCTTGCTCGATCTGATCCAGGAGGGCAACCTGGGATTGATCCAGGCGGCAAAGAAATTCGATCCGTCTAAAAAGACGAAATTTTCTTATTACGCTGCGTTCTGGATCAAGGCATATATCAATAAGTACATGATGGACAATTACCGGACCGTACGCATCGGTACAACCCAATCCCAGCGAAAACTGTTTTACAATCTCAGAAAAACACGCGACCGCCTAACCCAAATGGGCATCAATCCCTCGCCGAGCGCTATCGCCAAAGAGTTGAACGTCAAGCCCAAAGAAGTGCTTGAGATGCAAATGCGCCTCAATCAACCGGACTTTTCACTGAACGCGCCATTGCATGCTGAAAATCAGAGCGAAAAGCTGGATCTCATTCATTCGGATGGGCCTATGGTAGACAAACAAGTTGAAAAAACACCTCTTTAATCAAGTGCCGGATATAAAACAGTTTTCGTTTTGTTAGAGAGTGCAGCAGGCGATCGACGACTCTGTTCGTCTACCAAGGAATAGGCTGGCGGTCCCTGAAAAAACCACTGGTAGGGCCACCGTCAGGCAGCATTGCCAGCCACACTGGTGTTTCCGCCGCCTCTTGCGGGGAAAGGGGGGCTTTGGGTCCCCCCAGGTCGGTGCGCGCCCAGCCCGGGCAGACGGCATTGACCAGGATGTTGCTTCCCCCCACCGCATTGGCCAGCAATATGGTCAGGGCGTTGAGCAAGGTCTTGGACATGCGGTAGGCCGGCGAGGAAACTTTGGCGTGGTCTGAATCCGGATTGGCCATATCGTTCAATGACCCAAGCGTACTGGAGATGTTAACAATGCGGCCATAACCATTGGCGCGCATGAGGGGAATGGCCGCCTGACTCAAAAGAAGCGGGGCAAACGCACTGGTTTCCAATGTATTCTGCAGCATTACCTGGGAAAGCGCCAGTATATTGGTACCCCCCGTTGAGATAAACGACCCAGCGGTCCTCTTGGTCATCGTGCGCCACTTTGACATCAATTCCGCATGCCCCGATATCCGGGTACAATTCACGAATTCGCAGACAAAGCGCTTGATTGGTTAACATGGTGATCCCTCCTCTGCCATCTTGGCATTCATTCTGAGATTTTCTATCTGCGGTTAAGCGGTTAAGGCAGTCGATGAGTGACGGTTAACATAGTATAAAGAATCTAATTGGCAGTCGAAATGGGGGGAAGCATTGATTTCAAGTCAATACATGGTGTAGGCACCATCGATTCTGAGGCCTTTGGAGGTAGGTCTATTCATCAGCGAGGGAGTGAATACGCTAACAAGGGTGTCACGATAGCAGATGAAACAAGAACATCAACACGAATCGTCCAAACAGGAGAATCAGAATCAATGGGATGACCCATTTAGGAAGACGGCGGAAAAAGTCCGCCCAATCTCGTGGATGTGGGGTCTTCATGGCACTATCCTCCCAATTATACGCTAAAATCATTTTAGAGCGCATCGGAAACGGATATAGGGTTTTCAACCCATGGTAAACCGACCACTATTTTCATACACTAAAGCAACAATCTCATGATGCAATTGGTGGACGCTATTTTTACACCTGTGAGTGAAAGCGGGCTGTTGCCATGACAGTTCTCAAATAAAGTAATCACTGACATACTAAGGGAAAAATAGTATGCTAAAAAGACAATCCGAAGGTATTTGGGAAGGGACTTTAAAAGACGGAAAAGGCACCATGGTAATCGGTGGTGCCGGATTTGAGGTGGACTACTCATTTCCTTCCCGGTTCGAAAACGGCTCTGGTACCAATCCGGAAGAGCTGATTGGGGCGGCTCACGCCGGCTGTTTTTCCATGGCCTTATCTCACTTGTTAGAAGAGGCGGGATTTAAACCCAACAAAATCAGCACCCGAGCAATTGTCCACCTGGGTAGATCCGAATCAGGCTTTTCCATCGACAAGATCGAACTCGATACCGTTGCACAGGTCCCAGGAATTTCTGCCGAGCAATTCACCGAACAGGCCGAAGCAGCCAAAACCAACTGTCCGGTTTCACGCGCACTGGCAGGGGTTGAGATAACCCTCAAGGCCGACTTGGTATCGCCTTAGCTGTTGGAGGGAGTCATGTCAATTGCACACCCTGATCCGGGCGAAGCCGTCGATCGTGCCATGGACGTGGTAAAGGCATGTATCGGTCCTCACGGTTTTCTGGCCAGCCCAATTCAAAATGACAACTATCGCCGGATTTGGGCGCGGGACGGTGCCATCATCGGGCTTGCTGGGTTGATGACCGGTGATTCGGAAATGGCCACTGCACTTCGCAACACCCTCGACACCTTGGCCAACAACCAGGGTCCCCATGGCGAGATTCCAAGCAACGTGGACCCGGTGAGCGGACGCGTCAGTTATGGCGGGATGACCGGTCGAGTGGACGCCGATTTGTGGTTTGTTATTGGTTACGGATACCGGTTTGACGCATTTGCCAACATTCTCGCATCGCTACTCGATATTTCAACCGAAACACGCCGACAAACGGTGGACGATTTCATCGAAAACGACATCGTACCAAAGGAGATAAAGCTGTTGCCGGCTTTCAGCCCGGTCATCAAACCCATCGACAAGGATTGGGAGGATCTTCAAATCACGTTCTCGTACAGCTTTAAAAACCGGCCATATGAATTTCATAACGGCGGCTTGTGGCCGATGATCACCGGTTTTTATGTTGCCGATCTGGCAGGACGCGGCAAAAAAGCCCAAGCGGCCGAATACCAGGCCGGTATTCATAAAGCCAATGCCCTGCCGATGGATGGCGATCCGTGGAGTTTCCCAGAATACGTCAACGGTCGTGAATTCAGGGCCGAAGGAAACCGCCTGCAGTGCTGGCGTGCCGCCGCCGCGATCATGTAGCCATTATGCCCTGAAAGGGAAAGAGGTGTTCAGGATTCATGGAAACAATACTTCTGTGCAGTGATATGGACCGCACCGTGATTCCCAATGGGGATGCCGAGGAATCGCCTCAAGCCCGGCAGCGGTTTGCCCGGCTGGTGTCTCGTCCCGGTGTCAACCTGGCCTATGTCACCGGCCGGGACCGGCAGCTGGTCGAAACGGCGATCGACCAATACGATTTACCCGTCCCGATCGCAGCGATTTGTGATGTTGGGGCAACCGTATACCATATTCGAAATGCGAGATGGGAACTTGATCATACCTGGGAAAACGAAATCGGTCGCGAGTGGAAGGGATATGAGCATGACGACATCACCCGCCTGCTGGCCGATATTCAGTCGGAGAAATTTTATATTCAGCCGCCGGAAAAACAGAATCGATTCAAAATCAGCTATTTTGCCGACATATCCATCGATATTAACCCGCTCCGAGAACAGATCACCAGTGTGCTCGATCAAAAAGAGATCCCGGCCAATATCATTTGCAGCGTCGATGAAGCCGAGGGCGTGCATCTGATCGACATTCTCCCGCCCCGAGCCAACAAACTGCTGGCCATCCGCTTCCTCATCCAGCAACGAAAAGTGGATGAAAGCCGGGTCGTATTTTCCGGAGACAGTGGTAACGATCTGGACGTGTTGACCAGTGGGATGCAGGCCATCCTCGTGGGTAATGCCGCCGCTGATGTCCGTAAAACAGCCACAGCTCAGCTCACCGGGAAGGGGCTGACTGAGCGCCTTTATCCTGCCGAGGGTGACTTTAAGGGCATGAACGGGAATTATTCCGCTGGCGTGCTGGAAGGTGTGGCCCACTTTTTTCCCGAAACCGTATCCTGGTTCTAATCCCGATTTGAAGCATCTGCTCGATTATCGAGAGATGTTCCATTGAAGCGTATGGGGTGGCCGTGGGTCAACAGCCCACCCGACAATATGACTGCTTTGGGACATGACCAATAAACAGCAAGGAGGACAGACTCATTCATGTGTGGAATATGCGGCCAGATAAACTTTAACGGAAAACCGGCCGATGTGGAGGCCGTTGTCAAAATGACCGACGCCATGACCTCGCGTGGCCCTGACGCTTTAGGGCTTAACGTCCATGCCAATGTGGCACTGGGACACCGCCGTCTGAAAATCATCGATCTGAGTGAACGGGCGCGTCAGCCCATGGAAGATGGTGCACTGGGGTACACTATCGTCTACAACGGTGCGATCTACAACTACAACGAACTGCGAAAGCGTTTGGAGGCCAAAGGATACCGTTTTTTCTCATACGGGGATACGGAAGTTATTCTCAAAGCCTATCATGCCTGGGGAGTGGATTGTGTCAGGCATTTCAACGGCATGTTCGCCTTCGCCATCGTGCACCGCGATAGCGGCGAGGTCTTTCTGGCCCGCGACCGCCTGGGCATCAAACCGCTTTACTATACCCGTGTCGGCAACGCGTTTTTCTTCGCCTCGGCCTTGCCGGCCCTTCTCACTTTGAAAGGTGTCAGCACTGAAATCGATCCGGTGGCCTTGCATCACTATATGACCTTCCATTCGGTTGTCCCGTCCCCCCATACCATTCTCACCGATATCAAAAAGATGAGGCCCGGCACCACGATGACCCTCTCACCGGACGGAATAGCCGAAGAAAAACCCTATTGGAAGCTAAACTTCACCCCTTCTGACGAAGAAACCCATTATACGCTGACGGACTGGACCGAGCTGGTCCTGGTTTACCTGCGCCAAGCGGTCAAACGCCGTCTGACGGCGGATGTTCCCGTCGGCGTCCTGCTTTCCGGCGGGCTGGACTCCAGCCTGATTGTCGGGCTGTTGGCGGAGTTGGGTAAATGGGACATGGATACCTTCTCCATCGGCTTCGGTGACGCGGGAGGAGAAAGCGGCAATGAATTCGCCTATTCGGACCTCATTGCCACGCACTATGGCACTCGGCACCACAAGATCGAGGCACAGGATGAACAGGTGCTGGCCGCTATTGACCATTGTCTACGGGCCATGAACGAACCCATGGTCAGCCATGACTGCATCGGCTTTTACCTGCTCAGCCAGGCCGTGTCCCAGCACGTCAAAGTGGTTCAGAGCGGTCAAGGAGCCGACGAGATTTTCGGCGGATATCACTGGTACCCGCCGCTGATGAACGACCGGGAGAGCATGTACGACTATGTCGGTCATTTCTTCGACCGCCCGCACACGGAATTCGCTACCGTCGTCGCCCCCGGCTTCGTCGGGGACGACCATAGCCTGAATTTCGTGCACCGGCATTTCGACCAACCGGGCGCCGCGTCCACCGTGGATCGCGCCCTGCGATTGGACACCACGGTCATGCTGGTCGATGATCCGGTCAAGCGTGTGGACAATATGACCATGGCCTGGGGCCTGGAAGCCCGGGTGCCCTTCCTCGACCATGAACTGGTGGAGTTCGCCGCTCGCATACCGGCAGAACTGAAAGCCGGCTACGGTGGCAAGCACGTTCTCAAGGAAGCCGCCCGGTCGGTGATTCCGGCCGAGGTGATCGATCGACCCAAAGGGTATTTCCCGGTACCGGCCCTGAAATATCTGGATGGCGATTATCTGGCCTTTGCCGCCGACACCCTGCGATCGATAAAAAGCCGTCAACGGGAGCTGTTCAATCCCGACTATGTCGATTTGCTTTTTGAACAGCCTGAGGACCATATCACACCGCTTCGCGGATCCAAGCTGTGGCAGATGGTGGTCTTGGAGCGCTGGTTGTCGATCAATGGAATTTAAATAGGAAGGAAACGATGTCTTCTCATATCAATGACAGACGCAAAGACCGTCTCGCCCGTATGTCAAGCATGTCGCTGAAAAACTGGCAACCGGCTAACGGACCGGATGCCAGCAACCTGAAAAAGGATGCCGTCGTGGATATGGGCTGGGGCAGAATCATCTTCGGCCACACTTTTCAAACGGCGCACACTCTGTTCGACAATATCTGCTCGGAGGGCGCCGGCAAGCGGGACATGATTTTTTATCTGCGCGATCCCCACGTGCTACTGTCCATGGGACCCGACAAACTCTTCCTTGACCCGTCGCACACCTACCGGCTGTGGTTTCACGACTATCGCCCGGCGCGTCAGCGATGGTCGGCCTTCACCGTCCGGCGCATCAGCTCGGAAGCGGACGCCGATGCTATTAACCGCATTTATCGCGGCCGTAAGATGGTCACCGCCGATCCGGGCTTTTACCTGAACCGCAACACCTCCCGCATGCGAACCTATCTGGTGGCCGAGGACCTGAGCAGCGGACGGATCGTCGGTACGGTGGCCGGTTTGGATCACGTAGAAGCGTTTAACGATCCGGAGTCCGGCGCCAGTCTGTGGGGCTTGGCCGTCGATCCCCAGGCTACGGCCCCGGGGATCGGCGAAGCCCTGGTCAGACACCTGTCCGAGCACTATCTGGCCCGTGGCCGCAGCTATATCGATCTCTCGGTCATGCACGACAACCGTGAGGCAATCGCATTATATGAAAAATTGGGTTTTCAACGGGTACCGGTGTTCTGCATCAAGCGTAAAAACCCCATCAACGAGCCCTATTTCACGGCATCGGCACCGGAGGCAACGCTCAATCCTTACGCCCGCATCATTACCGATGAGGCCCGGCGACGGGGCATCGGCGTGGCGGTCATCGATGAGTGCGCAAACCTGTTCAGGCTGAGCCACGGCGGCCGGTCGGTCACCTGCCGGGAGTCCCTCAGTGAACTGACCTCGGCCGTGGCCATGAGCTGCTGTGACGATAAGCGCCTGACCCACCGCATCCTCAAATCGGCCGGATTGAACGTCCCCCGGCAGCACACGGTCGATCCCAATCAACCCGATACCAACGCCGAAATTCTGGACGTGCTGGGTCGGGTGGTGGTCAAACCGGCCCGGGGCGAGCAGGGAGACGGCATCAGTGTGGATGTGCGTTCCCCAGCGGCACTTGAAAAAGCCATCACTCAGGCGTCGCGCTTCTGCGAGAATGTGATCATCGAGTCGCTCGTTGAGGGGGAAGACCTGCGCCTGATCGTCATCGACTATTGCCTTGTAGCCGCGGCGGTACGCCGGCCACCGCAAATCGTCGGCACCGACCACCACACCATCGGTGAACTCATCGATAAGTACAACCGCCGCCGAGCCAGCGCTACCGGCGGTGAAAGCCGGGTTCCCGTGGACGCGGAAACCCGCCGTTGCATTCGCCAGGCCGGGTATTCCCTGGACGATGTTATCGACAAAGACCAGACCGTTCAGGTGCGAAAGACCGCCAACCTTCACACCGGCGGGACCATTGAGGACGTCACCGACCGGATCCATCCGGATCTCAAGCGGGCCGGTGAAAAAGCGGCCGAGGCACTGGGTATTCCGGTAACCGGATTGGACCTGATGGTTCCAGACCTGAAGGGGCCGGATTATGTGATCATCGAAGCCAACGAAAGACCGGGGCTGGCCAACCATGAACCCCAACCCACGGCCGAACGCTTCGTGGATCTGTTGTTCCCCCAAACCGCGGTATCGGCATGAGCAAAGCAAACATGACCGATAATGGCATTGATCTCGACTATCTCCACACGATGTTGGTCACCCTGTTAAATATTCCCAGTCCATCGGGGTTCACGGACCAGATTGTCCATTTTGTGGGCGAGGAACTGCAGCGACTCGGCATCGGTTACGATGTCACACGCCGGGGAGCGATTCGGGCCACCCTTCCGGGGAGCGGCCAGGACAGCCTGGATCGGGCCGTGGCCGTGCACCTGGACACGCTGGGCGCCATGGTGCGCCGCGTCAAACCCGATGGCCGCCTGGCCATTGCGCCCATAGGAACCTGGTCCAGCCGGTTTGCCGAAGGTGCACGAGTGACGATTTATACAGACAGCGGGCCTGTAAGGGGTAGCGTACTGCCCTTGAAGGCATCCGGTCATGCCTACGGCGATGCCATCGACTCCCAAAAATCTGGTTGGGATAAGGTGGAAGTGCGCGTGGACCGGGATATACTGAATAGTGACGGCAGGCTGTCGCCCTTGATTCAAGTGGGCGACTTCATCGCATTTGATGCGCTGCCCGAGATCGGCGACACTGGTTTTATCAATGCCCGTCATCTGGATGACAAGGCCGGCGTGGCCATTGTGCTGGCCGTAGCCAAGGCTATCCGGGAGGGCGGGATCGAGATTCCCATCGACTGCCACTTGATTTTCACCATATTTGAAGAGGTGGGGTCAGGCGCGTCGGCGGCGGTTTACGGGGATGTAGCCGAGATGATGGTCATCGATCATGCCCCGGTGGCTCCCAACCAAATGGCGACCGAAAAGTCCGCCACCATCGCCATGATGGACCAGAGCGGCCCTTTTGATTACCACCTGAACCGCAAACTTCTGGCCCTTGCAAAAGACCATGGCATCCATGTCATCCGTGATGTGTTTCGCTATTATCGAAGTGATTCTGCTTCTGCCATCGAGGCTGGCAATGATACACGTACAGCCCTGGTGGGCTACGGGGTTGATGGCTCCCACGGCTATGAACGCACGCACGTGGCCTCGCTCAAAGCGGTCGCCGATCTAACGGTCCTCTTCATTCAAAGTCCGCCTACCTTCAGCCGCGACAAAAAGGGCCTGAGTTCATTGAACGGTTTTCCGCATCAACCGGAACGCAGTGTCATCAAGATCGAAACCTGATGCACAGGTGGCGACCGGTACACGCGCAATACAATCTCATCACCCAAAGAAAAGGCTATACTAAGGATGGGCCTTTAATGGCGGGATAAAATCGGACGCGCAGGACCAGCTGACATATAATCTACAACGCCTGACACGCGTCAACCATGGTTCACGGGGTGGGGATGGATCCCGCGTACCGGCCAGAGATAAAAATCGGTACCGGGTTTGAATCCTACGCCGACAATGCCATCCTGCAGATACACCGTCCATGCGTATCGCGGTTCAAAAACACTGGTGGTAGATGACCAATAGGCATCCCTTACGTTGACGAAGGGATGGTCGCCCGGCAGAGCTGGTGAATGGGTTTTCAGACTGATCAGGCTTTCCAGTTCCCTGATGGTGGGGACACGCCAGTCAGCGTGACCCCCCACCACATTTGCATTCATTTGCGCCACCGTATCGATTGCACGTTGCCAGTCCAGGGGACCATCGGCCGGATCGGCGTTGCGGCTCCAGGTCAGACCGGTAACGGTATCATGCACACACGATCCATCGATGCTAAAGCGATCGGTGTCGGCCATCTTGTCGGGGACGGCTGAGATGTCATTCATGGAAACCGGCCAGACCATGTACGACCTATGTTTCATACCCCGGTGGACGCGCCCACCGCCCAGATGAACGTACCAGGCTTGGTTCGGCAACCTTAGGCAGTTTTCGACCGTCCAGTAGTAGCCGTTGAAAACATTTTGGAACGGGTGTCCCTCGGCCAGCACCGGATTGATCTGCTGATGGCTGATCAGCGAGAAGAGCAGCCTACGGGAAGGCAGCTGCCAATCGTCGCGTCCGTATGCGCGTCGCGCACGCATATCCGCCACGAAATCCAACGCCTCGTTCCAGGTCAAGGGAAATTCCGGTAAGTTGGCATCCCGGCTCCAAACGGCACCGGTTAGCCTATCGCGGATAGTCTGGCCCTGGAGGTGAAAACGCTGACTGGCCGGAAGTGGTGCGCTGACCTTGAAAGACGCATCCTGACCGGTGTTGGTGCACTGAATCTCACGGCCGTCCGAGGCGTAGCACAGGGTCTGATCGGTTGAAAGCAAGTCAATAACCGAATTCATCGGCTACCCTGCAAACGTGATAAAGGGTTGTGATTCGACAAAGCCGCCATCATCGGTGGATTCATGATTCTCAACATCGGCAGTCAAACCAAAGGCGTCGATATCTTCATCGTGCACGCCCGGCAAGGCGTGACTAATCGACTGCGGGAATGCACCATCAGAGGACTGTAGGCGGGTGATAATCGGCGTCTCTGGGATGTCGGGAACCCTCAAGATTTCCTCTATGTATACATTGACCACAGCAGACATCTCGCGGATCTGGGTTTTCGTCTGTTTGATGTGTTCTTCGAATTTGGCAACAGCCGCGTCTGGTGTTTTTGCATCAACAATGCTGCTGAAATACCCGTGCTTAGGATCACCTTCCGGGCTGATCTCGTCGAAGGAAAAATGACCGATGAATAGCATGAAAAACCTTCCTTTCGTCAAATGCTGCGGTTCGTGTCGATCCCTCTCTACTTGCATTCAATCATAACCATAAGTCGTTTGATTTGAGTATCGGATAGAGACTGTAGTTCATTGCGCCACCGACTGTATTTTGTATTTCTCCGGTCATTATCCAGAAAAAATCAATTCCCGCCCCCATTTTCCGGAGCGTTTTGTAAATATATATTTAAGATTTATCTTGGATCAATTGTGAGGGAGGTGGAACAGCGCTACCTGGACAGCATCGCTGCAGCTGAAAAATTCATTTACATCGAGAACCAGTACCTCACCTCATATCGTATCGGTGAGGCTTTATCGCGCCGGATTGAAGAAAAAGACGGCCCTGAATTGGTAATCGTCATGCCGTTTGAAACCGGCGGGTGGTTGGAGCAGCATACCATGGAGGTGCTGCGCGGCCGTATTCTGAGCAAACTGCGCCGCGCCGATCAGCATGATCGCCTAAGGGTCTATTATCCCCGGATCGCTGAGGATCCGTTTACCACCGTAATGGTGCACGCCAAGATCATGGTGATCGATGACAGCCTGGCCCGTGTGGGCTCCGCCAACCTGAGCAATCGATCCATGGGGCTGGATTCCGAATGCGATCTGGCCGTTGCCGAAAATGGCGATGCAAACATGCGCACCGTCATCGCCAATTTTCGCAACCGCCTGATTGCCGAACACCTTGGCGTGAGCACCGAGAGGGTTCCAGGTGCCATCGAGCGTTGTGGATCGTTGATTGGAGCAATCGAGACATTACGCCAAGGCCAGCGGACGCTTGTTGACCTGCCCGGAGATGTGCCCCCGGAGGTCGACAAATGGGTCCCGGATTCGGCCCTTCTCGATCCAGAAAAACCGGTGGCGCCCCACGAACTGCTCGATTATGTGGTGCCCCCGGAACAGCAGCCATCAGCGTATCGCCACATCCTTAAAATCGTGCTGCTGGTGGCCGGTGCACTGGCCCTGGGTGCGCTGTGGCGCTGGACCCCGGCCGGCGAATGGCTCGACATGCAATCGGCCAAGGCCGCCGGCCAGTGGATTCGGGAGCAGCCTTTCAGACCAGCCCTGGTGCTTGTGGCTTACGTATTGGGCGGAATGGTGGCGTTTCCCGTCACCCTGATGGTGGTGGCCACGGTCGTCTTGTTCGGCCCCTGGTGGGGCGCGCTGTATGTCCTGGCCGGATCCCAGGCCAGCGCGATCACCGTTTTCTGGGTGGGGCGCTGGCTGGGACGGGATGCGGTCCGCCGGTTCGCCGGCAATCTGTTCAACCGGCTCAGTCGAAAACTGTCCGCCTCCGGCCTGATGGCGGTGATCACCTTTCGTATCGTTCCCGTGGCCCCCTTTTCGGTAATCAACCTGATTGCCGGCGTTTCAGGCATTCATCCGCGGGATTACCTGCTGGGCACACTGGTTGGCATGCTGCCGGGGATGATCGCCACGGTCATTCTGGCAGATCGTCTGGCGGTCTCCCTCAGCCAGCCGGATCTGGGCCATTTTGCCACCATTGGCGGTTTCATCGTGCTGATCATCATCGGATTAATCCTTTTGCGCCGCTGGATAAGACAAAAGCGTGATACGGCAACGCCCTGCTCACCCGTGTCACCCCCCACAGAATCCACCGATTGAACATCAGCTGCCCGGGGCGTGAACCACGAGGCGCATTGATCGTGAGTTTTAAGTGGGAGGGTGCGACCGTCAACGTCATCAGCACCCATCTCGGGCTTATGCCAGCAGAACGACGCCGGCAGATACAGCGGTTGCTGCCATTTATCGATCCACCGGACGTCGGCGCCACCATCCTCATGGGCGATTTCAACGAGTGGTTCAAATGGGCACAACCGTTGCGGTTGATCAGGCGACGATTCGGCGACCAGCCGGCGCCACGGACATTTCCAAGCCGCCGGCCCTTGCTGGCCCTGGACCGTATCTGGGTTTACCCGACCAATACACTTGCAGGCTTGGTGCCTCACATATCGCCACTTTCACAAATCGCTTCCGACCACCTGCCGGTAGTGGCGGATGTGGATATTGCTGGTCGTTTCTACTGACAGCGGGTGCAAATTACTGTCTGCACCCCATTGTCAAATGACTTTCCGGGAGATTATGGTATAAAGTAGTTTAGCTTCGATACTGCGAAATTACGAGTAGCTGTTTTGTTATGCTTTATATAATGACTGGTTTTAGTGTTCAGGAACCGACTCAAATAAAAAAGAAGATCCAGCTACCGACAGATGGAGAAAATAGCACCATGTGGAGTAACCATGTTCGATCGACGGAAAATACTTCTCGTTGATCCTTCAACAATCTTTCGACGCACTTTGAAAGATGTGATTGAGACCAACGAAACCTTTGTGGAAGTCCTCGAAGCCGAAAGCAGCGACCAGGCTGAATCACTGATAGCCAGAAACACGCCGGATGTCGTATTCATGGATATCGCCCTTCCACAAAACGATGGTATCCAGTTTATCGCATCCATCAAGCGCATGGCGCCTCGTGCCAGGATTGTTGTGCTGACCAGCCATGATTCCGAGGAACACCAAGACGCCTCACTATCGCAGGGTGCAGATTTTTTCCTTTCCAAAGAGCGATCCGGTGGGCTGCGATTAATAGACGTCATCCACGAAACGATCCGCCGTCAACACAGCGCTTGAAGATGGCCACCGGCATTGTGAGCATATGGTGTTGATATTCAGATGCGTGGATGATTGAAAATAGAAAGGTATCGTCAACCCGTCTTGATTTGCCATTTCCCAAATGCATGAATATAGTAATGGCGTGGACTTTTCTGAGTTATCCGATCGTCTTATTTTTTGCTTGGAGAAATGAACCATTGGAAGAGAAACATCGCGTATTTATTGTTGAAGACCATCAACTGTTTCGTGAAGGCCTGAAAGCCATGCTTGACAGTCGTGGTGATATCGACATTGTCGGTGAGGCCGAAGATGGGCTGGCAGCCATCCGGCAGATCCGCAACATCAAACCAGAACTGGTGCTTTTGGATCTATCGATGCCCAAAATGGGCGGGATCTCGGTGATGAAAGAAGTCAAGCGGGAATTACCCGACACCCGGATCCTGGCGCTGACCATTCATGAATCGGATCAATTCGTGCTGGAAGCGTTCGAGGCCGGAACCGATGGGTACTGCATCAAGGATGCCAGCCGCGCGGAACTGATGAATGCCGTGGACTGTGTGCTGCAGGGCAAACCCTATATCAGTCCGGATATCTCCGACCAGGTAATCCAGGGATATATCAGCGGAAGGAAAACTCTGAAAAAGGAGAGCAATTGGGATACGGTCACGCAGCGTGAACGCGAAGTGCTGAAACTGCTGGCGGAAGGCTATACTAACAAGGAAATTGGTGATTTTCTGCATATCAGCGTAAAAACAGTGGAGAAGCACCGCGCCAATTTGATTGGCAAACTGGACCTGCACAATGTGGCCCAGCTGACGACATTTGCCATTGAAAAGGGCCTGGTTGAGCCGAAATCATGATACCCGAGATGGAAAATAGCCAAATCGAGGATCTCGAAATTCTCGATTTCAGTTTCGAGGCGCCTTATTTCCAGGCGCTATACAACGCACCGGTGCCGGTAACTATTGCCAGTGAAGATGGTCGACTGCTGCTGGTCAACCGCGCCTTTCAAGAGGTGACCGGATATACACCGGAAATGATCCCCACGCTTGACGACTGGGTCGACCTTCAAGAAGGGCCATCGGATGAAGTTAAACGGCGTTTCTCCGATTATTTCCTGCTCGAAAAAACACTCACACCGATTCAGATTTCGGTAAAGGCCCAAAATGGCAACTCACTGGTATGGGAGATTTTCAACGCGCCTCTGGGAAAAACGGCCGACGGACATCGCATGATTATCAGCATCGCGTCGGATCTTACCGATAAAATCAATTATCAGCGGCATCTTGAAGGGGTAGCCAACCACCTTGAGGATGAAGTTTGCAAGCGTACACAGGCGTTGAATCGCACCATCGAGGCGCTGCAGGGTGAAATCGAAGAACGCAAGCGCATCAGTGAGGCCCTGAGCCTGTCCCGCGAACGGTTGAAGAACCTGTCTTTGCGAACCCTGACGATTTTGGAAGCCGATCGGCGTTCGATTTCCAAGGAGTTACACGATAGTCTGGGTGCCAGTCTGGCAGCCATCAAATTTAGCCTTGAAGACAAGGAAATAAAACGCTCGCAAACAGGCGGGAGATTAGATGAGTCGTTAGAACAGGAGATCACCTACCTATTGGCGACCATCAAGGAGACCAAACGCATTTCCGCGAACCTGCGGCCTACCACACTGGACGATTTGGGATTGATGGCCACGATCAATTGGTATTTACGCCAGTTTAAGCGTGTGTATCAGGATTTTACCATTGAATACACGGCAGACATCACCGAAAATGATGTCCCGGACGAAATGAAAATCATTATCTATCGCATTATCCAGGAAGGCCTGACCAACGCCCAAAAGCACAGCGATGCAGATGTCGTTCGCCTGCATATGGAATTTACTGAAAACAAGCAATCCATTTCCCTTAGTATGGACGACAATGGCCGAGGATTCAATGTTGAGGAAACGTTTTCCTCTAAGGATCCTTTGAGCGGCTATGGCTTAACCGCCATGCGCGAACGGTGTGAGATTTTCGGCGGTTCGTTTCACATCGACTCCGAAATCGGCAAGGGAACCCAGATCAGGGCGACCCTTCCCATTTTTAGTGAATCCCGGCATGATGAATAACCCAAACCCAAGAAAGGAGTCCGTTTTGGCAGAACGATTGGAAATTTACAAATGTGAGGTGTGTGGAAACATCGTGGAAGTTTTAGAGGGTGGCGCAGGCGAGTTGGTATGCTGCGGCGATCCCATGAAATTGATGACCGAAAATACCGTTGACGCCGCCAAGGAAAAGCATGTTCCGGTCATCGAAAAGGTTGAGGGCGGCATCAAGGTCAAGGTCGGTGATGTTCCCCATCCCATGGAGGAAAAACACTATATCCAGTGGATTGAACTGATCGCCGATGGGAAAAGCTATCGTCAGTTTCTCAAACCGGGCGATACGCCGGAAGCGGTGTTTAACATTTCCGCATCTCAACTGACCGCCCGTGAGTATTGCAACCTGCATGGATTGTGGAAGGCAAGCAGCTAACGCTTGCGTTGCATTCGGATCGAAGTCCAAGAAATGGGGGGCTCGCCCGATAGCGGATATGCCCCCTTTTTTCTGACTTTCTTCCTAATATCGAATAAAATAGCACACTCTATAGCCACAAATGAAAGACCCATTTGTTGTCAGGATGTTACTCACGTCGAAGTCTACTAATTCTGTTTTCTATCGACTGAATTCTCCGTAGATACCTTTTCCCCCGACTGCTGTTCTGGTCCACCCTTGATAATTGCCGTTTGATTGAATCAATTTGTTTTTCATAACGCTTTATTCGGTTGGCTATCCGGCGCTCGCTCGCAGTCAGTCTTCTTGCCTTTTCGGCTTCTGAGTAAATAAAGACCTTGGAAACCGATGCTTTTAACTTGTTTGTCCCCGAAAAAAGGATAATGTAGTTAAAGTTCTTTAGAAGCCTTTTTAATGTTTGATGTAAGGAGATTTTTTTTTGGGTTAATGAAATCTTCTTTTCAAGGGAAGAAGGGAAATAGAAATGAACATCTGTTATTTCTTCAAGTTTCAATAGGACGGTTCTTAACTCAGCATTCTTAACCGATATGTCAATGAGGTTATCGGAACGTTTTATTCGAATTTTGGAACTGACAGTGCTTGCATAAGAGGCGTTTAGGAAAATAAGCCAATGGCAACAAATCAAGACAAAAATAATCGATGCACGTGTAAAACAGTTCTTTAATCGACAACGACCATTAAGGCCCAAACAATTTGATATCATATCGTATCCGCACCAACCTGGCCGCCGCTGCACAAAATATCCACCGGTCAATCACAGATTGGTCTTTGCTTACCACGACGAACGATGAACAGACTTACTGTCAATATCATAACCGTTCTTTACTGGTTGTTAAATAGGGTCAAGCGTGTATTTGCTGAGTTGCGAAAAGACAGTATCAAGAAACGCAACCCGAATATGCTATAAACTGGTCATATGTTCATGCACTGTTTTAAATCAGGTGAATGTAAAGTCATCATGACTGTTAAGTAAATGGAAGGCAGTATTGCATGATATCGTCATGATTGTCTATTATTAATAAGTATCTGTGGCCCATCTGAACTGGGCGGATAAAGACGAACCCAAAATAGGCGAATAGAGGAGGAGACGATGCCAATTGGTTTTGATGAGATTCAGGTTGAGAAAAGCCAGACAGGAACGATCATCACACTCAAGTTCAGAGAAAAGATAGACAAAAATGATTGTGCAGAGTTTGTCCCCATGCTTGAAAAACAGCTTGATGACAGCGCTACCATCAGACTACTCGTAGAGTTGGTCGATTTCAGAGGTTTGACCGCCGGTGCGGTATGGGAGGACATGAAATTTTCGACCAGCCATTTTAAGGATATTGAAAAATTGGCTGTCGTTGGGGATAAACCATGGGAAAAAAGAATGACCTCATTTTTCAAGCCTTTTACCGGAGCGACAGTACGATATTTCGATTTGCAGGCCATCGATCAGGCACGGGAGTGGATCGAGTCACCCACCTGACATGGGCCTGACTCCAGTATCTTTCATGCCAGGTTGTCATCTTAATCTAAAAGTTTGCCTGATTTTTTGATAATAAATGCAAGCGCATATGGAAATAAATGGCGGAGTTAAGGTAGTTATGATTGGATCGAAGTCCGTATGCCGTCTGTGGTGATATACCTCCTATCGTTAATCATTAACTATGAGAGGAGTCCATCAAATGAAAGATGTAAACAGAATTCTCTGTCCGGTAGACTTCAGTGATCCATCGGATGCGGCTGTAGGAGATGCAGTTGATCTGGCGAAACACTTTTCAGCCCACATTCTCCTCTTTCATGCAATTTCGGAAATCGACCACCCGCCGTCTCCATCGTACACACTGACCCAGCCACTCATGGACCAGATGATGCAGGTTACGCAGCAGATGACAGAAAATGCCAATCATGCCATTAAGGAGTTGATCACGGATCTCATCCCCACCGGTATCAGCACCCAGCAAAGGGTTGACGTTGGCGATCCGGCAACACGAATTGTCCAGGCTGCCAAGGTGGAGGGTGTGGATTTGATCGTTATGTCTACCCATGGAAGAAGTGGGATCAAGGGACTGTTTTTGGGCTCCGTTGCTGAAAAAGTTGTTCGCAGCGCCGAATGCCCAGTACTGATCGTAAAACCCGAATCAACGAAACCGGCAGAGTGATTTGGGTCCATTCCTGTTCATCCCCGCCTTGTGACCACGCCGGCAAATTTCTCGCTGGATGACTCTCAGCATGTCGTTTGCAGCTGGTGTTATCGCGGGTATGCCAGCGGTATCTTGGATAGGTGAAACTGGGGGGCTTAGAAAGGAAGGGTGCATGTCTACTACTAAAATTTTCCTCGAAGAGGTCAAAGCAAAATTGGAAACCTTTAAAGCCGATGTCGAGCGCCTGCAGACAAATGCAAAACAAATCAATGCTACAGACATGGGCGCGTATACAGCGACAATTAAAGATATCCTTGCAAAAATTCAACAAATTGAAAAACAGTTCACGCGGGGCAAACAATTGCAACCGGACACCTGGCAGGAATTGATGCGGGGCGCAGAAGTTTCCTTTGCAGATCTCGAGCCTCTCGTAAACGATGCAAAGAGCAAATATCTATCTTGACTAAAATTTTGGTGGATCGAAAACCACACAATTCTTACCCTCTTTTTTAGCCGTATATAGGGCCCTGTCGGCAGCCTCGACCAAATCGTTGGGACCGTTCATACCTTCACCCCAGCAAGCACCACCCACACTCATGGTAATCCCTAAAGTACCGTAAAACCGTTCACTTACCGCCCTTCGGACTTTTTCTGCAACGGTATGGGCAGAATGGATCTTTGTGTGGGGCAGCCCAGCCACCAGTTCCTCTCCACCATAACGCGCGGCAAAATCCGATGATCGTAAGTTATCCATAAAATCGGATCCAATCGTTTTCAAAACCCGGTCGCCGACTTGATGCCCGTGAGTGTCGTTGACTTTCTTGAAATCATCAATATCCGCCATCAATAAGGAGAGGGCGTCGCCATAACGCTGGCTTTCGGCGACCGATTTTTCCAGCCACGAGTCAAAGACCTCGCGCACGTAAAGGCCGGTGAGTCCGTCCAGGGTGGCCGCCTCTGTAAGCGTCTCTATTTGATTAACTTCCGCCACAACAGCTTCATCCCACTTACCCGATACGTTCATCAGATAATCAAGCGCTGCAACGCTGACACCACAATTTCTGCCCAGTCGTTTCATCAACCATTTATTATGTTCAATGATGGCGTCCCATAGTCTGCCGGCCTTTTGTGGAGAGTAAACCTTACGGGTCAACGCGAACAGGATTTTCGCAGTGCAATTATCTCGGGTCTGCCCTTCACAGCATTTAGGCGGAGTTCCTCCCTTGGCATATCGTTCGATCGCTGTAAATGTCGGCAGTTCCTCTCCCACAGCATCCAGCAGCCCTTCTGGAATTTGTTGTGTTGTATTATTGCCCATGTTTATGTCTCTTAAAGCCTCTGACCAATCGTGATCCTGCCACGCTCAAAGGACAAACTAACTGACTGTCGATCAAAATGGCAACGACGCTACCGCGGAGGTAACCCCGGCAACGCCGTCGACGGATGCAATAGTATTAGATTCAGCTACCGGTCAAGTTTACGCTGTGCCTTTTCCCTTGCGCGCTTTGCATCGCTCAAACAACCGGACCCTTCGCCTTTATTCTTGTCGTAGGTATAGGCCCGCCCGCTCTTGACAGAAAGCTTGTCCATGATTTTCTGACGTTCTCGCTTGCCTTCAATCACGCGATCTTTTTGGGTCATTTCTTTTTCACCTCCCCCGGATTGCTACCATTTGTAACCAGCGGTTGATTGCCGACTCGTTGATCTATATGTTATCCTATAGCAACCCGTGCGGGTATGGGGCGTATTACGTAGTTCTGCTTCAGGAAACACCTATATACGCTGTTTTTTCAGTGAAACAGAAAAAAACGATGATATGGATTTCGAGCGGCCAGAAAAGTGGATTCTGACTATCACACAACAACGGAACCAGTAATCAGAAATACTGTGTTCACCCCCCATTCATATTCATTGTTTTATATCAAGATGCGAAGATGTAATCTTTGTTTATTGAGGAAAATGGAGGCCTCAAGATCTTGTACCAAGTAACCTATTGTATTGAAATCATAAATGTAAATTTCAATATCAGGTAGGTGCCGTTCATATAATTGTGTGGTATGGTCTATCTACCTGTGTTCTGAGTATCCAAGCAGATGAACATGCCTACTGAACTACTTCAATGATGATATATTTATGGATCTTTGTTGAGGCCGCATTCATGAGAGTTCGAATGGCACCTATATTTCTGCCGTTTTTTCCTGATTCTCCATTAACATTTTCTTATAAACAGGCCATCTCAGTGGGTGATGGAATGATCGATTGTTTGTCCTTTGTGAAGAAAGCGGGGCGTAACGCAATATTTCCACAGTCGGTGTCTCAAGCACTTTTATTTTCACTCAGCGCACCCAAAAGCGCACCCTTGACAACGATCCCCTTAAGATGATGTTTTTCGTCTACCACCGCAAGGGGATAGCCAAGTTGCGCCATTAGGGGGAACAAGTCTTTGGCCACGGTCTCGGGAGCAACGGTCGGGATGTCTGTTTTGATGATGTGCTCAAGGGTCTTTTCGCCCCTTTGCAGCGATTTCGAGGCATCATCGGCAAAAACGATCCCCTCGAGTTTGCGGTTCCTGCTGACAAATATGCTCGATGTTTTCAGCTTACGCATTTTGTGAAGCGCCGCCCTGGGGCCATCGGTTTTGGCGTAGGCCATTTCACCGTAATCCACCATCACCGACTCGGCGGTAAGCACCTTGGTCATGTCCACTTCTTCTACGAATTTTTCCACATACTCGTTGGCCGGATTGGTAAGAATTTCTTCTGCGGTGCCCTGCTGAACAATGGCGCCGTCCTTCATCAGCACGATGCGATCACCCAGTTTCAGGGCTTCGTCCAGATCGTGGCTGATGAAAATGATCGTTTTTTGAACGTCTTCCTGAAGGGACAGCAGTTCGTCCTGCATGTTCTTGCGAATCAGCGGATCCAGTGCGCTGAAGGCTTCGTCCATGAGCATGATGTCGGCATCCAGGGCCAACGCGCGGGCCAGTCCGACCCGCTGCTGCATGCCGCCGCTGAGCTGCTCGGGCATGGAGTTTTCCCATCCTTTGAGCCCTACCTGTTCGAGGGCCTCCATGGCACGCCGGTAACGTGCCGGGGCGTCGATTTTCTGGACTTCCAATCCGTATTCTACATTTCGCACGACGCTTCGGTGGGGTAATAGGGCAAAGTTCTGGAACACCATTCCGAAATGTTTTTGTCGAAATTTGCGCAGCGCCCGGGTGTTTAATTCGCAGACATCCTGCCCCTCGACGATGATGCGGCCCGCCGTGGGTTCGATGAGTCGATTGATGCATCTGACAAGGGTCGATTTGCCACTGCCGGAAAGCCCCATGACGACGAGGATCTCACCGGTTTGGACACTGAATGTGGCATTGGCCACTCCAACACCGTGTTTGGTCTGATCCATGATCTCGTTTTTTGTTTTACCCGCCTGGAGCATTGGTATGATCTCCTCGGGCGACGGTCCAAACACTTTATACAGATTTTCGACAATAATGATCTTTTCCATGGGACCTCAGTGGCGCTATCCTTGTTTTTTTTCAGCCATGGCGAAGGTGATGCGGTCGATCACAATGGCCAGAAACACAATACAGAGGCCGGATTCGAATCCCCGGCCGACCTCGATACGATTGATGGCCAGCAGCACCTCAAGCCCCAGCCCTTTGGCACCAATCATGGAGGCGATCACCACCATGGCCAGCGCCATCATGGTGGTCTGGTTGATTCCCACCATGATAGTCGGCCGGGCCAGCGGCAGCTGCACTTTGAACAGGATCTGCCAATAGTTGGACCCGAACGCGTGGGCAGCCTCGATGACCTCCTTGGACACCTCGCGGATGCCCACATTGGTCAGTCGAATCACTGGCGGCACCGCGTAGATGATGGTAGCGAACAGCGCCGGAACCTTTCCGAGGCCGAACAGCATCAGGGCGGGGATCAGGTAGACGAAACTGGGCATGGTCTGCATACCGTCGAGCAACGGCTTGATGATCTGTTCGAATGTGTCGCTGCTGGCCATGGCGATTCCTAAAGGAATGCCGATGGCCAGGGAAATGATCACTGCCGCCACCACCAGCGACAAAGTCATCATGGCCAAGTCCCACTGACCGAATGTACCGATGAGAAAAATCATCGCACTCATGAGGAGGCCCATCCACCAACGGCCCGTGACCCGCCAGGCCAGCAAGCCAACGCCGGCCACCAGCACCGGCCAGGGTAACCACAGGAAGAAATCCTCCACCCAGATCATGAACTTGAGAATAACAAAACCGAGGGCATCGAAAATGCCGATGAAATTCTGCATGACCCAGTCCATTGCCGCATCCACCCACTCTCCGAGGGGGATATTGATCTGTTCCGGGAATTCGAACATCGTGGCAATACTCCTTTACAATCAAAACCGTATTGAACGGTCATGGGCGCGTTAACGACACCGCGGGAAGGCGATACGCGGCCGGCGGCGCCGCTGACGCCGGCATTTATTGAAGCGCTGCGCTGACCTTTGCGGCCACGTCCGCGGGAATCCATGCCTTCCATTTGTCCGCGTATTTTTTCAACCACCAGACGGCGGTTTCTTCCGTACTGGCTTTGGTATCCTGCATATGGGCCAGAAACTCATTGTTCAGTTGGAGGGTGGTCTCGTAGTTCTTCAGGAACGCGACCACATCCGGCGCCCATTTGGGAAGGTTCTTATGCACGATAATATCGCATTTTACCGCCGGGTAGGCACACGCTTTGGTGCGATCCCATACCTTCTGATCGTAGGGGGGTTCCTCGAGCATTGTCATGTCCAGTTTGCCCAGCACCCAGGTCGGGGCCCAATAGTACCCGAACCAGGGCTTTCCCCGTTTGTAAGCAGCTTCCATGGAGGCGGCCAGCGCCGGCCCGGATCCCGGCTGCATCACATTGAAGTATTGATCCAGGCCGTATACCTTGATTTTCTTTTCGTTGACCAGCGCGCACGACCAACCTGGGATACAACTATAAAAACGGCCTTTGCTGGGATCTTCCGGATCTTTAAACAGTTCCCAGTATCGCTTGACATCCTCGACACTTTTCAAATCCGGCGCGACCGGTTTGATACCCCGTGCGGAATCGCCTTTGATGACATAGGTGGGAACCCAGAAGCCCTGGACACTGTTAGGAAAGTTCGACCCCAACCGGATAAACCCCTTGTCCGACGATGGATCTTTGCCCAGTTTCTCCCCCTTGTGATAGAGATCCTGCCAGTTTTCAGTCCAGGTTTCCATATTGACATTGGGCGCCTGATTTCCCCTGGCTTCGATCAGCGCCGTGTTGAGCATGATTGTCTCGCCCTGCACATAGCTAACCGGATAGCCGAGCCCATGCTCGATGATGAATGCCGCGATCCGGTTGTGTACCTGGGCGCTGTCCCAGCCAAAATCGGCAAAAATGATCGGGTTTTTGGCATGGGCGACATGACTTCCCAACGGGGTCATCATCGCCAGCATGACCACCGCTGCCAGGGAAATTGCGACCTTAAAAAAACCATTCTTTTTTTTCATCTTGCTCTCCTTTTCATGGTTTACGGTTCGAGCAGGCCGGCGCCACGAAACGACGGGCGCGGGTTCATGTAACACCGGCGTCACTCAGTGCTGGGCGCAGCCTACGAACGATTGGCAGGAGGAATGGTCTCAATCAACGGTTGAAAAGGATCGAACAGGTTGCGCAGCAGCACGACGGCCGGCAATGCGCCCAAACACCAGGCACTCTGTGAGGGCGCAGCTGCCCAGGCGACTGGCACCATGGATACCGCCACAAACTTCGCCTGCAGCAAAGAGGCCCGGGATCGGGTGGCCGGAAAGATCGATCACGCGGGCCTGTGAATCAATACCGACACCACCCGGCGTATAGTGGACCTTGGGCCAGAGCCGGATCGCGTAGAAGGGGGGCTTAATCAGAGCCTGAATGCCCTTATTCAATGGTTTTCCGAAGGGATCCGCCAGACCATCCAGAACACACCGGTTGTAATCACGGACGGTTTCAACAAACGTGTCCACGGGTATGCCGTATCCCTCTGCAAGTTTGGTCATCGTCTCGAAATGTCGGACCTTTCCGGTCTTCAGACAGTGCGCCAGACTGGGAAGATCCTGTTGGGCGCCGGCGGCATCGGTGATGCCCACGCATGCATGGCCGGTAGCGATGATGGCATCGGAGCGGGTCCGGCGGTCGCTCCACTCATTGACGATTCGACGCCCGGTAGCTGGGTCGACCAGAATTCCGGTGGGATAAATGCTGTAAGAGGCGAAGCGGCTCCCTTTCCCGTAGCCAAGTTCGTCGGCACAGGCCCACGGACCGGTTTGAATCCAGGACAGGTGGACCGGAACCGCGCCAATTCTCAATGCGGCCGCCAACCCCTCGACCGTCGCCCCCTGATGGTTGGTGGTGCCGATAGATGCATCCAGGCGAGGATCTTGACGTTTCCGGAATTCGACATCGCTGCTGAAACCACCACTGGCCAGCACAACCGCCCGCGATGCAGCGATGTTCTGGACCGAACCGCTGCCGGCGTCCGCAATGCGATGGCCGCAACGAACCCGAACGCCACAGACAGCACCGTCTGCATCCGTCAGCAGTGCGGTCATCAGGCAGCGGGTGCGAATCTCCCCGCCGAGATTTCGGAGGCAGGCGACCTGGGCCTTCACGATGTCCTTTCCGGAATGACTGCGCGTGGTCAGACAGCGGGACACGGAATGCCCCCCGAAACGGTCGAGACGGTCCAGATAGGCCACCCCCAATTCATCGCGGGTCCAGGCGATGGCGTCCGCTGCCTGATCGGCCACGATCCGGACCAGCTCAGGGTGGTTGAGTCCCAATCCGGCGTTGCGCATATCGTCGTAAAACAGATCCGGCGAATCTGGAATTCCTTTTTTCTGCTGTAGATAATTACATGGGGCGGCGAGGCCGCCGTCGCTGATGCGGGTGTTACCGCCGGTAATCGGCATCTTCTCAAGCACGATGACCCCGGCGTCTGCACGGCGGGCTTCGATGGCCGCGGCTAGGCCGGCCAGCCCACTGCCCACGACGATTACATCAGTATGTTCATTCCAGTCGACCATGGCTCTGTCAATCAGATGGATGGCGATGTTGGCGCAAGTATTCGATGACCGCTTGGTCCAGCGGGAATTGCCCCGCCCATTTCCGGATCTTGGGCGGTTTTTGGGTCAGCTCAGCGCGGGGTACGACCACGTTCAGGCCGAAGGGAGTCGGCACCTCGACCGCATGCGGGTCGGCAATCACATGGGAACCGTCCAGCTTCAGGGCAGCAGTGCCCGAACGATGGATCAGCCTGCGGTTGGCCAGCCGCTGTTCCCGCAGGGGCGAGCAAACGCTACGACAGAAACCGCACACGGTGTAATAGAACCAGTCAGGATCGAATATCGCCTGCCGATAGTCACTAAAACTGTTGTCAGCGGCCTGCATCTGGGGGTCCGCCTTCTGCAGACGGATGCACAACGCATCCAGTTCCGGCTTTTCATCTGGCAGCGGACGTCCGAGACGATAGGGACTCCAGTTGGACCAGGTCTGGGAGGCAGCCAAGCCCTCATAACCGGTACAGCAGATCCAGCAACACGTGTTGGGCCGTTTGCGGGCGATGGTTTCTGTCATGCCGGCGACGGCAACCTGGATCGACGCCTTGGGTTGAATCATTTCTGCGGGACATACCAGGCTACACATCTTGCATCTGTCGCAGGGATGTTCGGCATCGGGGATCGGAAAATCGGGTGGCAATGCAGCGGAGGTCAACACACTGCCCAACTCAACCTGTGCACCGTATTCCTTCGTCAGCAGATTGCCGCTCCAGCCCAAGCGCCCGATTCCGGCGGCAAGCGCCGCATAACGGTGAGAAAATTCTGGATGAAACTCGGTCATCTCCGACACGTCGGCGGCGCCGTCCTCGGGTCGATAGTTGTTGTTGAGGTCTACATTGATGGCTTCGACCCCTTCCGATCTCAGTTGTTCGGCAAGCCCATCACCGATTTGGTAAAGCGTCCGGGCAATGGCTTTCCGGTTTTCACAATGGGGTCGCCAGCTTGTTTTGCTGATGAAGTCGCGTGCCTTGTCCCTGTCCAGGGCGCACGCAAACGAAATCACCGATTTTGCGGATGGCAAAAGGTAGCGGGGATTGGCGGAGGGCGGGCCGTCGGTAAGCAGGGCACTGCTGGTGATACCAACCAAATCAGCACCGAGGCTCACGGCCAGGGACTTCAGTTTCGTTCCCTCGGGCGCCATCGAAACCTCACTCGATAAGTGTGTGAATGAACGCAATGATTAGGCAACAACCGAATGCTTTTCATCTAATGATTCAGTTTAGCCCCTATTCCTCATTTTTTCAATAAGTTTAATTCCACTTTGACACATTGTAAAATTGCTCGGAAAATCATCATGAATATCATGCGTAGGTATCCTTAATGGTGGTGTAGATTCCACAATAAGAATTTTTCATAATTAAGGATGGTTAACCAGTAAGGAGTCATTCCTCTATGGGTTAGTATAATGGACGTGACATTGAATCGGCACTTATTCGCAGGCATCTGCGTGATCCGCTTCATCTCCTTGCTGGAAGATAGTGAAGGGCTTGCGCTGTGCCGCTTTCACCTGCGCGATACCCGCTCTCTCCGGCACCTTTTCTCAACCTGAGCATTTTACAGGTAACTGGAGGGGGGGGGGCATGGAGCGTGTCGCCTGGGAGACAACGCCATCACCGAGTGTCTTTAATTTGGTCGGGTGGCGGGGCGTATGGCCTCGAAACTGTCAACGGAGAATGCTTTGTGGAGTTCCAATATTGGATCTGAAAGCAATGAACCTGTTCGCTTTTGCAATGGATAATGAGAACTTAAGCTAAAGCGAAGGGGTAAAGCCAATTGCCGGCTTCACCTCCACTCAGACCTTCAAATTCTGAAGCTGGTATTCTTATTCTCCTTTTTATCGCCATGTATTTTAGCCAACTATCTATAATTATTAGTTCTTTCATGTCAGACAATAACCTTATAAGTGCACATTTTGCAAATTACCCCTTCATTCTTCAGATAGTCCGTGTCGTACATGCCGATAAGTTCCCAGGCCTGTCCCTGCTCCAACGCAATCATGCATTGACGATACCCGTAATCTTGGTAAGCGCCTTCACGGATGGTAAAACAAATGAAGCCGCCTGGTTTTGTAATGCGAATCAATTCATCGAAGGCTGAGGCTTTGACGTGCCCATAGGTGAAGGTTCCGGTATAAATTAAAGGGGGACTTGATGTTTGCAACGGCAAAGCTGTCGGTAAAAAGTTTACTAAAGAAGCAAAGGGTGTGCCAGACGTAGGGAACAATGAATCCCGAAGGCAATACGTGCGAGGACATGCTGTTATCATGAGAAATATCTATTTGCAGCATAACCGGTATCGTCGGAGGAAAGCCGGCTTAATGCCACTACCACATTGAGCCTTGTGGGCAATAAAGAAACACTTATGTGAGAGCAATGTTAATGACTGAGCAATATTTACCCAATTTAACGACTTGCTTGTTGTCACTGATACCAAAACGAAAGCATACGAATCTATCCCCATGGATTTATTTTTTTCTTTATTTAAAATTTGTTATTAATTAGATAGTCACATGATGCAAATAACCAGGTGGTGATAGAAAATCATAGGGGCCGAAAATAATTTGCTCAGTTCATTAGTCTTATTAAGCATCGATATCAAATACATCGGGTGGCGAGAAGCAAGACCGAATTAAAATAATCTGAGTAGATAAGGGCAGGGAGTGGCCCAGCAGGTGATGGATTTATTTATGGAAAGAATCGTTAAACATCATTGTCAATATAAACGAAACTGGTTAATATCGGTGTTGATTATTTTCGTTCTATTTTGCATACAGTCGTTTATTGTCATAGACGCCTCTTACGCGAACACTGCCAATTCCAATATTCAGATAAATCGTTCCGATAACATCATCGACATATCGCTTAAGAATGCTGATTTAAAAACCGTCCTATTGAAAATTGAGAAAATAACAAATGTTCATTTCTATTTCTCTTCTTCCCTGAAAAAGAAAATTTCGTTAACCAACATATGGACAGCATAATGTCAATGTGCCCCATCAATTTAGTTCGAATTGAAATCGCCGACCTTATGCAATTCTGTATAACAGTCCCAAACGAAGAAACACCGACTAAATCAGGCACCACAAAGCCACCCAGTAAATGAATTTGAAAGGTGTTTTAAATATTTTCTTCAACCATCGTTCAAGTTTAACCCAAAACCCTTTCCGGTTAATGAGTCGAAACGCCCTCGATTAGTAAGTCACAATGTTGTCAAGTTCCTGAGCTTGTTTCACCCAATCTTTAATTCTTGGTTCCGCTGGGAGCTGGCAGACCATTTTTTTTTCGGCGTTAACCTCCTCCATTTTACAGTGAAGCGTTTTCGCTTTTCTTTGAGCCAGTTTAGGAACAGAATCAACCCCCACCATTTCGAGCAGGTCAGCATATTGCGCACCAATACCTTTAATGCGTGCCAAATCTGCTTTTTTGACACACCTTAATACGTCTTTCTCCGGAATGCCGGATATGTTAGCGATGTTTTTACGTCCTTTCTTGTTAGCACCGCGTTTGAGAAGGGTTTCAAAAGTGGAAACTCCAATATTGGCTAACTTTGCAGCATATATTCTGCCAATGCCTTCAATGCCGCTGATTTTTTGCATATCGAGTTCCTCCTTGTACCATTTATCATTACTCGGGCCCAAACCACTTTTCCTTACCAATCATGCGGGCATTCTGACGAGAGATGTCCGCAAGCGGAATCTTTACCGATTCCAGCAAACATCGGATATCCGGTTAACACTCTAAAAAAAGCGTGTTGGTAACCCCCGAATAGCATTTGGAGGAAACCCCAAGGCACATGGCGGATCCGGGCATCCGGGAACATTATCGATGATGCTCTGTTGTTCCAGATCCGTCTGGTCGGCGGGCAGGCTGGGAAACGGGACTTGAAGCCAGATCACATCTTTCCCCGGCACCAGCTCACCGACTGTCCAGTTGGGGACCCATGTATAGAAGAGCACGGAGTCGCCCTGTCGGTAACGATCGATGGTTTCGTCCATCATTGGCGAATAGTCGCCTTGAACATGCTCGACAGTGTCACGCAAATCATACACGCCGAGATGGTGCTCAATGACCCGCTCGCACCCCCAGCCCACATTGCAGCCGATCAGATCCGCCTTGCCCTTTCCGTTCCGATCGAATACCGCCGCCTCGGGACGCTTGAGGTCATACAGACGTTTGATGCTCAGCCGGTCGGCCGTGCGTTTATCCACCAGATAACCTTGCATGGCGCCGTCCTCGACTTCGAACCCCACCGGTGCGACCTTGCCTTTTACGTCCTCTTGTAACAAAAACACGTTGTGGGTGGGAAACCAGCCGTTGCCCCACAGGTCGACGTCGCCTCTGGCGGCAGCAACATAGAAGGAACGGTTCTCTATGGTTTCCGGGAACGGCACGTTATATCCCAGCCGCTGCAGTAGACCGAGAAAGATCTCGGTCTGGAACCAGCCGTTGTTCCAGGTCGCCTTTGCCATGGAGACGGTCTCGGTAATTTCGGACGAGGGGTTGCAGGCAACCGGCGTCGGCTTTTCGGCAGTCGCTCCAAGGCGCGGCAAAATTGACACCGTCAGGATTAGCACCACCCAGAACCACGGCAGACGCATCTTTTTTGGCAAGGGCAATCGGGCGCCGGTAACGGACCAGAAAAGTGCCTATATTTATTGTAACCACGATTCAATTTGCTCTGGATGATAACGCATGTACCGAAGCGCCTTTTCACCCGGAAACATGCCCTCATCCTCCTGGATCCATATCATCAATTGCTCCAACTCTTGCGTGGACCAGTTGAAATGGTCGAGCAGTTTGTAAACTTCGGGCATATCCGCCTCTAAGCCTTTGCGCACGATCGTGTGGATTTTCTCTTTATTGCCGAATACATTTTGGGGATCCGCAAGGAACTTGAGTTTCCAGCGCCCGAACATCCAATGGGGCTCCCATCCGGTGACCACAATCCATTTTTGTTTGCGGATGGCGTTAGACAACTCGGCGGTCATGGACACTTCGCTGCCTTTGATCAACTCGTAGTTGTAGAGTTCGTAGCGGCGCATGGCCTCGCGGGTTTTCTTCATGATGCCCGCTTCGGCATCGATGCCGATGATTCGCCGGTGGAATTTGTCGGGATATTTCTTTAGGTCGGCGATGGAAGCAGCCTTGATGTATGGGGCGTTGCGTTGACCGGATGCGGCGGTTTGACGACCAACGGTAATATCCGGGACGACTAGTCCGATCTGGGTGCCGACCAGGTTCGGTCCCAGGTCCTCGATACGATCTTTGTATTGCTCGTAAAAATGACCGTGAGTCGTCGGCAGCCACGCAGCGACCATGCCATCGACCGTGCCCTCGGCGACGGAGGCCCACATGCGGTCCGCTGTCATGGCAATAATTTCGCATTCCATCTTCAATTTTTCTTGGATCACTGTCTTGACCATGGTGGTGGCAGCCACGGTCTCGGACCACTCCACATAGGATAGTCGGACTTTTCCTTGGGCGTCTGCCGGTTGGACAACCGCCTTTATCATCAGTGCAACGGCGAAGATGCACACTACGATCAGACGGATTTTCGTGTTTTCTGTATGCATGGCAAACTCCTCATGATGAACCGATTCATGACCGGTTGTTAACGATCTGTTGATTCCGATAACCATTAAATCCACCACTCGGTCCCGGTAGGACTGACGAACAACGAATCAGGGCGCATCCGCGGTTTTTTTGATCCGTTTCGGTTATTCATAACCATGCTGCTTGTAATGATCGATCAGTCCTTTGACCACCGCGAAGCACATCAGGAACATGACCACGGCGAATGGAAGCCCAGTACTGATGGCCGCCGTTTGCAAGGCCACCATTCCACCACCCAGAAGGAGAATCGCCGCCACCAAACCTTCTAAAATGGCCCAGAAGAGCCGTTGGGGCTTGGGCGGATCCGGGTTGCCGCCGGCCGTAATGATGTCGATCACCATCGATCCGGAGTCCGAGGAGGTTACGAAAAAGAAAATAACGACGACTATGGCGAGGATGGAGGTCAACCCACTCCATGGAAAGCTCTCCAGAAAAACGAACAGGGATACCGGAATGTTTTCCTGAACGGCTTTGGCCATGCCGCCGCTCATATAGCGTTCGATGTAAATCGCGCTATTGCCGAAGACGGTCATCCAGGTAAACGTTACCAAAGTGGGAACCACCAGTACGCAGAGCAGATATTCGCGAAGGGTCCTGCCATAGGAGACCCGGGCGATGAACATGCCCACGAATGGACACCAGGCGATCCACCACGCCCAGTAGAATATCGTCCAGCCATTCTGCCAATTTCCGGCATCGGTATAGGTCTCGTTCCAGAAACCGATGTCGAAAAAATTCTGGATGTAGTTGCCGAAATTTTCGATCAGGGCATTGAGGATGAATAGGGTCGGGCCGAGGATGAAAACGAACAGCATCAGCAAAAGGGCTAACCCGATATTGATGTTGCTGAGCAATTTAATGCCGCCTTCGAGTCCACGCACCACCGACCATGTGGCCAGGGCGGTGATTCCGGCGATCAAAATCACCTGAACGGTCGCATTTTGGGGAATCCCGAACAGATGGGCCATGCCGGCATTCACCTGCTGAACGCCGAAAGCCAGGGAGGTCGCCACGCCATAAAGGCATGAAATGGTGGCCAGGATATCGATGGTATTGCCTATACCGCCGTAAATGCGATCCTTTAAGATGGGATAGAAAACATTGCGAATGGAAAGCGGCAAGCCCTCGGTAAAACCAAAAAAAGCCAGCCCAAGCCCGATCAACGCGTAAATGCCCCAGGGATGAAATCCCCAGTGCAAAAATGTCAGTTCCATGGCCGCCTTGGCGCTGGAGACGGTGCCGGGTTCGGAGAGCGGGTTGGCCACGTAATGAAACATGGGCTCGGCGACGCCGTAAAACAGCAAGCCGATGCCCATCCCTGCGCTGAACAGCATGGCAAACCAGCTGAGATATGAGAATTCAGGTTCGGCATCGGGACCGCCGATGCGCAATCGCCCCAACGGCGAGACCATAATCCCGATACAGGTGGCCAGCACAAAATTCATGGTCAGCACCAAAAACCAGCCCGCGTATTGGCTGATCCAATTCTTGATCGATGAAAAAAGTTGTGCGGCAGCATCCCCGGCGAGGATGGTGAAAAAGACACCTGCCAGTATCAACCCGGCGCCGCCGAAAAAGACCCACGGGTGGATGTCGTACTTCAAGATTTTATTGTCGAGGTTTTTAATCGTCTTGGCAGTTGCGATTTGAAATTCCTTTTCTCCCACGGAAATGCCTCCTTATTCCTGATAAGACAATTGAATTTAAACCTTTTTAAGAATGATCCGATCCTCCTCCACCGTCATTTCGAACGCATCCCCAGGTTCAAAACCGGTCTTTTCAAGCACTTCTTTTGAGAAAACAATACCCTCTTTTTTGAAATTCGATTTCTCTTTTTCTGAATAATCGAAAAGACCTTCGATGACATAAACTTTCTTGTCCAGATTCTGAAGCATGACCAGATGTTCCCGGAGTGTATAAGGAGAAATACGGAATGCCTTGGTAATTTCTGCAGCGGTTTTGCCTTCCTCGATCATCGCTCTCAATCGGTCCGGGTCGTAGCGTACGCTGTAGTTGCTTTTTGCCATGGTTCCTCCTTTCTCAGGTGTTTGAATTTACACAATAATATATAAGCAGCAATGCGATTTCAATCTGCTGCCGACCGTCCTCGTTTTCGATTTAATAAGAAAGACACAAAACGCCTATCACAAGGCTATTCAGATATAATGAAGATGGGCTTGAAGCGGTGAACGTTGGCGGCAGTTAAAATGACCCGTGCGCTCTGTTATACCTTAATCTGGCATGAAAACCATGACCGGTTATAAATGGCACGATTCACGAAGCATATAATAAATATGGTAAAAAATTTCACCGACACGTCTGAATCGAATTTCAATTCAATCGGCCATCCGCATAGCAAAGTCAGTCATCGAATTTAAAAATTGTATTATACCCTAAGACGTGAAAAAATTCAAATTGGTCCATACATTGGCAGCGTTTTCCGATCTGCCGAAGAACTTCTTCATTCTCAGATGCTGTTTAATCCATTTGAAAATATTTCTACCCGCGACCGATGGCGATACAACTCTGAGATCGTTTCAGCGGGTAGTATAAATTGGTTAAACAATCCGCTGAGCGTGGCGTTCTGATGTCAGGCAACGCCGGCGTTAAATCCGATCGAACCTGCGCATGGAGATCCTCTTTCGAAGGACGCTGTCTATTCGTACGAAATAATTTTTTTGGTTTTGCCTTTCTTTGACTTTTTTTCGCACAGCACCAGCACCGGGCACGGAGCTCTGCGGATGACCCGCTCGGCAACAGATCCCAACGCGAAGTGTTTAAAACCGGTGCGGCCATGAGAAGGCATCACGATCAATTCGGCGCCGGCGTTCTCCGCGTAACGGGTAATTTCCACCGGTGCGCTTCCCATATGAACGGCGATCTTGGCATCCGTATAATCGGTATCCTGCAATTTATTCTTAGTGAATGCTAAAATCGATTCGATGCGTTCTTCTTCTGTCTCCTCTCCCCACGAACCGCCAATTTCGTGCTCACTCCAAGGCTGGGTGACATGGATCAGATGCAGGTCTGAATTTTCTTCAACAAATTCTCTGGCTACATCCAACGCCTTAAAACTGTTTTCGGAAAAGTCGATGGGAACGACGACACATTGTTTTTGCAACCAAGCCATGGGCGTCTCCTTTCTGGTGATATAATTGCCTGCAGGACGTTAACCTGATTTAAGTATTCAAGTTTTTTGACCCTAATTTAATGCTACATCGCAATCGCCAATACATCAAGTGCTCATAAAGAGGGTGCATAGCTTAGCGGTTATATCAGCGGAAAAATTTTAATCAATGGGCGGGCAAGGCTTGGTTTAGTAATCCGGGTTAATGGCGCTTATGATACCGAACCATTGGCCTATGTCTACTACTAAAATTTTCCTCGAAGAGGTCAAAGCAAAATTGGAAACCTTTAAAGCCGATGTCGAGCGCCTGCAGACAAATGCAAAACAAATCAATGCTACAGACATGGGCGCGTATACAGCGACAATTAAAGATATCCTCGCAAAAATTCAACAAATTGAAAAACAGTTCACGCGGGGCAAACAATTGATCGTAAGTTATCCATAAAATCGGATCCAATCGTTTTAAAAACCCGGTCGCCGACTTGATGCCCGTGAGTGTCGTTGACCTTCTTGAAATCATCAATATCCGCCATCAATAAGGAGAGGGCGTCGCCATAACGCTGGCTTTCGGCGACCGATTTTTCCAGCCACGAGTCAAAGACCTCGCGCACGTAAAGGCCGGTGAGTCCGTCCAGGATGGCCGCCTCTGTAAGCGTCTCTATTTGATTAACTTCCGCCACAACAGCTTCATCCCACTTACCCGATACGTTCATCAGATAATCAAGCGCTGACACCACAATTTCTGCCCAGTCGTTTCATCAACCATTTATTATGTTCAATGATGGCGTCCCATAGTCTGCCGGCCTTTTGTGGAGAGTAAACCTTGCGGGTCAACGCGAACAGGATTTTCGCAGTGCAATTATCTCGGGTCTGCCCTTCACAGCATTTAGGCGGAGTTCCTCCCTTGGCATATCGTTCGATCGCTGTAAATGTCGGCAGTTCCTCTCCCACAGCATCCAGCAGCCCTTCTGGAATTTGTTGTGTTGTATTATTGCCCATGTTTATGTCTCTTAAAGCCTCTGACCAATCGTGATCCTGCCACGCTCAAAGGACAAACTAACTGACTGTCGATCAAAATGGCAACGACGCTACCGCGGAGGTAACCCCGGCAACGCCGTCGACGGATGCAATAGTATTAGATTCAGCTACCGGTCAAGTTTACGCTGTGCCTTTTCCCTTGCGCGCTTTGCATCGCTCAAACAACCGGACCCTTCGCCTTTATTCTTGTCGTAGGTATAGGCCCGCCCGCTCTTGACAGAAAGCTTGTCCATGATTTTCTGACGTTCTCGCTTGCCTTCAATCACGCGATCTTTTTGGGTCATTTTTTTTCACCTCCCCATATTTTTACCAGCGGCCGATTCCCGATTCGCTGATCTACATATTATCCTATAGCAACCCGCAAAAGTATGGGGTGCATCACGTAGTTCTGCTTCAGGAGACACCTATTTGCGCTGTTTTTAAGTGAAAGCGGAAAAAAGGTAAGTTCATCCTCGCAGGAGGAACGTATAGTCAGGAGTATTTGCTGCTTGCCTCATGTGTACCTACCGCACCCTTAACCGTTGTTTTTGATCACATTAACAGTAAGTATGGATGCCCCTGTATCCCAAGCCCTTTAAGATCACACCCAATTTGGCGGCTCGTTCCACCGCCTTCTTCAGGCCTTTGCGGGGTTCCTGCCACTCGGAGAGAACCTCATGAAAAAGATCGTTCGACACAAAGACGCCGGGGACCCGGCCGCGATTCATAATTCTTGCAGACCGCGGGCTTAGAAGGTAGACGGATCCGATCGTGGGGATGTGAGCATTTTTGTCGGTATGGTACCGAATGAGGTCTTCGAACTTGTGACCATCATAGCCCAGTTGGGTGATCACAAATGACGCGCCCGCGTCAATTTTTTTATCCATCTTCCTGTACTGCGCAATCTGCTTTCATCCCCATGCGTTCAAGCTGAAGCGCGCGGCTTTCCATGCCCATCCGATTGGTGTCCCGGCAGGTAAAATGGACAATGACGTCCAGTCCGAGTTTGAAAATTTCATATCCCAGCACGTCCGGACTCAAAGATGGGTTTTCGCCGGGATGATCCGTAATCGAAACGGCTGAGACACGCCCATCGGCAAACGCATCCCTGGCGATACCCAGCAGCGTTTCAGTGCTTCGACCAAAAGATTCACGCGCCGGAACCAGTTCAAGGGTGACCACAAAGGTATGGGGGTTGGCCAGGTCTTCCTTTAAGATTCTAAGCATGGTCTTTTCCTATGGGGGTGTTTTACAGCATGGTCCGTCGTTCAAGGCACGCCGCTATATGTACGCACCGGAATCGGGATTTGCCCTTGGGCAAATGATGCCGATGCCACGGGTAGGATTGACTATAGATGAAGCTCCCATAAAATCATTGATCCAAGTCAAAATCCCAACTGAAGTGTTGAGCGCAACTGTTGCCGTTTCCCCTTCAACCAGGCAATCCCGATATACAGCGTCGGCACCCAGGCAAGCGTGAGGAATGTCGATACCAAAAGCCCTGCGATGGCCACCACTGCCAGTGGAGAAAGCCGTTCAAGCCCCACAGCGGACTGGGCCGCCACCGGCAACATGCCGGCCACGGTACTCAGTGCCGTCATCAGAATCGGCCGCGTCCGCCGTAATATGGCCTGTTCAATAGCTGCCTGAAGTGTTTCTCCTTTCTCCCTGGCGGTTTCGATGAAGTCGACCAACAGAATCGAGTTGTTAACCACAATGCCGGCCAGAAGAATCATGCCCATGGCCGCCGGCATGCAGAAATGGCGTTCAAGCAGAAGCATGCCCCATGGGACACCGATAAATGCAAGGGGAATGGCGCTCATGATAATAAGAGGTCGCAGATAGGAGGCGAAGGTGATCACCATTGAAAAATACAAAAACAGTACCGCCAGACCCATGGCCAGGCCCAATTCGGCGAAACTTTCCTTCATCTGCCGGATTTCGCCTTCTTGGGTGATGCGGTATCCGACGGGAAGCTGAATGTCTGCGAGCACTGTCGCCACTTGATTTTGAAGATGGGTGATCGCAGTTTTATCCCGATACCCACGGATATTGATTACGGGCAAAAGGTTCTGGCGGGTGATCCGAGACTGACGAAAGACGGGTTGAATGTCGGCAATGTATTCTAGGGGAACCGCACCTTTCGGTCCGACGACCTGAAGGGTTTTAAGGTCGGCCATGGTGGTCATGTCGTTCGGGTCGAACCGCAGTCGTACATTATATCCATCCTGTGCCGCAATACTGAAGTGCGACGCCGCCCGGCCCGTGGTCGCGGTTGTCAGCATGGTGGATACATCATTAGGAGACAATCCGTAGCGGGCTAGCCGGGCCTCATCCAAGGTGATGGCGAGTTCCTTTTTGGACCAGTCCCAGGAGCGGGAAACGGTCGTCAGCCCCCGGACCGTACGGAGTCGTTGCTAAACTTCGGCAGCCAGATGATCAAGCAGGCGCGGGTCCGGGCCGGAGATCATGACGTCAATGGGTGCCGCAATGGAGGATAGGGGGGTTGCACCATAATCATAGACGTCCGCCCGCTTAAGGCCAGCAATTGTTGAAAACGATTGCCGAAGGCCGGCTTCGATTTGCCAGATGGATGCTTTTCGTTCAAACCGATTCCGGAAATGGACGGTGATCAATCCCTCCTGGGACGTCCGATCCGCGCCGAAACTGATCACGCCGGGTTCAGCTCCGACCACTGCCGCCATGCGGACAAAACCCGGGACCGCCAGAATATGTTTTTCCATTTCCACCACAACCTGTTCGGTTACTGCGACCGAACTGTTGGGCCAGACTTCGAATTCAATCTTGACGATGCCCGTGTCCATGGGTGGCATGAGATCCCGACCGACCAGAGGCATCTGTCGCAAACTGACCAGGAGGAGACCTATCATCAATACAGGCAAAAGCCAGCCTCATTTTCCCGTGGACAGTCGGAAACCGCGAACAAAAAAACGCTGCATGGGCAAAAGCCAGAATGCGGATATTTTTTCGATAACGCGTTCCAGCCGGTTGGCCTTTTGCCCCGTTTTCATGAATTTCGGGGCCAGCAGAGGAATGACGGTGACGGAGACAATATATGACGAGAACAACGCCAGCGACAGCACCACAGAAAGGGGACGCAGAATTTTTTGGGGATAGCCGCCCACAAACATGATAGGGATCAACACCGTCAGCGTTGTGGCCGTGCCTGCAAAATCCGCCAGAAAAATTTCCCGCGTACCATCCACCGATGCCTGAAACAGGGATTTGTCACCTGGGGCCGCATGGCGGTCAATATTCTCGATGACAACAATGGCATCGTCCACAAGGAGTCCCACCGCCAGGATGATAGCGGTCATGGTGACGATATTGAGCTCATAGCCGATGAGTTTCATTCCGGCGAAGGTTATGAAAAATGTAAAGGGGATGGACACGGCCGCCAGAAGGGTAGTGCGGATGCGGGCCATGATCAGAAAAATGACTAGAACCGTCAGGATCACGGAGTCCCGGAGAGCGCTGATTAGATTAGACACGGAGGTTTCGATGATTTCGCCCTGGGTGTCGGCGACTTCAATCGATAGATCCGGAAACATGGCCCTGATCTCCGGCAGGGCCTTTTCCAGGGCCGACAATGTTCCCGTGACCGAATCTCCCTCACCACGCAAAATATTCAAACCGATGGCGGAATGGCCGTTGCCCCGGAAAAAGGATCGTGGTTCCTCGACGGTGGTGATGACGTCAGCCACATCGCGTACATACACGGCGCCGTCTCGGCTGTCATGGGCGAGAACGATGCCTGCCAGATTGTTGCGCAGGGCCCGCTCACCTCGAATGGTGATGACTCGCTCTCCGGAACGGGAAAGAAGCATGCCACTGGGAATGTTGCGGTTGTGGGCGTAAACCGCCGCTGCCACCTGATCCGCAGAAAGTCCGTATCGGGCCAGACGGTCCCGTTTGACGATCAGACAGATTTCTGGAAGATTCCCGCCGAACACCTCCACGTCTGCGATACCCGGAACCCGCAGCAGCGCTTCTTGTATGTCGTTATCGCAGAGTTGGCGTACCTTGGAGAGCGTCATCAACGATCCCGGTACTGGAGAAACCGCAAGGGTCTGCACTGGCGCGGTGGCATCGCTGACTCGGTAAATTCTTGGTGGCAGCAGGTCTGGCGGCAAACTGGGCAGAATCCGGTTCAGGGCCGCATTAACGTCTGTTACTGCTGCGTCCAGGGATTTGGTATACTCAAATTCGACCTTAACGGCAGTCGTTTCGTCCCTAACGGTAGCCTTGATAGACCGAAACTGATTCAGAGTTGCCAGTTCTTTTTCTACTTGGCGGGATACCTTGTCCGCCATGTCCGCTGCGGCAGCACCTGGCCAGGTGAGCAGTATCGACACTTGGGGATAGTTAGAATCTGGAAACAAGTTCAGCGGCAGGGTGTTGAATCCCACCACGCCGAAGGTCACGCCCAACAGCACCAGGGCAATAACGGCATGGGGTTTTTTCAGATAAACATCCACCCAGTTCACAGGGCACCTCCGGAAACCGGCAGGACTATAATCCCGGGGCCTAAGGCCAGCAGCATGGATTCCGGGCCGGAGGCAAGCGTGCTTTCTGCGGTTAGCGGACCGTCTACAACGGCCCGGGAGTCGGAGCGCCCAAGCACAGTTACGACCACCGGAAAAACCTTCATCTCACCGGACAGAAGGTACACCAGCGTTTGTGCTCCGGTTTCCAGAAGGCAGTCCGCATCCACAACCCAGCCTTCTGGTTCGGCCACGGTCAGGTCCACGCCCACCGAACCGTAACTGGGAAGGCCGAATGGACGGTTTGGCAGTTTGATTTCCACGGTTGCCAGATTCCCAGACACAATGGCCGGATGGATACGATCCACGGTAGTTTCCAGGATTTTGTCTCCGTGGATCAATCGAACCGGAGCGTTTCGTGTGAGGGCCGCTGCGGCCTCCTGGGGTACCCGGACCAGGATTTTGTATCCTCGATCTGGATTCTCCACCCGGAAGACGGGTGTTCCGGTTGTAACCAGGTCGCCTGTCTCCCGCATACGTTCCGTAATGACACCGTCGAAAAACGACTCCAGACGGGAGAACGACAGGGACACCGTTGCCGCTGACAATTCCTGTTCAAGGCGCCGGACGCGGCTTTCGGCCAGACTCGTCGCCAGTTCTGCTTCGTCCAGCATTTCCTGTGAGACGGCCCGGTTCCGAAGCAATTCACGACGACGGTTACGGATGGTTTGTTTGATGGCCAGGTCTTGCCGCACTCCGGACAGTTCAGCAACCAGTGCATTTTTCGTTGCCTGTGAAAGCCGTGTGTCTATCTCTGCAGCAATTTCGCCTTCTATCAGCCGATCGCCTACATCCTTGTGAAGCGCCGTGATATAGCCCGTGGTCTGAGCCGACAATACGGCTTCGGCTTCGGGTTCGATGATTCCGAGATAGTGCCGCGTCACGGATAAACGGCCCCACTGTCCGGACTTGGTGAAAACGGCAACGGGTGGCTGAGAGGGTAAGGGCTGGTTTGCGAGCTGGGCTTTGCGATGGCGCACCAGCACCACAGCGGCTAAAATTAGAATGACAATCAAAATCCCAGCAAGAGACCTGAAAAAGAGTTTTTTCATATCGGATGTCTCAACTACCCCATCTTGTTTTCTAAATCAGTTGCGCCAAGAGACATTCAATTCGTATCGCTTTAGCTAAGGAAGCGATTGACCCGAAATGATAGCTTCTTGCGTATAAGGTAAGGCAGGCCTGCGTGTTCGTATTAGAAGGACAAACACACAGGCCACGCGTTACTATTTGCCAGCCATCATGGCGGCGATATCTTCCTCGACGGTACCGATAGGTTTGATATCGAATTTCTCAACTAGAACGTTGGCCACATTTGGCGAGAGAAAGCCCGGCAGGGTCGGTCCCAGCCGAATCCCCTTGACGCCGAGGAACAGCAAGGCCAGCAGCACGGCTACGGCCTTTTGCTCGTACCAGGCGATGTCGTAGGAAACGGGCAGCTCGTTGATGTCTTTCAAACCGAACGCTTCCTTGAGCTTCAGGGCGATTACCGCCAGGGAATAGGAGTCATTACACTGGCCGGCATCCAGCACACGGGGGATGCCGCCGATATCGCCGAGAGCCAGTTTGTTATAGCGGTATTTGGCGCAACCGGCGGTCAGAATAACCGTATCTTTAGGCAGGTTTTCGGCCACCTCGGTAAAGTAGCCGCGGGACTTCTGGCGTCCGTCGCACCCCGCCATGACGACAAAGCGCTTGATGGCGCCTGATTTGACGGCGTCGATGACCTTGTCGGCCAGAGCCAGAACTTGGTTGTGCGCGAAACCGCCCACGATCTTACCGGACTCGATTTCTTGCGGTGGTGCGCATTGCTTGGCCCGTTCCACGATAGCGGAAAAATCCTTTGCACCGCCCGCCGGCCGGCCCGCGATGTGTTTGACTCCCGGGTAGTTGACCACACCGGTGGTAAACAGCCGATCCAGATAGGTGTTTTCCTTCTTGATCGGGATCAGACAGTTGGTGGTGAGGACAATCGCGCCATTGAAGGTTTCGAAATCCTTGTTTTGGTGCCACCACGACCCACCATAGTTGCCGATAAAATGGCCATATTTCTTGAAGGCCGGGTAGTAATTGGCCGGCAGCATTTCGCCATGCGTGTAGACATCCACGCCCTTCCCCTCAGTCTGTTTGAGCAGTTCCTCCATGTCTTTCAGGTCATGACCGGAAATCAGGATGCCGGGATTTTTACCCACACCGATGTTTACCTCGGTGATTTCCGGATGGCCGTAGGCCTTGGTATTGGCCTCATCCAGCAGGGCCATGGTGTTGACTGCCGTTTCGCCGGCCTTCATGACCATGGCGACCATCTCATCTGTTGAAAGTTCCTTGGTGGTGGATGCCAGGGCTTCCATGAGAAACCCGTATATGTCATCCTTTTCATGACCGAGAATCGCCGCATGATCGGCGTAGGCGGCGATACCCTTGCTGCCGATGATCAACAGTTCTCTCAGGGACCGTACGTCTTCGTTCTGAGTGGCGGTGATGCGCATCGGATCGGACAAGGCCTTGTCAATGATCGCCTGTTTGTCGGGGGTGGTCCAGGTAGCGCAATCCGGAAGTGCGCCGGGAACTTCGGCGCCAAGCTTTTCCCTGACCGAATCACGAACCTTGAGGGCCTGTTTGATCCGGTCGACGATCACGTCGTTGTCCCAGGCCACGTTGGTAATAGTGGTGAAAAGGGCCTCGCAGATGAAGCGTCCGGCACTTTTGTCCACCGTACCCTTAGCCTTCAACGCTTCCCCGTAGACCGCAATTCCCTTGCAAACGTAAATGAGCAGATCCTGCAGATCGGCGGTCTCCTCGGGTTTGCCGCATACGCCCTTGATCGTGCAGCCCGTGTTTTTGGCCGTTTCCTGACATTGAAAACAAAACATTTTCGTCCTCCTTTGTGTGGGGTGTTGGTTTGCATCTATTTGTGCGTGTTCGACTTAGACTCACTTTCTCTGCTTTTATCGAAACCCGTGTTCCTTATGCTTTTGAGCGATCATGCCGGCCAACTTGTCCAGAGATTCAAAATCATTTTTGGCGGGAACGCCCTTACACAACACGGGATCCAAAACCTCGACGTTGAGGTTGGGGATCATTCCCGCGAGGGTTTCGACGGTTTTTCCGCCCCACCCGTAAGAACCGACAATGGAAAGAAACTTGGTTTTAGGCCTTAGGGCGTTGGCCAGCAGCGTCGCATACGCGGCCAAGGGATGGGGTCCGGCCAATACGGTTGGGACGCCCACGACGATCGTCGCTGCATCCACAAGCGCCATGGCGAGCTTTCCGATGTCGGCTGCCGCCAGGTTGAACAACTCGACCCGAACCCCTTGTTCGACCAGGCAGGATGCCAAATAGTCGACCAACTGCCGGGTACTGCCGTGCATGGACACAAAAGGCAGTGCAACCAGGTTGTGGGGAACGCCCATTACCCAATCTTTGTAAGCGTCCATGATCCAGGCCGGTCGGTCATAGATTTGGCCGTGGCTGGGAGCGATCATTTGAACGTCGTATTCCTTGAGTTTTTCGATATTCTTTTCGATCACCTTACGAAAGGGCATCATAATTTCAGCGAAATAACGTTTGGCCGCTTCGTATACCCGCCCTTGGTCGGTGACGAACAGGTCGCTGGACGCAATATGGGAGCCGAAAAAATCGCAGCTGAAGAGCATTTTATCTTCCGTCAGATACGTCACCATGGTTTCCGGCCAGTGCACCCATGGCGTATGAAGGAACTTCAGAGTTTTATCTCCCAGGGAGATGGTCTCGCCATCCGATACCGTGACAAACGCTGTTTCAGGGATGCGCAACAGATCCATGAGCATCCCCTTGGCCTTGGGGCTGACAACCACTTTGGCCTCTGGAAAGCGCTCCAGCACCTGCGGAATGGCTCCGGAATGATCTTGCTCGGCATGGTGTGAGACAATAAAATCGATGGCACGCACATCACTCAGTTGTGCCAGCAGTTCGTCGGTCATGGGCGGGTCGACGGTATCCAGCAGGGCGGTCTTCTGGCTGCCCTGCACGAGATAGGCGTTGTAGGTCGTGCCGTCCGGGAGGGGAATAAGGGAATCGAACAGACGGCGATCCCAATCGACGCTACCTAGTGTCCATCCACGAAAATAAGTAACTGGAATAAATAAAAAAAGCGCATTTTGTGCTGGAATTTTCTCACCATGTGTAGTATAAAGTATTTTGCCAAACACTTAAAAAAACTACATAAACAAGAAAAAGGGTCAACACAAAATGCGCGAAAAACAACAAAAACAAATGCCGCTGATCGATCTTCCCACAGGTCATCCCAAAGAAATAGAGCTGGAGATGATCAGCAACATCCTTGACGATACTTCTACCATTTACGATCATGTTCTGCAAGATCTCAACGGTAATCTGAAGGTAGAACGTCACCGAACCGGTGCTAATGGGATGAGCGCCGAGCAGGTAACCCGGGCCGCGATCGTGATGAAGCTTTTCAACTTCACCTATGAAGATTTGGCATTTCATATCTCTGACTCCAGATCGCTCAGACGATTTTGCAGAATTGGTATTTTCGATAAGGGTTTCAAGAAATCTGCCCTGAATGAAAATATCAAAAGGATCCGTCCGGGGACTTGGGAGCTGATCTCCCTGGACCTGTTGGCATATGCAAAAGACAACAACATTGAAAAAGGCCGAAAGACCCGGGTTGATTGTACCGTCGTCGAGAGCAACATCCACCTGCCATGTGATTCCATGCAGTTGTACGACTCAGTGCGTGTGCTTACGCGGTTGTTGACCCAACTCCGGGATGACTTCAGAATCAAAATCATTTTCACGGATCACCGTCGCCGTGCGAAAAAGCGGATGACCGCCATCCAATACGCCAATGGGGAGAAACAACGACTGTCCCCGTATAAAGACCTTCTCAAGGTCACCAAAAAGACCATCGGCTACGCGATCAAAGCCGAGGAAATTATAAGCAGACGCTGCACCGCTAATTTTGAATTGCTCGGCTTACTGGACGCCATTAAACATTATGGTGATCTGGCCCGTCAGGTCTACGACCAGACTTACCGCCGGGTTATTCAAGGCGAAAGCGTGCCGGCCGACCAAAAGGTGTTTTCAATTTTCGAAGACCATACCGACATCATCATCAAAGACCGCCGGGAAAACCATTATGGTCATAAGATTTGCCTGACCGGGGGAGCCTCGAACCTTATCCTTGATTGTGTCATTCTCGAGGGCAATCCCGCAGACAGTACACTGGTTGAACAGATGCTGGACCGCCAGAATCAGGTCTATGGACGTTACCCACTGAAAGTAGCCCTGGACGGTGGCTTTGCATCCAAAGGTAATCTGCGCATTGCCAAAGCCAAAGGGATCAGAGATGTCTGCTTTGCCAAAAAGCGAGGTCTTAAAGAAACCGACATGTGTCGCAGTCATTATGTGTATAAAAAGCTTCGCCAATTCCGCGCCGGGATCGAATCGGGCATATCCTGGCTCAAACGCAGTTTCGGCTTGACCCGGTGCACCTGGAAAGGTTTTCGTGCTTTCAAAAGTTATGTGCTTTCGTCAGTGGTTGCGGCCAACCTGCTGACAATCGCGCGAAAGCAATTGGCTGCTGCTTAGCTGCGCAGCCAGGAAAAAGCCGGTTATCGATAACGAGGGGAAAGGTGCGCCCAGAGGAGCTCTTTTATAGAGCATATGTCCATATTTGCCTGCTTTTTTCAGTCTGCAGTGCCTTGGAGAAGTTCTTCCCTTCGTTGCCCCGTTTTTACTTCTCTGCACGCCGCTGAAAAGACCAATTTATGGACGGACACTACCTAACCAATAGACATTTTCAAATATTTTACGTTTTTGCATGATCGTTTCTTCCCTTTCCTTGGCCTGGGGACAATCCCGCCTTAAAGCCAAAATTCAGGATAACGTCGGCCTGGCGCCAAGTTATTGACCAACAGGGCGACAATCAGCATGACCACCGCCCCCAGACCGGCAGGTATAAGGATGTAAAGGTACCCCAACTGGTGCACGGCATCGCCGCCAATGACCGCGATCAGGGCCGTGGCTCCACCTGGCGGGTGCAGCGTCCGGGTGAGATGCATGACGGCGATGGCGGTTGAAACGGCCAGGGCTGCCGACAGCCATGGCAGGCTACCCATGAGTTGAAAGGCCGTGACACCGATTGCGGCCGAGAGCATATGGCCGCCGATCAAATTGCGCGGCTGGGCCAACGGGCTCCGGATGGCTCCGTAAACGAGTACGGCCGAGGCACCGAAAGAGCCGATGATCATGACCAGAGCAGTCCGGTCCAACAGTTTAAAATGAATCAGGCCGACCACGGCAATGCCCATAAAGCTCCCAATCCAGGACCAGAGGATTTCAGCCATGGCCACACGTGGCGGGCTTTGGGTATGCCCCAGCATTTTTTTAATGTAATTCATATCCAATCCCTTTCAGCCCAGCATGCAGAACGCGTTGACCAAATCCGAGCGGGTCACGATGCCAACAAGGTGTCCGTCCTTCTCTACAATCGGAAGACGATTGATGTTCTTTTCCATCAGCATCGTCGATATCGCTCCGATGGTGATGTCGGCATCGGCCGATACGGCTGGGGCGGTCATGATGTCGCCGGCGGCGCGGTTTTTCATCGGTGTAGCCGCGCACCCCTTGTTTTTCAGGCAGTGGGCGACCACGGCCATGAACGACTCGCCCTGGCTTGCTCCCATTTGCCGGAAAAAATCCTTTTCAGAGATCACACCGACGATTCGGCCGGTGGCATCCGTTACCGGAGCTCCCGATATGCCCTTTTCCGCCAAAAGGGTGGCGGTCGTGACCAGGTCGGTGTCGATCCGGACCGCGTGCACCGGGGTGCTCATGATGTCGGCGGCTTTAAAGGCCGTCATCATTCGCTCTTTAGCTAGAGCATAGGCCAGGCGGTAGACCTCCCGGAAGTCGGCCGGGGTGATGTCGATATACCCTTGCATGGACTTCATGGCGGCCATCACGTCATTGTCGGAAATTTCGACCGGCGCACATTCTCGAAGGTTGCTTGAATTCATTGATCGTTCTCCATTGTCGATCGCTATGGGCATATAGCGTTCACCGTGCCGGATGCACGATAAACGGCGGCCCATCGGATCAGGCCAGATACTTATCCCGCAATTGCCCGGCCATGCGGTTGACCATGGCGAAGGCGCGTTCCACGGTAAGCTCTTTGTCCGGGTTGACCAGGCAGCAGGTGGCAGGGGACAGCATGCTGCCGGCAATCATTCGGTCCCTGTCGATTCCCTTGTTCCACAAGATTTGCCAGACCGTTTCCAGGCGTCCCAGCATGGAGGGCATGTCTTCTTTCTGGAAAGCCTCGACTCCCGTGGGAACGATCCCCCAGACCAACACGCCGCCCCGATCCAGGAATTTTTTGATGGATTTTGCATAGGACGCAAAGATTTCGGCGTTGGTGTAAACGTCCAAGGAAAGCACGTCCAGGTCCAGGTTCAACAGAAAGTCCCAATCCGGGTTGCCGCATAAATGGATCCCCCGTGGTCGGTCGACCTGGGTGAAAAACTGATCCAGATCGCCCTTGGCTTTCAGGTCGCCGTAGCCCGCCATGGCCGAAAACAAAAACTGCAGACCCGGCTCATCCACAAACATGAAGGCGTTGGAATTGCGCTTCTTGAGCCGTGCCAATTGGACATTCAGTCTTCTTGCCATGAAATCCAGCATGAACGGCCGGACCGTGTCGTCGAAAATAATAGGCCGCTCATCCTGATCGAGGATGTTGAATCCGAAACTGATTGGGCCTTCCAATTGCCCCCGTATCGCGGGCCTGTCCGCCAGATCCAGTGCCAGAAAGCGGTGATAGACCGCCGAATAGGTCTCACTGACGTCGAACATGGCCGGACTGTCGAAATTCTCAAGTGCCGCTTCCAATTCCTCTGCGAATTTCTCTGCTGAAAAGCGCAACGTGCGTTTTTCCATGTCCAATACGATGCCCGGAAAATGCTCGGCGGCCTGCACGTACATGTCTTCATAATAGCTGTAGTTGGGCAACTGGGGCCAGAAGGGCACGTCCAGGGAGAGGGCCATGTCGAGTGCCCGATCCACGTCCGTGTGCGGCATTACCGCCATAGCCGTGGTCAGCAGATTGCCTGGTATTTTTGAATTCATTGGATTGCCTCCAGTTTTTTCGTTGCCCGGATCAACGATTTTTCTCTTGGTTCTTGTTTTCGTCGATCGCGGTTTTCAGACGAACGATCAAATCATTCTTATCCAGGCCATACTCCTTGGCCACATCGGTCAGATCATGAAATGCGTCGGCTGGACAGCCCACACACATCAGGCCCAAATCGATGAATGTGGGCAACAAAAAGGGGTAAAGGTCCAGCAATTCCTTGATGGTTGTTGATTCAGAAACACAGGTTTCCACGATATACCGTTCCTTTATGATTTCCACTTCATTAAGCTATCGAATGATGAGTCCAAGCAAAATGATTGACACAAATCCACCGGCGAAGGCAGTAATTGACAGTCCTTTCTTGTGGCCGCGACCCGCCGGCATCAATTCGTTGACACTAATGTAAATCATCATCCCTGCGGTCGAGCCCACAAGCAATGACATCGTTGAGGTTGAAATTTGTTCGACTATGTAGCGAGCAAAGATATAGCCAATAGCGATGGGCAGGGCGCTTAAGGATGATAAGACAAACGATTTCAATCGATTGCCATAGGTAAAATAATATGGCGCAGATGTACAAACGCCTTCAGGAATATTGTGTACCGCGATGCCCAGGGCAATGACCAAAGAGTCGCTGATGTCAGTTGTCGCACCCACGGCGATTGCCATCCCTTCCGGGAAATTGTGCAGAAAAATAGCCAGGATAAGAAAGTTGGCTGTACGACCTAAATGACAAACTTCTTCGCCGCATACGGCGCATTCATGAACGTGCGGAAACAGTCGGTCGATAGTGCCCATCATCAAAGCACCCATCATCAATCCAACCAGACATATCAATTTGGAACCAAGGTGGATGCTCTCGGGGATCAAATCCACAAAAGAGATGGACAGCATAATCCCCGCAGCAAAATAGAGCATGCTGTGAATGTAATGCATGGTCGGCTTTTTCCAAACACCGATGGCGGATCCGATGACTGGACCGACTGTCGATAATGCTACCAACAAGGATTCTGGGGACATGACGACCTCCCTTTGGGCAGCGGAACGGATCTCGATTAACTGTTGTCGTCGATTCACGTGCCATTATAGGTTGAACCTATCCGGATTTTGGACGCATGTCTTTGCGCTGGCGCAAACAGAAGAATTTTTTTCGATAAGGCGATTGGATTAAAAGATCTTTTATTCGGCAAAGGCAACCAAGGCGTGAGGATCAGTAACGATAATTCTTTCCCGTCCGGTTTCGACCCACCCCTTTTTTTCCCAGGCGCTCAGGGTTCGGCTGACGGTGTAGAGGGTGGTCCCGGAATAATCAGCAAGGCTTTGACGACTTAACGGGATGTCGATCAAGACGCCCTTTTCATTTTTATTCCCTTTCCAGCGCATTAGCCTTAGCAGCGAACGGGCAATTCGCTGATCGACCTGTTCGGTACAGATTTCGAGATAGCGCTGCTGGATATCTTCAATCCTGGATAAAATAACACCCAACAGGTTTATCGCAATCTCCGGGAATCGGCGCATCAATTCCATCATTGTTGGTTGACTCCAACCGACAACTTTGGTCTCTTGGACGGATTCCGCGGTAACCGGATAGACCCCATTTTTTATAACCGCAACCGCAGCGGTCAATTCTCCGCTTCCCACATAACGAATCGTCACGGTCTTTCCATTTTCGTTGAGCTTTGTCAGTTTGAGCTGGCTTTGGGTCACCATCTAGCATTGAGATGCGGGGTCACTCTGATGAAAAAGAAAATGGTGCGGAGGCAGCTGTTTGTTAACTCCCAAATTGATTATTCGATCGTACTGGTCTTCCGCCAATCCTTTAAATACATCTGATTTCGTTAGGTAATCCACGATCGATAATGTTTTTTCCATTTTATCCAAGAGGTTGTTCCAACAGCGTCGGATTGGCGCGACTATTTAGGGCATGATAAAAACAATTAGACGCAAAACGACATCAATGACTTAACTCAAAATTTACGCCAAATACGTTTTTAAGCAAAGCTAATTTTTCCCGTTATTGTGCAAACGCGGCAACAATTTAACATTAAAACAGATAAATAACGCCGCCGCAAAAACACCGTTTCTCTAAAACAAACAGGCGGCCAGGCGGGCGACCAGTCAATTGCTTTTACTGGTTTTCTATTCAGCTTTAGCCGTCGTTAAAAAGGAAAGCACATCCTTCATTTGTCTGTTGATGACCTGGTACTGCTCCGAAGAGGCTGAAAGAATCGTCGCAGCCGGCTGAATGTACTCAGCCGGCTGCAGTTCGTCTTGGCAGTGTCTGACAATCTCATGTGCCGATGCCGGTGTAGTTTCAAGATGGAATTGCAATCCGATAACGTTTCGTCCAACCTGAAAGGCCTGATTTTCGCAGACAGCACTTGATGCGATTCTGATGCCGCCAGCTGGCAGATCATATGTTTCTCCGTGCCAATGGAACACTGTTATCGTTTCGGGAAAATTAAATGTTTTTTTGCCAGCCGCAGCAGTTCCGTGTATCGGGAACCACCCGATCTCTTTGAGGGGGTTCGGATAAACCTTTGCCCCCATGGCACTGGCGATGAGCTGAGCACCCAAACAGATCCCCAAAACCGGTTTGCCGGACATCATAAAGCTGTGAATGAACCGTTTTTCTTCAGCGAGCCAGGGGTACGCATCCTCATCATTAACGCTCTTGGGGCCGCCCATCACGATTAAAAAATCTATTGTGGCTGGATCCGGGAGCGACCACGATTTATAAAATTGGGTCCGGGTAATGGTATACCCGGAATTTTCGAGCCAAGGCGCGATACTACCTAAACCTTCGAATGGAACATGTTGAAAATAATGTGCTCTCATGTTTGCCCCTCCTCATTAAAAAACATTTTTATCAAATGATGGTACAAGCTTCAATTTTTAAAAGGTTTGCTATGATTGGAATAAGCCGTTTAATATAAATAAAACCCCGCGTGATTGACTTATGTCAAAGCCAACGGGGATACGACAAAACCAGAAAAGATTTTCGGCAAACAATAAAAAAGGATTCCTCATTAAATGCAGGCCTTCATCGCCAAAATGAGATGGAGACCGGCAATTTATTTACGCAAAAGGAGCAAACCCGTGTCAACCAAAACATGGAAAAACGATACCGTAACCATCAGCGTCGATTATGACAAGTGCATCGGGCACGGTGAATGCGCGGGATCCTGCCCAGGGGAAGTCTACGACATCGAGGATGGCAAGGCCGTGGCTGCGAGGATCGAGGATTGCATCGAATGCTGCACTTGTGTCGGGGTTTGCCCGGAAAAGGCGATCACCCACAGTTCCTGCGATTAGCTATCGTTCACCCCGCCGGTCGAGCACGCCCAACCGTTTGGCCAAGTTGTAAAGATTGCTCCGATTGAGGTCCAAATCCCTGGCGGCAGCAGCCACGTTGCCTCCGTTTTGCTCGATCGCCCGCTGAATAAGCCTTCGCTTGAAATTCTCAACCTCGGTATTGAGGGAAAGGCTCGCGATCTTTCCACCGTTTCGATAGACCACCGCGTCATCCACGGCAGGCCCAGCCGGCATCAGATCACCGCCCAGATGGGCGGGATGGATGATGACCGTTTCGCCCCGCTGCAATTCGCCGGAGGCCTTCAATACCGCCCTTGAAATCACATTTTCCAATTCCCTGACGTTCCCTGGCCAATAATAGCTGGCCATGGCTTCGTAGGCCTCAGGGCTGATGCGGACGGCGCCCACGCCGAGCCTGCGCTGGATACGTTCGCAGAAATGGCCGGTCAGAAGCGGAATATCCGCTTTGCGTTTGTCGAGGGACGGTACCTTAATCGGATAAACGTTCAACCGGTGATACAAATCAGCCCGAAATCGTTTGTCGGCGACCTCTCTCTCAAGGTCCCGGTTGGTGGCGGCCAGCAGGCGCACATTGACATGCAGGGTCCTATCCGATCCCACGCGTTGGATTTCGCCTTCTTGAATGGCTCTGAGCAGCTTCGGCTGAATGGAGAGGGGCAGCTCGCCGATTTCATCGAGAAAAAGGGTGCCGTTGTCGGCCAGCTCGAACTTGCCGGCCCGATCCCGATTGGCCCCCGTGAAGGCGCCTTTGGTGTGTCCGAACAATTCGCTTTCCGCCAGGGTTTCGGGCAGGGCGGCGCAGTTCAGGTAAAGCAGAGGGTCGTCCCGACGGTTTGAGGAGGCGTGAATGGCGCGGGCCACGAGTTCCTTGCCGACGCCGGTGTCACCCAGCACCAGCACGGTGAAGTCGGAGCGGGCAACCAGCTCGATCTCCCGGCGCAGATGCACCATGACCGAACTGTCTCCCAATATTTGGGTGCCCTGGCGCAGGTGGATGTCATGCATCAGGTCGCTGGCGATCTGTCCTTTGCGTTCGGCGCTCTTTTCCAGGGCATCGATCAGGTGGGCCGTCTGCATCCCGGCGCCGGCCAGGGCGGCTATGGCCTCGAGAAATCGCGGGTCGATGTGATCAAACGCGTGGGGATCCAGGGCGTCCGCTGTTAGGACCCCAATCAGCGTGTTCTCGATACGTAGGGGACAGCCCAGACAGGCGTGAATATGGCTCAAGGCGTCCACGTTGCCGGCCAGGAGGCCGTCGAACGGATCGGGCAGCGGGTTGTCCGCCGCGAAGCGCATCGGTTCATGGGCATCGCAGATAATGGCCAGACGCGGATGGCTGCTGCGCGCATATTGCCGGCCCATGGCGTCCGGCAGCAGTCCCCGCGCGGCGAGCGGGACCAGCAGATCGCCTTCGACCCGCAGCAACGCGGCCGCATCGTAGGGCAGCACCTTACCGACGGCGGCCAGGAGCCTGTCGTAGCGATCCCTGGCAGTCATTGCCACCGTCAGATCCAAGGCAATGGAAACCAATGGTTCGAGCATGTTCATGTTGTATCTTATACAACATTGTTCATCAATTTACAACCTATCGGATGTTGTAGATCAAACAACATTAATAATAACATATTGAAAATGTGATATTTTAATTTTGGTACGCCGCTTGCTCCCTCCTTGATCAAAAGATTGAAATCAACCCATGCAATCCTTTGCGAAAGGAGGGGCCATGAACAATACCAAACGACTCTGGATTCTACTGGGCACGGTCATACTCACCACCTTGATGATTCTGGGATGGTTCGGTCACGAATTGTATCGGCAGGTGCCGCCCATCCCCTTGACGGTGGCAACCCCGGCCGGTGAGATATTGATGACCAAAGCCGATATTCTCAAAGGCCAGCAGGCCTGGCAGAGTATGGGCGGCCAGCAGGTGGGGTCGATCTGGGGCCACGGCGCCTATCAGGCGCCGGACTGGTCGGCAGACTGGCTGCACCGCGAAGCCGTGGCATTACGCGATCTGCTGAGCGAGCAAGCCTATGGCAACCGATTTGCAGCGCTGTCCGACAGCCGGCAGGCGGAGATCGGCCAGCGGGTGCGGTCTGAAATGCGCCGCAACACTTTTGATCCGCAAACCGGCATCCTGACCGTATCCACGGCGCGAGCCGCTGCGATTGCAAAAACCGCGGCGCACTATCAGGCGTTGTTCGGTGACGACCCGTCATTGTCGACACTGCGCGACGCCTATGCGTTGCAGACGCCCGCCCTTCCTGAAAAAAGCCGCCGAACGGCCATCAGCGGCTTTTTCTTCTGGACCGCCTGGGCCGCCACGACCCAGCGGGCCGGCACGATCGTCACCTATACCAACAATTGGCCTCACGAGCCCCTGGTGGGCAACCGGGCCACCCCTGCCAGTCTGGTCTGGTCCCTGGTGAGCATCGCGCTGCTCCTGGCCGGCGTGGGTGCATTGGTCTGGTACAAGCTGTTCTGGGACAGGCAGGAATCACCGCCTTCCCCGGCCAAAACCGACCCCCTGGACCGGATCGAAATCACCCCATCCATGCGGGCGGCGACAAAATATGCCTTCACCGTGATCGCCCTTTTCGTGGTGCAGGTCCTGCTGGGAGGATTGACGGCTCACTATACAGTGGAGGGAAACAGCTTCTTCGGCATTCCTCTGGCCAAAATCATTCCCTATGCGGTGTCGCGCACCTGGCACATCCAGCTGGCTGTGTTCTGGATCGCCACGGCTTTTCTGGCCACCGGTCTGTTCCTGGCGCCGGCCGTGGGGGGAAAGGAGCCTATGTTCCAGCGGCTCGGGGTGAACGTCTTGTTCGGTGCGCTGCTCCTGGTGGTGGCCGGTTCGCTGGCCGGCGAGTGGCTCTCCATTCAGCAGGTATTCAGTCTCGATAGCGGTTTCTGGTTCGGTCTTCAGGGCTACGAGTATGTGGACCTGGGCCGGTTTTGGCAGATTCTGCTCTTCGTCGGGCTTTTGCTCTGGCTGACCTTGATGCTGCGTGGATTGTGGCCGGCCTTGAAAGCACCAGGGCATCGACGCCAGCTGGTGCTGCTGTTCGCCGGTTCGTCGGCGGCCATCGGCCTGTTTTACGGGGCGGGGTTCTTTTACGGCGCCAAGACCCATTTGACCATTATGGAATACTGGCGCTGGTGGGTGGTTCACCTGTGGGTAGAAGGCTTTTTCGAAGTATTCGCCACCGCCGCCCTTGCTTTCATCTTCACGCGACTGGGTCTGGTCCGGTCCCTGAGCGCCACGCGTGCCGTGCTTTTTTCGTCGGCGATCTATCTCTTCGGCGGCATCCCGGGCACCTTTCATCACCTCTATTTCAGCGGCACGCCCATCTCCATCATGGCCGTGGGCGCGACTTTCAGCGCCTTGGAGGTGGTGCCGCTGGCGCTGATCGGCTTCGAGGCCTGGGAAACCTATTCGACGTCCCGTCTGGTGGACTGGATGGAGAAATACCGCTGGCCCATACGGTTCTTCATGGGGGTGGCCTTCTGGAACCTGGTCGGTGCCGGGGTGTTCGGTTTCCTGATCAATCCGCCCATCGCCCTGTATTACATGCAGGGTCTGAACACCACGCCGGTCCACGCCCATGCGGCCCTGTTCGGCGTCTACGGCCTGCTGGCCCTCGGGTTGACGCTGCTGGTCCTGAGGAGGTTCTACCCATACGGTGTGTGGCGCGAAGGGCCGCTGCGCCTGGCCTTCTGGTCCATGAACGGCGGCCTGGTGCTGATGATCGGCCTGAGCCTTTTGCCCATCGGCCTGATGCAGACCTGGGCCAGTATCGAACACGGGCTGTGGTATGCCCGCAGCGCTGAATTCCTGCAACAGCCTGTCATGGAAACCCTGCGCTGGTTGAGAATGATCGGCGACACGGTCTTCCTGGTGGGCGTCGGTGCCTTGGCCTATTTTGTCATCGGACTGATCACGGGTTGGTCGTATCAAAAAAAGGGAATTAACCGCGAAGTCCCGCTTGATTCCATCGCCAAGGAACAACCGATTTAATAAAAAACCATTACATATGATTTAAATAGCAAACAATTCAAAAGGAGACATTCGATGGAAGCCATAGACGAACTCATCATTGAACATGAAGCAGTCAGACAGGCCCTTGCCGTCCTGAAAACGATAGGTCGGTGCATTGAAGAAACCGGCAAGATATCCAATACCGATCATGTGGAGCAATTGTTCGATTTCTTCAGCACCTTTGTTGACCGGTGCCACCATGGCAAGGAGGAGACGCTGCTTTTTCCCGCCCTGGAGCGGGTGGGCATCAGCCGCGAAGGAGGCCCGGTCGGCGTCATGCTCAAGGAGCATCAACAAGGACGTGATTTGGTGGCCAAAATGAAAGATGCGCTGTCCCGATATCGAAACGGGGATAGCAGCAGCGCGCGAGAATTCAAACGTCATGCGGATGATTACACTGAATTGCTGGATTTTCATATCGACAAAGAGAACAGCGTGCTTTTTCGCCTGGCAAGAAACCATTTACCGGCAAACGATTTGGTTGAAATGAAGCTTGGATTCGATCGAATTGAAGCGGAAAAAATTGGAGTTGAAAAGCATGAGCGCTTTCACAAAATACTGTCCGAACTTGGAAATATCTATTTGCAGTGATTAGTTTTTGACAAGCATACGAGAAAACATAGCGAATCAAGCCCGGTTGGGGATCGCCAACCATAGTCAGCAGTGTGGCCGGTATGTTGCTATCGCGTTACCCCGACCGGGTAAAAGCAAGGAGGACAATATGAATGAACAAGCCAATGCACCCAAAGGCATAGCGTTTAACCTGGAAAGCCACATCGAATACGCCGCCGGCGCCGTGGTGAGCAAAACGCTGATCAAAAAAGAAATCGGGAACATCACCTTGTTTGCCTTCGACCAAGGACAGGGGCTCAGTGAACACACGGCCCCCTTTGACGCCGTGGTCCATATTCTGGACGGAAAAGCGGAGATTACCATCGGTGGGCAACCACAAACCGTGAGTGCAGGCGAGATGCTGATCATGCCGGCCAATATCTCCCACGCGCTTCAGGCCACGGAAAAATTCAAGATGTTGCTGGTTATGATCCGAGGGGATTGACCAATGCCGTTACATGCAGCCATAAATAGAACCAACACGATTCTATACGCCAGACTCTGGAAGGAGACGGTGGCCTTTTATCGCGACCATCTCGGGTTTGAGATTGCTTTTCAATGCGATTGGTTTGTTGAATTTCGTTTGACCCGGACAGCTTTTTTCAGCGTCGCGGATCAATCCAGGGCAACGATAGCAAGTGCTGATGGAAAAGGCATCACCCTGTCATTTCAAATCGACGATCTCCAAGCGGCTCGTCGCGTTTTAGTCACGGACGGACTGTCACCGACGGAAATTCGCTCTCAGGTTATGGGCGCCGAGGTGTTTTATCTTTTCGATCCGGAAGGAACCCGTATTGAATTCTGGAGTCCTATTGATGGAGGTGATCATTTTCAATAAATAGGAAAAAATGATGCCATCGCGGCAACGGGATGAACATTGATGTTTTGTAGTGCCGGGTGGTTTAGAGGAGAAGATTATGAAGAAAAATGATTCTTACGAGGTGGTGGTAGTGGGTACTGGAACTGCAGGTCTTCAGGCGGCTATCCATGCATCCCGTAAAAAGGTGTCGGTGCTGGGAAAGGAACACAAGAGTAGTCTGTTTCGGGCGCACGTGGAGAATATGGTGAGTTTGTTCAATGCCACTGGCAAGACGATGCTGGTAACCGGCCGACGGCAGGCGAAAAACTTCGGTAGCCAGTTCATGGATGAAGATATTCTAAAGATCACTGCAGATGACAGTCTGTTCCAGCTTGAAACCGAAGGCGGTAATCGACTCGTATCCAAAGCCCTAATTTTGGCCACCGGCACCGCTCGGAACAAGCTGCGGGTCAAAGGCGAAAAAGAGCTTGTCGGCAAAAGCATCAGTTACTGTGTCGACTGCGACGGTAATTTTTACCGCGGCGAGGAGGTGGCAGTGGTGGGCGGTGAAAGTGCCGCTGCCGACGGCGCACTGACCTTGGCCGAGATTGCTGGGAAAGTGCATCTGATTTGCGATGATCTAAAGGTCTCAGAGGCGTTGCTGGCAAAACTCGATAACAGCCAGGTGGTGGTGCACCGAGGTGCCAAGGTAAAGGAATTTTCCGGTAAGGACGAGCTCAATGCGATCGTTCTCGATGACGGAACCACCCTCCTCACGTCAGGTTTCTTTATCGAGTTGGGCGCAAAAAGGCTTATGGAATTGGCCACATCACTGGGTGTGGTACTGGACGATACGATGCGATTCATCCATGCCGACAAGACCCAGCGCACAAATGTTCCCGGCATTTTCGCCGCAGGTGACATTTGTGGCCCACCCTGGCAGGTGACCAAAGCTGTTGGTGAAGGGTGTGTCGCCGGTATCAATTCTGCTGACTATGCAAAAAAGTTATAGTCGACTCGGCTATTAAGCTTGAAATCAATCAAAATGAGTAAAAATATCAATTGGATACCATAGGATTGCCTTGGGTGCCACCCTATCAATAGTCCCTCAACCCAAGGAGGAACTCCATGAAACTTTCCAAAACAGCTAAAATTTGGATCGATTGCCAAAAGACCCATTCGAAAAAAAAACGATGCGAGCATAAGAAAACAGCGAACACAGCACAGAGATGGTGAACAGTAGTTGATTCATGAAAGATTGCATGGGGCTTTCTTTCGGTGGGGGGAGGCAAGGTTTGAGGTTCTGGGTTCAGGGCTTAGGGTCGGTATTCCATGTTTGGCGTTCATCTACTACCACCTCGACCCTTCTAATCCTTTCTGTTCTCACTCCGGCTGCGGCGTCAGATTGAGCTTCGCCGGATCATAGCCCTGATCGACCAAGCGCCCAAGTATTCCCTGGTATACGGCTTCGGCCAGTGTTGGCGTTCGACTGAGGACCCACAGGTATTTGCGTGACGGCACCCCCACGACGGCCCACCGGTAATCCGGATCCAGGTCGATGATCCAGTAGTCGCCTTTGAAGGGCCAGAAGAACCAGACCTTTAATTTGGCATTGTTGGCCGCGTCCACCACTTCGGCCTTTCCAGTCGATTCCTTCAACGGGCCGTCGAGGCTGTTTTTAAAACAGCGGTTGATCACCCGGATGCGGCCGTCGGGCAGCAAGGCATACTCGGCGGTGGATCCGGTACAGCCCCTTTGGAACCAGGCTGGAAAACTGGCGATCTCGTACCACGTGCCCAGGTAGCGGTTCAGATCCACGTGGGGCACCGTGACGAGTGGACCGGATTTTTCAGCCGCAGCAGCAACGCCGGACATGTTGAAAAGGCAAAGAAGCAAAGCGATGGTGAGCACCCATTTGGTGATTTCAATCATTGTGGCTCCTGTGGATTGGTGGTTAATGATTACCCCTGAGCGGGTACCAATATCTTGTGTCTACCTTGATATTGTCCGCACTGGTAATTCATTAAGTCTAGCTGCCAGCCCTTTCAAGGTAGTACTATAGGACTATCCATAACTAAATGAACTTATTAAAAATAAATCTGGGCAAACCCATCTCCAAAAGATACAGTAAAAAAGAAAAACTGTATCTTTTGGGAGGTGACATCATGTTGAGTCCTGTTTTTTCGCCGTTCATCGAAAATTCTCCGATTTCTGTTATAGCTCGCGGTATGCTGGAGCGGGTGCTGAATCCTGACCAACTTGATGAATGGTTCGATACCACTGCACAGAAACAATATACAAGGCAGCTTTTGTTTTCAACGCTCTTTGACCTTATGAGCCAAGTCGTTCAAGGCAGCCAACGAACGGTTCACACAGCCTTCCAGGCCTCTGCAAAGGATATTGGCGTTTCCATCACATCGGTTTACAACAAGTTGAACGGCATCGAACCAGAAACATCGGCAGCTTTGGTTCGATATGCCGCCGAGCAGGTGGAACCAATTATCCAAAAACTGTTGGGAAAACAGGGCTCCCCTTTGCCTGGCAAACGAATCAAACTGCTTGATGGCAACTGTATCGAAAAAAGCCACAAACGGATCAAGGAGTTGCGATCCATCGCCGCAGGTCCGCTTCCGTGAAAATCATTGGTTGTGTATGATCCGATGTTGCACCTGCCTATCGATGTGTTTCCTTGCGAAGACGGCCATGCCCAAGAGCGCTCATTTTTGAAAATGGTGCTTGAAACCAATGTTGTCGATGATGTCTGGATTGCCGATCGCAATTTCTGCGTGGTTGAATTCACCTGCGGCATCGATAAGCGGCATGCGTGGTTCATTATCCGTGAGCATGGAAATTATCCTTTCGAGTTAATCGGAAAGGAAAAATATATCGGTAAAATTGAGACTGGAATAGTATATGAGCAACCCATCATAGTTCGTGATGAAGCCGGCAAAGATCACACATTCCGGCGGATTCGCGTGAAGCTGAAGGGTGAAACCCGTGATGGGGATAGCGAACTTTTCATAATCACAAATCTGTCTAAGAGCGCAGCGAACGCAAAGACAGTCGCGCGGTTGTATCGGGGTCGTTGGACCATCGAAACCGCCTGTCAACGTCTTGCGGAATATTTAAACTCTGAAATCAACACACTGGGCTATCCTCGCGCCGCTCTTTTCGGTTTTTTCGTTGCTTTGGTCGCCTATATTAGCATGTCCGTTGTAAAAGCCGCCCTGGGTAGTGTGCATGGTGTCGATTTCAGAGATCAAAATGTATCGGGCTATTATGTGGCCAATGAAATCGAAGTCGTTTACCAAGGAATGATGATCGTCATCGACGTTGAGCATTGGGTCTTTTTTCGGGATATGCCAACAGAAGACCTGGTTCAGTTACTAAAGTAACTATCTGGCAACGTGAAATTATCGAAGTACCAAAAGCACCCTCGAGGCCCTAAGAAGCCCCGACCCAAACGGATTTCAATGAAAAATAAACCACATGTCTCAACCGCAAGGATTCTTGCTGAAAGAAAAAAGTCATAGTACTACCTTGAAAGGGCTGGAGAGGAGACCTATGTGTATGACGCGACCCGCTTCCTGATTTCATCTGTGGATTTGCATGTGGTGGCAAACATCATCGAGGCGACTAAAGAAAAGCCTTACCAGGGGTTGATATTGGCGCTTGATCTGCAGGAGATATCCCAGCTTATCGTAGACAGCGGCCTCCCATTAGCCCGTCCCCAGCAGGTTCAAAAAGGAATGGCTGTGGGCAAACTTTCGCTCCCCTTGCTCACCACCTTCCAGCGGTTGATGGATTTGCTCGACGAAAATGAGAATATCAAGATTCTCGCCCCACTGGTTAAACGGGAGATTTTTTTCCATCTGCTTCTGACGAATCAAGGTCCGCGCCTTCAACAGATCGTGGCTGCAGGCAGTCACAGCCATCAGATCTCAAGAGCTATCGACTGGTTGAAAAATAATTATACCCGGCCCCTTCGCATCAACGAACTGGCTGCTCACGCCGGCATGAGCAGGTCGGCATTTCATAACCAATTCAAGGTAATGACAGCCATGACGCCACTGCAATTCCAGAAAAGATTGCGTTTAAATGAGGCCAGACGGTTGATGCTTACCCAGAACCTGGATGCGTTAGCGGCGACATTCGAGGTGGGTTATGAGAGCCCTTCACAGTTCAGTCGTGAATACAGCCGGTTGTTTGGTGCGCCACCGTTGCGAGACATTAAGAACTTGCGTCAGACGGCCACTGCTTAACACTCAAAAAGAAAGGGGAAATACCTTATAGGATAATTATCCTTGATCGGTAATTTTGTGTTCATCCAGTACTTTCCGTACCATTCTAGCCATCTTCGCCTTGTCGATCGGTTTCGTGAGGACCCCTTTAACGCCAATGACTTCAGCCGTATCTTTGTTGATTCGCTCACTGAAACCGGTGCAAATGAGGATGGGGATGGTCGGCCGGATTGCGATCAGTTCGAAAGCCAATCGATCGCCTGTCATTTTTGGCATGGTCATGTCGGAAACGACTAAGTCAAATGCGTCGGGTTTGGATTTGAACACGTCCAACGCATCCACGCTGTTCACGCACATGGTCACCCGGTAGCCTAGTCGTTCGAGCATCTCCTTTTCAAGCCTTGCGATGGCCGCTTCATCGTCAACCAAAAGGATTCGCTCATGGCCGACGGGAAGTGTTTCCTGCCTTGCAATCGATTCTGTTTTTGCCGTTTGCGCCATGATGGGCAAATATACATTGAACGTCGTACCGGTTCCAAATTCGCTGTACACCTTGATGTCGCCGTGATGCTCCCTGACAATTCCATAGACAACAGCCAAACCAAGACCGGTCCCCTTGCCTGGCGCCTTGGTTGTGAAATACGGTTCGAAGATTTTATCCTTAACGGCAGCATCGATGCCGATCCCCGTATCGGAAACGGACAATAGGGCATACCTGCCGGGTAAAAGGACGCTTTCAGGCAGTTGGCCAAAACCGATCTCGACTTCCCCCAACCGAACAATGATTTCCCCACTTTTCGGTTCGACGGCGTGATAGGCGTTGGTGATCAGGTTCATCGCGACCTGGTGGACTTGGGTGGGATCGGCTTGCACCAGGCTGCAATCGTTTTGGATGTCCTGTATGATGTTGATGTTCGAAGGAAGCGTCGAGCGAACCAGCTTCATCACCTCTTTCAGTATCTGCTGGATGCGGATCGGCATCTTTTTGTGTTCGGATTGACGGCTGAAGGTAAGAATCTGCTTGACCAAGTCGCTGCCCCGATTGCCGGCGTTGAAAACCTGTTGGGCTTTTTCATGTTCGGGACTGCCAGGGGTAAGATCCTCGATGAGCATCTCGGACAATCCGATGATTGGGAATAAAATATTGTTGAAGTCGTGGGCGATGCCACCGGCCAGCGATCCGATGGCCTCCATGCGTTGGGCATGCGCCATGCGCTTTTCCAGTTCTAACTCTTTGGTGATATCCAGCATGGTGCCAATAGCCGCCAATTTTCCCTCGTAAATCAACGAAGATCCGTAAACGGATACATGGATGATGTCGCCACGCTTTTGAACGCCTCGGAAGGTATATTGGGCGGTGTCGGCTTCGCCCGCCATTCGCTTGCGGATGTGTTCTTGGACGAAAGCCAAATCTTCTTCGTAAACGGTCTTACTGAAATGCATACCGTTCAGGCATTCCTGGACCGAATAACCAAAAATCTCGGCCAATTTCGGATTGACATATTTGAATAGGCCATCCTGAATGATGTAGAATCCGACAAAGGATTGTTCGGTGAAGTTGCGGAATTTTTCCTCGGATTCACGAAGTTCGATATCGGCTTTTTTTCGCTCGGTGACGTCGTCGAATACCGCTACAATTTCCCCGGTCGGCAGACGGTACACAAAATTTTCATACCACTTCTTCAACCGTTCATCTTCGTATATCTTTGCCGGAAAGTCTTCCGGAATCCCGGTTTTCCAAACCCTTCGAAAAACGTCTACAAGACCGAAACGGTCGATTCCCGGGCGGACATCGAAAATGGATTTTCCAACGAGGTCTTCCCTCCGGTCGCCATCGATACGCTCGCCCGCGCGATTGAAATCTTTAAAAATGAAGTCTTTCCCGCAGTCGATGACCTCGTAAATCGCCACGCCACTTTCGATATTGTTAAACAGCTCACGATAGCAAGACTCGCTTTCCCGCAGGGCTTTTGTAAACGCTTTACGATCGGTGATATCACGCCCGATACCCAACACACCGACCACACGTCCATCGATTGAATACATGGGGGTTTTAATCGTTTCCAGAATCTCACGATGGCCATCTTCAGCAAAGGTGATCTCCTCTTCATTGATGTTCGGCCCGCCCTTCTCTATCGCAGCTTTGTCATGTAAACGAAAAAAATCAGCCAAATCCTTAGCTTTGAAATCGTAGTCTGTTTTTCCTACGATAGCTTCCTCTTTTGCGCCGAAAAATTTTTCGAATCGCGCATTGCAAGCCAAATAGACGCCATCGATATCTTTCAACCAGACCAAATCAGGCAATGCATTGATCAATGAACGCAGGCGGTCATCGCTTTCCTGTAGCGCCGCTTCGGCCAGCTTGCGCTCATGAATTTCCATTTCCAACTTCATATTCGCATAGCTGACGGTTGATATATAGGACGTGAATTTGACTAAAAAATGCATCAAATGACGGATGGTTTCCCTGCTGTATCTGGGAATACGGTGAAAGGCGTCCAGGTAGGCCTCTTTGTTGAACCCGTATGCTTCGGCCTGTTGGATAAACCGCTTTTCATCCACCGAATCGTCATCGTAGAAAAACTGCCCGGTGTATATGTTGCCCAAATGTCTGTTTCCAATATACAGCGGTGTGGCGACGTCCCACAGGCCGTTTTTGCACCGGTATTCGATGTACTCGCCAGGTTTAATGTTTTCGGTGAGATAGAGATCACTTTCGGTGCAGTTCTGCGCGGTTTTTGGATGGATTCGGTGGAATTTAGTGCAGATATCCTGCCAACCGGTTGCTTCGATGACCGTGCCATTCATATCGAGAATGGCGGTTACCATGCCGGTCAAGAAGTGGAAGTCGTCCATGATCGACTGAAGTTTTTCGACATTGATGATGGCCCCGAGACTGCTTGCTTCCTCAGAATGATTTTTATGTTGCCCCACCGATACCATGTCCGCAAATCCGAAATCCCTTTCCCGAGCAGTCGCGTCTTTCATCCAAGCACGTTTTTCCGCTTCCAACAGCTTGACTTTTTTCAGTAGTTCCTCATAGGTCGGTTTTCTGAGCATCATCTTTCCTCGTTGATGATCCATCCTGACAAATCTGTATGTTATAAAATCATAGCAGCTATGTTGATAAATACAAGGGGGTAAGGGGCCAGGATAGCATCCCATAATCGCACATGCCATAACATACAAAGGTGTTGATTGCTTCGCTACGATTTTTGCCTACCTGGGTACCGAGGGCTTTGGTTATTCTTGAGTTCCGAGAAGGGAAAACAGAAACGTCGATATCGGGCAAATCGGCCATTTCTGGATGGGCACGAATTAGTGTTCATCCAGAAATAGGAAAATTTGGTCGAGGTCAAGGCGCCCGAAAAATTTTACCACAGGCATATGGTTGATATTCCGAGGATAAAATTTTTCGGGCAACGCCGATATCGGGCAAATTGGTCATTTATGGATGGGCACTAACGAAAACGGCCCCTGGGAGAAAACAACACAGGGGCCGCTGTAAAATTGCCTGTCGGGACGGTATTTAACCGTTTCTGATATGCACACCGATCAGACGGAATGAGGCGTTCCTACTTTTCAAAATTGTTAAAACGACTTTAATTGAAGTGCTTAGCGCTTAGAAAGGTTGCCTCATTCTTCCATAAAGGATTTGTCCCAATTTTCAGTGGCTCTGAATGTTTCAGACGGCATCCAATTGGCTTGGCCAGTGGCAAAATTGGCGATTCGCTGTCCAAACTGGCTCTGAAATAATTTTGAGGCCTGGGAAAAATTGTCAAACATCGTTTGGTTGAATTCGACCATCAGCTTCAGCATTTGTTTTGGATCCATGGCGACCTCCTCTTGAGTTGTTCACGATTCACGAGTTACTATGCAGCCTGTTTTGTTTTCTTAAGCCAGCACTCTGCGAAAAATATAGGAAGTTCAACCGGCATGTCAACAAGAAATATTGCAATGCAATATTATAAAAAATAAATATTATTCATAGTAAATATCCAGTATTGTATTTGAGTTATCGAATAATCTTTATTCTAATATTGCATTGCGATATCATATTCTGGAGCCGTATCGATATCATGCTGAAAAAATTAATGGATGTATACCCACCCGGACCAGTATTATCCCCTGGATGATGCCCCACACTTTTATCATCGATCGTTTTCATCTTTTTTCTTGTAATTTCCCCCTAATTCGTAAATAAGATACTATCTTGATTATTTTAATCAACATTGAATCGTGGATGGTTAACCAACAACGGAGGAATTAGTATTATGGCTGATGAAGCGATCAAGCTCGGTGGAAAAAAACGATCCGTTTTCATCGATAAGGTGAAGGAGATTCTCCCTGAAGGGGGAAACCTGAACCTGTGCCTGACCTGCGGTGCCTGCTCGTCAGGTTGTCCGGCAACGGGTCTGGAGGGAATGGATCCCCGAAAATTTTTAAGAATGGCGGCGCTGGGCATGGATGAGGAAGTGCTCAGCAGCAAATGGGTGTGGATGTGCAGCATGTGCCAGCGCTGCATCTATGTCTGTCCCATGAAAATCGACATTCCCCAGTTGGTATTCAACGCACGCGCCCAGTGGCCCCGCGATCAGCGTCCCAAAGGTATCCTCGGATCCTGCGATGTGGCCCTGCGCAATGATACCTGCAGCGCCATGGGCGCCACGGAAGAAGATTTTCAGTTCGTGGTCGAAGACGTACTCGAAGAGTACCAGGAAGCGCAACCCGAGTTCGCGGAAATGAAAGCGCCGGTCAACAAGGAAGGTGCTGAATTTTTCCTGAATCAGAACTCCCGTGAACCGGTCACCGAACCCGACGAAATGGTGCCCCTGTGGAAAATCCTGCACCTTGTCGGGGCAGACTGGACCTATGGCACCAAGGGTTGGGCCGCTGAAAACTATTGCATGTTTCTGGGTGACGATGAAAGCTGGAAACACATTGTCGAGGTGAAAAAGAAAGCCGTGGAGGATCTGGGCTGTAAGGTCTGGCTCAATACGGAGTGAGGGCACGAACTCTTTGCAGTCCGGGCCGGACTGAAAAAATTCAACCTCGACCCCAAATTCGAAATCAAAAGCATCATTCAATATTACGCCCAATGGATCCGCGAAGGCAAACTGAAGGTCAGTTCCGACTGGAACAAGGACCGCAAAATCAAATTCACCGTTCAGGATCCCTGCCAGCTGGTGCGCAAATCCTTTGGTGACCCCGTGGCCGAAGACCTGCGCTTCGTGGTCAAATCCGTGGTCGGTGAAGAAAACTTCGTGGACATGCATCCCAATCGTTCCAACAACTTCTGTTGTGGCGGCGGTGGCGGATTTCTGCAATCCGGATACCCGGATGAACGACGCGCCTATGGGAAACTCAAGGCCGATCAGATCCTGGCCACCAAGGCGGCCTATGCCATCACGCCCTGCCACAACTGTCATGCCCAGGTTCATGATCTGAGCGATCAGTTGGGACATCCCTGGCAGACCGTCCACCTGTGGACCCTGATCTGCCTCTCACTGGGTATTCTGGGCCCCAACGAACGGGAATACCTAGGGGATGACCTCAAGGAAGTGAATGTGTTTCATCCTGAGTCATCCAATTTCTAACTAAAAATAAAACCGGTTCCCTTCAGGGGGAGCCGGTTTTATTTTTACCCTTATTTGTTTAAAAAACGGACGAGGCAATTTCTTGCCCCATCCGCTTTCATTTTTTTCTATGCAAACGGCAGTGTCAGGCAGCTTTTGAAACCTTGACCGCGCACACCTTGAACTCGGGGATTCCGCAGACGGGATCCAGGGCCGCATGGGTCAACTTATTGGCTGCCGCCTCGGCGAAGTGGAAGGGAATGAAAACAGTGCCTTCCACGGCCTTGGGTGACACATGTACCCGGACGTTGATCTGACCGCGCCGCGAAGTAATGGTCGCCTGATCACCATCCGCAATCCCCATGCCCGCCGCATCACTTTGGGTGATCTCCACAAAGGATTCCGGTGCCCGTTCGTTGAGCCCATCGGTCTTCATGGTCATCGTACCGGTATGGTAATGATAGATCACCCGGCCGGTGGTCAGGTATAGCGGATAGTCGTCATCGGCCACCTCTGCCGGCGGGATCCATTCGAGGGCGTGAAACAGCCCTTTGCCCCGGGTAAACTGGGCACTGTGCAGGATCGGTGTCCCGGGGTGTTCGGGTGTGGGACAGGGCCAATGGATGCCCACTTGTTCGATACGGGGGTAGCTGATCCCCGCATAGGAAGGCGTGACACTGGCCAGTTCGTTGAAAATGGCCTCGCTGTCCGGGTAGTCCATGGCATAGCCCATGCGCGTGGCGATCCCGCAGGTGATCGCCCAGTCGTCCTTGGCCTGGCCCGGCGGTTCCACGGCCTTTCTGACCCGCTGCACCCGCCGCTCGGTATTGGAAAAGGTACCATCCTTCTCGGCAAAACATTTGGATGGCAGCACCACATCGGCCATGCGGGCGGTTTCGGTGAGGAAAATGTCCTGGACAACCAGAAAATCCAGGTGGTTGAAACAGGCCTCGGCATGATTCAGATCCGGATCGGAAACCATGGGATTCTCACCGATGATGTACATGGCTTTGATCTCGCCGTCGTGGGCCTTGGGCAGCATCTCAGTCACCTTGAGCCCCGGTTTGGTGGGCAGCCCGCTAACGTTCCAGGCACTTTCAATTTTGGCGATGGCATCCAGGTTATCGACCGTCTGATAGCCGGTGAGCACATTGGGCAGCCCGCCCAGGTCGCAGGCCCCCTGAACATTGTTCTGCCCGCGCAACGGATTGACCCCGCCGCCGCGAATACCCATGTTGCCGCACAACATGGCCAGATTGGCCAGGGATTTGACATTGTCCGTTCCCGTGGTGTGCTGGGTGATGCCCATGCAGTAGAGAATACTGCCGGCCGGTGCCTTGGCATAGAGCCTTGCCGCGGCAATCAGTTGCTCGGCAGGAATGCCGCTGATCTCCTGAACGTGCTCGGGTGTGTATTTCTCGACGACGGCTTTCATGGCCTCGAAATTTTCGGTGCGTTCCTCGACAAAGGCCTTGTCGTAAAGATTTTCCTTGATGATCACGTGCATCATGCCGTTGATCCAGGCGACATCCGTACCAAGTGTGGGCCGAACCCATTGCTCGGCGAATTCGGTCATCTTGATACGCCGCGGATCCACCACAATAAGCTTGGCTCCCCGACGGGTCACGGCTCGTTTCACAAATGTGGAAATCACCGGGTGGTTCTCGGTGGTATTGGAACCGACGATGAGGATAACATCGGCTTCTTCGATATCGGCGATGGTGTTGGTCATCGCGCCACTTCCAAACGCTGCGGCCAGCCCGGCCACGGTGGAGCTGTGTCAGAGACGGGCGCAATGATCGATGTTGTTGGTCTTTAGCACCGCCCGGGTGAATTTATGGGCGATGTAGTTCTCTTCGTTGGTGATGCGGGCCGAGGTGAGGACCCCCAAGCTGTCGCTGCCATGGGTATCGCGGATGGTTTTCAACCGGTCGGCCACGAGATCGAAGGCCTCGTCCCAGGTGGCTTTTCGAAATTCTCCGTTTTCTTTGATCAACGGATCGGTCAGACGTTCTTCACTGCCGACGAAGGTAAAGCCAAAACGCCCTTTGACGCACAGACTGCCGTTGTTGGGCGCTTCATCCACGCCGGTCACCTTGACGACTTTATTATCTTTCGTATGCAGGTGGATCTGGCAGCCCACCCCGCAGTAGCTGCAAGTGGTACGCACCTTCTGGGTTTCCCAGGGGCGCACCTGGTAGCGGACATCCTTTTCCACCAGGGCACCGACCGGGCAGGCCTGGACGCATTCACCGCAAAAAACGCAGTCCGAATCCTTCAGGGGGCGGTCTCCAGCGGCGATAATCTTGGCCGCAGGCCCCTTATAACCGAATTTGATGGCATTGTTGACCTGCACCTCGTTGCAGGCCTGAACACAGCGCCCGCAAAGGATGCAGCGAGAAAAATCGCGCACGATAAACGGGTTGACGGTTTCCATGGGATAGGTGGGTCGCTTGCCCTGGATGTCTTCACCACTCACCTGATAGCGATAGGCCAGATCCTGAAGACGGCAGTCGCCCCACACCGGGCACAGGGCGTCGCTGGCATCCGCTTTTTCGACACCCAACTGAAATTCGGTCCAGTCACCATCGTCCCGCCCGCGAACGGCACAGTTGTGGTTGCCCGACGACAGCATCATGCGCAAGATCTCCTTGCGCGCTTCCACCACCTGAGGGGTTTCGGTGCGCACGACCATGTTGGGCGCCGCCGGCGTGGAACAGGCGGTTAGCAGGGTACTGGCCCCCTCCACCTCAACCACACAAATTCGGCAGGCGCCGGTGGGGGTGGCGCCTTTTAAATGGCATAAGGTCGGGATATCAATATCCGCGCGCTGGGCTACCTCAAGGATGGTTTCCCCGGTTTCAAAGGGAAGTTCATTCCCGTTAATCACGATCAGGTTCGTTGATTCCATAGGCAGATGCTCCTTTTCGGAGGGTCCTGTTGTGAAAGATTGGATATCATTGTAAGGCTGTAAGTGGACCTATCACTCCTATAAAAAAACGGATTTTTTGTCAATCCGAGGAGATTGGCCACGGCTCGGTTTTATACTGGCATTATAGCTGCGATATGTGTTTTTTAAGCCTTATTCACGTTCATTTTTAACTACTACAAACCAATACTAACAAAAATAATGAAAATAACAACCGCGAAGCCGTTCCTCCATTTTTTATTTTTTTGTTATGTTGGTGTTCGACCCATTGACCACCAGCGATGCATTGATGGCAAATCTCTTCCGTTAGACATTTTCAGATCCTTTTGATATTGGCATCGATTGATTCAGGTGGCTTGAGGGTAAATCCTCAAAAAATGGAATATAGCATTCAAGAAAATGTTTTTGGGCGGCGTTATCGGTCGTCGCGGTATTCATTATACAGCTTCCTCCCTCTGGCCTTGCCAAAAACATTTTCTTAAACACTATAGAAAGGGTTATGAATGTCCAGAATGAGAATCCTCGACTCCGCCATTGTCACCCAACTCAAATTCGTCACCTTGTTTACGGTTAGATATCTCGATCGAAAGGACAACGCCCGGGACTGGCACATGGTCAGCCGCTGTGAAACACCCAAATGCGTCACGGGCAAGATCCAGCAACCCGACGCAACCATCATCGTCCCCTATCACCGTGAGCAACAAAAACTGGTGGTAATCAAGGAATTCAGGGTTCCCGTGGGCGATTACATGTATGGCTTCCCGGCTGGACTGATCGATCCCGGGGAAGCGATGGCCATCACCGCCGGTCGCGAGTTACACGAGGAGACCGGGTTGGAGCTGGTCCGGGTGTATCGCCACAGCCCGGCGGTTTTCTCGTCAGCGGGCATTACCGATGAGGCCATCAGTATGGTGTTTGCCGAGGTGACCGGCACCCCCAGCATCCGTCACACCAGCGATTCGGAGGATATCGAAATTTACCTGATGAATCGCCAGGAGGTCAGCGAGCTGATCGCCAGAAGCGATATCGCCTTTGGCGCCCGGGCCTGGTTGGCCATGGATGCCTTTGTACACATGGGTAGCCGCTATTTTACCGGTTCGCAGGTTTAGAACATCGCGTCTAATCCATGGTCAGCGTAGATTTCGGCCGCATGGGGGGTAAATAGGAATTCGAGAAAACGCCGGCCCCACGGTCCCCCATCACCGACCAATCCGGCATGGGTGAAGCCAATGACATTCTCCGGCGCAGGGTCGGGGGCACCAACGGTTCCTCCCAGAGGAATCAAATCAACGTATTCAGGGAAAATGCGAGTATAGCGCAAGGCTAAATGATAATAGACAATGGCGGCATCGACAATTCCTGAAGCCACGGCTTCCGGGGCCTCACGATGATGGACAGATTGCCCGAAATAGATTTTATCGGTCGATACCATCGTTTCCAGAAAAGTCATATCGCCCCCATCCTTGGCCCCTAGCCACTTCAGGGTATCCACATATCCCCGATAACTGACCGTTTCCGTAGCCGGGTTGGATAAAAACAACCGCACATCGTTGCGGGCAAGGTCGCCCACACTGAAAATCCGCTTCGGGTTGCCCTTGCCCACCAGCAGCGCACTGCCCCGGTTGCGAACAAACGGTCGGTGCTGGGCCATGTGGCCTTCACTGACAAGGGTGTCCAGAACGTGAGGCGGGCTGAGAAAAACATGGGGGACTGCCGAAAGAATAAAATTTCCGATCTTGAGCCGGCCATCCCGGAGAAGGTTGAGGATGGGGCCCGGCGGCGTGGTAGCATAGAAGATCTCACCAACCTGGGGATGGATTTCCTTGAATGCTTGCAAGCTGGGTTCGAGGGCCATGTGATGGTTGCCGTCGGAAAAGACAATCAAATCGGCGGCCAAGGGATCCCCATGAAAGTCCAATATCTGGTTTGATCCGGGTTGCGACCAGATTTTGACCGCCTCCCGACAGGCCGTGCCTTCATCAGGCCAGGTCAGCATCATCTCCCCTTTGAAAACTGATGAACGGGTAAAAAATCGCCGTTCGGACGGATTCGTCAAAACTGACTGCGGACCCGTGGTTGCCACCCAAGGGGTCAGTGGATGGTCGGCCGATCATCATCTTTCTTTTTACCATCGATCACCGTGAATTTCGATCGGTGTTTTTTCTGGGAATAATTGAAATATTGCCACCGCCACCAGTTGGGATCCAAAAGATGAGCGGGATAGCGAAAATATAACCAGGCCAGCCCGATCCCCCCCAAGTGGTAGGCACCGTAAACATTCGTGCGGGCCAGAAAAGTCAAGGCGGTGACAATCACGGTGCCGTAGCTGATATATTTGGCCTTGACGGGCAGAACGAACATCAGCAACACGGTGGATTCCGGTTGCAGCAACCCAAAAACGACGATCAATCCCAAGAGGCTCGGCATCATCCCGGCGTAAGGGATCATCGCGGATGTCAAGGCGCTGAAAAGGAAACCGGCAACGGCCCCGCCAATGGCGGCGATGATATACAATGATAAAAACCGTCGGGTTCCCAATGCCGATTCGATCGTGCCGGCGAAAAAATAAAAAACCACACAATCGATCAGAAATCCGATCGGTGCCGACGGATCATGAATGAACGGGTGGGTAATCAATTGCCACGGGTAGAAACCACCGCTGCCCATCGGGCTCAGTGCCAGCATCCCATAAAGGGGCATTCCGAGCCAATGTTCGCCGAGTAGTTCCAGGACATACACCGCCGCATAGACGATCAGCATGATTTTGCCGGTCTGCGTCAGTGGATTATTGAATCCCATTGTCGTTCGTTGGCGTTGTTGAAACATGATAGGGTCTTTGTATTATAGTTGACGATACGCGGTCGTAATCAGGTCTTCGGTTTCGTCCCAGCCGATACACGCATCGGTGATGGAAACGAATGGATTCAGATCTTCCTTTTTTGTTTCGCCGTAGACAAAGGGCTGTTTCCCTTCCTCCACGTTGCTTTCCAGCATCAATCCGCAGATGGCCTTGTTGGGTTTGATGTGAATGCCATTGGTGTGGCCCATTCGCTGGATCAAAACGTGATTGAAGACTTCCCCCTGGCGGCGGTAATCCTTTCCTGAATTCTTGTGCGAGCAATCAACCACAACCGACTGTTGCAGTGTAGGATGCTTGGATAGCATTTCACAAGCCTCACCGATGCTGACCGGATCGTAGTTGGGACGCTTACCACCGCGCAGGACGATATGGCAATATTTGTTGCCCTTCGAAAATACCCTGCTGGTGACGCCGAAAGGATCGTTGCCGATGAAGACCTGTGGGGTAGAGGCGGCCAACAGCGCATTGATTGCCGTGCTTAAATTTCCATCGGTTCCGTTTTTGAATCCCACCGGCATGGAAAATGCGCTGGCCCATTCGCGGTGATTTTGCGATTCAGTGGTTCGCGCACCGATGCAGGCCCAGGAAATCAGTCCCGACAGGCGTTCGGCTGCCGTTTGACTGAGGATCTCCGTCCCTGCAGCCACCCCCATCTGGTTGAGATCCATCAATATTTTTCTGGCCTTGCGCATTCCTTCGTCAATATCAAACGTCTTTTTATCAAGATGGGGATCGGAAATAAGGCCCTTGAATCCGACATTGGTGCGCGGTTTTTCGAAATAGACCCGCATGACCAGCTTGATCTTGTTTTTCACCTTTTCCTGAAGACCCGCCAGCAATTCACCATATTTGATGGCTTGTCCGTGGCTGATAATTGAGCATGGACCGGTGATGACGAGCAGCCGTGGATCCTTTCCGTCGAGGATATTTTTAATATCCTGACGGCTGTCGATAACGGTTTGCGTGGCCTGCGGGGTCATCGGAAATTCTTCTCGAAGCTGATCCGGTGTGATGATGCTGGTTCGCTTGAGAACATTTAAATCATAGGTTTTTTGCATGCTATACTCTTATCGACGCTTTTCGTTAAATAGTGTCCATCCAGAAATGGCCAATTTGCCTAAAATCTTTATGGACAGATTTTTTCTACCATAAACCAAGGGGCAACTCAATCTTGACCGATTGGTAAAGAAAAAGGGACAGCCGCGTCCTGCTGCGTCTGTCCCTTTTTTTGCTGATCGTTAGGCGATCGAGATCTTAGACAACCGTTACGTTGGCTGCAGCCGGCCCCTTGGGACCGTCGACGATCTCGAAAGTGACTCGGTCACCTTCGTTGAGCGTCCGAAAACCACTTGAATTTATTCCTGAATGATGAACAAAAACGTCCGGCCCATCTTCTTGTTCGATAAAGCCATAGCCTTTGCTGCTATTAAACCACTTGACCACACCGTTAACCATGTTGGCACCCTCCTTTCAAAAAAATTCTCTTGCTTCATCCATAAAGGGTGCCACTCGACGAACATGACCACCACCTTAGTAACGAAACCGGCCCGCCAAACTGAAACGAACCTTCGATTAATTGGGATAATAACACGCTTATAGGGGAAATCAAGCAGTTTTTTAACCAACACGGGTGGCCTACTCAGGTTTCCATCTACGTTGTAATCGATTAAAATTATTTCTCATATCAATCTTTGTAAATTGACAAACGGATTGGGGTCGACTAAGAGCAATGGTGAGTGTTCACGGGGTGCAAATGACCATCTGTTTGTAAAACACTGGCCTGTAAGCGTTTACAGGGTGCCTCAGGTGTGCGGCGCCGGGCACGCCGACGACTTGGTCGGTCTTCAAGTGCCCGGGAACAAAGCAGATGAGGTGCCCTGTGAACGCTTACGAGCAATGCATCCGTTATTATACGGTTGAACCGACTATTCAAGTTCTTTTATCCAACCGATGGAATCGTAATGTGAGCATCAATTCGTTTACCCGCCACTGCCTTGGTGATACTCTGGACGGTCTACGCGATGGGTTGTCTCATTTTTCAGGCCCTAGCCGAGCCGCGGTTATCTTTTCCCTGACATATGACTCACCCATTTACATTTTTGATCCCCAACACCTGCTTTGCGACCATGAACCTCGACTGAAAGAACTATACCTGGAAAACCAGCAATGGCACACCCGCCTGCCCATCCATCTGAAATACAATCATATCTTTCCGGAAAAAAATCTTCAGATGACAGGCCTGATCTCCCACGGTGGCCGATCCGGTGCGGTTTACTACCAAATGTGGTTTACCGAACATCATCCGGACATGTGCAGTATCGGCCCCACCGAACGATGGCTGGAACACGCGGTGTGGCGATTTTCCCACGACATGGCCAGTGAAAGTGATCTTTATACCGGCATTTCGGGCGGTTTCTTGCGTGAATACGCCACCCATGCCGTGCGCGATGACATCGTGGACCGCATGAACGTTTTCTTGGGGTGGGACACGCGGCTTCGCATCTACCCCATTCTGGACGTGATTCTGGAGCTCTCACGCACCCGCGAGGAGGGTTCCTGGCCCCGGGGGGAACTGGTCTTTGTGGAACCTCAGAGCACGGCCAATATTCCCTTTCTGGCGCACTTTTCGCCAGCCGAGCAACCCTCCCTGGAAAATATCAAGCATGTCCGCAAATTGCTGGCGGCCGTGGAACACTCCAACCTCGAACTGGTTTCCGACGGTTGCAATGTCGTTGGTATCGCGTCCGGAAACCTGCCGAAGTTTACCATCACCGCGGATTTTAGAGGCGGTCACGGTTTTTTGGTGGTCATGGGCGATAAAATCTGCAGTTTCGCCGATGGCACTTACCAATCGACCACTCGGCGGGCCAATCTGGTTCATTTGGAGGAAGCCTTGCTGGAAACGGATTTGGATCCGGAAGCCGGTAATATGGTATTCAAAATCGTAGCGGCCTTGGTCCACCACGCAGAAGATCAGAAACATGGCGCCACCATCATACTGGACCTCAACCCCACACCGACCGCCATTGCCGGCCAATGCTTTGACAGCGCCTTGGATCTTCGCCAGCCGGCGATCCTCGAGCTGGCCAAATCGTTGAGCCGGGTGGACGGGGCTCTTCATATTGGCGCGGATTTGCATCTCCATGGATTCGCCTGCCTACTCGATGGGCACGCTATCGTCGGCGAAAACCGGGCCCGCGGCGCACGATACAACTCCGCGCTGCGCTTTACCGCCGCGCATGACCATATCATCGCCGTGGTCGTCTCATCGGATCGTCCGGTATCGATCGTTCAATCCGGGATCGAAATCAGTGCCGCTTGCCAATGGAAACCCTTGTCCAGCAAAACCAACCCCCCCCTGCGCCTCGATCGGTGGGTCAATCGTAACGGCAATTAGCCATCCGTCATCCATGCCGTACCGACGATCGATGTTTCATCCGTTAAAGCTTCGCCACCAATCTGCCGATTAATGGTTAGCAAGTACTCAATAACGATTCCGGCGAGTGCGTATGGACAAAAACATTGAAAAAATAATTGCCCAATACGAAGAACAATATAAAATCATCGAAAAAGAACGGGATGAACTGTTATTAAAACTGGAAGAATCGCTGAGTCAGCAAAAAGCCCTTGAAGTGGAAAACGAGATGCTGCGAGGGTTGCTTCCCATTTGCTCCGGATGCAAAAAAATAAGGGATGAAAACGGCAAATGGTGGCAAGTGGAAGAGTACGTCGCGATGCATTCCGAAGCCGATTTTTCCCATACCATTTGCCCCCCCTGCAAGAAACGGATCTATCCGGATTTAGATTGATCGGCAACCGATTGACTCTCTTAGGGCCACCCTTTCCCCACCCATGTCAAGAGATGGAAACGCTTACGCCCCAACTGCTGTCGGGGGATCCGCATTTGGATCGGGATTGATTGACGCTTACCGGTCAATGTGATAGTTTCGGTTGTCAGGCATCACAAGCTCGCCCAAAGTATTATGTCCGTCCACAAACCGATAACATAGATCCAGACCAAGACACCCGGAAAAGTTTCCTAAGGATTGTGGTTTAGTGTTCATCTCACAACGAAGAGATGGGTCGTTTCTAAGATGATGTTTTTTAAAAAGGAGGATAATGATGAAGCTGTTCCGTCGAGCCCTGCTGTGTTTACTCGTTTTGATTGTGGCCGCCGCATGTTCGCACGTTCCAACCGCCACGACGTCACCAAACCTTGACCGAATCGTCAAAAATGGCGTGTTGCGCGTCGGCACATCGGCCAATATGCCGCCCTTGAATATGAAGGATAGGGCCGGTAATCCCATGGGCCTGGATGTGGATCTGGCCAACTACATGGCCGGCGCCATGGGCGTCGAGCTGGATCTGGTGATCAAACCTTTCCCCGACCTGTTGCCGGCCCTTGACGCCGGTGAAGTGGATATGGTCATCTCGGGAATGACCATCACGCCCGAACGAAATTTGAAGTTCGCCTTTGTGGGTCCCTACCACATCACGGGTAAGGCCCTGTTGACCAAGTTCGAATCCATGGTCGCCGCCGAAAACACGTCGAAGCTCAATTCAGAGGCATTTGCCTACACGGCTCTGGAGAGTTCGACGTCCGCCGATCTGGTCGAGACCCTGATGCCGAAAGCGCGCCTGGTTACGGCCAAAAACTACGAGGACGCCGTTGATCTGGTGCTCACCGACAAAGTCGATGCACTCGTTGCCGATTACCATGCGTGTGTACTGAGCCTGCTCAGGCATCCCGATGAAGGACTGGTATCCCTGATCACGCCATTTACCTATGAGCCCTTGGGAATCGCCATTCCGCCTGGAGACGCCCAGATGATCAACTGGCTGTCCAACTTTCTGCATACCATGCGCCAATCCGACGAACTGATCAAGCTAAAGACCAAGTGGATTGAAGATGCATCATGGTTATCAGAGATAGAATAGTCATAATCGAATCGAAAAATTTCGACCGGTGCAATTGGCTTTTAGCGGTTCGCTTATGCCAAAAGCCAATTGCTAACGGCTAAAAGCAAAGCTTGAAAAATTTTGCCCAAGCTTAGGTAAAACGGCAGACTGTCGACATGAGAAACCTGACACGCAACAATGTGGTCCTCTTGGCCTGCCTGCTGACGCTGATCATTCTCGCTCCGCTTTTTGAGCGAAATAAAGGTCTGATTAGCGACATCTTGCTGACGGCGATTTTCTTCTCGGGCATTTTTTCACTGGATTTTTCCACGAAATCCCTGAAGATTCTATTGCCGTTGGGTGCGATAACGGCCGCCTCGATATGGTTCGGTCGCATAATCGACGCACATGCCATCTATCTGATGGAGAACATCAGCACCTTTCTTCTCCTGGTGGCCATTGTCGTATTAATGATTCGACATATCGCCCGTAGCCAAAACATCACCCCGACCATCATCCTCAGCTCCATCAACGGCTACCTACTATTGGGCGTTCTGACGAGCGTGCTCCTGGCCATTGCCCATCGATTGCCGGTTATAATGGATGCCGGTGCCAGTTCCGGTATCCAGTTCCCGGATACGACAACGCCCAACCTCGGCGATTTTATCTATTTCGGTTTCGTGACCCTGACGACATTGGGATATGGGGATATCGTCCCGGTTTCACACCTCTCACGCTCCCTGACCGTTCTTATCGCCATCGCCGGTCAGATGTACGTGACCATCCTCATCGCCATGCTGGTCGGAAAATTTTTATCGGGTCCCAAGGGGTAGCCCATGCGCCGCCAACGAAAACGTCTTCTGATCATTATGGGGTGTTGTGTTTGCCTGATAATAATTCTGCTGGCGGCCGCCTTGGCCCCGAAACTCTTGGCCAACCGTGACCTGGTCAAATCCTATATCGTAGAAAAAACCGCCCAGGCCGGCGGTGGCAACTTGGATTATGAGCGAATCAGCATCGGCTATTTCCCCCTGCCCCACCTCGTCGCCACGGATGTGCGCCTGACCCAGCCGGACACCTTCGCCCTGCAGGCGGGCAAGCTTTCCATTTATCCCCGAATCCTGGCCATGCTCGGTGGTCGGTTGAGCATCCGCCGTTTGGTGTTGAGCGCCCCTGACATCCATGCGCATCTGTTCCGAAACGCTGAACAAGCCCCCACAAAACAAAAAGCGGATGCGGACGGGCCCGGAGGCGGTCCGGCGGTCGTTGACCGCCAGATCAAAGCGGTTTTCGGTATGTTGGCCGCCATAGATCCCCACACCCAGCTGGAAATCAACAATGGTTTGGCAACCTTTCATGTTGCGGGCGATCCAGATATCCAAATCACGGCCATCAATGCAATGGCCGAACGCACGTCAGCCGGGATGATCTTCGATCTGAGCTGCAAGTCGAACCTGATCGAAAACGTTGACGTTCAGGCGAGTGTCGATATCGCCCGCTCACGGATCGCGGGCAACATTTCCTTGACCGCTATCAATCCCGACCCGATACTCCTACGCCTGTCCCCGCCCCCCCGCATCACTCTGGCCGAGACAAAGGTGGATGCCAATCTTGACTTTACCATAGACGGCACCGACAAAGCGAACTGCCGATTCCAATTTCAGGCCCCCACCGTTGGGCTACTGAAAAACGGAGACCGGACACTGACCCTATCGGCGGCGACCCTGGCCGGAGAAATGGCATACGAGCAGCGGCAACTGTCACTGCGTTTGAATACCATCACCACAGATCAGCCTGCCTTGGATTTCACCGCCGCTGCCATTCTGACGTCCGAGGTCGAGACCAATCATGCGACGCTAACGCTCAGTGCCGAAGCCAAACAACTGGACATTGCCGTCATCAATGATCTCACCCGTGCCGTTGCCGGCGACCAGGAATCCATCCGCACGGCAATTGACATGGTCAGGGCCGGCATGCTTGTCGCCCCATCCTTCACGGCCACGCTCAACTCCGATCAAACCGGCTGGCAGGTGGATGAAATGAAAGCCACGGGCCGCCTCTCCGGTGGATTGGTCAGCATTGCAGCCATCCATGCCGACGCGGAAAATGTCGCCGGGAAAATTGTGTATGCGAATGACCATGTTGATTTCCTTGGCCTCAGCGGACGGTTGGCAGGCGCCACATTTGAAAATTTGGATCTCACCATGGACTGGGCCAACCAACTCACCTGGTCCATGGGCTCCCCGTCGGTCGATATCGAGGCCGCCCCTTTTTTCACCTGGCTAACCGATTTTGAAGCCTTGAACGGCCTCAGGGAAACCCTCTCCATCATCGCCGGCCGGGCAGCCGTGTCCACACTGAATATCAGCGGGCCCCTGACAGCGCCGGATCAATGGGCCATGGAAATCGTCGCATCACCACAGGGGCTGGTTCTGAATACGCCACAGACGCCATTCGATATCAAACTGTCCGGCGGCGAAATCATCTATCGACCCGGCAATGATCAATCATCGAATGTCGGTATCGAATTTCTGGATGCCGCTTTCTTGGCCTCGCATCAGTCATCCAGTAGCGACGATTTGCAAGGCATCGATTTGCAGGTCGATGGATCCGTTGGATCCGACACCTTGGCCTGGCTCAACACCCGTGTTCCCTTTCCCTATGATCTGCAAATCACCCCGCCCGTGTCCCTGACCGATGTCAGGTTCCACTGGGATCGAGGAGGCGTAATCTCACTCAAGGGTGAACTAGAAATCGCCGGTGGGGCGGTGATTTCCGTTGATATCACCCAATCGCACGAAGAATTAGAAATCCACGAGCTCCGATTTGCCGACGGGCGTTCCGAGGCGCGGATAGCGGCCAGCCGAAAAGGGCCATCCATCGATTTGACCTTCACTGGAAAGGTGGAAAAACAAACCATCGACCATCTGTTCGAGGTCAATCCAATCCTATCCGGCAATATCGAAGGTGATTTCAAGGCCCATATCAATACGGATTCCCCTTTAACCAGCACCGTGGTTGGCAAACTGAGCGGAAACGGACTCCGGCTCCCCGATCTGGTCGCGGTTCCCATCACGGTCGATGGATTTTCCGTGGTCGGCCATGGCAACCGGATAGATATCCATCCCTCCGAAGTGACCCTGGATGACACGCGGCTACGGGTGGATGGCACCCTGGTGCCCCAGGATCGGGCACTGATATTCAACATCAATATCGATACCGACCATTTGGATATGGGTCTGATCCAGGCCCTTCAATCAAATGGCAACGAACACCCCCCAACCGATGGGAAGAAGTCTCCACCGGCCATGGTGCCCCACGGCGCGATCCATTTCAAGGCCCGGTCGCTGAGCTATGGCGATTTCACCTGGTCGGCGGTCGATGCGGATATGCGCATCGACGCAGACCGCATTTATGCAACCCTCAACCAGGCCCATTTGTGCGGTATCTCGACGATCGGAGACATTGACATCACTCCCCGGGGAATCGGCTTCGACATTCGGCCGTTAGCAAGAAAGGCCTCGCTTCAGAATACATCCGACTGCCTATGGGATAAATACGTTCGGGTCGATGCCCGCTATGACCTCGGCGGCAATATCGTAATGTCCCCCACCCGGGACAATCCCTTGACGGCCCTTTCCGGCCAGATGACCTTTAGATCGCAAAACGGAAGGATCTATCATTCCAGCACCCTGTTGAAAATTTTCTCCATACTGAACGTCACCGAATTGTTTACCGGTGGTCAATCCGATATCAGTAAGCAGGGCTATGGGTATTCCGATGCCTATGTGAAGACGAGGATAGACGGTGCGACGATCCATTTGGATGAGTTGTTGCTCGATGGAAACGCACTGAAAATCACCGGCCAGGGCACGATTGACATCGAAAATGCCACCGCCGATATCACCGTGTTGGCCGCCCCGTTGAAAACCGTCGACCGTCTCGTCCGTAAGATCCCCATCATCGGCTACATCACCGGCGGATCATTGATCACCGTACCGATTCGGTTACACGGAAAGATAAAGGACCTCAGCGTTGTTCCCCTACCGCCATCGGCGGTGGGCAAAGGCTTGCTTCATTTCATGGAACGAACCTTGAAAGCCCCCTTCAAACTGGTCGAAGGGGCGAAGGAAACGATATCGCAGAAATCAAAAAACAAAAACGAGGGGACGGCAGATGTGTCCGTCCCCCAGGAACCGTGATCACCTGTTTGAGTAATCCGGCGATGTTCTCAAATTTCATATGGATTGGTATCAACGGGTGCCATCATCGCCCGGCGGACACCGTGTGCGAGACGACTCAATGTTTCCCATCACCATCGGCTTCAATCGCCATTTCCCCTGCGATACGGCGGTGGGTACTTTGAATGTGAACGGACAACACATCGTTGTGACGAACCACACCGACCAACTTTCGTGGATCATCCTGTTCGACAACGAGCAAATAGGCGTCATGGGGGTAGTTTTTTAGCTCGCCAATGGCTTTTTCGAGTGTATCTTGGGGCGTTAACTTCAAGCGAACATCGGAGGCGATATCATCGGCCACGATTAAATGGCAAAGGTCGGGATCGAACGGTGTGTTGGCGATATCACTATATTTAATGACGCCCACCAGTTCTTTTTGATCGTTGACCACCGGTAATCGATCGTAGCGGCTGTGCCCCAAGGCTTTCAGGACCTCGTCAAACGGCGCCCGGTTGGATATCACCTCCACATTGCGGCGCATGATGTGGCCCACCCGCAAACCGGCAGCCTTTTCTCCATCCGATACCGGCGAGATGCCCAAGGCGCTGCCGAACTGGCTGAGAACATGATTCAGGCCCTCTCCATAGCCCACCCGGCTTCGCTGAACCAAAAGATTGAGAACCGTCACCTCGCCGGCGTTGACCAGGGAAATGCGAACGAGCAGGGGGCCGAGGCCTTCAAACACCACCACCGAGGCCAGGATAATCGTTTGCACGCTCTCTCCCGCCCCCGGCCACGTTCGGGCCAAGGTCTCAGCCAGGCCAATGGCCAGTCCGGCCTGGGCGAGCATGGCCGGCCCCAACCAGGCCTTGATCGTCGGTGAAGCGCCGGCCGCCCACGCGCCCAGCCGACAACCGAGATATTTTCCGGCAAAACGTGCGACCACATAGGCAATGCCCAAAAGTCCCATGTGGCTTAATGATTCCAGATGCAACGCTGCCCCGGCCATGATGAAAAAAAGCACATACAAGGGATAGTCGATCGCCGTCAGCTCCTCGAAAATCCGCCTGCCATAGGGTGAGGCATTCACGGTGACCACACCGGCGATCATGGTGGTCAGCATGGCGGACACAGCCACGACCTCGGCCAGGCCCGTGGCCGTGGCAACCATGGCGGTCACAAGGATCTGGCGCTCCACCGGTCTTACCAAGCGCTGATCCATGATCGCGATGCCGACGCCGATCACCGTCCCCAAAATAAACGGACCGGCAATTTGAATGCTCACCGTGAAAACGGATACGGTTTCGGCCAAGCAACCGTTTTTCAGCAAGGTAAAGGCAATGATGGCCAACAAATTGTTAATGCCGATGAGCGGTAAAATCGTGTCCGTCAGTGAACCTTCGGACTGATATTCCCGCATCACCATTTGGGTTGCCGCCGGTGCGGTGGTGACGGCCATCGTCGCAAGAAAAGCGGCCACCAGCGGCGACGCGCCCACCGCAAACGTCCCCCCACCGACGAGAACGGCGGTCATCGCGATTTCGACCCCGCTGATGCGAAAACGACGCATGCCCATCTTGCGAACCGCCTCGAAGCTGAAACTGCCGCCAATGCTGAAAACAATCAGCCCGAGGATCATATCGTGCAGGGGAACGAGGATATCAATCTGCTCGGGGGAGAGGAGCACGGGCAGGCCCAGGCGACTGACGGACGGCCCGGCGACCAGACCGACAACCAAGTAACCGGTCACGCGGGGCATTCCCATGGCGGCACTCAAGCGTCCCGCCCCAAGGGCAAGCAAATACACCAATCCAAGCGACAAGAGTAACGGTATCATTGACGATCACCCGGGGATGTGAGTTTTTAAGATGGTAGCTAAACAGAGCGACATATAGCATTCAAGATATGGTAATGTCCATATTAGCAAATATGGACATATCGTCTAATAAAGCCATCAAGGCTGTCAGTTTACAGAGAAAGCGAGGGGCACAATGAAAACGATGCCTGCCGGGGAAGCAAAAAACAAATTCGGGATACTGATGGATACAGTGCAACGCGAGGCAGTAGCGATTTCAAAGAAAGGCCGGACAGCAGCTATTGTCTTGCCGGTTCAGCAGTATGAGGAATACCAGGCGCTGAAACTGGAACAGTTGCGTCGGGAAATCAAAATAGGCATTGACCAAATTGAGCGTGGCGAAGTCAGTGACGGTAAAGCTTTTTTCGATGAACTCGAAAAAGAATTGGATGATTGATGCCAAATTACAAACTGACGGAAGCCGCCAAGAAGGACTTGCGAGGGATGAGCACATATACAAAGAAAACGTAGGGCAAGAAACAAGAAAAAGCGTACCGTGAAATCATACGGGCGGCGCTTAGGGTAATTGCGAAGAACCCGGAGATTGGACTGAAACACGAAGAACTGACGGAAGGATTACGATCGTTTCCAGTTGGACATCACAATGCCTATTTTCTTGAAATGAAAGGCAATATAAAGGTCGCCCATATCCTCCACCCCACCATGGACATCGAAAAGGCGATTGCTAACGGTTTTTTCACCTCCATAATCTTTCATATACCAATTCCTCCAACACTCCGCCACATTGCCGTGCAAATCGTACAATCTCCATTCATTTTTCTGTAGTTGTCCGACGTAAATAAGTGCTCCAGTATTTTCAATGAGTTGCTCTTTTCGATTATAGTTTGTTTTTTGTAACGATGCGTGTTACACAGTTACTATGATAATAAGTTTTCGGGATAATTGGCTGCGGGATTTTTTTGTAGAAGACATACAGTCTAAAAAAATACCTGCCGATATTGAATCACGATTGTTCAGGAAGCTACAATTATTGGATGACGCTACAAATGATGCTGATCTCAGAAGCCCACCCAGCAATCATTTTGAGAAATTATCCGGCAAATTAAAAGGTAAATGTTCGATTCGTATAAACAGGCAGTGGCGCCTGATATTTATATGGGATGCTGAACGCGGGGAAGCAGGAAACATTTACCTTGATGCTCACACATACAAGTGAGGCAAAAATGATTTCAACCAAACGTCAACCCGTCAGTGTCGGTGAAATGATCACAGAAGAATTCCTGGCGCCGTTGGGGGTTACACAGGGCCAACTCGCTGCAGCAATGGGTGTCAGCCGAAGGACCGTAAACGAGCTTTGCACCGGAAAAAGGGCAATTACCGTCGACACCGCCTTAATGCTGGCAAAAGTGTTCGGCAATACACCCAATTTCTGGCTTAATCTTCAACAACGCAACGATATATGGGCCGCGGTGAACTCACCCAAGCGTATGGAAAGAATCGAGCGAGCCAAACCGATTCGTGAAGCAGCGGTGTAATTGAAATCAATCACGAGACACCAACCGAAACCCAATCCCCGCGCAGCCCAGTTAGGATCGAATCGGGAACGGTTGGCCGATCGACACTGGTTGAGAACAGAGAAACAATGTCCATCCCGAACAACCCGTTCTATTCCCTTCGCCGATGGTTTAGATTCGCTGTAGTCGCTCAGATACCAGTCATGGCACCACTCCGCCACGTTGCCGTGCATGTCATACAACCCCCATTCATTTTTTATATTCATTCAAACCTACGCATCTTTTTTGAAAATGTTTTTTCTCGCCCGCTTCGCTCAAGCACGGTAGAGACGCAGAGGAGGTTTGATTTTAATTTTTGTTCCTCTCTGTGAGCCCTGCGACTCTGCGAGAGATTCATGTTTAAAAAGTCGGAGCGATCTCATCATTTCACAAACTGCAAATATTGTATCTTCAAGCTCGCAAATATATGGTTGAAAAAATACCATTTGGGTTGACAAATACCATTTTAAAATGCCATAAAGTTTGTATGAAATCAATCACTCAAATAGATTCCGCAGGTCGACTGGTCATTCCCAAAGCAATACGCAAACGGTATGGATTTGAATCAGGCCAAAAAATCCGCATTATAACCTCGGAAGAAGGGGTTGTTTTGATACCGGAGCGTCCGGAACGGCGGTTTGTAAAACGGGGACCACTATTAACGATTGACACAGGGGGGGGCATTGCACCGCTTGATGTTTTCAATGTTTCTGATTTGCGGGAAAATCATTTGAAAGATAAAAATAATGAAAATCGGAGTTGATAGCAATATTATCGTAGCCGGCGTGCACGCAAACCATCCATTGCATGCAATAGCCGCCGACTGGCTGATTCGTAATATTTCGCTTAATGAGCTTATTGTTGCCCACCATACAGTACTTGAAACCTATGCCGTATTGACCCGACTGCCGGGGCAATTCAAAATAAACAGTGCTGAGGCAAAACAACTCCTTGAAACAACGATCCGTCCGAATATGCGGATTGCCGATTTTTCGTCCGATACGATTTGGGATTCTATCGATTTCATGGTTAATCAAACATCGTTAGGTGGAAATTCTTATGATTGTTTCATTTTCAGGATACTTGAAAACGCTGGTGTTGAAACGATTGCCACCTTTAATACTTCTCACTTTAATAAATTTACTTCTATCGTAAAAATTATTGATCCCTCAAGACCAACCTGAAATCTATATTTTGAATTTAGAATTCTGTATTCATCTCAACCATCAATAATCAAATCTACTATTCAACCCTTTCCCATGGCCCGTAATGGAACAACAGTGTTACATTCTCCCATACTGCAGTAAACCCTCGGACGAGAAAACCATCTGTGTTATCTTCTGATATCATTTTTCCTTCGGTGCCCTCCAAAACTGTTTTCCCATCGCCTCTGAGTTCTGAGATACCTTGAGGCAGATCCGGATCATCATTCGGAACAAAAACTTGGTGCTCGGCATGTGGTTCGACAACAAAGGACCAAGTGGCCACATCTTTTGCGGGATCATGAAGATTGCAGTCGTCAAAGATCATAAAACGATATTTGCATAAGCCCTCAGTAATGCAATGTTGTGCAATTGTAGTTGGGACCGACTTACTATTACTGAGGGGCAGTTGCTTGATCTTAGTGCACGATACTCCTTCCCAAATATCGTCATCACCTGGTTTCAGAAGACCATGTCTTCTAACTTCTATTGGCTCGGTTCCCAGAAAAAGTAAAACACGTATTCTATAATCATTCTCATACGCTTCGTAGCAATGCACTCGCTCTTCGACAGGATAAGAAAGCACCATCACTGGAAAGGCTTTCCCCCGCGCATCGATAGTGGCGGCTAATTCAATAGCTGTGTTTTTCGGGTAACGGTCCTTTACGATTCGCTTTGCCTCTTCCAGAGTTGGAATTCTCTTAATGATGCGCCTGCCAGTATATCGAACATAACAGTCTATTCCCTTGCTTTCTAGCTCCCTGCACCGCAGAGTAGCTGCTTTACGCGCCGAATGGACTGACTCAATTATCACATAGTAACCCGGTTTTAATCCAGAAAGGGAATCTGTACAGGCCAGGATGGGACCATACCGCTCCCATTTGGGCAAGGCGTTCAATCCTTCAGTTTCTGTTGTGACAGTTTGCACAATGACCACATAGTGTCCCGCAATGCTCGGATTGCCAGAGCATCCCATTGCGCGGCAAAATTGTCCACAGAGGCAAGAAAGAATCGCTACAAAAGGCAGAAATCGTTCCAGCCACATAGTATTTCTAAGACAACCCATCAGCTTCTCTCTCCGCAATAGGAAGTTGCGAAAGATAACAGGGCAGTGTCCCACTCAAAAAATCAGCCGATACTCCCCTAAATGGCCAATATAGTCACAAAAAGACTGTAAGAAATGAAAGTCCTCCCTATTGTATGAGTCAGTTTTTCAACTTGGAACCTATCCGAAAACCTGGTTTCGATACGGCTTCGCCCACTCAACCGGCGGTTTTCGGATAGGTTCTTAAAGTCTTTCTTCGGCTCAGAATGGCCGATCAGGCATCCCTCTTCTTATCCATTCCTCGTAAGGAACCAGAATATTCCAATAGTAAAGACATAACACGCCAATAATCGATGCGAGTGCAATAGCAATGACAGTTACATTAAGCCAATCAAATCGCTTAGAAATCCCCCAACTGAGAAGACCAAAGGTGAGAATACCGCCAAATAGAACATTTAGCCACAATACATTAAAAGCGATATGATTTTCTGGGTATTTAATTATCCTGGCGGCAATTAGACCCCAACATAGAGTGCATAGCACAAGCAAACCCCATGATGTTAGCTTCTGTACCATCCTAAGTATCAACAAGTAATTAACCTGAAGGAACTTAAAAAATTGGGCTAAATGCTTTTCACCGCGTGCTACCATATTCAGCAACACTCCCATTGTTGGAATTACGATCCATCCCCATGAAATTAGACGATTGTAAACAGGTTCCCCCAACTAAGGGCGCCTGAAAGAAATAATTTGACCAAAAGTACTGACAATATAGATATCAATAGAATGACATTAACATACCTGAGCCGCATTCGTCCTAAACTCCGCATACGATATATAGAATATAAATGTCAAGAAACAAAGAAACATCTCTTGAAAACCCCATTTCCCAGAGAATACCGTGTAAACTGACTAATACAGCATAATGCTTGACGTTGGCATTCGCGCCCGTGAAATTGAGCGAGATCTTCAATCCCTATGGAGACTGCAACCCCGTTTTGACCCTCACATTGGGCAGCAGTTTATAGAGATCATCTCCAGGACATTTCGTTGTAGTGTCAAAATCTCTATGGGCACCCAGAGTAACAATGCCTGAGAACTTTCCCTTAAGAGCCAATACAAGTTTAACAAGGCTATTTGTCTGTTCTTTAGTTGGATCGTCATCAATCTCAAGCAGATTATCTTGAAAATCACCCAATACAAGTATGCCTATTTTTCCCGTATTTGCAGCCCGCATGTGATCACCTCTGAAGAATAATTTCCGGCCTTCGTATATTGTGCCATTGGGAGCTATCAAGAAATGAAAGCCAATCTCCGGAAACTTGTTCTTGCGCATTTGCCATCCTTCAATATAAGACGGATTTTTTGTGCCCCAATTGCCAATGTCATGAATCACAACCGACTTATAATCCCAATCACTTGCCAGTTGACTATATTGTGGCTTCAGTCTTCCCCAAGTATCTCTTGGAACAATCCCGTTTTTGTCAACAAACTCTGCCACGTCAGGCCAAAACGGTATGCCGTCCATTCTTAATCCCCAACCCAAAGGAACGTTTTTAGTACACTCATAAGCCCACAGGTACACTTGTTTACTTCCTTGATTGATCTCCACATGCTTGTTCTCGTTTTGGGAGAAATAAGAAAATCCTGCTTGACCTATAGTTTTTACCTTCTGTGATTTCGCAAACTCACGGGCTGGTGTCCAATTGCGTTTTCCTATTAAGCCAAACAGATGGGATCCAGATAAACCAGTATTGCATCCCCTTAGAACCAGCAAACCGTTTTTATCGTCCCAATTCAGCTTGGGTAATGATCTAATCTCTCCCCTGGTGAGAGTTCCATCGCTTCCGGTCGGTTTAAATTCAAGTCCATCTTTTTCATCGGTTTGTTTAGTGGCATGAGTGAACAGTTGCCCCTCAACCACCACTCCGCATAGTGGGAGGAGTTGTTTGTAAATCCTACTCCATGCGTTTTTAAAGTCGGCCTCAGTTCTAACCTCTTCCATTATGATCGTACCTAGCTTTAGTTGCGCGACCCTGCGGTACGAAGAAGATTGTTCAACCTTTCGCTTCCAAGTCTCGGCCGCACGCTTAAAGGCGTTGTCAGGCACACGGTAATACATGGCAAAATAGATGTGTTTTGGCACCACAGTTATATAGATCGTATTACTTACTGTGCCCAGCGCTGCATAGGTAAATAAACCCTCTTTAACCATGTTTTTGGCTTCATTCAATACGAGAGTTCGGTTCCGATCGGTATTTGGCGATACTTCAATGGATAAACCATCCCCTTTGTCATAAATTCTTTTCGGAATTACCCGGCGGCGGGTGCGATAGCGTAGCAATTGAACATACTTCATCAATTGTACGCTAATTCGCATGGGATTCGAGAGGGAGCTTATTGCGCTATAACTAAAATTCTCCGATAATCTGGCATTTGAAACTCCCGGGGCTAATCCAGTGATATATGCTCGTTTCCGATCCTCATAAACGAATATGTCCTTCAAGGTATCCGGTCTTGCGGGTAACAGATCGCGTATTTCCTTATAGAATTTATCCGCCTGACGATTGGCTTCTGCATTGAACCCAGCAGTCGTACTTGTGGAATTTTCTCCCCCTTTCCAACGCCAGGGAAGATATAAAGCACTCTGTAAGCTAATCGCCCGAATGAGGTTGGCGTTATGAAGTCGCTTTCTGAAAAGCGCCGCCTTAGCTTTAGAGTATTTAACAGTTTTTAGCGGTGTAGCGTAGCTTTTTACGGTGGCTACAGGGACACGCGGTGTCTGCAAAACTAAGTTAACGAAGTCAGCGGTTCCGTATGGTGAGAAAAGACGTAGTCGGCTATTTCTAGTTGTGTGTGCAGCGGTTGTATGTGCCCAGATTGTGGGATGGACAATCCCCGCTCTTACTAACTCTCTGTATAGCGTCCATGCCAGGGAGTCTCCGCCAAGTTCCTCGCACGGATATGCTCGGCCGTACATGTTGTCTGGATTAGGCAAGTTTCCTCGCCCGGCACTGCAAGCAAATATCGGAATCACCACATATTCAGACAAGTGGTCTTTAATCTGGCTTACAAAGGTCTTGACACGGTCCGTGCGAAGGGAGCCGGGAAGATTATAGCCATTGCACTCTATCTTCAGCTTTGTTCGCAGGCCATGTGCATATATAGACATCATTGCTACCTTTGGAGCGGTGGTCATAGACAAAAGATTTTTTACGGCTTCTCTCAGATCAACCAAGATATCGGCAATTTTACTATAATCCGAAATTAAGTGATAACCCATCTTAATCTTGTTGCTCTCTAACTTGAAGGTAGGTAAGGTAGCAATCATCTGTTCAGCCTGTTTATGGAATTCCTCTTCCTTGGTACTGGGGAATTTCGCGCGGTAATCAGCAACAAAAGCTACAGCGAATCCGCCACGCTCTCTTATTTGCCTTCTAAGGCTGGCTTCCACATTGCGGACCTGGTATGGATAGGCGTTTTGATAATTGGCAAAGGTTTTATCGCCACTGTTGCGGCGCAATACAACTGCTAGCTCGAAGATACTTTCGTATTCTGGCATTGAGATGACAAGATTTTCAGGTTTGGTCTGAGTCGCCTTCGTCATTCTAAGGGTAATTTTCCCATTTAGAGTATTGAGTGAAAGTAGTAACCAGTTCATTGCACGCTGTGCCAGATTAGAATCTCCTATCGGTTGAAAGGTATAGGTCCTCCCGTTTTTAACCACCAGACCAGGAAACGTGGCGATTAATCGGTTCTGTCTGATGTTTAGATCTGTCTCTTCTTCTGCCAGATATCGGCCAGTTCGGTAGAAATCCAATTCCCAGATTTGAAGATAACAATCTGCAACTGTAGATGCCGACACTTCGCTCCCCTCATGATAAGGCACACGCTGGAGATGCTTGTATCTTGGCTGTGATTCACGCTTTATAGGAACGGGACTAACCCTTATTAAATGTTCGGTCGTTTCCACCGAATCACCACGGCAGTAAAGTGAGGCTACGAACGCTCTTTGATTTCCATTTAACATGATAATCCCTCCAACAGTCTCTATGCCACTCAATCCAAATCTGTCTCGTTAATCTCCTCGTCGGTGGGTCCATCCCAATCGAGCTGATCAGGTAGAAGAGTGTAAGGGATGTGTACAGGATGTGGTGGTGAATTCACTGTGATTGCTGGAATTTGAAAGGTTGCGTCCCCAACTATTAATTCATATTCTCCGAATTCGACAGGCGCATGCTTGAATTCCCCATTGTTATCTGTTCGGCCGTTTACATTGACTCCCAGGCCCCGAAGCATGAATTCCCTATTTGGCCAAACATCTAAACCCATTTCAGTCAGCAAGACAAAATAAATTTGGCCCATGGTATCCTGAATGACCTTGACCGAATGCGTTCGCCCTGTTTGCAGTTTGGTACGTCTTTCGCGCAGAGCAAATGCATAAGTGAAATATCTATTCAGTTTTGACATAAGCTTCCTACCTTTAATGTAAGATCAAGAGCTTATCCAAAAACTTGGTTTCTATGCGCAAGTCGCCTACTCAACCAATGGTTTTGTGATACGCTTTTAGCGTTCAAGCATGTTGCCCTTTCCTACTCCCCGTTGGACATCAAATTGCCTATTACATTGAAATGAAGGGCACTATAGAGGTCGTCCGTATCCTCCACCCCGCCAGTACATTTTCACGGGGTTGAGATGACCAACGGATCGTAAAATACTAACGGTAAACGTTTACAGGGTGCCTCAGATGCGCGGCGCCGGGCACGCCGACGACTTGGTCGACCTTCAAGTGCCCGGGAACACGGCAGATGAGGTGCCCTGTGAACGCTTACAAGGCGATTAGCCAAAACATTGATGAACCCAATGTTTGATTATCAACGGTTATTTTTGTTTAGAAACGCACAAAATCATTCCCGTTCCACTCACCCCTTTATTATTTCAGTGTGAAAGTTTGATTCAGCCTTCGGACTACTGCAACGCCGGTAGTTAATCCTTCAGGCCAGCTGTGGTCTCCCTGGACGATGATCCTTTCACGTCTTCCGGGAAGGTCGATATAAGGGCAGCACTCTGCGGACTCTTGGCTTAATACTGTATTGTCTCCCGACAGGCACCAGCGCAGGCGTCCGGCTTCTATCCACGGTAGGAGGTCAAAGTCCCAGCTCTCATTATCCATCCGCCAGCCGGTCTCACCAAGCTGTCCAACATACGAATAGTGACGACGGCGCCACGAGGCCGCCCACTGAGGGGTCGGTGGTCGTTTCTCTGCAAAGTAGCAGATAGGATACACAATCGCACCATTCTCCAACTCGATTTGCGAGATAACTGCTATTACACCTTCAAGTTCGAGTATGCGCGGTATGACAAACGGCACCTCCGGTCCTGCAGCGACTTCGAAATCGCCGACGCTAAGCGGCACATCACCCGGTGCAACGGCGCCTGTTACGAAGCAGAAGTGGGTACAGGGAATCGGTTCTGGCGGTGTGGAATCGCTTCTCCACCACAGCCCGTCCATACCGAAGGGGTCGAAGCTCCGGTACAACGGTTTGTTATCGAATGGACAGCAGGCAACTGGCACTCTGGGGAGTTTCTGGAAATAACGTTGTTCTATGTTGATGGCATTTTTAAGATGCCCCTCCGCCCTTTCGAGGGATGTCTGCTCCATACTACTCCAAGGATGGCTCTTATCCGCAACGGTCATCGCCTTCTCATAGGCTATCAAAGCTTCCGCCCGGCGGCGGAGCAGAGCGTCTCGTTCGTCTCGATTGAAGGGTGAAAACATTTTAAGATTCCTTGTCCATGAACTGTTCGTATGCATTGAATTCATTATCAGCAAGATTATCGTCATGGATGCTTGCATTTTTATCGATCCCCGGATACAGTTCACTCCAAGGAATGCCGAGGTAGCGATAGCGTGATGCCACATCGTCTATGTTGAAGAGTACATCGACGTTACCTTGTGGGGAAAAGATCAATACCGGAACCTGGGGGCCGTAAGCAGGGGAGTGTTTTGGAAGCCCGAGGCGTGCTTCCCAGGTGTCATGGGTACCGTACCGAACTAGTTCAAATCCCATCCGCCGATTCAGGTCAGCCCGTATACGTTCACCCTCTTTAGCATGCCACAAGTTAGCGCCATTTTCTTCGCAATAGACGCCTTGTACCGAATAACCCGGTATCAGCAGTTTGCCTCCTGCATCACGCACGACATATCCTTCTTCCGAACCGCCCACCGTATAACCACAGCGTAAAAGCTCCGAAACATAATCCTCATAGCTTACACCGGGAATAGTGTTTTCCAGCAACACTACTAAGCGCCTGTCAACAGGATCCGCCGCCACGAGCCCGGCATTGGGCGGACCGAGGCGTGCGATATCATACAGGTGCAGGGGCGAAACCCGGATGCCGGATTGCCCGATGTAGCGGCCCGAGAATGGATTGGCGGCAGCTACCACCACTGTGGCGACCTCGTTGACAGCCAAATAACGGAAGGCATGACGGTCGCGGCGACGCATGAGATCGGGATAGGAGGGCGCTCCTTCCCACATCTCGCACGTCTCCTCGATTTCATCATCTATTACCTTCATCAGCGCTTCAATCGGATCGACGCCCTCCTCCTCTAGTTCTTCGTAGTCATAATCGTCGATATCCAGATTCAGTATCGAAGGATTAAGTGGAGTCTCAAAGCAAAAGGCCGCGCTTATGTGATTGGCGATTTGCCAGGGTTTCAATCCTATATGCTCAAGACGCGCCAGGAGGTCCGAAGCGCAATCGCCCTCGCTCCTCGCCTGCCGCAGTAGGTTTACCAGCTGTCCCAAGATTTCGTGTGTATCCATATCGAGATTTTATCCTTCCCACAAATATCGGGCATAGAAGCCGGACGCTACTTCTTAACGAACTTGACCTTGAATTTGACCCCAATTCCCGGTATTCTATAAATTTTTTCGAAAACGAGCTCGTATCCGTTGCGGTTGGCCCAATCCACCCATAAAGGCCCAGTCTTCGAATGGTGTAAAACGGCATCTTTAAGGCTCAGTTTCCTACCCTCCTTCTTAGCAGCCTTTTCCGCAGCCCTAATGGCCTTGTAGTTTTCCTTTATCAAATAACCATGCCAGCCTTTGGTCTCGTGTCCTGCATTCCGAAAGTGACGAAACATATCATCAAATAGCGGTTTTGCTGTGCTCTTTTTTCCGTTAGGCAGGACCTCGAACTTGAAGATGTCGCTGCGTACCTCTCCTTTCTTGACCTGGATATCGACATAGAGGTAGCCTTTATCGTTCATTGTGGCCTCGAACCAGAAGTCGTCTTGTTCTGGAGATTTATGGGTGCCTCTTTTGCCGCTGGGATATTTGCGAAAGTGCTGAAGTTGGATGTGTTTGTCTTCAAGGGTGTGAATACGCCAGATCGTCTTGTCGTCCGGATATTTTTCCCTAAAGCCGGGCGTGCTTCCGGTCAAGGGGGTTCGCTTGCGTGTTGTGACCGTCGTGCGTGTTTCTCCGTGATCCGCACGACCTTTTGTCTTCGGCCTCTTTGTTGTGTCAATCGGTTCGCCGCCTTCCTTGGTAAGACGCTTCAAGTCGGCGCTTGAATCATCAAGCCCTGTCGAGCCCTTGAGCTTCGGGTGGCCGCGCTTGCTGGCAACGCTTGCCAAGTCCCCCTTGGCGCCCTTGATCCCGATATAGATCATCGCACCGTTCAGCGCCAAGGTGCGGAAAATGTTTCGCAAACGCTGTGCCCTTTCCTCAGGCAGCAGCGTCTTGTCATTCATGATCTCGTCGTATTTTTTTATCTTTTCTTCGAGGATCAGGACACCGCGGGCAACATCCGTTCCGGCTGCGCCTGTGACAGAGCCGATGAAAATGTACTTTTGAGCCTTTGCTCCCTTTCCCGCTTTGGCTATAACGGTAGCTCCCTTGACCCAGCGCGCTGCACCAGCAGTGAACAAATCCCCTGCAATGGACAGCCAGCTGTAAGTATCCTCACGGGCATTGTAAATCCCCTCTGCGCGTCGCTGGCCCATAGCGATGATTTCTGAAGCCGCGCCGGTGGCAGACGAGAAGATGGTGCTCCAGATGGCAACGGAAGCGGCCCGCGATCCGGGAATAGGAGCCACCAGGGTTGCGACCCCAGCTGCCACCATGGCGCCGGTTTGAAGCCAGCCGATCATGCTTTCCCAGGTGGTTTTGCCGTCGGTTTCGAGCTTTTTGGTAATAACCTTTCCGCATATTTCCTTGGGAAGCTGGAACATGATCGTGCCTGGTGGATAGCGCCCCCTCCACCAGTCCCACTCACTAAAAACATCCTCAAGTGCTTCTTCAGCACCGTTCCCATCACCGTCGCTTTCGCTCGATTCCGCCCGCACAGAGGGATTGGTCCAGTCAACGAGTTTCCAGTATTCTCGTTTTCCCTCAGTCTTCATATGGACGAGGAAAAAATTGAGTTGCCTCTTTTCCTGGGTCTTGTAATCAATGTGGACTGCATAAATGGGGATCCGGCCTTTCTTTCTCGAATCCGTGGAGGATAGACGCTTTTTGACTTCAGATCGGTGTTTTCGCCATTTCTTGATGGTGTTATCATGCTGCTCCTTTTGCTCCTTAGTCAGGGGATAACGTGCATCCTTTTCGATCTTGTTAAGGAGGTTAATATTTTTGTCGATAATCTTGAGAGCTTGATTGGGATCAGCCAGGTGATTTTTACGGGCCTTTGCCACCAATTTTGACAAAATTGCCTCAACCTCATCATCTTTCATGACGTATTGGTAAACCGGGCCGAGAACGAGTCCCTTCTGGCCTGCTCGGCCGCCCTGAACGACGGCGAAGATCATATAACGTCCTGGGTCCAGACTTTCGAATTTATGTACCTTATCCCATCCAAATCCCAAATGATGTGTTCGTCGATCCCACCAGCCGATTTCACGCTCTCCCTTTCGGAACCATCGGACCCCCTCGGCATAGCCCCATGGCCTGTTTGCATAGGCGGTGTAAGTCTTAGGCCCCAGACACGAGTATTTGATCTCGGCGTCCTTGGTAATAGACGTAACATTGGGTTGGCGAACGATTCGGTAAAGCGGGTCTGTCATGTCAAAGGGCCTCCTCCAAGGGTAAGGCGTCCTCCAAATCCTCTTTCTCCTCCGACCAAGCCAACGCATATTCAGAGCGTGTCGGGATCCCGTTGAACGTCATCAGAGCTTCTAAGGCAAGCAAAGCGTTTTCGTCCGTTATTTCCTGATAAATATCTTCAAGAAGCCCAGATCCGCCTAAATCATTGAAATAATTGTCATAGGCTTGAATTACAGTCTCAACAGTCTCTTGACCGTGCTCAAAAAGCCAAAAAACGGGTTCCGTATTGCGATCATCGAAACTTTTGCGCACCGACCCGGCGATTGCTTTCACCAGCACGTCATCTTCATCGGGATATTCGACCTCGAAGGTCGGTTCGGCCAGATCTTCGATCCTGGCGATACCGGTTCGCCCAAGAGTGCCGGATAAGGATGCACCGGATTCATATGTCAACTCATAAGCAGCCTCCGGAATCGGCATTCCTTCGTCGTTTTCCAATACAAGATAAACCGGCATTACCTGTCGAACCCTTATTACATGTGTCTTGCTGGTAGCAAAACCCGATTGGTTCCAAGGTTTAGGTATGTCCAGGATCCCTGGATCGTCTGCATCGCCAAAGATATAGTTCAAGCCGTCGCGTGTTTTTTTTGTGCAGCCGACACGACGTCGCAGAAATTCGTTGATTTCTTGGGGATCGTCAGTCCCCCAGTTGAAAAGGGCCAGCTGTTTCCATGTCAGACCGTTGGCAGTGGCTATACTGTCCAAGCTATCACCTTTTTTAACCTTGTGTTGCTCAACCAGCGCCAGGTAGCGAAATCCACTCCTTTCATCCGATGAACGGATTCTGTTTTTTTTCTTATCTATTGCCGGTTCGCCCATGCCGATAAAAGCAAGCGTATTTTCAAGTTTCGCATTTTTAATATCCGTATTAATTGCGCAATCACCTTCATTGATATCAGAAATTTCAATAAGGCCTTTTTCATTCGTGGTTTTATCCACGGTGGCACCACCGGGTAATTTTATGGAAAGCATTATATCAGGTATAGGCATCCCGGATGTATCTTCTAACACTTTAAAGGTAATCCAATTGACATCCTTTGCGGTTGCAGTTGTCATTGGGGCCACATAATCGTCTTCCTTATAAAAAAATTGTTTATAAACCCAAGACTCAGTCTCGTCCGGCAGTTTAACAATTTTTAAGGCTCCGCATGCAAGGGTACCGCTAAGTTGATCGATAATTTCCTGGTTACTCAAGCGATGTATATCATAGTGAAAATATTTGTTCCTCATGATATCTCTGAGAGTCATCATGCTGGTATGGTCATTTAAAAAGCGCTGTAGAAACAAACGAGCAGATGTTTTGTTCTGGAAATTTATTGGCCTGCCTTGGTCATGAGAGTCATCCCATGAAATCAGTTGATATACCCTAATACCGTTTCGAATGATTTTTGTCATTTTTTTACGTCCAGCTATCGCAGGCATTAATATCTATATGGAATTTTCCCATGTGAGTGTTAAGTATTAAGAAAAAATTGAAAATCAATATTCAACCATCAACCAAATGAGATTCTATTAAATCTCAGTATAATCACTTCCATAAAATGGGGCATTAATTCGCCTGGCCTTTTTATGAGGTGGACAGTCAAATGTTTTCATGCCAAACGGATATACTTTTATCCATCCATTTTCAAATTCGTCTCCCAGATAATTCCAGTTAGTAACATCATAAATCAATTCCAGCTTCCACTTGCCCTTTTTCTTGTCAGGCTCAAGACGATGCCGGTCCCTGTACATAACGGGGGCGCCGGTTGAGCGTTTGTGAGATAGTCTGGGCCATTTTTTACCGATCCGCGATGCATATAATTTAAGCCATGGTGTTTGTGAGCCTGGCCCATCAAATTCAAGGTATGCGATGGCAGACGCCCCTTCTGGACGACAATTGAAATAAGCTTTAACCAATAAATTGTTGATACCCACACGCTCGTATTTTGCATCTTCGATTTTATAAAACACGTTCAAAAGGCTGTGAAGTTGATTCTGAACACCGCTTGGGATTAAGGTTCCCCAATTATAAAAGTCGCCGACAAATAAATTATCAAGGTTTTTATCCTCCTGCTTCTTGGCAAAGAAACAGCGGTGCGCGAATGTTTCAAAATCACTATCGGAGGCAGCCATTACAATAACGCCCCCCACTAAAGCGACTCCGCCGACGATCCATCCCACCGGTCCGCTCAGAAGGCTTTTCGTGGCGCAGAGCCAGATGAGTTCGGTGGCACCTGCCGCGACAACCATTCCGCTGCCAATGAGCGCATCGTAGTCAGCACGGCTGTATAGTTTATAAGCATTATATCCTTCATCGATTGCACTTAGCAATGTGGATGCAAACTTGAATATCACAGCCCTTCCGTATAGCCTGGAATAGGCCGTCTTGTCGTATTTGCTGTAGTGATCTGCAATAAAGTTCAGGGTGTCGGTCACGTTTCCAAGTCCGATCTTTCCTTCGGCGATATCACTGAGTTTCTTCGCCAACGATAGAGATTTTAGCAATGCCTTCCCCACTTCACCCACACCTTTAATCCCGCTGGGTAGGTTCTTCTTGAAAGTCTCGGCTGCCTTATCTAAATCCTTGTTGATTAGCGCCAAATCATCCTTCTTCAACCCCGTAAAATTGGTAATCTTGAAGTACACATATCCATTAAACAAAGCAGAAAGAGAATCCACTGTCTTACCAGAATAGGTTTCAATCGACCATAAGGCTGCTTTCGCTTTGGCCGCTTTTGAGCTAGATGCCGCCGAGAAAACGGCTTCACTATAAATGCTGAGAGGTGAGGTCTGTTTTTTCTGCCCGATCTCGGCAAACCGCCTGGACAAAATCGCACAGCCGCGGTCATGTGACTGGAGTATTGGGGCCAGTGAAAGAAACAGGTTCACCCAGTATTGACTATTTTTTTTACCTTCGTCTTCAAATGTAATGGCCGACTCTTCGAGCTGAACAAAAAATGTCGATTCAAGCATATAAGCCAAAACTTCGAACAATCTTGCCCCCATGCTCAACCAGCGATTATGGATTTCATGGCAGCGAACCAGCAGTTTATAATTAATCAATTTCTTCACACTACTATCGCGTTCACATAAGCTCATCAGTAGTGAATAGTACATTGTTTTATTGCGCATAAAGTTTAGCTGGCTTTTACTTCGGAATCCATAGTATTTTCTGTGGTAAGAATCAGTGGGCATTAAGGGAGTGGATGGATTCTGAAGCTCTGTAAATTCGGCACATCGACGTATGGCACTAGCGATTTTTAGTGCTGAATGAAAAATATTGAATACTGGCACTGTCCATGTTATCGCAGGATCAGACTGGTCATTATTCTTATTTCTCGGATCGGCATTTAAAAGATCATTGGTATGTGTGGAGACTTTGAAAACGTTATAATGTTTGGCATATTTTTGTGATTGCAGTAAAGTCTTTAAATAATCAAAGACTTGAGGAGTCAGTAAGAAAGGCAATGCAATGATATAGAATTTATTATTCCGTGGCAAAAGATTTGGCGGCTGAACAGTAGTTGCCGATGCATACTTGTTGATTTTTATTGGACGATAGATGTAAGGACACGCTATTAATTTAAACAGACCAATAACATGAGCCGGATTCTTTTTTGACTCTTTTTCAGGAAAGACATGCAAATAATTCGCGGCAAGATTTCCAGTAAGATTATCATCAACCCGGCTATCATAATCTATCAGGATGCGTTTTCTCTTTTTTACTCCGAACAAATAAAACAGCTCATCTTTGGTTACAACCGCTTTCATTCCCGAACTGTCTTTTCCATCTGGCGGAAATGCGGTTACCAATGGAAATATCGCTTCAAATATTGCCTTACGCCATCCATTGGCAATGTCGCTTAAATCCTTCCACACTCGCCATGGGTCGTGCTTAATATTCTGATCGATTTGGTCATGATAGATATAGTTCCTTAGTGCAAATTTAATCCGCAGATGAGTACTAACACGACCCACATATGTTTTTCCGGAGGATGATCCACACATATTTTTCTCTATTTTTCAATTTAGTCAGAACCATTCCCTAATTTGATTTTAATATCAGGGTGGTTTACAAGCTCAATCAAAACATTTCCCGGATACATGCTGCTCACCTTGACAAATCCATCTTTATCGGTTTTCCCCTTCTCCTCGCTTCCATCGGGCATCTTCATCCTATAGTTCTCGTCTATCATGGGGTTGCCGACATCGTCTTCGAATCGAAACGCTATCCAATCCTTAAACTCAAGCAGCCCTGATTCCTGATGGTCGCCAAATCGTTTTCCCGCTAGTTCTGCTATCCAGAAATATTCAGGCGGGTTGTATTTACCGCCGTATTTTTTCATCTCCGCTTCGGTAGGGATTTCGTCGGTGTCTTCATGATATTCATATTCCCACTCAGCCTCAATTTTTTTATTTTGTATTTTTGTGGGAAATTTAGTAACAAAGTCATGCGCTTCATCCTGATCATACTCATAGATATAGATCATCACCTCAGTATCATCAGATGCTTCTTCCACATCTGCGGTCATTTTTACAATATCCCCACGTCTGGCTTCTTCCTGCCCCCATTTCATGTTGGTAATCTCAATAAGGGGGATGACTTTGGCCTTTTTTGATTCCATTTCAATGCCGTGTTTGGGGAGTTTGGCGGTAAAAGTAATTTCTTCTTTTGCCTTTTTAGGAACAATGATCGAGCCGCCAAAATAATCACCATATACAAGTCCCTTGGCTTTTCCAACGGTACCGCCTTTTTTATCTTTGACCTTAATTTCAATTTTGGAACCATTCCCCACGAAATGTGTCCAGACTTCAAAGTCGATCTTTTCTTCGGCAACAGCAATCTTGCTGCACCAATACGCCTTCTCAATCTTGGAGTTTAATGTAATAACCTGGACTTCGTCGGTTTGTTTTTTGTATTCTGTCATTTTAAAGCTCTGGCACTGAAAAACTCATCAGTATCTTATCCACTTCAGGGCCAAATGTTTTCCATGTCTTTTTCGAAAATGTTGCCGTTAACACATAGCCATTTTTATTCATTAATAGATAAATCGTACGCTGGTAGACATTTCTTTTTTCCACCGGGGACCACTTATAAACGACTTCAAATGCATCCGTTCCATTTGCCAATGTTAGCGGTCCCTGTTTGAGTTCCTGGTATCCCTGTAACTCTTTTTCAACCGCTTTTATATTCAATGTTGCATAACTTTTGAGATCCGGATTATCGATATCATGTTCGATGGTGACATAAATATTGTGTTGAATTCCGTCATCCTCGGGGCCTTCAAATCTATAGATAGATTGATCTTTCCAGCTATTGGGTAGCTTCATTGTGAATCTGTTATGTAAAAGACTAATTTCGCTGGATTTGCGCTTTTCAGACTTTTTTATATTAAACATATTATTAGCAGTTATTTAATTTAATTTTATCAAAAGCATTGAATCTCTACATATCTATATATCAACGTCTACATTAGCGTCATTTGAATACTATGAAAGGTTTGGAAACTTGACTTCACATTTGCCTGGCGGAACCCCCTCTTCTTTTTTAAAGCCATTGCCATCCAGTTTGCCTTTGCGAATCTCACCGTTGGGAAGACAAAAAATATATTCTTCATTCGGTATCGGCTTTTCGTCATCATCAAAAAGCTCAATTTCAATCCAATCCTTAAACTCTAAAAGCCCTGATCTTGTTCTCTGTTCCCCAACCTTCACAAAAAAATAATACTCGGGCGCCGAATACCCTTTTTTCTCATCTTCTGCAGTCACATCGTCATCATCTTCAATATACTCATACTCCCATTCCGCTTCTATTTTCCCACCATCAACCGATACGTCTAATTTCTTAATGAAATCATCTGCCCCGCCAGTATCCTGCTCCCAGATTTCAATAGTGGCTTCCGTACCATCCTCAAATCCTTCCACCTCAGCCGAAAGCGTGACAACATCCCCAACCTTTGCACTATCCGTTGACCATTGGGCATTGAAAACAGAAAAAATCGTTATCGTATATTCTCCTTCATTGGGCAGACCGCCGCGCTTTATAACGCCATCGCCGGTCAGGATGCCTTTGGTCGTGTTCCCATCCACATCTTCCAGTTCATAATGCACGCCTGTTATGGGGTTTCCTGCAGAATCTTCAAATTTGCATTCAATCCAGTGTGGGCCCTTCGCCTCTGGTCCCGGCTCACCAACGATCGCCGAATAAGCGCTGGCCTTGGCAGCCGCGGCGGCACCCCCGCCGCCACCGCCCCCACCAGCTTCGCCGATCAGAACCGTCATGCAGCCCAGCACGATGGAATCTGGTGGACCGGTGCAGACAGCCATATCGCCCATTCTAGCCGCCGGCATGCCGCCGATTAAAACCCCGGAGCTCCCCAAGGTTATGGGTCCACCCACATGGGGCACTGGTGCGGGCGCCGGCGTAACCATGGGGCACACATGCATATCACCCAGGCGGGCCGCCGGCATGCCGCCGATCAGCACCGTGGGGCATCCGGCCACGATGCTGCCACCGTGGGCTGTCATATCGCCGATTCTGGCTGCCGGTTTACCCAATGATTCCTCCTCAATTCACTCTATAACTTTTCTTTATTGATTCATTTGAAATTGTTTCGCATTTAGGGCTTTAGATATTAGGATTTATTTGTGAATCCTTCTAATTGATCATCACAATACCACCCGAAATAGTCGTCTTAGCGCCCCCCTTGAGTTCGGCCATGGTACTGCCCTCGACCTTGGCAGACAGGCCACCCTTGGCCTCCATGTTCATGCCGCCCTCGATCTTGGCGTTCATGTCAGCGTTGATCTCTACATTCATGGCCTTGAGCGAGATTTCGTTAGCCTCCAAAGCGATTTTGCCACTGGGTGCCATAACATTAATATCTCCTCCCGACTCAAGCGTGATGGTGGAACCGGCGTCCAGCTTGACGATGTTGCCACCCGCATCCTCGATGGTCACATTGTCGGCATCGTCGTCCAGGGTGACGTGGTGGCCGCTGCTGCTGGCGAGGCTGATCTTTTTCTGGTCGTCGTCCATGACGGCGCTATGACCGTCGGCGGTGACCAATTCGATTTTCCTGTTCTCGTCGTCAAACAGGATTTTATGACCGTCCGTGGTCTGAGTGATGATCCTTTTATTTTCGTCGTCAATCTCCAATGTATGCCCGTCGGTCGAGCTCAGCACGATCTTCTTGTTCTCATCGTCGAACAGCAGCCTGTGGGCATTTGTGGTTTCGACGGCAATCAGTTTGTTTTTATCGTCCATGGACACTTTGTGCTGATCGCGGGTTTCGATGGTCAGGATCTGTTCTTTCTCATCCATAGTCAGCTTGTGGCCGTAGGCGTTCACTAACACCACCTGGGTCTCCTTGGATTTATCCTCCATCAGCAATTCGTTGAAGGACCCGCCTCCCGGTGTGGTCTGTGAACGCAAGGTGCTCTTGGTCTTTTCGGCGGGCAGTTTGTAAGGCGGCGTGTTGGTGCCGTGATAAACCCGGCCGGTGATCAGGGGGTTGTCCAGATCCCCCTCCAGAAAATCCACCACCACTTCCTGACCGATGCGCGGGATGTGCATGGCACCCCATCCAGCCCCGGCCCAGATCTGGCTGACGCGGATCCAGCAAGAGCTTTTTTCGTCCTTCTCCCCCACACGATCCCAATGGAATTGTACTTTCACTCGACCGTGTTCATCCGTGTAGATTTCCTCGCCGGCGGGCCCCACCACGATGGCCGTCTGGATGCCCTTCACGATGGGTTTGTAAGTCTTGCGCAGCGGCCGGTAAACCACGTTGGATGGGACGCCGCTGAACTGGTTACTGTAGCTAAAAGCCCCTGAACCCGCCTGCTCCTCCAGCACCTGGGGCTGGGATCCGAAATGACTGACGCCGGTTAATAAATACTCTTTCTCAAAACTGCTCAGGCTGTGTTCGGTCAGCTTGAAGGTAAATCCGGGAATCAGGCGCGGGCAGTTGGTCTGCCCTTCGATGACTTCCAGGAAAGTACGGCCTTCCTCCAAGCGGATATTGGCCAGGGTATCACCACGGCCATCCTCAATGTAGTCGCCCGGGTAGTCATACTGTTCAATCGAAGCGTGGGATTTGGCATCCTTGTGCCGCAGCAGCTTGGCCGAGGGTTTCAGAAAGTTGAAATCTTTTAGGGATACCTTGCCAGGTGCGATTTGGCGCGACTGCGCTACGGTTTGGATGGTCTCCCGGGTCACGACCATGCCGGACCCGGTTCGGACGGCGATCTCAACCTGGTTGTCGTCATTTCTTTCTCCCTGGATGGGCTGATACAACCCGGCACTGTCAGCAAAGACGAGCAGGTGATTATCCTCGTCGTGTTCGAAAAAGTAGAAGATGCCTTCCGCTTCCGCCAACCGGGAAATAAAATTGAGATCGGTTTCACGGTACTGGACGCAATAGTCTGTTTTATCGTAGCTGCCCTGTAGCCGGAATTCGAAACGGTCCGAGGTGATCCCCGCATCAGTCAGCACATCCTCGATAATCTCCTTGATGTTTTTTTCCTGAAATATACGGCAGTCCTGCGATAGAGAGAGCAGCCAGAGGGATGGTACCAGGGTGGCCTTGTACAGGAAGAATCGCCCGGTACTGCCGGTCTGCCAGAATCGATTGACAATGCCATGAAAGTGACGCTCTGAATCTGTAGTGAGGCCAAAAATCGTCAGCAGACCGATTTCTCCGACGACATCGTCGAATGTCACTTCCACCTCGTCATCGCGTGTGGCTAAAGTGAGATCGACTTCGAACGGGGTCGAGATTTCCTCGCGTGCTGTAAAATCCACGACCCGCAGATCCCGCTTTCCAGCCTTGAAAAGAAAGCTCTCCGCGTCCGCCGGTCTGAAATCAGCCATGTTACCCTCCAAAATCTATCTGGAATGTGCCATCCTCCTGCAAATCCAGGTTGATCTGCGACGGCATCTCACCCTCGCTCATACGACTCAGGATCTCCTGGGACATGCGCGGCATGATGCTGCCGCTCATGATGTAGTCAATATTCCTGGCACCGGTTTCCACCTCGGTACAGCGGGCCGCGATCTGGTCCACCACCGCCGGTGAGTAGGTCAAATTCATTTTGTGGGTGTTGGCCAGTCTTCTGACCAGCTTTTCCATTTTTAGAATCACGATTTCTTTGAGGACATCGGTTTGTAATGTCAGGTAGGGTATCAGGTTCATGCGGGCCAGCAGGGCGGGTTTGAAGTGGCTGCTCAACGTGGGACGGATGGCGGCACTGATACGCTCCAGGGACGGTGTTTCATCACCGGCGCACATCTTGGTGATTACGTCGGTGGCCAGGTTGCTGGTCAAGATAATAACCGTGTTCTTAAAATCGATCAGCCGACCCTCGCCATCGGAGAGGATGCCTTTATCAAACACCTGATAAAACAGGTTCATCACTTCCAGATGCCCCTTTTCGACTTCGTCGATTAACACGACCGAATAGGGCCGCTGGCGAACGGCCTCGGTCAGCACGCCGCCTTCGCCGTAGCCCACGTAACCGGGTGGTGATCCAATCAAACGACTGACCGTGTGCTTTTCCTGAAATTCGCTCATGTTGATGGTCACCACGAAATTTTCGCCGCCAAACAGAAGATCAGCAACCGCCAGACCGGTTTCGGTCTTACCAACACCGCTGGGCCCGGCCAGAAGAAAAACGCCCATCGGTTGATTGGGATCCTTGACCCCAGCCTTGGCGGCCTTTATCACCCGGGCAAGGCTCTCCAAGGCCTCATCCTGGCCCTTGATGCGTGCTTTCAGGTTCTCCTCCAGATTGATAATATTCTTGGCCTCATCCTTCATCACTTTCCCCAGGGGTATCCCGGTCCAGTCGGATACCACCTTGGAAACAACATCGGGATCTACTTCCGTGCGCACCAGTGGTGAATCGCCCTGGATCTGATTCAGATTTTCCACCGCCGCATCCAGTTCCGTTTTCAGGTCCGCAACCGGCGCCCCTTCCTCCACCGGCTTTTCCCCCGCCTCGTGAAGCCGCTGCCGGATGTCAATCACCTTTTGGGCGGCGGCCTGCTCCTCCAACCAGCGATCTTTTAGCGAATCGATCTCCTGATTGAGTCTATCCAATTTAGTCTGGACCTCCTGGCTGCGCGCTTCATCGATCTTTTTTCCATAGAGTGCATCGCGCTCGAGGGCTTTCAGCTCGCGCTGGAGGGCCTGTATGCTGCGCTCCTTGTCTTCGATTATATCGGGCTTGGCGGTCAATAGCACCTTTACCCGCGCCGCGCTGGTGTCCAGCAGATCGACGGCCTTGTCCGGAAGCTGACGCCCGGAGATGTAACGGCTGGAAAGCTCGGCCGCGGCCTCGATGGCATCGTCGCGCACAACCACACCATGGGCGGCTTCGTATTTGCTTTTCAAGCCGCGCAGGATCAAGGTTGCGATCGCTTCGGAAGGCTCGTCCAGTTTCACCAGCTGAAACCGCCTGGCCAGGGCGGCATCTTTCTCAAAATACTTTTTATATTCCGACCAGGTGGTGGCCGCCACCGTGCGCAGTTCACCGCGCGCCAGGGCCGGTTTTAATAGGTTGGCCGCATCGGACATCCCGGCAGCCCCTCCGGCACCGATCAGGGTGTGCGCCTCGTCGATGAAGAGAATGATCGGTTTCTCGGACGCTTTGATCTCGGTGATGACTGATTTGAGGCGGTTCTCGAACTCGCCCTTCATGCCGGCCCCGGCCTGGAGCAGGCCCATGTCCAGACCCAGGATGGACACATCACGCAGCAGCTCGGGCACGTCTTCCTCAACGACACGCAAGGCCAGCCCTTCCACAACGGCGGTCTTGCCCACCCCGGCTTCACCCACCACGATGGGATTGTTTTTACGCCGACGGGCCAGGATGTCCACCATTTGGCGGATCTCCCGATCACGCCCGAATACCGGGTCGATCTCCCCCGCCGCAGCCTTGGCCGTGAAATCATCGCAGAATTGCGCCAGGGCTGTTCCCTCAACGGTGGCACCAATGTCGCGCTGTTCGGTTCTGACGACCGAAGATTTTTCCGTCGATCCACGGACAGTATCCCAAAATTGAGACATGACCGCATCCCGGCTGACGGCCTCGAGAATGTCGACATAATCCCCTGTGGCAAACTGGGCGGGTCTGTTCAAGAAGGCCAGCAACAGGGCCCCGGAGCGCAACCGGTCCTCCCCCAGATCGACGGATGCAACCAGCCAGCCCTCCTGGAACAACGCCATCAGCATCGGTGAGAAAACCGGTTTGGCGGCATTGCCGGTTTTGAACGCCTCGAGTGACTGGCCGATGGCTTTCTGCAGACGACCGGCATCAATGTCGAAATGACGCAGGATTAATGGAAGATCGGACTGGGCGTCCTCCAATAGCTTGGAAAGCAGGTGTTCGATGGTCACTTCGTAGTGGGTGCGGGACACGCATAGTCCGGCAGCGGCTTCCAGCGATCGGGTACAATACGTGTTCAGCCGGCCTAACAAGGACTTGATGTCGACCGAAATCATGGGATGACCTCCTTGTTCGGTTGGTTTGGCGCCTTAAATTCGTGTAAGCGTTCACAGGGCACCACACCTGCTTTGTTACCGGGCACTTGAAGTACGCCGAGTACGTCGGCGTACCCGGCGCCGCGCATCTGCGGCACCCTGTAAACGCTTACAGACCAGTGTCTTTCAATCAATTGGTCATTTCAACCCCGAGAACATGTACAAATTCGTAATTGATTTAGGATCGCGGTGTAAAGATCGTTCGCACCTCATCGAGATAGTCACCCGAAAATACCCAGGTGTTGGTTCCCAGCATGGCATGCTCCACATTACCCAAACATACGGTCCTGGCCTGATCCTTGGCCAAGATCAGTTCCAGATCATACGTCAATGGTTCGGTCATGTAGAGCCGGGTTAAAAAGCTCAGGCGGTCATAGGCCTCGTTACCCGAAAAAAAGGCTTGAAATTCACTTGTATTCAACGGCCCCACCTGGATGCGAAACTTGCCCATGCGGTCGGCCAACTCTTGACCCAGGTAGATGTTTTGGCCCAGGATGCACCCGGATACGCCCAAGCAGAAGCGCTGCATTTCAGAAATTCTCGCCTTGCGTTCGATGCATGGGATGATAGTCAGCGGAATATTGTTCAGTGCATCCCGCAACAGGGTTTTTAAGCCTGCAATCGATCTGGGGAACTGGGCAAAAAGTCCGATATAGCGTAACAGCCGGTGCGGTTCGGGGATCTCATTGCGAATCTCTTTTTCACCCAGCCCCATCAGACAGAACAGGCGCTCCAGATCCGGTGCATGTTGCACCTCCAGCACCTGCAGACTTTGCCGGTATTTGGCCCAGCATCTGAACAACAGCTCGTACAAACGGTGGTTGATGATATCGATGAAATCCCTGGAAACCGATTCATCCTCGGCCTCTTCCGCGATGAGCTCTTCCGTGTAAAAAGTTGGCAGGGGTGACGTACTGCCGTATAGGCCGAGGATATTGGCCGTGATCAGGTACGCACCCGCCTCGTCCTCACCACGCGCTTCAACCTTTTCCACGTCCGATGCCGGGAAGGCCAAGGAAAGATTGGGTCGGACACGGATATCATTCAGCCACCGGCGGACTGCCGGCCTCTTCTTTGCTGCTCCTGCCTGCAGATGGCCCAACAGTCGAACGACCTGATAAAAGGAGAATGCATGCCCCTCGTTTAGTAGTTCGCGCTTCAGATCGGTTTCGTATGCCGTTGTCATAGCAGCAACCGGTCTCCTACCCGAGCCGGCCATTGGAAAACATCCCCTTTCAGGATCTCCTTGATCGAAAACCGGGTAAACGTGTTCATCGAAGCGTAGCTGCCTAAGAAAAAGTCGAGGATGCTGCCGAATAGATAGAGGTCTCCCACACTGGAAAAATGATCCTGCCGCGCTTCCATCTGCACCTCCATCCCACGCATCATGGCACCGGAAACCAGACGGTCGGATGGACTGGTGAAGACCTTTTCGATGCCATTGATGCGCTTTTGATTGGCCAGGAACGCCGGCCGATCACGGCTCTGCTCGAAATTGTAGAGCCCCAGAATGGCCTTTAAATTTTCAGCCGTCGCCAACGAGGCGTGGTTCAATGAGAGATGCGACAGCAACCGCCACAACAGGTTGGTCCCCAGCGGTGGCAGGATGTTACCGGTCGGCGTCCGCAGATTTTTAAAATCCACATATTCGGGCGTGCTTCCCGTGGGTATGCAAATGTCGCCCACGCGGATGCCTTCGGGCAGGTATCCATTGGTACACTGAAGCCGGAGGGACAGGGTTACCTGCACCGGCGGCTTTGTATTCGGTGGATAAACCACCGATAAAAACATATCGAACCCACTCCTGACGGGTGAGTTTTTGATTCGCGTGTGAAAAACGGGATCGGCCTCGGGATCGGGGGTAAAGACTTCGAAGGGGCTGTATAGGGTCTTTTGTGCACTGCCCTGGGCAAAGCCGATCACCTTCTCTACCGAATAGACCTGAAAGTGGTTGTCATTGGTACCGGTCGGCCGTATGCGGTATTCTGTCTGGCGATGGTCGAGCCGGATCGGGTCTGCATCGTGGGGAAACGTATTGATCACCGGCGTCACGCCAAGCACAAAATCGCCCCTGCGTATGCCCGAGGGAGCAAAGGGCGGGGCATCCAACACAAAGATAATTTCGAACCGGCTGCCCGGCCCCCTATTTCGCCAGTGCGCCCACCCCTTCAGATCCAGAAACAGGTATTTCTCCGGCAGCATGAAGTACTCTTGAAGGATGCGGTAGCCCGGAAAAGAGTTGCCCGGATAGGGCAGCAGGCATTCATCGTCGGAATAGCCCACCGGCTCGAGCTGATCCCGAGCCAGCACGGTCGCCTCGCCCACTCCGTCCAGCGGGCGCAACACAATTTCTCGCAAGTATTGTCGCAGCAGCAGAAAGAGATCCGGGGCCGGGATGGTTTCGCCACTGAGATATAACCGCAGTGCGTCCGGGGTCCACTCGTCCAGGCTGGTGTTGCGTAGCTCCAGGGTCAGCGATATGGCCGGCGGCTTTCCGGCGCTCTCGATAAAGGCCGCCTCCACGATCTCCAGGGGATCGATGGACACGGAATAGCAGGTCTGAAACAGGCAGGGGGTGCCCTCCACTGGGACCGAGGCAACCTGTACACCGGCCGGTATGGTCATGGTCTGTTGCAGGGTCGGCTTGGGGGTGAAGGCAACGATGGAGGCCGCCGGTATGGGACGCAGGTAGTGGGGCCAGATCAGCTGAACCAGCTCATGGATGATCTCAGGGAACTCATCGTCCAACTTCTCCCGCAACAGGGCGGTTAGAAAGGCCACCCCCTCCAAGAGGCGCTCCACGTCCGGATCGGCCGACCGCCCGCTTAGCATGGGTGCCACGGCCGGATGGGCTTTGGAGAACTCCGCCCCCAGTTCTCTCAGATTGGCGATCTCATCCCGAAAATAGCGGTTAAACAAGGTGTTTCCCTTTCACCTGAGTCCTGAATCTTTTCCTGCGTATACCTGGATCCTGGCTTCCCGCTTATCTTTTTATCTTAACCTTTCCATCCGCACCCAGTTCACTCTCAAACACGACCGATTCATCCCCGATACAAAGACGCCCCAGAATCTTGAAGCTCAGCGACAGCTGGTCCTCCTCCTGAGGGACAAACTTCACCCGTGGGGTTTTGAGTCGGGGCTCGTATTTCTCGATGGTTTTGCAGATAGACCTTTCGAAATCGCGCAGGGAAAAAGGAAAGGTACTGCGAAAATTCGTGAAATCCGCAATCCCGTAGTCCGCCGCAATGGGCACGTCCCCCTGGCGTGTGTTGAGGATCAACTGCAAATGCCTGAGCACCGAAACGATAACCTTTCTGGAATCCTCGGTGGCGTTTCGCCCGGAATTATTCACCTGAGCGCGTACCCGCTCTAAAAGTCGTTCTTCTCTCATCTTTTATAGTAGTTATTAGGCGCTCACCAGTTCCCAATCATCCTCCGCGGTCGTAGCAAGCTTCATTGAATCCCATTCGATCTTCCTATAAGAAAAATATACATCTTCCATCTGCTCGAGATGGGCCTGGGTTTTATCCTGAAAATTGGGTACCCAGGAATGGATTTTTGTTATGTTTGCTTCAGTGAGTGTAATTTTAAAGAAAGGCACTGGATCAGATCCCTCGACTCTTTGAAATTCAAATACGACATTTTCCAATGTATCGCTTTTGCAGAGGGCTTTATACAGCAGGGGAGAACTTTTATCGAACTGCTTGGTGATCATTATCTGGCCATGCTGCCGCTTTCCAGTGGCTTGCCCCGTGGCTACGTCTGTAGGCAACTCGATTGTATGATCCCATGCCCATACCAGAATCCAGTCTTCTCGACCGGGTATAAAGCCTTTTCTAATACTCTCTTTTGATCCTGCTCCCGTGGAAAGAAGTCCATCTTCGGCACTTTTGATTTGCATCCAACCATTGGCTGCCATAACAATCTCCTTTCAAGCTGTTATTGGGTTTGATTGATCTTCGATGATCCTCACGATTAAGCGGATATAAAAAACCAATCTTCTGAACTGAACCGCTGGCGTCACCTCCTTTTTCTTGAAATATAGGATCAAGGGCGTTTAATCCTTATCCAGCTTGCCCACCAGGGACAAGGTAAAATAGGCCCCCATGTATTTGAAATGGGGTACCACCTTCATCCCGACCTTGTACCAACCGGGATCCCCCTCCACATCCTCCACCGTGATCTGTGCTTTGCGCAATGGCCTACGGCTGCGGGAATCCGCGCTGGGATTTTCCATGTCGGAAATGTATTGGCTGATCCAGGAGTTCAGTTCTTTGTCCAAATCGGCACGCGACTTCCAGGAACCGATGTTCTCGCGCTGAATCACTTTGAGATAATGGGCCAGGCGGTTGGCCACGAACATATAGGGCAGCTGCGTTCCCAGCTTATAGTTGGTCTCGGCTTTCCTGCCCTCGGGTGTGTTGCCGAAGGACTTGGGTTTCTGGACCGAATTGGCCGAAAAAAAGCACGCATTATCACTGCCCTTGCGCATGGCCAGGGCCATGAAGCCCTGTTCGGCCAGTTCAAACTCGCGCCGGTCGGGTATGAGTACTTCCGTGGGAATTTTGGTCTGGATGGCGCCCATGGACTCGAACTGATGCAGGTTCAAGTCCTCCACCGCCCCGCCGCCCAGGGGCCCGATGATATTTGTGCACCACCGGTATTTGGCGAAACTGTCGGTCAGCCGGCTGGCAAAGGTAAAGGCCGCGTTGCCCCACAAGTATTTCTCATGGCCGACTGAAACATTTTCCTTGTAGTTGAAGGTCTCAACCGGGTTCTTTTCCGGATCGTAGGGCAGCCGCAACAGAAAGCGCGGCAGGGCCAGGGCTACATTGCGCGCATCGTCGGATTCCCTGAAGGACTGCCACTTGACGTACTGGGGCCCTTTGAAAATAGAGTCTAGGTCTTTCAGTTTGGGCAGTTCGTTGAAATCGTCGATTCCGAAAAACTGCGGACCGGCGGATGCGATAAAAGGACAGTGGGCCATGGAGGCCACACTGGCGATATTTTGCAGCAGCTTGATGTCCTGGGGACCCGGGCCGAACTCGTAGTTGGCCACCATGTTGCCGTAGGGCTGGCCGCCGAACACGCCGAATTCTGCTGAATAGACCGTACTGTACAAGCCTGACTTGGTCACTTCCGGGGCATCCTCGAAATCGTCCAGGAGATCTTGCTTGCTGACGTTCAACAGCTCCAGTTCAATGTTTTCCCGGAAGTCGGTCTTGTCCACCAGATATTTCAGTGAGGTCCAGGCCGACTCCAGTTTCTGAAAATCCTCGTTGTGCAAAATGGCGTCCAATTGCCGGCTCATCTTGGTGTCGATCTCGGCGATCATGTCGTCAATGAGGGCATTGGACACCTTATCGACCTTGCGACCGGGCTCGACAAGCTGGGCGATAAACGTCTCCAGTCCTTTCTTGGTTAACGCATAGCCCTCGTCTGCCGGTTTAAGCTTGGTGGCGGTGACGATATCATCCAGCAGAGATGGGGCTTCGGATACCGCTTCTTCTTTGGCGGCGCCTTCTTTTTTGAGTTCTTCAGACATGCCATCACCCTTTCTCATTCTTCAATTTTCAATTCTTTCAAAATTTTTTCCCGGGAGGCGTCGTCCCCGATCAGTGCCTGGATCTTCTTGCGGAACTCGGGCCGGTTGCCCATGGGTCCCTTGAGCGCGTTGAGTGCCTCCCGGAGTTCCAGCAACTTGTTGAGCTCGGGCGTTTTTTTTACGATCTGTTCGGGTTGAAAGTCTTTCATGGTCTCAAACGTGAGGGAAAGGGCCATCTCCGCGTCGGGTTCGTTGGAAAGCTTGTTTTCCACGGTCAAATCCAGATTGAGTTTCTGCGCCTTCATCACCTCGTTGAAGTTGTCCTTGTCGATGCTTATCGGCTCCCGCTCCTCGACCATGCGGTCATCTTCCCGAAGCGTGTAGTCACCCATGACCAGCATTTTCAAGGGCAGTTCGACGTCCTCCTGAACATCGCCGGTGGCGGGGCGATAAACGATATTAACCCTTTCCTTTGGCGCCACTGATCCTTCTTTTGCCATGGCTCTCTCCTTTTGAAATGGTGCTTTTCAAATCGGTTTCGACTTATATATTTTACTTCATTCTTTACCCTAAAAGCAACGATAGACAATCCTTCCCTTGGATCCTATACGTTCTCGGCACTCGCGCCCTTGGCCCCTTGAATCCTTTCCGTACCATTATTTCATCTTCAAGGCCTCCGCTGGATTCATCCGGCTGATCCGGTTAACGATGGCCGTGGCTTTTTCCTGGTCGTTCGATTGCTTTTGCGCCTTATACCCCTGCCAGACAATTTTGAACACCTCGAGGGCCAGCGCCGGGTCCCAAAGCTCCAGTTGAAATCGGTCGATGCTCTCAACCAAAAGTTCCAGTTGGGGCAGCGCCATGGGGGCCTGTTTGGCCGCCACCATAATCCGGCACAACGCCATGCGCCACAGCATGATCTCTTTGTAGGCAACTGCGCTCTGCATTCCCTCTTGTAGTAGCCGAACGGCTTCTACGATCTTTTTCTTTTGTAATAGGGTTTGGGCTTCCTGCAGTGTATCCTGCATATGGTTGTCTTCTTGAACCGCGACAGAAGACCCGGCTGCGGAAATTGGCGTTTCCATGGCCATGCCTGCCCCTAAGGCGATGTCCTTCAGCCATGCTATCGTGTCCGCATCGGCGAAGGGCATGCCCGTTGCGAACGTCAGGTTGGTAATTCCCGGCAGGCGATGCACGAAATAGGCGGTTTCCAGACAAACGGTATCGTGGGCGGCCTCGTAATCGGAACCTAGACCGGCGAGCGCCTCGGCGACCATACGATTCAGATCCATCCAAAAAATATCCTGTGAGACTTTTGGTTCAGCCCCCATGAGCAGATCCTTCCACTTTTCCTGCGCCCGGATGTCAGCAAGCCCCTGTACCACTGGCAGGGACGGGGGGGGAAGGAATGTTCTCCCGTCAGTATCCGCCGGCAACCTCTCGATGTTCAGCCATGCTTGCTGGCGCCGGATACGAAAAGCCCTGGCATCGCTCCAATCGTCTTTGTTGAGCAAATCGGCGGCCTTGCCCAGGTAATCCAGACCGCTGGAAAGAAGTTGCTTCGGATCCATCTCTGCTTCGACCGGTTCAGCCGGTTGGATCGAAGGCGTGGCCGAGGGCGGTATCTCTGGTGACGGCCGTTCTTTGGGGGAATCGGGTATCTCCTGGGCCTTCCTCTCAACGGGTGACGGCGGTTCTTCCGGCTCGCCCGTTGTGTCAGCTTCGGGTGTCGGACGCGAAGCGGCTGGTTCCGATGGCAATCGTTCGAGGTAGTCTTTCAGCTTGATCAACATGGGCGGGTTGGGCATGTGCTCGCTGAGCAACGTTTCCAGCCCTTCCAGTGTTGTGATCATGGTTTCCAGTTTATCCGCCGCAACCGGTGAGGGATCCAGGTCCTTCAGGACATTCATGGTTTTCTCGATCCACCATTCAAAGGCACTCAGCCGTCCGCGCATGCGCTTTTTGGTCGGGAACAGCTGGTCCCAGAAATTGGCCACCAGGTCGTGCATCATCGTCACTCCCACGGCCAGGCCCGCGATCCCGTCGGCGCGCACCTGACTGACCGCAAAATAACTGGCCACCAGCAGGTCTTTGGACTTTTCGGTCAAAATTTGAGCCGATATTTCGCCGACCTTCTGCCAATCGACAGTCCCGGAAGCCGTTGGCGAGGATAACTTGCCAATCTCCTCCTGAAGCGCTTCAAATTCAGGTTCATAGCGCGCCTCCGATCCAGCGGGTGCATTGACATCAATGGGATCCTTGCCCAGGTCGACATAATCCATTATCGCTTCCTTACGTATACGCTACACCACGATCAGCGGTGATCATCCGTCACCATTGACCATAGGTGTGCGAAATCGTCTACATTGAGCGAACGCATATAGAGGGCCAGGGCATGCCGCCGTGGAGTGCCGCCCATGAAGAGGGCATTGGGCGGCGCAAGCCCTTGTTCCCCAAGCAATAGCCCCCACCTCTGGGCGGTACGGAGTGGATCCATTGGGTAGCCGTCGTCCAGGGTCACCCACAACTCCCTGTTCTCGGTCAATTGCAGGGCGTTTCGCCTGGCAGTTCGTATCTCCTGTTGGTCCGCTGATTCCGTGGGCGGAAGAAACCGTTCATGGGGAACCGAAATGGGAAGATTGACCACCGCAACTTCCAGTTGTTCCAGACAATCGAATCGCCGTGACGCGATATGTTCCATTTGATTCCAGATCGGGTCGAAGCATTGAAACAGCGTCACCCACCCGTCTTCCCAACCCTTGATGATTCCGCTACCCATGACCAGTAGCGGATAAGGCCTGCCGATACCGTCGCTGCTGTCTTTCAAGAGACCGCAAAGCAACTCGCCCTTGCGAGTCCCTTTGGACCAGAACCGCCAGGATGATTGGCCGTAGGCCTTTTTGTTACGGACGGTAAACTTACGGTAACCCCGTTGCACCCAATGGCTGAAGGCCATCATCAAGGGGGTTTTTACCCGAAAAGCAAAGTAGTCCTTGGCTGCCGGGTGCTTGCCACAGGCCGCCCATTTCCATTTGGTTTTGGGTTTTAAGAATCCCAGCATTTCACAATCGTCTGCGGCACCTTGCCCGGGGCCGACCGCAGCAGGTTTAAAACCGGTTCATGCCCTTGCAGTTTGTACCTCACGGCAATGTATCGAATCCCAATTCTCCTCAAGGCTTGCGCTTGATTGGGAAATTCGTTGGGAAAAAACACCCGTTTACCCCATTCAAAGTCTTTTAGGAACTTCGGGAATGCGTCAAATCCTTGGTATTTTTTATTAAGAAAAATATCGCCGACCTCAATTTTGAACGTCACGTCACCACACGATTGAGGCGAATAGTGAAATGTTTTGCTTTTTTTGAATTGCTGATTTTCCAGCGAAATTTTACCTTCGGCACATTGCAATTCCAGCAGCGTTAAATGGGGTTGGACCGCGGCATCCCGATTGGCACCGGTCGGCTCGGCAATGATGGTCACCGTGTAGGTTTCCCTGACATATTTGGCTGTCCTGGCAGCCTTCGTTAGATAATCAAAAAAGTCTTTTTCGAAATCAACCTGCAGGCCGTGAATCGTTATGGCATGGTAACCCTTCTGAACACTACGACCGATAAACGGCCTTGCCGGACCATTGATAAACTTGACCGCCAGTCCATCCGTGCCCATCAATAACTGGTTAATGTTGCTGCTGCCGGCCACATCCTGAAGCGTTACCAGTGTATCCTGTTCCCATATCTCCTGCAGGCGACAGGCGGTTTCCTTGATCGCGTAGCGGCAGAAAAAATCGTTGGGGCCGGAAATCAGATGCCAAATGGTTTCGGATTCTTTATCGGTTGGTTTGAGAATCGCTTCCAATTTATTCAGCGAATTAGCGGCTGTAAAGAAGGGGGCGTTGCTGGTGGCGGCATCGCCACTGAATATGTCCGCCGCCGTCTGATAAGCCACGGTCCGCGAAGCGTACGCCGGTTTCATCTCTTCGATGGCTGACTGGTAGGAAGCAAATATCTTTCCCCCAAGCAGCTTTTCTTCTAAACTCAGGGTGTCTGCCGCCTTGGCACCGAAAGCCTTTTCGGCTTTAGAAATCGATTTACTAAATGACGTGGCGGCCTTTTTCAAAAGGCCGGATTGCTGGGATTCACCCACGGCGACGATCCTGGCTTGCTGACGGATTGCCATGAATTCGCCGATCAGTGCCGTCCAAGCGGGTCTATCCTGACCGTCCAACATCGGTTCCAGCTGCTGCGACATGCGGTTGAGCAGCCCGAAATAGGGCCCCGCGTCCGTGGCCATGCGCATGCCGGCCTCCTGATTCTGCACCGGCGAGGTCATTTTGGCGGGCACGGTTAAAAAGGCCGCGGCAAAGGCGTACCAATGTCGAAAATAGTTGTCCGTATACCAGGATTGAAAGTCGGCTTCCTGGTTAGCAATCAGCAGGGAATTAAACAGGGCCGCCTTGATTTCACCCAAAAAGGCATCGATTCCAGCCTTGCCTTCGACACTGAAGGCCGGTGGCACGGAAAATTCGCTGGCGTCACCCTGATCCCCACCCCAGAATTCGGTCATGGTCGTGGCCTCATAGACAGGATCGGCATTTATCCATTCAGCCAGCCAGTTGAGCGTGACCCCCTTTAAGGTCAAAACATGCGTTAACCATTTATGCAGATCGGCCATCTCCTGGTTGAGTCCGCTGGTATCTTGCTGCCACAGCAAATAGTATAGGTTCAGCGATGAAATGTTTGCGAACATCTCGGGTAGCAGGCCTTGCGCGGCATCATCGGTTGCCAGCTTGAATTCCGGCTGAGCATGCGCTTTCAGCGCGTCCAGTTGCTCGCCCGCCAGCCGAGCCTTAAGCAGGTTGATTCGCTTCACCAGATAAGCCACGTGGCTGCCGATTACCGTCTGGGGGGTAGCCGCCGAAAACCGGGCCATCGAATCGGTCATCCGCTTCTCCAAGGGATTAAGAAAACCACTGCGAAACTGATCGCAGTATTTCTGTTTCAACGCCCCTTCAATCTCGCGGCTCTGATGAAGACCGAATCGGGGAATCCACCAGCGACGGTTCTGCATCTCGACCCGTGATACCGCCTGCCGAAATCGGTCCATGATGACAATATCGTTCAGGAGGTCGCCCTGCAGCACCGGGGGCTGCGACAGTTCCTTGGAGGCATCTTCCAGCGTCTTCAGGTTTTTTACAAACGAAAAGGTCAACAGTCCGCAGATGGCGACAATGATCGCCACCCAGGCGGTCAGGCCCAAATTGCGGGTCAAGCGTTTCCATTCGATGGCCCGCGGGGTCATCGAAAAGAGGCCCCTGTCCCCGGGGAGTATCCGTGCGAAAAAATCGTGCAGGAACAATCCTTTGTGGCGATCGGAGAGGACTTCATGCTCCTCGATCAGGTCCAGGTCTTTTAAAAAATGAGCATAGGGCGTGTCCTTCTGGCGACCACTGCTAAAGAAGATGCCTCTGAAATGAGGTGTTTCCATGTAAGGGTTTTCCTGGAAGGTGCCCTTTACGAACACACATAAGCCATCATGGATCTTTTCAAATTCCTCGGGGAATATCAGCAGACTCGGATCAATTCCTTTGGGATCCGGTTTTTCTAAGAGGATCAGTCGAATCTCACGCAACCGGTCCCCGATGGTACTGACGGCCTTGGCCACGACCGCGTCCGTATCGTTGGATCCATCGCTATTGACGACGCCCATGGCCTGTTTATGGTTTTGTTCGGTCAGACGATCGAAAAACTGGGTGGCTCCTTGAATGAGATCACATTTGGTCACCAGAACATACACAGGAAATGTCGCGCCCAAGACACGGGACAATTCATCGATGCGGCGACGAATGCTTTTACCAACGGCATCGAGATCATCTGTTGAAGCGTTCAAAAGCGTGTCGGTGGCGATGGTGACCACCAGGCCGTTCAGGGGTTCCTTTTTTCGGAATTTTGCCAATAACGATAAAAATTGCTGCCATTCATCTCTGTCGCGTCCCTTATCCACCGGTATGGCGAAGCGACCGGCCGTATCAATGATTATGGCCTGCTCAAAAAACCACCAATCACAGTTGCGTGTGCCGGATATGCCCGAGGTGCGACTGATTTCGGCAAATGGCGATGATAAATCGGCACTTGTTACGGCGGTGGTTTTCCCGGATCCGCTTTCACCGACGATCATGTACCAGGGCAATACGTACAGGGGATTGCCACGCTTTCTCAGGCTGGAATGCCGTAGGGCCTCCATGGCCTCCTTCCAGCGATCCTGGAGTTCCCGGGATGTCTTCCTGTCCTTCTTGTCCAGTGATCTCAGATAGGACTCGTCCTGTTTGATGACCTGATGCACGAAATTTTGTTCGCGTCGACGCAGCAACACTTTTCGTAAAAAGAGAAAAACCAGACATATCCCCAGAATACCGACAATGATGAAACCGCTTGTCCACCAGGGCCATCGAAGGAGCAATACAGCCCCGACAACCACGGCAATGATGAGTGCCGCACCGGCAATGATCAGAAACCACTTCAACATTTTCAAGATGAACCGTTTCATCTATGGCACCATGCTGATCAGGGATTGACTGATATTGTTTAAAACAAATTGATAGATGAAAAACATTCCCCCCAGAAGGATCAGAGGGAATAGCACACAGATGAGGGAGGTCATCGAGAACCGGCGACGTTGTTTTGCAGAAGGCTGCCGCTGCTGATCATTGGGGTAGGCCTCCGGAAACAGCGCACCCTGATCGAGCGTTGGCACCCCCATCGACCCCCCGGAAAGCACTTTTAGATTGGACGTTCTAAGTTGTTCCAAAAGATAGTCATCGCCTTCATTGCAATACTGTCCTGAAAATCCCATGGCAAGGCAGATATAATAGATTTCGCGAACATTGTTTTGATGAGGCCCAATGCTGTTCAGCTTCTTGAAAAAAATCTCTCCAGCATCGGCTCTCTCGTAATAACGACGCTGGAGCTGCTCCCGCACCCAGTTTGTCCGACCCTCCCAATTAGAACTCAATAAGCGCTCGTCTACCCAGGCAAACACCGCGAATCTCGCCAGGTCATAATCTTCCCTTGAAAAGGCCCCCTGACTAAAAATAGCTTCACTTTCATCAATCAGGCCTTGGATTTCGCTATTTACCTGATCAAATGTGAGCTGTGGGCTAGTATTTGATTCTGTCACGTAGGCCACAAACGCCATGAGCTTGACAAAACAGTCCGATAGTCGCATGGTCAGCTCCCGACCGCCATCAGTTCGACCTGTAAATCGCCCGGTGCCGTATCCCAGTAGAGCGCCAAGTTGTGGCCCTTCTGAACCTGGCCCCATAGATCATGGAGGTGGTCTATCTGAAAATAGAGTGAATTGGCCCGTCTGGGTAATTCTTGCGGCGGAATCTCGAGACGTTCGATTTGTATACCCGGAAGGGACCGCGCGATGAGCAACGGCAGTGTTTCCCGTGTTCCCAGTTTTGAGATCGACTGGATCGTCTGAATGAGCGCGTCAATTCCGGTTTCGGCTGAAAACACCAAGTAAAACCGGTTTCTTCCCTCAAAGATGGCCGGGGGCAAATCGGCAGCAAAATAAGTGCCATCGTGATGGAGCGTTATGGCATATTCCGGTCCCGCGGTGATCTCGTCCAATAGCCGGGTGATGAGCCGTTGCATACCGCTAAAGCACTCCCACAAGCGTTGGTGATCGTATCTCTCGATCATGGATGTGCCATCTTCAAGCTGTCCCAGCATGGTGATTTTTTCCGAAAATGAAGATAGGTCTCCGACCAACTGTCTTAAGACACCGTACACCATCCAAGGATGCACGTGCCGGCTCTCCATGAAGTGAAACAGCAAGGGTGTATATCGGTTTAACGTCCGCAACGCCAACAGATAGACCATATCCCTGGAACCGAATTCGGCCCTGTGGATACCTCGATCCCGTTTATAGGACTCCAGTTGGCGGCCTCTCGAGGCAATTTGATCCCGCACCTCGGTTAGCACGTTGAGAAGGATGGTTGATGCGGATAGAACCGGACATGGGGGGATGTATCGATCCGATAGGATTACGGCATCCCCCGATCGTTCTATCCGGGCAATCGGTATCAAAACATAATCTCCCAACCTGTCCGTCTCTGTCTCCCAAAATATTCTCAATACATGGTGCAGTCGTTTGACCTGTGCGTTGGGTCCATCATGATACAGGTCTTTAACCTCCTCGGCATCTGTTGTGGTCACATACCGGGTCGTAACATCTGACAAATTTTCCAGGCTGGGCAAAACCGTCACATTTTCTCCATTTTTATTCCACTTTCTGAGGCCGATGTAGACTTGAAACGGTTCACTGCCATCCAGCCAGTCGGCTTCGAATGACCTGGCGGATATCAGGGCATTTCCAGGAAAAGCCACATGGGTCAAATCCGGAAATACCATCTCCGCACCGACCACGTCGAAAGTCCCCCTTCCGAGGGACGCCTGCTGGATGTCCAAGGCGGCGATGCCCCAGAAGTGCGGTGCCAAAAACTCGAAGAAGGGCTTTGACAAGGTTTGATGATAATGATCATTCAACTGAAAATGCTGTGGCTGCAGAAAAAGACCTTGATGCCAGAATAGCGGTTTTTCCATTGGGATCAAATTCCTTCAACCATATTTATTTGCAATGGCCCCAGATTTATGACGAGGTTCAGCGGCGCCGCCTTGTTCGTTACGATCGGCTTCCAAATACCCTTGTTCTTGATGACGGTCGGGATGTCGAACTTCCGCACCACGCGTTCTTTTTCCAGTTGGTAATATCCTGCCACCACGGCTACATATTTGGCACCTTCGGCGCGATCCAGGATAAACGTCTGATTCAGCCCGGGGTAGGCGATTACCTTTTTGGAGCTGACCACGCTTCCATCGAAGAGGTTACCCTCCAGCAACTTGCGCAGCCCCTCACGGTCCGCCGACAATCGGTTGAACGAATTCTGATTGTTTAACTGGTAAATACAAATCAGAAGCGTGTGCGACATACCGTCGACGACATTCAATAGACCATCGTTTCTAAATTCTATGGTTATCTCCTTGGGTCCTGGCGGCCATTCCGGCGGCGGTGGTTTCCTGGCTGCACAGGAAACAAAAAATACAATAAACACCATAACACCAGCCATTCTCATGAATCGTTTCAACTTGATCCCTCCGGTTTTTCTGAAAATTCGCGACAGCACTTCTCAAACTCCAGTAACAGTTTATCCACGAACCGATCGGATGCCATCCATTTTTTAACTATCTGAAATTTTTCAGATAACTTATCATAACAATCGGCCTTTTTAAACACACCAAATTTCAGGGCACCGGTTTCTTCGGCTATCATTCTTTCTGGATCCAGTTCTTCCAACACTTGTAAGACAATCGACTTCGACGCCGTTGGAAATGCCTTGTGTGACGTTAGAAAAGCCTGTTCAATTTTGCAGAGATAGTCTTCGAGGGAATCCCTCTGAGTGGCGCCCTCAATTTGTGATCCAATAAGATGCCGAATGGTTTGGTTCCCTCTTGCATCACCATAGAGTCTCGTATCGATGCTTTCTATCAACCTATTTATTTTATTGAATATTAGATCCAACGCCGCGACGAGGCGATTTGTAACTTCTTGAGATGTCAGGTCTTTGGCGGAAACATTTCTGCCCAAAAGCGAAGAAAGCAGACGTGCGAGCGCATCGTCGGTCAGGAATCCTTCGGTTTGTGTATCCTTGATAGCAGGTTGATCAGGAGAGATCAATTTCTCCACGCAGGCAATTCGCTCGTTCATGGTCAGGGATCCCAGTTGAGTCTCTAGATAGGATTCAACCAGTGTTTCAGCTCTTGAAGGAGCCGAGGTGCATATGCCTTCGATGTCTTCCATTATTTGTTGCGGATTGATTTCTGCAATTCTTGCCATATCAGCTCTCTTGGGAAGGTTTTTGGATGATTGTTTTAGGGAAAACCTCATCCAGGTCGCCGGCCGAAGACGATTCTTGATTCAACCCGTTCGTTGGCACGATGATGGTTTGCCGTGTTTCGATATCCTTCAAATCATCGGGTGTCTCAAACTCACCCGGCGGCCCCGGATCCGCTGTTTCAGGGCACGGCTTGGTATCATGAGCGCCCCGCTGGGCATAAACGGACTGCTTGTTTTCAAACTGGTCAGCCGAAATTATTACGGTTTCATAAATATCCGAAGCTTTTTCTTGTTCGTCGATCGTACCTTTCTGGGTTTCGTATTGCTTGTGAATGGGAGCTGAGGGCGGTTCATCCGGTACAAATTCGGTTGCAACCGATTTTTTCCATTTCTCTAGAATATGCCTTAAGATGATTTGGGGACTTTTTTCCGTAGAGGGCCTTTTGGGCGGCGGTATCGCCGAGGCCGACCTGACCTGAGACAGCGTTTGCTGAGCAACGGAGGCACCGGACATCAACCTCAGCGATTCACTGGCGTTCACGATTCTTGCAGGAAACATGAGCATGAAAAAGGGGTAAAAGCGAAACGGTATTATTCTTTTAATCGCCATCTTCCCCGTGTGGTAACACGCATCGATCTCATCACATTTGTTGCATGGAATGGTCGCCATTCCCATATCGTTATTGTAAGAAATGGATCCGAACCTGGCAAGCAACTGGCTCAGATCCTTGACACATTTCTGCGGGTGACCGTGCCTTGACGGCACATAAAACGTGACGCTTGCATCTCGCTGGCAACAGGTTTGACAATATAAATATCTTGATAGGGATGTTGTGTAGGGTTGCAGGCCATTTTCTTGCAGCAGATCATCATCGACGCATAGCTGTAGCTGCTGTGAGCACTCTGGACAGGGTGGATGAAAATAGCGTTTTTTGAACTGACAATAATATAAGGGTGACATTGGCAAGAGTGTGCCGTTGTCACTGATGTGCGCTCTATGCAGAATCGGTCTTGTGGGTTGGTGCGTCGTCGTATAAAAGTCAAACGTCGATTGCCAAGCTTGCACCACAGTTTTGTTTTGCAGCCGTTGAAAGCGTTCATGATTGTTCTGGATCTGATCCTTTTGTACCATCAGGCACACCGATTGGATCGTACTTTTCAAGGGGGTCATAATTTTAGCCCCAATCAACTGGAACATGGGATCAGTGTCATCCAACACCGAAAAGGGGGCAACTACCTTATCCGGACGACCCGTATCAGCGGCAACAATATCTATTTCCAGATAAAAGGGATTTCTGTCGTCCAACAGCGGAAGCAGAGATGCTGTGTGATGGGTCTTTGACACCGGTTCGGTCCCTTCTGGATACGACTCAAGGTCTGATTATTAATTGATCATGTGTATGATTAATGTGTTGAAGGCTTCGGATGAAGAAAAATGAGGGAGCAATCTGATCCACCCTTGCAGCCATCGGGTCGGCCCATGGTGATCCGGAATGAATCCAAGCCTTCTATTCTTCAATAAATTTGTAATATTATATGCAGGTTACAAATAGATGTCTGAAATGTCAAGCAACATATAGCAAATATATATGAATGTAATGCGTCTGTTATATTCTTGTGTATCGTGTTCCATTCGGTAATATGTATAAATGGTAACTATTCGGTGGATACCAAAATCACGTGCAGCGGCACCTCCCCCTCTTCAGATATTTCCAGATCCGCTTTCCACTCATCATGCGCTGCCAAACTGAGCCGCACGGTGTATTTCCCAAGTGGCAGGGTGAGATTTATTGGCGTCACACCTTTGGGTATATCATCGATGAAAACGCTGGCGCCGGCAGGAGTGCTATCAATCATTAAAGTCGAATGGAGCTGAACTGCAGCATCGTCGCTCGGTTTTTCATCCGAATCCCGTATCGACTCAATCACCGTGGCCCCGCCATTATCCGGCTGCACTTTTGTTGAAATATACCATGCGACCGTCGCGCCAGATAAAGCCACAATGGCGGCCACGATCCATATGGGAATAGTGTTATTCCTTTTATTCTCAGGTTGTTTTAGCGCCACCTTCAGTGCCATGGCCATTTCAGCTCCGGTTTGGAATCGATCACCAGGGTCTTTGGACAGACTCCTCATGATTAGATCCGAAAGCGCTTTGGGTATAAATGGGTCGGTCTGTGATGGCGGGTCAGGTGTATCCTGTATGATAGCTCTAAGAATGGCAGTCATATTGCCGCCATTGAATGGCCGCCGCCCGACAATGAGCTCATAAAGAATCACACCCAGGGAATAAAGATCCGTCCGGCCGTCGATGGGCGAGCCCATCGCTTGTTCGGGCGACATATACACGGGGGTCCCCAGTATCTCACCAACCTGGGTCAGCTGTGTCGCCGTTTGATCTCCTATATGAGCAATACCGAAATCGGTGAGTTTAACCGTTCCCTCATCGGTTAGGATCATATTGGAAGGCTTTATGTCTCGATGGACGATTTTATGCTTATGCGCGTAGTCCAGTGCCTCGGCGACCTGTACACCGATATCGATAATTTTTTCATTTTCGAGTCGACGGCTGCGTATGACTTCATCAAACGGCATTCCCTTTAAGTATTCCATGGCAATGTATATGGTGTTATGATCCTGTCCAACATCATATACCGTAACGATATTTTGGTGGGAAAGTCTGCCGATAGCCTTGGCCTCTTGTTCAAATCTCAAGATAAAATCCTCGTTTACAATCCGGTCTTGGCGAAGAACTTTTAAAGCGACGGGCCTATCTATCTGGGGATCATGGGCTAAATAGACAACGCCGATGTTGCCCTTCCCCAACTCTTTTTGAATCCTGTAGCGTCCGTATTCTGTCATTCACTCACCATCGAAAGAACTACGGTAATATTGTCGGTACCCCCAGCGGATAATGCCATGTTAACGAGTGCTTCGGTTTTCTGTTGCAGACTGGCGCCGATTGCCAACACACCTGCGATGGCCTTACTGCTGACCAAATCTGTCAGGCCGTCAGAACAAAGCAGATATTGATCGCCCGGCTGAATATTGCCCCGGATGATATCGAGTTGTATGTCCGCGTCGACCCCCACTGCTCTGAGGATTATATTCCGCATGGAATGTACCGCTGCTTGCGGTGCGGATATGACCCCCTGATCCAATTGTTCCTGAACCAAAGAATGGTCTTTGGTGAGTTGTTTGAGTTGGTTGTTCCGAAACTGATACGTCCGGCTGTCACCCATATGACCAACGACAAACCGATTCTTCAGGAAGACCAGCAGTTCTGCCGTACATCCCATGCCCTTAAAATGAGGATTTTTTTGAACATAATTTAAAATATTCTTGTTTGCCTGCCAAAAGGTTCGTTGAACCGCGTCGATTTGATCCGCTTCAGAAGTTTGTCTGCCAGATGAGAAGATGACATTTGCGGCCTGAACAAAAAAACGGCTTGCCTGCTTTCCACCCGCGACACCTCCCATACCATCGGCAACCAGACAGTAGCCTCGGTCCGGATTAAACAAGAATGTATCTTGGTTGTCTTGACGCACCAAACCGACATCTGTTTTTCCAAAAAAACGTATCATGCGTTTGACACCGGAATATGAAATTCGTAGGGCGGATATATCATTTATTTATGACTCAGTTTGCTGTCAAATCCAATCCTTGATGCTCCAGATTACCACTTTTTAACCGTCGATTACATCGCTATTTGCGTATTTCTACTTGGAACCGCCAGCCGATTCTGACGTATGGTCATAATCTTCTTGACACTCTGTTGTGTCGTAGCGTAACAAGATTAGGTGCTCATGCCCATGGTACCCAACATAATCATTCAGCTGGTCCATATAGCCGGCCCCTTGAAGGGTGAAATTCAGGAAATTTCAGACCCGGAAATCGTAATTGGCAGACTCCCAACCTGCCAAATCCAATTCCCTAAAGACCTCGCCACGATCTCCCGCAGGCATGCGACCATCATACGGGAGGGAAATCGCTTTCACCTGATCGATGAGAGCGCCAACGGTACCTATTTAAACGGGAAAAGAGTGTCCAAGGCCCAGCTCAATGACGGTGACGTGATCATGTTTGCCACGGATGGGCCTAAACTGAGCTTTCTTACCAAAATAGATCAGACTGCCGCGCCCGGTCAAAGTAAACATGAAAAAGACCACCGACCGCCGACGCCTATCGATGTATTCCCACCGCCGCATGAACAAGCGGTGCCGGCAACGCCGGTGAAATTAGATTCCAATTCATCAGGATCCGCCGAAATAACGCCGCAAAAATCGAGCGCTGCACTGGTCATTCAATACGGGCCGACACTGCAATCTTATAATGAACTGCCCATTACTTTAGGCAGTCAACCTGACTGCGATTTTGTATTGCACCATCCCGCGGTGCTGCAGAGACATGCACAATTTTTTTTCACTGAGGATAACTACTGGCTCAAGGACTTGACCCGCAAGCGGTCCGTGCTGCTTAACGGCACCCCCATTGACAATCAAGCGATGCTGAGGCCTGATGACGTATTGACATTGAGCAGCAACGGTCCGGCTTTTCGTTTTCTTGGCGGAGGTCGCCTTGTTGAAATCGAACAAATGGATTCCCCACCTGCCGCCGATCAGGCCGAAGGAGGCAGCGAGCCAGAAGACGTTGAAAAATCGAAGGCGCACGCCCCCAAGAAACGGTCATCGTTTTTTAAAAAATTCTTTTCCAGGTAAGCCCTTTGAGGCTAAGTCGTTATATGGAGATATATTATATCTCAACTTTCGGAATTCAAAGGACGGCATAGTAAAGCAGTTTTGGTGATTGCCAATCTGTTTCCTTCTGCTATAATTAATTTTAATTCTATTCTTGCCATTTGCAAAGTTAGTAAAATATTTTCAGCCCAAATAATCATGTACGCTTACAAACTGTATCATTTTGTTACATCCAGGATTCGGCAAATAGACAGCTTTTCTGTTAATTATTTATAATAACAGACAATATCAGCATATTCGATTTTGATTTTATCAGAGTACCAATCGGTACTAAATCATAGGAGGCAACTCATGGTCAAATCCATTCAATTAATCATTGGGGTTAGTATCATTTTTCTGCTTCTTTCTTGTGCATCAAACCAAATGGTCGAAAATAAACCCCCATCAAGGTTTGAAGGTATTGTTCTGGCCAAGGATATCGACGAATCGGGAACGTTTGGTGTTCCCATCGATTCGACCAATGAATTCAATACCGAAGACGAGCACGTTGCAGCCCTTCTCACCATTGATAACGTTTCCGGTTCCCACGCGCTTCGATGGGAATGGATTGCGCCGGACGGCAATGTCTACCTGGCCACTAATGACTATCCAGTGAAAGTAAAGAAAGGAAAATATTTACCCAAGCTGACCGCTTGGCATCAAATATCACTAAAAAATGAACCGGCTAGCGGCTTGCTGGGAAACTGGACCGTCAATATCTTTATCGATGATGAATTAATCGGTTCAAAATCGTTTATGCTGAGTGTCTACACCGATCCGTTGGTCCCTCCGGAAGGCATGGCATCCAAGCCTTACCCCAAGGATTGGGGATTGATTATCGGCATAGAGGATTATGACCGCTTGCCTAAAGTTGACTTCGCCCGCAAGGATGCGATGGTTGTTCGTGAGTATTTCAACCGTATCTTGGGTGTACCTGAAGAAAACATCATTTCATTGATTGACAGCGACGCGACCAAGGCACGCATTGAAGGCTATTTAAAAAAATATATTCCCGCAAATATCGGCAAAGATGCAACGCTTTATGTGTATTTTGCCGGTCATGGCATGCCGGGTTTGGAAAAGGGTGAGCCGTATCTGGTCCCTTACGATGCGGATACCCGATTTATCGAGCAAACTGGATATAAGCTGATATCTTTTTACCAGGATCTTCAACGGCTCGATGTTGAACGGACTTATGTTTTTCTCGATTCCTGCTTCAGCGGCGTAGCATCTCGCGCAGCTGATATGCTTATTGAAGGTGCCCGCCCGGCATTGATTCATGTTGAGGATGTTGCCCCGGCATCAAGCTCGATTGTCTCGTTCAATGCGACCTCGACAGGCCAAATCAGCAATTCATTCCCGGAAAAAGGCCACGGTCTGTTTACCTATTATCTGCTTCGAGGGCTGAAGGGTGAGGCGGATTCCAATGACGACGGATGGGCCACCGTAAAAGAGATATATGAATATGTCCGAAGCCATGTCACAAGGGTTTCAAGACGCCTGCAGAAAGAACAGACGCCGATTCTTCTTCCCCCGACAGACAAACTGAAGGATATTGGATTGAGTAGAAGTTTATTTAATCAGTAGCCAGTGTCTTGACCATCTATCGCATTCGAAATAACGTATAAACAGGGTCGGCTTCCATGATTCAGATACATATGAAAAGCAGATGGCTTCATGGGGTTCTGTGGACATTTCTCATCAATTGTTTTTTTGTTCAATCGGTTTTCGCGCAGGATCTAATCTGGGTAACCGCTGAAGGGACGTCACCAATTTTTTCCGGTCACCAGGAGAAGGCCAGGATGCGTGCCGTCGAAGAAGCCGAACGGAATGCACTCATCACCGCTTTGGCACCCAATTTAACGATCGAAGCATTGGTAGTGAACCTCAGACTATCCAATAGCATCCTCGGAACCATACCACACGGAGAGATCGAATTAAAAGAGATAATAGAAGAAGGATTGGTCGAGCCAATTCAATCAGAGGTGTCGAGAAAAGAATCCAAATACCGCGTGCAAATCAAGGCCGGTGTGCTACAAAAAAATGACCCGCCGGATTCGTCCTTTAATCTGGATGCTTCAATGAATCAATCCGTCTTTAAAGATGGTGATGAACTGGAGATTCACATTCGATCAACGCGTGATTGCCACCTGCTGATATACAACATTTTGGAGGGCAATAAGGTTATCCGCCTGCTTCCCAATTATCTTTCTGGAACGTCTTCAATTTCAGCCGATGTCAATTACACATTTCCTGGCGATCAAGAACGTAAAAAGGGGTTGAAGCTACGCGTTCATCTGCCTGAAAACGCCAAAACTACCACCGAATATATCTATATCATTGCCCTATCCGGACTATTTCAATTGGAATCTGTCAATGCGCAGGAAGGAATTTTCGGTGTTTTCGATGGCGATACCGCATTTATGCGAGATTTAATCGGAGCGGTAATCCGTATTCCACTCAAAAATCGTGCAGAGACGTTACTGCAGTATGAAATCCGCAAAACCAAGAAAGGAGTTTGAGATATGGGAGTACTAAAAAAGTTTATCATCGGCTCAATTGTCCTCTCACTGGTTGGAATCAACTTTCCAGGCACAACGATTTGTAATGCCGCCTCATTATTTGCCCAAGCCGATTTAGATGCCATAACCCGGCATGATCCCAAAATATTATCATCACCGGAAGAAGACATCCCCTTGAAGCAGTCCCCAAAAGGGGAAAAGAAAGGCATCAGCAAATGGGTGTGGATCGGTTTAGGGGTGTTGGCCATCGGAGGAATTGCCGCCGCTGCCGCTGGTGGTGGGGGTGGAGGGGGGGACGATGATCCTGAAGATCCTGATGAAGAAGGAGATGTTTCATTTACCTGGTAATCAGAGCTGAGTTTAGACTGTCAAATGTTTCCATGGAGCATGGGATATGAAACACAATTGGATAGAAAACAACTCGACGCATTATCTGTCGGTCGCAATCATGTCTATCATTTTTTTGCTTTGTGGTTGTGGTGGAGAAGATTCGACCAGTGATTCTTCATCCGATACCGGTTCGGTCAGCTTTCGTGTCGTTTGGAATGACCCTCCGAAATCTGGCGATGACCAGCAGGCGAAAGCGACCCAGGCTGACCCCTGTGTGGATTATGGAGTAACAGACGTAAATGCAAAGTTGACAAATTCATCCGGCGGAGAAATCACGAAAGATTCCTGGAAATGCACCGCGCACGGGGGCACATTCAAAGATGTTCCCACCGGATCTGGTATGACACTCACCCTAATTGGGATCGTCGATGGCAACGAAGCGTGGCGCGGCGAAAAAAGTTCCATCACCGTTAAGGAAGGTGCCAACAACGTTGGTGAAATTGAGATGGACATATATATCGGCGATGACACGAATCCACCTTATGTTAATGAAGACCATGATCCAGCTGCCGATGCCACCGATGTTTCACTCGATACAACAATCACCGCGACGTTCAGTGAAAAGGTCGTCGAGGCATCAGTCAATACAACATCCTGTACACTGAAGGAAGCCGTTACGTCCAACCCGATCACCTGCACGGTGAGTTATGAGGCATCCACGCGAACCGTCACCATGACCCCGGATGGGTCCCTGTCTGAAAGCACAGATTACACCGTGACCATAACAACCGACGTGGAAGACTTGGCTGGCAATAACATGGCTTCCCCGGAAACCTGGACGTTCACTACCATCGGACCGATTGATACGGATCCACCCTATGTTACAGACCATAGTCCAGTTGCCGAAGCCACCGGTGTTTCACTCGATCCAACAATCACCGCGACGTTCAATGAAAAGGTCGTTGAGGCATCAGTCAATACAACATCCTGTACACTGAAGGAAGCCGTTACGTCCACCCCGATCACCTGCACGGTGAGTTATGAGGCATCCACGCAAACCGTCACAATGACCCCGGATGGGTCCCTGTCTGAAAGCACAGATTACATCGTGACCATAACAACCGACGTGGAAGACTTGGCTGGCAATAAGATGGCTTCCCAGGAAACCTGGACGTTCACTACCACCGGACCGATTGATACGAATCCGCCCTATGTTACCACCCATAATCCAGCTTCAGATGCTACCGGTGTTTCACTCGATCCAACAATCACCGCGACGTTCAATGAAAAGGTCGTTGAGGCATCAGTCAATACAACATCCTGTACACTGAAGGAAGCCGTTACGTCCACCCCGATCACCTGCACGGTGAGTTATGAGGCATCCTCGCGAACCGTCACCATATCTCCGAATGCGTCTCTTTCTACAAACACAGCTTACACAGTGACGATAACAACCACCGTGGAGGACTTGGCTGGCAATAATATGGCTTCCCAGGAAACGTGGACATTCACTACCACCGGACCGACTACGTTGATTTGGGGCTCTGGAAATTGGGATGAAAAGGTCTGGAATTAATAGTCGTTACGAATAATCAATAATAGTATTGTTTACATCAAAGGAGAATTCTGAAATGAAAAAAATCGCGCAAATGATGGTGACCATCATTATGTTCGTAGCTGCTACCACTGTGGTTACTTGGGCCGGTAGTGTAACAATTCCGAACAGCTTTACTGCTGGTGAAGCTGCAGTGGCGGCCGAGGTAAACGCAAACTTTACCGCCGTAAAAACTGCCGTAAATGACAATGATTCACGCATATCCACCAACGCAAGTGATATCTCCTCTAATACAAGCGATATTGCAACCAATGCAAGCAATATCTCCTCTAATACGAGCGATATTGCAACCAACGCAAGCAATATTTCCTCTAATACGAGCGATATTGCAACCAACGCAAGCAATATTGCCAACAACACAAGCAACGTTACCGTCTTTGATTTGCAAAATTGGAACGCTAGTGAAACTATTCCACAAAACTCAAGTGTAACTTATCTCAGAGACGTGGGAACTTTTACCAAAAACTCGGCTTCAAGTAAAATTTTGTTGTATTACCAAGATAAACTGGAGGCAAGCAGTTCTGGTACTATTTGCGCAATGATGGTAAAAATTGATGCAAAACCTTCTGGAATCCACCAGCCGTTTATCTATAACGAGACGACGAATGCTAATTTTACTATGTCCATGGGAGTTATTGAGGGTTTGTCTGCAGGCAGCCATACAGTTGAGATGTATTACCGGAATTTGTATGGGACATGTGTTAGAAACTCTGGAAATTGGAATGGTCGGATAACGGTGGTTGAAGTACCATAAAATGACGTTCGCCACCTGCAATAGCAAGGAGGTGAAAAAGAGTCAAGCTTGGCATATTGCAATTTGAATATTTCAAGCATTGATCGTACCGTAGTACAGCAGTTCATTTGCTATTTAGAAAACTGATCATCAGGGCATCCTCACCAACCGAACCCCCAACACATCGGAAGCCATGTTCGGCGGGAAACGCCCGCGCTTGGCCGACCGACAGCCAGTTGCCTCGGCCTGCCAATGTCCCCCCCGCATGACGCGTTCGGAACCCGATGACGGCCCCTGGGGGTTGGTGGTATGGTCGGACGAATAAAGCCCATACCAATCCTGGCACCACTCGGACACGTTGCCGTGGATATTGTTTAGTTTCCAGGGGTTCGGCGTCAAGGTTCCCACTTCTACCGCCCGATTTCGGTTCTCGCGAAAAACGGTCACGCACATCTGATAATCATGGCCGGTTTTGCCAAAATTGGCCTTGTCCGTGGACAGGCAGCGCCCCGTAAAAAACGGCTTCACCGTCCCGGCACGGCAAACGTATTCCCATTCGGCTTCGGTGGGTAACCGGTAAGATTGGCCGTCTTTTTTGCTCAGCCAGCGGGCGAAGGCAACGGCATCGTTCCAGGTGATGCAACGCACCGGCAGGTTGTCGGCATTATCACTCACTCCCGGTTTTCGCCAGTTGGTTCCCGGTTTTCGCCGCCACCCTGAGCCGCTGAGCGAAATCCAGCACCCACCAACCTTTTCTGTTTCTGACCGGTAACCGGTGGACGCCACGAATTGCTTGAATTGTCCCACGGTCACCTCGGTTTGCTGGACAAAAAAAGGTCGGGTCAGTCTCACCATGTGGCGGGTCTCATCGGTCGATCGTCCCGGTTCGCCGACGGGACTGCCCATCAGGAATTCTCCTGGCCGAATACGGACAAAGCGCATACCCAAGAAATTGGTATCGATGCCCGCATCCTTTTTCAAAACAACCTTCAGCCGTTTTTCCTGTCCGGCGCTTACGGTGATCCATTGTTTGCTGGTTTGATACGTTTTGGCTGACACCTCGATATGATATTTCCCCGGCTCCAAGGCAATACCTTGACGGAACGTCGGTACGATGTTGAGTATTCGCACACGGGACGTCCGGGGTTGGGCGTCTACATACAGGTGAGCCTTCGTGGGCTTTGGGATTGCCTTCAATTTCATCATGATGAAATCTCCGGTGGCGAATTCAGGTTTTCTGCTTTTCGCATATTGGGGATGCTGGCTGCCCTTGGTGCTCCGCTCGACCTTATGGGATAGGAAATGGCCCAGTTCCGATCCAGTAATATAGTCATCATAAATAACATTGGCATCCCCCAGCAATCCTCGGATGAGATATTTCTTGAACATGCTGCGATCGGGCACCGGTTCGTCTTCACGGCCGGCAATGATATACTGCCTTATGGGGTTGGCACTGCGTTTGCCGACAAATTTAATCAACGGATTAGCGATAGCAAACGCCTCGCCGGAAAACGAGCAGTCGAACAACATCAACACCTGTCTGGACCGTATTTGCAGTGAAATTTTTTCTAGGGTCCGGGTACTGACAGCATTTTTCTGAAATCCCTGCGCATCGATGCGCATCAGGGGGCAATCGATGGGTACGATCCACCCCTGAGCATTTCCATCAGCCATAATCCGCGTCTCACCGTGGCCGGCGAAATAGACCAAGAGGCTTCGATCTTCCACCTGCCCAGTAGTATATACCAAATCGTTCAACGCCCCTTTCAGTTCCAAGGATGTGGGGTCCATCAGCAGCTTTACCGTAAAGCCGTTATAGGTCAGCAAGCGTGAAATCTCTCGGGCATCCTGGACGGCATTGGGTAGAACCGGCCAACTGACATAATTACTGACCCCCACGACCAGCGCGTGGTATTCTTGGGATAGGTATTTGGGTCTGACCGGTTCCGGATCGATTGTTTCTTCCTGGGCCAGACCATTGGGAATCTCAATGGACAGAAATATAATGAGCAAACAGATCCGTAATAATTGATGCATTCCGAGTAGGTCCTTATGGCATCTTATAAATAAAGCCATTGCAATTACGGGCTTGGATCAAGCGGGTTTTCGAAACTAAATCCGAAAAGACCCGGATTCTGCCCGATTACTGCCGCTGAGAAAATATAGAAAACATAATCATAGGTCTCTTTGGGGATTCTGCTTTTATATTTTTTCAGCATCTGCCAAAAATTGCGTTCTCTTGGATTTTCCGGTAGCGCATGTATCAGATCGATTACCCGGTGTTCTCCCCAGTTATACGAAGCCATGACCAATAGTCCGGAGGCTTGTGCCTCGGTTGTATAAATATCGCGGAGGTATCGAGCGGCGGCCAACGTTGACCTGCCGAAATGGTGCCGCTCGTCCCTGGGATCGGGTTTGCGCTCCTCTACCAGGGGGCCGGGTCTCAAGCCGTATTTGGCAGCCGTGCTGGGGATAAATTGCCACATCCCTTTGGCGATGCCCCAGCGTGTTTTGGGACCGCAGGCATTGATGTCAAATCCACTTTCCTGAAGCGCCAAATAAAAAAACTGCGGTGGCAGACCATAGTCTTTCATGGTGTGCATGATTTTTGGAATATAATGATTGTCCTTTGCCCTTTGGATTGCGTCGGTCAATCGCTGCGTCGTTTTCCACTTTTCAATGTAATCCAGGACCGCTTCAACAAACGCTTTGGGCATATTAATTTCACACTCTCCAAAAGTCCTGGCCATCCGCAGGATCAGTTTTTCCGTTTCACCGATCCCCTTGCCGTACACGTTGAGCGTGTCTATAAATTGGTTATAGCTATCCTCTAACTGCATTTGTCTGGCTTTGAATTGTATGATCTGCTGCCTTGATTTGCTGCTGCCAGTCATGTCGGCCGATTTTATAACCGTTGCCAACTCGATTTCCAGCGATCTCATGTTGTAAAAAATATCGGCGGCCAACTTCTTTTGCTTGTTCACTTTCAGCGTATTGATAACTGCATAGGCACCGGTTATCAGCAGAAGGCCGACGACCAGGGCGATGATCCAGGTATACTTGCGCTTTTGCTTTTTTTGGATCTCGGCAAAAGCCTGCCGTACCATCATGGTGTGCTCGCCGACGGTGTCGTCTTTGGTATCGCCGAAGTAGTGCTTTTTGTAATGGGTGAGTGTTCGGGCATCGGTCGCGGTGGTTTCCTGCTGCGGCAATGCAGGCACGCTCATTTCCAGCATGGGGCCGGTTGGCCCCAGTTGGATATGGTGGCGATCGGTCAATGGCGTGCGGTCGATCCGGTTCCCATCGACAAAGGTGCCGTTTCCACTCTCATGATCCTTGATCCACCAGTTCCCATGCTCGATATAGACCCTGGCATGAATCCGGCTGACGATGAGCTGTTTAATCTGTATATCGCACGTTTTCTCGCGGCCGATGCTGAATTCTTTGCAAAAAGAACTGCTTTTCTGTTTCGAATCGCCGTCTTGATAGGTGACCTGAATCGCCGGCGGTGACGATCTTGACGAACTGTTGCTGGAAGGGAAATTCATCATATTCCCTATAGTTATTGTTTTGTTTTTAAAAGAAATTAAAACCCCGCCTGCAGCATCCCGTTGATCTCTTCGGGAAAGGCCATGCAAACGGTTTCGTTGAACAGGATGCGCAGGGCACCGACATCCGGGGTTCCCAGGGCTTGGCTGAAAAAGGTGCGCGGCGAGAAGAGCAGATGAAAACGAAAGTGATCGTCGCCCTGGGCAGCGGTGAAAAAATTCATGTTAAAGCTGTAGATACCCATCTTGTCATATTCGGCCATGAGATTGGCCAACCCCATGCCGATATCCAGGAAATCGGCATCGGTTAAATCCAGCGTGGCGTTGCAGCCATCCACCACGGCCAGCACATCGCCGGCGACCCCTAACGGTGCGTAGGCCGTCATCCAGTGGGTACGGCCGATCTGGCCCAGATAGCGCTGCCCGGCTTCCTTTTCCTGGGTTACCAGATCGTCCCAGAAAGAGACCCCATGGTCGGTAAAATAGCGTTTCGAGGCCTCGATCTCCTCGCGCATCAGATTGGGCGCCGACGAGCTGGAGAAAACCTGCAGATGGGGATGGATCAGCGAACTGCCGGCCGGGGGCATGTAATTCCAGTTGACGATATGATAAACGGCTTCCGGATGGCCGGTGTCGGCCACGCGCCGGAAAAAACGCTGGGCGAAGCCGAAGGCGGACGCCATGTGATCCGGCGTGAATTCGGTCATGGGAATGTAATGCCGGGCGCCGAAGGTGGCCACGGCCCCGATGGTGTCATAGGGCGCGATGTTGGGGAAAATCACCATGTCGCCCTCCTGCATGCGTCCCTCGGCAATCAGGTCTTCGGGGAAACAGGGCGTTATTTCAAGGACTTTCTCACCACAGAACGGGCACCAGGCATCGGTGCCGGCCACCAGCGCATCGAAGTCCGGCTTCTGCCACTTGAGATCCATGAAGTGACAGATACGGGCCGTTCGACCGGTGAGTGGGTCGATTCGAATCTCACTGGGAATGCGTTCCAGTGCCATCCCCTGCTGGGGGTTGCGCATGACGGTCTCTTTTTTGATGGCTTCGAATTTCATCTCCCCTCCTTGTTTGGTGGATAATCAAATACCCTGCGGCGCCCAAAATACTTCCCAAAAAATCGGCGATCACATCCCCCACTTCGGCTTGGCGTGCCTTGACAAACGATTGATGAATTTCATCACTCACCCCGTATAGCGTGGCAAAAAGGATACTAATCGTCAACAAGAACACCGGTAAAAATCGTTCCGGCCAGGTCAATCGGCAGGCCCGAAAAAAAAGGGCGGCCAACACGCCATAGGCCGCCATATGGAGCAACTTGTCGTTGAATGCGAAGGTGGGGACCACGTCTGGCGTCGCGAAACAGGATTGGAAAAAAATGACGGCGCACAATCCCCCGACCGAAAGCCAGCCAAACCACAAGTTGTTGTGTACGGGTTGCATGGTTGACAGACATGCTCCTGACCACGCCGTCATAATAGACGGCATGATCGATAGGGTTATGCATCAAACAGATCAAGTTCCAGGCGACGCTCGGCCACATGGGCGAGCACCTTTTCCAGGAATTGGTCCATGGGGATACCGTAATGCACGGTACCATCCAGGGTGCGTACGGACAGGGTACCGGCCGCTTTTTCCTTGGCCCCGCAGGTGAGAATCAGCGGTGTCTTGGCCAGTTGCGCCTCACGAATTTTGCGGTTCAGACTCTCCGTGCGGTCATCCACCTCGACCCTTAATCCGGCATCGATCATGCGCTTCGCCACATCCTCGGCAAAGGGAATCAGGTCGTCGTTGATGGGCAACACGGCCGCCTGCACCGGTGCCAGCCATAAGGGAAATTTGCCTTCGAAATGCTCGATGAGAATGCCCAAAAAGCGTTCCATGGAACCAAACACCACGCGGTGGAGCATGATCGGCCGGTGCTTTTCGTTATCCTTGCCCACATAGGTCAAATCGAAGCGTTCGGGCAGACTCATGTCCAGCTGGATGGTCCCGCACTGCCAGGTGCGGCCCAGGGCGTCCTTGATGTGCAGATCGATTTTGGGCCCGTAAAAGGCGCCGTCGCCTTCGTTGATACGGTAGTCCTTGCCATAGGCATCCAGGGCCGACCGCAGGCCGTTGGTGGCCGTGTCCCACTGCGCGTCCGTGCCGATGGATTTTTCCGGCCGGGTGGAAAGCTCCAGATGAAAATCCAGCCCGAACTGGCGGTACATCCGTTCATCGAGCCGGAGCAGATCGAGGATTTCCCCCTGAATCTGCTCTGGCATCATGTAGAGATGCGCATCGTCCTGGTGAAATGCCCGTACCCGAAACAGGCCGTTGAGTACCCCGGACATCTCGTGGCGATGCACCAAACCGATCTCCGCCACCCGAAGCGGCAACTCGCGATAGGAGTGGGGCCGCGTGCCATAAAGCAGCATTCCTCCCGGACAATTCATGGGCTTGATGGCGTAGGCCTGGTCGTCCACTACGGTGGTGTACATATTCTCCCGGTAGTTCTCCCAGTGCCCACTTTTTTCCCACAGGGTCCGCTGCAGGATGATGGGCGTCTTGGTCTCCACATACCCGGCCTCGCGATGCGCCACGCGCCAGAAGTCCAACAGCGCGTTCCACACGGCCATGCCCTTGGGATGAAAAAACGGCATGCCCGGAGCATCCTCGTGAAAACTGAACAGATCCATGGCCGCACCGATTTTGCGGTGATTGCGTTTTTTGGCTTCCTCGATAAACGCCAAATGGGCCTTGAGCTGTTTTTTATCGAAAAAGGCGGTGCCGTAGATTCGCTGTAGCTGGGCCTTGGACTGGTCGGCCCGCCAGTAAGCCCCGGATACCCGCATCAACTTGACGGCGCGTACAAAACCGGTGTGAGGCACATGCGGCCCACGGCACAGATCGGTAAATTCCCCCTGCTTGTAAAAGGAAATGGTCCCGTCGGTCAGATCGTTGATCATTTCGGTCTTGTAAGGCTCATCCTTATAGAATGCCAATGCCTCGGCCTTTGACACCTCATGCCGCTGAATGGGTAGCTTGGCTTTGATGATGCGCTTCATCTCGGCTTCGATCTTGGGGAATGCCTCCTCCGACAGGGGCTGCATGTCGATATCGTAATAAAAGCCATCCGCCACCACCGGTCCGATGGTCAGCTTGGCATCGGGATAGAGATTCAGCACGGCCTGGGCCATGACGTGCGCGGCACTGTGGCGCATGATTTCCAGGGCTTCGGGGTCACGTGTGGTAATCAGCCGCACGGCGGCGTCGGCCTTGATGGGCAGGCCCAGATCCATCAGGTTGTCATCTACCGTCATGGCCACGCAGTCTCTGGCCAATCCGTCGGAGATGCTTTTGGCGACGTCAAGCCCGGTGGGATAATCTTCAAAGGGTTTTCGACTTCCATCGGGAAGTGTGATATGTACCATGTTTCAAATGCCTTCCGTTAAAAAGGGATGCATGGGGATCATGCGAACCAACCGATAATGGATAACAAACGAACAACCTATGGAAATTAAGGGAAGAACTCTGCCGGGTCAAGCAAAAAAAAATGAACCATAACCCATCTTTCGCCTACAATCTGATACGCAGTGCGCCTCAATTACAACAATTTGTCGACCGGATCCGCCATGAAAAATTTCTTGCCGTCGATTTGGAGGCGGACTCCATGTTCCACTTTCAGGAAAAAGTCTGTCTGGTACAAATGGCAGGCAAAGGCGAGAATGTGGTTATCGACCCGTTGGAAGTGGGCGACCTTTCCCCTTTACTCCCCATATTCAAAGACGCGGCAATCTGCAAGGTATTTCACGGGTCGGATTATGATATCCGCTCCTTGTACCGTGACTTTGCAATCGAAATCAACAACCTGTTCGACACGCAACTGGCCAGTATGTTCATGGGAGAACGGGAAACCAGTCTAGGCGCGGTGGTCAAAAAGCGCTTTGGCATCAAGCTGGACAAACGCTACCAGAAAAAGGATTGGTCCCAGCGCCCACTGCCCGAGGGCATGATCGACTATGCGGCATCGGATGTTTTTCATCTGATTCCCTTGGCCAAGTCGTTGATGGCGGAGTTGAAGAAAAAAGGCCGGCTGCACTGGGTAAAGGAGGAATGCCAATATCTGTCGGCGGTCAGGCCCGTCGGCAATGGCGATGATCCCCTGTTCTTGAAATTCCGAGGTGCCGGTCGCTTGCAGCGACGCAATCTGGCAGCGCTGGAGGGGTTGCTTCAATACCGTCGCAAACTGGCGATCAAGAAGGATCGTCCGCTTTTCAAGGTCATCGCCAATACCGCGTTGCTCAAAATCGCCAGCGACATGCTCGACACGCCCCAGGCCATGGAAACGGCCCGATGTCTGAGCGCCAAGCAGATTCGCATTTACGGCGCCCCGCTGTCCGCCATCGTCAGAGAAGCCAAAACCATGGCCAATGATTCCCTTCCCGTCTATCCTCGCAAGCGACGGCCATCGGTTTCCCCCAAGGTCCCCGAACGGATCAAGGCGATCAAAACCTGGCGGGATCAGGTCGCGGACCGTTTGGAAATCGATCCCGCGCTATTGTTCAACAAAGCCTTGATCACCGCCATCGCCGTTAGAAGGCCGTTGGATAAGGCCGCCCTCACGGATGTCGACGGCATCCGTAACTGGCAGGTGACTGACTTTGGTCAGGACGTGATCCAGGTGCTGGCCGCCCACCCATGATGATCGGATCGATAATGCGGGAACAAAAGCCATGGCGCTGAGACGGTTTTTTATGTCGCCTGAGAAAATCAACCAGGCGCACCCCGTGATCACCGGAACCGATGCCGGTCATATCTCGCGGGTATTGCGGCTGAAAACCGATCAGGTGATCGAACTCTTCGATGGTTCCGGACGAGGCTATCACGCGCGCATCGTTTCCGTGTCTCCACACGAGGTGGGGGTTGCCATCGAATCGTCCTACACGCTATTATCCGAATCCCCCGCCCACATCACGCTGGCCCAGGGAATGCTCAAAGACCGCAAAATGGATGATCTTATCCGTCAATTGACCGAGTTGGGCATCGACTGCTGGATGCCCTTTTATGCCTCTCGCTCGGTGCCCTCCCCCGGACCCAAACGACTGGAAAAACGGCTCGAACGCTGGGAAAAAATCGCGGTCGAGGCGGTCAAGCAGTGTCGCCGCGGTCGGATCCCACAGATCCATCCGGTGCATGATCTAAAGGCCGTATTGGCGGCATCCGGGACATGCGACGGCAAATTTTTTTTCTGGGAAGATACTCACCACGCGTTTATAACGCCTCGACGGGCGATGCGGCGAATCATGCTGGTGGTAGGCCCGGAGGGAGGTTTCGCGTCCCAGGAGGCCCAACTCGCCAACGCTCATGGGTTTCTCACGGTCGGACTGGGGCCTCGTATTCTTCGAGCGGAAACGGCCACCTTGGCCGCCCTCACGCTGGCACAATATTGTTGGGGAGATATGGGAGTCAGTTCGCGCCCATCCAGAAATGACTAATTTGCCCGATAATCGGCGTTGCCCGAAAAATTTTATCCTCGGAATATCAACCATATGCACCCCAAGGGCATTTCCTTCGGGCACCTCCGGTAAAATTTGTCGGGCGCCTTGATCTCGACCAAATTTGCCTATTTATGGAAGGGCACTAGTTGGCCAACAACGGATCCGTCTGCCGCGCCACCGCCACCTTCCGGTACTTCGGAGGAACGATGACCGTATCCAAGTGCATGGGCTGAAAATCCAGTTCCTTGTCGCGCCGGGGGATAACCGCGTCCAATCCGCATATTTCCGAGGCCATGGCAACGATGCCATCGGCCTCGCCAACCACCCCGGGCCGGAGTTTCTTGCGATCCTGAACCATGAATAAGGTGGTATCCGGAAGACACCCGATCACGCAGTTGGGGCCGTCAATAATCAGATTCCGGCATGCATATTTCAGTTGCGTTAGAAAAGCCGCATCCGGATGAATCTTGATGGCATCGTCGCTGAGTGGGGTAATGCCATGCTTGTAGCATTCCAGTCCCAGGCCTAGAAAAGAGACGAAATAATGAAGGCTGTGGGTAAACACCTCAGAATCCGATACATACCCTTCATAACCAGCGAGGCCTCTGGACATCAGGAATTCACGGTTTTGCGTAAAAGCCGTGTTTTCTCCATTGGTCATGGTTGCATACCCCTGAAGAAAGAAGGGGTGGCAGGCGTATAGGTCGATCTGGTGGTTGGTGTTCTGGCGGCCTTGAAGCAGAATCACCCGGGCCAACAAATCATCGCGATCGAGCCGAAGATAATCGGCCACGGCTACCGGATCGCCGATCTCCTTGATCATGATCGTATCCGGCCAGAAAGAAAAAACGGCCATGTCCCTTTCCGCCTCGCCCATCTTTCTCAATTCCAGACGAATGGGCATGAGTTGCTGCAGCCGTTCTTCATCTGAAAGGTCCTCCCAATCATTGGGGTAATCATAAGCCCGTACCAGATACACATCTCGCCTGGGAACGCCTGCCGGTGGCTTACCGTTCGTCTTGAAGGTGATTTTGTACTTGGTGGTAAACCCTTTTTCCATCATGAACCGGTCCAGACGTTTGAGACCGGACGAGGAAAAGATACCGGAAAGAACGGGAATGTCGGACATGCTGGCAAAGGCGCCGCCCAGATCCCTGAGCAGTATCCCCACACCCGACCCATCATACCCTTCTCGCATGGCGGCCAATCCATTGATGGCCAACGCTGGAGAAACATGATTATTACTCGTTATGGCGAGCAAGCGGCACATGGCTGTCCTCAGATGTTGATGGTTGGAACTGACGTTTTATTATAATGAATTATTAACTATTATTTTTAGTTTGACTAATTGTCAAGTCTTTCCGATCATCATCCCGAGACCAAACAAAACATTGAAAATTACCCCCGCTGATAGTACCATCCGGCCATGGATAAGCTCGACCAGCATACCTATGACGGTTATATCAAGGCATTGACGGATATCAGCCGGGCGATCACCTCCGATTTTTTCCTGGAAGACCTGCTCAAACTCATCGTCATGGTGACCGCCAAGGTCACGGGAGTGGAAATTTGCTCGTTGTGGCTCATCGATGAAAATGAGAAACCGCCCAAAATCAGACTCAAGGCCACGCAGTCCATCGATCCCGAATACATCAAAGACCGCGCCTTGAATCTCAACGAAGGCGTGGTGGGATACGTTGTGACCAACAAACGCCCCATCGCCATCAATGACGTGCTTCGCCACCCCCGTTTCAAGGAACGGGAGATGGCCCGCAAACTCGGCTTCGTCTCCATGGTGGGCGTTCCCCTAAAACTCAAGGACGAGAAAATCATCGGCGTGCTCAATTGTTTCACATCCGCCCCTCACGCATTCTCCAACACCGAGATCAACCTGCTCACCGCCGTCGCCAATCAGGCGGCCCTGGCCATTCTCAACACCGAACTGATGGTCAAAACCAAAGTGATCCAGGAAGAGCTGGAAACCCGCAAAATGGTTGAGCGCGCCAAGGAAATTCTCATGCATCGCCGACAAATGAAAGGCGAAGAGGCCTTTCGCTGGCTCCAAAAACGCAGTATGGACTCACGCAAGCCGCTACGCCACATCGCGGAGGCCATCATCCTATCCGAAGATATCGCCCAAGACCACTAAGGATCGGGGATGAAATTAATTGGACGTAATTGCGACGGGCTTGTGTTCGTCTTCAAGGCGCATCAATGGTTGCATACTCGACGCATGTGACCGTTGATGCAACACGGAAGACGGGCGCAAGAACAAGCAATTTCGTTCTATTAATAAGATTCCCGATCCTAAAACGCCGGGTTCAACGCGGATTTGTGTGCAGATATTCCTGAAGCGTTGGATTTAGAATCTTTGCAACACAGCCTTAAGCTGTTAGCAATTAGCGGTTAGCCGTTAAGATGCCTGGGTTTTCCGAATATAGGCGAACTGCTAATGGCTAAAGGCAAATAGCTGCTCATCGTGCGCTTCCACACAATTCCACGATGAGCCAAACGCCGACACCATCCAGCCCACGACTCGGGCAGCCTGCCGTCGCCATACCCCGACTACAATCACAGTAGCACAAAAACCCGGACCTGCTTTCGGCCTTTCCCACCACACGTAGCAGACGTCGAATCCGGTTATGGCAACCCCAATCGAAAAAAATTTATTAACACTAATTATTTATGATATATTTTACTTGACTTTAATTTTTAGCACTACTAATAATTATTTCGTTAATTAGTTAATAGCAGCTGTTTCTAAGCAACACACAAAAAACAAACGATCAGTAATGCGGCTGTTTCTCACAACGGCGTGAGATTCGACCGCAACCATAAAAGACAACGGCGTCTGCAAACGGCTGGATGAATGCCATCCGTTTGGGCGCCGTTTTGTTTTTTACCGTTTATTCGTTCGCGACTGTCTAAAAAACGACCAGTAAACCCGTTAAGGAAGATAGACACGCGTCACCATTCATCCACAGCGTTTCCCAAGGAGGCACCATGTCAATGAGATTTACTAAAAATAACGATGCGTTGGGCACCGTTAACCGTGGCAACCCGACCGAATCCAGTCTATGCACCCTTTGCCGAGCAGACTGCACCGGCAAATGCGAAACCTGGCTGTCCAGCCTGGTGGGACGCAAGCTGCTCTATCCGCGCAGCTATGGCATTGTGACCGCCGGCGCCGACAATACCACCCACGTGGGGGTTTCTTACAACTCTCTTCGTATCCAAGGCTATGCCTATGGCGCCCATGGTCTTCCCGGCGGTATGACCAACGATGCCGACGACTGCATTTTTCCCAATGTCACCCTGGAAACCGAATTCGGCAATACCGTCAAAACCAAAGCCCGCATCCCGTTGATGACCGGCGCCTTAGGATCGACCTTCGTGGCCCAGAAATACTGGGACTCCTTTGCCATCGGCGGCGCCTTGGTCGGTATTCCCGTGGTCATTGGTGAAAATGTAGTCGGTGTGGACCGTGAGTCGGAAATAGCCTCCGGACCGGAACGTAAAGGCAAAATCAAAAAAGCGCCGGAACTGGAACGACGCATCGATAGCTATTTTCGATACTACAATGGGTATGGCGCCATCATCGTGCAGCTCAACGTGGAAGATACGCGAAACGGCGTGGCCGAATTTGTGGCCGAAAAATATGGCGACAAGGTGATCATCGAACTCAAGTGGGGCCAGGGAGCAAAGGATATCGGCGGTGAAATTCAGGTTACCAGCCTCGATTATGCGGTCTTTTTGAAAGAGCGCGGTTATGTGGTCGATCCCGATCCAACCATTCCCGAAGTCCAGGAAGCCTTTGAAAATGGCTCCATCAAATCCTTTGCCCGCCATAGCCGACTGGGGGGGACGAATTTGGGGTCCGTGGAAAAGGTCAGGGAAGATTTCATGAGCAGCGTGGAATACCTGCGCAGTCTGGGATTCACCCGCATCACGCTCAAGACCGGTTCCTACGGCATGGAAGAATTGGCCATGGCCATCAAGTTTGCCACCGATGCAGGGCTTGATCTTCTCACCATCGATGGCTCGGGGGGCGGCACCGGCATGAGTCCCTGGAACATGATGCAGAGCTGGGGCGTGCCTTCCATTCATCTGCATTCCAAGGCCTACGAATATGCCAGCATCCTGGCGGCCAAGGGACTGAAGGTCGTCGATATGTCCTTTGCTGGTGGATTCGCCTTAGAAGACAGCATTTTCAAGGGCTTGGCATTAGGCGCCCCCTTCACCAAATTGATATGCATGGGCAGAGGCATCATGATTCCGGGCTTTGTGGGCTCCAACATCGAAGGGGCGTTGTTCGAAGAAAAACGTGCCGATGTCAACGGCCACTGGAACGAACTCCCCAAATCGGTTCTTCAGGTCGGTTCAACGGCCAAAGAAATTTTTGCCTGCTACTTCGATGTCGAGAAAATCGTCGGTAAGGATGAGATGAAGAATATCCCCTACGGTGCCATTGCCTTCTATACCCTGGCGGATAAGCTTTACTGCGGTCTGCAGCAGCTTCTGGCCGGTGCCCGAAAGTTCTCAGCCACCCAGATCACCCGCAGCGATATCTTTGCCGGCAACCGTGAAACCGCAAAAGAGACCGGCATCCGACATATGTGCGATGCCAATGATGAAAGTGCCCGCAAAATTCTGAATGCCTAAAAAAAACAAATCCCCCTGCCTTTTCGGCAGGGGGATTTATTTTTAGTTATTTCAAATACGCTCTATATTATCCGCGCCACTCCGTATCATCCACCGTGGTCTTAAAGTCGGGAACGATGATATCGGGCAGTTCCTCTTCGGCCACGGCCGTGAGATCCTGATCCGTGGGCTTGCCAACGAACACCAAGCGGTTTCGCGGACACTTCTTGGCGGCCGTCAACCCCGTTTTCAGATTCTCGATGGTGTAGTTGTCGTAGTCGATACACGATAGGTTGTTCTGAATGGTGAACATATCCGAGCACCGTTCACAGGCCTTGCACCCCAGGCACCCAACCTTACAGACGGCCTTAACGTCCTTGCCCGCATCCAGGTTGGAACATTCGACCACCAGCATCTGCTGACTCTTGAAAGGCGCCATGGTGATGATATTGCGTGGACAGGCCTTGGCACAGGCACCGCAGCCCACACATTTCTCATAGTCGACCCTGGCGAGTCCGTCTTCCACATGAATGGCGTCGAAATTACAGGCCCGGGTGCAGTCGCCAAAGCCTAAGCAACCATAGGTGCAGCCTTGAATATCGGTCACCAGGTTGGCCGACGCGCAACGCTTTTCGCCGTGATAGGGATGCTGACCCAACCGGTCTTTTGAACGGGCGCCACAATGGACCACTGGACGCCATGGGAAGCTGGCCGTGGCCTCGACCCCCATTACGTCCGCCAGTGCATTCATGCAGCTTTCCCCGCCTACGGTGCATTTGTTGATGGGCGCATTCTCAAGCACGATCGCCTCGGCATACTCACCGCAGCCCACATATCCGCAACCGCCGCAGTTGGCGCCGGGTAGCACATCGATGGCGGCGTCCACCCGCGGGTCCACTTCCACATGAAAGGCCCGATTGGCCCATCCCAACACAAATGACAACACCAATGCCATGGCAAGCATGGTGCTTGCGGCCAGTCCAATAATCACCCAAGACATAATTCCCCCCGTTCGGCAATGCCGGCCTGCGCGATGATCGAAGTATTCGGTTGACGGTCAACGATTTGCGATAGGATTTTTTTGTCCGGCGGTTCGGGTTCCGCCACGGATGTCTGCTCTTCCACGACCGCGGGTGTGGACGTCATGGCGTCCCGGAGCCCCGAATCCACCCCGGTGAAACCCATGAAAGCCATGGCCAGGATACCGCCCACCACCAGCGTGATGGCCGCCCCCTGGAAGGGCTTGGGCACATCGCAAAGCTCCAGCTCTTCACGGATGCCGGCCATGATCACGATGGCGATCGTAAATCCCACGCCGCCGAAGAAGGCCAGAGTCAAGGCACGTCCCAGATCCCACCGGTCGGCTGGGTTTTCCGCGCCGACAACGTTGCTCATGATGGTCAGGCAGGCGAACAAAATCGCGCAGTTGGTGGTAATCAGCGGCAGAAAGACACCAAAGGCCTTGTAAAGCGTCGGGAAAAAACGCCGCACGTACATCTCGACAAACTGCACCGACGAACTGATGGCAAAGATGTAGACGATATAACTCAAGATGGTCAAATCCACGGTGGCCGCTTTATCGGCCGACATGAACAGGCCGGCGGCCAGTTTTGTGAGCGGCGCGCCAGGCATGAGCACGAAGGTGGTGATGGTCCAGGCGATAAAGGCGGCAATGGTGATCACGAAGGTCACGGCGGCCCCCATCCCGACGGCCATGCTGACATGCCGGGATACCCCGATAAAGGGACAGATGCCGACGAAATAATACAGCACGAAGTTGTTGATCAGGGCGGCCCCTAAGGCAATCAACAAAATGTCGATAAGATAGTTCATGGTATGGTTGGCTCCCTACGCTTAATTATTCGCCGCCTTACGGGCGGTATACCAGTTAACGGTTCCCAAGAGCAGACCAAAGGTGAGAAACGCACCCGGCGGCAGCACCATGATAACCCAATCCGGCCAGACTTCCGGTAGGACGGGGATACCGAACAGACCACCGGTGCCTAAAATTTCCCGGACGGCGGCAATGCTCGACAGGGCCAGCCCGAAACCCAGACTCTGACCGATAGCATCGGCAGCGGCGACAAAGGCGTTTTGCTTGGAAGCCACCACCTCGCAGCGGCAGATGATGATACAGTTGACGATAATCAGCGGGATGTAAGGCCCCAGGGTTTTACTCATCTGGTAAACGTAGGCCGCCAGGAACCGGTCTGCAATGGTAACAAAGGTCGCGATGGTCAACGTGAAGACCACGATGCGCAAATGCGGTTTGAGCAGATTGCGGATCAAACTGGTGATCACGTTGGCGCACAAGAGCACGAAACCCACAGCCGCCGCCATGGTAATCGCAGCCTTCAATCCGTTGGTCACCGCCAGTGTGGGACAAAGCCCCAGAAGCTGCCGGTAGACCGGGTTTTCCGGCAGGATTCCCTGGATAAACCGCTCGGTGGCGGTCGGTTGATCAGCCATTTTTCTTCCCTCCCTTTCCGCCGGCGCCGGCGCCATCGGCCAGCTTTGTTCGAACGTCACCGATGGCCGTGTTGACCAGGGCGGTCACACTCTTGGATGAGATGGTCGCACCGGTCACCGCATCGATTTGTGCGGAACTGGTTTTGCCGGTTTTCACCACGACCAGATTTCCATCGGCCGGCGCATCGATAAACTGCCCGCGCCATTCATCGGTGATGATCTTATTGCCCAGCCCAGGCGTCTCTTTCTGATCGAGCACGAACAACCCGGTAATTTTGGTAAGGTCCGGTGAGAGCCCCAAAAGCAGCTCGATGGTATCGGCATAGCCCTGACCTTTGGTTTTCACCACCCAGCCCTTGCGCTCATTCTGGTAGCGCGCCTCGTAAACACTGTAATATTTGCTGCGCGCCGCTTTTTGTACTTCCACCTGTCGGGGAACAATTTCCAAAGTCTGATCCTCGGCAGCCATTTTGGCGGCCAGCGCGCTGCCCAGCACCAACTCGGGTACTTTCTCCAATGTTTCATTGATTTTGTTTTGTTCGATCACCGGCCCCAAAGCAATTTGCACGCCGGCCAGCGAAACTCCGAAACCAACGGCCAACACCAGTACCAGCCAAGCCTGAACGAGGCTGTTGGATCTCAGGCCGCCGCTTTTTTTTGCGCTATCAGCATCCATGGTCATCCCTCTATGCTATCTTATTTTCCACCAAACGGCGTGGGTATGGTCCAGCGGTTGATCAGCGGCGTCAGCGCGTTCATGAACAGAACGGCGAACATGACGCCCTCCGGATAACCGGAAAAAAGCCGCAGCACCATGATGAAGGCACCGGTTCCCAGGCCAAAAATGAATTTACCCTTGGGTGTCAGGGGGCTGGTGACCGGATCGGTGGCAATAAAAAAGGCGCCAAACAGAACCGCCCCTCCCAGAACGTGGTGCAACACCGTCCAGCCGTCCCCGGGCGTGAGAAGATCATTCAGCCCGCCGATGGCCAGCACGGCCAGCAGCAGGCCGGCAGGGATTTCCCAGGAGGCGGTGCGTCGGATAATCAAATAGAGGCCGCCCAACAAGCACGCCAAGGCACTGGTCTCACCCAAACTGCCGTTGGTGGTTCCCCAGAACAAATCGCTCATCGAGGTCACGACGCCATTCATTTTATAAGCATTCATGGGCGTGGCCTGAGAAATGGCATCCACGGTGCTTTGGATGTCCTCGTACCCGGATGCGGCCAGGGCACCGGCAAATGAAATCATCACGAATGCCCGCCCGACCATGGCCGGGTTGAACAAATTCATCCCCAATCCGCCGAAGATGATTTTTCCGATGCCGATGGCAACAAAAGCGGCAATCAGCCCCACGTACCAGGGAGCCGTGCCCGGCAACGACATGGCCAAAATGATGCCGGTAATGATCGCCGAACAATCCGAGAGCGTCGCCTGACGGCCGCGCATCTTCACGAAAAACAGCTCCGCAGCCAGGCATCCGGCCACGCAGATGACCAGTTGGTGAAGCGCATACGCTCCGAACACATAGAACGATGCTGCAACCACGGGTAACAGGGCGATCAGCACATCCACCATCATCCGGCGGGTGTTCTCGGCACTTTGAATCAGATGAGGAGACGGCGATACGTGGATCACCGGCTCGGACAATTCACTACCATCAATGGGGGTCACTTCAGTTTCCTGCATTTTCAATTGGTCTCCATGATGCCGGCGCTGTTAACCGCGCTCAGCGGCCGCCACGCGGGCCTTGCCGGCGCGGATCAGTTGCACGAGGGGTATGTGGGCCGGACACGTGTAGGCGCAACTTCCACATTCAAAGCATGCCATGATATTGTACCGCCTCGAGAGCCCGATATTCTGATGTCGGGATGCCATGGCGATCTTGGTCGGCACCAGACGCATGGGGCAGACATCCACACACTTGCCGCAGCGCACACATGTCGTCTCTTCGGCAAGCTTTACCTCATCCCGAGACATGACGGTCAGCCCGCTCGTCCCTTTGGTGACTGGTGTATTGGGATTGGAAAAGGCAAAGCCCATCATGGGGCCACCGGCGACCAGCCGAGCCGCATCGGGCTTCAGACCGCCACAAAAATCGATCAGGTCGCCAAAAGCGACCCCGATGGGGGCCAGCACATTGGACGGCCGGACGATGCCACCGCCAGTCACGCTGATCACCCGATGGGTCAGGGGTTTTTTATGAATCACGGCCCGGGCCACGGCAGCCATGGTGCCGACGTTGCTGATGGCCACCCCCACATCCGAAGGCAGGCCGCCCAAGGGAACCTGACGTTTGACCACGGCCTGAATGAGGTGTTTTTCACTGCCCTGGGGGTACTTGGTTTTAAGCACGGCCACTTGAATGCCGGTGCCCGCCACCGCTTGGCGCAAGGTCTCGACGGCGTCCATCTTGTTGTCTTCGATGCCGATGGCAATCCGCCTGGCGCCGACACTGCGTGCCGCCAGGAGCGCGCCGGTAACGATGGCCTTCGGCGCCTCCAGCATGAGGCGGTAATCGGAGGTGAGATAAGGCTCACATTCACAGCCGTTGACAATCAGGGTATGCACCGGCTTTTTGTCGTTGGGCATGATCTTGACATGGGTCGGGAACGCCGCGCCCCCCAAGCCCACCAGACCAGCCGCGTTGATGTCGCGACTGATCTCTTCCGGGTCATAGGCATCCAACCCCGTGGTTGGCCATTCACCACCGAAAATCTCATCCCACAATGCCTGGCCGGTGGGGATTTCTCCGTCGGCTTTGATGGGCACGGTGTCCATGTGTCGGCCATTGGCCAGGGTGACCCGGGTCGGCCGTTGCACGACGCCCGGTACCGAGGCATGCAAAGTCGTTGAGACGAAAATCTTGCCTTTGCCAATCAATTCACCCCAGTCGACCGTCTGCCGGGGCTTGACCAGTTGTTCACAAGGTCCGCCAATATTCTGATGAAGCGACAGCACAACCGATTGCGGTGTGGGCATCACCTGAATGGCGGCGTCTTTGGAAAACTGTTTCCGATCCGGCGGATGGATCCCGTGGGGGAAGGTACCATTGCCTTCGTATCCATCAAGTTTGAGTGCCATGTTTACGCCATGAATTTTGTTTTTTTGTCATTACTACATTCATTATCCTGAAATAACAAAAGATTTCCACAAATGGAAATCTTCCGGGAACGTCCTATTCCGAAATTAAGGTAACACATTATCTTATTAACGATATTTGTCAAGTCCAAATGATTCCAAATGATAATCATATTTTGAATGATCTGATGCTCATGAAGCCACCGGGGCACCTCCGGGCGGTGGAGACGATTGCGAATGCAGCGCACCGGTTTTCTCTCACTTCCAATGATGATCCATGATTGTGCGTCTTGCATCGCCATCCTTTGTTGACGCCGATTTCATAAGGCGATATTATAAAAACAACATTTGGTGAGGACCAGTGATCCCCCACAAGAGGAGAAATGCCATGGAGAAAAACGCGCCCCCGAACAAAATTCTCATCGCAGTCGACGGAAGTGAACAATCTCTGAATGCCATCCGCTATGCCGCTGATATCTTTTCACCCCACAATACCCACATCGTGCTTTTTCACATTCAGGCCAAAATATCGGAACTGTTTGCCGATCTGGGTGCTTATCCCCACTATAAACGCCGGATGACGGGCCTGAAACGCTGGGCCACCGATCAAAAAACCGAAGTCCTGACCGCCATGGAAAGTGCCGCCGTCTATTTCAAACAAAGAGGATTTCCGGAATCGGCGATTACCATCAAGACGCCGACAGGCACCTTAGGCGTGACCGATGACATCGTGAAAGAGTCCTACAATGACTACCAGGCGGTGGTCGTTGGTCGAACCGGGGTAAGCCGCTTCAAGGATTGGGTGCTGAAAAGCACCGCCATGAAACTGGTTCCAAAAATCAAGCATATTCCCATCGTGGTCGTCGGCGGGCATCCGAGTACCAACAACCTGCTCATGGCCTTCGACGGTACCCATGGGGCAATGAAAGGGGTAATTTACGCCGGTTCACTGGTTGGAAAATCGGACCACCATATGATGCTTTACAGCATCATCGATCGCGACCATCAGTTTTGGAAGGGTGACGCGTCGTTTATCTATTTCGAAAATGCGAACGCTAGCATTGATTCGGGATCCCATGAAATCGGTCCACACCTGACCGATGCATGCAAACGGCTGATGGATCAGGGCATTACCCCGGAGCAAGTCTCGATCAAAATTCACGTGGCCGATGGCGAGCGCGGATTCCGCATTGTCCAGGAAGCCAGGGCAAATAATTGCGGGACCGTGGTGATGGGCCGCCGGGAACTGGTGACCTTCATCGACGAATATTTCATCGGTCGCGTCAGCGATAAGGTGCTCAAGTTAGCCGACGAGCTGGCGTTGTGGATCGTTTAACGGCTGGCAACGCGCCCCCATTGTGATGGGGGCGCGGAAGAACGTTTGCCGATTCACCCATTTGTTATGATACTGAATTAGTTAGCAAATCATCCGATGCAACTGCTATCTGGGTATACATTCCCTTGGCAACCAGCTTTTCGATCCCGTTGGAAACGGAAAAGATTTCGGATTCGGCAACTTTGATTTTTTTGCCGTTGTTGATCACTTTTGATCGGCAGATGATGAGCGGACCGATAGCGGGTTTGAAATAGTTGATTTTAAATTCTACCGTCAGAATACGGAATTTCTCTGATACAGTCGTAAAGGATGCGTATCCTGACGTATGGTCTGCCATTGTCGCTATCACTCCTGCATGAACGAATCCATCCTGCTGTCGATGCTCATTTCGGACATTCAGGCAGGTTTCAAACACACAATAATCTGCGCGAATGACTTCAAACCCGCAAAACGCGGGAAAGCCCTGAACAAAATCTTTTTTTAAAAATTCAAACCAATCAGACGACATATCGATCCTAATTCGGCAACGCGGTATATGAAGTCCTCCGGCTTTCCCGAAAAGAGTAGAAAAGATGCCTAACCCATTGTTACTTCGAGGAATTAACAAGCGGTGAATTCGAACATCGCTTCTGTCGTTAGCCATTTTCGTCTATATAACAATAGGTAGTGCCCATCCAGAAACAGCAAAATTTGGTCGAGATCAAGGCGCACGACCAATCTTAGCTCGGGTTTTACCGGAGGAATATGGTTGATATTCCGAGGATTAAATTTTTCGTGCAACACCGTTAGCGAGCCTTAGACGGCGTTTTCGAACAGGCGCTGAGAATTTTATCGGCAGTCACCGGATAGCTCGTAATCCGCGTGCCGATGGCATTGTAGACTGCCATGAGCACGGCACTGGGGCCGGGTGATGTGGCGATTTCGCCGACCCCGACGGCCTTGAAGCGGTGACTGGGCATGGGCGTCTGTAAGATGACATTCTCGACATCGGGTAGATTGGTGAAGGTCCGCCACTTGTAATCCACCATGTTGCCGTTGAGCATACGGCCGCTGGTTTCATCGACAATGGTCTCCTCAAACAGGGCGGTATCCAGCCCGGCCGACCCAAACGCACCGTGGAGCTGGCCTTCAAGGACTTTGGGGGCGATAATCTGACCGCAATCCGTGGCATTGACCACTTTAGTCAGGACCACCTGACCGGTCTCGGTATCCACTTCCACTTCCACAAAGGTCATTAAAAAGTTGCACAGCGAGTAATCCGGTTCGAATTGTCCCACACCGGTAACGGAGTTGTAGACACCCATGATACGGTGCCAGGCAATTCTTTTGTCTGGACGACCGATCATGTGAATCTTCCCATCTTTGGTTTCCAATTGGTCGGCGGTGCTTTTGAATCGATGGGCCGCGATCTCAAGCAGCTTGCGCCGGGCATCTTCTGCGGCGGCGATGACCCCCGAGCCCACGGCATAGGTGCCACGGGACCCCACCAGACCCAGTTCGAAGGGGTTCAGCTGGGTGTCCGGTGGCGACAGGGTCACCCGTTCCAAGGGAAGGTCCAATACTTCCGCGGCCATCTTGCACAGGCTGCTACGTTGCCCCAGCCCGGCCTCGGACACGCAGCAGTAGACAACGGCCCGCCCGTCGGCCGTGAGTTTGACCGTGGCATGGGAGGAGTCCTCCCCCACATCGGCGTTACTGTGGACGCCCACCCCGACTCCCGTTCGCCGGGTCCCCTTGACAGCGGTCGGTTTGCCCCATCCCTGCCACTTCTCCTGCCAGCCGAATGTCTCGGCCCCCTTGTCGATGGCCGTGTTGAAATCGATGCCCCGATAGGTCCACCATTGGCCCTCGCGCCAGAAATAGCCGTCGCCCGGCTTGACGCTGTTCTTCTTGAAAAAGTCCACCGGATCGATGTCGGCTTTTTCCATGGCGCGGCCGATGATCGGCAGGATGGAGCTTTCCAGTTCCTGTCCGCCATAGCCGCGTACGATGCCCGATGGCGATCGGTTGGTGCAGATCAGCTTGCCTTTCAGATCCCAATTGGCGCAGCGCAGGACCAGTTGTACCTCGCCTAGACCCACTGCGATCTGCAAGGGGCCGGATTCCGACCCTGAGCCGGTGTTGACCATCCATACGCCACGGATGGCCGAAAGGGTGCCGTCCTTTTTTATTCCGACCTTGGCACGCACACGGGACCCCAGTCGCATGGAATAGCTGTGAAAATGCTCTTCCTTGGTAAAATAGACCCTGACCGGTTTTCCGGTGGCTTTGGCCAGCACGGCGGCATACCCCATGGGGGTCAGGTTGGCGTTTTTTGTGCCGTAACTGCCACCGCACTGGGTACTGATGGCCCGGATGTCAGCCATGCCGATAAAAGGCATGCCGACCAGGCGGACCTGGGCGATGCTTTGGGAAGGGGTGTAAACCGTCAGACAGTCCGGTGTCTCCCAGGTGGCGATGAATCCGGGCGGTTCGGGCGGCAAGGGGTTGGGGAAAATCTCGTACCCACAAGTGTCCTCGATGGTGAAATCCGCCTCGTCAAACCCTTTTTGTGTGTCACCGATACGGAGGTGGCCCAGCATCTCGGGCTCGAAGGAAGGGGGTTCATCTGGATAAGTGTTGTTGGCAAATTGCGGGTAAATCGGTGGCGCATCGATCTCCATGGCCGCTTCCACATCGTATACCTCGGGAAGCGGCTCGTATTCCACATCGATCAGGTCCAGGGCGGCCTCGGCGATGTCCGGCGTGTCGGCGGCTACCAGGGCGACGGCGTCGCCAACAAAGCGTACCTTGCTGGCCAGGATCGGCATGTGTCTGGGCATCCCCCATTCCCAGGGGGGAACATCTTCGTGGGTGAGAACAGCCCTGACGCCGGTCAACCCTTTGGCCCGGGACCCATCGATACGGGTGATATTGGCGTGGGCATGGGGGCTTCTGAGAACTTTGCCGTAAAGCATCCCGGGAACCTTGATATCGTCAAAAAACTGGGCTTTTCCGGTAACGATGTCTCGGGCATCCTTGCGCGGTGTCTCCTTGCCGATATATCGATAATCGCTTCTCATGGTCGCATCCCTATCTTTTTGTTGTTCCACACTCTTTGTCTCCTTTCGATATGTATTCGAAACGGGAGTATTTACGATTAACCATAAACCAGGGTGGGCAGTACCGTGGCAATCTGCGGAAAGATCAGCAGGAGTGCGGTCAGGACGATAATCGCCGCCAGAAAAGGCAGAATTCCTCTGTAAATTGTCTGTAAGGGCACATCCGGTACAATCCCTTTAATGACGAACACATTGACCCCCACGGGGGGGGTGATAACGCCCATTTCCCCCACCATGACGATGATCACACCGAACCAGATGGGATCGAAATTGAATCGGGTCACGATGGGAAAGAAAATGGGGATCGTGACCACGATCAGGGCCATGGAATCCATGAAAAACCCGCCCACGAAGTAAATCAGCACGATGACCCCCATGATGGCCATGGGGGGGATGGGCAGGTCGCCCACCCAGTCGGCCAGCATGAAAGGGATATTGGAAATCGTCAGAAAGTGACCGAAAACCGCTGCCCCGGTGATGATAAAGAGCACCATACAGGATGTCCGGATGCCGTCCCGGAGCACATCGACGGTTTTTTTAAAACGCAGTTTACCCCTGAACAGGCCGATCAGAAAGGCGCCGAAGGCACCGATGGAGCCGGCCTGGGTGGGACTGAACCACCCCAGGAAGAGTCCCCCGATGGTAAGCAGGAAAAGCAATAGGGCTTCCACAATCCCGCCCAGGGACATGAGCTTGGCTTTCAGGCTGGTCCGCGGACCGGCGGGCGCCAGACCGGGGCTTCGCAGGCAGAGGATCACGACCGTGATCACGAAGAACAGGGTCATGATGATGCCGGGCAGTATCCCGGAAATAAACAATTTGCCGATCGACTCTTCGGTCAGGATACCATAAACGATCAATACCGTGCTGGGGGGGATGAGGATGCCCAGGGTGCCGGCCGAGGCCACGGTTCCCGTGGCCAGCTGGTCGTTGTAGCCGTACTTCTTCATTTCCGGTAGGGCGATCCCCCCCATGGTGGCTGCCGTCGCCGCGGTGGACCCGCAAATGGCGGCGAATCCAGAACAGGCCACCACGGTGGCGACGGTCAATCCCCCCCGAAACTGGCCCAGCCAGGTATAACAGGTTTTGTAAAGCCGCTGGCTGATCCCCGATGCATAGGCCATGGAGCCCATGAGGATAAACATGGGAATCACCGACAGGGGATAGGAGGACAGGATTTCGTAGATGTCCTGGGCCAACAGGGTCAGCGCCGATTCGATCCCATTCAGATAGGCAAAGCCGGCAAGGCCCACCAGCGCCATGGCAAAGCCCACCGGCATGCGCAAAATAAACAAAACCAGCAATACCGCGATACCCGTCAAACCGGTTGCTTCAGGACTCATGGGAGAACACCTCGACCAGTGCTTGGACCAGATTGACGAGGGCGGCAATGCAGGCCGGAATAAAGGCTGCGGCGGCACCATAGACAAACGGATAGAGCTGAATGCGAATGGTTGGACTGACCTCTCCATAAGTCTTGAAGTCATACCCGTGGGCAAACAACCGCCAACTCATAATGACGAACAACAATAAAACGAAGCCATGGATCAAGCAAGCGGTGATCCGTTGCAACGATTTGGGCAGCAGGGGAACGAAGAATTCCACGGTAACATGCCGGTGGGCAATGAAGGATGCACCCAACGCGAAACTCATGCTGACCAACTGGGCCAGCATCATCAGATCCAGGGAACCGGGAACGGGCTTTAGAAATGCCTTGGCGCCGATAACGTCTACGGTGGTGAGCATCATCATGAAGAGGAAAGCGACCAGTCCCATCCCTTCCACGACCGTGCATAGCGAATCATTCCAGTGTTTGACATTTTTCAGAGAAAGCATAGACACCTGTTTTTTATAAAAAACAACTCAACTAAAGATAGCCCAGGACAGGCCAATCAGCTAACGGCTGACCGCCCAATTTAGAAGCGAACCAGGCATCGATCACCGGACTTCGGGTGGACCCGTCGTCGATTTGATCTGGAACCACTTCTGTTGTTCAAGCAGCTCATTTTTGCGTTTGTTTAAAAAGTCGATCCAGGACCGGACTTCCGCTTCGGCATATCCTTTACTCACCATATCCTTGACATAGGCGTCGATCACCGGCTGCACCGCCTTGACCCAGCGGTCGAATTCAGCCTTGGGCAACTCGATGTACGCGACGCCTTTCTCCTTGCCGAAGGCCTCACCCGGAAAGTCGGAGGCATTCCATGAGAGGGCGAACCGCTCTTTGTACTCACCGCACAATTGGTTGAAAATCGGCTTGATGTCATCGGGCAGCCGTTCATAACTGCGTTTGTTCATGGCTACATAGAAGGGGTAGCTGGGGCCCACGTTCCAGGAGTTGGTCACGTGGCTGACGATCTCTCCAAAACGAAAGGCCTTGATACCTTCTCCGCCGACAAAGACCCCTTGGATCACCCCCTTGGCGATGGCGTCATAGGTTTCCACAATCGGCGTGGGCGCCGGGGTGCCGCCCAGGGCCTTGACCACTTCGGCCATGCGTCCGGGGGCGCGGATGGTCATGCCTTTGAAATCTTCCAAGGTTCGCAACGCCTTCGTGGCGGCCAGTACGCTGGGGGTGTTGGCGTGCATCCAGAGCACCCTGACTCTGTCCCACTCTTTGGGTTTGAATTTCTCATAAAAGTCATTCATGACCATGTTTGCCACCCATCCGGTGGGGTAGCCGATGGGCAGTTCGCAAACCTCGGTCACCGGAAAACGGCCCGGTGTGTAAGAAACATGGGAGAGACCGATATCGGTGATGCCGGTTTCGATGGCCTTGATCATGGCCGGCGCCTTGGCCAATGAACCGCCGGGAAAGAATTGGACCTTGACCCGTCCGTTGGTGCGCTTTTCCAACTCGGCGATAAATGCCTCGCTCGTCTTGTTGCAATGCTGCGGGCCCGGCAGGTAAGAGGCAAATTTAAGATGAATGACCTTGTCGGCCGCAAAAAGGGTTCCCTGCGGTACGATCAGCAACAGGGCCAAGAGGGCAATGATTCCGACTACGGTCTTCTTGCTACGCATGACGTCTTCCTCCTTCTGGTTGTTGGATGACCACTGAATGAAAACTTAGGTGGACGATTGGATCTACACCACCACCGATGATTGAACTCCATTCAACTCGTTATTCAGCTTCATTTCAATATCTTTTTTCAGCGCCTGCTTATCTAATTTCTGTGCAGCCGTAACCGGCATGGCATCGATGAACTCGATCCGCTCCGGCAGTTGCAGCATCGATGCCTTCTGCTCTTTGAGAAAGGTGATGATGTCATCGAAAGTCAGCCGGGTCGCCTCCCTTGTCTCGATATAGGCGCATGCCCGTTCCCCCATCAGCGGATCGGGCATGGCGATGACCGCCACCGCAGCGACATCCGGATGGCGACCGATCAGGCCTTCGATTTGCGTGGCGCTGATGCTTTCGCCCCCGCGGTTGATCATCTCCTTCACCCGGCCGGTAAGGGTCACATAGCCCTTGGCATCGATGGTGGCCAAATCTCCGGTCCGAAAGTAGCCCTCCGCGTCGAACACGCTGGCGTTCTCTTCCGGATTGTCATAGTAGCCCGAGAAAACGCCTGGCCCCTTGATCAGCAGTTCGCCCGGTTTTCCCGCCGGCAGGGTTCGCCCGAAAACGTCGACCGTTTTATAGTGGTCATATGGACACGTGGGTCTGCCGACGGTACCGCAAATGGTATCGTAGTCGTCCACGGTGCGGGTGATGCAGGTCATGCCTTCGGTACCGCCGTATCCGTTGTAGAACCGCATGTTGAGCCTTTCCATCACCGCCTTGACCAAATCGGGATGACTGGCCCCACCGCCGCTGTGCATCTTTCGCAGGCTGCTCAGATCGTATTGGTCGAGATCTTCGAACTGAACCATCCGCTTGGCCAGGGTGGGCACCCAGATGATGGCCGTCACCTTTTCCTTCTCGATGGTTTGGCATATTTCCGCATTGTCCGTCGTAGAGAGAAACACCACTTTGCCCATGGTGATCACGCTGCCCAGCAAGCCTTTGGTAAACGAAAGATCGTGTCCGATGGGCCCGACGATCAGATTGACATCTTCGCCATGCTGCTCCCAGGAGAAAGAACAGGATTCCACGCCACATACCAGGCTGTCATGATTGCGCGGAACGATCTTCGGCGCCCCCGTGGTTCCCCCGGTGGGCCCCATGTGGGCAACCTGCATGGGATCCGGATTGCGCCGAGACAACGCGGCACGGGTTTCTTCATTCAGCTCGGACTGTTCGATCAGCGCGTCGAGGCTGGGGAAATCCCGCCCCGCGATTGTTCCGCGGACCGTAATCACATGCGTCATCTCGGGATGCGCCTGACACACATCGTTGACGATGGGCGAAAAATCGACCTTATGGATTTTTCGGGGAAGGATCCATGCCGTCGCGCCGGTAATTCGAATGAGTCGGTCGATTTCGAATTGTCGGTAGCGCTCGATCAACAGCACGGGCACCGCGCCGATTTTCTGGCATGCAAAATAGGCGAAGACAAATTCATTCCAGTTGGGCAACTGGATGAGCACGCGATCCAGTGCTCCGATGCCCAGTCGCATGAGTCCGATGGCGAGCCGGTCGACTTTTTCCCGGGCCTGTCCGTAGGTATACCGGCTGTTTTCATCCACGAAGGCTTCCTTGTCCGGATGCGTGTCCGACGCTTTGTCAAACAGATCTCCGAGTGTAATGCCGCGCCACCAGCGTTTATCGATGTACGTCTTGATGTCCGCTTCTTTGTACGGTGGAACGCCTTTCAATAGTTGCACCATTGTTGTTCTCCTGATTCAAAACGCGGGCGTTGCTTCTTGAGGAAGATTCATTTTGTCTCCTTCCGGGATGAACCGCTGAGACTACAAAATGTTCATAATATAATCTTTTGATCATATTATGCTCCATTATCATGATGACAATTTGGCGTCAAGTAAAATAAAATTCTTGTATAGATTATGAATTTTATTCAATAATTAAATTTCAAACCTCCCATGGAGACGGATCAATCGAAATGAATCGCTTTTCCCGATGCCAGAGGGGAGATGTTTGATTTTTTGGGTCTGAATGGTTAAATAAATGCCAACTTAACCTGAAATACGAAGTCGCATTGTCCAAACCATGCAAAGGGCCAGGTAGATGAAAGATAACGGTCAAGCTAAACCCACCTATTATGTACAGTCTGTCGACCGCGCCATGGATATCCTCGAATGTTTCACTTTCAAACGAAAAGAACTGACCCAGGGCGAAATCATTCAACAAACCGGGCTAAATCGAACGACGGTCTTACGCCTGCTGTCTCATTTGTCCAGCCGGAATTATCTAAAGTACGACAACCAGACGAGAGTGTATCAACTCGGGAACAAGATGCTGGAATTGGGGGGGATTGCATTATCCTCGGTCTCGCTGCGAAAGATTGCGGGCCCCTATTTGACAAGGCTGCGAAACGAACTCGGGCATACGATTCTTCTCGGTGTGCGGATGGAGGACGATCTCGTTTACGTGGACAAACGGGCTGGAAAAGGCGTCATGGTGACGACATCGGAAATCGGCAGGCGGAGACCGTTGCATTTTGGCATGTTGGGCATGGTGCTCATGGCGTATCTGCCGAGAAAAGAGCAACTGCGCATCCTCAAGAAACATCCTCTCAAGCATTACACCGCCAAATCCATTACCAGCGATGAGGAATTCATAAGCCGATTGGATGAAATCCGGGGAGATGGCTTCTACATCGGAAAAGAAGACGTTTTCGAAGGCATCGGGGGCATTTCTGCCCCCGTGTGGGACCAAAGTGGCAATGTCGTCGCTGCGCTGGGATTCACAATGATTTTATCTTTACTTGATCGAAAGGATGTCGTGGCGGAAACGGTTGAGAAAGTGAAAAATACGGCCCTTGCCATATCGGAGGGCCTGGGCAACAAATCCTACTGATTACCCTTGCGGGTACTGTGACGCCGCCTGCAACCAAACATTTCAATTTAACACTGCTCGGTCCAGAAATTTCACGATATCTTCCCAAAATAATTCCCATGCAGATGGCCCGTCGCTATGCCCAATATTGTAAAGGACCAACTTTGCTTAATATAATCATCTATCAATTCCCGATTCCCATGGGCCATTAGTACTGCAGGTCTTTTTTTGATGTCGCCAACGACGTTACCCTCAAAGAGCCACCATTCGACATCTCCCTGTTTTGTTTTCGATACGTCCCCGAGCACTTGGTTTCCACCCGGATGTAATACGGAATTTCCTCGGGCATGCACGTCTCGTGATCGACTATCTTATGATGGTTGCGACACGCGACCACACAGGTCTTGCAGCCGATGCACCGGTCATGTCTATCATTAATCCAAGCTGTTTCATGGCAGCCTCCTTTATTTGGTGATACGCACACGACAGGACACATGGGACTCCCCACCGATTAGATCCTGCCAGTCCAAGTGCGAACCCGCGTCGGGGATTAACTCGTTGTCGCACACGCCCGCGCCCGCGCCAACGCGCCCAACCGTGGCGCCGAACCCGTGCATGAAGCCCACGCAGTCCGGCCGAATGTGCTCGGTCAGTTTCACCGGCATACGGACAGAACCCGTTCTGGAAGATACGGTTACCATGTCGCCGTCCTTGAGACCGAGTTTCTCTGCGGCGGCAGTATTGACAAGGGCCGGATTATCCCTCTGGCCGGATACAGGGTCACGCAGCTGGGCGTTGTTCACCGACCAGGGCCCTGTTCCATTGATATGGATGCGACGATAGCTGATCATGATGAAAGGGTAATCCTCGACATCGACCTCGTATTCGGGCGCGAGGATCGACCTGGGTAGCGCCTGCCCCTCGTCTTCCAAATCCTCCCAGTAAAGGTGGACTTTACCCGAAGGTGTACCAAAGCCGCCGTCTTCATATTTTTTTAACCCCATGGTCCCGGGCGACCACACACCGCCCATTTCCTGAAGCTTGGCCACTGACAGCCCCAAGCCTTTGAGCTGGATGTCGTAGTATTCCACGTCGTCCTTGAATTGGAAGTACTCAGGGAACATGCGCTTTCCCATCTCGATAAACACCCGGTTGGAATGCCGGGCCTCACCCACAGGCGCGACCACAGGCTGGCGCAGAGAAACACCATGGCCAAAATTGTACCACCAGGGCATATACAGAATCTCCCAGCGCTCAAAGTGGGTTTGATCCGGCAGCACCAGGTCTGCGAAACGTCCGGTATCCGAAAGCATGATATCTGTGTTGAGCAGGAACTCCAGCTTGTATTCACCGTTCTTGTCCTTCATGCATGGGGAAAGAAGCTGTAGGTCAACTTGTGGGCCTCTCCCCGGTCATAAAGTCGGCGAAGCTTCTCTTCAATAATGTCCAACGCTTCGTCCCACGAAATTTTGACGAACTTGCCTTCGCCCCGTTACCCCACGCGTTTAAGGGGGTGGGTGAGCCGGTCCTCGGCGTATTGCAGCGTCACGCCGGCCATCCCCTTGACGCAGACCTTTCCTCCTTTGGTAGGATGGCCTTTGACCTCCGTGACCTTCCCGTCCTCAACTTTTGCCATGATGGCACATTCCGCCTTGCACTGGTAACATACTGTTGGTATCCATCCATTTTTCAGCATACCTCACCTCCTGTAAGTCCCTGGACGCATCACTGTCCGGTTATGATGCGAGCCGTTGCAAAGTGATATAAGGCCAAAAGCAGTACACCAGCCCACAGCCATAGGCACCTCCAGACCACGGCCTGAGGCACATGAGCAGAAAGCCAAGGGTGCATATCACCAGACCCGTAAATTCGGGCCGATCCATATCCATCAAACAGCCGGTAATGGCCGCATCGGCCTTTCCCGGCGTTTTTTTGAACCAGACTCGGTTCCAGGCCATGCCGAACAGAACGGTGACGACCCCGCCCCAAGCCATGTGCAGAGGCAGGGTCAGCGGATCGGCCGGGATCGGCAAAATGGCAGGAATGGCGGCCGTAGCGGCGGCCGGTGGATGGTCGGCATCCAGAATCTGCATAAAAACGGAGGCCAACAACACGGCAAGCCCAAGCTTAACCGCCACTTCTAATGCCATCCCTCCGAACAGGGCCTGACCACCCCATACACCCAACAACCCACCCACCGTGGAAATGAAATGCCCCACGATCACATTCTTTGGCTGCGCTACCGGCAGGTAGACGCATGTCGTGCCGATAAAGCAGCTCGCAGCCAGGGGTGGATATAAAACACCCACACCGCTGAATTCTGAGAACACAGCGACCACCGCCAGCAGCAGCCCTCCGCCCACAGACCCCCACAGAATCCGGGAAAGGGAGACGACCCCGGGTCTGTAGAACTCCCGACAAAATTCTCCAGCGCTCAGCGGCGTCAGCCTGATTTTGACCATCACCCCCTCCATCTAAGGGCTCGCGCAAAAATAACTTCTCATTTTCAGCGCCCATCCATCCCGTTCAGCGGTGTTTCGAAAGCACGAAATATGCTTGATATTCCTTTGTCTTCGCGCCTTGCTGAGCGGGCGCCTGAACACTGACAATTTGTGAATTTATTTTTGCGCGAACCCTAACGTGAATTGCGGTGCTGTCGATTCGATGCAACATGGTATAAGTAAAGATGCCTTGAGGCGGAAAAAGGTTCGCTTTGCGGTATTAAAAAAAAACAGGACGGGGAAAAAGGACGGACGCTAATTCGCGAGCGGATGCAAAAAGTCATCAAGATCAGAAGCGGGGGCTATACGGGAAAGGCTCAAGCCCACGTCCATTACTTTTTGCAGACGTCTTTTGTCCGGACACAAATTCTCGAACCGTATCCCTTCCTCGAGCAGAACACGCTCGGCAAGGGAGACGTCCACCCCTGTGTACAATGATTGGATTTGGGCGCCGGCCTGTGGATGACGATCTACGTATGCACCGGATGCTTTCACAAGCTTGACGTAGCGTTCCGACACATTCGGATGCTTTGAGACAAACGCTTCGCGTATCACCAGCCCGCAGCAGACGTGGTCCGGATAAACATCGCTGGATCGGACCAGCTGTCGTCCCCAGCCCCCAGCCACGGCCTTTGCCCCCCACGGCTCCGAACAAAAAAACGCATCCAACCGCCGTTCACGGAACAGCCGATTCATATAGGAGGGACTGACATATCGGGCCAGAAAGCCCTCCCAGCGTGCACCCTCATCCAACCGCCCCTCCTTGAGCAGGCTGCGCAGCATGAACTCATGGGTAGATACGCTGCAGGGCAGACCCATGCGGATGTCGTTCTTTTCAGATGGTCCGTGATGGGCATGTAACCGACATGCAGGACCGTTTCGGCGTCATCAGCCAAGGCCCGCACAACTTTCTTGCGCGCATCGTGCAGCCGCCGCTTGAGGGTACCCACAGGCACCCCAAGAGCCTCGGCGATGTGCCGATAGGACAGTCCCAGCACATAGCGCATTCTGCAGGCCTCGCGCGCCACCCCGGGCAGAGACGCCAGCACGCGTGTGACCATTTCGCGGGTCTGCCGGCGGATGTAGCGTTCCTCCGGTCCATCCTCCGAGCACGCCAGCTCCCACTCAACAGACGTTCCCTCCAGTGTTACCGCTTCAACGTTGGCATTGCGCATGCGCCGGCAAACGGAATAGATAATGGCTTTGATCCACGCAGGGAAAGCCGTGGGATTTTTCAACTGATTTAGCTTGCAGTGTATGATCAGGAAGACTTCTTGCGCAGCGTCCTCGGCAAGGGCGTCGTCCCCAAGGTAACGCTGCGCGATGGACAAGGTCATGGGCCGAAACCGAATCACCAGTTCGTCGAAGGCGCCGGTTCCGCCGGCCTGCGCCGCAGTCAGAAGTTCCTGATAGGTCTTCACCGTTCCTCCTCCTGGGCGTCGCCCATCCTTCCTGGTACGCTATCCGCTGAAAACCTTTCAAAGCGAATCGCGAATCCATATTTGTATGATGCTGCTATTTGGTGCCCTGTTAACGCTTACCTGATTTCAAATTTTTATCCTCCATAAACAACAAATAAGGTGGACAGAAACTCACCGAAAAGGCTATAGTAAAAAACGATGTAGAGATTAAACGTCATTGATGGATCAACGCCACTTTGATGTTAACCCCGCGTTGGAAGTGACCGATCTGTTGTGGTTCAATGTGGAATAGATGCTGCCTCTCTAAATCATTTTCAGTAACATGACAGTGCTTTTCATCCCATAAGAGGCAGCGAAAAAAAAAGGCGTTGCGTCTCTGTTGGTCGTTCCATCCACCGGCACATAGGTTGATATTCCGAGCATAGAATTTTTCCTACAGGGTGGGTATCAAGACTATATTTCCCTAAACTTTATTTTTACTACCTTTTGCAGAAGGAAGTCTTATGAAAACATTTTTTTCTAAAAGTAATAGACGAAGGAGAAGTGATAGACGCAAGCACTATTTAACAATCCATTTTTCTGATCGAAGATCAGGAAAAGACAGAAGGATAATGACAGACCGAAGGGTCAATGGGCTTAACAAAAAAAATGGCAAAGCGCGTAGACTGGGCTTGTAATTTACTCAATTCATCATAAAAGCAAAAAGGCGTGGTGAAATGACGAATCAGACCCTCATCTCAACGCTGCTCACTCGAACAGACAGCAAAGAATTCAAAGCGTACATAACGCTACTTCTCGGAAAGGAGAAGAAGTTTTTTCTTCGCAACGAAATCTTATTAGTATTTCATGAATATTGCGATGCCAATAATAAAAAGAAACACTTTCGTGAAAAATCCTCATTATTTTATTTTATAAAACAAATCCAAGAGCTTTTTATAAGCGATGGCCATATCGTCGTCGTCCATCGCTACGATATTGCTAAGTACCACTTCTACCTACTTCGCCCGGACGGCGCACACATGGAGGCCATTGACAGTGCCCGCTATCTGGAATTAAAAGATGCTCACGTCATGGACAACGGCCGCCGACCCACGTCCCTCAAAATCGACTTTATGCCCTTTTATGATTATGTTCCTTCAATTAAAGACCCCCGTAATATCGGGAATGGCATCCGATACCTAAACCGTTACTTATGCAGTCAAATTTTTACTGCTCCGGACAAATGGCACGCCAGATTATTTGATTTCATCAAGTTGCATAAATACAAAGAAAAACAACTTCTGGTCAACGGGACCTTGATTAAGGACTTTGAGACTTTTTTCAACGCACTTGAGGCCGTTTTGAAATGGCTTCGGGAGCAAAAACCGGAGACACCCTATACTAAGGTGGCATCCCGATTGAAGCGGGCCGGATTCGAAGCTGGCTGGGGTCATACAGCGGGACGCATTGCGGAAACCATGCGGCTACTCATTGATCTCATCAACGAACCCAATGCCACATTGTTGGGTCAGTTCATCTGCCGAGTACCCATGCCCTTGATTGCAAACATCGCGGTGATATCGCCCCATGGATGGTTCGGGCAGACCAAAGTGTTGGGCAGGCCGGACACCGGTGGTCAGGTCATCTATATCCTCGATCAGGTTAGGGCCTTAGAAAAGCACCTGAAAGAAGAGATCAGGCTCACGGGTCTCGAGGTCACTCCCAAAATTACCATCCTAACCCGGCTGATCCCCAATGCCGGGGATACAACCTGCAACCAGCGCATGGAAAAAGTGTTTCAAACGGAAAATGCCTGGATCCTTCGCGTACCGTTTAGAGACGCCCAGGGCAACATTCTTCAAGATTGGATCTCTCGGTTTAAGATCTGGCCATACTTGGAAACCTTTGCCAATGATGCCGCCCAGGAACTACTTGGCGAATTCCGCCAGCGGCCCGATCTGATCATCGGTAATTATTCAGACGGCAACCTGGTGGCCACCTTGCTATCGGACAAGCTGAATGTCATCCATTGTACGATTGCTCACGCATTAGAAAAAACGAAATACCTTTTTTCCGATTTATTCTGGCAGCGAATGGAAAAGGACTACAACTTCTCCTTGCAGTTTACGGCCGATATGCTCTCTATGAACAAGGCGGATTTCATCATCACCAGCACCTATCAGGAAATTTTCGGCACCGACGATACCATGGGGCAGTATGAATCCTATCAGTTTTTCACCTTGCCTGATCTTTATCAGGTGGTTAACGGGATCAATCTCTATGCCCCCAAGTTTAATGTCATTCGTCCCGGAGTCGATGAAACGCTCTATTTTCCCTTTGATAAAAATGAAAAACAGTTAGCGCAGAAGGCCAAGACCTGGACGCAGCGGCTCTTTCATGACGAATCCGAAGAGATCTTCGGCCAATTGGCCGATACCGCCAAACGCCCCATCTTCACCATGGCCCGTTTGGATCGAATCAAGAACATCACCGGTCTGATCGAAGCATTTGGCATGAGTAAAATCTTGCAAAAGCATTGCAACCTGATCTTTGCGGCAGGCACCACAACGGTAGACGATTCCAAAGATAATGAGGAACGGGCAGAAATCCGTAAAGCCCACGCCTTGATCAAACGCTACGATTTGGACGACAAGGTCCGTTGGCTGCCCAGTATCAACAAACTGGATACCGGTGTGGTTTATCGGATCATGGCCAGGCACCAGGGCATATTTGTCCAACCAGCCTTGTTCGAAGCCTTCGGATTGACCATCATTGAGGCGATGGCCTCTGGATTGCCCACTTTTGGACCCAAATTCGGCGGTCCCCTCGAAATCATCGAGTATGGGGTCAGCGGGTTTCTGCTCAATACGAGCGAGCCGACGTTGATCGCAGGAAGTCTGGAAAAATTCATCCTGGAATGCGAGCAAGATTCCAGCTACTGGGGTAAAATATCCAAAAACAGCGTGCGCCGGGTGGAGGAACACTTTACCTGGAAGCGATATAGCGATACGCTGATATTCCTGACCCGCCTTTACGGCTTCTGGCGCTATGCAGTGGCCAACGAAGGCCGGGTCAAATTGGATCGCTACTGTGATATTATTTACCATTTCCTTTTTCGAAAGCGAGCGAAAAACATATAGTTCCCCCTACCAATGACGGTCTGATCGAGATTCAGTTGGGCCGGCATTTCTCTTTTGATCATTTTACGTTTAAGCGTATTCTTCCTTTTTGATTTCAATTTTTCCCTCGACAAGCGATCTCGGTGACCGATATTAATAATTAGCTGTTTTAATCGATTGTTGTGCAGGCATGGGAATCTTGTTGTCCCTAACCAATGAATTCAACCAAGCGGACCCAATGGAAGCTGTCATCCATCAGGGTGTTTTCGTTATCGTCTATGACGAGAGCGTATACGGGATAGTATGTCAAGCGAACACACCTATCACCAACATTTCGATCGATTCAGGAACAGTCCTGGTCTTTTTTCTTTTTCGAATGTCCGGGGGATGTGCCTTTTCCTTCTCTTGATCCTTTGCGGCACCGGAGTATATGCCATCGAGACTGCACTTCATTCTCTGACAGTGGCGGAAAAGGAGTGGTTACACCATCATTTCACGGATATTCCCCTTTGGTTTAACGACAATTTCCCCCCTATCGAATATGCCGACGACGAAGGAAATTTTACCGGCATGGGGGCTGATATCATCGCCACGGTGGGAAAAAAACTGGGCATCACCTTTGCGAAAACGGCTTCCAGCGACTGGAACGCGCATCTGGCGGCCCTGGAAAGCGGGACGTGTGCCGTCGCGCCGACAATTGTACAGAACAGGGAAAGAGACCGCTATGCATGGTTTACAACCGCCTATGCCAGTGTCCCGGTTGTCATTATCAGCGCGCAAACGTTCGGAACGGGTATCTCCATCGAGGATCTGATCGATAAACGGGTCGCTGTTGTATCCGGCTATGCGACAGAAAGATATTTAAGGGATGTGCCCGGTGTTTCCTTGAATCTGATCACCGTTGCGGACGTTCCCGAAGGCCTGCGGGCGGTCGCTTTCGGTCAGTCCGATGTTTTTGTGGGGAATCTGGCCGTGGCGTCCTATCACATCAGCAAACAGGGAATTTCCAATCTTCATGTTGCCGGCGTGACCGATTACAAGTTTGAATTCCGGATTGGTGTGAGCAAAAAATATCCCTTGCTGTTTTTTTCGATTCAAAAGGCCATGCACACGCTGTCTCCGGAATCGTTGTCCACGCTTCAAAACCGGTGGATCACCTTGAAAGTCCAGAAAGGGCTGTCCTCGAAAACCGTAGAGCAATTACAGGTGACCGGCGTCTTCGTAATACTGCTTATCGTGAGCCTGGCTTGCATTTCCTTTTTTTTGAAACGGAGACTGAATGAAACTGAAGTTTATGCGGGCGTCAATGCCGGCCACCATTGAAATTAGAAAGAATCTGAAAACCGTTAACGCTCAGATTCTGGGCGATCCGACACTTCTTCACCAGGTCCTGATGAACTTATTTACCAATGCCGCCCACGCCATGCGAGGCAAAGGCGGGGTTCTTGAAGTCAGCTTGGATACCACCGATATCACAAGGGATGAGTCGGCCCAATTCAAAGACATAAAAACCGGCAGCTATTTAGAGCTCATCGTTAATGAAATGACAGAACCGATTAGCAGAAGGGATGCGCCAAGTTTGGTCACTAAAACAGTTATGCCGCTGACCGCTGCCGGAACGCCGATAATAATTTTATCGATTGTTTTCATGCGGACTTTTCTGTTTGGAAAAAGCATCTCCAGATCGGCTTTGGGAACATTGCGAAAACGCGTAATGATGGTCGATCCAGGTTTCTGTGGAATTCATAATGAAATAGTGTATCTACGATTCTATAGAAATCCCTGAAGGCTTTTTTTTCAGTCTCGGTCAACCGTGATTTTTTTAAACACATTTTAACAACATCTGATTTGGCAAAAGGAATGAAACGATCGTTTTGGCAGAAAATTGTCACATCAATCTCCTTATGCCAGCAAGCGATTTACTATGTTATTCAAACCATTTATCAATGCATTGCCCCCCTAAGCATTGACATGCAGGCGCCCGCTTGACATAGTAATGGCAGTAGGTTTTACAGTGATAGAAAATATTCACTTGCCCCCCAGCATGTGGATGCTGCTGACATTTCCACTGTGAAGCGCAGACACGCCGTTTTTGGTCTCTATATCGATGGGAGGAGGGAAATGAAAGGAATCATTTTACAATGTGGTGTCGAAATGGTGAAAGACCAATTCGGCGGGGCGGACACGCTTAAAAAGATACTGGCGGAAATGGGCATTTCCGAGGAAAAAAAAATTGTCATCTTTGAGGATCTGCCCGATAAAATGAGTTTGGATTTCATCAAAGCGGCTGCGAAAGTCCTCGGGCTCACCGAAGATGAGGTCATGCTCGCATTCGGCGATTACTGGGTAAACGTTTTTGCCTACCGAAAATATCGGGTGGTCTATGCCAAGTACAAAACCGCCAAAGCATTTCTGATCGGCATGGATCAGACCCATGCCTGGGCGACCCAATCCATTGACGGGGCGACGCCGCCCCAATTTATTTTTGAATCATCGGATGACGATACCCTGCTGATGCACTATATCAGCGCAAGACATCTCGATAAAATTCTCGAGGGATTGATAAAGGGCGTCTTGAGATACTTCGGGGAAAAAGGCCTCGTTGAAAGAATAGAGAGCGATAAACCAGGGGCGTCCTGTGCGTTCAAGATCACCTTTCAGAGATAGACGAATCGACAATTCGACGGGAACATGCCGCCATGAAAGATCTAACGAAAGCCTTATTCGACATTCGTGATCAGCACTACTCCGGTCAACTCGAACCGAGTGCGCATGCAGGTATTGACGTTGCGCTTATTGATCTCCTCAATACAATCATCAAGGACTATCAACGGGTCAAGAAGGGCAGTCTGGATTTCAAGACCGCGTTGATGGAAGATATCGATATCCTGTCCGAGGCGCTGGAAAAAATTTCCAAAGACAACCTGGAGATCAGCCTCCCGGATGTTCAACTGATCGAAATGGGAAACATACAGGTCGGCATTCTGGATATGACCGATGCCCTCAGAGACTACCGAAAAAGGGTTGAAGAATACAGCAAAACCCTGGAAATGAAAGTCGAGGAGAGAACAAAGGAACTAAAAACGGCAAGAGACCTTGCCGAAGAAGCGACACGATCGAAAAGTGAATTTCTGGCAAACATGAGCCATGAAATTCGCACGCCGTTGAATGCGATCATGGGGCTGTCGAGCCTGGCCCTGAGAACCCGCCTGACCGAAAAACAACTGGATTACCTGACCAAAATAGAGGAATCGGCGCGAAATCTGCTGGGCATTATCAACGATATCCTCGATTTTTCAAAGATAGAGGCCGGGAAACTGATCATGGAGGCCTCCGACTTCGACCTTTATGACGTGATGGATAGCCTGACGAATTTATTTTCAGCAAAAAGCGTTGAAAAAGGTGTCGAGATGATCGTGAGCATCGCTCCGGATGTTCCGCGATTCCTGGTGGGCGATTCGTTACGTCTTGGACAGGTCCTTATTAACCTTGCAAGCAATGCGCTGAAATTTACCGACTCAGGAGAAGTGGTCGTCAAGGTTGAACTCTTGGAAAAAACGGGCCGGCAGGCAACGCTCAAATTTTCGGTCCGCGACACAGGAATCGGCATTGAACCGGAAAAACTGCCGAATTTATTCCTGGCCTTTACCCAGGCGGATGGATCGACAACCCGGCAATATGGCGGTACGGGTCTCGGTCTCGCCATTTGCAAACGAATCGTCGAAATGATGGACGGTCAAATCTGGGCAGAAAGCCAAAAAGATGTTGGCAGCTGTTTCCAGTTCAGCGCTGTGTTCGATCGCCAGCTTGCCGAAAAAACGGGACCGAGCATGCTTCCGACGGATCTACACAACCTCAGGACCCTGGTGGTGGAAGATAACGAAGCGGCGAGACTGATTTTAGCAGAAATACTCAATTCCTTCCGATTCGATGTGTCGACAGCCTGCTCAGGCAGCGAAGCGCTGAAAAAAATTGCCCATGCCACAGCGGACACCGCATATGAATTAATTTTAATGGACTGGAAGTTGCCGGATCTGGACGGCATTGAAACCATAAAAAGGATCCGCCAGGAAAATCAATATGCGCATATCCCCATCATTCTGATGACGGCCTTTGGACGCGAGGAGTTGATCGCCAACGCCCAAAAGGCAGGCGCGAATGCCTTTCTGATTAAGCCATTAAAGCAATCCCTGCTTTTTGATACCATCATGGATGTGCTGGGCCGGGGAGAGGCGATGCCCCGCAAAAAAGAACGCCATCGGATCGAACCCCGCCAAATTGCAGAAAATATCAGGGGCGCGCATGTTCTTCTGGTGGAAGACAATGCCATCAATCAGCAGGTTGCCATCGAACTCCTTCAAAATAGCGGAATCATCGTATCCGTCGCCAACAATGGCAAAGAGGCGTTATCCATGTTCAACCATCATGCCTATGATGCTATTTTGATGGATGTCCAAATGCCGATAATGGACGGATTTGCCGCTACCCGAGCGATTCGGGACATAGAAAGCACCGCGTTTTCAAAACAGGATTCAGCGATGCCAACGGTATCAGCTCACAGTGGGGGAAATCAATCAAGACCGTCTGAAACGCCGATTATTGCCATGACCGCCCATGCCATGAAGGGGGACCGTGAAAAATGCATTGCGGAAGGCATGAATGATTACATCACGAAACCGATCGATGTCGAAAGCTTGTTCGACACACTCAGCCGTTGGATCCGCCACGATGGTAACCGAACGGTTTCTGGCAGCCTTCCCCCCACAAACGAAGCGCCTTCCGAAACGGTCGATTTCCCAGAACAACTGCCGGGTATTGACATCCAATCGGCACTCCGTCGATTAAATCATGACAAGCGGCTTTTCAAAAAGTTGCTCTTAGAATTCAAAAGAGAATATACCGACGTTGCAAACAATATCCGGGATGCATTGCGCACCGGCGTCACTGAGGTGGCGCAGCGTCTTGCTCATACGATAAAAGGCATTGCCGGAAATTTCTCCGCTCAGGCGCTCATGCGGATTTCCGGTGATTTGGAACTCGGCATCAGGGAGGGGAAGATAACCGCAACGGATTCGTTGATTGACGACTTTGAGTGCGAAATGCAGGTCATTTTGGAAGCCGCAACAAACGTGGCGGACGTCCCCCACCAAACGCCCCTTTCCGGTATGATGTCTATGGCCTCTTCCCAATTGAGCCCGCAACTGAATGAACTCGCCGGGCTGCTTAGAAATCAGGACCTGGATGCGGAAGAGTGTTTTGAAAACATCAAACAAAATATGGGCGATTCCAATTATCAGCAGGAATTGAAGACACTTGAAAATCGAATCGGCAAACTGGATTTTGATGGCGCCCAAACCGCGCTGATCGCCTTGGCCAAAAAAATGGACATTACCGTGGAGAAAAAATAGGAATGCCGAATACGTCCTCCAATGAGCGCGTATTGATCGTTGACGACGCGCCGACCAATATCAAGATTTTGCAGCATGCGTTAAAGGATAAAGTCAAAATCAGTTTCGCCACAAACGGACCGGATGCCCTGAAAATAGCCATTTCAGATACACCGCCCGACATGATTCTCCTGGACGTTATCATGCCGGAGATGGACGGCTATGAAGTCTGCCGAAAACTGAAGGCGGACCGTCGGACGAAAAACATTCCGGTAATCTTCATCACCTCCAAAATCAGTGAAGAAGACGAAATCAAAGGCTTGGAAGCGGGTGCCGTGGATTATATCGCCAAGCCCTTCAGCAGAGCCATCGTCAATGCCAGGGTACGCACGCATCTTGAGCTGAAACGACATCGTGATTTTCTGGAGAATCTCTCCTCCCTCGATGGATTGACCGGTATTCCCAACAGAAGAAGATTTGACGAGTTCATCAACCAGCAGTGGGGGCAGGCTGCCCGCGACGCGAAAGCCTTGTCTCTCATTCTCATGGATATCGATTTTTTCAAGACCTATAACGATGAATACGGACATCAGGCCGGCGATGAGTGCTTGAAGCGGATCGCCAGCGCGTTGGAAAATGTTGTCAGGAGACCGTCCGATTTAGTCGCCAGGTATGGCGGTGAAGAGTTCGTGTGCATTTTGCCGGACACTGATCTTCAGGGCGCGACCACCATCGCGCGAAGGATGCGAAATGAAATCAACCGGCTTGCCATCCCCCATGCGAAATCAAAAACCGAGGCCTGGGTAACCATGAGTTTCGGCATCGGGACCGTTGTTCCCACACCCGATTGCCACCCCGCCATCCTCATCGAAGCCGCTGACAAGCAATTGTATCGTGCTAAACACGAGGGCCGCAATCGCATCCTGTGCACTGAACTTTAGGAATATGGACTATAGTGGGGCTTTCAGCCGCTGACCATTTTCATCGTACCGGTACCACCCTTGACCGTTCTTTTTGCCAAGCTGCCCGGCTCTCACTTTGCGTCTCAAAAGCTGGGGGGGATAATAGCGATCTTCGCGGCTTTCCTGGTATATCGATTTCAGCGTGTTATAAGAGACGTCGAGTCCGACGACATCGACGGTTTCAAACGGCCCCATGGGCCGGCCGAACGCCAGCCGGACCCCCATGTCGATATCTTCCGCCGTCGCCACGCCCTGTTCCAGAAGTTTGATGGCTTCGACGTAACTCACCAGATTGATCCGGTTGAGCAAAAACCCCGGCATATCGCTTTCCACCCGGATGGGCGCCTTGCCCAATTCCCGAACCACAGCGGCCCCCATCCGCATGGTCTCCTCGGATGTACTCACGCCCCTGACCACCTCCACCGCCCGCATCATGGGAACCGGGCTGAAGAAATGGAGTCCCAACACCCTTTCCGGACGCCGGGTAACCGCCCCCAGTTCGGTAATCGGCATCGAGGAGGTGTTGCTGGCCAGGTAAGTATCGGGTTGGCATATCTCATCCAGACGGCGAAAAATATCCTGCTTGAGGCTTAAATCTTCGAAAACCGCCTCAACCACCAGATCCGCATTGTCCGCTTTTTTTAAATCGCCGGAGAGTTGAATCCGTTCGAGAATGGTTTCTCGTGGTTCCTTGAGCCGACCCTTTTCGGCAAGCTTGCCCACCGACCAGGCAATGTTCTTTTTAGCCCTTTGCAACGCGTCACGGTTTGTATCACTGAGGATCACGGTCATGCCGGCCTGAGCAAAAACCTGCGCGATCCCGCTGCCCATCAGGCCGGAACCAACAACGAATATGGTACGGATTTGCATGCATTGCCTCCTTCACGGCATATGGGGAGCAGGTCCCGTTGGACTCTCTTTTTCCGGCCCTATTTATTGGCGATAGTCGGAGAAATCGGGTTTTCGTCTTTCCATGAAGGCATTTCTGCCTTCCAGGGATTCATCGGTTCCATAATACAGACTCAATCCACCAACCCCCAGATTGGTGATTCCCGCAACCCCGTCGGTCTCAGCGTGGAAGGCATATTTGAGCATCTTAAGGGCCGTGGGGCTTTTTTCCAACAGATCCTGGCACCATTGGTCGACTTCGCTGTCCAGCTGATCCAGGGGCACTACCGCATTGACCAACCCCATGTCAAGTGCCTCATGGGCCGTGTACAGCCGGCACATGTACCAAATTTCCTTCGCTTTTTTTAACCCGACCGCTCTTACCAAGTCACCGGTTCCATATCCGGGATCGAAGCTGCCGACTTTGGGTCCGGCCTGGCCCAGTTGGGCGGTTTCAGCGGCAATGGACAAATCGCAGACAACCTGAAATACGTGCCCGCCACCGATGGCGTAGCCATTCACCCGGGCGATGACCGGCTTGGGGATACTCCGGATCAGATGGGACACGGTCTGCCAGCCCACTTCCACCGGCAGGGCTGCTATGGTGCCAGCATACCCGCTTTTATCCCTGATGGACTGATCGCCGCCGGTGCAAAAGGCCTTTTCGCCGGTACCGGTAAACACCACCACCCCAACGGCGTTGTCGACCCAGGCATCCGTAAGCGCCTTGTTCAGTTCCAGAAGCGTCAGGGACGTACAGGCATTGTATTTTTCGGGCCGATTGATGGTGATCCGCGCCACGCCATTTTCTTTCTCATAAATGATCTCTTCAAAATTCATGTTGTCTCCTCTTCAAATCGTGTCTATTGTGAAAAACGGTGATTCATCTACCGATAATACCGATAATTGTAGGGCAGAAAATCTCTTCCAAACAATTCCCGCTGAACCACCAATTTGGAGACCTGGGAAGTGCCATCGGCGATTTCGATGGCCAGCACATCCCTCAACCGTTGCTCCAACGGATAATCTTTGGTGTACCCATAATGACCATGCAGCACGATACAATCCCTGATCGCATTGGTCGAAAAACGGGGGGCCATCCATTTCACCATACCGGCCTCTTTACTGCTGGAACGGCCCTGTTCTCTCAACCACAGTGCCTTGTAGCACAGCAGTCGCACCGCCTCCAAAAGGCTGAAGTGTTCAATGATCGGGAAAGAAACGCCTTCGAACGTCGCCAGGGGGCGGTCGAAGGCATGACGCTGTTTGACATAGTCCAAGGTCTCTTCAAGGGATACAAAGGCGGGGGCCAGGGCTTCCAGGCAGAGCAGGATGCGGCTTAGGTCAAACCCCTGCATGGCCATTTTGAACCCTTTGCCCTCTTGACCGATCAGATAGGTGTCGGGGATCTCCACATCCTGCAAAAAAAGGGAGCCACGGACGACGGCGTTGCATCCGAGGTCGTCGTAGGATTGGGTCGACACGCCGGGAAGGTCCATGGGAATGACAAAACAACTGACGCCCCGGGCGCCGGCCTCGGGGTCGGTCTTGGCGAAAACCAGGGCGAAATCGGCATCCATGATGGCGGTGATGCCCGATTTCTCTCCGTTTAAAACATAGGCGGCGCCCTTCTTCTCTGCCCGCGTTTGAAGGGCGGCGGCGTCGGTTCCGCACCCGGGCTCGGTCAGGCAGAAAGCGGGGATCTTTTCACCGGCCAGAAATGGCCCGAGAAATGTATCCTTTGCATCCTTGTGCCCCTGCTCCAGAAGCCCCCCGCAGAGATGATTGGCCACATTGGTCGACATCGAAAGACTACAATCCCCCCGGGAAATCTCCTCGCACACGATTCCCTCGGTGATAAACGACTCGCCCAGTCCCCCATTCTCCTGACTCACCGATACGCCGATGAATCCCAGATCACCCATTTTTTTGACCAACTCCCGGGGGTACCGTTTCTCCCGGTCCCACTGCTGATATCGTGGCGCCAGTTCTTCCTGGGCGAAGCGCCGCACTTCCTTTTGGATCATCTTCTGGTGTTTGCTGAATTCAAAATCCATGTAAGCCCTCCTGCTTTGCGGTTTGTTAACCTATTCATTTTTTATTTATAAAAGCGCCGGGTTTCAGAAGGATGAAAATGCAGCAACGGTGGTTTTTTGCTGCCCGACTATAATACCATATTTGACTTTTTAAATTCCATATATGGTACTTAGAACGATTGTTTTTTTGTGTCAAGAAAAAAATCGTTTGCGCCAGTTTCAACAATCCCAAGTAAGCACATGGTCGAAAAATCTGGATCAGGCCCGATGACGAGGCGGAAAGTGGCTCGAAAGCCGAGCATCTGCAGACGAATCTTAAAAATTCCGATTTCTGACAAGCGGGCCAAATTAGTTCTGCGAATCTGTGCTTCCGGGCATTATGGCCGACCACAGCATATGGGATTTATGATGTTCGCCTTGAAATCGGCGACACTGGCAAGCTAACACACGAAGCATTGAGGTCCGTTTTGTGAGATAGCCAGAACGTACTTTTGCGGCCATGAAAATTCTTGCCGCTGGTCGAAGGTGCATCTATCCCAAATGTTATACAGGATAACATCTTAAGATTGTTACATAATAAATTCATCTGGTAACGTCTAAAAATGGTGCCGAAAGTAAGTTGCAGCAGGCTTTCGTTTCTGCTATGAAAATACGATTATTTTGAGATGATTAACTGCAAAATCCAACTGATATTATGTGATATTTTTTGTTGCAATGCTTTCAAGAAATACCCATGTATTAGGGTAATCGAATGCAATCTGCATTGATAACCCTTTTCATTTCGCACAAGGGGGAACGAAAATGAAAAAATTGTTCTGTGTTGTCTGTGTTGTATTCTCAATCTTTTGTATGACCACACTCCATGCGGCTGATGAACCAGCAAAAAATATCAACTCACTGATACGTACTGCTGAAAAAGAGTTCTTTAAGGGAAAGCTTGATCAGGCAAATGATTTGTTAACTCAGGCTTCTACCGAACTAGAACAGCTTAAGGCGACAGACAGTGATAATAAAGCACTGCAAAGCCTGCAGCGTAAATATGACAGGTTGCGTAAACAGGTTGATAAAAAAATGGGAGTAAAGGCAGCAGCCTCTGCACCATCAACTGCTCAACCTGCTGCATCTTCAGGAGGTGATACCTTGAGTCACGGGGCAAAAAGCACCCTGGCAAAAGCATTACGATCATTGGATTCTGCAGACAGGGAGTTGGTTGAAGGTGAGAAAAAACTAGCAAGTGGCGACTTGAACATGGCCTCATCTCATATCTTTAATCTGCGATCACAACTCGATGGAACCCAAAATTTGTTTGACAGGGCCGTCAATAACAACAAGGCTAACCCCGAACATCCAGAGTTTGCACCACTCATCAAGCGTCATCAGCTTTTAGAGGAAAAATATGCAGCGTTGAAAGAAAAGGCAGAGGCACAAAAGGCAGGTGCTGCTGAGGCAGCAGCCACAGCACAGGCTGACGCTGAGGCACTGAACAACAAATGGCTGCCGCAAATCAAAACCTATGTCGATGCTCCTGAAACCAGGATTCAATATCCAGGCTCCTATAACACACAACTCCTTGAGCACCAAAATACTCAATTTAAAAAAGCACAATCATTGCTGGCTGATATAGAAAAAAACGTGCAAGAGGCACAATATACACATCAGTTGAAACAAGCTGTTGATAAACTGCGTTTTGCCATCGAAGTGTATAACAACGACCAGAAGGCAGATCAGAGAAATCGCTTACAGCCCATTGAGAGCGAGCTGTCTTTATGGAGCACGCGTTTTGCCCAAAATAAGAAATGGGATGAAAACTCAGGAGCCTCATTATTTTATATCACAGAGAAAAAACTGGCCTATCAGCGCCAGCAGATAGAGAGCTTGCGTGCAACTGCGCCAGATGAGGCAGATGCTTTTACACAACGCCTGGATGCGCTGGAAAAGGAAAACAGTACCTGGCTTGCCAAACGACAGAAATGGGAGTCACGACCGCGTCCTTTGCCTGCCGCGAAGATGCAGAACGCAAAACTTGAAAAGGAAATGACAGCACTTCTCAAGAATAGAGGGATGAAGCCCAAAAAACTGGTTATCACAGATAAGGACTGGTGGGTCTTGAAGGGTGAATACAGATATATGACCACAGCAGTGCTTTCAAAAGACAGTGATGGTGAATTCTGGCAGACCATAAGTTTCAGGCAGATGGCCACCATCACGGGCTATGGCCCCACAGAGGTAATGCAGATCGAGGAGCTGAAAATCAGATTGCCTTAAAAGAGCATGACACCTGTTTGGTATGGTTTTAGCTATTTATGCTACGCCATTATTAGCTTGGTATCCCATATCAGCTGACGTCTTTCGGGCGGCATCGACCACCATTGCGCCATATTTCTCTTTATCCTCGAGATCAAAATTGAATATGGAGGCGGATAGTCCGATGCACCCGACATGCTTTCCAGAGAAGTTAAAAATGGGGGCGGCAATTCTTCTGACCCCCTCTCTTAATTCCTGGTCCTCGAATCCAAAACCACTGGTTTTTGTCTGCATAAGCTCGGCATCAAGGGCTTCAGGGTCGGTAATGGTATATTTCGTGATGGCAGGCAACCCTATTTTTCGAATGACTTGGTGTCTTTTTTCGTCACTCATCAAGGAAAGATAAACCTTACCGACACTAACCGCATGAAGGTAGGGAATGACACTTCCAACGCGAGAATAGAGGGCCATGCTCTCACTCCCCCGTATCTGCTCCAAGAGGATCAGTTGATCACGGTCCAATGTCGCCAATTCAATCGTTTTGCGTGTTTTCTTCGACAGCTCCTTCATGTATTTCCAGGCTGAATTACGCAGATCGTATTTGTCATGGAGTCGATGGCCCAAGTACAAAAATTTCAAACCCAGCCGGTAGAGTCCCCTCTTTCCGGATTTGTCAAGAAACCCTCTTGAACAAAGCGTGTTGAGGATGCGGATAAGGGACTGGCGTGGTATGTCGACACGATCAATGATGTCGGAAAGCGACATTTCCCTGTCAGACGCGGATATGCATTCGATAACATCAACGGCACGGTCAATGGCCGGAACGGTATTCTTCGTCGCACTCATCATAAAAACCATATATTGAATTACAAATTTCTGGACGGACACCACACCAGAAAGTTATCTTTACACGATTGGTTATGTCAAAGGTAACTTTAATACATCATATCTTATTTGCCAGAAAATTGCGGTTTCCGTTTTTCCTTGAACGCTGCAAAGCCCTCTTGGCGGTCTTCGGTCTGCCGAACCATGGCGGCCCCTTCAGCCTCGCTCAGCAGTCCCCGGTCAAGCCCCTCGTAAATTCCGGTCGAGAATGCGTCCAGCACACAGCGCACGGCTACGGGTGGCCGCTCAGCCAGTCGCTTGGCCATGGCCATGGCGTCATCGAGAAGGCGATCCGGTGGGACCAGTCGGTCGACGAGACCGCAATCAAATGCGCCGCGGGAGTCAACCGTCTGACTGAACAGAATCATTTCCAGGGCCTTGGCCCGTCCGACCAGCCGGGGCAGACGCTGGGTGCCTCCCCAGCCGGGAATGATGCCGAGATTGAGTTCGGTCAGTCCCAGCTTAAGTTTCGGATTGTCGGCCAACAGCCGAAAATGACAGGCCAGGGCCAACTCCAACCCGCCGCCCAGGGCGTATCCGTTGACGGCCGCGATCGTGGGTTTGGGAAAACGATCGATCTGCCGCCACAGGTCCCGGCCAAGATTGCTGATGGCTTCGGTTTTGGCGGCATCGCTGACATCGAAGCCGGCGGAAAAGAATTTATCACCGGCACCGGTGATAATGAGCACACGGACGTCTGAATCGGTTTTCACTTGGTCGACCGCACAGCTGAAGGCCTGCATGGTCGCCAGGTCCCAGGCATTGGCCGGTGGGTGGTCGATGCGGATCAGGGCAATATGGTCTTTGATTTCCGGTTGCATTGGATTCTCCATCACTTGAATTGTAGCATTCGCCGTAAGCGATTAGCAAATTACTGATAACGGCTCAACAGATAAGGGCTGACGGCTGATTGCTAATCGTTGATCGCTCACCTCGGGCTATCAAAAGGCAGTGTCTGGAATATCAATAATTTCACGTTTCTGGCGCAGGCAGGTGCCGATTCTGGCCCGGGTGTGGGGCAGGGTGGTGTCCACGAACCAGGTCGCCTGATACACCTTGCCCTTGAAAAAATCATTTTTTCTGCCGTTCTTCGCGGCCCGGTCAGCGGCAATGACCGCCATATCGATCAGCCGCCAAGCCATGGTCAGGTCGCCGAAGGCCAACAGGGCCGGGTAGGTATACGAAGCCCATTGAAGCGGGTCGGATTTCATGCACGTGCGCATTTGTCTGGCGCACGACCAGAGTTCGCCGGCGGTGGCCGCCAGTTGCGCAAGCTGATGCTTAAGGACGGGATGATCCCGGTGAGTGGCGCAAAAGCCATCGATCTCCTCTTGAAAGGCTTTCAGGCAGCCGCCACCTCTGATCAGCATCTTACGTCCCATCAGGTCCATTGACTGAATTCCGTTGGTTCCCTCGTACAAAGACATGATTTTGACGTCGCGCAGGTAACGCTCGATGGGATAATCCCGGCAGTACCCATACCCGCCCAGGCATTGCATGGCCGTTTCACAGACGCGAAAACCCGTATCCGAACAGTAGGCTTTCAGAATCGGGGTCATAAAGTCGATCAAGTTCTGATAGCGTTTTTTTTCAGGTCCGGGCGGCAGCCCCTTGGAGAGGTCTTCCCAAAAGGCGGCGGTGTAAACCATCGAGCGCATGCCATCCGCGGCCGCTTTCATCCACAACAGCATACGCCGAACATCCGGGTGATGAATGATGGTGACGTCCCCTTCCGATCGACCGGCGATATCACGGCCCTGCACCCGATCTTGGACATAGGCCAGAGCATTGCGATAGGCACTGCCGGCCATGGTCATGCCGCTGACCGCGGAGTTGATACGCGCTCCGTTCATCATCTGAAACATGTGCGCCAGGCCCTTGTTTTCCTCACCGCACAGATACCCGATGCAATCATCCCGCCCCCCAAATGTCAAGGCGGCCGTGGGTGCGGCATGCAGGCCGCATTTGTGCTCGATACCGGTACAGACCACATCGTTGGAACCGGCCAGTGTGCCATCGTCGTTCACACGGATTTTGGGAACCACGAAAAGAGAAATCCCGGCCGTGCCGGACGGTGCGCCGTCAATACGGGCAAGCACCAGATGGATGATGTTTCCGGTCAGATCGTGTTCACCCCAGGAGATGAAAATCTTCGATCCCTTGATGCGGAAGTTATCCCCATCCGGGTAGGCCATGGTTTCAAGAGCACTCAGATTGGACCCGGCACCGGGCTCGGTCAGGCACATGGTACCGCTCCATGTGCCGGTAAACATCTTGGCCACAAAAAGCCGCTTGAGCGACTCGCTGCCGAAGCTATGAATCAACCGGGCCGCGCCGAATGTCAGGCTGGGCGCGCTGTTGAAGGCCTGGCAGGCACCATACATCATTTCATTGATGACGATGCGCATCATCAGCGGGAATCCCTGGCCACCGTATGCCGGATCACCGACCGCGGCGGTCCAGCCATCGTTTCCATACTGCCAGAACGCCGCTTTGAATTCAGACGGGCAGCGGACCGCCCCATTTGCGAAGGCCACCGGGGTCTCCTCGGCAATCCGATTCAGCGGGTCGATGACGCCCTTGGCGAAATGAATCGCTTCGTTTACCATCAGGTCGAGGGTTTTTTCGTTCAGATCCGCAAATGGTGCCAGATTGCACAGGGATCCGTAATTGAGCTGTTCTTTGAGAATGTAGAAAACATCCCGAGTGTCGATTTTAAAATCAGTCATCTTTTTCTCTTTTCAACGATAATTTCTTAAACACGTTAAAACGATGAGGCTTTTTCAAACAGGCCATCCTGCATTTCGATCTTTGCCTGCTGCTTCGCTTTGTAGTGGACTTTTTTACCGGTGGCCGTCAAATACAGCGCCTCTACGAAACGATAATATCGGGGACGTTTGTAGCTGGCCAGCATCGGGTGTTCTTTGCAAAACTTGTCCAGATCCATGACGGTCAAATCAGAATCCCTTTTTATAAGATACGCAACCACCAACTCCCCCCATTTTTCATCGGGCACGCTGGTCACGATACAGTCGGCGACCATCGGATTCTCATTGATGATTTCCTCGACCTGAGCCGGTTGAACGTTTTCTCCACCCGAAATGATCATGTCATCTTTACGGCCGACAATCGTAACGAACTCTTGTTGATTCCACGTCGCCAGATCACCGATATACAACCAGCCTCGATAATATTTGGCTTCCGCCTCCTCTTCCCGGTTGATATAAGTGTAGGAGCACTTACCCGCCGCTCGGATGATGACTTCTCCAATGGACTCTCCGTCTTTGGGGACGGTGTCTTCCGGTTCGGCCAAGCGATCCGGGTAGACATTCACGACCGCCATGTCATCGTCCGTGCATGAGCGACCCGCCGAGCCGGCCATTTCGGGCAAATCCTGCGGGCGCAGGAAGGTGTTCCAGAATGCCTCCGTAGAGCCGTAACCATTGAAGATGTTCTTTGTAAGAACATTTTGGAACAATATACAGGCCTGCTTTTCCAATGGGGCGCCCATGGTGACGATGCCCTTTAGTTTTTCGAGGTTACGGGGCGCCTGCTGCTGCGCTTCACAAAGGGCCTTCAAGGTAACCGGCGCACCGATCAAAAAGGTCAGCGCGTACTTTTCGATATAATCGATTACCATTTGGGGATCGAAGGCGCGCAGAACGACGACTGATGCACCGACGTACAGGGAAGGATTAGGGCCGCCAGCGTATAATCCTCCCCGATGAAACCATGGCGTCATGTTCATGGTTCGATCGAACGGAGACAAGGGAAAGTGCATCAATACATCATGGGCACTTAAGATTTCGTTGATGTTATTCAGTGGCACGCCTTTGGGCATACCCGTTGTTCCCGATGTGTATAACCTTGTTATTTCATCATAAACATGGCTTGGACGGGAAATTTCAGGATCGGTTTCGGGCTTTTCACGGACATAGTCTTCATACCGGATCGAACCGGCAAACGGAACTTCTTTACCCGAAACATCGACCATCACGACTTTTCCGGGTTTGTGCGTTGCCTTGTTCAAAGCCTTCTCGGCGACATCCTTCAATTCGCTATCGTAAAAATACACTTGTGGTTTGCTGTTATCGATCGTGTAAGCGGTTTCCCCATAGGAAAGTCGGAAGTTGATCGGGCAGTTAATGGCACCAATTTTTTGCGGGGCCAGATATAGAAAAACAAACTCAGCACTGTTTAGCAGCTGATACATGACAAGATCCTGCTTTTTAACACCATCTTCCATTAATGCATGGGCAAGCCGGTTGCATTCGCTGTTGACTTGCGGATAAGTCCAGGAGAGGTCTCTAAGCGGGCAGATTAATGCGGTTCTTTCTTCAAAACGATGCACATTTCTTAGAAAACCGTTAAGATAGGTGAAGTCGTTTTGAAAGGTTTCCTTGAACATTTTTGCGTTATAGGTCAATTCTTCCTCCGACATTTACGTTCTCCTTCTATTGGGTTTTCAGTGAATATGAGGATAGCAACCCCTATTCAGAAATTATCGGCGGCGATATTGCCATCCGAAAAATGAGCGACGAGCATGCAGAAAGGAAAATGTGGAAACAGGGAACGACCGAGCATTGAGTGCAGTAGAGTAAAAATCATGCGCTTTTACTTTACTATCGCTTCTTTAAGTACCATATATGAAATTTGAATGTTCATATATGGTACTTAAAGAATATTGCAACATATGTCAAGGAAAAAGATGTGGTAGGGCCATCTTGTCTTGGCGTGTGTGATTATAAGGCCGGTGGATACCGTCATTGATTTTTAAATGTCAAGGTACCGCGTCGGTAACAATTCGCCATAATCAGGAGAGGAATTGATATGAAGGTAAACAAAGTAGATCATATCTGTATCGCAGTAAAAAATCTGGATCAGGCTCGAAAAATCTGGGAGCCGGTTTTAGGCAAAACCAAACCGGATGACGAATACATTGATGAGCCGGAGAAAATTAAAGTGGTCCGCTACTGGGTGGGCGAAATCGGCTTCGAACTGATGGAGTCAACCACCCCGGACGGTGATGTGGCCAAATTCATAGAAAAAAAAGGAGAAGGCGTCATGCTCATTAGCCTCAATGTGGATAATACTCGTGAAGCCCTGGCGGACTTGAAACAGAAGGATTACCCGCTCATCGGTGGCGCCCGACCCTTTAGAGACTGCGAATTTGCGTTTGTTCATCCAAAAAAGATGAATGGGGTTTTGTTGGAAGTTATCGACTATAAATGGAAGGAATTTGATTAATCTTCGATGGGTTGCAGTTAGTGCCAATATAAAGGCTGTATCAGCGCGAGACAGAAAAAGCTTCACTCCCGGCACAAGCACAAGATCAATAACCTCGCGTTTCAAAAATGGTGGCGATTCACTTTCCCGGCAATCGGCCCAGCTTTGTCAATACCCGGCCCAGATCGTCGGCCGTAAACGGTTTATTCAAGATGGCATTGACGCCGGCTGCATAGGCCGCCTCGTTGTCCTGGGTTTCATTCTGGGTAGTGACCATGACGATGGGGAGCGCAGACTGATCAAACTGACGCCGCACTTCACGGATCAGCTCGATCCCATTGATCTGGGGCATGTTCAGGTCCGTGAAAATAAAGTCCGGAGGATCGGTTGCCACGACCTTTAATGCCTCGGCCGGGGATTCAAAAAGTTGGGTGGTGCAGCCCAGGCTGTGCAAAGCCCCCCGGTAGATGCTCAGAATCATTTTTGAATCGTCAACGGCGAAGACCCTCAGGGTCTTCGCCGATTCATCGTGGGCGGAATCGGTGATACGGACGGCCAAATCGTCCCGCCCATGTTCTTTTAACAAGTCGAGGAACCGGTCGCGGATTTCAGGATGGGACCGTTCCCCTAAAAATGTGACCACACAGTCCTGAAAGATCTCCTCGTCTAAAAGGTTGGCGAAAATCACCTCGCAGCCGGCATTGAGCACCGTTTCGGTTACCTGACAAGCCTCTTTATGACCGGAGTGGATCAAGTTTTTCAAGCCCGCCGCTAATATGGGGTTATAATTGCGGTCAATCGCACAGGCTGCGGCGGTACGCACATTTTCCACTGGATCTGCCAACCCTTGGGCAAGTGCGAAGGCCCCTTTTCCTACCGGCAATAATCCCAAGGCCTCGTAAGCTGCAAAACGCACATTGGCATCCCTGGGTTCATTGTGCAATAGCTTGCGAATGGGAGCAATGGCGCTCTCGTCACCGATCTCTCCCAATAGATTAAGGCTGTGAATCAGCAAATCCGGATCGTCATGCAAGAGGTTGTTGATCAGGACAGGCACGGCTTTGCTGCTCATGTCGTGAAGGCGCTGCTTGGCGGCATTCCGCAAGTGGGCATAGTGGGAAGAGAGGCCCTCGTTTAGCCGTTCGATGGCCTCGGGGCTCTGGTTGGTGGCAAACACATCCAGGATCATGATGTCCAGATCCTGATCGGCGCCTAGCTTTTCTGCCAACCGCTGAAAGGCGGTGGGAGTGGCCAACTGCCCCAGACTATAAATGGCGGCGATGGTCAACTCAAGGTTCCCGGAATACAGATATTCCGATATGGCCGTCGTGGCCGATGTCTCTCCCAGAAGTCCCAATGTGTGAATCACGGCCTTGATCACCGGTTCATTTTCATGTTCGTTGAGGATGCCCATCAACCGCGACGTGGCGCCTTCCAAATGGATTTCCCCGGCCAGTTCCACGAGGACCACGCGATTTTCCCGCTTGACTTCCTTGGTCAGCATGGAAAGCAACAATTCCGGATGATACAAGGATTTAGCGTAAAGAATTTCCTTGAGTTGCGGATAGGCCATGGATAGGTCTTTGTACTCGGCGAGCAGGTTGACGATCAATGGAATGACAAACGTGTCCTCGGCACGATTCAGCTCGAAGAGGGCCATTTTGCTGACGCGCTCGTCGACCGATCCGATTTTAGAAAGGACCAATTTGGCTTTGATCATGTCCTGTTCCCGGATATCGAAACGCAGCTCCTCTAAAAAATCCTTGCCGTTAATTTCCGTCATGAATGTTTCATCCTTTCTGAAGATGGCGATCGTTCTTTGTCTCGACGTGGCGAATGATTAATGTGCCTGGATAGCGTTATTATCGACGCTTAAGGTACATACTTAATGGCACAATTGTTTGGATGGATGGGAAAAATATGATAAACGCATCTGACGCGTAAATGTAAAAGGCAACCGTAAGTCACCCGCCGTCATAGGATAGAATTGAGGCCAACCATGAATCCAAGACACGTTCGGCACCATCTGATCGACTGGTATAAGGCCCATGGGCGGCGACTGCCCTGGCGGGAAACCACGGACCCTTACGCCATTTGGGTATCGGAGGTGATGCTGCAACAGACACAGGTCGCCACGGTTATTCCTTATTACCACCGATTTCTGAATCAATTTCCCAGCGTACGCCACCTGGCCCAAGCCGATCTCCAGGACATACTCAAAGGTTGGGAGGGGTTGGGATATTATTCCCGGGCCCGCCATCTGCATCGTGCCGCCGGTATAGTGGTTTCCCGTTTCGAAGGCCGGATTCCCGATGATCCTGCTGCATTTCAATCGCTCCCCGGGGTCGGAGACTATATTGCGGCCGCGGTGATGAGCATTGCCTTTGGCCGGGTGATGCCGGTGGTCGACGGTAATGTCAAACGCGTGCTGGCGCGGTTGTTGGAAATCGACACCCCCGTGAATCAAAACGGGGCCCACAAGCGGTTCCTGGCGCCGGCAACGGATCTCATCTGTCCCCGCCAGCCCGCTGATTTCAACCAAGCCATCATGGAACTGGGGGCGTTGATCTGCCGCCCCAAGAATCCGGGTTGTTCGAATTGCCCCCTGGCCGATCCGTGCCAGGCGAGGCAGCATCAAACGACCACCGAGTTCCCGCGACGCATCACCCCCAAAAAAATCCCCCACCGCCGGTTGATTTACGGCGTCATCCTAAAAAATGGCAAAATGCTTGTTGTTCAGCGCCCGGAATCCGGATTTTTGGGCGGGTTATGGGAATTTCCGGCCTTTCCGGCCAATCGTCGCCAAATGACGGATAAGGAGGTCGAACAGGGCCTGGCCTTGGAAACCGGTCTGACCGTCACCGTCTCCCGACGGCTGACCGGCATCCGCCACGCGTACACGCATTTCCGCCTCAGCGCCGACGTCTACCTGTGTCGCTATTCGACGGGTCGCGTTCGTGTGAGCGAGTCATGGGGCCATCGCTGGGTAAATTTGCGGTCACTGATGCGGCTGCCCATCCATAAAGCCATCCACAAGTTTCTGAATCTGATGGAAGATGTTGTGCGGGATGAAAGATAAGCCCCTCCCCGAAAAAAGGGAGGGCGGTTCTGCCATTGTGGGGTGGTAGGCAGAACCGCCGAGGATAGAGGGATTGAGTAATACATATGGGGTATTGAAATATAAAATAATCGCCGCTTCGAATGCTGTCAAGACAAAAAATACCACAATGTAGTATTTTTGTCGCACCCTTTAGAACTCAATGGCCAATGTGGCTGTCACGGCGCTCTCTTCAGTATCGTCTTCGTATTCACCCATCATGTATTCCAGAGCCAGGGACGTGTTCTCGAAAAGACTTACGCCGAAAGAGCCCAGATAACGGGTTTCGGGAAGCCTGTTCTGGGCATTGTCCGTTCCCTGGTAGGCCACGGCTACAGTGGCCGCTTTCTCGCCGATGGCAAATCTAAAGCCAATTTCCGCGTTCCAGGCTGCGATTTGATCTTCATTGATCAGGGTATCGGCATTGTCCACCCACTCGATATCATCCATCGCAGTTACATATTCGCCGATAAGGGTAACCGGCCCGAATCCGATGATGGCATAGGCACCGATACCGCCGATGTATTCATTTAGGGCAACCCCCTCGTCTTCAACGGGGCCCTCCCACCCGTCGGCATCGATCAGGTTGTTGATATAGCTGACCCCCACATCGATATTGAAGGCATCCTTTTCCAGTCCCAACCCCACATTGGCGCCAAAATTGTCCACGTGATCGTCGTCGGCGTCGATCTCGTCCACGTCACCATTGAAAATAAACGCCGAAGCGTAGAATCCTCCGGTCTCGAGCCCCACCTGGAGTGCGGCTTCGCGGGTCTCGGCAATTTCCAGGGTCAGCGGATCGGAGATCATATGGGTTTCGAAATTTCCAAAGGGAACGTAAAATTCTCCAGCACGCAAGTATATCGGAACAACGTCCTCACCATTGATGGTGATAAAGGCTTCATCGACGATGATGTTTTCCCCATCTTCATACAAGAAAAGTATATCACCGGACACATGATCCACGATCTTGGCGCCGATCCCCAGTTCCACCGTGGACATGGCGATATCGCTACCGGTGGTACTCTCGCCTTCTGTGGGATCAGAACTCGTGTATCCGGCTTCGACCTCAACGACGCCGCTGATGGTGATCCGATCGGCCCATTCTGCCAGAGCCCCCTCTCCTCCCTCCGATGCCTTTAGTCTTTCCTCCAGTTGTTCAAAACGCTGTGTCAATTCATCGTTCGACATCACCTCGGCAACTGCCGAGGTTGAAAACACGGTTCCACACAGGATCATGCCAATCACTACCCAACTCTTTTTCATCCGTTTAATCCTCGTTTTTTTAAGGTTAATCATCCACACTTTTCATTCAAAGTAGTTGGCTATCGCTTCAAAAGGCGCCTGATCCCGGAAAATCAACCCACCTCTGCGGGCATCACCCGCAATCATATCCTCGGTGAAGAGTGTTACCACCTGTTGTTGAATGCACAGCACGTAATAATCGCTCTTGAACAACTCGATCCGGTAGAGCGTTTTGGGTCTCGGCTTTCCCTTGTAACTGTCGGCAGACAGGTAAACGGTTCGCCCGTCATTCTGGACACGGTTCAGTGCCTGCGCAATGACCCGGCGTATGTCTTTGCTGGTGCGACGCTTTCGTCTCACTGCCGGATCGGGGACCCGAGCCTTATATGAATTCACTGTGTGTGCACCAATGCTCCAATTGCTTCTTGTCCGTTTACCGCTTTTGGCCATATCTACCTCCTTTTTTGAATCACGATGGATTCCGCAGTATCAGGATAAACATCCCAACAGGCCTATTGGTTCCCACCCGTGGATCATTTCCTCACACCTTCACAGCTTATCGCACCGGACCCTCAAGTGAGGTAAAAAAGAATTGTCGCAAGTCGTAAGGAGTTTCATTTTTTATTAGAGGTCTCTATTTATTTACGGCGCATCGTATATACCACCACTATTGGTTTTGTCAACTGCTTTCGAGCGGGCACTTATTTTTTTGTTTTCATAATGGCGCCGATCTGGATTTTTTTTCTTTGGTGATGACAAAGCGCTTGACAGACTTGCCACAAGCCGATATGAGAACAGATAGAAATTTCTAACTTTAAAAACGTGCAGTAGTTGCGGGCGAAAACGCATGAAGGCAATTACTTCCTGAGCGATTCCATGGTCTTGCGCCCAGGTCAGCCATTCGTGTGCGTCCACATCGAAATTCGGCTCAAACCAAAAAAAAGGCGCAACGGGTATTCACGATGGAATACCGGTTGCGCCTTCACTGCCGTGCGCACCATCGATCGGTCGCCGGCCGTAAGGATTATTTAGCCTTGTTAGAATATTCTATCCATGAGCCTTTTACATGTCGACGGTTCGCTTGTCAATCCCTTTATCCCGCCTCCGTCCTGAAGAATGAGTTCATCAAGTCTTTATAGTGCTCGCCTCGCCAAGCCGAATCGGGATTGGTGTCTACGGACGTCAAGATGTCTTTGAAAACAAAAGGCAGAAAATCCGAAATACCGGGCATGACGACCCGCACCACAGGAAATTTCAGAATCGGGTGGGTGAGGTTGAGAACGATAAAGTCGGTTTCAAGCGCTTGGCATATCCGTTTGATCGATTCAATTTCAGAAAAGATATCTTTGCTTGTGAAATCCCGGTAAGGAACCGTATCACCTTTTTCCAGAAAGGAGATGTCCTTTTCTGAAATGCAGCATTTGAACAGCAGGTAAAGGTTGTTGACCCGGGATCGGTGCATAACCGGTCGATCGAGATTGGGGCTGGGCATCTGGAGGGTGTTGCGCCCCTGCATGATTTCGGTGAAACAGCGACTCAGTGCCTCGTCCATGTTAAAAGAGACGCCGGGAACCAAAATTTTGTGTTCCCAACGTCCCGGGCGCAAATTGTGGTTGATGAACAGAACACCAATACTGGGAACAAGCCCGTCCAGGGAGAAATCTTTTAATACAATCTCCACGTTCTCTTTTTCGTAATAGTCGATCATCGACTGCAAACGGTCATCTTTCACGGTCGCTTTGTCGATGCAGGGAACGATGGTCTCCGGCTGGATAATCTGGATTTGCGTGTATCTTTCGAAGACTTCGCAAGCCGCCTGAATCGTCGCCTCTTCCAAGGTATTGCCGGCAGCCATGCCGTTGGACGCATTGATATAGGCGATGAAATTGATGGGAACCTTGATGGTTCTGTCTTGGAGCACTGAATATCCATCCACCCAATGTCTGGCCATCTGGCTGTTCTTAATCTTTTCGATATCGACCGCCCCCAGATGGGTCTGGTTGCACAGCAATGCCTCCATGGAGAGATGATCGTGATCGAGGTCGTTCGGGTGGTGATTCACATAGCCGTCCATCCATTCATAGTTCAAGAAGCGACTCGCCTGCCGGCCATATAGGGCGGGCATGTTGAAGCGAACCTGTTCTTCGAAATCCTGGAAGAACAGTCCCCCGCTGAATCGTTCGGCCAACTCGGCATGGGCGCTGGCCTTGGCCAGCTCGGGTGTCATGCCCTTTCCCTGGCACTGCAACTTGATCGCATCGATGGTTATCTGGGACCAATGAATCCGGTCGGCGACCGCATAATGCGCATAGCGTATATCGTATCCCAATCGATCGAAGCCGGCGGTAATTTTGCCGACGGTGTTGGACGGTGTATCGGTCTTGTTAAATTCGTTGCGGATATGGTTTATGAATTTCATGCCACTCTCTTTCCCTTCAGACAAACATGATGGCGCCACATTTTTAGCACGGTTCAGACAATAGATGCCAGAAACGACACCATCACCATAGCGTTCGAATCTGACTTTACAAGCTCTGGTATCTATACCGTGGTCAAGATAAAATCAATCACTCATCTTTTTCGTACCGCCCTTATGTTAAGTTACTATGCGTTGAATGCAAAAAACGCAACGCCGCTGATCAGCATTGCCATCTTTTCCAGTTCACTTAAAAATTCCTCAATCACCGTCACCCGCTCATCCGCCAGATAGTTCACATCGTCATAATTGGATTCTTATCGGGTGCCTGCAACAAAATTCCATTTTATCTGATCAGCATTCCATTTTTTTGGTCATTGAGATAAGGTAGATCATCGAACTTAGAAAAAGCAGGCAAAAAGCAACACAAGGGGACTGGGACAATGCCCGCCGAATACGAGAAGACGACAAGCGCAAAAATGGCTTTCTGGATGATTTCCTTGATGCACGACAACCGGCTCTTGCCGCTGATCAAGAATCCCTACCGAAGACTGGAAAACGCGGGCTTGGACAAGGGGCAACAGGTCTTGGAGGTCGGGTGTGGCCCGGGCTATTTCACAATACCCGCTGCGAAAATCTTGGGGTCGCAGGGGCATGTCTATGCCGTGGACGTAAATCCGTACGCCATCGAACGGGTCAGGGAAAAGGTCGCGAACGCCGGAATAAAGAACGTCACCCCGATGCTTGAAAACGCCTCCGCGACAGGCCTTCCTGAAAAGAGCCTGGACCTGGCCTTCCTCTTTGGACTGCCCAGGGTGCAAGGAGGACGGATGTCTCTGCTTAGGGAGTTGGCCAGAACCATTAAAACGGGCGGCACGGTTGTGTTGCAGACGTCCCGAACCAAGGAGCAAGCGCTGGTCCAGGAGATGTCCCAGAACGGCTTTACTGTGGTCGCGCGCAAAGGACGCATGCTCGTTTTTCAATCCTGCTGATTCCCCATCCATTACGAATGAAAAACAAATCGACACGGCATCTGTAATTCAAAAAATGCGGCATCAGAGAAAATTGAATCAGTCAAATCAGAACCACCGCCGCGCATCGCGGCGGCACGGGCATTGGCGGGAATCCCCGGCGACCAGAGTGAGCCCCTGCTGCGCTTCAAGGCACTCATGGGCGATGAAGACCATCGGGTCGTCGCCGAGTGTCTTTCCGCCCTCATTCAGATCAAGGCCGACCGATCGATGGATTTTGTCGCCCGTTTCCTGACTTCCGCGGACGTGATCACCATCGAAAACGTGGCCTTCGCCCTGGGTGAATCCAGGCAGGAGGAGGCGTTTGCCATCTTGCGCCAGCACCGCGAAACTTGTCCGGATCCAGAATTGTATAACCTGCTGCTCATGCCCATGGCGATCACTCGCCTCGAGCAAGCCTTCGACTACCAGCTGGCGGTCATCGAGCACGATGAACCAGAGAGTGTCGCGGCGGCTCGCCAGGCGATCCGCATCTTCGACGACGAAAGCCACCGTCAACGGATTCTGTGCGGTACCGAGGCACCATGAATCACAAGAAAACGCCACCAACAACAACCAAAGCGAAACCGGAGTGTTACCCAATCTTTCTAAATTCGAATTGTCATGAATTGGAAATTAGGCGAGTCGATCGTACGAAAGAATCGCCCAAAGTTTCGATATTTAGAAACTCTTAATCAACTTGCTCTGGCCAGGAAGACCAGTCTCGATCCCCTGGCTCGCAATCAACAAATTCATCAGAAATTTTTATTGCCTGTCCGATGCAAGTTCCTGGCGCACTTGGTGGATTTTTTAAAGCGTGTTGGCTTGTATAACGCATTATGTATTTGTTTCCTTTTTTCTTTATTTCTCCTTTAACAATTGCATCCCATTGTGTCATAGTGAAGTTCTTGTTATCAATAGTTCCGAAAAAAATACCGTTAGGATATTCCACACCACATACGTAACCTTTAAAAAGTCCTTCATCTTGCCATACAATAACTATTCTTTCATTGTGTAGAGAAATTTCTCCATCATCCCATAGGTTATCATTTCCATAATCGTCTAAACTGCCTATTTGCAAACAAACACCATCAGTCAGCCAAGTTCCAATGAGATTCAGATTCATTCCACCGAATGCCAAGTTAGATGTAAAAATCAGGATTAAAGAAAAAAAGATAATCGATAATTTTTTCATTTTGCGACCCCCTTTTTCTAATAAGTTAAAGCTTGATGGCCCCGAAAGATAAACCGTATTCGCATTCCGCTTCATCCCTCGTATCTGCGGCGCATTATGTGTACGCCGCATTTATGGGGATTCGGATGCCTTGATTTCGGCCATTTTACGAAACCATCTAACCGACGACCGTTTATAGGTTCATCGACCGTAATCGAACACACAAAGGCATTTTTAATGTGCAGCTAACGAAGAAGCCATTTTAACTGTCAGTCAATAAAACATAGCGGCGTTTAGGAATTCCATGCTGCAAAAATTAGCTTAAATAAACAGTGACTTAGCGTTCTAACTGTTCTATTATTTTGTCTTTTATGACAGAAGAGTATAATAACAAGATTAGGAAGCAAAAAATGCGCCGATTCAACTATTTATTATAACCTTATGATTTTAGAAAGTTGTGTTGAGTAAAGTTTAAAAGTTATCGTGATTGTGAAAAAGATTTCATAAAAAGTTGGTAGTTAATTTCACAATATCACCTGGATGTGTCGAATATTCGGTCATGCCGACCTGCGAACTTCGTAATCAGTCCGATTCATGTGATTGCATTGAGTCAATTCAACCAGAGAATTTTACTCATTCAAAAAAAGTAGCGGAATAAACGGCAGTACTTTCACTTGCCGACGATTTGGATCAGTTTCACCTTCATCTACCCGGCCGTTACCGTCTATATCTTCCTCTCCATCCAACAACCCGTCATTATCACTGTCACTGTCCAAGGGGTCCGTGGTCGTATCTGGATCTTCATCCGGTATGAATTTGTCCGTATCGGTATCCGGGCCGATGTCATCAAGGGTCAACCCATCTTCCGTACCGTCCTGGATACCATCCCCGTCCGAGTCCAGTTTGCATGGATCAGTCTCACCGGTGTCTACAACCCCATCATGGTTGATATCTTCATCCCCATCGATAAAGCCGTCATCATCACTGTCTGCATCGCAAGGATCTGTCTCTCCTGCATCCACAATACCGTCTTGGTTCTTGTCCTCAACGCCGTCAATAATTCCATCACTGTCGGTATCTGCAATTTCTGGATCCGTACAATAATTGATCTCTATAATATCTTTCAAGCCGTCCTTATCAGTATCCAATGTAAGATAATTAAGGTAGATATAGGCCGATCCGGAATTGGAATCATTGCCATCATGATACCTCGCACCCACTATGGCATAATCCCCAGAAATACTAACAGAGCCTCCGAAATCATCGTCTGCAGCCCCATCACTTGCGGTTAGCTTTGCCGTTTCCGTCATGGTCGTCCAGCCATCACCGGGTTTTTGAAAAATATAGGCAGATCCAGAACTTAGACCGTTGTCATCGTCACTATTAGCACCCAAAATGGCATAATTCCCTGAAATACTGACTGATTTTCCGAAAAAAATCGTCTGCAGCCTCATCACTTGTGGTTAGCTTATACTCAACATATGAATTAAAAGCATCTTGGCGTATCTCAACGGTTTGCGGGCTGTCCTCGGCACCAGGTGCTGTTATGGTAATCGTTCCTACCCTGGCACTTCCCATGTTTTCATCATAGCTCACAGAAATCGTACCGGAATTCGTTCCGGAGCTTCCACTGGTGATCTCGAACCACGTATCTCCCGGATCTTTTGCAGCGGTCCAGGACATCGTCCCTGCTCCTGCATTCCTTACTTGAAAGGTAGTAGAACCACTGGATGATGTTACCTCTCGGCAAAATGGAAAGACATGTAAGGTAGGAGGTGGTAATGGACCGTCAAAGTGAGCAGACCAAGTTCCACTACTATAGCCTACATTTGGATCATGATAGTCATACGTACCGGTACTATACTAGTTTGTTGGGAAGGTACCATTAACCTCAAAAAGACCGTTGTTGAAGCTGAACCCTTCCCCGGAAATAGGTATAGGGGAAACTATTACGTTTTGAATCCAACCGGAACCAGAAAAGTATAGAAAGATTGAAAATGCTCTTACTTCATTATTGCTTACCAGGAAATTAATCGCTCCTCCATCATCTGAAACGCCTTCCCATACGCCTTCCTCTTGAGCGATTGAAAATGGTGCTTCCAAAAACAAGAAAATTAACAATACTGCGAACACGATAACTGCATAATTCATTACTTTGTTCATAGCTATGTCACCATTCCTATTGATATTTTCGGCCCATTCTTGTCAAACCCTATTAGGGGGACTGTACTGGGTTGGTCGTAGAATAACTATCGAGAATGAGAAATATTCCTGATCATATCTTCTGTCATGGCATCAAGATCGTAATCCGGCATCCATCCCCATTCTTCACGTGCCACCCGGTCTTCCATCTTGTTTGGCCAGGAATCGGCAATCGCCTGACGCAAGGGATCAATTTTGTAATCAATGGAAAAATCCGGAATGATTTTTTTTATTGAAGCCGCGATGATTTCCGGTGTGAGGCTCATCGAAGAAATATTATAGGCATTTCTATGCCGAATCCTTTCGGGATCAGCGGCCATCAAATCGATAGCCGCTTTTAATGCATCCGGCATATACATTAGATCCAGGTAGGTTTCCGGCTTCAAGTAACATGTATATTTTTTGTTTTTAACCGCTTCAAAATAGATTCCAACGGCATAATCGGTGGTACCCCCACCGGGTGGGGTTTTGTAGGAAATCAGGCCTGGATACCGCACCCCACGGGTGTCTACGCCGTATTTTTTGAAATAATAATCGCAGAGGAGTTCACCGGTGACTTTGCTGATTCCGTATATGGTTGACGGCCGTTGGATGGTTTCCTGGGGCGTATTATCTTTGGGGGTTTCAGCGCCAAAAACTCCGATAGAACTTGGCGTAAAAACAGAACAATTATATTTACGGGCAATTTCTAAAACATTGCACAGGCCATCGACATTGATATGCCAGCCAAGTTGCGGATTCTTTTCCGCAGTGGCCGAAAGAATGGCCGCCAAGTGGTAAATGGTGTCCACTTTATATCTCTCAACAAGTGTAGCGATTGTATCGATTCTGTTCACATCGACAAAATGGAACGGCCCGGATTCAACAAACGGTTGTTGCGGTTTTTTCTTGTGGCCGGCGGCGATCACATTTTGCATCCCCAGTTTTTTCCGCAGGGCGGTGGTGAGTTCCGAACCGATCTGTCCAGTTGCGCCGGTAACCAGAACTTTTTTCATTTGTCCTCCTCAACCTACCTTTAAGTTATTTGGTGATCATCCGATCGGCAACGCTAAGACCATTCATATTCCTTAGCCGATCGTCCATGGAAGTTTGCCGAGCTGCTGGCTACCCAGTTGTTTGTCAAACGTATGGTGACATTACCCATTTTTTTAATGCTGCACCATATAACGTTACTAGGCGTTACCGTAACGATATCAACTGCAAGTTTTAAACGTGAAGGCACATCTAAACATTTGTTGATAGGCACGTCATATCTCCGCACATGGTTCACAAGCAATCATAAGAATCTTTTTCGCATCCATACTTATTCCCCATCATATGTATTTTCTACTTTACCAATAAAACGTTATGTCGTCAGCCTTTTTGGAATTTCGAACGATTTTGATTTGTTCGTCTGCTCCTCTGTACCGGGTGTGTCGATGCCCCCGGCAGGACAAACCGACTCCCGGGCTTTCGGTTATCGATAGACGCGTTCGTTACGCATTTTCCTTTGGCACTCAAAATCTGCTAAGTGGCACATCCTTTGCTGGTTAAATTGTAGAGAAGCCATGTTCATCTGTGGGAGAACAATCGACGGTGTGGGGCTTTGAGACCCAAAACAAACACCGAACGTGTCGGTGGGTGAAATCGATTCCACCGATAGGCCTTGAAACGGAAAAAGAATGGCGATTCTGTCTATCTTCAAGCATGCATTGATGATCCGCTTTTTCGTCTTTGTCATGATGCTTCTGGTCGATTTTGTTGATACGGCCAGCCGCAAGCAAATAATTAAAGAGGAAAGAAAAATGGAGAATCAGAAGTGCATATCAATAACCATCAGGAAGGGAATATGGGATGCGTTTAATGAGATAGGAACTCAAAAAAAAATTGATACGGTAGATCTTATTGAAGAAATTTTGATCGATTACATCGTCAATAACCTTCACAACTACCGCAGGTTTCCAGATTTGATTGATGATGAGGACCGAATCATGCCTCGACCGCCCTGTTAGTGAGGAATTACTCTGAACTGCATCAGGGGTTACGCCGAACCTCGCCTGCCTGAACGCGTCCAATTCGTGTCGATTCTATAGTTGCATAAAAAAATGCTAAAATCATTCGCCATCGGCTATTTCTCCTCGCGTTCTTCTTCTGGCGGTTCTGCCATATTGTCGGCAATCTCGTTGAGGATCTGCAGAGCCTTGTCGTATTCATAGGTGGCGATTTGGTTGGCGAGCGTTTGAAAGCGAGTGCTGTCGAGATACTGCCCAACGGCTTGTAAGTGCGTTTCAGCGGCCTCTGGGTCCGCCATTTCGAGGGCCTTGGCAAGCTGTGCCAGCAGCGGCTGGAGCCGATGCGGATCGATCAATGATGCCGGTTTGCCGTCGGACACAGTTTGTTGTGGGGTGGAAAGGCGCTGAAGGGATTGCATCACCTGCTGCAATGCGGTTTCAAGATGATGGATCACAGATACCTCTGGCGTCTGTGTGCGGCATTGCCTTTCCAACGCCTGCGCGGCGAATTGCAGCCCCTGTGCGCCGATATTGGCGGCAATACCGTTGAGCCGATGCGCCAAATGATGCAGTGCCTTCCACTCTTTTCGTGCAACCATGGTTTTTATTTGCGAAAGCGTTTCCTGATTGTCCCTGGCGAATCCTAACAGGATGCGTTTGAATTCATCCGGTGCGATACACAAGGTTGAAAGGGCACTGCGGATGTCGATGCCCGGCAGCGCTTCCGGCAGAACGCTGTCCGGCACTTGTGAGATGACGGCAGTCTCCTCCTGCAAGCTGTCAGCAGGAGGTGGTGGCGATGTCTGTGGGCCGGCTCGTTGTTCAATGGCTTGCCACAGGACACGAAACAAACGGTCCGGTTTGATGGGTTTGGCGATATAATCGTTCATCCCCGCCGTCAGGCACTTTTCATTATCGCCTTTCATGGCGTGAGCGGTCATGGCGATGATGGGCAGGGCAGCGAAGCGATCATCCTGACGGATCTTCCGGGTGGCTTCGAACCCGTCCATTTGCGGCATCTGGATATCCATCAGAATGGCATCGTATTGCCCCTGTCGAACCGCTGCCAGCGCGTCTTTACCGTTATCGGCGATATCCACGAAGATGCCGGCCGTCTCCAGCACCGCCTGCGCCACCTGCTGGTTGGTGGGGTTGTCTTCCACGACGAGCACACGGCGTCCCTTGAGGCGGTCTTTGTCGACCGAAGGCATGGGGGGGATCGGTGCCTGCGGCGGCACTTCGCGAAAGTCCTGTTTGCCGAAGGCATCCATGATGGCATTAAAAAGGGTCGACGGATAAACCGGCTTGGTGAGAAATGCAGTGATGCCGGCGTCCTGGCTGTCCTGCCGTTCATTTTCTCCACCAAAGGCCGTGATCAGGATGATGGGAATCGAGAGCTTAAGATCGCTCCGGATTCTGCGGGCGGTTTCAATGCCATTCAATTCAGGCATCTGCCAATCCAGGATCACCAGGTCAAATGGGGTCGCACGCGCCGCGTTCCCTTCCAAACGCTTCAGCGATGCGGGCCCCGACGACACCGTTTCAACCGTAAAGCCAAAGGACTCAAGCATTTTCTTTATAACGGAACAGGTGGCCATGCAGTCGTCGACGACCAGAACGGTCAGCCCCTGAATGTTCGCCGGGGGCATGCGCCGCGGTTCGCTGTCGGCCGGCTGTCTTTTGAAAGGCAAACTGAAGGTAAAGGTGCTGCCTTCGGCCGGCTGGCTTTCCACCTGAATCTTGCCGCCCAATAGTTCCACCAGCTGCCTGCAAATGCTTAACCCAAGTCCGGCCCCCTCATATTCACGGGCCATGGAGGCATCGGCCTGGCTGAACGGTTCGAACAGTTTAGGTACGTATTCCGGGGCGATACCCACGCCGTTATCCTTAACAAAAAAGGTCAAAAGCGCGCGGTCGGGAGTTAGTTGGGGGGGATACGTACCGATCAGGATCGTGCTGTCGGATGGCGTAAATTTGACTGCGTTGTCCACCAGGTTCTTGAAAATCTGTTGAAGACGCAACGGATCTCCGACCAGGTATTGCGGTGTTTGCGGATCGAGGTCGACAAGCAGTTCGATTCCCTTTTTTCCGGCCTTGGTGCTGAACAGGGTCGTAACCCGGTCCAGCACGTGAAACAGTGTAAAGGGACGTGATTCCAAATCAAGTTTACCGGCTTCAATTTTGGAGAAGTCCAGGATGTCATTGATGATGCCGAGCAGGGAGTATGCCGAGGCGGAGATAATTTTCAGATAATGTTCGAGTTTGGGCGACAAATCTTCGTTCAGGGCCAGGTCGGTGGCAGCGATCACGCCATTCATGGGCGTTCGAATTTCATGGCTCATGTTGGCCAGAAATTCACTTTTTGCCTGTGTGGTGGCTTCGGCCGTTTCCTTTGCTTCGATCAATTTACGTTCCACCAACTTGCGTTCGCTGATATCCCGCAAAATACCGATGGCATTCCACTGGCCCTTTAATTTAACGGCAGACACCGACAGTTCGATGGGGAACTCTTCCCCGTTTTTTCGAAGCGCGGTAAGTTCCAGCGTTTTGCCGATCACCGCGCCTCGGCCGCTGGTTTGGAAGGCGTTGACGCCCTGGTGATAGCGCGTTCTGAACTGCTCGGGTGCCAGCCAGAGATGCAATTCTCGGCCCAGCGCCTCTTGTTGGGTATACCCGAACACCTTTTCCGCCGCCTGGTTCCAGAATGAAATGCAGCCGCTACTGTCCATCATGATAATGGCGTCTTGGGCGGATGAACTGATCTGGCGAAATTTCTCTTCGCTTTCCTGCAACGAGACCACCGCCTCGTTGCGTGCCTTTTCCACCTCGATCCCATGGAGGGCAAAGGCGATATCCTCGGCCACTTCATTGAAGAGCACCTGTTCTTCCTCATCCCTCGCCAGATCCCGGGGGATCGAAACGGATAGGAAACCGTAAATCCGTTGACCATGGACCAGGCGCACGGTCATTGCCCCCCGTCCGCTGTAATGCTTCGCCAACGGACAATCCGGACAGAGGCAGCGCGGATCCTCGGTATAGACCACACCCTCATTTTTCAATGCAAGATGGCCGCACTGCGTTAATTTGCCACGCTCAAGCTGATCGGCCAGTTTTAAAAAATCCGCTTCCATACCGGCATGCAGTGCCTTCAAAAAATTTCCGTCGGGATCCAGCAAGGCAATCCAGGCGTTGTGATACCCGCGATTTTCGATCAGGTTGTCGCAGATTCCCTGGAGCAGTCGATCCGGATCCTTCTCACGGGTAATGAGTTCGTCTACCCGCCGAATGGCGCGGAGGACCAGATTAAGATGGGCGATCCTGTCTTTCAAATGCCACTCCTTTAAAGAAAAATGGCTACGATCGCAAATGCCGATGAATACCTACATTTACAATAAAGTATAGAAATATTATACGATTCCGTCAACAATTGGATGGCTGCGTGGTGTCGTATGCTTTTTCGGTATCCATATATGAGACGGCAAATATCCTGGTACTCTTATATTTACCCACGACCAATACCCGACGGAATTTTATAATCCCATCTATCCCAACCATTGACAAAACCACAAATTACAAATTATATCCTCATATCTTTTAAATGAAGAAAACAAACAAGACAGGTACCCACCCCATATCTGATGACGACGACGGCAATGATGATGATGATGATGACGGTGGTGGCTGTTTTATTAAATCTTTAAAAATTAGTTGTCTGTTTTTCTTTTGCAGAAGATAGATTTTAGGCAGAGTCATCAACGTCTCTGCCTTTTTTTACTCTTTATATGATCTGGCGGTAAAGTTCTAATTATGAGGCTTCATCGTCGGCTTGCGTTTTCTTGAAAAGATTCTGTTTTCAATCAGGTTGAACTATTTTTACGTGCTCTTTTCTGATCAACGCATACAAATGGTCACCCCGGCGAAGATCCAATTCCTCCATCGTGTGGTGGGTGAGAAGCGCATGCATGGCGATGTTGTTGTCTATCCGTAAATCGAGCAGTGATGACGATCCTTCAGGAACGATGTTTTTCAAAGTTGCGTTTACGACATTGAACCCATTGACCAGAGCGGGGTTGTCGCGGGTGACGCGGATGTCTTCATGGCGGATGGCAACATCGACTTCATCACCGTTGTCGGCCTTATCGAGACTCTGGAGAACCGTCCCCCCCACATCGACATTGGATCTGCCATTTTTGCCGTCGACAACGGTGCCATGATAAAATCCGGTGCCCACAAATTCGGCGATAAAACGATTTTTTGGCCGGTTGAACACATCATGCACCGCACCCTGCTGAATCAGAAGGCCATCCTTGAATACTGCAAGTTTATTCGCCAGGGCCCAAGTATCATCCAGATCATGGGTAATGTGAATCACGGTCGTCGCTCGATCTCGAATCGCTTCTTTCAGCAGCAGACGGGCATTGCGGCGTGTTTGCTGGTCAAGCGCTGAAAAGGGTTCGTCCATAAGAAGGAGTGGCGGTTCAACGATGAGCACCCGGGCCAGGGCGGCCCGTTGCTGTTCTCCACCGGACAGGGTGGTGGGTTTTCGGTGGAGCAAGTGGTCGATGTGAAGCGATCGAGCCATGCTGCGGATTGCTTCATCAACATTCCCCGGCCTGTGTTTCTTGAGACCATATGCGATATTCTGGTAGACCGTCATATGAGGAAGCAGCGCATAATCCTGGTAAACGATACCGATACGTCGTTTTTCGGGTAACTCGTTAGTGATTTCCCTTCCGTCCAGGACAATCGTCCCCTGGTCCGGGCGCCAAAAGCCGACGATACTTTCGAGAAAAATGGTTTTGCCTGCCCCAGTCGGTCCAATTATTGTCAGATAATCTCCTCTATCCAGATACAATGAAACGCCTCTGAGGCTGAATTCTCCGAGGTTAATATGCAGATTCTCAATTTCGACGAAACTCATATCCCGACCTCTGCTTTCTCAAAAATAAATATGGCAATGAAGGAAACGGTCGTCAGTACAATGCCACTGGTGAGTGCCATCCCCATATTCCCGTATGAGATATTTAGGTAGTGTCCATCCACGAAAATAAGTAACTGGAATAAATAAAAAAAGCGCATTTTGTGCTGGAATTTTCTCACCATGTGTAGTATAAAGTATTTTGCCAAACACTTAAAAAAACTACATAAACAAGAAAAAGGGTCAACACAAAATGCGCGAAAAACAACAAAAACAAATGCCGCTGATCGATCTTCCCACAGGTCATCCCAAAGAAATAGAGCTGGAGATGATCAGCAACATCCTTGACGATACTTCTACCATTTACGATCATGTTCTGCAAGATCTCAACGGTAATCTGAAGGTAGAACGTCACCGAACCGGTGCTAATGGGATGAGCGCCGAGCAGGTAACCCGGGCCGCGATCGTGATGAAGCTTTTCAACTTCACCTATGAAGATTTGGCATTTCATATCTCTGACTCCAGATCGCTCAGACGATTTTGCAGAATTGGTATTTTCGATAAGGGTTTCAAGAAATCTGCCCTGAATGAAAATATCAAAAGGATCCGTCCGGGGACTTGGGAGCTGATCTCCCTGGACCTGTTGGCATATGCAAAAGACAACAACATTGAAAAAGGCCGAAAGACCCGGGTTGATTGTACCGTCGTCGAGAGCAACATCCACCTGCCATGTGATTCCATGCAGTTGTACGACTCAGTGCGTGTGCTTACGCGGTTGTTGACCCAACTCCGGGATGACTTCAGAATCAAAATCATTTTCACGGATCACCGTCGCCGTGCGAAAAAGCGGATGACCGCCATCCAATACGCCAATGGGGAGAAACAACGACTGTCCCCGTATAAAGACCTTCTCAAGGTCACCAAAAAGACCATCGGCTACGCGATCAAAGCCGAGGAAATTATAAGCAGACGCTGCACCGCTAATTTTGAATTGCTCGGCTTACTGGACGCCATTAAACATTATGGTGATCTGGCCCGTCAGGTCTACGACCAGACTTACCGCCGGGTTATTCAAGGCGAAAGCGTGCCGGCCGACCAAAAGGTGTTTTCAATTTTCGAAGACCATACCGACATCATCATCAAAGACCGCCGGGAAAACCATTATGGTCATAAGATTTGCCTGACCGGGGGAGCCTCGAACCTTATCCTTGATTGTGTCATTCTCGAGGGCAATCCCGCAGACAGTACACTGGTTGAACAGATGCTGGACCGCCAGAATCAGGTCTATGGACGTTACCCACTGAAAGTAGCCCTGGACGGTGGCTTTGCATCCAAAGGTAATCTGCGCATTGCCAAAGCCAAAGGGATCAGAGATGTCTGCTTTGCCAAAAAGCGAGGTCTTAAAGAAACCGACATGTGTCGCAGTCATTATGTGTATAAAAAGCTTCGCCAATTCCGCGCCGGGATCGAATCGGGCATATCCTGGCTCAAACGCAGTTTCGGCTTGACCCGGTGCACCTGGAAAGGTTTTCGTGCTTTCAAAAGTTATGTGCTTTCGTCAGTGGTTGCGGCCAACCTGCTGACAATCGCGCGAAAGCAATTGGCTGCTGCTTAGCTGCGCAGCCAGGAAAAAGCCGGTTATCGATAACGAGGGGAAAGGTGCGCCCAGAGGAGCTCTTTTATAGAGCATATGTCCATATTTGCCTGCTTTTTTCAGTCTGCAGTGCCTTGGAGAAGTTCTTCCCTTCGTTGCCCCGTTTTTACTTCTCTGCACGCCGCTGAAAAGACCAATTTATGGACGGACACTAGGTAAAGTGTCAGAGGTAGCACTTCGGTTTTCATATAGGTTCCGCCGGCAAGGATCAACACTGTGCCGAACGTACCGATGCACCGGGCAAAGGAAATGACCGTGGCAGCGAGAATGCCATTTTTTGCCAATGGCAGGGACACATTAAAGAATGTTTCCAGTTGAGAATAGCCGAGGGAGCGGGATACAAACTCCAGACGTGGATTGATGTAATCGAAGGTCGATTTCAGGATTCGGCTGGCATACGGCAGCGCAGTGAAAAATTGGGCTGCCACAACCCCCTGTTTAGTAAACACCAAATTGACGGACAGCTGACTGAGCACTTTCCCCACCAACGTGTTGCCGAAAAGAAGCAACAGGCAAAGCCCCAGTACCAATTCCGGGAAGGCCACCGGGAGATCAAGAATTGTTTTCACGAAACCTTTGAAGGGAAAATCAAATCGCGAAAGTGCATAACCGATCGGCAATGCGAAAAATATGACCATCAGGGTGGAAACGATGCCAGTTACCATGGAAAGCTTGAGCGAAAAACGCATCTCGTCGCTCCACAGATTTTTCCATACATCCTCAAGATCCGGCACCAGAAAAAGGGAGGCGATCGCAAACACCAGCAGAAAAGTAATAAAAAGGGATATGCCGATACAGCAGATTTGAAAAACCGTTACTCGACGCAAGGTTCAAACCCCCATTTTTTCCAGATGGAGAGCCCCTCGGCGTTCGCTACGTAGCGATTGAATTGAAGTGCCAATTCCCTGTTTTTTGCTCGAGTGCACACTGCTGTGGGAATGGTCTTAATGATGTTTCTGCTCGGGTCGATATCAACCACTTCAATTTTGCCTCTGGCTTCAGCCCAACTGGTCAGATCTTTCCAGATGATGGCGGCATCGACCTGATTGAGGGCGACATAGATGAGCAGCTGGTTGACTGTAGGTGCATAGACACTGATATTGGGCTTTATATGGTCCCACAACTGCGCTTTCGTCAGTATTTTTTTAGAAACCCGACCAATGGCGGGCGCCTTGGGATCGCCAATAGATACCCGAACCCCTTTGCGTGCCAGATCATCTAAGCTTTTAATGTTGGCGGGATTACCTTTGGGAACCGCAATGGCTGGCAGGTGCAACACCAATTTTTGGATCGTTTCTTTCTCCACCCATCCGTTTTTAAGGGCATCCTGGGTATATTTTTCGGCCCCTGGAATCAGAACGTCACAGGGTTGACCGGCGGCAACCATGCCGAAGATTTCACCTGAACTGCCGTAGTGCACATCTATCGTTATGCCATGTTGCTGCTCAAAATTTTTTCGCATCGCTTCCATCGGCTTCATTAGCCCTGCCCCGCTGAACACCATGAGATCGGCTCCCAGAACCGGTACGATCCATAACAGGACAACCATCGCAATCGCCCAAACCCGTTTCATTCCCTTCTCCTCCTTTGTGATTTAATCGAATCTTATCGCACCAATATCCTTCAATAGCCGATGAGGCAACCTGACGGAAGCAGTGCATCGAATAACGATGGTTTTAGGTATATGCTCATCTTATGTCAATTGAATATTTGTTTTAACGAGTGATTGTTTCCAAGAACAACCATAGACAACCAATTATTTCACATTAGGGTTAAACAACGAGTCATCTGACTGACAAAGGAACTTTCATTGTCAAACCAAGTCGCAAGACGCACCTGAAAGGTGTGGGCGGATGTCCGGCAGGCCATGGTCTGGGTTGCATCGAATAACGATGCGTAGCGTATGCCGATAATATCAGACGAAACAAATTCCTCCTCTGTATACCCGAACACCTCTGATGAGGCCGATTTCATGGTGTGGTTGAGCTGGGCTACCGTTACCTCATCTTTTTGAATTTCCGCGACCAGAACAATATAACAACCGCACTGAACCGGAACCCTGAGCGCAGCACCCATCAATTTCCCGTTCAGTTCGGGAATATCCTGGCCAACGGCGGTCGCGGCTTCGGCGGTGGTGGGAATGAGATTGTTCACGGGAGAGATACGCCTCTGAACAATCAACAACCACATCAATCCCATATTCCTTCCAGGGTAGCCTGTCCGCATCCAGCACACGGGTAATCTGAATACGTTTGCCTCCCACCTCAAGAGACGACTCATCAAATTTTATGGTATCGGCCATGGCATGGGTTCCCAGGGTTGAGTCATACTTCAGGAGGTACGCCATCATCTCAGGCGATGCCGGATCATTGATAACCTGAATTTCATAGGCCGGGTTATCGAAGATCTGCCTGAACAATATCCTTCCGATTCTGCCAAATCCATTAATCGCTATTTTTTTGCTCATATCCGAATTTGTTCTCCACTAGTTGGTGGGAGGTGGTCTCCTGAATAAACGTTTCCGGAAAATCCACTGACACAAGGCTGATGTAATGGTAGAATAATAATCATCGCATTCAAGATACTGGGGTGTCTTTTCAGCCAGCACCCGCTTTTGTTTAAACCATCCACGTTAACGTTTTTTTGGGGGGGACCATGCAGATACCAAAAGAAAAAAAGATGGCCATGCTCAGGTCATTGCTGTTTTCCCGCAAGTTCGAGGAGCAGCTGACCGAACTATGCAAAATCGAGGGCAAAATCCCGGGGATGATGATCCTGTGCACGGGGCAGGAGGCCGTCGGTGCGGGGGTGTGTGCGGCGCTTCAGCCCGAGGATGTGATCATCACCAATCACCGCAGCCACAGCCACCTGTTGGCCAAGGGGGCGGATCCCAGATCGCTGATGGCCGAGATCTTCGGCAAACGAACGGGATGCAACAAGGGCAAAAGCGGGACGCTGCACCTGGCGGTTCCCGAAGTCAATGCCCTGTGCACGACCACGGTGGTCGGTGGCGGTCCTCCCATTGCCGTCGGCACGGCCTTTGCCCAACAATACCGGCAGGAAACGCATATCACGGTCTGTTTTATCGGTGATGGCGCGGCCAACGAGGGGTCTTTTCACGAAGCGCTGAATCTTGCCAGCGTCTGGTCGCTTCCGGTGATTTTCGTATGTGAAAACAATCTTTACGCCGGCGCCCAGCGTTACGAAGAGCATACCAAGGTATCGAACGTTGCCGATCGGGCCGCCGGTTATTCCATGCCCGGCGTTGTGGTCGATGGCAATGACGCCCTTGCGGTTTACGAGTCGGCCGTCAATGCCCGGGCGCGCGCCGCAGCCGGCGACGGCCCCACATTGATCGAATACAAGACATACCGCTGGCGGGGCCATGGCGAGGCCGATCTTCAGCTTTACCAACCCAAGGAAGAGATCGCCGCATGGCAGGCCATGTGCCCCATTCCCAAGCTACGGGCTGACATGCTGGCCCAAGGGCTGATCAGCCAGGATGAATTGCAGGAAATGGAAAAGGGCATCGATGCCATTGTGCAGGATGCGATCCGTTTTGCAGAAGAGAGCCCTTATCCCGAACCGGCCGAGGCCTTGGAGGATGTATTCGCTTAATCGATAACATTCCATCGTGAAAGGAGCATCGATATGCAAACATTTGGAATGGGACAAGCCATTAATCAGGCCCTCAGAGAAGAAATGCAGCGGGACAAGGATGTCTTTTTGGCCGGAGAGGGCGTCGGGGTGGGGATCCACAGCAGCCCCATGCTTCCCACGGCCGGTCTATTGGACGCATTTGGTGCGGGGCGGGTAAAGGATACGCCTGTTTCAGAGGCAGCCATCGCTGGGTTGGCCGTCGGTTCGGCCGCAGCCGGATTGAAACCAGTGGTGGAAATCATGTTCAATCCCTTTTTCACCCTTGCATCGGACATGCTCGTCAATCATGCCGCCAAGCTGCGCTATCTATCCGGCGGAAAAACTGCCTTTCCGCTTGTGGTGCGCATCAAAAGCGGTGCCGGATTCGGTGCCGGTTGCCAGCATTCGCATAATTTGGAAGCATGGGCAGCGCACTGTCCGGGCTTGAAAGTTGTCATGCCATCCACACCTGCCGATGCCAAAGGGCTTCTCAAATCGGCCATCCGGGACCCCAATCCCGTCGTTTTTTTTGAGGACATGATGCTTTACTTTGTGCCCGCCCCGGTCCCGGAAGAGGAATATCTCACCCCCATCGGAAAGGCCGACGTCAAACGTCACGGAACCGATGTTACCGTGGTTAGTTGGTCCAAAATGGTGGGCGTCGCCTTAAGGGCGGCCGACACGCTCGCCCAAGCGGGCATAGAAGCGGAAGTCGTGGATCTGCGCACCCTCGTGCCGATGGACAAGCAGGCGATCATTGATTCGGTTCGCAAAACCGGTCGTCTGGTCGTGGTGCATGAGGCCACACGAACCGGTGGTTTTGCCGGTGAGGTAGCCGCAATGGTAATGGAGGAGGCCTTCGAAAGCCTAAAAGCACCGCTGCGGCGGGTGACCGGTCCGGATATTCCAGTTCCGGCCAGTCCGCCCCTGGAACGCTTTTACATGCCCAGTGAGGAAAGCCTGATCGCGGCAGTCAAGGAAATCGTTGGTTCAACGCATTCTTCCCGGTAATAAAGATAATATCAAAATTTTTTCTTCGTCCGAGAAAGTAAAATAAATGCTTCTTAAAAGCTTTCACCTGGAAATCGTCAACAACCACTGCATGCCCGGAGCCATGAGTGTCAACGGCATCGCCCGGCTGGATCAGGACGTGGGCTGTGCCCTACCGTACTTGAATGCCGTTCTCGGCGCCATCGAATACATAAAAAATCCACCAACCGCTACATTTCGCACCCAGGGACGCCTGATCTCTGTGCGATCCAATCAGATCACGGTCAACGCTGTACAGGATCGTGAGCAGGCCGAAAAAATTATCGATTGGATTCGCCGTGAAATCAACGACGCGTGGCAAAACCGCGAAACCATCACGCCGCGCTTTAAGGGTATCGATCGCCCTCAGGTAGTAACAATATTAAAACATCTACCCCATACCAATTGCGGCGAATGCCGCCAACCGACCTGCATGGTATTTGCCCTCAGGCTGGCCGAGGGGGCAAAAAGCGTGGCTGATTGCCCGCACCTTGAGGGAGAATCCAAGGCGCTGTTGGATGAATACCTGAGCGGATTTGTTTTCGATGATTAATCAGATGTAATTCGCCGTACGAGGATCACCGAACCGGCCGAGAGCGTTGCCTTCTCTTCTCCCGATTGGAAGTCCGTCCACGGCTTTGATTCCGGTTGCCGTATGCGGCAGATATAAATTCTGCCGTATACGTAACCTGAATTATTTTTTTATGCCCGCCAGGGCTTCGATGGCTTTAGCGCCTTCTTTTCCCCAGTATTCAAACGCCTCCTCGATAGACCCCCACTTCGTGAAGCGTTCCGTAAATTTGGCCGAGTACTCCAGATATCCCGCTGCGATCACATCATTGGTCTGCGAATCGAGGATCATGGCTTCAACCTGGGTTGCACCGGCACCGCTCCACGCGCCGGTTGAGCCCTTTTTTATGATGCTGATGCCCAGTCCGACGGGAACGACGGTTGTTATCCCGCTAAGGACCGGATTGCTCTGTTTGAGGCCGACGATGGCCATCCGCAATCGGCAAACGTCAGGACCTGGCTCTGCCACGACCGGGTGCTTTTGCTTGATGGCGTTCACCATGGCCAGAGAAGCAGCATCTCCCAATTCCTTCATTTCATCTCCCGAAATGGCTTTGTATGCGGAATCTTCAGCCAGCGTAAAAAACACATAGTCCACCATGACCTTCTTGTACTTGGTAAAATTCACTCCCGGCCTGAGCCAGCGCAGCCTGGCCACACCGGTTTTCGGGGCGGGCGTCAACTTCTGATAATATTCGCCTAAAAAACCGGTGTCGGGCGGTGCAATACCGGCGCAACTCACCAGCAACATGATTAACGCGATCATTGATACGATTCTTTTCATATGATTGTCTCCTTAATCGTCAGGGGGCACTCGAAGATGCCACCACCTGCCAACCGCCTCCCATGGCTTTGTAGACGGTCACCAGTGAAGCCAGGAGCACCGCGCGGGTCTGGGCATAGTTAGTGTCCGTCCATAAATTGGTCTTTTCAGCGGCGTGCAGAGAAGTAAAAACGGGGCAACGAAGGGAAGAACTTCTCCAAGGCACTGCAGACTGAAAAAAGCAGGCAAATATGGACATATGCTCTATAAAAGAGCTCCTCTGGGCGCACCTTTCCCCTCGTTATCGATAACCGGCTTTTTCCTGGCTGCGCAGCTAAGCAGCAGCCAATTGCTTTCGCGCGATTGTCAGCAGGTTGGCCGCAACCACTGACGAAAGCACATAACTTTTGAAAGCACGAAAACCTTTCCAGGTGCACCGGGTCAAGCCGAAACTGCGTTTGAGCCAGGATATGCCCGATTCGATCCCGGCGCGGAATTGGCGAAGCTTTTTATACACATAATGACTGCGACACATGTCGGTTTCTTTAAGACCTCGCTTTTTGGCAAAGCAGACATCTCTGATCCCTTTGGCTTTGGCAATGCGCAGATTACCTTTGGATGCAAAGCCACCGTCCAGGGCTACTTTCAGTGGGTAACGTCCATAGACCTGATTCTGGCGGTCCAGCATCTGTTCAACCAGTGTACTGTCTGCGGGATTGCCCTCGAGAATGACACAATCAAGGATAAGGTTCGAGGCTCCCCCGGTCAGGCAAATCTTATGACCATAATGGTTTTCCCGGCGGTCTTTGATGATGATGTCGGTATGGTCTTCGAAAATTGAAAACACCTTTTGGTCGGCCGGCACGCTTTCGCCTTGAATAACCCGGCGGTAAGTCTGGTCGTAGACCTGACGGGCCAGATCACCATAATGTTTAATGGCGTCCAGTAAGCCGAGCAATTCAAAATTAGCGGTGCAGCGTCTGCTTATAATTTCCTCGGCTTTGATCGCGTAGCCGATGGTCTTTTTGGTGACCTTGAGAAGGTCTTTATACGGGGACAGTCGTTGTTTCTCCCCATTGGCGTATTGGATGGCGGTCATCCGCTTTTTCGCACGGCGACGGTGATCCGTGAAAATGATTTTGATTCTGAAGTCATCCCGGAGTTGGGTCAACAACCGCGTAAGCACACGCACTGAGTCGTACAACTGCATGGAATCACATGGCAGGTGGATGTTGCTCTCGACGACGGTACAATCAACCCGGGTCTTTCGGCCTTTTTCAATGTTGTTGTCTTTTGCATATGCCAACAGGTCCAGGGAGATCAGCTCCCAAGTCCCCGGACGGATCCTTTTGATATTTTCATTCAGGGCAGATTTCTTGAAACCCTTATCGAAAATACCAATTCTGCAAAATCGTCTGAGCGATCTGGAGTCAGAGATATGAAATGCCAAATCTTCATAGGTGAAGTTGAAAAGCTTCATCACGATCGCGGCCCGGGTTACCTGCTCGGCGCTCATCCCATTAGCACCGGTTCGGTGACGTTCTACCTTCAGATTACCGTTGAGATCTTGCAGAACATGATCGTAAATGGTAGAAGTATCGTCAAGGATGTTGCTGATCATCTCCAGCTCTATTTCTTTGGGATGACCTGTGGGAAGATCGATCAGCGGCATTTGTTTTTGTTGTTTTTCGCGCATTTTGTGTTGACCCTTTTTCTTGTTTATGTAGTTTTTTTAAGTGTTTGGCAAAATACTTTATACTACACATGGTGAGAAAATTCCAGCACAAAATGCGCTTTTTTTATTTATTCCAGTTACTTATTTTCGTGGATGGACACTAGTTAGTGTCCGTCCATAAATTGGTCTTTTCAGCGGCGTGCAGAGAAGTAAAAACGGGGCAACGAAGGGAAGAACTTCTCCAAGGCACTGCAGACTGAAAAAAGCAGGCAAATATGGACATATGCTCTATAAAAGAGCTCCTCTGGGCGCACCTTTCCCCTCGTTATCGATAACCGGCTTTTTCCTGGCTGCGCAGCTAAGCAGCAGCCAATTGCTTTCGCGCGATTGTCAGCAGGTTGGCCGCAACCACTGACGAAAGCACATAACTTTTGAAAGCACGAAAACCTTTCCAGGTGCACCGGGTCAAGCCGAAACTGCGTTTGAGCCAGGATATGCCCGATTCGATCCCGGCGCGGAATTGGCGAAGCTTTTTATACACATAATGACTGCGACACATGTCGGTTTCTTTAAGACCTCGCTTTTTGGCAAAGCAGACATCTCTGATCCCTTTGGCTTTGGCAATGCGCAGATTACCTTTGGATGCAAAGCCACCGTCCAGGGCTACTTTCAGTGGGTAACGTCCATAGACCTGATTCTGGCGGTCCAGCATCTGTTCAACCAGTGTACTGTCTGCGGGATTGCCCTCGAGAATGACACAATCAAGGATAAGGTTCGAGGCTCCCCCGGTCAGGCAAATCTTATGACCATAATGGTTTTCCCGGCGGTCTTTGATGATGATGTCGGTATGGTCTTCGAAAATTGAAAACACCTTTTGGTCGGCCGGCACGCTTTCGCCTTGAATAACCCGGCGGTAAGTCTGGTCGTAGACCTGACGGGCCAGATCACCATAATGTTTAATGGCGTCCAGTAAGCCGAGCAATTCAAAATTAGCGGTGCAGCGTCTGCTTATAATTTCCTCGGCTTTGATCGCGTAGCCGATGGTCTTTTTGGTGACCTTGAGAAGGTCTTTATACGGGGACAGTCGTTGTTTCTCCCCATTGGCGTATTGGATGGCGGTCATCCGCTTTTTCGCACGGCGACGGTGATCCGTGAAAATGATTTTGATTCTGAAGTCATCCCGGAGTTGGGTCAACAACCGCGTAAGCACACGCACTGAGTCGTACAACTGCATGGAATCACATGGCAGGTGGATGTTGCTCTCGACGACGGTACAATCAACCCGGGTCTTTCGGCCTTTTTCAATGTTGTTGTCTTTTGCATATGCCAACAGGTCCAGGGAGATCAGCTCCCAAGTCCCCGGACGGATCCTTTTGATATTTTCATTCAGGGCAGATTTCTTGAAACCCTTATCGAAAATACCAATTCTGCAAAATCGTCTGAGCGATCTGGAGTCAGAGATATGAAATGCCAAATCTTCATAGGTGAAGTTGAAAAGCTTCATCACGATCGCGGCCCGGGTTACCTGCTCGGCGCTCATCCCATTAGCACCGGTTCGGTGACGTTCTACCTTCAGATTACCGTTGAGATCTTGCAGAACATGATCGTAAATGGTAGAAGTATCGTCAAGGATGTTGCTGATCATCTCCAGCTCTATTTCTTTGGGATGACCTGTGGGAAGATCGATCAGCGGCATTTGTTTTTGTTGTTTTTCGCGCATTTTGTGTTGACCCTTTTTCTTGTTTATGTAGTTTTTTTAAGTGTTTGGCAAAATACTTTATACTACACATGGTGAGAAAATTCCAGCACAAAATGCGCTTTTTTTATTTATTCCAGTTACTTATTTTCGTGGATGGACACTAGTTAAGCTCGGAGGGGAAGAGCTGCTGTTCGGCCTGGAGCACCGTCGAGTAAGGCACATACCCGCCGTCGTATTGCAGATGCGCCAGGTGCACGCACTCGCTGTTGGCCCCCACCAGGCGTTCCTGGATCCGGACCTGCTCGGCCAGCCGGCGCTGGGCGACCAGGGCATTCTCGGTATCGGCGAAGGCGCTTTGGATCGCCTTCTCGTAGGTCCAAAGGGCCGCTTCCCGCGCGGCTTCGGCCTGTTTGACCCCGCTTTTGATGGCGCCTCCCGAGAAGATCGGGCCGGTCAGCGAGCCGCCATAGCTCCAGGCGCGGGACGAGCCCTTGAACAGATCGGAGAGATCCGAGCTTGCGAACCCAAAGGCCCCGGTCAGGGAGATGGTCGGGAAGTAGAGCACCCGGGTCGCGCCGATATTGGCGTTGGCGGCGATGAGACGATCTTCGGCCTGGCGGATATCGGGGCGGTTGGCGAGAAGTTCGGAAGGCAGGCCTGAGGGCACCGGGGAAAATTTGAGCTGATGGAGGGCTCCTTCCCGCCGAATGGTTCCCGGATTACGCCCCAACAGGATCGATAGTGCATTCTCAGCCTGTTCGATCTGCAGTTGCAGCTGGGGAATGGCTGCCGCGGCACTTTCATATTGCGAGCGTGCCTGCACCACCGTCATCTCGGACACCTGGCCATATTTGAAACGCGCCTCGAAGATCCTCAGCGACTCGGCATAGGCGGCCAGTGTCCGCTCAGCCACACGGAATTGTTCATCCAGGCCGAGCAGCTGAATATAGCTGGTCACCACGGAGGAGACCAGGGAAAGAATGACGCCTTGCCAGGCCGCCTCGGTGGCCAGGAGGTCTGCCTGGGCAGCCTCCGAGAGGCGCCGGATGCGGCCCCACAGGTCGAGCTCCCAACTCGCGCTGGCCAGGGTCTGGTAGGCGGTCCGGGGGTTGGGCAGGACCGAATACAATCGTGATGCGTCCGTTTCGCTGGCACGCTCCCGGGTGCCACTGCCGCCGTAACCGACCTGGGGATAAAGGGGCGAACGGGACTGGGTAAGTACGGCCGCGGACTGCTCGATATTCGCCGCGGCGATCTTGATGTCACGGTTATTGTCCAGTGCTTCGGCGATCAGGGCATCGAGCGTTGGATCCTGAAACTGCTTCCACCAGGCGATGTTCGCGGTCTGTTGCGCGCTTTGGTCCCCGTTGTTGAAGGCCGGCGGGACATCGATTTCAGGCTTCACGTAATCCGGCCCGACCGTGCAGCCGGTGATCAACAGCACGATTGACAATACTATGAGGCGACGCATATCAATGGTCCTCCGTCGGTTTAATCGGCACGGCCGCCACGGCCTCCTCCTCGGCCGGCGTGCCGCTGCCGGGGGTCGTTGTCTGTTTGGATTGTTTTCGTTCGCCGAAGCGGTCGAACAGGTAGAACAGTAGTGGTACGTAAAGCATGGCCAAGGTGGTCTCGCCGATCATGCCGCCGATGATGCCCGTGCCGATGGAGTGGCGCGCTTTGACACCGGCGCCCATGGCGATGGCCAGGGGCAGCACGCCGAAGGCGAAGGCCAGCGAGGTCATGATGATGGGCCGCAACCGCTGTTCACCGGCCTCGATGGTGGCGTCCATGATGGATTTGCCCTGTTTTCGCAGTTCCACGGCAAAGGAGACCCGCAGGATCGCGTTCTTGGCCCCCAGGCCGATGAGCACGAGCAGGCCGATCTGGAAGTAGACGTCGTTTTCAAGGCCCCGCAGCCAGTTGGCCGTCAATGCACCCAGCACGCCGAAGGGCACGGCCATCATCACCGTCCCCGGCAGGGTCCAGGATTCATACTGGGCGGCCAGTACCAGAAAAACGATGATCAGGCCGAACACGAAGGCCAGCATGGAGGTGCCGCCGGACTCTTTTTCCTCGAAGGCCAAGCCGGACCAGGCAAAGGTGTAGCCGTCGGGCAGCACTTCTTCCGCCACGGCTTCCATGGCCGCGATGGCCTGACCGGAGCTGTAGCCGGAAGCCGCGCTGCCGCTCACCTTGGCGGCCGGGAAACCGTTGAAATGGGGCAACAGGTCCGGACCGCTCACCCAGCGGGTGGTCACCAGGGCCGACAGCGGAACCATTTCTCCCTGACTGGACCGCGCAAAAAGGCCCGTCAAATCAGCCGGGTCCTGCCGGTATGCGGGATCGGACTGCAGGATCACCCACCAAACCCGGCTGAACGCGTTGTACTGGCTGACCGTGAGCGAGCCAAACTGGGCCTGGATGGCGCTGTAGACATCCTTGATGGATACGCCGAGCAGGCTGGCCTTTTCGCGGTCCACATCGGCCCGCAACTGCTGGGTGGTGGCGCGGAAGGTGCTGTTCAGGCCGGTGAGTTCCGGTCGGGTACGGGCCTTGGCCAGAAATTCGCGGGTCAGCGCATCCAGCCTAGCCGGCTCGCCCGCGCCCGTGTCCTGGATCCAGAATTCGAATCCGCCGATGGTGCCGATGCCTGGAATCGCCGGCGGCGCCACGGGGTAGACCTTGCCGTCCAGGATCTCTGCCGCTTCCCGGTACAGGGTCAGCAGCACGGTGCGGGCATTTTCCGCCTTGGCCTGTTTGATGGAGGCATACCGTTCGTCAAAGGGGGTCAGGGTCACGAAAAAGGTTCCCGCGTTGGTTTTGAACCCGCTGTCGATCAGGCTGTAGCCCGACAGCTGGGTGCGGTTGGCCACGCCGGGGATCTTTTTGAAAATCTCCTCCACGCGGTCGCCCACCGTCTTGGTACGGTCGAGACTGGCGGAATCGGGCATGACGATGGCCGCCATGACATAGCCATGGTCTTCGTTGGGTACAAAGCTCGTGGGCAGCACGTCGAACAGGTGGACGATGGCGTAGATCAGAACGGCCAGAACCGCAAAGGCAATGACCATGCGCCGGATCACCAGGGTCACGGCGTGGCCGAAGCCCCGGGTCAGGGCGTCCACGCCGCGGTTGAACCAGGCGAAAAATCCCCGGGTGGGTGGTTCGCTGTGCTTGAGCAAAAGTCCGCACATGGCCGGGGTGAGGGTCAGGGCCACGAAGCCGGAAACCGCCACGGAGACCACGATGGTGATGGCGAACTGCTTTTAAAGCTGGCCGGTGGTGCCGGGCAGAAACGCCGCCGGAATGAACACGGAGGCCATCACCAGCACCACGGCGACCAGCGACCCGGAAATCTCTTGCATGGCCCGGATGGTTGCTTCCTTGGGGGAAAGGTGAAAGCGCGCCATGTTGCGTTCGACATTTTCCACCACGACGATGGCGTCGTCCACCACCATGCCGATGGCCAGCACCAGCCCGAAGAGGGTGAGAAGGTTGATGGAAAACCCCAGGGCCAGCATGCCGCTAAAGGTGCTGACCAGGGCCACGGCGCAGATAGCGGTGGTGCGAAAGCTCTGCAAGAAGAGATAGACGACCAATACCACCAGCAGAATCGCCTCGAACAGGGTATGGATGACCTCCTCGATGGAAAGCCGTACGAAATCGGTGGTGTCCAGGGAAATCATATAATCCATGCCGCTGGGAAAACGGGATTTCATCTGATCCAGCGTCTGACGCACCGCCTTGGACACCTCGAGGCCGTTGGCCCCGGGCTGCTGATAGACGGCGATGAAGGTGGCCGGCGTGCCGTTGAGCTTGCTGTCGATAATGTACTGGCGCAGGCCGGATTCGGTGCGCGCCACGTCCTTGAGCCGCACGATGCCGCCCACGTCCTGGCTGGCGCGCAGGATGATCTCGTCGTATTGGGACGGATCGGTGAAGGGATGCTGGGTGACCACCGGAAAGGTCAGTTCCACCTCTCCGGCCGTGGGTTTCTGGCCGATCTGGCCCGCGCCGTAAAGAGCGTTCTGGCTGGCCACGGCCTGCTGGATGTCGCTGGTGGTGATGCCCAGGGAAGCCATACGGTCCGGGTTCATCCAGATGCGCATGGCCTGATCCGGGGCCCCCATGATCTGGGCCTGACCGGCCCCCGGCAACCGTTTGATGGCATCCAGTACGTAGACATTGGCGTAATTGGCGATGTAGTCGCTGCTGTAGCGGTCACCCTTGGCAAAGATACCGATCAGCATTATGATCGACGAAGCCTTTTTCTGTACCGAGACGCCCAGTTGGGAGACCGCCTCGGGCAACTGGGGCGTCGCCAGGTTGACCCGGTTCTGCACCTGCACCTGGGCGATGTCCGGATCCGTATCCAGTGAGAAGTATACCGTCAGGGTCAATTGCCCGTTGGACGAGCTGGCCGACGACATGTACAGCATGTTGTCCACGCCGTTGATCTGGGCCTCGATGGGGGCGGCCACGGCGTCGGCCAGGGTCTGGGAGTCCGCGCCGGGGTAGGTGGCCGATACCGTGACCTGCACGGGCGTGATCGTCGGGTACTGCTCGACGGACAGGGCGGTCATGTAAACCAAGCCCGCCAGGCAGATGATGATGGCGACGAACTTGGCGAAAATCGGCCGTTCGATGAAGAATCTGGAAAACATGGGTCCGCCCCCTCTCTATTGACCAGCCGTCTTGCTTGGGGTTTTTGGGGCAGTCTCGGGCACGGACACGGTCATCCCGGGTTGCAGCATGAGCGTGCCGTCGACGGCGACCCGTTCGCCACCGTTCAATCCCTCAAAAATAAACCAGTCGTCTCCCAGCCAGGTGCCCACCGTCACGGGACGCTGGGTCACCTTGTTGTCCGTGCCGACGATCCACACGAAATGGCCCTTGGACCCCTGTTGCACGGCCCGTTGGGGTACCAGAATCGCCTTGGGCCGGACAGCGCCGACAAGGCGCGCGCGCACATACTGGTTGGGACGCAGGATGCAGTCCGGATTGGGGACGCTGGCGCGCACCCGGAAGGTGCCGGTCTGGGGGTCGTAGGATGGATCGGCAAAGGTCATACGCCCGGTGTGGGGGAAGACCGAGCCGTCCACGAGAACGATGTCGACCCGATAATTTTTGTCTGCGGGCGCCTTCAGCAGTCCCTTGGCCATCTGGTTCCGGTAGCGCTGCATCTCGTTTTCGGAGATGTTGAAATTCACCCATATGGGATCGAGCACGGCCACGGTGGTCAAAAGGCTGTTCTGGGGGCTGATGTAGGTGCCGTCCGTCTGAAGGGCCGAACCGCTGACACCGGTCACCGGCGAGGCGATGGTCGTGTAGGAGAGATCAAGTTTGGCCGCTTCCACCTGGGCCTTGGCTTGCTCCACGCCGGCCGCCGCCGACTGGTACTGGCCGGTGGCCTCGTCGAGGTCCTTCTGGGACAGCGCGTTCTGCTTGACCAGGGGCTTGGTGCGGGCAAGGTTCAAGCGGGAGGTTTCCAGGGCCGCCGCCTGTTTGACCAGGGCGGCCTCGGCTTGGGTGAGCTGAACCTCAAAGGGCTTGGCGTCCATCTGGAAAAGGACCTGCCCCGCCTTTACCCGTTCTCCCTCGGTGTAACGCCGCTGATCGAGAAAACCGCTTACCCGGGCCTGGATGTTGACCAGGTGCGAACTCTGGGTCTGGGCGATGTATTCGAAAGCCACCGGCACGTCCTGGTGGACGATCTCCATTGCTGTGACCGCCGGTGGCTGGGATACTGCTGTCGGCGTTGTTTTTTCGTTCTTGCAGGCTGTTGGAACAAGGGCCAGGGCCACGATCCACAGGCTGGTCAGTATTCTGATGATCCATGAAGGATTCGAGCGAGGTCCATACACCATTGGTAGCGCTCCCTCTTTTGTTTGCCTGCCGGCCATTGCGAAAGGCGTCCGGCAGGTGGGCTAATGATTGCAGCTGTTCATTATTCTATACCGGGGAAGGTACTCTCGGCAGGAATGGCGATATCCATCAATTCTATGCTTAATTTCAATTAATTGCACTCGGCCCCATAATTGCATCCCGTTCCCCCATACATATAGCATGCGTCAATTCCGTCCGGGGTTTTAGGTCCGCCGTACACTGCCGAAGGCAGCCATTTTTCATAGAAGACATAGGGATCGAGGTTAAGCTTTTGACCGCCCTCCCAGGCACCTTCGCCAAAAAGCACATCTCTGAGGTCGGTGGAACGACTAAAATCTACATTTCCACAACCGTCTGTCCATTTTTCATGGATTTCGTCTTCAAGTACATACCAAAAGTATATGCTGCCAAACACGTCCACCCAGTAAGCAGGGTTTGGGTCCCCAGGCGCCCCACAGTACAATTCACAAGGGTAGAGTGAACCGTTTGGGCCGTAATAATAGAAATTTTTCGGAGTGGCCGGATATCTCGAATCCGTTTGATTCCACATGTAGTCAATTTTCCACACAGCAGTTAAGAGACTTTGAAAATAGTACGCTTCAAGAGTGTTGGTTACTTGATCTACCCAGTCTTCACGGTCCTCGGGGAGATACCGCCAACCACCGTATTGTTCTTCCGTAGTAAGTTTTTCCGCAACATATTCGAGTTTACCCCAGTCGCTCAGGATGATCTCAATGACTTTGTCCTTTCCCGTCGGAAGGTTACTCCAAAGCTGGTTCATCTCGGTTTCAAGAGATGAAAAGGCAGTGTCAAGCGATGTGTAATCCGCCCCGCCGGAATTTTTCGAAAGACCCAAAGCAACCAACAACATGCCATTGATAGTTCCCATGATTACCTTTGCGCCAGGATTCGGAACAATGGACCCTCCCGCCGTCAGTAGCCCTCGGGTGACGATACCGGCATCATAGAAAATGTTACTATCTTCTGATGCGCCAACCAGCGGTTTCACCGCACTGTAGATGCTATCTAAGGTGCTCCCTGAGGTTACTTGCATTTTAGTAAAAACCGCTTCTGAGAAATTGCTTTTTTCTGTTTCGGGGATGGTCGCATAATGCAACTCTGAACAGTAGGTCAGCCATTTGTCGGCATCACCCCCAACATAGCGGCTCCTAATATCCGTTACAGGGTTTTGGGACGTCCCCTCGCCCAGGTTTTGGCTGATATATTCGTAGGCGGCAAGCTGTTCTTCATAAGCTGAATCGTTTGGATCGGGCAGGGGCCAGGGAGTGTACGGCTGCAATGCCACTGAGAGAATACTGAGATCAGGGCCCCCGGTTTCTCCTTCATTTCCCGGATTTATTATAACCGGCTCAAACCAACCTTGCTTGTCCTTGCGCAGGACGACCCGCAGATTCACCCCCGACGTACTTGCCTCGACCGTATTGGATGCGCCAGGGGGATAGGAGAATTGGGGCGTCATCATGCCCACGAGGGAATACGTCGTAGAGCTTACCCCTAGCTGGTTGAAGGCTCCCATCGATCCGCCATAGCGGGTCTGGATCATTTCTGCCAGTTCTGTGAAAATGCCCCCCTTATAGTCGATGGGATTCCCTATGCTGGCGATGATGACAAGAAATCTCTGCTGTGGGTCTGAGCTTAAGAGGGCATTGAGGATAGAATACATCTGATACTGCTGATCATCGCTCACTGATCCGGGTCCAGTACCTGAGTTTGTTGAGAAAGTGTAGCTTTGTTTGTACTGGTATTCGTATGGCAAGCTCGGGTCGAAATCTAAGTCCATCACGAGAACCTGAAATCCACCCTCCGCTCCTGACTCCAGGGTATCGGAGGGGGATGAAACTACGCCTACCGTTATGGTATTGCTCGTCGTACTGGTCCCCGTACGGGTTTCGATCTCAACGGATTCAGGATAAATAAAGGTCCACTGATCGTTCACATCCTGAACGAAGTAACCTGAAATGTTTGAGTAAATCTTGTTTACGGTTGAATCCAATCTGATGACCTTATGATCCCAATCATTCAATTCAAATCCCTGATTTTGGCCGAGCCCTTTGATACCGATCAGGGAATAGCTGAAATTCGTGGGAGTAGTCATTTTTGGCAGGTAATAAGAAAGCGAGGCATCAAAGTTGGAGGTAAATATTTCCGTTGCGCCGAATTCTTCGAGCATCGTCCCCAGCGGGCAAAGCGGGTTGCCGCCGCAAACGTCGACCGGTGCCGCATTATAGAGGCTCGAGATAATAAATAGGCTGCTGTCGTCGAGGCCAGATAGGAAATTCCACATTAGTGGCTCTTCAGACGGAACGGGAAAGCTCCGGTGATCCTTGAATGCCAGTGTCGTCTGATCAAGAACAAGAACCTGGAACCCGCTATAGTTGGGCGGTGTGGTAACACAGTCGGGTGCGTAGTAAGTGTTTTCCCCGACCTGGATGGAATAGTCACTGAAGTTGTAACCTTCTCCCTGAACAATCCTCGTTTGTACAGGCACGGGAACGAAATCGAGATATGAGGTCGCGGTAAGATAATCCTTGGCAACGAGCTTGACTGGATCGGATGGGCTGGGTTACTCATCTTACTAAACTCCGCGGTTGGTCAAAGTGCCTTAGAATCGTCGCAGTACATGGGCAGGGATAGAACAGGTCAGATAATGATTGGTAACATGGAAAGCAATGGTTGTCTGTAGAGGGAATCCCTTACATTCGTGTGGGGGAAATCCCCTACACGGATTTGGCGGTGGGCAAATCGAAAATGGGCGGTCAGCCGTTAGCTGTTAGCAGATTAGCGAGAATAGATTGTCGAAATGCCAAAAAATGAGAGATAACAGCTAATCGCTCAACTTGGTTAAAAAGGATGTTTTCGATAATGATCGATGGCGTGGCAGCGGAGGTCGCGCACGGTTTCGAGGTCCAGTTTGGCCATGATGCGGGAATAGTAGGATTCGACCGTGCGGACGCTGATCTTCAACGCGTGGGCAATCTGAGACGTGCCTTCCCCCCTGCCCATAAGCCGGTAGACGTTCTGCTCCTGCCCGCTCAACTCGGGCTTGGGGGTATCGGTTCGTTCCATCCCTATTTGATCGACCAGGGCCAGGGCGGCCCGAGGGCTGACGAAGCGGCGGCCCGCGACGATTTCGCCAATGGCCTGCACGAGCATGCGATGAACTTCCCGCTTGGTAACATAACCCCTTGCACCGGCGGCAAGGGCGGCCTTCACGTAATGGACATCCTCGTGCATGGAGTAGACCAGCGCCGGCACGCCAAGGTCTTGGAGATCCCCGACCAGGTCGATGCCGTTGTCGTCGCCGAGCGAAAGATCGACCAGCACGAGGTCCGGGCGATGCGCTTTGACCTGAGCCAGGGCCTCGCCCCGCCCGCCGGCCTTATCGCAAACGACGATACCTTCGGGCTCCAACAAAAGCTTCAATCCCTGGCATACGGCCGGATGATCGTCCGCAATCACGATGCGAACGACCGCGGCGCTCGGCGATTGGTCATCAACCATGACATTCATCTCCCATTGAATCGGATTGTTCGACCGGTGGGGAAAGGCTGAACCGGGGCACCTTACAGCTAACACAGGTGCCGCCCCCCGGAGCCGGCGAAACGAAGAACTCGCCCGCCAACAGATTCGCCCGGCATGCCATGGTGTTGAGGCCCATGCCGGTGGCTGGCAATGCCGTGGGCAGACCGTCGCCGTCATCCGCCACTTGCAAGCGGATTCCATTTTCATCGCCGTGCAGTTCCATGTCGATTCGGGTTGCGTGGGCATGACGCACCGCGTTGCTTACCGCCTCCTGGGCAATGCGATAAAGATGCTGCGCGGTCACGGGATCGGGAAGGCTGATGTCGCCCTTGGCGATGAACCGGCACGCCACACCGGAGATCCGTTGGGTGCTCCGGGCGAGCGTGCGCATGGCCACCTCGATTGCATTGGGGATCTTGTCCAACGGACAAAGCCCTCTTGCCACTCCATGCGCTTCGTCGATCGCCTCCTCGAGAAGCGAGGAAAGTGCCGCTATCTCGCCGGCCGTCGCCGACTGTCCGCGTTCGATTCGCCGCACCAGGGCCTCGCTTCGTAAAAGCGCTCCCGTAATTCGTTGACACACTCCATCGTGGATTTCAAGACCCAAGCGACGCTTCTCATCGTCGGTAATGCGGGTAACCTCCCGTTCCAGCCATTGCCGTTTATCGACCTCCCTTGACAGGGTGTGGTGCGCGGCTGTCAGTTCGACAACCTGGCGTTCGATATCCGCCGCCGACCGGTGCTGGTCGATCAAGGCGTTGACGAGGAATCGGCAAAAACCTTCCAGCAGAACCATCAGCACCAGCAATCTCGCCATAAGGCCTACGCTTTGCATGAACATGAGCAAAAGCGGTTCCTCGAAGGGTAGTGTGACGCTTCTTAGGTATCGGATTAAAAATGGGATTCGGATTAGTACCGGGGTAAAGAGAATCACCACGGCGCTGGCCACTGTGGCGATTCGACCACACCTGAACCCAGCGAGGATCAGTCCGATAATGGGCAGGGTAATCGGCAGGGCGCGTATATAAGGGCCGGGATAGGCGACCACACCGGCAATGGCGGTTAAATATCCGATGCCCAGCATCGCACAAACCCGGAGGCGATGATCGATCGACCGTAAAACAGCGGATAACAGGACGATCAAATAGGATGCGACAATCAGAAGCGTCACCGGCCATGCCAGTGGTGGGCCGTGTCCGCATATCAACAAAATAATCCCGGGAAGATAGACCAGAACACAGCAGGCCATGAAAATGTCGACCGCTTTGCGGCGCCAATCGGACAAGGCCGCCTCGACGGACAATTCCACCGCCTTAGGAATACCTGAATTACCTTCTGTGGAAGCAATGCCAGTCATGGCACAATCAAATTCCCATTTGACCGTGAAGGATAAAGGATAAGAACTTGCTTTTTTCGAAATCGGGTATGCCTGCCAGGCGCTTGTGTGTCAATACATAATGGCAGACAGTAATATTGACGGATTCGTCGGAAATGCGGCTTTTTACGAGTCTGTCAATATTGAGAACCTACCCAATCTCTAACCGGTAACGGCTGAGTGATATTCTTTTCTTAAAAAAAAATCTTTGGGTTTCGAGCAGTACACTTGCGCTGAAGAGCAAAAGTATGTATAGTAGTCATCGTTCGAGATTTACTTTCACCTTTTACTTCTTCATATAGATGGGAAAAGGATTGTCGCATCGGTGTCAGACGTTCTGATTTTTATTGAACATTCATGTTAAGGGCTTTCCCGCCGGAAGCGCGTGGGAATGGATAATTTGTTTCGATTTGGTTGATAATATATTTGGAAAAAGGAGGTTTCACATGGCTTTACCTGATAATACGAAAAACAGTGAATGGGTTAAAAAGGATCTGGATTACTGCAATGAGAAAGGAGATAAATTCTATAATCTATATCTGAGGGATGGAACGAACTTCGGTTCTTTCAGCGAATCAGTAGTTGATCGATTAAGTAGATCCATAAGGTATTTTAAAATAGAAAATAAAGGTCAGTTCCTGAACTCAAAGCGATCCGTGGTAAGCATATTTAGAAACGCAGGTAATTTCAAATTGTAGCGAGCGTTTCGCGCTACAATTTCTCAGCCAAAAAGCAAAAGGGTCAAGTCTGCACTTGACCCTTTTGCTATAGTGTTTAAGATAATGTTTTTGGCAAGGCCAGAGGGAGGAAGCTGTATAAGTAATACCGCGACGACCGATAACGCAGCCCAAAAACATTATCTTGAATACTTTGTTACCTAGACCGCCGGTACCTATGCGATTCTCTGTACGGAAATCACCGAACCGCTCGGAAGTGATTCGTTTCCTTCGGGAACACAGGCCACGGCCGTTGCTTCGCCAATAGCCAATAGGCGGCTGCGCTTTTTCATGGGATGAAATAGTGGCAGGTCATCTCCCGCTTCAAGCGTTCCGTAGTACATATCCGTCCAGTCTGTTTTTCCGTCCCTTATATCCCGGGTCAGCCTGGCGGTGATGGTGGGTAGCCCCGGATCCGCATGGCCGCAAAGCGCCTGAAGCCCCGGCAGCGCAATCTGGAGAAATCCCATCAGATTGGAGGGGGGGCCACCGGCAAGCATAAATACAGGCTTTTGACCCAACATACCGAAGCCCACCGCCTTTCCGGGGCCCATCCGAATCCGGTGAAACATCTTCTTCCACCCGAGTTCGCCCAAGGCCCGGGAGACAAAATCGCGGTCTCCCATCCACGCACCCCCGCTGGTAATCAGGGCGTCGGTCTTATCCGAAAATGCTTTCAGGGTGCCCAAAAGGGTATCGTAGTCATCCTTAACGGTTGTCATGCATGTGGTTATGCCCAGCTTTTTGCACCAACCGGCCAAGGTCACGATATTACTCGCGTACAGTTGCCCTTCCTTTAATGGTGTGCCCGGCACAACAATTTCATCGCCGGTTCCCACAATACCCACGGTGGGTGTTTTTCTCACCGGAACCCGGCTGTATCCGCCCGCAGCCAAAAGGCCGGCAACGACCGGCGTGATCGGTTGCCCTGAGGCGACTAGCCGGCGATCCAGCGAGACATCGCTGCCGCGAAATAACACATTTTTGCCAGGCTGAATCGGTGCATCGATAAAAATCGTGTCGCCCTTTCTGACAACATATTCTTCGGCCACGACCGCATCGGCGCCGGTGGGCGTCCGGGCGCCGGTCAACACCCGAACGGTGGCACCTGCACAGAGCTGGATGTCGCTCTTTTCTCCAGCAGCCAGGGTTCCTGAAATCTTGAGCGAGACAGGGACGTTTTTTGTGGCCCCGGCAATGTCTACGGAAGCGACCGCATAACCGTCCTTGCGGGACGAATCCATGGCCGGCGAGTCCACCCGGGAAAAAAGATCGGTTGCTGCCACCCGGCCCACACTTTCCACCAGGGGGATCTTCTCGGTGGAAAGGGGGCGGATGGTCTTAAGGGTCTGCTGCAGCGCATCTTCGAAGCCACAGCAAAGTGCTTCTGGTCCGTTATGCCTTCGTGTGGCGCATCGTCCGGAGCCGCCGCCACCCGGCATTGCATCTTTCATGAATAGCGATTTTTCCATAGACCGGGATTAGTAAAAAATTGAAAAATCAAGCCCAATGTTGCAGCATCAGGGTCTATCCTGCCATCTGCTTTTTCATCTGGGCCAGTTTGCGGATATGGCCCTTTTCCTCATCAATCAGACCTTCGACGATGGCGCGGTCGGCGTCATTCAAAAAAGGGATGAACTCGCGGAAATACAAAATGGCATCTTTTTCAAAGCCGATGGCCATATCGAGCACGTTGCCCTGGCCAAGAGCCTTTTGAACAAATTCCTTGGAATCGATGTCGGCATAGAGCCGGTCGTCAATGACCGAATCCATATAGGCTTCCATCTCTTCGACGTACGCTTCCGGCTGGCCGCCGTCTTCGGGAATATGGTCACGAATTTTCTCAAATTCATGGACGTGATTGTCTTCTTCCTCTTTGAGGAATGTAAAAAGCGCCTTGAGTTTTTCGTCCGTGGTCAAATCGGCCACGGACTGGTAAAACGCTCTACGCGCCTTTTCTTTTTCAACCGCCGCTGCGGCGACCTCTCGGGCGGAGAATATGACCGCCATGGTACACCTCCTGTAAGTGTTTACCTCATCGTTGCATTAAAAAATGCTAAAATTATCGCTGTTCTTTGAAATGATAAACATAAGGCAGAATTTCACTCTAAGTTCTGGATTTCACCAATTGTGAACTCCAGGGTGCAACGATAATTTTCTCATTTTTTCACCCTGCCGGGAAATCCGGAGGAAGCCAGATCCGGCGTTGCCAAGGGATCGTAGTAAAGCTCTACGACTTCACCCTTGGCGCCTTGGCTCTGACTCCCTCCGGATTTTGCAACGCTGGGGTATAAGCTACGACGCTTTCTCCAGCGGAAGCGACGGAAACGCGATGGTATGGGTCAAATGGAAAGCGGCCTGCAAATATGAGGTGGGACACAGTGGAAAACACTCCTTGCAGTCCCAGCAATGTTGGGCGGCCAGCTCAGGAATAAAGTTAATTTCCCGTTTGGCACCCTGATCCACGAATCCGATCACGTTTAGCTTTTTGACCTCGGCACAGTACCTCACGCACAACCCGCACAGGATGCAGAACGACGCTTCCTTTCCGAACCGGTCCTTGTCGGCCCCGTATTCGGCGGCCAATTCATTCATGCGCACGGAATCCGGTGCATGAGCGAGTAAAAATTCGAGGATCAGTTTACGAACCTTGTCCACCTCTTCTGTGCGCGTTCGGACAATCAGGTCCGGCTCCACCGGATACAGACAACTGGCCACCAGTTTTTTCCTGCCACGGCTTTCCACCTCCACCGTGCACAGCCGGCATCCACCGTAAGGTTCGAGCATTTCGTTGTGGCAAAGTGTAGGGATAAAGATATCCACGTTGCGGGCAGCCTCCAAAACGGTGGTTCCCTCTTTTGCCTCGACGCTTTTGCCGTCGATTTCCAATGTGATATTACTCATCGATCTACCCTCTTTCGAGTCCGTTTTGCTATTGAATGTTCGCTTCGTATTCCTCCCTGAAATATTTCAGGGTTCCCCGAAGCGGATCGGTGGCGGTCTTGCCCAGCGAACACAGCGATGCCGCGCTCATCACGTCGGCAATTTCTTCCATGGTCTCGATGTCGCCTTTTTTGCCTTTTCCTTCACACAGGTTCGCCAGGATCTTTAGCAACTGCCGGATTCCCTCACGGCAAGGCACGCATTTTCCGCAGGACTCATTGGTGAGAAAGGTCAGAAAGAATCTGGCCATCTCCACCATATCCGTATCTTCGTCCATCACCATGAGCGCACCAGCGCCCATGGGCGCGCCCGCCTTTTTTAAGGCGTCAAAATCCAGCGGCGTATCGATGAGGCTTTCGGGAATCGAGCCGCCCATGGCACCGCCAAAGTGAAGCGCCTTGAGCTTTTTTCCGCCGGGAATGCCGCCGCCGATATCAAAGACGATCTGCCGCAAGGTGGTGCCGAAAGGCACTTCCACCACACCGGAATTGACGACGTTGCCGGAAAGCGAAATCATTTTGGTTCCCTTGCTGCGCTCCGTTCCCGTACCGGTGTACCACTCGGCCCCTTTTTCGATGATCTGCGGCACGTTGGCCCAAGTTTCCACGTTGTTCAGGTTGCTGGGCTTGTCCCAGATGCCGCTGACCGATGTCCGGATGTACTTGGGCCGCGGTTCCGGGTTCCGACCTTCAATGGAGCGCATCAGGGCGCTGGACTCACCGGAAACGAAAATCCCCACGTCATAATGCACGTCCACATCGAAGTCGAAACCAGAGCCGAGAATATTCTCACCCAACAGACCATTTTCCCGGGCCTGTTCCAGTGCCCGGTCGATATTCTTTTTGAGCAGCTTCGAGTCATGGCGCGTATAGATGAATCCCTGATGAGCGCCGATGGCGTATGCACCGATAATCAGCCCCTCAAGTACCAGATGCGGGTTGCCCGTGAAAACGGCCCGGTCCATGAACGCGCCGGGTTCTCCCTCATGGCCGTTGACAATCACGTATTTCTCTGGGTCCGCTGCATTTCTTGTCGTCTCCCACTTCAGGCCGGCAGGGAATCCACCGCCGCCGCGGCCACGCAAGTTGGCCTTTTTGACTTCGTCCAGCACTGCTTCGGGTTGCATGTCAAACAGTGCCTTGGAAAGCGCCCCATATCCGCCGATCCCGATATAGTCGTCGATGCTGGACGGATTGATCCGGGTGTTGTTGCCGATCAGGTTCCGGTTCTGGTATTTGTAAAATGGAATCTCGCCCAGATGAACCGCTCTCTCACCGCTTTCCGGATCCGCATAAACCAGGCGGTCGACCACTTTTTTTCCGAGGATGGTTTCCTTCACGATGTCCGGGACGTCTTCGGGTTTCACATGGACATAATAGATCTCTTCCGGATAGATGACCACATTGGGCCCCAGCTCACAAAGGCCATGGCATCCGGTGGCTCTGAGGTCGACCTTTTCCACCAGTCCTTGGTTTTCCAATTCTTTTTCAAATGCCGCGATCACCCGACCGTTGCTTAAGCCCGCGCAGCCCGCGCCCGAGCAAACCGCGATGGCCGGCCGGTCGGGGTCTTTCCCGGACTGTATCTCTTTTCTTCTTGCATCCAACTCAGCAGCTGAATTTATCCTTTGCATGGTCATTCCTTACGCGTAATTTTTCAGCACTTCTTCTGCACTGTCAGCAGAAAGCCTGCCATGGTGTTCTCCATCCACAATCATCTCCGGCCCCAGTGTACAGCTCCCCTGACAACAGCCGGTCTCCAGGCTGAATTTGGCGTCCGCGTCCACTTCCCCGGCTTTGACACCCACCAACGCCTCGATCGAATCCAACAGCTCGTCCGCGCCCCGAAGATGACAGGACGTACCACTGCACACATGGATCCGATGGCGGCCCTTGGGCGTCAGGCTAAAGGTTTTGTAAAAAGACGCAATCTGCATCACCCGGCTCAAGGGGACATCCAGACGCTCGCTGATGGCGTTCAGGATCTCTTTGGGCAACCAATGGTTTTCGCTTTGGACTTCCATCAGAACGTGAATCAGTGCGCCGGGCTTGCCCTCGTACTTGGCGATGATCGCCTCGACTTTTTCATTTTCCAGTGCTGCGGGCCTGATCTTATCGGTCTGCGCCTGGGTGCGCTGTGCATCGTTCTCATAATAGGCGGCGGCAACCAGGTTTTTACTTTCGTCGAACCGGCACAGGCCCTGCCGTGCCGAGACGTTCGCATGCCTGGCAATATCGGACGGCGTCAACCCCAACAGGTCGGCAAGTTCGTTCGTGGTGCGCGGCTTTTCCCTGAGCAGCGCGATCATCTGGCTGATTTCCAATTTATCGGTAATCAGCTCTCTGAAAAGCGAGTCGAATTCTTGGCTGGCATAAAACGTGGCGTAGGCTTCTTCTGTTCGCTGGTTGCTATGCAAACGCTCCCTTTCCGCCAGTTTGATGTAGGGAATCATCTTCATTGCCGCATCGAGTCTGCGCTTCAGCACATCTTCGGCAACGCCTTCGCTTTTCCCCATGGGCCCCAGTTTTTTCAGTTTTGCGGAAAAGTCGTTCATTACCTCCGCAAATCGAATGCCCTCGCCGGCGGATACCCATTCCAGACGCAGCCGCTCGGGATCCAGGCCGATTTGTTCCATTAACTTTTTAACGATGCTGACCATGCCATAGGCGTCGTAATTGCCTTCGGTATTATAGTGGCAGTCGTTGATATGACAGCCACCGACAAAAACCCCGTCGACGCCGTTGCTAAAGGCCTTGAGCACGAAGCTCGGATCGACCCTGCCGGAGCACATCACCCGGATCACCCGAATGTAAGGGGGGTATTGAAATCGGGAAACACCGCAAAGGTCCGCACCACCGTAGCAACACCAATTGCACAGAAACCCCACGATCCTCGGTTTGAATGCAAGTTCTCCTGCCATTGCTTTTTCCTCCTTAATCGCTTTGTTCTATGCCGTTGCCAATATTCTCTCGTCCGGAATTTCCGCATCGAGTTGGCGAACAATTTCTTCGTTGGTATAGTGTTTTAACTGAATGGCCCCGGTCGGACATTTGGCGTTGCACAGTCCGTCGCCCTTGCACAAAACGGGATTGACCCTGGCCGGCCGATAACCCTTGTCGTTTTCGTAAAAGTCGATGGCGCCGTAGCTGCACACCGAAATACAGGCGCCGCAGGAAACGCACAGACTTTCCTCCACCTGGCAAACCGATCCGGATGCGACCAACGAATCCTGGGCCAACAGGCCCGCGGCACGACCGGCCGCACCGTATGCCTGACTGATGGTTTCGCCGATGTGTTTCGGATAATGCGCCATGCCGCACAGGAAAATACCTTCCGCGGCGAAATCCACGGGCCGCAACTTGACATGCGCTTCGGTGAAAAACCCGTCCGGACCTAATGTAACCTTGAACTGGCGTGATACTTCATCACTGGTGGACGCGGGAACCGTTGCCGCCGACAGGACGAGAAAATCGGCATCCAGTTCGAGTTTCTGCCCCAGGACATAATCGGTGGCCGTCACTCGAATAACCGGTGTTCCTTCTGCTTCGGCCGCCTCCACGGTCGGGGTGTCTTCCGGCTCAAAGCGGATGAACTTGACTTCATTTTCCGATGCTTTCCGGTAGTAGTCTTCGGCAAACCGGTAGGTTCGCATATCCCGGAAAAGAACGTAGATGTTCATGTCCGGATTCTTCTCTTTCAGCGCGAGGGCGTTTTTAATTGCATGCGTGCAACAGATCCGGCTGCAGTAATTCCGGTCTTCGTTCCGGCATCCCACGCACTGGATCATGACGATGTTTTGCGCCTCAGAAACGGCCGCATCATTATCAGCGATCCGCTCCTCCAGCTCCAGCTGGGTCATGACCCGCTCGTCTTCTCCGTAAAGGTATTCAGCGGGACGATATTCCTGCGCGCCGATGGCGATAATCGAAGCGCCGTGCTTGATGTCGGTCAGTCCCCGTTTGGATCGCACCTGAGTGTGGAAATTCCCCACATAGCCTTCGGTTTGCTCAATGGACGCCTCTGTATACACATGCACCTGTGGATGCTGGAAAACCTTTTGCGTAAGATCCTCCAAATAGGCCTGCACGTCCATGCCTTCCAGTGTGGAATGAAGCCGTCTGGCCATCCCCCCCAACTGTTTTTCCTTTTCGATCAGATACACATCGTGGCGCTGATTGGCCAGGGAAAGCGCCGCGGTCATGCCGGCCACCCCGCCGCCGACAACCAGGGCGTTCTTGTCTACAGGCAGTTCGAATTCCTGAAGCGGTTCCAGGCAACAAACGCGGGCCACCGACATACGAATCAGGTCTTTGGCCTTTTGCGTGGCGGCTTCCGGTTCCTTGGAATGCACCCAGGAACAGTGTTCCCGGATATTGGCAAATTCAAAAAAGTACTGGTTGATGCCGGCCTCACGCAACGTGTCCCGGAAAAGGGGTTCGTGTGTTCGCGGCGTGCAGGCGGCAACCACCACACGGTTCAAGCCCTTTTCCCGGATGGAATCGGCCAGACGCTGGGCCGCCTCGGTGGAGCAGATAAACAGGCTGTCTTCGGCATGCACGACGTTGGGAAGCGTCAGCGCATAATCCACCGCCGACGGGATGTTCACCACTCGCCCGATGTTGGCGCCACAATGACAGACATAGACCCCCACACGGGGCTCCTCGGCGGTGACGTCCCGCTCAATCGGATAGACACGGCTTCGGGCCAGCTCACCCCGCTGGTAGTCCAGCATTTCCCCGCAAAGAGACCCCGCGCCGCTGGCGCTGAGTACCGATTCCGGAATATCCATGGGACCGGCGAACGCGCCGCTGATAAAGACCCCTTTTCGGGAGCTTTGCATGGGATTGGTGGGGTTGAGTTGGCAAAATCCATGCGCGTTTAGTTCCACGCCGAACTTCTCGGCCAGATCCTTCATGCCCGACGGCGGGGTCAGCCCCACGGATAGCACCACCATGTCGAATTCTTCTTCTTTTACGCCCTCATTTGGCGTGGAGTAACGGATGGTGATGTTTCCCGTTTCCAGATCCTCTTTGACGATGGAGGCATAGCTGCGAAGGAATCGAACGTCGGGCAAACTGGCGGTCCGCTGGTAAAAGCGTTCGAAATCCTTTCCGAACGACCGGATGTCATTGTGGAAGATGGTGCATTTGGCGTCCGCGTCGTGGTCTTTGGCCAGAATCACCTGCTTCTGGGTATACGTGCAGCAGACCCCGGAACAATAGCTGTTTTCGCCCGGTGTGACCCGTCTGGAGCCTACACATTGGATCCAGGCGATGTTGTGGGGATGCTTTTTGTCGCTGCGGCGCAGAATTTCCCCTTCATGGGGGCCAGTGGCACACAGCAGCCGTTCGAAGTCCAAGGATGTGACGACGTTGGCAAATTCGCCGTAGCGGTATTCTTTCTGCACCGACGGATCGAAGGCTTCGATGCCTGGCGAGAGAATCACCGCGCCGACCTTGACGGTCGTTTTTTCCGGCTTTTGCATGAAATCGATGGCATCGGCCGTACAGACCCGCTCGCATAGCCGGCATTTGCCCTCTTTCAGGTACAGACAGCTGTCATCGATATAGGTGACCAGGGGAACGGCCTGGGCGAAGTAAATGTGGATGGCCTTGTTGTCCGAGATGTTCTGGTTGAACGGATCCGGGTAGTTGATGGGACAATACTCCACGCAGGCGGTACATCCCGTGCACTTGCTCTCATCGATGTACCTTGGTTTTTTTACCAGCGTGACGGCAAAATTTCCCGCCTGCCCCTCGACCGCATCGATCTCCGTATACGTCAGAATCTCGATGTTTGGGTGCCGGCTGCACTCGATGAATTTCGGCGACTCGATACACATGGAGCAATCATTGGTGGGAAACGTCTTGTCCAGTTGTGACATGTGCCCGCCGATGGTTGGGGATTTGTCGACAAGGTATACCTTGAAGCCTGCCGAGGCGAGGTCCAGCGACGCCTGAATGCCGCTGATGCCACCGCCGACGACCATGACGTCTCCGAAATCGCCGCCTGCTAAGTTTTCCTTTAAAATTTCATTCCGTTCATTGTCCACTTTATATCACCTCACCTGTTTAAAGGCTAGATCACGGCCTGTATGACTTCGGTTATGTCTTTAATGACAATCTTGTCTTCGATTTCCATGGTGATCCTGCTGTCTTCGAACATGGTGATGCAGTACGGGCAGCAGGTCACCAGCTCTTCGGCGCCGACATCCAGAGCCTGTTGCAACCTGAGGGCGCCGAACCGCTGTTCCTTGTCCGTTTCCATCCAGACCCGTCCGCCACCGCCACCACAGCAAAGACTTTCCGATCGCGATTCGAAAAGCTCGTTGAATCCGATACCCGGCACCCTTTTCAGAACCTCGCGGGGTTCTTCGAAAATGTTGTTGTGCCGGCCCAGATAGCAGGGATCATGGTAAGTGATTGTTTTTTTGTATTCCTTGTTGATTTCGAGTCTGCCCGTTTGGATCAGTTCAAACAGATACTCGGACATGTGAACGATCTCGAAGTGTACCATGAACTCCGGGTATTCGTTTTTAAACGTATGATAGCAATGCGGTGAGGATACGAGAATTTTGCTTACACCCTGGTCAATGAAGGTCTTGATGTTTTCCTTGGCCAGTTTGACGAAGAGCTCTTCCGCTCCGGTTTTGCGAATACTTTCACCGCAGCAGTTTTCCTTTTCTCCCAGTATTCCGAAATTGACGCCGGCTTTGTTCAAGATTTCAGCAGTGGCCCGGGCGACCTTTTTCATTCGTGGGTCGAAGCTTGGGTAACAGCCTGGGAAATAGAGAATTTCCATATCCCCGGTGAACGGTTTGACGGACAAGCCTTCTGCCCAGGCCGACCTTTTTCCCCGCTCCCCACTTAAGGAATTGCCTTCGCTGATCAGGCTTCCCCGAATGGTGCGCAAGGGTTTTGCCGTTGCGGGAAACACGTCGTATTCGTTTGCGATCCGCCTCAGGGCCACACCGGATTCGATCTGCTGCACACCTCTGGGGCACCGTTCAGGGCATCTTCCACAAGTGGTGCAAAGCCACATATCTTCACCGTCGATCTCGGTCAACCCGAAGGTGGCCTCTCTAACCAGTTTGCGCATGGAAAAGTCTCTGAACCGGTTCCAGGGGCAGACGCTGTCACATAAGCCGCACTGAAAGCACATCTTGAAGGCTTCACCGCCGCATTCCTTTATTTCATCTATGACTTCTTGCAAAGGGGCTACAGTTTCCAAAGGATTTCTCCCTCATCCGGCTTTACCGGAAGCGAATAGCCGTTAGCCGTTAGCTATTGGCTCGAAAATTGTTCAACTAACCGTTGGTCCAGTGTCGAAGTCGTCACTCACGATTTTTGAGACATTCTGGTAACGGCGTCTTTAATTTCATCCAATCCATACTGGTTGGCAAGGGCCTGTAGGCCGACCTTCATCTCGTCCAGTTTCACGTCCTCTTCCTCGACTTCCACTTCCCGTTCCTCGTAGGTGAGAACGTCACGCATGCACCATTCCACGCAAACCGGCGTTTCCTGCTCCGGAATGCTCTGACACATGTCGCATCCAAGCGGCAGGCCGGAATCCGGCTCGACAAACCGTCCCCTGGAAGGGCATACGGCCCTGCAGAACGCGCATTCTCCGTATGATTTGTTGTCGATCTCGTAGTTGAGCCGTCCGCTGCACTCGGCGGCCGTGTATTCTCCGGCAAATACCGGTAGCCAGATATCTTTCAGGGGATCGCGAATGATCTGAATGCGGGCCCTGGCCGGGTTAATTGTGCCATATTTGGGAGTGGAATGCGCCGCCGAGCACATGATTTCGCACAACCGGCAGCCGTTGCACAGATCCGCCTTGATGTTGATTCTTCTTATCGTTTTTTTTATCTTGGCCATGTTTAAGCTCCTTACAGATTATCTAACCCAGCTTCGCTGGATAAGACCCTTGGGTGTTAAAATTTTTACACCAAACCATGGATTATTTTAACAAGGGTCTAATATCCCCATTGCTCATGCCGCCGATGTATCCACGTTTCTTTTTCATCATCCGTCGTCTCGACCTTTTTCAGGATTCCCAGTTCCTCCAGCTCATCGGCGACGTATCCCAGTTCCAGCTCCTCAAGGCGCATGCGCGTCGGCACGCCGTCATCGTTCCATCCCTTGAAATTGTAATAGGTCGTCAGGAGTTTTTCCTCGAGTTCGGGGAAGCGGTGCCGCCAGTGATCCGCGGGTGGCGCATCGTCGGCCCGGGTCATGCCGCGTCTCATTTGAAAGGCCCGGTGCAGGTTGCGGCTCCTATGAATAATCTTCCTGAGCCCGTATTGATCCACATCGATGCCTAGTGCCGATGAAACGAATTTGTAGTAATTGTGCACATGATAGGCCGGCTTCAGACAAAATCCGCCCATCCCGCAACAAATCCCCAGGGAATCGTCGTAGTTGTGGATTTCCTCCATCCAGTCCACGATATCGGAAGCAATCTCCGGGGTCGGGTACTCGGGATTCATGAATGGACCACCTTCACGGCTCTTGGGCTCCCAATCCAGAAAATACTTGATAAACCGCTCATGGGGAAGGTGGATCCAGTCCTTGACAAATGCCTTACGGTCTTCAATATCCCTGAAAGCATCCTGGGTCCAGTTACCCTCGATCTGGGGAACACTCTGTTTCTCATTGGTAGCAAACATGAGAAAGTACATGGGATCGAGCATGCCCAGTTTGACATTCATCTGCTCTTCCCCTTTGGTAATATTGTGCGCGTAGTGCTCCGGATTAACGCCGATCTTTTCAGCCGCGGCTTTGGTTCCCAGGGCAAATATTTTGCCAATCCCCTGTCCTTTGCCGATCCGGTCCAGCAGCCACAGGAAAACGCCCTGCTTGTCTTCCGGGGGGGGGCAGGCAGGATATTCATCGGTGGCGGCAAAGTCTTCTTCCTTCAGGACGCCGTCCCGTCTCATTTCTACGGCCATTGCCAGAACCTGCGGAGTCGAGAAAGAATCCACGCCATACCGAAAGGCCTTCGAAAGAATTTTCCAGGAGAAGTTCTGGTCTTCGGTCTCGGAACCGAACAGATAGGAAAGCTTGGAGTAGCACTTGGCCATGTAAGGCGGATCCTCTTCATGCCAGATCAGGGCCCCACATTGCTGCGGGCAGGCATAACAGCTGATGAAACGCTGGATCGCGCCGTATTGAATTTTTGTCCAGGCTTCTTCGAGTTCATCGTTCCAGAAGTCTTTTTTGCGGTAACGGGCATTTCCCCATGAAAACCCGCCCGTATGCCAGCTTTCATCCACGATCTCCATGGCCTGCGGTGATCCCACGCCGGTGTGAATGTCCATGATATTCTTGCTGGACAGACGGTTGTGATTGCGTTCGTCTACAAAGTCCCGCATTTCCTTCAAGGCTTCCAAAAAGGCCGGGCCATCGGCCAGGTTGACGTCTTTGGTCCCTCTGACCGCAACGGCCTTGATTTTCTTGTCCCCCCACACGGATGCCGCCCCCATTCGACTGGCGCTGCCGCGGCCCATCTCGACGGTGGCGATATATGACTTCAACTCCCCGGCCGTTCCGATCGCCGCGACCTGGGCATTGGGTTCATCCAGTTCTTCCCGAATGAGATCCTGGGCTTCGATGGCACCCGTCCCCAGCAGATGTTCCGCGTCCCGGATCTCGACCTTGTCATTGTGGACCCACAGGTAGACCCACTTGGGTGATTTGTTGGTGAAGATGATTTTGTCATAGCCCGCGTATTTCAATTCCGGAGCGAAGAACCCTCCGCCCATGGGATACGCCAACAGGTTCGTTTTCGGGGAAAGGGTGCAAATAATGGTGCGGTTGGAACTGAATGCCGGCGTGCCTGCCATCAGCCCGCTACTGATAATCAGGGGGTTTTCCGGATCAAACGCGTGCGTGTCCGGGGTGGTCCGGTCCCACATTATTTTCAAACAGGTGCCCAGGCCACCAAGAAGGGTTTCCGCCAGATTCGGATCGGTTTGAACCCTTTCAATATTTCCCGTGGCCAAATCAACTTCTAAATTATACCCCGTTTCTGCGTATCGCATACCTAAAACCCTCCGTTATGTTACCATCCTCGCGAGTTGTAATCCCGGATTTGTTTATTGCCATAAGGCCATCGAAAGAAGGTGTTGATAAATGCCAAAGTTTTTTATAGAGAACAATCGATCTCTATAATGATCGCGTTATATCAAACGTGACATATCTGTCAAACTTTTTTTTGAGAAACATGAAAATAATCCAATGAAATTTCTCAGAAGTAAACGTACCGCAATCTTTTTTTATAGCAGACAGCTTTCTTATTGATATATTCAATGATTTAAACTGTGACGGAAGGAAATTGAATCGCCAGAATGGTAGCGTGGTTCGGAGCTATTGATCAGGCCCATGGGGAAGGAAAGTAAAAGCGTAAGGGGGATGAAGCGCTCCTCTAACTTACTAATAAGGAACGCTTCAATTAATTGGTTACTGACAGTCCTGCATGATAAATACAATCTTTCGGGTCACCGGGGTGTTACCGGCTCAGCAGGTCGGCCCAGCGCCGCAAAATATGCGGGTATTCGATCACGCTGGAATCGATATAGCCCGGCAGGCTGTAAATGGCATGGGATTGGACGGCCGGCACGTCGGCAGGGCCGGGTTCTTGCGAATCGCATTGGCCAGGGACTTTTGCACGGCGACGGCATCACCGGTCATCACGATGGCATCCGGGGCGGCGGCAATCAGGCCATCGAGCTTACGAATCGCTACATGCCCCTTGGACGGCTTTTTACTCGCTTGGTAAACCTTGCCCCCCACGTTCTCAATCCCCATGGACTTGAGCAAAAAGCGGTCCGCATACCCGCCGGGGGCCTCGACACGCAAAAATGTCTTTCCCGTGGCAGCCTGATAAGTGCCGCGTAAAATGACAACCGTCTTGACAAACTGCCGCTCGGCCATTTTTTCACGGGTTTTGTCCATCGCCTTGGCATAATCGGTCAACACCGCATCGGCCTTTTCAGCAAGCCCCAGCAGATCGGCTGTTTGGCGCACCGCCGTTTCCAGTCCTTGGGTAAAATCCACATACTGAATGTCAAATCCCTTACCATCCAAAAAAGACACAATCTTCTCGAGCTGCAAGTTGGGTAGGTAATCGCAAAATGGATCGCTCTTTTCAATCAGGACGCGTTTGATTTTATGCTGCCCGGCAAACGTCAGCAGTGGCGCCGCTTTTTTCTTGGTCATGCAATTGGGGCATCCTAGCACCTGAACGGATGTTTTCAAAGATTCACACAAGGGCCACAGGGAGCAGCGCACCGACATTGCCGCCGGTACCACGCCCAGGCCGTGGGCCACATCCACCAGACGGTCGCCGATCATGATCACATCGGCTTGTTGGGGCGCCTTGGCCGGCGAGGCAATGGCCGATGATACCGGAACCGTCATGCCCAGCAAGGTAAGTGTTGCCAGTATCATGGCCATCGCCGTTTTGGCCTGTATCCGCTGACGGATTTTAGGCGTCATGGACGCCTTGGCCGGGTCGGAATCAGGCACCTCGGCAAAAAGCGTTCGGATCATGTTGGTGGTTAAAAGAAAGGCCGAGACGGTGATCAGCACGCCGCCAGCGGTAACGATCATTTTAAAGGGAGCGGCCACGCTTCTGAATTCAGGTGAGCCTAGTGGATGGCCCGACGCTAAGCCGAATACACCGGTCAAATGAAATCCTAGTGCGAGAAGAATGACACCGAGCGTCTGGCAGGCCCAATTCGAATAGGCGGCCCATGGCCGATACCGTTCGACGCCGCTGATTCGAGGGACGAGATAGTAAAGCATACCCATGAGAGCGGACCCTACCCACCCGATGAGATTGACATGGGTGTGAATCTTGGCCACGAAATATCCGAAAAAGGTCTTGAGATTTTCCGGAGAAACATGAAAAACAGTGGTATAAACGGACTGCATTTGGAACTTGCTTGGAAACATCACCCCTTCGATACAGCCAATCAAAAAGAAGACTAAGCTACTGGCGATAAAAAATTTTGCAATTTTCGTAGACATGGAATCAACCCTTTCATTGATAAAGCGATCAATACTTCAGCGAAATGCCTCCATAGTAAAACGTCGGCTCAACTTCATTGCCTGATCCGGCGTCGAAAATATTGTCGATCCCGGCAAACAGCATCACACCATGGAAAATGGTTTTGGAGAGATAGGTGCTGAGCTGGGTCACGTCATCTTCCGGCTCCTCGGCATCGTATCGCTCGCCAATATAGTCGAGACGAATGTTGGCCCGGAGGCCCGCGCCTGCATGGTGATAACCGAGTTTCAATGACCCTTTGTAGTCCGGACGGCCCTCCAGTTCTTCTCCCGTGTCCTCGTTTTCCGTTTCCAGGTAGCACAGATTCCCAGAGAGATCGAACCCCTTGAAAAGCCCCAGCCCAAATTCGACCTCCACCCCCGACATGGTTGCCTCACCGATATTCTGATATCGATAGTAGTCCTTTTTGCTCTTCCCCGTGCCGGAGGAAGCATAATAAACCGCCTCGATCATATCCTCGATGCGGGTCTCGAAGGCCATCACCCTCCCACGAAAGCGCTTGTATTCCCCTTCGATGCCGATTTCATAGCTTTGGGAGGTTTCCGGGTCCAGATCGGCATTGGGCTCGTAGACCTGTTTACCTCTTTTCATGTAAGTGGGAACGTATAATTCCAGGAATCCGGGTGCGCGAAATCCTTCTCCATAGCCGGCTTTGAGTCTCAAATGATCGAGGAGGCGATAGGTCAATGAGGCACGGGGCGTCCACTGGGAACCGAAATCCGAATGATCGTCCCAGCGCACGCCCAAGACCAGGTAAAGGGGATCGAAAACCTGATACTCATCTTGAAGGTATGCGCTGAGGTTGTCGATCTCGTCGTCCAGGCCGGAATCGTCCTCGCGTCCCTCTTCACGATACTCGCCACCGACGGTTACCAGGTGGCGGCTGAAAAACATCCCGCTGAAGCGTCCTTCCATCTGGTCCAGCCGGCGCTTGGCATTGTTTTCATCGCCGATGGCACCAGCAATCATGGATGTGGGGGGATCGAAATCGATTTCGTTTTCGTGCTCGGAATGGTTCAGGCGAAACATCAGCGAGGACAGGTCCGTGGGATGTCCCGCATATTCCAGAAAATAATTGAGTCGGCGGTCATCGGCGTCTCTTTCGCTGTCCATTTGCTGGATATCCCTTAGCCCGGTGGCATTCTTGTCGACCATCTCGGCGCCCCCGAGCAATCGGTGATTCGCGTTTAAATCAAAGGCCAGCCGGCCGCCCCCCGATCCGAATTCGATGTCGTCGCCATCATCGGGGGTCACCCCATCCCGGTCGTACCCATCCTTATCCCGATATCCGCCGGCAAGTAAAAGTCCCAGGCGGCCCCAGGTATCGCCCACATAGGCGCTACCGACCGCCTCCTGCCCTTCGTGATAAATGCTTTGCCCGTACTGGGCAGTGAGCCCCATGGACAGGTCCCGGGACGGCGTTTTGGTGATGACATTGACCACGCCGCCGATGGCATCACTGCCGTAAAGAGCCGAGGCGGGGCCGCGGACCACCTCGATCCGTTCGATCATGTCCACGGGGACCTGTTCCAGGCCGAGCAAATCCTTGAAACCGGCGGCCAATCGGCGGCCGTCAATCAACAGCAGGGTATGGTTATTGCCGGTACCCCGGATGCTGGGCCGTTTCTGACGCCCGGTTTCGGTGGTCATCACCAGGCCGGTCGCCTCGGCCACCGCATCGGCCACGGTTTGCGCATTCATCTCGATCAGTGCCTGCCCGGTAATGACCTGCACCGCGCCCGGCACATCCGCGATCTGTTTTTCGGTCATGGTCGCCGTTATGACCACCGTTCCCGCGTCCACCGTTCCATTGGTCCCATCGCTGCCATCCTGCCCTGCCATCAGCCCTTCGGGAATCAGTGCCACCACCAAGCCAACCATCACTATCAACCACTTCATCAACCCCCTCCTCATCATAAAAAAAGGCGCCAACAAATCTGATATCATACAGATTCATCTGCGCCTTCACTTCATGCCGCGTCGCCCGGCGACCGGCTGCCGCAAGACATCCCTCTCTTTATTTTGCTATTCGAACTTTGAGCACTCTCTCATATAGTGACCCAAACCACCTGTCAACCTTTTTTAGCGTCGGACAGCAATTGTCATTTTGGAGCTGTTCAGCGGGAATTTCATCGATCGATAGCAAAAAATGATGATCGATTACGATTACGAGCACTAGCACGAAAAATGCCAATGCCCGTCGTGCTCGTGCTCAGTGAAGCGGTGCTCGTAATCGTAATCGGAAAGCGCGACTTGCCATAATTACAATTACTGAGCGTCGGACGATCATGCAGGCTCCGAAGATACCCGTAGCTTCGGGCGCCCGATTCATGATATAAAAATTTCGTCAGTAGCCGCCAGTATTGCCCTGATGAGTGAGGCGTGAATCGATAATGGTTAAGACAATAGTGATTGTATTTCTGGTTATCCTTGGCGTTTTTTGCACATCTGCGCTGTGGGCGCATCCTCACGCATTCGTGGCCTGCACGGTATCCTTTGTCATGGATGAAGACGGACTGGTTGGCTGCCACCAACGGTGGACACTGGATGCAATGACCACGGTTGCCGTTTTTGACGTGGTCGATACGGATCGCAATGCCGCGCTTTCCGGAGAGGAAAAAACGGCGCTGCGCGATTTAACCGTCGAAAGCCTCAGGGACTTTCACTATTTCACGGCCATCCGCGTGAATGACCGCGACATCCCGGTAATATCGATCACCGATTTTTCCGCCGAGGTTAAAGACAACCGCTTGGTCTATGATTTTCTAGTGCCTTGCCGCGTGGCGGGCACACCAAAAAAGCGTCAGCAGGTAAAAGTGGCGGTCTACGACGACTCGTTTTACACCTATGTGGCCTATGCGGCCGAGGGGGAAGCCATCATCGATCCGTCCCAGGATCCGTTGTTCGCCAACCGGGAGGCACCCGCGCAACCTGGAGATTATAAACGCTTTGCCAGTGCCGCGGGCATTTCCAAGTTCAATGGTAAAATTCAAGTGACGGGCGACACGCGACCATTCAAGATCGAAACCCAGATGGCGGACGCAGCCGACATGGCCTATTTTCACAATCAAATAATTCCGCAAACCGCTGTTTTGGCCTTTGAACCCAAATGACAATGCGTTATCTCACCGTTCTCATGCTGATTGTGACTATCGGACTGTGCATGCCATGGGTGGATGACTTTCCGGCCCAGGCAGCCCGCAATCCATTCATCTCCGCGAAGCGAACCGATCATTCACCCGATAAAAAGCTGGCCGTCCGCTATCCGGCATTTCTTCAGCCGGCCATGCAAAAAATCGTCACGGTGCAGTATGCCATCCGGCAAAACATGGTCCGCCTGGCCGAAGCCATCCAGCAGCAGCCCTTTGGTCACGCGTTTCGGATGTTCATGCTCTTCTCTCTACTTTACGGCATGGTTCATGCGTTTGGTCCGGGCCACGGCAAGGTTTACGCCTGCGCCTATTTTCTCAACCGTCCGGGAACCATCAAACGGGGACTGCTGCTGAGCGGCCTGACCATGCTTATTCATGTGCTGAGCGGAACCGTCCTGATTCTCGTGGGCGCCCTCTTGCTGAAAACATCCGGGGCCATGACTCTGGAAAACGCCGCCGTGGTGCTGGAGCGTATCAGCTATGGGCTGCTCTCTGGGCTGGGAATGTTTCTGGCCGGAAATACGATTAAGCATTTAGGCGCCAAAATGATTTACCGCCCGGACAGCTGTCCGGCCCTCTCGGACAATAAAAGCCTTGTTGTCGCCGCCCTGGCCGTGGGCATCGTCCCCTGCCCTGGCGCGGCAATGATCCTGCTCTTCTCACTGACCCTGGGCATCCTGCCTGCCGGTCTGGGGGCCATGGTATTTATCGCCGCCGGCATGTCCTTTACCACCGGCCTGTTCGCCATCTTGACCATCATCCTCAAACAGCGTTTTCTGGTTTTGGTGGAAGGCAACCGGCGGCTGTTCACTGCAGCCTACACCCTTCTCGCCCTGGGCGGGGCGGCCGGCATTACCATCCTTGGATTGGTGCTGTTTATCGGATCATTTCTTTAGCGTAACAATACGAAATCGGAATCTTAAATTTCTCTTTGAAGACGGGTGGTTGAAACGCTTGGCGCATCCCTTTGTGGACGCTTGCAACAATGACGATAGTAAAATTGGGTATCGGGCAGCATTACCCTCACCTCAGTTTAGTCAAGTACCCGGGAATGAAGCAGATGCGGCGCCCGTTGAACGCTTACAAAAAAATTAACCGCACTCATAACGGGGATCGGCTACTTTTTTTTCATATTTGATGACTTCAAATGAAAATTCCGCGAGATCGTACACATCGGAAGCGCTTTTGTTAAACCGGACCGTTCCATTAATAAATTCAATTTGAAGCGGAATGGCTATGGTTACCTGCTCAGAGCAAAGGCTTTCCTTTTCAGAAGGGGCATATATTACCGTTTCACCGGTTACGCTTTTGACGATTATGGCATTATCGGTGGTACTCAGCGATGTCACATCGCCTTCCCTGTCAAACCGCAGAGAGTTGATATCCCCCATGATGCCTTCGGGATCATTATCATAGGCCACTATTTTGCCAATTTTTGTTTCAATATCGTAAGGCTCAGCCGGTTCAGCTGATTTTACAGAACCGTCCTCATAAAATGCGATCCCAATTCTGACACGCATTATTCCCGCGGGTGTTTTTGCCTCAAACGTCTCTTGCGGCCAGAGCGTTATGCTTTTAATATTACCGTTTTTATAAAAAGCGATATTAATTACCTTGGCATTCAGTGTCCCACAGGGCAGTTGCAGCTCAAGGTCCTCAGCCAGCCGGTACTCGTCTTTTTCTCCCCAGTAACCGCTTAGCTTGCCATTCAGGGGAAAAAGTTTTTTCAATAATTCATCATCATAAAACATGACGAGTTCAGCGGTTAATTTCCCGTATTTTGTTTCAATGGCCGCCGCATCCTGAAGCGGCGCTTTTCTGATATTTCCGTTGTCATAAAAGTAAACCGGCTTCACTATCTTTCGGCCATGATCGTCTACGGAATATTGGGGAACAATGACGCCGACGGGTGTTTCAATTTCAACCCGTTCGGTAAAAACCAGGGATGCGGGGTTTCCGGATGCATGCGTTTCCAGGTTCTGATATCCCGGTATTACTCCATATTTTGTTTTCAGCGTTTCCATTTTGGGTGTCTTTCTTTTCAATCGTAACCTGAATGTTTTGTTCGTTTATAGCAGATTGTTACTCATAAAAAACCATTAAAATATCGCCCCGAAGGATCAGGATCATCCATGGATATTTTTCAAATCAGGAATTTAGACGTTGCTCCCAGTCAAATTCCTTATCGGTTACCACATCTTCCATGCGCTGAATGCGGCGATTTAAATTTTCAAACCGTCGTTTCATGCGATAGACCGATCCTTTCCGCGAGTGGGTATAACTGTCATAAAATTCCTGTTCTTCGAAACTCTCCAAGGGAATTACCGGTTCCTGCTTCATGGTTATCGCAGCTAACAGGTATAGCACCACGATCGGCCAGAATCCGCTGAAAATGAAAACAATGATTCCAATTGCCCTCAACCAGAAAACCGAGAAATCAAAGTAATCGGACAATCCCTTGAAAACACCCAAGATCACCCCGTTTCGGGATCGATACAGTCCTTTTTCAAAACGGCCAGCACGGTGGTAGGGTGCGTTCCCGGAATAGCTTTTTTCACGATAGGGTTTCATTTTGTTACATTTCCTTTTTTTCTTTCTCTAAGAGAAGCGTCTCCAACGCCTCCACACGCGCTTCCATTTGGGTAAGGCCATGATAGATTTCCTGTATCATCTTGGCTTCCTCATCGGCCGGTGTCCGGCCGCCTTTAGAAACGCTTACCCTTATTATTTTTATGACAAAAAGGATTGTCACCGGAATGATCGCCAGTGCAATAATGATGCTACCAAATACGATGGCCACGATAAGCACTTGCTCCATGACGGTTTTCTCTCTCCTGTTGCAATATTATTCAGGCGTTTCGGGTTGATTGGGTTTATTCTGAGATTTTAGTGCGGCCAGTTCGTTTTCAATTTCCTCGTCGGCCATCAGATGATCGAACCGGTCCTCGAGCGTTGTTTTTTTGCCGACATTTACCAGATCCGCTTCGGACTCGAGCCGTTCGATCCGGTTTTCAAATTGGTTGAATCTCAGTATTGCCTCCTCACTGTCCATTCGCCGGATCTCTTGCTCTGCACGAATTTTCTTTTGGGCGTGAATATGCCGTTGAACCAATAGACGTTGTTTTTCGCGCGCCGATCGCAGTTTATCTTCCAGCTCGAAGATATCGGACTTGTATTTCTCCACCAACGCATTGAATTCGACCAGTTCGGCTTCCAGGGATTGCACTTTTATCGAATACCGGCGCTTTTCGACCAGGGCCTCCCTGGCCAAATCATCCCGTCCTTTTTTTACGGCAAGGGCGGCCTTGTCATTCCAGCCCGTTTCCCGATCCCTAACCGCATTGAGTTGGCGCTCAACCGTTTTCCGGTTGGCCATCATTCCGGCACACGAAGATTTAATTTCGACCAGTGTATCTTCCATTTCGCGGATCATCAAGCGAATCATCTTTTCAGGATCTTCCGCACGGTCAAGCATGGAATTGATGTTGGCGCTGACGATATCTCTGAACCTTGTAAAAATGCCCATGGTGTCCTCCTTGCATGATTTATCTGACTAACCTGTTTGGCTACAACCTCGCACCAATTGTGCCAAATCAATCTTTAGATGCAAAATCAAATAGTTAAAAAATTTTTCAATTGACACATCCAAAATAAAAGTGGCAATATCGACCATATTTTAACTGAATCAACCAAAAATAGTGGATATTAACCATGAATGCTTCATCACCGCCCCTGCCTCGCCAGGAACTCATCGAGGCCTTAGGCCAATCGGAGGTATTTCTGTCGTTCCAGGAGAAGATATCGAAAATTGCCCCCATCAACCGTCCGGTTCTGGTCATTGGTGAACGCGGATCGGGGAAAGAACTGGCGGCGTCGCGCTTTCATTTTTTATCCATGCGCTGGCAACATCCATTCGTAACCATCAACTGTTCCGCCCTGCCCCCATCTTTGATTGAATCGGAATTATTCGGACATGAAAGAGGCGCGTTTACCGGAGCAAACCGTCAGCGCGTGGGAAGATTTGAAATGGCGGATCAAGGCAGTCTGTTTCTGGATGAGATCGGCAACATTCCTCTCGAAGCCCAGGAAAAAATTTTACGGGTGGTGGAGTACCAAACCTTTGAACGGGTCGGCGGTTCGACATCCCGTCATGTGGATGTGCGGATCATTGCCGCCACCAATGTCGATTTGCCCGCCAAGGCCGTCAATGGACAATTCATGCAAGATCTTCTGGACCGGCTTTCATTCGAAGTGTTGTATATCCCGCCGCTGCGCGAGCGAAAAGGAGACATCGCGCTCCTGGCCAATCATTTCGCCGCCCGCATGGCATTTGAAATCGGATGGGAGGATCTTCCCCGGTTCAGTCGACAGGCCCTGGCAACACTCAAGGCCTATCCATGGCCAGGAAATATTCGTGAACTGAAAAACGTGGTGGAGCGGGCGGTTTATCAATCAGACACCCCAGTCATCCGCACCATCGTTTTCAATCCGTTCAAGAATCCATATGCACCAGCGGCAGCGGCGGACCAACCAGGCCGCCAGGCTCAGGAGCCGGACATCTCCGCCCAACCGGTAACTGCAGATATTAATCTCGGTAAACCACTCGACCAAGCCGTTGACGATTTGAAGGTGCGATTATTGAAAAATGCGCTAATCAAAGCCAATTTCAATCAAAAGCAAGCCGCCCGGCTTCTCGGGATGACCTATCATCAGTTTCGCGCGTTGTATCGAAAGCATCAAAAAGATGTCAATCCAACGGAAACGGCAGATTAGCGACCGCTTTTCAGCGTTCATATCTGCTTACGCGACGGACACGGGCAGAGTATTTTAAAAACAAAGTTCTCCAGGATCTTTTTGTTTTGACGCCCTACTTGGCTTTGAACTCTTTCAATCGAGTACATTCAACAAGTCGTTGCAATGTTTTTGCAGTGAACACCTTTCCTCTTGTTGCAAGGATCATCTTTTTCATATCTTCCCGACGAACACCGAGGCGGTGGACCCGGAGGGCTGGACAACCTGAAATATAGAATAAGCTCTGGGCCGATTCATTATGGGAGGCATCAGGCAGCCTCCTTGAATGGATGAGGTAAAACCGGTAAAGACGCCTGATGCACTCGAGGCCCAACAAACTTGCTGTGTAGAACGACTTGGCCATAACAACGACCTTGGTTTTGATTTAGATATAATATATCAATGAAAGACCTGCCATACCAGCTTAGAGGCTGTTTGAAAATTACTTATTTTGCCCAATTTCTTTGTTGGATGAGAAATTAAATCCTCGAAATACAATCTATTGATCATTGGCTCGATTAAGGGCCGGCTTTGACACAAAGCCCATTGGTCGTTCATGCTCAAATTTCGGAATAAATGCCGGAAAATGTCATTAAATTTCGTTCTCAAGTTTTGCCAATATAATTTCTTTTAATCGTTCGATATTTACGGATAAGACCTCTTCGGTTTTCTTAATGATGGTTTTTTTCCAATTAGCACTTCTGTAATCTTTATAAAATATTTCGATTCTGACTTGTTTAGGAAGGGCCGATGAACCCGCTTGGTTGACTTCCATTCGGATACAAATATCCGTTTGATAGATTCGAAGACCAAACCATGTAGACGACACATTAATCCAAAATCTGTCGATGTAGGCAGCGATTATTTTGGAATTTGATTCCGGATTGCTAACTTCATCTTTCTTATTTATCAACACCGCATCATATCCCATGGATTGAAGTGCACCCATTATTAATGCCCCCAAATTAGAAGACAGAGGTTTTTCAGAAGAAAAATTGATTTTATTTTGAAGATTTGAGTCTATGGAATATCCCCAGGCTCTTCCAAAATCATTCATTTCGTACGGGTTTTCTCTTGCATCCTCCGGTGCCAATACATAACAGGTTTCATTGCGTCGGGGCGTTTCAGATACTTTGTAGCTGGTATCCATCTTAGCAACATGTTGGTGGGCACTGCAGCCGAAACCAGATAAGGCGAACATGACCATTGCTGCTATTAATACAATTTTAAAACACTTCCCTCGGCTCTCCTTTTTGACTTTGAATTTTTCTTTTGCTTGCTTCTGTTTTTTACTGGCCTGCAACAAATACGGAATGGCAACGCTTTGATCCATCTTTGCATAGTCCGGTGCCGTAAGGCCCTTTTCATCCTTTATATTCACGGTGGCATTGTAGGATTAGAAACAAGCCTGGATGATGTATCTGGCCAGATTTTCCAAGCCTTGCTCATTCTCCGGCCAAATCCTTTCGCCGATATGGACGTGAAATCCGCTGCGATGCCATGACATCATGTTTTCGATGACGGTGTTGGTGATTTTCCCCTCCTTCATATCCGTTACAGTTCCTCGAAATGGTCTTCCACGCATTGGTATTACCCTCCAACGCGCGGATTTCTTGGCTGATAGACCTTAAGGGCATTGAGGTGGGCATGGCCTGTGACATTAATGTGAAAAAGTAGAATTAGAATAAATTGCTTATAAAACAACCGCCGCCCCCCCCACCGCCATCGTCATCGTCATCATCTTCTTCTTTAACGAATACCGCACTCACTTGAATGTCACCATCAATGGTAATGGTCAGTGGGTTTGTGGTGGTGGAAGCATCTCCCTCCCAGTAATCAAACTGGTAGCCGTCACTCGGTATTGCGGTCATTGTGACCGATGTGCCATCATCATAAGTGCCACCGGCTGGATCAAGGTTAATGGTGCCTTTGCCTTGGGTGGTAGTGGTGACTTGCCAGTCGTGAATTCCGGAATAATTTACTAAGATATGTTTCAGGTCCCCGCGGGTTTTGTCGTAATAAATGCCTTGAACATTCTGATTCGAATCCAACACAACGGCCAGGGCACGAAAGGTACCCTCGCTTTCCACTATTTTCATCCAGCTGGTATTGGCGGCCGGATCCCAATACGAAAAACAGAGTTCTGTTAGTCCGCCCATGGGTTTATAGGTGTATAAAATCTGGAGGATGTCGTCATCGTTGTTGACAATATCCGAATAGACGCCAGCCCCCCAAGCCGGATCGATGTTTATCTGGTCAAATGAGAGATCGGGATGGATTTCTACATGTTTAAGGTAATTGTGACCCACAACGTGGATGTTGCCCGACGAATCGATATCGATGCTTGGTTCTGTTATAGCAGTATTTAAGTCAACCTGGCTCCATATCCACGCTTCTTCGGTATAGATGCCGATGTGCAGTCGAGCAAATAACCAGTACCCGTCCACATAATAAATTATATCATTTTTGATACAGGCATCCCACCCCTCGCGAAGGAAGTGAATGTTATTTTGCACCGAAAGGGTAGTTCCATCAATGATGCCATGGTGAAGGTTTCGCGATCCGTATAGCATATGAATTTCGCCATTTGGGCGTATCATGATTTTCGTGCCATAGTCGCCTGTGCTCTCATCCAGCTTATCAATTTCCTGCAGATGCCATGTCCCGTCATAATATCCATATTTAACCTTTGTATTATATTCCTGCTCATCGATTTCATACATGTATAGAATATGCAGATTCCCGTCTGTATCCACTGTGATCGATGAATTGAAAAAATAATCTACGTCATTGACAAAGCTGCCAATATCCGTCTCCGCATTAATATCGTCTACCACACTAATATCCCACTTGGTTTCTGTTGGTGCCTTACGAGCATATTTCACAGTATCATTTTCGGCATCCAGATAAATAACGTGCAGGGTGTCGCCATCGTCGATAGATATATCACCGTTAGATCCTGTATCGTAGAAGTTAAAGTCTTTATCCCCACCGTTATCAATGGTCGAGGTGGTTATTACGGGATTTGCCGCACTATAACCGCTGGTAACGAAGATGATGATAACGATTAAAGTCGAGATATAGTGCCATTGTTTTAATTTTCTTCTAACCATGTTCTTCTTCTCCTCTCTAATTAGTGTCCATCCACGAAAATAAGTAACTGGAATAAATAAAAAAAGCGCATTTTGTGCTGGAATTTTCTCACCATGTGTAGTATAAAGTATTTTGCCAAACACTTAAAAAAACTACATAAACAAGAAAAAGGGTCAACACAAAATGCGCGAAAAACAACAAAAACAAATGCCGCTGATCGATCTTCCCACAGGTCATCCCAAAGAAATAGAGCTGGAGATGATCAGCAACATCCTTGACGATACTTCTACCATTTACGATCATGTTCTGCAAGATCTCAACGGTAATCTGAAGGTAGAACGTCACCGAACCGGTGCTAATGGGATGAGCGCCGAGCAGGTAACCCGGGCCGCGATCGTGATGAAGCTTTTCAACTTCACCTATGAAGATTTGGCATTTCATATCTCTGACTCCAGATCGCTCAGACGATTTTGCAGAATTGGTATTTTCGATAAGGGTTTCAAGAAATCTGCCCTGAATGAAAATATCAAAAGGATCCGTCCGGGGACTTGGGAGCTGATCTCCCTGGACCTGTTGGCATATGCAAAAGACAACAACATTGAAAAAGGCCGAAAGACCCGGGTTGATTGTACCGTCGTCGAGAGCAACATCCACCTGCCATGTGATTCCATGCAGTTGTACGACTCAGTGCGTGTGCTTACGCGGTTGTTGACCCAACTCCGGGATGACTTCAGAATCAAAATCATTTTCACGGATCACCGTCGCCGTGCGAAAAAGCGGATGACCGCCATCCAATACGCCAATGGGGAGAAACAACGACTGTCCCCGTATAAAGACCTTCTCAAGGTCACCAAAAAGACCATCGGCTACGCGATCAAAGCCGAGGAAATTATAAGCAGACGCTGCACCGCTAATTTTGAATTGCTCGGCTTACTGGACGCCATTAAACATTATGGTGATCTGGCCCGTCAGGTCTACGACCAGACTTACCGCCGGGTTATTCAAGGCGAAAGCGTGCCGGCCGACCAAAAGGTGTTTTCAATTTTCGAAGACCATACCGACATCATCATCAAAGACCGCCGGGAAAACCATTATGGTCATAAGATTTGCCTGACCGGGGGAGCCTCGAACCTTATCCTTGATTGTGTCATTCTCGAGGGCAATCCCGCAGACAGTACACTGGTTGAACAGATGCTGGACCGCCAGAATCAGGTCTATGGACGTTACCCACTGAAAGTAGCCCTGGACGGTGGCTTTGCATCCAAAGGTAATCTGCGCATTGCCAAAGCCAAAGGGATCAGAGATGTCTGCTTTGCCAAAAAGCGAGGTCTTAAAGAAACCGACATGTGTCGCAGTCATTATGTGTATAAAAAGCTTCGCCAATTCCGCGCCGGGATCGAATCGGGCATATCCTGGCTCAAACGCAGTTTCGGCTTGACCCGGTGCACCTGGAAAGGTTTTCGTGCTTTCAAAAGTTATGTGCTTTCGTCAGTGGTTGCGGCCAACCTGCTGACAATCGCGCGAAAGCAATTGGCTGCTGCTTAGCTGCGCAGCCAGGAAAAAGCCGGTTATCGATAACGAGGGGAAAGGTGCGCCCAGAGGAGCTCTTTTATAGAGCATATGTCCATATTTGCCTGCTTTTTTCAGTCTGCAGTGCCTTGGAGAAGTTCTTCCCTTCGTTGCCCCGTTTTTACTTCTCTGCACGCCGCTGAAAAGACCAATTTATGGACGGACACTAATTATGAATATAATGCTGGACTTTGACATCTATACATTTAAAACGATCGAACAAAAAAAATGTTCAAAAAAAATGGCTGATATTCACACTCATCTCTGTGTATTCAATATCAAGCTAAAAATAGTTTAATCAGCCAAGCAGCCACCTAATATGTTGTATTTCCGACACAATCTGATATGCTATGATAATCTCAACCTGAGCGACCTATGTTGATGTGCGCTCCAGCGCATTGCAGGTGTTTGGCAGAATTGCGAATCTGGTCCGTTTTTGAATAAGAGTCCTATTGTTGAAACATGCCGCTTGTGTGGATAATACTGGAAAGTATGACTTTATGCCTGAAGTCGGTTAAATATTTTTACATATATCTTCCAAGAAAAGACAACCCAAAAAAATGAGAAAGCTACTGCAGAGTAACAAAGGACTGTTTGCTATAATGATTCTCGCATATTTGATTGCAATATCGATTTATGGATATTGGAACTACAAAAACAATAAAAATGAAATAATGGCCAGTATTGATAAAGAGTTATACAATAGCGCGGCGACATTAAAGTATATTTTTCCAGAAGATTTCCATGATCGAGCTACAGACCCTAATGCAATATCCATCGAAGAGGATAAAGGTATTACCTATAAACTGACTCGTTTAATCAAGGAAACCGGGTTCAAATACACCTACACTATTGTGAAAAAGAATGGTGATTTGTTTTTTATCACGAGTGATGTCACCTCCGACCCTGAAACAAAAAGAGGAACGTATTATTATTATCGATATGAGGGTGCTGATGAGAGTTTTTATAAGGCGTTTGACCAAAAAACGCCAACGTATAAAACAGTATCTGATCAATGGGGAACCGTGCGAACAGTAATGATCCCTGAAAAATCTCCAAACGGCGTCCAATATCTCGCCTGTGTTGATTATGACATAAGCTATGTAAAAGAAATGCTGAATAAAAATTTGCTGAAATCGATTGCGACTTTCTTTTTCTTTTTGCTACTCGCCATTCCCATTTTGATGGTTTATCGAAAGCTTCACGAAGATTACTCGGAATCCTTGCAAGAAAGCGAGCAGCGATTCGATCTGGCGATGAATGCCACCCGTGATGGTTTGTGGGATTGGAATTTGATGACTAACGAAATTTATTATTCACCGGCCTGGAAAAGCATGCTGGGCTATGATTACGATGAATTGGGCAACGATTTTTCAATTTGGGAACAACTGATGGCCCCCGAAGATATAGAACGATCCTGGAAAATGCAGCAGGAGTTGATCAGTAGAAAGCGTGATCGTTTTGAGATAGAAATTAAAATGAAGCACAAATATGGCCATTGGGTGGATATCCTTTCAAGAGCGGACGTCTTCTTCGACAAAAACGGCAATGCCATTCGGATGGTGGGAACCCATGTAGATATAACAGAACGTAAATTGGTAGAAAGAGCATTGCGGGAAAGCGAATCAAAATATCGTTTGATCGCGGAAAACACCGCTGATTTGATATCGGTCCTGGATATGAATCTGCACTTTACCTACGTCAGTCCGGCAAGCATGCGTCTCCGTGGATTCAGCGTTGAAGAGGCCATGGCTCAGACCCTTGAACAGGTTTTAACCCCTGAATCCATGCAGACGGCCCTTGCCGTATTCGAAAAAGAGATTTTACTGGAGGCCAGTGGAACCGCTGATCCCCATAGAACGCGCATCCTGGAGTTGGAAGAATACAGGAAGGACGGCTCTACAGCCTGGATGGAGGTCAGTTTCTCCTTTTTACGAGATAAGGACGGCAAACCCGTTGAAATCCTGGCCGTGACCCGCGACACCTCCGACCGCAAGATAGCTGAAGTCACACTGCGGGAAAGCGAGGAAAAATTCCGCCTGACCTTTAGCGCCAGCCCAGATGCAGTCAACATCAATCGTCTTGACGACGGCCTATACGTAGATATAAATGACGGTTTCACCCGGGCGACCGGATACACCCGTGAAGAGGTTATTGGCAAGACTTCCATAGAATTAAACATATGGCATGATCCCGCAGACCGTCAAAAGTTGGTTCAAGGTCTTCAGAAAAATGGCTATTACGAGAACCTGGAAGCGCAATTCAGAAGAAAAGACGGCAGCGTCCTTACCGGATTGATGTCGGCCAGAGTAATCTCCTTGAAAGGCATACCGCACATCATATCCATCACCCGTGATATTTCCGAAAACAAACTGATTGCGACAAAACTCCAGCAGATACAGAGATTCGAGGCGATCGGCACGCTTGCAGGCGGGATTGCACACGATTTTAACAATCTGCTCATGGGCATTCAGGGTCGCACCTCTCTGATTTCAATGGACCTGGATCCATCCAACCCTCATCGGGAGCAAATTAATGCCATCGAGGAATACATCCGCAGCGCGACAAACCTCACCCAGCAACTGCTTGGACTTGCCAGGGGCGGCAAATACGAAGTCAAACCCGTCGACATGAATCAATTGGTGCAAGGCAGTTCCGCCATGTTCGGCCGAACAAAAAAAGAAATCCGTATCCATACCAAATGCCAGGTATCGCCCCTGGTGGTGGAGGCGGACAGGGGACAGATCGAACAGGTGCTCCTGAACATGTATATCAACGCTTGGCAGGCAATGCCCTCCAATGGTGGCGATCTCTATCTGGAAACAACGATCGTCACGATGGATGAGACGTCCTGCAAGGCTCACCAGACAGAACCGGGGCGCTATGTCAAAGTGTCAATAACGGATACCGGCACCGGCATGAGTGAAACCGTCCGCATGCAAATTTTCGACCCGTTTTTCACAACCAAGGAGAAGGGCCGCGGCACCGGTTTGGGGTTGGCCTCGGCTTTCGGAATCATCAAGAATCATGGCGGCATAATTACGGTATACAGCGAAGTGGGTCACGGAACCACATTCAACATTTATCTGCCGTTATCGGACAAAGACGCGATTGGAGATGTAGCCACGGAAGAGGACATCGTCAAGGGATCTGCGACCATCCTTCTGGTTGACGATGAGGCGTTGATCATCGATGTCGCCCAGGCCATGCTGGAGCGGCTGGGCTATCGCGTCGAGGTCTGCATGGGAGGTCAGGAAGCCGTCAAGATGATCACGGACATGGGGGAAGAAATCAATCTTGTGATTCTTGACATGATTCTCCCGGAAATGGACGGCGGCGCAACATTCGATTGTATTCGCCAGATTCAGCCGGACATACCGGTTATTTTATCTAGCGGATATGCCATCAACGGCCATGCAGACAAAATTTTGCGTAGAGGCTGCAACGGGTTCATTCAAAAACCATATAATATTTCTGAGCTTTCACAAAAAATTAAACAAGTGTTGGATAAGTCAAAAGGCTCGACCCAAGAATAATTTTCCTATACACAACAATTGAAACAGTTGAACAGCTCAACAATACCCAATGGTAAACTTCTCCTTGTCCTTTCGAAAATTAGCCCAACCTACCAGATATTGTGGCTCCAATCGTTTTCGACGAAAGCTGTGATTACTCCAACTAACCTGTTGTTTTTCGGCCCTTCCAAAACCTTTGACTACAATACCATAAAGGGGTCGGCTACATGGCGACCTATAAGATTGTTTGCCTTGTAAAACACTTCCTGTAAGGGGCTGTCCAGGAATTCAGACAAAAGCAAACCTCGAAACAATGTTCCTGGGCGCCTTGCGAACCATTTATGAACTGCAATTATCGGACGATAATTCTGCTGTATCTGTTTTTCAGGGAGCGCGATATTCGAAATAAAAGGTATGTCGAAGTTTCTTTCTATCATTTATGTTTTATCATCTTTTCTAAGGCATAACGGATTAATCTATGCCGGCATGACACCGCAGTAACCCCTGATCATTTTAACACCAGTTTTTTTTCCTGAACCCTAACTAGTGCCATGCCGCAAAGCGATCTTCTTAAACATCAAAGCCAATCCTTCACAAAGTGTATAGATGGACTCAATGTCAAGATTATCATCGGATGTGGAATCAAAATAAATGTAAAGATCAGACTCAAGGCCATCTTCCGGCTTCCAGTAGCAAACCATGATGGGAAGCCGCGGCAAGGGATGCAAAACAATGGAAACATCTGAATCAATATGACTGACAATTTGTTTTCCATCGAAAATTTCCAGCATATCTTTAAAAAGATCCGTATAAGTATCGGCAACCTGTTTCAATGGCTTTTCACAACATTGCTGGAAATGAGCATATCGGGAAGGCCCGCCATTCAACTCCCGAAATGTAATCCAAGTCCCGCTCGGAGATGTTCCCGATCCGCTCAGGATATAATTCAATACTGGTACGGCCATATAGGCATTGATATGAACTTCCGACGATATATATCCCTGGGTATCGACACTGAAATCCTTACCCAAAATTTTAAGGGTCAGTTTATTGCCTGCAAACCGGACGCCTAACCGTTTCGCCGCTTCGGAAAGATCGATCGAAGATATCTTTTGTTTTAGCCGTTCAATGGCTTCCGCTTTATATTCATCGATGGTATTGGGTTTTTCAACTGCCCCTCCATACCGATCGATCACTTCTTGATCCAAATACGGACACGCATGGATCGGCTTTTTCCCTTTAAACACGGCCACTGCAAAGGCCAGGCAGGCTTTTTCATTACATTCTCTACAGTTAGAACCGTTCAACAATTTGTATATTTCCATGGGATTACTGATACGTGACATTCGAGAAAAGTCCTTTTTTTAGATCTCATCAAAATGAATCAATTCACGCACAGTAACAATTCTAAAGTGCCATTTCAACAGGCACATTTTCGGGTGATGCGGTACTCGGTGAACGGTTACGACGGATCTGTCTTAAACGGGAAGACGGCACGCAGGCATGGCTTGACGATGGCGCTATGACGGTCTTATTTTTACCCCATTCAAATATATCGACATCACGCCACAGCAGGCCCTTTTTTGGGCCAAAGGAGGCTGCCATGAAATCGTTTCTGATCGCACTTTTCGTCTTATTGCCGTCTCTGCTCTTTGCAGGAAGTCCGGACAATCGCGTTGCCATAGCAGACTTGAAATCGGTCAATATCATCTGCGATGTCAATGTCGGAGCACCTGATCTGCTGCTGACAAGGCTTGAACTTATCGACGAGACATATAGTCAACTGCTGGATGCCAAGGTCACGCCTACGATCGTCGTCGCTTTTCGCGGTGAGGCCAGCCGATACATTACCCGGGACAATCTGTATGTGCCGGCTCAGCAAATGGACGTCAAAAAAGCGATTCGGCAGATAGTGGCACAGTTTCAACGAAACGGTATCCGCTTGGAACAATGCGCCATTGCAGCCCGGGCTCGCCATATCGACCCGGCTGATCTTCTACCCGGCGTCGATTTGGTACAGAACGGCTATGTCTCCATCGTCGCCTATCAGGCCCGGGGCTATGCGTTGCTGCCCATGGACTGATGAACAATCTTGTCGGATCATTCTTTCCCCCAAAGATCCTAAACACTATCTAAACTGTTAAGGTAGCAGTTGCTAACAGGTTAACAAGGGGTGTAAACCCAAATTGGGGCAAATTCACTATCCGTCGTAATTGTATAAATTTTCTCGCTCTTTGAAAAAATAAAGCTGAACTCTAAACGCGAGTTTTTGTAAAGTGTCGCCCATGAGTGAGAGCATGACCATTCAAGGGCGCGAATTATCTTCCGAAGATATTGAAATGATTCGTCGGCTGATGGCCGACAATCCGGATTGGCACCGTACCCATTTATCCATTGAACTATGCCGAATGTGGAATTGGCGTACCGATAAAGGTCAGCTCAAGGATATCGCCTGCCGTTCGATGTTGCGAAAGCTCGAACAACGACAGTTCATTGTGTTGCCACCACCGTTGCGACCAGGAAATCATTCCCGGCATATACCTGACATTCCTCATCGTCGCGACCCTATCGAGGGGGGGCTTGACATTCTTCGGCCTATCGAAATCGTCATGGTCAATCGCCGTTCGGACTTTGATCATCTGTTTCATTGTCTGATGGATCGCTACCATTATTTAGGGTGTCGGGGGCACGTCGGTGAACACATGAAGTATATGGTCTATGATCGCTACAAACGGCCGTTGGCCGGCCTTCTTTTCGGATCGGCGGCCTGGAAAACAACCCCACGAGACCGTTACATCGGTTGGAACGCGGCTACACGCCAAGGGAATCTGAAGCTGTTGACCAACAACACCCGCTTTTTGATTCTACCCTGGGTTCGCGTTGCCAACTTGGCCAGTTTCATTCTGGGTGCTTGTCTCAGGCGGTTGCGGTCGGATTGGTCCACGCGCTATGGCCATGATTTGTGCCTGGTCGAAACCTTCGTCGATCGATCCCGCTTTACAGGGACCTGTTAGGTTGCTGGAAAAAAATAAATCCCAAAAAAGATAGGCTTTAATAAAAAGGAATATCAACGGCCCATTTCCCGATACCAGGCATCCGTTCGATCATACCCTCAATGTGCTCCATTGCTTTTTGCGTCAACTTGACTCCTTTTTCATATGAACCGGTTACGAATTTTACTACAGGATTTATCCCATTATATGTCATGGTTCTGGCAAGGCCTAATGTCTTCTCAACGCTGTCTAGCAACTGACCTTTCCAGTGGTTTTCAAGTACGCCCCATACCCTTTCCACCGGGTTGTATTTGCTGTGATAGGGAGGGTAATAAACTAGGCTGAGACTGACTTCATTTTTAATCGCAAAATCAACCAACCTTTTCATGAACTGGGTGCGACGGCTGTGGTTTTCCGGACCATTGTCCATATTGATTACGATCGTATGAGGCTTGAATCTGGCATTTATCATCGGCCACAGATCCTCCAAGGAATCCACAATGAAATCTGCGGTTATATTACTTTCGGTAAAATACAGATACGTCTCGTCGAGGGCAGGGAAGAAAAGTCCAAAGGGTTTGAGTACAGCATCAGGTTTAAAATCATGATCATACGCATTGACTGAGATGCGACTGTAGCCGCCACGCGAGAAAGGGCCGATATTCACGTTTGCCTTGGCGTCCATGGAAATGCGCACAATTCCCTCGGATTCGTCCGCGATCCGATTCGCTATGTGGACATGTGCGAAAATTGCGTCTGTCTCTACAATTTTTTTTTCGGCTTGCATTTTGACACCTTTTTTAAACGGAACCCCAGTTGGTTGAGCTTGGTGTTGATTGTCCGTATGGTTGGCAATTGGTCATCTGTGTATTTTCCGGATTCAATCAAACGGCGGCGGACCTCCTTTGCCGTAAGAGGGGAATACAGTTTCGTCGTACAAAAGGTGGGATCGCATTGGCTTACTGGGCTGACTATTTGTTTGATGTCGTCAAGCAAATTCGGCAACGATTGCTCGACACTGTCCCTACCTCGACCGCCATAATTATCGAGACAGTCGATACCGGAAGTTAACTCTCGCTGTCCTTTTCTGATGGTTTTTCGGTCCCAGCCCAGTTCCCGCTCGGCTCGAAATTGACCGCCTTTACCCATCATCCGAACCACGCCAGCCATGAATTTTCGGCGTTCAGAGCCTTTGAGTTTCGATCTGGTTTCATTATGAAAACACCTCATTTCCGATGATAACGGCTGGCTGTCAAATGTGTTGAAACTGTTTTTCAGATCAATCATGGATCCTCCTATCAATAGATTTCCATGTTGATCCTATGCTATTTCAATCAGCTTGTCCAGTTGTCAGACATCAAAGTGAACCATGACCATAAACATTGGGGATTTTTTTATTTCTACCGGCCTTAACGATTCATTGAAATGCCCTGGCCTGGATCGAACGCTAACAGTCATCCCCGTTGAGCAGCATTGTCCGCAATGCGGTGAAAAGGTAGGGCGATGCCACCCATCCCACAAGTTCAAGCTATGGGATCGTTCTTTTAAAAGGGGGAACATGATACGAGAGGAAATAAGATTTTTGTAAGCGTTCACAGGGTACCCCATGCGCTTTTTTCCCGGGCACTTGAAGGTCGACAAGATCGTCGGCGTGCCCGGCGCCGCGCATTTGCAGCACCCTGTAAACGATCAGAAAATTTGTTGGGTTTTGTTCCTCAACCCAACCTACGAGGCTTGTGAAAGAATGACCCAGTTGTCCGAATCCGATCATGCCGTGCCATGGGATTTGTCATGATCCGCTTGGCATCCGGCAGTATGGCCATCGCCCACCGCTGACATCGACCCTTCGCCCGCGCCGGCCCCGTGTTGCCCGGTTGAAAATTCGAAACTGGGTGAAACTGGGTCGCGAAATTATAACGACCATGCTTTTATACGATTCGTGGGATTTTGGAGCCCTACCATCGTTGTGGAAGGAGGAACGCATGAAATAATGGCTGTCCCCATTATTTCCCATTAGGACATTAAAAATATTCTTTCTGAAATCGCAGGCGTTTTTTTCTTTTTTTCCGTCATATCTTATGTGAGATTCGTACGCGAGAGTATGTCGAGAATTAAATGTCGGTTTTAGCGTATCCAAAACCATCTGACTGATGCAACCTTTTAACCTGCTGCGATACTGGATCCAAACATGAATGAGTCGAATCAGCCCGCCCTCCGAAGCCGCCTGGCCGAACTTGTCGCATTGGCCATAAGCCTGGGGGCCAATGCGGCGACGATAGTCGATGCCCAAGATATTCTGGTCGAAGACGAGTTGGCGAATCTGTGCCGGGAAGCCAGATGCCCAAACTACGGGCTCTCTCCAACATGTCCGCCACACGTAAAAGGGCCGGAATGGTTGAGGCAGTATCTCAAACAAATATCCGTTGTCCTTATTTTTGAAATCGAGGCGTCGCCGGGCAGGACGTATTCCGACCACCGCCGGGAAACCGGCCAGCTTCTCCATTTCATCGCCGCACAGTTGGAATCAGCGGCAATAGAAAAAGGATTTCTCATGGCCGAAGGATTTGCCGGAGGCTCATGCAAGAATCTCTTCTGTTACGACCACACCCATTGCCGGGTGTTGAGCGGAGACGGCACCTGTCGAAATCCGGGTTTCGCTCGGCCCTCCGTATCGGGCTATGGCATAAACATGAATCATCTCCTGAAAATTTCCGGGCTGGCGAAAAGGGAGGGCGATGCCGCCCATCCTGCGCGTTCAAGCTATGGGATCGTTCTTTTAAAAGGGGGGATATAATACGAGAGGAAATAAGATCGCAGATACCGGGCTTGCCTGCCAGGCCCAGGCGATTCCCACGCCGACTGTCATTGGGGGGCATCCCCTCTGGGGTGCCTTGTTTGAAACCGCCGTGGCCGCTGAATTGAAAAAACAGGCAGCACTATTGACCCCCAAACCTAATTTCTACCACTGGAGAGCGTATAGCGGCGCGGAAGTGGACATTTTGTTGAAGTATAATGGAATCTTACACCAATCGGATCTACCAAAATGTTTGAACATGTTGATATTTTAATATTCTTTTATCTTTTGTAAGAATTGTAGCATTTTCTTCTCTCGCAGTAGCTACAATTATTTGGTCTGCCGGATCGTCATGGAAAGGCTTTGGAAGCACGGTCGAACGATAGGCTATCATCGGTGTAAGATGGACGAATCTAAGCTTTGGCATATCCAAAGCAACCTTGATCCATTCCTCCGGGCTGTATGAAATCCCAAGTCTCCCTTTTTCTAAAAGCTTGCTGAATTCCCAGGGTGAAATTGCAGACAAAAGAAGTTCATCAAATTCATCTTCATTTTCAATCAGCTTGACGACTTTTGGCGACAAATTTTGGGGGCGCATATTCCACCAAACCCAGGTATGTGTATCGAGTAGGTATTTCATTGAGAAGCTTCCCACATTTCTTTACCTAGTGGTGTTACGATATCCTTTTCGAAAACAAAAGCGTCCGCAAGCTTGCCTGGTTTAGTCCTGGCTTCAGGTTTGCGATAAGGAAGGACTTGAGCAAGGGGTTTGCCTCTTTTGGTGATGAGAATGGTTTCTTGAGATTGGGCGACCTCGTTTAGGACCTTAAGTGCATGTGCTTTAAATTCGCTGATAGCCATTGTCTTCATATGACCACCTCCTTTTATTAAAATTAGTCAAATAAAATGGTCAAGTCAAGAAGATTGTTGAAAATCATAGGGGGGATCGGGTAGCCGGGGGCTGTCTCCAGCCCCGAACCACCTCAGGGATATCATGGGGACATTTATGCTTTTATGTGTTTAGAAGAGCAGATACCAACACTCGTGGCTATCAGGCGCTCAAATATTGAGGCCGAAATGGCGCTATTTTGAACTGGAGTATGGCATCGATTCGGTGTTCAATTTATAAACTGAGCCTTTTCCTCGATGGGACCATATTCTTTTCCCGGGAACAAAGCAGATGAGGTGCCCTGTGAACGCCTACAAATTGTCTATTCCGCCTGCCACACCAAAATCCCTTCCTCGACATGGGTGGTGTGGCAAATCATGCCATCCCGCTCATGACGGGCGACTGTCTTTTTAACCCGCTCCTGATTTGCCGTGCCCCCCTGCATCTCGATAAAACAAACGATGTCCTCGATTGCTTCCTCGGCCGGCCCTTTCCATTCCCATGACGTTTCAAAATAATCCAGGGAAGGATTTCTTCCTAACTGTGAACGGACTGAGCAAACGTTATTGGTTTTGTTGGGTTTCGTTCCTCAACCCAACCTACAAGGCTAATCTTTATTTGTACGTAAAAAATCCGTACATATTGACAGCTGGAGATATTGCGGCTACAATAATGAAAATAGCAAATAATGGGAGAATCAATCATGATGAATGCCCGTATAGACATGAGAGTCAATCAAGAATTAAAGGCAAAAGCTGAAAAAGCATCCGCCTTGCTCGGGTTAAAAAGTATAACGGAATATATTGTAAGCCTTATCGATGAAAATGCTTCAAAAGTGATTGCACAACATGAAGGCATGGTCGTAGAAAATGATATTTTCGATCGTTTTATGCGTGCTTGTGCAGGGACAAAGAAGCCCAACAAGGCGTTGAGGGATGCTGCAGTGTACACAAGAACGCAAGGCATTAAATGAGCTGGTCTGATGAATTTGTTGAATTGAACAAAACCGTTCACGATAGACTTTCCTTTGATTGCGGTGAGTCTGCAATAAATACGTTCGTTCAAACAAAAGCAGCCAGACATATGAAAGTGGGAATAAGCAAAACAATGGTGCTTTCCGCTTCCGCGCCGGGAACGAACGGCAAATATCCAATCTGTGCATTCTATACGATTGCGCCGAGTTCGATTCGCAGAAAAACATTACCCGAAAAACTTGCCAAAAAACTGCCTTTTTATCCGGTTCCTGTATTTCTAATCGGTCAAATGAGTGTGCTTCGGCATTACCAAGGTCAAGGATTGGGCAAAATAACCCTGATCAAGGCACTTGAATATCTATGGGACATCAATCAACGGATGCGCGCATATGCGGTGATTGTTGATTGCCTGAATAGAAAGGCGGAACAATTTTATTCAAAATATGGCTTCGAACAATTATTCGATGCTGACAATATCACACGCATGTATATTCCGATGAAAACCATTGCCAAACTATTTGATTACTCACAGACAATCGCTGAAAATTTCCGGGCTTGCGAAAAGGAAAAGTGAGGCCGTCCATCCCGCGAGTTCAAGCTATGGGATTGTTCTTTTGGGATGAAATTGAATCAAGTAGGTGTATCCAAGATCCCGATAATCGATCTTGCGATAACCCAGTGGACTTAACGATGTCTCCAGTTCCTGGGGAGAAATGCGAAGATGCTTCGGTGGCCCGCACGGTTGGTCCTCCTTCTTGCTCTCGATGATGGCCAGGCGGCCCAACGGCTTCAGAATGCGGCGAATCTCCTTGAAAAGTGTTTTTTCCACCACCGAAAGGCCGAAAATATGCAGGACCGTGGACAACAGACAAAGATCAACGGAACGGTCTTCAACCGGCAAGATTTCTGTGATGTCCGCGGCCATAGCGGTGATGTTATCCAATCCCTCATAAGTCGCCTTATCCAGTACCCCGTCGATGAGATATTGCCATTTGTCCAGTGCAGTGACCTTGCCCGAAGGGCCCACGATTCGGGCCGCGGCCAGTGAATAATCACCCGGCCCGCAGCCAAGGTCGATAACGGTCTCTCCCGGTTTCAGGGCCAGGGCATCAAAAACAACTTTTGAATCGTGCATCCAAAAGCTGCTCGGTCCCCTGCCGGAGCCTTGTTGATGATTATTGGGTTGGTTTTTAATTTGCACCATGCTTATTCTCCGGTTTGGAAATTTAAGTAAAATCCGAGCCTGTTTGAAAAGTCTGGATCAGGCCCGATAACAAGGCGGGAAACGGCTCGAAAGCGGAGCATATATGTATTATGTGAGCATTTTGAGCCATTTTCCAACGCAGGTAGCGAGGCCTTAGACGGGCTTTTCAAACAGGCTCTTACAAACTGTACCGGACGGCCGCATAGATATTGGTATTCTTTTCAAACTGACCGAAAAAGGTATGCTCCGCTGCCCCTATGAAAATGTTGGCGCCAGTTTCCAGAATGATGCTGTCGGTGAGATCATAGCTGATTTTGGGACGCAGATAGGCGTCTTTATCGCTGGGAGAGTAATAGCCGGACAGCGACAGCTCAAGGGTCTGGTTCATCAGCAATTGGGTGAGTTGCAGGGTAATGACATGCCTGAACTCGTCCCGGATCGGGATGCCGCTCAGACTCTCCTCATAGGCCCCGTAATCCAGCAATTGCTCCACGTAATACTGAAGGCTGGCGTTCAGATCCATGGCCAGGTCACGCGTGTAACCCACAACATAACGCATTTCCGAGTTATCGATCAGCAGATCGCCGCCGCTGGCATCATCGACCGAATCATAATAGGCCAGTTCCAGATTGCCGATGCCCCCGGCCACCTGCCCCCTGATACTGGCGCCATAAACGTTAAGCTTGGGGAAGATTGGCGTTGCCGAAACGGTTTGCCCGCTGGGCTGTTTCCAGAATCCCCAATACCCATACAAAGCCAGTTCATAATTACTGATATTCCGGTACAAACGAACCGCCAGTTCGTCATCCTCGAACCACCGGTCGGGTTTGTCGGCGTGGATGATGTCGTCCTGCCCCGCATAACTGGCCGCGACTGCATCCCAATAGGAGATATACTCGCCGGTGATATAGCGGTCGGGGTCGAACTGCGGGGTGTATACCAGGTCGATGTTTGCCAGCTCGCTGAAAAGACTGACCTTCGCGGCATCCGAGGGTGCTTTCAGGTATTCGCTGTCGCGCCCGATGAAATACGATTGCCAATCCTTGGGAAACATGTCATTGAGGAAAACTAGGTCCCCTGTCCCCCAGGTCAGGACCTGGCGGCCGACCTTGAGATCTAAAAAATCGCATGGACGCGAGAAGAACCAAGCCTCGCGGACATCGCCATCCCCTTTTTCAGTGACGCCGTCGGCCCACACATCCCCCTTGAATTTAAACTCCGCCCAATCCGTGTATGTATAAAGGTCTGCCTGAAGCCGGGTTTCCATTACAGATATATCCTTTTCGTGAGGATCATCCTGGGTCCGTATTCCGCCACGCAATTCTATAAATCCGTGAACTTCCACCGGGGCGAACGAATCCAGCACCGCGTTCTTTTTTTCATCGGCGGCCTGGACCGGGACAATGGCCAGCATCATGGCCAGGCCCAATACTAAACCCCAAAGTCTCAAAATCCGTATCATCGCATCACATCCCTTGGCGGTCTTCTCAGATAACGTTCGGAAAAAATCTTGTCGTCAATGCCGATATTGTAGCAAACATCGGAATAAGCCATCTTCGTCGTACTGCCACTTTCCAGGTCTTTGGCAATGGAAACGGTAACGGTCGGGTAGGTCACCGGTTTGCCGTTTTCCTCGGCCTTGATGTCATCCACTTGCAGCGATTCGATTATCCGGTACGGCCGGTTGTCTTCTTTGTAGAATTCGATCTTCATCGGAATGAAGCTTTTTTTATCGATGTGAGCGGTATAGTATGCGAATTCAACACTTTCCGGCTTCTTCGGTGTATTTTTGATCACATAATATTTCTCGGTCGTCTCGATCAATTCATGGTGATCGTCCACCGGACTGCGGCCGGAAATATCCTCGTATAGAAAGTCCGATCCCACAAAGCTGGTCCGTTTATCGCTTGCGGCAATCCGCTTGACCAGATCAAGGCTGGGCATATAGAGCCACCGGTCATCATCTTTTTCGATATCCGCATGCTTGTGCACCATAAACGCCATTTTGCGCACGTCTGCCGGCGTCTGAAAAAAGGTGTAGTACTTTTGATTGCGGTCCAAATCGTCATCATTTTTGCGGAGGCTGTTGAATGCCCGTTTGCGCACCCGTCCCTGTTTGTCGGTAATCACCATGGAGACCTTTCCCTTTGTGTCCGCCCCTTGGTAAAGTGCCATATGGTTTGCTTTCTTGATGATTTCATCGGCGGACGGCGTCGCGGTTTCTGCCATGGCGACACCGGTAATCAACAGCACGCCTCCCAACAGAATCCAAAAATTTCGTTTCATCAATTACCTCCATTGGTTTTCATTTGTGTGAGTTTTCAAGCGCGGTTTTGCAATTTACGCCTGATGTCGAAGAGATTTTTTCTTGTTCCTTTTTTCTGAAAAACCACTTTTCCGCGGTTGTCAGTATTGACGGAAGCACCAGCAGGGTGATCACGCCGGAAAACGTCATGATGGCAAACAGCATGGTGCCCATAGTCTTGTAGGGGACAATAGGTCCAATCAAAAGGGGGAGAAAACCGATGGCGATGACCAGCACATTACGGCTGATCGCCCGGGCTGGTTCGCCAAACATGCGACCATAGGTTTCTCTCCACGATCCGGCTGTGCCATAATAGACGCGGCCGCGCTGCAAAAAGTGAATGGCAAAGTCCACCGCCATCCCCAGCGCCAGAACGCCCAGAACGGCAACCGGCAAATCATAATCCTTGCCTGAAATGCCGATGATTCCGTATATGGTTAAAATGGTTATGGTCAGTGGCACCATGCACAACAGGCCCCAGCGCAAGGAACGGAACAGGAAAGCCATCATGACGAAAACCACCGCAAAGCTCCCGATAAACGAACGCAGCATGGTGGGAATCAACTTTTCCTGCAACACCAGGTTGATATAATGAAGCCCGGCCCAGCGATGGGTTATTTGAAACAGCGGTGGATTTTTCTTGAAATAGGCATCAACCGCATTGACGGCAGACTTCATGGCGCTGCTGTCTCCGCTTTTCAACTGCATCCACATATTGGCCTGCAAATAATCCGGTGTAACCATGTGCCACAGATCATTGGGCCGATGCCCCTGCTGATATTGCAAATAGCATTCGGCAATGCCCTGCAGTTTCTCTGGGATACGGTAGTTCTCCGGCCTCCCGTCAATCATTTCCTGATTGACTTTGCGAACAGCATCCACCACTGAAGTCGTTTTCCCAACCAGCCCCGTTGCTTCCATATGTTTCTGCAATCCAGCCATGTATGCCAGCATCTCCGGACGCTTGAAGGGTTTCATTTTTTCTTTTTCCACGCCAATGTATGCATATAGCTCCTCGTAGGCGTAGAAATCTTCGTCCGACGCCGTTTGAGCTCGCCGGTCCACTTCCCTTTCCATTGCATCGAGGAAGGCATCCCTGGATTGGATGTGACCATCCATTTCCATTGCATGATGGGCAATCCCCATAGCGAGTTTCGGTGCATTGTTGAACTCGGATTGAATGCTTTCGGCATAGGCCATCAATCCTGAGGAGAATGTTTCGATAATATCGTGATTGAAACAATCCGCTTTTTGTGCCTGCAGTATTAGATAGGCCGTATAGGTTCCTTCCAAATGACGGTTCAACGCGATATCGGCCTGGCGAATGGGGTGGCTGTCAACAAAACGCTTGGCATAGTTGTCATTGACATGGATTTGCATGGTTCCCCAAATGGCCACACCCACAAGGATGGTTATCAAGCCCAACAGTCCCTTGGGATGATTGAAAGTCAGCCGTCCGGTGGCCCTCAGGGTTTTGGTCAGCAGGCCGTCCTTCTCTTTTTGCACAGCGGACATGCCGAAATTTTTCAGTTTCCGCTTGGGAATCATCATGACATACGCCGGCACAAAAATGACCGTATACAGCCAGGCAATCATGACTCCGATGCTCAGAAAGGCACCGAAAACCTGTGCCGGAGGGATGGGTGTAAAAACCAGGGAAGCAAAACCGGCGGCGGTGGTCAGCGAGGTGTAAAGTATCGGCACATATAGTGTGTCCATGACCGTCCGTATGGTTTCTTTACGCCCTCTATCATCGGTGTAGACATCAAAAAATTCAGATAGAATGTGGATGGAACTCACCGTGCCGATACACATCAAAAAGATTGGGATCATCGAGCTTAAGATGTGAACCTGAAAGCCGAGGGCAATCATCAACCCCATGGTTGACATAACAGAAAACATGGCGATGATCATCGGGAGGATGACCAACCGCCATTTCTGGAAAAACAACACCAATAAAGCGAAAATCACCGCCATGGCCAAAGGGGAGCCCACGGCCATCTGAGAGAACATTTCCACGCCAATGGCGACTTCCGCCACCGGCACACCGGCGATATGATAGGTTTCCTCTCCACCCAACTGCTGTATCTTCTTGTTCAGTTCTTCATTGATACGATAACTCAAATGCTTGTCCGTCAACGGCAGGTAAATGCAGATCACCTTGCCGTCCTCCGAGAACAGCCGCCCTTTTAGCATGGGATTGGAAAAGGCCTTGTCTCGGATGACCCGGGCCGCTTCCCGGGTTTCCGGCGGTTCGGGTATGAGCCATTCGAATCTGATTTCTCCAGGTCCCCCCTGGCTCATGTGGTCCACCAGGGATGGCCCGAGCATATCGACCTCTATGACGCCGGAAAATTGATCAGGTTGGTTTTCATCTGACCAGCGAAGCGTTTTCGCGAATTCGGTCAATTCGTAAACGCGATGCAATGTCTCCGGGTTGAACACCCCGTCCGGATCGTGCTCGTTTACAATGCCGACCACAACGGTTTCACTGAGAGTGAACGCTTTTTTGGCCGCATTGTGAAAAACACGCTGCGGATCGTCTTTGGGGAGCATGTTCTCGGGGTCTGTATCCACTTGGATCCATGGGAAAAAAAGACTCATGGCGATGGTAAACATCACCATTGCAAGGGTAGCCAGGCGATAGTGGTTGATCGAGAAATCGATTAAAGTGGTTTTTAATGTCTTCATCTACACTCCTTGCGATATTTAGTTAAGTTACTTAACTATTAAGCCAAAAAAAATCCCGCGCGTGATCAACGGTTCAAGATCCCCTTTTTTCAGTGCGATAGCGTGATATAACCGCTAAACGTTAACCACACCGCTTAAAAAATCAGTCTTTGGAATGCCGGGACAGCCGCTTTTCCATTACCCCGCCCAGGGTTTCCATCAACACCGACAGGGTTGCGATTTGCGAGATGGGGAATGCACTCAAGCTATTCACCAGTTCGACAAAATCCTTGCCATGGAAGTGCTCGTGGGCACGAAAGGCGCATTCCCCCAGTTCCGTTAAGGAAAGCTCGAATTCTTTGTTGCTGTGGGCGGCCGGCCGCTTGTGCAGAAACCCTCTTTTCTCCAGCTTTGCAACCAGTTGTGAGGCCGCGCTCTTGGTAATCCCGAAATGGCTGGCCACCTGGGTGACATTGACGGCATCCCCCTCACCGATTGCCTGAATGGTGTGCGCCTCCCGGGTGGAAATCGTATTGTCATCATCCACGGGAATCGGCATCGCCTCGATTCGCGCATATAAGTGGGCAATACGCAAAAGCCCTTGAACGGCATGTTTGATCAGGTCTTCTTTGGTATCCATGGCCTCTTAGTACAGCTTCTTAACTATTTTGTCAAGGATAAAACAGATTGCGCATTAATCTGAAGCCTCTCTTGTCCACCACGTTTTCTACTCTAACGGGTGTTCGCACTACTTGTATTTTTTTCTTGCCCTTATGCTCATAATCGATTTAGATATGCGCGTTTCTTATTTAAAACAACACACACCCAATTAAAAAAATCTCAAAATATGATTTTCATGATCAAATGATGCCACAGGATTTTGAAATGCTAAAAAATGAAATTCAGGTCATCAAAAAGGACGGATTGCACTATATCCTCAAAGATGACGGCAAATTGTCGACATATAAGCCCTGGCTTGGCGATGCGTTTTCATTTTTATATGATGTCATCATGCAGCGCTCTATCTTTCCCAAAAAATTTGGTGGCGATATGGGCCTGCATTATCAGATTCTTGGCCAAACATTACAAGGGCTTCATGGGAAGCGTGTCCTCGAACTGGCCACAGGCACCGGCGGTGCCGTCAATTTCCTGCCCAACCGGAATCAATATACAGGAACCGATATCAGCCAAGGCCTTTTAAAAAAAGCCGTAAAGCGATTTCGGGATGCCGCCTTTGCGGATGCCCAATTTTATGTCACGCGTGCGGATGACCTTCCCTTTGATAAAAATCAGTTTGATATCATACTTTGTATTCTCTCACTCAACTTCTTTGGCGACATAAAAAGCGTTATCAAAGAGGTTAAACGCGTAGCTGCGCCAACGGCTGAGTTTATTTGTTGCGTTCCCGTGCCGGAACGAAACAAAGGGCAATCCACCATCCGGGGAACCTTACTGTCTGAGAAGGCGTTGGCCAAGCAATTTGAAATGCATGGTTTTGACTTTGAAACCATCCCTGTTGAAAATGGCGCTTTGCTCTATTTCAAGGCCACCGGGCCATGATCATATTGCCAACATCATGAAAGGATAAAGCAAATGAGAATCGTCAAGCAGATAGTCGAGCCCCTGGTCAGACGCATCATACGCAAAAACATGGTAACCCCACCCAAGGTGGTCGAGTTCGAGAAGAAACAATGCATTGGATATCGGATCACGACGACCTTCAAAGGCAATCAGAAAAAGAAAGACATCCCTCCTTTTTATCATGATATCTATGACAACGATAAGCTGCACGAACTCAGGCAGGATGACGACCGGAATATGTATTGCATATTTGACCTCCATGAAAACGGCCAGGATTTTGATTATTATGTCGCTGCGGAGAATAAAGCCGGCATCCACGGCGACGATTATGCCGAAATCACCCTGCCCGAAGGGCGGTATGTGCAGATCGAATTCATGAAAAGAAACCACTCGGCCGCAGCCCGCATAGTTCTGTACATTCGAATGATCTGGATCGAATTGAACGGCTATGAAACGCGAAGAGGCCCGCTGTTCATCCTGTATGATGACCGGTTTCACCGCAATTACGCAAAATACGGATGCGAGGGCGAGAATTATCTGGGAAATCCTGTCGCCGTTTTGCATGTCCCCTTAGAATAGTTGACGAAGCCGGCATCCAGCCAGGGTCATGGCAGAAGTTACCAAAGCAACCCGGATCCCGAAGGATGGATCCGGGTTGCCGGTTATCACCTGAATGCCGACGCGTTCAGGTGGTGGAGGGCTGAACCTAAACCGAACCGCTGATGGAAGTGGTCCAGGAGGCAATTTCCTCTTTGTAATCCCCCGGGTCCCCGTCGGCCCTGAGGCCGTCGGTCACCAACTTACCGCCCATTTCGGTCATCTTTTCTTCCAACATGTCCACCGACCCGCAAAAATTCTCATAACTGCTGTCGCCGGGAGCAAAGACGGCAAAGGGCTTTCCGCCAAGCTGGATTCCATTGAAATAGAGCCAATCGTGCTGCAGTCGACGACGGGTCATGCACGAACGAAACAACTGCACCCCGTCCCCCGCCAGCTGTCGAATGCCGGCGGTATTGACAAATACCCGTTTTGATCCGCCGTGTTGCCTCAGAAGTTTAAACAATTCCCAGACGCACCTGCCGTTGAACTCTCCAAAAAGATCGACATGCAGATTGCCCGCGCTGTGACGGCATACACATTCATAACCTGGATTCAATCCAATTCTCCTTTGTTCAGTGACCAAATTGCAAAAACAAAAAAAGGCGCATGGACCAACGGTTCTCGTTGGTTCCCAAGCGCCTTCACTACCAACGGATAGCTATTTATTTTGGTATACTATTTATGTTCGAATTATCTATCTTGTTCCTTTTTGGGTGTCAACGGTTTTCTTTACCCAATCAGGGTAACCGCATTTTGAACCTACGTTAGATCCACATCGTCAAAGCAATTGAATTGTCGGTGATCGGTAAGTAGCCCGGCGTGATAACAGAGACGGGGTGAGGGGGGTGATTCGGTTTTTGGTAATCGGTGAACGGTGAACCGTGAGCGGTCCCAACGATCATAACGCCTCTATCTACCTATGACCGGGCTGCCAGATCTTTTTTCAATTTTTCCACAGCCAGTTCTTTGGCCTTGGCCTCAACGTCTACGGTGATATCCAGTGATTGCCATGAGGTCGGAACGTCGTCCACATCCACATAATCGGCGTGGCGTCGGTCCGTTTGCGGCCCCTGCCGTTCCAGGGGCGAGGAGACGTGAAACAGGGGCTCCCGATCCCAGGTGTCGAGGGCCGCGCGGGTAGCCGTATCCACGGCCTGGTCATCGGGCAGGCAACGATGATGGTGCACATCATAGGCCAGGGGAACGCCCGTTTCCCGGCACACCGGCAGAAGATCGGCCGGTGTGTAGGTTCGGTCGTCGTTCTCCAGGGTGAGACGGGAAAGAACGGAAGCGGGCAATGCAAGGATCGTGTCGGCCAGCCTTTTCAGGCTCGTCTGTTTATCTCCGTAGGCGCCACCGGCGTGGATATTGATCACATCGGCCCCCACCCAATCGGCGACCATGGCCTGGTAGACCAACTCTTCGAGCGACTTTCGACGCACGTCCGCGCGCGGTGAGGCGATCACCACGAACTGGTCCGGGTGAAAACTGGTGCGAATATCGTATCGTTTGGCATACTCACCGCATTGACGATAGGCATCGACGATTTTTCGGTTGTCGGGCAGATCGTCGATCCGATAGCCCTGCCGGGGATGGGTGATCAGGGGCAGGATCTGGCTGTTGATGCGAAACGCACCGATCCCCGCATCCCGGCAGTAGGCAAGGGCCTGTTGCAGGGACCGGGCGTTGTGCAGGCAAAGGTCCGCGAGATTCCGGCGCTGTCGATCGACAGGATATTTTGCCTGATGGGCTGCCGTCGTTCTCCTGAATTTTATGGCCGCCTCGACGAAAATGCAGCACAGTCCCCATCGGATCATGGTTGATCTTTTCGTCCTCTCCATTTTACGGCTTTTGGTGACCAGTTTAAACTCAGTCCGTCAGCCGGTCGATGACTTGATCGAGAAATCGCATCCCTCGGGCAGTGGTCCGGATCCATTGATGATGGATTTCGATCAACTCCTCATTCAGTAAAAGGGCGATTTCGTGCTCATGCCATCGATAGAAATTCAAGTCGAACCGGGACTCAAAAGCGATCGTATCGATCCCTTCGGTCTGACGAAGGCTCAAATAAATAGTCTCCATCATCTGCTGTTCACGGCTAAGGGTTTCCATTTCGGAAAGGGGTGATTGGTGCGATGCGATGGCCGCCACGTAGGCTTTCAAGGAACGCTTGTTCCACCAACGCCGGTTGTCCATGAAACTGTGGGCCGCCGGCCCGAACCCCAAATAAGGGGCCAGGGTCCAATACTTGCGGTTGTGCCGTGATCGGTAATCGATCGTATCCGCAGGGGAAACGCGAGCATAATTGGAGACCTCGTACTGGCGATAGCCATGGTGTTCGAGAAATTCTCTGGTCAATGAAAAGAGTGCGCCGATCAATTCCTCATTTAAAGGTGCGATCTTCTTACGGCCAGCTTTCCTGCCCAGCGGCGTGCCCGGTTCCACGGTCAATGTATAACAAGACAGATGCTCTGCACCCAGATCGACTGCTGCAGATAACTCCGCACCCCATTGTTTTTCGGTTTGCCCGGGGAGCCCGTAAATCAGGTCGAGTCCGATGTTATCGAAACCGCTTTGTCTGGCCCATCTGAAAGAATCCCGGCCTTGACGCGCATCGTGAATTCGGCCCAACCAGCGCAGATTCAGATCACTAAAGGACTGGAGGCCGATGTTGAGTCGGTTGATGCCTGCCGATCGATAATCGGCGAGTCTTTGCGGATCAACCGTGCCCGGATTCATCTCGAGGGTAATTTCCGCGGCCGAATCGATGGAAAAACGATCATGAAGGCCATCGAAGATGCTTTCGATCTGCCGTGGCGACAGCGTGGACGGCGTGCCACCGCCAAAGTAGACCGTATCCGCGGTTGGAACAGCCACATCGCATCGATTGATTTCGATCAGCAAGGCCTCGAGGTAATCGGGAATCAGGTTGAGAGAAGTGACGGAATAAAAATCACAGTATGGACATTTTGCCACACAAAAAGGCACATGAATATAGATTCCGGCGGCCGGTGACGTCACAGGTGGAATGGCGCGGGGATCATTCGACGGTTCATTGGGCATGATGCAGTACTTTCATTGGATCTAAGAGATCAAAACACGATTGCGCCGCGTTTGACCACCGACCGACAGGGGCGCCCCCCCATGGCATATGCCAATTCGGCCAGTTGATCGACTTCCCAGATGGCAAAGTCGGCCATTTTGCCGATCTCCAGGCTACCCACCGTCATTTCCATACCCAATGCCTTGGCGGCATGAATGGTGAATCCGGCCAGCGCTTCCGCAGGTGTCAATCCGAATAGGATGCAGGCCAGATTCATCATCAACAGCGGCGAGGTGGTTGGACTGGTCCCGGGATTGCAATCCGTTGCCAATGCCATGGGAATGCCTGCGCGTCGGAAGCGATCAATGGGCGGCTGATGGGTTTCCTTTAGAAAATAGAACGCACCGGGCAGCAGGACCGCCACGGTTCCCGCATCGGCCATGGCCGACACACCAGCCGGGCTGGCAAATTCCAAATGATCGGCGCTGAGGGCATTGTATCTTGCCGCCAGCGTGCACCCATCTTGATCGCTGAGTTGTTCCGCGTGCAGTTTGACCCTGAGCCCATGCCGTGTCGCGGTACTGAAGATGGTTTCCGTTTGAGCCCGGGTAAAGGCAATTCGCTCGCAAAAGACATCGACGGCACTGGCCAGGTGCGCCGCTGCAAATGCGGGGATCATTTCTTCGGTGACCAGTCTCACGTATTCGTCGGCGCGGCCTGCGTATTCGGGTGGCAGGGTATGGGCTCCCAAAAATGTAGGGCTGACGGTGACCTTGAATTCCTGTCCCAAACGGCGGATGACTTCAAGCATTTTGCGTTCATTGGCCGTATCCAATCCGTACCCGGATTTGATTTCCACCGACGTCACGCCTTCGGCCTGCAAGGCTTGCAAACGAGGTGCGGAGGCCCGGTATAATTCCTCTTGCGTCGCCGAGCGGACGGCGTTGACCGTGCTCATGATCCCACCGCCGCCCCTGGCGATTTCCTCATAGGTCGCGCCGTTAAGCCGCATTTCAAATTCCCGGGCCCGGTTGCCGGCATAGACGAGATGGGTGTGGCAATCGATCAATCCCGGTGTTACCCACTTACCGTTCAGACGATTCACCGATTTGGCGTTTGCGGCCACATGGGGGGGCAACTGCCGTTGCGGACCGATCCAGACAATATGACCGTCTTTCACCGCGATGGCCGCCGGTTCGATGATGCCGTAGGGCGTGCTGTCGGCCATGGTGGCCGCCCGGCAGTCGAGCCAGAGGCGATCAATCGGAGGGGGTACCGGTCGGGCGTCCATCATCATTCTCCTGGTTATTATCTCGCTCGAGGATCTTTAAAACACGGACGCATTCTTTTTTGGCGCGATCGAGGAGGGCCGACGCCTCTGCATGCACCGCTTTTTTGAAAGCGGCGTCGGTAATACCCGCCATATTGATCATCACGTTTCGATATGCCCCCCAGATTCCTGTTTCCAGCGCCTTGGCGCCCACCGCCACATCGGAACGCGATGCCGGATTGCCATGCCGGGCCACGTCGTAAAGGGCGTCCCAGACCCCGTCGGCGATTTTCATGGTCGTCAAGGGGACGTGGATGGCCTTTTTCAACCCGGCTTGCATGCGGTCGGCACGCACCGTTTGTTCGACCGCGGTTTTTTTCGGCAGACGCAAGGCATCCATAAAATCGTTAAAGGCCGTCGTGTCGGCATCGATCATGGGAATCAGTCGGGCCACGGCGTCATGCAAGGGAGGGATGCTTTTGCGCATCTGGGCGTCCACGGATTCGAATTTGCGCACGCCGTAGGTAAGCTTGCCTACCATGGCGCCCAAACCGGCGCCCATGGCGGCGATGGCAGCCGCCACCGATCCACCACCCGGGGCCGACGAACGGGAGGCCACCGCCTCCACGAACCCTTTCACGGTCATGCCGGCCAAGGGGGCATCGGGTTTCTGGACGACACGGTATTCGACGATCTTCTCACGGGGGTCGAAGGGCGCCACGCTGTTCAGACCCAACCGCTCCACGGTCAGGCGGACCTTCTGGTCCTCATCGAGAATGAACAGCCCCTCCTTATCGATGTAATGGTCGGCGGCCATGAGAATCGATTCCAGGGGCACCAGGCCGACGATCTCGGAACCGGCGACACCGACATTCAGCGCCGCGGCCTCCATCTTGACCGCCTCGAACAAGGTATGCAGGGGTGTGATCCGGTAGTCGGTGAGGTTTACCGTCACTTGAGCCAGGTTGTACTCGTCCACGAACCAGCCCATGCCCTTGACGGCCTTGAGTCGACCGGGTTGATCGGGGCCGCGGCCGGCTTCCCTCAGATTCAGGGCGATCCGGTGGGCCTGATTGCGGGTACCCAGAATGTTGACATTATAGGCGATCAGAAACGACCGGGCCCCGGTCACCGTGGCCCCCCACCGGGGAACGAATTCCGCCGGTCCGAAATCGGGCGTCCATTTCTCATCCTTGAGGCGTTCGGCCAAGCGTTCGTATTCCCCTTGGCGGACCTGCGGCAGGGTCTTGCGATAGGCCTTTTCGGCAGCCTCCGCGTAAAGAAAAATGGGCACGCCCAGGGATTCGGCGACCGTCCGGCCGAATGTCTTGGCGATCTCCACGCAGTCTTGCATGCTGATGTTGGCCACGGGAATAAACGGACATACGTCCATGGCGCCCATGCGGGGATGCGCCCCCTTGTGGACACGCATGTCGATCATTTGCCAGGCCACGCGAGCACTGTTCAACGCGCCTTGGACCACGGCATCCGGATCACCCACGAAAGTGTATACCGTCCGATTGGTGGACTTGCCCGGCTTCACGTCCAAGAGGGTGCAACCCGGCGTCTCTTCGATGGCTCGGGCGATGGCCTGGATGGTTTCCCGGTTGTTGCCTTCAGAAAAATTGGGGACGCATTCGACGATCTTCTGCAAGGGGTCACCATTCTTTCATCTTTTGGTTGCATCCTCGAACCACTCGGACACCGCCGCATCGATGTGGGCCTTATCGGCAACATAGGGAATGGTTATCTGGTCACCGTTTGGATTATTCTGGTTATGGGCGATGGCGACGTCCATGGCATTCGGGTTCTGGGCCCAATTGCGACGCGCCACGCCCCCCATCACATCCCAGGACATGGCCGAGCGGATGATCCGATCCACACGCTCACTGCCGTCCAAAACCAGGCCGAACCCACCGTTTATCGCCTTTCCAATACCCGTGCCACCACCATTGTGCAACGCGACCAGCGACATGCCACGGGCCGCGTTGCCGGCGAAACAATGGGTGGCCATATCGGCGCAGACATTGCTGCCATCCCTGATGTTGGCGGTCTCCCGAAAGGGCGAATCCGTTCCCCCCGGATCGTGGTGGTCTCTTCCCAGCATGATGGGACCGACGTCTTTTCTTCTGACCATGTCGTTGAATCGCAATGCGATCGTGGTCCGGCCAACGGCATCCTGATAGAGAATCCGGGCTTGGCTGCCCACCACCAGGTTGTTGGCCTCGGCGTCGCGGATCCAGCGGTAATTATCCCGGTCCTCCGGACGACGATGGGGGTCGATGCATGCCATGGCGGCGCGATCGGTTTTCAGCAGGTCGTCCTTTTCTCCGCTAAGGCAAACCCATCGGAAGGGGCCGTAGCCGTAATCGAAAATCGGCCCCATGATATCTTCGAAATAGGATGGGAACACGAAGCCGTCCTTAGCGTCCAGGCCATTCTTGGCGACCTCGGTAATCCCGGAATCGAACACCGCCTTTAAGAAGGCATTGCCGTAATCAAAAAAGAAGGTCCCTTGTTTCGTTATCGCCTGGATCAATGCGTAGTGACGGCGCAAGCTTCGATCGACAAGCACCCTGAAGGTTCGTCGGTCCTCGGCCAACAGGCGGGTTCGTTCCTCGAAGGTAATCCCCTGAGGACAATATCCGCCATCATAGACCACGTGGCAAGATGTCTGGTCGGAGAGCAGGTCCACCTTGAAATGCGTCTTTACCAGGTGTTCAAGCAGGTCCACGATATTGCCGTGAAAGGCGATGGACGTGGCGGCTTGATGGTGAACGGCGTCGGCGGCCAAAGCGAGGGCCTCATCGAGGTCGGCGGTGACCCGATCCACCCATCCCTGCCGATGCCGGGTTCGGATCCTTGACCTATCCACCTCGGCGATGAGGGATACGGCACCGGCAATTTTTGCGGCCTTGGGCTGGGCACCGCTCATGCCGCCCAGACCGGAGGACACAAACAGAAGGCCGGCCAGATTGCCGTCTTCAGGCACATCGCAGGTTTTGCGTCCCGCATTGAGCAGGGTGTTATACGTGCCATGAACGATCCCCTGGGGACCGATATACATCCATCCGCCGGCTGTCATTTGCCCATAATTAGAGACACCCATCTGAGCGGCGATTTCCCAATCCTCCAGATTGTCGTACACCCCCACCATGAGCCCGTTGGTGATGATCACCCGAGGACTGTCGGGGGATGATTTGAAAAGACCCAGCGGATGACCGGATTGCATCACCAGGGTCTGTGCGTCGGTCATGGCTTCCAGATATTTTTTGATCAGGCGAAATTGCATCCAGTTTTGGCAGACGCTGCCGGTTTCTCCATAGGTCACCAACTCGTATGGGTAGAGGGCGACATCAAAATCCAGATTGTTGTCGATCATGAGCTGGACGGCCTTGCCGGCCAAACAGTTGCCCTGGTATGCGCCGATGGACTTGGCCTTGATTTGCCCCGGCGGCCTGAACCGATAGCCATAGATTCTACCACGGGTCGTCAGCTCCTCCAAAAACTCGGGGATCAACTTTTCGTGATGCCGTCGGGGAATATATCGCAAGGCGTTGTTCAGGGCCGTTTGGGTCTGACTCCTGGTGAGGCGAAATCCCCGGTCCGGAGCCCTGCGGATACCGTCCTCAAAGGGTGGCTTTTCTGGAAGCGCATCGTCCAACCGTATCTGCATGGTTGAACGGCGTATCGCTTTTTTCTGCATGATGCACCTCCCGAGTCGGCAGTTTTATGCGTTTTGTCCCAGCGCCAGGCCCAGGTCCAGGGCCTTTCTGTTCATCTCCAGAAAATCGGACGGGATCCGCGTTTCCAGGGTCCGCATGATCGATTCCGGCTTCACCAGACCGGTCAGGCCAATGATCGTACCCAGCATGCAGATGTTGAACACGATGGGCTTGCCGATCTTCTCCATCACCGTCTCGAACATGGGGATCTCGCGCTGCACGGCGTCGACTTTAAGGTGCGGCGTCACGTAACGCGGATCGATGAGCAGCATGCCACCGGGACGAATGATCCCCATGAAGGTGTTGTAGGCCTCCTGGGTCAAACACACCAGCACGTTGGGCTGGATCACCTTGGGAAAGTTAATCGGCGTGTCGGCGATGATCACGTCCGAGCGCGTCGCACCGCCGCGGGCCGCCGCGCCGTAGGCCTGGGTTTGCACCGCCTCGAGCCCTTCGTGAAGCACCGCCGCCTCGGCCAGGATGATGGCCGCCGTGATCACCCCCTGGCCGCCGGATCCGGAAAACACCATTCTGCATCGTTCCATTTATTTTCCTCCCCCGGCCCGCTCGATGATCCGGTCATACTCCGCGCAATACTCGGGCTTGTCTAGTTGAACGAAGATGCCCCGCTCGATCAGCGACGGGTTTTCCTGTTTGGCCTTGGAGCCGATGGGCGTGGTTATCGCCTTCATCTGTTTCATCATCTCCACCGCCCCCCCCTGCTTGTTCTTGCGGCCGAAATAGGTCGGGCACTGGGTCATAACCTCTACCACCGCAAACCCCTCGTGCACGATGGCCTCGCGGATGATATCGGCCATCTGCTGAACGTGGTAGGTGGTCGTGCGGGCCACGAAGGTTGCCCCCGCAGCCCTGGCCATCTCCACGATGTCAAACCCCTGGTCGATGTTGCTATAGGGCGCCGTGGTGGCCAGCATCCCCGGTCCGGTAAGCGGCGAATACTGGCCTCCGGTCATCCCGTAAATGCGGTTGTTCATCACGATGGCCGTCATGGCGATGTTGCGGCGCGCCGCATGGATGAAATGGTTGCCGCCGATGGACAAGGCGTCCCCGTCGCCCATGGGCACGATCACGTTCAGCTCGGGCTTGCTCAGCTTGACCCCCGTGGCAAAGGCCAGGGCCCGGCCGTGGATCGTGTGCAGGGTGTGGAAATCCACATAACCGGAAATCCGCGACGAGCAGCCGATGCCCGAGACCATCACGATCTCGTTGCGGCTCATGCCCAATTTTTCCACGGCCCGGATCAGGCCATTGAGCACGATGCCATGACCGCAGCCCGCGCACCAGATATGCGGAAAAAACCGCTGCCGGATGTAATCCTGGACGGCCATCTTTACACCCCCCTTCCCTTGATCAGACGCAAGATCTGTTTGATGTCCGTGGGCGAGATGAACACCCCGTCGATGCGGTTGGCCAGAAACACCCGCTCCGGATGGCGCACCGCATGCTTGACCATCTGACACACCTGCCCCATGTTCATCTCCACCACCACCGTGTAATGGGCATCGTTACAGTAGGCGCGCACCACCTCCGCCGGGAAGGGCCACAGGGTCTGCAGTTCCAGCAGACCGATGCGCTCTCCCCGGGGCCGCAGGCTCTCCACGATGTGCAGGGCCGAACGCGCCGACGAACCATAGCTGACCAGTATCGTTTCCGCGTCTTCGAGATAGTAGGTCTTGAACCTGGCCATCTGGCCGGCGTTGTTCTCGATCTTGTCCACCAGGTGCCGCAGCAGGCCGTGCACGACCTTGGGGTTGTCCGAGGGGAAGCCCCACATGTCGTGTACCAGCCCGGTCACGTTGAACCGGTGCACGTCCCCGAAGTCGCTCATGGGCAGGCGCCCGTCCTCGCGCGGCAGATAGGGATGGTAGTCCACCCCCTCCCGCACCGCGGTGCGCAGCCGCTCCACCAACGGAATCTCACCGGGTTCGGGGATCTCCAGGCGCTCGCGCATGTGCCCCACCACCTCGTCGAACAAGAGAATCACCGGCGTGCGGTAGGTCTCGGCGATGTTGAAGGCCTCCACGGTCATGGCGAACACGTCCTGGTGGTTGGAGGCCGTCAGACACACGATGCTGTGGTCCCCGTGAGTGCCCCAGCGCGCCTGCATCACGTCCCCCTGGCTGACATGCGTGGGCACCCCCGTGGACGGCCCGCCCCGCTGAACGTTGACGATCACACACGGAATTTCGGCCATCACCGCATACCCCAGGGCCTCCTGCTTCAGCGAAAAGCCCGGACCCGAGGTGGCCGTTAGCACCTTGTGGCCAGTCAGCGAAGCGCCGATGATGGCACACATGCTGGCGATTTCATCCTCCATCTGGATGAACTTGCCCCCCCGCTGGGGCAGCCGCACGGAAAGTTGTTCGGCGATCTCCGTCGAGGGCGTGATCGGGTAACCGGCGAAAAAATCCAGCCCCGCGTACAAGGCCCCTTCGACGCAGGCCTCATTACCCTGGATGAATTTGATTTGTCTGGTCATGCGGCGTCCCCCTTCGTCCCTCGTCCCTCGTCCATCTCCGGTTCTTCAACCTCCACCGTAATGGCCAAATCCGGGCAGCGCAGCTCGCACAGCCGGCAGGCGATGCAATCCTCGAGCCTCACCGCCACGGCCTTGTCCTCGCGGTCCAGCTCCAGCACCTGTTTGGGACAAAAGGCCACGCAGATCCCGCAGCCCTTGCACCACTCGCGCATGATGCGATGCGCCTTCAATTTCGGTTTTGACATGCGTGCTCCCTAAAATCGCTAATCGTCTGGTTTTGACAGCCGCTTGGCAAGCGGAATTTTTTTAATAAATACCACTTTGTGGGTTTAAATTCAAACCCCCCATCCCCTTCGCCACCACCTCCACCGGATGCATCACCGACCAACGTCCCAGCTGAGCCATCTGCATCTCACAGGTCGGACAATCGGTCACGGCGACGTCGGCGCCGGAGGCATCGATTCGATCGATCAGGTCGCTGCCAATGCGGCGGCTAAGGGTTTCGTTTTTATCCGCCAACCCCCAAGTGCCGGCCATACCGCAGCAATGGCTGTCAAGGGCATCGACCGTGGCGTCCGGCAGGGCCTGTAGCATGGTCAGGGAACTGTCGGCTTCGGCCTGAATCTTGAGGTGGCAGGGCTGGTGATATGCCAGATGCATCGGCACCGCAACGGCGTCCAGCCGATGCCGGTACTGCTCGATCAAGCGGCTGAAATGAATTGTTTTGTCCGCCACCTGGCGGACCTGCCGGTTGTCCAGCCGATGATCCAGTAAATCGAGCCAATCGGTTGTCAACGCCAACCCACATGAAGAACAGGTCACCACGACATAATCCACACGCGCGAGTAATCGCATCCAGCACGAAAGATTGTCACGGACTTTTTCCCGGGCCTGGGGCACCATCCCCTTGGTGAGTTGCGGCAGCCCGCAGCAATGCTGGGGCGGTGTAAAAACGGTCATCCCCAACCGCTCCAGGACTCGCACCAGGGCCAAGCCAATGGACGGCCGCATATATCCGGCATAGCAGCCGGAAAAATAAAGCACCCGGGGCGTCCCATGACCAGCCTCAGAGGGGACCCGATGGAAAAGGGAATGACGGGCAGGCGTAACGATGGGGCGCCTGGCGCTGATGCCGGTGAAACGCTGGCCCGCACGCCGCATCAAATCCAGATTGGCAACCGGCTTAAGCAAACCGGAAAACGGTCCGCCTCGGCGCCCCAAGGATTCGGCGGCGGTCACCAGCTGGCTGTGCAGGGAAGGTCCGAAACGCTCGACATAGCGGGCCCGGGCCTCGATGGCCATCTTGGGAATATTGACCTCGGATGGGCACTCCCGGCTGCAGCTGCCGCAACCGACACAGTAATCGATCACATCCTGCAACCGACGATCATAAATCGCAGCATCGGCCACGGCGCCGGAAATCAGCGCCCGCAGGACATTGGCCTTGGCCTTGGGGGCGGCCGCCTCACGGCGGGTGAATTTGTAGATGGGACACATGCGTGTGGCCGTGGTCACCGTGGTGCACTTGCTGCAACCATGGCAGCCTTCGATTTCCGTTTCCCATCCCCCGGGCCAGTGCAAGTGGGCCGGCAGAGCAGGACGTCGCCGGTAACGGGCACCGTATCGAAGATTACGGGTCATCTGGTCCGGTGGGGCGGCGGTCTTGATTTCCGGATTCAACAGATTGGCCGGATCCAGCAGGCGTTTGACTTCCTGGAACAAACCGGCGATGGCCGGATACTGACGGGCAATGTACGGGCTGCGTAACCGTCCGTCGCCGTGCTCGCCGGAAATGGCGCCGTTCAAGCCGTTGACCAGATCGAACACCGCATCGGCGATGGGTCGGAGGCGAGCAATGTCCATCGGATCCTTGAGATCGAGCAAGGGGCGGGTGTGTAAAAGCCCCTTGGCAATGTGCCCGTAGACCACGAACCGCACGCCCTGGTCATCCATGATCTGATAAATGCCGTTGAAATAGTCCACCAGCCGGTCGGTGGGCACCACCGCATCCTCGACCAGGGCCAGGATTTTCTTCTCTCCTTTGAGTTTGTAGAGAATCGGCACGGCGGCCTTGCGAATGGCCCAGAACCGCTTTTTTTCCTCGGCAGACGCCGCCAGATGGGCGTCCGAGGACAGCCGTTGTTGCTCGATCAGGGTTTTGGCGTCTGCTGCCATGGCTTCGGTGTCGCTTGTGGCGTGGCCGTCGAATTCCAATAGCAGGACGTTGTCCACGCCACCGGGAATACGATCATGCAGGACCGGCTCACTGTCTCGGGCCAATTCGAGCAGGGATTTGTCCATCACTTCGATACCGGCCGGTTGCATGGGCAAAATGGCCTGGACGGCGCGGGACGCCTTCTCGATGGTGTCGAAATAGGCCACCACCAGGCTGTCGGCGGCCGGTTTGTCGAGAAGCCGGAACACGAGCCGGGTAACGATGCCCAGGGTACCTTCGGCGCCGGCGATCAATTTTTGCAGATGCAGGTGCCCATCCCGGACCAACCCGCGCAGGTTGTAACCGGTCACGTTGTGACGCACCGGCGGGTATGCGGATTCGATGGTCTGACGGTGTTTCAAGTACAGATCGGCCAGTTGGCTGAATGGATCCGGCAAGCTGTCCAGGTTGCCCATACACAGATCAGACAGGCGGATCACCCGGCCGGTGGAAAGCACCATCTCAGCATCGACCAGGTAGTCGGCCACATTTCCGTATTTGACCGAATGGGCACCCGACGCGTTGGTGCCGACCATACCGCCAAAGCTGGCATATTCGCCACTGGAAGGATCCGGCGGAAAGAAGAGTCCCGTGCCGAGTAGCCGCTTTTCCAATTGACCGAGTCGATACCCGGGCTCGCAGGAAAAGGTCCGGCCGTCGATATCTAAAGCGACGAGCCGGTTCATGAAACGGGTAAAATCGACGACCATCCCGGGTCCCAGGGATGATCCGCAAAGGCCGCTTCCGGCGCCGCGGGGATGGATGGAAATGCCATGCCGCCGACAAAAATCGAGGGTCTTGACCACATCCATCGTGTTTTGGGGATAAACGACGGCCAGTGGCTGGCGACGAAAAATACTGGCGTCGGTGGACAACAGAAGACGGGAAACCGAATCCCAGGCGATGTCACCCGCCAGTTGCTGTTTTAATGGTTCGAAGAGAAATTTGTTCACGCGACCGTTCCATGAAAGACGAGTGGATGTCACCATCGTTGTCCAAGAACACAATGGCTTGTTAATTTTACCATTTAGTGATATAAATCGGATCGATGGCGAAATAGGATGGGCGGCTCTACGGCGCTTAATTCAGCAGAAAGAAGACCAAATCCATGTCAGAAAAACACCCGGAATGCCCATTATACAACCCACTTAACTGTAAGGAGTACTATAATCCCAAACTCTGCGCGTTCGTCAGGAAAGACAAGGTTTGCCTGAAAAAGAAAAAACCCAAGCAAAAACCCAAGACGGAAGACGCCGATTGAAGAAGGGGCCTTACCGGCCCCGCCCTTTTTGCGCGTTTGTGGTTGAACTTCGCGAATTCATCATCCCTGCCATACCATTGAGCCTATCCCATTAATTGCCGGTGCGATCCACGATTGACCCGCCCACACTCTCGGGCGATGGAGAGGTTCCCCGTTCTGGAATAATAAAATCAGGCATGACCGGCGGTGTCGGAAATCGACGCCGGATCGACGCCAATCTTTTGCATGGCCGCCTCCCACCGTCTATCCACATCCATCTGGAAGGCAATTCTTTCTGAGAACGGACCATTGATCCAGGCGTTGCCACGGATTTCACCCTCCAATTGCCCAGGGCCCCATCCGGCGCACCCCAGGGAAATGATATAATCCCGAGGGCCGCGTTGGACGGCGATGGCCTCCAATATATCCCGCGAATTGCTCAATCCCAGCGCACCGGTAATCATCATGCTGCCTTCCCAGGCAAACGGCGTACCGTGCAAGACAAAAAGCTCGTTCATGTGTACCGGCCCACCAATGTAAACGGGTATTTTCTCCGCATCGATGGACATGGGTATTTTCAATTCATCGAAGATCATCTTGGCGTTGATTTCCGGATGCACGCGATTGATCACAATCCCCATGGCGCCTTTTGGATTGTGCTCGGACAAGCAGGTAACGGTTTGGAAAAAATTGGGGTCGGCCAAGCCGGGCATGGCCATCAAGAATTGACCTTTGAGCGATTGCCACGTCGGGTCCATTTAAAAAAATCCCCCATTTTGGGTTTCGTTTAAGGTTGCTCAATCGATTGTGTCTACTTTAACGGCCAAGCCTTTCAAAGGCAAGAAAAAGCTTGACTTGCAGACAGCGGACTGTTAGGGGTGGATCAACATTGATACGGGTGCAATAAACTAATGATAAGCTGTTTTGTCCTCCTTAGCATTATTGGTCTTATTATTATCCTCGTAGTGGTCGGTCTTGTCCACGACGAGGAAACCGGGGCGATAATGGCCTAAAGCAGCCAACCAGGAAAAAGACAAAATCCGTTATCTCCCCATAGAGGCGATAACGGATTTTTTTTTGACTTCTTGCGAAAGGAAATCGAAGGGATGAGAAGCGACGCGGCCAAAAAAGGAGTCGAGCGGGCCCCCCACCGGGCATTGCTCAAAGCCATCGGTTATACCGACACGGAGATCAACCGTCCGCTGATCGGCATCGCCAACGCCGTCAACACCGCCATTCCCGGTCATGTTCACCTGGACACATTGGCCGAAGCGGTAAAAGCCGGCATCTACATGGCTGGCGGCACGCCGGTGGAATTCGGCACCATCGGCGTCTGTGACGGCATCGCCATGAATCACAGCGGGATGAAATACTCACTGGCCAGTCGTGAACTGATTGCCGACTCCGTTGAAGTCATGGCCACCGGTCATGCCCTGGACGCCATGGTGATGCTTCCCAATTGCGACAAAATCGTACCGGGCATGCTCATGGCGGCGGCACGACTGGATCTGCCGACGATCGTTATCAGCGGGGGTCCGATGCTGGCCGGTGAACACCCGGATGAACCCGGCAAAAAAATCGACCTGATCAGCGTCTTCGAAGCCGTGGGCGCCGTTAAAGCCGGCAAGATGGGTGCAGATCAACTGACCCGCATCGAAGACGCGGCCTGCCCCACCTGCGGATCCTGTGCCGGCATGTTCACCGCCAACTCCATGAACTGCCTGACCGAAGTAATCGGCATGGGACTGCCGGGTAACGGCACCATTCCGGCAGCCTATTCCGCCCGGGTACGGCTGGCCAAACAGGCCGGCATGCAAATTCTCGAGCTATGGCGGCAGCAGATCACCGCCCGCATGATCATGACCGCCGATGCATTTCACAATGCCCTGACGGTTGACATGGCCCTGGGGTGCTCCACCAATACGGTGTTGCATCTTCCGGCCATCGCCGCCGAAGCCGGCGTCGATCTGGATCTGAACCTGATCAATCGCATCAGCGAAAAGACACCGCACATTTGTTCTTTAAGTCCCGGCGGCGCCCACCACATTCAGGACTTGAACCGGGCCGGCGGTATCCAAGCGGTGATGAAAACACTGGCCGAGGGCGGGCTGATCCGAGGAGAATGCAAGTCCGTCACCGGAAAGACCGTGGCCGAGAATATCGCCGATGTCACCATCTTCGATTCCGAGGTGATTCGCCCGATGGATCGACCCTACCACCAGCAAGGAGGCCTGGCCGTGCTTTACGGGAACCTGGCGCCAGACGGCTGCGTGGTCAAGCAATCCGCGGTTCTGGACGCGATGTTGCGTCATGAGGGGCCGGCCCGCGTCTTTGAATCCGAAGAAGATGCCACGGCGGCCATCATGGCGGGTGACATCAACAAGGGTGACGTCATCGTCGTACGCTACGAAGGCCCCATGGGTGGACCGGGCATGCGCGAAATGCTCACCCCCACCTCGGCCATCGCCGGCATGGGACTGGATGCTCACGTGGCCCTGCTTACCGACGGTCGATTTTCCGGTGGTTCCCGAGGGGCCGCCATCGGTCATATTTCTCCTGAAGCGGCCCAGGGCGGTCCCATTGCCTTCATCGAGGAAGGCGATTCCATCGTCATCGACATCCCGGCAAAAACCGTCTCCCTGAAGGTGTCTGACGACGAAATCGAACGCCGCCGCACGGCCTGGCAGCCGCCCGAACCAAAAATCAAGCATGGTTACATGGCCCGCTATGCCCGGCAGGTCAGTTCGGCCAGTCAAGGCGCCATCGTAAAATAAGATGGCAGAGGAATGACGGACGAAAGATGAGAATCCAATACCGTCCGTCGCCCCGCTTCCATTATTTCACTGCCGCCTTTCTAACAATAAGGAGCATTTAAGAATGAAACTTACCGGCGCACAGATTCTCATGGAAGTCCTCAAGGAAGAGGACGTGGACTCGATTTTCGGTTTTCCCGGTGGCGCCACCATCGATATTCATGACTGCGTGGTCAAAACCGATTTTCACCACTACCTGGTACGCCATGAACAAGGGGCCGTTCATGCGGCCGATGGATATGCCCGGGCAAGCGGCAAGGTCGGCGTCTGTATCGTCACCTCCGGACCCGGTGCCACCAATACCGTCACCGGGATCGCCACGGCATACATGGATTCCATACCCCTGGTGGTCATCAGTGGCCAGGTGCCCACCCATCTGATCGGTAATGACGCCTTTCAGGAGGTGGATATCGTGGGGATCACCCGGCCCTGCACCAAACACAACTACCTGGTCTCATCGGTGGAAGAACTGGCGCGCGTGATCAAAGAGGCGTTTCATATCGCTCGTTCCGGACGCCCCGGTCCGGTGCTGGTGGATATCCCCAAAAACGTGCAGCAGGCCACTTGCAATTTCAAACCCAAACAGAAAATCAAGCTCAAGTCCTACAATCCGACCTACAAGCCCAATGCCAAGCAAATCCAAAAGGTGGCGGACTTGATCAAGACCGCCAAGCGTCCGTTGATTTTCTCGGGCGGCGGTGTGATTCTCTCGGGCGCGTCCAAGGAATTGACCCAATTGGCCAAACGCACCCAGACTCCGGTTACCATGTCGCTGATGGGACTGGGCAGTTTTCCGGGCACCGATCCACTTTCGCTGGGCATGCTGGGCATGCACGGAACCTACCGGGCCAATATGAGCACTGCCGAATGCGATCTGTTTATCGGTGTGGGGGTCCGTTTCGATGACCGCGTAACCGGCAAAACCGATTGTTTTGCGCCCCAGGCCAAAATCGTGCACATCGACATCGATCCCACATCCATCCGTAAGAATGTACCCGTCAGCGTGCCGGTGGTGGGCGACTGCAAAGCCAGCTTGAAAGAACTCAATGAATGCTTGGCAAAAGAAGACCTGGCCGCAATCAGCAAGGCCCACGCTCCCTGGCTGGAAAAGATCGAAAACTGGAAACATCAATTTAAATTGGCCTACACCCAGGAAGAGAATGTAATCAAACCCCAGTATGTCGTAGAAACCCTATACAAGCTGACTCGTGGCAACGCCATTATCACCACAGAAGTGGGCCAGAATCAGATGTGGGCGGCCCAGTACTATCACTTCGATAAGCCCGGTCATTTCGTCACCTCCGGTGGTCTGGGCACCATGGGATTCGGCTTGCCAGCGGCCATCGGCGCTCAGGTGGCCTTTCCCGATGCCCTGGTGGTGGATGTGGCCGGCGACGGCAGTATTCAAATGAATATTCAGGAAATGGCCACCGCCGTGCAATACAAGCTGCCGGTCAAGGTAGTCATTTTGAACAACACCTACCTGGGCATGGTTCGTCAGTGGCAGGAGTTATTCTACAACGAATGCTACGCGTGCACCGAACTCGAGCACTCACCCGATTTTGTCAAACTGGCCGAGGCGTTCGGTGCCGTGGGCCTGCGGGCTACACGGCCGGATGAGGTGGAAGCCGTTTTACAAAAAGGGATCGACACCCCGGGACCGGTGATCATGGATTTCAAAGTCGCCCCCAAAGAGTGCGTCTATCCCATGGTACCGGCCGGCGCACCCATTACCGAAATGCTGATCGTGTAAACTTTTTTCATGCGCGTTTGCCAGGATAGAGGGGACGGACAATGACCGAAGAAAAGCATATATTGACGATGCTGGTGGACAACGAACCCGGGGTGCTGTCCCGGATCGTCGGATTGTTCAGCGGCCGTGGATTTAACATAGAAAGCCTTTGCGTGGCGGAAACGATCGATCCCAAGGTATCCCGGATCACCATTGTCACCAAAGCCAATGAACCGCTTGTTGAACAGATCGAAAAGCAGCTTCGAAAACTCATCAATGTGATCAAGCTCAGAGACCTTACCGGGTCTGAATCGGTTCAACGGGAAATGGCGCTGATCTGCGTGCGGGCCAAACCGGAAAACCGAGACGAGATTTTGCGGATTGTGGATATTTTCCGATGCAAAGTCGTCGATGTGGGGACTGAATATTACATTATTGAAGCTACCGGGACGGCGGATAAAATGAAGGCCTTGATTAATCTGCTCAAACCCATGGGCATCAAGAAAATCGCCCGCACGGGCACGATTGCCCTGTTTAGGGAGCCCCCCCCATTAAACCGTAGGTGAGTGTGTCGCCGTGACACCGTCGATGATAATTTCAACCCACCCGATAGCGCGCGATTGCCATCTATCGGAACCCAAAAAAACATTAAGGAGTAAACAATGGCAAATATTGATTTTGGCGGAACCACTGAAGAGGTCATTACATCCGAGGAGTTCACCCTCCAGAAAGCCCGCGACGTGTTAGCCAACGAAACGGTCGCCGTATTGGGCTATGGTGTTCAGGGACCGGGCCAGGCGCTGAACATGCGCGACAATGGTATTTCCGTTATTGTCGGTCAGCGTGAGGGATCCCCATCCTGGGACAAGGCCGTTGCCGACGGATTCGTGCCGGGCGAAACGCTGTTGCCCATCGAGGACGCCGCAAAGAAAGCGACCGTGATCCAATACCTGCTTTCCGATGCCGGTCAAGTGGCCATGTGGCCCAAGATCAAGGAATGTCTCAATGAAGGCGACGCCCTGTATTTCTCGCATGGGTTTGGCATCGTGTATCGTGACCAGACCGGCATCGTGCCCCCGGAAAATGTGGATGTCATCCTGGCGGCGCCCAAAGGTTCCGGCACCACGGTGCGCACCAACTTCCTGGACGGCAGTGGCATCAACTCCAGTTTCGCCATTCATCAGGACTACACCGGACGGGCCAAGGAACGCACCCTGGCCCTGGGCATTGCCATCGGATCCGGCTATCTGTTCCCGACCACCTTCGAGAAAGAAGTATACAGCGACCTGACCGGTGAGCGCGGCGTGCTCATGGGCTGTCTGGCCGGTGTAATGGAAGCCCAGTACAATGTGCTGCGTAAGAACGGCCACAGCCCCAGCGAAGCCTTCAACGAAACCGTGGAAGAACTGACCCAGAGCCTGATTCGCCTGGTGGCCCAGAACGGTATGGATTGGATGTACGCCAACTGCAGCACCACCGCTCAGCGCGGGGCCCTGGACTGGGCGCCCCGTTTCCGCGATGCCGTGGCACCGGTCTTCGAGAATCTGTATGAAAGCGTCACCAGCGGCGAGGAAACCCGCCGGACGTTGGAGTGTAACAGTGCCTCGGACTACCGCGAAAAGCTGAATGCGGAACTCAAGGTCCTGCACGATTCAGAAATGTGGCGTGCCGGCGCTGCCGTACGCGCCCTTCGCCCGGAAAACCGGCGCAAATAAGGCAATCGGGGTCCGGCAACGACATTTGCCGGTCTCCGACACCTTAACGCTGTGTCAGGAGAAACATATGAAACCGATCCTTATCTACGACACCACCTTGAGAGACGGCACCCAGGGCGAGAACATCACCTTTACGGCCGATGAGAAGATTAAAATCGCCAAACGCCTGGATGATCTGGGCGTTCACTACATCGAAGGGGGATGGCCTGGCTCCAACCCCAGGGACATGCGGTTTTTCGATCTGGCGAAACGAGAGTGCTTCAGCACGGCACGCATTACGGCCTTTGGCTCCACTCGCAAACCCGGTATCGAGGCCGCCGATGATCCCAATCTGAAGGCCATTTTGGACAGTGGTACGCCGGCGGCGGCGATTTTCGGAAAAAGCTGGACCCTGCATGTCACATCGGTGATGGAGAATACACTCGCCGAGAATCTGGCCATGATTGCAGACAGCGTGGCCTTTCTCAAGGAAAACGGCAGGGAAGTCATCTACGACGCCGAACATTTTTTCGACGGCTTCAAGGATGACCCCGACTACGCTCAGGACACCCTGGCCGCTGCGCTCGAGGCGGGTGCCGATTTTCTGGTGCTGTGTGACACCAACGGCGGCACCCTGCCCCATGAAATCGAGACGATTGTTCAGACGGTGACCCAAAATCTCAAGGGGCGCTTCCCCGACCGGGGATCGCGCCTCAAGCTGGGCATCCATGCCCACAATGACTGCGGCATGGCGGCGGCCAATTCCATAACCGCCGTTCATGGCGGTGCGATCATGGTTCACGGCACGATCAACGGGTATGGCGAGCGGTGCGGCAATGCCGACCTGACCACGATCATCCCCATACTGAGTGCGAAGATGAATCGGCCTTGTATTCCCGATGAAAAATTGAAAGGGCTGAAAAGCATTTCTCGCTATGTCAGTGAGACCGCCAATATTGTTCCCCTCAACTCGCGTCCTTTTGTGGGACGCAGTGCATTCGCCCACAAGGGCGGCATCCATGTCAGCGCCATCATGAAAAACGCCCGGGCCTACGAGCACATGGACCCGGAACGGGTGGGCAACCAACGCCGGGTCTTGATGTCCGATCTGGCCGGCAAAAGCAACGTGGAGTATAAAGCCAAAGAGATGGGCGTGGATCTGTGCGCCAATGGCTGTGACAGCAAAGCCATCGTTGCCGCCATCAAACAGATGGAGGACGAAGGCTATCAGTTCGATGTAGCCGACGGCTCCTTTCAGATCATGCTCGAGAAATTCACCGAGCAGTTCACGCCCCTGTTCGACCTGGAATCCTTCCGCGTGACCATCGAAAAAGACAAGGATTTTCCCTGTTCGGCCCATGCCACGATCAAAATTTCGGTGGGCGACAGCCATGAAATCACTGCCGCCGAAGGCCTCGGGCCGGTCAGCGCCTTGGACAACGCCCTGCGCAAGGCGCTGGGCAACTTCTACCCGGACCTGGATACCATGAAACTGGTCGATTTCAAGGTCCGCGTGGTGGATGGCCGGGATGGAACGGCCGCCAAGGTACGGGTTTTCATCGAGTCCCGCGATCAGGACCAAATCTGGAGTACCATCGGCGTCTCCGAAGACATTATCGAAGCCAGTTGGCAGGCCCTGGCGGACAGTTTTCAGTTCAAACTGGCCAAAGAGGCCAACGAGAAAAATCAGACGACACAATCCGGCATGGCTGCCGCCAACACAAGACCGGATGTATCCATGTCGTGCAGTGCCTAAGCGGGCTGCGACGATCGATGGAAACAGATCGGCACGGTAACCTGCACATGGGCATGATAAACAAACTGGCGGGACAGGAGGGCCTGACTCCGCCAGTCTGATCAACTAATTCTCTTCAAGGAATAAAACCATTATGCAACCGAATGAGGAAGGTATCAACGCCGCGGGAATGGCTATGGACGCTGTCCCGCGGCCTATACTCGCCATTGCCTGATTTCTCTTCATCCAAATCCTTACTATGTACCGTTAGGGGACGTTTTCCCCATGCGATTATCGTCGTCAAAGCAAGACGAGCAAACAACAAGAGATTTAAAGGAGATCAGCAATGACTGAACGTGTAAAAATATTCGATACTACCTTGCGGGACGGCGAACAGAGTCCCGGTGCCAGCATGAACACCAACGAAAAATTGCGTCTTGCCGTTCAGCTGGAAAAACTGGGTGTAGACATTATCGAGGCGGGCTTTCCGGCCGCCTCCGAAGGCGATTTTGAAGCGGTTTCGCATATTGCCGGACGATTGACCAGAACCGAAGTCGCGGGGCTGGCACGCACCGGTAAGGACGATATCGATCAGGCCTGGGGAGCGGTCAAACATGCCGCCAAGCCCCGGATCCACACATTCATCGCCACCTCCGACCTGCATTTGAAGTACAAGCTGAAGATGTCTCACGAGGAAGTGCTCAAGGCGGCGGTTGAGGCAGTGAAATATGCAAAATCATTTACCGACAATGTGGAATTCTCGGCCGAGGACGGTTCCCGCAGTGACCGGGACTACCTGTGCAAGGTATTCGGTGCGGCCATCGAGGCGGGGGCCACGACCGTCAATCTGCCGGACACGGTGGGCTATGCCATTCCCGAAGAATTTGCCGAACTGGCCAGATATGTAATGGATCATACCCCCAATATGCACAAGGCCACCTTGAGCGTGCATTGCCACAACGATCTGGGCCTGGCCACGGCCAACACCATCGCGGCCATCAACGCCGGTGCCCGGCAGGCCGAAGTCACCATCAACGGCATCGGCGAGCGCGCGGGCAACACCTCCATGGAGGAAGTCGTCATGGCCCTGCACACCCGGCAGAACCTGATGCCCTTTGAAACCGGCATCCAGACCGCGCATATCTATCCCACCAGTCGCCTGGTGAGCATGATCACCGGTATCATGGTGCAGCCCAACAAGGCCATCGTGGGTGCCAATGCCTTCGCCCACGAAGCCGGCATCCACCAGGACGGGGTGCTGAAGAACCCCATGACCTACGAAATCATGAAGCCGGAAACCGTGGGTCTGAGCAAAAACCAGTTGGTGTTGGGTAAGCATTCCGGCCGTCATGCCTTGCACACACATTTAAAAAGCCTGGGTTATGATCTGTCCGAAGAAGAACTGAAGATCGTCTTCAAGCAATTCAAGGACCTGGCCGATCGCAAAAAACACGTCATGGACGAGGACCTGGAAGCCCTGGTCACAGAAGGCGTACTGCGTTCATCCGACGTCTTCACGCTGGAATACCTGCATGTCACCTGCGGCACCACGGTCATGCCCATGGCCTCCGTCAAGCTCTCCATCAATGGCCGCTCGGTCAAGGGTGCCAATTACGGCAACGGCCCCATCGATTCGGCGTTCAACACCATCGCCCAGCTGACCGATGCGACGGCCGAACTGCTGCGCTTCACCGTCAGCGCCCTGACCGGCGGAACCGATGCTCAGGGCGAGGTCACCGTGCGCCTGCGTGAAAACGGGCTGGTGGCCTTGGGCCGGGGATCCGATCCGGACATCATCACGGCCAGTGCCAAGGCATATATCAATGGGCTCAATCGATTGGAGTACCTGAAAGCCCACCCGGTGAAGGCCTCTCAGACCCTTTAAATTAGAAAGAGGGCGGAAACCAAACAGCGGTTCCCGCCCTCTTTTAACAACGCCTAAGAATGCTATAGGAGGATTTTGATTATAAGGCGATAAACCCCATCCCATCCACCAAGACCCTAAATTCCTTCAGCCTTCAGCCTATTCACCTAATTCTTCCCCAACAGCCCGTCCCGTATTTTCCGGTCGGCTTTCTCTCCCACATTATAGCGGTAGTACATCTGGGCGAAGACCGCTCCCGGAATGGTTCCCCGGACTTCTCCCTGGTAGGTCAGGGTTAGCCCTTTTCCCGGGACGTAGAGAGATTCCGAAGTCAGCCCCGGCGCCATGTCCTTGTCCAGCCAGGCGGCATATTGTTCGATGGCGGGCCGATTGGCCGCCACCAGTTCCTTGGGGTTGCCCTTTTCCATCAGTTCGACAAACCCGTCGCGAATCTTCTCGGCCGTTGCCTTGCGGGTCAGATAGTGGGTGAGCATGTATTTGACCTGCTCGGATTCGATGGCCTCGATGGGATCATGGGTCGGCTTCTCCAGATAAAGCCCGACGGCATAGACTTTTACGAAGCCCAATTTCTTGAGATAGGAGACGCCGTTGAGCTGCAGTGTTTTCCCAGCGATCTGTTTTTCGGTGGGGAATTTCACGCCCAGTATCTCTACTTCGCCGGCATGCCCAACACGGGCAACAAATAGCCCGCATGCCAGCATCACGGCCAATGCGAATCGTTTTTTATTCATTATTCGGCCCTCCATCTTCTCAGTTAGTACCCATCCAGAAATGCCCAATTGGCCTATTTCTGGACAGACACTAGTTGTCGATCATCAACGTGCCAATCAACTGTTTTACCGTATCGATCCCATTTTCACTTAACCAGGCCATCATGCCGTCGATGATCGCCATCGTGCTTCCCGGGTTGACGAAATTCGCCGTTCCCACCTGCACGGCGGTGGCACCGACCATCATGAATTCCAGGGCATCCGTAGCAGTCATGATGCCGCCCACGCCGATCACGGGAATGCCCACCACCTGGGCCGTCTGCCATACCATGCGCAACGCGATGGGTTTGATCGCCGGACCGGAGAGCCCGCCGGTGACGTTGGCCAACCGCGGTCGCCGCGTGGCCAAATCCACGGCCATGCCGGTAATGGTGTTGATCACCGACAGCGAATCGGCCCCCGCATCCTCGACCACCCGGGCAATCCGGGTGATGTCGGTCACGTTGGGAGATAGCTTGACCATCAGATGTTTGGTAGTTTTGGCGCGCACTGCCTTGACCACCGCATGGGCCAATTGGGGATCCGAACCAAAGGCAATCCCACCCTCTTTGACATTGGGGCAGGATATGTTGACCTCCAATCCCTCGACTGCATCCAACGCTTCCAGGCATTCGGCCAGAGCGCCATACTCATCCACGGTTTTGCCATAAATGTTGGCGATAGTCGGCGGGTCAAGGGTTTCCAAAAAAGGTAGTTTGTCTTCGATAAAGGCATCGACTCCCACATTTTCCAAGCCGATGGCATTGAGCATGCCGCAATCGGTCTCGACGATTCGCGGCGGCGGGTTACCCTTGGCCGGCGTCAAGGAGAGCCCCTTGACGATAATGCCACCCAGCCGATTGAGATCGAGGTAGGGGGCAAATTCCCGGGCATAGCCAAAGGTACCCGAAGCGGTCATCACCGGATTACGAAGTGTCAGACCGCCGATATCCACGGTCAAGTCAGGCGTCGTCATGGGTCGTCACTCTTTTTCTTGTTGGGGAGTCATTGCCTTGGCGGAGAACGGCCTTGATGCGCGCATCAAGGTTAAGCAGATAAGCGGGTAGGGGTTGTCGCATACCCCGCGTGCAGTCCCACTCGACCGCTTTAACCCGTTTTTTCACCGCCTCAAGGTTGCCATTTTCCTCGATCATCAGGCGCTGCACCATGGTTTTAAACCCGCGCAACTGCTCAAGGGAGGCCTGAACATGACGGCGGGCATCGGGCCCCGTGAAGGAGCATATGTGCCCCAGAAGTAAAATTTCCACCGCCAGCATGCCGAGCCGCTGGATGGATCGGCAGCAGGTATCGTAGTCCACCAGGCAATCGGTGATGATCGCACCGGTCTCGTTTCGTGTGCCCAGGGCCTCGGAGGCCATGAGCAGTTTCCGTCCGGGGATGTAGTAGGAAAGAAAATCCCAGGTATGTCCCGGCGTCTCCATGACCTGGACGACCAAACCGCTACCGATATTAACCCTATCCCCCTCCCCGGCCACGATATCCACGGCGAAGGGCTCGAATGGCGTATCCGCGGCGTCGATTCCCCAGTCATCGGTCAGCGCCGCCGATGATCGGTTGAGATCGGCAATCAAGGCAACGGCGTTGGGTCGGGCGAGCACGTGGGCGGTTTTTTTTGAGCCAACGACCTTCATGTCCGGGAAATGTCGCTTGATATAGGCGACGGCGCCGCAATGGTCCCAATGCGAATGGGTCAAGAAACAGTAGGCCGGTCGACGCGTGCCCAGTATCCCTCGGATCTGCCGCACGTAATGGGTGGCAAGAAAGGCCATCCCACCGTCGAATAGGGCCGGATGCGAGCCATCCACCAAAAAAACGGGTGCCGCGCGATGGCCCAGCATGTGGACCCCAGGGGCAATTTCTCCAATCTTCTCGACAACCACGGCAAACCCTCCACAACCTGCCCCGCCGAACCATTGAATCGGCGGCTGAACGCAACAAAAGCACTATAAACGAGTCGATGGGTTAGATCAACCCGGAGATGTTACCCCCCAGGGCAATCGCATGGTGCTCAGGCTTATCGAAATCGTTGTCGTTGTCGTAATCGTCGTCGTAATCGTCTTTTTCGCTTTCTAAACCGATACCGATTACGACAACCGCTTCGCTGATAACGACGACGATTCGTTGGGAAGCGGTTTCCACGCATTCCTGTGCGTAACACCATGTCCGATAGGGTGCAAGGCCGTGGGTGATCCCAAGCAGAGCAGCGAAGCGAGGCGTAATGTGATTTACGGCGATCCCGGTGGCGCCGAATTTCAGGCGGATGGCAACCCATCGAATGTTATACGCCACTTGTCCCTTCGTGCCACGGCCCGGTTGAGCTGGTAACGCCTGCGACCCATCCCATCAGTCGCCGTCGTCATCGCGGCCATGGCCGCTCTTACAGGGCCTCACCTCGTTGCAACGGACTGGATAGCATCAACGGCGTTTTTGTCAGTCGGTGACTTCCACCGCTATCGCTTTTGTGCTAAACTTCGTCCAGTTCAGCCGGTCTCCCATTCCCAAACATTAAGGCGAAGACATGCATTATGATATTCAATACTGGCATTGGATGGTACTTGGCATGCTTCTCATCATTGCCGAAATCTTCGTCCCCAGTTTCACCATTTTTTGGTTCGGGTTGGGCGGCATTGTCGTAGCGGGCATTTTACTGTTGGGCGCCGAACCCAGCGTTGCCTGGCAGCTGTTCATCTGGGCCATGGCGTCGTGTCTGTTTACTTTCTTATGGTTCAAATTCATCCGGCCGCTGATGACCGACCGGACACGGGCAGGAATTTCTCGTGAAGCCGTCATCGGAGAAATCGGCCAGGTCATCCGCGCCCCCATTGAGGGGCAACGGGGCGTGGTGCGTTTCGCCATTCCACTTCTGGGATCCGAAGAGTGGTCGTTCATTTGCGATACGGCTGTATCGGCCGGTGACCGGGTAAGGGTGGCTGACATTTCGGGCAACACGCTGGTGGTCAAGTGCACAATGAATAGCGGTTCATCTCATTCATCGTAAAAACCAACCGTTAACGGTGGTGGAGGCAATTATGCAAGGATTGATCGTCGTCTCGGTATTCGTCGTCCTGGTAATCATCACATTGGTGCTGGGCGTGCGCATCGTTCCCCAGGGCAACAAGCATGTGGTTCAGCGGCTGGGTAAATTTCACAAGACCCTCGGTCCCGGTCTGAACATCATTATTCCTTACATTGACTCGGTCGCCCACAAGGTGACCACCAAGGACATCGTCTTGGATATCCCTTCCCAGGAGGTGATCACCCGCGATAATGCCGTCATCATCGCCAATGCAGTGGCCTACATCAACATCATCTCACCGGAAAAGGCCGTATACGGTGTGGAGAACTATGAGATCGCCATCCAAAATCTGGTTCAGACCTCCCTGCGATCCATCATTGGCGAAATGGACCTGGACGACGCCCTCAGCTCGCGTGATCAAATCAAGGCCAAGCTCAAAACCGCCATCTCGGACGACATCGCCGATTGGGGGATTACCATGAAAACCGTGGAAATTCAGGACATCAACCCATCGCCGACCATGCAGGCCGCCATGGAAGAACAAGCTGCCGCCGAGCGTCAGCGCCGGGCCACGGTCACCCGTGCCGACGGCGAGAAGGCCGCCGCCGTCCTGGAAGCCGAAGGCCGCCTGGAAGCCTCCAAACGCGACGCTCAGGCCAAGGTAGTGTTGGCCGAGGCCAGCCAGTTGGCGATCCAAAAGGTCACCACCGCCATTGGTGACAACGAGATTCCGGTCATGTACCTGATCGGTGAACGGTATGTGGAAGCCTTGAAGGGTCTGGCGAATTCACCCAACAGCAAGGTGGTGCTGCTGCCAGCGGAGATACCGACGGCCATTCGGGGAATCGTTGGAGGCATAAAATAGATGAATTCGGACAAGGATCAGACGCCATGAAACTGTTCGGCAACAAAACCACGGCCACCGACGCCGACCCGGCCACCCTGGCCAGAGCCGTCGAGGAGACCCAAAACCGCCTGACCATCCTGAACGACGCCATCCAGGTCTTGTTTGTGTTTTTGCGTGAATACACGCTGGACATCGACGAAATCAAGGCCGAGGCCTTCAAGGACCAACTCCAGGCCCTGCAAGAAAAATTTCAAACGTTTGATAAACCGAGAAGCCTTGCCGACACCTTCGACCGTCAAAAAGGAAACATCCTGAAACACATCCAGCGGCAAAAAGCCTACCTGGATGAACGCGAAACCGAATTTCGTGAGATCATCGATCTGATGACCGCGGCCATGTCCGGCCTGGACAATGAGAACCGAGATTTCTACAGCAGCATTCGGTCCCAGGGAGAGTCCTTCGAAAAAATCACCCTCTTGGACGACATCAAACGCATTAAAAACGAACTGATTAAAGAAGTCGCCAACATGCGCGCCATGGTGCGCCAAAAGGAGAGTCAGGATCAAAAGACCCTCGATGCCCTTTCCAACCAGGTGGAGGCGCTGAAAAAAGAGTTGGACAAGGCCCGCCATTCAGCCAGCACCGACGGATTGACCGGCGTCTACAACCGCAAGGCCCTGGACACCCATCTACTGAATCTGATCGACCATAACCGATTAAAATGCCAGCCCTTTTCCCTGCTGATGATGGACCTGGACCATTTCAAGCAGCTAAACGATACCTATGGCCATACGGTAGGGGATCGCATGCTGCTGGCCTTCACCGAAAAGTGCCGCGCATCGGTGCGCAGCGATGATTTTCTGGCCCGTTACGGCGGTGAGGAATTCACCCTGATTCTGCCGGGCGCATCGCTTCGTAACGCCCTAAAAAAAGCCAAGCAGATCTGCAAGGCCATTGCCGGCTCTCGCTATGCCGCGGATGACTCGCCCGATCCGGACGTGGTTTCCGTTACCGTGAGCATCGGTGTCAGCGCCTATCGCCAAGGCGATACGGTTCAAAGCATCCTCGAGCGTGCCGATCAATGCCTCTACAAAGCCAAGGCAGATGGCAGAAACAGGGCCGTGGCGGAAAACCAGCTGTGATCCCATCGGCCACTAAAATGCAGTAGTGATTAAAAAAAAGGAAGACATCATGACCAACACATCGCCAATAATCGAAAATTTAATGAAAGTCTCGTTAACCGTAACGAGTGAGGATCACCCATCGGGTGCCCCGTTTGAATTTATCTATGGGGTGGGTACCCAAGGCATCACCCTATTTGAAAAAGCCCTGTTCGGCAAGGGTGTCGGGGATCGGGTGCAATTCGACATTTCCCCTGCCGACTATTGCGAAACCATCGGTCATCTCGAATTGCCCATGCTCAAACAAACCGGAATCATGAAACCGGTTTCACTGCAGGTGACCATCGATGCCATCGCCAAAGCCACGGACCAGGAAGTGGTCAAAGCCATGGCCGCCGGCGGAAGCTGCGATGATTGCGGCTGTGGCTGTGGGGGCCACTGATCCGGCGCGTCGCTGCCGCGAGCCGTTGCATGCCGAATGCGGCGGCGGGACCGAGTCGCCCAGGGCAACCGCATTTAAATTGTTTTCTATTTTTTCGCGGGCATGGCCCGCTCTTACATCTGGCTGTGGCTTGGAACCCGTAAGCGCTGGCAACGCCTGCGACCCTTTTTTTTTCGTGAGCGATTCCAAATGCGGGAACCCTGCCGAGTTGCCGCAATATACTTGATTTGTTTCACGGAAAACCATATAGCTAATTGTAATTTTATGATCGATAGCCTTCATTTATCCACGTAAACCGTCAGCCGGCCGGAGTCATTCATGTATCGTGACAACTATATTACCGCCCTTCGCACCGAGCTTCTAGAGATGGTTTCCGAGCAGCTGACGCCGGTGGCCCTGCGTTACGGATACAGCGAAGTTCCCTTGGAAACCAATATCAAGTGGCGCCCCCAGGTGTTGGTCCTGGGTAACTATTCTTCGGGGAAATCAACCCTGATCAACGAATTTCTGGGAACCACCATTCAGGGGACGGGTCAGGCGCCCACCGATGATTCGTTTACCGTTATCACCTATGATGAAGAGGAGCCTGACAACGCCCCGATTCGGGTAACGGATCTGCGGGACGGAAAGTTTTTGCTCAATGATCCTGAATATCCATTCGAATCCCTAAAAAAACACGGCCAACGGTTCGCTTCTCATTTCAAGCTGAAAAAGGTAAATTCACCGTTCCTCAAAAATCTGGCGATCATCGACACGCCCGGCATGTTGGACAGCATCAGCGAACGCGATCGGGGTTATAATTATCAGGACGTCATCGGCGATCTGGCCCAGATTGCCGATCTGGTACTGGTGCTTTTCGACCCTCACAAAGCCGGTACCGTAAGGGAAGCTCATACGAGCCTGCGGGATACGCTTCCATCCAAGACATTTGAAGACCGGGTGCTTTATGTACTCAACCGCATCGATGAATGCGCTTCCATGACGGACCTCTTGCGGGTTTATGGAACCTTGTGCTGGAATCTGTCCCAAATCACCGGTCGCAAGGATATCCCCATGATTCACCTGACCTATTCCACCATGGCCGCAGATAAAAACGGCCCGGCGGAAAATCCTGAGACCACCTACCTTCGCTATCTGGAAAACCAGCGCGAGGAGCTTAAAAAGGCCGTATTGCAGGCCCCCTGCCATCGGCTGGACAACCTTGCCTCGTTCGTGGAAACCCATGGCGAGCGGCTCTGCCATTTCCTGGAGGGGATGATCAGCTACCGTAAACATGCGCGGCTGTTTCGGGTAAAATCGTTTTTTACCGGCTTGGCCGCATCAGTAATATGTGGCGCCGCGGGGTGGTTGGGGATCATGACCTTTACACCGCTGGCCGGCTTCGATCCTGTGCTGCAGCTTAGTGGGGCCGGTATTCTGAGCGCCATCATCTTCATTTTCTGGCTGTCCCTGGTTCAAAAATACAGCTATGGACGATTTTTAAAGCGATGGCTAGGCCAGTTGGATCAGCTGACCGCGCTACCGAATCAAACCCGACGGGATAGCTGGGCGTCCATCCGTGACTTTCTCTACACCTACCTGGAAAAAACCGGCGGCCATTATTCCCTCAGTCAGGTGCTTGACGATCATGCCATCGTCAAAGAGATCCACGAAAAAGGATCAAAAGAAATCCGCGAGGCGTTGAAAGAGCTTTCCGGAATCGATTCAGACGACGGCTGGTTGGGAGAAATGGCCGAACCGGTCGTCCCTTACTGGTCGGAAGCCGAACAGGAATCCACATTGGAGGAACGCTAAATGCAAAAAAAAGCGACCATGGGCCCCGCTACCCTGCTTTTTCCCACCCCGTCTGTTCTCGTTGGCACCGTTGTCGACGATCGGGCCAACTTCATGACCGCCGCCTGGTGCGGCATCGCCTCGTCCAAGCCACCGGCCATCTCGGTGGCCGTGCAGAGTGAACGCCACACCTTGAAGGGGATACTCGAGCACAGGCAATTCTCCATCAATGTCCCGTCCGTAAGCATGGCCGAATCGGTGGACTTTTGTGGAATCTATTCGGGCCGTAAAGATGATAAATCGAAGCTCTTCGAGCTTTTCACCGGTGATCTCCAGCAGGCGCCCCTGATTAACGCCTGCCCGGTGAATCTGGAATGTCAATTGCGTCACACCCTGGACCTGGGCAGTCACATTTTGGTGATCGGAGAAGTCGTCCAATCCCATGTCAGTGAAACCTGCCTGACCGACGGCAAACCCGATGCAACCAAAATCGACCCCCTAGTATTCTCGCCGGGCACCAGATACTACCAGCGGTTAGGGGAAATCGTGGGCCAGGCGTTTTCCATCGGCAAGAAAAAATGATGCGTCCGTAAGAAGTCGCCGTTCGGACGGATTCGTAAAAAATAGGATCGCCATGCAAGCATTCAATCCAGAACAAGCCTTGATCCATACCCGCCGGGAGTTTGGCGAGCACGGTGGTGTGACGCCCTCGATCTCCCGATCGTCAACATTCACGGTCATGGATCCAGAGACCATGCCGGAAATCTTCGGCGGCGTTCGGGGGCCTGAACGGGGCGGATGCTTTCTTTACAGTCGCCATTTCAATCCCACCGTGGATATTCTGGCCCGCTATCTATCGGCCATGGAAGGCACCGAATTTGCCGTGTGTACCTCCAGCGGCATGTCGGCCATTTCCTCTACGTTGCTGCAACTGTGCAAAAATGGTGATCACATCGTGGCCAGCGATACGATATATGGCGGCACCCATGCCTTACTGGCCGACCTGCTGCCCGATTTCGGAATCACCACGACCTTCGTTGATCCAACCCATCCAAAGGCCTTCGAACAGGCGATCACCGACCGGACGCGAGTGCTTTTCACGGAAAGCATGGGCAATCCCACCCTGAAAATCACCGATATCCCGGCGCTTTCCACATTGGCCAAATCGAAAGGGGTATCACTGGTCGTCGACAACACCTTCACGCCCATGGTCATCTCTCCGGCACATCTGGGCGCCGATGTGGTGGTCTATTCGATGACCAAATACATCAATGGTGCGAGCGACCTGGTAGCCGGCGCCATCTGCACCACCAAGGCGATGATTCATCGGCTCATGGATCTGCATACCGGCCGGGTGATGCTACTCGGGCCGACCATGGACCCACGGATGGCCTATGATATTTTGCAGCGCCTGCCCCATCTGGCCATTCGCATGCGCGAGCATTCACGGCGGGCACTGGCCATTTGCACTCGGTTGAAAGCGTTGGGTGTGCCGGTCACCTATCCCGGATTGCCTTCATTTACCCAGCATCGGCTGGCGACGACGCTGATCAACGAGGGGTACGGTTACGGCGGCATGTTCACCATCGACTGTGGCACGCGCGAATTGGCCGACGATCTTCTAAACATGCTCCAGAATCAGGAGGATTTCGGATACATCGCCGTGTCCCTGGGATATTTCGATACGCTGATGTCCTGTTCCGGTTCCAGCACGTCATCGGAAATCAGCCCGGAAGAACAAAAAAAGATGGGGCTGTCCCCGGGTTTGGTGCGTTTTTCCATCGGATATACCGGTAGCCTGGAAAGACGATTGGAACAAATCGAGCGCGCCGTCAAGTCGTTGGGACTGGCAACAAAAGGGTGATCACATTTATATACATAATCGCAATCAAACAAGTGAAAGGAAAAGAGGATGGCTAATTTTCTGTTCGTGCTAAGCAAAGATGATAACGAAGCCATGACCCGTTGCTGCCAGTTCGCCAAAGTCGCCCACACCAAGGGCCATCACGTGGATATGTTTTTCATCGACAACGGTGTGATGTGGGCCGATAAAAACCGAGATCTGACCACGACGACCACCACCGGCGACTGCCCCAACGATTACCTGCCCTACCTGGTGGAAAACGAAGTCAAAATCGGCATCTGCACCCCCTGCGCAAAAAACCGCAACATGGACGAAGCCAATTTTTATTCCAACATGCAGCTGGATGGCGGCCCGCACCTCATCGACATGGCTGCCGAAGCCAAGGTGTTTAACTTTTAATTGCTGTTTTTTCCTGAAAATGTGACTGTCGCCCTGTATCACTTACAAGGCGGCAGCCAAGGTTTATTCATATAGAAGAAGGTAAACGGTTTTCATCTTTCATCGTTCGAAAAGCGCGTTCCACGCGTTCATGATCACAGTACCGGTCATGAAGAAGCTGTGTTTTTGCATTGTCTTTCAAGACACGTTGCAACGTGTCGATACTCATTTATTCTTACGTGCTTTTTCATAACCGAGCTGTTTGTTAAAGGCTTCTACCTCTCTATTATGTACATCACGATTCTTGTTATATTCCTTAATTTTTTCATTTAACGCTTTTACCTTTTCAGAATGAGCGGTCCTTTCGCTTAGCGTTGCATTCCTGCCGGGTTTTGTTTCATCCAGCTTTGCCTGCTCCTCACGAAGAAAAGCCGCAGTGTTTCTGAGTTCATCCCCCTTTTGAAAGAGTTCCTTGCCTGAATGGTATAGGTTAGCTTTCGTGGAACCTTCCGCAGATGGACTGTTTTCTGCTGCTGATTTGGGAACAGATGTGGATTTTGCTTCCGCCGGTTCCGGGACTGCCAGACTTTGTACGGATTCAAAGGTTTTGATGTGTTTACGCTTGCTTTGCGGAACCGTTGAAAGATCATCCGTAAAACGCAAATTTCCATATTGGTCGGTATACTGGTAATATTCACCAATTGCCGGTACAGCCATCAGCACAAATATGTTCAGTAGCATTATTTTTTTGATCATTTTTTTGTTACCTTTTAGTGAAACATAGCCGGTGTTACTATATCCAAGGAATTTTTGTTATTCCTGGGTAGCGCCTTTAACCAGCGTCAAGATTGTTTTACGATCCGAATCCAGAACATAGGTCACCTCCGCACCCCGGCCAAAATTTTCCGGTCCCAGGTCCGAACCATCGAGGTTGTAAAATCGGGTTCCATATCTGGACCACCGGTACACGGTGTCATCAATAACAAGGCTTTCGGCGCTTATGGAATCTATTGTTCCGGTCTTCCATACAGGTATCTGTGAATTCCAATTCAGCGGTGTTGCGGCTTCCGTTCCGGCGAGGGGCTTTTTAGAAATGGTTCCCGCTTCTGCAAACACCATGGGTGCAGCCATTAACAGCAAGCCCGCCAGTATGGTAATTATTTTTTTCATTTTAAACCCTTTTTAGTTGATATTTAAATACCGCCAGAAAATCAAACCGGTACGGCTCGAAGTGATGGGTGATACCGTAGTATTCGGTCCGAAAAGAGGGTTGCCAATGCCGTCATCGACAACGATGTTTGGTTGGAATGCAAAAAAACCCTCAAGGTCTACGCCACTCGGAATATCTCCATCGATGACATCGTCCTCGTCTACATCGTTATCGCCATCGATATCAAAAAACGGCTCATCAGGAGCTTCACCGCTGCAAACATTTAACGCTCGCATATAGGAATTGCCACCCACCACACACATATTTTCCGAAGGTACCTGGGATACAATTAGAACATAATCCAGCCATATGAGGGGATCGGCAACTACCCGCTCGCCGGTGATGGGAAGTTCAAACATCCATCCCACATGATAGCCTTCGGTTTCCGGATAAGTTCCATACCCGGTGGGATCTGCCATATAACTTCCGATGTTAAACCAGGTAATTTCATTGGATGTGGTAAATAGCCACGCTTCATCTCCGTAGGTTATGGAAGATTGCCCCTCCGACTGAGTCAACAGGGTCAGCTGAGAACCCACTCCGGATAAATCCGCATGAAAGTCCAGGTTGGACAAATTACCTGCCGATGGGCTGTTAAAAGCGCCGAAATACTTATCCGACCCGGTTTCACCTTCGGCTTGCCATTCCGCGGCCCAGTCCCAGATGCCGTAAACAGCCTGAGTGCTGGCGTCCGTAAAGTCAGTGCTGGCATTAAACTTTCCGGTTCCAAATACGATAATATAACCGGAATAGCCGTTGACGCAATGGGATTTAACCGCCACCCGGGTCGTGATCGGCTGGGGATTTCCGTTGCTGTCCCTGGCCTGAAATAGCGGCTGAGGCGTGCCGCCTGACTGATAGGCGACATCCCAATCATCGAGGGCCCCGCTGATGTCGAATTTCCAGACATTGCCCATCACATCGCCGGCGTATGCGTAGTCGGCTTTACCGTTGAGATTGACATCGATAAATACCGGGGTCGACAGCCCGTTGCAAAGGGAACTCGGGTCGCCGTAACCAGTATCGATCATTTTTTTCAAGCTGCCATCGGATGGATCCAACACGTACAGTACGGCCCTGGCATTGACGCTGTCGTAACCGTTGCCGAATATCACAACCTTGCCCGCGTTTTCCGTTTCGATCAGGGTCGCCTCGGAAAAGGTGTATCCAAGGTTATCAATTTCATCGCTTGACGAGATGCTGTTTGGATACTCCCATTTGATATCGGTAGCCGCAAACGATCCGGGATTGTTGATATCAATGTCCAGGCAGAAATACCCCTTGCCGCCTTTGCCCAGCCCTCCGATCAGCAGCGCATCACCACTTGCATCATAGCCCAGAAACGCCGTCAGATCGACAAAATACCGGTGGGAATAATCCGGGTTGGCGAGTTCTCCAAGATTTGAGTATACAAAACTGGGAATGTAGGCAAAGACCTCCTCACCACTGGAGGCGTTAAATACGTGGAGCATGCCGTCGTTTCCGCCCACATACAGATAACCGCCTCCTGTTCCTTTTACATATTGCGGTTCTGAATGGACCAGATCGCCCATCCGTGTGACCCGCGCCCGCAAATTGCCGTTATGGTTTTCATCATTTGAGTAATCTCCCCGGATAAAATTAACCAGGTTGGTCCGCGACGTAGCGTCCGCTCCCAGATAATTCTGTTGGTCGACGGTTAACGAACCGATATTCGCACTGGTAAATTCAATGCCCCCGGAAGCGCCCATGGTATAAATCTTCCGGTCCGTATGCCCAGCAGCGCTTACCCGGGTATCCAGCACTTCTGCAGCCGACCATATGCATGTTGGATCCACGGTTCCGTCTGTATTGATGGAATATGCCTTCAGGTCTCCGCTCCAGCCGGCGGAGTTATAGGTTCCCTGGTACATCCTGCTTCCCGTGTTTAATTCATGGGAATTGACGGCTACCGATGCGCCGGCCCCTTGGCGCTTGGTCACATCCTGTATCATTGTAGTCAACGCATACGACAGCTGCTGAGCATTATTTGCCTCCATATATTCTCCCCGGCCATTGACTGCAGCGTGCCAGAGATCGGTTATGCTTCGTTCATCTTCGGAATTTTCGTCCACATCGGGCCAGTTTGGACAGGAATCGGTACCCTCTGGACAATTCGGATACGTTTCCGGATCATAAAGACCGGCCAACCCAAAAGAGACCGAATAGGTAACCATATGCTGGTGAGTGGCGTCGTCATTGGCACTGGTGGGAACCAGATCCGTCAGATTACTGTTTAAATCCCGCTCATAATAGTGCATGGCGACATCCGCCAGGGTCTTGGAATAATCGTCGCCAAATTCTCCGCCGTCATAGTCCGTGTCGCCGTCACCGTCCGCGTTGCCTATATCCGATGGGTCCGTTCCATTATAGTATCCATCGGTCATCATGATGGTGTAAGCCTGTTGACATTCCCCCCCGTTGGCGGCGGTGGCATAAGGACCACTTGAGTCATTATCAAAATAGTCTCCAACGGCTTTTAGACCGCGACGCAAAGGCGTGCCGCCACTCGCCCCGACATCGTAAAGATCGTCCAGGATCTGGCCGCTGTAATCATCCACCAGTCGGGGAGCAATCATGTTAATACCGTTGTTATGATTAATGGTATGCAGACCGATTTTCATGCCCTGGACGCTGTTGACCATGTTGGCTATCGCGGATATGGCCGTCAGTTGCCGGGTATGATAATACTGGTACCAGTTGGCAAAGTTTTGTCGCTCTTGCGCGGCGGTTCGACTGGAGACCACGTCCGCCGGCGGACTTGCAACGGATGTGTAACTCGAAACATAACTGTGATCAACGGTGCAGGCACCGTTGCCGCACGAATCGACTTTGTAATATTCCAGGCTGTAACTTCCCCCCGAACCGGTAATATTGATCAGATAGGGACAACTTTCTGCGGAAGACCAGACATAGTAGTGGGACCAACGAACGCTCACGCCATCCAACGAATCAAACGTGTAATTCAATGTGCGGGTCCCGGTCTCATCCGGATGATGTCTGGGCGTGTCCATGTCCGCATTATCGTATTCCGTAGAGGCGGAATCCGGCCAGGGAAGATATTCCTGGTCCGGATCGTAATAAATTCCATTATACCCCGCATACTGGGATTTCCAGTAAGGATCGACTGAGTCATAATTGCTATAGCCACTGAACTTTCCATTATCTTCTGGACAGAGGTGGCTCCAATCCATACTTCCGGAATCATCCATCAGCAGCATGACGACGGGGGGGGCCGCCTCCACCTGGGTCTCCAGCGGAACATCGGAGAGGTTGGCACAAACATTGGGCGTTTCGCCACAGACCTTGTCCGTCCCGTCGCAATTTTCATCCACCCCGTTTTCACAAACATCATAGGCCCCGGGATTGACATCTGCATTGGTATCATTGCAATCCGTGTTATCTGATACATAATTCGCGGGAGCCATACATCCGACCATGGAATTGGACGGGTTACCATAGCCATCGCCGTCCAGATCCTGGTAATAGGTCGATGTGGTCAGGCCGTCATCGATCAACTCGTTGCAGTCATTATCGATGCCGTCACAGGCTTCACTGGCTCCCGGATGGATATCCGAATTGGTATCATCGCAGTCCTGGTTGTTATCCGCATAACCGGAGTCGCAGGTGCCGTTCATGGTGGCGCCGTCCGGGTCCCCAAACCCGTCACCGTCCAGGTCCGCATAGCAATCAAAGCCAACTTCGCAAGTGCCGCCGTCCCAATTGAAAGCCTCGCAGTTAAGTTCTTCATCGCAGGCGCCTTTGCCGAGATTTTTCTTAATCCACCAGTTTTCCCGACAAGTTCCCTCACAATCATATTTGCCGTTACACCTCCATACCTGCTGTTTTTTATGCCATTCCCAACCGCAGTCACAGTCGTCTCCCACGCCGCAGGGCTCATCACTCCCGGAACAATCCTCATCAATTCCGTTCTCACAGACATCTGTTGCCCCCGGGTGGATATCAGAGTCGCCGTCGTTGCAGTCGGTGTTATCGGTAACATATCCGGATGGAGGCGCTTCTAGATAAGTGGTGGTGGAATTGGATGAATTTCCATACCCGTCGTTGTCACTGTCCCGGTAATAGGTGTACATGACACACCCTTCATCCGTGATACCGTCGCAGTTGTTATCCTTGCCGTCACAAATTTCGGCAGCCCCCGGGTTGATGCTCGAATTCGAGTCATGGCAGTCGCTGTTGTCCGTCACCCAACCCGTTGTCGGAGACTTGCAGGTCGTCCAGGTATTGGACGGGTTCCCGTAGCCGTCACTATCATAGTCCCGATAATAGGTGGTCTTGGAAAAGCCCTCATCCACAGATCCGTCGCAGTCATTGTCCGTATCGTCACAGATCTCGGAAGCCCCAGGATGGATAGCGGAGCTGCCGTCATTGCAGTCATCATTATTGTCCACATAGCCTGATGGAGCCATACAGGCCCACTTATAGCTGTATGGATTTCCGTAACTGTCGCCGTCCGAATCCCGATAATACTTTTGTTTTGACAGACCGTCATCCACGGATCCGTCGCAGTCATTATCGATAAAGTCGCATAGTTCGTTAGCTCCCGGATAAATATCGTCGTCGTTGTCATTGCAATCCCCACCATTACTTACCGCATTGGGCTGACTGCAGGAAACTTTGGTGCTGGATCCGTAGCCGTCACCGTCGGAGTCAAGGAAACAATTCAGGCAAGCTCCGTTATCCCATCCGTAATGCTCGCAGTTAAACTCATCATCACATTCACCATTAATAAGATACCAGAATCTATCCCAATCACTTATGCAATCTCCATTACAATTTATTTCGCCGTTTGACGGCCAACCCGGAGGGTCGCACCATTCTCCGACCGCCCCGGCGAAATCTGCAGAAAACATTATCGCCGTACAAACCGCCAATACCGTCATTATTGCTGATGGTTTGAACCACCTGGGATTATAGTCATTTCTATAATTCATTTTCATGATAATCACCTTAGATATGCTTTCATGCTTTTCCCGGAGATAATGGATCGCCAAGATGGCTTCACTGTCTCCTGCACCGGTCAGGGTAACCGCATTTAACCCGAGTCTATCCCTGCATCTTTAGGTATGGATTTGCCGGTAACCCATCATCAAGATAGCCTGACTGTTTCCGGCACCGGCGTGCTCGGCCCGGCAGTAAATCGTGTAGGTATAATATTGCGGCGCATTTGAGCCTCCCAGGCCTGGATTAAGAACACTCGGCGCATCGATCAATACGGCGATGGCTTCTGCTTGGGATAAATAGGCGATGTTGCTTTCAACGTTGGTGTCCTTAAATCTGTAAGTGCCCCATTGATTTTGATCAAAAGTAAATGTCGTATTATAACCGTCATGGGGGCGCCAGCCTTGTGTGTTCAATGCGGCAATTGGATGCATGCTGCCGCTGTTTGAAAAAACACTGTCAATGGCCTGGATGATTTCCTTTCCGGCCGCTTCCGCGCCTGCCATGCACTGCTTGTGGATGCCGTAATTCCGGCCGACTTGGCTTTCCATAACGGCGTCATTGGTGACCATCAAACCGGCGATGGCAAGGGTAAGCATAATGAAAAGAGCCATAACACTTATCGATCCATCCTCGTTGCCGGTCAGTTGAAGACGTTTAGGTTTCATTTCCAAAGTCCTTTACACCGTGGTTTACATTAGGCTGGTACGTATATTGGTCAATCGAATTGTCCTGGATCCGTTATTCCAGCTTACGAAGATGTCGATTCGCTTGGCGTCATCGATGCTGTCTCCATCGCAGTCAATGTCCGTGATATCCCAGGTCAGGTCGAAAACTGAATCATAATAGGCATCTTCTATAATGCTGGTCCCCCGGGTGTAACCGGCGCCTGCCTGAAATTCCGGGAGCCGATGCCATTCCAGCTCATCGGCCTCATCCGTACTGCCGTCCCCGTCATTGTCTTCACCGTCATTTCTCAAATCCGATTCTGCCAATTCGTCGGTAGATCCATCACCGTTGTCATCAAAATTGAATTTGTCGTTCGTGCTGTATCCAACCTGCATAAGCCTTTCCATGGTATCCGTGGCATATTCCATTGCCAGTGTGCTTTTTCGCGTGGTGGCGTTGGTGTTGATGGCCGATATCTGCATGCTCATGGCTCCCAGAATGCCGATGGAGAAGATGGCGATGACAATGAGAACCTCAATCAGGGTAAATCCTTCCTGTCGTAACAGGGAATAATTGTTTCCGGTATGTTTCATGGTGATGTTCCCCAAAAAAGGATTTAATGGTTAACGCAAAGAATAGGTCGATGTTTCAGTGATAATTAATTGCCGATCACATCATATTCCGGCAAATCACCATCGCCGTGATCTGCTGTCGTATAAAATGGTCATTGAACGGTCCGTTCGTTGAACCGGATAACGAATCATAAGTCATGTTATCCAGCTCCCGCGTTGCATGTGACGTCCGGGCCAGAACCGAGATGCCCACCGCCCGGACATCTTCCGGATCTGCCGGCGTTAATGCCTGCGTGCCGTCCGCCAGGGTATAATAAAACTCCAAACCCTCGATGTTTTCAGCAATGGCCTGTCGCGGATTGCCGTTTACACTTCTTCCGATATCAAAATCGCCATCACCGAGGGCATCATATATGTCATAGGTAACGGTAACCTGACTGTTCGAATCATCCACATACTGAAAGGAAAATCTGGTGGGAAGTGCCGCAAGGATTGTGGCGGCAGGCGGGTTATTTCTATCATCATCGTAACCCGCCATCATGAAGTCCCGCTCCATCATATACATGGCGGCCCGGAGGTTCTGCTGCATGTCCACCACCAATTGTTGCTTGCGGCTGTTCTGCATCTGGGTCCAATAAGCGGAAGCAACGGCTGCCATCATGACGGAAGATATCGCTATGGCAACAAGAAGCTCAATCAGGGTGAAACCGGAATTTTTTAATAATCGTTTTTTTGTTTCAGGCATATTGGGTTCCCATTCATAATTTAGTCTACTCTTATGCCACCGACCGTATTTACAATGATTCGGGCAGTGCGGCTGCTGTTTGTCACAGTAACCGTGCCGTTTTCGCCGGTTGTCAATCCCATGGGGTCAAACCGGGTGGAATTGGCAGTACCGGCAAATGCGGCGCTTTGCAAATTAACGCCTGCAGGCATCTGACCGAATGATATCTCCCTATCCCCCGAACCAAAGGCATTATCACCATTCACGTCTTCAAAAACCCGGTAGGTAGCAGAACTGCCGCTTCCAGGAGAAAACAGCACATTAATGTCGGTATTGTTCTGAATGGCCGTCATTTTAGCCGACTGAAGGGCGGAATAAATTTGTCTGGCCGCCTGGGTGACTTTCTGCTTATTTCGATGAGTAATATAATTGGGGATAGCAATTGCCGAAATAACACACATAATTCCGATCACGGTTATAACTTCCAACAATGTAAACCCACTGTTTTTATTCATTTCTATTTTCCCAAGCCCAATTTTTCGCTTATTGAATACCAATTTCTTTTTTCATACAGATACCTCATTTACTTCATTCGGTTAGCCTGAAAATTTCTTTAAACAAATTTTATGCCATTTTTTGATTTGGGTTGAAAAAAAGCTATAAATTTTATAACTAAATAGATATATTAAGAAATATAAAACTTTGAGGGGATTTAATGATCAGTTTCTAAGATTTGGTTTTGGTCTATCGGGTATTAAAAAGTTTAATAGTTGATTAAAAAATTTTAATACTCAAAAATGTGCGCTGAAGGTGGAGTGCTAAGAAATCAAAGGTAAGCGTATTATGCAGTGGGCAAAAGGAGGTATCATTTGCCGACCAGCAAGCGGCTAAAAGAGTCCTGCCTTTCAAGCAGTTGGACATCAATGTCGAGCACGATCAAATCCAACGGCCAGGCAGGATAAGCCTTGAGCTTGACGTAATCCTTGAAGGTGGTAACCAGAAGGTCTGCCTTGGTGTCCATTGCCGCGCAGCCAATCGGGTCCAATTGTCGGGCGTCGTACCGCTGATGATCCGTAAAATGGAATGTGGCCACCAGCCGACATCCGATGGCTGTCAATGATTCAAAGAATTGATCGTTGTTGGCCAATCCTGCGAACGCCACGACCGTCTTTCCTTTCAATGCTGAAAGATCCATGTCGGCACCGCCGCCAAAAGAGCCATCCGCCTGCCGATGAATACCCCTGACAACGGGTTTGTGGATGACATGAAACAACGGTTTGGCGGCCTTGATTCTGTCGAGAAAGAAAGCAGGGGCGTTCGGGTGATATCGGGTGGAAATCACGGCATGGCATCGGTTTATGGCCGAGACCGGTTCCCTCAGCCGGCCCCTGGGAAGCACGTATCCATTTCCCAAGGGCGACCGATGATCCAGCAGAAGCAAATCGAGGTCCCGGTTGAGACGTAAATGTTGAAAGGCATCGTCCATGACGATCACATCGGGTTTGAAGCGCTGGATGGCCAGCCATCCGGCAGCAAATCGGTCCACCCCCACGACGACCGGAATGCCCTTCAGGCAATCCGCCATCAGATAGGGTTCGTCACCCGCGTCTTCGGGGCCCACGAGAAGTGACACTCCATCGCTTACGATACCGCCGATATGCTCCAGCCGTCCCCGAAATCCGCGTGATAGGACAACCACCCGAAAACCCAGATCAAAAAGTGTCCGCGCCACGAAAATCGTCAGCGGCGTCTTTCCCGAACCACCGACGACGATATTTCCAACGGAAATCACGCGGCAAGGCAATGTTCTGGAAGGCAACACCCCTTCTCTGAAAAGCCTGGCTCGAATGGCCATGACGGCGCCGTATAAAATCGACAACAGCAAAAAAAACGTGTCAACGGAAAACAGGGATGAAGGCCCCTCTTTTTTGGTCATCGACTCGACAAATTTTCTCAGTTGCTGCAGCCGACGATCCAATCCGTTCATGGCCTTTTCTCTTATGCTGATCATGATGCCATGACGTTTAGCGTTCGCGCCACGGCACCCTGATGTCTTTTAAATATCGAATAAGCAACTTCGCCGATTTGAATGCGCTTGGCCTCATCCATCAACAATTCTTGGATCATCGCGCTGAGCCGTATACCATCGGGTACGCGGATCCCCCCCCCCTCGTTTTCCAGCATCCGGCATATCCATGCGAAATCATCGGTATAGGGTCCGAAAAGAATGGGTTTGGCAACCGATGCGGGTTCCAACGGATTATGCCCGCCCGCCTTGACCAGGCTTCCGCCCACGAAGGTCACGTCGGCCAGGGCATAAAGCTGGCGAAGGATCCCAAGACGATCGATCACCACCACTGCGGATGACCGATTTTGAGCGTCGTGCTGCCCCATGGTCGTGGCCTGGATTTCCAGGCGACGGAATACCTCGCAGACATCGGTCGCCCGTTTGGGGTCTCGCGGGGCGATGATCAAGGTCAAATCCATGCCCGCCTCACGAAGCCGCCGGAAGGCCTTGCCCAGGATCTCCTCTTCATGGGGGTGGGTACTGCCGGCCACCCAGGCAGGTTTACCCGCTCGAATCCCCAAGGCTGCCGACAACTGCTCACGCTCATCTTCTCCAACGGTGACCGGTGACTGATCAAACTTCAAATTTCCGGTAACGATAATGTTTTGGCGGTGGACCCCCAGATCGAGAAAACGTCGCCGGTCGTTTTCCGACTGGACACCAATTCGTCTGGGGATCGATAGCAACGGCCCCATCAAGAAGACGACACGCCGGTACCCGCGGTGAGAGCGATCCGACAACCTGGCGTTGACCAAATAAACGGGGACCGCCTTTCGATTCAAGTGATACAGGACATTGGGCCACAGATCGGTTTCCACGATCACCACCATCCGCGGTCTAAGAACCGCCACGGCCCGCTTAACCGAAAAAATCATATCGTACGGGAAATGCCTAACCGCCCGCACGTAGGGCGCGATGATCCGCTGAGCCATCTGAATCCCCGTATGGGTGGAAGCGGTGAACACCAGGTTTGCGGAACCGTGTTTTCGGGCCAGCGCCTTTACCAGCGACTCGGCCGAGAGCACCTCGCCCACGGAAAGAGCGTGGATCCAGATGGTAGCGGGGATTGGGTCATTTCCATTTTTTTCCCCTCCGGGGGTCAGGGGCGCCATCCACAGCCGCTGAAAGAAGGTTTGACGATACTTTTCGCGCAACCCGACCAGGGCAATCCATAGCGGACAAAGCAACCCCAGGACAGCGACTACCAGTGTATTGTATAGGATGAGAAAAAGTTGCATTTTCCTCCCTCCGATTATGGGGCATGGGTTTATAATCCGTTTTCTGGATGGGCACTAGTTGACGCCGAACAGCAGTACCCCCGCCACGCTGGAGAAAACCAGGTTCGCCATCCAGGCGGCGATGACGGGATGCAGTATTTCGGCATAGCCCAAGGCAAGGCAAAGACTGTTAAAAATCCAATATAAAAAGGTGATCGATAGCCCATAAGTGATACTCACCGGCATTCCCTCACGCAGTTTACCCCGCAAGGCAATCCCGGTGCCGAGTACACTCAGAAAAATACACACAAAAGGACTGGCAATTTTGCCCTGATAATCGACCCGAAAACGGGTGGCGCCATACCCTTCCCGCTCGACCTTCGCGATATAGCGGCTAAGCTCAGCCAGTCCCATTTCATCCGAACGTTTGGTTGCCTGAGATAGATCCTGCGGATTGAGCTCGATTTGGGCCGTCAGTGTCTGATGCAGCGTAACTCGATAAATACCCTTTTTTTTATCGAGGTTCTGCTGAATCGCATCCTCGAGTATCCATCGGCCGCCCTCATACTGGCCATCCTTTGCATCCACGCGTTGGACCAGTCGGAAATCATCGTCAAAGGTATAAATGGTTATTCCCGTGACCCGTCCTTCTTTGGGTGAGTATTGTTTAATGTGAACAATCTGGCGGGCGGCCCGCATCCAGATGTCGTTGGTCTTCGACGCGTAGATATTCTTTTTGCGAACTTCTTGCAGCCAGATCTGATTGGCCTTGGCCATGAATGCCGGGACAACCCGATCGGCAGTGATAAAAAGCGCCCCGCAAAAAATGAGGCCCAGCACCATGGTCGGTTTGAAAACGCGTTCCTTGCCGATGCCACAACTTTTCAGGGCGATGATTTCATTATTTTTAGTCATCAGGCCCAGGGCGATCAAAATGGAGAGCAAAAACCCCACTGGCGCGATCTGAACGGCAATGAAGGGCAGCTTGTAGATCAAATAGACCAGACATCGACCGGCCGAAACACCGGCTTCCATGAAGTTATCAATTTTCTCGATGAAATCGATAGCCACATAGATACTCATCACCGCCACCAAAACGATAAGAAAGGTGATCAGGATCTCGCGGGTCACATAGCGGTAAAGAATCGTCATTTTTTTTTGATCAAACGCAAGGCACTGGCCCAAACCAGTGCAAGGTTGTTCAGCGAAATCGTCTTCTCCCTTGCCGAGCGCACCAACAGATAGACACCCATCCCTCCGAGAATCAGGTTCGGCACCCACATGCCGATGGCCGGATGCAATTTTCCATTTTCTCCCAATGCCGTCCCCATGGATAATAATAGATAATAGAACAGGAAAAATAAAAGGCCAACTCCGATGCCAAAGGCTTTCTTCGCATTTCGGGCCTGGATCCCCAAGGGCAGTGCCAAGAGTCCCATGGCCAGGCTGGCGGCCGGTATGGAGAATTTCTTGTGCCAATTCAACAATGCACCAAAATACTCATTGTTATGATCCTTGACTGTTTGTAAATACGTCCGCAACTCCGTCAGGCTCATATCCTTGGGTCGTTTCTCCCCCCCCCTGGAAGCCGAGAAAACGTCTCTCAGATCCAGCCGAATATCGTAGGTTTCAAAATCGATCGTGTGGGACGAACGATCGGATAAATTCATCTGATTGATCGTTCCGCCGTACAGCCGCAAATGATAGACCATCTCTTGAGGCTCACCGAATAGGTTGCCGCGCCGGGCAATAACCGTATTGTTGATGCCTGCCGTGCGGCTGTCCTCGATCAGTACCTGATACAGTTCTTTGGTCTTTGGATCGATGCGGTTGACGTAAAGCATGATATGCTTGAAGCTATCATTAAATGTGCGTTCTTTCAAACTCACGTTCAAATTGGCACTGGCCACATCGAACAGCAGCGTCTTAAATCGATCGGCACTCTGGGGGACCCCCCAAATGGTCATGAACCCGGCAACCAGCATCCCCAAAAAGCTGAAGGTCAGGACCGGCGGCACAAGCCGGTAAACACTAACTCCACCGGCTTTGAGGGCCATGATTTCGTTATCACTGGACATCCTTAACATGGATAGCAAAACGGCCATCATGACCGACATGGGAATGACGTACTGGAGGAAATAAGGCATCATATAGATGAGAAGAAGCCCCACCGCTCCGGCGCCGACTTTCTGGTTGACGATCATGTCGGTAATCTCGAGAATTTCTTTCATCAAAAACACAAATGAAAAGAAAGCCAGATTGATAAAAAACGGAGGCAGCATCTCAAATATGAGCGTCCGAAACAGAATGGAAAAAGGAGTGATCAACGATTTTCTCGAATGTGTGTTAAGGGTCGCGGGACAACGTTAATCGCATCTACCGTCGCCCAAAAATGGATCCCAGCACCCCCCGAATGATCTGGCGGCCGATCGTACTACCGATGGAGCGGGCGGCGCTTTTAATCATCGCCTCCCCGACGGTCTGATGGGATCGTCCCCTTGGGGCCTGCCGTCTTTCGGCCTGACGCCCTGCTTTCTCCATTTCCAGTTCCCGGAGGCGCTGTTCCTCTTGCAGCTGGGCCGATTCGGCCCGCTGCTTGAGCATTTCATAAGCCGAATGCCGGTCCGTTGCCATATCGTAGCGGCTCCGAACGGGAGACCGTTGAATGAGGGTCAGACGCTCATCGGCCGGTAGTGGACCGATTCGGCCCTCAGGAGGCGCCACCAGCGTGCGCTGGACCGGATGGGGCCGCCCGTTATCGTCCAAAACGGAAACCAAGGCCTCGCCGGTGCCCAGGATGGGAATCGTATCCACCGTGCTGAATTGTGGATTGGGTACAAACGACGCGGCCACGGCACGGATGCTTTTCTGGTCCTTGGGGGTGAAGGCCCGTAGCGCATGCTGAACCTTGAGCCCGAGCTGGCCGAGGACATTTTCCGGTAAGTCCGTTGGATTCTGGGTGATGAAATAGATCCCGACCCCTTTGGAGCGAATCAGACGCACCACCTGCTCGATTTTTTCCAGCAGCGCCTTGGGCGCCCCGTTAAACAGCAAGTGGGCTTCATCGAAAAACAACACCAGTTTGGGAGCCGGCAGGTCGCCGGCCTCGGGCAACTGCTCGAACAACTCGGCCAGCAGCCATAGCAAAAAAGCCGCATAGAGTCGTGGTGCGGTATGAATCAGTCGGCCGGCGTCAAAAAGACTGACGACCCCCCGGCCGGAAAAATCAGTGTGCATCAGGTCTGCCAGTTGCAGGGCCGGCTCGCCGAAAAACCGCTCGGCCCCCTGTTCCTCCAAAACCAACAAGCGTCGTTGAATGGCTCCCAGGCTGGCGCTGGTGATATTGCCATATTCTGCCCGCAGATCGCTCGCATTTTCCCCCATCCAGGCCAACAAGGCCCGAAAATCCTTTAAATCCAGTAACAACAGGCCTTGATCGTCGGCGATATCGAATCCCGCATAAAGAATTCCGGTTTGCGTGTCGTTCAGTTCGAGCAGGTTGGAAAGCAGCAGGGGGCCCATTTCCGATATGGTGGTACGCACCGGATGGCCTTTTTCCCCATCCATATCCCAAAACAGGGTCGGGCACGGCTGTTGCCGGTAATCGGCCAGCGGCATGTGATGGCGCCGCTCGTCGATTTTGGGGTGAGGAACCCCGGCGGCGGCAATACCGGACAGGTCGCCCTTGACATCCACCGCAAAAACCGGTGTTCCCATCCGGGAGAACCCCTCGGCCAGCACTTGCAGGGTCATGGTTTTACCCGTACCCGTGGCGCCGGCCACCAAGCCGTGACGGTTGCCCATCCAACCGGATTGAACGACCAATCGGCCCTGGGACCCACCGATGGTTAATTCAGTAGGAGGCATACTGATATCCATGTTTTAAGTATTGATGGCGGCATCCCCAAGCAGTAAGAAATACCACAGCGTGGCAAATTGATCCGAACCATCTGCTCAGCCGCTGATTTTAAATCATCCCGCCATAAATTGAAATGCCAAATAATGTTGTTCCAAAAGCCGTTTGGCAACCCTGCTGGCTTGTGGTAAATTTTTTTAATGAATAAATTGAACCATCAACCTGAAAATCAACATCCACAGGAGGTTCCATGGAAGACGATGAATCACTCATAACCGCACATGCCATCGATTCCACCATCCCTGGCCAAGGCGTTTCGATCCGTTTGATCACCATCGATGACATCCCCGCCATCTACCATCTTGGAGAAAAACTATTCACGGCCCGTAATGCCCCCAATGCCCACCGGACATGGGATGAATACGAGGTGGTGGGATTTTATCAGACCGATTGCGAGTTTTGCTTCGTGGCCGAAGACGAAAACGGGTCGGTCGTTGGATTTGCCCTGGGAACAATGATCGAAAAACATCATTCCTGGACCTACGGCTATCTGATCTGGCTGGGGGTTCATCCCGGCTTCCAGGAAACCGGTATTGCCCAGCGTCTTTTCCGGCAATTGAAGACGGCCATGATCGATGCCGGCGCCCGTATCATCATGGTGGACACCGATGCCGAAAACACCAAGTCCCTTCGATTTTTTCGTAAAATGGGATTCAACAACTCCCGCCAGCATGTCTACCTGACCATGAATGTGGACGATGATCGGCGCCGGCATGAAGAACGCCGCAAAGAACGAATCGTCCGCTATACGGTCGACGATCACGATAAGGATGATGCGCCCCATGGCTAGCCCAACGCTTTCCATCAACACCAGGCGACTCCAGCAACTGCTGCGTAAAATGGTCAATATCTACAGCCCGCCGGGCAAGGAAAACGATCTGGTGGATTTTCTTTACAGCTACCTCAAGCGTCATGGGCTTCCCGTGGTCCGCCAGGCAGTCGATGAGGACCGGCACAATCTGATTGTGGAACCCGACGATGTGGAGGCCGAGCTGGCATTGGTGGGACATATCGATACGGTTGAAGCCTACGATCTGGAATCCTATGAGTTCAGACTGGAGGAAGACCTGGCCGCCGGCCTCGGTACGGCGGACATGAAGGGTGGCTGTGCGGCCATGATCGAAACATTTCTCACGCTTTGGGAAAACGGTCACACGAACTGCCCCGTTGCCCTGGCCTTAGTGGTGGGCGAAGAAGACTATGGGGATGGGGCCCAGCGCCTGGTCAGGGAATATGATTTTTCGGCGGCCATTGTGGGCGAACCGACCGACCTGCAGCCCTGCCTGAGCCATTTCGGCTACCTGGAAATTCAGCTGACCACCCAGGGTCAGCGGGTCCATGCCAGCCTGGCCCCCCAGGCCAACAATGCCGCCACAGCCATGCTGCGGCTGCTGCTGGCCTATATCGAATATTTCGACCGTGAGCTGACGGACGGCGTTTACAACCTGCGTGATCTGACCAGCGCCCGATCCGGATTCGCCGTCCCCGACAGCTGCGAGGCGTGGATCGACCTGCACCTGCCGGCACTGACCAACATGGGCCAGCTGACCTTTCAGCTGGAAGAACTGCACGCCAACTACCTGCAGGCCAACCAGCACTGCGAAGCGGCTCTTCACTTCAACACCATCCATGCCGGCTACGAACTGCCGCAAAAAGGGCCGCTGGTAGATTGTCTGGAAACGGTATTCAAACATCAGCAGCTTGCCTTCTCTCCGGCCAGCTTCCCCAGCCACAGTGATGCCAACACCCTGTGGGCGGCGGGGATCAAACCGATCCTGCTGGGCCCCGGCCAATTGGAAAAGGCCCATACGGCCGACGAGTACGTCAGTTTATCCCAGGTAAACCAGGCCGCGCAAATGTATCTGGACCTATGTTTAACTTATGCCGGCAGCAACTGAAAAAAGCAGGCTGAAAAATCACTGCGATAGGTAGTGTCGATCCAGAAATAGACAAATTGATCATTTCCGGATGGGCAATAGGTAACGCATCACCGCCTCGGCGGCGCGCTGCCCATCCACGGCACAGGAAACGATCCCACCGGCGTATCCGGCCCCTTCACCGCAGGGAAAGAGCCCTTCGACACGAACGTGTTGCAAGGTCAACGGATCCCTTGGGATTCTTACCGGTGAAGAGGTTCGCGACTCGACTCCCACCACCAGAGCATCGTTGGTAACAAAACCCTTCATGCGGCGGTCAAAGGCCTTGAAGGCGGCCTGCAACCGATGGGTGATGGTCCGGGGCAGCCAGCCCGAGACCGCCGAGGCCGTCACCCCGGGGGGGTAGGAACAGGCCGGCAGGGTAGTCGAAGGACGGTTGGAGATAAAATCGGTCAGACGCTGGGCCGGTGCCACGACGCCACCACCGCCATGTTGATGGGCCAGACGCTCCAGGGATTGCTGGTAAGCGAGCCCGGCCAAAGGGTTCTCGGTCGCGCCCCCGGGAATATCGTCGAGGGCGATTTCCACCACGATGCCGGCATTGGCGAACGGAGCGTTGCGCTTGGCAAAGGACATGCCGTTGACGACCAGCGCGTCTTCTTCGGTGGATGCCGGCACGATGATCCCGCCCGGGCACATACAAAAACTGTAGACCCCGCGACCATCCACCTGCTGGACGAGACGATAAGCCGCCGCCGGAAGGTATTTGCCGCGCGGTTCGCCGTGGTACTGGATACAATCGATCAGTCGCTGGGGATGCTCCACCCTTACGCCCATGGCAAAGGCCTTGGCTTCCAGTGCGATCCCCTGCCCCATCAACATCGCATAGATATCCCGGGCGCTGTGACCGGTAGCCAGAATCACCGCCCGACCATCGATACCACCGCCGTCCTTGAGCAGTACCCCGACGGCCCGGCCGCCCACAATCCGCAACCCGGTCACCGGCTGTTGGAAATGGATTTCGCCGCCATGAGCCACGATGGTATCATGCATGGCCTGGATGATACCTGGCAACCGGTTGGAGCCGATGTGGGGCTGAGCCGCGGCCAGAATGGCGGGATCCGCGCCATGGTGGCAGAAAAGCTGCAGAACCTGGCGATGATCGCCCCGTTTTTTGGACCGCGTGTACAGTTTGCCGTCGGAAAAGGTACCGGCCCCGCCTTCGCCAAAGGCATAATTGGATTCGGTATCGAGAAGCCCCCGCCGGTTGAGGGCAGCCACATCCCGCCGCCGGTGATCGACCGGTTTGCCCCGTTCCACCACCACCGGTTTGAGTCCTAGTTCCAACAGGCGCAAGGCCGCAAACAGGCCCGCTGGCCCGGCGCCCACAATCACCACGGGTGGCGCCTGGTGAACGTTCTGAAACATGAAATCCGGCAACGGAGGGTCGATGGTCTCCCCAACGGCATATAGTTTTATGCTCATACTCACACGCACCGGCCGTTTACGAGCGTCGATGGAATGGCGAGTGATGACATAGCGCAGCGCCTGAGCGGCTTGGCCGGTCTTGCGGGCCAGCACAGTGGCGATTTCTTGCGGGTCGGCTGCCTGCCGGGGAGAAAGAACGAGGGAAACGGTCGTGGGCACGGAGGATCAGGCCTTTTTGCGTCGATTATGTTCGTAGCGCATCTGCAGGATTTCCACCATCAGGGCGAATCCCATGGGCAGGTAGATATAGGCTTTGGGAACATGCTTGTGCAGCCCTTCCATGAAAATGGTCACACCAATAGTAATCAGAAACGACAATGCCAGTATTTTCAGGGCCGGATGCCTGAGGATAAAATCTCCGATGGGTCCGGCAAAAAACAGGATACCCACGAAGGAGATCACCACCGCCGAAACGATGATCCACAGGTGGTTGGTCAGCCCCACGGCGGTGATCACCGAATCGATGGAGAAAACGATGTCCAGCAACACGATCTGGGTGATCACGGAGGCAAAACTGCCTGATTTACCACCGTCCTGAAGCAGGTCCTCATCCTCTATTTCAATGGTGTGATGAATTTCGTGCACGGCCTTATAGAGCAAAAACAGGCCGCCGGCCAACAGGATCAAATCCCGCACCGACAGGTTGGCCACCACGGGAACGGTGAGCGCGGCAAGCGCCACGACCACGGCCAGCATGACGATGCGCGCCACCATAGCCAGGATTAGTCCGGCCAGACGTGCTTTCTGCCGCTGGCTTTCGGGCAGCCGCCCCACGAAAATAGCGATGACCAACACATTGTCCACGCCCAGCACCAGTTCCAATCCAATCAAAAGGGCCAACAGGCCCAACGCATCGGCCATGGGGTACCTCTTCCGTATTGACGGCAATATGACACAACCACCCAAGGTGAGCGATTCGCTTTTGGCAATGCGCCGTTAGCCCTTATATGTTCTGGATGCCGAATCAAGCCCGGCATGACGAGATCAGACGCTTCTAAGGAACTCGTTAATCAAAACCGTTTATAACTTATTAATTATAAAAAGCTTTTCCATTTAACTGGCGTAGCCGCAGCAAAATGAAAAACGAGTTTCTTTTGCATGGTTGTTTGGCCATGTATGGCCTGGAAAAGCTTTTTACGAGTTCATCACGAATTTAGGTGTAAGGCTCTTCATGGCCGCACCTATTGTTCGCCTCGATTATCGTTGCACAACAGCATCATACAAAGGCACAAGGCTCGCAAAAAGTGCCGCCACATCGTCGGCAATCTTTTGCTTTTTAGCGATCACAGCCTGCTTTTCCAGGCATTTCTCAATACGCAAATCAATTTCACCGCTGTTGGCCGCATTCGTTAGGAACTCACTGAGTGAGCTGACCTGGCTTGTGGTATCCAGACCTTGACCATACACCCACTGGTCTTCCCGCACATCGAGGCGGTCACCAAACCCTTTTTGCGTCAAATCAAATAGATAGAGTTCATGGGCCACACATTGCTTCAGCAGCCAGGCATCGTTTGCTGGCTTTTCCAACCACGTCAACAGGGCCTGCCAATCATTTGCTTGCGGGGCTGACTTCAAATGGGGAACATGGAAACCGAAAAAAAAGTGGTCTTCGTCAATACGTGCATAAAACTTTGCCTGGAAAGCCGTATCTTTTTGTTTTTGACGGTCGCTGTCCAACCAGTGAATCTCTGGTTTCCGTAAAACGGCCCAAGAGTTAAATTTAAAAGATTTACTAAATAATTTTCGGGTGACCATACCACCCAGTTGCCCGCGGCCTCGCCAGTTGGTTTTGGAAATAACGATATTGAAGTCACCGGATTCGAAGCCGGAAAACGGTTTCCTGGATCTAGCGCTTGCGGTTTTGGCTTTCTTTTTCAGCGCCTGTTGTTCTTCTTCCATTTCCTTTTCATGTTGCATTCTCTCGATGATGCGCTGTTGCAGAGCCATCGAGGTCGATATTTCCTCGCCATTTTCCCAACGGATTTCCATTTGGTCCCGATGAATGGCGATGACTTCGAAAATGCCTTTCATATTTTCATATTTTTCACCTACTTCGAATCGAATTTCTTCGTTCATGGGGTTCTCCTTGATCATATTAAACTCATAGTCCATTTCCATATAAAATAATGGGATCGTCTTATGCGATACGAATTGTCCGTTGGTTTCTTAATCAGGGATCAAAAGAAACCGTCCCACGCCTCGGGAAGGGAAACAACACGAACGCTAGGCAGGGCCGGAAATGATTCTATACGGCGAAAAGGCGAACATATTGACCGTATCGTATCTTCTGCCTGACTTTTTGTCAAATCAGCTACTTTGCATTCGAACGCGATGATTGGATATTTTTTTTTGGCGCTGTGACCGTATCTGTCACACCGCCATGCTAAATTGATTCTTAAGTCGACATTCATCAACATTTTCATGGAGGAGGAAAGCCATGCGGAAACATGAATTGACCACCCGTTATCACGACTACTTCGAATACTTTGGCAATACGGAAGTCGAACGTATCAGAAGGCGCTCGGGAAGGACCCTGAGGCGGGATTGGATTATTTTCGACACGGTTGAAGAAGCCATGGAATTCTTCAACAGCAAATGTGGTGAATTCATTGGTTATTACGCTTAGTATAGTGTCCATTCAGAAATGGGCAAATTTGGTCGAGATCAAGGCGCCCGAAAAATTTTAGCTCGGGTTTAACCACAGGCATATGGTTGATATTCCGAGGATTAAATTTTTCGCGCAACGCCGATATCGGGCAAATTGGTCATTTCTGGATGGACACTATAATCGCCAGTAGATGATGCCCTCTTGGGCGGCCATTTTTAAATCAAAGGCGCTTTTGACATCTATGATTATCGGATGATGCGCCTTGTTGCAAAAGCCTGATAGCCCAACGAGTCCCATATCGCGGTAGCTTTTGTGGGCAACGGCCATTACTAAGGCATCCACGCCTTGGAGCGCTTCAAGGGAGTTCAAATCAACGCCATAGTAGTGTTTGGCTTCATCGGGATCGGCCAGTGGGTCGTGAACAACCACATCGATGCCGTAATCTTCTAGCTCGGCAATAATGTCAATTACGCGGGTGTTACGCAAATCCGGCACATCCTCCTTGAAGGTGATGCCAAGCACCCCCACCCGGGTGTGGTTGATCTGTTTGCCCTCCCCGATCATCAGTTTGACCACCCGCTCGGCGACGTATTTACCCATGCCGTCATTGATGCGCCGGCCGGCCAGAATCATCTCCGGGTGGTAACCGATGGACTCGGCTTTGAAGGTCAGGTAATAGGGGTCCACACCGATGCAGTGCCCACCCACCAATCCGGGCCTGAACGGCAGGAAATTCCACTTGGTGCCGGCGGCTTCCAGCACATCCAGAGTATCGATGCCCATGATGTCGAAAATCATGGACAGTTCGTTCATCAAGGCAATGTTGAGATCGCGCTGGGTATTTTCGATCACCTTGGCGGCCTCGGCCACCTTGAGGCTGGGGGCCACATGAATACCGGCCTTGACCACGACTTGGTAAACCTTTTTCAACATCTCGGCCGTCGTCTCATCGGATCCAGACACGATCTTCATGATTTTATCGACCGTATGCACCTTGTCCCCAGGGTTGATCCGTTCCGGTGAATACCCAACGGTAAAATCCTTGCCCAGCGTCAGCCCGGATTCCGCTTCCATGATCGGCACGCAAACCTCTTCGGTGGCGCCCGGATAAACCGTGGATTCGAACACGACACAGCTACCGCGGCTCATATACCGACCTGCGATCTGAGAAGCGCTGCGCAATGGCCTCAAGTCGGGAATACGGTATTGATCGATGGGGGTAGGAACGGCGACGATGATCAGTCGGCAGCGGCCGAGCGCCTCAGGATCATCGGTATAGGTAACCGTCGCAGCGGCCATTTCTTCATCGGAGACCTCCAGGGTGCGATCTTTTCCTGATTTGAGTTCGGCGATACGGCCGGATTGATAATCGTACCCCACCACATCAAAATGGCGGGAAAGATGTACCGCCAAAGGCAATCCCACATAACCCAGCCCCACAACAGCCACCTTCTCTTCTCTTGCTGCCAACGTCTCAAAGGTCACCATCACCTTGCATCTCCATTATTCTTCAGGTTGAATGTTTCATCTTGGCCATACCTCATTTATAACCAAGAGAAAAGCATTTTACCCAGCTCGAACTTACTCTTGGCCAACGAAAAAAGGCCTGAAATCTGATTCGGGGCGCTTAAGAGCCGCCTCGATTTGCTCCAACAGGTGATTCCGACAATCGGGTAGTTGCCCTTGCAGGTTGATATAGTTGGTATAATGGTCGCTACGCAACTCGGACGATGCCTCCAGGCGACGGATCATGGAAGCGGTTTCACGCAGTACGCCGTGAGGTCCAAGCATCGTGAAGCTCCCCGCTTGCACCGATTCCAACAGGGGCGTGTTGATCTTCGGCACAAAGGTTCGCAGCCGAATGAAATCGGGCTGCATGCGATTGATGGCCTCGGCGGTGTGCAGAGCGTGAGACACGGTATGTGCCGCGCCGCCGATACCGAGTATCACGTAGACACTCAACTGGATTCCTGCGGCTCGGGTCCATATACCGGCCTCGACCTGTTGCGCCGCCGTGGTGCCTTTTTTAATCATTTTCAGGATGTCATCGTCCCCGGTCTCCAGCCCCACGTGAATACGGGTCAACCCCGCCTCGGCCAATCGCTTTAGCTGATCGGGACCCTTTTTGTGAAGATACTGGCTGGATCCGTATACCGTGATGCGTCGCAGATGCGGAAAATTCCGATAGGCATGCTTGCAGATCTGGCATAAAGCGTCGGTGCGCATGGCGACCGTGTTGCCCGCCGGGAAGAAAAGGGTTTCTACCCCGCTGCCGTGCTGTTCTCGGGCTTCATCTAGATCGGCAATGATATCCGTGACCTCGCGTTCGCGATAGTGGGGGCCATTTTTATACACCATACAAAAGGTGCAACGATTGTGGGGGCACCCCACCGTCGCCTGGACCAGCAGGGAATGGGCTTCGCTGGGGGGACGGTATATGGGACCTTCGAAATACATGGGTTGGTCAATTTCCTCTCTGTTTACTAATTCAGGCCAAGGCTGGCAAGCAGTCGCCGGCGTTCGTCCTGTCGTAAATGTCGCCATGCGCCGCGGGCAAGATTGCCAAGCTTGAGATCCGCCACCCGTATACGGTTCAAACGCACCACCCGGTTGCCCACTGCGTTGACCATCCGACGGATCTGCCGGTTTTTACCTTCCATCAAAACGATCCGAAAGCGTCGTTTGGAAATACGCCTCACCCGGGCCGGACGAGTCATGACGCCGGACAGGGGCAGCCCTTTTTGCAACCGATCAAGGGTCTGGTCATCGATGGGGTGCTCGACGGTCACATCGTATTCTTTTTCATGATCGAAGGAGGGGTGCGAAATTCGGTGATGAATACGTCCGTCGGTGGTTAGCAGCAGTAACCCGGTAGAATCCTTATCCAATCGACCCACCGGGAATAGGCGTTGGGGCAGATCGATAAAATCCGTCACCACCGGTTGGCCACGATGCCGGCAGCTGGATACCACGCCTTGGGGCTTATTGAGCATCACATAGATATTGCTTCCGGAAAGGGTCACCGGCCGGTCGTCCAGGCATACGGCATCCGTCTCGGGGTTCACCTTGGTGCCGAGCCGCTCCTCAACGCGTCCATTGACGGTCACGCGACCGTCGAGGATATACGTTTCCCCCTTGCGCCGGGAACAAACCCCGGCGTCGGCCAGGAACTTTTGCAGTCGGATGGATGCCATAAGACGTTTAATAAGTAGTCTTTCTGGGTGGGCACTAGCTACGACCGGTAATCGGCATTGATCTTCACATAGTCGATGGAAAAATCGCAAGTCAGCATCGTGGCCTCTCCCGCCCCCAGGTTCAGATCCAGGGTAACCGCAAACTCACTCTTTTTGATCACCGCCGTCGCCTGTGCTTCTGCAGCTGCACCGCAACCGGTTCCATCTTTGACCATCTGCGCCTCATCGAAAAAAAGATCCAGTCGATCCGGATCCAGGGCAACCCCTGCCCGCCCGGCGGCCGCGATGATACGGCCCCAATTGGCGTCTTCTCCGAAAAAGGCGGTCTTCACCAAGGGCGAGTGGGCGATAGTATCAACGATCTTCCTGGCGTCCTCATCCGAATGGGCCCCTCGCACCGTCAAATCGACCACCTTGGTCACCCCCTCGCCATCCTTGACCAACTGCCTCGCCAAATCCATCAACAAGTCATCCAGGAGGCGCTGAAACGTCTCTTTATCATCCCGAGACTGAACGACGGCTCCGGATGCGCCATTGGCCATGATGATCACCGTGTCATTGGTACTCGTATCGCCATCAATGGTAATACGGTTGAACGAAGCGTTCGTGGAGCGACCCAGCGCCTGTTTCAGATCATCGGCGGCCAGGTCGACATCCGTGCAGATGAAACACAGCATGGTGGCCATGTCCGGACGGATCATACCGGCACCCTTGGCCACGGCAACGATACGGTAGCCGATGCCATCCACCTGGCCTTCACATCCGGCTGTTTTGGGTACCGTATCCGTGGTCATGATCGCCCGCGCCAGATCGCCGATCCCGTCACCACGCAGGTTCTTTACCAAAGCCGGCATGGCCGCAACAACCTTGTCAGATGGAAACGGTGCACCGATCACACCGGTGGATGCCACCAGCACCTGTTCCTCGGGCAGGTTCAAGGCACGGGCGGCCTCGGCGCCCATGGCCCGTGCGGCGGCCATGCCCTGCCGGCCGTTGGCACAGTTGGCATTGCCCGCATTGGCGATGACCACGCGCGCGACACCGGATTTGACCCGCTCACGGTCCAATATCACCGGTGCCGCCTGGACGCGATTATTAGTGAACACCGCTGCCACCTGCGCCGGACGATCAGACACCAGGAGGCCCAAATCCTTCTCACCGTTTTTCTTGATTCTGGCGGCCACCCCACTGGCGGTAAATCCCTTACAGGATAATGGTTGCATTGTCAGTGCCTCCACATGAAACAGGATGATCGTAAACCCCTTGCAAACCAGAGCCATATGACATAGAAATCGCCCAATTACAAGATGATGGTAGCGTCGCCACAACCACACGTCCACAAACCGCGGCGACGTTATGGCCGACCAGGAGAGAAAATGAACGAATCACAGCCTTGTTGCGATCATTGCAGTCATCCCCTGAGTATAAAACGAACCTGCACATCGGTGACATTCCATTGCCCACAATGTGCAAGGGAGTTTCCCTTGTCCAGATTTATCCACCTCATGGACGAGGATATGGAAACACAATTGGGTGAGATCCGGTGTGACAGAGTATAACCCCCCATGGTCATATTAAACAACCTTTTCCCTGTATTCGCCCTGATTGGCCTGGGAGCCGTGTTGAAACGGATTCACCTGACGGGTGAGGCCTTTCTCAAGGCTTCGGACCGTCTGGTCTATTTTATTTTTTTTCCGGCCATGCTTTTCTGGAAAATCGGTTCGGCCCCCACCATCGACAGCCACGCCATTGACCTGATCGGCGCCGCCGTCTGCGCCGTCCTGAGTGTCTATTTGATTAGCGCTCTGGCCATTAAACTGTTTGGTATTTCATCGTTCGTGGCCGGCTCGTTCTCTCAGAGTTGCTATCGCTTCAATACTTATGTGGGGATGGCCGTGCTCATGAATGCCATTGGAGAAAACGGCGTATCGCGCTTTGGCATCCTGATCGGTTTTATTATTCCGATCATCAACGTGCTGGCCGTATCCACCCTGATCTGGTACTCCGGCCTTTGCATCGCCCCCCGCGAACGAATGCGTATCACGCTGCGCGCCCTGATATCCAACCCCCTGATTATCGGTTGTCTGGCAGGGATGGCCTATTCCTGGGCCTTTGGCGAATTCCCTGTCTTCATAGATAATACCTTCCGCCTGGCCGCCATGGTGGCCCTGCCTTTGGCCCTATTGTCCATCGGCGGCACGTTGACCCTGAAGAATCTCAAATTGCATCTCAACCATTCTACCGTGGGGGCGATAGTCAAGTTGCTGGTGCTGCCCATGGTGGGATGGTTTTTTCTGCGGCTGTTTGGTGCATCACCGCTTTCCTTTCAGGTCGGCATGCTCTTTTTTACCTTGCCCACGTCGCCGGCCATTATCGTGCTTTCGTCGCAGTTGAACAGCGATACGGAATTCGCATCCGCGGCCATCGTCCTTTCCACACTGCTCTCCTTTTTTTCCATGAGTGCCGTGCTGATGACGTTTCAATGAACAAGGAGACGCGATGCCCGATCCGGCCCCGTACCAGACATTCAAACTGATCATCGAGTATGACGGTTCCGCTTTTCACGGCTGGCAGCGCCAGAAACAGGATCGCACCGTCCAGGAAACCATCGAACGGGCCATCGGGCGGATGACCGGGGAAACGATCACCCTCATCGGCTCTGGACGCACGGATGCCGGTGTCCATGCCAGAGGTCAGGTGGCCAGCTTTCAAACGACCTCCCGTTTGGACGCCCGGGTATTCTTTAATGGATTGAACAGCCTACTGCCCGAAGACGTCAGGATTCGGGCCTGCGAACCAATGCCGGATGGTTTCCATGCCCGCTTCGATGTCCGTTCCAAACATTACCGTTACCACATCCTCAACCGGCCCCTCGCGACGGCCATCGGCCGACAGTTTGTCTGGCATATCCGCAAACCGCTGGATACTATGGCGATGACACACGCGGCGGATGCCTTTATCGGTTCCCATGACTTCAAGGCCTTCGAGGGGGCCGGCAGTCCCCGCGCCCACACGGTCCGCACGGTTACCGAGTCAACGATCCGTTTGACCGAGGGCGGCCGGCTGACGTATGACATTCTTGCCGATGGTTTTTTGCGTTTCATGGTCAGAAATATTGTGGGAACGTTGGTTGAAGTCGGATTGGGAAAACGGTCGGCTGAGGAAATCGCGGCCATCATCGCTTCCAAAAACCGCAGTCGAGCCGGCGCCACCGCGCCTCCGCAAGGACTTTTTTTGATTGAAGTGATCTACTAGCGACGAACGATACAATCGATTCTTAAGGAGGTATAACGATGGATCCATCCACACTGGTACCTCAACCGGAGGCGATTCCCGTGCCTTACTGGTGGTTTCAGGGGCTGCTCATCCTCACCGTCGTGCTCCACATTTTGATGATGAACACCATGTTGGGCAGCAGCATCATCGCACTGATCACCGAGTTCGGCAGCGACGATACATCGCCGCGGGTCAATCAGGACATTTCGAAAAAGCTGCCGACGACCATTGCCTTCACAGTCAATTTCGGCGTGGCCCCGCTGCTCTTTCTCCAGGTGCTCTACGGTCATTTCGTGTACACGAGTTCGGTACTCATGGCCGTATACTGGCTCAGCGTAATCGGCCTGTTGATCATCGCCTATTACTGCGCCTATCTGTATGACTTCAAATTCGAGGCGCTGGGTGGCAGCCGGACCATTTTCATCGGCCTGACCACCCTGCTGCTGCTGATCATCGCCTTCTTCTTCACCACCAACATGACCCTCATGCAGCGTCCCGAAGTCTGGCCACTTTACTTTGCCAACCCACACGGCACCCTGCTCAACCTGGGCGATCCCACCCTCTGGCCGCGGTATATGCACTTCGTCATGGCCTCCGTGGCCATTGCCGGCCTGGCCCAGGCGCTGTTGGCCAACTGGCGCCGCGGGCGTGGGGTAGCGGGTGCGAAAAAGGGCGTTGCCGTGGGCCTGCGCTGGTTTTCAGCGGCCACGGCCGTCCAGATCCTGCTGGGATTCTGGTTCCTCGTCGCCCTGCCGCCGGACAAAATGCGGCTGTTCCTCGGCGGGAGCACGCTGGCCACGGCCTTTCTGACCATCGGCCTGTGCACCTCGCTGGGTGCACTGATCGCCGGCCTACTCAAACGGGTCTGGCTGACCACCGGAGCAACGCTGGCCACGGTCGTCGTCATGGTCTTCATGCGAGACCTGCTTCGCCAGGCCTACCTGGCGCCATACTTCTCCCTGTCGGACCTTCCTATCGAGGCGCAGTACAGCCCCATGTTGCTTTTCCTGGTTTCCTTCGTGGCCGGAATCGGCATCATCGTCTACATGCTGAAGCTCGCGGCGGCTGCCGTAAAGGAGGCTTGATATGAATTACCCGGTATGGGAACTGACCACGGCCGGCGGCGGACTGCTCATCGCCCTGATGGCCGTTTTCCATGTTTACATTGCCCATTTCGCGGTCGGCGGCGGCCTTTTCCTGGTCCTTCTTGAGCAAAAAGCATACGCCGAACGATCCAACGAACTGCTCGCTTACCTCAAGCGGCATTCGCGCTTTTTCCTGCTGTTGACCATGGTCTTTGGCGGTATGACCGGCGTGGGCATCTGGTTCACCATCGCTCTACTCAACCCGGGGGCCACCTCGACCCTGATCCACACGTTCGTTTTCGGCTGGGCCACGGAGTGGGTCTGCTTCGTGGGCGAAATCGTCGCCCTGTTCATCTATTACTACACGTTCGGAAAAATGCGGCCGGCCCAGCATCTGCGCATCGGCTGGCTATACTTCATCTTCGCCTGGCTCTCGCTCTTTTTGATCAACGGAATCATCGATTTCATGCTCACACCGGGCGACTGGCTGGAAAACGGAAACTTCTGGTCGGGCTTCTTCAACCCGAGCATGTGGCCGGCGCTGGTGTTCAGGACCGCCATCGCATGCATGTTCGCCGGCATTTTCGGTTTTCTCACCAGCGCCTTCATCAGCGATCGGGATTTTCGCCAACGCATGGCACGCTACTGCGCGCGCTGGATTTTTATCGCCTTTGCCGGCGCCGCCGTCGGTGCCTGGTGGTACTTCGCTGCCTTACCAAATGCCGTCCAGACGATGATGCTCAAACGGTCTCCGGAACTGATGCCTTACATTAAGATCTTCTTCATCGCCGCTGCCCTCGTGCTGTGCGCCGGTCTGGTGATGGTCGTAAAAGTCTCCCAGCCGATCCAAAAAACGGTGGCCTTCGCGCTTCTCATCTTCGGCCTGATCACCATGGGCGGTTTCGAATTCCTGCGTGAAGGCGGCCGCCGGCCATTCGTCATTTACAACCATACCTACGCCAATGCCATTGCCACGGTGGATGTGGACCGGATCAACCAGGACGGTTTCTTACAAAGTGCCCGCTGGGTGCAGCACCGAGAACTGACCGGCAGCAACCAACTGGCCGCCGGCCGGGAGATATTCCGACTCCAGTGCCTCGCCTGCCACTGCGTGGGCGGGCCGCTGAACGACATCTTACCCCTGACAGCCAAATTCTCTACCTTCGGCATGGACAGCATGTTGAACGGCCTGGGCAAACTCAACGACTACATGCCTCCGTTCTTCGGCAACCAGGCTGAGCGCGCCGCACTGGCCGGCTACATCGTGCAGGACCTTCACGGAAAAGGCAAGGATCTCGGACCGCAGCCGCTGAACCGCATCTCCCACGACGTGCCGGCCTTCGATCCGGCAACCGATGAATACGTGCTACTGGCCTGGAACAACCTGGGCATGCACTGCATCTCCGACAGCAGTCCCTACTGGGTACTGCTGCCGCCGGCCAACGATCTGTTCGCCCAGCTGATCCGTCGCGGGGACAAGCCCCAGGTGGTGACGGAGGGTATCGCGCTGACTTACCAGGTCGAGCCGGGCTTCGAAAACCCGTCCCGGCACGTCGCCTTCTGGAAGCACGCCAAATCCCTATTCGGAGCCGATCTCGAACCCAATGTCGGCCTGTCCGGCAACGGGCTGTCGGGAGAGATGCACCTCAAAAATGAGCTCAAGGCGTTCGATGCCACCCTGATTCCCGTGGTCCCCTACCCCGATCAGGGTGGCTACAACCCCTATCCCATTTTCACCGTCGAAGCCCACGACAAACAAACGGGCAAACTACTCGCCCGGACCCGAGCGGTGGCGCCCACCGCAACGGAAATGGGCTGCAAGAATTGTCATGGCGGCCAGTGGCGCGTTGACGGCATCGCCGGTTTCACGGACGCGACGTCGGCCGATATCCTCGCCGTCCATGACAAGAACAGCGGCACGCAGCTTCTAAAGATGGCCCGTCAGGGGAAACCCCAGTTGTGCCAGTCCTGCCATGCCGACCCGGTGCTGGGCACCAAGGGCACCCCCGGGCTGCTGAACTTTCCCGCCGCCGTCCACGGCTGGCACGCCAACTATTTGACCGACCGCGGCACCGAGGCCTGCTACAAATGCCATCCGTCGACACCTGCCGGGCCGACCCGCTGTCTGCGCGGGACCCATGCGGCGAAGATGGACTGCACCCGCTGTCACGGCACCCTCGAAGATCATGCCCTGAGCCTGCTCAAGAGTGAAAAAGCGGCGGGCAAGCCGGGTGCCGAGCGGCTGATGCGCCACCTCGAACCGCGCATGGTGGCCACCATGGCCGAGATCAACCCGCGCACCCCGTGGATCAACGAACCGGACTGTCTGAACTGCCATGTGGACTTCAACCGTCCCGATCCGGCCACGGCCAATGCCTTCAACCAGTGGACCAGCGGCCTTAACACACTCTACCGCATGCGCCACGACAATACCCAGTCCATGATGTGCGAATCCTGCCATGGGGCGACCCATGCCGTCTATCCGGCAAATAACATCCTCGACCCGGAAAGAGACAACATTCAGCCGCACCAATACCAAGGCAACAACCGCACCATCGGCCGGGAAAATTGCCGACTGTGTCACAGCGGGCCACTGACCCGCGCTGGCCATCATCCGCTACCATCGACGACTGGTTTCTGAAGATATCCCAACGCCAACATCAGCGACGGGGCTGCCGTTTTTCGAATAATTCTCAAACGAATCGTTGAAGATATTTACCGTGAACACCTGTATGAAGAACTGGTTAGAAAGTATAGATATTCAATCAAGGGCAAGCACGATTGATGACCATCCGGTAATCTTGGCATCATTTTTCGGTAAGGATCGGGTGCTAATGTACGATCAAAACACCGGATACTCCGCTGACCATGTCCAGGCACCAGGGAGTCCGACAAAATACACTCTCTTTCTTCGTTTTTCTTTTCTTCGTCGCCGGGCCGCCTTTGGGTGGCCCGGTGTCGTTTTGGAATCCCGGATAATAAACGCACTTGAATCAAAAAAAATAGGCAGCGCCCCGTTAGAGGCTCTGCCCGGTCAACTGCCATATCAGCGAATTGATTTTTTGCCTTCATTGTCGAAGCGCTGCCGGTTGTTTCACTGCGAAGCTGAAGTTAAGCCACGTTAAATCGTACATTGTAGGGTATCGTATGAATCGCCCGATCTGCCAAGCGCCGTAACTTTTTGAACTTAATTAGGCTCATACTCAATTGATACAACAATCGATAATAAAATGACGGCATGACATTCACAGTACTGAGTTCAAACAATTTCGCATCGGCCCAGTAATATAAGCGTAATCTATTCCATCTAATGGCAAAGTCTCTTACAGGCAGCAGCATGGCTTTTTTCAGACGTTTCATATTACACCTCCCATACGACCGCAGCTAACCAGCTACATCGATTCCCGGGTCACAGCCCAGGTGTTCGTCTTTATTTTCACATTCGAAGTTTCTTTCACGAGTATCAACGTGACTTTCGCTCTTATCGTCAAAGTAGTCCTGAATTCTGTTATCGGCCATGTTATCACCTCATTGGTTGGTTGTTTCGCGTTTGGTTTTCCACCTTAGTTATTGACAAGATACAGCAGAATGGGAAATGGGCAATGTGAGCCGGTTGGCTGGTTGATGGTAGGTGGGAGCTACCAGTTGACAGAAGGGAGACTTGTGATATGAGCCATGGTACGCCAAAGTAGCTACTTTGAAAGCAAAAGATATTCAAACATTTTTAGCCAGATCGAAAGGGAATAAAATGCCAAGCTTACGAAGTAAGTTGTGTCGTTTCTTGATAAAAAAAATGGTAGCACCGAAGCTGAACAATTTACAATCCATCAATAAAACCAGAAATTACATGGAAAAGATGGCAAAATATGCGAAACTTCCACCAAAAACACAGGTCGAAAAAATTACGATAAGTGGGATGGCCGCTGAATGGATTTATAAAAATAAAGCACGTCAAAAAAGGGTTATCTTATTTTTGCATGGAGGCGGCTATAACCTATGCTCCATCAATACTCATAGAGAATTAGCCGCACACATTGCGAAGGAAAGCGGGGCAAAGGTATTGCTCATAGATTATCGCCTTGCCCCGGAATATCCCTTCCCAGCTGCTTTAGAAGACGCCACCGCTTCATACCGCTGGCTACTTGATAGTGGGTTAACTGGACAAAATATTGCGATTGCAGGAGATTCCGCAGGCGGTGGATTGGCCCTGGCTACAGCAATTTCGATACGCGATGCGGGAGGTCCCTTGCCATCAGCAGTAGCATGCGTCGCCCCATGGACAGATTTGTGCATGACAGGCGATTCAATCAAAACAAAGGCAGAGATCGACCCCTTAATAAGGATTCAGTCAGCTAAAATCTGGGCAGAAAACTATATCGGTGATAATGACCCCAGCAATCCGCTCATTTCCCCACTGTATGCCGACTTGAAAGGCTTGCCACCATTGTTGATTCATATCGGTACTGATGACATGTTATTGGACGATTCAAAACGCATCGCAAAGAAGGCCGAAGACGCCGGAGTCGACGTAGAATTAAAGATTTATGATAACTTATGGCACGTATTTCATTTGAGCGTGAAAGCCATGCCTGAGGCAAAGACGGCAGTGGCTGAAATTGGCGCTTTCATTGCTAAACATTTTGAGTAATATCTGACATCCCATTTCTGGGGAGGGCTCCGATACCCACCCAAAGAAGCCGAAACATATAGGTTGTGTAGCCAGTTATCGTGATATCGGAAATGGTTTAGCCGTTTTAGCATGGTATTTTTTATTTTCCCAAGCCCATCTTTCGGGGAAAAAAGAAAGTGACAAAAAAAAGGCAGGGCCCCTGGCGAGGCTCTGCCCATTCCACCACTATATCAGCGGACTATCTTTTTGCCTTCAGTGTTGAAGCTCTGCCATTTATCTTGCCATCATCCACAGATACCCTGCAATGTGCACCTGCCTTGATCGCAATCAAATCCCTCAAAAATAACTCCGCCTTCAGCTACAAAGCCCAAGCGTTCATCTTTGTTTATCTCACATTGGAAGCTGGCTTCGCGGGTATCATCGCGTCCTTCATTTCTGTCGTCATGATAGTTCTGAGCTTTATTTTTAGCCATATGATCACCTCATCGATTGGATGTTTCATTGATAGAACGATTGTTTGCTGAATAAAACTTAAGGCTTTAGGCCGAAAGGGCAATGGGAGCCATTTGAGGGGATGATGATAGGCAAACACTATCAACCCCATTTGGACTTGACAAAATCAGTATTGGATAATGTGCTGTTTGCTTTTTCGCTGTTATTAAGGCAAAAATCTGAATTTGCATCTACCTTAGGTCTCAGCCAAGAAGAAGCCGCTGGTGGACTGTCTGATGCAATTCCACAGATGATGGATAAGGCAAGCATTTGAAGTTGGGCCGTACCAACAAATGGAAATGGAAGGGAAAAGGCCGAAAAAGAGGGGCAATATCGGGAATAGTCTCACGCAAAGCCACGAAGAACGCGAAGGGAAAAAAGGGATACCGACGGTCTGTCGGAAAAAGCTTAGTGCATAAACGTTAGAACCAGTTCGTTTTCTTGACTTGAACTGTCCTTGATCAAGTTGGTGGAAATCATCGGTGAGGCCGCGGGACGGGTAAGCCAGGCAGGACAGGAAAAATATGCTGAGATCCCCTGGCGCGAAGTTGTCGGCATGCGGAACCGGCTTGTTCATGGCTACGACAGCGTCGATCATGCAGTCCTCTGGGATACAATCGAACTCGATCTGCCACCCTTGATTTCTCAACTTGAGAAAATCCTGCCAAAATAGACCCGTCACCTACAGCGCACATTCGGCACCCCAATGGGCACCTATTTTACTAGTTATTATGTCCTTTAGGTGACGGTAAACACGTCAGCAGTGACACCCAGCGCCTTCAAATACTCCAGCTGGAATGGTTTTAAAGGTTTTGCCACCATTCCGATCCAACAAGTTGGGTAAATGAGATAGGTTTTCGGCGACTAAACACCAAATCATTCAAAATGAAATTGACACCCCCAATCAACAGTTCTGCTGAGATATATATTGGAAAGCTTTTTTTCCCAAAGCTTTACTTCAAAAGATGGTCCCAACTTCTGAAAATCAATATGCGGAAGGTACAGCGGAGTTGATTCCAGTATTCTTTACGGGAACTGAATTTGCCACGACGTTTTTGATAACCCATCGCCACCGATAAGGATCTTTATCTTGGGATGGCGTTTACGCAAGTCACGAATCAACCGTTTGCCGGCATTGATTTCACAGTCCTGTTTTTCCGTACCGTCTGTGTTGGCGATCTGCTCGGGCGCAAAGGGAATGACTTGTCTTTTATCCGGATAAACCATCACGGCTTGAAGAATCTGATGGTGGCATCGGGTTTTCTTTTTCGATTGTGTGATCAGGCAATGGGGACAATGGATTTTGTCTGAAGAAAAATATTCGGAGCCGTCAATGGCTACCCGATAGTAGCCATCAAGAACTTGATATTGAGCCAAATGCTTTCCGCGCTGTAAGGCACTGAACAGGTCGTCGAAGATGCAATCGATGGACGCATTCGACAAACCGTCGAGGACATCGCGCAATTGAGAATCTTTTGGGATGGATGCGACTTGGAAAAGCGCTTTGAGGTTGTTTTGTTGTATCGACTCTTCAAGCCTACGCTGGAAGGCGAGCATGGAGGGGTCTTGGAATACCATCATGGCAAAGGCCCTCATCAGGCAGTCATGGACACAATAATCGACTTTAGCCTCTTGTCGGCTATCGTCGATCTGTCTGAATCGCTCTGCCATTTTCTTTCGCATGGCAGAGAAGCTGAGATGATTTTTTTGATGCACCCGCCCGCCTTTCTTTAATCTACTGAAAACATACAACAAAAAAGAGCGGGGGCATAAATAAAATAATTATTAATTATATCGGGTCTTTATCTGACTTACCAGATTGTTGAGGTTGCGAAAAAAGTTTCAATTTTTTTTCGCTGAAGCCATGAATCAGCACCAAAATGGAACCCGTATTCGATGATATAAAAGTCCGTATCAACAATTGGTACAGAACCAAGGCATCGCTTCTGCGCTGGTGCGTCTACCTGGCCTTGGCGTTTGGATCAACACATTGAGGAAATAAAATTTCTATTCCATTATATGTGCATCTTAAGATAGAGTCATATGAAGGCATAATCAACCAAACAAGCATTTGCTAATTTTACGACAACATTCCTGGAGCATGGAAGATGGATCAAACAAACGGAATGATAGAAAGCGAAAAAAATAGTACATTGACAGCAATGCTTCAGTCCATCGCCGACCACATTAGCATCATGGACACCGATATGAACATCGTTTGGGCCAATGATGTTGCCAAAGAAAGATTTGGAAACGATATCATCGGCAGAAAATGCTATCAAGTTTATCATAACCGTTCAACCCCATGCGAACCTTCCCCTTGCATCAGCAAGCAAGCTCTTTCTGACGGCAAGGTTCATGAACATGAAACCGAAGTGATTGATAAAGAGGGCAACTCAATCTTCTTTCATTGCACCGCAAATGTTGCTTTAAGGGATGCGTATGGAAAGCCGATACGAGTCATCGAAATTTCCCGAGACATCACCGATCGCAAACTTATTGAAAAAAGACTTGAACAAAGTGAGACAATTTTAAATTCTGCGCAGCAAATATCAAAAATTGGAGGATGGGAATGGGATATTATTTCCCAGAAGATGTACTGGACTGATGAGTTGTACAGATTACATGGAGTTGATTCCAAACAATACGAATATGGTTCCAATGAGCATATCGAATTGAGTCTTAAATGTTATGACCCTGATGACCGGAAGGTTATCCTTTCAGCTTTTTCTAAGTGCATAGAGGATGGGGTAGCGTATGATTTAGAATTTCCATTTACAAAACAAACTGGTGAACGAATTTGGGTTCGTACTGTCACAAAACCAGTATATGCTAACGGTCAAATTACTAAAGTGATCGGGAACTTGATGGATATCACGGATCGTAAGGAAGCAGAGAAGGAGGCTATGGCTCAATCAGAACGATCACGGATATTCTTTAGTTCAGTTGACGATGCAATTTTTGTTCACCCTCTAAAGATGGAAGGGTTTGCTCCCTTTGTCGAGGTAAATGACATTGCGTGTAAACGTTACGGTTATACACGTCGCGAATTTCTAAAACTTTCAGCCCCTGATATAACGAGAAAGTCCGATTCTAATTCTCATGGCACATCCAGCCATCGGGAAAAACTATTGGAAGCCGGCCGTTTAGTATTTGAATCGGTTCATATAAGAAAATCCGGTGAAGAATTCCCTGTCGAAATAAACTCAAATATTATCGATCAGGGAGCGAAACCTTATATTCTTTCGGTAGTTCGTGATATTTCTGAAAGAAAAAAGGCCGAGGAAGAACGTGAAAGATTGATTCGTGAACTCCAAGATTCATTGTCGGAGGTAAAAGTGCTTAGTGGACTTCTACCGATCTGTGCATCATGCAAAAAAATCAGAGATGATAAAGGATATTGGAGACGAATCGAGGCTTATATCAGCAGCCATTCTGGGGCCGAATTCAGCCACGGTATCTGCCCTGAATGTGCGAAAAAATTGTATCCTGATTATTTTGGGGAAAAAAAGGAATGATGAGTCAGCATTTTTTCGAGTAGCTGAACAAGACACCCAGCATTTTCATTTTCCCGAAACGGGACTTCAACACTGTCGGATGACACCATAGAAGAACAATATCGAAGCGGCCCTTATAGATCATATGAAACAACATTATGTTTCATCGTGGCTAAAAAATGCGATAGAAGACGAAAATAGACGGATATCGATTACGCCAGGGAAAATACTTTGAAAAATTTACGGTCACAGTTGCCGATTTTCCACAAAAAAAGGGAGCCGGCAAAGTTGCCTAACTCCCTGATTTTATAATGGTGACGGAGCTCGGAATCGAACCGAGACGGAGTCGCCCCCGGTGGATTTTGAGTCCATTTTACAGCAATTCCATGCAAAATCAAACAAAGCTCAGTAGCGCATAACAATCCGTATTAAATTAATATTTCAAGCATGAGCAGGTCAAAGCAAAACTGTATAAAAGCATATAATAAACGGAAAAACGTTCACCAAACGTTCACCAAAACGAGGTGTGAGAGTGCCGACCAAAATAGAGTGGTGCCAGGAAACCATCAACCCCCTACCCGGCTGTTCCAAAATTTCCGAGGGCTGCAAAAATTGCTATGCCCTCCGGATGGCCAACCGGTTCAAGGGCACCGAAAAATATCATGGCCTGGTCGAAAACAACGAGTGGACCGGCCGGCTGAATTATTGGCCGGCAGACCTTGAAAAACCATACCATTGGAAAAAGCCGCGACGGATATTCATAAACAGCATGGGGGACCTGTTTCACCAGTGGGTCGACGTCGACGGCCAGATTTATGATGCCATCATGCACATGGTTCGAAGGTGCCAGCAACACACTTTTTTGTTTTTGACCAAGCGTCCGGACAAAATGCGGTGGGTTTGTGAGCGGCTTTGGAAAAACGATCTTCCCCAAAACGCTTGGTTCGGGGTCACCGCCGAAAATCAAAAACGCGCGGACGAAAGGATCCCTGTCTTGCTACAAATCCCGGTGGCTGTCAGGTGGATATCGGTTGAGCCGATGCTTGGACCTGTCGACATTTCAAAATGGATACCCGACCCGCCAGGTGAAATCCCTTTCAGGCTGGACAGCGATGTCTTGCAATGGTGCGTTGTGGGCGGAGAGAGTGGTCCAGGCGCCCGCCCGATGCATCCGGATTGGGTTCGATCGTTGCGAGATCAGTGCGTTGATGCTGGCGTGCCCTTCCTTTTTAAACAGTGGGGGGAGTTCGTGCCCGCATATCCTCCGCATGGTTTTGACGCTGAAGGATTGCATCCGGATGATTATAAGGCAGGTTATGAAGATATTGGCGTTCTTCAGGCTATTAAAAAAGTCGGCAAAAAAGCCGCCGGGCGCCAACTCGACGGCCGCACATGGGATCAATACCCAGTGTCGAATTAAAATTTACCCGATAGAATTTTAATTATCAGGAACCAATTAAAGGTTTCTAAGCCATGGGGACTTCGAAACCAATATATGAGCAAGTAGGTGTTTGATATCAAACGTTTTCAGTGGTGATCCATAACGGCAAATACCCTGTACAAATTAGATTTTTAAATCCATGTCAGATTAATGTCGATGATCCCCTTCTATGAAAAATGGCCGATAACAAAATATGGGTTTGAAGATATTCGCATTGAAACATAAGGCAAGCTGTCTGTATAATTGGGGAGTCCCTATTTGTGAGAAAACCAGGGCGTACATGCATCTGCTCCTGGTGGTCCTTTTTCAAATTTCTTAATCTTTAAACAGCCCTTTACCTATATCGATCAATATGATGGAAAAAAAGAAAGAAAAACCTGCGATTTCAGAAAAAAATGTTTTTAATGCGCTAATGGCCTCTTTGGAATATGGTCTTACCATCCAGGACCGGGACTACAATATCCTTTTTCAGAATGATTTCATAAGGAATCATTTCGGTAGTTCGTCTGGAAAATGTTATAAGGTCTATGAATTTCGTAACGCGCCCTGCAAAGGGTGCCCCGTCAGAAAAGCCTTCAAAGATGAAAAATCTCATGACGCCGAACGAACTGTTCGCGAGCCGACAGGTGAAATTCAGATTTGGTTAAACACAGCCATACCTATCCGCAATGATGAGGGGAGAGTGGAATCATGCCTCGAAATCGTAAGGGACATCTCACCCCTAAAACGGATGGAAGAATCCATTATAGAGAACGAAGCCCGTCTCCATACTCTGTTGCAGACAATTCCTGATCTGATCTGGTTAAAAAATGAAAGTGGCGTTTATTTGGCCTGCAACAAAATGTTCGAGCGTTTTTTCGGTGCAAAGGAAGAGGATATTGTCGGCAAGACGGATTACGATTTTGTGGACAGATCGTTGGCGGACTTTTTCAGGGAACATGACCGCCAGGCGATGGCAGCCGGAAAACCGTCCTGCAATGAGGAGTGGATCACCTTTGCCGACGATGGCCACCGTGCGTTGTTGGATACCATTAAGACCCCCATGTTCAATCCCGAAGGCAATCTCGTTGGCGTGTTGGGTATTGGTCGGGACATCACGAAACGCAAACAGGCAGAGGAAAAGCTGAAAGAGACTCTGCTTTTTCAGAAAGATACAGAACGAATCGCTCGAGTAGGAGGATGGAAGGCCAGTCCAGAGACTGAATTATTACTTTGGACGGAAGGGGTTAAGCATATTATCGAAGTCCCTCTCGATTACAATCCCGGCTTTGAAGAAGGACTCACATTTTTTGTTCCAGAATACATCCCGAAGCTTAAAGATGCGATATCGAATTCTTTAAGAAATGGGACTACTTTTACTATCGAAGCTGAAGTCATAACCGCAAAAGGCAAACGCTTATGGGCTGAAGTACGTGGCCTAAGACGAATTACAGAGAAAGAAAATAACTTCCTTGTTGGGACATTTCAAGACATCACTGAACGTAAACGGTCAGAAGAAGAACAAAAGAAGCTTCTGAACCAACTGAATCAAGCCCAGAAGATGGAATCGGTGGGACGGTTAGCAGGCGGTGTGGCTCATGACTTCAATAATATGCTGAGTGTGATTATCGGTCATGCCGAACTCTCTCTGGAACAGTTGAATCAAGACAATCCACTTTTTAACGCAATCAAAGCGATCCGAAATGCCGCCGGACGCTCCGCCGATATCACTCGCCAACTGCTCACCTTTGCCCGGAAGCAGGTCGTCACCCCCCGGGTTCTCGATTTAAATGCGACGGTTGCGGGAATGCTTAATATGCTGAAACGTTTGATTGGGGAAGACATCGATATCGTCTGGCTGCCGGGATCGGATGTATGGCCGGTCAAGATGGACGGTTCCCAAATTGACCAGATACTGGCTAATCTGTGCGTAAATGCTCGGGATGCAATCGACGGCCAGGGACGAATCTCTATCGAAACGGGTAACGTTATTTTTGACGAAGCATACTGTGCTCAGCATTCGTACGCAACAACTGGTGATTTCGTGATGCTGGTGGTCAGTGACAACGGGCATGGCATGGATAAGGAGACACAGGGAAAAATTTTCGAACCCTTTTTCACCACTAAGGCAAATGGCAAGGGGACCGGCCTTGGGTTGGCCACGATCTACGGTATTGCAAAACAGAATAACGGATTCATCAGCGTTTATAGCGAGCTGGGCTGTGGAACCACTTTTAAGATATATCTACCCAGACACTTGGCTGAAACCGCAGAAACACAAATCAAGAGTAAGGCCACCCAAGAACTATCTCAAGGCAACGAAACCATCCTGTTGGTGGAAGATGAACCAACTATTTTGAACATGACGAAATCGTCACTAAAACGGTTGGGGTACCAAGTATTGGACGTCTCTACGCCGGGAGAAGCCCTTCGGTTGGCGAAGAAACACGTCGGAGGGATTCACTTGCTCCTTACAGATGTGATCATGCCCGAGATGAACGGTCGGGAATTGGCGAAAGCATTAACATCCATTTTTCCAGAACTCAGACTATTATTCATGTCTGGTTATACGGCCGACATCATCGCTCCCCATGGTGTCCTTGACGAGGGTATAAACTTTATTCAAAAACCGTTTTCACTTCAAACGTTGGCAGTCAGTGTAAGAAAGGCTTTGGAAAACTGATATCTCCCTTGAAATCAATTCCTACGCCGGTACCGATACCTTCTCTAAAGGTTAACCTACCGCCATATTTCATCTGTCTATCGCAGCACCCTTAGCTACGGGTACTAAGGGTTCAGTCAAAAATAAGTTCACATTTTAAAAGTTCTTCTTATCTCTTGACTCATGCTTCGCCGATGGATTTGAGGGCTTGATCGTATAATTCCAATTGCCCAATTCCTTGTTCTTTGAAATATTTAGGCTTTTGAATTCCTTGTCTGAGACTTTTATCCCTTTGGCATATTCTCGCTCGTCAAAATATGCCTGGATTTGAAGCCCTGTTTCAGTATCGGTATCATTAATAAAATTGAGCATGATATCAAAGCTTTCTAAAGGTGTGCCGGCCCAATTTTTGCTGATTTCGCTAAACATTCGATGCTCCACCGGGTTCCATTTGCTTGCTCCTGCCGGATAGTGCGAAACTGAAATTTCAAGACCATGCCCGTCGGCAAGCCGGTGCTGAAGAAACTTTTTAAATGCACGTGGCCTGGCTCCATTGCTTCCGCCGCTGTCGGCTAAAATTAGAACGCGTTTGGCCCTTGGATAATGATGCTTGCCATAACTTTGCCACCAAGTGTTGATGGCGTTTACCGCAAATTCAGGTGTATCTGCCGACTTTCCGATCACCACAATACCTTTGTTGAGCCCGACGTCATATATGCCATAGGGGGCTGCTATCCCCAATGCCTCGGATCGGAAGTCGTGATCTTTGACCTTGGTGGCTTCGCCGCACCACACGCGACCATTATTTTTGAACAAGCCGATCAATTCCTTCTTTTTCGTGTCCACACTGATGATCGGATCTTTTGTCGCGCTGAAGTTTTCCCGAAGGCACTTGATAATGTCGAACTGCTTGTCTCTGTCTGGATGCGATCCGGCCGATAGGGCTTTGTTGTTGGCCTTCAATGAATAATCGAGTTCGCCTAATAGTCGCCGGACGGTTGCCGCTGACACGCGGATACCGAGACGTCTTTCAAGCAAGCGAGCTATCTTTGCCGGGGTTTGACGGGTCCATTTTCTTCCCGTCATCGGATCTCCGGCGGTATCGTATTCCAAAATATTTCTGATCTCCTTGATCACTTCCGGTGTTTTTTTTCCACCGGTTTTCTACCTGCCCCTTTCTTGCGGGTGCGATCGACAACAATGTCTTGATCAATGAGCTCCCGACGGCCCTTGGCGACGGTTTGGGGATGCAAACCCAGCAGATCCGCAATGCGTAGATCACCCCCATGGCCAAGTTTTAACGATTCAAGCCCGGCAAAAAGTCGCCGCTGCTGTTCATCAAGAATGCTGACGAACAAGATAATCGCTGCTTTGAGTTCGTCCGAGAAGTCTTCGGTATCCGAAAGCTTTACCCGACGAGCCAGCAATTGTTGCCTGCGCATAGAAGCATCGGCTGTGCAGTACAGGTAAAAGCCGGAGACTTTTTGCCTGTCAATTTTGCCTTTTTTTGTCAGACGTAAAAGCGATTCTTTGACACTAACGGCCAACAGCGCTTCAAGTTCATTGGCAAAAAAACCTGCTTCGGATCCTGCTATCAAGTGCTCAAGGGTTGAAAGCAGGTTGCCATGCTGCGAAAAACAGACAGATAAGTGACACCATAGGCCGTTGTCGTCGAACTTGGCGACTTGGTCCAGGGTGTAGTATCTGCCTCCATGTGAGTAACTTGATCGGTACGACAATTGTTTGAGCTTTCTAAAAGCCGTCATATCGACATCAGTGCCGAGCACTGCTTTAATCTCTTTTAACGTGCTGATTTTTTGTCGTATTAGAAACTGCTCCAAGTCTTTTGATTGATATTTTTGAATATTCATAATGTTATAGTGTCAACTTTAAATTGTTGTATAGTTGACACTATAACATTTAAAACAACGAGCGTCAAACAATTATAATTTTATAATATACTAAAATATAATGATTTATTGTTGCTTATGCTGTTTTGAATATATATTTGGATAAATTTATAATGTTAGTTTGTCACCTACATTTATGAAGTTATTTATAGGCGGTCCCTAAGCATGAGTTGACTTGGGGACGCCCTGACTGCGGACACGAAACGTCATGTGACCACAAAACGTTAAGCGGAAGGATTCTACTGAAATTGCCGCGGGTCCCCAAGCTCAATTCCATGCTCTTGTTAGCAATGTACTCTCATTCCGAGGGAGATGATGTCGCCTCAATGATCTGCTGTTGGAACCGCTGCATGATGCCCTCATCTTCCATCTGTTTCAATGCCACTGTGAGAGGCTCTACCAGCTGCTGATGTTTCACATGAAGGTAATAAAACTGAGGACTGGCAACTAATGAGGGTTCTAACACGACGATATCGTCTATCCGGAGTTTGTGTAATACCACAAGACCACCAAGGCGTGTGTCAACCACAATATCATTCCGCCCGATGTCGAGTTTCCGAAACGCTTGCTCTAACGTGTCCACCGCTTCTGTGTATGTGCCAGAGGGGAGATTCGTTTCAACGGTTTTGACGCCGCGTCGATAGCCGACATTGTATGGAATGAGGCTAGCCCAGCCGTTCACCTGAAAATGTTTATTCTTCGTAAAGACCACAAAATCGACGACGACAATGGGTACAGGAACCATGATCAAATTTGGATAGGAAGACGACATTTCGCCCCGCCGGATCAACTCCCCATCCACCGCGCCATCATTCGCGGCCAGAATGGCTCGCTCTCCAGGCAGTCGGCGAAGCTGTATCGTCAGTCCAATGCGTCTGTATGCCTCTGTCAAGACCTTTTCAGCGACATCCACATTGGGACTTTGGAAATCAAACGTCGAGATCTGCAGTTCTTGGGCATACCCGATTCCCCCTGTTGCCAGAAGAATTCCCAGTATAGTACTCCAACTTAGGTTTTTTCTGGCATAGTCTATGCTGTAACGTCGAGATTTGCAATATATTCGATGCACTGGACAATCATTTAGATTTTTGATACATCCATAATGTAACCCAATACTCTTAAGATAAGGAGAGGTTTATGGATGTGTCCGAATACAAATTCGATGATGACGAAATCCAAAGGCTACATGAACACAGGGACAATCAAACGGATATCAGGCTACGAGTCAGGTTCATTGCTATGCTGATGCTGGCCGAAGGCATCGAACTCAAAACCATCGCATCTGTCATTGGAAAATCGATAAAGACCATTGAAAACTGGCATCAACAGTACGTAACAAAAGGAATCGACAGCCTAAACGCTTTTCAGTACAAGCCCAAGAAATCCTACCTGACGGAGGAACAGATCGATCAGGTAGCCAACTGGGTGAAAGAAACGAACCCTGGAAAAACAAAAGAAGTCAGAGAGTATATCAAAAGACATTTTCAGGTCGCCTATACCAACGAAGCGGTTAGGAAAATAATGAAAAAAAAGGGGCTTAAGATTTTACGGCCCAAGGTGGTTCCGGGAAATCCACCCAGCGAAGCGGATCAAAAAAAAACATCGAACAATATTTCGAGATGAAACGCACATGCGAGACGGGAACCGTGTTCTTATTCGGAGATGGAATGCATTTGGTTCATCAAAATATCCCTGGGCTGTGCTGGGGAGATCCCAAAGATCCACCGATATTGAAAACCAATACCGGTCGTAAACGCCTTAACATCCTTGGGGCATATAATCCGGATTCACACTCATTTGTGCACCTTACCGGAGAAGAGAATTGCGATGCACAACGAGTCATCGAATACTTCAAGGTAATCTTGCTGGCGTATCGACATGCCCCGGCAATCGTTCTGATTTTGGATAATGCGACGTATTTTAAGGCAGAAATTGTCACGAAATGGCTTGAGGACCATCCTAAGCTCAAATTGGAATTTCTACCTTCATATTCACCGAATCTGAATTTGATCGAGCGATTTTGGCGATTTGTCAAAGAACGACTTGTTAAAAATAAATACTATGAGAAGTACAAAGCCTTTCGTGCCAATGTGTTTCGGTTCCTAAGTCACGAACCTCCGGCAAAGCCGGAGGCTTGAATTGTGAACCGCTCAAAGCGGTGTTAAAGACCATTAACCGCCTGAAGGCGGTCAAAGGGTTACGTAAACAGCTTTAGCTGATCAATCCGCCGGTCTTCTTGCTGTTGATGTTTTATATAATCTCGGATCGCTTTCTCATCGCGGCCCACTGTTGAACACCGATTTTCGCGTTTTGAAAACTCTCTAAAATTTGACACCGTTATCGCCTTTTCTTGATCTAAGAAATTCTCTGTGATTATAATAATTTATAACGAATCATACAGTATCATACAGTATCCTACATTATCAAAATTATTATATCATATGACGTATATAAATACATATATAGAAGGTTAAATCTTTTTCTGAAAAAATGGACATCCCGATATGAAATTTTTAATATTATGTAAATACAGTATAATAGAGATTGTGTATCAATAGTGTCAGCCCAAGTGGGTTCGATGTAATTTTAAATTAAACAATCTGTTGTTGATTTTATAAGCGTCACATATTATATAAAGGGTATGAGAGATGAAAAATACTTCCTGCACCCGGTTTTTGATTGGCAAAAACGGTATGAAGCATTGAGAGCCTCTTTTGTGGATCGGCTGCCAGCGAAAGTGGTCGCCGAGCGGTTTGGGTATTCCCAAAGCTATGTCAATTTGCTTCGACACCAGTTCATACACGAACAAATCGATTTTTCTGAGCCAGTCCCTGAAGGCAAGATCCAGCGCAGGAAAGTGGATGCCCTGACCCGTTCCAAAATTTGCACTATGCGAGATCATAGATTGTCGGCAGGAGAAATTGTACAACTACTATCAGAGGATGGTATTGAACTTTCCGTCCGCACTGTTGAGCGTGTTCTTGCGGAAGAGGGCTACTCAAAACTGCCAAGGAGAAGCCGCCTCAAAATAGGACTCACTGTTAAGGGCGCTAAAGTACCGCTGGTATCCCACAGTATCCAAATCAGCGAATTTGAATACAATAAGATTGACTGTGACGCTGCCGGTGTCTTCCTGTTTGCACCGTTTATCGAGCGTCTTAAGATTGATGAAATTGTTAAGAAGGCTGGTTTGCCAGGAAGCAAAAAGATTCCGGCAACCAATTATTTTCTTTCATTTCTGGCTCTCAAGCTACTTGGCACCCAACGATACGCCCATATGGGGGAACATTCATTTGATCCGGGAACGGGCCTTTTTGCCGGACTCAATGTGCTACCCAAGTGCACGTCGATGTCAACCTACTCTTACAGCATCGATTCAGCTCACTTGATGAAATTGCAGAAGGCATTCGTCAATCAGGCGATAAAGCTTGGTCTGTACGACAAACAGGTGATCAATCTGGACTTTCACACCATACCGCATTTTGGAGAAGAATCTGTTTTACAAAAGCACTGGGCAGGCGCTCGGAACAAAGTGATGAAAGGAGCGTTAACCCTTTTCGCTCAGGATGCCACATCCAAGCTGATTCTATACACGGCCGCAGATATCAAAAAGCAAGAGGCCGACGATCAGGTCCTGGATTTTTTCTCTTTTTGGGAAAAGATGCAACGGGGTGTTTCCCCGACGTTCGTGTTTGATTCAAAATTCACCAGCTACCCGAATCTTTCCACCTTGACTCAACTGGGGATCAGGTTCATTACGCTCCGGCGTCGAGGGAAGAAGTTGATTGACACCATAGACAACCTCGGCCCATGGCAACGCGTTCACATTCCGCATGCGAAAAGAAAATACCCAAAGCCTTTGGTATATGAGTGCGGCCACAAAAAATGATGGAAAAATAGCTTAAAATGGACAAGAACAGTGAGGGAAGAAAGATGGAGCCCCCTCGCGTTCTTTGGCCAGACCGTAGTAGGAGGCTCCTGCCACAATAACCATAAATGGCAGGACCGATGATACCACCAGAAATACTCAATCGCAATTCGTTATTTTCCCTTCTTCACAAAATAGATTTTGAAATGGCAGAGCAGGTGCGGTCCCAGCGTTGCCCTACTGCGGAGGGCCGTTGCACTACGCCAATTATATGCGAAAGCCTCGGGGCGGTCCTCCTGATTTGGAAGAGGTATTTGAAATTCGCTATAGCCTGTGCTGTGGTCGTGACGGTTGCCGTCGTCGTGTCCTTCCGCCATCTGTTCGGTTTTGGGAGCGCCGGGTATACTGGGCGCCGGTGTTGCTTATCATCACCGCCCTCCGACAAGGTCGCAATCCGGACCGCACCCTGGAACAACTCAAAGGCCTTTTCGGGCCGTGGCGCTCCACCGTCAACAGCTGGAAACATTATTTTCAAGAACTGTTTCCCCAGAGCATCAAATACCGGCGTCTGGCCGGACATCTGATCCCGCCGATCCATTCCAGCCATCTTCCCAAGGCGTTGCTGGACCGATTTGAAAGTGCTGCTAAGGACTCCGAGACAGTCCTGGTGAATTGTTTGCAGACCCTTGCCCAGGGACCATGACGGCCTTGATCGGTGATGCGCCAAACACCCGGTTATACCCCACGCAGAAGATCGGCCGATGGCAAAACCGAATCAATCCGCTAACAAGGATCCGACCATCGATTCGACCCTGTTTGCCTCCATGGGGGAGGCCAGAGGAAGCGAATCGAAAGGAGTGATCCATGAGCGATCCCCAATTGCCCATGTGGCAGCGCTGGGCACAGTTTCGATTCTCTGTGATCGGTGAACTGTTGTCCTGCCCACCCCCAAAAGGAGAGCTGCAAGAAGCAATCAGTCAGTTGGCCCAAAAAAGTTACCGTCACCCAATCGATGCCAACCGGGTGATCAGCTTCGGACCTTCGACCATCGAACGATGGTACTACAAAGCCAAGACCGCTTCAGATCCAATCGCCGTTTTGGGACGGAAAATCCGTTCGGACGCGGGGGTAAGGTGGTCAATGCCCGAGGCATTATTGCAGGCATTAAAAGCGCAGTACGACAATTACCCCCGGTGGAATGTTCAACTTCATTATGACAACCTGAAGGCAATGGCTAAAGAGCAGGCCTGTCTTAAAGACGTGCCCAGTTACAAAACCGTACTGCGTTGCATGCGCGAAAACGGTTGGCTAAAAACGAACGAACCGGCGCAACCGACCGAGGGCCAATTACAAGCCGCAAAGCGGCGACAGCATCGTGAGATACGCAGCTTCGAAGTATCCCATGTCCATGGCCTCTGGCACCTTGATTTTCACCAAGCCAAAATCCGCATTCTCGACAGTAAAGGCACATGGCACCGCCCCGTGGCACTGGCCATCATCGACGATCACTCACGGCTTTGCTGTCATTTGCAATTGTATCTGGCTGAAACGGCAGAGTGCCTGATCCATGGTTTATCCCAGGCATTTATGAAACGGGGATTGCCGCGGGCACTGATGACCGATTATGTGGCGCGCCACATAATCGGTCTTATGTGCCCTTTTCTATTATGTGGCTACGCTTAAGAAGCACTTACATTACAACGTTAATCTTCTATAATCTGGGCACATAATTTTCACAGATTTTCCAGCCAGTATAGCAGAGATTGATCATTGCGCCATACAGGTTTTCTGGGGTATGTTGCAGAAAGTGAGACCGGTGGCTCACATGCTTGCAATGCCTTTTCCTTCATTCGTATGCTGATTTCAGCATAGCGATTTGTTGTGCCTAGACCTGAATGTCCGAGCCAAGATCTGATCACATTCATCTCGACTCCTGCTTCTAAAAGGTGCATTGCGGTCGTATGACGAAAGATATGAGGCGATATCGGAATTGCTTCGCCACTTATTTTTGTTTTTGAAAGCTGGCCTGTTAGGCGACGAACGACCTTGTAGATTCCGAAGCGAGTCATCGCCCTTCTTTTCTGAGAAACGAATACCGGGCTGTCAGGCGAAAGTCCTGGTTCCCGTTCCGCTAGGAGTGATCGAAGTAAGGAGGCCGTCTCTTCCCAAAGAGGACAGAGTCTCCATTTGTCTCCTTTCCCATGGAGACGGACGCGAGGCTGCGGACCTAGATCCAAGTTTTCAACATGAAGGTCAGCGACTTCCTGCACCCGTGCTCCTGTATTATAGAGGAACAGCAACAAGACACGGTTGCGCAAGGCCTCATGACCTTTGGCCGGCAAGTTTGAAAAAAGTGCTTGGATATCATCGCGTTCAAGGAAATGTGTTTCCGGTGGGGGTGCCCGCTTCACAGGGATCGTTGCTACCCGTTCGGATTCAATAAGCATTTCCGGAACCCGGCTGGCTGCATATTCGAAGAATGTGCGAAGCGCTGCAAGTCGCTGATTCCGAGTGGAAACACCATTACCACGACTTTCTTCAAGGTGCTTCAGAAAACGAGTAACCCGTTCGTACGTTAGTTCAGCCAACAACAGACGGGAAATCTTGTGGTGGGTGTCTTTCGCAACGAAGTGCAGATATAGTAGCAAGGCGTCACGATAGCTTTTAACGGTCGCCGGACGTAGCCCTTTCTGGACTTTCAGATAGTCCTCGAAGAAGGAGTAGATCAATGGTCCCAACGTAGTCATAATTCCACCTCCTTGGTAAGTCGAGCTGAGAACTTTGCAAAACGCTTACTTGCTTCCGTTAGCATATCCCCGGTGATTGTCAGATATACCGAAGTAGAATCCGGATTTACATGCCCCAGGAAGGTCGAGAGATGAAGCAGGTATTGGGCCGGGTTTTTCCGCTCTCGATACCACCTGAGTAATGTTCCTACGGCAAAGGAATGTCTAAGGGAATGTGGACAAGGTGATACCACTCCTTCCTGCACATCGACCCCAATCAGCGGGAGGATGCTCCGAAAAGTGCGACTGATGGTATGCCGACTGATAGGACACTTCCTGAAAGAAAAAAACAGATCCTTGGGCTCAAATCTTCCAATTTTTTGTTCTCTGCACTCAATATACTGATGAAGGGTCTCAGCCATGCACGGCCCAAAGGGAACGAGTCTCGACTTCGAAAACTTTGTCTGTCGGATGATCAAGAGGTTACGCTGCAGATCGACATCCTTGCGGCATAAACGCGATACTTCTCCGACTCTGAGGCCGAGCCCATAGAGCAGGGCAAATATCATATGATAGGTGGGACCTCGCAGTAACGCGTAAGGGTTGTCCGGGAGAGTGCTGGCTACCTCCAGGAGTTTGCGTGCAAGCTCTTTGTCAAAAAGAAACGGTACTCGTTGGCTCGTTTCCCGTCTTGGTCGATCGCATAAGGGAGACTGCATGAGGTACCCCTGATTGATCAGCCAGTTAAACAGACGTCTGAGCACACCCAGCAAATGATTATAGCTCCGTGGCGAAGTTCGTCGGCGTGATACCAGGAATGCGTCGAGAAACTCCGGCGTGACACCATCAAGTTCGGTTATGGAATGTTCAACCAGGTAGCGATCAAACAGCCGCAAGGCATCCTCTTCGGTTTTATACTTTCGTCCAAGAGCACGCTTGTACGAGAGGAACCCGGCCATTTCTTCTGAAAGTTGGCTTTGGAAGTGCGTTTTCATAGGACTTCCTCCCCATCGCCTAATGCAACTTCTCTCAAGGTCTCAACTGCAACTTTTGTGTACACCTCGGTAGAAGAAGGAGATTGATGGCCGACATAATCACCGATTGTCTTCAGATCGAAACCGACATCCACGAGACGCTGGACACAGGTATGGCGTAATGTGTGGGAACCCGGTCTGGAAACATGGATGCCTGCCTTGCGAAGGTACTTGCCAGCTCGCATGGAGATCGAAGACCAACTCATAGGTGTATGTGGCGCTGGAACTCGGAAAAAGATATGGCGATCAGTTGTTTTGGGTCGACCTTTCTGCAAGTAATCGAGGATAGCCTCTCCGACGACCAGGGAAAGTGGATAGGCAGTTGAATGACCCGCTTTACGCTCCGGCACGTATATCCGTTCCCGTTTCCAATCTATGTCATCCAAGGTGAGTGCGGCAACCTCGCGGGCGCGCAGACCGTAAGTTACCAGCAATAAAAGGATGGCGTAATCCCTCTTCCCAATACAGCTGCGCCGATCAACTGTTTCCAGCATACGCCGAACTTCGTCCCAAGTAATGGAACGGGGGATCTCCGAAAGGCGATACGTTTGGGGATACTCGATGGTCCGACTTAGGTCTGTGGCTGTCAGGCGGTGGCAATGCAAATAGAGAAGAAAAACTCGTAATACTGCACATAAGGCTCCCACACTCCTCTTTCCCACCGATTGACCTCTGTTGGCTATGAAACCACTCAGAACCACAGGTGAAAGATCGGAAAGACGATCAATTCTTATCTTTTCGAGATAGGAAGCAAAATGTTGTAAATTGTACCGGTATAGTTCGATGGTCGAGTCCCGAAGTCCTCGTTCGTCACGAAGGTACAGAAAAAAGCCTGGAACGGAATCGGAAAAGGGATCTTTACGATCAGGGCGGCTGGAATAATCTGATAAAATAAGGGCAAGCATCTGCCGAACTGGGCCTCGTGCTTCATTGCCAACCTTGGATAGAGCTGCCTCTGTTTTGCAGTTACGGCCGTGTTTGATCTTCCATTGTTCAGCAAACGGTTCGACAAACGCCGGCAGATCATCGTACGAGGAGCATCCCATTGACTGCGCAAAGTTTCCGAAGTGCATCAATAAAGGAACACGTCGCCAAATGTTCCTTGGCGAATAGTCCCTCTCGGTGAGCCAAATGACGTACCTTTCAATCGGATCTCCCAACCATGAAGCACGAATGCGGTCAATCGTCTCTGGACGGATAAAGTAACGTTCCAACATAGATGGCCTCCTTTGAAAGTGGGTTGGTTGTTCAGGCTATCTTACGCTGGAACGACAAAAATTTATGTATCCATAATCTCTATTTCATCCAAACAATTACAAGTAATTAGGCTATGTCGGCCACATAATAGAAAAGGGCACATAAGACCGATAACGGATCGGCCATGCTCGCCGAAGAGACCCGCCGGGGCTTAGAACGGTTGGGCATCGATCATCAAACGACCCTGGCGTATTCGCCTTATCAAAATGGCAAGCAAGAGACATTTTGGGGGCAACTGGAAAGCCGATTGATGGAACTGTTGCGCGGGATCGAGAATCTTGAGTTGCCCTTCGTTAACCAGGCGGCCCAAGCCTGGGTCGAACAGGACTATCACCGAAAATACCACCGCGAAATCAAGACGACGCCCTTAAATCGGTTGTTCAATGGTACCGATGTCTCGCGGTCGGTACCTGACAGTGACGCACTTCGCCTGGCCTTTACGCGTCGAATCACAAGACGGCCACGGCGCAGCGATGCCACCGTTGTGGTCGATGGCATCCGTTATGAACTTCCCTTTCGTTTTGCCCATCTGCCATCGGTGATATTACGGGCACCCGGATGGGATAAAAGCCAAATGGTTCTGGTCGACCCGGATACCGACGCCCCCCTGGCTCGTCTTTTACCCCAGGACAAGACTAAAAACGCATCCGGAAAACGTCGCCTCATCCAAGCGGACGGAAATACGGCGGCGATAGTTCCATCGACCGATAGACCGCTGCCGGCGCTGCTTCGAAAATGGATCGCCGACTACGCAGCAACGGGTCTGCCTCCGGCTTATATCCCCAAGGAGGAGATAGAACGATGAACAATGTCGATATCCGAAGCTTGTACGGACTCAAATACAATCCGTTTCTGCCCGATTTGCCACCCGAAGCATTGTATGCCATACCCGGCACCGAGTCATTCGGCCTGCGGGTGCGATCCATGGCCGAGAACGGCGGTTTTGCATTGATCACCGGCGAGCCAGGATTGGGAAAAAGCAAGACACTTCAAAAAATTGCCCATCAACTCGAACAGATACCCGATCTGACCGTCGGTGTGATGCAACGCCCCCAAAGCAAGCTGGGGGACTTTTACCGGGAAATGGGGGAGTTGTTCAACGTCAACTTGTCCCCCTCCAACCGCTATGGCGGCTTCAAAGCCCTACGGGATCGTTGGGAACGCCATTGCCAGTCGACGTTGCTAAAACCGGTGCTTTTAATTGATGAGGCCCAGCAAGTGTCGACCGAGTGCCTGACCGAACTGCGCATCCTGCAGAGCCATCGGTTCGACTCGCAAAGCCTTTTGTTTACCATCCTGTGTGGTGACAATCGGTTGCCCGACAGGTTCCGAACCGCCGACTTGTTGCCCCTGGGCAGCCGTATCGGCTTGCGATTATTGCTCGAACCGCTGTCTCCCGAACAGCTCCAGGATTATTTGTATTTTGCTCTCGAAACGGCTGGGAACAGTCAACTGATGTCCGACGAATTGATCCTCACGTTGTCCGGACACGCGGCAAACAATCTGCGGGTGCTCAACCAAATGGCCGCCGAACTGCTCGCCACAGCGGCCCAACAGAATCTACCGCGTCTTGATGAGTCTTTGTTCTTTACGTTGTTCTCACCGTCAACAACTAAATCACAACGTAGGAGGAAAAAATGATCATTGGTTGTTCATAGCCAATGAGATACCAGTTGCTCGGTGAAACGGAGGCAGGCTCTGCTGGGGAGCAACCTGTCTAGGGATAGCCGGGTGCAGGAGGCATTGAATAATGCCACAGAGGGGAGCAGCAAACCAAACTTGCTGTTCCCCTCGCTTTTTTGGCTCTATTCAAGCCTTCCTGCTCATGCCTTAAAAAACCCAATCAAATCAGATTGCGCGAAGCGCATCCTTATCAAATCAATCCATCACTTTTTGTGACTGCGTTTCCCTCAGTTAGCGAGTCCACGCTCAGTATGAATCGATGGTCGAAATGAAAAATTATAGCGGCCAACTGCGCCAGGTAATTATTCGCGGTAATGGCCGTGAAAAGCCAACCTTTCTGATTTCCAACGACCTTGAAACCCCTGTGGAAATTTTAGTAGGCAATTATTCGAGGCGGTGGCGGGTGGAAAATGTTATCTCGGAAGCCGTGAAGTTTTTCAATCTCAATTTGTTGTCATCCCCCATCCTGATCAAAGTTCATTTTGACGTTGTAATGACAATGATCGCAGATACGCTTTACAGTATGCTGGCGAAAAAGTTGCGCGGTTTTGAAGATTGCGACGCCCCAAAAATCTACCGGGATTTTGTCAGAGGAAAAGGAAAAATAACAATCGACGGTAATAAAATAATCGTCACCTATCCGAAAAGAGCCCACAACCCAATTTTAAGATCTGTTCCCTGGCACAGGGTGCCCAGATCTTTAAGCTGGCTCGATGGGGCCGAACTGGGGTTGGAATTCCAGTAGTGGTGGGTATCCAATTCTTATATCCGTATGACGGTTAAAGCTTACGCGAAAATCGGTGTTGAAACAAAGTATCCTCGTGCCCAAAAGCTCTGACCGGTATAATTGCGAGACTTGCCTGTATAATTCCTTGCAATGTGGATTGCGCTTTTGCCCTTTATGTATCCAACCACCTGTGAGACTGAATACTTTGGCGGAATCGATATCAGTGCATGTACATGATCAGACATCAAATGTCCTTCTTCGATCTCGCTTTCTTTTTGCCGTGCCAATTCGCGAAAAACTTTTCCAAGGTGGTTGCGTAAGTTGTCATATATTACGCTTTTACGATATTTGGGAATCCAGACTACATGATACTTGCATTCCCATACGGTGTGGCTTAAGCTCTTATTATTATTCATCGAAATCCTTCCTTTCTGTGATCTTTGAGCGGGTCACGACGGAAGGATTTCGTTTATTCCAGGAACTGTCAAACTCTGTGAGTCCCCCGGCAAAGCCGGGGGTTTACCGGTTATTATTATGTTGATGAGTACGTTGATGAACTTAAGACGTTGATGGTAGAAAAGTTTGAAATTGTAAAGTCTAAAGCATAGACTATGCCAGAAAAAACCTAAGTTGGATGACTATATAACTTACATTTCGCATGGCCGGAGAATATTTGTCCAATTTATTTTGGGCCTTGTTTTCCAATCGATCAAGTTGTCTTAAATTGCCACCAACCATCCTTAAGGCATTTGTACACCGTTTCGGGTATTTCCAATAATCGGTTGATCTGTTCATGCATGGCGCTGATTCCTTGAACCATCGATTGTATACACGTTCCATCCCGGATTATCTGCGAAAAGTGGACATTGCGATAGAAGTAACGTATATTGTTCCAAGTCGGCTTTTTTGTATTCATCCCTTGGGGTAATATGGGCAACTTGTCTATCTCCTCGGCTGCCATATTCATCCTTATCTTTCGCTCGATAAGGGATACAATCATCAAGGCGATGAAGTATAAAAAGAGCATGGCTTCGATACGGTGCTCCTTTTTAATAAAAACAGGTGCTACTTCCAGTATCGATTTTTTAGTATACATCCGTTTTTCAAGGAACGGCTGGTTTTTATACTTTCGTAATACCTCACTGGCTTCAAGCTGCGTATTGGTAATCAAGGGAAAAATACCATCGGTTCGCGATGCTTCGGCCAAAGATTGTTCGTTTAGCTTCCATTCAATGTGGTGGGTGAATTCCCACTTGTTTTTGTAAACGCTTTTCAACGACGGTCTGCCGGGAGATACTTTTACCTTGATTTGTTTGCGATCGGTTACTATCTGGACATCTACAAACTCTTTAACATCTTTGACAATCTTATCGATCGCAGCCTTGATTTCCTTTTTGGTTTTCAAGTGATACGCATTGAGTTTAGGTGAAAGGCTTTCTAACTGCTCAATAGCCTTATCGATCTTTTTCTGTCTTCTGTCTTCATCCTCTTTTTGTTTGGAACTGCTGTGAACAAAAATGACCCGAAAGCCTTCCGGGGTCAGTTCGGTCTCATAGGTCCGGTAAACGTTAAACTCGCCTTTCTTCCGTGAGTTTTCAACACTAAAAGCATCTTCCCAAGGCACTTCGTTTTTTTTAAGATATTTGATGAACCGTATGTATTCCTTGTGATTCTTCGGAACGATGGTGATAAACAACCCGCCTTCATCAGCGATGTGCCTTAGATTTTTTTCGGTTTTCAACTTGCAGTCGGCGATGTAAATGAAATCCTCTTTACCCAACAATGTGCGCAGGCCGTTCCAGTTGGGGATATGGGTCACATCGTCGGTGGTATTGCCGTCAAATAGCTGATAGCTGAGTGGAACATGTCCGTCAGCCGTGATATTCAAACCAAATACGACCTGCTTGCAGTCAGGCCGAAAATCCTTGTTGTGTCCGTGCTTGAGTTTTACTGCCTGCGGATCGGGAGTATTGTATTTGCCGATGAAGGTCACCGAGGTGCTGTCATTGTGGATCTCTTCTGTAAGCAGTCGGTGAACTGAAATGGCGTTACAAGAAGCCTCCGTCATTAGCGAATGGCGGTCGGCACGAAAAAGCGCCGTCAGTGCTCTGGCAAGGCGGTCGTCGTTGAAAAAGCCTGGCTCGACAGGCTCTGTAACCAGTCCATCGGAATATTGACGTAACCATTCCTGAACCTTGTATAAGGGCTTGTTGTCACATATGATGTTCGCGACTAAAATACACAGACTCTGCGCATGTTCCGTTAGACTGCTGGTGGCATCCGGAACGTACTTTAAAAAAAGATTGAATAGGTCGAGCTTGTCCATAAAATATTTGACCATTGGAAATACATCAACTTGTTTGAATCGGGTATCAAATTGCTCCATTAACGCCTCCGTAGTCGCGATTATGAGGCGTTTGGATATAGATGCAGGATTCGTCTTGCCAGCCTCATACATTATGTACATAACATTTGAGACTGTAATTGTCCAGTGTTAAATTATTATATTAAATCAATAAGTTAAAACATCAAGAAATACTGTTCACTCGTGCGAAATGTAAGATATAAGAATGACATTCAGGTATTTTCCGATAATTGTACCTCGCTATTGTTAGACAGTGCTTGTGTTGTGTCTTATACAGCATCCTTCGTCGCTCCGATACATCCATAGACATCACCTCCTCGTTATCACGAACGTCGTATTCAGGTGGGATGAAACGCATCCCCCTGCATGTCTGCACAACCACCACTCGGATTGTCGCTCCCTGCCGTATGCACACGCATGTAACAGGTCTGATTCTATCAGAATTGCCTCACGATGTGTTGTCAAGACCCGGAAGAAAATTTTCTGAACATCAATTCCGCCGCTGTCGTAAATTATTCTTAACGCCACGAAGGATATAAAAACCCGTCTGCAAGTGCTATATGGCTAACGACAAACTGTGCCGCCCGGCTTTTTGGGTCGGCACAAGTGACTTGATATGCCTGATTTCTCAATCAATTAATTGGTCAACAGTGATATCCATTGCTTCCGCTAATTTCAGGAGTGTAGATTTTCTCGGCTTGGTAGTATTGCTTTCCAATCTTGCAAGGGCTGATTGCTTCATGCCTGCTTTGGCAGCCAATTCTGCTTGAGTTAATTTTAGATATTCACGCCATGCCTTTATAAGACCCTCCCCTCGAACATTTGCTTTTACAACCTCATTCGGAAACCAAATATCTGATTCGTCAGATTCAATCTGGCTTTGTATCAGTTTCTGGTATTCGTCCCAAGGGATAACAGCAAATGCAGGCTTGCCATCTTTTTTTATAATTTGAGGATCAATATGTACGTTCATCTCTTTTTTTCACCTCTTGTATTTTGATAATTTTAACGACATTGGCATAGTTGAAAAAAACCCGATAGCGGCCAACCCTCAAGCGATAATTATATTGGTGATTTTTCAGCGCAGTGATATCAAGTTGTACACACTTCGGAAACACTGCCAATTTATCGACGCTTTCAAGGATGGCATCTCTGTAATGCACCGGAATCTTTTTCATTTGTTTGCGTGCACGGTTATGCCAAAGAATCTCATTCATAAATTATTTATAACACTTTATAGCGTTTTGTCAATATTCAAATAACAGATTATAACACTTGTCCAAGTAATCTTCAGAGGCATATCGGCGGGCATGTGCGGTTTCCGGAACGCTCAGCGTGAAGGCAATCCGAACCATGCCATTGTTAGATTAAAATTCTATCCGAAAGATGACCACGGTACTTTCAATTGTTTAACTGCAACGTGAATTAAAATTACTACCTCAGAATCCTTTTGGACTGGCTTTAATAATCGATCAGTAGTAATTGCCACTCCGGTAAACAAATTATCGTCTTCCGTTAAGCAATAAAATGGTGTTTCAATTGATGTTACATCTTTTGGAAGTTCACTTGCAGATGGGACTTTCAATGCATCGAATAATGTTTTGATTCTATTATCTATATCGCCACCTTTTGAGATAATTGAGCCTGGAGCTTCAGGCCTTAATAAGGATATATTCAGCTCTGCTACAAGACGAAACTTTTCTGTTATTAGTGGCGCAAACTTATGCACTCCTATGTCTTTGATGACTGAAAGAGGGCCATCAGATTCAAGATAACCGCTCTCTCTATTTAACGGTGGCTGACCCCATAAATTTTTAAGCTGTGGATGTAGCTGCGTTCTAATAGAATGTTTATGGTCTTTATTACCATTAGCTTTCAGTTCACCTTCATAATACAAAGTAAATTCCATTTTTACACCTCTTAAAATCTAACGCTACGCATAACATGAACCCAAAGCTAATGAAGCATTCGTAAAAGCCACGTTCAATACAGAAAATGGATGATGTTGAAAACGCCCCGCATTGGGTTTCAGAGTTTATGCGGTTGTTATGCTTTCTCATTGATCAAATTTTGAAGCTCTTCCATTTTTAGCCAAGGACGTCTTCTATGAAGCATTCTGTGGCAATTTGAACAAACCAATGCAACATCTTTGATCTTGGTCTTAACTTCCCCTTTAAGCTCACTAATTGGCAAAGTATGATGACCTTCAATAAAACCTACCCCGATATCGCCGTATTTGGTTTGAAAATCGAATCCGCAAACCTGACAATACAATTTGCCATTCTTTTTTTTGAAAGATTCCTTTGCTGATTTTATTACAGCTTGATTTCGTTCTCTCAATCTATGTTTTCTTTCGATTTCTTTACCTTCTGGGAACTCGCTATCAAAACCATAATCTTCATCGGCAACATAATCTTGAGCCATTGAGAAAAGAGCATCAAATATGTTTTCCTCAACTTCAGTTGGCTTTACAATACGATAATTTTTTGTATCAAATACTCTTTTGGGGATTACAATTGGTTGTAGAGTTCTGATGGCATTATCGGGAGAGACCCGCCACTTTAAATATTGTGCCTCATCTTTTAATTTTTTGATGAATTTGTCATCATTCAGCTTTCGGTAATCATCCCCGAGGGTAGAACTTATCTGCCGAAGGTCATGCATTTTTTGTTTTAAAATATTAGTTTGAATTGGAGGATTGGGGACAAATTCTGAATTCAGATAAAATCCTATTAAGTACCACCGTTTATTGGTGTATGTTCCGAAGGCAATGTTAAATTTTTCATTACGTTTATTTTCGGTAGGATTATAATAGCAATATCCATACATAGAACCATTGATAAGTAAATTTTTATTGAAATTCCAGTCCTCATGCCCAAATCCGTTATCCTGAACATACTCGCCTTCGCCAGATGGCCCAAGTCTGCCAGGAGATGGTCTTGTCCATTGAAAATGATTTTGAATTATCCTTTGGAATAAATATATCATCTGGCCTCCTTGAGCATAACACCGAACTAACCCGCCGCTACGACGGGCTTTGAATTAACGATTTATTTGCCAAGACCGTAAAACTTGAATCCACCAAGTGCGATATGCGGTCGGGTTTAGTTGCTTGTTATGAGTCTATATGCTTCAGTGAATTATCAAAGTACCATCTTAGCCAGCTATATTTTTGAAGTAAGCTGATATTTTCATTTGAAGAACCAAGTTGTTCATCAATAAAAGCATGAATTGATGACCTCTCCATAAATAGTTCTTCCTTTGTTTGTTGGATTTGTGTTCCTACTGGTTTTAGGTAATCAATAAAATATAGTCCATCAGATGGATCTTGTATTATGAAATCTAAAATGGTTTTGTATTTAGAAATTTCTTTTTTTTCCGATAGTTTTTCAATCTTGTCCAGAGCATCAGTTACTATGTTGGGGGAAATTACGATTCTTGGAAGTCCACCTGTTTTTGATTCCAATTTATAAGCATCACTGTATCCCTTTCCAAAAAGTATCCCATCTTTATGATAGACTTTTCCTTTTGTAATAAATCCTCTCACTAAAGTCTTAAATGAAGTAGCTAATATGCTGTATTGAAAATGATGAAGAATCGTGAGTAAGCCATATGTGCTGATAGGATTCTGATATGGCACACTGACAATCAAGGAATCAGATATTGCTGTTAATTCATATTCGTTAAATATATCGTTTTCCTGACTGAAATCTTTGGCAAATTTTTGTAGAGCAAATAGCAGAGTAGATATATCTGTAAAATCCTCCTCCGTTTTTATGTTTCGAGCCCTGTTATCAAATCCAAGAATATCGACGAAGGCTACTATGCTTTCCTTGAAATCTTTGAATTTTGGTGCATCCAAATTTACTCCTTGTTTTTACTCATAACGCCAGTTTCAGCCGCCGCCTACAAGGATTGTGTGTCAAAAATTTATTTGTCAAGAACGAGCCACTAGACGCCTGTAAAAGCTCGATGGCGGACGGTCTGCAAACTTTTGTTAGCTGATATCAGCTAAAAGCCATTTAGCAGCCTGTTCGATTGAATGAAAAACTTTTACGTTAAATCCAGCATTTCTTGCAACAGTTTCCTGAAAATCATGTGAATCATCATCTTCAATAGAAACAATTGCTGCTCGAATACTACGAGGAAGGCCCAGAGAATTGACAACACTATAAGCGTACTCATAATTGTTCAGGGTGCCCATATCATTAGAACTGCTACGGACGTCATTCAATATTCGCTTTATACCTGTTGAATCAATAATCTTGGCGTACTCTTTCGCTAATTGCTGAGCAATTTCTTTATTCAATTTCCCATACACTTTTCCAATAATATATTTTCTATTTTCAGATATTGTTATTTTGAAATTCATAAGAGTCCCCTATTTATCTTGTTTTTTAGGAGCATGCTGGTCCTCTTTCGATAAGTTGATATTTTTAAATTGACTGAATCATAGTTCATGTTATCGATTTTATTTGAGTTCTCAAAGATATGTTATATCAAGCTAACGGGTTGCTGTGAGGCGCGCAGTCGTTTCGCGCGTCCTTACAAGCAAAGGGTTAGGAATTAATTATTCATTTATGAACACTTTTGTAATTACCTGGGGTGTTCTTTCAATATAGGTAAAATCCGATTCCCATTTTAAACAATCAATATCAACACTATCTTTCACGAATATAGCGAATATTGCTACTTCAATATTTGGATGCTTTGTGTAAAAGTCTGATAAACCACGGAGTGTTTTAACAACTTCAGCCTTTTTTGAGACTGTATCAATGTATTTCATTTCAATGATAATTTTACTCCCAAAAAGATTGAAATCAGAATATTTTGCTTGGCCATCATATTTAATTTCTATCTCTTCTCTTGATAAGTTTGGGAGCCATGGTTTTGTCACTTTCCAAAAAAGATTCTGGTAATCATATTCAGATTGCAAGTTTACTGTCCACCCATCCTTAGCTTGTCCTCTTTGCCCCAAATCGGTTGTTTTTATTAGCATTATTTTTATTATAGAAGTAAGAAAGAATGATATCTCAGACGCTGATGAACCAATAAATGGGCGGGTTGAATAACCTAAAGATTCAACAAGTTCAAAAAATTTTTTCGTGCTTCCATCAATAGCAACTCTGTTAGGTAGAGCTGTCATAACATAATTTACAGAGAGTGAAACTTCATGTTCCCATGGAACATCAACATCATGAAACCCAATTTCTTTATTCCAAAATTCGACAGCATTCAACATTAATAACAGTTCACTGTTAGAATCTGCTTGTATATAACTTTCGTTCATGCAACTAACTGCGCGGCCATTTTCCAAAGAAAATATATCTAAAGCAGGACAAGTAACCTCAGCGAAGGAACGAATACTTGCAGGTTTAATAAAATCTGACATTGTAACTATCAAATCAATATCTGAACGAATACTTGTTGTTTTATATCGTCTAGAACCGAACAAGGAAATGGTTTTTATTGTAGGGAAATTTGAAACAAATTCCTTTGTAATGTCTTTGAGATTAAATGTCCTATTTTCTAATTTTTCCATTGATTTCCTAACCAGTTATTATATTGATCTGCATAACCTTACATTTGTAATGTTATGCAGAAAGATCTATATTCGTTTGGATCTATAAAAAAGGTCGAGGAATCGCGGGCTATTCAGAAAAAAAGGGCAGAATCCGTTGCAATTGGACTATTTAATCCTGCACGATAGGACCTGTCAAGCCACATTATTTTGGACTATTCAGCATCGTCCGGGATATTTCCATCACTTTTGGCTGTGATCGTTTGGAAATACAAATCAAGGTTATCGGCATGTGCATACCATCGGTTATCGATCACCCTGGCAGGCATGCCCAGACGAATAAATTTCTTAAAGGTCGGCTCAGATATCCCCTGTCAATGATCGCCTTAATGGAGCCACCCATGATCGGCGTAATGGTGCCAGTTCAAAGTGGAAAAAAAAGCAGTCTTCGGACCGGCCAAAAACTATGGTTTTTCACCCCCTTTCAAAGTGGCTTTTTTCGGTTGATTTTGACCTGTTATTTTTATCGGTTTTGATATCGGTTTCGGGGAGCGATAGCTCTTGCCTTCCAGAACAATGGTATAGGCTCCATGGCGAAGTCGGTCGATTGTCGCCTCTCCCAAAATTCGGTTGGAGAATGCTTCGGTCCATTCCGGGATGTCAAGGTTGGAGGTGACGATGGTGCTTTTGCGTTCGTACCGTTCGGAGATCACCTCGTGAAAATCTTCATCCTGACCGGGTTTGAGAGGCTTCAAACCAAAGTCATCAATAATCAAAAGATCAACACCAACGATCTTACTGAAATGCCGCTCGAACCCATTGATTGCCCTGGCGGCGTTTAATTGGGCCAGCATCTTGGATGCCGAGGTGAACAATACACTGTGACCATTTCGAATGGCGCTATGGCCCAATGCCTGGGCCAGGTGACTTTTTCCCGTTCCGCAAGGCCCGATGACAAACACGCAGACTTTCTCGTTGAGGAACCGACAGGAGGAAAGTTCCATGACTAGGGAGCGGTTGATGTTCGGGTTGAATGTAAAATCAAATTCCTCCAGGGTTTTCTGATTTCGAAAGTTTGCTCGACGTAGCGCCGAAGCCAGCTTCTTCTGATTACGGCGAGCTATCTCATCGGTTACGATCGTTGCCAGAAAATCCATGTAGGACATCTTTTTCTCAATCGCCTGGCGGTTACGTGTTTCGATAGAGTCCATTATTCCCGACAGGCGAAGTTGTTTGAGCATGGGAGTCAACTCGGGCATTGGGTTCATGATCGCCTCCCTTCTTTTCTGGTATTACGAAGGAAACGGGCTGAACCGGTGTATGGCGAAGCAAGGGGGATCACGTTGGCGTGCTCGCGAAGGGGCGTTTGATCCAACCCTTGGTTTAAGATGCTTTTAACGGTCCGGTATTTTACATTGTCATAATGCAGCGCACGTATACATGCAGCCTCCAAACGGGCAGCACCGAACTTTTTACCCAGGCTGATAACCCCTTGGGCGGCACGCAGATTGTCGAGCACCTTGTGACCGAATAAACGACGGATCAACCGATGGCAACCAGGTCCAACCTGTTCGGCTTGTTTCAGGCACCATTGAGGATCCTGCATTTTATAAGCGATCGCCTCTGGCGGCATGTGCTCGTCGACAGTAGAGCGTTGACCCGGACGGATGAGGCGGGCATGAACGGCGACCAACTTCAAGTTGTGATACAAGCGCACCGTCGTGTCGGTTGCCCTCAACCATAGCAGTTGTCGTACCAGCCGAAATGGCGCCGAATAAAAGGCCTTTTCGAACTGTACATGACAATTTCCATGTAGCTTGACCTTAGGGTTCAGTCAAAAATAAGTTCACATTTTAAAAGTTCTTCTTATCTCTTGACTCATGCTTCGCCGATGGATTTGAGGGCTTGATCGTATAATTCCAATTGCCCAATTCCTTGTTCTTTGAAATATTTAGGCTTTTGAATTCCTTGTCTGAGACTTTTATCCCTTTGGCATATTCTCGCTCGTCAAAATATGCCTGGATTTGAAGCCCTGTTTCAGTATCGGTATCATTAATAAAATTGAGCATGATATCAAAGCTTTCTAAAGGTGTGCCGGCCCAATTTTTGCTGATTTCGCTAAACATTCGATGCTCCACCGGGTTCCATTTGCTTGCTCCTGCCGGATAGTGCGAAACTGAAATTTCAAGACCATGCCCGTCGGCAAGCCGGTGCTGAAGAAACTTTTTAAATGCACGTGGCCTGGCTCCATTGCTTCCGCCGCTGTCGGCTAAAATTAGAACGCGTTTGGCCCTTGGATAATGATGCTTGCCATAACTTTGCCACCAAGTGTTGATGGCGTTTACCGCAAATTCAGGTGTATCTGCCGACTTTCCGATCACCACAATACCTTTGTTGAGCCCGACGTCATATATGCCATAGGGGGCTGCTATCCCCAATGCCTCGGATCGGAAGTCGTGATCTTTGACCTTGGTGGCTTCGCCGCACCACACGCGACCATTATTTTTGAACAAGCCGATCAATTCCTTCTTTTTCGTGTCCACACTGATGATCGGATCTTTTGTCGCGCTGAAGTTTTCCCGAAGGCACTTGATAATGTCGAACTGCTTGTCTCTGTCTGGATGCGATCCGGCCGATAGGGCTTTGTTGTTGGCCTTCAATGAATAATCGAGTTCGCCTAATAGTCGCCGGACGGTTGCCGCTGACACGCGGATACCGAGACGTCTTTCAAGCAAGCGAGCTATCTTTGCCGGGGTTTGACGGGTCCATTTTCTTCCCGTCATCGGATCTCCGGCGGTATCGTATTCCAAAATATTTCTGATCTCCTTGATCACTTCCGGTGTTTTTTTTCCACCGGTTTTCTACCTGCCCCTTTCTTGCGGGTGCGATCGACAACAATGTCTTTATCAATGAGCTCCCGACGGCCCTTGGCGACGGTTTGGGGATGCAAACCCAGCAGATCCGCAATGCGTAGATCACCCCCATGGCCAAGTTTTAACGATTCAAGCCCGGCAAAAAGTCGCCGCTGCTGTTCATCAAGAATGCTGACGAACAAGATAATCGCTGCTTTGAGTTCGTCCGAGAAGTCTTCGGTATCCGAAAGCTTTACCCGACGAGCCAGCAATTGTTGCCTGCGCATAGAAGCATCGGCTGTGCAGTACAGGTAAAAGCCGGAGACTTTTTGCCTGTCAATTTTGCCTTTTTTTGTCAGACGTAAAAGCGATTCTTTGACACTAACGGCCAACAGCGCTTCAAGTTCATTGGCAAAAAAACCTGCTTCGGATCCTGCTATCAAGTGCTCAAGGGTTGAAAGCAGGTTGCCATGCTGCGAAAAACAGACAGATAAGTGACACCATAGGCCGTTGTCGTCGAACTTGGCGACTTTGTCCAGGGTGTAGTATCTGCCTCCATGTGAGTAACTTGATCGGTACGACAATTGTTTGAGCTTTCTAAAAGCCGTCATATCGACATCAGTGCCGAGCACTGCTTTAATCTCTTTTAACGTGCTGATTTTTTGTCGTATTAGAAACTGCTCCAAGTCTTTTGATTGATATTTTTGAATATTCATAATGTTATAGTGTCAACTTTAAATTGTTGTATAGTTGACACTATAACATTTAAAACAAAGAGCGTCAAACAATTAGAATTTTATAATATACTAAAATATAATGACTTATTGTTGCTTATGCTGTTTTGAATATATATTTGGATAAATTTATAATGTTAGTTTGTCACCTACATTTATGAAGTTATTTATAGGCGGTCCCTTAGTCCAGGTGGCGATCTGAACCGGTACGTCAGGCAACGCTTTCAAGAAGTGTTTTTCAGTCTGGGCAAACATCGTCAATGGCTTTTGGAATGTGGTCCCATGCTTGCGGTTGCCGGCGGTCTGCAAGACCCAACGGGTGAGTTGCTCGTTGGCATCCAAAAGGGTTCGGAAATTGCGAAGCGGCACAAAATTGTTCTTCACATATTTGACACCTGATTCCACGCGACCTTTTTTCTTGGGATCGCCGGGAGGACAAGGAGAGATGAGAAAAGCATATCCTTCGGCAAACTCGCCGTAGGATCGTTGGACTTCAGGGTCTGTGTAGCAAGCCCGGATGATGGCGCACTTGGCATTGTCGATAATCACTTTTGAGGGCACCCCGTTGAAGAACTCGAACGCATGCCGGTGACACGCCAACCAGTTGTCCACTTTCTGATTGGTGACGATCTGTGCGTACATATGCCGGCTGAAACAAAGGGTCATGACAAAAATCCAGGTTTTCGTCGTTCGTCCGGTAAATATATTGGTAATGGTCGGCCCTTTTCCGAAATCGACCTGAGCTGCTTCTCCTGGCGAAAACTCCAGAACACAGGAAGCCTTTGGCGTTTTGTCACTGATCTGTTGAACCTTGCGACGGACCGATGAGTAGCTTCCTGGAAATCCGAACTCCTCGACCAGTGCCCTATAAATCGTGGTGGCCTGTATACCCTGCTCGACCCACTCAGTAATTCTCTTCTCATGAGGATGAGTAAGAGAAACTTGTGTTGGGTTTACCTTTTTGGTCGCCTCAAAAAAGGAAACCAACTGGTCATCGTCGGGAAGCGAGACGCTGTCCAGCCACCCGTTTTGCTTGGCAACCGATCGGACAAAGGCACATTTAAGCCGTCCCATCAATTTAGTCTTGGCAATGGCCCGGTCGCTCTGTCCCTGGCGCATGCGGTGAATCACCTGACGATACTCATACATCTCGAATCTCCTGTTAGCCATGGCAAGCCCTCCTGGAAAATGGTTTTCCAGAAAGGTTACCAAATTATCGATAAGGTCCGAGATGCTTTTTTTGATTTAACTGACACCGAAATAGTCTTCGGTGGCCCAATTACGCCGATCACCAAGTGGCCTCATTGCGGTGATCATTAACTGGCTCGATTGCGCCGATCATCAGGTGGCCTCATTGCGGCGGTCATAAGGTGGCTCGATTGCGCCGATCACTGAATGGCACTATAGCATTGCCCATTAACATCCCCAAATAGGTCATTATCGCATCGATACCGATCAGAACTCTTTTTGATCGAAATTCGGTCATCTATTCAACCAATCCGGGCGTTTATACCTGATCTTAGAATCCGCTTCCGATGATTCACGGCTGTTTTGTTTTTTTGGTGGGTGTTTTTTCTGAGTCTCCAAGGAGATGGCCAGCATAGATAAACTTGGAAACCATTCAGAATCGGCGCATGCCGCGGCCATGACCTCACAGTCAAGCAGGTGATTATCTCTCCTGACTTCCACCCATGCGACCTTCCCATTTCTGTCCCGGCGTTTCTCCTCGGCAAGAAACTGCTGGGCATAATCCAGGCCGGTTTCCTTATGAAGATAGAAACACTGGGAATCCTGCCTGTCCCCCTCCCTTTTCCGGGACAACCGCCAATGGAGCAAGTCCTTGAATTGGTCGACATCGAGGAGCCTCAACTCAAGTCCGCCAGGTATCGGCCGGTTACTGCTCGGCATTTTATCCATCACCGAAATTCTTATTCGCTTTAACTGCTTTTTTTTATCCGGATCACCCTTTATCCCAAACACCACGCCCGGCCGGTGGGACCTAAGCCACTGATAGGCTTCCTCGGTGCGGGACCACCACCCTTCGGACGATTTCCCACCACCGGTATCGAGGGCGGCCCGCCAGATTCCCATGGTTTCGCCGGCACCACCCTTTATTTCATAGCGGGATTCGAAAACCAGGTATTCAACCTCTTCCCATGATGACAGCTGACCGTATTGAATCAGGTGACTGGTCAAATCCGGCTCCCAGGCCCGGATAACAAACCAAAATCCGTATTTCTGCATGTCGATGCCGACGGTCAGTGCAATGCAACCGGGTGGAACGATCCCGGGCATCATATCGGTCCGGTGAGAAAGGACCTGAACATCGTCTTTCTTATCCAAGACTTCCTTCCAGGCCCTCGCCTGATGCTGGGTGACATAGGCCATGTATTTTTGTGGGTCATCCTGCGACTTGAAGAACTCTCCCAGCACCGTGGAAAGGGAAACGAACGGGCTGTACCAGCTTGGAAGCTCGCCGAACATCAGGCACCTTGGCCGCTCCACCCCTTTGGTGGCCACCCACTGCCCGCTCCTCACGGCCTCGTTGCGCCGGCCATCGTCCCAATCATCACCGCAATCGATGCAGGTATATCGGGCCAGGTTCTTGCGCTTGATTATGCGGTAATCGCGTTCGCCGAAAGCATGGATATTCTCGTCTTTCATTTCCTGCAGGGTTCCGCACCGGGGGCACTTGGCGTGCAGCTTCTTGATTTCGTCCGGCTCTTTTTTACAGATCTTGTCAAAGGCATCGCCATCGATTTTAGGCGTGGAGAAGTCCATCACCTTTGATGTGTGGGTGTATGTGTTCATGCGGACGTCGGACAAGGAAAAGGGATCCGCTTCCTTGCCGGAAAAATCCGGGTATTTCCCGGGTTCATCCCGAAACAGGTATCGGATCGATTCAGATGCCAGGGCCGACGCGGATCCGGCCCACGCCATCATCATGTCCATGCCGTTGGTGAATTTCACGGAAAGGGTTGATACATCGTCAGCGCGTTTGCTGAGAAGCGCCTTGGTCCTGGGAGTCGCCTTGAGCGTGGGGATCAGCTGCCGGTTGCTGATTCGCTTGGCCACATGCTCGTCGGGCATAATGTACATGACCGGCCCCGGATCCTGATCAATCAAGTAAAGCAAACAATTGATGGCCACCGACGTCTTGCCGGTCTGGGGGGCAAAGCAAAGGATGATATGGCGGACCCAGGGAAGATTCCAGGCATCCATGGGTTCGACGAGATACGGGGTCAGCTCGTTCGACCATAAGCCCTGCGCCGGGCCTTTCGTCACAAACCGGTATTTGGCCGCCCACTGCGAGACGGTAAGCCCCTCTTTCGGCTTCCAGACCCGGCGCTCCGGATCTGACCAGATAAAGGACGATATCGTTTCAATCAATCCGTTCAGCATTATTTCTCCGGAACATTAAACTCGATCGGTTGTGAGTACCTGCCCAGCCAGGCCTCAAGATTGGTCAACAGGTACTCGATCATATCTGGGGCAAATTCCTGTTTACCATCACACTTGGCGATAATCTCCGGCGCCCGGGAACGAAAGAAGTTTTCCATATCCGACTTGAGAACCATGGCCCGGGCGGCAAGCTGCATCTCTGCCCAGTGCCGGGCCTGGGCGATTGCCTTCCGTCGATCGGCCTCTTTCCGATCCACGCCATCCGTGATAACAGCATCCGGAGCTTCCGGTTGATTCGTCTCATTCTGATCTGGCACGGTCGATAGCGTGGCTTTGATCAGTTGGCTTCCGCTGAGGGATGCGTCAAGGTCGGCATCGGCGATCTCGGGATTGATCAGAACCTTGTTGCCCTGCCTGGTGTATGCCTAGTCGGAAATGTATCCTTTCTCGATGTATTTTCCGACGCGCTGCCGGCTGACACCGATCCGCCGGCCATACTCTGTCATGTTGAGCAACCCCGTTGCGTCGGTTGCGCAACCGGTTGCGCTCTTTCTTTTATTTTTTCTCATGACAGAAAATTTTCAAAACAGCGTTTCAAATCATAAAATCAAGGGGTTTTTGTGTATCATCAAAATGTGTATCGCGGAAATACTCAGTAAAATCAACCCTCCGCAACCCGATTTTTTGTCTCACAAATTTGAGACAGCCGCGCCTCTTTGCACCGCAGTAGTAAATGGCTCAGGAAGGACCCGCGATGCTGCGCATATTGGCACTGTGCTTGCTTTTACCACTATCCTTCCTTTGCTCACTATCATGGGAATCGGCCTGCCTCCATAATTGGAATATTTGCCTCGGTTGGAACATAAATAATCTTCTCTATTTTATCGCTTTGCAGGGCCTCGGCGAATGCGCCAAGAAATTCTTGAAGACGATATTCCGGATATTCTTTTGCGGACTTGCCAATGATGGCGATCGCTTCGGCACGTATTTCAGCGGCCTCTTTTTCAGCTTTTGCCTGCTCAACCAATATCTTTCGCTCTTGCTCCGCTTTTGCCAGATTCGCTTTTCCAGATAGCCCTTGTTGCCAAACTCTATATCTTGGGCAACCCACTAATGCGCCGGATAAAAAGATAGTGAATGTAACAATACCGATTACCGCCCAAAGAATTGCTTTCATACACATTTCCTTTCATTGATAGTTTTTATGATTACCGCTGTTTAATCCAAAAGCCGCATGCTTAAGGAATCGCCATTATTTTCCTCAATCCTTGATAATTTCACTTGACTTTCGGACAAATTTGACCGATATATAAGCCATGAACGGCAACGAATTAATAAAGAAGCTGAAAAAACTCGGATACAACCCAAGGTTCGAGACAAGAAGAGGCAAGGGCAGCCATGGCACTCTTTATGTTGGCGACAAGAAAACCGTTCTGAAAGACCGTAAGAAGGAAATCGGCCAAGGTCTGCTCAACGCCATGCTTCAAAACCTTGGCATCGATAAAGACGTTTTCCGGAAAGGATAACCCATGGAATTCATTTATCCCGCAAACATCGAAGACGACGGCGACGGAAATTTTCTCGTTACCTTTCGAGATATCCCGTTCGCGGCTACTGAAGGCGATACCACGGAAGACGCGCTGATACAGGCGGCCGATAGCCTTGAAGAGGCAATCGCGTCTTGCATTGTTGACGGGGATGACATCCCTGAACCGTCCCGCCCCAAGAAAGGCGAATATCAAATCATGCTGCCCGCCCAAACCGCCGCCAAAGCGGCCCTGTATATTGCCGTAAGGGCTCAAGCCGTAAGCAACTCCGAGCTTGCCCGACGAATCGGCGTTGACGAAAAGGAGGTCCGGCGCATGCTCGATCCGAAACACGCGACCAAGTTGCCGCGTATCGAGAAGGCCCTTGCGGCTTTGGGATGCCGCCTTTCCGTTGCTTTGTTGCAAGCTGCTTGACGTCATTATGGGTTCCCTATTGATCGAATAGCTGCCGTTGCAAGTTTTGCATCGCAATGGCCGGTGCGATAACGCGCTTATCGACTTCCGCTCGAACTGCTGAGATTCCAAGTTTTGTAAAATATACCTGGCCGTTTATCTGGCAAAGGTACCCAGATCTTATCTTTCCAGCAACTGGCTCCAGTTTGCTGTTTGGTTTTCTACGGAACACCCAGTCATTTTGTTCAAGATAGTTGATAAATTCTGTTCTCTTGCCGATCCACACCTCTCTCCATACATATGTTGGCAGGAACACGCCGTTGCCGCTACGACGCATGTAATCTGGATTAAGTTCCTTGGTCTGCTCTCCAATCGCCTTTTTCACTCGTTCATCGATGATGGCCGGTAACCGGTCACACAAATTTTCGAATGCCTGTTGAACCATCATGTCGGCACTGGCCACCGTGGGTAGGGATTTACCCATGGCTATCTGCTCATACATGTTGAAAACGGCGATAAATGCCTCTTTGATTTGGGCCGCCTTCTTCCCTCTGTATCCCATGACCAAAAACATAAATCCGTCGCGGGTCATATCGACCATAGGTCGCTCCTCACCCTTTGAATCGATATAATCAACGGGTCCAAAGTTGGACCGGTTAAATTTGTCTGAACAATCAAGGGTTTTTATGTCTCTCAACACATGCTTATGGTCTTTCCCAAATTGTTCAGCCACAATCAAAGAATTGGTTTTGACCTGGCCATCCTTCTCAAACACCATCGGAGTTTTTATCTCATCCGCCATTTCATACCTCCTGCATTCCAAGCATCAGGCCACCATGGCCCTATAGGCTTCGGCCATCTCAATCCCTTCAGAGCTGTCATAGGTCTTGTTCCGGTCAAAATACCGCTCGAACTCACGGATGCGCGTAAGCAGGCCCTCGAACGCCTTCTTTTTAGTGCCTCGGGTCAATGCGATCTGTTCGACAATGAGATCGATGCAAAAGGATACGGCCAGCATCGGAGTGAATTCACCGGCCGGTATGTGGTCGATTTTCAGCGCGTCAATCTGCCCCTTGATCTCGTCGATATCGCGCTGTTTCAAACTGCCTTCTTTCCGAAACAAGGAATTCATACGATCGCCATGCTCGATCAAGCGTTGCCTGGCCGCGGCAAAGGTCTTGTTGTTGGGCTGGTGGGCAACCTTGCAGAGCCTCCCCCACTCCATGGATCTGGCCTGGCCGGGAATGAAAAAGAGGGACAACCAAAGCTTTCCGATTTCGCCGGCATGAGCCCGGTGGCCACCCGCGTGGCAAATGAGGTCCGCGGGCTTGCCCGGGAATCGATCTCCGATTTGATCACCGTGGCCGAGAAGGTCGAGGCAAAAGCCGTTGCCCTTAAGGGCAAGTTTCATCTGAAGCGGTTTGCGCCGGTTGAAGCCCAGAAGCAAGAACAGTTTTAAGGAGGATACGATGGATATTCAGTTGATGGAGCAGCAGCTCAAGGGCTTCGAGGAAAAAGGGAAACAACTCCGCGCACAAGAAGCCGTTTTTTTGAAAGTCCAGGGCATGAGAGAGCAGATCGAGCAAAGCCGTTCCGAGGTTTCTGATATTGAGGACGATATCCAGGACATCAAAGAACGATTATCGGAGCTCAAAGGCAGGAAAGCGGATGCGGTCAAAACAACCATCGATGCCATCACCGAAAAAATGAATGCGGTTCTTCCCGATGGTGAAGCGGTTTTCGAAATCGATGGCGGGGTGTCCATTGGTTGGAAGATTGGCGGGATCCTGAAGCCCTATCAAGGCCTGTCAGGTGGGGAGCGCGTTGTTTTTGATGGCGCCATGGCCAATGCCCTGGGTGCAGGGATGCTGATTTATGAGGCGGCCGAGGCAGACCTTTACCGTCTGACCGACCTCATCGCCAGGCTTCAAGGCATCGATCATCAGGTAATCATCAACACATGGGCCGGGCCTGCTCCTGGGGATGTTGCGGACGGGTGGAACGTTATCGAGGTGGCGCGATGAAACTCGACAAACAGCAATATACCGCCGTTCATACCGATTCGAAAAGGGCCTTGGTAATGGCCGGCGCTGGCAGTGGTAAGACAAGAGTTCTCACCGAACGTATCGCTCACCTTATTGAAAACTGCAAGGTGAGCCCGTTCGAGATCGTGGCAATCACATTTACCCGCAAAGCCGCCGGCGAAATGAAAGAGCGCCTGGAAAACCGGATCCATGGTGCACACAAGCTCACGGTAGGCACCATGCACAGCGTCTCATTGCGATTGGTTCAGCAGTTCGGCGATCAAATCGGCCTCAAGCCGAAACAGACCACGGTTTATTCGGAATGGGAATCCTCATATCTGTTGCGCGAGGCCGCCATCGATCTGGGAATCTACAATGGCAAGTCCTGGAAAATCCCCAAGAAGGATATCGACCGGGTGTTCGCGGACTATTACGAACGCGGCCAGTTGCCACGCGACGAGGACCCCGTCAATGCCCTATTCAAAACGTTCATGGCCCGATGCAGGGAGAACAACTCCCTAACCTATGGCGGCCTCCTTATCGGCCTTGAGATGCTTATCCCGTCCATTGCCCGGTTCAAGAAATGGCGCCATATCCTGGTGGATGAAGTACAGGATATCGACCCGCTGCAATGGCGAATCATCAACGGCCTGGTGGCGGCCACCGGGGCCAGCCTGTTCTGTGTGGGGGATGATTCCCAATCAATCTATTCTTTCCGGGGGGCCGTACCGGAATACCTGATCGAGCACCAGGATGAATTCGATATCTACCAGCTTCAGAACAATTACCGTTCCCTGCCCCCGATCGTCGAGGCTGCCAACCGGCTGATCATCCATAATGAAAACCGGCTGCCCCTGGAAATGGTTCCGGTTCGAATGTGCGAATCAAAATTCGTCACGCTCGAACGCGGCATTGATAGTGCCGGTCTCGTCAACTTGATCCGCGCTATCAACGACTGTGGGGAAAAATGCACAATCCTGGGCCGGAATCATATCCTTTTGCAGAAGCTTTCCACGTTGCTGACCGATGCCGGCATCATCCACAACTATGTGGGTCAAAAGATGGCCATCACGAATTCGGAGGATTTCCGGCGGTTCCATGCGTTTCTGAAATTGATCGTCAACTACTATGACAATTTTTCATTTCTGCTGATCCGGGATTTCCTCGGACTTGACCGGCGGGCCTATAACAAAATCCGGTTGCGGGCCATCACCAAAAGCAGAAGCCACTTTCAGGCCTGGATTTACCAAACGGTTTGTGAGTGGGGAGATTTTTTCGATTGTGCAGCCGAGGGGTGGTCATTCTCCGAGACCCTCTTGAACCTCCAGGACATGCTTAAAACCGAAGAGGCCTTTTACCCTGCCATCGCGTTCATCGGCCAGTGGATCGAATCCAATCCCACAGGCACCATCGATCAGTATCTATCCTGGTTGGCCACCTATGATATTTCCGAGGAAATCGAGGCCGGCGACAATGCCGACATCACGCTCATGACGATTCATGCGGCCAAGGGCCTGGAATGGGAAAACGTCATCATCGCCGGATGCAATGAAGGACTGATCCCGAGCAAGCAGGCGATCGCCGCGGGCAATGTGGAGGATGAAAGGCGCCTGATGTATGTGGCGATCACCCGGGCCCGGGAGAACCTGATGGTCACCGTTCGTCCTGAACGCAAAGAAGGGCCGAAGGGGCGAATTTACGAGAATCCCATCAGCCGGTTTGTCGGGGAATCACTTTGATGAATGCCCCCCTGCGCTGCCACTGCGGTTTGGAATACCCACCGAACACGACCGCCCGGCGCCGGATAGAATTGAAACAGAACTACGATTGAACCGCCATCCAGCTCAAGGAGTATGAAATGACCGACATTATTGGAAAGAAAACAATCGAAAATGCAGCCGAAATGGTGTCCGCCCAGCTTCATGAATACCAAAAGGAAATCAACGAAGCTTACCTGGCCTGCGACGATGCGCTAACGGTCAGTGTGCCGATCAAGTTCAAGCCAGAAAACAGCGCCACCAGGATTGAAACATCCATCAAATTTTACACTGGTCAGATCAAGGACAGCGCCGTCCGCCACGTCGATGAAAAACAACAGGATCTATTCGAGCAACTGGACGAAGCCCGGGCCCGGTACCGGGAAATCCTTTTCCGGAATTTTGATGACCTCCGTAGGATCATAGAAGCGATGGGGCCCCTTTTCGTGTATCGCTGGCCGAATGAAATCAAGTACCGGACATTTTCCCTGCCCCAGCCAACCGAGCAACCAACCAAAAAGCCAGCGACCTCCGCGAAGGTCGTGACAATGACCGTGAAGCATGGCCGCAGAAAGGCCCAGCCCGGCAAACGAGTGGCGGCCAGGAAATAGGCTTCAGGCATTCGGCAAAGAATCATGACCAAACCAAACGACCATACCTGGAAATGCGATATTTGCGGAAAAACTGTTACCGGATGGAAAGACGGTTGGGTGCGGTATTCATCGGCGTTGCACGATGAAACATGCCCAAGGGATGTACCGGCGGCGTGTTCGGATGAATGCGCTGCCCGGCTGATGGAAAAGATTGAATCGAGGTCCTTTGTTCTGTCGGAATTGCGCAGTAGGGGACCTTATTGTGATGTGGCCACTAAACAGCGAGGGTATTAAATGGAACCAAGATTAATGAGCATCGAGGAAACAGCCAAATACCTCGGCATATCAAAAAGCTGGCTGTATTCCAGGGTTGCGCCATCATCCGCCGATCCGTTTCCTGTTAAGTCAAAAAAGATCGGTAATAGGCGACTGTTCGATCGTAAGGATCTTGACGAGTATATAGACGAGTTGCCATAGTCCGCATAAACAATAAAAGGAGGAACGACCATGGCGATTTTAGCAGAATGTCCGGCGTGCCACGCTAAGATTGCGACCAAACACAAGGCGTGCACTCAATGCGGCCTTAACCTGAAAAACCTAAAAAAAAACGGGCAAATCAAATACCATGTCAAGTCTTGCCTACCGGGAACGAATAAGCGCCGGACGGAACTGGTAGGGATGTCGCTGAAAGAAGCCCGAGAGAAAGACGCCGAACGCAAAACCGATAACCGCCGCGTAGCCACAGGTTTTATAGATAACATCCCCCAAACTGATTTAATCTTTGGTGACCTTGCGGAATGGTTTCTCGGCCTGCACACCACCAAGCGGCTAAAGGATTCGAAGGCTAAAAAAATCCATCTGGATAAATTCAACGCCAGGTTTGGCAAAACCCGCATCGTTCGTCTTAGGCCGTCCATGTTGCGAAATTTTCAGTCTGAACTCAAAGACGAGGGACTATCCGATCGATATGTGGACTATATCATCGCGACAGCTCGCCAGGCAGTTAGAACCGCTGCTGACGATGATCTTATATCATCGGATTGCCTAAGGCCGTTTCACCGCACCAAAAGGCTATTGAAACCACGCAGTAACGCAAGGGATAAGGTCTTTACCAGGGATGAATACAACGCGTTGTATGGAGCCGCTTCATCGCACCTGAAACCTATTATCGCCATGGGATACTATACCGGAATGCGTGAGGGTGAAATTTTGAACCTTAAACGTGACCGCTTGTTCCTGGGGGAACGGTGCATCCGGTTGAAACAGGCTGACACTAAAGAGAGGCGCAAGAGATATGTCCCCATCGTGCCGGCTCTTTACGAAATTTTAAAGCATATGCCTCCGGCAGTCCACGCCAAGCACGTTTTCCTTTACCGTGGCAAACAGATCAAAGATATTCGGTATGGGTTTCGAACAGCCGTTGAAAAAGTCGGTTTAACCTATGGCCGTGATGTCGAAAATGGGTATGTGTTCCACGATCTTCGGCACACTTATGTCACTATGGCGCGGAAAGCTGGTGTCCCGGAAAGTGTAATCATGGAGCTTACCGGGCACCAAACTCGGTCCATGTTCGACCGATACAATCGGGTTGATGTTTCGGATAAGGTTTCGGGGGCTAATAGGATGGCTGAGTTCTTGGAAACCATGGTTAACGATGATGCCGACCAGGGGGTTGTAAACTCATGAATTACGCCAGCAATACGAAAACGTTCACCAAAACGTTCACCACGGAACAAAAAAGGGGATTAGCCAAAATGGCTAACCCCCTGATTTCTTTATGGTGCCGGAGCTCGGAATCGAACCGAGACGGAGTCGCCCCCGGTGGATTTTGAGTCCACTGCGTCTACCAATTTCACCACTCCGGCGTGAATACATCTCTATATTGAAACGCCGCTGGTTTGTCAATCAATTTACGACAATCATCCACGGCAACCGCATTAGGATCGATTTCTCTTTTTCGCTGGCATGGCCCGCTCTTACAACCGGCAGTGGTTCGATCCGCGTATGCGCTGGCCATGCCTGCGACCTTATCTGTTTCTGATCAGTTCCAAATGCGGGGCACCTGGACACCCATCTATTTTAGTACCCGTTCAATTGCCTGCCGTTCAACCGCCCCTTGCCTCAATATCACAACGGGCCACACGGTCACATCCACAATGGTAGAGCCGGTCCCGCCAGCAAGGGGACCTGCATCCAGGACCAGATCTGCCTCGCGGCATAGTTCCGGAGCAAGCGCTGCCGCACTAACGGCAGCCGGAAAGCCGGACAGGTTGGCACTGGTACCGGTGATGGGACCGCCAAACTGCTCGGTCAGTGCCCGTGCCACCGGATGGGCGGGCAGGCGTACGCCAAGCTTTCCTGTTCCTCCGGTAAGCGCCGTGGGCACGTTTTTGGCGGCCAAGAAAATCAGCGTGATTCCTCCGGGCCACATCCCCATCAGCTTGCGGGCGTAGTCCGGAACGGCGACCACCAGACGTTCCATATCGTCGATGGTCGACAGCAACACCAGAACCGGTTTATGGGCCGGCCGACGTTTGATGGCAAACACCCGTTGGACGGCCGCTGAACACAGGGCATCGGCCCCAAGACCGTATAATCCGGTGGTGGGAAATACCAACACGCCCTTGCGCTCCAAAACCCGGATGGCCGAACGCACGACGGCCGGATCCGGATCCACGGGATCGACCCGGATCCATTTATCGATAGGCGTTGAGTCTCTTGGCTTTTTTTTCAACCTGATCGGCCATTTCCTGTTTAAACGCTATGAGCTGGTCGGCCAGGGCTTCATCCGATGTGGCCATGATCTGAACGGATAAAATCGCCGCGTTCTTGGCGCCTGGCTTGCCAATGGAAACGGTGGCCACGGGTATGCCAGGCGGCATCTGAACCGTGGAGAGCAACGCATCGAGTCCCTGAAGGCATGACGAGTCGATGGGCACACCGATCACCGGCAAGGTCGTATGAGCGGCCAGCACGCCGGCCAGGTGGGCGGCATGACCGGCTCCGGCGATGATCACCTGAAGCCCCCGCTCCCGAGCGGAACTGGCATATTCCGCGGCGCGTTGGGGGCTGCGATGGGCCGAAGCCACGGTCATTTCGATGGGGATACCAAATTTTTTGAATATTCCCAAGGCACTTTCCATCACCTTCAGATCCGAATCACTACCCATGACAATCCCTACCCGGGGGGTGGCTTGCATGCGATCCAGGGCCTTCTTGCCGATATCTGTCCGGTAATGGACCTTCGTCCAGTTGATTTTGGCCACCGCCTGATAGGCTTTCTGAATCGCCAGGTCAACCGTATCGCCTAACGCCGTTACCCCCAAAACCCGGCCCCCATTGGACAGTATCTGTTTGCCATCCAGCGCGGTACCGGCATGGAAGACCACCACGTCACGCATACGATTGGCCTTGTCGATACCGGTGATCGGAAGGCCTTTCTTATAGCTTTCTGGATAACCGCCGGCGGCCATGACCACACAGACCGATGCCCGGGGATCGATTTCCAGGCGGCAGGTATCCAACCGTTCGTCGATAACGGCCTCGAACAATGGAATAATGTCGTTTTGCAAGCGCATCAATAACGGCTGGGCTTCCGGATCTCCGAAACGGCCGTTGAATTCCAGAACCTTGATCGAATCCCCCTCGATCATCAGTCCAGCATACAAAACGCCTTTGTAAGGACAGCCCTCGGCAGCCATGCCCCTCACCATGGGAACCATCACCTTGTTCATGATCCGCTGATGAAGGTATTGATCCACCACCGGTGCCGGAGAATAGGCCCCCATGCCGCCGGTATTGAGCCCCTTATCCCCATCGAACACGGGTTTGTGGTCCTGGGAAGACGGCAGGGGCAAAACGGTTTTGCCATCCGTAAAGGCCAGGAAAGAGGCCTCTTCTCCCGTCAAACACTCCTCGATCACGACTTGGGACCCGGCCTCGCCAAATTGACGATCGACCATGATTTGCTGGAGCGCATCCAAGGCCATTTTCTCGGTGGTGCAGACAATCACGCCTTTGCCGGCTGCCAGGCCATCGGCCTTGACCACCAGCGGAGCCCCAATCTTCTTGACATAGGCCTTGGCCTGGGCCAGACGCGTAAAGGTTTGGCCTTTGGCAGTGGGAATACCGTACTTTTCCATGATCATCTTGGCAAAGGACTTACTGGATTCGATACGCGCCGCGTTCTGGTTGGCGCCGAAAATCCGCAATCCCGCAGCTTCAAACTGGTCGACGATTCCCATGGAAAGGGGATCTTCGGGTCCGACAACGGTCAGGTCGATCTTCTCATCCTGGACAAAGGCCAATAGTTTGTCGATTTCGGCGGCACCGATGGGAACGCAGTCCGCCAAGCGGGCGATTCCGGCGTTTCCCGGCGCACAATAAATTTTTTTGACTTCCGGACTCTGGGCGATTTTCCAGACTAGGGCGTGCTCTCTTCCTCCACCGCCGACAACCAACACTTTCATAGGCGTCCTCCCTCCTATTCGGGCCCTTGGTGACTCCGCAGGCATGATTAATGGTAATATCTAAGTATGCTTTAGCTATCCCGTGCTTGATTGACGACGCCGAGCCTGGATTCCCAATTCGATCAGCCGGTCCAATAATGCACTGAAAGAAAGGCCTGCCGCCTGGGCCGCCTGGGGAAACAGGCTGGTACCGGTCATACCGGGAATCGTATTGGTTTCCAGCACAAAAAAGTCATCTTCCTTGAGGATCATATCCGTCCGGCTGTATCCCTGACCGTACAATGCCTTGTGGGCCGTCAGCGCACATTCCTGAGCACGCCGGGTCAACGCCTCGTCAATGCGCGCCGGACATATTTCCTGGGACGCCCCGGGTTGGTATTTTGCCTCGTAATCGAAAAACTCGTATTGGTCACCGGGAATGATTTCGATCAGCGGCAGGGCTTCAGGATCCGCGTTACCCAGCACACCGCAGGTAATTTCCTTACCGCTGATGTAAGCCTCGATCATGGCGGTGGCACCATATTCCAGGGCCTTTTCCACTGCGGCGGACAAGGCGGCTTCGTCGCGCACAATGGTCATGCCCACACTGGACCCGGTCTCGACGGGTTTGACCACCACGGGAAGTCCCAACCTGTCGACAATATTTTGAATATCAATGCGCTCCCTTCGCCCAGCCACTACATAAGGGGGAACGGTCAGGCCCGCACTTTCGTAAAGCTGTTTGGAAAGCAGCTTGTTCATTGCCACTGCGCTGCCCAGCACACCGGCGCCTTGATAGGGGATGTCCAATAGGTCCAAAAGCCCCTGGACCGTTCCATCTTCACCATAAGGGCCGTGCAGGATAATCATGGCACAGTCGATCTGGGGGGCATCGGTGACCAGCCGGGGGATATCCGTTTTGGGGTCATACGTCCGTATCGCGTACTTATCTTTGTCCAGTGCGTTCAGTACTTGCTTGCCGCTATTGAGGGAGACCTCCCGCTCCGATGAAATACCACCGAAAATCAAAGCGATCGTTTTTTTTCGCATGTCCATACGCTCCTGATTCTTAGGCGATTTCTGTCAATCGCCTTATTCCGTCAATCGGAAATCGGCCATTTATCCCGGATGGCCGGTCTTTGGGGCCAGTGATGCGGAAAAGCTGCGCCTTGTCTCTGAAGCCCTCCGGCTTTTGCAACATTAGGGATTACGCTGCTTGATGGTGGTTGGGGCAACGACGCTATAAATTCAGCCATTCAGCAAACGCTGTTTGGCTCTGTTGAACTCGTCGACCGTGATAAGGTCTTTTTCGAGCAGACGGGCCAATTCCGATAGTTCTGAAATCTCACGCTGACGAGCCGTTTCCGGGTCTTCGATTTGCGGGATATCCACGGCTGAATGGTTTTCGAGCGCGGGGAGCGATCCTTTGGGTTGTCCCAGTTTAAGGGTCGCCATACCACCCAATAGGCTCACTTCCACGGATCGGCCGTTGAACATGGGGTTTTTAAGCATCTCCCGCAGGGATCGACCCTCTGCCCGCATGCGTTTGAAAAAATAGAACAAAGAAAATCCAAGGAGGGCGATCCCACCAATTAATATCCACAGCATATAATTGACGACGCCCCGGAAAAACAAGACCAGAATCGCCATGCCGGCGATCAACAACACGTGCAACAACAGAATCAAATAGGCGAGCATTACACTTTTAACCAGTCCGTCGCCTTCTTTTTTTTTGCCAAACATTCTACCACCAATTATCTTTTATCAGGCTCGATGCGGTCAACCACTTCTGCGTAATAACGTTGGGGAATATCAAATGACGTGTTCGAGTTGCGCATGGCATTTAATTTCAGCACCAAATAGTTGAGCTTCTTGATCGTGCGATATTTCTGCTCGGTGTCGGTCATGTTGGCCAACAGGTCTTCAGTGGTGCAGATTTCGTTTCGGAGCTGTACCTCCGGCGGTGTGCAGCCGGCGTTTTTGAGGATTTTGTGCGCCATCCGCAATTCTTCAGGGATATGACGGTCGTCTTCCAGGTCGAGGGGCTTACCACTGCCCGGTAGGTCTTCAAAGGCCCCATCATCCTGGGCTTTTTTAATGCGCGCCTCGATTAATTGTTCAAATCCGGGGAACATGGGAATCGTCTTTTCGGGTAATGCGGTCGGCGGACCGGTTCGTAGCTGTCCTTTCAAGGGGATCTGGGCCGTGACTATATTATACCGTATCCTCTGATTTCAAGGACAAATGTAAAAGCAGGCCGCATGCGTAAGGGAATCCAAAGTTCTTAAATGCGCAACATCCGTCCGGTAAAGCTTTTCACATACTGCTGTGCCTTTTCTGCCATGGACCGCAAGGCATCCGGTTCCAGGGCCACGATGGCATGGCTACTGCTATCCAGTTCCTGCCCCCCGGCTTTACCGGTCGCGTCTATACCCGCTTTTCCAATATAATAATCCGCCAAGTGTACGATATGGGACAATTGATGATCATCGGCTGTCGAGGGTTGGTGGTGATGCCGAATGGCAAAATTAATGGCTTTTGGCAAATTCCAGTTATCGCAAAGAATGCCAGCAATCATGGCATGATCAAAACCCAGGATGCTTCGCTCGGCGTCTTGAATGGTCTTGCCGGGGTTGGAAGAAATATATTGGTCGAATAACAGGCCGCGCCGTTGCACATAGGGATTCAAGATAATCTTGCCCACATCGTGAAGCAGCCCGGCCATATAAGCACTTTCGAGGGCATCTTCCGACACAATCGCGGCGATTTCGCTGGCCGTCACGGCCACGGCGATGGAATGCCGCCACATGTCACCCGCCTTGAGGCCATACCCATCCATGGCGTTGCCTAGCATTCCACCGGTACTCATGGCGGCGATCAATTCAGCCAGTCGCCGGGTACCAAACAAGGCGGAGGCATGCTGGATGCTCGTAACCTTTCCCCGGAACCCATAATAGGCGGAGTTGGCCACCTTAAGAATACCGGCCACGATGGCGGGATCGGTTTCGATAATTTTGGCCAGTTGGTTTGGCGTGGTTCCAGGCAGTTTGATCATGCGCTGGACCTTGATCATGACTTCCGGCATGGCCGGTAACGAAGCGGTATTCGCGATGATTTTACGAATCAACTCTCGCCCCGAAAGCAGACTCGTCTCCGCCGCTTTCGATGAAGGCGGCACCTTATCCACTATCACCGTTTTGGAGCTAGCCGCGTGATTGTCTTTCGCCACCGTACTGAGCCGGGTCAATTCCTTGTTGGCCGTATCCAGCCGGGCTACCAATTTCTCAATGATCTTGTCCTTGAATTTTTCGCGGATTTCCGCAGCCAGCTTCTCGAACCGGATTCTATCCAGTTTCAGGGCAATCACCGGCTCCCTGGCGGTGACATTGGCGCTACGCCGCATATCGGTCAAAAATGCCATTTCACCCAGGATGTCACCCGCCTTCAAAACCGCTAGAATCGTATCACCGTGGCCTTCGGTGACACTAACCGTACCGCTGAGGATAATGAATAGGCTCTGGTCGTCGCTTCGTTGACGGATCAGCATTTCCCCAGGATTGTATACCTTGAAATGGGCGTCATCGGCAACGATGCGTCGTTTCTCCTCGACGGTGAACGAACTAAAAAAATTGAGCCGATTGATAATCGAAAGGATCTTCACCTGAGGATTGCTCATGGCGCCTTTTACCTTAAAAAATACTTGTGGGTTCCGCCGTCCGTCATCAGCGCCGTACTTGATGGTTCGGCATCAAGGGTACTTGACCAAAGCCTGTTGTTGCATCATTATATCGGTCAATGAAATAATATCATAAATTTAGGGCTTGCAAGCGGTTCCGTCAATACACCGCTAAAAAGCCTCGACCATTGGCTTAAATAATGTCCGTCCAGAAATAGGAAAATTTGATCGAGATCAAGGCGCACGAAAAATTTTACCAAAGGCATATGGTTGATATTAAGAGGATAAAATTTTTCCTGCAACGCCGATATCGGGCAAATTGGCCATTTCTGGATGGGCACTAAATAACGAGGGGCTAGGTATCCGAATCAACATGGCATTCGTAATGACGGCGATGGTGGTGCGCAACATTCATCTAAAGACCGAGTCCCCACGATCCGATAATATCAAATGGCATGTGAAGTTAACGTTCCTGGAGCCCCCCATTCCAGGAAAAAGCAAAAGATAGGAGGATGGTATGGATCAGACATTGGGTAACAGAAAAAAACGCAGGTATACAGTCAAGGATCTGACCATTGCCATCAATGGAAAAAACTATCGCATTTTTAATATCAACGAATATGGCGTGGGTTTTTTGGTTGATGCACCGGATGAAATTGAAATCGGCGCCATGATCAATCCACTTATCAACAATGGCAACAAGTCCGTGCAGCTTGCCGGAATCCCCAGGCATGTTTCCCAATTTCAGTCGGATGACAGACAGCTCTTTTTCAGACAGGGCTGGGTCTGCGGAACCGAGTTCACCGCCCGTGATGATCTGGGCGGAAGAAAAATGCTTCAGGAATTCATCGACGAACATTTGGAACGTGATGTAGAGAAAATCGATAAATAGCGCCCGTCCAGAAATGACCCATTTGCCGTTTTCAAAATAGGAAACAGGCCGGCTCGTTAGTGAACGTCCCATCCCCGATCCTTAGCCACGAAAATCGCGACACCTGGAATAGAAACGCCGAAAAGGCCTGAACATAAAAAAGCGGATCAACCGGCTAAAGCCGCTCATGACCCGGGCAATCTCTTTTTCCACCAGCGGTTCAACCCGGCAAAAGGAGATGATGCAGCGTTCCGGACGCAGATTGTCGGGAAAGAGGCAGGGACCGATGCCGTTTTCGAGGAACAGGCAATTGGCCGGAAACAAGCCTTCCTGTTCCAAACAGTCCGCCATACGCTCCTCAAGTGCCGGCTGCATGGCCAGAATGTAAAGGAGATCCCACTTGGTGATGATGTCCGCGACCCTGATATTTCGGCAGCAGAGTCCGCTGCAACCGGCCATGCATTGGGCCAAGAGGGGCGCCGCTTTTTCGGTCAAAACCTGCTGGGCACCATGAATCTCGGCGCAAATACCCATCAATGACTCGCGCTCGCCCGCTTCTAGGAGGGCCAATGTCTTACGGGCAACCTTAAAATCGTGTTTGAGACTCATCAGATGAAGTGTGTCAGCATTTCATTAATCATCGGTCATGCCAAAGTCATCCAATTCGGCGTCCTGGATACCCAGATAAATAGGGATGCCTTCACTTCGGTGGATATTGACCTTGGCGTTGAAAACATGGCGCGAGTATCCGTGCTTGTCGGTAACCAAGTATTGTTTGACAGCATAGCTTCCGTCAGTCTGTTTATCGCCGGTTAGATAGCACTTGATGGCCTTGATCCGATCATTGTCCCCGAGAACCAGGTTGTTCAAATTGGATAGACGCGGTTGCACCCTTTCGATAAAGTCCACGGCGTCGATCGAAACCGCTCTTTGGCGGTCTTCATCGACCATGGGAATCTGAAAATCGCCGATCAGTATCTGTCCGGCCTTGGCCTGTTCGATCATACGCGCCAGTTCAATGGTCACATCACCGACGATGTAGCTGAATGTTGTCGGGCTCAATCCTTCGGATTGGTAGAACTCATAGTGCCCCCCCACATGAAAACAGGTGCGCAACAAGGGAGCGGTGTGTTTGAGGGCCCTGCTGCGAGCGACGGCGTTTTCGGCCAAGACCAAATGCATGAAATGGTAAAGGTCTACATTGGAATCAAGCCCCCGGTCCCGGTTCCAGATGTAAAACCCATCACCGGTATTGGTGCGGGCAAACCGGATTTCAATATCCTTGTCCACCAGCTTGCTGTAGGCGATATTGACCGAATAAGAAAGGCTGTTGAGCTGTGTCACCTGCGCTAGGGGTGAATAATGTGAAAAACCGACGATGTCGAACAGGGCCACGGCCCGATCTTCGACCCGGGTGATGCTGTACCGCTTGATCAAGGCACTGATGGTTTTGAGTGGCAGCGTATCCCCTGGCGTAAAAGGCAAGTCGATATGCAAGGGGGGGGTGTTGAGCCGTTTGGCCGTTTCCTGCAAACGATCGGCCGAGACATGTTTGGGACCGGCGACGATCTTCTCCAAAAAAGAGTCAACTCGCCGTTGAGAATGTTTACGGCCGCCATCAGTCAGGGAAAAATCACCGCCGGCGATGGCTTCACCAATGGCATAATGAGGAACCATAAGCAGATCGATTCCTTTGTTTTGTGGTGCCCATACCAGGATGATGTTGCGACCCAGTGCCCATAGTTCGTAGAGGAGATCGTCAAGATAGAACAAGTCTTTCTTGTTGACCGTTGTCATGGTTGCTTTTTCTTGAAACAGTTCTGTCCAGGAGAGTCGTTTCATTCCCTTCCCCCTTGTATAGTCTTCAAGAAAGCGGAGCCGGGTCTCGAGCACCTTCCATTCCCCCCCTTAACGAGTCGGCCATTTTCCTGCAAAATGCCGCCAACACGCGGCTATGGGCGGCGGCGAGTTCGTCGTATCCGTTGCCCACCATCGGTTCGGTGAGATTGAGGCGATAAGAATCCGTCCGACCTGGATCGGCAGCCGTAATGGTCCAGATGGCACTGAGCAAAACCGTGTCCGCGTCCGTGCCAATCAACTCATGGAATTTAACCGTCACGGTGATGTCTGGTTTCAGCCCTATCGGCCATGGCGCGCTGACCAGGCGGGCGCTGGGCATAAGGGTTTGGAGATTTTCTTCGATGGTTTGCTGTACCAGCTGATACGGGTAGTCGGCCCAGCGGTTTAAGGAGGAAAATACCAATCGATGCGGTCCGCTTCGAATCACCATTTGAGTTCGATCTATCGTACCCGGCAATTGCACCGGCCGGATACCAATGACCAGGGCCTGGTGGTTGGCGGCCACATTCTCGTCGGCCGTTTCCTTAATCGGGCTGAGGGTATAGTAGGTTATCGGCGGCGTCAAAGACTGGCATCCGGGAAACACCGTCAGCATGAGGATTCCGAACAAAGCGGCCCATATTGACTTTTTGATCATTCCTGGTTTCCTTTTCCGAAAACAATAGCGTTGGGATGCCGCTCCAAATAATCGGCCAGCGCTTCCACGGCTCGAGCCGCATCCTGAAGCTCGATAAGCAGCCGATTCAAATTATAGACGGCCGGGGCACCTTCTCCCAGTACTGCATTGGCCGCGGCTAACAACGCTTCTCCACGTCGCAGTAAATCGGTAATCTGAGCAAGGGTTTGGCCCTCGAAATCCGCGGCCACCTGCTTGAACGTTGAAAAACTCTGATCAATATTCTTGATAGCGCTTTCGAGGGTCTCGGATCCAGTCATGGCCTTGACTTGCTTGGCTGCCGCACGGATATCGGCCAGGGTATTTTCCAAGGGCAGGTTGTTGAAGCGCTCCAGCATTTTCTTGGCCGTTGCCGCGATTTCCTCCATGGTTTTGGGAATTGTTGGCAGCACCGGAAAGGCATCCTCATAGCCGATCCGTTGAGGAGCGGCATCCTCATGAATGCCTAAACTCACATAGCACTGGCCGGTCAACAGGTTTCCAATGCCTAACTGCGCCCGAAGTCCTTTCTCCACCAATTTATTCATGACTTCGTGTTCAGAAATGGCCAGTTCACCTGAAAATTCGACCCGATCTGGCTCAATGGCGATTAGTACCGGGATTCGAAAGGTCATGTTATCTTGATCAAAAAGCAGCCGAACACTGATTACCTCACCGATCCGAATGCCATGAAATTCAACCGGTGCGCCGGGCGACAACCCGCGAATCGTTTCATCGAAGTAGAGCAGATAATACTCACGGTAGCTGAAGGATGATGCGTTGGCGGCATCTCGACTTACAAATAGGGTAAAAACCTGGTCCTTGTCGGCGGGCGGCAGGGACTGGATATCCCCGGAAGTGAAAAATGAAATGCCTCCGACTAGCAAACTGGCTAGGGAGGGGGTGTCCAGTCGAACACCATCGGTTCTGATTTCCAAATCGAGGCCGCTGACATTGTAAAACAAGGAGTTGCGTTTGACCTGATGGTGATATGGCGACTGGATGAAGATCTCCAATATCACGCCCGACCCATCCTCGGCCATGTTTACATTGGTAACCCGTCCGACCTTTACTTGACGATAATAAACCGGCGATCCAATATCCAGGGACCCCAGTTGCTCGGCACGCAAAGTGAATTGAAGCCCCTGTGTATCCCGTGAGATGGCCGGTGGCTTTTCCTGACCTTCGAAACGGTGCATAGACTTCCCGTCCGAACCCGGCGACATACCGATATAGGCCCCCGACAGTAAGGTGCTGATACCGGAAACCTCTCCCACGGCCACACGGGCCCGGACGATCCAGAACATGGTGTCCTTCGTGAGATGATCGGCCACGTCAGGGCTCATGGCGGCCGTAACCACCACTTGAGACAGGTCCTGGCTTAGCTGAATCGTTTCCACCTTCCCCACGACAACATCCTTGTACTTGATTTCGGTTTTCCCGGGGACCAGCCCTTCGGCGGATTCGAAACAAATGGTAATCGTCGGACCGGATTCGCGGATGGCTTTAACGGACAGCCAGAGGCCGATCAGTGCGGCAAGCACCGGAATTAACCAAATGATTGAGATATTTCTGCTTTTATGGATTTCCGGTTCCAAAACCGGCTGGACGGCATCGGCATCGGCAGTGGGCTCAGTCATCATCATTCTCCAGCACATCCCACATCAATCTCGGATCAAAGGTCATGGCCGCAATCATGGTAATAACCACCACAGCGGCAAAATATATCACTCCCGAGCCGGCTTCAATGGTGCTTAAATAACCGAGCCGAACCAGAGCAACGAGTACCGTTACCACGAATACGTCCAGCATGGACCAGCGTCCGATCACTTCCACGATACGATAGAGCTGCGAGCGTTCCCTGGGCCGCCAGGGCCAGCGCCGATGCACGGACAGCAGTAGGCCAAAGAGGACGATCAGCTTGGTAATGGGGACAACGATACTGGCCACGAAGATGATGAAGGCAATCCCCCATGAACCCGTATGCATGAAATAGAGCACTCCGCTTAAAATTGTATCGTGTTGCGTGCTCCCCAGATAAGTGGTTTCGGTGATCGGCAGCAAATTGGCCGGAAAATAAAAAATCAACGCCGCAATCAATAATGCCCAGGTACGATGAATACTATTGGGTTTTCGAAGATGAAGACGGGCGCCACAACGCGGGCACCGGGCAACTGCCGTGCTGGGTACCCGCGTACGGCGGACCACCATGCTGCAGCGGTGACAACTCAATAAGCCAGCGCCCATGGCGGTGGGCGGTCCTGCAGGGGATGAGGTCAAGGGCATTGGTCCATTTTCTCCCAAATGGTGTGGGGATCGAGAAACGTATTGACCGCAGCCAGCGCAAACACCAAGGCCAGAAATGCAAAGAGGGCCGTGCCGGGAATAATGGTGGCCAATTTGGCCAGTTTGATCACCGACACCAGGATCCCAAGCAGGAAAACCTCGGTCATGCTCCATGGCCGAAGCGCCAAGGCCAGACGAAACAATCGCCGGCTAGCCGGCAGGCGGCGTTCCCGAATCAATGGCCAGAGTACATAAACCAAGGCAACGAGGAGCATGCAGGGAACCAGCATGCTGGTCAGCAAAACCAACATGGCCACCCCTGTCATGCTCTGTCCGGCAAGAATAATGGCCCCGGTGATGAGGTTGGTTTCCAACAGGGTTCCCTGGGACTGCAGCGATAGAAAGGGGAACACATTGGCCACCCCAATCATTATCAGACCGGTAACTGCACAGGCCAATGTACGTTGGATGGATTGCTTCTTGCGGGAATAAAGCACGGTTCCGCAGCGACGGCAACGGGCGACGCTTCCCACCGGCAAGGAATTGACAGAATGTAATACATCACAGGTGTGACATGCGATCAGGGATTGCTTCATGGCCACCTGTTGCTTTCGATGGTTTGGTTAAATAGCGTTTAAATACCACTATTTCCGGAAGCGTGCAATGATTTCCTGTCTGACGGGAACCCTGATCCGACACATCGGGATTAGCGTGGGTCGGCAATTGGAGCCAACGGTTGTCAAGCAAGGGGAGTGGGAGCCATAAAAGGCATCGTGCCATACAACCATTAATCCTGGCGCATTTCGTTAATAGCCGTCAATGCCCTGGCTTATTGGTGCAATTAGGCGACCTGAAGGTCTGGCTTGCCTTTGCGGCGACGAATCACTTTAACGACGGGTGTCGTTTGCTTGGGAGAATCTTTTTTCTGGCTTGCATCTGTTTGCGAAAACAGCTTGAGCAGTTTAGCTTCAATTTGCTTGCGTTTGTTTTCGTCCATCTTTCTTCTTTTCGGTTGTAGAGATCATCATTGTGCCCGATTCACGAGGCTGCATTTTCCGATTTAACCCTCGTTGGGACAAAGCCCGGCGGAGACAATTCATCACATGTGTGATGGTTAGCCACGCACCTGCCGTCTGGGAATTTACATCTTCACTTATCGTTGTATAGGGAGGTAAACGCCACTTTACGTAGGGGTAATCTTATCGATTACCGATGGCATACGTTAGGTTGGCACTCTACCTATAATAGAAAAACGGACTTTGCAAGAGATAATTGATGATTTTTAAAGATTTCAGCATTGCTCCCCAATCGGGTCGATCATCGATGGCGACCTTAGCCCTGGCCATCAAAAACGACCCACGGCGGGCTAAATACAGCGTATCGGTGTTTTACAGGATAACCAATTCTGGTAAAGCCTATTTCTTCCCGTCCAGGAAGCGGGGCTTGCCCCTTAGTATTTCCCATTCATTAATCACACCGTTACCCGCTATCGGCACCTTCGAGAAAAACGTTAGGCTTGATTTATCAACCCCATACCGTTGGGTTACGTCCGCTCCACAGCCGTACGCCAAGGCCAGCGTCGCAATTTTGAACCCTTTTTCGGCATACACTGACGCATTTTTGATACGCTTTACCCAGTCTCATATTTCTGCTAAACATTAATCACCCATGCCCACGACCATTAGCGGATTATTTCTTTGAGCGGGCATGCTTTATGCTATAGGATTGAGGATGGCGTTAAACAGGTGTGCAGTTTCGAGGCTGAGACTCCATATGTTGACGATTAATCACTGCTAACAAGATATAGTGGGCGTTCAGAAATGTCCAGTGGGCATGGATGGGCACTCGCGATTCAATCAGAAAGGAGGCAGAATCAATGTCTGAACAGCTCATTCAATTGGGCGCCAAAAAAGAAAGCACCTTCATGGACAAAGTCAAGGAGGTGCTTCCCGAGGGCGGCAACCTGAACCTTTGCCTTACCTGCGGGGCATGTTCTTCGGGATGCCCGGCAACCGGTTTGGCTGGCATGGATCCACGCAAGTTTCTGCGCATGGCAGCGTTGGGGATGGATGAAGAGATTGCCAAATCCGACTGGCCGTGGATGTGTTCCATGTGTCAACGCTGCATCTATGTTTGCCCGATGCAAATTGATATCCCCCAGCTGGTTTACAATGCCAGGCAGCTGCGCCCCCGAGAAGAGCGTCCCAAGGGTATTTTGGGCTCCTGTGACATGGCTCTGCGTAACGAAAGCACCAGCGCCATGGGGACATCCCCCGATGATTTTGTTTTCGTCGTGGAGGATGTGCTTGAAGAGTATCGTGAAGCCCAACCCGAATTTGCCGAGATGCAGGCCCCCATCGACAAGGAGGGTGCCGAATTTTTCCTGAACCAGAATTCCCGCGAACCGGTCACCGAACCGGACGAAATGGTACCGCTGTGGAAAATTTTGCACCTTGCCGGTGTGGATTGGACCTATGGCAGCCATGGATGGGGTGGGGAAAATTACTGTATGTTTCTGGCTGACGACGATGCCTGGAAACATATCACCACCACGTCGGCCAACCAGGCAGACAAACTGGGGTGCAAAACGTTTCTCAACACCGAGTGAGGGCACGTCACTTTCTCAGTCCGGGCCGGACTGAAAAAATTCAACATCGCTCACAACTTTGAAGTTAAAAGTATTTATGAGTATTATGCTCGTTGGATCCGAGAAGGCAGACTCAAAGTCAATTCCGATTGGAACAAAGATCGCAAAATCAAGTTTACCGTGCAGGATCCTTGCCAGATCATTCGCAAGAGCTATGGGGATTCGGTTGCCGAAGATTTGCGTTTCGTGGTGAAGTCTGTGGTTGGAGAAGAGAACTTTGTTGACATGCACCCCAACCGTTCGAATAATTTTTGCTGCGGTGGGGGGGGCGGTTTCCTGCAATCCGGATTCAAGGAAGAGCGTCTCAAATATGGACAGCTCAAGGACAATCAAATCCAGGCCACCGGTGCGGATTATTGTATCGCCGCTTGCCACAATTGCCATGCTCAGATCCACGAATTGAGTGAGCATTATGGTGCCAATTATGGTGTGGTGCATTTGTGGACGTTGATCTGCCTCTCCTTGGGTGTACTCGGTCCCAATGAACGGGAATACCTGTTAGACGACCTCAAGGAAGTCGACGTCTTTCATCCGGAAACGGCGATGTAATTCAGCATGGACAGGTTGGTAGGGGCGACCGGCCGGTCGCCCCTACGGGCCCGACGGAAACCCGTGAGCGATGGTCAAAAAGTGGTGATCCTGAGACCCAATACCTGAAACCCAAAGCTTGAACATTCATGGACAATCGACTGACCGTATCGGAACTGGAATCCCGCTGGAAAAACACACTGGGGGCAACCCGGCTGGCGATCACCAAACATCCGGCCACCTACCGTGAGCTAAAGGCTCTAGCCGTTCATGTAGTAAACGCTCCCATCGATATCGACAAGTATTTCACCACCGTCGAAAGACTCTTGAAGCATATGCAACGCCTGGATCCGGCGGGTCGTGGCAGCATCTTTCAAATTTTCAGCGAGCACATCAAACCCACGAACATCTGGCAGGTCCGCCAATTGCGCATGGAGTGCAGGGATCTGTTGGCCCACCTCGAGGCCTTCGATCAATGGCGCCGGCAACGGAGCCACTTGAAAAGAGTCAAGTAACCGTCTCTTTCGACAACCCATTCATCGATACGTGTTGTCTCTCCGACGTCAAGCCGTTCAAAAGGCCATCAGCGACGATTTGGTCCCCCTCGTTTTCGGCGCGTCAACCGACCACCGGAAAATTCACTCCACCACCCGATGGGATAATCCGTTCACGCCGTTATGCGCCTTGTCATCGGGCCTGATACAGACGATTCGAACCGGTTTTGTGGATGTCCCATCCTGCGCCACACCGAATCAGACTGGATCTTGTTCCGCGAATAGCGTATAACCCTCTTCGAAACGCCACCGTGTCCGTCTAAAAACGATCGTTTTGCTTTTTTAACCGACACGAAGAATGATGAACTCGCATAAAATCGCATGGCAGACGGCTTCGAAAAAAGTTCGAGATCAAGGCTTGCGAATTCCGAGGAATGAGGCGTACTGATCGTACTCCGCAGTGACGAGGGATGAGGCGTAACGCAGATATCGGGCTTTTTCCGAAGCCGTTTAGAATAGTCAAGCGCAAGAGGCATTAAACACATAGGCAGATTGATGAACCACGCGGCGAAAAAATCCAATCCCGATCCGATTCCCACGAATGTCACCGACATTATTCTGGAAAGCATTTCCGATGGGGTATTCACCGTCGATCATGAATGGCGGATCATGTCCTTTAACCGGGCTGCGGAAACCATCACCGGCATCTCTCGGGAAGAGGCCATCGGCCGCCATTGCTGGGAGGTGTTCCGCTCCAATATGTGTGAAGATGACTGTGCACTGAAACGCACAATGAAGGAAGGCGCATCTCTGACCAACAGCACCACCTATATTGTCAACAGTCAGAAAAAACGAATCCCCATCACGGTTTCCACGGCGCCGTTGAAGGATAAGGACGGCACGGTCCTGGGTGGTGTGGAAACGTTTCGGGATCACAGCCTGGTGGAAGCCTTGCGTAAACGACTGGATGGCCGTTTCCAGATTGGCGATATCGTCAGCCGCAGCGATGCCATGCATGAAATCCTGGGCATCCTACCCATGGTGGCGGAAAGCGGCAGCACAGTCCTGCTGGAGGGTGAAACCGGAACGGGTAAGGAACTTTTAGCCCGGGCCATTCATAATGCCAGTCGACGTAAAGACAAACCCTTCGTGGCCATCAATTGTAGCGCCCTACCCGATACCCTGCTCGAATCGGAGCTGTTTGGCTACAAGGCCGGAGCCTTCACCAGCGCGGTCAAGGACAAACCCGGCTATTTTGCTGCCACGGACGGCGGCACCATCTTGCTCGACGAAATCGGAGATACCAGTTCCGCATTTCAAGTCAAGCTACTACGCGTACTCGAAGAGCAAGCCTTCGTGCCCCTTGGTGCCGTCAACAAGGTCAAATCGGATGTGCGCGTAATCGCCGCCACCAATAAAAGCCTGAGTGATCTGGTCACTAAAGGAGATTTTCGTCAAGATCTTTATTACCGCATCAATGTGGTCCGCCTCAAGCTTCCTCCGCTGCGCGAACGCAAGGAAGACATTCCCCTGTTAATCGACCATTTTGTCGAAAAAATGAACATGCTACGTGGCAAATCCATCACCGGGGTAGATGCCGAAGCCCTTCAAATCCTCATGTGTCACGATTACCCAGGCAATATACGCGAGTTGGAAAATATTGTGGAGCACGCCTTCGTCCTGTGCAGCCAAGGCCCGATTCAGGCCTGCCACCTACCCAGTCATTTGGCGGGCCCGCGGATGTCCGCCGACATTCAGGACACGTTGACCCACACGCTTCACACCACCGAAGCAATCGCCATCATGAATGCACTCAAACGCAACAACTACAATCGATTGGCCGCCGCCAGGGCGCTGGGCATGCATAAAAGCACGTTGTTTCGTAAAATCAAGCGGCTGGGCCTGGTGCTGCCTGAGACAGACGGCCGTTCAACCACCAAACGATAACAGTAGCATTCCGAAGCCTCGCCATATGGACAGAGACGCAGATATGCGCCACTGCATTCCAAACACGGGTCCGGAAAACACCGGTTCTTTATATTACGCACTGAATTTATTAATTTTAAATATTTATCTGCCTTTTGTTCATACTGGCACATGCCTTGCGATCTTAGTATCCAAAAGGAGGGCAGATGAAAATTGCCGTAACCATCTGGGAAAATCGCATTTCACCTGTTTTTGATGCATCGCGACGATTGTTGATTGTGGACATTGAAAATGCCCGCATCTGTGACCGCGCGTTCCTTATGTTCGATCCCGAACAGCCTTCCATCATAGCCAAGACCTTGGCCGGGCTCGACATCAAGGTGCTGATCTGCGGAGCGGTATCGCAATTGCCGGCCACAATCATCAATGCCGCTGGAATCACCTTGATTCCGTTTATTACGGGGGAGGTTGATCGTGTGCTGGAAGCCTTTGCCCGGGGCGATTCACTGTCCCCGACCTTCCTGATGCCAGGCTGCGACGGATCGTCGTCCACAGCCGGCAAATCGGCGCCACCGTAATCGATCAATTTTCATAAAACCATAACTTGTAGGAGCCACCATTGACCCAAGTACTATTCGTTACCACTGACAAAGCCAATCTAAAAGACCTGTCGATAGGTATGGAATTACCGGAAGGTGATATTCATTGGGCGTCCACCGGCGATCAGGCATTGGAGACCATCAAAAGCAGCCCTGCGGATCTGGTTGTTGCCGATGAAACCCTGGAGGATATGAGCGGTCTGGCATTGATTGAAAAGCTGGTCAAAATCAACCCCATGATCAACACCGCGGCAGTGAGTTCCCTATCCAAGTCCGAGTATCACGAGGCCAGCGAGGGGCTGGGTGTTTTGATGCAGCTGCCGTCCAAGCCAAGTCAGGCCGACGGCAAGGCGCTGATGGATTATCTGAAAAAAGTCCTGGGCTTCACGACCGTCAGCGGCAATTAACGGCCACGCCCGGCTACCGGTCCCACGGAAGGTACCTGAGGACCGGGAACCGTTTTCCTAACCCATTTTTAAACACGATCGAGGTTGCACCATGAAAAACGCACCCAATGGCATCGGCATTATGGACAAACCGCCTGAACCCAGCGCCGACGAAAAAGCCAAACAATCCCTGACCCGCATCAAAAACAAAATCATGATCATGAGTGGCAAGGGTGGCGTCGGTAAATCCAGCGTTTCAGTCAATTTGGCCATCGCCTTGGCCGCTAAAGGATTCAATGTCGGCTTGATGGATGTGGACATTCACGGGCCTGACATTCCCAGAATGCTTGGGCTTGCCGGGATGATGTCGGCTAACGCGCAGAAAAAATTGGAACCTATGCGTTATTCGGACAATCTGAAGGCTGTTTCCATCGAGTCCCTAATGGCCGAGAAAGATGATGCCATCATCTGGCGCGGTCCGATGAAACACGGCGTCATCCGTCAATTTATCGGTGAAGTGGAATGGGGAGCGTTGGACTACCTGATCATCGATTCTCCTCCGGGTACTGGTGATGAACCGTTGACGGTGGCCCAATTGATCAAGGATGCCAGGGCCGTCATCGTCACCACCCCCCAGGAGATCGCCTTGGCCGATGTGCGCAAATCAATCAATTTCTGCAAAACCGTCAACATGCGGATTGTTGGGCTGGTGGAAAACATGAGTGGTTACGTCTGCCCCCACTGCGGAAAAACGACTGACATCTTTGGCAGCGGCGGTGGCCAGCGAACGGCGCTGAAAACCGGTGTGAAACTTTTGGGACGCATTCCCTTTGATCCCAATCTGGTCAAATGCGGGGACGCCGGCACATCATTTTTGCAACAGTATGCCAGCTCACCCGTAGCACAAGCCTTTTCCACCGTCGCCGAAGAAATTATCAGCATCAGTGCCAAATGAATTGAAAGACTATCCCGATGCTGGGCACCTTGCTCAGGACAAATGCCTTGGCACCGGGAATTGGAGGTTTCAGCATGAAAATTGCGTTTAGTGCCACGGGTACGGATCTTTCGGCAACCATCGATGAGCGTTTTGGGCGTTGTCGCTATTTTCTCATTGTCGACACCAACGACATGAGCTACCAGGCGATCAGCAACACCAATGCCGAATTATCGTCCAGCGCCGGTATTCAATCGGCCAGTCAGGTTGCCGACGCCGGTGCAAAGGTAGTGATTACCGGCAACTGCGGCCCAAAGGCCATGCAGGTGTTCAATCAGACCGACATCCGTATCATCCTGGGGCAACACGGCATCATCCGGGATGTGATAGAAAAATTTAACAAAGGAGAGCTCGATGCGTCGACCGGCGGCAATCTTTCGCAAGCGTCTGGAAACGCGCCGGCCACTGCCTCCCAGGGATCCATGGGATTTGGCAGAGGCGGCGGTGGTCGCGGCATGGGTGGTGGACGCGGTATGGGCGGCTGCGGTGGCGGCATGGGGATGGGCCGCCGATGCGCCGGTACCGTTGGCGCCTCCCGGCCCGGCGGCCAACCCGCACCGGGAAAGCCCACCAAACAGCAGGAACTCGCTCAATTGCAGCAACAGGCCGACGAGTTGAAGCAACAGATGGCCATCATCGAAGCGAAAATCAAGGAAATGAAATGATCCCGATGTAACGCCCCCACCATGGGTGGGTGGCCTGGGTCGATGATCTATAGCATTCAGGATACTGTTTTTGGGCTGCCTTATCGGTCGTCACCGTATTGATTATGCAGCTTTCTCCTTCTGGCCTTGCCGAAAACAGTTTCTTAGACACGATTGAATCCATAAGAGGAAATCCATGGCCGATGAAATCGATGCCTTTGTGGCCGAACTCCAGGAACAGATATTCGCCGAAACCCGCGAGGCGTTTGGTGATGCCGGATTTGAGCGCTGGCGTAACCCGCGCTTCCGGGGTCCCTTAACGGATGCGGATTCCCATGCGCGGGTAAAAGGGACCTGTGGCGATACGATGGAAATTTTTCTAAAATTTGATGACCATGATCGTGTGGTTGATGCGGCCTATCTCACCGATGGGTGCGGATCGAGCACGGTGTGCGGGTCCTTTGCCGCGGAAATGGCGTTTGGCAAGACACCCGATGAATTAACGGAAATCACCGGCGAGGCCGTCCTTGAAAAAATCGGCCGATTCCCGGAAGAAGATCATCACTGCGCGTTCCTGGCGGCGGCAACCGTTCAGGAGGCGTTGAATCAGTTTATGCGAAAAAAAGTTCAAGGTAGTTAGATTAATATGAATGTCCTCCATTACCGTTATCTCTTCGGCCCTGTGCCCTCCCGTCGGTTCGGTCGCAGTTTGGGAATCGATCTGACACCGCTCAAAACGTGCAGCTTGGACTGCGTCTTTTGTCAATTGGGTCGTACCACCCGAAAAACAGTGGATCGGGATGAATATGTTCCCACGCGCGACGTCATCGAAGAAATCGAAATGTGGTTGAAAAACGGCGGCAATGCCGATTACCTGACCCTTTCGGGATCCGGTGAGCCCACCTTGCATGCCCAATTTGGTCAGGTTCTGGATTTTTTACGCCATCAACCCATTCCGTCCGTGCTGCTCACCAACGGCACCTTGTTTGATCGACCCGAGGTGCGCGAAGCGGCCAGTCTCGCACGTGTGGTCAAAATCTCGCTGAGTGCCTGGGACCGGCATTCCTTCGAGTGGGTCAACCGGCCCCACCCCGATCTTGATTTCATGTCCATCTATAGCGGACTGAAGCAATTCCGCAGCGACTTCGATGGTCAATTGTGGATAGAGGTGTTCCTGTTGGCTGGAATCAACGCCATGGTCAAGGATACCCAGAAGATTGCCCGTCTGGCAAATGACCTCAAAGCGGATCGCATCCATCTCAATACGATTTCAAGGCCACCGGCCGAAACGTTTGCTGCAGCCGTCTCCTTGGCTCAATTGGAGCAAATGGCCGGCCTGTTTGAGCCGCCGGCCCAAATTGTCGCCGATGTCACGCCTCATCGCACCCCAAAAACAATTGCCGATGAGGCCAGCATCCTTGCCATGCTGGCACGGCGACCTTGCACGATGAAGCAAGTCGGAGCGGCATTCGGCATGCACCTTAACGAGGTCTCTAAAATATTGGGGCAACTCATGCGCAATAACCACATCCGCGCCGATCTGAAAAACGACGCCGTGTATTATGTTTTAGCAACGCCGTGAGACATGATTTTTTCTTCAGTTGCAAAACGCATAGAGACGGTTTGAAAAGTCTGGATCAGGCCCGATAACAAGGCGGGAAACGGCTCGAAAACGGAGCATATTCGGTATATGTGAGCATTTCGAACCATTTCCCAACGCCGGTAGCGGGCCTTAGACAGGGGTTTCAAACCCTCTCTTAGCGTTTTAACGGCAGGCCGAAGCGATCCATGCCCAACAGCACGGTGGCATCCTGGCCGAAGATATCCATGAAGGTATTGTCGGCCATGTTGCAGCGAAATCCACGACAGGTGCGTGGGCGATGATGGTAAATCTTGCAGGCATATTTTCCGTTGCGCCGTTGCAGGAAAATACAGCCCTTGTCATCCGGATGAATCATGTACATACGCCCCCTGGCTTTGCCGTCTTCAATCAGCTTCTCCAATGAGTTATCACGTAATTGGGCGAGTGATGCATCCACACCCACATAGCCGCCCATTTTGCGGATGAAATCCACTTCATCTGCATGAAGGCGGATCTTGCGATATTTTTTGCAGCAGCTGCCGCATTGACGGCATTCATCGAATAGGGTCTTGAGCGCTTCGGCGTTCAACGGCGGATTGGTCGACATAAGCCCTCTCCTAAAATGTCCAGAAGTGTTTGGCCGGGTGATCGTTGAGCAGATTGGAAGCCCGGCTGGAATGCAAGATCCCGACCCGCTGGTCACTCTCGTTGGCCAGGGTCTTCAATACAGCGATCACCGACTCTTGGAGGGAGTCAGGATTATACCCACCCTCAAGCACCATCAGCAGCCGACCGTCGCAGGTTTCATCCGCCATGCGTTTGAGCATGGTGGTGAGCGAGGCAAACCATTGCGTGGTCAATTCGGTTTTGCTGATCGGGTCATTTCGGTGACCGTCAAACCCCGCGGAAACAAGGATGATTTGGGGCATGTACTGCTCGACCAGATTCTGCAGCACCTGCCCGGTGAGATAGGTATATTCTATATCACCGTATTGCGGATAAACTGGAATATTAACGGTGAAGCCGCGTCCTTTTTCTTCTCCAACCTCAGCTGCCAGACCAGTGAAGGGGAACAGATCATTCTGGTGAAAAGAACATAGCAAAACCTCATTGGTACCATAAAATGCCTCCTGGGTACCGTTCCCGTGATGAACATCGAAATCGAAAATTAGAATTCTGCTCAGGCCATACCGCCGGCGTAACCACGCCGCGGTAACGGCGATGTTGTTCAACACGCAAAAGCCCATACCCCGTCCGGGTTCGGCATGGTGGCCGGGCGGCCGGATCAGGGCGAATCCCTTGTCAATGCTCCCGGACATAATCGAGTCAGCCATTTGCAAGCAGCCGCCTGCGGCTAAAAGCGCGCTGTCAAGCGTATCGGCCATCACATAGGTATCCTTGTCATAGGCAAACGGATCACTAGATTGGCTGTGACTCTTGATTTGGTCAAGGTAGAAACGCGGATGGACCGCCTCGACCGCTTCCATGTCTACATGATCAGCGACAACACGTTGAAACTGTTCCTGATATGCCGGCGATTCCAGGCGCTTGTATAGTGATCGCAAGCGTTGCGGGTTTTCCGCAGAATGCCGGTCAATCACATGCCTGAAAAACCGGTTGTCAAACAGAATGCCGGTTTTTTTTCTATTCATAATGAAAACGGTATATCGCTTTTTGCTGATAGTCCTGATAGTTGAGCTGAAACAGATATCCCGTTCGAACAACCTGCAGGTCATCATAGGTTTGGGAGTCGATGATAGAAAACCCCAGCTTGCTCAAACAGCGTTGCTGCGCCGCGTTGTTGATATCGGTGAACATTTCCACGCTTCTGATACCGGCCTGCTCGAACAGATGAATAATCAGAAACTTCTGAGCCTCGGTGCCATATCCGTTACCCCGTTGTTGGGGGTCGGCAATCTTTACTGATATCATGGCTGTATCTGTCTGCGTTTGCCTTAGCCAGTAATGGATGGTTCCAATGGGTGTCGCGCACTGCCGCTTTTCAATGAAAAACGTTTTCTCACTCTGTTTCCACAGCGACCCACCGGAAAATTGCTCATTCAGCCTCCGGGGGCTGTACCGTTCAGGTGTCAAATAGGGCCCAAAGGCTTTCTCGCTGTTGCTCCATGCAAGTATCTGGGGAAGGTCATCCTCGCAAATCCGACGCATGGTCAGTCGGCACGTATATATCTGTTCACCAAGCACTTATTTCAGTTCCACGGCTAAACTTCACCCTGTCGTTGCAATTGCCGGAAGCGCCAAGCATCGCGAAAACTTGAACCGTGACGCTTGGCGGCATTGGGGTTAAACCTTAACGGTTGCTGATGGCGTCTTCCAGTGATTTGCTTGACGTCATCAACTGCTCGAGGACTTGAGCCGTATCGCTGATGGTGGACTTGACCCGGTGAGATGACTGACTGTTAGCCTTGGATGTGCCAACCACCTTTTCGATTTGCTGGGTGACGTCCTGGCCCTTTTCGCGAAGCTGGTCGGCGTTTTGGCTGACTTTTTCCACGGAACCGGTAATGTGGCTGATCTCCGATGAGATCTGATCCATGGCGTCCAAAGCCGTATTGATCACGTCGCCCCCTTCGCTGAGCATTTTCATCCCGTCTTTCATGGCGGCGATGGTATCCTTGGATTCGTTTTCGACGCGCTTGACGATGTTGGAGATATCCACCGCGGATTTGGAGCTGTTCTCGGCCAGTTTACGCACCTCGTCGGCCACCACGGCGAAGCCGCGGCCGGCGTCACCGGCCCTGGCCGCTTCGATGGCGGCGTTGAAGGCAAGCAGATTGGTCTGCGAAGCAATATCCTTGATGATATCTACAAACCCGCTGATCTTTTCAAGTTGGGCCACGAGGTTGGCCACCATCTCGTTGTTGGACCGCATGGATTCGTTGATACGCTGTAATTTCTTGCCCGCTTCGGTGCCGGCTTTTTTTCCACTTTCGGCATCCTCGGACACGCGGCCAGTCATTTTCGCCGCCTCCTGAGCCATTTTCAGCATATCCTCGGCGGAGGCCAGCATGGTGTGGACGGTCGACGCAGATGTATCCAGCAATGCCACCTCGTCTTCAAGGGATTTGATCATCTCATCCATGGCGCTGGAACTTTGATCCATCTGTGCGCTGGAATCCTTGACCAATGTCGCCACTTCTTCGCTGGCGCTGTTGATCAGTTTTTCCACCTGGGCCTCGGCGGTCACATCCACCATGTACTCGAGTCCGCCCTTGATATTGCCCTTGGCATCCTTGATACTCACGCTTGTCGTCTTGACGGGGATTTCCTTGCCATGAATACTTGCCACGGTCTGCCCCTGATTGATTGCATCTTCACGCATGGCCCGCGTCACGCCGCAGTTCTCCGTTCGGCAGCTCTGCATGCAGAAGAGATCCCAGCATTTTTTCCCGATGGCTTCCTCGACCGTGGTGTTGGCCATGGCCGCCCCCGCCGGATTGATGTAGGTAATCGTGTGATTGGCATCAACGGCATGAATGGGGGTCGGTATGGCATTCAGATTCTCGATCTTTTCATTGGCCATCTGACGCTGGCTGACTTCCTGGGTGATGTCCAAGACAAATTCCAGAGCGCCCTTGATATTGCCCTTGGCATCTTTGATCGGCGCGCCGGTGTATTTGATCGGCATGATCATCCCTTCGGCCGGACGGGCGATGGTCTCCTCGGACACGATGGTATCCCCCTGCATGGCGCGGGCACAGGCGCACTTTTCCGTGCGGCAGTGCGGCGTCTTGAACAGGTCGTAACATTTTTTGCCTTCCACCTCGTCAGGTGTCAGGCCGGCTACCGCTGCACCGGCCGGGTTCATGTAAGTCACATTATATTCGGTATCAATGGAAAAAATCGGCGTGGGGATGGCGTTCAGGTTCTCTATCTTTTCAGTCGCCTCCTGGCGCTGCCTGGCCTCCTCGGTCACGTCCATGACGAATTCCAGGGCCCCCTTGATGTTGCCCTTGGCATCCTTGATTGGCGCGCCGGTGTATTTGATGGGCATAATCACCCCTTCGGCAGGGCGAGCGATGGTCTCCTCGGAAACGATTTCATCGCCCTTCATGGCCCGGGCGCAGGCACACTTCTCGGTCTGACAGTGGGGGGTCTTGAAAAGATCGTAGCACTTCTTGCCCTCCACTTCGTCCGGCGTCAAGCCCACCACCGACGCACCGGCGGGATTCATGTAGGTCACCGTATAATCGGCATTGATGGCCATGATGGGCGTCGGGATGGCATTCAGGTTCTCGACCTTCTCATTGGCCACTTGCTGCTGGCGGACCTCTTCGGTCACGTCCAGCACATACTCCAGGGCCCCCTTGATGTTGCCCTTGGCATCCTTGATCGGCGAACCGGTGTATTTGATGGGCACGATCACCCCTTCCGCAGGCCGGGCGATGGTCTGGTCGGTGATCACGCTGTCGGTCTTCATGGCCCGGGCACAGGCACATTTCTCGGTCTGGCAGTGGGGGGTTTTGAACAGGTCGTAGCATTTCTTGCCCTCCACCTCGTCCGGAGTCAGCCCCACCACCGACGCACCAGCAGGATTCATGAAGGTCACCGTATAATCGGTATCGATGGCCATGATGGGGGTCGGAATCGTGTTCAGGTTTTCAATCTTCTCATTGGCGACCTGTTGTTGACGCATCTCATCGGTCACGTCCAGGATATATTCCAGGGCCCCCTTGATATTGCCCTTGGCATCCTTGACCGGCGCACCGGTGTATTTTATCGGCACGATCACCCCGTCCGCGGGGCGCGCGATAGTCTGGTCGGCAACCACGCTGTCGGTCTTCATGGCCCGGGCACAGGCACATTTTTCGGTCTTGCAGTGGGGGGTTTTAAACAGATCGTAGCATTTCTTGCCGACCACCTCGTCCGGTGTCAGGCCCACCACCGCTGCACCGGCCGGATTCATATAGGTCACTGTATAATGCGTGTCGATCTCCATAATCGGCGTGGGGATGACATTCAAATCCGTTTCCAGCTGACGTAGCCGCGCCTCCAGTTGTTTCTTGTCGGAAATATCTTTCATGGTAATCAGGGTCAGCGGCTCATCGGTATCCATGGGAATGGCGCGCGACTGAAAATAAAGGAGCTTACCGTCACCATTGGATTTAATCACTTCTGCATCCGCGGGTTTACCGATGCGACCGGCCTTGTCACGCGGACAATTGTTGGTGCCGCAAAGTGGTGTGCCACAAGCCTCTTCGCAGGTCATCGTGTTCAATACATCTTTGCTTTTGATACCGAACGTACGCATGAAAAGATCATTGGCCCATGAAATCCGGTTATCCTTGTCGACGAAAAAACTCGGATCACCCAATTGCTCCAATGCCGATTGGCGAATGGATACCGGGTCAAAAAAGGCCTCGTTGCGATCGTTTTCTGCTGGTTTACTACGACTGGTGCTCCTCTGCGTGGTTGCCATGATCTTTCTCCTTAATCTCAATTGCTTTATCTTCAAACGTTAACGGTGGATGCATATCCAGATGATTGTCCATCATTGCCTGGACGTTGATGACCAGCACATGCTCTTTGATGCCCGTATCCCCGACGAATTCGATCAACCGATCAAGGGTATCCTTTTTTGAGCTCAGCTGCGGGTTCAACGACGGTGTGTGTTGATACTGTTCCTGCTTATAAATGGTCACAATCCGATCGACTGCCAAAGCAATGGTCCGTTCCTGGTTTCTGGCGATGATCAACTTTTTATCCTGGGCGGTCTCATCTTCCACAACCCCATAAAAATGCGCCAGATTGATCACGGGAACGATTCGGCCTCTCAGGTTCAGCACCTGTCGGTCAAATCCGGCGGCGGCCGGAAGATTCATCAGCGCCTGGGGTTCGATGATCTCCTGGACATCATTCAACTCGATGGCGAAGTTTCTGCCAATCGAAAACACCAGGTAACAATTGGCGGTAATCAAATGTCTTGCGCGGGTATGTTTTTCTTCAATCGATACCGTTTCATGATTGGCTTTCAGACGCGCCACGGAACGCAACTCTTGTTGCTTGTTATCGATTAGTGCCTCGACTCGGATCAACATCACATCGCTGCCTTCGTTCCGTTGATAAATACCGCTGGCAGTACCGTTGCCATGACGGGGCAATGGTAAAATGGCCGTGTCGGGAATGGAAAGGATCTCCCGTACATTGTCGACAATCATGCCGTATTGAAAACTATCGGCGTTCAAAATCATGACCCGGGTATCGTCGTTGGTCGTCATGGGCGACCCGGAAACCTGAAGCAGGCGGTCGGCGTTGACGACAGGGATGGCGCGTCCCCGAAGCTGTACGGCCCCCTCAATTGAATCATTTCTGAACGTGTCATCAATTTCAGAAAGAAAGGTAATCTCCTGGACCTTTTCCACTGGCACGCCATAATCCTGCGTACCGGTGGAAAAAACCACGAATCGGGAGTAGGTCTGTTGAACGGCATCCCGTGTGGATTTCCACTGCCGATCGACATCTTCTAATTGTTCCCTGTCATCCGCAGCTCCAATCAGTCGGTTTAAATCGAGCAATTCCACCGTACGCCGGCCATGATCCAGCTTGATCAGATCAGAAATAATGCGATCGCTGCTTTGAAGGACAGAATGCACCGGATCGATCGCTTCACTGTCTACCACGAGAACATCTTTGATATCGTCAAAAAGAAGCCCCAGACGCAGCCGATGAAAGGCCACGACCGCGACCTTGGCATCGGCGGCGTAGCTTGTTTGCGGCAGCCCGAGGCGTTGTTTCATATTGATTACCGGTATGGCATCCTCACGAAGGTGCATATAGCCTTCGAGATGGTCTACACCGGCCGGCAGGGGCTGAAGGGCGCTCCCGATTGATGTCGCCTCCAACACATCCTCGGCCCGAATGGCAAATTCGATGGTCTTTTCGCCATGGATGATAAATGTGGCAAACCGCTGCTCACGATGACTATTGGAATCCATTGAAGCTCCCATTGATGAAGCGTCCCTGCGTTTATCGTTCATATGCCGGCAGCTCTCCTTTCCGATCCATTCCACATTGTCGATGTCCGCATAAATGCTTCAATATGGCTGCCACGTCTTGAAAATCCTCGTCATCAAAAGCGATGAAGCTGGGCCGAAACAGATGCCCGATGGATATCGTAGACGCCTCCCGTTCCGGCAAAATGACGATGGTTCGTGAATTGGTAAACAGCTCTCGAACAGCGGCCAGGGCTTCCAGCTCTTGGGAACCGGTCGGCATGATGATGATCAGGTCTGGGTGATAGTCCAAGACGCGGAAGCATTCGCAAAACAGGCGTATATCGCTATGGACCTCCGCGGGTCGAGCGACTGCCGCCCAGGTTATGGCCTGATGAAGCCGGTTGAAAGATTGGTTCTGGGCATCTGCGTATATAGCAATGTGCATGGATCGTTCCTCTGTCTTGATTATCCGGAATCAATTCTAATCAAGCATCATGCCAAACTATAGAAAAATAATTTATTCAATAATTACAAATTTTTTAAACGAATAGAGAATAAATTCACATTGGCAAACCGCTGAAAAACATCTCACCCAACAGGACAGTGTCTTGTGCGGCAGGAAAAAGGAGGCACGGTGTGGACGACTCCGGATGAGACCGTCGAATTTATGTAACGATCGGGTTTATTGGTCGGGGAGAGTTAATTCGAGCGTTGAAGACGGTAGGTTTTCATCAGGTGGTACAGCCGCGAACGGGATAGTCCGGATATTCGGCAAGCCTCTTGAATATCTCCATCCACTGCCGAAAGCAGCGCCTGAAGGTATCCCTTTTCGGCTTCGGCAATGGCGGCACCGCGCACTTCACTGATTGGCTTGTCGAGGCACTCGAGTCTATTGGCGCGATCCGTGGTGCCGTTACATTTAAGGCCTTGACGCGCCAGGTCGATTCGAATTGGACTGGGCAGATGCCTAACAAAAACCGTGGATTCAAATCGGGCCATGGAAAAAGCGTGCTCCATGGCATGCAGCAATTCTCGAACATTTCCAGGCCAATAATAACTTTGCAGGGCATCGAAAAAATCTTCGGCAAACCGTTTGGGAGCGTTTCCGGTTTTGTCACAAATCGTATCGGCAAAGTAGATCGCCAGGTCTCGAATATCCCGGGAGCGTTCCCTGAGTGGCGGCAAGTCGATCACCAGCGTTCGGATCCTGAATAATAGATCCTGCCGAAACGTTCCGGCGTCTACCATGGCGTCCAGGTCCCGATTGGTTGCCGCCAGCAGTCGAAAATTGCTGGATATTTGCTGATGGCTGCCAACCGGCCGGAAACAATGTTCCTCCAACACACGAAGAAACGTTTTTTGCAAATCGAGAGGCAATTCCCCGATTTCATCGAGGAAGAGTGTGCCGCCATCCGCCTGTTTGATCAACCCGATGCGGGATCTTTCAGCCCCCGTAAAAGCCCCCTTTTCATGACCGAATAGGATGCTTTCCACCAGTTCACGTGGCAGGGCCGCGCAATCCACGACAACGAAATTGTTATCTGCCCGCGCGCTGTTGATGTGAATGGCATCGGCAAAAAGCTCCTTGCCGGTGCCGGTCTCACCGGTGATCAGGACGTTGGTATCGCCGGCAGCCGCCTTGGCAACCTCGTCCAAACAGGCACTAATTTTTGAACTGGTGCCCACGATGCGTTTCCGGTCTAAGAAAACCGGTGTCTTGGCTCGCTTTTCGGTTCGGTATTCCACGGCCCGCATCAACGGCAGGGTCATGGCCTTAACCGATGCGGATTTTTCAATATAGTCCCACGCACCGCCCTTGATGGCCAATTCGGCGGCATCGGGATCACCGGCACCGGTAAAGATAATGACCTCCGGCTCCGAGGGTAGCCGGCGAACATGGGCCATGGCTTCGATTCCATTGGCATCCGGCAGGTTAACATCCAACAACACGATATCCGGTGGTACGGCGAGACCATTTTCCAAGCCCGCCCTCAGGGTGTGTGTCGCAGCGGCGGTGTGCCCTATTCTGGCGATGATACGTTCCAACGTACGGCACAATCGTGCATCATCGTCAATGATTAAAATATGGGCCATTTTTTAAAGTCTCCAGAAATAAGGAGATTCAGTTCCAATAAAAGCACCGCCGTCGGGAAGGGAGATCGTCTCGTATATCAACGGTTATCGGCGCTGGTGATAAAAACTTCAGGTGGAATTTGGCTGACTTTGATGGTTTTGCGATCCAGGGGGGTCAGCCCGCTTCATTGCACGCTTCGTCCAGGACCTGGCGCACCGTACGAATCATTTCCGAACGACGGATCGGTTTCATCAGAATGTCACCGTGATGGTCTTTGACGATGCCATAGACCACGGAAAGGCCGAGACCGGTTCCCTTGCCTTGCACCTTGGTGGTAAAATAGGGCTCAAAAATCTTATCCATTACCCCTGGCTCGATACCACAGCCCGTGTCCGCAACCGAGAATTGGGCATACCTGCCGGCAGGCAGGGTCAGCCCGGGAGCGATAGAATCCTTGACGGTAATCTCCTTCAAGCGAACCGTTATGCGACCCCGCGTGGTTTCCATGGCTTGATAGGCATTGGTGATCAAATTCATCGCGATTTGGTGTAGTTGGGTCGGATCGGACATGGTCGGCGGGCAATTATTTTTAATGTCATAGACGATTTCGATGTTCGCCGGAATCGTCGACCGGACCAGTTTGATGATTTCCTTGAGCAGTTGCTGAATGCGGGTGGGCATCTTTTTATGCTCCGCACGGCGACTGAAGGAAAGGATTTGCTTGACCAGATCACCGGCGCGTCTTGCCGCCTGGTAAATTTCGGAGACGCTTTCGTGTTCGGGGCTACCTTCGGGCAGGTCCTCCATGAGCATCTCGGACATGCCGCTGATCGGAAAGAGAATGTTATTGAAGTCATGGGCGATACCACCGGCCAGGACCCCAATGGATTCCAGTTTCTGGACCTCTTGGATTTGCTTTTCCAATCTGGCCTGGGTCTCCTGGGACTGGTGCTTGGCCGTGATATCTTCACAAATCGCCACCAGCTCTCCCGATGGCAGTTTGCAAATATAACTTTCAATCCAGGCGTCGATACGCGCATCATGGTAATGGCTGGCCGGATGCCGTTCAGGGATGCCGGAGTCCCATACGCGATGGAACACATCCAGCAGTCCCAGCGCCTCGATACCTGGAAATACATCCCGGACGTCTCGGCCGATAACGGCCTCCGCGTCTCGATCGATATACTTCAGGCAGGACTGGTTGAGGTCTTTGAAGATGAACGAAGCATCCGCATCACAGCGGTCACAGATGGCGACGGCGGCGCACATATTGTCGAAAAGCTCGCGAAACCGCTGTTCGCTGGTCTTTAGCTGCTCTTCATGAAGTTTGCGTTCCGAGATATCCCGATTGCTGGCACGGCGTCCTAGAAAGATACCATCGTCGGCAAACACCGGCAGGCAATAATGGTTGATCCATTTGATCCGGCCATGGGCATCGACGATTCTGAAATCCAGGCTGCAGGTGTCGGCCGTGGGATTGTTTAAGGATTCCAGGTGCGAGCTGACCCGTTGCCGGTCATCGGCATGGACGATGGACCAGAGCAGGGAGGGATCCTTGTAGAAGGCCTCGGGCGGATAACCGGTGAACCGTTCTGCTGCACGATTGGCATCCAGATACCGACCGGTAATTCGATTGACGATAAAAATCGCATCCGTCGACTGCTCATACAGTAGTCGAAAGGAATCCTGACCACCCATGCCTGGGGGTGTCGCAGACTTCTGTCGGTTGGTCGGTTTGCACATCATGGATAGCGAATTCGATTTAACCGAATGGGTAATCCCGTTCAATGGCGTCAAGGTATTCCAGGGTGATGAATAGGCGCATTGATCATCGGTAAACGAGGTCCTAAACAAGCCCTTGGGAAAAGAGTCGGAGATCAATGAATGAGGTCTGCGGCAATGGACGTGCAACGCCATGTAAATGAAATCTAACAGCGTCATCTATACAACGATTTTGCCTGTCCCTTCAAGAACTTTTCTTATGGATTCAGAAAGTTGGCAAGGCCAGTGCGAACGTCGCGTTCGGTTGGATAGAATTCAAGCCGGTAAAAGGGACGGGTAAATATCTCCGTCAGCCTTCTGAGCCGGAAGGCATTTGACGTCCCTAAAACTCAGAATTGGATCGTCGTCCACCGGTTGACGGATCGATAACCAACCATGGTAAATTATGAATTGTTTTTCCTATAATTAAATAAGATATCCGATAATTGTAGGAAATTTTTTTCTGACAATGAAATTAAAACCATACTTACATAATTGTCAACATATTGATATCAATAAATAATTATATTTACCAAGCCCATGGCGTACGTCTTGCATCCAGGAATTATTCAAGACCCGTTGTTCATTTCAAATCAAGGTTGATTTTACAATCTGACACATCGATGAGACGGAAATTGAAAATGGAAGAGAGATGCGGAAGAAGCAGTGAATATGTGACCAAAACAAAAGAGCCATCACTTGAAGAGGCTGCCACCCGTAACGACGTATTGCAAAAAGCATTGAAAGAACGGGAACGGTTTTTGGTGCAGCACCCCCGGCTGCGGGAATACCAGGCGGAAATCGATCGATTGCTGGATAACTCGGGAAACACCCAAGGGCGTATGGCTGTTCTCGGTACACTGATGCAAGGCAAACTCCTGGAGCTTCAGAAAGAGCTTTGTTCGTTGACTCATGTTCTCATGCAAAGCACGAATCACGAATCCTGAATAATTCTTCCCCCTGTTGAAAATAGCGTCATGCGACCAATCATTATATAACAGTTTGGATTATCACTTATTTTTTTGTTCTAATAAGGCCTCCGGAAAATAGGTCATGGATATTTTTTTCAGCTCCCGGCGGCTAAACAGCAACCGGTAGGTATAAACCCCCGCCTTTTCTGACATTTTTTGGGCGGTTTGCCGACAATCCGATTCGGTTTTACCATGAATCATGGTGTACAAGTTATAGGGCCATCCATCGGTGGGATCACGGCGGTAGCAATGGGACACGGCGCGAAACGAAGCCATGATTTGCCCCACGTCTTCGATTCGTTCCTCTGCCACCTGCCAAGCGGTCATGGCATTGGCCTGAAAACCTGATTTTTGGTGACGCAGGGTCGCTCCGAAACGACGGATCACGCCTTGCTCGGTCAGGTGTTGCAGGGTCTCGAGGAACGCCTCTTCGGTGATGCCGATTCGCTCGGCCAGCACCCGATACGGCCGGCGAACGACGGGAATGTCTCCTTGGATGGAGGCGATCACTTTCTTTTCCAGATCAGTTAGTATAGGCGGTGACATAACTCTTATTCCAATGCTGTTGAGCGCCTGGCAGATGATCAGTACTCTGGGAAAAGTCGATGAATTTCATCTTGGCTGGCGCCACAAAGCCCCCTTTCGGTAATAAAACCGGTAACCAGACGTGCCGGCGTCACATCGAAGGCGAAATCTGCGGCCGGACTCTGTTCCGGCGGCACCAGGACCTTGACGATTTGCCCATCGGCCAGTCCTTGGACGTAGCGCACCTCATCCGGGCTGCGCTCTTCGATGGGAATTTCCTTGACGCCATCTGCCATGGTCCAGTCGAACGTGGAAGATGGCAAGGCCACATAGAAAGGGATATGGTTGTCCTTGGCGGCCAACGCCTTGAGGTAGGTGCCGATCTTGTTGGCCACGTCGCCGGTATGCGTGGACCGGTCGGTTCCCACGATCACCATGTCCACCCGTCCGTGCTGCATGAGGTGCCCGCCGGCATTGTCCGTAATCACCGTATGGGGGACCCCGTGTTTTCCCAATTCCCAAGCGGTCAGTCGTGAGCCCTGGTTGAGCGGTCGGGTCTCATCCACCCATACGTGAATATTTACGCCTCGGTTAAAGGCCTCATAGATGGGGGCCGTGGCCGTTCCATACTCGATGCAGGCCAACCAGCCGGCGTTGCAATGGGTGAGCACATTGACCGTGGCGCCCTTTTTCTGTTGGCCGATGGTCTCGATCAGGCCGGCCCCGTGAACACCGATCAAGCGACAGTTTTCCGCCTCCGCTTCGGCAATTTGGGCCGCTTCCTCACGGGCAACCTGAATACGCGCGGCGGGTCGATCCACCGTGCGTATTTTCTCCCATACCCGATCAACTGCCCATGCCAAATTGACCGCCGTGGGACGGGCGGCTTTAAGCCGCTTACAGGCGGCATCGATAGCCGCCAGATTATCGGCAGCGGCGCGTTCATTGATCGCAGCAAGCATCACACCGTAAGCACCCGTGACACCAATAAGCGGCGCCCCCCGGACAAACATCTCTCGGATGGCGTGGATCACCTCGTCCACGGTTTTCAAACCAGCCACCACGAAACGGTGGGGCAATTGTCGTTGGTCGATCACGTTAACGGTTTCACCGTCCGCGTTCAGCCAGATGGGACGCACCGGATTGCCATCAACATTCATGGCTCAATTCTTCTCCCTATTATGTGTAGGGCCACGGTGAAAATCACGGCCCGATGATATAGCATCCAAATTATTGTCAGGTAATCACAGACCAACGATCAAGATCCGGCGTCCATTAGCTGGTTGATGGCGGTTGCGAATACACTCAAATCCATTTGGGGTTTGTGAAAGACATGTTCTGGGGTCACGCCAAGGTCTCTTAGCTCCTTTGGCAATTTATATTCCACTGAGCCGGTGTGAATGAGAAACCGCATACGAGGGCGCAAAAGATGTGCTTGCATGATCAAAGAATCACCATCGAGTTTGGGCAGCCGAATGTCCACCACCGCCACGTCGATGGTAACCCGAGCAAGCAGGTCCAACGCGTTTTCAGCGCTGTCCGCCGCGTAGACATCGAACGAATAATCTTCTAGAAACTCCACCAAGCTGTTGCGGATGGCGGCTTCATCATCGACTATTAGAACCCGGATTCGGGATGACATCTTACTCCAAGCTGCCGGATCGACAGGCATCGTCTCTATCACCACCCCCCGCTCCTCCCATTGAATATCCTCGCCAACAGTTGGCGGTGGTCTTGGGGTCTTCAGGCTTAGCTAGCGGTTTCAAGCTTATTTAAAAATTGCGAATCATTAGCTCTGCGGCATCCGTCTGATCCGGGCAGAGCCAATGCGTCTCTGGCCGTGCGCGAAACCAGGTCAACTGCCGTTTGGCATAGCGGCGGTGGTCGCGTTTCAGGGTTGCCACGGCGTCTGCCAAAGGCACGTCGTCTTCGATGACCGCCGTCAAGTGCCGATACCCCAAGCTCTGCATAGATTTGAGATCCCGGTGGTATCCGTTTGCCCTCAATTGTCGCACCTCATGCAAAAAGCCTTGGTCCATCATGGCGTCGACTCGTCGGTCAATCCGATCGTACAATACCGGACGGGGCCAATTGAGGCCGATTTCCAGGGCCTGGAAACGGGGCTCGCGAAACCCGTGGCGCTTTTGGAACAGCGAGAGAGGCGTTCCGGTCACCGCATGGACCTCTAACGCTCTGACGATACGATAGCAGTCATTGACATGAATCCGACCCGCGGCGACAGGGTCGATTGCCCTAAGCTCCTGGTGAAGGACAAGGGTGCCTTCTTTTTCAGCCCGTCGCTTCAACGCCCGTCTGACCATCGGATCAGACGGCCCCTTTTCGAACAGGCCGAACAAAAGGGATTTGATGTAAAACCCCGTGCCACCCACCACGAATGCAATCCGCCCACGCGCGACAATCTGATCGATGATGGACGTGGCCAATCCAGCGTAGGCGGCGGCGTCAAAATCCTGGTCCGGATCGACAATATCGATCAAGTGGTGGGGAACCGCCGCCTGTTCCGCTGATGTTGGTTTGGCGGTGCCGATATCCAGATAGCGATAAATCTGCATGGAATCGGCACCGACGATTTCAGCGTTTAGACGACGGGCCAAATCGATGGCAAAACCGGTTTTACCGGTACCGGTCGGTCCACAAATGATTACGATCTTGGTCTTGGACAATGGGGTCACCAGGGATCACCTAACGTAAGCGATTAGCACCACAATTTCAAGGAACGGCTGATGGCCAACGGCTAACCGCTCACCGTGGTGATCAGTCACCCATCTTGGCCATATAGTCATCATACAGGGTTTCCAGGGCAAGCTTGTGCTTGGCCTCTTCCTGACAAAGCATCTTGAACAAGGCTTTCGCGCCGTCATCCTGGGCCTTGTCGAGCAGGGTGTTATAGAGTTTGAGCGCCGCCTCTTCACGCTTCATGGCCAGCATCAACAATTCATTGTAAGCCATGCCGGATTCATATTCCATTGACGCCACGTAATCGCTGCGTTTGATGTCGACGATCCATTTGAACCGGTAGTCATCTAGTTTTTCGGCAATGCCGGTCGCCAAATAATCTTCGAGCATTTTTTGATGTTTACGTTCCTCGGCAGCAAACTCAAGCAGCATTTCTTTCTTCCCGGCCATCTTCTCTGAAACGCTGTGTTCTTCATAAAAACTGGCAGCCTCTTTTTCTTTTTCAATGGCAAAGGAAATAATCGATTGCAAGTTGTCAAAATCCATGAAGCCTCATCCTTTCCCTGATGATTAGAATAAAAAATGCGAGATACCGGAACGGCCAGGCCCTTGACTGTGGGGAAATCCAACGTCCCCTGTAGGGAAATTCAACATTGCCGCAACAAATCATTAATCGATAAAATAACAATCACTTACCCGGCAGTTTGAACCAAAGTCAGGGGATTGGGTGTTGGATAATCCCACAACCTCAGCGGCATTCTTTGAGAGTCATCCGCCAAATTATAAAATTTATTAACATTTTCAATTGTTTAAATATTTGGCACATCGTTTGCTGAACATGGGTCAAGTGCAGGCGCAAGGCCATTCACTGCCGCCAACATCGGTCCCTATCATAACCGATCGATATGAATCAAGCCACTGCTTATTTAACCATTCTTCACCCTTTACGCAAAGGAGAACAAAATGAGCGAGAAAAATAGCAAGCCAAGAAGTCGGATCGGCTACGGATCATCCTATCACCGGGGTCAAGGGCATGAGGTAGCCAGTAGCAGGGGTATCGGCTCGGTATTGGGTGGCCAGGTGTGGGTTATTCACCCGGACAAAAAAGCGCTTCCGGAAAACCCATGCCTGTGGATGCAGGCGGGTGCGGTCAAATTTAAAACCTGTAACAACTTTTACGATTGCACCGCCTGTCGATATGACCATGCTATGAAAAACAAAGTCTCGTCTGGCAAACAGATCAGTTGGCAGGATGCCATGCGGCGTCAGCCGGCGTTGGCCCGTACCTGCAGGCACAGTTTGACGGGACGGATTGGCCATCGCAACTGTGCCTATGATTTCCATTGCGCAAAGTGTGATTTTGACCAGTACTTCGAGGATGTCCTGGCGGCCAAGACACGCCATACCCCCACGGCGGTAGTCCATGTCAAAGGCTTTGACGTTCCCCGTCATTATCACTTCCACAATGGTCATACGTGGGCGCGCATCGAAAGTGGCGGAAACTTGAGGATTGGCCTGGATGATTTCAGCCAGAAAGTATTTGGCCAGGCCGACGGCTTTGAGCTGCCCCTGATGGGCAAGGAACTGAATCAAGATCAGGTGGGCTGGGGGCTGAAACGAAAGCATCACCTGGCTGATGTCCGCTCGCCCATTGATGGCGTCATCATGGAAGTCAACACCCGGGTCATGAAAAATCCAGGATTGGCCAATCGGGAACCGTACGGCGACGGATGGCTTTTTGTGGTGCATACGCCGGACATCAAAAAGGCCGCCAAGAAATTGATGAGCGAGGATGCCAGTGTAGACTGGATCAGCGGTGAAGTTGCGATTCTGGAGCAAATGGTCACTGACGTTGCCGGGCCGCTGGCCGCAGACGGTGGAACGTTTGGTGCAGACATCTTCGGCAACCTGCCGGGCCTGGACTGGAGTCAATTAACCCGCACTTTTTTGAAAACAGGTTAATGCCATGGCACACCACCAAAAGCAATCGTCCGTCAAGTCTTGTATCTGGATGCAGGCCGGTGTGGTGAAAACCAAAATCTGCACCCGGGATTATCAGTGCAACGGCTGCCGTTTCGACAAGGCGTTACGACGATTGGCCCGAGAAAATCGGAAACGAGCCGCAGCCGGCGCGCCCGTGGCGGGCCGGCGCGGACAGATTGAATACTGGGCCTTTAAATTCAGGAAATTGCCGGCTCATCGGCGTCCCTGTGTGCATTATCTCAAAGGTCGCATCGAATTTCGCGCCTGCACCAACGATTACGTCTGTCATAATTGTGAATTCGATCAGTATTTTCAAGATCAATTTCTGGTGCATACCATACTCCGACCCGTTGACGTGACGACCATCGAAGGCTTCAAAGTGCCCCAGGGAGTTTATTTGCACCCCGGCCACACGTGGATGGCAATGGCCGCTGACGGACAGGTGCGTATTGGTTTGAGCGACTTCGCCACCCGAATGCTGGGGCCGATGGATCGTATCGACTTGCCGCTATTGGGCAAACCCCTGAAACAGGATCAGGAAGGCATCACCATGCACCGTCAGGGACTATGCGCCGGCCTGTTGGCACCGGTCAGCGGTGTGGTCACGGCAACCAATCCGGAAATCAGCGACCATCCAGAAACGCTGGCTGACGATCCATACGGCAATGGCTGGATGGTGATGATGCAGCCGACCCATTTGCGGCAGGAATTGTCCCGGCTGAAAATGGGTGCAGATGAGGTGTCGACCTTTATTGTCGATGAAATCAGTGGTCTTCATCATGCCCTGGAGTCTCATGTGGGTCCTTTGGCCGCCGATGGTGGACAACTGAGCAATGATATCCTCACCTATTTGCCCCGCTCCGCCTGGGAATCGGTGACCCGGCAAATATTGAAATATTAATGGGCGTTGTTACTTACCTTGCCATATCCGGAAGTGAAAGGGGGATGAGCCGGGGAGACATCCAGTGCCTTCAGGGCATCTCCCAGCATAATCCGGCAATAGCGACATAAGCGATTTTCCTTGTGGTCAACGTCGCTGATGCTACGGCAATAGTGCATGAGACACTGATTGTCTTTGCAATGCCGTAGATCGAAGGTATGTCCCAATTCGTGGGCACATTCCTTGATAATCCGCTCGAGGTATCGGTGGCGCTGAGCAACCGGGGAAATCCCCTTGGCCAGACGATAGATCGAAACGATACAGCTTTTCCCCCCCAACTGGGCCTCACCATACACATGCGTTAGAATCGGAATGAAAAGGTCACAGTCGGTCAAAGCGATCGTTTTTAGCGTCTCCGGTGGCGCCTGTTGCTTCAGGCGATCAAGAATCGCCGTTGAGTGAAACTGTCGGCGTTTGGCATCCCAGGCGAAATCGATGGTATCGATCAAGGTCTGTATGCGGCAGGGCAATCCCAGGCCTTCTGAGACCATCGTTTCGATGGCCTGCAGGATATCGGCATCAAAATCGCCGATGGGGGAGATAATAACGATTCGTTTGGCGATGGCTGTCAAGCGGGAGCCTGCAATTGATAGCGTTTAATCTTGTTGTAAAGCGTCGAGCGATCAATCCCCAAAATTTTAGCGCTGGTTGAAATATTCCAGTCGTTTTCTTCCAGCACTTTTTGAATATGATATCGTTCGATGGTGGCCAGCGAGTGGTCCGACGGCTGGTCATGTTGTGGGATGCAGGCTATGGGCAAGTCCTCGGGCCTGATCTGGAGCGTTTTGCCGACCACCACAGCACGCTCGATGGCATTTTCCAGTTCACGGATGTTCCCGGGCCACTCGTACAGCATCATTTCATCCATGGCCGGACGCGATATTTTTTGAATGGGTTTATTGGTTTCCTGACTGAAACGTCTGAGAAAATGATCACTCAAAAGTGGAATATCCTCCTTACGTTCCCGCAAAGGGGGCATGGTCAGCGAAATCACGTTAAGCCGGTAGAACAGATCCTCTCTAAAGGTTCCTTGGGCAATGGCATTTTTCAAATCGCTGTTGGTCGCGGCAATCACTCGAAAATCCGCTTCCAGTGGCTGGGTCCCCCCCACGCGATAGAAAACCCGATCTTCCAGCACACGCAACAGGTCGATCTGCATGCGCATACTGATCTCTCCAATCTCATCCAGAAAAAGGGTGCCTCCGTCCGCTATTTCCAACCGGCCTTTCTTGGTTTCCCGCGCATCCGTAAACGCGCCTTTTTGATGGCCAAACAATTCGCTTTCCATCAAATGCTCTGGAATGGCGCCGCAGTTAACGGCCACAAACGGTCCCCGGCTCCGCCGACTGCAGGTGTGAATGGCTTTTGCCGCAAGCCCCTTGCCGGTTCCGGTTTCACCGGTGATCAGTACCGTCGAGTCCGTGGGGGCCACATCATTGATCAAATCGAAAACCTGCTGCATGGCCCGGGACTGACCGATCATGCTCTCGAACCGGGAGTGCTGCTTGACCTCGCTTCGCAAGTAAGCATTCTCTTTCACTTGTTCCTGCCGCGCAACGATCTTCTCGATCAACAGGCCGATTTCTTCCGGATCGAACGGCTTCAGCAAATACTCTACGGCCCCACGCTTCATGGCCTCGATGGCACTGGAAATGGAACCATAGGCGGTAATCATCACCACCGCCGTATCCAGGTCGCGATCGTTGATAATTTTAAGCAAGTCCAGTCCGCTCATGCCTTCCATCTTGATATCCACCAGCATGATATCATAATGCTTTTTTCCCAGCATCGCCAATGCCGCTTCACCACTGGCGGCGGTGTCCACAGGGTATCCGTCCCGTTCCAGCCAGCCGGCCAACGATTCGCGGATAATCATTTCATCGTCCACCACCATAATCTGAGTCTTGCTCATCACCCCTCCACGCGTGTCTGTCCAAAAAACAGGAGAATTGATCGGCATCAGCTCGCCAAACGATTTTACCCCAGGCGCAGGGTTGATACGCCAACGCTAAAAAATGTCACCGGTGGCGACCACCGAACGAATGGGGTATTTCTGGATGGGCACACCATTAGTTGTTCGTTTCCTCGCTGCCGGCTGTCTTTCGTCGATCTCTTTCGGGCGACAGGGGCAGTTGAATCGTAAATGTCGTTCCTTCTGCTGGCTGGGAATCGATCTTTATATTGCCGTTATGCGCCTTGATGATACCGTAAACGACGCTGAGTCCCAACCCGACACCTTTGCCCTTTTTCTTGGTCGTATAAAACGGTTCGAACAATTTATCGGTGTTTTCCACGGCGATCCCGACCCCATCGTCGGTAAAGGAAATATTAATCGAATCCTGATTAGCGCCGCACCAGGTTTTCACCGTCAGCAGCCCACCCCCCTTGCCCTCCATGGCCTCCGCAGCATTGGAAATCATGTTCATGAATACCTGTTGGATCTGGTCGGCGGAACCGATCACCTGGGGCAACGCCGGATCCAACGCCTTGGAGACTTTTACATTGCTGATCTTAAGCAGATTGTCATTGAGCAGCAGGGTTCTTTCAATCAAGCGATTGATATCCTGATTACCCAGTTCCATCTTGGATTGCCGAGAAAAGGTCAACAGGTTGGATACGATACGGCTGATCCGGCGCGTCTCGGTTTCCATCAAGGTCAGATACCGATCGAAGGGCCCAAACGCCGAGTGCTGCGCCGCATCCTCCCTCAAGATCCGTTTCATCAGCAGGGCCAAGTTTAAAATACCGGCAATGGGATTGTTGATTTCATGAACCACGGAAGCGGCGAGTTTCCCCAATGAAGCCATTTTGTCCTTGTGGAGTAGCTTGGCATGGGTGTCTTGAAGTTGACGGGTGCGCTCTTCGACCATCTTTTCCAGCCGGCGGCGATTTTCCTCCTCTTGCATACGGCGCTCGGTAAAATCATGACTGATCTCGATCAGGCGTGAAATCTTGCCGTCTTTTTCCCAGATCGGATGGATACAGACTTCCATGTAGTGCACCTTGCCGTTGGGTCCGGTGCGTGTGCGAATCGTCTCCGCGGGCATGCTGTTTTGCATGACGGTTTTGAGCGGACAACCGTTCTTTTCCCCGTGACACGGATGATCGGTCTGATGATACACTTCATAGCATTTTTTACCGATGACATCCTTTTTCTCGTAGCCCATATATTTGAGGAAGGCGTCATTGGCATCGACGATTTCCTGGTTTGGGGTAAACACCAGGATCAGATCCTGAATCCCGTTGAGGATGGTCTGAATCTCTTCCGAGCGTTGCTGGAGAAGTTTTTCTCGCGATTTAAATGCCCGCCAGAATAGGTCAAAGGCCGGATTGGCGAGCACCCGCAGCCGGCTCGGCTTGGTGCCTAAAACCTGGTGCAACAATTGCGGATCAGGATCGAGGAGAATGAAAAGGTGGATGTCGTAGGCACGATCATATAACTGACGATAATCGGCGACGATCTTCAGGCCCAACCGGCGGGCCAGACGCACACCCGGGGCACTCTCATCCGTATCGGCCACGGCGACAATCCGTGAATTGACTTGATCCTGCAGAAAGGACAGCGTGGTCATTTTCAAAACCGCTTCGCAGTAACTGCCACCACCGATCAAGGCGATGTTGATGGCCCCATTCCTCTCTTTTACTATCATCGTCTCCCCGACAAAATATGAAAGCCAATTATTTTTTTAACGTACTATATTTTTTGAACTATGGTATCATGGCTTCGTTTTGGCGATCAAGCCGATTTTAGGGCGATAACCGCCGTGGAGAACCGATCCAACTTGATTTCAACTCTTTTTTAGGGCATATACACACAAATTGAGGGTTTCATACCCGATGGGGCGAGGCGAAATCTGTTGACAAGCCGCTTTTGGCCATATAGGAATGTTCCCTTGGGGAAACGACGCTAACTCATTATAATTACTTAATACATTACTTTTTTATAACCCTTACCCACACGCGTTTCATGCGCAACCAGGAGACGTATTATGGCAACGAACACAGTTGGTTCCGTTCTTGTTGTTGGTGGAGGCATCGCCGGCATGCAGGCGGCCCTGGATCTGGCCGACTCGGGATACCTCGTCCACGTGGTCGAAAAATCCCCGGCTATCGGCGGGGTCATGAGTGAACTGGACAAGACCTTTCCCACCAATGACTGCGCAATGTGAATTATCTCACCGAAACTGGTCGAGTTCGGCCGGCACCTCAATATTAATCTGATCACCTGTGCGGAAATCAAAGCCATCCAGGGCGCCGAAGGCAACTTCACCGTTACCGTTGACAAAGGCCCTCGTTTCATCGATCCGGCCAAGTGCACCTCCTGTGGAGACTGTGCCGAAGCCTGTCCCGTATCCCTTCCCGATGAATACAATCAGGGGTTAAACGACCGCAAAGCCACCTATAAAAGGTACGCTCAGGCCATCCCCGGCGCCTTCGCCATTCAAAAGGCCGACAAGGCACCCTGCCGCCTGGCCTGTCCGGCGGGCATCAACGTACAGGGCTACGTGCAGATGGTGGGTCAGGGCAAGTATGCCGAGGCCCTGAAGATCATCATGGACGAGCTGCCCCTGCCCGGCGTGCTGGGCCGTATCTGCCCCCATGGCTGCGAGGATGCCTGCCGCCGCTGCGAGGTTGATCAGCCGGTGGCCATCCGTGAGCTCAAACGCCTGGCCGCCGATCAGGTCGATCCGCGGACCATCGAAATCCCCATGGCCGAGCGCCGCGAGGAGCGTGTGGCCATCATCGGCAGCGGGCCGGCCGGTTTGAGTGCGGCCTATCATCTGGCCCGCCGGGGCATCCTGAGCACGATTTACGAGGCTCTGCCCCAGGCCGGTGGCATGCTGCGGGTGGGAATTCCCGATCACCGCCTGCCGCCTAAGATCCTGGATCAGGAAATCGAGATCATCACCAACATGGGGGTGGAACTGTTGACCGACACGCCCCTGGGCGGCGATTTGACCGTGGACAGCCTGCTGGACCAGGGCTTCAAGGCGGTCTACCTGGCCCTGGGCGCTCATAAGGGAATCACCTTGGGCGTACCCGGCGAAGACGCCGAGGGCGTGCGCCAGGGCGTGGATTTTCTGCGCGAGGTCAATCTCACCGGCAAGGCACCGGTGGGCAAGCACGTGGCCATCATCGGCGGCGGTAACGTGGCCATCGACGTGTCCCGTTCGGCCGTCAGGCTGGGCGCCGAGAGTGTACAGATCATCTACCGCCGGACCCGCGCCGAGATGCCGGCCTGGGAGGAAGAGATCCAGGCGGCCGAGACCGAAGGCGTTGGCCTGACCTACCTGGCGGCGCCCCAGGAAGTGCTGACCGAGGGCGGCCGGGTGACCGGCCTGCGCTGCATCCGCATGGAACTGGGCGAGCCGGACTCCTCGGGTCGCCGCCGTCCGGTGCCGGTACCGGGCAGCGAGTACGATCTCGACGTGGATCAGATCATCCCGGCCATCGGCCAACGGCCGGACCTGTCGGCCATCGAAGATGTGGACGGCGTGGAATTCACCCGTTGGAGCACCACGGAAGTGGATCCGGTGACCTATGCCACCGGCCGGCCGGGTGTGTTTGCCGGCGGCGATCTGCAAAGCGGGCCCTGGGTGGCCATCGGCGCCATCGCGGCGGGCAAGGAAGCCGCCGAATCGATCGAGCGCTACCTGAACGGCACGGACATGGCTGCCGGCCGCGAGCCCATCGAGCGGCCCGAGCCGGTCTACCGTCCGGTGCCGGAGAACGAGCCGGTGGCGGCCCGCGCCAAAGTTCGGGAGCTGGAACCGGCGGCCCGCCAGGGCAATTTCAATGAAGTCGAGCTGGGCCTCAGCGAGCAAGACGGCCAGGCCGAAGCGGCGCGCTGTCTGAACTGCGGCTACTGCTGTGAGTGCTACCAGTGCGTCGAGGCCTGCGGGGCAGGGGCCGTGACCCTGGAAACCCATCAGGAACAGCGTGAACTCTTGGAGCTTAACGTGGGCTCGGTGATTCTGGCCCCCGGTTTTTCACCATATGATCCCTCACAACTGGATTTCTATGGATTCGGCGACCACCCCAATGTCATCACCAGCATGCAGTTCGAACGCCTGCTGTCCGCCTCGGGTCCCACGGGCGGTCATGTGGCGCGTCCCTCGGATCACAAGGATCCCAAGAAGATCGCCTGGTTCCAGTGCGTGGGCTCACGCGACCAGAACCGCTGTAAAAACGAGTACTGCTCGTCGGTGTGTTGCATGTACGCCATCAAGGAAGCCGTGATCGCCAAGGAACACGCCGGCGAAGGTCTGGATTGCGCTGTTTTCTTTATGGATATGCGTACCTATGGCAAAGACTTCGAGCGTTACTACGAGAGTGCCAAGTCCCAAGGGGTGCGTTTCTTACGCTCGAAGGTGCATACCATCGACAGCATTCCTGAAACCAACGATCTGTCCATCCGTTACGTCACCGAAGACGGAGAAATGCAGACCGAAGAATTCGATATGGTAGTGCTTTCCGTGGGCCTGGAGACATCTCCCGAGGTCGTGGCCCTGGCCGAGAACCTGGGAGTGGGCCTCACACCGGGTAACTTCTGCGAAACCACGACGTTTGCACCGGTGACCACTTCGCGTAACGGCGTTTATGTCTGTGGTGCATTCCAGGGCCCCAAAGATATTCCTCAGGCCGTGGTGGACGCCAGTGCGTCGGCGGCAGCGGCCGGAGAACTGCTCAGTGCGGCCAGAAACACACAGACCCGCACGGCCGAGGTGGTACCCGAAATCAATGTGCGCGGCGACCGTCCCCGGGTGGGGGTTTTCGTCTGCAACTGCGGTATCAATATCGCCGGTGTGGTGGACGTACCGGCCGTGCGCGACTATGCGGCCACGCTGCCTTACGTGGAGTATGTCACCGACAACATGTACACCTGTTCTCAGGATACCCAGGACAGCATGACGGCCATCATCCGTGAGAAGAATCTCAACCGGGTGGTGGTGGCGGCCTGCACGCCCAAAACCCACGAGCCCCTGTTTCAGGAAACCCTGATCAACGCCGGGCTCAATAAATACCTGTTCGAAATGGTCAATATCCGCAACCAGGATTCCTGGGTGCATAAGAACAATCCCGACATCGCCACCCAGAAGGCCAAAGACCTGGTACGCATGGCCGTCAGCAAGGCTGCCTTGAAAGAGCCGCTCGTGGAAACCGAACTGACCGTCGGTCAGGCCACGCTGGTCATCGGCGGCGGGATCGCCGGTATGACGGCCGCCCTGAGTCTGGCCAAGCAGGGGTATGAAACCCATCTGGTGGAACGTTCCGATCGTCTGGGCGGACAGGCTACCAGTCTGTATCAAACCTGGAAAGGGGAAAACATTCAAGCCGGCTTGGCCGAACTGATTGCTCAGGTAAATGCAGAAAAGAAGCTGCACGTGCACATGAACACACAGCTTGCCGATGTGGACGGGTTTGTCGGCAATTTCAAGACCGTGATCAAAAACGGCGATGGTGAAACCACCATCGACCACGGCGTTGCCGTGGTGGCCACCGGTGCCAGTGAACTCAAACCCACTGAGTACAGTTACGGGGATGACCCACGGATCATGACCAGCCTTGAGCTGGATCAAAAAATACTGTCCGATGATCCCATGTTGAACGGTGTCAAATCGGCGGTCTTCATTCAGTGTGTCGGATCACGGGAGCCGGAGCGGCCTTATTGTTCACGGGTCTGCTGCACCCATTCCATCGAAAGTGCCCTGACCATTAAAAAGCGCACTCCCGATGCGAATGTATATATTCTCTATCGCGATATCCGAACCTATGGAGAGCGGGAAACCCTCTACAAAAAAGCCCGCGGGGCCGGGGTCATTTTCATCCGCTACGACCTCGAGAATAAACCTCAGGTGGTTCGCGACGGGGATCGGATAGCGGTACGCGTGACTGATCATGTCCTGGGCCTGCCCATGGAAATCACCACGGATATGTTGACCTTGGCATCGGCCATCGTGCCCCATGCCGATGAGCAGTTGGCCCAGTTCTTCAAGATCCCACTGAACGACGACGGCTTTTTCGTGGAGAAGCACGCCAAGCTCGGCCCCTGCGAATTCGCCACCGACGGGGTGTTCCTCTGCGGACTGGCCCACTATCCCAAATCCATCGACGAGGCCATTTCACAAGGCAAGGCCGCCGCGTCCCGAGCAGTCACCCTGCTGGCTCAGGAGAATATTTTCACCAGTGGCGAAGTGGCCTCGGTGGATCCGCAAATGTGCTCCAGTTGCGGCGTGTGTGTTTCCATCTGCCCCTATTCCGCACCGAGCTTTATCGCCGCGGATGCGCGCATGTTTGCCGGTCGGGCGACCATCAATGCCGCCCTGTGCAAGGGATGCGGCCTGTGTGTGGCCTCCTGCCGATCCGGCGCCATTCACCTGAGCGGATTCGATAACAATCAGATTTTTGCCATGCTGGATGCCATCTAATTCAAAGCCTGTCCATGTTTCATCGAAGGGGACAGGCCTTAGCATAAGGAGAATTACCATGTCTGAGTGGGAACCCAAGATCGTAGCCTTTCTGTGCAACTGGTGCAGTTATGGTGCCGCGGATCTGGCCGGCGTCAGCCGGATGCAGTACCCGGCCAATGTACGGATTATTCGCATTCCTTGTACCGGTCGGATGAGTCCGAAATTTGCCTTGGCGGCCCTTCGCAACGGTGCCGACGGGGTGTGGGTGTCCGGGTGACATCCGGGAGACTGCCATTACCTGGAAGGTAATTACTACGCCCGGAGAAAATTTACATTGTTCAACAACTTGATGGAATACATGGGGGTCGAGAAGGATCGGGTACACATGTCATGGGTATCGTCAGCCGAGGCCACGAAATTCATCGACGTCGTGACCCAGGTGACCGAAGCGGTTCGCAAGCTTGGTCCGAACACCCATTTTGTCAAACCCCAGGCAAAGGTAGCGTGATATGTCTGAATATACAGAGAAGATGAGGGCGGTTGCCAGCCGGCTGCTGGGCGACTGCACCGTGGAGATGGTCATCGGCTTTCGTAAAGGGACCATGCCCATGATGAACGAGCCGTGCTTTATCACAGCCGCCGAGGATGTGTCATCCCTGGTCTGGGACAGCAATTGCGGGATCAACCTGGCGAACTACCTGACCAACAGGAAAGAGAAGATCGCTATTTTCGCCAAGGGCTGCGATTCACGCAACATCGTCAACCATATCGTTGAAAACAAGATCCAGCGCGATCAGCTGCACATCGTCGGCGTGCCCTGCACGGGAATGATCGATAAGCGCAAGATAAACGCGATGGTGGACGGCGAGATCCTGGAGGTGACCGAAACCGAAACGACCATCAAGGTGCGCACCGCCGATGCCGAGACCCTTCTGGACAAGGGCGAGGTGCTGCAGCAGAACTGCGCGCTTTGCATTCACCGCAACCCGGTCATCTCGGATGAAATGCTGGGCGATCCGGTCGAAGAGCAGACCGATGTCGACCGCTATGCCGATGTGCGCAAGATCGAGGAAATGGGTGATGAGGAAAAATGGCAGTTTTTCGAGGATCTGCTCGCCCCGTGCATTCGCTGCTACGCCTGCCGCAACGCCTGTCCGCTGTGCTATTGTCCGACCTGCTTCGTGGACGAGTCCAAACCCCAGTGGGTGGGCAAGGGCCAGGATCCCATCGACATCCGGACGTTTCATTTTTTACGGGCCTACCACTGTGCCGGCCGCTGTACGGACTGTGGGGCCTGCCAACGGGCCTGTCCGGTGGGTATCGACATGCGTCTGTTGACGAGAAAACTGGAAAAGGACTGCCAGGAGCAATTCGGCTGGGAAGCCGGGCTCTCCCTGGATAGTCGCCCGGCCCTGGATGTCTACCAAACCAATGATCCGGAGGCCTTCATCAAGTGACCATCCAGAAATGACCAATTTGCCCGATATCGGCGTTGCCCGAAAAATTTAATCCTCGGAATATCAACCATATGTCTGTGGTTAAACCCGAGCTAAGATTGGTCGGGCGCCTTGATCTCGACCAAATTTGCCTATTTCTGGACGGACACTAAGCAGAATGCTTTTCGTTTGCAACCATATGTAAAGGTAAACAACATGACGCTGCTTACTATCGAAAAAAAAGACTGGACGACGGGGCTCACGGCTGCGGCCGATCAGTACCAGCTGTTCGGGCCGGTAAAAGATGAAGATCAGCACCAGTTCAAGGCCCTGGACAAAGGCCAGGTGCCGGATCTGGACCTGGTCAACACCCGCCTGTCCCCCAAGGACCTGATCTTTCCCCAATCCGAAGTCATCATCGAATACTCCCTGGACGAATCCCAGGCCGATCACCATATCATGAAGGAAGCGGCCAAGGACTATTCTCTCCGGGCCGTGGTGGGCATTCGGCCCTGCGATGCCAAGGCCACCCAGCTGGTCAAGCTCAACTTCGACACCCCGGACGTGAAGGATCCCTACTGGCTGCGGGCCTATGAGGCCACGACGTTCATCGGCATGGCCTGCGATGCGCCGCTGTCCACCTGCTTTTGCACCAGTGCCGGTTGCGGGCCCTACCACGCCGACGGCCTGGACATCCTGATGATGGACCAGGGTGAAAAATACCTGGCCAAGGTGCTGACCGACAAGGGCCAGGCCTTTGCCGATGCGGCGGGCTGGAATCAGGCCACGCCCGATGCGGCCGAGGCCTTCATGGCCGCAAAGGACGCCGCCGAGGCCAAAATCGTCAGCACGATCCGTACCGACAATCTGGCCGATACCGACCTGTTGGCCCTCCACGGGGCCCCTTTTTGGGACGACGTGGCCTTTGCCTGCCTGAACTGCGGGACCTGTACCTTTTCCTGTCCCACCTGCTGGTGTTTCGACCTTCAGGACGAGGTTCACGGCACCTCCGGGGTGCGCATGAAGAACTGGGACAGCTGCATGTTCCCGATCTTCACCGTGCACACCACGGGCCACAACCCCCGGGATACCAAGACCCAGCGGGTACGCCAGCGATTCATGCACAAGCTCAAGTACTTCGTCGACAAATATCAGACCGGCATCATGTGCGTGGGCTGTGGACGATGCGTTCGCCAATGCCCGGTCAATATCGATATCCGCCGGGTGTGCGCGTTGATGAACGGCTTCAAGCCAGCCGACGCCTGCGCCGCGCAAAGCTGATCGAATTCAAGAGAAGCGTACCGGCGGCGTTATCGGTCGTCACGGTATGACCAATACAGTTTCCTCCCTCTGGCCTTGCCGGAACCCTTCTCTTGAACCCGATGGGCGTCAACGTGGGGAACTCACAAATTTATAAACTCGTAAAAAGTAGTCGTTCGGACGGATTCGTAAAAAGCCCGAGATCAAGGCTTGCGAATCCTGAGGAATGAGGCGTACATAGGGTACTCCGCAGTGACGAAGGATGAAGCGTAACACCGATATCGGGCTTTTTACGAATCCGTCACAAATTAGATTTTAATCCCATTTGGGGGAGATAAAAAAATGCAAAATCCATATTTACCCTATCCGGTTCGCATCGATGACATTACGGTCGAGGCCGAAGATAAAAGCCTGAAGACGTTTAAATTCGTTTTTCTGGGTGATGGCGATGAAGAAAAGTTCGCCTACCGGGCCGGCCAGTTCGCCGAACTGTCCATTCCCGGCAAGGGCGAGATCCCCATCGGCATTGCCTCGTCGCCGGTGGAAAAAGGGTTCGTCAAGTTCACCGTCAACCGCGCCGGTGTGGTCACCACCCACCTGCACAACATGCGCGCGGGCGATATCATGGGCCTCAGAGGACCGCTGGGCAATTGGTATCCGTGGGACCTGCTCGAAGGCAAGAACATCCTGATCGTGGGCGGCGGATTCGCCTTCACCACCTTGCGGTCGTCGATCGTCTATATGCTCGATCCGGCCAACCGGTCCAAGTTCGGTAACATCGACGTGGTGTACGGCGCCCGTTCTCCGGGGATGCTGCTTTACAAGGACGAGTTGGTGGAATGGGAGAAACGCGATGATATCAACATGCACATCACCGTGGACGCCACCGACGATCCGGACTGGAAATACAACGTGGGGTTCGTGCCGCCCATCACCGAGCAAAAGGCCCCCCCCGGCGGGCCGGACACCTATGCCATCGTGTGCGGTCCGCCGATCATGATCAAGTTCACCCAGCCGGTGCTGGAAAAACTGGGCTACGCCCACGACCATATCATCATGAGCCTGGAAAACCGCATGAAATGCGGGTTCGGCATGTGCGGTCGCTGCGGCATCGGCAAGGAACTGGTCTGCAAGGACGGACCGGTATTCACCCTGGATCAGATCAATCTGACCCCTAGGGAATATTGATCCGGCAACCTGGGTATTGGAGATAAAAGTGGTTTCCCGATCTTGTGGATCAGGAAATTGTGAATAAAATCGTTAGCATTTCATGTTGACATTAGTTCGTTAATCCGTTACTAACCTTAGTTCAACATCTCGAATCTAAACGGCAGTATGCCGAAATCACAAACAAAATTTAAAGGAGGACAGAGTAACATGCCGACAGTCGAATTTGGTGGAAAAAGTTTTACAGTGGACGAAGACGGCTTCATCGATGATTACCAGAACTGGTCTGAAGAATGGGTCCAGTATGTAAAAAAAGAAGAAGGTATCGATGAACTGAATGACGAGCACAAAAAGGTCGTTTCCGTACTTCGCGAGTACTATGAGAAAAACGGAATCGCCCCCATGGTTCGTGTTCTTTCCAAGGTTACCGGCTTCAAACTGAAACACATCTATGAGCTCTTCCCCTCTGGACCAGGAAAGGGAGCATGTAAAATGGCGGGTCTGCCGAAACCCACCGGATGTGTCTAAGCACATCGACATTTGGTTTATAGAAATGCCCCGCCTGAATTATTCAGGCGGGGCATTTTTTTAGCTTTTTAGGCTGAAGACTGAAGATGTTTGGATGGGGGACGAATAAACCGCCACCAACACCCTAATCCCTCCCCCTTCAGCCTTCCGGCTACCCACCAAATAGCCTATTTTTTGAGGTTTTTAAATGCGCTTGAGTGTTAAAACCCACGCCCAAACCGAAATGATCGATGTCACGGCCCTGATCCAAGGGCAGGTGACCGAGAGTGGAATGAAAAGCGGCCTCTGCACGGTCTTCGTCCCCCATACCACGGCCGCGGTGACCATCAACGAGAGCGCCGACCCGGCGGTCAAGCAGGATATCCTCATGGTACTCAACAAAATCGTACCCTGGAAGGAAGCTTACCGTCATATGGAAGGCAACTCGCCAGCGCACCTGAAAACGACGCTTGTGGGATCGTCGGAACTGATCTGGGTGGAAAACGGCCAGTTGGTGCTGGGCACCTGGCAGGGGATCTTTTTCTGTGAATTTGACGGCCCCCGCAACCGAAAACTGGATGTGGGTCTGATGCCTTTATGATGGATGATCTTCGCATCGCCGCAGTGGTCTGCCGATGCCCCGTGGGACGGGTGACCCATAACTTGGAGCGCACCCGTTATTGGGCCGCTCAGGCTCATAAACAGGCCGTCGACGTGGTCTGTTTTCCAGAATTAAATCTCACCGGCTACAGTAACCGGGACGACATCCGGCACCAGGCCCTTTCCGCCGATGGCCGGGAAATCAAAAGCCTGGTCGAATTAGCGGATGATCTTGATATCGCGTTGCTCGTCGGCTTCGCCGAACGGGACAGGGATGGCGTGATATACGTCAGCCATATGGTGATCACGCCCCACGGACAGACCGCTGTTTACCGGAAAATTCATCTGGCGCCGCCTGAAACGGATCATTTCAACCCGGGAGAATCCCTGCCCCTGTTCCGCTGGTCAGGCATGTGCTTTGGTATACAGCTATGCTATGACGCGCATTTTCCCGAACTGTCAACAATCATGGCCGAGGCTCAGGCCGACGTCATTTTCATCCCTCATGCCTCGCCCCGCGGTCAAGCCTTCGCCAAACACCAATCTTGGATGCGTCACCTGCCGGCCCGGGCTTTTGACAACGGGCTGTTCGTCGTGGCCTGCAATCAAACCGGAGACAATCAAAATGGTTTGACCTTCCCCGGAAATGCCGTCGTCTTCTCTCCGTCCGGTGAAATCATCGACACCCGATTGTCTGGAGAATCCGGCATGCTGATCGCCGACCTGAAAGCCGATCAGATCCACCATGTGCGCAGTCATCGCATGCGCTACTTTCTCCCCAACCGCCGCCCCGGCCTTTACCGGCGGTCGGCGGTACCGGTCGATCTCGAAAATAATTAATTGTAACTTTTTGATCGGTAAGCGTTTACAGGTGCCGCAGATAGGCGGCGCCGGGTACGCCGACGACATAGTCGACCTTCAAGTGCCCGGAAACAAAGCAGATGGGGTGCCTTGTGAACGCTTACGAAATTTGGCCGTCGGCACCAGCCGATAGCGCCCCTTTTCCTTGACCAACCGAAGGGCGAACATCCCAATCGTTTCGGAAAGGGGACGTCCGAAAATGAAATCGAGCATAGCGGCATCCAATCCACCGTTTTTCACCGTGAGTCGACGCAAATGGTTGTCATAACGCAGGATTTCGAGGATGGCGGCTTCCATCCGCAGCCGTTCCCCCGCCATCCCCTTATCCACCAAATTGCGCAGCCCATCGTAGCCACAACGGGACTCATGGTCCATGACCAGTTCCCAGAGCCCTTCCACCGATGAGAGCAAATCCGCACGGGTCAGCCGCCCGGTGCCGTACACGGCTTCGATCTGCCGGGTATCGCGGCAATTCAGGGCCCGGCACTCCAGGGGACGGTGATCATAGATGCCGCATCCCCTGTCTTCGCCATCATAAAACAGGCAGGTCCAGCGTCGCGCCTGTCCTTTGATTTTGATCATCTCCTCGGCCATCGGCACCAGAGCGTTTTTGACGTTGTCCCGGGCCAGTTCACCACGCCGGATGGTGAACAGGCAACTGGCGGCGATCTGCCCCGTCTCTACCAGGTGACGGTCTTCCTGGTGCAGCGCGGGACCGCCTTTTTGGCAACATGTACCGCAGCGCTGACAATCCATTATTTAGCTCCTGAATCGTAAAGCACCTGGTGGTCCCTGAGCCCTATCGTCTTTCGAAGATCCTCGACAACCAGATAGAAGCAGGGCACCAAAATCAGGGTAATCACGGTAGCGAAAAGAATACCAAATCCCAAGGAAAGCGCCATGGGAATGAGAAAGCGTGCCTGACGAGAGGTTTCAAAGATCATGGGTGCGAGTCCGCCGAAGGTGGTCAAGGTTGTCAGCAAAATGGGCCGGAAGCGGTGAATGCCCGCATGGCAAATGGCATCATGGCAGGTTTCCCCGACGCGTCGCCGCCGGTTGGCAAAATCGATCAGCACCAACGAGTCGTTGATGACCACGCCGGAAAGGGCGACCACACCGAAGGTACTCATCACGCTGAGGCTATAGCCCATGATCATATGGCCGATGACCGCCCCCACAATGCCGAAGGGAATCGAGAGCATGATGATAAAGGGCTGGATGAAGCTGTTGAACGGAATGGCCAGCATGGCGTAGATCACCAGGAGCGCGAACATCAGGCCCATCATCAGGCTGTGCATACTCTCGCGGCGGTCTGCCTGTCGGCCTTCGAAACTGTAGGTCAACCCCGGGTATTGATCCCGAAGCATGGGCAGTATCTCCTGGGTCAGGGAGGCCATCACCCGATCGGTCTGACTGCGCGGGCGCACATCGGCACTGACCGTGATCACCCGGCGACCATTGCGCCGGTCGATGGATGTGTAAGCGCGGCCGCGCTGGATATCGACCGTATCCAAAAGTGGAATTTCCGCCCCTGTCGGCGTGCGCAGGATCATGGTCTCCAGATGATGCTCGGACACCCGCTCAGCCTTGGGCAAGCGCACCATCACCGTCACTTCGTTACGACCGCGCTGCTGGCGCAGGGCCTCGGCACCGTAATAGGCATGGCGCAGTTGCCGGGCAACATCCTCGGCTCTCAGGCCCAGGCTGCGTGCCTCGGGCCGGATTTTGAAATCCAGCTGTCTTTTTCCCGGCGAATAACCGTCGTCGATATCCGACACATTGGGGTAGAATCCCAGAGCCTCTGCCACGTCGGCACCGGCCTGGGCCAGGGTTTCCACATCGCGGTGGCTCAGCTCTACGGCGAGAGCCGCCCCGCGTCCCGGTCCACCGGCGTCTGACTCAAACTTCAGGGACTCCAGTCCGGCAAGCAGCCCCACCCGCTTTCGCCACAAGGCGGTCAGCTGAGCCGTGGAGAGCGGCCGCAGACCGGGAGGGACCAAATAGATCCGAACTTCGGTTTGGTTGCCTTCGATTTCGGCATAGATCCCCTGGGCCAATTGCGGGCCACCATGATCGGCAACCAGTTGCTGAGCGGCCGCCACCAGGGTCTGCTGAATGGCTTGGGTTTTTTGCACCGACGATCCATAGGGCAACACGGCCGTCGCCTGGGCATAGTCGGATTCGATCTTGGGAAACAGTTCGAACCCCATTCGGCCGCTTTTCACATAACTGACCGTTAGCATCAGCACCACGATGCCGACGCTAAGAACGATATAACGATGCCCCAGAGCCTTGTCGAGCAGCGGACCGTAGCGGGTATGCACCAAACGGGAGAACCAATCGCTGAAACGCCGTTGTTGGCGCAGGATCCAACCGAAGAGACCCGTTTCCGGTTGGGATCGGCGATGGCCGATATGGGCAGGCAAAATCAGCAGGCTCTCGATCAGGGAAACGGCGAATACCGCCACGACCACGATCGGTATCTGCCGAAACACCTTTCCCATGAAGCCGGAGATGAACAATAAGGGTGAAAAAGCGACGATATTGGTCAACACGCTGAAGGTGACCGGCATGGCGATTTCACGGGTTCCGGAAATTGCCGCCTGCAACCAAGGCTTGCCGGCCTGGCGATGGTGATACATGTTTTCCCCGGCAACGATGGCATCGTCCACCACGATCCCCAGGGTAATGATGAAGGCAAACATGGAGATGACGTTGATGCTGACGCCGGCGGCCGGCAAGAAGAAAAGGGCACCCAGAATGGAAATGGGAATTCCCAGGCTGACCCAAAAGGCCAGGCGGGGCTCCAGAAAAATAGCCAGCAGAACGAACACCAACGACAGCCCGAAATACCCATTGCGCAGCATCAGCTCCATGCGCTGGCGATAGATGTCGGAGCGGTCGTTGTGGGACACGAGATCGATCCCCGGTGGCAGATCGGGTCGGATCTCATCGACCCGCTGCCGGACGGTATCGGACACATCCAGCGGGGTCTGGTCGCCAATCCGGTAGACGTCGATGAGGATAGCCGGGTGCCCGTTATAGCTGGCAAAGTTTTCCGTTTCCTCGAATCCGTCCTTTACCTGGGCGATGTCCGACAGGAATACCTGGGTCCCGTTACTGGTGGTGATGATGGGGATACGTCCGAATTGATGACCGAAATCCCGCCTTTCGGTCATACGCACGAGCACATCGCCGCTCTCGGTTTTGATGGACCCGCCGGGCAGTTCCACCGCCGCCCGCCGAATGGTCTGGGCGATGCCTTCCAAGGTCAATCCATAGGCCCGTAGCGTGGCCTGGGGCACGGAGATACTGATTTCATAATCACGAATCCCGTACAGATCCACCTGGGTAATCCCCGGATCCTGTAACAGCCGATCGCGAACGATCTCGGCGGTTTCTCTTAAAATCGACTCTTGCACATCGCCATACAGCGCCAGAGCCACCACAGAGCGTCTGCGCTGGGCGATGGTCACCTGCGGATCTTCCACCTCATCGGGAAAGGAGCGAATTCGGTCCACCGCACTCTGCACATCCTGGGCGACCCGCTGGATATTCTCCCCCTCCACGACTTCGATGGTCACCCGCCCCGAGCCCTCCTGGGCCGTGGCCGTGATCTCCTTTACCCCATCGATCCCCTGGACCGCCTCCTCGATCGCCAGGATAATGCCCCGTTCCACCTCTTCCGGGCTGGCGCCAGGGTAGGCCACCTGGATGGTGACGATGTCCAATTCGAAATCAGGAAAAACCTCTTTTTTGATCTGCCCGGCGAAAATCAGTCCCCCCACGAGGAAAACAACCATCAGCAGGTTGGCGGCCACGGTGTGACCGGCCATCCAGGCGATCGGGCCATGATTTCTCCGATCCTCGCGTAAGATCGGTTTGGCCATGGGATTATCCATGGTTTCGTTTGGCTTTTTCATGGGAAGGGGACGATTCCTGGAATTTCGCCTTATCGGCCTGTTTCACCGCCATCCCGTCCACTGCCGTGGACAGGTCGGAAACGATAAGTTGCTGGCCGGGAACGATACCGTTACTCACCAGCACCGAATCGGCATCGCGCCATACGGTCTTCACCGGTATAATCTTCAGGGTGTCGTCATCGGTCAGGGTCCAGATGGTATTGGCGTCACGCAGGGCGCTGCGGGGGATACGATAGACATCCGTTAGTTGCTGCCCTTTTATTTCCACGCGCACATACTCACCGATCAGCAAGGGAGGGCCGATCGCTTCGGCCTTTGCTTTCAATCGCAAGGGATCTTTTACGACGACCAGCACACGCGCCATGCGCCCTTCGGTTTCCAACTCGCTGAGCAGTCTGGCCACCCTGCCCTGCCGTTGGTTGCCTCGAAAGAAAATGGTGGCTACGGCGCCTTTTTCCCGATTGGTTTGCGGAATACGAATCCAGGTGAGCCGATCGACGGGAAGTGAGACCTGGATCCAATATTCATCGGTGCCCACCAACTCGGCCAGCGCATCCTGGGCAGTCACCTGTGAACCGACCACCACATTGCGCTGACGTACAATCGCATTGAAGGGCGCGATCACATTGGTTCGCGAAAGATCCAGGCGAGCTTGTTCGAGGTCTGCCTGGGCGGCCGCCAGATCGGACTGCGCTTTGGCCAAATGGGGTTTGCGAAGGGCCAGTTCCTCTTCCTGGCTGTCCGCCCCCTGCCCCGGTCCCAACAAGGTCCATTCCCGACGGGCCACATCCTGATAGCCCATCTCGACTTTCAATTGGTACTGGGCATCGGCCACATCACTTTCCGCCCGCACAATGGCGAGTTGGTAATCCTTTGGGTCGATCTTCAGAATTTTCTCCCCCGCCGCAATCAATCCGCCCTCGACGAATTCGGGATGAACGGATTGGATCTGCCCGGATACGCGTGTTTTCAAAACCATCTCCCGGGCCGGGACAACCGCCCCCATGGCGCTCAACACAACGTGGTGATTGGCGGGAACCAGACGCTGGGTTTCAACGATGGGCAGAATCCGCTCCGGCGGTCGTTTCTTTGCCTGGGGCGCCGTCATCCTGATATAGCTCGCACCGGCCACCCCCATGGCGATGATGACCAGGCAGACGATCAGCGTTCGCAGCCGGGATGTTTGGCGGGTGGATGAAGACAGGGTTGCTTCGGTTCCATGGTCTGTTTCTGGGTAAGTCATTGGTTCAGCCCCGTTTGGTGTGCGGCTTCGTTTCCGGGGATGTCTCGGAAACCGCGATCCATGCCCCGCCGAGTGACCGGTGAAGGGCAATGCGATAGCGAATCAATTTTTCTTCCTGCGCGATCAAATCCCGTTCCAGGTCCTGCACGGCGATCAACTGCGTGAGTACCGGCAGATAATCGCTAAGCCCCTTCCGGTATCGCTGGATGGCCTCCTCCAGTCCTTTGCGGGCCGCCGCCATCACGGATTCCAGGCCATCGATATGCTCCCGCTGGCGTTTTTCGCTTTCCAGGGCATTCTCTACTTCCTTGATGGCGGTGAGCACAACCCGACGGTAGATCCACAGGTTTTCATCCACCTCAGCGCGCGTCCGGTCCACCTCTGCTGCCCGTCGCTGCCCATCGAAAAGGGGGGCTGTTAGATCGGCAGCCAAGCTAAGCAGCCAGGTATCGAAAAGCAAATCCAACCCACTTTCACCATATCGGGCACCGGCAGCCAATTGGAAGGACGGCAGGCGGTTGGCGCGGGCGGCCGCCACCTGCCATTGGGCGGCCTTCAGACGTCTGCCGGCCGCACGCACATCGGGACGATTGGCCAGCAGATCAGCCGGCAGGCCGACGGCCGGCAGGCGATCAATCTCCGGCAATGCCGTTTGTGACAATCCGAGTCCTGCCCGTGGGGGTCGCCCCAGCAGGACGGCGAGTTCATGCCGCAACAGTTGCGCCTCGACCTCAACCAACGGAATCTTGGCGCGCACATTTTCGACCACCTGTTTTTGTTGGTAAACATCCAACGCCGACACCATTGCTTTGCGAAAACGCAACTCGATCAGGTCCAGGAAAATCAAATTGTTTTCCAACTGCCTCTCTAGAAGCTGTTTCTGCAGCCGCTGGGAGAGTAGTTGGATCCAACGATCGGCCACTTCGGCCGCGACGGTGATTCTGGCCGTCTGAAAATCGGCGTCCGTAGCGGCCACCGTATGCAGTGCGGACTCGCGTTCACTGCGGATCCGCCCCCACAGGTCAATTTCGTAGCTGGAGTAAAGACCCAATGAATAAGCGTCGTTTCCATCCGACCGACCGCCGGTGGAGGACGTCCGGCGTTGGGTAAAGTCCGACGAGGCGAATCCTTCCAGGTACGGAAAGCGATCCGCACCCGCCTGAACCGCCAATGCCCGGGATTGCTGTAATCTGGCCCAGGCCTCCCTCACGTTAAAATTCTCGGCCAATGCCTCCTGAATCAATCGGTTGAGTTCCGTCGATCCGACAGATTCCCACCAGGGGGTCGACAAATCCGGATCACCATTGTACAAAGCGTACGTATCAGGCAATGAACCGGCCGCATCCGGTATTTCCCGTGGTATGAAGGGACTACAGGCGATCAGGCACAGCGTAACCGCAACCAGTAGGATGTGATTCGGATTTAGATTGTCTATTTTCCTCAGCAACATGATTAGATTGATTTATCACCCCAACGAAGCACAGACAAGTGCAAACCATTTCAGGCACATCCGTTATCTAACGATAACCAGCAAAGAGGCGCTTGATATCCTTATCCGCCAACACCGACGCCCTACACACCACTTATTTTATCCAAGTAGTCCATACGAATTATTTTAGTATTGTGCTTTAATTGAACTCCTATATAATTTGCCAATCTTCAATTTTCTCCTGTAACTGAAAAAAAACTGATCGCATATAACATATGCCGCTTTGGCTGGTAAGCAAGTTTCTAAATGCCAGAATAGACGCTATCATGCCCGATGGATGCAGCCACTGAAAGGAAAAGTATCATGAAAGAACTTGTCACCTACATTGCCCGGTCGTTGGTAGACAAACCCGAGCAGGTCACCGTGGCCGAAGTCGAGGGAAATCAGACCACTGTATTGGAGCTTACGGTGGCAAAAGAGGACCTTGGAAAGGTTATCGGCAAGCAGGGCAGGACCGCCCAGGCCATGCGAACCATTTTAAGCGCCGTATCATCAAAAGTGAAGAAGCGCACTGTCCTTGAAATCATTGAATGAGCCCCTTCCATGTGTTCATGAGGCGCGTTGACTGCCCAAGCGCTTACTAGATAAGCCCGTCTAAGGCCCGTTACTTGCAGTGGAACGTGTCGCGCAAATGCACGCCTCGGAAATGATACAAATCGGGGTCGGGTCAATTCAGCGCTCGCGGTATAAACGGATGGTAAAGCGGATCACCGATCAATACCATTTTCCAGGAAAGAAACGGAAGACTGATCATATAGCATTCGGCAAGCGACAGAATTCCTTCGGTGAGGTATCCGAAAAACACCTCGGGCATGGGAAAGGCCTGTACATACGGTTCACCGACGGGACCGACCGTGGCACACACCCCCTCCTCGATCATACGTTTGCACCATACTTGGCTGTTTTTCTTTTTCAGCGTCGTGCATTCACTGCTGGCGATATGATAGCCGATGGCCCCTTTCCGCCACGCGAACGCATCCACATATTTTGCCAGGCTGTACCAGCCGCAGTAAAGCGCCGCATCCGGGCACTGGCCGTGTTGAAACAGGCCCGGGGACGCATCGACGCGCACCGATAGATGCTTGTATTTCCGGACCCGCTCGGCCGCCCGGTGGATGGACTGGTCATATAGCGTGTAACCGGATAGCGTGGCGGAGTCGTCGACCGGCCACCGGGCGTCGAAATATGCGTTGCCGGCCAGGCCTTTTTTCTCGGTGCTGAGCGTATCGTCGATGATTCGCTTGACGCTGGTGGCCGTCGGCCCGTCCAATCGGCTGACCATCAAGACGTCCGCGCGGGGAACCGCTTGGGGACGATTACGAAATCCAAGGTAAAATGGATTTTCTATCCACCCATCGACCGGTGCCGATGTCGCCCTGACCACGGTGAGTTCCGAATCCACCGACGCGACCCGATCCCGGGTCACTTTCAACTGTTTGAGGTGGTGGCGGACGGATTCGAGTTCTTCGGTGAGTTTCAAATAGGTTGGCGTGTCCGTTTTTGCCTGATTCTCGATGCGTTCTGACAAGATCCGCCGTCGGGCCTTAAATTCACGGACGTCCGGTGCTTGATCCGTGTTTACGGGTCTGATTCGCAGCGGCACACCGTAAACCAAAACGATACAGCGAATGCGCCAGGATGGCGAGACATGCGCCAAATACTCACGCACCGGGGTCGCAATCTTCCGTTCGTAGTCATGCCGGCCGCAGGTCTCTTTGGCGGGCAGATCCAACACGAGCAGTTGGGACGTTGGGATGCCCCGTTTTCGGGCGTAATAGCGTGCCAGCTCGACCCCCTCGGGCGACTGTCGATTGGCGACAATCATGATTTCCGCAGACTCGAGGCTCATTCCCTGCTCCGGCCATACGAAAATCAAAAAGAGCCCCCATAATCCGGGCAACAACCATCGCATCGAATTCATTGCTTTCATCTCAAACGGCGTCCATCCCGGGCAAGCAAAGAAAACGTCCTCGCCGGAGAGCCCGCCGGTCTCTGTTCCGTTAGCCCGATCGCTGCAACCGCATGCTACACGACGCCTTTAGAAATGTCAAAAACGCACGATGATCTATAGGAACCCGAATGGGGAAGGAGCCATCGATGGCTTGTGGGGGGGATCATTGGCCATGGAAGCAGCAAGCAGCATCTTACAGATCACAGCCAGTGGCAACCTCACCCCGCCGCATCTCAACACCAGCACTCTTTTCGACAATTAGGTATTTCTCTTTACCCTGGTCAGGATATACTACATCCTCATCACCTATCACCTCATGGGATATGTGATCCTGCAGCATCATGAAGAGATCGGTTACCGGGTGGACGCGGACGACTCTTCAGGGATCAAGAGACGGATGCTCGACAGGCGGCGCAGGAGGCCGAGACCTCCGAAGACCGGTTGCTGCGGCGGGTCAATCAACCGATCAATGACGGCGATCACGACATCATCCCCTATGTAGAGCGCTACCTGGCTGAAATAAGCTAGTGCCCATCCCGTTTTCCTATTTTTTCCGACAGCGGTTTGGATTATCACGCCGATCCATTTGCAATTGGCCTGAACTAAATAGGACTGCCCCTTGAAGATGGCATGCAAATCTGGCAAGAGAGACATGTCGACCCGAACGGGACGACGTGGTTTCTTCTCGACACCGGCACTTGCCAGCGCAAAGGGATCGGTATGAGCCAACCTGGCCAATCGCAAAGCATGGGTAAAATCGGCATGGCCACCGCCATCATGATGGCCAGCATCTTCCTGAGCCGGATCACCGGCGTCGCTCGGGAAATGGTGCTCGCCGCTCTGGTGGGGGCCGGCATGGAAGTCGATGCCTACCGCGTGGCCTTCGTCCTGCCGGAAATCCTCAATCACATTCTGGCCAGCGGTTTCCTGTCGGTCACCTTTATCCCCATCTTTTCCCGCCACCTTGTCGACGGTCGGGAACGGTCGGGCTGGCAGACGTTTTCCACGATCATCACCGTTTTCGGCGGTTTCCTGCTGGCTCTCATCGCGGCGGGCATGATCCTGGCCCCGCACATCGTCCCCTTCTTGGTCGCAGGGCGCCAAGATCCGCAGTTCATCGCCCTGGCCGTGAAGATGACCCGCATCACCCTGCCCGCCCAATTCTTCTTTTTCGTCGGGGGAATGCTCATGGCGGTGCAGTACGCCAAAAAGCGGTTTCTGTTTCCCGCCCTGGCCCCCCTGATCTACAACGTGGGCATCATCGGCGGCGGATGGCTGCTTGGCCGCCGGCTGGGTGTGACCGGCTTCTGCTGGGGGGCGTTGGCCGGTGCGGCCTTGGGCAGCTTTTTGATTCAATTGATCGGCGCCATTCGAATCGGCATGCGGTTTAAACCGGCCTTCGACCTGCGCAATCCGGACCTCACACGCTATGTAACCCTGACCCTGCCCCTGATGATCGGGCTCACCATGGTCTTTTCCACCGAGCTGTTCTCGAAATTCTTCGGCAGTTTTCTGGCGGCCGGCGCCATTGCCTGGATCGATTATGCCATGCGCGTGATGCTGATTCTGGTCGCTTTGTTCGGACAGGCCGTTGGCGTCGCCTCCTATCCATTCATGGCCCAACTGGCCGTACAGGGACGCATGAAGGAATTAAACGACACCATCAACAAGGTGTTGCGTTATCTGTCGGTCGTCATGCCGGTATCCATCCTGGTGGCCGTGCTGCGCCATGAAATCGTGCGTGTCCTGTTCGAACGCGGCCAGTTTACCCCTGCGGATACGAAAATGACGGCCCGGATACTGGCCTGTCTGATGGCCGGATCGATTGCGTTCGCCTCCCAGACGGTGGTCAACCGCGGTTTCTATGCGATTCAGAACACCCTGATGCCGACGGTATTCAGTACCCTTGCCGTACTGGCGAGTCTGCCGGTGTACTGGATCGGATTGAAAATGATGGGCATCGCCGGTGTGGGGCTGGCCATCTCCGTATCCGCCCTGATCCAGACGCTCCTGCTATTCGTCGTCTGGAACCGGTACAGCGACAATCAAGGGGCCGTTGGGGTGTACCGCGCCTATGCCAAGGCCGCCGGGGCAGCAATCATCATGGCTGCGATCCTATGGCCGCTGCACTGGGCCCTGGGCCGGTATTTCATCCCCCCTGGCGTTTTCACCGACCTTGCCGTCATCGGCACCGTCACGGTAGGATTTGTGTTGCTAACGGGATTATGGGGCTGGTGCGTCGACGTCGAGGCGGTCCATTACCCGATCATGCGCCTGGCCGCGCATCCCCTGTGGCGCAAAATCGGCAACGGTTTACACTGCTTCAAAGGCAGGAAGCCCATCGATTGACTCAGTCAGTTCCAGCCCCTGATCCATCAAAAGGGAGAGATACCCATGCCCGAATCACGCAAGTTTCTTGTTCAATGCATGCTGGCATTGGCTGTCGTGGCCATCCTGATCGCGGTTCCCGCGCAGGCCCAACAGGAAGCGACACATTCGAAAACCGGTTATCGATTTTCCTATACCCCCATCTACCAATTTGAAGCCGATCTGGACGGCGGGGGACTGTTCGACGTTCAGCGTCATTTTCTCAGATTCGATGTCACCCGCTTCATCGATCGGCAATGGATGGTCGGCCTGGGCTTGAGTCTCGACTACGAACGCTGGAATTTCTCCGCCATTGAGGGGCTGGCCGGTATCGACCCGTGGGACGAAATCGTCCGGCCGGGAATCAGCGTGCCGATTATATATAAAACGGCCTCGGGGTGGCGCTGGATGGCCGTCCCCAGGGTGGAATTTGCCGGTGCGTCCGGGGCCGAAGTCGACGAAGCCCTCTCTTACGGTGCCGTGTTGGCGGCGATGCATGCCGTTGGCAGGAATCTGATGGTTGGTCTGGGCATCGGGCTATTCGACCGCCTGGATGAGTGGGAGTTTTTTCCCTTTTTGACCATTGATTGGAGAATCAACGATCGCTTCACGCTGAGCAATCCCTTCCAGGCGGGGCCGGCCGGCCCCGCTGGATTGGAGCTGACCGCTACCCCCAATGACCGATGGCAAATTGGGGCCGGCGGCGCCTATCGATCCTATCGCTTCCGTTTGGATGACACCAGCGCGGTGGCCGACGGCATTGGCGAGGTGGAGGGCTGGGTTGCGTTTTTGCGCCTGGGTTGGCGATTTACCGGACGTCTCCGCCTGGACCTCAACACGGGCGCCTTGATCGGCGGCACGATCGCCATCGATGACGAAAACGGCAACGAACGGGGTGAAACGGATTTTGACACGGCGCCGTTCATCGGGCTTACCATCAGCGGCCAATTTTGACGGTTTCGCAACAAGTCCGATATCTGCGTTACGCTTCACCCCTCGTCACTGCATCGGACCTTAAGTACGCCTCACTCCTCGGGATTCGCAAGCCTTGATCTCGGACTTGTTGCGAAACCGTCTGAAATGCGACTTTGTACGAGTTCATCAATTTTAACGATTGAAACGATTCATGTGGCCAATTTTAGGGCTTTAGGGCTGCAGGCCACGAATGAAATCCCCCAGGGCGTCGATGCCCTGAGTCTCGATCAGCCGCAGGGCCTGGGTGCCGATGACGGCGATATCGGCCTTGCCTTCTAAATACTCGATGTCATCCCGATCCTTGACCCCGAAACCCAAGGCCAGGGGCAACCCCGTGGCCTGGCGACAGGCGCCCAAATAATCATCCATCTCGCGGGAAAAATGGGTTTGGTCACCGGTGACCCCCTTGCGGGCCACGCAATAGACAAAACCGTTGGCCACCCTGGCGATGGTCTGCATGCGCGCCGCGGTGGTGGTTGGGGAAAAGATGAAGATGGGGCTGAGCCCGCAGCGATTCATGTTTTCCAGGTAGTCATCGGCCTCTTCGGGCGGCAGGTCGGGGACGATGGCCCCCTTGAGGCCCGCATCCTGCATGTGGTCGGCGAATCGGTCGACGCCATACTTGAACAAGATATTGTAGTAGGTCATGTAGAGAAAAGGAATGGGGAATCGGTCGGCCACCATACGTCCAAATTCCATACACTGGGGCACGGTCACCCCAGCGGCCAAGGCCTGTTGGTTGGCCTTGAGGATTACCGGGCCGTCGGCGATGGGCTCGGAAAAGGGAATCTGCAGCTCCATCAGATCCACGCCGGCCGCCACCATGGTGCGCACGATCTCGAGGGAATCCGCCAGGGACGGATAACCGATGACGATGTGGGTCATCAGCAGGATCTTCTTCTCTTCAAGCCGTGAACGGATGTAAGATTCAAGCATGGTATTGTCTCGCTTTATCGATGATGAATTGTTTCCATTTTGGATCGTCAAAGGCATCGGCGATGGTGAAGATGTCCTTGTCGCCCCGGCCGGACTGATTGATCAGGATAATATCCTCCGTTGACAGTTTCGGTGCCTCCTTGAAGGCCTGGGCAAAGGCATGGGCCGACTCCAGTGCCGGGATGACGCCCTCTTTTCTCATGGTCAAACGGACCGCCGCGATGACCTCGTCGTCTGTGGCGCCCTCGAAGCGCACCCGCCCCTTTTCCTTTAAATCGGAAAGAATGGGACTGACGCCCACGTAGTCCAGGCCGGCGGCGATGGAATGCGTTTCACGCATCTGGCCGTTGTCGTCCTGCAGGAAATAGGTTTTGTATCCCTGGGCCACGCCCACGCTGGCATCGGCCGAGCACAGCCGCGCCGCATGTGCGCCCGAATCCAGCCCGCGACCGGCGGCTTCCACGCCAATCAGTTCGACGTCATCATCGAAGAAACCGCTGAAGATCCCCATGGCATTGGATCCGCCGCCCACGCAGGCGTAAACACGGCTCGGCAAGCGCCCTTCCCGTTCCATTAGTTGTATTCTGGCCTCCTTGCCCACGATGGACTGGAACCAGGCCACCATTTCGGGAAAGGGATGGGGGCCACAGGCGGTGCCGAGGACGTAGTGGGTGGTATCCATGTTGGTCACCCAGTCGCGAAACGCCGAGTTGATGGCATCCTTCAGAATGCGCGTGCCGTCGGTCACCGGCACCACCGTGGCGCCCAACTGCTCCATCCAGAAGACGTTGGGCCGTTGGCGTTCCACATCCACCTCGCCCATGTAGATGGTGCAGTCGAGCCCGAAACGCGCCGCCATGGTGGCCGTGGCCACCCCATGTTGACCGGCGCCGGTCTCGGCAATCACGCGTGTCTTACCCATACGTTTGACCAATAGTCCCTGGCCCATGACGTTGTTGGCCTTGTGGGCGCCGGTATGGTTGAGATCCTCGCGTTTGATGAAAATCCGTGCACCACCGAAGTGGCGGGTCAGATTCTCCGCATAGGTGATCGGCGTCGGTCGACAGGAGTAACTGGCCATCAACGACTCGTAGGTCGGCCAGAAGCCGGGATCGCGTCTGGCCGATTCGTATGCCGCTTCCAGTTGATCAAAGGTGGCAACCAGAATCTCGGGCAAAAACGCCCCGCCAAAGTTGCCAAAATACCCTCGATTATTCATGATTCAAGCCTCCAATCTGCTGCGAAAAAACAAAGGTTGTGGTGTTGCAGTAAAGAATCGAAAAAATGGCGTTGTCCGCCGGTTTGAAATTCAGGTACCGATGGACGGTCAACACGGGTGTGCGCGTCCCCACGTTCATGGCCGCGGCCCGCGCCGATTCCATATAGCCGATGCGAAAGGTCTGCCGGCCGCCGGTGGGCCGCAGGTAAAAATGGGCGTCCACCACCTGGGATAGCGAGCGTCCCTGAAGATCCATGGTCTCGATGCCCTTGAACAGCGATGGATGAAGGTAGATCTCTTCCAGCAGCACCGGTTTGCCGCCCACCCGGTTGAGCCGTGAGAGGAAAAAGGCCGTTCCGCCGTTAAATGGATTTTCCGTGCCGTCGGCAACGCGAATCTTTTGCGGTGGTGTGAGCAGCCGAACATCCACATCGATGCCTTTTTTCTGGAACGCCGAACTGGTACCGGCCAGGGAAAACAGATCCACCTCCTGCCCGGGCTCACGCACATAGGTTCCCGATCCGCGCCGCCGGCTTAGCATCCCCCGGCGCACCAACAGATCGATGGCCTGGCGCACCGTGGGCCGGCCGATGCCGTAGTCCTTTACCAACTGCGGCTCGGAGGGGATCCGCGATCCGGGCGGGTAATCGCCGCTGCGGATGGCCTCCACCAGGATATCGGCCAGTTGGTGGTAGAGCGGTATGGGGGATTGGGGGTTTAACATAGATTATTCCTTTAGCCTTTAGCCTTTAGCCTTTAGCCTTTAGCCTTTAGCCTTTAGCCTTTAGCCTGATGATTGCCATTGATCTGTTAAGTTGTCAAGACAAATTTACACATAGATAGAAGTAAAAAATGAATATTGAAGATGTGCTAAACGACTAATGCAGCGTAAAGTCATCATTGATACGAGCGTATATATCGATATCTTCAATTACAATCGCCACAGTGAACTCATCAATCCGTTTCAACATGTCACCTATCTTGCCAATCCGGTGCTTCACGAGTTGTGGATGGGGTTGAAGGAAAGACGAGAAATCCGAGCCATGACGCAGTGGCGCGACCGATTTATCCAGCTGAAGCGGTTGGTGGTGCCCACGGTGGCAACCCTGACGTTGATCGGAGATGCCTGCCTTCAGCTTAGAAATTCGGGAAAGTTGGATCCGGTCCATCCAAAACATTACAATGATATCAGCATCGCAGCCTTGGCCCATCAAATGGGTGCAATTTTACTGACCAAGAACAGCAAAGACTTTTTGGTCATTCAACAGGCCATCGATTTCGAATTCGAACCAATCGCTTGACAACCCCATCCCATTTTGTGGGCCTTACACAAAAAAGCGCCACCTACTTGTTACATTTACGTAGTCATGGCCCCACAACCGGACATAGACTATAGCAGGCCACGCCCGCTTGGTTTAGCTTGCCCAAATTGGATGAACTCACGAATCACTCAATAAAAACCATTGATCAATAGATCCGAATACTCCAACGATTGAGCTTACCCGTGTCCCACCCGTCAGGCTGTCCAACCTTTGGGGTCCACCTCCTTCTATCCCAAAACATTACGACCAATAAGAGACCTGTTTCGGCGAAGAACAATGTTTGTAAAACAACGGACAACTCAAACGCTTAGCCTACAAAGTATGATTGCACGTAATCGGGGGGTGGAGCGTAGTGCCAGCGTTCTCGTTCACCTTGATAACGAATCTATTGAGGAAATGTTTGACTGTCCAGCTTTGGTATCCACTGCCTTACACCAGATGGAAACCATCCGCTTTTTGGGAAAGCAAATCAAGGCGATTGAAGCGGAGGTGGAGGCCGTGGTCGCGTTGGATAAGGCTTATGGAGGTTTGCTCACCATTCCCGGTATTGGAAAGATTCTGGCCATGACCATCATGCTTGAAGTTGGAGATATCAGGCGTTTTGAGAAAGTTGGAAACTACTCATCGTATTGCCGTTGCGTAATGGCACAAAGCACGTCAAACGGTAAAAAGAAAGGCAATAACAATCGAAAAAACGGCAATCGCTATCTGTCCTGGGCTTATGTGGAAGCCGCTAATCATAACAAGAGAAGTTGTCCTCGTGCACGGAATTTTGTCGAACGCAAAACAGCTGAGAAAAACGATACGGTGGCTATCAAGGCCCTTGCCAACAAGCTGAGTAAAGCATCGTATTTTATCATGAGAGATCAGACAACTTACGATCCATCGTTGTTGTTTGGGTAAGAATTGGGTATGGCAGTAACCCACGACTGGGGTCTGGCACAATCCATCTGGTCTGATTGGCGCTGCCGTATCCTGCTTGTTTTCGATTCATCCGCCCATGCCGTGAACCACCATAGGGTTGGCTCCAAGCCACAGGTCTGTGAAACACCATTTGGAATCGGCATGGTACCGAAGGTCTTCTGGGGCTCTTTGAGCCAGGGATGGCATAGACCATCTTGATCCCGATGGGTGACTGGTGCGGATCGACCACAGTCGATCTAACCGACCAAATTGAAGCTACGGGCGCGGGTAAAGGGAAACAGCGAAAACGTCGTTTAAACAACATTATATCGGTCAAGCGAAAAAAGTCTGTTTTTTCGTAGGGGAAGGTGTTTTTTTACTTGACCCGCACTTTAATGGGCGACCCTCGGCCAAGTTGCACCAGCACTGATAGATCGGTTCGCTCCTCGACGTGCTGGTTCAAATCACGGATTGGTAGAGCCGACCGGCGTTGGAGTCTTTATCACCGTTTTGCATTGCAATACTATCAAACTGCGCACGCAATGGACGAGTTCGAAGGCCTTATCGGCAAGCAATTCGTTCACGAAAGCCTTTACACCAGGATAATAGTCGGCATAATCGTGAAAGGCAACATAGCCCCCCTCCACTACCCAGGACGCGAAGTGTCTGAAATCTCGGGCCACACTGACGTAATCGTGTAGCCCGTCGATGAATAAGAATGAAATAGGTCGGCTCCAGTGAACCTCCCATGAACGTTTCTGGATGAGCTCAACAATACCTGCAACGCCTGCATTGGTGATGTTGCGTTGGAAACGCTGAAGCGTCGGTCTTCCCGATTGAAGCCCCTGATCGACCGCGCCCACTTTGCCATCGTGCGGATCAATGGCATAGACCATGACTCCCTCTGCAAAGAAACGCGCGGTTCTTGCCAGCACAACCGTCGATCGACCGCAGTAACTGCCGATCTCCACGATGCTTCCCCCTTCGTGGCCAAGCCGACATGCGGATTGCACTGCTGCGATCAGCAAGTCCGCCTCGTCTTCCTCCAGCCATCCCTCTATCCGTTTCATGTCAGAGAGCACCGGTAAAGTTAGAAACAAATTTGAACGCTTGTCATCGGTCTGCACGCTAGCGCCTCCCTGATAGTGGTCAAAATAGTTACGTATTTGACACCGAAGATTGTTGTTATAGCTGCGCGGTACGGGATGCATCCAATAGACGTCCGATCGCCCGAGCGCTGCCCTTAGCTGCGAGTTGGAATAAGGCGTACGATATTTTACATAATCATAACTGAACGGATTGCTAAGTATTCGGTATCCAAGCAATGCGGTCAGCGTCGGGAACAAAATCTCCTCGCTGGCCCAAAGTTTCGACACATTCAGAATCTCGTTCAATTTTCTATTGTTGTCGAATAGATCGACAAGTGCACGGCAGGCATCCACTGTCAAAATCGTGGAGGGCCAAAAACTCCAATGCACCCACTTTTCTTCGCCTTCGGTAAACTGCCGTAAGAATGGCCGCCACAAATTGAACTCCTTCCAAGCGGTCACCGCGGGAGCAACTTTCGTATTACGCCTTAAAACACCCGGATTGTTGCCGAGCAGGCCAACATTCTGCTTGTTATTCAAAAATTTTGAGAGCTGCTCGGAGTAGTTGCCTCGCAGTCCGAGCTGATCTGAGTCGACGATAGTCATGGTATCAAATTCAACAGACTGCAAGGCAAATCGCATGCAGTCGAGCGCGAAATCATGTAACCGGCCCCATTTCATTACGCGAGATTTTGTGTGAACGATTGCACCGTATCGCTCGAAAGGAACCCCGCGCGAAAGCAATTCCGCGTTAGTGCTACCATTATAGAGGATAATGACTGATGTCGGATCGAGATGGTGGAGGTTGCGTATCAGGTCAATGACGCAATCTTGTGCCTCATGCACCAGGCAGGCGAAAATGTTTCGAAGCGGACGAACGGATGATGTTGGTAAAATCCTCCTCGAGTCTTCCGGAACGGCTGTCGATACGGGCACGTCAGCCGTATATAAAGCGATGTCCTTACCGAGAAGATCATGGATACGTTCCAGCGGAATCTCTTTCCACCAATTCCCACCCACGCGCTTCGGGCTTGTGTTGCGACCATGAATAATGCCGATATGGAAGCGATTGTCTTCGAGGATATGCACAATGTTTGGCGGCAGGCCCCAGACGAATGTCGTATCTTCACCGACATTGATATCCCTGAACCGATGTTTCTTCCAAAGGTCACGACGAAATAATAGTGTGCTCCCCGATAGCCACACCCGTTGCGCCGCAGGATACTGGTATTCCCAGGCGCGGTTACTCCCAGGCGAGAAAAAAAGAAGCCGGGTGATTCCACAAATGTCCTTTCCTGAATTGAGGAGCGCTTCAATCTGCACAGAAAGCCGTTGCGGGGCGTGCCAATCATCATCGTCCCAATGGGCGATCAGTTCTCCGCGCGCTTCTTCACATAACATATTCCGTTTGGCGCCGATGCTGTTGCGGCGGTTTGTCTGAAAATAGCGGATTGTTGGAATCGCAGGAATCAGATCGGCCACCCGGTCCTCACCGTCGTCAAGGATGATCAATTCCTTATGAGGATAATCTTGGTTCAGAAAATAGCGGATGGCGTGCGGGACATAGGACCGGCGTTCGGCCGTGGGCATAATACAAGAGACCAGAGGCAGAATGTCCGTCATGTCAGGATCTCCTCTTCGCTGGCCCCCGCCGGGGGTGTTTCAGCCGCCGCACTGGGTTCGGCAGCCCCTTCCCGGGAAGCCCGCGGCTCTTCGCAGTCCAGGTCCACGTCAAAATGGAATGGGTCCAGGGCATCCGATGCGGACTGGGCCGCACGGCGGCGGGCGCGTTCTTCGGCCAGGAACATTTGGCGGATGGTGCGGTTGAACCGGCTGCGGCAGATGTTCAGGTCGAAGGCGCGCCGGGTGGTGCCGTTGTAAGTCTCGAAGGCGGCCACGTGCTGCTGCTCGTGGGGTCTCAGGACGTTGTCGATGGCGTTTTGGACCCGCCGCTGCTGGCAGGGGGTGAGCCCCGGGAAGTCGGCGACACGCGGTAAAGTAACGGTGGTCTGGGCCGAGTACGTGGCCACCAGCGTGCCGGTGACATGGACGCACTGGGTGCGCGGGCAACCGGCACAGCCCCGCGCCGCCTCGACGGTGGTGTTTTCAGTCCTGAACGCGCCGCCGTCGAAATCGGCGTCCGTGCGTCCGCGCAATCGCAGCGGCCCGCGTCGGTTGAAGTCCACCGCGTGGGTCGGCTCGCCCCGGCCTTCGAGGGCCGGCAGTAGCGCCTGGGCCGTGCCCGCGGCGGTCCTGGCGCCGCTTTCCTGCTCCTGCTCAGTTTCAAGGACCTTCGAGAAAGCCTGATCTTCCCGCTCTTCGGAAAAAGACGAAACGGGCGCTTCCTGTCGTTTGCTTCCGGCAGTCTGAGCGCATAACCCGTGCACCGGACCGGCATGGTAATGGGGGCCCAGACGCTCGAATTGGATGGCGGACCCAGCGGGCTTAGAGGCTGGACCAGCCTGTTCTTCCTGCCGGCGACTGCGCCTGATACGGATTGTCCGGCGTTTGCGCATTTCGGGTCGCTCCTCGGGCAACCTTCCATGTGAACAGAAAGTAAGCTAAACTTCAGCGCCCCTTGGGAGGACCTCCTACCCCGCCTGTAAGCCGTGATAGGACATCTTCCATAGAAGCGGTTTCATCCAGACCAAGCGTCTCCCTAAGCCTCAGAATCAATGCCTTGATCTTGGGGGGCGGCTCGCCTCCGTTGGGCTGCCCGAGAGCGCCGATTAACGCCGGCAGAACATCGCCCTCGAACTCGCCAATGACCTGCGAAATCGCCTTCAGGGTATCCGGACTGGGCGCATTGCGAGGCGAGGGACTGCCGTGCCGGAGAGTATCATTAATCAAACGTTCTGCCGCGTCCGGATCCACGTATCCGCTTCGCCCCGCGGTCTGAAGCACCTCGATCACTACGGGCGTCATTGTTTCGACCAGGTCACCCATTTCCGGGGGCAGGGCCCGATGGCGATCCTCTTTCTGAAACGCTTCATCGATTCCTATGGCGCCTCGGAGATCGGCGCCATGCAGGTCCACTCCCTGCAACTCCGCGCCCGTCAGATCGGCGCCCCGCAGGTCGGTGTCAGTGAGTTCGGCATCTCGGAGATTCGCCTCAGTCAGATCGGCGCCGCGAAAATTGGCGCCCGAGGCTGATACCCCTTCCATATTCGTACCGTGAAAGCTGGCGCGGGAGAAATCCGTATCGGTCAACACAGCCCCGGTCATATCGGCGCCGTCGAAACGGGCACCGCGCGCGGTGCAGTTCTCGAGACGCGTTCGTAAAAAAAACGCGTCAGTGGCGCGGGCCTGAACCAGATTACAAAGCCTTAAAACGGCATCGGTGAAATCCGTGCCATCAAGACGCGTATCGCGGAGGTTACAGACTTTCCACTTTACAGCTATTAGCGAGCTTTCGCGAAGATCGGCTTCTTCGAGATCAAGATTATCGGCACGTAGGCCAGAAAGTTGGCCCGCTTTTAGGTAGGCCTTTTTGAGAACGATATTACGAGCAGTTCGATGACTTTCGAGGAAATTTCGAAGCTGTTCAGCAGGATTAATATTCATCTGATTATTCTCTCTCTATAGTTCACATGCACAAATTTTTGGGAGGTAACGTTTATGGTCTACACTAGTAGTCATAGGAATATGGCGGAATCTCAGTCCCGTAGCGCTCGAAAAAGACATTTGAGACCTCGTACCTCATACGGTGTGAGGGGTCAGAATAATCCACATCAGGTGGTATCCGTTCTGGATGAACCAGCACCTCCTCGTAAAAAAATTGACCTTTCCCGACAACCTCTTCCCAGAGATCGTCAAGAACATCCTCAGAAAAATTTGGATCGGTGTAACGCAAGTACTGCTCTTGTCCAAGACGGCTAGCCAATTCCTCAAACAACCAAGCAAATCGTATCAGTCCCTGCCTATCTGTTTTCCCCAAAATATCAACAAATGCTTTGTAGTCGCTACGAGCAATTGCAACAAGTTCCCAGAATTCACTAAGATTTGCGTCCTTCTTCCAATCTTCATTATACATATTCTAATCTTTCTCAGTCAGCATCAATGTCATCTGCTGCTCTTAACCTGTTTAAGCTCTCGGTAATCTTGTCTCGCCATGTGCTCCGCCATCTCCTTACACTGGGCTCGGGCACTCCTTTAATACTGGCAATTTGCCGGTCAGTAAGACCTTGATGTATGAGTTCAGCAACCTCTTCAGGTGTTGATTTGCCCCTTTGGGTAGGGGGAGGGGGAGTTCCGGTTCCCTTCTGTACCAAATTTCCGTTTGCATCCCACATTAACTTGTCGCTTACTGGATGAACAAATGGAGTACCGCGATCGGATCTGCCCAGACGCTGTCCAGTATTGTCCCAAGGCAATACGTGACCTTCATCCGACAGTCGGCTTCGTAAATTCGCCTCAACGTCCCGGATGTTACTTCTTCCTCTCGTTCGAACGATCGCAACATCCAACTCTAAATCCAAATTTAACTTGTTACCCGCATTCGAATATTGCGTCGCTCGGTTCAGATTGTTTTCGGCTATTCCCACCTTTAGAACAGCTCCAGATGAACGATCTCGTAAAATATAGACCGCCTGATCTCCATCTTGCATATTAACATTACGAAAGTCAGAAGCCTTTATGGTTTGCGCGTGCACTATATCGGCGTCCAAATTGTGCAAATGCGGGGATGTTACGACAGCGCCTTCTGTCCCCTCAATTGTCGTTTGCCTGAGTTGCGGCTCTTGGAGAGAACGCCCTATACTCGGATGGATTTGGCTGAGTGCTCGAAACTCAGCTGCAATCCGCGTTGAGTCTCTCACCATATTCACACCCGATTCACCTTTGGTCAGTCGAGTTTGAACATCCCCGGCTGCAGAGCGCAGCCGTTCGAGCCTGCTGCGCAACGGACCAGTTGGAAGCGCATCAATCATCTGCGTTAAGCGCTGAATAGTGGGGCTGCAAGTGGTACAGACCTCAGGGCCTTCTCGACTGATGCGAAAATCATGCTCGGCATCGCCAATCCGCATCCGGCGGTTGGTGGCATCGATCAGGTCCTGCGCGTTCATACGGTTTGCGGGTCCTGCCAGTTCTGCAGCGGTATCAGCATCAATCGGTTTCCGTCCAGGGGCTGGACCGGGCTCTTCGATGGGGCGGCTCGCTGTTTCACCAGCCCTTGTCCGGGTCTCAGCCGTTTCTTCCGCAGTGGGCCGAAGTGTCGGTGTTTCCTCGGGTGGCCGTATTGTTGGCAGTTCCTCGGCCGCGGATGGGCGCGCACCAGCCGGAGCACCTCCTTCGGGTGGCCCGCCGGCAATCCGTCCTCCAAGTCCCTGAAGCCGGGTCTCCAGGCCTGCACCGATGCGGCCTGGATCGAAGGACCGGAAACGTTCGGCTGCCCGGCCCAGCCGCGTGGTCGGCTCCGGAGCAGGCCCGGCTGCGCCCCCCCGGCGAGCCATCCGTGCGCCGACGGCACCCGAAGCCGCCGCGGAAGCTGCTTTTGTGAGGTCGAATTCCTGACCGCTGATCTCGGCCGTGGCATACTCAATCCCCATTCCCAGCGCCGCGCCTCCGGCAATTTGGGCCACCGCCGCACGCCTGCCGCCCGCGGCCCCTGCCGCTCCGGCTGTTGGCACCTCGGGTGCCGGTATACCGGGTCGCGCGCCCCGGGGCTGGGCCCGGAAGCTGACGGCGGACATGGCACCGGCCATTACGAAGCCCTGCCAATTGAATTCCTGGCCAAAGGCCACATAGCCAAAGGACTGAGTAAGTCCTTCCGAAACCAGATCAGCCCCGAGTGTGATAGCGAGTTGTGCGACACGCCCAGCCCCCGCGGCAGCGGCGCCTGTGGCCAGCGCGCCTCCAGCAAACCCCAGACCGCCGCCGATCGCCCCGCCGATAGCGCCCATAATCATCGCCTGGGCAAGGCCGGTATGCCACGCCTCGCCCGAGGCCCAATTGTTGATGAGCTGGATCAACCCTCCGCTGACCGCGCCGACCAGTGCGCCCACGAGGATCACCGCGAACAGGCTGGCACCCGCGCCGAGCGTGACGATGCTGATGACCGCCGCCGCAATGATGACAACGATAATCAGAATAATGGCGACGACGCTCTTCCAGGCGGGCTGTTCTTTCTCGGCCGCTTTCCAGGCCTCCCGGGTGATCTGGCCGTCAAGCTCGCCGAGCTTGTCGGTGAGCTGCCGTTCGAGTTCCTGCAGCGAGGTCGCGATTGCTCCGTCGACACGCTCGCCGATGGTCGCCAAGGCGTTGTCAAAGCCGGCCACGGCCTCCCGCATGCTGGCCGTGCCCTGGGTCATGGCCTGTTCGGCCTGTTGGACATGGTTTTGGGTAAGCTGCCCGATGGCGCTGGCGGCACCGGCTTTCAAGCCGGCCATTTGTTGGGCGAAACCGCTTTCGACTTGGGTGCTGAGCTCGTCATTCTGCGTTGTTACCAGCAGCACTGCTTCCATGCCGGAAGCCCCCAAATCCCCGATTCGTGCTTCAGCCTGTTGGGCGCCTTCGGCCATCTTATCGAGGAGCGACCCCATGCCGCCGCCCAGTGCCGCCTCCGTAACCGCCAGGGACCGCGCAAGCAAGGCCGGCTCCGGAACACCACCGTTTGCAAAGCGCTCGCTCAGGGTCGTGAGGGTCTGTTCTAGGGAGTCCATGGCTGCGGAGATCCCGTTGGCCAGACTGGCTGCGCCGGCATGGGCAAGCTGCTCGATGGCAAGCTGCTTGAGATAGCCGGTGTCGTTGACCGCCTGCCGCTGGGTATACTCCTGGGTGGAGAGCGATTGCAAGGTCGCCTCCAGGGCTGCATCCACTGCGGCCAGGTTTTGATCGCGGGCCAGCGCAATGCCATCCATGGCCTGGGTTCGGCCGGTTTCAAGCCCCGAGACCAGCCGTTCATGGGTATCGTCCAGGGTCTGGTTGACCTGCCTTGCGCCCGCGATGACCGCGCAGCGGTACTGCCTGCGCAGGGCGATGAGGTCGTAGCCCTTCTTGTTGGCTGTCCGTAAGAAGATGTCTTTGTATCCTGCTGCGGTTTTACAGGCCGCATCCTGCTGAGCCTTGGCACGCCGAACGGTGAGACATCCGTCCCAATCGCCGTCATCGCTATAATCGCCTTTGCAGTGCTCATAAGCGTCCGCATGTTCCTGCCCCCGTTCAATCGCCCGGTCGGCGTACTGCGGACCCTTGGCTTCGTGCTGTGTCCGGCCGGTGGCGAAACGCGAATTGACATCATCAAGCCCACCGGTCTCCTTTTCATCCATCTGATCGAGCGAAGTTGTATGGGCCGTATCCAGCGCATCGATAGCGGCGAGGGTTACCGCTTCGATCCGGGCTGCGCTGATTGCATACTCGGAATTGATGTAAGCGCGCGCGGCCGCTGCCCCATTCCTGGCTTGCGCGCGCGCTTGGGCAATTCGATCCGAGATGGCGGCTTTTTCGTTCTCTATCGCAACTTGGATATCCGCCTTCGCCGATTCGGTCGCAGCGCCAAGCATCACGGGGACCTCTGCCTGGGCAAAGGCGGCTGCGGCAGCGATCTGGCCGGCTGCCCGCGTCATGAAGTCCCGGGTGGTCGCCATGGCTGCCTGGCGCGCCTGAAATTGTCTGGGGCTGGTCGCAGCGGGAAAAGTAACACCGGATTCCAAAGTAAAGGAACGGGAAACTACTGCCCTGAGTCCGGCGCCAGAGGCAAGATAGCGGTTGACAGCTGCGTCCCGTTCCGCCTCAGCGCTGGCGATCGGGCCGTCCATGGCGTTGGTCGCCCCAGTGCCCTGGTCGACCGCCGTCGCTGCGGCCCGCGACATCGTCTGAACTTCCCGACTGCCGGATTCGGTGCCCCCCCCCGCGCTTTCGGAACCCGGTGCCGTCGCAGTCGGGGATCCTGGAACCGGAGCCCCGCCGGCCGCAGGGCCTTCTTCCGAACCCAGGCCTTCCGAAATCTGTTGGTTGCCCTCCGCTACGGTGTCCGCCACCGGGCATTGGTCGGCTTCATCCGGCCACGGTTCGAAAGTGACCTGGGGTTGCGATTCCGATTCCGCCCCCTGGTTGTCGGAAGCAGGTTCGGGTGTGTTTTCTGGGGGGGGCGGCGGGTCGACATTGTAGCAGGGCGCATTAATGCCCCCACCGGCAGCCGGCTCTGCCGCAGAACCCGCCTCTGGTGCCGGACCGCCGGTATCCGTCCCTGATGAACGCTCAGCCGGTGTTACCGGCCCAGGGGCCGAGGCTGATTCGCTTGTTGCCGGAGCCGGAGGCCCTTCTTCCGCCGGTGCTCCGGCGCCAGCCGAACCTGCCCCTTGCGCAGGCGTTCCTTCGGGGGGGGCTTCCTCCTCTCCCTCCTGGGCAGCCGCAAGCACTTCGGCTTCGCCCCCCCCATCTTCCGGTTCCGGTGATTCGGTTCTGGGTCCTTCCGTCTCGCCGGCGGCTTCCTGCGGTTGTGAAGCCACTTCGGGGGTAACCGGCGGCGGTTCGAACATCCGTGCCGCATACGAGGTGATCTGCTGCTGAACCACATCGCTGGGTGAAGCAGCTGAGGCATTTGCATCGGCTCCGGGGAGCGAAGTCTCCAGCATGCCGGGCGCTGCTACCTCGTCAAGCAATCCCTCCGCCGATTTCCCCTCGATAACCGAATCCGCGACCCGATCGGCATGGTGTTCCCAACGATCTCCCGGTTGCCCGACGTTATCCGGCAGCCGCAGTCCTTCGCGTTGTTGGACGACATGGGCGGCCTCGTGCGCGGCCAGGTGCAGCGACGGTGCATCGCGAAACCCGATTCGATCGCCCGAGGTGTAAGCCAGCGCACCCATCCGGCGGTTGGCAGTGCGCGTGCTTCCACCGATGCTTGCACGCACCTGGGTCAGATCGTGATGGCCGAACGCGGCTTGAATCCGTTCGCCATGGGGCAGGGGCGCGCTTGCGCCTTTTAATCCGGTACGTGCTTCGCGTTGGATTCTGCGTGGACTACGGACTTGCAGCCCTCCCCCCTGAACCTGCTTGTCCACCAGGCACGTTGTACACTTTGACTGGATCTGTTCCCCGGAAGAAGCCTGCTGGGTCTGAACACAGGTGGGTTTTTCATATTCCGTACAATCCCAAAATTGTACCGTTTGGGACTGAACCGTGTCCTCTTGGGGCACATCGGGTTCTTCCTCCTGTTGAACCCGTGGCGGTTCGACCGCTATTTCCGCCTCCTTTTCGTCTTCGTTTGATAACTGAATATCAGCCCGCTCTGCCGACTCTGTCGATTCCTCCCTTTCTTCGAATGGACGCTGCTGCCGTGCACTGGCGTCGGAGGTGTCCAGGCTGCCTGTGTCCGGCATGAATTGTACGCCGCTTTCCGCCATGCCAGGCCCGTCTCCGTTGCCCCCGTAACGGCTGCCGCAGGAATCCCCATTTCCAGCGGAGCCTGTTCCGGCCCTGTGCGCCAGGTTTACCACCGGGTGCCCAAGATAGAATGCGCTCAGGCGCGAAGGTTCCGCTGCCTCATTTTCCGGTCCACGCGGGCCCACACCCGACCTTTGGGAGCGGTCAGAAGTAGGCACCGAGGCAGGCCGCCGAGCAGGAGGTTTGGTCTTGGCCCGGACAGAACGCATAAGGGTCCCTCATGAAAGCAAAGACTGAAAATCGTCAAATTGCGGTGCCAAAACGGGCTGATCCACAACGCTATCCAAAGGACAAACAGCTCCGGCCTTGCGGTACTCCGCCCGCACGGCCGCTTCCAGGTGACGATCCTGGACTACGGCACTGCCCTCTTCCACGGCCAGTAAGGCGGCCAGCAGCGCCGCGTTGCGAATTTGCCCGCCGGTAAGATCGCAACGCGTGGATATCTCTGTCAGATAATCCACACCCACAGCATGGTCCTCCGGCAGATGCAATTGCCAAATTTCCCACCGCTCGTCGGCCGTTGGCGGGACAAAATGGACCACCACGTCCATCCGGCGCTGGAAAGCACTGTCGATGTTCTGGGCGGCATTGGTGGTGACCAGGATGATGCCGTTGTAGCTCTCCAGTCGCTGGAGCAGGTAGTTGGTCTCCAGGTTGGCGTAGCGGTCGTTGGAGGACTTGACTTCGGTGCGGCTTCCCAGTAGGGCGTCCCCCTCGTCCAGGAGCAGGACGATGTCCATCTCCTCGGCCCGCGACAGCACCCGGTGCAGGTTCTTTTCCGTTTCCCCGATGTATTTGTTGATCACCGAAGCCAGGTCCACCCGATACAAGTCCATGCCCAGCTCGGCGGCCAGGATGCGCGCCGCCAAGGTTTTTCCCGTGCCGCTCGATCCGCTGAACAGCGCCCGCACTCCGCGGTTGGCGCTGCCGGCAAACGCCGGTCCCAGGCGATCGAGCAGTCGCTCCCGGTGACGGCAGCGCTGCTCCAGCTCGCTCAGTTTACCAAGTGTACTGCCGCCGACGATGAGATGCTCCCAGGTCCCGCCCCCATCGATCCGATCGGCCAGGTTGTCCAGCTGCTGCCGGTTGAGGGCCCGCGTTGCCAGGCGCACATCCTCCTGGCGCACCGTGGTGCGATTTTCCAGGCCTGCCCGGGCGACGGCCAGCGCTGCCGCCTGACGAATGGTGCCTCCGGGCAGCAGAAACCGCTCGGCAATCTCTTCCAGCCGTTCAACTGCGGTTCCCATGAAGGCTGCCTGCCAGCAACGCAGGCGCAGTTCCGGCCCGAGGGCCGGGAGAGAAAGGGTCAGGGCGCCTTTGGTCAATTCACCGCTCAGCCCCCCTTCCCGGCCCATCAACGCGATGACCGGCCACTCGTAGCCGGGAAGATTCGGCATCAACGCGGTCTCGCCCGGAGCAAGATCGAAGGTAAAAACAGGCACGGCCTTCAGCAAGGTGCACAACACACCTACCGCCTGAGGATACCGTTCCTCACGCAAAGATGGGTCTCCGGCATCCCCCACCGGACGACCGGCCGGCGGGGCGATCTCGATCACCCGGCGGTCCCCGGCCCTGGCCAGCGCTCCGGCGGCTTGCAGGCGGTCGCTGCCCGGGCTGCCGCGCAGTACCACCAGGCGGGTCCTGCCGCTTTCCAGCAATCGGGGTGCCTGGAGAATTTGTCGGCACAACTCCTCGGGCAGAATCAGATCCTGGGGAAAAGGGAAGGCCTCCGCCGGATGGATCCGCCATCCTATGGTGGGAAAGCCATCCATTCCTCCGCGGGCCGCATCCCATACCAGACCCGGAACCCGCAAGGCCCATTCCGAGCGAGGCGCATCCGGGTTGAGGGCTTCGATTGCGCCGATCCGGAGCAGGCCGCAACAGTTCTCCCAGACATCTGAATGGCCATCTGATGGTTCTTTTGATAGGGTCTGTCCTGCCAGTTCCAGAGTCGGGCGGCGGGTAGCGAGCGGCTCCTGCAAGCGTGCCAGGAGGGTACCGAAACGGGAATCCTCTTCAACGATCCCGGCCAACAGAAAAACGGCCAGGCCTCTTGGACCCACCGCGTCCAGCCGGGCAAGAGCGACCAGCGGCAGGCGAAGCGGACAGTCCGCCTCCCAGGTGGACATCCCGGCTTCCCAGGCGCGAATGGCCGACACGGCCGAGCACCCAGGGGTAAGGTACCGGCCCATTTCTTTCCGGTAATGGGCCAGGAAAGGGTAGCGCTGAAAGAATTCTTCAAGGGATTTGCCACCCATTGCGTGCATCCGTTCGATATAGGCCATCAGGCGCAGCACGGAAGCATAAAAGTGAAGTTGAAAATGGCCGCGCTGGCTGTAAGGAATGGCACTGAAGTCGGCAACCGAAGCGCTTACCTGCCGGGAATTGCGCTCCCGCTGACACAATCGCTTCAGGATAGGTCTGAAATTACACGTCAACGGACGTCCTCCCTATTCAAAGTGGAAACGGATAAACCGGCCGAATACCGGCACCCAACCCGGATCGCCGTCCAGCCCGGCCATTCTGGCCGCAAGGGAGATCGATTCGATGGATGCGACCAGGTCAATGTTCGACGCGGTGAGATATAACGTGCCCGGCACCAGCAGCAGGGCCTGGGCCAGGCTTGCCGGCGGGGAAATTCGCAGGGCCAGGCGCAAGCGGGCGGTGATGAACGGCAGAACACGACTCAGCCAACCGGCCAGAAGTGGCGGATAGGTTGCGCGGATGCGGCCCCGACAGACCCTTGACAGTGGTACCAGTGCCAGTTCCGTAAGATCTTTCAACCATTCCGGCGGAAGCTCAAAATCCGGCCATCGACGCGGCCGCGATGAGGGCAGCCGGAAACCGGGCGGCTGCCCGGCCGGGCGCCCGTCAAGATGCGCTATAGCCGACCACAAAGGATCCTCCCGCAGCCGGTATGCGTCGTCATCCTCGAGGAGTTGACGCGCCAGGGCCTCAAGGGTCCCCCAGGCGCCCACGCCGCTTGCCAGACGCCAGCCTGTCTCGAACCGCTCGGGCAAGTCCAGGACGGACATCATGTTGATCAGGTACAGCACGCCTCCGAGCTTGGTTGACGCACCATTGGCAAGGGGTTGCGTCGCAGGGGGCGCCATTTTTTTCGGTGAACGGTCAAGGGCTCCTTCTGGTTGAACCGGAAGGGGGGAAATGCGCGTATTAATTGCTTCTTCGGTAGTATGATCCATTGCAGATTGATCAGAAGGCCTCGTCAACAATGTCAGCTCATTACGCGATATCATTGGAGCAGGCGCAGTGGAATGGCTTGCCTGGATTTGCCTCGGGAAACCGACGGATGGAATTAAGGCTGACGTTTCCCTTTCTTGGGTGAAACGATGTTCACCCGGAGTGGACTTATCCGTCCCCGAGCAATCGCCACCGTTCCTGACATACTCCCGCAACGCCGTTGGAAGTGGTTCATCCATTCCTTCTGCTTGGGGGTGGTCATGATCACGAATCCTCGATTTACCCTTTCCCGATCGTTTCTGCCAGTCACCTTCTGACTTCCACGTTGCGGCTGAAGGCCAATCGCTGTGCCTATCCGGACGGCAGGAAGTCTCTGGATCTACCGGTAGAAGATCACTTTTACGCCCGCTTGTAACTGAAGAGGTGGCCGTAATGTCGGGTTGCCCGGATTGGGACTCGCGAGGTACTTCATCCTCATTTGACGTTGCCTGCCACCAGGCGTTCAGCCGATGCTGATAATCAATCGTGCGAACGGCCCCAGGCCGTGTTTGTAGATCCATTGATAGCCCCAAAAGCGCCGCCCGTTCGCGACCCAGGCCGGGTGGAATGTGCAAGGCTTGCCAGGGGGATGAGCAAACAGGCAAGGAAGTCGGATATCGAAAAAATGGTTCGGGATCGAGTTGAACCCTAGCAAGCTGGTACCCAGACGCAATGGATTGCAATACCTTCGTGGCTTGGTCGGATGTGAGTGTCAGTAACGCCTCACCGGCCAGGCTGCGGTCTGCCAGCCAAGCAATTGCCGCCACTGCGGCTTGTGGATGGCGAAGCATCCGCTCAGCCAGCACGGCGGCAGCGGCATGTCCGTTGAGCCCGGCTTTGTGGTGGGAAACCGTGCGCAAAACCGACCGCCACCACCAACGCTCCTGCACCAATCCACGCCGAATGTCCAGTGCCAGGCAGGCCAACATTTCCCCCTCGTCGCAGAAAACCACGGCTTCCACGGAGGCCACTGGACCGTCTCGGGCGGGCCGAGCCGCCGAGCGGTACAAGCGCTCCAATTCGTAGCGAACGGCGTGCTCCCAGTCTCGAAAGAAAAGCCTCGAGGACGGGCGGAATCCGATTCGCCTTGGAAGCGGGTCGGTCACCCTACGCACCAGAAGGATCGTGGACGGCGGTATACCGGATGGACACGGATCGATTAGCCCAAGGGCATGACTTAGCCGCAATTCGATGGCGTGACGCCCGGCCCGGTTTAGACGGGGAGCCACTACCCGCAAGGTGCCGATCTCGATGCGACCATTGGTAAACACCTGACTATTCCTCTTACAAGCCCGTAAATCGCTTGGCGTCTTGAATTACGATGGCTGCACTCTCCACGTTACCGCCGAAAACTCCCTTGATTGCTGTTTCGTCGGCCAGCGCCAGATCGGCGACGGTCGCGATTCCCAGGGCCTTTAACCCTCTGGCCACCGCTCCGCCACCAACCACGCGCGACACAGGCGCCTTATTCTTGCAGTCTCCGGCGAAGTCGGTAGTACTTTGAGTTTTAATACTCGCCATCGCCGCGGAGACCTCATCGGTGCTTATCCCCAGAAGGCGCCCTACCCCGGCCGGGTCCTCTGCTGCCTCCCCCTTAAGCTGGCCTATGGTGGTAATCCCGGCGGCCTCGAGCCGATGAACCTGACTACTGGTAAAGCCGGCCGCTCCAAGGTTCCATTCTTTTGCATCCACAATCTTTCGTGCACTGGCAATCAAACCCTCAACAAACTCGAAGGTAATGTTCAGTCCGGCGTCTTTCAACGCTTGTGTCAATTCGTCAGCGTCCCTGTTCGCCATCTCGCGTGTGCCATTCACCCCTATCTTGATCAAAGCATCCTCAGTAATCGAATCCAAACCGGGCAACTGCTTTAAACTTCCCTGGAGGCCCGCGGTCATGCCGACGGCGTCCTTGATGATACTGAAGGTCATTTCCGGCGCCATATCAAAAAGATCACCACCCGCTTCCGTCCATAGATGGGCGATCTGCTCAATGCTGTTCAGCCCAAGTTCATAGGCTTTGAGTGTCGTGAGCATATCAAAAGAATTCAGTCCGGCTCGGTCAAGTGAGACCCCGTTTTCAAGGGTGAGATCCGTTGTGGTGAGAATCAACGGGACATAGGCGCCGTTTTTACCAAAGACCAGATAAGCATATTCCTGTTCCGCCACTACACCCGGTTCATAGGCAGAATCGATGAAAAAGTGCGCTTCCCCGGGATCGACTGGCCCCATGCCGCGAATCGACTCAGCAATACCCTCGGCCCATGCCAGTACCTCTTCCGGAAGGGGGTCCCAAAGGGGATCGACTCTGATCCACTCCTTTTCCTTGGGTGGCCATGGGTATTTCACAAGCTTTTTGAGTGCGTAGATCCTTTCGATCGGATAGTCCTCTATCCACCGGCCGTCGACCCCGCCCCCTGTCGTATTCGGCGGTTTAGTCCCTGTTGGGCTTTTCTTTAGCACCAGATTGAAAGTAAATCGCGTTCTCCTGGCTTCAGCAACGGCCTTTGCCTGAGTCGCTACTTGAAATCCTGCGACGTCGACTTCTACCGTGTAGTCCCCGGCGGGGACAGACCCCGTTTTGAAGATGGCCACCATGGTATCCTTGATCTTGATGAAATACAGGTCCCGCTTAGAAATGCCGGGAAGTGCGGTCTCGATCGAAACGAACTTGACCGGATACGTGTTTGCGGCTTCATCTTTTACACTGATGCGGATCTGATTGCTAAGAACATCTATTCGCGCTTTCGAAGGAAGGGACTTTTCTGACTTGAGATTCAGTTTTCCGAACGTTCCTTCCAGGTCCTTGATGGAGGCGACCAGATCAATTTCGATTGAACCGGGCTGAGAGACCGGTGACGGCTCCTCGCTCATAGGCTCGTCAGCGCTCGACAGCAGCTCGGGCTCCTTCTCCGCCCGAACGAAAAGAAGATATCCCGGCATTTGGGCGGATTCGTAAATGCGCACTTTCGGCTCATCGTACAGGTCGATCGGCTCGATAAACCAAGAGTCGTGGATCAGGCGCCTTAAAAACGCGATGTCCGCTTCCCCTGGATGCCACGACACATCCTTGAAGAATTCGTCCCTCTGGAATTCCTTTGGTCCGGTTGGCAGGAAACCGGCCGGTGGTAGAAACCGCAGTCGGCCCCCTGCATTCACGGCACTCATGTCTCCTTCCGTGATCAAATCTGAAACATGTGCCTGAAACTGCAGAAACATGGCTTCGGCCTCAGCGATACGACGTTGAGCGGTAAACAGAGGCCAAGGCTGCGAGGCTGTCGGCCTCACCGGTCTGCGACGCACCGTCCACATGTCCACAAACTGAACCTTCACACCGGGCCAATAAACCAGCGCAAGGGGAACGTCCCACTCGTCCAGAAGCGGGCTGTTCTGGTCGCGAAGTGCATCTAGCAGCCCGTAAGAGGAAAAGGACGAAGCAGGCGTGTTAGTGAAGGGCTTCAGTTTGAACGGGTCGTCGACTACATCCACCCACTTTTCATTTCCGAAGCACAGATAAGCGAGCCAGCTGCGCAGGAGGGAGACGCTCGGCTTATCGGTCTTCCCGGCCAGCCCCTTCACCTGGACGGACCCGCTCGTCACTTGATCAGCGAGGTCGTCCAGAGGGATCTTTTCGAGGCGGAATTTCAAGCCCTCGAAGCTGTACTTGTTTCCACAACCTTCGGTCTGAAAGCCTTTCATCGGAGCCTTTTCATCGCTATAACCGAAGGCGGGAGAAATCATAAAAAGATATACTCCTTCTCCCATTTGGACTGGGGAAATGCTGTCGCAGGGGGCGAATGCGTCTGCCGGTCCCGACGTTTTGAGCGGCTGCACGCCCAGGCAGACCTGGGTCTGGTCTTCGACCAGCTCCAGAATTTGCCCATATCGGTTTAGGGCGGAACCTCCGGAAACAGCGAGCACCGGAGGCTTTTCGAGTGCCCCCGCCTCGGATAGGGTCACCTCGAGACCGCAGATCACCCCTTCACCTATGGCTCGACCGAACTGTGCCTGCCTGCTGTGGCAGGCATTCTGTTCCGTTTTGAGGTCCCCTGCCGTGAGAATGCGCCCGTTGAAGAAGTTGGTGCTGGGGATATTGCGATTCAGGATAGCCTCTTCGAGTTTTCTCGGTATCGTTTGTTCAGCCATCGGCCCCTCTCGTTGTCTCAAGATTTCAACGGTCTTCGCGGCCCTTTGTGGCCGCGGTTACGGGCATCGTCACGGCTTTAGCCGACGCGCCCGAAAGCTTCAGAACCTGGCTCGGGAAAAAACCTTCGCAGCCAATTCAACTCTCGCCGTTCCGGGTGCTGCTCATACCATCCGTCGCGCCCCAAGTCGGCCACTCGGGCAAAGTATTCATGGTACATCCACTGTACGCGGTCCATCGAGTAATTCTGAATGGCCCATGACCGGCAATTTGCCGGTTGAATTCGGTCGACGTTCTGCGCGGCCCAAAGAAAATCGTCAAAAGTCCGGCACCGATAGCCGGTAACGCCATGTAAGACCGTTTCGCTAAATGCCCCCCAGTCCGTAGTGAGGACTGGGGTTCCACACAGTTGCGCCTCGACTGCTACGCCCCCAAATGGCTCGACATAATAGGTCGGCGCAAAGACCAACATCGCCCTACCCATAAGCTCAGCTCTCTCCTCCGGACCAACGCTGCCTAAGAACTCGACATGTGAGTCCTGGATATCCAGTCCCTCATTTTCATTCCGGAGGCTGCCCTGTCCGGCAATCACCAGGGGGATGCCAAGCGCCTTTGTCACTTGCACTGCCACTTCAACCCCTTTGCGCTTCACCACGCGCCCGATGAACAATGCATAACCCGCCTTTTCCTCCTGAAACGGAAAATCTGACGGATCAAAGTAGTTCGGGATTACTGCATCGTACCACCTGCCGTCAGGCTGCCTGGTCAAACCGTAAATAAAGTGCATCCAGGCATAACTTTCAAAGACGCGATAACAGGAAAACACACCCTCGTAACCGATTCCTGGTTCCACCACCCACAGATCTTTGACGGCGCCGGCGATCGGCTTATGGTAGGTACCCATGGGACAGAGCAAAAAATCCCCTGGCTGCTGCCTGCCCCGGATGGCGCTAATGGCGCGGCGGTTGAATAGCCTGTGGGCCATATCATTACCATCGTGTCGGAAAAATTCTCTGCGCCAGTCGTAATCCCCGTAACAGGCGAGGCGTTCGGCCGTGCTGAGCACCTGCACGAACTCGTCGCACTCAATCTCCGAACACTCGCCACCGTAAAATACGACGTGGTGCCCCAGCGCCTTTAGCATGCTGGACAGCTTGATCACTTTCTGGGTATACGCGCATGCCGAATAGTTCCTGTGCGTGGGCAGATGCGCCAACCCAAGCAAATGGAATTGAAAATAGACATTACCCATGGTTCGTTTACCAGATTTCTAAGTGCTCGGTTCAAATACCCACCACTGCACAGCAAGCTGTTCAAATGGCATGGTGGATAAATTAGTTGCGGCAATGCGGAAACGCTTGCTATCCAGATAGTGAGCTGTGAGCGCAACATTTGGGTATTCTCCGGGTTCCCCAGGTTCGTGCGGTGGCACTTTTTCACGATCTGCTATGAGACCGTCTAATAAATTCGAAGAACATACGTTCAACGTGATGGGAGGACAATCCCTAATATTTTCAGAATCAATGGAAATTATATCAGAAAAGACAGTAGAGAATTGGGGTAACGGCCTAAACCCTGGCAACATTTCTACTCTCCCTTCAATCATCTCCAGAGCAACGCTGGGACTTGTGGGACCCGTAGCTCCAGTCGCACCGCTTGGCCCTGTTGGCCCGGATGGTCCGATTGATCCGACACCGGTCGGACCCGTGGGACCCGAAGCGCCGGTCGCGCCGCTTGGCCCTGTTGGCCCGGAGGCGCCCATTGGGCCCGTAGTCCCTGCCGGTCCGGTCTGGCCTTCCTGCGCCCCCCCGATCATACAGAACAACTCCTGTTTCAAGCGGTCGGGGACCAGTACCGGCCGGTCACAGGGTTCGATCACCACACTTTCCAGTATCAGGTTGCCGTCACTATCCAGATAGAAATGAATACAGTCCAGCAGGATGCATTCCGGTGTTTCGGCGCGATACTCACCGAAACTGGCCGGATGAAAGGCAGGATAGACTTCCGTGACCCATATGGCCAGGGCGCGGCGGATGGTCTCGCAGGCGGTGGACGCGGACAGAAGTATTCGATCCTCGGCCGGCGGGCTCTCCAAGGGCGGGCTGGCGGTCGGCGGGCTCCCCCCCGGGATCAGATCGCGCACCGCCTGAATCATCACGTCGCTTTCATCCGAAAGCGGAGGGGATCCGGACGGGGGCGATTCGGGCGGTGAAAGCGAGAGGTCATCTGGAAAAATCAGCACCCGCTGCAGAATCCCCCCAAACAGGCGCATCATGGCTTCCGCCGGCTGATCCGGTTTTTCCCAGGTAAATTCTGCATGGCAGGTTTCCAGGGTACGCCCGGCCACCTGGGTATCCTGGTCGTCGGCACAAGCTTTCCCGGCTACCGGTACCAGATCCGTTGGGCATTCATCGTAACATAGCGTGATATAGAGCGTGTGCTCACCTGCACCGGCCGGCGGACTGATATCCACCGCATGGTCACTGAGCCACTCCCCCAATCGGGCGCACAAGTCGTTTTCCAGCCATATCCATCGCCCATGGGGGCTGATGGCATAGCCCGGTTTGATACGGATCTGGATGTCCTCGGGGTTGGTGACGGGCTCCTGAGTCACCTGGAGCCCCGATACCGTGCCATACCCATGCAGCAGCCGATTGCTGAGCTGATTTTTCCATTCCAAATGACCCTGTTCCTGGCGGAAATCCGTGACGCCCAGCACCATACCATATTCGTAGTTCACCCGCTTGTTGGGCTTTAATGGTGTGCTCGTGCTGGAAGCAGGAATGCAGTTACTCATGCGCTCACCTCCATCATATAGCATTCAATATAATGTTTCTGGGCTGCGTTATCGGTCATCGCGGTAGTGTTTATACACCTTTCTCCCTCTGGCCTTACCAAAAATATTATCTTAAACACTATAGAACCAAGTTTCCTAAAGCATCGCGATCGATGACCGTTCGTCCGGTCACATCCATCGGATAGGCGGATTCCAGATACCCCTCGGAGAGGTAGTCGCGCCCCAGGATAATCGGCAGGAAGCGACTCTCATCACCCAAGGCGGTGTCGATTCCGAGCCGGGCTTCCCCCACCCGGAAGTAATCCCAGAAGCGGCGGACATCGAAGGCCGTGTGTGCCGGTTTTTCCAACAGAACAATGCGCTCGACCATATCTGTTTCGATCTGTGAGAGATCCTCGGGTACCAGCACCGAAAAACGGTGGGCGGCGGCGCGGATATCCGCCTGCAGATTTTCTTCTTGCGCCAGGGGCGCTTCAACCCGGGTGGGATCGCCGGCAGTCAGAGATGTCCCCTGTCGTGCCTGCCAACGTTCCACTATGCGCACCCGCTGGTGGCGGGGCGATTTAAGCACAAACCGGTACAGGATCTCTTCGAGGTCCGTCTCGCTCGTTGTCGGGGTCGGGTACGGTAGTCCCAGTTGCGCAAGCTCAGCCCTCAGATTCGGATCCGACACCCGGGCAGCCTCTTTCAGCCGCTGCATAAAAATTTCCAGGCAGGGATCCAAAAACAACATCAAGGCAAAGCGCAGGCCATCTACGGTGCCTCGCTTGGCATACAGCCGCATGGCGAAACGGATCATCAGTCGACGCCGGTCGGGTATGCGTTCAAGGGCCAGCGGTTCCAGGATTTCCTGATAAACGGCGCCGGACCTGATCCGATTTTCCTGCAACTGCGCCCACAATGGATCCAGAACCAAGCCCAACCAGCGTTCTAGCCAATCTAGGGCTTCCTGCGGGGCGGTGCGCGGATCGATCAATTGCGTTGCCTCGACAATCTTTCCTTCGATTTCGCTGTAAAATCCTTCGAAGTTCGCCAACAGGCGCTCCACAAACCAGGCCGAATCAGGCTCCTCGCGGTAGCTTGCCGGAAGGTAATGGTCCAGATAGGAAAAACGCGGGTACCAGGCCCTGAGCGCCTGGATTCGAGGTGTGGTGCGCCCGTTTCCGCTAAGGGTCAGGCGGATCTGCAGGAACCGTCCCGTCGCCCGTTGGAAGAGCAATTCCCAGGTGCCGCGCCGATCCACCGGATCGCCCGGGAAAGGCTGATAATACGGAACCTCAGCCCCTGCCCGGCGCTGATAAAGGGATGGCTCGGGCTGGAAAGGCTGTTCTTCCAGCAGTTCGGGATCATCCCCGGCCCGGCTTTCCACCCGGATATCGGTCTCAGCGGGGATGCAGGCATCAAGCAATAGTCGATGCCAAGTGCACGCCTGCTGGTGTCCGTCAAGCAGGGGGGTGGTCATTACCGCTAATCGGGCATAAAGGGGCTGGTCGATCTCCTGCAAGGCGACCCAGCAGGTACATTGATCACGGTCGGCAACGGTGGGGGTCACATCATAGTAGACGGCCTTCTGCCGGTCCGGACCGCTTTCGCAGCGAGCCGCCGCCACAATGGCCCGGGTTCCATAATAATGCATCGGCAGGTAGTCCGCCATCGGCTCAAGGGGACCCAACAATTGCCCCGGCTTCCACGAAGGCATGCGGTAGGCGAATGCCTGGTTACCGTCACATTCCACCACGAGCAGACGTTTTTGGTTCGGCTGGCAGACAAAGTCGTGCCCCACCACAGGGTCGGTCGCCGTTCCCGGAAGGGCGGGCAGTTCCTGGGTGGAAGAGAGATAGGGGGCCTCATCCTCCCCGAAGCAATAATGACGAAGACGCGAACTTGCCCCCGCAGCGGCAGGTGCATCCAGGATCAGCAGACTGCCGTCCGGCAGACTTTCGACGCTGCGAGGATCGTCAGCTAACAGGGGAAAGCCTTGGATCGGCGCAACGGGCGATGCCATTGCTTCGTCTGCCCGGCCCTCGGGCTGGAAGGCGGGAAACGGGGGATGGACCACGGGCAGTACGGATTGGTCCGGTGGACAGATGCTGAAATACCGGTCGACCCGCCAGAGGATGCCACCGCAATTACGTTCCAGGATCCATGCGCCACCGTCGTTGGTGGCGGTAATGTCGAACGGCGTGAAACCCGGCGGAAAGCTCAACAGAAGCGGTTCTCCCCCGCTGTGCAGATCGAAGATGAACAGCCCGGTCGGATCCATGCTCCCGACCAGTAGATAATGGTGTGCCGTAACCGTCAGACCGGCCAGGTCGGGTGGGTCTGGATGGATTTGGACCGGCTGAAAATCACCCCGGACCTTAGAAGACACGGGTGACGCCTGCCAGTAAAGGTGCGGCCGGCGTGTTCCGGCTGCAGCCCGCCAGATTTCCTGTCGGTTCTCGCCGATCCAGTACCAGGAACCGAAGCGGTCGGGTGCCGCTCCGCGGCGATCCTCCGGACGGAGCGGTTGCGATCGGCGGCCGCGCGGAAATCGCTGCGGGAGCCGCTTCAACTGGACGAAACGATTGCCATCCCATTCAAAACTTCCCGATGCTTCGCTCTCATCACGCATCCCGGCCCAATCCTGAGCACCGATGATCAGATGGAAACGGGTATTATTGACATCCATTTGCGTCGCGTCCTTAACAAGTGGACCGGCTGACCGGAATGGGTACGATTTTGGTGACGCTGGGCGCCTCGCCCGCAGGAGCAAAGACCGATTCGAGCGTCTCGGCGCTTCCCTGTCGGGCGCTTATACCGACAAGATAGGGCAACTGCAGTCCGCTGATCCCATAATCAGAGGTGTCCTGAAGGCTTTTTACCCCCATAGCCAGCGATTCAACGTAGGCCACGCCGGGAACGCGCGTCGCCATCGCTTCCAGGTCCTTGCGCTGCAAGGATTTTTTCAGCGGCCAGCCGGCGCCCTCCGGTCCGTAGGGAGATAGAGCCGAAAGGTACAATTGAAGCTGGTTCTCGACCGCCCGCTCCACTTCATCCGGGAAGAAACCGGCTTTAACGTGAATGCCCACCGAAACATAGACAGACAGGTAATCCGGCCCACGGACGTAAATTTCCGTGGTAACCAGGCGACGGGGGTCCAGATGTTCGCACACCCTGCGCAGAAAATTCCGATCCGGAACGGGCCAGAGAGGCCTCACCGGGTCGCTGCCCGGGATCACCATCACCGTAACCACCCCTGGTGCCTCCAGGTCTGGATCAGCGGGCAAAAACAGAGGCAGCGCCTCTACGCGGCCTACGCTGACTCCCGGAGTCCGGCGGGCGATATCCCTGAAATCCTGCTGCGTCACCAGGCGGTCGCGATGGCGCAGCACCAGAGGGATGCGCCGCTCACCATCGTTCGGGGTCTCGCCCGTGGTCCCGCCTGTGGTGGGTACCGGATTGGCGATGATGTAGCCCCCTTGCAGGCGGGTGTCCCGGCTGGTCTTGATCGCTCCAATGCCCACATTTCCCTGGGGGCCCCCGCCGTATTCGTAACTTGCCAGAATACGCCTGCCAAAGGGCGGCCGGTAGCCGTGCAGCCCGTCGCCGAAGCGGATGGCGCCCACCTCGGGATCCAGGGTAAAAACCCGCTCATCGGATCCTGCAGAAAGGAGGTCGTCGGTCAGTCGCCACAGCTCCCAGGTCGCCCTGCCCCCTTGATCGGGTAACCCCTCGACGGATAGACGCATGGACGACGGCAGGGGGGGCAGATTGGCGAGCGTCACCATCTGATCCGGCTCACCGCTGCCCAGGCCGAGATATTCATTGAGCACGGGCACGGCCTGTACCACCCGCACGGCGTTGATCCCAACCCAGGTCAGTCGGTAGTCCCGGCCGGCAGCCTCAGGTATGGTGTCGGACTGGACCTGTGGCAGCCGTATTCGGATCCAGGTCACCAAACGCACCTGTAACTGTTCGTCTTCGATGCGGGGGGGGAAATCCTCGGTGCCTTCTTCCATGGGTTCATCAAAACACCAGGTCTGCAACCGGTCCGCTGCAGGCAGCGCCACCTGCACGATTCCGGAGGCGGAAAGGACATCGGCGCTCTGGCTTGTCTGCAGTCTGTTGTACCGCGCCAAGGGACGTCCCTGGGCGTCCAGTGCCGATGCATCGGGAATTTCAAACACCAGGCCCGCGCTGGGCTCCTGGCTGGTGGTTGTCTGCTGGGTCGATAGTGCAGATATGTCACCACTGGCAGCTGGAATGATGCCGATGGACAAGGTGGCGTTTGCCAGGGTTTGGCGGACCAAGTCACGATCGACCCCCTGGGGAGCAAGCAGGGCTATATACAAAGCCCGATCCAATGGCTGGCTCTCCAGGTCCAACGCCGGGCTTGGATCACTGGGCGTGGGCAGGGTCATCTGGACCGGCTCGTAAAACCCAGGCTGCACGCCCAATGCTTCAAACTCGCCGCTTGCCGGGAAGGATACCCCTTCTTCGTCGGCCTGCTCGGCAAGCTGCGCCGCCAGTATCGCCTCGTACTTGACGCGATGGGATTCATACCGAGGGTCGTTGCTTGAAATCGGCTGTTTGTAGTATGTCAGGCATTGCACCGGCAGCACGTTCACCGCATCACGGGTAATGAACGGTACGTTGCCCGCGGAAACCACCACTCCCTGTTCGAGGATCAGTTGCGCCACCGGTCCGCGTTCATTGCTGATGGCCACCAGCCCGGATGCTGAGGCGGCTGGCAGTAGTTTTAAATTGAGCAATTGCAGAAATTTCAAGCGGTTGAGCTTTGGGACCTGATTGGCGCGGTAGAGCAGACTTTCGGTCAGGAAGGCGAATAACTGGACAATCGTGACCCCGGGGTCGCTCTCAATCCCGTAGTTGGTCCACTCAGGGGTATAGACCGGAATACGGCGCAGCGCCTCTTCAAGGATTTGTTCGTAATTGCGATCGTCCAGAACAGGTTCAAGGATCGGCATTGGCTTAGCCTCCCAGTTGCAAACTCAGTCCCAGCGTTTCCAGGGCACGGGTTGCTGTGAGACGGAACAGAATCGTCAGGTGGACCACCCGGGGCTCGACGGAATCGGGATCAACCTTAACTTCTTCAACGGTTACCCGCGGTTCCCAGCGCGCTATCGCCCGGCTGACCCGCTCGCGGATCAACTGGCGGGTGGTGACGGTGTTGGGTTCGAACAGAAAACGGCGCAGGCCGCATCCGAACGCCTCCCGCATCAGGCGCTCACCCGGCTCGGTGAGCAGCAGAGCGCGGATGCACTGACGCACGTTCTCTTCGCCATAGGACCAGGCCAAACGTCCGTCGGCATCCACCCGGGGAGGAAACGCCATGCCCTGTCCAAAGAGAGACGGCTGTCGGGTCAGGCGGTGGGCGGTTTTATCAAGACTCATGGCGTTACTCCGGAAAAAGGCTCTTGGGGACCGGCAGGCAAATCCTGAAAAAAGGCAGCCACCAAAAGATCAGGTTGAAGATCACCACGAACATCAATAGCAGCATAAAGGCGACGATGAAGATGATCTGGATCGAAAAGGAACAAACAAAGGCGAGAGAGTCGTCATCCTCCTGATTGAGCTGCTGATCATCCAGAAAGGTATCCTCCCTGCCGACCAGACGTTTCATTTTCTTTCGCATGGCGTCGGACATGATGAAGCTCACGCCTTTTTTGAACTTGCGCAGGCCGGCGATGCTGACATCGTTCGGCAGCGTAATGCGCACGGGGCGGGCCGGGGCGTCCGGGTCGAAAAAGGGCGCAAATACAAAAGGCTGGCTGGGCAGGCTGACGATTACGCGAGTCGGATCGCACTGAGGACGTTCGTAGATGAAACGCAGGATGTAGCAAACATCACTCGAAGGATCCAGATTCCCAGGCAGCGTCAGGCCCGGTTTCTCATCCGCGAGGGCGGCTTTCACTTTATTGACCAACGTTTGTGCACCGCTTTGAACGGCAAACGAATTGGCCAGGTTATAGCCATTGGTAAACCCAATCTGGTCCAGCGAGCCGCCGCCCGGCGCGTTTAATCTATCCTGATTGCAAGCCGCTTTCTGCAGCGCGGCCGCCAGGGTCAGGGTGCCGCTGACGATCTGCGTCTTTAGGGTGCTCATCAGGTCCAGTCTTTCTGCTGCCTTGGGTCCGCTGAAGGTGGCATTCAGGTCATCCCGCAGCGCGACAGCAACATCGGGCAAGTAGACATCGAAGTATTCCCACAGGTCAAGCAGCAAATAGACGGAAGTATTCAAGGCGATGTTAACCGGCGTGACCGGCAATTCCACCAACCCGGGCAGCTGTTCGGTGAAGCGTGATTTCAGTTCCTCGATGGGCAGATCCAGCGGTTTTCCATCCACAACCAGCTGGCCGGCCGGGACATTGTATGTTTCGCTGTTGCTCGCCGGCAGATATCCCGCATATAGAGAGCGGCCGTCGGAAGTTAATACAGGAAAGGCCGGTCGACGTTCCTCACCGTTCACGAGGGTGCGGCCCGAACCGCCAACCGGTTGCCAGGTCCTTTGATTGTCGGTAACAACCCAGGCGTACTCCTCGCCCCCTGAGAGCTTGCGCACCACGAACAAAGCACTCTCGCCTTCCAGGGTTCGTACCGTCCGGCTGGGAAAACCCGGCAGACGACAGCATAGGGAAGCGGCCGCCAGGTAGAAGCAGCCGTGGGCGGGCTGGAACAGGCGCACCGGAGGAAGGGTGCCGTTGACCGGAAGTGGAGGCTGCAGGCGGGCAGCTTGCAACAGCGTCGGACTGTGGTCAGCCGCCGCTTCCATGAAAATATCCATAAAATCATCCGAGCGATACTCGAACAGCGCCGGACGAAAGAAATCGATCCTGTGCAAGCTTTCCGATTCCCAGAAGGGTGAAGGTACGGTCCAATCGTGAACGTGTGTCATATCACCATATATTCCCCGCGCCGGGAGTGTAGGAGGCGCTGACCACTGAATTTGTTATCAGCGTGTCTGATTTGACGACACCGCTGAACTGCGACATACCGGCGTCCACCTTGACCATTCCGGCTGAAACGTCCACCGTACTGGCCTGGATGGACAGCTTCATGGGAGTCTGCAGGGTGATCCCGGCACTTTCCATTTTGATTGTATTCCCGTTGCTATCCGTCAGCTCCACCGATGCGGGCGTATCTTTGAGCACGACCTCTTGCCCGCCGGGGGTCTGAATTGTGACCGAGACCTGACCGTCGGTGTCGTCCATAATGATGCGGATGTTTTGGCGGCTGACGATGACCTTTTTGTTGTTTTGCCCGGCTGTGTCCATGGTCTCGGGCGGGTTGTCCTGACCGTTCCACAGGGCGCCGACCACGTAGGGACGGCGGGCGTCACCTCCTTCGAAGGCCACAAGAACCTCATCGCCCACATCCGGGATGAACCAGGAACCGCGATTATTGCCGGCCATCAGGGTTGCCAGGCGTGCCCAGGCTTCGTACCCGGCATCGGCATCGGGAGACCAGGGCAGACGCACCTTCACCCGGCCTTGCTGGTCGGGGTCGGTGACGCTCTGAACGGTTGCCGGGTAAACGCCCCATAACCGTTTGCGTTCTTCCGCCTGCCGTCCCAGAGCCAGATCACACGCCCCCATCATGTTTGCTCCATCCACTATCAGCCTCCTATCCCGGGACGTTCAGCGAAAAACGCAGTGCGGTATCCGTTCAGCACATCAAATGTATGCCTGGCCAAGGTGACGTAGTAGGGCCCTTCGAAAAAGGGGCCTATTTTCATCAATTCCACGGTTGTCCCCACCCGCAGACGCACGCAGCCGTCCACTGTCCCCTGGCCGCGGACAAAACCGCGCGCCTGGCGCCGAAAGCGGGATTCGGCAAGCTTTTGCGCCTCTGTCCGTGAAAGCGGTACCGAGGCGGCGTTGCGTTCGACACAGGGAGACAACGCCTCCAATACCGTGCTTCCGGCGCGCCTGCCGCCAAGCTCCGCCTGAATGGTGCTAACCCCGGCCGCCGCTTCAATTGGCGCTTTGGCACCGACATCCCACCCCGTCACCTGGACTGCGGTGCTCTGATGTGCCAAGTCGGCCAGCACGCTGAATTCTAGCAGGTCTTTTCCGTAGGTAAATGACACGCTGCCTGACGATCGCCTGCTACGACCCTGAACATAGAATGTGCGATTATCAATCCAAAGCTCGGCATCCATTGCTACGGCGCGTTCGCGTAAGAAGGCCAGATCACTCTGGTTCACCTGGGCCAGAATGCTGTGCGTGGGGCCGTCTATGTCCACTACGGCGGTCAGGCCGTGCTGGGAAACGACCTGGCGGATGGCATCAGCGTCGCTCATATCTTCAAAGCTTCGGGTATGGCGCGCCATGCGCAATTCCTGGAATCGGTCCTCCGCCAATATCAGAAACTCGGGATCCCGACCGGAAGGGAAATTGGCTTCCAGGCCACTAATCCGGCCGGCGAAGGTCGGTCCGGCTTCCCCAGGCGGCCCGAACTCAACCGAAAAGGTCTTTCCGAAATCCAGCATCTGCCGGTCAAAAAACAAAAAGTCCACCTCCTGTCTACTCGGTCCCCAATTGAGGAAGGAGGCTTCGCAACGAAACAATCCCAGCGTCGATTCCTCCACGACCAGGGTTTGCAGCAGGCTGTCACCCAGCTCGGCGACAAACCGGCCGTCGATGCGGATGCGCGGCCGCGACGCGTAATAGGCGGAACGAGCACTTTCAGTCGCCATCGGTCTCCCTCAATCGGCCCATAGTCGAGCACGGCGAAGGTAGCAGTGCCGTAGAATGCGCTCGACGTCCTCCGGGCGCAGTGGTTCGGATCGTCCATTCTGCTCCGCCCCGGTATCCGAGTTGCGACTTCCCTGTTGGGAAGCGATCCTCCCCCCAGACGGGTCAGCTTGCGGCGCGATGATCTCAAACTCGTTGATGATGATCGGCATAACCCATAACCCTTTCTGTTGCGGCAGCAGCTCCGAGGTGCCGTTTATTCAAAATCCAATAAAGTCGATGCCCCTGCCGACGCACCGGCCTCTAAAGATAAGCCTGCTCCAGCGTTAAGGGAAACGCCCGCGGACGCTCCAGCGCCAAGAGAGACGCTTCCGCCCAACGAGGCGCCGGCGGAGGTCCCTGCGCCAAGCGACCCCCCGCCTCCTGCCGACGCATCCCCCCCGGCAGAAGCGCTGGCGCCCGCACCGTCATTGAATCCAAGGCCGCCGCCCAAGCCAGCGGAGAAACCTGCCTGCCCGCCGGCGTTCACGCCCGCTGCCGCCCCAAGGGCCGCTGTTCCTCCAGCGCCAACTAATGCCCCGGTTGAGCCGCCCGCGCCGATCGAAGCGAAAGCGCCGGCAGCGGTGCCGATTGAAGCACCGGTTGACAGACCCACGCTCGCCTCGGCACTCATATGGAGCAAGGCTCCAGCGTTCAAACGCAACGGGTTTTCGATGCCGTTTGCCGCCGCAATCGCCTTCCAATCATCACTGCGTCCTTCCCGGCCGGCCATCTGCTGCACGCTGTCACCGTCCTGGGCAGGTGCCATCGGAACGGCTCCTGGAGCCGGTGTACCGGGTGCGGCGGGTGTTGCGGCCCCACCCGGCTGGCCCGGACTTCCAAACAAAAATTCGATCTCCTGCCGCGCAATGGTCAGAGAAATGGTCGCCCGCATTGGCACACCCTGCTCCGAGAAATAATCGAGTGTTTCGTCCATTGATTCCACCACTCCCCGGAAGATAAAAGTCCCCCATTCGAAGCTGACTCCGGGGGGCACCCGATTGCTTCGGTTACCTCCTCCCTGAGGCGTTTTCGGTTTGAGGAAGTATGCAACGCTTTCGGTTTTCTTGCGCACGTCATTCCGATCACCCGAAGTATCAAGCACTTCGGTGGTGTCAAACAGGAGTTCCAAGGTCAACTTGGAGCTGCTGCTGCCGATAAACTGCCGTCCACTGCCCCCCGGCTGATCCCCACCCCGGTTTTGATTTGCATAAGTGACTCTCAGAGATTCGGGGTTGAACTGGATATCCACCGTCTTGCCGTTGTCGGCAGGGGTCGCCTGTCTCTGATCGGCATCCCATTGAATTTCGACGAGCTTGGCTTTGGCAACCATAAGATCTCTTTCAAGGCGATTCGATGGTAAATGCGTTGTAAGCGATCTGACACTCCTCGATCGCCACGCCGCCGTCCTTGGCATTCAAGGCGGGTGCCTTAACCTTGATCGGCAGGCAACCATAGAGATTGAAACGCACCCGGTTGGTGCCCTGGGCGTCCTTGACCAATATCGTACCGCTGGCGCGCGTGCTACGGGCTGTGTTGCCGGTAGCGGATGCAAACCATTTCCACACATCCAGATTGGAGGTCATGCCGCGTTTCAAGGTCAGGTGGCTAAATGTCACCGGACCGACCAAGTTCACCTGCTCGGTATTGTTACCGCCCTCCCGCACGGTCTTTGGCTCCATGCTCATTTCCAATCCTTCCAACTCGGCGAATTCCATATCGCATAGCGGGCTGGTCAGCCCCAATGCGGAGGCATTGGCAATATTGAGCTGAATGTGGAAGTTGAACGTATTGAACGGATATTCCTCGTTTGCCATACTTCACCTGCCTTACGCTACCTGACCGATACCTGGATCGCCTCGCCTGCCCGGATCAACTGCACCGTGATGAACTCCATCGGCTGGGAAGGCGCGACCTGGATCACGACCACGAACCGGCCCTGGTCCACATTTTGGGGTGGGTTCACGCGCGCGTCGGTGATGACCCGAAAGGCCTGGTCCGGGCTTACGCCGCTGAAGGCGCCGCGGCTGAAAAGGTTCCGCAGCAGGTCTTCCAGAACCACGCGAACCCCTTCCCGGAAACGTTCATGGTTCACTTCAAATACGTAATCCATCCCCATTCGCCAGGTTACTTTTCGAAGCAGTATCATCAGCCGCCGGACCGAAATCTGAGAAAGATCGCGATGATCGCTCAGCGTGTGAGCCGACATAGGCCGAAAATTGTTCGGCTCACGGCGGATCAGGTTGAACCGCCGTGAGAATAGAACCGCCCAATCCTCGTCCGAAAAATCAGGCTGAATCCCCACCACTTCCCGGATACACATGTTGGCTGGGGCCACCCATACGCCGCGCTGCCGCTCTCTTGCAGCAATCAACCCGCAGACGGCGCCATCTGGTGGAACATCACGCACTGCGCCCTGAGGCCCGGATTGGACAACGGACAACCAGGGATGGTAGATCGCGGCAAAGGAGAAATCGGCGATTTCGCCCAGTTCTTCGGAAGCACGCCCCTCCGGCGCCAGCAAATTAATGGGTGGCAGCCCCAGCCTCAGGCGAAACGCATCCTGCCAGTCCAGGCAGTGCCGCCGTTCATATTGCCGCGGCAGGTTCAGGATCGCCAAACAATCGCCCCGCGCCTGACAAAAATATAGGAGCGCCTGGTGAAGGAGGAGAAAGGGCTCATTTGCCGCTTCCTGCACGGGTGCGTCCAGGTTGATAACCGGCAAGGCCGCCCGGTTGGGATCCAACCCAAAGGCGGTGGTCCCGTAAATGAATGCTTCACTCAGATCCCCGGCACCGTTCTCGTTTTCGACCCGCACGCTGACTGTTCCGGTTGTCAATCCGCCAGGCGTCAGGCAGGATAACGCGCCCCTGTCGATGACTTTTACCCGGCTCGCGGACTGCGAACCGAAAAATACACGTGTCTCCAAACTGCCGGTAAACCTCTCCCCGTGCACCGTTACCGGGGTCTCCTGCCCCAGCAGGGCATGGAATGGTTCGACCCGAAATACTTTCGGCGGCTGATCGCACTGGCAAAAGTTTATTTCGGGCGGACAGGGTAGATCCTGTTCCGGGACGCCGGGTCTGGAAGGCAATGGGGTAGGCTGGGCTTCGAGCACCTCCCATTGCCGATGGGGCGCGTCGGGTACGCTGATTATCGCCACTTCATCCACGAATAGAAGACTGTGTAATCCGCATAACCGGCGGCCTTGGATCGCATTAAGGTTCAGAGCGTTCGCCATCAGCGTACGAGCGCTTTCCCCGGAACCGGTTGCGCCGGCTCCTCCGGGCGGAGACAAACGTGGGTCCAAAAACATCTCAGTTGTGAAGACCTCGAGACCATCCCTTCCCTCCCAGTCCTGTTCCGGTTCGATGAACTGGCGCGTATCGCTCTCGTCAAAAAAAAGCGGCATGCCGAGCGGCAGGTAAGTCAAACCGGGTTCTTCTGAAATTGTCTGATAGGCTGCACGCATATCGGTTGTGGCCGCGTTGTAATCCAGGGCCACATCGCTTCCCAGGGGGGCAAGCAGTCCGGACAGTACCGCAACGGTATCGGGAGATAGACACAAAAGCGTATCCGGTAACGTCTGGAAGTAGTCCGGCGGGGCCAGGCCGTATGCGTCCCAGGTCACATGGCGAAACCAACGAGCGGTAACCGGCGCACCGGTCCCGGACGTGTGTTTCGTCTCTACTGCGGTGCTGCCCCAGAGTTCTCCTCCTCTCAGACGGTCCGCGACGCTTCCACCCGTTGGTGCCGAACGGTGCAACGCCGTTTCGGAAAGTAGCGCTTCACCCCAGAATCTTTCCCCTCCAAGATTGAATGATAGGTCTGTTACAACCGGAAGGCGCTGGTCACCCAAGCAGGGCAGTAAATCGAAGCGCAAGCGTTCGACCGACGTAATCGTGACTGCTGCGTCAGGGTGTTCGTCAGGCAGTAACTGCAGCAGGCCGGAACCCGTCGCCAGATAAAAAGGATTAGGGGGGGAAAGGGGCGAGCCGCCGGTTGCGTGCCCCGCCTCCAACGCTTCCACAGGAAAGAGTACTTGCCGGCCGTCGTCCATTTTGAGCAGCAGAATATCACCCAACCGCACCTGCTCCAGACTGCCCTCAGAGAGCGTAATCCTCACCTGTCCAGAATGGAAGTCCAGCGATCCAGGTGGTTCGATCTGTTGGAGGCCATCGATCGTCAGGCGGCTGGCGGTTACGGGATGTGAAGGTGGACTCCCCGCAGGGGTTTCCCACAGGCGGTATACTTGCCCAACGCTCAAGCCGAGATTTTCCGGGGAGTGTGCGGCATCGTACACCCCGCTGCTGCTTTCCTTTACTTGCATCATCCATCGGCTACCGTCATCCATGTTTAGCCTCAAGACGTCTCCAGGCTGAATGCCCATACGTGATAAGATCGCTTGCTGCACGGAAAGTTGCCCAGGACCCGAGGAATGCTCGATCCAGGAAAAGCCGGATGCTCGCAAAGGAGAGGTCCGCAGACGGGTGGCCAGGCGAAGTCTGCCGCCCCAGGCTCCCGGGGACGCGGCAGCAATGCTCCCCAGTCGGGCTGGAATGGTCGAGCCCCTCAAGGCCACCATACCGGGGATTCGGAAGCGAGCTGCACGCGCCTTCCGCCCGGCGACACGCACTACATAGCAGCGCCGACCGCCGTTAACGAAAAAATCCCTCACTGCGCGAGGGAGGTTGGCGTACACCACCCTCCCGCTGGTACCATACCGGTCGTTACCGTTCGATCCGGACGGCGGGGAAGCTGCCGCCTGCTGTGCACTGCGCTCAACGGCCAATGCCAGGAGGTCCCCACCAAAAATTGCCGAATACATACCGGGATCATCAATGGGAACGGGCAGGTTCAACGGGCCGCGTTCTGCGAACCCCACGAATGCGGCTACGTCCAGCGGAGGCAGCGCAGCCGCGGCAGCCTCAGGTGGGGGCAGGAAATAGACGCCGGGTACGCGCAAATTTTCGATGACATTTCGCATAGTCGGAAAAGCGCCTTATTCCATCTTCAGGCTTTCGCAGCAAAGTACCAGTTCTTCAATTGCCACATCGGTGCCGCCCTTCGCGTTCAGCGTAGGGGCGGTGTACTTCATGGGCAGGGCGTTGGCCAGGTTCCAGGTGATAACCGGGTTTATGCCGGTTTCATCCATTAATTCGATTACGACGTTGCGGCGGATGCTTTGATCACCCTCGCGGGTTTCACGAATCCAGTCGAAGAAATCCAGCGTGCCGATCACGCCACGCTTCAAGGTAACATCGGTGACCTTATATACACCGGGGATCTTGCGGACGTGATTCTCCTTTTCATTGCCGTTACGGTACTCTGCCACTGTCACCTCGATTCCCATTCCGCTGATCTCCTGGAAGCCCGCCTGCACGGACTCGGCAGCGCCAAACCGATCCACGGTGACGCGGAAGTTAAAGGAGCCGTAGGGGTTATCCCGAAAGGTTGCCATAAGCCCTCCTTATTATAAGCACCGGGTTTCGTCATCAAGCGAGTCGATACGTGAATACGTGGCGACCGGGACTCGCAATGTCTATGAATACAAAAGGTTATGATTTTGCATCCGCCGTCCATTGCCCGATGCGGAAAATGACGAATTCGGCCGGTTTGACCACAGATACGCCGATCAGGCAGATCAGTCGGCCGTTGTCCAGATCGTTTTGGGTCATGGTCGACCGATCGCAACGCACGAAATAAGCCTCTTCGGGCTTGGTTCCCATAAGAGCGCCGTTCCGCCATTCATTGAAAAGAAAACCTTCTACGGTTCTGCGGATATTCGCCCACAACGCCGCGTTGTTGTTTTCAAAGACCGCCCATTGGGTGCCGCGATCCACCGAGTGCTCCAGATAGGCGAAATAGCGGCGAACGCTCAAATACTTCCATTCCGGATCGCTGCTGATGGTTCGGGCGCCCCACAGGCGGAAGCCGCGCCCTTCGAAAAAGCGGAACGCGTTGATGCCCTCAGGGTTGATGACATCCTGCTGGGCCTTATTGAGCAATTTTTCGAAGCCAATCGCTCCTAGTACGACCTCGTTCGCCGGTGCTTTGAACACGCCGTGGCGCACATCCGTTCGGGCACAAATCCCGGCCACGAATCCGCTGGGGGGAACGTTGATTTCGCGCCGTCCATCCGGGTCAAGCGGATCCATCACCGTAATCCAGGGATAGTACAGTGCAGCATGGGTGGAATCGAACTGACCGCGGAAGCTGCGTACTTCTGAGATAATCATGTCGTCGGGCGAATCGAGCAGGGTCACCCGGTAGCGCATACGAATCTGGCAATGGGTAATCAACGACTGGACGATAGCGCTCCAGCGGGCATTGTTCGCCGTCAGCGATAAATTGGGTTCACGGGTCGAATAACCGGGAGCCGCCACCATGGATATTTCCTCCACGTCGGCGAACGCTTCCAGCCCGCTGGATTCAATAAAGGCGCCGGATAAATCACGCTGGGCTTCCTGTCCGCGGTAGGCTTCTGCGGTGGGTAGGTTGCCATCCGTTCCGTTCGTGAGGTAAAAGGTCCGCTCCAGATCGGTCGGAAGCGGCCGGTCCGGGCTTGGAGGAGAGACTATTTGGCTGGCGATGGTAAACTCATCGTCGCTCATCAGGCTCAGCACCAGGTTATCCAGCACTTCCGATCCGAGCAGGGCTTCCATGAAATGAGCCCCCGATGTCAGGTTTGTATCGAAGGCAAAGGGAGCGGTAAGATATCGGACCCGGGACTCGGGCATATCGGTGAAGCGGCTGAACACGGAGTTACGGCCATGTGGGCTGGGTGAGAGGTTGTTCCAGGCCTCCTCGTTTTCGAACCGACCATTGCGCCGGACGCGAAGCCCCAGGGTAATGACATAGACCTCCTGGGTATGAGCGTCCAATTCAGCCACCCTGATCGGTGGGGAAGCCGGGCTGTCTAATGTGAATTCATCTCCTTCCAGAATGACATCGTATAGCTCATAGTGCAGCGCATCGTCGACTGGGGATCCGATCCGGTCGCGGATCAGAAGAACGTCATTGGCATGGATGCTGTGCACAACCGGTTGGCCATTGCTGCCCTCCGATAGCACATTCGCCGATGCTCGAACAGCAACCACCACGCGCATATTGCCTGCCCGGCCCGGAAAGCGTGCCCGCAGGCTTACCGTGACTGGTGAATCTGCGACCGCGAAGGCCCGGTCAACATTCGGATCGGGCAGCGAGCCGGGCAAGGGTTGCGCGCTGGGTTCGTAGGTCCGCACCACGTACAACTTGCTCCCGCCATTATCGAAGAACGCCCGCACGCAGTGAGCCATGTAATTTTCATGTTCATCACCCGATTGGTCTTCAAACTGCAACCGGTCGATTCCGCCGAAAATACGTTCGAAATCTGTAAAGCTGGTCAGCAGCTCAGGCTCGCCCTCGAGGGGCCCATAGCGGGTTGGGCCGATGAAGCCGGTAACGCTGGTGCTCACGCCTTCGATCGATTTCGCGCGGAAACTTACCTCTTCGACGTAAACCCCTGGAGATAGATACTCAGGCATGGCTTTTTTCTCCTTTCAGAAGAATCCAATTTAGCTTTCGATCCATAATTCCGATCGGCCTGCAGTTTGTACCACCAGAGCCCTGCCTAAAACCAGACGTGTTAATACCTCTGCCATTGGCTGACCTGGCGCGTCGAAATCAGTGTAGACCCGGGCCGACGGCTGATTGAGCGTATCTTGGAGCAAAGGCACGCCGAACCCTTGGACCGTGTCCAGCGGCGGCGAGGCGCATCGTACGCGCACCGTTATATCCCATCCAATCGACCGGGATGGAGAGGACGGTGGCGAAGGGGGTGAAGTCTGGTGAGGCGGTGGGCTGAAAATAGGTAGGGGCATGAATACGGCAATGCTTCCGTTCTCATCGGCAATGCCCGGCCATACGGGTCCTGTGGGTGGCTGCACTTCCATCACGGCGAAAGCAGCCCGCTCGGACACATCGGAATTTACTCGTTTTACTATCTGAGCCCTCACTACCATAAGGTTTGCCGTCCGACTGCGGGTGGGCGCTGAGAAGAGGTAAAATCCCGGCAGGCTGGCGGTTGAGCGGGTAGGATAGATCCCTTGATAGGGAAGGTCGATACTGAACAAGCAAGGTTGAAAACGATTCAGGCGATCGCGTACCGATACCATAAAGCGTCCGGAGAACAATGGGCTTGAAGTGAACGGGTGCGCACCAGCGGGTAAGTCAGGGTCCGAAACCACCAGCGAGCGCATGCCTGGCAGGTGGTGGAAGGCGAAGATACCCGAGGCGGTTGTCTCCGCCTTTATCGATAGGTCCGGCCGATCAGGTGGCATCGCAGTAACGACTATACCATCCACCACCGGCGCGGCGGCCGCCGGGTCCCAAAAACGTATTCCCAGTGGAGTGTAGCGGCTGATGCGCTCGAGCGGCTGCAAGGTTGCAAAAACGGGTTTCATGACCGCACCAGTTCGTTATAATTCCAAACCCGCTCCTGGACAGGCTCACCCTCACCGTCCGAGACCATGGTCTCTATCTTGACATTGCGAGCAACATACGGAACGGAGATCTGATAAGTATTGTTGACGATGACCTCCCAGATACGGAACAGCTCTTCTGTGGTAAGCTCGGTGATTCCGGTTTCAACGGTTTCCTCTGGGCCGAATGTATTGGGGTATCGGGCATTGAGTAACCCTGGAGATAAACTTGGTGTATCTTCTAAAAGGCGCATCATCCAGCCCGCAATCGCGTGCTGCAGGGAGGCGTCCTTCGCCCAGGCCGTAATCAAAAAATGCAAATCCACCGGTAGCATGGGGCGCTGCCGGCTACCGTCCGGAAGCCGACGGCCCGGCGGCATGCGATGGTGTTGGTTCAGGTAAATGCGGTACAACAACACCGACACTCCCGCGTCCATCGGCTTTTGGAAATTCTGAGCAATGTAAACCTGAAACTCCAGTAGATTGCCATCAAAGTCAGCCGGGACATATTGGCTTTGTAGTAGATGCACGATTGCATTTGAAACAGCGGCAATGCCCTGGAATGTTGCCATAAAAAGCCTTGGTTCTTGAAATCTATTTGGATTTATTGTTCTTTTTACATGGTATTTCAACCAGCATTGGATATGATCCCGTATTCCTTTTCATACCTATCAATGGTTTCTTGGAGATTCACTACAAATTCTTTTGCATCGTCGGGGCTGGTGATAATTCTCGCAATTATTCGTTTTTCACTGTCACTTGTATTCTGAAAAAAAACCAGTTCGATCACATGCTCCCGGAAACCTGTCCTGAACTGATTGGCCCATCTGGCTTCAGGCTCTTGGCAACGGTGTTGATCATGCCTTTCCGTTTCCATATTCCACGTGAATTGGCGGCTCATGTTGCTCCTCAAAGCAATTTGAGCGCCATTTCACGATCGAAACGATATTTTTTCTCATCTTTTTGAAAATACTTTAAAAACCAAAATTTGTTAGTGATCGTTTATCTGCTTTTTTTCTTATTTTTGCTGTCAATTCTGTTACATAAGAGAAATGAAACGGAAGAAGTAAGAAACGGTCAGTAGTGAAAGGCAGGCTGGTTTTATTCGATTGAAATAGGATATCAGGGGATTCGTCATATTTTCAAAAATGCCGAATGCAGTGACATCTAAGCAACCGAGCATTGTTACAAAGTAGTGTTACACTGTTACAACCGACTAAGTACGGTTCACTTCTCCGGAACGGTGGGAGCGCTTCTCGACGATTTGGTATCTGGCCATCTTGCGATACAAGGTCATGCGGGACCAGTTGAGTTTTTTGGCGGCGGTGCTTTTGTTCCAATTGGTCTCCAGCAGGGCCGATACGATACGATGTCGTTCATCGATCGGTACATGCTGATATTCGACCAGTTTGTTTTTGAAATAGGGCGGCAGATCGGCATATTCGATTTTTCCAACCGGCATGTTCACATAAGCACCTTCGAGAACATTCATCAACTCTCGGACATTACCCGGCCATTCGTAGCGATATAGCAAGTCGACTGTTTTCTGGTTCAACCCTTTGACGTGGCGATTGAATTTCCGATTCAACCCTTTTATGCAATCCTGTGCGATCAGTGGAATATCTTCCCGGTGTTCGCGAAGGCTAGGCATGTGCACCCGCACCACATTGAGCCGATAGAAAAGGTCGGCTCTGAAGTCACCGTCTTCGACCAGGCGTTCCGGCAGTCGGTTCGTCGCGGCAATCAACCTGAAATCCAAAGCAAGCGGGGGTCCCCCCCCCAGTGGCGAGACCTGTTTATCTTCAATCACCTTCAGGATTTTGGCCTGGGCAAAGGGCGTCATTTCGCCGATCTCATCCAAAAAAACAGTACCCCGCTGGGCCCGTTCGAAACGTCCGCGGGTCGTGGCCACCGCACCGGTGAAGGCTCCCCGTTGGTAGCCAAATAATTCACTCTCCACAAGGTTATCCGGCAGGGCGGCACAATTGACACTGACCATGGGCGTCCGGCCACGAGCACTGCTTTCATGGATGATACTGGCGGCGAGTTCCTTTCCCGTGCCGGTTTCACCGGTGATCAGCACCGTGCTGTCGACGATCGATACCCGTTCCAGAAGGTCCTTTAATTCTACCATCGTTTGGCTTTTTCCGATCAACTTACCGGAAAAACGATCCGCGACCCCATCGTCTCGCAGACCGCCAGCGTGGCGACTCAGCCGATGTTCAATGCTGGCCAGCAATTTTTTTCCGCAGAACGGATATTTAAAGTAATCGTCAACCCCGGCTTTCAATGCACCGATGGCCAGCGATTCACTGCTCTTTTGCGCCATTAGATACACAGGGATGGTCGGATAGTTTCTTTTAATTTGGTGAATGGTCGCCAGCACGCGCGATTCCGGTTCCGTCCCGCTGTGCACGACGACCACGCTTGGCCGATGGCGGCCAATGGCGGTAATGGCATGTATCCCAGGCTCCGCACGGATCCACGGAACAGTGTTGGCTGTTAACTGATCGGCCATGAAATCCGGCGGACAGCCGCTGCAGGAAACAATAACAATTCGGGGATGCATGGTGGTAAGCCCCTATCGGTAACGGGCCTGCGGTGCACCCGGCGGTAATACGGAAAAATAATGGAACCAGAGAGAAAGGGTTGCCCAGGAAATACGTCAGAAGCAGAATTGCGCTATCGGATTAGGATCTAATGATTTTGAATATATGCGTTGATCGGTATCTATATGCAATAACATATAGTGAGTTACAAGGGACTGTCAAGCAACGAGAAGCTTTCTCGAAAACATGAATGTATTGATCGCACATTAAGTTGCCTCCAGCCAATCCATTGACCTGCCACACCGAATTTTCTATGATGGGTCTTGATCGTCCCTGTGCCGCATGGTTTAGCCATCCTTTAATAACAAGGATAAATAGTGCCCATCCAGAAGTAGGCAAATTTGTATGAGATCAAGGCGCCCGAAAAATTTTACCACAGGCATATGGTTGATATTCCGAGGATAAAAATTTTTCGCGCAACGCCGATATCGGGCAAATTGGTCATTTCTGGATGGGCACTAAATAAACAAGCGGCGAAAATAGCCGTCGGTTGCACCGCCAGGCAAAAAATGAGGCCACCATGACCACCCCCGACCCATGGTCCGTCCTGATCATCGACGATGAAGCGGATATCCGCGAGGTCACCCGCATGACCCTCATGGACCAGGGGTATCGGGTGGAAACGGCCGCCGATGGTATCGAGGGACTGGCACGATGCGAAGCGTTCGTCCCGCAGATCGTTATCACCGACATCCGTATGCCCGGCATGGACGGTCTCCAGGTGCTCGAGGCCGTCAAGCAGCGTTTTCCAGATATTCAGGTCATCGTGGCCACCGCGTTCGGTGAAATGGAAACCGCCATCCGGGCCCTACAATTGGACGCCTCGGATTTCATCACCAAGCCCATCCACACCGACGCCATGTTGGTGGCCCTGGAGCGGGCGCGCCAACGCTACACGACACACCGGCAGATACAGGATTACACCCGCCACCTGGAACAAGGGCTCCACCACACGACCCGGCAATTGGAAGAGACCGTGGCCTACCAGGACCGGCTCATCGAAAGCTCCATGGACGGGATTTGCGGCTGTGATGTCGATGACATGGTGGTCACCTTCAACCATTCCATGGAGCAGATGCTGGGCATGAATCGCGACCGGGTGATCGGACGTGTCGCCCTGGATCACTTTTTCAGCGCCGCCGAATACGAAAGGCTGCGGGCCGATCTTGCCGCTCCCGGCCACGGTGGCGCCAATCGGTTGATGCTTTACGAAACGCGGCTTTTGAATCACCGCCGGCATTCGGTGCCGGTGCAGCTGTCGGCCAGCCTGTTGATGGACGGCGACACCCCCTCGGGACTGGTCTGTTTTTTCCGGGACCTGCGCCGCATTCACCGCCTGCAGCAGGAGATGGCCGACCAGGCCAAATTGCTGCACCAGGACAAGATGATGTCCCTGGGGCGCCTGGCCGCCAGCGTGGCCCACGAGATCAACAACCCGTTGGCCGGGATTCTCAATTATATCCGATTGATGTTGCGCGCCTTCAGGAAAGGTCCATTGCCGGCCGGCCGCCAGGAAACGTTCGGCGAGTACCTGGCCCTGGTCGAGACCGAAACCGATCGCTGCTCGAAGATCGTTTCCAGCCTGCTGACTTTTTCGCGCAAATCCCCCATCGCCATGGAACCGGTGTCCATGGACGATGTCGTCAAGCGCAGCCTCGTCCTGGCCCGCCACCGCCTGGAATTGGGCAATATTTCTCTGGTCTCCCAAACGACCGACGGCCTGCCGGCTATCACCGGGGATGCCAACCAGCTCCAGCAGTGCCTGCTCAACCTGATTTTCAACGCCATCGACGCCATGCCCGGTGGCGGGACACTCACCGTGACAACCACCGTCGAGGCGCATCCCCAGGCCGTGGTGGTTAGCGTGGCCGACACGGGACACGGGATTAGTGAGGCGGATATGGGCCAACTGTTCGAGCCCTTTTTCACCACCAAGGCGGCAGGGTACGGCATCGGCTTGGGCCTGTCCACCAGTTACGGCATCATCGACCGTCACGGCGGCACATTGGCCGTCACCAGCCAGCCGGGTCAGGGGGCGACGTTTACTATCAAATTGCCCCTGGCGGGTGGCCCTTTCGAAGACCACGGGAGGAAGACATGACAAACGCTGGTAGAACACCCCATGACCAGCTGGGCGTACGTTGCGATCACTGGCTGGCGGTCCTGGACGAGTTGAACATCGGCGCTTTCGTGGCCGACAGCCGGCGGCAGATCATGGCCATCAATCTCAGCGCCCAGGGGCTGTTGGGCCTGCGGGAGTCGGAGGTAATCGACCGGGACTGTCGCGAGGTGTTCACCGGTGTTCCCTGCACGGTGGCCTGCGTCCTCGACCACCCGGAGGGCGACCACCACCGGGATCCGGACATGGAGGTGACCGACGAAGAGAATCAGCGTCATTTGATTACGCGCATGGCGACGCCCATCTATCATCCCCGGGGGGCGGTGGTGGGATGCATGACCATATTGCAGGACCATTCACCCATCACCCAGCTCATCGACCGGCTGCATTACGAAGAACGGCGACTCAAAATCATTTTGGACAACCTGGACGTGGGTATCTTTACCGTCAACCGTGGCGGCCTGATCAATTTTTTCAACCACGCGGCAGAAACGATCTCCGGCTATGACCGGCACCAGGTACTGGGCCAGTCCTGCGCCCGGATCTTCTCCGGCGAAAAAGCCGAAGACGTCTGTTTACTCAAAAAGTCCATTGAAACCGGCAAGGCGCGAACGAATTGCCAGGGGCACATGACCGACAGGGATGGCGTCAACATTCCCATCCGCGCCACTTACATGGCCTTGAAAAATGAGAAGAATATCATCGTCGGTGGCTTGGCCACCTTCCATGACATGACCCTGGCACACCAGCTTAACCGGGCCATCAGCAATCGCTACACTTTTCATGATATGATCGGCAAGGACCCGGCCGTACGCAAAATCTTCGAGATGGTGACCGTCGTCGCGCCCAGTGATGCCACCGTGCTGGTGGAGGGGGCCACCGGCACCGGCAAGGACCTCTTGGCCAAGGTCATCCATTCGGCCAGCATGCGCGCCACCGGCCCGTTCGTGAAGGTCAACTGCGCGGCCATTCCGGAACACCTCATCGAGTCGGAAATCTTCGGCTATGCCAAGGGGGCCTTTACCGGGGCCGATCGGGACAAGCCCGGACGCTTTGCCGATGCCGGGAGCGGGACCATTTTTTTGGATGAAATCGGTGACCTGCCCCTTTCACTGCAAGCCAAGTTGTTGCGCGTGCTGGAAGATCGCGAGTTTTATCCCCTGGGGTCGCGCCGCACCCAGAAAGTCGACGTGCGCATCATCTCGGCCACCAATCGGCAGCTGCGAACGCTGGTGGACCAGGGCCTTTTCCGTGAGGATCTCTACTACCGGCTCAACGTCATGCGCATCGAGTTGCCCCTGCTCAGAGACCGCCGGGGCGACCTTCCACTGCTGATCCGTCACATTGCCCGCCATCTATGCGCCGCCCGCGGGGTGACCCCGCCGGCCATTTCCAAGGCGGCCATGCAAATTCTGCTCAACTACGACTACCCGGGCAACGTTCGCGAACTGGAGAACATCCTGGAACACGCCCTGATCATCTGCCGCGAGGCGGTCATCCACCCCGACCACCTGCCCGAATATGTCCGGCACACGCGACCGGCCGACCACAAATCCCCCCCGCCAATCGTCACCGCAGTCTCCCCGACACCGGAGCACCGCCGCATTTTGGAAGCGTTGGAGAAAACCGGGGGCCACCGCCGCAAGGCGGCCCAGGCCCTGGGCATGGAACGAACGACCCTGTGGCGCAAGATGAAGAAGTATGGCATCGGCGGATAAGGGTGCCATCATCCGTCCAGCCCATAGCGCTGAATCTTCTCATAGAGGGTTTTACGTGAGATGCCCAGTTGCCGGGCGGCCAGGCTCTTATTGTTTTCGCACTGGGCGATGGTCCGACGGATCAGGTCGATCTCCATTTCCCGCAAGGTGATCCCATCGGGTGGCAGGCTAGCGATCAGGCAAGCCCGTTCCGACTGCGCCTTGCCGGTGACGTCGCCGACGATATCCTGGGGCAGATCATCCACCGCCAGTTGTGTATCCCGGGAAAGGATCACCGACCTGGCGATCACATTCTTCAGTTGGCGGATATTACCGGGCCATTCATAGTTGCACAGCAACTTGAGCGCTTCCGGGGTGATGCCCTCGACGGGTTTGTCGTATTGCCGGGCCAGTCGACGCACGAAATAGTCGGCGATCAGGCAGATATCCCCGTCGCGTTGCCTGAGCGGCGGCAGGCGCATGGGCATGACTTCCAACCGGTAAAGCAGGTCGCTGAGAAACTTGCCTTCGCGGATCCGCTGCTGCAGGTCCAGGTTGGTGGCCGCGATGACACGCACGTCCACGCGCTTGGTCACACTGCCGCCCACCGGTTCGAAGCTCATTTCCTGCAGAAATCTAAGCAGCTTGGCCTGCAGCTTCAGGCTCATGTGACCGATCTCATCCAAAAAAAGGGTACTCTGGTCGGCGGTTTCCAAGCGCCCCTGCCGATCCCCCAGGGCGCCGGTAAAGGCCCCTTTGACATAGCCGAACAGTTCGGCCTCGAGCAGGCTTTCCGACAGCGCCGCCGAATTGATACAGACCATGGGGCGCTCATGCCGTCGGCTTTCCAGATGGATGGCGCGGGCTAATAGTTCCTTGCCCGTACCGGTTTCACCGTAGATTAGCACCGAGGCGTCGGTGGGTCCCACCATGCGTACGCGCTCGAAGATCTCCATCATTTTCTTGTCCGAGCCGATCATTTCGTGAAAGGCTTCATGGGGATCGATACTCGCCTTCAGGGCTTTAAGCTCCTGGGAAAGCGAATAGTCACGAATGGCCTTTTCCAGGACGATGACCAGTTCTTCATAATCCAACGGCTTGATCAGATAGTTGGTCACCCCTTCCTTGAGGGCTTGAACCGCGGATTTTACCGTGCCGTAGGCGGTCATGATGATAAACGGTGGTGGACGGCGAACGGCCTGCATCTGTCGGAAAAGCGCCAGGCCATCCATTCCCGGCATCTTCAGGTCGGACAACACCGCCTGAATGGCCGGGTTGGCATTGAACAGCGCCAAGGCCTGTCCGCCGCTGGTGGCTTTCAAGACATGGTATCCTTCATCTTCCAGAATGGCTGAAATCACTTTGAGGGTGTTGCCACGGTCTTCAACCACCATGATGGTTTTGTCGGTCACGGATTGATCTCCTCACTAAACAATAGGCTGTTAACGGGCAATTCAAACGCCGCCAAGGTGACCAGGGACGGCTTGGAGCTGACGACCAAGGTACCGCCATGGTTTTCGATGATGCCCAGACTCAGTGGCAGACCAATGCCGGACCCCGACTCTTTGGTGCTGAAAAAAGGATCGAAGATGGACTGCAAATGCGCCTCCGGTATGCCGATGCCATCGTCGCAGATTTCGACCCGCACCCGATCCCCGGTGCCATCGGCGGATGGGAGCAAAACCGTCGAGAAGCTCACCACCCCTCCTTTCGGCAGGGCATCCATGGCATTGACCAACAAATTGACGACCACCTGTTCAATTTGCTGCATATCCAAGCGTACCGATGGCAAACCGTCGGCCAGATGGTTGGTAAAGCGAATATTGCTTTTTTTGGCCTGCTCGGCGAAAAGCTGCTGAACCGACAGAATCAACTGGTTCAGATCCGTGGGCGCGGGCCTGGGTTTGGCCTGCTTTGAAAAATACAAAAAATCGGTCACCAGATGATTCAGACGGTCGATCTCCTCGGATACCAGCTGGGTGTATTCCTGGACCAGGTGATCATCCGGTCGCCGTCGCTTCAGGTGGACCATCGCCCCTTTGATGGCGTTGAGCGGATTTCTGATCTCGTGGGCCATGCCGGCCGACAGCCGACCCAGGGAAATCAGTTTTTCCGAACGCACCAATTCGTTCTGGGTCCGGGCCAGGTTCTTGATCATGCGGTTAAAGGAGCGGGTCAGGTCGCCGAGTTCGTCGTGGGAGTGAACCGGCAATTCCTGATTCAAATCATCGGCAGATATCTGGTGCGTCACGGCGACCAGGTTGCGCACCGGCCGCAGAATCAGATAACTGAGAATACTCACGCTGACGATGGCGATAACCAGGGTCATGCCCACCACCTGCAAGACCCGTCTTTGGATGGCACGAGCCTCTTTTTTGAATTCGGCGGTGGGGATGGTTACCGCGATCGACCAACCGATCGGTGAAATGGGAGAAATGGCGGCGACCTTCAATTTGCCATCAAACCGGTATTGTTCCCAAGACGTGGCGCCGGTCATCATCTTCTCAAGCATCTGCTTTAGACTGGGCTCTGCGACATTCTGCTGCGTGTGACTATAAGGTGTAAAGCGGGGATGAACCACAATGCGCCCCTGCTGATCGGCCAGAAACGCATAGCCGGTTTCACCGACATGAATATCTTTTATGATGTGGATAATACGATCGAAATTCAGATCGATGACCACGACACCGGTAAATTCCCGCATGGCCGAAAAAACCGGTTTTGACCAGTGCATGACCGACGGTCGACCGTTCTTGCCCCCCTCGACGTCGGAAATAAACACTTGACCGGACATCAGGTGGCGGGTCTGCGAAAAAAAAGGATAGGCGTTGCCGTCCCCCGGGGCATCGGTCGCGCTATCGGCGTCCACCCGGATCAACTCGGTACCGAATTCATCCAGATATTGAATCTGGCGGTAATAGGGCGTGCGGTCAATAAAATCCTGAAATAGGCGGGTGATCGTCTCGCGGTTGAACTCGGTTTCGGCTCGCAATCGGAAAGACCGCGATATAAAATGGTCTTCCATGACCGGCAGCGTGGTAATGGTTTCCAGGTCAATACGCAGCTTTTCGAAGAGATACGAGAGTTTTTCCGCCGCGGCACTGACCTTGGACATCTGTTCATGGCGCACGAGACGATTGACGCGGTCCACGGCGGCGTGTATGGAGAAATAACCGGTCGATGCAATGGGCAGGCAGATCAACGGCAGGATCAACAGCAGCAGCTTCAACGAGATGGAAAAGCGCACATTCATCTGATCGTGGTTACCCTGGGGGTTGTTTTAAAAGAAAAAACTGAATTCCGGTTATTTTTTACATGCGGTCGAATAATAGAAAAACCATGCCCGTTGTGTCAACAACTGCCTCTCACCCATGGCCGAGCCGACCATCGATTTGGGTTGATGCCTGCCGACGTGTCGTTTGGATGCTCCTTTGCATCGTGCTCGTGATGGTCATGGCCACGGCCCCAAGGGCACGCGCACAAGCGCCGCTGATCATTGGCGTGGCCACCTCGACCACCACCCTGGAAGGCAGGGAGAGCCTCATGGCGGCCCGTCTGGCGGTAGAGGAAATCAATCGCCTCGGTGGCATCCACCTGGATAACGAACCGATTCGGTTGCAGATCGAGGTCATCGATCTCAAGGATTCCGCACCCCATATGAATGCCGATGACGCACTGGCACGACTAAAAACGTTTCTGAAAACCCGGCATGTCCGGGCCGTGGTCGTCGGTCCGTTTCGATCGGAAGTGCTCTTGCCAGCCATGGACGTGATCGCCGACGCCCGGATTCCCATGATCGAAACCATTGCCATGACTCCGGCCATGGAATCCAAAGTGATGAAAGACCCGGCATATCGCTATATTTTCAGAACCGGCTTGAATACCCGCTACCTGGCCGATGCGCTCATCGGGTCCATGCATTTTCTTAAACAGCGCTACGACTTTCAGCGCGTGTATCTCATGATCCAGGACGCGGCCTGGGCACGCAGCGCCGCCTCGTTATTGATCAAACTGTATTTCGAGCGGGCGGAATGGAAAATCCTGGGCATTCGTAATTATGCCTATGCGGCGTCCGATTTTTCCGAGGGGTTGCAGGAGGCCACCCAGAGAGGCGCCCAGGTGATATTGCCTATTTTCGATACACCCCATAGCGGACAGTTGGTGATCCAATGGAAAACCAGACGGACACCAGGACTTTTATGCGGATTCATCTCCCCCATGATGGGACCCGGTGCATGGCGTTATTTTAACGGCCAAGTCAGCGGTGCATTGAATATCATTTTTGAACTGGGGAATATCCCCTCAAAAGAATTCTCCCCGGCGACCCGATTTTACAATGCCTTCGGCAAGCGTTACGGCCGGGAAATTGAAGCCGGCCATGGACCGGCGCCGGCCTATGAGGCCGTATACCTGCTGGCCACGGCCATCCGGGAAACCGGCAGCGTCGATCCGGACCGTCTCGTATCGGCACTGGAAAAAAGTGACCGTCTGGGAGCGATGGGCCGGATGCGCTTCAATCAGGGGCATCAGGTGATCTTCGGTACCCTTCCCCGCGAAACGGCCGTGGCCTGCCTGATCCAATGGCGTGCGCCGGGACGACGGGTTATCGTCTATCCGCCGGCCCTCGCCGAAGGTGAGATCAAGCTTCCTCGGCCGACCGTCCGATAACCTGTTTCTTTTTGTTGCACAATTGATAACCAATAGTTTTTTCATGTTATTTTTTTAATAAAATGCCATCGGGGGTAGGATGACCCGTCGCCATGTGTTTCCTATGGTAACACATGGCACCCCCGACCCAAATCGTCTTTTCCGGTATTATGTATAATTATAACATATTATGTAGTTTTACGATTTCGGCACAAACATTGCTGTTATATTAACATTTTTGTTATTCTTCCATCGGGCCATGGGGCATGCCCCACAACGGTCTATTGGAATCAGTAATCCGAAACGAAAGAGGAGGAACAAAATGAACGTCACCCAAAACGTTGAACAGGCTGCGCGTATTTTTCCGGATAAACCAGCGATCATTTTTGAAGACCGCGAAATCACTTATGGCCAATTGAACAGCCAAGCCGGCCGGCTGGCAGACACCATGCAGAAGAAAGGCGTCAAACAGGGGGATCGTGTCGCCCTGTATCTGCCGAACATTCCCGAATTCATCGTATGCTATATTGCCTCCCTGAAAATCGGAGCCGTCGCGGTGTCGGTCAATCCGATGCTCAAATCGGGGGAGCTCAAGTACATTCTCAATGACTCCGGCAGTGTCATGCTTTGCACCGTGGGTGAATTACTGGTCAACGTCAAACGTGAAGACTATCCGGGCCTGACTCATGTTCTCGTTTGCGAGGGAGATGCAAAAGACAATCCCACCCTAGAAATGTGGGCTGGAGAGGCATCCGAAACGGTCAAGGCGTTGGATTTGGATCGGGACGAAACCGCCGTCATCCTCTATACGTCTGGAACCACGGGATTCCCCAAAGGGGCGACGCTCTCCCATGGCAACGTGGTTTCCAATTCCTATACCGCCGCTCACCATGCCGGTTATACGGCCGATGATCGCATGTCCTTGTTTCTGCCCCTGTTTCATGTATTCGGCCAAAATTTCATCATGAACGGAACCTTCAATACCTGCTCGACGCTGGTCCTGTTCCGGCGCTTCGTGCCCGACGAGGTCCTGAAATCGTTTGAGAAGAATCGGGTGACCATGTCCTTCGCCGTGCCGACCATCTTCATCAATCTACTCAACATGGATCTTTCAGGCTACGATCTTTCATCCATCCGTTACGAATTTTCGGCTGCCGCCACCATGCCCGAAGAGATCAGCAAAAAATGGACGAAAAAGTTTGGTCGCACCATCAATGAAGGCTATGGGCTGACCGAATCTTCCCCGTTTGCCTGCTACAACCACGACTACGCCCATCGATTTGGAAGCATTGGAACGCCTTGCGAAAACGTCGAAATCAAGATCATGGATGAATTCGACGGCGAGGTCGCACCGGGCGAATGGGGAGAGATCTGCATCAAAGGGCCGGGGGTAATGAAAGGCTATTGGAACAAGCCCGAAGAGACCGCCAAAGCCCTGCGCAACGGTTGGCTGCACTCGGGCGATATCGGTAAAAAGGATGAAGACGGCTACGTCTACATCGTCGACCGCGTTAAGGATATGATCAATGCGGCCGGTTTTAAAATTTGGCCCGCCGAGGTCGAGAAATACCTTTATCAGCATCCGGCCATCAAAGAACTCGCCGTTTACGGTATCCCCCACCCGGAGAAAGGCGAGGCGGTTTGCGCCGCGATCGTTCTTAAGGACGGCGAGACGGCCACCAGCGATGATATCATCGCCTATTGCCGTGAAAATATGGCCGCCTACAAGGTTCCCAGCCGGATCGATTTTGTCGAGGAGCTACCGAAAAGCGCTACCGGTAAAATCCTCAAGCGCACCCTGAGAGCAGAGTCAGAGCCGGTAGCTGCCTAAAACGGCGCTGCAGTATCCGATGATGAATGATGCGTTCAAGCCGTTAGCTTTCGCCAGCGTATGCGCAGGCGTGGCTAACGGCTAAGCGCTGTCCACAGGATATCATTTGGGAAAAGAATTGATCTACAGGGAAAACGGACTTGACAAAAAGCGTAATCAGTTACATAGAAGGATGATATCTATTTTCGCTGTAAAACCTTAAACCCGATCGGATAAAGGGGGACTTGTACCATGTTCAGCAAAGCATTCATTCCTTATGGTGGATACTACAGCTCGCCGTTTGCCAGATGGCAGGGCAGTCTGGCCAATGAAAATTCCATCGTTCTCGGTGCGGAAACATCCAAGCGATGGCTTGCAAGCAAATCCTGGGATGCCAAAAGCTTCGACTATGTCATCTTTGGTATCACCATCGGCCAGCCCAAGGTGTTTTACGCATCTCCATGGGCTGCAGCCATGCTCGGTGCCGAGGACACCCCCGGCGTTACGCTCAGCCAGGCCTGCTCCACATCCACGACCGGCCTTTTCCAAGCCGCCATGGCGATTGAAAACGACTATTGCAAAAACATCTACACACTCTTTTCCGACCGTTGTTCCAACGGCCCCCACACCATCTGGCCCAATCCCAATGGTCCTGGCGGACAGGTGGTTTCGGAAAACTGGATGATGGAACACTTCAACTACGACCCCTGGGGCAAACAGGCCATGATTCAAACCGCCGAAAACGTGGCGGCCATGTCCGGCGTCACCCGCGAGGAGTGCGATCAGGTTGCCCTGCGCCGGTATGAACAGTACGCCGATGCGCTCAAGGATGACCGGGCCTTCCAGAAGCGCTACATGTTCCCCATCGAAGTAAAAGTGTCCAAGAAAAAGACGATCACCTTTGACGCGGACGAGGGCATCACGGCCTCCACTGCTGAAGGCTTGGCCGGATTGCGTCCGGTACTGCCCAATGGCGTGCATACTTTCGGCGCGCAGACCCACCCGGCCGACGGTAACTGCGCCTTCGTGGTCACCGGCCGCGAACATGCCAAGGAACTCAGTTCCAAACCGGATATCGAAATACAGATCATCTCCTATGGATATTCCCGGGTCAAGAAAGCGCATATGGCCATCGCACCGGTGCCTGCAGCCAATATGGCGCTTGAAAAAGCCGGCCTCAAGGTCGAGGATATGAAAGCCATCAAGACCCACAATCCTTTCGCCGCCAACGACATTTACATGGCCAAGGAAATGAATCTGGATGTGATGGGTTTTAACAACTACGGATCCTCCATGATCTTCGGCCATCCCCAGGCGCCAACAGCCGGCCGTTGCATCATCGAAGGCATCGAGGAAGTCGCCATGCTGGGCGGCGGCTATTTGCTGTTCACCGGTTGCGCCGCCGGCGACACGGGCGGAGCAATGATTCTCAAGGTGGGATGACACGCCTTTTGATCCCAATGGCTCAACGGGTATCGGATAGGGGCGAAAAATATTTCGCCCCTAATCCAAGCAAGCACACCCATTTTGATATCGCGTCTTCTCATCCCATCCCCAATGTCTGCGCAAACTGGCGGGAGTCAAGTACGCGCAGCAGCGGATCCAAGGGATTGCGCCGGTAGTTGTTCAGAATCTGATCGTGCATTTTAGCTGACCAGGTCGCACTGCAGTCTTCCAAAAGAAACGCTTTAAAATCGTAACAAATCGCGTCCAAAAGCGTTGCCAACACACAGAAGTTCGTGGCCACACCACCCACGGCGCAGAGCGTCACCCCCCGCTCTTTCAGCCAGTCATTGAGGTGGGTATCGAAAAAAGCGGAGAATTTGGGTTTGGGCAGCCACAGATCCTCGGGCTGGCGGTCCAGTTCGTCGATGACTTCGGCGCCTTCGGTACCGACCAGCGAGTGGGGCTTCATCCGTCCCGTGAAGATAAAATCGGTCTCGTGGTAGGCATCGGTAGCAAAGACGATGGGCCACGATTGTTTTCGAAACCCTGCGATCAATGCATTGATCGGAGCGATGGTCTGCTTGGCGATCGGTGTAATCGGCAAGCGGTGGGATTCGTCAAAGGTGTCTTTGACCATATCAATAATCAACAATGCCGGCTTTTCGGCGTTCTGTTGCTCCATAGCATCCTTTCTCACTTGACAGATATCCCGGTGAATGGCCGAATGGCTGCGAAGGTTCCCCATTCACCGGGAGTCCGAATAATATGCCACCGTCACCTATGCCGCAGCCTGGGTGCTATCATCTTTCAGCATAAAACGTTTGATTTTCCCGGTTGCCGTTTTGGGCAAATCGTCCACAAACTCTATCCACCGGGGGTATTTATAGTGGGCCAAGGCTTTCTTCACATATTCTTTGATCTCCTTGGCCAACGCTTCGGTGGGCTCATTGCCGTTTTGAAGTACCACAAAGGCCTTGGGTTTAACCAGGTTTTCCGTATCCCGTGCGCCGACGACGGCACATTCGAGAACATTGGGATGCTCCATAATGCAGGCTTCCACCTCGATGGGAGAAACCCAAATCCCGCCCACCTTGAGCATGTCGTTGGTTCGCCCCACATAAAAGAAATAGCCGTCTTCATCGCGGAAAAACTTATCGTCGGTATTCAGCCAATCACCCAGCATGGTGGACTTGGACTTTTCGTGTTTGTTCCAATAACAGGCCGCCGTGCTATCCCCTTTGATCAATAGCGTACCGACCTCCCCGTCGGGAACATCGTTAAAATCAGCGTCCACAATACGCGCTTCGTAACCGGGCACCAGCTTGCCGGTAGATCCCGGTCGCATATCATCCACGCGGTTGGAGATGAAGATATGGGAGATCTCCGTGGACCCGATACCATCCATAATGCCCACACCGAAACGTTCCTTCCAACGTTTGAGGATCTCCGGCGGCAGCGCCTCACCCGCCGACACGCAGACCCGCACCCGGCCCAGACCGCCGTCGACGGTCAGCATGCTGCCGAACAACGTGGGCACACCATAAAAGATGGTCGGTTTATGGCGGGCGATGGTCTCATACATGGCTTCGGGGGTGGGACGTCCCGGATGGTACACGGCAGTGGCGCCGACGCTGAACGGAAAATAGAGGCCATTGCCAAGCCCGTAGGCAAAGAACAATTTGGCGGCCGAGAAACAAACATCATCTTCTTTCACCTGAAGGACCTGTTTGCCATAGGTCTCCGACGCATAGACGATATCATGCTGGAGGTGGACGGTTCCTTTGGGCAGCCCCGTCGACCCCGAACTGTAGAGCCAGAAACAGCTGTCAGAGGGAGTGGTGGGCGCGGCGTCCAGCGCGTCTGACTGATCCTTGACCCATTCATCGAAAACCAGGTCCGATCCTTCCGCTTTGCTGCCGACGACGATCACATGTTCGAGAAACTTGGTTTTGGGACGAATATCGTTGACGATGGGAAGCAGGCTCTGGTCGACCAGCAGCACGCGGGCACGGCTGTCGTTGAGAAAGTAGAGGTAGTCCTTGGGCCGCATCAGGGTATTCAGACAAATGGGTACCGCGCCGATTTTGATGGCCCCGAAAAAGGCCTGGGGATACACCTCGGTATCCAACAGCAAGAGCGCAACCCGTTCTTCCATGCGCACGTCGAGGGCTTTGAGCCCATTGCCGACCCGGTTCATTCCTTGTTGAATCTCTCCGTAGGTCGTTTGCCGATCTTCGCAAAGCACGGCGATCTTGTCGGCGCGCCCTTCACGAATGTTGCGATCCACAAAATAATCGGCGGCATTGAATTCATCCGGCAGGTCTAATGTAAATTCCATCGGTCTACTCCTTTCATCCCCGGGCGGATCCTGGGCCGGCATCAGACCGCGACACGTGATGGGTATCGACGGCTGCTGACCGATGGCGGCCTCTTGTGCCGCCCGAGGGAATGAACATTTATAATTAACAATTTCCTCGGCTATTGTTGGACAACGACAAGAACTAGGCCTTGACCAGCTCTTGCTCGATCTGTTCACTGTCACCGCCATTCAATGCCGGATGGAAAAACAGATCCAGGCTCTTTTTTTCCACTTCTCCGGGCTGGGTCACCAGACAGACCACGAAAAACACCACGCCGGAGGCGATGAAGGCCGCCAGGAATCCATTGAGTTGAAACAGGTTGGCCTGGGGAAAGAGGACCATGCCCTTGCCGCCCCAGAAGAAGAACACCAGATTCAAACCCAAACCGACGATGGTACTGGCCATGGCGCCGGCGCTGGTGGCGCGTTTCCAGAAATAGGCGCCCCACAGGGGGAAGATGGTGACCGCCACGGTGCCGAAGGCAAGCACGGACAGTTCCGCCACCGGTGTATTCGGGTTCCAGGCGAGGACCACGCAGATGGCCATGATGGCGGCCACCGACCAACGTGCCGCACTGACCAATCCCTTTTGGTTCGTATCGGGGGCGACCAGCTTGAGCAGATCGTTGGCCAGGTTGGTGGCATTGCCGAAGACCAGCCCGTTGACCGTCGACATGGCCGCCGTGAATCCACCAGCCACCGCCAGGGCGGCCAACCAGTCGGGAAGGATACGGGACGCCACGATGCCGTATACCTTATCCGCTTCGACGCCCTTCAGCCCGGGAACGATCACGGTGGAGGCGATGCCCACCAGGGTCGGCATGGTGATGATGATCAGACAGATGCCGCCGAAACTCAGCACCATGGCCTTGAATCCCTTGGCCGTGCGGCTGGAATAGGCGTGCATGTAGGGTTGGGGAAAACAGACGCAGCCCAGGCACATGGCCGCGGCGAATCCGAAGACCATGGGATAGCTCCACAGTTTTCCCCCTTTGGCACCCAGCTCGAACAGATGCGGATGGGCCTCGAAGACCATTTCCATGGTGGGCACGAAGCCCCCGTTCTTGGCCATGACGGCAAAGAAGAGCACAAACACCATGATCGAGAAAAAGACGCCCTGGACTGTGTTGACCCAGGCCGCGCCCTTCATGCCCCCCATGATCAGGTATAGGGAGATGAACACGGGCACGAAAAACATGCCCACATGATAGGGGATGGCCTTGTTGCTGATGGCTTCGACCATGACACCGATGCCCTGCACCTGAGCCACCAGATAAGGAATGGAGGCCAACAGGACGACGATGGGAATCACGGCGCGCATCCCGTTGCCGTAACGCTCACCAAAGGGCATGCCCATGGACATCCAGCCGCGGGCCCGCCCCAGGATGAATGTTTTACGATGCATATAGTACCACAAGGCTCCCAGGGGAACGAGATTCACGCTGAGCACGAACAGGGATCCGAACCCGGTGCGATAGCCCAGACTGGACATGCCGAACATGGAAAAGGCACTCAGGAAAGAGGCCAGCAAGCTGAAAATCAAGACAAAGTAACCCAGGCTGGAACCGGCGACGAAATAATCATCCGGCGTCCGGGTGTATCCCTGGCGAAAAGCCAGATAGCCGACAAAAACCGAAACCAAACAAATAGCGGTGATGACACTGATGGCAAACATAGATAACTCCTTCCGGGTGAGATGCGGTTTATTGGATGTCCGATTTGATGCTTTTGATGATGTCGGGCAGTTGATCGTCGTCCAGCGACAACTTGGTCCCGAAGAGGTAGACCAACTCCACCACGAACATGATCGCACCGATGGTCAGAGCCGTTACCGCCCATGTGGGCATTCCCCACAAAAGTGTCGGTGTGCCATAGGCGCCATAGCCGATGGGACACCAGCAAAGCAGGGTAAAGACCGCGAATACCACCAGAAAGACAGCCTGTTTCATACTCGTCCCGTTTTCCATTGGACCTCCTTCTCCATTGTGAATGTATTTCTACGATAGTCTGCTTGACCCGGTACCGTGGGCAAAGATGAACAGATCTCTTTGCAAATGAAATGCCTTCTACTAATGAATTTTATTTATCGATTAAAATTCTTTTAAACGGTTTTAATTCTATACAGTTACGAATCGTGCGCGAGCTGCCTCCCAAGGTTGGCCGCCGGCGATAGGCAGAAAGAAACTTTCAGGGATGGAAAAGAATTTTCAAATCGAGGATAGCGTTCAAGGATGGCCGGGTAACTAAATATAGATCCATCTTCTGCTTTTCGCGGGCACGGTCCGCACGACTCTAATGGCCTCGTCAACCACGTTTACCTGTATACCGACTGCCCTGACCATGGGCGGGCTTGGATTCCTTTTTCTTATCGGCGTGTCAACCACACCAGGCCTATTGGGAACCGGATTTTTGGCGGGAATGGGGCACGGCTTGCTTTTCCCCAGCTTGATCGCCGTGACCATTCGTCCCATAACAGCTGACAATCGGGGCAATGTCAACGGTGTGCTTACCGGCGGTTTCGATGGTGGGGTGATCATAGGCGCCTTGGTCATGGGCCAACTCGGCGAACTTTATGGTTATTGGATCATCTGAGGAAGGGGTCTTTCATCTGCGCCCGATTGATGATGATGCGATGCCGGTGGTCGAAGGCGCTGCTGTATATCCGGTCGATGCGCCGGACGCCCCTATCTTTACTGACTCAGCCCCTTCCAGAACCCGCAACCGATGATGGCCACCAGCACATAGAAAGCTGGCGTTTCTCGCCGGCTGGTCTTGAAAACTACTGCACTTCAAAGGATATTGTCGCTGAATATTTCTCTTCGAGACACTTGTCTCGCAAAGCGGCTTCTGCAGGCTTTCGCACCACGGCCCTGACGATCCACTGCCCAGGCGAAATCAGACGGATTGTTGACCGGCCGTTGAAATCAGTCTTATTGGAAAAGGCATAGTCCTCTTTGGTCGAGAATCCAACATAGGTCGCCGACACCTCACAAAAGTAGATCTTGGTCTGCGCGCCGGTACGCGGGCGAAGCACCGGATTGTAGTCAACGGCATTAATCCACAGGTTATGTGGGTATCCTGGTGATGCAGCAAAAAGACCGATGGACAGGAACAGGCAAACAGATAACAGTGATTTGGCTATTTTCATTTTATTCTCCTATGCTGAGCATGGGGACTTGGCAAACTCGCGCTAACAGCCGGCTGTAAAACCTGTTCGCTGGCATGGCAGCGCCGGCGATTGCTTATGGTGTGGAATCCTGAATGGAAATCGACAGCCGATGCCGTCCGAGTTCCTTGAGCCGCTGCTCGGCCTCGGCGCGCTGGCGGGGAAAGTGGGCGGCCTGGGTGAAGGCTTCTTCGGCGATCGGCAGGCGATCCAAACGCAGGGCGCAATAGCCCATCATCAGGTGCGACTCACCGTGCCGGAGATTTCCATGGGTGCACTGCTCGAAGGCTTTTAAAGCCTTGTCGAAATCCTCGCGTTCATAAAAAGCGCCGGCCAGCATCCACCACAGGCGGGGCATGGGATGACGGTCCACCCCCCTTTTGAGAACGTCGATGGCTATATCGACACACCTGGCGGCCAGATAGGCGGACGCCGTCTTCTCTACATCTTTCGGGCGAATTTCATCGCCGAGCAATTTCTCATACTGCCGGGCGGCCTTGAGCGGAACCCCGGCCATGCGGTACAGGTCCCCCAATTGTTCGGTCTCCTTACGGCTTGGTTCTGCCAGGGACGCTTTAATCTCCATGGCTGCGGCAGCCTTGTCGTAAGCCTTGCGCTCGATGTAAAGATGGGTGAGCATCTGCCACAGGCGAGGATCTTGGCCTTTTTCGCTTACCAGCTTGTGGGTGAGATCGAGGGCTTTGTCCTTTTGGTCGAGGTCGAGGTAGACTTTTAGCAGCGCTTCCAGCCACGCGGGATCGGGAGGACCGTCACCTTTCGTCACGATCCGTTCCAGCAGGGGGCGGGCATCGGCCGGCCGTTGGGCCTGGAGGTAAGCCACGGCGGCCTGATAAGCCAGGGTTAGGGCGGGCGGCGTGGCCAAATCGTGGGCCTTGAGCAAAGCGTCACCGGCTTCGCTAAAGCGGGCCAGCTCATAGCAGGCTTTGCCCAGGTTTTGCCAGACGGCAACATCGGATGCATTCAGTTTCGCCGCTGCCCGGTAATGGGGCAAGGCCTGCTCGGACTGATTGCCCAGCATCAAGGCGTTGCCGAGACTGAATTCAACCAGATAATGAACCTTGCCGTCAGATTGCCGGATATAAGCGGACAGTTTTTTTCGGGCCTCGGCGTAACGTTTGGCGGCCATGTCCTGCTGGGCCTCGTGAACGATCTTTTGTTCGGCCCGGGTCAGTTTCAGCCCCTCGGCATCATCAGCGCCGGCGACGGCATGCCCTCGGACGATCATTACGATCATCAGCGCGCCCATCAGAGGCAGACAAACGGGTCGGTGTCTAAAAATCGTGCTTCTCATAATTCATTGATCCTGAACGCAATGGTTGTGGTCACCCATGTGTTAACCGGTCGCCTCTTCACCATACCCGGAGAAAACCGCCAGGAAGCCAGGGCCGCCAGCACACTGTCTTCGAATAATTTCGGCGGCGAGGATCTGAGGATGGAAATGCGGCTCACCTGTCCGGCGGTATCCACCAGGAACTTGACATCCACCTCGCCATCGAGGTTGAGCCGGCGGGCCCGGTAGGGATAGACCGGTCTGGGCTTCAAGATGGCCACCGGAACTTGGTCAACTTCCGCCATGCCGTAATTATCCTTGAACGCCGGCCCGGACGCGGCCTTGGGCGCGGTCACGATTACGCCCATGGCCATGTCCGGCGCGTTGACCGCCAAGTCGAAAGCCGGCATGTCCATGCTGGGTTGCAGGGGGGACTTTACCTGCATTGTGTCGATGCTTCGCTGGGGAATGACCCGTGGTGGTTCCGGGGGCGGGTCATCGGGTCTTTCGGAGGGACGCTCGGTCTGCCGCCCCGGCGGATCGCGCAGGAAATCGACGGCCTGAATACTTTCCAGATCCGCCTGTATTCTCACCTTGGGCAGCAAATTGGGGAGGCCGGTGAAAAGCAACACATTGACCATCACCGACAAAAACGCCACCAGCAGAATACGGTTTACATCCCGAACGTGTTGCATGGTGTCATCCCGTTGCTGTTGGCTTGGCCGCGGCGATACTAACCCGCTGGGCCCCGGCCAACCGACACTGATCCATGACGCGCACGACGATACCCGTATCGCTTTTCTGGTCGGCCACGATCACCACGGCGCCCTCGGGGTTCTCCGCCAGGGAGCGCTGAATGTGCGCCCGCACGCTACGCAGATCAATGGCTTTCTTCTCGAAATAAATGCGCCCATCCTCGGATACACCCAACAGGATGTTACCCTTGTCTTTCAACTGGGCCGTGGCGGCCGTGGGGCGATGCACATCGATGCCGGTTTCCTTGACAAAACTGGTGGTCACCATGAAAAAAATCAAGAGCAGAAACACCATATCGACGAGCGGCATCACGTTGATCTCTTCTTCTTGATACTTGCCGCGCAGGGATTTACGAATATCGATCATCTCACACCGCCCTTTTCAGTTCCATGACGGTTTCGGTCAGGCGTAGCTCAATAGCATCGGCGCGACGCATCAACAGCCGGCTCATGAAAAGCCCCGGAATGCCCACCAGAAGACCGCTCTGGGTGGTGACCAAGGCCTGGGAAATGCCACCGGAAAGGGCCTTGGCATTGCCGGTGCCGAAAATGGCGATCACATCGAAGGTGGTGATCATGCCGGTCACGGTTCCCAAAAGGCCCAACAGCGGGGCCGTGGCGGCCAGCACGGTGATGGCGGGCAGAAAGCGGCGAATCCGCGGTCGCTGCGCGAGGGCGTGCTGATCCAAAAGGCGTTGATCAAGCGCACGGTCGCCGGTACGGCTCTGCAGGAATCCGCTCACCATCCGCCGGCAGATTCCCGCATCCGGGGGCACCGGCCTCCCATCGCGCAGCAGCAACAACGCCTGATGGACCGTCACATCCGTCCGGTCCATGCGCCAGTAGCAGAACAGCCGTTCGAATACCAACCCCCACATCCAGAACGAGGCGATGACCAAGAGGAGCATAATGCCGCCTCCCGGCAGAAAATAATCGTAGGCATTGAGTAAAAAATCCATGGATCAAGCCCTCGCCCGTCTGGGCATGGTGTCGGAGGCTGCCGGCAAGCTCGGCTTCAGCGTCACCAGGGTGCATTCGCGGCAGATGATATTGGACAGGGCCACGGCTTTTTCCTCCATGTCGCCCACAATATGTTCCAGGCGTCGGCGCAAGAAGGTATGCACCAACATGATCGGAATGGCCACGGCCAGCCCCAGCATGGTTGTTATCAGGGCCTCGGAGATACCGCCGGACATCATCTTGGGATCGCCGGCGCCATAAAGGGTGATGGCCTGGAAGGTCTCGATCATTCCCGTAACCGTACCCAACAGACCCAACAGGGGCGCCACGGCACCCATGATGTTCAACGCCGGCAGAAACCGTTCCAAACGAGGCAGTTCCTTGAGGATCGCCTCCTGCAAGACGCTTTCCAGGGTCTCGCGGCTTTCGTTCAGTGCGCCCAATCCAGCCCGCAGCACGTTATTCACCGGCTTGCCCTTGTCATGCTGCAGCACCGCTTCGCATTCTCGCCAATCGCCCTGTCCGGCGAGTTCGTTGACCCGACCCATCAGCCGATCGGTGTTGGCATGCACCCGGTTGAGAAACAGGATTCGCTCCAGGGCAACCACCAGGGCAACCAGGCCAATGCCCACGATCGGCCATACGATGGGACCGCCGTTTTTAACGTTGTCCACCAGGGTGGCGCGATGGGCCAGTTGCCGCAGGGCCGCCCCGCGGGAGAAATCGAAATGCACGGCCTCGGCCTTGCCCTCCATATAGCGACGCAGGTGGCGCCGCATCGTCAACGGCGGTGCCTTGGACAAGGCATAAAACCGCCGACCCTCCTCGCTGTAACGCAAGAACCCGATCCGAGCATCTTTACGATAGGCGGCGCAAAATGGGCCGATGGTCAGGATATCGGCCGTGGTTTGCGTGCCGCCGGCGTCGATAACGGTGCCGGGTCGAAGGTCCACCGCCACGGAGAGGGCCATTTCCTGGAAAAACAGATCACCAATGGTGGTGATTTCATCCATTCCCGGAAACCGTCGCTCGGCCAGCACCGGCGCCAGGCGCGTCATGCGATCGACATCGAAGCCGGTGAAATGGGATTGGGCAAGAATCGTCTCCAGATCCCGGGCCGCCTCGCGGATCACGCCGGTGTATTCGTGCATATCCATGCGCGCCGCGTCCTGTTTCCGGCGCTGTTCGGTTTCGGCGGCCTGCAACGCATCCAGCTTGCGCTGAAGGCCGGCGATGTCCGTGGTCAACCGATCTACACGCTTGGCCAGGCCCTCCACGGTTGCGGTGAGCGTCGCCTTGTCTTCGAGGATGCGCGTTTGGCTTTGGCGGAGCTCGGCCCGGGCTGCTTCATAATCGGCCCGGGCCTTTTGGCTGGCCACTCGCAGATCGGCTGCAAAGGCCGCCATGGCCACCCCCACCAACGCCAGGGCAATGAACAGTGATTTCATCGTTGGGCAATCCTTCCCAGGGGCAATTTCACCATGTCGATGGTACGACGCCTAAGGGCCATTTCCATGGCATCATTGATGGCACGCCGGTATTTTTTGGGCAGCAGGCACCACTGGCTGGCGACGCGGTCCCACTCACCGACGGTCTTGCCATCGGGAGTGCGCCAGAAGAGGGACAGCCGCCCCACCCGCAGGATATCGGCGATGATCTCACGCGCCGGTTCTTGATCGTCGATGCGAATGGTTTCCGGATAGACCGCCACCGTCTGGCCGTACTCGGTCTCGATCTTGATGGCCTCCATGACCCGGCGGGAACGCTCGGCGATACTCGTATCGGGCTGGGCCAGCATCATTTTTATATCGGCCATGCGTGCGGCGCGCTCGGCTGGAAGAAAAGGCAGATCGCGGTCAATGAATGCCTCCAGCCGCGCTATCAGCATGTCCAGGTGGGGCTGCAGCTCCTCTCCCACGCGAGCCGTTTCGGCAATCGTGCGTCGGGCCTCGGCCTGACGGGCCTGCAAGTCGGTGACCTGTGCCAGCAGGGCGGCTTGCTGCCTGGCGAGGGTCTTCTCCTCGGCTTGCAACCTGCGATAACGGGTCTGCAAGGCCGCTTTCTCTTCGGCCCAGCGATCCTCGGCCTGCTGGGTCTGTCGGCCGAGGGCAATCGCCTCGCTTTCGGTTTGATGAATGCGCAAGGGATCGGCTTGTGCCTCAGCCCATACCGGCCCCCGCCCAAAGATGGTGGTCATTGCCATGGCGACGACGAGGGTCAGCCCTCGCCAACCGATTTCTCGACGGCATCTACATTGCATTTCAACACTCCCGCCCTGACGGTATAAAAATAATCGGTTTTGCCGGCAGTCCGTTGCGATGGCTTACCCAAGCGGTGATCCCGACCCAATGCCCAGTCATGGATAGTCGCCGATGCTGCCGATAAAAAAAGGCGCCGTCGGCAACCGCGTGATACGGTGCCCTGCGCCTTCACTCGCTTCGCGATTTATAATCCGAAGATCGTAAGGATTTTATTTGGCTGTTAGATTTTTCTAATCTTCTCGTTCAGGCGTTCTACACGATGAGGAATTATTGTCAAGTCCTTTTTGCAGATTTTGGGAGTCCAGAATGCCCCGGGCGCCGCAGTGGCTGCAATGGGCGCAATCGCCATTGCACTGGCAGCCGTGACGTTGACGGGCCACGACCACCCGGCTGCCTTCAGGCGCGAGCGAATAACCCTTCTCGCCCTTGAACAGGATGCGCTGGGCAGGCACGCGGCTCCGGTAGAACTGGCATTGAAACGTATTGCAGCCAAAGGGGCATACGCTGCGCAGGCGCGCCGTATCGATATGAACCTGACCGTGGCCATCGTATTGTTGGTCGAGCAGATGAATCAGTTCCCAGGCCGAACTGCCGTCGAAATCACCCACCGGCGCCACATGAAGGTCGCCATTTTGGCGTTTGAAGTGAATCTGAAAATTCATGCTCATGTAGAGTTTCTCCCCTTTAGTTCGCCAACATACCCTCATCCTCCCCACTGATCACCTGAGATACGGCGCTCAAGCTGGAATTGGGCAGCATATGGACCGTTTTGTTGTGCTTTTTACCTAAATTCTTGACAATCGAGCAGGCCGCGTGGCTGTTGCAATTCACCGGGCAGATGACCACATCGGCGCGCTTGAAACATCCCTCGAGGCATTTGGCCCCTTTCTTGACGTAACCATCGTGATATTCAAAAACCCCGCCACGGCTCTCGATCAACTCGCGATAAAGCGATTCCATGCGGGTAATTCCCCCCACCATCAGGATACGCTTCTTGCACAAATCGAAGGCCGGACAACTGGCATCACAGCGATTCCAATCGGCCATTTGGCCGATGATGGCCTGTGTCTGGGCCTGAACGTGGCGATTCAGTTGCGAGGCATCCTCGAGTTGCAAATGCAGACAGCGGTTTTTTTCTTCCAGGGCGGCGACTTGCCGCAGGGTCTTTTCCAGACGCATGGAAAGGGCAACATAGTCCTGTTGGATCCTGTCGCTCTCCCTTTCCAGGGCCTGCTTTGCTTGGTGGTGATCCAACGCGTCGAGGGTCTGCCTCAAGGTGGTGTTCTCTCGTCGGGCGGCAACGAGTTCATTCTTTAGCCGTTGGCGGTCCTGGCAACAGGCGCCGATCTCGGTTTTCATCGACCGGCGCTGGCGGGATTCGGCTTTCAACCGCTCACGCAATTTGCTGATTTCCCGAGCCTGCCGAACCTGCTTGCGTCCGCTCTGCATGCGTTCCGCCGCCGTCCAGTGCATGGCCATGTGGATTACACCGAAAATTTCGCGGCTTGCTTCCAGGGAGAGACGGGGATGGATTCCCGCGGCCCACAATGCCACGTCTCCCTCGCCGTTTTCCATGGCAGCCTTGAATTGCGTCGTGAAGGCATCGGCATCCAAACCAAGCAAGGGTTGTGCCTGTTTTTCATATTTGCGGCTCAGCAAGCTATCCACCCGCCGGGAGAGTCGGTTCTCGGATTCCAAGCTGGCAACGAGTTTCTCGTGGATATCGTAATCATTGTCTTTTTTAATCAGCAGACCGGTCCTTTTAAGGAGTTGTTTCTGCTCGGCAAGGGTCAGACACATGCCGATCGTCGGGCACTTGAAGAAATGATTGATTTCCCAGCTCCGTCGCCTTCCGCTGGGAAGGATCGTTGTTTTGGAGGCAAGGCCCCATATGGGTTCATGTTGCTGGCAGTCTTTGATTTGGCTGTTCATGATGATTATCTCCCATGAGTACGACGATTACTCCGCGTCGACCAGGGCTTGCGTAAGCCGTTTGCGGAGCATTTCCAATTGCTTGGATTTAAACGCCTTGCGCGTGTCATCCAATGTATCGATGGCGTCCTTGATCGCCTTTTTCAACGTCAATTCACGAATTTTCGAAGGGCAGCCATCAAGAAAAGGCTTCAAATCCTGTATCTCGACCTGATTGGCCATGATCGAACTGATGAGAACGCAATGCCGGTCGATGCCCTGCTGCAAATCCTGAATGCTGGAATTCAGCGCACGCGCCAGTGTGTTTTTGTCGGCAACCATTATTTTGACCTCCTTTCTTTGTTTTGATATTCTAACTCTTGGGTTAAAAAAGAACCGCCTTGTGGGCCTTGGCCCTATAAGACGGCTATGTTATAGCATTTAAGATAATATTTTTGGGCTGCGTTATCGGTCGTCGCCGTATACCCATACGGCTTCCTCTCTCTGGCCTTGCCAAAAACAATATCTTAAACGCTATAGCGGCGGTAATCCGTTAGGGATCCACCATCAGTCGGAAGCCGATTCCGGCTCATCGACCTGTTTGCTGAATTCACATGAGAAGTCGGCACCGCGGGCCTGACAAATCTCCGGCCGGCGCCCATTTTTGCGGTAATCTTCGAAAAACTGCAGCCAGCTGTCACCCGTCCGGGGGCAAATTTGGATGAATTCCATGAAGTCGGCCAGCCTGTTCAGGGTGGCGGTGCTGAGCGCATGCTCCATCATGCACGCTTCCTCATCGGCGGTTTTGGGCCGGATGTTGAGGATATCGGTCAAAAACTGGCGCAGCACTTCATGCCGACGCCGCATTTCTTTACCGACCTTGGCGCCATCGCGCGTCAGCTCGACATATTCGTATTTCTCATAGTTTACCAGCCCCCGGCCGTTCAGTGTCTTCAACATGCTGGAGACGGTAGGCATCTTGACATTCATACGCTTGGCGATATCCTTGACCCGAACCACTTTCTTGTCTTTGTCCAGATCGAAAATCGCTTCCAGATAATCCTCCATGACCGACGTCAAAGGCTTATCTGCGGCTTTTTTTTTGGGTACCGTAACCATAAGGATTCCTGAAGTAATAGATCATAAAAACTTTTTTTATGGTTTCTAATAACCGTAATCATCCCTGATTGTCAAGTTAATTGTCGGCCGCGCTTCGGTAACCGCATTCAGAAGTGGGCGCCACGCTTTTATCGCATCGACTGAACTGCGCGTAGACTAGGCCGGCAACGATCACAACGACGGCGCCGATCTCCACGACGAGCGTACCGGCGCCCCACCCCCTGCTCTCCACCATGGCCCCCACGGCAACGGGGGCGATCATGATGGCCAGGAAACAGCCGAAATTGGAGATGGCGATGGCCCAGGGAATTTCCGCCGGATCGGCGGCCTCCCCGGCCGCCCCCGAAAAGCAACTGATCACGATAAACCCGGCCATCAGGCCCAGGACAACCATGAAGGGCAGGATCCAGGCGGCGTGCAAGGAAAATGAGCACCACGCCGATGGGCACCCACCCGGCCCAGATGCCCATGGGTTTGCCGCGTTCCGGTTCGTCGAAATTGCAGGCGATGATGGTCGGCGCCACCACACTGATAAACGCCGACCCGACGCCTTCGACTACCCGGCTGATCAGCAACAGGTGAAAATGGGGCGTCAATACACCGATCAACGGTCCGACAGCCGCGCATGCGATGGCAATCAAGCCGGTCGTCTTGACGCCGATTTTCGACAACACCAACGCGGCCGGGAAGACTAAAATGTTGCAACGTCAGGGATTGGGTTACTCGGATTTGGGACCGATCTTGCCGGCCCGGAATGCCTTGTTAAAATTGAGGCAGTATTTATCCCGGTCCATGAGCATTTCGGCGGTCATGATGGCGGCCTTCAACTCCCGGTCATTGGGGTTGACGATGGCACTATCCAGGCCGGCCTGAATGGCCAGGGCTATGAAATAGTGGTTGATGATCGGCCGCAGGGGCATGCCGAATGAGATGTTGCTGGCCCCGCCGGTAATGTGGACGTCGGGAAATTCCTCCCGGATGTACCGGATGGTTTCAAAAGTGAGGATGGCATTGCCCGTACCGGTGCTGATGGCCGTTACCAGCGGATCGATGTGCAGTTGTTCCTGAGCCAGCCCACCGTCCACGGCGAGTCCGACCAGCCGGCGCACGATCGCCATGCGGCCGTCCACGGTTTCCGGGATGCCCTTGTCATCCAGGGCGAGCAGGATCAGATCCGTCTTGTGCGCCAAGGCCAGGGGCAGGACACCATCGATTCTGGCCTGCTCACCACTGACCGAATTAATCATGGGACCTTGCTTGACGATTTCCAGCCCCGCCTTCAGCGCTTCCGGATTGGCGCTGTCCAGGCAAAGCGGCAGGTCGCAGACCGCCTGAATGGTACCAACCAGCCACGCCATGTCATCGGGTTCCCTGTCCGGGGCCGTGCCGGCGTTGACATTGAGGTAGGTTGAACCGCCGCCTGCCTGACGCTTTGCCAAATCTTGTATAAAATCGGAATCTTTTTCACGGATGGCGGCCGCCACGGCCTTGCGGGTGCCATTAATTTTCTCTCCAATGATAATCATATTCGGGCCCCTCCTGGGTTCATCGAAAAAGGGAAAATGGTGGAACAAAACATCGCGTCATAACTCTATTCTTATATTCTTATAGAGGTTTTTAACATCTTGACAGCTATAAACAAGTCTTATAGAGGAATGTCAAGCACTATTTTGAAAGTTGAAATTGCATGCTGCGGGTTTGAAGCCAACGACCACGATCGTGGTCGCCACGGGTCGACACTGGCCCATCAAGCAGGACGGCCAGATACGACACGATTTTCCCCTTACAGCCCATTGCCCAGAGGGCAGAAAGCCCATTCATGGTGCGGAGTTTTTTCGATCAGTCGCCAATCACACCGACCGAATCCGGTGAACAGGAAAAAATAGACAAGAAAAGCTATTTGCCGGCCTATGTGCAGCTGGCAAATATCTTGAAACAGCGTATTTCAGCGGGCACTTACCAGCCGGGCAACCGGCTTCCGTCCGAAGCATCACTCGCCAAGCACTTTGGTCTTTCGGCCATGACCACCCGTCAGGCCGTCGGTGTATTGGCCGAAGAGGGACTGGTCAAACGGGTTCAGGGTAGCGGCACCTTTGTCCAACGCATCGGCGTGGCCACCAGCCACTTCGGCCTCGACGCACTGCGGGATGTATTCATGGACAAGGAGCATCTGGATGTGCGCATTCTCAAGGCCACGGTCGAATCCGCCGAAGGGCCACCATGCAGGGCACTGGAGGTGGACAACGGTGAGCGGCTGGTGGTCATCGAACGACTCATATTACACGAGCGTCACCCCTTTACGATTCAGGTCGGCTACGCCCGCTTCGATCCTGAGTCACCCATCGTGGAAACCATGCTGGATACCGCGATGCTGACCGGCCTTTTCTTTGAAAACGGGCCGTCATGCTTCATGAAGGGCGAGCTTCGATTAATGCCGGCCTTCTTCGATGCAAAAGAGGCCGAACTTCTCCGTCGCCTGGAGGGCGAATGTGCATTCAAACTCGAACATATTTTTTATGATTTTTCAGACCAACCGGCATCCTTCGGTTGGTTCATCGTCAGTCCGGAACAAATGCCGTTGATCAGCAAAGTGGGGGTATGGAATGAGTAAGGGCCAACATCGGCGCGAAGCGGTGCCTGATCAAGCAACGCGCCTCAAAAAACTGGTCAAACTGATTGTCGATTTGGATGAGAAGCGATGTATCGCCGAGATCAGCGATATGCTGGCCAGCGGCTGCCCACCACAGGACCTGCTCGACAGTTGCCTTCAGGGAATGCAGGAAATCGGGCAGCGTTTCGAGGACGGTCGTTACTATATTTCGGCCTTGATCATGGCCGGGGCCATCATGCGTCAGACCACCGACCTTCTGGAACCCCACCTGCAGACCCAAAAAAGAGAACCCGTCATCGGCAGCCTGCTGCTGGGCACCGTTGCCGGAGACATCCACGATCTGGGGAAGAACCTGTTTGCCATCCTGGCCCGCTGCAGGGGAATCGATGTCATCGATTTGGGCGTCGATGTGCCGGCGGGCACTTTTTTATCCAAGGCCAAAGCGCTTAAGCCGGCAATGATCGGTATCAGTTGCATATTGACCGCGGGCTGGCCGATGCTGGAGCAAACGGTAACCTTGTTACGCGAAGCGTTGCCGGATCCAAGGCCTCCGATTATCATCGGGGGCACGAGCATTGACGAGCATATCTGTCGCCACGTCAAGTCGGATTTTTGTGTACGCGATGCGTCTGAAGGATTGTCCATATGCTACCGCGTGATGAAACAATCCGCCGCACCGCCGCCCAAAGAAAAAGCAACGACCTGAAGTGTAATTGAAAATCATCACCACATGCGAATGGAGACGATCGATGAGTGCCGTAGAATTCAAAAAAAAGGTCAAGCGCAACGTCGCCGCCAATTTCAACCAAAGTTTCAGGATCTATCAGGCGTTCGAGGATAAGTACCGGTTTTTTGATCGCCTGACGTTAAAACTGGCCGAATCCATCGCCCTGAAAACCGGTTCGGCGGTTCTGGACGTGGGCTGTGGGAATGGCATCTCCGCCAAAGCACTGAATGATCGCTATGGATGCAGGGTTTTGGGTGTGGATTTATCCGAACAAATGATCGCCGCGGGACAGGCATATTGCACATCAACGGACATCCGTCTTGTTCAGGGCGACGGTGAAACACTATCCCACATCGTGGGGGATCAACGCTTCGATTATGTGCTTTACAATGCCTCGATTTTTATCTTTCCGGATGTCGATGCCACTCTCGATGAAGCGTTCAAATGCCTTCGTCCCGGTGGAAAGATCGCCTTTTCTTTCTATCCCCATCTTGAGGGTGAGCACGATGACGATTTGATGAGCGAGGCGTTTAAGCGATTGGGTGAGCCCGAACCCAAATTTCGCATGCTTACGGATTATGACAAAGCCAGCCGAGCCTTGGAAAAACGTTGCGGCAATATCCGCCATCATCGGTGGGAGCGACCTCTGGAGGTTGGTTTCCTGCAGGATTTTTTCTCCATCCCAGCCCAATCCGCGTCCCTTTTTCCCGGACGAGGATATGAAGCGCGGCGCGCGTTGGCGACGCAGCTATTCGCCGGGCTGGATGATCTGCAAGCCAAGGGACGCATCGTCTGGCGGATGGCGGAAGGCGTGAAAACCGAAAGCGTGGATTAGGCTCACCGGTTGACAGAGTTAGGAATGGGAATGAAATCAAGAGATCCGAATGGCGCCGGGCTGGTGTTCGCCAGCCGTACTAAACATACCTATAGCAAAATACGGTAATATTTGTTAGAAACGTAGCAATTTTACAACGTCCAAGCAGGATCAAAAAAATTCTGTACGGGGTACACGTCTAACTCTAGGGGAGAGGAAAAAATGAAAAAAGCAATTGTATTAATCGCAACGCTGTCTATGCTTATCGCTGCCCCCATGGCCATTGCCGGAACCCAGCAGGGCGATATAGAATTGAGCATCAATGCCAACGTCACTGTCCCCGATGATGGCGATGAATCCGGTTCCGTTTACGGTGGCATTAACTGGTTTCTAACCGACGGTCTCTCTCTTGGTACTGCAGTGATGACCCTGTTTGGCGAAGACATCGGTTATTATCTATACCTTGAGCCGAACTACCACTTCAACACCGCAAGCACCTTCGTTCCCTATGTTGGTGTTAACGGCGCCTATGCCGACCTGGGAGGTGACCTGGACAGCGACATCACCTATGGTGTGCAGGCTGGCGTTAAGGCCTTCTTTACCGAAGATGTTGCCCTCAAGGTTGAGGTACGTCGTGGACTCAAGTCCGACTTTGAGAGCACCATAATTAATGCCGGTCTTTCCATATTCTTCTAAGAAAACGGCAGTCCGAGCGAAAAAGACCCAGGAGCGCAGCATTGTTCTGCGCCCCGAGGCGGAACTGTTTCGATCCACGGTCCTGGCTATGCATTGAAGGGTAGCGTTGTGCGCGCAAATCGTGTTGGAATTAGCTCCAACCCAGGAGTACCGCTATGAAATCTTACAGGAGCTGCTTCCCTCTTGTATTTTTCTTATTTCTGGCGTTATTTTCATCCCACCCACAAACGACCACTGCCGCAGGACTTGTTGTCGATACGAAACAACCTGCTGTAACCGTGGTCATGACAGGAAGTGCCGCCGCTAGCGAACCCGATCGTGAACGTATTGCCAGGCGCCGCGCCATCCAGGATGCGGTGCGTTATGTTATTGGGGAAGAGGTAAAATCAGAAACGCTGGTCACTGATTTTATGCTTGTCTATGATCGAATTTTTACAAAGACCAAGGGATTTGTGAAAAAGGTGACGCCCAAGGGCAAGCCAACCATTGCGGATGGGATTTTTCAACAGGAATATTCACTTGAGGTCTCAACTCTTGAGCTTGATAAGGCTTTAGTGGAGACGGGTATTGAAGCCCAAATCGATATTCCGGCCCTCTACCAGACCATTGACAAGCCACGTATTGCTATGGTTATTCGCGAAGTGGTGATCGATGAACAGGGTAAAAAGACAACACATGAACCCGATCTCCATGCGGAGAGTATCCTCCAGACATTTTTCAAAAAACGGAACAGCGAATTTTCTTTTAAAAGTCTCCCCTTTCTGACTGCTAGTGCGAAAAATAAACCGGACTGGGTGGCATTGGGCCGCAAAAACAATTTCGATATCGTTATTATCGGCGATATCAACACAACGTTTTTACTTAAAACCGTGAAAAATATTCGAGGTGTGGGTAAAAACATTCAGATCCCCATGTATCGCTATTCCTCGGAGTTAACCTGGAACATAGTCAATATTTCCCGGGCAGAACGAATCAGTACCATCCATGAACTTTTTGACAAAGGGGACAAGAAAAGCGGTTCCAGCCCTGCTTCAGCGAAAAAATATGCCAAGGATCAGGTATTGCGTGCCGCGGTGCCAAAGCTTTTTTCACAGCTGATGCTTAGCTGGGTAGATACTGCGTATTACAGCCCCTATGAGTTGATTTTCGCTCAAACCTCGGCCGACGAGGATTTCACAATTCATACAAAATTACGGCAGATAGAGGTGATTGCCTCTGAAAAAATATATTCCCGGGGCAGCATTGACGGCAGACTGGTCTACGAGGCGCGGATCAACGGCACCCTCAGCGAGTTGACCCGCGCTTTAGGCACCACTTTTCCAGAGTACGAACTTGGAGAAAGCCGTCACGGTCGCGTAGTAATGATAAAATCAGGAACCGAGCAGTTTGTACATGCCCTTCACATAGACGGCCTGAGCTTTCTCCAAAGTGATACACTCTTCAAGCAGTTACAAGCGCTGCCCGGCGTTAATAATGTGAGTGAACCGCTTTTAAGCAATAGCAGGGCGAGTTATCGTATCACAACCCGTATGACAGAGCGGGAATTGGCGATGCAACTGGAAAAGGTAATCAAACTTCGTGTCACCGATCTTGGCCAACAGTCCATTCAAGCAAAAATGCCGTAGAGGAATAGAAATGAGAGCGATACAGTTCGTTTGCCTTTTACTTTCCATCGCCTTGCTTCCCCAGCTTGCCACTGCCACTGAACGACAGTCCCTGGCAGTATTGCTCAGTAAAAGTCCCACGCTTACACCTCAGGAAAAAATCTCTTTGCAAAATGTTATCGCAAATGGATTTGAAGAAACCGGGAAATATCGAATTGTTGATCCTGAAGTCATCAACAATATGCTTGAAGATGAGGTTATGGAAGCCCTGCTCCTTGGTAATGAGGATAAGCTGGATGCGATACAGAAAAAATATCGAGTCGACGTGTTGACCAATATCAGTGCCAAAGTAGAACATACCGTGGCCATCGGTGGGTATAGCATGGCCTCTGCATCGGTAACCATCGCCTGTCGCCGTAATGATGACGCCACCCTATTCGATCAACAGGCCAGCGAGCCCCAAAACGGATACCATGGTATGCCCGAATGGCTCGGCAGCACCAGCGAAGCGGCACGAAAAGTCGCGCTTCATGCTGCGGTCGCCAGTGTTTTCACGGAAACCGGAATGGAGACCGTTGATTTTCCTTTTCCAGAACGGCTCAAGCTTAGGTTGGAAGAAACTTCTGCGCCGTCACCACCATTAAACTATCTGCCCAAATATCAGATGACTGGTGACGAGGTCCGCAAATTAACGCAATTGGCTGCACCAACCATCGGCAAACGTGATAATTTAACCTGTTCAGTAATGGATAGTGGTAAACGGATGGCAGCCGTTGGTATTACTGGCATTGATATTGATGTCCAAAGGGGACGGCGTATGGATACCGCTCGTTTTGAAGTATTTGATATGCGAAAAAAACGCTCCATCCGAAAAATGGATCTTCCGCGTCGCGTGGACGGTATCAGAAGGCCACGATCGCGAGATATCGTAGATATTGCCTTTGCACCCACTGGCCGTTTTTTGGCCATCGTCAGTGCCCACCCGGCTCTATGGCTCTATGACAACCTCAGTGGAGACCTGCTCATCCAGACCAAGATATCAGCTTTACCGAAAAATATCAGCATCGCAGAGAGTGGTGATACTCTGAAGATTCTTAGCAAGGATGGGATTCTTTTCTATAAAATTAACAAAGAGTAATGTCGCACTACCTAAGGCCAGTAGAAAAAAATAATTCCCCCATTTTTGCTCGGTGATGTCAAACAGGAATAGGTTGAGCCCGATGATATCGCCATTTTCATCGATGGTGGGATTGTAGTGGTCTAAATAATATCTGCGCGAGATCGTTTCGTCCCCGTATTCTTCCATCCTTTAATCTAATTTTTGTTCGCACCTTGACAAAACCTAAAATTAGATTATTCTTTATTAGAAAATACTAATATAATACAGGGGCGAATCTATGGAACAGATCGATCCTGAAAAACTTGTAGAAAACGCGGAAAAGGCTTCAACGCTGCTCAAAATGATGAGCCATCCCAGTCGCCTGTTGGTTCTGTGCTACCTGATGAATGGGGAACGACCGGTCAGCGCGCTCAATGAGGCCGTTCCCTTGAGTCAGTCGGCCCTGTCCCAACATTTGGCGGTATTGCGTGAAGCCGGCCTCGTGGACACGCGACGCGAGAGTCAGACAATCCATTATCGCCTTAATAGCGAGGCCGTAGCCCGGATCCTTGAAGCCCTTTACCAAATCTACTGCATACCCAACAATAAGGAGTAAGGCTTATGAACGGACAATTGAATTGGTTTAAAGGAGGTCTCTTGCTGGGTGCTGCTTTCCTACTGGCCGTGGCTTTTGTCAAGCCCATCGGTGTGTCCACCCAGTTTGTCATCGCCGACGGCATTGTTTGGAACCTGTTCTCAGAAAAAGTGGTTCAAGAAGCCCCTGAGAGTAAATCGGGCTACGCAAGCCCCAACGCCTATCTGGATAAGAGCGGGGGCAAATACGCCAAAAACATTGCCAATCCGATCAATTACAGTTTTGTTTTTGTAATCGCCATGGTCATCGGTGCGTTTTTATCCTCGAGGATAGGCGGCCCCAGACCCACAACGCTGGACCGAAGCGCCCCAGAAGTCTGGCGGCAGCGCTTCGGGGAGAGTCCCACATTGCGCTACGTGACGGTCTTTCTTGCCGGGGTAATCGTGCTTTTCGGCGCCCGTCTGGCTGGGGGCTGCACCAGCGGCCACATGATGAGTGGCATGATGCAGACATCTTTGAGCGGCTACCTGTTCGCCATCAGCGCTTTTGCCGCAGCCGTTCCCGCAGCCGTAACGGTTTACAGGAGAAAATAGGAGGTGCTTTATGAACATTGTTCTTGCCGTCATACTCGGTATTTTCTTTGGCTTTGCCTTGCAGCGTGTCGGTGCAACCAACCCTCAAAACATCATTAATATGCTGCGCCTTAAAGACCTGCATCTTATGAAGGCCATCTTTTTCGCTATCGGTGTTAGTAGTACACTCTTGTTTTTACTCATGCAGGTTGGTGTCATCGATGCTGGTAACCTCTCTGTAAAGAGCAGTTACATCGGCGTTATCGTAGGCGGGGCGCTGCTTGGCCTGGGCTTTGCCGTGGCCGGCTATTGTCCAGGCACGGGGTTGACCGCTTTGGCTGACGGTCGGAAGGACGCCCTGTTCTTTATCGGCGGCGGCTTACTGGGCGCCCTGATCTACACCCTGGTCTATGGCAGCATAGAAGGGTCTTGGCTCTTTGATAAGATCGCCGGCGGCAAGGTGATGCTTGCGACGGGCGCAGACAAATTCCAGGCCCTGCTGCCCATGATACCGGGCACTTTGCTGGCCGCCGTCATCGGGGGGGTGTTTATGATCATCGCCTGGAAACTTCCTAGTAAAGTCTGACATCAACGGATCGTTCAAAGACCCCTTGCCGCGCTGGGTCTTTGGACGATCCGTTTTGGTATAGGGCTTAGAAAACCTTCGCAACCGAAATCACCCTCATTATTCTGGGATTAACTCAACAAGCATCGGATCGAATGATATACCCGCCTTGACAAAACACTTTTTCACAAAAGGTTTATAGCCTTGCGTTCGAATAAAGAGCTCATATTCACCAGCAGGTAATCCAAAAAAAAAGAATCCTCCCTTGTAGTAGAAATCCGTACGTGGACTAAAATAGTCTAATAAATTTACGTCTTCACCTTCAAGCAGACGCAATTTTCGATGAATTCCGGAGCCTTTCAACGTAATTGATTGTATCGTGAAGTTCTCATGATAGGGCATTCCGACCGCCCAGTCCTTTGATTGCAAATCGGATATCAACCACCCGTAAATTGCATGGTCAGAGGTCAACACATATTTGAGTTCACTTGTTTCATTATCCTCAATGGTAACCGGCAATCTATTACCGATGGCGGTTATAGCGCCAAAGCTGGCCAAATAATCACCGGCAGGGAAAGGGCCAAGTATTCTGCCATTATCATTGGCACGTAGCCTGATTTCCATTTCCGTGCGTTTTTTGCCAATGCGCTCTAGTACAAGTATTGGCTCAGGCATTTCGCCCTCGAATGGATGATCATATGAGAAGTGGATCTTGAGATATCCTCCGTTTCTGGCCTCAAAGGTGTTGATAATCGTATTGAACTGTTCCAACACCGCTTTGCTGTGGATAATGCTGGTGTGGTCCTCACTAAAGGCATAATTCATTTTTGCCTCTGACTGCGCTCGGCGGTCCAAAAGGCTGGAAAAGGCAATCGTTTTGTCGTTATTCGATCGAAAGGGATTGCGGCTTCCCCGGTGGCCGTAAAACATGTAAAAGTTGACGGTCTCCGGCATTTTTGTCCGGTATAGTGATTGGATAAACGCACTTTCCGGCTGCATATCGATCCAGCACGGCACGACTGCGGGAGATTGCTTGACACCATACTCGGCCATCCCGGCGCCCCCCCACGGCGTGGCCAGTGAAACAAATAGTTTTACATAGGGAAAACGAGCATGATGATCCATAATAAAAGACCGGGCAACCAGTCCCCCCATACTGTGCGCCGCAATATAAAGCTGTTTAAAGTTATACTTGAATTTCAGGTTCTCTAACTTCCAGAGCAACAGATAGGACATGCCTTGAATGCGGGCCCCACTTGGGTAATAAAAAAACCAAGGCTGGAACCGTGTCCGATCGATGTTATCGACGAAATATTTCCAGCCTTTTGGCGTGCCTGCAGCACCGTGTATAAAGAGTATCGGGATTTTCTGAGGATCATATTCCTCGAGAAAATAGATATTGCCCCCAAACGCCTTAAAAAACGAAGTGCCCTCCCAATAGCCTTTGCTTCCATTTTCCTCTGAAAACAGCTCATCATCCAAATCGATTATTGCACCAGCAAGCCGACTGCAGAGCTTATCGGGTTTGACCGATGAGATTTCAAATCCGGAGGGCACATCAATTTTTTGCGCTTTTTGCGGAATAGCGATATAGATTTCCCCAACAACGCCTCCAGCCGGTGCGGTAACCATTTTTGGGTCGCCATACTGCCCGGCCGGCTCGCCCTCGTCATAAATCAGGTTGCTGTTTTGGTCCCAATACGCAAAAACGTAATACGTTCCCTTGGCAACCATGAGTTCATACTCGCCAAAATCATGCAGAACCGAATAATGGACCACCTCTCTTTTGCCTTGATTCATGGTGTAGGCAGCCACAATAATGGGCCCTTTACCCGCAAAAGCGGTGGAAATCCGTCCGACCAGGGCGGTGGAGGCCAGGCCTTCGGCATTCTCTTTCTTTAATTTAATCAGGGTGCAGCCCGTTATAGCCAAGCAAATTGTCAAAAAACTTACCGTCATCCTCTTGAAAACCGTAGGTAAACCTTTTTTCAAGCCGCCCATTGTGGATTTAATAGCGTTCATGCATCCACCCCGTTTCTCTTGCTATCCAATAATTAAAAAAAAACATGCTTTAGATTAGGCTCACCGCCCTATAACCGCCATCATTGGCGAACTGAAAAAAAGGGCGTCGGGTTCTTTTGAACGTGCCTCCCACTCTGCGAGGAAATCTTCAAATACACTGTGAGCAAGAAACCCTTCTTTCACGAGGGCAGGTAAATGATCACGGAATAGGGCATCTGGCCAGAGCCATTCTTGCGTGGCGGCTCGGACGGCCTTAGTGCTCACATTAATCTTGACGTCTAGTCCGGCAGAGTGGAGTAACCCGGGAAAATTGTTTTTAATCTCCGGGTTGCACCCCCCGTTCGCCCGTAACGGCTTGGATAAGCGCCGCTGCTATTTCAGGCAGATACATAATACCCTGACATATCTTTACTTTCTGTTTGTTTTAACATTTAGGAATAGGTTGATCGCGTCTTGTTTTGATATTCCCATACCAAACGATATGGATCCACCTTTTATTCCAAATGCTTTTGCGGCAGCGCGGACATCCGTGTAAGGTGCCCATTTTTTTGCATCAGGGCTTAGATAAATCAAAATGTTTCTCAAAAACATCTGTTTTTCATTCTCACTCATCGACAACTTATTAATATTCTGTATGCCTGCCGGCATTTTCAATCTGAAATACACCTTTTGCTTCAGGATGAGATCACATTTCCAATCGGCTATGTCAACCAGTTCGCTATCCAAGGTCATTTTTACCGGGATCTTATCTCCCGGCTCAAGATAAATGGCATAGTCGAATATATTTTCGATGTTTTTCATTTGGCTGTAATGGATTTCTTGTTCGGGCTTATATTCCTGAAAGATGATCCTTTGATTTGCACAACCAATAATTATTGAAACCATCACTAAAGTCATAAAAAATCTGTATGTCATGAAAACCCTCCTGACTGAGCGCCTGCCTGTCGGATGGGATACTCGCTTTGGCGGATATCCAGTTGGTGGTGTTTTGAAGCGGCCTCAGCCAATTTACCGTTCCGATTTCGGGCCGGCTCCACGGCACCCCGTCTGGACCAGGTTCCGTGTTGCAGCCGGTACGACAGCAACCGCAGATCGTTCAAAATCGCCATCAGGCTAGGGATCAGCACCAGGGTCAGCACCGTGGCGAAGATGACCCCGGCGGCCAGGGACAGGGCCATGGGAATCAGGGACTTCGCCTGCAAGTCCTTTTCGGCAATCAGGGGTAAAAGGCCTCCGGCGGTACTGATGGTGGTGAGAAAAATCGCTCGGAACCGCCGCGCCGCACCCTTGATGATGGATTCGAAAAACGCCATGCCCGCGGCAAGGTTTTCGTTGATCCTTTCAATGAGTACGATGGCGTCGTTGACCACCACGCCGGCAAGGGCCACGATGCCGAAAAGACTCATCATCGTCAGGTTGTAACCCAGCATCATGTGACCGAAAACAGCACCGATGACGCCAAAGGGCACCGTGAACAGGATGACAAACGTCTGGGCGTAGGACCGGAACATGGTCGCGATGATGATGACAATCCCCACCATGGCCAGAGGAAAGCCGATGAAAAGACTCGTCAGGGCTTCGCGCGCTTTTTTCTGTTCCCCCTGCAAGGCCATCCGCAGCCGGGGATAGCGGTTTTTGATTTCCTTGAGAAAGCCGGTTTTGAATGCGGCGAAAATTTCATTGGCATTGGCCCGGCTGGTGTCCACATCGGCGCTGACCGTCACCCGCCGCATGCCGTCGGTGCGTACAATGGTGGCGTAACCCGGCGCAAACGTGATATCGGCGACTGAGGTGAGCGGCACCTCATGGCCCTGGGGGGTGCGTACACGCATGTGCTCGAGAGAGGTGAGGCGTCGGCGCTCGTCCATGGTGTAGCGCACCTTGACCCGGATATCATCCCGGCCGCGCTGCAGGCGCACGGCTTCATCACCAAAATAGCCGGCGTACACCTGCCGTGCCAGATCATCCACGGTGAGTCCAAGCGTGCGGGCCTCGGGTTTGAGCGACAGTTGCATCTCATTTTTTCCCGGGGCATAATCCGAACGGATCTGGTAAACACCGTCGAATTGGGACAGCCATTTTTTCAAATCATCGGCAGCGGCCAGGATTTCATCCATTTCGTGGCCCTGGATCCACACCTCGATGGGCGAACCCGGCGGACCGGCATTATAGCCTTCGATGATCAACGATTTTACGCCCGGAATCGGTCCGATCTCTTTTTCCCACGCCACCATCAGGTCCTTGGCGTGAATGCCCCGGCGCTCGGAAGGCAGCAGCGTGGTCTGGGCCGATCCCAGGTGCGGCCCCATTCGCGGAACGTTCTCCAGTGTCTGGCCCACCAGAAAGATGCGATCCTTGAGCAATGGCTCACCGCTCAGGGTATCGGTCTTCTCGGCCAGTCGCAGAAGGGCGGCATCCACCCGGCGCAGGGCGTCTTCGGTGATTTCCGGCGGAGTGCCCTCGGGAAATTCAACGGTGGCCGTCATGATAAACCCGTCAACGTCCGGAAACACTTCAAACTTGACAAATCCACCGCGCACCAACCCAAGAGTGAAAAAGAGGGTGGCGACAGCCACGCAGAAAGAGATGTACCGCCAGTACAGGGCGTTGCTTAAAAAGGGCGTGTAGATGCGGGCCACGAACCATTCCATCCCCTGGGCGGTCAGGTCATGGATCTGTTGCATGGCGCGACTGACGGGGTTGCGCTTGTGGTGATTGATATTGGGATCCGGCAGATGGCTCAGATGCGCAGGCAGCAGAAAGATGCATTCCAATAGAGAAATGACCAGACAGGCGATGACCACCGCGGGCAGGATCGCGATAAATTTTCCCATGACGCCCCCCACATAGGCCAGGGGCAAAAAGGTCACGATGGTGGTGAGCACGGCAGCCGTCACCGGCATCCCCACCTCACAGACTCCCTCCACAGCGGCTTTTAGCGGGGGCAGACCGCTCTGGCGATGCACATAAATGGCCTCCCCCACGACGATGGCGTCATCTACGACGATACCCAGCACCAGAATCAAACCGAACAGGGTAACCATGTTGATGGTACCACCCGCGGCCCAGACAATCGCCAGCGCCCCGAAAATCGATATGGGAATACCCATGCCGCACCAGAATGACAGGCGCCCGTCAAGGAACATCCACAAGATAATGAAAACGATCAACAACCCGATGGCGCCATTTTTAAGCAGCAAATTGATGCGGGCACGAAGCATGTCCGTGTTGTCGTATAAAATTTTCAGGTTGGCGCCCGGAGGCAGCTGGTGCTGTTTGTCGGCAACGAAATCCTGCACCGCCGCGGATATGGCCAGGGCATCCTCTTCCTTGGTTTTGTAAGTGATCAGCACGACCGATGGCTCACCGTTGATCAGGGCCTTGATGGGGTCTTCGGTGAAACCGTCATCGATTACCGCCAGGCGGTCCAGCGTGATAATCTCGCCCCCGGGTCTGGCCATGACGACGATTTGCGACAATTCCTTGCCCGTATATTTACGACCCACGGTCCGTACACGGATCTCTTCTCCCTGGGTACGAATGGTGCCGCCGGCCAGGTTAAGGTTACTGCGGCGCACAACATTTACGACCTGGTCAAACGTCAGGTTGTACTCTCGTAACCGCGCCTCGGATACCTCGAGGGAAATTTCATAGTCGCGAGCCCCGAACACCGTTACTTGCGATAGTTCCGGAATCTGCTGGATATCGTTTTTGATCCGCTCGGCCCACTCCTTGATGCCACGCTCGCTCATCTCACCGGAAAGATACAGGATCACCACCGGTTCCTTGACGGTGATCTCGGTGATGACCGGCTCCTCCGCATCCACTGGAAAGGTGGAAATCGCATCCACCCTGGCGCGCAGCCGGTCCAGGACATCGCCGATATCATAGTTCTCCTTGACTTCTATAATGGTCACCCCTGCATTTTCCCGGGACTCGGTAGTGCACTGCTTGACCCCCTCCAATCCTTCAAGGGCTTCCTCGATTTTTCGGCTGACGCCTTCCTCTACTTCTTCGGGATCGGCGCCCGGGTAAGCCACGGAAATCGTGATGATGTCTACTGAGAATTCGGGAAAATTTTCCCGGATCATGGAAATGGCCGCGATTCCCCCGGCCACGAGAATCAGCACCAGGAAAATGTTGGCAAAAACACGGTTGCCGGCAAAAGCAGCCAGAATGCGCTTCATGACGAACTCCCTTGGGTATCCCCCCCTGGTTCTGTCGCCCTCAAGGCTTTTGCAACACTAGGGTGCACGCTGGTGACTTCCAGAAGGATGTTTTCCAGAGGATCGGCCAACCGGGTGGAAACCACCAGATCTCCCGGTTGGAGCCCACCCGATACGATCGCAGTGTCGCCTTCAACGCGTGCCACCGTAACGAGAGCGGTGGTAAGGCGGCTGTCCTGTATTTTATAGACGGTATTCTGATAACTCACTGCCCAACTGGGCAGGCGGTAGATATCCTTAAGGGTCTTTCCGGGTATCTCCACACTGCAGAACATTCCCTCCACCAGCGGCAGGCCCTGTGTCCCATTTCCGGTGGCAGCATGGGCATCGATTCGAACGGCTACGGTGAGGGTGCGGGTTTGCCGGTCAAAACGCACGACACGGTGCAGGCGTCCCTGCCATGTGTGGCTGCCGCCCGCCTCGGTCCATCGAATGCCACAGATCACCGGTTCAAGTCCGGTGAACCAGGCCGATCCACCCTGTTTGCGGCTACCGGAGAATTGCAGCCACTGGCGGGCATCACGGCTGTCCAGGGGGACATGGATCTCCAGTGTGGAATCATCGGCCAGGTCAAGCGCCTGCTGGCCAGGAGCCACATACTGCCCCTTCTCGACCGATACCGATTTCACCCGGGCATCGAAATCAACCGCCACCGTACAGCGATCGAGGTTGGCAACAGCCACCGACAATCGGGCACGGGCCGAGGCCAGGCTGCTTTGGGCTTCCTTGATATGGATGGGGGAAAGGGCCAGGGTTTGTTTCATCTGGGCGGATTGGTCTGCGGCAGCGTTGAAAGCCTGCTCGGCTTTCTCCACACCGGAGCGGGTACCGACCTTATCGTTCTGGAAAAGGTTCTGCAATCGATGGAATTCCAATTCGGTCAGCTCCCGGTTACGCTGCAAGGTAAAAAAACGCTGGCGATCGATGGCAAACTGTTTCTCCAGGCGTTTGATGGTGTTTTTCCATTGCATCTCCGCTGCACGGGCTTCTTTCACGGCTGCGTCATAATTGCGGGGGTCGATCCGAAATAAGGTCTCCCCCATGGGAATGATCTCGCCTGCATCCAAGCGGGGATGAACAGCTACGATCGTCCCGGAGACCGCTGGCGAGATGGGCACCACGGTAAGGGCGTGGACCTCTCCATAGCCGGTGATGACCACCGGCGCATCAGTAGGCTGCGCCCGGATGGCATCCACTCGCAAGGCATGCTCCTCGTTTTTGGCTGCGACCGGCGGTCTTTTCAGGCTGGCCAGACGGCTCATGCCGAAAATACCGACTGCCAGAATGAGTAGGCACACCAGGATGCGGAAGATAATGTTTTGAACGGGACGGTTGGACTTTTTATGGTTTAAATCGTTCATAAAATGCCCCTCTTGCTATCTTTTGACTGCCTTTGTGTGCGTTTACCTGGGATCAACACGATCCACAGAAAGGATCTGAATGCGATACTTGCTTCTATCATCATTTTTAATCGGTGGTCTGTGGAAAATCTGTTTGAATTTGTAACAGAATGTACGCAGGATAGATGTGTTTCTATTGGCCGATGCTATTTTGCTTCGGCAACTTAATTCGTCAAATGCTCGTCATTCCGGCAAAGGCCGGAATCCAGATTTAGTCACCGGGTTAATGATTTGCTGTACGAAATTACTGAAAATTGGGGGAAATTGGATGATCCTTAGTCCGCCCTATTATCAGTGATCGGCAATACCAGGGAAAGGCGTGCGCCGCCAATGGGTGCCTCGGAGACAGTGACGCTGCCGCCGTGCCATTTTGCCACGCGATTGACGATGGCCAGCCCAAGGCCATAGCCGGAAAGATCTGGATCGCGATGCGGGTCCAATTGCACAAATGGTTCAAAGATGCGCTGACGATCGGCCAACGGTATGCCCGGTCCGTCATCATCCACATGGATAATGGCTTGATCGTCAACTGTCATCAGGGTGATCTGGATTCGTGAGTTTGCATACCGGACGGCATTCTGCACCAGATTTCGCAGGGCGCGCTCCAGAAATTGAGGGCTGGCCGGCAGCGGCACTTTCGGGTCGGGACTGCCGATTCGGCATTCAATAGTCATTTTCGAATTTTCAGCATCCAAAACAGCCACCAAGTCGCTCAACCAGGGTCCCAAATCCATCGGTTCCATCTGGGGACGGTAACTTTTGTCCAGTTTGGCGTAGGTTAACAGTTCCGACACCAGAAGATCCAGCTCATCCACATCGCGTCGCATTCCCTCAAGATGCTTCTCTCTCTCATCGGATTCGTCGGCCGACGCGATCATCTCCATGCTGAAGCGCAGGCGCGCCAATGGGGTACGAAGTTCGTGGGATACCGCATGGGTCAGTTCCTTGTGAGAGCGGATGAGTGCTTGGATGTGATCCGCCATGCTATTGAATGCATTGGCCAGATGGGCCAGGGATGATCGTTGGGGCAAATTGGCTCGGGCGTCTAATTTACCATTGCCGAAGGCCTCGGCGGCAATGCTGATACGCCGGAGTTTTTTTGCATATGGCCAAACCACTAAAAGGGCAAATATGCAAATGATTAGGGCAACGACAAGGCTAAATAATATATCTAATAAAAACTTGTTAAACTCAAAATCCGGTGCAGGCCCCATGGTCAAGACCAGACCGTTGTCCCCGATCTGTTTCCTGAAAATGGCACCCGGCGCACCTTTAACCAAAATCTCACCGTTGGCCAAAGCCGAACGCTCTGATTCAAGCAACGGTGTTGATGTCATTGGCGCAATGGATAATGGAAAAGCAAAATGGGATTGCATGCTCTTTATCGAGGCATCCCAATCTTCCACGGGAACACGGTTCAATTCCGTTTCGATAACATGGAAAAAACCATCTATAATATCAGCCCAAAAAATTTCATATTGGCGCTCTATGCTTTTGGTTACCATATGCCAATACAGTGGAGAGACAAAAAAATTGATCACCAAGAATACCGCCATCATGAACAAGTATAGATGGATTAAAAGGCGTTTCATCGGCGTATTTTTCATTGGAATTTGATTCTACCAGGCATCTTTAACGAACAGATACCCCTTACCCCAGATGGTTTTGATCCGCTTGGGAGAAGAAGATGCATCCCCCAGTTTTTTGCGCAACCGTGATATGGATAGATCCACACTGCGATCCATCCCATCGTAGTCGATCCCACGCAGCACCTTGTAGATGGTATCGCGGTCTAGTATGGTTCCGGCGTTGGCCGCCAACAGCAAAAGAAGTTCAAACTCGTTGGTGGTCAGGTCGATGAGGTTGCTTTCCAAGCTGACCCGATGCGCCTGCCGGCTGATGGAAAGGCCGCCAAAGTTGAGTTCATCGGGATAGCCATCCGATTGCTCCGGTTGATCCGAATCGGATACCCGGGTACGTCTCAACAACGCCCGAATACGGGCCAGCAGCACGCGGGGCTCCACGGGCTTTTTGACATAATCGTCGGCGCCCATCTCGAGTCCGGCCACCTGGTCCATATCATCTTCTCTAGCGGTGAGAATCAAAATCAGACCGCCATACCCTGCCCTTACCTCCCGGAGCACAGCAAGGCCGTCTTTGCCGGGCAGGGTCAGGTCCAGCAGCACCAAAGCCGGTTGTTCGAGAAGAATGCGCTGGACGGCACGATCGCCGCGGCGTTCTCCAGCAACCGGGTAGCCCTGCTGCCGCAAGTAGTCCCGAATCAATGCGGACAGACGTTTGTCATCCTCCACGACTAAAATATGCTGGTTCTCTTGCAATACTTCACCACCTTTAGAAAACCTGCCCAACCGAAATCACCCTCATTATTCTGGGATTAACTCAACAAGCATCGGACTCAATTGCAATTATGAGCGCCTCCCGATAACCGCCATCATTGGCGAACCGAAAAAAAGTGCGTCGGGTTCTTTTGAAAGGGCCTCCCATTCAGCGAGGAAATCTTCAAACACACTATGAGCAAGGAGCCCTTCTTTCACGAGGGCAGGTAAATGATCACGGAATAGGGCATCTGGCCAGAGCCATTCTTGAGTGGTGGCGCGAACTGCCTTTGTGATCACATCAATTTCGACACATAGTCCGGCAGCGTGGAGTAATCCGGGAAGATTGTTTCCAATCTCCGGGTTGCAACCCCGCGCACCCGTAACGGCCAGGATAAGCGCCTCTGCTATTTCAGGTAAATACTTGCTTTTTGGGTGAATATAAATATGACGGTAATTACAGAACTCAGTTAAGGCACAAACGCCTCCGGGTCGAAGCCACTTGGCCATACGACCAATCAGCGATTTCACCGTTGCCATGGAAAGATACATTAGCACCCATCGACCGTAAACGCCATCCACGCTTCCCTCTTGAAGATCAAATGTTTCCAGGTTAGCCGCCCTTGTCTCAACATTATAAAGACCTAAAGCCTCTGTTTGCGCCTTCAATAGCGGAAGTGAGCGTTCTCCATCTCGATCTACGGCGATAACTTTCCCCCTCGACCCGACAATTCGTGCCAGATCGATCGTTGTGTATCCGGGACCGCAACCGAGATCAACGATAGTTGTACCGGTGCTGAATCCAGCTCGGGAGAGGAACCGTTGGTTTTCGTCGGCCCAGACGTGATGCTGATACCTTAGCCGCTCTATCTCCTCATGCTTATAACCAAAGCGGTATTCGTCGGTTTCGTTGGTAAGTGCGCGTGTATCAATCTCTGTGTTATCACCCATCGTACTGCCTTTTTGGGAAGAAAGCCCATCACTTGAATTAGGATGTTGAACAATTTCATTCCAGGCTAGTGTTTTACAAACAGATCAAGTTACACTTGAGCGTCAAATCGTATGGTAACGTGGTAGATACCGTTCTCTAGTTGCTTTTGAACTGGCCACCCACTTTTTTCAAAAACCTTTATCATTGCTGTGTTCGTACTGAGCACATCGGCCCAAAAGCCTATAATCCCTTTTCTTTTTGCCAACTTGACGAGAAGCTTGAAAACAGTTGTGGAAATTCCGATGTTTTGAAATTTTTCGTCGACGACGAATGCAACCTCAGCCCACTTACCGTCAGTATCCAACAGGTATCTTGCTTCTGAGATAATCGATCCTTGACCAAGTTTTCCATATACACCGACGATAGACATCACATTTTTCCAATCCACATTCACATACATCTGCATCTGGGTGTGCGGCATGGCCTTCAAAGAAGAAAAATATCGATAATAGACGGCCTCGTCTGAAAACCGGTAAAAGAGCTTACGCATTTGTTCTTCATCCGAGGGCCTGATGGGCCTGAATCGGATCTCAATACCACCTTTTAATCGATGACACTCATCGATATCGAATGGGTATAAGATGGCGCTATCGGCGATATATATCTGATCACGGTAAAGGATATTTTTTTCTTTTGCATCGGCTATGAGACCAGCACGATCATCAATATGAGCGATCTCGATTAATGCCTGTGCTCTCTCACGAAGCGTGAGCCCTTTAAGACTGGCAACACCGTATTCGGTGACGACATAATCGACCCCTTCTCTGAAATCGAATCGGTTTCTCAACCCCTCAACGGATATTCTTATATTGGATTTGCCATGTTGATTTCGGCTGGGAAGCCCTACGATCGTACGTCCACCTTCAGAAACTTGAGCGCCATTGAGTAAGGCAAGCACTTCGGTGGGGCCGCAAGCCACATTGCCAAGTCCTGTATGCAATGCAATTTTTCCGGAAATATCGACTTGTTTTGCAGGAAGAATCGCCACAAAATGTGAATTTCGGCCAATGGATAGCGGATCAAAGACCTTATCAACAGGCTGAAATTCAATGCTTGGATTTTGGTCCAACCATTGAAATAGTTCCGCGGTTCCGCACGCATATGAAGTTATTGATTTTCTTTTAAAAAACTCCTTACAGCGATTGGTGACAGCGCCACTTTTCACCAAGTCCATCAATGGATCGGTGAAAAATGGAGAATGAATGCCGAGTTGCTTTTTATGACGAAGGGCTACACCAAGAGCCTCAAAAATGGGTCCGGTGGAAAAAGCAACACAGCTTCGATCTTCGATCAGCGGCTCGATGTTGGCGGCTATCTGCTCAAAGTGAGGTTCAATGGCTTTACGTTCAAAAAAAACGGGCGGTTCAGATGATTCCACCAGAATATTAAACTCTGAAATATTTACAAACGTATCCCCTAATGTGCGTGGGACCAGAGCATTTATCTCTCCGACCACGATTTTGGCTTGTTCCATTGCCAGGCGCGCGAAATCCACAGAAACGCCCAAGCTACTATACCCATCTTTGTCCGGCGGCGTAATCTGTACGAAAACCGCATCAATCTGAATCTTTTGCTCTTCAAGTAGGTTGGCGATACGGTGAGGGTAACATGGGATCAGGTCTACATGACCCGCCCCAATAGCCTCCTCGGCAACCCACCCTGAAAAAAAGGTTTTCAACCTGAATTTTTGGTTCTGGAGGTTTTTCAGAGAGATCGCGTCGGCAAAGCTGACAATCTGAATTAGCTCGAGATCCTGAAGATTAGAGCTATTGGCTGCCATTAGGTACTTGACCAACGAACGAGGTTCAGCCGCACCCGTGGATATGAAAACACTCATTCCCGGGCGTATGTGCTCAAGCGCTGTAGACACAGGAACAAGTTTATCGCTCCATTCCATTGGTCATCCCCAATATGAAGTTACATGCCAAACCTGCCTGCTCGCATAGAACCACCACTTTTTTCGAACGTGACTGGAACGTACAACCTTGAAAATGGATAGGCAAACGAGGTGTATGACTGCTAAACGATGAACGATCGGATGCGCAGAATGCGAACTGTACGACTAACTATCTGACATGACATTAGGATACGCTTTGCTACCGTCACTCGAACCATACAAAAATATGATAGCATAGGCAGATAATGCGTCAAGCGGATATTGCAATGAACATAATAGACCAAACCGATTGTGCTTTGGTCATAGAGGATGAGAACTTAGGGGATACGGATCTTTTTCATCAAGCGGGTATGCCCGGACCACACCATCGACGAGCGTACCGTTTCGGTCAGGTCCACCGCATCGACTGCTGCTGACTTATTTTTTTTCATACATCACCTCCCCGGAGACACCGACCAGCATGAGTGCGACCACGGATCTTTTTTGATAATAAAAACCGGGAACAAAGCAGATGGGGAATTATTTTTTTCTACTGGCCGTATCCAATCCCCAAAAGCGGCCAATGTGGCGTACGGCACAAATGCCTTCATTAAGAATATAATCACTCGCTTTCCCACAACGATGTTCAGAATCTAAGAGTATTGGTACGCCGTGCTTCATGCCAGAAATCATATAAGTTTCAACAAGAACGTTGCCTTCATTGTTATGGTATTCTTTATGAATAACCTTATCGTTAGGGTCAAGATTCTCGCTAATATCAACCGTCGAGTCAATACCATGAACATTGGTCCATTGGTCGACTAATTCTTGCTGATTGATCACGTCAACCTCTTTGTCAGCGGAACCATGCCAAATAGAAATTATAGGCCACCTGCCATTATACCCGCCATAGCCTTCGTTTCGTACCAGCTCCCCCCATTCACTGGGTAATTGATCAACCCCATCCATGCATTTTGTTGCTTTTTGATACCCCTCCCATAGATACCACCACCCAAAAATATCAAAAGAATATTTTTCAGTAGTGGCACAAAAGGCAGGACCACCGGCATTAATGGCTCCTCCTGAAAAGACATCTGGATAGGATGCTAACATATTTGACACCATCCATCCGCCAGCTGATAATCCCTCAATATAGACACGCGTATCATCAATAGAGTAATCGGCTTTCATTCTATCGACCATTTCAATTATTGATTTGATTTCACCTTGGCCGCGTTTGATATTTTCGGATTGGAACCAGTTCCAACATCGATATTTATTGTTACTGGAATTTTGTTCCGGAAAGACAACATAAAATTTCCATTTATCGGCTAATTCTTTCCAACCAACATTGGAATACGTAGTCGCATCTTGGAGGCAACCATGTAAAGAAACGACCAAAGGAGCGTTAGAATATACGTTATCAGGAACATATTTGTACATGGAAATTTCACCAGGATTACTTCCGAAATTTGGAACAGCAATAATTTCTGCTGAATAGGCGAAAGAACAACCGAATAATAACATACTCAAAATCAACGGTAATCTCATATTCTTTCCTTAAAATGGACAATGGTCAAAGGATGAGAACTTAAGGGGCAAGGTGGGATATCAACGCCCGGAACTCATCCGCCGTTGTCGGCCGGACCACACGGTCGATTTCCTCGCCATCGCGCAACAGGATCAGGGTCGGCCAGAGCTTGACCTTTAAGATTCGGCCCAGGCGTTTGCCTTTGCCGTCCATGACTTTCAGGTGGGATAGCTCCGGATAGGCAGCCAAAATTTCTTTCACGGCAGGGATGGCCGCCTGGCAATGCTCGCACCAGGGCGTGCCGAATTCCAGAAGCGTAGCACCTTTTAGGTCAAGCACTTGTTCAAATGTCGGCGGGTTCTCGACGTACTCGGATTTAATCTCGGTAAGGTTTGGTATCATATCGGTTTAAGCCTTGATTATATTAAAAAACTTGCGGCGTTTCGTCATCAACCGGATCGATCACGCTCCAGTTCTTCTTTTATGGCGAGGCCGAGCATGGCCAGGGTGTACGGCTTCTTAATGTATTGGCCTGCACCAAGACGTTGAAGATCTTTTACCCGTTCGGTTCGGGAAAAACCGCTTGCGATGATGGCCTTTTGATCAGGATGAAATTCGCTTATTTTTTTGTAGGTGTCAAGTCCGTCGATTCCCGGATCCATGATCATGTATAGGATAAGAAGGTCCGCTGATCGGCAAAAAAACACAAGTCTTTACCCGCGGCCCAGGGCAACCGCATTTACGGTTGTCAATCAATCTTAGCTTGACGCGGGTTCTTGAAACCGGGATACTATAAGAAGATATCTTTTTCAAATTATTGTGAATACAGACCTCATTATTTAGGGCTCCGATGAGGCTAATTTTTTTGACAGTCGATTATTTCAATGGTGACGCGCCCACTTCGATGACCAAGGATTTACCGTTTGGTGTTAGCGCATTCAAGCTGGTTAGCTTTCGGCAAAACTGTTTTTGGGCAGCCCGGCGACTTGGCTGTTGGAGCGGTTCAAGGCGTACCCTTACCGTGTGCTTATCGCTCTTGATCCATCCTTGGCAATACGTGATGACGTAAAATAGATCGATATATTCATTCTTGTTGTCATAAAATGGAAGCAACCATTCGACCATTTGTTTGCGCGCATTCCAAACACTGCTGGTTACAAAATCGAAAATGTTTTTGCTTTCGTTTGAAATACGTTCGAAACAACGGTAGTTTTCCAGATCGGTAATATCTATTTTATCAGGGATTGCTTTGGATGCTTGTTTTAAACGGCCAATTTCAGCTTCTTGCTGAGCGATTTCACGTTTTAGACGGCGGTGGAGGCTGTTTTCACGCGGGCTACCGTCTTTGTTAAATACTTCCTTGCTCTTTGAAAATTTCTTGTAGAACTTGTTCAGCTGCCTTTTCATCCGTGCCAGGAGCCCTTTTATTGCCTTGTGCTCCGGATTAGCGATTTCCTGCTTTTCGCTTTCAACAAACTTGAACCCGGGTTGATAATGCAGTGGATGCCTGTCGGCCAGGTGCTTGAAAGTGTTTTCAGAAGCACCCCAGCGGTGCAAGATGGCCCGGGCACAGTCCTGAGTCGCCAGCTGGTCTTGACTTATGCCGGCGAGCGCACAGGTACGACGGTTGCTGGTGACGTTCCAGATGTAAATTCGCCTTAGGGTGAACTTCTGACAAGGGCCGTTTTCTGGTGTATGTGTAAACGCTTTCTCGCCTTCGAACACACGATACATTTTTGCATTGAACTCAAATTCCTCAGCGAAGCACACGGTATCCAAAGATTCAAGTTTTTGGGTGTCGATGTGCTTTTCCCACGTCACAAATGGAATTCGCTTTTCGATAAGGCCGTGGAAAAATTCGGCTCCATGGCCTTCCCGGTCAAAGACCATGACGGGTGTATGAACAAGATCATTTTGCCATTTTTGAGCCAGGCGCACGATGTAGCTGCGGAGATCGCCTTTGCCTTCTTGAATTTCAAAATCCACAATACGTCCGCTACTGTCGCTGGTGACCAGATTCGTTCGAGCCGGTTCGGGCATTCGCCTTTGGGTGTTGTAGCCAGCATGGAGCTTTCTCTTACCGGTGTATGGCAGATGATGGCCGTCGGTAAACCACAACCAGATGCCGACAATGCCGCTTCGAATCTGGGATTTAAAAAAATGCGTAAGCAATTCAATAGAAAGCTTTTTTTGGCTCACCTCGTGGAGCCAGTAGCGAGCCCTTAGCCGAGAGGGTAGGTTCTTTATCCCTAAGATGATGCCTGCCTCGCGCTTACGAAGATTTTTAAGCTGTTCTATTGAACGGATATTGTAGGCGGCCATTAATACAAAAACCATGAATATCTTGTAGGCGTTGCCGAAATACCCCATGACCAACCGCAGCCATCTGTTTTGGGTAATCAATACGATCAGATAGGCAAAGACGCCGGCATAGCGAGTTGGCTTCCAATCGTGTTCTTCGGTATAGGGCTGATCCTCTTGTGGAACCTGTGCAATTGTTTCTCCAAAAGTCAGTTCCGCTTGTGCCGGACGCGGCTGCCTTTGCTCCTTGCGCATCTGCTCGAGCAGGCGGGCTTTATTGCCGATGCCGCGACGACCTACATGGTCCTTGCGCTGCTGGCGGCGACTTTTGCTTTTAGATGCCGAGTAGTTATGAATTAGCCCCTCAAGGCCAAAATGTTTCTTTGTTTCGGTGTAGTTATGAATTGACTGCCTGCTTATTTGCAATGCCGCGGCCAACCGGGTTTTGGTGGCCCCCATTTCAACAGCTTCAATAACCATTAGCCTTTTAGCGGCCCGATCCGAAAGGTCGACGGTTTTGATGAGGGTCTCGTATTGATAAAGAGATACTTTTTGTGGATCGCTCTTGCTGAACTTAAGAAAAAGCCGATTCCCAATTCCCCTTACATTGGTCTCTTGAGCCGCCAAATCGTTGAACAATGCGCCTTGTTCCATTCCCCCTCGTCCTCACTTAAAATTAGTGGATCAAGGCTAACAAAGACTTACAAAAATATCAAAATATTTTTACGTTTTTTTGCAATAAACTGTATTTAAAGCTTTAATTTAAATTTTTTATCCAACATATGGCGGATTTTGACTGTCCAACTATTTTACCAAATCCGTTGAAAATAGCACCAGTCGGTCATCTGTCGAGCTGCAGAATTTAGATACAAACGAGGTCTGGAATACGAATAAATATGTCTTTAGGCGGCATGCGGAACCCACGAAAAACAATCAAACCGATGGCTGCCGGACTGCTGACTCTGCTCCTGGTCACGTGGGCCGCGCAGATGGGCTATGCCCGGCAGCATTTCCGGTTCGACCGGGTTGTCGACACCGGATCCATGCTGGTTCCCGGACCGGTTATCCAGGATAGAGACGGATTCATCTGGATAGGAACCCAGGGCGCCGGCCTCGTCAAATACGACGGGTACAGCATAAAGAGATATCCGGCCGGCCCCGGTTCGTTTCTGGACGGTAATATTACCTCCCTGTATGAAGACCGGGACGGAATCATCTGGTTCGGCACCCTGGGGGGACTGAACAGCTACAGCAAAGAGACGGACGCGTTTCATGCCTACGCCCACAACCCCGGCGATGCTAAGAGCATCAGTCACGATGCCTTCAACCCCGCCTTGCAGACCATACTGGAAGACCGGACCGGAAAGCTTTGGGTGGCGACTCAGAACGGGCTGAATCGTTATGACAAAGCGCAACGACGATTCCAGCATTTCCTGCATGTGCCGGGCGATGCGGCAAGTCTGGACAGCAGCAACATCTTTTCCGTCTATGCGGACCGACAGGGCGTTCTATGGGTCGGCACCGACAAGGGATTGAATCGCTACGATGAGAAAAGGCAGGCCTTTACCCGGTATGCGCATCGTGCCGACGACCCCGACAGCCTGAGCAGCGGAACCGTTTTTGCGATTCTCGAAGACCGGGACGGGGTGTTGTGGGTGGGAACCAGTTCGGGCCTGAACCGCCTCGACCGTGGCCGTGAGACGTTCATCCGGTTTGCGAACGACCCGGCCAATCCCCATAGCCTGCCCAACAACTCCATTCACTCCATCTTCGAAGACCCGAACGGTCTCATCTGGATCGGACACTCCTTTCAGGGCAGCGGGTTGACCGTGTTCGACAAACGCGTCAATGCCTTTAGCAGCTACACGCACAATCCACGGGATCCGACCACCCTGAGCGGGGATTCGGTCATGGGAATCTACGAAAGTGCGTCCGGTATCATCTGGCTGGCAAACCTCAACGGCACCCTGGACAAGCTGGATCTGGAAAGCCACAAGTTCGAGATTTACGTCCATTCTCCGGACGATCCCCACAGCATCAGCGACAACCTGGTGAATGTCTCCGTCGAGGACAGTGAGGGGACCATCTGGTTTTCAACCAACAACGGGATCAACCGGTTTGACCGTGAGACAAAACGTTTTACCCGGTATTTAAGCAACCCCAAGGATCCACATACCATCCCGGGAAATTTCGTCTGCGGTCCTTACGAGGACAGTCAAAAAAACCTATGGGTGACCTCCTCGGATAATTACCTGTCCCTGTTCGACAAGCAAAAGGGGATTGTGACCCAGACCTTCAAGACGGTGAAATTCCCCCTTGTTGTGATCGAAGATCAGACCGATCGACGCTATTTGTGGATCACGTCCTGGGGGAACGGGCTGGCCCGGTTCGATAAGACGACTCACACCACCCGCATATACCGGCATGATCCCGACGATGCCCAAAGCATCAGCAACAACAGCCTGGTGGACATCTACCAGGATGCGGATGGAATCATCTGGCTGCCGACCATGGGCGGGGGGCTGGACCTGTTCGATCCGCGAACCGGCAAAAAAATCAAATCCTATCGCCACGACCCCGACGACCCGCGGAGCATCGGCAGTGACACCGTCTCGCACATCTTCCAGGATTCCAACGGCGTGTTCTGGGCCAGCACCTATGGCGGCGGGTTGAACCGGTTCGATCGAAAAACGGAATCGTTTGCGCGCTTCACCCAGGAGAACGGATTTCCTACCAACAGCGTGACCCATATTCTCGAAGACGACGATGGGAATTTGTGGATCGGATCGAAAATCGGTTACATCCGGTTCAACCCCCGCACCCGTAAGACCCGGGTCTACACCACGGACGATGGCCTGGCCGGCAACGAATTTCAGGAGGCCGGCATCGCCAAATCCAGGGACGGTCGATTCTGGCTGGCGACCATCACCGGGGCCAACAGTTTTCACCCGCGCGAGCTGAAGGACAATACCTTCATTCCGCCGGTCCATTTAACCTCGTTCCGCCAGGGCGGCGTGGAGATTGACGCGGGCATGGCGCCGGAGCGAATCCGCCGGATCCGCCTCGACTGGCGCGACAACTTTTTTGAATTCGATTTCGTGGCCCTGAATTACACCAATGCTGGACAAAACAAATACGCCTACCGTCTCGAGGGGTTCGAAGAGGATTGGAACACCGTGGATACCCTGCGCTATGGACGCTATACCAATATCCCGGGCGGCGTCTATATCCTGCGGTTGAAGGGTGCCAACAATGACGGCATTTGGAATGAGCAGGGATCCGCCATCACCCTGATCGTGGCCGCCCCACCCTGGAAACGATGGTGGGCCTATTGCCTCTATATCGGGGGCGTGTTGGTTGTACTCGTCGTCATTACCTTTTACATCAAAAGGCTGCGCTTGGAGATCACCGACCGCCGGCAGGCCCAGCGGGCGCTGCAGGCCAGCGAGGAAAAATATCGAAATCTGATCGAGAGTACTCCCGACCTGCGCTATCGGACCGATCAAAATGGCAATATCGTCTTTGTTTCCCAATCGGTCCATCGGCTGGCCGGGTACACGGTAGAAGAGGCACTCGGATCGAATATTGCCGAGACGCTGTATGTGGATCCAAACGATCGGGATGCATTTTTAGCCCTGCTGCAAGAGAAAGGTTCCGTGGAGAACTTCGAGGCAAAATTTAAACGCAAGGATGGCTCAACCTGGTGGGCGTCGACCAATGGTCGATTTTACACGGATGCGGATGGCAATATTCTCGGCGTGGAGGGGGTCACCCGGGATGTAAGTGAGCTGAAACTGGCCCAGGAGAAGAAGGAAAAACTGGAAGAGCGCTTGAAACAATCTCAGAAAATGGAGTCTATCGGCACCCTGGCCGGTGGGATCGCCCATGATTTCAATAATATTTTAGCCGTTATTTTCGGGTCGGCCCAGATTGCGAAGATGCACCTGGACGATCCTGAGAAAGTCAGTCGACATATTGAGCAGATCAACCAGGGCGCCCGCAAGGCAGCCGAACTGGTGCAGCAGATATTGACCTTCAGCCGGAAATCCCAGCAGGAAAAACTGCCCCTGAAGCTCGCTCCGGTCATCAAGGAAGTCCTCAAAATGTTGCGTTCTTCCATACCGACCACCATAGAAATTCGCGAAACCATCGTCTCCGAGGCCACGGTGATCGCCGACCCCACCAAGATTCACCAGGTCATCATGAATCTTTGCACGAACGCCGATCATGCCATGCGCAATGACGGTGGCGTGTTGACCGTTGCCCTGGAAGACGTGGAAATCGCCGATCCGGATGAGATCCCATCCCTGACGATGATCCCCGGGAAATACGTCCGGCTGACCGTGACGGATACCGGCCATGGCATGGATGAAAAGGTGCTGGCAAAAATATTCGAGCCCTATTTTACGACCAAGAAGCAGGACGAAGGAACGGGATTGGGGCTGTCGGTGGTGCTTGGAATCGTACAGGAACACAAGGGCTACACCACCGTGGAAAGCCGCCTGGACGAAGGCACCCAATTTGTCGTCTATCTTCCGGTAACCGATAAAATAGGAGAACCGGCATCGCCCCGGGAAGAGGAAAACATCACGCTCGAGGGAGACGAAACCATCCTGGTGGTTGACGATGAAGCGGAGATTCTTTCCGTGACCAAGGTTTTCCTGGAGCAATATGGCTACCGGATCGTCTCGTTTCAGGATGGGACAAAGGCCCTGCAGGCATTCGAGCAGGATCCCGATGCCGTCGACCTCGTGATTACGGATATGACCATGCCGAAGATCACCGGAGATCAATTGGCCACCCGGATGATGGCCATCCGGCCGGATCTGCCCGTCATTCTATGTACCGGGTACAGCCATAAACTTTCCAAAGCGGACGCCCTCCGCCTGGGCATCCGGCGATATCTTCAAAAGCCGGTGGTTCTAAAGGACCTGGTCATTACGGTTCGGAAAAACCTCGACGGGGTCTGAAAACCACAGCAAAGATCACTTGCATAATCAATAATAATACCATATCGTTCCGTAATCGTGAACATTTTCGCCAATATCATCCAATCGTATCAAATAGTCAAGAATGGGGACATCTTCGCTGAGATGCGTTTTGGCCGTGTTGGAAATGTTTTTCTCCCAGGGATGAAATTCATATAGACGGGAACCATCCGGCAAAATGGATATCAAATCGCGGTGAACATTGGCACGAAGATAGTTCTTGCCCAAGCCGGGAACATTATAGACCGCCTCGTCTGTTCGCGAGAGACCGGGAAGAAGCCTGGCTTCCTCTTTTTGCTCCTGAAGCAGCCTGGCAATGGGTACACGATAATCGATGGTTTCCTCTTTTCCCTTGGTGTTAAAGGTATAATAAGGGTCAATTCCAACGCGGGTCAGCGTCCTGCGCAGAAACGCCGCCTCAAATCGCCGAGAGGCAAAAAAGGTAAAAACCAGTTGGTTGTATACTGGGATCCCTCTCTTTCTCAAACAGTCCACGGCGTTGACGGTCTGCGGTGTCAGTTCGTAGGCGCTCTGAGCATGAGTGACCACCGCTATCTGCCTTCGTCCAGGCTCACGGAATCGGGCAATTATATCGGCAAGCTTGTCGGTGATACGCATCGGCAGGGTAATGAGTGTACGCGTCCCGATGCGGATGCGCTCAATCGTGGGTATTTCAGCGATACTGGTTAGGATCTGTTCGATCTGCTCATCGGTCATGACCAACGGATCTCCACCAGTGACCAGTACTTCATGGATGGCTGGATGTTTGCGAATCCATCGGATGGCCGCATCGATCCTTTTTTGCGGAGCCATGGCACCCGGCTCCATGGCATCGTCAATTTCCCAATTCCGCTGACAGTAAACGCAGATTTGGGGGCATGTATTAAACGGCTTAAAAATGCAAATGGACGGATAACGCCGTGTGATCAGATCAATCGGCGAGGTGTCGGATTCAAGCATGAAATCCAGGCAGTGACCGAAACGCTGAGCCTCGGACATTTTCTCCACATAAGAGGCAGAAGGGATCACCTGGGCCCGGATTGACCGATCCCGACCATTTTCGGGCTGGTCATCCATGAGGGAAAGGTAGTAGGGGGTGATGCCAAAGGGAAGACCATTTCCCCGCGCCATTTTTATGGCGTTGTACTCCGCATCGCTCAAGTTCAAAAGACGGGCAATCTCATCCGCATCTCTTAAAATATGTTGTACCTGCCAGCCCCAATCGTTCCAGTCTGATTCGGCGCACTGCATGGCATCCAAAATACGAAGGCGCCGTTCGTTTCTGTGCGCTTTCGAATCTTCATCCAACCCGGATATGAATTTCGACATACGCCATTCGACTTCAGTATGCAGATCGTCGAGTTGCCGAGATCTTTCCAGAGCGGCTTTTCGGTTTTCATAACGGCTTGGGATCAAGTGCAAGTCCGCCAGTGTAATTCCGGGACCACGCCCCTGAAGTCCAAGAATCAGGTAGAGGAGTTCGGCATAAAAGGCAGGTGCTAAATCCGGCCGATTCTTGCCATGAGCAATATCCATGATTGCTTGAGCAACGGAGAATTTGGCCATATCTTCGCTACGCCGTGTCATCAAACGGATCATGACCTTGGCACAGTCCCTGACTCTGATAACCGATCCTTCGGTAAAACTGTCATAGTCATCAAAGGCATCGAACATCATATCGTTGGCCAAGCTGGCCAAACTCGCCCGCAGATCGTCCACCGCCACTATATTTTTGGCAATGGTGAAAATTTCAGGCGCTTTCGCCTGAAGGTAGGTGGGATTGAATTTGGAAATATCGATCATCATTTCCTCTTTTGTGATAAACGTCGAAAATTGACGTCATTATGGTGAGTCTGATTCGCAGGTATCTATATAAACATAATAAAAAATAAAAAAATGTGCAAAGAATGTGTTGTATATATCTATTTGCCGATAAAACTTTACATTTATATTTACATTAAGCCATGGTCGTTGCTATCATTCCCACAAGTAGGATGATCAGCGGCCATGTTAAATGAAGTCCCCCAGCACCTCAATGTTGGCATCTACCAGTCACGAAATCCCCACGAATCCGATTGAAAACATGCTCTCATGGCATCACAGCGGCTTCAACGTGTATTGCGCCTCGACCATCTGGCCCAACGACGAAAAGGCGGCCTTGATCATCGTTTCGGCCAATGGGCCATGTCGTCTCGCTCCCACGCTCTGCGTAGGAACGCCGTGTTTATCATGCCCGGGAATATGGGTTCCCGCGCAGAGCGTGGGAACCAGGTGACTTCTGGCCGAAACGATGATCAAGATCAACAAACCTGATCCACCGTCCTGCATCGCCAAGATTCCGGCAGTGCAGAAGAAAATCATGAATATGGCCAACCGGCTGGGCAAACCGATCATCACCGCCACGCAGATGCTCGAATCCATGACCACCAACCGGCTGCCCACGCGGGCCGAGGCCACGGACGTGGCCAATGCCATTCTGGACGGTACCGATTGTGTGATGCTCTCTGGCGAGTCCGCGGTGGGAGAATATCCCTTGGATGCGGTTTCCATGCTGCGGGAAATCGCCAACGATATCGAGCCAACCGTCCCCTTTACGCCCGCGGTGAAAACCGGGCGTTTACTTCCGATGCCTGCCCGGGAGCATTTTCCGAGGTGATTGCATCCAGTGTGGCAGAATCGTTGAAATGCATTAAGCCGGTTGCCATCATCACACCCACGCGCAGTGGCACCACGGCCCGGCGCATCGCCCGCTTTCGGCTGCCGGTGTGGGTTGTTGCCGTGGAAATCGATGAGATTCCCGCATCTCAAAAACCGTGTTTTTACAAAAATGCGGGCCTGCCCAAAGGCGCCTATCTGCGTGTGGGCAACACAAACCGGCAAATGACCGAGTATGAGGTCTTCGGCTATTTGAGCGGCCGTGGACAGCCAGTTCATGATGAAGAAGTCGTTTCCGACGCTACCATGGATGATCTGGATGTTGAGTGGGTTGACGACTACCTGGAAGCGTTGCATAAGATTCGTCCGCAAGCCAAATTTCTTAAAGATGAACGGGAGGAACTTACCAAACGGTTGCGGATCGTTGGCAAAGACGAGGATGTTGTACGGCCGACACTGGCCGGTCTGCTAAAGTTTGGCAAATCCCCCCAGGAGTTCTTCCCCCAAAGGATACCTCAACGAATTCGTGTTCCGATTCCACCGACGGTTTTGGCCATTGGTAGCTTTCGATAGTGTACTAAAAATTTCTGCGAGGGTGGATTCACCGACCTACGCAGGGCTATACAAGGGTGTGTGGAAACATCCTGGAGATCGACGCGGTTAAATCAAGCGTGTGTGCAACATCCGGATAGGCATGGTTTATTCAAGATCATTACCCATCAGTAAGTTATTCTACTACGCGCTTGACATGTTTTTGGATTCACTGGTATTTATATTAATTATACCACACCAATTTATTTGCGTTAAAGCCAAACTCACCGAAAGATGGGGACGGAAAACCACGGGTCTTGCGATAGCGCGTTGCTTTTAATTAGTTGACCCTTATTCGTTCTGAGACAGCCGGGCTTCCGAGAGTGACATCGTCAAGGTCACTTCATGGGGGGGAGTTCAGCTTTTTTCTTTCAGGGGGAAGGAGGGGATCATGAAGACAAGTGTGCGGTTTAATAGGGTAGTTTTTTTATTGGTCGGTTTTCTTTTGGGCTGGGCAATAATGGCTCAAGCCGATGTGACCGGTCGAATCAACTTCCAGGGCAGGTTGACCGACACCAGCGGATTTCCGGTCCAAGATGACACTTATCAAATGACGTTTTCCATCTACGCTTCGTCAACGGGAGGGTCGTCAATCTGGAGCGAGACGCAGAACGTTGCGACCACCGATGGAATTTACAGCGTTGTTTTGGGCCTGATAAACGAAATCGATCCTGATGACATTGACGGGAATCGATACCTGGGTGTGAAGGTCGGTTCCGACTCCGAAATGACTCCCCGCCAGTTGCTGACCGCCGTACCCTTTTCCTTCAAGGCGGCCGATTCGGAAAGGCTGTCCGGCCAGAGTGCGACGGACTTTGCCGCTGCCGATCACGGGCATAGCTTTACAGAAATAACCGGCACGGTAACTGACGGTCAGGTTCCAAATACCATTACTATTAATCACGCATCTACAGCCGGTGACGCGGATACGGTAGACGGCCAGCATGCTTCGGCTTTTGCTCCAACCACCCACACCCACAGCGCAACGCAGATTACTAGCGGCACCCTGAGCAATGCCCGATATTCGGCCAGAAGCGATCTGAGCACGGAGGGCTACCTCGGCAACGCCGCCGGTGACATCGCCCAAAACAACGGCACCCTTCAAAGTACTCTCAATGCGGACCTGCTGGACGGTCTCTCCTCAAGCGCCTTTATGAGCGCGAGCACCGACAACTGGGTGAATGAGGCCGGCGACACGATGAGCGGCCGCCTGGAAGTGACGCAGAACTTGATGGGTTCGGGGTGGGGGGAGTCCATCAAGGGGATTCTCAACACGGAATACACCGGTGCCGGCGTGTATGGCATCAGCGGTGGTCCCAATGCCTATGGTGTGGCCGGTGGTGCTACGGGGGCCAATGCTGCAGGGGTGTACGGTGAAGCCACAGGCACCAGCGCAAGTGGCGTGAAAGGGTATGCCACCGGCACCAACGGTATTGGTGTCTACGGTGAAGGGCCGAGCTGGGCCGGCTATTTCGACGGCAATCTGTTTGCCAGCGGCACGGTGGGTATCGGCACGACAAATCCGACGGAAAGCAAAGTCCATGTGGTCGGCGATCTCAAGGTCGCCGGCGATGACGGCTGGGATTCCAATGGTGACGAGGCGGTCATCGGCCTGGGTAATATTCTCGGGCACTTCTTCATCAAAGCGGTTTATGGTGATGGTCTCAAGTTGGGCGCCTATGCCACGACCGACGCTTTCGTACTCAAGCAGATTTCAGGCAACGTGGGCATCGGTACCGCCAGCCCGACCAGCAAGCTGGATGTCAACGGCACCACCACAACGAAAGTCCTTGTCATTACCGGCGGCGCGGATTTATCCGAGAATTTCGATGTGTCTCCCGCCGGTCGGGAAATTCGGCCCGGCATGGTGGTGAGCATCAATCCGGATCAACCGGGTGAGCTCATGGTCAGCCACCAGGCCTACGACCGCAAAGTGGCCGGTATCATCAGCGGCGCCGGCGATGTCCAGCCCGGCTTACATATGGGCCACCAGGGTACCCAGGCCGATGGCGAATATCCCGTGGCCCTGACCGGCCGAGTTTACTGCTGGGCGGACGCCTCCCAGGGTTCCATCCAGCCCGGCGATTTATTGACCACCTCAAACACCCCCGGTCATGTCATGCGAGTGACAGACTACGAAAAGGCGCAGGGTGCAACGCTTGGCAAGGCCATGAGTACGGTGGAAAAAGGTCAAGGGCTGGTGCTTGTATTGGTGGGTCTGCAGTAAGGGCATGCCGTGGAAAGAATGCGTACTGTCGATTACCAACAATAGACACATCAGGAAACATCGGTGGAGGGCCATACCATGCAATCGCTGTCTGGAAAACATCGTTATTTCGGCTGGATCATGGCTATGCTGATTCTTTTTTTAGGGACCGGCGGGTCTGCTTCGGGGCAGGCGCCGGCCATCGACGGAGCCGTCAGACCCGGCCACATGGCCGCTGTCGCACGGCCGATCCCCAGATCGCTGGGCGCAGACGGATTTTTCGACCTAACCAACTTGGTGGAAACACCCCGCCTGGACGTCCAACAACTACTCGCGGAGGATGCCGCGCAAACCCGGCTTGGGCCCTTGCGAATCGGTGTGATTCAGGAATTTACGCCGCTGTTCACCCGAGATGCCGGCAAATGGATGACCCTACCGGATGGCGGACACTTGTGGACCGCCTGGTTCAGAGCGCCGGGTGCCATTGCCATGCGGCTTCGGGTGACGTCCTGGCGGCCGCTGCTTGGGGCGGAACTGCTTATTTACACGACCGACGATGAGACTCAGGTTCACCGGATGCCAGCAGCCCGTACCGGCAGATCGACCGATGCGTTCTGGACCCCGCCGATATTCAGCGATGCGGTCCGCCTGGAGTACTACCTTCCGGGAGACATCGATCCGGCCGCCGATGATGCCGTTTTCTCCGTCGACGCCATCGCCAATCAATATCGTCCCATCCCCGGCACGGCGCCTGCGGAAAGTTCCCAGCCGGCCGAGTTGAACTGCCATCTGGATGTGAGCTGCTACACCGACTGGCAGACGCAGGCCGACGGTGTGGGTGCGCTCACGTATATCTCAAGCCCCGCAGCGGGGCAGTTTTTCTGTTCGGGTGCGATGTACAATCGGGTTCCCCAGGATTTCACCTCACTTTTCGCCACGGCACGGCACTGCGGGGGCAGCGATGGCTGGAGCCAGTCCGAGGCCGATTCGGCGATTGTCTTCTGGTTTTACCAGACGCCTTCCTGCGACGGTACGCCCCCCAATCCGGCGACCCTTCCCAGTACTGCCGGTGTGGCCCTGCTGGTGAACGATTCGAATACCGACTACGCCCTGCTCGGCCTTGCATCAGATGTTCCCGGAGGGGTCGAGTACGAAGGCTGGGACGCCGGCTACTGGGCTAACAACTCGCCGGCCACCGGCATCCACCATCCGGACGGTACCCACCGGCGGATCACCTTCGGGACCAAGACTGGCGACGTCACCAGCTGCATTCCGGCCCAGGCGTGGCGGATCTATATCGCCGACGGAGCCGGCGAAATCGAACCCGGTTCTTCCGGCTCACCGATTTTCGATACCAGCCACCGTGTCCGGGGAACGGCCAGTTGTGCCTCCTGGAGCTGCAGCAGCGACGATACCGCCGATTACGGTCGTCTCGATAGCGCCTTTACTCAATTGGAACCTTATCTGTACCGCAACGATGCAGCGGAATGGAATGCCTATAGCAATGGTTCGTACACCGGCACGGAAAAAGGAACCGTGTCCCAGCCCTTCGACACGGTTTTAGAGGGCGTTTTCGCCGTACGCGGCGATACGACCTATTCGGTATACATCGAAGCAGGAAACTACAATGAGCAGATGGTGATCGACAAGCCCATGACCTTGAGGAGTCGCAACGGTGTCGCCAGAATCGGGCAATGATCCGGTATCAGCCGCCCTTGAGCCTTTTCGCGCGATGATTCATAGGTGGCAAAATGGCAGGCGGAAATTATGCCATATGGACATCGTCGATGGCCTCCGGGGGGTTGCTCTTTGGGATTGGCTAACCGACGCTTTTTCAGAAGGAGAGAAAATGAAATATAAATATCTTTTCATTTCGATAATAATCGCCTTGGCAATCGCCAGCCCCGTATCCGGTCTTTTCGATAGCGAAAGCTATATCATACCGAAAGACACGATTTCAGCCGGTGGTTCATACTCGATGTCGAGCAATTACAGCATGACCGCAACCATCGGCCAGACATCATGCATTGGTCGCTCAAGTCGTGGATCTTTGGTAATTCATGCCGGATTCTGGACACCGGAATACTTTGATTTGAGATCCAAAGCCTTGCCATTCATTCCGTTGCTGCTCCTGGATGAGTGATGTCTTAATTTCGTATATACTCCGCATCGCTCAAGTTCAAAAGACGGGCAATCTCATCCGCATCTCTTAAAATATGTTGTACCTGCCAGCCCCAATCGTTCCAGTCTGATTCGGCGCACTGCATGGCATCCAAAATACGAAGGCGCCGATCGTTTCTGTGCGCTTTCGAATCTTCATCCAACCCGGATATGAATTTCGACATACGCCATTCGACTTCAGTATGCAGATCGTCGAGTTGCCGAGATCTTTCCAGAGCGGCTTTTCGGTTTTCATAACGGCTTGGGATCAAATGCAAGTCCGCCAGTGTAATTCCGGGACCACGCCCCTGAAGTCAAAGAATCAGGTAGAGGAGTTCGAGATTCAGCGCAAAAGAGGAATTAGAAACCTGAATCATGCCCGAGATTACGAATCTATTGATACATCTGTCGTTTCAACACGATTCAAAAACCAGTAGGTCACAGAAGGTACCTGTTATCTCCGTGAACATGTACTTTGATTCTATTTTTTTCGGTTTGGTCGGATATACTATGGATCAGGCCACATAGACCTATTACGGGGCTCTTTATCATTTCGATGGGATTCGTTGTAGTAGTGTTCATTCTTGCATTTGCGCCAAGGCGTATGCCGAAGAACAGGCGAGAGACCAAGGTGTTGGTTGAACAGGTACAACTTGAACGACGGTTGAAAAAAACATTTCAAACACCTTACAAATTCATTTACTGGGCGGCTTTGTGGTGCCAGATTTGGTCGGTGTTTTTTCGTCTGGCACTGTTATACAGAATTGCATAAGGTCGGCGATTTTAATTCGAACTAAATTGATGGGCACATTGGTATTATTTTGCCAATATTATTATCTCGCTAATTTTATTCTCTATTCATTTATATTTAACGATTCTTCCCATATAATAATAAATAACTAACAAAACATGATAATGTCAACCCGCCGGGGTCACTTTTCTCCAGAGAGACTGGTCAGATTGAGCGGAATACGCAACCTTTGAATGGAAATAGATTTTGGAGAGACTCGGGTGTTATCGGCCGGACATCGAAGGGATGGTCGACCACCTCGTCCGGGCTGTGTTCATAGAGGCCAGGCAGATCGTATCTTCACCAAAGAAATCGTACATGTTCACGGGGTTGAAATGACCAATTGATTGAAAATCACTCCGATAATCAACACAATCCGACATTTGATTGCAGCATTCATGATTTTAGTATAAAAGAAAACGATGCTGATGGTTTCTATGAATTAAATACGCTGATTACCACCCTTCACCTGAACATCTGAATTGTGGTTTAGTCATGGTCGTTGCTATCAATCCCGACCGTCACCCTTGTCGGCGGTGCATGTTTAGAGCGAATCTTTCGGTTTCAGTATTTAGTGAGGAAATCCTGAATGGTTGGTAAACGAACGGCTCAAATCTGTCTCCTTTTTATTTTATTCCCATCATTGGTCTTCGCAGACTTAAATACGATTACAATCGATGCATGTGATAATATGGACAGTTCCATTGCTGTTGATCAATCCGGCAACGTCCATATGAGTTATATTGACGATACGAATGTGCCTGTGGGTGAATCGACGACATCAACCGCGTACGTCTTGAAATATGCGTCCAATGCTTCCGGCCGTTGGCAAACGACGGTTGTTGATAAAAACGGCAATTTTGAACGGACAAAAATTGTCGTCGATACAAACAACAAAATTCATATCTTCTACAGGGACCGGTTATCGGAAGTATTTAAACATGCGACGTTAGAATCCAGTAGCTGGTCTACCCTTGCTATCGACGGTACGATTGCATCTCAGGAACTGGGCGTTGCCTATATATTGGCCGTTGATCAAAATCTCAACTTGCATACCTGTTACCGGAAATATCCAGATGACATGATGTATGCGACCAATAAAAACGGTACGTGGGAATTAGAGAATGCCGGTAATGAGACCGAGTTTGGATATACCCGTTCATATCCATATGAACAGCCACATGATATCGTGGTGGATTCTGCAAACAATGTCCATATTTGTGCCTATGATGAGCGCAGTCTGCCTGATTATTATGCAATCAACTATGTGACGAACGAATCCGGGTCGTGGCAAACAACAGTCATCGAAACCGATATATCCTATTCCATAGGAGTCGAAGGCGCTCACTATTATTTCTGTTCCATTGCCTTGGATACCTTAGAAAATATCCATATTGCATATTTTGATGTAAATCATAATGCCTTGAAATATGCTACGAATCAATCAGGCACCTGGACCATCGAAGTGGCCGATCAAGGGTCATCGAGTAATACCGACTATAAAAATATTTCATTGACGATTGATAACGACCAAATAGCCCATATTGCATTCAGGTTGGATGGCGTAGCTAAACTTTTTTACAAGACCAATATTTTAGGAGAGTGGGGCTACGCATATGCTGATGGTAGCGGGATAGGAACCGCCATTGCAGTCGACCAGGACCAGCACGTCCACATGGCTTTTCCCAATTGGCATAAATTTAACTATTCAACAACACGAGAGATTCCACAGTCAGAATACCCAGACGACGATGATGATTCGGATGATGATAATGATGATGGCGGCGGGGGGTGTTTCATTGACTCACTATGATGGGGATTGCCTGATCATCTATCGTCTTGCCGCTGATCTGAGGCGTATAGGGCCCCCTCATCGCTAAGTGCTTCGAAACCGGAAACGATATCCAATAATTCGTCGGTGATAGCGGCTTGGCGTTGTTCCCGGAACTGGCCCTGGAGATCGTCGAGCGTTTCCAGGATGTTTTTCTCGGCGGTCTGCATGGCTACAAGCCGGGCTGCATTCTCACTGGCCAGGGACTGGGTGAACGCCCGGTACAGGGAGATAAATAGGTATTGGCGGAAGAGATAGGTAAACGTCGTCTCCCGTGATGTAATCAACATGGGCAGGCAACGTCCCGGCCAGGTTTCACGCCGCCGTTTATCCGCCCAGGTTTCATCGAGTGGCAGAACCCGCTGGAATACAGGCGTGTATCCACCATGGGCGCCCAACACATGGTGGCAGATGAAGAAGGTTTCCATCTGTTTGGCCGACCACCACCGCTCGATTGAGGGTACCAGTTCGTGAATTTTCTGGTCGACGGCAGTCAGGCTCCCCGGCGCCGGGAAGTGGACGTCATGGTCCACCCCCGCATCTTCCAATAGGCCCCGCACTTTTTCTCCCACACTCCAGAATTTCCATCTTCGCCCGTCGGCCGCCGCCGTCTTTGCCACCTGTTCGCGGACAAACGGCCAGAGGGATTCATTGAACTGGCCGCACATGCCCTGGTCGGAACCGACCACCAGGCAGACGTCCGTTTCGTTGCGGCGACGTGGAAGCGTGGGACGCTCCATGCGCAAAAATACCGTCCATCCCCTGTCCACCACACGGCGGTATTGTTCCAGGGCGTCCACGGCTCGCTCGTACTGACGGATATTGACGGCGGCCAGGCTTTTCATGGTCTTGACCACGCTCAACAGATCATGGGCGGTTTGGATCCTGCGGGTCAGTGTCTCCAGCGTTGGCATGCTCCTCCTTGAACGGGCCGATGGCGGCCGTGATGAGATGGGTCAACCGATCCCACAGCGGATCGTCGTCGCCGGCCCGTGATACGGCGTCTTCAAGGTCGGTGATGCCGGCCGTCGCCGCTTCGATCACGGCCCGCTCGGCCTCCGCCATGCGCCCTTCGGGAACCTCGTCCAGCAGCCCCTGGGAGACGGCAAACAGTACGGCAATCTGTTGACCGGCCGGCATGGTGAGCCGTTCGTTCTGCCGGAGCACGGCGCGGACCCGGCGGCCGTGTTCAAGCGTTCGACGGGTACGGTCGTCCAGTCGGGTGCCGAAGCGTGCAAAGGACTCCAACTCCTGAAACTGGGTGTAGGACAGGCGCAACGCGCCAGCCACCTGGCGATAGGCGGGCAGCTGGGCCTTGCCGCCCACGCGGGAGACCGATTTGCCCACGTCCACGGCCGGCAGCACCCCTTTCTGAAAGAGTCCCGGGGAGAGGTAGATCTGGCCGTCGGTAATCGAGATCAGGTTGGTGGGAATGTAGGCGGAGATGTTTTGGGCCTCGGTTTCGGCAATGGCCAGGGCCGTGAGCGAGCCGCCGCCCAGTTCCTCCCGCAGGTGCGTGGCGCGCTCCAGAAGCCGGGAGTGCACGTAGAAGATATCTCCGGGAAAGGCCTCGCGTCCCGGCGGACGCCGCAGCAGCAGGCTCAGCTGCCGGTAGGCCACGGCATGACGGGTGAGGTCGTCGTAAACGATCAATACGTCGCGGCCCGCTTCCATGAAATGCTCCCCCAGGGAGGTGGCGGCATAAGGGGCGATATACTGCAGACCCGGCGGGGCACCGGCGTCCACCACGATCACCACGCTGTACGCCATGGCCCCGGTTCGTGACAGGGCGTCGATGACTCTGGCCGTTCCCGAACTGCACTGGCCGATGGCGCAGTAGATGCACAGGACATCCTTGCCTTTCTGGTTGATGATGGTGTCCAGGGCCACCGCGGTTTTGCCTGTCTGGCGATCCCCCAGGATCAGTTCCCGCTGGCCCCGACCGATGGGAATCAGGGCGTCGATCACCTTCAGGCCGGTCTGCAGCGGGCGGACCACCGGTGCCCGATCCATGATCGAGGGCGCGTCGTGCAGCACGGTCCGATCGTTTCCGCTGTCGACCTGTTCCCGTCCGTCCAGGGGCCGGCCAAGGGGATCCACGACCCGGCCCACCAGGCCTTCTCCAACAGGCACTTCCAGCACACGGCCGCTGCGGCGCACCTCGTCTCCGGCCCGGACCGTTTCGCTGGGGCCGAAAAGAATGACGCCCACCCGGTCGGGCAGGATGTCCAGGACCATACCGGCCACATCGGCCCCAACCGCCACCTGCTCCTCGAACTGTACCTGTCCCAGGCCGTCTACCCAGGCGATCCCCTGGCCGACCGATCGGACACGGCCGACTTCCCCGGTCTTCAGGTCGGTCGAAAAATGGGCCACGCCCTGTTGGACGGCCCGGCCGACATCATCCAGCACATGGTCCAGTCCGCTTTCAGCCATTCCGTGATGGTTTTCATTCATGAATGCGTCCGCACGTTCTGAAGGTTGTCCATGATTTCGGTCTCCAGATCCCGCAGATAATCGGCCAGGTGCCATGCGGCAGTGCGATCGCCGACCACCAGCTGAATCCCCAATCCCAGCTCGGGATGGGATTCGAAGCGAACCGTGGCGGCAGCGGGAAACCATTTTGCAAGACAGGTTTTCAGGTTCCCGGCATCCTGGTCGTCCAGGGGAATCCCCGATTGAACGACCAGTCCCCGCGATGCGGCCCAGGTGTTCAGCTCGTCCTTGCGGTCGGACACTTTTTCCAGGAAAACCCGCAGTACCTGCCGGTTCAGCCCCTGATCCGAAAGATCCCGAAGGGCCTTCTCACCGATCTGCACGACCTGATGGGCCACCTGCCGTTTGAGCCGGTCGAGGAAGGCCTGGCGCTCCCGGGACATGCTGGTCATCCAGGCCTGACGCAGCGACGCCACTTCTTCCCGGGTCCTGACCATGGCCGCCTCGCGCCACCGATCCACCTCCTGCCGGGCGTCGGCCATGAGACCTTCGCGGGCCTCTGCCAGGGCGGCTTTTTCCCGCTCCAGGGCAAGCGTCCGAACCTGAGCCTTTTCCTTCGCCTCTTCGGCCCGTCGCAAGGTGTCGGCCATCTTCTGCTCCCGTTGGGCCATGGCACTGCGGATCGGCCTGAAAAGAAAACGGTTCAGCAGCCAGATCAGAATGAGAAAGTTGATGATTTGAGCGGCGACCGTAAACCAGTCGATGAGCACGATCTATCCTCCGGTCCGGGTCAGAAAATAGTTCCAGTAAGGGTTGGCGAAAATCAGAATCATGGTCACCACGAAACAGTAGATGGCCGTCGATTCCACCATGGCCATGCCCACAAACAGGGTCCGGGTGATGGTGCTGGTTTCGTCCGGCTGCTGAGCGATGGAACTGAGCGCCTGGGCCAGGGCGCGTCCTTCGCCGATAGCCGGTCCGATGGCCCCGATGCCCATGCAAATGCCGGCCCCCAGAACGGACGCCACCGCAACCCAACCGAGTGCCTCCATAGCGGTCCTCCTTTTGTCTCTGGCAGTTCTTTGCTGCCCTCATTTACAGATGGGCGTTTTGCCTCATCCAGTATCCTCTCCATTCCGGTCGGCGAGGCGGGCGTGTTTACCCTGATGTTGCAACGATAGGGTTTACGTCGTAGTTGCCACATGCATTCCGGCACTGATGTATACCGCCGACAACACGGCAAAGATGTAGGCCTGGACCATGCCTGTCAACAGTCCCAAGAGCTGCATGAGAATGGGAACGATCAACGGTGCGATGATCAGCAGGATGGCGCCGATCATGGTGCCGCTCATGACGTTGCCGAACAGGCGCACAGAAAGCGCCAGGGTCCGGCTGAACTCGCCTATGATGTTGAACGGTAGCATGAAGGGGGTCGGCCGGAGATAGTTGCCGACATAGCGCTTCAGGCCGATGGCCCCGATACCGTAAATGGGCACTGCCAGGAAAACGCAGATGGCCAGTCCCGCCGTGGTGGAGAGAGACCCCGTTGGTGGCTCGAACCCGGGAACCACGGACAAAAGATTGCACACGGCGATAAACAGAAACAGGGTCCCCACAAACTGAAGCAGCCCCTTTGGCCGGCGCGGCGAAATCTCATCCAGTTGTTGTTCGATGACGTGGACCACCACCTCGAGAACATGCTGCATCCGTGACATCCGGGCACCGGTTTCCAGACGCCGGCTGACCAGCCAGGAACCGGCGGAAAGGAGCACCATCACGGCCCAGGTGAACAAAATGGTGCTGTTGATCTTTAGCAGGCCAAGCTGCCACCAGATGTGATCGTCAGGGGTGAGTTGCATGATAAGGACCTTTTCTTCTTGGGCCCAGCCGGCGGGTCAAAACGATGCGGACCAGGAAGAAACCGGCCAGGGTAAGAAAAAAGGTTACCGGATTCATCCGCAGTATAATCCAGAAGCCGGACAGGACCGTTGCCAGACGGACGACGGCACTGATCGCCAGCCAGCGACCCGGCCGCCGTTTGCCGGGCATCGTCTTCAGGGTCAGCCACAACCCGCCGAAATAAAACAGGCCAAGCAACGTACCCCACAAAAATGCCAGAACGGGTAAAATGAAATGGTTACCCATCATTGGTTCCTCTCCCGATCGATAATGAGCCTTTCCCGCTTCACCCAGAAACCGGCGTTGAGGCATCCCAGGACCAGGCCGATGACCAGCAGCATGAGCGTCCAACTGTAGGGACCGGGCCAGCGCAAATCGATCCACACCCCCAGAAAAATGCACAGCAGCGTGGGAATCGCCACGGCCCATCCCACCACGCCGAACATTCCCAGACCGAACCAGACGGGAGCCTTTTTTTTCTCCCGGGCCCGCAGTTTGCGCTTTTCGACGTCCCCCACGGCGTCCGGAAACGTTTTTCGATTTTTTGACAGATCGTCAGGCATTTTTCCCGAACTCCACGAATCGCCGGATGAAATCGGCCTCGAGGCGGGCGATCACGGCCCGGGTCTGCCGCTCGCGGTTATCCATATCGGCGATAAAGCGATTCACCGCCGCCTTGAGTGAACCCAGTTCGCCGGGTACCGCCATCCGCGTGGCGACCTGCACCGTCTCTCCCTGTTTGACCAAAATACCGCCGTTGACCGCCAGAAAGTGTTCGGTGCCGTCCGGGGTCCAGTAGGCCAGGATGCCGGGTGATAGGGCGGCGGCCATGTCGAGGTGCCGGGGACGGAGTCCGAAGGCCCCCTCCGGTCCCTGGGCCACCACCTTGGTCACCGTCTCGTCCAGAAACACCGCCGCCGGCTGAAAGACCGTTAGTTTCAAGCATGCACCTCCCCGATGCCCCCAATCATGTACAGTGCGCTTTCGGGATGCTCGGAGAATTCGTCATTGAGGATCCGTTCGCATCCGTCGATGGTTTCCTCTACGTCCACCAGCTTGCCCGCCAGGCCGGTGAACTGGGTGGTGGTAAAAAAGGGCTGGGTCAGAAATCGCTCCAGGCGCCGTGCCCTGTGAACGGTCCGCCGGTCCTCCCGTGACAGCTCCTCGATTCCCAGCATGGCGATGATGTCCTTGAGTTCCTCGTAGGTCGCCAGGGTGCGGCGAACCTCGCTGGCCACCCGGTGGTGACGCTCGCCCAGGATGCTGGGTTGCAGCATGATCGAGCGCGATTGCAAGAGGTCGATGGCCGGATAGAACCCCTCGCTGGCTCGCTTGCGCGAGAGTACGATGGAGGCGGAGAGATGGCTGAACGTGTGTACCGCCGATGGATCGGTGAGATCGTCGGCCGGTACGTAGACCGCCTGAATGGAAGTGATCGCCGCCTGGCTGGTGCTGGCGATGCGCTCTTCCAGTTCGGCCAGTTCGGTGGCCATGGTCGGCTGGTAGCCCATGCGCGAGGGCAGCCGGCCCAATAGCCCGGACAGTTCCGAACCGGCCTGGATGAAACGGAAGATATTGTCAATCAGCAGCAGCACGTCGCGGCCCAGTTCGTCGCGAAAATACTCGGCCATGGTCAAGGCCGTGTGCCCTACCCGGAAACGGGCACCCGGGGGTTCGTTCATCTGCCCGAAGACCATCACCGTATTGGGCAGTACGCCGGCGGCAGCCATCTCCCGGTGTAATTCCTCGCCCTCCCGGCAACGCTCGCCGATGCCGCAAAAAATACTCATCCCCTTGTGCTTACCGACCATATTGTGGATCAGTTCGGTAATCACCACGGTCTTACCCACCCCGGCGCCGCCGAAAAGCCCCGCCTTCCCCCCCCGTTCCAGGGGAGCCAGCAGGTCGATGGCCTTGATGCCGGTGAAAAACACCTCCTGTGAGGTCACCCGTCGGGCCAGTTCGATGGGCGCCTGGTGCACCGACCGCTGGCCGAGCCCGACCGGTGGCGGCTCACCATCGATGGGCTGCCCGAAGACGTTGAACATGCGGCCCAAAAGCGCTTCGCCCACCGGCGCCGTGAGCGGCTTTCCGTCGGTCCAGACCGGCTGGCCGCGATGAAGGCCGGCCGTGGCGTTCAGCGCGATGCCGCGAACCTGCCGTTGGTTGACGTGGACGGTGGTTTCGATACAAACACCGCCATCCTCGCCCGTGCGGATCAGGGCATGAATAGGGGGCAGAGACTCCGGGAATTCAAGATCCACAACGTTGCCGCGGACAGACACGATTTGTCCTTGGATGGTTGCCGCATCACGCTTCTGGTATGAAATTGGATCCATTTTTCATTGAAACCCTCGGTCCAACACGGATTGTCGAAAAAGACGCTAAGATCTATAGACGAATCTTAATCGGAAACCGGCCGAATTTCAATACCGATAAAGAGCAAAAGAGCAGAATCCGTGCCAGGGAAAATCCGGGATCTCTATCGATAGCATCCTGCTTCCCGTCAAGCGTCCGCATCGGGATAGGGCCCGCAGCGTAGGAGTCTATCTTACAGAGGGACGGTTGAGGGCATGGACGGCACAACGGTGGGATGATGGATGGGGGTTGGCAATCTGCAATCAGTCGGGCGGTGACGCGAGGAGAAAAGCGGATACGGTTTAACAAGTTTTGCCGATCATAATCGGAGATGTTTTTCATTTGATTTTGTTGTAACCCATTGTATCCTTAGTAAAAAGTAAGGAGAGTGTCATGATTACAAGCAAAATTACGTCAAAGGGGTCAGGTTACCATCCCTAAGGTAATATGGGATTTTCTCAATTCTGTATTTCAGACGATTGTTTCACAATACAAAAAAGGCGGAGACTTTGCAGATCTGGTCACTGTCAACCAAGCCAAACACGCTCAGGCAACAAAATTAATCAGTTTGGATAAAAAATTACAGAAAAAATTCAAGGGATTTGTGGTTGAATCGTGAACAGCACCCGCCATTCATTGTAGTAAAATACTCACGCCCGCTGCGCTCAAGACGCCAAGCCGCAAAGAAAAGCATCACTCTTGGGACAATACATTCCCTACATTCCCTTGGATTTTTCAGTCGGGATCTTAAAATGGTGTTTCCGGGGCCAAAACAGGCCTTCTAAGCAATAACAATTGGTATGATAATCAAACTTTTTCAATTAATTACAGACGATTAATTTGGTGCGCCCCCCAAAGGTCACCCCCCAAAGGAGGCCCCCCAAAGATCCCCAAAGGATTTCCCAGGCATAACCTTATGGCAACATCGCCGGATTATCGGTCGGATTTCACCTCCAGCGTACCCAGGTTTAGAAAAGCTCCCCTGCCCCGGAATTATTTATGCTTTTTTGAGTCTCTTTCTCAGCCCTGCGAGTCCGAATAACCCAGAACCTAACAGGAGTATTGTCGTCGGTACAGGAACAGAATTACTGGCCAAGCGGAACGTGTATTGATCTTCCGTAAGTGGAACATCATCCTGGCTGACCACTATGTCAGAAAAATAAATGGAATTACTCCAATCGACAACCGAATTCTTTGAATATCCCCAGGCACCTATTGAAAATCCATAATATTTGCCGCTTTCGATACAGAACCCAGGAAAATTGTACATATTATAGAGTGTAACAGTTTTATGATCAACCGAAAGAAAATCTGTTACATTCTCCAATGACACGGAATAGGTTCCACCCATTGCCTGTTGATAAGTTCCATTATCATAAAAGCCGCCTGTAAGTAAAAATGATGCATATGAATCATTGCTAAATGTTTCCATAGTTAGAGATACATCAAATGAAATAGCGATATCCGCGCTTTCACCATTGTAGGTTTCAATGTAAAACTCATCACGAAAAAAGCCGCCTGAAGAATAATTGTAGCCATAGCCTTCAGTCTTTAAAAACCCGTGGAATTCATATAGAGAGATATCCTGTGTCGTCTGGTAATGTGCATCCCCATTTACATCTCCTGTATCCAGGTGGCTGTCACCGGCTGTACCTCCAGGCGTGGTGTTAATATCCTCGGCGATCGTATTACCGTCGGCGTTAAGCCTTGCCCCTGTGCCGTACCAATTATAAGGATTTTCTACTCCAAGGCCAAAGGCGTAAGTTGAGAAGCTTAAAAATAAAAATACCAGAAAAAAAATTTTATGCACTTGCCTGTCCATTCTTGTCTCCTTTCAGATTTTTTGTTTTTCGGTAAGGAACAAGTTTCTATTCTAGATTCATATCCAAAGAGAACGGACAGATAGGTGACAGATGGGTATTTTTTTAATAAAAACGCCTATGGCGTATCGAGGATCTCCCGCTGGAGGGCTTCGGTCTCCGGCGATGGGCGGCTGCCGAATTCGGCTGCCATCATGTGGCGGCATCGGTCATAGGTTTTAAGCGCCTGCGCCTTGCGGCCGAGACGCCGGTGGCATGTCATGAGGCGGCGGTAGAGCCATTCCGTCGACGCCGCCACCTGCAGACCATATTCGTAGCAATCCGTTGCCTTGTTCCAGTTCCGCGCGCCTTCGTGCTGCATGCCGAGCCATTCCACGGTCTTCAGAAAGGAGCGTCGCAGCTGTTCCCGTTTCGCGATAATCGCCGCGGCCCAGGCCTCGTTCCCCAAAAAGTGGCCCCGGTACCCGGCGATGGCCCGTTCCGCCATTTCAACGGCCTTCCCGTTTTCCGCGTTCGTCCGAGCCATGATTTTAATCCGATCCACCAAATGCAGAAAAGCCCGGGTATCGGACCAACAGACGGTGGGATCGATGGTCAACTGTTTGTCCCTGAGCCGTATGGCTTCGGGATGATTCAGCAGCTTTCGCAGCCGGCGCAGGGTCGTGGCAAGGGACACGTGGGCCGCATCGCCGTCGCTGTCCGGCCAAAGGGCGTCGGCCACCTGATGGGTGGGGACATCGACGCCGCCCAATGCCAGCAGCACCTTCAACAGGGACAGGGGCACCTGCTGGGCCTTGCGGGTGTGCTGGAGGGGGGTGTCGTCCACCCATATTTTGAATCCATCCATCGCCACGATTCTGACGGGCCAGGGCCACTGTTCAATCTCCAGGGAGCACGCCTCCGGCACCAGCTTCCGCTGCCGGATCAAGCCACGGACGTAGTCCGGCGCAATATCTTCGCGGAGCGCTCTGGCGCATAGCCGGGCCATCACCCGGGGACGCCAGAAATAGGTATTGACATACCCCTTTTCCCGGCCGACGCGCATGGCTTTATTAAGCGCCTCGTGCGCTTCGCCGTCATCATGGGCGTCAAGGGCGATCTGGGCCCGGGCCAGATGACAGCCGAACGCCACCTGAAGTGCCTCGAAACGTTCACAGAGGGACAGGGCTTTGTCCAGACAGGCGCCAGCCTCGGCGCTGCGCCCCATGGCATGCAGACAGATGGCTCTCCCAAGGTGAGAGACCGGGACGGACTGAAGCAGACCCTTTCCCTCCTTTTTTTCAGCCAGCATCAGGCTGCGTTCGGAATGAAACGCGGCATCGCTGATGTTATTTTCCAGCAGGGCCCGCCAGGTGGCCAGGATGTGAAAAAACCGTTTTTCCCAGTCTCCGAATTGATCCAGTTGGTCTTCCAGCCTGCTGAACAGTTCGTCTGCTGTTGTAAGATCCCCGGTGCTGAGGGCGCCGGCCAGGCCGTGGGCCGATACGAACATCAGGGCATTGCAATTTTCAATGGCCGATGAAAGTTCAAGCGCCTCTGCATAAGCCGTACGGCACTGCTCGAAATGGCCGCCAAGCCATGAATAAAAAGAATCGAGGATTTTAAGATTAATGCGTGCATAGGGAAAGACATCGCTGCCATTCGCCTTTTCCCTGTACATGGCCAGCAGATGACCGGTTTCCGCCAAATTCCCGGCATGCACGTTGTACATAATCAGGGAGCTGACCAATTGAACCTTGGCATTTATGGAAATGTCTTTTTCAAGGGATAAAAAGGCACGCGCTTCCCAGCGCTTGAGATCAGGATGAAAAGGCTGTCTGGCACACAGGGCCATGAGCATGGCGGCAATGACCTGAAGGTCAATTTCAGGGAAGCCAACCGCGTCAAGGTCATTGCAATAAAGCGCCAGATTCGGGATCAGTTCGTTGAAGCGATCATACTGATCAAAGCATTGAAAGATGGAATCGGACATTCCGCAGAGGGCCGATAAAATTCCGACCGCATTGTTCCGGGTTTTAAAAAGAGAGAACGCCTGCTCAAAAAAGCGCCGACTCCCGTTCGGATCGGTGTTGATGGCAGAGGCGCCAAGCCAATACAGTAGCCATGGTTCTTTTTTATATTCATCCTCAGGCAGAACCGCTATCCATTTTATCAGGGTTTGATGCCGGCCCTGAAAAAGAAGCGTTGCGGCGTGGTTGAGAATCAGCTGAATCAGCTTTTGATCGTCACCAGCCTCCCCATAAAGGGCGGCGGCGGCTTCGATCTGGCCGTCGCGCGCCAAAAGAGAAGCCGCCGCCCGCTTCAGCTCAATGATCCGAGCGGGCGATAGAATCCGTTGACCTTTCGCAAGCAGAAATTCCCGGAAAAGAGGATGAAATTCATAGGTGGGCGGTTTCCCGGCTCTGACATCCGTAAAAAAGTTGTTGCGGCTCAAATTGGACAGGATTCGATCGGCGCAGGGCATCTCGGTCAGCTCCGCTGCCATTTGCGCGGTCATTCGTGGGAAAATGGCCGTGGTGATTAAAAACTGGTGGTATTTGACATCCGTATGGGTCAGTATCTCACTGGCAAAATAGTCAAAAATGATTTCCGGGGTGTAGTCGTCAAGCGATCGAACCTGAAATCCTTCATGCCGGCTCGACTGTAGAAGAAGAAGGAGCCCCGCCGGCCAGCCGTCGACCTTTTCATGAATCAGGCGAGTTTCCTGTTCGTTGTAAGGTTGATTGCCGAACAGCAACAGCATCTGACACGTTTCGTTTTGATCCAGCTGCAGCTCCGGCCATCCGATGGTTTGCAGGCGATTATTCGCCCTGGCCCGCGCCAGCGTCGCCGGTGGGCCCGATCGGCTCAAGATGATAAGGTTGATGCCTTGCGGGATTGCGGAAAGGGCCTCTCGAACCACATCGTGAAATGGGCCGCCGGTTGGGACCTCATGGTAATTGTCCAGAACCAGCACGGCGGGCGTCCGCATTCGTCCGCAGAGCGTTTCAAAGTATCGCTTGCTGAAAATGGAAATGCCTTTTTCGTATTGTGGCGTATAGGTGGGCAGGTGGTTTCTTTTTTCCGAATTCTGCTGTTGATCAGCCAGCCCCAGGTAATGAAAAAAGGTGGCAATATCCTGGTCGCCCGAATCCAATAGATATTCAATACAAGAAAAAAGCAGCAAAACTAAATGAATCGTGATTTACCGGGATTCGGTCTCTTAAATGAGAAGATGATAGGCAATTGGGTTCATTTTCGCCACCCCGCCCATGATATGATCGACAATCAGGATGTAACGAAGCCAATTCTCAAATGGGCTTCATGAAGACACTTGGTTATAAAAAACAACGCGATCTTACCCCCGATAGCAAAAAAAGTGTTTCCGAAGGATCGGATTCAAAAAGCCGAGTACTTCCCCGGTAATACTGTAAATAATTTTTTAACTGCATGCGTTTTTAATTTTGGTGCGATCATTTTTTTCTAAATACAAGCCAGTATACTGTATCCGTTTTGCCTTGACAACCCATTGTGATTTCGTTTTATATTTGCTTTTGAAAGGCAAATTTCTATCATTAAAAATGATTCAATTTGTTCAATAATAGGTTGTTTGAAATTTCCCTTTTATGATTCAATATGTAAACTATTAATTCTCACTTTTTACGAAACTATGGAGGCGAAATGGATTTAATGAGTTGTGAGAAATGCGGAACCGTGTTTGACAAAAGCAGATTGAAGAAACCAGCAATCCATGATCGAATGGGAAAACTTATTCAAGATGCACAAGCGGTATGGGACGATTCCAAGGGTGATTTTATTCCGTTGATGTCTTGTCCGGTCTGCAATACTTTTATCAGATTTGACAATGGAAATTGTAAATGACCCCATTCAGGAAAATAACCATGCAAACGCGATTAAAGACATCGCTAAAGAAGCGATTTGCAAGATAAAAGGACGTTAGTCAATGGGTATTGAATACGTCCTAAGGTAGGACCTGGGATAATGCTGCATATCCCGGGCGCCGATTTCCAGTATCAGGCCGGCGTCGCCGGAAATGGAAAAGACGCTGAGGATTTCATCGATTTTCGCCAGATCATCCGCAATTTCCTCCCAGCCCACGGCTGCATCACGAATCACGCCGCAATAGACACGAACGAAAGGCCCATCTTTTTCCGAATTGCAATTATTGATTTACATGTGTAGGTTGGCGTCTAATGGTAATGAACGATCATCAATCTGATTAGCGCCCAAGGGTTCCACACATGGCATCCGATTCCATTGCAAAAGACGCCTCTCCTTTCAAGGATGGCCTGAGCGCCGGGTGGCCTATCTGCCTGGGGTACCTGCCCATCGGCATGGCCTTCGGGGTTCTGGCCCAGAAGGCGGGTCTGTCACCGATTCAAATCGGCCTGATGTCCATGCTGGTGTTTGCCGGCAGTTCCCAATTCATCGCCGTTTCCATGATTTCCGCCGGGGCTTCGGCAGCGGCTATCATCACGACCACCTTCGTGGTCAACCTGCGGCATGTATTGATGAGTTCCGCCCTTGCCGTTTATTTGAGGTCGGTTCACAGGGCATTGCTCGCCCTCTACGCCTATGGCGTGACCGACGAAAGCTTTGCCATCAACCTTCCACGATTCCATGCCCACCACTGGAGCCTTGAACGCGCCCTGGTGGTCAACCATGCGGCGAACCTCACCTGGTTCTTGAGCACCGTGGCCGGCGGCATCGGCGGCCAGTTTATCCCTGAAGGCGCCCTGGGCATCGATTACGCCCTCATCGCGATGTTCATCTGTCTGCTCATCTACCAGATCAGGAAATGGATTCATTTGCTCACTGCCGTAATCGCCGGCATCGCCGCCGTAGGCCTGGCGCTAATGATCCCGGGCAATACCTATATCGTCATCGCCTCCGTGATCGCCGCCACGGCCGGCGTGATCATCCAACGGCGCTTTATGCCAAGGAAAACGGACAATGGCTGATTATCTGACACTGCTCGCGGGAATGGGCCTAGTGACTTACCTGCCCCGCTGGATGCCGTTGCATTACCTCTCCCGGCGATCCTTGCCGGAATGGTTCATCCAATGGTTGGAACTGATCCCGGCAGCCATTTTGAGTGCATTGCTGTTACCGGTTCTGGTTCTTGGTGACGCCCCGCGGCACATCGATTTCCTGCGTCCCGAGTTGTGGGTGGCCCTGCCTACGTTCGCCTTTGCCTGGTGGACACGGTCATTGGGTGGAACGGTGGTCGTGGGCATGCTGTTGTTTTGGTTAGCGGAAAAGGTGGACCCACTATGGTTTGCCTGGTTGAGATAAACCCGTAAAAAGCTTTTCCAGGCCATACATGGCCAAACAACCATGCAAAAGAAACTCGTTTTTCATTTTGTTGCGGCTACGCCAGTTAAATGGAAAATCTTTTTATATTAATAATTTATAAACGGTTTTGATTAACGAGTTCCTTAAAAGCTTTTTCCGAATTCCTCAATGGTGGGTCTAAATCAATTTCCGTTCAGGGGGCCGCAGATGCGCGGCGCCGGGTACGCCGACGTACTAATCGTACTCCAACTGCCCGGGAACAAAGCAGATGCGGTGCCCTGTAGTCGTTTACACCCAATCCACTCAGAAGGGAGGCGCTTATGGAAGAATTCAAGACGATTCTCTATCCGGTTGCACTTACCGACATATCACACAAAGTCGCCCCTTATGTCGTGACCTTGGCAAAACAACTCGATGCCAAGGTCCATCTGCTGCATGTGCTGCGCCGCTTCGATTGGTTCGTGGACACCTACGTATCCGACCCGCCGGAGCCTGACTTCAAGCGCATCGCCAGCGACTTCGAAAGCCAGATCATGGCCCAGGCAAAACAGAAGCTCAGCGCATTTCAAAAGCGTTATTTAAGTGACCTTCAGATTGCCAACAGTACCGTGGTTTCCGGAACCCATTACAAGCAAATCTTGAGTTATGTCGAATCCGAAGGCATCGATCTTATCGTCATGGGGACGGGGTCCCCACTCCAAAAAATGATGTTCGGATCGGTTGCCGAAAAAGTGTCCAAACTGGCCACGGTACCCGTCATGCTCATCAAAGCGGTCTGAAAGGCAACGCCATCTGGCGCGCCTCAAGCACAAGGAGGAAACACCATGGAAACCAAACGCCAAAAGCGCGACCCTTATCTCTGGGAAGCATTGACGTCGATCCTGGGATTGATTGTTTTTATCAGCCTGGCGATTCTACGTTATGAAACCGATGCCCATGTCCCCATTCTGCTGGGTGTATTCGTGGCTGCCGTTATTGGCCTGCGAGCCGGCTTCAGTTGGAAAGAAGTCGAAACCGGCATGCTCAACGGCATCACCAACTCACTCCAGGCCATCGTCATTTTGGTCATTATCGGCATTCTCATCGGCGTCTGGATCTTAACCGGGGTGGTGCCGACATTGCTTTACTACGGCCTGAAAATCCTGCATCCAACAATATTCCTGCCGGCAACCCTGATCATCTGTTCGATCACCTCTCTGGCGACCGGCTCCTCCTGGGGCACATCGGGAACCATCGGCATCGCGTTGATCGGTATCGGCGAAGGGCTGGGGTTCCCCTTGCCGGTCGTGGCCGGAGCCGTGCTTTCCGGCGCCTATTTTGGAGATAAAATGTCGCCGCTTTCCGACACCACCAACCTGGCACCGGCCATGGTGGGCACCGACCTGTACACCCATATCAAACATATGACCTATACCACCGGTGTCAGTTACACGTTGACGTTGGTCATCGAAATTGTGCTGGGCTTTTTCTACGGCGGCGGCCAGGCCAACCTGGAAAGCGTTAATCAGATCCTGGCCGGCATTGATGCCCAATTCAGCGTCAATCCCCTGCTACTACTCCCCCCCATCATTGTCATGGCGCTGGCGTTTCGCAAAATTCCGGCGGTCCCGGGCATTGTGATCGGCATACTGGCGGCCGGTGTTTTGGGGGCAATTTTGCAGGGCAACACCTTCGGCGGCTTGCTATCGGCTGCCTATGGCGGCTACACCAGCAACAGCGGGGTGGAGGCGGTCGACAACCTGCTGACCAAAGGCGGTTTCGAATCCATGATGTATACCGTCTCGCTGGTGATCTGCGCCATGATGTTCGGCGGAATCATGGAAAAGACCAACCAGTTGCGGGTGGTCGTGACCGTCATCCTGAAAAAGGCGCAAACCAGCGGTTCCCTGATAACGGCAACCATCCTCACCGCCATCGGCTCCAACTTGATTCTTTGCGATCAGTACATGTCCATCGTGATGACCGGCAAGATGTACGCCCAATCGTTTACCGACAAGGGACTGCACCCCAAAAATTTATCGCGGGCCATTGAAGACAGTGCCACGGTAACGGCCAATCTGGTGCCATGGAATTCGGGCGGTGCTTATCAAGCAGCGACGTTGGGTGTGCCGACGATCGCCTATCTGCCGTTTAACTTCTTTTGTTGGATTACGCCGATCGTTTCCATGCTCTACGGCTGGTTCAATATCACCATCGATCCCATGGAGGAAGAAACGGAACTACCCGATATGCCGGCCGAACAAGGCGCCGTCTAAACGAAGCACCCGTATGGGCAGGCGTCAAGTAAAAAAGGGACAAAGGAGATAAGGACATGGGTAAGCATATCTGCCATATACTACTCGCGGCAATCATCTTGTCCGGGTTATGGACCGGACAAACAAAGCGTCCGGCCCTGGCGGCCGACGTGAAATTTTCAAAAGATTCGGCATTGGCGGAAATTCTTGAAACGGGTGAACTTCGCATCGGTATCGAAGTGGGATATATGCCATTTGAAATGATCGACAAACGCAGTGGATTGCGTCAGAAGGAGATTCGGCATGGCGGAATTCGGCGCAAAGGCCGCCAACTGAGTCTGATGGGGTTTGATATCGATGTGGGGATTGAGATGGCCAACGCATTGGGGGTCAAACCGGTCTTTGTCGACACTATTTGGCCGAGCATCATTCCAGCACTCAAACTGGGTCGTTTCGACATCATTTTCGGCGGGATGTCCGTTACCGAGGCACGCAAGGAACAGGTCGATTTTGCCAATCCTTTCATGACCGTAGGACAGACAATTCTGCTCAATGCCAAGCATACGGAAACCGTCCAATCATACACGGACCTGAATGATCCAACATTTATTGTGGTGTCCAAACCCGGCACAACGGGTGAGGAAGCGGTGCTGCGTCTCATTCCAAAAGCCACCTATGAAACCGCGGATACGGAAAACGAGGGGGCCATGCGGGTACTCGAAGGCACGGCGGACGCCTTTGTTTACGACTATCCGTTTAACGCCGTTTTTCGTGCCCTGAATCCATCGAATCAGCTGGTCTTTCTGGATGAACCCTTTACCAAAGAGCCGATTGCCTGGGCAATACGCAAAAACGACCCGGATTTCATGAACTTTTTGAATGCGTTTCTATCCCGGATGAAGGCCGATGGCCGCTTCGATCAGATTTATTTTAAATGGTTTCTCAGCTCGGATTGGCATCGATTTGTGCGGTAGGCGGATTCTCTCGGATTCTCTCAATCAAGCACCGAATTTGAGCCTAACGAATTGTTACAGGAAAAAGATTGACTAGACTATCAGCAAAAAATACGATAAACTCGACGATACGCTGTTTCGTTTCTTGGGCAGCGTTGCGCGTTATGTGGTACTGGCCTTTGTATTCATTGCCATACTCAATCGTTTCGGTGTGCAGACGGCTTCAATCGTGGCCTTGCTCGGTGCGGCAGGTATCGCGGTGGGCCTTGCGCTGCAGGGGGCGATGTCGAATCTGGCTGCGGGATTGATGCTCTTGATATTTCGCCCCTATAAGGTGGGTGATTTTATCGATGCGGCCGGCCGCTTTGGAAAAGTAACGGAAATCGATATGTTCACCACGATCCTGCAAACCTTCGACAACCAGAGGATCATCGTTCCCAACAGCCAGATCTGGGGCGAGCAGATCATCAATCACTCGCACCACCAAGTGCGGGGTGTGGATATGCGCTTCGGCATCGCATACGATGAAAATATCGATGCGGCGCGAAAGGTGATCGACGACGTACTGGCCAATCACCCGCATATCCTGAAAGACCCGGCGCCCTTCGTAGAAGTGGAAACCTTGAACGAAAGCTCGGTGGATTTTCTCGTGCGCCCGTTCTGCGATGGTGCGCACTACTTCGATGTGCTCTATTCCGTACCGGAACAGATAAAAAAAGCGCTGGATGCGAACAATATTGAAATCCCCTTCCCTCACCGCAAGGTCATCGTCGTTAAGGAATAGGTAACGGATGTACGCTAAGGGCGACCGGCTGGTCACCCCTACGTTGAGGCTGCAATTCAAATCCTATCCGGAATGGTGTATCCGAACAGACATTATTTGGCATCGCTTCCAGTCCCTAAATGAGAAGACAGCGCAGCGTTAAGGTACGCCCTGAACATACACCCGGCAATCATGAACACGCCAATCATGACGCCAATCGCCAATAGGCGCCAGGGTGAATCGAGCCGTTTACCTGTTTTAGTAGAAAAGAAAGTCGGCATTTTCATTATCGCTCCCAAGGTGAGCAGTTAGGGTTTTTTGCAGGAGCTGGCCATGCCTGCGACCTTATCTATTTCGACTCGGTTCAAAATGCGTGAACCAAGTTAAGCCACTAAACATGGGAATCGTATTGTATGGGGATTGTCTTCGATAATCGAATCCAGGAGAATGCGTTTCACGATGAAAAAACGGTCAATGGGCAAATCACCCATGAACCCGTTGGGAATCTAAATACCATATATTATAATGACAATTCAAGCACTTCATTGTCGATCCATCCCGCTGGCACCCGCATAGCGCGGACGAACTCGGAAAAAAATGTCGCGAGCATGGCCCGCTCTTAGATCCGGCTGTGGCTTGGCCCACTAAGAGCTGGCAACGCCTGCGACCCTTTATTATTAATTCCGAGGAAATTCTAAATGCGATTGCCCTGATCCAAACGAAAGGCTGCCTTGATATAAAGGCGAATATCGGATACGTTAGCTGTTCATTCACCTCCCAGATCATTGGGCAAAGCATCTTTAATATAACTCGCTAATCGGTACAGGAGAGAACTCCTTGTTGCAGCAGATTGTCAGATCTGTCTTCCCGGAATCATGGTTTCGACGTTCCGGGGGCCCGGCCAGACGCTTCCTGTTGCGGAACCTGGCGCTTCATTTCCGGCCGACGACCGTTCCCCAAAAAACCTTGCGGTTTTCTCTCACCTGGGGACTTGGCGGCATGGCGGCCACGCTGGTGACGCTTCAGTTGGTTAGCGGCGTGTTGCTCAAGTTCGTCTACGAGCCGACCCCGGTTACCGCCTATGCCTCCGTCCAGGCCATGATCACCGACGTGTCCTTTGGCAAACTCATCCGTAACCTTCACCATTGGTGCGCCCACCTCCTGGTGGGCGTGATGCTCCTGCATATGTTGCGGGTCTTTTTCACCGGTGCGTTTCACCCGCCGCGCCAATTCAACTGGGTCGTCGGCCTTGGCCTGTTCGTCCTCGTGCTGGGTGCCAATTTCACCGGCTATTTGCTGCCTTGGGACCAGCTCGCCTATTGGGCGGTGACCGTCTCCACCGGGATGCTGGAATACATTCCGTCCATTGGCAGCTATCTTCGGGGAATAATACTCAATGGTGGAGAAATCGGCCCCAAGACCCTTCAGCTGTTTTTCGCCCTGCATACCGCCGTTCTGCCGGTGCTGCTGCTTGGCCTGATGGCATTTCATTTCTGGCGTATTCGCAAAGCAGGGGGGCTGGTGATCCCGAGAATGCCGGATGCACCCGTGGAGGCCAAACCAATCCAGGTAGCGACGGTTCCGGACCTACTGCTGCGGGAAGCGAGCACGGCATTGATGCTGGTTGCCGGCGTTCTGCTGCTGGCGACGTTCAGCGACGCCCCCCTGGCCGACCCGGCCAATCCAGGGCTGAGCCCCAATCCGACCCAGGCGCCCTGGTACTTTGCCGGACTGCAGGAATTATTGCTCCATCTGCATCCGGTATTTGCCGCCTTCGTTATCCCGGCCGGGGTGAGTGGCGCATTGCTGGCCATTCCTTTCCTGACATACGATGCGGAGACAGAAGGAATCTGGTTTGCATCCCGCGCGGGCCGCAAAATGGCGGGGGTAGCGGCCGTTGCAGGCATTCTCACAACGGCCCTGCTGATCCTGGCAGACGCATGGTTCGCGGGGGCCGGTTCTCCCCATGTCGGCATGTCACCGATCATCGGCAATGGATTGATGCCTACCCTGGTGATGGTGATCATCATCGGCGGCTATTACACCGTCATGAAAAAACGTTTTGGCGCGACGAAGAACGAGGCGGTTCAAGCGGTGTTTATACTGCTGGTCACGGCTTACACGATTCTGACGCTCACCGGTATTTGGTTCAGGGGGCAAGGAATGGCCCTGACGGTTCCCTGGTAAGGATCGGGTATAATAATGGATGAGGTGCGTTTGGAAAAACCGGACATACAAAAAGCGACGCCGCGCAGACGGTTCCTGTCCCTTCTATGGATGGGATTGGGCGGGGCCGCCTTGATTGAACTGATTTGGGTGGTGGGGTCTTTTCTGCGCCCCGGCCGCCGCACAAGCGGGGAGATGGATCCTGAGCAGTTCATCGAAGCCGGTTCCGTGGATGCCTTTGCACGCGGGTCGGTGACCGCGTTCACCCAGGGACGGTTTTATCTGGTCAGGCTGGAGGACGGCGGATTTCTGGCCCTGTCCCGACGCTGTCCGCATCTGGGGTGCTCGCTGCCCTGGGTGGCGGATGAGAAAAAATTCTTGTGCCCCTGCCACGCGTCGGCCTTCGACATCCGGGGGGATGTCCTTCGCTCGCCCGCCCCTCATGCCATGGCCCTGCACCCAATAATCATCGAAAATGAGAGGGTGCGGGTTGATGCGGCCCGGATCATCAAGCGTAACCGGTTTCAGGCAGATCAGGTGGTCTATTCGAAAAAAACCTAAGCTGTGCAATTAGCCATTTGCATTTAGCTGATAGCCTAAAAAAGAGTCAGAAATATTACATTTTTTGAGTATTTAATTTACTAACGCAGCCCAAAAACATTATCTTGAATGCTATAAATTAGTAAACCGATGGCCAAGGACCCTAACATTCGTTGGACGATCACGGGAATCGCCGCGACCCTGGTGATTGTTCTCATCATTCCGCTGTATCACTACAGGCAGCAGTCGACGCCATCATCCGCGGGTAACGATCGCGGCGAGGTTGCCGGATTCGTGGGTAGCGAAGCCTGCCGCGACTGCCACAAGGCGGAATACGACAAGTGGTCCGACTCGCACCATCGCTGGGCCATGGCGCCCGCCAGCGATCAATCCGTATTAGGCGACTTCGACGATGCCGAATTCACCCACTTCGGCCAAGCCTCGCGGTTCTATCGACGCCATGGCAAATACTATGTGCACACCCAAGGCATCGACGGCCAACCCGATGAATTCGAAATCACGCATACCTTCGGTTGGTACCCCCTGCAGCAGTACCTGGTCCCTTTTCCCGGCGGCCGCTTGCAGTGCCTGCCCATCGCCTGGGACGTGGTCGGCCGGCGCTGGTACCATCTCTATCCGGATGCACCGCTGGACCCGGGGGATTGGCTGTACTGGACCAACAACGGACAGAACTGGAATGGCATGTGTGCCGAGTGTCATTCCACCGATCTGAAAAAAGGATACGATTTCCACGGCGATTCGTATACCACCACCTGGTCGGAGATCAGTGTGGGCTGCGAGGCCTGCCATGGTCCCGGTTCCACGCATGTCGCCTGGTCCCGGTTGCCGGAAATGGGCCGCCCGGCGGTGGACAATTTCGCCCTGGTGGTAAAAACGCGAAATCTCACCTCCCAACAGCAAATCGAGTTATGCGCACCCTGCCATTCCCGGCGTATGTCGCTGGATGACAACATTCATCAGCATGCCGATTTTCTGGACTACGGTATCCCGCAACTGTTGACCGAGGGACTCTATTTTGCCGACGGGCAGATCCGCGATGAAGTCTATGTTTACGGATCGTTCATGCAGAGCAAGATGCACGCGCGGGAGGTACGTTGCAGCGACTGTCACGACGTGCACAGCATTCGCCGTATCGAAGACGGCAATGCCTTGTGCCTGCAGTGCCATCGGGCCGCCATTTACGACCGCAAGGAACATCATTTCCATAAGCAGAAGGGAGCGCCTGGTGAGCCGATCCGATCGGCATCGGGGGCAGTGCTTTTCGACGTGGGCAGCGGCGCCCAATGCGAAGCCTGCCACATGCCCGGCCGCCATTACATGGGCATCGACTATCGCCCCGATCACAGCTTCCGCCTGCCGCGTCCGGATCTGACCCTGACCCTGGGCACGCCCAATGCCTGCGACCGCTGCCATGTGGACAAGCCCACCCAATGGTCGGTGGACGCCATGGCCAAGTGGTACGGACAGACGTGGCGTCCCCATTACGGCGAAATACTCCATGCCGGTCGTCGTCGCCGGCCGGAGGCGATGGCGGCGCTGGCATCCCTTTCCAAGGACCGGCTTTACCCGACCATCGTGCGAGCCACCGCCTTGTCCGAACTGGCGGGATATGGCGATGAAACGGTGCGGTCCGAATTGATTACGGCCCTTAATGACGAGGCGTCACTGGTCCGGCAGACGGCCGTGCATCGCTTAACACAAGGAAATCCTGCCCAGCGGTTGGCGTTGCTGGCCCCCATGCTCTACGATCCGGTGCGGGCGGTACGCATCGAAGCCGCCGGTGCATTGGCGGGCATCCCGCAACAAGAGATGTCGCCGGATATCCGACGGCGATTCGACACCGCCCTGGCCGAATACCGACAGGCCATGCAGCGCACGGCCGATTTTTCCCCCTCCCGCCACAACTTGGGCAATCTCTCGGTCAGCCTCGGGCAGATGGCCGAAGCCGAACAGCATTATCTTCGCGCCATTGCCATCGATCGGGAGTTCTACCCGGCCAAGGTCAATCTGGCCATGCTCTACAACGGGCAAGGTCGAAACGCCGAGGCCGAAAAATGGCTACGCGACGTCACCGACGATCATCCCGATTTATATGAAATCAAATACTCATTAGGGTTGTTGTTGGCCGAACAGAACCGGTTCGACGAAGCGGTGCTTTTTTTAGGGGACGCCGCGGCAGGATTACCTCAACGATCCAGGATTCAATATAATCTGGGTCTGCTGCTGCAAAAGCTCCGTCGCGACGACCAGGCCGAGAAGGCCCTACAAAAGGCCCTGGCCGTGGAACCGAACCATCCCGATTACCTCTATGCCCTGACCGTATTCTACATGCAGCACGGCAGATGGGGCCAAGCCCGACGGGTGGCCGAACAAATGCGGCAGGCACACCCCGACATGCCTGCCGCTAAGGAACTGTTAGACGCCATCGATCGAAAGGCGAATCGATAATTCCTATGGCCCCCGGTCATTATAATATTATTTCTCGGGTGGATAGATGGCCTTCCAGTCTTGTTGCATGTCCACAACGGTCCAGCCGTTATTATCCGCCTCGACCAGCGCTTTATCCAAACGTCCCACATGAGAATCCCGGTCATAGGCGAATTCCCGTTCTTCATCGGTATGATGGACGATGCCCGCAAAACGCTTGGCCTCTCCGGCCAGGGTTGTCCATTGCAGCATCTGCAGATCTCCATCCGAATTGCCGAACGCAAAAATCGGTCGGCGGCCGATGTGCGCGTTGATGCCGACGGGTTTACCTTCCTTGTCATCGATGAAGTCGAGTTCCGCTAATCTTACGAGCACAGGTTTTCCATCGCGCATTTCAAACTTCGTCTTGATGCTACTGCCGACGACCTGTTCCGGCGGGATGCCATAGACCGCTTCCGTCCAGGGACGCATGAATTCGATGCCGCCGCCCGAGACAATATACGTCTTGAAAAATTTGGCGCGCAGGTAATCCAGCAATTCCAGCATCGGCTGAAACACAAGGATAGTGAAAGGCTTGTCCAATGTGGGATGTTTGGCGGTTTCAATCCAGTCGTTCACAATGGTGGCAAATTCGTCGGTGGTCATGCCGGCATGGCTTGCCATGACCAATTCAAGCAAGCCCTTTTCACCCGATTTGGCCAATGCGTTCATGTCCCCATCCAGCACGGCCTGGAAGGGTTGCTGGCTTTTCCATTCAGGGTGCGCTTCGGCGAGCTTTTTGATCCGGTCGATGGCAAAAAAAAGCTGAAAATAAACCGGTTGCTCCGACCACAGCGTGCCGTCGTTGTCAAAAGTGGCGATGCGCTCGGCGGGCGGTACATAATCGGGGGAGCCTGGCGTGGTTACCTTTTCTACAAAGGCGAGGATGTCCTTTTTGGGCGCCGTGTCGTTCCAGGACGGTAGTGGGTCGGCCGCCTGGGCAAAGCTGGCGCAAGCAGCGATTATGAGCGCGCCAAGCAGCCAAGAAATGCGTGTTTTCATGGCCTATCCTTTACTTAAGGGGAAAAATGAGACAGGGCGCCCCGCTGGGACACCCTGCTGTGGAGACCATACGATTAATGGCCAGTCATGGTCATGTTTTTAATCTTCTTCTCCAAAGAAGACAGACTCCAGTCGCCCGGTGCCTGACTGGGCGGATAGTCCTTCAGCGTCATGAGAAACTTGCTGGCCACGACCTGCATAGGCCCGAGAATGAAGGCGTGGTCGATGTACCAGTCGTAATAGGTGTTGGAGTTGTGCTGAGCTCTTTCGAACGGGTCGCGCCGCAGATTGAAAAGCAGCGGCGTACGCAGGTTCACGAAGGGCTCTATCCAGATCTGAAGCTGTTTGGCACGGTTTTCGAGATAGACCGCCTTCCAGTCTTCGAAACGGATGGCCGCCACATTGCCACCATCGTCCACGTAGATGAACTCCTTGCGGGGCGACGCCTTGGACTTGCCGCTCAGATATTCGATCATGTTGTAGCCATCGATGTAGTTTTTGTAATTGCGGCCGTTCAGTTTCACGCCCTTTTTCAGCTTGTCCTTGATGTCGGTCGCTCCGGCGACAGCGGCAAAGGTGGGTAGCCAGTCCTCATGGGCAACGATGCCATTGAGGGTCTCACCGGCGAGGAAATGGCCCGGCCAGCGGACAAAGCACGGGATGCGGTAAGCGCCTTCCCAGTTCGAATTCTTCTCGCCGCGGAACGGTGTCGTGCCGGCGTCGGGCCAGGTGTTGTAGTGCGGGCCGTTGTCGGTGGAGTACTGGACGATGGTGTTCTCCGCGATGCCCAGCTCGTCCAGGAGCGCAAGCAACTCGCCCACCATGGCGTCGTGCTCGACCATGCCGTCGTGATATTCGTCTCCGCTGGGACCGCTGATCCCGTCGTGCTCCTTCTTCACGTGCGTGCGGAAGTGCATGCGGGTGGCGTTCCACCAACAGAAGAACGGCTTGCCGGCCTCGTGCTGACGCTTGATGAAGGCCTTCGCCGCGGCGATGGTCTCCTCGTCGACGGTCTCCATGCGCTTTTTGGTCAGCGGGCCGGTGTCCTCGATGGTTTGGCCACCCTTGCCGTCGGCCTTGCACTTGAGCACGCCGCGCGGGCCGAACTGCTCACGGAACGTTTTGCCGTTGGCCAGCACCATGTCGCCCGGATAATCCTCGTTCTCCGGCTCCTCCTCGGCGTTGAGGTGATAGAGATTTCCGTAAAACTCGTCGAAGCCATGCATCGTCGGTAGGTGCTCGTCGCGGTCGCCCTGGTGGTTCTTGCCGAACTGGCCGGTGGCGTAGCCCTGGCTCTTCAGCACGGTGGCCATGGTGACGTCCGACTTTTGCCAGCCTTCCGGGGCGGCCGGCATGCCGACCTTGGTCATGCCGGTTCGCACCGGCACGTTGCCGCCGATGAACGCGGCCCGGCCGGCGGTGCAGGACTGTTGACCGTAATAATCGGTGAAGGCGACGCCTTCATCGGCGATGCGGTCGATGTTGGGCGTTTGATACCCCATCATGCCGCGGTTGTTGTGGCTGATGTTCCAGGTACCGATGTCATCGCCCCAGATAACCAGAATGTTGGGTTTTTTGTCTGCTGCGCTCGCCGGCATGGCCGCCAATGCCAGCACAACGGCAAGTGCCACAAACAACAGGAAAGGCGTTCTTGTTGATGAAAACCGCATTGATGTCTCCTTTCGTCACCGTTGATGGTGTCTGGTTAAGAAAATAAGAATTGGTTCGCCCGCAGCGTTTCCGACACAAAAGCTTCAAGAAGGTTCATGACAAGCCATCTCAGAGAAGTTACTCAGAAGGTTCCGGAACGGCTATAAGATGCTGAAAGAATATGAATTATAGGCTTGCCGCCAATTGACAATTGACGATTAATGATAAACGGTAAACCCCGATTATGCAATGACTTTTGCCACGGGTGCCCACGCACCTGGCTTGGTAGCCCATCCCCGATCAGGTGAAACGCAAAGGTGTTCCCATTTGATCAGAGGGTAATTGATAAAAAAAGTTAGCAAAGAAATCCGATGCCATCTCTCTTTTTCTCGATGTGTCCGTCACACGTGAAGTTAAAAACGGGGAATTGCGGGTAATAAACTTCCAACACCAGCCTCTGGTAAGCCATGGTGGTATTGCCCGGCTTGCGGCAAGAGAGCCCTCACCAACTGTGGAAAAATTAATAGAGCCGGTGAAGAAATTGGATGAAGCCGTCAACTGACGATCCGCTTTAGAAAATTCATCGTGGAATGTATGCAAGTTGGATTAACCGCTTATGATCAATAATCATTGACGCCTTCAAAGGTGGCCATTTGCGTTTCGTCATATTTATTGTTGTCTTTTTGATTTCTTGTATGATTTAGTCTTAACAAATAAGGGCTAACAGCTAACCGCATACCTTGAGTTGCACCATCTTGCTTGCTCTTTGATCCCATCTGCTTCTGTTGCATTGACGGTTAACTTACTATTTCAAAGTAGAATTAAGCATGTCAAATAAAACAGCAAAAAAGACCGGTCCTAGTTTTTGTTTCATCGATGTGCTGTCCGCATCGATTGCCATCATCAATGCAAAAGGAGAAATTATTGCGGTTAATGATGCATGGCGCAAATTCGCCATCGAAAATTACTTGCCGGATTATTCTAACGCCTGTCTAGGAAACAATTATCTTCAGACCTGCCAAAAGTCACTGCTAAAATTAAACGACAAGGAAGCCGAGAGGGCGATAAATGGAATTCAGGACGTAATCAGTGGTGACCGCGAGACATTCACAATGGTATATCCTTGCCATTCACCGACCATTCATCGGTGGTTTCGAATGGAAGTTGGAATGGCAGACCCCGACGGGTCTTTTTTCCTGATCGCGCATCAGGACATCACCGACCTCCGCTTGGCTCAGGATAACTTACGGAAGAGTGAAGAAAAATTCTCTAAGGCGTTTCACAGTGCGCCGGTGCTGATGACGATTTCCACGATAGAAGAAGGACGTTGTCTGGATTTAAATGATGCCTTCTCGCGAATTACCGGGTTTGATCGAAAACAAGCGATTGGGGCGACATCAACAGAACTTGGGTTGTTGAAAAATGAGGATCGCAGGCAGATTTTGCAAAAACTACATCACGATGGATCGATCCGGGATCTTGAACTCGAAGCAACCCGGGCCGATGGATCGATCCTCTTCTGTCACTATTCGGCAGTACCCATAGACGTGGCAGGCAAAAAGCATTTACTTTCCATAGCGAGCGACATCACGGATCGCAAGATGGCTGAAATGGCCTTGAGGGAAAGCGAGCGCAACTTTCGAATGCTGGCTGATAATATAACGGATGTCATTTGGTCAATGGATATGGATCTGCAGTATACCTATATCAGCCCATCGGTAGAGAAGCTACGTGGTTATACACCCGAACAGGCCATTCAAATGCCATTGGAAAAAACATTCACCCCCGAATCGTATCAGAAGGTGATTCACCTTTTTTCAGAAGAATTGGCCAGGGAAGGCGAACCTGGCGTTGATCCGGGGCGATCCATCTTTATAGAGCTCGACACCATGCGAAAAGACGGCAGCATCGTTCCGATCGAGGTCAATGCCACGTTCATACGGAGTGATACAGGGGCACCAACCGGCATAATCGGCACCACCCGGGACATCACCAAGCGCAAGCAGGCCGAGACGGCACTCAAGGAAAGCGAGGAGCGTTTCAAAGCACTGCACAATGCCTCCTTCGGCGGTATTGTTATTCATGATAAGGGTCTCATACTGGAATGCAATAAAGGCCTGTCTGAGATTACAGGCTACGCTTACCAGGAACTAATCGGGATGGATGGGCTAGCGTTGATTTCCGACGATACGCGGGAAAAGGTAATCCACAACATCGACACCGGATATGAAAAGCCCTACGAAGTAAAAGGTGTGCGTAAAAACGGCGAGATTTATCCGGTTCGTCTGGAAGCGCGAACGATTCCCTACAAGGGAAAAAATGTGAGAGTCGTTGAATTTAGAGATTTAACAGAGACGAAACGCGTCGAAAAAGAAAAGGAGAATCTTGAAAGCCAGCTGCTCCAAGCCCAAAAGATGGAAGCCGTGGGCAAATTGGCCGGCGGTGTGGCCCACGATTTCAACAACATGCTCAGTGTCATTATCGGACATGCCGGACTGGCGATGGATGAAATGGATCCGACCCACCCGTTGTACGCCAGACTGAAACAAATTAAAAATGCCGGAGAGCGCTCCGCCGAATTGACACGCCAACTGTTGGCATTCGCCCGCAAACAAACCATATCCCCCAAAGTACTCAATATTAACAAAGCCGTAGAGAGTATGATCAAAATGCTTCACCGGCTGATCGGTGAAGATATCGACCTTGGATGGAAGCCCGGCAATGATATCTGGCCGGTTCAAGTGGACCCGAGCCAAATCGATCAGATTCTGGCCAACCTGTGTGTGAATGCACGCGACGCCATCGCCGATGTGGGAGAAATTATTATCGCAACAGGCAACGTCACGTTGGATGAAAGTTACGGCGTTGATCATGCGGATTTTTTACCGGGTGATTATGTGGTCCTATCGGTTAGCGACGATGGATGCGGCATGGACGCCGAAACCCAGGAGCGCATCTTCGAACCCTTTTTCACCACCAAGAAACCAGGCAAGGGAACGGGCTTGGGATTGGCAACGGTATACGGGGTGGTCAAACAAAATAACGGTTTTATCGACGTCCACACCGAGCCGGAACGCGGGTGCTCGATCGAGATTTATTTTCATCGGCATCTTTCCGGTCCAGTAACATTGGAGGAAAAGAACCGGGTCCAGACCGATAATCATGGCCATGAAACGATCTTGCTGGTGGAAGACGAACCGGCCATCTTGGAAATCACCACGATGATGCTGGAAGAAATGGGGTATACCGTGGTGGGTGCGAAGACCCCCGGTGAAGCCATTCGGCTGGCCCAGACGTACGCTGGTAAGATCCACTTGCTGCTGACCGATGTGGTCATGCCCGAAATGAACGGCCGAAACCTGGCAAAAAATGCCACGGCCTTCTGTCCTGATCTCAAGTGTCTGTTCATGTCCGGCTACACGGCCGATGTCATCGCCCATCACGGGGTCTTGGATGAAGGGGTGAATTTCATTCAAAAACCATTTTCCAAGCAGAATCTTTCCATGAAGATTCGAGACGTACTGGATGGATCTTAGGCCGCCGATAGCAGGCTGCAAAGCTCACGAATATGCGCCGGTCGCGTGCCACAACAGCCGCCGATTACCGTGGCACCGGCGGCCAGCCACTGGTCTGCATGAGCGGCATAAGCCTTCGGATCCAGGTCGTTGCGCAAGGGGAGCAGTCCGTCGGTAGCCTGTTCACCATCCAGCCGCCAGTCCGCTGGAATCGGGTGGAAGGTGTTGGCATATCCGCCGATGCGTTGCTTGCCGGTTGCGGCAGCGGTCAGGAGTGAAATCGCCCGAGTCACGCTTTTGGGCGAGCAGCAGTTGACCAAAAATCCGGAAACGGGCAGATCGGCCAATAGGGATGCCGCCTCGTTGATCGTCTCGCCGCTGCGCAGCCGTCCGGATTCGTCCTCGTGCAGGGTCCAGGAGACCCATACCGGCCTGCCGGTTTCACAAGCCGTCTTGGCCGCGGCCAGGGCTTCGGCGCCGCTGGACATGGTTTCACAGATAAAAAGGTCCACATGGGGCGCCAATAGCCGGGTCTGCTGGCGGTAGCAGGGAACGATTTCCGCAGGCGGCCCCACCAAATCCGGCCGAAAACTGCCCCTCAGGGGCGGCAGGGAGCCGGCGACCCAAACGGGCCGTCCGGCCCTGCCGGCGGCATCGTGGGCCAGGCGGCAGGCGAGTTGGTTGAGTTCGGTAAATCGGTCGGCCATCCCGACCCGAGCCAGATCATCACGGACTATCCCGTAGGTATTGGTGGTGATGATGTCGGCACCCGCCGCAATGTAGTCCTCATGGATCTGTCGAACCACATGGGGAGCGAGAATCAGCCCCTGGGCAGACCAGATCCGCTCGGACAGGGTGACGCCCCGGAACTGCAGCTCCCGCCCCATACCGCCGTCGAGCAAGACGGGCCGGTCAGGCAGGTCGAGTAATGCCGGATTGTTGGTGGCCATGACGGTCCTCCGATTTGAAATCCTCATTGCAGTTAGTATCGGTTCACTTAACTCATTGGGGCGGTATTTTCAAACATAAGCTGCCACCGAGTGTAGCGGGAAATGGGCTGGAACGTAGACGATTTTCGTTGCCAGTTGATTCCAGACCAACAACAATGGTATATTTATATGATATTGGGCAAAAATTTATGCTGCTCTCGACAATTGTGCAACGCCGATATCTGACAAATTGGCCTTTTCTGAATGATCACTCACTAATTGCCCATGTTCGACAAGTCATTAATCTTAACATCCTTTGAACGCAATAGAATCAAGAAGGAGGAACCATGACCCGACGGGAAGAAACAGGCTGTTTTCGGTCTAATTTGGGATATAAATCGGCTCTTTGGGTGTGTTCTTTGATCATGATTATCGCCGTTTTGGGATGTGGAGGGGATGACGGATCGCCGCCCAACACGGACCCGGACACGGTATCCTTCAGCGGTACCATCAGCGCACCTGACGGGGTGACGATTGACGGTGACGTCAACGATCCCAACGAAACCTATTTCGCCAATGACACCCTTCAGACGGCTCAAGAGGTGACCAATCCCGTGTCCATCGGCGGCTATGTCAACGTCGCCGGAAGCGGGGAAAGCGGCCGATCCTTCGCCTCGGGCGACACGGATGACTGCTTTAGTGTCACTTTCAGTGCCGGAGACATCATTTCGCTTGCCATTGGGGATCCCTTTACCGGTGATCTGGACCTTTACCTTTACGACGATGGGGGGAACTACATCGATGATTCATCAGGCACCGACCGGTATGAAACGATCACCGTCCCGGCCGATGGCACTTACATCGTCAACGTGTACGCCTATGACGGCGCGTCCAACTACATCCTGGCCATTGGCACCGATGTCAGCGATGCCGGCGATAAACACGCCGATATCCTCTCCACACGCTACGATTTCGTTCCCGGCCAGGCCATCGTTCGATTCAAGGAAACGGGTCAGCTCAGCAAGGCATCAGGAGTCGACCGAATCACCGCCATGGGCATGGCCCTGGCCGCCGGCGCAGTGGATCGGGAAATGCTGGTCACTTTCGATGAACAGGATCTCCAGTCAGAGGCCTACCAGACCCTGGGGGTAAGCAAGTATCTGTCATCGGAAAAGGTGGGAGACGATCCAGCCACGATTCGCAAGTTGAGAACGCTACATGTCATCAAGGCCATGCGCAAACGCGCGGATGTCCTTTCCGCCGATCCCAACTATATTGTCCAGCCCATGGCCACGGCGCCCAATGACGAATTGTATTCCCGTCAATGGCATTATCCCCAGATCAACCTGCCCCAGGCCTGGGATATCACCACGGGCAGCAGCGATGTGGTCGTGGCCGTGGTGGATACCGGCGTGTTGATGAATCATCCCGATCTAAAGGAACAGCTTACCAGTACGGGCTATGATTTTATCAAAGATAACAGCATGAGTAATGACGGCGGTGGTATCGATGCCGATCCCGACGATCCGGGCGACAGTGCCACGGCCGGGTCCAGCTCGTTTCACGGCACCCATTGCGCCGGCACCATCGCCGCCAGCACCAACAACGGTATCGGGGTGGCCGGGGTGAGCTGGGATGCCAAGATCATGCCCGTCCGCGTACTGGGGGTCGGCGGCGGCACGACCTACGATGTCCTGCAGGGCGTCCGCTACGCGGCCGGGCTGGAAAACGACTCGGGAATAAAGCTTTCCGAGGATCAGAGAGCGGACATCATCAGCATGAGCCTGGGCGGTGGCGGTTATACCAGCACGGAAGCGTCTGTTTATGCCGCGGTACGTGACCAGGGAATTATCGTGATCGCCGCGGCGGGCAACGAATCGACCGCTACACCATCCTATCCCGCATCTTACGACGGTGTGGTTTCGGTGAGCGCGGTGAATATCAACGGCACCCTGGCGTCCTATTCGAATTACGGAAACTATGTGGATGTGGCCGCCCCGGGCGGCGACGCCGGCGACTATGACGGTGACGGATATTCCGACCGGGTGTGGAGCACTTGCGGGGACGATTCTTCCGGCAGCATCCAGTACAACTATACCGCCTACAACGGGACCTCCATGGCTACCCCCCACGTAGCCGGCGTGGTGGCCTTGATGAAGGCTTTGGCCCCGGACATGACACCGGGTGAATTTGACGCATTGCTGCAAAATGGGGACATTACCAATGACATCGGTGATACCGGGCGGGACAATTACTACGGCTATGGGCTCATCGACGCCTACCAAGCCGTGGTAGCCGTCAGCAGTGGCGTACCGACGAGCCTGATCGTCAGTCCCACCACCGTTAACTTCGGCACCGGTTCCACCAGCGCCACCATAACCGTTTCCAAAGTTGGCAGCGACGCCATTTCAGTTACGGATTATTCGGCCGCCCCCGAAACCTGGCTGACGTTGAGTGGAACCGATGTGGACGCCGACGGATTGGGAACCTATACGGCTACCGCTGATCGCAGCGGGCTTTCCGACGGCAACTACTCCAGCACCTTCACCTTCACGCCGTCCTCGGGTGATCCAATCACTGTTCCGGTGAATCTCCAGGTCAGCTCCACCTCAACGTCCGCCGATGCCGGTTTTCACTATGTCCTGCTGGTGGACCCCGAGACCTATGAGTCATTGACTCAGGACGATGTTCAGGCGGTTGGCGGCAGCTACAGCTATTCCTTCAATAATGTCACTAAGGGGCAGAGTTACCTGATCATCGCCGGAAGCGATCGGGACAATGATCTATACATCGGCAATGCCGGTGAATCGCTTGGTGCGTATTTGACCCTGGACCAGATTACCGCCATAGATGCCAACAGCGATCTAACGGGATTGGACTTCACAACGGATTTGAAGCTTTCCGTGTCTGCCTCGGATCTGGCAGACGGTGATTCGGATGGAACGGCGCTGCGCTTTAGGCGCCTTGAATAGTGGCCGTTCGGAAACAGAAAATGGTTCAACGCGGATTTGTGTGCAGATATTCCTGAACCGTTGGATTTAAAATCTTTGCAACACAGCCTTACGCTGTTAGCAATTAGCGGTTAGCCGTTAAGATGCCTGGATTTTCCGAATATAAGCGAACTGCTAATGGCTAAAGGCTAATCGCTGCTCATCGTGCGCTTCCATACAATTCCACGATGAGCCCAGAAAATAAAGGATGGCAACATGAAGCCTTGTCTGTTGTTTGTTTCGCTTGTGGCGCTCAACCTGATGCTCGGTGGATGCACCCATTCAACGTCAACCGCCGCTGGGCCGTGCGCGGTGCCCGTAGCAGTGATCAGCAGTGGCCCGGTGATCCAGGGTACCGACAGGCAGCCGGGAGGGGTATGGATCACCGACCAGGAGCAGCTGGATACCCTGACTCGGCATATGACTATGGGGAATCGCATACCAGACCCGCTGGCGGCGCTACCGACCATTGACTTCACCGAAGAAGGCGTTCTGGTCATCTGGATGAGCCAACATCCCACCGGCGGATATGCCCTGGAACTGGCGGCCCAACAGGCCGAGATAAAAGATGCAACGATCTTGGTTCCTGTTCGCCGGATCACTCCCCGGCAAGGTGCCGCGGTCGTCCAGATGATCACTCAGCCCTATCTCATGCTTCGGATCGGCAAGGGGAACTATAATACCATCACGATCATCGACCCCGACGATCCGGCCAGGATGGTTGTGCCAACCCAGGCGCAAGGTCATCTTCCAGTCGATCATCCTTGATTAAGATGCGCTCCCAGACACTGAAAGGTTGAAAACTGGACCGGATAGAAAGCATGGAATGCCATCCGGCTGTATGCCGAGACCTGGTCGCAGATGCCCCAGCCCCTTTCCGGAAAAATCCTGACCGACGATCGGCCGGAAAAATACAGTCATCGGCCCGATGGCTTTGATCATCGTTTCGGCCAGAAGGCACCTGGTTCCCACGCTCTGCGTGGGAACCCATGTTTCCAGGCATGATAAACACGGCGCTCCCACGCAGCGCGTGGGAGCGAGACGACATGGACCGTTGGCCGAAATGATGATCGAGGCCGGCCCGATCATCAACCAATCCCAGTTGAACGGACTGAACCAAAAGATAAAATCTTCGCAAAGCGGCGCTGTGAAGTTGGTGTATGGCGGTGAAGCAGAGATTAGAAGGCTCAGCGTTGCATGACAACCGCATTTGAATCAATTTTGCCTCTCGCTCCCATGCAAAAATAGTTGACAATCCCTTCACCCTGGGAAAGTTTGCGAAAGGTCATTTCCAAAGGCATGCCGATTTCAACGCGGTCCAGATCATAGTCGGTCAACTCGCAGATCAAGCGGCCGCCGCCCTCAAAATTAATAACGCCATTGAGCCCAGTGCGATGCCGGCCATTCTCCCCCCCCTATGGATTATTAAAAACCCTTATTCGAATTTGTGCTCGCAATTTTTTCATGCGAAATGAATCGATTAAGAATACCGATTCCCCAATACTTATATTGGCAAATTACAAAATATGTGTGTTGACTATAGGTTATAAAAATTTTATAGGTTCAGGCTAATAATTGTCTTCAACAATTGGGGATCGAAAGAACCACGGCAAGGCCGGCCTGGAATTCAAATGGGACGTTTTCAGCTCAACCTGCATCACATATTATCTTTTTATTTCCTGGCCAAAGAACAAAGCTTCAGCGGCGCCGCTGAACAATTGGGAATCACGCAGCCGACGGTTACCCAGCATGTTCGCGGCCTTGAGATGCAATTTGGCATAAAACTGATCAATTTAAAGAAGCAACGGGTCTATCTTACAAAGGCCGGAGAAAATTTGATTGCTTATGCTGAAGCGCTGTTCAACCAGGCCGTCTTGACAGAAAATTTTCTTAAAAATTATCGTTCAAATAACCTCTCCATAGGCATCGCCGGCGGGTTGATATTATCCTTTACCAGTTTGATCGATCATTTCAAAGAAATCCATCCGTCCATCAAAATTTCACTTAAGGAAGCGCCGTCCAAAGTCTTGGTTGAAGAACTGCTCAGCGGCCAGCATGATATTTGCATTGCCGGCACCATGTCTTTAGACAGCAATCAGCTAAAATGTTACCGGATCAATTGGGATAAACCCATGGTTTTCGTGGCCAGTCCGCATTATCCGATAGACTGGTCAGAACCCGCAAAATGGTCAGAATTGGCATCTCACCCGCTGATCATTCCTATGGAAGGTTCTGATGGGCGAGCCATTGCGCTGTATGAATTTAAAAAAAGAGGCCTGAAACCGAATATCGGCACCGAGGTCAGCAATATCGAAATCGCCAAGGAACTGGCCAAGCAAAATAAAGGCATCGCGCTCCTATTCGAGCCGAATATACGCCAACAAGTTAATAATGATGAACTTAGAATTATTCGCGTCGAAGATGGCGAAATAAGGATGGGGGCATTCTATGTCATGACCCACCGTGAAGTAAAGCTCGCTCCCCCTGCAAAATCTTTTCTTGCATTGATCAAACAGCGCTTTCATAAAGACTTTCATGATCTTTTGGATGATTACAAGCCGGAAGTATGGAAGCAGTAAGAGATTGTTTCATTCAGGCATAAGCATATCAATAAAATAGCGCATTAATTTATCCCGGGGTTAGCTGTTAAGCTGTTAAGCTGTTAAGCTGTTAAGCTGTTAAGCTGTTAAGCCTTCTATCAAGTTTCGCTGATGAATCAAGAGATGTTGATATTTTTTATCCTGGGACTGGACCGAACGGGATGATGCCTCAATGGTCCATAATATCTGGAAAAAGCGCTTGATTGATATTGGATTGCAGCATACCTTTATTCCACCGGAATTCGGCGGAATGAGAGGCGGCACCGTGGTCGAGTTCTGTGCCCTGGTTTCTGAAGTGTCTCGCGGAGACTTTGGCATTGCCTGCTCGGGGTTTATCAGCCCGTGGTCCATTGCCTCCATATCCATGCCCAAACCCAATGAAGTGCTTCTGAAAAAACTCGATGAAGATGGGAATGGAGGTTTTTGACGGTAAAAAATGAAGGATTCTCAAAAAACAGGAGGGGATGAAACCATGGGAAACAATGCATACGACATTCAACCCCAACAGTTCATCAACGGGAAATGGCTGACGGGCAGATCAAAAACGGTCCTGCCCAACCGCAATCCCTATGACCAACGCATTCTTTTTGAGATGCCCCTGGCATCACCTTCCGATGTGGATCAGGCTTACCAGGCGGCTGCAAGCGCCCAGCCGGCCTGGGCGCGGACACCGGCGTCGGAGCGTGGTCAAGTGATTCAAAAAGTCGCGGCGCTGATCGAAAGCCGCAAGGAAGAGATTATCGCGTGGCTTATCAAGGAGACTGGCAGTACCCGGATCAAAGCCGAGATCGAATGGAATGCCATCCGGCTTTGTGCCGACACTTGGTCCCATATGCCCCAGCATCTTTCCGGAAGGATTCTAACCGACGACCGACCGGGGAAATACAGCTTTGTTTTTCGTGAGCCGCTGGGTGTCATCAGTGTCATCAGTCCGTGGAACTTTCCGTTGATCCTGAGCATGCGGTCGGTGGTGCCGGCCATCGCGCTGGGCAACACCGTTGTCATTAAACCCGCCAGCGACACGCCGGTAACCGGCGCATTGCTCGTTGCCTGTTTGTTTGAGGAGGCCGGATGCCCTGAAGGCGTCATCAACGCTGTGGCAGGCAGCGGCAATGAAATCGGTGATTACTTCGTCAACCATCCAACGCCCAGATTGATCTCCTTTACCGGGTCTACCGACGTGGGTAAACGTGTTGGCCAACAAGCCCTGTCGGGCGAGACCATGAAGCGGATCGCATTGGAACTTGGCGGCAACAGTCCTTTGGTGGTGCTTGACGACGCCAACGTGGCGGCGGCTGCGGGCGCCGCGGTCATGGGCCGATTCCTGCATCAGGGACAGATCTGTATGAGTGTCAACCGGATTATCGTCGACCGGTCGGTTGAAAAGGAATTTCTCGAGCGGTTCGTGGACGGGGTAAAACAATTAAAAGTGGGTAATCCGGCGGAACCGGATACCATCATCGGCCCGATCATCAACCAATCCCAGTTGGACGGACTGAACCAAAAGATAAAATCTTCGCAAAGCGGCGATGTCAAGTTGGTGTATGGCGGTGAAGCAGAGGGATTATTGCTGCCGCCGCACGTTTTCAGCCCGGTGGAGGGAAGCCATCAACTGTGCCAGGAGGAAACCTTCGGCCCACTGGTTCCGATCACCATCGCCGATAATGAAGCCCACGCCCTGCAATTGGCCAATGACACCCACCACGGGTTGTCCAGTGCGGTGTTTACCGAAAACATGGAAAGGGGCTTGAGCTTTGCCAGGGGAATCTATGCCGGGATGACCCATATTAACGATATTACCGTCGACGACCAACCCTTGGCGCCCTTCGGCGGTGAGAAAAATTCCGGGCTCGGTCGATTCAACGGGGATTATCTCATGGAGGAATTCACCCGAGCGCATTGGATCACCTGGCAGGGCACGGGGCAGTAAAAATCCAAGGCCCAAAAGCCCGGCTTTGAATTTTCCTGAAAGGCGAATATGTTGCGATCGAACACCCCCCAGGGATGTTCGATCGTGATCGCCAATGCCCAGGTGGGCAACGACACGTTCGGCAAATACTTTATAACGAATCACTATTTATAGAACCGTGTGGCGGCTTCGATCGCATCGATGATCTGCTGGTAGCCCGTGCAACGGCATAAATTCGGAGATATGGCCCTACGGATCTCCTCACGTGTCGAGTCGGGCTTTTTCAGCAGGATTGCATGGGCGCGGAGCACCATGCCGGGGGTACAAAACCCGCACTGAATGGCGCCCATGTCGATAAACGCCTGCTGGATGGGGTGAAGGGTGCCGTCGGAAGCGGCCAGCCCTTCTATGGTCAGGACGGATTTATCGGCGATATCCTGCACCTTGCCTTGACACGACACCACGGGTTGTTGGTCAACCAACACCGTACAGGCCCCGCACAGGCCATGATCGCAACCATTTTTCGCCCCCGTGAGGTCCATTTTTTCTCTTAAAAATTCCAGAAGGCTCCTGTCAAACCAATCAGGATCGATGTTCACCAGTTGGCCGTTAATCGTCGTTTCCATGCTTAAACCTCCACGTTGATCGGCAAAGCGGTGGGGCGTTTCCCGGTTGCCCGATAGATGGCATTGGCGATGGCCGGCGCCATCAGTTCAAGGGTTGGCTCACCGATACCTTTTGCTCTGCAAAGGGATGTGGGGTCAGGGTTTTCAATGATGATTCCGGTCATCTCGGGAAGGTTTTTGGCCCGGGGGATTCGATACGTGTTGAAATTCAAGCTGGTGACGGCCCCATTCTCACTCTGCAGGTCTTCATGCAGTGCATATCCGATGCCTTGCGTCATGCCCCCGTAAAACTGGCCCAGGAGCATGGGCGGGTTGACGGCCTTACCGACATCGTGCGCAGCCACGGCGTTGAGCAGTTTTACGGTGCCGTTCTTGGGGCTCACCGTCAATTCCACCGCCTGACAACCATAAACCCAGGTAAAATAGGCATCTCCTGAACCCGTTTTCTCATCCCAGGAGACATCCGGCGCCTTGAAGGTCCCGAATTGATATGGATAAACGCAGGATCGGAACATATGGGTCAATGCCGCTTCAAAGGAGATGCTCCTATCGGTATGGTCTACATACAAACGATCATCTTTGAAAACGATCGCTTCGGGCTTGCAGCCGAGTTTGGGCGCCACGATCCTGGCCATGAACCGTTTCAGGCGCATTGCTGCATCCACGACGGCACTGCCTCCCATGATCGTGCCCCGGGAGGCGACGGTCGTCCCCCCGTCGGGAATATTGGCGGTGGACGGCTGGCGATAGCGAATCCGCGCCTTGCTGACGCCGAGTTCATGGGCCAGGATCAGGATCATGGCGCTTTCCGCACCCTGGCCGTTTTCGTGTACGGCCGCCTCGAGCAGAATCGAGCCATCGAACTGCACGTTGACAACGGCCGAATTGAAATCCATTCCCTCGGCGCCCAGGCTGACGCCACGGTAGCTCATGGCCAGCCCGATGCCATACCAGCTGCCATGGTCACGTTTACCGTGAGAACAACGCGACAGTTTTTCCTCGTAATCGATTTCCTTTATCACCGCATATAGCACCTGCTCCATGCTCACCGTGTGATTGTCCAGCACCTGTCCGGTGATGGTGGTGCTGCCGTTGCGAACCATATTTTTGCGTCGTAATTCGATAGGTGAGATGTTCAGGCGTTCGGCAGCCATCTCCACCAGTTGTTCGACGGCAAAATTGATCTGCGGTGATCCGAAACCTCTAAACGCACCGGTGAAAACGTTGTTGGTATAGACACCAAAGGTATCGCAGTGAACGTTTTTAACGCTGTAGGGCCCGCAACACTGGACCGTGGATCGCCAGGTCACCCATGGCGTAACCGAGCAGTAGGCGCCTGCATCCGCTACGCTGCGGACCTTCACCGCCTTGATGGCTCCGTCCTGGCCGAGCCCCATCTTGTAGGCCATACGATAAGGATGCCGTTTGTAGCTTTCGCGCATGGACCACTCCCGGTCATAGGTCATTTTGACCGGTCGGCCGGTGATGTGGGCCGCCAGGGCCGCACGGGCGCAAACCAGTGCGGCCGTGTCATCCTTGCCACCGAATCCGCCCCCCATGGAAATCGTCTTGACCTCCACATCACTGAGCGGCACCCCTAAAATGGCGGCGGTAAAGCGCCGGGTACTGAAGGGATGCTGCATGCTGCCGTAAACCTCCATGACCCCGTCGGGGCGCGGAATGCACAGGGCGGACTCCGGTTCCATATAGGCATGCTCGGCATGGTGGGTGCGAAATTCCTGTTCGATAATGAGATCCGATTCGGCAAAGCCCTTTTCGACGTCGCCCCGACGAATTTTATGGTGATTGATGATGTTGCTGCCATGATCCGGGTGAATCAAGGTCGCATCCGCTTGCATGGCCGCCTCCGGGTCTGTGAGCACAGGCAGGTCGTCGGCCACCACCGTAACCAGTTTAGCAACGGCTTTGGCGGTTTTCCGGTCATCGGCGACCACAATGGCCAGTACATCGCCGCAGGTGCGCACGGTCGTGTCCGCCAGTATGGGATAGTCTTTGAGAATTTGGCCGAAACGGTTCGATCCGGGAATCTGTTTGGCAGTGATCACACTCACCACACCGGGCTGTTTTTCAGCCAGGGCCGTGTCGATGGATCGGATGCGGGCATGCACGGTTGCACAGTAAACCGGAACGGCGTGGAGCATGCCATGCACGTTCAGATCATCGGTGAATTTGGCCTTGCCCGTGACCTTGGCAACAGCGTCGTTGCGCCATGCGTTAGGCCTCGATGGATTCATCGTTTTTTCTCCTCGACTGGGTAATTTAAACCCCAGCGTTGCAAAAGTCGGAGGGCTTCAGAGCCAAGGCGCCAAGGATGAAGCCGTAATAATTTACTGCGATCCCTTGGCAACGCCGGATCTGGAGCTCTCCGGCTTTCCCGAAGGGTAAAAAAGATGGAGAAACATCGAACTGATCCTGGAATAAACCGTACCAATATACTCTATAGATTCAAAGCCCATAACTGTTTTCGATGTTTTCTCCATCTTTTTAATGCAACCTGGGGGTAAACGGTGCCATTGCCTGCACGGCTTCGAACAATATTGCCATGCGAGCCGCATCTTTTAGATCGAACGATGCTGTCGCACTGTTTTTGAATGCTACCTGCCGGGCCGAGTAATCGATGTTCAAGATGGCGTTGATCGACTCATTCTCATAGGTGTAGCCATCGGCGTTTTTTTCAAGTACCGCGTGCATTTGATCATTCTTGAATTCCAGCCGGTTTTTTGCGCCAAACCGATAGCCGAAGCGGGCCGCGTCAAAGCTTTCTTTAGTCAGGTGAAACTTGGGTTTGTCCTGATAAGGGGCACCGCTGGTGGGACAAAAAGTGGCGCAGTTGCCGCATTCATTGCAATAATCGCCGATATTTAAAATCTGATAGGGTTGTTTGATGCGCTCGGTTCCCACGTCTTTGATCTCGACACCATGCGTTCCCTTGACGGCCTGCTGGACCTTGAATTCAACCGGCTCCATTTCAAATTCCAGATTGGCGCGATTGGGACAGACGGATACGCAGACACTACAAATCGCATCACATTGTAAACAGCGGGCGGCTTCGGCCTGGGCTGTGGCTTCATCCAGCGTTTGGATGACCATCTCAAACCCAAAACGCTCGCCCAGATCAATTTCGGGTCGCACCGCCCCCGGCTGTCTTCGGGCCTTTCGTTTGCGCAGTGCCTTAAGATCGGGTGTCTTTGCGAAAGGTCGCTCAGCAAGCGGGTCGCCCTTACCTGCCCGCCGGGCGATTGAATCAGCCGCAGCCTTTCCGTCGGCAATGGCCTTGATCAGCGTGGCGGGACCCCGAACCGCGTCGCCACCGGCGAAGACCTTTTCGATCTGCGTCTCATGGGTGGCTGGATTGATCTCCAGCTTGCTTTCCGGAAAAAAATCCAGGTTGATGCGTTGACCGATGGCCGAGATGACACTGTCCACATCCAATTCGAATTCAGACCCGTCGATCTTAATGGGGCGCGGCCGACCGCTTGAATCCTTTTCCCCCAGCTTCATCCGAAAACAGACATTGGACGTTACCCGGCCGTCTTCCAGCAGCATGCACTCGGGGGCAGTCAATTCAACCAGCCTGACGCCTTCATCGATCATGGCCTGGACCTCTTCGGGGGCGGCGGGCATCTCCTCACGGGTACGCCGGTAGATCACCCTCACGTCTCCGTCCGGCCCGACCAGACGCTTTGCCGTTCGGGCGGCATCCACGGCCGAATTACCGCCACCGATGACGGCCACCCGCTTTCCCAGCGCTGGTGTTGCTCCGCGCCGCACAGCACTGAGAAAAGTCAGTTGATCCATTACACCGTCGGCGGCTTCCCCGGGAATGCCCAGTGCGAGCCCCTCTTGGGCGCCGACCGCAACATAGAGATAGTCAAACGTTTTTCTCATATTCTCGAAGGCTAAGCGATCGATGGCCGCGCCATAGTGCATGGTAACGCCCAGGGCCATAATGGCATCCATGTCTTTGCGAATACTTTTCTCATCCAACCGAAACGTGGGAATCGCATCCGAGGCCCAGCCCCCGGCGATTTGCTTTTTCTCGAAGATCTCGACGTCGAACCCACGCAAGGCCAAAAAATACGCGCATGACAACCCCGAGGGACCGGCGCCGATGATTCCCACCCGGATACCGGTGGACGAAGCGGGTTTCGGTCGGGCACCATCGTCGGCGGCCTGAGCGACAAAGCGCTTGATTTCTCTGATCAATAAGGGGGTGTCGTAATTGGCCCGCGTACACTTGGTTTCACACCTGTGATCGCACACCATCCCCTGAATGTTGGGAAAAGGATTGGTTTCGAGAATCACCTGCAATGCCTTGGCATAGTCTCCCTTTGCCGTGTAGGTCATATAGCGGGGGATATCTTGACCTGCCGGACAGGCGGCCATGCAAGGGGCACCGATGCAATCGAAGGCGTCCAGTTGCCGATGGGTCTTGATGGAGTCGAAAGGGAATCGTTCTTTTTTATATGCCGCCGCGTCCACCGCCTCGGCGGCGTATTTTTTCAATCTTGACCATCCGGCTTGGGTAGGATCCTGTTTGGTATCACTTTGCGCGATGATGAAGTCATCGATCGTTTTAACATTCGCCGTGCTGAATGCATCGCGGAGTTTTTCCAGATATTGGGACAGGCGACCGTATCCACCGGGTTTCAACAAGTCGGAACATACGCTAATGGGTTTCAGATTACAGGCCAGCACCGTACAGACATTGGCATAGTCGATTCCCGCGCAAAACGAGATGTCCAACGCCCCTTGAAACGCATCCTGCAGACGGGCGGCCAGATTGATACTGATCGGATGGAGTGCGCGACCACTCATGTATACCATCTGCTCGATTTTAGGCAGATTCTGGTCCTTGTTTTGGGTTTCGAGCGTGTTGGTCAGTTTGATAGTGAAGCCAACGCCAACGTTTTCCGCGCTTTTTAACAGCGAGCGGATCAGCGTGATCCCGTCGGGATACTTCAGGTCGTGATCGAAAGCCAGATCAGGAACTTTGATTTTATAGCCCAACTTCTCGTTGAGGATTTCGCGAACCCGCTCCGCTCCCAGCAGGGTGGGATTCAACTTGATCGTCGTGTGAAGGTTGCGTTCTTCAACGAGGTAACGGCCGATTTTTTCAATCTCGTCGGGCGGACACCCGTGCATGGTGGACACCGTGACATTATCCGATATGCAATCGCCAATGGTCAACGCCTTGACACGTGGATAGAAAGTGGCAAGACGTTCGATCTTTTCGGCCTTTGCTTGGGAGCAGTCCGCCATCCGATCCAAGAATCGTTGAACCGTGGGGCTGAGAATTCCTTCCAGGTTATACCCCACGCTCATGTTGAAAATGAAACCAGGCTCATCAGGGGAGCCCCAGCCGAATTGATCCTTGAGAATGTGCAACACAATCCAGGCATTGAGGTATTCATCGAAGGATTGATCCAGCGTCAACTCCTGGGACCATTCACAATTATAGCCTTCATCGGCCATATCGATGCACGGTTTGCTCACCGTCAGTTCATCCAGCACCTGAACGGTTTTCAATTCCAGGTAGCGGGCACCGGTCAGCCAAGCGGCAATCAGATTTTGAGAAAGCTGCGTGTGCGGTCCGGCGCCCACGCCCAGCGGGGTTTCCAATAGCTGCCCATACCGTTGCATCCGAAACGGATCCGCAGCATGGGGCACAAAGAACAGATCCTTGGGGATGCCAAAAATCTGCCCCCGCCGTCCGTCTTCCAGAATCCATTTCACCAAGGTCTCGATATTGCAGCCCCACAGTTTATCACTTGGCATGGGTCCCTCCTTGATTGGGTCTATGGAGAACCGCCCGTTTGCGGCGGATGTATTGTCCCCACCCCTTTTCCACCAACAGCGCTTCCTGCTGGACCACGACGCGGCCGCGCACAATGGTAACGACCGGCCATCCGCGAACCCGTCGGCCGTCGAAAGGAGAGTAGTCGGCATTTTGACGAAGAATATCGGGCGTGATTGTTTTTTCCAGGTTGGGATCAAAAATCACCACGTCTGCATCCGCTCCCGGCGCCAGGTTTCCTTTTTGCGGGAAAAGCCCCATCAGCCGAGCAGGCGCGGTGGAAACGAGGTCCACGAAGCGATTGAGTGAAATCCGCCCCGGCAGCACGCCTTCGGAGAAAAGCAGGGCAAGCCGCATCTCCACACCGGGCACACCGCCTGGGCAGCGGCTGAAATCATCCTTGCCCTGGGCCAATTTGTCGGCGAAGCTGAACGAGCAATGATCCGTGGCCACGACGTCAATGCTGCCCCTGGACAGGCCCTGCCAAAGCGCCGCCCTGTCCGCGGCCTTGCGGGCCGGCGGGGCCATGATGTATTGGAGGCCTTTATGATCAGGCGTTACATAGCAGGCGTCTTCCAACAGCAGATGCTGGGGGCACACCTCAGCAACAACCGGAAGTCCCCGGTCTCTTGCCGATTCAATGATTTCAAGTCCGGCCTGGGTGGACAGGTGGACAATGTAAATAGGCACATCTCCCACCGCCTCGGCCAAAGCAATGATGCGACAGACGGCCTCGGCTTCACAATATGGCGGCCGACTCAACGCATGATACTTGGGTGAGTGTTTTCCCTCGGCGATGAACCGGCGGCATAAGAAATCGATGATGGCATGGTTTTCAGCGTGGAACGCGGCTAACACGCCCGCGGTTTTTGCACGTGCCAGGACGCTCAGGATTTGCTCATCGGTCAGGCGACCGGCATAGGTCAGGTAGATCTTGGCGCTGGACACGCCATGCGCCATGAGTGTTTCGATGTCGTCCAGGATCTGCTCGGACACATGCTGAAAGACCCCGTGAATGCCGAAATCGACCACGCAGGCGCCAGCAGCTTCCTTTTGATACGCCCTCACCTGGTGCAATAACCCGCAGCCGTCGGGTCCGAAAGCGGGATGTTCCACCACACAGGTGGTGCCGCCAAACGCCGCCGCAGCCGACCCTTCGTAAAAACCGTCGCAAACTTTGTTTTTACCCACGGTCAGGTTCAGGTGGGTATGCGCGTCCACGCCCCCCGGCATGACAATCATCCCGCCGGCATCGATTACATGAGCACCCGGGCGTGTTATTGCCCCGCCCAGGCGGGCGATCACGCCATCGGCGATAAGCAGGTCACCCTCAAAGGAGTCCTCGGCAGTGACCAGCAAACCGTTTTTTATCAGAATATCCGGCATGGGGTTTATCCGTATTTTGGATTTGCGGCTTAACGCGAATTAGTGTGAATATGGTCCTGAACCATGGTTTCAAACATTAGCAACAAGCCTTAAGCTGTTAGCTGTTAGTGCAACTTGATTTTCCGAAAAAAGCCAACAGCTAATTGCTAAAGACTAATTGCTGCTCATCGTGCTCTTCCACACAATTCCGCGATGAGCCGGATTTACATTTTTTCCAAGAGTTTACGGGCCATTACCCTGGCCTGGGCCAGCACAGCTTGTTCGTCCACGGTAACCACCTGCCGTTTTTCGACCAGCAACCGTCCCTGGCAGATGACGCTCTCCACATGGCGGGCATCGATTCCGTAAACAAAGTGTCCTAGAAAGTTATCCCGGGTCAGATCGGTGGGGGTGTCATAATCTAAAATGACCAGGTTGTTGTCGCCATCTCCATGGCCGCCGACCTTGCGAATATATCGATGGACGTTCCGAAAACGACGGTAAATGTCGTCGAATCCGATGCCTTCAGTCGCCTGCCCCACGAGAAAAGCGGCCTTGGCACTTCTCAGCATGTCACCATGCATGCCGTCGGTCCCCAGCATGATGGTGTCGCTCAGATCAGTGTATCGACCGACGCCTACGTTGTTGTTCTGGTTGCTTTCCACATTTTGAACCACCCAGACACCGGAATTGCCCAACAGTTCCCTCTCATGCGCCGACAAATGAATACAATGGGCGAATATGGATTTCTGAAGCGCAAGCACACCGGCATCTTTGAACCGTTCAATCACGCGTTTGCCGCATTTGGCCGTTGCATCGTCCTGATCGGCCCTGTCTTCGGCCACATGGACGTGTATCCCCGTGTCGTGCCGGCGGGCCAGATCCACCGCTTTTTGCATCAGTTCGTCACCCACGGTAAATGACGCGTGCAGCCCGACATGGCCCTGGTGACCGGCGGACAGAAAACAATCGGTCTCAGCCAGGCCCTCCGCCATGGGACCTGGACCATCCCGGTCGGAGAGCTCATAGCAGAGCATGTGCGCAATGCCGACCCGGTCGAACGCCTTGGCGATCGTTGACAACGAATCTGTAATGGCAAACGGCGAGGCGTGGTGATCGATAACGAAAGTGACCCCGTTTTTGGCGCAATGAATGGCCGCAGCCAACGCACTGGCCTCGATCATCTCGAGATCCAGGCGTTTGTCGATGTGCCACCAGACGTACTGGAGAACTTCCGTGAAATTGCCTGGAATCTTGCGGGGGGCGGGCATGCCCCGCGCCAACGTGGAGTAGATATGGTGATGACCGCAACCAAAAGATTTGGTCACCCATTTACCCTTGCAGTCGATAACCCGGTCGTCTGCAGCAAGGGCATCTTGCTCCGGTATGGTGGCCGACAGGCGGATGCCTTCCTTGGAACCCGAATTGACGGCAATGGTCGTGCGGCTGATCGTCAAATCTTCCCAGTCGATAAAATTGGCATCTTTTAAGTATAAGGTCATCGTGTGATCCTTATTCTTGGCTTGGCTGCCGACAGCATTCTATCGAGCATCTCCGCAGGGTGCTTGACTTTGCTCAGCAGAATCATGGCGGCAATGATGTAAGGTTTGTAGCTGGCCTCCATGTAAACGGGGACGCGATAGCGCTCGAACACACCGGCCTCGACTTCACCGTTCTTGCAGCTTACCCCGGTGATGTCTGCAGGCAGACAATGCATATACAAAGCCCTTGCCTGATGCGTGGTGGACATCAGCGATTCGGTGCATTGCCAATCCTTGAAATCAGCGTTTTGGGCGAGCAGCTCTTTTTCCAGTGTTTGAATGCCATCGAAATCGCCCTCCTCATAAAGTGCTGTGCGCTTTTCCATGGCGGAAAACGGTGCCCAGCTTTTGGGGTAGACAATATGGGCGCCGTTGAAAGCCTCTGCCATGGAATTGGTTGTGGAGAACCGGCCCCCACCCTCGGCGGCATTTTTTTGGGCGACCGCCTCCACTTCCGGCATCATCTCATACTCTTTTGGATGCGCCAGCACGACGTCCATGCCAAAGCGGGTCATCAGTCCAATCACGCCCTGGGGCACGGACAGCGGTTTGCCGTATGACGGGCTATAGGCCCAGCTCATGGCCAGTTTTTTGCCGTTGAGATTTTCCACGCCGCCGAAATGGTGAATCAGATGCAGCATGTCGGCCATGGTTTGGGTAGGATGGTCAATGTCGCACTGCAAGTTGATGAGCGTGGGACGCTGCTGAAGCACACCGTCCAGATATCCTGCGTGCACCGCCGCGGCCACCTCACGCATGAAGGCATTGCCCTTGCCGATGTAAAGGTCGTCGCGGATTCCGATAACATCCGCCATAAACGAGACCATGGTGGCGGTTTCACGAACCGTCTCACCGTGGGCCACCTGGGATTTGCCCTCATCCAAATCCTGGACCTCAAGCCCCAGCAGGTTACAGGCGCTTGCGAAGCTAAAGCGGGTGCGGGTGGATTGATCGCGAAACAGCGAAATCCCCAACCCACTGTCAAACAGGCGACTGGAGATGTTGAGTTTCCGAAGACCGCGCAGAATGTCGGCCACAAGAAATGTGGCGTTGACGTCCTGGCCGCTTTTTTCCCATGTCAGCAGAAAATCGTTCAGGACCATATCCCCGCAGTCAAGCTGATCCAGTTCACCGATAAGCCGTTTGATTTGGGCGATGTCCATTTTTTTCTCCTAATTCCCGATCCTAAAGTACATAGGGCGGCAAACCGGATTTTGATCGTCCCACCATTGATGGTTCAGTAAAATGTCGAAAATTCCAATTTGGCGTCATTCCGGCGCAGGCCGGAATCCAGTTTTTTCAATATGTTCTGGATGCCGGATCAAGTCCGGCATGACGAGCCTGGCACTTATTACGAGTTTATCAACATTACCTTTTCCAAATAAATCGTCGGCAATGCAGCATAGAAAGCCGCGCAGCGGACAAGGTCGGCCTTCCAGGTTTTCTCATTGGGTGCATGGGCCTGTGCCTCTTTTCCAGGTCCGAACCCAATGCAGGGGATTCCGAGCAATCCCATGACAGACACACCGTTGGTGGAAAAGGTCCATTTATCGACACGGGGGGCTTGATCGAACAGACGCCGATAGGTGGCCACGGCCGCCCGGGTCACCTCGTGGTCTTCCGGCAGTATCCAGGAAGGAAAATAGCAATCCGTGGGATAGACCAGGCCCGTATAGGCGGGTTTGTCATAATGATACAGGCAGACGTTTGCGTTGGCATCGATGACGGCGGGGAGGTCACGGATCTGTTGCAGCGCCGATTCCTTATCTTCTCCGGCGGTCAGACGACGATCAATGGAAATCGTACAGCCGTCGGCAACCGCGCAGCGGGACGGTGAAGTATAGAAAATCTCGGAAACCGTCAGCGATCCTTGGCCTAAAAATGCATCGGTTTTCAGACGGGTATGCAATTGTTCCAGCTCCCCCAGGATACGTCCCATCCTGAAAATAGCATTGTCCCCTCGCTCAGGCGCACTGCCGTGGGCACTGATCCCTTTGACGTCGACCTTGATCTCCATGCGCCCGCGCTGGCCGCGATAGATGCCGCCATCGGTCGGCTCGGTGGAAACCACAAATTCGGGTTTCAGGCCAAGTTCTTTGACGATATACTGCCAGCACAGCCCATCACAGTCTTCCTCTTGAACCGACCCGACGACAACCAGCGTGTAGTCGCCCGCAAGCCCCAAATCCTTGATGATCTTCCCGGCATAAACCATGGACGCCATGCCCCCTTCCTGGTCGCTGGCCCCCCGTCCACCGATGGTCTCCTCGTCTTCAAATCCCTCATAGGGATCGAACGCCCAATTGTCGGGGTTGCCCACGCCCACGGTATCGACGTGTGCATCCATGGCAATCACGTGCTTGCCGTGCCCGATCCTCCCGTGCACGTTACCCATGGGATCGATTTCAACCGTGTCGAAACCGACCCTTTGCATCTCTGCTTTAATCCGCAGAACGACCTTTTCCTCATCGCCGCTTTCACTGGGGATGCGAATCATATCCCTTAAAAAAGCACTCATGCGGGACTTGTATGCTTCGGCTAAGGCATTAATTTTTTTAACATCCAATTGAGTCAATGGCTTCTGTCTTCCCTAAGTAAAAAAGGGTATTTGCCATACCAAAGAATTTCTCGATAATTGATGGGATCCGTCGCACCCTCGGTGTTGAAAAACAGTAATTTCGAGTCTGGTCCGATCCCCAGCGCTTGCTTGACGTTTTCAAAAGCACGGTGGTTGAGCAACAGGTCAAGGAGACCGATGCCTACCGAACCGGATTCACCCGCCGCCACGGGTAGGTCTTCGCTGATGGGATTGGCCAGGATACGAATGCCGTTGGCGGCCACATAATTGTCACAACAGACGTAAGCGGTGGAAAAATCCCTGAGAATTTCCCAGCCCATCGGGTTCGGCTCGCCGCAGGCCAGACCGGCCATGATTGTAGAAAGATCACCGGTAACCGCATGGGGCCGGCCGTCTCCAGCGATAGCTGAGGCGAAAATACAAGCGGCGTTGTTGGGTTCCATAATGATAAATGCAGGCGGTCGTTCACGATAACGATTGACCATGTATCCGACAACCGCGCCCGACATGGACCCGACCCCGGCCTGAACGAAAACATGGGTCGGCGCTGTTTTCCAAGCGGCCATCTGATCCACGGCCTCCTTGCCCATGGTCATATAGCCCTGCATGATCCACAGCGGGATTTCTTCGTATCCCTGCCAAGCCGTATCTTGAATCATATGCCAGCCGTTTTTTTCAGCCATGCCGTTGGCCAGGCGCACGGCATCGTCGTAGTTCAAGTCCGTCACTTCCACTTTGGCCCCGTGGCCGCGAATCGTTTCAACACGGGACTGAACAGTACCCTTGGGCATGTAAATCACGGCGTTTTGGCGGAGCTGCTGCGCGGCCCAGGCAATTGCGCGACCGTGGTTGCCGTCCGTGGCAGTGGTGAGGGTGATGCGACCGATGCGATGATGTACCGCATCGCTGGTCAAGTAGGGGAAATCTGTTTCCGCTAACCTTATCCCCAGTTTTTGACAAATCAACTGAGCCACTGCATAGCTCCCCCCCAACACCTTGAATGCCTTGAGATCGAATCGAGTGGATTCATCTTTGACGAAAATATCTTCAATCCCCCACGTCCGTGCCAATCTTTTGAGTGATACCAGCCGAGTCGGCTCGTAGTTGGGGAGCTGTCTGTGGAAACGAAGCACCTTCTCGGCAATATCCTCTGCAAAGGCTTGTGGCAAGTTGCCATTTTTTGGCGTTTGGATGAAGGCTTGAAAGTTATAATTTGAGATTTCGGTCAGCATAAAATATTTAAAGCACCAAAATAAGATCGCATCAATGAAAAATTAACGATTGCCACTATGTGTAATCATCCACTATAATTGAAGAAACACTCTCAGGGTGCGGTGCCGACCGCATATACAGAGACGCCCCATGATCTCCTTCATCCTAAATCGCGATCTTGTTTCCACCGATCTCGGGCCCGGCGTACTACTCTTGGATTATTTGCGGCGGGAATGCCGCCTCACCGGGACCAAGCAAGGCTGCCGTGAGGGTGACTGCGGCGCGTGCAGCGTGCTGGTGGGCCGGCGTACGGATGATCGTATGCGGTATCGCTGCGTGGCTGCCTGCCTGATGCCCCTGGGTGAACTGCACGGCAAACACGTGCTGACCATCGAGGGCATCAACTTGAAGCAGCTGTCACCGGTTCAGCAGAACATCGTGGATGCCGGAGCGACCCAGTGCGGATTCTGCACGCCGGGTATCGTCATGGCCATGACGGGATTTCTCATGGAGAGTCCGTCGCTCTGCCTGGCCGCGGCAATGAACGCGCTGGACGGCAACATCTGTCGGTGTACAGGCTATACCGCCATCCGCCGTGCCGTTCAAAACCTCGTCGACGGCCTGGCGCCTTTTCCGGCCGAGCCATCGCGGCGGTTGTCGCATTTGGTCCAGACCGGCTATCTGCCCGCCTATCTGCTGGAAATGGATCAACGTCTGGCGGCCATTGACCCCGCCCCCGGGGTAACCGGTGAGGGGGATGTGCCGGTGCCCGTTGGCGGCGGCACGGATCTGTTCGTTCAGCAACCGGACCGGTTAACCCGCCAGCCCCTGGTTTTTCTTCACGATGATGCACGCCTTTCGGGCATCATCGTCGAGAACAAACATATCCGTATCGGTGCGGCGACCCCCATCGAAGATCTCAAAGGCGATGCCCGGCTCAATCAGATGTTCCCTTTCTGGCGGAAGGCTCTGGATCACATGGCCTCGACGCCCATCCGACATCGCGCCACCCTGGCGGGAAACATGGTCAACGCCTCCCCCATCGGCGATTTGACCATCATCATGCTGGCCCTGGGAGCCAGGCTGACCATTGGCGGTCCCCACGGCACCCGCAGGCTTGCCTTGGAAAAATTCTATCACGGATACAAATCCGTCGATCTGGCTGCGGATGAGTGGATCACCGAAATTGCCTTTGCTCGTCCATCTTCACAATGCCGCTTCAACGTCGAGAAAGTCTCACGTCGCCAACGGCTGGACATTGCCAGTGTCAACACCGCCATCGCCCTGGAAACTGACGGGAAGCGTATCGCAACCGCCCGGATTTCCGCCGGCGGGGTGGCGCCGATACCGCTATTGCTGACCAAAAGCGCGGCCTGGCTGGTGGGCCAACCCGTTTGTTCTGAAACCCTGACCGGATTGATAGATATTGTCGATTCGGAAATCGCGCCCATCGACGACGTGCGAGGCTCGGCCCGGTACAAGCGTCTCCTGCTGGGCCGACTGATGATTGCCCATTTTAAGGCGTGTTTTCCAAAACTGGATCTAAGCGCCTGTTTGAGAAATCCGTCTAAGGCCCATTAACGGCGTTGGAAAGTGTCTCAAACAGGCTATAGTATTCAAGATAATGTTTTTGGACGGCGTTATCGGTCGTCGCAGTATGACAATACGGTTTCCTCCCTCTGGCCTTGCCAAAAACATTATCTTAAACACGATGTAAAGGGATGGCTGCCATGAGCAGAACCGACTCCTATTCTCACGTGCGTGCCGAATCGCCTTTCGTGGACGATCTTCCCGAGCCGCGAGGGACCCTGCATCTGGCTGTTCTCGCATCACCCACGGCCCACGGGATTGTGCGTGGGCTGAAGATCGATGCCGCCCTGGCCGCGCCAGGCGTAGCAGGCGTTTTGACGGCATCGGACATCCCCGGAGAGAATCAGGTGGGAATCATGGCCGATGATGAACCCTTGCTGGCCGTGGATCGGGTTCATTACGTGGGCCATCCCCTGGCCATCGTCGCCGCCGACACCCCTGCCCGGGCTCGCCAGGCACTGGCCCGCATCGAGGTGGCAATCGATCCACTGCCGGCGGTCTTCGATCCGCGCCAAGCCGCGGCCAAAGGCGATCTTCTCACTCCACCGCGGACGGTCAGCATGGGCGACGTGGATGCGGCGTGGTCCCAATGCACCACCATCGTCAGCGGACGCGTCGACACGGGTGCCCAGGCCCATGTTTATCTGGAAACCCAATCGGCGCTGGCCATTCCCCAATCCCGGGGGAGGATGCACATTTTCGCCAGTACCCAGTCCCCATCCACCGTACAACGCACCGTCGCCCGGGTGTTGGGGTGCCCCATGCACGCCATTGCGGTGGCGGTCGAGCGCGTGGGCGGCGCTTTCGGCGGCAAGGAGGCGCAGGCCACACCGTGGGCGGCGATGACCGCTTTGGCCGCCCACCGGCTGCAACGACCGGTCAAGCTGGTGCTGGATCGTAGAGCGGATATGCAGATGACCGGTAAGCGTCATCCCTATTCCAGCGATTATCGTTTGGGATTGGATGCCGAGGGGCGATTTTTGGCGTTCCAGGCCACCTATTACCAGAACGCAGGTGCATTCACCGACCTTTCCCCTGCCGTTCTCGAGCGCAGCCTGTTTCACGCCACCAACAGTTACGCCATTGCCAATGTTCGGGTTTCCGGCAAAAGCTGCCGTACGAACCTGCCGCCATTTACGGCATTTCGCGGTTTTGGCGCCCCCCAGGCCATGGTCGTCATCGAGGCGGCCATTGCAGCGGCGGCCGAGAAAACCGGCATGCCCACCTGGACCCTTCAGCGGAAAAATCTGCTTCGGCCGGGTACGCCATTTCCTTATGGCATGCATATGGACGGTGATGCCACGCGCCGTAGTTTTGATGCAGCCGTATCACAATTCGATCTCGAATCCCGGTATGCCGAAAATCAGCAACGCAACCAAGCCTCACCGTTTGTCAAACACGGTTTGGCCGTCATGCCGGTCTGCTTCGGCATTGCCTTTACGACCACCATGCTGAACCAGGCGGCGGCCCTGATGCACATCTATGATGACGGTAGCGTCAGTGTCAGCACCGCGGCGGTCGAACTCGGACAAGATGTGAATAGAAAACTGCGAACTATCGTGGCGACGGCCCTGGGGATTGACCGGGAACGGATTCAGATTGAAAGCACGAGCACCATGCGGGTGGCCAACACGGCGCCCACGGCAGCCAGCACCGCAGCCGATCTGAACGGAACGGCGGCCCGGATGGCGTGTAAGACCCTGCGCTCACGCCTGACAACCCTTGCCGCCGAGCTTGAAGGCGTTCCGGCCACACAGATCACCATCCGCGAAGAACGGATCTGGATCGGTGATCAGCCCGGTTCCCTGACCTGGACAGATCTGGTACAGACCGCCCATAGCAATCGGATCGATTTGTCCGCGCACGCCTTTTACGCCACGCCCAACCTGCACTATGACCGTCAGCAGGAAAAAGGCCGACCATTTGCCTACCATGTCTGCGGCACCGCCGTGATCGAGGCCCGGCTGGACGTCCTGCGCGGCACGGCGTCCATCGAATCCGTTCAGATTGTTCACGATGCCGGCCGCAGTCTGGATCTGTTGGTGGACCGCGGCCAGGTGGAGGGGGCTGTCGTCCAGGGTATCGGTTGGTGCACCATGGAAGAAGTCGTCTATGACGGAGACGGGCGGCTGCTGTCGGATACCCTGACCACCTACAAAGTGCCATGCATTTACTCGGCGCCTGAAAAATTCGAAGTGGTCTTTTTCGAGGAAGGTGCAAAATCCGGCGGTGTCATGGACAGCAAGGCGGTTGGGGAGCCACCGTTCATGTACGGCATCGGCGCTTTTTTTGCTGTCCGGGCCGCCATTCGCACCGTCCACGACATTCCATCCGACCGGATCCAGGCACCACTGACTAGCGAACGGATTTTACGGCTTATCGACGGTGAGTTGGTGATGCCGCCTGTTCAATTTGACAAGGTCTCGGTTAGGCGTTGATGGATAAACAGCCTTCGCCAAATATTAAGCAATAACGGGCGGAGATCCTCATTGCAGACCTCCGCCCGTTTTATTCAATGGCTGGGCGTTAACCGCCAAACGCCTCCTCAGGGATATCCACCACGGCATCGCCGCCGGAAATAATGGCATCCATCTGCCCCAGGGTTTCGGGAAGAACGGATTTGATTAAATACTCGGCACTGAAAATCTGCCCCTGATAGAAGGCCTGATCCTTGCCCTTGATTTTCCCCTGAAGCTTTTCACTGGCGATGCTGGCCCGCCAGATCAGCATCCAGGCCATGATCACATCCCCCATGACCATGAGAAAGGGCACTGAATTGGCGAAGGCCACCTTGACTGAAGGTGAGCGCATGGCATCCAGAATATGCTTCGCCAGCGTTTCCAATCGGGTGATGGCTTTGCCAACATCAGCGGCCAGGGGTTCGAGCCTCTCGAAGGCTGCCGCGCGATCGACGGCCTCGCGCATTTCCTTGATGAACGCCTGAAACACCGCCCCTTTGTTCATGGGCAGCTTGCGGCCGATCAAATCCATGGCCTGAATACCATCCGTACCTTCGTAGATGGAGGCAATTTTCACATCCCGAGCCAGCTGCTCGGCCGGGAAGTCCTTGGAGTATCCGTAACCACCATAGATCTGGATGGCCTTGATGCAGACATCGAACCCCTTTGCCGCACAATAGGTTTTAAAAACCGGTGTGAGCAGCGCCGTGACACCATCGTAGTAGGCCTTGGCGTCGGCATCGTCGGTGGTTTCCAGCATATCGAAGCTGCGGGCGATATAATGATACAGGCTGCGCATGCCTTCCACCTGGGATTTCATCCACAGCAACATCCGCCGCACGTCCGGATGCCGGATAATCGGCACCTGCTCGTCATCCGCCGTCGGCTTCTTGCCCAGATCGTATCCCTGGCACCGCTCGCGGGCATAGGCCAGGGCGTACTGGTAGGCCGCCGACCCGTGAATGAAGCCCTGGAAACCGACCTTGAGCCGGGCTTCATTCATCATGTGGAACATGATCATCATTCCCTGGCCCGGCTTACCCAGCAGCACGCCTAGGCACTTGCCCTTACTGCCCAGGGCCAGACTGCAGGTGGCGCTGCCGTGGCTGCCCATTTTCTCTTCGACACCCGTGCACACCACATCGTTGAATTCCCCAAGACTGCCGTCGTCGTTGACCCAGTACTTGGGAACGATAAACAGCGATAAGCCCTTGCTACCCGGCGGGTCGCCCTCGATGCGGGCCAGCACCGGGTGAATGATGTTATCGGTCAGGTCCTGGTCGCCGTTGGTGATGAATATCTTGTCACCACTAATCGCGTAGGTCCCATCCGAATTGGGCGTCGCCGTTGTGCTCAGGGCACCCACGTTGGATCCGGCATGGGCTTCGGTCAACAGCATGGTACCGCCCCACTGGGCCGTGTATAGCTTTTCGAGAAAAAGTTTTTTCTGGTCGTCGGTGCCGAACAGCTCGATCATCTTGGCGGTGCCACCGCCAAACGTCGCATAGCTGTTACAGGCCATATTGGCCCCCACGAGAAATTCATCGGCGGCCGCACTGATGGTGAGTGGTACGCCCTGCCCGCCCCATTCGGTATTTTCGGCCAGTGCGGACCACTCCCCCTCGCGTAGGAGTTCGAAAGCACGATGAAACGAAGGCGGCACCTTCACCTGGCCATTCTCGAATGCTACGCCAACGCGATCGCCGTCAACCCAGGTGGGCAACAGTTCCTTGAGGGCGAAATTTCTCGCCTCGCTGATGATCAAGTCAAATGTCTTACGGTTGAAACTCTTATATTTGGGAAGTTTGGTCAATGCCGAAACATCCAATTGCTCGTAAAGAACGAAATCGATGTCCCGACGGTCGGAAATCAAGTTTGCCATGTTTTGTATCCTTGTTATTTATACGTATGCCATCCCTGCCCGGTCTTGCGCCCCAAATGACCGGCGGCAATGCGCTGGCGCAGGGCGGTGCCGAAGCGGAACCGTTCGCCGTAGTTCTCTATCAACAGGTTGCCCACATCCAGGGCCATGGAAAGATCGGCCATGTCCATCAGGGCAAAAGGCCCGATGGGATGCCCCAACCCCAGCTGGCAGGCCTTATCGATGTCCTCCAGGCTGGCCACCCCTTCGTCGGCCAGGCGTACGGCTTCGTTGAACAAGGCAAAGAGCAGGCGGTTAACCACGAAACCGGCCGTATCCTTGACCTGGACCGGCTGCTTCTTGATCATTTCGCAGGCCGCGATCAGTGCTTCGGTTGTCTCCGGTGCGGTTTCCAGTCCAGGAATCACCTCCACCAGCTTCATAATGAAGGCCGGAGCAAAGAAATGGGCCCCGACAAAACGCGGACGCCGGGATTTCTCCACAGACGTGGCCAAAAGGGTAATGGGAATGGAGGATGTATTGGTGGCGATGATGCACTCGGCTTTGACGACCTTGTCTACCTCGGCCAAAATAGTCTTCTTCAGCTCGATTTTCTCGAACACCGCCTCGATCACCAGATCGGCATCGACCATGGGATCATAATCACCGGTGGGCTGGATGCGATCCAGCGTGGCATCGCGCTGGTCTGCCGGAAAGCGCCCCTTGCCAACCGCCTTGTCCACCACCTTGACCAGCCGGGCCTTGCCGTTATCGGCAGCGGCCTGGTCCACGTCTTTCAAGATCACCGTGCAGCCGGCGGTAGCGAAACACAGGCCGATCTCCGCACCCATCATGCCGGCGCCCAATATGCCTACCTTTTTTATCTCACTCATTTGAATACCCTTTCCGTATTCCAAAAGCATTTTCAGCTTGAAGATGTTGGGTTTCGTACCTCAACTCAATCGACGATACCACGCACTCTTTAGGTTCCCACGCATGAGCATGGGAACCAGATATAAGATGCCCTCTCTAAGCAGACACGACTACTCTACCCGTTCGATGATTATCGCCTGCCCATGCCCCCCACCACCGCACAAGGAGGCTAACCCCCGGCTCACGCCCCGTTTCTCCATCTCGTGAATCAGGCTGACCGTGATGCGGCAGCCGGTGTCGCCGATGGGATGCCCCAAGGCGATGCCGCTGCCGTTGACATTGACGATGTCCCGGTTGAGCCCCAGTTCTCTTTCCACGGCCACCGACGGTGCGGCAAAGGCCTCGTTGATTTCGATCAACTCGATGTCGTCGATCGTGTATCCGGTCTGCTTGAACAGTTTGCGCACCGCGTCGATGGGGCCGATGCCCATAATCGTGGGATCGACGCCGATGGCCGCCGAGCCGACCACCCGCCACTGACGTTTCATCTGGTACTGGTCGGCCATGGCCCTGGACATGACCAGCACCGCGCTAGCCCCGTCGTTCAGCCCCGAGGCATTACCGGCGGTGACGGAACCGTCCTTTTTGAAGGCCGGCTTCAGCTGGCTTAACATTTCCATGGTGGTTTGAGGCTTGGGATGTTCATCGGTATCGATAACCTTATCCGGCTTACCGTGCTTGCCGGGAATCACCACGGGCACGATTTCATCCTTGAAGCGACCGGTTTCCAGGGCTTTCTTGGCCCGCATCTGGCTGGTATAGGCGAATTCATCCTGCATCTCACGGGTGATCCCGTATTTCTCGGCCACGTTTTCGGCGGTCATGCCCATGATCAGGCCCGTATGATGATCGAACAATCCATCCCAAATGCCGTCGGACAATTCCTGGTGACGCCAACCCAGCCCCCAACGGGCATTCTTGATGCTGTAGGAAACATTGCTCATGCTCTCCCCACCGCCGGCCACCACCGCCCGGGATTCGCCCAGCCGGATTTCCATGGAGGCAATGCGGATGGCTTCCATACTCGAGCAGCAGGCGCGGTTGAGTTGAACGGCGGATACATTGTCCGGGTATCCGGCTTTGAGCACCGCCCCCCGGGCCAGGCCGTTTTCATCACTGCGCACCATGACGGTGCCCCAATACACATCGTCGACCAGATCCTTGGCGAAGTCCACTCGCTCGCAGACTTCCTTCAACACCGTCACGGCCAACTGCTCATGGCTGACCGATTTAAGCGATCCGCCAAAGACACCAATCGGTGTTCTCACCGCTGAAACAATTACCGGGTCATTTGCTTTGTCTGTCATCTTCACGTTCCTTCTATTGGATTAATAAATTAGGCAACCACAAGACAATCTGTGGGAACAAAATAAGCAAGATCAAGCAGAGCAGCTGCAACAAAACGAAAGGAAGCACCGACCGGTAGATATCCATCATGGAGACATCCGTGGGCACGATGGTTTTCATGTAAAACAGGTTGAATCCAAAAGGCGGAGTCAGGTAGGCCATTTCCATGTTGACGATAAACAATACGCCGAACCAAACCGGATCGAAGCCCAGGGATTTGATCAGGGGCACGAAAACGGGCGTGCAGATCATGATGATCCCGCCCGGATCCAATACCATGCCCAACAGGAACAGGGACGATTGCAATCCGATCAGCACCACGTATTTTGACACCGGCATCATGGTCACCAGTTCCTTGATCAGATCAACGGCACCGATAGCGGTGTAAACCGATGTCAGACATGAACCGCCGATGATGATCCAGATGATCATGCACGATAGGCTGAGAGTAAAATAACAGGCCATCTTGACGACATTCCACGTCAAGGTCCCGTTGATCAAGGCACATACCAGGGATCCCATGGCGCCCACCGCAGCAGCTTCTGTTGGCGTGGCGATGCCCTTGAAAATGCTGCCCAGCACAACCACGACGAGGGCGATGGGCAGCAGAACCCCCCTCAAGGAGGACATCTTCTCGCTCCAGCTGGCACGGTCTTCCCTGGGCACTGGCGGTGCCAAATCTGGATTCATCCATGCCCGGATGCCGATATAGACGATGAAAAACATGGCCATCATCAACCCTGGGAAGACGCCTCCGGCAAACAATTTTCCAATGGATTCATCGGCAAAAAGGCCGTAGATGATCATCAGGACGCTGGGTGGGATGAGAATACCTAAAGCGCCGCCCGCTGATATGGAACCCACGGCAAGATCTTTATGGTAGTGGTGTTTGAACATCGACGGCAACGCGATGGTTCCCATGGTCACCGTTGCGGCGGCGCTGATTCCGGCCATCGCTGCAAAGATGGTGCAGATAACGACGGTACCCATGGCCAATCCGCCGGGAACACCGCCAATCCATTTTTGAATCATCTCATAAAGCTTCTCGGCGATTCCAGAATGCTGAAGCACGACGCCCATGAAAACGAACAGGGGAATGGAAATCAGGATGAAGTTATCCATGATTCCGAATGCAATGGAAGCCGAGAAATAAAGCATCTCGGGACCCAAAAAGAAATAGGTAAAGATTACCGCCACACCGCCAAGAACAAAAACAAGTGGAATGCCCAAAGCCAGAAAAAAAATGATGCTGACAAAAAGAAGAATCGTCACGATTCCGGTACCCATGCTTATTCCTCCTTTCCAGATCCGAAGAGGGAGAGGACATCACGGAAAAACGTGACGGTAATCTGCAACAAGAAGAGCAATGCACCCAGGGGCAGCATCAATTTGAAAGGCCATATGGGTGGTCCCCACGGTGTTGAGGCGTGCTCCAATTCGGAGATGGACTGCAGGGCATTACGCCCCCCCTCCCAAAACAGGACTCCAAGAAAACACAGCCCCAACGCGAACCCGACAATATCGATCAAGGCCCGCACGCGCTTACTCCTTCGCGAATAGAAGATATCCATGTTGGCGTGCCCTTTGGTATGGAAGGTATAGGCACCGCCAAGAATAAAAAAGGTTCCGTAAAACATGGTCGACAATTCATGGCACCATAGCGTCGGCCGGTTGAACGCATACCGGGCAACCACTTCATAGCAAATGATGCTGCATAAAATGATGAGCAAAAAACTGACCAGCCGCCCGGACCACAGGCTGATTGCCCCGACAATCCGTTCCATACTATCCACGACTTTCATGCTGGACCTTTCGCTGTAGCTCAATCTGCCAGAGAATAATACCCAACCATTCCATTGATCATCGCTCTGCTCGACAACCCCGGCCTTTTCGGCCGGGATTGCTGGACAGGCAGTTGTTTAGCCCTCGATATTTCACAATGGAGACAATTTACTTGAGATATCCCAATTCTTTCATATACGCTTTGAGTAGTTCGATTCCCTTGGCGCTGAGTTCGTCTTTCTTGGCGACGTCATCCCAGACCTGCATGGAAGCGGCCTGCATTTTGGCGATTTCCGCTTCGGGGAGCACATTTACTTTTACGCCGGCTTCATCGACCATTTTGGCGAGGGACGTTTTTCCTAACGTCCGCGTCGTGTATGATGGCGTAGCTTGTCCATAGGCCATGGCGCTCGCTTCCAGGATTTTTTGCTGCAGGGGGGATAACGATTTCCAATACTTCATATTTACAGCCAGACTTGCCCAAGACACCAATGGTTCGGGAACCATATAATTTTTCAAAACTTCGTGAAATTTTAAAACATACATGGTTCCCGCATCCCCCCAATGGGCACCATCCACAACACCCGTCGACAACGCCGTGTACAGTTCGCCACCTGGCACGTAGATCGTCGTTGCCCCCATTTTCATCAGCCACTCCGCAAAAGCACCGTAGGAACGCAACTTCATGCCATTGAAATCTTCCATTTTATTGATGGGCTGCTTGGTCATCAAGCCCACCTTATAGGTCATGAAAGGAATGATGTGGACCCCTTTCTCCTCGTACCCCTTCTGAAGCAACTCAATAAATCCTTTTTCGTACATAAAACACCAGGCTTCATCCAGACTTCGGACTCCAAAAGGAAGGCCGGCGGCAATGGTGCTAACAGGAATCAGCTTTTCGTAATAGGCCTCTGGAAAGAGAGAGATCTTCATCGCCCCTCTTCGCGTTGCCTCTAGATAGTCTTTTATCGGGATAATCGCATTGATGGGGTAAGGTTTGATCTCAATCTCTCCTTGCGACAAATCAGAGACCCCTTTTATGAAGTCGCTTAAGCATCGATCTACTTCGGAGGGGGGATAAAAGGTTGGCATCTTCAATTCTTTTGAGAAACTTGCTTCTGGAACCGTCAGCCCGAGGGATATAATGACCAACAGTGCGAATAGTTTAATTTTGGGTAGCATTTTAATCCTCCTTCTGTCCTTTATGTTTAAACCTCGCGTTTGCAAATTGGCCCAACACTTTAGAATCGTTCATCATCGCTAAAGTTAGGTGCTTTCACGGCGAAACTGCACAAATTAGATTCGTGACGCATTGGACTGTCCGTTGTACAAGCATCAGTCGAGCAATCGCTTTAAAATTTTGCCGGCACCGGATTTCGGTAGCGCATCCTTGAATTCAACTTCCCGGGGACGCTTGTAGGTTGCCATGTTTTCCTTGCACCAATTGATGATGTCGTCTTCCGTGGTCTCGCCCACATATTCCTCTTTCAATATGACATGGGCCTTGGGCGACTCTCCGCGGTAATCATCCGGCACACCGGTCACGGCGACTTCGAGGATTGCCGGATGCTGGCTCATGATATTCTCCAGATCGCTGGGATAGACATTGAAACCGGAGCACAGGATCAGTTCCTTCTTTCGATCGACAATTTTTAGGTACCCTTCTTCGTCCAACAATCCGATGTCGCCGGTGGAGAACCACCCGTCGCGGATGACCTCCTGGGTTTCCTCAGGCTGATTCCAGTATCCCAGCATGACCGTGGGCCCCTTGATAAGGATTTCACCTTCTTTGTTGGGCGGCAATTCCACCGTTCCCGTTTCAAGATCGACAATTTTAAGGTCGTTGATCATGGGGATCCCGCAAAAGCCCTCTTTCCAACGGCCCAGCGGTGTATGAACCCCGCCCGAAGCCAAAATCTCGGTCATACCGTACCCCTCTCCCAGCTGGCTGTTGGGCGCCAGTGCTTTGATACGCTGCTGCAAGCTGAGCGAAATTGGCGATCCACCGGTCACGATGACCCTCAAGGATGAGAAGTCATACCCCGCGACATCCGGCATATTCACCAAGGCGGTCAGCATGGTGGGCGCCGCCACCCAGACCGTGCACCCCCGATCGGCGATGGCCTGGGCGATCGTTTGGGGGACGAACCGGGTCATGACCAACAGCGTGGCTCCGGACACCAGACACGGTACCATGGCCGCCTGCAGCCCCATGATGTGGAAAAACGGTGCGACGCCCAAGCTGGTGTCGGCTGATGTCAAACGGTACCAATAACGGTTGACCGCCACGGCCAGGGTAAAGGATCGCACGCTGATCATGGCTGCCTTGGGCACCCCCGTGGTGCCGCCGGTCAGCTGAAGCATGGCCAGGTCCGTGTCCATGTCCACGATGCGGCATACCGGTTCCGGCGATCCCTCGGCCAAAACCTGTTGGAAATCGATGGTATCGGGAAAGGCCTCGGTCGTCCCGATCGCCTCGGCCGGCGGCGAAAACAACGGATTCTCGGGAATAAAATCCGCAAACCGGGCCACGATGATCGTCCCCACATCGCTGATGGTTTTGGCCTTTTTCAATTCCAGATAAAGCGTGTCTTGGACGATGATGGTCTGAATGCCGGTTTTTTCGATAATCGGCTCAATCTCCATGGCTTTGAACATGGGGTTGAGGTTGACCACCACACCGCCGGCACGGATGATGCCGAAAAAGCTGATTACGAAGTGGGGGCTGTTCTGCATGAAAATGCCGACCCGGTCGCCCTTGTTCAGTCCACGGCCGATCAGCGCGTTGGCAAATTGATCGATCATGCGGTTGAGTTCACCATAGTGAATCTCTTGCCCGTAGAACGCAATCGCCACGGCATCGGGCCGCGCCGTTGCCTGGTCGCGAAAATACTCGCTAAATGGCTTGTCGGCCTCAATGTTATGCGGTACCCCCTCCGGCCATACTTGCTTCCAACATTCGTGTCTGTCCATTCCTCCCATTCCTCCTTGCGACGCGTTACGACGATTATTTTCAATTACACTGCCATGACCGACCGACCGGTCAGGACTCTATCACAAAAAAAAGACGCCATGCGGTGGCGCGCATTTCAGTTGGCGGTAACAGCAGGCTAGGCTGTGCCGCCGTGGGCGTTCAATAAGCCGTTAAAAAATAAATCGGCAAAGGTATCAGCCAATTGATCGGCGGTATCCTTTCGATCGTAATCAAACCAGTAAAAGGTCCACGAACACATACCGATGGCGGCAAACGTGGAAAATGACTTGTGTGGGGCCTTGATCTTACCTTGGGATTCCATTTGCGCAATGGCGTCATGGATCAATTGATACACCCGCAGATGCCGGGCCTTGATGCTTTTCAAATGCTCGGGGTTCAACCGATGGGCTTCATGCAGCACGATGCGGGATTGGCTATCGTTGGCCAATAGCCGAGTATAGTTTTTGATGAAATAACGGAGCCTTTCCTCGGGTTCCGCGATGGCTGCAGCCTCATCCAGCATCGGCGAAAGGTGTTTTTCCATCTGATAATCGATGATAAAGTAAAGCAACTCTTCCTTGTTTGAAAAATAATGATAGAGAATCGCCTTGCTGGCCCCCAGCGCCCTGGCAATATGGGACATGGGGGTGTTGTCGTAACCCCTTTCGCAAAAAAGCGCCATTGCCTTTTCACAAATTTCCAACTTCTTGGACATCGAATAAACCTTGTTTGTATCATTAGTGTTGACCGGTCGGTCGGTTAAGCTTACATAAACCGATAGGCATCGTTCTGTCAATCCCTAATCTTGTCCCGAACAAGATTCCCGTATTTGGAACGGTGTGATGATCCAAATCGCTATCGGAATCAAAGGGGACAATAAAGGACTTGACCTAACACCATTTCCCATGGAAAGTGGCCAAGATGACAGCGGACGGCATTGGCATTCACCCTAACAATGATTTAAGCATCTTTTTATGCAACGATAGGGTTCAGTCAGCCGAAAAAAATCAACACCAGGGGGTGGACGATGGGAAAAAAGACAAGCAAACGCCGCTATCCGGTGCATTGGGGTCAATTCAAGTGCGCTGGTGCAAGGCCTGAAACAACCACGCGCCGCCGACCAGGCCGACCAGCATCAGCATACAAATGAAAAACCACACCTTGACGCCGTCAAAGCCAAAATCGTAATAGGGAATAAACAACGCCGCGATGCAGCAGACCACAGACCAGGTTACGATGATTATCCGTTTGTCGATACCGAGACGTTTGTTATCCTGTTCCATACCGGTCCCCATAATAAGAGTAGTCTGGTACTTCTTTCGGTTCAACGCGGATTTGTGTGCAGATATTCCTGAACCGTTGGATTTAGAATCTTTGCAACACAGCCTTACGCTTTTAGCAATTAGCGGTTAGCCGTTAAGATGCCTGGATTTTCCGGATATAAGCGAACTGCTAATGGCTAAAGGCCAATCGCTGCTCATCGTGCGCTTCCATACAATTCCACGATGGGCCCTTTTTTCTAACGTCAGTTTAACCATCGCATGTTAGCAAACGATGAGACCCATACCTCAACCCAACGGAGAACCCCATGCAGGACAATCGCATCCGTTTCAAGCCGCTCCTGGACAAGGTGACCGATCCGGACACGGCCTGTCGCCATATCCAAAACGGAACCAATGTATTTATTTCCGGCTTTACCGCCGGTTACCCGAAACTGATCCCTCCGGCCCTGGTGCGCCGGGCCAAAGCGGGAGAACGGTTCAAGATTAATCTGTTCGCCGGAGCATCCACCGGTGACGCCGTGGACGGGGTCCTGGCCGACGCCGATCTGGTGGCCTGGCGGCGACCTTACATGAGCAATCGCAGCATGCGCGAGAAAATCAACCAGGAGCATATTCATTTCAAGGACGATCATCTCTCCCGGTTATCGGCCCAGGTGCGTGACGGCGGCTGGGGTGAAGCGCATGTCGCCATCGTGGAGGCCATCGCCATTACCGAGAAGGGGCATCTGATTCCCACCATGTCGGTGGGCAATACGCCGACCTATGTGCAGGAAGCCGAGAAAATTATCATCGAGATATCCTCGGAGCCACCGGAACTGGAGGGCATCCACGATATTTTCATCCCCGAGGACCCGCCCTATCGCATGCCGATTCCCATTTACCGTAGTGGTGACCGTATCGGCAAGCCATTCATCGAGATGGATCCGAACAAGGTGGTGGCCATTTTATACAGCCGGGAGGAGGACAGTTGCGCGGTGTTCACCGAACCGGGTGCGGTCCCACAGCGCATCGCCGAGCACATCCTGGATTTCGTGGCCCATGAAATCCGCCATGATCGCATGCCCCCTGCCCTGCCCTGGCAGTCCGGCGTGGGCGATGTGGCCAATGCGGTGCTGAGCGGATTCATCGACAACGATTTTTTCCAGACCGTCGACATCTATTCCGAGGTGTTGCAGGACTCGGTTCTGGACCTGATCGACCTGGGCAAGGTGCGGGCCGCCTCCGGCTCGGCCATGACCCTGTCCCACAAGGCCAGGAACCGATTTTTCAATGAGATTTACCGGTACCGGGACAAAATCGTCCTCAGACCGGTGGAGATATCCAACTCTCCGGAGGTGGTCAGACGATTGGGGGTCATCGCCATCAACACGGCCATCGAGGTCGACATTTACGGCCATGTCAACTCCACCCATGTCATGGGTTCCCAGATGATGAACGGCATCGGCGGCTCCGGCGACTTCATCCGCAACGGGGCCCTGTCGTTCATTGTCACCCCCAGCACGGCCAAAGGCGGAAACATTTCGGCCATCGTGCCCATGGTCTCCCATGTGGATCACAGCGAGCATTCGGTGGATGTGGTGGTTACCGAATATGGGCTGGTGGACACCCGTCCCCTGACCCCGCGCCAGGTGGCCGAACAGGTGATCAAGAAATGTGCGCATCCGGATTATCGGGACCTTCTGTGGGATTATTACCAACACGCCATCCGGGCCTCGGGTGGCCATGAACCGCACATCCTCAGCGATGCCTTTGGTTTTCATGAACGCTACATGGCGACTGGGGATATGCGCGCGCGATAACCAATCACAGGGGAATAAAAAAATGACCAATGAATGCATGCATCGGGAAGCGGATTGCCTGTTTTGCCGGTGGATCCGGGAGGGCCGCGTGGTTGACCGCCTGGGGATGGTGGCGGCGGTCAACGATGGGTTTCCGGTCACCGACGGCCATCTGTTGATCGTTCCCCTTCGGCACACGCCGGATTGGTTTACCCTGACCGACGAAGAGATTGCCGATAGCCGGGACCTGATCCGCAGGCTTGCCGATCGGATCCGAGAGAACGATCCGCGTGTGACCGGTTTCAACATCGGCATCAACAGCGGTTCATCGGCCGGTCAAACCGTGTTCCATGCCCACATCCACCTGATCCCGCGACGCGATGGGGATTGCGCCAATCCGCGAGGCGGGGTGAGGGGGGTGATCGATGGGAAACGATGCTACTAAAAAGCTTTTCCAGGCTATGCATGGTCAAGCCACGGGCAAAAGAGACTCATTGTCTACATCTTTGATTGGTGCTTATTGGGAAAAGCTTTTTATATTTTTATGTTGAATGATGGGCTCTTTAAAAGCTTCTCCAGGCTATGCATGGTCAAGCCACGGGCAAAAGAGACTCATTGTCTACATCTTTGATTGGTGCTTATTGGGAAAAGCTTTTTATATTTTTATGTTGAATGATGGGCTCTTTAAAAGCTTCTCCAGGCTATGCATGGTCAAGCCACGGGCAAAAGAGACTCATTGTCTACATCTTTGATTGGTGCTTATTGGGAAAAGCTTTTTATATTTTTATGTTGAATGATGGGCTCTTTAAAAGCTTCTCCAGGCTATGCATGGTCAAGCCACGGGCAAAAGAGACTCATTGTCTACATCTTTGATTGGTGCTTATTGGGAAAAGCTTTTTATATTTTTATGTTGAATGATGGGCTCTTTAAAGCTTTTCCAGGCTATGCATGGTCAAGCCACGGGCAAAAGAGACTCATTGTCTACATCTTTTTTGGATGGTGCTTGGGAAAAGGCTTTTTATTATCTTATTTTGAATTATGCGCTTCGTGGAAATGAGAAAATGACGACAATTGCCCACATTTCCGATCTTCATTTCGGCCGGGAAATTCCCCGGGTGATCGACGGATTGCTGGCGGGCATCACCGAAGCCGATCCGGATCTGGTGGTCGTCAGCGGCGACTTGACCCAGCGCGCCCGAGCCAGGCAGTTTGCCAACGCCAGGCAATTTCTCAAGCGCCTGCCCGACCCCTATTTGATCGTGCCGGGCAATCACGATCTGCCGCTTTACAATCTGTTCAAGCGCTTTGGCCGACCCTGGGGGAATTGGATGCATTTTGTCTCCCCCGATCTGGCACCGGTGGTTCACGGAAACGATTTCACGGTGACCGGCGTCAACACGGCCCGCCGCTGGGCCACGCTTTTCGATCAGACCCGCGGCCGCATCAGTGCGTCGCAAACCGGTTCGGCGATCACCCATCTGAAGGCCGCCCCCCCCTCGCATTTGCGCATTCTGGTGGCGCATCACCCCTTCTGGCTGCCCAGTGAGCATGCGCGACGGCACCTGATCAGTGGCCGGGACAACGCCCTGGCCGCCCTTGGCCAGGCAAAGATAGACATGATTTTAAGCGGCCATGCGCATGTGGCCTTCTCCCAACTGGTAAAAGGAGTCATCGTCGTTCATGCGGGCACGGGCATATCCAATCGCTATCACGGCCAAGCCAACAGCTTTAATATCATCCGCGGTGACCGCCAGCGCATTACCATCGATGTCAGGACGTGGAATCAGCGCGTCTTCGAGCCGTTCGAGAGCCGGATCTTCGTCCGCAATGGCGACCGGTGGGAAATCGATCGACAATAGGTTGGGTTGAGGCACGAAAGCCCCCATCCATTGCACAGCATCTTCGTTATCGTGGTCGTTCTCGTAATCGTTGTCGGCTTTTTTTCGATCACGATTACGACAACCGCTTCGCTGACAACGACAACGATCCGTTAGCGATAGCGATTCCGAGGGTCCGGAGCCACATGTGCCGCCCCTGCGAAAAACCCCTTGAAATACCGCCTGATTCATGACTAATTGAACGGTCATGTCCATCACCACCTTCCAGGGTTTTCTGACCACCGCCGGCCTGTATCACGGCCTGCTCGTTGATCTGTGTGCCGAAACGGGTGTGATCAGCCGGGCCAAACTGCTGTCCTACATGGAACGTCACGCCATCGCCCCGGCGGACAAGGACGCCCTGATCGAGCGCTACCGGCGCACGGCCATCCTCTACGAGGAGGCCGAGGATGCCTATACGGTCAACCCCGTGGTAGCCGGCCTGGTCAACTTCTACGAGCGCCGCGGCCGGCTGACCCATGCGGATTTTCTCAAGGACCAGATTTTTGAGATCGGCAACCTGACCGATATTTTGCAACAGGCCCTGTTTGCCGACCAGCTGGTGCCGGAACTCGTCGCCGACACGGTGGACAAACTCTATCTGGTGGTCAGACAGGTTCGCGAAAGCGGATATCAGCACTACCAGGCCTGCATGCGGGCCTTCGGCGACATGAAGCGCAACAGCGGAGCCAAACGCATCGATCAGCGCATCGCGGAACTCAAGACCGTCAACCGCCGCTACATCGAGCCCTTGCGGGAGCTGATCGATCCCCATGCCGAGCCGGTGCAAAAAATGACCGCGCTGCGCAAACGCATGGCCGATCTGGCCGCCCGCACGGCCCTTCTGGGCGAATCCGTTGAACTGGACAGCCGGCGCGCGCGCCTTATCGTCGACATCCAATATATCGACTACACCCTGATCCGCCATTTCGAGACCTTGATCGACACCAGCCGGTCCCTGCTCAACTCGCTGATCGAGGAGAAAACCATCAAGGATGCCCTGGCCGGGTGCCTGGGGGACCTGGACAGGGTCTGGCCGCAGCTGGCCGGTGACACCATCGTGGCCGCCGGCCAGATGGCCAGCCAGGCGCCGGGCATGGAACGGCTGGGCCTGTTTTTCAACGACGTGGCCCACCGCCGCTTCGTGGTCCAACCGCGGCCGCTGACCATGCGCCCGCCCCAGGAAGCCCGGGCCGACAGGCTGCTGTTGTTCGAGGAGCAGCTTCTATCGCGCATGCGTGATGCCCGGCGGATCGAAGGCTGGCCGGCATTCGTGGTCCGGGAATTCGTCGCCTACCCGCCCGCCGAGCGGCTCAAGGCCATTGCCCTGCCCCTGGTCATGGCCAACCCGCCGTTCCGGATCACCAAAACCGGACAGACGTTCCAGGGCGATTTGAGCGAGTTCGCCATCGAGTTGGAGGACTTCGGCATCGTCTGGGAGGATGCCCATGCCGGTTAAGCCACCCGAAGAAACCCAACGCATCATTCAGATCCTGCTGCGCGGCTACCAGTTCAGCGATTCGGATCTCATGCGGCCCGACTATGACCGCTGGTACACGATCCTGGACCACGATTTTAGCTGGTTTCAGGAACATCTGGCCCTGAGCGGCTTTTCTCTGACCCGCGACCGGCAGGTGATCTTTTTGGAAAAAGAGAACAAAATCCTCAGCCAGGAGGAAAAACAGGCCGTGGTGGCGCTTTTTCTCCTGACCGACCTGTGGCTGGAAAAGGGCAAATCCTATGGCGACCTGTTTCAGGCCAGTGTGGCCTGGGGCGAGCTGGACTGGTTCCGGGACGGCTACGGACGCGAGTACCTGGCCCAGGTGGGCATCGAGGACGGCAACGACACGGCCCTGGAACAATTGTTCCGCCGCCTGGCCGGCAAGGGGCTCATGGAGATCAACCTGGAGGCACGCACCCTGACCCTGCGCCGGCCGGCCGAGCGCCTGATCAATCTGGCCCGACGCATCCACCAGCAGATCAACCGCCAGGATACGACCGCGTCCGACGAAGGTGGCCGGGATGAGTGATTATACCGCCAGTATTCGCAGGATCGGGCTGATCAACAGCGGTATGTTCGACACCCTGACCCTGAATTTCGACGTGCGCGCCGTCCATCTGGTGGGGGCCAACAATGTGGGCAAGACCAGTCTGATCGCCCTGATCCAGTTTCTCTTCTTCCCGACGTTAGGTGAGATGACCTTCGTCAAATCCGCCGCCGAGTCCCTGAGTTTTTACTTTCGCCCCGAGGGATCCTACCTGCTCTTCGAGGTGCGCACCATCACCGGTAGCATTCGAACGGTGGGCATTTTCGGCACCGGTGAGGCCGACGCGCGGGTCAATTTCGTCTTCAACGGATCCTTCGATCTCGACGATTTTCTCACCGAAGAAAAAACGCCGCTGCCCTTGCAGGATCTGCAGGCCGAGCTTTTCGACCGCGATTTTGCGCGCTTCGATCGGTTCGAGCGCTACGAGGAGGCCTTGTTGGGGTTGCATACGCGCGGCGAGTACAACGTGCCGTTGTTCGACCTGTCCAAGACCAATTTCCGTTTGCTGCGACGGCTCATGCAGGGGCTGCTGCGTCTCGACCGCATCGATGCCGCCGATGTGCAGCAATTTCTCATTCGTATCGTAGAAAAAGGCGCCGTGCGCACACGCTTCAACCTGCTTCAGGATTTCGAGCAGAAGTATCGCCACATCAACAGCCTGCGCATCGAACTGCGCGAGCTGGAAGCCCTGAAACCGGTGGTGGCGCGTTACCATGACCTGCTGGCCCAAATCGAGATGGCGTCGGAGAAACGGGACCAACATGCCGCTTATTTCTATCATCTGTCGGCTGCGGTGCTGGCCCGTCTGAGCGGAGAAAAAGAGCGCCTCGCCGCGGTCTACGCCGACGAGGAGCAGCGATTGGAAAAGTTGGGGCGCACCGTCAAACGGCTGACCGAAACGGTTAACGACGCCCGCACGCGCCTAATCGAGATCCGTCGCCAAAAGGAACGCTTCACGGTTCTTTCCAAAACCGCCGCCACCCACAGCGACGCCCTGGTGCGAAAGGAACGTGACCGGCTGACCCACGCCCGGGTGGAATTGGCCCGGGCAATTGAAAACGCTCGGCCTCAAGACATAGCGGGATTAAAACGCCAACGGGCGGCTCTGAATCGCGAGCACGAAAGCGTCACGCGCCAGTTGACCCGCCAGACCCTGCACACCGTCTGGTCCCGGGCCGGCTTCGATGACGCCCACCGGGCGCTGCTGCGATTTCTCGTATCCGACGATCTGTCCAGTCTCGAGGCCGATACGGTACTGGCCGATGAGCAGGCGTTTATCGCCGCCTCGGCCAAAATCACCGATCATCTGGATGCCGAGGGCCGCTTCCGGGGCTTTGGCCTGGATCTTTCCCGCGAGGTGTGGCTTGTCCCCGAGGCCGACCAGGAGCCCCTCGAGGCCCGGCAAACACGCCTCGAACGGGAACTGCAGACCGTTAGCGGGCAAATCGAGATCGCCGAGCATACCCAGCGCAAACGCGAGGAGTTGGCGGCCCTGTACACGGCCATCGATACCCAGGACGCGATCCTGGCCGAACTGGCCGAATGGCGCCAGTTGACCGACACCTGGCAGAGCCTCGAACAGCTGGCTGCCGAGGAAAGCCGCCTGGACGCGGAAATCACCCGCCTGACCGGTGCCGTCACCGATCGCGAGGAGGAAAGCCGTTCCTTGCGCCGTCAGCAGCAAACCACCTATACCGCCCTGACGGCGGCCGAGCAGAAGTGGCAGCAGGTGAACCAGGCGCATGATGCGCTGACACCCGGTGATACCCAGCCACCCGACGCGTTGGCCGGCCGCAGCCTGGAAGCGCTGCAAACGGAATACGCCCAGGTGAGTCGATCCATCGAGACTCTGGACAGTCAGCTGAGACAATTGGACAGCCAGCTGGCCGATCCCCGGGCCGAGCTGGAGGCGCGCTATGAACGCGCCGGTGTGGATGTTTCCTTCGAGCGCTGGCTGGAGAACAAGGCCGATCTGGCCGACGCCATTCACGGGCTCGAGGCGCAGCTGCAGCGTGAGTATGACGGCATCTTCACCGTGGTGAGAGCCAAGTTGTCCAAAATCACCCAGGCCTATGACCATGTGGAGGCTCAGGTGGCGGCTTTGAACAAGGCCATCCGCCACGTGCGCATCTCCAACATTGCTCACATCCGTATCGCCTTGGAGAAAACCGCCCTGCTCGATGCCATCGGCCAGAGCATTCCCGGCCAGCTGGACCTGTTCGCCGCCCCGGATGTGACCACCTCCCTGGAAGATGCCCACGCCCAGGTCGAGGACTACTTCAACCAGATCCGCAACTACGGCACCGAGATCAACCTCAAGGACATGTTCCGGCTCAAGTTTTCCGTACAGTTCAACCACCAACCGGATCCGGTGGAACGCTATGAAATTCACCGCTTCGAATCCAACGGCACCGAGACCGGAGTAAAGATCGTGATTTATCTGGGACTGATCGGCCTATTACAGGAACGCAAAAATGTGGCCGGCACGCGAATCCCCTTTTTCCTCGACGAGGTCGGCAGCATCGATGCCGACAACCTGAACCAGTTGATCACCTACTGCACCGAGAACAACTTTTTGCCCATCTTCGCCAGCCCCGAAATTCGCAAGGATATTTCTCATAACTATTTGTTCCGGCGCGACGGCAGCCGCAGTTATTTGGCATCGGTGGTCAAAATCACCCCCAAACCCATAGAGATGGCACCAGATGACACCGCCGACCTGGCTGACCACCCTGCTTGAAAAGGGGGCGGTGGGATACTCCGCCGTAAATCGCGGGATGCTGGATGAACTGCTCACCCTCGAGATCGTGAGCATCCAGAGTCGTGGCATCCGTCGTACGGTGGTGGCCGTCCAGCCCGAGCAACTGGCCCGCTGGACCGCGGCACGCTTTCCGGATCACGGCTTGGATCCGGACCGGCTGGCCACCCGTCAGGGCAACATCGTGCGTGGCGGACGCAGTAAAGCCGGCCGATCGGGGCACCGGGTCCTGCCCTTTTCCTTCAAATGGTTCGGCGTCCCGGACGATCCGCTGACACGGCTGACAAATACGTTCGGCATGACCGCGGTAATGACCAACCGACTGGGGGATCTATCGTTGCCAAAACGCTGGCATCTACTCACCATCGAAAATTGGGAGCCGTTTCATCGCTCGGATTACAGCGGCGCCCACCCACCGGTCATGGTGGTCTACCTGGGTGGCAATGCACCGGAAATCGTCATCGGAGCGATGAAAAGCCTGACCCCGCCTCCATCACGGGTGTTGCACTTCGGCGACTTTGATTGGGACGGGTTGTATATTTTCCAACGCCTGCAAAGCGCCCTGCCAGCGGCCCGGCTGTATGTGCCGGCCGACATCGACTCCCTGTTCAAGCGCTTTGGCGACCGCCAACTGGTCGCCCGCCAGACGCCAAAGGCCGCCTTTGACCGGCAAAACAAGGATTGCCGGCCGATCATCCACCTCATCGAACAGCATAATGCCGGATTGGAACAGGAAATCGTGGACTTGCCGGCTTCGGTCTGAGAGTGGGACGTTTGTTTGGCTTGCTTCGTGCGGAAATACGGACCCAGGGCAACCGCATTTGGATTGATTTGCATTGCTTCGCGGGCATAGCCCGCTCTTACAAGTGTCCATGGCTGCGACCTTATCGGTTGATAATCAGTTCCAAATGCGAGAACCCTGGCCCGAAATCATTCCTGGCTTGAACCAGGGACAAAAATCAACTATAGTACATTTGCTCATAAGCTCCCGCACCAGATACCAAAATCAACAGGTTCCACCATTCGACAACGAATAAAAAGTGAGAGAAAATCAATGAGCGAAATCGACCTTTCAGGATTGAAAATTGGAATGGAAAATACACTAAGTATCATTGTCTCAGACGAAAACAGCGCCGAAGCTGTCGGTTACAAAGGGATGCCCGTCTTAGGCACACCTCACCTTGTTGGAGTCATGGAAACCGCTTGTATATTCGTCCATGAATTCCTGCCCGAAAACTACCTGACGGTTGGAATTTCCAATAATATTAAGCATCTGTCAGCATCACCCATCGGAGCGACGATTGTATCAAAAGCACAATTGACTGCCATCGAAGGAAGGAAACTGACCTATCACGTAGAAGCCCACGACTCAGTTGAAAAGGTAGCTGAGGGCACTCACACACGGTTTGTTGTTGACTCCAAGAAATTTTTTGCAACCCTTGAAAAAAAGAAACACAAGCTTGGACTTCCTTAAAGCGCTCGGGGGGTAAAGGGGTCGCCAAGTTGGCCTGAATAATTGACAAAAACCGATATTGTGCCTGTCATCACCATCTATGAGGTATTTAAAAGTGGTGTTGCGTGAAGCTGGTGAAAATAAGGCCTTACAGTCAGTCGTTGCGATATTCCTTATACTAAGTTCTCCCTCTGGCCTTGCCAAAAACAGTCTATTATACGCCTAGTTATTGTAAGCCATCCGATAATAATCCATTCTTCCAGGAGGTTCCATGAGTCCGACCTATCCCCAATGCGCTTTGTGTCCTTACGACTGGTCTGAACGGTATTGCCGAAAACCAGGGGGTAAAGGCCCTAAAAACTGTCCCTCCATTCAGATGAAAGATGCTCTGAAACGAGCGAAAACGGCCATGTTGAGCAATGATACGCTTCCATTTGCCAGCGAGGCGTCCCGTCAGGAAGGAGAAGGGTATGCCAACAGGGATAAAGGGTATGCTGCTGCCAAACCTTGTAAACCGCGTATCCAAGAGATCATAGAGTTTGCCAGGCGGATGAAGTACAGGCGCCTCGGATTGGCATTTTGTGTTGGTGTTCGGTATGAAGCCAAAGTGGTGCATGAATTGTTCGAGTCGGCAGGCTTTGAAGTTGTTTCGGTGGCCTGCAAAGCCGGACGCATTCCCAAATCAGAATTGGGGTTGAGCAAGGCTGAACACGTTGATGCTACCATCGATGTGGAAACCATGTGCAATCCTGTATTTCAAGCAGAAGTGGTTAACGATTCAGGCGTTGAATTGAATATTCTTCTGGGTTTGTGTGTGGGGCATGACTCTCTTTTTATCATGCATGCGAAGGCGCCGGTGACCGTATTAGCGGTTAAAGACCGTGTTCTGGCCCACAATCCTTTGGGGGCTGTATATCAAATTGACGCCTATTACCGCTATTTAAAGAATATTTAAAGAAGGTTAGCTTGAATCCATCAAGGATAACAGGAGGCGAGGGCTTCTGGTTAACAGTCGGGTAACCTTTTCTTATGCATATCGGGGTCGGTCGTATAAAAAGCGTCGCTATGTGCTTTCTACCGAAAACATGGCGTCCAGGAAATATGTAAAGATCATCGTTGATTCTAAAAAACCGAAGCAGGCATTTATTCGAAATATTTTTCTGTAGAGCCTTTGTCAGGAATAGAGCAAAATCAGCGCGAAATCGTGTCTATAAAGCAACCGCCTTGATCAGAGCTACTATCGGTTGGATTATCGTCAACGGAAGTATCGCTTTCAATGCCCATAAAACTGAAAATGGCTCGGTCCTGATCTGCAAGATCTGCGATAAGACAATCATTCGCCAAGCAGACCGTCATCGACGTTCTATCGGCATTGAAATCAATATCGTTGGCAATATCGATGGTTCCGGAGCTGGAATTGTATTTGATCAAGTTCACACCATCAGGCAAGGCGTCGGAAAAATAAAAAAATATCTCTTCCTCATCAATCTTATCTCCGTGATCGATCACAACTGTAAACCATCCGAAAGGCCTTTCTCCATTTAAGCATTCGTCATTATTATATATATCCCCTTCAACAGCCTTAAAATGAGAAATGGTCGCATCCATTGTCGCCTTTATGCAAATTCTTTTTTCCGGGTCGATTGCTTGAATACACTTCATCTCCGCTTGGAGATGATCATCGACCCCGTTTTGGTCCAAATCGATATAGCCATCTATCTCCTGATCATCCGACAATCCGTTTGCATCTTGATCATTGGGGGCGCTACCGTAGTCACCGATCCTATCGAAAAACACGCTATTGATCTGAAGATTTGCATCGAGGAATGAGTCGGGTTCATGTTTATCGTTTAACCAGGTGAATCGCACAGCATACTGACCAGCAAGAAGGTCGATATTAAAATACCCGTTGTTTTCCTCCGAGTCACTCGCAGGCACACTAATCTGGCCCGAAATCAGATCGATAATCTCGATCTTGACCTCAAATTGTTTATACCACTCTGGGTCCGAGCCCAATCCGACCTCGTCTTCCCCGTAATTGATCGCGTTCAGACCGATATGCCAGTTTCCATCGGTTAGTTCTACGGTATATTCGATCCAATCCCCATAATTGGACCAGGCGGTCCAAGCAGCCCCGGACACGATGCACCAGCCCGCCGCCTCCGGTAGGGTTGCAAGCATGGAGACATCCGAATATTGGTCTCCGGCAATTTGAATATCCGCATCCGCGTATGGTGATGCCAGGGCAAGACCACCATTGAAAATAATTTCGACCCAACAGATGATGATTAAGATTGTTTTTTTCATGATTATCTATCGATGAATGAGTGAGTTGTCGCAACCTTCATTCGACTATCATGACGACTAGTTATAGTCCACTATATTTATAGTAGGTGGTCATGGCCGTTTTCCCCGACGGTGTGTGGTGTTTTAGTGTTCGGAAAATTAGTCGATGCCATTTTCTGTCGCAATGCACTCTTGATTTGTCTCTCATCCCACATTCATGCTAATAGATAAGTAAGATTACGAACTGAAATCGGTTATTATTCAACCTTATATTTAATGGGATAAGATTCAGAAAAAAAGGAGGATGATAATGAGCAAGAATGTGTTGATCGTGGACGATGACCCGGACGTGCGGATGTTCAACGCAACCGTCGTCGAAGATTGTAATCATACGCCAATCGAGGCATCAAATGGTGAAGAAGGGCTGAAAATCCTTAAAAAGAACGCGCCGGATTTGGTGATTTTGGATGTTCTTATGCCCAAACAAAACGGCCTCCGTCTTTATCGGGAGTTGAAAACGAACAAATCATTGGTTGGCATTCCCGTAATCATGCTCTCGGGTATTGCCAAACGCACCTTTTTACGTTCCCAAAAGGCGTTGACCGAATTCGGTGATAAGCCGGTTCCTGAACCAGAGAGTTACCTGGAAAAACCTGTCGATCCCGATATACTCGCCAGTGAAATCAAAAAATTTCTGGGTTAAATGACCATTGATGAGCAATAGAACGATACATTGAGGAGGCAGAAATGGCGGTCATTACCATATCAAGGCAGTTCGGCGCAGGCGGCATCACCCTTGGGAAAATGGTGGCGGATGAATTGGGATACACCTTCGCCGATAGTGATATTATCCAGCGTGTGGCAAAGGAGGCCAATGTCTCCGCCGATTGGGTCGAAGCATTCGAAAAAGAGGCTGGCAGCAAGCTTTCCCGGTTCATTTCCAGCATGGTTTCCAAACGCTGGATAGACCGTGTGCTGGGCGATGAACGGGGCTACCTGGACGAACAGATTTATTTGGATTACCTGGTGCTGATCATTGCCCAATTTGCCGATGAGGGCAATGTGGTGATTCTGGGACGGGGAAGTCAGTACATTCTCAACGACCATCCCGATGCGGTCCATGTCTTGTTGGTGAACGCGCTTGAAAACCGTATAAAATTCATGATGGACCGGTATGGAATGGACCGCAAGAAAGCGGAACGGGCGGTGAACAGTGAAGACCGTAGACGTGCAAGCCTTTATAAACGGCTGGGAAAAACCGACTTTGAAGATCCGCGATTATACAATCTCGTGCTCAAAATGAACCAAGTGACACTGGAAACCGCCAAGGATATGATCTGCGATTTGGTGAAGCAAAAGGAAAAAACCTAAATTGAGCGATTAGTCGTTGGCGGTTAGCGATTATTAAAAGAATTCAATGAAATTGCTGTATTTTGGCGCTTAAACGAACAGGTGAACATTGCATAACAATGCCTAACTGATAAGGGCTAACGGCTAATCGCTCACCTTGGGTTCAAAAAAAGGAGGGCCTAAATCTGGTGGGTATGTTGAATCATTAGTGCACCCTTATGAACCGAGCTGTTTCATTTCAATGGCATCCAATGGGCAGGCTTCAATACAGTCCCAGCACCCCATGCACATGTCCTGAAAAACCATCGGGGATTCGAAGGGGCCGTCCAGTTGCTTGATCACTTTATGGTCACACGCCGGCACAGCCAGGCAAAAGCCCTTGTCAGGGTCGCAATTTTTCGGACTGCATCGTTCGTAATCTATGGCGGCAAATGATTTTTTGGACTGCAGGCTCATATCCATCCTTTTATCGATGGGCGGGTCGAATCGCATTCAGCGTTTGGGCATTAAGGACATCCATTCGTTTATAAGTCAAGCGAAAACGCCCACCGAGGACGTTACGCGACGATGATTGGTGGCACCCTGTTTGTTCTTTCTCTACCGTTCTCTCTTTTGGGCGGCAATGCCGAAGATGCTTCCAATTATCTGGTCGCGGAGCCTGTGCACACCTTCACCCGTCCGTTGGGAGATTGATAAAACCAAAAATGAATATTTTTTCCCCATGGAACCGGCTTGATTCCCGTCTACACGGCGCATCCGCCGGTGCATATCAGCCGATTTACCGGCGGGTGAAACGCCATCGATCGGTGAAAAAACGAATACGATGGTGGCATTTCTTCCTACCAGCCCCCCTGGTCGTTGTGATGATCATCGCCTCTCATTTCTTCAATGGTCCCGCGCCGATTCATGCAAAGGCCATCACCGATGGACGCACCTCCCGCCAATGTACCTATTTCATGTGCGAATTCGAGAAAAGCAACATCGATACGATCATCCTCGAGCATGCCAAAACCTGCCAGAGCATCATGTTCGGTGAGATACATGATAATGCGTTAGCGGACATGCCGGCACCGGTGCAGGATTCCATTTATGTCGTCACCCTGCTCGGCCGGTTGAAGAAAATCGGCTATGATTATCTCGCCCTGGAGGTCAACGAAAGCGCGCCGGCGGGGACTCACTCAAATGACATGGTCCGCTTTTGTCGGTCCTATCATCGGGGTCAAGCAGTCCAGGCAGAACAATTTCCCCACGTCAAACCCGGTTGGATAGAATTAACCCGGCGTGCCATCGATCTCGACTATGCCATTCGGTTCATCGATGCCGGCCAGAGAAACGGGTTCGCCAATTTTCCGCGGGACAAGGCCATGTATGAAGCCATCAAAAGAGAAGTTTTCGATACGCATCGCGATGCCAAGGTAATCGTTTACATCGGGGCGTTTCATGTGGGCGAGCGGGAAACCGAGACCGGTGTTTTCTCGGGCACGGGGAAGAAAAAGCCATTGGGCTTTTTTTTGGACCAGCATACCCGGGGAAAAAACTTCAGCGTCTATATGGGGCACCCCGACGACACACCTGTGGGATGCGATCTTTTCATCAGCTACTTCATCTGGGATGCCGATCAAAGCGGTGCCGATCTACCGCAAAAAACCGAATAATCTAGCCCACCAGCCGGTCTTTTTCCCCGAATTAGGCGGCGCCGATGCGGATTTGGTCCGCTTGGACGAGGCTCGGCCCGGTCGTTTGGTTGCCAGACTGCTTTTTTGTTCACCGGAGATGGAAGGATATTTCTTATTGAGTGTCTGGTAGATATCATTGACCACTCGGTCGCGGCTTTTCTCATCGGATAGAGGCGATCCCAAATCCCTACCCAGGGTCGTTTCCGCTAAATCGTAAGCGTACAGGTCGCCGGCGTTTCCGATGCCGGACGTATTGGCGATAAAATAGGCAAACTGGGTGACGGCCGCGATTTCCCAGAACTTTTCATCCGCTTCGTCAGGCGCCCGATAATGCTTGACGGCCATGCAGATCGTTTCCGGGAAATGCCATGAGCGCAGGATCTCGAAGGCAATGTCCGTATCCGTCGTGCCGATGAGATCCAATTCCGCTTCAAACAACGGCTGGTTGTAACTTCCCGAATTCTCAAGGCACTGGACGAATTGTTCAGGGCGGCTGAGGGCAAGAATCAGCTTGCCGATGCCATGTAAAAGCCCGGCGATATACAGCTCGCCTGGCAAACAGGAAATTTGCAGTTCCGGCCGGCCCAGCATCCGGTTGGCAACCCCGCAGGCCCAGGAATGGGCCCAGAAATCCTTTCCGGAAAAGCCTTCGAGGCGCGGAAATTTTGGCAGCGAGGATTGAAAGAAATGCAAATTGATCGCATTGATGGATTCTCCGAGACCGATATGCATCACGGCATGTCTAAGACTGGAGATCTTCTGGATGGCACCGAAATAGGCCGAATTGGCCAACTGCAGCAAATGCGTCGTCAGGCTCATGTCCGACTCGATCAAACGCACGAATTTATCGATGTCGACATCTTCGGCCGGTTGATGATTCATGGCCAGCAACTGGCTGCCAACGGGCGGGAAAGGGGGCAACTTTAAATCTGACTGAAGGATCTCCAAGGCGATCACTTGGGCATTATCGGTCATTTTTCTTTCTACCTTTTGATAGTCAAAACATTGTCCGCAGGGAAACAGATGCCATCGCCTCGTGGCAAACCGGGAACCATGATTCAATAACATGGGCGCCATTTAATCCGCATAAAAATAACACAAGAAGGCAAAAAGCCCAAACAATAAAATTAGTTGCCGTAAACATACATTTATGCGAATTTACTGTGCAGGTTTGCTCGTCAGCGAATGGGGCCACCATGGCTCGACTGCGCCGGCGGTGGCAAGATAATGATTTTGAACAACGATAGAGAGGCAAAAAACCTTATGTCCGATCAGGAATATATCGAAATCAACGGCGGCAAGCCGCTTTCCGGCAGCGTCTGCGTCCAGGGATCCAAAAATGCCATTCTTCCCATGCTGGCCGCTTCCCTGCTTCCCGAGCAAGGCTGCAGTGTGATTCGCAACGTCCCACCGCTCAACGACATCCTCGTGGCTTTTGAAATCATGCGCCACGTCGGTGCCAAAGTGGACTACTTTGCCGGTGAAAAAGTGGTTTGTGTGGATGCCTCCCACCTGAACCGATCGGATCTGCCTGAATCACTCACCTGCCGCCTACGGGCATCGGTGCTTTTCATCCCCGCCCTGCTCAAGCGGTTGGGAGAAGTTCGCCTTCCTTCCGTCGGGGGATGTCCGCTAGGAAGCCGCAATCTCAACTACCACTACCGTGGATTCGCCCGTCTGGGGGCAAAAATAACCGCCGAGGACGCCTTTATCATCAGTGGTGAGGATTTCAAGGGTGCCACCATGTACCTGGATTTTCCCAGCCACACGGGAACGGAAAATCTGATGATGGCCGCCTGTTTTTCGAAGGGCGTGTCGATTATTGAAAATGCCGGCGCCGATCCGGAAATCTATGATTTTTCCAAATTCCTGATCAAGATGGGCGCCAGGATACAGGGTCTGGGCACGCGCACACTTACCGTGGAAGGCGTGCCGGGGCTAAATCCCATCGAGTACTACGCCATGAATGACCGTCTGGATGCCGGGTTGTTCATGATGGCGGCCGGCATTGCCGGCGGCAGGATTTCCATTATCGGCGTGGCACCAGAGGACATCCGCATCCTGATTGAAAAAATGATGCAGATGGGCATTGAAATCCGCATCAACGGGCATGTGCTCGAGGTTGTCTCACCGGGCCATCATCTCAGGCCGGTCAACGTTCTCACCTGCCCCTACCCTGGCTTTGCCACGGATTTTCAACCGGGAATGATGGCCCTGTCGTGCATTGCCGACGGTCAGAGCTACATCCGAGAACGAATCTTCGACAAACGTTTCAGTCAGGTTGCGGAACTGAAAAAACTCGGCGCGTCCATTGACCTGGACGAAGAGGACGGGCTGGCCATCGTCAACGGACCGACCGCCTTCAACGGCGCCGATACCCGTCCCGATAACATCCGTGCGGCGTCATGCATCCTGCTGGCTGGCCTGGCATGCCCGGAAACCACCATCGTACGCAACATCTACCAAATCGGAAGGGGCCATTTCGACATCGAAAGCCGTTTTCAGGCGCTGGGTGCCAATGTGGTGCGAAAAAAATAATATCGACAACTGATGTGTTGTTAGAAATGAACCTTCAATGACAAGGAAAAGGTGTGCCCGCTGAGGTTCAGATCATTCGGTGAATAGGAAGAATCCGTATCATCATTGATCGCCGTGATCAAATCCTCGTCCCCATCCACCGATTGCAGCAAGGCGTATTTGTATTGCAGGGCGACACTGAGCGGGAACTTCGCCATCAGGAAAAAATACTCGCCGCCGATCAAGGCATGGCTGCCGAATACCGTTCGTGAGTAATCGAATTCATAGGACTGGTTTTCAATGGCATCGAGCGTCTCTTTTAATTCGCCGGCCTCCAGCACGCCAAGATCGTATATCGCCCCCTCATACCATGCGCAGGTATGATAGATATCGGTCGCCAGACTGCCGGCTTCATAGGTGTCGCCTGTTTCGGAATAGCCGATGACAACGCCGCTATCATTTATCGCCAAGGCCCAGCTGTTATCCCCGCCCAGCGTACCGAGATCGGTTATGACGGATTCGCCATCCTCGTATTGCCAGATAAAGGCATGGGTCTCGCCATCGTCATTGGTCGCATACCCCACCACCTGATTATTGTTATTGATCGCCGTGGCCACACTGGCACCGTCCGTCTGATCGTCACAAAGGTTGCCGCAGATCGTCATGTTGCCGTTTTTCCAGAAAAAGGCGTCATTGCCGGATGTGCCGGCGATGTTGCCGGCGTCGTTGATGGCGACGGCATAAATATCGTCGGCCCCGGAGAGGGGCTCCAATGTCTCCACAACCGATATGAAGAAGCATGCTGCACAACAAAATCGTTGTCAGCGCCGGCCAAAACCAGTTTCGTATTATCTGCTGCACAATGTCATCCTTTTAACTTCACGCTATGATTACACCGTTAAAGCTTATCAATTGGTAGTTCCCTCCCATATTCATCTGGAAAGAGGTGATGATGGTTTTGATCTTGTTCAGTTTGAAATGGATGGTTCGATTCTCGTCTCCATCGGGTCGGCATACAATCCCGGATGGCAGATACCCCGGTTTGCGAACCTGATAACACCACGCTTCCCATTGATCACCTTCCATGAAGCGCGAATTGAGGGTGGTAAACGCGGTCAGCCTGATCTCATCCTTCGATTTTCCCCAATAGATATCCGCCCCTTGAGGAGAAGATGTGACCACTTCATATATAAAATGTTTGGCGCAACCGCTAAAAACAAAGAGCACCGACAACGCGGCGATAAGGGAATATGAACTTTTCATGACGGCACATAAAAAAAAGGGAAATTGCTTGCGGTTATCATCTCTGATTATTTATCAGGTCGTTTCACCCAAAACCGATTATTTTCGCCAACCAGTCACTGAATTTTCTATTTTTTATTTCCCGGCTTATCAAATCTTTTTTCCCTCCCCTGCTTGTTAAATCCTTGAATGTAAGGTTTTTTTGTTTTTTGCAGCACTTTTGTAAATTAGTGTTCTGATATTGGCGTTGACTTTCTCCACGCCACCCAATAGTATAAATAGCTGTTTACTTAGTGCTGGGGGTGCCCCGACGGGGGCTGAGATGGTGCATCGGCACCGACCCTTTGAACCTGATGCAGGTAATACTGCCGTAGGGAAGCATGACAGAAAAAGCCATTATCGTTCGCTTTCTTGTCAGGCTTGTTCCTTATGGAGCAGGCCTTTTTTTATTCCGGCGGGAGGACAATAAGGAAGGCTTCGCCGTACTGCCCTACATCAACGCGGATCCCGTGGTGGCACGCCAGTTGGCAGACGTCGGCGCCGCGGCCGTCATGCCTCTGAGGGCCCCCATCGGTACCAACCGGGGCTTGACCACTCGTGAGATGTTGCAGATCATCATCGATACGATCGACGTACCGGTGGTCGTGGACGCCGGCATCGGCAACCCCTCCCAGGCCTGCAAAGCCATGGAAATGGGGGCCGATGTAGTAATTGAGAACCTATTTAGTGCCCATCCAGAAATGGCCAATTTGCCCGATCTCGGCGTTGCCCGAAAAATTTTATCCTCGGAATATCAACCATATGCCTGTGGTAAAATTTTTCGGGCGCCTTGATCTCGACCCAATTTGCCTATTTCTGGATGGACACTATTGAAAAGCAGGAGACAGGGATTCGAGGGAATAGAAGACGGTTCATCGCACCTGTCCCCCTTGAGTCCTCGCCCCCTTGATTCCTCGAATCCTTGGACCCTACACAAATGAGGTTTTACCATGCAATACACCACCCAGATGGATGCCGCGCGCAAAGGCATCATAACCCCTCAGATGGAAACCGTTGCCGCCAAAGAAGGGATCACTCCCGACACACTGCGCGACCGGATCGCCCACGGCAAGGTGATCATTCCGGCCAACAAGAACCATGCGCGTCTCGATGCGCAAGGGGTTGGGCAGGGACTGCGCACCAAGACCAATGTCAACCTGGGCATATCCAAGGATTGCTGCAATGTTGACCTGGAACTGGACAAGGTTCGGCTGGCCCTGAATCTTGAAGCAGAGGCGATCATGGATCTGTCCTGCTACGGGAAGACCCGGGAATTCAGGCGCAAGCTGGTGGACATGTCACCGGCCATGATCGGCACGGTCCCCATCTATGATGCCGTGGGATTCTATGAAAAGGATCTCAAGGATCTGACCGTGGATGAGATTTTCGACGTGGTCGAGCGACATTGCCAGGACGGCGTTGATTTTCTCACCATCCATGCCGGTCTGAACCGAAGCACCGCCGAAAAGATCAACCGCCGCGAACGCATCACCAACATCGTCTCCCGGGGCGGCAGCCTCATGTTCACCTGGATGCAGATGAATGATCGGGAAAATCCCTTCTTCGAGCATTACGACCGGCTGCTGGAAATCTGTCAGGCTTATGATGTGACCCTGAGCCTGGGCGACGGCTGCCGGCCGGGATGCCTGCACGATTCCACGGACGCTTGTCAGGTGGAGGAATTGATCACCCTGGGAGAGCTGACCAAACGGGCCTGGGATCAAAACGTCCAGATAATGATTGAGGGACCGGGGCACATGGCCCTGAACGAGATCGCCGGCAACATGATGATGGAAAAGCGCCTTTGCCACGGGGCACCCTTTTATGTACTGGGTCCCGTGGTCACCGACGTGGCCCCCGGCTACGATCATATCACCAGCGCCATCGGCGGGGCCGTGGCAGCGGCCAACGGCGCGGATTTTCTCTGTTATGTCACCCCGGCCGAGCACCTGCGCCTGCCCGACCTGGACGACATGAAGGAAGGCATCATCGCCACGCGCATCGCCGCCCACGCGGCCGACATCGCCAAGGGCATCACCGGTGCCCGCCATTGGGACGATGAGATGGCCAGAGCCAGGGCCGCCCTGGACTGGAGGAAAATGCTGGATTTGGCCATGGACCCGGAAAAGCCCAGACGCTATCGCAACAGTTCAATCCCCGAGCATGATGACAGCTGCACCATGTGCGGCAAGATGTGCGCCGTACGCAACATGAACCGGACGCTGGCGGGCAAGGATATTCAGCTATCTGATTAATGTCTATCGCCATTGCAATCCAAATTTTCTGATGCGAGAAAAAATCGAGTCGTTTGGGTTGAGCACAGCGAAAACCAACAACGCAAGGCCGCATCGTCCTCAGGCCAGAATCATCAATGTTGTGTTTCGTTCCTCACCCCAACCGAAGAACGTAGTGTAGGGGCACGGCGCGCCGTGCCCCTACGGAGACCAAATCGCTGAAAACAACAATAAGAGGTTTTTATCCAGAAATGGTAGATTTTGGTTCAGGACAAGGCGGCAACAATTTTAAACCGAAGGCGTAGTTCTTCTACGTTGAGGATTCTAAAATTGAGAGAACGCCGGCCTGGGCCAAAATATGCCGTTTCTGGATGAAAACTACAAAAAAAGCTCGGTGCTCATATACCGCTCACCGGTACTGGGCAAAATGGTGACGATGCGCTTGCCCGCATTTTCCGGCCGCGCCGCCACCTGCATGGCCACCCATGCTGCCGCTCCAGAGGAAATCCCGCACAGGATACCCTCACGGCCGGCGAGGGTGCGTGCCGTTTCGAAGGCATCGTCATTGGTCACCGTGACCAACTCGTCGATCAGCGACCGGTCCAGCACCGGGGGCACGAACCCCGCGCCGATGCCCTGGATCTTATGGGGGCCCTTTTCTCCTCCGGAGAGTACCGGAGAATCCGCCGGTTCGACGGCCACACACTGAACGCCTGGCTTTTTCTCTTTCAAAAAGCCACCTATCCCGGTGATCGTCCCGCCGGTACCCACGCCGGCCACCAGGATGTCCACCCGGCCACCGGTATCGGTCCAGATTTCCCGGGCCGTGGTTTCCCGATGCGCCCGCGGATTGGCCGGATTCTCGAACTGATTGGGCATGAACGCACCCGGCCTGTCCGCGACAATGGCCCGGGCCTTTTCGATGGCACCACCCATGCCCAAGGGACCGGGCGTCAGAACCAGTTCGGCCCCCAGGTGGCGCAGCAGCTTCTGCCGCTCGATGCTCATGGTTTCGGGCATGGTCAGGCACAGCCGAAAGCCCCGGGCGGCACAGATAAACGCCAAGCCAATGCCGGTGTTGCCGCTGGTGGGCTCGACGATCAGGGTTTCCGGCCCCAACCGGCCTCGCGCTTGCGCATCGTCGATCATGGCAGCGGCGATGCGATCCTTGACGCTTCCCAGGGGATTGAAGAATTCCAGTTTGGCGATAATTTCAGCCGGCAGGCGGCCGCCAAGTCGGTTGAGTCGGACCAACGGGGTCCGGCCAATGGTCGTGTCGATGGCATCGTGAATCGTCATGGGAGTCTCCTTTTTCGCCCACGCTACGGACCCACCCGCGTTACCGGCGGGCCTCCTTGATGATCAACTTGGGCATTTCCATCATCACCGTGGTATCGGGCGGAATGGATTGGGTCAGCCAGACATTGCCACCCACCACCGAGCGGGCACCGATCACCGTGTCACCGCCCAGGATTGTGGCCCCGGAGTAAATGATCACATCATCCTCGATGGTCGGATGGCGTTTTTTTCCGCGTAACTTCTCCCCCGCGTCCTTGGGAAGTGACAACGCCCCCAGGGTAACGCCCTGGTAGATACGCACATTGCTACCGATTTGGGTGGTCTCGCCGATCACCACGCCGGTGCCGTGATCGATGACGAAACGATCACCGATGGTCGCCCCGGGATGAATGTCGATACCGGTCAGGCTATGGGCGTGCTCGCTCATAATCCGCGGCAACAGGGGTACCTCCAGTTCAAAAAGCCGGTGAGCCAGTCGGTAAACACTGATGGCGTAAATCCCCGGATAGCTGAAAATGATTTCATCGTGGCTTTTGGCCGCCGGGTCTCCCTCGAAGGCGGCCCGCACATCCAAGGCTAGAATCTGGCGAATCTCGGGGATGGCATCCATCATCTGAAGGGCGGCGGTATGCCCCCGGGTTTCACAACCGCTGCAGGACTGGTGGTAGCGCAGGCAATCATGGCGAATCGTGTGGGTAATCAGATCGGCCAGAAGGTCATACAGTTTGGAGACCGTTTGTCCCAACCCATAACGCATGTTCACCGGGTCCAGTTTTTCACGGGAGAAATAACCGGGGAAAAGCAATTCCCGAAACATGTCGATAATATCGGCCACGAATGCTTCCGCGGGGATGGGTTCGCTGTCGATGTGCGTATAACAGGGACTGTTTTGGCAGTGATCGATAATGCGCTCGGCGATTTCAGACAATTGCGCGCGAGCGTGCTCACGGCAGTCGACTTCCGTGCGACAGGCACCGTCGGGAATGGGATGGTTTTCTTGCATGGGCACCCTCCATGGGGTAATCGCCGGCACGGTTGACCCGTGAACCGACAAACATCGAAGCCAAAATCGGACACATCGACTTTCCAAGATCGAACAATTGATAGTGTAATCACAAAGCAATGGTTGTCAAAATGCGGGATCCCTGCCGCGCTCGCTAACCCAAATTGACAAGCGTGGTGGATTTTGGTTTTATGGAAGGGTCTGGGTTCCAAGTTGAATAATCTGGAAAAGGATATAAACCGATGAATGGAATGGATGACATGCAAATTGCCCAGTTAAGTCCGGCGGACCTGGAGACCATCAAGGCACTGGAAAAGAAGCTGGGGCCGAACATTCGTCTGGTGGCCATAGAAACCAAATGCGTGCTTTACGCCTTGGAGGCCAAGATGGCTCCCAACGAATGGCAACGGGTCGATACGGTGTACCCGGAAATAAAAAACATCAAGGCGTATTATTCAGATGAATCGCTTGCCAAGGAGGCCAAGGGCTGGCTGAAAGGGTTTCTGATCAATAACAACCTCAACCCCAAGCCCAAGAAGCGCCCCATCCGGATTCGTCAGGTGGTGAATACGGATTCATAGACGAAGAAAACGCCAAGCCGCCTACCGCCGGAAAGCCATCTGAAAAAAATGTCGGCTCATCGTGGAATTGTGTGGAAGCGCACGATGAGCAGCTATTGGCCTTTAGCCATTAGCAGATCGCTTATATTCGGAAAATCCAGGCATCCTAACAGCTAACCGCTAATTGCTAATTGCTAAAAGCGTAAGGCTGTGTTGCAATGATTCTAAATCCAACGGTTCAGGAATATCTGCACACAAATCCATGTTGAACCAAAATGTCTAGTAGGCCAAGACCAATTCCGCTCCCCTCCCCAATCCGTCCAGAAAACGCCGTGACAAGACCGTGGATACCCGGTGCCGGTAAACCGTCCCATCGGATTGCACCCCCCGGATACTCCCATCGGCCAAGAAAGCGCCCAACAGCCGGCGGCCGACCTGCTGCCGGTTCAGGGATGGTGCCAGGCAATCGCCCACACCGGCAGGTTCCGGAATCGGCACCCCATCGACCTTCAGATGCTTGATAAAATTAAGAATTCGTCCCAACCGCAGCAAGGTGACACCATCGGTTGAAGTGGTGCGCTGGTTGATGGGCAGTGTCGAGGCACGCATGGCCGCAAAGGTTTGCGGCAACAGCCCCATGTCGCTGCAACGCCGGTAATCCAGGCTGCCGGGCGCTGGATAGAACATGGAGACGCCGGCCAGTACCCGGCGCCGGGCCAGGAACAACAGATCATCGACCGAGGTCAGCGGATCCTGATCCGGTGCACCGACGATAATGTAGCCAACGGCCGACAGCGATTCTTGCCTGGCCAATGCCAAGGCCCGGTCGAATGCATCTCGTACGTCGGGGCGATGAAAGCGTCTCAATTGCTCCCCGTCGGCGCTTCCCAGGGAAAGGTTGAGGGTTTTAAACCCGCAGCGACGCATATGCCGCACCACGGTTTCATCGAGCGAGGGGGGAAACAGGCCGTTCATGGCCCGCAATTCCGGTGGCGCACCGTTGAACATCTCACCCAGGCCTTCCATCAGCTCAAGGAACCAACGACGATCCGTGGTCAGGTTTTCATCCTCGAAATCGATGAATCCCACCCGGCGATCCTTGCTGGCGGCGCGAATTTCGTTCAGGACGGCGGACACCGATCGCTTGCGAAATGTCATCCACGAATCGGCGCTGGTGGCGCAGTAGCTGCATTTGAAGGGACATCCCCGGCTGGCGGTCACCACGATGCTGTCACCACCGGCGCGTTGGTAGAACCGCCGCCGGATCAAATCAAAGGCCGGGACAGGCAACCGGTCAAGGTCCGGACACAGGGCCGGCGGACCGACCGATAATGATCCGTCGGACTGGCGACACACGATTCCCGGGATGTCATGCACGGGGTCGCCCTTTTGCAAGGCGGTGGCCAGAAGGGGCAGGGCCTCCTCGCCTTCCCCGCGAATGACCAGGTCCACCGCCGGTTCAGCCATCACCGCCGCCGGCAAGACCGTGGGATGGTGGCCGCCGAGCACCACCGTGCAACCGGGCAAACTGGCCTTGGCTGTCCGCGCCACGGTCAGGGCGATGTCGCTGTAGGCGGTAAACAGGGAGGCAATACCCACCAAAAAGGCCTTGGAGGCCTTGATTTCCCGGCCAAGATGTTCCAGGCTATACCCGTAGTGGCGAAAATGATGAAACAGGCCAAAGGGACTCCGATCGGGCCGACCATAAAACGCGTCCAGATGATCCAAACCGGCGGGACGGGCAATCGTCCGTGACTTGCCGGTGGCCAGGGCATCCAAAATGGCCACCGAGAAGCCCGCTTGCTCCACGGCGGCGGCGATGCATGCCAGGCCGTAGGGGATGGTGCGTTTGGCCGTATGATAATAATCGGTTATCGGGGGTTGAACCAGAAGGACGTCGACCATTGATGCTAACAGTTAGCCCATTTTTTCAATTTCACCGAATGTCCGGATTTCCTCCGGCAGGTCCTCGGGACCGATGGTTTTTTCGACGCCCATGGCAAAGGCCCGTTCGATCACATTCTGCAGTTGGATCAAATTTCCCGGCCAATGGTATTTGAGCAGGATATCCAGCGCCTCTGGAGTGATGCCGTAAATCCGTGTCTTGGCCGCCGGGGGATTGTTGTAGAGAAAATGGTTGATCAGCAACGGGATGTCCTCTTTGCGTTCCCGAAGCGGCGGCAACTTGATGAACACGGCGTTGAAGAGATCGATCAAATCTTTTTTCATGGCACCGGCGGCGATGACATCCTCCAACTCTCTGTTGGTCCCGGCAATCAAGCGGGGACGCTTTTTATCCGCTACGTCCCATTCACTTAAAAAAGTCATCATCTGTTCACGCGCCGACAGGGAGAATCCGGCGATCTCGTCCAGGTAGAGGGTCCCGCCGCCAACGGATTCGAGCATGCCTGACAAATGGTCGGTGATCGCCTGCTCGGTCTTGGCGTCCTTGCCCAGGGAACTGCAATTGACCGGAACAAACGCCTTTTCCCTGCGATCACTGTTCTCGTGAATCGTGCGGGCGACCAGTTCCTTGCCGGTTCCACTCTCTCCCTGAATCAATACCATGGGATCATCGACCTTGACGGTGTCGATCAGCTCATATATTTCTCGCATTTTTGGGCAGATACCGACCATGTTGCCATACCGGTGTCGCTCCCGGGCAATCTTGCGGATCAGTTGCGCCTTGTCCTTGATTTTCTTTTCTTCAATGATCCGGTCGACAATCAGTTTGAGATGATCAAGCTTGAAAGGCTTTTGCAGATAATCGTAACTACCGAATTTCATGGCTTCGATGGCCGATTCCATCGACCCGTAACCGGTGACGATGATCACTTCGGTCTGGGGACGGTATTTCTTGATGGCCACCAAAAGTTCCAACCCGTTGAATTCAGGCATCTTGTAATCGGTAAAAACGATGTCAATCTGTTTTTCCTTAACAATGCCGACTGCCTCGATACCGTTGTCCACAGTCGTCACGTCGTATCCCTTGATGGTCAGGTACTGCTCGACCATGGCCAGGATGTCTCGGTCGTCGTCTACAAACAGGATTCGCGTGTCAGTCATGTCATTCTCCACAGGTTATTCAAGCAGATTCCACTGGTTATATAGTCGACCCTGTCTAAAAGATCAAATGCCAATTTGAGCCACGTTTACGCATAGCACCCATGCCCTTGTATGGTGAAAGAAAACAATACAAGGCGGAATTAAAAACATGATCTTTGTTGGTAAAGCATTTATCCTGTTGGCTGAGAAGGTCTGCTCTTTGGGCTACGAGCCCGACACGCAGTGTCTTCCTTCCGTCAGGTTTAAAGTGGGAGCCATTGACTATGTGAGTTTATCGTTGGTTCCATATGCGGTTACTCTGAGTGGCAATTTGAGCCGCGTTGACTTCAACACTCCCGAAACTTATTATATAAGAAGAATTACACGATTGGGCAAGGAGGGATATTGGCATTTTCAGTACTGATGGTTTGCACGGGTAACATTTGTCGCAGCCCCATGGCCGAAGGATTGCTTAACCATCACTTGCCCATCCATTTAAAGCCCCTTGTCAATGTACGATCGGCCGGCACCCACGGACTGCATGGCAACATGGCCGAGCCATTGGCGGTAAGGGCTGCTGCCGATTATGGATCAGATATCATCCATCACCGGGCGAGAACCCTCGATGCTCAGATGATCAGATCCGCAGATTTGGTATTGGGAATGGAAAAATACCATATCGATTATATCAACAGCCTGTTCATTTTTCGTTGCACCCACGCAAGACTCCTGGGAACATTTGCCCGGCAGCATGGCGATCCTGAAATCGATGACCCCTATGGGTTGGATTTTGGTGCCTATCGGACCGCGGCGAAAAGAATATTGGCGTGCATTCCCGGCGTGATTGACCATATTCGCGCGCAACTGCGCGTGAAAGGCCACTGATTTCAACAATGGAAACCATTCGCCAACAGATTGTCAATTGTTTAAAGCAGGACCCGATGACGGCGATGGATCTTTCACAAGCTGTCGGTGTATCCGAAAAAGAGGTCTACCAGCACTTACACCATATCGAAAAAAGTATCGCCGGCCAAGGGGGAAAACTCCGATTTACCCCTTGCCAATGCACGGCATGCGGATTCACGTTTACCAAGCGACACCGCCTCACCCGGCCCGGGCGTTGCCCCCGATGCCGACAAAGCCGAGTCACGCATCCGGTGTTCAGGATTGAATAGCGATGATTTGAAAGGAATGCAATATGGCCACCGGCGCATGCGGCATCAACTGTGATGTCTGTCAGCTGAACCTCTTGCGGCACTGCTCCTCCTGCGGGCCGGGCCGAAGCGATCTGGCGGCGGCCAAAAGCGCCGTCCAGACGCGGGTATTGGGATACCCCTGCGCCATATTGGAGTGTGCCCGGCTCAACCACATCGATTATTGTCCCCGGGATTGCCCCTCTTTTCCCTGCAACAATTTCACCGCCTCCAACTACCCCTATGGCCAGGGATTTCTGGAGATGCAACATCGCCGTCGCCATCAGGGGCCTCCTGCCGTCGACCCATCGGGTCGTCCGGTGGAAATAGCCGACGCGCAATGGGACATTCTGCGCAAACGGGATGTGGCCCAATTATCCAATTTCACGCTGATCAATATCGATCCGGATTCGGGACACCTGCGCTTTCCCTTTCTCAACCGGGACGTGCGCGTGGATACCGATCGTCGCTGTCTGATGGAGAAATTGGATCCAAAATGGGAGAAACTATCCATTGCTCTGCTTGACGTCGCCGTTCTCGAATACCTTACCCGGGTCGACCGGCTACATCCCTTAGGCCGTGAAATGGTGGGCCCCGACGACCTTGCCGATGCCCACTATTTCGACGACGGCGGCCGACTGAACAAGGATTCCCTGCTGGCGCGCTATGGTGACGATCCCAACGGTTTCGCCGCCGCGGGGAAATACCTTGGCGGGCAACTGGAGGAGATGGCGGATGTTTCGATCCGACTCAATCCGTTTCCGCGAATCCCCATCTATTACCTGCTCTGGCTGGGCAGCGCCGAGTTCCCGCCCCGGGTTTCCATCCTGTTCGACCGATCCATCGAGCAGGTTCTCTCCCCGCCGGCCATCTGGAGTCTGGTGACCGTTTGCACCTATTATTTTATCAAGGCACCGGGGCGATAGGCTGAGGGCATGAGCGGAAGTCGGAAGTCGGGAGCCGGGAGCCGATCATCTCTCTCCCGTGCTCCGCGTGGGGGCGCGCACTGCTCTGTTCACATGGACGTGATAGGGGTTCCCAAGCGGCGCTTGGGAACCAAGAAAAAAAACAACTTCTACATCGGCGCCCCTTCGTTTTCGGATTGCCATACCATATTCAACCTGCGCTGGTTGATGGCGCAATCGCGCAAATAGAGATTGATCAGGGTTTGGTAGGGAATGCCGGTTTCATCGGACAACTGTTTGAAATATGCCACCGTGTCCCGGTCGATCCGCATGGTTACCGGTTGCTTGAGGTATTTGGTATAGGGATTTTTACGTCCCTTCATTTTTGCAAAATCGTAATGGTCTCTCATCGTCGGTTCCTCCAATATTCGTTTTCTTCGTAGTTGTCGGCTTTTCTTGCGGAAATGATTCGCACCACCGTCTCGCTTTTTCGAAAGCAGTGGCAGACAACAATGACCCGAAGCTTGAAACTGATCCCCACCAAGATAAATCGGTCTTCATCTTCTGAATGGTCGGGGTCGTAATACTGGATGGCGTTTTCATCGTAAAAAACCGCCCGGGCCTCTTCAAAAGAGACACCATGTTTTTTTATGTTGACCTTTTCCTTGTTACGATCCCATTCGAATCCAAGCTCATTCATATGTACATTGTATTGATGGCGCTGCGATTGTCAACAAGAATAGTATTTCACACGAGGCAAGGAGGCATATTGGCATTTTCAGTATTGTTAGCACCTATTGTTTTATCAAGGCACCGGGGCGATAGGCTGAGGTCGGGAGGCAGAAGTCAGGGGGCAGAGGTCAGAGGTCAGAGGTCGGAAGACGGAAGACGGAAGACGGAAGACGGAATAATGTATTACCTGGCTTTCGCCCTTTGGTTAAGATTCCGAACCTGCCGTTTCTAATCAGTGAATTGCTTGCCGCGGGGCAGGCACAGTTGTGCGAATCCAGCTGAATTTTGTGACCAAAGCAATTTTTGTAGCCAAAAATCTCAATATAGGGTGTATTTCGGCCCTTCTTTGAAACAAATTAGCCTTATTTATAAATGGTTGGCTTGGCCCGTCCCCCGCTCGACCCCGCTCGCACGCCAGTTTCCCAGAATCATCTCGCTCCCATGCTCCGCGTGGGAGCGCACACTGCTGTTCACATGGACGTGATAAGGGGTCCCAAGCGGTGCTTGGGAACCAGGAAAAAAAAAGGCAGGGCCTTTCTGACCCTGCCCTCATTAGTTTTTTTTGAGAGATTATTTTTTCAGTTTTCTCCGGATGCCGACAAGACCCAGGAGACCGGAGCCAAGTAGCAAGGCTGCACCAGGGATAGGGACTGCACCTATGGCTTCGGACGTTGCAGGTGTTGAGGTCGACTGAAAATGAACTGCAAGCAACAGATCAGGCTTTCCTCCATTGCCTCCTGAAGTTTCAAAAAGATCATTAACATCAAGGTCTTCATTTGCAGAGAGAGTAAAGCTGACTTTTTTTTCGTAGGGTTGACCATCCCCAAAATTGATAACATAGTCAAAAATATACCCAGCCTTACCCGCAAGGTTTTTTTCAAAGGTTCCGTTGTTCGTAGTAACCTTCGAAAAGTCACCTAATAAATTAAAACCGATCTCATGAATATCCGCATTAGGGCCTAAAAGACTTTCAACAACATTTATCGTAAAATCAAGATTAGTTGAATCGTCTGAATTTTCAACCACGTTGACAGTACCATAAATTTTACTTGCAAGATTACCAGGGCCGTCGAGATCATATGTCAAATTGAACAAATAAGCATGACTCATGCTACTGAATACCAATAGCAGGATCAAAATCGATGGAAAAAATTTTAATAACTTCATATCATCCTCCAATATTAAGGTAAAAAAGGTTGGAGTGTCGTTCAAGGCACTGGTTTCTGGATCTTTATCAAAGATAAAAATGAAATCTTGTCAAAATAATTTCTTCATTACCACACAATCCTTTCCGCTACATCGTTCGGTCTTTTATCCACTACCTTCCTAAATATCAGTTAAAAGCCATGCCAACCCGTATTTGAAGCAACCGTGAACAGACGTAGCGTAACAATACAATTTCAGGACAACCCGATTACCGCTCAAAACCACCAGATAGGATTGAAACAATTGGATTAATCCCTCAAGCGAGTGGCCATGACTTCTGTTTTGTAAAAGAGCTTGGTAAATTTTTTTCTGGTTCCCACGCAGAGCATGGGAGCCATAAAAACCACGATATTGTATTCGTATCAGAGACGTTGTAGGAACTCAATACGACTTTAGTATGATTTTTCGGTCTTTCAGCATATTTTTTTTCTGAAACGGACACCGAACAGGCCGATCAACCCGCTGCCTAAAAGCAGCAAGGTAGCCGGAACGGGAACCGGCGCCCGAGTGACTGATTCGGTATCGCCCGACGTCCACAGTGTATAATGGGACAAATCATGGTTCAAACCGGAAAACGAAAATGTCGTTAGCCCCCCCACATCCCACAAGAACCACCCACCGTCTGAATTCCCATTCCCCCATTTCAGGCTGATAAATTCCCAGTCACCCTTTCCATCACCATCGGTATCGAGGTTAATCCGGCCGCCATTTATTGCCGATTGAAAATCCTCTTTAAAGAAATTTCGGACATCGGTGGCGTTGTACCGGGAAATCACTTTTTGGGCATTGACTTCGCTATCGTTCCAATAATTGGGGTCGAAATACGCACCAAGAAGCGGGTCATCTGTTGGGCTTTTGGCCGTGTAAACAAGCCCTCCATTGTAGTAAATATCCAATCCAATCAGCCCACCAACAGCTACGCCCGCTTCATAGCCGACTGCAGTAGAAGCAACATAAGACGTTGCGGAAACAGATGAAAAACAACTCAACATAAACAAAAATACAATCGTCAATGAAATTGTCTTTTTCTCCATCATTTCAGGCATCCTTTCTCGATGAGCAATTAGCAGGACCTGTAGATAGCCGCGTCAGGCGGCGGCTCGGCAGATGAAAACAGTTACCGAAACCGCATGACTACCCTCAGAAACCGCCAGAAAGTATTGGCTTAGGCGGCCAATACTTCTGATAGTAATCAAATAGCGTGCCATTTATTGATGAAGAATAACAATCTCATTTATTTCAGGTAGTTAATAACGTTATTCACCGTCTTTCACGAACAGCATAGAACTTCTATTTATTACTTCTATTTCTTATGGATTATGAATTGTTTTTCACATGGCAAGGGTGGCGGAAAGAAATAATTCCACCAGAAGGTGCCGGGATTGTGTTCGTCTACCAGGCGTATCCGCCGTTGAATATTAAGGATATGTGTCGGTGGATTAACTGGTTCCCAAGCTCTGCTTGGGAACCCTCGCACGTTACAGAAACGAGTTCCCATGCAGAAATTAAATCATGGCTCACATCATTCAGACCGCCACCGTCTCCCCCAGCCGGGGCACGAACGCATCATACCCTTCTTGATTGAGGAAGTCGGCAAAGGCCAGGCTTTGGTCCGCCTCACCGTGGACCACGGCAATCCTGTGGATGTTGAGATTGGAGGTCTTCAAGAAACGCAGCATCTCGTTGCGATCGCCATGGGCGGAGAAGCCACCGATCTTGACCACCCGCGCATTCAGCGGGTACTCCTTGTTGAGGATCTTGACGATGGGCGGGTCGCCGGTTCGACCGGATTCCTCGTAGGCCGTGCCCTGTTCGAGGATGCGCCGCCCCAGGGTGTGGTTGGCCATGTAGCCCACGATGAGAATCGTGTTTTTGGGATTGTGGATCTTGTAGCGCAGATGGTGGAGAATCCGCCCAGCCTCGCACATACCCGAGGCGGAAATGACGATGTGAGGGCTTTGCTCGCGCATCAACGCCATGGATGCCTCCACGCTCTCGATGAATTGAACCTGCCGGAAGGCAAAGGGATTCTTGCCCTGCTGCAGGAACACCTCGTGGGCCTCCTGGTCATAGACTTCCGGATGTTCGGCGAACACCTTTGTGATATTGGTGGCCAGCGGGCTGTCCACATACACCGGCATGCGCGGCACCTCGCCGGCATCGTACAACTCGTGGATCACATAAAGCAGTTCCTGGGTCCGGCCGTAGGCAAACGATGGAATCAGCACGCATCCTCCCCGGTCGAAGGTCTCGTTCAGCGCTTTTTTAAGCCGCGGCCGCAAGTCGACTACCGGCTCATGCTCCCGGTTGCCGTAGGTACTCTCCATGATCATCAGGTCCACATCCTGCCCGAGTCCGTCGAAGCGGCTGGCCGGATCCCGCAAAATGGGCTTGTCATAGCGCCCGATGTCCCCGGAAAAGCATAGGGTGCGGGCGTGGTCGCCTTCGCCGGCACGAATCATGACGATCGCCGATCCCAGGATATGCCCGGCCTCGTACAAGGTACAGATCGTCTTCTTGCCGATGGTCACCGGCGTGCGATAGGGAACGCCCTCGAAGAACGTCAAGGCCTGTTCCGCATCGGCGGTCGTGTACAACGGTTCCACACCGCTCAAGTGAAAGCGCCGGATGTACGCGTTGATCACCTCGGCGTTGAGTCCATGCTTGTTCTTCTTGAGAAGGCCCTTGATTTCCTGGAGATCCCGTTTGGTGATCCGGCCGTCTTTTCCCGGACGCATCTGCGATAGGGCCGACCTGACGGTTTTGTAGTTCAGGTACTCGGCATCGCTTTCTTGAATGTGGGCCGAATCCGGAAGCAGATAGCCGCAGGCATCGGCGGTGGCGCGGGTGCAATAAACCCGCCCCGTGAAACCATTGCTGGTAATCAGCGGAATCCGGCCGGAATGGTCGATATGGGCATGGGACAGGACCATGTTGGTCAAGATGCCAGGGTCGAAAGGCAACACCCGGTTCTTTTCGTTGGTGGTTTTACGCCGTCCCTGAAACATGCCGCAATCCAGCAAAATCCGGTCCACGTTCGTGTTCAGCAGATGCATGGATCCCGTCACTTCCCTTACCGCCCCGTAAAAGGTGATGTGCATATTTCCTTCACTTTTTAAGTTTGAACAATTTTGACCGGCGCCCTAAGCCCGAAAACACCTACGGCACGACCGTGAATTCAATCTGATCGAGCGTTTGACCCTTGTCATCCACCACATCGACATGCCAGGCACCGATATGAATGTCACGGTTGATGGTAACCCTGCTCCATGTGCGCATATGGGGGTATAGGATTTCCAAGGGCACATCACAATAATGTTTGCCGTTAACGGAGTAAACATGGGTCAAGGTGAACGGTGGGTTGTCGGACAGCACCCGCATCCACACCATGACAAACGGATCGGAAGCCAATGAAAACGTGGATTTCTGGGAGACATATTGCTTGTCACGCACGCCGCCGCAGGTGACCAGGCCATTGATCCGAACATCGTCGGATAAATCGGGCGTCTCGGTGGTTGGCGCGGATGCCACGCCGGATGCGATTGCCGGGTCGGGATCATTGGCAATGGGTGCGTCCGGCACCTCGGACGCGGCGGGCAGTGGACCGGATGAGGCGTCAGCTTCAACTTCAGTTTCGCCGTCCGTTTCCACCGGGAGATCACCGGATTGGGGCGCCGCAGGAGCTGCCACCGGGGCGACCGTCGTGTCCGCTTCGTCATCGGCCGGGACCACCGGAGTGGCCGGGGGGACCGCCGCTTCATCGGTCCTCTTTTCGGCCGTGATGGTGGGCTCCGCCGTGGCAACCGTTGGAGGAGGCGTATCCGGCGCATCCTGCACGGCAGTTGTCGTCGGCTGCCTGAACGTCGTCAGGCCAAGTCCGATCAACCCGATGCAAAGGAGGGGCAGCCAGAACCCGGTTGATTTCCAGAACGCTTTTTTGTGGACGGTCTGGTTTTCTTTTTGTTCGATGATGCCTCTGATTTTTTTTACCAGACGCCGATCCTTCTCTTCGATTTCATTTATAGTCATCGGTTTGTTCGCAAACTTTCTATTTTTGATTCAGAAATAAAAAACGATTTTCAGCTTATTTGATTTCGCGTTGCAGTTCAAGCAAATACTTGGAAAAATGGATTATTCGCAATATCATGGGCGGGTATGACCGGGGGATCCGCATTTTCGCCGCACTCCCCGGCGCCATGTGGGAGGGCACACCGCTTTTCCTCAGAACGTGATGCGGGTTCCCAAGCAGAGCTTGGGAACCAGTGAATAAGTTCTGGATGTCGGATCAAGTCCGGCATGACGGGAGCGGCACTTTTTACGAGTTCATCATAGTTGGTACCGGGTGCGGTCACCCTGCGGGTGTGGCGGGGAGGGGTGATGATGCGCGACCCACGGCGAGACTTCTTTTTCAGGCAACGGCTTGAAGCGTTAAGCCACCTTGCGCTCCTCCAGCACCCGATCCAACCATTGCGGATCCATTTCCGGGACCGAAGCGAGAAGCCGTTCGGTGTATTCATGATGCGGCGGTGCGAGAACGTCGTCGCGGCTGCCCTGCTCGACGATGCGGCCGTTCAACATGACGACGATTTCAGTGGATATTTCCTGAGCTATGATTTTTCAAACGTTTGCAACACAGCCTAAAGCGTTTAGCAATTAAAACGGGTGGGAGTCCATCACCGGGTTGCGGCCGAGTATTTTCTTGAAGTAGTCCAGCGCGACGACGGCGTATAGCTCATCCCGTGACATCTGATCGAGCAGTTCCCGATCGTCAAAGTCATCGGCGACGTTTTTCCAGATATCCGAGCAGGCGGCAATACGCTTTTTAAGTCCGACAAGATAGGTGCCCACATATTCCCGCAGCACGGGGGTGGGCAGGTCTTTTGATTTGGAGAAGGTCTCGGCCAACGTTGACGGTGGGGGTAAATTCGGATCCTCCATGATGGCCTTGAAAGCCAGGGCCACGCGTACCAGCCCATCATGGATATGATTGGATTGGACGACGTTGATACGCGCCCAACCGGCCTTGACCCAGCTAAACACCCCGCAGACGATCCTGTCTTGCGCCAAGTCCGGCTGATAATACACCGTGACCCCTAATGAATCGTACATGTAGGTCTTCGCCCACCCCAGGCCTTTGAGATTCAGCCCTTTATCCTGGGTGTACAGATAGCTCCACTCGTCATCCTCGCCCAATACCCACCCCCGTCTTCCGACTGCCGAGGGGGCCTGTTGCTTGTAAATGTTAAGTATCACCTGTCCCTGCCGGCATGGACTAAGGATGATCACCTTGTCCACATCGTAGCTGTAATAGGCTCCGGTATGCTGGTCTGGAGTGATGGTGATGTGTTCGGCGCCCCGCAGGACGAAGGGTGCAGTCAACTGACGGGAAGCGGCCTGCATTCGGGCGAACTGTTCGTCCCCCCCCTCGACCCGTGTCCATCGGCTCAAGCGCAGCGATGATGGCCAGAAAAAAAAGGAGGGAATGTTGCTATCAAACGTATAATCGACAATTCGCCGAAGACAAGCATCGACGGAAAACCGATGAAAGGCCGATGGAACGCCAAAGGAGGTATCGGCATGGTAAATGGCGTCATGCGATTGGGTGCTTCCCATGAAATCGATAATGGATTCAAGCCGGTGGCTATCGAAATGGATCTCATCGCCATGATCGATCAGGCCGAGAAAGTAATGGAGGGCGTCGTTCACCTCCGGAGGGAAATCCGAAAATTGATTGGACTCCGCAGCGATACTGCTCATGCAGGTCATCTGCACGGTGATGATCATAAACAGAATCGCCCGGCACCGGGCCATCCAACGAAAATATAGTGGTATCATTGTCGATCTACCAACTAGCGCCCATCCATAAACGGCCAATTTGACTAATTTTGGACGGACCCTATCTAAATCTAAAATCAATACAAGCGGCACCCCCACCCGAGGGGTCTACCACGGTAAAGGCCCAAACGCTGTATGGGCAACATGCCTTTTTTTATCTGGAAATAATGATAAGCCAGAACAAGGCATCAATCAAAAAAATTCGGTATTTTTTTTGAAAACTTTAACGAAACCCTGTCTCATCTGGGCAACGAATCGTTATTGCCCGAATGAAGGGGGTCGCCTCTACAAAGCTGATAATTAGATAGTGTAATCGATCCGGGGAAAAAATTCCAGGAGATTCTAATTTCCCGGTCAGGGTGACCATGATCATCCCATCAACCGTGCTCGTGCATGTTGAACAGAATGTCATTTTCCAGATACATCTGCTCGAGCTTTTCCTGGTGGGCTTTCATATCCGGGTGGTGCCGGTTGACCAGTTCGAGCACCAGGTAGTTGATGATACACGAAATGGTCGTCGGATACCCGATCAGCGGAATGGATCGGGACGGCACGACCAGGTGAAGGTGAGCAAAGGGAATCACCGGACAAAGCCGGTTGTCGGTAATCACCAACAGGGTATGATCGAGCCGCCGGACCACTTTGCCGATACGGATCAGTTCATTGGGATAACGGGAGGTGGTGATGATGGTGACGAGGCTGTTTTCGGGTGCGTTGGTCAACCAGTCGATGGCTGTGCTGTCGCTGCCTTTTACGATATGAACCCCCTTGCGGACCTTGGTCAGGGACCAACCCAGATAGTAGGCGAACGTATACGAAACGCGTGACCCGATCACATACACGGCAGGGCAGTCATGCAGTTGATCCACGATGCGACCCAACACCCCCATATCGATGGTCTCATAAAACTGACGCAAGTTGTTCATCTCTTCGAACACCACCCGGTGGAGCAGGTCGGTGCCGGGCCCTTTCATTCCCGGCAGGTCCAGCCGATCGGGCAGGGTCATCCCGGAATCCACGAAATCGCGCAGGGCCTGTAAAAACTCTCCATAGCCACCGTATCCCAATTGCCCCACGAAACGCACGACGGTGGCTTCGCTGACGTCACAGGCCTTGGATAGCTCCTTGGTGGTCATGAACACGGCCTTGCGGGGGTTCTGAATAATGTAGTTGCCTAGGATCTTGCCCTTGGGGGTCAGGGTGTCGAGTTGCGCCATGATGCCTTTGATCACCGGGTGTGACTGGGAATCACTCATCAATCTGTCCTTACAAGCTGTTAATGAAATATTTGTTTCTTTTTCTTGTGTTCTCATAACATACTTTTTTAGTAGATAAATATTATTTTTTACGCGGTTTGTCAAGCCTGTTTGAAGCTTTTTTAATCCAATTTTTATTTTGTTATTGACATGTTTTATTTCATTCATGTACCATCACCCCCGACAGTTGATCAACGGTTACCATTACCTGACTCCGTTAAACCATTTCACCATTTAGGGAGAGCGTATGTTCTGGAAATCAAAGCCCTTGTGGGGCAAGAAACCCAGACTCAAATCCAGCTACGATGCGGTCATCATCGGCGGCGGGCTGCACGGTCTGGCCACGGCCTATTTCCTTGCCAAAGCGCACGGCATGACGGATGTGGCCATCATAGAAAAGCGTTTCATCGGTTTCGGCGGCGCCGGCCGCAACACGGCCATCGTGCGTGCCAACCAGCGCACACAGTACAATGTCCCCCTCTATAAGGAAGCCCTGAACCTATGGCCGGTGCTGACCAAGGAACTGGACTTCAACCTGATGTTCAATAACTGCGGCAACCTCAATTTGATGCACAGCGAGGCGGCCATGAAAGCGGCCCGCACGACCATCGCCACGGCCCAGTTTCACGGCGTGGAGAGCCATCTGATCGACGCCAAGGAGGCCAAGGAACTGGTGCCGGCCCTGAACATCTCAGCGGACATCACCTTTCCCATCCACGGTGCCATGTTCCATCCCCCCGGTGGCATCGTTCGCCATGATGCGGTGGTCTGGGGCCTGGCCAAGGGATGCGCCAAACTCGGGGTGCACATCCATCAGCACACCGAGGCCACCGCCATCCACACCGAAGGCGGGAAGATCACCGGCGTGACGACCTCCCGTGGCCGCATCCATACCAACCGCGTACTGGTCACCGCCGGCGGGTATAGCGCGGGCCTGATCCACCAGATGCTGGGCATCAAACTGCCCATCAGCGTGCTGACCATCCAGGCCATGGTCACTCAACCCCTGAAACCGATTCTCGACCACGTGGTCTCCTCCGGCGCCTATCACTGTTATGCCAACCAGACCCTCAAAGGCGAGATCGCCACCGGCGCCCATATGGACCAGTGGCCCAACTACACAACCCAGAACACGGCCCACTATATCAAGCATCAGGCCGAATCCCTTTCCGACTGGCTGCCCTGTCTGCGAGGCGTCAAATTCATGCGTATCTGGGGCGGCCTGGCCGACATGACTCCGGACATGGCACCGATCATGGACGGCAACGATCATTTCGATGGATTTTACATGGACTGCGGCTGGGGCTATTTCGGCTTCAAGTCCTGCAGTGCCGTCGGCAAGTACATGGCCCAGTTCATGGCCAGCGGCCGTTGCCCGGACATGCTCAAACCGTTCAACCTGCGCCGTTACGAAAACCACCAGTTGATGGGCGAGACCGCCGCGTTGGTAAACTACACCCCGGACAACTAGTGCCCATCCAGAGGCGGCATCTTTCACCCGATTTCGGCGTTGGGCGGCAGATTCAAATCCTCGACATATTACCAATATGCCTGCGGTTTGAATCCACCACCCGCCTTGAACTCGGGCAAAATCTACCACCTCTGAAAGGGCACTTGGACAGAAAAGCATTCAGATTCAGCGCTCTCGCGCTGTGAGAATAGAAGGAGGCATTCAATGGCACTCACCCTCACCTGCCCCATCTGCGGCAAACGCAACGGCTATGAGTTTCGTTACGGAGGAGAAGACAAGGGACCGCGGCCAGCGGAAGAAGGACTCACCCCGACGGCCTGGTGCGACTATGTGCATATGAACAAGTGTACCGTCGGCGTTCAGAAGGAATGGTGGTGCCACCGCGACGGATGCGGCATCTGGTTCACCACCTATCGCGACACAACCCAAAACATCGAAGTCAACCCACCGGAGGCGAGTAAATGAACAGGCTTACCCAATTGCCCACGCTCCGCATCGACCCGGCGGAGAAACGCAGATTGAGTTACCGGGGCAAGACCTATGAGGGCCTTGCCGGCGACACGGTGGCCACGGCGCTTTTCGCCGGCGGCGTGCGGGTCTTCGCACGCAGCTTGAAATACCATCGTCCGCGCGGGCTGTACAGTCTGGACGGCGAGTGCAGCAACACGTGCATGGATGTCGACGGCGTACCCAACGTGCGCACCGAGAACACCCTGCTCAAGGACGGCATGGCGGTCATGGCCCAAAACGTGGCCGGCTCGGCCGACTGGGACTGGCTGGCCTTCATCGACAAGCTGAGCGCGATCATGCCGGCCGGTTTCTACTACAAGACCATGCACAAACCCGCCGCCATTTGGCCCGTGGCCATGAAACAGATCCGCAAGGCGGCCGGCTTGGGCGTCATCTCCGCCGATTACCAGATGAAAGGCAACTACGACGAACGCTATCTCAAGGCCGAGGTCACCGTGATCGGTGGTGGTCCCGCCGGCATGCGCGCGGCCCTGGCAGCCGCCGAATCGGGAATGCGCGTGGTCCTTTTGGAATCCCGCCCCCACCTGGGCGGTTGTTTCGACTATCGGGTGACCCCCACCGGCGATGGCACCCCCCTTTACCAACACGCCCGCGACCTGACCGAAAAGGTGGAACAAACGGCCAACATCCGCGTTTTTAAACACACGGCGGTGGTGGGCAGCTACACCAACAACCTGATCACCGCTTTCCAGGTGGGCGGTCCGGATGATGCGTTCTCCCAACGCTACGTCGAGATCCGCAGCGACAGCGTGGTGGTGGCCACCGGTTGCATCGAACGCCCCCTGCTTTTCGAAAACAACGAACGCCCCGGGGTCATGCAGGTGGGATGCGCCCACCGCCTGGCCCGCACCTACGGCTTGTTGCCGGGCAAAGAGGCGGTCTTCTGCGTGGGCCATGACCTGGGTCTGGAAGCGGCCGTGGATCTGTTTGACCTGGGGATCAAGGTGCATTGCGTGGCCGACGCCCGTGACGACGGCCAGGATCCCGAATTGCTGCTGGCCCTGGCCCAGCGTCGGATACCGGTGCTCAAGGGTTGGGTGGCCGCCAAGGCCCATGGCTGCAAGAGGGTGGAAAAAGTGACCGTGGTCACCCTGGACGGCACGGTCAAACGAAAATTTGACTGTGATCTGCTGGTGGCCTCGGCTGGCCTCACGCCAGTCGCCGGAGCGTTTATCCTGGCCGGTGCCACGATGAGCTACGACAGCCATACGGGTTACTTTCTGCCCACCGGTCTGCCCGACAAGATGTTCCCGGCCGGCCGTCTGACCGGCGTCAACGATCCGGCCGCCATCGAGGCCTCGGGCCGCCTGGCCGGCCTCCAGGCCGCCTCGGCCGCCGGCGCCGACATGGGCACGGCCGTATCCGAGGCACAAACGGCCCTGGCCGCCCTCCCCGGCCCCCAGCGTGGCTGCAAACTGGTCACCGCCCCGGTAAAGGGCAAAAAAAGCTTCATCTGTTTCGATGAAGACACCACCATCAAGAACATCAAGCAGGCCATCGATCAGGGCTTCGACGTTCCCGAGTTGATCAAGCGCTTTACCTCGGCCGGTACCGGACCGGGCCAGGGCGGTATCCCCGGCCACAACCTGCCCCTGTTCGTGGCCAAATACACGGCATCCATCAACACGCCCATCCCCACGACCATGCGACCGCCCATGGTGCCGACCTTTATCGCCACCTATGCCGGCTACAACCATCACATGTTCAAACGCACACCCATGCACGACGACCAAATCGCCGACGGCGGCGTCTTCCGCAACATCGGTGTCTGGCAACGGGCGCGCTATTTCTCCGAGGACTTCAGCTGCAAGGAAGAAATTCTCAACGTCCGCAACAACGTGGGCATGCTGGATGGCTCCACCCTGGGCAAGTTCCGCATCCACGGCCCCGATGCCCTAAAAGCCCTGCAACGGGTGTATGTATCGGACATGAGCAAGATCAAACCGGGCCGCATCAAGTACTCGGCCATGTGCAACGACGACGGCTGCGTCATCGACGACGGCGTGGTGGTCAAGCTGGGCGAAAACGACTACTATTTCACCACCTCCACCGGACGCGCCGGCCAGACCGTCGAGTGGCTACGCTACCACACCCGCTTCGACGGTTGGAATTTCAACCTGGTCAACCTCACCGATGCCATGGGCGTGATCAACCTGTCAGGCCCCAAAGCACGCAAGGTCCTGGAAAAAGTGGTGGACATCGATGTTTCCGACGAGGCCTTCCCCTTCTCCGGGTACAAGGAATTTCTCATCCAGGAGTCGATTGCCGTGCGCGCCATGCGCTTGGGCTTCGTGGGTGAGCTTTCCTATGAGCTGCATGTGCCCGCTTCCTATATGAAGACCGTGTGGGATATGTTGAAAGAAGCCGGGGCTGAATTCGGTATCCGCAACTTCGGCGTGGAAGCCCAGAACGTGCTGCGCATGGAAAAATGCCACATCATCCTCGGACAGGAGTCGGAACAACGGACCAACCTGTTGGACGTGGGGTTGGAATTTCTCTGGGACCGCACCAAATCCGATGCCAAGACCGTGGGTGCCGTGGCCCTTCGCCAGGCCGAGAAGGACCCGACGCGGCTCAAGCTGGTGGGCATTCGCATGGAAGATGATAACCGTCCGGCCCGTGACGGCGCACTGATCGTGGACACCAAGGTGCGCGGATATGTGGCCACCATGCGCAAGAGTTTCACCACCGGCCAGGCCGTGGGCATGGCCCTGGTGGAATCATCGCTGGCCGACATCGGCACACGGCTGGAAATCTTCGAGGACGAATGTAACGGGGTCAGGCTCTATGCCCGGGTAGTGAAGATGCCGTTCTATGATCCGAAGGGCGATCGCATGAAAAGCTGATCAGGCATATTCAGTGCCGGCATCATCGACGGGTTCCCACGCTCGGCGCATCTCCGTCAACTTAAGCGGTAAGATAGTAGGCCGGGTCGAGCGCAGCGATACCCGACAACCGACTTGAACGTGATTAGGGTTCCCAAGCAGAGCTTGGGAACCAGTTAAGTTGACGGGCATGGGCGGAGCGTGGGAGCAAGATGACATACCAACTTCAATTTTCTGAATAAGCGGCTTAAGCAAAACAGATCCGATCCACCCCTTAACACTTAAAACTTTTCACTTAACACTTTCAGCCAAAATAAGAGGTACGATAGATGGTTACAATAAAACGCGAATCACCGGTTCGGTTCGGCGCCAGCCCAAAATCAAGCGAGGTACGCGCTGACTGGACCGTGGTGCTGGAATATGACGGCGAAGGCCGCGGCCCCTGGATCGTGGATCTGGCCCACAAGATCCGCTGGGACCTGCAGGATGGGGACATCGCCGGATTCACCCCCTGCGATCTGCCCGTCCCGGAAGTGCCGGGACAGTCGATCCTGTCCGGCGGCACGTTGATCAACCGCATGAACCGCACCCAGGCCTCCATCTGGCACCTGGGGGATTCGGCGCCGGCCTTGCCCGATGCGACCGGTTACACCGACACCAGCGAGGCCACGGTCTTCTTGGCCCTGTTCGGTCCCCAGGCATTTATGCTGGCCGAGAAGCTGACCAACCTGGACTTCATGGACCCGACAAAAAAGGCGCCGTTCTTGCTGCAGGGTCCATTTTGCCACGTTCCCTGCCAGATCGTGACCCTGGAAAGGACCGTCGACGGCGGCGGTGGCTTTCTGATGACCTGTAGCCGCGGGTATGGTGACAGCATGGTACATGCCATCGTCGAGGCCGGTGCGGAATTCGGCTTGCGGCCCGCCGGTGAAAACCGGTTTAAGGCATGGATCGACGGACTGGCGGACTAGCCACGTTAAAGGCACCGTCGATTCGTTCGTCTGCACGATGGTGAGCGAAAGATTTCTTTCACTCACCATCGATTTCAAATGAACGCTATTGTACCAAATCGCTCCCATGCTCCGCGCATCCCCGTCAACTTAAGCGCAGGCGGAGCCGTTTCGCTCTCGCTCCCAAGCTCCGCTTGGGAGCGTGTTCTTTGGAGGAATGCATCCGGACAAACGTCGGTTTTTCCGAAATAGACGACCCGTAAGCCCGCTGCTAAACCGCAGCCTGGTCGTTAAACGGAAACACAGGGGATGTGGTCGAGGCCGCGATACCGAATCGTGTCAGGCGCTCCACCGACTCGATCAGGGCTCTAAGGGGAAAGGGTTTGGGCAAATTCGCATCACTATGGACGCCCTTCAGCATCCACGGTGTGCCGGACATGCCGATCACCGGTGTGAAGGAACGGCTGGAATTTCGGATGTGACGAATGAGATCACGACCGGCCATATCCGGCAGGCCCATATCGGTTATGACCAGGTCATAAACGCGATCGTCAAAGAGCCGGATCCCTGTCTGACCGTCGTATGCGGTTTCCACGGCGTACCCCGCCCTCTGCAGGACGTCACCAATCAGCTCGGCAATACACAGCTCGTCGTCAATGACCAGAATACGGCGCATCTAACTCTCTTAGTGTTTTGATTAATAGAAACTGAAAACTCAGGAAGAAATAGTCTAGGGCCTTCACCCGTCGTCCGGGGACGGGGGGAGGGTGAACGGCCGCGAGTTGACGGTGCGCCTAATTTGAAATAATAATGGTTGTGTGTCAAATGGGATAAAGGCGATTTGAGGCAGGTTCGCGGATGGCTTCATATCCAACTGTTATTTATTGATTTTATCATCGTGATACGTACAAAGCAGCGGCACTCAAGGCTTTGTGGTCAGCGGAATTTACCGTCCTGATTCCAATCGATTGTGGGAGTTATCAACAACCCATCATCACCGTCTGATGCCTGGACAATCTCGTCTAATCGCCTTTTTTCTCGCCGTTTCCTTCAAATGCACTCCCGCGGAAAATCCGTTTCTTATTAGGGGAGGGAAAAACCATGATTTCCATCGAAACCAAAGAGAACTGCACCATTTTCAAGGTAACCGGCGAGGTGACGGCCAATGATATCATTTTGCAGGCCAGTGGGTACCTGACCGGTGAGCAGACCGATACATCGATATGGGATTTCACCCAGACCAAACGGGTCAGGATCACCACCATGGAAATGCATGGCATCGCCGACAGTTTGAAGGCCGTGGCATCCGACAAGAAAAAACGCAAGGTCGCCCTCGTGGGCTCGAGCAATGTCAACATCGGATTGGGGAAAATTTTCGCGGCCTTCGCCCAAATGGCCAACCTCCCCAACCATTACAAAGTGTTTCGTTCCCTTGCCCTCGCCGAAAAATGGTTATCGGACAAGCCACGGGCTTGATTATCCGCGCTCCGGAAGCACCACATCACAGATACCGTCAAGAGCGGTCTTGAACGCCTGGGCATCGGCTTTGGAGCCCACGATGGAATCATAGTGCATGGGAATGGCCGTTTTGGGGCCGATTGTCTTGGCGGCCGCCACGGCTTCAGCGGCGGTCATGACATAGGTACCGGAAACGGGCAGCAGGGCGACGTCCACCGACAGCCCGCTCATCTCGGGGATCAGATCCGTATCACCGGCATGGTACACCCGATTATCGTCGACGGTAACGATAAATCCCAGCCAGTTCTTTTCCTTGGGGTGAAACTGTTTGTTGGTGTTATAGGCGGGCACCGCTTCAATGGCGATTCCGGCCACGGTCAACCGGTCGCCGGGTTTGACAATGCGGATATCCTTGCAAAGATCAGTCAGTTTTCCCGCCGATTCCGGTTCAGTCACGATCACTGACGTGGGCTTGACGAGGTTGGCGATGTCATCCACCGAACAGTGATCATGGTGGGCATGGGTCACCAGAATAACATCCGCCTTTCGCTCTCTTTGCACCTGAAAAGGATCGATCACCAGTTTTTTATCGTCAACGGTGATCTCGAATCCATCGTGCCCCAGCCATTGAATACGGTCCAACAGGGGTGTTGACATGCTTGCCTCCTTGCTGCCAAAAAATATGTGAGGGGTCTAATGCTAAAATAAGATAGTACCCAATTATAATACCATCACCGCCCCGGTCGTCAATTCAGGATTCCCAAGCGGAGCTTGGCAACCAGTGACGAATGGCCTGCGTCTATCGTCCTTCGTCCCTCTTCCCTCGGCTTTTTGCCCCCGTTCCCATATTCCTGGGTCGGGGCTCCGGGCTCACCGACAACCGTTTACCGTTCACTGATCACTGATCACCGATAACTGATCTCTAACCAACCAAAGCGCCCATTGATCAAAAGCCGAGTCCATGGCATAAGCTCAATGATTATGAATACCCGGGGGGTGAACCATGTTCAAACAGTTCCGCATCCGCCACAAGCTGGTCATCAGCTATAGCCTTGTCCTGATTCTTTCCATCTTTTTGGGCAGTTCCTTCATTTACTTTTTTGTGCGCGACAAATTAACCGCCGGTCTGGAAAGCGAGCTGAACAATACCACCACCACCATCCTCAATATGGTCAAAACCGCCGCAGCGGTGTCCATTAAAAATCATCTGCGCGCAGTAGCTGAAAAAAACCTTGAGATCATCCGCTATTATTACGACCAATCCCAAAATGGGGCCATGACATCGGCTGAGGCCCAAACCATGGCCACTAGGATCCTGCTCTCCCAGACGATCGGTGATTCCGGCTACATCTATTGCGTGGACAGTCAGGGAAAGGTTACCGTCCACCCCCAGACCGCCCTGATCGACACCAATGTGGCCGATTTTGCCTTTGTTCGCGAACAACTCGCCCGCAAAATCGGTTACATCGAATATGATTGGAAGAACCCAGGCGAATCGGCGTTCAGACCCAAGGCCCTTTACATGGTCTATTTCGAGCCGTGGGACTGGATCGTGTCCGCCTCGACCTACCGGAACGAATTCAACAGCCTGGTCAATGTCGCGGATTTTGAAAAAAGCGTGCTGGAACCACGCTTCGGCAAAACCGGATACTCCTTCGTCATCGATGCCCACGGTAAAATTCTCATCCACCCGGTGCTTAAAGGCATCAATCTTTTCGAAGCCCAGGACCTTCCCGACCAGTACCTCAAGGAGATGCAACGGCGAAAATCCGGCAAAATCACCTATCCCTGGAAAAACCCGGGAGAATCCAGGGCACGGTCCAAGCTGGTGATCTTCAATCACATTCCAGAATACGACTGGATCGTGGCCTCGTCCAGCTATCTGGATGAATTTTACGCTCCCATGCGCACCGTTCGCAACCTGATCATGGCCACCGCGCTGGTCACCTTTTTGCTGGTGCTACCCATCTCCTTTAAAATCGGCGCCTCCATCACCAACCCGCTGCAACGGCTCATGCACCATTTCGACCGCATGAGCGCCGGCGATTTTTCATCACGAATGGTTATTTCTACCCATGACGAAGTCGGTCAGCTGGCCGCCTATTACAATCGTTTTGCAGAAAAAATCGAGCACTACCGCGACGATCTCGAAAAACAGATGGACCGGCGTCAAGAAATCGAGGAAGCCCTCCGAGCCAGTGAGGCCCGCTACCGTCTGGTCATGGAAGCGGCGCCCGACCCCATCGTGGTCTATGACATGAACGGACGGGTGACCTATTTCAACCCCGCCTTTGAACGAACCTTCGGATGGGAATTGGCCGAGTGCCTGGGGAAAAAGATGGATCATTTCGTTCCCCAGGAAAACTGGGAGGAGACCCACCGCATGATATCTGCGATAGTCAACGGTCAGACCCTGAGTTCGGTCCCCACCCGCCGGTACACGAAAAGCGGTAAGATCGTCGATGTGGCCATCAGCGGGGCCACCTTCCGAAATCACAACGGCGAGTTGGACGGCAGTGTCATCATCCTGCGGGACGTCACCCTATCCCGGCAGCTGGAAAAACAGATGCTGGAGATTGGCGACCAGGTTCGCCGCCAAATCGGCCAGGACCTGCATGACGATCTTTGCCCCCATCTGATCGGCATCCAGGGGCTCAGCACGGTGCTGACCGAGAATCTGCGCGAAGTCACCTCGCCGAGCCTGTCCCTGGCCGAGAAAGTGGTTGAACTCAATCAATCGGCCATCGAAAAATCCCGCAGCTTGGCCAGGGGATTGTGCCCGGTTCACCTGGTTGCCCACGGTCTTTTCGTCGCCCTGGTGGACATGGCGCGACAAACCGAAACCGTCTTCGAGCTTGCCTGCCGTGTCGACGGCGACGAGCGGGTGGTCGTGGCCGACAACACCGTGGCCACCCATCTGTACTACATTGCCCAGGAGGCCGTGCAAAATGCGGTCAAACATGCCGAGGCCGATCGAATCTCGATTTCCCTGACCGATGAGGCGGCCACCCTTCATCTGCGGGTCACCGATAACGGCAAGGGCATGCCAGAAGGCCGCCGCTCCGATGGAATCGGTTTACAAATCATGCAATACCGTGCAAAGATTATTGACGCGACCTTTCAGCTCTCCAGTGATGAGCAATTGGGGACCTGCGTGCAAGTCGCCTTGAAAAACGATATCCCCACCCCAATGACGGCAACACCATAAGGAACCATGACCCGTTCATCCACCCCCAAAAAAGTTCTCATCGTCGACGACCATCCCGTCTTCTGTCTCGGAATGAGCGAGCTGATCAACAAGGCGCCGGACCTCAAGGTCTGCGGCAGTGAGGATACGCCGGCAACGGCATTGACGGCGATCCAGCGGCTGAAACCCGATCTGGTCATCGTGGATATCTCGCTCAAAGACAGCAGCGGCATCGATCTGATTTCCGAGATCAACAACCGCTTCCAGGGATTGCCGGTGCTGGTGCTCTCCATGTATGATGAATCCCTATACGCCGAACGGGCGTTGTTGGCCGGTGCGCGGGGGTATCTGATGAAGCAGGAGGCCATCGGCGTGGTGGTGGAGGCCCTCCGGCAGGTCCTGTCAGGAAAAATTTATGCCAGTGACGGCGTCAAGGATAAGGTTTTTCAGCGCCTGGTGGCCCCCCACAGCATGGCCGACACCTCTCCCCTGGACCAGTTGTCAAGCCGGGAAATGGAGGTCTTCCGACTGATCGGCGAAGGCCTGTCGACCCGCGAAATCGCCGAGCGGATGAAGCTGAGTATCAAAACCATCGGCACCTACCGGGAGCGGATCAAGGAAAAGCTGGGTCTGAAACATTACACCGAACTGGTCAAGGCGGCGGTGCATTACCTGGAAATGGTCCGAAAATAATCTTGCCTCAATGCACCACCCCATTCAGCGGCCGTCTCAACAGCGAGATCTTGTATATTCTCTAATGCTTCAGATAATGTTTTTGGCAAGGCCAGAGGGAGGAAGTTGTATAATCACTACCGCTTTCGACCGATAACGCCGTCCAAGACATTATCTGGAGCATTAGAGAATCCACCGGCGCTTGATGTTGCGCAGACTGGCAACAAACAAGAACAGGCAGAAAACGCCCAGCAGGGCCAGATCCATGGCAAACGGCATGGCGTGGCGCCCGTGCACGGCCCCGTGGAGCACATCGGCCCCGTAAGTCAAGGGGAGCATGTAAGCCAAGGGTTTGAGAAAAACGGGCAGTTTTTGGATGGGAAAAAATAGTCCGCAAAGAAAAATCATCGGAAAACGGAAAAAATTGGAAAACGTCTGGGCCTCGAACACCTCACTCACCGCCACGGCGATGAACAGGCCCAGAAAGGTGGATGCCACGGCGATCAAGACGACGGCCGGGATGAAGGCCCACCAGGTCACGGCGGAAAGGTCACAAAGAAATGCCGCCATGGCCACCGGCACGAAGGCGTTGGCCGTACCGAACAGAATGGCCCCGCTGGTTTTTGCCAGCATCAGCAATTCCAGGGAAATCGGAGCCAGTAACAACCGTTCGAAGGAGCGGGTCTTTTTCTCGAAGGTCACCGTCACAGCCAGCATGGAGGTGGTGCCGAAAAGGATCGAAACGGCCACCACACCGGGCAGCAGATGGAGAATGCTTTCTACCCCGCTACCGGACTTGATGAAGAACATGCCGGTCCACGCCAGCGGGAACATGATTCCCCAGCTGATATTGGGCGGCTTGATGTAGTAGGTTCGCATGTCCTTTTTCATGATGTTCCAGAAAGCGATCCCGTTTTTCATCGTCCGCCTCCCCGTTTCTCCTTTTCCTTGCGCATGGCAGTGGCCTCGATGCCCGTAATACGCACGAAGACATCCTCGAGTGACGGCCGCACCCGCCTGGCTTCGACCACCTCGGCGGCATGGTCCTCCAGCAGGCGGACCAATGGGCCGACGCCCACCGGTTGATCGGCCTCCACCCGGATCACGCCGTGGTCGACAGTTGTGAATTCCAGGTCCGGGAAGGCGTTGCCCAGCCTGGCCTGGATGCCGTCGGGTAGATTCACGCAAGTAATCTGTAGGACATATTTGGCCTTGATCGGCTGGATTAACGCCGCGACCGTATCGATGCATACGATGCGACCGGAGACGATGAAGGCCATACGGTCGCACAGCCGTTCCGCCTCTTCAATATAGTGCGTGGTGAGGAAAATGGTCGTTCCTTCCCGGTGCAAGCCGTCGACGAGCAGCCGCAGTTGCCGGGCGCTGGCCACGTCGATTCCCGTGGTGGGCTCGTCCAGGAAAAGGATCGCAGGCCGGTGAATGATGCCGGCGGCGATGGTGAGTTTTCGCTTCATGCCTTTGGAATAGCCGCCAAACTTACGGTCGGCCGCCTTGGCCAGCCCGAAGTCCGCCAAGAGTTCCCGTGCCCGGGTCTGCCGCTCGGCTTTTCCCATGCCATACAGGGCCGCGCAAAAGCAGAGGTTATCGAAGCCGGTGAGTTCCGTGTAGAGGTTGCTTTCGTCGGGCACCACACCGATCAGGTGCTGGGCCGCTCGCGGCTTGTCTGTGCAGTCGATCCCGCCGATCTGGATGCGGCCGGCGTCCGGCCGGGCCAGTCCGGTGAGCATATTGATCGTAGTGGTCTTGCCCGCGCCGTTGGGACCGAGAAAACCGAACAGTTCGCCTTGACGAACCTTGAACGAGATGCCAGCCACCGCCTCCACCTCGTCGAAACGCTTGGCCAGGTTTTTTACTCGAATGGCGTTGATCATGGGGTTTCCAAAACAAGGTTAGCGATAGTACCCATCCAGAAATGACCATCGACCGTGTTGACCCATGCTGTCCCCTCTCGAGTGGGGGGGGCTTTCCACGGAAGTCATATTCGGTCCGTTTGTATGCCGAACCCACGAAAGTGTCAATTTTTAATCGGATATCGATGCGGCCCTTTTTAGGGTTGACAAATAGGATCCGAAAGCTATTTTTATGGATAATGATTTTCCTTTAATACAGTTTATTCAGTAATAGCCGTCGACGATTACCGTTCACATCCCTGATTATTTGGATCGGAGGCAACAAAATGGTTGACCTTGACATGGATTACTTGATTGAAATGAAGAAGGCGGTCTTCCAGCGATTCTTCGAGTTCCCCATTATCACGCCACTCAATACAAAAGTACGCAAGCAATAACGATATCGATGGGCATCATCAAACGACATTCAGGGCCGTAATGATCGTGAATTAAAACAACGAAGGGAAAGGGAGGAAACGTCATGACCGAAGCCAGTAAATGCCCGGTAACGGGCCAGACAAGCACCCCCATCGCCGGCGGTGGCACGACTAATCGGGACTGGTGGCCGAACCAGCTGAACCTCAAGATTCTGCATCAGCAATCGAACCTCAGCAACCCCATGGGCGAAACGTTCAACTACGCCGATGAATTCAAGAAACTCGACCTGCAGGCCGTGAAAAATGACCTCTATGCGCTGATGACCGACTCCCAGGATTGGTGGCCGGCTGATTATGGTCACTACGGGGGTCTTTTCATCCGCATGGCCTGGCACAGTGCCGGCACCTATCGCATGGGCGATGGCCGCGGGGGGGCGGGATCCGGTAGCCAGCGTTTTGCACCGCTGAACAGCTGGCCCGACAACGTCAACCTCGACAAGGCCCGCCGCCTGCTCTGGCCGATCAAGCAAAAATACGGCCAGAAAATCTCCTGGGCCGACCTGATGATCCTGGCCGGCAACTGCGCCATCGAGTCCATGGGACTCAAGACGTTCGGTTTTGCCGGCGGGCGTGCGGACATCTGGGAACCGGAAGAAGACATCTACTGGGGCTCCGAAGAGGAATGGCTGGCCACGAGCGACAAGCCCAAGAGCCGCTACTCCGGCGATCGGGACCTGGAAAACCCCCTGGCGGCTGTGCAGATGGGCCTGATCTACGTGAACCCGGAAGGCCCGGACGGCAATCCGGATCCGGTGGCATCCGGCCATGATGTCCGCGAGACCTTCGCGCGCATGGCCATGAACGACGAAGAGACCGTGGCGCTGGTGGCCGGCGGGCACACCTTCGGCAAGTGTCATGGTGCGGGGGATGCGGCGCTGGTGGGTCCTGAACCCGAGGCCGCCCCCATCGAAGAGATGGGGCTGGGCTGGAAGAGCAGCTTCGGCAGCGGCAAAGGCGGCGATACGATCAGCAGCGGCATCGAAGGCGCCTGGAAACCCAACCCCACGAAGTGGGACATGGGCTACCTGAAAGTGATGTTCAAATACGATTGGGAGCTGGTCAAGAGCCCGGCCGGCGCCAACCAGTGGCTGGCCAAGGACGTGGCAGAAGAAGACATGGTGGTTGACGCCCACGACCCATCCAAAAAACACCGGCCGATGATGACCACGGCGGACCTCTCACTGAAGTTCGACCCCATCTACGAGCCCATCGCCCGGCGCTACCTGGAGAACCCCGAGGAATTCGCGGACGCCTTTGCCCGGGCCTGGTTCAAGCTGACCCACCGGGACATGGGTCCCCGCTCACGTTATCTGGGGCCGGAAGTTCCGGACGAAGAACTGATCTGGCAGGACCCGGTGCCCGCTGTCGATCACGAGTTGATCGACGAAACGGACATCGCCGATCTCAAGGCCAAAATTCTTGCCTCAGGCCTGTCGGTTTCCCAATTGATTTCCACCGCCTGGGCCTCGGCGTCCACGTTCCGTGGGTCAGACATGCGCGGCGGCGCCAATGGGGCGCGTATCCGTCTCGCGCCGCAAAAGGATTGGGAAGTCAATCAGCCGGCCCAGTTAAAGACCGTGCTGCAAACCCTCGAGGGCATCCAAACGGCCTTCAACGGCGCCCAGTCAGGCGGAAAAAAAGTTTCACTCGCCGACTTGATCGTCCTGGGCGGATGCGCAGGCGTCGAGCAGGCGGCCCAAAATGCCGGGCACACGATCACCGTGCCCTTTACCCCGGGACGGACGGATGCGTCCGCCGAGCAAACCGACGCGGTGTCCTTTGCCGTACTCGAACCGAGAGCGGACGGATTCCGCAACTACCTCAAAGCCAAATACAGCGTGCCGGCGGAGGAACTGCTGGTCGACCGGGCGCAACTGCTGACCCTGACCGCGCCGGAAATGACGGTTCTGCTCGGCGGCCTGCGTGTTCTGAACGCCAACGTCGGTCAATCCCCGCACGGTGTCTTCACCCAGCGTCCAGAAGCGCTGACCAATGACTTCTTTTTGAATTTGCTTGATATGCGCACGGCGTGGAAGCCAACCGCAGATGAAAACGTATTCGAGGGTCTTGATCGCGCAAGCGGCGAACGCAAGTGGACCGGCACCCGGATCGATCTCATCTTCGGCTCCAACTCCCAGCTCCGGGCGTTGGCGGAAGTCTATGGCTCCGAAGACGCTCAGGAAAAGTTCCTGAACGACTTTGTTGCGGCGTGGGACAAGGTCATGAACCTCGACCGCTTCGACCTTGCCTGATCAGCGGATCTGGCTCGATGTATAGGTAACGTCGAGCATTCACTTTACCTACCAACCCACAACACGGGTCGCGGCACAATCAACCGCAACTAGTTTGAGCGATACTTTTGTGCCGCGGCCCGAATCCATTTCCATGCCCCGGATTTCGATGCCGGACAATCGCTCCATCATATCTTCCCATTGCACGCGATTCAAGTCCCTACAGCGAATTGTAGGTTTAAACATTAGCACGGGTCAGATTCCTGGTCATATGAAAATCGGTTCCGAACCGATTGCATATTCGTTCCTGTCGTAATAAATAGCATTCATATAGTTATCGCCTTTAACCGGCATCATCGCCTTGCCCTGAATAATAATGCTCCCCGATAAAGACACCATCCATTTCCAATCCGGATGACGAAAGGAGACTCAATGGATTTTTCCCTCACAACCGAACAAAAACAGATCCAGAAAGCCGTCAAGGACTTCGTTAAAGGTGAATTCGACAAGACCGAGATCGCCGAGATGGAGGCCCACCACCAGTACCCCGAGAAAATCTGGAAAAAGGCTGCCGATCTTGGATTTATCGGCATCCACTTTCCCGAAAAGTATTCGGGTCAGGGCATGGGGGTAATGGAAAATATCCTCGTGGCCGAGGCGCTATGCGCCGGCGACAGTACCGTGGGCGCCTGCCTGATTCTGGCGGATTTTGCCTCGGAGATCATCTTGCATTTCGGCAGTGAGGACCAGAAGCAGACCTGGTTGCCCGAGGTCGCCGAAGGTAAAGTACTGTCCTGCGGCGCGTTCACCGAGCCGGATCACGGGTCCGACATCACCTCGCTCAACACAACGGCCGTCAAAGACGGTGACCACTGGGTTATCAACGGCAGCAAAATTTTCATCACCAACGGCGGGCCACTGGCCGGCTTTTACAGCGTGTTATGCCAGACCGACCCCGAGGCCAGCCCGGGCTACCGGGGCATGAGCCTCATCCTGGTGGAAGCGAATCGCCCCGGTGTGTCCACGGCGGATGTGGGTGCCAAAATGGGCATCCGTATGATGCATACGGCAGAGGTCAATTTCAAGGACGTACGGGTTCCCCTGAATAATTTGATCGGCACGGAGAACAAGGGATTCTACCAGGTTTTGGAATTCTTCGACGAGAGCCGGATTCTGATCGCGGCCCAGGCCCTGGGAACGGCCCAAGGCGCATTCGACCGCGCCCTGGCCTACGTCAAGTCCAGAGAGCAGTTCGGCCGCAAGATCGCCCAGTTTCAAATCAACCAGCATAAACTCGCCGACATGGCCACCAAAATCGAAATGGCGCGCCTGATGACCTACAAGGCCGCCTGGAATTTTGACCAGGGCCACATCGACCCCAAACTGACCAGCATGGCCAAAATGGGCGCGGCCCGGGTGGCGGTCGAGGTCTGCGACGAGGCGATTCAGCTGTTGGGCGGCTACGGTTATATGCAGGAATACGAAGTGGAGCGCTTTGCCCGGGACGCCAAAATCACGGAACTTTATGAAGGCACCCGTGAAATCCAGAAAAACACCATCGCCAGCGCCCTGCTGGGCAAGCTCAAATAAGAACGGGTCAATGGTTTGGGGGGTGCGCTCAGTAGGGGCACGGCGCGCCGTGCCCCAAAAACAAAACCGAAGTGCATAACAACCAGAAACGATCATAACGATCAAAACGCAAAGAAAGGAAGGCCGACCATGTCTCACCCCTCCGTCAATTACGATGTTCTCAGCCCGGTGAAATTCCTGATTCGCAGCGCCATGGTCTTTCCCGACAAGGAAGCCGTTGTCTACGATGACCAGCGCCGGACCTACCAGCAGTTTTATGAACGGGTCAACCGCCTGGCCAGCGCCCTGAAGAAAAGAGGCGTCGGCAAGGGCGACAAGGTGGACTTCATCTGCCCCAATACCCCGCCCATGCTCGAAGCCCACTATGCCGTACCCATGATCGGGGCGGCCCTGGTAAGCGTCAACATTCGTCTGTCGTCGGGAGAAATCGCTTACATCATCAACCATTCGGACAGCAAGGCGATTTTCGTGGACAATGAGTTTGCCGATCTGGTGGCCTCGAATCTGTCCGAACTGAAAAAGGTCCAGACGGTGGTCAACATCTGCGACATCAGTGCCGACACGCCCCTGGACGGCCCGGACTACGAGGCGTTTCTGGCCGAGGGCGATCCCGGTCCGGTCGAAATCGACGTGGACGATGAACGCCAGGTCGCGACCATCAACTACACCAGCGGGACGACCGGCCTGCCCAAGGGGGTGATGTACCACCATCGCGGCGCCTACCTGAACGCCATCGGCGAACAGCTGGAGCTCGGCACCAGCGCCGACTCGGTCTACCTGTGGACCCTGCCCATGTTCCATTGCAACGGCTGGTGTTTCACCTGGGGCATCACCGCCATGGGTGGCACCCACGTGTGTCTGCGCAAGGTCGTCCCGGAAGAGATCTACAGGATCATCGCCGCGGAAGGCGTCACGCACCTGTGCGCGGCACCCACCATTCTGATCGGCATGTCCACCTATGCCACCGATAACAAAATCAAGCTGGAAAAACAGCTGGAAATCATGACCGCCGGCGCGCCACCGGCACCGACCGTCATCCAGAACATGGAAAGCGTCGGCGCCAATATCACGCAGACCTATGGATTGACCGAGGTCTTCGGTCCCCACAGCGTCTGCCAGTGGCAAGGCCAATGGGATGGCCTGTCGGCCGACGAGAGAGCCCAACTCAAGGCCCGCCAGGGCGTCCCCTACATCGTGGCCCAGTACATGGACGTGGTCAACCCCGAAACCATGCAGCCGGTCCCCCGGGACGGAAAGACCATGGGCGAGATCGTCATGCGGGGTAACAACGTCATGCTGGGGTACTACAACGATCCGGAAGCCACCGAGACGGCATTCGCGGGCGGCTGGTTCCACAGCGGCGATCTGGCGGTGATGCATCCGGACAACTACATCCAGATCATGGACCGCAAGAAAGACATCATCATCAGCGGGGGTGAGAATATCTCCACGGTCGAGGTGGAAAACACGCTTTACCGACATTCAGCAATCCTTGAAGTGGCCGTCGTTCCGGTGCCGGATCCCAAATGGGGAGAAGTTCCCAAGGCCTTCGTGGTCCCCAAGCCCGGCGCCAATCCAACCGCCGAAGAAATCATTGCCTTCTGCAAAGACAACCTGGCCCGTTTCAAAGCCCCCAAATATGTTGAATTTGGAGAACTACCCAAGACCGCCACAGGCAAAATCCAGAAATTCAAGCTCAGAGAAAAAGAGTGGGCCGGGCAAGAGCGCCGGGTGAACTGATCATCACACGAAATAACATACTGTAATAACATCCTTAACCCGCTTTACCGGTTAATTCTTAAGTGGAGGCGATTTTTGGAATGCGACTCCAGCAGGTGGGTTGCGCCCGATGAACAGGATCAGGGGGTTGACAAAAAATTGGTGTCGCTCAGCGAGTCTATTTATTTCTACTTTCAATCTTAGGGAGGAAGCAAATGGCATTTAGCATCTATCGTCGTCGTGATGGTGAGGAGCAGCCCTATTGGCCGTTGGGGACTTTCAAGATCCGGCTGCCATTGGTTCACTATAGCTGGGAAAGTGTCGAATTTGTTCAGGCCTTGATTCTCTTCGTGGTCAGCCTGGCCATGATTCCCCTACTGGAAAAATATTTGGGGCTACCCTACGAGATCGCCCTGGCCTATGTGTTTGTCTGCGGCATTGGTTTCATGATGCCGGCATTTCTGGGGGTGCCCATGGTTCCAGGCTGGATCACACCGGCGATTCCGGTGGTCCTGCTGTATCTGGGACAATTCGAGCCCGGCCCCGATGCGATTCAGGCGCTGGTGGCCCTGCAGCTTCTCGTCGCGGCAATTTTTCTGATTCTGGGCGTCACCCGGTTGAGCAGCAAGGTGGTCGAGAACGTGCCGCCGTCCATCAAGGCCGGGATTCTATTGGGCGCCGGGGTGGCGGCTTTCATGGGCGAACTGAAAATAGGCGGACGCATCCCCAAAACCCCCATTGCCATCGGCCTGGGATCACTGATCTGTTTTTACATGTTGTTTTCGGTCTCATTTCTGAAACTGCGCGAACGCAACCCGATTGCCAAATTGCTGGGCAAATACGGCATGGTGCCGGCCATGATCCTGGCCATCGTCATCGGCATGCTGGTCAAGGAATATCCGCTACCGGACATCCAGTTCGGGATTACCATTCCGGCCTTCACCGGGATGTGGGAATATCTACCGTTCACGGTGGGCTTTCCCAGTGCCGATATGTTTATCAAGGCCCTGCCCACGGCAATCATCGCCTACATCATCGCCTTTGGTGACGTCATCGTCGGCACAGTGCTGGTCAATGCCGCATCCGAAGAGACGCGTCCGGACGAAACGGTCGACGTCGACACCGACCGCATTCATCTGGTAACCGGCATACGAAACGTCATGCATGCCTTTTTCGCCCCGTATCCGGGTCTGGCCGGTCCGATCTGGACTGCGGTTACCGCCACCGTTGCCGATCGTTATCGCATGGGACGCAGCGCCATGGATTCCATTTTCAGCGGCAGCGGGACATTCTGGATTTCCGGGTTCATCGCCCTGTTCATCTTGCCGCTGGTCAGTTTCTTCAAGCCGTTTCTGCCCATTGGCCTGTCGCTGACCCTGATTGTGACCGGCTACCTGTGTATCGTCACCGCATTCAAACAGGTGAGCAGTCCGGCCCAGTTGGGCGTCGCCGGAACCATGGCCATCGTCCTGGCCATGCATGGCGCGGCCTGGGGACTCGGCGTAGGGGTGGTGCTGCACATTTTCCTCGAACGACAGCTTACCCCAGTGCGCGAACCGGCGTAACCCGCTTTGAATGGGTGACCTGAAGAATAGACGTAATACCCATACGATACGCTCCCATGCCCGGCATGGGAGCGTATTCGCGTTTTAGCCAATCGGGGATGTTTTTTTAAATAGGCGCAGGAGCCAGTGAATCGAGTTTTCAAATGCCCATCTCCGCCCCAACCGGTCATTCCTGTTTGACATCGTCATGCCCACTACCATAATAATAGACGTTCGGTATTCGGCAACCTAAATTATTGACGAAGGAAAATCATGAATCAAAAAGCCTTTCAGGATTACTATCCGGATGACTATTCTCACTGTTATGGCTGTGGCCGCCTCAACGAACACGGCCTGAAAATAAAAAGCTACTGGGACGGCGATGAGGGCGTCTGCCATTTCACGCCCAAGGAATACTATTCCGGCGGATTCCCGAACTACCTGTATGGGGGACTGATCGCATCGCTGATCGACTGTCACTGTGCCGCAACCGCCTCGGCCGCCAAGGCCCGCGAGGATGGGATCGACCTGCAAGTTACGCCGCTGGAACGGTTTGTCACCGCCTCGCTCAAGGTCGATTACCTGGCTCCCGGCCCCGTCGACGCCATCCTCGAAATTCGCGCCAAAGTCCGTGAAATCAGCGGTCGCAAGGTGTGGCTGGACGCCACCCTCGCGGCCGAAGGAAAAATCCGAGCCAAGGGCGACGTGCTCATGATTCAAATCCCGGACAGATCCTAACGCCTGTTCTGCTTTCTGTCGGTGCCGGCGATCATCGGGGGCGACCTATTCGGTCAGGTCTCGCTGGCCAATTCGCCCGGAGGCTATACCGACCATGAATCGACAAACTCAAACAAACCGACTTGGACTCGAAACAACGGGCCTATCTGTCCATCATCGAAAACAACCTGGCCGACCTCATGTCTCCGTTTATCTCCAAAGCGCTCTCCATGAACGCCTAATTGATCGCTGTCGGATGTATGATTTTCGGTTTGGCCGCCGCCGGAACGGCCGGTAGCCTTCAGAAAATCGGCAAGTTGGAAAAGGTCGTCGATATCGTGGCTTGGCCCGGACACATCGAACGGGGCGATACGGATGCCGCCTATGACTGGGTCACCGAATTCGAGAAAAAATACGACTGCAAGGTGCGCGTCAAAACCGCCGGCGCCTCAATGGTTAGATAAAACAGCATCCTTCGGCGATACCGTCGAACGGTCTCCTTCCCTTCTTGACGTTACATTGCCAATGTAATAAATTACATAAGTAATGACTCCGAAATAATGTAACCGGGAAGGACGCCGTGAAAAACCCCTTTGTTGTAACCGGTGTGGTTGGTGACCTTGCATTCTGTAATCGCCAGGCTGAACAGGACGAACTGCGACAACACATCGACAATGCTCAAAACGTTTTGCTATTTTCCCATCGACGGTATGGCAAGACCTCTTTGATCTTAAAAGTCTTCAAATCGTTGGAAAATATCATCCCCGTGTATGTGGATTTGTATGGGACAACCAGCATCGAGGGATTCATCAAGGCCTTTATCAAAGGCGCTAGTATAATCGAGGCAAAGCCCAGCAGGTTTGTCAAGCTTGTTCGCGAATACCTGTCAGGGATTTCTATATCTTTTGGTTTTGATCCGGTCAGCCAGTCACCCAACATGAGCGCCTCTTTTGAGCGGCAACCTGCGACGGCTGACATCGAAGCGGTTTTTCAATTGGTCCAGACGGTGGCGCGTAAAAAAAAAATCGTTATCGCCTTCGATGAATTTCAGGAGGTGGGGGGCTACGGCACCGATGCTTTTGAAAAGGGGTTACGGAAGGTGATTCAGCATCATGACCAGATTTGCTATATTTTTGCAGGGAGTCAACGTCACATCATGGGAGAAATGTTCAATGACGCGAAAAGGGCCTTTTACCAGATGGCGATCAGTATGCCATTAAAGCCAATCGCGACGGATGACTATGTTGAATGGGTCGAGGCGCTTTATGCCAAGGCAGGCAAAGCCATTGAGGAAACTGCCATTCAGGATGTGGTGGCCCGGTGCGAGAACCACCCCAAATATGTTCAGGAATTTTTTTACACCCTTTGGCCACTCAAAAAAATTGGGTTGGCGCAAATCAATGGAGCAGAGAGCAAGATTCTTGAAAGTCGCTCGATTGAGTTCACGCATGTGTGGGATTCCCTTTCCTTGAATCAGAAAAAGGCTTTGAAACTGGTGGCCGCGACTAGCGGAAGTCAGATGTTTTCGGCTGACAATTTGGTCAGATTCAAATTTAAAACCGCTTCGCAGGTGGTAGCGGCAATGAAAGTGCTTGAGCAACGGGAACTGGTAAGCAAAAATGGCGACTATCAGATCTATGATCCTGTTTTCCGTAGGTGGGTACAACGATTGGTTTGATCTTCACCCCAGGCACGGCCCGCTTGTTCCGCTTTCGCAAAAAAGGCCAACCACAAGAACCACTCCCTGCTTGGGAATGATTTAAGCATTTTTTATGCGGCTATCGGGTAAGGCGCAACTGATGCGGGAGGATTAGCCGGCTGCCACCGACGCCAGATATTGCACCACGAGCATAAATGCCAAAATCATCAATAAAATGCGTAACCAGCGGCGATAGGTGGCGGTGGGAATCCGATCGCGGACATGCATGCCGATCAGCATCACGACCAACCCCAAGAGGGCCAAGGGGATCGATCGACGCCAGATGTCGCCGGTCATGAGACCGGCTTGGACAAACACCGCGCCTTGGGTGAGTTTGCCGGTCAAAAAACAGAAATTAAAAACCTGAATCATGACCGTTTTGGGCATGCGCATTTCCAGGGAAAGAACGATCAGGGCCGGTAGCATCACATTCACCGTACCGGCCAGGATGCCGGCGGTGAGGCCAAAAACGGCAAAGGCCAGCTGGCGATGGCGATTGACCCAGGCGAGGCCGATGCCGAGTCGGTGAACATTGAGATAAAGCACCAACATGGCCGACAGCAGCAGGCGAAACGGCTCCGGGGAAAAGACCACCAACAGGCGGGTACCGACGACGCTGCCAAGCATGCCGTAAACGGCCAGGGGCCAGTAAACGGTGATGCTTCGGGACCATTTTCCCCCCTTGATAATATTGGCCAGATTGATCAATATGGTCGGCAACACCAGCATGATGATGGCCGTGCGCACATCCGTGGTCATCGCCAAGAGCGGGGTGGCGATCATGGGGAAACCGATGCCGATGGTGCCGTGGACCATGGCGGCGAAACCGATGATGGCGCCGTGAATCAAGTCGGTCAGGATCGTATTCATTCAACCTCTCCGAATACAAGTGTTCACGGGGTGTAAATGATCATCTGTTTGTAAAACACTGGCCGGTAAGCGTTTACAGGGTGCCTCGGGTGCGCGGCGCCGGGCACGCCGACGTACTAGGCCTACTTCTATTCCCCGGGAACAAAGCAGATGAGGTGCCCTGTGAACGCTTACAATCGGTGTATGAGCATCAATTGAATCCTTTTTTAAATGAATCCTTTTTTAAAACTCGATTTTGACAGAAAGAATTGATAACGATATTTCAATAAGCCTTTTTGAGCAAATCAATCACGAATTGCATTTGTTCATCTGTTTCACTTAAATGCACCAGATCGGCGAAAAGTTACTCGTCAAGTAGTAAAGGGAGGATACTCCCGATTCCAAAAGCTGGTTTATCACCGGGATGGCTCGCCGGATCAGATGGATCATATCCAGCATTGATCTCGTCACCATCCAGATGTCCATCCCCATCCGCATCATCGTCAAGTAAGTTGTTGATGATTCCGTCTCCATCAAAGTCGGTATCCCAGTCTCCCCCCCAGTAGTCGTACTCGTCACCGTCGGCCACGTTGTCATGGTCGGAATCGGCAGCACTGCTATTGGTTCCCAGTTGGTCTTCCATTACATCGCTCAAGCGGTCTAGATCGCTGTCGTTAAATCGCAGGTCCGCTTCCTCCAGGCCGTTGGCAACCGGTGTAAACCAGCGGCTGAATTTTTGGAACAGAGCGGTGGCTGGGTGGTACACCATCCGCATACGCCAATGGTAGATGCTGTTGGCTGCCAAACCGGTTACATGTTCACTCATAGCTGCGCCGGTGGTGCCGGTATCGATCCAGGCACTGCTCATGGATGTACCGGTGCCGTCAAACAATGTGCCCAGCGGCTTGACTTCCCATTCCAGCTTGACCTTGCCCCGCCCAAAGGGGGTTTTTCCTAACAGCCCAAGGTGAAACCGATTGCGATCCATCATTCCAAGAGGAGCAATCAAATCGATATCATTGGACTGAACCTGTTGGGGTTTATAGCTAATCCCGGCACTACTGTTTCCGTAATAAACAAATGCCTGGCCTTCGTTTGTTTGACCGTCATCATAGGTAGGAGCACCCACAATGACATCGCTGTACCCGTCGCCGTTGACATCGCCGGCCGTACCAACAGAATAGCCAAACCAGGCATCTGCCTGGTCGGACGCAGCGATCCAGTCTCCAGGTGTGCTGCTCAGGCCGGCTGAGGCACCATAAAAAATATACACACGCCCTTCAATTGTTTGCCCGTTATCATAAGAAGGAGCCCCCACAATGATATCGCTATACCCGTCACCATTGACATCGCCGGCCGTTGTTACGGAATGTCCAAACCCAGCATATGCCCTGAGGGGTTTAGCGGTCCAATTGGCGGTGGTGCTCACCCCCGTGGATGTCCCGTAAAAGACAAACGCACGCCCAGCCTCATTTAACTGATTATTGTATTCAGGAGCACCCACTATAACATCGCTGTATCCGTCACCGTTGACATCGCCGGCCGTGCTTACGGATCGACCATAACGATCACCAGCTTGGTCGGACTCTGCGGACCAAGCAACGGTGTTGCTCAGTCCGGCTGAAGACCCTTGATAGACAAATGCCCACCCACGGTTATGATTATTACTATACGCAGCCCCTATAATAACATCGCTGTATCCGTCACCGTTGACATCGCCGGCCGTACTCACTGACTGACCGAACTGGGAAAACGCCTGGTTGGACTCGGCGGTCCAGTCGGCGGTGGTGCTCAGGCCGGCCAATGACCCGTGATAGACATACGCACGTCCTTCATCAGCCTCGCCGTTATCATATCCAGAAGCACCCACAATGACATCGCTGTACCCGTCGCCGTTGACATCGCCGGCCGTGCTTACGGAATAGCCAAACCGATCTGCCTGGTCTGACTCGGCGGTCCAGTCGGCGATGGTGTTCAGACCTGTCGATGCTCCGTGATAGACATACGCCCGTCCTTCGTCTGTTTGTCCGTTATCATACCAAGGAGCCCCCACAATGACATCGCTGTACCCATCGCCGTTGACATCGCCGGCTGTGCTGACGCAATTGCCGAAATTAGCATCTGCCTGATCAGATTCGGCGGTCCAGTTAGCCGTGGTACTTGGCCCGGCCGATGAACCGTGATAGACAAGCGCACACCCTTCGTCGGTTTGGCCGTTATCATATTTGTATGCCCCCACAATAATATCGCTGTACCCATCGCCGTTCACATCGCCGGCTGTGCTGACGGAACTGCCGAAAAAAGCACCTGCCTGTTTGGATTCGGCGGTCCAGTCGGCGGCGGTGCTCAGGCCGGTCGATGACCCATGATAGACATACGCCTGCCCTTCGTCTGTTTCACCGTTATCAAAGTAAGGAGCTCCCACCACGACATCACTGTATCCGTCACCGTTCACATCACCGGCGGTGCTGACAGAATAACCAAACCGGGCGTCTGCCTGATCGGACTCCGCAGTCCAGTTGGCGGTGGTACTGAGCCCTCCTGGTGCACCGTGATACACTGCAGCACAAAAGGAACTTGACCCCACAATGACATCGCTGTACCCGTCACCGTTCACATCGCCGGCTGTGCTTACAGATAAGCCAAAATGGACCCATGAATATAGTTGATGATACACGGCGGTCCAGTTGGCAGTTGTACTCAAACCAGTTGATGCGCCGTGATAGACAAATGCAAGCCCTGATTCTATAAGGCCGTTATATTTATAGTAAGGGGCTCCGACAATAATATCGCTATACCCGTCGTTGTTCACATCGCCAGCCGTGCCTACGGACCATCCGAAATGGGCATTTATTTGGTCAGATTCGGCGGTCCACGCGGCGCTGGTGCTTAGCCCATTGCGTGAGCCATGATATACAAACACTCGGCCTTCATCTGTTTGGCCGTTATCATAAAATCTTGCCCCCACAATGACATCGCTGTAGCCATCATCATTGACATCGCCGGCTGTACTCACGGAACAACCGAACCGGGCATTTTGTTGGTCAGACTCAGCGGTCCAAGTTGCAGAGGTAACAAGAGGATCTATTATGACCGGATATACAGCTCCTTTAGTATCTACTTGTATGGCCAGCATCCGGCCGGTCAGGTCAAACCGGGCCGGCAACGCCTTTCCCTTTGCATCCAGGGCGATTAATTTGCCAAAATGGATCACACCCACACCGCCGTAGGTGGTAAATTCTACCCGCTTTGCCGATTCCTCGAGTGTCGCTTTCAGGTCTCCATAAATTTCCAGTTCTAGGTTGACCCAAGTCTCATTCTTTCCATTTACCGATAGAGGAGGCCTATGCAGGGTAAATCCTTGCTATAGGCCTTTGTGATCATTGATATACCATTCGGTCATCCCTTGTCTTGGGTACTCTACGCGATTGCCGGATACCGTAACGCTGGTCCCTGCGACCGAATTTTCCGCACCCAATTTCCCGTAACGCCTCAGACTTAGGCCCAACAGCCACTCGGGTTTCTCTGATATACGGGGAACCACCCGGAACCCTTCCGGCATAAAATAGATTCTCAGGTTTTGGGCGCGGTTAGGTGCCTGCCAGGCGGAATCGACATCCTCCAGAAAAATCTTCTCCTGCCAGGTGATATGATATTCTGCATTCTGGATATTTTTTTGAACCACAGCCCACCAGTCTGTTGAGGTACCTTCAGAGAAAACCCCTAATTTTTCCGGTTCTACATAATTCGGCAATTGGCTATTTTTAGTTACTAACAGCCGTTCGCCTTGGGCCGCAGAGCTAATTGTTCCAGAGGTTAGAAGGAGAACAATGAATACAGATAAAATAACCCACAGATCCAAAAAATACGGACGGTTGATGTTTATTACTCGCTTGGATACCATCCATTCCCCCCATTCAGTTGCAAATTTCTCTCTATTTAATCGAGTTTACCAAGAATATGCTACCTTGACGATCTTAGATGAAATAAAAGTTCTTTACAATTATCCACATCCCGGTAACTTGAAATCATTCAGGCCTCCGGCGCAAATTACAATACACAAACCATACACCGAGAATCACCGACCATCCAGGCCACGGCCCGTAAGAGCTGGCAACGCCTGCGACCCATCCGATCAGTCGCCATGGTTTAGGGCGCTACTATATTTACCATTTTTAAAACTGGTGAAAGGTTGCGGGATCTCCGTCGTTCGGACGTTCCGACTGCAATCAAATAATTATGGATTTTTTTTCATAAAAGTATGTAATTTATTGCACAAAAAGAAATCAACCGAAAGGCTATTCCTAATAACATATTGATATTAAATAATATTATTTTTTACCACATCTCTGGCACACCTTTTGATAGAACATTTCGATTAAATCAATCTTATTTTATTTCTAATTTTCTGTGGCCGGTAGCTGATAAAAATCCAGCAATCATTTACATAAACATGTTGACGCGGACATGACGAAATGAACTCGAATATTAAATTACAGTGGTCATATATAACGATAGCATGCTTGGTGTTGTTTTATTTTTTTTCGGTATACGCGGCCCTCGCCGATTGCCCCCCAAACATGATTTCATACTGGAAGTTGGATGAAGCTTCCGGAACCCAATATTCTGACTTTTTTGATAATCATCATGGGAGTTGTGCATCAGGTATATGCCCATCGGCAACTACCGACGGAAGAATAGCCGGTGCTCAAATTTTCAACGGAGTCACTACCCGCATAACTGTGCCTTCTGATACGGCTTTTGATTGGACGGCCGCTGATAACTTCTCAATTGAATTTTGGATCAGAAGGTCCTCTGGCGTTCTTTCTGGAACCGAAGTTGTTATTGGTCGAAATGAAGTTGATGATGGCTTGTCAAATATGCATTGGTGGGCGGGTCTGTCTGCTGATGGTATGGCTGAATTTGTCCTTGTGGCGAGAAATGGAGATGGCGGACATTCTTCCCAATCATTGATCGGAACAATAAATATAGCGGATGGATCGTGGCACCATGTGGTAGTAATAAGGGATGCCGGATCCAACAAAAATCTCCTCTACGTAGATGGGCAACGCGACGGTTCTGTGGCAGTATCTTACATTGAAGGTTTCGATTCCCCGACAGCACCCATTAACATTGGGTGGCTGAATAGGGACGGCGGCCATTACTTTAACGGAACATTAGACGAGGTGGCCGTTTACAATGAAGTTTTAACCGATGCGGAAATTAACCAACATTTTTACGACGGGGCTATCGGGTTACGATGGGGCTACTGTAACTGCGATTCACAAATAAAAATCATGCCCCTTGGCAACTCAATTACCCATGGTTATATCGCGCCTGCAATTGACCCTGAATACCGGGTTGGATATCGACAAAAACTCTATTTGGACTTAACGGCCATGGGATACAATATAGATTTTGTCGGGAGCCAGCAGGCTGGGCAAATGGTGCTTCCAGCTTTCGACAATGACAACGAAGGACATCCGGGCTGGACAGCGTATGAAATTTCAGTTAGTATTTACGACTGGTTAGTAAACAATCCTGCCGATGTTGTGTTACTCCATGCCGGAACAAATGGCCTTGTATCCAATCCAGACGATATCGAATTTACACTTGATGAGATAGACCGATATAGTGAAGACATCACAGTTGTCTTGGCTCTAATCATAAATCAAAAGGAATATAATCCACTGGTAACAACATTTAATGACAATGTTGAAAATATGGCTTTGGATCGAATTTTTAATGGTGATAAGATATTTATTGTTGATCAAGAAAATGCCTTAACATCCGAATTAGATTTCTTTGATAATCTACATCCGAATTTGACCGGATATAAAAAAATGGCCAGCGTATGGGCAGAGGCGCTCTTGGGATTCATGCCATTGTGCAGTCATTTATCCCCAACCATCTTTTCAACGCCATATATTGAGGCAAATAAGAATTCTCATTACTTGTATGATGTCAATGCGGGGGGAAACCCTCTACCAACATATACACTTTTGAGCGGTCCGAACGGTATGTTGCTTGACGAATTAACTGGACTGATTTCTTGGACACCGGATACGGAAGGTGATTTTGAAGTCATCGTTTCAGCAACGAACTCCCAGGGTGAAGACTCCCAAGCATTTACAATCCATGTCCGAGACATTAAAACCATCGACGACGATGATGCCGGTGCGTCCTTCACCGGAAGCTGGTCGCCTTCCAGTGGACCCGATTATTATGGTTCTCAATCTCTTTACAACCGGGGAGTGGGTACCTATACGTTTCAGGCATCCGTATCCGATACTGCTGACGTTTACCTCTGGTGGACCGAAACATCCACCCGGTGCGACAACGTAAAAGTAGAAATATACGACGGCACCACACTCATCGACGACACCGTGCGCATCAATCAACAAGAAAATGGGGGCCAGTGGAATCTGATCGGCACCTATACCTTTAGCGGAACTGCAAAGGTCGTAATCGTTTCTGGCAGCGATACCTGCAGCACCTGCGCTGATGCGGTCCAGTTTGTTAAGGCTATGCCACCCGTTGTCCTTGAATCAATTCAGATTGAAGGGCCGCTATCGGTCAACAGAAATTCCACATCCAATTACAATGTGCGAGCCTATTATTCAGATGGTTACAGCCAACTGGTTACTGCTGACTCATGGAATGTCAGCTGCCCGACTTACGCGTCTATCTCAGCAGAGGGCAATTTAACGACGCAAAATGTTTCTGCGGATCAGCTTTGTCAAATTTCAGCGTCGTATGCCGAAGATGGCATTACCAAAAATTTTGTTTTAGATATAACGATCCTGTATCGATTGGAAACTATTATCGACAACGGGGACGCGGGTACGTCCTTCACCGGAAGCTGGTCGCCTTCCAATGGACCCGATTATTATGGCACTCAATCTCTTTACAACTGGAACGTGGGTACCTATTCGTTTCAGGCATCTGTTTTTGATACTGCTGACGTTTACCTCTGGTGGACCGAAACATCCAGCCGGTGCGATAACGTAACAGTGGAAATATACGACGGCACCACACGCATCGACGACACCGTGCGCATCAATCAGCAAGAAAATGGGGGTCAGTGGAATCTGATCGGCACCTATACCTTTAGCGGAACTGCAAAGGTCGTAATCGTTTCTGGCAGCGATACCTGCAGCACATGTGCTGATGCGGTCCGGTTTGTTAAAGCCACCACACCGGTGCTTGATACGGTTGAAATTGAAGGCCCGGTAATCGTGAATGACAAGGCCAGTGCCGATTATGACCTCAGGGCCTACTATGTGGGCGGCAGCAGTCGGTTGGTCACTGCCGACGCTTGGGATATCGACTGCCCGGCCTATGGTGCCATCTCGGCTGACGGTCTATTGACAACCCAGGACCTACTCACGGACCAGCCGTGTCAGATATCGGCATCTTACAGCGAAGATGGCATCACGAAAAACGACATTCTGGACATCACGATTAGTGACAACTCAGAGGTGATCGTCGACAACGGGGACGCGGGTACGTCCTTCACCGGAAGCTGGTCGCCTTCCAGTGGGCCCGATTATTATGGTTCTCAGTCTCTCTACAACTGGAACGTGGGTACCTATTCGTTTCAGGCATCCGTATCCGAAACTGCTGACGTTTACCTCTGGTGGACCGAAACATCCAGCCGGTGCGAGAACGTAACAGTGGAAATATACGATGGCACCACACTGATCGACGACACCGTGCGCATCAATCAGCAAGAAAATGGGGGTCAGTGGAATCTGATCGGCACCTATACCTTTAGCGGAACTGCAAAGGTCGTAATCGTTTCTGGCAGCGATACCTGCAGCACATGCGCTGATGCGGTCCGGTTTCTTAAAACCACGACACCGGTGCTTGATACGGTTGAAATTGAAGGCCCGGTAACCGTGAAAGACAAGGCCAGTGCCGATTATGACCTCAGGGCCTACTATGAGGGCGGCAGCAGTCGGCTGGTCACTGCCGACGCTTGGGATATCGACTGCCCGGCCTATGGTGCCATCTCAGCTGACGGTCTATTGACAACCCAGGACCTACTCACGGACCAGCCCTGTCAGATATCGGCATCTTACAGCGAAGATGGCATCACGAAAAACGACATTCTGGACATCACGATTAGTGACAACTCAGAGGTGATCGTCGACGACGGGGACGCGGGTGCGTCTTTCACCGGAAGCTGGTCGCCTTCCAATGGACCCGATTATTATGGCACTCAATCTCTTTACAACTGGAACGTGGGTACCTATTCGTTTCAGGCATCTGTTTTTGATACTGCTGACGTTTACCTCTGGTGGACCGAAACATCCAGCCGGTGCGATAACGTAACAGTAGAAATATACGACGGCACCACACGCATCGACGACACCGTGCGCATCAATCAGCAAGAAAATGGGGGCCAGTGGAATCTGATCGGCACCTATACCTTTAGCGGAACCGCAAAGGTCGTAATCGTTTCTGGCAGCGATACCTGCAGCACCTGCGCTGATGCGGTCCGGTTTACCGACTAACCGGTTAGGGGGATACCGGGACATAACACCCTTAACTTAAAAACTTTTAGAAAATAGGATACCTATTCTGAGCGACGATTTCTGCGCCACGTGCAACCGCCTTGCTTACCGCTAACAAGAGTCAATCAGCGTTCAAAATTGACAATCTGTCCATCGCCTTCTGGCCCAATACCGGAAGTGTGATTGATGCGCTGAGACCAGCAAGGATGACTTTATCGGTAAAGACTCCGAAAAAGTCTTGGCTATTTCGGATTATATGCCAGAATAGTCTTTATGCAACGGTATATCACAAAATACATTCAAGAGGATTTGGATAAAAAAATTATTCTTCTTACCGGACCGCGTCAGGCCGGAAAAACAACCTTGTCAAAAATACGGTAAAACGGTGGTTAACGATACTCAAAAATATGTATGTCCTTTTTCAAGTTCCGCCTTTCCATAAAAGCATTGCCGGGGCTATTCAAAAGGCACCTAAATTTTATTTTTACGATACAGGACAAGTGCAGGGTGACCAGAGTATAAAGCTGGAAAATGCCGTTGCTTGTGCAATTCAAAAAGAACTGCATTTTCGGCAGGATTGTCTGGGAAAAGAAGGAAAAATATATTATGTAAAAAATAAGGATGGCAAAGAGATTGATTTTTGTATTGTAAAATCCGGCACGCTGTCTCTATTGGTGGAGGTAAAGTGGAACGAGAATAACCTTAGCCCCAATTTTGATTTATTTAAAAAATACTTTCCCGAAATTAAAATGGTGCAAATCTCAAAAAAACTGGACAGAGAAAAAACGTTTCCAAACGGCGCGGAAATCAGGCTTGCATCCAAATGGCTATCAGAACTAAATTTTTAAACTGGTGACAAGATACACAAGCATAGAGATTAATGAAAATTATTAAAAAAACATGCCGACTACACCTGCCCCCTAACCCGGTTGACCTTCACGATCGATTATTGTAAGCCGAAACAATGGCTTCGAATGTCTTTTGGAAATCAATCACCCTGATTCTTTTGAGCTCGGCAATCCTGTCCAATATTGCCCGCGCCGAAGTCGACTTCGACTATCTGACGGGTTCCGATCTGGGCATGGGTATCGGTGCCCGGGCGATGAGTATGGGGGGAGCCTTCACGGCCGTTGCCGATGATGCCTCGGCCGTTTTCTGGAATCCGGCCGGGCTGGCCCAGCTGACCGACAATCACTTATTTCTATCTGGAGACTATCCCGGCGTATTCAGCAATATCGGGTTGGTCTACCGCCCATCACTGAAGGCCTTGAAGCGTCGCCAGCTGACTATTGGGTTGGCGATGGTCAACAGACTGCGGTTTCTGGGGGACAGCGGCGACGATACCTGGGACGCCTATGCATCCAATTTATTGTCCTTGGCAATGGTGGATACCGATGATGATTTCGCCGGAAAAGTTCATTCTACAACCATGGACGTCCGCCTTTCCCTGGCCCTTTCGCCCCTGGATAGCAACCGGCTCCTGCTGGGCCTTAATTACATCCACTTGGATTGAAATACCCAATTATGTCCGACCGGCGGTTCGGACGGGTCTTCTTCGGTTGGAAATATCGCCGTCGAATATGAAACCATCGATGTGGGCGCCATCTATCGGATCAGCGATAGAACCCGTGTGGGCGTCATGGTCAAAAACCTGGTCGGATTTTCCTTCAATAATCAATACAACGCTTTTTCGGTCCCCCGATACGCGACCTTGGCGCTGTCCCATGTCATCGGATCGACCCTTCTTTCCCTGGACAGTGAGTATATTTTCGGTCACTTCGGCGGGGTTGAAAAGCAGTCTGCCAACATTTGGTTTTTGCGGGGTGGGGCAGAATTTCGACTCACCCGGCGGATACGGTTGCGAGCCGGTCTCGTCTATCCGGCGGTCGCCGAAACCTCCGGCGCCGGTGATATCAAAGCGGACATCCCCTGGCCGGGGATCGGGGCCAGCTTGGGGATAGGCGTGGTTATGGACCGATTCGATATCGACCTGGCCCTTTATGGTGATGCCGCCAGAAGCTATGTCGAACAATCACCGAAGATCGGTGCCACCGGCACAATCGCCTACAAGTTTTAACTTGACACGTTGTCGGTGGGAACGTAGGTGAACGGGTTGCGGATATCATTGACGTCCACAACCCAAAAGGAGACGATAACGATGTTGAACGATAAAAAAATCGGCCTGATCGGCGCCGGAAACATGGCCAACGCCCTCATCGACGGGCTGCTCAGTTCGGGCGCGGCCCAGGCCGGGAACATCATTTGTTCGGATGCCAATCAACGCCAATTGGAAATCGTACAAAAAAAATTCAATGTAGCCACGACCATTGACAATATCGAGGTCATCAACACAGCGGATATCATCATTTATGCCATCAAACCCCAGATCATGGCCACCGTGCTCAAAGAAACCGCCGACTATCTGGACATGAGCAAGCTGGTCATCTCCATCGCCGCCGGCGTCCCCTTGGCGGCCATCGAGTCCCTGTTGAAAAAGGATTTGCGCCTGATCCGAGTCATGCCCAATGTAGCCGTGGCCGTTCGTGAAGGTGCCACGGCCATCGCCGCCGGCGACCATGCAACCGAAGCGGATGTCGAACTGGCCATGGCGATTTTCAACTCCGTCGGCAAGTCCATCTTTCTCAAGGAAAATTACCTCATGGATGCCGTTACGGGACTGAGCGGCAGTGGGCCGGCTTACATTTTCATGATCGTGGATGCCCTGGCCGATGCCGGCGTCAAAGTCGGGCTGTCGCGAAAAGATGCCCTGCTGCTTGCGTCCCAGACCATCTTGGGCTCGGCCAAGCTGCTATTGGAGACCGAGGCCCATCCTGGTCAGTTGAAAGATTCGGTCACATCCCCAGGCGGCACATCCATCGTCGGCTTGCACACATTGGAAAAAGGTGGATTGCGCACCACGCTGATCAATGCCGTTGAAATGGCCACCAACCGTTCCAAAGACCTGGGAGAAGCTATGATTAAAAATTTTGCCAATGGCAAAACCCAACCTTGATTGTTGATAGACGTTTGACCTATTGGGCTTGCGTTGATAATACCGTTGTCGGGCAGACGCACAACCAAGCACGTCTCGCAACAGCGCTCAAGGAGCCATCATGAACGGGTCAGCAAAATGATCGGCAATCGTGTCACGATTGGCATAAGAATCGGGTTGGGCCTCGTTTTTGTACTTTCCAGCCTCTCGAAAATCGCCGATCCATCTGCCTTCGCTGCGATTGTAACCAACTACCAGCTCGTCAACCCACCGCTGGTCAGGTGGGTTGCCATCGTCTTGCCATGGATCGAGGCGCTATGCGGGATCGCTCTGGTGTTCGGCCGTTTCGAGAAAGGCGCCGCCCTCTTGGTGAGCATAATGATGGTGGTGTTTATCGGTATCGGCTTTTTCAATGCCTACCGAGGGCTGGACATTGCTTGCGGCTGTTTTTCGCTATCTGCCAGGGAACCGTCCAATATTGCCCTGAACACATTGCGCGACCTGGTGCTTCTGGCGGCCGGCATCTGGATTCTGGCTGGCCCAAAGCAGCGGTTCACCACCGCGCATGGCCCAACAGCCACTTAGGATCGGGGTTGAAATGACCAAGTGATTGTACAATAGTGGCCGCTAAGCGTTTACCTTTTTTGTAACCCTCTTCATGTTCAACGGCTCGACTATACATGTCGACTTAAATAGTGCCCATCCCGAAATAGGCAATTGGGTCATTTCTGGATGGGCACTAAATAGCCACTATTTTTTCGACCCGGGGAGTTGATAGACACCACATGTTCACCGAATCAATATCGTATTCCGCCGCGTTACTTGCAGGACTGCTTTCTTTTTTTTCCCCTTGCATCCTGCCTCTGATCCCCGCCTACTTTACCTTCATCACCGGTTTTTCACTGGATGAACTGACCGAGGCACGGGGAGCCAGTATTCGGGCGCGAATTATCTTGTCGACCTTGAGTTACGTCTTGGGGTTTTCGACGATCTTCATTCTCATGGGGGCATCGGCGTCCCTTTTGGGTGGCACCATTTTCAAGTATCGGGACTGGATCCGGATCATTGGCGGCATCGCCATCATCCTGTTCGGCATCCATATGACGGGATTGTTCCGCTTCAGGGCTCTGGAATTCGAACACCGCCTACATATGCAAAAAAAACCGCTCCATTTTATGGGTACGTTCATAGTCGGCATGGCCTTTGGCGCGGGATGGAGCCCGTGCATCGGTCCCCTATTGGGCTCGATTCTGATCGTGGCCGGCAATCAGGATACGGTGGGTCAGGGAATCGGTCTGTTGTCGATATATGCCGTCGGATTGGCCATCCCTTTTCTGGTGCTTTCCATTTTCATCGACTCACTGATTAACCTAATGAAAAAAGTTTCCTGGTCGATAAAGTACGTTAACGTGACCGCAGGCGTGCTGCTGCTGATCCTTGGCCTGCTTCTGGTTACCAACAAATTGAATCTGATCAGCGCATAGGATGACGCGACCCCATGAAAAATAAATGGATCCTTACGATGGTGGGTCTGGCTCTGACGTTGCTTGCATTGGGTGACAATCCAGCGTTGCTGGCCGCGCAGCAAGGAGATGGTATCCAATGGATGTCCTACGAGGAGGGCCGCAGGCGCAGTGAGGCAGAAAACAAAAAAGTATTTCTGGTTTTCAACGCCGACTGGTGCAGGTATTGCTTGCAGATGGAGAAAGAGACGTTTCGAAATCCCAGTGTGATCGCCTATGTCAACCGCAACTTCGTTCCGGTCAGCGTCAACTCGGATAAAGAGCACGCGATCGCGTCCAAGTATAATGTCATGGGCCTTCCCAGCACGTGGTTCATCTCCGAAACCGGGGACCGAATCGGTAATCGTCCTGGATACATACCACCGAAGGAGATGCTTTCCATCCTGAAATATATCGGCACGGATAGCTACCGGACGATGAGTTTCAAAGCCTTTGTGGAAAAAGCCAGGTAGCAGCGACAGGAAGACACCGACGGCCATGCAAGATCATCAAGCCGTCCACCTTCGGATCAGGCGAATCAGACTCGAAATGGTGAGCGCCAGGGAAAGGCCCATCAGCAGGCAGGGGACCCAGATAAAGCCGTTGTAGCAGGGGGTATCCAGGGCCGCGGCGATACCGGTCATGCTAAACAGCAATGCCAACACGGCAAAGATCAAGGTCAGGACCAACGATATTTCCGTGTCATACCAAGGGATGAAGGCCTTGCGAAAAAGCAGCTCGCTCTTGTATTTTATTTTCAAGGCAACCTCCGAGGTGAGGGGGCCCGCGTGACCCGTTGTCACCCATGTTTGACGGTCCGGCCGTGGCTGTCGGCTCACCCGATTCATGTCACGCGGTCCCGCTTCGCCAGGTGGTACCGTTGCCTACCGTGGATCGTGGCCGCGGCCTTGATCGTGATGTCAGCCTTGGGAGGATGCGCGGTGGCGCCGACGACACTGGCCATCAAAAATAGCCCCACTCGCTTGATGGAAGACACTATCTTAAAAACCGATACGAATCACCTTGTTTCGCGCCGGCAGTGCTTTGCCGATTTGGCCGACACCCGAGTGATCTATGTGGGAGAGCAGCACACCAACCCGTCTCATCATACCATCCAGCTGGAAATCATTCGCGCCCTCGCCCAAACCACCCCCAAGCTAACGATTGGCATGGAAATGTTCGATCATACCTACCAACCGGTTCTGGATGAATGGATCGCCGGCAAACTCGATGAAACCGGTTTTCTGCGGCAAACGCATTGGTATGCCAACTGGCGATTCGACTACGACTTGTACCGTGGTATTCTGGAATATGCAAAAGAAAAAGGAATTCGCATCATCGCCCTGAACATTCCTTCCTATATTCCCGCACGCATCGGCGCGGGAGGGATCGATAGCCTTTCTGCGGATGACCGCCGTCACCTGCCCGAGACGATCGACACCGGCAATGCCGACCATCGGAGCTACATCGAAGCGATTTTCAAGATGCACACCATCAAAGGCCGGGATACGTTCGACTTTTTCTATGAAGCCCAATGCACCTGGGAAGACGCCATGGCCGAGGCCGTGGCCGACAATCTGGGGGCGGGGAAAATGGTGGTCATCGTCGGCAATGGTCACATCATCAAAAAATTCGGTGTCCCCAACCGGGCCTTTGCTCGTCACCCGGCGCCCTTCAAAACCGTTTATCTATCCCCGGTGGGCAATGAGGCCGAGCGCGACTGGGCCGATTACCTGTGGGCCACCCCGGAAACGCCCATGCGCCGCATGATGCGCATGCGGTAAGCCCTGAGTGGTCGCTGACAAATGGCAGCTTATGGTTCAGGACAAGGCCGCAGGGAGGTTTGCACCGCAGGCGTAGCAGCGCTACGTTGAGGATGGAAACCGAGCGAGAACGCCGGCCTGGACCATAAGATGGCGTTTGTCAGTGATCACTATCCGCATTTGGTGAATCCGCAGAAATGACACGTCATACACCCCTCTTCGAAGCTGATCGTCTGGCCACACTCGGGGCATACCTCACCGATCAGGCTGCCGTGTCTCTTCGGCGGACCCTTTTCCTTGATATACCGATTTTCCAGCACCCGCGCGATGGCATCGGGAATGGACAGCACCAGGCCACCATTTTGAAAGACCGGATGTTCGCCGCCGATGCCCTTTAGCTGTTCCACCACTTTGTCGACGGTCACCCCCGACCGGAAAGCCAGGGAAACCAAACGGCCGATGGCCTCGGTTTTGGCCGTCGTGGAACGTCCCGACTTGCCGATGGTGGCGAAGACCTCGAACGGTTTGCCATCGTATTCGGTCACCGTGACGTAGAGTTGGCCCAGTCCGGTCTTGACGCGGGTGGTGAACCCTTCCAGGGTGTCGGGTCGTTTGCGCACGGCGGTCATGAAGGCATCGTTTTCCTTTTTGGTGGATGAGAAGGAGAGCACCTGATTTTCCTTGCTGCCGTCCCGGTAGATGGTGACGCCTTTGCAGCCCAGTTTCCAGGCCAGATCGTAAATGTGCCGCACATCCGCCACCGTGGCCTCACGCGCCAGGTTGACCGTTTTTGAAACCGCGTTGTCCGTATGCTTCTGAAAAGCCGCCTGCATGCGCAGATGCCATTCGGGCGAAATATCATGGGCGGTGACAAACACCCGCCTGACATCTTCCGGAATATCCTCCAAATGGGCGATGGATCCGGTGCGGGCCACCGTTTCCATGAGTGATTGGGAGTAAAACCCCCGTTTTTTGGCCACGGCTTCGAAATGGGGATTGACTTCCACCAGTTTGTCGTTGTCCATGACCGTCCGTACAAAGCTGAGCGCGAAAAGCGGTTCGATGCCCGAGGAGCAGCCGCTGATGATGCTCAGTGTTCCCGTAGGGGCGATGGTCGTGGTGGTGGCATTGCGGAAGGCCTTCTGGCTGTCCCCATGATGGCGGCTCTTCTCGTAGTTGGGAAAGGCCCCGCGCTGCTTGGCCAGGGCCAGGGATGCCTGATGGGATTCGCGCTGAACAAACCCCATCACCTCCTCGGCGATGGCCAGCGCCTCATCGCTGTTGTAGGGGACGCCTAACTGAAACAGCAAATCGGCGAAACCCATGATCCCCAGACCGATCTTGCGGTTACCCTCGACCATGCGATCGATGGCCGCCAAGGGGTATCGGGACATGTCGATAGTATTGTCCAGAAAGTGCACGGCGGTCCAGATCGTTTCTTTCAAAGTAGCGTAATCGATCCGGAGTGTATCCTTTTTCGTGATCACGAATTTGGCCAGATTGATGGATCCCAGATTACACGCTTCCATGGGAAGCAACGGCTGCTCGCCACAAGGATTGGTGCTCTCGATCTCGCCCAACTCGGGTGTCGGATTGTCGCGATTCATGCGATCGAGGAAAACGATTCCCGGATCACCGTTTTTCCAGGCCTGGGAAACCAGTTGGTCGTATACGTTACGGGCATTCAGGGTCTGCATTGGCTTCCCGTCGCGCGGATCTAAAAGATCGTAGTCGGCATCGTTTTTAACGGCTTCCATGAAGGTTTCGGTAACCCCCACGGATATGTTGAAGTTATTGAGTTCGGTATTGGTGGCCTTGCAGTGGATGAATTCGATGATGTCCGGATGATCAATCCGTAAAATGGCCATGTTGGCGCCCCGGCGGGTTCCCCCCTGCTTGACCTGCTCGGTGGCGGTATTGAAAATCTTCATGAAGGAAATGGGGCCGGAGGCAATCCCACCGGTGGTGCCGACGGTCGAGTATTTCGGACGCAGGCGGGAAAACGAAAAACCGGTACCGCCACCGGATTTATGGATGATGGCGGCGTTTTTCAGCGCATCGAAAATCCCCTCCATGCTATCTTCGATGGGCAGCACGAAACAGGCGGCCAGCTGCCCCAGGCGCCTGCCGGCATTCATCAGGGTCGGCGAATTGGGCAGAAAGCGAAAATCCGTCATCAACGCATAGAATGTTTCGGCGAGCTTTGTCAGATCGGCATTTTTATCGTACTTTTTCTCCGCCTTGGCGATGTGCCGCGCCACACGATGAAACATCTGGGCCGGTGTTTCCTGGATCGTTCCATCCATGGCTTTTTTCAGGTAACGCCGTTCCAGAACCGTTTTGGCATTGGGCGAGAGATCGATCCCATTACGCACGAACATCTCTCGGGTCAGGCGAAACGGTGGGTAGCCGTCCAGACCGTATTCGGCCAACTTGGCCTTGATCATCTCTTCCACCATGGGCGACGTGATCTGACGAAGATTCATGCTGTCGATGGTGGCACGGATCACACCGGCGATTTCTTTGGCTTGCTGCTCGTTCGTCACATTGGCGCCGACGAGGGTTTTACAAAACGCCTGATCATCCCACGCGTGGGTGGCCAGGTCCACATTCTCATTTTCCAGAACGATGATTTTATCTTTTTGTGCCATTGGGATTCGAAAGCTCCGTTGTTCAGGAAATCAGTGGTGGGTTATCGGCCAGTGTCTCATACAATATATTGGGTGTCAAGCGGCTTCCAACACAACATATTCGATGTCATTGTCCTCCATGACCGCTGCCGCAATGCCGGGTTAAAAAATATATCCCCTTGCGGAAATTTTCCATATCCCCTGAAAACACAAGCAGTTGAAGAATCGTCAACCAACAGGCGGACCATACTATATATGGAAAAAGCGCCTTGACACACAACAACATGTTGTTGTAAGAAGGAGAACATCGTGTCTCACACACTGTGGGGCAGCAATACCATCTACCAGAAACACCCATTGTAACGCACACCCTGAAAAAATACCAGCTGCGGTATTTTTTCGTCGTTTCAAATCAAAAAAAGTAGACATTGGTTCCGAGGAGATACCCGTGATTGAAAAGATCAAGAAGCGCAATGGTCGAGTTGTCGAATTTGATTCATCGAAAATTACCGCAGCCATCGCCAAAGCTGGCAAGGCAACGGAGGAGTTCGGAGAGCGGGAAGCAAGAAAAATGACCCTGCGGGTGTTGACCCTGGCCCATGAGCTTCGCCTGGGTCCCACGCCCGAGGTAGAGGAAATCCAGGACATCGTCGAACGGGTGTTGCTCGATTCGCCTTATTACAAGACGGCCAAGGCGTATATTATCTATCGGGAGCAGCATGCTCAGATCAGGCGCATTGCCACCGAGGCCCATGTGGATCTGGTGGAGCACTATATTCGTAAGCTGGACTGGAAGATCAAAGAAAACAGCAATATGTGCTACTCCCTGCAGGGGCTCAACAACTACATCTCCTCGGACGTTACCTCGGAATACTGGCTCAACAAAATCTATCCGCCGGAAATCCGGCGGGCCCATGCCGACGGTGACCTGCACATCCACGACCTCAGCCTGCTGTCGGTCTACTGCGTGGGGTGGGACCTGACCGATCTGTTGCGCAACGGATTCAAGGGCGTCGAAGGCAAAGTGGAAAGCGCACCGCCCAAACACCTGCGGTCGGCCCTGGGGCAAATCGTCAATTTCTTTTATACCCTTCAGGGGGAAGCGGCCGGCGCCCAAGCCCTGTCCAATTTCGACACCCTCTTGGCCCCCTTCATCCGCTATGACCGGCTGGATTATACGAAGGTCAAACAGGCGTTGCAGGAATTCGTCTTCAACATCAATATCCCCACGCGGGTCGGATTCCAGACGCCGTTTACCAACATCACCATGGACCTTTGCGTCCCCGGCACCCTCAAGGACCATCCCGTGATCATCGGTGGTAAAACCAAAGACGCCACCTACGGTGAATTCCAGGCCGAAATGGATGTGTTCAACCGCGCCTTTGCCGAGGTCATGATCGAGGGCGATGCCAAGGGACGCGTCTTTACCTTCCCCATTCCCACCTACAACATCACCGCGGATTTCGATTGGGACAACCCCAATCTGGAACCGGTCTGGCAGATGACCGGCAAATACGGCATTCCGTATTTCTCCAACTTCGTCAACTCGGACATGTCCCCGGAAGACGCCCGTTCCATGTGCTGTCGGTTGCGGCTGGACAATCGCGAACTGCTCAAGCGTGGCGGCGGTCTGTTCGGCGCCAACCCACTCACCGGCTCCATCGGCGTGGTAACCATCAACCTGCCCCGCATCGGCCACATTGCCAGGGGCGAGGATGCGTTTTTTGCCACCCTGCGCGCCAAAGTGAATCTGGCCATCGAGAGTTTGGCCATCAAACGCAAGGTGCTGGAGCAGTTTACCGACAAGAATCTCTACCCCTATTCCAAATTTTATCTACGCGATATCAAGAACCGTTCTGGCGTCTTCTGGAAAAACCACTTCTCGACGATCGGCATCGTGGGCATGAACGAGGCCTGCTTGAATTTCCTGGGAACGGATATCACGACGGCCCAGGGCCAAACCTTTGCCGTAAAGGTCATGGATGCCCTGCGAACCATGATCGCCGAAATCCAGGATCGTACCGGAGACATCTTCAATCTGGAAGCCACCCCGGCCGAGGGTACCTCCTACCGCCTGGCCATGATCGACAAACGGCGTTTTCCGGAAATCGTTTGTGCCAACGAGGAAGATGTTCGCAACGGTGCGGCGCCCTATTACACCAACTCTACCCAGTTGCCGGTCAACCACACCGATGATATCTTCGAGACCCTGATGCTTCAGGACAACCTGCAAACCAAATATACCGGCGGAACGGTCCTGCACCTGTTCCTGGGAGAGCAGGTCGGTGACATCGAGACGGTGAAATCCCTGATTCGCAAGGTGTCAGGCAACTATCACCTGCCCTACTTCACCCTGACTCCCACCTTCTCCGTCTGTCCGTCCCACGGCTACCTCAGCGGCGAACAAACCCGCTGCTCTCACTGCGATCGGGAAACCGAAGTCTATTCCCGCGTGGTCGGCTACCTGAGACCGGTTAAACAATGGAACGATGGCAAGCGGGCTGAATACTACCGGCGACAGACATTTAATATTCCCCATGAGGAGCCGGGGGTTACCGCCGCCGTTGTTCTGGAAGAAAGCCTGACCAGCCAGCCGGTACCGGAAGCACCGGCAGGGCCTGTGGATACGGTCCTGGCCGACGATTCACTGAAAAAACTGGGGCATGTGTAGCCATTGATTATCGCGGGACTGCAAAAAAACTCGTTTATCGACTTCCCAGGTAAGATCAGCTGTGTGCTTTTTCTCACTGGCTGCAATTTCACCTGCCCTTATTGCCACAATCCCGAACTGGCCCGGGGCGAGTATCCTGAACGCATTCCTTTAGGCGAAGTGATCGACTTTTTATCCGCCCGGCAAGGTATGCTGGACGGGGTCGCCATCACCGGTGGCGAGCCAACGCTGGAAAAGGGGCTCGCCGACCTTTGCAAGACCATCAACGCCCTTGGCTATCCGGTCAAACTGGACACGAATGGGAGTCGTCCCGATGTGCTCCGTCGACTTCTTGATCAGGGGCTGGTGTCGTTTGTGGCCATGGACGTCAAGGCGCCCCTCGACACCTACCATCCTTTCAGTAGACATCCGGATATTCAGGACCGGCTCGCCGAAAGTATTCGGCTGGTCATGGAACGTGCGCCAGCATATGAATTCAGGACCACCTGTGTATCCCCTTTTATCAACGCCGAGACCATCAAGGCCATTGCCAAAACCATCAGCGGCGCCTCCGCCTGGGTACTCCAGGCGTTCAATCACCGTGCAAGCTGCCTGGATCCCGAATTCAATACGGGCATGGATCCGGCCATCCCTACCGAAACGATGCAAGAACTGAAATCCCTGGCCGCCCCTTTTGTTGAATGCTGTACGCTCCGATAATCAAATGCCCCGGCACGTCGAATACAATTCTGGACCTCCCCCAACCACCATTTTTTCCCACCCGGAGTCTTTCACTGGCCATGACCATTTATATAAAATCGATAAAAGTATTTTATTCCATATGATATCAATTAGTTAAGTTATAATACAATAAAATCGAAACAAATGGCATGCAATTCGCTGTTGTAGTTAGTTTCTTAATCAACTGGTTACTGAATCGCCCATACGATAATTGTTCTTCACTGAGCGCTGCGCCTGAAAATGATGTTCATGAAAAAAAGTTACCGAATTGCCTGGAAAAGTGCCCTAATTGTGCCCATAGTGGTTCTATTAATGACCGTTTCCGCAACCGCCGCCAGTGTGACCATCAACTGGACCGCCAACCATCCGCACCCCGAGGGCTACCGGGTATTTGCCCGCAGGGTCGATCAAGGTTTCAATTACAGCTTGCCGGACTGGGAAGGCAGGGAAACCGCCTGTACCATCCATGGTCTCGAGGACAATATGGACTATTATTTTGTGGTCCAGGCGTTTGATGACTATCTGGAGGGGGATTATTCGGCGGAAATCCATTACTCTCCGCCTGAAAATAGTGAACAGGAAAACGAATTCGAAGAGGCGGCTGAACCGTCGGATCAACAGGGCCGGGAGGGGTTAATCGCCAAAGCGTTTCCCAATGATGGGTCCAGCCAGCCGCTCCCATTGGCTCCCATACCGCTTTCTTCCGAATTCCATGTACAGGACCGAAGCTATTTATTGCTCAACCTTGAAAATCAAGAGGCGTCTGGTGCGAATCCTCCCGCAGCTACGCATTGGCAAGTATACGACGCTGAATCGGAGGATTGTGTATTGGATTTGATCACGGACCGTCAATTATTCGAGCTCAGGGTTTCAAACCTGCCATTTGATGACCACATGTCTTATCACTGGCGCGCGAGATTTTTTAATCACAATGGCAGTGTGTCAGACTGGTCGGAAACCAGCTTTCTCATGATAGCACCCGGGCCGGATGATGATCGCGAAAAAGATAGGCCCACATGATGCCAGCGACTTGACGACGTCATCAATGCCTCGTGTCTATTTATTCCTGATTGATGGGTGCGCTTCTGGCGCAGTGCTGAAGGGCGGGGGCCGCGTGGCCCTCCCCTTCAGCCAATATCCACCCCGGCCTTAGGATACAGGTCAAAAAAGTGATGGGTGGGACCACACCCCTGGCCAAGAGGGAACGCATTTTCGATCGCACCGGTAATGTAGGTTTTGGCTTGGGATACCGCATCGAAAAAGGGTATTCCCCGTGCCATGTGGGCGGCGATGGCTGCCGAAAAGGTGCATCCGGTACCATGGGTACTGGACGTATGGATACGCCGGCCCTCCAGCAATCGACAATCCGTCCCGTCAAAGAGGACATCCGTGGCGTTATCCTGTCCCAAATGCCCGCCCTTGACCACCACCATGCTGGTCCCCAGACCGGCAATCTCCCTGGCGGCTTGCTTCATGTCTGCGATATCGGCAATTTTCTTTCCCAGCAGGGTTTCGGTCTCGGGCAAATTGGGCGTTACCACATGAGCCAGGGGAAACAAGTGCTGGACCAAGGCGGCCTGGGCGTTGGGTTTGAGTAGTGCGTATCCGCTTTTGGAAATCATCACCGGGTCCACAATCACCGGAGGCAGCGTGGCGATGGATCCAAGGGCCCGGGCAATGGCTTCGATCAACGGGATGCTGGCCACCATGCCGATTTTGACAGCATCGATGGGTATATCCTCAAACAGACAGATAATCTGGTCATGAACGATGTGAGGGTGCATTTCCTGAACGTCATACACCTTCTGCGTGTTTTGCACGGTTACCGCGGTCACGGCACTCATGCCGAACACCCCCAGGGCCTGAAACGTCTTCAAATCCGCTTGAATCCCTGCCCCGCCCGATGAATCAGACCCGGCGATGGTCAGTGCCGTATACATGGTAACCTCCTTATTAGATGATGCGTCATATGCAAACCCATCGAATCACGGTTAAAAAAATACAGGTTTGATAGCGGCTGCCGATAATGACAGTGAATGTCAAAAAAAACGACCGAACCAATCGTGCCGCCGACATCCTGTTTTTTTCAACCGGGTGTCGGATTGCGGCAATCATTTGAAACCCATGACGCAACGTCGAAAAAACAGCCATTGTTGCCCGATAAACAATCCCAACGGCGGGGTCGTCGGCATCCTCATCGTCCTGATCCTGCTGCTGGCCCTGGTCGGTGGCGGCGGCTTTTTCGCCTATACCAAATTCTTGAAAAAAGAACCGCTGCAAACCAAGCTGGTCTCCCAAAAAGTCAAGGAAGAAGTCCTTCAGTTTACCAACGATTATGTGTCCCAGGCAATTTACCAGAATCTGATCACCATGGATGACACCGTCGTCATGCTCGACAAGGAAATAAAACGGCTGAAACGCATCGGCACTAAATTTCCCAACCAGCGCACCATCATCACCACTCAAACCGATCAGCTCAGCACGACCCGCAACCGGCTCGCCAAGGCGATGGGCGAAGTGACCGCCGCCCTCGAACGAATATATGTCATTTGGTTAGTGGAGCACAAGAAGGGCATCGATCAGATCAAAGCCCAAAAACGGGCCCTCAACCAACAATTAACCGATACCATCCGCGATGAAGCGGAATTGATCAGTCGGATTCGCAGTAATCCGCCCCCCGCGTCTTAGACAATTTAGTGTCCATCCAGAAATAGGCAAATTTGGTTGAGATCAAGGCGCACGACGAATGTTAGCTCGGGTTTAACCACAGGCATATGGTTGATATTCCGAGGATTAAATTATTCGCGCAACGCCGATATCGGGCAAATTGGCCATTTCTGGATGGACACTATTTAGCGATAGCTGCGATAATCCACCCCATACTTCTTGGCTTTATAGGCAAATTTGCGCACCGTGGTTTTCAGGACTTCTGCCGCCGTGGTAATATTGCCACGCGTATTTTTCAGCGCATCGATGATCATCTCTTTTTCCAGGGCGGCCACGGCGTCTTCCAAGCTAAGATCGGGAAGGGTTCCGCTCTCCCTGCCGGTCTGTAACGTCGGTGGCAAATGGTAGCTGTGGATGGCCCCTTCCTCGCAAAGCAGAACGGCCCGCTCGATGCAGTTCTCCAGTTCGCGCACGTTTCCCGGCCAATGGTAGGCCATGAGCATGTCGATGGCCGGCGTGGAAAGGCGCTTGACCTCCCGACCGTTTTCCTCGGCGTAACGTTCCAGAAAATAATCGGCAAGCAGCAAGATGTCGGTCTTGCGCTCCCTTAAGGGAGGCATGTAGATGGGAAATACATTCAGGCGGTAGTAAAGGTCCCCTCGAAAGGTATCCTCCTCCACGGCCTGTTCCAGGTTCTTGTTAGTGGCGGCAATGATGCGCACATCCACCTTGAGGGTCTTGTGGCCGCCGACCCGTTCGAACTCCCGTTCCTGCAGCACCCGCAACAGTCGAACCTGGACATCGGGCTCGATGCTGCCGATCTCGTCCAGGAAAATCGTCCCCTTGTGGGCCAGCTCGAAACGCCCTGCCTTCTGCTTGATGGCGCCGGTAAAGGCCCCTTTTTCGTGGCCAAATAGTTCGCTTTCGATGAGATTGTTGGGAATCGCCGCGCAATTCACCTTGACGAAGGGCATTTTTGCACGTTTGGAATTGTAATGAATGGAATTGGCCACCAATTCCTTACCCGTCCCACTCTCTCCGCGAATCAGTACCGTGGCGTTGCTTCGCGATACCTGGCTGATCATCTGGAACACTTCACGCATCTTGTTGCTGTTGCCGATGATATTGTTGATCCGGTACTTGTTTTCCAGTTCATCCTTTAGTCGCTTGTTTTCGTCCCGCAAGGCTTCCTTTTCCAATTGGATGGTTTCCAAATTGATGGCATGGCGAGCCAGCATGGTCGCCACCACGGAAAGCAGCTTGGTGCCGTCTTCAAGGGAATAGTCAGGATCATAGGCGCGGTCAACACTCAAGGCGCCTACCACTTGCGCCCCTTTTTGCACCGGCACACACATGAACGAAATTTCTCCCATGCCCTTCATCTTGCGGGACGCCGTACGGTTGAGAAACAAGGGTTCTTCACTGATCTTGGGAATCGCTACGGCCTCACCGGTTTGGATCACCCTGCCGATGATGCCTTCGCCCAATTTGTACTTTACCCGATCCATAGCACTCTTGGACAGACTGTGGGCCACCTCGATGCTGATTTCATTTCTAAGGGGGTTTAAAATGGAGATCGTACCACGTTCCATCTGTAATGTATTTGATAGAATATCCAATGCCTTGAACATGGATTTCTTTAAATCCAGGTGTTCGTTGAGGGCATTGGAAATTTCGTAAAGCAGGGTGACTTGTTCGATGGTTTTCATGTGTTTTCCTTTTTCATGACAACGGCCTAAAGACCACAAAATAGTTGATCGTGTGCTGCTTACAACATTTTTGTAATCTTTTGCAAGTATAGATGCCAATCCCATGGATTTAATTTGTCGTGAGCGTGGATGGGGATAGAACGGTAGAAGTTCGATCTTGAAAGGAGCCGGTAAGCAGGGTAAAGTGTCTCAATGATTCTGCATATCGACATGGATGCCTTTTTTGCCGCTGTGGAACAGCGCGATCACCCCCGCCTCAGGGGCGAGCCTCTGGTCGTGGGCGGCGCTTCCGGGCGTGGGGTCGTGGCGGCGGCCAGCTATGCGGCCCGCCAATACGGCATCCACAGTGCCATGCCCATGTTCCAGGCCAAACAACGCTGCCCGCATCTGATTATCGTCCCTCCCCGAAAAAAACGCTATGCCGAGATATCCCGCTCGGTCATGGGCATTTTACGGCGCTATTCACCGATTGTGGAACAGGTCTCCATCGATGAAGCCTATCTCGACACCAGTGGATGTGACCGGTTGTTTGGCCCGGCGCCAATGATGGCCAGGACCATCAAGTCGGAAATCAGCGAACAAACCCGGCTGACCTGCTCTATCGGCGTGGCGCCCCTCAAATTCTTGGCCAAGATCGCCTCGGACATGCAGAAACCCGATGGTCTGACCGTCATTGCCCCCCAAGACGTTGCCCATGTCATCGCCACGCTACCGCTGGAAAAGGTCCCCGGAGTGGGCAAAACCGCCCAGCGGCAGCTCAGACAAATGGGACTTTTCAAACTGGGAGATGTTGGTCACGTCAAACCGGCGCTGTTGGTGGCGCGACTGGGTAAATTCGGGCGGCGGCTGGTGGACCTGTCCCATGGCCGGGATGCGACCACCGTCATCCCCCACACGCCGACCAAATCCATTTCCACGGAAAAGACCCTACCCGTCGACATCCGCGATCGCGAAGCATTACGGCGACACTTGCTGGCCCAAAGTCAGGAGGTGGGCCATCAGCTACGCCGGGACGGTTTTTTAGCCCGGACGATCACCCTGAAATTGAAGGATCGGGACTTTAAACAGATCACGCGCAGCATCACCCTGGATCGCCCCAGCCAATCATCGGAGACAATTTACCGAACGGCGATTGAGTTATTTGAACGCCAAGCCCTGGACAAAGCCGTGCGGTTGATCGGCGTGGGAGCATCGGCCCTGGTCACCGATACCACCCCCCAACAGGCCAGCCTGTTTCCGGGACGCGATCGTGAGGCAAATGGATGGGAAAAAGTGGACCGGGCCATGGACCGTATTGCAGACCGATTTGGCCATACGGCTGTTCAGCGGGGCACGTTGACCGCAATGGATAAATGACTATTTTGGATAGGTGCTTGAAATCGACATCATGAATGCCATGCGGATGAGTCATTACAGACAAGGCTGTACCGTTGCACTGCTGTTCATCATCTTTTTGTTGCTCTCCCCCAGCCTGTCCACGGCGTCGAGGCGAACGGATCTCAAATCCTTCCAACACGCCATCATCGATTACCGACCGCGCTTGAATCCCAGATACAAAAAAGTCAGGCGCGCCAAGACCAAATACATCATCGTGCATACCTCTGAACTGGGACTCAAATATACCCTCAGGGTCGTCTCCAAAGGCAAATGGGTTCATAACGGGCACAAACGAACCCATGGCGGTCATGCGCATTATGTGATTGCCCGCGATGGACGAACGTATCGTATCCTGGATAAAAAATGGGTCGCGGATCATGCCGGCCGCAGCATGTGGGATGGAGATACCCATCTGAGCCGCCTCTCCATCGGTATCGAATTGGTCGGGTATCATTATACGCCAATCACCAAGGCCCAGTATCGAGCGGTGGGAAAGCTGATCGAAATCTTGCAGGGCGTCTATGACCTGGACGACCGGGACGTGCTCACGCATAGTCAGATCGCCTATGGCGTACCCAACCGCTGGGTCAAGAAAAAACATCGGGGCCGCAAGCGCTGTGCGAAAAATTTCATTCGTACCAAAGCCGGATTGGGACCGACCTGGACCTATGATCCCGACGTTCGTGCCGGCAGACTCGTGGCTGACCACGATCTGGCGACGGTATTCTATGGCGGCGGGACCCGCGTTGCCAAACGCGATGAAGCCAATGTGGTTTCCAAGACCAACACCGCCTGGGCGATTGCCGGTGAGGATTTCGATAGTGCCGAAACCGTCTATCAATTTCCCGACGGTCGGGTCACCACGGGACAACGAATCGCTGCCGAAGCGGGATGGCGCCGAATACCGGCCAAGACCGTCGTGCTGCTCAACCAGGGAGACCATATCGGAGAACTGAGAGAAGACGGACCGGTAAAGACCATTTCAGATGGCATTACGGCCTGGTCGCTGGCCGGAAAGCGTTACAATCATGAAACCACCATCTATTTACTGCCTTCCGGTCGGATTCGAAAAGGGTCGACAATCGATGACTGGGACGATCTGCCGGCGAAGACCAAACTGATCATCGGCTATCACGGCCCCTTTCAACTGAGCAAAAAGCGGTCCGCCTACGGCGTCGCCGGAAAGAAGTACAAGGAACCCGAGACCATCTACTATCTCCCGTCCAACCAACTGCTCGGTGGCCATAAGATCAGAGACTTTAGTCGGCTTCAGGCCGGCACCCTGATTTTCCTTCCCGCAACAATGTAAGCGTCACCGGCGCCACTGAGATATCACAGGCGATATACAATAATCCGGTAATCCAGTGAACGGATATTTTGGTCTTGACATTGCTCAGTATGGCCTGTTAGGGAGTTCTAGCCGATCCCAAATAAAATCCGTGACTCACATATTGTGCCCATGGAGCATCTCAGCTCAAATGTAGGAAGCGGGAATGCCTCGCGATGAAAACGTAATGTATGATCGCTACGACAAATATAGGAGGGTTCAATGAAAACATGTAAGCGCTTTAATGGATTACTATTATTGGTTTTTATTCTTATGACGTCGCTGGCTTTATTTGGCTGTGGCGGCCAGCAGGCCCAACCGGATGAGTCGGCGGAAGCGGTACCGGTTATTACTGATCCGCCTTTGGATAAGACCTATAACGTCATTCTAATCGACAATATCCAGTGCCCAGATGAAGTGGAAACGGATTATCGCGAAGCCCTCAATCAGCTTCAGCATGCCACGATATGGTCATTACAAGACAAAAAGTTATACCAATCGGTGGACAGGTATCAAGCCAACCAAACCGCCCCCCAAGATGCGTTAATCGTTAAAGTCACTGTTCCAGAGATGCGTTTGGTCAGTGGGGCGGCGCGAATTTGGGGGGGTGCTTTTGCCGGGAGTTCCTACATAAACATGGATGTCGATTTCATCGATGCGGCCACCAACGCCGTGGTGCGTAATAAAGAGCTCTCAAGCAGCAACAACGCCTTTGCTGCGTCATGGACCGGCGGCTCATCGGATCAAAGCCTTCCATCTGATATGGGCAAAATCCTCGCCGAATATATTCATGCCATCGTGCCAAAATAGATGAACCAAAAGATAGGCTCGGGTATTAATGATTTACTCTGTTCACTTTTGGTGCATGGAGTAAATCATTAATAATCTAGTATACCCACACCGAAATTGAAACGCATCATTTCATCACCGTTTCAGAATACAATTGATCCGCACCTGCCGTTTGTTTTCTGTTAAACCATTTGCCGGTTGACACCGCCGTTCTAAATTGTCATTTATCCCCGCAACCATTCAATTTACCGCCGTCTTGAATCCGCAAGCGATGTTGAGGAATTGGCCATGTCCGCTTATGGTAGTGTTGATAACGATTGCCCGAATCCCGAACCCTTCAGGGCCAATATCGGAAATATTGCCGCCATATCCATCCTTTTTTTTCTCACCTTTCTCGGCAGGTATATCTTTGCTCCGCTGATGCCCACCATCGAAAGCGATCTGGGGATTACCCACGCCCAAGCCGGTTCCCTGTTTCTGATGATTTCGATTGGATTGTTCACGTCTCAGGTATTGTCCGGCTATCTTTCCTCCTTGATCAATCATCGCGGCACGTTGATTCTCTCCACGTTGGCATTGGGACTGCCGCCGTTATGGTTGCAGATCGACCTGAGCCTGTTGTCCCTGCGCGTGGTCACATTCATTATCGGTATGGCCGCCGGACTCCATATGCCTTCCGCCATTGCCACAATTACCGCGATGGTCAACCGGCAGGATTGGGGCAAGGCCCTGGGCATCCACGGAACGGCCCCGCCCTTGGGATTGGCTGTCGGACCTTTTTTGGTTGTGATTCTGCTAAATCATCTTGCCTGGCATAACATCATGGCCATCATCGCCGTCATTACCATCATCGCGGCCTTTGCCTTTCAGCGTTACTGCGACTGCGGGGACTTTCCCGGACACCCCCCGGGCGGCCAAGTGTTGATGGCCGTGCTCCGCCTCCCCTCATTCTGGATCATGGTTGTCCTCTTTTCGCTGTTTTTAGGCGGTGCCATCGGGTTATACGCCATGCTTTCACTCTATCTGATTCAAGAAGCCGGCATGTCGGCCGATTTGGCCAACAGTGTGATGGGGCTGTCCCGACTGACCGGATTGTTTACGGTATTTTTATCCGGTATGGTGATGGATCGCATCGGAGAAAAAATGCATATTGCCTTGTTCATGGTAACGGCCGGCCTGTCCACGATTTTGATCGGCACGACGTCTGGGGTCACGCTAACAGTGATGATCTTCATCCAAGCAACACTGCTGAACTGCTTCCCAACCGCCGGGTTTTCGGCCATGGCGCGTATCGTTCAGCCCAATCTGCGCAGCGTGGCCACCAGCTTTATCTTCCCCGTGGCGATGGTCATCGGCGGAGGCATGACGCCCACCCTGCTCGGTTATTTGGGTGAGACCTACTCGTTTGGCGCCGGGATTGTTGCAATGGGGTGCCTGATCGTCGTTTGTCCAATCCTGGTGTTGCCCCTCAAGCTTCTGGATAAATTGGAAGCGGGCTGCTGATTGCGTTCTTGCCGGCGCCCTTGAGCCCGAAGCTTGAAAGCAAGGGCACTTGGGGGCCAAACCATCCTATTTTTGTTACGGATGGCTAAAGATGAAAAATTTTCCTGGCGTCATGGGGTGTTGCGATATCACGGCCCATTTCATTGGCAAAACGAACGATCTTTTCCACCATCTGGGCGCTGCTGTCAGCCAAGACGCCTTTTGCGATGTACACACAATCCTCCAAGCCCACGCGCACGTGCCCCCCCATGCCAATGGCGGCCGGCGCCAGCATATAGATGGGCAGCCCCACGGCGCAGACGGACCAGGTTGCACCGGTGGGAATGCTGTTTTTCAGGAACACGAGATTTTCAATGGTCGGCGCCATACCGCCCAAAACGCCTAGCACAAAAGAGAAATGAAATGGCTCGACCAGCGCCTCAAGGCTTTGCAAAACCATGGCATTGTTGATCATGGCACTGTCATAAATTTCCAGTTCGGGCTTGACCTGACAGGCTTTCATGGTGTCGGCAAAATGAAGGAGGCTGCCCCAGGGGTTCATCTGCACATCATCGAGAATGAATTGGCGTTTTTTGCGACTCAGCAGGCCAAAGTTAAGGGAGCCGCAATTCAAAGAGGCCATTTCCGGTGCGACCGATGCATCACCGGTGAGTTCCGGTATGATGCCAATTCTCTCCTCCAGTGAGATTCCAGGCGCGCCGCCTGTGGTGACATTGATGATCACATCGGACTTTTCCCGAATCAGGCTGATGAGTTCGGCAAACAGATGGGTGTCTTGAACGCATGCACCGCTTTGGGCATCCCTAACGTGAAGGTGGACCATGGACGCACCGGCATGAGCCGCCTGAATGGCTGCGTGAGCGATCTCCTTTGGAGAATAGGGGACATTCGGATTTTGCTCCCGCATGGTCAAGGCGCCCACCAGCGCTGCTGTAATGACTAATTTTTCCACTATGCGTACTCCCGGATTATATCATTAAACATTGTCGACAAGAGGCACTGCCATATCCCTCGTTACCTGGAAACTTTTTGAATTTCCACATCGACAAAACTACATGTATCAGGGAAAATATTGCTCAACAATCGGTCTAATTCGGTAGAAGTCCTGAAAAATGATCCTGGAAGGAGATTCCATTGTTTTAGTCCGCCAGATAACCAATATCGCAATGGTGTATTCGGTGAAATGTTAACGATTTTAAGTGAGGGGTAGCGTTTTTCGAATAAAATACGGTCACGAAAAAAAATGATCCAACATAACGCGCCATTTGCACCAGAAAGCGGACCTGAAGTTTGAAAATTCCACACGCTTGCATCAGGAACGTATGGTTCATGGTGTAAATATTTATAGATAATATTGCTGAACCAACCACGATACTGATCAATAATTAAAACCCGGCCTCTATGTTTTAGACACCTTACCATTTCGCAAAAAAAGGACTTTGCATTTGGGAGATGATGCAACGTATTAAGTAAAAAAAAAGATTTGATTGAGTCATCCTTAAAAGGCATTTCGGATGCATCCATTGCCAAGTCTATCGCTTTATAGGTGATAATATCCGTGGTGACAACATTCGGAATAATGTCTTTTAAGAATCCGCCACCAGAGCCTATTTCTATACAAGCGCCGTCTATTGGGCATCTTTTTAAACACTCCACATATCTATGATAGAACTCATTATAAAGCTTGAATAACGCATCTTTGCCTTGAATTCGCAATCGTATGTCGTTTTCTCGATCACAGCAGTCCAGTTCAGTCACTTTGTTTTTCCCATAAGAATACAAAAAAAACCTATAATTGTCATGCGGATAAGCTCAAACCCGTTTCTGAAACGGCTAATGTTAGTCTCACCATATGTCCGGGCGGAATATCTAACAGGAAGGTCAATCACGCCCAGAGCCAACTCTGCCGAAGCAAAAAGCATTTCAAAATTGCCAAAGGGATCGAAGTCGCCGAACCGTTTACGCCATTTTACAAACCGTTTGTAGTCTTCGAGAGAATAAAGCTTGGTACCACACAATGAATCACTAATGGGAATGCCCAAAACCCACGATAACAATTTGGAAAAAAATAGATTTCCCATTCGGTTGAGTGGCCTCATGGCCCCATCTTCCATTGGATAAATTAGACGGCTACCGTTTATAAAATCCGCAAATCCTTTACAATATGCGTCATAGAATCGAGGTAGCATTTCAGGTGGCATCGTCAAGTCAGCATCGAGGATGGTAACCAGATCTCCTGTTGCATTGTCAAAACCAACACGAACAGCATCATTTTTTCCTTTTCCAGGTTGTTTAACGGTTATTATGTCAAACCGGATTTGCGGTCGAATCGCTTCATCTTGAATTCGTTTCCATGTGTCGTCGGTTGAGTTACCCTCAACATAAATTATTTCAATTTGGGTTCCTGGAATATCAGGCATTCGCTGAATTGATTTTTTAATATTACCAGCTTCATTCCTAGCCGGAATAATAATTGATAGGGAGGGCTTGTGGCGCTCTGGAACAACAGGCCGCAGCACGACTACCCAGATCAATGAAAAACGCTTAATAATTGGAAAAATAGGTAATAATTTATTAACGAAATTTGAAATAAAGGGTATGTAAAAAGGGATAAAGACAGAGGGTCGTATGCGAACAATCTGATAACCGGTAAGACGGGATATGGTGCGTAGCGTTTGCTCAGTGGGATAGACGTTAGGTGTCGGCGCTGAGCGAATTTTCAGCCAACTTGCTATGCTGAATAAGAAACTCCAAAAAGGGTTATAGGCAATTAAAAACAATCGAGAGCGACGAGAAAGTCTATGGTAGAGTTCCTGCAAATTTTTCTGAATGTCACTCATGTAATTAAAGTTCCCATTAAAAATAAAAGTTCGATAATTTTTATTATCCTCTCTGTGATTATCAACTTTTGTTATGCTATTCAGTCGGTACTTCTTTGGACATTCTATTGCATCAAACAACAATCCGGTGTCATAGGGTTTAGGTTCGATTTGAACACATTCATAACAAAACCTCGTCGTCGTTGATATTTCAGCACCAATGAGGCTATAGAAATATTTTTTCCAACTTTTACGACCGGTTGTGGACCAATCGTCCCCGGATAATCCCATACCAATTTCCAATGGCATTCCTTCATCTTCGCTTCTATTTGAAAAGTTTTCGTTCCCTTGACCGCAATGCTTTAGCGCATTGTTTTTTTATCTGTTTTTCATGTAAAACCCATTCTTTAAAAAATGAAATGTTATGAGGGTTAAACCGATACTAAATGTCGATAAAGCCGTTGCCACCATCCCCCAATACACAATTCGGCAATCAGCGCTTAACCCGATAAATAGATAAACGAAATAAAATAAACTTCCGGAAGAATTAAGGGCCGCATAAGGAACAATCCATTGCGGAATATTATGAAAATACATGATAAATACAGTAGATATAAATATCATGATATTCATGATAAACCAGAACCAAGGCCTGAAAAAAATTGTGCTTTGGAATTGGTTATTATATTTTTTGAACATCTTCCAAAGTAGATTGTCATCTTTTTTCAGGCCGTGTTTATTTATTTTCTGCTTGAAGGAGCTATCATACCGCAATCCATTGAATTTACCTTGAAATCCAAATGACAAAGATATTGCCTTGAATCGATGTTTTAGGTAAGATGATGGGTTATGAATAACAGCCTTTATCCATTCGAGAAAAAGAAAATTAACATCTTTTTTGTTAAATATGTTCTGATAAACGCGCCCTTCTCTTTTTTTTTCCATTCCGAAAATTTTAATTATTCTCCAGGAGCCCTTATATTTTAAGTAAATTTTTCTAATCGCCGTTTGGTCTTTAAATTCCGGCAACAAGAGTCTTTCAGCATATATTGCGCCGGATTTGGCCATAATACCTGCAAGATCGTATTCAAAAAAAGCTGCTGGTTTATACGTTTTTTCAACCTTTAAAACTTTGTAGACTATTGTGTTTTCAACAATTGCAAAAATTATAAGTATCGTTAGCGTAGTAAAAACACATTTTTTTAAAAGGTGTTTATCTCCATAACTGTATTTCGCGACATAAACAAGAAACATTGTAATGGGAATGGCAGAGATATAACTATAACCTCTGATCGTCGTCCCTATAAACAAAGGGAACAGGAGCAAAATTTGAAATAGCAGGGCAGGCCGTTTATTGATAGAATAATGATAAAAACATACTCCAAAACGAACAAAAACATTGCTGTTTGTAAAGCGGTTTTACCGATATATCCAGATTGATTAAGTATGATGGGGGTAAAACCGATTAAAATAATAAATAATGCCCATTTACCGATTTGATTCTTTAATGATATTGCGAAAAAGTAAATCCCAAACCACAAACAAGCTGACTGAAAAAATAGAAGTAAAGAGGTATCGTTGGAAAATTTCCTGCTGACCGACATCAAAATTGGCAAAAATGGGTGGTGCCAATCTGTGATTTGCGAATCGAATCCCTGATTATACATATAAAATGAGTCGTATGACATCAATCCCGGTCTAAAAGCAATAAAGCTTAGAACAAAACCGACGACGGTTAATAAGAGGGCAGGATACCAGCACGTTGGTTGTACGGCACATCCTCGTTGGATATTCTGATCAGGGAATGGCTGCAACATCGATAGAGCCGCCTTTAGGAACATACTGCAAATAGTTCGCATGGTTTATCAACCGTCCCGACTTGGTGTCTACAAAAGTATAGCCGAGTGGTAAAAGATTACCTCAAAGTCCGAAAATGATAATCCTCTTTCTTTCAGCAAATAAGAGGTTAACTCAAAAACAATGACTGGCCGAAATTTTTTAATCGATTCCACGGCTCCAGTAATTACATCCAACTCATGGCCGTCAGTATCAATTTTAATAAAATCTAAGCGAATCAACCCACGCATTTTTAACGAAATCATCAATTGTCGTTTGAGTACCAACAGCATTCATCGCAATGCCATGATGCACAGAATGGCTTACACCAGCACCCTGTGATAACTTCCAACTCGAAAAAATCTTCCCTTCACCAACATTACCGCTATAAGATGAGACAAGCGACTGTATGGGTTCGATTCTATCTTTTAGGTCATGATTGAGTGAAATATTTTTTTTTAATTTTTTGAATGCATAGTCTGTCGGCTCGAAGGCAAAAACCTTCCCCTGGCGACAAGTATAGGATAGGGGTAATGAAATTGAACCTATATTCGCTCCGACATCAATGATTATCGCATCAACTGGAATTTGAAAGTAAGCACTCTGCCTTACATTTCTTTGAAAGGACCCAAATAAAAATAATGCCAAATCGACACCTTCCGAAAGATCTACTTCAAAAAAAATACCATTTCGCTTAATTATTCGTTTAGGCTTTATTTTAAATAGCATTAAAACCTTAAATATTATACAAGCGACGTTGAATTTAAATTGTGTTGATCTGAAGAAATTTAGCGACATTTGTATCCAAGAAAACATATATTTTTTCTGTACAATCGATCCGAAAATGAGCGATTGTCGATCTATTGCTATCGATGAAAGAAGAAAGAATTTCTTTTTAAAAAAATACTATGCCAAAAAAATCCTGAGTTGGATAATCATATTAATATCAATTTTCAAATTCATTCTGTCAAAAGCTTCTTTCAATATTTGATCCAGGTAGCCTGTCTGATCAGGATTGGAGAACGGTGGTCCGCACCAAGTCGTTATTACCATATCTGCTTTTACATCTGAACATAATAATAAAAATATAAAGCAGGCAAACCAAAAAATGAGAATCCAATCTCAGAACGGCACTGCCCAGGCTGTCTACGGAAATGCATGGCGTTCAGAACCTTATGGCTATTGGATCAGCTTGGAACCGGCAATCCGATTAAGACTCACGCCAGCTTCCGCAGCCTGAATGGCCAATTTGCGATGAACAACACAAGTGTTCACGGGGTGAAAATGACCATCTGTTTGTAAAACACTGGCCGGTAATTGGTTATAGGGTGCCTCAGGTGCGCGGCGCCGGGCACACCGACGACCTAGTCGGTCTTTAGGTGCCCGGGAACAAGGCAGATGCGTTACCCTGTGAACGCTTACGTCGCTATTATGCCCCGAAAACACTCATTGGGCCATCTTGCAAAGCCCTATTCCGACGGGTATTTTCTTAATGATTGAATAACCATTAAATCAGTTAATATAATCGGCTGGGCCTTGATTTTTTCTCCAAAAAGGGAAAGTACTTCCGACGCTATCTTTGAATCAAATGGCATGTCATAGTATTCGAATGGCGACGCTAATAAATCATCTTTGTCTTCGAAAACCCATTTTGCTTCAAATGTTTCAGAACGTGCCAAACACAGTCCACTTGTGTTTATCGCCTGCTGAGCTTCGATTTTGTTTTCGTTTTCATTATAAAGCAAAGCGAATAATCGCTCTATTTCACCTTCGATAACCGGTTCAATCACTATAATCTTTCCGTCATCTTTCAGCACCCTGATAGCTTCGGCAATTGCTTTCTGGCTGTTTTGATGGTGCAAGGAAAGCGTAAAAATCACCAAGTCAAAACGACTGGTTTGAAATGACGTTTGCTCACCTGAACCAATTTGAAAATCAACGCCCCTTATGTTGGATTGTGCTTCTTTGATTTTTTCTTCATCTGGGTCTATCGCCACAAGTGTTTTCGTTTTACCTGCCATTAGCGAAGTAATGCGCCCATCGCCACAACCGACTTCCAGAATTTCTTGATTCTTTATATCCGTGTGTTCAAGTATTTTTTCAAAAATTTTATAGCTACTATATTCTTTCATTACAAAACCTTATCCATCATACATACTTTTAAAAACGGACCGGTTGGCCGTTACGTTCCAGCAGGAAAGGTTGGCCGGCAGTGCCACCTGTTTGGCGCTAAGATCGATAACAGCCGGTGGATTCTGCCGAATTCACCGGCCGCCGGGAGATTACCCCATCAATTACCCTCAAATTGGCTCCGCCGAAGCCAAATCCGTTGGAGTCGCTACGACCTAAACGGTCGGGTGGAATGATTTGTTGGTGTCAATTCAGCGAATTAGCCTTTTGCTGTGCTTTTTCAGCCCCGTCCAAGTCCCCGATTTTTCGCAGCAGTGAAGTAAGATGATTGTAAAACGTTGCATTATTACCATTTAGTTTTATGGCATCCTGGATTTTTTCGATAGCCTCTGGAAACTGATTTTTTGCAGTAAATATATAACTCAATTGTGCATGATAAAAGGGAGTATCTGGATCAAGAGACAGTGCTTTTTTACAAGCTTTCTCAGCCCCGTCAAAGTCCCCGATTTTTTGCATCAGTGAAGTAAAATGATTGTAAAAACTTACATTATTACCATTTAGTTTTATGGCATCCTGGATTTTTTCGATAGCCTCTGGCAACTGATTTTTTGCAGTGAATATATAACTCAATTGTGCATGATAAAAGGGGGTATCTGGATCAAGAGACAGTGCTTTTTTACAGGCTTTCTCAGCCCCGTCAAAGTCCCCAATTTTTCGCATCAGTGAAGTAAGATGATTGTAAAAACTCACATTATTACCATTTAATTTTATGGCATCCTGGATTTTTTCGATAGCCTCTGGAAACTGATTTTTTGCAGTAAATATATAACTCAATTGTGCATGATAAAAGGGGGTATCTGGATCAAGTGACAGTGCTTTTTTACAGGCTTTCTCAGCCCCGTCAAAGTCCCCAATTTTTCTCATTAGTGAAGTAAGATGATTGTAAAAATTTGCATTATTCCCATTTAATTTTATGGCATCCTGGATTTTTTCGATAGCCTCTGGAAACTGATTTTTTGCAGTAAATATATAACTCAATTGTGCATGATAAAAGGGGGTATCTGGATCAAGTGACAGTGCTTTTTTACAGGCTTTCTCAGCCCCGTCAAAGTCTCCAATTTTGATTATGAGCGGAATGAGATGGCTGTAAAATGATATATCTGTTCTATCTATGCTAATAGCCTTATTAATATGTGCTATAGCAAGTTTTATTTGGCCTATTCCGTTCAACTCATGCGCTAATTGTAAGTGATATTTTGGGGTGTGATTCGAAAGATCAACCGCTCTTTCTATATTTTTTAATCCTTTAACTAACATATACTTTTTATAAAAAAATATTGGCATTGGTTTTAAGTGGATTAATGAGTTAATTAAATCCTCATTTTCTTCAATGTTGTCAAAATTTAATAACGACTCTATATTTTGAGCATTTTTTGTTTGAAGAATTTCTACATAATCCAAAGCTATTTTACGCATTTTATCATAAACAATTGACGGATATATTGGGTTGTACTTTGTATTTAGGAAATTTTTCAAAGTAGTTAAATCATATTTTCCTTCTTCAAAATAATTAATAAAATATGGCGTATATATATCATTAACTCGATAATTTTGATTATATACAAAACGCTCTATATTACAGTTTATTACAATATCCGGTCTTAGATCTTTTATAATATTTTCAGAAAATAAAGGTGTGTGAAAAAAATATAGTTTAGAAAAATATTCGGCTATATATTGAAGGAATGAATTTGAAAATGAGTCTCCAAAAATAATAGCAGTCTTTAAGTTCTTATTATTATTTTCAAAAATTCTAATTTTGCCACGATTATTGAGGAAATTGTTAAAACATTCTTTTGATTGAAAATTTACATCTGCAACTAATGTTTTCGATTTTTTATAAGGATTAAATTTATTGCCTAAGTCTCCAACTATAGAACGTTCATTTATTCTTTTAATAATTATTTTCTTACCTAAGCCTGCTATTTCACTGAAAAAATCCCACGCATAAATACAGCCGACACTATTCCAATGTGTATCCGTTTTATGGTAAATAAGATACTTGTTCTTTTTTTGTTTTAATAACTCATAAGGATAAAAGACATTATCTATAGCAGAATCAAGTTGGCAAGCAACTCTATCATTTGAAATATTATTAAATTTTTCAGGAAGAAATTTACTATATATACAGTGTTTATTTGGTGCAATGAAGTAAAAATAATTTGCTCCATATTTTTTGCAAAATTGCGATCTGTATTCAACTTCATTACACCAAAGTTTAAGTCGTTCAGGTGAAAGCTTTCTTTTCCCTTGAATTTGTTCCAATACAGCGTTTGAATCGTTATTAAGAAAAAGAAAATCATTCTTTCCTTCTATTGCCTTGGTTGACAAAAAAAATCTCCATCAATGTATTGATTTGCAATTTACAACGAATGCCAATGCCCGGGCTGAAATTCAAAATAGATACTGGATAACGCTTTTTGGCTTTAAATAGAAGCTGAAGCCAGCGATTCCGATCCCTTTAAAATTCTGGCAAAAACTCCCGCTTGTAGCACCGGTGGGTCAAATGCCAAATTTGTCCGGGAACGAAATGTCTATTGGCGCATGCCATGACACATTTTTCTTAAAATGATGTTTTTGCCTATGAAACTGAACGGCTAAGATTAAATCAGGACCATCTTTTCACATTTAATCGTATTATGTCAATTGGTTGGTTTGGTTCGACCCTCGCTTACCCTAAATGTAACGATCTACCCTGCCCAAGCCGCAAAATATTGTAATGGCAGGTGCCTACCCCGCAGCGATACCCCGCCCAAAAAATAAAAGTATCCTGCCTACCCCGCATGAGTTCCCACAACAAACGTATTGTCCAAGTTTTTTGTGCGCGATACAGTGATCGCTGAAATGGCTCATAAAGATGAAGATTAGGCCCACGGTCATTATCATTTATCATGCGCGGGGGCGAAAAAACCCTTGAAAAAATTGTATTCATGTGTATTCAATATGACTACACCAAAGGGGGAAACAATGAAAGCCACAACCGTTCGTCTCGAAGATAACGTCATCGGCCGGGTGGATCAACTTGCTGCCGAGATAAGCCGGTCAAGATCCTGGGTGATCAAACAGGCCATCGAAAAATTTCTCGATTACGAGGAATGGTTCGTAAAGGAAGTAAAGGATGGGATCAAGGAGGTAGAACAAGGTGACATCGCCTCGGATGCCGAAGTCGCGGAACGATTTAGAAAATGGGGCGTAGATGCGAGTTAAGTGGACCCGCAAGGCTCTCGCCAACCTTGATAGCGCCGTTGAATATATCGCCGCCGACAAGCCCGTGGCCGCAGCCGGGGTTGCCAGGAAAATAGTGAACGCCGCCGAAAACCTTGCCGATCAGCCAAGAATGGGACGTCCCGGCCGCGTTGCCGGAACAAGAGAACTCGTCGTTCTCGGCCTGCCTTACATCCTCCCCTACGTGGAGAAAAACGGAACTGTATTCATTTTAAGAGTGCTGCACACCTCCATGAAATGGCCATAAAAGTTCTGACCAGACCTTTCAAGGTAGAATTATGAGCGGTATGAGCGGGTACGCCACGGCAACCAACCGCAATTAAAGTAAAAAGGCTGAAAAAAGTGCCCTATTGGAGGGCTATTTTGCGATTTTTAGGGCCATTATCGAATTATGGGCCGATTGCGTTTCCCGCAGTTCAAATGCCCCTTCGATAGGTTGGACCAAGCGGCCTTTTACCATCAGTCCCATGGCGTTTTTGATGCGTTGGATAAAGGGCTCGCTTCCGACGGCAACACTTTCCGTCCAATGACTTTGCCTTTTGTTATCGATTTCTTCGAGAGCCGTTTAAACCCATTTGCGGTGGACTGACGCGAAAGCACCACAATCCTTGAATCCAGCCAATTCTCTTAGCCTATCGTATGCGATGATGACATTTTTTCGTCGGGGTGCTTGAATTTCATTATACCCCCCGTGTGGCCATTTGAATGGATGGTCGACAACGCCGGCACGGACCATATTCAAATCGATGTAAACCAATCATTGATGCAGATGCTCTCCGGATTCGATGGCTGTTGCATGGTACCTGTCTTCCCAGAAAGCTCCTTTGCGTTTTTTCCGCTGGTTGTACTCTTGTGCCGTTCTTCCTGCGATCAATCCAATCGCCTGGGGAATAATACGATTTTCACTGTCATCTTTTACGATTATATGGATGTGATTTGAGGTCGCAAGATAGTTCAACACCACCAATCCAAAGCGCCGCTTGGCCTCAAAAAGCCATTGGATCCAGCGATATCGGTCCTGCTTATATTTCAGCAGGAATTCCCGTTTATGGCATCTTTGGGTGATGTGCCAGATTTGATTGGGGATATAGTGCCGTTTAGCCCTTGCCATAATTAAAATCCTATATCGCAATTTGTGAACCTTATGTTGTGAGACCTGCCATCCTATTGAATTTATATGATTTAAATACGATTTTGGGTCTTTTTCGCTATTCAAAATATTAACAACAGGTTATATATCGCCTCCCTTACACTACGTTTGAACGTGCAACATAATAAAAAGGGACAAATGATACCCGTCCGGTATCAGTCAAATATCCCTGCTGCTGATCAAAGGGTATCCAGCCAATGCAGTGTTTGTTTTTTGTTTTCCCAATCCAAGAACTGGTTGATAGCGGGATCGTCGCTAATGTTTGCACGGGTATATTCGATGAACCGTCGCTGAACGTCTCTTTTTTTTTGAAGATTGAGATGGAGATAGACCATCGTCGATTCGAGCTTCTCGTGTCCCAACTGATTCTTGATATCGGTGAGCGATGCGCCGGAGAGCAGCATGTTTACCGCGCAAGAGGGAGCATTACCTGTTTCTACCAATCCGGTGAATCTGATATAAGAGGTTAGAAAAATTCATAAATAACTGGACAGTCTTGGAGATTCATAGTATGCCTTTATGGGAAGTGTAACCTTTTTCTAAGGAAGCTCCCATGCTAGCTGCTATAAAAACAGAAGCTATCAATGCCGAAAACTGGAAATCATCGTTCCTATCATTTGCCAGCGATTGGTTGGATGAAATCGAAAAGGATCACCCCATGGACTCGATAACAGATATATCAAAAAGTCTTTTCCAAAATCGTTCGAAAATCATGGGGCAAGCGGCGTTGGCGCTCATCGAGAAACAATTTGGCCATTTGCTGGAACAAACCCATTGTGAATGCCCACTTTGCGGTCGTGTCATAAAAGCCAAACCTGAAAAGGTCCGGCGAGAAATCGATACGGCCATTGGGTCTGTTACGCTTTACCGGCCATATTTTTATTGTCGCTCCTGTTCGTTTGGCTTTTATCCTTTGGATGACGCATTGGGGCTTTCCCAGAGGAAGGCACAATCCGATATCCAGGAGTTGGAAGCGTGGTTAGCTGCAGAGATGCCCTATGAAACCGCAAGCGAAGCACTTGAACGATGTGCGGGCATTCAATTCAGCAACCACCATGTCCACGATGTGGTCAGTGAGTGCAGATGATATTCAATTGCTTGATGTTTGTCCCGATAAAACAGAAATTCATCAAAGAATTGAAAAACTGTCCGCCGATCGATTTCGTCGTCCGGTGCTCATGATTGGTATCGATGGCGCCCACGCGCCAACACGTCCTGAACCCAGTCCTCGGAAAGGGAAAAGGGGCAAGGGCGAATATAAGGAGGTCAAAGGCTTTCGCATCTATCTGTTAGATGACAACCAGATTGTTCATTTGATTAGTTGGCACCAAATCAAAAGCGATAAAGAGTTGGCTGACGATCTTACCCAAATCAAACAAGCAGGGTTGATTCCTGAAGACAAAGTCCGGATATGCGTCATCGGAGATGGCGCGCCCTGGATCTGGAATCGGGCACAAGAGCTCTATCCAGATGCCAAAAAGGTTCTGGATTTTTATCATTGCAGCGAGTACCTGCACGATTTGGCCAATGCGCAATACGGAAAAAACAGTCAAAAAGCACGGGAGTGGGTTGAGGCGACCTTTTCACGACTATTCATGAATAATGCCGATCAAGTTATTGCCGGTATCAAACGGATGAAGCCCCAATCGGATGATGCCAAGGAACAAATCGATAAAACTGTGCGGTATCTCGGCGAGCGAAAGCACATGATCAATTATGGCGCATTAAAGCGTGGTGGTTTCCAGATTGGAAGCGGCGGCATAGAAAGTTCGAATAAATTTATCTCGAATGTCCGTCTCAAACGATCTGGCGCTTGGTGGTGCCCAACTAACGCAAACAATATTTTGAAACTTCGCTGTGCAAAATACAACGGGACATTTGATCGGATAATGGAAAACAGAAAGAGAAATATTACACCGAACCTAGCTGATAGAAAAGGACTCAATTTTCGCCTTATTTCAAACAATTCGTGAGAAACGGGTAATGCTCCCGTTTTAAATTCTGAAATTAGTAGCTTAAAATTTTCATTATAAGAGTTTTCCTTATTGTCGAGCACACAAATAGTTCCGAAAAAGTCTTTATCTGGCCATGTAATGGGAAGCCCATAATAAGAAATCATATTTAGCTTGACATCCGGATTATCTTTCCATTCTTCATATTTCAAAGCATTTTCTACGAGAAGCTTAGCATTATTCCCGATAACCGTTTCACAATAAAGACCGTGTCCCAAAGAATCACTTCCATCTTCTTCATAAGGATTACCTTTATTGTCGCTTTTTAAAAAGACTCGCATTGAATTTTCAGTGATCTGCATAATGAGACCAGATGGGACATCTACAATTTTGGCAGTTAAATCTATAATTGTTTGCCATTTTTTAACAACAATGTCTTCAATTTTAGGCTTATCTAAGCCAGTAATATTTACACTTTTTGCAATTCCTTCCTGTCTGAGAAGAACATCAGCGTATCTCTTCATTCCAAAACCTCTGCTTCAAATAAACTTTCAGTTCTTTCATCTTTCGAAATAATTATCTATTAACATCTACATTTTTCATTTATCGTTATCCTAAAATATCTATCCTTCAGCATTTTCAATGCATTAGATAACTATTTTTTATTTGCAGATTTAGCCTTATCTATAACCTTTCTGACGGTTTTAGCAAGTTCCGATTTTACGATTGGCTTCATCAGCAACCCTTCTATACCTATTTGCTCAAATTTATCTTCAGAAATTCTTTCGCTAAACCCAGTGCAAACAATGATTGGAACATTAGATCTTATAGATTTAATCTTTCTGGCTAAATCATCTCCTGGAATATTGGGCATACTCATATCAGTGATGACCAAATCAAATGAGAGTGGCCTGGTTCTAAAGGCTTCCAGAGCTTCAACACTGTGTAAGCGAGAAGTAACCTTGTAGCCCAATCGTTCAAGCATTTGCTTTTCCAATTTAGCAACAGGCTCTTCATCATCAACAAGCAAAATCCTTTCACTTCCTCCTTGATAATTACCAATTTCGGAGGTTGATTCAGTGCTGTTAAATTTTTCCATTAACGGAAAATAAATTTCCAATGTCGTACCTCTGCCAATTTCACTATGAACTTTAATATCTCCTCCATGATCTTTTACAATGCCATAAACCACTGCCAAGCCCAAGCCGGTTCCTTTTCCCTGCTCCTTTGTTGTAAAATATGGATCAAAAATTTTATCGATAAGTTCTTCTGAGATTCCGTGGCCAGTATCTGAAATGGATAAAACTGCATAAGAGTTTGGACTAAGAAGAATTTCAGGCGATTCTGCTGCTTCCGTTACGTTTTGCTTCAACTTAATTGAAATTGTTCCTCCTGTGTCTTCCACAGCATGATAGGCGTTGGTGATGATATTCATGCCAATTTGATGAATTTGAGACGGATCTGCCAAGACCATACCACAGTCTTGTTGAATGTCCTTTTTGATTTCAATGTAGGTTGGGATCGTAGATCGGGATAGTTTTATTACCTCCTTCAGAACATTTTGAATTCGGGTTGGCATCTTCTTATGTTCAGATTGTCGACTAAATGCAAGAATCTGTTTAACAAGATCACTGCCCCGTATTCCCGCTTTATAAATTTCTTCAGCATTTTCTCTTTCAATACTCTTTGGGGGAAGATCCTCGAGAAGCATTTCGGACATTCCAATTATCGGGAAAAGAATATTGTTGAAATCATGCGCTATGCCACCAGCCAAGTTTCCTATGGATTCCATTTTCTGGGCCTGGCGAAGACGTTCTTCAGCCATTTTTTGTTCCGTAATATCGGCCAATTGTTCGATAACTAGTTTAACGTTTCCATCCTCATCTAAAACGGGATTGCTTGTACATAAGAAGTGACCACCCAGTTCAGGAATATATTTTTCTATGGTCTCAATTGTTTTAGTTTTTACTGCTTTTGAGGTGGCACAAATCTTACAAGGGCTTATTCTTCCAATTAATTCATAGCATTTTATCCCTTTAGCATTTTTTTTATCTATGCCTAAAATATCATAACCAGCCTGATTATACTGAAGCACCGTATGATCCGGAAGTTGAACACCAATAACATCCTTTATGGAGTCCAGCACAGCCTCAAGAAGTTTTTTCTGAGATTGCAATTCAATTTGTGCCTCTTTTTGGGAAGTGATATCCCGAACCCATTCCATGAACATCTCAACATTGCCTTCATTGTCCAAAATGGGGATCACTCTTAAGTCGATCCATGTTCCATCAGGCAATTTTGCTTCTTCTTGCAAAGATTGACCAGAGTCCATTACCCCCTTAGCCAAGCAATCAGGACAAATGGTATCAAAACCACGGTATGTCTTATAGCATTTTGTATGAATAAGACGCCTTCCTTCGGGAATGGCTCCAAATCCTTGCCAATTGCTATAGACAATATTCATTTCAGGATCATGTATCGAGATCAAATCGGGAATGACATCCAACATTCTTTCAAAGCGAAGTTTGCTTTCCCTAAGCGCCTCTTCCGCCTGCCTTTTTTTCGTGATATCCTCTATGGTCCCGCGAACCTTATGCCCCTTGGGGCCAATTTCGGGCTCTGGTTCACAGATGGCATGAATCCACTTTTCTTTTCCTGTTGGGAATTCGAGTTTCAACTCAATGTCATAGGGCGTTCCATCGTTAATTGCACTTTGAATAGCTTTATTAAACTTTTCAAACCATTTACCCTTATAGATATTTTTATATTCATAGAGTGGGTAAGAGCCAAGATTTGGATCACGCTCGTATATTCGATAAATCTCCTCTGACCATTCCGGTACACCGACCTCGGGGTCTAAGGTCCACGTACCGATAGATGCTATGCGTTGCGCCAGATATAAATCAGTGTTTTTCTTTTCAAGAAGCAATTCGAAATATTTACGCTCAGTGATATCCTGCAAAATACAGTGCGTTTGCTTGAACTTTCCTTTTTTGTCTTTTCCTACCATACCGTCTATGTGTATGATCACCCCTGAACCATCAGATTTGATCATTTGAACATCAACGTGGACCTCACCCGTGGATTTGAAAATTGTGAAACGTTGATTGAAAAGCTCTTTTTCTTCCGGTGCCAAGAAGTCAACGAATCGTTTGCCAATTACTTCTGCGCGGGTATATCCCATCATTTTCAGCCAGGCCGGATTAACGTCAATATAGCAGCCGTTCGAGTTCAATGACTGATAGCCCAAAGGGGCATTATTGTATAGACTTCGAAAGCGCTCTTCACTTTCCTTAAGAGCTTTTTCAGTATCTTTCAGTGAGCTAATATCCATAAAAGTGGTTATTACTTGGCTGATATTTCCGTTTTCATCAAACTCCGGGATTGCTGTATCAAGAACCCAGATAGGCTCGGTTTTTTCACTATGTGTAATTGCTGCAACTATATTGATGGGTTTTTTCGTTTTAAGAACCCGTGATACCGGGTATTCCTCAACGGGCATCTGACTGCCGTCCTCTCGTAGAAACGTCCAGGCGGGATCAATTAACTCTTTTCCGAGCATATGCTCGTGTTTTAAGCCAAGCATTATTTGCGCTGCCGTGTTGGTATTGATTACGACCCCATCAGCTCCGTGAACCACTATCCCCGCCGGGATGCTCTCGATAACTCGATCAAGGCTACTTTTCCGCCGAAGCGTTCTGCTCGCCTCCAGCTCACGAACCCGTTGCTCCAATTCTTCATAGGTAGGCTTATTAGGCATATTTGTATCCTATAGAATTAGGATTAAACTTTCTTATTTTTGCATTATCCGCAAATGCGGCATGTTTCAACAGTAGGACTGGTATTCGAAAACGGATCAGATTCGTAATTCTGCTAATCGCCTGCAATGCGCTTGAGCATACATCAACAGCGGTCGCTCAGATTACTTTTTATCCCCATCCAACGCTTCCCTCACTTTGGCGCCAAGCTGTTTCCTGGAAAACGGTTTCTGGATGAAATTGACCCCTTCGTCCAAGACACCATGATGGGCGATGACTTTGGCGGTGTATCCGGACATGAACAGGCGCTTGAGATTAGGATAGGTTGAAAGGATGTTTTTGGCCAAATCTCGCCCGTTCATTTCAGGCATGATCACGTCGGTCACGAGCAGGTGAATCTGACCGGCGTGTTCACGGGCAAGAGCGATGGCTTCCCCCGGATTGCCGGCCGCAAGGACTTTGTAGCCCATTCGTTCAAGCATCATCCGAGTCAACCGCAGGATTGAGGGTTCGTCTTCCACCAACAAAATGGTTTCAGTTCCATCCAGGATTATAGGGTCTGAGGGTTTTTTCTCAAGAGTTTCGGTCTCAGCTATACACGGGGGCAGATAGATCCGGAAAGTTGTCCCTTGGTTTGGCTCGCTGTAGACATTTATAAAGCCGTTATTTTGTTTGACGATGCCATACACAGTAGCCATACCCAAACCAGTTCCTTTGCCCACTTCCTTTGTAGTATAGAAAGGCTCAAACAGATTTTTCATGGTGTCTTCGTCCATCCCGCAGCCATTGTCACTGACTGCCAGCACCACAAAATCACCGGGAATAAAGCCCGGATGTTTCTTGCAGTATTCCGCATCAAAGGTTTGCCGCCCGGTTTCTATGGTGAGTTTGCCCACACCGGAAATGGCATCCCTGGCATTCACACAGAGATTGGCAAGGATTTGGTCAATCTGGGACGGGTCCATTCTAACCGGCCAGGTATGCGAAGCCGGTTTCCAGATGAGATCTATGTCTTCCCCTATGAGTCTGCGCAGCATAACAAGCATGCTCTCCAAGGTGTTGTTCAAATCCAGCTGTCTGGGAGAGATGATATCCTTTCTGGCAAATGTAAGCAGGTGTCTGGTTAAATCCGCCGACCGCTGAGCAGCAATTTGGATTTCTTTCAGGTCAGCGTATAGGTGTCCATGTCAAATACTTTCAGTGGTTAAATCCTGACACAAAAAGATAGAGCAAAGTCTCGGTCATCCCTTGGGTTGTCTGACTCCACCTCAGTGGCAAATCGAGTCAGAAGCCGTTCATACAGATTGAAAACAGATTATTTTTTGCTTTTTTGTTCTATCAGACAATCCTCAATTGTCTGATCCGTTGAACCGTTTACCGTACTAACAACGATTGGTATCGTTTTTTGTTTAGCCGGAAGCGTCAAACGACATTGTTCGTCAAGCCGTAAGACCACTACTCCAGGCTATCAAATGATTGATAAGCTGGAACCGATCGTTCCAATGGGCTTCGAAAAGGCGGCGGATATGCCTGATAACGGAGTCGATTCGGTCCTTGCTTTTCAGCAGCAGTCTTTTCAGCTTGGCTTCCCAGAAGGAACGTTGGAGGATCATCCCGCCGAACACAGCCTTTTCGCTCAGTTGGAAAGCCAAATCATTGGTCGGCCCGGATCCATCGCACTGTGCTTTCAACAGTTCATATTCTCTTTCGAGTTCTCGGAGCATGCCCCTTTTTTCAAGCTCGGCATATTCCCGAAGCAAATCCTCTTGTTGCCTCAGATCGATCTCATCCTGGCAATTTTGAATGACCTTGACCAGGTATCTGTGGGCGGTCTCCGAGCGCAAGCGTCCCTTTGCCCGCTGTGTGGCAAAGATGGCTAATCCTTGCCGGATCGCCTCCGGCGTATAACGGGAACTGAGCCAGGTTCGAAGCGTACCTTTTGGGTCAACAACGTCAAGGCCAAAATCGGTGAAGCCTTTATCCAGAAGCTGTCTTGCCACACCCATGGTCGGAAGTTGGTCAGGCTTTTTATATCGGTCTCGCCGACCCTTCAGGCTTTCTAAAAATGCGCGATCCTTTTCGGGATCCGGGCATGCCCGACGAAGGACTTGCAAGCGGCTCAGACCTTGAAACTCATACCGGCCCGCATGGTTGATGCCGGCGGTATAGGCACGCAGCACCTCTTCGACGGCACTTTTTACCAGGCTTTCGGGGCTGCTGTCATCAAGCTTGATACGCCCCACAGCCTGTTCGAACTTGCCGAATTCGCCCTCGATTACCGCTTTGTTTTCAGGGCGTCGGGGTGTTGCCGGGATCATCGTCGTGTCCGGCTCAACGGTTTGCCTGAGAATACGATCTTCATGAATCGGCTTGTTGTCGTGAACCAGCGCGTCGGGTTTGCGTCCCAAAAAGTCGACGCTTTGTTCATAAGCGGTAAGAACACCATGTGCATTTTCCGTTTCGGTCACAACAACGGCGGTGTGGCAGGCCGTGGTCTGATCGACCATACCTTGCCAATTATAATCCCTCTTTTCACAGCTTTCGGTTAGATGCACCGAGATGCCTTTGCCGTCGGTGACCAGTATCGTGCCCGGTTGCACCTTTTGCGTACTGCCCCGGTAACGGGGTGATTTTATTTTTTTTGACGAGATCATTTTGCTGATTTTAAGAACGCGTACGATCTGATTCGGCGGCAGATCAACGCGCTTCGGCTCATATTGAAGAAAATCTCTTACGCTCCCCTGCCAAACGGCATAGTCCTCAATGATCATCCGGGCGACAGCATTTACCTCTGGACCAAATTCCGGTATCGGCCGAGGAGAAGCGGGCTCGTAAGCCTGGTTTGCATCCCTGGCCTTCCAGGTATCCAAGGTCGCATACGGGACCTCGACAAGTTCGCAGAACCGCTCTTGAGACCCGATCCAATCATCGAACAGATCGAGGATGATCCGCCTGAAGCCGGGGCTGTAGCCCGTTCGCCCACCAGAATGTCGGACAACAGCGCCGGGATTATCTATTTGGTATTGCAAGACGGTGACCCGCAGCGCCCACCCGGCGGTGTCCGATGCCGGGTCGGATGGTATCGGTGGTCGACCCGGTTCCGGCAGATTGATGCCTTCAAACGCCTTGATCAGTTGATTCTTTCTCTCATAGACCTGCGTACGGTTCACCCCGGCTTGTTTGCAGATTTTACTGACGGGTCCTTCCAAAGAAAGGCCCGCCTGTTCGGCCATGTCCCGGGTCAGCAGGTGCAAGGCAATCAATGAAAGCTTGTTTTTTTGAGATCTTCTTGTATATTCATCGTTGGCAGACTCTGGTTTGGGGGTACTGATTTCAGGAAAAATTTGCAACTTCTCAAAACTGAGCCTGCCATTCAACTCTTTTTTATTTATCCGAGTATTTTCTCACCCATCAGCCAGATTTGCGGTTTGCCGCCATGGGAAATCACCCGGAACAGCTCCAAGCCCCGGCTGTCCGGGTTGGTCAACTCGGCGGTTTCTGCCCCGAGCCCCTGCTCAATGCGCTTGAGGCTTTGATCCGCGATTCCATAAAAACGGTCGGCCGGAACCAACAGGCCGCCCAACCCGTGATGCGTTCTTCGATGATTGTAATGATCGACCCACCGGCCAATAGCGCGGGCCGCATCCGTCAGGTCCATGAACTCGGTCTGGTGTACGCACTCTTTCTGAAAACTGGCATTCAGGGCCTCGACCTTGCCGTTAACCGATGCCTTTTTCGCCAGATAATAGTTGATTTCGCACTCTTCAAGCAGCGCCTCGAAACGGGACAGTCCCTTCCACGAATGGAATGCCGAGCCCCGGTCGGACATGACGCCTTCGGGACGTCCGTAGCGCTGAACCGATTGTTCGAAACATTCGATTACCGGCCCTGCTGATTCGCTCGGCGTAATCGTCCAGCCGGCGATGAAGCGCGAAAAATCGTCCTCAATGAACAGGACGCAGGTTTTCTGTTTGTGGACGTAAAAATGGTAAAAGTCCAGGTGGTACAACTCTTTGGGGCGTGCGGCCTCATAGCGACCGGCAGGTTCTTTGCGCTTGAGTGTCGGTGGAAGATAGCCATTTTCCTCCATAACGTGACGTACGGTACCTACCGACACCTTGAAACCGGAGCGTTTGAGCATGTTGCGGATCTGGCTCGGTCCGTAACCCGGATGCTGCCGCCACATCGCCAGGATCTTGTTGTCCCGAATCGTTGTGGGATCATCATCAACTCCAGAGAAGTCCCCAATGTTTCCATCGGTATTGCGTCGCTTGTCGGTCCGGATCCAATCGTATATGGTGGTCTCGGACACATCAAATTTGGCCGACGCTTCGGCGATCGAGTTTTTTGATGAATAATTCAGGATCTCATCCTTTTGGGCCCGGGAGTATCGTTTTCCACGCTTTGGATATTTTTTCTTGGGCTGAGGCCCGCCATCTATGGATTGTTCAGGTCTTTCATCGCCGGCCTCGTTGCCCGCTTTTCCCTTTACATGTTCCTTCATGTCGGTTATCTCCTTTTTCATGTCTTAAGGAAATACCGAGACTCAGTTAGCCCATGTCTGGCTTTTCTCACCGCATTTTCATGTTATCTTTTAATCTACGACATATAGGTCTTGATGTCCTCCTGCCTTTTCAAGTGCGAGCTCTGTATGTCCCAAAATCACCCCAAGCATATTGTTGAAATCGTGGGCCACTCCTCCTGCCAGACGACCTACCGATTCCATTTTATGGGCCTGGAGGAGTTGAGACTCCATTTTTTTCAGATCAGTGATATCCGCGGCGATCTGCATCCGGACCAAGCGGCCATCCGTCCATTCAATGGCCCGATCGTAATTGATATAATACCTTCCGGTAACAGGGTTCTTGTCATCCCAAATACGGACTCCAGCAGGATTTCCGTCTTTGTCAACCAACTGATCATTTGTACAGAATTCACAGGGTTCTGAGTTTTTCCTGAAGGCACTGTAGCAAATATCCCCGGTTTTATCCCCACCGAAATCGTTTATCATCCTTTTGTTCATGAAAAGGATTTCATTGGTGTCCATGTCTGCCACATAAACGGTTGAGTCAATACTGTCCAGAATGGTCAGGATTTTTTCATGGGCATGATTCAACTCTTTTTCAGCCTGTTTTCGTTCGGTTATGTCCAAGGCAGTGAAAGTGACCCCTTTTGACTGGTCCTGCAGGTCCACAGGCGTAGAACTGAGAAGGACATCCAATATGGTGCCGTCTTTTTTCTGCCAGCGGGTTTCAACAGTGCCTGTGCCATGGTCAGCTATCTGGGCATATTTTTCCCGGCCCACAAACGCAAAGTCTTTATCGCTGGGATAAAGTATCCGAGCGCTTTGGCCAATCATCGCTGATTCATCATATCCGGTCATTTCGCAAAGTCGGTCGTTGACTTTGCTCAGTACCCTGTTGACAACCGACCCAATACCGATGGGGGCACTCCTGAAGATACTACTGATCTGTTTTTCACTTTCTTGCAGGGCCTCCATGGCCTGGTTTGTCTCAACCATTGAACCGATAAGTCTGGCTGTACTGTTGAGGCGTTTTTTTGCCATTTCAATAATATAAGGTGGGCGGGAATCATATGTCGTGGCTTCACGGAAAAGATCATCGTATTTGAGATGGTAGAGATTTGCCAGCATATTGAGTTTTTGAGGATCTTTCGGCGGATCTCCGTACCCGAAGTTGATCGCTCCAATGACATTTTCTCCGGCAAAAATGGGCACGGTGTAAATTCGAATGCCACCCTTGCACTCGATGTCCATCGGTTCACGCTCTGCAATGGCCTTTTTGGAACAGTCAGTCCAGCAGGATTCATGGCACAGCCAGTGGCCGGATTTGAGTGCTTTAACATTGTCAGGGGTGCCACAAAGTTTACGCGATGCACTGTCCATCATTCGGCACCAGCCCGAAGCAAAAATACCAAAGGCATAGTCGCCGTTTAGCTCGTAGATCGCGGAAGAAGTCCCTAACAATTCCAGGTAGTCATTGGCAAAACTCTTCAGTCGTTGATGCCCTATGGATTTCAGGATAATGCCATCACGATTCAATTCGGTCAGGTCGCCATAACCCGAACCGTATTTTTCTATTTGCGCATCGAAGTCTGAGACAGGCTTTCTGGACAGCATCCATTCAATTCGTTTCAATTCGCCTTCGGCTTTTTTTTGTTCCGTGATATCATGAAAGATGCAGTGGGTCTGCTGAAAGTTGCCTATTTTATCCCTGCTTATCTTTCCGGTAAAAGAGACCAGAATGAGATCTCCGTTTTTTTTAATCATTTCAAATTCAACACCCAGAATTTCTCCGATGGACTTAAACCGGGGAAAATTTTCTTTGAAATGATCTCGCCATTCAGGATGCAGAAAATCAGCAAAGGATTTGCCAATGACCTCTTCTTTGGCATATCCGAGAGTATCAAGCCAGGTTTTGTTGACAACTATGAAATGGCCATTTTCATCCAGTGATTGATAACCGAGAGGGGCTTTTTCATAAAGCATCTTGAATAGGTTGTCACTTTCTTGCAATGCTTTCTTGGAAGATTTGTACTTGGATTCAATTTTTTCCAATTCCTGAACCCGTCTTTCCAATTCTTCATAGGTGAGTTTTTCAGCCATATGTCATACCATCTTAATGTTCGGATATTTTTTATGAAAAAAGAAAGTTTAAGCCAGACCGGCTATGTTCAAGTATCCTTGCATTACCTGAACTATCATTATTCGGACAGCCACTTGTCAATTCTATCGGTATCCTTAATTTTTTCGCCCTTCTCAAACTCAAAATTGGATAATTATCCTTGTGTTTCATCCTTGTTTTCATCAAGAACTTTTCTTACCATTTTGGCAAGCTCTAATTTGACAACCGGCTTCATCAGAAATCCTTTTATGCCAAATGCTTTGGCTTTTTCTTGATTGATTCTTTCACTGAATCCAGTGCAAATAATTATGGGAACATTGAGCCGGATTGACCTCATTTCTTTTGCTAATTGATCTCCAGTCATATTCGGCATGGTCATATCCGTTATCACCAAATCAAAGGAATCAGGGGTTGATTTAAATGTTTTCAATGCATCAGGGCTGCTGTTACGCACTGTAACTTTATAGCCAAGACGTTCAAGCATTTGCTTTTCAAGCTTTGCAATGGATTCCTCGTCATCTACCAACAAAATTCGCTCGTTTCCAACTGGGTGGACTTCACCCGCCTCAATCGGCTCGGATGTATCGGCCTTTTCCATCAAAGGAATGTAAATGTCAAACGTCGAGCCTTGACCGATTTCACTGGAAACTTTGATCGCGCCTCTGTGATCCTGAATGATTCCATGAACAACTGCAAGGCCGAGGCCGGTTCCTTTTCCCTGTTCTTTTGTTGTAAAATATGGATCAAAAATTTTGCTTATTACGTCCGTCGAGATGCCATGTCCGGTATCTGAAACTGACAAAAGCATATATCTTCCTGATTCAAGAATCGAATCAGATGAATCCGTAGCCTCTATTTCTGTTTCCTTTAGGCGAACGGAAATTTTGCCCCCATTGGCTTCTTCCACAGCGTGGTAGGCATTGGTAATCAGGTTCATAGCAACCTGATGAATTTGGGTTGGGTCAGCCATTATTAATCCGCAGTCAGATTGAATATCTTGGCTGATGTCAATATCGGTTGGAATGGTTGACCGGGAAAGCTTTAGCACTTCTTTGAGAACGGATTGAGCCCGAATAGGTATCTTTTTCTGTTCGGATTGTCGACTGAAAGTAAGGATCTGTTTGACAAGGTCGATTCCTCTGCGTCCGGCCTTTAAAATTTGCTTGGCATTTTCATATTCAGGGCTTCCTGAGGGAAGATCTTCCAAAAGAAGCTCAGCCAGACCGACGACCGGAAATAAAATATTATTGAAGTCATGAGCGATGCCACCGGCCAAACTGCCGATGGATTCAATTTTCTGGCTATGCTGAATCCGTTCCTCCATTTTTTTTCGTTCTGTTATGTCCATGTGGGTGCCGAGCATCCGTAAGGCTTTTCCCCGCCCATCTGTTTCTACAGTCTTGCCCCGAGCAAGAATCCAGCGCCATTGGTGATCTTTGGTTCGCATGCGGAACTCGGTTTCAAAGGGTTCTGCCATTTCAAGATGGCTGAATACAATTTTTTCAGACTCCGGTAAGTCATCGGGATGCAAAAGATTTCGCCATGTCTCAAATTCCTGAGGAAGTTCATAAGGCTCATACCCAAGCATTGTATACCATCGCGAACTGAAATATACTTCTCCGGTGTCCACTCGCCAGTCCCAGACAGCATCTGAAACCGAATCAAGCGCCAGCTTTAGTCGTTCTTCACTTTTCTCCAGCGCTTCTTGAGCGATTTTTCGTTCCGTAATATCGAGAAACACAACGATCCCGTAAGCGATTTCCCCTTTATGGTTTTTGATCGGTGCCGCATTCGCCCACACGACTCTGTCTTCTTGATTGGATCGCCGGATGATGAACTCTTTGCTACAGGTTTCCCCACATAAAATGGCTCTCGCCAAAGGTACCTCATCTTCCTTATACGGCGTGCCATCAAAATGTAAGATTTTCCAGCTTGCGACATACCGGTCGATACCGACACCATTAACAACGTCTTCCTTGCTTTTTCCCCTTATTCGCAATGCTGAATCATTTACATATTTTAATTTCCCGTCGGGTGCAGAGGCAATGGCAATCCCCGCTTGGCTGCAATCCATAGCAGCTTGAAGCATTGCCCGGCTTTCCTGGAGTTCTTTTCGGTTAAGTTCCATTTCAGTAATATCGGAAAAAGAGATGGCTACTGCGTAGGGCTTATCTTCGTGACCCTTGAATATTGGATTGGTATTCACAGAAATCCAACGAAGTTCTCCAGAAGGCCGGTATACGCCCATAATTTCATTTCTACAGGCTTCGCCTGTTCGAAGGGTCATCATGGAGGGGTGATCCTTACCCTCGTACTTTGATCCATCCTTATGGATCAAAGACCAATGATTATTTTCCGATGTCCTTCCTATCGCAACTTCAGCGGGTATGCCGAAGATTCTTTCCGCCCCTTTGTTCCAAGTCAAAATTTCGCCTGAAACCGCCTGCAGGATAATCCCCTCATCGATGGTTTCCGTCACTGATCGGTAGCGCTCTTCACTGCTTCTGAGAGATTTTTCCGCATCAGCAGCCAAAAAGTTCAGTATAAGAAGAACCAGTCCAATCACAGTGAAAATAAAAATGAAAATATAGCCTGCTGTTTCAAACAAGGATGAAAAAACCCGTTCTGAAATGGCATCGGAATCGCTTAAGTGGACAATCTTCCAGCCGGGCAGCTTGTCAATATCATTGAGGATCAGGTGATAATTTCTCCCTGGAGGGTCGACGACCGTTTCCGTACCTGTCCTCTTGAATCCGGTCCATGGCCAGGGACCTTTGCCAAATTGTTTAGATGATGCAATTTTTTCGATATCGGCTGGTTCGACCTTCCACATGGTGTGGTATAATAAATCATGGTGATCCGTTATAAAAATCACCCCATTTTCGTTGATTATGAAAACATAATCCTCTTTTCCTAAATGAGTTGGGTAATTTTTGGCCAAAAGATCATCTTCAAATTTTGCTACATCCTCTTTTATGACGACAACACCGCTCAAGTCCCCCTTATCGTCGTGTATTGAATTGCTGAAATATATACCCCGAATTCCTGAAGTGATCCCCAATGCCAGATGTACGAATGGTTTTCCTTGGACGGCATACTTGAAATACGGCCGGAATGAGTAGTTTTTTCCTACAAAGCTGTCTTTTTGATTGCGGTTGCTTGAGGCGATTGTAACACCATCCCGATTCAGAAGATAGCACACACTTGTCTTCAAAGATGAATTATAGATGTCTAATAATTGATTTACATGGTTCAGGTTCTCCGAGGATGGCTGAGTTAAAAGGAGGTTCAACTCAGGATGGCGGCTTAAGGATAACGTTATATCCTGGTAGCGCGAAACAAGTTGGGACAATGAATTCTTGATGGCGTTGGCGTGTGAGATAGAAACCGTGCGATCTTCATTGAAACCTGCGGTTTTTTGAGTATTGAAATAGAAAAACAGGCCAATTATAGCCGTCAAAAGGGTTAAAACCGTAAAACAGAAAAAAATGACCTTAAGTTTCATGTTTTATTCCAGTATGCTGACTCAAGAATTCTTGCACTATTCATGAGTTTTGCCACACTCAAACATTGTCGCTGTTCTTAGCATTATATTTGATTGGCCAAAACTCAATCATTCTCATATTGACAGTAAGTATTCACTGCCGGTTTCATTTTTGCCAATATTTTTGGTATTCATAATAATAACCGGTAAACCCCCGGCTTTGCCGGGGGACTCACAGAGTTTGACAGTTCCTGGAATAAACGAAATCCTTCCGTCGTGACCCGCTCAAAGATCACAGAAAGGAAGGATTTCGATGAATAATAATAAGAGCTTAAGCCACACCGTATGGGAATGCAAGTATCATGTAGTCTGGATTCCCAAATATCGTAAAAGCGTAATATATGACAACTTACGCAACCACCTTGGAAAAGTTTTTCGCGAATTGGCACGGCAAAAAGAAAGCGAGATCGAAGAAGGACATTTGATGCCTGATCATGTACATGCACTGATATCGATTCCGCCAAAGTATTCAGTCTCACAGGTGGTTGGATACATAAAGGGCAAAAGCGCAATCCACATTGCAAGGAATTATACAGGCAAGTCTCGCAATTATACCGGTCAGAGCTTTTGGGGCTATATTCGAAATTCCCAAAGAGTAAAGATTATTTAAGCTCAGTAGATGCAAGCGTTTAATAGCACTTTAAAGTGTGCGAAATCCCGTAGGAATCTGTTCAGGGATATCGAGGTCGCCGACTGAGAGAAAGATCATATCCATAAATGCTTCCAAAGTCCGAAATCCACTTGCACGATTTTTTATGATTTTGACGATTCTGTTTAATCCTTCAGCGATGGCATTGGTTATCCGACTTTCGATAAAAGGAATGATCCGATGGTAATTGTTTCTTAATGTTTTTACAAAATTCCTGATGGGTTCAAGTCGACTTTTTAGCGCCGTGGTCATCCATCGTTTCAGAAATCGTTCCGCTGCCCAGGTTTTCTTGTAATCCCAAAATTGTTCGAATTCATCTTTTAAAATCCATGCTCGATGAATCCGTCTGTTTCCTTTTCGCAACTGATTCAAAAGACGGGTTTGTTGTTTTGAACGGGTTGATGAATGTCGAAAAAGAAGCCATCTTAGCCCTTTTAAGGCTTTACGTTCATCAACAGAGGCTTCACGCCATTGCTCTTTTCGAACTTCGTCAACGGCTTCATTGAGCTTTTTAACGATATGAAATCGATCCAGAACCAGTTTGGCATTCGGACAATGGGTTTCAATGGCCCCGATATAGGCTTGGCTCATATCGCATGTCGCCCATTTGATTTGCTTTTTTTGGTAATCGCTGAGCATTTCGGTAAAGAACGCATCGATTGTTTCACGGCCCTTTCCCTTTCCGATCCAAACGACACAGGAACGGTCCAAATCGTAAACTAATGTGGCGTATTTACGGCCCTTACAATAGGAAATCTCGTCGATGCCGATGGTCTTGAGCCCTCGAATGCGATGGCCTTCGCGTATACGGGTAATCGTGCGATGAAGCATGTCTGAAAGCGTTGACGCCGGAATATTCAAAATCTTGGCAGCGGCCTTTTGCGTCATGATCTGACAATAGATCAGCATGGCGTGTTCAAACCGGTAGGTGACTCTACCATAGGCGTATGCCCACGGAATATTTTCCTGCACCCGGCCGTGAGTTCGGCATAAGATTTCTTTCGGACAATACCAAAGCATAACGATACATCCGTAAATTGGTAAATCTTGCCATCGTCGGTATATCTTGGTTTCATTAACGATGCGGCAGCGCCGATTACATTCCGGGCAACGGCAACCATTTTTATATGGTTTAACCCATAGATTCAAAGCCCGGTTTCGAATATCCAATTCAAAATGGGTTACAACCAGTTCTTTCAAGTTCAGTAGGTTTCTGATAAATTTATTCACAGTCATGGGTTTCACTCCTTTTCTAAAAAGATCCATCAAGAATCTTTATTTAAGGATGAAACCTATGACGATAAACCCCTCATGAATTGGAAGTTGTGTTAGGTTCCGATGCCTGTTTGTAATGCAGGGCTACGCCCTTTGCCTTACAAACAGGCATCGGCTAAGCCCTATCAACCAGTTTTATTATTTTTTTGTTTGTCCTATACTTTCTGTGTATTAAAGCCTTTGGGAATTTCGGATAGACCCAAAAAATCGATACTGGAAGTAGCACCTGTTTTTATTAAAAAGGAGCACCGTATCGAAGCCATGCTCTTTTTATATTTCATCGCCTTGATGATTGTATCCCTTATCGAGCGATAAGATAAGGATGAATATGGCAGCCGAGGAGATAGACAAGTTGCCCATATTACCCCAAGGGATGAATACAAAAAAGCCGACTTGGAACAATATACGTTACTTCTATCGCAATGTCCACTTCTCGCAGATAATCCGGGATGGAACGTGTATACAATCGATGGTTCAAGGAATCAGCGCCATGCATGAACAGATCAACCGATTATTGGAAATACCCGAAACGGTGTACAAATGCCTTAAGGATGGTTGGTGGCAATTTAAGACAACTTGATCGATTGGAAAACAAGGCCCAAAATAAATTGGACAAATATTCTCCGGCCATGCGAAATGTAAGATCCAATCCCAAATTTAATGGCTTTATAAACGATTAGACAAACAGGGGCACAACCTCAAACCGCGTCACATCCACCAGTCCCCTATCGGTAAGCTTCAGATCCGGAATCACCGGCAGGGCCAGAAATCCCAACGTCATGAAAGGATCTCTCAGACTGGCGCCCAGGTCGTGGCTGGCGGCGATCAGGCGGTCCATCCGATCGCTTACGGTTTCCAGCGGTTGATCGGACATCAGCCCGGCCACCGGCAGGGGCAGGTCGGCAATAGTCCGTCCGTCACTTACAACGGCAAACCCGCCGCCCATCGCCACCACCCGCGTCACGGCGGCCTTCATATCCGCATCGCTGGCACCGGCCACGATGATATTGTGGGAATCGTGGGCCACGCTGGAAGCAATGGCGCCGTGCTTTAGTCCCAACCCGGTGACGAACCCCAGGCCGGTGCGGGCCTCGCCACTGTAGCGGTCCACCACGGCCAGCTTGAGCATGTCACGGTCATTGTCGGCCACGGCCAGTCCGCCATCGTCGGTCACGTCCATGATGTCGCAGCCGGTGACCACCTGGTCGGCCACGGCCCGGATGACGCGCATGCGCCGGCTCGAGGCGGGGATGGAAAAATCAAGGACGCTCGGATCCACATTCATGGCCGTCGGTGCGGCCACCGGTGCCGGCCGGGGGATATCGGGTAGCAAACACCCGGCTTCGGCCACCTGCCGTCCCATGAAAAAAACCTGCTCGATCCGGATATCGGTCAGGTTGGAGAAAACAACCAGGTTGGCCTTGCGACCCGGCGCGATGGCGCCGGCATCCGGGATGCCGAAATAATCGGCCGGATTGATGGTGCCCATGCGAATGGCAATCACCGGGTCCAAGCCCATGCTCACGGCCTTGCGAATGATGGCGTCCACGTGCCCCTCGGCAAGAATATCATGGGGGTGGCGGTCGTCGGTGCACCACATCAGGCGTGGCCAGGTCTTGGCATCAATGACCGGAAACAAGGCCTCCAGGTTACGGGCGCACGTGCCTTCGCGGACCATGATGTGAAGGCCCAATTCAAGCTTTTCCAGGGCCTCTTCGGCCCGGGTGCATTCATGATCCGAGGCGATCCCGGACGCCGCATAGGCATGCAGATGGGGCCCGGTAACGCCGGGTGCATGCCCGTCCATGGTCCGGCGGCGCTGCTTGGCCAATTCCAGCTTGGCCAGAACCGACGGATCGGAAAAAATAACACCGGGGTAATTCATCATCTCGGCCAGGGCCACGACGCGTGGATGGTCGAAAAACGGCGCCAGGTCCGCGGCGGACAGCCGGGCGCCGGCGGTTTCCATGTCGGTGGCGGGAACACACGACGGCAGGGCGAACAAGCAGTCCATGGGTTGCCCGTCGGCCGTGCGCAGCATGTAATCGATACCCTGAACACCCAACACATTGGCGATCTCATGGGGATCGGCCACGACGGTCGTCGTTCCCCAAGGCGCCACGGCGCGGGCGAACTCGGTCACACAGGCCATGGAACTTTCGATGTGCACATGGGCATCGATAAAGCCAGGAGCCACGTATCGGCCCTGCATATCGATTGTTTGCCGAGCCGAATAATCGCCGAATCCGACCACATAGCCGTCCTTGATGGCGATGCTGCCCTTGACGATGCGACCGGAAAAGACGTTGACGATCCTGGCCTTGATGAGGAGCAGATCGGCCTTGGCGTCACCACGCGCGGCGGTAATTATCGTGTTCAGATCCATTTGGCCTCCTTTAACAAGGATTTGAGATTTCAAATTTGAAATTTGAAATTCGACGTCTATGCGGCCTGAATCGTTCGGGCGATACGGTTGACCTGCCCCATGATCGCATCAATATCGATCGTCTGCAACCGGCGATCGCGAACCAGCAAGGTGCCATCGACCATCACATGGCACACGTCGGCGCCGCTGGCCGCATAGACGATATGGGATTCCGGATGATAGAGGGGCGTCAGATGCGGGGCGCGGGTGTCGAGCACGATAATATCGGCTTGTTTGCCGATTTCCAGGGAGCCGATGCGATCGGCCAGTCCGATGGCCCGGGCGCCGTCGATGGTGGCCAATCGCAGCACCGTGGCCGCGTCCAGGGCGGTGGGATCACCGCTGGCCACCTTGTGCAGCTTGGCGGCCGTGGCCATTTCACCAAACAGGCTCAGGTCATTGTTGCTGGCACAGCCGTCGGTGCCAAGGCCCACGCACACGCCGTGGGCCATCAACTCGGGGACCGGAGCGATGCCCGAGGCCAGCTTCATGTTACTTTCCGGACAATGGGTGACACTGCATCCCGAGGCGGCCAGGATCGACATGTCTGCCGCGTCCACCCACACGCAATGGGCCAGCAGGGTGCGCTTGTCGAGAAGGCCCAGCCGATCCAAACGCGCCACGGGACTGAGACCCTTGTCCTGTATCGATTGATCGCGCTCGAAACGGGTTTCGGCCGCATGGATCTGCAACAAGACGCCCAAGCGATCGGCGGCCGCCTTGGCGGCCGTCAGGGTATCGTCGCCGCAGGTGTACGGTGCATGGCAAAAAATCGAAGGCGTAATACGGGGGTGTCGGTCCAGCCACTCCCTGGCATAGGCCTCGGCATGAGCGACGTTCTGGGCCGGATCGGGTACCCCCGGCGCCGGAAAATCGATCACCCCCTGGGCCAGCACGGCGCGCAGGCCGGTATCGGCCACGGCCCGGGCCACGGCATTTTCCAGGAAGTAACCGCCGCAACAGCAGGTGGTGCCGGACAGCAGCATCTCGGCACAGGCCAGCAACGTCCCCCAATGCACGCTGTCGGCATTGATATGGCTGGCCTCGGCCGGAAAGATATGATCGTTCAGCCAGGTCATCAGCGGCAGGTCGTCGGCCAGGCCGCGGAACAGGGTCATGGGCAGATGCGTATGGGTGTTGACCAGACCGGGCAAGACGATACCGCCTTCGGCGTCGATGGTCGCCCCCGCCGATGGCAGCGGGAGACCGGATTCGATGGCCTGAATGCGCCCATTCTGAATACCGATCCACCCGCCGGGGATGATGCGCATGGCCGTGTCCACGGTCACGAGCGTGCCGTTATGGATGAGGGTGTCAACAATCATGATTGCACCCCTCGAATCGTGTCGGCGATCTGCCGGGCATCGGCCATGACTTTTTCCAGATCCAGATCGAGCAGTTGGCGGTCTTTCATCACCACCCGGCCGTTGACGATGCTGGCGCTTACATCGCCGCCGCCCACGGCATAGACCAGATGGGATATGGGATGGTACATGGGGGTCAAATGCGGCTTGCGGGTATCGATGACGATCAGATCGGCCTGTTTGCCGACCTCGAGGCTGCCGATCCGGTGGTCCAGGCCCAGGGCACGCGCGCCATCGATGGTGGCCATCTTCAGCACCGTGGCCGCGGCCATCACCGTGGGATCCAGACGGTTGGCCTTGTGCAGCTTGGCGGCCATGTCCATTTCGGCGAACAGGTCCAGATTGTTGTTGCTGGAGCAGCCATCGGTGCCCAGGCCCACGCACACGCCGCGCCGGATCAATTCGTCGACCGGCGCGATGCCCGAGGCCAGCTTCATGTTGCTCTCCGGATTGTGGGCCACCTTGACCCCATGCTCGGCCAAGAGCGCCATATCCGCATCGTCCACCACCACGCAGTGGCAGGCCAATAGGTTCGGTGCCAGCACCCCCAACTTGGCCAGGTGGGCAACGGGCGTGCGGCCGTAACGTTGGCCGATGGTCTCGACTTCGTTCCGGGTCTCGGCCAGATGAATCACCAGGGGCAGGCCATGTTCGCCGGCGATGGCCGCCGATTCGACAAGCAGGTCCGGCGCGCACAGATAGGGCGAATGGGGTTCCACGGCGATGGTGACCAGCGGATCGCCACGCCAGCGTTCGATCAGCCGGCGGGTATAGTCGAACCCCTTTTCGATGGGCCCGTAATTGGGTGACGGGAAATCATAGAGCACCTCCCCCACCACGGCGCGCAGGCCGGCCGACTTGGCGGCCCGGGCCACGCTGTCTTCGAAAAGGTACATATCGCAAAAACAGGTGGTGCCGGAAAGGATCATTTCGGCGCATCCCAACAGGCTGCCGGCATAGACCATGTCCGGATCGAGTAAGGCTTCGGCCGGAAAAATATGCGCGTTCAGCCAGGTCATCAGCGGCAGGTCGTCGGCCAGGCCACGAAACAGGGTCATGGCCGCATGGGTGTGGGCATTGACCAGGCCGGGCATGATGATGCCGCCGGCCGCATCGATCACTTCCTTGGCCGCCAGGCTGCCGATCCGGGCGGTCGCATCCACGGCCGTGATCGTATCGCCCGTTACCGCCACCGCACCGTTGTCGATCATGCGGTGATTCGGATCCATGGTGAGGACGATGCCGTTGGTGACCAACAGATCTACATCGGTCATGACCGGCCTCCCCCACCGATGCCGGAGACCAGGGCCGCGATCAATTGCCTGAGCCGGGCGGCGGCCTGGTCGGCCACGGCGACGATCTCCTCCAGCGAGGCCGGTTTGGGCTGGTCCGGGTCGTTGATATTGGTAATGGTCGATATGCCGATCACCCGCATGCCGGCGTGCACGGCGGCGATGGTTTCCATGACCGTGGAGAGCCCCACCGCATCGGCACCGATGGTTTTGAGAAAACGGATTTCGGCCGGCGTTTCCAGGGACGGCCCTTTCAAACCCGCATACACCCCCTCTTGCAGGGGCATGCCCACCGAGCCGGCAACCCGTCTGCATAAGTTGATCAGCTCGGGATCATAGGCCGCGGTCATATCGGGAAACCGCGGGCCCCAGTCGTCGTTATTGGAGCCGACCAGCGGATTTTCACCGGTCAGGTTGATATGATCACGAATGATCATCAGGTCCCCTTGGGAAAAGGACAGATTCATGCCGCCGGCCGCATTGGACAGGATCAGGTGCCGAACACCGAGAACCTGCATGACCCGCACGGGGAAGGTCACCTGGATGGGTGTGTACCCTTCATAGAGGTGAAATCGCCCCTGCATGACCAGCAGGGGATGCCCGGCAAGGGTACCGACGGTCAGCTGCCCCGGGTGGCTCGCCACCGTGGAAACCGGAAAATGGGGGATATCCTGGTAACGGATGGTGACGGCATCATCCAGTGCCCCGACGGCATTACCCAGTCCGGTACCGGTGATCACGCCGATGCACGGCGAAAGGTTAAGCCTTGCCGATAAAAAGGTAACCGCTTCATGAACATGTTCTTGCAGTTGCTTCAAGGGACGCCTCCGATGTTACATTATAGAATCGCTATGGGTGTTTCTGGTCAGCGTAAGATTGACGGGATTGATCAAGAGCAGGCTTTCAAAGTGTTATAGAACAGCCGCCGGGGCACCGTCAAGCACTCTGCAACGCACACTGACGGCCATGATATCGTTGACATTTTCATGCAATTATGAAATGTCTACACGCGGTCATTTACGGTCTGGACGCCTGCCGCAACCACGGCCGTCATAGGAGTGTTGACAACATGCCCCACGATCACCATCCGAGCCATCCTGACATCAACGATGACATGGGGTCACGAATCAATACGATCATCGATAAACACGGGAACACTAGCAATACCCGCAAAGTACTCCCGCTGCGGGAGTTTAACCGATAACCTTTTTCTGTACGAAACAATGACAATGAAAATTTCCGAGATCAAAGACATCCTGAAAGCCAACGTACTATGCGGTGAAGACCAGCTTGAAACCGTTATCGTCGCCGGTGGTGCAGCGGACTTGATGGACGATGTGTTGGCTGCAGCCGCCAAGGGATGTGCGCTGCTAACGGGTGTCACAACCGACCACGTCATCCGAACCGCAAAAATTGTTGGTGTGGGTGCCATCGTTATCGTCAGGGGTAAAAACCCACCCAAAGAATTCATCGAAATGGCCAAGTCTTTTCGAATTCCCCTGATGGTAACGGACTATTCCTTGTTCGTGGCCTGTGGTCGACTGTACATGAACGGCATTCGGGGATTGGACGGATCCTGGTAGCAACCGCCTACGAACAACGGGTGCCGCTGATTCCTTTAGACGCGAAATACAAAATGGAGCGAGTGTCTGGCCTGCAATCACAACGCCGGTTCGACACCCCATGTTAATTCTGCTTTCCATTCCGAAAAGACCCAACACGGCATGGAGGCGATGGTTGCATCGATCCTGGGCCGGTCGATTCGTCCGGTAACGATGGATCTTGGATGCAAATGCGGAACAGGGGGAGTGAGGAAATGACCATAGCGATTATTTTGATGGGTGGATTGGGACTCGTAGTGGGGATCGGCCTAGCGCTGGCCTCCAAAATTTTTTATGTCTATGTGGATCCGAAAATCGTCGCCATCGAAGATGTTCTGCCAGGAGCCAATTGCGGCGGTTGTGGCATGCCGGGATGCAGTGCCAATGCTGAAGCCATCGTGGCCGGTAAGGCCTCTCCCAACTCATGCGTGGCGGCCGGTGACGAAACGGCCCTGGCCATTGCCGCTATCCTCGGCGTGAGCGTGGAGGCCAAAGAGCCGGACATCGCCCTTCCCGGATGCACCTATGGTGTGGCGGATGCAGATGTTAAATACAAATACGACGGGCTGAACGACTGCCGCGCCGCCGCCCTGCTGTCCGGCGGCATGAAGGTCTGCAATATCGGCTGCCTGGGGCTGGGCACCTGTGCCGCCGCCTGTCCGTTCGGCGCCATTACCATGGGACCCAACGGGCTGCCCGTGGTGGATGAAGTCAAATGCACGGGTTGCGGCACCTGCGAACGGGTCTGCCCCAAACACATCATCACCCTCTCCTCGGTTACCCGGCGAATCCTCAAAGAGTACACCACCGAAGACTGCACCACGCCATGCCAACGGGCATGCCCGGCGGGCATCAACATCAGCCGTTATATCGAACAAATTGCCGATGGGGACTACCCCGGGGCCGTGCAAACCATCAAGGAACGCAATCCCTTTCCCACGGTCATCGGCAGAATCTGCCCACGACCGTGTGAAAACGACTGCCGCCGCCAATATGTGGACGAACCCGTGGCCATCAACTTTCTCAAACGCTTTGCCGCCGACTACGAACGGTCCCAGGGCGAGCGCTCTCAGCCGTTCAAGGCACCGGATACCGGACGACGCGTCGCGGTCATCGGCGGCGGTGTCGAGGGACTCTCGACGGCCTTTTTCGCCGCACGGCTCGGCCACGGTGTCACGGTATACGAAGGCACGGACCGGCTGGGCGGACTGCTGAATTCGGCGATCGCCAAATACCGCCTGCCGGCCGATATCCTCGAGTGGGACATCGACGGAATACTGGAAATGGGCGTGGAGGCCCGCACCGGACAAATGCTGGGCAGCCAAGTCACCGTCGCCGGTCTCTTGAGCGAGGGTTACGAAGCCGTATTTTTGGCTACCGGCGGTTGGGACAGCCGCCTGGCGCGTGGCGCGGAGAAAACCGTCGAAACACCGTTGCCGGGCGGGTATCTGCTGATCGATCTCATGCGCTCAGGTCAGGACGGACACGGAGCGGTAACTTGCGGAGCGAATACGGTGATTGTCGGGGGCGAAGGGTTGGCGAGCCAGAGCCTGGCCAAGGCCCGCGAATTGGGCGCCCAGAACATAACCTTCATTTTCCGCGACCATCCCGAAGAAGCGATCGCCACGGCACTGACCGAGGCTGGCGCGCAAATCCTGACCGGCGGCGGCATCGTCCGTCTGTCGGGTGAAGGCGATGCGCTGAATACCATCGACCTGTTGGATGCGACGACCGGAGAGATCACCCCCCTGCCGGCCCAAACCCTGGTTTTTTCCGCCGGGCGTTTTCCCGAATTGATCTTCACCCGGCCAACGGAAGAAAACGAGGGCGAATCGCAAGCCTGGACGGCCGTTCCCCCGTACAAACATCCGGCGCAGTTCGGCGAACCGGGATTGTTTGCCAAGGGAGATGCGCTAACGGACTTCAGCGGCGCCATCAAAGCCATTGGCGCCGGACGCCGGGCCGCCGCCACGGTACACAAACTGATTTACGATATTCCTTTCGACCTGCCGGAAAACGTCATCAAACCGGATGCGGTCGTTCAAAATGTGGATCATGTGGAATCCGTGCCTGCCAGTCAGCGCCGAATCATGCCTCTGGCCGAGCGCCGGGACATCGAGCAGCTCATGGAACTGGAAAAGGGATTCGACACGGCCACCGCCCAGGCAGAGGCTGCACGGTGCCTCAATTGTGGGCTGATTTGTTACCAACACGAAGGAATTCAAGATTCCGTAGAACCGATCAAGGAAACGGTCAACGCCTGATTTATGATTCGTAGGGGGGCAGGCCCCCGTGCCTGCCCTAAACAAAACCCTGCAGGCCCCTGTGCCTGCCCTTAAACCAGAAACCCGGTTCAGGCGCACAACCGTAAAAAGAGAAACAGACATGGCCACCGAAGAAGGTATTGTTTTTAAAATCAACACCCCTGGAAAAGCGTGGGTAAGAACCACGCGGTCCAGCGCTTGTGAATCCTGTTCATCCCGCCACGCCTGCCAAGGCGAGGCCAGCGGCAAGGAGATGGAGGTGGAAGCCATCAACACCGCCGACGCCCGCGTGGGGGATCATATCCTGCTCAACTTCAAAACAACATCGTTGCTCAAAGCGACTTTTTTGCTGTATATTTTTCCCATTCTGGCCATGCTGGCCGGCGCACTTCTCGGGCAGCACATCGCCCAGACGCGTGGTTCGGATCCATCGGCCATGGCCGCCTTGTTCGCCTTTTTGTTCTTCGGATTGGCGTTTGTGGTTATTCGTATTGCCGGTCGCCGTTTGGCCAAGGACAATAGCTACCGCCCCGAGATTCTGAAAATCCGCAATCCGCATCTCATGGGGCCATCGGATGATTGATCGTGCCCCGGCTGGAGAATTCGCCCATGGACCAGACGGTTTATATTTCCAGCAACAACACCGCCACGTTTCGGTGCCCCCAATGTGGCGAGGCAAAAACGGCGGATGTGAGCCAATATGTCACCAGTCCTAAAAAAATAACCATCAACTGTACCTGCGTTTGTGGCAACCGGTTTCGGTGCCAATTGGAAAAACGCCGGCAATACCGGAAATCCACCAATCTGCCGGGCAAATTCATCCTGATGGGAATCGATGGGCCCATCGATACGGGACTGATGAAAATTGTGGATCTTTCCATGAGCGGACTGAAATTCAAGACCACTGTTCCCCGTGATTTTCCCATCGGCGCCGAGCTACAGGTTGAATTCAACCTGGATGACCGCAATCGAACCTCTATCGAAAAACGCGTCATTGTCCGCAATGTCAACGGACTCGATGTGGGCGTATCTTTTCACGCCAAAGACCTGGACGATCCCGCCCTGGGGTTTTACCTGATGCCCTGACCCTGACCCGACAGGACGACATGATACCCTCTCCACATCCCATCACGATTGCCACGCGACGTGGCGCCATCAAAGGATGGCGGGGCTTTATCTGGATGCTGAAAATCATTCTCCCGGTTTCTTTGGCCACCTTTGGACTGGATTATTCCGGCTGGCTTCACCGCCTGGATGGGGTACTCGAGCCCTTGATGGGTCTCATCCACCTTCCCGCCATGGCCGCCCTTCCCTTGCTGGTGGGTCTGCTGACCGGAATTTACGGTGCCATCGCGGCCATGAGCGTACTGCCCTTCACCGTAGAGCAAATGACGCTGGTGGCGGTCTTTCTGCTCATCGCCCACAACCTGATTCAAGAGGCATTGATCCAACACCGATCCGGATGCCCTCCATGGATCGCCACGATCGTTCGATTGGCGGCCGCCGTGGTGACCGTGATCGTGTTGGGATGGCTGATCGGATCGGCACCCACCCAACACCTGTCCGGTCTGGAAACCGCCGCCGCCCACCTTTCATTTTGGCCGGCCCTAAAGGGATGGACGGTGGAAATGGCCATGCTGAGTTTAAAGATCCTGATAATCATCACCGGCCTGATGATCGTCATGGAAATCCTCAGACAATTTCATCTGATCGACCGCATGATTCGCATCATCGAGCCCTTGGTCGGTGTGATCGGCCTGGATCGGCAGGTCGGCATGCTGTGGTTGACGGCGGCGGTATTCGGGATCACCTAAGGCGGTGCCGTGATTGTGGAAGAGGTCGACGCACGCGGACTATCACCGGAAAAGCTCAAGGCATTGCACATCTCCATCGGTATCAATCATGCCATGATAGAAGATCCGGCACTTTTTTTACCGTTGGGCGTCCATCCCTTCTGGTTGTGGATTCCCCGGCTGATTACCGCGATGGTGTTTACCAGCCTCTATCGCCTTTGGCAATGGACACGCAACCACCGCCGTACAATGGCGTCGGCGACAACCACACCCACCGATGGTCAGTGAAGGCGCATCGATGCAATGTTTGCCCTGTAATTTCAGTTGGCCGTGGCATCGAAAAGGCAATCGGCCGGCCCGTTACCACCTGCTTTGCCGAGGGATGCACGTGATACTGCTGGGATTGGCCCTGGGCTGGGCTTTTATTTCGATGGCCCAGGCCAGTGAGACGACAATGCCCCCCATGGCATTCAAACCCGGTGAACGCTTGACCTTTGTGCTCAAATGGACCATTATTCCCGCTGGTGAGGCGGTGTTGGAAATATTGCCGCTTGAACACATGGCCGGGCGCAATGCCTATCATTTCGCTCTCACCGCAAGATCCAATGCCTTTGTCGACGTCTTCTATATGGTTCGCGATCGTATCGACGCCTGGGCCGACATGAACTTGCAGCAATCACTGCTGTACCGCAAAAAACAACATGAGGGCGACAGCCGGCGAGACATCACCGTATCCTTTGATTGGGATGAAATGACCGCCCAATACATCAATCGGGGAATCAACCGGCACGAAGTCGGCAAACCGATCCCGATCACCACCGGCACCTTTGACCCGCTGTCCATTTTTTACTGGTCGCGCTCCGTCGACCTGGCCGTTAGCAGGCCCATTCAACGGCCCGTGACCGACGGCAAAAAGCACGTCATGGGCATCGCCAATGTCATTCGCCAAGAAACGATAACCGTGCCGGCGGGTTCCTTCGATACCTGGTTGATCGAGCCCAATTTAGCGCATGTGGGTGGCGTATTCGAAAAAAGCCCGGATGCCAGTATCCAGCTGTGGGTGACCACCGATGATCGCCATCTGCCCGTCAAGCTGGCCAGCAAGGTAGTGGTGGGGGAATTTACCGGCGAACTGGTGAGTATGAAGGGAACCACCCGCCCCAACCAGCAAGGAGAATAAAATGGCGGATGCCATCCAGCAGTGGTTATGGGAAAAGACAGGCCAGCGTTGTGTAAAGAATCTGATCAAGCACGATTTCGACGCGCATTTCGCACACGATATTGCCACGGCGGCAACCCAAATCCTCGACATGGTCGCGCCTTATGCATCCTTTGGTTTCGGCGGATCCAGCACCACCCGCGCGATAGGCGTGATGGACGCGCTCAAGGACGCGGGCAAGACGATTCACGATCACTGGCAACCCGACCTGAGTAAGGATCAGGACCTCGATATCCGCTTGGCCCAGGGCCGCTGTGACTGTTTCTTCTGCAGCGCCAACGCGATTTCCCTGACCGGTGAGATCGTCAATGTCGACGGCATCGGGAATCGGACCAATGCCATGACCTTCGGCACGCGCAAGGTCATCATCGTCGCCGGCATGAACAAGGTCACCCCGGATCTGGACAGCGCGATGAACCGCATCCGCCTGGTGGCCGGCCCCATGCGCGCCAAAAGCCTGAATATGAACACCCCTTGTGCCGAAAGTGGCGTTTGCAATGACTGCAATGCTCTTCAGCGGATCTGCCGCGTCACCACAATCTTGCATCGCCGCCCCATACTGACCGATATCAGTGTCTTTTTGATCGGCCAGTCCCTGGGCTTTTAATCGATATATTATGTAAGGAGAAAACAATGATCATGCATGCAACAAAAACCGCGTTGGCTATCCTCGTCGTCGCCATGGCCTTCGCTCTGGGCGTGTCGGTGTGTTATGCCGCCGCCACTCCTTCCGACGGGAAAATCGCCGTGGTTAACCAAACCACCGTAACGCGCCATGACCTGGACCGAGAGATGAAAATGGTCGCCCTGAAACTGTCTCAACAGGGACGTCACCTGAATGCCGAAGAGCTGAAACGTTATGAAGGCAACATTCGGGAGACGCTGATCAATCGTGCCCTTTTACTGCAACAGGTGGAATCCGAGAAAATCACCGTCCGGGACAGTCAAGTGGCCCAGGCGCTTAATAAATTCAAAGCCGGTTTTAAAGACGAAACCCTGTATCAGGGGGCACTGAATCAGATGGGGTACACCGAAGCGCGGCTGAAGGACCAGATTAAAAACGGGCTGGCCATCAAGGAGCTGATCGATAAAAAGGTTACCCATGGCATTAGCGTGTCCGACGGGCAGGTTCGCGCCTTCTATGACGAGCACCCCGATATTTTTCACCGGCCGGAGCGGGTCAAGGCTTCTCACATTTTGATCCAGGTTCCGGAGGATGCCGATGAGGCGAAAAAGGCCGAGGCCCTGGCATCCATCCAATCGCTCAAACAGCGCATCGATAATGGTGAGCCGTTTGCCAACCTGGCCATGGAGTATTCCGATTGCCCCAGCAAGGCCAAAGGGGGTGATTTGGGATTTTTCACCCGCGGACAAATGGTTCAGCCATTTTCCGAGGCCGCGTTTTCACTGCAGCCCGGACAGGTCAGCGATGTGGTAGAAACCCGTTTCGGTTATCACCTGATTCGTGTTACCGAGCGCCAAGCCGCCCAGCAACTGGCTTTCAATGACGTTAAAGAAGACATTTCCATCCGTCTGCGCCGGCAGCAAGAAGAGAAAATGGTTGGTGAATACATCGAAAAAATAAAGGAAAAGGCGGATATTCAACGCTTTCCGATGTAGCTTTTCTCTTGACAAGGAGAGATATAGAAGTTAGAAAAATTTGCGGATGATATCTTGGCCGCAGCAACATCTGATCTGATATCTTCTGAGCGGTATTTTTCCATGTGCCGGAGTATCGTCTGCAAGGGCAAGGGAGCATTTTGGGGGGAGAACTACCGAGAAGAGGAGGTCAGTGTTTTGGCGAACGGGATTGTAAAATGGTTCAATGACAAAAAGGGGTATGGCTTCATTAACGAGGATCAAGGTCGAGATATTTTTGTCCACTTTTCGGCCATTGACATGCAAGGGTTCAAGACGCTTTCCGAGGGAGATGCGGTCATGTTCGATGTGGAGGAGAGTGACCGCGGACCAGAAGCCAAAAATGTAAAAAAGTCAACTTAGCGCACCACCCGATCAATAATCGGGGCCCCTGTGATGAATAACAGGAGCCTCGGTTTTCTTATTCTCCGATGATCTTCACCAGTACCCGCTTTTTCCTTCGCCCGTCGAACTCGCCATAGAAAATGCGTTCCCAGGTACCGAAATCCAAGTGTCCATCGGTGATGGCGACCACCACCTCGCGGCCCATGATCTGCCGCTTCATATGCGCATCGGCGTTATCTTCTCCCACATTGTGGTAGTACTGAGACACCGGCTCATGGGGGGCCAGTTTTTCCAACCACACATCGTAATCGTGGTGCAGACCGGATTCGTCGTCGTTGATAAACACACTGGCCGTGATGTGCATGGCATTGACCAGTACCAGCCCTTCTTTTACTCCACTTTCGTCGATGCAGTGCTGGACTTCACCGGTGATATTGATAAACGCCCGGCGGGTGGGGACCTCGAACCAGAGTTCTTTGCGATAGCTTTTCATCTTCAGATTCCTCTCGGTTTAATTTAAAGCCCAAAATGGTTATCATAGGTAGTATTCTGTTATTCTGAGAAACAATCCATACGAATAGCCTACAATTCAAATAATGTCAAAGTGTTGAGCCTAAACAGAAGCGTTTGATGGATTTTGATTTTCAAGTGTTCAGCCTTATTTTCAGCATAAAAAGAAAACCGGGATCTTGCCATGGAAAACGGGTTTACCTTTCATTGGTCGATGCTGCTCTGGTTCCTGGCCGCCATCGCCTATTTCGAAATCATGCGACGCTTGGACCGGTACTGGTCCAAACGCAGGCCGCTGACCGACGAAGAACGGCTGTGGAACCACGCCCGCAACCAGGGCATCAGCGAACACGAGGTATTCAAACGGGCCGCGTCCACATGGACGTTGGGGCCAGAACTGGCCGACACCGACTTTTCCGACTACCTGAAAACTGGTGATCTCCCCCATTATGTTCGTGACTATATACGAAAGGTGGCGAAACACTAATTATTACCCATCCAGAAATGGCCAATTTGCCCGATGTCGGACTTCCAAGAAACTCGTTGAACAAAAACCTTTGCAAGGTACTTTTATAAAAAGCTTTTCCCTGATTTCTACTGATTCGTCAAAATATCCAACAAACGCGTTTCTTTTCGCTGGATAAGTGGCTAAAGGTGGCCTGGAAATGCTTTTTACGAATCCGTCACCATTCAATCGTTGAGAACACGGATAAAATAGATTAAAGAAAAGCGATACGCGCATTATTCGTCGAAGCGGTGTATATAATCAAACACTATAACTTTCACCAGCCCACGGCTGGGAACCCCAAGTGCTTGGTGGTTGTATGAATTCAATTGTGCGTCTAATCGTTTGCGTGGTTATTCTTTTGGGTTGGGGAAGCAATGCGATTCAGCCTGTCCTGGCACAGGCAGAGCCATCGGATCCAATAATCCACCTGACCGTCAAGAACGAACCGTTGGTCGATGTCCTGGATGCCATTGAACAGCAAACCGGCTACCAGTTCAATCTGACACCGCAGTGGGAAGACCACATCGTTAGTGCCAATATCAACAATCTGCCCCTGGAAAAGGGGCTCAAACGCCTGTTGCGCAGCCTGAACCATACGATTCTCTGGGAGGCCGACAACATCGTCGTTATCAAGGTGTATGGCAAGGCCACACCGGGCAGTTCAGGCGGCGTCTCCTTCGCCGCCCCACCCCAAGAAAATCGGGAAGTAGAAGAACCGGCCATGGAGCCAGAAAACGAACCGCCCGATGAAAAAGACGAATTCACAGAGAGCGCCCCGGAAGATCAACCCGATCATCCGGACGACGCTGACCAGGAGGGCAGAAACATGCCGGATAAGCCCCACCACCGCGGCGCACCGCCCGAATAGTTCACCATAAAAAAAAATCCGGGTTCACAGATTGCCCGGCCGTGGGTATCCCCTGGAAAGGGGATACACTGTGATCCAGACGAAACTACAGAAGTCAGAAGCCTGAATGAAAAGTTAGGAACGGTAGTCCTTTCGGACATGACCGTCCCCTCCCTTCGATACCAACACCCCTTCTGCCACACCGCATCAATTCGTTCGCTAAGATTGCCATCAACCAATCAATGCTTACCCTTTTTGGAAACCACAAAACCAACCATGCATCCATTTGTTGACCGGCATTGTTCACCACCACCCTGAGATTGGCGCTGAATGCAATGGTCCCGATGGAGAAAGGATGCTTACCATGAATACGATGCAATCAACCGGCGCGATCGATCCCGGGCAATCGATCCGCAAACCATCCGGGCGCCTTGATCGGCTAAGGTTCGACAGCCGATTCACCGACCGGCTGCCCGGCGATCCCGATCCCGTCAATCGCCGGCGTCAGGTACCGGGCGCATGCTACTCTTTTGTCGAACCGACCCCGGTAAAGGCACCACGGCTGGTGGCCTATTCACGGGAGGTGGCCGATCTGCTGGATCTATCGGATGACGTCTGCCAGTCCGAGGAATTTGTCCGGGTATTCACCGGCAACCAACTCCTGCCGGGCATGCGACCCTTTGCCATGTGTTACGGCGGGCATCAATTCGGCAACTGGGCCGGCCAATTGGGTGATGGCCGGGCCATCAATCTGGGTGATACGATCAACACCCGTGGGGACCGCTTGATGTTGCAACTCAAGGGCGCCGGTCCCACCCCCTATTCGCGCACGGCCGATGGCCTGGCGGTGTTGCGTTCGTCGATCCGCGAATTTCTGTGCAGTGAAGCCATGTTTCACCTGGGAGTGCCGACCACCCGCGCCTTGAGCCTGACCCTGACCGGGGAACAGGTCGAACGGGACATGTTTTACGACGGTCATCCCAAACTGGAACCTGGTGCAGTGGTCTGTCGGGTGGCCCCATCCTTCCTTCGTTTCGGCAATTTCCAGATTCATGCCGCCCGGGGAGAAATGGATATATTGAAAAAGCTGATGGATTATGTCCTAACGACCGATTTTCCCCATCTGGGCAAGCCTGCAGCCCAGACATATGCGCGTTGGTTCGATGAAGTGTGTCGCCGCACCGCGGAAATGATCGTTCACTGGATGCGGGTGGGATTCGTACATGGGGTGATGAACACGGACAACATGTCCATCCTCGGTCTGACCATCGATTACGGCCCCTATGGGTGGTTGGAAAATTACGATCCCAATTGGACGCCCAACACGACCGATGCCGGGGGGCGACGATACCGTTTTGGTCACCAGCCGGCCATTGCCCATTGGAACCTGGCCCAATTGGCCAATGCCATTTTTCCTTTGATTGGTGAAGTCGACCCCTTGCAGACGGCTCTGGATCACTTCATCCACCGCTATCAGACCGGCTGGCGGGAAATGATGGTCGGCAAGCTGGGGTTTACCCACTTTGATCCGACCACCGATGAAAGGCTGATCAATGATCTGTTCGCGATCCTTCCCCAGGCCGAAACGGACATGACCATTTTTTTCCGTCGCCTGGCCGATCTCGAGGACCCGCTGCAGGTTGACGGGGAAAAGGACGATGGCGTCCTGTTGGCGCCCCTGATGGCGGCCTATTACATTCCGGATCAACTCACCTCTGGACTGCGGCGCCAAACCGCCGACTGGATCCGGCGCTATGTGGCGCGCACCCGTCAGGATGGTGCGTCCCTGGAATCCCGCCGCCGGCGTATGAATGCCATCAATCCCAAGTATGTGCTGCGCAACTACCTGGCCCAAGTGGCCATCGACAAAGCCGAAGCGGGTGATTTTTCAATGATCCATGAATTGCTCGAGCTTTTGCGCCGCCCCTACGACGAGCAGCCCGGAAAAGAAGAATTCGCCGCCAAACGCCCCGACTGGGCGCGCCACCGGCCCGGTTGCTCGATGTTGTCGTGCAGTTCGTAAGCCCTTACTCGTAATACCCCTGGCCCTGGCAAGCGCTGCATACGGGGCCGCATCTGAGGCTGTACGATTCACCACACTTTTCACAGATACCGGTCTGTTTCTTCTTGAACCCATGGTCCGCGCCGACGATGCGAACATCACGCACACCGATCAGTTCGTCGCGGGCCTGGAAGAAAACGGGCACCAGATCATCGAAACGAGGGGAGTCCCCGATCCTTTGGGAAGGATTGAACCAATCGTTGATCAGGGGCCATTTGGGAACCGCATCCGCAATGACCCAGGTCCGAATGCCCTGCATGGTTTCCCGGTTGTAGGCGGTGAGGGCGAATTTCCCCCAATCATAGACCTTCAGCCGGCCATTGCCGGTCGTGCAGGACGTCAGCACCTGGGCCGCATCCGGCAGACAGGTAAATGTCTCGACGGTGATCACCAAATCGGGTGAATCCGGCACCTGCTCGAGGACCGTGTCCAGCATCAGGGCGCCGACGATGATACCCGGTGCCCGGGCGCCGTGAAAGTCTTCCATGTCATATACAAACTGCTCGAAATCAATTCCGCAAATGGTCTTGGTGGTCATCTTCAGCTTCTCCTTCGCAATGGGTGATCGATACCCGATCAGAATGGGGGATCATGCCTATCGGAAAATGGGCAAATGCGCCCATCCTTAACCTAGACCGATGGGATCGTCAACGGCAGCAATTTAGTCAAGAACGATTCGGAGATCAATCAGTTTTGCCTGGAGTTGCCGTGCAGGACCTTCAGCTTGGCATCGATTAATTGCTTGTGGGAAAGACGCAGCAGGTTGGAAAGCTTGTTCATCAGATAATGCTCGTGTTCATTCATTTTACCGTCGACATAGACGACCCGCCAAAGCCGCTCGATCAATTTTTCTTTCTTTGCATTGCTGAAATTATCATTGATAACCCTGGCGAACTGCCACAGATCGACACTTTCTTCCAATTCGCGGTCCGCTTCGGCCATTAGAATATCCACATCTCCCCGGGTAAGACCGTATTTATCGGTCAGGATCTCCACCACCGCCATCATTTCCTTTTGGGTAAAAGTGGCGTCAATACGCCCCATTTCGAGGAACAACGCACAAACGGCCACGTTCATATTCCGTTCGTTGTCCGAGTGGGTCGCGGTTTCACTGTCGCCGTTAGCACCGAAAAATCGTTTCAAAATGTCGATCATGGTAATTGGCCCCTGCTTTGGATGGACAAAAACAACATAACAACACGTACCGTTTACGGATCCTAATATAGACGCCATTCATCAATTGTCGAGTCTGGTAAATACAGCGGATGGGTATCTACGATGCGACAATCCCTCTTACCGGTATACGAGGTGGAGAAACCAGGTTTTAAAATATCAATGAAGACAGATTCGAAAAAAGTCGAAAATTTCAATTTGGCGTCATTCCGGCGTAGACCGGGCACGAAGTGAATCTTTAGCACTATCCAGTCATTTCAATAAGATCTGGATGCCGGGTCAAGCCCGGCATGACGAGAGCGGCATTTTTTACGGGTTCATCAATAAAGGACGAAGCGTAACGCCGATATCGAACTGTTCACGAAACCGTCAATGAAGGGATAAGGCCGATTCAGGGTAACCGCATTTGAATCGATTCCTATTTTTCATGACCGCTTCAGTCCGTCATCGATCAAATCCAGCACCCGCTGTTTCTCTTCTGGGAATTGGTACCCTTCGTAGCTTTGGCTGAACAAAAGCCCGCCCTGCGGGTTTCGCCAAAAATTCCCGGCATGGTCGAAGCACACCCGGCCGGTAATCGACAATTCCTGCATGGTCAGTCGCAATTCCTCGAGCTGTTCGCTGGGGGTCAACAGTTCAAAGCGCCGCTCGACGACGTCCCGGGCAAGGGGGGTGCCGCTCCAAGGACGAAGGGGACGGGAGCGAATATAGTGAGGGTTGATGGCGCTGAGTACCCGAGCCGTGTTGCGGGCATGGTCTTGCCACAGGGCTTTTCCGCCAAGACCGGGCATCCAATATTCCGAGAGTTGAAAGCCCGCCTCAAGGGCTTTTCGCCCGCCTTTGATATGAATGTCGGCGGTAGCGCCTTTTTTGATCTTTTCCAGGACCGTGTCGTCCCCGCTCTCCAATCCCACATGTAATCGATCCAGCCCGGCCCGACGAATGGCCTTGAGGTCGGCGAGTGATTTCTGCGCAATCGTCTTGGATCGCGCATAGGTGGTGACCCGCTCGATGGAGGGAAATGTCTGGCGCAGGGTTGTCAACACCGCGATCAGGTGGTCTGTCTTCATGATCAGGCTGTTGGCATCCTGCAAAAACACGGTTTTGGCGCCGGAGATAAGCCAATGGTACAACATGGCAAAGCCTTGATGACTGTTCAACCAGGGATTTTTTTCAATCAGGGCGATGGCGGCCTGGTGATTGATTTCACCGCCGAGACCCAATTGTCGTGAAAGCGTCATCATGTCATCGCGCACGGCTGCCATGGCATCGATGTCCTGCTCGATTTCGGCCACCGATCGGACCTGGAATTTCTCGGTTTTGTACATGCCGCAAAAAGTGCAATGATTCCAGGGGCAATTGCGGGTCAAACGAATCAACAAAGAATTGCTGCCGCCTTCGCTGGGTGGACGATAGACACCGGTTTCAAAGGCATATTTTTCACTACTGGGTACAATCATGGCGCGTCCTTGTTTTTTTGTGATTGATCGTAAACGACGTTGCCTATTTAGGCGGAGATGAACGCATTGTCCATGCGGATTTAAGCCGGTATCGGCACCAACAAGCGCTTAGCATAGCATCGTTCCGTTAACGGTTCCAGGTTTCTACAATATTCATTGTCGGTTCGTGTTTCACCAGTTACCCGAAAAAAATTACCATTTGATAATCCTGCTGTCAGTTTAGTGCAAGCTTCAGCCGGTATGCTCGCACCCGTATCGACCGTCTCTTGTTCTGCATCAGGAGGCCGTCACCCACAGTAAAAATGGAAAGGATGACGAGTACCATGCAACCCATCAACATCGATATGATTGTGCAGGAAATCCTAACCGACATGTCTCTAAAAGATAAGGCCGCCCTCGCCAATACCAACCCGGCCTCGGAAACACGGCTCGACGAGGTGTTCGACGAGCTAACCGGCGACGAGGATGAAACCAGCCGGGCCGTCCTGCGCAAAATCTGGGACGAACTGCAGACCACCTACCGAATCAGACGCGTCAAATAGTATCCATCCGGTTATATAACGCCCCCCACAAAGACCAGCGGTCGGACGCGACCCACTGACCGCTGGCCGCTCCTGCCCGGATGTAACCATTTCTCCTCCCACCGCTTTTAGCGCCTGTTAAAGATTGGGTTAATTCCGTCACAATCGCTAATTAAGCCTTGAATTTGAATAAAATTGAAGATGGCCTATCGAATATGTGTTCGGAACCTGGGCGGAATGTCTGGAACGGTTGGAGAAAAACGAAATCGAAAAAGAGAATCTGGCCAAACAGTTGATGCAATCCCAAAAAATGGAAGCCCTTGGCACCATGGCCGGAGGAATCGCCCACGATTTCAATAATATCCTCATGCCCATCATGGGGTACACGGAGCTTACCCTGAGCAATCTCCCACCCGGCGCCAAGGACCGCGACGACCTCCAACAAGTGATACGCGCCAGCCACCGGGCCAAGGATCTGATCAAACAGATTCTCACCTTCAGCCGGCAGGATGAAAACGAAAAACGTCCCATCGAAGTCAATCCCTTGGTCAAAGAGACCGTCAAGCTGCTCCGCGCCTCTTTCCCCTCGACGATAGAATTCCAGGAGATCATTGATGCGGTGGATCTGGTGGTGACCGACATGACCATGCCCAAATTGACCGGTGCCGAGCTGGCCCAAAAAATCATGGGCATCAAACCCGAACTGCCCATTGTATTATGCACGGGCTTCAGTGAAAGCATCAACGATAAGAAGGCCAAAGAACTGGGAATCCGAGCGTTTATCATGAAGCCGGTCGTCATGAACGATCTGGCCACAACCGTGAGGCGGCTGTTGGACGAAAGGGAATCATTCCAGCACGCGGCCGTATAATCGCCGGGCGTTCCGGTCAACTGCCTGTACGACATCCTCGACCGGCACCCCTTTGATTTGCGAAATCGCCTGGATGGCGACCATCAGGTTGGCGGGTTCATTGCGTTTTCCCGCCTCGGGTCCCAGTACGGGGCTGTCCGTTTCGACCAGAATCGCGGATAGGGGAAGCCGCTTAACCAGTTTCTGTTTCTGACGGGAACGGACCAGCGATGGCGGGATTGAGAAAAAGTAGCCCGCTTCCACCGCCGGCAGCGCGGCACTGGCTTTGCCGTCAAAGGCATGCATTTGAACCCGCTGAGCATGATTGTCCAGCAAAAGAGCCACCGCGTGCCGACCGGCACTGCGGGAATGAACATTGAGAGGTAGATCCAGCACGTTGGACAAGGCGATGAATTGGCGAAAAATCTCACGTTGACGTGCTTTTTCCCGGTCATCGGTCACGACCCAGTAATCCAATCCGACCTCACCGATGGCCGCCAATTGGGATTGGTTGTGGCGGATGAATTGGATCAATTCCTCGGCTTGGTGCAGATCGAGGATCGTCGGGTAAAGGCCTGCCGCCGGTTTGAGAATCGGATACCGTCGGGCCAGGTCCATGTTTTTATGGGCATCCGATAGATTTTCGCCCACGGCGATGATGGCCGAGACACCGGCCGCGTCGGCCCGCGTTAGTACTGCACCGCGATCATCGTCGAAAACCGAATCACAGATATGTGCGTGACTGTCAAGCATGGATTACCTTTTTAAAAATTTTCCCAAAACCGATCCAGGGACATGAACGGTCAGCCGGTGCAGGGTTCCCATATTTAGAAATGAATAGGAACAGATAAGGTCGCAGGCATGGCCAGCTCCCATAAAAAACCTGCGTGACGAAGCCATGGCTGCGTGTAAACGCGGGCCATGCCCGCGAAGAGCTAAATCGATCAAAATGCGGTTGCTCTGGCATTCCTGTGACAATTCATTGCAAGCAAAGGGCTACAATGATAAAAGAATTCTTGATGTGCGAATTTAACCGATCTGCACCCAATCCGTCAATTGTATGGCCGCCGCTGCCCAGGCGACTGTGGAGAGAGCTGTCCATGAACCAAGAAATGGAGGAAATCGACTGATGGCCCATACGATTACATTTCTCCCCCATAACCGGGAGATACAGGTAAACGACGGTGAGAAATTAATTCGCGCGGCCATGGATGCCGGCGTGCATATCAATGCCTCATGCGGTGGCGAAGGGGTCTGCGGCAAGTGCCGCGTGATCGTCGAAGAAGGCACGCTGGAAGGCGGGTTGAGTGAACAGATTAGCCCGGAAGATCGCGACAAGGGGGTTCGCCTGGCCTGCCGATCCACCGTCACCGGAGATGTGACCATCCGCGTGCCCGTCGAGTCGACCATCGATGCCAGCGTGCTGCGCCAAAGCTACGTCCCGCGCCGCACGGCGCGTATCCAACAAAAGGATCTGAACGATCTCAAGGAACAGGGCCTGTTTCTGCCGCCGGTCGAGAAAATCTACATCGAGCTTCCCGAACCGAACAACCAGGATCATCTGCCCGACGTGACCCGTCTGGTCAGCCACCTGAAACTTCACCACGATGAACACCGTATGACGGTCAGCCTGCCGGTAATCCGCAAAATTCCCGACGTGCTGCGTGAAGACGGGTTCCGGGTAACCGCCACCCTGGCCCGGCCAATCATAGAAAGTGGCAAAACCGAAATCATCAATGTCCAGCCCGGCGATACCACCGACCACAACTACGGCATCGCCATGGACATCGGCACGACGACCATTTATGGTCAGCTGATCGACTTGAAAACCGGCGAGGTGCTGTCCGATCACGGTGAGTTCAACGGCCAGATCAGCTATGGGGAGGATGTGATCAGCCGCATCGTGTTTGCCGAAAAAGGCGATGGCCTGGACCGGCTGCAACGGGTCGTGGCCGACACCATCAATACCATCATCAATAAGATCGTGAAACGGGCCAAGGTCGACCCGGACAACATATCGGCCATCACCCTGGCCGGCAACACCACCATGACCCAGCTGTTTCTGAAGGTCAATCCGCGCTACATCCGGCGCGCCCCGTATGTGCCGGCATCCACCCTCTACCCGCCCATCCGGGCCAAGGATCTGGGTCTGGACGTGAAAGATCATGTCACCGCCCTGGTCTATCCGGCCGTATCGAGCTATGTGGGTGGCGATATCGTGGCCGGCGTCATGGGCTCGGGACTATATCTCGACGAGCCACTGACCCTGTTCATGGACATCGGCACCAATGCCGAGATCGTCATCGGTAACCGGGACTGGATGGCCTGTGCCGCCTGCAGTGCGGGACCCGCCTTTGAAGGCGGTGGCATCAAATTCGGCATGCGCGCGGCCAAGGGTGCCATCGAGGATTTTTCACTGGACCCGATGACTTGGGAACCGATGCTCATGACCATCGGCAATGTCCGCCCCAAGGGAATCTGCGGCAGCGGCCTGATCATCATGACCGCCGTGATGTTCGAATTGGGCTTGATTAACAACCTTGGCAAATTCAACCGTGACCTGGCCACCGATCGTCTGCGAGAAGACAATGGCGTATGGGAATACGTGCTGGCCTGGGCCGATGAGACACAGATCGACCGGGACATCACCATCACCGAGATCGACATCGAGAACCTGATCCGTGCCAAAGGTGCCATCTACAGCGGCTGCATGACCCTTTTGGCCGAGGTGGGCATGGGCATGCAGGATATCGAACGCATCATCCTGGCCGGCGGGTTCGGCAGCTACGTGGATCTGGAAAAAGCCATGACCATTGGTCTCTTGCCCGAAATCGATCCGCAGAAGGTGACCTTTATCGGCAACAGCTCCCTGATGGGGGCCAAAATGAGCAGCCTGACCAACCGCATCCGACGCGATGTCGGAGAAGTGACCCGCAGCATGACCAGCTTCGAGCTCTCCGAGACACCATCGTATATGGACAACTACATCGCCGCGCTGTTCCTGCCCCATACGGATCTGGGTCAATTTCCGCGACTCAAGGCGCGCATGACCAATCGAAACGCTCCGGCCAACTGATCATGATGATGAGAGACGCCGGTTGGTAAGAACCGGCGTCCTCGCTTTGTAAGCGTTCACAGGGCACCTCATCTGCTTTGTTCCCGGGCACTTAGAGTACGACTGGTACGTCGGCGTGCCCGGCGCCGCGCATATAAGGCACCCTGTAAACGCTTACCGGTCTGCATTTAAAATCCATTGGTCATTTCAACCTTGTGAGCATGGTCCCTCGATTTAAGGGTCGCGGGAAAAAATAATTGCGCCGGACCTGGGTTCATCGCCAAGGCGCATTGATGGCCGGCCTTTCTCACCCCGCCTTACTTTTGGGTTTTTGTTCAAAACATACATTTTTGTTTTTTTTACCGATCCAGCCATTTTTCTCAGCCGCCGCCTGAAGACGATCTAGTAGGAAATTCGGATTTAATCACTTTCATCTATTGACAAATAAACCAGCCAAGATATAAGAATGACGTCTGGTTTTCCGTCCCAGGGAGTCGGAAAGCCGCCTTTACCAAAACGGCTATTTCGTTATTTTTACAACTTATTTTCGCGGCAGACAAATACGTCACTATTTGCATACCCTAGGACTGTTTACACGATGAGGCATTGTCCGAATACGAGAAAAAGCAATCGCACCGGCCGCGACCTTTCCCTATGCCCACCCCCATTATTCCCAGGCTTTCTATCTACCGTCGTAGATATTACATATATAAAATACATTATGAAAGGGGGCCTAAGATTCTCAGTTCCAGGCCGAGTTTCTGCGCTCCGGCCGTGACACGCACCACCACAAAAAAGAGATAGTGATAACCTCGATTATTAACCGGTAGCCGATAAGGAGGTAACGTTGAGTTTCGAATTTTACAAAGAATCCTATGCAGGGGCGATCAAGGCGATCTCCATCGGTAAGGGCGACAAGGCCATTACCGTTGGCGGCGAGACCTGCTATCCATTCTATCAGTTTGAGGGGGAGATGCCCCACAAACCGAGGATTGCCATGGAAATTTGGGACATGGAACCCGAAGAATGGCCGGCGGCAGCCTTGGAACCGTTCAAAGATGTCGTATCCGATCCAGCCGCATGGGCAAAAAAATGCGTGGACGAGTTTGGTGCTGAAATGATCGTCCTGCAGCTCAAGAGCACGGATCCCAATGGCAACGACGCCAGCCCGGCGGATGCATCGGCCACGGTCAAGAAGGTGCTTGGCGCCATCGGCGATGTTCCCCTGATCCTTTGGGGAGTGGCCAACCACGAGAAAGACGAGGCGGTATTCAAGCAGATCGCCGAGGACTGCCAGGACGTTCAGTTGACCCTGGGTCCGGTGGAAGATAAAAACCACAAGGGTATCGGCGCCGCCGCCATGGGTTACGGGCACGCCATCATCAGCTCTTCTCCCATCGACGTCAACCTGGCCAAGCAGGTCAACATTCTGCTCGAGAACCTGGGCATGCCCATGGATCGCGTCATCATCGATCCGACCACGGGTGGCCTGGGCTACGGGATGGAGTACTCCTACTCGGTTATGGAACGTCTCAGAATGGCGGCCATGGCCCAGGGGGACGACAAACTCCAGATGCCGATGATCAACAACCTGGGCAACGAGGTCTGGAAGTGCAAAGAAGCCAAACAGACCGTGGAAGAGGCCCCGGCTCTGGGCGATCCGGAACGCCGCGGCATCCTGATGGAAGCCGTGGGTGCGGTCACCTACCTGTTGGCCGGCTCCGACATCCTGATCATGCGTCATCCCGAGTCCATTCGCCTGGTCAAGGCCTATATCGATGTGGCCATGGACGGTGGCAGCCTGGCCGACCTGGCGCCCATCGCCAAACGTCTGGAAGGTGTTTCCATCGACTACGCCGGTTTGGCACCGGAACCGGATCTGACCATCGAGGAAGAAGAGAAGAAAGCCGCCCCAGCCGCCAAGGCCGCACCCAAAGCCGCCGCTAAACCGGCTGCCGCGAAGCCCGCCGCCAAACCGGCCGCTGCACCGGCCGCCGAGAAAAAGGCAGAACCTGCACCGGCCGCTGCCCCGGCCGCACCTGCTGCTGATCCCGAAGCCGAAGCCAAAGCCAAGGCCGAAGCCGCGGCCAAGGCCGAAGCGGACGCCAAGGCCAAGGCCGAAGCCGACGCCAAAGCCAAAGCAGATGCTGAAGCCAAGGCCAAAGCAGATGCCGACGCCAAGGCCAAGGCCGACGCCGAAGCCAAAGTCAAGGCCGAAAAGGAAGCCGCAGCCAAGGCTGCCGCCGAACGCGAAGCCGCCGAAGACGCCCTGCGCCAGAAGCGCGCCGCCGAGCGCGAGGCCCATGCGGCCCAGCATGCCACCGGTGCCAAGGACGAGGTCATTGCCATGACCGCTGCCGCCGAACAGCTGAGCGAAGCCGAAAAGATCCTTGCGAAGCTCAACTGGGTGCACCGGCGTGTACCGCTGTACTAAATCGCTAACCCTTGCCAAAACCAATACGAGGAGGAACCTCTGATGGCAGAAATTAAAAAACCAGTCGCGAAGAAAGCCGCGGCCCCGAAATTGGCCGATCCTATCGCCGCAACCATCGATCCGGCCAGCCAGGAAATGATCGTCCGCGCCCAGAAAATGGGTATCGATACGGTATTCGACCGCGCCGTGCAGATGAAACCCTGTAACATCGGTGTTCAGGGCATCTGCTGTAAAAACTGTTCCATGGGCCCCTGCCGCCTGCCGCTGCCCAAGGGCGGCATCGAAGGCGAGGATACCCGCAAGGGCCTGTGCGGGGCCACGGCCAACACCATCGCCGCGCGTAACTTCATCCGCATGATCGCCGGTGGTGCCTCCGCGCACTCCGACCACGGCCGTTGCGTGGCCGAGGTGTTTTTGAGCGCGGCCCGCAAGGAGACCGAGGCGTATAGGATCAAAGATACCAACAAACTGCTGCAGATCGCTCCCTGGCTGGGCGTCGAGATCACCATCGAGGAAGATGGCGAGGTCAAGGATCGCGACATCGACGAAATCGCCCTGGAAGTGGCCGAGAAGGCCATGAACGAGTGGGGCAAGGCCGAAGGACAGCTGCTCTTCGCCAAACGCGCCCCGGAGGCACTGTACGAAAAATGGAAGAAAAACGGCGTGATTCCGCGCAATATCGACCGTGAAATCGTCGAGATCATGCACCGCACCCACATCGGCGTGGACATGGACTACAAAAACCTGATGAAGCAGGGTACCCGCGCCGCCATCGCCGACGGCTGGGGCGGATCCATGCTGGCCACCGACCTGCAGGACGTGCTCTTCGGCACCCCCTACCCCCTGCAGTCCGAGGCCAACCTGGGCGTGATGAAGGAAGACCACGTCAACATCGTCGTTCATGGCCATGAGCCGGTGCTCTCCGAGATGATCGTGGCCGTCTGCCAACGCCCCGAAATCATCGAATACGCCAAGTCCAAGGGCGCCAAGGGCATTCAGCTGAGCGGCATCTGCTGTACGGCCAACGAAGTCCTGCAGCGCCACGGCATTCCGTCGGCCACCACCTTCCTGTCCCAGGAACTGGCCATCATCACCGGCGCCTGCGACGCCATGGTGGTGGACATCCAATGTATCATGCAGAACCTGGCCAACGTGGCCGCGTGTTTCCACACCAAGCTGATCACCACCCACCCCATCGCCAAGATGGAACAGGACAACGTGATTCACATCGAATTTGACGAGCATTACGCCCTGGAAGACGCCGAGAAGATCGTACGAATGGGCATCGACAACTTCGAAAACCGCGGCGCCGAGGTAATGATTCCCCAGCATAAGTGCACCCAGATCGCCGGGTTCGGCGTGGAGTCGATCCAGTATCACCTGGGCGGCACCTTCCGCGGCAGCTACTATACCCTAAACGACAACATCATCAACGGCCGCATCCGCGGCATCGCCGGTGTGGTGGGCTGCAACAACGCCCGCACCCGTCATAACGAAGCCCACATCGAAGTCGTCAAGGAACTGATCAAGAACGACGTCATCGTCCTGACCACCGGCTGCAACGGCATCGCCTGCGCCATGGCGGGTCTATTGACCCCGGAATCGGCCGCCGTGCATTGTGGCCCGGGCCTGGCCGAGGTGTGTGAGGTCGTGGGTATCCCGCCGGTCCTTCATATGGGATCCTGCGTGGACAACAGCCGTATCCTGCTGGCGGCCACCGAAGTGGTCAAGGCCGGCGGGCTGGGCAAGGACATCTGCGACCTGCCGGCAGCCGGTAGCGCGCCCGAGTGGATGAGCGAAAAAGCCATCTCCATCGGTCACTACTTCGTCGTTTCCGGCGTGTACACGGTCTTCGGCGTCACCCTGCCCACCTCCGGTGCGCCGGTGTTCCACAATCACATTTGCAAGGAATATGAAAAGCTCTACGGCGGCATGTGGGATATCGAGGCCGATCCGATCAAGCACGCCCACCTGATGATCGCCCATATCGACAAGAAGCGCCAGGAACTGGGCATCGACAAGGCTCGGGAACGCGTCCTCATGGATATGGCCGACCGCCAGGCACTGGAAGGGTAATTGATCTTCAACCAGATCCTCAACGAAGGAGGAATACGATATGTCTAAATTAGTCGCATTTGCCGCCATTCAGGGTGGATACAAGGTGGTTTCCACCGCTGAAGGCCGTTACAAAAAAGCACTGGATACCTACAACGCCGATACCAAGATCGGGTTTCCCAACACGGCTTACTACCTGCCGGTGATCTACTCGCTGACCGGCATGAAGGTCGAGACCCTGGAAGACCTGAAAAAACCCCTGGAATTTGCCCGCGGCCTGCTTCCCCCGCACGTCAAGGGCAAGAACCACCTGCCCTACCTGGGGCCCCTGCTGGACGCCGGCATGGCCGCCATCTTCTCCTACGAAATCATCGAAGCCCTACGCATTCTGGACCAACCGGATTTCTATCAGCCTGAAGCGGAGGACCCGGACATCGACAATGGCAAGATCTGGTTGGGACCGGCCGACGACGCTATCCTGCGTAAGCGCGGCGTGGAGTTCGTGGACGGTTCGGCCCCCGGGTTCGCCGCCGTCGTGGGCGCCGCCCCCACACCGGAAATCGCCAAGGATATTATCGAGGACTACCAGCGGCGCAGCCTCTACATGTTCTGTGCGGCGAACCACAACGGCACGTCCGTTATCGAACAATTGCTCGAACTGGGTGTGCAAGTCGGATGGAATACCCGCATCGTGCCCTTCGGTCCGGATATCAGTTCGGCCGTGTTCGCCCTCGGGTTCGCCAACCGCGCCGCCATGTCCTTCGGCGGTGTAAAACCCGGTGATCACAAAAAGATCCTGCTCTACAACAAGGATCGTATTTTTGCCTTCGTCAACGCCCTGGGCGACATCGGCACCGAATGGGGGGTGGCCGCTGCCGGTTGCGTCAACTGGGGATTCCCCACCCTGGCCGACACCGACATCCCCGAGATCCTGCCCACGGGTATCTGTACCTACGAGCACGTGGTGGCCAATGTGCCCCATGACGAGATCTGCCAGAAATCGGTGGAAGTCCGCGGGCTCAAGACCATCGTCTCCGACATCGAGATTCCCTGCGCCTTTGGTCCGGCTTACGAGGGTGAACGTGTGCGTGGCGCCGACCTGTACGTCCAGTGCGGCGGCGGTAAGACCCAGTGCACCGAGCTGGTGAAGATGGCCGAAATGAACGAGATCGAAGACGGCAAGGTCATCGTCGACGGTCCGGATGTGGGCGACCTGAAAAAGGGCGACACCTTCCCCATGGGTATCTACATCCAGGTGGCCGGCCGCGAAATGCAGCCCGACTTCGAGCCGATCCTCGAGCGCCAATGCCACCACCTGATCAACTACATCCAGGGCATCATGCACATCGGGCAGCGCGACATCTCCTGGGTGCGCATCAGCGACAGCGCCATCGAAAAGGGTTTCACGCTGAAGGATATCGGCGTGGTGCTGCATGCCAAGTTCCATCAGGATTTCGGCAAGATCCTCGACAAGGTCCAGGTCACCCTGATGACCAAAAAAGAGGATGTGGACAAGCTGACCAAACGGGCCCGCGCCGAGTACAAAATGCGTGACGAGCGTGTCGAGAAGATGACCGATGAGGATGTGGAGATCTTTTACTCCTGCACCCTGTGCCAGTCCTTTGCCCCCAACCACGTGTGTTCGGTCAGCCCCGAACGGACCGGTCTGTGCGGCGCCTACAACTGGATGGACTGCAAGGCCTCTTACGAGATCAACCCCACCGGCCCCAACCAGCCCATCGAAAAGGGCGAGTGCATCGATCCGGTGCTGGGCCAGTGGAAGGGCGTCAACGACTTTGTCTACAAAGCCTCCCGCGGCGCCGTCACGCATTATAACTTCTACTCCATGGTCCATGACCCCATGACCACCTGCGGGTGCTGCGAGTGCATCGCCGCCATGCTGCCCTCGTGCAACGGCGTCATGACCGTCAACCGCGACTACTCCGGGGAAACCCCCTGCGGCATGAAATTCACCACCCTGGCCGGGGTCATGGGCGGTGGCGCGTCTTCACCGGGTTTCGTGGGTCACTCCAAGTTCAACATCACCCAGAAAAAATTCATCAAGGGTGACGGCGGCCTGCACCGCATGGTCTGGATGCCCAAAATCCTCAAGGAAGAGATTAAGGAGCGTATAGAAAGATACGGCAAGGAAAATGGTATCGATAATTTTTACGACATGATCGCCGATGAAACCGTGGGTACCACCGAGGAGGAGATCCTGCCCTACCTCCAGGAAAAAGGCCATCCGGCCCTGTCCATGGATCCGATCATCGGATAAACGACACAATGATGGGGCGGGTGCGCCTGTGCCCGCTCCATTTATACGAACCGATTCCCCGGCATTCGCGGCCGGGTGAATTGCCCATACAGATAAGGAGAAGAGTATGGCATTAACCGGTATTCAGATATTTAAACTCCTGCCCAAGACCAACTGTAAAGAGTGCGGGGTCCCCACCTGCCTTGCCTTTGCCATGAACCTGGCATCCGGCAAGGCCGAGTTGGACAGTTGTCCTTATGTTTCCGACGAAGCGCGGGCCCAACTCTCCGAGGCCTCGGCGCCGCCCATTCGTCCCGTCATTGTGGGCAAGGGTGTGCGTAAAGCGACCACCGGTGGTGAGACCGTGCAGTACCGTCACGAAAAAACCTTCTACAGCCCGACCTTGTTGGCCGCCCAGGTGGGCAGCGATATCGCTGCCGCGGACCTGGAGGCCAAACTCAAAGCCTGGAATGCCCTTCAATTTGAGCGTGTGGGCTTTAATCTGCGCCCCGAACTGGTGGCCGTCAAAGATGCCAACGGCGATGCCGCTGCATTTGCCGCCGTGGCCAAACAGATCGCCGAGACCTCGGAATTCAACGTGATCCTGATCACCGAGGACGCCGCCGTGATGAAAGCCGGCGTGGACGCCTGCGGGTTCAAACGGCCCTTGATGTACGCTGCCACGGAAGCCAATGCCGATGACTTCGGTGCCATCGCCAAGGACAACGACCTGGCGCTGGCCATCAAGGCCGACTCCGTCGATGGCCTGACCGCCCTGTCGGAAAAACTTACCGGCATGGGGCTCAAGGACTTGGTCCTGGATCCCGGCTCCCGCGATCCCAAGCAGTCCAACCAGGACATGATCGGTATCCGCCGCGCCGCCCTGAAAGATGGCAACCGGGCCGTGGGCTTCCCCACCATCGCCTTCCCGTGCGAGATGGCGTCCAATATCGATGTGGAGACCATGCTGGCCGCCATGTATATCGCCAAATACGGCAGCATCGTGGTCATGTCCGATTTTACCGGTGAAAACGTCTTCCCGCTGCTGCTGGAACGACTCAACATCTTCACCGACCCACAACGGCCCATGACCGTTACCGAGGGCATCTACCCGATCAACAATCCGGATGAGAACTCCAGAGTCCTGGTGACCACCAACTTCGCACTGACCTATTTCATCGTTTCCGGTGAAATCGAGGCCAGCAAGGTTCCCACCTGGCTGCTCATCAAGGATTCCGAGGGTCTGTCGGTCCTCACCGCCTGGGCTGCCGGCAAGTTTGCCGGCGACGATGTGGGCATGTTCGTTAAAAAGAGCGGCATCACCGACAAGATCAAACATCAGGAAATTGTCATTCCCGGCTATGCTGCCGCCATCGTGGGCGACGTGGAAGAGGAACTGCCCGGCTGGACCATCACCGTGGGTCCGCGGGAAGCCGCACACATCCCCGGCTTTCTCAAAGCGTAACCGCAATGATTGAACGGTCAGGGTCATCTGGATTTTGTCCCATTGTCGGCCCTGGCCGTCGTTTCCTGGCCGGCTTGCCGGCCAATTATTGGCAATAGCGTCATTCGTGGCCGGAAAACTGGCCGGAACATGATGCCGAGTAAAAGAAAGAAAGGAAGTGAGAGTATGTTACTGATCGGCGAAAGTTTGAACGTCATCTCCACCAAGATCGGCCGTGCGTTCAAGGAACGCGATCCCAAACCGATCCAGGAAGAGGCCCTCTTCCAAAAAGAAAAACGCATGGATTACATCGACATCAACCTCGGTCCGGCCAAGAAAGACGGCCATGAATTGATGCCGTGGGTAGTCGAAGTGGTTCAGGAAGTGGTGCCGGATGTTCCCCTGGCATTAGACACCTCCAATATCGATGCCATCGAAGCGGCCCTCAAGGTCATCAAGCAGGTTCCCGATGGCACCCCGCACATCGTCAACTCCATCATGTGCCGCCCGGAGCGCTACGAGCGCATGGTACCCATGACCGCCGAATACAATGCGGACTTCGTGGCCTTGATGTGGGGCCCCGATGGCCTGCCGCGTGACGAAAACGAGCGCGCCGCCCTGTGCGTTGAACTGCTCTACTTCGCCAACGAAGCCGGCATCCCCAATGAGAAAATCTGGGTCGACGGCATCGTCACCCCGGTCAACATCCAGCAACCCCAGGCCATCAGCCTCATGGAATTCCAGAAGATGCTTCCGGACATGGCACCGGGCGCCTTAAGCACCTGCGGCCTCTCCAATATCTCCAATGGACCGCCCGATCATCTGCGTCCGATCCTCAACCAGACCTATACCGTAATGCTGATGAAATGCGGCATGCATTCCATTATCTCCGATCCCCGCGACGAACTGCTGACCCAAATCTGCAAGGGCGAGCGTCAGGATATCGTCGACCTGATCTACGGCATGATGGACGGCAACAACCCGGACCGCGGCAGCCTCTCCAAGGAAATGCTGGACTACGCCAAGACCGTGGATGTCATCCTCGGCAACACCCTGTTCTCCGACTCCTGGCTGGAAGTTTAACGCCAGAATCAAAGCATAAAAAAAGCCCCTTCCATTTGGGAGGGGCTTTTTTTATGCTTTGATTCTGGCGATTTCAAATTTCAAATTTGAAATTTCAAATTGATCAGTGCCCGGGCATGCGAGTCTTGATTGAATGCTCGGCGGCCGCCCGGGTGCGATCGGAAAACAGCTTGGCGCAGGTCGGGCAGTAGTGGTGGGTTTCCTTGACATGGGGATGCGGCGCAGTACGTTGTTCGATAAAGTCCATGAAACGGGTCGTCGCGAACCAGCGGCCACAACCCTGGCAGCGCTCCAGCGGATGCATGCCGATGGTTTCGTCGCGAATGAGAATCGATCGGACATTATCGTGATCTTCCACCCGTATGGCACCGGTGGGACAGAGGTTGGCACAGGTCCCGCAGCCGATGCAGCGATCCGGTTCGGGTACGACGAAGGGGACGCCATCGATCTTTTTCATCTTGAGTGCACCGGCACCGACGATTTCCTTACACACCCGAATGCACAGGCGACAGCGCAAGCAACCGTCCGGTGGCGCACCCAGGTCCACACCGTAATCGGCAGCCATGCGGCGCAAGCGCGTGGATTGGGGTGCCAGACGCAACAAGTTTTTAAATGCCTTGGTCCGCGCCGCGTCCACGACGGGACCGGTGGTCTTGATTTCCAGGCCTTCCGAAACCTTCAGAATGCAAGACAGCATGGCAATCTGCCGACCACCGCTTCGGCCGGTCATTTCTATCGCACACAATTTACATGCCCCGGATGGTTTCAGGGCTGGGTGATAGCACAAGGTGGGAATATTGATACCATTGGCGCGGGCAACTTCGAGTGCGGTCTGTCCCTCTTCCGCCTCATAAGCCGTGCCGTCAATGACGATAGTAATCATAGCTTAATCCTGTACGGCGTCTTGAAGATCGGTAATGTATTCCTGAAGGTAATGAAGCTCGGCAGTCAATTCTCCCACGTGGTGCTTGACCAGATCGGAAATGGTCAGCATGGCGCTAATTCGCCGATCCTCGACGACCGGCAAATGCCGGATATCGGCCTGGATCATCATGGCCATGGCACTGCTCACCAGATCATCGGGCTGAGCCACAATCAATTTGCCGACCATGGCCTCTTTTAGGGGCATTTCCCTGAAAAGGCGACCGCGCCAGGCCACATGACAGCGCAACACATCCCGTTCAGTGAAAATTCCCACCGGCGTCTGACCGTCCATGACGATGAGGGCCGAGGTCTGCTGCTCGGTCATCTGAACGATGGCGTCCTCGGCGGTTTTCTCAACCGGAATGGTATGAACCATCCGGCTCGTTTGCTTCATCACGTCTTTAACCCGCATGACGAGAGCGCTCCTTTTGCTTTAATGAAATTCAAACCGCTTTATTTAATTTTCTTCAACCATCTCAGATTATACAAATTACTCGTCGATGGCCCGCAGACAATCCTGAGGCAACCGATGGGTGCCCTTACCATCCAGGCTCACCTCCACCAGGGCATCCGGATCGTTGATGGCCGTATCCGGATCCGTGATGATGCCGTGCAGACCGACAAACCGATCCATATAGGCTTCCCAGCTTTCATCTTTGCTGGGCTGGTAAACTTCAACCTTCTGTCCTCTTCGAAACACCATTATCATTCCCCTTTCGAATCTTAGAGAGAGGCTGTTTGAGAAGTCTGGATCAGGCCCGATAACAAGGCGGAAAGTGGCTCGAAAGCGGAGCATATATGGTATATGTAAGCATTTCGAGACACTTTCCAACGCAGGTAGCGGGTCTGAGACGGATTTATCAAACAGTTTCTCAGACCGGTAGCGTATCCACATTGAACCGAGCAGACTTTTTACGGGCGCAATCTTCGCAGATCATGACCTGTTCAGCCACCGCGCCGACGGATTTAACACGCTTGTTGATAAAATCGAGATACTTGCTCGGCCCCATGGCCTTGCCGCAGGAATCGCAGAAGACCAGTTTCTGTCGGTTCAATATCGTGCCACACAAAAGCAGCAGGCGTTCATCCCCCCGATCCTCGATACGCATGGCGCCGGTGGGGCAATTGGCCGCGCAAGCCCCGCAAAGGATGCAGCGTTCTTCGGTAATACGCAGATCTGTCGGTTCAGGATGGTCAAAATCCATGTAGCCCATCTGCAGCGCACTGATCCCCATTTTGTCACGGCAAACCTCGATACAGCGCCCGCAGCGGCGGCAGATATCGCACCGCAAACAGCGACGGGCCTCTTCCCGGGCCATGTTTTCCGTATAGCCCAACTCCACCTGTTGGAACGTCGTCCGGCGACGGTCCATACCCAGCATATCCATGACCGGCCGCTTGATAACGGTTTTGGTGCTGGCGGGAATTTCGAAATATGCTTCCCGGCTTCGGCGCACCGGTACCGGCGGCATTTGGGGTTGGGGGATGCCGAGCAAGTAGCGATCGATGGCTTCGGCGGCCCGTTTGCCGCCGCCGATGGCCTCGATCACCGTGGCCGGCCCGGTAACGGCATCACCGGCGGCAAACACGCCGTCGATGGCGGTTTGCATGGTCACCGAATTCACATCGATGGTCCCACGACGGGTCCAGCCCATGGTCGCCATCTCTCCGAGGCAGAGTTGGTCCACTTTCTGACCAATGGCGCTGATGACCACGTCGGCATCCATCGTGTATTCACTGCCCAAAATGGGTACGGGAGACATGCGGTTGCTGCCCTCGCGCTGCACCAGCTCGGCACGCACACAATTCAGGCCCGTGATGCAATTATCCTGGCCCACGATCTTGGCCGGAATGGTGAGAAACGAGAAATGCACGCCTTCTTCCTCGGCCTGTTCGACCTCTTCCTCGTCGGCCGGCATTTCGTGCCGCGTTCGGCGATAGGCAATGGTCACTTCGGGACAGCCCAGTCTCAGACAGGTGCGCGCGGCGTCGATGGCCACGTTCCCCCCACCGACCACGACCACCTTTTTTCCGGGAATGCGCCGCTCCCCCAGGGCCACGCGCCGCAACAGATCGATGGCCTCCATGGTCTGGGGAAAGTCATCCTCTCCCGGAATGCCAAGCTTATAGGCCTTGTGGGCCCCAATGGCGAAGAAAAACGCGACGTAGCCTTCGGATTTCAATTCTTCCAGGGACACATCCTCGCCAAAACGCGTATTGAAGGCGAAGGTGACCCCCAATTCCTCCAGCATGGCCACTTCCCGGTCGATCACTTCCCGGGGCAACCGGTAGCGGGGAATTCCCACCATAATCATTCCCCCGGCCATGGGCAGGGCTTCGATCACATGCACCCCGTACCCCTTAAGGGCCAGATAGTAGGCCGCGCTAAGGCCGCCGGGGCCGGCGCCGATGACGCATACCCGCTTGCCTTTTTCGGGCTCCTTGGGCGGATTGCGATAGGTTCCTTCGCTCATGGCCCGTTCGGCGGCAAAGGCCTTGAGAAATTTGATGGAGACCGGCGTATCCATGCGCCCGCGGACACACATGAATTCGCACGGTCGGGTACATACCAATCCGCAAACCCAGGGAAATGGATTGTCCCGTCGGATCACCTCGATGGCTTCGGCATCTCGTCCTTGGCCAATCAGGGTCACATAGGTGGGCACATCGATTCCCGCCGGGCACGCCATCTGGCAGGGTGCCGGCGTCAACCATTCACACGTTTCGGTGGGACAGTTGTGGGTTTTAACGTGACTTTCAAACACCTCAAGGTTATCGTCGAGGGTTTGCTTGAGATGCTGCCCCAAACGCTGACCTTGCGGTTCCTTTTTATCTTTCAATAAGTCATGGATAAGGTCGCGAACCGCCGGCAGATGATCATCGCCGGCACGGCCCCAGGCGATATCATCCAGAAGGCTGTGGATCTCCTCGGCGACTCGCCGGCTGCGGGGATGCGATAATCCCCCGGAAGAGATGGTGTTGTCAATGAAATGAATACTTTCCGTAACCGGACATTGGTTGTTTGCCATGCATGACCTCATGAGGCACCTTGAAATCTCCGAACCGCCTTGCGTGGGCCATGAACCGGTTCAACCCATGCCATGGTCATCGAACCCGTTAAGGGAGGTGTGTCCCTCCGGGGGGGGGCCCGGAGGGACATCGCGGGGGAGAGTGAGGTGCTAATAACATCGGTATTATCTTAAGATACGCATCGATTTCGTCAAAATGCCGTGTGCTCCAAGGACGCCACCGTCTGGGCATGCCGCTCCCGACGAATTTGAGTCATATCTTCGACTTTGCCGAATTTCAGGCAATGGGTGGTGCAGGTGGTAACGCAAGCCGGATCCAGTCCCTGGTCAATGCGATCCATGCAGTAGTCGCATTTGACCACCTTGCCGGTCTCTGGATTCCACTGTGGCGCGCCCCAGGGACAAGCCGAAATGCAGGTTTTGCATCCCACGCAAAGACTGTGATCGACGAAAACGATCCCATCACTGCTGCGCTGCTGCATGGCACCGGTGGGACAAGCGGCCACACACCATGGATTTTCACAGTGAAAGCAGGGCATGAAAATATAGGCCGCACGGGGAAGTCCGCCGATCATTTTCGGTCCCACCTGAATGATCTGGCACAATCGCGGACCGATGGTCAGCCCCTTGTTGGCCTTACACTGCACTTCACACGCATGGCATCCAATGCATTTCTTCGTGTCCTGGAATAAATAGTATTTACTCATAATCCTCGCATCCTAAGCGTACTGGCCGCCGCTGGTACTCGTGACCCGGCAGGCCTTATAACATTAGCAGTCCGGTTAAATGACGATGATACGTTGCCACCAACGTATCCCAAATAGCTATACACCAATTTGATTTAAAAGTGAAAGAATCGTACGACCATATAGCAAGAGCTGTACCATATAGTCACGCATAATGGTCGGGTGCGGCTATCGCTCATCAAAATAAATATCTTTTTAATTCAAATAGATAAAGATTTATCCGCCGTATCGGGGAGACGCCGTGAGTGATCGAGGTACGAATCGCCACAAAATAAACGCAAATTTTTATTGGCGGTGATATATTTTTATTGCATATTTATGTTCTATGAAATTATAGTATATTCAAGTGAATGAATGAATGGCAAGAATAATATTGCACAATAAAATTGATGCGGCACCGATTTTCGGTCCTCCAGCCATTCGAATTCGACTCAAGAGATCCATATCATCCTGTTAATATGATGTTTTTTTCCACCTTTAACAGAACCCTAATCATCCTCCGCCTGGCATATAACTTGCTGCGCAACAAACAATTTTTTCAAATTGATGTGGGGGGACAGGGGGTGATGACCAAAGCGGTTGAAAAGTGAATCAGAAGGAGGATGAGAAGCATTCATCCATAAATATACATTGGTCGAACCGCTGTTCGGCCCACATAAATTTAAATCCGGGAGGATAAGAATGAAGAGAAAGCGTTATTTGCCCATCGTACTGTTGCTGCTGTTTTCGGTTATGGTTGCACCGGCATTGACCGACACCAACGCCTATGCCGGATCGCTGGAAGATGCCATTGCGGCCACGCCGCAGGGGACCGAGCCCGGTCAAATCGATCCGAATGCCACACCCGGCTTCCTAGGCATCCCCGGAGCCCCCTCCCCCAGCATGGTCGCCGGCTTTTTCTGGGCCATCTGGGTGGGTTGGATCTTCTCTACCGTGGGCGCCTTTGGCGGCATCATGGCCGGCGTCGGTCACATTACCGTTTTCGGCCTGGCCGACTACGGGAAATCATTCAAGAAAACATCGCCGGCGCTCAATAAACTGATCACCGACAGTATCCGCGTGTCCAACCAGTGGATGGTGGGACTCAGCGGAGCCGTCTCCAGCTGGAACTACTACAAAATGGGGCGCTTGGTGCTGCCCTTGGGGCTGATGCTGGCCATCGGTTCCATCTCGGGTAGTTTTCTGATCCCCGTCATCACCGCCGGCAAAATTTCTCTGAAAGCCTACCTGGGCTATTTCGGCCTGGTGGTATTCGTCATCGGTGGGTTCCTGTTCTATGAGACCACCCCCAAAGGCCAGGCGGGTAAGAAAGAAGCCAAGGCTGCGGCCAAGGCTTTCGAAGAGTCCAACATCAAAGGCGGTGGTGGAAATACCAAAGAGCAAGGCGTCCAAGTCAAATCCTGGGGGTTCAAACGGATTACCTTTACCTTTTATGGCGTCGAATTCGGTTTCAATCCGATCGTCCCGATCATCGGTGGTTTCTTCATCGCCGGCCTGGCCTCCTTTTTGGGTATCGGCGGCGGGTTCCTGTTTGTTCCCTTTTTGACCAGTATCGCCGGACTGCCCATGTTCCTCGTGGCCGGCACCTCGGCCCTGACCGTTCTGGTCGGCATGATCATCAGTATCTTCACCTACATGGTCATCAAAGGCGTTGTCATTTTCTGGCCCCTGATCGGTGTCGAGCTGATCGGCGTTTTTGTCGGTTCCATGATCGGACCGCGGACCTCCAAATACATCCCGGACATCTGGCTCAAACGCTTGTTCGTCGTCCTGGCTCTGTACGTCGGGCTGCGCTACACCACCAAAGGATTCTTGGGGTACAGTATCGTTCCGCCGTTTTGATGGGGTTGCCCGCAAACGGATACCGATAATACGGGTTCCCATGCTTTGCGTGGGAACCCATCCCCGAGCAGGTAAAATGCAGGGGGCGCTCCCACGCAAAGCATGGGAGCGAGGCGTAAAAAAGCACTTACAAATCCCGGGGTCGGCGTTAACCGCCGCCCCGGGAAAATTCAGATCAATAACGTATCCAAGGAAAGCGTCAATGGAATTACTTCACACCATTTATAACGGAATCGATGGATTCCTCATTTCCTTCTACCGCCTGACCGAGGTTCCGATCCTTGGATACTATATTGGAACAGCTGTACTATGCCTGACCTGTGTCATCTTCGGTCAGTTGACCTATTGCTGGGCCTATCGCCGCAATCACCGCTTCTTCAGTTCGGACAGCCATGAAATGATCCATATGCACAATTTGTCCATCAAAGCCCTGGGTGCCAAAAACAAAGCGGCGTTTAAAAGCATTAACAAGCAGGCCAACGATGCCTTTGGTAAATATTTCTTCGCTCAAGTGGCAATTGGTATTTCGTCTTTATGGCCAGTTCCCTTCGCCCTGGGATGGATGCAAAATCGCTTTGGAGAGGTCGAATTCGCACTTCCCATCCCCCTTCCTGGCTTCGGTTCGTCAGTGGGGTTCCTGTTTACCTTTTTTCCCATCTATGTGCTGACATACATTTTGTTCGGGAAAATCAAGCACAAATTCCCCTACTTTTCATCTTTCGAACAATGGCGCAAAGAAAGTGATTCAGAAGCCGAGGAAATGATGAGCTTTGCCGATCTGGCCGGTCCCAAGACACCAGATTCAACCACCCCATAATCCGTCTACCGGCCATTCTCGGCAGGCCCTGCCCTGCGCGTCGGCCGAGTCGGGGACGACCGTTTTGAGAGCCTATGCAACCGACCACGCATCACCCGCTTCGGCTGGTAACGATTTTTATCGTCTGCGTTTTTTGGCCGGTGGAGAGCGTCGCCACCCAGGGCCATGCCGGCATTGAAGGCGTATGGGTCCACCAGTTTGCCCATCTGTTTTTTCTTTTTTCCATGGGGCTTCTGATTTTCTGGCTTCGTCAGGCCGGCCTGGTCAAGGCGCCGGGGTGGCGATACATTCAGTATGCCGCCGTATTCTTCATTCTCTGGAACGCCGATGCCTTTTTGGTGCACTACCTGGACGAACAGCGTCTGGCCGTATCCGTTAGCGCCGTCTCCGCATGGCATATCCGCATCGATGCCGCTGGGGGCAGCCATTGGCTGTCCACCGTTTATTACATCGCCAAACTGGATCATCTGCTGTGCGTCCCGGCCATGGTCTGCCTGATGCTGGGCCTGCGCCACATGCTCAAGGAAAGCCAGCGCGCGCAATCAGGGGGGGGCATGCGTCGATGACCGTTACCGCATTTCCCATCTGGTTCGTCGATGTCGTCGGGTCGGTGTTGATGATTTTTTTTTCCTTTATCAGTCTGGGCTATTGCCTGCGCTTGAGAAAAAAAGATGCCGCGAACATCATCATCAATTACCTCTTATGGGTATGCGTGGCACTGGCCGTGTTTGCCATTTCCCGCTCGGCGGGCCATCTGCTCAAGCAGTTGTTGCTGCTTGCCGGCCGCCAGGACCTCTGGACCGCCATCCAGCCCTTTTCCGGTGCCACCAACACCTTCACCTTTATTGTCGTGGGCTCGGTGACTCTTTTTTTCGAACACACCTGGGGCATCTACGGGACCATCCTCAAGGATCGCCAGGCATTGCAGACCGCCCATGAAGAACTGCTTTATCTCAACCAGAACCTGGAGCAACTGGTCGAAGAACGCACGGAAGCGCTGGCCATATCCGAACAGAAATACCGGCGTATTTTTGAAGTCTCCAAGGATATGATCCTGGTGACCCGCACCGATGGTCGCATTGTCAACATCAATCCGGCAGGCATGCAACTGGTGGGACTTTCTACCGAGGAGAATGCGAGCATCGAGGGACGCTTGTTTCAAGACTATCTTTCAGATCCCAACGCCTGGGAGGTCATCAGCCGGCAAATCGAAGACCGCAGTTTTATTTCCAGTGAGGAATTCGATCTTACCCTGGAAGATGGTAATCGACGCCGGGTCCTGTTATCCGGGAGTCTGGCCAAAAGCCCTTCCGAAGACGGGGAAACGATTCATTTTCTGATCAAAGACATCGAACAGCGCCGGCTGATGCAAAAACAGATGGCTCAGGCCGACAAGTTGGCGTCCATCGGAGAGTTGTCTTCGGGTATCGCCCATGAAATCAACAATCCGCTGGGCATTATTTTGGGGTACACGCAACTGTTGTTAAAAGGTGAGGATTCCCAGTCGGACCGTTTTAATGACCTGAAAACCATCGAAAAGCACGTGAAGTCCTGCAAGGCCATTGTCGAGGACCTACTCAATTTTGCGCGCACGTCCAGTTCCCAGAAAAGGAAGCTGACCATCGAACCCATCATCGAGGATGTCATCGGTTTTGTCCGCCATCACAGCAACCTGGAAAATATTCAAATCAAAACGCGTTTTTCCCCCGCGGTTCCACCCATTCTGATGGATGAAAAAAAGATCAAACAGGTACTCATCAATCTGATGATGAACGCGATTCATGCCGTTGCGCCCAAAGGGACCATCGGTATTATTACCGGTTTCAACGAATCCACGGGCCGGGCGACGGTGGAAGTCACCGACGACGGCCACGGCATCGACAAGAAAGATCTGGGGCGCATATTTGACCCGTTTTTTACCACCAAGCCCACGGGTGAAGGCACGGGTCTGGGGCTTTCGGTCAGCTACGGCATTATCAAAGGACATGGGGGCAACATCAGCGTCAAGAGCCAGCCGGGTCAGGGAGCCAGCTTCACCCTGTCATTGCCCGGCATCCCACCGATTTCAGGGAGATAGATCATGCCACAGCAGATGCTAATCGTCGATGATCAACCGGATATGCTCACCCTGCTCAAACGGACCATCGAACCGGAACTGGAATGCCGCGTGGATACCGCGCCTTCTGGTGAAGCGGCCCTGGAAATGATTGGCACCACCGACTATGATCTGGTATTGGCCGATATCAAGATGCCGGGCATCAGCGGTCTTGAGCTATTGGAGCAGATCAAGGCCGAGTATGGCGAGGAGGTCACCGTCGTGATGATGACGGCCTATGGTCAGATTGAACTGGCTGTCGAGGCCATGAAAGGCGGGGCCTATGATTTTATCACCAAACCGTTTGACCTGGATGCACTGGTTTTGCGTCTGGAAAAAGCCTTTGAGCGGAGCCGACTACTCAAAGAGAACACCCGGCTACACAACGAATGCATTGCCACGGACATGTTTCAGGATCTGGTGGGCAAAAGTCCCCAGATGCTCAGAGTTTACGAAACCATCCAAATGGTCGCCAAAAACGATCTGACCGTACTGATCACGGGTGAATCCGGAACCGGCAAGGATCTGACGGCCCGCGCCGTCCATGCCTTGAGCAACCGCAAGAAGCGGCCGTTCATCGCCGTCAACTGCCCCACGGTGCCCGAACATATTCTGGAAAGTGAACTTTTCGGTTATAAAAAAGGGGCCTTCACCCACGCCACCCGCGACAAGAAGGGCTTATTTCAGGAGGCCCACCAGGGCACGATCTTTCTGGATGAAATCGGCGACATCACCCCTACGATTCAGACCAAGCTTCTTCGGGTATTGCAGGAAAAAGAGATCAAGCCCCTCGGCGATGCCCGGCCGGTCAAGGTGGATGTAAGAATCATCGCCTCCACGAACCAGCCCCTGGCAGAAAAAATTAAATCCGGTGATTATCGAGAGGATTTTTTCTATCGCCTCAACGTCCTGCCCATCCACCTGCCCCCCTTGCGGGAACGGCCGTCGGACATCCCCCTGATTGCCAACCATCTTTTGGAAAAACACTGTGCCAAACTGAAGAAGCCGTTGAAACACTTTTCGGCGGAGCTGATGGATGCGATGGTCAGCCGACGCTGGGATGGCAATGTTCGTGAAATGGAAAACATGATCATGCAGGGCATTCTTTTTTCCGTGGGTGAGGAAATCACGCCCAAGGATGTGGGCATCGGCCGCCCGCCGGTACCGACCGTCGTGGCCGAGATTTCGCCGCTTCTCGACCTACCCTATAAATCCGCCAAGGAAAGCAATCTCAAGGCATTCAATGCCGCCTACATCGGCCACATGCTGACCTTGAGCCGCGGCAATGTCACCCAGGCGGCAAAGGCCTCCGGTTTAGAGCGCCAAGCCCTACAGCAAATCATGCGCCGCTATGGCATCACCGCGGATCCGTATCGGAAATGAGCCGCCCATCCAATTGAGTCAGAAGTATTGATTACAGGTAAAAACAATCGAGGGCCGGCACTGTTGCCGGCCCTCGATTGTTTTTATTGAACGGCGATTTTCTTGGGTTGGCGTGTCTCGGGCTTGGGGATATTCAACTTGAGGACCCCGTCCTTGTACTCGGCCTTGATTTTTTCGGAATCGGTTTCGTCGGGAAGCGTGAACGAACGCTGGAAGCTTCCGTAAGTGCATTCCCGCCGGTAGTAGTTTTTCTCTTTGATCTCGTTTTCATCCGAACGCTCACCCTTGACGGTCAACACCCGACCATCCACGTCGATGGCGATCTTGTCTTTGTCGACACCGGGCAGTTCGGCCTTGACCACGAACTGGTCGTCATCTTCGAAGATGTCCACCTTGGGGTTCCAGCCTCTGGCCGCATCGGTCTGTGGGCCATCTAAAAGGTCACCGAAGAAATCGCCGAAAAGGTTGTCCAGGCGTCGTCGGAAAGGAACCAAGCCTCGAGTTGGGTTGAATCTGACAAGTTCCATAATCATACCTCCCTTGAAATGGGGTTGATGCCCCGTTGTTTTAATTACAAGGTAAGCCTATGACGAAACATGTCAATATTTTTTTTTACATTACTTTTTTTATTTAATATCTTTGGTATTGCAACACAGGGATAAACAGAAAACGCCACCTATTCCACCGGATATCCACGCTCGCGCCACCGTGTCCACCCATTTTCAATGTAAAAAACATGATCGAAGCCGTTGAAGAAAAGCAACTGGGCCAGTTCCGGGGCCAGTCGACAGTGTTCTCCATCGCAATAGGTGATGATCGGGGTGGTCGGATCCGTGGTGGACAGAAATTCGGCGACGTCGGGCGCGGATTCGTCCGCCATGAGGTTAATCGCGCCATGAATATGTCCGGCGGCGTAATCGACCCCATGACGTGCATCGGCAAAAATGGCGTTTCCCTTTTGATACAGGTCGAAGGCCTCATCGATGGAAATGGTGGCAACCCCCTGTTCTTCGGCCAACGGGACCGTTTCATGGGGTACGTTGGCCACGGAAGAAATCACAGCTTTATCCGGCCGGACGGCATCGGTAATCAGGCCGATAATGGAGGCGGCCATGATGATAATGACCGCCTCTTTGGCAGCGCGCTTAAGCATCGGCATTACTCTTTTCGGTTCCTCACTATAGCATTCAAGATAATGTTTTGGGGCTGCGTTATCGGTCGTCGCGGTATGGGTTATACAGCTTCCTCCCTATAGCCTTGCCAAAAACATTATCTTAAACTCTATACATATGGCGGAGAAGAATCATTCGCAAAATTTCTCAGGACACTTGACTTATCGATACAACATATCCATTGTAGGGTGACATTCAACCAACATTTTCCGATAGACACCAAAATGGTCGCAACAACCGCTTCGGGTGTTGCATTTGGCAGCCGGATTATACAGTGTATCGCATTCAAGATTAAGGAAGGTTAACATGTGTGACGTCAATGTATTTATTCTCAACAACGGCGTTGAAGAAAAAATTCTCGAAAATGTGGACCTGATCGAAGAGGTGGCCGAAGGAATGCACCTGGTCAACATTTTCGGAGAGGAACGGACCCTCAGGGCCAAAATGGTTCATTACAACAACAGCGAAAAACGGATGGTTTTTCAACCGTTATAGCATTCAAGATATCGCATATGGCTACCCATCGGATCAACACGGCACCCGGCTGACGACCAACCCGTAATGCATACCGCACTGTTCCACAGCTGATTTCCCACCGATTTAGGCGGCCGGTCTTCTTTTATGTAAAGTTTCCAACCCGTTGTTCGATAATCTTTATGATATTGTATTTAAGCTAATGTTTTTGCGCGTCGTTATCGGTCGTCACAGCATTCATTATACAGCGTCCTCCCTTTGGCCTAGCCAAAAAACATTAGCTTAAACGCTATAGCGTCAAATTGAAAACGCTGCTACAATTGAAGTCACCCAATAATGCCGCCCGTTGGCGCCGCAGTGTATCCTTTGGATGGGGGCAAACGAGATGGAATCGAGCGCGAGAGAAATCAATGAAAAAAGAGGCGCACCACGGAATCCGGCGGAAATTGGAATCGTTTGCCAACCGTATTCCAGCACCGGAACCTTTCGCCATTGCACAGGAGTTCTGCGTAATTATTCAGAAGGCGGGATTTATATCGAAACGCCCCGCGAATACAAAACCGGGACCATTCTAGTCATTCGCACGACCCAAGCGGCACCCCCGTTATCCGCTCCTGCTCCGGGAGAAGGATTGCGGACTATTTGTCTGGCTGAAGTAAAATGGCAGCAGGACCAGCCGAGTTCCACGACATCGCGATATGGGATGGGCCTGAGGTATCTTGATTAAAATGGGAACAGAACAATCGCGTATTGTTATCGTGACCTCCCCGCAGCACACCGGCAAGTCATCCCTGATTGACCAGTATTTGGATCGATGCCGTCAAAATGCAATTCGGGTGGCCGGAATTCTTGCTCCGGGACTATGGGAAAATAATCAACGATCGGGGTTCGACCTGGTCGATTTATCCTCCGGGATCCGGATACCCCTGGCCGTTCGTTGCGCACCGCAGGGCCGGGCACGGATCGGTTTTCAATTCTTCCAGCAAGGGATCGCTGCCGCCGCAGCCGCCCTGGATACGAAGCGCTGCATGGATGCGGATCTAATCGTTGTCGATGAAGTGGGCAAGCTGGAAATCATCGGCGAAGGATGGGCGCCGCATCTGTCCCCCCTGCTCGACCTGCCCAACAAAACCCACATTTGGGCGGTTCGCGAGAGTCTCGTGGATGCGGTTGCCAAACGATGGCGATTTACCCCGCATGCCGTGGTAGATGCCAGATCACCAGATGCCTTGGACAAGCTAGTGGCTGCATGTGCGCTGTTTGACGATTGCCCCATGGTTCAACGATCACGATTCATTAGACCTGGTCAGCCAGGATCCGGGGGCAATTAGATTTGATAGGATAAGGGCACCCGAAGGGGCACGGCGCACCGTGCCCCTACATGGCCGGCTGGTTGCTGCAGCTATCTCTTTCAGACCGCAACACCCGCCGCCTGAAATCCCGCACTGACTATGGCCTGGGCCTCATCCTGAATGCGCTTCAAGTGGTCGTTCCCTTTGAAACTCTCGGCATAGATTTTATAGATCTCCTCGGTGCCCGATGGCCGGGCGGCGAACCAGCCGTTTTGGGTGCATACCTTCAGCCCGCCGATGGGTGCATCGTTTCCCGGTGCCCGCGTGTGGGCGGCGAGGATCGGCTCGCCAGCCAATTCCTTGGCGGTGATCATCTCGGGCGAAAGCCGCTTGAGGGCCGCCTTCTGTGCCATGGTTGCCGGTGCATCGATGCGCTCGTAGACACTGGCACCGAATTGCGCTTCCAGGGACTGGTATAGTTCCCCAGGATCCCGATCGGTCTTGGCCATGATCTCACCGGCCAGAAGATCCAAGATGATGCCGTCCTTGTCCGTGGTCCACACCAAACCATCCCGGCGCAGGAACGACGCACCGGCACTTTCTTCCCCACCAAAAGCGATTTCACCGCTGATTAGTCCATCCACGAACCATTTGAAGCCCACGGGCACCTCGCAAAGCCTTCGCCCCAGATGCGCCGCCACCCGGTCGATAATCGACGTAGACACCAGGGTCTTGCCCACGGCCGCCGATGCAGGCCATTCAGACCGGTTCTGGAACAGATACCAGATGGCCACGGCCAGGTAGTGGTTGGGGTTGAGCAGGCCTGCGCTTCGGGTGACGATGCCGTGGCGGTCCACGTCGGTATCGTTACCGAAGGCGATGTCGAACTTGTCCTTGAGCCCAATCAGTCCCTGCATGGCATAGGGCGACGAACAGTCCATACGGATCTTGCCGTCCTTATCCAGGGTCATGAATCCGAAGGATTGATCCACCACCGGGTTGACGATGTCAAGATTCAGTCCATAGCGCTCGGCAATGGGCGCCCAGTAATGGACCGCCGCCCCGCCCAAGGGATCCACGCCGAGCTTGAGCCCGGACGCGGCGATGGCATCCATGTCGACCACCTTGGCCAGGTCGTCCACAAACGGGGTGATGTAGTCATGGGCATGGGTGGTATCGGCCGCAAGTGCGTTTTGGAAAGCGATCCGTTTGATATGCGCCACGCCGCTTTTGAGAAGTTCGTTGGCCCTGCCGGCAATCCAACTGGTGATCTCATCTCCTGCCGGTCCGCCGTGAGGCGGATTGTATTTAAATCCACCGTCTTCCGGCGGATTATGGGAAGGTGTAATCACCACCCCGTCGCCCATGCCCTGGCGCCGGCCATTGTTATGGGTCAGGATGGCATGGGAAATCACCGGGGTTGGTGTATATTCCAGATCCTTGGCGATCATCACGGTCACCCCGGCGGCGGCGAAGACCTCCAGGGCGCTGGCCAGAGCCGGTTCGGACAAGGCATGGGTATCCATCCCCATGAAAAGCGGCCCGTCTATCTTTTGCGATGCGCGATATTCACATATGGCCTGGCTGATGGCCAGGATATGGGCCTCGTTGAAACTGTTTTTCAGCGACGATCCACGGTGACCGGAGGTACCGAAAGCGACCCGCTGGGCCTTTTCGGAAACATCCGGCCGATGCGTATAGTAGGCCGATACCAATCGGGGAATGTTGGCCAGCACAGATGCGGGCGCGGGCTTTCCGGCAGACGGATGAAGGCTCATATTGGTATACTCCTGCAAACATAAGGGTTAAGAATCGGAGGCGAATCTGGATCGCGCATCCATTTTTCATCATCGAATAGAAACGGATGATAATATTAGCAGCAAATATCTACTTAAACAACTCGCCACTGCTTCAGGAAAGCCGTATTTGGATCGATTCTCATGAACATGGTATTCACGAATCGTTGTCGTTGTCAGCGAAGCGGTTGTCGTAATCGTAATCGAAAATGGAAAAGCCAGTTACGAGAACGCGATGGCAATAATGAAGACAAGGCGAGATGGCTATAGGATGGTGAGGTCACAAAAATTTAATCACAGGATTGTAGGTTGGGTAGAGGCACGAAACCCAACGGTCCATTGTCGGATATCGCTACGCACCACCCGACCTGCGATATCTACCACTAATGATTGAGATATTACGGCGATATCAAGTATTCCAATGGTGCGGGCACATCGAAATTTCGAAGGGATGCCAACGCGTCGGGATCATTTTGCCGAATAAGCGGATGCACCGGTATCGGCGCCACCGCCCAAGGACACCGCCACGCTTTTGATCAGTGCGTAAACCGACTGGCCGGGCTTGATCTCCAGGTCCAGGAAGGACTGGCGGGTGATGCGCGCCCACAGAGGGCAGCCGATGTCCAGACGGACATCGATCAACGCGCCTCCCCGATACAATATTTCTTGAACCCGGCCGGCAAAGACATTCTGGAAGCTGGTACCGACCGGTGGCTCCAGGGCAATGGCCACATGGCGGGCGGCGATGCGTACCCGGACCACGCCACCGTGCCGCACGACAATCGGCGGAACCATCAAGGTTTGATTACCGAAATGCAAACGGGTCATTCCCGAATCGTCTTGCGGTACCTCCACCACCGTCTCGATCACCGCTCCGATTTCATCACTGCCAAGGCGTTTCTGCAACTCAGGCCGGGACAACAGCTCAGCCAGGCCCCCACAGGCCACCGCCTCACCGGCTTCCAATATCACCAATCGATCGGCAAGGTTGAGAATCTCATCCAGTGAATGGCTGACGTATAAAATCGGGATGGCGAACTCTCGGGAAAGGCGCATGATGAAAGGCATCACCTCGGCCTTGCGCGAGGCATCCAGGGACGCCAGGGGCTCATCCATGAGCAGCATGGCCGGGCTGGTGAGAAGTGCCCTGCCGATGGCCACGCGCTGTTTCTCACCACCAGAAAGCTTGGCCGGCCGGCGATCCAGCAGATGGCCGATGCCCAACAGGTCGACCACGGCATCGAATTCCACAAATCGCCGGGCCACGGGAGTCAATCGCATGCCGAAAACCAAATTAGACCGTACCGATAGATGCGGCAACAACCGCCCATCCTGGAATACATATCCGATACGGCGCCGATATGGCGGCAAATTGATGCCACGTTTCGCATCGAACAAACATAGACCGTTGACCGCGATCCGACCGCTGTCTGGGCGCATCAGACCGGCCACCATGTTGACGATGGAGGTCTTTCCGGCCCCGGACGGGCCGAAAAGCGCGGTCACGCCCGATTTGGCCCCTTCAAATGCGACATTTACAAAAAAATCGCCCTGCTGCCTTTTGATCTCGATCTCCATTAGAACTCAGTTCCACCTCTGACGGTCTCAACCCCCATGATTTCAAATCATCCCTTGCACTAAGAAAATCAGGCTCATCGTGGAATTGTGTGGAAGCGCACGATGAACAGCTATTCGCCTTTAGCCATTAGCAGTTCGCTTATATTCGGAAAATCCAGGCATCTTAACGGCTAACCGCTAATTGCTAACAGCTTAAGGCTGTGTTGCAAAGATGCACCTGGTTCCCACGCTCTGCGTGGGAACCCATATTCCCGGACATGATAAACACGGCGCTCCCACGCAGAGCGTGGGAGCGAGACGACATGGCCCATTGGCCGAAACGATGATCAAGGCCGAAAATCACAATGAACAACATACAAATACCAAACAAATCCAAATCACCACACTGTCAAATCCCAAACCGTTTTCCACATTGTGTTCCCCAAGTTTTGAATTTGTAAATTGTTTAAAATTTATGATTTGTCATTTTTTATTTTTAGCGAATTGGTCCGCTCCGCGGAAGCCTTATCAACCCCATAAAATTAATCCTGTTGCCGCCGTTATCCTTTCATGCGGGCGGTAAACCGCCTGGCCAACACCTCCGAGCAGATCAGAGCCACCATGGCGATCACCACCGACAGGATGCAAAGCCGCATGGCCCCCATCTCACCGTCCGGCACCTGGGTGAGCGTGTACAGGGCCAGGGGTAGGGTCTGGGTCTGGCCGCGGATATTGGAAACGAAGGTAATCGTGGCCCCGAACTCGCCCAGACTGCGGGCAAAGGCCAGGATCAGGCCGGTGATGATGCCCGGCACCATCAGTGGCAATGTCACCGTAAAGAAAACCCGCAAGGGACCGGCGCCGAGGGTGCGGGCGGCGGCCTCCAGGCCCTGGTCCACATTCTCGAGGGAAAGCCGAACGGCGCGCACCAACAATGGAAACGACATCACCGCGGCAGCCAGGACAGCCCCCTTCCAGTTAAAGGCCAGTACAATCCCCAGGTATTTATAGAGCGCCGCCCCGATGAGCCCATTGCGCCCCAGCAGCACCAACAACAGGTAACCGGTGACCACCGGCGGAAGCACCAGGGGCAGGTGAATCAGGCCATCCAGCAGATTCTTGCCCGGAAAACGCAGGCGGGCCAAAATCCAGGCCGCCAGAATACCCAAGGGCAGACTGGCGGCCACGGCCCAACCGGAAACCCACAGGCTAAGCCGCAGGGCTTCGATTTCAACATCGGTCAGGTGGAACATGGTCATAGTTATATCATCACTAACCAGTGCAATTACTCACCATCTCAAGGTAGTCAGCGCACTTCAAATCCATACGTTGCAAAAACCGCCTTGGCTTCTGACGACTTGAGAAAGCTCAAAAATGCAGCCGCCGCATCCGCCTTACCGCCGGCCACGGCCGCCACCGGATAAACGATGGGCGGATGGCTCTGTGTGGGAAACATCCCCACCACGCGCACCTTTTTGGAGATGGCCGCATCCGTGGCATAGACCTGGCCCAGCGGCGCCTCCCCACGCTCCACCAGCACCAGGGCCGCGCGAACATCCTTCATGGGGGCCAGACGTCCCTGCACCTGCTGCCACAATCCCAGCTTTTGCATGGCTTTCTTGCCGTACATGCCGGCCGGCACATGATCCGGGTCGCCCATGGAAAGCCGCCCATCACTGCCCAACAAAACGGCCAGATCCAGCGTATCATTCACCTCGACCTTGTCGATGGAACTGTTGAGCGGTGCGATCAATACAATCCGGTTGCCCAACAAATCAAAACGGGTGGCCTTGTCGACGGCATTTTTCTCTTCCAGAAAATCCATCCATTTTTTGTTTGCCGACAGGTATACGTCCGCCGGCGCCCCGCTGGCAATCTGCTTGGCCAGGGTAGACGACGAGGCAAAAGACGTTTTAATGTGCCCCGCCCCGTTGGCGGCATACAACTCGCCGATGTCTGTGATGGCGTTGGTGGTGGACGCGGCGGCAAAGACAACCACGTCCTGATCCGCGGCAGCCGCCTGAACCGCAAACCATCCCGTCACCATCAGCAGCACCAACAGACCTACCATGAACTTGTTCGATTTCATTTTCAACCTCTCTTTGTTCTTTAGGTTCATTACCACCTCTTACGTCCCCATTGCAGGCCATTTTGCACTTCGGACAAAAGGCGCTACATACGGTTCATCACAACGTTTCGACACCGGCATGGCCTCGGTCGAAACAGCTCTTTCCAGTTCATTGGAATTGACGTTCAAGGTCAACCGTCCCTTTTGGATCACCCCGATGCGATCAGCCAGTTGCCGCGCCTCTGTCAAGTTATGGGTAACGAAAAGGGTCGTGATCCGGAAGTGACGCTGATGCACTTTCAGTTCCGAGCGAAAGTGCCTGGCGTTCTCCGGGTCCAGACTGCTAAACGGTTCGTCAAGGAGTAAAATCCGGGGCCTCGTGGCAATGGCCCGCGCCAGGGCCACGCGCTGTTTCTCACCGCCGCTCATCTGAGCCGGATAGCGGCCGGCCAAGTCCAAAATACCGAAACGATCGAGCAACCGGCTGATTTTCAGACTCTCCGCCCCGCGACCGACCTTCAGGTGCGCCATGGCCAATTGCAGGTTCTGAAAAACAGTCATATGAGGGAAAAGCAGAAGGTCCTGAAAAAGGTACCCGACCCCGCGCTGATGCGGCGGCTTTTGGTCGATGCAATCGCCGTTGAAAAAGATGTGTCCGCTGCACGGAAAAAGCCCGGCAATCACCTGCAACAAGGTACTTTTCCCGGCCCCTGACGGCCCCAGCAGGACGAACAGTTCACCCTCGCCGACGGTCAGATCGATATCGTGCAACACGGTATTGGACACTTTTTCAAGACGAATCGTGGTCATCACTCGGCTTTCATTGTGGTTGACTCGGTGGAAAACGGGGTGCCGATCCAGCGCATGACCAGCAATACCAAAAAACCGGTCATGATCAACAACCAGGCACAAATCAGGGCAATGCCCAGTTCACCGCTGGAGATATTCAAAAACACGGCAATCGGCAGGGTTTCGGTTCGAAATCGGGTCGCACCGGCAACCATCAATGTGGCGCCGAATTCACCCACCGCGCGCGCCCAGCAAAGCACCACCCCACTGAGCAAAACCGACCGGGCCATGGGCAGGGAAACACGCAAAAACACCTGGACGGGTTTCAGACCCAGGGTCTGGGCGGCCTGCTCATAGCGGGTGTCGATGGCGGCAAACGCCGCTCGGGCGGTGCGGGTCATGACCGGTGTGACGATCAGTACCTGGGCCAGAATCGCCCCCCACGGGGTGAACAGCAGCTGAATTCCAAAACGATCCAGGGCTTGCCGCACCGGATCGCTGCCCAGCAGAAACAACAGCCCCACACCGGCCACCAGCGGTGTCATGGTCATGGGCAGATCGATCAGCGTATCCACCACGATCTTGCCTCTAAAGTCCTCACGGGCCAGGAAATGACCGGCGGGAACCCCCAGTAGGACGGCGACAAGGGTCGCCACCCCGGAGGTCAACAGGGTCAGACGCAGGGCAAAAGCGATTTCCTCCGAGGCCAGCGTGGTCACGACACTGGACCATGGCAAATGGACAAACAGGCCGACGAGTACGCCAACAATGAGAAAAACCAGTAGTCCCGTGGGCAGCAGACAGAGGCAGCGCATGGGCACTAATCACTCGGCCAGCGGCAGGAAGCCGAATTTTTCGAAAACGTCCACGGCGGCGTTGGAGCTGAGGTATTCTGCCAGCTGGCCGGCCACCTCCGGTTCCGCTGCGCTCTGGAGAACGGCGGCAGCAATCACCTCGGCCTGGAAATATTCGGTCGGGATGGAAACCATGGCGATCGTTTTCTGGTTCTGAAATGCATCCGTACGGCCGATGATGGCCGCATCCACCGCTCCCTGACTCACATACAGGGCCAGCTGCTTTACGGTGGCGCCGTAAACGGAGACATTTTTCAAGATCGCGTCTTTCATGCCCGAACGCTCGCAAATGGTCATGGCCGTGCGGCCAAAGGCCATGGCTTTGGGATCTCCCATGGCCAGACGCACACCCGGCTGGGTCATGTCTGCGAAGGTCTTGATCCGATCCGCCTGTTTGACATTCACCCCGACGACCGGGGTGTGTTGGGCAATTGGCCGAAAGACACGGATCTTACCGGCCTTTTGCAGCTTCTGGATGTAAAACAAGGAGCCGGGAATAAACAGGTCGCCAGTACCGGCGGCCTCGATGCGGGCCAAGAGCTGGCCGGCGCCGCTATAGTCGATGAATACCCGATGGCCGGTTTGGGACTCGAAAATCTTGACCAGCTGATCGACCGGCTGTCTTAGCCCCGCGCCGGCAAATATGTGCAGCTGCGAGGCGGGCGCCCCTTGTACGGTCAGCACAGCACCCAACAGCACCGTCCCGACGATCATCAGCCCCCACTTGAATTTGTGCATTCCCATCTCCATTTTTTCCGCAGTCATACAAATTTAGGAATACGGCGGTAGGCGGTTGCTGGTACCCCCCGTGTCTGCGCTTAAGATGGTAGCTTGCTTCCGATTTCGAGGCGGACGGCGCATTCCAACCGGAGGAATATATGAAATATTTTGAGGATTGGGATGTGCCGACCAACGCTGAAATGGGGAGCAAGATGCCGTCTTAAGCGTAGACACCCACTAGGTGCTGCACGCGCAAAACCGCTCCCACCCCATCAAATGCGCCGCCCCGGCAATGGTGGTACCATAGAAAATGACCGGTTTGTCGCCCACAAAGGCCGGCAGGGTACCATTGACGATCGTGGTTCCCGTAACCACCAGCAAATCGGCCCAGTCTACGGCAGCCGATGTGTTGTCCGGCGATTCGATTTCGGCACCATACTTTTTGCTGCCGATGTTGTCCGGATCCATATCCAGCACCCGTACGGCAAAACGGGCGGACAGGCTCTCCACCATACGCGGTTGAAGCCCGACCTGGGCAATTTTGACCTTGCCATAACGACTGCCGATATGCTCGCTGAGCGCCTCGGCGCACTGCTTGGGTTCCTCGTCCTTGCAGTGCACGGTCCCGTCGATCCGCCCGAGATGCCGCAAAGCGGCATTCAAGGCGGCCACAAAGATCGCCCGGCGGTAGTTGTTGGTCAGGGGGGCCGTGATAATGCTTTCCAACGTTCCCTCGTAATCACCGAACTGGTCGGTAAACGCCTGGCCAAAGGATCCCCGAATATCCGCCTGCATCAGGCGTTCCTTGCCTTTCTGAATCGGGAAGTCATCATCCTCGGGGTTGCCGATGGCCTCTTCCACACTCAAGGCGCGGGCCTTGACGGTCACGGTTTCGCTCATCAGGCCATGTTCGCGCATCAATGCAGCCGCCTTGTCTTTCAACACATCATAGATGTCAGTCATGTTTGCACCATTCCATTCGTATGTTTCAAGCGATAAATCGCAATATAAACCAGATAAATACACTACTATTACAATGTCGTCTTTAAACGCTATTTGACCCGAAGTCATTGCATATGCTATAGGATAGGTCAATATTTTTTTCTGGTTCACTATTTTATAGGAGTCGCCAATGGGCCGCAAAGACGACACCATAACCTGCAATGTCAAAACATACCGACTGAAAAAAGGGTGGTCCCAACAGGAACTGGCCGAAGCCGTCGATGTCAGGCGCCAGGCCATTTATGATATTGAATCCGGCCGTTATCTGCCCAACACCGCCATCGCCCTGCGCCTGGCCCGGGTGTTCAGCTGCCGGGTGGAAGACCTGTTTGTCGAGCAATCACCACCTGCCATCGAGCCCGTGCATATCGTCAACGGATCAGACGAAACAACGTCCCGTCTGGCATTGGGAAGGGTTCGCGATCGACTGGTCGGGTTGCCGCTGCAGGGGGCGGACGCCATTCCCTTCGGCCTGCGCGCAGCGGACGGCCTGCTCAATCCGGACAAAAAAAGCGCTTTCATCCTGAGCCCGGCCGGTAATCTCGAAAAAACCATCATCCTGATGGGGTGTGACCCGGCTTTTGAAATTTTAAGCCATCATGTGAGCCGCATGGCACCCGAGGCACGGGTTCACTGCCGATTCGCCTCCAGCCATCGTGCATTGAATGCCCTGGCCGACAGCGTGACGCATGTGGCCGGCACCCACCTGCACAATACGGACGACAGAGAATCGAATGTCATGGCGGCCAAACAGAAACTGTCCGGCGTGAGCAGCAATGTGCTGGGATTTTCGCTTCTGGAGGAGGGTCTGATGGTCGCCAAAGGCAACCCGCTGGGCATCCGCACAGTCTCCGACCTGGCCCAACCCATGGTGCGGTTTGTCAACCGGGAAACGGGTGCGGCATTGCGGGTGCTGCTGGACGATCACCTGCAGCACGCCGGTATCGACGGCACGGCCATCAACGGCTATCAAAACGAAGTCAAATCCCATCGCGAGGGCGCCTTCCGCATCGCCTGCAACGTGGCTGACGCCGCCCTGGGCCTACGGGCCATTGCCGAAGCTTACGGGCTGGGATTCGTGCCCATCACCGCCGCCCGCTGCGACCTGGTCATCCCCAAGGATTTTTCCAATCATCCGACGATCAAGGCCCTTATGGATGTCCTGCAATCCGCTCCGCTGAGAAAGGAAATCGATTCGATCCCCGGATACGAGGGGGGCAACATCACCGGCAAATTGATTGCCGAATTGTAATAGCCTTATTTGACAAATCCGTCCAAGAGCAATTCAGCAAAAAACATTTGTGCGGGTGGGGGGAACCCGGCCCATTACCGCCGACTTCGGGTTGATCGTGGCCACCAATCGTGATCTTTCCCATGAAGTCAAGCTGGGCAACTTCAGAGAAGACCGCTACTATCGGCTCAGCACATTTCCGATCATCATTCCGCCGCTTCGTGACAAATAACAGGAGAAGGGAAAACGCGCCCATGTCGACAGAAAATCATAATTTTATGGAAACATATCATGCCCTTCCTTTTCTCGAAAAAAAGATTCTACAGATTCTTTGCATCGCCTATGGCAGATTGAATCAGACCCAGTTACGCGCCTGTCTTGTCGCCTTAGATATCAAGACGGAAGACGGTCAACGCTTTGGTTCCGGAACCAGAAACGCCATGTCAACGCTGCTCCGCAGTTCGCTGGATAATCTTCTGGGAACAGATTTATTACATGGGAAAAGCCGCAGCATCCTTTTAATCAACCGAGATTACATTGAAATTTTGACCAGGCACCTCGTTGCCGAAAAGACATTCACCCCCCTGGCCGAGACCCTGCAACACACACTGAATCTGACTGAAGCGGGATTGGCACAGGTACCATCACTGTCCATGGTTCAAGTGACGGCTGGCATGCGGATTCTTTTTTATCGGAAAAAGGTGGACCAAGCCACTGCGCTTTATGAAACATTCAAAAACCGGGTTGTTGTGGACAAAGAGCCGCTTCCCGTCGTGTTGGAACGGATCTGCTGTCGCCCCTTTGACCCGGACTGGTTTCGATTGTTACCAAAGGATATCCATACAAGCTTTCTGGAAGCGCCTTATCTCAAAAAATTAGCCCGTTGGCAGCAGAACGATTCCCATGCCGATTACCTGGAATCCCTTGTCATGGCGGGGTCTGAAAAATGCGAATCAGACCTTGAGCTATCGGTATTGGAAAAATGGATGCTCACCGGTCAACAAAAGCGTCTGGATACCTGGCTTAAAAAATATGGAAAGAAAAGCGAGCACCTTGAGAACAGTCTGTGTCTACAGGGATGGATGGCATTTTGTGATGGGGCGACTGAAAAAGCCATCGCCTTGTATGAAAAGGCACTGGATCTTCTGAACAAAAGAAAAAAAGGCAAAAAGAACTTCTTTTTCAGCCAGTTAATGGGGGTTTTTTATATCCTGGCCCTGATTAAAGCGGGCCGTGATGCGACCTTTTCCCGAGCAAGAGTGTGTCTGGCAATGGGAATGAATCGAGAATACGGCTTTGAAAAAATAGGTGATTTATTGGAGGGGCTATTGGATTATCTGCAAGGCAACTCCAGGGGGGCGGATCGTATTCTTGGTCACTACGTTTGGATTAGCGCATGGCATCATTCCTCGGATCTAACCACCAATTTTTTCACCTTGTTTGCTTACTACTGGGTGGACAGGGCGGAAGCAAAAAGAAATCTTGAACATATAAAACAACTTCATAAACTGGCAGCTGAGAATCAATACGTCTGGTTTGCCAAAGAACTTGAGGACCTGATCCAACGTTTGTCAACATCCAGGGCCAAAACCGGATCCAATACCGCGAAAAGCAAGCCCCCGTCCTGTCTGGTCGGGCTCACCAGCGAGAGCAAGGTCTGGGAGCACACCCTGAATGCGCTGCTCGCCTTGAACAAAAAAACATCCCCTGGAAAGCAACGGGCGACAAAGCAGGAAAAAGATTACAATCAACGCCTGGCCTGGTTCCTTGATTACGTGGATAACGGAAAGTGCAACATCAGCCCCCGGGAGCAAAAGCGAAATGCCAAAGGCGTTTGGACAAAAGGGCGTCCCGTTGCCTTGAAACGGTTGTGCGATGAGAGAAGAAAATTTCCCTACCTGACGGAGCAGGATAAAAAAATTTGTGGGCATATCTATGCCAACAGCTACCGAGATGGGTGGTACACCAAGACGGACTATGTTTTCGATGACGCCTATATGCCCGATGTGGTTGGCCATCCCCTGCTCTTTTCAAGCGATGGGACCACCCGGTTGGAGTTGGTTCATGGCAAGCCTGAACTCACGATTTCAACAAAGGGCAAGGCGCAGTTTAGCCTTGTTTTGTCTCCCAGGCCCCGGCATCATTTCAAGGCAGACCATGTGGTGGTACAGGATACGTCGACGCGAATCAAGTTGGTGTCGCTGAACGCAAAATATCAGGCCATTGCCGATATTCTGGGGAAAGAGGCCACATTTCCGGCATCTGCGAAGGATAAAATTGTTCAGGTAATGGATGCGCTGGCAGGGGACATCACCATTCATTCGGATATCGAAGGGGGAAGTGGGGGTAAACGTGTTTCAGAGGTGGACGCCGATTCAACCCTCCATGTTCAGCTCTCTCCCCTGGGAGAGGGACTGAGACTCTCCATGGTCGTTCGTCCCCTGGGAGAAGCGGGGCCCGCTTATCCGCCCGGCGGCAAGGGAAAAAATGTCCTCGCCCGGGTGAATGGCGTCCAGATGAAAACCACAAGGGATCTTGAAACCGAAAACGCGTCGGCGGCCCGGTTGATGAGCGACTGTCCAACCCTCGCCGCTGCCGAAGAGAATCAGGGAGAATGGCATTTTTCAGACGTGGCGGAATCCCTGACGTTGATACAGGAATTGGGGGGTCAAGTAGAAAAAGAGGGAGTTGTGCTTGAGTGGCCCGAGGGCAAACCCTTTGAGTTGGTAGGAAACATCTCCTTTGACAACTGCCGACTCAACATCAACGGGGGAGAAGATTGGTTTGCCATGACCGGACAGGTGGTGGTGGATGAGCGCCTCACCCTGGAGATGGGGATGCTTTTGGAATATCTTGAAAAAAGCAGCACTCGATTTCTGGAGATCAAGCCGGGTCAATTCGTTGAATTAACCGAAGCCTTTCGGAAGAGACTTCAGGCCCTCGACAGATACTCCGTCAGAGATGGGAATGGGGTAAAGTTTCACCCCCTGGCTGCTTTGGCCCTGGAGGGATTTTTCCAGGAAGTCGGCTCGGTACGTTCCAACAAGGAATGGAAAGCCCACGTTGCCAAATTTCAAACGCAAACCGATCCTCTGCTGGCGGCCCCATCCACCCTGAATGCCGAGCTGCGCGATTACCAGCTGGAGGGGATCAATTGGATGAACTGTCTGTCGGACTGGGGCGTGGGGGCTTGCCTGGCCGATGACATGGGAATTGGTAAAACCATGCAGACTTTGGCCATGCTCATCAAATATGCCCCGAAAGGCCCGTCACTGGTGATTGCCCCCACTTCGGTTTGTGCAAACTGGATTGCCGAAGCCAATCGCTTTGCCCCGAGTCTGAACCTTATTTTATTTGGCGGAAGCAAACGGAAAAAAATTCTGGAAGATGCCGGAAATTTTGATGTGCTGATCTGCAGTTACGGCCTGATGCAGCAAAAAAAGGTGGCTGCCATGATGTCGGCGATCTCCTGGCAGATGGTGGTGTTGGATGAAGCCCAGGCAATAAAAAATTTCGCCACCCAGAGATCCCGATCCGTCATGAAGCTGACGGCTGCATTCAAGGTGGTTCTCACCGGAACACCCATTGAAAATCACTTGGGTGAGCTGTGGAATCTTTTTCAGTTTATCAATCCCGGACTTCTCGGATCCCTGGGGCAGTTCTACCAGACCTTTGCCGTCCCCATTGAAAAAGAGGGGGATGCCCCAGCACGAAAGGATCTCAAGCGACTGATCCAGCCGTTTATCCTACGTCGCACCAAAGCCCAGGTCCTGGAAGAGCTGCCCGCCCGCACGGAGATTGTGCTCGATATCGATTTGAGCAAAGAGGAGATGGCGTTTTACGAGGCCTTGCGTCAACAAGCGCTGGAGCGCCTCTCCAATGATGATGAGAGCCATGGCGGCCAAAGACACCTCAAAATACTGGCCGAGATCACAAAATTGCGCCAGGCGTGTTGTCACAGTGAACTGGTCAACGAAGAGATCTCCATTGCCAGCAGTAAACTAGCGGTCTTTTCTGAAATTCTGGGAGAACTGATCACCAGTGGACATAAAGCGCTTGTCTTCAGCCAGTTCGTCGGGCATTTATCCATTGTCCGAAACCATCTGGATAACGCCAACATCGAATACCAGTACCTGGACGGCAGGACGCCGGCTGCCCAGCGACAAAAGGCCATCCACGGTTTTCAATCCGGGCAGGGGGATGTGTTCCTGATCAGTCTTAAAGCCGGGGGCGTGGGATTGAATCTGACCGCAGCGGATTATGTGATTCACATGGACCCCTGGTGGAACCCGGCGGTGGAGGATCAGGCATCGGATCGTGCCCATCGGATTGGTCAGCAACGACCGGTGACCATTTATCGCCTGATTACCAAGGGAACGGTGGAAGAAAAAATTGTGCAGATGCATCGCCGGAAACGCAAACTTGCGGATAGTCTGCTCACGGGGAGCGATTTAAGTGGAAAAATGTCGGCCGAAGAACTTCTGGCGTTAATCCAGGCGTAAAGGCGTGCTCGACTGTACTGTGGTCAGGGACGGGTATTTTGCACGGCTTGACATGTTAGTATCATATGATACTATCACTCGATGAAACATAGACTTCACGATTGCCAAATGACATCCCTGACGATTAGCCTGTTGACACGTATTTCCCAGATTATCGGCAATATAGAGGGCATCAAGCTTCAGGCACCCAATCCAATGCTGCGCAAAAACAACCGGATTCGAACCATCCAGTCCTCGTTGTTCATCGAAGGGAACTCGCTTTCAAGGGATCAAGTAACCGCATTACTTGAAAACAAACGTGTTATCGGACCGCAACAAGATATCATCGAAGTCAAGAATGCGATTCGTGTTTACAAAAAACTCGGCGTGTTAGATTCAGATTCACTTAGTTCATGCCTTACGGCGCACAAAATCCTCATGGAAGGTCTGATCCCATCTGCTGGTGAATTCAGAAAAGGCCCCATTGGGGTTATCCGGCCTGGGGATATTTTTCACGAAGCACCGCCTTGGCAGCAAGTTGATTCAATGATGCGGGAATTATTTAACTATCTGCAAACCACAGAAGACCATCTGCTGCTGCAATCTTGTCGTTTTCACTTTCAACTGGAGCATATTCATCCATTTATGGATGGCAATGGCCGTATGGGCCGTCTTTGGCAAACCGTTTTGTTGATGCAATACCATCCCATATTTGAATTTTTACCCGTGGAGGAGTTCATTAAAGATCGCCAAAATGACTACTACCAAGCACTGGCCAATGGCGACGATACCGGTGACTGCACAGGTTTTGTTGAATTGATGCTTGCTTTGGTCGAAAATGCCCTCAACGCACTGATGGATGAAACTCGATCGGTAACCCTCACCACCATGGACAGGCTGAATATGGCCAAGCGGTCAATTGTCCCTATTGCGTTCACAAGAAAAGATTATCTGGCACTATTCAAGACCATTTCAACATCCACTGCCAGCCGCGACCTTCAGCAAGGGGTCAAGGAAGGGCTTCTCGAAAAAAGTGGTGATAAAAGGACGACTATGTATCGATTCGTATAAGAGCCTGTTTGAGAAGTTTGGCACGGGGGCATAATTTGGATCGATTTTGATCTTTCGCGGGCATATTTTTCTCGAAGGAATTCCAAATGCGGTTACCCTGTAAGAAATTGCATTCAGGGTTGACAGGGGATTGCCAAATGATAGTATAGACAAAATAAAACTAAGAGTTTAAATTTGTCTATACTATGTTTGATAGAAAAATTGAAAAAGAATTAAAAATAACTGCCGAAGAATATCCGGTTATTACCATCATCGGTCCGCGGCAGTCCGGAAAAACCACCCTGGCTAGAAAATTCTTTTCGGATCATACCTATGTAAATCTTGAGAATCCGGAACTGCGCAGCCTTGCCAAGGATGATCCCAAGACATTCATGCTCCGGTATCGGGCACCGGTAATTTTTGATGAAATACAAAACGTTCCCGAACTATTGTCTTGGATCCAGGTGTTTGTCGATGAAAAACCAGAACTGACCGGGGAATATATCCTGACAGGCAGCCACCAGATGCAGCCAAGAGAGGCCATTACACAATCTCTTGCAGGAAGAACGGCCCTTTTGACTCTTTTCCCCTTTGCCCTGAATGAACTTGGAGAAAGTGATATTCAATTTGAAAGGGAACACCTGATTCATAATGGATTCATGCCAAGGCTTCATGATAAAAAGATAAGATCGGGACGTTTTTACAGGGATTATTTTCAAACCTATGTTGAAAGAGATGTCCGAAAACTCATGGCCATAGAAAATCAGCAGGCATTTGAGCTTTTCCTAAAACTTCTGGCAGGGCGTGTCGGCAGCGAGATCAATTACAGTTCCCTCTCGGGGCAAGTTGGCATCAGCTCTCCGCAGATTAAAAAATGGCTCAGCCTTCTGGAAGCATCCTTCATTATTTTCAAGCTTCCTCCGTTTTTCAATAATTTCGGCAAGAGGCTTACCAAATCCCCAAAGGTTTATTTTGTTGAAGTGGGACTTGCCAGTTATCTGCTGGGAATCGAAACCCCTGAACAACTGGAACGGGATCTGGCCTTTGGCGGGCTCTTTGAGAATATGGTGATTGCCGAGGCCTATAAATCAAGGATAAATAAAGGCTTGGAGCCCCGTCTCTATTTTTACCGTGACCGTTACCACCATGAAATTGACCTTCTCTACCCTTCCGGCTCATCCTTTACCCCAATTGGAATTAAATCATCACGGACATATAGAGATGAATTCCTGAAAGGCATCCGCTATTTTCAAAAAATCTCTAACTCAGACCAGCCTGGAATGCTGATTTATGATGGGGATCTTGAAGTAAACAAAGAAGACGCCCTGGTTAGAAATTTCAGAAATGTCTGGTAACAGGGCGGCGTTATAGCGCATCCTTTGTTAGCAAGGGAAAAAAGTGGAGACGCCCATGTTTTCATGCGTTTCCCAAAATCGTTGAGTTCGCTTAGAGCGATTATTAATGAAATGCAATTTATTGCCTTGCAATAACGTCCGAAAAAAAATCCCTTCGGGCATATGGTTTGCTGTTCAATTGTTTTATAAATCATCCGTATCCCACCAAATCACGGCCCAGCGCACAACCAACCCGCCGGTAGGGCAGCTTCCAATGGCCGTTTTCCCGCACCAGGGTGCGTGTTAAATGGTCTCGCAACCGATCGTCTTCATCGGCCGTCAATCCTGGCAGCATCCAGCGCATGCCGTCCAGTGCGTCCTCCACATCGCGATAGGTCCGCTGCAGGTCGCTGCAGGTAAACGCCAGATTGGCATAAATGTCCATCTGGCGCAGAAGGTTGACCACGACAATGTAATCTGCAGCGGTACTGAATTCACGGCCGACGGCCTCGATGATCCTGCGATCACGGGGGCCATCGTCCACCATGGCCGAGAGCACCACCCGCCGGGATGCATGACGCTGAAGCTTCTCGATGGCACCTCGCAGATCTTCGACGATCAAGGAACGCGAGGCGATGGCCACATCATGTACGCCAAGCCCCAGGGCCTCCCAATCATCCTCCCATCGACCACCCACAACCCGGATATTGTCGATCCCCTCCTTTTGGCAACGCTCTCTGAGCAATTCACGCATCCGGCCTGATGGATCAACGGCGGTCACCGTCTTCACCCATGGCGCCAACGGGACGGCCAGTGTTCCGGCCGCGCTGCCAACGTCCAGTACGCGCCACGCGGACTGTGGCTTGAGGATAGCCATGAATTGGCTGGGGTAGTTACCCGTTTTTGCATGCTTGGCAAACTCAGGCGCGCGTTTGTCCCAAAAACCAGGATCACGCGATGACTCAAACTGCGTTGCATAACTTCAGAGCACCTTACCTCTGTGAAAAATAAAACGACACCAGCGTGGTTTCAAACATCACTATTTACTAACTCATAGGTGAGACGTAAATTACTTCCGGGATATTCTATCTCAGCCTTGTTGAGTTCGTCTAAAAGTGAGGCGATCGATCGATTGTCCGCCGGCGTCGAAGCATTGTGAATCCGAACAAGCAAACGATTGTTTTCCATATCGGGCAATAGGTCGGCATCGGTGACGAACAGCCCTTGCAACAGCCGCCTGGCATCGGACATATCCACCGTTGGACCGAGCAACATTGCCGCCATGGCCGTCTCTGCCCGATAGGCGATCATGCGCACGGTGTCCATCAGTCGCTTGCGACCCGGTAGCAGACGATTGAACTTGTCCTTTTCCTCAAGTTCCCCCCAGGTGATGTGTTTTGGCGTCTGTTTCAACTGTTCTTTCAACGTTGCCAGCTGATGTTCATGCTGGTCGATATCTTCCAGCAGCTCGCTTTTTCGCTTCAGCCATTTTTGGTATTTCTCCGGATTGGTTTCGCTTTCCGGGTGCATGGTCATTTCGCTAAAGCGTGATCGGCGGTAGCGCAGCCGGCTTTGTACCTGATTACGTCTACGGTTCAGTTCCCGCCAGCTGGGGTTGACCACTTTTTCGGTGTCAGGAATCTCAACGACGCCATATTCACAAAGCATATCAATTTCAAAGTGTTGCTTCATATAGCGAAAGAAGTTTTCCTGACACCACCGGGTAAACATGCGTACCGCCAGCTGGGTATGCGGCAGATCGTAGGCAGTGCTGATCAGACTGGTTTGATGACCCGAATCGGTCAGCTTGCGAACCTCTCGCACCCAAAACGCGTTCTTGCCCGAGCCCAGCAAACTGCCTATTTCGGCCACACGCATGGTGACCGTCTCGCCGCCGGGCATGATCACGGTTTTTTCCTCAAACCAACTCTCCGGCCACGGTTCGGCCGGGTGCTTATGATAGGTGATGCAGGCAATCCGATGCGTGCGCCACATCCTGGCAAAAAAGTCCGGGCTGTAGCCCTCCCGGTCGAAAACCAAAACGAAGCGACAAAGATGGGCGTTGGCTGCCAACGCCTTTTCATCAGGCTGATTGGGAACCTCGTCGAGCAGCCGTGGTACGATGTCGTGCTCGAGGACTTGGATAAGTCCGGGATCGATTGGCTTTTCGATCAGGAAAAAAGGCCGGCCGATGGCATCGTTGACCCAATAATCGGTCGTGCCTCGCAAACACAGCCGCTGCCGGGTGACATAGCGCCGCGGTAGTTTGGTCAGCTTGCCGTGATAAACGCGAACATGGCCATCGACGTAAAGGGTGCCGGCCGCATCGGGCTGGGCCTGCATCCAGTGCTTGCTAAGATGCGCGGCCCATATCTCGGCCGCATTAGCCTCACTCAACGTATCCATTTTTTTTCGCAGGCACCGTGCTTCCGGAACGCGATCCAGACCCAAAAGCTTACCGAATTCACCCGGCGGATTCTCGCGCAAGCGTTCAACGCTCTTGATCCGGCAAAGCGTCATGAAGGCCAGCACCAGCAAGATCTGGAAAATGGTGTAATACCCGCGGATCTTTCCCAAAAGCGTTTCAGCGCCTTCCAAAATACCGTTGGCCAAAAGCGCTGGCACGGCACACAAAATCCCTGCTTTGGGGACATCCAAGCAGGGCTCGAACCGCACTTGCGCTTCACCTTGACCCATTGAGGCCAAAGCCCGATCCAAAACTCGCGTGCAGGCCGTACCCATGCCCTTGGCCGCGGCCGCATCCACCGCGCTGCGCGATGATTTATCCGTGCCCGCCTTGGGTGTGGGTAGTTCGACAGATTGGCGCTCGTGCAAGCGTCCGTCGTTGATGGCCTTGCGGAAGGTATCGAGCTTAACACCTAATTGCTGAGCGGCATCGTGACGCGTGACGCCATGATCCAAAAGGGCCTGGGCTTGCTCGAGCATCTTCGGTGTCAGGATATGGCCTTTACGGCCACCTGGCTTTCTTTGAAAGAAAGCCTCTGGGCCTCCTTCTCGCAGTTTTTTCAGTGCCCGGTTGACGTTGCTTTTGGAAACACCGAAGGTCTCAATAATATCCTTGTGACGGCACGTTCCAGCGTTGATCATCATCGATGTAACCATCCTGAACAGCCGGTGGTCATCAGCAGCATGCGAATAGATCGGAGTTAACCCCATAAAGTAAGTCCATCGATCCTTGCTTCGATAAACGGACACCAGATCGCTGATTTGTGTGACGCCTTCTGGTATCAGCGGAAGAATTAATTGGGGCATGACACCTTCCTTATTGCTTTAACTACAGTGCAGTAAAATTTAAAGCTCTAATTATCAGAAAGGTATCATTATTATATTCCTGAAGAAAAATGAACATTCTTTTTTACTTGGAATAATAAGCGCATGAAATGCCAGCTAAAATTTAGTTTTTAACTCGTCAATGCTTTTGTAGGAAATCAAGTGCTCTGAACTTTCCCGCCACTGGTCGTTCCAATCTATCGCCGGCAAATCCATGCATCATCCTATCGTAATGAAATAACAAATATATTATTACTTTTAACGTCAATTTAATTTTATAAATATAGATATTTAGTTAAAAGTCAACGCCTAAATTCGTTCTTAATTGATGCATAACAACCATTTATGTCGATTATCGCTTGATTCTGGACCAAAAAAGCGATACTTACTTTTTCACGACTTTTTACTTTTTTAAAATACAATAATCCCAAGGATAGTGTTCGCATGGAAATGCTTGCCGTTGAAGACCTCTGTTTTGACTACGACACCCGGCCGATACTACGTAATATTGCGTTTTCCGTGCCCCCCGGTACCATTTGCGGCCTGCTTGGACCCAACGGCTCAGGCAAGAGCACCTTGTTCAAATGCATCAACGGCCTGTTGAAACCCAGACAGGGCAATGTACGCATCGGAAAGCAATCGATCGCCCATCTTTCCCGGCACACCATCGCCGGCATCATGGCCGTCGTGCCCCAGCAGACCACCGTGGCCTTCGCCTTCTCGGCCCTGCAGATGGTGCTCATGGGACGGACATCTCGGCTGAGCGCAATAGGCCGGCCGTCGTCAGCGGATGTCCGCGATGCCGCCGCCGCCTTGTATGATCTTGGCATCCCCCATCTGAAAAACCGCCCCTTCAACGCCCTCTCCGGCGGTGAACGCCAGATCGTGCTGTTGGCCCGGGCGCTTTTTCAAAATCCGTCCATCCTGCTGCTGGATGAGCCCACGGCCCACCTGGACTTTAAAAACCAGTATCTCATCATGGATCTCGTTATGGATCTGACCCGGCGACACCATCTCACTACCCTGATCACCCTACACGATCCCAACCTGGCAGCCCTGTATTGTCATCAGCTGGTCATGTTGAAGCAAGGCCGGGTGCACCGCATGGGCAGGACATCGGAAATATTTGATGAATCTGCCATCGCGGCCCTGTATGACATGAACGTCTCCATCCAAAACGGCAGCCGCGGGCAATGGTTCGTCATGCCGGGGATGGCACATGCGCCTGCCGATATCGACCGCCATCAGTCCGCCATTCAATGACTTAATCCGGAACGTTTCGCACCATGATCAAAACCAGGATAACCTTCAGTGTGGCTTTGCTTGCCCTTTTTTCCACCATCCTTACCGCCGCGGCGGTGGGAAAATACCCCATCGATCTGGCTACGTTCGGCCAACTGATCGCGTCACTGGTTGACCCCCAGAAAATCGCCGGCCGCCTGGATGCGCCGGCCCTGGTGCTTTGGACGGTTCGCTTGCCGCGCATTCTGATGGCGGTTCTCACCGGCGCGGCGTTGTCCGTTTCCGGCGTAGTATTTCAATCCCTGTTTAAGAACCCGATAGTCTCCCCGTCTATTCTGGGCGTCACGGCCGGCGCCAATTTCGGGGCCGCCCTGGCCATGCTGTGGGTCGGCGGCAGTGCCACCCTGCTCCAAGGGTCGGCATTTGTCTGGGGCCTGATCGCGGTGGCCCTGGCCAACCAGATTGGTAAACGCGGCGATAATTCAATCACCACCCTGGTGCTGGCCGGGGTGATCGTCTCGGCCCTGTTCATGGCCGGTCTATCCTACATCAAATGCAAGGCGGATCCATTGGGCCAACTTCCGGCGATCGTTTTCTGGACCATGGGTAGCTTTACCAGCGTGGTCTGGAAGGATGCCGTCTGGGGCATGGGGTTGATCTTTCCCGGGCTGTTCCTGACCCATTTTTTGCGCTGGGGGCTCAACCCCATGGCCCTGGGTGAGGAGGAAGCCCTTTACCTGGGAATCGACGTCCCCTTGAGGCGGGCGGCCCACATTATCATCGCCACGTTGATGGTGGCGGCCGCCACGGCCTCCTGCGGTAGTATCGGCTGGGTGGGATTGGTCATCCCGCACATGGCCCGGATGATCATCGGCGCCGATCACGATGTACTGGTCCCCTTTGCCGCCCTTTTGGGCGCGCTCTTCATGCTGTGCATGGACACCCTGGTCAGAATCCTGCCGGGCGGGGAAATCCCCGTGGGGATCCTCACGGCCATCGTCGGCGCACCGTGTTTTGGATATCTGCTGCTGCGCAACAAGCGCAATCCCTGGGGAGAATGACGGGTTTGGCGGTCGCATCGTAAGGGCGAATTTTTTTTTACCCTTACGATGCGACCAAAACCAAACGATTATCGATATCGACCGACAGGACGGATTCAAATGGATTTTGCAGCGACTGACAGGCAAACCAAAAGCAGACGCGCGCGTCTCCTGATATTCCTTCTCTTTTTTCTTTTCACAATCGATGCCGGTTTATCCGTCGCCCTTTCACACGCCGGGGATGAAGCCAGCCAGCCATCCACGCGCATAATCGTGGATCGGACGGGAAGAGAAGTCCGTGTCCCCACCCATCCCAAACATGTTGCCTGCCTGTTCGGTCCCAGCTATGAAAAACTCCTCGCGCTGGGTGCAGCGGATCGGGTGGCCATCATACCCAACCTGGCCCTGCCCTGGAATTACCAGCTGCATCCCGGTCTCAAGGAAATTCCCGTAATCGGAAATTACGCGGCTCCCAACGTTGAGCAACTCATGGCCATGGGCGTGGATCTGGTGATCTACCATCCCTTTACCAAGCAGATCCAGCGTTTGAGCGCATCTGGCCTTCCGGTGGTGGTGGCCAATGACGGCCGCCAGCGCCCTTCCACCCTCAAGGGATTTATCACGGACTGGTACGATCAGATCCGGTTCTACGGCGACGTGCTGGGCGGCCAGGCCAAGGCCACCGCCGACTCCTACTGCGACTATGTGGATAAGCGTATTCAGCGCGTGCTGGCTGTCACGCGCACCATCCCGAGCACGCAACGCCCCCGGGTGTTCTATATTTGCGGTCAGGTTCAAGGCATCTCCAACACCCAGTCCCGCTTTTCTACGGCCTATTGGCTGGTGGATGCCGCCGGCGGCAGCATGCTGACCCATGACGATGCCGCCTACTTTGTGACCGTCACCACCGAGGAATTGATCGCCTGGAACCCGGATATCATCATCGTCAGCACGGCGCCGTCAACGGACGCGATTACGAAGGATCCCCGCCTGCGAAGCATCGCCGCGGTCAGGAACCAGCACGTCGTCATGAGCCCGCAGGGGTTGTTTTACTGGAGCCATTTCAGCAGTGAGTCGTTTCTTTGCATCCTGTTTCTGGCCAAACAGCTCCATCCGGACCGGTTTGCGCATATTGACCTGAAGCAGGAGCTGAAAGCCTACTACCAAACCTTTTATCACTATTCACTGACGGAAGACGAGACCCGGCGGATATTGAACCATCTTCCACCGGAATCCTGATACTGCTCCACAGCCGTAGCCCGGACTGCGGCGCTAAGATCATGGAACATCGAACCATCATCGCTCTCAAACGGTTCTTGCCGCCTGGCATGCACGTTACAACCATGAACAAACGTGAGGAGAGGAAAGGATGATGGGAAAGCTGAACGAAAAGTGGATTGGATTGCTGATGATACTGATTGCTGTCGCCGCCTTACCAGTCGAAGCGGAAGAAACGGTGCCCGATAACAATGAGAAAACCGGTGTGTTTACCTTGGGAGAGGTGGTGGTCACCGCCGATGGGGAATCCGGGATGGGCAGCGTGGACCAGGTGGATGAAGAAATGCTGCGCCAGTTCAACCGCGACGACTTGACCGAGGCTCTGGATCTGATGCCCGGGGTAACGGTCTCCCGCACCGCCGCCCGCAACGAACGCACCGTGTTTGTACGTGGCCTCGATGTCAAACATGTGCCGCTATTCATGGACGGCATTCCCATCTATGTCATGTATGACGGCTATTCTGATTTCGGCCGTTTCACCACCTTTGACGTTTCCCAGATCGAGGTATCCAAGGGTGCGTCCTCGGTGCTTTACGGCTTCAACACCATGGGCGGGGCCATCAATGTCGTTACCAAACGACCCGAGAAACCCTTCGAGGCCAATGCAGGGGTCGGCCTGGCCAGTGGCGACACCACCTCGGCCTACGCCAACATCGGCAGCAACCTTGGCAAATGGTATTTCCAGGGCGGGGCCAGCTATCTGGATCGCGATTATTATGAGCTCTCCGATGATTTCGAGCCCACGGAGACTGAAGATGGTGGCGAGCGCGACAACGCCTACATCACCGATAAAAAAATCAGTTTCAAAGCTGGTACAATGACGATACTTACGGCGGATCGCTGGAACTCGGTACCACACTGCTCGGCCGTAACAATCTCAAAGCCGCCTTGCACTACAAACGCGAACGGCACAAGGAACATGACGACGACGAGCCCAAACGCACCTTCCGAGACGAGTACTACTCCGTCGCCATCGAGGACACCATCACCGTGACCGACAAACTCTCCGCCCGGGTGGGCGCCAGCTACGACTGGCAGAAAGCCCTGGAAGCCGAGGACTACGACAGCGACACCGGCATCATTTCCGATTTTTCGACCCAGGATGCGTCGGCTTTCAATCCTCAGGCCGGCCTGTTCTATGATTTCTCGGACACCAGTTCCGCCTATCTGACCGTGGCGCGCAAGAGCCGCTTCGCGACCCTGAAGGATCGCTACTCCTACCGATTCGGCACCACCCTGCCCAGTGCCGACCTGGATCCTGAAATCGCCATTAATTACGACCTCGGATTCGAAGCGGGAATGGATCGGGTCACATTTGGCGGGGCTCTCTTCTTCAGCGATATCGAGGATTACATCCAATATGCCACCATCCCGGATCCGGATGACCCGACATCGACGATCCAACAGAACCAAAACATCGGCGAGGTTGAGATCTACGGTGTCGAGGCCAGCATGACCGTCCGTATCACCGACAGCCTTCGCGGCGGCATCAACTACACCTATACCGAATGGGAGAACCGCAGCAACGACGACAAAATCACCGGCATTCCCGAGCATAAATTCGTCGCCTATGCCATCTACACGCTGTTCAAGCGATTGAATCTGTCGGCGGATTCGACCACCTATTCCGGCCGCTACAGCTCCTCCGACGGCGTGCGCGAAACCGACAGTTGCACCGTCGTCAATGCCAAGGCAGCGGTCTCGTTGATCAAGGGGCTGTCGGTCGAAGCCGGCGTCAACAACCTGTTGGATGAAAACTACGAGATCGATGAAGGCTACCCCGAGGAAGGGCTGAACTACTTTGCCAACTTGACCTACAATTTATAGAAAGCACCCATCCACGAACGACATCTTTCGGCCCCCGGCGGCGTTCTCGCTCGGCTGCCATCCTCAACATAGCGCTGCTATGCCTGCGGTGGCAACCTCGCTCGGGCCTTGCCGGGAACCAAAATCTACCATTCGTGAATAGGCGCTAAAAAATCAAAGAACATCACGTACGTTTGAAATGAGGGATAGCGATGAATTACTGGGCTTGTATCGGGACTGTCTTGTTCGTTCTGTTGACCATGGTTTTAACACCCGCGGATGCGCAAGATGACAATGAGAAAAAAGATATCATAAAATTACCCACCATGGTGGTGGAAGAAAAATTCGAGGAAGAAGAATTCGTCGGACCGCTTTTCACGGAAACCAACACCAAGACGAAAATCACCGAAAAGGGGATCGGCGCGCTTGGCCCCACGTCCATGATGTCTGTGCCAAAGGCCATCAATCTGATCCCATCCGTACATCAGCAGAGCGTGGACCCTCTGGGCCTGGGGGATATCAGCAATTATCACGAATCGTTCCGCTTCAGAGGGATTGAACCGACGGGAGGCGGCAACCCATCCACCCCCGTCAATATGGAAAACGTTCCGATGTCGGGAAGACCGGGCGGTGGTGCCAATATCTATGATATGGAAAACTTCAGCAGCCTATCCATCTATAAGGGAGGCGTTCCTGCAAACAAGGCGTTCGGCCTCACGAATATCGGTGGAAAAATCGACATGGAGGTCAAGAGACCGGAAGAAGACTTCGGTTTCAACCTGAAACAGGCCCTGGGAAGTCATGACGCCAGGAGAACCTTTGTACGACTCGATTCAGGACGACTGCCGTCCCAAACGGCCGGATTTTTCTCCTATTCCAATACGGCTGCGGATAAATGGAAGGGAGAGGGAGATGCCGACCGGGAAAATGCAATGTTGGGGTTGAGCCAGAAAATCGGTGACGGGCTTCAAATCGAAGTTTTCTCCATCTATAACAAGGCAGAGGTCAATCCGTACCGGCCGTTCAATTTTGAACGGGCATCATCACTTGGTGAGAATATCAATTTCGACTTCACCGATAGTCCATCCGATTATTTTTACTATGGATATAATAAAAACGAGTTCGAAGATTACACGCTATCCGCCAATATTGAATACGCCTTTGCGGGAAATTCAAAAATAAAGGTCAAGCCGTTTTATTGGAACGACGAGGGCTATTATCAGGAAACAATAACCATGAAAAACGGTCAGAACCGGATCCGCCGATGGGACATCAATCATGATCTCAGTGGGTTACAGGCAGAGTATTCCCTGACGATAAGCGCTCTGGATTTTGATATCGGCTATTTTTTTCTCGAACAGGAAAGACCCGGGCCGCCGACCTCCTGGAAATTATATGCGGTATCCGGTGGCCGGCTCGTTTTCGATAAATGGCAGGTCCTTTCCGATTCATCCCATCATCGTCAGCAAACGCCTTATGTATCGGGTAAATATGCCATTGGTCCGCTTCGGTTTGATGCCGGCATGAAATACCTGAATTATTCCATGCCTGAGATAACGACCTACAACACGCAGGACATTCCGGACGTCAGTTATGAAGCGGCCCTCGGGATGGCTACCACCATCGAATCCGACGATAGCGCCGAATCCAAGGATTTCCATGAGGTCCTTCCCAATGCCGGCTTGAGCTATATCCTCACCGATGCATTGAGCTGTTATTTATCCTACGGCAGAAATTATAGCATGAGTGTGGCCCTTTATCCTTTCTATATTTCCCAGAAGAATGCCTTCCTCAGTAAAGGCATCACCCTGCAAGACCTCTGGGACAATCAGGAGCTGGAAATCGCGGATAATTTCGATTTCGGATTCAGATATATCACGGATAAGCTGTATGTCGTCCCCACCATCTATTATGCCAAACACCGGAATAAAACAGCCACCTATTACGACGCATCCCTCGATGCGACATTCCCTGCCGCTATCTTTGATGCAGAGGCCTATGGCGTTGAACTGGAAGCCGGCGCCATGCCCCTTGAGGACCTCTCGCTTTACGCATCCTTTTCCTACAATCGCTTCTATTTTACGCAGGATATCAACAACACGGCCGGAGAAACCATTTCCGTGGATGGGAACCAGGTTCCGGATGCTCCGGAATTCCTGGCCAAAGGCATTGCGAGTTACCGCATCGGCAATTTCACCGTATCACCGGTTGTCCGATACTTTTCCAGCCGATACGGAGATATTCTCCAGGAAGAAAAAATCGACGATGCCGTGATCTTTGATTTCGATGTCGCCTATACCCGGGCATTTGCTAAAAAATGGATCAAGAAAATGGATGTTTCGCTGTCTTTCAATAACATATTCGATACGGAATACATCAGCATTATCAATACCGCCGATTATAAAACCCTCGGGTCAACCTATCAATCGGGGATGCCGTTTACGATGTATGCATCGGTTGCGCTCTCGTTTTAAAGTCTGTTTGCTGACAGAGAAGAGAACAATGAGGCTGGATTTCAAGCGGCAGAAAACCAAAAAATATGCTATAGCAAGTCGGCGGCTGGTCTTTGAAAGTCGTCTTCCCCGATTGGAATCATCTTCATCGTTAAAAGGACAAGAACAATGACAATCGATGCGAAAAAATACGATAAAATCGCCCGCGGTGTGTTTGCCCCGGTCTATCCACTGATCGCCGACCAGATTATCGCCTACACGGGAGTAAGCCAGGGCACCTGCCTGGATATCGGCTGCGGCGGTGGGTACCTGGGAGCGGCCCTGGCCGACAAAACGGATCTGGATGTCCGCTTTCTCGATGCATCGCCGGACATGCTGGACATCGCCAAGCAAACGATAGCTGAAAACGGGCTGACGGCGCGCGCCGATACCCTTCAGGGCGAAGTCTCGGCCATCCCCCTGCCGGATGGCGCCATCGATCTGGCCGTCAGCCGCGGTTCGGTATTTTTTTGGGATGATCTGCCTCGCGCCTTGACCGACATTCATCGGGTACTGGCAACCGACGGTTGGGCCTACATCGGCGGCGGTTTCGGATCAAAGGCGATAACCGAATCCATCGTCGCGGAGATGAAAAAACGCAATCAGGGCCGTGATGAATTCAAAGACCGCGTGCGCCGCAACCTGGGGCCGGAATCGCGTGAGCGCTTTGAAACGGCGCTAAAATCCGCCGGACTCGATCGATCCGCCATCCTGCACGACGAGGAAATCGGATTGTGGATGATCATACGCAAATGACTCGCGCAATTGATCGCGTTGTGGATGGTGAGAAGTGTAATCAAAACAATCCCTATGTATATCCAAGTCGCATTAAACAGGCTTGAATTACGAGATGAAGTAGGAGATTGAGTGAAAAGTAGGAAGCGGATTTTAACATTTTGTCTGTCCACAGTTTTTTTTCTTTTTTCATTAAGTTCGGCATTTTGTATTACTGTAATCGAGACAAAGCTATTGCCTAGTGATGGAACGTACGCTGGCTTTTTTGGATATTCTGTAGCCGTTTCCGATGATTATGCTGTTGTTGGGGAACATGGCAATGAGAGAGCATCGGTGTTCAAACGCGAAAGTGGTGGCTGGGTTCAACAAATCAAACTGTTGGCCAGCGACGGAGCGCCTGGAGATAACTTTGGTTGCTCTGCCGCAATCTCTGGAAGTCACGAACCTCCGGCAAAGCCGGAGGCTTGAATTGTGAACCGCTCAAAGCGGTGTTAAAGACCATTAACCGCCTGAAGGCGGTCAAAGGGTTACGTAAACAGCTTTAGCTGATCAATCCGCCGGTCTTCTTGCTGTTGATGTTTTATATAATCTCGGATCGCTTTCTTATCGCGGCCCACTGTTGAAACAAAGTATCCTCGTGCCCAAAAGCTCTGACCGGTATAATTGCGAGACTTGCCTGTATAATTCCTTGCAATGTGGATTGCGCTTTTGCCCTTTATGTATCCAACCACCTGTGAGACTGAATACTTTGGCGGAATCGATATCAGTGCATGTACATGATCAGGCATCAAATGTCCTTCTTCGATCTCGCTTTCTTTTTGCCGTGCCAATTCGCGAAAAACTTTTCCAAGGTGGTTGCGTAAGTTGTCATATATTACGCTTTTACGATATTTGGGAATCCAGACTACATGATACTTGCATTCCCATACGGTGTGGCTTAAGCTCTTATTATTATTCATCGAAATCCTTCCTTTCTGTGATCTTTGAGCGGGTCACGACGGAAGGATTTCGTTTATTCCAGGAACTGTCAAACTCTGTGAGTCCCCCGGCAAAGCCGGGGGTTTACCGGTTATTATTATGCTATTCTTGGCGCATTTCTGGATGGAGATTATCAAAATGAATGTGGCGCCGCGTATATTGAAGAAATAAGAAATGCAAATCATGCGATGCCGTGGCTACCTGCGCTGTTGTTAAACGACTGAGGGGTAAAAATTATAGACGATAATCCCTGATATATGGTGCCCGGTGAACGCTTACCAATTTCTTCATGTGATTACAAAATGAAAGCCAATTAGCTCAGTCCTGCCTTACGTAATGCATCAAACCACTTATCTTTGTATTTAATTTTTGCTCTTTTTTCTGCTTTTTCGATGGAATACCTAGGATTCAATCTGAGCACTTCCTTAGCTGCAGAACGAGCTTCTTTCTCTTGTCCTGACATGCTATAGACTGCCGTCATTGCCAAACGAGCTATAAAATCATTAGGCTCCTTACGGATGGCCTTTTCACACAATTTAATTGCCTCATCGAAGTGACCGGCTAAACAGTAAGACATGCCCAAACCAGTATAGTACACTGCCGGTGGAATAGGGTTTAATCTTATCGCTTTTTCATATTCAGGAATTGCCCCTTCCGGTTTGTTTGCGAACCTAAACGTGTGCCCCAACATTAAGTGGGTCTCTGCTGAGTTGGGGGCTAAGGCGACTCCCTGATCGGCTGTTTCTATAGCCTCATCGTGCTTCCCGATTATTGAATACGTGAAACCTAATGCACCATATGCTTCTCCATAGCTGTTATCCAATTCTATGGCTTGTTTTAGCAATTTAATCCGCATGCCAATAGATTCTTTAGGAGACTTGCTTGTGCCAAAAATAACGTCCATTAAGTGTGCAGTGGCTAAAGCCCTGTATGCCATGGCAAACTGAGGATCGAATTCAATTGCTTCTTGTGCTAATTGACGTCCTAATTCATTATTTTCTATATTTAATTTAATCAGCTCAGATTGTGCCTGCAAATATTTCAGATAAGCTTCAAGATTATTCGTTCCCCTTGATGCCACACGAGCTTGTTCACCTTCGGTCAACTCAACCTGCATGGCCGTAATAATCTTTTTGGTCAGTTCGTCCTGAACTGCAAAGATTTCTTTTAAATCTCTGTTATACCTTTCTGCCCACAAATGATGGCCGTAAATCGCATCGATCAACTGTGCCGTGATCCGCAGCTTGTCTCCGTCCTTTCTGACGCTGCCCTCAAGCACGTAACGAATGCCCAGTTCTTCGGCGACCTGATTCACTTTTACGGCTTTTCCCTTATAAGTGAACACGGAGTTGCGCGCGATAACAAAGACCTCTGGAACCTTGGAGAGGGCTGTAATAATTTCTTCGGTCAAGCCATCACAGAAATATTCCTGATCGGGGTCGCCGCTCATATTACTGAAGGGCAGGACGGCGATAGAGGGTTTTTCTGGCAGCGGATACTCCATTTTTTCTTTGGAAGCAGGCTCTATTTCTTGTGCTTTTGGATAAAACATCCACAATATGGCCGCACTGCACATTAATATCACGGCAACAGCAATAGTGACTGGAATTTTCGATTTTGCGATCGGTTGGAAAGATTCCCCGATTAGCTTACCTTCATCTTCCGAGGCTAAAAGTATTCTATAGATTCTAACGGGTTCGGAAATATTTTTAACCTTGTGTTCCCCAAGATATTCAAACCCTTGGCGAATCTTTCTTTTTACTTGTTCGAAAACCCCTCTGGAAATGCAGATTCCGCCAGGATCAGCCAGACTTTCGATCCGAGCTGCAACGTTTACACCGTCGCCATAAATACAATTATCACTGTGAAGAATGTCACCCACGTTGATTCCAATACGGAAAACCATCCGTCGATCATCGGGGAGGTTGCTGTTTTCGATATCCAAGGTACGCTGAATTTCGATGGCTCCGTTGACGGCGTTCAAGGCACTGCTGAACTCGGTCAGGATGTTGTCGCCAGGCGTATCGACTACCCGTCCATGGTGTTTTTTGATCAATTCTGAAATGATTGTGCGATAGGCGGTGATGGTATTGACGGTGGATTCATCATCATCCCCCATAAGTTTGCTGTAACCTTTGACATCCATACTCAGAATAGCCGTCAATTTTCGATGGATTGCATTATCAGCCATAGAATTCTCCCGGAATTGGCAATCGATTCATGGTCAAACCAGTCAGATTTCGGGATCGCTTTCGCTTTAAGCGCGGTTCGATATAATTGTATTGGCTTATAAAAGGGAGGGAGGAACGATTAACTATCCCCGATAACTATAAATAGAATGGATTGTCTGAACGGGTCAAGAGCCGATTAAATGGTGATTGCCAACTGAGAAACAATTCATCAGCCTGTCTATATTGAGTTGGGACTAATTGAAAATATCCCACGAATTTCATTGCCGTCAAACCGCATGATTACATAGCAGTATCATAAGGCATTATCAAATACCGGCATTTTTCGGGAACGCGGGCGCTAATCTGGTCGTAATGAAATTGACGGCGTGGGATCGGATGGCATCGATACTATTGTTCTGGATTTATTGCCGGTCCTTGTCCGTCAATTTGAAGCGGGATCGGAATCTGACTTTTTCATAGAGACGAACCGCCTGGGAACCCGGATTCGGATAGCCCTGCCTTAGCGTGACAAGGTCCAAAATAGCCAGGGACGTTATCGACGTTGTTTGTTTTTTTTCACCTTGCAAAAAAAAGTGACAGTCATTTTCCAAACGATCGGGCAACATGGGCCGAGAGCACCGCATTTTTGCCGATTGATAGGTGGCACATCCTTTGCTGGTCAAATATTAGACCATATTCAACGAAAGGAGGGAATTCCATTGGCGGTTACATAACAGAGAACCCTATTCAACGAGGAGGTAATACCATGGCCGAAAATAACTCTCAGGATCACGTTGACGATAGAGTCGAAGGACAAGTCCCCCCGCGCGAAACCAACCGCAAGTGTTTAATCGACAAAGATGATTACCTAGGCTTTGTGGTGAAGGGCGGAGTTATTATTAAGGACTATAAAATAGAGGATGGAAAGTGGACGTGGTATTTGAAATGTGGTTGATGGCGAAATAAAGAAAGGGCACAACCAAAATGACTGTGCCCGATTATAGATTATCATTTAAGTGGTATCCAGATGCGGCATTTGGGCCTGTTCATTTTGAGCTTTCATAGCGTTCCTTTCGATTCAACGATTCTATTGATTACGGCAACCTTGCCTCTTTAAATGGTTAACGGCGAGTGTTTCCATTGGATTTATCCGTATCTGATGGCGAGGGTATATCTGCGATTCTACGAAGTGGCCCGGGAACGGATCGAGGAGATGCTGGAGGTTCTCAAGCAGTAGGCCAAACTGGGTTACCTGGTCGACCATCGCGAAAACCGGCGGATTCTTTTTGACAAATATTAACACCGGTCTTTGAACCGGCAACAGGAGGAAAGACCATGTCAACCACACCCAAACGCTTGCTCTTGGCCGTAGACGGATCGCCACGTTCCATGCAAACGGTCCGTTATGCGGCCTCGCAAAACGCGTTCGACGGCATGCAGCTGGTCCTGTTCCACGTCTTTAACAACATTCCAGATACTTACTACGACCTGGAGCAAGAACCGAAAAGTATCAAGATCGTCAGTCAAGTGCCCGAATGGGAAGCCCAGCAACGCAAGGCCATTACGGATTATATGGAAGAAGCCAGGAAGGTTCTGCTGGATGCAGGTTATGATGAAGCCGCTATAGAAACCCGTATCGTCAACCGCAAAAAAGGCATCGCCAGGGACATTATCACCGAGGCACAAAAGGGGTATCATGCCGTCTTGGCCTGCCGGCGGGGCGCCACGGCGCTGGAGACCATTCTCATCGGCAGCGTCGCCAATAAATTGATCGAGAACCTTTCCTTTATTCCCATTGTGATTGCCGGCCAGAAACCGGCCGACCGAAAACTGCTGCTGGCGGTGGATGGCTCCGAAGGCGCCAACCGGGCGGTCCAATACGTCGTCGATACGGTCGGATCAAGGGCGGATTATCAGCTCCTTTTGGTTTGTGTGGTGCGCAGCGCATCTGCCATCGATAGGGAAGCCTTTGTCGAGGGGGACTTGGTCGACGGTCCTTCTGTCTTCGACGGCGCCAAAGATATTCTGATCCGCGGCGGATTCAATCCGGAGCAGATTACCGCGCGTATTATCGCTGGTGCGGCCAGCCGTGCCGGTCACATCATCGAGACCGCTGCGACCGAGGATTGCGGCACCATTGTGGTGGGGCGGCGTGGATTGTCGCGCATATCCGAATTTTCCATCGGCCGGGTGAGCAGCAAGGTGATTCAGGCCAGCGATGCTTATACCGTCTGGGTCGTGAGCTAAAATCGCATCCAGAATTCCGGCGACCGGCATACAACGAATCATCACATGTCAACGTCTTACACAGTGACGTGCGAAGATGTTACGGGGGTAGTCAGGCAGACATTATCAGCATGCGGTTCAGTGGCATCTGGTGTTGGTATGTAGCTGCATCACGCTGGATGCAGATGACCGGCTGGGTTGCCGATCGAGCCTTTGATGGATTCGGGGGGTGCGTTTAATCAATTGATGGTCGATCCGGAACGGTCACAGGCGTGGCCAGCGCTTACAGGGCCGTGGCATGGATGGCTATTGGGTGGCCTAAATCGGTTTGACCATTTTACGACCACGCTGTTTTTAGATGGATTCCATATGCGATGGCCCTGGGGTGTCCCGCCTTCGCGCTTGACCACACTGTCTGATGTTTGTTATTTAACACTGGTTTAAAAAATAGAAAAATCGGTTCGAGATCAAGGCGGCCGGAAAATTTCAAGCTGTGCAATCAGCCGTTGGAAATTCGCTTTTAGCTAACAAAAGTGGTGGGCTGAAAAAATTTTACCGGAGGCATATGGTTGATATTCCATCGATTTCTTCCTCTGGCGCCACCTCGGTTATGAAGCCATCATTTAAAAGGCACGTAGAAACGTTCCTGCCCCCTGAGCAGTTAGGGAGTCAGATTCCCCCCTATCGACCGAACTACGCTTTCCCAGGTCCCTTTATCGATACGGCACATCGACGTCTTGCCGAGACGCGTCTTAAGGATGATATACTCATTCAGGTCAAGAACCGTCGCTGGCTTGGAAGCGTAATCCGTGGATGGCTTCGGCGTGAAGACGCCCTTAAGCTCTATGAATTATCGTATTTCTCCCCAGGCGACATCCTGGAATTGGGTTCCCATAGAGGGCTCAGCACATCCATCCTATCCAGCGCCGTCAAAAACGCCGGACGCACGAAACATGTCTACACAGTCGATTTGAACCATAAATGCGTTAGGGCGACAAAGTACAATTTGCGCTGGATGGGGTTACATCGTGATGTTACGGTCATGCGCGACGATGCCATCGAAACAGTCAAACGGTTTGCCACAACGAATAAACGTTTCAGCTTTATTTTTATCGACCATTCCCATGAGTATGATCCCGTGTACGCCGTTTGCCGCGAGTTAGTGAATATCACCACCTATGGGGCACTTTGTCTGTTCCACGACTATAACGATATGAGAAATGGTGACCCTGAAAATATAGACTATGGTGTTTATCAAGCGGTCATTGATGGATTGGATAGCAGGCGATTCGAGTTTGTCGGGATATATGGGTGTGCCGCCCTTTACCGTGTAACGTAAACGTTCACAGGGCACCTCATCTGCTTTGTTCCCGGGCACTTGAAATACGACCAGGTCGTCGGCGTGCCCGGCGCCGCGCACCTGAGGCGCCCTGTAAACGCTTACCGGTCAGTATTTTACATCGGAAGGTACGGCCGATTGAATGATAACATGGTCGAAAGACTACTCGTTGCGCCGCTTTCGAATTCGGGTACGCTCATAGCCGCCACCGTGCAAAAATGTATTGGGATTTTCATCCTCACGATTCGTATAATAGATATCGCCGCTCTGCGTTTTCCATCGGTAGCGATAGGCATCCGTATCCACTTCGACCTTTCCGGTATGTGGATTGACAAACTCCTCCTGGCCGGTCAAGACGAGAAAATTATCGTTCATGATCTCTTGCCGATTGATGTTGGTACGCGAGACGATTTCCCGGTCGATACGGCGAATTTCGTCGAAGACCTTCAAGACGATGTTGGCCCTTTCCTGCTGCCCCTGGGCCTCCTTGAGAATCCATTGCGGGTTGAATTGGATCGAAAATCGCATCACGTCCATGACCGGCCGCCAGCGATCGAATTCGGCGGCCGGCGCCCGAAATGCCAGCGTACGTGTATTTTTCCAGGTCAAGGCGGCCCGCATATCCACGACTCCGGTCGCCATGACTTCCCGGTAATGCGTGCCCTCTTCGGTGTATTCATAAACCGCCCCGGCAGCATCGCATTGAAACGTCTGCCCTCCCAAACCGATCTGGGTCAATAGTTGGTTGGTATACGCCAACCCGTGACTGAGGGATTCGATTTCGCCGGGAAAACGGTGAATGTCGAGGATGCGGAGCCCCGTGGCACTAGGATGGAGCGCTTGGATCACCGTTTTCAGATGGGTGGCCGCGTCCACCAGCGCGCGCACCTCGGCCCCCTGGTAATCGCTTCCCGGCTGAAAGAAACCCGCACCGATGCCCACATGCGCATAAACGATATCCGGCAGGATCCGGAAGGCCACCGTGCCGCGGGCATCGCTCATGAACAGCCAGTCACACTTGGCTTCGATGGCATTCAGCGGTCCCCCGGCCTGGGCCGCGTTGATGCGGTAGATGCCACCTTGATGCTGCCATCCCCGGGGCATCAGGATCGAAAAGGCGGCTTCCCGGGGTTCAAAAATACGCGTAAAGGCGATACCACTTCCCGTATCCGCATCGGCCGGAGGAACCGATCCGACGGCCAAGAGATACAGCAACAGACAACACCACCAGCGTTGTTTGATTATGGCATGCATGGACCGTCCTTTCTCTTTTCTTGCCGAGGTTTTCGAGTCGCCTTCGAATCAACGGCTCGATGGGGCCGCCGTCTGACCGCTACAGCGGATCCGGTAAGGAAGGTATGGCCGTGACCGCCAGCCCATAGGCCACCCCTCGCTGATACGCCTCATGAATGGCAATCCGACGGCCTTCAGCGGTCAGAAACCATTCATCAATATGGCCGACGAGATATTCGAAATGATGCGCCGGCTGGAATTCAAACCGCTCGATATCGATGGCAAAGCCGATCTTTGAATATCGCCATAATTTGTCCGCATCCTTGACCACGGCGTCTTCCGGCGATCGTGCGCCTTGCGTGGTGTCGTGTCCGTCGATAATGGCGATGATTTTTTCTATGCGTGCGGCCGGATAATCAAACCTCGTCATGATCTCGGTGGCGATTACGACCCCTTCGGTTTCATGTTTTCTCCTCAAGTCCTCGTCGCGTTTTCCCGGCTTGAATGCCCGCAGTTGATCCCGCTCCGGGATGGCCGACCATCCGACGTCGTGCAAAATGCTGGCCGGCATGATAATCTCAGGCATGCCACACGCTTGCCGGGCTATAAGTTGGGCGAACTGATAAACGACATAGGTGTGAATCTGGTTTTTTCTGGTCTCCAGGTAAGGTAGCGCCGATCTAAAGACATCACGCCAGGCAGGTTCGATTTTTGAGAGCTGAAACGTCTCGTCGATGAAATTTTTCTCTAACATAATCGTTACTTCTAACGCCGAAAGAACGAATAGTCAATTCGAGAAACGGATTTTTAGGCCGTCAATCCCAGCCGCCGGATCATGGCATGATCGTCCGCGGGCTCGCAACCCGGCGCCGTGAGATAATTGCCGGTCATGATTCCCGAGGCCCCGGCTTCAAATACCCGCTCGTGATAGCGGCCCAGGTTGACCGCCCGGCCACCACAAACGATGAGCGGCTTGTCGAACAGCAGGTAGCGTAGCAGGGCGATAATTTTCAGGCACCGCAAGGCGGAAATCCGTGGCGTTTTCTCCAGTCGAGTCCCGGGAACGGGGATCAGAAAATTCACCGGCACGGCGTCCACCGCCAGCCGCCGCAGGGCCATGCCCAGCTCCAGCACCTGGTCATCGGTCTCACCGATCCCGAACAGACCGCCCGCGCAAACCTCCAAACCTGCCCGCTTGGCGGCCATAATCGTCTGCACGCGGTCTGTGTAAGCGTGAGACGTACAGATCTTCTCGAAATGGCTTTCGTCGGTTTCCAGGTTGTGATGGTAACGCGTGATTCCGGCCCGCTTCAGTGTCTCGAAATCCGGTGCGTCCAGGGTCCCCAGGGACACGCAAAAACGCAAGCTCTGCTTGGGCAGGCCGGCAACGGCATCGGCCAGGCGCCCCACTGCCTTCCGGGACAGCCGGCCGCCGCTGGTAACCACGGAGAAACGGTGGATACGGTTGGTGATGGCGTATTGCGCCCCTTGCCGGATCCCGTCCCTATCCATGAGCGGATAGACCGGGGCATCGGTTCGGGCGAACGTCGACTGGGCGCAAAAGGCGCAATCTTCTCCGCATTTTCCCGACTTGGCGTTCAGGATGCAGCAAAGATCCACCGTCCGGCCGAAAAAGTGATCCCGAATGGCATTCGCCCCGGGCAACATGTGATAGACGTCCTGCTCGGGTATATGGGCCAGTTCCTCATAGACAGCATCGTCCGGCGGGTTTCCATTGATAATGGCCGTTGCCACGTCCATGCATTGTTGTGTGTCCATTGTCAATCCATTGCGATGAAGTGTTGCGCCAACGCGTCCCGGGTGATCACCGGCAGCGGTTCGATTTCAAGAACGACCGGTGTCCGTCCGTAAGTTTCGATGGCCTTTTTGTTTGACTGGTTCTTGGGGCCGTTCATGATCACACCGACGACCTCGAGATAGATCAACCCGGTGCAATGGTTGATGAGATATTGGGCCATTTTTTCCGTGCAGGCGACAAAGGCCCCGAACGCGCCCAGAGCCTTGCTCAGCGTGCCGATCACCATGTCCACCGGCTTGCCCGGGCACAGCCCCATGCCGCCCTCACCCAAAACGCCGGTGGCATGGGCTTCGTCCACGATCAACAACGCGGAGAACTCGTCGGCAAGCGCGGTGAGCGCGTCGATGTCGGCCCGGTCGCCGTCCATGGAGAACACGCTTTCGGTGACGATGAGCACCCGGCTGTGCCGTCCCCGCGATGTTTCCAGGATTCGGCGCATGGCGGCCACGTCGTTATGGGGGGCCACCTTGACCGTGCATCGAGCCAGTCGGGCACCCTGGATAATGCTGTTGTGGTTGAGGCTGTCGGAGACGATCAGCGTGGCCTTGTCGGCCAGGGCCGGGATTACCGTCGTGTTGGCCTGGAATCCAGAGTTGAATACCAGAACGCGTTCGGCATTCAGCAAACCGGCCAATTTTTCCTCCAGCGCATGGGTACAGGCATAGCTGCCGCATACCAGCCGGGAGGCCGTGGCGCCAGCACCGAACCGGTCGGCATAATCTTTGGCGGCCTCGATGAGCCGGGGATGTTTGGCAAGCCCCAGGTAGTCGTTGGAGCAAAAATTCACCAAAACACGCCCTTTTGCGTCGACCTCGGTTGGCGAGAGGGGCGTCAGGGGCCGCAGGGTACGCAGCAGGTGCCCGGCTTCTCTTTTTTGCAGAGCAGCGTCGACGAAGGCGAATTTATCGGTAACCGCCACCTGTTCAAAAATTATATCATTCATCGCTCATGGCTCGTATTCTTCGATGACCCGACGCATGGCCCGGCACAGTCGATCCAGATCGGCATCTGAAATGATGTAAGGGGGCATGATGTAGACCAGCTTTCCGAAAGGCCTAACCCACACCCCCGCCTCCACAAAGGATGCCTGCATCCGCGCCACGTCCGCCGGCACGCTCATCTCAACCACACCGATGGCGCCCAGCACGCGCACATCGGCCACATGAGGCAGGTCGGCGCAAGCGGCGAGCCCTTTTTTCATCCGCCTTTCAATGGAACAAATGTTCTCCTCCCAGTCCGTTTCCAGGAGTAATTGCGTACTGGCCAATGCGACGGCACAGGCCAGCGGATTCCCCATGAAGGTCGGCCCGTGCATGAACACCCCGGGATCGCCGGAGCCGATCACCCGGGATACATCTGCGGTTGTCAATGCCGCAGCGAGGGTCATGGTGCCGCCGGTCAGGGCCTTGCCCACACACATGATGTCCGGACAAACGCCCGCATGGTCGCAGGCAAACAGTTTCCCGGTACGGCCGAATCCCGTGGCGATCTCATCGGCGATGAACAGCACCCCGTATTGGTCGGCCAGCTCCCTTACCCGAGCCACGTACCGGGGATGATAGAATCGCATCCCGCCGGCGCCCTGAACTACTGGTTCCAAAATGATGGCCGCCGTCGTCCCGGCGTGCGTCGCCAGGATATCCTTGAGGCTCTGGATATCCGATTCGTCCCAGGGCATATGGAAGGTGACCTGCGGTGCATCGGCAAAAAAATTTTGCGCTAAAAATCCTGAAAAAAGGGAGTGCATACCCGTATCCGGGTCGCACACACTCATGGCACCGAAGGTATCCCCGTGATAACCGTTGCGGATGGTTGCAAAGCGTTTCTTTTGCGGTTCTCCCTTGGCCTGCCAGTACAGCAGGGCCATCTTCATGGCCACTTCGACCGACACGCTTCCTGAATCGCACAAAAATACCTTTTCCAGCCCCTCCGGGGTCAAGGCCACCAACAGACGGGAAAGCGCCACCGCCGGCCCATGGGTCAGACCGCCAAACATCACATGGGCCATGTTTTCCAGTTGTGCGTTTATGGCCGCGTTCAATCGGGGATGGTTGTAGCCGTGGATGGCGCACCACCAGGAGGCCATACCGTCGATGAGATCGCGGCCGTCTGTCAACCGTATCCTGGCGCCCCTGGCCGACGCCACCGGGTATACGGGCAGCGGGGTTTCCAAGGAGGTATAGGGATGCCAGACATGGGTCCGGTCAAAGTTGAGAAGGTCGCTTGTCCGCTGGTTCATTTGCCCCCGCCATTTTCGTTAACCAAAATTTAAGCGGAGGTTAACCAAATATTTCCTATTCGTCAACAGGAAGTTGGCGGGAAAGCCGCCGTCACCTTCGAACCGGAGACCCGGCCTACCAGCCACGACGGCTTTGCGTTTTTCGACCGGCCAAGGCCGGTGCCGGACAGGAGCATCTGGACACAAATGATTCTCTCGGTCCATCCATGAACAAACCGGTTCCGACCACTTGTTTGCATTTGTGTACTGGCAAGGCGCAGGCCCAGGTTGTTGTTCCGGTTGCCCAGCGTGTTCCTGTTGCGATGGGCCGAACGGCAATTCCTGGCGAGGCTGAACCAGCTGCCGCCCCGGTTCACCCGGTTCTCGCCTTTATTGCGCGCCTACCCGTTGGGCAAGGTGCAGGCGCCGAAGCTGCCACGTGTCGGCAAAGGCCACATGGTCAAACGCGGCCCGCACACTCATGATATATTTCTCTTCGGAGATGAGGCCGTTTCGATACTCTCGATTTCGTTGATCCAACCGTCGAATCGTACGCCTCAAGTTTGCTTTCTTGATTCTGATCAATCGTGGGAATAGGCGGAACCAAAGGAACGAAAGCCCGTGTTCCCTCCGGTTGAGAAGGGTCACTTTGGAATTGAGACATAGCCCAAGTTGGTCTCGGAGATAGGTTTCCGTATGTCGTAGAATATCTTTCAGCGCTTGCCGGGAATCCGAAAACAAGACCATGTCGTCCATGTAGCGAATGTAGTCCCATCCAAGGTCGTCCTTGATGAAATGGTCCAGGGGATTGAGATAGACATTGGCGAAAAACTGGCTGGTGAGATTGCCGATGGGGAGTCCCTTGCCGATGGCCGTCCCCGGGGACCCGTCGGCATTGCGGACAATCCGCTCCACAACTGCCAACACCTTTTTGTCTTTTACCTTCCTGGCTACAAGTGCCAACAAGACATCATGGTCGATGCCATGAAAATACTTGGCCACGTCAATTTTCAGATAATAGTGGTGCCGCCTGAGAAACTTCTGTGCACGCCAGACGGCCCGGTGGGTCCCCTTTGCTTTTCGCGTGGCATAGGAGTCATGGATGAAGGTCGGCTCGAATACCGGTTCGAGAACATTGACCAGGGCGTGGTGGACCACCCGATCCCGGAAGGGGGCCACGCTGATCAGTCGCTCCTTGGGATCGTGGATGGTGAAATATCGATAGGCAGCCGGTTGGTAGCTACCGTCCATCAATTCCTTTTGGATTTGAAGGAGCTTTGTCTCCAGATGAAAGAAAAACCGGCACGCCTCATCGGACCGACCGCAGCCCCGCCACGCCTTCTTGAAAGCGGCGTGCAGGTTGTCGAAACCGCATAGGGTGTCAAACAGGTTGCCGATTCGTTTCACCGGTTTTTTCCCAACCTCCGGCCATGCGCCCGGTTTCGTCGAGCGTACGGCTGATATGTTCATACTGCCCCATGGACAAATAACGCCGCCGGTAACAAAGGCCAAACAACACTCGCAACTTTTCGATGTTCAAATTCAACTGGCGTAGGATGGCCAAACGATTTTTGGTGTAGATGGCCTCCACGATTCCTTCCATAACGTCCAGGGAAATGTTGAAGATGCGATGGGTCACCGTTCCCCGAACCGCTTTGGGAAAAGCATCGGCCCTTTCCAGGATCCAGTCCACGGCCTCGACCCAATGGACGTAGATGGGGTATTCGTCCTTCATGACACGTCATCTTTGTAAAATGCGCTTACAAGGGCGGTGATCTCTTCGCCGTATTTGGCAACCTTTCCCTGTCCAAACCCATTGATGGCTTTCAGGGCCTCCGGGCTCTTGGGTGCGGCCATGGCCACGGCGACAAGTTCCTTGTTGGTGGCAACGACGTAAACCGGCACGCCATCCTTGTCCGCCCGTTCCTTGCGCCAGCCCCTTAGCCTGTCGTACAGCGCCTGTTGTTCCTTGCTGAGTGGTTCCGGTGGCGGTGATGACGGTTTTTTCTCAAGAATCGGTTCGTACTCGATGAACACCGTCCAATAGGGATCGCCCGCGTCCATGAAGAACACGGCCTGGTGATGTTTCACATGCTTGTTCACGATGAACCGGTTCAACAATTCGTCATCGAAGCCCTTGGCCGTCCTGTCATAGGGTATGGTGATGATTTTGAACATGACCCATCCCCCACTCGCCTGTTAGCCAACATCTGGTTCCCACACTCTGCGCGGAAACCTTTTTGCAATCAGATGAACCGTGGTGACCGCTCCCACGCGGAGCATGGGAGCGAGGAGGGAAACCGAGCATGGGAGCGTATGATGGTGTTCGCTCCAATTTACATCTGGTTCCCAAGCTCTGCTTGGGAACCCTCACGCCCAGCTGAAAAAAATTCACCGGGGCTGCGCCCCGGACCCCCGCTGCCCACCGGCCCGATGCCAATACCCGCTCCGGACCAGCCCTGGCGAGCCCTGGCGGCTGCGCACGCCGTGCCCGCCAGGGCTGGTTCCTCCGCTGGCGTCCGCGTCGGCTCGGTCGGTTCTCACTAATTTTGCAAAAGGTAAAAAGGGTAAAAACAAAAATGTAAAACTAACGAGTTCTGGCAAGGCGGAAGCCCAGGTAGTAGATCCGGCCGTCCGGCGAGCCCCCGTAGCGAACGGCCGAACGGCAATACCTGGCGTAGTTGCCCCAGCTGCCGCCCCGGCTCACCCGGTCCTCGCCCGATGAGGGGCCGTTGGGATCGGTCACCGAACCAGTGGGATAATCCCCATGCCTATCCTGGCACCATTCCCAAACATTGCCGTGCATGTCGTAAAGCCCCCAGGCATTGGCAGGGAAACTGCCCACGGCAACCGGCTTATTTCGGTATCGGCCTTTACTGCAGCCGGGCATGGGATAGTTGCCATCGTAATTCGCCTGATCCGTGGACAAACAGTCACCAAAGGAAAATGGGGTTTTTGTTCCCGCCCGGGCCGCATACTCCCACTCCGCCTCGGTGGGCAGGCGGTACTTGTCGGTGCCTTCCTTTTGGTTGAGCTTTTGGATAAAGGTCTGGGCGGAGGTCCAGGAGACCTTTTCCACCGGGCAATCGTCCCCGCAGTTCTTGAACCCGGACGGGTTGCTGCCCATCACCCGTTTCCACTGGCCCTGGGTCAGCTCCGTGGTCTGCAGGTAGTACCCACGGGTCAGGGTCACCCGGTGCTGGTGTTCGTCCTTATCCCTTTTCGGTTCATTGCTCGGGCTGCCCATCATGAACGTGCCGGGCCGGATGAATACGAATTCCATGTCCAGGCTGTTGGTGATGCGGGATTGGCCGGTCGCTGTCGCCGATGGCGAAACCACCGGGGCCGGCCGCGCCGCCGGCTCGGTGCCGGCCAACCGGAAGCCGATGCGCTTGTCCTCTCCGGCGGAAAGGCTCACCCAACGGGTCTGCTTGCCATAACCGGCGGCCGATACTTCCACATGGTAGTCCCCGGGTGCAAGATCCATCCCCTGCTGAAACACCGGGCCGATGTTGAGGATCCGCACTCGGGCTTTGGATGGCTCGGTGTTCACGTAAAGACGCCCCGTCTTGGGGCCTTGCTCGGTCAGCCAAGCCTCGAGCGAGGCCGTGCGGCCGGCGCTTATCTCCACATCGGTGCGGTAAGTGTCGTAGCCCTTCTTTTTCACCTGCACCCGGTGGGAACCGGTGCTCAGCGCCATGGCCGTTAGCGGCGTGTTGCCAATCAACCGGCCGTCCACGATCACCTCGGCGTCGGAAACGTTGGCGGTTACGGAAAGGCGACCTTGGGTGCCCAATGGCGTGGATGGCGCTTCGATGACGGTTCCCGAGCTGGCCAGTAAAAAGACGAAGTCGCCCTCGTCCAGATCGGGGTCCCGGATTTTTCCGTACTGGGGATGCTGGCCCGTGTCGTATCGAAGCACCTCTTTGTGCAGGTACATCCCCATCTCCGTACCAGTGACATACCCATCCCCGTCGACGTCACCGCTGCCTTCCAATGCCCGAATCACCAGCGGCGTAAACACACTTTTGGCGGGAACCTCCTCTCCCGCGCTTCCGGCGGAGATGAACTGCCTGACCGGACGGGAGGTAATATGGGAGATATGCGGCGGATGCTTGGGAAGGGCCTTGGTCTTGAAAATGGTTCCCGAAAAGCAGCTGTCGAAGAGGAACATGGCGTGTTTGGCCTCGATGCGCCGGGATCAGGTCAATATCTGCCCCATGCCGACCGATTTTCGCAGGAAACCTTTTTCATTATAACGCGGGTCCGGAGCATCCGTGGGGACCAGGTACCCTTTGTTGCCCTGCTTCCTGTTGTATCCATGACCCGAATAAAAGAAAAGCAACCGGTTGTTGGTGTCGTAACCGAATGCGTCGATGAAATCGTCGAAAGCGGAAAAAAGCTCATCGGAGTCGGGGTCCATGACCCGCTTTACATTAAACCCTTGCTGCTGGAGTGCTTTGTCCACCCGCTCGATTTCATGGGGCACGCTCTCCAGTTTTGGCCACCCGGCGGTGTATTGGCTCACACCGATCAGTAGCGCGTGGCTTTCGCCGTAAAGGCCCACCTGCTTGCCCTGCCGGTCCTTGATGAAAAATTGAAGCCCCTTGGTTTTAGCACCAACAGCCGATTCAACGGCAACGGATAGTGAAAGTAAAACGCATGGGATGAATACGAATCCGCATAACCGAAAAATACACGAATGATGTCTCACGGCTCACTCCTCGACAGCATAATTTGACTACCCCCAGTATTTCCATGGCGTTTTTGAATACATATGCAAATAAGGGAGACAATGCAAACTGATGGATGCTTTGCGCCGGCAACGCCTGCGACCCGGCCGATCAGTCGCCATGGTTATCGCGGCCAGGGCCGCTCCTACGAGGCCGCACCTGGTTTCATCGTGACCGGGTTACCGGCCAGGGGGGGGATAAAAACCAAGCCAGGAATATTGGCTACCGGTTTTATCCTATAAACGATCATCCAGGCCACGGCCCGTAGGAGCTGGCAACGCCTGCGACCCGTACGATCCATCGCATAGGGTATCGCGGCCGTGGGCCGCGCCTTGTTTCACCGCTGAGGAGGTGTTTAGCCGTTTGCATTCAGGGTGAGAATGGATTAATAGGGATCGATTTCTCAACCAAGGAACCACCATGCATCATCGTTACCATCCTTACCGCGATCTGTTCTCTGTCAGCCTGCCGCTGGTTCTGTCCATGGCGGCCACCACGGTCATGGAATTCACGGATCGGGTCTTTCTGGCCAACTATCATTTGGATGCCATTGCCGCGGCCATGCCCGCCGGTATCGCCGCATTTCTCATTCTGACGTTCTTTACCGGCATCACCGGGTATCTGAACGTGTTCATCGCCCAGTATACCGGGGCCGGGACCGCCTCGCGCATCGGCCCCTGCATGTGGCAAGGCCTTTATTTTTCTCTGGCCGCCGCGCTACTGATGACCGGCCTATCCTTTTTGGCCGGACCCATTTTCCGCCTGGGCGGGCACCCGCCGGAAATTCAAGAATTGGAGTGCATCTATTTCCGGATTCTTTGCCGCGGCGGCGGGATTCATGTGGCCGGCATGGCCCTATCCGGTTTTTTCTCGGGAAGGGGCCAGACGCGACCGGTGATGCTGATCAATATGATCGGGATGGTCTTTAACATCCCTCTGGATTATGCCTTGATCAACGGCGTGTGGGGTTTCCCGGAAATGGGTATCCGCGGTGCCGGCATCGCCACGGTGTGCGCCTGGACCCTGATCACCCTGCTTTATGCCGGGTTGATCTTCAACAGCGCCAACGACCGGCACTACAAGGTGTTGTCCCGGCGCCGGTTCGACGCCGCGCTGTTGGTGCAGATTCTTCGCAAAGGCGTGCCGGCATCACTTCAGTTCACCATCGACGTGTTTGCCTTCACCTTCTTCATTTTCACCGTGGGCCGGCTGGGCACGTTCGAGCTGGCCATCAGCAACATCGCCTTCTCCCTCGAATCCATCGCCTTCATGCCGGCCATGGGGTTCTCCCTGGGGCTGTCCACCCTCGTCGGTCAATCGTTGGGGCGCAACGATGTTCAGGCAGCCCTGCGATACTTTCGGCAGACCATCATCGTGCTCATGGCCTATATCATCTGCCTGGACGCGATCTTTTTTTTCGCCCCTTACCCGGTGCTCAAACTGTTCCTGGCCGCCGAACAGGGAAATCCCGCCTACCCCCACCTGTTGGATCGGGGAGCCGCCGTTTTGCGCACCATGGCCGTGTTTATCGCCTTCGACGCCTTGTATTTTACCTTTATCGGCGTACTGAAAGGCGCCGGCGACACCCGTTTCATCATGTGGAGCATCGCCTTAGCCACCCTGCTGGTGATGATCGTACCGCTGACGATCATTGCCGCTTATCTCAAACTGGGCCTCATCGCCTGCTGGATCACATTGACCTGTTACGTGATATCCCTGTTTGTGGTTTCTTTATGGCGATTCAGGATAGGGCGCTGGAAAGGCATTCGCGTTATCTAGTGCCCATCCAGAAATGGCCAAGCCAATCTAAGCTTTGGCCGATATCGGCGTTGCAGGAAAAATTTTATCCTCGGAATATCAACCATATGCACCCCAAGGGCATTTCCTTCGGGCACCTGTGGTAAAATTTTTCCTACGCCGTGATCTCGCCCCAATTTGCCTATTTCTGGACGGACACTATATTGAAAAATTGTTATTGCGCCTGAAACCGGCCGATGGCATCCTTGCCGGTTTCTTTGATGGCGAACAGCGCGTGGTCGGCGGCGGCGATCAGCTCGTTTAAATCCGCGGCATGGTCGGGAAAGGTGGCGATGCCGAAGCTGGCTGTGAGTCTTATCTCAATACCATCATCAAGGGCATAGACCGTGTCTTTGATCGTGGATCGGATTTCCGAGGCTTTCTGAAAGGCTTGGTCCATCCCCATTCCCGGGAGCACGACAACGAATTCGTCTCCGGCATAAGCCACGGCAAAGCCCGGCTTTTGCAGACAGCGATCGATGGCGCGCGCCACCTTGAGGATGGCACGGCTGCCATTGAGATGGCCGTAAGTGTCCACGACCCGCTTGAAATGATCCAGATCCATGAAAATCACGGAAACCGGTGTCCCGGCGTCCTTGGCGCGGTCAATCCATTTGGATAAGGCCTGATACAGGTAGCGTTGATTGTACAGACCGGTGATGCTGTCGCGGAACGCCTGTTCCCGAAATCGGCGTTCACTCTCCCGCAGGGCCGCTTCGGCCGCCTTGCGCGCGGAGATGTCCACCATGGCAATCGCCACCCGGTCCAGAGTCTCCTCGTGGCCGGAAACCACCAGTGACTTCCCCAGGATGATCTTCCGCTCACCGATCGTGGTCACCAATGCCGCTTCTCGCTCAACAGCCGGATTCCCATCGGCGGCTACCAAAATGACATCGCGGGCCATGTTTCGGAACTCTTTCGTATCGGTAGGCAGAAAGGCGTCGACCGGCACGTCATGGGCGGTAATGCCCATCAGTTTCAAAAAGGCCTGATTATAATTGGCGGTCTTGATCAGCGACCAGCAATGATGAATTTGCTGCGGCTGCTGGGTCAGGTATTGCCTGAAATTGGATATGCCGGAGGCGCGCAGCTGTTCAAGGTATTGTTTCAATTCGGAAACGTCCCACTCGATCAAGGCGATGGGCGCGGACTGGAACAACTGACGGTAACGCCGCTCGCTTTCCCGGAGCGCCTCCTCGGCTCGTTTCAGTTCGGTATCGTCCTCGACCATGGCCATGACCCCACAGATGGTCCCCTCATGGTCGGGGATGGGGCTCAGATAATAGCGCAGATGGATCGTTTCCCCCCGGGGGCCGACATGGGGATGTTCGGCGAATACCGATTGTTTCCGGTCGATGCAGCGTTGAATATCCCTGCAGATGCCGGATGCGGCCATGGCCTCGCAATCCGTCAGATTGATCGTTGTCGGGTCCTTGTCCGCGGGCCAGGCGAACATCTCGCACATTTTGCGGTTGATGCCGGTGATCCCGCCATGGATGTCGACGGTGAAGAGCCCCAAGGGCGAGCTGTCACCCGTTCGCCGGTTACGCGCTTCTATATCGCTCAGGGCTTCCTCGGCTTGCCGGCAACGCCGTTCGATATCTTTCAGGCGCGCTAACTGACTGCGCAGGGTATCAATCTCCGAAAGTACTGCCGCATCGTTGTCGGACGGCTCTGGCATGTCTGTTTCCTATTAATCTTGAATCGCCCCGTCACGGGTTTATCCGCCTACCAGATTATGCTTTGGCGAGTTCCCTCACTGATATCGAATATTTTCAAAGCGGGTCAACGGATTCTTTCATCGATTCGCCTCACCCATCAATCGACCAGCATCGCCGCCTGGGTCCGTCCCTTCTCTTCATCGACAAAATAAAGCAACACGGCCCCGGAGAAAAAAAGCAACAACACCGAGGCGATGCTCCAGCGCGCGGCCAGTGTGCCCACGCGGGCCATGTCGGCGGCGGTGGGATTATCCGGCATGAGGACCTGCCGCATCACCAGCCCTGCCCCTCCCACGAGAAGCGGTCCGATGATAACGGCGAATTTTCCCAACATGTTGTAAAACCCGAAAAACTCGGCCGGCTTGTCCGCAGGAATGAGTCGTGAATAAAAAGATCGGGAAAGCGCCTGGATGCCCCCCTGAACCAGCCCGATGATAATCGCCAGGACGTAGAACTCCTCCTTGCGGGTCATGGTGACGCCAAAACCCGTGGCCATCGCATACACGCCGATGGCGATGTAGATTCCCCGGCGCGGCCCCCAGCGCTGTCCCAGGCGGCCAAACACCAAAGCCGCCGGAAACCCCACGAACTGGGTAATCAACAGGGCCAGCAAGAGATCGTTGGCGGCAAACCCCAGGCTCATGCCGTAATCCACGGCCATGCGAATGATGGTATCCACACCATCAATGTACAACCAGTAGGCACACAAAAAGAGTAAAACGGTTTTCATGTGACGAATGCGGTTGAAGGTGGCCTTCAGTTGCGCAAATCCACCGGTCCAGATACCCATGCCCGGCCTACCGGTTTTTTGGGTTACGGGCTCGGGAACCCAGCAAAGGATAAACAGGGTAAACCCGCCCCACCATAGCCCCACGGTAAGAAACCCCACCCGAACCGCCTGCCCGGCATCACCCAGGCCGAAGTGCTGAGGCATGATGACCATCAGGACGTCGACCAGAAAAAGCAGGCCGCCACCCAGATACCCCATGGAATACCCCAGGCTCGAGACCATATCCACGTCTTCTTCTCCGGCAACGACCGGAAGCATGGCATCATAAAAGATAATGGAGCCTGAAAATCCGATCACCCCCAGGATGTATACGAAGGCCGCCAGTACCCATTGTCCCTGGCCGATAAAAAACAAGGAGAGACTGCTAACCACTCCCAGATAGGCGAAAAAGGCCAGAAATCGCTTGCGCGCCGACCCGCGATCGGCGACGGCCCCTAAAACAGGGGCGGCCAGGGCAACCAGCATGCCGGCCACGGCATTGCCCAGTCCCAGGCGGGCCGTGCTCAGGTTGACGTCGACCCCGGCACTCCAGTATTGTTTAAAAAAAACAGGGAAAAAACCAGACATCACGGTAACGGCGAAGGCGGAATTGGCCCAATCATACATGGCCCATCCCCAGACAGCCTTTCTCGCGGATGACATGTGACGAATGCTCCTTGTGGCGCTGAAACGATTTATTCTTGAAAATTCAGGGGGTCGCCCGTATCCTTAATTGTAGTCGCTAACACCGGGCGCCTAAACCGAACGGATCTTCCAGATGACGAACGAAACCAAAAAGTTATGCCTGCCGAGTTGCTTCCAGGACGAGGATTTCGACACCCACTTTAAAGTATTCCATGAATTGATGTCAAACAGAGTCACCGAGATTCTCCTGGTGGCCAGCCCCTATGATGCCTATATCCTGGAGGAGGACGGCAGCCTGGCATCTAAAATCATCAATGAATACCGTGGGCTGAACCTGAGCCGGCCGCCTCGCATCACCCAGGCTGCCACCGCCACCCAGGCCGTGGCCATGTTAAATGAAAAACCGTTTCATCTGGTCATCGCCATGCCCCATTTGGATGACACGGATGTATTTGCGTTGGGGCTGGAAATCAAACGTACCCATGCCGATTTGCCCGTGGTTTGCCTGGCCCATAGTTTGAAAGGGATCTATCCTCCCCCGGAAGGCAAGGATCGCTCGGGCATCGACCAGTTCTTCATCTGGTCCGGCGATTCGGATCTACTTTTGGCCATCGTCAAGAGCATGGAGGACCGGCTCAACGTGGCCGCCGACACCCAAAAGGCCATGGTGCGGGTGTTGATCTTGGTGGATGACTCCCCCCTGTATATTTCGTATTTCCTACCGCTGATCTACAAGGAAGTGGTCAATCAGACCCAGGAAGTGCTGGAAGAAAGCCTGAATCAGGAACACCGGCTGCTCAAAATGCGGGCGCGGCCAAAAATCCTGGTGGCCGAAGACTACGAGCAGGCCATGGCCCTTTACCGGCAGCACGGTGAATATCTGTTCGGCATCATTTCCGATACCCGCTACCCCAAAAACGGCCGACTGACGGCCGATGCCGGCGTCACCTTTCTCTCCGAGGTCCGCCAGGCCATTTTTGATCTCCCCCTCTTGTTGATCAGCAACGAGACCGCCAACCGGGAATTGGCCAAACGAATTCCGGCCACCTTCCTGGATAAGAACAGCGATACCCTTCTGGAGGAATTGCACCACTTCTTTCTGAATTCCCTCGGGTTTGGAGATTTCATCTTCCGTCGGCCAGATGGCAGTGAAATCAACCGGGCCGCCAATTTAAAAGCCTTGGAAGCCATCTTGCCCGACGTGCCCGATGAGTCACTGCTCTATCACGCCAAGCGTAACCGCTTTTCCAACTGGATCATGGCCCGCGGGGAAATCGCCCTGGCATCGCGTCTGAGAAAGGCCAAGGCCGCCGATTTCAATGGCGTGGACGACATCCGCCATTTCATCATCGACCATGTTCATGCTCTGCGAAAATGGCGCCAACGGGGAGTCGTGGTGCAATTCGATTCCACAGACTATGATCCGGACATATCCGAATTCGCCAAGATTGGCAATGGATCACTGGGGGGCAAAGCCCGGGGGCTGGCCTTCGTGGTCAATCTGCTCAGGCGATCGGACCGGTTCCTGCAACGTTATCCCGACATTGCCATTCGCGTTCCCGAAACCCTGGTCGTCACCACCGAGGGATTCGATGCCTTTGTTTCCCACAACCGCCTTGATTTATCGGCCATGGTCCATCTAACGGACGACGACATCGCCGCCGCATTCGCTCAAGCCGAAATGCCCGCCTGGCTGGCGGGTCAATTGTGCCGTTACCTGGAGACGGTCCATCATCCGTTATCGATCCGCAGTTCCGGCATCTTGGAAGATGTTCACCATCATCCGTCCACCGGTCTTTACAAGACCTACATGGTCCCCAACAACCATGCCGATTTTGCCGTGCGATGTCGCCAGTTGATGACGGCCGTCAAGCTGGTATACGCATCCACTTGGTTCCAGGCGCCGCGAACCTTCTTAAGCGGCACGGCCTATCGTATCCGCAGCGACCAGATGGCGGTCATCATTCAACGGATCGTCGGTCGTCTACATGGCGGTTTTTTTTATCCGGATATTTCGGGTATCGCCCAGTCCCATAATTTTTATCCCGTGGCCCCTTTGACCACCGAGGACGGCGTTGCTCGCATCGTCATGGGCTTCGGCCGGGGCATCCCCGAAGGAGAGCCGTCATTGCGCTTTTCTCCGGCCCATCCCCGGGTCATGCCTCAGTTTTCGAAGATCGATGACATCCTGGCCAACGCCCAAAGCTGGTTTTGGGCGCTGGGCATGGAAGGGGTTCCCGTCAATCTTTTCTTTGAACGGGGCTTCAACGTGCAAAAACGGAACGTCGACGACGCGTCGGACGAAAAGCCGGTGATGCGACTGGCCAGCACCTATATTCCCGATGAGCATCGCATCCGGGACACGGTTCACGTTCCTGGCCCGCGGGTGCTCACCTTCGCACCGGTCCTCAAATACGACGTCTTCCCCCTGCCCACCTTGCTGAAGGACCTCTTGACGTTGGGTCGTGAAGGCATGGGATGCCCCGTAGAACTCGAGTTTTCCATCGACCTGAGCGATGGATCCGATAGCCCGGGCACGTTCAATATCTTGCAAATGCGCCCCATGTCGGCCGGCGATGACCACCTGGACGTGGCGATTTCGCAAGCCAATAAGGCCGATGCGGTCTGTTACTCCACCCAGGCCTTAGGGCATGGCAGGAAAGAGACCATGGCCGATATCGTTTTTGTACGTCCCGACACCTTCGATTCCGCGCATACGACGGCCATTGCCCAGGCCATTGCCACGGTCAACGCACGCCTGGTGGCCGACCATCGCCCCTACCTGCTTATGGGCCCCGGCCGTTGGGGCTCCTTCGACCCCTGGTTAGGGATTCCGGTAAAATGGCGGGATATCGACGGGGTGGGGGCCATCGTCGAAATTCGCAACCGGTCGCTAAACGCCGACCCCTCCCACGGTTCCCATTTTTTCCATAATATCACCGCCAATGGCATCCCTTACCTGACCGTCTCCGAAGGCGGAAAGGATTACATTCGCTGGGATATCCTGCAGGCCCTTCCGGAATTCGAAAGCGATCGACACCTCGTCAGGATCCGGTTGCAGCGGCCACTGATCGTCAAATGCGATGGGAAACAATCCCAGGCCGTGGTCCTGCTGGAGGAGTCCACGCGCCAATGACCCGGCCGCACCACAGCATAAAATGGATGGCACCGGCCGTGGTTCTGTTGGTCAGCGTCGCTTGCAGTTCGATACCACCCGGTCACGAAGCGAATCGGCCCGTGCCTGAAACGGATTTGAACGCCAGCGAACAGATCGCCGGTGAAATCATGGCGTATCTCATGGAAGTGGTTCTCGGCAGCGCCGGACCCCCGCAGACGCGTACGGAATGGTCCTCCCGGGGGAGCGACCTACCCCTGGATTTCACCCTCGTCAAAAACCGCATGTTCGGCCCGGTGCCCTTGCGCGCCGAATTGATGGTGCTGGACACCAATATTTTAGGGGTCTCCCAGGTAATGTATCACTATGATCGGCGACTGAATCTGTTCAAAGGTGTCGGCGATCACGATAGCCTATATCCCTGTGCCGAGTTGATGGCCCTGCGCTTATTGCTGATCCGCAAACTGACCCAGGGGGAAAAGGTCGGCATGGCGGCCATGGTTCGTCAAAAAGCATTGTTTTCCAGGCATAGTCGTGCCCCGCGCCCCGGCGAACTGAACGAAATGAATCTCAGCGATGCCGAATTTCGCTTTCTTAAGGAGGTGTTGCAGTCCGAACCGGCCTTTTTGCGGTATATGCAGCACCCGTTTCTGGTCAGCACCCTCAAACGAATCGGTGTTGCCGAAGAAGATTCCTTTACCCTGCTTGCCGACCAGATGGCCAATTACCGCCAGTGGTCGCGTTTCGTTTCCGGGCGGAACCAACCACCGGTGACCATTGCCATATTGCCCTCCATGATTGCCTTGTTCGAAACAACCAATGGTGACATTCTCCCCGCCGCCGAATATCAGGGGATCATCGATAAAATCGAGCAGGCCGTCTTAACGGGATTGGAAGACCGGACCAAGCCACGGGTTGCCGTCCATGGGCATATTCCCAGGCCAGCATTCGTCACCCCCATGCGTCCCATGGTGATCCATCCGCAGAATGCCGGCCGGGTGATCGAAGACGTTTGCCCGCAAGCCGACTTCGTGGTGATTGTGCTGGGAAACAACGTTTACCGTGCCATGCGTATCGATCCTGACAACGACATTTATCCCCATGAACAGCGGATCTACATGGATGTCAGCGACATCCGATTTCAGCAGATCGAGGATGAAATCGATACCATCGTCGATGCCGTGATTCCGATGCTGGTTGCGGCAGGCACGTCTCCGGCGTCCTGACGGAACCGGAACCCTTCCCTCATTCATATTCAAACACACAAGCAAACGCCAAATTATCCAATCATTCGTCTACTATCCGATGAAAGCGTTTTCTTTCGCTAAAGGGGAGACCCAAAAAGACGATATTAAAAGGAACAAATCACAGCGGCTGATCCGGCAGAATGACGGCCTGCCGTAAATAAACGAAGGAGCAGCAATGATGGCCAAAAAAATGGAAGTCGTATTTTTCGATGACCTGGGTTTTGGATGGCTGATTGAAGAAAAATTGGTAAGGCGAATTCGTGACAAGAAAGCCATCGAACAGATTCTCTTTAAACATACATTGAGCGAACTACTTCGCAAAGACAAAACGCCATGATATCTATTGCCACCGCCACGAGCGTCCCGCCATTTGTTCATCGTATCCGATTATGTTTTCCTTCAATGGGATGTCACCCATCCACCGCCATCAACCGTAATTGATGACCCCCTCGATTTGCTCTTGAAAAAAAAGATAGTTTCGCTACTGTTAAGCCATGGTGAAAACAATGCGAATCATGTCCTATGGCCTCATCGTGGGCCTTTTGTCGGCCGCGGGATGGCTCAGCCATGCCGATGAGCTCCCTCCTCCTGCCGCCGATCGCCCGACCCTGGTCAAGGCGGTCATGTGCGAGAGTATCAGGAATTATGAACCGCTCAATACGGCGGTGGTTTTTTCCATCGAGCTGGGTCGGGTCTCATGCTACACGAAATTTGACCCGGTGCCCAAACAAACCTTCATTCACCATAAGTGGTATCGCAACGACGTCCTTATCACGGTCAAACGCCTGACCATCAATCCGCCCCAATGGGCGTCATTCACCAGCGTTCAGCTCCGGGATGCCGACAAGGGGCCATGGCGGGTGGTAATTACCGACGAGCAGAATTACACCATGCAAATTCTGCGTTTTAGTATCACGGATTAGCACCCATGGAGTCGTTGATTCACTTTTTTGGCGGGTTGCGTTGGCAGGATATCCTCGACATCCTGATCAATAGCTATATTCTTTTTCGTCTCTATGTGCTGTTCCGGGGCACCAATGTCATTCGCATGATCATGGCCATTGCCATGCTCTGGATGCTGGAACGTCTGGCCGTTAGCATGGGGCTGATCGTAACCTCCTGGGCCATGCAAGGGATCATCGCCGCCGCCGCCCTGATCATCATCATCGTGTTTCGCAATGAAATCGCCGGTGTTTTACAGACACGCAACCTGAAATCCTTTTTTTGGGGCTTTCCCAGACGCCAGGTCCACACGCCAGTGGACATTATCGTTGAAAGCGTCTACGAACTAGCCCGTCGCAAACTCGGGGCGCTGATCGTCTTGCCCCTTAACAAGGGCTTGGAAACGGTAGTGCAAAGTGGCGTCCCCTGGCATGGAAAGCTATCAAGGGAAATGCTGGTCACGATCTTCTGGCATGGCACCCCGGTGCATGATGGGGCCGCCATCGTCCAGGGTGAACGCGTCGTGGAAGTGTCCGCCATCTTACCGTTGTCCAAGCGGAGGGACCTACCCACCTATTTCGGCACCCGGCATCGCGCTGCCGTCGGCCTGGCCGAACAAACCGATGCCCTGGTAATCGTCGTATCCGAAGAACGCGGCCACGTCACCGTATTTAAAGATGATACCATCCAGCACGTCGGCGACAACATCGAGCTGGAACAGGTGCTTCGCCAACATGCCGGAGAGGCGTTGAAAACCGGTGGCCTGAAGCGGCAAACCATGGAATTGGGCCTTGCCGCCATGATCTGTCTTGCCTGTATTGCCACCATCTGGTTCAGCTTTGCTCGTGGCCTCGAAAGCCTGATCAACCTGGAAGTGCCTGTGGAATTTATGAATCGGAATCCCCAAATGGAAATCTTCGATGTTTCGGTCTCCAGCGTCAGGCTTCAGCTCAGCGGTTCGGGTGCACTGCTCAAGTCCGTGAGCGCCGATCAGGTCAAAGTAAAACTCAACCTGGCCAATACCCGGCTGGGGAGCAATCATTTGATCATCTCCCGGGATACCATTTCCCTGCCGCCGGGGATCCAGCTCAAGCAGGTGGATCCCCAAGTCTTGATCGTAAATGTGGATGTACCGATGGAGAAAAAGCTGCCCATTCAGCCGGACTGGAGCGGGAAGCTGAATTCCGACCTGATCATGGAAGACGCCAGGCTGGTTCCGGCATTTGTCGAGGTCGTGGGAGCCAGCTTGATGGTGAAAGACATAGACACCATTTACACCGAAAAAATTTCCCTGGATCGCATCACCACCGGCGGCACGACGACGGTTGGCCTCGTTTTCCAACCCTCATCGTTAAAGCCCAAAAACAGCGCCAGAAATCGGGTAGATGTCATTTACAAGGTAAAACGACGGACGACCGACGGTACATAGAGAATCGGGAAAAAATAATTCCGAACCTTCCTGCCTGTTGTTCGTTTCACCGGCTATGTCTACCATCGACCAAGCGGTTCTTCCCAGCGCTTATTTGCCACCGCCCGAACCCCCACCGGAACCCCCACCCGAACCCCCACCGGAACCCCCACCCGAACCCCCGCCGGAGCCCCCACCTGAGCCTCCACCCGAACCCCCACCCGAACCAGAATGGCTCGTGTTTCTCCTATTGCCGTTGACCCCTGACTGTTTCGCGGCAACCTGGGAGCGCAAGTGCTTCATTTCCTGCCATGTGCAATGGTTCTGTAAGGCGTGGCACAGGGTATCGACAACCTCATCGGAATGGATGCCCAGCCGTGCCATGGTGCGTGTCGTCTGCATGGTTTGCAGTGCCAGCTGGTCGGCTTGATCGCGCGTCTGTTGACGAATCCGAGTCTGCAACTGGGTGGCCAGCATTTCCATATTCTCAGGAGTCATCCCCGCAGCCAGGCTGTCAGCAATGGCATGGTTCATGGCCGCGATGTTATTTTTGTCATCGGAAAGGGTGGTGGACAAACGATTGGCCATCGCATAACGACTGCGCACCGTCTCCATGGCGGCGATGATTTGTGTTTCACTGGCATGTTTGGCCATGCCTTCCATGGCTTTGCTGATCACCGGTCCGACTGGCAGATTGTCCCGGACACATTGCGTGACCGTCTGTTGGGCTTGGGAGATCGTTTCATCCTTGAATCGGTTACGATGCATCACGGTCAACATCTTGCGGGCGTCGTCGGATGCCACGCCGGCGATGGTCAACTCCCTGACCTGATTTTCGATACGATCGCGAACGGGTTCGGGCACATCCGGGTCATCCGCCGAATAACAATATGACGAAAATATAAAAAGGATGCTGAATAGCAAGGGAACGATTTTCATGGAAGTCTCCTGTGTTGGTTCCGTGTCTATCATCTATAACGTCTGTGATCGGTGATCGTTACAACCGAGGCTCGAAAATGCAGTTTTGCGATCCGAAATCATCATCTTCCTTAAGCGGACAGTCGGGCACGACGATCTCTCCGTCGACTCGATAAAAATAGCGAAAACTTTTAGTCAACGGCAAAGTCACTTCCCAGATGCCGGACGCCCCTCGCACGGCCGGCGACAAATCAAATCCATCCAGGGAGGTGGCCAGCATCACGCTTCTGGCGTCTGGATCTCGCAGTACCAGCGTTACCACGTCTTCCTGGATTCGATAGAAATGGGTTGCACAAGCGGATAATGAGGGGACCAACAGCAAAAGAATCAAAACGATGGATTTCATATCCTGGCCTCCACACTGAGAATTGAATTTTCACCGCCGAAATCATCCTTCTCACGTCGAAGGATCGTCGGGTCCGCCATCTGCCGGGTTCCGTCCAGAATGTAGGCGAAACGATGTTCGCCGATAGAGACCGGCAGGGTTAGTTCCCAATACCCGCTGTTTCCAACAGGACGCAGGGGCGTTCGTTGCCAATCGGTGAAAGACCCGGTCAATTCCACCCGCTGAGCGGATGGTTCATAAATCACAAATCGGTTGTCCCATGCCGGTGGTGCATTGGTGGGCGATATCAAAGCGAAAAGCAGCAGCCCGGCAGCGGCGAATCCGGCGGCGGCATATACCAATGGCCTGAATTGGGACGGCAAAAAGGAAGCGGCTTTCAACGTTCCAGGGGCTCGGGCCGGCAGCCGTGCCGGTGGCGGCGGCATACGAAGCAGCTTCTCCTGATGCAGCAAGGCACGGGTATCCTCATAAAAAACCGGCTGAAAACGGATGCCGTCGATGAACTGAATTTTTTCATCCAGATTCAATTCGTTGTCGATAAACATGCTTGACAGGTGCGCCATGGGTTGCCTCCTATCCCAATATTTCTCTAAGCTTCGTGCGTGCCCGATGCACCCGAACCTTAACGTTAGTTTCGCTCATGTTCATAATGTCAGCAATCTCACGATAGGTAAGGTCCGCAGTGGCCACCAGTGAAATGAGTTCTCGATCCCGGGGAACCAACTGCGCGATTGCCTCGAGCAAACGCGTCACGGCTTGACGCTGAATGACCTGCTGTTCCGGGCTGTTTCCTGGATCTTCGCACGTATCTATCTCGCCTTGGATCGTATTCTGCCGACCAATGGCGTCTAAAGCCGCATTACGGGCAATGGCGTACAGCAATGGCCGACTGCCGCCATCACGGCTGCCATAGCGCCTAAGGTAGCGGAGAAAACTCTCCTGAACCAAATCGACGGCCAATTGCCTTTCGCCGGTCATGCGCAGCAGATAGGCGAATAGCCGCTGCTTGTTTTCTGAATAAAATTGGCTGTAGGCATTCACTGTAAGACAATAACGAATCCGGTGAGCAAAGGTTACATTTATCGATGGCAGAAAAAGCATTTTTTTCAACTTAATCACTTAAATTCCTCTATTTTCTTGACAAATCGGCGAACTCCTGACATCAAAACAGAGGCAGACTTGTAATTATTATTTACAATTTAGATGGTTAGCGACAATTTAGCATAACGAGTGAAGCCATCAGCGACAGTGGTTCTGGCAGCGGTCGAGTTGGGCAACACGCCGTCATCCAAAGATAAAGGGAGCAAGCAGCATGAGTCTGACAAAAGCGCAAATAGTAGAAAATATTCAAAATGAAACCGGACTCACCAAAATAAAAGCGACCGAAACCGTTGAAACCCTATTGGAAATCATCAAATCATCCTTGGCTGATGGTGAAAACGTTCTGGTCAGTGGCTTCGGCAAATTTTGCGTCAAAGCCAAAAAAAGACGCAAAGGCCGGAACCCAGCGACGGGTGAAGAAATGATGCTGGATGAACGTCAGGTGGTGACATTCAAGTGTTCAGGAAAATTGCGGGAAAAAATAAACTGATGCCGGGCAGGCCGTGCGGTAATCGACGTGACCGGAGAACAAGCGCATGAAAGGAATTCTCCTCAGGTGGCTTCTGTTGGCGGTCGCTATCTTCATGGCAGCCTACCTGTTTGATGGGATCCGGGTCACCAATTTTGTATCGGCGCTGATGGCTGCCGCTGTCCTGGGCGTGTTGAATGCCTTCTTTCGTCCGATCCTGCTGATTCTTACCTTACCTCTGAATATTCTCACCTTGGGCCTGTTCACATTTGTCATCAATGCCATCCTCTTAATGATGGCATCCGGCGTGATTGGTGGATTCTCAGTGGATGGGTTCGCCACGGCCCTTTTGGGCGCCTTGTTCATTAGCATTGTCAGTTGGCTGCTGACCTCGTTTATCAATGAGCATGGCTCGGTTCAGTATATCGACTTGCGGCATAAAGGAGGCAACCGCTGGGAGTAAAACCGCCGGTTTGGTTATTGGCTCTCCCGTACCATCAAAATATGCTCCTTGATCTCGTTGAGAACGAAATAGCGCGATAAGGCATCGGCGATTTCAGCTTGGCTCGGCTCTTTTCCGGTCACCTGTGTGATAAAATCGGCGACGCGATCCAAGGCTGAGATTAAAATGGGTTCGATGGTTTGATCGGATTTCATAGATATCTACCTGGGATAAGGTTTGCCACACTCCTTGCAACGACCGTCGGGTCCAACCACGCCGATGCAACTCTCGTCAATACAAAGGGTTCGATCTTCCCATTCATCATCAAAGGCTTGATCTTCATCCACGGGCGTTCCATCAAGCAGGGTCTCGGCTTGCTCGGCCGTCTGATCCTCCGGCTCGATATCCTCATCATCCGTGATGGTTTCCGAATCAGTTGCAGGTCTCGGCAGATCGCCATCGCCCGTATAGGGTTTTCCACATTCATTACAGCGACCATCGGCGCCGATGACACCGATACAATTGCCATCACTGCATAAAATCCGTCGTTCCCAATCATCATCCATCATGGTCATGATCCGCCTCCCGTAACGATGCGCTTGACGATTAATTCCGGTACCTTTCATAGCACAAGCGCCCGCAGTTCTCAAACAAGCAAACATGACAAAAAAAAATTAAAGTTCCTCGGATCAACGGCCGATATGAAAATAAAGCGCAAACAACGGGTGCGCTAAACTCCTTTCCGCTCCTCTTCCTTTAAAAAAGGCGGCCTTTTGGCCGCCTTTTTTATTTATCGCAGTGCCCATCCAAAAATGGCCGATTTGCCCATCTGCTCATATAATGGTTTGACAGCCATGCATCGGATTCGATACATGTGCAGAAAAAAAAGGAAATGACCGGTGAAAAACAAAAGCGAAACCACAAAAATTAGCCGTAACGCCCCCTGCCCCTGCGGCAGTGGAAAAAAATATAAACGCTGCTGCTTGGGCAAGGATACTGCAGAGCTGCAATACGCCAAGAAGCACCGTATTCACATCAAGACCCCCCAGCAGATCGAAGGCATCCGCCAGGCAGGCAAGCTGGTCATCGAAACACTGGACCTGGTCGAATCACATATCCGGCCGGGACTCACCACCGAAGAAATCAATACCATCGTCCACGATTTTACCCTTCGCAAGGGGGCGATTCCCGCGCCCCTCAACTACCGCGGCTTCCCCAAAAGTGTGTGCGTAAGCATCAATGAAGTGATCTGCCATGGTATCCCCGGCAACCGAACCCTCAAAGACGGCGACATCGTCAATGTGGATGTCACGCCGATTCTGAACGGCTATTACGCCGACGCCAACAAGACATTTTTTGTCGGCACCCCCAGTGCGGATGCCCGGAAGATCGTCGACGTGGCTCGGGAGAGCCTGGCCAGGGGCATGGCAATGGTCAAACCCGGCAATACCGTGGGGGATATTGGTTACGCGATCCAACGTTATGCCGAGGGCCAAGGCTGCTCGGTGGTACGTGAATTTGTCGGCCATGGTGTTGGCATCGACTTCCATGAGGCCCCCCAAATTCCCCATTACGGGGCACCCGGCGCAGGCATCCGGCTGATTCCAGGCATGGTTTTCACGATTGAACCCATGATCAACCTGGGACAAAAAGAACTGCTGATCCTTGATGATGGCTGGACGGCGATAACCAAAGACGGCTCCCTCTCGGCCCAGTTCGAACAGACGCTTTTGGTCACCGACTCCGGCGTGGAGAGCCTGACGCCCTATCCTCTAATTTAACTGCGCTAACCAGCTACCCCACGGATCCAAGACAATAGAAGCGTCAGGGTGGCAATCATGCCCCCCGCGACCTGCCAGCGTTTGTTCAGGGGTTGATTGAACAGCGCACCGTGGATTCCTCCAATGAGCACGCCGGTGCCCCATCCAAACAGATGGGCACCGATATCACTTTGGGTACCCGCCCCCAAAAACGCCAACAGGGCCCCACCGGCACCGGCAATCAGCATAACCTGCTTCCAGCCCTTGCCGGTCCGCATGGCGGTGATGGCCTGAATGCCACAAAGCATGCCGAGCGCGCCGAAAATTGCCGTGGACGCGCCCACCGACAGATGATGTCGCCCATAAGCCCAGGCAGTCATGAAATTGCCCAGGATACCACAGGCCAATATCATCAACCATCCCATTCCTGTGCCGGTAATGGTACAAAGGGCCGTGCCGAATAGGGCCACCCCCGCCATATTGGCAGCAATATGCGTGGCATCGGCATGCATCACCAGGGCCGTGGCGCAACGGTAGAGCTGTCCTTCCATGATCAGGCGTGCATCAGCACCGAATACGCGATGGTAATCTTGTGGGGTCTGACTTCCCGCGACGGCCAAATGGACGGCAAAAAGGATCAAGGCAACGCCAGCACCGGAAAGGGGCAAAGGCACCGGTCGATGACGTCGTGTGGCGGGTTCAATCGGGGGAATCGCATTTTCAGCCTGGTAGCGTTGAATCGCTAAGCGGGCGGGATCGGCAAGCGGTTCCGGGACCTCGATGCGAAACCGGTTATTCGTGCCAACCAATCGGTGACCAATGCCCACCGCATCGAGCACCAGACTGAAGTTTTGGGCGTCTTCCCGATCAAGGTGCTTAAAAAGCGGTACCATGGGCCACCGGGTGTGGGGTGCTGGCAACGGATTGCCAGGTCATTGGCGTGTGGATTCATCAACGGTTAGGAAACTGCTGGTGGATTAATAATCTTTAATATCATCGTCGTTGTCATCATCATCATCATCGTCAAAATCATCATCGTCGTTCTCGCCCTCATCATCGCCAGCCGACAGCCTTGCCTCGGCAGCACGGATAAGCGCTTCTTCGCGGGCCTTTTTTTTACGTTGGATGATTTCTAATTCTAACGTCTGCTTGGCGGCATCGACAGCCTGCCGGGCCAATTTTTCGCCACCCAGTTGAAGGTAGGCGATGACGGTTTTGGTCAGCTCTTCGTCTTTCTTTAAATCCACGGGAATGCGTCGTGCGATGCGTTTGAATGACCCCATGATCGCTTTGGGGACCTCGATCGTGTTGACCATAAATATCTCCTTGCATTGGTTGCTCAGTGGCTGCATTATAAGTCGGTTGAAAAAAAAGTAAAGGATTTCGCCGGCACTTTGTTTAATAGGCCAAACAATAGTGATGAACTCCTAAAAAACGCAATCATCGAGGAGGCCCCCCATGGCGCTCAACCTGGATGCCATCGGCAAACCCATCGGCCCCATGCAAAAGGAATACACGTGGAAAGACATCGTTCTTTACGCACTGGGCGTCGGCGCGGGTTTTTCCGAACTGGACTATTGTTTCGAGAAAAACCTGAAAGTCATCCCCAGTTTCGCCATTGCCCTGATTTTCGATGTCTTATCCCAGGCGGCCATCGATTCGGGAATCAACCTGGCCGGTCTGTTACATGGGGAGCAGGAACTGATTTTTCATGCCCCCATCCCCCCCCAGGGGACCCTCACCACCACTGGTGAAATCACCGATTTCTATGACAAAGGCAAGGCAACGGGAGCCTTGGCGGTCTTTAAGAGCGAGACGGTCCATGACAACGGACAAAAACTGTTTACCAGCATCGTGACCCTGTTCGGTCGCCTGGACGGCGGGTTTGGTGGTCGAGACCGCAAACCCGCCCCCATCATCTTTCCTGATCGCGATCCTGACTTCGTCGTCGAACAAACCCCGTCCCCTGACCAGCCCCTGCTCTATCGGCTGTCGGGGGATATTTTTCATCTGCACGTGGATACGGCGTTTGCCAGGCAGGCCGGATTCGACAAACCCATCATGCACGGCCTGTGTACCCATGGATTTGCCTGCCGGGCCCTGATCGCATCCCTGGTACCGGGTCATCCAGAAAAGGTGCGTCGCCTGACCTGCCGGTTTACGAAGACACTCTACCCGGGTGAGCCGATCCGCACCTTGATCTGGAAAACCGCCGACGGCAAAGCGCTCTGGCGGACCGTGAATGCCACAAATGAACAGGTGGTGATCGATAACGGCGAGTTTGAATACGGAGACATTCCCAAAGCAGAAATCCGTTTCGACGACCAGGTGGCGATTGTCACCGGCGCCGGGGCCGGGCTGGGCCGGGTCTATGCCCTTGAGCTGGCCAAACGGGGCGCCCGGGTAGTGGTCAATGATTTGGGCGGTGCCCGAGACGGTGCCGGCGCGGGATCGACCTCGGCGGCCGATCAGGTGGTGGCCGAAATTCGCGCGGCCGGCGGTCAGGCCGTGGCCAATTACGACAGTGTGGCGACCGTCGAAGGCGGCCAGAATATCGTTAACACGGCCCTGGAGGCCTTTGGCGGGCTGGACATTCTGATCAACAATGCCGGGATCCTGCGCGACAAGACGTTTGCCAAGCTGGAACCGACAGACTGGCAGGCCGTCCTGGATGTCCATCTTGCAGGGGCCTACAACGTCACGCGACCGGCCTTTGGGGTGATGAAGCAAAACGGTTATGGCCGCATCATCATGACCACGTCGGGTTCCGGGCTGTATGGCAATTTTGGTCAGTCGAACTATTCGGCAGCCAAAATGGGGGTGGTGGGACTGATGAATACGATCAAGCTGGAAGGGGCCAACGATAACATTCGGGTGAACACCCTGGCGCCCTTTGCCGCCTCCCGGTTGACCGCAGACCTCATGCCTCCGGAATTGTTCAAACAATCCAAGCCCGAGTTGGTGGCGCCTCTGGCACTCACCCTATGCGCCAAAGACTGTCCGGTCAGCGGCAACATTTATATCGCCGGCATGGGATACTATAGCCGGGCGGCAATGATCACCGGCCCGGGCAAGGTACTGGGCGAGGATGGACGGATCCCCACCCCCGAGACGATAATGGCCCACATGGATGCCATATCGGATCTCTCCCACGGAAAGCTTTACTGGGATCTGAATGAAAAATTGACTGACACCCTTCAATTCTTCTCCCCGCCAGCTGCCGATCCCCCCACCGCTCCGCAGCCGGCACTAATGACGGCAGCGCAGGTATTCGCGGCCATGCCTGCCCGTTTCGTGCCCGAGGCGGCAAGCGGCGTGGAAGCGACGTTTCAGTATATCATTCCCGGTGCTGGCGCGTGGGTATGCGAGGTTCGTTCCGGGGAGTGTCGCGTCACCGAGGGTCGCCACGACCAACCGACGTGCACGTTGGAAATCGCCGCGGATGACTTTTTGGAAATGATCCACGGCACCCTGCTTCCCATGGAAGCCTTCACCTCCGGCAAGCTCAAAATCACCGGTGATATCATGAAAGCCCAGCTGATCGGGCAGTTGTTCAGATTTATCTAAAGCGCTCAAATCGATCCGCAAGCTGAGAATGGCGATGACCGAGATCGACAACCAATATAGTGGGCATCCGGGAATGGTAGGTTGCGCCCGCATTCAAGGCGGACGGTCTATTCAAACCGGAGACATATATTTAATATTTCGAGGATTTGAATAGACCGGCCAACGCCGAAGGCGGGTGCAAGATGCCGTTTCCGGATGCACACTAACTAAGGCATGCGGTAGACCATGGCATTAATATTCATCCCGGCGCCGACGGAGGCAAACACGGCCACATCGCCGGAGGACAGCCGCTGGCTGTCGATCTGGTCCTTTAGCAGCAAATCCAGCATGGTGGGAATGGTGGCCACGGAGCTGTTGCCGGCCCAGTGGATAATCATGGGCATCACTTTCGGAGGAACCGTCTTGTAGCCGTAAAGCCTGAACAGGCGCGCCAGAATCGCATCGTCCATCTTGGCGTTGGCCTGGTGCATGAGAATTTTTTTTACATCTGCAAGTGTCAGCCCGGCCTTTTCCAAGGCTTGCTTGACCACCAGGGGAACGGTTTTCAGGGCATACCGATAGATGTCATGGCCATCCATTTTGATGTAGAGTTCGTCCCCCTCGCGATGGGGGTGGTAGGTTTTTCCCAGACGCAACATCCAGGCATTGTTCTCGGCATCGGTCCGGGTGACGTGGGACAGGATGCCATCCGTCCGGTCGGAGGCCTCCACCACCGTCGCCCCGGCGCCGTCGGCAAAAATCATGCAGTCGATATCATGGGGATCCGACACCCGTGAAAGAATCTCTGCACCGATGACAAGCACCCGCTTGGCGTCTCCGGAGCGAATGTAATAATCGGCCATGATCATGCCCTGAAGCCAGCCGGGACAACCGAAGGGAATATCATAGGCAACGCAATAGGGATTCTTAATTTTAAGTAGGTGTTTGACCCGTGAGGCAATGGTGGGAACCATGTCGGTACGCAAATTTCCGGCCCGCACATCACCGAAATTCTGTGCCACAATAATGTAGTCCAGGCTTTCCCGGTCTATCGTCTTAAGCGCCTCAACGGCCGCATAATAGGCGATGTCGGTGGTCGTCAAATCGTCGGCCACATAGCGTCTTTGTTGTATCCCCGTGATATTATGTAATGTTTCTACAATTTCCGCATTGGGTTTTTCCATTCTGATGCCATCGGGAGAATAGAATTCCCGGTCGAGAAAATGTGAATTGGCAACCCGCTCTTTTGGGATATAGCATCCTGTGGATGTGATGATCGTATTCGGCATGTCTCCACCATGGTATTTTTAGGAGCGAATATATAAACCAAGATGGCGTTATGCACAAGGGATAGTGGCATCTTCCTTGGTAATAGAATTGTAAACAAGGCCTTCGATGATGTCGATTATCGATCCTTACCCTGCTTCTATGCGCTGACGGCAGCCGGATCGTGTACCCCCTTGGCTCATCTTTACTCCGCTGGCCGTTCCCACGCTCATTACTCCGCTGGCCGTTCCCACGCTCATTTTTTTTTAATCAAACACTAATACCCCACAAACACAAATTTGATTCTGTGGAATGCCGAAACCGCCGAGGTGGTCGGCGCCTATCGCATCGGTGATACGGCAGCCATCCTGGACCGTTTCGGACGCAAGGGGCTCTATACGCACTCCCTTTTCCGATTTAAAAACGGTTTGATGCGTCATCTGACCGATTCCCTTGAGTTGGGCCGGTCATTCATTCGATCCGAATACCAACGCCAGCCCAACTGCCTGGCATTGTTGTGGAAGGGCATCGGCGGCTACCTGGTCAGGCACCCCAATTACCGCATTCTCTTCGGCCCGGTGAGTATCAGCAACAGCTACCAACGCATCTCCAAGCAGCTCATGATCCAATTTCTCAAGCGCAACTGCACATCCAGAGAACTCAGTAGTTATGTGAGCCCGCGCTGTCCCTTCCGTCTGCCGTCGAGGCGCACACTGGGTGACTTGAACCACCGGCTGGCCACCGGTTCCATCGATGACGTGTCGATGCTGATATCCGAAATTGAAAGCGATGGCAAACGGGTTCCCGTGCTCATCAAGCACTATCTCAAACTCAATGGCGAGTTTATCGCCTTTAACGTCGACCGGGACTTTTGTGACGCCGTCGATGGATTGGTGGTCGTGGATTTGATTAAAACAGAAACCAAACTGCTCGAACGCTTCATGGGACCGAAAGGTGCCGAATCGTATATGGGCTATTGGTCTGAAAACGGTGATCGAGATGCGTTGCGCTCATCTTAGGCGATTTGATGAATCCGAAAAAAAGTGCCGGCCGCATCATGCCGGATGGGGTCCGGTATCCGGAATATAACGATCTTCAATATCAATCCATACGTTTCAAACCGGCTTAGGATGGCTGGATTGTCGTTTGCGGCGATAGATTCGAACCGCCCGTAGCACGAAAAAATAACCGCCAACAGCTAGCGGAACGCCGAGGACGACCCCGCCCACAAATAGATCCAGCAGCACCATCGGCGATTGTCTCATCAATTCCAACACGGTTGCGACATCCTTGTTGCCCGGCCATCTGAACTGTCGCGAAGCACCCAGCAGGTTGGCGCCGATCCAGTAATTCAGCGGATAGATGATCGGGATGGTTACCACATTGGTAATATTCACGCCGATCAGGGCTGAAATTTTACTCCATCCAAACAGTGACGCGATAACCAAACAGGACAAGATGTGAACGCCGAAAAAAGGGGTCATGCCGATCATCACCCCCAACGAGAAACCCAACGCAATCTGGCGCGGCTCCCCCTTGAGTCTGATGAAGCGGTGGTATATCCGGGTAGCGGTTGATGTCAGCGTGGTGAGGATCATTTGCCCAATTTTAAACAGGCGCTTAGATTCGGTCTTGGTTAACATGGAACCTTATCCCCGCCCCGGTCACCTGACTTCTTCCAGTCCTCAAAAACATGCCGAGCCCCAAGACCTGGAGAAAGAGGATCACGGTTGGATCCCACAAAGCGCGCAGCCCGCCGAGCACATCGGCTCCGTGACCGACCGCAGGAAAGCAAAAAGGCATCAGCAGGCCGCAGGGAATCGTCAGCAGGCTCATGATCTGGTAGGCACTGATCTTCCGATCGCCGCGGTAATCCGCGCGCAGGAATTCGGATAGGAACCGCCACCCCTGGGTAATCAAAAGGCATAGAAAAAACGCCCAGCGATAGGCGCCATAAAGGTAGAGCAAGGTTGCGATCAAGGCGCAGATCGTATAGAGCACGACGGTAATCGCCTGCACGGCGAAAACCTTTTTCCCATCCAGCCCATGGGCATAGGCAATCTTTTTCGTGTGGCCGTTGAAGGTGAAGGTCGCCCAGGACACATAGCGCTTAACGATGGGCGGCATTTGTTCGATGGGCCGACCATAGCAGCATCCAAAGCTGACGCAAGCCAGCCGGCCAACCCCTTCTCCCAGGGTGTAGCCGATGATCAGGGCCGCGACCACCGCCATGGTTTCCACATGAATTCCCAACCATTCACGGGCCATGGCCGCCACCAACAAAACCAACCAGGGGCCGGCGACGATCCCTAAAAATGAGGCTGCCCCCACGCTGAACGTATTCTGTTTTTTCTCCACCCAACGGGCGATGACACGCGATGCCGGCAGGCAAACCACCAGGACGGCAACGACCGTTGCCGCAAAGACCTTGAAATCGATGCCTGCCGAGGCGGTGAGAATGAGCACCAACGTCACGCCGCCACATAAGGCCAGCGCATTGAACAGTCCATAATACGTCAGGTTGAGCCCCGCCCATGAACCGTCGGCTGTTTTCTTGGTGGGAACGGTGCAGATGATTTGCCACCGTTCCCGCGGCAAGGATTTGAAACTCCAATGATAAAGCGGTGTGAGAAGAAGTGCCAATGCTACAATAAAAATCCAGTTTGTCATGGAATGTCCTGTTTTAAGGGTTCAAGGGTTCGGGTCACTCATCACACGTCTACTCTCCGCCCGATTTCCGAGCGTACCTTCACATCCGTTTCCACCAGGGGCGACCGGAAATGCAGCGTATATCGGCTGGACACGTCGCGACGCAGCATATTGGCCAGGATATCGACGGAAAACGCCACGCGGTCTTTTTGAAAAATCAAGACATCGACACTGCTGCCCGGCCGATAGAGGCTTTTCGGACATCCCCGTTCCACGAACATGCCCGGAAGAATATCCATGGGATCATCGTAAGCCTTTTTACTATAACACTGCACAATCTCTCCGATCATCATGGCCACGATTTCGATCATGGCCACCAAACCGATTCTTGTGCCTCCGGGAACATCCGTATCGAGGATGGTCACCACCCGGCGATTCTTGGAATAGGGCGTCACCAAAGAGACCACCGCACCGGGGTTACACGAATGGCAGCATCCATCGATTTCGTAGATGTCTTCCACGCGTCCCGATACCGGTACGTGGTTGTAATGGTATTTATCCGGCGTCAGTCGGAAAAGGGCAAAATCACCACCGGCAAAGGCCGCTTGCCACATGGGTTTGTCGACACCGATGAGTTCGTCGAAAGTAAAGAATTTCTCTTTGAGGTAAAGCGAATCGTGACAATCCAGCGAACCGACAATCGTTCGCGAATCCGCCGGAGAGACAACCCGGTCTTCGGCGTCGGGCATGGGTCGACATTGCCAATAACGGATCTTGCGTTCGAAGATCTTACGCGCCGTGTCCAGGGACATTGGATTGTCCAGGCATTCATCCAAATTCAGCCCCATGGTTTTCAGTCGGTGGCCATTGCCCGGGTGGTATCCGTTCATGGGTAAGTCGTAATTGAGAAAACCTAAGATGGCGGACATGCGCCTGGAAGTGGCCGCCTTGAATAACAGGGACGGATTTTCTTTGCCTCTGGAATAGAGCCGGTTGATCAAGGCATCGGCAATCAGTTCTTCGGTGGCGACCTGGTTGGTCTCACGATCGATATATTGATGAGGAATCGGTTCGGCGTTCAATGGTCGTGTTTCTCCGTAGGATCGGCATTTTTCTGCCGTCGCATAGAATGAAGGGTCAACAACATGAGATGAATCAGTCGCGTCACGGTGGGCAGGGGGAGCTCCTCCGCGATGATGGCGGACCTCAAATTCATAATCAGGTCCGGCGCATCCTTGCCTTTTAAAACAGACAATAGGGCCTGGTTGTATGTGCCGTCGCGCCAGGCGGCCATATTGTCCAGACGATGCAAGGCCTCTCCCCACAGGTCAATGGCCTCCCCCATTTGTTCTTTTTTTAATTGGGCGCGGTAAAATGATTCGGCGGCGGCATTAAACGTATCGCCGGGCAACGACATGGGGGAAGATGCGCCGGCGGTTTCACAAATGCGGCGAGTGAGTCGATGGGCGACCGTATCCTGACGATTGAAGATGATCTGATCCTCCAGGTCCGCGATGGTGGATGGCAACCCGGCCATTTCGATCAGCTCGGGAGCGTCTTTTTTCAGTTTCTTGACCAACATGCATCGAAAATCGGCCAGCTGAACCCGGGTGTACCCGGTATACCGCCGGCTGACCCGAATGTTTGCCGTCTCTTTGACCATCTGGGCCAGCAGCCGGTTAGGCGTATCCATGCGCACATAAAAGGTCGGGATCCCGGCCGCCGCGCCGAAAAAAATCTGCCGCCGCTCGCTCTCGACAAAAGGGTGATCGGGGATGTCGGCATGGCTCACCGATCCGGTCAGGATGTATTTGTAAGCCAGGGCCGTAATCATCATTTGCAGGTCGGTTGCCCGGGCCATGTCCCGGCTCAAGCTTTCGAAAAGACTGTAGTGCCGTCCTTCGAAACCAGTGAAGCCCATGGTTTCGAAATGTCGCGCGCGGTAAAGCATGTAAAGAGGCATGCACGGATCGAACACCCCCATGTCGCCGAGATCTTTTTTCAAGCGAACGTCATTGCCCGGCCGCCCATCCAGGGCCGGACTCTCGTCAGTGGCCATCAGTGCCACCAGATAATCAATAAGCCGAAAATCCGGGACAAAATCTCCCTTGAGCCTGAAGCATCGCGACAGGCCGTTATCCAGCCACTCTGGCCCGAAGGGCGTAATGCTGCGCCCCATGACCTTCAAGTGTGCCTTTTTCTTCCATCGTCGCCATAGCATTCGCAAATGGGTGAAATCCAGTTCGTGGGGCAAAAATCCCAACACGCGTTCGGGATGGAAATCCATGAAATCGATCCGGTACGGGGCGGCTGAATACGTTCCCACGAACAGGGGTAAAAAATGCTCCACAATTTTTATGGCCAGGTCACCATAATGTTTTTCTTCCAGCGGACCATAACCCGATTTCGGATCCTGCATCAGGCCGGTGAGCATACGACTTCCCAGGCTGATGTGCGTACCGTTGTTGGCCAGGCTGATATTGGATGTATTGGGTAATACCATCAGATTATTGACGATAATTCCCGCTTCTCTTAGCTTAATCACCGCATTGAGTTGACTGCGTGAAAGGACCGTGTGGCAAAGATGCATATAGCGATGTTTGGCTTCCCCGTCGTTCCATCCGGACAGGCAGGGACTCATGAAAAGGGACCGATAGAAATTGTCTGAAATGATATTGTTGAGCGTCTTCTGGCGGACCGGTGGATGGGGAGCGAAATAAAGCAGGGCCCGCTGACCGCTCTCGATCAAGCCAAACTGCCGATTGGCATATTGAATCAACAACTGAGAAAGCAGAAAGCGAAACGCCGTTTCCCGGGCAAGATTTTCTCCGACCCCGTTGTTCGGATCCAGTCCAACAGGATGGAACGAGAACGTTTCCGGCGAGGTATTGTCGGAAAGAAAATGCTCCATGGCCGCAAGACCGGTTTCGCGGATGGTGGCATGTACGGATGATCTGCCGATGGCATCGGCCAGCGCGATTTTCAACAAATAGCTGATGGGAATCCGCAGATAATCTTTGCCACCCACCGTCAATGAGAAACGGTAATTATCACTGCGCAACGGGCTATCGCTGCGGCACTTGTCGGACCGCAAATCCTTTCTAAATATGGTGCAGGCATACTCGCAGAGCGACGTCATGGGTAGCCGCACCCAGCTATTTTCCCAAACATGGTCGACGTTCCCGTCCAAGAAGCGTTCCAGGGCGATCATCCTTGACCGGGGCGTGTCTCCCCGTTGGGCCTGCTTCTTTAAATTGCGGAAATACCGCGACTCCTCGATTTCCCGAGCCAAATCCACCTGCTGCCGGCCGCCCACCACGGCGGTTTGGTACTCATTTTCCGCGCCTGCGGTGGCATCCTGCGGCGTAAAGGGAAGGGATCGTGCCAGTTCATCTACCGTCGTCGTATGCATACCAAGGATATGAATCAGTCTAAATAGGGTTGCCGTTTTAGAAGATGGGGCAGAGGAAGTGGTGTTACCGAACGGCTGATATGGGCCTGTCGGTCTGGTCAATGTTGCCATATTCTCCTTCATGTTTCTCTCGTCGCACGTGGAAGCAGTTTATTTGAAAAAGAATAATTTTCGAGAATTAGACTCATGTTACCGATTGGTTAGAAAATTATTAGACCTTCGACAATTACTCCTAACCAAAAACTCTCCATTTCTTAATACTGTTCTAACGTATCATGCCCATAGAGAGGCGAACCTATTGATGAGCAACTGAAAGGAAATCATATGCGGATTGATTTGCATGTCCATTCCAAACACTCCAAGCGCCCCTCCCAATGGATCTTAAAAAAAATCGGGTGCCCGGAAAGTTTTACCGAACCGCTGCAGATCTATGATATCGCCAAACGCCGGGGTATGACCCATGTAACCATTACCGACCATAATAGTATCGACGGGGCCCTGGAAATCGCGCACTTGCCGAACACATTCGTCAGTGAAGAGATAACCAGCTACTTCCCCGAAGACGGTTGCAAGCTCCATATCCTGGCCTTGGACATCAATGAAGCCCACCATGCCATGTTCCAAAAACTGCGCCAGAATGTCTACGAGCTTGCCAGTTATCTCAAGCAAGAGAACATTTTTCATATTGTCGCCCATCCCCTTTACGCGGTAAATGACCGTCTAGGAATCGACCACCTGGAACGTCTGCTGCTTCTCTTCCAAAATTTCGAACTCAATGGCGCCCGCAACGCACGGGAAAATCAGACGCTGAAAGTGGTCATCAACAACCTGACGCCTGAGAATATCGATCGTTTGGCCGATCAATACGATCTACCGCCAGCCTACCCTGATGCCCATCAAAAACGTCTGTTCGGCGGGTCGGATGATCACAGCGCCTTAAACATCGCCAGGACCTACACCGAATTTGTGGCTCATCAGGAGGCGGATGTCTCATTTAACACCTTGGACAAGGTTCGCGTCACGGTGCATGCCGTCGCCCCCACCCCCCAGACCATGGCGCATAACCTATACGGTATCGCCTGGCAATTTTTTCGTCGCAAATTCAATTTAGAACGCTATACCACCAAGGATGCCTTGGTCCGCTTTCTGGACAATTCGCTGGGGCCGGAACCGGCTCCCGAGCCCAGTATGCTGTCCCGTGTTTACTTCTTTATTAGCGCCCACAAGCGAAAACGCGTCAAACACCCCCTGTCCGAATCGTTGGCAACCCTGCTGCGACAGGAGACCCAGCAACTCATCGACGAGAATCCCGATCTGGTTGCCGCCGCATGTGGGGATGGGGCATCTTTCGATGGCCGTGAAGAACGATGGTTCGAATTTGTCAACCGACTGTCCAACCGTGTGATGGTTCACTTCGGCAATCATCTGCTCGATCACCTCTCCGGCGCCAATGTGTTCAATATCTTTCACACCATTGGATCCGCAGGCGGTTTGTACACGCTGCTGGCACCGTATTTCGTTGCCTTTTCGCAGTTTACGATGGGACGCGACCTGGGCCGGCAGATCACCCGGCGCTTCGACCGCGCAGCCGACCATCGAACATCCGCACCGGATGAAGCCATCCATGTGGCCCATTTCACCGACACATTCTATGAAATAAACGGCGTGGCGTTGACCCTCCGTCAACAGGTTCAACTGGCCATCAGTACCAACCGCCGCTATACGTTGATCACCTGCAATGATCAAAACCGCCCCTCCGAAAAAGGCGTCGCCCATTTCGCTCCCATCGGCACCTACGATCTTCCCGAGTATGAGGAGCAAAAAATATTCTACCCCCCGATTCTGGAAATGCTCGACTACTGCCACCAACAGGGGTTCAATCATATTCATACCGCCACACCGGGGCCCATTGGCCTGGCCGCGCTGGCCATTGCCCAATTCCTGAAGATTCCCATTTCTGGTACCTATCACACGGAAATCCCACAATACGTGCAAATTTTGACCGGAAGTGGCTTCATGGAAGAGTTGGCCTGGAAATTCGTGCTCTGGTATTATGATCAGTTGGACCTGATATATGCGCCCTCGAAAAGCACACGTGACGAATTGGTATCCAAGGGGATCAACCCCGAAAAGATTCAGATTTACCCCCGCGGCATTGATATTCAACGCTTCGATCCGTCCAAACGCAATGGATTCTTTAAACGCTGGGATTGTGCGGAACATACGATAAAATTGCTTTATGTGGGGCGAGTATCCAAAGAAAAAAACCTCCATTTACTCGCCCAAGCCTATCGCCAATTGCTTGAGCACGCATCATCGGCCCTGTTGACCATTGTCGGGGACGGGCCGTATTTGGAAGAAATGATGCAAACCACCGCAGACTTGCCCTGCCTCTATACCGGACGTCTGGAAGGCGACGATTTGGCCGATGCCTATGCCTCCAGCGACATCTTTATTTTTCCCAGCACGACGGACACGTTCGGTAACGTGGTACTGGAAGCCCAGGCATCAGGAATGCCGGTCATCGTTACCGACCAGGGCGGTCCGATGGAAAATGTTATTCCTCAAAGGACGGGGCTGGTGGTGAAAGGCGATTGTGTCCAATCTCTGGCCGCCGCCATGCAAGACCTGATATCTGATACCGCCAAACGGAAACAAATGGGTACCGCCGCCCGGCGGTATATGGAAGATCGGTCTTTTGAAACGGCGTTCGAGAAAACGTGGAAAATGTTTGGCAGCGTGAATGCAAAAAAACAAGCGGTTGCCTGAACGCCACCGTTTTCTGGCATCCTGTTTCTAATAAAAAAATGGTCGTACTTCAAGTGCCCGGGAACAAAGCAGATGAGGGGCCCTGTGAACGCTTACCTGTTTCTAATAAAAAAAGGTCGGATAGGGGCTGCAACTGACAATTGCAAACCCCATCCGACCCTTTTCTTAAATCGTGTTTAAGATAATGCCGGCTGTTATTTAGTGTCCATCCAGAAATAGGCAAATTCGGTCGAGATCCAGGCGCCCGAAAAATTTAACCACAGGCATATGGTTGATATTCCGAGGATTAAATTTTTCGCGCAACGCCGATATCGGGTGAATTGGCCATTTCTGGATGGACACTATTTAGGAAACCGGCTGTAAAACGATCCTTCCAACTGCGTCTGGGTAATAAGAAAACGGCGAAATCGAGAAAAAAGGGTCTTATCGGGAGGCCTGTATTCCGTCCAAAAGCGGTCCAGGGGCATGCCATTACAGGTCATACCGGCAATGTTGTATAGCGCTTCCCCCATAACCAGCGTAGGCGTGCCATGATATAAAGAAGCGATTCCAACCGTGCTGTTGATGGTTACCGTTCCGATGGCATTTTTTAAGCAAGTTGGTAAATGCACGTCGTGGATGACATGCACACGGTGCAGAATTCCCAGCCGCCTGGCCAAGCGCCTGGCGAAAGAATAAAAGAGAGGCCGCCCTCGGTCCATGGGATGGTGTTTGATGACCAGGGACGTGCCACTGGGTGCATGCATGGCAAAGGAAATCATCACCACCCGAATGAATTGTTCCATACTTTTAAACCGGGAATGCCTTGATATCTGGAAATCATATTGCACTTGCAAGGGGACGAAGTAGTATTTTTTCGATAGGCCATTGGTGATCCTCCGCGCAAAGGCCTTTTCACTGAAGGAAAACCATATTTTTCGGATCAGGTTGCGAATCCCGTAGACGATTTCAAATCCGATATTTGTATTGCGGTGATGGGAATTGTGGGGATAATGATGCCGCCATAGCCACATGAAAACAAAATAAACTATCGCGTAACACGCCCACCGATGGAAATTGTATTTATCCGGTGGAAGTGAATTGACCGGCAGGGGCCCCGGTTTCAGGCGACGATAAAATTCATCATCCCGGGGTAATCCGCTATGGGCATTGACGCCGTTTTCCTCCAACGTAACGTAATTTGGCCGGACATACCCTTCCTCGAAAACAAAGATTCGAATATTCATCCGCCTTGCCACGTCCGTGGCCACAAGATGATAAAAGCGGCAATCACCGTAAAGGATGATCGCGTCGATCTCCGCCTGGGCGTAAAATCGGGTAATAAACGTCCGCCACTGGGCCGGTTTCCGTGTATAGTCCACACCGCTGTCCGGGTTGGCGAAAAAGCGATCCCCACCATTGAAGCAAATCCGAAAAGTTGCCGCCCCAATGGCCCGCAAACGGATTTCCAGCTTTTTGAAAAACGGTCCCATGGGGCCTTGCAAAAGCAACACGCGCTTGCCGGACAGCGCCTCCAAAAAATCAAGCCCCATGACGCCGATACCCTTTATCTTTTAAACAGCAAACTACAGTTTTCATACAAGTTAAGTGCCTTATGAGCCACACGTCGCCACGCGGGAATGTTAATACTGGCATCCGACCCACTTTTCAAGCGCAACAATGTTTCTACGGCATCTTCTGCGGAAACGAACAATCGGGCGCCCCAATGATAGTACCGGGGATAAAGAATCAACGCACAATAGAGCAATTCATCAATGGATCGCCGCCGGCGGCGTCGATCAACCGTGTGACGATCGACCGTCAGCCCCCAACCGGCATAGAACGGCAATCCATAGGTATGCACGATTTTATCCCTTAAGAGTGCTTCGAAACCGGTCAGGGAGGTAACCGTGTGTACCTCATCGGCTTGATCGAGGCAATCCTTGATATCGCAATCGATGACAATATCATCGCACAACCGAATCGCCACCGCGTCGGGAACTTTGCCGACACGATTACCCGCCACCACATCGGGATGGGGTTTGAAAATGATGTGTGCGTCGGGATTGGCCTGGCGCACCACTTTCAGAAGATGATGATTGGTTTTTATGTCGATCCCCCCGGTTTGGATTGACGCATCATCTTCGACTTGGCCCGGTACCAGGATGACCCTTTTGGACCCACGAGATGTTGGCTGCCAACCGCTGCGCCCGGTGTTATATTTGCTAATGCCACTGTCGATGATACGATGGCGAAGCCGCCGGGCCCGATTGATGTCAATATCATCCAAGTCAATCGTATTCAACAGCCATTCGAGATCGGAGGGCTGTCGGGGGTCAAAATAAATACCGCGTCGGTCCACAATCAAAGAGGCTGGCTTGGTTAAATCCGAACCCAGTCCGACACTTCGAATGAAACCGTCCTCCACCCGTTCAAGGGCCATGGAATTGGAATGGCGTTTGACAAAGCTGTCTATCTGCCGGTTGTGCCGGGCCCCCCACACGACCAAACGGCTTGGCAAGGCGGATCGATCAGTGGACTTCACGGGGAACTTATTATGAAATGTCACATTCACATTCCCGGCACCTAAAAATTGGCGAATGATGCCACGTTTCCACCAATGAAACCCATAACACCAGACATCGCCGTTGTTGAGCCTGAATACGCGTTTGTGGTTTTCAATGAGGTCTAGGATGCGCTCCAATCCACAGGTCTGTTCGGTAATGGGATCCACATAGCGAACATACCGAAGGTAGGCGGCCTGGAATACCTGCGCCAAGGTCCGTTTGACTCCCCGCCGCGGACATGTGAGCAGGTCTTCGGTCAACCCCCAGCCGGCGTAAAAGGGCATGCCTATGCAGGTCACGGGTTTGCCTGCCAGGAGTGCCTCGAACCCCATCTGGGACGTTACCGTGAACACATGGTCCACCTGTTTTAGCAACCCCATGGGATTGCAATCGTCCGTGATGATGGTCACGTCGGACGGTAATTGACCCTTCAGGTAGCCATTTTTCTTTCCGGCAATGACGTCCGGATGGATCTTAGCAAAAAAACGGGCCTGCGGGTTGCGCTGGGTGGCGATGTCCACCATCCGCCGAAAACTGGTTTCATCGGCGAGGCCATACTTGACCGACAGATCGCCATGGGTCTGGTCGATAAGCAAAATGTTGGGCCGATCATCCGAAGGTAGGGTTGGCGCATGCCACGCATGGTTATATTTACTGGCCTGGATGTGGACCAATCGGTTCATCAACGATTTTGCCTGATGCTCAGCGGTGCTGTCGGTGCGCTTAATTAGGGTTTCGATATCCGATGGCCGCTGGGCATCGTAGTAGATCCCCTGTCGATCAAAAATAAAGCCAAAGGGCTCGGCTTTTTGTACCCCCAGCCCGACGCTGCGAATGAATCCGTCCTCCAGGGTGACGTAAGGCAGGGCATGCCGGCGGGCATATTTCCTGGCCTTTTTCGTGTTGTCTTTCACCCCCCAACCGATGATGCCGGCCAACCGGTTTACCGGCGTGCGCGAGGTGCACACAATCAGATCGTCACCCAATGCAAGGGGAAGCAGCCGCCGTTTGGCAATTCCTCTGGAAAACGTTCCAATCATGATCCGCCGTTGTCTTGTAATTGCGCTTGGTTGTCGGCAAATCCACCGTTGTGGGCATTGATCGCCCACGCCAAGGCGTTCCGATAAATCGACAAGCGCTCATTCCGATCGGCTAACAGCCGGATGATCGCCGACACCCAGGCTTCCGTTATGTTCTCACATAAAAGTCCGGTTTGGCCATGGGCCACTTTTGTGGCGTAGGCCGTGCAGTTGGAGTAAATCCCCGCGGCCCCCAAGCGCGTGATATCGAATATTTTGCTATGGGAACGGGCACGATTGAAATGGGTATCGAAACAGGGAGCCAGCCCCACCTGATAGCAAGCGCTTCCGGCATAAGATAGATAATCCGTCCAGGGCATGGGGTGGATCACACGCACCCGGGGGATGCCACGAAACAAGCGCCAGACCCGATCGGCACCCATAATTTCGAACCATGCATCGGGAAAAGATGCCTGAACCTGCCGGACCACCGGCACCAGCCATCGGATCTCCCGTCGATGGGCCCAGGAGCCGTGGTAGAAATACACCATCGGTCCCCCTTCAGGCGTTCTGGCAGGGATGTATTCCGGTTCGATGAGCACCGGCGACCGCGCGGCGTAACGCCTAACCAGCTCCGGCGTGGAAACCCAGATCTCGTCGCAAACCTTGCTCAGCAGGCGGCGGGACAAGGTATGACGCCAGACGGTTTTCAGTATGTACAAAAAAGGCAGTTCCAGGGCAAACGCGGCGGCAGGGATATCATCGTCCATGAAAAGCGCCACCCCGGCCAGCCTCGCTTGATTGGCGTTCAGCCAGCGCAGCCAGCGTGGCGGCGCATAACGCACGATGACGATCATCGTTTTGTCGACAAGCGTCACCTCGGAAGGCAAGACGGTCAACGTGTTCACATGACCGACGACCCGCCCGTATGGCCGTGACACGTTTTTGCGAAAATAGAGGTCGGTGGTCGGTATGATACCGGGAGATAGCACCGTGATCCTGCGGGGGCGTTGCGGGCCGTGCTCTTCCGTTGGGCAAACCAATCCCACCTCCCTACGACCCAGTCAAGCAGGGGGATAAGAAAAGAAACGGGCATCCTGGAAAATCACGCCCATTTTTCAACACGACCGCCGTTTTCCGATTAGGGAGACGAAAAATAACCATAGTGCGTCCCCCATCGCCGACAAAGCTGTCTTATTCTTGTGATTTCCTTTTCTGTGAAAAGCGTCTCGTGCTCATGCGTTTTCGGCACGATATTGATATCGACAAAATGCTCCGGATCGTAAGGTTCCTCCAAAAAGGCCATCATGTTGTTCAGTTCGGCCATCGGTTCCCGAGTGAAATCTTCGTATTTGACTTCATAAACTCGCCCCGGGAAGGCCTTTTTCAAAACATGGATATTGTCGGCGGCCTCGTTCCAATAACAGCAGGCGCCCACCAGGTTTTCCACTTTTATGATTATCCCGATCCGAAGGCTAGAAACGACATCCAAGGGATCACGCACGATATGAACAAATTTTGCGTTTACCATTTCACTGGCGATCATGGCCGCACCGTATATATTCTGCGGCGTCTTATCGAACCACCGTCCGGCTTCCGGCTTGTTTTTCTTAATATATAGCTGCATGTAACGGTGGTACAAATCCGCTCGTGAAACACTTTCATCGAGGATTTCCTGGAACTCGGACTCCTCGATGCCGTCCATCTCCCGGTGGTGCTTTAGAATACGATTCTCGGAAACGACTTTCCGATAAATGACGCCGCCAAAGGGTTCGGCCCACCGGAAGAAATGGGTTTCTTCCGGCGCAGCTAAGTTTGGATGGTTGCGCAGGACATTACGGAGCATGGTCGTGCCTGATCGAACGCAACCAATAATGAAAAAGGGACTGTTTTTCAATTACCTTTGCCTTTCCAAATATTTTACCCCCGGGATATCCACCGGCTCCTTGAAACCGATAAGGCAACGGCGATCGTGCCGGTCATAAAGGTCGTGGGGACAATCGTCCCCGTTAACGGCTGGAGCGCGGACGACTTCGATGATCTGCCTAAATCCCACGGCGTGCATCAAATCGATCACGGCCCGGTATGTGGGGTGCAGCTCAACACTGAATTTGCCCTCGGCATGGTTTTCCGTGTTCTTGTTGACACATTGAATGAAGGCCGACACCGGTTCCTTGTGCATGATGCTGTCCACTACGGCGAAGCGCCGACACAGGTCGTAGCTCAACTTCATGAGTCGATAGGGATCGGTGATGTGGTACAAAATCCCCAGATTCATCACGACGTCATACTTTTTGGACGCGTTTAACGCATAGATATCCTGCTGAACGAAGCGTGCGGCCGCTATCTCGAAATGGTCCCTCAGGAACTGCGCCTTGGCCACGTTCTCAGCACGCATATCGATGCCCAATGCGTTTAGTGCACCGAAATGGGCCATTTCCAATGTGAAGTATCCATGGTTACATGCAAAATCAATAAACGAGGACGTCCCCATCGCCTCCCCGATCAATTGCCGGATGGCTCCAGAGATTAAATGTGACCGGAAAATCATGCGCTCCAAAGCCACCGGATGGTTTTCGGTCTTCACCCCCTTGCGCAACTGGATGCCATAGCCCCAGGGACGTAGCTGCTGAATTCTCTGTTTCAGTTCATCATCACTGGCCTCTCGTCGCTGTTCGCCGCTGGCCATTAGCTCTGGCAATGCGCGTGGGCAGGGGACCGGCAACTGAGGCAATAGATATTCAGTACCCCACAACGAGCGCCCCTTGAGATTCGCCATCCAGGCTCGATATCGCGTCTGGGCAGCGGCTAGTGCCATGGATGATCCGGTACTCAAAACGGAAACGTCCTTTTTCATCTTGTTTCTCAATATGGCGATTCGTTTATTTACGATGTTAATCATCTATGATTACCCAGCCTGGCGTATCGATTCGGCGTTAATTTGGCGCGATCGATACGCAACAAACCACTCGTTCAGTCTTTCAGGGCGTTTCGCCAATGCCAACGGGAATAGACGATGTCTGATGGTCGGACCAAACTCACGAATCCGTCTAGCGATGGCGCCGATGTCGAAGGCGGCAACCGGCAGTCCCGCCTTGAGGGCAATCGAAAGGGTATAGCTATAGGTCTCTGGCCATACCGATGGCAACCATACCAGATGTGGGCCCAACGTTTCCAGTGTATCCTGCGCCTGCTCCTCCAAATACCGGCCGGTCACGTTGACGCCGGCGTCTCTTAGCAATCGATCGTTCATGCTATATCCCATGAGGGCAAACGATAGGGGAAGGCGATGCTGGCGGGCATGGCGGGCACAAGCCAATAGCACATCGAAGCCCTTTATTTTACCAATGGCACCGATGATCACGATACACAGTCTTTCATCTGGCATCAACCGAGGGTTGCGGATGGTCATCTGGGCAGGATCCAGGCTCTCGTGGGGGGACACCTCGAAATGGATCTCAGGGTAATAGTGTTCAAGACGTTCGGCAGCATCTGGATCCGGCACCAACACCCGATCTGCAGCCTTCAATGCGCGTTGGTGCATCCTGCGCCAACTGCTTATATCGGTCACTCCGAAATCCGATCCGTATTTCGACAAACAGCGGTCGCAATCGGCCTCGGTCGGTTCCCCGCAATAGTAGCCATCGGGAAAGGCCAGATTGATCCGTGGACAGATGATTTTGTAGTCATGCAGGTTCACCTTCCAAGGGGTTCCCAGGGCTTTTTTCAGCGCAACCAAATGATCGGGCGCATCGGAAACGAAGTCGACCAGGCTATGGGTGTGAATCTCGGCTATCCCCAAGTCGCTTAACAAGTTGACCATTGCCGTCGTATCCGCCATATTGAGTGAATCCAGATTGGGCATTTGGCAGGCAGCCGGATGCCTTATGACCACATGGGACGGGTTTCCGGCCTTGGGCCGCATCAGGTATACCCCAATCCCCTCGGTGGTAAGCCGCTGGATCTCTTCCTGCACATGCCGCTCTGCCCCGCCGCCCCGTTGGTGACAAACCATCAGAACATTTTTCTTCCGACGCAAACGCATCAAGCGTGAGTAATCGATCCGACTGCGAAAATCGCGCAAGGGATCGCTTTCGATAAAGGCGGCCACATCCTGCTGGTAGGTGGGATGCTGCCGGTCGAGGGTCTTGAGGGCGGCCAGGATGCGTTTGTCTTTTTGGCCTTTGAATGAGGCCGCCCCCCAGTGGTGGACGAAGATGTTGGCGGCGATGATGTTTCGCCATCCGTTGTGGATGGCACGCTGACAGAAATCGTTTTCTTCTCCGTATCCCCGACCGAAATGCTTCACATCGAATAGCCCCACATCAGCCAAAGCGGCGCGCTTGATGTATATGCAAAATCCCACCCCCGTGGGTGCAGTCACTTCCGCCCCGGCATTCATCTCGGATGCCAAGTCATCGAGCTCGGCGTAGCTTAATTCGAGGGGAAATGGATTATCCTGAAGGAATCGGGGATAGCTGCAAATGGTGGCATTGTTGGAAAGGGGTGTCACCGTGGCAGTATAGCGATCACGCCAAGCGGCCTGTCTCAATCGATCGAGCCATCCGTCAAAGACTTCCGTGTCGGCATTTAGGAGCACCACATCCCGTTTCGAGTGGAGTTTCATGCCGCGATTGACGCTATGGATAAAACCCCGATTTTTTCGATTGACCAGCAATGTGAACAGATCACTCGCGGCCAGTTGCTTAAGATCGTCGACTAGTTCACCATCCGGGCTGGCGTCCTCGATCACCACCAATTCAAACAGAGTCTCGGTGCTTGCGGCCAATACACTATACAAACAGCGCAAGGTCTCCGCCCTGCCCCTGTACACGGGCACGATTACATCGACTTCGGCATGACCGATATGAGACCGGGGCGGTAGTCCAAGCCACATGTCTTGGCTGGGAATACATGGTTGTGGAAGATCACCGACGGCGACCTCATCGATGCACTCGGCCTCTGGTAAGGGCCGGCGGCCTTCCAAGCGGCCGACCCGCAAGTAGTGAAGCAGTGGATTGGTCCGTGACCGGGCCACATTGGGATTCGTGCGCAGATAGTAGGCGCTGTCGAATTCAGGAGAGGGCGATCGACCTTCCAGCCCTCCCCACCGCACGAAGTGAAGCAACGGATCGAGGCCGGCACGCGCCACATCCTTGTTGACGGCCAGATAAAAATCCACATCAAACCAAGGGCTTGGAGAAATTCGCCGATAACGCCCCACGCGCGCATAGTGAAGCAGCACGTTCACTGACGCGGTTCCACCTCCCGTTTGTGAACGATAGTAGTCGGGATCGAAAAAGGCCATGGGTGACCGTTTTTCCCTATCACCATAGGTGACGTAATGGCGAAGGGGGGACATGCCGGAAAAAACGGAATCGCCATGCAATTCAAGGTAGTAGTCCCGATCGAATAAAGCGGTTTGTTTGACCAGGTGGATGAGCACCGAATGGTAAGCCCGGCGCAAAATCGATGGCCAGGTCATCAAGCGAAATACCCACAGGGTGGCAAGCAAAACCAATCCACGCCAAGCCTTGATTCGATCACGCCAAAAGCATTTCGATCGCCTATGTGTGGTGTGGATTCTCATTTTTTTTCCAATCGCTAAAAAACGACTCTGCCTTCCGCCATTCCGTATTTGATAAAATGGACCAAGGGATTGATGCCAAGTTCGGCAACATCGGGATTGATTTCCAGGTAGCGTCGTGTATTAAACATCTCAGAGGGATTGCGCCCTTCCAGCGCACCATAACGGACATAGTGTTCCACTGGATCTTTCCCCTCCTTTGCGACATCTGTATTTATTTCAAGGTAATAGGCCTCGTCAAAATATCCTGAAGATCGAATCAACGCGATTTCTTCTTCTATCGCCCCCCCCTCCGTTTCTTTTGTCTCGTCCGGTCCTGTTTTTTTTGTCTCATCACTTTGCGTTTCTTCTATCTCATCGCACTCCTGTGTCGAAGGACGAAAAGGAATCGATAGGGCTCGTATCGGGGCGGTAATTCTCCATGACAGGGTTTGCTTGAGTTGTATCGTTCGCCGACGCTCTCTTTCTATCTCCTGCACCAAATCCGCCTTGAGTTTTAGCGCCCGCCGACGTTCTCCTTCTATCTCTTGCGCGAAGTCCATCTTGAGTTTTATCGTGCGCTGACGCTCTCGTCTTATCTCCAACTCCTTGGTGTTGAGCCGTTCCCTTTCCCTCAGCAATTCCTGCGTCAACGCCCCCCTTTCCTGGTCGGCTTTCTCGCGGGCGTTTTCCAATTGTTGTTGTTTTCTTTTCAGATTCTTATTGTATCTGATGGTATCCTCGAACTCCTCCTGAAGCCGATGCAATTCCTGCAATAACAGTGCATTTTCCTCCTCGACGGTCAACTTGACGGCTTCTAACGCTCGGTAGTTCTGGCTAACGTCTTCAAGCTTGGCTTGGCAGGCAGTGTTCAGCTTCGTTTGTTGATCACATGCCTCGTTCAGTTGCGCTACTTTAGTTTCGAGCCGTTGATGGGTAGACGCTTGCTCGGCTTGTTCTTGTTCCAGTTTCTGTTTTTGGAAAAAAGTTGATTCCAATTCCTCCTGAACCTGATGGAGCTGCAACAAAAGCAATTCGTTTTCCCTTTTTAGGGTCTCATGCGCGGTTGCGAGTTTACTATACTCCCGCGACAGCTTTTCTTGCTGAACCTGGCTTCCTGAGCTCAACCTTGATTATTCCTCTCGAATCTTGGAGAACGATTTAGATCGCCAAAATCACCCCGGCGCCCACCGCGATCTGGTAAATGATCTGGGTAATATCCTTGGTGATTTGAATCCACTTACCCTCCAGCTTGGGCAAGACGAGAATCGCGTCGCCCTTGTCAACGGGCAGACCAGAACTGGATTTACATCTGCTCACAATACCGTTTTGCTTGATCAATAGCACCCGATCCTTGTTGGCGCGTTGACCGAAATCACCAGAAAGGGCAATGTAGTCTTCTATGTAATTGCCCTTAATAAAGGTATGCGCGCCGGGAAAGGCCACCTCCCCTTGCACCAGTACCACGTTGGTCTTGCGGGGAACGAACACCTGATCCCCGTCTTCGAGAAAAATCTCATCCATACTGGCCCGGTCGTGAATCACCACTTGCCCTTTAAAATCGATCTTCTTGGCCCGATCGATGAACGCCAAGATTGACCTGGCTTCCTGGCTGCGCATGGCGGCTTCGTCTTTGCTCATGGATGATTGTGTCAACACAAGGGTTTCGAGTTCTTGCAGCTTGGCCAACAACAACTGTTTCTGTTTCTCGGCCACGCTCCGTCGAAAGAGCTGAATCGAATCCACCGCCGACAAATCGGTAAAGGCCAACCGGCCCAACAGTTGCGCCAGCGTCTTGCCTTTGGGCAGCAGATAAGTGTGCAATCCATCGTGCTCCCCCGTAACCGTTGCCGTAATGGCATTTTCGTTGTGGTCTGCATAGACTTCGATTTCGTCACCACTGAGGACGATCAATTTCTCGGCCTGGCCCAATGTGTAGGATTTGATAATTTTTTCGTTATTCGGCATCCAGCGGGTCAGTGTCATGTTGGTGGCCGATGGGTTGGGCATGGCCAAAGCCAATATTTCCTGGATATCCACGACCGATTTCGTGAACTCGAAACGGTAGGGACGCTTTACATCGCCGGCGACCGTGATGCGATGTTTGACATCGCCCACCAGCACCGTATCGCCATCATGAAATTGGAACATGTCAAGCTTGCCGGCCGTCAGGAAATTGTAGAGATCGACCTGCTTAACAGGCTGGTTGTTGCGAACAATGGTAATGTCGCGAAAGCTGCCGTATTGCAGGTTGATCCCCCTGGCCTTGTCGATGAATTGCAGCACCGAATCCGAGGCCATGCCCTGGTACAGCCCCGGCCGGTTGACGCTTCCGGTGACAAATACCCACACCGGCTGAAAACTGGCCACGTTGGCGTAAACGTATACACGCTGGTTGTACTTTTGACGGACCTTGGTTTCGATTATTTCAACCAAACGCTGATTGGTCACCCCGCCCACATCCACGGTGCCCACCTTGGGGATATAGATGTTGCCCTGATTGTCCACGATGGTATCCATTTCCAACTCAAAGGATCCCCAGAAACGCAGATTGATCGTGTCGCCGACGGCAACCCGATAGTTGGGGTTGTAATAGGGCTGGGCTTTATTGGAAAAACTGCCTTGAAACAGATTCTGTCCGAAAACAGGCACCCCCCTGGGGATCGGCGGCTGTTTTTCGATTTCCAAATCCGCTTCGGTGGTCACGGCTTCACCGACGGACACATCGGCTGCATGAGTCAGACCGGCAACGGGTAGCCATACAAGGCAAATGGCAACCATCCACCACGCCAACCGTTTCCTATAAAGAAAATTGTCGAATCTTTTTTTCTCATTGGGGTGAACTTTCGCAACAGGGGAACAGGATGCTTGCATCGCGCCTTTGTGGAATGCAATTAGAAAATTCATTGATTAATCCTTGTGGTCTTTGACAACCGCCCCAATCAACATGATGATCTTATATCCAACCAGGATCAGGACGATTGCGGTTAGCGTCATGCGAATACGTTTCGGGTAAATATGACCATCCGGCAAGGTGGGGGTGGAAACGACTTCGAATATTTTTGATTCCTGAATGGCTTCGATACGCAACACCTCGTATTGCACCAAAGTTTTCTTGTAGACTTCGGTGGCAAAGTCCACATCATTTCTCAATTTCTGATATTCAAACAAGAGATCGTTCAAGCGGGTCGTATCCGTTCCGGACAGTTCCGCTTTCTTCTTGCTCAGGGCCGCCTTGAGTTCGGCGATTAGGTTTTCCAGCTTCACCGCTTCGATGGTGTCTGGCGACATGTAGCTGATCAGCTGGTTGTATTCGGCCGTTTTCTGGACGATGGAGGCTTCGAGGTTCCCGATAATCTCATTTTTAATGGCCATGTCCGCCGATGGATCGACCAAATGGTGCTTGTTCTGAAATGCTTCGAGAACCTGAATCGCGGCGTCCAGCTTATCCTTGTTTTGCTCCAGTTGATAGCTTGCGAAATCAACCTTTTTTTCCACCCGTTTACGATTGAGTTGATTCAGGAAGGATTCCCCCGATTCGAGCAGATATTGCAAAATGGAATGCGCCAATTCGGGGTCCGAGCTATCAAAGGCGATGGTGGTGATGCCGCTGGATTCGTCGAGAACGATCTGGAGATTTTTACGATAAAGGTGGAGATAATCTTCTTCCGCCGGGTCCCAGATCAACCGTTCGGTAACATCCGTATCACTGGAGCGGTAGCGGGCCTTCAGGTTGAAGCGTTCATCAATTTGGATGAACATGTCCATGGATTCCAGATAATGGACGACGATTTGCGCATCCAGTTGCTTGCTGGATCCGCCGATTCCGAATATTCCCAGGTCAACGCCCAGGGTATCGCCAGTGGTCAGGTCACGGACCACATAGGTGGATTCGGAGCGATATTTCTCGACGGCGATGAACTGAGCATAGATAAGAAAAAGGGCCAGTGGTAGGATGAGAAAGACGAGTTGCTTCTTGTAAGTACCGAAAGCGGCAAGTTTCTGCTTATAGCGCTCTATAACGGCCAACCGTATCGGATACCGCTTGGGCTGGCGATTTTTTTTCTTGATCTGCTCAAGAGTGAGAAGCAGCTTTTGAGAACTAGTCGATAAAGCCGATTTGAGTGTGGTATTCATAGTGATTGATAGCACAAAATCGCGTCATTAATGTCTTCAAAATAGGATAGGCCGCCATTTTCGAGAACGATCCCGCTGTCGCACATCTGCTTTAACATGGGCATGATGTGGCTCACCATCAGGATATTGCGTCTTCTCTTTAGATCATTCAATGCCGCCTCGCATTTTTTTTTAAAAATGGCGTCTCCCACGGCCAGTGTTTCGTCGATCAGGTAATAATCAAAATCAAAGGCCAGACTAATGGCGAAGGCCAGTCGGGACTTCATGCCTGAAGAATAGGTTTTCACCGGCATGTCGAAATAGGGTCCCAGTTCACTGAATTCGAGGACAAAACGCAATGTCGCTTTCAGTTGATCGTCGGTTCGGCTATAGACACGACCAATGAACTGGGCATTTTCCTTTCCCGTGAGGCTGCCCTGAAAGCCGCCCGATAGTCCCAATGGCCAGGAGAAATCGACGTCGGCCACGATCCTACCATGGTTGGGAAAGTCGATCCCCCCCAACATGCGCAACAGGGTCGATTTACCGGCACCGTTTCTCCCCAGAATTCCCACATTGATGTTGTCGGGAATGGTCAGGGTCACATCACTGAGCAGATACTTGCGGCCGCCCTTGATATCGAAATATTTGGTGACGTTCTCTAGCCGGATCATGACGTGGCGACGACCCTGTTTTTTAAATGTGTGTACAGCCACAGGCCGATCAGACAACTTCCCATAGTCCAGCCGATGATGTACAGATAGCTGGCGCCCTGGGGTTGAAAAGCGGCGAAATAGTGGCCGCGAATCAGCTCTAAGAAATTCAGCAGGGGATTGAGCAGCAGGATACCACGAAACTTGGGAGGCATCATACTCACAGAGAAGAAGATGCCCGATGTAAAAAACAGCGGCGGCCCTGTCATGAGACCGACGACATTCTTGACCGTCTCGGCGAACGTGCCGACGATGGCGAGAATCAGCCCCATGCCGAAGGAAAAGCAGACCAGCAAGACCATAAGCAGGCTCAACCCCAGGAAATCATCGACCCTCGCATCGAAGCCCAGGGCCATGCCGACCACCACCAGAATCAGGAACACGATCAGATAGACCAAGCACTCCACTATGCAGCGGGTGATCAACGTATCCAATGGTTTGACCTGCCGATAATTGAAAAGCCCCTGGTTGGCCTCGAAGGCGACCATGGATTTCTGTAACGTACCGGAAAAGAACCTATACGGAAGCATGCCGGTCAGCAGAAACATGGGGTAGTCCACACCCGGGATTGCCTTTCCGCCACGCAAGGCGAGACCGAACATGGCCCAGAAAACCAGAATAACGGCGGCCGGCTCCAGGATCGCCCAGAGATAGCCGAAGCGCTTGGAACCGAAACGCGTCTTCATCTCCCGCAGAAACAAGGCGAAAACGACCGCTCTTTGGATTTGCCATGACGTGCGAATGGTCTGCATAATGTTAAAATAGCTCCGCCGGGTCAACTACAATTGTCTGAGTATACGATCAAACCGCCATTATGGGCCACGGATATGTCGGGCCTCTCAGTCGGTTTGATTGACCAGCCGATTCAGTTCTTCGATCTCTTTGCCTAGCCGGTCGTATTCCCGTATTTTACGGCTTAATAAATGGATGATGAGATGGAATTTCTCTTCCGCCCCCTTGAGTGTTATTTGATAGTGATAGCCTGACCGAGTGCCACCTGAGGAAAGCCGACTGGCAGTGATGAATCCGTCCTTAACCATTTCGGAAATCCAGTAGTTGGTCTTGCCCAGGCTGATACCCGCACGTTTCGCCAAGTCGCGCTGAGTCAGCTTATGATCCGACTCGGCGATGATTTTCATCAACCGGAGGTAGGCTTCTTCCTTTACATCTTCAGCATGCATTCAAAGATGTCACTTCCCTTGACGCCCGACAATCGCCGTGGAATCCGAAATCGTTTGCCGGGTGAACGCTTCGCGGTTTGGTTCGTACATCGTTCTGGCCTTTTTTTATTTTTCCATAACCGACTTACTATATTTGATAATTTGAGAGTAGAGGATCAGAGGGAAACCGGAATCGACGCCAATCAACGATTCCATCGCTTGTTTCCACCGTGAACACTGTTCATTTTTAGCAATTGGGTTATCCGTCAATTGTCTGTTGCCTTTATAGTCGAAATGTATCAAGAAACAAGAAAAAAATGGGGTAAACGGCCGAGGCGTTCAAGGTTGGAACATAATCGTGTTGAAGTGGCAAACTGGTTACTCCCCTATATAAGGCGAAATCGTCGCGTACTTATCTTAACGCCTCCTATCATGCTGGGGCAGACTTGTCAATTCAACCTGTGATAACCTTTTGCGATTAAAGGATAAGTTTGATTTCGTGGAAGGCTTGCGGTTCGGGGAAAACAAATAAATCCCCCACGCCTATGGAACACTTTAGGGGAAGAAGCGGTATAATTAGTGCCGTGGCGACCGATAACACTGCCCAAAACCAATTTCTTGAATGATAAAAGGATCAGTTTGCCAGGATGGAATGCTCCCTGCAGTCACGGGCCATCAATTTTCTTACTCTTTCGAGGCAAGCAGGGGTATCCACGCCGGGGCCTGTTCGCGACGTTCGAATGGCCCGAATGGGCACATCGGATTGGAGCAATCGCAGCTGTTCCAGGCGTTCTCCGTTTTCCAAATCAGACATGGGCAATAAGTTGTATTTTCTCAGCACGTTCCGGCGATAGCCATAAATGCCGATGTGTTTAAGGTATTCGGGTTGACATGCCGAATGGGCGACATAAGGAATCAATCCACGGCTGAAATACAATACTTTACCGGTATGAGAAATGGTCATCTTGACTTTATTGGCATCCAGGGCTTCCTCCAAGGGAATGGGATGGCAAAGCGTTCCCACCGCTGAGGATGGGTCTTCGATCATCGCCTGGGCCAGTTTGTCGATATCGGCCGGGCGAATCATCGGTTCGTCGCCCTGAACGTTAATGTAAATATCGGCCTCAATGGAGAACGACACCTCGGCCACCCGATCCGTGCCCGAGGGATGATCAGGGGATGTCATCATTACCTCTCCACCAAATCCGACCACTGCATCGGCAATACGCTGGTCATCGGTAGCAACAAGCACATGGTCGGTGCACCGGGCCTTCCGCGAACGTTCGTAGACATGTTGGATCATGGGTTTCCCATGAATATCCGCTAAGGGTTTGCCGGGGAATCGAGAAGAGTTGAATCTGGCTGGAATAACGATTAATATTCGCATAGTCATGTTCACCGTAAGGCAATTTAAATCACCCGTTTGAATTTAAATCCGTACCCGTTCCAATTCTTGTTTGGTGTTCAATGGGTGTCGCGCTGTCGGTTATTTTATAGCTCAAATTCTTCGGTTAAACATCGCCCTCATCCCTGTAACGTCCTTTTGCGTTCGCCTCACTTCTCAGGCGTCGCAGGCCGCGATCATGGGTCGTTTCACCCCGAATTACTTGGTTACAATGGAAATAATTTGAAAATGCTGGTTTTATGGCACGGGTGTAAACGTATGTTACATTTTAATTAAAGGCAACGCCATGGTAAGAACTAAGTGTCCACCTTGTCAACAAAAAAGACGTTTTTTTGAGGCATGCCCATTATTTTTCTCGTCGTCTGACGGTCTATTATGTCCCATAGCGATCCACTGACGGCTAAAAGCCTAATTGCACAGGTCGAAAATTTGACGCCCTCCGCCATGGATGCTAAGCTTTATTGGCCTCAGTCCAATACACGACGCGCCCCATGCACCCGCTGCTATTGATCAGAGCCTGACCCGGAGCGACGCGGCCGGCGGGGCAACGGACCGTTTCCCACCGACATCCATTCGACCGATGGATCTGAACCGGAGGTGAGCATGACATCCGCAGACGATATTCATGCCCTGTTATGCCGTATCTATGGACCTGAATCGGCCGGTAGGGCATATGGCCGGATCATGCCGATGATTGAAAAGGCGGCCACGCGGGCCACGAAACAATCACACGCTTTTCATCAAGGCCAAAATGTGCTCATTACCTATGGCGACACGCTCCGACGCCAAGGCGAGCGGCCGCTGGTCACGCTGCAGCAATTTGCCCGAACATTTCTAAAGGACACGGTTTCGGCCGTCCATTTTTTACCTTTCTTTCCCTATTCCTCGGATGACGGCTTTTCGGTGATTGATTTCTATCGTATCGACGAAAAATTGGGCGATTGGCCTGACGTGGCCATGATTGGCGAAGATTTTGATCTCATGTTCGATTTCGTAATCAACCATTTCAGCGCCAAGGGGAAATGGTTCGATGCCTATCTTGCCGGCCGGGCCGGATTCACCGAATTTGCCATCGAAGCCGATCCATTGGCGGATCTCTCCATGGTTACCCGTCCCCGATCACTGCCCCTGCTGACGCCCTTTTCCAAGGCCGATGGCCGGACCGTTCACCTGTGGACGACCTTCAGCGACGATCAGATCGATTTCAATTACCGCAGTCTGGACGTTCTGGAGCAAATGATCCGGCTGCTGATTTTCTATGTTCAACACGGTGCGGGAATCTTACGGCTGGATGCCATCGCCTATCTCTGGAAAGAGATCGGCACGTCTTGCATCCACCGGCCTCAAACCCATGACATGGTCCGTTTGTTTCGCAAGGTGCTGGATCGGGTTGGGCCGGATGTAATCCTCGTCACAGAAACCAATGTACCGCACGCTGAAAACATCGGCTATTTTGGCGATGGACAAGACGAGGCCCAGATGGTCTATAATTTCACCCTTCCGCCGTTGCTGTTGTATACCTTCAGGAAACAGGATTGCCGGGTGCTCTCACGGTGGGCAGGCAGCTTGCAGGTGCCTTCGCAAACAACGGCCTTCTTCAATTTCACCGCCTCCCACGACGGCATCGGTGTCCGCCCCCTGGAGGGCATTTTGCCGGCCAAGGAAATCGATACGCTCGCCGATGGGGTCAGGGCTAGCGGCGGGACCGTATCGACCCGACAAAATGCGGATGGTTCGCAGAGTCCGTACGAGCTCAACATCACCTATGTGGATGCCATCTTGGCGGATGCCCGGTCCACGAATGCCGATCAATTCATCGCCTCCCAGGCGATTCAGTACAGCCTGCCCGGCGTTCCCGCTACCTATATTCATAGCTTGCTTGGATCGCGAAATTGGTTAGCGGGTGTACAAAAGACCGGTCGGGCGCGGTCCATCAACCGGGAAAAGCTTGATGCCGACCAGGTAATGATCCAACTTCAAAATCCGGCATCGTTCCGCGCCCGGGTCTTCTTTGCTTATCTGAAATTGATTCGGTTATGGAAAAAGCAGCCCGCCTTTCATCCCGGGGCAGCCTTCACCGTCATGGACGTGGATCCCGGTATTTTTGCGATCCGACGCGCCGGCGGCGGCCAGGTCATTTACGCCTTGACCAATGTGACGGCCACCTATCGACCCATCGATCTTGGCCGCCTGGACACGACACCGCCGTGTAGGGACCTGGTCTCCGGCCGTCGTATCGATGCATCGTGGTGGGACATGGCTCCTTACCAATACGCCTGGCTTTGTGATTAGTGCCCATCCAGAAATGACCCGTTTGCCAAGTTCTGAATAGGCATTGATTAGAGAATGACTCACTTTTTACGGGAACTCAGTTCCGGAAATTGATGATAGAAGAATTCGTTGGCCGGCATCGTTTCCTGTTGTTGCTTTTTCTCCTCGTTCTCACGCAATTCGATACGCCGGATCTTGCCACTGATGGTTTTTGGAAGTTCATCGACAAATTCGATGATGCGCGGAATCTTGAACTTGGCCAGCACGTCGATGGTGTGTTTGAACAGCTCCAGGGCCAGTTCCGTGGATGGCTGCTGGCCTTTTTTAAGAATCACATAGGCCTTGACCAGCTGATAGCGCTTGGGATCGGGCCTGCCCACCACCGCGGCCTCGACAACCGCCGGGTGCTCGACCAATGCGCTCTCCACCTCGAATGGCCCGACACGGTAGTCGGATGATTTGATGACATCGTCGGAGCGCCCGACGAACCACCAGTATCCGTCGGTATCAAACGTGGCCTTGTCCCCGGTGTAGTAAAGATCGCCCTGAAAGGCGCCTTCGGTTCTTTCGGCATCATCGATATATTGGTGAAAAAGGCCCATGGCACGCCACTGATTGAGACGCACGACAATGTGCCCCGGCTCGTCGGGAGTCGTAATTTCCTTGTTCTCATCGTCTACCAGGATTACATCGTACATGGGGGATGGGTAACCGAAGGAACCGAAGCGCATCTTGCCTTCCATCCAGGGCGGATTGCCAATCATGGCCGTCGACTCGGTCTGACCGTAAAAATCCCGAATCTCGGTGCCGGTGGCATTCTTCCATTGCTCGATCACTTCAGGATTGAGCGGTTCTCCGGCGCTCAAACTATATTTCATGGCCGACAAATCGAATGTTTCCAAATCCAGGCCCACGAAAGCGCGCCAAGCCGTCGGTGGTGCACAGAAAGAGTTCACCTTGTACTTGGCCACGGTAGCGATATATTTTTCTACGTTCAGGGCGGAGAAATTGAAGCCCGTGGCCGTGGCGCCCAGATTGAATGGCGCGAAAAAACTGCTCCACGCCCATTTGGCCCAGCCCGGCGCACTCAAATTATGGTGGATGTCTCCGGGTTCCAGCCCCTGGATGATCGCCGTGGAGAAATGCCCCACCGGATAAGAGGTGGCGCTATGCCCCACCCGTTTGGGAAGTCCAGTGGTACCAGAAGTGAAAAAACAGAACAGGACGTCGTCCTTGCCCACCTGGGCAGGGTCCGCCTCGGGAGCTTCACCGTCGATCTCGGCGTAGGATACCCAACCGTCTTTTTGCCCCAAAACGATTTTAGCCTTGGGGGTGCAATTGGCCTTGCCGAGGGCATCGTCGACCAGATCGGTGAGTCCGTCGAAGGCAATAATAACGTCCGGCGGGTAAGCCTCGAAACGAAACTGAATTTCCCGCTCGGTCATGGTCGTGGCCGTGGGTACCGCCACCAGCCCCCCCTTGATGCCGGCCAACGAAGCGAACCAGGTTTCGGGCACGATGGGAGTGAGCATGTATAGATTATCCCCCTTTTCGACACCTTTTTTCCTTAAATAGTTTAGGCACTTATTCCCGTTGACGGCCAATTCCCGATAGGTAAACAATCGTTCGGCATCCGTGTCCAGGTCAGTCCAAATCAACGCCAATTGATCTCCCCGTTCTTTGACATGGATCCCTTCAAAAATTTCGGCCACCCAGTTGAAGGTCTCGGGCAGTGTGACCTGATTCAGATTATCGAAAAAGGATTTGGCCGCGGCTTTGCGCTGGCCCATATCCCTGATGGTGTTTAATTCCATGGCTTGCCGGTAAAAACTATCCAACGACATGTTCAACCTCCCTGTTATTCAATTATTGAATGTCGATTCCTTTATTCGTGATCCGAGACAGACAGGAGTAAAAGATGTTTTCAAAAAAGCGCTACGGGGTGTCTGCCTGTTGGTGGTTACCTTGTGCCTTGACAAACCAGTCGATCAACTGACGGGCAATGCTGATACGAGATGGCACCTGGGGAAGCGAACGGGCCGAAAACCAGTCCGCCTCCATGAGTTCGGCGTTATCGACCTGGATCTCACCACCGGCATAATCGGCGATGAATCCCACCATCAGGGAATTGGGAAAGGGCCAGGGCTGGCTGCCAAAATAACGGATGTTCTCCACCTCCAGCCCCACCTCTTCACGGATCTCCCGCCGAACGCAGGCTTCAAGGGTTTCGCCCGGCTCGACGAACCCGGCCAGGACGCTGTAAAAAGGCCCCCGGAAGCGCTTGTTGCGGGCCAGCAAAAGCCGATCCGCCTTGACCACCGCCACGATCACCGCCGGGCTCAGGCGGGGGTAGTTGATCAGGCCACAGGCCGGGCAGCGTTTGGCTCGCTCATCGATTTTATCCTCCGTGGGATGGCTACAACGCCCGCAAAACCGGTGAGACCGATCCCAATCGAGAAGATGATTGGCCAGTCCGGCAATCCAAAAAAGGTCTTCCTCGATGGTGTCCAAAAGGACTCGCAAATCCATCCAGGCATAGGGCTCTGGCGCCACGTCACCCGGGGATAGTTCCGCGGCGAAACAATGCTGAGTGCCTAGTGAACCGAGAAAAAGGCGGTGGGTGGGGACAATGTTACCGCTGCGGATGGTGTTGTCATCGGGAATGAAACAGGCGCCGTTTTCACAGTTGATCAAGATCTTGTGTTTTTCGAATATGAACCACAGGGTTGCTTGGTTTTCATCGGTCGGGGGCTGAAACGCGGGTATAAAATCCATGTTATGATTTGTTATCACATTGCACACCAAAGCCCAACCCTGTTTTTTTCATTAACGCCGCATCTGGCGTTTCTTCATGATTATAGGGAAGTTGGAGACCATCGCTTTACAAAAGGCACCGTCACCGATGGTTATCGGGACATGTGCCGATGGGTACAACGCCGAGATCGGGCAAATTGGCCATCTCTGGATGGGCACTAGTTCAAAATCAATGCCTCCAGGTCTCGTTTCAGGTCGACCATGCTCTGGCGGATCGCCCGTCGCTTCGGCGCCTTGGCCAACAGCCAGGCTTTTAAGGGTTTTTTCTCCGGTGTTCCGTCTATTCGGATCAGCTTACGCACGATAATGCGCTTCCGGCCACTGTGGATGCTGATGGTGGGAATGGCCGGGAAAAACCGCGCGGTCTTGATGTGCGTGATGTCCTTTTTTTCAATGAAATAGCGATCGGCCGGGGTTCCAATGGACACCCCCTCGGGGGTAATGTCCAGGAAATACCCTTCCCGGCTGCGTTTGGCCATCACATAAACCAGTCCCACCCAGGTAGGCAACAGTAGCACGATAAACAGTCCGATGGCTTTGAGCAGCATTTCCAGGCCGAACACTGTGATTTCGATGACCAGCTTGAGGAGGCTGGGCGCCTGAAATGCCGTCTGGGTAATGGTTTGGATTGTTGGGGGCACGACCATGCTCAATCCCCCGACTAATACCGACAATTGAATGACCATCAACAGGCCGAACACCAGACGGGCATACCGTCGCCGGGAGAAGAAATAGCTGGTCCCCCGGGGTGCCTCGGTCCAGCGTGGGCCGCGAAAGGCGGAAACAATGGAATAGCGCGCGCCTTCGAACAGAGAATACATGACCGGCACCACCACCAGTGTCAACACGGTGGCAAAACAAATCCCGAAGATGATCACGACGCCCAGCCCTTCCCACAGTTCATCGGTGATGGTCAGGGTCAGGATACCGCCCACGGTAGAGACGGTAGTAGAGATGATCGGGCGTAGCCGCTGCTGCCCGCCGGCCACGATGGCCGCGAACAGATCGAGTCCGCCTTTACGCATGCGATTGATACAGTCTACCAAAACAATGGAGTCGTTAACCACGATACCGGAAAGACCCACCAAGCCGATGAAACTCATAATCGAGAAATCATTACCCGTCACATACAGCCCCACCATGGCGCCCACGATGGATAAGGGCAACGCGGTCAGGATGGCGAAGGGCTGGGCCAGCGAGTCAAACTGCGACACCAGCAGAGTAAAAATCAGGATCGCCGCCACGATATAGGCCAGCCCGAGGCTCTCAAAAGATTCGGCGGTTTCCTCATATTCTCCCGAATAGTCGAAATGATAACCGGCGGGTAGCGTCAGCGCATTGAGTTTTGGAATCAGTTCCTGGGTGATTTCCACGGCGGATCGTCCGCGGTTGTTGGCCGACAGCCTCACGATGCGGCGGCGGTCCGAGTGCCGGATACTATTCAGCCCACTGCCTTGACTAAACGTAGCGATGGTGGATAACGGCACCAGTTCCCCGGTACTGGACCGCAACCGGATATCGTCCAGCACGGACGGCCGGGTCCGGGATTCGGGTGAGAAACGCACCTTGAGATCGTATTTCTTGGAGACATCCAGTTCGTCGCGAAATTCCCGAATCTCCAACCCGGCGGTGGCGCCGCGCAGGGTATAGGCCAGGGCCTCCAGGGAAATACCCATGGCCGCCGCCTTGGCCCGGTCCACGGCGACACGCAATTCGGGTGCCGCATCGGCGAAGTCGTCCTTGATGTCTACCACCCCATTCACCCCGGCGACAATCCCCCGAACCTGGGCCGTAATTCGGCGCAGCACCTCGATTTCGGGACCGACGATCTTGATTAGAATCGGTGCGGCCGTGGGCGGCCCCCACTGGAGGGCCCGGAAACGGATATCGGCACCGGGAATCCGTTCCAGATAGGGCCGCAGCCGTTCCTGAATCTGGCGATGGGAGGCACGGGCAAATTCCTTGCCATCGAGCAGTTCAATGGTGATCTCGGCAAAATAGCTGTCGACTCCCGTGCCGATGGAGAACTCATAGGCGCTTTGGCCCTGCTGGCCCACGGTGGCCACGGTCTGCACCGCCTCGGGCACGTGCTGAGCGACCAACGCTTCCACCTGTCGGGCCACGGCATCGGTAAAGGCCACATCGGTACCACGTGGCGTTTCCACGGTGATGTAGATATAATCGAAATCGGCATCCGGGAACATCTCGATCTTGACCCATTTCAGGACCACCAAGCCGATGGCCAGTCCCAGGCTCAGGAGGATCATGCACACCACCCAAAAGCGATGGTTCAGTGCCCATGACACCCCGCGCACGTATATCCGCTTCAACCGTTTGAGGTCCTCCTCGGGCCGGACGATCTCTCCTTGTTTGACGGTGCGCTTCATGAAACGGCTGAGGATCAGCGGGTTGGCAACGAGGGCGATGACCAGGGAAGCAGACAGGGCGATAGTCACGGTCTTGGGTAAAAAGCCCATATATTCGCCGGTCACCCCGGTCATCAGAAGCATGGGCAAGAAAGCGGCCATGGTGGTCAGGGTGGCCGAAATCACCGGCATGGCAATTTCCGATGTCCCGTCGACCACCGCCTGGGCCCGTTCCTTGCCCAGTTGAAAATGATGATAGACATTCTCCACGACGATGATCGCGTTATCCACCAGCATACCGATACACAGCACCAGGGAAAAACGCACCATGTCGTTGTTAGAAATGCCGAATACCTTTAAAAAAACGAAGGTCAGGAGCAAGGACAATGGAATTGACAGTGAGGTGATGACCGAGTTTCTGAGCCCCATGGCAAAATAGAGCACGATGATGACGATGATCAGGCCGACCACGGCTGAATTGTTCATCTGGTCGAAGCCCTGTTTGATGAACTTGGCCTTCTCGGCGGTAATCGTCGTCGTCACGCCAGTCGGGAACGTGGCTTCCAACGCCTTGAGTTTCTCGCGGACGTTGGTCGTGGTTTCAAGGATATTGGCGCCGCTACGCTTTTTGATGGCGATGGATGCCGAACTTTCCCCCCCCACCCGCGCGTAGGTGACGTCCTCGACATGGCCGTCGACCACCTCGGCCACGTCGCCCAGGAAAACCACCCGATCCTGCTCTTGAATCAGCGGGACCCGGTTATAGTCGGCAACGGTCTTGATCTCGGTCAAGGTACGCAGCAGCAGTCGTCGGCCCTCGAGGTTGACCTGACCGCCGGGAATATTGACGTCCGATTGTTTGACCGCCTCGAATACATCCAGGATCGTCAACCCATACTGGTTCAATCGCTGGGGGTCGAGATAGATCTGGATTTCCCGGATCAACCCCCCGGCCACATCGGCGGCGAGGACTTCCGGCATGAGTTCGATTTCGTCGGCTACCCGTTCGGTGAGTCGCCGTAGTCGGATGGGATCGATATCGCCCACCACCGAGGCGATCATGATGGGAATGTCGGAGAAACTGACCTCATTGACCTCAGGATCCTCGGCCTGCTCGGGGAGTTCCTTGCGGGCATCACTGACTTTTTCACGCACCTTCTGCAAGCTGCGCTCGAGATCCGCCTCGGCCGCGAAGTCGATCACCACCACCGACACCCCTTCGGCGGAATTGGAGCGCATCTCCTCCACGTCCTTGAGATCACTGAGTTCCTCTTCGATGGGCGCCGTCACCAGGCTTTCCACTTCACTGGGCGATGCACCCGGAAACGGTGTCACCACAATGGCCACCGGTGCCGATATCTCGGGTTCACCCTCTTTTGGCAAGGTCTGATAGGCAACCGTCCCGGCCACGATGGGCAAAGCGATGACCAGCAGCGCGAAGATCAACCAGCGCTTTAGAACCAGAGAGATAACGTTCACGGCGCCACCATTACCCGGTCGCCCGGTTTGAGATACTGAGCGCCGGCCACGACCAGCCGCTGACCGGCTGTCAATCCTTCCAACACGCGGACTTCGGAGCCGTTCATGCGCCCCAGCGTAACTATTTGTGCCATGGCCCTGTCACGTTCATCCAAAACGAAGACCTCTTTGCGGTTCTCCCTGAACAGGACCGTCTCCTGGGGGATCATGATGGCACCGGCGATGACATCGATTTGAATGACCACCCGCGCCGTCAGTCCGGCCGTGAGCAAAAAATTCGTATTATCCACCAAGAGCTCGACCTCGAAGGTGTTGGTACGACTGTCGGCCTGGACGCCGATCTTATCGACCCGACCGACCCGTGTACGCCCGGGGAACGCCTCCACGGTGACGGTGACCGGGTCTTCTTTATCCACATGCACAGAATCCAGTTCATTGACATGCACCTTGACCCGCATGCGGCTCATGTCCGCCACCTGCATGACCGGGGCGCCGATGGCGATGTGCTGACCCGTCTCGACAAACCGACGCGTCACGTGACCGGCAAACGGAGCGACGATGGCCGTCTTTTCCACTCGCCGCCGGGCCTGGGCCACAATGGTTTCGAGTTGCACCACCAGAGCCTGAGCCGATTTGTAACCGGCGTCGGCCTGATCGTACAGTTCAGGGGTAATCACCTTCTCGGGAAGCAGGCGCTGGGCCCGCTCGAACGATCGTTTGGCCACCGGTAGATTGCTTCGCGCTGCCAGCAGATTGGCCTCGGCCTCCTGCAGGGCAAGCCGGTAGTCGGCGGGATCGATCTTGACCAACAGCGCCCCCCGATCCACCAGCTTCCCCACATCGGCATCGTAATGCTCGACGATTCCGGATACCTCGGCCGATACGACCACCTCACGATTGGGCGTCAGGCGCCCGACGGCATTGATTATGATGGGTAACGCACGACGGGCAATCGTCGTGACCCGGACGGCCCGGGGCGCGGCCTCGACGGCCGGACTTTCTTCTGCAGGAGAGCAGGCGACCAGAATTACCGAAACAAGCCCCCCAATAACCATGGAAAAATACTTTTTCATGGGTTGAGCGTCCCTCTCATAGCAATGTTTGATTGAATGATTAATGAATAAGGAAACAGTTGAGCTGAATGGGAATTGAACACGACACTATTGAATTGGCCGCTGTTAATCAAGCTTAATTCTTTTTTTGTTTTTCCGGACAAAAAAAAGCACCGCCTTTTCTGCAAATTGGCAACCATGGAATGGTTTTCCCCGCCACGCGACAACGCGTATCCGCGACATCAACAAAACTTGTCCATCGACAAATTCGACTGCTTCAGTTGCTATCCAGCGGGTGCGCAAAAACCGTAACCGAAGGAAAAAATAAGTGGTGATCAAAAAAGCGATTGGCAATGGACAAATTAATTTTTCAAATAATTCAAGCATGTTTTACATTGGCACAACTCTTGATTAGGCAGCCATGTAACTTCCCGGGCATCCAATATAGGAAGAGATCCGGTAGCAAAACATGGAAGATGATGGGCCATCGCAAAGGGGGATGGCACGCATCGTATCGAATCGGAGATTGGCGGAGCGGCCTCGGACCAGGGGCGGCCAGCCGACTACCAACGGATCCGTTGCCTCGAATCCAACCAAAAAAGAGGATTTTTCATGAATAAGACAGGTATTACCACAACAATCGTCATTTATGCGCTATTATCATTATTGCTTGGTTTTTTGGCCATTCCCAATGAATGGAGCACACTCTGGGCCATGACGAATAGCATCCCCACGGGTAGGATACTGTTCTTCATCGCCAAGGTATTCTTCCTCATGCATTTGGCGGTCTTCATTTGGCGTATCGCACTTTGCTTCCAATACAAACCGGCGCTAGCATGTAAAGACACTGATTTACCAACGTGTTCGGTCATCGTACCGGCCTATAACGAAGGACGACAGGCATACGACACCATCGCGAGTATCGTGAAAAGCGACTACCCTGCTGAAAAAATGGATATTATCGGTGTTGACGATGGAAGCCAGGATGATACGTGGAAATGGCTGCGAAAAGCGGCCGCCACATTTCCCGGCCGGGTGAGGCTTTTCCGGCAACCGGTCAACCGGGGTAAACGGCATGCCTTGTACAAGGGATTCGAACATGGTCAGGGCGAAATATTTGTCACCATCGATAGCGACTCCAATGTGGATCCGCAAACCCTCCGCCACCTCGTCAGTCCGTTTGTACAGGATCCGCGGGTGGGAGCGGTTGCCGGCAATGTCCGTATATTGAATCGCGAGGCAGGCGTCATTCCCAAAATGCTGGAGGTTTCCTTTGCCTACAGCTTTGACTTCCTCAGGGCTGGACAAAGTGTGATCAATTCTGTGTTGTGCACCCCCGGCGCGCTTTCCGCCTATCGTAAGCGTGTGGTCTTAAGGGTCTTGCCGGAGTGGGTCAATCAGACATTCATGGGAAGGGCCGCCAATATTGGGGAAGACCGGGCAATGACCAATCTGATTCTCAGGAGCGGCTTTCATGTGCACTATCAAAGGGAGGCCACGGTATATACCACCGCTCCGATAACGCTATCAAAGCTGTGGAAAATGCTTTTGCGATGGGCCAGGAGCAATATCCGCGAGACCCTGGTGATCAGCCGATTCGTATTTGGCAAATTCCGCCAGGGCGGCGCCACGGGTATACGGATCAATGTCCTGATGGGGTGCATCAATTTGACCATCGGCCAAATCATGCGCCTGTTCGGTTTAGCGATGTTAATCTACCTGCCCTTGGTGGTTGGGCCGAAGATGATCATTGGCACGACCATCGCCGCGTGTGCACCGGGATTTTTCTATGCCCTGCGGTATCGAAGCCAAAGTGCGGCTTGGGCGTTTCCCTATAGCTTTTTATGGTTGACCTGTCTTTCGTGGATTAGCCTGTATGCCCTGTTGACCCCCCATAAAACCGGATGGCTGACTAGGGACATCAACCGATCCGGTGATGCCTGGACCCCATCCTCGCGAAAGGCTCACTCATTGACCCTTACGCCATAATCGCGAGGCTTAAACAGGGCTGCGGTAGGATTTACCGTGGCCCGGTTTCACCCTCTCCCCCTGCGACCATCCAACAGGAGCCCGCCTAAAAAGATCTTTTACAATATTTCTGAATGTTAGTATACTTATTAGTCAAGCCTCGGTAAATGATGCCGAAATTGTAAGTTGAGCGGCCCAAGGGATGTTGATACGGTCAGTGGTTTGTGTTTTGCATTACCCTTTGCTTCAGGAGTGTCGTAATGAAACGTCGGAAAACAATAACGATGTTTGTCATAGGCATGGCAATCATGTCGTGGGGAGGGTTGATTTCGTGTGCGACTGCGCCTATGCAAGATGCTTCACGCCCCAACAACCTGATGCTTGCCGAGCACAGGGCGATGAAAAAACGCCTGCCCCTCGTTGAAAGAGAAAATGATGTGCTGAATAGAGAAAACAGCCACTACCGGCAATGGGTTCGGGAACTTGAAGATAATATCAAAAAGCTTACCGACGAACTGGCAATCAAGCGGACGGAATATACACATGAACTCGCGGTCAAAGAGGCGCAAATAAACGGTCTCGAATCATTGGTGCAAAAACTGGACACGGAAAAGGCCGAACAACTTGCGGCGCTGCGAAATGCATTGGTGGCTCAAGAGCGAACCTTTTTGGAACAGCGTCAACAACTCATCCATGAAAAAGAACAAAACGAATCCATTTTATCCAACCAACTGATTGATAAAGAAAAAGACCTGGACAATCAAGCCATGCAAATTGCCTCACTGATGTCCTCCAAGGCGAATTTGGAGAATCTGCTGGAAAATAAGAGGTTGGAAATAGAAAGGCTGACATCCGCCAAGACCGATTTGCAGCATGCACTGGCAGTCAAAACCAGGGAAATGGCGGAACTCGCTTCTGCCAACGCTATAAACCAGGCAAAAATAGACGAGACGGTCTCAATGATTGCATCCTTGAAAAAAGCCCGGGACCAATCAATGGCGGAACTCGAGTCCGCTAAAGCCGCCAACGCCGAATTGGTAAAAACCTTCAATGAGCTTTTCAACCAGCTATCGCTCAAAAAAGATGAATCCGGAACCAAGATTTAAGACATAAACATAACCGAACCATGCAGGCGAGCCGCTTTTACCATTGACACCCCTATTATTCTCCCACTTGGTACGGATTCGGATTTCTCATCCATCTCATCTACGATGGTCCGGGATATTGTTTCTGACACTGGTTCTTTTCTTGGCCCATGCTCAGGCCGAAACAACCATTTCACTGGTTTTAACGTCGAATCTGCAGGGAAAGTTTTCCCTGGGCATCGAAAATCAAGAGACAACGGATCCCCTTTTACTCGTGGCGCAGAATATTGTTGCCGAGACAGACAATGGCGCCGATCTATACCTGGATTTAGGCAACGCATTTTACCCGGGGGTGCTGTCCAAATACAGCATGGGATCGATCATGATGGATTTTTTGGATTATTTTTCATGCACGGCCATGCTGGTTTCGTCCAAAGATCTTCAGATTGGCGCCAACAATCTCGAGTTTCTTCAAGCGAACAGGCGGGGGCGTTTGTTGTCGGCTAACATCATAAAAGAAAAAGATCCCATTTTTACCCCGTGGATTGAAGTGCAACGGCACGGGACCCGAATCGCGATTCTGGGAATCTCCTCTAGAAAGGTCGAATTCGACATTGCCGAGGAAGACCTTTTCGAATACAGCCTGATTGACGGTCGAGACGCATTGGCGACACCATTGGCACAAATCAAGGACGCCGGTATCCATCAGGTCATTCTGCTTTCGGGAATGAACTTGAGGGATACGGTTGATCTTCTCGAGTCCTACCCGGAAATCGGGATCGCCCTGTGCGGAGGCGACTATACCGGCCATTTCTTTTCTGCCCAGGCGTCTCGAATCGATTTAAAAGACGGTAGGTCCGTCGTCATGATGAACGATGGGGCGGACTATTATCGTCTTGATCTGACCATCGGAAACGGAATCGTAATCAGTGCTTTTGAACCCCGCAAAGCAACGCCGATTCCCATCAACGACTTTTTTTATGATCGTTTTACCAATCGCCTCACCCTGTGGAAACAGAAATTTATCGAAGATGAGGTTCAACTGATCTCCAATACAAATACCGCCGAATTCAAAGTCGACGATGTGCGGTTTTCGCAATTGTTGCGCGACCGGTTCGATTGTGAAGTTGCCATTGTTGAAGAAAACACCATCAACCCCTCATCCGTCATCCAGGATTTAAAATCTTCGGATTTTTTATCCATGGTCAATCAGGATTATTTTGTATTTCTTTTCTCACTCACGGGGAAAGAGCTAACCACGGTCAATGAAAGCCAGGAGGGTCTGGTGATCACCGGTTTGGATTCCCAGCGAATCAGGATTCAAGGGTATCCTTTGGTTGGAACGCGAAACTATCGGGTGGCCGCGTCACAACCCGCAATGCGAAAAATCATGCATATCCTCCACCACCCCATCTCCTTCACCAATAGCTGGATGACTGTCACGGATCTGTTGATGGAAGATCTGAAAAACGCATGTGTTGTCTTACGCAGTGATTATGATTATTTAGATCGACGCTTCAGAACGACGATCGACGCGTATTTTTCCAATTTTATCGATAACACCGCGGTCAATAAGGGCGATGACATTGAAACCCCGGCCGGGCAGGCGTCAAAGACGTACAACAAATGGGGGCTTGAGAATAAAATCAATCTGACCATATACAACCGCGATCACAAATTTGTTTTCACTCCCTATATGCTCTACAGCCGAAAAGACGACGACTATTTAAACAATCTTTTGAGGGGAACGGCTTTGTATGAATATAATTTATACGAAACCCTTCGCCCCTACAATAAATTCCGCTGTGATACGGTGGTGGAGGAAGTGGATGACCTGCGGCCGGTTCTGCTCAGAGAGACACTGGGAATCTCATTGCTGCATGACAAATTCACGGGTAAACTGGGTTTCGGTTTTGAAAAAGAGGTTCAGGATCCCGCCAAAGCAGGTTTATACGGCATTGAGCTGTTAGTCGATTTTAGCGTTCCCTTCCTTTCGCACTTTACTTATGCGCTGGATTTGGATGCATTCTCCGGCATCCAAGATGAAGCGGGCAGCCCCTGGCAGATCAGAAGCGAAATCAACAATTCCATTTCCGCCCATTTGAACGCGTTTATGAGTTTGTCTTTCCGGCATAAATATGTATACGTATACGAAGGGGCAATTGAGCAATACTATCTGAATTCGCAGTTTCTCATGTCATTGGACCTCAACAAGGAATGGAAGTTCTGGTAAAAGCGACAGCAGTAGGGATATCGTTTTCACACCTGTTTGAAACGCCTGAATTCGACGTTTAACGACTGAGATTTATCATAGACGACCCAATTGAACGATAATGTTTAAAAGAGCCAATTTATTCCCACCATGACTGCCAAAGACACCTTGAAGACATTTTGTTATCGATGGCTTTTTCCGCGGGCCGGCCTGATGTTGGTCAAACTGATCTCCCGCACCTACAATTACCGGCTGGTCGGCCTGCACAACGAGCAACAGGCCTTGTATACTTACGGCAGTGTCGTCTATGCCTCCTGGCACCAGCGTTTTTTCCCGGGCATCTCTTTTTTTGCCTCCCGCCGCCCCATCGCCATCATGATCAGTCAGAGCCGCGATGGCGAGATGATTGCGCGCATCGTCGACATCCTCGGTTGGAAGGCCGTGCGGGGCTCATCGTCAAGGGGTGGCATGCGTGCGCTCAAACAAATCCATCACTTGGCCGGGCAGGGTTATCGATTCGGTCACATCGTCGACGGCCCCCAGGGCCCCTTTGGCAAGGTCAAGCCCGGGCTCATTACGATCGCTCAGTTTTCCGGCGCCCCCATCATTCCAGTCATTGCGTCCGCCGAGCGACGCTGGGTGGTCAATAGCTGGGACCGATTCATGATTCCCAAGCCTTTTTCTCGGGTATTCATTCGATTCGGCGCTCCCATCGTCATCCCCCGACGCATGGATGCCAACCGATTTGAAGAACTGCGCGTAACGGTGGAAACCAGAATCAAGGACCTCATCGCCGAAACAGATGACTGGTGGAAAAAATCCGGCGACAACCGGTATACGGAATAGACAATATGCAATCACTCAAGAAAGATCGGAGCTATTGGGAAATGAACCGCTCGACAGGCAGGATCGTGATCAGACTGTCCCGAGCAATGGTTGCCCTAACCGTTCTCATGGCGATGGGATGTTCGGGGATCCAAATCAGTCAGGATTATGATCCAGCGACAAATTTTCGGTCTATCGAAACCGTTGCCTGGGAATCGCCGACACAACCCCAAACCGGTGATGAACGCATCGATAATCCTTTTCGGAATACCCGCATTCGATCGGCCATCCAACGCCATCTGGAAAAGAAAGGCTTGGTGTTCGTATCGGATCGGTCAACGGATGTTCGGGTGCGCTATCAATACACCCTGCGCCAGCGGATCGATTCGACTGGCACAAGCGGCCGTATCGGCTTCGGCATCGGCAGCTATGGCAGTCGTGGTGGCATCGCCATCGGTACGGGCACTGATCAACGTGAGATTGACGAGGGCACACTGGTGATCGACCTTGTTTCCGCCGGATCTGGCGCATTGCTCTGGCGGGGCAGTGGCACCCAGCAGTTCAAAGAATACGATAGACCGGAAAAAGCCACGCAAGATGTCAATTCGTTGGTGGAATCCATCATCAGCCAATTTCCACCCTCAAACTAATGGTATTGACCTGTTTCCGGTCAAACAAAAGATTGAAACGATCCGTATTGACCAGATAAGGCTTGGCTCGCCAATTCAACTGCCCATGGAGGTCTTTTGAGCCTACTGTTCGATCAGCGTGACCGCGATCTATTGAAAATCGTCAACGGTGTGCGAAGCCGATCAGCCACCGATGCCATGCGGCGTAAAAACCTCTTCCCCTGGTTCCATCCGCATGGCATCAAGGAGTTGGCTGAAACCCGGGGACTTCGCATCGCCTATGCGGTTATTCATCTGTTGGAGTCTTTGGAAGCCGGCGACATCGATGACCGCCTGAACGCCTTGCGGTCACTGCGTAACGAGGTCCTGCATGCCTCTGCCGGCTCAATGCCCAAAAACGCTGCCCGGGTATTGCTTTCGATCATGAAGGATTTGGTCCGGGCCCACGGCGACGAGCTCGCCCAAATCAAGTTAGCCCATGATTTCCGGCGGGTGGCCAGTGGCAAACCCCGTATCATCAGGGAAATGTTACAACGATACCACTTGTTGGAAATGCCGGAGGACTGGAACCAACTCGCCTTCGACGATCATGTCCATGATATCAATACCAAAGGACGCAAATCAGCCTCCCATTTGATCATGGACGCCTGGATCAAAGGCATCCGCCGCCTGCGCGTCATTTACTACAATTTCATCGATCCCCCTTCCGCCGCCGAACTGATCGAAGCAGCCCAGATTATGGGGCTTGAAATTCGCATCGGAATTGAATTCTCAACCCGTTTCAGAGGCAAATATATCCAGCTGATCTGGGTTCCCCGGGGCTTCTCCGACGCTCAATCGTTTCTCTGTTTTCTGGCTGAGGAACCGGTTCGGCAACTCATGGACCAGGGCCGGGCAGTAAGCCGTTATCGTCAAAAATATGTACTCACCGTCCTTGAAGCCTTTAATCGGCTTCACCGGCCAGCCATCAACGCTGATTTTGGGATCAATCTGCCCTCTCTTGACGGCGGCCGGTTTCTGGCCTTTGTCCGTCCCGGCCAACCGTCCATCCTGCATCTTGCAAAATACATTTGCGACCAACTGATTCCGCTTTTGAAACAAAAAGCTGAAATACTCCGGCAGGAAATAAAAAAGGCCGATGAAAAAGGGCAGAGAGCCATCCGTGGTTTGATTACGCGCATGAACGAACTGGATTCGGAAGCCATTGCCAGGCAATTCCTACAGCCGTCGGCCCTTCCTGACATCCCCGACCCCACCCTTGTTCACGATGATCCCGACACCCCGGATCTGCTTTACCTGACACCACGACAACTGCTGGATCAGGTCACCCGCCTGCACACCGGTTATCGCATAACATTGAACCTGACCGATCTTTTGCCCGAGGATGTGGCGGAGATCCTCTACGACTGTGAAGGACTGATCAGCCGCCTGGAAATCTTCAATCTCAAGGATTATACCGCCGGTAAAACCGGCCATATCGAACAGATCAGCAGGCTTCAACTGGCCATCAACGAGAGTAACACCATCAATCTGAAACGGATAATCCGGCAAATCATCGGACGACTCAACAATGCCGAACCGTTTCCGGGAAAGGCGGATCGAATCGAGAAATTGGGAATTATTCTTCACGATATCAGCGCCTTTAGCGCCATGTATGCATCCGCCCATTTACAACCCAGAATCGGTAGCGATTCCACCGGCCATTCTTCCCGCATGTACGGCATGGGCCTGGCCATCATAGACACCCTGCCCGGCAGTGCCCGCCGTATGTGCAGACGCTGGCAACGGGTCTCACATGAGGCGATTCCCTGTGGTACGGTCGGTCCGCAAGTACCGCCCGTTCGACCCAAACGCAGTATCATTCCCTTCACCATTCCGGTTTATAAACGCGTGACCTACGTTCCCTATGAAAGCCCCAAGGGGTCTCAAGGGCTATATCAGCGTCTAATGCAGCATTTGCCCATCCTTAAAGTCTTGGGGAAAATGCGCCAGGTCGATTGGTCGATTCAACCTCACCTGACCCAAATGAACAATAAAGGCAATATTGTCACTTTGGGCGGCATCGCCGATTGTTCCGATAATGGCCTGCGGATAGAAAGCGATACGACGGACAAGACAAAGGTCGGTTTATCTCCCGCTTACCTGAACAGTACGATGAGCAATGCCCTGAAAATTCTGATGGGGTTTATCCCGGCCTTTCTATCATTTTACCTAACCAATCAATGGTGGGTATTGGCCTATTTGGGCGCATTTATCTGGTTCGGTATCACCGGCGTCAGGAATATTGTCCAGGCGGTGTTGGGTGGTGGCGGTATCAGTCGGTCGCCGCTTTTGCATTGGAACGATTATGTCAGCTGGGTACGCATCTCCGATTCCCTGCTGTTCACCGGGTTTTCCGTGCCGCTTCTGGACTTTCTGGTTAAAACCGTGCTGCTGGATCGCTTGATGGGCATTACCACGGCGACAAACCCGATGGTGCTTTACACCATCATGGCCATGGCCAACGGCATATATCTGTCCAGTCACAACCTGTTCCGTGGACTGCCCAAGGCAGCCGTGTATGGCAACTTCTTTCGCAGCATCCTCTCCATTCCCATCGCCATCGCGCTCAACATGCTCATCGCCATGCTATTGGGCGTTTTCGGCGTGGTCGGCATCGAAGGGCATTTGCAAAAATGGGCCGCGGTGATCTCCAAAGGTGCCTCGGATATTGTGGCCGGTGTCATCGAAGGAACCGCCGACCGATTCAACAACATTCAAACCCGTTTCCAGGATTACGCAGACACGCTCTCCCAACTGTTTGACACCTACGCTCATCTGGAGGGTCTGCAGCCGGAGTTGAACGTCTGGGAGACTCTTGATGCCATTGGCAACAATCGCATTGATCCCAATGCCGATGCCAAGGGTCTGGAGAAGCTGATCGTCATTGGTTGTCTGGACCTGCTTTACTTCTGGATGTATCAACCCCGGGCGCGCACCACCCTCAAATACTTGGCCAAAGCCCTATCGCCAGAGGAAAAGCGCATTCTCAGGGGTTGCCAGGCGATACTCAAGCGAGAGCGGGAGATCAGTCAGATGTTTATCGACGGTGTGGTGGGCATGAACTTTTCAAGAGGACTTACTTTCTACCTGCAATGCGCCCCGGGGTACCTGAAGGCGATGGATCGCCTGTTTGACGCTGACACGCAGCCGTTATAAAACCAAATGCCGTCATACAGCCTATCCGGGCAGCGATCCCCCCTGTTGACAATGAAGGACTTATTCGGTGGATTCCTTTTTTAATTTGAACCAATCGCTCCGTTCCCACGTCCAGCCTTTTTGCTGCATGCACCTTTTTATCATCTTCATCTCGTCCAGGTTGTCATAGACATCGGGATCCTCCCGAATCCCTTCCCTGACCCACTGCTCGCAGGCTTTGTGATCGGCGGCCCATTCACGCTCGCTTTTGGTGGGATGAACCGGCTTGTGCGTACATGCGCCGATAAATGGCGACAAAAACAAGGCGATCGCCGACAACAAGATGGTGATATGGCCTTTAAGACAATGTTTTCGGGCTGCGCCATCGGTCGTCGCGGTATCGATTAACCCGCTTCCTCTCTCTGGCCTTGCCGAAAACATTGTCTTAAACAGGACAGAAATCTTCATTGACTTTCCTTTCCCATGCAATGGTGATCATACTCCTGATTGAGAGGCAGTCCTTTAGTCGTCCCCGATTATTTATCGCCGAGTTCACGAATAATCAATTCGGGAAGCTTGCCTAGCTCACGGTTGCGAATCCGTTTGCCATTGATAAACACCGAGGGCGTTCCCGTCACACCAATCTCCTTGCCGTTTCTGAGATCCGCCTGAATCAGCTCATGGCTGGACGCCAATTGCCGATCTTTTGTGAATTGCTCCATATTCAGCGCCAGTTCACCCGCAATATCCAAAATCTTTTGTTCATCGACCTGGTCGTGGTTCTCCAACAGCCGGCCGTGAAATTCCCAGAACTTGCCTTGCTCACCGGCGGCCAGGGCCGCCATGGCGCCTTGGAAAGCGAAGGAATGGCTGGACAAGGGGAAATGCTTGATTACATATTTGACCTCGTTGGGGAATTGACCCAGCACCTGTTCGATGAAACGTTCCAGACGCGCACAATACGGGCACTGGTAATCATCGAAAACGACAAGGATGACCTTGGCATCTGCCGCCCCTTTGAATGCACGGTGGGTAATATCGATGGGATAAATGCGGCTGTACTGGATGATGCTGAACCGTGAAGGATCGTTGCCGGTCAATATCAACCGATCGTCACTCAGCAACCCGATCCGGCTAAAGGCCGCTTTCAGCGGGATACGGTCGATAACGGCTTTTTCTTTAATGGAAAAAGGCAGCACGGCTGATGGGGTGAGAAAAAAGATCAGGTCTTCGTCCGGATCACTGGCCACATCCATAATGGGGTCATCCATCTGTTGGGTTAGGATCGGTTCGAAGCTGACTTTGGCGTGGGCAGTTGAAGCGATCGAGGTAAGGATCAGCAACAATAACAATTTTTTCAACATGGTTTTCCTTTTCTCGTAATCGTGATGAGTGGTCAAGCATCCCTTTCAAAGCGTTAAGGTCAGGCCCCAAAGGTCAATTTCGTACCGGCCATGTTCAAGATAAAGCGATCCGGCAAGGCGTTTTCGATCAATCCGACCGCCTGCCTACCCGTACAGTGAGTGGGAATAATATAGTCTGGATTAAAGGTTTTCAAGGCCTCGACAGTCGGCTGAATTACCGTTTCCATATCTTGACCGGAGAGATGAAACCCACCCATGATCGCCAGGATGGTGTCCATGCCGGTGACCCGACAGGCATGCCGAACCGTATTAATGATTCCCGAATGGGCACAGCCGGATAACACAATCAGCCCTTTATCGCGGACATTGAAAACCACCGCCGAATCATCGTCAAAGGGATCCTGCAGCACCTCCCCGTCAATCTCGCAATACAGATTGGGCGCCCCCTTTTCGAACGGGGTAATGCGTGGAATATGGCCCAAGAAAAGGGCTGTGTGGTCAAGCATGGGATAAGGTGTTTCCGTCGGTATCACCTTAGCACCAGCCGCGGCGGCCATCTCCGGGGTAAAGGCGGGAAAATGATACTTGACCGTATCGCTCACTTTCAGGTAGCGGGGGTATCTGAAGGCTGCCGGGTGCAGCACCAGGGGGATGTCCCATTTTCCCGTTTTTTCGATCAGCGCCCGAATCCCGCCCACGTGATCGAGATGACCATGGGAAAGCGCCATCTGTTCCACGCCACCAAGATCCGCGCCCAGGGCATCGGCATTGAAAGCCGCGCCGTGCGCCGAGAAACCGAAATCAAACAACATGCAACGGGAGCGGCCGTTACGGGTCACCGTGACCAGCGATGCGAAACCATGCTCGGCCAGGATGCTGTTGCGCATTTCCGTACCCACCACGGGCAAGGCCCGCTCGATTACCGCGTTATTGTCCCGGGCCACCAGATCAATTACATTGTCCTGCAGGGTTAGAATCTCAACCCGGTCGACGGCTTCGATGGGCAGTATATCGGTCATGTTTCCCCTCTCCTTGTTCGGTTGATGGTGTATTCCTGGAATAAATTATGGGTAAATGCGCATATATGCTTAACGCACCCGGCAATCCGTGTCAAGATCGCAGGGTTCATACTTTGAGCAGGGTTGAAAATACCTAAAAATTATGGTTGCCTGGCTTTCGAATGACGCTAAATGGATAGCCACAGGGGAAGGTAATATTGAAAACCGATCGGTTGCTCAGACCGAAGCCGAACACGGCAAGCAGAATCAACGCCCCATATTCACGTGCGATCGCCTGCTTGTCAGTGACGACAAAAGAAGGCAAACGACAACATGCCTGGCGGTGGGTGCTGCTGCTATGCTGCCTCCTTCCAATCGAAAGCCTCGCCAGCGACATCTGCGGGCAATATGGGGCCGCAGTCGTTGAAATCAGCCGCAACGGTGAACCGGTGGCCACCTTTTCCGTCGCATTGGCCGATCGCCCCCATCGATGGCGCAAAGGACTGATGCATTGCCCGGCGCTGGTTCCCGGTACCGGGATGCTGTTTACCTACCCGACGGCCGGTAAGCGCGTTTTCTGGATGAAAAACACAATCATCGAGTTGGCGATTGTCTTTATCTCGGCTGACAATCGTATCCGGTTGATCGCCCATGGTCAGCCGGGAAGTTTGAACCGTATTCATTCACCCGACAATATCCAAACCGTTCTGGAAATAAATTTCCGCGAAAGCCAACACCTGGCCGTTGGTGATCGGGTCGAATGGCAATTAAATGCCGACATCGATACCCATGCCCCGGTTACCGCACCTGACCGCATCGTAGACCCACAATAGGCCGATGGCCGGTCAGATCCCTTTATCCACCAATCGATTGTCATGTTTGAGTCGCGATTGAATTCCTCTGCCCACATCCCAGTGGCGAGAAAAATCAGACCAGAATGGCTCGTCCTTGGTTTTCCAATCCGGTCCGAATCGTTCGTCAAAATAGTCACCCAAGCGATCGAATAGTAATTTCCAAGGCGGTTTACCCGCGGCCTGGGCAGCCAGCAGCGCCTCCAACAGGTCATCCAACTCGACAAGGGACTCCTTGGGCAAATAAGAAATCGCCCCCTTACGAATGGACGCCATCAACATTTCCGGATTGACGGCATGCGCGGTCAGCATCACCGTGGGGATCCCCCTGGCCACCGCCTCTTCGAGAAGCACGAGCCCATTGACGCCCATGATGTCCAAAATCGCCAGGTCGTAAGTGCCGGTACGAATCTTCTGCGAGGCACTTTCATAATCCCGCGCCGTATCGATGGTGGCCATATCGAGGATATCCTCGATTGTCTCAAGAACATCGGCCTCGTCGTCCACCGCCAGAATGCGCTTGCCATTCAATTGAGATTGATCAGCCGTCATGTATGGTGTTCCTTTCCAAAAATTAAAACGATGATGATTCAAGATTTGACAATCCTCAGGCCTTATAGTCAATAGGCAATGACAGGCAAAAAATCGCCCCCGAGCGGGAATTGCCTTTGACCGTGATATCCCCCCCCAGATGACGTGCCAGGATTCGTGCGCCGGCCAGTCCAAGGCCATGACCGGGCCTGGATAATGTCTCGCGATCAGCGAAACGTCGATAACGTTCAAAAATCAGCTCCCGATGGTCATCGTCGACCCCTGGGCCATCGTCGATCACGTCGACCAGGACCTGCGCATCCCGGCAGTCCATCTCGATTTCCAAATGCTTGGAACGATACTGAAGGGCGTTTTTGATCAAGTTGCCCATGATCTGCCGAAATTTCGCCTCGTCCTGGCACAGTTTAAGTCCATGAACACTGGCCGTCAGTCTCAAATCAATATCATGACGACGCAATAGGGCCATCCGTTCGGCCACGGATTCAGCCCCCCGAAGCGTCTCCCACCGGTCACTGTGGATCTCCTCCAGGGCCTCCAGAATCACGTCGGACAGGACCGACACGGCATCAAACCACTGGCAGGAAAAACATCCGGCATCGGATCGTCCGATCTCCAGCAAATCACCAACCAGGCGACGCGCCTTTTTGGAGCTTTTCAGGGCGCGTTCGAGGGTTCTGGCCTGGCGATCCGTCAATGGGCCGTATTTATGTTGTTTTTCCAAAAGCATGCGGACGGCTGTCTCGAGTACCGACAAGGGTCCTTTGAGCTCATGGATGAGGAATTCGATATCGAGATTGCCGAGAAAGCCGTCGTTGGCGGTACTAACGGCAGGGTCATTTTTTTTTATTGATGGTCGAGTCATGGGCATCTCATACGCGAATTTGGATCATCGCCCCGGATTGAAAGTGTCTTTTGTTTGGGCTGCAGGCCTGAACCGGATCTGCATGGTCGTGCCCCCCGATGCATAACAATCCGAAGGTTTACGGCAAAACCGGCAACGCTGAATATCACCCGGGCATTGATCACTGTCCAGCGGGATATGGCGGCAGCGCATGGAATACATCTTCGTATCGAACCGATAACGTTCGGCAAAAACGGTAATACGCAGCAGATCGACCCCCTTGCCACCGGCATTGAAGTCATAGGGGCGTCGCGACGCATAATCGGTAGTATCGCCAGGAGCGAAGTAATGGTTGAAAATCAGCTGTTGTTTCTCCTCTGTGATTCCTACGCCGGTATCCTGGACCTCGAACACCGGGCCATTCTCTTCGTTACGCACACTCACCGTCACCCGCCCCTGGTCCGGCGTATTCTCGATGGCATTCTTCACCAATCCTTCGACGATCTTCTCCACCACATCTAAAGGGATAAGCACCGGTGCCACCGATTGTAAGTGAGTCTTCAGCCGAATCCGCCGATGAGCAAAACCCGGCCGCAATGTTTCCAGATGCATATTCACCAACCGATTCAGGACGACTTCGGCACATGGATCGTCGGCCCTGCCGAACTCCCGATCGATGGTGCGCTGAATGATTTCCAGGCTGTGGTTGATATCGGGAACGGCCTCGAACACGGATACAAGCATGTCACGGCTGGCAGCCAGCAAGAAAGAGAGGATCCCGTGGGCGCGGTAGTGTCGCTCTCGAAGCATGTCACTGATTTCGTACTGCATATCCAGCAATCGCTTCAGATTGCGATGCATACGTTCCATGATCCGGTCCACCGCCTTGTCCCAACCACTGGCGAACCGCTTTTCCAAAAGGCCCAAGGAGGCGGAAAGCACCGATAACGGCGTCTTGAGTTCATGGGAGAGATGATTGATGACCTGTTCTTTGGCACGGTCCAGCCGACGCACATTCTCAAATGAGATCTGAAGGGCCTGGTTGATCCGTGCATTTTCAATGGGCAGGGCCACGACATTGGCCACGGCACTCAAAAGCTCCACGTCGGCCTCGTCGAAGTCTCCCTCATGCTTGTTGACCGCACACAGGACACCGATCACCCGTTCCTGGTGACGCAACGGCACATCCAACATATTCTTGTGTTGATAATGGGCCGCCATGTTCACTTGCTCATAAAAATAGGGACTGGTGGTCGTGTCATGCACGATCAACGGCTTACCGGTTCGATAGACATGACCGGCGACGCCCTTTTCCACATCGAAGCGGACCTCCCGCATCCGGGTACCTGTGGTGGTATCCATGTATGAGGCCGCCGGAACGTAGAATTCCTGTCTTGCCTCATCCACAAGCAACACCGTGGCACCGTCGGCCTTGATTAGCTCCTGAACCTGGCGTGTGATGTACGCCAACATGGAATCCAGTTCCCGAAAGCGGTGCAGGGCCCGGGTGATCCGGAACAGGGCCTGGGTAATTTTCTCGGCACGTTTACGCGCCGTAATGTCCCTTAAAATGATGACCTGGCCGGCAGGCTGGCCATGATCATCGAAAAATACGGCGCCATCCACCTTGACGTCCAGTATGCGGCCATCTTTGGTAAGCCGGCGGGTCTCGTAACCATGAAGTATTTTTTCACTAAACAGCTGTTTTACACCGGCCCGCGCGCGTTGCAGTTCACGATCGGGGACAAAAGGAATCCGCCGGCCCTTGAGTTCCGGCAAGGTCCAGCCAAAAATCCCTTCGAAAGCAGGATTAAGGTAAGACACCGTGCTGTCCAGATTACCGATAAAAACCGGTTCGGGAAGAAATTCCAGAAACGCGCGATAGCGCCGCTCAGCGTGAGCGCGAGCCTGATCTTGCTGAACGGCGCATTCCGGTGACGCTTCCAATGCCTGTTGGCCGTCAGTAACGCCAGCCCCATGCTGGCCTTTCCCCTGAAAACCTGTTGTTTCCTTGGAATAGCCGCCACGGTCATCGGCGAGCCCTTTTCTCGACGCATTATCGGCCATTGCCATGGGTATCGGTCATGGTCACCGGATTGGCATCCCTCGATGGGGAGGCTTCGGTTTGACATTGATGGTTAAATATTGTTATTTTTATCAACATATTATTAGAAACTGAAAGGGTTGTGTCAAGCCTTATCGACACCTGATACAGTGAAAAGGAAATTCATGAAGCTAAAAATTTTTAGGACGGCAATTTTTCTATTGTGTTTTCTACCCGCCCCTTCCTTGGCGCTGACGGCAGAAGAAATTTTGTTGCTCAAACAAAACGGGGTTTCCGAAAAGACCATCCAGATGATGCTGCAAAGCGAGATCGAGGTTCAGCGTGACCGTGCGGGGAACGATCGGTCGGGCGTCGAAACGATCACCCGCCCCAATGGGCAGTCGGCTATCATCTATTCCACCGGTAACCAAAATCATGACCGACACAGCGCCGAGGAACGCCTGAAGGAGAAGCGGGCCTGGGAGATGCTGCGCCATATCATCGTCGATACGCGGGAAACGGCCGACTAATATGGGGGGCTCAAAGACGGCGTGTCATCATCGTTGAATGATGTATCATCTTACCACCAATTGGTAATGCTCGACGGTCTCCACCCCTGCGGTATCCGCGATACTGACTTCAAGATGGAATCTACCGTTAGGAATTTTCAGATTGCTCGCTTTTATTTTTGAGCCAACAATATAGGGTTTCAGCCTTTCGGTTAGTTCTTTTATAAAGAAGCACCGTTTCCCAATGACTTTAAGGGTACGCATATCTGCAGGGTTGCCCGAGGCACTCTTTTCAAAAGACACGAAGAACTCGGTCGGCGATTGGGTTTCAATGGTGGGTCCCGCCTCAGCTATCGTTACCGAAGGTCGTACGATTTCGATTCGCGGTCCATTTGAAGCATTGCCTCTTGTGACCATAAAATATCGATTGACATAGCCGTACCGCGCTTTTTCCGGCAGTTGGTCGAGATTTAGCTCAGCAGCCTCTTCCTCGGACAAAAGCATATTGTCGGAATGGCCTTTCATGAATGAGCATGAGAAAAACATTAACGCAATGAATACAAGGGCGACCATTTGGCGGCCCTCTCTTTTTGTTTTCATTTCCTTTTCCCCCCCGGTATTTGCGGCTATTTGAGCGTAAAAACGGTTAAAGATTGAGCAGTGAATGTCCACTGTCATTTCAGTGGCCGATTGTCAAGTGGTGCCTGATCCCAAACAAGGCAATCGCAAGTAAAATGGTGCTTGCGGCATTCCCAATCAGTCTCCGTCGATGCGCCCCATCATCCGCTCGAGCCGCGTTTGCGCAATAGCCAATTCGCCGGCCAGTTGATGAAACAGCGCTCTTGCCGCCTCATAAGGTTCTTGATCTGCCGATTTTTCCAATCGCTGGGCAACATCGGCCACCGAATCGAACTGAAAGTTTCGGGCCATGCCCTTCAACGAATGGGCCGTTCGCCGCAACAGGCCAGCATCGTTGGCGTCAATGGCCTGCTGGATCGTTTTTATCATGGGGGGATAATCACTGATGAACATCTCGGCCATTTCCCTGAAAAAGCCGCGATCCCCATTAAACGCGTCAAGAAGCGCCGTTAGGATCCGGTCATCATCCCTGGCTGGCGAAAATTCCTTTTTTGCGTCAGGCGTGGAGGGCCTGGCAGTCTTAGGCAGCACCCGTCGAATGGCCTCCGAAAGTAAGGCCGAAGAAATGGGCTTGGATACATAGTCATCCATTCCCGAATCCAGGCACCGCTCCCGGTCACCCCGCATGGCGTGGGCCGTCATGGCAATGATGGGCACATGACGGCGGGTCTGTTTTTCCATCTCACGAATGCGCATCGTGGCGGTGAGGCCATCCATTCGAGGCATCTGGACATCCATCAGCACCAAATCAAAAGCCCGTCGGGACAGTGCCTCCACCGCCTGCTGGCCATTACCGACGATGGTCACACGACAATGCCAACGGCCCAGCAGCCGCGCAATAAATTTCTGGTTAAACGGTGTGTCTTCGGCAACCAGGATATCCAGCGGCGCAGACAAGCGAGCTGAAAAGACGGCCCCCTTTCCGCCAAGTTGATCCGCCGCAATGGGCTCGGTCGAATGGGCCTGAATGATTGCATCCAAAAGGTCGGACGGGCGGACAGGCTTGGTTACCACGGATCTTACGCCCACCGCATGCAATTGGTCCACGTCCTTGGTGGCGGTTGTGGTAAGCATGGCAATAATGCGCGTTGCCCCTGAGGTTTCCTGCTGTAACTTATGAATTAAAGAAAAGGTGCCGGAGCCCGACAGTTCTGAATCAACCAGTGCCAAATCAAAATCGGCACCCCGTTTCTTCAGCCCTCTCATGAGTGCGATTCCCATGCTTTCCGAACTCGCCGATTGCGGTGTCATCTTCCAGCTGGATAGCATTTCACAGAGGATCCGTGCGTTGGTCGCATTGTCATCGACGACCAGTATCTTCAATCCACTCAAATCAATTTGGTCGGGCAAAGCAGTGCCGTCCATGGCATCGGGTGCCACTTCAAAAGCGATGGTGAAATGAAAGACGCTCCCCTTGCCCAATTCGCTCCGCACCCCGATTCGCCCGCCCATCAATTTCACCAGTTGGGCGGAAACGGCAAGCCCCAGCCCCGTCCCTTCGTATTTCCGGTTGGTACTCCCGTCGGCTTGCCTGAAGGCCTCAAAAATCAGGGCTTGCTTTCCGGCCGCGATACCGATGCCGGTATCCTTGACCGCAACATGCAGCAGCAAATGATTCGCTTCGAGGGATTTGATGACGGCCAGAACGACAATTTCGCCTGAATCGGTGAACTTTACCGCATTGCCAACGAGATTGAGAAGCACCTGCCGAAAACGATGAGGATCCCCGATCAAACGATCAGGGACATCCGGAGCCACCCGGTAGGCCAACTCCAAACGCTTTTCATGGGCTTTGATGGCCAGGATTTTAAGTGCCTCGCCGAGAAAATCCCTGAGGTTAAAAGAAGTACGTTCGAGTTCCAATTTTCCGGCTTCGATCTTGGAAAAATCGAGCACATCATTGATCACCGACAACAGGGAATAGGCTGCCGATTGCACCACTTTAAGATCTTCACGTTGATCACGAGATAGGCCTGAATCAAGCAACATTTCCACCATTCCGATAATGGCGTTGAGCGGCGTCCGAATCTCGTGACTCATATTGGCGAGAAATTCGCTTTTCGAACGACTGGCTGACTCGGCAGCCATCTTTTCCTGCCGCAAGGCATCCGCCTGCCTCCTGCCGGTGACGTCCCGCAAAAGGCCACGATACCCGCGCAGTTTGCCATCATGCCGGTCGGTAATGGGCGACACCGAGGTCTCTACCCATCTGGGAGTGCCGTCCTTTCTTACAATGACGAGCCCCAAGTCTTTAATGGACCGCCCCGTTCTTCTGACGTTGTCAAACGTATCGATTATTTTTTGTGTCTCCGCAGGCGTTAAAAGAAGTTTGTAGTTCAGCCGCTGAAGTGAATAGGCATCATATCCGGTGATATTGCGAAAGGAATTGTTGAAGATGATGAAACGGCCAGCCCCATCGATCTCGTAGTAGCCATCCTCAATATTTTCTATGATAATACGGTGTTTCTCCTCACTGCCGGCCAACGCTTCATTGGCTTTCCGACACTGCCGAAGAGTGCGGTTGACCCGAACGCCAAAAAAAACGAAAAAGCAGAGTACCAATACGCGGTTGAGGAGTTCGTGGAGACCCGGATCGAAAAAATGATGAAGATAATTCCCAGATTGAGCGGTTAGTTCAGAGAGCCATGCGGCAATCATCCAGTAGACAATCCCGCCCCCCACACCCAATAAAAAGACGCTATCGGTCAGCTTCACCAATGATTCTTGCTTTTTGAATCGAGTCTGTTTAGGCTTCACATTCCGGGTTAAGAACTTCCTTGATTTTTTGGGATAATTGTCTGAGATTGTAGGGCTTTTGAATGAATCCATCGCAGCCATTATTCAAAACGGAACCCGCCTGCCCCTCGAAACTGTATCCCGACGATAGGATCACACGCGTCTGGGGGCGCAAAGACTTGACATGCACGTAAACGGCTTCACCATTCAAGTCAGGCATGATCAGGTCCAGGATCAACAGCGTGATACGATCCTTGTTCTGATTGAATACTTGAATGGCTTCCTTTCCACCCTTGGCAAGCAACACATCATAACCCAGTTCGGTAAGCATCGCCTCGTCGGCCTTGAGAATATATTCCTCATCATCGACCACCAGAATGGTTCCCGACCCTTTTTCCAGCGATCCTGCCGTCGAGTGAGCCGGGGCGTCCGGCAAGGCGTCAGGCTTCTGAAAGGTCTGCGCCGCCGGCAAATAAATGGAGAAGGTGGTTCCCACACCGATCTTGCTCTCCACCGTAATCATACCATTGTGTTTTTTTATGATGCCAAATACCGAGGCCAAGCCAAGCCCGGTTCCCTCTCCCATGGGGCGTGTGGTGTAAAAGGGATCGAATATCCGTTCGAGGGTCGATTCATCCATCCCCGACCCGGTATCGGCCACATCGATCTTTAGATAACTGCCCGATTTCAATTGAAAGGGTTTCACAAATGTCTCATCCAGGGTAATGTTGGCCGTTGTCACGCGCAATGTTCCCCCCAGCGACATGGCATGCCATGCATTAACATACAGGTCCATCAAGGCAAGTTCGATCTGTGCGGCATCCACCCTTGCCGACGCCAGTTGCCGGTCTAAATCCTGAACCACGTGAATTTCTTTGCGCGTTCTGGCGAACATACCGGCAGATTTCTCAACAATCTCATTGAGATCTGCCACATTCAAGGCATAACGCCCCCCCTTGGCGAAACTCAACAGTTGCCGGGTAAGTTTGGCGCCATTATCGATGCATCGCTCAATCCCAGCCAATTCATCGTACCCTGGGTCGCCCTCTTTTTTATCCTGGATCAAAAGGGAAACGTTCCCCTGAATCCCCATCAACAAGTTGTTAAAGTTATGGGCAATGCCACCGGCAAGGTTGCCGATGGCATCCATGCGCCTGACATGTTGAAGTTGGAATTCCAAATCCCGCTGGTCGGTAACATCGGTAATCAACAAAATGGTCGAGTGAGATTCCCCCTTTACCGGAAAGCTTCGCATAACAATCTGACGTCCACCCAGTTCCAACGGATGGGTAAGGCCAAGCACGGACTCACCGTCCCCCGCATCCTCCAGGAGCGCATCGATGCGGCCTTTGGCGCCCTCACCGAACAGGTCACGCGGCTTTGCGGACAACAGGTTTTCCAGGGGTACACCAAACAATTTGACCGCCGCCGTATTGGCATAAACCACATGACCGGTATAGACTTCCAATATCGCCTCATTCATACTTTCTAGCATGGTTTCCAGATGGCGACTACGGCCAATCAGTTCCTTGGTCATGCGCCGTGCGTATACCGGCAACCCGTCCACGGATGAAATACCGAGGATTTTTTGATCGGCGAATGTTCTATATGGATCGTCGGAATCCTTGACCGCTGCCAATACATGGTTGCCCATCTGGCCGAAAGGCCCTTTGGCGATGCAGGCATTGACACCGATTTTTCTGTAATCGAGATCCATTTCCGCCACGGCAGCGGAAATGATGACCAGATAACAGTTTTTCATGTGATCCATCGCCCTGACGATCTGGCACAGCTTATCACCCCCGATCTTGGGGATGATCAGATCAATGAAAGCAATATCCGGCTGGTAGGTGGTCAACAAGCTCAGCGCGGCCAGTCCATCTTCGCATGTCTTTACCTCATGTCCATGCCCCTCAAGAAGGTTGGATAGAAATTTCAGTATCATGCGGTTGTCATCGACCACCAGTATTTTCTTGTTCATCGGATGGATATCCTTTAACCAATACGAGTACAAATTGAAGCAACAAAGCAGCGCAAGATGATGGCATGCCAACGGCGAATGACCATCGCCTTTCCAAACCGATCCACGGTTATTATTCTTTCAAGTCGATAAATTATGCATGGCGGACTTGTAACGGTCAAGCAAATTATCATTGTCTTCGATCCATTGTCGGCGCGGGTTTTTAATTGACACGCCTCCCCTTACCTTTTAAGTTGAGGTGTAAAGTCGACAGTCAATAGTTGCTTAGCATTCTCCATTCGAAATCCGGAAGTCCAGGATGGTCCACCCACGACGATTGAAAAAGTAGTCTTGCGCCCCATAAAAGAGAAAAAAACATGCGATACACTGACACCTTAGATGAATCCAAACAGTATTTGCGGGTTGCCCTTGAGCTGATGGGAAAACAGGGACTATCGACGGATCCGGTCAACTATTGCGTCTGGTACGAGTATGCATCGGGAAGAAACGGAACATTGAATTCCGCCATTGACAGCCACTTGAAAAATTCAGGGGTATTCTCGGATGATCTTTGCCAGGAATTTTACAATCGGTATATTGTCAACGGCAAAGAAAAGGTGACCATCCTGGTCCGAGAAGAACTGAAAAAAATCTTTACCGAAATCATCGGCGCCATACGGACCACCGGCCAAGACTTTTCCCGATCGGAAAACAACCTGGAAACCATCAACGACGCCATCGTTCCCAACCTTTCGGAAGCGGACGTGGAAAATATTGTTCAGCAAATCAAAGCGGAAATCCAAACCCTGGAATCTTCCAGCAGTTCATTCAGGGACCAGCTTCAACAGGCCACACTTGAAATCGATCAGTTGAAAAGCAAAATGTTGAAATACCGAAACGAAGCGCTTTTGGATCCCCTGACACGCATCAGCAACCGCCGGGGTTTCGAGGAAAAGTTGGCCCGTGCCATCGACAACGCAAGAGAGACGGAAACGGATTTATGCCTGATCATGGCCGATATCGATCATTTTAAAAAAATCAATGATACCCACGGCCATCTTGTTGGTGACAACGTACTGCGCGTGGTCGCCACGACCATCAAAAAATCCATCAAAGGCAAAGACCATGCGGCGCGTATCGGAGGAGAAGAATTCGCCATCGTATTGCCCGACACGCCGCCCACGGGGGCCATGACACTGGCTGACAACATGCGCCAGACATTTGAGCGTCTGGACCTTAAAAAGAAGAATACCGGAGAAACCATCGGTCAATTCACCCTTTCTTTTGGCGTTGCCATCTATAAGACGAACGAGACGGCCGAAGATTTTATCAATCGCGCCGATGGCGCCTTGTACCAGTCCAAAGAAACGGGGCGCAACAAAGTCAGCGGCCTATAGGCATACACAATAAAGGAGATTGGTTTCATGCGTTTGCCCCTGCTCGATCATTTGGCCAAGGAAATCAAAGATATGAAAGCGGCAGGCCTCTACAAAGACGAACGCGAAATCACGTCCGCCCAGCAAGCCGCGATTACCATCAAAAGCGGCCAACGTGTGCTCAATTTCTGCGCCAACAATTACCTGGGGTTATCCAACCACCCCCGACTGATCGAAAAAGCACAATCGGCCCTGGCCACTCATGGCTTCGGTATGTCGTCTGTCCGATTCATCTGCGGGACCCAGGATATCCATAAAATCCTGGAGGAACGAATTAGTCGCTTCCTGGGAACCGAAGACACCATTTTATACAGCTCCTGCTTCGACGCTAACGGCGGGCTGTTTGAGGCCCTGCTCGATGAGAACGACGCCGTAATCAGTGACGCACTCAATCACGCCAGTATCATCGACGGTATTCGCCTGTGCAAAGCGAAGCGCCTGCGTTACGCGAACAACGACATGGCCGACCTGGAAAAACAGCTCATGGCCGCTTCCGACTGCCGGTTCCGCATCGTCGCCACCGATGGGGTCTTTTCCATGGATGGCATCATTGCCAACCTGAAGGGCATCTGCGACCTGGCGCAACAACACGATGCCATGGTGATGGTGGATGATTCCCATGCCGCTGGATTTATCGGTGAGCATGGCCGGGGCACGCCTGAATACTGCGGCGTATCAAATCGGGTAGACATCATCACCGGCACCCTGGGCAAAGCCCTCGGTGGTGCCTCCGGCGGATACACCTCGGGTCGCAAAGAGATTATCGCCTGGCTGCGACAGCGCTCCCGCCCCTATCTCTTTTCCAACTCACTGGCACCGGTGATCGCCGCTACGTCCATCGCCGTATTGGACTTGCTGGACGAAAGCTCGGCGTTATTGGACCGCTTACGGGAAAACAGTCGCTATTTTCGAGATGCCATGCAGACGGCAGGATTCACCTTGGTACCGGGTCACCATCCCATCATACCGGTGATGTTGGGTGACGCGGTGTTGGCCCAGCAAATGGCTGCACGCATGCTGGAGGAAGGCGTTTACGTGGTAGGGTTCAGCTTTCCGGTGGTTCCCAAGGGTCAAGCACGCATCCGCACGCAAATGTCCGCCGCCCATACCCGGGATCATCTGGACAAGGCCATTGACGCTTTTATCCGGGTGGGCAAAGAACTACAGGTAATCTAATCGCGTAAAGATCCATAGGTTAGCATCTCTTCCCTGTGACCTGACCCAACGGACCCGTTTTTTTGACTGAAAAAAACAACAGGTGTCCAATGGAATCCATGAAAGCCCTTGTCAAACTCAGGCCGGACCCCGGCATTTGGATGCATACGGTTCCTTTCCTGAGTATCGGTCACAACGATGTGTTGATCAAGATCGATGATTTCCAACAGGCCTTCGATGTCATGCACTCCGGCCGATCGGGAAAGATCATTTTGGACTGGGAATAGGTTAAGAGCAACCGATGTCAAAACACGGCAAACGACTCTTGACAATCTATGTTGTCCTCTCCGCGCCATTGATAATTTTAGGGTTCGCGGGTTTGTTCAGCCGAAAGATGGGGTTTCGGATCCCCTTGGTCTCGACCGACATCATTCCCGCCCTTCATCGGCATGCCGTATGGGGTGAAACCCTGAGAGGACGAGCGATTCTGTTGGGAGGGGAAGATTGGTTCTTCCTCATTGTACTGCTGGTGGTCGTTCTGCTCGCCGTTATCATGGCCATCGTCAACCAGATAATTCAATCCGAACAGGAAACACGACCCGCAAGAAAAGGGCGTCGTCGATAAAACAGCGACAACCTATATTCGGGCTCCGGCCCGATCAAATTCGTTCTTTTTCTCTTCACGCGCGGTGTGGTCGCTTGAGAATCACCCCGTCGATGATTCTATCCCTTGATCACCCGCGGGGTGAGCATCTGGTGGTGGGGGCAGATCGACTTTGGGTTTTGGTACACACAACCGGCAAAGGCGACCAAATAGCGCCGGATGTTCCTCATCTTGACGACCTCATCCACGAACCCTTTGCGTGCGCAATAGGCCGGACGGGAATTATCATGATACTCCTGGGCCATCTGATTCATTTTGTCGATCACCGGTTGCAAGGGCTTACCGGCGTTTTTTTCTTTAACCAGACGCCGTGAAAAGCTGGCCGCGGCGGCGGTTTCCCCGTGCATCACATAAATTTCGGTCGTTGCCACGCCCAAGGTCAGCGCGTTATGCCGATTGGCCGTAGGACCGCCCATGACGTAGTGCGCCGCCGCCGTCCCCTTGCGAAGCACCACCAACAGCTGCGGGACATCGGTGGCTTGAATCGAATAGATCAACGATTGGCCCAATCCCAGCAGTTCGGCCTTTTCGGCGATGTCCCCCACGTCGATACCAGAGGTATCCTGAAACCAGACAATGGGCACCCGGTCCCGTCCGCAAAGGGTGACGAATTCATTCATCTTGATCAGGCCTTGACGATAAAGCTTACCGCCGATACCCGGGTAATCGGCATATTCAGGATAGTTTTCCCCCAACCACCCCTGGCGGTTACCGATCACACCGACCAGAAAACCGTCGATTTTAACCAGCCCGGCGTAGATTTCGGGGCCATATCCAGGCTTGAATTCCATGTGTTGACTGCCGTCGACGATACGCGCCAGCACCTGATCAAAATTGTAAATCTGTTTTTGGTTAAATGGCACCAGGCGGTAAATATCGTCGGCGTCGAAGAGCGGCTGCTCAGGGTCGGCCACCCGAAAAAATTTGGGATGGTAGGCGGGGATACTGCGCATGTACTCCTTGACGCCGTCGAGCACCTGGGTTTCCTCGTCATACACATAGCGGAAAAAGCCCGTGGCATCATAGTGGATCTCGGCAGACCCAGGTGGTTTGGCCTTGTATTGTTTGGCGGCATGGATCAGGGCTTCGGCACCGTCCTCATCAAAATACCCCTTGGGTGACATACCACTGAGGATTCCCCCGCCGCCCACGGCGATATTACAGTTCTTGTGGGCGAACAGCACGGTGGGGCTGATTCCCTGGTAGCCGCCCCCGGCCGGATTGGTACCATAGATGGCCGCCAAAATGGGCACCCCGGCCTGATTTAGCTCGGCATGCCGAAAGAAGGTCGCCCCACCGCCACGCCGGTTGGCATAAAATTTTTCCTGTTCGGTGAGTTTGACCCCACTGCAGTGCACCAGCCAGACCAGGGGCACGTTGAGGCGCTTGGCAAGGTTCGTCACCCGCAGGATATTGTCAGCCTGGCCGGGCAACCAGGCACCGGCCAAGACTTTGTTATCGAAGCCGATCACAACCGCCCAGCGGCCGGATATCTTGCCAAGCCCGTCAACGACATTGGTGGTCCCTTCCTCGTTGTCCTCAGGATTGTACAGGCTGTGCAACGGGCACCACGACCCTGGATCCACCAGATAGGTCAACCGTTGCCAGACCGTCATCTGACCGCGGGCATTGATTTTTTCTTCAGGGAATCCGGCCAGTTTGACCCGATCCGCCGCCTTTTTCAGCTGATCTTCAACCTCTCGGATCTTAATTGCATTATCCTCGGTACTCTTGATCTGCCCGGCATTCATCGCGCTTCCGAAAACCGGCATTTTCTCAAAATAGGGTCTCATGGTATTGCCCCCCTTGAATCGGTTAGCGGTTTCGTTGACGAATTGGATGGTCTACGGTGGTTTCTGACAATCGCCTAAGCGTTAAGTGTCGTCCTCCGATATTGCAGGTTCGGGGTCAATCTTCGATGGGCCATTGGCCCTTTTCCTTCAGCACCGCTCTTAACACTTTCAAGGCGGTATTGACGGTGGGAATCCCGCCATAAGTAAAGGTCTGAAAAATTATTTCGGCAATTTCATGGGCCGTGCAGCCCACATTCAGGGCCGCCAGGATATGCAACTTGAGTTCCTCAGGCCGATTCAGCACCGTGAGCACGGCCACGGTCACCAGTTGCCGTGTCGGATGGGGTATCTTCTCCCTGGCGTACAGCTTGCCGGTGATAAACAAGGACAAGTCTTTCCCCAAGGCCAGGTCAAAAGACCGCCATAACTCGAACGGTTTTTCTTCATTCACGCCTTTAAAATAAAGGGCACCGGTTCGCTTGGTTTTTTCAACGATATCATCGCTCACAGGTAAAACTCCTTTGCATTCGAATGGTTGTTGGCGACATCAGGCATCATCGTGATGGACTGGAAATGCCACTCGCACGTTACCGTTGGGCAGTATTTTTTTATTAACAGACGATCGGCGGCAATACAAGGATGGCCAACGGCCACAGGCCATCCGATCGCCAGCCACTAAAAAGGCCTTCGAACGATCGACGTTCGAAGGCCTCAGTCAGTTCATCGGCTGCCCATCGATCATGCGAAGCCCATCATGCGCGGGAACCACAAAACAAGATTCGGGAAAAATGTCATTAACAACAATACCAGAATCTGGATGGCGATGAATGGCATCACGGCCTTGGATACGTAGATGAGATCCCGGTTGGCTATGGCGCCGGTGATGTAGAGACTAACGCCCATGGGCGGTGTGCAATACCCGATGGCCAGGTTGACCGTCATGATCAGACCGAAATGCATCCAGTTGATGTTAAAGGCGTCCAGCATCGGCAAAAACACCGGCCCCAGAATCATCGTAGCGGAAATGATATCCATGAACATCCCGACCATCAGAAGCAAGGCATTCATGGCAATCAGGAACAGCACCGGCGATGAAATGGCGGAAAGGACGGTCTCGGTAATTCGGCCGGGAATGTCTTCCAGCGTCAGTAATCGTCCGAAACAGGTTGCCCCGGCAACGATAATCAGCAGGGTCGCGGAGGTAACGGCTGAGCTGACCGTTATCTGCTTGACTTGGCTGAATTTCATGGATTTATGGATGAATATTTCCACGATAAAGGCATAGACACAGGCTACCACGGCGGCTTCGTTGGCAGTGAAAGCACCGGAAAAAATACCGCCGAAGATGATCACCGGTAGCATCAAGGACCAGAACCCCTCTTTCAGGACAGCGATCATGTCCGTAAACGAAGGGATGGGCTTGCGAACGATCTCTTTTCGGTTCCTGAAAAACAAATATGAATAAGAACAAACGAGAAGCATGATCAACAAACCCGGCACAAAGCCGGTCAAAAACAGGCCTTCAAGCGAGACATTGCTGATCATCGAGTAAAGAATCATGCCGATACTCGGCGGGATAATCACACCCAGGTTGGGCGATGTGGTCATCAGCCCCAGGGTGTACTTTTCCGGATAGCCATTATCCATCAATGCGGGAATCATGAACCCACCCAAAGCCACGACAGTGGCAACCGTAGACCCCGAAATGGCGCCAAATAGTCCGCACGCCAATACCCCCGCCATGCCCAATCCACCGGGCAGCCAACTGACCACGGCGTTGGCTACCTTGATCAGCTTTTCGACGATGGAGCCGGCCGTCATGATGTTGCCGCACAAGATAAAAAACAAGACGACGACGAGCGCAAAGTTATCCATACTTCGAAAAATAGTCTGGAATAACAACAACAAAGGCAGGTCCGTAAAAATAATGAATCCAAGCACGGCGGTGAAAAACAGACACATGAATACGGGGATGTAAGTGGCCATGCATCCCAACAGAATCAGCATGATAACGACGTCACTCAACTGCATAACGATGGACTCCTTGAGTTCTCAATGACTTTGAATTGACTTATTCAATTTCGTTCAATCATCCGCTGGAGACTGTGAGATGTCCTGCACTATGACGTGGAGCGTTCTCACCAACATCAACGCACCGGTTAAAGGCAGGATGGCATAAAGGTAGACCAGCGGAATTTTGAGAATCAACGTTTTTTGAAAGGTTCTGGCCTGCATGGCGGCCATCTGCCAACCGTAGTACATCATCAACATCGAAAAAATGATGACCACCCCATTGCTAAAATAGGTTAACGCCGTTTTGATTTTGGGTATCAGTTGTACGGTGGCGTCGATCTTTATCATTGACCGGTTTTTGACAGCCACACAACAGCCGATAAAGGTGGTGTAGATAATGACCTCACGAACCAATTCTTCGGACCAAGCCAACGTATAGTTGAACCCATAGCGCAATACGACATTGAGAAATAGGGCCACCAGGGCGATGGCGACACTGAGGAGCAACGTCCACTCCTCGAACTTGGAAAGCCATCGATCGAGAACAGCCAAAACGTCTTTTTTCCGTTTGTAGGGAATGATAAAAAGAATGAAGGACGTAGCAACAACAAAAAGAGTAAATAAAAGCGGATAAGTTGTATTACCGACCATAAAAAAACCTATCGAGCATCGATTGTGGAGAAAAGGGGCCGCATCAGGGCGGCCCTATCATTTTCATTCAAGAACGGGATGACTCAGGGGGTGTACCCCATGAAATCTTGGACTTCCTTGAGGTAATTACCAGGCCGATAGGTATCCCCGGGATAAAGTTTATTGATCTCATCGGCATACTTGACGTGCGCGGCATTCCCTTTTTTCTGAATCCAGGCCAAATCCTTTTCAGGCAGGTTGTAAAATAAAATTCCTGCCTTGGACGCCTTGGCGATTTCAACCGCTTCCTGCACCTTGGTTTCCTGGCGAATGCTGGCGCAAACATCATGAACGACGGCTTTGAAGGTACGCTGCAAATCGGCGGGTAGGCGGTTCACCCACGCCTTGTTAAAAATCCAGATAAACAGGCCCTGAGCGTAATCCAAGTACGTATAATATTTGCAGACTTCAAACTTCTTGGTGATGTTGCAGACCATCGGGGTATGGTCCAAACCGGTGATGACGCCTTGTTTCAAAGCAACAGGGACATCCGGCCATGGCATGACCACTGGATTGAATCCACATTCCTTGTAGAATAACTGGTTGACGGCAGCCTCAGCCGTGCGAAATTTTATTTTTTTGGCTTCTTCCAAATTGGTCACCGGTGTCGTGGTGGCCCACCCATAGTTTCCGTATCCGGTAATGTCGAGTCCCATGATCCCCTGATGATCCATGGCCATCATGTAGTGATCAAATAGTTGACCCGATCCAATGAACTTGTCGAGTTTGTCGAAAGAACTGATGAGGAAGGGCAAATTGATCAATCCGAACCGTGGTCCCAGATTGGTGGCCGCCACCGAACTGACGCCCATGCCCTGAATGGCCCCCATTTGAAGCTGGTTTAAGACCTCGACTTCCCCCCCAAGCATGGAAAACGGTTTGTAATCCAGATAAATTTGCCCATTTGAACGTTTCCATAATTCATCACGAATGGCGAAGCCAGCATAAACCCCTTTGATTACCGGGTGCGATACATTTGAAACGATGCATTTGTATTTAGCCCCCGAAGGATCAAAACTGGGTTTCCAGGCATCCAAAGACGGCTTTTTTGCCAACCCAGGAGCAACCCACAAGGCAAGAACGATCAGAATAATCCAGGCAACTTTGATGTTTCGATGACCAATCATCCGACTCCTCCTTTTGTTCCCATGCGGTTTGAAATTTAACTTCAATTTCCATCTTCTGTCTACTTATCATCCGTATTTTTTATAGTAAAGCGAATTTTATAAATTTTATTCATCGAAATGCTTAATTTTCTGTCATCGATAATAATAACAATTCGCCAACCAAACGCAGAACAAAAAAAAGACCCTGTATTATCAGGGCCTTATTACAAAAACAAGCAGCAAGCGAGGTGTTATTGCTTGTCGGGATCGGGTGCATCATCCGCGGGAGATTCAGAGGCTGAAAATGTCGTCGCCGTATCGTCAGTGCCGACCGATGGTTGACCGTCGGCCTGGACGATTTCCTTTTCATCGTCAGCCTTGCTGGTTTCTTTTTCAACGGATGGAGACTCGGTTTTGGTAACGGCAGGCTTGGGCGCTTTTGTTTTAGCAGGTGTTGCCGTATCGCCACTAAGCAATTCGACCATGGTCATTGCCGCCGCGTCGCCAGGTCGCCGACCGACCTTTATAATCCGTGTATATCCACCGTTAATATTGCCAAACCGTTCAGGAGCCGCTTCAAAAATTCTATGAACGACATCTTTTTCGCGAACAATGGACATAGCCAGTCGACGGGCGTGAAGATCACCCCGTTTGGCCAGGGTGACAATATGGTCTGCCCAACGACGTAGCTCTTTGGCTTTTGCATCGGTGGTGGTAATGCGGTCATACTTGAACAACGAGGTTACCATATTTCTAAACATCGCTTGCCGATGACTCGTTGTACGATTGAGTTTTACACCACTTTTTCTATGTCTCATTGGAACCTTTACTCCCCTTCTTCGGTTGATTCTTCAGGTGGAACGAAATTATCCAGCTTCATGCCTAACGATAGTCCCATCTCCGATAACACTTCTTTTATTTCATTGAGTGATTTTCGGCCGAAGTTTTTGGTTTTCAGCATCTCGGTTTCTGTCTTTTGAACCAACTGATAAATTTTTAATATCTCGGCGTTTTTAAGGCAGTTTGCACTCCTTACGGATAGTTCGAGTTCCTCTACACTGCGGTACAAGTTGTCGTTAAAAGCTGGCTTTTCCTGTTCATCAGTGGCGGATTCAACCTGTGGCTCGGCGTCTTCATCGAAATTGATGAAGATGCTTAATTGTTCCTTGAGAATTTTTGAGCCGTAAGCGACAGCGTCTTCGGGAGTGACACTGCCATCCGTCCATACTTCAAGCGTGAGCTTATCATAGTCCGTGCGCTGGCCGACACGAGCGTTCCCAACGACATAATTGACCCGCTTAATTGGTGAAAAAACCGCATCGATAGGGATCGTGGCAAGTGGCCCTTCCTCGTCCTTATTTGCCTCGGAGAGCGCATATCCTTTGCCGATCTTTACCACCATGGACATCTTTAACGTTCCGTCGCCGGTCAACGTTGCGATGTGTTGGTCTGGATTTAGAATCTCAACGTGCCCGTCGCTGCTCGTGATATCGCCAGCTGTCACTACCGATTCTCCACTGGCATCGATTTCAATCGTACGGGGGGTCGCATCATCCATTTTCAATCGAACCTCCTTGAGGTTCAATATGATTTCGGAAACATCCTCAATGACGCCGGGGACCACACTGAACTCATGTTCTACAGAATCAAACCGGACGGACACAATGGCAGCACCGTACAAAGACGATAGGATCGTTCTTCTAAGAGAGTTCCCTAATGTTATGCCAAACCCCCGCTCGAGGGGTTCGCATACGAATTTCCCGTAAGATTCGGTACTGCTGACGCGAACTTTATCGCACTTTATCATCTCGCGCCAGTTCATGTACATAAGTTCGTTTTTAGACATTACATTTTCTCCAGGTTGGATTAGATAACAATGCAGGCAGTTATCTCAAAGGCTCAAACTTCGTTCACTAGTTATGATAGTTACTTGGAGTAGAGCTCGACAATGAGTTGTTCCTGCATCGGCAGAGTAAGGTCTTCGCGAACTGGGAAACTTTTAATTTCTCCTTTAAAATTTTCTTTTTCCACCGAAATCCACTGGGGCAATCCGCGGCGAACAACCGCGTCAAGGGAATCGACGATTGCTTGAACATTTCTGCTTTTTTGGACAACTTCGACTACATCGCCCGTGTTGACCAGATAGCTCGGAATGTTTACCCGTTTGCCGTTGACTAAAAAATGGTTATGCCGGACAAAATGACGCCCTTGTGTCCGTGAATTTGCAAAACCAAGACGGTAAACAATGTTATCCAACCGGCGTTCGAGCAAAACCAGAAGGTTGGTGCCGGTAATGCCTTTCTGACGATCGGCCTTTTGGAAAAACAGCCTAAATTGCTTTTCTGAAAGGCCGTAAGTATTCTTTACCTTTTGTTTTTCACGAAGCTGTATCCCATAATCAGAGGGTTTCCCGCGCCTTCTTTGCCCGTGCTCTCCAGGAGCATAACCTCTTCGGTCAAATGCACATTTGTCGGAGTAGCAACGGTCTCCCTTAAGAAACAATTTCATATTTTCTCGTCGGCATATCCTGCAGACGGAGCCTCTATATCGTGCCAATTCATCCTCCTTTAAAATCAAACCGTTGCGTTATCGTTCATTCTTTTTTCAGCTAACGCGGACGGTCTTTTTCTTAGACCCTTCTTCTTTTGGGCGGCCGGCATCCGTTGTGAGGGATAGGGGTAACATCTTTAATCATCGTGACATTGAAACCAGCTGCTTGAAGGGCTCGAAGCGCGGATTCCCGACCGGCACCGGGTCCCTTAACGTATACTTCGACACTTTTCATACCATGTTCCATGGCCTTCTTTGCCGCGTCTTCAGCAGTCATTTGCGCAGCAAAGGGAGTGCTTTTGCGGGAGCCTTTGAAGCCATGGATTCCGGCACTTGACCAGGAGACCACGTTGCCCATTGCATCGGTAATGGTGACGATGGTGTTGTTGAAGGTGGACTGAATGTGAACGACTCCTGTGGAAATGTTCTTTCTTTCCTTCTTTTTCGTTTTTGTTCTTCTAGGCATTTATTTGTTCCTGGAAAGTGATAGATTACTTTTTAGCAGCGCCTTTTTTCTTGATGGCGGACTTTTTTGGTCCCTTCCTTGTCCTCGCATTCGTACTGGTCCGTTGGCCCCGTACCGGCAAAGATCGCCTGTGCCGTAGGCCACGGTAACAACCAAGGTCCATCAGTCTTTTTATATTCATCGAGACTTCTGTTCGAAGCTCGCCTTCTACTTTGTATTCACTGTCAATTACCTTGCGAATGCTGTTAATTTCAGCCTCGGAAAGATCGTCTGTGTTGGTATTGGGGTCAATACTTAGCTTGCTAAGAATTCGATTGGAAGCTGTTCTCCCAATACCATAAATGTAGGTCAGTCCGATTTCTATCCGTTTACGTCTAGGTAAGTCTACACCGGCGATTCTTGCCAAAGCTCAACCTCCTCTACCCTTGTCTCTGTTTGTGTCTTTTGTTCTCGCAAATTACTCTTACGATCCCTTTTCTTTTAATTATTTTGCATTTACTGCAAATTTTCCTAACGGACGCCCTGACCTTCATTTTATCTCCTTTAACTTCGCGTGATATAGAATCGGGGGCATGACTGCTCCTCGTACGGAGGAACGATTTTATTTAGAGCGATAAGTAATTCTTCCTCGGCTAAGGTCATATGGCGACAGCTCCACGGTAACCTTATCACCAGGCAAAATCTTAATGAAATGCATCCTCATTTTTCCAGAGATGTGCGCCAAAACCTGGTGTTTATTTTCCAGTTCGACCTTGAACATAGCGTTTGGTAGCGTTTCCAAAACGGTACCTTCTACTTTTATGGCCTCTTCCTTTGGCATTACAATCTCCTGATTATTTTTTTGTTTTCATATTCAAGCACGGGTTAACGCCGGCCCCGAATGCCACCCTTTTTCAAAAAGCCCTCGTAGTGTCGGGTGAGCATGTGAGATTCCATCTGCGCAACCGTATCGATGGCGACACCGACAACGATCAGCAGTGCGGTACCGCCGAAATAGAAAGGGACATTGAACTTGGATATCAGAATTGACGGAAGTACACATACGGCAGACACATAAATGGCGCCGCCTAACGTAATTCGGGTCAATACTCTGTCGATGTAATCGGCTGTACGCTTACCCGGCCGAATGCCCGGAATATAGCCCCCGTTCTTTTTCATGTTATCTGCAACGTCAACGGGGTTAAATGTAACGGCCGTATAGAAATAGCAGAAGAAAAAGATAAAGGCGACATAAAGCAACTCGTAAAAGACGTTTCCAGGCCTCATGGAATCGGCTATCGCCTTCATCCATGGAATCGTAATAAAGCTGGCGATGGTTGCTGGAAACATAATGATAGAGGATGCGAAAATGGGCGGTATAACACCCGATGTATTGATCTTCAATGGAAGATGCGTACTCTGTCCACCGTACATTCGTCGCCCGACGACTCGCTTGGCGTATTGTACCGGTATCCGCCGCTGTCCTTGTTCGACAAAAATAATGAATCCAACGACGATTACCATCAGCAGGATCAATATAATGATGCCGAAGATATTCATTTCACCGGTGGAAATCAACCGGAACGTATTGATGATGGCAGCTGGCATTCTGGCTACGATACCGGCAAAAATGATCAGGGAGATGCCGTTGCCGATACCTCTTTCCGTGATCTGCTCTCCCAGCCACATGATGAATGCCGTTCCTGCAGTTAGCGTCAGGACGGTCATTAATCGGAAGCCCCAGCCAGGAAACATCACGATTGGCGCACCGCCTGGCGATGTCATGCTTTCCAGACCGATGCTGATCCCCAACCCTTGAATGATACTCAGAACCACCGTACCGTATCGTGTATATTGGGTGATCTTTTTTCGTCCTTGCTCGCCTTCATTTTTCAGTTGCTCTAGATGGGGAATAACGACGGTCAGGAGCTGAAGGATAATCGAGGCACTAATGTACGGCATGATTCCCAAGGCGAATACGGAAAGTTGTTCCAGCGCACCACCGGAAAACATGTTGAATATCCCAAAAATCGTTCCCTCCATCTTAGCAAAGAAAGATGCCAGGGCGACCGCATCGATTCCGGGCGTCGGCACGTGGACACCGATCCGGTATACAAAAAGCAATGCCAGTGTATACAGAATCCTTTTTTTTAATTCGGGAATCTTGAAAATGTTTCCGAAGCCACTGCCAACCATGGTCACAGCACCTCGATCTTTCCGCCCGCGGCTTCGATTTTTTTCCTGGCGCTTTCGCTGACCTTGTCGATTTTTAGGGTCAACGGAATAGTGAGTTCACCTTTTCCGAGCAATTTGATTCCATCGCGGTCGCCCTTTATCAAACCACTTCTCACCAACTCGGCTTCATCAACGGTCATGTCAGTGTCGAACCGGTTTAGGTCCTGGACATTGATGATGGCATATATCTTTTTGAACGGATTTTTAAATCCGCGCTTGGGCAACCGGCGATGGATTGGCATTTGTCCACCCTCGTATCCTGGCCTCACCCCACCACCGGACCGTGAATTTTGCCCCTTGCTGCCTCTACCGGCGGTTTTGCCATTACCCGAGGCAACCCCTCTTCCGACGCGTTTTCTGTTTTTATGTTGCCCTTTTTCAGGGGCCAATTCGTAAAGTTCCATCGCCTATATCTCCTCAGCAACCACCAAGTGGGATACTTTTTGAACCATTCCCCGAATCGCCGGTGTGTTTTCCAGTTCTACGGTGCGGTTGAGTTTATTGAGCCCCATTCCCTTCAACACTTTGCGGTGTTTCTCGGGTCGGCCGATCATGCTTTTAACAAGTTTGATCTTAAGCATCTTACTCATAACTAACCTTCCTTATTTCAAATCCTGCACCGTGAGTCCGCGTCTGGCTGCAACCGATTCAATACTTTCGAGTTGTTTGAGTCCGTCAACCGTAGCTTTGACCACATTGTGTGGATTATTGGTTCCCATGCATTTGGTCAGGATGTTTTGCACGCCTACCGCTTCAAGAACAGCACGAACGGCACCGCCGGCAATTACGCCCGTTCCTTCCGAAGCCGGTTTCAGCATCACTCGGCCGGCCCCGTATTTACCGGTAACCGTAAATGGAACCGTGCCCTGACTTAAAGGAACTTTAACCATCGATTTTTTGGCCTTTTCGACACCTTTGCGAATGGCTTCTGGAACTTCACCGGCTTTTCCAAGACCATAACCGACACTTCCTTCACCATCGCCAACGACTACGATAGCGCTGAAGCTGAAGCGACGTCCGCCTTTGACCACTTTGGCGACTCGGCTGATGTGAACGACTTTGTCGATCAGCTGGTTCTCTTCGGTATCTTGCTTGAACAACGTCTGCCTCCTTAAAATGGTGTGTACTAAAAATCCAACCCGGCTTCTCTAGCGCCATCGGAAAAGGCTTTGATCCTGCCATGGTAAAGAAAACCATTTCGATCAAAGACGACTTTTTTGACGCCCTTGTCAATCGCTCTTTGGGCAAGCAGCTTTCCCGTAAAGACTGCCTTGGCGACCTTAGATTCGAAAGTAGGCTGCTCCTTAACTGATTTTTCGTTACTGCAAGCAGCTACGATCGTGGTTCCGGTTGTATCGTCGACGATTTGCCCGTAAATGTGTTTGGCACTTCTGTAAACGGTCAACCTAGGCCGATCGATGGTACTAGCGATCTTCTTTTTAATTCTTTTTTTTCTTTTCAGCCAGATGACTTTCTTTGCGTTGGTTGAGCCCATTAATCCTTCTCCCGATCTACGCTTTATTTATTCGGCCCAGGCGAGTCTTGCCTTGTCAGCGGTTATTTGGTTCCAGTTTTTCCAGCTTTTCGCTGGATGTGTTCATCAGCGTATTTGATGCCCTTTCCTTTATAAGGCTCAGGAACTCTAAGTTTTCTAATCGAAGCCGCTGTTTGACCGACTTGCTCTTTATCGATGCCCATGATCTTAATCGTGTTGTTCTTGTCGACAGTGGCGGTGATTCCTTCGGGCATGGGGAAATCAATGGGGTGCGAATAGCCCAAATTCAGCAAAATTGAATTTCCCTTCATTTCCGCTCGATAGCCAATGCCGTTAATTTCTAAGATTTTTTCAAACCCCTTGCTCACACCATCGACCATGTTAGCCACCAAGCTACGGGTTAGCCCTTGAATGGATCTTGATTTTCGGTCTTCCTGTGCAATCGTAACTGAAATCGTATTATCCGCTATTGCCAGCTCAACATCAGAATGAATCGTCCGTTTCAAGCTCCCTTTTTCCCCTTTAACGACCAATTCGCGATCCTTGTATGTGACGCTGGTTTTGCTTGGAATCTGAATTATTTTTTTGCCAACTCGAGACATCAGTACACCTCGTTTTACGGCCTGTCAGCGGCCTCATTATTTTTCATGTCGGAATGACCGTGAGACCCATTGCATGCATTTACCAAACGTTGCAGAGCACTTCACCGCCAATATTTCTTTCCCTTGCGATCTTGTCTGTCATCACTCCTTGGGATGTCGACATGATTGCGATACCCAGGCCGTTATAGACCGGTTTGACCGACTTTGCATTGAGGTAGCACCGCCGACTGGGTTTACTAACTCTATCAATACTGATAATCGTATGTTTTTGTGCCCCCGTATACTTGAGGTACACGCGCAGGACACCCTGTTTTTGGTCGCTGATGAATTTGTAGTTCCGGATGTATCCAGCTTCTTTTAAGACTCTGGCAATTTCGGTTTTTATTTTGGAACCAGGGATATCCACACTATTGTGCTTGGCTTTCCCGGCATTCCGGATTCTGGTTAGCATATCGGCAATCGGATCGCTCATCGACTTTTTCCTACTTTACGGTTTTCTAAATAGGTTAGTAATTACCAACTTGATTTAACGACGCCAGGAAGTCTCCCCTGAGAAGCCATGTTGCGAAAGCATATGCGGCAGATGCCAAACTTTCTGATGAATCCACGCGGCCTACCGCAAATGGGACACCGATTGTAGGCCCTTACGCTGAACTTCGGTTTCCTTTTTGCCTTTTCTCTAAGTGATGTCTTCGCCAATGCTTTCTCCTTATAACGTTCACCAGGCAGGATTAGTTCCTAAATGGCATTCCCATAAGTTTGAGGAGTTCTTTTCCCTCTTCGTTGGTTTTTGCCGTAGTGACGATGCTGATGTTCAGCCCTTTTATTTTGTCAATCTTATCGTAATCAATTTCTGGGAAAATAAGCTGCTCCTTGATTCCCAATGAATAGTTACCGGCACCGTCGAAGGCTTTACCGGAAATCCCCCGGAAGTCTCTGACACGAGGCAAAGCAACGTTGATTAACTTGTTGAGAAAATCGTACATGCGATTCTTTCGAAGGGTGACCATGCAACCAATCGGCATCCCTTCACGGAGTTTGAATGCAGCAATGGATTTTTTAGCCCGAGTGACGACGGGTTGCTGCCCGGAAATCTGTTTTAATTCCTCAACGGCAGAATCAATGATCTTGATGTTATGTATCGCTTCCCCAAGCCCCATATTTACGACAACCTTGGTAATTTTTGGGATTTGCATCGGGTTACTATAGTTAAACTTTTCCTTCAGCTTGGGCACCACGGTTTCGTGGTAGTAGCTTTTAAGCTGTGACATGGTTATCCTCCGAGAGCTTTTCTTCAACGACTTCAGGCGTCGATAATTTCGTTACACTTTCTGCAGACGCGCACTTTCTTGCCATCATCAAGGGTCTTGAATTTTACTCTCACCGGTTCGATGCATTTGTTGCACATCAGCATCACATTGGACCAATGAATTGGCGCTTCGCTCTCGATTATCCCGCCCTGACGGTTTTGCGCATTCGGTTTGGTATGGTGTTTGGCGATATTGATGTTCTCGACAAGTAGGCGTTCCTTTTTGCTGTTTACTCTTATGACCTTACCGACTTTGCCTTTGTCCTTGCCGCAGATGACCTTGACCTTGTCATCTTTTTTGATTGCGATACTGTCTCTGATCATTTTATTTTCTCCACAGAGCGGGACGGACCTTATAGCACCTCAGGAGCGAGAGAAACGATCTTCATAAATCGTTTCGCCCGAAGCTCACGGGCTACCGGTCCGAAAATTCGCGTTCCTAACGGTTCACGCTGATTGTTGATCAATACGGCGGAATTGTCATCAAAACGAATATATGAACCATCCGGCCGCCGTATTTCCTTCTTGGTTCTGACCACGACGGCCTTAAGGACGTCACCCTTTTTAACCTTTGCGTTGGGAATGGCTTCTTTTACAGTGACGACAATAATATCTCCGATGCTTGCGTACCGCCGCTTGGAGCCGCCTAGGACTTTAATGCAGTATACGGCTCGCGCGCCGGAGTTATCCGCCACCGTCAGTTTTGTTTCGGCCTGAATCATAATCCTCGTCCTTGTATTTGACTATACGGCTTTTTCGATGATCTCGGTGATACGCCACCGTTTTTGCTTACTAATCGGCCTGCATTCAGTAATAAGCACGCGGTCTCCGATGCCGCAACGATTGTCCTTGTCGTGAGCGGCGAATTTGTTACGTCGGCGAATATATTTTTTATAAAGTGAGTGTTTAACCAAACGCTCAACTTGAACAACCGCCGTTTTATCCATTTTATCGCTGACCACGGTACCGATCAATTGTCTCTGAATTCCTCGATTTTTCATGACCGCATCTTATCTCTATTTGTTTTTTCGTTCAAAATGGTTTTCATTCGGGCAATGTCTTTTTTGGTCTCAACTATCTTCTTCGGATTTTCCAATTGCCCGACTTCATGCTGAAACCGAAGGTTAAACAGCGCCTCTTTCAAGTCAGCGACTTTTTGGGTAATCTCATCGACATTAAGGTCTCTTATTTCTGCCGCTTTCATTGTATCTCGCTCCTCTCCACAAACCGGGTTTTAATGGGCAGTTTGTGAGCAGCAAGGCGAAGCGCCTCTTTAGCCATTTCACGGGTAACCCCGGTCATCTCGTAAAGAACCCGCCCCGGTTTAATGACGGCCACCCATCCTTCGGGCGCGCCTTTTCCTTTACCCATGCGAACTTCAGCGGGCTTTTTGGTGTAAGGCTTATCCGGGAAGAGTCTGATCCATATTTTCCCACCTCTTTTGACATGGCGGGTCATGGCAATACGAGCGGCTTCGATTTGCTTTGAAGATATTTTGCCACAGTCCACGGCCTGCAGGCCAAACTCCCCAAAGTTGAGGTTGCATCCTCGGTAGGCCGCCCCCTTCATTCTTCCCTTTTGACTTTTTCTGTATTTTACCTTTTTGGGACTCAGCATTTGGTATCTCCCACGAGTCTAGCTGCTAATTTCGGCCTTATCCTTTTTGAGAATTTCGCCATGAAACACGAAAACTTTGATTCCAATGATTCCGTAGGTCGTACGGGCTTCGGTAATGCCGTAATCGATATCCGCTCGTAGCGTGTGCAACGGTACCCTTCCCTCCCGGTACCATTCCGTACGCGCCATTTCGGCGCCGCCCAGTCTACCGGAACAGATGATTTTTACGCCTTGTGCACCGAACCGCATTGCCGAGGAAACGCCCCGCTTCATGGCCCTTCTGAACGCGACGCGTCGCTCGATTTGCATGGCAACGTTTTCCGCAACGAGTTGGGCATCAACTTCGGGCTTTCTGATCTCTTGGATATCGATCAGCACTTCCTGGCTTACACGGCCCTCAAGCTCTTTTTTGAGTTTTTCAATCTCCGAGCCTTTTTTGCCGATGACAATACCGGGGCGGGCTGTGAAAATTCGAAGTCGAACCCTGCGGGTAGACCGTTCTATTTCGATTTTTGATACACCGGCATGTTGAAGTTTTTCTTTGACAAACCGTCGAATTCGATAGTCCTCAAAGATGTAGTCAGCGTACTTTTTACCGGCAAACCACCGGGATTCCCAGGTTTTAACGATCCCCAGCCTTAATGAGATAGGGTTGACTTTCTGGCCCAAGCTATTTTCCTCCTTACTGGACTGAATCTTCTGCTAGCACGACGGTAATATGAGAAGTTCTCTTTAGTATACGAGCGCCTCTGCCTCTAGCCCTTGCCTTAAACCGCTTAAGCGATGGGCCTTGGTCGACAATCAAATTCTGGACCACCAAATCGTCGACATCGATACTCGTGTTTTGATCCGCGTTGGCAACCGCCGATCTGACAATCTTTTCGACAATCCCGGCAGACTTCTGCGGCATGAACTTCAATGCATTAATTGCTGCCTCGGCGGGCTTCCCTTTGATCGTATCGATTATCATTCTAACCTTTTGCGGAGAAATGCGCACGTATCGCTGAGTTGCTTTGACCTCCATTGCGGGCCTTCCTTTGCTAACGTTTTACCTTTGATTTCTTGTCTGCAGCATGTCCGTAATAGGTGCGCGTCGGCGAAAATTCGCCCAGTTTGTGGCCCACCATATTTTCAGTGACAAATACCGGAATAAACTTTCTGCCATTATGAACGGCCAATGTGATGCCAACCATTTCAGGCAGGATGGTGGATCGGCGAGACCAAGTTTTAATTACCTGGTTACTCCGCGAGCCTTGGGCAGCATTCACTTTGTTAAGTAACTTTTGGTCAATAAATGGACCTTTTTTTAACGAACGTGGCATGATGTCTCCTGCGATGATTCTTAAATCAATCCGGCAACGGTTCGACTTAACCGGATCGTTTGCGTACCGTTATAACCTATTTTGTGCGACGCTTTACGATATAGCGGTCGGTACGCTTATTTTTTCGTGTCCGGTATCCTTTTGTGGGCATCCCCCATGGGGAACATGGATGGCGACCACCCGACGATCGTCCCTCGCCACCGCCCATGGGATGGTCGACAGGGTTCATGGCGACACCCCGAACCTTGGGCCGTCTCCCTTTCCACCGATTTCGACCTGCTTTTCCAAGAGAAATATTCTCGTGAGTAACGTTGCCGAGCTGACCGACCGTAGCCTTACAGGCAAGCAACACCATACGAACTTCACCGGAGGGAAGCTTGATCAACGCGTAACGATCCTCTTTGGCCATCAGTTGTGCAAAGGTTCCGGCACTGCGTACGATTTGTCCGCCCTTGCCGATCCGCAACTCTATGTTATGAATGTGTGTGCCCAAGGGAATATTGGCCAGTGGGAGTGCGTTTCCCGGCTGAATATCAGCATCTGGGCCTGACATCACCGTGTCCCCAACGGATAGTTTTTGCGGAGCAATGATGTACCGCTTTTCACCATCGGCGTAGTTGAGCAGCGCAATCCTAGCCGAACGATTGGGATCATACTCGATAGTAGCGACTTTTGCAGGGATCCCATCTTTGTTGCGCTTGAAATCGATAATTCGATAATAGCGTTTATGTCCACCGCCGCGCCGCCGACTGGTGACACGTCCATTCGCATTCCGGCCGCCTGACTTCTTTAGCGCCTTGATCAGTTTTCTTTCGGGTTTATCCGTGGTGATCTCATCAAAACCAGCGTAATTCTGAAAACGACGCCCCGGGCTGGTGGGCTTTACTTTTTTTACTGCCATCTTATACTCCTAGCGTCTATACACCTTCAAAAAAATCGATCCGCTCACCAGGCATCAGGGTAACGATCGCCTTTTTCCAGTCCTTCCGCTTCCCCAGGATCCGACCCCTGCGTTTTACCTTCCCTTTGACATGGATCGTTCGTGTTTTATCGACTTTTACGTTGAATATCTTTTCGATGGAGCGTGCAATTTCTACACGGTTAGCCCGCTTGTCCACCTCAAAACTAACCTGGTTGAAATCCTCTTTCTGAATGCTGGTCTTTTCTGTAATAATTGGCCGTTTGATAATGTCATAATGGTTCATCAGCCCAATCTCCCCTCTATCCCCTCAATGGCCGGCTGCACGATCACCAACTTGGGAAACTTTAGGATGTCATAAACATTCAGACCCTGTGTTTGAAGGATTTTCACACCAGGAATGTTGCGCGATGAAAGATCAACCGCTGCATTCTTCTCGCTGGTAATGAACAAAGCCTTCTCGGTTCCCAGATTATCCATCATACCTGCGAATGCCTTGGTCTTGACTTCATTCATCTCCAGTTTATCCAAAACGATCAATTGTTGATCTTGCGCTTTACTGGTTAACGCCATTTTCAGCGCTAACTTTTTCACTTTCTTGAGTACCTTTTTAGAATAATCCCGCGGATCCGGCCCGAATACGACCCCTCCCCCTCGGAGTACGGGAGATTTAATGTCACCTTTTCGCGCCCGACCGGTACCTTTTTGCCGATAAAGCTTGCGACGGCTGCCCTTGACATCAGAGCGCCGTTTGACAGATGCGGTACCAGCGCGCTTCGCAGCAAGTTGTGCGGTCACGACTTGGTGAAGCACGCTTTTTTTCACCGGTACGTTGAATATCGCCTCATCCAATTCGGTCTGCGATATCACTTCCCCGGCGCTGTTTACTACATTGACAAGAGCCATAATCTTCCTCGTCCACTGCCCCCTTTACGCTCACCGGCACGTTGGCTAAGCCGGTAATGGCTTCAGGCGGCTTGAAGTCCTTATTCTGTTAGCCAAAAAGAACCTTGTTAATCGTTACAATCCCCGAGCGACTACCAGGAACGGGGCCTTTCAGGAGAATGATGTTTTCTTCAGGGCGAATGTCGACCACTTCTAAGTTTCTAACGGTTTTCGTCTCACCACCGTACTGGCCAGGCATTCGCTTGCCCTTGATAACCTTGGACGGCCAAGCAGAACATCCAATCGAACCGGGTACCCTGTGATTTTTACATCCGTGGGTCTGCCTCCCCCCGCCGAATCCGTGCCTTTTCATGACACCCGAAAACCCACGCCCCTTTGTGGTTCCTGTCACATTGACTTTTTCACCAATGGCAAAAATTTCGGGCCCAATGGATTGTCCCACTTCGAACGTTTCTGGATCCTCGACCCCGACTTCTTTTAGGGAGGCGAAGCAATTACCGCCGCTCTTAGAAAAATGCCCTTTAAGCGGCTTTGTGGTTTTGCTCTCTTTTTTGGAGCCAAATCCCAGCTGCAGAGCCGCGTAACCGTCTGTCTCGTTCCTTTTGATTTGAGTAACCACACAAGGTCCGACTTTCAAGACGGTCACAGGAATGTATGTCCCGTTTGACGCAAAGAGGGAGGTCATCCCCAATTTTTTTGCAACTAATCCTTTACACATCTCTCACATCCCGTGCTAAAGTTTTATCTCCACATCCACCCCTGGAGACAGATCCAGCTTCATGAGTGCGTCTACGGTCTGTTGGGTTGGCTCGAGGATGTCAAGCAAACGCTTATGCGTCCGCATTTCGAATTGTTCCCTTGACTTCTTATCCACATGGGGGGACCGCAAGACACAAAATTTATTAATTTTTGTCGGCAAGGGAATCGGCCCCACCACTTTGGCACCGGTTTTTCGCGCTGTGTCGAAAATATCGCTCGCCGATTGATCCAGGAGCTTATGGTCGTAAGCTTTTAGCCGGATCCTGATCTTGGAGTTCATTATCATGATTGCAGACTCTCTGTTTATTCGATTATTTCGCTGACGACGCCGGCACCGACCGTACGCCCACCTTCGCGAATGGCAAACCGCAATTCCTTCTCCATGGCGATCGGCGTGATCAGCTCCGCCGTGATGGCCACGTTATCACCGGGCATTACCATCTCTATGCCTTCGGGCAGGTTCAGTATGCCCGTCACGTCGGTCGTCCGAAAATAAAACTGCGGACGATAGCCATTGAAAAAAGGCGTGTGACGGCCGCCCTCTTCCTTGCTCAATATATACGCCTCGGCCTTGAACTTCGTATGCGGGGTGATCGTACCCGGAGCCGATACCACCTGACCGCGCTCGACTTCATCACGCTTGGTACCGCGCAGCAACACACCGATGTTGTCGCCCGCCTGACCTTCATCGAGCAGCTTGCGGAACATCTCCACGCCCGTGCACACCGTCTTCGTCGTCTCACGAATTCCCACGATCTCCACGTTGTCGCCAACATGGATGATACCGCGCTCCACACGCCCCGTTACCACCGTACCCCGACCGGAAATGCTGAACACGTCTTCGATCGGCATCAAGAACGGTTTGTCTACATCGCGCTCCGGCTCGGGAATGTAACTGTCGATCGCATCCAACAGCTCGAAAATGCACTTGGCATCATCGGCCTCCGGATCATCGCACTCCAACGCCTTCAATGCGCTGCCCCGGATGATCGGCGTGTCGTCGCCGGGAAATTCGTATTTGTCCAGCAGCTCGCGAAGCTCCAACTCCACCAGCTCGATCAGCTCTTCGTCGTCCACCATGTCGCACTTGTTCAAAAACACGATGATCCGCGGTACGCCAACCTGACGGGCCAACAAAATGTGCTCGCGAGTCTGGGGCATCGGACCATCATCCGCGCCAACCACCAGAATCGCGCCGTCCATCTGCGCCGCTCCGGTGATCATGTTCTTGATGTAGTCCGCGTGGCCCGGACAGTCCACGTGCGCATAGTGACGCGTCGCCGTCTGATACTCGACATGCGCCGTCGCGATCGTGATCCCGCGCTCTTTTTCTTCCGGTGCCTTGTCAATCTGATCAAAGGGGATAAAATCCGCCATGCCCTTCAGACCACTCAGCTTCGTGATCGCTGCCGTCAGGGTCGTCTTGCCATGGTCGATGTGACCGATGGTCCCTACGTTTACATGCGGCTTCGTCCTCTCAAATTTTTCCTTCGCCATCTCCCGGCCCTCCTGTTAACGCGGGGTCTCACCCCAACAAGGCAAAAGATTTTTCGGATCGGATAAAGGTATTTTCCGATCGTTACCCAAAACCTTATGCAGATAAATTATCAGAATACCATTACTACCAGCGGTAGTGGGCAAAGGCCTTGTTGGCCTCAGCCATTTTGTGTGTGTCTTCACGTTTTTTGACTGAGGCGCCACGACCGTTCGCAGCATCCATCAGCTCACCGGCAAGTTTGGGTCCAAAGCCCTTTTCACTTCTTGCACGGGCGTAGTTGATCACCCATCGGATGCCGAGGGCGGTCCGCCGGGACGGCCGTATCTCAGTGGGCACCTGATACGTGGATCCACCGACACGCCGTGATTTGACCTCAATCATGGGTTTGACATTCTCCAGTGCCTTTTCAAAGACTTTCAGCGGTTCCTCTTTCGTTTTCTCACTGATTATGTCAAAGGCGCCGTACAACAGAGACTCGGCAACACTTTTTTTTCCATCACGCATGATAGAGGCAATAAACTTGGATACCAGCTTACTGTTATACTTGGCATCGGGAATGATCACCCGTTCAGGGACTTCTCTTCTTCTCGGCATAACTCACACCATTTTTATAAAGTATCGAATAGTAACCCGATTATTTCGGCCGCTTGGCACCGTATTTTGATCGACCCTGGCGACGACCATCCACGCCAAGGGTATCCAATGTACCGCGAACAATGTGATAGCGTACACCCGGCAAGTCTTTGACACGACCTCCGCGTACCAGGACCACTGAGTGTTCCTGCAGGTTGTGTCCGATACCGGGAATGTAGGCGGTAACTTCCACACCGGTGGTCAAACGAACACGAGCAACCTTCCGTAGGGCCGAGTTCGGTTTTTTGGGTGTCGAGGTATATACGCGGGTGCAAACGCCGCGTTTTTGAGGCGCTCCTTTGAGAGCCGGCGTCGTCTTCTTTTTTTCAACCCTTTTCCTACCTTTACGCACTAGCTGGTTGATTGTTGGCATAGTAATCCCTTCAGCTGATCATTGACATCGATTTTCTTCGCGCACAGAAACTGGCTATGTATAGTTTGTACTTTTATTTGTCAAGCTAATTTTTTATTAGACCAGTACTGCCACCCTTATTCACCACCCCATCAATTGCCTCGGTTGGCACCGACAGATAGGTCCCGGTATTCCATCACCCCTGTACCCGCAGGAATAATACGTCCCATGATGACATTTTCCTTGAGGCCGCGCAGCCGATCCTCTGAGCCGGCAATGCTGGCATCGGTCAGCACTTTCGTGGTTTCCTGGAAGGATGCCGCCGAAATAAAACTGTCCGTGCTCAAGGACGCCTTGGTAATGCCGAGGATTAACGGTTCGGCGATTGCCGGCTTGCCGCCTTTGGCGATGATCGCCTCGTTGGCCTCTTCGAAGTTGATTTTATCCACCTGCTCTTCGAGGATGAAATCCGTATCCCCGATATCCACGACTTTAACCCGTCTCATCATCTGGCGAACGATCACTTCGATGTGCTTATCATTGATCCGCACCCCCTGAAGCCGATACACCTCTTGCACTTCATCCACGAGGTATTTGGCCAGTGCCACTTCGCCCTTGATCTTAAGGATGTCCTGTGGATTGGCGGCCCCGCCGATCAACGGTTCACCGGCGCGGATGTAGTCGCCCTCGTAAACATTGATGTGTTTTCCCCTGGGAATCAGGTATTCTTTCTTGTCTCCCACATCCACGGGGGAGATGGTGACGCGTTGTTTACCCTTTTTCGTAGCCTTGGAGATGGACACATACCCGTCGATTTCACTTAATACGGCCACCTCTTTTGGTTTTCTCACCTCAAACAGTTCGGCGACACGGGGTAGACCACCGGTAATATCTTTTGTTTTGGTCGTGGCGCGGGGTAGTTTGGCGATGATATCTCCAGCTTTGACCGGATCCCCCTCCTCCACCATGACAATTGCATCCACCGGCAGCATGTAGCGGGCCATTCCCGATCCCTTGGGCAGTTTGGCCGTCTTGCCGTCCTCCCCTTTAATTGAAATTCGGGGACGTTCTTCGGCAGTTTTCGATTCAATCACGGTACGACTGGATTTTCCGGTCACCGGGTCAACTTTTTCCTGAATGGTTTTCCCGGGAATCAGGTCACCAAATTTGACCAGACCATTCACCTCGGTGATAATCGGCGTGGTAAACGGATCCCAAACCGCCAGCAGGTCTCCGGGAGCAACCGCCTGACCTTCTTGGACGACGATATGGGCACCGTAGATGACCGGACAGCGCTCACGCTCACGACCGGTTTCGCTCACGATGGCAAACTCTCCTCCCCGCCGGTTCATGACGATCAACTCATTGTCGGCATTTCTGACTACGTTGATGTCGACAAATTTTATTTTACCCACCGTTCGGGCACGAATATCGGCTTGTTCGACCCGCCGGCTGGCCGTCCCGCCGATATGAAATGTGCGCATGGTCAACTGCGTGCCCGGCTCACCGATGGATTGCGCGGCAAGGATACCGACAGCCTGCCCGATTTCTACGGTTCTGCCATGGGCCAAATCACGCCCGTAGCATTTGGCGCAGACGCCGTACTTGGTGTGGCAAGTGAGCACCGAACGGATCAATACGTTGGTTACACCGGCATTTTCGATTTTCAGGGCATCTTTCTCGTTGATCTCTTTGCCGGCCCGAACGATCACTTCATCGGTAAACGGGTCCAGAACATCCGTCACCGTCGTTCGACCGAGGATACGCTCGCTGAGACGCTGAATGACTTCGCCACCTTCCAGAAGCGGTTCCACCTCCACCCCCGATGTCGTCCCGCAGTCGATTTCAACCACGGCACAATCTTGGGCCACGTCTGCCAAACGCCGTGTCAGATAGCCGGAGTTGGCAGTTTTCAGGGCCGTATCGGCCAAGCCTTTCCGGGCGCCGTGCGTAGAGATGAAGTACTGCAGCACCGACAGCCCCTCCCTGAAATTGGCCTGGATGGGTGTTTCGATAATTTCACCCGACGGTTTGGCCATCAATCCACGCATACCAGCCAACTGGCGCATCTGGTCTTTACTACCCCGGGCACCGGAATCCGCCATCATGTAAATGGAGTTGAAACTCTCCGCCATCTTGGGTTGACCGGACGCTTCCAATCGAGGGTTCCCCGCCTTGTCATAGAGGGGTTCGACCTTCATGGCGTCCATCATCTCGTTGGCCACATCATCCGTCGCCTTGGCCCAGATATCCACCACCTTGTTGTACTTTTCCCCTTGAGTGATGAGACCTTCCGTATATTGACGGCCAATTTCCGCGACCTGTTTGTCGGCCCGCTGCAGGATTTCTCCCTTTTTGTCGGGAATGATCATGGCATCGATGGAAATCGATAGCCCGCCCTTGGTGGAATATTTGTACCCAATGTCCTTGAGACGGTCAGCCAGAATGACGGTCGCTTTGGGTCCCAGGTTGCGGTATACGTAATCGACCAATCCGCGCAGGGCGCCTTTGTCCATCACCTTGTTGATGACCTCGAAGGGGATTTCCGGTCGCCGTTCGATCACCTGGAACAGATGCACGCCCGAAGCGGTGATGATCACCTCGGAAAAGTCGTTTTCGGAAAGGCTGAACAACCGGGTTGTCTGGTCTTCACTGGCGTCGAACAGCCGGATGAACTCTTCCTTGGTCAACAACCCAATTTCACCGTCATTGTCCTTGTCCGGGCTTTGCGAATGGGACACGACCAACTCGGTGAAGTCTTCGCCATCGGCCGCCGCCTTGGCAATCGGGGCCATTGTTTTCTCGTCACCGACCATGATGTGCCGCAAGCGAACCACTTCATCCTTGGGCATGATCTCCCACAACAACGTTCGCCCCACGGTGGTTTCCACCCGCTTCCCGCCGATGCGTACCACGATGTGGGCATGCAGATCGATGGCCCGGCCATCATAAGCAGCGCGCACTTCTTCGGGCCGGGAAAAAATCTTTCCTTCACCCTTGACGCCATCTTTGCCGCGGGTCATGTAGTACAATCCCAGCACGATATCCTGGCTCGGTACGATAATCGGGCTGCCGTTGGCCGGCGACAGGATGTTGTTGCTGGACAGCATCAGTACCCGTGCTTCGATCTGTGATTCGACGGAAAGCGGCACATGGACCGCCATCTGGTCGCCGTCAAAGTCGGCGTTAAACGCCGTGCAGACCAACGGATGCAATTGGATCGCCTTGCCTTCGATCAGGTTGGGCTCAAAGGCCTGGATGCCCAAGCGATGCAGTGTGGGGGCACGGTTGAGCATGACTGGATATTCCTTGACCACTTCGTCCAAGGTGTCCCAGACCTCGGGCACTTCCCGTTCAACCATCTTCTTGGCACTCTTTACCGTGGAAACCAGGCCCTTTTGTTCCAAGCGATAGTAGACAAAAGGTTTGAACAACTCCAAGGCCATTTTCTTGGGTAGGCCACACTGGTGCAGTCGCAAATTCGGCCCGACGGTGATAACGGTACGACCGGAGTAGTCCACGCGTTTTCCAAGAAGGTTCTGCCGAAATCGGCCCTGTTTACCCTTTAGCGTATCGCTCAGAGATTTGAGCGGCCGTTTATTAGTTCCGGTGATCACCCGGCCGTGCCGTCCGTTATCAAACAAAACGTCAACCGACTCTTGAAGCATCCGTTTTTCATTACGGACAATAATTTCCGGCGCTTTCAGGTCCATGAGCCGTTTAAGCCGGTTGTTGCGGTTGATGACCCGTCGATAAAGATCGTTGAGGTCCGACGTGGCGAAGCGCCCCCCCTCGAGCGGAACCAAGGGCCTTAAATCCGGGGGCAGCACGGGGATAACATCCATGACCATCCACACCGGTTCGAGGCCTGAACGCATGAATGCGTCGACGATTTTGAGCCGCTTGGACAATTTCTGACGCTTGGCCACTGAATTGGTCGCCCGGATATCCTTGCGCAGTTCCTGATAAAGCTCATCCAGTTCGATGTTTTCCAGCATGGCCTTGACGGCCTCGGCACCGATGCCGGCTTCGAATTTCCCAAAGCCATAAGTATCGATGGCTTCCTGATACTTGTCGTCGGAAAGCAGCTGTCCGCGGGTCAGTGCGGTTTCTTTTGGATCGATAACAATGTATGAATCGAAATAGAGAACCTTCTCCATATTTTTCAAAGTGATGTCGAGGAGGTTGCCAATCTTGCTGGGCAGGCTCTTGAGAAACCAGATGTGAGAAACCGGCGTCGCCAGTTCGATGTGCCCCATGCGTTCCCGGCGCACTTTGGACTGGATCACCTCCACGCCGCACTTCTCGCAGATCACGCCCCGATGCTTCATGCGCTTGTATTTACCACAATTGCATTCGTAATCTTTGGTGGGGCCAAAGATCTTGGCGCAGAACAACCCGTCGCGCTCGGGTTTAAAGGTTCGGTAATTGATGGTTTCCGGCTTCTTTATCTCGCCGTGGGACCACTGCCGAATCTGATCCGAGGAAGCAAGCGAAACCTTGACGCCGGTATAACGCCGGGGATCTGTGGGTTTAGAGAAAAAATCGTATAGTGTTTCCATATATTCTTCCTTCAGGCCTTAAGGATGATGGATCAAAAGTCGCCAAACAAGCCGTACCGCACCGACTAATCTTCCAGCAGGGTGACATCCAGCCCCAGACTCTGGAGCTCTTTGGTAAGCACTTTGAATGATTCAGGAATACCGGGCTCCAGAACATTCTGACCTTTGACGATTTTCTCATACATGCGTGTCCGACCGGCCATATCGTCGGATTTAACCGTCAAAAACTCCTGAAGTGCATGCGCGGCACCATACGCTTCCATGGCCCAGACTTCCATCTCACCCAATCGCTGGCCGCCGAACTGGGCTTTACCGCCCAGCGGTTGTTGGGTCACCAACGAATAGGGACCGATGGAACGGGCATGAATCTTGTCGTCCACCAGATGGTGGAGTTTCAGCATGTACATGGTACCGACGGTGATTTTTTCCTTGAATGCCTCTCCCGTGTGACCGTCGAAAAGCGTGGTCTGACCCGTTGGACTCAGCTGGGCCTCGGTCAACAGCCCCTTGATTTCCTCTTCCTTGGCGCCATCGAACACCGGGGTTGCCATATGGACACCATTGCGGTAATGCGAAGCAAAACCGATGACGTCCTCGTCACTCATTTGACTCGGGTCATCGATGGCGGACTCGAAGATGTTACCCAGCTTCTGGCGAATCATCTGGGTGTTGTTTTCCTCGAGCAGGGCATTGAGCTGATCGCCCAGTCCTTTGGCGGCCAACCCCAGATGAATTTCTAAAATCTGGCCAACGTTCATACGGGACGGCACCCCCAGGGGATTGAGCACCATATCAACCGGACGTCCATCGGCAAAATAGGGCATGTCCTCGATGGGCAGGATTCTGGATACCACCCCTTTGTTGCCATGCCGACCGGCCATTTTGTCGCCCACGGAAAGCTTGCGCTTCATGGCCACGTACACCTTGACCATTTTGATGACCCCCGGAGGCAGTTCGTCCCCTTTCTCAAAACGTCCAAGGCGATTTTCAAACTCTTCCTGACAACGATCTACCTGTTCGTGGTAGACATCCAGCACCTGGTGAACCTTTTCGGTATAGGCCGGATCCTCAAACAGCAATCCTTCGAGATCGGCGACGGGAATGTCAGCCAGGCTGCCCGGCTGAATAACGGTGTGCTTGGCCAGATAAATCTTCTTGCCTTTTTTGAGTGGCGCGGAACAGGTCTGCCCGTCGAGCAAGGTTTCCAACTGGGATCGCACACTGTTGCTGATGATCTTGATCTCGTCGTTTTTATTTTTCTCCATGGCGGCCATTTCGGCGGATTCGATGCTTCGGGTACGCTCATCTTTCTCGACCCCTCGCCTGGAAAAAATCTTGGCATCGATAACAATGCCTTCCACGCCCGGTGGCACACGGAGAGAGGTATCTTTTACGTCACCGGCCTTTTCGCCGAAAATCGCGCGCAACAGCTTTTCTTCGGGTGATAATTGGGTTTCGCCTTTGGGCGTGATTTTACCCACTAGAATATCCCCCTGCTTGACTTCGGCCCCCAAGCGGATAATGCCGCTATCATCAAGATTTCGAAGCGCCTCTTCACCAACATTGGGGATATCGCGGGTGACCTCTTCCTTGCCCAGCTTCGTATCCCTGGCAACGACTTCGAATTCTTCGATATGCACCGAGGTGTAGACACCGTCTCTCACTAACCGTTCGCTAACCAGAATCGAGTCTTCGAAATTATATCCCCCCCAGGGCATGAAGGCCACCATGACGTTTTTGCCCAAGGCAAGTTCGCCGGCTTCGGTCGCCGGACCATCGGAGATGATTTCGCCAGCCTTGACGAATTGTCCCTTGCGGACGATCGGGCGCTGATTGAAACAGGTGTTCTGGTTTGACCGAACGAATTTCAACAAATTGTAAATGGTGACCGGCTTTTCGGATCCGTCAACCGACGTATCATGCTTTAAAACAATCCGCGAGGCATCGACATCCACGACCTGGCCATCGCGCTTGGCAACGATCGTCACACCTGAGTCCTTGGCCACCACCCCCTCGATACCGGTTCCCACCAGGGGCGCCTCCGCCTTGATCAGAGGAACCGCCTGTCGTTGCATGTTGGATCCCATCAGAGCGCGGTTGGCGTCGTCGTTCTCCAAAAAAGGAATCAGGGAAGCCGACACACTTACCAGCTGGTTGGGCGATATGTCCATTAACTCGATTTGACCCCGATCGACCATCATGAATTCACCGGCAACCCGGGAGGTTACCGTCGGGTTGATATATGTATTGTCTTCTCCAATCGGTGCATTGGCCTGGGCGATGGGATGGTCTTTTTCCTCGAAAGCGCTGAGGAATTTCACCTCTTTGGTTACCGTCGCGTTTTCTACTACCCGGTATGGGGTTTCGATAAAGCCGAAATCGTTTACCTTGGCATAGGTGGAAAGCGATACGATAAGTCCGATGTTGGGTCCTTCAGGCGTTTCGATGGGGCAGATGCGACCATAATGCGAGGGATGAACGTCACGGACTTCGAAACCGGCCCGCTCCCGTGTCAACCCGCCGGGCCCCAAGGCACTGAGACGTCGTTTATGGGTGGTTTCGGACAGTGGATTGGTTTTATCCATGAACTGGCTGAGCTGACTAGTACCAAAAAATTCCTTAACCACCGCCGATACCGGTTTGGGGTTCACCAGATCGTGCGGCATGAGTGCATCCACCTCTTGGAGACTCATGCGTTCCTTGATGGCCCGTTCCATGCGAACCAGACCAATGCGGTATTGGTTTTCCAGCAATTCGCCGACGGCGCGAACGCGTCTGTTGCCCAAATGGTCGATGTCATCCACGACGCCCTGGGTATCACGCAGTTCGACTAGTGTCTTGGCCGTTAGCAGGATATCCTCCTTGCGTAGCGTCCGAACATCAACCGGTGTGTCGATCCCTAATCGCAAATTGATTTTCAGCCGTCCGACGCCGGACAAATCGTAATAGGCCGATTTGAAAAACAGGTGATCCAGAAAATCCTGGGCCACTTCTGGCGTCGCCGGGTTTCCGGGGCGAAGCAGCCGATAGATTTCGATCAGGGCCTCTTCCTTGTTGGCGACTTTATCCAAAAGCAATGTTTTTCTAATGGAGTCACTGCTGGAGGCCCCGTCAATGAATAGAATTTCGAATTCGTGGATGCCCGCGTCTTCAAATTTCTTCAATAAGGTTTCGTCGATTTCATCATTGGCGACAGCCAAGACCTCACCGGTCTCCGGATGGTTGACGGAGGAAGCGATCGCTTTTTCGAGGACATCTTCCCGTTCGATGGGTACCGACCTAAAATTACCGGCGGCCATCTGCCGCAAGGCACGTTGCGTGAACATGCGGCCTTTTTTCACCAGCACGTCGCCACTGTCAGGATCGACGACATCCTTTGTGGCCCGCGTTCCCTTCAACAGATCAGGCGCGAATTCACGGTGGTATCCGACATCGTCAATACCAATTTTGACCGTTTTATAAAAATAACTGAGAAGATCCTCGATGGAGTAACCAAAGGCTTTGAACAATACGGTAACGGGAAATTTTCGCCGGCGATCAATACGAATGTACACGATGTCCTTGGGATCGATTTCAAGATCGATCCAGGATCCCCGCACCGGAATAATCCGCGAGCTATAGATAATTTTTCCGCTGGAATGGCTCTTGCCCTTATCGTGGTCGAAAAAGACACCCGATGAGCGGTGCAATTGGCTGACCACCACCCGCTCGGTGCCGTTGATGATGAAGGTTCCCTTTTCGGTCATGAGTGGGATGGTACCAAAATAGATTTCCTGTTCCTTGATGTCTCTGATGTTTGATACACCCGTCTCTTTATCCGTATCATAAACGACTAACCGGACGGTTATCCGCACCGGCAGCTCATAGGTCATGCCACGGTGGACACACTCTTCCTCGCTATGCTTGATTTCGGCAAATCGATAAGACACAAACTCCAGAGAAGCACTGCCCGTGAAATCCTTGATTGGAAATACGGATTTGAAAACCGCCTGCAAACCGATATCCTCCCTCTTTTCGGGAGCGATATTCATTTGCAGAAATCGCTGGTATGAATCCCGCTGCATACCGATCAAGTCAGGGATTTCTACAATTTTTTTAATTTTGCCAAAGCTTTTTCGAATTCTCTTGTTCGCCGTTGGTCTTTTCGACATGGCTACTCCGATGAAAATATTTTTGGAATATGAAAATGGGATCAAAGGATTTCGATCCCTTGCACCCCATTTTCATAGTCAATGCTTTTTAAAATAAAATCAATATCTTGTTTTATTTTTCTACGGCACGGGCCGTGTGTCGGTTACTTTAATTCAACTTGGGCACCCGCCTCTTCCAGTTGCGCTTGAATTTTTTCCGCCTCTTCCTTCGGCACACCCTCCTTCACCGGTTTGGGAGCTTCGTCGACCAGGGCCTTGGCTTCTTTGAGTCCCAGGCCCGTGATCGCACGGACTTCCTTGATGACGGCAATCTTCTTGTCACCGGCAGCGGTCAGAACGACATCGAATTCGTTTTTCTCTTCGGCAGCCTCTCCACCACCGGCATCACCGGCGGGTCCGCCAGCCATCATGGCTACCGGCGCAGCAGCGGAGACACCAAATTTTTCTTCCATCTCCTTAACCATCTCGGAGAGTTCGAGAACGGACATATTTGCTATAAATTCAATAACATCTTCTTTTGTTAAATCAGCCATGGGATACAATTCCTCCAGATTTGATAAAAATGTTGTCGCTTTCAATCGTTGGATTAAACGGATTAATCAGGCGTCTGCTTCCTTTTTGTCCTTGAGTGCCTGAACGACATTGACCATACGCCTGGGCACATCGCTCAAGGCGGTGACCAAAGAGGTCGGCACGGCATTCATCACCGAAAGCACTTTGGCGAGCAGAACTTCCCGCGAGGGTAGCGAGGAGAGCGCCTTAATTTCACTAAGGTCGAGCACTTTCCCGTTAAGCACACCGACTTTAATTTCGAATTTATCATTTTCCTTGGCGAAATCGGTCAGTACTTTAGCCGGTGCAACGGGATCGCTCTCGCTAAGCGCAATGGCGCTGGGCCCTTTGAATTGATCTTTGATCAGCCCGACATCATTGGTTTCCGAAGCGCGTACTAGCAGAGAGTTTTTGGCCACTTGATACTCGGCGTTGGCTTCCCTTAGCTTTCTTCGCAGCGCGTTCATCGAAGTTACGTCGAGACCTTTGTAATCGGTCAGGATAACGATAGTCGACCGTTCGAAGCGCTCTTGAAGGTTTTCAGCGATCCTCTTTTTTTCTGTGATATCCAATTTCTAAATACACCCCCTTCCTTAATCTGCAAAAACCGGAGGACACATCATGGCGTTGTTTACTACCAGAACCATCAGCCATCGATCATTAACGAGTGGGTAAAATATCAGCAGGGCTGATCTGTTTCGTTAACCCCGTCTCGGCAGGCCGGAATAAACCGATTATACACATAACGCCCCGATCCAAACGGGCCTTTGTGAACCTACAGTCTTTGACAGCGTCGTTTTACAGGCGGCTCAAATGCCTGTCTTTTGAGAAAATCAATGGTCCATTATGTAATAAAAGGACGAAAGCCCTCTTATTTAACTAAATCTTTAACCAACGCGGTATCGACTTTAATACCGGGTCCCATGGTGGTGGAGACGGCAATCGTTTTCAGGTAGGTCCCTTTGCTGGAGGATGGTTTCAATTTCAAGATGGTTTCGAGAAATGCTGCAATATTCTCCACGATCTTTTGGGATCCAAAGGATACTTTTCCCATCGGTGCATGGACGATTCCTGCTTTTTCGACGCGGAATTCAATTTTTCCGGCTTTGAGTTCCTGAATGGTTTTGGCGACGTCGAAGGTAACGGTACCCGTTTTAGCGTTGGGCATTAATCCTCGGGGGCCCAATAGGCGTCCAATCTTCCCCACGGTGCCCATCATATCGGGCGTGGCAATGGCTTTGTCAAAACCGAACCATCCGCCTTTGATTTTTTCAACCAATTCCTCGTTCCCGACAAACTCGGCCCCCGCTTCTTTGGCTTCCGTCTCTTTTTCGCCTTTAGCAAAAACGAGGACCTTCACTTCCTTGCCCAGACCGTTGGGCAGAACAACCGTCCCGCGGACCATCTGATCCGCATGCCGCGGGTCAACGCCAAGGCGTACGGCAACGTCGACGGTTTCATCAAATTTAGCGTAAGAGGATGAGATGGCAGCATCAATCGCTTCGGTGAAATCGTAACGCTTGGTGGAGTCGATGTTCTTTGATGATTCTTTATATTTTTTCCCACGCTTCGGCATTTTAACTTTTACTCCTTGGTATTTAATCGCTTCGTGCCTTCGTCTTGCCGCGATCTCGGGTATTAGAATCGACGATCAGGCTTTTTACCGTTTTCAACCAACCTCAATCCCCATGCTTCTGGCCGTGCCTTGAATGATTTTGCATGCCGCCGCCAAGTCATTGGCATTAAGGTCTTCCATTTTTATTTTGGCGATCTCCTCGACCTGAGCCATACTCACCTTGCCCACCCGATCTCTTTTGGGATCACCCGCACCCTTCGCGATTTTAGCGGCCTTTTTAAGTAGCACGGCTGCAGGCGGTGTTTTGGTGATAAACGTGAACGAACGGTCCTGAAAAACGGTAATGACCACAGGAATGATCATACCTGCATCGTTAGCGGTTCGCGCATTGAATGCCTTGCAGAAATCCATAATGTTGACGCCATGTTGGCCGAGGGCCGGACCAATGGGTGGAGATGGATTCGCCTTGCCTGCTTCGACTTGAAGCTTGATCTGTGCCATTACCTTTTTAGCCATTTTTCGATCGATTCCTCTACAGTTCTGTTAAATTTATTGCCTATCGGTATACCGCAACCCTGTCTCTACAGTTTCGTCACCTGCACGAAATCCAGCTCAACCGGTGTGGATCGCCCAAAAATGCTTACCAAGACTTTGATCTTGCCTTTTTCAGGATTAACCTCCTCCACGGTACCGTTGAAATTGGTGAACGGCCCATCGATGACGCGAATTTCATCACCGGCTTCAAAGTAATACTTGGGCTGCGGTTGATTTTTACCTGCTTCCATTCGGTTGAGAATGGTGTTGGCTTCCTCATCCGAAATTGGGGTGGGTTTTTCCCTCCCCCCCAAAAAACCCGTTACTTTCGGCGTATTGTTCACGATATGCCACGTTTCGTCGTCCAGCACCATCCGCACCAGCAGGTATCCTGGATAGAACTTTCTGGATGATGTCCGGCGCTTTCCCTTCACCAGTTCAACGATCTCCTCGGTCGGAACCAGGACTTCGTCGAACTTACTCGGATTGGGTGACGTTGCGATCTTTTCCTCTAAGGAGGCTTTCACCTTATTCTCGAAGCCAGAATAGACGTGAACAATATACCATTTTTTAGCCACTATGATCGCTCCTGCATCATTGCAGTACTGAACGGATGAGACCGGAAAGGCCTGCGTCGACAACACCGAGAAACAGCGAAATAATCGCCACGATGACCAGTACCACCACCGTCGATCCCATGGTCTGTTTCTTGGACGGCCAAGTCACCTTCTTTAATTCCACCTTTACCTCGCGGAGGAATTGAATGGACTTATCAAAGGTATTTTTTTCTTTGGCAACCGTGGGCTTGCTAATTGGTGTATACGGCTTTCGAACCACTGCTTGGGAACCGCCCCCCGTGTCAGACGAATCGTCGCCGCGGTTTGCCCCATCCTCAGCCTGTAATTTCTTTATTTTTTTGCTCGGATCTTTTTTTCGAAGTAACCGTCCCATTATACCCCGTTTATTTCAACGGTAGATAGTCGGAGCCTCTTCAGCCATAGAAAGCGCGGCTGCCCCCAATTCTGTAAAAAAGCTTGGCAGGCCAGGAGGGATTCGAACCCCCAACACCCGGATTTGGAGTCCGATGCTCTACCAATTCGAGCTACTGGCCTGCAACATCTTCGTTCACCGGTTGGCCGACTTATTTTGTTTCTTTATGCGGCGTGTGTTTCTTACAGAATCGGCAATACTTGCTGAACTCCAGTTTATCAGGCGTTGTGCGTTTGTTTTTAGTGGTTGTATAGTTTCTGCGCTTACACTCGGTGCAAGCCAGTGTTATAATCACTCTCACTTGATGGCACTCCTTGGGAAACTATTCGATTATTTCGCTGACGACGCCGGCACCGACCGTACGCCCACCTTCGCGAATGGCAAACCGCAATTCCTTCTCCATGGCGATCGGCGTGATCAGCTCCGCCGTGATGGCCACGTTATCACCGGGCATTACCATCTCTATGCCTTCGGGCAGGTTCAGTATGCCCGTCACGTCGGTCGTCCGAAAATAAAACTGCGGACGATAGCCATTGAAAAAAGGCGTGTGACGGCCGCCCTCTTCCTTGCTCAATATATACGCCTCGGCCTTGAACTTCGTATGCGGGGTGATCGTACCCGGAGCCGATACCACCTGACCGCGCTCGACTTCATCACGCTTGGTACCGCGCAGCAACACACCGATGTTGTCGCCCGCCTGACCTTCATCGAGCAGCTTGCGGAACATCTCCACGCCCGTGCACACCGTCTTCGTCGTCTCACGAATTCCCACGATCTCCACGTTGTCGCCAACATGGATGATACCGCGCTCCACACGCCCCGTTACCACCGTACCCCGACCGGAAATGCTGAACACGTCTTCGATCGGCATCAAGAACGGTTTGTCTACATCGCGCTCCGGCTCGGGAATGTAACTGTCGATCGCATCCAACAGCTCGAAAATGCACTTGGCATCATCGGCCTCCGGATCATCGCACTCCAACGCCTTCAATGCGCTGCCCCGGATGATCGGCGTGTCGTCGCCGGGAAATTCGTATTTGTCCAGCAGCTCGCGAAGCTCCAACTCCACCAGCTCGATCAGCTCTTCGTCGTCCACCATGTCGCACTTGTTCAAAAACACGATGATCCGCGGTACGCCAACCTGACGGGCCAACAAAATGTGCTCGCGAGTCTGGGGCATCGGACCATCATCCGCGCCAACCACCAGAATCGCGCCGTCCATCTGCGCCGCTCCGGTGATCATGTTCTTGATGTAGTCCGCGTGGCCCGGACAGTCCACGTGCGCATAGTGACGCGTCGCCGTCTGATACTCGACATGCGCCGTCGCGATCGTGATCCCGCGCTCTTTTTCTTCCGGTGCCTTGTCAATCTGATCAAAGGGGATAAAATCCGCCATGCCCTTCAGACCACTCAGCTTCGTGATCGCTGCCGTCAGGGTCGTCTTGCCATGGTCGATGTGACCGATGGTCCCTACGTTTACATGCGGCTTCGTCCTCTCAAATTTTTCCTTCGCCATTTTAAAAACCTCCCATGAATGGACAATTTCTGGCTAAAGCATCTTAGATATGTGAAAAGCGGGTTAGAAAATGGAGCCCACGATCGGAATTGAACCGATGAACCTCTTCCTTACCAAGGAAGCGCTCTACCGACTGAGCTACGTGGGCTTTATAGGCGCAAAAACAAAAAAGAGCGATAATTGGCAGGCTGTTTAGATCGGCGTCTCGTGTCGGATGGAGCGGGAGACGAGGCTCGAACTCGCGACATTCAGCTTGGAAGGCTGAAGCTCTACCAACTGAGCTACTCCCGCTTTTAATACATACCCATTACAATAAACGCGTCTCTGTTTGCGTTGCCGCAATACGTCCGGCGGCAAACAAGCAAGCCATGTAGTTAAATATCGATCTTTTACGGCTCAGGATCTCCTACAATAACTTACCCAAAAATTTGGTGGTGGGGGGAGGATTTGAACCTCCGAAGGCATCGCCGACAGATTTACAGTCTGTTCCCTTTGACCACTCGGGAACCCCACCATATAAACAATTGCTATCACTGGAGCCAGCGGAGGGACTCGAACCCCCGACCCACTGATTACAAATCAGTAGCTCTACCAACTGAGCTACGCTGGCCAACGCGGTTCTAAAAGAGCAAATCAATCACACCGCCGATGATCGTGAACCGGATTGGTTGACTGAAACGACGCCTTTTACACCCATTTTTTTTCTATTTCAAGCAAAAAATTGCCTGACCGCCTTTTTTTTTTATCTCAACTGCCGATATCGACAGTGATGAAGCATCGGCAACAAAACTGGGGGACTAAAGAAAAATCCTCGTTTCGTTTGGGTAAGCTAAGACTGAAAGATTAAAAAATCAAACTATAAGCTCTAATAATATTGCTTTATCGTTATAAAATCAACAGGCAATCGCCAATTGTAGGGATTATTTGTTTGGTTTCACAGAAAATAGCGCGCCTGTTGGACAGAACGAAAAAACAGAAAGCCGGATTATTCTTCTCAAAAAATGATACCGGCTTGACAATAGTGCCTGTCAATGTGTAAAAATCCATTAAAGATACGGCTTTACAAAAATGACAGCGGTATTCGCCCACGGCCACACTGGTCATTAAAAGAGAAAATCAGATTGTTTTGCCTTATGAAAATCAACGATTCTTTCGCCTATATTTGTACGTTTTTTATCGTTTTATGCGGCTGCGCCCATCAATCCGTCGACAGCTCACCGGGTGCTGCGAATGGGCACGATTTCGCCGCGCCCATCCAGTCCATCGGCACCGAGGAACATATGACAGATGAACGCGCGTTCCAGGCAATGCAGACGACTGAGAACGATGAAATCGCTATCGCCAGTTTACCGGCCCCCCCCATGCCGTTCGATCGTGTCGAAGTCGCTGAAACGGCCGAATCTGAAAACCACGCCATGAGTGATGCGGAACCTGCGCCCATCGATATTCAACAGCAACTGGACGAAGCGTTGGACTTTTGCGAGTCCGCTCAGGAGTTTTGGCAAAAAGGTGAGCTGGAAGGCGCCCTGGAGGCTTTGGATAAGGCTTATAGTTTAATACTGACCGTTGAGGCGGACGGTCCACCAAGCTTGGTTCAACAAAAAGAAGATCTTCGCTTTTTAATTTCCAAGCGAATACTTGAAATTTACGCCTCGCGGCATATTGTCGTTAACGGTAACCACAACGCCATTCCTCGTGAAATCAATACCAATGTTCAAAAAGAGATCAAGCTGTTCACCACGGGACCGGAAAGGCGCTTTTTCATCGAGGCCTACAAGCGATCCGGCAAATACCGGCCCATGATTCTTGAAAAATTGGCTGCGGCCGGCCTACCCGAGGAGTTGTCCTGGTTGCCGCTGATCGAGAGTGGTTTCAAGGTAAAGGCTTTATCATCGGCACGGGCGCTTGGGCTGTGGCAGTTCATTCCGTCTACGGGTTATAAATTCGGATTAAAAAGAAACCAATACATCGACGAGCGCATCGATTTCGAAAAATCCACCGATGCCGCCATTGCTTATTTAAAGGAGTTGCACAATATTTTCGGTGACTGGACCACCGTCCTGGCCGCTTACAATTGTGGAGAAGGCCGCGTGCTGCACGTCATCAGAACGCAAAAAATAAAATATCTTGATGATTTCTGGGACCTGTTTGGCCGTCTGCCCTATGAAACGGCCCGGTATGTCCCGCGGTTTCTGGCCGCGCTGCATATCATCGAGAACCAAGACATATATGGTCTATCCGGTATCGAGGTCTATCCGCCCTTGGAATTCGAAACCGTCGACGTACAGCGCCAGGTTCATCTTCAGGATCTGGCCGTCCCCTTGGAGACGCCGCTAAACGCTCTCAAGGAGCTCAATCCCGAGCTTCGTTACAACGTATTACCACCCGACAAATACACGGTGAGAGTGCCGGCCGGAAAATCAGAATTGGTGGTGGCCGCCATCACCCAGGTGCCGCTCTCGTCTCCGCCCCAACCGGCCTTTGTATATCATCGGGTCAGAAGAGGGGAAAGCCTTTCGGTTATCGCCCGCCGCTACCATACGAGTGTCAAGAAAATCATGTGGGCCAATAACCTGCGCCGATCCAGCTATATCGTTGCCGGCAAGAAGCTGAAAATCCCGCAACGGGGCATGGTGGTCAGTCAGGCTCATTCCGGAGCTGCTTTAAATAGAACCTGGAATCGGAGCCATGTCGTCAAAAGGGGAGATTCGTTGTGGAATATCGCCAATCGATATGGCACCACAACACGCAAAATTCAGGAAATGAATTCTCTCTCTACCACCCGTTTACGCATCAATCAGGTTCTCAAGGTCCCTTCGCCGCAAGGGGAAACAGCAAAATCCGAAACGACCACCGGTGGTGCCTACTATTATGTGAAGAGCGGCGACAGTCCCTATCTGATTGCTCGCAGGCACAACATGTCATTGAACCACTTTCTTGAAATCAACAACCTGACGTCCCGCAGCACCATTTACCCAGGACAAAAAGTGAAAACCGAGTAAGGCCAGTCTCAGGGCGATTGACTAACGCCAGTGGAATAAAATAGACGTCCTATCCTATTCATGTATGGTTCCCCTCAACTTTTAGAATTACCGTGCGATTAGCGGCATCCGCTAGTTCATGGCGGGCATTGACCAGTTCCGGATAGACCCGGGGAGTGATCACGCCGGCATTCAGATCAATCCGTTGCTCAATGGTCATCTCCTGTCCCCGGATATTCCGGGTCATCGTGATCTGGCCCAGTTCCGGAACCCGGATTGCCCGTTTTTCAGCCGGCATCACCCGGGTGAAGCTCAAGGTATCGGAGATATGCAGACAGATTTCGATTTTAAGGGATGTGGGCGTGTCTCTGAAGAGGGGACTTAACCGTTCATCCCGTTCTGCACCGTCAATCCCGCGAATCATGGAAGGAAGATCCAGAGCCACAACCCCGTCCTGGCGCGCGGCGAAATCATCCACTTCGATGGAGAAACGCTCGACGCCCGGATAGGTTTCAAAGTCGGTTACATAGCTTCCCGTCGGGCGTGCGCCCATGCGCAGGCTGGAGATCAGTTCCTCATGATAGCGTTTTCGTTCCTCAGGTGTCTGTTCACTGAACCGCTTGTTCATCCGGGCATAGGCCGTCCCCCGGTAACGGCGCTCGATGGTCATCCGGACCTTACCCGTTGAATCGAGATCCATTTGCACATGGGTTTCACTGTGGTTGGCATAATCCTGTGATAATTCATGGATCATGATTCTCTGGCCATCTTTGAGCCCCAGGCCGGGGTGGCCGGCATAGCCGGTTGTACCAGGGGCGGCATAGTGGTCCGTGTCTCCCAGGTAGATCCAGCCGTCCCGGGTGTTCACCCTCACCAGAAGATCAACATAGATCTGCCGGCTGGGGGCTTTGGCAAAGGGCTGATTCAGTGCCCCTGCTTCCGGCAGGCTCGACGGCAGCACAAACTCCGGCTTGAGTCCCACCGCCTCCAGCAGGCTGAAAAGCAATACCGCCCGATCGCAGGAATTTCCGTAGCCGCTCCCCAGGGTTTCGGCGGCAGGAGAGACTCGGGGCATATCAAAGATGTTCCAATGAATGTCGTTTACATTTAACGAGACATGGTCCCGGATTGCGCGGATGCGGTCCCGGGTATCATTGATGCCGTTGACCAGGTCCATGGCCAGGGTTTTAATTTGGGGATCAGGCGCTGCCGCTTCAACCAGCATCCGGTTCAGTTCCCGGGCAAAGTCTTCCGGATTTCCGGTTGAGGCATGCACCACCGGGTGGCGGCTGTAGCCCGGAACCATGTTTGTTTCAAGTAGTTGTGCCGCCATATCGGTGGCCTGAAAGCTGTATTCCCGGGAACCGTGCGGGCCGATCTTAACCGCCGATTGAATCACGGATCCGGGATCGACTTTGTGGACATGGAGTGCCATGGCGGCCGGCATCACAATCTGAACCCGTTTGTCACGCACGGGCACATCACTGCCGAAAACACCGTCGGCAAAAAGATAAAAGCGAGGCTCCCGTGTTCTGCTTCCCGGGCGGTGGGCGACGATATAGTCTTCGTTGATGCTGAAGAAGGGGCGTCCGGTCTTTTTTTTGCGCACCTTCAGGTCAATCAGGCAGCCCTCGGTGATGCCCGGCAGACTGACGACCATGATTTTGGATGCGGGGTAGCGCGGGGCCATGCCGGCCCACGGGGCATCCATCAGGTTGATCTCTTTTTTCGAGGCTTCCAGCGTACGGCCGTCGGGCGTGGTCACGGCGGCCTGCTCAACGGTCACCGCATCCCATGCCGGATTAAAGGCGATGTGCACATCCCCGAAGCGCTTGCGACCGGCATAGTTGAGGATTTTGAGTTTGAGTGTTTTAATCTCGGTCCAGGCCCCGTCCGACTCAACCTCGAAGCGGTTGATATCCTCAAGAATAACAGCATTATCGTTGCCTGAGAGATGGTCTGCCGGGGTGGTGATCACAATCTTGCAGGCCCTGGCAGCGGCCACGGCGGCCAGGGTTCGTTGCAATGCCGCATATTCCTCGGGCTGAAATTCGGTCACATCGAGGGTGAACCGCTCGTGACTGATCAACCGTCCACCGGTCAGGACCGTATTCTGCTGCCAGATGTGGGTAGCATGGCTGGCCTCACCGGGGCGGGGCAGGATTATCTGACCCTGCAGCCTGTCCGGCAGATCAATTTCCAGTGTTTCATCCACCCCGCAGGTATGGCCGGTCAACAGGGGGTACTTACGTTGCTTCAGCCCCATATCTCCCAGGGTATAATTGAGCATGCCCAGGCTTTCTCCCATCTGCAGGCCGGGCAGCACGGTCATATCGTCCGCTTCAATGCCATAGTCCTTGACGTTGAGTGAGAGCCTCACCTCGAGGGGAATTGACGTATCCTGCATGTTGGCCGGATAGACGGACAGGGCCTCCAAAATAGCTGTCGGCGCGCTGTTTTTGATAATTTTTTCAAAAAATCCAAGCAATTCATGGGCATTCAGGCGGGCAAAGAATCCCCGGTAGGCATTATCGTTGACCCCTTTAAATTCCAGGATCGAATCTACCAGGAGATCGTTGTCCCTAAACTGGCCATGGGAACGGATTTGCATCATGTTTTTTGCAGCCGGCTCCACCGGGCTGGTGCGCAGTATATCGCCATGGGGCCGGGCCACCAGGTAACTCTGATCATTGAGATAAGCCGGCAGCAGTTCCTTGGTATTCTCATCGGTCGCATCCATGAGCACATAGGATCCCTCTTCCAGGCGAACTGCGGTGATGGCGTGGTTGAAGTAAGGTTGGGGCACCTCCTCATCTTTGCGGGGACCGTTCATCATCAGCACGGGATAGGCGTCCAATCCTGCCAGCCGCAGCATGGCCGTAAGCAGTGCGGCTTTGTCCCGACAGACGCCGGCCCGGCTGTTGAAGGTCAGGCTGACGGGATGGGGCTCATAACCGGGAGCCTCTTCCTCAACCGTGATGCCCAGGTATCGGATCTCCTGGGACACCCACCGGAATAGCCGACGTATTTTTTCCATGGGATCGTCTATGCCCGCCGTCATTTCCCTGACTTTTGCCACCATCTCCGGCGTGTCATCTTCAATTGCCGGTTTGCACAGTTGCCAGTACCATCGGGACAGCGCCTGCCAGTCTTCGACCGTACTGACCAGCAGGCGCTGGGCCTGAGTATAGAGGGGCGGCATATCCGGTTCTTCAAAGGCCCTGGGCACATCACGGGCGGTCCACCGATAGAGGATCTGGTTATCGTGATTCTGCTGGGTAAAACTGACACTGCCCGCTATCTCGGATTTGAGGGCAATGCTTTTCAGGGGCAGGGCCGTGGGCGCCGCCACGGTATATTCTGCACGAATAAGGGGGCGTTCGCCTTCGAAAGTGACAAAATCGCTGAAGGTGCCCGGCACCCTGACCCTGGCAAACCGGTCATACATGATGAAGTGTACCGTGTCTCCGATCTGCACCTCGGGAAGGGTCACGCTCAGAATACGGCTGTTGGGATTGTAGATATTGGTGTTCATCTGGGACTGTTCAACCGTTACCCGGGAGTTCCGCTCCAGGTCAACGGCAACCCGTTGGCCGTCCGGGTGGATGACTTCAACCACCTTAAACTCGGTTTCATTGTAAGGAAGGGTAAAGGATGAGGAAACGCTGCGGAATTGCCTGCGGCCCTTTTCGCTTAAAATTTTGGCGTAGAGCTCATAATATTCGTCATAACGGCCGTCGGCCTGGTAGTGCACGAAGGTTTTGCGCGCCAGATCCACCACATCGGCATTGGGATAACGCCGGGCATCGACCCCGGCCGCAAGTGCCATCGTCTGTTCGTAGTTGACGGGCCGCCATTCAACCTGCGGGAATTCAGCGCTTGGCATCCGGGGGATTAGGAGCAGGGATAGCGCCAGCAGTAACGCGTAATATCTTTTCATTATATCACCTTCAAAGTTAAGAGTACCCGTTAAGATACCATCTTCCGGGGAAGCCGTATAGCATTGAAACTTAATAGCCCGTTATCTGCTCGTAGCGAGTTGGGATATGGGTGACCAACCGCGCCTTGGTATTGGCCAAGATGAGCGGTTAGCTTTTATTAATTAGTGTCCATCCACGAAAATAAGTAACTGGAATAAATAAAAAAAGCGCATTTTGTGCTGGAATTTTCTCACCATGTGTAGTATAAAGTATTTTGCCAAACACTTAAAAAAACTACATAAACAAGAAAAAGGGTCAACACAAAATGCGCGAAAAACAACAAAAACAAATGCCGCTGATCGATCTTCCCACAGGTCATCCCAAAGAAATAGAGCTGGAGATGATCAGCAACATCCTTGACGATACTTCTACCATTTACGATCATGTTCTGCAAGATCTCAACGGTAATCTGAAGGTAGAACGTCACCGAACCGGTGCTAATGGGATGAGCGCCGAGCAGGTAACCCGGGCCGCGATCGTGATGAAGCTTTTCAACTTCACCTATGAAGATTTGGCATTTCATATCTCTGACTCCAGATCGCTCAGACGATTTTGCAGAATTGGTATTTTCGATAAGGGTTTCAAGAAATCTGCCCTGAATGAAAATATCAAAAGGATCCGTCCGGGGACTTGGGAGCTGATCTCCCTGGACCTGTTGGCATATGCAAAAGACAACAACATTGAAAAAGGCCGAAAGACCCGGGTTGATTGTACCGTCGTCGAGAGCAACATCCACCTGCCATGTGATTCCATGCAGTTGTACGACTCAGTGCGTGTGCTTACGCGGTTGTTGACCCAACTCCGGGATGACTTCAGAATCAAAATCATTTTCACGGATCACCGTCGCCGTGCGAAAAAGCGGATGACCGCCATCCAATACGCCAATGGGGAGAAACAACGACTGTCCCCGTATAAAGACCTTCTCAAGGTCACCAAAAAGACCATCGGCTACGCGATCAAAGCCGAGGAAATTATAAGCAGACGCTGCACCGCTAATTTTGAATTGCTCGGCTTACTGGACGCCATTAAACATTATGGTGATCTGGCCCGTCAGGTCTACGACCAGACTTACCGCCGGGTTATTCAAGGCGAAAGCGTGCCGGCCGACCAAAAGGTGTTTTCAATTTTCGAAGACCATACCGACATCATCATCAAAGACCGCCGGGAAAACCATTATGGTCATAAGATTTGCCTGACCGGGGGAGCCTCGAACCTTATCCTTGATTGTGTCATTCTCGAGGGCAATCCCGCAGACAGTACACTGGTTGAACAGATGCTGGACCGCCAGAATCAGGTCTATGGACGTTACCCACTGAAAGTAGCCCTGGACGGTGGCTTTGCATCCAAAGGTAATCTGCGCATTGCCAAAGCCAAAGGGATCAGAGATGTCTGCTTTGCCAAAAAGCGAGGTCTTAAAGAAACCGACATGTGTCGCAGTCATTATGTGTATAAAAAGCTTCGCCAATTCCGCGCCGGGATCGAATCGGGCATATCCTGGCTCAAACGCAGTTTCGGCTTGACCCGGTGCACCTGGAAAGGTTTTCGTGCTTTCAAAAGTTATGTGCTTTCGTCAGTGGTTGCGGCCAACCTGCTGACAATCGCGCGAAAGCAATTGGCTGCTGCTTAGCTGCGCAGCCAGGAAAAAGCCGGTTATCGATAACGAGGGGAAAGGTGCGCCCAGAGGAGCTCTTTTATAGAGCATATGTCCATATTTGCCTGCTTTTTTCAGTCTGCAGTGCCTTGGAGAAGTTCTTCCCTTCGTTGCCCCGTTTTTACTTCTCTGCACGCCGCTGAAAAGACCAATTTATGGACGGACACTAATTAGCCGTTAGCCCTTATCAGTTAAGCATTTTTATGCAATTTGATACTCACCTGTTTGGTTAAATGCCAAAATGCCTCAATTCTATTCAATTAGTTCACTAATCGCTCAAATTCAGAACACTTGATTTCCTACAAAAGCATTGACGAGTTAAAAACTAAATTTTAGCTGGCATTTCATGCGCTTATTATTCCAAGTAAAAAAGAATGTTCATTTTTCTTCAGGAATATAATAATGATACCTTTCTGATAATTAGAGCTTTAAATTTTACTGCACTGTAGTTAAAGCAATAAGGAAGGTGTCATGCCCCAATTAATTCTTCCGCTGATACCAGAAGGCGTCACACAAATCAGCGATCTGGTGTCCGTTTATCGAAGCAAGGATCGATGGACTTACTTTATGGGGTTAACTCCGATCTATTCGCATGCTGCTGATGACCACCGGCTGTTCAGGATGGTTACATCGATGATGATCAACGCTGGAACGTGCCGTCACAAGGATATTATTGAGACCTTCGGTGTTTCCAAAAGCAACGTCAACCGGGCACTGAAAAAACTGCGAGAAGGAGGCCCAGAGGCTTTCTTTCAAAGAAAGCCAGGTGGCCGTAAAGGCCATATCCTGACACCGAAGATGCTCGAGCAAGCCCAGGCCCTTTTGGATCATGGCGTCACGCGTCACGATGCCGCTCAGCAATTAGGTGTTAAGCTCGATACCTTCCGCAAGGCCATCAACGACGGACGCTTGCACGAGCGCCAATCTGTCGAACTACCCACACCCAAGGCGGGCACGGATAAATCATCGCGCAGCGCGGTGGATGCGGCCGCGGCCAAGGGCATGGGTACGGCCTGCACGCGAGTTTTGGATCGGGCTTTGGCCTCAATGGGTCAAGGTGAAGCGCAAGTGCGGTTCGAGCCCTGCTTGGATGTCCCCAAAGCAGGGATTTTGTGTGCCGTGCCAGCGCTTTTGGCCAACGGTATTTTGGAAGGCGCTGAAACGCTTTTGGGAAAGATCCGCGGGTATTACACCATTTTCCAGATCTTGCTGGTGCTGGCCTTCATGACGCTTTGCCGGATCAAGAGCGTTGAACGCTTGCGCGAGAATCCGCCGGGTGAATTCGGTAAGCTTTTGGGTCTGGATCGCGTTCCGGAAGCACGGTGCCTGCGAAAAAAAATGGATACGTTGAGTGAGGCTAATGCGGCCGAGATATGGGCCGCGCATCTTAGCAAGCACTGGATGCAGGCCCAGCCCGATGCGGCCGGCACCCTTTACGTCGATGGCCATGTTCGCGTTTATCACGGCAAGCTGACCAAACTACCGCGGCGCTATGTCACCCGGCAGCGGCTGTGTTTGCGAGGCACGACCGATTATTGGGTCAACGATGCCATCGGCCGGCCTTTTTTCCTGATCGAAAAGCCAATCGATCCCGGACTTATCCAAGTCCTCGAGCACGACATCGTACCACGGCTGCTCGACGAGGTTCCCAATCAGCCTGATGAAAAGGCGTTGGCAGCCAACGCCCATCTTTGTCGCTTCGTTTTGGTTTTCGACCGGGAGGGCTACAGCCCGGACTTTTTTGCCAGGATGTGGCGCACGCATCGGATTGCCTGCATCACCTATCATAAGCACCCGGCCGAACCGTGGCCGGAGAGTTGGTTTGAGGAAAAAACCGTGATCATGCCCGGCGGCGAGACGGTCACCATGCGTGTGGCCGAAATAGGCAGTTTGCTGGGCTCGGGCAAGAACGCGTTTTGGGTGCGAGAGGTTCGCAAGCTGACCGATTCGGGTCATCAAACCAGTCTGATCAGCACTGCCTACGATCTGCCGCATACCCAGCTGGCGGTACGCATGTTTACCCGGTGGTGTCAGGAAAACTTCTTTCGCTATATGAAGCAACACTTTGAAATTGATATGCTTTGTGAATATGGCGTCGTTGAGATTCCTGACACCGAAAAAGTGGTCAACCCCAGCTGGCGGGAACTGAACCGTAGACGTAATCAGGTACAAAGCCGGCTGCGCTACCGCCGATCACGCTTTAGCGAAATGACCATGCACCCGGAAAGCGAAACCAATCCGGAGAAATACCAAAAATGGCTGAAGCGAAAAAGCGAGCTGCTGGAAGATATCGACCAGCATGAACATCAGCTGGCAACGTTGAAAGAACAGTTGAAACAGACGCCAAAACACATCACCTGGGGGGAACTTGAGGAAAAGGACAAGTTCAATCGTCTGCTACCGGGTCGCAAGCGACTGATGGACACCGTGCGCATGATCGCCTATCGGGCGGAGACGGCCATGGCGGCAATGTTGCTCGGTCCAACGGTGGATATGTCCGATGCCAGGCGGCTGTTGCAAGGGCTGTTCGTCACCGATGCCGACCTATTGCCCGATATGGAAAACAATCGTTTGCTTGTTCGGATTCACAATGCTTCGACGCCGGCGGACAATCGATCGATCGCCTCACTTTTAGACGAACTCAACAAGGCTGAGATAGAATATCCCGGAAGTAATTTACGTCTCACCTATGAGTTAGTAAATAGTGATGTTTGAAACCACGCTGGTGTCGTTTTATTTTTCACAGAGGTAAGGTGCTCTGAAATTAGTTAGTTTCTATACGTGTCGATCCCCTGAATGATAGCGGATCAACGGAAGGTGAATATCTTTACTCGAGAATGGATAGGTCTAATAAAATATTGAAAAATTTGAATGATGTATTCTAATCGGTCGTGTTTAAGGATATCCTTGCCAAGCACATAACACTTGTTGTAGAGCATACGCTAATAATTGCGTTTCTGGTTGAAATGATGGAACAATGATAAATAATCCTGAACCATATGAATCAACATATAGGGAGTTTTAAGAGATGAATGATATACAAAAAAAGCCAAAAGGAGCCGGTAAAAGCAGCTTTGAGTTGATTGACCCGAATGTATTGACGGACGAATTACCGTTGAAACCGGGATCGGTTGCCATTGATTTGGCATGTGGCAAAGGTGCGTATTCCATATTTTTATCCGAGATTGTTGGTGATGAAGGGCTGGTTTACGCGGTTGACCTCTGGGAAGAAGGTCTTCAATTGTTGCAGCAGGAAATTGATACCAAACGCGGCACAAATATCCTGCCGCTTCTGGCAGACGCGACCAGACAAATTGATATCGATGATTACAGTGTTGATCTATGTCTGATGGCGACTGTGTTACACGATTTTGAAGAGGCCGGCAGAACGGATGCCGTCCTGAAGCAGGTCAAAACCATTCTGAAACCTAATGGACACTTTGCCATTATAGAATTTAAAAAGATTGAAGGACCACCAGGGCCACCAATCTCAATTCGGTTGTCTGAAGATGAAGTTGATAAAATGGTCACCGGATACAAATTTAAGAAGGTAAAAACCGTTGATATTGGCGATTACAATTATTTAATGACCTTTCGGTCAATATGAATATAATGAAAAATGCAAATTCCGTGGTGAATACGATCCGAGCGTTGCTATAAATAACCGATAAATAATGGTTAACGCTAAAGATGGTAAAGCCAACGGCAGTGTCGGGCGCCGATGGTCCATATTCGATTCTTTGAGGCAATAGAAGTATGATCACCCAAGAATTCATTCGAGCCAGAAACACACAACTTCAATACTATCGATCGGTTCCTTTATTTTTTCAGTCATTGCCTGATAAGTTTGTCCTTTATAAGAAACAGGGTGAAACACTTGATGAAATGCGCATAACAACGGGCAAACACCCTGACGTCTTATTCATTAAAAAAAGCGACAAAATCGCGGGTATTAAAGAGGTTCAAAAAGCTTTTAATGAAAAATTAGAAGAATATATCATCACTGGTAAGGCTGATAAGATTCGATATACATTGGGTTGTATTGTCGAAGAAACCTTGTCGGAACCTCGTAGCGGTAGCCTTGAAGGGGTATCGAAAACAGTTGCCATACTTGTTCGTGAATATACTCATGAAACTCATGTTTTAAGGAACATCATTGATATATCGGCAATTGATTATACCACCGTTATTCACTCAATAAATGTTATGGCACTCTCATTGGCCTATGCTAATACAATAGGATTTACATCGGCCCAGAAAAAAATCCTTGGTGTAAGTGCGCTTTTACATGATGTTGGTAAAACTAAAATTAATCCAGCGATTCTGAAGGCCAATAGACGCCTTGAAGACGAAGAATTCAAAACCATTAAGCGTCATACAACCTTAGGCTATAATATATTATCTACTTGCAAATTTACTGATTTGGAAATTAGAACAACGGCCTTGCAGCATCATGAGAAATGTGATGGAAGTGGTTACCCAAATCAACTGAGAAATATTTCTGAAACAGCTCAAATTGTTGGGATCATAGATTGTTACGAAGCATTAACCGCAGATGATCGACCTTATCGCAATTCGATGGAACCGCTAAAAGCATTGGGGCTATTACGCGATGAAGTAAAGGCAGGCAAATTCAATAAAGAAATTTTTGCTAATTTTGCCCGTAGCTTGGTTTCTCTCTATAGCCACTAAAGATTATCAATTGATTTTTAAATACATAATATCGATTTCTCAAATCCAAAAAATCACAATATTATTGGGTTACTTTCTTTATTCAGTAGATTTAATTCGGGATGCATCTTCGATAAGTTTAAAAACCGGCATTGTAAATCAAACGTTTTAGTATTGATGCAGGAGATCAAAACGATGAAAACAGCCGGGCCATAAAACGACGGAACCTAATATTCATGAAAATGATTCGTTTCTATTATAAGCCAGAAAAAAAAGTAAAGGTTATATCAATTGAACCAAAGAAAATTTCGAAAGATAAACTAAATAATCTTGTTGAATCACTTTACAATTTACATTATAAGATATTTGATGGATTAGACAGAGATACATTTATCCATTATGTTATTTTCCCTACAGCAAAGCACACAGAAATACACATGTTTAAGAATATTGTGGGAGAATTAGTGGGTTATTTTTCTTTTCATCATTTTGAAAAGAAGATTAATCAAAAGCCAGTTATTATAATAAGAGGTGAAGCTGGAATTCTACCGGACTACAGAAGGAAACATAATGTTATCACTGAAATAATCAAAGTTGGTCTGTTAACTAAATTACGATATCTGTTCAGAAAAGTTTATGTGTTGGGCTGTTTTGTACATCCAGTTATGTATTATTCTGCTGCCAAGAATGTTTATAAGCTATATCCTAACTATCGATATAAAACGCCAGTGAGAATAAAAACATTAATGCTCGATTTGGCAACTGAATTTCATTTAAAAGAAATAGACAAGAACACCCCTTTTGTTAGAAATATTGGATGGATTACAAGAGAGTCCGATCTGGACAGACGACAACTGATTAATAGCAAGAAAAAAGAGATCCAGTTTTATTTGGATCGGAACCCAAATTATGATAAAGGGTTTGGATTGGAAGCATTTATTCCGTTATCCTTCGCTAATGTATTGTTGATGTCCTATAATTTCATCCTTTCCCATTTTGGCTTGAACTTTAGAATTTATGCTAAGAACTAATTTGTCGATTAGTATAACGTCACAACACTATCCAATTTATCATTCATGATATCGACAAAAAGCTGCCCTAATGGAGAAAGCAAATAACTAATTTCATCAGAGCCGCCCAGTTCTCCACCTCCATGAAACTTTATAAATCCAGTTTTAGCAAGGTTTTCTTCTGGATTATTAAGGAATTCATTACTTTCAACAGCTCTCCCAATCAAAGCATTTAGATCATCTATAAAAGCAAGATCAATTGCGCGAGAAAGCCTTCTGAATTGTGAAAATGTTATTTTATTGGATAGATAACAAGCAAAGCATTTTCCTACCATGTCAGGCTTTTCTAGGTCATCAAGACGTTCTAATATCAGGACCAATGTTTGTCCGACATTCTTCTTCAATTTCTGATCATTTCGGATTTTTTCCTCGAACACTTTATTTTGTTCTTTTGTTACGCGTCTCAAGCTAAACAGAAATTTTGCAACCTTTGCCAGGAAAATGCGGTTTCGCATATCGAGGCTTCCTTTGAATATTCTCGCGATGACACCAACAACAGGAAGTTCTTTTAAAAAACCCTTATCTAGAAGCTGATCAAGTCCGATTTCTGAAAGTTCAAATGCAATATCGTCAAGATCAGGACTATAAACACTATCAACTAACTGATCAGGAAGTTTACGAAGTTCCATGTTCATCCCCTATGGCAATCGGGTATAATATTCATATAATAATGACGTCTTAATACCATTCCAAATCGACATATAAAATAGACGATTAAAGCCGACCATCGTAGTTGGAAAAAATTCTTTATCAGCAAATTAAGCCTACGAACAATATGAGCGTACCTTGCGCCGCCTACTTCTGTCAAATATTGTGATAGACGGGATCATGTAATCTCGTTGAAAAATTTGCGCGAATACAGCATGAGTACCGGGTATTTACAATCTCAGCGGCAATTTAAAACCCGTATTTTCAACGGCGGTGGTACCCAGAAACTGGACAACGTGCTAAGATTATTGAGGACTTCATTTTCAATGATACCATCGGTGGTGGTATGATTTCTCCGATTGTAGGCGTTGTAAAGTTGGTGAAGCTTGGGCTTCATGCCTTTGGGCCACTTCCTTTTACGTTTTCCCATTTTTCATTCTCCCTTGTGTCTCTGAGCATTTTCAGGACTGGAGCCTAGTGGCCTGTATTGAATGGTCGGCCAGGCTCTCATACCTGATGGGCGGCCAGATTAACAGGGAGCCATTTGCAATCGTGTTGGTGGTACCTTCATTAAAAGATCACCGCCTTCATCAAACACGATCAGATCATCAAAAAGATATTGACGCAATGGGGGCTGTGGGAAACACGCCAGCATGGTCCACCTGCTCGAAACTCCAAACATATTCCAGAACTTACCTATTGACGTCATCCGTCCAATCTAATATAGTAATTAGCAAATGCAACAAACTAATCGTTTATATTGACGATTGACTACTTAACAGTGCTCGCCCACCGATCTTGGTCACATTTAACCGTTCATCCTATTAGTGCTTATTTGGATTTTAATAACACCTTCATTCTGCAAGCACGTTCATTAATGTAATGCTCAATACGCAACTATTTTTACGCGTTTTTCCTATCTGATTTTATCGACATCTCGTATGCTTTTTTGTTCTTTTTGTATGTCCCCACTGGGTTCTCATCAAGTCAATTGGATAGTAACAGGGTACATGTTCACGGGGTTGAAATGGCCAACGGATTATAAAATACTGTCTGGTAAGCGTTTACAGGGTGCCTCAGGTGCTCGGCGCCGGGCACGCCGACGTACCCTGTGTACTTCAAGTGCCCGGGAACAAAGCAGATGAGGTGCCCTGTGAACGCTTACGTAACGGGGATAGGAAGGTAAGTATTTAATGATAAAGGAATATTAAATGAAATTTATTCGTTTGATACTTATAGTTTTTATTCCGGTAGTCGTTGTTAGTTGCACGATGATGCAGATGAAGGAAGAAATAAATGATGGAAATATTTTTATATTAAGGAATCCATCTATCCATTTAGATATTGCTGACGATTTAGTTTATGCCGGAAAATATGAAGGCCGCAATAAAATAGAATGGAAATATGAAATCGGTGAAGCCGATTATAAAGTTACCACCTATCTGTTTACAAAGGATGACAAGTTTTCAATAGGTGTGATGATCACCATAAAAAAGATACAAGATCAAAGTATCTGGCTCCCCATAACCGTAAAGGAAAATTTTAAAGGATTACTCGTTGATCAATCGGCTATACAACGCTCTGGAAAAACATGGCAGACATGGACATTTATATCTCGGATAGATGATGAGATGTTGAAAGTAACTGACGCCATGCTGTTATCTCCTGGGCATTATTATTTTGGGAAAAAATATTCACGGCTGTGCGGTGACAAGACAATGGTGACAATTACATACCTGGAAGATATTTCCGAACGAAAACGGTTAATAAGGCGGCATCTATCAACCCAAACGTTACCAAAAAGAGGATATGCAAGAGTAGGAATGTTTCTAAATAGAGCTAATGAAAACGTTAAGTTTATTGAATAATTATTGGTCCAGCTTGGATGTCCGGCACTTCCATCCACCTAATTTAATTCACGAATGCTGTTGGAAACCAATGTCAAGCCCTCAGTTCATCGGAGAAAATTAAGCAACACCTACAAGCCGACTTTATAATATAATGATAAGGAGTGTCTTCATTAATAGATCCCGAAAAGACAGGATAAAGCGGTTTGACAAAGCCTGGGAAAAAGCTTGCAAAGACGCCAAGATTGGCTTAAGACACTTCCACGATTTCAGGCGGACGGCAGCCAGGAACAGGGGATGCTCGGACATGCCTGAAAGCCTGGCAATGATAATTTCAGTACATAAAACGAGAGTCGAAAAAAAACTCGTAACATTTTGTATTAAAACAAAATCGCCCCCGTAGCTCAGTGGATAGAGCAATGGATTCCTAATCCATGTGCCGCAAGTTCGATTCTTGCCGGGGGCACCAAAAAAGTCAGATGATTCGCTGGGAGAGAAGATGAGCAGAATTTTGCTTTTTGTAGTTGTGTTTGAACTGGCCATGGTCGGGTGGTCCTTCGCGAGTGATTTTGAGACCGAACTGACCGTGGGGGAAAACTCCATCAATGGAAGCTTGCAATACAAAAAGCATTCGATGAACGGCTATTGGAAGGTGGGTGGGGCCGGACTTTACACGGATAAGGACAATGTGGAATACAAGTGGCTGGACCTCGATTTAGCCGTTGGAAGCGAGACGATGTTACCCGGTTTGGGGTTCGAAATTGGCTTCAGGGGCCTATTGGGAGATGCCGAACGAATCCACGTCTCCGGCGATGTGGGAGCCTTGGCTTTTTCCGGAAGGGTATCGTATACGTTTTCTCGGGAACTGATTTACATCCCCATCGAAATCTATGCCGGGACGGCATACGCCCCCCAGATTCTGTCTTTCCGAGATACCGAAAACGTATTCATTTATACATTTGGTGTGGCCGTCTTCATCATCGACAATGCCGCCATCATTACGGAATACAATGCCTACGACCTGACATTTAGTTCGGATGACGGGGATAAGGATCTGTATGACAATGAATTTCGTTTCGGTCTCAAGCTGCTTTTTTGAATAATCCAGGATGCCATAATTTATTGAGAAACTACCTTCCCACATAGACAACGCTGAATTCATCTTATCCTAGTTTAGTACCCATCCAGAAATGGTCAATTTGCACGATATCAGGGTTGCGCGCAAAACGTATCTTCTTGCCTTTTGAAAAGATTGCCTGGGATATCCCTACGCAGTGTCCATCCAGAAATAGGAAAATTTGGCTGAGATCAAGGCGCCCGAAAAATTTAACCACAGGCATATAGTTGATATTCCGAGGATTAAATTTTTCGCGCAACGCCGATATCTGGCAAATTGGCCATTTCTGGATGGACACTACCTAAGATATGCACCAGCGGGGCTGCCTCGTGAGCCAACCCGAACCCGTCGAAATCTTGGAGAATTATTTTTTTCCACTGGCCTTACCGCCGAAGGGCGATACAAGTTGATACAAACTGATACGCCGCTGAAAAGCGCCTTTCCAGGAATGGGTGTATCCAGGATATTACAGGTGTATCCAGGATATTACAACGGTCGATACGACCATTCATAACCCACCACAAGGAGGCAGCCATGAAAAAACGAAACCTTATCATTTTCATTACCATCGGTGCAATCATCCTCACGGGCGGTTTAGCGGCATGCAAGCACGGAACCCATCACCAATGCTTCGACGAATTCGCCCTGGCCGCGATAACCGGACGCATGGCGTCCCGGCTGGAGCTGACGGAATCCCAGAAGGCGGAACTGGATCGGCTGGCCGGAGAAATCGCCGAGAAGGCAGAAGCCATGCATGCAGGGCGTGAGCAGCGGATGCAGGAACTGGCGGATACAATCCGGCAGGATACGATCGACAGGGAAATCGTCGATGCACGGATTGCCGAGAAGCTGGAAACGATGCACGAGATGGCTGACTTTGTCGCCGAGCGGGTCATCGCCTTTCACGGCATCCTCACACCGGAACAGCGCGAAAAGGTCGCCGTCCATATCGAAGACCGCTCTTCCGGCGGTTGTCGCTTGAGTATGCGGTAGTATTATCGGGGTTGAATCTCCGATGGAATGGCTCCCGCATCGGTGATTCGCTCCGGTTTAGTGTTTCTCTCCATCCGGCAGGCAGCTGGGATACCTGCCGGATCGGCTTTTCAATCACGCGAAAAGCTGCTACCAGAAATAATGCGACCATGATCGGTTGCCCGATGCGCTGTATCGAATCGCAATCGGGTGGTTTCACACAGCAACAAGGAAATCCCCAATGGCCCGGACCATTCTAGTCATCGATGATGACGACAAACTCAATTACCTCCTCAAGCGGTTCCTTAGGGATTACGGCTACGAGGTCTATGCCGCCATCGACGCTGATGAAGGGCTGAAAAAAGTCAGGATGGTTTTGCCAGATCTAATCATCCTGGACGTCATGCTGCCGGGAATGAATGGCTTTGATGTTTGCAAGCGGATTCGCGAGACCAGTACGGTGCCCATCATCATACTCACCGCCAGGGGGGATTTGACCGACAAGGTGGTGGGCCTGGAACTGGGGGCCGACGATTATCTGCCCAAGCCGTTCGAACCGCGCGAATTGGTGGCCCGTATTCAAGCGGTGCTGCGCCGTACAAGCAACACGGGAAAGAATCCCCGCCGATGCTTCGGGTCGTTAAGCATCGATTACCAGCGTCGTCAGGCATTTCTCGACGACCACGACGTGGGGCTGACGACCAGTGAATTTGCCGCCCTGGATCTGCTCGTCCGGCATGCGGGCCGGGTGCTCGACCGGGACGAGATCATGCAGACCTTGCGTGGTATCGACAGCGATTGTTTCAATCGGGTGGTGGATATCACCATGAGCCGTTTGCGGCAAAAACTGGGGGATGATCCCAAGCATCCGCATTTCATCAAAACGGTATGGGGAACCGGTTACCTGTTCATAGCGCGGGAATCAGACGATGATGCGCCCTCGATTTAAGCAGCTTTTCGGATCCGTGTTTACGCGGCTGTTGGTGACGATCCTGGCAGCCGGGTTGGCCATTACCGTTATGGTGATCGCCGGATTCATCATGATCCGCATCCATAGTGAGAGCGCCTTCGATCGCAATCTGATGCTCTATGCCGATTACCTGAAACAGGATCTGGGCGATCCGCCGGACGAGAGCCGGGCCCGGGAAATCGCCCGGCGAAGTGGCATGGTGATTCGCTTCGACCATCCGCGCCAGACATGGCAGACGGGGGCGTTGCCGCGGTTTTTCAATCTGGATCGTGCCTGGGTCCACCACTCTTCAGATGGATTGACATTCGGTAATTCCAAGGGGCACCATTTCATCCGTCTGGACCATGCGGGCGGGAAATTGAGCTTCATCGTCCCCCGGGAGCCGCGTCGCACTGAATTGGCAATTGGGTTTCTGGTGGCGCTGGCCCTGGCCATGCTGACCATCCTCGGCATCGCCTATTTCATCATCCGCCAAACGCTTTTTCCCCTTCGCGTACTCAAAACCGGGGTAGACGAAGTCGGTGAGGGCAAACTCGATCACCGCATTCCCGAGAAAGGGGCCAGTGAACTGAGTGACCTGGCGGTCGCATTCAACGCCATGGCAGCCCGGATGCAGCGATTGATTCGCAGCAAGGAACAACTGTTGCTCGATGTGAGTCATGAATTGCGTTCCCCCATCACCCGAATGAAGGTTCAACTGGAATTTCTCGATGATGCCGAGGCGCGCGAGTCGTTGCGCGTCGACCTACGTGAGATGGAAGCCATGGTAACCGCCCTTCTGGAATCGGCGCGCCTGCGGCATGCCGCCACTACCCTAAATCAGACAACCGTGAACATGGGGAATCTGGTCAGTTCACTGCTGCCGGAGTTCGATTCACGATCACCGGGCATCGATCCGGGTTCGCTCTGCGCGGCTCCGGTCACAGCGGACCCGGAAAAAATGAAAACGGTGTTGCGCAATTTGTTGGACAACGCCATGAAATACACCCCGGCAGACGGCGCCGCCGTAAGGATATCGTTACAGGAGACACCGGCGACCCTCGACATCGTCGTTGAAGACGGCGGTGAGGGAATTCCCGAAGCGGATCTGCCCCACCTGTTCCACCCCTTTTACCGCGTGGATCACTCACGGTCCAGAAAAACAGGCGGCTACGGATTAGGCTTGAGCCTTTGCAAAGCCATCGTGGAAGCCCATGGCGGCAATATCGAACTGACCAGCACCCTGGGTGAAGGCACACGGGTAAGGGTAGCCATACCGCGTCTGGTCGAATCAGCTTAGTGTCGCCGACGATCGGACGAATAGGCGAATTGGAGGAGACGTTTTGGCCATGCGCTTGACCCAAAAGAAGGATGCATCCGACAATCGTTCCCCGGTACCGAGAACACCGTCATTCACATAGGCATTCAGATAGATTGTCGATGAATATGGAATGAAAAGCCCCACGGATGTCGGAATCCGCAACGTCAAAGATGAGATGGAAGTGGCCATGAATAGGCGCTTATGTTGCTCAGCCGCCCTTTCAAATCCGGTCTGATGGCCTGTCCTTACACAATGAATAATAAATCACGCGTACTCTCCATCGACGGCAAAATCCCTTCATTGCACGTTAAAATCTCGATCGGACTATCAAAATTTACTGCAAATCCAGCTGGATCGACTCGGATCACCGTACCCGAAACCGTTATGGTCTTCTTGAAACTGAATAATGAAAATTCAAGAGATACGGTTTTCCCAACTACCGGTATTTTAACCGCTTCGATAAAGAGTCCACCAGAACTTATGTCAGTAAGCACCCCATGGCATTCGCCTTCGCCACTGATATATTTTGCAATAAGAAGCGAATTCTTTCGAGAATGGCGCCGTTTTTCTGTTTTATCGAGCATATGTCGTTCACCTGAAGACAAGCATTAAAAATGATATTTTCCTTCCGAAGAAATAATTATCGGCCCCATATTGGATTGCTTAACCTTTCTTTTTCGGCCAGGTTTTTCTGGCATGGTTGCGCGCGGCAAAAACAGCCCGATTTTATGATCGTCCACAACCGCCGCCATGCCGTCGGTAAAATGGATTGGTTTTCCGGAATCGTCCACAGCGAAAAGTCCGCAACCCGTTGCATGCAACATTTTTGTCGATACCACCGAACATATTTGTAGCACTTGAGATCCATGTCGACGCGTCGACTACCGCATACGTCGACAATCCGTCCCTCACCGATTTGCGTTTCGCTTTGCATTGCCAGCGATTTTAATGTGTTTCCAATGACCGAGGAATTTATCCAGACCATTTTAAAAAACGATGCGCACTTTCGGTACACTATTTGCGGAGGTCTGTTTGGCAAAGAAAAGAAAACGAAGATGGAGGATTCAAAATGACGATACCCTACCGACCATTGGGCCATGTTCGCGACTTAGTCAACGCAATGGGGCTTGAAGTAACCTATGCCTATGAAGATCTCGTTCATGTCGAGCATAATGCATTTTTGCTGCAGATGGGAGACTCAGGAGAAATTGTCAACCTTTATTTCAACACCGATTCAGCGGTCGATGAACGCGATAAAATTGCCGACCGCTTGAGACTTGAAGGAAAGGCTCGCCAGCTTATAATCGATCGTAAGGGGCTATTCAGCATGCGGCAGAAATCAGACGGTGAGAATATCGAGATCCATTTCTTTGATGGAAAGCAGTAGACCTTAATTTACGGAGGTGGGGATCGGCTGGCAGCATGATTCGATGATCGTTTGGATCACCTTTTTATCCGCCACCGACAACTCGCCGAATTGCACGCCGACCCCCGTCGTATCCCGGCGGACGACAACCCCTTTGACGGCACAGGACGCTTCCAATAAGGGCGAATACAACTCAAGGATAATCTCTTGGCCAGATTCAATCGCCTGGTCCGTCTCCAGATACGCACCGCCCTCGCTCAGATCGTGCATGTAGCATTGATACGTTACGTCGTCGACCAAGTATTCCACACCCACCAGGCAGTCGTAGCGATTATGCCGGCGATGGTTTTGCCGCTGGCTGAGCGTCTCATCCATATATTGCCCACTTTCCAGTAGCAGATTCATCAAGGAGACCTTTAATTCAACCGGCACCTCCCGAGGATTGTAGTCGATATCGACCAGGGCATTCTGCCAATTAAGAATTAAAAGCGCGGCTGCTTTTCCCGTCAGCTTGTCCACCCTGGCGGCGATGGGCTTTCCATCCTTGAGATGGATCGTCCCGGTTTTGGATTTGGCGGTGACCAGCAAGGTGCACGAGCGACCTTCGACTTCCAGCATCTGTAGCAGAGATGAGAGGGAGAACCCTTGCAATTGCCCCCCGTAATCGATCTGCAGGGCCGCGAAAATGCGTTTGACAAGTAATCGAATATCCAAGATTTGATCAAAATGGATAATCGACGGCAATGTCTTTATTTTGTTGCAAAATTGTTCCGATGTATTGTTGGTGAGAATAATAACGCGAAGGTCAGGGACGCCGGCCAACAACAAAGCCAAATGGAAGGTATCCGGTTCCGGAATATGCATGCCAGTAATGAGAAGATCGACCGATTCCTGGTTAAGCATGTCTATAGCCACATGGATACTATCCGCGAAAAGGACTTTAAATAAATTCGTGTGACTTTTTAGCATCCCGACCAGAATATGCAATGTCATCGGGTCGCTATCTACAACAAGAATGGTTTTCATTTTGATATCATGGATTCAATCGGCTCAGGGTTGACCTGTCTTCACTTAGGGCCACGGTAGAACGCGGACATAAAATAACATATATAATACCCCAATAGACCAACGGGACGCAACCACTTCTGGCGAAAATGCTCAGAAATTTTCGATAAATGCCAATTTCAAGGAGAATCAAAGGCCGGCGCTGAGATGCCGGCCCATGAAAATGGATCTGGTTTTCGAAATACACGGCTTAATACAATCCTAACCGCTTCCTAATATGATCTAAATCCTTGTTCTGTAGACAAAATTCACAACGACAGCATAATTCATAAAATCCGATACAAGGAGCTTGATGAATGTATTCAAACGGCGGTGGGCTCGGTATCACCACTCGTGAGAAGTCACCTTCACTCGATTGGCACCCAAAAGAAAACGAGAAACGATATAAAAAAGGTAAAAGCTTCGTCCGTTGCCTTTGCCCCAAGTGCAATATTCATCACAATGTCTATATGTTGTGGACCGGTCGTGGGATACCGCGCAAGTACTGCGTAAACTGTAAGCCACTGGTTTCGGGATATGATGATGCGGCCATTTATGAAGCATCTGTTTCCACTCCCAGTCATTCCAGAAAAAAAGGGCGACGCTTTGAAGGTGAATAACGCTTCATTGCCTGTTTGATGACTCTTCTCAAGAAAAATCAGGCAAAACATACAAACGGCTTACTTGCTAAAAATAAGCTGTGATATCGATTTGTTCTACACCATCTTGGCGGTTGAGATACGGCGCTTTTCATGCATGCCGTGAGTCTTTGCCGTCTCCTAACCCAAAGCTAACTTGCCTTATCTTCGGTTTTTCAATAGTGCCCATCCTAAAAATGGCCATGAAGGCTATGAGAACCGGTTTGAAAACCCCTTCTAAAACTCACTACCGGCTGATGCGCTATACAAGAATGGTAATCTATCTCTTTGCCGTGATTTGCCTGTTGGCTGATTCAACCGGTGCGCTTCGCGCCGCCGCCGATCCGCTGGCCTTGGCACGGGAGAAAATCGCGGAGGGAGATTTTCGCAAGGCGCATCGGCTATTGGAAAAAGCGCTGAGAAAGTCCCCTTCCCAAGCCGCCGATCGATTACCCATTCTCGCTGAACAGGCCGACTTTTACGAGAATCTGGTGGGCGACGACCGGCGCGCATCGAAGACGTGGCAGCGGCTGTTGAAAGCAGCGCCTGCGGGGTCTCCCGCAAAAAGTTGTGCCCAACAGGCAATCGCGCGGATTGAGGATCGCCGGCATCGCCAGGCCGACGTTAAGCAACAGTTAAGCGCCATGCGCATGGCCGCCGTGCGGCCGGGCCATGGGAATGACCCGACGTTTTCAGGCAGGATGAAACAACAGCGTGACCAGCTCCATCACATGGCATCCCACCCCGACCTGGCCGCGGATATCGATTACACGTTGGGATTGACTTATCTCGCCCTGGACCAGCCCATGCGCGCCGACCGGTCGTTTGGCCGTGTCCTGGCCGATCGACCGGCCTTTGGATTCCAGCAACCCATCCAGCGGCTGCGCAACACCGCGCGCCAAGCATGGATACGCAGCCTGACCTTACGCGTATCCTGGGGAGTCCTGGCCATTTTCTGGTTGACCACGGCCATCGGCCTGGCATGGTCCCGCCCCTGGCGCTGGCTGTGCTGGCGGCATTTGTTAGCCGGCGTGTTGATGGCGTTGATGTGGGTGGTTTGTTTTCAGATCGCTCTTCACTGGCCTGGCAGGCATGCCACGGCGGCTGAAATCGTGAATCGGGACGGCTTCTATCCCACGCCGACCTATGTGCATACCCGCCCGGGGGCCCCGGAATCAGCGGTGACCGAGCGCCTGTTTTACCATGGATTGGCGGCGGTGGGGGGAACCTACTTGCTGATCGTTTTTACCGCCCGGATGCGACGGCAGGGGCTTCGTCATCTGATCTGCACGGTGGGCGGACTTTGCTTGGGTTTGGCCTTGACGGTTCAGTTTTATTACTCCCATTGTGACAACCTCAGCCGGCTCTACCGGCGCAATGATTCCACGGCGGGCTGGTTCTCGGCCCAGTTGGCATTTCGGACCAGCGAACCGGAGCCTTATCTGTTGACCGAACCACGGGCCTATCCGGGGGTCGAACTGGCTTCCATCAGCGATCCGCTGCTGGTCGATTGGCTGGAACGGCACGTGCCCAATGCCCGGCGCGTATCCAACGAGGAGTGAATCCATTGAAACATCGCTTTGAAGATTTCGGCGGCATCATCGCCGGGGAAGATCCACCATTTCTGGCCTTCGTGGACCGCGATTACATGCGCAATCTGGGACTGGGCCCCTCCCCCTTGTGGCAAACCGAGGAAATTACCATCGGCCGGTTATCGGCTCCGGTGGAAGTTCACATGGCCTTGACCAACCGTTGTTCGGCCGGGTGCCCGCATTGCTACATGGACGCCGGCGCCGCCGATGCAGGGGAACTGGATACGGCCCGCATGCGCGGGGCCCTCAGGGCCTTGGCCGACCTGGGGGTCTTTCACGTGGCTTTGGGCGGCGGCGAGGCCCTGGAGCGAACGGATCTTTTCGAACTGGCCGAATTCGCCCGTCAAGTTGGTCTGGTACCCAACCTGACCGTCAGCGGACGGGGGATTACCGACGATGTCGCCAGGCAGATGCGGGTGTTCGGGCAGGTCAATGTATCCATGGATGGTGCGGGCGAGGCGTATGCCGTGTTCCGCGGCCGCGATGATTTCGAGATCGCCGACCAGGCCCTGACCCGGTTGGTGGCCGCCGGCGTTCCCACGGGCATCAACTGTGTCGTAGGCCGCCCAAACTTCGATCAGATCGCCGATCTGTTTGCCTATGCCCATGAAAAGCGACTCAATGAAATCGAATTTCTGCGCTACAAGCCCGCCGGCCGCGCCAGAGACCGCCAGACATTTCTCAAGCTTGCCACCACCGCCGAGCAGGATATCGCCCTGGCGCCCCTGCTGGCCGACCTCTCCCAACGCTGGGAGGTGACCGCCAAGATCGACTGTTCCTTCATTCCCATGTTCTGTCATCACCGCCCACCACTGGAGGTCTTGGAAGCGTTGGGCACCTACGGCTGTGAAGCCGGCAACGTCCTGTGGGGCGTACGCAGCAACGGTGTCGTGGCCGGCTGTTCTTTTCTGGAAACCACCGGCCGATCGGCAATCGAAATGGCCAAGAGCCCCGGCATCATCCAGCCGACGTTTCGCCGCCTGACCACCTGGCCGCAGCGCGCGCCCGAGCCCTGTCGCAGCTGTGAGTACCTGAATGTATGCCGCGGCGGCTGCCGGGCCGTGGCCTTGGCCGTCACCGGGGATATCGACGCCCCGGATCCGGCCTGCCCCCGGGTATTGGCCTGGAATGCCGCATCGACGCCACGTGGCTGAGCCTTCGGCACATGGGAAGATCACCCCACCCGGGGTGATCCTGACGATCTTGGCGCTCGGATTTCTTGGGTGGGGTGTCTGGTATGCCAAAACGGCCCTGTCGCGGAACACGCCTCCCGGGAATCATGCCCGACAGGCCAATGAACGATTGGCGTTAACCCACCTGAAGCGCATCCAATCCGCCCAAGGGGCATTTCGCAAGCAGCATCCGCGAGGCGAATACGCCCGCTTCGTGCCCCATCTCTGGCAATGGGTGGATTCGCGGGGCACACCCGTGCGCCTCGATCTGATTCCCCGTCGCCTGGCCATGGCCATGGGAGCCACCACGGCCGTGGATGGCTACTACTTCGTCGATATCCACTCCAGAACCATCGCGGGCCAATCGGCCGCACACGCGATCGATTATGCCCACCAGTGGGCCATTGCCGCCCTGCCGGCCCATTTCGGCCGCACCGGTCGTATCGTTTTGCTGGCCGATCAAACCGGATGCCTGTACGCCACGGCCCCGCCCCGGCCGCCGACCCATTATCCAAAGAATCCGGCCGCTAATGGTTGGATTATCGTGAAAACGCCTGACGATTTGAACGTTTTGAAAAATAGGGACTGATGAAAAGCGGGAGCCGCCCTATTCATCTCGCTCCCATGCTCTGCGCATACCCGTCAACTTAACTGGTTCCCAAGCTCTGCTTGGGAACCCTAATCACGTTCAAGTAAACATCGGCGCGCGCTCCCACACTTGAGCATGGAAGCGTGATCAAAATCCTTGGCGTAATATCCTCGTGGTCGTTATCGTTGTCGTCATCGGTATCGGTATTTCCTTTTCTCGATACCCATTACGACCACCGCTTCGCTGACCACGACAACGACTTGGCATTGCATTGTCCCTTGTCAGCATCCTATGTTGGGCGGCGGTACGAAACCCAACAGATTGAAGGGCAAATGAACGCTACCTGTCGGTTGTCGGGTATCGCTGCGCTCGACCCGACCTACTATCTTACCGCTTAAGTTGACGGAGATGTGCTCCACGTGGGAGCGTCGATGGGTGGTATTTAACCGCTAACAAGATCCTAACAGATAGCCAACCATTTTCTTACAAAACCAATGTATCAGTAACGTGACTTAAATAATGCTGAAAAAGCCAATCCTTGATCATCAGGGAACGGAAAGCCACGGAGCCACTACAATGGGCAGCCGGGTTGCCAGCAAAGAGTGCGTTTCTTGCGTGGGAACTTGATCTGACCTGCATAAAGGGTATCAGCAAGCCCGCAACGGCAAGTGAATACTTGCTTTGCGGGCTTTTTTTATTCCCGGCCAACAACGGATTGTTTTTCAACGCCAACGAGCATGCACGACGAAAGGAGGTCGCGAAACAATTTAAGTTTGATTCGAACCCCATGGCAATTGCCTTGAAAAATCTGAAAAAAGACATGGAACGAATGAACGGAGGATAACGAATGCAACGGTTTCTATACAGGCCTGGCCTGGCCATGCTGACGACCACGCTCCTGGCTCTGGTTTTATGGAGCCTGGTCGCCGCGCCGGCCTATGCCGACAGCGACAAGTACCGTCTGGTATGGACCGATGATCCGGCCACGACCATGACCATCGGTTGGTGCCAGGTGACCGGCAGCGCCAACGGAGTGAAGTTCGGCACCGATTCCAGCCTGGCGACCTATACCACCAATACCGATATCACCACCCGGACATATGACAACACCGCTTCTGCGGAAGGTGCCCCCCTGGTCAGCTACTTCGTGACCCTAACCGGCCTGACGCCGGACACGGCCTACTATTTTCAGACATTCGACTCCGAGGGTGATAACACCATTTTTTGGTTCAAGACCGCCCCGGATACCCCGCAACCGGTGACCTTCATCGCCGGCGGCGACTCGCGGACCCATCCGGAACCCCGCCAGTGGGGCAACCAGCTGGTGGCCAAACTGCGGCCCCTGGTCGTGGCCTTCGGTGGCGACTACCACGACGACTGCACCAACGACGAGATGCGCGAGTGGCTGGACGACTGGCAGCTGACCATCAGCGTGGACAACCGCATGTATCCGATCCTGCCGGCCCACGGCAACCACGAAGACGACATGACCGACTTCGTGCAGTTGATCTTCAACATGCCCAACCCGGACGGCTACTACGCCACCAGCGTGGGCGGCACCCTGATGCGCATGTATTCGCTCAATACCGAATTGGAACCGGGGGTAGGCTACGGCGCCTTCACCGGCCAGGATGATACCAAGTGGAACGCCCAGGCCGACTGGCTGGCCGCCGACATGGCCGGCAATCCTGGTTTCACCTGGAAGATCGGCCAGTTTCACCGCCCCATGCGCCCCCACCAAAGCGGCAAGTCAGAGGGTACCGGCCGCATCGACGCCTGGGCCCAGACCATGGTCAACAACGGCATGGATCTGGTCATCGATTGCGATTCCCATCTGGTCAAGTACACCTACCCCTTGGCCCCCAGCGAGGAGGCGGGTTCCTACGAGAGTTTCGTGCGCGATGACGCCGACGGCACCATGTTCATCGGCGAGGGTTCCTGGGGAGCGCCCCATCGGGCCAACGACGACGACAAGCCCTGGACCCTGTCCTCGGATACCTTCTGGCAGTTCAAGCTGATCCAGGTGAATGCTACCAACATGTACATCCGCACGGTACGTTTTGGCCAGTATGACGATGCGGGCAGCCCTGCCCTGGGCTACGACATGGACGATGTGGCCGATCTACTCCAGACCGAACAGGATTCCTATGCCTTTGCCATGCCCACGGGTCTGGACGCCATTCTCTGGAAGCCGTTGGCCGGCGCCGTGATCACCCTCAACGCCAGCGGTAATCTGTTCACCGGCGCGGATGTGGACAACGCGGAGTATGTCTCCACAGGCGGCACCTGGAAATATCTGGATGACGGCTCCGACCAGGGAACGGAATGGACGGGAACCTCTTTTGATGACAGCGCCTGGTCTACCGGCGATGCTCAGCTGGGCTATGGAGATGGCGACGAAGTCACTGAGATCAGCTACGGCGACGATGCGGACAACAAACACATCACCGCCTATTTCCGTAAGGACTTCACCGTGGACGACGTCACCCGGGTAATCAAGCTCAAGGCCTTTATCCTGCGCGACGACGGCGCCGTGGTCTACATCAACGGCAGCGAGGCGTTTCGCACGAGCATGCCCGACGGCGATATCACCTACACCACGCTGGCCAATGATGCCGGCAGCGAAACCACCTACTACGAATATAATATCGATCCGGCCCTGCTGGTGGACGGCAGCAACACCGTTGCCGTGGAAGTGCACCAGAGCGGCGCCACCAGCTCTGACACCAGCTTCGACATGGTGCTGGTGGGCGTGGAATCCAACGTGACCGGTACCGCTCCGGCCGCCCCGACCCTGCTGGCCGGGACCAGCTCGACCACCACAACCATCGACATCGAATGGACCGACAACGCCACCGATAAGGTGGGCTACGAGCTGTGGCGCAAGGTGGCCGACGGTGCCTGGGAGATTTACGAAGCCAGCCTGGCCGCCGATACGGTTTCTTATGGCGACACCATGCTCTCCGAGGGCACTGCCTATACATATAAAGTGCGGGCTTACAATGCCGCCGGCTTGTCGTCCTTTAGCGACGACCTCACCATCACCACCCTGACGGCCTCCACGCCGCTGGTTTACGGTGAGGACTTCAATACCGGCGCCTTCGGTCAGTTCTCAACCGTGAGCGTCACCAGCAGCGCCAACTGGGCCGCTTACGAGTACCCCACGGGTAGCGGCGAGTGGTTCGCCCGCATCAACGGCTACGGCGCGGACGTAGCCAGCGACGACTGGCTGATCTCTCCGAAGCTGAACCTGTACGCCTACGACGGTGAATACCTCACCGCCGACCTGGCCTACAACTACTCTGGACCCGAAATCGAAGTGCTGGTATCCGACAACTACGATCCGGATATCCATACCGATCCCAATGATGCCCACTGGACGGCCATGCCGGCCACCATGCCGAGTACCGGCAACTACACTTTCGAAACCACCGGCGAGTTGAGCTTCGACCTGGCCGCGGTGAATTTCGATGATGACACGTTCGGTAGCTTCACACCCTACAGCGCAGCCAGCAACGCCGATTGGGTCATCGAAGAACACGGCGGCAAGCTGGGCGCCGTGGCCAACGGCTTCGGGGCCGACGGGGCCAGCGACGACTGGCTGATCTCTCCGGCCATGAGCGTGGGCGCCGGTGCAGAGATCGAAATCGCCTTCAATCTCTATGTCAAGTATGGCGGGCCATACCTCCAGGTGGCGGTTTCCACGGATTACACCGGAAGTGGTGATCCCACCCTTGCCACATGGACATATTATGAAATCCAGCATGACGATATTTACGATGCGTGGAAGTACGTTTCCGTTACCCATGAATTTACTGCCGACGCTACCGCCTACGTGGCCTTCCGTTATACCACCACCGGCACGGGATCCGGCGAAGGCGCCCGCATCGGCGTGGATGACATCGTCATCCAGCCCACAACCGTCAATGTTGCCTTCCACTACATTTCCACCGGCACCGGCGGCGGGGACGGACGGGTCTGGGAGGTTGACAACGTCGAGTTCCGCGGCAACCGGGTATCTTACGTCTCCGAGGACTTTAATGAGGATCTGATTTCCGCGACTACCTTCACCGCCTACAGTGCGTCAAGCAATGCAGACTGGATCATCGAGGAGCAGGCGGATCAGCAGGGGGCCATTGCCAACGGCTACGGCGCAGACAGCCCCAGCGATGACTGGCTGATCTCTCCGGCCATGCTTCTCGCGCCCGACGAGTGCGCGGAACTGGCCTTTGATTTCTACTACAAGTACGGCGGCCCAGAGCTTGAGGTCATGATTTCCACGGACTATGACGGCAGCAGCGATCCCACGGACAAATCTTTCAACTGGGCTGCGGTTACCATTCCCTTTGACGGAGATTACTACGACGCTTGGAAACCCGTAACGGTGGATCTGTGCAGTTACTCGGGTAGGGTCTACGTGGCCTTCCGCTATACCTCCACCGGTACCGGCGGCGGGGACGGCGCCCGCATCGGTGTGGACAACGTGCAGGTCGTCCGCAAGGCGGTCACCGGCCTGACCGTGGATTTCACCACCAGCCCCACCACCGCCACTACCATCGAGCCCATCACTTTCACACCTTACGTTGCCGGCGGCGCTGAACCCTACACCTATCGGTGGGATTTCGGCAACGGCGAGACCGCCACCGAGGCCGATCCGGCCTATACCTACCCGACGGCCGGCATCTATACGGTCAAGCTTTGCGTAACCGACGCGGATAGCGTGGAGGTGTGCAACGAAAAAACCGCCTTGATCACCATTGAGCAGGCCACGGTCTACACCGTGCCGGTAAAAATGGGCACGCTACGTGTGGCCACCTTCAACTGCTACTTGAACCGTAGTTCAGAGGGTGAGATCGTCACCGACCTTACTTCCGGAACCGACGAACAGATCCAGAAGGTGGCCGAGATCATCCAACGCACCGATCCGGACGTGATCCTGCTCAACGAATTCGATTACGTGGCCGACGGCAGCGCGGTGGCCCTGCTCAAGCAGAACTACCTGGAGGTGAGTCAGAACGGGGCGACGCCCATCGAATTCCCGTACACCTTCATCGCCGAGTCCAACACCGGTATTGCCACCGGCCATGACCTGAACAATGACGGCAGCACCGAAAGCGGCGCCGACGACTGTTACGGGTACGGCGAGTTTTACGGGCAGTACGGCATGGCATTCTTGTCGAAATACCCGATCGACACCGCCAACATCCGTACCTTCCAAATGTTCCTGTGGCAGGACATGCCGGGCAACGTCATGCCCACGAACTATTACGATGAGGAAGAGCAAAACATTTTCCGCCTCAGCTCCAAGAGCCACTGGGATGTGCCGGTCGAGGCGGGCGGCGAAACGATCCACTTGCTCTGCAGCCACCCCACCCCGCCGACCTTCGACGACGGTGACGCGGATGAGGACTCTGGACTCTATGACTGGAACGGCAAGCGCAACCATGACGAGATCCGCTTCTGGTCGGATTATGTCGATCCGGATTCAAGCGGCTACATCTATGATGACAATGGCGTAGCAGGCGGCCTGGACGCGGAGGTACGTTTCGTGGTCCTCGGGGACCAGAATGCCGATCCGGACGAAGGTGATTCCTACGATAACGCCATCATGCAGCTAATAGACAACGACTACATCAACACCGACATCGTGCCCATCAGCGAAGGGGCGGAGGACTACGGCATCGACGAAGACGATACCGCCTCTTGGGGCATGCGGGCCGACTACAACCTGCCGTCCGAATACGGATTGGTTCCCAGGCAGACCGAGGTCTTCTGGCCCACCAGCACCGACGACCGGTACTACCTGGTGGAGGCCGACGGCAGCTCGGATCACCGTCTGGTTTGGCTGGATCTGTCGGTGATGCCGGATCCATTAGATGGCGATTTGGACGGCGACGGGGATGTGGATCGGGATGACCTGATGATCATCCGCGGCCATTTGCGCCAGGATGCATCGGCTTGTCCGGAATGCGATCTGGACGGCGACGGTACCATCACCGTGAAGGATATGCGCAAACTGATCTCCCTGATGTAGGTCAACCGTTGGCCAGTTTCGAGTAACCCCTTCCGGCGGTCGGATGCCCGGCCGCCGGATAAATTCCAATAACGCGATGATTTATTTTGCCAGAAAGGATTAGCACCATGTTTTCAATGAAAAAAGCGGTAATGGCCACCCTCTTGATGATTGCAGCAGTTTTTTCGGCAGCGCCGGCAATGGCAATCTTGGAGCCCTATGAAGTCGAGATCACCATTTCCGACCTGGGGGCCTTCAACCTTGGAGCTTTTGATATAGACGTCAGCTACGATAATAGCCTGTTGACCTTTATTAGTTACTCATTGACCGAGGAATTGGGCACTCTTGATGGAATTGAAGCCTCTGATTGGAGTGGCGGCGATGATGGGTTAGGCACGGTTAACCTCTCTGTCTTCTCTTGGCTGAATTATAACCTTTATGCCGATTTTTTCTCCAACCAAGCAAATGATTTTACCCTGGGAACCGTGTATTTTACCGGAGACGAATCCTCCTTGGCCGCCATCAGCCTGTCCTATGTCGATCTCTCCGATGAATACGGCGATGCGATTCCCTTCACCGTAGACGGCACCAACATCAGCGCCGTCAGCGCCGTGCCCGTCCCCGGCGCCATCTGGTTGGCGATGTCCGGTCTGCTCGGATGCATCGGCGTTCGCCGGCGTGCTCGCAGCTAATTCGCGCCACTGAAAATTAAACCCATGATTCGGGGTGGGTCGCAATGACCCGCCCCGAATTGCTCGCCCTTGAATCGTCCCAATTCTTGCGGGCATGGCCTACTCCACGCGACGCAGGAGCCGGCGCCAGCCTTTAAATAACATCCGTTGCTCGATCGTTTTTTAGGAGGAGAATGCGACAATGCAAAGAATCAAATTGTTGCTGATGGTGATCTGTCTGATCGCCTTTTCAGCCATTGGAACGTCGGCCGCGACGACGGCCACCATCGCCGTCATCGCCGATCCCCACTTTTACGATACCGACCTGGGGTCCACCGGTGAGGCCTTTGAGGCCTACCTGGCCCAGGACAGAAAAATGCTCGTCGAAAGCGAGGCCATCCTGGCTTCGGCCGTGAAAATGATCAAGGCCAAAAGGCCCGATATCGTCCTGGTGCCCGGCGACCTGACCAAGGACGGTGCGTTGACCAGCCACGAGAAGTTTGCCGGCTATTTGGCCCAGTTGGAGGCTGCCGGCATCCAGGTGCTGGTCTGCCCGGGCAACCATGACATCAACAATCCCCACGCCGTATCCTTCAGCGGCGCCACCACCACGCCAGTGGCGAACGTTGATCCTACCCAATTCGCCACGATCTACAATGATTACGGCTATGGTGAAGCCCTTGATAGCGACCCGGCTTCGTTGAGCTATGTGGCGGAACCGGTTCCCGGCCTCTGGGTGCTGTCATTGGATATCTGCAAGTATGAAGACAACATCCCCAACGGCCATCCAGAGACCGGCGGGGCCTTTCGTCCGGAAACCCTCGCCTGGGTGCTGGACAAACTGGCCGAGGCCAGAGCCCTGGGCAAACAGGTGATCGCCATCCAGCACCACGGCATCACCGAGCACTACACCGGTCAGAGCACCGCCTTTGCCGAGTATGTGATCGACGAGTGGAAAACCGTGTCCCAAACCCTGGCCAATGCCGGATTGAAGATGGTCTTCACCGGCCACTACCACGCCAACGACATCACCGAGACCGTCTCGGATGAAGGCCTTCCCACCCTCTTCGACATCGAAACCGGCTCCCTGGTCACCTACCCCTCGCCGGTTCGCTTCGTCTCCCTGACTGAGACCGGTGCGGCCATTCATACCGAGTATGTCACAGCAATCGATTACGACACCGGCGGCGTCCCTTTTCCCGAATATGCCCATGGCTTTCTCTACCAGGGGTTGCTGGGTATCGCCCAATACACCCTGATCCATCAGTACGGACTGGATGCAGCCGCCGCCAGCTACCTGGCCCCCTATGTAGCCGATGCCTTTGCCGCCCACTACGCCGGGGACGAGACACTTGATGGGGACACGCTCGGCTTTATCATGACACTGATCAATAATTCCGACGCCACTGTTCAATTTTTAGGACAATCCTTGTACGCCCTGTGGGCCGACCTGTCGCCGGCGGACGGCAACACATTCCTGGATCTCAGCCAGCCGATACAACTCAGCGTGGCCGGTTCTTACGCCACCGGCGCGTTTGACGAAGGGGCCGCTGAAATCGTCGCCCATGATCCGGCTACCCAACGGCTCTTCGTGGTCAATGGCGGTACCAAGGCTATCGACGTGCTGGATGCCACAGATCCGACGAATCCGGTCCGTCTCTTCGACATCTCCATTCTTGCCTATGGTGGGGGCGTCAACAGCGTGGCCGTGAAAAACGGCATCGTGGCCGCCGCCGTGGAAGCCGACCCCAAACAAAACCCGGGCACGGTGGTATTTTTCGATACCAACGGAACTTACCTGAACGAGGTGACCGTGGGCGCCCTGCCCGACATGCTGATCTTCACTCCCGACGGCACCAAGGTGCTGGTGGCTAATGAGGGTGAGCCTAACGATGACTATGACAATGACCCCGAGGGGTCGGTGAGCATTATCGATATTTCTGGCGGCGTTTCATCGGCCGGGGTGACCAATGTCGGTTTTAGCGATTTCAATGGCGATGAAGCCACGCTCAAGGCCGCCGGCGTACGCATCTTCGGACCCAATGCCACCGTGGCCATGGATCTGGAACCGGAATACATCGCCGTATCCGCCGACAGCAACACGGCCTGGGTCGCCTGCCAGGAAAACAACGCCATCGCGGTGCTGGATATTGCCGCCGGCGCCATCACGGACATCTATCCGATCGGTTATAAAGACCATGGTTTGTCTGAAAACGGCATCGACGCATCCAACAGGGACGATGAGATCAACATCACCCCATACGCCAACGTGTTGGGCATGTACCAGCCCGACGCCATGACGGCGTTTGAAATCGACGGTAGCACCTACCTGATCACGGCCAATGAAGGCGACGCTCGGGATTATGACGGTTTTTCCGAAGAAGCACGGGTGAAAGATCTTGATTTGGATGCCAACGCCTTTCCCGATGCCACAACCCTTCAGGAAAATGAGGTACTCGGACGGCTCAACATCACCACGACCCTTGGCGAGGGAGCCAGTGGATATCATACCCTGTATGCTTACGGTGCCCGCTCCTTTTCCATTTTTGCGCCTGATACGACCGGCCTCAACATGATATTCGACAGCGGCAGCCAATTGGAGCGGCTCACCGCCGCCCAGCTTCCCACCGAGTTCAACAGCAACAATGACGAGAACGGCAGTTTCGATGCCCGCAGCGACGACAAAGGTCCCGAGCCCGAGGCGGTCACCGTGGGAACCATCGACGGCCGGACTTACGCCTTCGTCGGCCTGGAGCGCATCGGCGGCATCATGGTCTACGAGGTGACCGATCCCACCGCGCCCCAATTCATCCAGTACCTGAACAACCGCGACTTCAGCGGCGATGCCGAGGCCGGCACCGCCGGCGACCTGGGTCCCGAGGGCGTGATCTTCATATCGGCCACCGACAGCCCCACCGGTGAGAACCTGCTGGCCGTGGCCAACGAAATCAGCGGCACGACGACGCTCTACACCATCGCAACACCTGGAGCGTCCATGCCCGGCGACCTGGACGGCGACGGTACCGTTGACCGCGATGACCTGGCCGTTCTGCGCTTCCACCTGCGCCAGCCGGCAGCCGCCTTCCCGGCCGCCGACATCGATGGCGATGGCACCATCACCATTCGGGATGCGCGTAAGCTGGTGGGGCTGTGTACTTGTTCGCGGTGTGTGTGTCCTTAAATAGGCATTAAATAAGCAATCGACCGCGCCCCACGGACAGTGGGAGTGGGGCGCGATTCGTTTCCATAAAGAACATTTTACTTTAGAAACAACGATTAAAGAAACAGCAAGGAGGATTGAATGAAGATCATGCGAATGTTAATCGCGGCCTGTTGCGTCTGCGCCCTGATCGGTGCACCGGCATGGGCCGCCACCTACGAATTTCCGTCATTGCAGGAATTGGACAATATCGAAGAATATGTCAGTGACGGAAGTTATGATGCCGGAAGCTCGGACCTTGAGATCGGCTACGAAAAGCCAGATGAGCCGGATCAAAAACAACAGATCATTGGTCTTCGGTTCCCCAATGTCGTGATCCCGGAAGATGAAATCATCATCGGGGCCTATATCCAGTTCACGACGGATGAGGACAAGAATGCCAATCCATTCATCGCGACGGTATATGGTGAAGCCATTGATGATGCCCCGGTATTTGTAGCTGAAACGAATTCCGTTTCATCGAGGACAAAAACAATCGCCTCTGCTGTCTGGGCAGATGTTCCGGAATGGACAAGCGAAGGTGAGCAGGGCGAAGCCCAGCAGACGCCTGATCTTACCCCGATCATTTCAGAACTGGGCGCTTCTTGTGGTTGGACAAACGGGAATGCCATGGTATTCATTATCGAAGCCACAGGCACACGAACAGCCGTATCATATAAGAAGGCGGCGTATTTAGGCATCGGTTATGAAAGTTTCAGTCCAACCCTGGTGGTTATTACCGATACCTCTACCGTCTCCTATCAGCCACTCGCTTCCGAGGATGATGCGGAAGAAGGTGATGACGGCGCCGGTGTGCTGGATATTTCCAGCTCTGACCTTGAAATCGTTGAGGATCATGTTGGCCAGCCCCAAGCGGTTGGCATCCGTTTCCGCAACGTCTCCATCCCCCAGGGCGCGGAAATTGTCAGCGCCTACATTCAGTTCGACGTGGATGAAGAGGACAAAAACGCCGATCCGTTCAAGGTGACCATCATCGGCGAGGCCAATGCTGATTCCGAGGCTTTCGTTGACAGTGCATACAACATTTCTAACCGTACGCGCACAGCTACCGCTGTACAATGGGCCGGCATCCCCCAGTGGACCGTGAAGCATGCCCGCGGTGAGGACCAGCGGACCCCCGATCTGTCCGGCATCGTCCAGGAGATCGTGAACCTTGAAGGCTGGTCCGGCGGCAACAGCATGACCTTCATCTTCGAGGGAACCGGCCAGCGCACTGCGGAATCTTTTGACGGCGCGGGAGACAATACCGAGCAGAGACCGACGCTGGTTGTCAAATTTGCCGGGCAGGAAGATTTGAATCTTCCGTCTGTGGAAAAGGTCAGGGCCATGTGGAACGATGATCCTGCCACCACCATGGTCATCGGCTGGAACCAGCTTGAAGGGGTGAACCCGGTTTTGAAATGGGGTCCCGTCGATCAAGGCGACGATGCGTCTGCATACCCGAATTCCCTTTCTCCCTATAAGGAGAATACCGTTCTGGACATGCACACCTATTTTGCAAAATTCACCGGCCTGACGCCGGATACCTACTACTATTTCGTCATAAAGGACAGCGAAGGCACCAGTCAACGGTACTACTTCCTGACGGCGCCGGATACGCAGCAGCCATTCACCTGCATTATCGGCGGGGATACCAAAAACTCCGGCACTGCCTATGATGCCGCTCAGCTTTCAAACCAGATGGTTTCAAAGCTTCGACCGCTTTTCGTCCAGTTCAACGGTGATTACTGCAGTGATGACGGAACAAATGCGAACAACTGGGATGCCTGGCTGGATAACTGGTCGAACCAGACCACTACCGAAGACGGTCGCTTGATCCCCCATATCGCCGTGCATGGCAACCATGAAAACGGCAACTATGAAGTACTGAATCAGCTTTTCGATACGCCTACCACAAACGGAGATCCCTACGACTACTATGCGCTGACCTTTGCCGACAATCTGCTGAAAATATTTGCCTTGAACTCGGAGCTGCAGAATGGAGACACCTGGGCTGCGGCATTTGAACGTCAGAATCAGTGGCTTGCAAGTGAACTGGAGGCCAGCGGTGATGTGGCGTTCCTGGTTTCGGGTTACCACAAACCCCTCAGGCCTCACACTTCCGGCAAATCGGAAAATTTGGGGCTGATCGCTGCATGGGCAGACCTCTTCTACGACTATGGAATGGATATTTCCACGGACGCGGACTCCCATATGGTCAAATACACCTTTCCGCTGGCGCCATGTGATGACAGTGATCCGGATTGTTTCCAGAGTTTCAAAAAAGATGAAGAGAATGGAATCTTCTTCTTTGGCGAAGGCAGCTGGGGTGCAGGACCGAGGGTCAATGATGATGACAAGCCCTGGACCATTTACAGCGGATCCTTCTACCAGTTCAAGTGGCTGCATGTTTATCCTGCCGCCGGTGATGAACCTGCTCGCATCGATATCCGAACCATTGTTACCGGTACGCTTGAACCTGGTTTAGTCGATCACGTAAGTAATGTTGAAGCGCTTACCGAAGCAAACAAATATACGGCAATTCCAGAAAATATTAATATCTGGGATGTCCCGTTTTTCGGCAAAGTAATGAAAATACCCTTTACCCTCAATGAGTATACGGAGGAAATTCCCGCAGCGCCGGAAAATCTGGCCGGTGTCGCCACCGCTTATACATCCATTGAGTTGACATGGGCGTATAATTCTGAAATTCCTGCGTCGGCCTTTGAGCTGGAATACAAAATCGGTGACGGTGACTGGAGTGTGATGGACAGCAACATCAGCGCCTCTTCAACCCAAACCACGCTCATCCAGCTCCAGGACGACACGGATTATACGTTCCGCATGAGAGCCAGGAATCTCTTCGGTTATTCCGATTACACCGCGGAGGTGGAGGTTTCCCTGGAGAAGGATCCCACGTACAAGGTCGAATTACGGCAGGGCCTGAATGGATATGAAGGCACGGTTGACCTGGAACTGCACAGTTGGGATCCCGATGCCGTCGTCGCGGATAACGATTCCATCAGCGTCGATATGGAGGATGGCGGCGGTGTTAACCATGGCCTGATACGCTTTGAGGATATCGTCAGTTCCATTCCTGAAGGCGCACAGGTCGTCAGCGCTGAACTTCAGGTCATGACGACAAGCAGTTCAGACGGCACCCAGTCCTTTTACCGGATGCTGACGGACTGGCCATCCGATGCAGCCACCTGGAATACCCTGGGGGGCGATGGGGTTACACCCGATGGTGTCGAGGCAACAACGGATCCGGAAGGAACCACAAGCAACCCGTCCTCCGGTGAATATGCCTACATCGATGTAACCGCTTCTGTAGATGCCTGGCTGGAGGGTGCACCGAACTACGGTTGGGGCATCATCAACTCATCCACCGATGGATGGGACTTCAACGCATCTGAATATGGTGGTGAGTCCAGAAGGCCCAAACTGACCATTTACTATATCGCCCAAGGTGATATCAATGGGGATGGATACATCGACAGGCTTGATGTGAATGAGGTCAAGAGCTATTTGAGACAGCCGGCGTCGGCGTGCCCGGAATGCGACATCGACGGCGACGGCACCATCACCGTCCGCGATGCCCGCCAGCTGGTCAACTTGTGCACTTGCAGCCGTTGTGTCTGCCCGTAAAAAGCTTTTCCAGGCCATGCATGGCCATATATCCAGCAAGAAGAAACGCGCTGGGTGGCAATTTTGTAGCATCGGTTGATAAACACGGAAAAGCTTTTTATTAAAAGTCGATGACATTAATTGGATTCAATGAAGGGGTGCCCCGAAAGGGTCGCCCCTTTTAACATTCTGATAACAAATATCGTGTACAGAAATACCACGTTAACCGGCACGGCTTTTTGTAGAGCTGGCCACGCCTGCGACCCTATGTTTTTAAGATTGGATCCACATGAACGGTAAAATTCTCAGAGTCAAACAGGGGTTCAACCCCAATTCCTCATCCATGGGCTCGATCATCTTCGCCCTGCCCGTCTCCCTGATCGCCGTGTCCTTCACCCTGGCGGCCGTTTCGGGCGCGATCCTGCCCTATTTCATCAAGGATGACTCGTCGTCTCCGTCTCCCGACGCATCCCGAGATCAACCCAAACGAACAGAAAGCTGATCCGTGAGACATTTGCTGGTTGGTCTCTTCTTGGTCTTTTTTTGCTGGCCACCGGCCGCGATGGCATCGGCCGACGAGGCCCTTGCGGCGGCCCAGGAGCAGTTCGCCCAGGGAGAATATCAGGAAGGGGTGCGCATCCTCAAGCACGCTGCCGGAGACCGCGGCCTGCCCGCGGGCGAGCGCGCGGCAGCCATGGTTGCCTTGGCCCGATTTTATGAAACCCAGGTGGGTGACGTCACCCGGGCCATCGCCGGCTACCGCCGCGCCCTCAAGATCACTGCCGGCGGGAATGCCGGGGAATTGGCGCAATTGGCAAGCAGGGAACGCGACCGGCTGATAGAGCTGGAGAAGGCCGACACGGCACTCAACACCGAGGTCCGTCGCATGAAAACCGAATCGTTTCAACGCATCGCGCTGGGCGATTCTGCGGCACGACGGCATTTGGCCACCAACATCGACCGGCTGACCCACATCATCGACACGAATCCCGATTACTATCGGCTTCACGAGGTGTATTATACCCTGGGGTTGACGCACCTGACCCTGCGGCAGCCATACCGGGCGGTCCGGGCCTTCAATCGGGCCCTCGCGACCAAGCCGGCCATGGTCCTGGCCCAGCCGGTCAAACGATTGGCCGACAAGAGCCGGGCCCAGTGGCTGCGCCAACTGGGCCACCAGTCGGCCTGGTCAACTTGCGGCCTACTGCTGGTGATGCTGGCTGTCGGCGGGGCCAGGGCCAAGCCCTGGCGGTGGCTGCGTGCCAACCATCTGTTCGCGGGGCTGGCGGTGGTGATCTTGTATGGCGTGCTTTTCACCCTGGCCCACCGCCATCTGGCCGGCACGGATGCCGCCGGCCGCCTGATCAACAGCGACAACGTCTACTCGAAGCCGGTGTTCATCCACCTGGCCACGGGTGATCCCGGGTCGGAGGTGGCCCAGCAGCTTTTCATTTACGGACTCGTGGCCGTGGCGGGATCGTTTTTTTTCGCGGTTGCCTCTGGCCGCCGGCGCCGGCGAGGCATCGCCCTGCTTTTGAACATCGGATTCGCCCTCTTGCTCTCCGCATCCCTATCCACTCTATTCTATCTCAGCCATTGCGACGCCAAGGGCCGTTATTATGCGGCATCGGAAGCCTCGGCGATGGTTCCGTCCGGCTACCTGGCCTTTCCCATGAACGATCCGGAACCCTACCTGCTGATCAACCCCCTCTATTACAAGGGGCTGGACCTTTCCTCGGTGGACGATCCCGTGTTGATCGACTGGCTGGAATCCTATCAAATCGAGAGCGGAGAACACTGAGCCATGCCATCCCCCAGCACATCGACTGCCCGGATGACGCCGTCGGGCATTGTCTTCACACTCTTATTGGCCGCTTTCATCGGTCTGATCGCGCCGTGGTGGTGGGCCCACCGGCCAACGGACGACACCCCCTCGCTGGCCACCCTGCAGCGCAATGAAATGCAGGCCGTCGACCATCTCCGGCGGATCGTCGATGCCCAGGCGGTTTATTTTGACAAGAGTCGATCCATCTTCGGCGACGCCCGCTACGCGGCCTTCGTCACCCACCTGTGGACCGCCGTGGATCCATCGGGCAAACCGGTGAAGCTCGACCTGATTCCCAGGCATCTGGCCGTTGCCGTGGGCACGACCAAGGCCACCGACGGCTACTATTTCATCGATGTGCGCGAACGCGTGGCCCTGCCGTCCAAGGACGCCCGCACCATCGATTACCGCCGGGAGTGGACCGTGGCCGCCATTCCCCAGCAGGCGGGACGCACCGGGAATCTGATTTTCATGGTCGATCAGTCGAAAAAAATCTTCGCCAGACCGGTCAAAACCTTTTCTTCGCTCTATCCTATGGATCCGGCGGCCGACGGGTGGGTGGAACTGCCCGACCACGCGGCATTGTCACGCCTGCAGCAATAGATGCCATCGCCATCCGTGGCGCCGCTTATACCATCCGACGTAAGGCCAGTGGAAAAAAATAATTCCTCAAAATGGCGACGGGTGTGGGTCTGTCCACAAGGCAGCCCCGCTGGTGCATATTGAAATATTCGCCAACGGGGGTAACGCCGTGGACGGGACCACAATCAAGCAAGATGGTAAATTATTTTTTTCTACTGGCCTTACAAACCATTTGCCGTCATGATGACGATCATCGCCGCGAAAAAGGCCACATACCCCAGCTTGATATAGACCCGGTAGGATTTTGTCCGGCTCCATTTGGCCGAGACCTTGCCGAAAAAGGCGAGGATGAATACCGTGACCAAGGGCGCGATAAACGCGATGTTGTACAAAATAAGATAGGAAAAGGCGGTGATGCGATATTGCGGCTGTGCCAGCATGGCGACGATGGGGATGTAAACCTGGCCGGTGCAGGACAGCTCCATACCGGAAATGACGACGCCCAGAACGATCGTCGACAAGGTCAGGGCCGTCTTGTTGTCGGCGAAAATCCGGATTCGGTTCTCGATGGATTGCCGCAGGGTTTGGGGAAGGCGAAGCATAAACCGATCCGGTCTCCCCGACAGGGCGTTTAAAAAATCCACCAGGGAAAAGACAGCCAATCCGACGACAATCAGAAGCAGGACGAGGTGAACGCCTCGGGAAAAGCCCTCATGATTGATCATCCAGGAAATTGAGCGGTGAAAGAAAAGACCGATCAGAAGATAGGTGACGAATACCGAAAGGCTGAAGAGACCGCCGGTGTAGACGATCTTTCGTTCCGACGCGCCCAAAAGAGTCAGGTAAGAGATGAGAAAAATGATGGTGGTGAAGGCGCAGGGATTCAAACCGTCCAGAAGCCCGGCGCCCAGGATCAGTCCAACGGTCAGCGCATTGAAGGTATTTTCGCTCAACCGCTTTGTATCGAGCGTCTGTTGGAAGGGGACGATGCTTCGGTTTTGGTATTCGGTGGGGTTGCGCAGAAATTTTCTGATCTCCGCCGGGAGCTTGCCGGTGATGTCCGATTTTCCGCCCAGGACGCGGTCACCGATAAAAATGGCGGGGAGATCCGCATCCTGGCGGCCGAATTCCGCGCCGGCGTTTAAAAAAAGATCGTAGGCGGTTTCAAGCGCCAGGTCGAAATAATGGACGTTGAAAGCGACCAGATGGGTTTCGGCGAGTTGGGGGAGCAATCGGCGTAGGATGCGCTTGCAAAAATCGCAGTCGGTAGAAAAAAGCCATATGGGCAGTTGGGGAAGATTCTCACCCGGACTGATGACAATCTCTTTTTGCAATCTGTTGGCGGTCAGGGCGATATCGTTGTCGCTTGTTTGGGATCGATTTTGGGGCGTTAGTGTTATCTCGTCCAAAACCGTTCCGTCGATGGCAACGGCCTGGATGCTCATCGCCCCGGGTGAGACATCGACCTTGCAAAAATGATGGACGCTCGCTTCGGCTTGCGACGGATAGGCGGGATCCGCATTGAGCCAGATGATTTCCGCGCCGGCACCGCCGCTGATGATGTAATTGACGCCCTGGTCGTGGGACCGTTCGTAAAGGTGCCAACTGGCGAAGGCAACGTCGACATTGTATTTTTCGAAGGCCGGCGCCCACACCCGTTCCAGGACCTGAGAGGATCTTCCCCGTGAAATCTTGACCGGATCATGCATGAACACGATACGAAACGGCGCCTGCTTTGATTCCGGTTTTTCCATTTCCCGGACGAACCATTGATACTGTTCGCTGGTCTCGTCGAACTGGCCTCTGTCCTGTCCGCCCCTGGCGCCCCAGACGTTCAAGGCGTAGAATTGAACTCCGCCCCATTCGAACCGGTAGCAGCCGTTTTTCAAGCGCGGGAAATAGGCCCCGTAGACGCCGTTTCCATCCGCGACGTCGTTGTCGCCCACGACCGGAAATACGGCGGTTCGTTTCAAGAGTTCCTTTTCGATGTCGAAAAAATCGTGCCAAAGGGAATCGTTGGCCCCGTCGTCGACCATGTCGCCGAGGATAATGGCAAACTCCGGATCGACCATGCCGATGGCCTGGACAATGTCGCGATGGTTGCGATTGGTACCCGAATCGCCGGGCCTGGGATCGCCAAACACCGCGAACGAAAATGATTTACCCGGTAAGGTGGCGGTTCGTATCGTCTGCTCATCATCGTTAATCTTGCTTTTGTCGTCAGAGTCGCCGAGAACGATTCGGTATGGGTAGACCCTTCCGGGCGAAAGACCGTCGATTTGGACGAAATGCGTTTGCCCGGATGCTCCAGACTGAAAATAGGCAGGTTCGTCTTCCTTTTCGACAACGACCGCGGCGGGTCCGGATGCGGACAGTTTGAATGCCACCGTGGCGCTTTCGGTTGTGACGTCGAGAATGTAAGGCGATATCAAAAATGAAGCGTTGCCCTGAGCCGACGCCCCGGCAGTCATTACTGCAAAAAGGAGGGCGAAAAACGCAATGATTCGAAACGTGCTAACCATAATTTTTTGTTCTTCTTTTATGAATTGGCGGGTGAGCTGGAACCGGTCAGCAGATTGCACACGGCCTTTTCGATGTGTCCGGCGATGACGTCGCTATATCCGAATCGAACCAGGCGGGCGACGCCTTGGCGGTCGATCACGATGGTCGTCGGCTTAAAGTGGAAGCCGTATTTGCGGAATACGCCCATGTTCTCATCCAGAAGGATGGGATACGCGACAGGTCCGTTTTTCGCAAACTGCTTGATTTCGTCCACATCTTCCGGATTCACGCAGGGTGCGGCCAGGACCACGCCGCTTTTTTCCCACTCCGTTTTCCATGCAGCGTTCAGATCGATCATCTCTTTTTTGCAGTGCTTGCAGTCGGTGGACCAAAACACGAGCACCACAATTTTTCCGCGCTGCGCGTTGAGGTAGAAACGGTCGTGGGCCAGGGTCTCGAGCCTGAAATCGCCGACAAGATCGCCGGACTGGACCGATGCTGATTTTCCCCGGTCGGAACAGCTTGCAAAGAGAACGCAAAGAACGACAAGGACTAAAAATCGGACCGACACCATTTAACGGTCGCTTTGTTTGCTATGCCGGTTGCGAATATGGCGGTCGTAAACGTCTATCATTTGCAAAACCATGATCCCCAGCGCGCCTGACCCCAACGCTGCCAGAAAAAAGGCGGGGATATCGCTTCCCACGGAGCTGGAATTGGGGTTGAACCCCGCTTTGATGCGTAAAATGCGTCCTTTGGAACGGGCGTTTGTAGGACGTTGCCCGGTTGTTTCGTTCATGATGGGGAGTTCCTCGCTACAACTTGAATATGATCAAGTAGTGAATGTGGATATGGTAAATGCTCAGATAGCATAAGGCCGTGAAAAGGGCCACCGCGCCCAGGGAGCCGGCGAGGCGGGCGAACGCGATTGTCGATAGGCCCGGGTTTGATTTGCTCGGCACGTCTCGCGGCATATCGGTCAGAGCATCATTGGATACGCCGCCGTCTTTTATCGTTTCGATCCGGCGGGAGAAGATGGTTCCGGCCGCAGCCGATAGGGCCGCGCTAGCCGAGAAAAAGATCGTAATCAGAATCATCTCCTGCATTGAATTAAATTGCTCCCGGATAAAATAGGCGCCCAGAAAAAAAAGCATGGCCGTTGCGACAAAAAGCGCGACGCCTTTGCGCAGGCCTTTTCCGTCGACGACCCGGCGACAGAAAAACAACAGGACCGCGCCGAGGAAAACGACGGCCAGGCAGACCCATTGCAGAACGACCCGACTCTGGTTGCGCAGGCTGCGTTCTATTTTCGCATCAATGGTGTCGGTCAGTTCGGGAAGCTGCGCGCGGGCCTCGCGAAAGATTCCTGCGGCGGTTCGATATTGTCCGGCGCGGTAATAGGTATCGCCGATTTCCAGCATCACTTCCCGGGCGTTGGGACTGTCCGGATAGACTTTTTTCAGATGATTGTAGGCGTCCACCGCTTTTTGCGTATCCACGGCGCGGTATTGATAGGCCAGCCAATGCTGCATGTCGGGCGCCAGAGCGGAATCCGGGTATTTGGCGACCAGGGCACGAGCCGCTTCCAGTAGCCTTATCAAATGCGTGGGATCGTCTTTTTTCCTGGAGAATTCCACCTTTTTGATCCGTTCGAACTGTTTCAGGGGATCGAACCCATAATCGTCGTGAGAAACAAGATAGGCAATGCGTTGTCGAGCGATGGCGGACAGCGTGCTTTCGGGAAATTGGTCGATCAGCCGCTCGTACCACTGCAACGCCTCTTGAAACTCGAACAGCTTTTCGTCATTGATTTTGGCAATGGCGAACATGGCGTCTTCGATCTGGTAGTGGGCCTTGTTGGCGGCGATGAAGTCTTTGTAGGCCTGAATGCTTGCTTCGTAGGCGCCCTTGTCGGCCAGACGGCGACACTCCTCGCATGTGATCTTCTTTTTGTGCGGAGGCGATTTCAGTACGATTTCACGGGACTGGTCCAAAAAGAAGGCGCGGACCGACTCCGGCTCCACGTCTAAACGCATGGATTTACCTTGACCGGACGGTGCCAGCGAAAAATAGAGAATACCGTCTGTATCAAAAGAGGCGACGCGTTTACCGCCGGCATCGATTATGCCGACAAACGCGACCGGATTTTGGGGCTGGTCGGCGTTATGGGCCACGAGCAGTTTGTGCAGATCGGTTGCGGAAACGGAGGCGCCGCTCGGGTCAGTCAACGCCGCCATGTCCGGATGTTTTAGGGATTCCGGCGTCAAGAAGACGCCGATGGTGTGATGCGCATAAGAGCCGATTTGGTCATTCAGGCGAGGAAAGGCGCTTGGATAGTCGTTGATGAAGACGCAGCGAAGCCCCCCCCAATCCAACCTCCAAAGTGGCTTTTTCTCATGTGTTTCTTTTACGGCCCGCAGGAAAGGAGAATCGGGACCGTTCATGTTGAAAACAGGCAAGGACGGCCTGATCCCATCGATGCCGGCAATCGAGACGCCCGCGCTTTCAAGGACCAGAATAAAATCGGGGAGTTCGCCGGCGACGCGGTTTTCGATTGCTCCGGAATCGGAAGCGTCGAGGATCAGGAATGAAAACGGGGTGCTGGTCAAGGGCTGAGTCTGGAACTGGAAACGGTCCGGTGTGCCCGCGATGCTGTAACCGTATCGCGTATTGGGCTTCAATCCTTTGAGAACAACCTGATGATATTGCGATCCGGAAACCTCGTCCGAGGCGGTCATGGGTTTTTCATCCACGCCGGCGCGGCGGTAGGAGACTTTTCCTTTGGTGGTGTTGTCGCTTTGCCAAGCAACGGTTGCGTTGAATTTACCGACACTTGTCAGTTCCGCCGAGATGGATCGTGCGTTGTTTTTGGGGCTGAGAACGTAGTCGCCCCCGACGAGAAGTAGGAGCAATAAAACGATAAAAACAAAAAATCTTTGGTTTGTCATCAATGAACGCGTTTTCATATTTTATTTTTCGCCTTGGTCGACCATGGACAATAGATCCGATACATCCTTTTCGGTGATGGGCAGGTGATAAAACACCTTGAAATATTCCTGGATGGCTTCGGTCAGGTTCAGGTCGGCGAACATTTCCGGATAGACGGTCTTGGCCAGCCAGATGGTGCCGAGAATGCGGTTGCTTCCCGGCGGACGGTCGAACCAGCTGTAGGGAAGCCAGGGAATCTGGTATACGCGGTTGTTTCGCACGGCTTGTACCTGTCGCCATTGGCTGTTGTTGTGTATCGCGTTCCACGTCAGGCGCTTCTCGGCGCGCATGGTGGCGATCAGGATCACATCAGGTTTGAGGCGGATGATTTCATCCAGCGTAGTTGTATAACTCCTGTTCTCGATTTTCAAAGACGTTGCCGTTGGAAAAATATTGACGGCGTGGATATAGGTCAGGGGCTGCACGTGATAGTTGTCCGCTGGTTCGGTGTTCAAGGCCTCGGGCCCGTGGGCGTAGTAGATTCTCACCCGTTGATCCGGCGACATAGCACCGGTTTTTTGATGCACCGGATAGAGATATTGCATGAGATAGCCGATCATCCTGCCGGCCTGGTTTTCGGCGTCGAGCACATAGCCGAGAAACGTGAACGCCTCTTCGTAGCGGTGCATGTCCTGATCCACGACGATGACGGGCGTATGGGTTTGTTTTTGCATGGCGTCGGCGCGTTCGGCGGATTGTTCCGTGCCTTCCATCAAGATTAGATCGGGCTTGACCCGCTCGGCATCCTCCTGGGAAATGCCTCTTTTGCGCGGTAGATTCGGGTTCTTGATTCGTTCGGGTGAAGCGAATTCGACGCCCACCTTGTTCTCCCGAAACGATGGGGGCGTGAATCGTTCGAAACCTTCGCCCACGAAGTTGACCACGGCCACCTTTTCCGGGGCAAGCGCCAAGGCGATGGGCATCGCGTGTCCGATCGGGTATACCCGGTGAATCTGATCCGGAATGGTCACGCTCCGTCCCGCCATGTCCGTTATCGTTTTTTCCGCCGTTGCAGTGTCGGAAACCAACAACACAAGCGTCGCTGCAAGAAACACCAGCCATTTTCTGTCCATACGATTCTCCCTTTATAATTCGGCCCGCAGACCCAACCAAGGTTCTGGGCTTTTCCCTCTTCAACATCCTGCCCCCAAGCTGACATTCCCATACACTTAAAGAGAACAAAAAAAATGACTATCTTTTTCATTCAGCTTTTCATGTTGATCTCCCTGTGCCTGAAAAACAAAATCAAGTGATTCGACTCAACATGCGCTCCGCTTTCGCTTCAGTTATCAGTTGCTGTTTGTTAGCGGCAATAATGATGCAACACATCCATGAAAAGCCTTGGTACAAGTAGCACTATTATGTTAGTGGCGTATTAACTGCGGTGAATTAAACCTCAGGATTGGCACAAAGAGCCGATAATCGCATACGTATCCGGTGAGATGAAAGACACTCCCATTGCCGAGGCAGAAATGAAATGACGCACTTGCTGAATGTTAACGCGCTGTCGGTTGGCAACGCAGACGGGCCACTGATCAGCGGATTCGGCCTGACCGTGGATCCGGGTGACATCGTAGGCGTCCTGGGGCCATCCGGCTGCGGCAAAACCACCCTCCTGAAAACTTTGGCCGGATTGATCGATGCCGTCGCCGGCCGGATCACGTTCCTGGGAAGAGCATTTCACCGTATCCCGATGCCCACCTATCGCCGGCTGGTGACCTATGTGGACCAGACACCGGTCCTGCTCAACATGAGCGTGCGGGAGAACCTGGAACGTCCGTTTACTTACGCCAGCGCAGACGCTGCCTATGATCCGGAAGCGGCCTTGCGGCTGATCAATGCGCTTAAATTGGATCCCGGCCTGCTCGACCAGCATGCCGGCAAACTGTCCGGCGGTCAAATGCAGCGGATCAGCCTGCTTAGGGCGCTATTGATCAGACCCGCCATCATGCTTTTGGATGAACCCACCAGCAATCTGGATGCGGATACCGTACAGGCCGCGGAAACGATCATCATGCAATACGCCAGGCAAGACGGGGGAGCCTGTATGATTGCCACCCACAATGCGGCTCAGGCCCGGAGAATCTGCTCGTCCATTATCGATATCAAACCATGGCTTACGGAAAAGGCGCGCCTGACCTGCCAATTAAACGACGCCGACGGGTGCCAAGATGAGTGATCCCTTGAATACGCATGCCATCAATCTTGGCGTTTTCGATCTTTGCATCGCATCAGGGTTAGTTATGGTGGCCGCCCTGATCAGCTATAAAATGCGCCTTGGATTGGAAAGGCAGTTGCGCATCGCCGCCTTGCGCACCGTCGTCCAGTTGCTGCTGATCGGATTCGTGCTCAAGAAGATATTCATGCTGGAGAGTGTCTGGGCCATCATGGTGCTCAGTGCCATCATGGTCGTCATGGCCGGCAGGGCGGCCGTGGCGAGACCCAAGCGGACCTTTGCCGGGATGAATTGGCTGGCCATGGGCTCGTTGAGCCTGGTGGGATTCGTCACCACATTCTCGGTAACCGCCATCATCATTGGCGTTGAGCCCTGGTATAAGGCCCAATATGCGATTCCCCTGTTGGGAATGATCCTGGGCAACAGTTTGAATGGGCTTTCGTTGTGCATCGATTCCATGCTGGAATCCCTGTCCGCAGGCTGGCGTGAGGTGGAGATGGAATTGAGTCTGGGCGCCTCCAGATGGGAAGCAGCCCAGCGGCCCCTTGCCGAAGCGGTGCGACGGGGCATGATGCCGACGATCAATTCCATGATGGTGGTGGGGATTGTCTCGCTGCCCGGCATGATGACCGGGCAGATTCTGGAGGGGGCCAATCCCGTCAGCGCCGTCAAGTACCAGGTCGTGGTCATGTTCATGATCGCCGCGTCCACGGCCATGGGCAGCCTGATGATCGCCTATCTGATGTACAGACGCCTGTTCAACGCCAGGCACCAACTCAGTCACCAGCTGATTCAGTCAACGAAAAAATAAACACGGTCAGGCAATCCCAAAACAATCAGCCGGGCAGTTGCCCGGCTGATTGTATTAGGCCTGCACAGAAGGGCGCTTAGGCCACTTCCTCATATTCGGCATCAACCACATCATCCGTGTTGGATGCCTGGCCTCCCCGAGTTTGGCTGGCGCCGGCCGGCCCCGGTTGAGGCCCGCCGGCCTGGGGAGCGCCCTGCTGCTGGACCATGGACTCGGCCAGTTTGTGGGAAGCGCGGGTCAGCACTTCGGTCGATTGACGGATCTGGGCCGCATCCTCACCCTTGAGGGCATTTTTCAGGTTGCGGATGGCATCGTCGATCTCCATGCGCATACCGCCATCGACATTGGCGCCCATCTCATTCAGAGTTTTCTCCGTGGAGTAGATCAGCGCATCGGCGGCGTTTTTGGCCTCCACGAGGTCTTTCTTGCGCGTATCCGCATCGGCATGCAGTTCCGCATCCTTGACCAACCGATCGATCTCTTCCTTGGAAAGCCCGGAAGACGAGGTGATGCGAATGCTCTGCGCCTTGCCCGTGGCCTGATCCGTGGCCGAGACCTCCACGATGCCGTTGGCGTCGATGTCGAAGGTCACCTCGATCTGGGGCGTGCCTCGTGGTGCCGGTGCGATCCCGGTGAGCTCGAAGCGACCCAAGGTCTTGTTGTCGCCGGCCATTTCCCGTTCCCCCTGCAAGACATGCACGGTCACCGCCGGCTGGTTGTCCTCGGCCGTGGAAAACACCTGGCTCTGGCGGGTGGGGATGGTGGTGTTCTTCTGGATCAGCTTGGTCATCACGCCACCCAGAGTCTCGATTCCCAGGGATAACGGGGTGACATCCAAAAGCAGCACATCGCTGACATCGCCCTCCAGTACCGCCCCCTGGATCGCCGCGCCCAGGGCCACGACCTCATCGGGGTTGACGCTCTTGTTGGGCTCCTTGCCGAAGATCTGCTTCACTCGCTGCTGGACCGCCGGCATGCGGGTCATGCCACCCACCAGGATCACCTCGTTGATGTCGCCGGCCGAATAGCCGGCATCCTTCAAGGCCGTCCGGCAGGGTCCTTCCATGCGACCCAGCAGTTCATCCACCAAGGATTCCAGTTTGGCCCGGGTCAGCTTGATGTTCAAATGCTTGGGTCCGCCGGCATCGGCGGTGATAAACGGCAGGTTGACGTCCGTTTCCATGGCGCTGGATAGCTCCATCTTGGCCTTCTCGGCCGCTTCCTTGAGGCGCTGCAGGGCCATCTTGTCCCCGCGCAGGTCGATTCCTTGTTCGCGTTTGAATTCTGCGGCCAGGTAGTCGATCAGGCGCAAGTCGAAATCCTCGCCACCCAGGTGGGTATCCCCATTGGTGGCCTTGACTTCGAAAACGCCATCCCCGATCTCGAGTATCGAGATATCAAAGGTCCCGCCACCCAGGTCGAAGACCGCGATCTTCTCTTCATTTTTCTTGTCTAGACCGTAGGCCAGCGACGCCGCCGTGGGCTCGTTGATGATGCGCTGGACGTTCAATCCGGCGATTTTTCCGGCATCCTTGGTAGCCTGGCGCTGGCTGTCATTGAAGTAGGCCGGCACGGTGATGACCGCATCGGTGACCGGCTCGCCCAGATATGCCTCGGCGGATTTTTTCAGATCGGCCAGGATGAATGACGAAATTTCCGCCGGGCTGTGCTGACGCCCCTTGATGGAGATGCGCACATCGCCATTGTCGGCACTGGTGATTTCATACGGCAGATTTTTCTTGTCATTCTGAACTTCAGGTGAATCGTATTTACGACCGATCAACCGTTTGACACCGAACACCGTATTTTCCGGGTTGGTCACTGCCTGACGTTTGGCCACCTGGCCCACCAGCCGTTCCCCGTTGTTGGAAATGGCCACCATGGATGGGGTCGTCCGCCCGCCGTCGGCGTTGGGTATCACCTTGGCGTCGCCGCTCTCCATGATGGAGACACATGAATTGGTCGTTCCAAGATCGATTCCGATGGTTTTACTCATAGTCCTTACCCTCCTGTTTGTCGGGTACCGTGCGGAACCCGTGGTTGTCTATGAGCAAATTTTAATTCCTATTTTGGTTGTGTCAATTTTTTTACATTACTTTTTTCTTTTTTACTTAAAAATAATTCAATCAGCCCTCAGAACGGTCATGGACCCGGGTTAAGGGCGGGCCAAATACCGTTAGGTAGTGCCCATCCATAAATGGCTAATTTGCCCGATCTCGGCGTTGCCCGAAAAATTTTATCCTCGGAATATCAACCATATGCCTGTGGTAAAATTTTTCGGGCGCCTTGATCTCGACCAAATGTTCCTATTTCTGGACGGACACTAGGTCGTGCCCATCCCCATCCAGAAACTAAACCCCATTCAAAATTTTAATTTTTTTCTTGACAGCACAAAACCACCCTTCTATGGTGTTACCATATTACAAGAATAAATTCTTACATTGTAAGAATTTATACGCTTCGCATATCAGTACGCGAATGGAACCGCTGGCTTCTCATGGCTATAGCCAGCCTCATCCCCAACCTTTTCTTTGGTTCTTTCAGGAGAAATCAATGAACTTCGCCAATTATCTCAAGATCAACGCGCAAAAGCATCGATCCAAGGCGGCGCTTATCGAACGGGATCCGGCCAACCAGCAAACCCGGACTTTGAGCTGGGAGCAATTCAACCTGGAAGTCAACAAGGTTGCAAACTACCTGAAAACCAACCTGGAGGTCAAAAAAGGAGACAGGGTCCTGCATCTGTTCAACAATTCACTCGAGTGGATTACCACCTATTTTGGGATCATCAAAATCGGCGCCATCGTGGTACCCCTCAATTTCAGATTCATCGAAGGGGATATTCGATATGCGGCCAGAATTTCGACCCCTTGCGCATTTCTTTTCGGAAGTGAATTTAATAGCCGGGTCTGCAACGTCCAAAAGGATCTCGATACCGTTCGACATTTTGTCGTTTGCGGTGACGACTGTCCGGAAGGGATGATCGCTTTTACTGAACTAGAGAATTTCGACAATACCAGCGAAGCGCTCGTCGATATGCAAGATGAAGACATTCTAGCCGTCATGTTCACTTCCGGAACGACCGGCAACGCGAAACCGGTGGCCCATACCCACGGGAGCCTGAATGCCACGGCCATCGGCAATGGATTGAGCCTTCCCTTGACCCCTCAAGACAATTACCTGATCGTGCTGCCCCTGTATCATTCCGGAAGCTTTTTCATGTGGTTGCCTTACTACACCCTGGGTGCCACGGGAGTCCTGATTCGAGGGTATCGGGAGCCCCAATGGATGTTGGAGGCCATCGACGAGGAAAAGGCCAGCACGTTATTGGCGGTGGTGCCCATGTGTGTGGATCTGATCAACCAGGTGGAAAGGGGAAAAATCGATCTTCAAGACTACGACCTTTCCTCATGGAAATACCTGGTAACCGGTGCGCAACCGGTCCCGCACACGCTTTTCGAGAAGCTGACCCAACTGTTCCCCTGCAAAATCACCCACACCTACGGCGCCACCGAAGGGGGGGGGCGGTGCCACCTGGACCATCTATCACGACGATATTCTGCGCAAACCCGGATCCATAGGAAAACCGAATTTTCAGGTGGAAGGCCGCATCCTGGACTGGGATGGAAACGACGTCTCACCCGGTGATGTGGGCGAGCTGGCGATTAAAAGCCCGCGACTGATGAAGGGATACTACGGGAATCAATCCTTGACCCGGCAGAGCATCCGCAACGGCTATTTCCATACGGGTGATTTGGCCCGCATGGATGACGATGGTGATTATTTTATCGTCGATCGCATGAAGGACATGATTACCAGTGGCGGAGAAAACATCTACCCCGTAGAAATCGAGGATGTCCTTCATCAGCATCCCGGCATCGAAGATGCGGCGGTCATCGGTTATCCGGACCAGCGCCTGGTAGAAATCGTTATGGCCGTCATTCAACCCAAGACGGACGTTTCCATCACCGAGGAAGACGTGCTGGCATGGTGCCAGGCAAGACTCGCCCGCTACAAAGTCCCCAGAAAAGTCGTCATTGACCATATCCCCAGAAACCCCACGGGAAAGGTATTGAAATCGGTTCTGAGGGAAAAATACTCGGGTGCCAAGGAGGCCTTCAGAATATAGCCGACGGCTTCCGGGTCCCCATTCCGCTGCTCACGAATGACAATCCAACCGTGATGAAGGAGGGCAACATGCTTCTTGATAAGATAACTTGCCGAATCGGTTTCGTCTTTAATCTAGTCGCGTCGGTAGCACTCGTGGGCATGATGTTCTTAACGGTGACGGATGTCTTTTTGCGCTATTTTTTCAACCACCCACTGACGGGGGTCTATGATCTGGTGGGACTCATGGGTGTCGTCATCGCTGCGTTTTCAATGCCCTATACACTAATGGAGAAGGGGCACGTGGCCGTTGAATTTCTCATGCAACGGCTGTCGAAGCCGGCCCAGTCGATCATCGACACGGTTATGCATGTCGTGGGCATTCCCCTTTTCCTTACCCTGGCATGGCAGTGCATGGTCCTGGCCAAAAGCATGGCGGATGCAGGCGAAGTCACGCCGACACTGCTGATCCCATTTCATCCACTGGTTTACTGCATGGCCGTTTGTTTTGCCGTCTTGAGCCTGTCCATTTTCACCAATCTCGTGAATCTCTGGTACAAGGGGGAATAGAATGGATCCCATCCATGTGGGTATGATCGGAATTGCATTTCTTCTCATCCTTCTTTTTTTGAGGATGCCGGTGGCTTTTTGCATGGCCCTTGTCGGTGTCGTGGGGTTTGGCATATTGATTTCTCCCGAAGCCGCGCTCAGTGTTATCGCCAAGGATTTTACACCGTTTATAGTTCGTACGGGCTGACGGTGGTGCCCTTATTCGTGTTCATGGGACAGATCATCTTCTACGCCGGAATCAGCGGTAAGCTCTATGACGCGGCAAACGCCTGGATGGGGCATTACCAGGGCGGACTGGCCGTTGCCACCATCGCCGCCTGTGCCAGCTTTTCGGCCATTTGCGGATCCACCAATGCCACGGCGGCCACGATGGCAACCGTGGCGATACCGGAAATGAAAAGGTACCGCTACCGGGATGAATTGTCCACGGGTGTGGTGGCGGCGGGAGGCAGCCTGGGGATTTTAATTCCGCCCAGCGTCATCTTCATCGTCTATGGCATCATGACCGAGCAATCCATCGGGAAATTGTTTCTGGCTGGAATTTTGCCGGGTATTCTGCTTTCCGTCCTCTTTATCCTCACCATCTATATCTGGGTCTCCATCAACCCAGACATAGCGCCCCGGATCGAAAAACAGCCGCTGATCAAGAAAATAAAGGCCCTCAACGGGCTGGTTGAAATCATGACCCTGTTCCTGCTGGTCATGGGTGGACTGTTTATCGGCATGTTCACCCCCACCGAAGCGGGGGCCGTGGGTGCGTTCGGCGCGTTGGCGATTGCGTTGATCAGGCGGCAGCTCTCCTGGAAATCTTTTCTCATGGCCCTTTATTCATCCACGCGAATCACTTGCATGATAATGATGATCGTCGCCGGCGCAACGGTGTTTGGGCACTTTCTGGCCGTGACGACCATTCCGGCCACCCTTTCGGGATGGGTGGCCGGCCTTCCGTTGCCATCATGGGCCGTCATGATCGTCATTCAGATTTTTCTATGGCGGGTCACTGACCCCCGCCCCCCAGATATATGACGGCGTCGTCAAAGGCATTTCCGACTTCGGCCTATCTTGTTTTGCCTACTCCCCGGGTCGTTTTCCCGTCATCGCCGCCGTCGACAATCCCCTGGGCTATAAGGACGCTTTCGTGGCCACAAAAACAATCAATGCCGTGTATGGAAAATTCAAGCCTCAGGAACTGAGCGATGTGCACGTCTGCTACCTGTTTGCCCATGGCCCCGGCCTTTTGCATACGGCCACGAAGCCGGTTCACACGCTGGAGGATGTCAAGGGCCTTAAGATCCGCTCCACGGGCACGAGCCAGTTGGTCACCAGGGCCCTGGGCGCCGCGCCCGTAGCCATGAGCCAGGGGGAAACCTATGATGCCCTGGCCAAAAGCATCGTGGATGGAACCCTCGTTCCCATGGAGGCGCTGGAAGGCTTCAAGCAGGGCGAAGTGCTCAAGTACACGACCCTGACTTACAGTTCCGCCTATACCACGGGTTTTTTTGTGGCCATGAATCTAAAGAAATGGAACGCCCTCCCCGTCGACCTGCAGCAGATCATTTCGGAGGTCAGCGAGAAATATAAGGAGATTACCGCCACGGCGTGGGGAGATAGCGATGCGTCGGCACGACGGTTCGCCGCCGATCTGGGGCATGAATTCATCGACCTTTCCGACGAAGAGGCCCAGCGATTCAAGTCGGCGGTCCAGCCGGTCTTCGACACGTACATCGCAAACGCCAACAAGAGTGGCGTCGACGGGCAAGCAATCTTAAGTGCCACCAAGGCATTCGTGGAGCAATTTTCTCATTAACAACTTATCATTTGGAAAGGAACCCCATGCAAAAAGTTAAAACTGCCGTCGTGGGAATCGGCGCCACCGGCGCGGTGTTGGCCGCGGCCCTGCTCAAGCAGGATCCGGACGTCATGCTCGTCGACCCCAGACCCGGTCTGGGAGAGGAAATAAAGGCCAACGGTCTCAGCATATCGGGCGAACTGGACTATCGGGTCCCGGTAGGTCATTTTTTCGACCGCATCGAAGCGCTCAACGAGCGACGCCCCAATCTCATCTTCGTGGCCACCAAGACCTTCCATCTTCCCCAGGTGCTCGAATCCCTCAAGACCGTATTCGACGAGGGAACCCGCATCGTCAACACCCATAATGGACTGGGCACGGAAGATCTCATTGCGGATGTCTTCGGTCCGCAAGCGGCATTTCGCATGTCGCTGAATTATAGCGTGTCACTGAAAGGGCCATGCCATGTGGAAATGGCCTTTTTCAACCGTCCCAATCATCTGGGCGCGGTCAGCACCGACGGCCGGGAATCGGGCTTGAAAATTGCCGAGATGCTATCGGCCGGCGGGCTGGACACCCAGTTTGTGGATGACATTAAATTGTATGTTTGGAAAAAAATGATCATGAAGTGCACCATGGCCTCCATCTGTGCCGTCACCGACAAGACCATTCGGGAAGCCTTGTCTTTCCCCCCCACCCGGGAAATTGCCGAGACTTGTTTTCAGGAGGTATTGGCCGTGGCCAAGGCCAAAGGATATGACCTGGGGGAAGACTATCTGACCCAGGCGTTTGCCTATCTTGAGAAGGTGGGCATCCATAAAGACTCCATGTGTTTCGATATCGCCAACAAAACAAAAACGGAAATCGACTTCCTGGGAGGGAAGGTCGTGGAATACGGAAAGCAGACCGGCGTCCCCACGCCCTGCTACGCCACGATGGCGAGCCTGGTAAGGACCATGGAAGACCAATACCAGGCATCGTCTTGATAACCATCAATCGAGGGGAATCCTTATGCACAAATTACTGACCGACAACCCGGGGCAGAAGATGTTCCTATTAGGCAACGAAGCCATCGCCCGGGGCGCCATCGAGGCCGGTGTGGCGGTGGCGACCACCTACCCCGGCACGCCATCATCGGAAATTTCGCTGATGTTTTTCCAGATGGCCCGGGAGACCGATCTGTATTTCGAGTACAGCACCAACGAAAAAACCGCTCTCGAAGTGGCTGCTGCCTCGGCGACCTCTGGCGTTCGCACCCTGTGCATGATGAAACATGTGGGGCTCAACGTGGCCGCCGATGCGCTCATGACGCTGGCCTATACGGGGGTCAAGGGCGGCCTGGTAATCGTTACGGCCGACGATCCGTTCATGTTCTCCAGCCAGAACGAGCAGGACAACCGATACTATGGGAAGCTGTCGGGGCTGCCGGTCCTGGAGCCATCGTCGGTCGAGGAAGCCAAGGCCATGATCGGTTACGCCTTCGATCTTTCGGAACAAATCAACGAGCCGGTGCTGTTCCGGACGACGACCCGCATCAATCATTCCAACGCCGTGATCGTGCTGAAAGAGATGAAAAAAAGGCGGACGATGGGCGATTTTCAAAAAGATCCCCTGAGCTACATGTGCGTTCCGGCGGTTTCAAGGAATCTGCACCTTAAACTGCTCGACAACCAAAAGGCCGCCAAAGCCCTGTCTGAAACCACCGCTTATAATTTCATCGAGGGTGACGGTCCCTTGGGCATCATCTGCAACGGCGTCAGCTATGCCTACGCAAGCGACGCCGTAGGCGACCTTAACCAATCTGGGAAAATAAAGATTCTGCGCATCGGATTTTCCCATCCCATGCCCGAAACGATGATCAAGACCTTCCTTAAAACATGTGAAAAAGTCCTGATTATCGAAGAGGGCGAGCCGGTCATGGAGGAGACGGTTAAGGCTTTCGCCCAGGAGGCGGGGCTACTTGTTCCCATTCGTGGCAAAGGCGAATCGCTGTTCTCTCGCCTGTATGAGTTTTCTCCGAGGATGGTACGAGAAAAAATCGCCGCCTACTTCGACCTCGCGTATACGCCAACAACGGCCGTGGATGCGTCAGATATGCCACCGGTTCTCAACCGTCCTCCAAACTTGTGTGCCGGATGTTCCCACCGGGCCACCTATTATGAAGTCAAGCAAGCGGTCGCGGAAATGGGGCTGGAAACCATTTATCCGTCGGATATCGGTTGCTATGCGCTGGGCTTTCTGCCGCCGCTTTCCATGGGCGACTACTCCATCTGCATGGGGGCGTCGGTGGGAACCGCCTGCGGATTTTCCAAGACGACTACCAAAAAGGTCATCGGCTTCATCGGCGATTCCACCTTTTTCCATAGCGGGATACCGGGACTGGTCAATGCGGTGTTCAACAATCACGACTTTACCCTGGTCATCCTGGACAATGGCATCACCGCCATGACCGGCCACCAGCCCAACCCGGGAGTGGACATGCGCGGGATGATGGGCATGGACGGATATGGCCGGATCGACATCGAAGCCCTCGTGCGCGCCTTGGGTGTTGCGCATGTGACGGTGGTCAAACCCTACAAAGTCAAAAAAAGTATCGAGGCCATCAAGGAAGCGCTGAACTATACGGGCGTATCGGTGATCATCTCCCGAGAGCCCTGCACCCTGTGGGTCAAGGGACTGAAAATGCTTAAACCGCGGGCATTCACCGTTACCGACAAATGTAAAAACCATATGCATTGCGTCAACGACTTGGCCTGTCCGGCGTTTATCGTGGAAGGCGGAGCGGTTGCCATTGACGCAGACATGTGCGTGGGTTGTGCCGTCTGTGCCCAGATATGCCCGGAAAAGGCGATCCTGCCGGTGAAGGCCGGATAAGGGGGGCGCCCCCCGTTATTGCGACCTTGTGCAGTTAGCTTTTAAATAAAGAGACTAAAGTCGGTTTTGTACTGATTTATCGAAACCTTATAGAAATGGATGGTTCACATGAAACCTACGCGATTGCTCATTGTAGCAGTCGGTGGCCAGGGCAACCTGCTGGCCTCGAAAGTACTGGGAGAAGCAGCACTGCGAGCGGATATACCGGTTCGCATGAGCGAGATTCACGGCATGGCCCAGCGCGGCGGCGTCGTGGAGTCGGCGATTGTATTCGGTGACGCCAAAAGCACGATCATCTCCGATGGTGAGGCGGACATCCTCGTGGGGTTCGAGCCGTCCGAGACGCTACGGGCCATCAACAAATGCAACACGAAAACCGTCGTGGTCACCAATACCGCAGCCCTGCCCCCGTTTACCGTTGCGCTGGGGAAAAGCGAATATCCGGATATGGAACGGCTCCTGTCCCGGATTCGGGAAAATACGCACTCGCTGGTGGCTTTCGACTCCCTCAATCTGGCCAGGCAAGCCGGAAACGCCATGGCCAATAACATGGTGCTGTTGGGCGCGTTGATTCAAACCGGCGTGCTTCCCCTGACCGTGGACAACGTCAAGGATGCCATGCAATCGGCAACCAAGCAAACCTTTCTGGAGGTCAACCTGAAGGCCTTCGATCTTGGATTCTCGGCGGCAACGACGGCACAAAGACAACAGCCAAAGGAATAAACTGATGCAAAGCAAGTGGATGCATGTGGGTGAGGTCCTCAAGGTCAATGCCACCAACGATCCGGGAAAGCCGGGCTGGCAGGACAAAACCAGAGAATTTACCTTTTCGGAATGGAACGATCGCGCCTGCCGGTTTTCAAACGGGGTGCAGCGCCTAGGCATCGGCTACAAGGATGCCTTTGGGGTGATCGCTTACAACCGTGGAGAATGGATGGATATATTTGCCGGATGCGCCAAGGGGGGCCAGGTGGTGGTCCCCCTCCTGTTCCGGCTGTCGGGACCCGAAATCGAATACATCGTCAACCATTCGGAATGTAAAGGGATAATCGTAGAGGCGCCCTTCGTTCCACTCATCGACGGGATCAGGGAGCGATTGGCCATTCCGGCGCAGGCCTACATCTATCTGGGAGAGGGACCCGTTCCCGATGGATACGTGGACTTCGAAGAACTGTTGACGGATTCATCCCCCGACGAGCCGCAGCGGATGATTTACGGGGACGATGTCTGGAACATCATGTACACATCGGGGACCACGGGCCGTCCCAAGGGGGTTGTGCGCACCCACGAAAGTCATATGGCCCATTACATGTTGAGCAACATCAACATGGGTGTTCGTCCCACGGACAAGGTGATGCTGGTGATGCCCATGTGCCATGTCAACTCGATTCAATACTCGTTTCCATACACGGTGATGACGGCGCCTGTTTTTGTCTACAACATGATCAGCTTCGATCCCGAAGACCTGTTGGCCACCATCGACAAGTACGAGATCACCTTCACGTCTCTGGTACCGACGCATTATCGAATGATTCTGGATCTACCGGAAGCGGTGAAAGCAAGCAAAAATGTCGCGTCCATTCGCCAGCTACTCATTTCTTCCGCTCCGGCGACCAAAGACCTGAAGCAGGCCATCATGGCCTATTTCAAGAACGCCGAACTCTGGGAAGCCTATGGCAGCACGGAAGGAGGGCTGGGCACATTGCTCAGGCCCGAGGATCAATTCAGGAAGCTGGGTTCCATCGGAAGGGAAATTTTCGGCTCGGACCGCATCAAGCTACTGGACGAAAAACGCGAGGAAGTGCCCGACGGCCAGGTTGGCGAGTTGTTTTACCGTGCACCGTGCGTTTTCAAGGAGTATTTCAAGGACCTGGAAAAGACGAAAGCGGCATTCGAGGGGGAATGGTTCTCGGCAGGCGATATGGCGGTCCGCGATGGGGATGGGTATTATACGCTGGTCGATCGAAAGGCCAATATGATCATCACGGGTGGCGAAAACGTCTATCCATCCGAGGTGGAAACGGTGCTCCGCGGGCATGACACCGTAATGGAAATCGCCGTTGTCGGCATCCCCGACGAAAAATGGGGCGAAAAGGTCCACGCCGTGGTGGTACCGGAAGCGGGTTACGATCCCGGAGAAGCACTCGCCCGGGATATCATGGATTTTACCAAGGACCGCATTGCCGGATACAAACGGCCTAAATCCGTCAGTTTTATAGGGGAAGAAGAGATGCCCCGAACGGCGACGGGCAAGATACAGCATCGTTTACTCAAAGGCAGCCATATCCCGAGCGAGACTTCTGCGGGAGCCATCTCAAAACAGTAAAAGGATTTCGACATGTCTTCAAGGAATCGACTGGATGGGAAAAAAGTGCTGATCGTCGATGATGAACCAGACATTCTTGAAACGGTGGAAGATCTGCTGCCCATGTGCCACATCAAGACAGCCTCGACTTTCAATGAAGCCAGAACGCTTCTGGGTGCCGAACGGTTTGACCTGGCCATTTTGGACATCATGGGCGTTGACGGGTATTCCCTGCTGGACATTGCCCGGGCCAACCAAACCATCGCCGTGATGTTGACCGCCTATGCACAGACACCTGAAAACATAAAAAAAAGCTATAAAAATGGCGCGGCCTTTTTCATTCCCAAAGAAGAATTGATCAACATCACACTATTTTTGGAAGATGTGCTCGAAGCCCTCGAAAAAGGGAAAAACGCATGGAGCCGTTGGTTCGAGCGCCTGGGCGCGCATTTTGACAGGCGGTTCGGTGTGGCCTGGAAGGATGAAGAGCGGGAGATTTGGAGAAACATCAAATATTGAAAATGCCATATCGCATGTGATACTTTGCACCGGCGATAAACGATGCGGCATTTCTCCATAAGGCAAACCCGATTTCAGGCATCGATATGAATAAATCCTTTGGATCATTGGAAAAAGCCATTCAAATACTCTCGTTATTCGATTCCGGGGTGGCCGAACTATCCGCCCAGGACATTTCGAAAGCCCTTTCCATCCCACAAAGCACCACTTATAATTATCTGAAAGTGTTCCTCCAAAACGAGTTCCTTCAAAAAAATGAAAAGACCAACAAGTTTTTCCTCGGTTTCAAGATATTCAAACTCGGTATCTTTGCCGCCGAAAACATTTCATTGGTAAAAATCGCCCGTCCCCATCTGGAATCCATCGCCGCCCGTTCCAAGGAGACCACTGTGCTGACGGTCATCGACGGCGTGGATGTGCTTTGTGTGGATTCGGTCGACAGTCCAAAATTGGTCAAGCTGACCATGAAAAAGGGCGTCCGCCTACCGCTTCACGCCGGTGCCCCGAGTAAGGCCTTGTTGGCCTACCAAGCACCGGCATTCATCGATGACCTGATAACCGGTGACGCGCTTGTGAAATTGAACAAAAACACCATTACCCAACCGGAAGCGCTGGAACGGGAACTCGCCACCATTCGGTGCCAGGGGATCAGCACCAGTAATTCAGAAGTGGATCTTGGCGCGGCTGCCATTTCGGTGCCGATCTTTGACCATAACGGCGGAGCCATCGCCTCCATCTCCCTGGTTGGCCTCACGGAAGCAATCTTCAGGGAAGACAACCAAATTCTGATCGACCTCCTGAAAGCGGCTAGCGAAAAAATATCATCGGAGCTGGGTTACGTGTAGCGATTAAACAAAGGCGATAATGCCCAGAAACGATCGCAAGCGATAAGCCCTCCGGTCCCCTCGATGAGGATTCGTTGGTTTTGCACCGACCATCTATCGCACAGTGGGACCGTAAAATCTGGAGACAACAATGCACGAAGACCATCCCACGCCCCCCCCAAATTATCATCGGCTGTTGATGGTCCTGCCCATTCCGGTGATGGTGATGGAGGCCGACCAAACCATTTCTTTCATCAATCCGGCATTTGAAAAAACATTTGGCTGGACGCTGGAAGAAATCAGGGACCGGCTTTTGGATTTTGTCCCCGAAGATCAATTATTCAAAACCGCCACGGGCAAACTCAGCCTGATAAAAAACGGCGAATTGAATAATTTTGAAACCCAGCGGTATACCAAGGATGGCCGCCTATTGGACGTCATCTATGATGGTGCGCGAATTTACGATGCCGGGAACCGTCCGTCGGGGCTGATTATCACCTTAAAAGACATCACCCAAAGAAAACGGGCTGAATCGATCAATCAACGTCTGTATCAGGAAATTAAAAGCCTGAATAAAGCCAAGGATAGCATTATCGACCGACTCTCTCATGAGTTGCAAACGCCCTTGGCCGTTATCCGGGCGTCACTGCATTTGTTGGCCGCATCCTCTGCAAAGGTCAACACCGAAAACACCTCCCGGATTGTTCAGCGCGTCGAAAAGAACATCAAGCGTCTGCTCGATATGCAACGGCAGTTGAATGATATCAAGGCCAATTCGCCAACGCTTCAAGACCACATGATGACACATCTGGTGGAACAGTGCTTCGATGAGTTGGAAAACATTCTATTTATTGAAGTCGGAGAATCAGTCGGCCGGCGAATTCGCCAAAAAATTGAAAAAATATATTTTCCGCCTCAAGTGGACTCACAAATCATCGATTTAGGCCCCTTTGTGGACACGGTGCTCAATAAAATCAAACCCGCGTTTGCCCACCGGCTGCTTGATCTGCGCACCGATCTTGGGGATACCGCAACCATCAGAATTCCGTCGGCGGTACTTGAAAAAATCGTTATCGGGTTGACCAAAAATGCGGTTGAAAACACCCCTGACGGTGGAAAAATCGAAATTTCCATAAAACGCCAGGCCAATATAATTCTTTTTCATATTTGTGATACGGGGGTCGGTATCACCGAGGAGAACAAACAACTCCTTTTCAAAAGCTATTTTACCACCAGGGATGTGTACACGTATTCCACCCGCCAACCCTATGATTTCAATGCCGGAGGCAATGGGTTCGAGTTGTTGCGTTTAAACATTTTTTCGGAGCGTTACCATTTTCAAATCGGACTCACTTCGACTCGCTGCCCCTTCATCCCCACCGACAAAGACATGTGCCCGGGAAACGTTTCGGACTGCATGCATTTGCAAAACGCCAATGACTGCTTTCGAAGTGGCGGCACAACCTTTTCAATTGAATTTAAGGCTGCATTATAAAAAAGGCTACAATGCCCGCAGCATATCGATTATGCGTAGCGATTGTAGCCGTTTTAAGTTTGTTCGAAGAAGTCGTCAGGCGCTCTCGCGTCCCCGGTCGAAGGCCACCAGATTCAACTCCTTGAACTTGGGCGGCACCCGGTCGGCGATGACCGACTTCCAGCCGTCCACCGGCAGATCCAAAAGCGTCGACGCGATCGCCAGCAAGATAGTGTTCACCAAACGGGGGTTGCCCAATTCCTCGGCCATGGGCAGGGCGTCCACGAAGATCGGATCGCCGCTCTCCTGGCGGATGACCGCCTCGGCGTCCTCCGGGTAGCTGCCCATGCCTGCGTATATGGCCGGTGGAATGATGCGCTGCAGGCTGGTGATCACCCGCCCGGTGGGCCGCAGATAATGCAGCCAACGGACCGTCTCGGCCAACTCGAAGGAGAGCAGAATGTCCGCCTCGCCCAACATGATCATGGGCGAGTAGACCGTCTCGCCGTAACGCACGTGACTGGTCACCACTCCGCCGCGTTGGGACATGCCGTGAATTTCACTCTTCTTGGCATCATACCCGCTGAGCATGGCCACGTCCGACAGAATCTCGCTGGCCGTGATTACCCCCTGGCCGCCGGTGCCCACCACCAGCACGTTGGTTGTCTTGGTATTCTCACGATTCATTGGTACGCTCCTGTTATTGGATGACGCCGATGGCATCTTGTTTACAGATCTGCTCGCAAAGGGCGCAACCGTAGCAACTGGCTGCATCGATATGGGCGTAGCGGCGCTCCTTCTTGCCCTCCTCGTCGGGGATGATCGCGCCCTGGGAAATGGACGGGCAACCCAGCTTAAGGCACATCTTGCAGCCGTTGCAGGCGGTTGTGTCCACCACGCGCACGGCCGCCGGATCCGGACGGAACAACTGGATGCACGGCCGTTTGGTCACCAGCACCGACGGGCCGTCATGCGCGATCTCCTCCTTGAGGGCGGCAATGGTGCCGTCCAGGTCGAAGGGATCGATCTCCCGGGCCCGCGCACAGCCCAGGGCCTTGACCAGGGTGATGATGTCCACGGCATTGGTGTCCTCCATCTGCAGGGTCTTGCCCGTGCCCGGGTTCTGCTGCCCGCCGGTCATGGCCGTGATGCGGTTGTCCATGATGATCACGTTCACGTTGCCCTTGTTGTAAATCACGTCCAACAGGCTGGTGATGCCCGAGTGAAAGAAGGTCGAATCGCCGATGGCGGCGAACACCGGACGTTTTTCTTCCAGACCGGCTTGGGCCATAGCCTTGACCGTGCCGTGGGCCATGCTGATGCTGGCCCCCATGCACAAGGTGGTGTCGATGCTTTGCAGGGGCGGCAGCACGCTCAAGGTGTAGCAGCCGATATCGCTGTGCACGATGGCCTTCATCTTGTTCAGGGCGAAAAACAGGCCCCGGTGCGGACAGCCGGCGCACAGCAGCGGCGGCCGGGGCATCTCGCCACCCGGCGCAACGTCCCGCACCGGCGGCAGGTCGAAGGGCAGTACCCCGGCCTGGGCAAAGCCCGCGGCCACGGCCTCCGGGGAAAGTTCGTCCAGCTTGGAGAAAAAGGCCTTGCCTTCCACGGCCAGTCCCAGGATGCGAACCTCGTCCTCGATATACGGCTCGAGTTCCTCCACCACGAACAACCGGTCCACCTTGGCGGCGAATTCCCGGATCATCCCGGATGGCAGGGGATAAGTCATCCCCAGCTTGAGCACCGACGCCTCGGGCAGGATCTCCTTGACGTACTGATAGGCGATGCCGCTGGTGATCACTCCGATTTTGGTGTCGTTCATCTCCATGCGGTTGAAGGGACTCTTCTCGGATACGGCTCCAAGCGTCGCTTCCCGCTCGAGCACCAGGGGGTGCCGCAACTTGGCAAAGGCCGGAATCATGACGAATTTCTTCAGGTCTCGCTTAAAGCCCTCGGGCGCGGGAATCGGTCGGCTGTTTTTCGCATCCGTGGCCACGATGCCCTTGGCATGGCAGACCCGGGTGGTCATGCGCAAGAGGGTCGGCGTATCGTACTGCTCGGAGAGCAAGAGACCCGCCTCGACCATGTCCTTGGCCTCCTGACTGTCGCTGGGCTCCAGCATGGGAATCTTGGCGAACCGCGCGTAATAGCGGTTGTCCTGCTCGTTCTGACTGCTGTGCATGCCCGGATCGTCGGCGCACACCATCAGCAGCCCTCCGGGAATGCCGGTGTAGGCCAGGGTCATCAACGGATCGGCGGCCACGTTGAGCCCCACGTGCTTGCAGGTGAACAGGGTCCGTACGCCGGTCATGGCCGACCCGATGGCCACCTCCAGGGCGACCTTCTCGTTGGGCGCCCACTCGGCGTAGACACCGTCGTAGGTGGCAAAATTCTGCAGAATCTCTGTGCTTGGCGTGCCCGGATAGGCACTGGCCACCTTGATCCCCGCCTGATAGGCGCCGAGGGCGACCGCCTCGTTACCGGATAGGATATGCTTGTTCATGTTGGTCTCTCCCGTCAGTATCTATATATTTTATCTTCGATTAGTTAGTGTATTTCTCCCTGAGCCGTCGATGCAGGATTTTGCCTGTCGTCGTGCGCGGCATTTCATCGCTCTTGATAAAAACCACCTCCTTGGGTCGCTTGTAGCCGGCCAATTTTTCGCGGCAGCAGGACTGTATCTGCACCTCGGTGACCTGGGGATCATCCACGCCCGCCTTGAGGGTCACCACGGCCACGATCTTTTCGCCCCATTTCTCATCCGGCACGCCGATGCAGGCGCAATCGAACACGCATTCGTTGCTCCCCACCACCTCTTCCACCTCGCTGGGATAGACGTTCTCTCCGCCGGTGATGATCATGTTGTCCTTGCGATCGACAATGTAATAATATCCGTCCGCGTCCCGCATGCCCATGTCGCCGGCGGTAAACCAACCGTCCCTGAACGACGCAGCGGTTTTCTCGGGCAATTTATAATATTCGTCAAACAGCGTCGGACCACGCGAGTAGATCTCGCCCACCTCGCCGGTGGGGACCTCGTTCCCCTCATCATCCAGAATCTTAATGAAATCGGTTCCGAGCAACTCGCGCCCGATGGAGCCGGTCTTGGTCATCTGATCCTCGGGATTGAGCACCGTGACCGACCCCGCTTCCGTTGAGCCATAGCCCTCGTAGAACTCGGCGTTGGGGAAAAAAGCCATGATCTCCCGTTTCATCTTGCGCCGCACCGGTGCCGACGAACAAAGCAGCTTGCGAATGGACCCCACATCCCGGCTGCGGTGCGGCTCCGCCACATTCAGAATCAGGTTGTAATGGGTCGGAATCAACGAAACAAAGGTGATCCGCTCGGCCTCGATAATCCGCAGCAGATCCGGCGCACGCACCCCCAGGGCCGGGTGGATATACACCGATCCGCCGATATAAAGGAACATGAAGGTATAAAAAGTCGAGTTGATATGGCAAAGGGGCATGACATTCATGCAGTAATCGGTGTTGGCAAATCCCATGTCCAGACCGTTGATCAGATAGAAGGCGATGTGAGATTCGTGGGAGCGGATCACGCCCTTGGGGTTGCCCGTGGTACCGGAGGTGTACATCAGAATCCATGTGTCTTCGGGGGCCATATGGTCTTCCGGCTCCTCGTATGACTGGCCGGCGATAAACCGCTCGTATTCCCGGTAACCATCGGATTCACCACCGGCGATCAGGTAATTTTGCTCTGGAATCTGATGGAGGTTCTTTCTGATCGGATCGATGACATCGGCCAGGTGTGCCTGCACCGTCAGGGCTTTGGCATCGGCGTTATTCAGGATATATTCCACCTCGCGTCCCACCAGCCGGAAATTGATGGGCACGATGATGATACCGGTCTTGGCCGTAGCCAGAAAGAGCTCCACCAGCTCGATGCAGTTATCCATGAATACCGCCAGCTTGTCGCCTTTGGCCAGCCCCAGCCCCATCAAGCCATGGGCCAACTGGTTGACACGCCGGTTGGTGTCGGCATAGGTGAAACTGCGGGCATGGTCCTTCAGCGCCAGTTTGTGGGCATCGTGTTTCGCGTTGACCTTCACCTGCTGGCCCAGGTTCATCCAATGTGACACCGTGTTCCTCCTTTTTTGATCAATTTTTTCACTTCTATGGCGGGCATGGCCCGTTCTCAGCGCTCATCCAGATCCGGGAAACGGTTGATGGCCGCGCGGGCCTCGATGGCCTGCGCGAAGCGTCCCCGCCAGCCGAGCCGTTTCTGCTGCCGGGCCAGGATTCTTTTAAGCAGGGGTTTGAACACATACATCCAGATGGCGGTCCACAGGCGACCCTGGGCTTGGATACGTTCGGAAGGATGCCACCAGCCCATGACACTTTCGTTGTGATACCAGAACAAATACTGTAGCTCGTCGGAGGAGAGCTTATGGGTACGCACATTGGCCCACATGCCATTGTAACGGGAGTAGTCGTCGGGGTTGGTGACCAATCCCTGGTCGAGCAGCTCCTGACGGATGCCTGTTTTGGGGTAAGGGGTTAGAATCTGACAATAGGCCGTATCCGCTCCGATGGATTTGAGAAACCGGTAATTTTCGACGATCTCTGCTTCCCCGTCGTGTGGAAAACCGAAAATCATTCCGCCGACGATCATGATGCCGTAGCGGTGGCAAATCTCCACCGCCTTGCGGGAGGCATCAATGATGTCGCCTTTTTTGGCTGCCACCAGGTTCTTTTTGGACGCATTCTCGATGCCCAGAAACATGGACCGGAATCCGGCCTCGGCCATTTTGGCCACCATCGGCTCGTTGCGGGAAATAGTCACGCAATCGGCCTGCACCACAAAGTTCAGCTTTCGATATCCTCTGGCGATGATGGCGTCGCACAGCCTTATTACCCGGTCCGAGTCCAGCACCAGATTATCGTCGGAAATAAAAATCCACCGCGCCTTGCAATTGTAGTAGATGTCGTCGATGTCGGTCAGGATGCGCTGTATGGGAAAAGGCCGGAAAGCCCTGCCGTACATGTGCCGGATGCTGCAAAAATTGCAATTCCGAGTGCATCCCCGGGAAGTCTCCATCACTTCCGCATGCAGGTTCATGATGTGGTAGCCCCAGGTAAGGCGGCGTTTATCCCGGATGGGCAATTTCAATCGCGACAGATCTAACAACGCTCCCTTGGGATTGTGCACAAAGCGGCCACCATCCTTGTATGACAGGGAGGGAATATCCGCCAGTCGATCTTCCCCGCAAAGGGCGTTGACCAGCCGGCGGAAGGCATCCTCACCCTCTCCCCGGACCATGAAGTCGATATCCCGGGCATCTTGTGATTCGGCGATCTCCTCGGCCATGAGCGTGGCATGATAGCCGCCGATGGCAATGCGTGCCTCGGGCAGGACGTTCTTGATCAACCGGATGATCTTGACACAGGTGGGGTATTGCCAGGTCATGGTCGACAATCCGACCAGATCGGGCCGGATGGCGGTCAACCGACGAACCAGATGCTTTTTCAACCCTCGACGTTGGCGGATCAGATCGACGATATACACGTCGTGCCCCTCATCGATGTTGGCACCGATACTGGCGATCCCCAGGCTGGGCATGTGAAATGCCGACTCGTGCATGATCACCGGGGCCACATCCGGCATGGAAAACAGTAAAATTTTCATTCACGCTCCACTTAAAATGCTTTTCCTAAGCGCCTGCTTGGGAAGTGCATCTCACTGATAATGTATTGGTTAACCCATTTCCCCAAAATTCGTCCCACTGATCATTGTTCCCTTTGACGCGCTTCCAGTATTTCCTTCACCTGCACCATAAACACAGCGAGGGAAAAATCAGGATCACGGTATTGTGGTTTGATACGGGCCAGATGGTGGACGCGTATGGTATGGGCCAATGCGGTGTCGAACAGAAAGCGTCCCGGTTTGAAAAGGCGCGCCGTACCCTCGATGGACAGCACATCGATGGGGGCGTCGCACATGCGGGCGATCTTGAAGGCCCCCCGATTAAACGAACCGATCCGCCCGTCCCGGCTGCGGGTACCTTCGGGAAAAACCACCAGATTCCCACCGTCGGCCAGAAGCGCCGGCATTTGCTCCATACGCGACACCATCAGGTCCGTCAACGCGCCGTCCGATGCCGACGGCAGATAGCCGGAAAGCCGAATGACCCGGCCAAGTATGGGGATGTGAAACAGGCGGCGTTTGGCGATTGTCGTGTGACGCGGGAAAAAGGAGATCAGCAGAATCGAGTCCAGATAGGAAGTGTGATTGGCCACAACCACCGATCCACGGATGGCCTTGACCGCATCATCCACCCGCCAGCGGCAAGCGGGCACGGCTATTTTTAAGAGGGAAAAAAACGACCGGTAAAAACGGGAATTCAAGCGTTGGAAGGCTCGGGGCACATCCGAGGCAAAAACACGCGCCAGAAAATAAAAAGGAGCGAACAGGACGACAAATCCGATCGTGTAATAACTCCAAAGCACCACGGTAATGACAAGGTCCTTGAAGAATTGCAGCCATTTGAGAAGTGGGGCGGATATCATGGTCATATCGGATCACGTGAAAGAATCATGCAAAGGACCATGCAACGGCGATGGTCCGTTTTGGCAATGTCGCTATCCGCTGAATTTTTTGATGAACAAACAGGTGTTGACGCCGCCGAAGGCAAAATTCTGGATGCAGGCGATCCGGATCGGCGCTTCGACCAGCCGGGTCACATGCTTGAGGCCGGCGCAGCGTGGATCCACCTCCTCGAGGTTGAGCGTCGGCGCGATAAACCCCTCGGCCATCTGGGTCAGGGCGATATAGGTCTCGATGGCCCCGCAGGAGCCCATGGTGTGTCCCATGTAGCTTTTGAGGCCCGTGACCCACGGCCGGTCGCCATAAACTTGTTCGATGGCCTGCGCTTCCAGGACATCCCCCATCTTGGTCGCCGTGGCGTGGGCACTGATCCAATCCACATCCTGCGCCTGAATGCCGGCATTGTCGAGACCCGCCTCAATGGCCAGCATGATGCCATCACGATTGGGCAGAATCAGATCACCACCGTTGTTATAGCAGGAGAAACCGATGACCTCCCCCAGAATCCGGGCGCCCCGCTTACGGGCCGCAGCGAGGTCTTCCAGCAACACCGCCCCGGCCCCCTCTCCGACCACCAGACCGTCACGCCGGCGGTCAAAGGGCCGGGGGGTGAGATGCGGGGTATCGTTGAAATCGGTCGAGCAGGCCAGCAGGTTGTCGAACACGGCCACGGTGGTGGTGTCGTATTCGTCGGCGCCACCGCACAGCATGGCATCCTGGAGTCCGTATTTAACGGTCTCGTACCCGAAGCCGATGGACTGGCTGGAGGTGGTGCAGGCCGTGGATGAGCTGATCACCCGCCCACGAATGCCAAACATCTTGGTGATGTTGACCGCCGTAGTATGAACCATGGATTTCAGGTAATCCACCGCCCCCACGTTGTTCAGTTTGGTGGCGGCGTCGCTGAAAAAGGTACGATAGATATCCCGCTGCACCGTCGGGCTGCCATGGGTCGATCCAAAGGCCACGCCGAGGCGGCCGCTGCGAATGAACGCATCGGAAAGCCCGGATTCTGCCAGGACATCCTTGGCCACCTGACAGGCATAGTAGGAAACTGGCCCCATGGTTTTACGGTCCCGCCGGGCAAATTCAAAGGCCGGTGGATCGGCGACCGTGCCGAAGACTTTGCAGTGGATATGTTCCACAAGCAGCTCGTCATCGCGCATCGGCCGCACGCCGGATCGGCCGTCGGTCAAGTGCCGGATGATATCCGATGGGGTGTGCCCGATGGGCGTGATGACCGATGCTCCAGTAATGACGACGCGTCGTTCCATAGCCTCGTGAACCATTAATTTTTCAAATGTTTGGTTTCCATGGCGACCACATAATCCACAATCTGGTTGATGGTTCGAATGTCCATGGCCGCCTTTTTATCTTCACGGCTCAGTTGCGTGTTGAGCAAAATCTCGATTTCTCTTAGCAGTTCAATGGCATCAATACTGTCGAATTCGTGGACCTCACGCAAATCATCATCGAGTTTCGGGTCTTCGATCTCGAATTGATCTTCAAAAACGCGGATGATTGCTTTTTCTATTGCATCTCGTGTCATTCGTTCCTTGTCCTGTACACAAATCGTAAGCGTTCGCAGGGTACCGCATCTGCTTTGTTGCCGGGCATTTGAAGGTTGACCAATACGTCTGCATGCCCGGCGCCTCACATCTGCGGCACCCTGCGAACGCTTACCAATCCAGCTGTTGCACGTGAACGTGTAGCACAAATCAGTAAACTCGCTTTCTACTACAAAACGGCAAATATTTCAAAGCCTTCATTTCCCGTCCGAGGACTCCAGAAACGGTTCGAAGTGATGCCATTGAAACGGGTACCGGCGCACCGTACCTTCGAGCTGGTGGGCATAATGCTGGGCGGCGCTGAGCATGGCCGCCTCCCGCTCGCTGCGATCGGCAGCCGATACGACAATCGGACGAGATGCGGAAAAGTGATAGTGGCTCGCCCCTGTCCGCAAGGCAAAGAACACAAAAATCGGCACCCCCGCGGTCATGGCCAGGACATAGGGGGCCGCCGGCAGTCTGACCGTTCGGCCCAGGAACCGAACCGGCAGGGATCGCTGCTCCGCCTGCCACACACGATCTCCGGTCAGGGAAACCAAGCCTCCGCCCCGTAAAAAGCGAATCCCCTCGACGATATCCAATGGGGATCCACCCGATTCGTCAATACCGACGATACGAATGTTACTCTGGCGAACCGCCTCCTTTTGAAGCTGCTCGATCTGCTCTTTCTGTTTAACCCCCATGTAAAGCAACAGTCTGAGCGCCGGCAGGGTCTTTTTGAGCAGCCGGGCCGCCACCTCCCAATTGCCCATGTGAGACATGAGCAGAATGCCGCCGCTGCCACCCATGGCATCCCGCAGTCGCTCCCACCCGTCAAAGTCGCTGGTCAGCCCCCCATCGTCACCCAGCACCAGACGATCCCGGAATACGTGGGTGAAATCAATGAATTGCCGAAACGTGCACCACAGATGGTAAAACCGGCTGTGCGCCGGGAACAGGGCCTGGTAAAAACGCATGCCGATGCCGACACGCCGTGGGAAAAAGAAAAAATACCCGGCGGCGATGCCGCCGGCGACCAGGCTGAAAAACCATGGTCCCAAGCATCGGGTCAGCCCATTGAGAATACGATAAAAGATGGCTTGCATAAGATCAGTGTAATCGATTAGCCCCAGCTGCGGGAAACCACAGCCTGGGGGTGAATACCCGGCGAACGATCAATCGGCTGAATGTACGCGCATTTCGCAAAAAGTCGACCAGCGGCCGGAAATGGGAAATCCGTGGCAGGTCCGATCCATAGGCTGCGGAAATGGGCGCCTCCAGAATGGGGATTCCTTGCCAGGCGGCCCGGGCCAGCACTTCCACTTCGAACTGGTAACGCCGGGCCACAACGCCCAGGGTCAGGGTTTCGGGAATTGGGTAGATTCGAAATCCGCTCTGGGAATCCGCCAAGCGCGGCCCCCCGGAAGCCCATACCCAGAGATTGGAAAAAGCCCGCCCTTTTCGGCTGGTCCATGGCGCGTCGTCCATCTTCCGCCGGCCGATGACGATGGCCCGCCGCCCCTGGGCAAGCGCCGCCACCAGCGACCGTGCATCGGCCGGATCGTGCTGACCGTCGGCATCCATGGTAATGGCATAATCGGCGAATTCGGCCGCCGCACGCATGCCGGCGATCAGCGCCACGCCCTTGCCCTGGTTGACCGGGTGGTGCAGTACATGAACGCCACCAAGCGAATTCAGCACCTGGGCCGTGGCGTCAGTCGAGCCGTCATCGACGACAAACAGGGGGTATCCCAGCATCCGGGCGCCCTCGACCACGTCGGCAATCCGGGTGCCGTGATTATACGTGGGGATGATCACCGCGAAACGGCCGGCTGGACAACGGGTGTCGCTCATGGGGCCGACACGTCGGGGGAGGACAGCGGCGGACTGACGGCCGGCGCGCCAAAGAGGAAGACGCGATGGGTCTTCCAGACCCCAACAATACTGAAGATCTCCTGATCGGCAAAGTATAGGGTTTCGACACCGTTTTGCAGGGCGATCTCGCCGATGGCATTGACGCTCACCCGTGCGTACATACCGACTCCGCTAATCGGCTCCTTGATCTCGACGATGCGATCGGTATCCGGTGGCGTATCTGGAACCGGCGTGGCGTTCAAATCCTCGGTGAGCGGCAGCTTCACGTTGGTGTACACCATGCCGATCAGGGGCCCCGTGCCACAGCCGGTCAGGCAGCTGATCACCACCACCACGGCCATGCGCATCACGATCCATCGCCGAGTGGCCAAAGCCGGGCTATCAGTCGCCATAAACCACCACCCGGTAGCGTGAATAAATGCCAAACAAAACGGTGAACACTTCCTGATCCGCATGTCGCAGGGTGGTGATGCCCCCGTTTTTGGCTGCCGCGGCATAACTGGCATCGCCCCAGGCGACGAGCCATAAGAGACTGCGCGCCTCGGCCACGCCGGTTTTTTCTCCCAAGGTGGTATGATCCAAATCCACATCCAGTGGAGTCTTGGTGTTTACATAGGCACAGCCGGAAAGCGTCAGCAGACCAGCGACCAGGACGAACACGATGATGGCACGAAGGATTTTCATGGTAATTGCTCCGTTATTCATGATTGGACAGATCTGGACAATACGCTATCCCCCATGTTCCCGGCCCCACATGGGCGCCGGTAGTCAGCGACAGGGGGGTCAAGCGGATTTGCGCTCGGGGAAAACGCCTTTCGAGAACCGGCCGGATATGCTGGCTGACCCGCGCTTCGTTATCGGAATACTGCAGCAGCAAGGTGGGCCGATCCGTGTCGGAGAATCGCTTTTTCAGATAATCCAGGGCAAAGGGCACCTGCTGCGCCACTTTTCGCACACTGCCGATCTTGACCGCGCCATCGGGATGGGGCGAGATCACCGGTTTGATGCCCAACAGATCGCCCCAGAAGCCCTTGGAACGGGACACCCGGCCACCCGCCACCAAAAACTTAAGCTGATCCAGGAACAGCAGTTCACCGCACCCCCGTATGGCCGTTGCGGCAAATTCGCAAACCTGGGCCAAGGAATCGGCATATCGTGCAAATTCAGCCACCAGACGAACGATCAGTCCCAACCGGCCGGATGCCGCACCGGTATCCATGACCGTGAAGCGGTCGGTCTGGCGACTGGTCTCGCGCCATTTGCGGGCCGTATCGAAATTACCGGTATAGGCCGATCCAACCGACAGATAGAGAATCTGATCGTGTCGGGCCAGGGCGCTTTCAAAGCTTTGGCAGCGACCGAACACCGAGGCCTGGGCGGTGGAAACCGGCCGGCCCTGGGACATGGCGTTGTATAAACGCAGGGGGTCGACCAGGGTTTCCGGGGTCTTGGCATCGTCGACGACCAGGTAGCTGTCGAGCAGGATAACGCCCAAGGCCCTGGCCTCGGACCGGCTCAAGGACCCGGCCGCATCGGTCATCACCCGAACGGTTTGCGCTTTCCCCATCGACCGGCCAAGATTCGGGTCGCTGGCCAGCGGCTCGGCTTGCCAATCCAGCACCCGCCCCAACCGTTGCAGTCGATTCCGGGTGCGGGCCTGGTCCGCGGTGTGTAAATGGACCCGCCAGCGTTCGCCATGGGGCACGGTCACCACGCTGTCACCTAGATCGGCAACCACGTCGCCGACATCGGTATCCGGCCCCGGATCGAGGATCGTATTGATACAATATCCGGACCGATCACCGCCGCCGGCAGCGTTTGCCCTCACCCCCAGCAGGCCATTGAAACGCCGGGTAACGGGAAGCAGGCATTCCTCATCATCCAACAACCGGCGAAAAAGGCCTTCGAAAAAGATGAATACGCCCAGGGCGCCGGCATCCACCACCCCAGCCGCCTCGAGGGCCGGCAGCAACGCCGGCGTCGATCGCACGGCCTGGTCGAGGATGTCGATGACCCGATCACCATCGGCCTTGCGCGGCGCAACCGGCCAGGCGCGCAGGGCGTCACGCAACACATCGAAAACAGTCAGCATGGTGCCGGGTTGGGGATCGGCCACGGCTCGCCAGGCAGCCCCCCGGCCCTCCGATGCGGCCCGGCCAAGGGATCCATGGTCGGCGATGGGCAAGAATCCGGAAAAAAAGGCGGCGATGATATTGCCCGAGTTGCCGGTGGCCGACGCCACCAGCTGCCGGCAGCGGTCGGCCATGGATCCGCTGATGTCGATCAACGGCGCCAAGCTGATCTTCAGGTTGCGCCCGGTATCCCCGTCAGCCACGGGGAACACATTGATTTCATCCAACAAATCGGCCCAGGCAGCCACCCGCTCACTGCCGGCCATGAGGGCTGCGGCAAGAGGTGATCGCATGGTCAAAATCCCAAAGCCCGGGTAATTTCCGGAGGGATCTCGAACTCCAGGGCCATATCCGGTAATTTCACGGCCACCTGCTCTCCCCTTCCCCGGGTGCAGACGTCGCCGTTTTGCGGACGGATGATCTCGAAGTTCATGGCGATTTTGTAGCGCGCTTCGGTCACCGTGGCGCGGCAGATAAAGCGTTCGTCGAAACGCAGGGGCAAAATATGCTTGATGGATGACCGGGTCAGGGGAAACACCAACTGGCGATCCGTCATATATGCGTACAGGTCGACACCGACCGAATCGAACAGGCCGAAGCGGGCCACGTCGAAATATTTAAAATAATTACCGTGCCACACCACCTGCATGGGATCCAGATCGTGGAAAGCCACTTTCATTTCTATGTCGTAGGAAACGGCCATCGCTATTCACATCACATGATTTGATCGGGTCGGTCTTGATTAACGGACACCGTGCCAACGCCAAACGGCAAGCTTTCTTTTAAATGAAATGGTTTAATAGGGCAACACTACAATTATTCGTATTCATAAATTTCATACTGCGTCTGCATCTCCGGCAAATGGTCAATCTGGTGCTGTATCCTGGCCCGATCGTCGCTTTCGTACCACTGCCGCCAATAAAAATGGGATTGCCATTTGGAAATCACCAATATCTCTCCCGGTTCGTCTACGCGCTTCAGCGTTTCGCTGGATAAATACCCCGGCTGGCCGATTATGGTCGTTCGCAGTTGGTTGATCAACGAGAGCAAGGCCTCGCGCCGATCATCGGAAACATGTCGTCTAATCAGTACTTTTATCATTTGATAGGCTCCTATTTCTGGATGACTTCTATTTATTTCTCTTGCCACTGCGGCTTGCGTTTCTGCAGAAATGCCGAAACGCCCTCCCTGGCATCGGCGGTGGAACATAGCCGGGCGAAGGCTTCATTCATATGGACGAACGCCTTCTCGTATTCCAGGTCGGCTGCCGCATAAAAGGCCGATTTGGCGATCTGAACGGCAATGGGACTCTTTTCGGCCAATATCATCGCCCAGCGACGGGTTTCCATTTCCAGATCGTCGGCCGGCACGATCTTGTTGATCAATCCCATCTCAAGCGCCATCGGCGCCTTGATCAATTCGCCATAAAGCAAGAGTTCCAGGGCCCGCTTACGCCCCACCGACCGGGATACCGGGATTACCGGCCCCACACAATTGAGTCCCACGTTGATGGCGGTCAACCCCATTTTTGCGTTGTCGGCCACCACGGCCAGATCGGCAGCGGCCACCAAGCCCGCGCCATTGGCTGCCGCGACACCATGCACCTGGGCGATCACCGGTTTCTTTAGCCGGCTGATGGTAATCAGGGGTGTTTCCATGCACTCGATCCATTCGCGGTACTGCATGGTGCTCTTATCGAAAAAATCACCGACATCGATGCCCGCGCAAAAGGCCTTGCCGGCGCCCTTGACGATAATGACCCGCACCGCTTTATCGGCATCCAGCTGCAGCAATGCGCGGTTGAGTTCCGATGCCAGGGCAAGCGTGAACGTATTGAGGCTATCCGGTCGATTGAGGGTAATTTCACCAATGTGATGATCCAAGGTGCCAACGATGACAGAGTCGGTCATTTCAATCCTCCTGGACGATGATGGGGCTGAAAAAAAAAGGCGTACGCTAACGGGGAAAGTCCCCGGCGCCACCGTACGGCATGGTTCTTTCGACAATAAACGACATGTTCAGCGGAAATGTTATCTACCATAGCGTATCGCCCCGTGAAGTGCAACGATGCCAATCTTTACAATCCCTGCCGTTGGTGATATTGCTTGCCTTCATTCGATAAGTGTCGAAGGCGCTTCCTTGGAAACAGCCTTCACCGAATAAATGATAACCCTGCGGAAGGCGAAAACGCATCCCTTCAAAAACCGTCCAATCGCGACATGGAAGATGACAGATGGAATTCACCCCCGTTATCGGCCTCGAAGTTCATGCCCAACTGAAAACCAAAACCAAGATATTTTGTAGCTGTTCGACGGCCTTCGGCGCCCCACCCAATACCCATACCTGTCCGGTGTGTTTAGGAATGCCCGGGGTGCTGCCGGTGCTCAATAAAAAAGTCGTGGACTACACCATCAAAATGGCCCTGGCGACGAACTGCACAGTCCAGGCAGAGAGCCGCTTTGCCCGCAAAAACTATTTTTACCCGGATTTACCCAAAGGCTATCAGATTTCCCAATACGAATTGCCGATCGCCACCAACGGCTATCTGAACATCGAAACCGGCGGGCAGACCCAGCGCATCGGCATCACGCGCATTCATATGGAAGAGGATGCCGGGAAACTGATCCATGACCCGGACCGGCCCATCAGCCGCGTGGATCTGAACCGCACCGGGACGCCGTTGATGGAAATCGTCAGCGAGCCGGATATCCGCAACCCCGAGGTGGCCGGTGAATACCTGCGCCAATTGCGGGCCATTCTACGCTATCTGGATATCAGTGACGGAAATATGGAAGAGGGAAGCTTCCGCTGCGACGCCAATGTGTCCATCATGCCAGCGGGATCGACCACCTTCGGAACCCGTACCGAGGTTAAAAACCTCAATTCTTTCAAGCATGTGGAAAAGGCCTTATATTACGAAATCGCCCGCCAGAAGGAGATCCTGCTGGACGGCGGCGAGGTGGTTCAGGAAACCCGCCTCTGGCAGCCGGACAGCGGCCAGACCGTGTCCATGCGCGGCAAGGAAGATGCCCACGATTATCGCTATTTTCCCGACCCGGATCTCTTGCCATTGGTCGTCGACGACGCCTGGATCGCGCGCATGCGTTCGGAAATGCCCGAGTTGCCCTCCCAGCGCAAGGCCCGTTATATGAACGATTATGCACTGCCATCGGCCGATGCGACGGTATTGACCGGCAGCCGCGAGCTGTCCGACTATTTCGAAACCTGCCTGGTAGCCTTCGATCAGCCCAAGACCGTGGCCAACTGGATCATGGGCGACCTGCTGGGCCTGCTCAACGCCAAGAACCTGGATATCGACCAATCGCCGGTTTCCCCCGAGGACCTGGCTGAACTCTTGAAATTATTGAGCGACGATGTAATCAGCGGCAAAATTGCCAAAACCGTCTTCGAAACCATGGCCGAGACCGGCAAATCCGCCACGGCCATTGTCGAGGAAAAAGGGCTCGTTCAGGTTTCCGACACGTCGGCCATCGACCCCATCGTGGAGGCCATCATCGCTGACCACCCCGATGAAGTCGGTCGTTATCGCGCCGGCCAGAAAAAACTGATGGGCTTTTTCGTCGGGCAGGTGATGAAAGCCACCAAGGGCAAGGCCAACCCCAAGGTGGTGAATGAGATTTTGGGAAAAAAGTTGGGATAAAAATTCAATATCACCACATCACTGATCTATAAACTGAACTGACGGAAAAGATAGTAGGATGAAAATCACAATATCCAAATAACAAATTACAAACTTTGTAATTTGAACATTGTGATTTGTGATTTCCCCACGTCCATATACAAAAGACACACACGACTATAGGAGCACCATACAAAAATGGACCGTCCCACTTCAATCCGACGTACGCTGTTTGTATTTTTCTCCATGCTGATCCTCTGCGCCGCCTCGGCTGCTGCCGCCGGGCCGACTCGCGTAGCCATTCTTCCCTTTGACATGAACGCCGAAAAGGATCTGACCTTCCTCCAGGAGGGCATTCTGGATATGCTCGGCTCCAGAATTGCCTACCAGGATCAGGTTGAAGTGATCAGCAAGCGTGAGACCCATGACGCATTAGCGTCGGTAGCGGGCTTCGAAGGGGAGAGCCTGGCATTGTTGGCCGGTGGTAAGCTCAACGCGGATTACGTGCTCTTTGGCAGCATCACCATGTTTGGCGAAAGCGTAAGCATCGACGCCAAGATGGTGGATGTAACCGGCCGGCAACCACCGCTGCCTTTTTTCACCCACACCCAGGGAATGGCGCAGGTAATCCCCCAGGTCAATCGATTCGCCACCACCATCAACGAAACCGTTTTCGGTCGGACCGCGCCCGACCAGGCAAACGCCGCCCCGGCATCATCACCCGCCGAATCGCCTGGCCAACAGCCCGAGCAACCCTATAACCCGCGCATGCATCCGGAGAAACTGTTGCAAGGCGGCCAGGCGAACGATTAATCGTGGTTTTAACTGGTTCCCAAGCTCCGCTTGGGAACCCTCATCTCATTCAGTTGAACAGTAGTAGTGCGCGCTCCCACGCGGAGCATGGGAGCGCGATGAAAAGTCTTTTGAATCGTTTGTACTTTCCAACTTGAACTTTCCGGAGAGCCGCGTTATTTTATAACTTTAGAATAAATCTGACTCCGTCTCTTTTTGAGAAGCTTCGCCGAAGACACCACGCAAAAGACCACTTCCCGGTTGCCGTCGGAATCCGTATCGCCGAGACAGTAATCGCTGATGTAACCGGGAAGGCTCTGACCCGCTTCCTGGACGACGAAGCCGAGCTCGTTCCACATCAGCCGATCGATCTGGCCTTTCCTGTAGACCCGGGTATTGGAAAGGAGTTTTTTAGTGGAATCGGTATTTTTGACCACGATCAGCCCCGTCTTACCGTCCCCGCCGACATCCGCCGCGAAAATGCGTTGCTGTAAAAACAGGCGATTTAGCTGGTAGCCATCGTCTCTGGTATAGCGCATGCCTTTGTACCCCACATAGGCGGTGGATCCACCATATTCGTCACTGCCGGCGTATAGCGCCTTGCCCATGCTGGAATAGAGGGAAATGTGACCGTTGAGGTCGAGAACAGCGATGGTTTGTTTTCCGTCATGCATGAAATCACCGACGGCGATACCGAAAACGCTATCGGCAAAGGGGAATATTTTGTCTTCCACAAGGAGGTCCTGTCCCCCTGGTGCAAGGCCAAGCTTGACCACGGGTGATCTCAATATCCGCGAATCGTCCCCCCGGGTTGCCTGACCCAGCAAAATGGGACCGTCTGCCGTATCCACCACCCGAAACAGGTAATTGACCGGCCCCAGGAGTTTTATCAGTTGCATTTCCGCCACCCGGTATACCAGGGATGTGGCCCGGGTGTGCTCATCGTTTACCGCCGAAACGCATACTTCCGGACGGCCATCCCGATCCAGATCGATGGTATCCACGAACAGGCACTGGATATTGATTTCGTCGATTTTTGTTTCCGAGACAGGCACCAACCGATTTTCCCGGCGCCTGTAAATTTCGATTTCATTATCCGCCAAAATGAGCATTTCCGTCAGTCCGTCATTGTCGATGTCAACGACCTGAAGACTGGAGACGATTTTATTCATCGACGGCCCCCGCCAAATTTCCTCTGTGACCGGAGCGGGCGTTGGAATCAATGGGGTCGGTTTGGCTTCTATGGGGGCAACATCTTTTTCAGCCACCCCTGGTGGCGGTATCGTGGCGATAACCGGGGATTCGTCCAACACACGATGCCTGACATTTTCCGTAAACGTATCAATGTGCTTGATGACGTCCCCTTTTTGACTGCCTGTCTGACTGAAACGATATTCAACCGCGTTTGAACCGGCCGCGATCAACCGGGCGTCCGTATTCACCTGATCGCCAAAGATCAATATGGTGCCTTCGATGATATAATCGGCATCCCGTCCGCTGATATCCACTGCTTCCGGCACGAACACAACCCTTGAGCGCCCCTTTTCGGTGAGCCGGGTGTCGATCATGCGATTGATTCCCTGCTTGAGAAAATTGAGTGGTTCGGCCGAGTTGATCTGAAAAGGGGCCACCAGGATCGTTTTCTCTTTTTCAGCGCTCCAGGCAGTGGACAATGCGCCCATGAGCAGTATCCCTACAACAATCGAGAAGCGAATACCCGTTTTCAATACAGTGCGTTTCATCGTGTCCCTTTATTTGATGCTAATCGGTTGCAAGGTGCCTTTCAGACAATAGTGTTTAAGATAATGTTTTTGGCAAGATCAGAATGGGGAATTCGTATGTTAATACGGTGACGACCGATATTGCAGACCCAAAACATTGTCTTGAATGCTATAGTAAAAGGCCGGGGTGTATATCTAATACACGCCCGGCCTGTAATATTAATCGCGATCCAAAGATCAGATCAACCGTTTAACCGTCTTAGAATTTGATGCTGAACTGGGCACCGATTTCGAAGGGGTTGGCATCATCGGAAACTCCACCGGTGGTGGCATCGCCGGCAAACAGATACGCGGCGACAGCGTGCAGTCTCAGCCCCTCGATGATGGTGTAAGCGAGGTTCAGGTCGACTTCGGTTCCCAGATCGGTGTTGCCATTAGCATCGTCTTCGGCCAGTTGGGCATACCAGAGATCGAGAGCCAGAGTCAGTTTTTCGGTGACATTCAAGCTGGCGCCCACGTTGGCGGCCATGACATTGGAGATACCATCGGCACAGGAGCCGTTGGATGTATAATCGTCGAAGATGCCGAGGCCCATGATTTCAGACCAGTAGTAGCTCTGTCCGGCCGGTGCGGTGAAGGCATTGATTTCGTCATCGTCGTCATCACCAGTGGCATAAAAGGCTTCGAAGTTGATGCTCATGGCATCGCTCACGGCCAAATCGACACCGGCGCCAATCAGGTAAGCACTGACGTCCATATCCTCATAGTCACCGCCCTCGTAAATGAAGGTGGCCCAATATCCCAGCCCGCCGGCAGAACCATCGACATCGAGGCCGAGGAAATAATACTCATCACCATAGGGAAGGTCCTCATAGGTCACATTGGGGGTGATTTTCAAAGCGTCCTGGCCGAAGGCATAGTTGAGGTGCCAAACCTGGACACCGTCGGACGGGCTGTCTGACGGCGATCCGTCATTCTTGGCATCCTCGATCGCCTTCATATAAATGGCCGTCGCGCCGGCCATGCCAATGGTGATACCGGAAAAGTCATCATCAAACATAAATCCACGCTGGATCGTCTGTCCCTGGGTACCCAGTTGGATGCTGGCATCTCCGTAGTTGAAGTCGATATAAGTGTTTTTCACCTCGATGACTTTACCGTCGGCGCCGATATCGCCATAGCTGGAGTCATCCCCCCAGACGGCGTCCATTTCGAACTTGTTGACGAACTTGAGGTTGTCATTGATGATGGCCGTATAGTACAGACGGGTCCGGGTATCGGCCAACTGAACTTCCCCTTCGCGGCTGACGTCGTTATCCACGCCATCAAAATTGGTATTGTTGTACATTCTTACCCGCCAATATCCACCAAACTCATGTTCCAGGGCAAAGGCAGGTGCGGTGAGGGCGAGCCCGAGCACGGCCACAAAAAACACTACGGCTAATTTTTTCATCTTCGATTTCCTCCTTAACGGATTAAGCTTCTTTTACTTCGACCTAATAACCTAATAACGAATCTAATAACCTAATAACCTAAAACATTTTCATCTTAACGATACGACACCTGCTGTAAACGGCTAATTTTCACCTCCTTCCTATTTAGTGCCCATCCAGAAATGGCCAATTTGCCCGATATCAGCGTTGCACGAAAAATTTAATCCTCGGAATATCAACCATATGCCTCCGGTAAAATTTTTCGTGCGCCTTGATCTCGACCAAATTTGCCTATTTCTGGATGGGCACTATTTAATTTTTAAATTCCAGGCGCCCGCTAACGGCACCAGGAATAGGACAACCCTGTGCGTTTGATATTCAAGCAGCGGCGCGAAAGCTTGTCGGGGGTTTCGCTAACCCGCCTAAAAAAAAGAAAAAAAAGCACTCTATAGCGAATACCTTCAATAATTAACGGAATTTCTACCAGCGGCCGGTATCTCTGTCAAGCACTTTTACCGCTGCTGAGAAGTTGTAGGGAAAAAGTCGAAGATGGTGCGAAAGGCCCGATTCATCACAAAACACCAATATAATGGAAAGTTATAGTTCAAATAGACCAGATTTAGTGTTTTTTTCGATGACCATGTCTGAAGAAGTAAACAAAGAAATATTTCTATATTTAATTACACATAATTATGCTTAATAGCCATTTCCCTTTTAACGGACCGTTGTCGGCGTTGTCTGTCGAATCGGCCGGCCTGTATAACGGATTATGAGACGATTTTGTGTTATAGGTGATCTCGCCTTGCATTTTTTCGAATGCGCCGTTAAAAGAAAGACGATTGCAAAACCATTTTGAAAGTCATTGTTTTTTGTTGACTTGGCACCGCATCTTCATATTCTTGAAAATATAATAAAATCCTGCTCAAAATAAGATCTTTACCCTTAAAAGCCAACTTATGGATAACACTTACCATCGAATGGTGCGTGCATTGAACCGATTATTATTCAGACTCTCCATCGCTTGCCCGTCATGGCTGGCTCCCGAACGCCGGTGTCAAACCATCCGGATATGCAGTAAAAAAGCGCTATGACCATTTCACGAATCAAGCGGCGGCAATTTACCAGAGACCATTCCCCCGATTTTCTTTCTTTTGGCGAGATCAACGATCTGTTGATCCGAAAAATGGCTACCGCCTGGGAGGAACAATACCAGCCGGGCAAGGTTTTTTCATTAACCACGAAGACCGGACATGGTGGTGCGGATTTCAAGGGATGGAAGGCCTCAACAGCAACGTCTGGGTGGCGGTCATGGTGCCGGAAGCAGAAGTTAGTCTCGATGCGGGCATCGCGGTCATGACGTTCGCGATGCTCAAAGCGGCCATAAGGATTTTGTGGTTCAGGACATTCGCCTCCAACCTTACACGACAACTTATTTTCGACACCTTTTTGACTTGAAGCTATCTGAATTTATTTTGTTATAGATTCGATAGGATAGCGGTCATCGTCCCGGCACCAGCGCTTGTAGGCGATCATTGTAATCGTCGGGGAACGTCCAGACCGGCATATGCGGACGTCTGATCAGGCCGCGTTGCTTTGGAGGCAAATCATAATGCAGGCTGACCAGGATGTCACTGCTGACCCAGGGGCTGCTGCGAAGGTAGTCGTGCCCATTGCCGCTGTCGGCGGCTTCTGCATGCGTGACATCGATGATGCGCAACGATTCATTTTTTTTCAGATATTCGCAGACATGGGGTTTCAGCGGACGCTCAGCCCACATCTGCCCTAGTCGATTGCGGCCGAAAAGCCACCGTGAAAGCGTAAGGGCCTGGTCTTTTTCGGACATGTAAATCGTCAAGGACTCGGGCACACGGATCAACCCGTCGATCACATTTGCCGCGAACAGATCTTTGTCGTAATCGCTACCCACCAATATGACCTGACCGACAGGCAGCTTGCGTTTGATCGATTCGGGGTCTGTGGATTTGTGGATCAAGGCAAGCTGGCCGAGGGCATCGATCACCACCCGGGTTCCGGCGCTGTACCCGACGATGTTGATCGCTTTGGCATCGGCTTCCGCTGCCAGATACTCGAGCAGCAATCGGAGATTGAATGCGCTCAGGGACGCCGTTTCGATATCCGACATATAGGCCCATCGGCTGGGCGTGGACGGCCAGGCAAAGGCGATGGCCACGCCGTCGTATCCAAGAAAATGCCAAAGTTCGGTGGTCACAAGCACAGGATTGTCGAAAACGACCTTGTACCCATGAACATAGATTAAAATCTCTTTTTTCCTGGATATCGCCAGTTTTGTGTTGACGAGTTCGCTGAACGTCTGGGCACCCGAATGCAAATCCGACGGCAGCAGGCTCGGGTCGATCAGTTCGTTAACCGAACGGTCGAGAACACCAAACTCTTGCACGGCCGTCACTTTCAGGGGATAGGAGTCGGACCGGTTCTTGAGCAGTGAGATGCGCCTTGCCTCTTCCCAATCCAATTGCTCGCCGCCGAGGGAGACTTCCGCCATGCCAAGTCGCAGCAAAAATCCCCGTTTGTTTTCGTAGTCGGTGTCTGCGGCCTGGGACGGCCGCCGGTCGGTGGCGTATAGGATGCCGCGATACGGCACCTCCCCGCCGCTGATAGCTTCAATGCCTTCAAAAGGGTCGACCCCATAGCTCGCATACAGTTCCGGTGCCGGCATCAATTCGATTTGATACACTTTGTTGGCGGTACAGGCGGCAACGAGCACCAGCGTCGATGTCAACACGATGATCGTCGTTAAGCGTTTCATTCGATTGTTGTCTCCACGGGGGTTTTAAAGCGCAAGCAAGATTCGTTGGGAACGGTTTCGCCGCGAAGCAGATAGCCTGCCAGCGCCCACTCCGTCGTCCGGGGACAGCCATTGATCACAACGTGTGCCCGGACGCTCCAGTAATAGCGGGTCCCGGGATCAAGCGGTTGTTCCAAGCGATGTTCGGCAGCGGTCAACTGTAATCGAGAATAAGCCAGTTTTCCTTCTCCCTTGACGACGGTCTGCCAGATCCGCAGCTCATAACTCACATTGTCAATGAAAGGGGGGCTTTCGCCAGATATCGACTGCCCGATTATTGCACGATCCAATGGTTGCCAGCGAAATGTTGGGGTCAGTGAATCCACCTCAACGAATTCGGCAAGCAGAGCATACCACTTTTTCTCCACCGGCGGTTCGTCGGGTCGCAAACCGATCATTGCGGGCTTCCCGCATCCGGCGACCGCCCCAGCCACCACACTTACCAGAATTGATATAAACAACCAGACAGGCAACCTATTCGGGGTTTTCATTTTTCCATTCCAAGGGATAAACCAGAAAAAAATCATCAATGATTTTTTCTGCCAGTTCGGGTACGCAAGTCCTGAATTCATCTACAAGATCGGCACCTTCGTGGTCTGCCCAGTCGGCAAATGTTCTTTCCTCATCACTCGCACAAGTAAAATGCTCGTCTAACAGGACGGAATTGTCTGCCGAACGGATGAATTCGACATGGATCCGTATAAACGTGTCCATGGGAGGGTTGATGCTGTAGAGACCACGCATCCCGGTTTGCTCCACGCTGATTTTCAATCGTGCGTCGATAGTATCCATTGCTGCATTGGACGGTTTGGTCGTTTCCTCAGTGATCCGCGCGGTGGCGGATTCCGGTAAGGCGACGAATTTGATCTTGGTGCGGGCATTACCCAAATCGATCACGTGGTTCACCAATTTTTCGCGCAGCCCCATCTGCCTGAGATTGTCCGTTGCGATCGCCAACACGACCTCGGCACGCTCAACCTCCTGGGCGGGGATGGCGGTTGAAACGCCATAAATACCGCCGACGACGGCGCCAAATGGTGATGCGAGCAAACCGATGTAGGTGCCGCCCGGCACAGGTGAGGCGAATCCAAGCATCACCGGCATAGCAGCGCCGAAGACGATTCCCCGTTTGATCCCGCCCCAAACCCCCTTGGCCGGGAGCAGGACCGTTGTTTCCGGCAACGCCTGTGACAGCCTGACGCCGACGGTCGATATCCCGGATCGAACGGTTTCGAGTGATGCAGGGTTCATGACATAGATTGTCGGTGTTTGGGCACATCCTGTGGGCATCATCCATACAGCCAGCAGAAGGATTGCATTGAATCGTACCACGATATTGGAGAATAATGCCTTCTGGAATCGGTTGACTGGGATTGCAGGGTTTATGCAGCACATCTTCGATCAACGGTAGCCTTTCTAGAAGAAAAGTCTCAGATAAAACTGCAGCCCGGCATAGTTGAATTCAACCTTGCCTTTCAGATCGATCCCGGGCCAGTCCTCATTCTCTGATTCCAGGCGAATTCCCAAAATGTCAAACCCCAAGCCGATCCCCACATGCTTCCAGGGATTATATTCCAAGGCCGTCCGAAATTCCATTATCGATCCCGTGAAATTGTCAATTTCAGCATAAAAGACCTGTGCGCCGCTTCTGATGAACCACCGGGGGGTTAATGCGACATCCATTCTCAGACCAAACACCGGTAGCGGAGCAGTGAAATTTTCTTCCTCTTCTTCCTCGAAGAGTCCGCTGACTTTAATCCCGAAATCAATAGGCATCACGTAAAGGCCGATACCGGCAGCCAGATCGATACGGTCGTCCTGAAAAAACGAATAGCTGTAAGCCAGTTCGTAGATGTCCAGGTCAAAAAAGGCTTCAACCGATGTTCCCGACGGGATGGTGACCGTGTTACCATCGTCGTCCTCAAACGTGATATCGTCAACAATTTGGCGGCTGCCTTCACGCCTGAACGAAAACCAAGTAAAATCTAGACGGTGGCGACGATTCAGGGTGAAGCGCCAAAGTGCATCGGCGCGAAAGACCGTGTTGGTCGAGTCCAGGCCCAATGCTTTTTCCACATCGATATCCACCCCCAGCCCGGTTCCAAAGCGGACGTTGCTGTCCACAGCGGTGAGAAACACACCCGCGCCGATACTGAATTTTTCCCAGGGTCTTTCCTGTGGGGCCGGCCCATCTGCCATTACCGGGTGACAGGTCAGAAAGTGAACACCGGCCATGGTCAGAACCAAACAGATACGCACAATTCTTTTCATCTGAACTCCATAAACGTTCAGTTCCCGCCATGGCATTGATGGCAAGCCTGCTTACCGGGAGTCCCTGAGGAAGATCCCGCCGGGCAGTTCATCTATGGCGCGGCGGCTAAAACCTTACGATAGCACTCAATGGTTTTGCGGCTGGACAGGATGCTGCCGTGATCCTCATTGAAGCCAAAAATGCGGACGGCGTCAGCCTGGGCCCGGTAGTCGAGCTCACTGTCCAGCTCGACGGTGCCGTCGTTGTTTTCCATGAACAGGCTGCAATTGCCCTTGTGACTGAAAAACAGGTAAAAGGCGACGTCAGGGGGCAGGGTTTGACTGTAAATCTTTTGGATGAATTCGCTTTCCGGAGCGACGTCATGCCAGCTGGGAATTGCCGTGGGCGCTTTTTCGGCTCCTTTTTTGGCCATCCGAACCCCGCCCCAGGGGGTCGACAGGGAGATGAAGCGGTCGATGCGCGCGGTTCCGGCATGATTACGGTTGGCCAGGATCGCCGCCCGGGAAACGAGGCCGCCCATGCTGTGGGCGGTAATGCAAAGCCGCTCAAACCCGTATTGGTCGTGCAGGGCTTGAATCATGCTTTGGAGGGCGTTGGCAGCCACATCCAGACGGATGCCGGACGGATAATAGTAGAACCAGGGCTGATATCGGTTTTCGTCCAGGCTGTCGACCATATCCAGCCAACCGGCGGGGGTGCCGGTGGCGCCATGCACAAAAAGGACGGGAATGCGGGTCGGATCGTATGGTTCCAGAAAATAGATGCCGACACCGAATTGTTTGATGAAGGTCAGCGGTTTCCAGTATCCGGCGCTGCCATTGGTTTGATCAAACGCCGGATCATCGAGTGTCGTAATCACGCCGAGCTTGAATACCGGCATTTGTTCGATGGCGAGGTCGTCTGTCATGTCCAGGCCATCGAAAAACTCGGTGGCCGGTGACAATGGAATATCAAGATTCTGTCGGGCTTTGCGCATTCGGTTTCCCGTATTCGAATCCAGGGGGGTGACGTTGATCGGTTTTTCAAATTGTCCGGCCCATTCTCCGGGATCGTGATCAAAGTTTTCGTTGCGATCCTCAAAGGCCTTCAAATTGTAGGTCCCCGGCCCAACCAAGAATGAGAAATGCCCCGTACTTTCGGGAAATACGTAGCGAATTGGAATTTGCTTTCCATCCGCTTCGGAGAATAAGATCACAATGACCTTTCCCTGGTCCGTGGTCGGCGTGAGGATTTTACCCACCAGCGCAAAGGATTGATCAAGTTCTGTCAGATCTTTTTTCAAGTCCTGAAAAACACAGCCGGTGAGCCATACCACGGCCGTCATAGCGGCCACGATCAGGCTTGCCGCACGAGTGCTCATTTGCATCATCAATGTCCTCGTTTTCATTTGATGCTTTCCTCCAAAACGCTGATTTCCAGCCGCGCGTAATTGGCAGCCAGCGCCAGATCCGGTATGGGAGACGACCCCTCACCAGAGGGTGAAGCGGTTGCTTGCGGCAAGGCGGCGAATTCAATCGTTGTCCACGCATTGCCCGTATCGATCACCTGGTCCACAAATTTCTCACGCAGCCTCATTCGCCTGAGGTTATCCGTTGCGGTCGTTAGCATTGCCTCGGCATATTCAACCTCTTGGTCGGGCACCGTGGTTGAAACGCCGTAAATACCGCCGACGACGGCGCCGAGTGGTGAGACGAGCAAACCGATGTATGTGTCTCCCGGCACGGGTGAGGCGAAGTCGAGCATCACCGGCATGGCGGCACCGAATGCGATTCCCCGCTTTAAACCCCATGTTTTCAATATATACCGGCGATACCGATTATGACAACCGTTGCGCTGACAACGACAACGATTCGTCGATACCATAATCATGAAATTGCACCCTGATCATCGTTTCGTCAAAAAAAATTCTTGACGGATGTGCGGTAGAGGCGACTGGCCAGTCGCCCCTACGTTGCGGCTGCAATTCAAATCCTCAAATTAATTGGGCGTGTAACTAAATTTTTGCCCCCCGACCGTGGCTTCGTACATCAACCCGCCTTTGGCGTGAACAAATACGGCCATTCCCTTGTGATAGGTCGTTGGCGCCTGGGTGCCGGTTGCCGGGCCGGCGCTGGCCCCGGCCGTGGCGCCGGCGGTGCCGGCGTTGGCCTGCATACCCGCGGTAATGGCGACGGCCGACACACCGGCACCGAACTCGAAGTCGCCGCTGGTGAATTCATTGAATGCGCGTTGATCCTGAAAGAAGATGATCTGGCTGAACGCCTGCCCCCCGGCCTGAAAACCGATGGAGGCTTTGACCAGCCGGGCAGACCCGGTGACCGTGCCATTTGCGTAAACCTGACCGGTACCATATGCACCGCCGACCACGAAGCCTGCCTTACCCACTGTGGGAAAAACCGCGTACCCATAAGCGGTTTCGAAGAATGGCTTGACGGCACCCGATTGCCTGAAAACTTCAATCGTATTTGTGTAGTTGTCGGCATGAGCCGAATTCAAAACGATAGCGGTAAAAAAAAGGGCGACGGCAATTATTTTCCATATAGGCGATTTCATGAGATTGTCTCCTTCATATTATTGTCTGATACGATACACGCCGTCAGGACTTTTAACAAGACGAATGCGGTCTCCAACGGCAAACTCATCGTCCTTTTCCTGTACGACCAACAGAACCCGGCCATCATCCATTTCAACTTCAATTTCAAGGGCGGGCTTTTTTGATGCAGCGTCCTCCATCGCGCTGCCGGCTGCCGCCCCGCCCAGGCTGCCTGCGGTGGTTGCCAGCTTGCGGCCCCGTCCGCTGCCGACGGTGGATCCAATGACGCCACCAACGATTGCGCCGCCGACCGCTCCGGCCCCGGTTTGCTGGCTCTGGATCGTAACCTCGGAAACCTTCAGGACCGTTCCGTAATATACGGTCAGTGGGGTTTGCGCCTGACCCGGCGTATAGGTTTTGCTACCCTGGCTGGCCTGGCAGCCCCACAGGGATAAAGCGAAACCCAAGATAACCATGACGATGTTGCGTTTGTTTGTCATTGCCGAATGCTCCTTTCACTATTGATATTTATTTTTTTCTCTTTTATGTCATTGGGGTCCTCATGGCGTCGGCCACTGGCGTATTTGCTGCAATCATACCATCGCGTATCGGATGCACGCTCTTACAAAGCTTTTAACCCGAGGTTGATGGCCTGCCGGGGGGCATCGTTGATATCGAACCATTCGGCCGGTTCGACGACACCGGATGCCATCTTCTGGTGGGCGCGCACCCATACGAGTAAAATCAATCGGATGCGATTGATTCGCTCAACGGTGGCGGCGGCCACATTGTCGACTTCTCGCAAACCGCTTCGGTATTCCTCCCAATCCGGTCGGATTTCTTGCTGAACCTTGTGCATGGCATCCATACGGCCTTGCAGATGCTTGGCAATCTCCCGGAGCTCCTTTTGGGTCGGCCGGCCCTTGGGGACGATTTCCGGCATCCAGATGACACCGCTTTCGGCCAGCCCGCTCAGGTCGGGATCGTCGGTTCGATAGGCGTCATAGATGGTTTCGAAGGCGCCTAAAATAGAGAACTTTTCATCTTCCAGCTTCTCGTGATAGCGGATGATATCATCGTATTCGGCCTCGATTTTACCATCGATCTTGTCGGCCAACGCCCCGATCGCCGCGCTGAGATCAGAAAGGCGCATGATGCCGTCCATCACCGCCCGATTGATGATCGGTTGTGCCGATTGCAAGGCGGACAGCAGATCGCTTTGCTTACGGATGTCGTCAACGAGGGCGTCATAGTGATGGGGGTCCATATTCAGACGCGTCACGATGTTGGATTTAAACGAGGCGACGTAGTCGGCATAGGACACCACCTTGTTCTGCTCGCTTCCCGGGGCTTCGGCCAAGGAAACCAGGGTGATGGAATATTGTACGATTCTGCCGATGCCCTTTTGGGTCTGGTCGGCAAGATCCAACACCTCACGCTCTTCGGGTTCCGACGGGTTGAAAAAACGCCGGGTAATCACCGTTTCCTTGCGCGACAGATCCAGTTCCAAATCCTCGAGCATGGCGATGGTATTGTCGGCGAACAGACCGATGTTGGCTTTGGTGCTTGGCGCAAACTTCTTTTTCATTGTCGCGCAACCGTTCAGTGATACTAGTAGAGAAATTGCCGCCAACACCATGACAATTCCTTCCCGGAAAAGCCGACAGGCTCTTGGCCGTTTGAAAGAAAAACGATTGTTCATCCGTATCCCCCCTTTCCTTTTTGCAAGGATTACCAGTGATACTGAAGATATACCGTGTTGTAGTTGCTGCCTCCGGAAATCCGCCCAAAAGCGGAAGATTTCGAGTAGATTCCGGAGCGGTGATGAATGCTGTACCCCAGCCACAGGTTTTCCATCCAATCGACCCGGAAAAGGTGGCCCAGGCTCAAATCTAGAGAGAAGTCCAGAAAATTGAGCAGCTGGCTGGGGCGATAGCCTTTCTCCTGCATGTCTTTTTCTTCCAGGTAAGGAATCCGATCCAAATACGACAAGCCTTCCGCAAACCCCAGTCGCCAGGGGATCGGCCATTTAATCGTGTAATAAAACTTTACCGCCAGAACGTATTCGGAGGATCGGTCCTGCACGTCCGAGGAATGATGGTGTACGATGCCGGGCGTCAGATAGGTGGCGATGGGCAGGGTAAACAGCTCATCGGCCAGGGGAACGCCGAAAAAAACAGAGGTGAGTTGATTGTTATAGGGGTCGCTCTCCGTATTGCCGGTCATGATTTCACCCAGATTGGATTCGGTCCCCCATCCATGGGCCAAACGAACATAGGGTTTGGATGCCAGCGTGGTTACGGGATTTTCTTTGTCATCGAAGAACCCGAATCCTACAAACCCCTCGGCCTGTGTGGAATCATCGATAAATGAGATGTCTCGGGTATCGCTGTCCAGAAAAAGGATACTGCCCCTTCCCAGAAGGTACAGGTTTCGCCACACGTGGAATCGGATGTCCACGGCGACCTGAGCGTCCATTGCGCTGCCCGGACTTTCTCTTTCCAGGCCGTAGTAGCGATCGTTGAAATCGGCGCTTTTCCAACGAAATCGTGCGTGTGGCCTTATCTCCAGGAGACCCCATCCGAATTCGAAACCCGGTGACAGATTGACGTGAAACCGGCCACTCTGATCACTTAACACCTCCACATTCGTATGGAACCAGTCCGTGAAATGATAGGTCAACTGCCCCCCCAGATCCAACCCGGATTCACGAATCTCGTTTTGATACTCCTCGGGAATGTCGAAGAACCGATATCGGGCAAAGGGGCTCAGTTGCCATTTTTCATTGTCCAAGAGTCGGTATCCGAATTCGAGGCCATCGATAAACAGCCTGCCGTTCTCATAAAAAATCAAGGGCACGACGTCGTTCACCGCACTTTTGTCGGCATCGAATGGAATGGTTGCCGAACGGATCCCCATGGAGATGCCCCACTTTTCGGGGGCGTGGGCATTTTGCTGTTCGAGTGTTTTATCCTCACAACGCACATCGCGGCCGATGAGGATAAGAAGCGATATCAGTAGCACCAAAGAATAAGTTTTCAATTGTTTGTTTTTCGTAAAGTTCTCACCCATCATCAGACACTTCCGTCTTTAAATTCAGATATGGTTAAAAGAATAAGGCTGAAAAAAGGTAACGTTGATATCCTGGCGGTCGCTGTTGCCAGCATAGGACCAGTTGTGGTTGGCAAGCATCCCGATTGTCCAGGGTCCGCGCATGGTCAGGGCCACCAGCGCAGGCCCGGCACTCCATTTTTCTGTTCCGAGAAGATCATCGGTGGCTGTGATTGATTTAAAACCGCCACTTGTCAGCGCCGCCGGATTCTGCGTGGACCGGTAAGGCCAGAAAAAAACAACGAGCATCGATCCCATCCATGCCGGAACGGTTTTAATTAAAAAGCGAATCATTTTAAACTCCTATGCGATCTAAAATGCTTCCTGAATGCCGACATAGATGCCCTCGTTATTGTCATTGCCCACGGCCGCGTCGATGCGAAAATTGATTTTCTGATCGGTGTTGAGCATGTACCGGAAGCCGACGCCGCCGCTGTAATAGAGATCCTCGGTGATCAAGTCCTCGAGGTCATCGTCCCATAGTTTGGCAAGACCGGCAAAGGCCACGGCACCCATTTTCTCGGTGAATTGCCACCGGATTTCCGCCTGGCCGGACAGGATCGTGCGGCCGGAAACTTCACCGGACTTGAATCCTCGCAAGTCACTTTGCTGCCCCAAACGGGATTTATCCGAGTAAGGGGTGTCTTCCGTGCCGGTGCGGCCATAGACGCGCAGGGCCAGGATATGTGTCTCGGTTAGGCCGATGTAGTGGTTCATAGCAAGATCGCCCACGGCATAATTCGTCTCGTTGCCCCAGGCTTCGGGCTTATAATATCCCTTCACTTCGGCCAGCGTGCCGGCGGAGGGGTAGTTGACATTGTCCCGGGTGTCGTAACTGATCACCGGCCCGATTCCCGTCGTGGTGGAATCCTCCGCGCCCACCAAATCCAGGTAATCGCCATCGGCGGGGGTATCGGGATCGTAGCCGACGTCGATTACCAGCACCTGCCCGCCAATAAAAACATTGTCCCATGCCTGGTAGGTGGCTTTCCCCAATGCGGCCAGGACTCCCGTGGAGAATTTTGCCTCGCCGCCCCACGGGATCTCGTATTCGTTGTTGATGGTCGCCTGGAAGATCCCGAAATTGCAACGTATGCTGTCTTGGCGAAGGTACAGGCTGCTCAGCAGTCCATAGAAATAGGAGTCGGTGTTCGTGTAGGCCCCGATGGCTTGAACGCTGGACCTGGGATCCTCCGCGCGCCAATCGCCAAGGTCGAAGAAATACATCCCGGCCACTCCCAGGCCGCTGCCAATGTTGGGGTTCGATATGACGATGGGGGCGACGGCGAAATTCTTTCCCCGGTCATCACCATCCGTCTCATCAGCCAAGCCGGTATTGATCAGGAAAAACTCAAACAAGCAGAACAGCGTCAACCATTGCAAGAAGCGTCGCGTCATGGTCCAAGCCTTATTACATTCCTGCCCTCTCATGGAAACCACTGTGTCAGCGCGTCAGCCTCCGCCTGACAATCCCCGGCGGGCTGGAAGCTGCCTTCGCAGGCCTTTGCATATTCCGCCTTGGCGGCTTTTAAATCCGCCCTAAATTGCGGATCGGCGTGAAGTCGGGCGACCGTGGCAGCGCCCATGAAACGGCCTTGAACCACGTCACTGTGCCAATGAACGTTACAAATCATCCGGCTTTCGCCGAATGCCCGGCCCCGGGCGAGGATGGCATCCGTCCGGTCCGGTGCGATCTCCGCAAGAACAAGGGCCCAGGCCCAACCCACGGCCGTATGCCCGGACGGGTAGGAGCCGTCCTTTCTCAACTTCGCTTCCTCTTCCGGCGTGCAGATGGGCGCCGCGTTCATCATGAACGGGCGGTTGCGCCGGTAGTGGTTCTTGGCGGTGTAGGTGGAGAGTCCGGCGTCGGCCAGGGTGCGGCGAAGCAACATGTAGAGATGCGGCGTGTTCCCCTCCGAAATCGGAATGCCCAGGGCACAGGAGAAGGTGCCGGCCGCTTCCGGAAACATCAGCTGTGCATCCTGGGTCGCGACCGCCCAGCGCGGCGTACCGCGCAGGGTCAGGCTTTTTTGGCTGACGACCTCGTCCAGGGCAAACGCGGCAGAGCCCTCCTCCGGAGGCGGTGGAAGGAGGGCCAGGCTATGGGGAAGGGCATCCTGATTCAAATACCCCGCCAGGATGCCGGGCATGATCTCTGGCACGGGTGCAGGGCCTTGCTTTTGAAAGCCGGCACAGCCCAGCATCGTTTCCACGCATATAAGTGCCAATACGATCGGCCAATTTTTAATGAAACCGAAGCGGGTCGACATGATGGCAAACCTCTTAATTAAGCAGTAAAGGTGTAGAAAACCCGATCCTCTGGGCCAGGTCAGCGTTCATTGGCTCTGCCGCATGATTGCTACAAGAATCCAGGAGTCAGAATCAGGCCTTCGCCTTCGGCGCGATCCATCCTATCCAATCGATGGAGCGGAGCGACACCAGATTCATTCTGTCTCCTGAATACTGGCTTCTGACTGCTGTGGTTTTCCATGAACGCAGTGCATCGCCCCTTCCGGGGGAAGCCCAAAGCTGGGCACACGGGAGCCGGAATTTTACTTCAGTCCCGTCTCAGAAAGCGCGTCCAGGCAGCGCTTGCTGACCTTCTTTTTGTTTTTGGCGATACAGTCCAATAGCCTGCCTTCACCCACGGGCACGTCAGCGCAATACTTCTCCAGATCGTCTTCGCACTCATAAGCTGCATAGGCCAAAGCGGAGACTGCCCGATCAAGCAGGACCGCGGCGTCAAACAGGGCAAATTCGCATTTTGCGCTCAATTTGTCCTCATGGGCGTACAGGCAGGCCAGCACCCGTCCCTCGCCGGGGGTAACGCCCTTGCAGTAGCTTTCCAGTTCGGCTTTGCATCCATTTTTAACGGTATCCGTCAATGGGTCGGTGGCAAAAGCCGTTGTTGAAAACATCATTGCTGCCGCCAATGCCGTCAACATACCCAACGCTTTAAACATAATTTCCTCCTTCTTTAAATGATCAGATTAAAGTACCTGAGCAACTTCTCCTGGTCTGAAAACTTTCCAGACGTTTCCAAATATTTCTGCGTCACCGATAGAACAGGCCGACTCATGGCACTGATTCTCCGGCAGCAGGTCGATCTGTGGCACGGGATAGTCGCCTTCCCGCACTTCGGGGAAATGGATCATGGAGAGGCTCTTGACCTTGTTCGGGGCGAACCCCAGGACGGTGCCATAGCTGCCGGAACCCGCCCCCGTGGTGACGATGTAGATCTCGTCGAAGCCGTTGCCGTCCAGATCCGCCGTGAAGATATCCGAAATGGGGTCCCGGTCCTCGAACACCTCCCCGTAATTGTGCTCGAAGCCCTCGGTGCTGACCTCGATGGTGCCGAGGCTCCGGCCGGCGGGGTGGGTTTCCGATACGACGATGGTCTTGCCGGTTTTGGTGCGGTAGGTTTGTGAAACGTCGGTCGCGCCGTCCTTGCTTTGCGCGGCGAGCACCGACCCGACAAGGGATATGTATTTCTCCTGACTAAAGCGGGCAAGAACGGCATCGGCATCGAGAAGCAGCAGATCCCCGCCCTCGATTTTCCATTTGCGGGTCCTTTCCAGCGCATCAAAAACGCTTGTTTGCAGACCCGTCTCCAGATCCGGGCATGCCATGCGGGTTGCGCCCATTGGGCCGAATGTCAGCAAAGACCCGTTAAGTTCGTACCTGCCGAAGAAGTTGTTGCACCCCGCAAAACCCGTCGCCTGGTTCTCTGCCGGATCCAGCAGAATGTGGGGCTGCTTATCATCTGCCATCGGCGATACCGGCGACCCGCCCACCTCCGTCAGATACCACTGGATGCCTTCAATGCCTCCGGTTTGCGCACCGGGAGGCGGCGTTGCCTGCTTCATGCAGGACACCAGCAGCATGGCGATGCATAGGGCACTGCCGACAAAAGCGGTTATTCTCATTTTTTTACTCCCGGTCTGACGAATATCACCTCATACGTCTGCCCCACAGCCGCCTGATAGTACACGCCGGCCAGTGCGTCCTGTTCGGGATAATAGAAGAGGGTGTAGGTGCAGCCCGGGTAGCCCTTGTCCTGCAGTTTGACGAACAGCCTGATCCGGCCCTCCTGGGTGCCGGCTTGGCTTTGGGCCACATTGATTTCGCCGGGATTGAAGTAGCGCACGTTTACCGCGCCTTGGGACGTGATATCTTCGACCTGCAGGGTGTAACTGCCGTCAATGCGGGCCCATTTCCCGGCAATGACCTTAAAATCCAGCGGTTGGGCCGCGGCGACGCCGGCGGCCGTCAGCATCAGGACCAGGCAGACGGCGATAAATGTCCATGGGCTTAATCTTGTTGGTTTCATGTACACTTTGCCTGTCCTATCCGGGCTCTTTTTCATAGGGCCTATCTTTCTTATTTTGAGCCAGGGAAAGAAGCGTAGTTTTCATGGTAGTCATCCTTGCTTGTGTCTCGTTCGACCCAATGTCGGATGACTAGGGCTTGTAGTTGGTCATGCCTGGTCCGGTCTTGTCATAGACATTGAAGAACTCGTCCGACATGATGGTGGCGACTCCGCCTTCCGGCTTCTCGATCAGATCCTCCTCCAGCGTCTTGACCCGCACCTTCCAGCCCTCCGGGAGCTTCTGGTAAACGCTTGGCAAGGCGGCCAGGAATTCATCGTACGGATATTGCGGTTTGAGGCCCAACTCGAACCCTTTCATGATCCAGGTGTTGCCTTCAGCATCGTCAAGGAGAATCACGGTCCTGCCCTTGTTCCAACCCAACCCACTGTGCCGGGCGATCGTCACGGGCTTGTAGGGCGCGATTTCACCGACGCTGGTGTTGTTGCCCATGTTCAGTTGGGCGACCCACACGGCTGCAAGACCGTTGAAATCTCTTTCGACCCCGACATCGATTTCAACCCAATCGGGCAGGCAGAGTTTCGGGCCGTTCAAGGACGCACCGAGGACGCCGTATTCCTTCTGAATGTGGTCGAAATTGAGGCCCTCGAGCAGCGCTTGCGGGGCAGTGTCTTTCGACGCCGGGATGCCCTGGGGGGTGTACATGGTGTTGTAGACGGCAGCGACTACGTCCCCCGTGCCTGCCTCGCGGCCGACAAGAAAGATTTCGATGAATCGCACCTGGTGCACATTGTCAACACGATCGTACTTGGCACCGGCGCCGTCGCCAAGCACCGCGGGTTGCGCAGAGTCGGCAGGTGGTGTTGTATCTTGTCGTGCGCAACTCGACAGCAAGGCTACCGAAAGGAGAATCGCCAGCAAGGCAACATTCATTGTTTTCATAATCTGTCTCCTTTGAATTCATCGACGTTTGCTCTGCCACCGCCGATCACGGGGGGCTCAACGTCCATCAAGTACAACGGCGTCGAATGCCGCATAACACCTCATATGTCCGGCCCGTCGCCGCTTGGTGGTATACGCCGGCCAGTGCGGCGCGGATAAGGCCGGCAAGGGTGCGGCCACCTGATCGCGGCCACAGCCCTTGCGGCTTTTTTTAAGATGAATCATCGAACTATTCAATTACACTGTACTCAGCGGCACTCACTTCCTGGTCGTCGGGATTCTTGATATCGAATACGACCTTGTGCAATTGCCCTTCGGTGAACTTGAATTTGCCTTGGTCAGCATATTCTTCATTCACGGGCAGGCCTTCATCACGGCCGATATCGAATGTTTCATGAGCTGTATAAGAACCATATACAGTCGCAGTAATGTCCATTTCACCCACTTTTTTATCGTTAATAAAAAATTCGACGGTAGACGGGCCGTTCAGCTTTTGCTCTTTCATGGTATGTTTTAATGTGATTTTAATATCACCGTGCGGTACTTTCACATCTCCCTCAAAATCGTGCCAGTACAGGCCAAGCGTGGAATAGCTGTATCTCAGTTTCCCGTCTTTGATAAACAGGGCCTGGCCGCCGATATGCTCGCCCACCGCATAGATCACGCCCTCGGTCGTTTCGTCGGCCGTGATGTAGGCATTGATCTCGTAGTTGGTGGATTTGATCTCGGGCCCTGCCAGTTCGGGCACCCGGTAGACATTGGGCGTCAACTCCCAATGCCGTTTTGCTGCCTGCTGCGCATTGGATTCCGGTTGCAGCATTTTGCCCATTGAACCGCCAACGGGATACACGTCGTACTTCTCGGCCTCTTCCCAGAAGATTGCTTCCAGTTCCTTGACCTTTTCCGGGTACTGATCCGCCACATTCACCTGCTGTATCGGGTCTTCATTGATGTTGTACAATTCCCATTCGGTATTCAGGGGATCGAAGTTTGCCAAGGCCGCGGGATCAACTGACCAGGGAATACGATAAGGCTTCCCGGAAATTGTCCAACCATCATGATACAAGCCCATGAAGCCCAACATTTCAAAATACTGGGTGGGATGGTTTGTTTTCGCATCCGGATTGTTCCATGCATAGGTGAGCGATTTGCCCGGATACGCCTTTCGTTTCTGGCCGTTCACATAGTCGGGTGCGGGAACGCCGGTCACTTCCAGAATCGTCGGAACGATATCGGTCACATTCTGAAACTGCCGTCGCCATTCTCCTTTGGCCTCGATGGCTTTGGGGTATCTTATGGCCGTGGCGGACATGGTTCCGCCGAAATGAGACGCCATCTGCTTGGTCCACTGGAACGGGGTCGATGAGGCGTACGCCCATGCGACCGAATAATGGTTGGCCATGTGCGGCCCGCCCCAGGCCTCCAATCCTCCGAACGCTTCAAGTTTCTCCAGTTGCTGTTCCATGGTCAGCGGCGGGAACCCGTTCTGCATCAAGAGCTCGGAAAATGTCCCGGTGGGCGTTCCTTCCGCGGTGCAGCCATTATCGGCAGTCAGATAAATCACCAGCGTGTTATCCAGCTCGCCCATTTCCTCGATATGGTCGATAACCCGTCCGATGTGATAATCGACGTGTTCCAGAAAAGCGGCATTGACCTCCATCTGGCGTGATAAATACCGTTTCCCCTCCTCGCTGAAGGAATCCCATTTGGGAATGGATTCAGGCCAATCAACCATTTTGGCATCTTCGGGAACCAGACCCAGCTTTTTCTGGCGTTCAAGTTGCTGGGCTCTGTAGGCATGCCAGCCTTCATCGAACTGGCCTTTGTATTTATCCCGCCACGCTTTGGGTACCTGAATGGGAGCATGCACGGCACCCGGTGTATAGTAAATAAAGAAAGGCGCATCCCTCAGGCCTTTCCAGTTGTCCAGCCACTTGATGGCCTGGTCCGCCATACCCTGCGAGATATGAAATTCAGAACCGTCCGCATTGGTTTCCGGGGTGTCAATGGCCGTGGTGTTTTCGTATAATAAGGGGTGGAACTGGTTGGTCTCGCCGCCCAAAAAGCCCCAGAAATACTCGAAACCCCAAATGCCCGTGGGCCAGCTCTCAAACGGACCGGCAGGCGAGGCCTCTTCCATGGGGGTGTTGTGCCATTTGCCGAAGGCCGACGTAGCATATCCATTGTCGGTTAAAATCTTGGCAATGGATGGGGTGGTGTAGTCGATTTGGGAATTGTACCCCGGATAGCCGGTGGCAAATTCCGATATGATGCCGGTGCCGATCTGGTGAATATTGTAGCCGGTCAACAGCGAGCCGCGGGTGGGGGAACAAACCGCAGCCACGGACATGTGCGTATATCGAATACCTTCATCCCCCAGACGGTCGAACGTGGGGGTCTTCATGACCCCCCCATAGGATGTCGCACTCGAATAGCCGGCATCATCCAGCATAACGACCAGTACATTGGGTGCGCCGTCGGGCGCTTTGGGCTGGCCGATAAAATCGGGTTTCGAATCCGCCAGGGTTTTCCCCTGGACCCCTTTCCATTCCTTCAACGGATAGGGAATGGCATTGCCATCTTCACTCTTCTGCGCGGCGGCTGCCTGACTGCCGAACGCAAAAGTCAAAATACTTAAAAACAAAATGACGATCTTTAATGATTTCATCATTGCCTCCTTTTGGTTGTTTCAAATCCCAAAATATTTTTACCCCTCTTCAGAACATTATTTTGTGGCCTTTTTTCTCACGAATACCACGTCATATGTCCTGCCCGTCGCCGCCTGATGGTATACGCCGGCCAGTGCAACGGGGATAAGGCCCGCAAGGGTGAGGCCGCCGGATCGCGGCCACAGCCCTTGCGGCTTTTTTTAAGATGAATCATCACCTAGTCAATAATGCTATACTCAGAGGCTTCCACTTTCTCTTCGGGATTCTTGATGTCGAACACGACCTTGTGCAGCTGCCCTTCGGTAAATTTGAATTTACCCTGGTCGGCATATTCCTCGTTCACGGGCAGGCCTTCGTCCCGGCCGATATCGAACGTTTCATGACCGGTATAGGCCGCGTAAACCGTCGCGGTAATGTCCATTTCCCCCACCTTCTTGTCGTTGATGAAGAATTCGACGGTTGAGGGGCCGTTGAGCTTTGGCTCCTTCATGGTGTGCTTCAATGTAATTTTGATGTCCCCGTGGGGTATGGGCACATCGCCGTCGAAATCTTGCCAGTACAGGCCGAGGGTGGAATAGCTGTATCGCAGCTTTCCGTCCTTGATAAACAGGGCCTGCCCGCCGATATGTTCGCCCACCGCGTAAATCACCCCCTCGGTCGTGTCATCGGCCGTTATGTAGGCATTGACCTCGTAGTTGGTGGATTTGATCTCCGGTCCGGCCAGCTCGGGAACCCGGTAGACATTGGGGGTCAGCTCCCAATGTCTTTTGGCGGCCCGCTGCGGGTTGGATGCCGGCTGCAGCAGGCGGCCCATGGAACCGCCGACAGGGTAGACATCGTGCTTCTCGGCTTCTTCCCAGAAGCGTTTTTCCAGTTCTTTGACTTTTTCCGGGTACCGGTCCGCCACGTTCACCTGCTGGATGGGGTCTCCATCGATGTTATACAACTCCCATTCGGTATTCAGGGGATCGAAGTTTGCCATGGCTGAGGGATCTGTCGACCAGGGGACACGGTAGGGTTTTCCGGAGATGGTCCACCCATCATGATACAGCCCCATGAAGCCCAGCATTTCAAAATACTGGGTGGGATGATTGGTTTTGGCATCCGCATCGTTCCAGGCGTAGGTAAGCGATTTGCCCGGATAGGCTTTTCTTTTCTGACCATTTACATAGTCGGGCGCCGGAACCCCGGTCACCTCCAGAATCGTGGGAACTAAATCAGTAACGTTCTGAAATTGTCTTCGCCATTCTCCTCTGGCCTTTATCGCTTTGGGATACCGGACGGCCGTGGCGACCATGGTTCCGCCGAAATGGGACGCTATCTGCTTGGTCCACTGAAACGGGGTTGATGAGGCATACGCCCATCCGACGGAATAATGGTTGGCCATGTGCGGCCCGCCCCAGGAATCTATTCCTCCGAACGCTTCGAGTTTTTCCAGTTGCTGCTCCATGGTCAGCGGCGGGAACCCGTTCTGAAACAACAGCTCGGAAAATGTCCCGGTGGGCGTTCCTTCCGCGGTGCAGCCATTATCGGCAGTCAGATAAATCACCAGCGTGTTGTCCAGCTCGCCCATTTCCTCGATATGGTCGATAACCCGTCCGATGTGATAATCGACGTGTTCCAGAAAAGCGGCATTGACCTCCATCTGCCGTGATAAATACCGTTTCCCCTCCTTGCTGAAGGAATCCCATTTGGGCAGGACTTCCGGCCAGTCCACCATATTGGCGTCTTCAGGCACCAGGCCCAGTTTCTTCTGACGTTCCAGCAGCTTCGCCCGGTAGGCATGCCAGCCGTCATCAAACTGTCCCTTGTATTTATCCCGCCACGCTTTGGGTACCTGAATGGGAGCATGCACGGCACCCGGTGTATAGTACATAAAGAATGGAACATCCCGCAGGCCCTTCCAGTTGTCCAGCCACTTGATGGCCTGGTCCGCCATGCCCTGGGAAAGGTGGAACACCGATCCATCGGCATTGGTTTCCGGGGTTTCAATGGCCGTGGTGTTTTCGTACAACAAGGGATGAAACTGGTTGGTTTCACCGCCCAGAAATCCCCAGAAATATTCAAACCCCCAGATACCCGTGGGCCAGCTTTCAAACGGACCGGCCGGGGAGGCTTCTTCCATGGGGGTGTTGTGCCATTTGCCGAAGGCCGCCGTAGCATAGCCGTTGTCGGTCAGAATCTTGGCAATGGAGGGCGTGGTGTAGTCGATTTGGGAATTGTACCCCGGATAGCCGGTGGCAAATTCCGATATGATGCCGGTGCCGATCTGGTGAATATTGTAGCCGGTCAACAGCGCGCCGCGGGTCGGGGAACAAACCGCGGCCACGGACATGTGCGTGTATCGAATGCCTTCATCCCCCAGACGGTCAAACGTGGGTGTCTTCATGACACCCCCGTACGATGTCGCACTCGAATAACCGCCGTCATCGAGCATAACAACCAGTACATTGGGCGCCCCGTCGGGAGCTTTTTTCTGACCGATAAAATCGGGTTTCGAATCCGCCAGGGTTTTGCCCTGGACGCCTTTCCATGTTTCCAGCGGATAGGGGATGACGTTGCTGTCTCCAATCCTCTGATGAACGGATAACTGACCGCAGGACACAATGGAGAAAATTCCTAAAAATAAAAGTATGGCCTTTAAACTTTTCATCGTGCCTCCATTCTTTTTCTTTTCGAAACCGCGAACCTTTTTGTTTTATGGTTTAATCTTTTCCGCGTCCCCCGGGATCCAGGCCTTGTCAAAATAGGCTTGTTCCGGACCGTACAGCCGCAGATAGACGAACCAGCCGGCATTCGGGCGGGTCTGCACCCAATTTGCCTTGGCTACCCCATCGGGAAGCTTGGGGCCGAAATAGGCGTCGAAGGAACCGTCCTCATTCGCCCTGGCGCCATGCACCGAGCCGACCAGCGGGCGGCCGAGATCGTTCTGGATCAGGGAGCGGGTTTCGTTATCATAGGCGGTCAGGGACCAGAACCATGCAGCAGGGACATTCTTGGGCAGATGGATCTTGTAGGTGTTCTCGCCACTCAGCCATTTGCCGCCCGCATCCTTATAGATGCCGATATACTGGGAACCCAGCCCCGGCACCGCGACCACCATGGATTTTGCCGTACCGATGGCTTCGAAGGCGTATTTGCTGCGCTGATCGATGGCCATGTAATCCGCTGTATGAAAGATCGGATCGCCGAAGAAGATGTTTTTCCACTGCCGTTTTCCCGGATAGGCATAGAGAATCTTTTCGGGCATGCGCGGTTGCCAGGCCAGGGTCTTGGCCATGGTTCGCCCCACTTCGGCGGCTTGGGTAAGGATTTTCTGCATGCGCTTGTCGGGTGTGAAATCCTGGCCATGGGCGATGCCCAAAGTCTCCAGCATGCCGAGCATGGCCATATCCTGGGAGCGGGGCGGGTTTTCATTGATATAGCGGGCCAGGCGTTTGAAGTACTCAAATCCCTCATGGGTCAGCAGGTTGGCTTCTTTTCCAGCAAGGGAAATGAACTGGGTCGGCTGCGGCTCCTTGGCCTCTGACAGCCTGTACTGCCGGTAGGTCTTAATGTTCTCGACAAGTTTGGGGAGATCGTCGCGGGTCATGGGTATGCCCCTAAGGTAGAATACCACGATGTTCGAGTCCGACGCCACGACATGATGGTGGTACTCGGGCAGGGGGCCGTCATAGCCTGGCGGCAGGATGAGAAATCTGCCACCGCGGTTCTGTTCCGGGGAAAAGGGGCCGCCCAGGTCGCACAGGGGCTGTTGCCAGATGTTGTTCAGTGTCCCCAGAAGTCCGGCCGGCACCTCCATCACCATGGGGCCTTTACGCAGATCCAGGACGCCCGACATGTAAGGGGTATCCTGGTTGGCGGTAAGCACCAGATGTTGTTGTTCCGCGAGCCCCTCCGCAATGAGAACCGCGCTGTTGCCGCAACCCAGACGGATGTGCTCGTCGGCCATGGCCCCATAGGAAGCCATGGGCAAGGCCCATAGGTAGGCCTGGACGGCGCGCTGGAAATCAAGCTCGTCGTAAAGTCGCTGCTCCGTTTTTTCCGTGGGATAGCCGCTGGTGAACGAGAGCTCACCGATTCTGGTTTTTATTGTCTCGGCCCAGCTGGATACGGCAATCATCGATAACATGCCAATTGCCGCCAGCATAACCGTCAGTTTTCTCATTTTAATATCTCCTCTCCGCGCATTTCAGTTTTTATTGCTCCGGCGATTAAATAGCCCACACGGCCGTCATTCCGGCGTAGGCCGGAATCCAGTCATTTATGGATGCCGGATCAAGTCCGGCATGACGAAACCGCACATATATAATTCCCAGGTTAATATTGGATGCTCTCAATCTTCCCCGGCCGCCAGGTTTTGTCGAACCAGGGATCCAGCGGACCGTAAAGGCGCAGGATCAGCCAGAAACCTTTGCCTGGAACCGTCTGTACCCAGTTGCTCTCTTTGTCTTCCGGCGCTTCGGGACCGAAATAAATGTCGGTTGCACCGTCTGCGTTTATCCCTACCTTGCCACTCTGGCTGTTCAGGCTGGGGAACTGCTGGTCGGTCTGCAGCATGGAGCGGGTTTGGGAGTCGTACAGCACCACGGACCAGAAATCCTTGGCCGGGACATTGGGCGGCAGGGATAATTTGTAGGTTCTGCTCCCATCCAGCCAGTTGCCTTCCGAATCCTTGGCCGCCGCTGCATATTGGGAGCCGATGCCCGGCATGGCGACGGCCATGGCCGGGGTAATGCCGATGGCATTGTACATGAACATGGTGCGCGCATCCCGATGCAGCCATCCCTCCTCGGACATGAACTCATGGTTTCCAATGGCAAAGGCGCTGAACCAGGTGGGGTCATCCTCATAGAAAAAAACGGTTGGGTCCGTGGATGACCAGGAAAGGGTTCTGGCAATGGCTGCCCCTGTATAAGCGGCTTCATTGAGAATGGCTTTCATGCGGTCATCCGGTTCGAACGCATGCCCTTTGATGATGCCCAAAAGGGCCAGTCTGCCTTTTTTGTCGGTATCGATGGCGTTGTCATGCGCTTCCTGAATCACGGTATTAATCTCTTCATAAAATTCATAGTTGTTGGCATGAATGGTATTGTGGGGCACGCCCGAGGCATTGATAAACTCCATGGCCGGTGGATTGTCCGCTGCTGCCAAGGGATAGATGTGCAGGTCGCGCTTGAAGCTTTCCACAGCCGGGTGGGGGTCGCCATTGACGAGGAAGCCCCTGATGAGAAACCACACGCTGTAGGTTCTGGATTTAAACACATGGTAGCCATCAGGCACTTGGCCCTTGTACTCAGGCGGCAGGATCAGAAACTTGCCGCCCTGGCCCTTGTCCGGGCCGGCGTTGCCGATATCGCCCACATAGCGCATCCACATGTCGTCCAAAATGCCCAGGACATTGGGCGGCGATTCGATCACGATGGGCCCGTCTTTTTTTAAATTAAGAAAGTTGGAGGCATAGACCGTTTCCGTATTGGCGGTCAGCCACAGCGTTTTTGAATCCATCAGATTTTCAAAGATGGCGATCTGGTGGCATTCATGGACGCCGAGGCTTTTGAGTCCGTCGCGAATGGCGAGAATAGAGGCCGCACGCATTTCATCGAGAAAGACATCAACCGCTCTGTGGAAATAGAGATAGTCATGCATCTTTTGAACGGTTTTATCCGAGGGGAACCCATCGAAGAATTCGAGAGTGCCCAGTCGTGTTTCGACTTTTTCCGGAACGATGATCGATGGCGGTATGTTCGTGGCCATCCGCATGGTGGGCGGGGGCGCGGTATGGGTGCAAGCGCCCACTGTCAATAACGAGATCAAAATGACGGTCAGCTTGATCGAGAATGATTGTCGCACGATGGTCCTCCAAAATAGTGACTGGGTTAATTACCGGTGCCCACGGCGACCTCCACCCGCCGATTGCGCTGCCGGCCTTCAGCCGTGGTATTGTCGGCAACGGGGTTGAGCTCACCAAACCACAGGGTCACGATGCGATCCGCGCCGATGCCATGGACGGTCATCAGGTGATCCCGCACACTTTCCGCGCGCCGCTGGGAGAGGGCCATGTTGTACTCCGCGTCGCCGGCATCGTCGCTGAAACCCGCGGCGACCACATAGGCGACGGGGTTTTTCTGCAGGTAATTTGCCAGCATGCCGAGTTTTTCCAGGTAGGTGTCGCGGATGGCCACGCTGTCGAAATCGAACAGCATGTCCGGGGCCACGAAGCCGACCACCTGGGTGACCGGCCGCAAGTGCTCATAGCTCGTGGCCTTGACGGTGAACAGGGCCGTTACCGCATATCGCCGATGTGCGCCCTGATTTCCCATTCAAGGCCTTGCCTCAGCTCCTGGTATTCACGGGATCTTGCCGGCGCCTGCTCATGTCCGGAGCGTGTCCAGTGCTCCAGTGCTTCCGTACATTTCTGGTAATCATCGCAAAGGGTTTGAAAGGATTGGCTGCTCAAGTACAGTTGGCGAAGGTTATCCTTCTCGAAAGGGAAGCGACGCATGATCAAAAACAGGCCTGGATGGATGACCGACATTGTTTCACCCTGTTGCATTTGTTTCATTGATCTTATCGGATACTTATGTAATATTAAATACCACTGGTTGAACACCTATTTTAGGATAAAATAGGTCGCAGTTTAGCATGCCTTTGTTCCTAACCCCTCATAATAAGACGGTATTATGGCTAATCGCCGATCAATGCGCTCCTCGACGGCCATGATGGAAGACTCCGAGGTATCGCCAGGTGCGGTACGTAAGCAGACGGAGCGGATTTTGAACTCACGGGAGTTCAACGGCACGGATGCCCAACGCGCGTTCCTGCAATTCGTGATCGACAAGACGCTGGCCGGACAGGCGGACGAGATCAAGGGGTATACCGTCGCCACCGAGGTGTTCGGACGGCGGGAGGATTTCGACCAGGCAACCGATCCGGTGGTGAGCATTCAGGCCAACAAACTTCGGCGAGCCCTCGAACGGTATTACCTGGTAGCGGGGCAAACCGATCCTATCCGCATCGACATCCCCAAAGGCACCTACGTGCCTGTTTTTCAACAAACGGGTGCCCCCATTGTGGAGAAAGCGCTTGAAAAAAGCCGAAAGATTGGGCCTGCCCTTGCCAGCGCGTGGCCGACGATCGTGGTTCAGTCCTTAGAGAACCTGACCGGCAACCGGGACTTGGAATATATGGGGATTGGCATCGCAACCGAAATCGCCCTGGAACTTACACGCTACCAGGAAATCCGAGTGTTGAGGCAAACGCCCGGGGAAAGGCAGCGGCGCGCCACGGACGTCGGAGCCCGGTTCGTGCTGTGCGGAAGTGTAAAATCTGATTTGAATGGCCTGAAAGTGATTGTCAACCTTGTCGACAGCTTGACGGGGATGCACATCTGGGGTGATGCTTATCGAACGGATCTCAAGCCGGCCGCCTTGATTTCGTTCGAGGAGCGAATTGCCAATACGGTTGTCAGCAAAATCTCATGCGAAGATGGGATTATTACCAAGATCCTGTCCCCTGAATCCAAAAGGGTTCCCCCTGCGGAACTCACCACCCACCAAGCGATACTGCGTTTTTATCGCTTCTTGAACAATTTTTCTCCAGAAATATTTTTCAGCACGTTTGAAGCCCTCCAGCAGGCGTGCACCCATGAGCCAGAGTGCGGACTGGCATGGAGCATGCTGGCCCGGCTCTATTCCCTTAATTTCAGCCTGGAATTGTTCGACCTCGAAACCCCCATAGAAAAAGCCGCGGCGTTTGCCGAGCGAGGCGTAAAGCTCGACCCGGCCAATCAACGGATCAGGATTATCATGGCCTTCATTCTGCTGTTTAAGAATGAATTATATGCGGGACTGGCCGAGGTCGACCGTGCGCTGCAATTAAATCCGAATTCATTGATTGTTAAAGAAAATATCGGCTATCTGCTGACGCTTTTCGGCGATTGGCAAAGGGGACCTGCGCTCATCAGAGATGCCATCGACCAAAACCCATACTATAACATTACTGTTCACTATGCCCTGTGGGTCGATTGGGTCCGACAGGAAAAATACGAACACGCATATAGGGAAACCCGGCGCTTTAACAAGCCCTTGCTATTCTGGGATCCCTTGTTGAAGGCCGCAACCTTGGGTTTGTTGGGAAAAGTTGAGGAGGGCCTACAGGCGGGAAAAGATCTTCTGAAATGCAAACCCGACTTTGCCAAACGCGGCCGCGTGTTGATCGCGCATTATATAAAATTCGACGACATCGTAGCCAGGGTCATTCACGGCCTGAAAGATGTAGGAATCGATGTCGCTTAACAGGTTATCATTTCAACCGATCATTCTTTGGGTTGTGGCGGAAATGGCGCCAGTATTTTGGTCACCGCTTCCTCCATCGCCCGGTTCCGTTTGTCCGGCTTGGCGTGGGGAGAGACAACGTCGGTACCCTTACCGCTTGGAATAATCGACATGGGTATCATACATAGTCGTGGCTCACACGCAGGGTCGAGCAGCCAATCACAAGAATAGCCGATAGAATGATTGTCGATTTTATGCAGTTTCGCATGATTTTCCTCCATTGGTTCCCGTATTCGGAATACTTGGCCAAGGCGGCTATAAAAACCATTGTTACCCAAATTTCCACAAGCAATATCAACAGTCAGCGTGAATAATATACTAATCCGAAAAAAAGGCAACGTCTGATCATTTCTTATGGTGCGATGTTTCACCGTAATTAAACGTAGGTAGGATCCGTTGCTCGATGTTTGAACCAATCGCTCGACTGATCGCGTTGACCATTTTTTTGTCTTCGCCAGTAATAAATGTATACGCTTCACCACTGCGAGTTGCGCGGCCTGTCCGTCCTATCCGGTGAATATATGTATCAGGTGTGGACGGAATGTCATAGTTAATAACATGCGAAATACGAGTAACATCTATACCACGAGCTGCGATATCGGTGGCGACTAAGATCTTAAATTTCCCGTGGCGGAATCCATCAAGAGAAGCTTGTCTGCGCGACTGTGAAAGATTTCCTTGCAGTGATGCGGCTTGATAACCTGCAGTCACAAGTTTCTTGCCCAGGCTCTTAGCGCGATGTTTAGTGCGAGTAAAAACCAGAACCGACTCAGCATTTGAATTTTCCAACAGATTTAGCAGCAACGCCGTTTTCAAATGATGGGCTACCGGATAAAATGCATGACTGACTGTATCGGCAGGAGCGGTGACGCCAATTTTAATGGTGACGGGATCATTTAGAATAGTTTTGGTCAATTGTCGAATTTCATGTGGCATGGTTGCGGAGAAGACCAGTGTTTGCCGGTTCACCGGAAGATGTTTGAAAATCTGTCTGACATCCGGAATAAATCCCATATCCAGCATATGATCGGCTTCATCCAAAACCAATGTTTCAAGCCGGGTAAGTTCGATACTATGGCGACGAATATGGTCAAGAAGACGGCCAGGACAGGCAACAACGATATCTGCCCGCCTCAATTTCTGAATCTGCGGATGGATTCCCACGCCTCCGTAAACAGCAACGCATCTGACACCTGCCGGACGTCCAAGGATTTCAATTGTTTGATGTATCTGTTCAGCCAATTCGCGAGTCGGTGCAATGATAAGGGATCGAATGGATCCTCGGTCACCCGCTGTTAATCGCTGGAGTATCGGCAGAACGAACGCTGCGGTCTTACCCGTGCCTGTTTGTGCAAGCCCCATCAGATCGCAGCCTCGCATTATATGTGGAATAACGCCTGCCTGGATTGGTGTTGGATTCTCATATCCTGCTGCGGCAATACCTGCGGCGACCAAAGGATGAAAGTTAAAAGTTTTAAAGTTCAATAAATACCTTCTTTCTGTGCTCCAAATAAAAAAAGCCCCGGAGAAATTCCGGGGCTTACGTGATTTTTAGTTACAACCAGGAACACTAATAATCTGTTGCGGTAACATACAGGCTGCCAAAAGAGCTGTCAAGCGATTTCCATAAAATTAACCTTGAGGAAAGAATTTGATGCGCATTCTATGCTTTTCGGGTAACAGATTGAATTTATGCTGCTAAGTAGATTTTTCCAAGATTTCAATAATTTAGTTTGCTTTATGAATAATTATGGGCTATATATGTTTACATTCATGCATATCCTGCCTTCATTTATAATCTTAACCACCAAGAGGAGACAATTTGGCAAGATCAAATTATTCATTTCAAAAACGCCAAAAGGAATTAGCGAAGAAGAAAAAAAAAGAAGAAAAGAGACAACGCAAGCTGGAAAAAAATAAGACCGAAAAAGAAGAATCACTAAATTATTGTAATGATTAAGGAAAAAGCTTGTAAGCACGATAATCCTTTGAGGATGAGGTGTTGAATGCGCCAAAAATATTTTATTTCTCGAAATTTAGAACGAAAAGAATTGAGAATTATGGAATACGCCGTTCTAAACAAAGATTTGAATAAAAGAGAACTATATGGCCTATCTGAAAATGGTGATAGGGAATTATTTTTTGACGATATGGATTTAATTCCTGCTGAATAAGTGTGGAGAGGTCGGCCTTCAGACTTCCTGCCAACTGATTTAATTGTGCATTAACCCAGCCAAAGGGGATTGTCACCAATGCAAACGAATATGGTGATTACATACGGGTACCAATTAATCGTCACTTAGTCTCGATTGCAGATATCATCAATTTGTTCATCCCTAATCGTTCAGCGCCCCGATCCAGGTAGCAATACACATCTCAATTTCGGCCTGATTGCTTAAGCAAAACTCGATCTGCGATTAGGAGCACCGAGGAAAGCCCCATCCGTTGTCAGGCCTTAAGCGGTGAACTCAGTCGGTCTGTCCAGTGCGCAAATAATGATTATATACATTTAAACTACTGAAATTTATATATATTTTAGAAATACAATGAAAGGATCAATTATCAAACAGAAATCAAAAAGAAATAATGACAAAGTTCATATGAAAGCAATATCAAGAGCATTAAATGCGAAAAAAATTGCTTATGATACTGGGAGAAAAATTGCACGAAAATGGATTAAATGCGCATCATCTCGGGAAATAATGGATGTTTTACCCCGCATCAATTCACACCATGACATAAATTATTTTGCAAGTATGAGAAATTTTTATTTTATCTCTATAGAAAAAAAATATCCTAATGATACTAAGCGCTTCAAGAACTTTAATAATATTGATTTTATGAAGGGCTGGCGTGAAGAAGTGCTATTAATATGGAGAAATAATAAGCATGGAATTATCAATTAATACAAAACATTTCAAATTCATGATTTTCTCCTTTGGACAATGCAATCACTCCTTCCGAGAAATCTGTTCCACGATTTCACGCCTATAAGGAACGACAAGCCATCAGGCCGAGAAAACGCTTTGCCCCTCTTTGATGGTTTCCAGAATCTGAATATCCCGGATCCGCATGGGGTCGATCACCAGCGGGTTGTCTGAGAGAGCCACCAGATCTGCAAGCGTACCGGTTTCTAATGTGCCTTTGCGGTCTTCCTCGAAAATCTGCCAGGCCGCATCAGCGGTGATGGCGCGCAGGGCCTCGAAAGCCGTGATACGCTGGTCCGTTCCCAATTCCTTACCGCCGGAGGTCACTCGGTTGACCGCCGTCCAGGCCACCGCAAGCATGTCGATGTCGGCAACGGGGGCATCATGGTGGAGGGTAATTTTGATTTTCCGGTCGGGAGCCGAACGGGAGGGATTGATGCGCGCCGCCCGCTCCGGTCCGAGGAACCGTATGGATCCAGCACCGGCCATGCGACGATAAGATAGGATACCATAACGGCAACGATGACTCGAATCTCCAAGATGCTTCTCGACCCGCCACGACGCTTGATTATCGGATTTTTTAGGTTGTACGTATTCTCACTGAGGGCATCGAGCGTTTCGAATTTCATGGGCCGCGTTTTTTGTGAAGGGATGCCAGGATGCCAGGCGTTATTGGTCTTGCCTTCTTTCAGATGTCAGGTCTTCAATCATCCGTGGATAGATATCCGAGAATTCCCAGACGAATCCATTCGGTTTTCGGACCCGCCCCCGATTTTCCGGAGGGGCACCTGCGCTCAGGGCCAGGAGCAGATCCGTGCTCACCCATGGGCTTTTGATGAAATAACCGTGTCCGTTGCCCGATGCCGCATTCTCAGCGGCGGAGACATCGATGAGCCAGGTGTTCTCCATGATGGAAATCGGTTGTAATTCCTCGGGTTTCAATCCCAGTTGACCGGGAGCACCAAGCCGGGGCCATCCGATGAAACGCAGCGCTCAGTTCAACGCCGTGTCGTTGGCATTGGTGTATATCGTTATTCTATCGGCGATGTCTCCGAAACGATCTCGATAACGCGCGGCAAACAACATCAAATCAATATCCGGCGCCGTATAGATCACCTGCCCGATCTTTAATTTTTTCTTCAATTGGTCCACCGAAACGCCATATCCCATCAACCGCAATTCATGGAGGGCCTGACTGACAATGCGCGCCCCTGCACTGAAGCAGAGAATATGGATGCGCCGGGCGTCCGTATTCATTGCCAAATGAATCAACAGCATTCTGAAATGTTGAGCGGTAAACGCTGTTGTCTCCACATCCATCAGATATTCGCGCAACCGTTGCCGCGAAGGCCAGGAATAGGCGATGAACGCACCCGAATACCCCAAATAATGCCATAGTTCCGCGGCAACCAGAACCGGATAGGTAAAATCGACCTTGAATCCGGGCACGAAAAGATTGATATCTTTCAAGGTCGACTGGGAAAGACGATCCTGCACGGCGCCGACAAATTCGTCCGTATTGGCATCCATTGCGCGCATGGAATCCTCCAGCAATTCCTCGGCGGCCCCCAACGTGCTTAACTCCCTGATATGCTCAATCTGAAGCGGCACATCGCGCGAACGTTCTTTCATCAGACTCGCACGCTCCACATCCGCCCATGTCATCTTGTCATCACCAAATCGGACCCGGGCAACGCCTAATGAGAGGCCCATATTCCGTTCATTTCCATAAAACACCGGATACAGGAAATGAGTATCCGACGGCTGCCGGTCGGTGGCATAAAAAATATCCACCGCCGGTGGTGAAAGATCCGCCGGTAACCGTTCGTACGGTTTGGCAAGGCCATCCCTGAAAATCAGGGGCGTGGACATCAGTACCGCTTTTTGCAGTTCCACCGGCCGATTGTTGAGGAATAAAAAACCGATGACAAAGAGCAGAAGCCCAGGAATCCATATTTTTTTCGGGAAAAATTTCATAGCGATAACCAGTGGTCAACGGGCAAGCGACCAGGCAAAACGGCAGGCCGGGAAAACATCCTTGAGGTATTCGGTCTGTTCCAGTATGCTTTGTTTGGCTCTTAACGCGTTACCACCGGTGGTCATGATTTGCCTCCTGTCTGGATTGTTTGACGCCAACCGAGAAGGTAACGGCCCCCCCATCTTTTAGCAAGGTATCACGTTTGTTTTTGGGTGTTTTGATTGAATCACGAATTGGGGACAGATCGCGATTTGCTTTATCCGCCAACCGAAATTTGCCATTACTAAGCATTGGTTTCACAGCGATGGGTCTCCTATTTTTTTGCGTCTCGCTGGCGCTGGCCGAGTTCGATCCTGATCCCGGCACGCAGGGTAACGATATCCCATTAATCTCGGATGACTATGAGCGCAAAGTCGATGCAACCCATCAGAAAACATCCGAATTACTGCTGTCGGCCGCGGATTGGTTGGATTCATTTTTTGGCGATGATCGATATAGTCTCGAGGAGAACACCACACGTGTCAAGCTACGGCTATCATACGGCTATTCGCGTTTCGATGGTTATGAATTCAGTCCCCGGGTGAGCCTCCAACTGAAGCTGCCCAAATTGTCAAAAAAAGCATTATTGATTGTCGGTATTTCTGAACCGACGACGGATTTGAGAATCGGTTGAGTATAGACATCGTTTTACGATTGGAGGCGGATTTTGGTTACATTAACGAAGGTGATGTCTTCAAGGCGGTATTCGGTTTCTGATTATTGCTTACGCCAATGTCTACAGCATTGGGGCGTATACCGCCTCTACCCACGTTTGATGATGATTCTGATCATCTTGGTTGCCCGACCGGCCATTTTAGCAGCCGGGCACCCGGAACAGGATACCCGGTTGGCTGCTCAGACAGGAGTAGAATTTAAACCCCGGCTGGGAGAATATCATTATGAAATAAAATGGGCCCATCAGCGTGTAGCAAATGGCATCATCGCCATCCGCGAGGAAGGCGATCATTATATACTCACAGCGGACCAGAAAACGACTGCGTTCATTGATCGCATTTACCGCGTCCGTTACCGGGGAGAAACACGAATCGATGCCCAGGCACTGGAACCGGTTGAATCCATCATTGAGGAGGAAATCAAAACCCGCAAAAAGGTCCAAAAAGCTGAATACGACAAGGCTTCCGGATCGGTCATGGTACAGGAAACTCGTACCAGGGAGCAACCGGACAACAACGAAGTAAGAACCTATGAAATACAATCCGATAAAGGCATTATGGATGTCTTCTCGGCCATCTTTATGGCACGCAGCTTCGACTGGAGCATCGGTGAACGACACGAATTTATGGTGTTTATCGGTGAAAAACAATACGAGGTGACAATGGATTGCATCGGCGTAAGTACATTCGAAATCGAGGGTGATAAAATCCCCGTATGGATCATACGCCCCGGAATTCGAAAGACCACCAGGGACAAAGCGTCACCCATTGGGCGAAGGACCCGGATTTTTATTGCAGCGGACGAATCCAAAGATATCGTCAAAATTAAAACCAACGTCGGCATTGGTGCCGTGACACTGCGACTGGTAAAATATCTGGTAGAGTGAACCCTATCGTTGCATAAAAAAGGGTACATGTTCACGGGGTTGAAATGACCAACGGATTGTAAATCACTGGCTTGTCAGCGTTTACAGGGTGCCTCAGGTGCGCGACGCCGGGCACGCCGACGACCTACCCGTACTTCAAGTGCCCGGGAACAAAGCAGATGAGGTGCCCTGTGAACGCTGACAAAAAAGGCTTAAATAGTTATTAACTATTGTTATATAAACGAAATGTGTTGCCGCTGTCTTTCCCGATCATCCCCCTTGACGTCGGTCCCCCTGACACTGCACGTTTCTGCTGCCGGAATTCCTTTGCAGGTTCTGAGGATAATTGCCGGTGCGCTGATTTCCCGGATTTCTGTTACGCTGTTGGTCTTCCAGAAATCGGAAATTGTAGCTTCGGGATTCTTGGCGTTGCTGGATTGACGGTCGCTGCTGGATGTGTTGAGACGGCCTCCCGCTGGGTTGCTGAACATCTCTGTAAGCGGGCCGATTCGGTTGCTGACCCAGACGTTTTTCATATAGATTGCCGCTGGTCGGCCGATTAGGCGGTCGTTGCCCGGGATCTCCCCCACCGGGCGGCTTGGCGATGAGGGGGTGGCTGCCGGGGGCCGGCTTCCTGGCGGACGATTTCCAGGTGGTCGCTAAACCGTCGGACGATGGTGAGGCGGCCGGTAGTAAGGCGGCCGATACCGCGGTGGCCCCCACCATCCGCCGTAGCGGGGAGGCCCCCAGGCATACCCGAAATGGAAACTGAATGGACCGTGATAAAACGAGTATCCGAAACTCCAGCCGTGATACCTGCTGTAACGGACGCTGAATCCATAGGTAAACGGCCTCGGATAATAGTAATGCCGATACCAGGGCCGATAGTGATACCCAGTACCGTAAACGATGACACCGTGATGGATGTAACAGCCGGTATACCCGGGTGTATAGCCTACATAAACGACGTCCGGTGTCGAATCGTAAATGTAGACGTACGTATTGTTGTCTGTATTTTTCACAACCATCAAGTTGTTGCCGGGAAAGGGCACGAATTGCGGATCTCCGCGGATGGAAAGGAGTTCCGTTGGCTCTGTGGCACCGAAAACGAGCATACCGGAGGTGACGGAAACTTCCGCATCCTCATCGTCGGAAGCTTCCCTCTCCAGTGCGGCCACATCCGCCGGTGGATTGTTCGTCTCTTGCCATTGACCCGATACGTTCCGGGACCGGTACCAGGTCTCCTTGCCGATCAGGTAATAGGTTTTGTCCGTTTTGCGGAAGACCATGGGAAAGGGGGTGTTGATCACCGCCATCAAGTCGGTTTTTTCGATGGCCGTCAATATGGGGTTGCCATCCACCATGACAAGTACCGCCGGCTCCTTCACAAACCGGTAGGAAGCCTGGATTTGCCTTAAGGCTTGCAACCATCAGATTTGCAGAGTAAAAATCCGGGTCCAGGGAGTCCGGCCTTGGTCAGCCTTTGGAAGGTGGATACGCTGTGATCCAGGAAAAACTACAGAAGCCAGAATCAAGGAGCCAGGAGCCAGGAGCCAAAATGAAGATAATTTTTCCGATCAACGATATTGACCACGCATCAGGCCATTTTATCGGCATGATGCGCCGGCATATTCTTCGGAACCTGTTATTTTTATTAGCATATATCACAATTTTTACGGGACTGTCCTGCTTACCCGTCCAGGCGGCCGATCGAAACCCCGCGGCGTATACCGAATGCGTCATTTTATTGCATGGGCTGGGTCGCACTGCCGGTTCCATGGAGGACCTGGCCGAAGCGCTGGAGTCAGCCGGTTTCGATACGGTCAACCTGGATTATCCCTCGCGAGATTTTCCCATTCAAACGCTTGCCATGAGTACCATCCCCCAAGGGATTCAGCACTGCCAGGCACATGGGACGGAAAAAATCCATTTTGTAACCCACTCCATGGGTGGCATCCTGCTGCGATACTACTTGGCCCAGCGCCCCATTGAAAATCGGGGACGGGTGGTCATGCTCAGCCCCCCGAACCAGGGCAGTGAAATTGCCGATGCGCTGAAGAACAACCCCCTTTACCAGTGGTACAACGGTCCGGCTGGTCAGCAGTTGGGCACAGCACCGGACGGATTTGTGGCCGGTCTGGGGCCGGTCGATTACCCGGTGGGAATCATTACCGGCAATACCCATGCCCTGTTCGATTACTGGTTTGCCAAGGAAATTCCAGGCGATGACGACGGTAAGGTATCCGTTGAACGAGCCAAAGTAATCGGCATGACCGATTTTCTGGTGCTGCCCTATTCCCATCCATTCATCATGCAAAAGGAGGCCGTCGCAGGCCAGACGGTCTATTTTCTGCGTCACGGCCGTTTCCAGCATCCCACCGAAGGCCAAAACGGGCAATAAGACCGATTTATTAAATATTTTCATGGATACGTAATTCAGAAAATTGCTTCCGACAGTATCACTCAGCCATTGTCACAGTGGAATCATAAAGATTCAGAATCAGATTCTGATGCTAAGGGCCGCGAAAAAACAAGTCTAATGTTGATGTCCACTTTGGGCAAATGTTATTATTAAACCATATGGTAAACAATGGCAAACGCCTTAAAAAGGGGCCTTAAGAAACCCACCTCAAACAAGGAGCGACGGTATCATGGAAAAGATGAAAGTACGAGACCTCATGGTTACGACGGACCAATTTCCAAAAATATCCGCTGACGCGAACTTTTATGATGCGCTTGTTGCCTTGGAAACGGCTCAGGAAAAATATCTGGCCGGAAAAGCCAAACAGAGAATTTTGCTTGTCGGAGATAAGGACGGAAAGATCATTTCTAAAATTTCACCCATCGACCTGATGCGGGGGCTGGAAAAGCAATACAGCGAAATAAACATCGCTGATATTATCAGGCGGTCAGGGCTTACCTATATCTGGACATCCATGCAGAATGATTTCAGGCTATGGGAAGACCCGTTCAAGGACCTTTGCCGTAAGGCGATCGAGGTCAAAATAGAAAACTTCATCAAGCCTCCGGTTGAAGGACAAACCGTTGGCACCGAAGATAAACTGTCAAAATGCTTTCACCTTTTCGTAATGAATCGCCACGACTCACTTTTTGTTGTCGAGGACGATGATATTATCGGGTTACTGCGGTTCTCGGATGTCTACAAAAAAATGTCAAAAACGATGAAGGAATGCGCCATATAGAATTTGGGGTGTTATCTGATAATCCATGCTTACGGTTACTAACGATGCGGCACACGAATGCGGGCTGAATATCGGTGATGAAAAGCAGGTCCTCATCACCGTAGGGAGCCGAAACTGACTCACCCTATCTCAGTATAACTCTGCTTTTTTTACATTCTGTAAAATTTTCTAACACATCGCAAGCCAGTTTATCAGAAGCGGATAGCCGAGTTTGTGGATATTGAATATAATTTATTATCCGTGGACAATTTACTAAAATTTTCCTTCTAGCATATGGTTTGCTTTTTAACAATATTGAGGTTGTAAGCCACCACCGCCGCATTCGCCATAACCTTTGCCACTGTTTTACGCTGACTATCAATCTTTAGGTACGTGGGGCCATGCTATCGAGAAAATGGAACAATTCATTTTCGAGGCCTGGATTTACGATTATTTGGATCCAAAATACATTTTAGGCGTGTAATCGGCAAGGGAACCTTCATAAGTATCAAAAGGAGATTAAGAAAGACTACCGTAAAAATCCTTTTTGCAGATGACGAAAAAGCCCTTGTCGATACAATAACGAAGCGGTTGAAGAAAAGAGGAATAGATACTATTCCTGCATTTAACGGAAAGGAAGCATTAGACCGCATAAAAGAAAATAGCACAATCGAGGCCGTTGTTTTTGATATAAAAATGCCGGTTATAGACGGTATGTCCGCCTTAAAGGTGATTAAAAAATAATACCCTCTATTGGAAGTCATCATGCTCACCAGCCACGCTACGGTGGAATCCGCAATCGAGGGAATGAAGATGGGTGCCTTTGATTATCTGATGAAGCCTTGCGATATGGACCAGTTGGTCACAAAGGTAGAAGAGGCTACGAAACAAAAGCAGCAGAATGAACAAAAAATCATGCAAATGAGAAAATGGGGGAGATTGATCTCTGGTGTATAAGCGGGCCAAAAGCAACACAAAAATAGTGCCCATCCAGAAATGGCTAATTGATTGAAAAACACTGGCCTGTTTGCGTTTACAGGGTGCCACAGATGCGCGGTGCCGGGCAGGTTGACGTACTAGGCGACCTGTGTCCGGGAACAAAGCAGATGAGTTGCCCTGTGAACGCTTGCTACAAATTTAATCCTATGGATGGTCCAAAAGGTCCCCAGTGGTACGAAGGAAGGGTTTTCCCATTTCGGTTTGATCCAGAGGGAAAAACATTTGTTATTTGGATCGCCATTAACATCACCGAGAAAATAAAGTCACAGATTAAACTTGAAAAAACAAATAATAAGCTAAATAAATCTGAGGAGGAAAATCGGATATTAAAGGGAATTCTTCCAATATGCAGTTATTGTAAAAAAATAAGAGACGAAAAAGGAAACTGGATCCAAATAGAAGCGTATATTCAAAAACATTCTACGTCAAAATTCAGCCATGGTATTTGCGAAGAATGTGCAAAAAAATATTATTCTGATATATATAGACCTAAATAATGGATCAATGAATAACAATTGAACATTAATTTTCGACCACGTTTATTATTAATTCACCATTTTTCCAACCTGATTGCCTGTCAATCCCGATTAAATATGTATCCGGCTCGTTTACCAGAAATTATTCAGGGCCTTTGTAAAAATACTAGTACCAAATCCACCGCCAGCGATTGGCAATGATACGATCTATTGCCCCTTGCCAGTCGACGGCCAGATACGTACAATGAATTGGATATTTTTCTAAACAACTTGTATTTGAAAGGGACTGGTCGATGTCCACTTCCGCCTTACCACCATGGCTGCTGATCCAGCCACCAGCTGCCGAGGCATCTTCTCACCCGTCGACCAAGCTGTCCGGTTTGATAGCCTTCGTGACCACCGGTAACACGCGGTCGTACGACGGACCGGCGATCCCCGTAACCGGTAACACATCGGCGCAAACCCTGCTGGATACGCTGGAGCAGGCCGACGACGATAGCACCGTTCGTTGGGTGGATCAGCATGAATTACATCCGGCATTCTTCCAGGCGCTGATCGACGCGCTGCAAATCTGGCCAAGCAATCTCAGGTTTTCACTTGCCTATCGCATCATCGATTTGGCCATCGATCGATATCAAAGAAAGCCAGATGCTCCGTTTGATAAAATAAATGAAACTAACCGATCTTCACATAATAAAAAACGGCGACACGGCACGTGCGGTGGCTACTGTCCATTTTGAGGAAGGCAGGCGACCGGCCAAGGAAATCTTCTTCGAAACCGAGGCAAGTTTTGCCGATGCTCTGGCTGCCAATCCGCATGCCTTTGCCGTGGGGTGTTTGGTTCCTGCGCTTTACTTCAGCGAAAGGCGTTTGGCCTTTGACGAAGCCATCTGCCCCACCCTGAAAGAAGGGTTGGAAACGGTCATGGCGATCATGAAGCACTGGTCCGGCGGTGCCTTCAAGCCGCTGACCATCGAAGCGCCGTTGTTGACGACATCCCGCTACTCCGAGCCGGCAAGGTATGCAGCGTTTTTCCTCTCCGGCGGCATGGATTCACTGGCGGGCTTGAAGTGCATCATGGACACTTATGCCCGGTCTCACCCCGGATATCCGCATGACGCCCTTCTGCTGCACGGCTTTGACATCGGCGGCGTCATCGCCTACGGAGCCAAGCCGCATGTTTTCGAGCGGGCCCGGTCCGCCATGGCACCGGTGGCTGCAGACGCCGGCCTGACACTGCTGCCGCTGACCACCAACATCCGCCATCTGTGCGACGATCGCGACCTGTGGCTCAACTATTTTTTCGGTGCGGTCCTGGCTGCCGCGGCCCACGCCCTGGCCCCGCGCATCAACCTAGCTTGGGTCGCCTCTTCCTATGACATTCCCAACCTGCCTCCCTGCGGCTCGCACCCGTTGCTTGACCCGGCGTACGGCAGCCATGATTTGGCTATCCGCCACCGTGACATCGGCTTATCACGCATGGACAAGCTGAAAATCATCGCCGGATGGGATGTGGCCTTTCAGAACTTTCGCGTTTGCCTGGCCAATGTAGCTGACAAGCTCAATTGCGGTCGCTGTGAAAAATGTGTGCGCACCATGCTGGGGCTCGAAGCCCTGGGACTGCTGGACAAGACCCGCGCGTTTGAGGAGGATACCGTGGACCCGGCCTGGTTGGACGCTTTCAGCATCACTATTCGCATGCGCGAGCCCTTTTACGTTGACCTCCTTGAGCCATTGCGGCGGTGCGGCCGAGTTGATCTGGCTCGAAAAATCGAAAGAAAACTGATGGACCGAAGTATGCCAACTGAATAGTGTTGATCATTGTGGCGGCTGCACAAGCGGGGATACCTGTACAAAACACCAGTTTCAGTGAACTTGGAATTATGGTATATTATCAAAGTGTTTGGAGCAAGATGGTCGGCCAGAACAGAGTTCAACTCATCGAAATCATACCTTCGGTCTAACAAACCATCTATCTCGGTGTTTGACAAGACTATCAGATATAAGTTGTTTTAAATTAATAAGTTACCATTCATGAGGAAATAAGTTTTTGTTACTCTGGCGTACCGATTTGGTGAACAGCTTTATAATCGGATAGTCTGGTTAAAAATTTTGGGGAAAATTCGGTTTTGAGTGACAAAATGACTGATAATCATTCTAATTACAACTCGGTTATAAAATCCAACCCTAACTTAAAAAATAATCATGCAGATCTTCGCAGAACATCCGCCTACTGTTATCCTACGGATGGAACGAAGTCAATTTCTTCCCATTCTCGTGCCCAGATAAACTGCATCAGAACTGAACGGTGGGCCTTACACCAATATATTGACCACGACGTTGAGCCGGTTGTTGAATTAATCAAGGAATCCTGCCACAGATCACGACGACCGGTTGGGCCTCTGGAAAACCATATCGGCTGGGTGGTCCATACAGCGGCCCAAATTGTGATCAGCTACCTTCCATTTCTGAGTGCCAACGGTCTGGAATTCAATGCTGTTCGTGCCAGTGGATGTGCTTCGGAGCTGTTGTTTGATTCGTTGGAACAATTTGCGAAACGATATCCTACCTACAAAATAGAAATCAAGGTCGGCAAAAAACAGCGTTATGGAGTTCCCGGTTATGTAACTACCGGTGTTACCTTTGGGACAGGCAAAACAAAAATCGAAATCGCAGCTGATGTTATCGAGGCCTCCCGTAATATATATCGACACACCCCCTCCAATAAAAGCAACCTGGGACCTACTATTGCCATGGGGGCTTCTGGTTCCTTCCTCGGTTTTGACGATATGTTCTACATCAATGGACGTGCAGCTGCCCCATGGCTCGACAAAACCAAAGTGCAAAGCGATCCGCGACTCTCACCTAGAGAATTTGTTACATCGTTAGCCACGGCTGCGAATCTGCCGGTAGAAGAGATTAAGGTCCTTATATTATGCCGGGATCGAAATTTCGATACGGATGGAAGAGGAACGATCCGGCAACTGATTGACACAGGGATTTCAGTGGAAACCCGGGATCAGGAACTGATGCGCAAGAGGGTGATTGCTGAACAAATCTACCGTAACGGCAACCTCTATCTGACCAACAATGATTTCTTTCCACGATCCGGTCTCATTAATGGAAAGCTGCATGGCATCATCTTGACCGGTCGCCCCACAGAAGGCGAGCTGCTCATTATGATTAATCACATTTTGGGCGGACAGGGAATGGCTGAAATCGTCTCCTATGATTCGTTGACCAATGGTGTCAAGAATATCATGTTTACTCGAGATAAAAAAAAATGGAGTGAATATGAAAAGGGAAGATGGCGATTGTTGCGGGCTTCCGGGCATTTAAGTGCCAAATTCCAAGATAAGGTATGGACTCCGAGCCTCCCCAAGGATATGGGCATCGCCATGGGGTTTTGCAAAAACTCTTTTTGGGACGATGATATCAAAGGGGTCACAGTAGATACAAAACACAGCACAGTTACCTGTGATGTCTTCTGGTTGGGGGCATCCGGGGATTACAAACTCTTCCGTATCACCTATGCCATCCGTCTTCCTAATCGCCAGTCAAGGTTACATGCCATTTCCCATGGACAAACAAAGATGTCCAACCTATTGGATTGGGCCGACGCCGCCATGAATTTTCGTCAATTTAAAACAGCGCTTTGGGCGGCAAAAATAGCTTACCAACAGGCGACGGGAACTGTGGATTTAGAACGCTGCAGCGGAACCCTAAAACAAGCGATCGCTTTTGCAGCCCTGGTATCCCGGAAAAACGCATCCCAGGCAATGCAAGCCGCTGTCACTGCATTATCTGTTGGATCTGGAGCGCTCTATCGAGAAAGTCCGGCCACCAGGCGGCTTTTAAGGAGATTGCTTCACACTCAGGCCGATAGCTTTCGCCGTGCCGGAAGAGCATCTTTAGATCTGCATCTTCGGATAATCAACCCTGACGGCACCAAAAATTTAAAAACAGCCGCTCAATTCTATCAAACGGTCCTATTCCACTTTGAAAAATATATCATCCGTACGGATGATCAGTTTAAAACCCAGCACAACAGACTGAGTTTAAGGATTACCCATTTTGAAGCAAGTCAGGATCGCCTGGAATTTAACACGGCCCGATGGCAGCTAAAGGTGGTTACCTTACTTTACGAAATAGTTTTGTATCGCAGCGGCTTACCGGTCGCGAGGGATGTTCAAGGCATTTTTTCCGACCTTGCCGGTTGCTATGAGCAATTGGCTCGTTTACGGGAAAGAATTGCTCAGAAAAGCGCGATAAAGTACAAAGAACGGATGCTCGGGGTACTTGATGATATCAGTCGGACGTTTGGAAATAGACTGCCCAGAGACAAAGTTTTGTTGGCGGCCAGCAGTTACATGCAAGAGTCGATGTGGGAGCCAGCCCTGAGGACTTTTGCAAGAATGATCGATCCACAGAAAGCCTTTAAAATCTTTTCTCCCAAATTCGATGATGTCTCCATGCGAAATGATTTTTGTGAATCCATTTATATCGATTTATATCTTGTACCAGTTTTAGCCGAATATCTCCGCTGCCGAATGCTGCTACTTAACAAATCGCAAAAGGATATCAATGCCGTGGTGCAAAAAACCAAGCGATGGTTAGCTGAATTTGAACCGGTCGTGGCGAATTGGGCAAAAAAAGGAATGCTGACCAGTACAAATGATGGTGTGGTGTTGGTTGAAAGCGACGATGGCAGTACGCGAAAAAAGATTGAATTATTAGAAGTACTTTCCGACTACAAACCGGAAACTGGGTAAAATACATCTTTTTTCTAGCATTTTATTATTTTATCCAAAGATAAGAACTGTTTGCATTTTGCATGAGAAAAAGATTCAACAGGAACTGTACCATGAAATCTTCGGGCCTATACTTGACCGCCATGAGATGACCCCATATCTGCTTCAAAATTGTATTAATTACGAAGACGCCCTGAACAGGGCAACCGATCCGTATCATATTTTTTTTCCCGGGCGGTCTTTGATGATGATATCGGTATGGTCTTCGAAAATTGAGAACACCTTCTGGTCAGCCGGTACACTTTCGCCTTGGATAACCCGACGATAGGTCTGATCATAGACCTGACGGGCCAAATCACCATAATGTTTGATGCCGTTCAGCAATCCAACCAATCCAAAATTGGCGGCACAGCGCGCACCTATAATTTCCTCGGCGTTGATCGCGTAGCCGATAGTCTTTTGGGTGACCTTGAGCAGGTCTTTATATGAGGGCAACCGTTGTTTTTCACTCTTTGCGTACTGGATGGCGGTCATCCGCTTTTTCGCACGGCGGCAATGATCCGTGAAAACGATTTTGATTTTGAAGTCATCTCGGGCTTGGGTCAACAACCGCGTGAGCACACGCACGGAGTCGTACAACTGCATCGAATCACATGGCGGGTGGATGTTGCTCTCAACGACGGTACAATCAACCCGAGCCTTTCGGCCTTTTTCAATGTCGTTGGCTTTGGCATAGGCCAACAGGTCCCGGGAGATGAGCGCCCAGGTCTCAGGACTGATCCTTTTGATATTTTCATGCAGCGCCGATTTCTTGAACCCCTTTTCGAAAATACCGATTCTGCAAAACCGCCTGAGCACTCGGGAATCAGATATATGGAAAGCCAAATCTTCATAGGTGAAGTTGAAAAGCTTCATCACGATCGCGGCACGGGTTACCTGCTCGGCACTCATACCATTGGCACCGCTGCGGTGACGTTCGACTTTCAGATCACCGTTGAGGTCTTGCAGAACATGATCATAAATGGTAGGGGTTTGGTCCAGGATCTTGCTAATCATCTCCAGCTCTATTTCTTTGGGATGACCTGTGGGAAGAGTTATCAGCGGCATTTGTTTTTGTTGTTTCTCGCGCATTTTGTGTTGACCTTGATCATTTCAAAAGCATAAATGATACCTTTGGCCATATGGTTGGCGATAGAGTGTTGCGTGACGTTGCATACGAGTTAAAAGGTAAACTACGCCCCTATGATTCGATTTGTCGTTACGGTGGTGAAGCGTTTCTTATATGTTTGCCAAATACGAAGCTGAACAAGGCCAAGAAAATTGTGAACCGGTTGCGGAATGATTTGTCCTCGCTACTGATTGACTTGGATAGTGACAAAAAAGGGATCATGCCCAGGCCTTGACAGGTGGATCCGCTTGTTGTGAGGCGCTTTGCGCCGGGCAACAAGCGGATGAAGTCCGCGGGCCGTTGTTGACGGGCGCGAAGCGTCCGTCAACAACTGGATCGAAGCGCGTCAGGCTCTCGTTCATGATCCGCTTTACCTGGCAGGCCCGCCACTCCCGCGGTTGCGCACAAAAGGCCATGGCTTGGTCGATGGTCGATGACCCACAGAAAACCGGTGACATCGAAATGTTTGAACAAGAATCCGGACCCGTGATGGGATGCCGCATCCAAATGCTCGACACAATCGTTAATGGCACCCGCATCAAAGCCGATGGGCAGGGCGTCGAAGTGTTGTCCGATCCTGCAAGGCAGGGCGCAGGGATCAAGACCCGATCCGTGGAGGGATTGAAGGTGGCTATCCGGTCTTGATCTCGATCCGCTTCGCCTGTGAGGCCTGGGTCTTTTTGAACACCAGCTTCAAAACGCCTTTTTTGAAGGTGGCATCGATCGCTTCAGGTTCGACCTCCCCGGGCAATTCGACCATGCGGCTGAAACTACCATAGGTTCGTTCGACGCGATGGAATTTTTCATCCTTTTCTTCCTTTTCCTCCTTTTTCTCACCGCTGATGGTGAGCAAGCGTCCTTCCAGCCTCACGTCAATGTCCTTGCCATCACAGCCTGGAATCTCCGCCTTGACGGTGATTTCGCCTTTGGCCTCACTCACATCCACCCGCGGCGCCCATTCGCTATCACCGAAAAGCCGACGGGAAAGCGGAAAATCCATATCAAAAAAACGGTTGAACAGATTATCGATTTCATCTCTGAAACTGACCAATTCCCTTCCGCTTCGTCTTCTGTGGGGCGTTAGATCAAACATGCCTCCCTCCTTTTTTTGGTTCAAGCATAAAACGGCAAGATCAACTCTCGAACGTTGCCGCCATCCATACACTTATCGTGAATCTCACAATAGTAACCGAGTTGCCAATGTTGCCTTTTTTCATCAAAGCTCTTTTCTCAGCCCTTGCCAAATATGACGCAGTGCCTCGAAAGCCGGACCCTTGCCATGTTCAACCACTGTTTTACCGGCGATGAGCGCATCGTTCACATTTCGGTCATAGGGGATTTTTGCAATTACACGCGACCGCGTCTCCCTTGCAATGGCTTCGATCCGTTCAGATTGCTCGATATTCAAATCGGCTTTGTTGATGACAATCCGTACTGGAATTCCAAAGTGGTGGCTGAGGTCGAGCACCCGCTGCATATCGTGAACACCGGAAACCGTCGGCTCGGTGACGATCAATACCTGGTCCGCCCCGCTCACCGAAGCGATAACTGGGCACCCGCTCCCGGGAGGGCCGTCACAAAGAATCTGGCTTTTCTTGTATTGTTTGGCGATTTCGGCTGCGACACCACGCACCTGGGTGACGAGGCGCCCTGAATTTTCTTCGGCAATGGCCAACCGCGCATGCACCATAGGCCCGCAGTGGGGATTCGATACATACCATTGCCCCACCACATTGGGTCGGGTGGTTACGGCGTCAACCTCGCATACATACTGACACATGCCGCACCCCTCGCAGGCCAGTTCGTCGATTTGGCAGATTACCGTTTCTTCGTTACAACGAATGGCACCAAAATGGCAGTTTTCCGCACATGCGCCGCAGCCGATGCAGGCCTGCGCATCGATCATCGCTTTTTCTCCGCCGACAAAATCATGCGCCTCCAATACGGTTGGCTTGAGCAGTAGGTGCAGATCGGCGGCATCAACGTCATTGTCCGCCAGCACACTGTTTTGAGCGAGCATAGCCAACGCGCTGACTACCGTCGTTTTACCACTCCCCCCCTTTCCACTTGCGATACTGATAATCATGGATGACTCCTTATTAAGAAGTGACTCTTCGCTATGATGATGGCGCTATTGCCAAAACAGCGACAAAGCCCCTGTTGCCATAGTTCACCTTGACAAAATCGCTGCCAAGGCATGCAGCCACTCCCGTGGCACCGGCAATTAGGTGAGGGTCCTTTTCGTCCGCCACTGCTTTGCCGCGGGGATAAATCCACAATACTGTGATCAATCCGTGGTTGTGGGCGTCATGGACACATGGGTATTTTCCATCCCTTCAAAGGGTTATACCTTCAGTGAATTTTCCCATAATCCATGAATGTTGCAGTAGGCCAAGGCGTGGAACGACTTGAAATCGCCGATCTGATTGATCTGAAAACGAACATTAGGATTTGAATAGACCGGCGCCCAGGTTGCACGACCCAGATTGATCACTTGATCGTTGTCCTTTTTCACCCCGTAGAGTTCGATCCACGCAATGTGGTGCTCCAGGGTATTCGGATGCAGATGCGGTACCTCGTGGCCAACTACCACCCGAACAATGTCCTTACCTTCATGGCATCCTTTATCGAGGGTGATGGTCGGAATGTGCTTCTCCTTGCCTTCATCCTGGCCTCTTTTGATGATTTTCGAAAATTCCATGCTCTGCTCCCTTCATAATTGTCCCGAAGCGTTCTTGTTTGCCTTTATTTCTCTCATTTGGAATACTTTCTATCAAAGCCCCAGAGCAAGAAGCACGCCCCCAATGGCCAGGCCGAAAACAAGATTAAATGCCTTGATCAATAAAGAATCTTTGATGCTGTAGGAAAGCAGGGGCAACATCCCATGGCCATCCTGGACAAAGGAAGTGGTGAATAGGACAGAAAACGGAATCAGCCCCTGAGCATACATCATCACAAAGATTAGATGCGGTCCGGATTCCGGTACAATGCCAAGGATCGCCCCAATGAACAATATCCATACCATATGCGCATGAATGAAGGCTCCCAGATTCCAATAGGTCAGACCCGTATGCACGAAAAGCAAGGCGCCGAAACTCCACAGGAAGACCCGAAAAAGGTGCCGTTTAATGATGTGATCCCAGATGTGGTCATGGAGATAGTGTTCGGAAACGATGATGGCAATATACAGTGAACTCAGGCAAAGAGCGATGAAGGTGATTCGCTTCCAGTTCCAGACCGATGGCCCGATAATACCGAAGGCGACCAGGACCAAAAACGAAAGGATCAGCACCAGCAGAAGAAAACGGGTAAACGAAGGCGAACGAAAATTTTCAAAAAGGTTTGTTAACCGAAAAATGTCCGCAATCCTTTCGGCCTCGTCCTCGCTGGAAATGCAGTGGTCACACTGCGCTTCCAGGCAAGATTCACAAGGGATTACCCCCATAAGCGTTATGATTTTATCGCTGATCCAAGCACAAATGATTCCCGCAACAAACAACAAACCAAAAAGTGCCAGCGCCACACCCGGAAACTGGGTCAGCATCACAAATGCTTCATCGCCTGAAGTCGCGATCATTCCACCGACAATGGCCCCGAAACTGATCATGCCGTGTACGTAAAGGCTTACATTCATGAACGCCCCCAGGCAACCGGGGGTAGATCCGAGGAAAGCGCCTATAATATATTGCCGCCACCGCCCACCTTTGATGAGATCCGACATTTGTTTGCGGCTGGCCGTATCAATAAAGTCGACCAGCAGCATCATGACAAAGACGAAAAAGCTGATCATCAGCGCATGTTTGAATATAGACAGAAGTGCCATTCTTTTTCCGTTTCAACGGCTATCGGTGGGATCGATTTCACCCATCGAAACGGCCGCTGTATGTTTTGGGCCTACAGCCCCACCCCATCGATTGGCCTTTGCAAGTCTGCCGCGGGTTTTTCGTTGAGGCCTACTTTGGAATGGCCTCAGAATCTTCTCATACCGCCTCCGCAGTGGGGACATTGATGCTCGAAACAAGGGACGCCCGCCTGATGGGGCACCCTGGTTCCGCAGTTTATACATAAACACTCTCCAGCCGGACCGAGCCCCCTGCCGCCACCACGGCCCCATCCTCTGCCGGCCCCCATCGTTTTATTCTTCAGGAATAAGCTACTTTTCTACAATTAATGGGGGAGGGGCGCCTTCTGCAGCAGTTGGTAAATTCCGACCTCGATTCATCGGGAGCAACACTGCATGGAAGTCAACGGCGGCATGTGGGGCAAAAGTTTCAATCAATCGGCAAAGGAAGATGGTTGACCGTTCTCGGATCGATCCGTTTATCGATCACGCTTTTTAAATAATCATCTTTGTCGATTAAATACTGGAAGTTGGTTTCAGGGAGGATAAACGTTCCCTTCACATCTGTCGTCAAAGTGATCCTGAGATTTATTTTCTGCTAAAGTATCACCTCCTTCGATGAATATGGCTACTTTACTGATTTAAGCAGCAAAGGATGTGCCACCTATCAAATCGTAAGTGTCAAAGGAATAGGCGTGACGAACGCGTCTGGCATGAATCGAAAGCCAAGGAGTTGTTTTGTCCTGACGAAGTCTTCGTCACACCCGGTACAGAGGAGCAAACGAACCAAGCAAAGTCGCTTGAAATTCCAAAAAGGCTAACGAGCATAAAGTTTTACCGGTAAAACAGATAATGCATGCGATGAGGAATAGGCATGGATGAAAAAAAATTCCTATAATTGCTTGTGAACATGTGAAGGGATATGAAGTGCTTAAAAACAAATGCACAGATGTGCCTTCAAGTTTAAAACTTACAGCTGATATCGTTACCGTAACGAATAGTAACGTTATATGGCGCAACATTAAAAAAAGTGCCCCCTACCTTCAGAGCACTTGATTTCCTACAAAAGCATTGACGAGTTAAAAACTAAATTTTAGCTGGCATTTCATGCGCTTATTATTCCAAGTAAAAAAGAATGTTCATTTTTCTTCAGGAATATAATAATGATACCTTTCTGATAATTAGAGCTTTAAATTTTACTGCACTGTAGTTAAAGCAATAAGGAAGGTGTCATGCCCCAATTAATTCTTCCGCTGATACCAGAAGGCGTCACACAAATCAGCGATCTGGTGTCCGTTTATCGAAGCAAGGATCGATGGACTTACTTTATGGGGTTAACTCCGATCTATTCGCATGCTGCTGATGACCACCGGCTGTTCAGGATGGTTACATCGATGATGATCAACGCTGGAACGTGCCGTCACAAGGATATTATTGAGACCTTCGGTGTTTCCAAAAGCAACGTCAACCGGGCACTGAAAAAACTGCGAGAAGGAGGCCCAGAGGCTTTCTTTCAAAGAAAGCCAGGTGGCCGTAAAGGCCATATCCTGACACCGAAGATGCTCGAGCAAGCCCAGGCCCTTTTGGATCATGGCGTCACGCGTCACGATGCCGCTCAGCAATTAGGTGTTAAGCTCGATACCTTCCGCAAGGCCATCAACGACGGACGCTTGCACGAGCGCCAATCTGTCGAACTACCCACACCCAAGGCGGGCACGGATAAATCATCGCGCAGCGCGGTGGATGCGGCCGCGGCCAAGGGCATGGGTACGGCCTGCACGCGAGTTTTGGATCGGGCTTTGGCCTCAATGGGTCAAGGTGAAGCGCAAGTGCGGTTCGAGCCCTGCTTGGATGTCCCCAAAGCAGGGATTTTGTGTGCCGTGCCAGCGCTTTTGGCCAACGGTATTTTGGAAGGCGCTGAAACTCTTTTGGGAAAGATCCGCGGGTATTACACCATTTTCCAGATCTTGCTGGTGCTGGCCTTCATGACGCTTTGCCGGATCAAGAGCGTTGAACGCTTGCGCGAGAATCCGCCGGGTGAATTCGGTAAGCTTTTGGGTCTGGATCGCGTTCCGGAAGCACGGTGCCTGCGAAAAAAAATGGATACGTTGAGTGAGGCTAATGCGGCCGAGATATGGGCCGCGCATCTTAGCAAGCACTGGATGCAGGCCCAGCCCGATGCGGCCGGCACCCTTTACGTCGATGGCCATGTTCGCGTTTATCACGGCAAGCTGACCAAACTACCGCGGCGCTATGTCACCCGGCAGCGGCTGTGTTTGCGAGGCACGACCGATTATTGGGTCAACGATGCCATCGGCCGGCCTTTTTTCCTGATCGAAAAGCCAATCGATCCCGGACTTATCCAAGTCCTCGAGCACGACATCGTACCACGGCTGCTCGACGAGGTTCCCAATCAGCCTGATGAAAAGGCGTTGGCAGCCAACGCCCATCTTTGTCGCTTCGTTTTGGTTTTCGACCGGGAGGGCTACAGCCCGGACTTTTTTGCCAGGATGTGGCGCACGCATCGGATTGCCTGCATCACCTATCATAAGCACCCGGCCGAACCGTGGCCGGAGAGTTGGTTTGAGGAAAAAACCGTGATCATGCCCGGCGGCGAGACGGTCACCATGCGTGTGGCCGAAATAGGCAGTTTGCTGGGCTCGGGCAAGAACGCGTTTTGGGTGCGAGAGGTTCGCAAGCTGACCGATTCGGGTCATCAAACCAGTCTGATCAGCACTGCCTACGATCTGCCGCATACCCAGCTGGCGGTACGCATGTTTACCCGGTGGTGTCAGGAAAACTTCTTTCGCTATATGAAGCAACACTTTGAAATTGATATGCTTTGTGAATATGGCGTCGTTGAGATTCCTGACACCGAAAAAGTGGTCAACCCCAGCTGGCGGGAACTGAACCGTAGACGTAATCAGGTACAAAGCCGGCTGCGCTACCGCCGATCACGCTTTAGCGAAATGACCATGCACCCGGAAAGCGAAACCAATCCGGAGAAATACCAAAAATGGCTGAAGCGAAAAAGCGAGCTGCTGGAAGATATCGACCAGCATGAACATCAGCTGGCAACGTTGAAAGAACAGTTGAAACAGACGCCAAAACACATCACCTGGGGGGAACTTGAGGAAAAGGACAAGTTCAATCGTCTGCTACCGGGTCGCAAGCGACTGATGGACACCGTGCGCATGATCGCCTATCGGGCGGAGACGGCCATGGCGGCAATGTTGCTCGGTCCAACGGTGGATATGTCCGATGCCAGGCGGCTGTTGCAAGGGCTGTTCGTCACCGATGCCGACCTATTGCCCGATATGGAAAACAATCGTTTGCTTGTTCGGATTCACAATGCTTCGACGCCGGCGGACAATCGATCGATCGCCTCACTTTTAGACGAACTCAACAAGGCTGAGATAGAATATCCCGGAAGTAATTTACGTCTCACCTATGAGTTAGTAAATAGTGATGTTTGAAACCACGCTGGTGTCGTTTTATTTTTCACAGAGGTAAGGTGCTCTGACCTTGTTAAGCGTTGTTTTCTGTCCAAACATCCTGGCATAATGAATTGAGGGTCGCTCAGGTTGTCACTCACATATGCTCTGATAACCTCCTCCACCGGACCGCAAATGCATGCGGCCACATCGAACACCGGCGAAATACGGCCCTGCTGATGGGAAATTGCGATTCTCATGAAACGATACCACAGCAATATTCCGGCCAATTCAAAGGTGCACCATATACATTTTAAAATCGGATGGTTTTGCATAAAAGAATTATTTAATTGCATTTGAACCGTGCAAATTGCATTATTAGAAGCAGTCAACCCTTATAAGATGCAATTCTTTTCGTGAGGGTGTGACTTTGGCTTCAAAGATTGTAAAAAGCTTTTCCAGGCCATGCATGGCCACCTATCCAGTAAAAGAAAATCGTTTTCTGGCTATCCCGGCGAATCGGATAAAATCAAGGAAAAGCTTTTTATAAAAGGACCTTGTAAGTGGTTTGGTTCAACGAGCTCCTTGGAAGTCCGAGCTTTTTGGCTACAAGGCGGGGGCCTTTACCGGTGCCCGGAAAGACAAGCCGGGGCGGTTCGCTCTGGCCCAAGGTGGCACCATTTTGCTTGATGAAATCGGCGATATCTCGCCGGCGATGCAGGTTCGGCTGTTGCGGGTGCTGCAGGAAAAGCGGATCGACCCCCTGGGAGCCGTTCAACCTGTCGATGTGGATGTGCACGTGGTGGCCGCCGCAAATCAAAATTTAAAGACGCTCGTACGTGAAAAAAAATCCGATAGCGGCAAAAAAGTACTGTATTTGGATATTGATGCGCACCACGGCGACGGTGTGATAGAGGCATTTTATTCAACAAATCAGGTCATGACCGTCTCAATGCACGAATATGGTCGGATGGGCTCAGAGACCGTATTTTAGGAAGAAACCTAACTTCAAAGCCTTTTTCCGAAAGAATCTCAAAAAGGGGAATCCAGTAAACGCCGGTCGATTCCATAGCCACGGTATCAATGCCACACCGTTCCAACCAAGCGGCTAACGCATTGAGATCGGAAATGAATGTTTCGAAGTGGCGGATATCCCGACCTTCTGGGTCTCTGCCCCCCGGGAACGGCAACATAATGTTCTTGAGAACCTATATCGATGCCCGCCGCATTGATATTAATTTGCTCAAAAGCACTGGGTAAGTCTGAAATACGGGACATTTTTTTTCGGCTTCTCTTAACGGCTGGTCTCAATGCGCCTCCCTGTCGGTAAGGGTGGACGCATTGAGCAGAATCGGTATCGCGCAAATGAGCAAACTTCTAAACGGGATCTATGTCACCAAAGATATTGTCGCGAGCCGATCAACCATGCTTTTTAACGGGCACTCGGGCACCAAAGTCCGAACGGTTTCCTTTGCTAATGCGTCCGGCATCTGAAATAGCAGAACTTTCAAGCTGTGCAAAGTTCCTTTCGGATGTGTGGCCATGAGTGGCCTGGAAATGCTTTTTACGAAGCCGTCAAAATTACGCATAAAAATCCTGTTTAGTGCTTACGAATAAATTCTCCTATATTTACGATTGCTTCAGTGGCCTGAGATAGGAATGGTGCAAAGCCTTGAAATACATGCGGCATTCCATCCCACACCTCAAGAGTCACATCGCAGCCCTGTTCGCTTGCATGCTCGGCTAATCGTTTGGAATCATCCAGCAGGACTTCTGCATCGCCAACCTGCAACAAAATAGGAGGCATGCCTCTAAAGTCACCAAACAATGGCGATGCGTAAGGGTTGGTCGGATCCGCATGTTCACCCATATAGACAGGAATGAGTGCTGGTAATACGGCCGGATTTATTATCGGGTCTACTGATGCTCGCGAAACCAATGACGGACTCCCAGCGGTGAAATCAGTTGCCGGTGAAATCGCAACCACCGCCTCAGGCAACGGCAGGTTTAGGTTCTTGACCTTCAGCAGGGTTGCCAATGCCAGGTTTCCCCCAGCGGAATCACCCATTAGGTAAGCTGACACAACTGGTGCAAGGCCGTTTGGACTGTTTTGCCGCATCCACTGATATGCTTGAGTGCAATCTTCTAATGCAACTGGGAATTTATGCTCAGGGGCAAGACGATAATCAACGGATAGGACCACCGCTCCAGCAGCCTGAGATATCCTTGATAAAAAGGCACGGTAACCAGCCGAGGAACCTGATATCCAGGAACCACCATGCATATAAAGAATCCGACGGTTTAGATCGGCACCGTCAGCGACGATCCATTCCATGGAAATAGACCCTTCCTTGACTGGATACCATTTCCCTTGGAGTTTCGATGTGGATGGATGAACACAAAAATATTGTTCGATAAGCTTTCGTCGTGCATCGATATCATTGATCAATGTAAAGGCTTGATCCGCTATTGAGCGCAGATGATTAAAAACCGCTTCAGTTGGTTGATCCATGCGTATTTCCTTTACAGGTTATTGAATCTTTGCGCACCTGGACGCACCTGGATATAATGGTGGTCATCGGGTATAGCCCGCCATTCAAACCTATCAGAAAAAAGTCGCGGGGCGGATCTTCAAGATGGGATCTCGCCCCTTGTTTGCAGATACAGTCCAAGTCAATCGAATACCTGTATTATCCAATATTACATCAGTTTGATACCCTTTACAAATCTGAATCCGCGCCCATTTTTCACGGAGAATACATAATCCAGTTTATCGCAACATTTGACAGGGTTTGCAGACGCAAGGTAGTCTAAATGTGCCTATGTTCCTAATTTCCTGCTAAAGGAAGTGTGATGACCAAACAAAGCTATCTTAGGATATATACAGTTTGTATCTGTTGTTTCCTCATATGGGCATCTGGCATTACCATCGCCGACGCCCAAAATTCAACTGATGAACTCACCTTCATAAAAATTGGCACGATGGACCTTCCACCCTACGGGTGGGAAGACTCACACCATAAAAGATATGGAATTATTTATGAGTTGAATCAGGAAATCGGTATCAGGTCAGGATTTTTATTCACAAACGTGATTTTACCCCCAAACAGAATGTATTACTTACTACAGCGCGGAGAAATTGATCTGATCTCGTCTCAGGCACACCAAGCCGCTCAGGATGCCGGTGATAAGCTGGCAATACAATTCAATATTAATGTGATTGCTGCTACCAAAAAAGGATCCGGTATTCAGAAAATTGAGGATTTTAAAGGTAAAAATTTAATTTATCACCATTCTGCCTCTTATTCGCAACTGGAAGGTCTGCCTCAAAATATCCAACGGGTGAAAAGTTATCGACAAATTTTAGAGCTCCTATATTTTCGACCACTCAATGATGGAGCTGTCTTTTCTGAACCTGCTTATTATTACTGGATGCAGGTTATGGGGCGTACACCGGCTGATTTTGGAAAAGTAATTATGATTGAGCGGGATAAAGAACAATGGATATTTGTGCGTAAAGGTCTGCCGCAAAAAATCCGAATAATTCTCAAACAAATCGTTGAAGATATTTACCGTGAGAACCTGTATGAAGAGCTGCTCAAAAAATATGGAAAAAATTAAATGCGCCCTTATTTCAGAAATAATTGGCCATGAACTTGAATTCGTTTGATTTTATTTACTTTATCTCGGCGTGCACACGATTGATTGTGTCGATAAGGATGTTCGGTGATCCGCATTTGGTCAAATAGGCACGGGCACCGGCTTCAAGCATTTTGTTACGTGTATCGGTATCGTTGTGCATGCTTAAACCAATTATGCGAATCGTGGGATTACGACGAGTTATTTCTGCCGTAGCTTCAAAGCCATCAAGTTCGGGCATGGTGACGTCCATGAGAATCACATCCGGTTTTAGCTGATCTGCCAGCTGCACCGCCTCACGACCATTGACAGCCTGTCCGACGATTGAAAGATTTTCACTGCTTTGAAGCAGTTTGGATAGTGCCTCGCGCATCAAATGATGGTCATCGGCCAGCAAAACACGAATGGGCAAGCTTGTGTCCAACTGTTGGGCGGCTTGGATAGACTCGCTATCGGTTGTTTCCTGCTGCTCAGCAATACCCCCACCCTTTAGTGAAGAGCCAAAAGTCATTTTGGAAACGTCCTTGGGAACTGCCAGTTCCACACAACACCCCTTTCCAGGAGAGGTTTCCACCTTCATGGAACCGCCTAAAAAAGTGATGCGATCCTCAATATTATACAGGCCAAACCCCATTCCTTTGCCCTGATTGGATTTGGCCGTTTGATAGTTGAATCCGCGTCCCGAATCTTTTACGCAAATATAAATTTTCCTGTTTTTACAAAGAACGTCTATTTCAGCCGAATCCACGTCGGCATGTTTAACTACATTGATGAGCAACTCCCTGGCCGCGCGATACAAAATCACGGCCAGAGTATGGGAATCGGGTTCAGCTTCGGCTTGGGAATGTATCCTTACCTCAAAACCATGCCTATTTTTCAAATCCGTGGCCAAAACGTTCATTGCCGCCAATAGTCCATTGCGCGATAAGGCCGGAGGGTTGATTTCGTAAGAGAGATCGCACGATTTTCGAATGCTGTCTCCAATAAGTCTTTCTATGTCCCTGAGCCTTCTTCCAGTTTCCTGATCGGCAGTTTTTTCTAATACGCTGAGCTCCAATTTGATGTAAGCAAGCTGCTGTTGTAGATCATCGTGCAAAATGGACGCGATGTTTTTCCGTTCCCGATCTTCGGCATCGGACAACTCAAGGGCAAGTTGTTGCAGTTGTTGTGTTCGACTTTCAAGCTCGGCGGTGCGTTCGGCAACGCGTTGTTCTAAGGTATCATTTAGCTTATGGATTTTTTCCTCGGCTCGTTTTCGCTTGGTGATGTCCTGATGCGTGCCGAACATCCACTCCGGCTTGCCGTCTTCAGTCCAGGTAGCGACTTTGCCTCGGCTGATCACCCACACCCAACTACCGTTTTTGTGTCTCATGCGAAACTCACAATGGTAGTATTCGGACTCCTTATTAAAACACGATTTTAGGAGCCGGGTCGATGCTTTCATATCGACGGGATGGCAAAACTTATTCCAGGTCTCGGTGGAGACCGGTGAAATTTCTTCGAGCATGTAGCCGATGATATTTGCCCAGCGGTCGTTAAAGATCGTCTCGCCGGTCTGCACATTCCACTCCCAGGTGCCTACATTCGTTCCCTGGAGGATGTAATCCAGCCGCTTTTTTTGTTCTGCCAGGGCTTCCTCCGCTCGTTTTCGGTCGCGAATTTCCCTTTCTAATTTTATTTTTGCATAGCTGATGCTTGATATGTAGGACGTGAGCCTGACTAAAAACCGCATCAAATAGCCAATGACTTCTTTACTGTATCGCGGGATGCGACGGAATGCATCCAAATACGCGTCTTTGTCAAACCCGTATGCCTCTGCCTGCTGGATGAATCTCTTTTCATCCACCGAATCGTCATCGTAGAAGAACTGCCCGGTGTATATGTTGCCCATATGTTTGTTCCCTATATACAGCGGCGTGACGACGTCCCACAGACCGTTTTTGCACTGATATTCTTTATACTCTCCGGGCTTAATATGTTTTACGAGGTAAAGATCACTTTCTGTGCAGTTCTGCGCAGTTTTTGGATTGACTCTGTGGAATTTAGTGCAGATATCCTGCCATCCGGTTGCTTCGATGACGTTACCATTCATGTCGAGAATGGCGGTAGGCATTCCGGTTAAGTTATGGAAGTCATCCATGATCGACTGAATCTCTTCAATATCTATGATAGACTTGAGGCTGCCTGATTCCTCCGATGAATAGATGTCTCTCTCCACCGATCCCATTTCCGTCGATTCGAAATCCCTTGCTTCAATGGGTACATCCCTCACCCAAGCGCATTTTTCCTTTTCCAACGCTTTGACTTTTTGTAGGAGTTCCTCATAGGTTGGTTTGGTAGGCAAAATCTTTCCTCGTGGATTACAATTAAAACAAATTTGTTGTAGCTTGTAGATTTAGCATGACGAATCCATTACCCTAATCAAGCTTGTCTTGATATTTTGTACTTCCTTTGTGTTGCGTCAATTAAGGGCATTGGGGCTAATTGAGATTAGTCCAAGCTGGCGGAGCATGTCAAATATTGTGATAGACTGCATTATGTCAACTCATTGGAAATTCGGCGAGGGCAAAGATTTGTACAGATCTGAAATCCGCAGGCGATTCAAATTATAGGGATTTATCCCAGTACGGTTTTTGTCTAATCGCAATGACCGCCTACAATCTGTACAATCCAAAGGATTTGAAAAGCGGTCCCGGCTCCTGTGAGCTTTATCTTGACCATGTAAAAATATAATCTGCGGTGGCGATGAGGATGTTTTTCAATGGGTAGTTGATTGGGATGGCTTGGCTTGTTCAGAACAAAGGCCAGGAGCGGCGATCGTGCTGCGTGGTTCTCAAGGGACAGGTAAAGGCACTTTTGTTGAACCGTTCGGCAAGGTGTTTGGCAGTCATTTCCTTCACATTACACAACAGGAGCATTTCGCCGGCCGTTTCACTGAACATTTTAAAAACGTCATCTTGGCCTTTGTGGATGAGGCGCTATGGGCCGGGGACCGCAAGGCGGAAGGCCATATAAAGGGGTTAATCACTGAGTCAACGATCTTGATTGAACCGAAATTTGTTAACCCCTACCCTTTTAAGAATCACGTCAATTTTATTTTCGCATCGAACAGCAATTGGATCGGTTCCTACCGGCCTGGAAGAGAGACGCTTTCTTGCCCTGCATGTGTTGAGTGATAAGCAACGCAATTACCCATATTTTAATGGAATCAAGCAACAGATGGAAACCAGCGGTATTGCTGACTTGGCCCGCTTTCTGATGGATCGAAAAGTTACTTGCAATTTACGTGAAGCACCACGAACCAAGGAATTTCTATCTCAAGTAATTGAATCCATGGAGCTTGAACAGCAATTTTGGTTAACTGATATTGTAGAAACAAAATGATGGATATTTAATGGTAAGATCTGTTTTTATTGAAACATTGCCATTTCGCCTTTCTTATTTGAGACATTTTTTTGGCAGACAGACCTATAATGATAGCAGTTTCGTTTATTCTGAATCCGGAATTGAATCATATATTACCTTCGAAAGTACCGAGAACGCCACATTCTCAAAAGCCTTGTCGTCCATGTAACGGGTTACAATCTTATCGTTTTCGCTCATGCGCTGAATCATCAAATCCTCGAGCAGCTTTCGTAATCCCAGCTGGAATTTATCGAATGGGTTTGCCTGACGCAGTTGGACCACTTGGGGTTGCTGGTGGTTTTCTCTTTGATCTGTTCGAAAAACAGGCGATCCGCTTCCGTAAAATTGGTTCCAAACCTTTCGTTGAGCAGTTCGATGATTTCCGAAAGTGGCGCTTTTTCATCTTTGGCTTTGCGGCTTCCAACATCCGTGGGGCTTTTCACTCCATATTCATCGACATCCTCGTGCAGTTCGATGGCGCCTGAAAAAACCCGCTGTAGCCGGTAATAATGCAGGCTGACGTCATCGCCCAGGTTCACAGAGTTTTGCTCCGTGCTGGACGGAAGATTAGGCAGAAGCGAGCGTCCGTAGCTGTACAGCATTTCAAGGTCCGGATCCGCATATGGCATGATCTGGCTTAAAAATGAATATACCCTGACGTAGCCGGCCAGCTTGTCCCGAAAATCATCTCGCAGTTCATCGGATGCGAGCGCTTTGAAACGGTCCACGGCAGGCTGAAGGTGGTTATGGATCCGGGCATGATCGGCAGCAGTCTGTTTTGCCGGGGGCCGATAAAAGACATGGGCAAACGCCTCCACCTCGCTCCAGTGATAGACCTGAAGGGAATCCAGCTCAAATTTCAGTTTATCAAGCTGCGAGGGATCTGAAACCTCCTGCAGGCTGGTGGCATCGTAATAGGGTTTGAAGGCGTCGAAGTATTTCACGGCCTGAAGACGGGAAGCGGTCACCACCATGGCCTTGGCCCGTCCGTCCAGGTGGTGTTTCACATGGCGCCGGAAATGCTCCACGATGACTTCAATCTTTTGTTCGATATTGGTGGGGTGCAGGACCAGAAATTTGGCCAGGGCACGGGCCGCTTTCTTTTTGGGCAGGTCGGGGTCGTCCTCGATTTTCTTGACCAGTTTGAAATAGGTTTTGTAGGTCGTGTAGTTTTTGACAACGTCGAGGATATAACGCTCCTCGATCGCCTGGCGCATGCTGTAGAGGTGAAAGGCTTCCGGCTTCCCGCTGTTGCCGATACGGCCGAACAGCTCCAGGGTTTTGCCCTTGGGGGTCGCGGTAAAGGCAAAAAAGCTGATGTTGGGCTGGGGGCCGCGGGACTGCATGACCCGGTTGAAGTTGTCTTCCCAGTCAGGTTCTTCATCACCATTTTCAGGCGCGGCACCGGCACCCAGGATGGCTTTCAGTTCCTTGGCGGTTTCCCCGCTCTGGCCGGAGTGGGCCTCATCGGCGATTACCGCATAGCGGCGTTTGGCAATTTCCGCCTCCCAGGCGCCGGCCTGGGCGCGTTCCTCCTTGGTTGGCGCATCCACGTTCTCCGCACCAGCCGCCCGCAGTAGCCCGCGCAACACAAAAGGAAATTTCTGCAAGGTGGTCACCACGATCTTGGTGCCATCCATGAGCGCGTCGGCCAGCTGCTTGGAATCCTGGTCGATGGCCTTGACCACGCCCTGGGCATGTTCTATCTGATAGATGGCATCCTGCATGTGACGGTCCAGCACCTGACGGTCGGTGATCACGATCACGCAGTCGTAAACCTTCTGGTCCTGTTGTGTATGCAGGCTGGCCAGGCGATGGGACAGCCAGGAAATGCTGTTGGTTTTGCCACTGCCTGCGGAATGCTGGATCAGAAAATTACTGCCGGGTCCCTCCTGGCGTGCGCCGGCCCTCGATGCAGGTAGTCATGTACACCTGATCCGGGTCCACGGCAAAATGCACCAGGGCTCTTTTCTTGAACTCGAACAACGGTGCGCGGGGATCGCGATCGTGTTGGTACTGGTGGATCGCGTTGCGCCAGGTCTGTCCTGTGCCGGGGTTTTTCAACTCACAGGTGGCCACCGGCAGGCCGTTAAGGGAAAAGACCAGGTCCATGGTGCTCTGGTCACCGGGATGGCAGGGGACCTGGCGGGTAACACTCAGTCCATTGCACCCATAGCGGGCCAGCATTTCGGGATTGAGGCCATGGGCCGGCTTGAAGAAGGCCATCCGAAAAATCTTGCCGTAAAACTTGAACCCGTGCCGAAACACATTCAGTGAGCCTTTGATGGCCAGCTCCCTGACCAGCATAGTTTCGAGCTGATCGGCGTGAAGGGTCCGCATGTCGGCCCACAGCTCGGGCTGGGTGTCGGCGATAAACGCCGTTACCTGATCCGGAAACAAGGCCAGTTCCTTGTCCCATGCCGATGCGCTGCCCAGCTGCCAACCCTTGGCCGCCAGCATTTGCATGACATAGGTCTCAAAGGCTTTTTCGGTGGTTTGGGCCATGGCTCTTCCTTTACTTAGCTTTTATCTAAGTTAAGGTTAATGCGTTTTCTTTAACTTGGCTGTTTGCCGTATAGGCCTGATCGGTTCGGTTGGGTTTGTCGGGAAACCTCAATCGCAACAGGCCATGGGTAACCATGGGCGTCAGGAATCGGGAGCGGAGGCTGTCCGGATGACGCTGCAGCAAATCCGCCAGCTGTCTACGTGACAACCAGCGGCCTTTGCAAAGGGTCAAGATCAGTTGCTCCATGGCCTTGGTCTTCATCCGGCGATTTTCCCTTGCAGGCGCCGCCAATTTTAGTAGGTCGTCCAGGCTATCGGAATCCTCCTCCTTATGTATGGAGTGAGGGTCGCTGTGTATGGAGTCATGCCCCTTATGTACGGAGTGAAATTTTTTATGTACGGAGTGAAAGTCCTTATGTATGGAGTCGATTCCTCCTGAAAGGTCGGGCAAACGATAACGGCTCCAGCGCCCTTGTCCTTCCTGGATCAGCGCTCCCTTGGATACCAGACCTTGCAGCAGATGGGTCATATCCGCCGCATGCGCACCACAGATCTGACGCATGCGGGCGTTGTCCACGGCACCTTCCAGATCAGCGGTTACCAGGGCCTGCACTTCGTGGGTATCGAATCGACGGTACCGATTACCAAACAATTCCTGCAGGCGCTGAATGGACTCATCTGGAATCAGACTGACCATCGGGAGCCGCCAAACCACTCGATCCGGTTGCACCTGCTCACGCACCATGGGAGATCGCCAATGTTGCGATTCCCAACCCCGCCGTATCTTGTCCACACCAGACCCTGCCTTTTCCGCCGTACCAATCAACATGAACATGGTCTGCAATGATTTATTCCGGCATTCGCTGATATTGCCACGCAACAATTGGTCAAAAGAGATCAACAGCGTGCCCGGGTTGGAAAACTCGAACGCGTCTTGGTATTTTTCAACCACAATGCCGCCTTGACCATTATAGTCGGCGTGGATTAAGGCATTGACCAACGCCTCACGGATGGCCTCATGGACATCGGCTTCCCCTTTGCGAAACAGATCGGCATCCAGTTGAAAGGGCAGCTTAAGATCTGCTGCCACACGTTGGGCCACACGCAAATAAAACTGGAATAAATTGGGGTTCCAGGTGCCGTCCATGGTCAAGCGATCGGTCCAGCGCACCGCAGGATCCTGGGATAGCTTTTCACGGTAATCCACATGATAACCGGGCATGCCTTCCCGAAGCGTTTCATCCCGGCCGAACATTAGCAATGTATCATGGGAATGTTTTATCAAAGTAGTTACTTACGGAAGCGCGCTCAATAGGTGTTATTCAAAATTGATCCCTGGGAAAAATTACAAGAACGTTAATAGTCAAACAATTCAAAGAATTGACTTGTCCATGGCGAAGATTGTCTATGCAGCAGGACAGATCGGAGCCTTGTCGGTTGAACAGGTGCTTCAATATGACGGGGTTGATAATAGATCTACAGGAGCAACTAATAAGAAAATCGAACGACAAAAAAAAGCACTGGCTATTTACGAGAAAATCCCAGAACAAATTTTAAAACGCTTGCCAAGCAAGAAAGAAAAGGCTGAAGAGGTTGTAGGGCGGTGGATTCAAGAATATGGCGACAATGAAGTTCCATCATGGAAAACGGTCGTGCGGTACTTAGAGGCCGAAAAAATCAACTTAACATAGAAAATCAATCTTCCCTCAATGGACAAACGATACGTTTGTCCATCCTACAAGGACAAACGTATCGTTTGTCCTTGTCTATCTTGCCAGCCCATTGCAATTCCCCTCTCCATCCCACACCATGGCGATAGATCAACGACATTCAAGCTTCTTCAAGATTTTCGGCGTGAAAACACACAAAGACAGGAGGTCGCCATGGAAGGCCCGAAAGATTACATCCCGACATCAAAGTTTGCCGAATCGTTAGGCGTCAAACCTGACACCGTTCGAAGGGGCTACTGCAAAAAATCTCAATATCAGGGAATCAGGCCTGTAAAAACCCCAAATGGCAGATTGTGGTGGCCAGCAGACGCTTATGATCGAGTATTCAGAACCCAAGAACCGGCAACAAAATAAAACAGCAGGAGGATATTTTGTTGGCAACGGCGGGGGAGCAAAAAACAGACGTACTGCACAGCTTAGAGCATGAGCAGTCGGTTATAGTAGAGATGGTGCTCGACCCAGAAAGCGCCGAGTCAATCTTCGACTCACTTTCTGTGGACGATTTTTATTCCATAAAGCATCAAATAATCTTTGCAGCGGCAGAAAAGTTAAGGGCGAAAGGAGAACCATTTGACTCAATTTCAACCTATTTTGCTCTCCGAGAAGCTGGAAATTTAGAAAAGGCTGGTGGCCCAACTTATCTGCCAGAGCTACCCGATTTTTGCCCGAGACCGCCCAATGTTGAACACTACTGCCGGGTGATCTCTGATTTGGCCCGCAAACGTCGAATCTATGCGGCTGGCCATAAAATTATGCAGAAAGCCCTCAAACCTGGGGATGGCGAAGACATCTTTGACTATTCGGAACGGCTTCTTTCGGAGGCCGCTGGCAGCAAAATTGGTGTCAAACGCTCACGTCGTCGTTTTGAACTACTCGAGATCAGATCGATTAAAATTGCCCTACCGGAGTTCATTGTTAGGAGACTGTTAGAGGCTAACACTCTGTTCCAGATCTTTGGCGATCCTGGAACATGCAAGTCGCTCATCGCGATATCAATGCTATCCTGCATAGCCACGCATACCCACTTTTACGGACTGAAGGTCAAGCAGGGTCCGGTCATTTATATTCCTGATGAAGGCCAGAGCGGTATCAGGCGCCGGTTTGAGGCGTGGTCGATTGTCAACCATGTACCACTGGACGATGCGCCTATTTTCGTCTCCTCAGCCCCAATTGGCCTGTGCGATGACCTCTCCGTCGAGATTGTCCTCAAGACTATTGCCGAAATTGCTGAAAAAGCTGGTCCGCCCATCCTGATCATTATTGATACTCTTGCCCGAAATTTCGGTCCTGGGGACGAAAACTCCACCTCTGACATGACAAAGGCGATTGCCGCCGCTGACCGGATCCGCGAACTATATGGTTCGTCGGTGGGGCTGATACACCATTCCGGCGTCGGCGATAAAAACCGTGGTCGGGGGAACTCAGCATTGAAAGGCGCCGTCGATGCCGAATATCGGATGGAAAGGGACCCATTCGGCACCATCCATTTTGAGGCCACAAAGATGAAAGATGCCGAGTTTCCGGACCCCATGGCGTTTAAACTATCCGTTGTTGAACTCGGCATCGAAGATGACGACGGGAACGAAGTCACCAGTGTAGTGTTGCGTCAGGTTGACGACAACACCCCAGTCCAAAATCCAAACGCAGGGCTCGGTAAAAACCAGGCAAAAGGAATCCACATCTTGATGGAGCTCTATCAAGCCCACCGTGAAAACGTCGAAAAATCTGGCCGTGACCCAGAGTCAGCGAGAGTCCTGATCGAGGACTGGAGTACGGCATGTAAGGAATCCGGAATGGACAGGCAGGCTTTTTACAAAATCAAAAAATCTATGATCGAAAAAAAGATGATTCGAGTTGATGATCCATTCGTTTACCCGTCTCCCCTGTAACCCGTCTCCCTTTGTCTCCCACCCTAAGGGTGTGGGAGACAAAAGGAGACGGTGTGGGAAGGGCCGAGGGAGACGAAGGAGACACTTAAAAAGGATACGCAAAATTTGCCACCACCCCCCGCCGGTGGCAATCGGTTCCCTCGGCGGATTGACTCCTCCGCCGATGGAACCCCAACCCAAAATGGTTCTTATTATGAGAATTGAAATTTCAAATAAAACGAAACTGAACGACATGCCGGAGCCACTTAGCAAAACTATCCAGGATCGTTTGACATTCCAGAACCCAAAGTGGGTCGAAAACAACCGCATGGGCAGATGGAACGGCGAGACCCCTCGGGATATCCACTGTTATGAGAATGGCGCCCACGGCGGTCTGATCGTCCTCAGGGGTGTCACAGGGCAGGTGCTCAGCATGTGCAAAAGGGCCGGAATTTCCATTGACTTTGTTGATTCAACCCGGTCGCTTGATCCCGTTGATATCAAGTTCAATGGAAAAATGCGCCCCTATCAGAAGGAAGCCGTCAATGGCATGCTGGCCAAGCGTTTCGGCATACTGGATGCCCCGACCAGCAGAGGCAAAACCATCATTGGGTTGCATCTCATTGCTACCGGCATCAGCAATCTGAGGACGGCGATAACAACCCGCCTTCGCGACCGGCGTTAACCATCAATTGGGGCCGGTGCCTGGGTGGGCCGGCCCCTAACAAAAGAGAGGGCGACGATGCGAAAAATTAACTATGAAAACGAGGCCCGAATCTTTCTCAAGATCAAGGCCAGCGGGCAAAAGGTTTCACAAAAGAGTTACTGTCACGACCGGTCGAATGAACTCGGCCAGCAGGTTTCCTTGGCCTACTTCCGCAAAATTCTGGCAACGGTGAAAAAAAAACCACGCACAAAATCCAAAAATAAACCCAAAAATGAACCCAAATGTCAGCCCTACGACTGGCCTGCAATGCGAGCCGAGTTCATGGGTGGTGACTTCCCCTCACTATCGGCGTTTGCCCGCTCCAAGGGCATCAGCCCCACATCCACCAGTTTCCGCAAAATGACCGCTGGTTGGCTCAAAGAAAAAAATAAAGTGGGGGCAATTTTATCAACCAAAATTCAAGACAAGCTGATTGATGGCCAAGTAGCCGAAAAGTTTCAGGATATATACGCCAAGGCCCTGATCTTCCAAGCTCAGTTGTTTGAGCTCTGGGGACGCCTCGCGCACACTTCAACCACATGGGCGGCGGCTAAAACGCCATCGCAAGGCTTAGAGACTGCAAGGTTCCTCTCGGAGATGCAAAAAACGTTCGAGCGACTCATTCCGAACATCAAGGGCCTCGAAAAACTATCGGATGTAAATGCTGTTTTTGACCAACTACAACAGGAAAAAATCGACGTTCCCCAGGCCGCGATCGAAATCACCAAGATGGGGGTGCGGCTGCCAAAACCCATGGAGATCATGCTCTCCCGTCACCAGCCAGCCGAGCCGGAACCGGATGATGCGGATATGATTTCCGACGATGCTATCATAGCAAGGCGTCAAGAGCTTTTGGCTGAAATCGAGCAGGAGCGGGTGGATGTCGTTGCGGACCGCAAAAAATATGTCGCCGATTTAAAAAAGCAAATGAAAGCCGCCGGCAGCGACGCATGGGGCGATTTGCCCGATTATGTAAAAATAACAATAAATTAAAGGGGTTAAAAAAAATGAAAGGCGCATTACTCGAAACCATTGCAATTATAAACAACGCTGTTCAGGAGTTAGACGCCATGGGCGGAGCCAAGGCGTCGCGTATCGCAAGGGACCTATCCGCTGCATGGACGGTTCTGACAGAGACTTTTTTCACCCATGACGAGTGGGGTCTATCGCGCATTGATCGTTTGATTCTTCAGGACCAGTGTGGACGCGAGGCGTTCGTCATGCTAGGCGAAATCCAAGCTAAGATTGATGCCACCCGCCGGCACATGAGGGGTGGGGATTACCGGCCTTAACCGACAAAAAAAACTATTGGCGGCCCCCATGTAACACCTGTGGGGGCCGTTTTTTTAGCGACTGGATCAACAAGCGGATAAAAGATTATAAATTTTGTAACAATATCGATTATTTAAAAATAAGTAATGGAAATCACTTGGAAAACTTTGATTTTATTGAATTCCCAAAAATTGGGGAATTGCCAAAGGGAGTGAATCGCTCCGTTTAGGATATGACCATCATGCGCTTGATGCACGGTGGCCCCTGGATCGTTCGGGGCCCATTTTTATATCTGCTGAGCGCGGACTCTATAATTGATGGAAACGGGTCCACAATGTGTGATGAAAAGGAAAAAAACATAGGTGCGCTTCGCGCTTCAATTTTATGGTTTTTTTAAGGCATAGGCAGGAAGACTTGAATAATACGGGAGGGGTGTATAGTCGCGCTCTGAGGTCCTCTCCTTGTGCCCATCTGTCGTCTCCAACACCGACTTTTCCCCTCCCTCATTGTTCGAGTCAAAATTTTCCCACTTTTCCATCAATTATTTTGTTCGCTCACATGCCATAGAGAGCGCGCGTATGGTTGCGGTATCCGAAATCTATTTCCTCCAAGCCAAAATGATTCATAAGAAGATATCGGTTAATGGAACTTAATACTTCCATTTTTATTAATAAACATAGAGCAATTGTAAATCCGGATGCCTCTTAATTTATCCCCTCTGGTGAACAAACGAGTTTCCAAGTCAGTTGTCCCTATTATTTGAATGCCGGGATTATCCGTTGCTGTCACCGTTATTCCCGGGAGGAATTGAAGATAATGACCAGGATTGAATATCGCCATGCTACCCGTAGCATCCCGGTTAAAATACCGGTAAGGAAATGGCCATGTAATGTAAAGACCGGATACCTCACCATGCAGAGAATTGGACGGATAGAGATTTGCTATCATTATTTCATCATCCGGCTTTCCGCCATAGATCGCGTCCAAGGTGTACCATGTATTGCACCCGTCTTGACAGGTTCCGGTCAATCCCCAACCGTAATTGATATGGTAATTCCGTATTGGTGTAGTACCAATCTCTTGCCAACCGTCAACAACGATCGCGTGGTTTGGGATAGCGTATGGTATCGGGCAGTTGCCGTTAAGCAAAGTTTTGATTTTATCCCACCACTTTGAAGCTGTATATTTACTTCGATACAAGTTATCTGCGTCATTTGAAAAGCGAAAATGATCTTCGAAGGCATCCAGTAGGTCGGGGCCTGGAACACTTGCAAAATATGCTCCCGACTCATCACAACCATAGTCCATCCCTGCTTCCACTCCCACGTCATGACACAACTTTGCTACAGCATCTATGTTAACCTGTTGAGAAGTCGTTTCGACAGAATCAAGCATATTAGGCCAATCGTAGTCATTATAAGGTGGCCAATTATAATAGCGCATGACCTGCGCACCTGCAATGGCAATACAGCCCACCAATGCGCGACCATTTGAATTGTGGCAATTCATCTTAGGACATTCGTCGTTGTAGGGAGGGTTCTGATGCCAAGCTGATGTCAGCATGATTTCCCCTTCCTGATAATTTTTTAACAGGGTTTTAGTTTGAAGCTCGGTTTTGAACGTTTCCGTTTCCTTTTCAAGTTCTTCCCAAGACTGCCGGTAATTTATTTCAAGGATATTCGCAAAACTTTGAGATTGGGCTAATTTGAGCGAGCCAACCTGTCGCTCGATTTCATCCAGGATCCGTTCCATGCCTATTTTTATCAGGTCGGCCAGACTTTCGTTTGAGTCAGGGTTTAAGTCGGTGGATGGAGAATATGCTTTGATCGGTGCAAGTTCTTTAAAAAGTGAAACTACAATAAAACCTGAGGGATGAACGCGGCAAAAAAATCCTAAAACTCTTTCTCCACGTTTAAATTCCAGAATCTCATCAATCTGTGCTGTATTAGATCCACCCCAATCTCCCTTTTTTTGGATGATCAATTCTATCCAGTTGGTTGCCACGGTCCGAGCCTCATCCACGGATAATGGTTGGGCGAAGACGGGAAGGCCAGAACCGAGGACCGCCAAGGCGATGACGATACTGACAAAGATTGTCTTTTTCATGGTTGCCTCCCTTGGTTACTGTAGAGTCACGAGAACCAGGATTTGCCCCTTTTCTCCTTTTTCTAAGCCCTGCATAGCTTTGCCGAGAATCGCCCCCTGTGCGCAGGCATAGTCGCCGGCCTTCATGGCGTATCCGGGCAGGTCCGACGTGGTTAGCAGATCGCCGGTCCTGATGGCGGCGTTTGTCGCATCCACATTGCAAAAGACCCGGCCGGCCAGGGCTACGTCGTTGTCGAACTGGTTGCCGCCCAGTCGCACCCCGGACCCCAGATTATTGGCACCGGCAACTATGCCGGCCACTTTGGTGTCGTAAGCCGTGGTGGAGACGGTCAGCTTTCCGGGATTTTCCGGATCGATGATTAGCACCGAGCCCGGAGTGGGCTTTGCCATGTCCGAAACGTCGAAACCCTCAGCGTAATCAAGGCCTGCTCCCAGTTCCATAACCGTTGTGCCATCATCCTGGATGGCAACTTTGCCATTAAACTTGGCAGCATACTCTGTCCCAAAGGCGTAAATCCCTGTCGCACCGCTGCCTTGGGCGTGAAAATATCCGCCGTAACCACTCGACCCGTAGGCATATACATCAACGCCTCTGGGTTGGTCTTGACCAATACTGTTGGCAAAGGTCATCACTTGAATACCATTGGCGTTATCCCCAGAAGCCATACTCTTGATACCAATGGCGCCGTCCCCAAAAGCGTTTGCATCAACGCCCCTCACGTCAGTACCACCGGTGTCGATCTCCAACCCACCGGTCATGCTGTCGCCGGTTACATTCACATACTTGCTTGTAAGTGTGCTCGAGCCTTCGTAAAGGTCTGGGGCAACACCACTTCGGCCATAATCCGAGGAAGAGCTTAAAAATGCCCCAGAACTCAAACCGTCGAGCAGGTCGGCATTCAATCCGGTACCTGGGCCGTCGTTGTCAAGTACGAGCGGCATGACTTCGCTGTCACGGGCGATGGTTGCCGGAATCTGCGTATCATTTAAAGTGCCGGTAATGTCTCCGGCAACATGACCGTGGGCAGCATTGGCGAAATCGGTCGAATCTTTGTTGTCCAGCATGTCGGCGTTGTTGATGGTGATGTTGTCGGGAACCTGAACGTCCGTCACCGTGCCGGTTATTTCGGCAAAACTATGGCCGTGGACGGCACTGGCAAAGTCCGTCGCGCTCTGGCCGGACAACGCTTCCGAATCGGCCGCCTTGAGGGCAAAGGGTACGGCGGTCAGCAACTGTCGCGGGCTCATTTCGGAATCGGATTCCACCTTCACACCCAGGTATCGATCCCCGGTTATATCATAAGGATCGAGTTCATTTATTAGGCCCAAAACAACGCTGTAAATTCCATCGGTGGTTGCAACATTCTGCGTTTCGCTCCAGATTGGCGATCCTCCCGTTGACGAAGAGTAGATAAAAAACGTCATTTGATAATCGCCATCTGGAACCGGAATGCCGCTGTCGTCGCTCAACCTACCTTGGAAGTTGATTCGACCGGTCACCACGGCTTGAGCCATTGCTGCACAAACCAACAAAAAACTGACCAATAGAAAAGCTGCTGCACTGAACCGGAATCTTTTCTTCATGACGCCTCCGATCTCCATCCGTGTTGAAATTAAAAAAGCCGAACTGCGCCCGTAGTAACCTTAACGATGTCACCCTCGGCAGCCCGGCTGTCTTATCAGCATTGCAAAAAAAAACCGCGTCTCGCACTCAGACCCGTGGTTTTCCGTCCCCACCTTACGGTGAGTTTGGCTTTATCAAATTGTAACTTGTTGAAAATAGATAGTTGTATTTAAACAATGGATGGGAGGGGTTGTCAAGCAGATGGGACAAGGCCGCTCAAGATTCGAATCGAATATCACATGAAACAAAACTATGTCGAAACTGCAAATTACTCCAACTTATCTATATATTTTTGGCCCTTCCAAAATCTGTGCTTACAATACCTAGTCCAAAGTTCTGTAAAAGTGCAGATAAATTGAATTATCACCAGCTCTTTCAATTAAAAAACGCCGTTGCCATTTACCGGTCCACCCGATCCTTCAACTCTTTCCCCGCTTTGAAAAACGGCAGCCTCTTCGGTTTAATCTTAACCCGCTCGCCAGTTTTTGGATTGCGCCCGGTGTATCCATCGTACTCCTTCACGAAAAACGAGCACAGGCCACGAATTTCAACACGATCCCCCTTGGCCATGACATCGGCCATTTCATTGAAAAAGGTATCGACAACAGCGGCAGCTTCGGATTTGGACAGATCGGTGGCGTCCTTCAATGCTTGGATCAGCTCAAGCTTGTTCATCGGTAATGCTACTGGCAATCATTTCATGAAAACAGAAATCGAGAAGCTTCGGGCAGAATAACCATTGAACTTTTAAATAAGGGGGGCCTCAGTCAATTTTTAGCCAACTATTGAGCAGGTCATAGGAAAACCCTTTTTGACAGTTTTTTTGGTTGGCAGGCATGATACCAACCCGCATTGAAATTTTGTCATTTTTACCCCAAGGCCACCACGCTACTAATAAAAGCACATTTCCAATAGGTCCTGAAGAAAAAAACACTTGTCCGGGTAATAGGCCGAATGTGTGATTTTTCTGAGAGGCTACGCTTGCTTCGCTAAGATCCTCCGATGAATAATCCCAATTGTACTTGAACTCTTTGAAAAGAGGAAAAAATACCAGTTCTGCATCCTCTTTTCCTATTTCTACGCAAGCCATTTCACGATCGTGATCCCAATGCCATTGACAATTATTAGGAATATTCAGACAAATTTTATGACAAATGTTTTTTAATAGTATCAGATCTGTTGGGTCGACCTCCATATAAATTTCCTTTCTTAATATTTTTAACGATTTCTATCAATCGCATATTTAACAGAAAAGACGACACAGGCAGATGTAAATAAGAGGTTCATGACCAGTAAATTCCAGTTAAGGACTTGCATTAACGTTTGTAATTATTGTTCTTTCAAATTTGAATTAGGTGGTTTGTAGAAAACGCCAGCACGTAATTCATTTTGGATTTTTATACGCAATTGGCGGATTCTTTTGATGGAAACGCGCTCATTAAAATGGCGATTACAATAGATCTCCAGTAATAAATAGGTAATCAGACCTGCCAGAATTTACCTATAGAAACGAAATTCAGTTGGATCTAATAGTTTCAAATAGTTACAGCTTAATCGCGTGCCATACCTGATCATTTTTCTGTGTCAGCCAAACCCAAACTTCTCAAGTAGAAATGCTTTCGTTTGAATCCATATCATATTGATCATAATAAACATATTTAATAATTTTTCGTTTACCCTGTCAACATCACTGGACTTGTTAAAAGTGGCCATTTTTGATAATGTATTGCATATTATGCCCTATGAATGGGCTTATTGCATTACTTTATCAGGAGGCGCCATGGCGTTAGCAACCGATGTCCAGGATAGGCTCAGTGCGCTGTTTGACAAGCAGCCTTGCTGGATGATCGCCCCCCTGGCCGAACAGTTGGACTATTCCGTACCTTCTGTCAGGCGATTCTTGGCAAGGATTGGTTACTACAGCAGTTTCACCCACAACGGGCGCTGGTACACACTGGCGTCGATACCCCGCTTCGGACGTCAAGGATTATGGTTTTACACAGACATCGGCTTTTCACGGGCAGGGAGCCTGACCGATACCCTTGTCATGTTAGTGTCGGGCAGCGCGGCGGGAATGAGCGCCGAACAACTTGGACAAACGCTGCGATGCCGCTGTCATACGGTGCTGGTGGCATTGGTCCGTCAAGGCCGGTTGCAACGGCAAAAGCTAGGGCGTTCATATGTCTACCTGGCAGCCGATGACGAAACGGCCGGTGCTCAATCACAGGCGATTCCAAAAAATGATGGGGTCCAACTACCGGCCGAGATGGCGGTTTTGGTTCTGGTCGAGTTTATTCGTCACCCTGACGCCGGGTTTGGTCAGCTGGCACAAGAGATCAGCCGTCGCACCGGGGTACGTATTGATGCCGGGCAAGTCAAAGCACTGTTCGACAGGCACGGTTTAAAAAAAAAGGCTTAAACTCCGGTGCAGCAGCTTTGGCGGCACTGAACCGGTGCCTGGAGCTGCTTAGTCAGGAGACCCGGCCAGCCGGCTTGTTTGCCCAGGTACCGATAGTTCGGTTCCGACCGGAACGCGATACCTGTTCGTGCAACAGCAAACTCAAGGTACAAAAAACGCGGAAAAAGACCGTGCTGAGCATGACGACGCCGTTTATTGCGCATGAGACCATTCTTGAATGCCCACAATGCGGGCGTCGCTTTCATTCTGAAGCCTTGCGCCGCCTGGTACCGCGCTGCTGCAATGTAGCCTGGGATGTGCTGGTCTTTGTCGGCCGTGCTTTGTTTGAACAACACCAAAATGTCGAACAGGTTCGCCAGGGACTTCTCGCCCGCCATGTCGATTTATGTGCATCGGAGATCGAATACCTGGGACAAAAATTCATCACCTATCTGGCCGTCGCTCATCGTCAGGCCACACCGCGAATCAACCAAGCCATGCAGCGTTCCGGTGGCTACATCCTTCACCTGGATGCCACCCATGAGGCAAATGCGCCGGCCTTGATGACGGGCCTGGACAGCCTGAGCCAGTTTGTTTTGGCCAATGTGAAACTGCCCAGCGAACGGTCCGAATATATCATTCCGTTTTTAAAACGGCTGCAAAGTCACTACGGCGAGCCGATTGCCTGTGTTCACGACATGGGCACGGGCATCCTTAAAGCGGTGGCAGCGGTTTTCCCAAACTGCCGGGACTTTATCTGTCATTTTCATTTTCTGCGCGATGTGGGTAAAGATCTGATCGGGCCTTGCTACAGTAATCTGCGGAGCTGTCTGCGAACGCATGCGGCCACCACCAAACTCAATGCTCTGGCGCGTCAGGTCCGACAACAACTTGAGCCACACAGCATCGATGCCCGGCAGTTGGCAACATTGATCAAGCGGGCGGAGCCCCTTTCTGACATGACATTGCTGCCCCTGGTATCGACCTACTCACTGGCCCTGTGGTGTTTGCAAGGCAAGCAATGTGGCGACGGTTACGGCTTTCCTTTCGACCGTCCCTTGCTGGAATTTGCCCACCGGCTGTTGATATTGATCGAGTATTTGCCGGACCTGATTCACTGTCTGCCTGCCAGGGATCGGATCGGCAATCGGATATTTTATAAATTGGTCCGCCAAGTTATCGATATTGTCCAGGACCCCGTGTTCGAGCCAGCCGTTGAAGAGCTGCGCTGGCGCTGCCGACTCTTTGATGACCTACGGGAGAAGATGCGCATCGCCCTGCCCGGTAGCGGCAAAGGCCTTAATGATGAGGGGGGTACCCAGGACATGGACAGTATCAAACAAGGTGTCGGCCAATTTCGCCAACGGCTGGAGAACAATGAATTTGCGGATGATCCGCTTTGCCTTAAAGTTGCCAAACAGATCGACCAGTATGGTGATAAACTTTTTTCCGATCCAATCGAAATCAATACGCCGGCAGGCTTCGTAACGATATATCCGCAACGGACCAACAATATCCTTGAACAACTGTTTCGGCGCCAGCGTCGTGAATATCGCCGAAGGACCGGCAACAACAGCATGCGCAAAAGGTTGCAGACCATGCTGGCCGATACCCCACTGGTAAAGAACTTGAGTAATCCGGATTACACGGATATCCTGCTGGATGGTAAATCGGGCCTGGAAGAACTGTTTGCCTCAATAGAGATGAATGGTGAAAAATGTGACATCAGGCCAGCCACCGATACCGAAAGACTGCTGCCCGGCTTCCGACTTCTATCAAACCTGCCAAGCCTGCCGAAGCAGATTGTCCGGCTGGCTACAATGGGGTAGAATATGTTTCAATCCAACTGAATTTTGGGACAATAGGAATTTACACCATCAAGCCATGCTCACTTCTGGCGATTAGACGATATACTTCAGATGCCTTTTCCACCAAACGAAAAAGTTTTCAATATCCCAACGAGGCTACTACAAATAAGTGCGGTACATTTTACGTGTTATCTCTGTGTTGATAACTTGATTGACTTTTTTTTATCCATTGTTTCAGTATTGAATTAAATTTGATCAGTCATTAGAAAAAATACTCAGCCGGTTGAATGTCAAAGGATGAGGGATGCATACTTTTTGTTATGCTGTGATAGTAATGCCCCGTCTTTTCGTCGCGGTCGGAAAGATCAACAACGGCGCCCTTGCGATATTTTCGTGGAGTTTCGGGTACGAGAAGCTGGACCACCGGCCGGGTCAACATACCCTTAGATGGTTTTTTCACAAGACCCATTTCTCCATTATCAAGTTTTACAAGCGTGCCGACGGGATATTTCCCAAGCATATTGATGAAAACTTTCAGCAGGATCGGATCGAAATGGGTGCCGGATTGGGACAGCATTCTTTTTAGCGCCTCATCGGGGCTGCATGCATCTTGCCGATAGATCCGCGGCGAGGTGATGGCATCATAAACATCCACAATGGTTAAAATCCGGCCGAATAGGCTGATTTTAGGACCGGTCTGGGCTTTGGGATAACCCGAATTATCGTAGCCCATATGGTGCTCAAAGGGTGGCACGAGGATTTTGTTTTTGCGTTCATTTTTTGCCTTAATTCTGAGGATTAAACGGGCGCTGTGCATGGAATGAGTTTTAATAAGGGCAAACTCAGTATCGCTTAACGCCCCTTTTTTGTTCAACACTTCCTTGGGGATTACCACCTTGCCCAGGTCATGAAACAGGCCGCAGAGCCCGATCCTTTCGAGTAAGGCATGACTTAAGCCGATACGTTTGCCGAGGCACATGGCTAAAATGGAAACATTGAGCGAGTGAGAAAAAGTGTAATCATCATAAATGCGAACTGTGCTAATACTCATAAAAAGGATCTCGTCTTCCATGATAATATCCACCATGTTTTGAACAAGACGCACCGACTTGTAGATACCCACAGGCTTATTTGATGATAATTTGTGAGCGATCTCCCTTGTGGATTTCAGTACATTTGCGTATGATCTCCGGACTGTCTGTTTTTTGAGACCCAATTCATCAAGCGGTTCGATCCTTGAATTCTTGCGAGAAAGGGGCGGTTGAGAAATCGTTACCCACCTAATTTCGTGTTCAATGATTTTATCCATCAACCAATTAAATGGATCATCTTGTTTGGCCGTTTGGTTTAACAGGTGGAAGAAGGTGCTAATTTTTTTAGGAGTAAGGTTCGCCGGAGCGCTTTGAAAATAGATGCTGGATATGCCGCGGTCCTCAAAAAAAGGTACCATTCTGTTGAATAGCTTCGCATTGCTGCGACGCAGCAGCAGCTTGTGGTCCTGATAATAGAAACGACCTTCGGACAATACGATTGCTACCTCCTCCTCCTCGACACTCGCTTTTTTAATGAATTGAATGAATTTTTTTATATTTTCAACCAGTAATACATTGTTGTCCATATACAGTCTGGTAATTTGAGAAAGATTGTAGATGGCTTTTAAAAAATTTTCGCCAATCTGATTATTTCTTGCCAGATTGTTGTGATTCATGATTTCGTCACTTTTATTCGTTGAAACAGTGAACTGGGATTAAAAAAAATGTTTATGCTCTTACCCAACATTTATTTCGCCTATGCAGAACGTAGAAAGTTCGTGAAAAAGTCTTGATGATTTCTTTCTATTAAGTGATTTGCCTCGGCGGTATTAAGCTCATTAAGGGCGATGCTGGCCCCTTCACGCTGAACATTTTTGCTGTGCCGCAAAACACCAAATTTTGGCCATTTAAAAAGCAACTTCTTTAAATAGGACAAAGAACCATTCGAAGCGCATCTGCCCAGTGCCCTACAAACCGCTATAAATTGATCAGGATCCTTTTTAAGGTCTGGGCTCGACGCCAAATAATCCAGCAATAATTGTTCGTTCTTTTTGTTTCTCTTTCTGCCAAGATGTTTCAACAACAACTCGCGGATCGTTTTGTCGGCATCGTCAATGAGAAAAAAGATGTCATCAATGGATTGCTCACCTCGGGCAAGAAGACTCTTAAGGGCTTGTTTGCGAATCAATTCCGATTCATCATTCAATAGCTTGCACAGGATCTTGCGGGAGTGTTCGTCCGTGAAAAAGCGCAGGACGAAAACGAGTTGGCCTGCCAGAACCCTGTCCGACGCAAAAAGAAGCTTCTGCAGAGGACGAAAATCACGTTTAGCAACAAGTGCTATGGTCTCCAGAAAAAAACGCTGTAGTTTGTCCGACTTGGATTGCAACATGATTTGGCCCAGGGGCTGGATTACATTTGGGTCAAGCTGCAATATGAATTTTTTCAAGTCCTTTAGGGTTTCCGGTTCACTACGTTCCAATTTGGACGTTATTTTTATTAAATCCAATAGGAACGATTCAGACGACAGCGAAAATAAAAAGCGCTCGAGATGGGATACGGACCAATGCGATTCGATTCGGAATATTTTGACTTGTTTTTTTATCTTGGTGATGGACGTGATCAGATATGAAAATCGAAGGTTTAACAATGCTTCCTGCATTGCCTGGGTCATATCTTCAATCAATTCGTCGATATCTTCGGAAAGCGGATGCTGCTCAATTATGTATAGCAGGACATCAATTACATAATCCGAGCCATCCATTTTTTCTTCGGCTGCAATCATTGCTTTTAGCTGTTCGCGTTCGCCTGGTGTCAAATGGAGCAACTCATCTTGCCCCTCACATTCAGGTATTTCTACCTGCTTTGCCGCATCCAATTCCGCTCTTACTGAATTTGACGGGTTTTGTTTTTCTGCATCAAATGATTCCACCTGCGATGTCGAAGAACACTGCAACGCTTCAAAATCGAGATCCTCATCCAGCCCCAGTTCTAAATCAACGGCTTCATAACTGATAGACGGCAATCTTTGTTCCCAGAGGACGGTTACGATGTCATCTTCGGCATCCGCTTCCAAATTGGAATAGTTATTAAAGGTTTGTAATAGTAAATCGATTTCCCATCGTTCCAAGCCTTCTTTGAATTCAATCCATTTTATTCCATCGCGATGCAGAATGAAGGCCAAGTCTCTGGGTTCTGATTTTCCCTCATAGATCACAGTGTCTTCAAATAAAAAACCATTCCGTTCGATAATGAGGCGTAAGTTGCTGAAACATCTGATATGATCAATTAAGAGCTTGTGGAAAGGGGCCAATGCATCAAGATAAACGCTGTGGGTTGGCGAGTAAAAGGTCAGTTTCTTATAGATGGCATATAAGGCAATCAAAATACGTTTTGCCGATTGCAAAGAGTCTTCAACTTCGAGTTTGCTCTTTTCCACAATAACAATCCTAAATCATGAACTCGATTTTAACACTTTGATAATAAAATGTTTTCCAAATTTTTCCTAAAAGGGTCTTTTAGCGTCGTTCTTCCATACGATGGAAAACAAATTACAATGTAATGAATATCGACGTTTTGAGTGAATTCTTAATATTAAACATCGATTTCCGCTTACAATGCCTGGATCAGCTCAAGTTTGTTCATGCGGTCGGCGCTCCTGCTTTATACATTGTGCGGGGAATGGAAAGTGGGGATCTTGGGTAAGGCCAGTGGAAAAAAATAATTCCCCATCTTGCTTGCTGGTGGTCCCGTCCACGGTGTTACCCCCGCTGGCGAATATTTCAATATGCACCAGCGGGGCTGCCTTGTGGACAGACCCACACCCGTCGCCATCTTGGAGAATTATTTATTTCCACTGGCCTTATCAAGCCTTATCAAGGATGACGTATCCTCCGTGTCGATCGATCCGCGATCAGAAATTAAGTGATGTCGAGTGACGGCGGTGAACCGATACGATAGATCGGGCGCTCAGTAAGAATGGTTCGATCCGGACAGTACCAGGTTGTGCAAAACGCCTCTACGATTTGTACGCGTTGCCTCAGTCGATAGATTTAATTTGCTTTGCCACAGGTTATTGGAATCTATCGGATCGTAATATTTCCACTTTCTGTGAACCAGAATCCTGGGAGCCATACGCGTTTCATCCCGTCCACAACGCATCAATCTGACCATGCTCATCATCCACCCTTTAATGAAGCCGAAGCGAGCTATGGCCTGTCGACTTTATTCCGAACAGGAGGGATACATGGGACATTCACCACGCCGTACCGCTTGAAGGTGATTCAACGGTCCCCTGTAAAAGTGTATAATCCCTTCATAGAAAGAACCACCGGTTGTATTCGGGTCTGCTTTATGCTTTGCGGTATGTGCGCAAACGCAAAAGGCAGATGCATTGGCGAATCGAAAGAGTCACATTGTTGCCTCGGCGCAAGATGGGCAAACACCGAATAAAAAAATTTCGTGATCTTCCACGACAAATCCATCGGGGGCTGCTCCCTCTTCCTTCAGGGCACAGCCGGGAAGATCAAAGGCATGGTTGCATCCTCGGCAATAAAAGTAGTGATGATGTCCCTTTCCGGAGCGTTCATATAGAGAGCCGAGAATGGGATGAGAAATCTGTTTCAGCCAGCCGTCATCAATGAGAATTTTCAGGTTCCGATAGACCGTTGCCTGATTGAGCGACGCCACGAGCGTACGGCCGTATTTTAGAATCTCATCCACGCCCAACGGCCTTCCATTCTGCCTGAAGACCTGCTCTATGGCCGTTCTTTGTGTGGTGTTACGTCTCAAGTATAGTCCTCCTTTTTCGATAGTATAAGTTTATTCCGTTCTTATTGCAAGTTTTTTCGCAATAAGCTTGACAAAAGCCAGCCGCTTCTCTTAATAAATGCAAATGCGTTTGCATTAGCTACGTTTGCATTAGCTAATTGATCTTAAATCAAAATTTAGGAGGAGGGGATGAAACCTATTGGTAAAACGAAATCTTTTGTCATTGCGCTGATTCTTCTGATGGTTTCCTGTTTTTCACACGCTCAAGAAAAAACCGGTATTGAAAATTCGTCAACAAGTGATCCCTCCAAAGAAATATTTCAGCTCGACACCATCGTCGTGACCGGCGCCGCAATTGATGATGAAAAACAGGAAATCGAAAGCCGTAAGCTGAGAGTACATAATCTGGTCGATTTCGCTGAAATCCTTTCGGACGAATTGGTCGAGGTGTCGATGATACGCAAGAGCGGTTACGGCAACGAGGTTTCCGTGCGCGGTTTCGGCCAAGAGAATTTCAAAGTGCTGCTGGATGGCGGAATCCTCGAGGGCGCTTGTGGCAGCCGCAAAGACCCCAATCTTTCCCATATCAACATGCTGACAGTGCAAAAATTGACGCTGCAACAGGGGCCCTTTGATGTCACAAAGATGGGTGCCTTGGGCGGGTATGTCGACGCGATCACCAAGAAACCGAAGCCCGGTTTCGGTGGGGAGATCCTTGGAAAGGTAGGAAGTTACGGCTTTTACAGCGGTGGCGTTACAACCAGCGGCGGCAGCGAAAAAATCCAAGGGTTTCTCGGGTACAACTATTCCGAGTCCGATCAGTACGAAGACGGTTCCGGCGATGCGCTCTGGAAAGTGAGAGAAGGTCTGTCCGCATCCTATAACCAAGCGGGGCGTGACGCCAAGTCATTCCAGAAAAGTGACATTTGGGGCAAACTGCAGTTCACGCCGAGCGACAGCCATACCATCTTGCTTGAGCACACCTATGGAAAGGCGGATGACATTCTCACGCCCCGCGTCGCATTCGACACGGAAGAAGAGATCACCAACCTGAGCAAGGCGAGCTGGGAGATGCGCAATCTTGGCGATCTGTCGAAGAAACTCACCCTTTCGTTTTACCGCAACCAAGTGGAACATTACCCCTTCCAGGACTTCCGCAATGTGACAGTACCCAAAAACAACGAGGTTGAGTCGGTAATTACAGGCGGCGACATTCAAAATGTGACCAAAACCGATTTTGCAACGTTTACCTATGGCATTGATGTGTACCACCGTGATTGGTGGGGGGACGTCTACAACAGCCTGACGGACGACAAGCTCAATGACAATCTAATCCCTTCCGTCCAGTCAATGAACATTGGCGGATACGTTCAAATGGATAAGGATTTCGATAAATGGGCTGTTGGATTCGGCTTGAGATACGATCACTTCGAGCAGGAGGCGGATGAAGAATTGGTTTTTTCGAGCGTCGTCACGGATGAAAACCGCCAGACGGACGACCTTCTCGGTGGGCACGTCTCGGTCAACTATTTCCTGAACGACAGTGTGATGTTTTTCGGTGGCGTCGGACGCAGTTATCGAACCCCGACATCATGTGAGCGATATATTCAGGGAAATGCCTCTTTCTTCGGCAACCCCAATCTCAAGCCGACTGCCAACACAGAGTTCGACTTGGGATTCAAATTTGAGTTTGGAAGATGGATGTTCCAAGCCAAGGGATTCTACTCCGATCTTAACGATTTTATCTACCAGGAAAACAACCTTGCCGGTTATAAAAGCTACACCAACATTGACGCCCACATCTATGGGGGAGACATCAAGGCCGGCGTTGATCTGATTTATGGGTTCTCTTTGGATGGGGGACTCGCTTATCAACAAGGCCGCAAGGACAGTTTCCCCGACAACAACAACAACGAAGACCTTGGCCAGATCGCCCCTCTGAAAGGCAGGCTGGCCCTGAATTACAATAATGATACGCCGTGGGGTCGGAAGGACACCGGGCTGTTCGGAACCGTTGAGTGGGTCCATTCCGAGGCGGCCAAGGACATCGATACCGATGTCGGTGAGCAAGAACTGGCAGCGTGGGATATCATGAACCTGCGCGTGGGGTGCCAGTTCAAGTCGTGCACACTAAATGTGGGGGTGGACAATGTTTTCGACCAGACGTACACGGTTGCGAATTCCTATGAATGGGACGTCATCGGCGGAACAGGCGCCAATCCGGCGATTGTCAAAGAGCCGGGAAGGTTCTTCTATGCGAGTTTGGGATTTGATTGGTAGCGCTATACAACCATCCGTGACAAACAATTGTATGATTTGTCATATATGGAATTGTATTAGCTGAGACTCGATGCCCACCGAAAGCGTGCGTCAAAATATTATCAAGGACACATCTTCAGGGGGCATCGGCTTTTTTAGGCCGGACTTAGGGTTCAGTCAAAAATAAGTTCACATTTTAAAAGTTCTTCTTATCTCTTGACTCATGCTTCGCCGATGGATTTGAGGGCTTGATCGTATAATTCCAATTGCCCAATTCCTTGTTCTTTGAAATATTTAGGCTTTTGAATTCCTTGTCTGAGACTTTTATCCCTTTGGCATATTCTCGCTCGTCAAAATATGCCTGGATTTGAAGCCCTGTTTCAGTATCGGTATCATTAATAAAATTGAGCATGATATCAAAGCTTTCTAAAGGTGTGCCGGCCCAATTTTTGCTGATTTCGCTAAACATTCGATGCTCCACCGGGTTCCATTTGCTTGCTCCTGCCGGATAGTGCGAAACTGAAATTTCAAGACCATGCCCGTCGGCAAGCCGGTGCTGAAGAAACTTTTTAAATGCACGTGGCCTGGCTCCATTGCTTCCGCCGCTGTCGGCTAAAATTAGAACGCGTTTGGCCCTTGGATAATGATGCTTGCCATAACTTTGCCACCAAGTGTTGATGGCGTTTACCGCAAATTCAGGTGTATCTGCCGACTTTCCGATCACCACAATACCTTTGTTGAGCCCGACGTCATATATGCCATAGGGGGCTGCTATCCCCAATGCCTCGGATCGGAAGTCGTGATCTTTGACCTTGGTGGCTTCGCCGCACCACACGCGACCATTATTTTTGAACAAGCCGATCAATTCCTTCTTTTTCGTGTCCACACTGATGATCGGATCTTTTGTCGCGCTGAAGTTTTCCCGAAGGCACTTGATAATGTCGAACTGCTTGTCTCTGTCTGGATGCGATCCGGCCGATAGGGCTTTGTTGTTGGCCTTCAATGAATAATCGAGTTCGCCTAATAGTCGCCGGACGGTTGCCGCTGACACGCGGATACCGAGACGTCTTTCAAGCAAGCGAGCTATCTTTGCCGGGGTTTGACGGGTCCATTTTCTTCCCGTCATCGGATCTCCGGCGGTATCGTATTCCAAAATATTTCTGATCTCCTTGATCACTTCCGGTGTTTTTTTTCCACCGGTTTTCTACCTGCCCCTTTCTTGCGGGTGCGATCGACAACAATGTCTTTATCAATGAGCTCCCGACGGCCCTTGGCGACGGTTTGGGGATGCAAACCCAGCAGATCCGCAATGCGTAGATCACCCCCATGGCCAAGTTTTAACGATTCAAGCCCGGCAAAAAGTCGCCGCTGCTGTTCATCAAGAATGCTGACGAACAAGATAATCGCTGCTTTGAGTTCGTCCGAGAAGTCTTCGGTATCCGAAAGCTTTACCCGACGAGCCAGCAATTGTTGCCTGCGCATAGAAGCATCGGCTGTGCAGTACAGGTAAAAGCCGGAGACTTTTTGCCTGTCAATTTTGCCTTTTTTTGTCAGACGTAAAAGCGATTCTTTGACACTAACGGCCAACAGCGCTTCAAGTTCATTGGCAAAAAAACCTGCTTCGGATCCTGCTATCAAGTGCTCAAGGGTTGAAAGCAGGTTGCCATGCTGCGAAAAACAGACAGATAAGTGACACCATAGGCCGTTGTCGTCGAACTTGGCGACTTTGTCCAGGGTGTAGTATCTGCCTCCATGTGAGTAACTTGATCGGTACGACAATTGTTTGAGCTTTCTAAAAGCCGTCATATCGACATCAGTGCCGAGCACTGCTTTAATCTCTTTTAACGTGCTGATTTTTTGTCGTATTAGAAACTGCTCCAAGTCTTTTGATTGATATTTTTGAATATTCATAATGTTATAGTGTCAACTTTAAATTGTTGTATAGTTGACACTATAACATTTAAAACAAAGAGCGTCAAACAATTAGAATTTTATAATATACTAAAATATAATGACTTATTGTTGCTTATGCTGTTTTGAATATATATTTGGATAAATTTATAATGTTAGTTTGTCACCTACATTTATGAAGTTATTTATAGGCGGTCCCTTAGGATGTCGGAAAGAAATAATTCCCCCAGATCGAGCCTGATCTGTGGTCGTCTACAAGGCGCTGCCACCGGTGTAAATCGCGAATATTTGCCTGTGGCGGCAACGCGGTAGACTGACTCAAAGACAAACAGGATGGTGGAATTCTTTCTTTCCTACAGCCTGGGAGTAAGGAATGAAGAAATCCCTAATCGTCTTATTTGCAATTGCAGTAGCTTTCTATTTCGTATCCGCCAATGCTGAAGAAACGGACAAATACACAGTCTTCACCAGCATCCTACCGCAGGAGTACTTCGTTGAACGGATCGGCGAAAGCCTGGTGAAAGTCCAGGCGTTGGTGACGCCGGGAAGCAGCCCTGCGACCTACGAGCCTACACCGCGCCAAATAGCTGCCCTGTCCGAGGCGAAGGTCTTCTTCCGTATCGGCGTTCCGTTCGAGAACACCTTCATCCCAAAAGTTGAAGGTGCCGCGGAGGGGCTTCGTATTGTCGATACCCGCGAGGGGATCGCGCTTCGCAAAATGAAAGCACACCGTCTCAAAAAGGGGAATGATCCGCACATATGGCTCAGCCCCCGGCTCGTGAAGGTCCAGGCTCGCACCATCGCCGATGCGTTGATCGAAGCCGACCCGGCGGGTAAGGTAAATTACGAGAAGAACCTGGCTGCCTTTCTTGAGGATCTTGACGCGCTCGACACGACACTCGCTGACGCGCTGGCTCCGGTCAAGGGAAAGACCCTCATGGTGTTTCATCCGGCCTGGGGCTACTTCGCCGATGCCTATGGACTGGAACAGGAGCCCATTGAGCTCGAGGGAAAGGACCCGAGCGGCCCACAACTTGCCCGGATTATCGAGATGGCGAAAAACGAAGCGGTACGCGTCATCTTTGTCCAACCACAATTCAGCAAGAGTTCCGCCATGCGCGTCGCCGAGGCGATCGGCGGTGTTGTGGTGTCGATCAATCCGCTGGCAAGAGACTACATTGCCAACCTTGAACGAGTGGCTGATACGGTTCGAAAGGCGCTACAGAAGCAGGAATGACGGTGGCTTCGGAGAAGTTATGAGCTACAGTGCCGCACTACAGTTCAGCGATGTATGTTTCGCCTATGAGCGTGAGGAGGTCTTGCATAACATCGACTTGTCCGTGCCGGAAAAGAGCCTGGTGGCCGTGGTCGGACCCAATGGGGGCGGCAAGTCGACGTTTCTGAAGTTGGCGCTGGGGCTTTTGAAGCCCCGGCGGGGCACGGTTCACGTTTTTGGCGATGCGCCGGATCGTCGCCGGCGCAGCATCGGATACGTCGCCCAGCATCTGCACTTCGACCCGGAATTCCCGGTTAACGTATTGGACGTGGTGCTCATGGGGCGTGTGGATCGCCACTGGCTGGGGCCGTACCGGCGCAGCGACCGCACAAAGGCGTTCGAGGTGCTGGAACGGGTACGTCTAAAGCATCTGAGCCGTCGAGCCCTGGCCCACCTGTCAGGCGGCGAACGCCAGCGTGCGATGATCGCACAAGCGTTGGTGACGGGACCCGACTTACTGTTTCTCGACGAACCCACCGCCAGCGTGGATACTACGGTCGAGCACGAGATCTATGAGCTGTTACGCGAACTGAACGCGCGTATGACGATCGTCGTCGTTTCCCACAACCTGAATGTGGTGACGCGCCATGCCTCGCATATCGCTTGCGTGAATCGAACTGCATCGCTGGCCCGCGTGGACGAATTCACCGAAGGGGAGCTTCACTCGCTTCACCGGGGTGACATGACCGTACTCCAGCACAGGCTGAGCTGTCACGTTCTCGACCCGAGCGACGCTATCCGTGAACCGCATCACGGCGAGGATGTGGGGCCATGACGCTGTTCTGGGAGCATCTCCTGATACACACATTCCTTCAGTACGCCATCCTGGGCGGCCTGCTGGCGTCGGTGGCGTGTGGCATCGTCGGAAGCTTTGTGGTGGTACGCCGGACAACGTACGTGGCCGGCGCGATTGCGCACAGCGTCCTCGGGGGCATGGGGGCGGCGCGTTACCTGCAACGCGTTCACGGCGTGGAATGGATGACACCGATTCTTGGTGCGACGGCTGCAGCATTGGTCGCGGCATTGATTATCGCGGTCGTCACCGTTTCGGGGCGGCAACGCGAGGACACGGTACTTTCCTCAATATGGGCCATCGGGATGGCGGTTGGTATCAGTTTCATCACGGCTACGCCGGGGTACTACGAAGACCTGATGAGCTATCTTTTCGGCAATATCCTGATGGTCGGCTTGTCCGATCTCTGGCACATGGCCGTGCTGGACACAGTCATCGTCACGATGATGCTGCTCTTCTACAACAAGTTCCTCGTGATCAGCTTTCAGCCCGAACTCGCACGCCTGCGGGGCATTCGTGTCGGGCTCTATCACACGTTGCTCCTATTGTTGATCTCCCTGACAGTTGTTCTAATGACCCAAGTGGTGGGGCTGGTCATGGTGATTGCCCTCCTGACACTGCCGGCCGCGACGGCTCTGCATGTCGCGCGGCGATTGTGGAGTGCAATGGCAGTAGCTTCCGCGCTGTGCTTCCTGTTCACAGTCAGCGGCATCGTTTTGAGCTATGGCCCGGAGCTTCCCGCCGGGGCAACGGTGATCGAAGTCGCCGGAACAACATACCTGTTGGTTATCGTCGGGAAGTGGATTTGGAAAAGGACCACATGACGAAGGGTTCCCACTAAGCGGCTCGGAAAGTGCACGGATCGAATCAGGACGCGCATGGATGGGATTTCATTGATAGCAAAGAGGAGATCGAAGATGTCAGGTAACGATCGAGAAATGTGTGAGCTCGAGGAGGGGGCGACCCTACAGCTTGATTTCACCAAGATTGCCAAGGCGGCGGCTCAAAGCCCAGACGTGATACCCGTTGCGGTGCAGAATGCGGATACCATGGAGGTCATTCTCATCGCATACACCAACGAATACGCCATGAAGCATAGCATCAAGACTCGTACTGCAACGTTCTGGTCGACGTCGAGAAACGCACTCTGGATCAAGGGGGAAGGTTCAGAGAATACGTTCAGGATGGTCGACATCCGCGTCAACTGCGAGCAGAATTCCCTTGTCTACCTGGTCCGCCCAAACGGCGAAGGCATCTGCCATACGACGAACTCACAAAGCACCGCCAGGAACTGCTACTACCGAAGACTCAACATGGACACTGGAGTTCTCGAGAGCCTGGACCCCTGACAGAGAAGATTGCCAGGTGGGTGAAGCTGACTGAGTACGCTGCGCTTCTCAGCATCTCACTCCGGCGTTAATGATTTCTCCAAGCATTCATAACAAAAGCTGATGCGCCCAAACTTCAGAATACGATATGGGTCTTTGAGGCTATCGAAATTCAAATATCATTAGCATTGTCAAAATTAATTAGATTTGCTCACCCTAAAAGACCTTCATCCCCCCCTCTGATTTTCTTCTTCTGCAAAAAAGCCGGTTAGTAAGGAAGAACCTGATTAACAATGGAATCCAACCTGTTTTCTTCTATACCGTAGATCATGGCATTCATGTTGAATACAACTTTAGAATAGCCGGCGGGCAGCTTTCCGGTGGCTTCAGGATATCGACTGAAAGAAGTGGTCGATATCAATAAATAGCCATCTTTATCGCTTTTTACAATCAGTTTTAAATTGCCGATCAGATCCGCTCCTGCTTCGTATAGCAGTAAAGCGATTTTGTACATTTTTTCTTCAAAATATTTCTTTGTTTCAAGTTCTGACAGACAAATTTCATCTTGTGTAAATTCGAAGTTTTTCGAGCAAACAGAAGGAGGTATCCCCTTTTTCTCAAACACTAATCGTTTTTCTTCTTCTTTGATCTGAATACTGAAAAGTTTTGACTCGATCAACTCAAATAGTTCACCCAACAGCTTTTCATCATGGGCCGAAACGCTTTTGACTTCAGAATCCGGTTTTATATTTTTTATCTTATTTTTAAGTGTTTCAAGGTTTTCAGGTGATATCAAATCAATTTTATTCAGCGCAACCAAATCAGCAAACTTAACGCCTTCAACGGCGAGCGGAATTTTCAGATTGCCAATATCCTCGAAACGTTCCGCATCTACGATCGACACCATGGTTTTCGACGCCACATGCCCTGGATACCCTGAAAGTGAAGCTAGGGTTAGATAGGGGTCCGCCACTCCCGTCGGTTCCATTACAATAACTTCAGGTTTATAATCACGTTCCAACTCTATCAAAGAACGAATCAGATTCGTTCTCAAGTTACAACAAATGCATCCATGGTAAATCTCTTTCACATGTAAACCATTTTCTTTCAAGTACAGGTCATCTACTCCTATTTTGCCAATTTCATTCTCAATAATGGCGACTTTTTTACCCTTGGCAACCAACCGCTTGACAAAAGGCATGAGAATAGATGTTTTACCTGAACCCAGAAACCCGGATATTACCAATATCTGCATACTGTATTGCCTGCCTGATAAGTGATTAAAATGGTCGGTTTCTTGTATGGAGGGTCGATCAGCAGTTATTATAGGCTTAGGGACTCGTTAAATTTGCTCTCGATGTCAGATCTTTTTTTCCAGCCGGGATTGCCGATAAAGACCAGCCGTGTTTCCAATAAGGCGGCTTCCCTTTTGAAATGAACATCAAGGTCGATCCATTGCCCGACGAGATTCAAAAGCACAACTTGATTTTCCGGATCGTCCCAATACACAAACCCTTTTGCGCGGATGACATCAGATGGCATGTCTTCCAATATTTCCTTAAATGCCTTTTTTTTAAAGGGCGTTTCGGATCGGAAACTCCAAGATTCAAATACGAGGTCGTGGCTTTTGTGTTCATGGGAGGGCACGGTCGGTAAAATGCCAACGGAGCTTTTATTACCGTCGGCGTGGTGAACGTGAACGGGCATTTCCTTCAGAATCGCGGCATCCAGCAATTCAGGGAGATCTTTAAATCCCAAGACCAGATCAAGCGGCACCTGACACCGGATTGATTCCAGCATGACTGCGTTAGGGGATATTTTTTTAAGGAAGTGTTTTACCTGCTTCAGGTCCTGGGAATCGATTAGATCGGTCTTGTTCAAGATCAATAAATTGGCAGCTTCTATCTGTCGACCGACCAGTTCAAGGTATTCTCCGTCAATCTTCAGCAATTGACTGCAGTCGATAACGGTGAATAAACCGTCAACATGCAGGTGGCATCTGAGCAAAGGAGACGAAAGGGTGTTTAACACGTGGGCCGGATCGGCTGTTCCGCTGCACTCTACGATGATATGTTCAGGTTTTTCCAACCGCTTCATCAGGTTTATAACCGCGGTTAGCAAATCCTTTTGTATGGTGCAGCAGATGCAGCCGCCGGTCAGATCGATCTTGTTTTCATCACGGCCAACAATCAGATCGCTGTCGATATTGATTTTACCGAAATCATTGACCAGAACGGCAATCTTTCTGCCCTGATTATGCCGGACAATGTGGTTGAGCAAAGTGGTCTTTCCGGCACCGAGAAATCCGCTCAAAATCGTCACCTTGACTCTTTTGGCCTTAATCTCGGTAATATCGATCATTATTTCTTCTTCATCTCTTTTCCGCAACACATCAGCGGCACGCTGCAAGCATCTTCAGATCCGCCCTTGCAGGCGCAGGCCTTTTTAACCTCCAATTCAAGCCCGCAAGCATCACAATAAAACAGCTCCCCTTCTTTCATGTCACAACAATTTGCCATGGTCTAGCCTCCTTTGGTTATTTGGTTACTATTCCGGGCGATCGATTGCCCCCTACAGCGTATTTCATTTTGTTCGACGTTTTTCGCAATTTTTACAGATCCCGTCAATACGGATTTCGACCTTATCAATCCGGCCGGGATACGTTTTCCGCAACGGATCTGTGTCGACGACCAAACTCTCCGGGCTTAAACATTCCATCTGCCCACATTGTTTACAATAAAAGTGAGGGTGCGGCCTGTGGCGATCATTTGGTGCCAGGCCGTAATAAAATGCTCTTCCACCCGTGCTGATGCGCTCCACAACGCCGCGCGCCACCAATAAATCAAGAATGCGGTAAACGGTCACCTGATTGATCGTGCTGCTCCGTTCCAGGATTTTATGGATGTCGCTTGCGGAAAGGAGAAATCGGCTATCTCCGACGACTTCCAGAACCCGCACTCGATTGGGAGTCGCATCTATACCTGCGCCCGACAGTAATGCTTCACAATTGCATCGATCGCACATGAGTCATTCTTGTCCAATGTCCAAGATATTTCGCAAGCGTTCACAGGGCACCGAGCAAACTTGAGGCCGCCATCATTCGAACCATGCTATTTCAATGCCGCATGGAACTTGTCCGCGACCCCGCGCAAATTGGCCATCCAGTCTTCGGCCAAAGGATTGGCAAAGGCGACCTGCCCACCAATCTCCCGGGCCACGAGTTTGGCGCTTTTGGTTGAAAACTGAGGTTGTACGAAAACGACCTTGATCCCCTCTTCCCTGGCATGCCGGATGAGCTCAGCCAACTGGGCCGGTTTGGGGTCCTTGCCTTCAATTTCGATGGGCACCTGTTTCAATCCATAGGCATGCGCAAAATAGCCCCAGGATGGGTGGAACACCATGAACTGAAGGCCTTGCTTGCCGGCCAGGGTCTTTTTCAGGTCGGCGTCCAATTGATCGATCTGCGCGGTAAAGGTCTTGAAATTGGCTTGGTAGTCGCTCCGATGGGCCGGATCGGCTTCCTGCAGCGCGGTAAGGATGGTGCGGGCCTGGATTTTCACCAGTTGCGGCGACAACCAGATGTGAGGATCAAGCCCGGCATGTTCGTGATGGCCGCCATCATGGTCTGCCTCCCCATGGTGTTCACCTTTTTCATGATCATGACCGGCGCCGTGATGCTCGCCTTCGTGGTGACCATCTTTGTGGTGCTCACCTGCATGGTCACCATCCTCATGATGATGGTGGGCCGCCATGGCGAGTTTCTCGATGCCCTGGTCGGTATGCACCACCCGCATATCGGGATTGGCCGATGCGATTTTTCCCAACCAGGCATTTTCGAACGGGACGCCAATGGCAAAATAGATTTTTGATTTTGACAATTCGGCCATCTGTTTGGGTTTGGGCTCATACGTGGCCGGGCTGGAGCCGGGATGAACCATGACCTGGACATCCACCAGACCCTTGCCAATCTGTTGCACAAAGTATTTCTGCGGCACGACGCTGACAAAAACAGGCAGCTTTTCGGCGGCGACGGCACCTTCGGCTAAAATAAAAGTTATTCCAATAATAATAGATATTTGTTTTGTGATTGAACGCATGTCAGTCTCCTTTCGGGAAAGCAGGGGGCTAAGGCTGGCGGAACAGGCGCAAATGGCTAACTGATCTTATTTTTTTTCAAAAAATACGCTAAGACTTTGTTTTTATATTATTTTTCTATCAAAAATCCATTGAGTTAAAAAAATTTGATATGCAACAATATTGCATTATTATGATCGATGCAATACCTACTGCCAAAAATGAGGCTATATAATGAAAACCAGATCGAGCGTCCCGCTTTACGGCATCGGCATTGACACCGGCGGGACCTATACGGATGCGGTACTCTAAGATCTCCGTCAACACAAGGTCATGGGCGCAAGCAAGCGGCCGACCCTTCACCACAATCTTGAACAGAGCATCGCCCAGGCACTGGACGACATTTCTCCAGTCGTTGGGGACGGTGCGGTGCGGAAAATCGCCTTTTCCACGACATTGGCCATTAACGCCATTGCCGAAGGCCGCATGAGCAGAGTCAGCCTTATCGTGATCGGCCAGGTGAAACCCTTTGAAGCACCGGTGGTTTCGGTCCGATACGTAGAAGGCGGGCATGATCACCTCGGCAGAGAGGTCACCCCCCTGAACGTAGAGCAGATCGTCGATGCCGTCGGCGGTTTCAAGGGGCATGTGGACGCTTATGCCGTTGCGGCCTCCTCCAGCATCGAAAATCAAACGCACGAGCACGTGGCGGCCAAGGCCATCGAATTCGTGGATGGCAAACCGGTGGTCTGCTCCAGCAATGTGAGTGCCAGATCGGGTATTCGGGAAAGGGCGGCCACGGCAGCCCTGCATGCGATTCTGATGCCCGTGATCCGAGATTTTGTCGCCCACGTCAATCAGTTGAAAGCCAATCGCTTACCGGCTGCCGACATGTGGATCATCCGGGGCGATGCCACGGCCACCGACCTATCCAAGGCGGTCACGCATGCCGCCGGTACCGTGGCCAGCGGCCCGACCGCAACGGCCTACTACGGCGCAAAATCCACCGCCGCCAGGCTGGCCCTGGTTGTTGACATCGGCGGTAAGACCACGGACATCACGTTCATCGAAGACGGCAACCCGGTGATCTCGACCGAAGGCAGCTTGATCGACCGCTGGCAGACGCACATTGATGCCGTTGACATGCACACGGTTGGCATTGGCGCCGACAGCCTTGTGCGGTTGGACCAATCGGGAAAACTGGCCATTGGTCCCAGAAGAGTTAACCCCCTTGCGATGGGCAACAACCTGCCCGATCCGGCAGACTGGGTTGATTGGGGAAATCGTAGCCAATGGATCATGATTCCCGATGCATGTCGGGAGCAGAATTCTGCCATGGACCCCGTCATGCAATTTCTCGAACAACAGGGCGGGTCAACACCAGCGGATCTGATCGCCGGTCGGGCATTTCCGAATTCAGCCTGGACCGGCGGCTGGAAGAGCTGGCCTTCAAAGGTCGAATTTCATCGGTGGGATTTACGCCGACCGACGCGCTCCATGTGCTTGGTAAAGTTCAAATCGGGAACGCGGCCACATCGACTGCCGGTGCCCGAATTCTGGCGAATAAAAGGGGAGAGACGATTGAGGACTTTTGCAATAGGGTACTCGAAGCGACGCAGCAGAAAATTGCCGACGCCATTTTGAATTATGCGTTCTACAAGCAGACCGGCCGGTCGCTATACGCATTTTCTACGACCAACCAGAATCTTCGCCTTGTTTCAAGCCGTTTCAAACTCGACGTTCCCATCGTGGGCGCCGCAGCACGCCATTTGCTGCCCGAGGTGGCTGAAAAGCTCGAGACCCAGGCCATTTTCCCACCCCATTTCGAGGTCGGCAATGCCCTGGGTGCCATTTTGATCGCCCTAAACGGAGAAAGGCAGCAATGATAACACTGACGCCCAGACAGGCACACACCGGAAAATACTTTGAAGCGACACTGGAGGTGACCAGCGAAAACGGCGATGCCGTCGTCATTCACGGTTGGCTTAATCATCAGGGATCCTGGATTCTGCATGCTTGGTGCGAAATTGGTGAACAGGTTATCGACCTGACCGAAACCAGAGAAGGAATCGCTAAGTCATCATACTACCAGGTCATGGGGGTTACGCCGGAGCGATTCATCCGATACGAACGATACGATTTTTTTTGCATTGGCCGCCGAGAATGGGCATTTTGGGCCGTTCGACCGAGTGCTTTTTTTTGCCGAAACATCATCAGCGGATCCTCTGGCGCACCTGACCAAGAAAGATGAACAATGCTCGACGTATTAATCATCGGAGACGATCCCTGCCCGCTTCGTCCTGCTTGCACCGGGCATGGGCGAGGCACCGTACTGGCCGCCGTGGGCGAGCTGCCGCAAGGATCAGGGGGCAATGGTAGAGCATGTGTTCGATCCCGACTTCTGCCAGGAAGATGTTCAGGCCAGGGGGCCTGTCGCGGTGATTGGTGCCGGGATCAGTGGGGCGCAACTCTCCCTAAAAATTGCTGAGAAACAGGACGATGCGGTTTTATTGATCTCCCGTAAGGAGGTTCTCGTCAATGATTTCGATTTTGAACCCGGCTGGCTGGGTCCGAAACATCCCGAACGGTTCTGCCTGCAATCCATTGACCAGCGACGGTTGCAGATCACAGCTGCCCGGGCCAAAGGCAGTGTTCCCAGGGATATAAAGTTGGTATTGGAGAAAGCAACGACGCAGAATCAACTTGCCTGCATCGTTGACGAGATCACCGACGCGACATGCCAGCACGGTAGCATTGTGATAAACGGGCGGCATGGCCAATACCGCTGTCAAAAAATAATCCTGGCCACCGGTTTTACGGAAACGCGTCCGGGAAACGGGCTTATCGAGCAGGCCATCAAAGAATTCAATCTGAAAACGGCTGCCTGCGGATTTCCGCTGACCGGACCGTCCCACGATTGGCATGAACGGATTTTCGTTACCGGCCCCCTTTCGGAACTTCAAATCGGTCCGTCGGCAAGAAACATCGCTGGGTCAAGGCACTCGGGCAGAAGAATCGCCGACGCCCTCAATAAAAAATTGATTCCAGGCAGAACGATTTAGCTTTCAGCGTTGACAGTTCTATCTTTTTTCCCGCTTGGGCCGATAATTGGGCCATGGGTACCCGTTACGGCCCTTGCACTTCTCTATACGATGGACGAAAAGGTTGAAAACGATTCACGATCACACCAGAGAACAGACAGAACCTGTTATGAGAAAACCCCTTCAAACGAACCCAATCCCCCACGCCATGGGCAGCGAATATAAAGACTCCACCCGTGGCAGTTCAATCGATTACCTCCCCGCCCTCTTCCTGGCCGTCTCCCTCTTTTTTCTGCCCTCAGGCTCAGAGTCCAGTTCCCTTGGCTCCTTGGCTATTGTGTTTATCAGTATCGTACTTGAAGCCATTCCATTTATGCTGATTGGCTCACTTGTTGGCGGGTTTATTGAAGCCTTCGTCAGCCGGGAGCGCATGGCCACCTTCTTACCCCGCAATGGCTGGCTGACTGTATGTCTTGCGGCTGCCGCAGGGATTGTTTTTCCAGTTTGTGAATGCGCGGTCGTGCTGGTGGTACGCCGTTTGATCCGGAAGGGTCTGCCGTTTTCCGCCGCGATTGCTTATCTTTTAGGTGGTCCTATCGTGAATCCTATCGTAGCGGCATCAACGGCCCTGGCCTATGCGTTTGATTGGCGCATCGTCATTCTGCGCCTGGGTTTGGGGTATGGTCTTGCTGTTGTCATCGGACTACTCATGGGCAGATTGTTTGCTGGCTCTGGGGCCATCAAGGACAACGGTGCCGCTCTCGAAAACAATGCCTTATCCTGCGGCTGCCATGACCATCTTTTGGGGCATCCTCGTGGCGGTGCGGATTCCGGAACACCGCACGCTTCTCTGATAATCACAAAACAATCTGACAATACCACGGCATGTGAATGCGGTCACAGTCACCTGGCATTGGTTGACTGGGTCGACAAGGCCGGGGCGGCCTTTGCCCACGCGTTTGATGATTTTTTAGCAGTGGGGCACTATCTTATCATTGGAGCTTTCATCGCTGCACTGGCGCAGACCTATATCGACCGTTCGAGCTTTCTGAGCTTGTCATCCGCTCCAGCATTGTCCATGATATTGATGATGGCTCTGGCGATCCTGCTCAACCTGTGCTCCGAGGCGGACGCTTTCATTGCCTCGTCTTTTCAAGGGTTGATGTCCTTACCTGCTCAAATGGCCTTTATGTTGACCGGTCCTATGTTCGACCTCAAACTTTTGCTCATGTATCAAAGCGTTTTTAAACGAAAAGCCATTGTTGTCCTATCAACACTTATTTTTGCGGGGGTTCTGATTATTGCGGTCGGCCTTGAGATGATAAATGGGGTGTTGCAATGAAATCGCCGGACGAACATCTCAAGCGCTGGTTGCATCCGACTGTATTCGCCATCTGGACCGGTTTTCTGATCTATCTTTTGGCCAGCGGTAGGTATGTGGCTTTCCTACGGCCTGAATTTGGCCTGTTTTTGGCCGTGGCGCACTTTGTCGCCATGGGCTTCATGCTCACGGCTATGTTTCGTCAAAAATCAAAAGAGATTGATGTGTCTGCTATTTTGCGTGCCCTGGTTCTTTTAGTCCCAGTCTTGTATTCGATAGCCGTGCCTGACACCATGCTGGGTAATCAAGCGTTTAAAAAAAGATTCACCGGAACGAATAACGGGACCATAAGCCGGCAGGCGCGACCCATGCTTTCCTCAAAAGGATCTAAAAACAGTCCGGCTGTTAAAGTACCACCGGAAGAATTGGAATACCCTCAGGAAGGAGCGCCTCAGGAGCGAACGATCCTTGAAATTTGTCTCAATCCTAATCTTTATAAAGGACATCGGGTGATCATCACAGGAATGATTTTACGTGATGATCAACTCAAACCGCATTTCGGCGGTAAGGACATGGCAGTGTATCGTTTCTTGATCAATTGCTGCGCCGCGGACGCGTTACCTTTGGCGATCGCACTGGATTCTGATAAGGGAGATGAGTTCGTCAATGACCAGTGGGTGCAGGTGGATGGAATATTCAATCTTCAGCAGATTAATGGCCAGCCGGTTCCATTGGTTTCAAAACCCCGAATCAAACTGGTGGAAGCACCTTCAGTTCCCTATCTATTCTAACCAAATACTCGATTGAGGGTTGAAACACGAACGGTTAGCAGCCTTAAAAAAATACAAAGGAATGCCATTTTACTGTGACTCGATAAGCCTGCATCAATTATAACTGATCCGTGAAACAGACTCGACATACAGCAGTGATAGAGGACCTTGAGATTGCTGCTATGAAGGTGGACATTAGAATAAAAGAGGCCAACCACAACATCTGGTGGTTGGCCTCTTATTTTTATAACTTGTTATAAATTGATATATCCCGCGCGACATTAGTTCCTAAGCCGGTAAAGATATCAATACCTATTCCCAGGTTCGATCTTCGTTCATATTTCATCTGTCTATCCCAACCCCACAGTCGCCAAGAAATCTGACTCATATCCAGGATCAAAAAAAAAGACGGGCAAGACCATTACAGCCTTGCCCGAATAGGGGTTCGAGATTCAGAGCTGATCAGAAATAACCGTCCAGGACAGTGGGGTATCCCTGGATTGATTTTCGTTCAGGTTGGGGTGGGCGTCAAGTCGACAATTTCTATAACTGTCATCGGCCGGTGATTGGTGATCACATGGGCCGTTGACCTGGATTAATAGATCAAGCCTTACCCAACACATTGATCAAATTTGCTTACACAGCGCTTACACGGGGCCATAAAAAGCAAAAAGGGTCACAACTCGCCGAGTTGTAACCCCTTGATTTCATATTGGCTGAGGGACAAGGATTCGAACCTTGATTGACGGAGTCAGAGTCCGCTGTCCTACCATTAGACGATCCCCCAGCAACTGAGTGCTGCTCGTTTACACAAAAGCGTTACCGGAGTCAAGTTTTAATTGACGGGACATGCGTCAGTCTGCCGCCGATTCGATGAATTCAACGGCTGCCAAAAGGCGCGATTTGATGCGCTTTTTCCCCAGCACGGTGATCATTTCAAAAATGCCGGGGCTGACGGTGGTGCCGGTCAGGGCCACGCGCACCGGTTGGGCGATTTTGCCGAAACCGAGGCCCGTTTGCTCCATGATGCGTTTAAAAACCGTCTCCTGTTGGCTTTCAGATAGATCGTCGAGGGCCTCCAGCTGTTCCGCCAAAGCGGTCAGGACCGGGACGATTTCCGGTTTGAGAAATTTTTTGGCCGCTTTTTCGTCGTACGGTCGAACATCCTCACGGTAATAGAAATGCGCACTGTCGGCCATTTCCACCAGCGTCTTGCTGCGCTGATGCAAGGTTTCGATGACGCCGGTCAGGTACGCATCATCGGCCGCATCATATCCCTTGGCCTGCAGGAAAGGCAGGACCCGCGGGGCCAACTCGGCCACGGATGCAGCCCGGATGTGATCGGCGTTCAGCGCGGTCAGTTTGTCCATATCGAATACGCTAGCCGACTTTCCGATATTCTCCAGATTAAATTTCTCCACGAGTTCCTGGCGGGAAAAAAACTCCTGATCGCCATGGGACCACCCCAGCCGAACCAGGTAATTGATAAATGCATCGGGCAGAAAGCCCATATCGCGATAAGCCGTCACCGACATGGCCCCATGACGTTTGCTAAGCCTGGTTTTGTCTTTGCCCAATACCATTGGCACATGGGCAAACACCGGCAGGGGGGCTTTCAGCGCCTTGTAAAGCAAAATCTGTTTGGGCGTGTTCATCACATGATCATCGCCACGGATAACCGTGTTGATGCCCATGGTGATATCATCCACGACCACGACAAAATTATAGGTGGGGGTCCCGTCGCTGCGGCAGATCACGAAATCATCCTGTTCGCTGTTTTGGAAGACGATATTGCCTTTTATCGCATCCGCCACCACCGTGGTGCCGGATAAAGGCGACTTGAAGCGAATCACGGCATTTTCCGATTTGGGCAGTCCCCGGTTCCGGCAGTGGCCGTCGTATTTGGGTTTGCCCCCCTCGGCCTTGGCTTTCTGGCGCATGGCCTCCACGTCCTCGGGGGTGCAGGTGCAGTAGTAGGCATCGCCCGAGTCCAGCAATTTCTGCAGGTACTCCTGGTACAGATCAAAACGTTGAGTCTGAAAAAAGGGTCCCGCATCCCAATCGAGTTCCAGCCACTGCATCGCCTCGAAAATGGCATCCACCGATTCCTGGGTGGAACGGACGCTATCGGTGTCCTCGATGCGTAAGACAAACTTACCTTTTTTATTCCTAGCATACAACCAGTTAAACAACGCCGTCCGTGCACCGCCCACATGCAGGTAACCCGTTGGGCTTGGTGGAAATCGAGTGATAATGGGATTCATGCTGATTCACCTTCTTGATTAGTTAAATGGATTGAAAACTACACACCTAGTAAAAAACTAAGATATTTGTCAGTATTACCGGCTCCGGGATATCATCCATCGGTGTCCTTGAATCGCCATCTGCAATCATTACCGACTAGATGCGAATCCAATAGGGACATCAACCGATATTCATGTTAACATATTGTAATTCATTACGATGATTATCACCTTCCTCATCACCGGCCGCTTGCCGGCCACTCAATATCACATCACCAGAGGGGGAACAAGGGGACACCGGAAAAGATTTTCAGGAAAACCCTTGACATTCCTCGGCATTTTAATTACTAGAGGCGGACTGTTTTTGAAACCCTGCTGATTCTGGACATTTATTAATAGTTTCAATATATTAGGAGATCACTAATGGCTGTACCGAAGCATAAGACATCCAAGTCAAAACGCGACAAGCGACGCACTCACAAGAAAATTGATGCCCCCCAGGTAAGCGTTTGCCCGGAATGCGGTGAAGCCAAGCTTCCCCACCACGCTTGCCCCGAATGTGGTGAATACAATGGGAAAAGCGTTATCGCCAAAGACGAGGATTGATGACCAGCCAGAGGGCCGTGGAAAAAATGTGTTATCCTCGCGCGCTTAATTAAAACGCGTCTTTTTGCGTTGTGGCAGGCCGCGACCATTCCAAATACGCTTCGCTTACCGCGACTCGAATACGCGCCCAAATATAGTCCCATAATGGACAAAGCATTCTTTCCGCGTCTTTAGCGCCGAAGGCATGACCGGTTGTTACGGCCGGGGCGGTATCGAAAATTTGGGGTGGGGAACAAATAAACCGACACCTTCACCCGCAATGGGGTGCGCAGGATTGTTGTAAGCCAAAATCAGGTGAGCTTGAAAAACGCCTGACCCATTGAATTTCAAGAGGAAAGCCAATATGACTGATACCGGAATCCATCGTCCACAGGGCGGTGGTTTGGACGAAGAAACAAGACAAATGGTGGTCGATACCATTCACCAGTTGTCCCAACGTCTGCTCACCAAACAATCCGTGCTGGAATGGGATCGGGATGAAATTTTTCCCGAGACGGCCATTCGGGAAATGCTGAGTCCTGAAATCGGGCTTCAATTGCTTTTTATCCCCGAGGAATACGGCGGTATGGGTGGCGGTGCCGTGGACTGCTGCGTTGTCACGCGGGAAATGTGTAAAATTTGCCTCGGTGTGGGCACGGCCTTTTTCGCCATCCAGTTGGGTTCAGACCCCATTATCGTCGGCGGAACGGCGGCACAAAAGGAAAAATGGCTGGGGGCCGTCGCCGAAGGCGAGAGTCTGGTAGCCTACGCCGTCACCGAACCGGAAGCCGGCAGCAACCTGGCATCGCTCAAGACCAAAGCCGAACCGCTAACGGATGACGCCGGGACCATTACCGGGTATAAAATAAATGGAACCAAGCAGTTCATTTCCACCGGCGGCTATGCCGATTTCGTGACCGTGCTGGCCCAGACACCGGAGGGGCCGACCTTTTTCGTTGTCGAGAAAGGCACCGACGGATTCAAACAACACAAGGGTGAGGAAAAGCATGGTATCCGGGCATCCAACACCTCCCCCCTGACCTTCACGGACGTGGTTGTACCGGTCGAAAACATGATCGGCGAGACGCCCGGCAAGGGTCTCAAGCAGGCCAACCAGGTATTTGGCTACACCCGGCTCATGGTGGCCGCCATGGCCCTGGGCGCCGGCGAGGCCGCCTTGGAAATCGCTATCCCCTACGCCAAGGAACGGGTACAGTTCGGCTCCCCCCTTTCCGAGAAAAAAGGCTATACCAACAAATTGATCGTTCCCCACTGGGTCAATATGAAGGCCGCCGCCGCGTATATCGAGGCAGTCGCCAAACGTCTGGACACGGAAGACGACGATCTGCAGGTCGAAGGATCCATCGCCAAGCTGTTCACCACCGAATCGGCCAACCGAGCGGCGGATGATGCCATGCAAGCCCTGGGCGGCTATGGCTATATCACCGAATTCGGCGTGGAAAAAATCAAACGCGACGTAAAAATCACCTGCATCTACGAGGGAACCAGCGAGATTCAGCAAAACATTATTTCCACCTTCCGTTGGAAAAAAGCACGCAAAAGCAAGGGTGCCTATTACGAAAACATGGCTCAGGACCTTGAAAAATGTCATGCCGATTGCGCTCAGGCCGGTTGCGCAACCGTTGCTGCCAGTGCCCGAGCGCTGAACCGCGCCATCGATTTTGCCCATGTCAATCGCCTTACGCGCCATCAACAAGTGATGTTCGCCCTGGCCGATATGATGGCCCACGTGGAGGTCGGCCACGCCATGGGTTGCCTTGCCGCCAATCAGGCCGACGACATCAGCCTGGCAACGGCGCGCGTCTTCGCCGGCACCTGTGCCCAATTGGTTGCTCAACAGGCCCGCTTGATCGCCTGGGGTAGCGAAGGTACCGATACGGCTGCCGTCGACGACTTCGTGGCATCACTCGATCTGCCTGCCTTGGAAAACAGTGCCCGGGGCGTGATCGATGACATGGACCAGATTGCCGATCACATTTTCGAGAGGGCGTCATGAGTGAATCCATCGATCGCATCGTCGTGGTCACCGGTGGTTCTCGTGGCATCGGACGCACGATCTGCACGACGCTGAGTTCGCCGGGGACCACCGTCTATTTCAACTACAACAGCAATGCCGAAGCGGCTCAATTGACTGCCGACGACGTGGTCGCCGCCGGCGGCAAGGCGTGCTTCCATCCGGTGGACGTCTCCTCGGATGCCGCCGTGGCCGACTACCTGGGCATGATTCTCAAGGAAGCCGGTCGTATCGACGTACTAGTCAACAACGCTGGCATCACCCGCGATGGGCTGCTGGTGCGCATGAAAGAAACCGACTGGGACGCGGTGATCGATATCAACCTGAAGGGAACCTTCAACTGCATGAAAGTGGCCGCCAAGGCCATGATGAAACAGCGCTACGGCCGCATCATCAATATCACCTCGGTCGTCGGCGTTTCCGGGAATCCCGGACAAGCCAATTATTCGGCCGCCAAGGCAGGCATCATCGGTCTGACCAAGTCCGTGGCCCGGGAACTGGCCAGCCGCAACATCACCGTCAACGCCGTGGCCCCCGGATATATCGACACCGAGATGACCGATCAGTTGGGTGACAAGGCCAAGGTGGCCATGCTCGATCAGATTCCCATGGGCCGCATCGGGACCCCGGGAGACGTTGCCGGTGTGGTCGCATTCCTCGCCTCCCCGGCCGCGGATTATATCACCGGCCAGGTGATCCATGTCAGCGGCGGGATGTACATGTAACGCATCTAAGGATGAAAAGGACCGCCAGTGGCGTGCGGGCCGCCCGCCACGGTGCCGCCTTTAAATTGATAATTTTGCATTTTTCAATTCATGAAAGGAGAATCCCATGTCTGTAGAAGATAAAGTCAAAAAAATCATTGCTGAAAAATTGAGTGTCGATATTTCCGAAGTGGTTCCGGAAGCATCCTTTGTCGATGACCTTGGCGCCGACAGCCTTGACCTGGTCGAATTGATCATGTCCATGGAAGAGGAGTTCGACGTGGACATTTCAGACGAAGATGCCGAAAAAATGGTCACCGTCAAAGATGCCTTCGATTATATCAAGGAGCACTGATATTAATGTTGAATTGAAAATTTTGAGTGTTGAATTAACGACTTTGGCATTTTCGCAGGTCATAAAAAGAGCAGTATTCCTTCATTCAAAATTAAGAATTAAAAATTAACAATTACATTGTGTCAAAGGGGAAAAATCGTTGAGCAGACGGGTTGTCATTACCGGATTGGGTCTCGTAACACCGCTGGGTATCGGCGTCGATGAAACTTGGTCGGCCCTGTGTGAGGGCCGCTCGGGAATTGGTGAAATAACAAGCTTCGACACCACCGGATTTACCACCACGATTGCAGGAGAGGTGAAGAATTTTAACCCAGAGGATTTCCTTCCCAAAAAAGAGGCTAGGCGCACGGAAAAGTTCATCGCTTATGCCGTAGCGGCGTCCCGAATGGCCGTTGAAAGCGCCCGTCTGGCCATCGATGAAAAAAATGGGCCACGCATCGGTGTCATCACCGGATGCGGGCTCGGTGGGCTGGCGATGCTGGAGTTGACCGCCCGCACGGTACAGGAAAAAGGCCCCAAGCGATGCAGCCCGTTTTTCATCCCCATGCTCATCGGCAACATGGCGCCGGGTATGATTTCCATCCATTTGGGTGCCAAGGGGCCCAACATTTCCGTTGCCACGGCCTGCGCCGCCGGTTCCCATGCCATCGGCGACGCCTGCAACACGATCTTGCGTGGCCAAGCCGACGCCATGATCACGGGAGGGGTGGAATCGGTCGTTACCCCGACCTGCATCGCCGGTTTCAATGCCATGAAAGCCCTGTCGACCCGCAATGACGATCCTCAGCATGCATCCCGGCCATTCGACCGTGATCGCGACGGGTTCATTGTTGGCGAGGGCGCGGGAATATTGATTCTGGAGGAACTGGAACATGCCTTGGAACGGGGCGCCCCCATCCTGGCGGAAATGGTCGGTTACGGGCAAAGCGGCGACGGATACCACATGACCTCCCCCAGCCCGGACGGCGATGGCATGATCCGATGCATGCAGGCCGCCATCGATTCTGCCGGTATTCCCTGTGATGCCGTCGATTACATCAATGCCCACGGCACATCCACCCCGCTCAACGATCTTTATGAAACCCGGGCGATCAAAAAGGTATTCGGAAACTCGGCCAAAAGCCTTCCGATCTCCTCCACCAAATCCATGACCGGTCATCTTCTGGGTGGTTCCGGTGGAATTGAAGGCGCGTTTACCGTATTGGCCTTGCAAAACGGAATCATCCCGCCCACCATCAATCTGGAGAATCCAGGCGATGAATGTGATCTGGATTATGTGCCGAAGATTGCCCGCAGGGCAGACCTGACCTATGCCATGTCCAACTCTTTCGGCTTTGGCGGAACGAATGCAAGTCTGGTGTTCAAACGTTACGAGCCATAATTTTATGGGGCACTTAAATAGTGTCACTACATTTCAATGTTGAAATGTTCATTTTTCTTGTTTAGATGGGGAGCGTCTAAATCCAAAACAAAAATTGTCGGCCGGAGCTGCTGACCACCACTATTACAGATGAATCAACGCTAATTATCCTTTTTGTGGATGTTGCGGAAATATTACTGCGATACAACGCCGATCCAACGATCGCCGACAAGTATGGGCATACACCGGTTTACTATGCCGAAGAATATTTATATGGGCACATGATTCGTTTGTTTAACGGTGAGCGTACCCACGATACGCTTCAATAAGGTAAAATTCGGCCATTCAAGCCCCCCTAATCGCACCCACGCTTTCCCCAGTGATTGGGTCATTCTCATCAGAACGATCCAACAATTCATGATAAGCAGCACGCGATCGCCGACACACAGCGCCCCAGGCCATTTTTTTCCTTGCGATGACCTCACGTTATGGATATGTAGACATGTTAGCTATTTTGTTGATACTTTGCTATTGAAAGGAAGCCAGTATCATGACCGAATCATCCTCCCTGAAACGGATCATCATCGGTTGCGACCACGCGGCCTATCGCTTAAAGGAAACGCTCAAATCAGCCCTGGCCGACCAAGGCATTGCGGTCACCGATGTGGGCACCCATAGTGAAACATCCATGGATTACCCGCAGACCGGCAAAACCGTAGCCGAAAAAATTTCATCTGGTGAATTCGACCGCGGCATTTTAATCTGCGGCACCGGGCTGGGGATGTCCATGGTGGCCAACAAATACCCTCATGTGCGCGCCGCCCTTTGTAATGATCTGTTTTCAGCCGCCATGAGCCGTCGGCATAACGATGCCAATATTTTGGTCATGGGGGGGCGGGTGATCGGCGACATTCTGGCCTTGGAAATCCTGAGAACCTGGATGGAAACCCCATTCGAAGGCGGCCGACACCAGCGGCGACTGGATATGTTTGATACGATTTGAAATCCCGATAGAAAGTGAGAGTCAACGTTGAATACAGATGTAATTCGCAATATCGATCCTGAGATTGCCAAGGTTATCGAAGACGAAGCGGCACGCCAGCACTCCCATTTAGAATTGATTGCCTCTGAAAACATCGCCAGCCGCGCAGTCATGGCGGCGCAGGGCAGCATTCTGACCAATAAATATGCCGAAGGCTATCCTGAAAAACGATATTACGGCGGCTGTGAATTTGTGGATCAAGCCGAGCAGCTGGCCATCGATCGGGCTCTGGCACTGTATGGGGCAGACACGGCCAACGTTCAACCCCATTCAGGCTCCCAGGCGAATATGGCAGCCTATTTTGCCCTGCTCGACCCCGGGGACACGATCCTGGGTATGGATCTGGCCCATGGCGGCCACCTGACCCACGGATCCAAGGTCAGTTTTTCCGGTCGGCTTTTCCGTTTCGTTCACTATGGCGTGAGCCGGGAAACGGAAACCATCGATTACGACCAGGTCGAGCAATTGGCCGAGAAGCATCACCCCAGGATGATCGTGGCCGGCGCCAGTGCCTATCCACGATTTATCGACTTCGTGGCTCTTGCCGAAATCGCCCGTTCGGTGGAAGCCCTGCTGATGGTGGACATGGCCCATATTGCCGGCCTGGTGGCCGCCGAGGTCCACCCGTCCCCGATTCCCCATTGCGACGTGGTCACCTCGACCACGCATAAAACCCTGCGTGGTCCCCGCGGCGGATTGATTCTGGCCCGCGAAGCCTGTGGAAAAAAGATCAACAGCCAGGTGTTTCCCGGTATCCAAGGCGGGCCCCTAATGCACGTCATCGCGGCCAAGGCTGTCGCCTTCAAGGAGGCGTTGGGAGCCCCCTTTCGTGAGTATCAGAAGAATATACTGGCCAATGCGGCCACCCTGGCCGAGACACTCATGGGCCACGGAATCGACCTGGTTTCCGGTGGCACGGACAATCACCTCATGCTGGTCAACCTCAGCCGCCTGGACGTTACCGGGCGGGACGCAGAAACGGCCCTGGGCCGCGCCGGCATCACGGTCAACAAGAATGCGATTCCCTTTGATACCCGCAAAACCAACGTCACCAGCGGTATCCGCTTAGGCACCCCCTATTTGACAAGCCGGGGAATGATGCCAAACGAGATGAAAATCGTCGCCGGTTTCATCAGCGATGTGTTGCACGATCCGCAAAATGAGAGCGTGCTGAAAAAGACACGCGACCGGGTGCAGGCCCTTTGCGATGCGTTTCCCCTCTATCCGCCGACAGACGCTTAGAAAGATTCAGGAATGGTGCCCATGAAACAACCCGCAAGCGGCAAACGATCAGACTATCTTTCCTGGGACGATTATTTCATGGCCGTGGCCCTGTTGTCGGCCCAGCGCAGCAAGGACCCCAACACCCGGGTGGGGGCCTGCATCGTCAATCGCCAGAAACGCATTGTCGGTGTGGGATACAACGGTTTTCCCACTGGCTGTTCCGACGACACGTTGCCATGGTGCCGCGAGGGAGAGTGGATCGATACCAAATACCCGTATGTCTGCCACGCGGAGCTTAATGCCATTCTGAACAGCGTGCCCGGCAATCTGACCAACTGCATCATGTATACGGCCCTGTTCCCTTGTAATGAGTGCGCCAAGGTGATTATTCAGGCAGGGATTCAGGAAGTGGTCTACCTGTCCGATAAATATGCCGATACCGATATCGTTCGTGCCTCCAAGACCATGTTTGATCAGGCCGGCGTTGCCTGTCGGCAGTTATCGCCAACCACATTGTCGGTCACCATCAGTTTAACGGGGGACGAATAATACCGGATTCGTCGAACATAGCGATAGCCGTCAACGTTAGCGGGAGGGGGAATGTATGAAATGTCCATTTTGCGGTGAGCTTGATAACAAGGTGATCGATTCCCGGGTCAGCAAGGACGGTACCGCCATAAGGCGCCGCCGGGAATGCATCGACTGCACCCGACGCTTCACGACTTACGAGCATATCGAAGAAATTCCCATCATGATCATTAAAAAAGATGGCCGGCGGGAAGTCTTCAGTCGGGAAAAAGTCGGGTCCGGGATCCGTAAGGCCTGCCAAAAACTGGACATCAGCATGAACGTCATCGAGGAATTTATCGACGAGTTGGAACGGGATCTGCGGGAAATCGGCGAGAAAGAGATCCCTTCCCACGATATTGGCGAACGGGTGATGGCCAAACTACATGTACTCAACGACATCGCCTACGTCCGTTTCGCCTCGGTATACCGGGAATTCAAGGATGTAGAGGATTTTGTATTGGAGCTCAAGCGGCTGTTGAGCCCTGCAAATTCGTAAGGGCAAAAATGGTTTCGACCCGGCGGATAGAAAAATGATGGAAGACAAATACACCCTTTTGAGTATGGCTTAACGCCCATGGACGACCAAACATTCATGCAAAAGGCGTTGTCCCTGGCCGAAAAAGGACGGGGATGGACATCGCCTAACCCCATGGTCGGCGCCGTCGTGGTCAAAAACGGCGTTATTGTCGGCCGTGGTTATCACGAGCGCGTCGGTGGCCCGCATGCCGAGGTCAACGCCATTGATGACGCCGGTGAAGAAGCAAGGGGGGCAACGATCTATGTTACCCTGGAGCCCTGCAATCATTTCGGCCGCACTCCCCCGTGCACCCAAAAAATTCTGAAGGCCGGCATCAGACGCGTGGTGGTGGCCATGGCCGATCCCAATCCCGGGGTTGCCGGCGGCGGCAATCAATATCTTCAAGACCAGGGGATAGACGTGACCACCGGCATCTGCGAAAAAGACGCACGGGTGCTCAATGAGGGATTCATTACCTGGGTCACCACGGGCCGCCCGTTCGTCATCGCCAAATGCGCGGCGACCTTGGACGGACGGATCGCCACCCGCAGTGGTGATTCCAAATGGGTCACCGGTCCGGCGGCTCGCGGCGTTGTTCACCGGATTCGCCATAGCGTCGATGGCATCATGATCGGCGTACAGACCGCCATTGCCGACGATCCTAGCCTGACGACCCGCCTGGAGGGTCAAAGCGGATCCGATCCGACGCGCATCATCCTGGACACCCGATTATCGTTGCCCCCAACGGCAAAAATGCTGCACCAGCAATCGAGTGCGCCGACCTGGGTGGTGTGTGGACCGGATGCCCCGGCGGATCGCCGACGGGTATTGGAAGCCGCTGGCGCCCGGGTCATGCCGGGTGAATTGCAAGATGGCCGCATCGATCTGGCCTGGTTGATGGATCAGTTGGGCAGTGAAGCGATTACCAGCCTGCTCGTCGAGGGGGGCGGCACCGTCCTGGGAACGGCATTTGCCGCGGGTATTGTCGATAAGATTCATTTCTTTTACGCCCCGAAAATATTAGGCGGTGACGACGGGATCCCCATATGCCGGGGCACGGGACCGGAAACCATGCGGGAAAGCATTGCCGTCCACGACTTGACCCTGTCGCAATGGGGGCCGGACATCATGATAGAAGGCTACCTAACCCCCCGCTGATCAATTGACAACAACCGTTCGCACCTTATTTTACGACCATGTTTACAGGAATCATTGAAGGCTTAGGCACCATCGCCGCCATTCACCCTTCCGGCCAGGGCAGTCGGTTGACCATCACTTCCGATTTCGACCTCGACGGCACCCGCATCGGGGACAGCATTGCCGTCAACGGTGCTTGCCTGACGGCAGTCACTCTTCAGGATCGACGGTTTACCGTGGATGTCTCCCCCGAGACGTTGCAACGCAGTGTGTTGGGCAAGATCAGGATCGGTGACCGGGTCAATCTGGAACGTGCTCTGCGGCTATCCGACCGGTTGGATGGCCATTTGGTTTCGGGCCATGTCGATGGTGTCGGGGTTCTGAAGGAGAGGCGGACCCTGGCCAATGCCATTATCATCACTTACACGGTCCCCCCCCACCTGGCCCGCTATATGATTGAGAAGGGCTCCGTGGCCGTGGACGGGACCAGTTTGACCATCAACCGTTGCGATGGATCGTCCTTCGATGTAAGCATCATCCCCCATACGGCCGGCCTGACCACCGTTGGCCTCAGAAAAGTCGGTGACCGCGTGAATATCGAGACGGATATGATCGGCAAGTATGTAGAGCGCTTTGTTCTGCTGGGACCGGCAGCGGCGGATCAAGACGAGGTCCCCACCAAAGGGGGAATCGATATGGCGCTACTGGCCAAATCGGGGTTTATCTGATAAACATGCCGAACGCCACATGAAAGCAATGGTAGGTATCAGCCAATGCGGGGTCGATGCCTACATTTACCCTGATCGTAGATTTGGGCCATTATCAATGAACCGCAGGAGATACCGTCCACCATGCCAAAAATAACCATCGAACAGGCCATCGAAGACATCCGCAATGGCAAAATGGTCATCCTCGTCGACGATGAAGATCGTGAAAACGAAGGCGACCTCACCATGGCAGCCGAAAAGGTTACCCCCGAAGCGATAAATTTCATGGCCAAATATGGCCGAGGCCTCATCTGTCTGTCACTCACCAAAGAGCGCTGTGCCCAATTGAACCTGCCCATGATGGTAGTAAACAACACCAGCCCCTTCGAAACCGGTTTCACGGTCTCGATCGAGGCCAAGTGTGGGGTCACCACCGGCATATCGGCAGCGGATCGTGCCACGACGGTTCTGGCCGCCGTGGCCGACGACGCTAAAGCCAGCGACTTGACCCGGCCGGGCCATATTTTTCCTTTGCGCGCCCGCGACGGCGGCGTCATGGTACGCGTGGGCCAGACCGAGGGCAGTGTGGATCTGGCACGCCTGGCCGGCCTTAAACCCGCCGGGGTGATCTGTGAAATCATGGACGATGACGGGACCATGGCTCGCATGCCGACCCTGGAAACGTTCAGTGAAGCGCATGGCATCGGCATCTGTACCATCGCCGACCTGGTCGAGTACCGCATCCGTAAGGAAAGCTTCGTTCACCGCGCCGCGGAGACGATCATTCCCACCCTTCACGGCGGCGATTTTAGAATGATTGCCTTTGAGAACGACGTCGACGATCTCACCCATATCGCGCTGGTCAAGGGAGAGATCGATCCGGAAACGCCCACCATGGTGCGGGTCCACTCGGAATGTATGACCGGCGACATCTTTGGCAGCCTGCGCTGCGACTGTGGCGATCAGCTCCACAAAGCCATGGCCATGATCAATGCCGAAGGGAGCGGGGTGATTCTTTATCTTCGCCAGGAAGGCCGGGGAATCGGTCTCATCAACAAACTCAAGGCCTATGAACTGCAGCGATGCAAAGGCATGGACACGGTGGAGGCCAACCTGAAGTTGGGGTTCAAAGATGACATGCGCGATTACGGTATCGGCGCCCAGATGCTGGTCAACGTGGGGGTTCGTAAAATGCGCCTGTTGACCAACAACCCGAAAAAGATGGTCGGATTGGAAGGCTATGGGCTAAGCGTTGTGGAACAGGTTCCCATCGAGGTTGAACCCAACGAATACAACCGCTGCTATCTGGAATGCAAGAAACTGAAAATGGGCCACACGCTGAGTTTTGAAGAAACCGTAACGCACCAATAAGGAGAGGGAAACCGCATTATGCCGAATACTATCGAAGCCGGCCTGATCGCCAAAGGAAAACGATTTGGCATTGTCGCCAGCCGTTTTAACGATTTTATTACCGACAGACTCATTGGGGGAGCCATAGACGCCCTGACCCGTAGCGGGGCCAACGACACCGACATCGACATCGTCAAGGTCCCCGGTGCCTTCGAGATTCCGCTCTTGGCGCAAAAGATGGCCAAGAGCAAAAAGTACCATGCGATCATCTGCCTGGGTGCCGTCATTCGGGGGGCCACGCCTCATTTTGATTATGTTTGCGCCGAAGCCTCCAAGGGTATCGCCCATGCAAGCATGGAAACCGAGCTGCCCATTATTTTCGGCATCCTCACCACTGACACCATCGAACAGGCCATCGAGCGGGCCGGTACCAAGGCCGGCAATAAGGGATGGGATGCCGCCGTGGCCGCCGTCGAGATGGCCAATCTGATGGAGACGGTATAGGAAAAAAATAATGGGAACCCGTCGAATATCCAGGGAGCAGGCCCTACAGGCCTTGTTTTACATGGACATGCAACGGGATCCGGAAGAGGATCCCGTTGCGCTTTTTTGCACCTGTTTTGCTCAGGACAAGCCCGCCGGTGCGTTTTTTCACCGATTGGTCAATGGCGTCAGAAAAAATCGTCAATCGATCGATACGATGATCGAGCGGTTTTCCAGCAATTGGAAAATTTCACGCATGTCCTGCGTGGATCGCAATATCCTGCGCATTGCGGTCTTCGAGCTGCTCTATTGCGCCGACATCCCGCCCAAAGTCTCCATCAACGAAGCCATCGATGTGGGCAAACGTTTTGGCACGGAGGAGTCCGGTGCGTTCATCAACGGCATCCTGGACAGCATTCGACTGGCCATGGAAAGAAACGAGATTCAAAATTTCCCGACAGATAGTGAATAGCGGTTCCACCGACCAATGGCCGGTTTTCGGGAGCCTTCAATATAATGGTCGTGAAAACACTGGCCGAAATGTAACTAAACAAACATGAATAGGCAAAAATGGGATTGTTTCATGCCCGTGAAGCACCCCCGTTTTTAGGGAGGTACACCTTGATTATCCGTCAAATGCCGCTAGGCCCAATTCAGGCGAACTGTTTTATCCTCGGTTGTGAAGAGACCCGCAAGGCCGTGGTCATTGATCCCGGCGATGATACGGATCGTATTTTAGCCACCCTGGCTGGCGACCAGTTGACCGTCGAGCATATCATCAACACCCACGGGCACTTCGATCACGTCGGCGCCAACAAACGGCTCAAGGACGTGACGGGTGCCGATATCATGATTCACAGTGCCGACGCGCCCATGCTGAGCCAGCTTTCGGCCTCGGCAGCCGCGTGGGGAATGCGGGCGGAGAATTCTCCGGCGGCCGATCGGCTGCTGGAAGACGGGGACACCATCACCTTCGGCACCCATACCTTGTCCGTTCTGCACACGCCGGGTCATACGCCCGGCGGCATCTGCCTTTATACCGAGTATGAAAATGGCGGCAGTCTTCACAAGGCGGTTTTCGTCGGCGACACCCTGTTTGCCGGTTCCATTGGCCGAACCGACTTTCCGGGAGGCAGTTTCGACACCTTGATCACTAGCATTCGAACCAAGCTTTTCGCGCTCGATGAAGATGTAAAGGTCTTCCCGGGCCATATGGGCAACACGACCATCGGTATCGAAAAGCGCAGCAACCCGTTTTGCGGGGCTGGCGCCTGAGTTTTAACGGCCACCAGGTAACAAACACGATGCCTTTATCCATCACCCGAAAAAAGACACGCCGGATCATGGTCGGGGGGGTTGCCATCGGCGACGGGGCCCCCGTCAGCGTTCAGTCCATGACCAACACCAAAACCGATGATGTGGCCGCCACGGTCAAACAGATCCAACAACTGACATCAGCCGGATGTGAGATCATCCGCGTGGCCGTGCCCGACCCATCGGCGGCCGCCGCCATTGCCCCCATCAAGCAGGCGATCACCATTCCCTTGATCGCGGATATCCATTTCGACTATCGCCTGGCCATCGCCGCGGCCCAAAGCGGCGCCGATGGACTGCGGTTCAATCCGGGTAACATCGGCAGCCGCAAAAATGTCAAGGCCCTGGTGGATTGTGCGCGAGACCATGGCATCCCCATCCGCATCGGTGTCAACGCCGGCTCGTTGGAGAAGGATATTCTCGAGCGGCATGCGGGCGTCACTGCCGCCGGCATGGTGGAAAGCGCCCTGCGCCACGCCGCGCTGTTGCAGGATCTGGATTTTAACGATATTAAGATCTCTATCAAGGCCTCCGATGTTCCGCGGACCATCGAGGCCTACCGGCTGCTGTCCCAACAGACCGATCTTCCCCTTCATGTGGGGGTTACCGAAGCCGGCGCGCTCTATTCCGGCATCGTCAAGTCGGCCTTGGGCATCGGCAGCCTGTTGGCAGAAGGCATCGGTGACACCTTGCGGGTGTCGCTTACGCGCGATCCGGTGGAGGAAATCCGTGTGGGCTACGAAATCCTGCGCGCGCTGGATATTCGTCACCGGGGACCGGAAATCATCTCTTGCCCCACCTGCGGACGCTGCGATATCGACCTGTTCGATATTGTCGATCGGGTGGAGAAAGCTCTGCTGCCCCGCACCGTACCGGTCAAACTGGCCATCATGGGCTGCGTCGTCAATGGTCCCGGAGAGGCCCGTGAAGCGGATATTGGCGTCGCCGGTGGCAACGGGGTGGGGATCTTGTTTAAAAAAGGGAACGTGGTTAAAAAATTTCCTCAAGAGCGGCTGGTGGACGTGTTACTGGAAGCCGTGGACGAATTCGAACAGCAAACCAAGCCGCATTGAATCCTTTATTGGTTAGCGGACAGTCAGATAGTCAGATACCGATGACCAGCATGATCGATGGGCATTAGCAAACAGGCAGGACAAGCAATGGGAAAACAACCGAAAAATGCGATTTCGCCTTCCCGGGTGGAGGACTATCCAGAATGGTATCAGCAAGTCATCAAAGCATCTGACATGGCCGAGCGCTCCCCGGTTCGGGGCTGCATGGTCATCAAGCCATGGGGATACGCGCTGTGGGAAAACATCGTGGCTCAGATGGACCGCATGTTCAAATCCACGGGGGTGAAAAACGCCTACTTTCCGCTCTTTATTCCCGTCAGTTTCCTGGAAAAAGAAGCCGATCACGTGGAAGGCTTCGCCAAGGAGTGTGCCGTGGTCACTCATCACCGGTTGGAACAGGCCGCCAACGGTAGATTAGCCCCCGGTGGTCCCCTCACCGAGCCGTTGGTGGTGCGCCCCACATCGGAAACCATTATCGGCGACTCCTTTTCCAAATGGGTCAGCAGCTACCGAGACCTGCCGCTATTGATCAATCAATGGGCCAATGTGGTGCGGTGGGAGATGCGTACACGGATTTTCCTGCGCACCAGCGAATTTTTATGGCAGGAAGGGCATACCGCCCATGCCACGGATAGCGAGGCCATCGAACGTACCCACATGATGCTCGAGGTTTACACACGCATGGTTCAGGATTATTTGGCCATGCCGGTCATCCAGGGACGCAAAACCGCCGCCGAACGGTTTCCCGGCGCCGTAGATACCCTGTGCATCGAAGCCATGATGCAGGACCGCAAGGCCCTGCAGGCCGGAACCTCTCATTTTCTGGGGCAAAACTTTGCCAAGGCCTCTGATATCCGATTCCAGACCGAAAACGAAACCGAGGCCTATGCCTGGACCACTTCCTGGGGAACGTCCACCCGCATGATTGGCGGCCTGATCATGACCCATGGGGATGATGACGGCATCATCATGCCGCCTCGGGTCTCACCGGCGCACGTGGTTTTGCTGCCCATTTACCGAAGCCCGAAAGACCGCCAGAAGGTGATGGATTACATAAACGGGCTTGCTTCCGCATTGCGAGACATTCGTTATGCAGGCAGAGACGTCGTCGTTGAAATCGACGATCGGGACATCGGTGGTGCCCGGGGATGGGACTGGATTAAAAAGGGAATTCCCATTCGCGTGGAGATCGGCCCCCGGGATATTGCCGGTGATTCCGTATTCGTGGGCCGCCGCGACAAATCCCATCGCGATAAAACGGCCATGAAGCGTGACGCGTTCATTGGCCAGTTGACGACCATCCTGGAGGATATACAGACCCACCTGTTTGAACGCGCCTGCCAATTCAGGGATGCGAATACCCGCGAAATAGACGATCGCGGGGATTTTTACGACTGGTTCACACCGCAAAATCAAGAAAAACCGGAAATCCACGGTGGCTTTGCCATGTCTCATTGGTGTGGAGACGGGGCGTGTGAGGCAAAAATCAAGGAAGACCTCAACGTCACCATCCGTTGCATCCCCCTTGAGGCCACAGAAGAAAAAGGCGCTTGTATTTGTTGCGGAAAACCCAGTGAGTCGCGGGTGGTCTTTGCCAAAGCCTATTGACCATGATTCGAATCACCGACATCCTCGATAAGGTCACCGAAAACCATCCCGATGCGGATGTGGATATCATCGACCGGGCCTATATCTTCTCGGCCCGCGTCCATGATGGACAGATGCGCCTGTCCGGTGAGCCGTATCTCTCCCACCCTTTAGAAGTGGCCGGCATCCTGGCCGATATGAAGCTCGATTCGGTGAGTATCGCCGCGGGGTTGCTCCACGACGTGATCGAAGATACCCACGCCACGGAAGAAGAAATCGGAGACATCTTCGGTCACGACGTCCTGCACATCGTTTCCGGCGTTACCAAGTTAAGCAAACTGCCGTTTAACAGCGCCCAGGCCCGGGAAGCGGAAAGCATTCGCAAGATGCTGCTGGCCATGGCCGATGATATCCGGGTAATCCTGATCAAACTCGCCGACCGCGTGCACAACATGCGCACCCTTCAATTTCATAAAAGCGCAGTCAAGCAGAAAAAAATCGCCAAGGAAACCATCGACATCTACGCGCCCATCGCCGCGCGCCTCGGTATCTACTGGATTAAAAACGAACTGGAGAACCGCTCGTTTGAGTACCTGGATCCCGAGGCTTACGAGGGGTTGCGCAACCGCGTGGCCAAGGACAAAGAAGACCGGGAAAACTATGTCGAGACCGTCAAACGCTATATCGAAAAAAAACTCCAGGAAAACCACCTGAAAGCCGATGTTCTCGGCCGCTACAAGCATTTTTACAGCATTCACCAAAAAATGCGCATTCAGAACCTGCCCTTTGAAGAAATTTACGATATCATCGCCTTCCGGATCATTTTGGACACCATTCCCCAGTGCTATGAAGCCTTGGGCTTGATGCACAGCCTGTGGCGCCCCATCGCCAAAAAATTCAAGGATTACATCGGCATGCCCAAGCCGAACATGTATCAGAGCCTGCATACGACAGTTATCGGCCCCTTCGGCGAACGAATCGAGATTCAGATCCGTACCCGTGAAATGGACCGGGTGGCCAAATCCGGCATCGCCGCCCATTGGAGCTACAAAGAGGGCAAGGTCATCGACGAAAATGTCTCCAAAACCTTCGCCTGGGTGCAAAACCTGGTGGAAAACCAGGAAGCATTCCGGGATCCCAATGAGTTTCTGGAGAATGTGCGCATCGATCTGTTTCCCGACGAAGTCTATGTGTTCACTCCGCAAGGAGAAATCAAGTCACTGCCCAAAGGTGCGACTCCGGTTGATTTCGCCTATCTGATCCACTCGGAAGTCGGGGCCCAATGTGTGGGCGCCAAGGTCAACGGCCGCATGGTGCCCCTCAAGTATGAGCTTCAAACCGGTCAAATCGTCGAGGTCGTGACCGCCAAAGGTCACCACCCATCCAAGGACTGGCTTAACTTCGTCAAAACAGTCAAGGCACGTTCACGCATCCGCCAATGGATCAAGACTCAGGAAAAAGAACGCAGCATTTCCTTGGGTCGGGAAATGTGTGAAAAAGCATTCCGCAAGTTCCGTCTGAATTTCAACGCCATGTTGAAAACTGAAGAGATGGATAAGGTGGTGGAGAGTTTCGGATTCAAACAGACTGACGACCTGATTGCCAGTGTGGGCTATGGCAAGATTACACCACTCCAGATTATTCGCAAAATCACTCCCCGCGATGAAATTGGTGACACCGAATCCATCGTCAATAAAATCATCGCCAAGGATAAGAAAAAAAGGGAGAAAGATGGGGTGGTGGTCAAGGGCATGGACGACATCTTGGTTCGCTTTGGCAAATGCTGTCAGCCGGTGCCCGGAGACCCCATTACCGGTTATATCACGCGTGGCTACGGGGTAACGGTTCACCGCACCACCTGTATCAATGCCATGAAAATGAATCCGGAACGTCAGATCGAGGTAGAGTGGAATCAGGAAATGCATGACTCCTACCCGGTCAAGATCCTCATACGATCCATCGACCGGGTAGGTCTATTGGCAGATTTGGCGGCCAATATCAGCAAAAGCGGGGCCAATATCTTGAGCGCGCATACCGAAACCCAGGAGAACCAAACCGTCGACGGCTATTTTACCGTGTCCGTCCAAGGCACCGAGCATCTGCACCGCGTAGTGGAGTCACTCAAACAGGTCAAGCAGGTATTGGAAGTGAAACGGCTGGGTTAACCTTTGAGGCTAAGGGGATTGGCGGATAAGAATATATCTGGATGCGCAGGATTTTCATTCGTATTCAAGGCGGGCTTTTTCACGCATAGTAGGGCTATGTGTGGAAAAGCCCAACGCAGAAAACGGATGAAAAGACAAGCAGGCGGGTATATTCTTTGACAGAAATCGCCTATGGTGCCTTGACCACATTACCCGATTTGATGCACTGGGTGCAGACCACCATTTTTTTCACCCGACCATTTTGCAGGGCACGGACGCTCTGCAGGTTTGGGTTGAAACGACGCTTGGTGATATTATGGGCATGGCTGATATTGCTTCCCACCATGGGTTTCTTACCACATATTTCGCACATCTTTGACATGATCAATCATCTCCGTTTTTAAACGTTTTGCCTTTGGCCAATTGAAGCATTGGCGTCGCTTTTCGAACTTGGTTTTGTTACATTAATTAATTCCCCATGTAAAGGAATTTCGTATCGCCGTTCCATAATCAATCATTAGTCGGAGACGAGCGTCTGGGATTGGATCCAGGCTTCGCAATTGGCCAGATAAGTGAGTGCAGGCTCGTGGTAGCCCACATCCGGAAAGTTCTCGACCACGTTGGTAAAGCGCACCTTGGCCGCCTTGTAATTTTTCTGTTTGTAATAAAACTGCCCCACATAAAATTCATGCCCAGCGATACTCTGGTAGCAAATCAGCATATCGCTTCGCCCCATCCCGGCATAAATGTCCGTTGGGTACTGCTCAACTAAACGGCGATATGTTTCGAGGGCCTTGATAGCACTGGACTGGTCCCTGTCTACGGTATCGATCTGATTGAAGTGGGATCTGCCGATGCGATAAATCACGTAAGGGATGGCTTCGTTACGAGGATGAAGCTGATCGAATTCCTCATAAGCGAAAATGGCCTCCGCATAGGATTCCAGATTGAAATAAGCGTCGGCAATTTTCAATTCCGCCAGGATGGCATATTTGGAAAACGGGTACCAATCCCTTAACCTTTCAAAAGAATCGATGGCCTTTTTATATTTACCCGCCTCAAAAAAAGCGACGCCATCCTGAATCAGTTCTTGGGCGGATTTTTCCTCTTTTGGTTCGCTTCCCGCACAGGCGATCAGGACAAAAAACGCGATCAACCAAACCGACATCAACCGTGTCATGGTCGGCAACACCCTTCTTCGATAGTCTCCATCAGCATAACCACTGCCGGCGATATCTCCCTTGACTATCGGGGCATCGCCGGCAGTTGATCGACCTTCATCACCCTATGGTTTTGTGACTATCAGGAAAGCATGCTGTTCAACGCATCCTCCAGCTTGGCTTTCGCCACCATACCCGTAATCTGCTCGGAGATTTCACCATCTTTGAAAAAAATCAGGGTCGGTATGGCTTTGATGCCGAATTTACCCGGCGTGACCGGGTTATCGTCTACGTTACATTTAGTGAATTTCACCTTTTCGCCATATGTACCGGCCAATTCGTCGAGAATCGGGCCAATGGCCTTGCAGGGGCCGCACCAAGGCGCCCAAAAATCAACGATAACGGGTTTGTCGCTTTGCATGACTTCCGCATCGAAACTGCTGTCTTCTATTTCCTTAATACCTGCTGCCATGATGGATTTCCTTTCAAATAATTGTTAGGAAGCGTAAACAATTCTGATAAACATAATGACACGGGCCTTTGTTGTCAACCGTCCCGGGACTTTCGTCCAGGAGAAGGGGCCAAATGGTATGGGTGGCGACATCGCGCCACTCGCAGGCCTCGAGATAAACGGAAGTTTAACGTCATAACGTCGTCCGATCAATGAACAAGTGGAAATTGACATGCATTGGAAATCTTTGGTACCAGAGATAACCAATCCATGCATAATCAGGCAATATTAAAAATCGTAAACGATGAAAGAGATTAAGGTGAATACCATGGAAAAAATACGCATCGGCGCATTGATTTCAGGGGGCGGGACCAACCTTCAAGCCATCATCGATGGCTGTGAAAACGGCGCCATCGACGGAGAAATGGTGTTTGTCGGGTCTGACCAACCCGGCGTAAAGGGCCTGCAGCGGGCCCAAACGCACAACATCCCCAGCTTTGTCGTTGAGTACGGCCCCATTATCCAAGCCTACCATCGCGATCCTGCCGGGATTGAATTGCCTGACGATTTTGACGACCATGAAATCATGGCCAAACAAAATCTATTTCCCACTTCGGCCCCAAAGGACAAAATCCGTGCCTTTGTCTGTACGCGAGCCGTGGCCGAGCGCCGGCTGTTATCCGAGATGGCGTCTTTCGGTCAGGTGGACCTGTTGGTCCTGGCCGGCTTCATGCGCAACCTGACCCCCTATTTCATCGACCGTTTCAATGAAATACCGGCAACCCCGAAAATCATGAATATCCACCCGGCGATTTTACCCGCGTTTCCGGGCGTCGACGGTTACGGTGACACGTTCCGGTATGGTTGCAAAGTCGCTGGATGCACGGTGCATTTCATCGACTACGGAGAAGATTCGGGGCCCATTATCGGCCAGCGGGCCTTTCCAATTCTGGAAACCGATACGCTGGCGGATGTCAAACGGAAAGGCCTGGAACAGGAGTGGCAACTCTATCCGGAGTGTATTCAGAATTTTGCCCGGGGACGTCTCAAAACCGTGAAGATGACCCACCAGTGCGATGATGGTCGTATTTTTCAACGCACCACGGTAAAAATCGCCCAGCGCCCCTGATCCCCAATGTTGCCACCTGGGGGGGAATGCCCGGTGATCCGGAAAATGATGGCGGCCGGGTAAATTACGGGTAACAGGAACAGGTGGCTAAAGCAGTTTCATCATCATGGGAATGGCTATGAACGTACCGACGGCACTACCCAAGTTGGTGAACACCACCACCAGTAGCACCCGGGTCACCTTGTTGCGCCAGAATCCCTTGATCGATAGGATATCCGTAGGCAAATTTTCGAAATCGATCACTTTGGGTCTGCGGGAAAAGGCTTCTACCAGCCCGGACACCCAACCGGCGGCAATCATCGGATTAAGGGAGGTGAGCGGCGCCGCCAGAAACGAGGACAGAATCGTCAGTGGATGACCCAGGGCAATCAAGGCGCCCAAACCGGCCAGGATGCCGTTGGCCATCACCCACCAGGTGACCATGTCGGCTCCGGCTGCGGCCCCGCCGCGGAAGAATCCGTAGACGATCAGGGCGCAGATACAAAAGGGAATAAACCACTTCAAAAACCCGGTGGTTGGGCTTTTGGGTGGCATGCGATCCAATGCGGCAAGATCAATAGGGGAATTCCAGGACGCCTTGATACCGGGCACGTGTCCGGCACCGACCACGGCCACGATGGTCTCCCCGGGAGCGGTGCGTATCTTTTCCGCCAGATAGCGATCGCGTTCGTCGATGAGGGTGGTCCGTACCTGAGGCATGGACTTGCCCACTTCGTCGAGGATCGACGCCAGCATATCCTGCTGTTTCATCTTTTCCACATCCGCTTCACTGATTTCATCCACCTCTCCCAGAGACATAATCAGCTGAAAAATCAGCTTGATCTTGCCCCACAGGCCCATGCTGCGCCATGTCCGTGATAGGGTCGTACGGATATCCCGGTCGGCCAAGCAAATGGTTGCATCGACGGCTTCGGCGGATGCCATGGCCTCGATCATTTCCTGGCCCGGGGCGACCTCCAGGCGGTCGGCGATGCGTTTTTGGAATGAGGCCAGCATCAGGTTGGAAAGCAGGAGAAAGGCCTTTTTCTCCTTGATCACCTTCATGATATCCATCTCCTGCCAACGCTGCTTCTGACGGATCGACTGGGCCCGGCTCTCGCACAACTCCACGCATACCGTGTCGGGTTGCACCTCCTGGATGACAGACTTGACCAAGTCCACGCTGTCCTTGGATACATGGGCGGTGCCCACCAACGTGACTTGCCGGCCCTCATATTTGAGATGGTGGATCATCTGGCTGTTGAGTTTATCGTTCATCGAATGTATGCTACGCTCCTTGAAACTAGGCCATATGCCATTGGTTTTCGCCCGCTCAACCCGGAAAACCGATGAACGGTCGCGACCCCCTTGGCGCGATCTTTTTTTAGCCAATGATGGCCAACGACAGTATATTCCATGCGATGGCATCGGTTGGCGCTCAGCCAATATATACGCTCTTCCGGTGATGTCAAATGATGTTCGGCCCAAACGCACCATTGCCGTATGTTGCCCATCGCTTTCCATCATACCAAAAGAGGTGAAAGCAAACTGGACGAGCCCATGTTGGACAATCAATTTTCAAAAGCTGCTTATACCATCGACACCAAGCCGTTTTACTTGAGTACCGGAGATGAAATCGATCTGTTCGAGGCCGCGGCGGCGGCACACCTGCCGGTCATGCTCAAAGGGCCCACCGGCTGCGGCAAGACCCGTTTTGTCGAGCACATGGCCTATCGACTGAAACGTCCGCTGATCACCGTGGCCTGCCACGAGGACCTCTTCGCCTCGGACCTGATCGGCCGCTATCTGTTGAAAGACGACGAAACCGTATGGGTGGACGGTCCCCTGACTCGAGCCGTACGCATGGGCGCCATCTGTTATTTGGATGAAGTCGTCGAGGCCCGCAAGGACACCACCGTGGTCATCCATCCGCTGACCGATAACCGCCGGGTCCTGTCCATCGATAAGAAAGGCGAGGTCATCCAGGCCCATCCCGATTTCATGATGGTGATTTCCTACAATCCGGGCTATCAGTCGGTCCTCAAGGACCTCAAGCAAAGCACCCGTCAACGTTTCGTGGCCCTCACCTTCGACTATCCCCAGCCGAAAGACGAGTCCCGGATTGTCGCCACCGAAGGGCAGGTGGATCATGACACGGCCAGCCGTCTGGTCACCCTGGCGGGCAAGATTCGCAATATCAGGGAACACGGCCTGACCGAGGGGGCCTCCACACGACTATTGATCTATGCCGCCAGCATGGTGCGCCGGGGAATTGATTTCAAGAAAGCATGTATCGCCGCCCTGTGCCAGCCCCTCACCGATGACGACCGGCTGCAGGAGACCTTAGGCGACCTCATCGACGACCTGTTGTAGCATGGATGCGCCCCAGCCCAACGAAACGAGGCAAACCGTCGCCGCCTGGATGGATTATCTGGCCGTCGCCGATCCCCAGGCCGCCGAACGCATGCGCGGGCATCTGGCCGGCCTGGGCCCCGCGCAGGATATAAAGCGCATCGGTCACCTGGTCGAGGCCGTCATCGCCGCCCTGGCCGAGGAAGTCTCCTATGGGCGTGCGTTGGCGGATGGGGTGGGCAGGATGCTGGCCGGCGGCCAACCTGCGGATCAGGATCGTTACCTGAAGTGGGTAAGGCGCGGGGCGACCAAGGGCCCCACTCTGGCCGCGCTTTTCGCGCGCCATCTGGTTCCGGTGCTGCTTGTGGGCGATGCCAAGCTGACCCGCCGCTTCGAAGAAGCCACCACGATCATGCTGAAAAAAGGCACCTATACGTTGAAAGCGCCCCTGGAGGCGCTTTGCGCACTGATCGAAGAAGCGGATCTGGCCAGCGCCCATGCCTTTCTCGATCTGTTGACCGCTACCTACGCACTGGCGTTGACCTATAACCGAACCCTTTATCTGACCCATACCCTCCCCCGGGCGGTGATCGGCTGGGACCGTCGGCGCCGCTGGTGGCAAATCAAGGGATTGACACGCACCATCAATGAAGACGAGCGCCTGGTTGACGACTATCTGCAGGGACTGGCCGCCGGGCTGCACCTGCTGACCCAACCGGCATTGGATGCGTTCCTGGACCGTGCCATCACCCGCTGCCGGCAGGACCCGGAAACGGGAGCGCGCTTTCTCGCATTGGATTCACGCCAGGCCAAAACCCTGTGCCAAGATCTGCAAGTGGCGGTCCCCCTCACCGCGATGCGTTCGTCGCTGGAGCGCTATCTCTACGCCCGAACCGGCCTGGCCGTGGCCGTGCGTCCCCATTCGGCCCTTTCCATGCCCGGTGCGACCAGCGCAACCGATCCACCGCTGGTATACTGCGATGGACGAACCATCTATCTGCCAAATGAGATGGATCTGCTTGGGAAAAAATCGGATAACGAAACCTTTTTAAAAATGTTGACGCGCCTCGAGGCCGGCGCTATCGAATTTGGCACCTATGATCTTGATCTGGAAAAAGCGATGGCCGATGCACTGCCGATGCCAGTAAGAAAAGCTCCGGAAAGACAAGACGCCCGTTCCGACCTCGCACGGCTGCTCGCGTGTTTTGATCCCCCCCAGCCGGCCCTGGACCTGTTCACGCTTTTCGAACATGCCCGTATCGCCCGCCGGGTCAACCGCCATTATCCAGGCCTGTCGCGTCGGCTCGGCACACTGCTGACCGACCCCCAGTTGCTGGCCAAGACCGGTGACCCGGTCGAGGGGACCTTACTCCCCGTCTATTATCATCTGGTTTGCAGGACGGCATGGGGACATGATGGAGAATGGACGGCCTTTTTTGAAGCCATGGCCGAACGCTTCGACCAGGAAACATCCGCAGAACAGGATACGGTGGAAACCAGTGCCCGCCTGACGATGGCGTTTCATATGCCCTTGATGGATCGATGCGCATCGCCACTCTACGGGCCGGGCACCTACACGCCACTGCGCCTGCCTTTTGGCCGCCGGCTGGAGCCTGGTTTATTCGCCCCCTTTCATACCACCTATCACCGCCTTGCCGTCGACCTTTGCCAACACCTGGCAGCCCACCAGATTCGGGTGTACCGCTCGGACGTTCATCATCTGCTCGTTCGCCAGAATGGCCAGATATCGGCGGCGGACATGCTGACCCTCTTGGCCGTCGGCTCCCCGCAACCCGATGAGCCTTCCTCGCGCAATCTTTCCGATCTTGACCTGACGAACCTTTTATGCAGCCACGGATTGGTAGCGACGCAGCTCGACGATGATGCGTCAAATGCCTTCCGCTATCGGGAATGGGACGTTTGCATGGGTGATTATCTTTCGGACCGGGTGCGAGTACTGGAGCGCGACGTTAGCCCTGAGTCTCCCCGATTTTACCAGACAACCTTAAACCGGTTTCACGGCCTGGTTCGACGCATCCGCTATGCGTTCGAGCTGTTGCGACCGGAGGAGATGACCATCCTGCGCCAATGGCGGGAAGGTGATGCTTTTGATTACCGGGCCCTTCTGGATTATGCCCTGGACAAAAAGGCCGGATTGATGCCCTCGGACCGGCTGTTCATCAAACGCATGAAACGCATTCGCGATGTCGCCGCCCTGTTGTTGGTCGATCTCTCCCGCTCCACGGCCAATGCCGTTGATGGGCATGGCACCCGGGTACTGGATGTGGAAAAGCAGGCCATCGTCCTACTCTGTGAAGCCCTGCAGGTGGTTGGAGACCGCTTTGCCATCGCCGGCTTTTCCGGCACTGGTCCCCTGGGTGTGGATTACTATCGAATCAAGGATCTTGATGAGCCCTTTGACGATGCGATCAAGGGACGCATCGGTGCCATGGCGCCCCAGCGCAGCACGCGCATGGGCGCCGCCATTCGACATGCCACCGCCCGGTTGGCCCGACAGCAGGCCCGGGTAAGGTTGATTCTTATCCTCGGTGACGGGTTCCCCAACGATTTGGAATACAAAGGCGCCTATGCGGTGGAAGACACCCGCCGGGCGGTCATGGAAGCCCGCGCCGCCAGTGTTCATGTAAAGGCGATTACCGTCAATGTCAGCGACAACGGTCAACTGGATCGACTCTATGGTAACACCCACCACACCCTGATCGGTAATGTTCACGATCTGCCCGACAAACTGGTTGGGGTTTACAGCGCGCTAACCCGGCACTAAATTAACCCATCGTCTGCGCGAAAACCTGTGTCTCATCGTGGAATTGTCTGGCAGAACACGATGAGAAGCTATTAGCCTTTAGTAATTAGCCGTTCGCTTTTATTAGGGAAATCATATTATTCTAACGGCTGAAAGCTAACTGCTAAAATCTTTAGGCTTGTTGCAAACGTTTGAAAATCCATGGCTCAGGGAAATATTCACACTAATCCGCGTTGAGCCAAACCTGTTTCATGCGAAGCGGAAAGGTTCGATTATGTTTTGGTAATATAAATCGGGGTATCGATGCAACGCGATTACAATGACAATTTTTTAAAAGGAGATGCGGTGAAACTATTCGACGACGTTCTGCACTGGGAAGGGTACGGCGGGAAGTTCAACCTGGCTGCCGGTCGTTGCCGTTTACGGCTGTTCGATCTTTCGAAGGACAAGGATACGACGGTGGCGCACCTCAAGCCCATCATCGCCGTGGTGAATGACCTGCCCGGTGATAATCCAGCGGAGATGAAAAAGGTTACCTTGCGGGCATGCATCAGCCATGTGGCGACGACCATCGTCCATCGCTTCAAGCTGGACCACAACCGCATGTTGATAATCGAGTATTATCCTAAAGCGACGTATGGCCAGCAATATGAAAAAGTCATTCCTGAAAAATTCGATGTGGTCGATCTGAAATGGCACGGTGACAAGGCGTTGTTCCCCAGCTGGCGACCCTTGACCTCGCCAATGCTGGAAACCGTGCGCGACTTGATCAATAAGAATCCATAAACGTTTTGCTACCACGGTAGCAAAGACAGACTGCGCCCCACTGCTACCTATCATTCTTAGCAAACCCTGATCAACGATGCGTTTACAAACTGTTACCATCATGCAACCCTCACCACATTAAGAAGGCAGGTGAACTGGCGATAACAGGGTCAGAAAGTGGAGGCTGTCCCCCTTCACCGATGCGAAAAGCCACAGCCAAGCGTGCGTGGTACGGACAAACGACGCGACATCGCCTTGACTTAAGGGAGGGTTGAAAATGAGCGGTATGGAAACGGTTCTGGCCGATTCATTGACGTGGACCGCAGCGTCAACCATTTTGGATGAGAAGGATGCCACGGATATTTTCTCGACCCTGGTTAGCCAGACAGAAGGGCTGGAGGATCTTTCCAACCAATTCCTGCAAAACGGGATCGATTATTACAGCAATGAAGATTACGAAAAAGCCGCTCGGGCATTCGAGGCGGCCATCGCCATCTCTCCCGATTCGGATTATAGCGCCGAAACCACCCAATACTTGGCTCAGACGTACCTGAAACTGGAAAAAGACGACAAGGCCATCGAAGCCTATGAAAATGCCATCAATCGCGATGGTGATGACGCCACCCTGCGATCCTCCCTGGCACAGCTTTACTATATGGAAGAGCGCTATGAAGAGGCCGCGTTCCAGTATGGCAAAGCCGTTGAAATCGACGACAGCGATGAATACCGCTATTCCTATGGTGAAGCGCTGCTGAAAGTCGAGGATTATGAAGAGGCCGAGAAACAGTTTAATAAGGTCAAAGTCAGTACCCCGGACAGCACGGCCGGATACTACGGCATGGGCAAGTTGTATGCCCTAACCGAAAATTATGAAAAGGCCATCGAAGAATTCCAAGCCGCCCTGGATATCGATCCGAAATTCTACGACGCCATGGCAGAAATCGGGTATGCCTATGCGGACATGGGGGATTTTGACGCGGCCGAGAATATACTCGAGGATTTGGAGACTCTCGACGAAGACCTGGCCGATACCCTCGAAACCTATATCTACCAGACCAAAGAACCGGAAATCGCCTTTGCCTATGCATCCAGCAGCTTTCCCTACAACATGACCACCGGCTATCCGGTCTCGGCCATCGACAACTACCTGGAAAATGCCGGCGCAAAAATCAGCATGACCATGACTTTTCAGTTTACCAAGGACATGGAGTTTTCGTCGGTGGCCAATCGCTTTAACTGGTCCATCACCCGGGCATCAAGCAGTAATATCGCCGAGACCTATAACTACGGTGACGAAATCCCGGATACCGAAATCACGCTCGATTATTACCCTGACTATGTCCTCTATGACGAAGATACCTGCACGGCCACAGTGGGATTCACTGTCCGGCAAAACGATACCGCCGACGGGACCATCGACCCCTCCCATATCGTTTTCACCTTCGATGGCGAAGACGTCTATGGCGTAACGATCAGCGAGGATGCCGATGAATACAGCGGGTTTTCCGGGACGGCCTAACAAGATTTGAAATTTCAAATTTGAAATTTGAAATCTATTTCAAACCGATGGCCCAGTTCCACAACCCGGGCCGCTTCTTGATGGTCACCGACTTGGGTACCGGCTCCTCTAGGTGGACGAAGAGTTCGATGCCGGCCTCTTGGAGCCGCTTTCGTTTTTCGGTCAGGTCTAATTTCCAATTGGGATAGATCCAGTAATCCGGGCCGTGCTGATCGACCCAGGCCATCTCGCCCCGCGGGCTGGTAAAAGGCTCGCGCAGCCGCATGCCGTCGGCCAGGGTCCTTGAAACGCAAAGCGGCCAGAACCCGGACAAGACGATCCCCAGCGGCAACGGACGCTGGCGGCACAACATAAGGATATCCGTTTCCCCCAGCTCGGGGCTGACAAAGGCGCCGTTCATGCCCAGTCGTTTTAACGTTTCCAGACCCAGGGCATTGGCGGCGTTGCAAAAGGGACCGGCCCACAGGTCCAGGCCCTGGGGGCGGTTGAACAGCACCATCTGCCAGGGCTGGTTGAGCACGAACCGCCGCACCCCGCGCGCCAGGCTCTGGCTGACCAGTCCGGCAACCCGGGCTTCGTCGTCGGGCCAGACCACCGGCGGCAGCCAGATCCATAAACCACCGGCCGCGGCTTTGCCGATGTTGGCCACCGCATTTTCCGAAAGCCAGATTCCAGACGGCCCCGTTCCCCGGGTGGGCAGACGTCTCACCTGGATCTCTGCCGGGCGCCCTTTCTTCTCCAGCGGCCGCGGCAGGCACGCCTTAAAGCCGGAAGGCGCCACCGATTTCACGGCGGGTGCGTCCCGTTCGATTTCATCCAGCATGACCTCCAGGGCTTTCTCGCGGCGGTCGGTCAGAAAAACCGGCGCGCCGCTTCTAAGGTTTTTGCTGCCCCCCAGCTTCAGGGGAAAGCGCCCCTTGGGCGGCACATGGCGACCCACCCGGCAAATGGCATGCCCCGGTTCGTCTTCGTATCCCACCCGCAGGACATCCCCTGGCAGTAACGCCTGGCGGACCACCACCCAGGGATTCTTGGCCGGCCCCTGAACCTTACCCATGAACATCCCCGATGCGGTCTGCCGCCCGGTATTGATCGGTTTCTGGGGCCGCTGAGGTAAGAAGTTATAGTGGGAGGCCTCCCTGCCCAGACTCTGGGCCAGAAGGTCCAGTGCGTCCCGTTTGGACTGCGTATCCTGGCCCTGATCACGCAGCAGCCGGTAAGCGGATACGGTGTAAAAGACATAGTGGGGGCCTTTCTTGCGCCCCTCGATCTTCCAGGCCGCCACCTTTTTCACCTGCCCCAGGATATTGACCAGCACGTCCACCGAAAAGTCCTGACAGGAGAAGGCCCGCCCGGTCTGCGCTCCCTGACGGTAATGGCGGCGGCAGGGCTGGACACAGCGCCCCCGCAGGCCGCTTTTGCCGCCCATGTAGCTGCTCCAATAGCAACGGCCGGACACACCGTAGCAAAGCGCCCCGTGAATGAAGGCCTCCAGGTCCATGTGCTTGGGGCAGGCCGCGGCCATGGATTTGATCTCGTCGATGGACAACTCCCGGGGCACCACCACGCGGCACACCGGCAGATGGCGGGCGACAAACCCGACGGCCCGGGGAAAGCTGACGTTGGCCAGGGTGGACAGGTGCACCTCGCCTTCGAATCCGGCCTGCCGGGCCAGGGCCACCACCCCCAGATCCTGGACGATCAAGGCGTCGGGCCGAACATGCCTGGCAAGGCCGTCGATCAACTGCCCGGCCCGATCCACCTCATCGGGTTTGACCAGGGTGTTCATGGTCACGTAGACCTTCACCCCCCGGTCGTGGGCCAGGCCGACCAGTAGGGCCATTTCGTCCAGGGAAAAATTTTTGGCCTCCATACGGGCCGACATGGACTTTAAGCCGCAGTAAATCGCATCGGCACCGGCTGCCAGGGCGGCTAAAAACGCGGCTCGATTGCCGGCCGGGGCAAGGATGGCCGGTGTATTGTCAGAAGTTGAATGCATTCTTCGGGTTGTCCGTTCTCCTGGACGGTGCTATAGCTGATGCCGCCCTTGGTCCTTAAAAGGATGCGCGCAAGCGAAACAGGCGCATGGCACTCGAAAATGGTTCTTTTAACCACTGCCGCTTGGCTCGTCAAGATCGTTGGCAGGGTCCCCCCATCGGCGGGGTGGTTGAAGGCAAACGCACGGGCAAGCCCCCTTGCTCGAGCGATAACCGGTCTTATATTATCGGCATTGTTTAAATCCGGGTGCAAGCGGATTTTCCACCAAAAAACCAAATCTTTCTCCATAAGCGTTCCTGGCAATGCGAACGGAAAAGAAAGGAAAACGATATGAAACTGGCAGTCAGTGGTAAAGGCGGCGTAGGTAAAACGACATTTTCCGCGCTTCTGGCCCGGACGTTGAGCGATCGGGGAAAAACGGTCCTGGCTATCGATGCGGATCCGGACGCCAATCTGGCGGCGGCCCTGGGGATTGCCGACTCTGAAAAAATCACCCCCATCGCCGATATGAAAGAGATGATTTTCGAGCGCACCGGCGCTCAGCCGGGTACGATCGGCGGCTTTTTCAAGCTCAACCCCAAGGTAGACGATATTCCCGACACGCTGTCGACCCGGCTGGGCAACATCAAGCTCATGCGTCTGGGAAGCGTCAAGAAAGGTGGCGGCGGCTGTCTGTGTCCGGAATCGACCCTGCTTAAGGCCCTGGTAACCCACGTGGTGCTTGGACGCGACGAGGTGGTAATCATGGACATGGAAGCCGGCATCGAACATTTGGGGCGGGCCACGGCCCAGGCCGTGGATAAGCTGATCGTGGTGGTCGAGCCGGGCCGCCGCAGTATCGATACCGCCGAGCACATCAAACGCCTGGCATCGGAAATCTACCTTAAAAACATCGCCATCGTGGGCAACAAGATCCGCGGCGCCAAGGACGAGGCGTTTTTACGTTCCAACCTCAACGGTTTCGAGTTTCTGGGATTCATGCCCTACGACAACGCGCTCATCGAGGCCGACCTCACCGGCAGTTCGCCCTACGAAAGCGCAACGGCGGCCAAGGCGGTGGTGGCCGACATCATTGCGAAATTGTAGCGCGAACCGATGAACAACGCCCTCAAAGGCGCCCCCCGAGGGCGCCGACGCTATCCGCCGCGAAAACATGTCAAGGGCCGGCGTCCGTCTCGGCAGCATCACCTCAAGCCCGATGCGGATCGGCAGCTCAAATCCCTTTTCAGCGAAATAGGGGTGCCGCGGCATCGGCCCTTCAAGCCCGATCGCTTCCAGACCGAAGCCGTGGCGGTCATGGCTGACTCCGACTGCCTGGTGACGGCACCCACCGGTGCCGGCAAAACCTGGATCGCCGTAGAGACCATCCGGCGGGTCTTCGATCAGGGGGGCCGCTGCTGGTACGCCTCGCCCCTCAAGGCCCTGACCAATGCCAAACTGATCGAGTTCTCTGAAATCTTCGGTGCCGGCAATGTGGGTATTCTGACCGGTGACCGCAAGGAGCAGCCCGAGGCGCCCATCATCGTCGGCACCACCGAGATCCTGAGAAACCAGCTCTACGATGCCATGCACCACGGCGTTTCCCTGAACACCGACCTAGTGGTGTTGGACGAGGCCCATTTTCTCGGCGACGAGGAGCGCGGCGTGGTCTGGGAAGAGACAATGATCTACCTGCCGTCACGCATTCCGCTGCTCATGCTCTCGGCCACGGTGGGCAATGCCGGCGCCATCGCCAACTGGCTGACGGCCATCCGCGAGCGGCTGTGCCGGGTGGTGGCCGAAACCCGCCGACCGGTTCCTCTGCACCCCATGGTCCTGCATCCGTCGGGCACCCTTTTGCCCCTTCTGGCCAAGGGCGACAACGGTAAACGCAAACTGCATAAAAGGGTCCAGCGTCTGATCGGCGAAAAATCTCAACCGGAGCTGACGCGTCAGCGGGGCCTGCCCCCCTTCGGTGGCATCCTACGGGTATTAAAGGCGTTTGACCTCTTGCCGGCAATCTTCTTCCTGAAATCACGCAGCGACTGCGATGCGGCACTTAGCCTGTGCCACGACGCCGTGCCCCTGACAGACGACAAAAAAACCGAAATTACGGCGCGGATCGCGCAGCTCACCGACAATTCGCTGCATCTTGCCCGTCACCGCCAGCGCATTCATCTGGAACAGGCCGGCGTCGCCGCCCATCACAGCGGCCACCTGCCCGGCTGGAAACTGGTGGTGGAAAATCTCATGTCCGAGGGGCTGCTGACCGCCGTCTTCGCCACCTCCACCGTGGCTGCCGGCGTCAACTTTCCGGCCCGCACCGTGGTTTTTTTCAATTCCGACCGTTTCAACGGCATCGAATTCATCCCTCTGGACGCCACCCAGCTGCATCAAATGACCGGCCGCGCCGGCCGCCGGGGAATGGACCGCATCGGCTTTGCCCTGGCGGTTCCCGGCCGTTACATGGATTTACGCCTCGTGGCACGCCTCCTGTCCTCCCGGCCGGACAAGGTGGTCAGCCGCATCCGGATCAACTTCTCCATGGCGCTCAACCTCCTGCTCTCCCATACCCCCGGTCAGGTGGAGGAGTTGCTCAAACGGTCTTTCGCCACTTGGCTGCTCATGAGCGACGGCGAGGAGAGTCGCCAGAAAAGCCGCATGGCCGATGTACATGAGGTTTTGTGGGAGGATTTCCTGCGCCACCTGGAGTTTCTCAAAGAGACCGGCTTCGTAGACGCCGACGACCGGCTTACCACCGATGGAATCTGGGCCTCCCAACTGCGCGTGGACCAGCCCCTTCTGGTGGCCGAGTGTCTGCGCCAGGGACTTCTGCCCGACACGGACGCCGCCCAGATGGCCGGCGTCTTTGCCTGCTTCGTCAATGAAAGGGAGACCGACGACCGCATGGAAGGCCGTCTGATGCCCAACCGGCTCAAGAAGAGTGTGCTGCGCATCCAGAAAAAACTGACCGGGTTTGCCCGCCATATGAAATCCCGGGGGTTCGAGGTCCGCCAGCTCTACTTGCGCCCCGCGGCCATGACCCATGCCTGGGCCTCGGGCCTGCCCTGGGAAACGGTGGCCGGCGAATACGGTATGGCCGAAGGCAACCTGGCCATGCTGATGATGCGCACCGCCGACAACCTGCGCCACACGGCCAACCTGATCGATGTCTTTCCCGAGGCAGCCACCGCCGCGCGTGAGGCCATCGACCTGATCATGAAACCACCGGTAGTGGAGGATATGGAGAACGGTGGCAAAGAGGTCTTCCCCTCCCCATCGTCACCCCTATAGAGTCTCCTTGGCCTGGGTGACAATTCTATCCGCACCGTCAGGATCGACGATCGCAATCGTATCGCCGTTTCCCATACTCACGCGGATCATCAGATAAGGATTGGTGCTCACCTCAAACGCATGAACAGTGGAGAATCGCCGACCGAATCGGCCGAAAAAAAGGAAGCGGACACGGAAAGCTTGAAGTCCGTGGTAAAGTCCAGACCGGAGAGATCGCCGTCGGCAACCACCGAAGCGATCTGATCCAGGGAACGGTAGGCTCCCAGAGATTCCCCCGGATTGTCGATATATGTATCGTTGTTCCGATCGCTTCCGGCGATGATCAGGTAGCGTTCGCCCATGGTAACATCACTGAAGTGATATTCGTAATAGCCATCAACCGCCGAGACATTGTCTTGCTGCAATACTTCAAGGGTATCGGAATCGATCAACAGCACATAGTGAAAGCCGGCATACGGGGAGGTGGCTGCCGATTGGACCTGAAGGTTGACCGAAACGGAGAGAGTACTTCCCGAGGAAGCGGTAAAGGTGACGACGGCTGTGTAATTACCATCGGAAAGTTCGCTACGATCAGCCGTCACCGTATAGGTTCCCAGCCCATCATCATCCACGTTGGCTTCGCTCACCGTCAGCCAAGCGGCTGGCGCTTGCGAAAAATTCGAGACGGCGATGGCACCGCCGCCGACCTTGTCCACCGTTAGGGTGGCGACGGTGTCCGAGGTACCGAAATTGATGATCGACGGATTAATGGACAGCGTCGTGTCAATTGAACCGCTGCTGACGGCCACAACGGCCTTGTATGCGTCGATGAGGCCGTACCCGAAATATTCATCCTTGCCCGCGTCACCGATATCATTGGTGATGGTACTGTTTGCCAACAATGCGTCCAATTCATCCGGCGTCAACGTTGGCGCCAGGGCCTTCATCAGCGCCACTACGCCGGCCACGTGGGGAGTGGCCATGGAAGTACCGTTGTAAGCGGCATAATTGAATTGAATGCTGCCGGAAGCGTCATCGCCACAGGTACTCCACACGCGGTCGGAATACCCGTCGCCGTCATAATCCCCTGAATCTCCGCCCGGTGCGGCCACGTCGACGGTGCTGCCGTAGTTCGAGTAAGAGGCCAAGGTGCCACTGATATTCACCGCACTCACCGAAATGACGCCCGCATAAGAGGCCGGATAGAAGGGGGTGGAAGAAGATTCATTGCCTGCCGCGGCGACCAGGATGACCCCCGCGTCGCGCACTTGGGTGAACACGCTCTGGGCCACAGCCGACGCCCCACTGCCCCCCAGGCTCATACTGATGATATCTGCCGTCTGGTCGGAATCGAGAATGATTCCCGAGTCATTTTCCATTCCGGCCGCATAGCGCACGCCCTGCAGGATATCGTAGGTCGTGCCGCCACCAATCCCCAGCACGCGAATAGGCATGATCTTGGTACCCCAGCTCACGCCGGCCACACCGCTGCCATTGTTGGTGTGGGCCGCGATCGTCCCGGCGCAATGGGTACCGTGAAACGAGCTGGATCCTGCCGTGGCGCTATCCCCCGGATCGTCCGGATCAGCATCGATGCCGTCACCGTCATTGCTGTCGATGCCGCCGTTCATACTGAAATCACTGATAAAATCGTAGCCCGTGTCGGTGAACTGGGCGGCGAGATCCGGATGGTTCATCAGCGCGCCGGTATCCACGACGGCCACGATCACGTCGCTGCTTCCGGTGGTCACGTCCCAGGCCTGGGGCAGGTTGATGAAGGGGTAATGCCACTGCAAATGGTAATATTCGTCGTCAGGTTCGTTCACAAGGGGTTGGACGATATAGTTGGGATCGGCGGAGTGCACGTCGGCGCGCTTGCGCAGGGCCTTGATGGCATAGAGCGTGTTCAATTTACGGGCCATGGCCATATCGGTCGCCACCTTTCCGGATGAAAGACGATCGGCCACGCCCAGGGCTTGGTAAACATGGGCCTGGATATCCGTGTCGTCGAAAGTCAGCAACATCTCCCTGTCCGCCGTTCCGGCTGTCAGGGTCATGCCCATGGCGGCGATTCGATCTCCCACAGATGCGTTGGCCTGCGCGGTATCCTTGAGGCGCACGATGGCCTGACCGGGTACAAAGTCATACCGCGTGGACAATATGTCGGACACCGTGTCCGCACCATCGGCACCAATCGCCAGAATATAATTAGACGCACCGGAGTAGGCGTATACATTGACGATATAGATCCCGTCATCTGCAATGGTAATCGTCTCGTAGCGTTCAACGCTCAATGAGTTATCGATTTCATTGCCACTGGTATCGTACAAATAAAGATCCAGATCACCAGCATCGGGATCCCCGATGGCCAGGGATATTTTATCGCCGGCATTGAATTCGATGCTAAAAAAATCGTCCCTGTCACCGATGGTGGTGGATCGGCCGGCGGCCCCACTTTCCGGGACGTTGACATATCCGCCGATGGAGACGGGATTGCTCACGACTTGGGCGGTGGCGATGGTGTCATTGGAAACATAGATTTCATTGGGGTCATTGACGTCGCTGTCGATGGTAATCCCCTCCGGGGTGCTGATGACGCCAGTCAAATAGACCGTGGTCGCATCCGTGTCATCCGGCATTCCGCCTCCGTCATCACCACTACCGCCGCCACCGCCGCATCCCAGAACCGTCACGATCATGCCCAGCATTCCCAGTATTAAAATCGTTCTCACGTTCATCCTCAGTTGAAAGCGACCGTGTTTCATCTGGGTGGGCATGCGTTCCTCCTTCTCAATTTCTGATGACAGCATTCTCTTAATGACGGGTTCGACAGGGCATGGCCGGTACGCAACGCAATAAAGACTAATATCGACCACTATTAGAAAAAAATAATACGGTTTATGGTGACGACGAATGACGGGTTGTCCGATCGGTCAATCGCAGGTGAAACCGACGATCAAGACATGTGCCCTGAATTGTTGTTGACCCGGGCCCCAAATTGGCTTTTATTAAACAGCTATTTTGTAGCAAATGAGTTGCCCGGCAATTTGGACCGTAACCAGGGTGACCGCATTTGGACCAATTTGTAGTTCTTCGCGGGCCTGGCCCGCTCTTACACGCAGCAATGGCTTCGTCAAGCAGGGTTGTTGTAAGCGGTGGCCATGCCTGCGACCGTATCGGTTTCTAATCCCTTCCAAATGCGGGAGCTCTGGGAGCAGAGCCCCCCAGGGTTGCATAAAAAACATGGAGAGCGAATCATGAGTGAGAATGTGGTAGTGCATGGCAGCGGATATACGTTGGTTCCCAAATCTGAAATTCAAAATCGAATCAAACGTTTCCAGGATTGGCTGGCGGCCGAGGATCTGGACGGTGCGTTTGTGTTTCAAAACGTGGATATCTACTATTTCAGCGGCACACTGCAACGCGCCATCCTTTTCGTCCCCGTCAGCGGACGGCCACTGCTGATGGTGATGAAAAGCATCGCGCGGGCCCGGAATGAATCCCCGCTCCAGGAAATCCTACCGCTTGCGGGACGCAACGCGCTTTTGCCCATCCTGGCCGACTTCAACCATACACGGCTCAGGCGCGTGGGTCTCGAATTGGATGTGCTACCGGCGGCTCAGTTCCTGTGGTTCCGGGAACGCTTTCCCCAAACGCGAACGGTTGATATGTCGCCTGCCATTCGAGGCTTGAGAATGATCAAATCCCCCTATGAAATCGATCAGATCAGGCGTTCGACGGCCATCGCCGACAAGGGGTACCGGCAAATCCGGGAATTGATCCGCGAGGGCATGCCCGAACTGGAAATCGACGGCTTGCTTTTCTCCATCGGCCGACGGGAGGGACACATGGGCCTGATGCGTATGCGCGGGTGGAATCAAGAGATGATGAACGCCCATGTATTCGCCGATGCCGGCGGTGCGGCGGTATCCTGCTGCGAAACCCCGGGCAACGGCACGGGTGTGTCGCCGGCCATGCCCCAAGGGGCGGGATTCGGCCGGGTCACCAGGAATCAGCCAATTTACATCGACTACGGCGTCAATTTAAACGGTTATCACAGCGACCAGACACGGACCCTGGTGATCGGCGAGTTGGCCCCTGTCCTGGCCCGGGCCCACGCCTGCGGCGAGGAGATCCTGCACACCCTGGAAGATACAATTTGCCCTGGCCTGTCCTGCCGGGAAATCTATGAAAAGGCCAAAGCCATTGCCGTCCACTGGGGCCTTGCCGACCATTTCATGGGTCATGGCGAGGGCCAGGTGAGGTTCCTGGGCCATGGCCTGGGGCTGGAAATCGACGAGTTCCCGGTAATCGCGCCGAAATTCAAGATCCCCGTGAAAGAGAACATGGTTTTCGCTCTGGAGCCCAAATTCAGCTTTCCCGGCTTGGGCATCGTGGGCATCGAGGACGATTATCGGGTGACCGCCGATGGTATGGAACGGTTGACCCTGACCGAACAAAAGGTGCTCAAGATCGAGTGATCAATCTTCCATAGTCCATTTTAAATGCGCCTGCACCAGTTTGATCTCGCCGTAGGAAACCTCATCTCCCAGGGCATCTTTGGCATCCTTCAGAGACGAGACCGGGTTTCTTGCCAGTTCTCCTTCGATGATTCTTCTTTTTTCGGAGGAAACCAGCCGGTCGATGGACAGCTCGCCCATCTCGACAAAATGGGCCAAGTGCCCCTCGATGGTCGTGGGAACCAATGCCCGTTCCTGGGCAATTTGGGCGATGGAAAGGCCTTTCTCGAACATGGCCAGGGAGATCTGTTTGGTTTCGCCGCGAGGCGTTTTTTTCTTCCGCGGTTTCACTTCGCTTGGTCCCGCATCGGGTAGGGTCACGGTCTCGATCCGGTGCTGTTTGCGATAGTCGCCGATCAGGGCGACCAGCTCCTCGCCATAGCGCTCGGCCAGGCGTTTACCAATGCCCTTGATCTGTTTCAACGCCGTCATTGAGTCGGGCAGATTGACGGCAATCTGAATCAGAGGCTTTTGGTGCATGACCTGGTAATGGGCAATGCTTTCCTGTTGCGCTTTCTCACTGCGCCAGGCCTTCAATTGCGCGAACAAATCGTGGTGGATAATGTCGGTCTCTGAATAGGCGGCGGTTTCCGGTTTGGCCGGCTTGGCATCATTGCCGGTCACCGCGGCAGAGATGGCCCGGTAATAGGTTGCCGGCGCGAACCCCCGTTCACAGCTTTTCACGGCAGCCAGCTTGGCATCGATCTCCGTCTGCAGACCGCTGCGGGCCTGGTTGACCCTTCTTAGCAGCGCCTTGTTATCCGAATCGATCGTCAGGGCAGGAAGCGTTTGCCCCAGTCCGGATCGTAGTTTCTCCTGAAAATAGGTGGATGCCTTGGCGATCCGATCCAACACGGCGGCATCGCCGGACGGCAGACGATCGGGCCTGAACAGTCCCTGCAGTTGCAGGCCGAATTTTTCGCCGACGCTGCAAATCTCCGTTTCGGTTTGTTGTTGCAGGGTCCGCAGATCGCCCCCTCCGGAAACGTGCACCACACCGGGATTTCCCAGAAGCAAACCGATCAGACGGCGCAGACGGCGTCGCAAGCCCCTGAAATCGAAACATGCCAGCAGGAGCCCTTGCTGGTACTGAACCTTGTGGCGTTGCAACTGCTCGGTGGTCGGCTGGTTATTGCGATTATCCGCGTTAAAGCGGCGCACCGCGGGATCGGTCTTGATGGCCGTGGCCGAAAGCGGTGTGGACAACACCATGCCATCCAGGGTCCGGCAGCGGCTCAGGGCCACGTAAACCTGACCATGGGCAAAGGCGGCCTGGGCATCGATGATGGCCCGGTCAAAGGTCAAGCCCTGGCTCTTGTGGATGGTGATGGCCCAGGCCAGCCGTAACGGGTATTGGCTGAAGGTGCCGATCTTGTTTTCCTTGATCTCCAGCGTCTTCCGGTCCAGGGTATAGTCAATATTCTCCCAGGACACCGGTTCCACATCGATTTCAGTTTCGTCTTCTGGGCACCGGATGCGGATCTCCTTCCCCGCGATGCGGGTGATCGTCCCGATTTTGCCGTTGAAATAGCGTTTCTCGGCGGACATGTCATTGCGCACGAACATGACCTGGGCGCCTTGTTTCAAGGCCAGGGTGGCTGCCGTGGGAAACGTATGCTCGGGGAACTCGCCCTCGATCTCGGCACTGAAGGCATGCACCGTCTTGGGCACGGCGTCGAGTCGGGCGGCATTGATGGCATCGGCTTGTCGGTTGTGGGTGCAAAGGGTGATTCCCCCATGGGCCTTTTCAGTCTCGAAATCGGGGAGATAGCGCTGGTTGAGGGCCTTGATGGCCGCATCGTCGAGCCGACCGTCACGCACCTGATTGAGCAGGGCGATGAAACGGTTGTCCGCCTGCCGGTAAATATGAAGCAACTCGAGGCTGACCATCTCGGTTTGGCGCAGGGCCGTGCTGCTGAAAAAATAGGGTGACGAGTAATACTGCTCGAGAATTCGCCGATCGTCGTCCTTGACTACCGGCGGAAGCTGGAACAAATCGCCAATCATGAGCAATTGCACCCCACCAAAGGGTTCGTCGCTGATTCGAAAACGGCGCAAAACGGCGTCCACGCCATCCAAAAGATCGGCCCTCACCATGCTGACTTCATCGATGACCAACAGATCCAGGTTCTTGATGATGTCGATCTTATCACGGCTGAATCGGTATTGGGAGCGATGGGTTTCACCGCCCGGTACGAAGGGACCGAAGGGCAATTGGAAAAACGAATGCAGCGTCACGCCACCGGCGTTGATGGCGGCCACGCCCGTGGGCGCGGTGACCACCAAGCGCTTGGGCGTCGTCTTTTTCAAGGTCTGGAGGAAGGTCGTCTTGCCCGTCCCGGCCCTGCCGGTCAGGAAGATGTTGCATCCCGTTTCGCGCACATACTCGCCGGCCAGTTGTAATTCGAGGTTGGTGGTATTCATCGTCCGAGATTTCCGTCGATCCCACAAAAAGCGCCCCTTGGCGTAAGGCTCCCGTTCACGTTTTCCCCCTCGTCCGCGAGTCGGACAATCGCCGACTGGCGATAAAATACCAAATCAAGCTGAGGGCCTGCATCCCCAGCATCACGCCAAAACCCGCCCGATAGCCGGCCAAGGCATAGCCACCATCGGCGCTCACCGGCCATCGACCGATCATGGCCCCGATGGCCCATTGACCGGCAAAGGCGGCCACGAAAACCAGCAGATTGACGGCCGTATTGACCCGACCGGCCAACCGTACCGGAAACTGCTGGGAGAGGGCCGCGTAGGCCAGGATTCCCGACGTCCCCAAAAATCCGAAACTCATCCACAAGGGTCGCGGAGCCGTTTGCGGAAAAAGCAATATTAACAACAAGACCCCCATGAACAACCCCATGCCCGTCACGGCGGTGGTCATGACGCCAATTTCCAAACGGCTCAGGCGGGCAGCCAAACTGCCCAACAAGAGGAATCCGGCAATCATGGCCACGGCGACCCAGGATAGCACGACGGCCACACCGGATCGGTCCATCCCGGCCACGTCTTTGAGCCAGGGACCGGCCCATAGCCCCTGAATGGAGAGAAATGAAGCCTGGGACAAGGTGGTCAAGGGAGCAACCCGCCAGAAGTGAAGGCTGGTGAAAACCGTCTGGACGCCCTTCAATGTATCCCGCATAGACTCCGACGACCGGCTGACCGGTGTTTCGGGAACAATCAAGAATACCCCTGCGGCAACGATCAGGGTCAAAACGGCCAAGACCATGAATACACCGCGCCAGTCAGTCACCTGCAAGGCAGCCTCAACCGGTGCCGTCGCGGCCAGGGCCCCCAGGCCACCGGCGGCCATCTGAAACCCGTTTACTATCGGCCACCGCTGTTTGGCAAACCATTGGGTATATGCTTTGAAGGCCGCCATCAGGCAGGCCGATACGCCGAATCCAATCAAGGCCCGCCCCACCACCAGCCCCGCCAAGGTTCCTGAACGCGAAAACAAATAGGCCCCCAGCCCGGCGAAAAGCAAGAGCAAGGCCTCCACCTGCCGGGCGCCGAAGCGGTCCAAGAGCACCCCCAAGGGGAGTTGGAAGGCGGCAAAGGCGATGAAATAGGTCGCGGTCAGCACGCCTAGCACCGAGGGGCCGATGCCCAGATCGTTGATCAAATCGGGGGCGATGACCGCGTTGACCACGCGGTAGAGGTAAGAGAGAAAATAACCGGCGGCAAAAGGCAGGCATACGCGCAATGCATGGGTCAATTTAATGGCGTGCCCTCCTGCTTGGGATCGAGACTGGGCTACTTGGTGCCGAAAATCTTGTCGCCGGCATCTCCCAGGCCTGGCAAAATATATCCGATATCGTTCAATTTTTCATCAATTGAGGCCACATAGACATCCACATCCGGATGGGTTTTCTCCAGCCGCCGCAACCCCTCTGGAGCGGCCACTAAAAACAATCCGCGGATCTGCCGACAGCCGGATTCTTTGATCAGGTCGATGGTGGCGGTCAGGGTCCCGCCCGTGGCCAGCATGGGATCCAGGATCAAGGCGATGCGCGCTTCCATTTCACTGGTCATCTTGACATAATAGCGCACCGGCTCCAGGGTTTCCTCGTTGCGATAAAGCCCCACGACGCTGACTTTAGCCGAAGGAATCAGGTTGAGCACCCCATCCATCATGCCCAGTCCGGCACGCAGAATCGGAACGACGGTGATTTTTTTGCCTTTGATGTGCTCGACGGTCACCTCACCGGCCCACCCTTTTATGGTGATGGTTTCGGTTTCCAAATCCTTGGTGGCTTCATAGGTCAGCAACGAGGCCAATTCATTAGCCAGTTCTCTGAATTGCTTAGTGGAAATGTCATGCATGCGCATGAGGCCGAGCTTATGCCGGATCAACGGATGATCGACGAGGTGTACAGGCACACATCCTCCTTATTGGCCCCGATGTCAATAGCCGGGGATCATGGACCGTGGTTATATTTAAAAATCGCCCAGGGGTCTGGTAAACGTAAAGTTAAAAGGTTCCGCCAACAGGTAGTGGAAAGCATCCCCGGTATTGCCGCCCAAAAGGGAGAACGGAAGGGAAACGACAAACAGGGCGCCACCGATCACCGTTGCACAAAGCCCCAAGGGTCTGGCAACCAAGGCGTCACCGGCCATTTGCCCGGCAATCACGGCATCATCCTGCTCGATGTCCTGGGCCAAGCAGGTCATGCAGGGAACCAATATCAGCGATAGCGTGGTCATCAGAATAACCAGACGTTTAAGGATCCCATTCATACCGTTTCCTCCTTATTTTAAACATGATATAGTAAGCCCCATCTGCGCCGGACCCACTGAACATTGTCCACAACATCATGAAATTCAAACTAAAAGATGGGTTACCACCTGTCAAGGAAAATCAAATCGCTCCCGCATATCAATTGATGTCCGTAGCCGTGGCCCTTCCGGTCCATGAAACCTATAGCTACAGCATCCCGGACCACCTCGCCGGTCAGGCGCAGACCGGGAAACGTGTACTGGTTCCCTTTGGCAGACGATCGGTTACCGGATACTTGATTGGTCCGGTGCGGGATTCTTCCCCGCCGGAAATCAAACCCATCTTGGACGTGCTCGATGACCGGCCGTTGTTTCCCGAATCCATGCTCCCGTTTTTCGAATGGATCGCCGGCTATTACATGCACCCCTTGGGGCAAGTGATCGCCACGGCCTTGCCGGCCGGCCTCAATCTTTTCGACGTGGCCGTGTTGAGCGCCAGCCCAACGGGTCTCCAAACCACCGCATCGGCGTCTCATTCTCCGCTGGAAACGCGTATTCTCGAAGCCTTGGCCGATGGTGACGCCTCCATCAAACAGGTCCAAAAAAAAATTGGCCACCCCTTCTCCTGGGCCTTGGTTCAGCAGATGCAAAAACAGGGTTGGCTCGCCGTCACGCGCCGGATCAAGGGCGGCCGAATTCGGCCCAAAACCGTTCGCTGGGCGACGGTAAAGGATGCCGCCGCGCCGTCCAAGCGGATCTCGGCCCAGCGCCAGTCGATTCTCGATTTTCTCCATCGCCAGGGGGACCAAAGCCTGGCATCGCTGAAAGCCCACGTTCCCACCGCCCCCACGTTGATTCGAGCCATGGAAAAAGCCGGGCTGGTGCATACCTACGAAAAAAGCGTATATCGCGACCCCTTCGGCGATCCCATCGAAACAGACACGCCGCCGACCCTTACGGCGGAACAATACCGGGCGTTTGAGGCCATCGCACCGCGGTTGGACCAGGGATTCGCTACCGTGGTGCTCGCCGGTGTCACCGGCAGCGGAAAAACCGAGGTGTATCTGCGGCTGACTCAAGCCGCCCTGGACAAAGGGCTAAAAGTCGTGGTTTTGGTGCCTGAGATCGCCCTAATTTCCCAGACCGAGCGACGCTTTCGCGCCCGATTCGGCGACATCGTGGCCGTGCTGCACAGTGGTCTCTCACCGGGTGAGCGTTACGACCAGTGGCTGCGCATTGCAAACAACCAGGCCAGCGTGGCCATCGGTGCCAGATCGTGCGTCTTCGCCCCTTTTTCCCATGTGGGCCTGATTATCGTGGACGAGGAACACGATACCGCCTACAAACAGGAAGGCGGATTGACCTACAACGCCAGGGATTTGGCCGTCGTCCGCGCCCGGCAGCACCAGGCCCTGGCCGTATTGGGCTCGGCGACCCCTTCGGTTCAGTCCTGGCATAACGTTAGCGTGGGCAAATATGCCGCCGCTTATCTTCATCAGCGGGTCAACGATCAACCCCTGCCGACAATCGAGACCGTGGATCTTTCCCGAAATCGCGACGATTGGGGAATCCGACGCACCATCACCCCCCCACTGCTCGAGGCATTGCAGCAAACCCTTGCCGAGGGCAACCAGGCCCTGATCTTTCTCAACCGACGAGGGTTTGCCGCCTTTCCCATCTGCACCGATTGCGGGTCGTCGCTGCGTTGTAAAAACTGCGATATATCCCTGACCCTGCATAAAAAAGCCAATGCCTTTCGCTGCCATTACTGCGGCTTTTCCCGGGCCGCGGCAACGATCTGCCCCACCTGTGGCGCAAAAAACATCAAGCTTTTGGGCATGGGGACCGAAAAGATTCAGGAGGCCTTGGAACGATTGTTCCCTGATGCGCGGGTGGCCCGAATGGATCGGGACACCATGACCCGCAAGAATTCCATCGTCAACCTGCTCAGGGATCTGAAACATCGACGCATCGACATCCTCGTGGGCACCCAGATGGTGGTCAAGGGTCACGATTTCCCGGGCATTACCCTGGTTGGTGTCATCTGTGCCGATCTGACCCTGAATTTTCCCGATTTTCGGGCCGGGGAGCGGACCTTTCAGATCCTGGCCCAGGTTGCCGGCCGCGCCGGTCGTGGGGATCAGCCGGGCAAGGTGATTTTGCAGACCTTCAACCCGGACCATTTCAGTATTCTGGCGGCCAAGGATCAGGATTTCCAGGCTTTTTTCAATCGGGAAATCGACTTTCGCCAGGCCCTGGGGTATCCGCCGCTGACCCGCATGATCGCTCTGCGCATATCCGCCAAGGACCCACAGCAGGCAGCCGACCGGGCCGATCAATTGGGGGATCGATGTCGCCAACTGTTGGCTGCGGGCGGTCCATTTACCGGCAGGGTCGATGTGATGGGCCCCATCGAGGCACCGATTACTCGTATCGCCGGTTACTATCGCTGGCAAATCATCGTCAAAAGTGCCGACGCGACTAGGCTTCACCGCTTCGTCCGCACCGTGATGGATGGCCATGGTGGTGCGGCCCGCGGGCGCAATGTCAGGGTGATCGTCGATGTGGATCCTTTTTTTCTGATGTAGCTTGACAGTCCCGGTGGGGGGGCTTAAAACTACCACGATGGTCAAGCAATCGAGAAGTGGCCGACAAACGGCGCTTTTTTTGAAACAGGAGTGTTACGATGAAATACGGTGTGATTGTCTTAACGGTAATGCTATTTCTTGGAGGGAGCCTGGCGGCTGCCGGGACGCCGACTGACACGCCGGCCACCGACCTGCCCAAGGTCGTATTCTCTCACGTCAAATATGAATTCGACAAGGTGGTCGACGGGACGACGGTGACCTGTGATTTCCCAGTCAAGAATGCCGGCCAGGGGATCCTCGAGATCGGCCGCGTCAAAACCGGTTGAGGGTGCTCGGTTGCCTCTTATCCGAGGCAAATCCCCGCCGGTGGCGAAGGGATCATTCGTATCAAAGTCAATACATCTGGTTATGGCGACCGGATCCTGAATAAAAGCATCCAGGTCCTCACCAACGATCCGGCCAACGGCCAGACCGTACTGAGCATCACTGGTAGGGTGGCCAAGTTTGCCCACTTGGAACCCAGTTTTGCACGGCTGGTCGGTCAAGTGGGAACCGATATCAAGAGGACGATCACCATCACCCGGGAAAAGGATTATCCTTTCAAAGTCCTGAAGGTGCAGGCCCAAAAAGGGAAAGATATCGCCTATGATCTCAAGGAATTCAGGGGAAAGGATGGCGATGGTTATGTGTTGACCGTCGAAAATCGGAAAACGGCCACCGGACGCTATACGGATAGCCTGATTCTGACGACGGACAGCAAGGTCAAGCCCACCATCAGGGTACGGGTTTACGGCCAGATTTATTCATCCGCGCCAGCATCCCGGAACGTACCGGGAGCGGCCACCGAAAAAAAATCGACCAAGGGATAAACGGCAAGAGGAATATATCCGGTGAAACATCCGATTAAAGTCGTTGCCTTCGATTGCGACGGCGTCATGTTCGACTCCCGTCAAGCCAACCAGGCTTATTACAATCACCTGTTGGAACGCTTTCATTTGCCGGCCATGACCCCGGAACAGTTTGCCTATGCCCACATGCATACCGTTGATGAATCGCTGGTCCACCTTTTCGAGGATAAAGCCACCCGCGATGCCGCCCAGGCCTATCGCAAGCAATTGGGCTATCTGCCGTTTCTAAAATTCATGCAGATGGAACCCAGCTTGGTGGGCCTGCTTGAAATCCTTCGCCCCCGTTATAAAACGGCCGTGGCCACCAACCGCACCGATACCATGGCCCACGTGCTGACCGAAAACCATATCGACCACCTATTCGACCTGGTGGTCTGCGCCTCGGATGTCCGGTTCCCCAAGCCTCATCCAGAAGCCCTCGACAAGGTGGCCCGCCATTTTGCGGTACCGGCGAGAGCGGTCATGTACGTGGGTGATTCCGAAGTCGATGAAACGGCGGCCAAGGCCGCCGGGATGCCTTTCGTATCCTACCGCAACCCGGCGCTGGTTGCCGATCACCATATTCGACACCTGTCCGAAATCGCCAGGCTGCTGGATGAGGGGACGGAATCGGCAAGATGACCATTGCCCGCCCTCATACCCGATTGGGTTTTTCGGATTGGCTGCCCATGGTCAGCACGCGGCGCCCGATGGTTTCCGTTTAGCGCGTTCCCATGTCCACCTACCCCCGCACCGTGAAAAGACAAGCGGAACAGGCCCTCGTCGATTCGCGATTCGACTTTATCGCCAAGTATCACGCCGTTGCCGACCTGCGCCAATTGGCGCGCAAGACACCGCCCATCACCGATCTCCAGACCATCACGGCCCTCGAAGCCCTGTTGCAATCCGATCAATTCAGACGGGTCCGCCAGAGTTATTTCCTTTTCCGCGAAGCGGCAACGGTGTTAAGCGACATGATCGTCAATTCGACGGAAAGCGGCATGCAGCGGACCGCCCTGATCAGGCTGGAAAGGCTGTTGCGCAAGACCCGCGGCAATGCCCATCGCGGCGTGGCCGAGGCTCTGGGGAGCCTGCCGGTAGCCATCCGGGGGCCACGGGTTCCGGGTGGCAACGGCGCGACAATGCCGGCTGTCACCTGGCAGGCCCTGGTGCAGTCCCTTGGATTGCACCTGACAGGCGAATTTCGCTATGTCGGCAGGAGTTTGGTGGCGGATACAGCGCAAAAAAATCGTCTGTTGGTGGTCAAGCTCGCAAAAATAGACGATTGCGCCGACCAACTCGGACAAGAGATACGCTGGATGGAGACGCTGCGGCACCCGGGATACGAAGTCGACCGGCGCTTTCATGTACCGGTGCCCCTCAAAATCCGACGGCAACCCGTGTTTCGCCTGACCCACCTGCCCTGCGAGCCCCCCACCACCATCGCCAGGCACCCCGAGGGATTGGCGATTGCCTTCGTCACGCTCACGGATTACTTCGTCTACCCCAATCATCACCGGGTGGACGGCGATACCGCCCTTGAAACGCTGGGACGCAATGCCTACCTGATGGGCTGGCTGGCCGCCAAAGGGGTGATCCACGACGCACCGATCCCCCTTTTCCATAACCGCACTCAGCGCCTGCGCCGCGACGACCAGGGACGCTATCAATGGTTCCGGGCCGGGCGCCTCGACCAGTGGCTCGATTCCTGCGCCTTTCCCAACCTGGGACTGTCTGGACTACGGGATTTTGAGCATTTTACCTCTTTTTCTGGAGAAAGTAGGGTATTATACCGGCATATCGGCAGCCACTTTTTTAGTTTGCTACTGGTGGCCGGCAGTTTTTTTCGCAGCCAGGATGGTTCCCGGCGGGGGTTGGACGCAGACGGCCGGCCGGTGGATGCCCGTGACCTGTTCGACCCCAACCTACTGGGAAAGATGATTCGTGACATCTTCAACAACTACTATACGGGATTTTGCGGATCCCCCCCACCGGCGAACCTGCCCATCGACCATCTACGCCTTGTTTCGCGTATGGTCGAAGAGATGGGGGTGGACCGATACATGACCGAGCTGCTGCGCCGCGTCGACCAACAGCACATGACACCAGCCCAGTTTCATGCTTTCCTTAAGCAAAAAGGGTACGACGAAAAAAAAGTAGAAGGGATGCAGCCCGGTCAAAACGATATTCTCATCAACAGCGGCCCTCACCTGGGAGACTTCAATCGCCAGATCTCACTGCCGGAACTGATCGAAGCCGTGGCCGCCATGTCGGCGGTGTGCATTGCCGGACGCTTCCTGGCCCAAAAACAATCCATTGAGAGTTAGGAAACCAATCGGAAATATATCAATTGAGGGTATTCTATCTTATGTTTATCGGTGTCCGTGCAGAACTACTCAAATTTGTTCGAGATCAAGGCGCACGAAAAATTTCACCACAGGTGCCCGAAGGAAATGCCCGTGGGGTGCATATGGTTGATATTCCGAGGATGAAATTTTTCGCGCAACGCCGATATCGGGCAAATTGGCCATTTCTGGGTGGACACTTAGAGCATTTCCCGGGCTCTATTGATATTCGCAATATCCCCCAAAACAATCAGGGTCATATCCGCTTCCATGACAAACGAACTGGGTGGGCGATATTCGAATTCCCCATCCGGGTAGCGGACCCCCAGCAGCAGGAGATTGAACTGGTCCCGCAGCCCAGACTGAAGAATCGGCTTGCCCACCAGTGGAGAGCCGCCGCTGACGGAAATCTGGTGAATCCGCAAGGCCCCTCGTTCACTGCGCAGCAGGTTGTCTAGGAATTCCACGGCTGCCGGCCGAAGCATTTCGGAGGCCATGCGCAAGGCACCGATGGAATTGGGTGAGACCACGGATGTGGCGCCGGCCTTGAGCAACTTGGGCTTCAGGCGGCTGTTGGTCATGCGGCTGATGATCCGCGCCGTGGGATTAAGCATGCGGGCGGTCATGGTAATGTAAAGGTTATCGTTGTCCGACGGTAGGCAGATGGTGATCCCCGTTGCCCGTTCGATTCCGGCGGCAATCAGGTTTTTGTCATCCGTGGCATCGCCCTGGACATAATAGAGCCCCCGGATCTGCCGAGCACGCTCGATCACGCCACTGTCTTGTTCGACCAATACCACGCCGGCTTTGCCAGTCACCAGCTCAACGGCCAGGGGGAATCCGGTTTCGCCGGCCCCGCAAACAATGTAGTGGCCGGTCAGGGCATTGATCTTGTTTTCCATTGTTCTTCTCCTCAGCATGCCGGTGAGCTCGCCCTCGATCAGCATCGCCGTCAACGTACTGATACTATATAAAATAATCCCCATACCAAAGGTGATCAGGAGCATGGTGAAGACCTGGGCACCGGCGTTGCCGGTAATTCCCAGGACCTCGCCGTAGCCAACCGTGGTCAGCGAGATGACGGTCATGTAGAGGCAATCAAGATAGCTGGAGCGGCCCTCGAAAAGGATAAAATATCCGGTGCTACCCGCCAGCATGGTACCGACGAGAATGGCGATGGCATACAGTAAGCGTCTTCGGATTCCCATGGGAGACGTCTCTGAACCCCTGCTAAACGATTAGGAAATCATGCGCCCGGGAATCAACGTTCGCAGGCCGCAGCCATGGCTTGAGCCGCTTGGGCGGGATCGGCGGCACGCGTGATGCAGCTGATAACGGCGACCCCCACCGCCCCATGGGCGATGCAATCCATCGCATTGTCTGGACCGATGCCGCCGATGGCCACTACCGGAATCGGTGAACGGTTGACGACGTCCCGCAAACGCAGCAGCCCCTGGACCGGCTTGGCATCGGCCTTGGTTCCGGTGGCGAAGACGGGCCCCATGCCGATGTAATCGCAGACGGCCAGATCGGTAAGTTCCAATTCTGCCATGGTGGAGACCGATACGCCGACGACGGCCTGCGATCCCATCACCTGGCGTGCCAACCGCGGCGGTGCATCATCCTGTCCCACATGCACCCCGTCGGCATTCACCGCCTTGGCCAACAGCACGTTATCGTTGACCACGAATGGCACCTCATGCGCCTGGCAGAGTCGGCGAATGGCCACCACCTCTTCGTAGTCCGTCAGGGAGAATGATTTATGACGGTACTGCACCATGGTAGCGCCAGCGTCGATGGCCACCCGCGCCTGATCCAGGGCGGTAATGACCGTCACGCCGTCATCGGTGATGAAATAAAATCGCAGGGCCTCGCGAATGGCGTCCGAATTCATGGTTTCCTTTCGATCGGTTTCAACGCTTGCCGGACAACAACACGCCCTCGATGAAAACATCGATATCACCATCCAGCACGCCGTTCACATTGCCCACATCCAGACCGATGCGATGATCCTTGACCATCTGGTAGGGGTGCAGCACGTAAGAACGAATCTGACTGCCCCAGGCAATATCGTCCTTGCCGTCGTGGATCTCCTGCAGCCGTTCGTCCTGCTTGCGCTTTTCCGCCTCGTAGAGTCTGGCCTTGAGTACCTTCATGGCCATATCCTTGTTGCGGTGCTGGGACTTTTCCTGCTGGCATTGAACCACGATTCCGGTGGGCAAGTGGGTAATACGCACGGCACTGCTGGTCTTGTTGACGTGCTGGCCACCGGCACCGCTGGCGCGGAACACATCGATACGCAGGTCCTTGTCGTCCACGTCGATCTCGATCTCGTTATCCAATTCCGGGTAGACAAAAACCGAGGCGAAGGAGGTATGGCGCTTGCCGCTGGCATTGAAAGGGGATATTCGAACCAGCCGGTGGACACCGCTTTCCGACTTCAAATACCCGTAGGCAAAAGGCCCCGACGCGGTAAAGGTGACACTTTTGATGCCGGCTTCGTCGCCGGGTTGGAAATCGATGATGGTGGCCTTAAACCCCTTTCCCTCGACCCATCTGAGGTACATGCGAAACAGCATTTCCGCCCAGTCCTGAGCCTCGGTACCGCCGGCACCGGCATTGATGGAAAGGATGGCATTGTTTTGGTCGTCATCGCCGTCCAGCATCATGTTCAGGGAAAACTGATGCAATCCCTGCCCCAGTTCACGGATCTGTTGGGTGACCTCGTTCAAGGTATCGGCATCGGATTCCTCGACGGCCAGTTCCAGCATGATGCCGGCCTCTTCGATGTCCTTTTCCAGGCTGTGAAACGTATCGATTCGAGCGCTTAGGATCGTGCGTTCTTTTAGAATGGCGGTGGTGCCGTCGGGGTTGTCCCAGAACCCGTCCCGGGCAATCTCCGCTTCGATTTCCTGAAGCCGTTCTTCCTGGCTGGCCAGGTCAAAGATACTCCTTGAGCTGGTTCAGCTTCTGTCGATGTTCTTTTAACAATTGTTTGGGTTCGGTACTCATGGTCTATCTCCTCTTATCGGCCGGCCGGCGCCTCAACATCGAATCCAATCAAGGCGATGAAAGTCATTACGCCAGATTTCGACCTTTTCGTTTTTTAGCCAGGGGACGTCCAATCAGTCCCCCCACCCCGATCAGGCAAATCAGGGGCAATACATCTCCCATGCGGGTGTAAAGCGTTGTCTGCTTCATTATGGGCACGGTCTTGTCGACCACTGCGTTTTCAAACAGTGCCGACCGTTCCACGATTCGTCCCACCGGATCGATGAATCCACTGATACCGGTATTGGCACAGCGCACCAAGGTGCGGCGGTTTTCCACAGCCCGGAATACGGTCATGGCAAAATGCTGATACGCGGCACTGCTTCTGCCAAACCAGGCATCGTTGGTCAGGTTGACCAGTACGCCGGCACCATTTTTCACCAGGGAGCGGGAAAGGCCCGGGAAAATGATCTCGAAACAGATCTGGACCCCGATGGATGCCCCCCCCTCCCGCCAGGCGAGGGTGCGCCCCTTATCCCCCCTGGCAAAATCACCGACCTGGGCCACCATCTTACCGGCAAAGGAAAGCAGTCGTTTAAGTGGTACATACTCGCCAAAGGGAACGAGATGAACCTTGTCATAGCGTCCCGTGGGGCGTCCATCGGGAGCCACCATGTAGGCACTGTTGTAGAGATTCTGTTGACCGGGCGCCCCTTTCACGCTGGGGCTGCCGACCAGAAAATAGGTCCCGGTACGGCGGATCGCATGGGTCACCAGGCCCGTAAGCTTGGGGCTGGCCCCAAAATAAAACGGTGTTGCCGTTTCTGGCCAAACGATCAGATCCGGCTTATTATCGGCGGCCTTCAGGCTCAGCTGCACATATTTCTTGGTGGTGCTGATCTGATACGCCGGATCCCATTTACGGGCCTGGTCGATATTGCCCTGAACCACAGCCACGCGGGGTGTCGCGGCCACGGCCATGGCCCCGTCCACGGCATGGATACGATTGAAACCATAGATCAATGCAAAACCAATCAAAAGCACGGGCATCAAAACCGCCACCATAGCGTCGGGACCGTTGACTTTCTGACCGCGCCACGTCATCTTGGCCAATCGTAGCGTCACCACAAATGCGGCAGCATTGAAAAGCACGATCAGAAATGAGATTCCGTATACGCCGAACATATCCGAGATCTGAATGACATGCAATCGCTCAAACTGAGAATATCCAAGGGTTCCCCACGGAAAGCCGGTCAGTAGAAAGCTACGCAGATACTCCAAGGCGACCCAACACACCGGAGCCAGCAGGACCACCTGGCCCGGCCTGCGGCAAAAGCCGTTGACCAGCATGGCAAAACAAGCCGGATAAAGCCCCAAATAGATGGATAAGAGCACCAGCAAGGATATGGATTGCCACCAGGGAAGATGCCCATAGGTGCGCATGGTGATGACCACCCAGTAGAGCAAGGTCAGGTAATGCACCAGGCCGGCAATCAATCCGGCTCTGAAGGCGGACTTGGCATCCAGCCCCCGCACGGCCGTCAACAGCGGCACCAGGGCTACCCAGGCCAAAAGAGACAGCCCCAGCTTGGGGAAAGCGGCGGTAAGCAACAGCCCACTGGTGGCGGGTTTCAACCACCTGTTTCTTAACACAGTTGCCATACGACGCATGTTAGGCAAAAGCGCCATCCAAGTATTCCCGTACGGCATTGATGGTCATCGAAAACATTTTGCTCCCGGCAAGCACAGCGCAGGCATCATCCTGGTCGCCGCAGGCATCGGCAAAGGTCGGCCCGATGGCCGCGGCCGGATCCGATATCTTTACCGCCGTATCCAAGGCATCGACATACCGGTTGAGGCGCTGTTTGAGGATGTCAAAATAGTCGATATCACTTCCCACGGTAAGGGAGGCGGACGTGGATAGGGTCGCGGAAAACGATCTGACGTTTTCCCAGTATTGTTGTCCCAGAGGCGTTTTCAGATCGTTGTCGGCCAGGTGATAGGCAATCGCCCACCCCACCGAAACAATGCGTAGCAGTTGAATTTCATATTCCAGAGCAGTCCGCTTTTCGGGAACGGAAAGAGGCAGGACATCTAATATCTGTTTCATCTCATCCCGGTGAATGGCATACTGAAACAAGTGCTCGGCGGCCTGGTCAACGGGAGATGGCGTGGTTTCGGTGTCAGTCATGCGGTCAGGTCTCTTGTGAACTGGATTATGTTGCGTCATTATGGTGTTACGAGCGGGTTCTTACATTAATTCAGCGGCATGGGCAAGTCAAGCAGAGCAGAAACTTAGGGTTGCCAATGATGATCGATAATGGAAGGGATGATGGTCCGGTCTGACACAAAAAAAGCTCCGCCAATACAAGCGATTAGCGGAGCCGAAATAAAAATCACGCACCCATTATTCTGGTATGATAACCACCAACGACGATAAATACAATACTCGAAAGATTGGGATATAACACGTGTAAAATATACGTAGTTGCCGATCTTTAAGATTTACAGATGGGCGAGAAGAATCTCAAGCATCCGCCGCAATGGTTCGGCGGCCCCCCACAACAACTGGTCCCCAACGGTGAAAACCGTGAGGTATTGGGAGCCCATGACCAGTTTGCGGATGCGCCCTATCGTTACGTCAAGGGTTCCGGAAACGGCCGCTGGGCTTAGGGCTGCCAGCGTGGCGGCTTTTTCATTGGGCACAACCTGGACCCACGGGTTGGCCGATGCAATGGTTTCCTGGATGACATCCAGGGGAACATCCTGGGTCAGCTTGATGGTCAGGGCCTGGCTATGACAACGCATGGCGCCCACGCGAACGCACTGACCATCGATGGGAATGGGTCGATCGGCACGTCCTAGTATCTTGTTTGTCTCCACGAGCCCTTTCCACTCTTCCCGGGTCTGCCCGTTTTCCATGGCCCGGTCGATCCAGGGGATCAAGCTAGCGGCCAGGGGCGCACCAAAAAAGCCAGTGGGAAAATCCGGCCCGGCCAGGGTGGCGGAAACCTGCCGGTCGATATCCAGAATCGAGGAGGCCGGGTTGGCCAAGAGGTCCCTGGCGCCATCCCCCAAGAGGCCCATCTGGGTAACCAACTCGCGCATGTTATTGGCCCCGGCGCCCGACGCGCTCTGGTAGGTCATAGAGGTCAACCATTCCACCCAGTTTTTTTCAAAAAGCCCGCCGATGGCCATGAGCATCAGAGAAACCGTGCAATTACCGCCGATGTAATCCTTGACACCATCGTTCAGCGCCCTGTCGATCACCGGTCGATTGACCGGATCCAGGACGATGATGCTGTCGTCTTTCATTCTCAACGTGGATGCGGCATCGATCCAGTAGCCTGTCCATCCCCGCTCCCGCAGGACCGGATGAACCACTTCCGTATAGCTTCCCCCTTGGCAGGATACGATCACCGCCATGTCGGACAAGGCATTCAAATCGTTGGCATCCAACACGGTCTGCGGGCCGAGACCGATGTCCGGTCCGGTCTTGCCGGCCTGGGAAGTGGAAAAAAAATAGGGTTGAAACCCGGAAAAATCGTTTTCTGCCATCATTCGGTCCATAAGAACCGATCCCACCATGCCACGCCACCCGACGATGCCCACGCTGATCATTGTTTGAACACTCCTTCCCCAAAATGCATTGTTAATGAACTCAAATTGAATTTCAATAATGGGGCGGTCAGGCGATTGTCAAGGGGTTTTCGATTATATACCCTCGGGCATATCGGTCCACCGATCCGCAAAAAAGCGCTGAATGGTCTCCAAAAACAATTCCGGGGCCTCGGCCGGAATGGAATGCCCGGCCGCCTCGACCACCATCAGTCGGCCCCCGCTCTTTTCAGCCACCTCGGCCGCCCCTTTTGGGGATACCAACGGGTCATCCGCCCCACACATGACCAAAAGCGGCAGGTCCAAGGATTGCAGCATAGATCGCAGTCGGGGATAGGCACCCAACGCCGTCAGATGAGCGACGAGGGATGCCTCCCGGTTGCGCCGGACAATGGTTTTGGCGATGCGATCCAGGTTCTTTCGATGCTTGGACAGATAGGCTTCGCCGAATACATGGGGCATGGCCGCATCGACCATGGCCACCAGCCCCCCTTTTTCAATTATCCTTGACCAGGATCTGACGATTAGCCGCGATCGCATGGAGGCCTTCACGCCGATGGCGCACAATACCAACCGGTCAACCCGATCGGGATGCTGCCGGGCCATGGCGTAGCCCAACAAGGCGCCGTGGCTCAGACCTACCAAATTCACCGAAGAGAGTTCCAAATGACGAATCAACGCCTTGAGATCCGCCAGGTGTAAGTCCAGAGAAAGAGGCAGGTTACCCAGTTCGCTCTCGCCCTGCCCCCGGGCATCATATAGCAGCGACCGGAAGGCGGGTTGCAGCGATGCCGCCATCACCTTCCAGTACATGGTGGTCTGCAACGTGCCGTTCAAGAACACCACCACTGGGCGGGAGTGCTCGAAACCAACGGTTTCGTAATATAGGCTGCATCCGTCCTGAGTTTTGAAATAAGCCATGGGATCATCGGCTTTCTTTTTTCGTTCACACCGGGGGCGAAGAAGCCCATCGATAGGGCTTTTCGGTTAGCGTTGCCATCCGTTCCAGCGTCTGAAAAGCACATGGTCCACCCCCAGCAGATCGAGCGCCTTGCCGACACTGTGGTCGATGATATCGGCGATGGTTTGGGGCTGGTGGTAGAAGGCGGGAACCGGCGGCAGAATGATTCCACCAAGATGGGCCACCTTGGTCATGAGGTCGAGATGCCCCGCATGCAGCGGCGTTTCTCTGACCATCAGGACCAATCGCCGCCGCTCCTTCAGGCAAACATCGGCAGACCGCACGATCAGGTTGTGATCGAACGCATTGGCCACTGCGGACAGGGTCTTGATGGTGCAGGGACTGATGAGCATTCCCCGGGCACGAAAGCTACCGCTGGCAACGGCGGCGGTCATGTCCGAAATGTCATGCACCCGTGTTGCCAGGGCCTCGATCTGGGGCAGGCGGTAATCCGTTTCGATTTCCAAGTTACGCGCAGCCGCCTCGCTGACCATCAGATGCACGGGAATGGCTAATGAATTGAGAATCTCCAGCGCACGCACACCATAAATCACACCGCTGGCCCCGGTTAAGGCGACGATCACAGGAAGACAAGCATCCGTCATTAACATGTCCTTTGCGTTTTTATGCCATTTTCCGGATGATCGCCGACGGGTAATCGGCGAATGGTAACCAAATGGATGGCGGCATGGGAACTGGACAACGACATCATATTCTCGTCACTTCCCATGGCATGGCGCTCATTTTCTTGTCAAACGCTTTTTTTGATTATATATAGTTGTTTTCAGTTTTTCATTCCCTTGTGTTATGAGGTGACGATCTTCTTTTGTCCAAGGTGTGCTTAATGCGCATTATGCGCCAAACGGCATCGATCACCACCCAATCGTGAATAGATAGCAGCCCATGCCCATCGATCCACTTCTCGAATTTCATCGCCACGCCGTGGCGCGCATGCCCGCCCCCGAAGATCGCCATCCGGGCGTGGCCTTTTTTGTTGATGGCAAGCCGAGTCAGCGGTTTTGCACCTGCCAGAAATCAAACAAGCGGACCTGTGTTCACCTGAAAGCCCTGATGCAGTCCCTGGCCGTCGAAGGAAAACCGCGCCGGACCATCGATCTTGAATCCCAGTTTGGCCGCAGCCTGTGGTTCGCGCTGGCCGAGACATTGAACCAAGGTGACCGACTGACCAGCGAGACGGCCCAGGTGCACTTTATCAAAACCGGTACCCGCACCACTTTAGAAATCAGGACCGCCGATGGCGCGAAGGTCATCACCTATGCCTCCACCGCTGCCGATCGCAGCCGCTTGGCCGAGCGGCTGGGGCATTTCTCGCCGCCAGACGCGGAAGTCATCCCCGACCGTGCCGAGGTTCTGCGGCGCCTGCAGCTATTGACCATGAGCGACGCGGAACGCCAACTCCACGAGTTGAACATGCAGTCCCGCCGCCAAGGGCTGGAAAAAAGTATCTGGTATCGCCTGGCCTATCACGGATTCATGGAATTCGGTGCCGACGGCTGTCACCTGCGTCCGTCGGTGGATGAAAAAACCGGGAATTTTATCGTGACCGCAAGAGGTCCCCAAGACGAGGTCATTTTTCATATCCGTGTTGCCCGCAGCCGGGTTCGCGCGCTGTTGACCTGCATGGGAAAACATCTGCCCAACCAGCACGATCTGCCCATTCATCCCATTCCGCTGAAAAGCCTTTTCCGCGTGAGCCAAACCACCGAAACCGACCTGGATGTGCGGCCGGTCATTCAAATGATCCAGGAACAAGGCGAAAACCGCTTCTTTTCGCGGGAAGGCCTGGAAAAATATATCTATGGCGATTTGGTATACATTCCCGAGCTGAAAGTCCTCGCCGAGTTGGAAAAACCGGGGGCATCCCGTCGATTTGTCACCCCCAAACGCATGACCTTCAAAAAATACCAGATCCCCAGTTTCCTCGACGCAGTCGGTGAGGAACTGGCCGGTGACGGATTTCTGGTCGATCCGGATGTCAAGGGCCTGAAGCTGATCAAAAAATGGAACACGATGCAACTGACCCCAACCGCTGTCGACCGGGATTGGTGCTGGCTGGCGATGGATTACGGGTTTGGCGATGAGACCGTTTCGCTGGCCGACATCCTCGACACCCGTAGGGCGGGAAACCGCTATATCGGCACCGCTGATGGTTGGGTGGACACGCAGGCACCCCTCATGGATGCATTGGCCGCCCTGTCCGACACCCTGCCGTCGGATCGGTTCAGTGAAAACGGCAAATCCGTGAAGCTGTCCCGCCAGGAACTGTTCCGTTTCACCGCCCTGGAACCGAGCGCGCCCTTGATCAGCGGGCAGGATGACTCCGCGGCAAGCCTGTCCCGATTGCTCGATCTCGAACCAACGGCCCTGCCCGACGATCCAGGGCTGGCCTCCACCTTGCGCGACTACCAGAAAATCGGTCTGAAATGGCTATGGTGGCTGTGGGAAAATCGGCTGGGGGGCCTGTTGTGCGATGACATGGGGCTGGGCAAAACGCATCAGATGATGGCGCTGATGGCCTGCATCCAAAGGCAGGAAAACCCGACTCGACCCATCCTGGTGGTCTGCCCCACCACGGTACTCAGCCATTGGACGGTCAAAATCAAGCAGCATGCGCCGACGCTGACGGCCAAGGCGTATTACGGCCTCGACAGGGACCTGGCCGCAACCATCGAAAGCGCCGACGTGCTGGTCACCTCCTATGGGCTGCTGCTCAGGGATATCGCCGGACTCGAACAAATCGACTTTAGCCTGACCGTGTTCGATGAAATGCAGCAAATCAAAAACGCGGACACCAAAACCCACCAGGCCGCCCGCCAGATCAAGGCGTCGGTCAAAATCGGTCTGTCCGGCACCCCCATCGAAAACTCGGTGCTGGAACTCAAAGCCCTGATGGATGTGGTCATTCCCGGATACCTGGGATCCAGCGAGGAATTCAAGCAGCGTTTCGTGGACGATACGAAAGCCTCAGGGTCCGACGGTGGGAATCGCAAGCAATTGCGCCGCCTGATCCACCCTTTTACCCTGCGACGCCTGAAAAGCCGGGTGCTCGAAGAGCTACCCGAAAAGATAGAGGACATCCGGTTCTGCGAACTCACCGACAAGCAGGTTAAGCTTTACCGCGACGCCATTGCCGCCCGGTCCAAAGGAATCATGAGCGCACTTGCCAATGAAAACGAAGCGATCCCCTATATCCACATCTTCGCCCTGCTCACCTTGCTCAAGCAGATCTGCAACCACCCGGCAATGGTGGATAAAACACCGGTAGCCACCGATAGGGAGGATTCGGGCAAATGGGAATTGTTCAAGGAGCTGCTCGGCGAAAGCCTGGCGTCAGGGCAGAAAGTGGTGATTTACAGCCAGTTTGCGGAGATGATCGCCATCATCGCCGGTTACCTGAAAAATCAGGCGATCGGTCACGTAGTGCTCACCGGCGCCAGCCGACATCGCGGCCGTTTGATCGAAACCTTCAACACCGATCCCACGTGCCGGGTGTTTGTGGGCAGCCTGAAAGCGGGTGGAACCGGGATCGACCTGGTAGCCGGATCAGTGGTGATTCATTACGACCGCTGGTGGAATGCGGCCAAGGAAGACCAGGCCACGGATCGTGTGCATCGCATCGGTCAACGGCGCGGCGTTCAGGTTTTCAAGCTGGTGACCCTGGGCACCCTGGAAGAAAAGATATCGACCATCATCGAAAACAAACGGCAATTGATGGCAGACATCGTCCGAGAGGACGATCCGGGTCTCCTGAAGGCCTTCACGCGGCATGAACTGCTTGATTTCCTATCCTGAATGGAATGTGAGACGGGCCATTCAATCGGAATCCATATCGCTATCGGGATCGATATCGACGATATATATTGGACCGATTTTGACATTCGCCATGATCGGATACATAATAAATGGTTGCATAGGAATCGGCTTAAGAGCCATTGTGGGCCGGGAACAAAATAAACGTGCGAAAGCTAATAGCTTGCTAACAAGGTGCCAATAGACTGAAAATCACAATCTTAGAGAATCAACGCAAGCCGAAAAAAACGGGCTTGAAAAATATCCGTAAGGAAGGAACTGTGCTATGCCGACCAAATTTTATTGTAACAACGAACGATGCGCCCATTCTGATCAAGGCCCTTTTGTGCTCGAAATGGCAGCGGAAGCGGTAATGGACGGAAATAATATGGCGACCATCTTTTGTCAGCGATGCGGCAGTCCCATGAAACCACTTCCGGCTGATTCCGATCAAAGCCCGAGCCACCATCGCTTTTACTGCCACAACGACGCCTGCAGTAGTGTGGATAAGGGACCGTTCTTCATTGACCTGCCCAGCGAAGCAATCATGGACAACAACAATCTGGCCACCATTTTTTGCCCTAAATGCGGGAAAGAGATGAAAACCGCCGAAAAAAAGCCAAGTACTCTGGATAATGGATAGTTCGAGCAGCCGAAATGGAGGGGCCTGTCTGGGCCTACCTGCCACCGACGACCGCCCGATTGCCCTCCCGCAACATTTATCTGCGGGCACCCCCAGCCTGGGATTCATGCCTTAGAGTTGACCGTTCCCATTGTTTGGATGTACAAGTAATCCAGGTTATTTACCGATTGCTGGAATACGCCCCCTCATCTCACAACTGGAAATGGCCATCATGCGATGCTTTATGGTTTTCCTAATTGTTGTGCTCGTCATGCTCTCGGATCCGGTATCGACCATCGCGGGGCGCCATATCATCGTCGGCATGATTCAAGACGCACCGCTGATTTTCACGCGTCCGAACACGCCCCCCCAGGGTATTGTGGTAGATATTCTTGCGCATATTGCCAATCAGGAACAGTGGACCGTCCAATACCTCCCCGGTTCGTGGGCCCAAAGTGTGCAGCGATTGGAGACCGGCCTAATCGATCTTTTTCCGGTAATGGCCGCGCCCACGAATGGAAAGCAGGCGATCGTTCTTGGCAATGAAACGATTGCCACCGACTGGGGCCAGGTTTATATTCGCCCGGCGGCCACCCCCGCTCACCTTTTGGACCTCCAGGGTAGTCGGATCGCCGTCGCCCAAAGCGATCATTATTATCTCGCCTTTAAGGACATGCTGGCCGCGCTTAAAATCCATCCCTGCTTTGTCCAGGTGCCCGACTATCCGAGTGTGTTGGCCATGGTGCATCAAAAAAGAGCGTTGGCGGGCATCGTCCCCCGTCTGTATGGCGCCTATGCTGAAAAACGTTTTGCGGTAAGCAGAAGTCCGATCAATTTCAGCCCCCGGCCATTGTATTTTGCCGTCTCAATGAGCCGCAACCGCAATTTGATTGCCAAACTGGACGCACACCTGAAAGCAATGAAAGCGGATTCCGGATCCATCTATTACGCGTCCCTGGATCGGTGGACCAAAGGCGTCAGGCAAGTCACTTATCCGCTGTGGCTCAAGCCACTGTGGGTGTTGGGCATCATCGTAGCGGTCATGGGAATGATTCTGGCAACCAACGTCATTCTCAGGCGGCAGGTCAAGCGTCGCACCGAGGCGTTGCAAAAAACGATTGCCGAGAAAGAAAAGATTGAAAGCGAGCTGGCCGTAGCCAGGGACATTCAGCGGCAACTCGTGCCGGCCAACTCCCTGTCGCTTCCCCGGCGAAAGGAATTCGATATTTTCGCCAGTCTGGAGCCGGCCCATGAAGTCGGCGGCGACTTTTATGACTATTTTTTCATCGATAAAAGCACATTGTGTCTGGTGATCGGAGATGTCTCCGGCAAAGGTGTTCCTGCGGCCCTCTTCATGGGCATGACCAAAACCATGCTCAAATCTGCAGCCAGGTTGCTGATCGAGCCGGAGTATATTCTCGCCGATATTAATCGTGAGATTGCCCGCAACAATCCGTCCCTCACCTTCGTCACCATATTTTTAGGGGTATTGGATCTAAATACCGGGCGCTTGACCTACACCAGCGCCGGACATAACCCGCCGCTTTTCATCGGTCGCAAAGGAAATTCCGTCCTATTAGGTGATGCCCAATGCCCGGCAGTCGGATTAGACGAAACCAACGGCTATCGCCAGGCCACGATCCAATTAACGCACAAGGAAGGCCTGCTGTTGTTTACGGACGGTGTTATCGAGGCCCGGGATGGCAAGGATCGCTTGTTCACCCAGGAAGCCCTGATACGGACCCTTTCGTTGACCGCCGACCTGACGCCCGAGGAACGCATCAAAGCGATCCTCTCCCGCGTACGGGAATTTACCGGAAACCGTCCTTTGGAAGATGACCTGACCCTGCTGGCCCTGACCTATTTTTCGCCCAGTCGGGTCGGCGATCCATTGGAAACCATCGTCTTGAAAAACGATATCCGCGAAATGAGTCGCATTACCGAGGCCATCACCAAGCTTACCGCCACCGTTGGCTGCCCGGAAGCGACCGTGCATGATGTCATCCTGGCGGTTGAGGAGATCTTTTCCAATATTGTTTTTTATGGTTTCGGTGATGAGTTGGATCACAACATCACCTTTCATGCCGTTGCCGAAGCCGAGAATCTGATCCTGACCCTGCAGGATGAAGGGATTCCATTCAACCCGCTCAATGTTCGCGTCGGTCCAGAGGACAAGCCCCTGGAAGAACGCGATAAAGGTGGCATGGGCATTATTCTGGCCAAGAACCTGATGGATCGAATGGAGTACCGGCGGGAACGGGGAAAAAATATATTACGAATGCAAAAACACTATGGGGCAAAGGAGTGATTAGATGACGCTTTCGGTAACATCGCGGCAAAGAATGGATGGTATACCCATCATCGCGCCCGCCGGCCGCCTGGACACCAATTCCTATCGCGAACTGGAAGAACGGGTGGATCTCGTATTGCATGAAAAGCCACACACCCTGGTATTCGATATGGCCGACCTCGATTATATATCCAGCATGGGGGTCCGGGTGATCGCCAAGGCCCAAAAGGCCATGAAGACCTATGACGGCAAAGTCGTATTATTCAATCTTCAGCCGCAGATCCGGAAAGTGTTCGACATCATCAAGGCCCTGCCCAGCCAGCAGGTATTTTCCAGTACGGACGAGCTGGATGATTACCTGGATCGCATGCAACGGCGGGTCATGGGCTGATTCTCATCCCTTGAGTGCTTAGGGCGCCGGAAAGAAATAAGGATTCAGAAGGTAATCAGCTTCTCTCCACGCTTGATTTTATCGGTCAGGTAGGTCCCGGCATAAAAGACCCGAACCCCCTGTTCTTCAAGGGCCGCAGCAACCCCGTAGTCGTCCGCACATTGCTTGCAGGCCACCAACTCGACACCGGCATCCTTCGTACGGGCCATGTACTCCTGGATCTTGGGGTCTCGCGCGGCCAAGCGGGCACTGGGTCCCCAGATCAAAACGGTGACTTCATCCCACCAGCCTTCCAGGCGAGCATTGGTTGCATACATGAAGACCATAGTTTCGGCAACTCCCCGATCCGCACTGCTCCAGACAATGGTCAGCTTTTCCGGTGTAGAAGGTGACATCGATGCCTCCGCACGATTCAGTTTTGGAAAACAGTTTAAATAATTAATCTAATTTAGCATCGAATGAACGGAAAAACAAACCATTCCCGTCATCTGCACCTTTATCCACGGTTAGGGCAATCGCATTTGGATCGATTTGCAGTTCTTCGCGGGCATGGCCCGCTCTTACATGAATCCATGGCTTCGTCAAACATGGTTGTTGTAAGCGCTGGCCATGCCTGCGACCCTATCGGTTTTTATTAAAACCCAAATGCGGGAACCCTACCCTGTATTATCCACGGCCGGGCATCCTTGACATACCGTCCAAGGAAAGCTAAAACCGGCCTCGACAAAAAGAGGCCACCGATCCTATTCACAAATGAAGGATGAAGATATTTAAATGGACGATCCCATTGACAATTACTGGAAGCTTCGCTTGCAACGGACCCAAAGTGCCCTTGCGGCCAATAATTTCGATGTATACATTGCCAACAGCAAAGAACTGGCCAAAAAGCTGGCCTACGAAACGATTGTTCCGGCCATCGCCCCTCAAACCATTTCCTGGGGCGGGTCCGTGACCTTTGTCAACACCCGGCTCTACGAGGCGCTGAAGAATGATCCCCGCTATACGGTGCTGGACACTTATGACAAGCGCCTGTCACCGGAACAAAGTCTTGAGCGGCGACGTGAGTCCCTGCTGGTGGACCTGTTCATCACCGGCACCAACGCCGTCACCGAAAGCGGGCACCTGGTCAATCTGGACATGATCGGCAATCGGGTAGCGGCCCTGACATTCGGCCCCAAACACGTTCTGCTGCTGATCGGCCGCAATAAAATCGTGTCCGACCAGAAAGCGGCCGTCAACCGGATCAAACGCTACGCCGCCCCGGTGAACGTCATGCGCCTGGAAAAGAAAAGCCCTTGTGGCCAAACCGGCCGCTGCGAGGACTGCAGCAGTCCCGACCGCATCTGCAATACCTGGACGATAACAGAGAAAAGTTACCCCAAAAAACGGGTGAAAATTATCTTGATCAACGAAGATATGGGATTCTAAACAAAGGAGGCATCAATGACTATTCAAGCAACCACGTGGCTTTACGTGGCCATTCAAAAAATCGGCAACGTGGAGCAAATCGTCGGCCAAACCGATGACGAGCACGGTGTCTCTTTCATCCCCGCGTTTTTAAGCAAGGAGTCTGCCCAGCAGGCCATGTTTCATCTGCCCCTCGAGAAAAAGGGCAAGTACGAAGTGCAGGCCATTATCTACGAGGATCTTGCCCGCCATGCGACGGAAGGCGCATTTCTCATTTTCATACTCGACGAAGAGGGCAAGGTGATTGAGCGCCTCCCGGCCAAGGCGTAAGGGCCGCCAGGGTAGTCACATTTAGACCGATTGGCTGGGAAAGGCAAACGCGCAGCCCGTGTCTTCCACGATACGCTTGATTTCGTAGGCCAGGGTTTCTTTGATCGCCAGCCATTCCCCCATGCCGTCCTACGAGTGAAACAATAAACGAGGATGTCGATGGATGAATCGCTGAATCGGTCGATACGCACGAAGGTAGGAACCGCCGGCGAGGTGTCGAAGGCCTCGCTTTCACAGATATAGGTCTCGATGCCGTCCCGGATGCGGCGCAGTTGCACGACCGTGGTACGATACTCCACGCCGATCACCCAATAGATGCGCCGGTGGCTCATCTTGCTGTAACGGTATTCAATGGGGCCGATCGTGGTAGGAAGGCAAATCTTCAGTCCCTCAATTGTCGAATGAAGTCGCGCATGATCGGCAATACAAGATCTCTTTTCTCCACATGCGGAGCGTGCCCGCAGTCGTCAACCATCTCAACGACAACCCGATATCCGCTTCCATGTCGAATCGCCTCGACCTGGGCCGGGGTCCCATAAGGATCGTTTTCCCCCTGGATGGCCAGGATCGGCACCCGGATGGGCGGCAGAAATTCCTCGATATTCCAATGCCTGAAATCCGGATGCAGCCAAACATCGTTCCATCCCCAAAACGCGCAGTCCGTGTTTTGGCCGTGATAAACGGCCAGGCGCGCCTTGAGGTCCTCGTTAAGGTAGCGCCGGCGGGCATCTTCGATAGAACGTCGGCTGATCTCCTCGCAAAAAACGTGCGCCGCAAGGGTCACCAGGCCGGCCAGGCCGGGTGCAGGATGGCTGCCGGCATTGATCAGGGCGATGGATCCGCCGTCCGAATGGCCGATTAACACATGATCGCGGATACCCGTCTTGCGGATCACTGCGGGCAGCACCACCTGCCCCTCGTGATGCATAAAATCGATGGGCCGCGGAAGCGCGCACGGTGCCGACTGACCATAACCCAAGCGGCTATAGACCAATGCGCCGTAACCGGTCATTTCGACCAGTCGGGCCGGGATATCGCGCCACAAGGCAACGCAGCCCAATCCCTCATGCAAAAAAATCAGGGTCGGTGCTTCGTCGGGCGTAGGACCGATCCACACCGCTTCGAGCCGATCGCCAGCGTGGTGGAGAGGAATCGGGCGCGGGGGGTGCCGGACTGGCGTCGGCGCCACCATACACCGGGTTTCTGTCATCTCACGATTGGTCATTCCTTCTCCTGGTGGCCCATTTTCTTACGGCCATGGTCGTCGGCCATGATCGCCCCATTACGTGTAAGATCCCGTACGAGTGCCGATTTCTTTTATGGATAAGACTGGAAAATTTTAGCCTCAATTGATATTGGACAAGCACTGTTGTGTCAAATAAAAAGAGGAGACCGGAAAATCATCTGATTCCAGCAACGCGCGGTCATCGCTAATCGAGACGTATTCAATGGGGATATGATTACCTGCCACGATGTCACCTTTCGCTACCCGGGAGCCGAGAGCCCGCTTTTCGAGGGTCTCAACCTGACGCTCGACAAACCCGGTTTTCACGCACTCTTCGGCCCCTCGGGCGTGGGAAAAACCACCCTGGCCCGCATGATTTCCGGCGATATCGACGGCTTCTCGGGAAGAATCAAAACCGATGCCGGCCGACCATGCCTATATACCTACAACCGTGAACGTTTGCCCGGATGGGCACCCGTGGGACGGCACCTGGAAAAAACCACGCCGCCGGGCCGAGAGGCCTTGCGTAAAGCGTTGATCGATCATTTTGGTCTGTCCGATCTGATGGGGATGCGTTTTGCGCAGCTGTCCATGGGACAGTGCAACCGAGTCAATTTCTTGCGATACCTGCTTCAGGATTTCGGCATTTTGATCATGGACGAAAGCCTGGCCAATGTGGACGAACCCACCCGTCAGGCCATTTTATACAAGGTCAAAAACATCTTTCCCGATGCCGTATTTCTTTATATTTCGCATAATGTCGTGGAAGTCGCCCGCTTATGCGACCAAATCGTCGTTTTTCGAGGCGCGCATCGTTTGCCCCAGACGATCGTCGTCAAGGGGCAGGATCACCAGGTAGACCACGCCTTGGATAAAAACGCCATGGAACGTGCCATGCTGGAGATCATGAATGCTACATAGACGCATCTATCAATTCCTGATTGTCTACCTGCTTGGCATCGGCCTGCTGTTCGGGATCAAGTTGGTCATGAATCTTTCCGACTATGTCATTCCGGGGCCCCTCGGCGTCTGGCAGACCGGACGGGCGGAATTCGTCCGCTATGTGGGCGATGTACTAAATACATTTACCGTGGCCGTCATCGGTCAGGTGCTTTCCATCGCCATGGCCCTGAGCGTGGGCATTGCCGGCCGCCGGGCCACATGGTTCGGGTCGTTTATCAAAGTGGCGGCGTATAATGTTCAGGCCTACCCCATTGTGGCCATCGCCCCCATCCTATTTATTCTATTGGGGGATGGTTTTTTGACCCGTTTGTTCATCGCCGCCATGATCTGCTATTTTCCGCTGCTATTATCAGTGGTCGGCATCATGAGCGAACCGGTTGGCGACATTGAACATTTCTACCGGGTAACGGGACGATTACGCTGGCAGCTGGAGGTGAAAGTGCGCGCTTTTGAGAACCTGCACAAGCTGACCACGGTCATTTCCGGAAGCGCCACGTTGGCCATGGCCGGAACGATCGTGGCCGAATTTATCGCCGCCAATGCCGGCATCGGCTATAGCATCCGCATCGCCCTGTACCAAAGCGACCTGTCCAAAATATTGGTGGCCCTGTTCATCATCGGAATCACCCTTTCTCTTTATCAGGGGATCCTGGAACTGATTGGAACCGGTGTGAAAAAAGCGTGGGCTACCTAGTGCCCATCCAGAAATAGGAAAATTTGGTCGAGATCAAGGCGCCCGAAAAATTTTACCACAGGCATATGGTTGATATTCCGAGGATAAAATTTTTTGGGCAACGCTGAAATCGGGCAAATTAGCCATTTCTGGATGGGCACACCTAACCACGCATGCATGCGGAGGTCAACAAATGAACGATAAGCTGTCTACGCGTCAAGCCCCTGGGGGGCTGTTTTTACTGATTTTAGTCGTTCTCACCGCCGTGTGGGCCGACACGTCCCGTGCCTCGGAACCGATTGCCTACCGTCTGAAATGGCTGGTCAACGCCAGTACTGCCGGTGACGTCGTTGCTGCGGACCAAGGCTTCTTTGACCGAGCAGGGCTGGACGTCGACGTCAAGGCCGGTGGTCCCGAGCGTGATGCAATCCGGGAGCTGGAATTGGGATATGCGCAGTTTGGGGTCGCGTCGGCCGACCAGGTGATTCGAGCACTGGCCAAGGGCGCCTCAGTTGTGGTTCTAGCGCAGCTGTTCCAGATCAACCCCCTCCAGTGGATCTATCGCGCGGACGACTTTACCTTAACGCGGATTCAGGATCTGACCGGACGTACGGTAGGAATCACCTATGGCGGAAATGATGAGACCATCATGCGGGCGCTTCTGGCCCTTGCCGGAATGCGGGCGGATCAGGTCCGGCTTGCCAGTGTACGTTATGATTACACCCCATTTTACCAAAACAAAGTGCAGGTCTGGCCGGTCTACCGCAACACCCAGGGTATTTTTCTGGCCGACAAGCTGAAGGCTGGTGGCGAACAGGTGGCTTTTTTCGATCCCTCCGCCCATGGGGTGACATTCGTGGCCAACAGCGTGGTGACATCCCGCAATATGGTCGATCGGCACCCACAGATCGTCAAACGCTTTACCCAGGCGCTATTGGCCGGTTGGCAAACAGCGCTGCAGCCGGCCAGCGCAGATGACGTCGTCCGTATCATGGCCCGCTACGATCGGGATACGGACAAAGCCGTCATGCACCGTCAGTTGGCGGTCACCCGCCAAATGATTCAGCCGGATCCCACCATACCGGTGGGGCGAATCGATACCACGGCTTGGCAACAAACCGAGGCGATCATGTTGCGGCAAGGACTTATCGACGCCCCGGTAAACGTGGTCGAACGGCTGATGGCCGAGTAAGGCCAGTAGAAAAAAATAATTCCCCATCTTGCTTGTTTGTGGTCCCGTCCACGGTGTTACCCCCGCTGGCGAATATTTCAATATGCACCAGCGGGGCTGCCTTGTGGACAGACCCACACCCGTCGCCATCTTGGAGAATTATTTATTTCCACTGGGCTAACACCCACCGCTTTTCTCTGAACCGTTCCTTAGTCCGGATAGTGGATGCGCACCTTCTCGTGCAGCGCATGGGAGCGCATCCATAAATATCCCGTTCCGGTATCGTCATCATAGACGAGAAGCTTGTCGGAAACCGAATCCGACCAGCGGTAGCGTTCCCGATCGCTCCCATTTTTCCCGCCTGGGCCATACCGGTGAAAGGCCTCGGATTTCAGGTCCGTGAAATCCAGATAATTGCTTACTTCCGCGAGGATGGTGTACAGTCCGTCCCGCCAAAAACCCAAAAAAATAGTATCCACGCTGGCGCGACCGAAACGTTTGGTATTTTTTTTGATGGTGTAAAACTGGATACCACCATATGCCGGATCGGTTCCCGCCTGGGTGAGGCCCTTGGTTTGTGATGGCGACTGTCCCCATTTCAAACCCAAATAACCAGTATCCCCACCCTGGATCGGAGGCAAAGACGACGAATGGGGAGCCGGTGTGGGCAGTGTGGGCCGTTTTGGGGGTGCCGTTTTTTCCATTGGCGGCGTCTTGCTTTCGACCACTCGTTCCACATCACGCTCCGGATATTGCACCACGGCCCCGTTGCGATAGAAATAGACACTGCCGTCCTGACGCCATGCCTTGCTGGTCTGAAACATCTCTCCGGATCTGAGGATCACCATGTCCGCATGGGCGGTTATCCCCACAATGGGGATGATAACGACGCTAAGGATAAATATCAGTGGTCTCAACATGCCAGGCTTCAATCCTTTGGCGAATCGTGCCGTTTGTCGAAAATGATATAAGATACAGCATTCAATGTATCCGCATGCATGGAGCATGTCAATTGGGGTATCGCGATTCGATGGGGGGATTGACACGTGTGGCGTCCCGTTGCAATATTGACTCGAAAAAACTCGAATCCATTGGACGTCAAACCAAAGTGGGGCCATTGACCACCCATTCAAACAATCGCCGTCAGCCGCTTTCCCCCCGGGTATGGGAATATATTCTGCCCGGTGGCTACCGGGTAATGGCGGGAAAAACGGATAGTGACAATGACTGTCTGAGCCTGAAGATCGCCTCGCCGACGGACTGGTGGTTTCATGTTCGCGGTATGCCCGGCAGCCATGTCGTGCTGAAGGTGGATAAAGACCAGGTCCCTGGTCGGCAGACCCTCAACCAGGCCGCCGCCATCGCAGCCTATCACAGCAAGGCCCGTTCCGGTGGCGTGGTTGCCGTTTCCGGAACCCTGGCCCGTCATGTATGCAAACCACGCGGTGCCAAGCCAGGCACGGTTCATATTCGAAAAGAGCGGGTGTTTAAGGTCCGTCCGGCACTACCTCCCCAACCGGATACCGATGACTGAAAGAAGGCCGAAGCAACGGCTGCATTAGGAACGATTTACTGAATCCACGGTCTGGAAAGCCGGCGGCTGTGATTTCCTATAAAAACAAGATTTCGTGTATTATTTCGCATGATTGGCAGGTTACGATATAATACCACCTGCCCAAAAGGATGGATCGAAGTCAGCCCATTGGTATTGATGAACACCTGATGGATGTCCGTGTCGTAGGATTTCAAGGTATTTATCAGTTCGTGGGCAGAGGTACCATCAAAATCCCCGTTGAGACTGATATGAACGCTGTTTCTGTTTTTGAATTGGAAGATTTTAAAGTTCATGGCCATCGGCTACCTTCCTTTCTACCGCCGGGTGGCGGCGTCATCCGTTTGCCACAACGCGTTACCGCCAAGATCAATAGCGACCTCAAAAAAGAAGGGGTGAAGCGGCAATAACCTCAGAACAGCCCGTCATCGCTCAGCCCAATATCCTACCCGTTCAGCTTCAAGTTCAATTTCATTCAACGCCACCGGCCGCTTCACATGCTTTCTTAGAAAAGCAATTCGGATGCCATCAGTTCAAACTTTACAAAAAAAAGAATTAATCTTAATATATTTTATATGGTTACAAAAAACAGTGATAAACATGTCGCGCCAGTCAGTAACTAATGCTATGAAATACTTTACCCATACCTTAGGCATTCCAATACCCTTGGCACTTTTTTTGGAGCCTCACCTCATAACAGGGGTATTGGGAAATTAGGTGATTGAATCCGTTTTCAGGATAAGCTAAAGTTTTCGGAAGAACAATCCGATCATAGCCTCAATTGGCCCAATAAATATTATATCTGTCCTTGTTTCAGCGGTTTGGGTCAATCATTTTTAATGCGATGGGAATCGGTAACATGATGGGTGAATGCGCACCAAACAGTCAGTTTAGCACTGTTGCAGTTGAAATGAATATCGTTGCCCAGGAAAAAGTGGACAAGGCGCGTGTGGTCCAGTCGAGAATTTTCAAAAAGACCAACATTCGTATGTCCACTGCCGATATTTTGATCGAAATGGGTGCAATCACACCGTCGCAGCGTGATACCATCCTGGGCGTGCTCAACGAAATTGAAAGCCAGACCGAAATCCAACCGACGACACCAGACGCACACCAGAAAAAAAAGCCCAAATCACCGGCAAAGAACACTGACAATACGCTCGACATCAGCGTCTCAAGGAATAAGCTCACGGTCTCGGTGCTTTATTATGGTGAGTTCCCAGCAACGGATTTAGACATCAATAAAGTGAAGACCATGCTCCATGCCGAAGGCATTGTGCATGGCATTGCCGATGATGAAAAAATAAGAGATTTTTTAAACGCTGATTTCTGTGTGGGTGAACCGTGGACCATCGCCACCGGCACGGCACCGACTCCCGACGCACCGGGGGAAATTGTTTACCATTTCGATAAAGATCCCATGAAAATCGGAACCGTGACCGAAGACGGGCTGATGGACTGGAAGGATCGCGGCGCGCTCCCTCAAGTCAAAGCGGGCGACTTGCTTGCCGAAATAATTCCCGGCCCTACGGGAAAGGAGGGAATGGATGTTTATGGAAAAAAAATTCCCACCCCCAAGTCCGATGAAACCCGGTTAAGATTAAAATGCGGTAACGGCACACGCCGATCAGAAGATCGCATGCAGGCTTTTGCGGAGGCATCCGGAATCCCCAAAATTTCCATGACAGGGGTAATTTCGGTGGTTTCAACGCTTACGATCAACGGTGATGTTTCCTTGGAGACAGGCCACGTGACCTTCAATGGACATATTGAGGTCACCGGCACCATCGAGAAAGGATATCGGGTTAAAGGTCAAAGCTTGCGGGCCAATGAAATCCGAAGCGCGGAAATCGATATCGATGAGGACATCATCGCCATCAATGGTATTTTTGGCGCTGCCATTCGATGCGGTGGCAACTTGAAGGCCGGCCACATCAATAACACCACCATCGTAGCGGGTGGCGATATCGCGGTGAAGAAAGAGATCATCGACAGCATCATCGAAGCCAATGGGCGCTGTCTGATCAATGATGGCACCATCCTCTCGTCCACCATTTTCGCCAAAATGGGAATTACCACCATGGATGTCGGCACCAAAGCGGCCAGCCCCAGTAAACTGACGGTTGGTATTAATCAGCCGTTGGAAAGAGAGATGGCTTCGACCAAGGACCAGATTCAAACCACGAAATCAACATGTGAAAACCTGCCGACACAGCTAAAAGATTTGGAAGCGCAGTCCGATCGGGTCAACACCCGGTTGGGAGAAGTCGCCCAAGAACAGGATCGCTGCATGGTTCAACATCGACTCTTGCAGGAAAAAGTAGAGGCCGGACTGCTGGAAAAAGAGGGACCGGAGGCGGAAAAACTACAAAAAACGATCGCGGATCTCAAAGTCAAACAGGATGCTTATGATGCCGATGTCGCCAATCTCATGGAGGAGGATGAAGCCATCGGCCAGCAAATCGCCGCGTTGAAAAAAAAGGTTGTCGAAAACGCCGAGGCACTCGAGAAACTCAAGACCCATCTGGATCACCTTACCGAGCAAAAAAAGACGGATAAAGGCCTTGCCGTGGTCAAAGTCGGCGGGGTCATCTTTCCCGGAAACACCATCATCGGCCCACATAGCAAAATCGTCATCAAGGAGGGCCTCAAGCGATTATCGATCGCCGAAACGAACAAGCCGGATCAAAGCGGAGCGAAAAAGTGGCGTTTCGCGTTGGCCCCGTATCATTAAGCATTCCGTCGTTCGCCCGCACGAATTACGCCAAACACACGCAGAAAATTCTATCACGGTAGGCCGCCTGGCATGACAAACGGCCGCACGGCTTCGCGTTTATATGCAAAAAATGGTTTCCACGAGTCCTTTTTCCGCGGTATAATTGCTTGACTGGCGAATCGTTTGTCGATATATGACCCCACCCTTACCAGTCTTGAGCCAATCATTTGATAAATCCAATAAACGGAGGGAAAGAGAAAAGAATGAATAAAGGTGATTTAATTAATGAAGTAGCCAAAATCGTCGAGACCAAGAAACAAGCCCAGGAAGTCGTTGACTGCATCTTTTCCACCATCACCGACACCATGAAAAAAAAAGAATCCGTTCAAATCGCTGGATTTGGCAGCTTTAAAACCAACCGGCGCGAAGCCCGCACCGGTCGGAACCCACAGACCGGTGCCGAGATCAAAATCGAAGCCAAAAACGTACCCAAATTCGTACCGGCCAAGGCGCTTAAAGATGCCGTGAATTGATTTTGCAAACCGGACTTTTCCGACAAAGGCTAAAAAAGACAGGGTCATTGCCTTGTCTTTTTTATTGCGACCCATCGGGTCTACTTTTCAATGATCCAAATGTGGTTACACCCTGCGGTGATGCGACCCGTTCATTGACTTTCAGCATGGGGATTGATAATACAGCCAAGCATGGAATCAGGTGAAATTGTAGAATATATTGACGATCAAAAGATCATCTGCGCCATGGTGATGGAACGTGGCAATCATCGCTTGAGATTGCTGACCGAACAGAATCGCGAAGTCAAATTGGCTCTGCAACGGCTATCTCACCGTGGACAAACAAAACTGGATCCGACCGAAGAGCGACATCGGTTGGTACAATTGCTGCGCCAGAGAGCCACCAAGCGCAATGAGATTGCGAATACCATCATCATCGAAGAACTGTGGGAGGTCCTCAACCAAGAGCAGGCCTGGATCGATATAAAAACCATGACCGGCTTGTGTTTCCCGGATAAAACAGATGACGATCATGAATCCGGGGTCATCCGCGCCCTGTTTAACAATCGTCGATACTTTAAATTTAAGCCCGACAAGTTTCTTCCCCATACCATCGATCAGATGAAGGCCATTGTGGCCATGGAAGAAAAATCCGCTCGAAATCAATGGCTGATCGATTTAGGTGCGGACTGGCTCCAGTCTGTCCGATCAGGGATGCGTCCGGCGCCCCTCCCCCAACACCAAGAATTGAGTGACATATTAAAATCATATTACCTGTTCGAAAAGGATAGCCCGACCAGCGATTTGGTTAAAACGATGCTCAAAAAGGCCGGCATCACATCTCCCGAAGCCATATTCAATCACTTGGTTGCCGTGGGAGCCTGGTCCATCGATGAAAATATTGAGCTTTTGCGTCACAAGATTCCGACCGATTTTCCACCGTCTGTTGTTGACCAAGCTCAGTTGGTCTTCGTCGAAAGCCCTGACGCTTTTAAAAAGAACGGCAGAGTGGACCTTACCCATTTGCCGACGATTACCATCGATGGCCAATCCACGTTGGATTTTGATGATGCGTTGAGTATTCAAACCCATGGCGATCATTTTCTGGTTGGCATCCACATATCCGATGTCGCGCACTACATCAAACGGGGCGATGTAATCGATCGGGAAGCCCGCTCGCGGGGCAGTTCCATTTACATGCCCGACAATCGGATCCCCATGGTTCCGCCCATGTTGGCGGAGAACCGATTAAGCCTGAAAAAGGATCAGGTTCGGCCGGTCATCAGCACGATGGTTAAAATCAGTCTGACGGGCGACATCATCAGCTACGATATTTTTCCATCAATTATCCGTGTCGATCACCAACTGAGCTATTTCGAGGCCAACACCAATGCCGAAGCTAGCCAGGCCGTTGCTGCGCTGCATGATATCGCCCTAAAATTCAGGGAGAAACGATTGAACCAGGGGGCCATTCAGATTATCCTGCCGGAAATAAACGTATGGTTGGATGATACGGCGACGCCTGTGGTCAACCAGATCAACCGTGAAAGTCCAGGCCGAATGCTGGTTGCGGAAATGATGATCCTTTGCAACTGGCTATCGGCCCGCTTTTTGGCTGAAAAGAAAATAGCGGCCATATTCCGGTCCCAGCCCAAGCCCAAGAGCCGCATCATCAAAGATGGGACGGGGACCTTGTTTCAGAACTGGATGCAACGCAAACAACTGAACCGGTTTGCATTACTTCCGACCCCGGAGCACCACTGTGGACTGGGGTTGGATGCCTATGTCACGGCCACGTCGCCTATTCGGAAATACTTTGACCTGGTCACCCAACGCCAGCTACGAGCGGCGCTGGGCCTTGAGACCATGTATTCGGCAGTAGAAATCGAAGAAACCATCAATCGCCTTGCTCAGCCCATGGCCGATATCGGTCGAATCCAATTTCGCAGGAATCGGTATTGGTTGCTCAAATACCTTGAGGGACGGATCGGTGCGAAGGAAGAAGCCATCGTCCTTCAGCGCCGTCGGCATGCATACAGCATTCTGCTCACGGCCTACATGATCGAATGTGCCTTGCCTCAGTCCAGCGGCATCGACTTAAAACCCGAAGACCTGGTTCAAGTCACCATTCAACACGTCAACGCGCGCAGCAATACACTCTCTGTTTTTATGGGATAAACCGCCGAGGGTACCCATTAAACTAGATTCCATTCAGCAAAAGATCGAAGCGTCATTTACTGTCAAACCCTAACAAGTCGGGAAAAAATCCCAACTATTTTCTTATTAATTTACCGATCGTTGCATGTTAACGCAGCCCGGCAAAGTACCTTTTCCTTGCGAACTTGTTGACATTCCTCATTAATGACTTAAAATGAGTGCATTGAAGAATTATTTTGCAGCAATTTAAGGAGTGTCCCACATCCTGGCAAAGGATACCAGGCAACCGGGAGTTTTTCCTTGACCATTGATACGATATTAAATATAAATTCATTTTCAAAATAAATAACATTCAGTCAGAAAGCAAATTGTGTAATGGGCATTCAAGAACGAAAAGAACGGGAAAAAGAACGAAGACGACAGCAGATTATCGTGGCTGCCAAAAGAGTTTTTTCTGAAAAGGGATTCAACAAGGCAACCATGGAGGATATCGCCAAAGAAGCCGAGTTGAGCCCAGGCACACTCTACCTTTATTTTAAGAACAAAGAAGAGTTATATGCCTCTTTATCTCTGCGCATCCTTCAATATCTTCACATCCGGGTAACCCATGTAAACAAAGACACGTCCCTTTCCCCAGATCAAAAAGTCAAGGCCCTCATGGAAGCCATGTATGATGTTTATGAATTTGATCCACTGATCATTATTAATATGTTCCATCTTCAATCCAGTGAGACGCTGAAAAATCTGTCGGAATCACTGCTCAATGAGATTAAGGATCTCTCTCAGCGATCCAATGGCGCCATCGCCAAAATTTTTGAAGAGGGAATCAAGAAGGGAATCTACGTGGACCGTCATCCGATGGCCATGGCGGATATCTTTTGGTCCATGTTTTCCGGCGTCGTGCTGTTTGAGGCCAGCAAAAAAATCATCGATCCTGACAAAGACTACCTGAAATCCACCCTGGCCACGGCTTTCGATATTTTTGAACAAGGCATCCGAAAAAAGAAAAAATAATCAAACGACGACGGCCACAGAAGTCCATTTATATAAAATTATATAAAAACGCCTGTCCCTTGAATGTGGATAGGCGTTTTTCTGTAGTGGGATTTTTTTCGATTCCATGGAGGGATGATGGCCGGCGGAACCGTTGCCCGCGTCATGGCAATTGGAAGCTGGAAGCACGAAAAAAAACCTCGCCGGTAATCGACGAGGTTTTTTTATTCCATTATCCGGTCAAGACACGACCGGTTCGCAAAATGATTGAACGCTTTGACTATTCTTTCGGGTGACACTCGATACAACCGGTGGGTCCCGTGGTCGGCAGTTTGTCGTCGATGCTGGCCAATGTCTTTGCCATTTCTCGAATATTCACCTTCATGGTCTTATGACATCCGATGCACTGACCATGAAAGGCATTTTTGTAGTATCGATGCGCCTGGGCTTTGTCCACGCTCTTGCCATCTTCTTTTCTGGGCAGGGCATCGAGGTCATGACAGCCGCTGGTCAAACAGCCGGTAACCGGTTCCGCCCCGTTCCACGTGTGGTGGCAGTCGTTGCATCGAAGCGTCATGTGCTGGCTATGCGGGAAGTCCACGGCCGCCCTCCTGGCCGCCACCGAATCCGGTGGTTCCAAGGTGATGCCCCCCATGGGAACACACATCTCATTCTTTTCGACGACCGCCTTTTCTTCGGCAACGGCGATCCCCAATGAGGCACAGGCAATCACACCGATAAGCAACACGATTCCCACCAACGATAAGCTACGCATACGTTTCCCCCTCCTCCATTTCGATTCTTATCTGGGCTTTATTTCGATGAAAAATCGAAGCAGATATAAACCTAAATCCATTTTTTTTCAATGAATAAATTGAACGTTTCATCTTTGACCAAGATCGTCAGATCGGCGCACGGCACGAACATGTCCACAGTTCTCCTCATTTTTGGAGATTCTCGTGAAAACGGTTTCCGGCACCGCCGTAACCACATCCACCACCCGGTGGTATCCACGGACAAAGGAGTCTGCGGTCCAATACCAATTCGCGCCGCTGGCAGGGAAATAGGGGCTGCTCTTATAGATACCCGCCAGCTCACCGGCCGTGGGGAGGCGCCAATCGGCATGATTGCCGACGTTCAATTGCCCAACGTAGGTCTTGGCCGTTCGATAAGAAATGCAACGGCCCAATTCCAAGTAGGAATCGAGCAGGCACCAGGTGAGTCCGGTCACCCGGTCGGTAACCGTGCCATCGCCATTGTCAGTATATCGACTCGCCACATCACGGATCTGTTCGGATATCTGGGCACGAAGTTGTTGAATCCGGCGTGCGTCCCTCTCCCGACGAACCTTTTCCGCCTGCTCACGCGCCAGGGCCTGGCGCCGCTGTTCTTCTGCTTTTTGGATGCGCATCGCGGCTTCGCGTTCCGGCTCCAACGTTCCCAACAAATCTCTGGCCTTTTGGGTATATGGGCCGGTTTGATTTTTCTGGATATAGGTCTCCACGCGCTGGATGCGATGGTTGACATCATGGTCCGAATTGGTGGCATAGGCCAGCGTTTGTTCCCACACGCTTTTTTTGGCCAGTTCGCCGTTCAAGGCCTCGATGCGTTTGAGAATGTAGGTTTTCTGGGTCGTATCCGGTCGCCTGGATAGATAATCCGTATAGATTCGCTTGGCGTAAATGTAATCATCACCGGCCAATTCCGCCTTGACGGTCAGTTCAACCCGATCCTGTTTATCTTGCAGCCGGCTGCGCAGGGCCCTGACTTTTTCGACATTGGGAAGAATGGCGAATTCAGCCAGGAAACGGTCACATCTGGCAAGACAATCCTCCCAAGCCGTCTTGGCCTCGCAGATGGCCGCCTGTTCTTCAAGGACCCGGTAATACTGGTCTCCCAGATCGGATAGCATGCGGTTGACGGCCTCTTTTTCAGCCCCCCTGGGAAATCGTTCAAGATACGTCCGATAAGCCCGATAACGTGCCGGAAAGTCATTCTCAGGAATCCCTGCCAGGCGTTCAAAATGTGCCGTCGCAATTTTCTGATGGATACCTTCAATGGCCGCATTAACCGACTCGACATAGGGACTTTGGGGATATTTGGTTAAAAAGTCCGTGTACAGGGAAAGGGCTTTCTTTTCATAGCGGCCATCGATCGACAGGCGCTTGACATCGGCCAACGTTTTTTCGTAAGCCTGCGCCTCGATCTCACGATTGGCTTTTCTCAGACGATTTTCCAATTCGGCCCGATGCGCATCTTCCGGATAAGCCTTGAGATATTTCATCATCAAAATGATCTGGGCATCGAGCGCTTTCTCTGCCGCGAGATTCGCCATGAGTCGCCCATACCGCTGAGCGGTCTGGCGGTATTCGAGAAATTCGCCCCCGCCGATGACGCCCCCGGCTAGCAGAATCACCCCCCCCAATACCATGAGCAGTTTGGTTACCCGGGACGTCGGTTTTTTTTTATCCACCGAGGTGTCGGCATCTTTTTCTTCGGACTCGTTATCCGATAAATCCGAGAGCAAAATGGAATCGATGGGTTGCATGTCGGCCGATGTATCGGCGGCAACCGTTGGCGCTGGTGGAGGGCCATGTTTTTTTACGGGTGGTTTTTTTTCGGGTTGCGGTCGGTCCGGTGATAACGGTTTTTTTTGAGCGGCCTGGAAAATCGCCGCCGATTCGGCCTGATCTTCATCTTTGATCTTCAGGCTCTCCATCATCACATGCATGAGGGGTTCGTGGATTTCTCTCTCCCGCTCGGCATCGGCCGGTTCGATCCGAATGGAAGCCTTATCCCAACTGATAATTCGGTAAGCGGCCTCACTGCCGCGACAGTCTCCATATTGCGCCGCAATCAGGTTGCCGCCATCCAAATAAAGATATCCGACACGATCATCGCCGGCCACCCTCAGCGTATAGGTGGCACCCTCCATTTCTGACATCTGGAGGAAAGACGGCAGGCTAATGCCATGAATCTGTCCACCGACGTCGGAAACGGTTTCCAGTTTCTTCTTGCTCAAGAAGGTTTTAACCAACGCCTCCAAGTGACCGTAATCCGCGTTGCTCATGCTTTGAGAGCAAAACCCCAGATGAATCTCGATTTTGTCGGCATTTTTCTTCCAGGGCCATAGGGCGCCGTAATAGGATCCGGTCTTTATTTTTTTTTGAAAAAAAGCCTGATCTTTGCGGATCCCCCCCAGGTATTTCACGGCAGGGTCGAAACGCAACGTGACGGGCAAGCTTTTTCCCGGAGCCTTGGCTGGCTGGCCAAAGAAATCGGCCATGATACGCATCAGTTCATCAATAGCATGTCCCGATGAGGTGACCTGATAGAGACTCCGCGTGTCCTCGTAGAAGCGTGAATCGATATCCGGCAAATCATCGATGCCCTTGACTAAGGTCAAAAACCCAACCAGAATCGCCTCGTTATCGGCGATATCCCGGATTTCCTTGCTGTCACCGGTCAACAGCTCTTCAATAAGCGACAAAACCATGGAATATGGTGTCCTTAGCATATCCGAGGGCATTGGGCGAAGGTGGAAGTATCGATCCACCGCCGCCTGCCGAACAATGGACGCGTAATCAACCTTGCCCCCTTAAAAAAGGCATTTTCCCAATAATCCATAGCAGATGGCAATAAATTTTGTCAAAGCCATGTAATCCTTGAAAGGCGCAAGCCGTCGTTCGTTCATAAGAGACCTATCGGACAAAAAGCCGAATTCCTTAACCATTACTCGGGTTTTCCTTTATTTATGGGTAGGGGCACGCAGTGAATGGGCTTGACGCGGATCATTCCCTTAGGTATAAAACGATGAATAAAACGCAGGGTCACGAAGGCCCGCCAATTATTCAGTGTCAACCACAAGCGACTTAGATTTCAGGCCACGAAGGCACCGTCGGGAATAATCATCGGGCGGTTTTAGCGTGGCCTTTTTATTTCAAGAGAAAGATGGTCTGTTTGAAAAAACGAATTTGTGTGATCGATGGTCAAGGAGGCGGTATCGGCGCTACCGTGATCAAATACCTCAAATCCGCCTACGGTGAAAAAATCGAACTCATCGCCTTGGGAACCAATGCCATCGCCACCTCTCAGATGTTGCGTGCCGGTGCCAACAAGGGGGCATCCGGAGAAAATGCCATTTGTCATACGGTGCATAGCGCCCAATGCATTATCGGCCCCTTGTCCATTTCATGGGCCAACGCCATGTTGGGTGAAGTCACGCCCAAAATTGCCGAAGCGGTCATGTCTTGCGCAGCCGTCAAGTTTCTGCTGCCGCTTTTCCAGGAAAACGCTGAAATCATGGGTGTCATGGCGGAACCGCTGCCCCATTTGGTACAACAACTGGTGGAAAAGCGTTTAAAGGAGGTTGTTGATCATGTGTGAAGCCAATGCTTATTTCTTTAAAAACGGCGAGGAAGTGTTGCTCATGGAATCCGTCGACCTGGTGGAGCCCGAAGCGGACGGCACGTTCCGGCTGGTGGGAATTTTCGGCGACCAGATGACCGTTAAAGGACGGATCAAACGAATGAATCTGGTGGAACATCGGATTTTGTTCGAAGATTGACGGATTCCTGGCGGACCGGACGGGCGCTTCAGCCACTGTCAGAATGAATTCCAGCGGCTGAAGGAGACCAACGCCCAACGATGAATCCGAAAAGCCACGGAATCCATCCAACAACATATTTCAAACAGGTGCTTAGGCAGCCACAAATTTCTCAAACGGCCAACACACCACACCGCCGTCCATATAGCTCACATTGGAATAACCGGCCCCGGCAAGCATCCGCTCCGCCTCATAGCCGCGCAGGGAAATCTTGCAGAAAGCCACGATCTCTTTCTCTTTGGGGAGGAGGTCAAGAGATTCACGCAGTTTGCCAAGGGGGATAAGCTTAACCCGGGGGTCTTCGATACGCATCTGCTCATATTCCTGTGGTGAGCGCACGTCTAGAAGAATAAACGCTTCATCATCCTCGATCTTGGCCTTGACCTCCATGGGCGTGTAGGACCTGCCAAAGCCATTGAGTTTGTTTTCGGCAATGTTGGCCGTTGTAATGATATTGTCCATGGCCGGCGAGAACGGAGGAGCATAGGCCAGGTCATACTGGGCGATGGCGGTGACGGGGTTCCCGGAGGCGATATTGGTTACCGCCACTTCCATCCGTTTGGCGACATCACCCGGTCCCACGATCTGCGCGCCGAGGAGTTTTTTGGTGCTGCGGTCGACAATAAATTTGATAATGATCAGTTTGGCTTCCTTGAGAAAATGGGCTTTGTCCGGAGACGGGTTGAGCACCGTGATGGTGTCATAACCCAAGTCGGCGGCCATTTTCTCAGTCAGGCCGGTGCGCGCGACGTTCAGGTTGAACAGCTTGCAGATGGCGGTTCCGCAAACGCCGCCGAACGTTGAGTCGATGCCGCAGATATTGTCGGCGATGATGCGGCCATGCTTGTTGGCCGTGGATCCCATGGGCGCGTAAATCGGCTGGCCGGTAATCTTATTGAGATTCTCAACGCAGTCGCCGCCGGCATAAATGTCCGGATCCGATGTGCGCATATTTGCATCGACCTTGATGGCGCCGGTCTCGCCGATGTCCAGTCCTATATCCTGGGCCAGTTGCGTGTTGGGTCTAACCCCCACGGAAATCAGAACCATGTCGGCCGCGTACTCGCCCTTGTCGGTGAATACGCTTTTCACATTTCCCCGATCGTCACCATTGATTTTGAGCACCCGTTCATTGAGTTTAAGGGGGATTCCGTTAGCCGCGAACTCCTTGTGCACATGATAGGCGATTTCCGGATCGAGCAGCGGTCCCATCACCTTGTCGAGCATTTCGATGACGGTAATGTCCATGCCCTGCTTCTTGAACGCCTCGGTCACTTCGATGCCGATCAGGCCGGCACCGATGATGATGGCTTTCTTACCTTCCAGGGAACCGCTCTCATTGCGGATTTTCCGTGCATCCTCAACGGTTTGCAGGAAATTGACGCCGTTGAGGTCCGTGCCTTCGATGGGCGGCACCTGGGTTTTGCTCCCCACGGCGAGGACCAGCTTGTCGTAAGGGATTTCCATGCTGGCCCCGGTCGGAATACTGATGGCGGCAATCCGTTTATTTTTTCGGTCAATGCCTTGAACCAGGGTGTGGTTCTTTATTTCGATGCCTTTGACTTTATGGAAAAAGAAAGTGTCACGAACCACACCGGTAGGCGTGGCCATCAGCTCGTTGTAACTCTCGACTTCTCCGGCGATGTAAAACGGCAAACCGCAGCCGGCATAGGACAGCAACTCGCCTTTCTCGATAATGGTGACGTCCGCGTTGGGGTTCAAGCGTTTGATGCGGGAAGCGGTTTTGGGTCCGCAGGCCACACCGCCGATAATGACGATTTTTTGATTGTCTTGCATGGGTGTCTTCTCCTTGTAAACAGAATCAACAGATCGGTTGCAGCATTTGTCGCTGGAACAAAAAAACCGCTATTTCACGAAACATCCGCGCCCACCCCCAAAAAGCAGACCGTGGGATCAAGGCGCAAATTTGCAAAACGTGGAGACTGTTCAGATTATCCTTAAAAAATCAAGCCTCGAATCGACCATTTCTAATCATGAAACCACCAGTGGCGAATCATTGTGAGTCGAGAAAAGAGTCGCAAAACAGAGACAGATACACCACATACAATTGCAGCCGAGCAACCCGACGCATTGAATTTTGCGGTGCCATATCCTTAAGGTGTTATGATTTCAGATAGTTTCGCAAAACACGCCGCATCCATAATGATGGCATGGACCCTGCTTGAATGTACCTCTTTTACAACCGTAAGCGGAAAAGAAAGGAATAGCGATTATGCATGTCGGGAAATTATATGCAAGCGACAAAAAACCACTCATCTCCTTTGAGTTCTTTCCTCCCCGGAACGAGAAAGCCGCACAGACCTTTGGCAAGGTAGTCGACGATCTGGCGACCTTGGCCCCGGATTACATGTCGGTGACCTTCGGCGCCGGTGGATCTACCCGGGAAGGGTCTTATCAAACGGTAAAACAATTGGTGGCCGACAAAAAGATCCCCACCGTGGCCTATCTTGCCGGATTCGGTCTCGCCCCGGATGAAATCACTCAGGTGCTGGATCAATATCGGGATCTTGGCATTCAGTCGATATTCGTCATCCGCGGGGACCAGCCCCAGGACCCGGATTTCAAGCCGCATCCCGATAGTTTTTCGCATGCCTCGGATATCATCGCCTTCATCAAGAAGCATTATGACTTTTGTCTGGGCTGCGCCGGCTATCCCGAAGGTCACATTCAGGCCGAAAGCCTTGACAAAGACATCGACTATCTCAAGCTCAAACAGGATAATGGCGCCGAATATGTCGTTACCCAGTATTGTTATGATAATGATATTTTCTTTCAATATGTAGAAAAGTGCCGTGCCGCCGGCGTAACGATTCCGATCATCCCCGGGATCATGCCCGTGTACACCATAAAGATGACCCATATGCTGGCCAAGGTCTGTGGGACCACCATCACCGATGACATGAAGCGCGGTTTGGACCAACTGGATCCTGAGAATAAGGACGCCGTCCTGGATTTTGGTATCGATTTCGCGGTCGAGCAGTGCCGTGGATTGATCAAAAACGGTATCTCGACCCTGCATTTCTACACCATGGATCGTAGCCGGTCCACCACGGCGATTATCAATCGTCTTCGCGAAGAGAAGCTGTTATAGGAATAATGAGTCTTCTCTGAATCTTTAAACAAAAATACAATCACGGAATACAAAGGGATGGCGATGATAATCCAAGGTATTATCATCGCCATTTGTTTGTATCCTTGTCATTGTGCCAAGAAGTCGATCAGTATATCGATTTAATATCTATCTTTCTTGTTTGTGCTTGGCCAACTCAAGGTAATAGCGACTTTGTTCATCAAGGGGATTACTGTTAAGCGCTCGGTTAAGGTAGACAACCGCCTTGTCCGCATTTCCCTGTAGATAATAGGCAGTGCCCAACTCGCTGAGTATCACCCCATCGTCGGGGGCCAGGGCGAGGGCGGTGGATAGATTGATAATCGCGCGTTTAGGAGCGCTGCGGCGCAATTCCACCATCCCCAAATATTTATAGGGGGCTGCCTTGCAGGGCGCCAGGCCGATGGCATTGGTCAAAAAATCAGCGGCTTCATCAAGTGATCCGGTTTCGGCAAGCAATAGACCCAGTGCGGTCAAGGCCGGCTCATTATCCGGATCAAGCATGATTGCCGTACGCAGACTGTCGACCGCCAACGCTTGTTCTCCTACGGCAATATAAGCCAAGGCCAGGTTATAATGATCGATGGCCGTGGCGTTATCATCGGCCGTGATTTTGATTTGGATGGCTGCGGCTTGAATCCCGGCACATGTGTTTTTTAGGTCCGGGTAATTGAAGATGCCGTAGGATGGCACCATGACCCGCTGACAATAGTCGTCCACGATTTCCCGGTAGCGCGACTGCTGCTCCTTCTCAAGCTGCGGCCACGGCAGCACATTGAACATGGGCACATTGGCCGAAGCGCCGAATTCCACCAGATCAAGCAGGGTTGGAATTTCGTTGTGGCTGTTTAAATAACGCCGGGTGTCGGTCGACAACCAACGCCGGCCGCCGATCATGCGTTCGATATCCCCGTTCTCCTGATAGAGAGATCGGGGTGCCGAGAATTCAAGATAGGGGTGATCGTCCGTATGCAGCCGACCCTCGCCGAAAAGGCGGCTCAAATCCTCAGTCATGATCAAATGGACAATAAAATCAATATCTGAAAAAGTGACCAGGGTGGACTTTTTTGCATAAACCGCGTTGCGGTGCGCCATATCCCAGTCGAATCGTCCCTTATCGTTATTGAACCCCAGCATGAGATAGTCCACGGGACCCACCTTGAACAAGACACTATTGGGGAAAACAGCGGTAAACGTTCGGCCCAACAGGGAAAAGGTCTCTTTATCCATTTCATAGGCCTGAATCCACTGGGCGAAAAGTCCCTCTGAGGTCAACCGTTGTCTGACCAATTGAAAGAATTCAAGGGAATATAAATTGGATAGCCCGGCCATCCAGGGATTGGAAGGCTCGGAGACGATCACATCGTAGGATTGCCGGGTAAGCGCCAGATGATTGCGGCCGTCCTGGACAATCAGGCGCGTACGCGAATCGTCGAGGCAACCATTGTTCCATGGAGAAAAATAGTTCCGGCAAGCGGTGGCAACCGCTTCATTGATCTCCAGCACATCCAATTGCTCGACCGGATAAAGCAGTATTTCTCCAGCGGTCATGCCGCTGGCCAGCCCCAATAGCATGACCTTTTTGGCACCCGGATGAAACAGCATGGGAATGTGCGCCGACAGCGTTTGCGTGGAGCGATCCCCATGGGAAGAGGCATCGGCCTTGCCACTGTTGAACAGGGCGATTTCCACGCTCCCCAGACTGGTAATCTCCCTTTCGACCGTGGTAAATCCGCTGGCCCCCTCGCCTTGAAAAACGACATCCAGCCCTTGGCGATGATCGGCAATCCGCTGGGCACCCTTCATCAAGGCCTCCCCCCACCCGACACGATCCAGGTCCGACTGCAGCGCATCCACGTCACGATACCATCCCCGTGAGAGCAGATCGGTCCGCCAACTGGGGAAAAGGCCGATCAGCAGGCATCCGATACCGATCAGTGCCGCGATGGCCAGTCGGTATCGCCCGGCCTTACGCTTCACGACCGTCAAGTACAACAACAACATCCCTGACAGGCAAAACTGCAAAAAAATGACCAGGCGCAATCCGTTCATCTTGCCCAGCCACGGAACCAGAACAAATCCGGCCACAAAGGAACCGATCAGGGCACCCACGGTATTCAGGGCATAGGCCGTTCCCAGACGCCGCCCCATGTCGCCGATCGATTGCACGTAAAGGCGACCCACCAGCGGAAATGCCGCCCCTAACAATAGGGTCGGCGGCAACAACACACCGAACAGCACCAGGGATTGCATGAGGATCAGATGAGAAAACTGTCCGTGGAAGGTATGGATCAACTTGGCGAAAAAGAACTGCCCGTTGCCCAGCAGCTGACTCACGGCAAGCGCCAGCATGGCCGCCGCCATCTGCGTACCGGTCAGCCAGTTCAATGTGTTGCGGGTCTTGTCCGCCAGGTGGCCGAACACGATACTACCTAGCGCCAAGCCAACGATAAAAGTGGCCACCACAAGGGTGAAACAATACGTCGTTGGTCCGGCAATGAGCCCCAACAACCGCGTCCACAAGACTTCGTAAGCCATGGCACAAAACCCGGAGGCGGCAAAAATCAGTACCCCCCAGGGGATGGATCCGGCATGGGTATTGTCGGATTCCGGTATCACGAATTTTACTTTTTCTTTTTGACGCAACGACCCCGAGTGGCCGCCATCGACAGATAGAAAACGCGAGAGCAGGATGCAGGACAGGCCGATCAGGCCGTTGATGCAGGCAAACATTACCAGGCTCATGAAAACGCCCAGGCTTTTGATCAGCACGAACCCGCACAAGATCACGCCCAGGGCCGCCCCGATGGTGTTGAGGCCGTAAAGCCATCCGGTGCGGGTGCCGATATGGGCAAGGCGCAGGACATAAAACCGGCATAGCACCGGCAGGGTCGCCCCCATGAGGGCGGTAGGTACGATCAGAATAAGAACACAGCCGATAAATGCGGCGATCGGATAACACCAGAAGTGATTCAGGAGCCGGTCATAAATGGATTGATAGATCGGCTGAACCGCCTGGATCATGAGCGGCACGAGCATGGCGCATATGCCAATGCTGATTTCCATGCCGCCATACAGGGTCAACAGCGTGCCGCGCCGGGTAAGCCGGTCGACGATCCGGCCGGACACATAGCTGCCCACGGCCAGTCCAGCCATGAACACGGAAAGTACCGTGGCCACGGCAAACGGCGCACCGCCAATGATTTTGTCGATCAGCCGCACCCAGATGACTTGATAAACCAGACCGGCGGCACCGGAGAGAAAAAAGCAGCCGGCCACGAAACCGGAGAGCATTTTCCCTTCAACGGAAATAGATGGATGATTTAATGGAACGGATTTCAATTTTTAACGAGCCCAACGATCTCCCAGGGATTATTGCCAGCTTGGACGATGGCGTCGTAGTATTTTTCATCCAGATCGAATTCGGCAGCCGTCGATACAAAGCGGTCAGGCTGATCCAGATAGTCAAGCGCGGCCAGCACCATGGCGGCTTTGGGCGTGCCTTTGGGCGCCAGGGATCGCAAGGGATCGAAGCTGAAGCTCAAGGCCGCGCCTCGGCCCCGCTTTTTTTTTGCATCCCAGACCAGCACCATGCCGGCCGGGTTGTCGACGCTGATCCGCTTTTTTTGATCATCGGATAGCGGTTTGACGATCAGCCCCTTCTTGCCGGCGGTGCAATCCATGACCACCTGAAAGGCATCTTCTTTACACCACACCGGCGAGGCAACCACCGTATAGCGCTCGCCCGGTTTGAGCGGAAAATGATCGAGGATATAATGGGCCATGAGATAACCAGAGGTAAGTCCCGGACAGATGTGGTTGTGCAGTTCGGCGCTTTTCAAAAAATCGTACGGTCCACCCTTGGCCCACACGTTGGCCATGGACGCCAGGCTGGAGACGTCCCGGCCGGCCTTGAGCGTTTTTGTTTTATTCCAGAAATCCGGTTTCGAAATCGTTTCCGGGCCGATGTTAAGGGCGTCGGTCTCCCATTTGTTATTGATCCGGCTGAAAATGACGGCATTGCCATCTTTCTTGCTAAACAGCATCAACCGCAAGGGATAGGTTTGCGTCCGTTGAAAAAACAGCAGGTTGCCCTTGCCGACCGTGCAGCCGGTTTTCTCCTGGGCCTGGTCCAGCCATTGTAGCGCGCTGGTGCCACTCACCTTGACATAAGGGGCGTCGGTGAGGACCAATAGGTCGGGATCACTTTTGGGCACCTTTAGCGTCTGCATGGCCTGGGAAACCATGTCCTCGAAAGTGGCGGCAAAAACGCGCGCGCTAATACCGGCGGTGAGTAAAAGTACAACCGCAATGCATATACCAGATAGTCTTCGCATCGTTTTCTCCTTCTTCAGCGCATCAAGAGCGCAGGCAAGACGGTTACGTCCACACATCTCAAACCTTCTTCACGTTTAGTCGGTATCTGAATCGTTCCGGCGTGCCTTCCAACCATAGAGAAACCCGCACAAGCCGATAATAATCGACAACCCGGCGATGACTTTCAGTGGGCGACTCATATGATTGGAAACTGGAGGAGGGACTGGTTTTTCAACGTTCTGTGTATTCTCCTCGTCCGCAGTGACCGAGAAATCCAGTGACAATCGGTGTCCCATGCCATCACTGACCACCGCCTGCCAGGCACCAGGGGCGTCCGTTTTAACCATAAAACAACCGTTGCGATCGGTCCGTCCGGTCTGGAAGGCGATATCCGAATTGGGGGCCTTGATTTCCACGGCGGCATAACTCATGGGTTCACCGTCGTCATACATGGCGGTGACACAACGGGCCTGGATCGGCTCGACATAGCCCTCGACGCCATGGCACCATCCCGTGGAAATGGTCAAAAGGGTCAGTACGATCAGGCTACTCAGTATGAAAAAAAAGGGCTTCATCATTTTCTCCTCTTGAATGCAACATTATCATTCGGGTCAACCCTCAGCATTTACCGCCACCTCATCGCAAACAGATGGGCCAACCGGCATCTTACGGCGGTTAAAGTAAATGTATGCCAAAACCCCCACTCCGATGGTCCCTAATCCGAGCAACGCCGTAATCGGCCGGCTCTTGATGGAAAAGAAAATGATCCACAAATTGCCCAGAATAAACAAAAGTGGTGTCATGGGGTATCCGAAGGTCCGGTAGCCACCGGGCGGAAGTACGGTTCGGTGCCGAATGCGCATCAGCCCGATGACGGTCAGCATGGCAAACAACGAGAGCGTAAAACCGATATAGAGCAACAGACTGTCAAAAGAGGCGGAAACCACCATCACGATCGCAATGGCGGCCTGCAGAAAAATCGATGCCGCCGGCGTGTTGCGATCCCTATGCAGCCGGCCGAACGTTTGGAAAAACAGCCGGTCCGTTGACATGGCATAATAAATTCTCGGCCCGGTCAGAATCATGGCGCTCAGCACGGACAGAAGTCCCAGGGCAACGGCACCACTGAAAACCCGGCTCACACCGGATCCGAAGAGATTGGCCGCTGAATTGGCGCCGATTTCCAACACCCCCTGCATGGCTTCGGGGGGCAAGGCATATAGATAAACGAGATTAAGCGATACATACAAAAACACCACGACAGCCGTTCCCATAAACAGGGAGAGCGGAATATTTCTTTGCGGGTTGATGATTTCGTCTCCCAGATACGCGGTGGCATTCCATCCGCTGTATGCAAAAGAGACGAAAATAAGCGCTACGGCAAATTTTTCCGACGACCAGACAGTGGTTGTCGTTGCCGAAAAATGGTCGGTGGAACCGCTGCCCAGCAACAGGCCGGCAGCGATAAACACGATCACCAGGGTAATTTTGAACACGGTCAATCCGTTTTGCACCCGGCTGCCCACATGCAGGCTGTGATAGTGGATCAGGGAAAAGAGCACAATCACGCCGATGGCGGTCAGGGTCAAGGGCGACAAGGTCAAAAGGGGGATGCCGGCCATCGAGAAGACCATCTCCCCATGACCCGGCGGGATTCGGAAGGTTTTGAAGAAGTAGGTGGCAAAAGCCATCGATGCCGCCGCGATGGGAGCGGAAAAACCGACGACCAAAGAAATCCAGCCCGATAGAAAACCCACCGGTTTACCCAGGCTCTCCTTTAAAAAAACATACTCGCCGCCGGCTTTGGGAAAACGCGCACCCAATTCTCCGTAACAAAGCGCACCGCACAAAGCGAACAGTCCACCGCAAAGCCAGCACAAGATAAGCGCGCGCGGATCTCCCAACTCGGCCATGATAAATCCGGAAGTCGTAAAGATACCGGTGCCGACCATGTTGGCGATAACCAATGTCGTTGACGAAAACAACCCCAATTCTCTTTTTAGTCTGTTGGACATTTCTTAGTACCCTATTTCATGAAATCACCGACGTACACAAGATGCTCGAAGGGAAAGGGTTTATCCTTGGTCTGCTCAATGATTGTATCCAGGCGGCCCCTGACGATATTTTCCTTTTCCTTGTAACCGGCATAGAAAACGATGGCGATGGGAGTGTCTGCAGGATAGTGGGTTTGCAGTTTAGCCACCAGTTCATCGAATTTCGTATGCATGGTAAAAATGATCAATGTGGGATGCGAACCGGCCAGCTTGTCGATCTCGCGGAAGGTGGTCAACACGGCCGAATGACATGCCTTGCCCAACATGATATCCTTTCCCAGGGCAGCGTTGGCCGCGTTGAAGCAACTCACGCCGGGAATGACTTCCGGATGGAAATCCTTGAATTCTTCAAGATACCAGCGGTACGGCCCCCCATAGATCATCAGGTCGCCGCTGCCCAGAACCGACACCGTTTTGCCCGCCTCGACTGCCGTGCGAATCTGTTTGATCAACTGAGCCCGAGAATCCGCTCGTTTTTGGCATTCAGCCCGCGCCTTGGAATCCTTGATGGAAGCGCAATCCTTCCGGTATCCACGCCATCCGGCCATGGATTGGTCCAGAATCGTCTTGCCTTTTAAATATTCAGCCAACTCCGCCCTGTTCTGGTCCCGGCAAACGATGACATCCGAGGCCTTGATGGTTTCGATGGCCCGCAGGGTGATCAGATCCGGGTCACCGACACCGAGGCTGACCAGATAGAAATGATTTTCGGTCTGCTGGTGTGCACTGACGATCCGAGGAGCGGAGGCCAGCGCGATTACCATACTGAAAATAACAAGCCAGAATAATATTTGTTTATTGGTTCTCATTTTTCATCTCCATTACTGAAAATCTTCTATTCCGGACATTGACACTCCCATGCAGAGCATGAGAGCGCAATGCCTCAGCATTTTTTCCGGATAAGCGGTAGCGTTAATTGGGGACTTCAAAAGTAAACGCCATGTTGTACATATACTCATCGCAGGTTCCCGAATCCGAGAAAGGACAGCGATGGGAAAGCATGATCATCCAGTACCCAGATTTTTTTAGCTGAAGTACGGCCTTGCCTTGGCCATCGGTCATGGTTTCCACCGGAAAGTTCCGGTGATGGCCTTTTTTCATTTCTTTTTTAGCCGGTTGATGGGGAGCAATATCCTTGTCATCAAATCCGGCATAGGTGGCTCTGACCGTTGCATCGGGAAGCGGCTGGCCGTTGAACAATAGCTTAATGGTCAACGCGTCACCCGTTTTCATTTGATTGGGATTATTTAACGGAATGACCTCCAGGGGTTGGCCGGCCATGTGGATGAGATTTTTATCATCGTTACCGGCAACGAGCACCGTCTTGGCCTGGATATGAAAATTGGTACACTTGATGGGATTGGCGATCTCTTTCTTATTTCCCCACTTGCGTCCTTCCGTCGTGGTGGTGAAAAAACCCGGCTTGATTTGGGCGGTGATCAGATAGGCGCCCGGCTTGTCGATCTTAAGCTGAAAAAGGGCCGCCGACACCTTGGATAGATCAACGGTCTTACCGTCGGGATCGATGGCATGGATGGCTTCCACGCGGCCATCCTTTATCTCCTGGTCAATTCGATTGGCCGGATACTTGTGTCCCCACCCGATGCCGATATCGACAGTTGTGCCAACCTCCGGGAAGTAATTGTCGGGATTGAGCCACAGGTTATGTGCATTAGCGGCACCGCAGAACATAACCGCACAACATACAGAGACCATCAGGACGATGTAGGATTTTCGCAACATTACAAATTCTCCCTATTTTATCATTAATGGGCAAAGCGCCCGCCATCGGCTAGAAAATCGCCCACATAGAGCAGGTATTCAAATGGCATCCGACCGGTTCCCACCTGATCCAGTATGGTCCCCAGGGTCCCCTGCAGCACACGCTCCTTTTCAGCATAACCGGCGCTGAACACGATGGCCACCGGTGTGTCTGCCGGGTAATGGGCGGATAGCCCGTCGATGAATTTCTTGAACTGGGTCCGCATGGTAAACAGCACCATGGTGCTCTGATGGACGGCCATTTCCTCGACCGACCACCCGGAAGCCAGGATCACCGAATGGGAGGCCTCGCCTTCGGTAACACCGGCTTTGAGGGCGGCATTGGCGGCGTTAAAGCAGCTCAGCCCCGGCACCACCTCGGTCTCCAGGTCACGCAATTCGGTCAAGGACCACGAGCAGGGACCGTATACCAGGGGATCACCGCTGTCGAGCATGGCCACGGCCTTTCCCTCGGCCACGGCCGCGCGCACCAGGGCGGCGAATTCCTCCTGCTTTTGGTGATACTCATCGCAGCTCATGCGCTCCCGTTGTTCTTCCGTTTTTCGAACATCGCTGCATTTCTTACCATAAAAGGGAAAAAGGCGGTGATAGCCGGTGAGAACTTCCTTGCCGGACAAGATGTCCTTAAATTTATCCTTGAGCCGCTGGTGGGCGAAAACCAAATCCGCCGATTCGATGATTTTCTTTCCCCGCAGGGTGATCAGATCCGCGTCGCCGGGCCCCACCCCCACCAGGTAGAACTTGCCCTTACCAGAGAGGTTGGCCGGTGTCGCCTTGCATTGGGCATGCTCCAGGGCTCGTCCTACATATATAATGGAGCGCATTCGATCGATACCGGTCTGGTCTTTGTTAAAACTTTCTACGGTACCGATCGTTATCTTTTCCCGGCCTACCATTCCCGCGTTGCCAACAATGGCCACGGGTGTATCGGATGGATAGGAGCGCGCTAAACGCGTAAACAAATCTTGCATATCCCGTGGCATAAAAATAACCATGGTTGCCCTATCGTGACCGGCCAATTGCTCGATGGTATCCCGGCTACCCGCTTTCTTAAAAGGCGCCGTAAGCATCACTTCGCCCAGACTGACCTTCAGGGCCGCATTGGCGGCATTAAAAGCGCTAAGACCGGGAATGACCGTTGGGTTGATCTCTTTCAGTTCCTTCACGGTCCACATATCCGGCCCGTAAATAGTGGGATCACCGCCGCTGAGCAGCACCACATGTTTGCCCGCCGATACGGCGTCCCTGACCAATTTGGCGAATTCGGCCTGCTTCTGGTGATATTCCTCGCAACGCATGCGTTGCCGGGATTGCTTCAGTTCCTTCACTTGGCTGCAATCCCGGCCGTAAAACCGAAACAGCACCCCGTACCCGTCCAGAATCTGTTTGCCCGTAAAATCGACATAAGGAGATAACTTTTCACGGGTTTTCGAACTACAGAAAACCACATCCGCGCCATGGATGGCCGCCACCGCCCTGACGGTCATGAGATCCCCATCGCCGGGTCCGATACCCACAATTTTATAACTCCCTGGCGCACTTGTGGCAGGGCTCTGGGGCGCTGTCGCGCTTGAACCCGCGCAAGCCGACAGAAGAAAGCCCAAAATGGCCATCCCCATCCATGCCATGACGATGCTTCTCTTCGTATGTGTTGTGCTTCGCATGTTAATCTTCTCCTGAATAAAATTGCCTGTTTCCAGCTGCCTATGCGTGAACGGTGCTAAAATCAGAATTTTACCTTGAATGAGACGCCGTAAGTCCGGTCTATGGCCGGCCAGCCTTTGGCGTTGGAATATTCTTCGTCGAACAGGTTTTTGATATAAAGGCTTAACACGCCGTCATGAAACCAGCCGGCATTTTGGAAAAGGGTTTGCCGCACGCCAAAGTCGAACAGATGATAGGCCGGGATCTCGGTGTATCCGTTGAATGTGGAAGTACCATCAGGATTATCCGTCCAATCTTCAGTAATCTCGTCGTCCTGGTAAGAATAGTCGAGCAGCAGCATGGTGTTCTCAAACAGGTTATAGCGCAGCCCGGCCCCGATCCGGTTTTTGGCCCGTTGGTCCACAACTTCATGGCCACCGGCATCGTTGCCGTCATAATCGAAATCCTGCCAGGCCCAGGAGGCATAGAAAGAGAGGTCTTCGATCAGATGGCCGCCAATCTGCAAACCCAGGCCGTTACGTTCCACCGTGCCGTCCAGATTGTCGCCGCCGGACATATAATCATCGATCATATAAAGGGAGTAGTCGATCTGGATCACGATATCCCGCCACAATCGCCGCTGAAGGATCAGGTCATAGCCCATGCCGTGCTCGGGTTCCATCTCGCGTCCAATGGGTCGTCCCCGGGCGTTGTAGGTGCCGTGGGCGTCGGGGGCGTGCCAGATCTTGCTGACGCCGGCGGACAGCGAGGTGTTCCGCAGCCAGGGTGCCAACTGGTCCATATTCCAGGTGAGGAAGGATTTGGGCATCAGGTCGGAAAAATGGCGGGGCGGATCCAAGGTGTCGTCTACATTGTCACGTATCCAGATCTTCAAATCCTCATAGCGTGCCCCCACCTTGACCTCCAGCGACGGCACAATGGCCCACCGGTGCTGCAGGAAGAAACCCTGCTTGTTCATGCGCTTGGAATGGTCCTCTGGCTGGTCGTCGAACATCTGGGCGAGGTCATATCCCACGGTGGTGGTCTGACTGGGAGTCCAGTCGATGGCATCCGTGATTTTGCCTCCCCGAGACCACCAAGTGGTGTCCATTTCGGTTCTTTCCGTGTCGAGCGTGGTTCTAGTCGAATCGGCATATTCATAATAACTGCGCAGGCGGTTAGCCTTGCTAGAGAAACCGCTAACGCTGAGCCGGCCCGTGGGCAGGGATTGCTCGTAGTTGAGGCGGTAATTATAGGAAGTGCTGTCCCATGTGGGCTGTTGCCTGGCGTCGAACACACTGCTGGTGCTGGAATTGATCACGATGGGGTAGTCCGGGTCGTAATCGCTGCCGTCGTAGGCGGGGTTGCGCACCGGCGCATCGCGATCGACATCCGAATGGGAAACACTCAGGGCAATGAAACCATCGTAGGGCAAAACGCAGCCAAGGCGGCCGTAATAGATATTCTTATCCATGGCGCTGTTACGCAAATACCCGTCGGTTTCGTAATGCTGGTAGGCAAAATCATAGGTAAACGCCGAAATCGACCCCCCCAGGGAGGCGGTGCTGTTCCATGTGTCATAGGAGCTGTAGCCGCTGCTCAAGCTGACATCGGGCTTCAGGCTGTCCCGACGCTCGGGGGCCCGGCTTACGAAATTCAGCACGCCGCCGATGGCCTTGGCGTCATACATGGCCGAGTGGGGCCCGGGAAGGATCTCTATCTTTTCGATCAAAAAGGCCGGCAGCATCGAATAATCCACGATATTGGAGGATTTGCGTCCGCCGGTTTTCTGAATGGTCACACCGTCCAGCGCCGTCACGAAACGCGAGCTGTCGAAACCGTTCAGGTAGACGCTGTCGACGCCCGGATCCAGGTCGTTTTCACCCCGGAAATCGACGGCCGCCTGGGTTTTGAGCACATCCAGAACGCTGTCGGACGGTGCTATGGGAATGAATTTATCCACCTCGATCACGGTCTTCAAGGGCTCCACGTCAAGGCCGGGAGCGCCGCTTTTTTCCTTGACTTCCAATTCCTCCAGTTGGACGACCTCGCCATCCGCGGATGTGGATTTCCCATCGTTGGCGTCCGTCGCCATTGCCGGTGGAACAACCGGCACCAGGACCATTGCCAAAAGCCAAACAACCAGTCCCATCCATCTGACAAGCAACCATTTTTTTTTCATCTTCCCTTTTCCCCTTTAACGTTCTTGATCTGTTACAATAATCGCCAACAGCCGGTGCGTGACTCGATTTGACGTCGCGGGGAGTTCGGTGTAAACATAATTACCGGAGCCCCCCTTAACCGGGGCTTCAACTACACAAGCAGCCGCCGTCTCCTGGCCGGGATGCGGCTGCTTGTTTTTTAACTTTTCTTTTTCCGCCGATATGAACGCCTCTCTTACAATGTCGGATGCCCTGCGGCGGTTCCTTGGTTTTGAAGGTTCTGCAGTTGTTCGATAGCGGCAAGCGCCGCTCGGCGATGCGGTTTGTAGTCCGCCGCGTGCCTGAACGCCAGGCGGCTGGCATTGGGATCATTGGCCTGCATGGCCGCATAGCCCGCCATCAGCCAGGCGCGCCCCGTGCGCGATGCCTTCTGTGAATTGTTTTGGGCAAGATCGTGGTAGATTTGCTGTGCATCTCCAAACCGCTCGAGACCATACAACAGATCGGCTTTAGCCATAAGCAGGTCCGGTTCCCGGCTTCCAGGCGCGAACCGATCCAATACCTCCAGCGCCCTTTCGGGCGCTCCCAATTGCTGCAAGGCCAACATCAGGTTGTGAAGCATCCGCGAATCGGATTTGTCTGCCAGCGCCTTTTCGTACAATGGGATGGCGTTAATCGGAATGCCCAGTTGCAGATTGAGATCCGCCAGCAACTTTTTCTCGTTGGTGTTCAGGGGTCTCAGGTAACCGCATAGGGTCAAGGCAACCAGGGCCTGGCGGTAGTGGCCGTCCTGCAACTGGACGTGGGCGAGCGCCTCCCACCATTTGGCCAGGGTCGGTGCCTGTTGGGTAAGCGTTTGAACGTAGGCCAGGGCCGCTTCACGCATTTCGAGCTGGATGTACTGGTGCAGCAGAATTTCCTGCCACTGGATCTGTTTTTCGCCCGTGTACGTCTCGGCCAGATTCCGAATATGCGGCAGTGCCTGACGGGCGCGATTGGCGGTCAAGAGGGCGTGAACAAAGGTTTCGTACCACTCGGGACGGGTGGCGTCGGGATGACGGTCGATCAGGCGCTCGAATACGTCGATGCTATTTTCGGTTTGACCGGCCATAAGATAGGCCGTCGCGCCGAAATAGAGATGTTCCGGATTGTGGTCCGCGGACCGCTCGTAGGCCTGGATGAAACATAGGGCCGCTTCAGTATACTGGCTGAGTTCATAGTGGGCCTTGGCCAGATTGAGCCAAGCGGATGTGCGGGAGGGGTCTTTTTTTACGGTCGCCTCGAACTCGCTGGAAGCAAGCCGGTATTCGCCTTTGAACAAGTAGCAAGTGCCCAGGGCGAAATGGATTTCGGCATGACCCCGTCCTTTGGGATCCGCTTCGCCAGCCGCCGGCAAACCGCCGTCTGCCTCTCGAAAGGCAGTCAGGATCGCGATGGCCTGATCGTACGCCTTTTGGTTGATCGAGGCGATGGCTTTTGAAAGCGCGACTCTGGCCGGCAGGGGGATGTCGCTTTTTTCCGCAGCCTGGCAACGGTTCGGCAAAAACCAGACGGCAGGCAGGACGAACGACAAGAAAAGCATAACGATCAAGCTTCGGATGGCGGATTGCATGGCCGCTCCTCCCTATGAATACCGGTTACTCCAAGGTAAATCGGATGGTCGTTTCGGCCCAGGCCTTTACGGCCACGCCCTCAACCGTTCCCGGGCGGAACCGCCAACCGGAGACGCAACGAATTACACTTCGATCAAATACACCGGGTGGTTCGCTCTCCATTATGTTGATGTCTTCCACGCTGCCAGCTTCGTTTACGGTGAATCGGATACGGACCCATCCTTCGATGCCCCGGTGCTTGGCTTTGACCGGATAGATGGGCGGCATACGGACCAGTGCGGTCAGGGACGAATCCAAATCTCCGACGGCAAAGATTCCTCCCACGTCCATTGTGTCCGTCATTTCCACCGGTTGAACCGGCAGGCTCAAGGCGTTTGGCGTTGAAGGCAAACGCGGGTTGATCGAAAAAGGCAATGTCATTTTCGTGGTAATGGCTTTTCGGGCCGCGGGGTCGGGCGAACGCCTCTTTTGGGGCGGTGGTTCGGGCGGCGTCTCGGTTTTACGCTTAACCGGTATTTCCGGCCGTTTGATACGGATAACATTGACTTGCGAAACCATCTGATCGACGATCGGCTTGCTTTTCACCGGATGCAACAGGTGCGGCATGAACGCAAAGAGTGCTAGGTTCAATGTCAGCGCACCAAGGCCGGCCCAAATCCACGTCAGCCAGTTGCGGTGAATCAGGGTTTCGAAATAGGCGGCTGTTTGGGGTTGACGATTCATAGCGGCTGGTTTTTCTGCCTATCGTTATTGGTCAGCCTGGGGCAGCATCGCCGCAAGGGAGACATTTTGCGCGCCGGCGATGCGGCAGCCGTCCATCACCTGAATGGCGGTGCCGGTGCTGCTGGCCTTATCCGCCACCACTACCACGGCGCCTTCGGGATTTTCGGCCAGCGCCCGTTCCACGTTGGCCCGAACGGCCCGTACGTCCACCTCGCGATGATCGATGAAAATGCGATTCGCGGCATCGATCCCGATCAGAATCGTGGCCTTGGATTGACTCATTACCGTGGACGCTGTCGGTCGGCTGACTTCGATGCCGGTTTCCTTGACAAAGCTGGTGGTGACCAAAAAGAAAATCAGCAGGATAAACACCATGTCGATCAGCGGCGCGATATTTAATTCGGCGACGGCCCGGTTGGTCCGCCGGCCGGCGGTGATGTTAAGCATGTTACAGCTGCCTCCTGAGAAAAAGACCCACGGCTGAAATACGTTGTTGCAGCGTACGAGCCCGGCGTTCCAGAAACCCTTTCATGTATAAACCCGGAATGGCTACCAGCAAACCGGTTTGGGTGGTGATCAGGGCTTCGGAAATACCGCCGGCCATCGCCTTGGCGTTGCCGGTTCCAAAGACGGAAAGGACGTCGAAGGTGGCGATCATGCCGGTAACCGTTCCCAGTAACCCAAGAAGCGGCGCCACAGCAGCCAAGACGCCGATCAGTGCGAGATAGTCGGAAAGGCGGCGGTTCAAGATCATCACGGTTTCATCCAAAATGAATCGATCCAGGGTCGGCTTGCCGCTGCGGGCCGGGATAAAGCGTGCCACCAGCAGTGAAACGGCGCCACTGTATTGCTTGGGATCGGGCATACGGTTTTCCTGCACATGCGACCAGGCCGTTCGATAGCTCATGTTTCGGCGGTGCATGCGGCGAAAGAAGATGGCCCGATCCATGATCAACAGCCACATGATCAGACTCACCCCGACCAGCGGCAGCATGACCAAGCCGCCGGTCTGCAGGTAGTCATCCAGTTTCAGTGTCCAGTCACATATCAGATCAATTGCTGATGTCATCGTTCTTCTGTACGATATTTACTAAAGCCACGGCCTTTTCTTCCATTTGACCGATCCGTTTGTCCACGGCGCGGTTGAGCAGGGTGTGGGCCAGCATGATGGGAATCGCCACCGTGAGTCCCAACATGGTGGTTACCAGGGCCTCGGAGATGCCTCCGGACATCATCCGTGGATCGCCGGTTCCATGACGGGTGATCACATGAAAGGTGTCGATCATGCCGGTCACCGTACCCAACAGGCCCAGTAGCGGAGCGATGGCGGCCAACATGCCCAAAGTCGATAAAAACCGCTCCATGGGTGGGATTTCCTTTAGAATCGCCTCCTGGAGAGCATTCTCCACGGTCTCCCGCTGCATCCCCGGGCAACACGACAATCCGGCAGCCACTACCCGGGCCACGGGCTTGCCGCTATATCGGGCACAAATAGCCACACATTTTTCCCATTTTCCTGTTTCGGCCAAGGAAGCAATTCGGTTGGTGAGGCCGTCTGCATCCAGGCGTTTGCGCAACAGAAAAATGACCCGTTCGATCACAATGATGATAGCCAGTCCCAAAATCGCCAAAATCGGCCAAACGATGGGACCACCCTTGGGTACCTGCTGCCACAGGCTGAGTGAATGGGTAAGTTGGCCAAGGGCTCCGCCTCGGGAGATGTCCATGGGCACGGCGTCGCTTTTCCCCAGCATATATTGCAGCAATTCTTTCTGCATCTGTCGGGGAGGGAGTTTGGACAGTGCGAACAGATTGTGGCCGGAAGCCGAGTAGTTGAGAAAACCGACCTCATCGCCGATGCGGTAAGCTGCCGTGAAATTGCCCAGGACAAGAATATCCGCCTGGTTACGGTTCCCGCCGCGGTCGACGATGGTATCGGACGTAAGATAGACGTTGCCGGCATCGCGAATCTCCCGCCACAGCTGGTTTACCATGGTCTCGATTTCTTCCATTCCCGGAAAGTGGGACTGACCGGCAATGGCCCGCAAAACGTCCATTGGTTTTTCAGTAACGGCGCTTTGCAGATTGCGATCGATAAAGGTGGCCATATCCTTGGCTGTAACCCGGATCACCCCGACCATTTCCCGGACCATGCTGTCGGTCAATGCGATTTGGCGGTTCAGCTCGACCTCCTCGGTTTCCAGTGACTTTTCTTCGGTTTCGAGCTTTTCGAGTTCCAGATGCAACGAAGCGACCCGGGCTTCCAGATCTCTCAATGACTGTTCCAACTGACTACGGTCGCCCATAATGAGTGCCTTACTGCGGGCCGATTCCTCCAGCGCAGCCTGCTTTTCGGCAGCGGCTTGTTCGAGCAATTGCTCCCTGGCGCGAATCTGTTCATCGCGCATGTCTTGGGCTTGGCATAGGGTTGCGGCGATCAGGATGGCCGTGAAGATCAAGACCGTCGATCCATAGCGGATGAGTTTCATTGGACGCGTATCCTTCCCAACGGCATGGTCAGTATTTCCACCGGCTGCCGTTTTGCGCCGATGTCGATCGCCTCACCAATGACCCGATTGGTCGACGGGGGGAGGGGGCGCCAGTCTGAAGTCGCCACCTTGAAGGCACCGCTGGTCTTTCCATCCAGGGTTTGAAAAAACAGACCGATTCGGCCAAGGCGGAACACGTTGACCAGCATCTCTTTGCCAGCGACGCCGACGGTCTGTTGGTAAACTTCGATTGTGTTGCCATATTCGGCCTCCACCAGCAGGGCCTCCATTACCTTGCGGAATTTTTCGCTAACAGCCACGTCTGGATCCAGGCGTAAGGCTTCCAATCGATCAATCCGTTGCCGGCGTTCATCGGGAAGGAATGGCAGGTCGGTCTCCAAATGGCGGTCGAGTTCGGCAATTTGGGCTTCCATCAGGGGAGCGATTTCTGACTGAATTCTTTCCGAGTCCTCCAGTTGCTTCTTCTTGTCTGCAATGCGTTGCCGGATAGCGGCATTTTTTTCTGCCAACTGATTCGTATGGGTTTCCAGCTGTATGCGTTCCTGCTCCAACCGCTCGTAGCGGTCGATGAGTTTTTGTTTTTCCTCCCGCCATTCCTCCGTCTTCTTTTGAGTTGTCTGGCGGATGCCGACGGATTGGTCAACCGATCGTTCCACCTGCTGCTTTAATCCGCTTTCACCAAGTTTTTCGGCCAGGCATGGCGTTGCTCCCAGGCACAGTAATAACGTCATCGATAAACAAAAAGGCTTGATCAAACGCATCATTTCTCCACAATTATTGGCACGCGGGCCGGTCGAAAACAAAAAGCCAAATGAGACAGGGCACTATCACCATGTCACATCGCATCCGCCTTCTTGGCAAAACGAATTATTAGTATGGATTGGTTTAAACGAGTAGGTTGTTGAGTCGTGCGGCCTTCGTGGCACACCATTTGGCAAGTCATTACCCGATCGAGCTAATGCTTATAATTCGTTATCGACGGTTCGTCAAGTGAAAATAGTACTGGGTTTTATCGAATCGTTCGTCGGCGTTGCTGTCGATCTCAAGGCGGATGGGATTGCCACGCCGGTCCACATAGGCGATCTGGTCGATCTTACCGTCACCATCCAGATCTCGCTCGATGGGTTTCCCCTCCGCGGCCATCCCCGATACCATCGGCGATGCCATGCATGCCAACATAAAGAGACAGAGTACTCGTGAACGTTTTTGTCGTTTCATGATTTAACAATAAAAAAGCCAGGAAGAGATGTGGGCTCCTGCCCAACACGCCTGCCTGGCTTGGGTTCTCTCTAATTTTTGATGGGTTATTTAAAAAGGATGAGACATTTTCGCAATGCCAATAGAATCCCGCTCATTGAGTAGGTGGATTATAGTCGGACCCATCCGTTTTGTCAAGCACCACATTCACGCCAACCGGGGTGTTCGCACGGCCAACGGCTTTCAAAGGGTGTTGATCTATCCTATGGCGCTCCGAACCGGAAACTCTTCTGAATGCCCTGAACCAAAGGGTAAACGGTCGATTCGTCCTGCGTTAGATACCAAATCGTAAAAAAATAAACGCGCCCCTCACGCAACAGCAATGCCATGGGCGAACGCACTTTCAGCATATGGCCCTGATGTTCCACATCCTTATCAAATACCCCAATAAACGCACGTTCGCCATTGAGCGTGGTTTCTGAAAAAGCCTGTTGTTGAGAAAAGCCCGTCTTCAGAAGATAGGCCACATTTGTATTGACCAATTCCGATACCGTGATTCCTTCCTGAGCCGCATAGGTATTCAAATGGACTTGCAGATTCGGCGCGCTACATTCCAACAAATAATGATCCTTGTTGATGGATTCATTCATATTCCACTTATCGTTGGTCAGGTTGAAGGCGAAGCCGAGTTTGCGGTTCACACACACAACGTTCCCGTTGCTGGCTTTGATTAACTCCGCATCGGTCGCTTCCGTTTGCGCGGGTGGTTTGGCATCCTGAGCATCGGAGCCTGGCAAATCAGCCAATAAGATCTTGTCTTGCGTCTTTAGCACCTCTTTTACCACGTTAATGGGAATGGCAAAGTTTAAGTTTTGTCCTTCCTTCAATCCCGATGAGGTCACCCCGATGACCTCTCCCCGCATATTGAACAGCGGCCCACCGCTGCTACCATGAGAAATGGGCACGCTGATCTGAATCAGCTTGAATCCATGACCGGAATCGCGCCAGGCACTGACCAGGCCATCCGAGATGGTATGTTCCATGCCCTCCGGGCTGCCGATGGCAACGGCCTGTTCGCCCAATACGACTTTAGCGGAATCTCCCATCTTAACCACTGGCAATGAATCATTCGTATCCAGCCGGATAACAGCCAAATCCCTGGCGGCATCGTAGCTCACCACATGGGCGGCGGCATATTGTTTTCCACTGGGCAGGCGGGCAACGATGGTCTTGCCATCGACCACCACATGATGATTGGTAACGGCGAGGCCATCCCGGGTAAGGATGAATCCACTGCCGGTTTTAAAAACGTTTTTACTTTCATCGGCCACCAACAAGAAGAGTACGGCCGCGCCAAATTGTTGTTCGATTTCATATGGCTTCAATTCTCTTTGCCGTTTCCCCGTGGTGGTATACATGGATTCATCCAGGCCGGCCAAGGGTTCCAAGACACTGATCATGAATCGCGCCAAGTCGTTTTCTGGCTCCATTTTCGCGATGAGCTCGAATTGCTGCTTGGCAGCCGCAAACTTTTTCAGTTGATAGTAGCTGTTCGCCAGCATCCCCCTCAGCCATGAACTCATGGGGTCCTGGCTAACGGCGGCCACCAAAATCTCCACCGCTTGCGGGTACTGTTTCTTTGCCATTAGGGTTTGGGCTTTCATTCCCAGCTCAAAGGGATCCGCCCCTTGCGCCGCCCAGACGGCAGGCACCACAAAACCATTCACGATCAATAGTGTGACCCACAACCGACAAAAAGATCTCATTCCCAGCCTCCCTTGGATAGCAGTAATGCGGCGATATGCCGAATACATCTGATGCTGTTAGCGCCTATTGAAAAAGGTGTCTATTCATCGTCCTCCGCCCTTCCCCCCATCGGTGGTATTCACGGCCTTTTCTCCATGGGATTTGACCACCGCCAACTGAAGCCGGTAGATGATTGTCCCGCACATGGCTGCGGCGAAGGCCATGCCTCCTTCCACCGGCAAATACAGGGGTTTCGCAAAACAAAGATTGCGTAGCGCAGCCATGGCGACAAAGACGCCTACAGTATACAAAAACACACAGGTTAGAGCAATCGAAGACGTTTCCTTCCTACGACCCGACATCTCCGCCAACAAATAGCCCAAAAGGGTAAAGGCCGCGATTTCCTCAACGAATCTGGATATAAACAAAATCCGTCCCGTCTGGTCAAGCAATGGGAAATCTCCACGTGAGGACCATTCCGCCAACGGCACCGTCGTCGGCCAAACCGACAGCAAAAAAAGATATGATAAATAAATCGGTAAAAGCCATTTCAACGTGGGCAGTTCGAACCGTCGATCCATGGACAGCTGTTTTTTCCAGATTGGGCATGAAAGTCGGGCGATAACACCGACCATTAATCCGGTGCCCACCACCGCAAGCGGAAAATGCGTCAAGGCGGGTGTGGCACCGATCATGAACCAACCGGTGGAATATCCGACCACGGCCAGCCCGATCCACCGCCCTGACCGGTGCCGGAATCGATTCACCACGACAGAGGCGATCACCCCTCCGCCATAAACGCCGACCAATCCCATCAGTCCTAAACGCGACATTTCATTCCCCATGGAAAGCCCCCCCAACCACAACAGTGGAATGAGGAGGTAGACTGACGAGAGCAGCGGCAATCCCAGTCCAAAGTGTTCCGGTATGCGCACGTGTCGCACCATCAACCGATGATAGTGGACGATCATGGCGCCCAGGCCGGCGCCCAAGCCATTGGTAATGAGATCAATAACCGATGAGCATCTTGATGGCAGAAACAGTTGTCCGACTTCGACGACCCCGCTTATCACCGAGCCGAAGCAAAGCGCCCCAAAAAAAGACGTCCATCCGATATTTCTGTGGGTAATCTGGAATAAAAAACCAAGCGGCACGAAAAGGGCGATATTAATAAAGAAATCAGAGGCATTGCTGTATAATGCAAAGTGGATCGTTCGTGGAACGGCAAACGAAAAGGGAATGAGGGTGACGACGGCAATGATTAGGGTCATGTATAGGATCAGCGTGTATCCCAAGACCTGATGGCGGCATTTCGTCTTCATGGTTAATCTTTTTTCAAGTTTTTCATGTATCGGCGGATATCTAATACAAGAAATTTGGCCACCCCACCATCACATTTTTAAGGAGATTGGAATGAATCCCAAACGCATTTTTTCATGGAAGGCTACCGGCACTCGCCAGTTTCTTGTGTCGCTTATATCCGTGGCATTGATCTTTTCTTTTTGTGGCTGCGACGACAGCGTCTTTGAAGATGTGTCGGCCGATGACACGTACGAATCCCGAATAGAGGAAGCGAAAATGGCCCTGGACGATTCAGACTTTTCCCGCGCCGCCGACATCTTGGAGGCGCTGGAAGCCGAATATCCCAATAATGATGAAGTCAAGCAGTATCTGAGCAACGCATATTCGGGACTCGCCGGGCTGGATACCTACGATCTGTTGGAAACCATCGATACATTGGATGAGGCGGGACAATCGGGCAGCATCGATATGATCAGCACCGTGTTAGGAGATGATGACGGTCGGCTTTCCGAGGCGCAAATCACCAAAAAATTAGGTTACTTAAATGACGCTATCGCAAGCATGGACCAGACCATCACCGCCAGCATTCAATCTGATTTCAGCACCATGAACCTGTCCGAGGATGATCGTATTGTCCAACGGGGGCTTCTGGCACTATCCCGTATTGTCTTACTGCTGGGAGACATGATTATCGACCAACTGTCCATCACGGAGGTCGTCTTGACCGAGGCGGGCATCCGGGTTCACTATGCCGATCAGGAACCCGATTTCGATGACATCTTCAACGACGTCATCGAACAGACCATGGCGGAGGACATCCAGGCCATCGAAGACGCCATCGAGGCCATTAAAGATATGACGGGTACCGACAACGATTTGCATGAAGACTTCGAGACGTTCATGAATGATTTGGATGTCGACGGCAATCGAATCATCGACCAAGCGGAAATCGAATCGTACCTGCTAAGCATCATCAACGGTTAGAGGGGAGAGGAAAATGAGTAAAAATAGGCTGTTCACGTCCATCATTGCGTTTTTTTTCCTTCTCATCGTCAGCCATGGCCTGGGCTTTGCGGAACCGTATCCAAAATTTTATCAGGGGGTTCGTCCCATGGGAATGGGAGGGGCGTTCACCGCCGTCGCCGATGATGAAAACGCACTGTTTTACAATCCCGCCGGACTTGCCGACCTGTCGACTGTGAATGTGGGCATCCTGAACCCCATGGTGGATGTCTCCGACAAGAGCATCGACCTGATTAGCGATACCGACGATACGGACATGGACGATACCGGTGAGGTGGCCGACCTGCTGCGGCAATATTCCGGCGACCATCAACATTTTCGAGCCTCCCTGTTTCCCCATGTTGGATTCAATTTGGCCAACCTTGGCGTCATGATCGGTGGGCTGGCCCAGGCCAACCTGGATGCCGAGATCAGAAACCCGGTCTGGCCCGAAACCCACGTCGATTTCGCCATGGACTATGGCGTACTCGGTGGGGTCGGCATGAAACTTCCCTTTCAGGATCTGAAACTGGGCGCGACGGTAAAAGTCATTCACCGCGAAAGCCTTCAGGAGGTTTACACGGCAACGGATATCGCCGATGACGATTTCGAGGATCGGTTCGAAGACGACCTTTCCAACGACACGGCGGTTTCGGTGGATATCGGTACGATCTACACGCTTTCTTTTATCGAATGGATGCAGACCGATGTGGGCCTGGCCATTCAGAACCTGCCGGCAATGGAATTTGGTGACGACATGGATGTGGAGACTCAGGCCAATCTGGGAATCGCCATGAAAAAAAGCTTTGCTGCATTCAGCCTCGTGGGTGCCATCGATTATCTGGACCTGACCCAAAGCGTCGGAGATGACAATGATTGGGCGAAGCGTCTCCACATGGGCGTGGAGCTCCAACTGCCCGTGGTTTTATCCGTAAGAGCGGGACTGAACCAGGGCTATGGCACCGTGGGCGCCACTATCGACATCTGGGTGTTACGTTTGGATTTCGCCACCTATGCCGAGGAGGTCGGTGCCCATTCCGGTCAACGAAGCGATCGGCGTTACATGGGACAGTTTACGATTGGTTGGTAACGGTACCCGACAGGGCCATTTCCGCATGGCTCCGATGCCGACTGCCGTGGGTCCGACCGTCGCCACGCTGGGCCCATCTTTTTCCGGTGCCCTCACCCTCGTGTGGAGGGACAGGCCCCGCAATGACGATGGCGGATCGTCGATGAACACCGGGGACGGCCTCACCGACGTTGAGGTCGGCCCTGGCTGATGAGAGGTGTGACCGAAAAAACGAGCCGCTCGCGAATCAATCGACAATTCGTGTTCTTTTAGGATTGCCCGGCATGCGGTACGGACGCGTCCGTATGGCTGGCCATTTGATCGATGGCATCCGCGAGCTTTGAAATTTCGGGTTGGATTCGACCGACAAGGGTCTTGACTTGGTCGATTTCATCCATGTATTCGCCCAGATCGTTCTCCAAACGGCTTACCGTCAGCCGGAGCGTTTCCACATCATTGGTGTCCGTCATCGTTTCCTTGAGGTTGGACAGCGCCTTCTCGAAAGGCGCAAGCGCGTCCTTTGCAAGAAACTTCCCGCTATTTTCCAAGTGTTCGGTAATTTCCCGTATCCGATCCTGTTTTTTAAGGTCAACCAGTTGGGTCTCCACCTGATGGAGCCGATCGCGAAGCGCGCGGGTCTCCTCCAGACCGGCAAAACCGAATTGACGCCACAAGTTCTGAAGATCCTTCTTGAACAGCTTGTCGGGGGACACGTCATCCAGCAGTTCACTGTGAAATGATTGCAGTGCAACAAACGCTTTGTCCAACGCGCCAAACCAATCCTGGATCAACGCCGTTCCCCACGGCATCTCCCGCCCATCCATTCCGGGAAGCAGACTGATCATCAAGTCATTCATCTGCTGATGAATGTCGAGATAACCGCAATAAGCCTGTTTTAAGTTTGCGTGGCAATCGTCCATCAAATCATCCATAACGGTGGTAAACATCATAAGGTACATCCCTCCTCTGCCATGTTCGGGTTTGGTCATCGACATCTATTTTATGAATAACCCGAAACTTGTCAACAAAATATTTCGCAATGCAATATTAATAAGAGCACACATTATTAATACAACATAACTATAATTTTTTATTAATTTTTATATTCTTTTGAATCTTTTGCAATGCAATAATATTCATTTCGACAGTATGCACGCCCTATCGCCGTAGGAAAAGCAAACGATTAGGGTAGTGGTCATTTCAACGGAATCCGAGGTTGAGTTGCAATTATTGACGCTTGAACCAAGATCCGTTCCGGCATAAACTTCTATTGGGTATGTTTTTTATTAGCCGAACCATTCGATTCGAGCGAATGTTCCCCATTACCATGGATGGTTTCACCCGATGGCGCATGATGAAAGATGTCGGATTTTTAGAAAGGGATGAAAAGAGCAATGGACGATTTGCGATTGGGTGACCTAATCGATTTGGCTGCCGTACAAAAAATGGCTGAAGCCCATTACCAGGCAGCCGGTATGCCCATCGGAATCATCGATGCCATCGATGATTCCATATTAGTAGGCGTCGGCTGGCAGGATATCTGCGTTAATTTCCACCGGGCCAATTCCCAATCACTGAAACGATGCCGGGAAAGCGATAATACCATCAAGGCCCGTCTCAGCAAAGGCCAGGCATGCCATTATAAGTGTAAAAATGGGCTCCTGGACATTGGTGTGCCCATCATCGTTTGGGAGCGCCATTTAGCGACCCTGTTTTTGGGGCAATTTTTTTATCAAGGAGAATCCCCTGATCGGTCGTTTTTCATACGGCAGGCCCACAAATTCGGTTTCGATCTCGATGACTATCTGGAGGCGCTCGACAGGGTGCCCATTTTCAGCCGCGAAAAAGTAGATTATATCATCGAATATAACAAGGCGCTGGTAGGGTTCATCACCAGCCTTGCGGAAAACGCGTTGCTACGCATAAAAGCGGACCATGCGGTTTCAAAACAACAATATTTTCTCGAAAAATCACAGGAGATCGGCCGAATCGGCACATGGGAGCTGGATATAACGACCAATGCGTTTAAATGGACGGATGAAACCTACAAAATTTTCGGCATCCCCATCGGCACCCCGATCGACGAAAAAATTTTTTTAAATGCCGTTTATCCGGATGACAGGGCCGCTGTCGAAAAAGAATTGAGGAAATTGATCAATGGGAGTCCGTTCGACATTGAGCATCGGTTAATTGTCGATGGAAAAATAAAATGGGTCCGCCAAAAAGCCGAATCTGAGCGCCGTGAAAGAGGTGATGTCATCAGACGGGTGGGCGTGACCCAGGATATCACCGCCCAAAAGCAAGCGGAAGCGGCGCTGATCGAAAATCGCCAGTTGCTGCAATCCGTCATCGACTGCGCCGACACGGCAATCTTCGCCAAGGACGAGGCGGGCCGCTACATTCTCAGCAACCGATACCATGCCGATCTTTTTAATCGCACACCGGATGAGGTGGTCGGGCACACAGACACAGATTTCAACCTGTTGGCGCCTTACGCCCACGTGTATAAAAAAAACGATGATATTGTTCGGCAAAAAGACCGTGCGGTTGAATTCGAGGAGACCATTCCCCATAACGGGGGCGAACACATCTACCTGGCATGCAAGTACCCGCTGCATAATGCCGAGGGAAACATCTACGCGGTATGCGGCATTTCGACCGACATCACACAGCGCAAGCGCTTGGAGGAAAAACTAGAACAGCGCGTCAGGGAACGGACGGCTGAACTGGCCGACTCGGAGGCCAAGTTCCGCAATCTGGTCGAAAATACCATGGACATCCCTTTCCGCATTGATGCTCAAGGGCGACTGCGCTACATTGGCCCGCAAACCAAGCGTTATGGATTCGATCCCCACGCCCTGGCCGACCGTTTTTTTCTCGAATTCATCATGGCCGACGACCGGGCACGCGTGGAAGCGGCGTTCAACAAGAGTCTTGAACGAGGTGAAACGTCTCCGGTAGACTTTCGCGTCCAGGCACCGAATGGCGACATCGTTTGGTTCGATGAACGCAGCACCCTGCAGTACAATGCGCATCGCGAAGCCATTGGTTTTACCGGTTTCCTCAGGGATGTTACCGAGCGTAAACGCATAGAGAAGGTTTTAAAGGAAAGCGAGGAGCGCTACCGCAGCCTGTTTGAAGCCGAATCCGGCGCCATTCTGGTATTCGATGCGCTAACCCAACGTTTCGTGGATGTCAATCCCGCTGCGGAGGAGCTTTACGGATACACTCGCAATGAATTTCTTCGTCTGACGTATTGGGATATCACCTGCGAACCGCAAGCCTCGAAGGCGGTGATCAAGAAGGCCATTGCCGAGACATTGAAAAAACCGATCCCCTTGCGATGGCACCGCAAGAAGGATGGCTCGGTCTTCCCCGTTGAAATCTCACCCAGCAAATTTACCCTTGAAGGCCGCACGGTGCTTGGCGGAATCATGAGGGACATCACCACGCGCATAGAGGAGCAAAAACAGCGCGACAAACACCAAAAACGCCTGCGTCGCTTGGCCGCCAGGTTGGCCACGGCCCAGGATGAAGAGCAGCAGCGCATCGCCGAGGGATTGCATGATGACGTGGCCCAGGATCTGGCGCTGTGCAATTTGAAACTGGCACTGGCCGACCGGGAAGAAGACCCGTCCAGGGCCAATGCGATTCGAGAAGAAATCGGCGAATTGATTCACCAAACGGCTGAGAAAATTCGATCCTTGAGTTTCGAATTATCCTCATCGTCCCTGTTTCGAATCGGTTTCAAGGAAGCCATTGTCGAGCTATGCAATAGCATGACCAAGCGATATGATGTGAGTTTTCGGGTCGAGGGCAACGATTTCAGCCAGATGATCGACGACACGACCGCAGCCGTCTTGTTCAAGGCGGTGCGAGAACTCTTCTTCAATGTAGTCAAACATGCCGGCACCCAAGAAGCGACCATATGCATCACTAGCGACGAGAAAATGCTGACCCTCACCGTGGAGGACCGGGGAAGAGGATTTGATCGAATAGTCGATGGAAATTTCATTGATATGGGTAAAGGCATGGGGCTATTCGGCATCAAGGAGCGCCTGCGAGACCTGGAGGGCAAGGTTGAAATTGACTCGGTTCCCGGCAAACGGACGCGAGTGATTCTCCGGGTGCCCATCAACAGATTTTCTCGAAAAGAGCAATCATTGACAAAAGGATCCCCATGACTGGTGACATCATAAACGTTATTCTGGCCGACGATCATCACATTTTACGCGAAGGACTTCACGCGCTTCTGATGCATGAACCGGATATAAATGTAGTGGCCGAGGCCGCTAATGGTCGCGAAGCGGTGACGATGGCCCTGCGGCTCGAACCGCACGTCATCATCATGGATATCGGCATGCCCGATCTCAACGGTATCGATGCCACCCGCAAAATCATTTCCAGCCCTTGCCGATCCAAGGTCTTGTGCCTCTCCATGCATGGTGAAAGCGCCATGGTGCATGCCATGCTGGAAGCCGGCGCCAGCGGATTCCTGCTAAAAACCAGTATCGGCAAGGAACTGGTGGAAGCGGTGCGCGTGGTCGTCTCCGGCGGGACCTACCTGTCCCCCTCCATTGCCGGCGTCATCGTCGATCGTCATGTTCACAGCCAAGACCTGAGCCGAAACAATGCCTTCGCCCAATTGAGCATGCGTGAACGGGAAGTGCTGCAACTGATCGCCGAAGGGTACAACACCAAAAGTATCGCCGACCGGCTGCACATCAGCCCCAAGACGGTCTTGTCCCACCGCGACCGGCTGATGAAGAAACTGGGTGCCGATTCCGTGGTAGCCCTTACCCGTTATGCACTGCGTCAAGGGATAACGGAACTGTGACGACGTCGCCTGATCCTGGATAACGGCGTTTTCCCCCCACAGCCGAGCAATTTAGGCGATTGGCGGATAATAATATACCAGGATGCGCCTTAGATCGCGCACGCGTTTCTCCTTCAAGTCCATGTCAGGACGGCCCCATTTGATCCACTTCATCCGCTTGCGCCCACGGCGATTAGGAATTTTTCTTAATCGAAATCAGATTTTTGCCTATTGCGGCATTGGCGACCAACACGTATTTTGGCTTTAAGATTGCTTCGATGATGCCCCCAACCCTGATTTTGCAACGATAGGGTCAACACGGCGTGGAATGAATAGCGAATAATCGACCATCACCTTCTCTTCAATAAAAATGGGAGTGCCGACAGTGAAAATATCGACTACTGAATTGGACCGACTGGTTGTCTTGATTGCCCAGAACCTCGTTGACCAACCCGAAGACGTTCGGATAAAAACCCACAATAGCGCCCATACCATGGTGGTGGAATTGCATGTGGCCAAAGAAGATGTCGGCAAGATCATCGGTAAAAAGGGACGCACCGTCAACGCCCTGCGGACCCTCATGGGTGCCGCCGCTTCAAAAGTCAACAAACAGACCTTCCTCGAAGTCGTCGAATAGATCACCATTGATCTGCTATCCATGAGGAAAGAAGCCTTTCGATCCACGGATACGGATTGACAGGCCATACCAGATATTTTTTTTCAAGGAAGGGGACGGATGCTGCAAGGTAAAGTTCCGGTAGATTTGATTCTGTCGAGACTGACAGATGACGCAAAGGAATTCCAATCCCGTATTCATAAGGCAACCCAGGTCATCGAGGGGGAATTGGATACCGATCTGGCGAAGACCCCCTTTGAAGTCGTTTATCAGGAAGATCGGGTCAAGTTAAAACACTATCTGCCCCGTACCAACAGCCGCATCCATACCCCCTTGCTGATCACCTATGCCCTGATAAACAGGGAAACCATGTTGGACCTGCAACCCGGACGCAGCGTGGTCGAACGGTTGTTGGATCATGGCATCGATCTTTACATGATCGACTGGGGATATCCTACCCGCAAAGACCGGTTCCTTGGGTTCGATGATCACATCAATGGTTACATGGATAACATCATCGATTTCATTCGCCACCACCGGCAAATCGAAAAAGTCAATCTCATGGGCATCTGCATGGGGGGAACATTCAGCGTCATCTACGCGGCCTTGCACCCCCAAAAGGTAAAAAACCTGGTCACCACGGTCACGCCCACCCATTTCGATACCGATAAGGGATTGTTACACCTGTGGATGAAGCGCATCGATGTCGACCGCATGGTGGACACCTTTGGCAACCTACCCGCCGATTTGATGAATTTCGGTTTCCTCTTGCTCAATCCCGCCCGCTTGATGATCGACAAATACGTTGGGTTCATGGACCACATGGATGACCAAGCGTTTACCGAGAATTTCATTCGCATGGAAAAATGGATATTCGATAGCCCCGATTTGCCCGGTGAGGTCTTTCGTCAGTTCATCAAGGACTGCTATCAAGGCAACAAGCTGATCAAAAATGAATTACGCGTCGGCGGGCAACGGGTGGATCTTCAAAAGCTGACCATGCCACTGCTCAATATTTATGGGAAATATGATCATCTCGTCCCGCCGGAGGCCTGCGACCGATTGACATCATCGGTGGGAAGCGAAGATACGGAAGATGTCTGCCTCGATACAGGGCATATCGGCATCTATGTCAGTTCCAAGTATCAAAGGGCATTCGCCCCCAAAATCGCCGAATGGCTCAAGGATAGAGACCAAATCCGTCAGATCACATCACGCCCCCGGACGATTCCATCCACCCGTTCGGCGGATACGCCAACGGTTGCTTCCCCCCATGGAAAGCATGTTCCCCGCAATGCCCAAAGAGTGGCTTAACACCTCTATGCTGCACGTAGCTGTCTTCCCGTCAGTCGAAAACACCGTGTCGCAGAATCGGCCCACCAAAACCGGATCGTGACTGATCAAGACCATACAGAGTCCCTGTTGCTTTTGGATGGTCTCCATCATTCGGATGATAGGGTGATGATCCGGCTGCACATTCGGGCGGTACATCCCCGGTCATGGGAGATGAACAACAAGGACAGACCGGATTCTTCCTGGAGCCGCTTAAGCTGTTGAATGATATCCACCTGCAGGGATAGGTCTAATCCGACCAGGGCCTCATCGCAGATCAGAAGCCTGGGAGAAACCGAAAGGGCCCTTGCAATGGCTGCCCGCTGGCACTGTCCGCCGGAAAGCCTGTCCGGCCGGAATCGACCCAGGTCAACGGGAAGCCCCATGGCTTCCATCAGGCGGTCCGCCTGTTTTTGCCGGTCACCGGCCGTGCCCATGCAGAAGGCAGCCATGGGCTCCATAATCGATGTTCGAATCGACAGATAGGGGTTCAAATAAACGAAAGGGTCCTGCCAGACCATCTGGACCTTTCGGTAAAATCGCCGGTTGGGCCGAATTTTTCGGCTGACAATGGTTTGCCCTTCAAAAAAAACCCGTCCGGAATCGGGCGGTTCAACGCCCAGAATAATTTTTGCAATGGTACTTTTTCCGCTACCGCTGGGCCCCAAAAGGCCCACGGCTTCCCCAGACCGGATGCCTAAGGTAAAGTTGGACAGCACGCTCTCTTTTTTGACGCCCTGGAGCTTGTATGCCTTGCCGATTCCCTCCAGATAGAGCAGGAAAGGGATCATCGGTCACCGCCTTCCAAAAACGCCATGGCCTCGACCAGATCCCGTGTGTGAGGGTGGACGGGGTTGTGAAGAAGATCCGGGGCCGGTCCGGATTCTATCTGGCGTCCCCGATAGATGACCACCAGATCTTGTGCCAGCCCCTGCAGCACTCTCAAATCGTGAGAGATGACGATGATGGCCGTTTTCTTGTTTTCCGTCAGATTCCGGATGCTTTGAATGATAAGGGTTTTATGGATATCGTCTTGCCCTGTGGCCGGCTCGTCGGCAATGAGTATACGCGGTTTAATCGCCAGGGCCAGGGCCATTAAGCTACGCTGGCGTTGCCCCCCGCTGAGTTCGAAAGGATATCGATGATAGATGGTCCCATCGAATCCGGCTTTTTCAAGGGCATGCATGGCCGCCTTTCTCGGGTTTTCACCAGCCCGTTTACCGGCGGCCTTGATGGCGTCGACCAACTGGACCCCGATCCGGACCCAGGGATCCAGGGCCCTGGATGGGCTTTGAAACAGCATCAGGATGTCCCTACCGGGATTGAGCGTTGTCTGTGCGGCCTTTCCCGGCAGAAAAAGACGCCCCATGAATCGGGCACAACCGCCATAGACCTTCAGCTGCGGCGGTAGAATACCGGCCAGGGCCATGGCGGTCAGGGTCTTCCCGGAACCACTCTTGCCGGTAATTCCAAGAATTTCGCCTTCATTCAGGCGGAATGTGACATGTTCAACCCGGCTGGACGTTTTGCCCGGAATGCCCACACAAAGGTCCTGAACAGATAAAAGCGCGGAATCAGACATCATGTAACTCGCCCTGAAATATTTTCCCCATCACGGTCAGTGCCGCAACCACCACGGTAATGGCCAGCCCCGGGCCAAAGACCAGCCAGGGGGCACGGACCATGTATATCCCCGCTTCCTGAAGCATGCGTCCCAGTTCAGGCGCTGGCGGGGGGGGCCCCAGGCCCAGATAGCTCAAGCCGGCGAAAGCCAGGATCATTCTTCCGGTTTTCAGGGAGGCGCCGGCGAGCACCGGGTTTTTAAATTGGGGCAGAATATAGGCGAAGACGATTCTCGATGGCGTGAGCCCGGCCGCCCGACCGGCCAGGACGAATTCCTTTTGGGCGGCCGACAACGTCAGCCCCCGAATCAGGCGGGCCCACCACGGCCAGTTGGCCGCCGCAAGCCCGAGCACAAGCCCCTGCATGGTCCCGCCGGCAAGACCGGCGAAAACGATGGCCAGGATGAGGCCAGGCATGGCCAGCCCCATGTCGATGACGGCCCTTAGCAGAATTTCAACCCAGCCCTTGGCCAGGGCAGCGGCGATGCCGAGCGTGGCGCCCACGGCCACGGCCAGTGTGGACGCTGCCAATGCCCCGCCCAGGGACAGGCGGATGCCACAGACGATCCTGGATAGAACGCATCGTCCCAGCTGGTCGCTTCCCAGTGGAAACGTTGTACAGGGAGAAACCAGTCGGTTGGCAAGATCAGCGGCCAGGGGATCTTTGGGTGCCAGCCATGGGGCCAGAAGGGCCGTGAGGCCGATAAAAAGGCAAAACAGGCCGCTTAGGGTCGTTTTGATTAGAACCGGATGACGCCGTTTTTTCAACGTTTTTCTCTCATCTGTGGGTCCAGGCGGCCGTGTATAAGGTCTGTCAGGCCGTTGATCGTCACAAAGGTCAGGGAGATGAACAGCACAACCGCCTGGACCACGGGGATATCCCTGGCCATGACGGCCTGGACCGTCAGCCGGCCGAGACCGGGCCGGGCAAAGACCGATTCCACGATCATGGCTCCGCCCAAAAGCTGCCCGAGACAGACGCCCCATAGCGAAATCATGGGAACCAGGGCATGGGGCAGGATGTGGCGGAAGAAAATCTTCATGGGCGCAAGGCCTTTCGTCCGGGCGAAATGAACAAACCCCGCATCCATGGTTCGAATCAGGGCCGAGCGAAGCATACTGCCCTGGAGCAGTCCCAGTCCCAGAGCCAATGAAAAAGCGGGTAAAAGAACATGGGCCAGACTACCCTGTCCGGCAACGGGCAGGAGTCCCAGTTTCAGGGAAACGATCCAGACGAGCATGATCCCCAGCCAGAACGGCGGCATGGCGGATGACACGATCGTCAGGGCCTGAATCAAGTGATCCGGGAAGCGCTGGCGAAACACGGCGGAAAGGATACCGCTGGCCCCCGACAGGGCCACGGCCATCAAAAACGCGCCCAGGGCCAGTTCCAGGGATGAACCGAGGCAAACCGCCACTTCCTGTAGAACCGGGCGGCCGCTCTGCCAGCTTTCCCCGAAATCACCGGCGCAAATCCTGCCCATCCAGGATAGGTATTGGACGGTCCAGTGCCGGTCCAGGGCAAGCTGGTGCCGCAGGGCCCGGATCTGTTCCCGGCCGGGGGCCTGGCTCTGGTTGGACAGAATGATCTCGGCCGGATCCCCCGGGCTCAGGGTGAACAGAACGAATGTGGCCATGCTGATGCCCCAGAGCACGAAGACGATATAGGCAAGACGCCTTATCCAATTGGGTAGGAGAATCAATCGTTGCTCCCGTGACCGGATAAACGATGCGAAACGGACCAAAAGACAACGGCAAAGCCGGCCTTTCCTTCAAGACAGAGTCTGTTGCCTCTGACATGGGGCCTGAGCACCGTTTCTATAGCGCTGTCCAAAAGCCGACCCGAACGGCCGAACATATCAAAATAGGCCTGGAAATAGTCTTCGGCCAGAGGATATTCAATATCCAGGGTAGCCGGACATGACAAATCGAAAACGTCCGGGTGTCTGCCGACTTGGCATAGAAAATTACGGGCACAGGTCAGGTGTTCCCTGGCATTGGGCAAGGGATTATCCATGACCCGTCGCCAGATCGCTTGGCGCAAAGGAAAGGTTTCCGTGCCGTTTGCCAATACCAGCGCACAGGTTTTTTTGGCCAGGCGCTCCATGCGAAAGATGCCATCGGGATGGCAGACCTCCGGGAAAAACGCTGCCACCGCCAGATCGTGGGAGGGTTGGGGAGCAAGGGTCTTCCAGTCTGCGGTCAGAGACCGAATGTTGGCAATACGGCGGGTGTGGATTTTTCTTTCCAATGCCCGGATCATGCCAGCGGAGAGATCTAGCGCGGTGACCCGGAATCCGTGGCTGGCCAGGGCCAGGGAAAGATTGCCGGGGCCGCATCCCAATTCCAGAATTGAGCCTTTCGGCGGTACCCAATCCTGGCCGGCGATGAATCCGGCGATTAATTCTCCCGCGCCGGAACCGATTCCGGCCATTCGATCCCAGGTCCCGGATACCCGGTCGTAAAAAACCTGCCATTTCTCAGGGCTTTTCACCTGGGTTTGCTTTAAAACCGAATTTTTCCCAAGGTTTTCCCAGCGTGTTTTCCAATCGATGTCAGGCGAGGCATGTGTCCGACCCAAGATGCACATTTATTCCTCTCCCTGTCTTTGCGCGGCACCCGCAGGCCTTGCCTGAATCAGCAGGGGCCTGAAGTTATGGTCCATGCCAAAAAACCCAAGCCGGTCGGTGTATGCAAAAAAGGCGATGTCGTGGTACAGGGGCAGCAGAGGCAAATCCCGGGCAAACTCGGCTGACAGCCTGCTGTAGATGGTTTGTTGCTGGGCAAAAGTTGTGCTGTGGCGGCCCTGTTCGATGAGACGGTCGGTCTGGGCACGGCCGCACCTGTAGCTCCTGGGGCCGTCTGATGCAACATAATACGCATAGAAAAAATCCGGCTCCCCGGTCATCAGCGTATTGGGCTGCAGGGCCAGGTCGAACTTTCCTTCCGACATCTCTCTGTAATAGGCACCCGGCTCCCGGATATGAATGGCTGCCTTGAATCCGAATTGGCCCAACTGCATCTGGATAAACTGGGCAATGTCAAGGTACGGCCAGCGCTCCAGAGTGCCGGCGTGAAGCAGGATATCCACAGGGGCCGGGACAGGTGCCTGGACCGGATTCTCTTGGCCGGAAAGATGGCCAAAACACCAGTTCTTGGCCAGGGGCGTGAAAGGGTTCCGGGCAACACGGCCGCATCCGGCGACCAGTGCGTTGACGATGGTGTCCCTGTCCAGGATCGATGCCAACCATTGACGAGACATCCTTTCCCGGAAAGGTGCCTTGGCGCAGTTGAACACCAGGTAGTGGGTGGTGGCCACTTCCACATGATCTATGATCAGGCCGGGCACGGTTTTCAGGTTTTCCACCTGCTGGGGAAGGATCGCCCCCACATCGGCCACGGCGTCCACTTCCCGGGCCATGAGGGCCATGGACCGGGTCTGGGCATCGGCCAGGGCCCGGAAAATCACCTGCCGGAACCAAGGCTGCGGGCCCCAATATCCGTCAAAGGCCAAAAGGACGATGCGATTGGCGGGGATGGCTTGTTTCAGGTAAAAGGGGCCGGTGCCGGTCACAGTCTTCAGGCGGCCGTCCGACTCAAAATCCTTGGGATGAAGAATCGGACTCTGATAATAGGAGATCCGGTTGGGAAAAGCGGGACAGGGATGTTTGAGATAAAAGACAAGATCCAGATTTCCCTGGGTGTCTATCCGCACGAGATCCTGAAACACCCCGGAGGGGTCATACCGGGGGCTTGAGGCGATGCGCAGAATGGACTGTCGGGCAATATCGGCGGTCAACGGGGTGTTGTCGTGGAACCGAACGTTTTCTCTCAGATGAAATATCCAGGTTCGGGTCTGGTCTGTTGACTCCCATGACCTGGCCAGCCAGGGACAGGCGTTGAGGTTTTCGTCCAGATAGGTCAAGGCCTCCCATGTATGGGTGGACCCGTGCAGATATGTCCGGCTGGCCGGTCCGTCCAAAAAATCCCGTCCCACGCCGACAATCAGGGTTTGATCTCTCTCCGGAACGCTCCCGGCTCCGGAAAGATTCGGTCCCGGGAGTGTCCAGATGACGGCCGTTACCAGAAAAAGAATCAGACAACGGCTCAGGATGATGAGTAAAGAGAACGATTTCAAAAAGTGTATCTGACGCCCACCATGCATTCCACATACCGTCCCGGATTGACATAGACGATTTCCGTGGCATAGTCCTCGTCCAGAAGGTTGACAGCCGAAACCGCCGTATGCAGGGTGACTTTCTCGGACAGGGCCCAGTCCCTCCAGATTTTGGCATCAATGGTCTCGTAGGCTTCCATGTGAAAATAAGGTAGGTCTTCGTTGTTGTCCGTGTAGTACCGGCTGTCTGAGAACCGTAACAGCACTTCGCAGTTGAACAGTTCGTGGTTTTGGTACCGAAGTCCCAGGCTACCAAAGTAGTCGGGGGAGTTTCTCAACTGGTTTCCCACGTTGTCCGGGTTGGTCTTGTCCTCGGTGATTTCCGAATCGTTCAGGGTCAGGGAGCCGGTAAACGCCAGATGTTGGGTAATGGGTTGTTTGAGGTATAATTCGACACCGTTGATTTCAGCCTCACCGATATTTCGGGTTTGTATCAGGGTGGTGGAGTAAGGCTGATTGTCATTATAGGTATAGGCCATGATATTTTCGATGACGCCGTGGTAGCCTGTGATCCGGAACAGGGTATTCCAATCGGGGATGGTAATATCCGCACCCAGGTCCACCATCCAGGTCTCTTCGGGTTCCAGGTCGGTATTGGCCTCACGCCAGGTCGAACCGGTGTTTTTATTCTGAAAAAACCATTTGGGGTTGCCGGGCCAGAAAGCGGTGCCGGCGGACGTTTGCATGGCCAGGATGTCGTTGAACCTGAACTTGACGCCTCCCCTGTAAGTAACCTTGTCTTTATCGACATCATCCGGGGTGGGGTTTGAGGAACCTGAATCGTAAATGTCCTTATATTCCCACTTGTCATACCGGCCCCCGAGTAGAATGCTGAGCCGGTCATCCATGAAAAACATTTGATCTTGGAGATACACCGCCGTCATGTCCGTGGTCAATTCATAGCGGTAGGTCTGTTCGCCGGTAGGTTCAAAATCATTCGTTGTTTCTTCTTCCCGGGCAAAATACAGGCCGGCCGTCAGCACGTTGTTGGGCAGAATGGTGAAATCACCTTGAAGCTCGAATGGAATCCGGTTGCGGTCCCAGTCTTCGGTCCCAGTAATTGTGTCATCCACCACAATCACACCGTCGACGAGGCTGGCACCGCCATTTGCCTGGGAGGGAATGGACTGGTATTGATACCCGGTGGTCGCAGTCAGTTTCATCCAGTCGGTGAATTGATGAGTCAATTTCAGGTTGGAAACGACGGTATCCCCGTGATCGTTGGTAATGGCGTTGCTCTGGCCTCCGTAAAGGTACCGGTCCATGTAATTGAGGGCCAGGGTCACTGAGGTGCCCTTATGGTTATCCCATCCCATTTTTCCGCTGAGCCAATGGTATCTGTAGTCATTGTCCTCCACGGATGCTCCGCTTATATACTGTGGTTTGCCTAAATTGGACAGCTCAATCATCCCGTCCACCGGTTTCATCTGGTAACCGTCGGATATCTCGCTGGAATAGGAAAACCGGTAACAAAAGTTGTCTTTTTCATCGCCGATGGAAAGGCTGGGTTTGAACGTATTATTTTCTCCATAGGCGACCTGGGCATTGATGCCTTCATCAGCTTTTCCGCTACGGGTAACGATATTGACGGCCCCACCGGCGGCGCTGGCACCGTAAAGTGCCGAGGATGGACCAAGGACCACATCCACCTGATCAATATCGTTGGGATTGATGGCTGGCGATAAAAACGCATGCACCGGCATGCCATCGATGAGATAAACAGTGCGCTGCAGAAAGTGGCCGGTGCCTCTCAGCTGGACCCAGGGAGGGCCCCACGGGTAGTATTGGCCCACACTAACACCGGGAATGTCCCGGATAAATTCTCCAAAATTATTCATGTAATGGGACGGTTGAGAATCAAGATCCTCCCGGTCTACGCTGTAGGATGTGACCGGTGACAATTCCTGGTCCACATTTGTTTTAGTGGCCGTAACCGTGATTTCCCCGATTTGGGTGATATCTGCGTTTTCTTCGATTTCTTCGTTTTCTTCCGCCACTGCCGGATATGCCAGGCAGACAGCGGCAAACAAGATAAGGCCTACCCAAAATGCCCAACAAGGTCTCTTCTTCATCATCTTCTTCTCCTTTCGCAAATTTCAATTCAGCTTCGATGGGAGGGGATGTCACGCATGAAGAAAAGCCATGAGTATCCATCCCCTTAAGGGTTCTTGGACCTTCATGGCCTCTATTGATTGGCGGCCCTGACCGGATTTATCCCGGCTGAGCAGATTGAGGGTCACGGAGGAAAAGTCTCATTCTATTGAGACATGGCCTTCGTGGCCCTTGGTGCCTGTCACCCGTACCCAATCCTGCGACGCGCAGAAACGGAAGTGGGTATCGTTTTCTATTTCCTGTCCGGGGAGCGTTTGCCCTGTCCGAGCATGAGGTGCTGGTTTATCAGCGTTAAGCATCTTCTGATGCAAATTGAGAAAAGCTTGTTACATGGAGTTTACCAAACTGTCAAGGCTTTGCGGCGTTTAATTCAGGTTTCCCGCATTTGGATCGTTGTGATGATCCAAATCGCCATCGCCATCGGGACCGGGATCGCTATCGAAATCGAAAATAAATGTGCCGTGGACATGCAAACTGGCTTTTTAGCGATTGGCGAAGGGGCTATTTTCCGATTTGATTTTCCGTCTTGATAAACTTCGAAAAAATCGCCATAAATAAGTGAATTCGGATAAATGATAACCAAAGGATCAGGATCGCCGATGAAAACGTACGCCGCATGCAAACACGATAACAATTACGAGTATTTTATTCGCCTGCCCAGCCGCGGGGGTCAGGTTATTTTTTTACTGCTGCCAGCCATTTTTCTGTTCGCGTTGTTTGTCAGTTGCGCCATCGGCCGCAGCAATTATCAGAACAGCCGCGATGTGTCACGGCAATTTGAAAATGGAGAGGTTGCCGCCGGTCACCGCTACTATGTGTCGGGGCCGGAATCGAAACCGATTGCCATCGTCGCCATCAGGGAAGACTATCGATTGGAGGCCGACCACTGGCGCGAGATCGACGTGGACAGCGCATCCTTGAAAGCGTTGGTCGAGCGCATCGCGTTTGTCCTTGAAAGCGAAGATAAAGAAGCGCTGATGATTCCCAATGGCGCCAGAATAATCGGCCCCGACGGCGACAGGGTCGGGATGTGGTATTCCATATACGATTACAGCAAGGCCACCTTTATGGACGACAAGGTCATCCATCTGGCCGCCGCCGTAACAAGAATGCCATTTGAAACTCGCATTTTCCATTTTTATTAAGGCCAGTGGAAAAAAATAATTGCACCATCTGTTTCGATCTCACGGAGGCGATATGAAACCAAAAACAAAGGAAAACGTCTACAAGGCATTCATCGGAGAAGCAAAGGCTTATTTTCGTCTTTTGGCTTATGCTGAAAAAGCGCAAGAGGAAGATGTACCGCAAGTGGCTCTGTTGTTCAGAGCCGTTGCCGAAGCCGAACGGGTACATGCCACCCGGCACATGAATCTGGCCAAGGAAATGATTGTCAAAGACACGGACACCAACCTGGAGAAGTCGTTCCAGCGAGAAAAATCGATCAGTGAAAACGAATATCCCGACTTTTTGAAGGATGCCGAGGATGAAGGCGAAACCGCCGCCGCCGTTGTATTCGGCCACGCCCGGGACGCGGAAGGCTACCATGCCAAACTTTATGAGCGGGCCATCATGAATGTGATCAAGAATACGGTCAAGGAATATCACGTCTGCCAGGTGTGTGGGTATGTGACCGACAAGAAGATTCCCAAAAAATGTCCGGTTTGCGGTGCCCCGCCGGAGAAGTTCAAGACCATTGACGGCTGAGCCGTCTTTACTCCTTATCCAGCCACCGGTTCAGCTATGCGACCCGCAGGGGGTGACTGTCCGCAAAACCCTTTGGCTCTTCCTTGTGATGGGCAACGCGCGTATGAAAAGCTGTTGTTTATCTCGCTCCCATGCTCCGCGTGGGAGCGCGTACCACCGTTCACCTTTACGGAATACGGGTTCACAAGCGGAGCTTGGGAACCCGTTACGTTGACGGGGATGTGCTCTGCGTGGGAGCGAGGCAACGACTGCATCGAAAGAATAATTGTGCCGGATGGCATCATGTTTATTGCATCGGCCTGCTTTCATGAATGTTCCCTAAAGCCAATGCCCTGATCGACGGCTGCGTGGGAATGGTTGTCCTACCAGGGAATGGAGAGCCGGTCGACCACATCCCGCCTTGACAAAACGTGGGAACATAGCTCCCACCGGTCGCGATCCGGGTCGATGGTCGTTTGGTAGCGCATTTCGAAGACATCCCTCGATTTTCGGCGGAGGTGGATGTATTTGTCCATCATCTCTTCGAGCTTTTCGATGCTTTCGATCCAATCATCTTCGATCGTATCCGGCAGGCCACCGAAAATATCGTAACGGTCTTTCATCCGACGAGAAAGGCATGGTCGAGTCGTTTACGGCGTGACGAGAAACGGTTGATGGAAATTTCTTCAGTATTTGATTTCAATCGGTTAAGCACCCATGTTGAATTTGTTGAGTGTCATGCCGTTTCGCGATGATCAAGTACCCGTCAAGTAAAATTGGTTTTTAACTGGCTGCAATGAAAACATCATGATTTATCAACATGTTGCGCTGTTGAAGCCCACCAGGGGATATATTTCATCATTTTGGGGGCCGCTGATGAATCATCGGATTACAACTCCATTTGGGTGAATTTACTTCTAAGGGGAGCGGGTTCTCATTAAATCACACCATGGTCATTATATCTTACGCCAAACAGCAGAACTTCAATTTCTTTCCACTTCCGCAAGGACAAGGTCCATATTTATCATACCCATTATATATTTTTTTGATTGCCTTGCCGCCCAATTTGGCTTTGAACAAGGCATAGTGCTGTTTGATTCGCTCAACATATGCTTGGTCGACAAGGAATTTAGTCTCAAACAATTCTAAAAATCTCTGCGCGTATTGTGATTGTTGTTGAGCTGGTTGCAAGATCGGGCCTTTCATCAGTCTAACCCTTTCCGGTGCCATGTCGGGCGCCCAGGATAAATAAAAATCCAAATCCTCCCACCCGTAGGAAATTGTGGCGGCATGAAAGCGTTTATAGTCTGGATCTATTTGGAGAACGTCAAAATAAACGCGTCGGCAATCACAATCTTTGTCCTTACAATAAGAATCAACAAAGGCATATTCTCCATCTGGAATTTGCGGATCGTTACGAAGTGTTATTCGGCGTGTTTCCTTTTCAGCTATTTCCGGGAAAAATTCAATAAAGTGCTTAAAAATCATTTTCAAAATCTCTCATGAATAAATTAGCCACTTGTGGCCAATGTGTAAAAAAATCGCAATCACGGAATTGCGCCAAAAACAATATTTTGGTGAACGGCCGCAAGATTATTCGGTCGGCCGCTGATCAATGGGCCTGATGATCGAACCGTCGATCCCAAAACGGTAGAATGGTAATGGATGTCTTATTGTTTTTCAAGCCACCGGTTCAGCCAGGCTACCCGCAACGGGTGGAGGGCAGCGAAGGATTGGGTTTTCTCCTTGTGAAAATTGAATAGTTGTCGATAGGTTTTTTTCATCGGGTTCAGGGCGGATGCATCGGAATATAGCCATGCATATGTATAGGTTAGGTAAAAATGGGCGTAAGCATTTTCCGGATCGATGGAAAGGGTGCGCTCGAAGGCCTGTTTTGCCTGCTTGTATTTCTTTTTCCGGTAGAGGAGATAGCCTGAGAAGCTGTGCCCGAATGGATCGTCTGGGGCGGTTTTGACATAATCGGCCAGCAGTGCCAGGGCGCTATCGTACTGGTAATGGGCATCCACATGGGCAATGGCCAAATACTTCATGGCGGTGGCTGAATCCGGTCGCTGCCTGAGAACCCGTTTCAACAAGGGGATCGCTTTGGACCCCATGGCGGCAGTGGCGTACAGGCGACCCAGGTAAAGCAGCGCGTCGGTATCGTCCGGCGAGTTTCTGACCCGTGCTTCCGCGGACAAAATACCGGTGGCAAGCTCCTGGTCGCGATCGATGGTGTATCGATCCGTATTTTCGACGGGGATATCCTGCCCCTGGAAATGAAATGTGTCCATCAATAAATTCATGTGTGGATGCTCCGAGAATTCAACGCCCCAATGAGGCGCGCGACCCATGCGGATGAATCGTCGTTGATGGACAATATCAAACTGCCACCCCGCATTGCTGCGGCAAAGCAAAAAGGGGGCATTGTCCCAGCCTTCTTTTTTGCCAAAATAGATCACGGCATAACGGCCTTTCTGGCGAACCGTACAGCTTTTGGATGCATAGGTGGCGTATTGCTTGTCCAGGCTGGCATCGGGCTGATGGGTGAAATCCCGATAGGCCAGGCGGGTGAGCGGTGTATATACGCCCAGGTTGGGATTATTGACCCTGTCGTGCCAACTCTGGAGCATGGTCTGCCAGGCTTCCTGGGGGGTTGCTCCCGCTGGATAGGCCGTGTTGACCGGCGTGGTGGCGGGGGGCTGCGGACGATCGGCGCGGCGTCGATCAGCTTCCAGGTTTCTTCCGGCACCGGCTCCCTGGGAGAGGTAATCCAGGTCCAGGGCGGCAATGGATGCCGTCGTGTAGTCCCCTCCGTATTTGACCTGGGCCCGATATTCAAGGGCTTCCATCACGGCAATGAAACCGATTTCCAACTGACCCGCCACATAGCGCGGTTGGAGTTGAACGTCCTGGATATGGCCGGTGAACGCATCGGTAAACACATCCTCCAGATCATAACTGACTTCGAGCTTTACCTTTTTTTCGTCATCCACAAACAACAGCAGGATTCCCCGACCATCATGCGCTTTGCCGATTTCCCAGTTGGTAAACAGTTGCGCCGCGGCTTCATTGACGGTATAGTGATTTTTTAGTGACGGTAAGGTCACAATCAGGATCTCGATATGGTAACGGTTCTTGATGGCTGCAAGGTTGCGTTCGGTCGATTCCCACACATCATTCATTATGTCTGCATAGTCGATGATCATGCGATCATATACAAGCCGCTGGCCGATGATTTCTTCTACGTCAACCGGTTCACCCTGACCACAAGCAAGGATCACGCATACGATCATTGTTTTTAGCAACCAGGGACTTGGCGGTCGTAGTAGCGGCATTGTCCAGGCTTTCAGTCGGTTGATATCCATTTCTCTTCCTGCGCAGAATTTTGTTCACGCGTTCTATGCTATATCAATACTAACGGCCAATTGGATTACCTGTCCAGTGTCGATTGATTGGACCGGTGTTCAGCGATTTGGAGCAATTTGTCCCAATATATCGGACATTGGGCCAAAAAAACCGGAGGCAGGTACCTAAAGCTAACCAAGCATATGCCGATAACAGCAAATAATTAACCACCTTTACATTTATTTTAGGTGTAGCGCAAAGCGAAAAAGCGCAACGTGAATATGAGTGAAATCCTGATCATCGATGACGAACAGGCGGTTTTCCGGACGCTGGCAGTCATGATCCAGCGCATGGGAGCCGAAGCCGAATGGTGCCCAACCTTGAACCAGGGCCTTTCAGCGGTGTAGGAAAATGCCTTCGATGTCGTGTTGCTGGACGTTCAACTTCCGGATGGGTGCGGTTTGGATTGTGTGTCACGTATTCGCCAGGCCCCTTCTCAGCCGGAAGTCATCATTCTGACTGGATTCGGCAACGTGGATGGCGCTGAAATCGCCATCAAGAACGGTGCCTAGAATTATATTCAGAAATCGGGCTCATCCCAGCACATCACCCTTTCCCTGAAACGCGTCCTGGAATACAGAAAAGAAAAAGCGCTTCATCGCCCCGCGCCCATAATACTGGATCTTGACGGCATTGTCGGAGAAAGCCAGGCACTAAAGAAGTGCTATGGCCATTTGGCTTGTGCTGCTACAGGCCATACAAATGTGTTGATTTCCGGAGAAACAGGAACCGGCAAAGAAATTTTTGCTCGGGCAATTCATGATAACAGTAGCAGACGCACCAAAAGCCTGGTTTTGGTGGATTGCACCGCCTTGCCCGAAACACTGGTTGAAAGCCTGCTTTTCGGCCATGAGAAAGGCGTGTGTACCGGTGCCGACAAAGCCAGGGATGGATTGGTCAGGCAGGCGGATGGGTGGACGCTTTTTCTTGACGAAGTGGGCGAACTGCCGCCAACCACCCAAAAGGTGTTTTTACGTGTACTTCAAGAACGAAAATATCGCCGTGTCGGTGGAGAAAAAGAAATTGGCAGTGATTTCCGATTGATTGCCGCAACAAATCGAGATCTGAACCAAATGGTGGAAAGCGGACGTTTCCGCAAGGACCTTTTATATCGAATCCGTGCGATCAATATCACGCTCCCCCCACTGAGGGATCGCAATGAAGATGTCAAGCTGCTGGCACTTTATTATTTGACAAAAATTTGCCAACGGTATGGAGCTGCTGAAAAAGGATTCTCTCCGGATTTTATGGACGCGTTGCAGCATTATGCCTGGCCCGGTAATGTCAGGGAACTGATCAACGCGCTTGAAACCGCCATATCCAATGCCGAACCGGAACCCACCTTATATGCGCACCACCTCCCACCGGATGTCCGTTTGCAGGTCAGTCAAGAGTCTCTCGACCACACATCCTGCGGTTCACCAGGTCAGGAAACAAAAACATCTCTGAAGGGGGACAAATTCGAACCCCTTTGCACATTTAAGGCTTTCCGCAAATCGGCCGTGCATCGGCTGGAAGAAGAATACCTGCAGTCGCTGATCGCCCAGTCAAAGAAAAGCGTTGACAAAGCCATGGATATTTCCGGTCTTTCCCGCTCGCGATTGTAAGATCTGTTGAAACAACACAATCTTACCTCTTAATCACCGACCACCGATTACTGCTCACCGATAACCGATAACCGACCACCGAGTATCCATCCCAGTTTCAAACCCTTCCTGAAAAATTGGAATACTTCTGCCTTTTTTTGAATATATGTCCAGAAATAGTGGACTGCTGATCCGACCCCCGCTTCTCATATTCTTCCGAAATATTGTAAAAACAATAAAAAATCAGTTTGTTATCAAAAAAATAGAAGGGCTGGCACGCCCTTTGATAATGAACCATGCCGAGAACTTACCAGTAACGCTGGAAGTGGAGGTGAATATGTCAAATGGCGTCCTGAAACTCTTAGTCTATGCATCGGATGGAAAGCAGCAACAACGATTGCTCACTGCCATCAATCGACATCGATCACAATTCAGCTTGGAAATACTCGGAGATATTCATGCATTGAATGTAAAACTCCGGCACGAAATCACCGGCGAAATATGGTTGGTTTTGATAACCGTCAATAGCGTTGAATTGAGGCGCCTGACCAAAATGAAAGAGCTGATACGAAATACCAGAAGTATTTTTATTCTTCCCGACCAAACTGCGAAAACCGTTGCTGCCGGTCACATGCTGTATCCACGGTTCGTCAGCTATGTAGACTGTGATTACAGCGATGTCAGTTCAGTGTTGGGAAAAATCATATGCAAGCGTCAAGCAAAACACAACCCAGATCATTATTAGGAGGTTTTTATGGGCAACGATCAGAATCATTCAAAGGATTCATGAAGTGATCCAGAAAGAAAGCGACTAAGGAGGCCTTGACGCCTCAACACCGACCGAGATGCAGGAAGGCAGCGGTCGGGAAGGAAAGTACCTTACCTTTTCATTGTCAGATGAGGAGTATGGCATCGGCATTCTCAAAATCAAGGAGATCATCGGTATGATGCCCATTACCTCGGTGCCCCAGACACCCGGCTTCGTCAAGGGGGTCATCAACCTGCGCGGCAAGGTGATCCCGGTCGTGGATTTGCGTCTTCGATTCGGCATGCCGTCCATCGACTACGATGAACGCACCTGCATTATCGTGGTGGAGATCGATTCCCAGGGCGTGGATATCGTCATCGGCATCGTTGTCGACTCTGTCAGCGAAGTGCTCAATATCAAAGGTGACGAAATCGAGGACACGCCGACTTTCGGCACCCGGCTCAACACCGACTATATCCTGGGCATGGCCAAAATGGATGGCAAGGTCAAGATCTTGCTGGATATCGACGAAGTTCTGGGTGCGGACGATCTGGCCATGTTGGCCGAGGCCGCCTGAGCGCCTGTTTGAGGCGTCTGGACAGCCTATAGGGACAAGAACGCGAAGAACAAAAAATATACCCGATAACTTTTCAACCATTCGCAAAGGAGAACTAAAATGTTCGCAAACATGAAACTAGGCACGAAAATCGGTTTGGGTTTCGGCCTGCTGATCCTGATTGCCATGATCCTGGGCGGCATCGCCGTATGGAACATGAAACGCGTGGGCACCGAATCCGACAAACTGGCCAATGCGTACGCGCCGGAAGTCAAAATGGCCAACGATGTGGAACGGAATTCATTGTTGACCATGTACGCCATGCGTGGATATGCGATGAGCGAAGAGGAACATTATCTTACCGCGGCCCAAGACCAGCTTGTCGAGGTCAAGCAACACCTGGAAGAAATGAAGGCGCTGGCCGACCGTTCTCCGGATCTGGCCAAACTCAGGACCGCCGTTCCCGAGGCGCAAAAAGGTGTGGCTACCTACGAACAGCTTGCCAAGCAAACCGTCAGCGTTAATGAGGTATTGGCCAAGCTGCGGGCGAAAATGGATAGCGCCGCGGCTGTCTACGTGAAGGCATGCACGGATTTTATCGCATCCCAGAACAAAACCATGGAAATGGAGATCCATGAAAACGCGTCAGTGGCAATGTTGCTCGATCGTTTACGCAAAATCACTTTGGTCAATGATATTATTCACATTGGTAATGATGCCCGCATCGGCAATTTCAAATCCCAGGCCAAGCGTGATCCGGAACTGCTTGAAAAAGCCATCGCCACACTGAAAACCATTGAGAAATTATTCGACGACTTGACGGCCATTACCCACAAGGACGTGAACCTGCGCCAGATTGCCGATAGAAGGCGGGCCGCCGAGCAATACGGCGGCGCCATGGCGCAATACCTGAGCAATTGGCACAAGCGCGAAGAACTCAATAAATTGCGCACCCAGGCCGGCGAAAAGGTACTGCAAAGTGCCCAGACAACGTCTATGGCGGGTATTAAACAGACCCTGGATATTGCCACACTGGCCAATGACAGCCTGAACCAGGCTTCTACCGTGATGATCGTGGGACTCGTGATTGCATTGGTTATCGGCTCGCTGATGGCATACACCATCACGCGTGGTATCACCCGCGCCATTACCCGCGTGGTTGAGGGGCTTAGCGAAGGTGCAGAACAAGTGGCGTCGGCATCGAGCCAGGTGTCCAGCGCCAGCCAGAGTCTGGCTGAAGGGGCTTCCGAGCAGGCCGATACACTGATGAAAGAGGCCAATCAAGTGGTCACCACGGCCAATCAATCCATGGGCGATCTGACCAATTCCATGGAAGAGATTTCCAAGGCAAGTGAGGAAACTTCGAAGATCATCAAGACCATCGACGAGATCACCTTTCAGACCAATCTGCTGGCGCTCAACGCGGCCGTGGAGGCGGCGCGTGCAGGTGAGGCCGGTGCCGGCTTCGCCGTGGTGGCCGATGAGGTTCGCAATCTGGCCATGCGGGCAGCCGATGCGACCAAGAACACCGCCAATCTGATCGAGGGAACCGTCAAGCAGGTCAAGGAGGGCGGGGAACTGGTTTCCCGTACCAACGAGAACTTTGGCGAAGTAGCCCGCGCCGCAGGCAAAGTGGGAGAATTGGTGGCGGAGATCGCCGCGGCTTCCAGCGAACAGGCCCAGGGGATCAGTCAAGTGAACACGGCGGTCAACGAGGTGGACAAGGTCACCCAGCAGAATGCGGCCAATGCCGAGGAATCGGCTTCTGCCTCCGAAGAAATGAACGCTCAGGCCGAGCAAATGAAGCAGTTCGTGGCCGAACTCGTGGCATTGGTGGGCTCGGCCCAGCACGGCAAAGCGACCCATGGTTCAGCACTCAAAAGAGTCAAAAGCATCCAGCACCCGGTTCATCACCACGCGACGCAATCGCTTCTGTATCATGCATCCAATGGCAACGGTAACGGCAATGGCAATGGAAAAGCCAAGGGCAGCGCACGGCCGGTGATGCATGCAGGCGCCATGAAAAAACAATCCGCGGAAGAGATGATCCCGCTTGATAGTGACTTCGAAGACTTTTAACCATTAAAAGCATCGCTGGCCCCCTTTTACGCCACCGGAAAAGGGGGCCTGGCGAATCGATGATAAGCAAAACCGCTGGAAAAGAAGATCGCGACATCGTCTCCGGGTTTATTGTGGAATCTCTGGAAAGTCTGGAAGCTGTGGAAGTCAGCCTGATCGATCTGGAGCAGGACGCATCGGATCCCGAGAGCATCAACGCCATTTTCCGCGCTTTTCATACCATAAAAGGCGTTTCCAGTTTTCTGGGATTCATGCGTATCAACCGCCTGGCCCATTGTTCCGAAAATCTTCTGGACAAGATTCGTGGTAATGAACGGGTCGTCGATGGGGATATCATCGATGTGGTGCTGGATTCCGTAGATCTGCTTAAAAAATTGATCGCCGGGGTGCAGACCGGAATCGAAACCGGCTGTCCCCTGGATATTGGAACGGACATCAGCGACCTGGTCAGACGCATCGAACGTATCCAGGCTCCGGAAACGGCCCTTGACCGTCCCGTCGGTCAAATCCTGGTCGAAAAGGGTGATCTCGATGCGCAAACATTAGCGCTGGCCCTTGAAAAACAGAAAACCACTCCGAATAAAAAAATCGGTCAGATCCTCATCGAAGACAAGGCCACCGGATCAAGACAGGTGGCCGCAGCATTGCGAGACCAGAAAAAAGCGGCCGGGCAGAAAATAGACCTGCAGGTCAAGGTGGATACGCTCAAGCTGGACAGCCTCGTGGATCTGGCCGGTGAACTGGTCATCGCCCAATCCATGTTGCGGCAGCATCCATACATCCGTGGCGCCAGGGACCAGCGTTTACTGCATACGTTAGGTCAGCTCAACCAGATTACTTCCAGCCTGCAGACCATGACCATGTCCTTGCGCATGGTGCCCATTAAAACCACGTTTCAAAAAATGCTGCGTCTGGTGCGGGATCTTGGAAAAAGCTCGGGCAAGCAGGTGCAGTTGGTCATGACCGGTGAGGATACGGAGATTGACCGTAATGTGGTGGATGAACTCTACGAACCCATGGTGCACATGATCCGCAACTCTGTGGATCATGGCCTGGAGACTCCTGAGGAACGCGAAGCGGCGGGCAAGCCGGCCACCTGCACCATCTATCTTAAGGCCTACCATAAAGGCGGAAACATTGTCGTGGAAATCACCGACGATGGGCGAGGTCCTCAAAAATGTCCGCGGCATCGCCGGGGGCGCAATCCTCGGCGATGGGCGCGTGGGCCTGATTCTCGATATGGCGGGAATCTGGGAACTGTCCATGAATTGATTAACGCGAACTGGAAAGGCGCAATCACCCATGAACATTGTTGTCGGCGTTTCCGATATGAAGGCCAGTAATGATCCCACGGGCACGTTGGTTACCTACTCGTTGGGATCATGCATTGGCGTTGCCATCTATGATCCGGTCGCCAAAGTCGGCGGCTTATTGCATTTTATGCTGCCGGAATCATTGCTGGATCCGGAAAAGGCGTCCACGCGGCCCTTCATGTTTGCCGATTCAGGCATTCCGCGGCTGTTCAAGGCCGTATATAAACTGGGCGGAGAGGCACTGTCGACGCTGGATGAAAACTGGCTGGATCTGGTGCTGACAGACTACAACATGCCGGACATGGACGGCCTTATGTTGTTGAAAAAAATGAAAACCGACGACTGCATGAAAACCATTCCGGTGGTCATGGTCACCACCGAAGGCAGCCATGAACGGGTAGATGATTTTCTGGCCCATGAGATTGCCGCCGATTTCCTGGGTGTGGATGTCCACGCCTTGGCCAGGGACGATGTGCGTGGAACGCTCATGGAGATGGTCAACATGCTGGCTGGCAATACCTTGAGCCATTACGATGCCGATCTGGTTTTTGACTTGAGTGTTCCCCGGATGATCGACGACGATGCCGGGCCGATAAGTCCGGCGGGGCAATCCGGGCACTGCTGCCTCGACATTCAGACGTTGGCCAATCACATATCCTTGGTGGTCAACTATGAGGGTCAGGCGTGACCCCTGTTAGGGAAAAATGCTTTTCCGGATTGCGCAAAACCAAAATCAGGAATGGGAAACAGGCGCTTTTAAATATAGGGAGCAGACAGAGCAATGGATAGAGATATTCGGGTGCTGGTCGTTGACGATTCAGCGGTGGTCCGCAAGGTGTTTACCGAGGAGTTGTCCAGAGCCAGGGGTATTCAGGTGTTTGGAACGGCGCCCGATCCCTACGTGGCCCGGGACAAGATCGTGGGCTTGAAACCGGATGTGGTGACCCTGGATATCGAAATGCCGCGCATGGACGGCATTACCTTCTTAAAAAAATTGATGAAGCACTATCCCATGCCGGTCATCATCGTCAGCTCGCTGACCCAAAAGGGTAGCAATATGGCGCTCGAGGCATTATCGGCAGGCGCATTAGAAGTCATTTCCAAACCGACTGCGGCCTATTCCGTAGGTGAAATGGGACTGCAATTGGCTGACAAAATCCGGGCCGTGGCCCACGTCAACCTCAATAACCGAATGACGGATGTGGCGAGAACGGCCGGTTCAGGGGCGTCTCGGCTCTCCATGGCCGACACCACCAACAAAATTATCGCCATCGGCGCCTCCACGGGTGGCACCGATGCGATTCGAATCGTGCTCCAGGCCATGCCGCCGAATGCCCCAGGCATTGTGATCGTACAGCATATGCCGGCCAAATTCACCGCTTCCTTTGCCGAGCGTCTGAATTCCCTGAGCCAGATCCGTGTAAAAGAGGCCGCTGATGCGGTATCAAACTCAATGATGAAAAGCGCGCACTGCTCGATGCGAGGATCGCCAAGCGGCTGCGCCTGCTGGATATTTCTCCAGACTGCTATTATGAGATGATTCTTGAAAACCCGGAGGAGATGGCACGGTTCATTGATGCGGTCTCCACCAATCACACTTATTTTTTCCGGGAGTCCGAATGCTTTCAATTTATTCACCCCAATTGTAAGGCCATCTGGTGTGCGGCATGCTCAAGCGGTGAAGAACCCTATTCCCTGGCCGCATATTGCCTGCAGCAGGGGGGATGCCATCCATCCTGGCCACCGATATTTCCGATAAATGCCTGCAAAAGGCTCAGCGCGGTATTTATTCCGATAAGTGTATCAGCCAGATTCCGCAACCAATGCTCAAATCCTATTTTCAGAAAGGGCTGAATCAATGGCGTGGATCGGTGAGAGTCAAGCCGCTGGTGCGTGGTATGGTCAGGTTCAGCAAGTTCAATCTGCTCAAAGACGCTGCGCCGGATATCCAGTTCGATGTGATCTTGTGTCGAAACGTGATGATCTATTTTGATCGGCCGACCAAGGAAAAGGTAATCTCCCGTCTTTTCCAGGCGCTCAACCCCCAGGGATATTTTATCATCGGCAGCGCCGAAAGCTTAAACGGGTTGACCCACGGGCTAAAGTACGTGAAGCCGAGTGTCTATCGGAAACCATATTAGAATCTGATAAGATTCTGGTGCGTTATCCAGAAAACGAAGATTTCTCCTTGTACTCGAATCATTCCTGCATACGTCGACAACACATGATCACGCGTTAAAAGAAGCCATCAATTCTTCAGGAATCATGGCCAACGCCCTCGCTAGCCATTGTCATCCTTTTATGGAAATGGTACGTAGCGGGCTTTGCGATAGGCATTTAAACAGTCATGCGACCCTAAATGGAGTGATATCGATAAATACACGGGAACGCGCAAGTGTCTTTTGCGGCTCCAGCCTGGGCAGCGCGCCTGTATATGTGGCGGCAGCCCGCCGGTCAAATCGTAGCTTGGTTGTAAGGAGAATGGCGCCTTGATTCTATGCGTGGATGTCTACTATCGGGACGAAGGGGCCATTGCCGGGGGCGTTCTCTTCGAGCGATGGGAAGATGACCGCCCGGTTCGTGAAGCCACCTGTCACATCGAACAGGTGGCTGACTATGCCCCAGGGAAGTTCTATCAGCGGGAGTTGCCCTGTATCATAGCAATCCTTCACGACTTCGATTCCTCATTCGATGTGGTTGTCATCGATGGTTTCGTCCATCTGGGAACGAAGCGAACACCCGGTTTGGGATGGCATCTGTGGGAAAAAATGGGAAGATCCATTCCGGTAATCGGCGTGGCCAAATCCGCTTTCAAGGGCACCCCGTCGGAATCGGCCGTCTATAGGGGCAAGAGCCGCAACCCCCTGTACGTCACATCGGTGGGGATTTCGCTGTTCGAGGCCAAGGCCCGGATCGGTTCCATGGCGGGCCCACACCGTATCCCCACGCTGTTGAAGGTCGTAGACCGCCTGTGCAGAATGGCGGCAGCGGATTGAAAACCCGCCGCCATATCACCAAAAAGAGAAGACTCGACACCCAAGGTGGGTTCGATTAGCAATTCAACCAATAATATAATATATACTTGATTTGATTACCCATATAAAATAATATACCTGAAATGACGGCTAAGGGTTATCGTAAAGGATACTTGAACTGGGGGTCGTTAAATTTACTTGCCTAAAGGAGACTATTTCCGATGAAGGAATTGATAAAGCACTTGACTTCGATTTCTGAAGCATTGTCGGCACTTACCGCAAAAGTGGAAAAGATGGCGGAGGCCTTTGAAAAGGAAGCGGTACAAGCAAAATCCGCAAAGAAAAAGGCGGCTCCCAAAACAGCTAAAAAGAAAATTATACCCCAAAAAAAAGTTGCCGCCAAGAAGAAAGCGGCCCCGAAGAAAGCTGAACAGACAGCAAAGGCACGTGAGTCTGGAAGCATGCTTGACACTATCTATGAATTGATAAGCAGCGGTGATGAAGGCACAATGGTTGCAGAAATAAGGGAAAAGTCAGGCCTTACATCACGTCAGGTGAACAATGCCATATACAAGCTGAAACAAAAAGGGAAAATCGACGCCATTTCAAAGGGTGTTTATGTGAAAAAAGAATAATGGAAGCGTAGGATCCAAACTTCCCATAAATTACCCTTAACCCAATCATTCAATTCCAGAGAAATTTTCATTTCCGAAAAGAACAGAAGGCGGCGGTGTGGGGTTATTCGTTAGCCTCATGCTTTTTCAAAAGTGCGGGGTATGTCCATTTCATTCCCGGGCGGGATATCCGGATCGCACAGCAGCGGGGCAGCTTTGCTAGCGGGGTATAGCTTGTTACTATGTTTTGTAAAACCTTCCGTTACATTACTCGCCAACGCTTACAAGTCTATTGAATCTGGTCTGTCATCCAACCCCCTTCACCAGCTCCACCACGCAGCCAATCTCATCCTCTGTAAGCGGACACGGGCGCAAGTCTTGTATCCAGTTTCTGTTTGTCGGATCCGGAGGGTGCCTCCAAATTCACGCCGTAGACTTCCTTTCTAAACAGTTTTCCCTTCTGCCTCAGCGCCCAAGGGAATCATGTCATTGGCAGCCAGGCAGATTTTTAATTGCAAGCGGCAACAACAGCGAGCGAACCGCCTCGGGTATCTACAAGAACAGGATCGTCTGCGCTATTTGGCGCTTTCTTGCAATGCAAGAATAATACAAACTGAATATCAGTTATAGTATGTTAAAATCTATTGAAAATAAACTTTTTATAGCTTTTTTATTTTTATGTCGCAACGCAACATATTTCCTTGACATCTCGCTTAAATCGTTTATTTTTGATCAAACACTTCATACCGGTTTATGAAATGCGGAATTATCAATGCAACCTCAAAGGAGAATAAAATGATGGATTTCACAAGCATGATGGATCCTAAAGTTATGATGACCCCCAAAAGAATTATCAAGCAGATGGTAGGTTTCAACAAAACTGTTTTTGAAAATTCATTCAAAGGGATCGCCATGTTTCAGGAACAGATCGATAAGCTAAATAAAGCAATGGTCGACAAAGCCACCTGGCTTCCTGAAGAAAGCAAGAAGGCGTTTGACGGCTGGGCTGAGACCTATAAAAGCGCTTATGACAGTTTCAAAAAAGCAGTGGATGACAATTTCAAAAAAGTAGACAAGTATCTTTCTGAGTCCCCCGAGCCGGTCGTCACCGAGACAAAGGCCGCACCTGTCGAGCCCCCAAAACCGGTCGCTAAAAAAAAAGCTGAACCGGCTCAAGAAACAAGCCAGGCCGCAGAATAAAACCCCTTAACAGCCCAGAAGAAGTCAACCATGGATCAAAAAAAAATGTTTAGGCCGATGGTTGAATTCAACAAAACCGCCTATGAAAACTCCCTCAAAGGGATCACCATGCTTCAGGAACAGAACGAGAAGATGACTAAGACAATGATCGACCAGGCCACCTGGCTTCCGGATGAAGGCAAGAAGGCGCTTGACAGCATGGCTGAGTTCTATAAAAGCGCTTTTGATAATTTCAAAACAATAATGGATGATAATTTCAAGAAAGCGGAAAAATATCTCTCAGAATAGGGAAACCGTCCCAACAGGCGATTACTTTTGGCGGCCCCTGGAAAAATAACAGGGGCCGTTTTACAAGCCAATCCTGCCAGTTGCCCGCCTGCTTACCCGTGATTGCTCAAATCGTTAATCAGGAGATGACCCCATGAAAAAAAATTGAGTCAATTATCAAGCCGTTCAAACTGGATGACGTTAAAGATGCCCTCAACCGGATCGGTAGTTCGTTTTTAACAAAGTGTCCGTTTCTTTTAAACCACATCAATGCCAGGTATTACAAAGGCCTCTTTACCCCTGAGGTTCTTAAGAATTTCGATACTTGTTTTATATCCTTTGTACATGCGACACATGTCCATCGCCATCCCACATATTTGAGCTACTGCCTGAAGCATTGTGATGTCTTGGACTGAGAATTCCCAATGTTCGGACGTATACACACGCAGTGCACCAATAACATTGTTGCCTGCAATAATAGGAACACCTAAAAGAGACGCAATTCCTTCTTTTTTCGCTGCCTCAGGATATTGAATTCGCGGATCATCTTGTACGTCGTAAATCGCAATTGGTACCTGGTCTTTTGCTTCCGTTATTTCTTGCATATAAGCGACCGGTCCCTTGTTTAAATACTCATCGCTCAGCCCGACAGAAGCTGCCAAACCCAATTCACGGGTCCCTTTCTTAATCAAAAATACGGAGCAACCTTTAACATTGAAAGCATTCTTTACACCTCCTGCCGTTAAATAAGCTACCTCCTCAGGGTCTTTGCATTGTGAGATTGCACCCGTCAATTTAATGAGTGTCTCATAGTGCATTTCGTGATTTTTCATGGAGACCTCCTTTTTTAGGGCCTAACTGGACAACCAACCAATAAGCATAGAAAGGTGATGGTGATGGCGACGGCATAGTAAATTAAAACAAAATTTTCGTTTATGCCTCCGGTGGCGAACCCCCTAATCCGGCCGCACAATCTTTTTCTCATCCGGGGGCAGACCGTTGGCCAGCCGAATCGGGCATGGACGCCGGACGGGAAACACGCGTCTATTTTGATGCCGGACTGCACAATGCAATCAGTTCATTCATGTCCGTTAGGTCTTGAAGGGCCCCTATGGTTTCGACGATTTTCTCGGCATTTTCCGTTGGAATGACAGAGTCGGCCAGATCCATGAATTTCGCCTTCATCTCCGCAAAGGAAAGCGGAAACCCTGGTGACCCTTTTGATTCTTTGATAAATTTCTCGAACGTGGAACCTTGTTTGGTCCTGAGCGTCACGATGGTCTCGAACAGGGAGAGCGTTTCATTCAGCACGACAGTCACCCGCTCCCTAAAAGCCACGATTTGTGGATCATTAAGCTCGCTTTCCGTAAACATCTCCTTGCCGACGCGGCCTTTGACGATGGCTATGGCGGCGCAATGCTGAACGCTGAACTTTCCTTCCAATATTTTTTTGGGGTTTTTCCGGTTGACCACGCTGAAGGGCAACGGGCCGAATTCGATCTGAAGCGCTTCAACATCTGCTGCGTCGAAGTTCTCTTCTTCGCGCATGGACTCGATGGCCTGGATGACCGAATGGGTGGCCAGTGCCGAAGCATAGGGCTTAAAGGCAATATTCTGGATGTGGTACGTTGTTCCGAGACCGTATAGGATATTCTTGTTCTCCGACTTAGGGGACAACACATTTTTCAGCCCAAAACGCCCCTCAAAAATTTCATGACTGCTGTCAAAATTCCTTTTTGCCAGGACAACGGACAAAACCCCATCCATGGCCGCCTTCCCGGCGTGAAACGGCTTGCTCATGGTGCCGAACACCTCGCGCAGACCGGCAACCTGGGTTCCTGTCAGTCCAAACGCGTTCACGATCTGTTCTGGAGAAAGCCCCATCAGTTTGGCCACACTGGCGGTCGCGCTGAACCGTCCGATGGTGGCGGTGGCATGCCATCCATGGTCATAATGGGTCTGGCCGGCCGCAATGCCGATCCGCGCCGCGATTTCAAAACCGATAATGAAGGCCGTGATAAAATCCTTTCCGGAAGCCTTCATGTATTCTGCGGCAGCCACGGCCGCCGGCGCCAGACATACACTGGGATGGATGCCGGCATCTTTGTGCGTATCGTCAAAATCCAGTGCATGGGACATGGTGCCATTGGCAAGCGCGGCAAAGAGCAGATTGGTCTTCACCCCTTTGCCAATGATGGTCGCATGGGGGGTTCCGCCGGCGATATCAATCATATCCAATAAAATATCGCACACCGGTTCCTTGGCTCCACCCAGGGTTACCCCAATCCAGTCCAGCAGGCAGAGCTTTGCAAAGCGGTGGATATCTCTGGGAATGTCCGCATAGGTGGTATCATGAATATAATCTGCAAATCGTTTGGCAATGGTCATATCTTTATCCCCCGTAGCTACTAAACGTATCCCGTCCCGTTACAGTTATGACACCCGTCCTATACGATATGTTTCTAAAAAAGTTTTTTAAAAAGCAAACAATACCTGGTATGTTTTGAATTTTTATTAATTCATGATGGAAAGGAAGGTGCAGTCAACAATTTTGTGTAAAATTGATATCCGCCATTTTTAATAAAGGGGCCAAACTGCTGAATTTGGATCCAAGGCGACTCCCTGCTCTGCTGCTTCTATAACTTTATTGAAAGAACGATCAGGCTCTTTCTTGTTATCGGATGTTTTTGGGTGGATCGCCGTTTTTGTCTTGTTTCTCTTCCGAACGTCGTGAAATGTTCCGTATCGCCTCGATAAACACGCTGAAGCTGTTGGACCGCTGATTGCTCAGGTCAAGATAAGGGCCAATGGCGCGTGACCCGGCCACTTTTTGATATCTGCCATCTGTCAGTGTTTCGAGCTCTTTTGCAGGCGAAGGAAGCTTGTCCGGATGGCGGAATTTGCGTTTGCCCTGCTTCCCGGCGATCCCTTTGATGCCAAGCCCGGCCTCCACTGCAGAAAGATCGGCCAGATACCAGCTTTCCAATTCTCGGCAGGCGATACGAACCATCGCGTCCGTCCGTCCGGCACGGCGGCAGATATCAAGCAGCCGCTGCTTTATCACCAGGCAATCCCCGCTGTCCTGGTCGCGAACCACCACAAAGCAGACATTGGGCTCCTGCCAGGCGCGCAGCCTCTTGCCCAGACGTTTTTCCAGGTCCCCCTTGCCGCTGAAAACCACACACTGGTACTTTATTTCCCTTGGCAGCAACCTTGGCATTACACCGTCGAGCATTTCTTTGGCTGATAATTCTTCAAGCAAAAAGACGATTTTCGAAATCATTGGGGATCGACTCCGGCAAACAGCCCTTCCTTCCACAGATAGCCCAATTGGTCGCCTTCAGCCATGAAGGCGACCAACTGCCGATCGTCTTTTGCCCGCTTGACCCGCGTGAACCCATCCTCTTTTTCGAGCCAAAAGCACTCTTCGATCCGTATCGCATTGAGAAAATCCGGTGAATGGGTGGAGACAAACACCTGTCCGCCCCGGTTGGCGTAAAGCCTGAATTCTTCGGCCAGTTCGTATAGCAGCTTTGGGTAGAGCTGGTTTTCAGGCTCTTCAACACACAGCAGCGGATGGGTTGACGGATCGTAGAGCAACACCAGATAGGCGAACATTTTTATGGTTCCATCCGATACATATCGATCGATGAACGGGTCCTTGAAGGATCCATCCTGAAATTTAAGCAGCAACTTGCCGTCCAGCGTCGGTTCCGGACAGACGTCGACGATGCCAGGCACGCGTCGCTTCATGTGTTTCAGGATCGTGTGGAAAATATCGCGGTGGTTTTCAAAGATGTAATGGGCGACAAGCTGTAGGTTATCGCCTGTAGCCGACAGATGCTCAGCGTAACCGACGGCATCTTTGCTACCCCGGGCGTCGCCAATGTGAAAGTCCGAGACGTGCCAGTTTTCGATCAGGCTCCTGAATGCACTGGCGGCCTTGAACCGTTGAAACTGCCCCAACCCCTTGATGGCCAGAATCTCAGGGGCGTCCAGGTGGTGTGCTTCTCGGTCTAAACTCTCATCCGGTTTGTTGAAATCCTCTTCGTTGGAGATCGCATATCCCTTTCCACAGGTAAAATCGAGAAAATGATAGGGAGAGCCGTAAGCGCCGCGTTTGTATTTCAGGATTTCGCGTTTCACTTCGGGTTTGGCCGGATTTCCGCCGATTTGCAGGTAATAAGTCACCAAACGGTCTACGCCAATGATGGGCATGCGGTATTTGATTTCGATGATAATGTCCTCGCCGGCATGCCCCCGGCTGACCACTTCCTTGAATCCGCCGCGAACCTGCAGGGCCATGCGCACATTGTTGGTCAGGGCATCCTTGAGAAACCCGAAAACATCGAACAGCGTGGATTTACCTGATCCGTTGGTCCCGATAAATACGCAAAACGGAGTCAAATCGTTGATCTCGGTGTTTTGAAAGGTTTTGAAATTGGTCAGTTTGATGGACTCGATTCTCATGGTTCTGTCTCCATCAGGTTCCCAGGCTGAACAGCAGCGCCTGGACTCCTTTGCGTAACTTTTCGTCCGGCATTTCAGTGGCCCAGACGTGTAAAAGATCCTTCTATCCTTCGCTGTGGTGCTGCAGGCAGGCGCGATCAACGATCACGTCACCCACGCGAAAGGCCATTATGATACGGTGCAAGATATCCTCCCGTTATGGGGTTGTGCAGATCTTTATAACATATCTAACCGGACCCAATCGATACGAAAAACCATATACAGGCACCAAAGGACCGAAGCCATCTTGACCAGGCCACATCTTTGTTATACCATTGTATGAACGATGTAGCACCTATATTTTTGATTTCAATTTTCATGTAAGATTCAGGTAACAACACAATATGAGAGACACGAATCATGATCAAAACATTGACCAAACATGGGAACAGCCTGGCGCTGGTAATTGAAAAACCTGTCCTGGAGCTGATTGGTGCAGATGCCGACACGCCTTTCGATATCTCCACGGATGGCCAGGTCCTGATTCTCAGCCCGGTAAAAAATACCGATCGGCGAAAAGACTTCACAGTCGCCCTCGAAAAAGTGAACAAAAAGTATCCCCGAGCCTTGAAAAAATTAGCGGAATAATCGATGGACCCTGTTTTTCTGAGCATCGGAGAGGTGCTGGAAATCCACCAGGACCAAGTCTTTCGGTACGGTGGCGCCTCGGGTATTCGTGATATCACATTGCTCAAGTTTGCTTTGGGAATGCCGTCAGCCACCTACGGGGGCCAGTTCCTTCACACCGACGTCTACGAGATGGCCGCCGCCTATCTGTTCCACATTGTCAAGAATCATCCCTTTATCGATGGCAATAAGCGCATCGGCGCCGCTGCTGCCCTCGTCTTTCTTTTTCTTAATGGATTTGATTTCGATGCCCCCGAAGACGACTTCGCCGACATGGTGCTGGCCGTCGCCCGTGGCGAAATGGATAAAAGCGATGTCACGGTTTTTATCAGGAATTTCACGCGGCCTGGCTGATTTTATTCTTCCTTTGATTTCCTTTATCCTGCTTTTAAGCCCTGACTTTTCGGCTGAAAGCTAAATCGGTATACCGACACTGGTGACGTAGAGCGGCCGACGGCTTTTGCCGCGGAACACGCTAAGCGAATCGGGTGCAGTCACGTATTTTCCCTTGGCCACGCCAATTACTGGGCTGCGCTTTCCAAGGGCATCGAACAGGTACTTTCCTAATCCCGGGACGCGTTCACCATCGAGATAGACGAAGCCGTCGACCACGATCGTGTCGGGTGTAAGGGCGTGTTCGTCCAAGAGGTGCAGGATGCACGGCAGTTCCCTACGGAAGAAGCAGCCCGGGACATAGGATACCGGTTCACGGCATCGGCTTCGATACAGGGCTGTTTCTCGGCTATCGCACCAGTCGCGGAAAGCAACGCCGCCGGCGACGGCAGTTTTGGATCTGTAATGTACGTCCACAGCCAGTTTCATGTCATGGCCTCCTTGGCTTGACATGTTTTTAAACAAATGCCGAGAACCGATACAATTCGAATGCATCTACCTGTCCGGCAGTTCCGTGCCGCGATTCATGATCTCGATATAGTCCTCGTAGCTGAACAAACGGTTGCGCTTCCGGGCGGTCAGCTCCTTCACGATGCCAAGCTGCTCCAGATGGTTGAGCGCCTTGTTTACCGTCGCCGGTGTGATACCTGTCTTTTCCACCAGTGAACCCGAGGTGGCGATGGGTTGTTCCATCAGCGCCTGGTGAACCTTCAGGGTGGACGCCGCCGCCCGGCCCAGTCCGCTGATCTTGTCACGATCCCGGTTTGACAGGTCGAGAATCTGCTGCACGGCTTCCACCGCCTGGGTGGCGGTGACAATCACCGCGTCGGCGAAGAAATCGAGCCAGGCTTCCCAGTCGCCGGTCATGCGGACGCCGTTGAGTAGCTCGTAGTAAAACTGGCGGTGCGTCTTGAAATAGAGACTAAGATAAAGCATCGGCATCTTCAGCACGTTTTGATCACACAAAAGCAGCGTGATCAGTAGACGTCCCAGACGACCGTTACCATCAAGAAATGGGTGGATGGTCTCGAATTGCACATGAGCCAGTGCCGCCTTGAGCAGCACCGGAGTTGGTTCAGGCTGATCATGCAAAAAGAACTCAAGCTTACTCATGCAGTCCGGCACCGCTTCGGCCGGCGGCGGAACAAAAGCCGCGTTACCCGGCCGGGTGCCACCGATCCAGTTCTGGCTGCGCCGAAACTCGCCCGGGCTTTGATTGCCCCCCCGCCCCTTACTCATCAGGACGCCATGGATCTGCCGAAACAGCCTCATCGAGAGCGGCAACCCTTCTGCAAGCAGGCGCAGCCCGTGGTCGAGAGCAGCGACATAGTTGCTGACCTCCCGTACGTCATCCAACGGCACGCCCGGTTCCTGATCCAGCTCGAACAGCAACAGATCGGACAATGACGACTGGGTCCCCTCGATCATGGAGGAGAGCACCGCCTCCTTTCGAATGTACATGTAGAGGAAAATCGAGGTGTCCGGCAGCAGGGTCGCGACGCTGTCCAGCCGCCCGAGCGCCAGCAGCGCCTGATCGAACTTGTTACGCAGCTGCGGGTTCCAGTCGATGGGCGGACGCGGCGGCAGCGGTGAGGGGATAAAAGCCTGAGCTTTTTCACCCACCGGCGATATTGTCACGTATCTTCCCTGGAGTTCTCTCTTCATCCTGCCTGTCCCGAACTTAAAATAAGATTTAATCTTATTTTAAGTTAATCTATAATCCTAAAATAAAATACAGAAGCGAAAAAAATCAAGCAGATTTTACGAAGTGATCAGTACCCCGGATACTTATCCCACCATTGTTTGGAATCCTGAAATCCAATAATCGTTGAATGGATGACCAAAATGGTCTTTTTCGTTCGCTTCCATCAGGTTGATGATCGTCCGAATACCGCAGTCGACCAGACGTTCGAGTTTATTCTGTGGCTCACGGTGATTTATCGCACTGGGGTATTCGCCGGCCAATAACAGGCCCGGGATGACCCAGTATGAACATGCAAAAGGCGTTATTTCGTTTGCTCTACTCATGGACCTTTTTCAAAATACGGGTTCTTCGCCATGGGTGGATTAATTTGGCTGACCATCGCCGCGCTATGAAATTGGGTTCAAGGATAGCCTCACGCAAAGACCCTAAGAAAAAATCATTCAAAACTTCACCACCCAATCGATACCGGTGGATATCAGTTCTATTCATTGCCGGCGATATTAGTGTGTGAATTTGGTACAACATTCCAAAACAACCGCTTCAATACTACAATTCTGCATTAAATTTCGGTTAGTTCGTAAGCACCGGAGTATGGGATCAGAGCCCCTATCGAAGATTCTGTCCAAATTTTTTCCCGATGTGCCGCTGCAAAAACCAGTTGCTCTTCGGGAAACGTTTCAACAATCCTTTTCAATATGCGTAATTCCTCATCGGACAACGGCTCTGCCTCACTGGAATTCGCCTTTTTGATGGGGTCAATCAACTCTTTGTAATTATTCAGTTGCGGGCCAAGTGTAATGGCGGCATAGGATGCACCTGTCATGCTTCGGCCCAACTGTCGGAAGCATAAGAAATCTGCGTACCAGAGATACTTGGCAAGGTACAAGAACCTGTCGTTCTTTTTCAGCAGCCTTTTCCCCAACAGCTTTTCCAACTGCCTGGCAACCAATTTAATCCGTTCCAGTGAAATTTCCCGGTTTCCGGAATAGTTGTCCGCTTGAATGCGACACTGCAGTTGCACACGCAGGGCGTGATCCATGGACTCGCTCTGCAATGCCCCGGTTTCCCAGCGTTTGATGCTGGCAATGCCGATGTTCATCATTTCAGCCAGTTGGCGCTGAGTTAAATTCCGTGCCTTTCTCAATTCTTTTATTTCGTCACCGGTCAACAAGCCTTTTTTAGCCCGGTATGCATCTGCGATTTTTTGCTGCAGGGCGCCTGTAGTTTCCGGGGTTCCAGCCTTCAGGCCGCACGTGGGGCATATGTAGCTATCCGCATCAACGGTTAAATCAACCCCCTTAAAGGTAATCTCACTGCTAACGCGTTTTAGCTCCATTTCACCATGGCCCTTTGGGCAATTCAGCGCCTTCATGATTCCCCCTTGATTGGTCGGTCCTGGTGAAGCGACACGAGCCAGAAAACCTCTCCGGCCAAGGCAAACTTCAAATACACGCGGCATTTAAATCGCTTGCTGTCCAGGCTGAACGCGAATAGCTCCAACCCCTGGATATCCTCTTCATATGACCGCTGCGGAGGACGTGACCCGGTATAATTTGCCGGTGCCGCATCCTCCAGCAGCTCGGTAAGGACAACATTCAATTCATTGGCGATACTGTAATCCAACTCAATGGCATCGGCTACCAGAGCCACCTCGTTAAGCAGAGCTATCTGCCCTTTTCCAACAGCATGCCTGGCTGCCCGCAATTTACCAATCAGTTCCTTGTGCGATGGTCTTTTCGTCTTAATATGGTATCAATTGATACCTTGTCAAGCGGTATTTAACAGCGTATTGAACAAGGCGATTCAATAAATGGATGAAATTGGAAAGTATTAATTCGACATCCGATAGGCCTTTTGCCAAACGATCATTCATCGTCGCCGACTTTCTCCAACACAGGTCTGATCCGCTTTTCCATTAAGTACTCGGCCTGCTCCAAGCCTCGAAGCGGATAGCCGTGAAGATCCAAATACAGCTGAATATCAGAGACGACGCGCAGGCCGTCGACAATCCGGCTGTTGTAAAAGACCGAATTGCGGTAATAGGGCCTCATGATGACCAGATTGCCCCCCTGCGCTACCGGTTTGAGATTCATTCTTTTTTCTAGCCTGCCGGCGTCTTTCGCTTCTTTTGCATAAACGTGTACTTCCTTGAAATTTGAATATGGGGCCACCAGGCTGGCACCAGCCTGGACGCTCAGGGCATATTGGACGTCCTTCGGAAGTTCGAGGCCTCGGAGGTGATGTAAAACATCATCAACACTTTGCGCCATACAAAAATTGCCAGACAATTGGTTTTTTTTAAAGTTGTACGACCTGACCCAGTCCTCCAGGATGCCGTCTAGGGATCGGAGGCTCAATTTAGAATGAACCCGTTTGATGTACCCCCTATTTTCGATCTCTTTGGCCATCCGCGACACATATCCTAAAAACGGACCTGTTTTACATCTAACCCCTTACCAGTTGGTTGTCGGGCTTGGTCTGATAATCATTAAAGTGCGGTTGCGGCCAGCAGAGAACCATCATGAACTCTGAAGAACTGTTATAGGCTTTATCCCTCAATACATGATGGTTCTCTGCTGGCCGCTGAAAAAAAAGTCACCTCCCTTCCATAGCGACCATCGCTGTGGAATAATTGAGTAGCATTTCAAAAAAATGGGAGGTGCCATATGAAAACCTATGCTGGAATCGATCTTCATTCAAGTAATAGTTTTATCGGGGTGATCAACCAGAATGACGAAAAGCTACACAGTCGGCGCCATGACAATATTTTCAAAGAGATTGTGAAGGTGCTCAGAAAGTATAAAAAAAGCCTTCAAGGCGTTGTCGTCGAATCAACATATAACTGGTATTGGCTGGTCGATGGATTGATGGAGCAAGGATACAAGGTACACTTGGCCAACCCGACCGCCATCCAGCAATACAAGGGGCTAAAAAACAGGGATGACAAACATGACGCATTTTGGCTTGCACATTTGCTCAGGCTTAACATTCTGCCGCAAGGCTACATCTATCCCAAAACATTACGACCAATAAGAGACCTGTTTCGGCGAAGAACAATGTTTGTAAAACAACGGACAACTCAAACGCTTAGCCTACAAAGTATGATTGCACGTAATCGGGGGGTGGAGCGTAGTGCCAGCGTTCTCGTTCACCTTGATAACGAATCTATTGAGGAAATGTTTGACTGTCCAGCTTTGGTATCCACTGCCTTACACCAGATGGAAACCATCCGCTTTTTGGGAAAGCAAATCAAGGCGATTGAAGCGGAGGTGGAGGCCGTGGTCGCGTTGGATAAGGCTTATGGAGGTTTGCTCACCATTCCCGGTATTGGAAAGATTCTGGCCATGACCATCATGCTTGAAGTTGGAGATATCAGGCGTTTTGAGAAAGTTGGAAACTACTCATCGTATTGCCGTTGCGTAATGGCACAAAGCACGTCAAACGGTAAAAAGAAAGGCAATAACAATCGAAAAAACGGCAATCGCTATCTGTCCTGGGCTTATGTGGAAGCCGCTAATCATAACAAGAGAAGTTGTCCTCGTGCACGGAATTTTGTCGAACGCAAAACAGCTGAGAAAAACTATACGGTGGCTATCAAGGCCCTTGCCAACAAGCTGAGTAAAGCATCGTATTTTATCATGAGAGATCAGACAACTTACGATCCATCGTTGTTGTTTGGGTAAGAATTGGGTATGGCAGTAACCCACGACTGGGGTCTGGCACAATCCATCTGGTCTGATTGGCGCTGCCGTATCCTGCTTGTTTTCGATTCATCCGCCCATGCCGTGAACCACCATAGGGTTGGCTCCAAGCCACAGGTCTGTGAAACACCATTTGGAATCGGCATGGTACCGAAGGTCTTCTGGGGCTCTTTGAGCCAGGGATGGCATAGACCATCTTGATCCCGATGGGTGACTGGTGCGGATCGACCACAGTCGATCTAAGGCCAGTAGAAAAAAATAATTCCCCATCTTGCTTGTTTGTGGTCCCGTCCACGGTGTTACCCCCGCTGGCGAATATTTCAATATGCACCAGCGGGGCTGCCTTGTGGACAGACCCACACCCGTCGCCATCTTGGAGAATTATTTATTTCCACTGGCCTAACCGACCAAATTGAAGCTACGGGCGCGGGTAAAGGGAAACAGCGAAAACGTCGTTTAAACAACATTATATCGGTCAAGCGAAAAAAGTCTGTTTTTTCGTAGGGGAAGGTGTTTTTTTACTTGACCCGCACTTTAATGGGCGACCCGGCTCCTTTATTAGATGCGCGGGTCGGCGGCAGCGCACACCGCCAGCATTTTCAGGCGGATCATTCCCGGCGTGTCATCCGATTCGACCAACGATTTCAACTTCTCCCGGCGTCTGGATGCGCTGAAAAAGTTGGCATACGCGTGAACGATCTCGCCAAATTCGACGCCCAACCCCAGTTCATTCAGCCACAAGCCGGCCTGGTCCGTACGGAACATCCCATGGGCAACTGCACATCCAGCAGCCAATTGTCCAAATCCGCCGGTTGCTCCCCTTCCCGATACAGAAGAAATTGTTGCTCCGTCGCTTCTTTCAGGATACGCAGCTTAACACCGAACGCGTTGTTATCCAGTTCGATTTTTTCGATGCCGGGAAGATCAAGCGTATCGAATTCACGTCTCAGCTCTCGTTTGATGTCATACCAGAAGATGATGCGATGCTTTCTAAACAGGGTGGTCAGTGCTTGGCCAATCCTCTCCGTCATATCCAGCAGCCTTTCACGCTAACAAGCAGGGTTATTTATCCTTCGCCACATATTCACCGAACAGATAGCTGATCGTCGTCCAGAATGCACCATACCGGCCCGCTTCGCCAGGCCCCAGGTATCCTGAAACCAAAAGCGCAAGTTCTTCATCAGAAAGGTCCGGATCCAAAAAAGGGTCGATGGCGCCGGCGCGCATGGCATTGCGTTTGGGTCGATTCAGGCCGAGTTTTTCAATGGTTTTCCCGGCAGCCTGAATACTTTCATCTTTTGCGTGAATGCAGCCATCACCAGTGAACGCGAAACGCTTTTCACAACCCGGATCAAGGGGGGATATCAAAAGCTTCGCATCAAACCAGCCGCCTTTCAAATTCCCGCAAAATTTGGGTTCCTTTTTCTTCAAACGGTTCTGGCAAGAGCAGAGCATATTGGAAAAATCCAAGGCATCGACGGTGGGATCACGTTGTGGTTTGAAATGTTCGATGTGAGAATCGTTTTCAGCCAAGCGGCATTCACAGTAACAGCAGGTATGGCCTTGCTCGGTCATCAACGCCTGCTTGAGCGCCGCTTTTATTTCACCGGGCATGTCCCTGTATGTCGGTTGCCAGTCTTCGCTTTCCAAGGCTTTCCACTCTGCAAGCTCCCGTGGCTCATCCCCCTTGACGATATGCTTCATTTACCAAGAATCTCCTTGCGCCGGATCAACACATCCGCTTTCACCATTTCAGGGTCTTCGCCGATCTCATGCTTCAGTGCGGCAATCCGTTCCCGGGCTTCCGAAAGCTCACCGTCATCGATTTTTTTGAAGATGTCATTCAGTTTCGCCTTGACCGAATCCGGTCGCGTGGTTTCGAGTTCCATCAGGTCCTCGAGAATTCGGTCGACATTTTTGCCGTATGATTCCGACGGCCTTGAGGCCACGATCTGCTCATCCACCTGTTTAAGCCGGTAAAGATTTTCCGGGGGCACGTGGGTGATGACATGGGGGGAGTGGGTTGAAATGATAAACTGGCAATTTGGAAACACTTGGAGCAACCGGGGAACCACCATTCGCTGCCATTTGGGATGAAGATGCAGATCGATTTCATCAATCAGGACGACGCCTTCGCCGTCCAACGGTTGTTTTCGCAATGGATTGGCAATGGCCAGACGACGCGCCAGATCACAGATCATCGCAATCAAACACTTTTCGACATCGGAAAGCTGGTTGACCGTCAGTACCCGGCCCTCTTTTTGGACTTCCATGCGCAGGGGACTGCGGCGTACACTGAGGTTATCGAATTGAGGCAAAAATTGTTTCAAGGCACTGCGAACCGCTTCCAGTTGAGGGTCCGGAAACTCAACCCCCTCCAGCTGAAACAATTCGCCCACATATTTCCGGTTCTCGTTTTCCAGGTCCTCGCGCTCCCGAAACCATTCAAAAAAGGTCCTGAAATTGGCGCCACTGGTCAATGCGTCATCGTAAGCCGCAAAAAGGGTAAAACGATGCTTTCCCCGAATACGCAACGGAATATCCAAAACGCCGCGATTGACTGGATAATAAACGAACAAGGGCAGATTGATATTTCCCGCCTCCTGATCGATCTCTTTTTGAAACCGTTGGGCATAGGTTTTCAGCGACGAAAGGTTGCTGCGTTCCTATGGCAGGCGAACCCCTTTTCGCGTTTTCAATAATTTCCATTCGAACTTTTGTTCGTCGTCGGTACAGGCAAACTCAATGGATGCGAATAATTTTCCGTTGGTAATGTCATTCTCGGAGATGGGACGACCGGAGGCTTTGGCGTACTGAATCCTGCCCACGACCCAGGAAAGCGCAATGGCCAGTGCATCGATAACCGTCGACTTTCCGGCGCCGTTGATACCGAAAAAGACGTTTACCCGGTCGGTAAATTCCAAGGGCAGGTCGATGGCACCCCGGTAATTTTTTAGGATCAGTTGGTTGATTTTCACGTTGCAAGCTCCTTCGTCGAGCCTTTGGGTATGGTTCATACCGCATGGAAAGGCCAATATAAGGATTCGGCACCATACGGTCAGATCAGCATCTAATTGTTGTTATTAAGATTTAATAGACAATCCCAGCACTTTTTTCAATGCATGGCCGAATTTGGACGCTCACGCAAAAAAGCAGGCCGCGAGGAAAAACTGCCAAAATTGCCGTGGCACTTTTGTTCGCGGTGAAGGACGCCCCACCAATAAGGCTATTTTCGGCCCCAAAAATCGCGATATAGACCCGATATAAGCCCTATTTTTCAACATTTTTTGTTTCATTACGATTGCTTAGCGCTGCCCGTCCCCGCCCCCCGCAATATAGTGCCGACACCCTGGAAAAATTTGTGGCGCTTTACATCAATCGACGCTATCGGCTTTTGGGGTCCAAACTGGTTTCCCAAGGTGGTTTTTCAGCTACGGTGGTTGACCCTCGTGTGATATTCAAAGAGGCACTGCTTCTCAACGCCTCAGCCGTCACCCTGGCCCATAACCATCCGGGTGGCAGCCTGACGCCGAGCGATCATGATATAGAACTGACCCAGGAGTTGGTTGAAGCCGGCCGATTATTTCGTATTCCTGTGGCGGAGCATGTGATTGTTACGCGTGACCATGAACATGGGATAATCGCGTCGGTTCCACCGAATCGTTTCTCTCCCATGACTAAGCGTGACAATTTCCCACATTTAATTTGATAGAAGCTTTGATATGGAATATAATTATCTGTATTCATTTACTAAGTTTTTGATTGAAAACTATTTATTTTCCGATATGCTTGGTCCAGCAGTGCCAATATATGCCAAGGCATTCAAAAATCAGTTTGGGCATAACCATTATGTTTTAATAGAGGCTATCCAATGAATATCGATGAGTTAAAAAAATTAAGCAGTGCTGAACGCATCCAGGCAATGGAAGCCCTCTGGGATTCCATGCTCTATGAGGGCGGTGAAATTAATACCCCTGAATGGCACACACGCATATTGGAACAAAGGAAAAAAGCTATCGCTGATGGTAGTGCAAAATTCATCTCAATATCCAAGCTTAAGGCGAGCCGGAGCAATGAAGGTTGAAGATGTCTTAGTATTGCAAGAAGCCGTTGATGACTTGAATGAGGGAAAAGCCTTTTATGACCTTCAAGAACTTGGTGTCGGCAATTATTTTTGGGATTGCATGGTCGCTGATATTGAATCTTTGATCGTTTACGCTGGAATTCATTCCAAAAAGCTTGGTCTGTTCCAAATGTTTGCCAAGCGCTTTCCATATGCGATCTATTACGATGTGGTTGAAAAGATAGCTTATGTTGTTGCTGTTTTGCCAATGCGAAAAAATCCGGCCTGGATTTCTAAACAATTAGATGAGAGACGATAATCTGGATTTTAATTCCCTCGAATTATAGGGAATTAAAAATCAGGCCAGCCTCAACCACTTTGTTCTTTCTGTTAAGCAATGGGTCACCGAAACAAATTCTAAAGGGATCATAGCGATAAAATTCTCTCTGACCGATTTTTGACAGGCATGCCCCTTCGCGTTCTTCTCCTCTTTGCGGGAGACGGGAGAGCCGTTCAGCGATTTAGACTGAATTCAACCGCCGTCCCCAATTCAACCGATCCGGCGGTAACCCCGCATGATCCCAGAACGCCGGTCACCGTCTGACTATCGCAACTCGGATCAAAAACCGCAAGCAGATGAACGCGGCTGCTGCTGTTGGCAACCGTAATCTCAGCCCCCGGGAAAACAGTCAGCTCCCTGTACCAGTCAGGCTTGGTGTCGCGGTCTCGAAGTTCCTGGTTCTTGGCCTTCAATCCATCAATCCAGCCGCCTGAATTGTGATCGGCGACCACCACACAGTCGAGACAGGAATCCACTGCATTTTGGAGCCATTTTTCCGGTTCGATGCTTTTGAAAGAATCATCACCACGGCCGTAATCATTCGACGTGGGAGTATGTGTGTGGAAATCAAACTTCCACCATTTGCTTCCCGGGAAATTCCACTTATCTGTCATTTCATTCCCCTCCCATTCTCGTTACCTCCTGATCGTACCACATGAGTAGTTTTGGACCTTCTTCAAGTACAGCGTCTAATTAGAGGATCTTTAATGTTCATTTTTTTCTTTTATTTCTATCTCTTAGCGTGGCCCCCATCCCACAGTCCGACCCTCGCCGATACGGCAACGCCGCCGGTCGGGATGGATCGGCGACGGGTATGTGAACTTATTTCTTCGCGAGCCCTTAGTCACCCTTCTTCGCTTTCACTGCGCCTTCACGTGAGGCCGGATCGACATGGCGTCCCCTGTTTTCTCCGAAAACGCACAGGACGCGTCTTCTTCTCAAGAACACCCTCTTCCAAGGCCCGTTTCAACCAGTCATCCAATTGTGGCTGACGCACGGCCAGTTTCCCGGATAGATCCTTGGATGATATCCAGTCTTCCATGGCGGCCAACAAAACCGGCAGGACCGCATCATAAATGCTAAGCCTTGGCCCAGGCTTGCTATCGGTTGTAGCAGCGGTCGATGAATCGATTTGTATATCGGTTACCGCATTAAAAGTAGCGGGCTCCTCTTTTACAAATGCAGCCGCGGCCGGTCGACGTTCACCGCCAAAAAGGGATTGTTGCGATGGCTTTCGGATGCTTGAAACAGGGGATTCCGCTTCGACGAGCAGTTTTTTTAGACCCTCCTCCCATGGAGGTTCCGGGAAAGGTTGCGCCCCGATTTCGGCCAATGCAGGATTGCCTGGCGGAACACTGCCGCCCGCGCGGACAAATATCGGTCGGTGCCCCTCGCGTTTCAACTCTTCCGTGGCGCCAGTCCAGGTACCGCCCTTTTTGATTTCTGCACTGATGATCAGCGCAGAATCGGCAAGCGCATAAATGTACTTATTGCGCCCCATGGCGTTGCCCACATTGAATCGCGAGCCTGGATGAAATGGGGAGATCAGCACCAATCGTTTTTCTCGGATTGCCTGCCGGTATTTACCCGCCAGTGCTGCTTTTTGCAAGCTGTCGGCCAAAATGCCAACAGCCTTGCCACCGGCTTCCAGGACGGATAGCATGGCTACTTGGTCCACCCCTCGAGCGCCTCCGGAGACTACGGGCATGTCAGCTTCCGTGCAAGCCCGGGCCACCTTGCGGGTAAAGGATTCGCCCTCGGCGTCCACGTTGCGCGACCCGACAATCGCAAGACCACCCAGATTCAGCAAGCCGATATCCCCCACGCCGAACAACACCGGCGGCGCCTGGCGTTTCAAATGCTTTTTCAGGCGCGAAGGATACTGCTTATCGCTGCGGCAAACGATCCAGATGCCGTTGTGGCTCCATTTTTCCACGGCCAAGGCCATGGCCGCCCCCCGTGAGAGAAGCCCCTGAATACGATGACCATCTATATTTAAGGCCGCACCTAATTTATTCGTATCGGGAGGCGATTGCAGCAAATCGGCCGGCCGCAGCTTGCTCTTCACCATCCAGTCGGCCAACCGATTGTACTCTCCCAAACTCAGCGGCTTTTCCGCCTTGGTATTTTTATTATCGCTGGTGAAGCGACCGCATAAGAGAAGGATCGCTTTTGCATCTTCCGTAAGGTGTTGCATGTCGGTAACCATATATCATGAACCCCTTGGTGAACTCATGGCCAAGGCCATGGGAAACACGGCCGGACATCCTGCACGCTTAAGCAGCGCGGCGATGACCGTAAACGTCCAGCGTGAATCCACCAGATCGTCGATTAACAATACCGCCCCCTCGGGCAGCGAAGAATCATCGATTTCAAAAATGCCATCCAGGTTGTTGGCCTGAAGAAAACTGTTCTGCATCTCCTTTTGGGGATGATTGTCCTTGATTTTTCTCACCACTTCCATAAAGGGAATGCTCAACCGACCGGCCAGACGCCTGGCAAAGTCAGGAACCAGATCGGAATGTCGCAGTGAAGGCACACAGGTCAGCCATTGAGGAGAAGGTTGCGGCTGCCACATTTCAATCATTTTGGCACAGGCCTCGACCAGCTCATCACAAAATCGCTCATCCCGAAATTTGCCTTTTTTAACCATCTCGCCCCAGCCGGCGTCCCCCCACAGGCACAAGGTCCGTCCTTCATCGGCGAGCTGATCTTGGGCTATTCTACCTGAAAATCCGTATTCCGGAAATGCCGTACCGCTGGGCCATTGCTTGCGTGGTATGATAATCTGGAAGCTGCGGCGCAGGAATTGGGCTGCCGCATTGGCAAGATCGGTGTCAACATCGGTGGGTAATAGCGGATTCCCCACACAATTGACGCACCTGCCGCATGGCTCGGCATACGGATCATCCAACGCCCTGGCCAGAAATTGCATCAGACAATCACCGGTCTGCATGTAATCGAGCATTTCCTGTTGTTCAGCCCGGCGCAGGCTGCACAACTGATCGATGGTCTCTTGATTCATGGCATAATCAACGGGAGTGGCGTACCATCGGGGGCCCTGCTTGACGACCGGTGTTGGCGCTTCCACGGAAAGATACTTGAGCGTTTTGGTGATATCCCCTCTTTTAAGGTTCAGTTGCTTTTCGAGCATGGGAATTGAGAGGCCATTATCCGCCGCGTTGAGGGCCGACAGGATCTGTTCGACGTGCATCTGGGGCGGGAATGCGTTATTGATGAAAAAATCGGTGATATCCTTGTCCTCATGGCCGCCCAGTAGCACCCCGAATGCCGAATCCAGTGCGCGACCGGCCCGGCCCACCTGCTGGTAGTAGTGCACCACGGAGCCCGGCCTTTGAAAATGGATCACGAACCCGAGATCCGGTTTATCGAATCCCATGCCAAGGGCCACGGTGGCTACCAGGGCCTTGATTTGATTGTCCAGAAGACGGGTTTCCAGTTCCTCACGACTTTCCACGTTGGAATGGTAGGCCCAGGCATCGATGTGGTTTAGCCGCAGCCATTGGGCCACCCGTTCCGCATCCCGGATTGTCAGGGTGTAAATGATACCGCTGCCTGGAATGCGCGGCAGTTGCTCGGCCAACCAGGCCATGCGGGCCACCGGGCTGGGAAGCCAGATGTTCTGGAGGCGCAGAGATTCCCGGACCAGCGGTCCCCGTTCGATTTGCAGATGACCGAGTTGATTGGCTACATCCTGTACTACGCGGTCATTTGCCGTAGCCGTGGTGGCCAGTACCGGAATATTTGAGGGCAAAGCTTGCAGCACCCTAACGATGCGGCGGTAGTCTGGCCGGAAATCGTGCCCCCAATCGGAAATGCAATGTGCCTCGTCTACCACGAACAGGCCAATCTTGTCTGCCACCAGCAGCAGGACATTTTCCCGGAAATCGTCGTTGGCCAGTCTTTCGGGTGAAATCAAAAGAATATCCACAAGACCGTCGTGTAGCTGCTGCTTGACCTGTTCCCAATCATCACGGTTGGAAGAGTTGATGGTGGCGGCACGGATGCCGATGCGTTCGGCGGCCAGAATCTGGTTGCGCATCAGGGAAAGCAAGGGAGAAATCAGCAGGGCCGCGCCGGCACCCTGATCACGCAGTATGCGGGTAGCCAGGAAATAGACCATGCTTTTGCCCCAACCGGTGCGTTGAACCACCAGCAGGCGGCGTCGATCCAGCAGAGCCGAGATACATTCCCACTGACCGTCCCTGAACTCCGCATGTGGATCGTCCAATGATTGCTGTAGCAGTGCGCGTGCCTGTTCTTGCATAGTTCAATTTCCAGTTTTTTAACTTTCCATTTGGCATTCGGTTTGGGACGGACCACGCACAGCATGGCCCCTATTTTTAATACTCAATAACTCTTTTACTTATTAATCGGTAATCTTGAGCAATGCGCTTTTGATCTATTGGCATTTCAGAATATTCAAAAAGTTGAGTTTCATCGTTACCTTTTAATGCTTTTTCACTATCACGAGGCACTTCTATTAAACCTTGATAGTGGATATTGGACTTATAGAATTGGCCAACTACATCTGGATTCATTCTTTCCAATGCCGGATCCCATTTAGCCATACAAAATGAGACTTACCCCAGAATTATTTTTAGGTTTGATCAGGCGATAAGTCAATGATCTTAAATGGATTATGAAATAGTCGACTAACTAACTCCTATAGGGTTCCCGATCAGGCAGACGTTCTTTTATGAACTCAAGCGCCTCACGCTCCCAGGGATATTCGGATTGTGTTATTGTTTTCCAACGGCTACTGGTCATCGCCATTCTTATCGCTTTTTACATGTTTATACGGTCTCATTGTTCTTTTTTAATCCCCCTTAACCAATCGCAGCCCCTTTTCCGTCAGGCGGTATTTCTGCGTCGGGCTTTGGGGAGAATTCGGTTGGGTCATTTCGATCAATTCAAGCGCCAATGCGGGCTCAAGGTAATTACGCATGAAGTTGACCCTGTCTTTTAAAGATAGTGAAGCCATCAGCTCCGCTCTCGACATTGACCCCTTTGTTTCAACCAGCAGCCGTTTCACTTGCTGGGTTACTTGCTGGGTTACTTGCTGGGTTACTTGCTGGGTTACTTGTTCGAGCCGTTTTCCAGCAGCATCAAATTCCGGAACACTGATGATCATGCGAAATACATCGCCTTCAATCAGTTTCGGATCGGCGCCACCGTATTTCCTGCCATACTTCATCAGGTTGCGCATGCCGGAACCCAATTCGTCGGCCCGGTCAATTTCCCGGAAGAAAGCGCCGATTACCGGATTCTTGGGATAGGGGCTAAATGCTTTCGGGTCCAAAACACCGAAACCATGCGGGCGGTTCGCGTTATACGAGGTGACCTGGCCATATTCGATGATCATCCGAGCGGGAACGCCACTCATATATTCCCGGTGAATGAGTATATTGGACGCCACTTCCCGGAAAATGGCATCCCGCAGGCTTCTTCGTTCAATGCCTTCCAGATAAAACGGATCCGGTAAATGCTTTTGTATGAAAGCCATTATCCGATCATAGCTGTCTATGAGGTTGGTGCGCACCAGGTCGCGATCATCATAGCGATCCACATTCACTTTACGCAGAATCAGATCGGTGCGATGGGCTGGGCAAACCTGAAGAATGAGCTGATCGGGAGCAAACAACATTACGCCGGCCAGGGTTACCCCATGCACGCCGGTTTTCGGATCAGGCAGATAAAGCTGAGCGCTTTTGAGAAGTTGCCGATCATCCATTTCCACCCAGGGATGGTTGTCCGCATTGATTCGCACGTATCTGCGACATTTTTCAATTAAATCGATGCGTAGATCATCTACCCGGATACGTGGGAACACGTTGTTTTCAGTATAGGTCGCCTGCTTTCGCTGGTAAAGGTGGGCTACCTGTTCGGTGTGATCGGTAATATCCAGATCCCCGTCTTCATTGCGGTCGTAGATACGTCCATTGCACCGGTGAACCTGGGAACTTTCCGGGACAAAAACGTGCAGGATTGTTTTTCGGTCAACGGTGATTTCATCAATCGAGAGATACGCCGGCGGATTGATTTTCTGGGGATTGTTGATGGTGGTAACGAAGTCTTTTTTGATCTGAGCCACCGCATCCGGATCGACCCCCTGGATTGCGCCGGAATCGCGGACGCCCAACAACAACGTTCCGCCGTGTCGATTGAGAAAAGCGCATACGGTTTCATAGATATCCCGGTTAAGCCTGTCCCGGCAAGTTTTAAATTCCGAGGCTATCCCCTCCCCACGATGGATCAGCGTAACAACCTGGCTTTCAGTGACATTCATTTATGAGAATCCCCCTGCTGTCGAAGCGCCCGTCCTTCCATGACCGCAATCAGCCGCGTGGAAGGATGGAGTGCGGCCTGAAAGTGTGAATCGCGCCAGTACTTTTGCCGATCCTCGACATAGTCGTTCATCTCGGCAATGTTTTTTTGGGTAAGGGATATCAAGTCTGCTCTTAGCTCTTTTTTAAAGTATTGGATTATAGAAACGGGAATACAGTTATGCCCAAAGGGCATCAGGTCTTGTGAGATCCAAAAGCGATTTTAGTTCATTATCAATCATTTGCCAATTCCGATCCGAATTGAATGTCACCTTCTTCTCAAACCTCAGACTTTTATCCTGTATTTCTGCAACCGGCTATTCGGCTTATCAGGAATAGTGTATTCCACGATCCCTTCCTCCAGCAGAGCCTTGAGAACCTTGTTCAACTGCCCGGAAATTACTTTCTGGCCGAGTCGATTGGATATTTCAGATTTGGAAAGCGCGCCGTCTTCTATCAAACGAATTATGCGGACACGAAGCGACTCTGGCTGTGACTCTGGCCGTGACTCTGGCTGTGATTCCACCCTCCCGTTTTTTGCAGCTGAAGTCAAAATCGGTTCCGCCAATGTCACGGTAATGCGCATTCGCATGCCAATTTCTTTGATTTGCAGTTCGGGAAGGCCCAAGGCTTCAGCCTCCTTGATGATTCGACGGACGCCGCTGCCCCATTGTACGATCAGATTCAGTTCGCGAAACACCCGTGCGATGACCGCGCGTTTCCATGTGATCGAATATGTCGGCCTTGTCCCGCCCGACAAAGCGGCCGCATTGAATCCAGGCATCGGGAAAGAGCCGGATCCGATCTTTCCCAAACAATAAAACAGCCCCTTTGGTGGGAACGCTTCGCCCTTGTTCGCGCGTCAGCAGCTTCAGAGAAAAAAGCGCCTCTTCGTCCAGATGGTGGCGATCACGAAATTGATCCCTTATCGCCGCCACATCCAAATCGTCTTGAGACAAATCCGGCATTGGGAGTTCGTCAAAAGCGACCCCTTCGGCAGAACGACGCAAATCGCCAATCAATTCCCGGTCCGCCTGACGATTGGTGGAACCGAGCCGAACATACACGCCACTTTCCGGCCCTTCTGCCTTCAGGTAATGGGGGCGCAAACCGCGGAGGAACACCTCCACCACCAGAACGGTCTTGTCATCCAGGGTCATCAACTCCACATTGGGCACCAGGCGAAGAGAAATCGAGTCCGCAATCAAACTGCAAATCCGCTCTTCCTCATCCAGCGGATGCATCACGCCGACAACCCGGCGGTCATCATCCACGCCTATCAACAGCCGTCCTCCCGCTGTATTGGAGAATGCCACCAGCGTCTTCAAGATCGGTCGAGGAGAGGATAGGTCACGTTTGAACTCAAGGGTTTTCCCCTCTGAAAGGGTAGTTATTCTATCGGCCATTACAAAATCCTTTGGGAAGTTTGAAAAAATGAATGAAGTGTGAAGATCGAAGACCTGCTTCACTTCAAACTTCAAACTTTCCTCTTCAAACTTCTTTTTTCCCTCTTCACCCTTCAAACTTCACCCTTCACTATTCTGGCAATATCACCTTCCAATGGCCGCCTTTCAGCGGACCAACCCTTTCCAGCAACCCCCGCCGCTTTAATTTTTCCATGTTATTACGGATGTTTTTCGGTGTAATACCAATCTTCTCGGACAATTGCTGCTGAGTGACAAACCGATTTTCGACAATTGCTAAAAGAATCTGCTTTTGGCTGTCTGGCAGATTCAGTTGATTTATTAGGTTGTTTTTTAGGTCGCTGGGCTTGCTTTTTAGGTCGTTTTTTAGGTCGCCTCCAGTTATCAGAAAAACCTGAATCCGAAGAAAGTCACCCATTTCACTGATCTCATAACCCACGTCGGGATATGCCTTCAGCCATTGCCTGATCCGTACGAAGCCCGTGCCGTATTTTTCTATCTCGCCCATCAGATAGAAGGCTTCCGCCAATAGTTTGTTACGAATGGAACTTACGTAGTCGTCCCGTTCCAGGTCCTCAATAGTCAGATTGCCGTAAATGCGACCCGGGCTGGTGAAAAGGATTCGATCATCGAAAATCTTGATAACGATATCCGATGTGTTCTTGTAATCCCGGTGGACGACGGCATTGAGCAAAAGCTCCCGCAATCCCTCGAGAGGGTACTGCCAGCGCTCCTTGCGTTGCAGGCTGCCGTCGAAATCGTATGAGAGGTTGATGTGTTTCTTGATGAAAATCATGGCTTCGTCAAGAGCGGTTGTCAGCGGTGTTTTGATAAGTAAATCATCAAAAATGGTATCGGCGGCCTTGAAGCGGCCGATGTGCAGGGTGTAGCCATGGTTGCCGAAAAGGAGCATGGCCGCCAGCGTGGGACGCCCGTCTTGAATCAGCTTGAGCTTGGTCAGGTTGGTCAGTAGATCGTCACCAAGATTGACCCGACCACTGGTGTTGGCCATCATTGTAGATTCGACCTCTTTTCAAACTTCAAACTTTCATATCCATCCACTTTTTTATTTCGTCACAGGCTATCTGGCGCTCCCGCGCCCGCCCACCGCGGATAGCATCGATCAGGCTCAGCAATTCATACAGCTTGTCGTCTTCACGTGCTGCCTTGGGGACAGACTTGTACAATGGTGAAAACGACTGTCCCCGAACGTTGCTATCCGGGTCCGGCCACACCGGTGGTAAATCGTCACCAGTCTCGAAAAATGATGATAACACCGGTCCCGCATAGCCCGTCGGCATACCTCGGGTGATTTCTCACAGGTCAGGCACAAATACATAAGGCAGCCCATAAAACAGGAACGATTCCATATTTCGTGCATTCGGGGTGATGCAATCTCGCTGGACTGTTGCCAAGTTCGCCTTAATCAGCCGCTTCACACCTGCATGAACCTCGGATGGACTCATCCACAACGTGGTTGCCATACGCCCGTAGGACCACTTATTCCCACCGATTACGACCAGTTTTGCCGCAATCAACACATCCTGAGGTTTAAGTATCATTTCACGCCCCATTCTTTATTCGCGAATCACGAATAGCGAATGGCTTACAATCAAACGATTGTCAAGTATTTGCCGCTGCTCTTGCGTTATGCGCTGCTTCGCGCGAACACAACTTACGATACGATATTTAAGGGCCGAGTAAGGGGTCAAATCTGCTCTTGGCTCTTTTTCGTTTTAATGGCTTATCTACCAAAAGCCAGCAGATTTTAAAATGATCGCGGATATTCTGAACGCCATTGAAAAAAATCCGCCTGCCCGTCCGGACCAACCGCCAAAATAAAAAACCATTGTCTTTTGGGAATCGAGATGCCAAAATAAATTTTAATCGATCTCCAACACCTCTTTGTTCTACAGACAAGGTCTCTTGCCCCGGGGGCCTTGTCGCTTTTCAGCCATCAGACAGCAGGCTTTAAAAGTACAATAGATCAAAGAAGTTATCAGTCCCAAGAAGTGTTATATATTTTCCGGCCAGTTTTTTTAAATCATCAGGACCGCCTAAAAAGACCCAATCATCAATAGCGCCACGGAAACAGAAACGTTCTGCCATGAATGTGCGCCGTTTTTTATCAACCAGATGAAATCTCAGCATGGCAGTGTAATTTTGATTAGCAGCACCGACAATAGTATCCATGGCTTCATCAGCGGTCTCTCCAGGACGAAGGGGCATATGTTTCAAAAAATCGCCCAACACGCTTTTCAGTTTACCAATATCAGTATTTGATTCATAAATGGTGATGAAATCGTCTTTGCAATCCACACGATAGCGCTTTGAACGCTTCAACTTTTTCACATGCTTCTCGACGAGATGTTTTTCGATATCCGTGATGACTTTGGGACGTTTCTTCCTCAGAAAAACCTGAGCATTGCCTGGATGCTCATAAATTTCATAGCCTTCAGGAACATGTTCAACCGAATCGCCCTTCCCATTTTGCTGCAATGAAAAAAAATATCGAGGCTTTCCTGTTTTGGTTTTTCCTTCACAGAGATAATATGTTTTTCCGGTCCGATTTGTATATTGTACGGTCATTATTTCGCCTGCTTCCTATCATTGGGCAACGTTAAACAAGAATGGAAAAACTCCCATAACCAAAGCCGGCCGTTTAGCTTTGCTTCAACATTCTTTAAAAGCAAGTGTACAATCGATCTGCTTTCGTTGACAAGTAGCGATCCTGCAGATATTTCGCCGTTGTAAATGCCATTGTGAGCTTTTTTTATCATCAAATAATTGTGTGGCTTTGCAAACGAGAATAGAGATGATGCCCATTACTGAATTCTCACCGTTTACTCCCCTATTCCGAGTCTCAAGCTTTCATTTCCATTTTTAAGTTACATGCAATGCATGGGTTCATCTATAATTTACCCCAACGTTTGAGCCGTTTCTCACATTCATGAATGGGTAACCTCTTGTTAATCTTCATCAATAAAACCATTTTTGCGTGAGCTTTTTTGTTATCGATTATCTTTTCTTTGACTAATTGGTCCATTATCCAAAGGCTGCCATGAACCTGGATTTTGTTTGTTATTGCGGCATTTCGAAGAGGTTTATCGCCTGTAAGCAGAATAGCGAACAGTTTTCTGGCAAGATAAAGACATGAACAGTCGGGGAAAGAGAGGGCGGACGAGTGTGGTTTCCCAACATCCACAACCTCTTTTAATTGATCTGATGTGAGTTGGTGAATCAGGATTTGGCCGCTATCAAAAGCCGAATGATAACCGTTCAAAGTATCCTCATCGAATTCTCCCAACACAGCGTCCGTAATCACCATTTCACAGGGAAGCCTGCAAAATTCGTCGATAAGATCGATATCAAGCAGATCGAAAAGAATATTGGCATCGTTTACGACGATTTTCATGCCACCAATTGGAACTTTCTGCGAAATTGAGGCAATTTAACATTAAGGAGTTCAGCACCTTTAGACATGGTAACAATATCTTCAGCCACAGCATAAAATATTAATTGCTTGAATCGATTGGCCCGCTCTTTTCCAACGTACTCACCTGGTTCATTTTGACGCCAGCCCATAGTATTTACGTGGATGCAAAAGCGTTTATACCGATTATCAGAAATTAGTCCTAAGTTGTGGGCGCGAGCCATTATGGCGGCCATGGATATGCCATAAACACCTTTGAGCTTTTTTAGTTCCCATTCTACAATGTTCTGACGCTTGCCGAACAATTCTGAAGAAATCGCGCTATAAGGCAATAAAAAGGCGCCCGCAAAAGCATGGCACATCTTTTCCTTGAGCTTTGGCTCAAAGGCTTCGTGTTTCGGAAATTTCAGTAGGATATGCCCCAACTCATGGGCTAAAGTGAATCGTTTACGGACCAAATTGAAGGCTTGGTTAAGAATAATGACCGGGATATCACCAACAAAACCTGATAGACCATCAAAGCTGTCGCTGGCTTCAATCTCATAAACACAGATCCCCCGGTCCTCTAACAATTCCATGAGGTTGGAAATGGGGCTTTCACCAAGATCCCACTCGTCCCTTAATTTTTCTGCAGCGGCATCAACATCTTTATAGGACCGGATTCGGAAATCTTTGAGTGGATTATTGAAAATGATCCGCTGTCCAACGATCTCTTCAATTTCGATGTAACGCTCTAAAAAATCAAGAGTTTGACATTCAATACGATTAATCTCCTTTTGCCCAAGCTTTGATTTTTTGCGAAACTCGATACCGGACAGATTGATACCTGACTCCCTGAAAAAATATCCACTTCCAACACCAAGGGCGTTTGCAAGAGCTAACAGGTTCCCGCTATCAGGCTCCATTTGACCTTTTTCATACTTGCTTATTGCCTGTTTGGTCACTCTGTTATCGGTTGCATCTGCAAGTGCTTGCTGGCTCATACCGGCCATTTTTCGCGCAACCTTTAGGCGCTGTCCGAATTTTTCCCCCATCTGTTTTTCCTCCCCCAGCTTATGGTTGACAAAATAGTAAATTTTTTTAAATTTGTCAACTTTTGTGGCGTAGCGCTAAAGGAATGAAGGATATGCGTCCTTGGCACATTTAGCCGGGAGTCACAAATGGCTTATGTCGAATTGCCTGCCCGGGCAGTTTGCCGGCCCAGCCGGTCATGTTAAAGAGTTCTCCGCCATCCCCGAGTTCGGCTTCGACGGAGTCAGCAAACGTCACCCATCGTTTGTAGGCGTCTTGGGAGAGACGGATTACATGGTGGGTTTCGTTGCCGTTTTCGTCCGTGGCCCATGGAGATTCGACGATCTCCAGCAGCTTCGATTCGTAAGCGCTCAAACTACGGGCAGGGATTGGCGGTGTTTCGATAAGGCGTTGGCCGAGTCTTGATTGGGGTAGGCAATACAGAAAGCCACCGAGAAGACCTCGCCCACGGAAACCATCTTTGTTGCCGATGACGCGGAGAACGTCTGGTTGGGGAAGCAACACCATGGATAGTGCTGGTTTGTCGATATGGATGGTGTCTTTCGATTTGCGGTCAACAGAAATTTTCTCACAGCTCCAGGCTTTTAGCCAAACATTTAAATTTGCCTTGTCATTTGTGTATAATCCTGAAATCAGTTCGAAGATTCCGCCCTCAGCCTCAAGGATCGCCGCGCGACCGCCTTGCTGCCCCATGAATTCCACCAGCCCTTCGGGGGTAATGTCATCAACGAATAGGCGGGGTGGGATCGGTATTTCAGGAAGAGAATCCTCGAGGTCTTGAACTTGGCGGATTATTTCATTGATATCGTTTTTCGGGTTGCCCGCTTTTGCTCGAAGGGTTAATATCGCTTTTCCGCGTGTGAGTCTTTCAGAGCGAATAGCCTGAATCTTTGGCGCCATCTCTACAACTTGTTCGGTCTCACACCTGCTCAACGGCGCTTTGTATTTATCGAGGGTGCATGACTGCTCGGGGATCGCCACCAATCCGTTGACAGCCGATGCCGCTTCGGTTGCCGCTTTGACGCCTGGATTCGCTCCGGTCTTAGATTCGGTGTCAGTGTCGTTATCACCTGCTATTATAATAGGACGGTCGGGATAACGTTCTCGCGCCATTTGGGCAACCGTAACGCGGTTCCTGGGGCTAAAGGCCACCAGCACGGTTCGCCCGGTCGCCATGTAAATGGACAATCCGGTTGCTATCCCCTCACAAATAACTAAAGGTCCATCATCGCAACGAATGGCAAAGTAGCCGCAAGCGGTATGGCCATCAGCCATGAACCGTTTCGAGCCATCCGGGGCAATCCGTTGGAATGAAATGATCTGACCGTGGTCGGGGTCCAACACCGGCACCACAAGAAGATCACCATCCGCCAGCAAACCTGGGCAGGGATCAAATCCTTTGCGCTCGAGATAGGAATTGAGCCCCGTTGCTGGATGGATACCGGACAAATATTTACGAGCCTTAGTTGCAGCCAATTGGATTTTTAATAAATGGGCTGCCTCGCGCTTTTGGCGCTGTCTGTGTATTTCCTCACGTAATCTCTCACGGTCGGCCGACGATATGGTCTGGCCATCCATACCCCATGTATCGGATATGCCTGTTGCCCAGTCGCCATAGGCACCGGCAAAAGGATTGCTATGGAGAACTTGCCAGCCATTGGTAGACTTTGGATGAGTCGTCGTACCGCATCGCCGCAATCTACCATCCGGCACGATCTCACCGGGGATTAAACCGGCCTCGTCCAGGACCGCCCGAAATTTGTCGAGAACGGAATCAATATCGAACTCGTATGTCATCTTAGCCGCTTGCATCTCAATCAACCCTCGATAGTCATAATGAGTCGCGCATGCTCGCCGATCATCGCCTCGATCTCGCCACGACACCACGGATCACGCGCAAAATCGAGCAATTGGGTCAAAATGTCGATGAGCCGCTGTTCGGCTACAATGTCAAAATCGTCTCGTTCCGCATGCGTTGCTTTGGGTGGGGTTATCATTTCGGCGCTCCCGGCACGATGCGGCATTGGTCGCGATACGATTGTAAATCGTCCACTAAATAGGCAATACGTCCCCGGGGGTCGGGCGACAGCTTTAAATATGCTGGGCCTTTGCCGGCACACCGCCAATTACGTAATGTCTGTTTCGCCACGCCCAGATATCGAGCGGCCTTATCCTCGGTAATAGGGTTAGCTGGGAGATGGGGTGTTTGATCTGCGATGGTTTTTTTTGTCTTGGGGCATGTTGACCTCGTCTGTAGTTAATAATCCGCTATGTCATCGTCGTATACCCCCATTAACACTGACGCCTCACAAACTTACAAGTCTCCCGCTTTTCCCCACTGTGGGCAAAAAATACCTTGGGATAATGCAGTGGATTATCTGCCATAGGCGTATAGGGTTGGGTGCCTCAATGTTAAAAATAGCGTATTATTTCAGGTTTTTATGGTGGAGATCTATAATTGAGGTGTTGATGTCGGATTAAATTTAGGTGCGGGCTGAGATCAGGGAGTCGATAGTGGAATGGAATGAACGCGACAAGCCTTGATCACTATACCCCATTTTACTTGCCACGTGTGGGGTATAGTGTGGGGTACGGCATTTTCAGGAAATAAAAAAGGCACTCACAATCGCTTGTAAGTGCCTGATTTTATTTTTGGTGATCCCAACGGGATTCGAACCCGTGTTACCGGCGTGAGAGATCGTGTCGGCGCGTATTCCGCCTGATTTTATTACCTTTTTTGACCGTTAAAATCCGTTTAAGGGAACAAAAAGCCGTCAAAAAAGCCGTCAGGAACCCCCACCTAAGTTCAGAGCACTTGATTTCCTACAAAAGCATTGACGAGTTAAAAACTAAATTTTAGCTGGCATTTCATGCGCTTATTATTCCAAGTAAAAAAGAATGTTCATTTTTCTTCAGGAATATAATAATGATACCTTTCTGATAATTAGAGCTTTAAATTTTACTGCACTGTAGTTAAAGCAATAAGGAAGGTGTCATGCCCCAATTAATTCTTCCGCTGATACCAGAAGGCGTCACACAAATCAGCGATCTGGTGTCCGTTTATCGAAGCAAGGATCGATGGACTTACTTTATGGGGTTAACTCCGATCTATTCGCATGCTGCTGATGACCACCGGCTGTTCAGGATGGTTACATCGATGATGATCAACGCTGGAACGTGCCGTCACAAGGATATTATTGAGACCTTCGGTGTTTCCAAAAGCAACGTCAACCGGGCACTGAAAAAACTGCGAGAAGGAGGCCCAGAGGCTTTCTTTCAAAGAAAGCCAGGTGGCCGTAAAGGCCATATCCTGACACCGAAGATGCTCGAGCAAGCCCAGGCCCTTTTGGATCATGGCGTCACGCGTCACGATGCCGCTCAGCAATTAGGTGTTAAGCTCGATACCTTCCGCAAGGCCATCAACGACGGACGCTTGCACGAGCGCCAATCTGTCGAACTACCCACACCCAAGGCGGGCACGGATAAATCATCGCGCAGCGCGGTGGATGCGGCCGCGGCCAAGGGCATGGGTACGGCCTGCACGCGAGTTTTGGATCGGGCTTTGGCCTCAATGGGTCAAGGTGAAGCGCAAGTGCGGTTCGAGCCCTGCTTGGATGTCCCCAAAGCAGGGATTTTGTGTGCCGTGCCAGCGCTTTTGGCCAACGGTATTTTGGAAGGCGCTGAAACTCTTTTGGGAAAGATCCGCGGGTATTACACCATTTTCCAGATCTTGCTGGTGCTGGCCTTCATGACGCTTTGCCGGATCAAGAGCGTTGAACGCTTGCGCGAGAATCCGCCGGGTGAATTCGGTAAGCTTTTGGGTCTGGATCGCGTTCCGGAAGCACGGTGCCTGCGAAAAAAAATGGATACGTTGAGTGAGGCTAATGCGGCCGAGATATGGGCCGCGCATCTTAGCAAGCACTGGATGCAGGCCCAGCCCGATGCGGCCGGCACCCTTTACGTCGATGGCCATGTTCGCGTTTATCACGGCAAGCTGACCAAACTACCGCGGCGCTATGTCACCCGGCAGCGGCTGTGTTTGCGAGGCACGACCGATTATTGGGTCAACGATGCCATCGGCCGGCCTTTTTTCCTGATCGAAAAGCCAATCGATCCCGGACTTATCCAAGTCCTCGAGCACGACATCGTACCACGGCTGCTCGACGAGGTTCCCAATCAGCCTGATGAAAAGGCGTTGGCAGCCAACGCCCATCTTTGTCGCTTCGTTTTGGTTTTCGACCGGGAGGGCTACAGCCCGGACTTTTTTGCCAGGATGTGGCGCACGCATCGGATTGCCTGCATCACCTATCATAAGCACCCGGCCGAACCGTGGCCGGAGAGTTGGTTTGAGGAAAAAACCGTGATCATGCCCGGCGGCGAGACGGTCACCATGCGTGTGGCCGAAATAGGCAGTTTGCTGGGCTCGGGCAAGAACGCGTTTTGGGTGCGAGAGGTTCGCAAGCTGACCGATTCGGGTCATCAAACCAGTCTGATCAGCACTGCCTACGATCTGCCGCATACCCAGCTGGCGGTACGCATGTTTACCCGGTGGTGTCAGGAAAACTTCTTTCGCTATATGAAGCAACACTTTGAAATTGATATGCTTTGTGAATATGGCGTCGTTGAGATTCCTGACACCGAAAAAGTGGTCAACCCCAGCTGGCGGGAACTGAACCGTAGACGTAATCAGGTACAAAGCCGGCTGCGCTACCGCCGATCACGCTTTAGCGAAATGACCATGCACCCGGAAAGCGAAACCAATCCGGAGAAATACCAAAAATGGCTGAAGCGAAAAAGCGAGCTGCTGGAAGATATCGACCAGCATGAACATCAGCTGGCAACGTTGAAAGAACAGTTGAAACAGACGCCAAAACACATCACCTGGGGGGAACTTGAGGAAAAGGACAAGTTCAATCGTCTGCTACCGGGTCGCAAGCGACTGATGGACACCGTGCGCATGATCGCCTATCGGGCGGAGACGGCCATGGCGGCAATGTTGCTCGGTCCAACGGTGGATATGTCCGATGCCAGGCGGCTGTTGCAAGGGCTGTTCGTCACCGATGCCGACCTATTGCCCGATATGGAAAACAATCGTTTGCTTGTTCGGATTCACAATGCTTCGACGCCGGCGGACAATCGATCGATCGCCTCACTTTTAGACGAACTCAACAAGGCTGAGATAGAATATCCCGGAAGTAATTTACGTCTCACCTATGAGTTAGTAAATAGTGATGTTTGAAACCACGCTGGTGTCGTTTTATTTTTCACAGAGGTAAGGTGCTCTGAAGTTATTGATTCTGCGTAGTCATCCGGCTACTCCAAGGTTTATTTTCGTATCCAGAGCGAGCTGACCTCTTTACTTGGTCAGTATTAACATATATGTTATTATGCATGACAAGGATGCCAACCTAAAGATTGATGAAAAATGCCATTATCAAAAGAATTCAAAGAGTTGATTGTCACCCGAGCTGAAAACGATCCTGTTTTTCGCAAGGGGTTGATCGTCTAATCCCTGAATATGATCTTGCATGGTGAAATCACAGCCGGCAAGCTGATGCTCCGAGACTACATCAATGCGACCGGTGCCATGGATGAAATCTGCAAAAAACTCAAAAAACAAAAACCGGCCATTAGTCGGATGCTTGGCCCGTCTGGAAACCCGACATTGGAAAGTATCGTACCGGTTATCAAAGTATGCGCCGACCGTGAACAAATCAAACCAGTTGTCTGTATTGCCAGCACCGCCAAATCAGTATAGCAGATACTGTATGAATATTGTTCAAAGCTTAAGAGGTAAATAAGTTGCTCATCACCATTTCCACCTTTTCCCGTCAGGCGTGAATGGGTTTGTCATATCGAACTCCGGTTCGTCGGGCTCTTCATCATACCGTCGATACGCAGTTTTTACATCATCGTATATCGAAAGCAATGACAGGACAACTCCGTAGCCACCGAGAGAGACCGACTGCTCGATAATGTCTGACGCATCATCGATCTCCCCAGCAAGCCATGCACTCGCAGGAACACTATCAGGATCATTCGGGAGTTCCACACCATCAAAAAGGTCGAATGCAAATGTATCAAAGCTCAACTTTTCACCGACTTTCACATGGAAATCGAAGCTATCGGATTTCCTGTACCATTTTATATATCCACCTTTTGAGACGACAAGCGCACAGGGTTCTTTTGACAAGCTGACATAGCGGAGAGCCGTCGCTGTCAGAGTCGTTCGGAATTCTGTCGATATATCGCTGATCGATCCGAATGTCGGCTGGCCATTATTGACGTATCTTATGAAAATCTTATGGGGCATCAGTAGGCTGGCAGCGAACTCATTCGCCTCTATTTCCCTTGCTTTGCTATCTTTCCATGCGTGCATGTCCTCTTCATCGCAGAGGATCAGCTGAGTACCGGTATGCAAAACGAAATGGCCTATCTCATGGGCTATCGCAAACCTTTTCCTGCCTTCCTCAGGGATCGTATCATTCACACTGATAATGCCCATGCTCCCTTTCCGGACAAGCCTTGCCTCACAGCCATGCAATTCCCTTTCCCTGACATAGGCTCCAAGAGACATGGCGATATCACGGACATAGATTTCAGATGGGTATCTGATTTTCCGGTCATGAATTATCGCCGCTGCTCTCTTTGAGGGCATCTGTATCATTCCTTCTCGTCAGATCCATCCAACAGGTTCAGATCTTCGAGGTCTTCAATCAGGCTTTCCAAGTCCTTTTCTGTCAAATTGTCTCTTTTCCTGAAGTATGCCTCAGCGTATGTTGCGGCTTCCTTGCCGAAATTTCCAGCCAAGATGCTGTCAATCTTGGTTTTGAGGTCAACCAGTACAGAGGTCACTTTTTTCCTATCAAGTAGCATCTCAATCCTTGAGCGCTCTTTAGTTGCGGATTCCCGCCAGGCCAAACGTCGTTTTTCTGAACCTTCCCGGACAATATCGGCGACCCTCATTTTCAGATCCGATACATCGACGCCATGATCTTTCAATGCAGAAGCCATATCCTCTTCAGTCAGGCCCTCTGTATCTTCTAAAAAATTGTAGAAGCTGTTGAACACAGTCTTATCATTTTTCATAACTCCTCCTTTTTTATCTTGGATTCTGTTCCAATTTTAGCGGCTCTTCGGAGAAGCTTTTTTTTCAGATTATACACCTTCTTGATATCCCAGCCGGTCTCATCAGCGATCGCCTCCGGCTTGTCAATCCCATCCTCAAAGCACATAAATAACAGTTCAAGATCCTCATCTCCCTCCACAGCATCAGATAATTCAGCTATCAGCTTCTTTCCAACGTGTTCTCTCTGTTTGCCTATCAGTTCCTCTTCTGGGGTCAGTACCTTTTCATTGATCGAATGCGGATGCTCACAGGCTGTCTCTCCCAGTTCGACCTCTGCACCATCTTCCTTGGTAACCACAGGCTGCCTGCCTGTTGTCCTATGTTCCAACGAGGAAGAAAGGTGCTCAATATCGCTTTTGACGATCCATTTAAGATGTTTCAGTAGGTCAGGGTATCTCTCCGGGTCCCATTCACGTGTGCCATCCCAGACTTTCCTGATTGCACCAAGCGCTACATCTGCCGGGGAATTACCTTTCGGCAGATTTGATCTCCAACCATATCGTTCAAAGCGGAGCGCCGCATAGTAGGTGAGGTTGATAATTATTTTGTCCCAATCCGCAGCCTCAAGCAGCTCAAGAACCCCGTCATCATCCATATGGGACCTCCTGAATATCAATACCGGCTAATAATTTTTTTTGCCATCTTTTGGCAAATTTCGAGATTCACCGGATTAAGGGAATAAAAAACCAAACATCATGGAGGTTATTATGCAACGAAATCCATCCGAATCCAACCAACACATCGACCTGATCAAAATGATGGTCAACCATTTCAGGAGCGAAGGTTACCAGAACATCAAGGCTGATATGGCCGGGATGACCAGTCCTGATGTCATTCACGGGACAAAGAGGAACCATGTCCCGGATCTGACAGCGCAGAAGAACGGATACCATGTGATCCTTGAGGCCGAGACATCAGGGTCGATCAATGATGGCCACACGGCAAGCCAATGGACACTATTCGCTGATGCAGCAAGAAAATCTGGTGGCCAATTTCATGTAGTGGTTCCGAAAGGTTCGAGAAACGCTGCTGAGCATCGAGCTGCGGGCCTTTCAATCAATGTCGATAGGATATGGACACCACAATGATAGGCTGCCGATCATAGCCAAAAACGAATTAAATTATCAGTAATTTACGATAACAAAGCCTATCATATGGAGGATCGAAATGGCAAGGTCGAAAACAGGTCAAAGCAAGCACAACAAAACGGTAAAAAAGCTTGCAGAACAGTACCAGGGGAAAGGCTATAAAGTGAAGGCAGACATCAAAGGTTGGGGGAAGCCGGATACTATAAGAGGTGTCCGGCCTGATATAATCGCTGAAAAAGGCGGTCACAAAACGGTTGTCGAGGTCGAGACCAAGGATTCCGTTGACAGCAAACGGGATCAGCAACAGCAGAAGTCGTTCAAGAATTGGAGCCAAGACAGCGACAGGAAACATTACAAGAGGGTCGTCACAGATTAATCGTTTAATGCAAAGGTAGCCGTCACCGGCCAGATTTCAGGTCCCTGGCACATCATTCTTGATAAAAAAAGCATACAAACCACAACATATCGTAGGGATGGCATTTGACATATACAATATAATGATTAATGTACTATCGGTTTAATAGATTTTGGATACGTTTCCGAAAAAAAATTGTAATAATAAGAAGAGGTTATGTTTCCCGAAAGCATCAAATCAAAAAATAGCCCAAATCCATTCCGCGTCCTCACCATCGACGGTGGAGGTATGCGCGGCTTATATACTGCGAAGCTCCTCCAAACCCTCGCCAAGAGATTCGACCAGAAATTTCATCGCCAAGAACCAGATATCGGTAAAGCCTTCGATCTGATCTGTGGTACCAGTACTGGGGCCATATTGGCGTGCGGCCTTGCTACCGGGATACCTATTTCACATATCCAAAATTTGTACATCGAGAAAGGCCCTTTGATATTTCCAGATCAAATGCCCGATAAAGAATTCAAATTATATCAATGGGCTTTTAAATATAGGAAAAAGCCAGCAGCAAAAGCGAATGTATTGAAAAATGCCCTTAGAGATTGCTTCCAAGATCTAACGCTCGAACAGATCTACCAAGCCCGCTCAATCGCTCTGTGTATTCCTGCAATCACTGCCACTACAAACCAACCAAGAGTCATAAAAACGCCGCATATCCCTGGAAAGCACAGAGACAACAATTACACCTTGGTTGACACCTGTCTTGCAAGCGCCTCCGCTCCCATCTTTTTTCCGCTGGCCCAACGCAATAGCGAATTTGATCACCGCAATGTTCAATGCTTCATAGATGGTGGGCTCTGGGCAAACAATCCGGTTTTGATTGGGTTGATTGAATCGTTGATAATGGCTGATAAAAATCAGGAAATTCAGATATTATCAGTTGGCACCTGCGATAAAAATTCTGTCGATCCATGCAAGGTAATTGACCCTAAATGGGGCTTGGCCGATTGGAAGGTGGGAGTAAAAATTGCTGATATGTCCATCGGGGCTCAATCGATAGGTTATACATTCATGGCCCAATTCTTTTCAAATTTATTAAACGATTGCGGGAGATCCGTAAAAATCTTTAGAGTCGAGGAAAATAAGAAGTCACCTCAACAATATGAAATAATCGGCCTGGATCGGGCCGACGAAGCGGCAATCCGAACAATGCTCTCATTAGCCGAATCTGACGCGGACTGGAATTATGGCAGATCGACCTCAGCACAACCGGGAAAATCAAAATTGTTAAATGAAATTTTTTCAAAGATCCCAGCGTTAGAAGCGATTGATTAGAATTAAAGGAGTTCACCATGATTGATTGTTCCGCAGAAATAACAGAATTTCACAACAATCACGTTAGGTTAACGCAAAATCAAACCAATAAGCTCGCCGGTTATCGTGAGGCCAACAAAAAAAGGCTGGAATCTGGACTGAGCAAAAAAGAAGACCCTCTACCCGTCCGTCACATCAATCAAGGCTCATATGCCATGTACACCATTAATCAGCATCCAGCCAACGATTATGATATCGACGTCGGAGTGATTTTCAGAAAAGACGATCTTCAAGGAAGCCAGGGCGCAGATAAAACTGCGTTGGACGCCAGAAAAATGGTGCTTGATGCGGTCCAGGATAACAAATTCAGCACCCCACCGGAACTAAAAAAGAATTGTGTTAGGGTTCACTACAACGAAGGCCATCACGTTGACATGCCTGTGTACCGCGAATTCACGAACCTGTTTGGTGAGACCGTTATTGAATTGGCGAGCAGCGATTGGACAGAGTCCGACCCTGAAGCGGTCACATCGTGGTTCAAAAATGCTGTCATTGATAAAAGCCCGGATGAGACCAATGGACGCCAGATGAGGCGGATTGTCAGGTTGCTGAAGTTCTGGGCGAAAAGCCGCAGCTCTTGGAATATGCCGACTGGCTTCATCATTTCGAAACTGGTTGATGAGAAATACGTTGCTGTTTCGGGCCGTGATGACGAATCGTTGTATAAAACGATGGAGCAGATAAAGAATCGCCTATCTTGGAATAAAAATGTGTACCACCCCGTTCTTAGCGGCACTTTGATCAGCGAAGGGAAGGAATCGACGATAGAAGAATTTGAAGAAAGGCTCGATACGGCGATCGATGACCTTTCAGACCTCTTTGATGATGATTGCACAAAGCAAGAGGCATTGAAAGCATGGAAAAAATTCTTCAACCATAGCTATTTTGCTGACAAATTGAATTCTTTGGCGGCAGCAGCCGTAGGCCCTACAATTATTGCCAAAAAGGAACCTTCCGAACCTGTTCAAAGAGAAGGGGATGCTCGATTTGCTTGATAACAAATGGGTCTTTCCTGAACTCGCTTCCGAAATCGTCGCGCTGCACCAGGAATTTTTTTCGAAAAAAGAACCTGCCGGAGTACCCTTATCATCCCGCGACTTAGATCGATTCGGCGACGGGATGTTTACTGCAGGATGGAGGTTCACGCTCAAACCGGAACTTTTACCTGCAATCCTCCTTTTGGATCGATTCATTCCTTTCTCGGCACCTCGAATCGCCCTTTCGACTGACGAATTTTTCTTAAAATGGCCTCACGTAGAAGAAAACGGATTGCTGTGCCTACGGGACGATACTGATGCGATCAACCATTTCGGTGGGTTGTCTCTTACCGAATATTATATAAGGCATGCGGAAGAATTAGTTGAACAAAACCTGAATGGCGAAATAGACGACGACTTCTCTACTGAATTTTCAAGCTATTGGAATCGGTGGTGCGATAAAAAAGGTAATCAATCAAAAAAAATCCTACTGCTGTCTCCCCTCACCTCCAAATCACAAAAAATTTATGCGCTCAACAGATCCTCCTCCATAGTAGTGTGTGAATCAGTAGAGCACGGTCTCAATTGGGCGAAGTCGGCGTTTTCAGATAAGGCCATCAAAGACGAGGATTTTCTGGCAGGTGCTTTTATATGGTTGCAAGAGCCGTTGATGCCGGATCGATATCCAAAAACAAATTTTAGCGCTGCGGAAATCGCTAAATCTGCTGGCACTGAAGCTTTCTCGATTCTTTCAGAATCGGTGCCGGATGAAGTTGGCCCGACGATTATGGTTTTCGGTTTTGAATCGGGAAATGGTCCTGCTTATGGAGGCGTCCAGCTGAATGAGCCTACTCGCCGGACAGCTCGTAGTGGGAAAGTCAACTCGCGTGTCAGGGGCTTTCGCCATAAAGGGAAAGTTTTCAGTGCTGCATCACAAAGGTACTTCACGGCTGAAGGGAAGATCCAGGCTTTACGGGTGCAAAGGGTTGACAGACGCTGGATCTTTGAACGTGGATCTTCAGGACTACATAAAGAAATTGATTCTGCTTGTGTTGGTTTCATTGGTTGCGGATCAATAGGATCCCATGTCACCAGGCTGCTCGTTGAAACCGGTGCTAGAAAATTCGTCTTGATCGATCCCGACCAGCTATCGTGGGATAACATTGGCCGCCACCTTCTTGGAGCACGCCACACCGGCCAGGACAAAGTCACTGCGATCAAAGAATATCTCGATTACCAATTCCCAAACCAATTGGTGATCGATATAAAAGCAAAGCCTTGGCAAACGGTTTTCGCCGAAGAAAGAGACGTCATCCTTAATTGTGATCTGCTTATTTCAACTATAGGAGACTGGGATGCGGAATCCGCCCTAAACTATTCTTTCAATACAGTAGCTGACTTTCCGCCGACCGTTTACGGTTGGACCGAGCCATACGGCTTTGCAGGACACGCATTAGCAATATTCGGTGTCGGTGGGTGTTTGTCGTGTGGAATGGATGACCTCGGCAAATTTCGTTATCCAGTTACGAAATGGGATCCGGGAACCTATCGAAAACGCCCTCCTGCCTGCGGCCAAACATATCAACCCTATGGTGCGTTGGATGTCTCGGGGACTCAATCGATGATTGCTAAGCTCTCTATCGATGTTCTCACAAAGAAGATTAAGCGCTCACAGCACAGGGTCTGGGTGGGAGACATATCGTCTTTAGAAAATTCCGAAGGTCGTCTATCTGATTATTGGAGTGAGCTGCATCCGGGAATCATCCATGGCAACAGAATGTACATAAACGATTGGCGCATCAACAACGATTGCCAGTTCAAGCACAAAGGATAGTTGATGCTGACCTACACTCTTCCCGGAAATCATCAAAAACTAATCCTCACGGACCAAGTCATTGAGTTTTTTGGCCGTTTCAGGCAACATAGTCTTAATCAAACCGAAGCTGGAGGGCAGCTTTTCGCGAGAATAACAGAAAAATCAGTCATTGTTGAAGCCGTTACGGGCCCGCACAGGAAAGATCATCGGCGTCGCTTTTATTTTTTTCCAAGCCAGACCCGTCTTCGGTCAGAAATAAAAAGATTTTTCAAAAAAGGTCTTCATTATGTCGGGGACTGGCACACACATCCCCAAAAATTCCCCTCGCCTTCTCCATTAGATATCGACTCTATGAAGCGCTGTTTTTGTAAATCAAAGCATGAGCTTGAGCATTTCGTACTCATAATCGTTGGTCAGAAATCAGAAAATCAGAATATTTGGGTCGGATTAGTGAATGAAAAATCGTGCATAAATATAGAGATTAAATAATCAAAAAAAGGAGCCCCAACTCTGTAGCTGATCAGGGGGACTCCCTTTTAATCTGAAAACGAACCCTCAGTACGTTTTTCAGTTCAACATCCCCAATATATTCCCTCCAACCCGCGACAATCTGAAACTGGATTCCGCGGACAACTCATCCCACTGGGCCGATCTGGTGTATGTATTGACGATAGCGAACATGGTATTTCCCATCTCCTTTGGCCACGCCCACTCAACAGCATCCCGTTCCTGTGGATTCAGACCAAACTGACGATTGAAGCTGGCCAGTGTCGATTCAGGGTCATCCACCGGTGACTCCATGGACAACTTGAATTGTGATCGCTGGGCGCCCAATTCGTAAGACACTTTATCCAGCACCTGTGGAAATTCGCTCAGGATCTTGGTGCTCACGTGGCGATATGATTTTGAAACGTCTGACTTGGCGATAAGTCCGTTGCTACACACTAATCTTAAAATATATGCTGCAATGGACAACGATGCCAACCCAACTTCCGAGTTCGATATCGATATGCCCGGTTTGAATTTGTCACCATCAATGTCGAATGCCTGTTTCCCATCCGGTATGCTCAACGACATAAACTCAGCATCAAGATGGCACTGCACTTCAGTTTCAGGTCCATAACAAAGGGAATCCAGACGTTCCAGAACTTCGAAATTGTCCACGGGGATATACTTGGTGGTGAACACGGCCCGCACATCGGATTCCAAACGTTTGGAATCCCTCTGTCCATCGAAGCGGAACAGGAGCTTTTCATTCTTTTCCTGGGTGATCCAATGATTCAGATTCAACGCCTGCACATCAGCTGGACACCGTCGCAGATATGGATAAGGAATTCCAAGGCGATTTGAAATTGATCGCTGTGCCACAGGTCGAATCTGATGCGGTTCACCGGCTACACGCAAGACATCCAAATTATCAAAGGATATATCCGGCACGTCGATATTTTGGTCATAACAACCGGCGGACATTTCATCGACTCGGTCAAAGACTTTCCCAAGTGTGGTCATTTGCTGCTTTTTCATAGTATTCTCCATTGATTTTAAAGCCGGGAGATACACCTTCCACCACCAGGCGCATTATATTTCCCCTGACGACTCTACAGAGTGCAGATCCGTACAAGCGGACGGGTGGCTCCCGGAATAGAATTGGTTATCGATTTACTGATTCAGATTGCTGACAGACGGGAATTGGTTGGTTTTGTAACGGTTGGAAGTCTTGAGTGCCTTGTGATTGACGAACAGGATCTTTATTGAATGATCGGTCTCGTTCCTGTTCATCATGCAGCAGATTTCTCAATTGTCGGGTTGTCATCTTTCGAAACGGATACGCTGCCATATTCCACCTCCAGTCATTCGGGCAGATATGGTTCTCCCAGATTGAAAAGACAGATAGACACGGGCAAGGATATCGTTGGGTATAAGGATTCCACATCCTCTATGACCATGGTTTCGATATCCCCATATGGACTGTTCTCGCCTCGTTTTGCGGTGAGCATCAAGATACCGGCATCCAGATTTCCCTTGTCAAATCCCAACTGAAGTCTGGCGAGACCTTCGATGATGTATTCGTAGGAGCTGAAATTGCCATCTATCGCAACATTCAGCTTGTAACCTTTGTATTGATAACGACGACCGGGAATAATGTTCAGTGATCCGTTATCACGCCATCCCATATCATCGAGGAAAAGACGAAGAAGCTCTCCCCTATAAATTGATCCTTTCAGTGTGTTGAAAATGTATTCCATGGTCATCGCCACATCCGAGACCATTGCCTTTGTTTCGAATATCTTATCCGAACCCCTGAAATGGATAAGTTGAAAATCCATACATGGACCTCCTGATCATAGTCATATTGATAGATGGTTACTTCGATATTGATAGCGGTAGAACTGCTACTCAGGCGGTTGTGCGAAGGTTTAAGCGGCAGATTTGTTGGTGGCAGGTTCGCGTTTGCCGAGGATTTCATCGAGGAAAATTGATTTCTTAGACGGTTGCCCGAGATAATTCAAAGGGTATGACAGAAACAGCAGATACATGGCCCGGCTGATTGCCACAAAACATATCCGGCGCTCTTCTTCAAGATTACCCTTACCGCTTGGCATCAATCCTTCAACCAGGCCGATCACGAATACCACCGGAAATTCCAATCCCTTTGCCTTGTGAACGGTCATCAAACTCACGCCTTCCTTGTCATCGGCAACAGCTTCATTTTGGAAACTGTCCGTGTATTCGAGGAAAGCGCCTATGGTTGAATATCTGGCCGCTGCTAATTGTAGTTGATTGATATTGGAAATTTTAACGTCATCGGGACTGGGAATGTCCTCGTCAACGATAAATCTGTCGTAATCAAACGTAGTACGAATCGATTTAATGACCTGCACCGGTTCCAGGTATTGGGCGCTTTCAATCAACGGGTCCATGAACGCCAGCATCTCCTTAATAAGCTTTCTGACGTAGGGAACCATGATGATCATGGATTGCAGACCACGGTAAAGATGGAAGCCACGATGCCTGCTATACTCCTTCAACTGGTCTTTTATGGCATTGCTGACATATCTGACAGGCAAATTGAGGATATTCAATAAGGCTTCATCGCCCTCTTCGGTATCCGGGTAACGGATCACACGCAGATAATCGAGAAGGCACCGTACCTCCCGGCGATCGTAAAATGTCTGGCCATTTTGGACATGAAATGGAATTTTGGCCTGCATGAACGCTTCCTCGCAGTAACGACTCTGGAAATTGCACCGGTATAATATGGCAATGTCACCGTATTGATACCCACGGCGTTCGACCAGATCGACGATTTCATTGACCACGCCCAGTGCCTCTGTCTCTTCATTCGAGGCTTCCAATACAACCACATCATTACCGTCAGGATTGCCAGTCTTCAGGTCTTTGTGGATCTGTTTAATGTTGTACTGGATCAGATTTTGGCAGGCCTGTAGAATCTGAGGCGTGGATCGATAATTCAAATCAAGGATGAACTGGCGGGAACCAGGGAACATAGATTGAAAATTGAGAATATTGCCCACGGATGCACCGGTAAAGCTGTATATTGCCTGATGGTCATCTCCGGCTACCCAGAAACTTGAAGGGTCAGGATGGCCATTATCACGAATCAGCAGGTGCAGGATTTCGAACTGAGCGGGGTTAATATCCTGAAATTCATCAACCATGATTGATTGGAAACTGCCCTGATATTTTTCACGCGCCTCATCGTTGTCACGCAGCAGGTAATATGTCTCCAAAAGAAGATCGTCGAAGTCCAGGAGCATCTTATTGGATTTTGCCTCCTCGTAGGCCTGATAAACATCGGCAACCTGGGTCATGGTTTTATCACCTTCAAACAGGGCCTTGAACTCCTCGGGATCGATGATGTTATTTTTGGCCAGGGATATTTCACGCAATACTGTGCCCACAGTCAGATCCTTTACCCGTAAACGTTTCATAACGTTTTTAATGAATATCAACTGCTCTTTTCCAGACAGGATTTCAAACACACGTCCCTCGACTTTGAGTAGATGCAGGCAGAACGAATGGATGGTGGACAACCTTACCCTTGCTGACAGATCGCCCAATACCGGCACCAAACGTGATCGCATTTCGTCGGCTGCATTTCTGGTGAATGTCAGACCCAGGATATGCTCGGGTGGAATCCCGTATTCGTTGACCAGTATGCCTATCCTTTCCATCATCGTGCGCGTCTTTCCCGACCCTGGAACTGCAATCACAGCGGCAATGCCATCTTTGAATTCGGCGGCTTCCCGCTGCTTGGGATTCAATTCGCTCATGCTGCCTCCTCACGTTCATAGTTGCGAATCGTATTGATGGCCATTTTGATTCTGAATCGTTTGGCCACCAGTTCATTGATCATCGAATTGGTCTTGTCTTCCTGAATCAGCTTGGACAGCTCCCGCCCATAGTCCTTGTGAAGCTCTTGCAGAAACGAGACGACCGCTTCCGGTGGATGCCTTCGCAATAGCAGTTCCACATTGACGATCTGATAGACACGATTTCCGTCCGTTTCCATGAATGTCAGAAATGCCTGAACATCATTGATTGCTCGCTTTGTCATAGTTGACTTCTCCTTCTAAATAGTTGTCACAGGCCTTTTTGTAAGCGCATCCTTTGCATTTCCATGACAAATCATTTGGGATAAAAACTCCCATAGAGATTCCATTCCAGACCTGAGCGGCCTTCTTGATCAGGCGCCGTTCATCCAGTTCGGAGCGGGTTGTCCAGTATTGTTCGAATTTCGGCGTTTTGGTCTTGATGAGGGTGTCGAAACGCAGCAGGATTTCCCGGTCAGCATATCCATTGTGCTTGGCGGCTATTTGGTATGTGGTAAGCTGTTGATTAGATGAAATCTCATCCGAACTATAAGAACGACCACTCGTTTTGAAATCGGTAATAATTATGGTTCCGGCATCGTCTTCTTCAACCAAGTCCATGGCGCCGATAATCGGAATGGGAATGCCTGGAAGTGTAAAACTGAATGCTTCCTCGATGGCAAGTATTGTGAATCCATCATCGGGCAGTTTATTGTACCAAACGGAAATGAGGTCACGACCAAACATCAAAAGGGATTTGAAATCGTTGTCTCCGTTGTATTTGATGTCATCGTTATCCTTTGCGATGCCTGTCCAGGAGGTATCGAAAATCTGGTGGACATCCTTTAACAGCATCTTCTCACCGATCATACGGGCGCAATAGAACTGTTCAAGGACACGATGGATGCAAGTTCCGAATTCAAGCGCTTCGGCCTTATGTTCCATAGGCAGTTTGTCGATCCTACCGAATTTGTATAGGAGGGAACATTCCACGTACTCCCCAATACTTGATGCGGATAGGTGAGGCTGTTGCCTAAGGGTTCAGTCAAAAATAAGTTCACATTTTAAAAGTTCTTCTTATCTCTTGACTCATGCTTCGCCGATGGATTTGAGGGCTTGATCGTATAATTCCAATTGCCCAATTCCTTGTTCTTTGAAATATTTAGGCTTTTGAATTCCTTGTCTGAGACTTTTATCCCTTTGGCATATTCTCGCTCGTCAAAATATGCCTGGATTTGAAGCCCTGTTTCAGTATCGGTATCATTAATAAAATTGAGCATGATATCAAAGCTTTCTAAAGGTGTGCCGGCCCAATTTTTGCTGATTTCGCTAAACATTCGATGCTCCACCGGGTTCCATTTGCTTGCTCCTGCCGGATAGTGCGAAACTGAAATTTCAAGACCATGCCCGTCGGCAAGCCGGTGCTGAAGAAACTTTTTAAATGCACGTGGCCTGGCTCCATTGCTTCCGCCGCTGTCGGCTAAAATTAGAACGCGTTTGGCCCTTGGATAATGATGCTTGCCATAACTTTGCCACCAAGTGTTGATGGCGTTTACCGCAAATTCAGGTGTATCTGCCGACTTTCCGATCACCACAATACCTTTGTTGAGCCCGACGTCATATATGCCATAGGGGGCTGCTATCCCCAATGCCTCGGATCGGAAGTCGTGATCTTTGACCTTGGTGGCTTCGCCGCACCACACGCGACCATTATTTTTGAACAAGCCGATCAATTCCTTCTTTTTCGTGTCCACACTGATGATCGGATCTTTTGTCGCGCTGAAGTTTTCCCGAAGGCACTTGATAATGTCGAACTGCTTGTCTCTGTCTGGATGCGATCCGGCCGATAGGGCTTTGTTGTTGGCCTTCAATGAATAATCGAGTTCGCCTAATAGTCGCCGGACGGTTGCCGCTGACACGCGGATACCGAGACGTCTTTCAAGCAAGCGAGCTATCTTTGCCGGGGTTTGACGGGTCCATTTTCTTCCCGTCATCGGATCTCCGGCGGTATCGTATTCCAAAATATTTCTGATCTCCTTGATCACTTCCGGTGTTTTTTTTCCACCGGTTTTCTACCTGCCCCTTTCTTGCGGGTGCGATCGACAACAATGTCTTGATCAATGAGCTCCCGACGGCCCTTGGCGACGGTTTGGGGATGCAAACCCAGCAGATCCGCAATGCGTAGATCACCCCCATGGCCAAGTTTTAACGATTCAAGCCCGGCAAAAAGTCGCCGCTGCTGTTCATCAAGAATGCTGACGAACAAGATAATCGCTGCTTTGAGTTCGTCCGAGAAGTCTTCGGTATCCGAAAGCTTTACCCGACGAGCCAGCAATTGTTGCCTGCGCATAGAAGCATCGGCTGTGCAGTACAGGTAAAAGCCGGAGACTTTTTGCCTGTCAATTTTGCCTTTTTTTGTCAGACGTAAAAGCGATTCTTTGACACTAACGGCCAACAGCGCTTCAAGTTCATTGGCAAAAAAACCTGCTTCGGATCCTGCTATCAAGTGCTCAAGGGTTGAAAGCAGGTTGCCATGCTGCGAAAAACAGACAGATAAGTGACACCATAGGCCGTTGTCGTCGAACTTGGCGACTTTGTCCAGGGTGTAGTATCTGCCTCCATGTGAGTAACTTGATCGGTACGACAATTGTTTGAGCTTTCTAAAAGCCGTCATATCGACATCAGTGCCGAGCGCTGCTTTAATCTCTTTTAACGTGCTGATTTTTTGTCGTATTAGAAACTGCTCCAAGTCTTTTGATTGATATTTTTGAATATTCATAATGTTATAGTGTCAACTTTAAATTGTTGTATAGTTGACACTATAACATTTAAAACAACGAGCGTCAAACAATTATAATTTTATAATATACTAAAATATAATGACTTATTGTTGCTTATGCTGTTTTGAATATATATTTGGATAAATTTATAATGTTAGTTTGTCACCTACATTTACGAAGTTATTTATAGGCGGTCCCTAAGCTCACTTAAAATCATCAAAAATACCTCCTCATAGGCATCTCAAAGCAGCGAATGCCAAGCCGGTTTTCAAAGTAGAAAGGCGATAGGTATCTCTCTCGCTCGAGTTAGGTTATGCCTATCGCCTTTGGTTATACATAAGTTAACATATCGTTTTTGTTAGGTTAGTGTCCGTCCATAAATTGGTCTTTTCAGCGGCGTGCAGAGAAGTAAAAACGGGGCAACGAAGGGAAGAACTTCTCCAAGGCACTGCAGACTGAAAAAAGCAGGCAAATATGGACATATGCTCTATAAAAGAGCTCCTCTGGGCGCACCTTTCCCCTCGTTATCGATAACCGGCTTTTTCCTGGCTGCGCAGCTAAGCAGCAGCCAATTGCTTTCGCGCGATTGTCAGCAGGTTGGCCGCAACCACTGACGAAAGCACATAACTTTTGAAAGCACGAAAACCTTTCCAGGTGCACCGGGTCAAGCCGAAACTGCGTTTGAGCCAGGATATGCCCGATTCGATCCCGGCGCGGAATTGGCGAAGCTTTTTATACACATAATGACTGCGACACATGTCGGTTTCTTTAAGACCTCGCTTTTTGGCAAAGCAGACATCTCTGATCCCTTTGGCTTTGGCAATGCGCAGATTACCTTTGGATGCAAAGCCACCGTCCAGGGCTACTTTCAGTGGGTAACGTCCATAGACCTGATTCTGGCGGTCCAGCATCTGTTCAACCAGTGTACTGTCTGCGGGATTGCCCTCGAGAATGACACAATCAAGGATAAGGTTCGAGGCTCCCCCGGTCAGGCAAATCTTATGACCATAATGGTTTTCCCGGCGGTCTTTGATGATGATGTCGGTATGGTCTTCGAAAATTGAAAACACCTTTTGGTCGGCCGGCACGCTTTCGCCTTGAATAACCCGGCGGTAAGTCTGGTCGTAGACCTGACGGGCCAGATCACCATAATGTTTAATGGCGTCCAGTAAGCCGAGCAATTCAAAATTAGCGGTGCAGCGTCTGCTTATAATTTCCTCGGCTTTGATCGCGTAGCCGATGGTCTTTTTTGTGACCTTGAGAAGGTCTTTATACGGGGACAGTCGTTGTTTCTCCCCATTGGCGTATTGGATGGCGGTCATCCGCTTTTTCGCACGGCGACGGTGATCCGTGAAAATGATTTTGATTCTGAAGTCATCCCGGAGTTGGGTCAACAACCGCGTAAGCACACGCACTGAGTCGTACAACTGCATGGAATCACATGGCAGGTGGATGTTGCTCTCGACGACGGTACAATCAACCCGGGTCTTTCGGCCTTTTTCAATGTTGTTGTCTTTTGCATATGCCAACAGGTCCAGGGAGATCAGCTCCCAAGTCCCCGGACGGATCCTTTTGATATTTTCATTCAGGGCAGATTTCTTGAAACCCTTATCGAAAATACCAATTCTGCAAAATCGTCTGAGCGATCTGGAGTCAGAGATATGAAATGCCAAATCTTCATAGGTGAAGTTGAAAAGCTTCATCACGATCGCGGCCCGGGTTACCTGCTCGGCGCTCATCCCATTAGCACCGGTTCGGTGACGTTCTACCTTCAGATTACCGTTGAGATCTTGCAGAACATGATCGTAAATGGTAGAAGTATCGTCAAGGATGTTGCTGATCATCTCCAGCTCTATTTCTTTGGGATAACCTGTGGGAAGATCGATCAGCGGCATTTGTTTTTGTTGTTTTTCGCGCATTTTGTGTTGACCCTTTTTCTTGTTTATGTAGTTTTTTTAAGTGTTTGGCAAAATACTTTATACTACACATGGTGAGAAAATTCCAGCACAAAATGCGCTTTTTTTATTTATTCCAGTTACTTATTTTCGTGGATGGACACTAGGTTAGGCTGCCTGCTGTAACTGGCGAATAAATCCCGATGCATCGCTGCTCGTTAGGCTTTCAAGTTCACATTGATAGGCATTCGATACCATCTGCTCCAATTGTTCGACGGATATACCACGACGTCTGGATAGATTGTAAATGGCCCGTTTCTGTGCTTCAGACATTTTAGGTTGAGCATTTGGTTCGGATTTTCCTGTAGATTCCGTTTTTGGCGTTTGGTTCCTGGTATTGCTGGATTCAGCGGACGTGGTTGCTTTGTTAAGTGCCTGTTTAGGTGCCTTTGCAGCGGATTTCTTGGCAGCTTTAGGTTTGGATTTCGATCGGGGAGGTTGAGCGGCTTCAGGGATAGCATCATTGAAATCGGCGAGTTCTTCGATGGCAGTTAGACCAATATTGACGTAGGATCGTAAAGCCCTGGCGATAGATCGTGTAGAGGCCAGCCTAAGAAGATGCTTCGATACCTTGCTTGAACAATTCCCGGGATTGGCATCACCGATATCGATAAACGTTTCGCCGATCTTGCTCATGACAGTCGCCCGGCACACAGCAAAATTTCCGTTATCCTTGGTGGGCATCTGAACGATATTGACTTCAATGCTGGAAAGACCATGTTGATGCGCCAGGTCCAGCAATCCAGGGTATTTGACGAACTCCTTGCCCTCGATTTTGGTTATCCATCGCTCATCCAATTTCGGCACCTGTTCCAGAAATACAGCACCATCGACTTCATGCTTGGGCACTGCATTGAATACAGCGAGGATGTGTTTGCAGCGGAAATCCGGATCACGTTTGATATTTTTGGCGTAATCACCGCATGTGCATGTATCGCCATCATCCGTTTCAGTGACGTTATACAGAATCTTTCCCTCTCCGGATTCCACGAAGAATTGTCCGTCCTCAGTTTGAAGAACCCTTAGATTGCCTGCCTTTTCGTTCCGTTGTTGAAGTTCCTTCGCTGTCATTACTTCTCCTTTTCTCTTTAAGCAAAATGTTGATCCAATCGACGACTTCGATGGCGATCCTCACGAACAGGTCAATGGTTCGTTGCGTCATTCCGCTCCTTCATCGTTAAAAGGGATGTTGCTGTTTCTCGTTCCGGTCATCAAATCCGCGTCCGTCTGTCTTTATGAATTCGATATTGTTGACGATCATCTCGAAGCTGCTACGCTGTTCCCCATCATTTGTTTTCCATTTTGATTGTTGGAGATACCCGACAACAGCGATACGAGCGCCGGAATGGAGATACTTTTCAGCGATCTCGGCATTTTTGTTAAAGCAAACGCATTTGATCCAGCTGGTCTTTTCACGGCCGGATTTGAATGCCAGGGAAAATGATGTGACCGGGTCGCCTTCAGATCCGAAGAAAATTTCTGGGTCGTTTCCCAGGTTGCCGGTAAGAATGAGTTGATTGATCATAGGATGTGGACTCCTTTCGCTGTGGATTGGGTAAATGGGGCTAATGAAAAACGGGTGTTTAAAAGAAGGGATAGGGTCTCAGGAAGTAATATGTATAGCTGTCATGAGATTAAAAGGATTTTGGGTGGTTGAAGGGTATATTTTGCGGTGATTTTGGAAAACGAAAATGTTTTTTTCAGCGGAAATTTTGTACTGCCAGTAGTCGGCGGCATGAACAATGGACGGGCATCTGAAACGGGATGTCTTTTTTCTATATTGAGCTCTTAAATTTGTTGGTGGGCAACAGACTTTTCAGCAAGAATGGAAGTAAACTGTCGGGTGGCCCGGACTTGAACCGAGAACGCCCCTTTCATCACACCACCTTAGTGATGGTGTCATGGAAGGGTGTTTTGCCAGTTAAACTACGCACCCGTTAATATTCTTCAACTATTAGGAAATTATTTACCACATGCTTATCGATTTTCAAAGCAAAATTTCTAAGAAAGTCACGAACCTCCGGCAAAGCCGGAGGCTTGAATTGTGAACCGCTCAAAGCGGTGTTAAAGACCATTAACCGCCTGAAGGCGGTCAAAGGGTTACGTAAACAGCTTTAGCTGATCAATCCGCCGGTCTTCTTGCTGTTGATGTTTTATATAATCTCGGATCGCTTTCTCATCGCGGCCCACTGTTGAAACAAAGTATCCTCGTGCCCAAAAGCTCTGACCGGTATAATTGCGAGACTTGCCTGTATAATTCCTTGCAATGTGGATTGCGCTTTTGCCCTTTATGTATCCAACCACCTGTGAGACTGAATACTTTGGCGGAATCGATATCAGTGCATGTACATGATCAGGCATCAAATGTCCTTCTTCGATCTCGCTTTCTTTTTGCCGTGCCAATTCGCGAAAAACTTTTCCAAGGTGGTTGCGTAAGTTGTCATATATTACGCTTTTACGATATTTGGGAATCCAGACTACATGATACTTGCATTCCCATACGGTGTGGCTTAAGCTCTTATTATTATTCATCGAAATCCTTCCTTTCTGTGATCTTTGAGCGGGTCACGACGGAAGGATTTCGTTTATTCCAGGAACTGTCAAACTCTGTGAGTCCCCCGGCAAAGCCGGGGGTTTACCGGTTATTATTATTAGCCGCGATTGCCTTGCGAAGCGAGATTGATGCGGCTGATGCTCTTCCGTGGGCAATTTTATTACGAGTATTCCGGAATCCATGAAAAATATCGACTTCTTTTTTTTGGTCGAGATCAAGTTGTAGAATTTCTTCGGTTAACCGAGGAATATCGAAAGCACGAATATTATTATCCCCCTTTGTTAACTCTATCAAGTGACGAAGTCCAAACCCTGATAATAGTGTTGATGGGAACCGATAACCTGTTTCAGATAAGCGTTTACCATAAGATAAATATCGATCACGATTCTTTGGGGTTGGATATTCTTGTAGTTTTCTTTTGTACTTGTTTATGTCTCCATTCATAATTGAATTGTTATGGTCAATTGAAACCTTAGACAACAACTTTTTTTCTTCATGAAAGGACACTATCTCTTTTAAGACATCCTGAAAATAGGCTTCAAAAAAGCTGAATGTACTTAGAAAAATATATCTTGATAGCAGGGATTTATAATTTCTTGCGTTATGTTTTACCTTTTCAGTTGCTACAGGACGAGAATCAAAATAGTCGGGTTTGTAAGGGATCTCATCTTCAGGATTAAGACCTTTTAAGGCATATTTTAAGGCCGGCACCGCATATGTTACTACTATAGCAAAATCAAACACCTTTTGCGCTTCTTCCTTTAGGATTACAAAGGCTTTCGTATGCGATATCATTATATTTTCAAAGTGTTACATCGGTGCGATTTAGGCAAAATCATATCAATCTTTAATAAATGTCGCTTCAAAAGCCTTACAAGTGCGATATCGTTGAAGCTTATTAGCAATGGCAAACGCATCATTCATATCGTAATGTTGAAAAATGTCGAGACCACGATCAAGCAGAATTTTCCAGCCATGGTCCGTCACAATGTGGCGGGCATGAATAGTGTTGGTTTCGTCAAACTCCCATGTGAACTTTATACCTATCGGAAAGCATGACTCCTGCATTTTAGTAAAATAGTCCAATTGCTGCGGGGCCTTGAACTCATCTTTTACCGTTATGAGATGAACTTCAATTTCATCTTCATCAGCCTTGTGCCGGGCAATGGTTTCCAGAAATTCCATCAAGTTTCTGGCTTGGAAGAACAAGCGGATGTATGGGTCCGTTATGGTGATTTTTCCAGCTCCCTTTAGATATGGTCCCAAAAGACTGTCGTATGTAACACAGCGTTGATTCTCTTCAAATGTAAGATGTTGTTCTTTAAGTGCCTGCGGTATCGATTGCTCCGGAAACGACTTTTCTTTATTTAAGGCTGGTATTTCTTCATCGGTATCGTCAGCTTCCTTTGTCTGGAAATACTGGGGATATTCTTTCTCCTCCAGAGTTCTGACGAGGACGGTTTTACCTTGTTGGAGCTGTTTGTAGCCAAAATTAACCGTCGCGTAAGTCGGATCAATGCGCATCAGCTGCATTTTTATCCGTTTGCGCCCCTCGATGGCAAATTTCAACACTTCATCGATCTCTTTATCAGTGGCTTCACCATGGGGATACAGCACCTTCATTAGGCCCGAGAACGTTTTGTTGATACCGTCGCGATCCCGAGTGGAAATGTCGCTAAATAGCTCAAAATGTTCTGTGTACAGTTGGGAAAAATCATGATTGCGAAAAGTTCGCAGAATCTCGGCCAGATAATCCACGACAAACCCATAGCCGTCACTGAACATCTCACCCCGTATGATATCCACTTCCCATCCGGGAATATAAAAATGGAGTCGGTCAAGGAATGCGGAATCGTAATATTTTTCCGGCAGCTCATCGAAAAGGTCGGTATGTTTGAGCATATACGGTAATGTGTGTTGGGTATTGCCCACGAAAACCATGGACGCTTCAGCACCGATGGATTCGACCCCTCGGGAAAAGGATTTATTGGCCATGTAGTTTTTCATAATGTCCACCAGGGCCTTATCCACCCGCTTCTTTTTTCCTGCGAACTCATCAAAGGCCACCGTGTCCCAATATCCCACCAGGCCGATTTTACCGTTGGAATTATTGACGAAGAGTTTGGGCACGGTAATTTCACCACCAGATATGAGAATCCCATGGGGCGAAAATTCGGAATAAATGTGAGATTTACCGGTACCTTTTGGACCCAATTCAATTATATTGTAATTACGCTCGCAATAGGGAACCAAGCGCATCAGTTGAAGGAACTTGCTCCTGCGACCAAGCATCTCGGGATTGAAGCCGATGCTTTGAACCAAGAGATCAATCCATTCGTCGGTTGTGAATTGTTGCCGGGCAGTCAGGTATCCATCCAAATCAAAATGCGACATCTGGATCGGTTTGATAGAACTGAGTATCCATGGCGAGACATTGCGGTCATCGGTAAATAGATATTCCAGATCGGTAATGCACCAGACACCACTGACCAGCAGCTTGGGATGCTTTTTAACAGTACCGGAATCGACCAGCACCTTTTTGATTCCCAGATTAGAGAAACTGGCTTCGTATGCATCCGTCTTATCATTCAGCTCTACGCCGATCTTGTCGATGACCTTGTGGCGCCCTTTTTCCTTAATGGTCGACTTGATTAGACCGGATTCGTTGCGGTGCACGTAGTGTTTCTGCAATATCTCCTTGACGGTTCCGATACCGGTTTGAATCGTCGCATCATCGGATGTGGCACAATATTGGCCAAGCAAATATTCAAGCACATAGGAGGGAACAATGGCATTGCCTTTGACCGTCTTTACAAGATCCTTGCGTACAACCAATCCCTGAAAATGAGCGTTTATTTTCTGGTCAAGGTTATTCATGGAAACAGTCCCTTCTAAAAATCAAAATCACTGGTAAACGATCGCCGCAACAAATAGCGAATCGATTTGTATTCCCGGTAATGGGAAGTACCCCCCAGCTTTTCATCGAGAAGCAGGGTCACATTCTGCCCGTTGGCATCATCGGCCTTCTGGGTCAGCACGAATTGTACCTTGATTTCGCGGTCCCTGGGATTTTCGGAAGGCAGGTCAAACGTCAGATCATGACGATCCGAAATCAACTCTCCGTCCTGGTTGTATATACCAGCACGGAGATAACGCGGTTGGACTTTATCCGTAACAGGCTCCGACTGATAGAATGCTGCCGCGATCTGGCCTGACGTAATCACCGTTGATGCTCCCTGCAAAATCTCAACCCCCACCGCCGAAATGTCGCTTTTCCTTTTCTTGTTTATCCGAATGACCGGGATAACCACTTCCTGAAGTGATGCTCCACCATGGACGAAACGGCTGCCCGAGCCTTTCAGACGCAGACGGCTGATCGATTTTGGGATCTGAACGTCAAGATCCCCTTGAAGCCCCAACTCGCTGGATGTGAATTTGCGCAGCCCCGGTTTTACCAGCAGTTTTTTGCCAATAACAAACCGCCGGTCCCTATAGATAACCTTGTCACCTTCGGGCTCGCTTGAACAAAAATCACTTTCATCCAGAACGCGGTGTTGATAGATAAAGCCGTGGTCCGCTGTAACAATTATGTTGTTGGCGTTGGCGGTGGTTAGCTTCTTGATGATTTTGATCAATTCCGCCAAGGTTTCCTCGACGGCTTCAAATGTCCGTTCCTCTGATTCGCGTTTATCCCCTGTGGCGTCGATGCGGTTATGGTACACGTAGACCACGTCGTGATCGCGGATTACCCCCCGGCAGTCCTGCTTATTCATGGCCAGCAATTCATCTGCCCGGATGGCCCTGGCCTCCTTGGTGATGGCCGCCTGAAGAATCTTGTTACGATTGGATGTCCCTTGAGAACTCTGCCCATCCACCCATATCCCTGCCGTATCGTTATCCGCAAAAGTAATCTCACTGTTGGGCAAAAGGGCCGCCATGCCCAGTTGAGTAAAGCTTGGCAACATGGATAGGCACGGTTCGATTCCAGCTTCATAGCGATCTTCCTGCCTGATGAGCCCTTGAAGCTCCTGCCCGATTTCATACCGAAGGGCATCGGAAATCACCACAAACACTTTCTTTCGCTTGTTCAAAAAGGGTTTGACGTAATGGGCAAAAAACCGGTTTTGGGGAAGGATCGGCGTAGCTTGCCACGTTGACGTATCGTCAACCAAGCGCTGCCAATTGGCGTTGAGAACGGATAGATAGGTATTGGTATAACGGTTCTCCATCTGATCTGACAGTTTCTGCATAATCGTGGTCTGTGCGGACTGGCTGACATGGAATATAAATTTTCGATACAGTTGATCCAGCTGAAACCACAACTCGCTATATCGCCGCACTCCGTCAGCAAGGGACGGCATCGTTAGATCGATTTCATCCAGCCGATAAATGAACTGCACCGCATGATCAACCGCTTCATACAGATGAACAAAATCATCATACCAGTGGCTTTGCCGCCGCTGCCGAATCACCAGCGCACACTCACCAGCCGATATCGTTCTTTCAACAACGCTTTTTACCAGCTCACTGAGAATCTTCTGGTCGATCAGGCGAAAATAGTCCAACTCCAGCAGGCTGTGGAAATCCTGCTTTTGAAGATTTTGTTCGATCTTGAGGAAGTCCGCACATTCATTGGACAATTTTTCAAAGGCAATGTGGTGACGAATGCTGTCCTTCCAACGTTTCAGGAACACCAGGGCATCGCCGGTCAATCTTACTTCGCCGTCGGTCCCCATGGCATAGCAGGATTTAAACAGTTCGATCACAAAATCACGCATGCTGGCATCTCCGGACTGGTATCCGAAGGTTCGCTTGAGCTGTTCCCATAAAAAGTCGTCCAGACCACAACGCTGGATCAGGTTTATCTTTTCCTCCCCATTAACGGCCAGCTCAGCCAGGAGGCTTTCTGTGATCTCATCAATCCGGGGTTCCGCCACAGCACAGACCGCCAGCATTTTCAGACGAATCATGCCCAGTGTGTCGTCCGGATTAATCAGTGTCTTTAGCTTCTCGCGGCGTTTGGAAGATTTGAAAAAATCGGCATGCTCCTGAACGATTTCACCGAACTCGATACCAAGCTCTATTTCGCTCAACCACAATCCGGCTTGATCTGTGCGAAATGCCCCGTGGGCCAACTGAACATCCAGTAGCCAGTTATCCAAATCGGCCGGCTGCGGTCCTTCACGGTACAAAAGGAAAAGTTGATCAGGTTCTTTTTTTATTATACGCAGCTTAACCCCGAACTCGTTGTTACCCAGTTCAATTTTTTCGATACCGGGAAGGTCAACTGCTTCGAATTCGCTTCTCAGCTCTTTTTTGGTATCATACCAAAAAATGATGCGATGCCTTTTAAATAGGGTAGCCAACGCTTGGCCAATCCGCTCCGTCATATCCAACTGCCTTTCACGTTAACAAGAAGGGTTAATCCTTCGCCACATATTCACCGAACAGATAGTTGATGGTTGTCCAGAATGCACCAAACCGGCCCTCTCCGTCAGGCTCCAGGTAGCCGGAAACCAAAAGAGCAAATTCTTCATCAGTAAGGTCCGCATCTAAAAAGGGATCGATGGCGCTGGCGCGCATGGTATTGCGTTTGGGTAGATTCAGACCGAGCTTTTCAATGGTTCTCTTGGCAGCCTGATCATTTTCATCTTTTGCGTGGATGCCGCCATCACCAGTAAACGCGAAACGCTCTTCGCAACCTGAATCAAGTGGCGATATCAAAAGTTCCGCATCAAACCAGCCGGCTTTCAAATTCCCACAATACTTTGGTTCCTTCTTTTTCAAGAGGTTCTGGCAAGAGCAAAGCATATTGGAAAAATCCAAGGCGTCGACGGTGGGATCACGCTGTGGTTTGAAATGTTCGATGTGAGAATCGTTTTCAACCAGGCGACATTCACAGTAGCAACAGATATGCCCTTGTTCACGCATCAGTGCCTGCTTGACCGCTGTTTTTATGTTTCCATGCATACTTTCGTAGCTTGGTTGCCAGTCATCGTTTGCCAAGGCTTTCCAATCTGCAAGCTCCCGTGGCTCAGCCCCCTTGACGATATGCTTCATTTACCAAGAATCTCCTTGCGCCGAATCAATACATCCGCTTTCACCATTTCAGGATCTTCGCCAATTTCGTCCCGCAAAGCGGCAATCTGCTCCCGGGCCACAGCAAAATCACCTTCATCTATTTTATTGAAGATTTCCTTTAGCCTTATCTTTATTGGATCTGGCCTCGTGGTCTCGAGTTCCATCAAATCCTCCAGGATTCGATCGACATTTTTGCCGTATGATTCCGACGGCCGCTTGGCAATAATCCGCCCTTTCTCCTGTGTAAGCCGGTAAAGATTATCCGACAGCACGTGGGTGATGACATGGGGGGAGTGTGTCGAAATCACGAACTGACATCTTGGGAATACCTGTAGCAATCGGGGAACAACCATTCGCTGCCATTTAGGATGTAGATGCAAATCGATTTCGTCAATCAGAATAATGCCCTCACCTTCCAGCGGTTTGTCTCGCAGGGGATTGGTAATGGCCATGCGACGGGCCAGGTCACCAATCATTGCAATCAGGCACTTTTCACCATCGGAAAGCTGGTTCACCGTCAGCAGCTTGCCTTCTTTTTGGACTTCCATTCGTAATGGATTGCGCCGCACGCTTAGATTATCAAATTCAGGCAAAAATTGTTTCAAGGCACTGCGAACGGCTTCCAACTGGGGATCTGGAAAGACAAAGTCTTCTGGTTTAAACATCGCATATTCATATTTTCGGTTTTCGTTTTCCAAGTCTTCACGTTCGCGGAACCATTCAAAGAAGGTCCTGAAATTGGCGCCGCTGATCAATGCGTCATCGTAAGCTGCAAAAAGGGTAAAACGGTGCTTTCCCCGAATACGCAACGGAATATCCAAAACGCTCCGATTCACTGGATAATAAACGAACAAAGGGAGGTTGATATTTTCCGTTTCCAGATCAATCCCTTTTTGAAAACGTTGGGCATATTTTTTTAGCGCCGACAGGTTACTACGTTCCTCAGGCGGCCGAATCCCTTTTCGCGTTTTCAATAATTTCCATTGGACATTTTGTTCGCCATCGGCACAGAAAAGCTCAATGGATGCGAAAGATTTCCCGTTAGTAATGTCATTCTCAGAAATGGGACGACCGGAGGCCTTGGCGTACTGAATCCGGCCCACTACCCAAGAAAGCGCAATGGCCAGTGCATCGATAACCGTCGACTTTCCGGCGCCGTTGACACCGAAAAAGACGTTCACCCTATCGGTAAATTCCAAGGGCAGGTCGATGGCACCACGGTAATTTTTTAGGATCAATTGGTTGATTTTCACGTTGCAAGCTCCTTGGTCGAGCCTTTGGGTATGGTTCATACCGCATGGAAAGGTCCAAAAAAAATGATTCAGCGCCATACGGTCACATCAGCATCCAATTGCTGTTATTAAGATTTAATTGATAATCCAGGCACTTTTTTCAATGCATCGCCGAATTTGGGGTAGTTCGCCTTCACACCATCGTCTAAATCAATCTCGATGCGTTGGCTGGCCAGGGGAAAAAGCACATCATGTTCCCAGGCATTCAGTTCGTCGATGATTTTTTTCGTTTTTTCGATGTCTTTGATGGCATTGGTCCGCTCGCCCTTGGTGGCTGCCGAGTCAATGCTGACCGCTTCTATATGACTCTGATGGGATGATAGCTTGGTTCGGAATTCGCGTAGGTAATCGTTGAGCACCACACCGACCGTGTCGGGACGGTAGCGGTGCATGTAGATCAGCGCGTTGAAACTGCCTTTGGGACTGGAAAACAGCCAGTAGATGGGGCGTTTCTTATAGCGTTTGACATGGTCGCTGTAAAACTCGCCGAGGAAATAATCACGAATGGTGTACTTGCGCTTGCCCTTGACGTTCAGCGAATTCTCGACGAACTGGAGGTTTTCCTCATAGTGTTCATCACCAAAGGTGACACGCAGGAACTTGCGGAAGCGTTCGGCGATGTCGTCGGTGAACCAGTCGCCGTTGAGCATGGGGATGACGTTGTCGTCGTCTGCGGGAAAGCTTGGCTCCGGAACCAGCTTCAGGTAGTCATTTATGGTCTCGCCCTGGTTGGCCAGGATCAGGCCTGGCCTGTCAAGCGCGTAACGGCCGAACATGCATCCCACGGCATAGGAGACCAGCTCGCGCATGGTGTCTGCCAGAAGCAGCGCCTCCAGCTCGTCCTCGCTCTTGGTGTTGCCGTAGCGGTAATGTTGGTTGCAGGTCAGAGTGATTTCGTTGAGCGGCACCTCAGCCGTTAACTCATCTTGTAAGCCGTATGCCTCGATAAAGATGCGGTTGTTTTCTTCCTCAAGCCGCTGCATTTCCAGTGTCATGTTCCGCCAGTGGTCGCAGAGTTTTTGACATGTCGCCTTCATGGTTGGTTGGCGGAAGTCGGGATGCAACAGCGGCAGGTTTGTGAAGTTCCAGGAGCTTTCGTAAAAATCCCAGTCAAATTTAGATAGCTGAACCAGTCGCTTCACGATAGATCGTACTGATTTTCCTGTTTCTGCGATAAATGGCAGATTTCCTATGTCTCCACTGGTTACACTCATAGATGGATTTAAAATCTTCAGTGCCATATTCACTGCGCTTGAACACATATGTGCAAGAAGAATGGGGATGTTCTCTTCCGATTCTGGAAAGGCAGAGCGCCCTGTGTCATCGAAGATAAAGCCTGGTTCACGTAATCTTGCCGCAAAGTTGCTCGAACTAAGTTTTGTCCAGGTTACGCCTGGACAAAAATAATAGTTTGTGTTCTGGGGACGAGATCTTAATTTGCCATGCGCATCTCTAAAATTCCGTATTTCATATCCATCATTTTTCCAATTAACAACGATTTCATTGTTGCCAAACCACTTCCTAAACATACCGCCGCTATTGCATGGGTACCAAACTTCTGGCCTATTCCTGCTTTCCTCAATAGAGTTGCAATCGAAAGCAATATTTAACAGAGATATTTCGGACCATGCTCTTTGAAATTTTGAATTGTCTCCAGTTGCCAGTCCGGCGCGTGGAGCTGCCACGTCCCTAAAGGCGGGAAACTTTTCAAACGCATGCCTAAACGCATCAGAAACCCAATATGCAATCGGGCTCCCTGGAATCCTTCGAAAGTCCTTCGAAGAGGCTGTATACCGCCATTTGCAATTCTGATTATTTATGGCCTCTAATGCTTTTTGCGGTTGAATAATTGCACCATAGAACTCCTGTAAATCAATAAAGGTGCCACACCTGCCAGATCCATTGTTAGCGAAAACTGTGAACGCACAAATCGGCACATATGCTGACTCAAAAAATGAATGATATTCCGGCCTAATAAGAGATCTAAGCTCAAACTCCAAAATTAATAGGTTTCGGAGTTCAGTGAAGGAACTGAGAAACATCCAAGTGAATGGTGTCATCATGCCAGCAAAGCCACCACGCGGTAGACAAAGCAATATTCTTTCCATAAAAGCTGAGAAAAGATCAGCATTAGACGAAGGAAAGTTTGACTTTAACCACCTGTTCAACTTTCCATTCATCCCCTTACCACCCATATACGGTGGATTCGCAATTATAACATGGTATTTGGAACTTAGGTAATCAGCTTGCTGAAGGACATGCAAGACCTTTGAATGGGTTCGGTTTAGAAATAGCTGACCGGATACATTTTTATCGTTCAAGGCTTTTCTCGCCCATGAGATATCAGCCAACTCCGGACGAATCAAGGATCCTAAATTGTCAGCCTCCTCGAACTGCTGCAGGGTAGTCTGTAATGGAACAGTAAACAGGTCGCCACCAACAAAATCAATATAGTCTTTCAGCTCACCCTCGTCGAAGTAGATATTTTCCAGAACGCAGATGTTCGGCTTGACGCCCTTATTGAAAAACCGGCGCTGCTTTGCACGGGCCTTCATGGTCAGGGCAAATGCGGCCAGCTCACCTGCGCGTTCATCAATCTCGATGCCGTAAAGGTTAAAATGCAGGATTTTTTGTGGAATATCGGTAGGTTCGTAGCCTTCCTCCTCATAGATAGCGTAAAGCAGGTCGAAGGCGTAAGTAAGCATGTGGCCGGAGCCGCAGGCCGGGTCACAGATCTTGATTTCCTCCGGTTTAGCGATACGCAGGAAGTCCGTCTCAGCCTGTTCGGGCTTTATGTAGTAGTCCATCTGCTCGACCAGCTTTGAGTTAGGATGGTTAAGCATCCACAACCGCCCAAGGGAATTTTCAACCAAGTAACGCACAATCCAGTGCGGGGTAAAAAGCTGAGTTGCGGCCGGAATGTTCTCGGGTGTGATCTTTTTGTTTTTCTTCAGTCCCTCGAACACCTCATCCTTCTTTTCCGAGATATAGAACTGATAAAGCCAGCCGATCACTTCTACATCCTTGCAGGCGTCCGGCGTCATCGCCTCGCGGGTATAGGCGATGATGGAGTTGCCCGTAAGCAGGTCATCAGGCATCAGCAATTCGGTATAGTCGTCGATGCGCTGGAACAGGAACGGCATGGCTTTGTTCCAGAAGTTGCAGACAGCCACAACTAACAGACGGTAGGCCTCACCCTGCGGATCACGGCTGGGCGCATTGCCGTCGAGCAGGGTAAAAATCTGCTGCCGGACCTTGTCGCTGACCAGTTCCTCATCGATATGGCCCATCTTGGCCTCGGCCAGGATCTCTGGCTGGAACTGCCCCTCGGCGGGAGAGACTACGCCGATGCGGGTATAGCGGTTCACATCCATAAAGCGAAGAGCGCAAAAGCGGTTGAACCAGATGTATGCCACCCTTTCGATAACCTGTTCCTTGCCTTGTTTTTTGATCACCTCTTCGAGCGTCTTGATAGCCCTGAAACTTTCACGCCGCGCAGCGCTTTCCTCAGCCAAGACCAATTTGAGTTTGGCGGAAACTTGCTCCACAAGGCTGCGCCGGGCAAACTGAGCGAATTTTTTTAGTTTTGCTGTTTCCATCTATTTACGCTCCTCCAGCAGCAGTATCGGCTATGCGCAAAACCGGCCACTTCGGGAAGTTTTCGTTCCATCTGTCCACGTTTACAACATGACAGCTCGCGGCCAGGGCCTGGACCCAGCGGCGTGATGCTCTGCCCACCGGCAACTCCTGCCTTAGGGATTTCTGAATCCGACTATTCAGGGCGTTGTCAAAAGTGATAAGGCAGACATAGTGAACAGGCTTTTCTACTTTATGCTCTGCGTGCCGGTAGAGGTAGGAATCTCTGAATTTGTATTTTAGGTAGTTCTTCAGCCATTTAAAGCTGTCTTGACGTAAGTGTTTCTCGTCATCAGTCTCTGCGCCAAGGACGTCATACATCGACTGGTCATCATAATCCTTTAGCTCCACGTAGACATAGGCTTCCTCGAACTCGGCTACAATGTCGACGCCTTTCATAGGCGCTCCGTGAAATGTGGGTTTGGTACTGTCCGTCTCGTCAAAAACGAACGCATCCAGGGCGTCCTCAAATCGAAATTCGAAACCGTCAGCCTCAACGATCTTCATCTGCCGAGCCCCCCCATGTCTTTTTTGATCTCCTGGTTTATTAATAATCCAAAGGCGTCATCAATTGGATTTGGCGTGATTGTAAGATAGTCATCAGTGGATGCAACATTGATTTCACCTGTGTCCGGGTGGTGGTATAGGCTATGGAAGCGAACATGGTCATCCTTGCCTTTATCCATGAGCAGATCAAACCATTTGAGTAACACATAGTCATGGGTTGCCAGAATGATCTGTTGGCCTTTGCGTGACAGCTCAAAAAGGATCTGCACCAGGAGTTTCATCAGCTTGGGGTTCAGGTTGGCTTCAGGCTCGTCCCAGAACAACGGGCCGCTGATACCCGCTTGGATCGCGCCGGTTTCCAGAAGACGCGAGAGCATCCCCGCCTTACGGAATCCTTCAGCCATAGAGTTGGCAGAGTATTCGGAATTCTCAGTTTTAAAGGTAACCTTGCCGCCGCCATAAAAAACGAAGCGGCCACCACAGAGGTCTTCAATCTCCTCCATTGCCCATTTGGATTTTTCTTGCAAAGATTCTGAACGGACCTCGGGGAGGTCAAGCAACAGGCAAATATCCTGATATGTCTGATCAAAGGAAAGCCCGTATTTTTCGTACAAGCTGTTGAACCCCTTCATAAATGAGAGGACTTCCTTGGTCGGAATGAAAACCGCCTCAGCCAGATATTGCTCGTACTTTGTGCAATCCTGAACGGCCAGCGCTCTAGAATTATTGAAAAAGGTTGCGGCAATCTGCCCTTGAGCGAACCGGGCAAATAGATATGCTTGGTCGGTTGCCCCTTGGCGATGCATCTTGCCAAGCTTGTCATCAAGCGGCATAAAGAGGCGGAGCAACTTGGTTGTAAGCGCTCCTTCAAGCTCATCTCCGCTTATTTCGGGCTTGTTTTTAAACAGGGGAGCACCTGCACAAAGCCCATAAGCAGCCTTTAGCAAATGGGTTTTGCCGGTTCCGTTCTCACCAATTATAACATTGATTTTGGAGGATAAATCTATCCCAAGGTCTTTAAATGCCGTGAAGTTCTTTAGTTCGAGACGTTCAATCATATTCATATTTGAATCTTTTTCCCTTTATTTATTTCCGATAGCAACGCTTTGCGCATGGATTCAAGATACCGATCCACATCGTTTTTGTCAGCTAACCATGCTTTTTCAAACTTCACAGAAACGCTTCGAACAGGCACATATGATGGCTCGGCAACCTTGTTTTTACCCTGCCCTGAACTTGGCGGAAAAGTGGACTCGCTACCTGAAGGTCTGTTCCAGAACTCCATTTTTTCAAGCAGCCGCGGATAATCCTCATCTTCAAATCGACGGGGGATGTCCCTCAAAGCGGCGATTAGACGCTGGTTGGCAATTTCGCTCAATTTTTCATCGAACATCTTTTTCAGTTCCGCTTGCTTATCCGTTTGCAGAGACTGAAATTCGAGCATCACAAGAATTCGGTCCCGCAGCGTTTCAATCACTAACGCTGCCTTTTCAGACTCCTTGCCTATATGATCATCAATGGCGGCTTTCAATTCCTCAAGACCGGCTTTGATTTGCTGCATGCAATTGCCTTTGAAACAGGCGGCATCCACCAGCAGATTTTGAATTTTATCCGCAGCATCGGTTTTTACATAGGCAATGTTTTCACGTTGATCCCGTAAAAACCGGCGTGCCGTAACATACAGCTCCCGGTTAGGGCCAGTGATGAATCTACTGATAGGATCGAGAATTGACTCTTTGGCATCCAACAATGGATCTTCGTAGTTCTCGATTTCCGTGAGGTAATAGGCATAGGGTTTGCCAACACATTTCTTAATTTGTGATAGCGGGGATTCCACTTGCGAAAGGAATGGGTAATGGTCTTTTTTTTGATAAAGGTCTTCCAATTCCTGGGCGAATCGGCCGAATGCCTCAGAGGTCTCTTTCCCAAGTTCCTTGGCTTCCCTGCCTTTAGGCGGAGAATCAAAAAAATCTTCGTAAAATGTTTTCAGGCGCCGGATTTGGGAAGCGGAAAAATCAATTTGGGGGTCCAGAATGAGATTGGCAAAACCGTGAGTATTGAGCAATGCCTTTTCCAGGTCGGCATCCTCAAGTATCTCGTTGTTTGATTGGATTTCAACCTTTCCCCGGGCATACAGTTTCGATAGCACACATTGCACCGCCGCAAGTTGCCACCCGTACGGTTTTCGTTCAAACTTTTCAACCAGGGATTTCATGGTGGTACGCACACCGTTACGGCGATTGGACTGCACAAAAGCCTGCATCTCCTGCTCCGGTTCACTGAGCAAGGCATTATCACTGCCAAAAAGGCTGTCACCGTCGGACTGCTTAAGATATTTTCCGATATCCTCTTCCCGGTAATTGATTTCGCTGAGCATGCGCAGATTCGGATAGACCTTCAGAATCAACGATGAAAATGCCTGGTTGATGCGAAGCTGGGGATCTTTGGCGCTGATATCGACCTCATCACCGGAAAGAAAAAGCTTGGCCTTGCCAATGAGTTCGTGAACCTGTTTTTGAATTTCCGTCAGGCGCTCCCGGTTCTGGAAGCTCTTGTCGGTCAAAATGCGCTTGATCGTTTCCTGCTGGGTGACGGTGATATTCTGGCGGACATATTTTTCAGTTCGTTTGTACATCAACAGGTCCTGGACCAAGCGATCATCGGATGGCAGGATCACCAAAAGCTCTTCCCGCCCCCACGACTGGCTCCGCAGCACCTCTTCCTTCTCCAGGTTTTCGTTAAACGGGCTGATGACATGAATTGTGAGTTCGTATTCTCGACCGAACAACCGATCGTCCAATTTTCTGGAAAACGGATAATCTCGTCCGCTTTCCTCATGACGGATCTTTCGGTTGCGAATGGTATGGTCAAAAATAGCTTTGGCCAGTTCTTCCGCCACATCTGAGGTTTCAACGTCGGTGTGCTTGATTTCCTCCTCGACATCTTTCTCTTCATCGGTCAGAAATTCATACAGGTTACTGTTCCTTTGGATGTAGGTTTGCTGCTCGAGTAGATTGAGGGCTTCCTCGACCGATCTCCTGAAGGCCGGCAGGTCACGGTCGAAGCGGTCCAGCATGAGTACACATACATTGCGAACTGTAGCCTTGAACTCCTTGACGTACTTAACCAGGAAAAGGGCTTTAAGAATCTGGACAGCAAAAGGGTTGTCAAGATGCTTTTCGGCGACGAGGATCGATCGCTGGATATTGCCTTTGAGGGCTGCACGAATACCCTCGAACATGAGATCAAAGGTGGCCAATTGCCCGGTTTTCTGATCGGCGACCTGAATGGCCACCTGTTGAAAGACACCGAGCATAGAACGCTCACCCACCGAACTGTGGCGTCCCTCAAAAGCGTTGTGAACGGAAAGATTCTGAATGGCCGCCTGGAATAGCGTAAATTGATAGGGAATAAATGGATAACAGTCGGTAAAATGCTCCTGATCCTGAAAATTGCGGTAGGTCTGTGAGCCATCGGCAAAATCGAAAAGCGTTTTAATATTGTTGACCTGATCCTGATAAACCTTTTCCAGATAGGCACTTCCTGCTTCGTTTTTTGCCAGAAGCCGCTTCTGGATCACCTCAGCCACATCGGCACTGGTCAATTTCAGACGATTGGAAAAGCGGTCCTGAATTTTGGAGAAATCCTCCCCTTGTTGATTATTGATCTCGCCGATAACCGTGGTCATTTCCTCCTGAGCGGTGACAACAATCCAGGCGCGTCCACGACATTTAGTGGCCAAACTTTCAGCGATAGTCTGCAGGTTGGTCATGAGTTTGATATTACCGGCAATGTACTGGCCAACCTCATCCACAAAAAAATTCAGCCGGAAATCGTGTCCCTGCTGTTCGATATAGGCGTTGACCTGGCTGGCAAAATCCTCGATGGAAACTTTATAGTCCTTGCGGTATTTATCCAGGATGCCAAGGGCGGTTTCCTTGGCCACACCTGCAGTTTGGGCATATGCTGCGGCGATATTCTGCCCTTCTAATAGCGCCTGTTCGCGACCAAATTCCCACTCTTTTCCGGCAACGTCTCGATAGGCGGTTTTAAAATCGCCATACTGACCGCGGCTATCAAGATCGCGTTCGAACTGTGCGATATGCCCCTGCTTACCGTAGTACCCACACATTTCATCGAATACTTTGACAAAGACTGCCAGCAAGGCATCGACTTGGGTCTTGCTGATGACATCGGCTTTTTGATCGATGTTGAACAAAATGCTTTTAGATGGAATAGCAGCAGCCCTTTGTAAATCACCGCGAAGGAGAGCGTTTCCTTCACATTTGGGTAAAAACAAATCCAGGACTTGGTTTCCGTCAATAAAATGGTTTTCAAGGATCAGGGACAAGATTTTTAATAGATGTGACTTACCTGATCCGAAAAAACCGGATATCCAAACGCCATTGGCCCCTTGGTAATGGATATATGCGTCCAAAAAAGTCTCAAGTCGTTTGGCCACCTCATTGGTCAACACGTACTCATCCACTTCAAGCTTCAACTGCGCATCATCGTCGGCCTTGATGACCCCTTCAATATGACGATCAACGGATTTCTGGAACATTTGCTTAAGCGACATGCGTATTGTCCTCGGATTATGTTTCGCAGTGATAGATGTTGAAAGCCCGGTAATATTTGTCGTCGTGCAGCCTGCCGAAAAGGTCAAGGGAAGCGCCTTTTTCCAGTGAGTGCGAATAAGCCCCCGGGAAAAACATGACCGTCGGCAGATGGGTTGCCGACCGTTGAAGATTGTTTAGAATTCTATGTGACCGAAGATAAGGGAAAACCTGACCCACACCGGTAAGAAACATGACATCGAAGGTCTCTTGGTCCAGTTTTTCAGCAATTGCCGGTACCATATGGTTTTCTGGATCGAGCACACCTTGAAGTAATTCCCGGAATTCGTCCTTGTTGACAGTAGTCTCGACGTCAAGCACCTGTTCAAGAATACCCCTCTTTTCCAAAAGCTCGATGGCAAGATCATACAGGTTGATAACGAGAATTCGTACCCCCTTATTCTCCAAGGTATTGAACAACTGTTTCTGCATCCGGACCATGTCTATGGCTTCTTTCGGTGGATAAGGGCAGATAAAAAAAGGGACGTCCTTCCCAAGTCCCTGCAATTTAAGAAACCGCTGGCTGGTAATGATACCAAGCAAATGGTTAAATCGTTCTTGCATCGGTGCCCTCTCCAGATTAGTTGCAATCACGCTCACAGTTACGCCTTTCTGTTTTCAGCTGGAAAGATGGCCAAGGTCAAATCAGGATCATCCTGGATGCATTTTTCCACCGACGGGCTTAAGATAATGGGGATTATCATCTGTCTTTCGGCCAACAGCTCACATTCTTTTAGCATTTTAAAAACCACCTGGCGGAGCTTTTTCCGCGTCGATGCCTTTATGCGAACCATTTCTGAACGCCATTCCGCCTTTTGATTAAAAAACGTTTCGTAATCATCATGAGTCAATTGCAGGTCCATGTTTAAAAACTTTTCGTGGACCACTTCCACGGCAAAATCCTGAATAAACCGATATCGTTTACAGACTGCTGCCCACAAAATGTATCCCTGGTCTTTGGGGTATCCGTTCGTTAATATCGACAGTTGAGCCGAGGTCAGCCCTTTTAACCGAGAAAGAATTTCGCTGCATACCCGTTTTGCGGTGTTGCAGGTTCTGGCTTGCAGCAGGTTATTTTCCAGGACGTCGGCACGGACTTCCGTCCAATCGTCAAGGTCCGCATACAGCTTCGCAATGATAATCGATGGCTCTCGAAACAGCGTGCCTGTCGAGAAGGACATGCTGTATGGGATATCGGATTTTTGCATTTTTTCTATGAGCACTTTTGTCACACCACTTTTAAATACGAGGCCGAAATAAATTATGCCCTGATTCTTGCGAAAATTGATGAAAGGAGTTGGATCATTCTGAAAGTTATCTCAATAACTTTTTAGGTGTAATGCGATAAACAGTCAATGATTTTAGGATATTTAATGTGTGGTGAACCTGTGGAGTCCTGGCACACAGTTCAAAGAATGATATTATTTCGGTTCATCGAAAACGATCCAAGCCTGGACGAAAAAACCTTTTCGGGTAAAAATAGGTTGTTTGACTTCTTTGCCTAAAATTTGCTCAATATTTTAACTCAGTTTTTTCCGTTTCAGGGTGGGTATAGTGGTGGGTATAAAAATTTTAAGGAATAAAAAAGGGGCTCACAACCGGATGTAAGTCCCTGATTTTATTTTTGGTGATCCCAGCGGGATTCGAACCCGCGTTACCGGCGTGAGAGGCCGGCGTCCTGAACCGCTAGACGATGGGACCATATTGCAAAACAGAGGCATCCTTATAGAAAAGAGGCGGGTTTGTCAAACACTATTTAGAGTTCATCCGCTGGTTCCTGGCCTGCATAGCGTTTACCCTTTCGGGCACCGATCAGGAAATAGACCAATACGCCGATGAAGGGTACCATGGCTACCAAAAAACCCCACAGGGCTTTCATCTGAATCGAACCAAAATCCTTGCGGGCAATGTCTAAGATCGCCAGACAGGTCAATAGAAAAAAAGCAATGCCGGTCAGAATTATGAACATGCCGGTACTCATGGTAAATCAACCTTTCAATAAACTGAGCTGTTAGCTGTTAGCTGTTAGCTGTTAGCTGTTAGCTAAACGATTAGCTTGGCTTCAATTTTTCGGCAACATCAAGAATCGCATTAACATAGTATTTGCTGTGGTTGTAATGATGGACCACATCGAATGCCTTTTCACGGGGGATCCCCGGCTTCCAGCCATAATTTTTCAGGTAGGCGGCGATACTGGATATGGCATCCGCATGGTCGAACAGATCGATCCGACCGTCATTGTTGCCGTCCTTACCGAATTTGGGGATATTGGTGGGCATGAATTGGGAGATTCCCATGGCACCGGCATACGACCCCTTGATGGTGGTTGCATCCATGCCTTCGCGTTCCGTGTAGACCAGAAAAGCTTTCAGTTCCCGATACGCCCAATCGGCTTTCTGATCGGCTTTATCTTCAAATTCCTTGCGCGACATGCGCCGGTGGTCGTTGGGCAGACTCTCCCAAAGGATCTGCCGGGACGCCGGATCGGTCAGGGCGCTCAATGTGGCCAGCGTGTTGAGGACAGACCGTTTCCCCGTGTAGGTTCCCAGCCGTGTTTCCACCAGGATGATGGCCGTGATGACCTCCTTGTCCACGCCGTATTTCTCTTGTGCGATCGAAAGCGACCGCTGGTGGGTCTGCATATACGCCCGTGCCGCATCGATGGACCCGGTGTAGGAGAACTGCTCGTAATTCAAGGAAGCCTCGTTGTGCCTAAAATAGGCGCCGACCCCATTTTTTTCAAACGCAACCTGTGGGCTGCTGAAAATAGTGTGGATACGGGAACGATCGAAGCCATCCGCGACAAGCCGTTTCTTGAGGGATTCAAATGGATCAGGTGAATCAACAGCATAGACCGGAATCATCAGGCCCGCCAACAGCAGACACAAGATGGCGAGGCCATTGCATCTGAAAGCCCTGCTTGCAGGTTGTAAAATATCCATTTCCTTCAATGGATGTCTCCCTCTAAAATATCGAGACTGTCGTTTTTATCATCATGGATTAAAATGAAACAGTCTCCCGTTGCATATGATAAAAACCGGTCGAATGACGGTATCCGGACATTTTTCAATATCTCCCCAACGCGGTCAACGGCGGCCGGCGATGAATGCCTGTTTACCTTATGGGAAGGTCGATGTGACATACCATATCAACGTAATCATAATCCAGCATTGATTCGAGGTAGACGTTCACAGGCCAGTCTTTTACAAACCGATGGTCATTTACACCCCGTGAACACTTACCCCGCGAGGAACTGCAAATCGATCCAAAAGGGGTTGCCCTGCATGGCTGCGGTGGCGTGGTTGCAAATACGGGTGTGAACATGGTAGTCGATCATAGGCGATGTCTTTCTTTGGGGAATCTGGATACCGGATCGAGTCCGGTATGACGCTTTGGGGTCCTGTTACGCATTCACCCCAAAATATATAAAAGAAAAATACAGGCATATTCGATTAAATGGCCCGAAAAAGCTCAAAAACAATGTTCGTCTGCCAGGCCTGCGGCTATGAATCGGCCAAGTGGCTGGGCCGCTGCACGGAGTGCGGCGGCTGGGACACCTTTGCCGAAGCACTGCGGAAGCCGGCCGTCCGTGGTGCCAAATCCATGGCCGCCAAAGGCAACACCCCGGTTCCCATCGACGCTGTGGAAATCGTCGATGAAGAGCGGCTTTCTACCGGGATCGATGAATTTGACCGCGTGTTGGGGGGGGGACTGGTGGCGGGCACGCTGGTATTGATCGGCGGCGATCCGGGAATCGGCAAGTCCACGCTGATGCTCCAGGCCCTGCACGGCATCGCCAGCGCCGGTCATAAAGTCCTGTACATATCGGGCGAGGAATCGGTGCGCCAGCTCAGGCTGCGCAGCCGACGGCTGGGCACGGCATCCCCCACCCTGCTAGTGGTGTCGGAGATCGATATCGACGCGGTGATGGTCATGGTGGAAAACGAAACACCCGACGTGCTGGTGGTGGATTCCATCCAGACCATGTTCAGCCCGCAAATCACCTCTGCCCCGGGTAGCGTCAGCCAGGTTCGCGAATCCACCATGCAACTGATGCAGATGGCCAAACGCACGGGGATCCCCACCTTCCTGGTCGGGCACGTAACCAAGGAAGGCGCCATTGCCGGCCCCCGGTTGCTGGAGCATATGGTCGATACGGTGCTTTATTTCGAGGGGGATCGCAACCATGTGTTTCGCATTTTGCGCGCGGTGAAGAACCGTTTCGGTTCCACCAACGAAATCGGCGTCTTCGAAATGAAGGCCCAAGGCTTATGCCAAGTGGCCAATCCATCGGCCGTATTTTTGTCCGAACGACCGGAAAATGCCGCCGGTTCAGTGGTCACGGCCAGCATCGAGGGGACGCGACCGATCCTGGTGGAGCTCCAAGCCCTGGCCTCCAGCACCAACCTGGGCACTCCGCGACGAACCATCCTGGGGCTCGATCCCAACCGGGTGGCCTTGCTGGTGGCGGTCATGGAAAAACAATTGGGCATGCACCTGATGGGCCATGATATTTTTATGAATGTGGCCGGCGGCGTGAAAATCATGGAACCGGCCGTCGATCTGGGAATCGTTTCGGCCATCGCCTCGAGCTTTCTCGATCGTCCCATTGGCAAAGCAACCCTGGCAATCGGTGAAGTCGGCCTGGCCGGTGAAGTCCGGGCCGTGGGAAACCTGGATATCCGTATCATGGAGGCCAAGAAAATGGGCTTTAGTCGCTGCGTGGTTCCCAAGGGCAGCCTGAAACGCCTGCCCCGCCTCGCGGATATCCAGTTGGAAGGGGTAAATACGGTCGGTGAGGCCATGCAGACGCTTTTCTAGCTTGTGCCCATCCAGCAATGACCAATTTGCCCAATATCGGCGTTGTGCGAAAAATTTAATCCTCGAAATATCAACTATATGCACCCCAAGGGCATTTCCTTCGGGCACCTGCGGTTAAATTTTTCGGGCGCCTTGATCTCGACCCAATTTGCCTATTTCTGGATAGACACGAACTAAAGGACAACGCCTTCATTATATTGATTATTGAAAGCGCCAAGCCGGTGGTTGGACTTGACTTGGACAGGGTGAAAAGATATGAAACGATCATCTCCGAAAAAGAGTGGATGGGCCGATCATTATACCCGTCAGGCAAAAAAAGAAAACTTTGCCGCCCGTTCGGTTTACAAACTTCAGGAGATCCAAAAAAAGCATCACATTCTTAAACGGGGCGCCCGGGTTCTGGATCTGGGATGCGCTCCCGGATCGTGGCTTCAGTTCACTTCAACATTGGTCGGTCCCGATGGACGACTGGTAGGCATCGACTTGAAGCCCGTGACCGTGGCGTTGCCTGACAACACCACGGTAATTACCGGCGATGTGGCCGATCTGGAAAGCCATCTGGCCCAGTTGGGCATCGATCGGTTTGATGTGGTGCTCAGTGATATGGCACCGGCCACCACGGGCAACCGGCATGTGGATGAGGCACGTTCGGTTGGGTTGTGTGAGGCTGCCTTAGCCGTTGCCGACGAGGTTCTGGTGACAGGGGGAAATTTCGTATGCAAAATCTTTCAGGGCGGTGACTTTAAGGCTTTCACCGATTCCGTAAGACAGCGATTCGGCCGACAGACCGCAACCCGGCCCCAAAGCACGCGCAAGGCCAGCCGTGAAGTGTTCGTCATTGGCCTGGAAAAGAAATAAAGGAGGAAACTATGTCCGGACATAACAAGTGGTCTTCCATCAAACACCGCAAAGGCGCTCAGGATGCCAAGCGGGGGAAGATCTTCACCAAATTGATCAAGGAAATTACCGTGGCCGCCCGCACGGGGGGCGGCGATATCGATGCCAACCCGCGTCTGCGCACCGCCGTGACAGCGGCCAAAGCGGAAAACATGCCCAAGGACAACATCGAGCGGGCCATTAAAAAAGGTACCGGGGAACTTGAAGGTGTCAGCTATGAGGAAAGTTCCTATGAGGGATACGGTCCCGGCGGGGCCGCCATCCTGGTGGAGTCCTTGACCGACAACAAGAACCGTGCCGTGGCCGAAATCCGCCATATCTTCAACAAATACGGCGGGAACATGGGGGAGAACGGTTGTGTGGCCTGGATGTTTGACAAAAAAGGCTATTTCAGCGTGGACAAGGCGGCGGTGAGTGAGGACAAACTCATGGAAATCGCCCTTGAGGCCGGCGCCGAGGATGTCCGTGAAGCCGATGATAGTTTCGAGGTCATCACCGAACCCGAAGATTTCGACGGGGTCAAAGCGGCCCTAGACGGCGCCGAGATCCCCTACAGTGACGAAGAAGTGACCATGCTGCCGCAAAACATGAGCCCGCTGGAAGGGGCAGAAGCCGAACGCATGATTAAACTGCTCAACGCCATGGAAGACTGCGATGACGTTCAGAAGGTGTACACCAACGCCGATATTCCCGATGAGTTAGTCGAAGAAATGTAAGCTCAGCACGAACCCATTGGATTAAAAAACCGGCACCGCCGATTTGGCGGCTGCCGGTTTTTTTTAAAGGCCCAAAAAGTCTAAAATCCCTTCAGCCTTCGACCTTATACCCTATACCTAAAAATATCCCTATCTTGCCAGCGCAATCATACGCCCCACCGATGCCAGGGCCGGCACACGGATGTCTTCGGGCACTTTCACCTGACCGGACATGTTCTCCAGGCAGTGAAGAATATCCTGGGGCGTTATTTTCTTCATATCCGCGCAAATCATCTTATCCGAAACCGGATAGAATTTCTTCCCTGGCGTTTTTTGCGCCAAGGGATAAAGCAGCCCGTTTTCCGTGCCCACGATGAACTCGGTGGCATCGGATTCAGCGGCAAAACGGATCATGCCCGACGTGGAAAGCGCGGCATCAGCCATGTCGACAACCTCGGGCCGGCATTCGGGGTGGGCCATGAACTTGGCGTCGGGATGAGCGGCACGCGCCGCCTTGACATCGTCCACGGTCAACCGGTCATGAATCGGGCAGCAACCGTCCCACAGGTGAATGGTCTTGTCTGTTCGGCGGGCCGTGTTACGGGCCAGGTTGCGGTCCGGGGTCATGAGCAGTTCTGGCTCATCGAGGCTGTTGACCACCTCGAGCGCATTGGCCGAGGTACAGCATATGGTGGATAGGGCTTTGACCGACGCAGAGGAATTCACATAGGTGACCACCGGCATATCGGCCATCTGCTCCAGGCGCTGGCGTAGCGCCTCCGGCGTGATCATATCGGCCATGGGACACCCTGCATCGGCACGGGGCAGCAGCACGGTTTTTTGTGGTGAAAGAATCGAGGCGGTCTCGGCCATGAAGTGAACACCGCAAAAAACAATCACATCTGCGTCGGTGTCGGCCGCCCGAATGCTCAGTTCCAGGGAATCGCCGCACATATCAGCCAGATCCTGAATCTCGGGCGGTTGATAATTATGGGCCAGCAGTACGGCATTTTTCTCTTTGAGCAGTTTTTTTATGGTCGTTTGCATGTGTTGATCCTTTTGCTATTCTGAACCGCCCCCTGTCAATAACGGTTGGCATTCTCATTCCACAGCTGAAACTTTTTCAGGCTGTGCAATTAGCCATTAGCATTTAGCTGTTAGCCTAAAAAAGGCATGGAGATATTACCTTTTTGGAGTATTTAATCAACAAATCAGTGAAAAAACCTACTTTAGGCGCTTTATTCAAAAGCTAATTGCTAACGGCTAAAAGCTAACTGCACAGGTCGAACTTTTTTGATCGTTTACTGCTTATTCATTTGCACCACATCGGCCCCTTCCGGAATCTTAAACCGAAACAGGTCCGCCGATGGTGGTTGGTCGAAGTTAAAATTTTTCAGTACGATGCGTGTCTCATCCCCATAGACGTTAACGGTAATGATTCGGACAAGATCAAAACGCTTCTTGGAAATCTCCAATTCCATCTCCATGAGATCCACCGATGATTTATTGGGCACCAACTTGAGACGATACCGCTCGGGATCCGTCTCCGGCGCCTGGGTTATTTGAAACCCCTCACGGACAATCCCGATATTGGACAAAAACCCCGCGCCCTTGCCCTTTCCAAAAAACACCGGGGCCTTGCCGACCATCACCTGATTCTCCTCGGGACGATATACCCACAGGTCGTTTCCGTCGGTAATGATGGTTTGGGGATCGGGAACCAGGTATTCCCAGCGCATCTTGCCCGGTTGCCGGACCATGAGGGTACCGGAGGCCGTGTCGGTGACCGCCATGGCCTTTAGAATGGACTCCTGGTCGAACTCGGCGGTAAAGCCAGGAACGTTATACCGGGCTTCCACGCCGGCAATGATCGTGTCGATGGCATCACCGGCATCGACTTTCAGGGGCAAAAAAATCACCCCCATGATAAAAAGGACCGACACCGGCATGATCAGCATCTTGTACCGGTGGAAATGGATTCCATCTCTAAATGGTTTCATCGTCTTCCCTTCTATTTCTGCACACACCTTGTAGTCGTGTCAACCCTCAACATGCGCCGTGGCAGAACGATCACAGGTAACCCTGGCGTATCGAAATCGCTATCGGGAGCAGAGGCGGCATCGACGGCATGTATAAGATTCACTGGTTCGATGGCTACCGCCATTGATTGGGATATTGCGCACCGCTGACCTGAGTATCCCATTTTATTTGGTTTGTAAATATACTGCGGATTCTCGCATAACTCCCACGCACAGCAGGGGGAGTCAGCCGGATGAGTCGATTTCACCGATCCCGGCGCTCACGAATCGTTGTCGTTATCAGCGTAGCGGTTGTCGTAATCGTAATCGGGACAGTTGATTACGACAACGACTCCCCAGCCAGATGACGCTGCGATAGCAACTACATGTCCATCAACGACCGAATGGCAGCCTCAGGCGTCTCCAGATCAGTCACCACCCGTAGCGGGGATTCCAGGGGCGGAGCGATGGTTTCGATCTTACCGAAAATGGAAAAACAGATCTGGTCGATCAAACGCATTTGGTGCATCAGCTCGTCTTGGGGGGCATGGGGGGCGCGAATCCCCTGAAGCATCAGGGTTTCCATGTTGGATCGGCGAAGCAAAGCTTCGAAGCGTTGCGCATGGTGGAGAGATCGAAATAGAAATCGTTTATGATCCACCAGATGATCGTAAACCGCATCGGATTTAACGGGCCTGGCCATCAAGGTCAGGAAAAGATCCAGGCAGGCCAAATAGTCAGGGTCGTCATCGGCCATGCGTTCGAAAAAACGGCACAAGATCATCTGTTGATCAATGCTCGGTCTCAGGTTGTGGTTCCTGAGCCTGACCTTTACCCTCAAGGCCATGGTCGCCGCGACGCCTCGATCGATGGCCGCATGAACATCGGGGTCCAGCTGCCAGGTGATGTTTAACCGTTCGAGGTACTGTGATTTGACATCGTCCGACACCGGGATGCGGACCAATCGGCTACCATCGGGCATCTTGATCCAGACCCGAATGGGGGTGGCCAGCAGTTGGTCCTGGAGCGCCGCCACCCTGTCTGGCGACCAACAAACGGATTCAAGCAGCGGTTCCAGGCCCATCTGAACGGTCAGATCCGGAGAAAAAATCAAGTCCAACAAGCTGTCCCGCTCGCTCTGGCTTCGATCATCGGACAGAAAGGCCCTGAGCTGTTCCGGTTGGGCCGGGAACAGGGATGTTTCAATGAATTCGATTACGGATTGAGAAAGCTGGCCGCTGTTTTCCAGGGCCGTGACAATCGGTTTCAGCAATTCGCCGTGGGATAAACAGGGTCGATTCATACCTGCGACATATCACTTTTAACGGGGTGTTGTCGAGACTGCCATTGCCTTAGGTTTCTATCAATTGGGCAACGTCATTCAAAAGTTCGTGGAGCGTCTCGACATCACTGTTGATCTGGTCGAGCTGGTTTTTGTTGGCGGTCTGCTCGATTCGCCTGGCAACCTCATGAATATTGATTAGTCCCATATTACCGGATGCCCCGCTAATGGAATGGGCACTGCGGGATACTTGCTCGGCATCTTTGGCCGCATAGGCATGCTTCAACTGGTCGTACTCGGCAGCACTGGTTTCCATGAACAATTCGGCCAATTCACGGTAATCCTCCTCATCCAAACCGATCTTGTCGGCGAGTTCCTTCACATTCATACAGCCTCCTTGTTAAAGACATTTTTCTCGATGATGGTAAATACCGCCTCGCGCTTGATGGGTTTGGTGATGTAGTCATTCATACCCACTTCCAGACACATTTCCCGATCACCCTTCATGGCATGGGCCGTCATGGCGATGATCGGTACATTCGTGAACCCTTTTTGGCGGATCAGCTGGGTCGCCTCTTTGCCGTCCATTTCCGGCATCTGGATGTCCATGAAAATCAGGTCGAAGGCATCCGGCGAAGCCGTATACAAATTCACGGCCTCTAAGCCGTTGCCGGCCATCTCGACCTGGTAGCCGGCCTTTCCCAGCATGAGTTTGGCTAGCTTCTGATTCACCGGGTTATCCTCGGCCATGAGGATGCGAATCGAGTGTTTAAGCTCCTCCCTCACCGAATACTGGGTATAAATTTTTTCTTTTTTCTTCCCGTGGCCGTCGGCCTCTCCGCGTTGATCGCTGAGCACGCGGCCCATCATCTGAAACAGCTTTTCCCGACGAACGGGTTTGCTTAAAAACCCCTTAAAACCGGCTTTCTCACAGCGCTGGGCATCCCGCTCCAAGGAGCTGGAAAGGGCAATCAACGGCGTGGTCGATATTTCGGAATCTGCTGAGCGGACCTGATCGGCGACGGCAAAACCGTCCATATCCGGCATGCGGATATCGGAAATGCACAAATCAAAAGGCTTGCCATCCGCATGGGCGGCTTCCAATGCGGGTAGCACATCCTTACCCCGGTAGACCACACCACAGGTCATCTTGGCGGCGGTTAGGATTTGTTGCAAAATTTGGGTATTGGCCGCATTGTCATCCACGACCAGCACCCGTAAGCCGCCAAGCGATACGGGCGGCATCCGCCCAGCATGCGTCTCCTCGCATTTGCCCAACCAGGCCGTAAAATGAAAAAGGCTTCCCTTGCCGGGCTCACTCTCCACCCATACATCTCCGCCCATCAGGTTGGAAATCTGTTTGCAAATCGAAAGACCCAGCCCGGTGCCGCCGTATTTGCGCGTGGTCGAGCCGTCAGCCTGCTGAAAGGGTTCGAAAATCACACCCACTTTTTCCTTTGGAATGCCGATCCCCGTATCACGAATGATGGTGTGCAGTTTGATGGAATCCGCTTTTTCCGCTTCAATGGTTAAACTCAGCTCGATCTCACCGGAATTGGTGAATTTGGGTGCATTGCCCAAAAGATTGGTGATTACCTGACGAAACCGCAAAGGGTCGCCCTTTACCATGGTCGGCATGTCATCATCGATGCGGCATAATAGTTCCACGGGAAGGTCGCCGATTTTCGGCCTGACCAGGTCACAGACATCGTAGGCCAGGAGTTCCGGATCGAATTCGATCTCTTCGAAATCCAATTCACCGGACTCGATTTTGGAAAAATCAAGAATATCGTTGATTAACGAGAGCAATGCGATGCCACTGCGCTTGATGGTCTGGGTGTAGTCCACTTGCACATCGTCCAGACCCGTCTCCAACAAGAGGTCGGTAAACCCGATCACCCCGTTCATGGGGGTCCGAATTTCATGGCTCATGTTGGCCAAGAACTGACTCTTGGACATATTGGCGGTTTCCGCATCCTCTTTGGCCTTCTTCAACTCGTCTTCGGCGAGCTTGCGTTCGGTAATGTCCTCAACCGTGCCGGTGTAACGACCGCCTTTATCGGAGAAAACCGGTTGGGAGTGCACATGCACCCACCGTTGCGCTGCGTCCGAACGGACGATCCGGCAGTCCATGGAGAAGGTTTCCATTTCTTCGAGGGCCAACTCCCACGCCTGGGTGACCGCCTGACGATCATCATCGTGAACGAACTCCCGCCAGTCCCGGGTGAGGCTTTCCACCAAACTGATACCGAAAATTTGCTGGAAACTCGTGTTGGTGTATTGACAACTGCCCGCGTTGTCGATTTCGAATACGCCAAAATGGATGGTTTCGGAAATCAGCCGAAAACGTTCCTCGCTCGCGCTGTTTTCTTTTTGGGCCTTGAGGAAGCGTTTGTTCTCGTCTTCCAGCAATTTGTTTTTCTTCACCAGTTCCAGAAGGGTCTCAGTACTGGTCATTAGTCTTGTTTCTCATTTAGTCGTTAAAAACCAGGGAAACGCGCAACCGTGCCATAATCATGTCTTTGGTCGTCTTTTTCGGGGACCGCACGATTGCATCAAATGAATACAAATCAAAGGAGATACAATCATATTTCGATGGGGACTATATCGGCCCGCAGGGTGGATGACTTTAGCGAGTGCCCATCCAGAAATGGCCAATTTGCCCGATATCGGCGTTGCACGAAAAATTTAATCCTCGGAATATCAACCATATGCCTGTGGTAAAATTTGTCGGGCGCCTTGATCTCGACCAAATTTGCCTATTTCTGAACGGACACTAATGATCGGCAACTTAGGAATTCAGCTGATATTTTTTCAATTTTTCCCGCAGTGTTTTTCGAGTGATTCCCAACCGTCGGGCGGCTTCGCTTTTGTTACCGCCCGCCGACGCCAACGTATTGACGATGGCTTCCTTTTCGATGATGCCCAACGGCACGTCAACCGGCGTGCCACCCATTGATACGCCGGTGGCGTCATCGAACCGGGTTGCGGCCAAACTGGCAAAATCCTCCTCGTCGAGGCAGGTGGATCTGGCCAGCACAACGGCCCTTTCGATGGTATTCATCAGTTCGCGCACATTGCCTGGCCAGGCATGGCGAATCAATACATCCATGGCGCGTGGCGTGAACTGATCGACCGATTTATGATTTTTTTGGGCAAAATGAGATAGAAAGTGGGCTGCCAAAAGCGGTATATCCTCTCGGCGCTGCCGCAGCGGGGGTGTCTTCAGTTCCACGACGTTCAGACGATAAAATAAATCCTCGCGAAACGATCCGTCATTGATCATTCGGGGTAGATCTTGGTTGGTGGCCACGATCAGGCGGACATCCACGGGAATCACCGTCTCCCCCCCCACCCGGGTCAGTTCCCGTTCCTGGAGCACGCGAAGCAGTTTGACCTGCATGGCAATCGGCATTTCGCCGATCTCGTCCAGAAACAGGCTCCCTCCGTCGGCCTGGACAAAACGGCCTTCTTTGCGCCGATCGGCACCGGTAAAGGCCCCTTTTTCATGGCCAAACAGTTCTGATTCCAACAAGGTTTCGGTAATGGCGGCACAATTGACCTTAACGAAGGGACCCGCGCTGCGGGGACTGTTGTGATGAATGGCCGCCGCCACCAGTTCTTTACCGGTTCCCGACTCGCCGGTAATCATCACCGTGGCCTCGGAGGTGGCCACCTGGGTTACGGTTTCCATCAGACGGTTCATGGCGGGACTGTTACCGATGATCTCAGGAACCAACGATCCGGATGCCAGTTGCTGTTTGAGGTGCTGGTTTTCCTTTTTAAGCCGGATATGTTCGAGGGCTCGTTCCAGGGTCAGCCGCAGCTTATCGAAGTCCAAAGGCTTGATCAGGTAGTCATAGGCACCTTTTTTTAGCGCCTCAACAGCCATTTCGACGGATGCATAGGCCGTCATCAACACGATGGGAATCGCCGGGTTGATGGCTTTTATTCGTTCCAGGGCTTCGATGCCGGACATTCGCACCATGCGAATATCCATGAGGACCAGGTCAACCGGCTCGGCCTCGACCACGGCGATGGCCGACGCACCATCGTCGGCCTCCAAGAGGGCATATCCCCAGCCGCCGATCAGAGTGAGCAGCATGGTTCGATGGGCGGTGTCGTCGTCGACAACGAGTACACGGTAATATGTCGGCATTATTCCTCCTTAGCCGCTGGCAAAGTTATCCGGACACGCGTTCCCTCACCCTGCCGGCTGTCGATCTGAATCTTTCCCTGATGGGCCTCGATGATATTGTGAACGATGGCCAGTCCCAATCCGGTGCCGCTCTTTTTGGTGGAAAAATAGGGTTCGAAAACATGCGGCTGGTCTTTGGGATCGATACCCATTCCCGTGTCGGTGACCTGAAGGCAAACCATTGCGTTTTCGACGTCGCTTACCCGCACCGTAAGCTGCCCACCATCCGGCATGGCATCCAACGCGTTATAGTAGAGATTCAACAGCACCTGTTTGATTTTATCCACATCCATTCGGGCACGACGCGCGTCGTCGGCCATTTCCAGCGCCAAGCGAACACCGGTGGAATTGGCCTGCTGGTCGACCAGCCGGAATGTGTCCGCAATCATCGGTTTCAGCGCTTCGATTTGAAGATGAAGGCGCATGGGGCGGGAAAACTCCAGGAGTTGGCTCACCACCCGGTTGAGTCGATCGACCTCCTGAATCATGATCTGGGCGATATCCTGATCCCGATCGTTTTGCCGGTATTTTTCCTTGAAATAGGTGGCAAACCCCTTAAGCGAGCTCAGCGGATTGCGAATCTCATGGGCCACGCCGGCCGCGAGGCGGCCGACGGTCGCCAGCCGCCGGTTTTTTTCCAATTCTTGGCGCAAGGCACGCATTTCCGTCAAATCCTTAAACAGGATCACGCGCCCGAAGTGCTGGCCGTCCTCATCGGTCAACATGGCAGCGCTCACATCCAGGGGAATGTCCTGCCCCTCGGCCACCGGGCAGCGCACCTCCTTTTCCACCGGGTCTCCTGCATCCTTCAGGACTTCAGCCAACACGGCCGGCATGGTCGCCCTGGCGTGCTTGCCGATCATATCGGCCGCATTCACTCGCAGCGTCATCTCGGCAACGGAATTGATAGCGGTAACGCGGCCTTCATGATCGAGCGCGACCAGCCCGATGGGCATTCGCGAGACCAGATTGTCGGAAAACACCTGGGCCCGGGCCAGGGACGTACGCGCCGAACGATAGTTCTGCGCCAGGAAAAGAAGCAACACACCCGCACAGCCCACCAACACAAACACCGCCCCCATCAGCATGGTGTGCCTGACATCGGCGGCATGGGCGGCATCCAGGTCATCGGTCCGAAAACCGACGAAAATCAGCATGGGGGTGACGTCGGTGACGGGTGGACGATGGCCCACCATATCCATCATGGCCCCGTGCGGGAACCGCTTGGGTCGTCTGTCCAGCGGTGCAAATTTCCCGAAAATTTCAAATACCGAGTCACCATCTGCCGAGCTTGTCCGGCGCCAAGACAAGGTCGGGGAATGATAGACGGCCTGGAGATCGAGCCTCTCACCATATCGGCCGCCGACCCGATCGGGCTGGCTGTGGGCGATCACCGTGCCGTCAGCATCGGTCACCAGCAGGTAGGCAATATCCGGTTGCGCGGCCGTTTCGACGAGCAGGCGCTGTAACCGGAAACCGCCCGCATGTCCGCCGCGCATTCCCATGCGCGTGCCGGCTTCGAAAGACCGGATCAGGGCCATCCCTTTTTCGATCATCAAATGAATACTTTGCTGCTTTTGGCGATTGATCGTCTCCAGGGTCATCAATGCGACAATGGGCAGCAAGACGGCGGCGGCGCCGATAATAATCCATGGAGAAAACCCGGAAAGCAGCATTCGATAGCTTGATTTTAAACGCATCCGTATTACCCATAAATAAGTTGGGATTAATGGTATAAACAAAAATAATGCCAGTCGGCTGAAAAATCGATGCGCCCCGTGGCTGCGGATCGGAGCCGGGGCTTGACAGGGGCGCCACCATGGGCTGGAACATTTTTACCCGGATCACCAGTCGCGCCTGGTTACTTTCTAACCGGCCGGTTAAAAAGCGTCCGCCCCCCATGTTATGAAAGCCCCATTAAAAAATTTTTTTATCTATTTGATTTAGCAAGTTATGATTTTTTTAGATGAATGGCAATCGATTTTGGCATTTGCCTTGCTGATTGGAATTGTCAACGCATCGCGATGGATCGAAAAGACAAGGCAACCCCAATCATAAATAAAAGGAGTCAACCATGAAGACCAACACGATTCGAACCACAATTATCAGCCTGATTGCTATCGGCCTCGTTGCCATGGGAACCACCGCCTTTGCCGGTAAAGGAATGGGCGGTGACGATGATGGAAATACGAGGGGCGGCTATGGATATCATCAGCGAAAAGGCGACTGTCCTTTCGGTGGCCCGGCAGCGAACTTGACGGACGAACAGCGCCAGCAACTGGATGCTGAACGTCAGGCATTTTTCGAAGCCACCAAGACCCAACGCCAGGATCTGTATGCCAAGCGACTGGAACTGCGCGCCGAGATCGCCAAGCGTAATGCGGACATGAAAAAAGCATCGGCGTTACAAAAAGAGATATCTGGTTTGCAGGCTGATTTGGATCAAAAACGACTGACGCACATCATGAAGATGCGTGAAATCAACCCCGATGCAGGTATGGGCGCTTATAAAGGTGGCCGGGGCATGCGTGACCATGGCCCTGGTCGGGGATATGGCTCCGGCGACTGTCGTCGCCAATAGCTTTCATCGGTCGGGATTGACCGTGTACGATGCGCCAGGGATTCCTCCCCGGCGCATTTTTTCTGTTGTGGTATTCTATCCATTAAAAAATCGATATCGTCCATTATTTGACATTTGGGGGTTGGTATTTGGCATTTTTCCACTTTCGGGAATGAGGCTTGTTCAGGAACGGCCGGTTTTTGATTTTACTTGCGATTGCCCTACCCCACCCCCATCATCGGTTTGACTTCCCACCGTGGGATCTGGTACAGCCCTCCTCGCAAGACAATGCTTAAAAAAGCGACGGCTCATGAATCAGTTGGATCAGCGACCCTATTTTTTCGATACCGGGCTCCGTTTCGCCTGTCGGCGGTGCGGCGCCTGTTGCACCGGCGCACCGGGGATCGTGCGCGTCAATGAACAGGAAGTCGCGGCGATTGCCGCCTATCTGGAGCAACCGGTGTTTCGGCTGATCGACACCCATCTGACGATCGGAAGAGACGGCTATCGAATCCAAGAAGCGGATGACGGACGCTGTCTCTTTTTCGAGAACGGATGCCGTATTTACCCCGTGCGCCCCACCCAGTGCCGGTCGTATCCCTTTTGGTTTCGCAACCTACGCTCCGATGCCCGCTGGAAGGCCGTTCAAAAAGAGTGCCCGGGAATCGGAAGTGGACGATATTATTCCAAAGCCGAGATTCTTGCGATTGTGTTCGACGGCATGTCCCAAAGAAACTTTGACGCGCCGGATTGACAACGGAAAGGATTGGCGTGCAACGAACCCAAAAACCGATCAAGCGTGGCATCATTGCCTGGCCGACCTTGATCAAAGGATCACTGATCAAGCGCTACAAACGGTTTTTAGCCGATGTCCGCCTGGAAAACGGCGACATCGTCACCGCCCATTGTGCCAATTCGGGCACCATGAAAGCGTGCTGTCAGTCCGACCGGCCGGTCTATTTATCCTATCATAACAATCCGAAACGCAAACTCAAATATACCTGGGAACTGATTCACATGCCCACCTCTTTGGTAGGCGTCAATACCCAACTCCCCAACCGCCTCACCGCTCATGCCATCCAGGCCGGTGATGTGGCGGAACTCACCGGTTATCAAACGCTCAAACGGGAGGTCAAGGCCGGTAAACACTCGCGTATCGATATCTTGCTCGATTCCCCGGATCGTCGTCCCTGCTATGTGGAAGTCAAAAACTGTACGTTGGTGGAAGATGGTTTAGCGACCTTTCCCGATGCCGTGACGCTGCGCGGCCAAAAACATTTGGAAGAACTACAGGAACTGATCACCGCCGGTTGCCGGTGTGTCATGTTTTACCTGATACAGCGTATGGATGCTCGCCGATTCGCGCCGGCAGACCATATCGATGCCGACTACGGGAAGAAATTGCGTCGCGCCGCCGACAAGGGCGTGGAAATCCTGGCTTATGATGTTCACATCGATCTTGAGGGAATTCGGTTGAACGCAAGAGTGCCGGATGCGATTTAACGATCATTTTTCAATTTGAAATCTTTACATTTTTAAACTATTATAAGATCTGTAATAAAAAAAGCGGCAATTCTTGTCCGCCGTTTTGTAATGGTCACCCGAAAAAAGAATGAGGCGCCGTGATGGACAGCAAAGCCCTCGGTAATAATGCAGGAAGTCACACGGTTCTATTGGTCGATGATGAAACAATGGTGCTGGATGTCGGTGAAGCCATCCTTGAGCGACTAGGACACACGGTGATTACGGCCAAGACCGGTGAAGAAGCATTGGAAAAATTCACCCAGCACCGACAGGAGATTGGCTGTGTGGTGCTCGATCTGACCATGCCCGGCATGGATGGCAAGGAAATCTACGCAAAATTGCGCGAACTCAGCCCTGATCTCCCCATCATCATTGCCAGTGGCCTGACCGTTGATCAGGTAATGGCTGAATTCGGCGATATCGAGATTCAGCCGGCATCGATCATCCAGAAGCCCTACCAGATCGCCAGTCTATCCAGTAAGATTCAAGAAATTTTCAACGAAGGCACCTAAATAGTGCCCATCCAGAAATGACCAATTTGCCCGATCTCAGCGTTGCCCGAAAAATTTTATCCTCGGAATATCAACCATATGCCTGTGGTAAAATTTTTTTGGGCGCCTTGATCTCGACCCAATTTGCCTATTTCTGGACGGACACTATACATCGAATTTGGCTTTGATTTTAAACACATGCGTGGCAGGTAAATTGAGGATTCGATCCACACCTGTTTTTTCGGCGATCGTGGCCAAATGGCCACGAATAATCTCCATGGACGGTGCGATGAAGGTGAACCACACGTTAAATGCATCTTCCCGGAGATAATTGTGGGTCACGCCAGGAAACGTGTTCACCGTGCGGGCAAACAGGTCCAATTTTTCCTGGGGAACCTGAGCGGCGCAAAGGGTGCTGACGAACCCTACTTTTCCTGGAACAAAATTCCCCCCGATACGCCTGATAATGCCTGATTCCTTGAGCCGCGACACCCGGGACTGGACGTCATCTTCCGTGGTACCCAATTCATCGGCAAGGGCGGCGAACGGCCGGGAAGTCAGGGGGAAACGGGTTTGGATACGATTGAGGATGGCTTTGTCCAACGCGTCCATTTCAATGATCATATCGAATCAGCACCTTTCCATTCATCGAACCGGTTTGAAAAATACCAGGCGCTCATACTTTTCCATAACTATGTAGCCCCGGCAACAAATTCACGCCAAAGTAAGTAAACAACACGGCGGCGAAACCGATGATCGACAGCAAAGCAATCCGCTTGCCCTCCCAACCGCGCATCAGCCGGGCGTGAAGCAGGGTGGCATAGACAAACCACGTAATCAAGGACCAGGTTTCCTTGGGATCCCACGACCAATAGCTACCCCAGGCTGAATTGGCCCACACGGATCCGGTGATGATGCCAACGGTAAGAAAAAGAAAACCAAACAGCACCATCCGGTGGGTAAGCTCGTCCAGCACGTTTAGGGTGGGAATGTGCCCCACGATGCCATGGGGCTGTTGCGGGTTTCTTGCCTTGACCAAATACATGATACTCATGCCAAACGCCACGGCAAACGCCGCATACCCAAAAAAGCAGGTGGCCACATGCGCGATCAGCCAATTGCTTTTTAGGGCCGGCACCAACGGTTGTATGCGATCGCTGACATTGGGTGACATGGAGGCGTAGGCCATGGCCAGGAACGCAATGGGGGTGACAAAGGCGCCGATCAGCACCTTCTTGTACTTGAATTCGATAAAGAGATAGATCACCCCTGCGGTCCAAGAAAAAAAGACCAGGGATTCATACAAATTGGACAACGGCGCGTGACCGATGCCCATTTGATAGGACTCCACCCAACGCAACAGAATACCCACGGTGGTCACCCCCACCGCCGCCACCACGATCCACCGGGCCGGCAACGTCAGTTTCGGTTTGGTGAACACGAGGGCCGCCAGGTAAAAAAAGGCAGACAGGGCAAATACGAAGGTAGCAATGGAAAGTAATTGTGAACTGGTCATGGATAATGTCGCGCTCCTTTGTTTGACGGATTCGTAAAAAGCCCGATATCGGCGTTACGCTTCATCCTTCGTCACTGCGGAGTACGATCAGTACGCCTCATTCCTCAGGATTCGCAAGCCTTGATCTCGGGCTTTTTACGAATCCGTCTGAATTGTGACTTTTTACGCGTTCATCTTGTTTGGCTAACCCGACACGCTTGGGGAGCCGGGTTATTGGATCCGTTGGCTTAGTGTTCGGTGATGTGCTCAAAAAGCCGGTCGATGGTATTTTTCATGGCCAATTTATTTCGATTGCAAATCCCGGCGACAGTCACCCGGCTGTTTTTGGAACGTGTTTCGATGACGATTCCCACCTGTTGATGGGACAGGTAAAAAGTCACGAAACAGCCGGCAATCATCAGAATAAACCCACTGTAAACCAGCCATACGCCGGGGTCCCGGGTGACCTGAAGACCGGTGTAAAACCGTTCTTTGATGGGGGGCGATGCGGGGGAACCATTCGCCCGGCCTGCCACGGAAATAATCACGTCCCCTCCGCGCATTTTGTCGAAATTGGCAAATTGCAGCGGAAGCAACACGTCTATCGGTTCGCCTTCCAGAGGCGTCAGCACTCCTTTTAGGGCTGCTCCGACATCCATTCCCCTGAAATCAGCGGCAGGCGCGTAGGTCATGATCATGAACGTTCCCATGCCTTCGGGGATATTCACGGGGACGCCCACCTCAGCCTCGACGGTATAGCTCATCCCGGAGGCTCGACTGGTAAAGGTCAAATCATATGTTTTCTTCGGTCCCGGATCCGGGGATTGCGGCCGGGCCATTGCTTCAGGCGGCAACTTCCCGTAGCTGGACTGGAAAATATTGACCCCGCGGTAGCGTAGCGGATCGTTGACGATGATGTCCTTTTGTTTGACGGCCTTTTCCCCTTCCAAAAGGGTCAAGGTGGAACGGTATTCCCTGGGCGTCCCATTTTCATATAGCGTCAATTGGAAGTCATCGCATCGGATCTGGAAATCCAGACGGTGGAGTTGCCCGGTATTACGGATGCGGATGGTATCCGTGGCCTCGCCTTCGGCAATGTTAACGAAGCCCTCGAAACCGAACAGCGATCCGACGAGCCCTCCCACAAGCAGAAATATGACGCTGAGGTGGACCACATAGACACCCAGGCGAGACAAGCGCCCCTTTTCACCGTACACGACCATCCGGGCATCGGACCGAAAGACGTTAACGTAACGGTACCGACGGGATAGTATCGGTTCGACGATCTTGGCCAGATCTTCCGGGCTGCGGTTGTCATTCCTGGACCGGGCATCCGGATGGTTGATGAACCGTTCGGGATTGACTTTCGGCCGGCGGTTGAAAATCAGCTTCCAACTCCCTTTTAACCGGTCTATCGAGCAAATGATGATGTTGACGGTCAACAGCAGCAAAAGTCCCTGGAACCACCAGGAATGGTACATATCGAAAATGCCGAGAGTGTTGAGCAACTGATATCGAAATGCACCGAAATTACTGAAATACCACTCTGGGTTTTGATTCTGGGGAATCACCGTTCCGATAATGGATGTGGCGGCCAGAGAAAGCAGCAACACGATGGTCAATTTAACCGAACAAAAAAATTTCCACAGGGGATTTGCACGTTTCAATAAGAATCTCCTTCTGATCATCTGATCGCCGAAGTGAATCGATTGGCATAAACCAATAAGATAATGCGCCACGACACCATGACAAGCCGAAAGGATGGTTATTAAAACAAAAAAGAAACACTTTCAAACAGGCAATCCCCAGTTATGAGAAAATGCTCTCAAATATCATATTAACTATTCGTTATAACTGCCGATAAATTAATATTGCGACGATATCATTTCCGCCAACGTTTTCCTATACAAGGCAAACTATTTGTGTTATGCGTTACCTGACTATTGGGAGCGGGTTGTTGAACCACGAAACGTCTATTCGGGTATGAAAGGCGCTTTTTTTAGCAACCAGTTATGTTCAACCTAACACATATGCCAGGAAGAACACGATGGAAGATTTTCAGACCCTGTTGGAAGGTTCGGCAAAGGCTCACGGGCATTTGTGCCCCGGGCAAGTGGTTGGTGTGCGCATGGCCATGCTTGGCTGCCAGCTCATCGGCCTGGACACCCCCCGTGAGTTGCCTCAAATCAAAAAACTGATTATCTATGTAGAAATCGATCGGTGTGCCACGGATGCCATCGCTTTTGTGACCGGTGTCAAACTGGGCCGCCGGTCCCTGAAATTTGTGGACAATGGTATCATGGCAGCGACCTTCGTCAACCTGGAAACCGGCAAGGCGTTTCGCATCGTTTCCACCGAGACATCCAGGGAATTGGTCGATCAATACGCACCAAACGTCAAAGATAGGCGGCAGCGGCAAATTGATGCATATATCAATATGCCCGACGATGTGTTATTCACCGTCGATCCGGTTTATGTTGACGTTCCGGTTCACGATATGCCGGGACCGACCCGCTTCAAGGCGCAATGCGCCGAATGCGGGATTATCGTTCGGGATAAAAAAGAGGTGCTGGTGGGCGACCGCATCCTCTGTCGCGCTTGCGCCGGGGGCGCTTATTATCAACCCTTGAAATCACGTACGCAGCTAAAAATCGCCTAATCAACACTGCTCGACAAGAAAAGGAAACCACCATGAGTCAGTCTGACCAGGCCCGCCAGGGAAATGGCGGCATGACCAAGATCAAAGTTGAAGAAGCCGTTGGCACCCGCCTGGCCCACGATATCACCGAGGTTCGTCCCGGTGAATACAAAGGACCGTCTTTTCGAAAGGGACAGGAGGTTCAACAGTCGGATGTCTGCCACCTGATGCGACTGGGCAAACGCCACCTGTACATCCTTGACCTGAACGAAAACCAGGTCCACGAAGACGATGCCGTGGTGGAACTGGCATCGGCCCTGGCCGGCCCCGGCGTTACGTTCAGCGGCACGCCCAAGGAAGGTAAGCTACAGCTAAAAGCCGCTTACACGGGTTTATTGAAGGTCAACACAGAGGCCCTGGTGGCGTTTAACATGATCCCCGATGTCATGTGCGCCTCCATGCACAACAATATGCCGGTAACAGAGGGTCAGATCGTGGCCGGTACCCGGGCCATCCCCTTGGTCATCGACCGCAGCGTACTGGACCGAGCCGTGGCGCAGGCCAATGAGCACGCACCGATGTTCAGCGTCAAAGCCTACCAACGAAAGAAAATCCGTCTGTTGATCACCGGCAATGAGGTTTACGATGGCCTGATCGAGGATCGTTTCGAGGCCATCGTCAAGCGCAAGGTCACCGCCCTGGGTGGCGAATTGCTGGAAACCATGATTCTGCCCGATGATCCGGATCGAATCGCCGATGCCGTGCGCCGCTTCGCCGCCGATGATACGGATATGGTGATCACCACCGGCGGCATGTCGGTTGATCCGGATGATGTGACCCGTCACGGTATCCGCATGGCCGGTGTCGACAAGCTGTACTACGGTGCGGCCGTGCTTCCCGGCGCCATGTTCCAGGTGGCGTATAAAGGCAATATGCCCATTGTGGGGATTCCGGCCTGTGGGCTCTACCATCAGACCACCATCTTCGATCTGGTGCTGCCCCGCCTCTTGGCCGGCGAAACGATCGATGATCAGGATCTGGCCCGGTTTGCCGTGGGCGGCCTGTGTCTGGATTGCAAGGTGTGCCGATATCCGGCCTGTTCCATGGGGAAAACCGGTTTTTAATGATCCTGAACCACAAGTTATTTGAATCGGTTTGCGCTACCGCCGACCAGGTTAGCGTCGATCAGGTGATGATTGGTCTGGGATACACGGCCGTGAGCCTGTCGGATGGCGGCATCGGTATTGCCGCCACCGGCGTGTCCCTGGATGGCAGCCACGCGGGAAACATGGATGTGGTTGACTATGAAGGCCGACCGGCCGTCGACCTGTTGGAAGGCATACGGGTGCCTGACCCCATGCTTCGCACCATGGCGCTGGCCCTGATCAATGCCCTGAGCCAGACCCGGGCCATCAAGCTACCCGAGGATACCAAAAACCGGTTTTTATTCGACCGTTTCGGCATCCTCGACGGTGCACGGGTGGCCATGGTCGGCTACTTTCCCCCGCTGGCACGTTTCCTGGAAAAAAAACAAATTCCCTTGTCGGTGATCGACGACGCCAGGGGGATTGGTGACAAGCAGACTTTCTATCGTCAACTTGCCGATTGGGCCCAGGTCCTCATTTTAACAGCCACCAGTATTATCAACGGCACCATGGAAGACATTCTCTCCCATGCCGGTCCCCGATTAAAAACCGTGGTTCTGGGCCCTTCAACCCCCATGCTCCCCGAAGCCTTCGCCCACCTGCCGGTTCATATGCTGGCCGGCAGCGCCGTCATGGACCCTGAAGGCGCCATGAAAGCCGTCCGTCATGGCGGGGGCACCCGCGCCCTCAAGCCCTTCACTCGGAAAGTGTATTGGTGTTTCGAAAAGGCAATATGAAGCTGATACGCATCAAGGTGGTGTCGGCCAGAAGACCGTATATACCAAAGGGCGGCTTAATAAAAAATGTCCGTTTTTTCTTGACCACAACTGTGTATCGGATTTTACAATAGATACCAAAGTCAAACCGACCTGCGGGTAGCCTGGCGGTCACGTCAGGACAAGATCGCAGCGGCATCGAAACCGTTCCCTTAAGGCACATGGGATAATGGACAGGTGCTGTGTGGGAGCGTGAAAGATCGCGAGGTACCGATGGCGGCGATGAATGCAGCGATTGATCAGATCGTTCAGGCCGATCAGTTGGCTCGCCAGAATGTGACCACGGCCCGGGATGATGCAGCAAAGATCCGGGCTGACGCACAGCAGCAAGCCGAAACCCTTGCGACAGCGCAAAAAGCGAACCTCACCAAAGCAGTCTCCGGTGAAGTGCAATCCATTCTAGCGGAAGCTCAATCCAGGGCGCAACAGATCCGGTCGGAAACGGATGCGTATGTGGAGCGATTGCGCGCCTGCAAAGAAGAACGCCTTGACGAGCTTCTTACCCGGCTTGTCAAAAAGGTAATCGGTCGATGATTTCCCGGGTTTTCAAATATTCCTTTGTGCAGGCATGGGCCAGGACCATGAAGGGGAGTCTTTTGACTGCCGAAGACTGGCACTTCCTCCAGAATATGCTGACCCAGGCCGATTTCTTACGATACCTATCCGGCACGGCCTATGGCGCTCTTCTGGAGCCCCTTGCCGGGCCAGAGATGTCCGAAGCCGTGTTTTCATCGGCCCTGTATGATCACTTTTTCAGTCAAACGGCCCGATTGCTGCGGACCCTGCCCAAGGATGGCAAACGGCTGTTGACCCGCTTGCTGCTGCGTTACGACGCCGAGAATTTGAAGGCCATTCTTCGGGGTATCCGGCAAGGGCTTTCCCCGGCGCAAATCACGCCACTGCTGTATCCGCTTGGGTCCCTCTCCCAACTCCCCGTTGAATCACTGTTGCAGGCCGACCGGATTTCCACCGCGCTTGAGAGGTTGCCTGCCACGGTATTCCATGGTCCGCTCATGCAGGCACTGGCCCAATTCCAGGCGCAGCAACGCCTTTTCCCACTGGAAATCGCCATCGACCACACCGCTTTCGCGCATCTGCGGGCCGACGTGAAAACGCTGAGCGGAATCGACAGGCGCAAAGCCCGGGATCTGATCGGTGCCCTGGTGGACGCCACCAACCTGTCATGGCTGGTCCGATTCCGTCACGTGTATGCGATCTCTGCCGAAGAGTGTATCAATTATCTGCTGGCCGGCGGCGCCCACCTGACCATCCGGGATCTCGGGAGACTTGCCCGGGCGCCCGATCTTCAAACCTTTCGGGAATCCATGCCGGCGTCCCTAAGGGCGACATTTGTCGCGGTTGTGAATTGGGAACAAATCCAATGGGTCGCGGAACACTGGTTTGTCGACAAACTCCACAGCGTCTTTACCCGTGATCCATTCCAGATCGGATTGCCCCTATCGTACCATCTTCTGAAAGAGATTGAAGTAAAGTTCCTGGAATGTCATTTTTCTTGGCTGGCATTGGGCGACCCATCGGAGGCGTCCGTGGTCCCCGTGCGCATGCCAGGATGAGGCTGCGACCATGTTCAGGTCTGAAAAACTGGTAAAAATCACCATCCAGACACCGGAGCAATTCATTTCTTCCGTCACCGGCGTGATTGCCAGGCTGAACTTGTTGCACTTGATCCGCATTGACCAAACCCACCTCGGTCGTCTCGGCTATGTGGCTGAAACCGACGGCGTTCTGCTCAAAGCATTCGAGGGGTTGATTCATGAGATTGAAACCTTGCTGGACTTGATCAATGTGCCTCACGATGACGTTCCCTTGAATGAAGACGTCGTGCCGGAGAAAGCCATCTTCAAAATACGCGAGAGTTTCCAAAAGATCCGCTCGGTGGTGACGACCGATCTGGGTGAACTGGCAACAGCCAAGGCCGGCCTGCAGGAGAAGAAAGCCTTGCTCGAGCGACTCCGCATTCTGCCCGACGCGCTCGATTTCTCACCGCTTAACCAATGCCACTATGTTCAGTGGCGGATCGGCCTGATTCCAGCTCTGGGATTCGAAAAGCTGGAAGAGAGCCTTTCAGGGCACCATCATGCCCTGATCGAACTGGGAAGCCTGCAGGACCGGGCCGTGATCATGGTCGCCGGACTGAAAAAAGATGGGGAGGCGCTCATGCGCGGATTACAGGGCGCGTTCTTCGAGCCCGTGGAATTGCCCGCAGGGACGTCGGGAACCGTGGGTGCCGCAGTCGCCGACCTTGAATCCGATATCAATCGGTTGCAGGAAAAGATTGACGGCCTTTCCGGGCAACAGCAGATATACCAGCGTCAATTCAGAACCGATCTTCTGATCATGCGCTCCACGTCCGTGCTCGCCCGGCAGCTGCTCGCGGCGCGCCGCCTTTTCGGTAAAATCGACACGAGCTTTCTCATCTCGGGCTGGATTCCGGATCGGCGCTACACCGTATTGGAGGAAGACCTGAACCGGGTGACAGACGGGCAGATCGTCATCGAAAAGGTGGACCCGGAAGATCTACGCCAGGTGCGTGAGGGCATCGTCACCATTCCGATCCTGTTCAATAATCCCATGCTCATCCGCCCGTTTGAAAAACTCACCAGCCTTTATGGGACGCCTTTATATCGGGAAGTCGAACCCACGATCTTTTTTGCCCTGAGCTTTTTGCTTCTGTTTGGCATGATGTTCGGTGATGTGGGCCAGGGCGGCGTGCTTTTCCTATTGGGGTATTTTCTCTTCCGGCGCTCATACCGGTACTTGGACGTTGGGATCATTCTCATGGAATGCGGCGTCAGCGCAGCGATCTGCGGCCTGCTCTATGGAAGTCTTTTCGGGCTTGAGGGTATCATCCCGGCACTATGGTTCAGGCCCATGGACAACATTGCCTATTTTATCAAGGTCACCTTGTCCCTGGGGGTGGGGGTGGTCAGTCTGGGATTGGTTCTCAATCTGATCAACGCCGTGCGGCTCAAAGAATACGACCGCCTGCTCAGCGCCGGCGGTCTGGCCGGCGCCATGCTATACTGGATGGCAGCCGGTCTCGGTCTGAAGTATCTGCTCACCGGCCAGGTGGCACCAGTGGAATTGCGGGTCCTGGGATGGGCGGCGACGATACTCATGGTGGTGATGATCCTGCACGGCCCATTGTACCGGCTTATCGTCAAACGCGAACATCCTAAAAAAATCGTCGCCCAGTCTGGATTCGTGACCGGCATTATCGAATCGGTGGTGGAGGTTTTTGATGATTTGTTGCGTTTTGTGACCAATACCGTTTCATTTTTGCGGGTGGCCGCCTTCGCGCTTGCCCATGCCGCCCTGTTTACGGCCGTCTTTTCCATTGCCAGGGTCGTGGGGCAGGAAAAGGAAGCCGGATTGTCCTATTGGATGGTCGTTGCCCTGGGAAACATCATCATCATTGTTCTGGAGGGGCTGGTGGTATCGATTCAGACCGTTCGGCTGGAATACTATGAATTTTTCGGCAAGTTTTTCCGTGGCGGGGGAAAGGCCTTCAGCGCCTTGGACAATGAAATCAAACCGTTTGAAAAAAAGCCGTAATGAAAGCCCGGATCGATGGTGAAAGGAGCGTTTCATGGAACGTCTTAAAATACTTTGCATGACTTGGTGCGGGGTCCTGGCGCCGGCTTTGGCCGTAGCACAAGAGACGGTATCCCAAAGCCACGCCGATACGGGGATGGGCTATCTCTCGGCGGCCATCGCCGTTGGGGCATCGACCCTGGGGGCCGGCCTGGCGGTGGCGGTGGTGGGTGCCGCCGCCATGGGCGCCATTGGAGAAAAACCGGAACTGGTCGGCCGCGCCCTGATCTTTATCGGACTTGCCGAGGGCATCGCCATCTATGGTTTGATTATCGCCCTGATGATCCTTCAAAAGCTATGAGAATCCATGTGATCGCCGATAGGGACACGGTGCTCGCCTTTCGTCTGGCAGGCGTGGAGGGGCACGTGGTGCACGTCGCCGCCGAGGTGACCGAACTGGTTGACCAGCTTTACCGAGAGGAAACCGGATTGATTCTCATTACCGAAGGTCTGTTTGATGAAAATCGTGAGTGGCTCGAGCCCATCTTGCTTGCGCCGGGCGGCACGCTCATCTTGCCCATCCCCGCGTTCAAGGGCCCCATGCCCCGCAAGGCCGGATCCACGGATCGTATTGCGGCGTTTTTAAGGAGGTAGGACCATGCCCATCTGGGGACACGTGGCGCTTTTGTGTCGGGCCATCGCCGACGAAGGCCGGCAGGATGCCGAACAGATCCTTGCAAAAGCCAGGCAGGATGCCGCCGAGGTGATCGCCGCGGCCCGGGATGCGGCGGACAAGGCATATCAACAGGAAATACGATCGGCGAAAAGCGAGGCCTATGCCGATGCCAAACAGCGCGTGGATCAGGCCGAACTCGAGGCCCGCAGGGCCATCATGGCCTTTCGGGAACGGATCATCCAAGAGGTCCTGGACGCGCTCGATCAGCGCTTGCAGGACTTTCGCAAGGCGCCGGATTACGCGGCGTTTGTGCGCCTTGCACTCGAGGAAGGGATCGACCATTTGCCCGGCAACCAGTTCATCGTCGAGCTGAACGATACGGAGGTGGACCTGCTGCACGGTGAAATTGAAAAACAGATGCGCGAGGAATCCTTGCAGATCGAGGTAAAGGCGGCCCCCGATTGCAACGGCGGCCTGCGCATCAACACGCGGGACCGATGTCTGCGCTATGACAACAGCTTCGCCGCACGGCGCCAACGCAGCGAAAACGCCATCCGCCGGGAAATCTGGAGCGTGATCTTTGGAACGGAATCAACAGCCACCTGAGGCGGCCGTTATCACCGCCATCAACGGGCCGGTGATCAAGGTCAAGCACGCGGCTGCGTTTTCCATGAACGAGATGGTGCTCATCGGTCCGGAACACCTGCTCGGCGAAGTGGTGCGCCTGGTCCAGGACCAGGCCACGATCCAGGTCTATGATGACACCACCGGATTGAAACCGGGGCTCCCCGTCCATGGTCAGGGCCTGCCGTTATACGTGGAACTGGGGCCGGGGCTGGTCGGCCGCATTTTTGACGGCACCCAGCGGCCGCTCAGCGGGATTGCTCAGTCCACCGACGTATCCGTACGCCGAGGCAGGGCCATGGCCGCCCTTGAACGCCACAAGGCCTGGCCGTTTACGCCGCTGGCCGCTGCCGGGAGCACGGTTGAACCGGGACAGGTCATCGGGGAAGTCATGGAGACAAGCGCCACCATCCATCGCATCCTGATTCCGCCCAACGGCGGCGGGCGGATCATTGAGATCGTCCCGCAAGGCCTTTACGCGATCGAGGAGCGCATCGCTCTGGTTGAGGACGCCCAGGGCACCGCGCACGACATCAAGCTGTTCCACCCATGGCCGGTCAGGCAGAACCGGCCCTATGGGCAGCGCATCCCGGCCGGTGAACCGCTCTTTACCGGCCTGCGGGTGATCGATTTTTTCTTCCCGCTGGCCAAGGGGGGCACCGCCGCCATTCCCGGTGGCTTCGGCACGGGCAAGACCATCACCCAGCACCAGCTTTCCAAATGGGCCGATGCCGACATCATCGTCTACATCGGGTGCGGGGAGCGGGGCAACGAAATGGCCGGCGTTCTGGAAGATTTCCCCCGGCTGCTGGATCCGCGCAGCGGGCGACCGCTCATCGAACGTACCGTACTGATTGCCAACACGTCCGACATGCCCGTGGCCGCCAGGGAAGCCAGTATCTACACCGGCATTACCATCGCCGAATACTACCGGGACATGGGCCACCACGTCGCCCTGATGGCCGACTCCACCAGCCGCTGGGCGGAAGCGCTCCGTGAAATATCGGGCCGGTTGGAGGAAATGCCGGCCGAAGAGGGATTCCCTGCCTATTTGGCCTCGAGGCTGGCGGAGTTCTACGAACGGGCCGGCGCGGTCCGGACGCTGGGTGGTGCAACGGGGTCGGTATCGGTGATCGGCGCCGTGTCACCGCCGGGGGGCGATTTTTCCGAACCGGTGACGCAGCAGACCAGGCGCTTTGTGAGCACCTTCTGGGCGCTCGACAAGGAATTTGCCAGTGCCCGCTACTTTCCGGCCATCAATTATCTGACCAGTTACAGTGCCTACGTTCCTTTTGTGGCCACATGGTGGCAGGCAAAGGCCGGTCTGGACTGGCTGGCCATGCGCGATCGATGCATGGCCATTTTAAAGGAAGAGGCGCGGCTGCAGAACATTGTCAAGCTGATCGGAGAAGATGCGCTGCCCGAAGATCAAAAAGCCACCTATCATGGCGCGGCGCTGATCAAAGAAGATTTTCTGCAGCAAAGCGCCTATGATCCCATCGACACCCATTGCCCGGCAGAAAAACAGGTCCTGATGCTGCAAATCATTCTCGATTTTATTTCCCGGATGCGCCAGGCCGTGACCTATCGTATTCCGATCTACCGCATCATGGCACTACCGGTCGTGGAGGAGCTGCATCGTATGAAGACTGCGTATCAAGGCGACGACCCCCTGCCCTTCGAGGCCATCGGCAAACGCCTCGAAGAACAATTCGAGGGTCTTTTGAAAAAAGAATTGTAGCCCACCCGCATCCAGGAGGTGCACGATGCCTGGCGGATCAGGCGTGGAATATTTGGGACTGGCCCAGGTGCATGGACCGTTGGTGTTCGTGACCGGGGTGCGCGATGTCGGTTTTCAGGAATTGGCCGAAGTGGTCACGCCGGCAGGCGAAACGCGCCTGGGACGCGTTCTGTCGGTCTCGGAAGATCTGGCCGTCGTGGAGGTGTTTGCCGGCACCGTGGGCCTCTCCACGGCCCGTTCCAAGGTGCGCTTTTTGGGCGGCCCCTTCGAATATGGGGCGGCTGCGGAAGAGGTGCTGGGGCGCATTTTCGACGGCCTGGGCAGGCCGCTGGATGACGGCCCGCCCCCCATGGCCGCCAGCCGGCGAGACATCAACGGCCTGCCCATCAACCCGGTCGCCCGCGCCTATCCCCAGGACTTCATCCAGACCGGCGTTTCCGCCATTGACGGCATGAATGCCCTGGTACGGGGTCAGAAACTGCCCATTTTCTCCAGCAGCGGCCTCCCCCATGCCCAGCTTACGGCCCAGATCGTACGCCAGGCGACACTGCTCGAGGGGCAGGGAAAATTCGCCATCGTGCTGGCCGCCATGGGCATCAAGCACGAGGAAGCGCAACTCTTCCAACGCGAATTGGAGCAAAGCGGCAGCCTTAAAAACGTCGCCATGTTTCTCAACCTGGCCGACGACCCGTCCATCGAAAGGCTCATCACGCCACGCATTGCCCTCACCGTGGCCGAGCAACTGGCGTTTGATGAAAATCTCCACATCCTGGTGGTCCTGACGGACATGACCAATTACTGCGAGGCGCTACGGGAAGTCGCCACATCCAAAGGAGACGTTCCCAGCCGCAAAGGGTATCCGGGCTATCTCTACAGCGATTTGGCGTCCATCTATGAACGCGCGGGAAAGATCACCGGGGCCGACGGTTCGATCACCCAGATTCCCATCCTCACCATGCCCGACGACGACATCACCCACCCGATCCCCGACCTCACCGGCTACATCACCGAAGGCCAGATTGTTTTGGACCGTGGGTTGTTTCAAAAGGGCATCTACCCGCCCATCAACGTCTTGCCATCCCTATCGCGGCTGATGAGCGACGGCATCGGAACCGGGCACACCCGGGAAGATCACCAGAATCTGGCCAGCCAGCTGTACGCGCTTTACGCCAAGGCGAAACGCGTGGAAAGACTCGCCTCCATCATCGGCGAAGAAGATCTGGCCGTGCATGATCGGCTTTTCCTCAAATTCGCAAATGAACTCGAGGCCCGTTTTATCCGTCAGGCACCCAATGAGAACCGGACGGTTATGCAAACACTGGATTTGGGGTGGGAACTGGCCACGATTTTTCCCGAGCGGGATCTCACGCGCGTTACCCCCCAGGAACTACAAAAATACGGTGTCAAGAAAGGGTCCATGGACAATGGAACGGCTGCCCCTGTCCACCAATAAAAGCAATCTGCTGCGCCTCAAGGAGGAACTGGTGTTTGCCAGAGACGGCCTGGAACTGATGGATGAGAAGAAAGAAGCCCTGATACCGCATATCACGTCCCTTGCCGGCAAAGCCGAACGGGTGCGGGCCCAAATGAACGCCGTCCTGAAAAAGGCCTATGGCCATCTGCGCGATGCCGTCAAAGCGCAAGGTCGCCTGGCCTGTGAACGAGCCGCATTGGCCCCCCGGTTGGATGCGGTGCTGGATATCCGGGAAAAAAGCTTCATGGGCGTAGTACTTCCCGTGGTGCGGCTGACGCTTCCCGATTTTTTGCCGCCCTATGGATTTCATGGCACGGCGGTGGCCATGGATGATCTTGCCAAAACCATTTGGCAATCCCTGGAAGTGATTACTGAACTGGCAGAAATCGAAGTGAGCCTCTTCCGGCTGGAGATGGAAATCAAAAAGACCATCAAACGCATCAATGCCCTGGAAAACATTTACATCCCGGAATACGAGGCTACCATCAAGCATATCGAAGAAAGCCTGGAAGAAAAGGAACGCGAATTTCTGTTCCAGCTAAAGCGGCAGAAGCGCTGCCGAGAAGAGGCCGAGCATGAACATATTTAAGAAGATTCTGGTTCCGGTCGACGGCTCCCGCCATTCCCTCGACGCCGTGCACCTGGCCGCACGGCTGGCGAAGGTGCATGGCGCCGGACTGATGATTGTGCATGTGGTGGACGAACTGCTGGTCGAGCAACTGACCCGGTTTTCGAAAAAGGATAAGAAAGCCGTTCGGGAAGAGCTGAAGGGCAATGCCCGGGTGTTCCTTGACGATATGCGCAGTGAAGCATCAAAAGCGCTGGCCACCGATATTGACGTCCGCATCGGGGAAGGCATCCCACATGAATTCATCCTTAAAGAGGCGGCCGCCAGGGGCGTGGACCTGATTGTCATGGGCAAGCTTGGCCGGCGAGGGATCGGGCACATTCTGCTTGGCAGCGTTGCCGAAAGAGTCGTCGAGTTTTCGCAGATCCCGGTCTTGTTGGTCAATCACCGAAAAGCGTCACGAAGAACGGGGCGCTGATCAAACCACCGCCGATATCATGAACAGCGTTATGAAAAGGACTCGATCAATTGCTGTAAACCATACTTCCCGATCAGGTGAAATGCAGGGGCGCTCCCACGCAGAGTGAGGGCGCGAGGCGAAAATTTGGCCCAAATACGATTGTCCTGGGTGCTGCGGTTGTATGGGTTGACAGACAGGTTCATGTTTCATAAAATACTCACAGAAAGGATTAATGGGTATTATATGACACGTTCAACTGGTGGTATCAAAGGATTACCGACCGCTTTACGGCAGCGGCTGAAGGTGCTTGGCAACAATATACGACTGGCGCGTAAGCGGCGCCGGCTGACCATGCAGGATCTTGCCGACCGGATGTTTGTCACCCGAAAAACCCTCAAGCGGCTGGAGGACGGCGATCCAGGCACCAGTATCGGGGTAATGGCGTCGGCACTGCTGGTGTTGGGGCTCGAAGACGACCTGACTCGGGTAGCCGATCCCCAAAACGATACGATCGGCAATGCACTTGATCGGGACCACCACGAACGAACGCGAAGAACACGGAAACCGGCCGGTAAACGAGTGGATTTGAATTTCTAATCCTATGCCCATCACAAACGACGCATATGTGTTCATTCACCTGGAAGGCGATTGGATCCCCTGCGGGCATCTGACCATGCGGCAAGATGGCCGGATCCTGGTTAGTACCTTCCAGTACGGTCTCAAATACCTGGAGCGGGATAATGCCGTGGCCGTGGATCCGGTTCAGTTACCGCTGCAACGGGGGATGTTTACCTCAACCGTTTCGGCACCCCTTTTCGGCGGTATCCGCGATGCTTCACCGGATGGCTGGGGCCGGCACTTGTTGGACCGCGCAGCGGAGCCTGGCGTCTGCACCGAGTTTGAATACTTGACCGCGCTTCCGGCTGATGACCGCATCGGTGCGCTGGGTTTTGGTGCAACGCTGGACAGCGGGCCCGGGCCGATTATTCCCGACTGGAAGCGGAACCCCATCTATGGCGCGGAACTTTCTTTGGCGGAAATGATCGAGGCGGCAGACAAAATTGACACGATCGCGGAGCTGGAACCTCGACATCGCCGTTTTCTGATGCGCGGGTCGTCCCTGGGCGGGGCGCAACCCAAGGCGCCGACTTGGTTTGATGGCAACGCCTGGATAGCCAAGTTCGGCCGACAACATGAAGCCTGGAACACCTGCCGAATCGAAAACGCCACCATGCACTTGGCAAAGGAATGCGGGATCATGGTCCCCGCCACCCGAACGCTTACAGTCGCCGGCAGAGACGTGTTTCTGATCCGGCGTTTCGACCGTGATGATAAGGATCGACGGCATCATTTTGTATCCGCGGCCACGCTTTTAGGAACTGGCGATATCACTTCCGGATCTTACCAGGCGATTGCCATTGGCCTGAAACGATACGGCGTCACGGGTGAGGTGAAAAAGGACTTAGAGCAGCTTTTTCGTCGCATGGTATTCAATATCCTGTGCAACAACAGCGACGATCATCTCCGTAACCATGGCGTCATCTACCATCCCGGAAAGGGGTGGTGCCTATCACCGGCCTACGATGTCGTCCCGCAGCCGGATATGGGACCGGGACAACCCAGGCAGCTGACCCTTGGAATCGGAATTGACGACAGTCGCAGCGCGACACTGAATAATGCGCTTTCCGTTTGCGAGATTTTTGGATTGGCGGTGGATGATGGGCAGTCCATTATCCAACAGGTGAAACAGACTTTCCTGTCACGCTGGGAAACAGTATTCGCCGCGTGCAACGTCCCTAAAAAAGATTTCTCTGCACTTGCCGAGGCGTTCGTCAATCATTTGTATTGAGAAGGATGCGATCAATACTCCCGCGGCGTCAGATTGATCTGATCCAGGGTGAATACCGGTCCGTCCTTGCAGACCAGTTCCTTGCCGATGCCGCAGCGACCGCACATGCCGAACCCGCATTTCATGCGGTTTTCCAGGCTCATGATGATATGGTCGTGGGCGTAGCCCAGTTTTTCCAGCACCGGCTGGGTGAACTTGATCATGATCGGCGGACCGCACACGATGGCATAGGTGTCCGGCCCGCCGGGGGGGGCCTTTTGCTCGGTGATGGGCGGCACGAACCCCACGTTGTATTTCCAGTCCGGATCGTCGGTGGCGTCCACGGTGATGTGCATGTTGATATCATCGCGTTTTTCCCATGCCACCAACTCGTCCTTGTAAAGCAGCATCCCCGGAGAACGGGCGCCGTACACCACGTCGATGTTACCGAACTTGGACCGGTTGGCCGGATCGAGCATATAGACGATCGACGACCGCAAGGTGGTGAAGGCGAATCCGCCGCCCACGATCAGGATGTTCTTGCCTTCGAGCAGGTCCCACGGATACCAATTGCCCAGCGGTCCTCTGAGGCCCATGATATCGCCCGCGCGCATGTTGTGCAGGTGGGTGGTGACCACACCGGCGCGGTTGACGGTGAACTTGACGAACCCTTTTTCCACCGGCGACGAGGCAATGCCGATGGGGATCTCGCCCTTGCCGGGAATGGACAGTTCGGCGAACTGGCCGGCCCGGTAGGCGAACTTTTCTTCATCGCCATCACCCAGAAAAACGAATTTAAACGTCTTCAGGCTTTTATCTTCGGCCTCGACCGTAATGTCATCGATGCGAACCGGATAGGGTAAATATGGATTTTGCATTTTTTTATCTCCCCCAAATGGGATTAAAATCTAATTTGTGACGGATTCGTAAAAAGCCCGATATCGGTGTTACGCTTCATCCTTCGTCACTGCGGAGTACCCTATGTACGCCTCATTCCTCAGGATTCGCAAGCCTTGATCTCGGGCTTTTTACGAATCCGTCCGAACGACTACTTTTTACGAGTTTATAAATTTGTGAGTTCCCCACGTTGACGCCCATCGGGTTCAAGAAAAGGGTTCCGGCAAGGCCAGAGGGAGGAAACTGTATTGGTCATACCGTGACGACCGATAACGCCGCCGGTACGCTTCTCTTGAATTCGATCAGCTTTGCGCGGCGCAGGCGTCGGCTGGCTTGAAGCCGTTCATCAACGCGCACACCCGGCGGATATCGATATTGACCGGGCATTGGCGAACGCATCGTCCACAGCCCACGCACATGATGCCGGTCTGATATTTGTCGACGAAGTACTTGAGCTTGTGCATGAATCGCTGGCGTACCCGCTGGGTCTTGGTATCCCGGGGGTTGTGGCCCGTGGTGTGCACGGTGAAGATCGGGAACATGCAGCTGTCCCAGTTCTTCATGCGCACCCCGGAGGTGCCGTGAACCTCGTCCTGAAGGTCGAAACACCAGCAGGTGGGGCAGGAAAAGGTACAGGTCCCGCAGTTCAGGCAGGCAAAGGCCACGTCGTCCCAAAAAGGGGCCCCGTGGAGGGCCAACAGGTCGGTATCGGCCAGATTGTCGGTACGGATCGTGCTGACGATTTTGGCCTCGGCGGCGTCCTTGGCGGCCATGAAGGCCTCGGCCGCATCGGGCGTGGCCTGATTCCAGCCCGCCGCATCGGCAAAGGCCTGGCCCTTGTCGGTCAGCACCTTGGCCAGGTATTTTTCACCCTGGTCCATCATCAGGATGTCCAGGCCGTCGGCGTGGTAGGGCCCGCAACCGGCACTGGTGCAAAAGCAGGTGGACAGCGGCGCATCGCAGGCCATGCCGATGAACGTCGTGGCCGCATAGGCCCGCAGCCAGTAGGGATCCTTCACGTCCGGGGTGTCGAAGTTGAGCTTGACCAGCTGGGTGGCCTTGGCATCGCAGGGCCGAATGCCCACCACGGCCCGGAGAGAATAGTCCTTGGCCGCTTCCTTCATGATATGGTGATCGGCCTGGGATTCGTCCAGGGAGTATTCGATGATGACTTCGGATTGGGGAAAGATCAGGTCCTTGGGGGACAGGCGGGTGTTGACCAGGTCCAGATCCGGCACCTGGCCTTTGTCCAGGGCCTTGAACTGGTGCTGATCTTCATCTTTTACCGGCCCGAACAGCTGGTACTGATCGGCCGCAGCCGTGAGCCCCGTCGTCCAGCGTTGTTTATCAATCGTTAGCAATGTCATGTTGTTTGCCTTTACATAGGGTTGCAGGCGAGAAATATCCTGCCGGTCGATATTCTTATTGCTTCGGCAATTAAATACATAAGGTGTTCGTCATTCCGGCGGAGGCCGGCATCCAGGAATTTGCTGGATGCCGGATCAAGTCCGGCATGACGCGGTATGACCTGGTTAATCGCCGGGTTGATAGCCTTTCCATTAACCATATTCAAAGGTTTACCAATTCATCATTTCTGGATGGTCACTTGATGAAGGCCTCCGGATCATTGGTCTGGTAGACATCCAGGGCCGGGCGACTATCCAGGGAGAGCCCGGCTTCCCAGCCGAATTGCTCCTGGCAGTCCTTTTCCAGTTTTCTCGTCAACAGACGCATGTCGATACCCACCGGACAGGCCCGTTGGCAGGCCCCACAGTCCGTACAGCGGCCGGCACAGTGGTAGGCCCGTAAAAAATGAAACGTCCGGATGTCGATGGGATCCTGGCCCTTGCCCACCCACTGGGGTTTGGACTCGTCCACGAAGCAGGTCGGACAATAGCACAGCGGACAGGCGTTGCGGCAGGCGTAGCAGCGAATGCACGGGGCGAGCAGATCCTCGAAAAACTGCCATTTTTCCTCATCACCCATTTCCTCGATCTTGCGCACATCGGCATAGCGGTCGACATCGGTCTGCTCTTCGACCGGATCGGCCAGCATTTCATCCGAGATGACCGGGTTGCGGTGAATGCAAAGCGCGCAGTTCTGCTGCAGCACCTCGCCCTTGTCCAGAAGGGTCTCGGCATCGGCGGTGCGCACCTTGATGGTCGTTTCGGTTTCGGTCACCTCCAGGATCTCGCCGTCCACCATCGCGTTTATCTTGCGCTTATCGATCATTCCCGTGCAGGGCACGCCGACGATGTGCAGCTGATCGCGCTGGATCTTGTTTTCAACGATATGGTTGACGATGTTGCGTGAATCGCAGCCCTTGGCGAAAATAGCGATCTTCTCTTTCCTGTTGGTCAGGTAGTTCGCCAGGTTGATCCCGCAATTGCTGTCCCAGACCAGGGATGACACATCCTCGGCGGCTGTGATAAAGCACGGCTCGTTCATCATGGGCATGGTCCCTTTACGAAAGCCGATGACCATCTCCACGGTGCAGTCGCCCAGCAGCCGGCCGGCAACCGCCCTCATCTTCTCTGTATATTCAGACATATCACGCTACCTTTGCCTGGGGTTTGACAAAATGGGTGTTCGGACCGAGGGATTTGACGGCATCGATTACCTCGCTAATGACCTCGACGTACTTTGTCGCTTCTGCCGACGAAATCCAGGAGAAATGCAGCCGCCCGGGTTCCAGCCCCATGTATTCCATCTGATTTTTCAAGAGGGTGAACCGCCGCCGGGCATACAAATTCCCTTCGATATAATGACAGTCCCCCGGATGGCAGCCGGACACCCACACCCCGTCGGCCCCGTTCATGAATGCGGCCAGGATAAATTTGGGGCTGACCCGTCCCGAGCAGGGAACCCGGATGACACGCGTGTTGGGCAGATGCTCGAAGCGGCTCACACCGGCCAGATCCGCAGCGCCATACGTACACCAGTTACAGAAAAAACTCACAATTTTCGGTTCCCAAGAATTATCGTTCATCGTCTTTCTCCCAATTGAAATACGGGTTTTAGTGCGCGTCCAGAAACAGGCAAATTTGGTCGATATCAAGGCGCCCTAAAAATTTAATGTTGGCCTCCCACTAAGTGTATGGTTGGACACTGGTGCCTGTCCTGAAATGGTAGGTTGCGCCCGCGTTCAAGGCGGGCGGCGTATTCGAACCGGAGGAATATATGCAATATTTCGAGGATTCGGATGCGCCGCCCAACGCCGAAGGCGGGTGCAAGATGCCGTTTCAGGGCTGGCACTAGACTGCTTCGTTGAGTTCAAATATCTGTGCAAAGATCTGATCGTTGTCGAAGCCTTTCAAATGAATGGCGCCGGACCGGCAGGCCGCCACGCACAGCCCGCAGCCTTTGCAGAGCACGGGATTGATCTGGGCTTTGCCCGCGTGCATGCGTGCCTCGGCATCGATAAACGATGGCGCCGAATAGGGGCAGATGGACACGCACACCCCGCAACCGCTGCACAGCATCGGATCGGTCTGGGCCACCTGTCCGCTGGTGTTGATTTTCTGTTGAGCCAAGAGAGTAGTCGCCCGGGAAGCCGCCGCCTTGCCCTGGGCAATGGCCTCGTCGATGGGTTTCGGGTAATGGGCCAGCCCGCACAAAAACACCCCGCCGGTGGCAAAATCCGATGGTCCCAGCTTGGCGTGTTTTTCCACGAAATAGCCATCGTCGTTGACCGGAATTTTGAAAAACCGGGCCAGGGCCTCGTTGTTGGGGGGTACAATGGCAGTGGCCAGGGTCAACAGGTCGGTCTCGATCTCAATGGGGCGGCCGAGTACATGATCCTTTACTGTTACGCTGACCATGTCCCCGTCCACATTGACCTGCGGCTTGGCGTCGACCTGATAGCGAATAAAAATAATTCCCTTCTCACGGGCCTCCTTGTACAAATACTCGCGCTCGCCATAGGTTCGAATGTCCCGGTAGAGGATGAAAACATTCATGGCCGGATTACGCTGTTTGAGCAGCAGCGCATTGTCAATGGAATGCGTGCAGCAGACCCGGCTGCAGTAAGGATGCGCGGTCTCCCGCGAGCCCACGCACTGGATGAAGACCGCCGTGTTTAGCGTATCCAGTGCGGGATCCTTTTCGATAAATCGTCGATCCAGTTCCAGGCTGGTGAGAATTTTCGAGTTGCTGCCATAGCCATATTCGTTGGGCGCCATGGGCACCGCACCCGTGGCAACGACAGTGACCCCATGATCGATGGTGGTTTGCATGTCACCGGCAGTGAGGGTCGAGGTAAAGCTGCCCACAAAGCCGTCCACTTTGCTCAAGGTCGAATGATAATGCACGCGGATGTTTTTATTTTGCTCCACGTCGGCCACCATTTGACGCAGCCGGGTACCGACATCTTCTCCGTCGGCTGTCCGGAACAGATTCAATGCCTGCCCGCCAAGCTGACCGGCCTGCTCGACAATGTGGGTTTCATAGCCCTGATTGGCCAGGCTCAAGGCCGCGGCCATGCCGGAGATACCACCACCGATGACCATGGCCGACTGGCCGATGGTCAGCTCGGCCTCTTCCAGGGGTTCCATCAGGGCCACCTTGGCCACGGCCATGCGCACCAAGTCCTTGGCCTTGGCCGTGGCCAGCTCTGGATTGTTACGATGCACCCAGGAATCATGGTTGCGGATATTGACGAACTCGAACAGGTATTTGTTCAGCCCGGCATTGATCAAGGTTTCCTGGAACAACGGCTCGTGGGTCTTGGGCGTGCAGGCGGCCACGATCACCCGGTTGAGATGTTTCTCACGGATGATATCGGTCATGATATCCTGGGTATCCTGCGAACAGGTGTACAGATTATCGGCTACGTATTCCACATAGGGCAGTGTGGCTGCGTAATCCCTGACCGCCGGCACGTCCACGATCCCGCCGATGTTGATGCCGCAATGGCAGACAAACACCCCCACCCGCGGCCGTTCACCGACCACATTGATCTGAGGCACGACTTCGCGCGTCTTGGTGAGGGTAAATTTTGCATCGCTTAACATCTCTCCGGCCGCCACGGCGGCAGCGCTAGCATCGACCACGCTCTGGGGAATATCGCGCGGTCCCTGAAAGGCACCGCACACGAAAATACCGGGCCTTGATGTCGCCACCGGTGAAAAACTGGCGGTGGCGCAAAAATTTCCGGGCGTGAGTGCAATGTCGAGCCGCCGGGCCAGATCGACCAAGTCGTGGGGAACTTCCAGGCCCACCGAAAGAATCAGCATGTCGAATTGCTCTTCAACGGTCTGGCCGTCTTCCAGCACATAGCGTACGGAGATATCGTCCGTTCCCGGCACGGTGTCCACGGTGTGCACCCGGCTGCGGATGAAGCGAATGCCGTGTTTGCCCTTGGCATCGTTGTAGGCCCGCTCAAAGTCTTTGCCGTGGGTGCGCATATCCATGTAAAAAATGGCGCAGTCCAGGGGCTGGGCCGAATGCTCCTTGGCGATCACCGCTTCCTTGATGGCATACATGCAGCAAACCGACGAGCAATAGCCGTTGTCGCAACGGTTCTGATCCCTTGATCCCACGCATTGCAGCCAAGCGATTTTCTTGGGCTCCTTGTGATCGGACAGGCGTACCAGATGGCCGGTGGTCGGCCCGGAGGCGGCCAGGATGCGCTCGAACTCGATGGCGCTCATCACATTGGCGGTTTTGCCGTACCCATAGAAATCCAGCCCAGAAGGATCAAAGGGGGTAAATCCAGGCGAGAGAATGACCGAGCCGACATCAAGCGCGATCTGCCGATCCTGCATTTTATGGGTTTCCAGGGTCACAGCCCCTGCCCCGCAGGCCTCGACGCACTGGTAGCACTCACAGCAGTAGCCGCAGTTCAGACAGCGCGCCGCTTCGGCCTGGCCGTCTTGCTCGCTGAGGCCCAGCTCGACTTCATTGAAATTGCCCTGGCGGGCCGCCGGTTCCAGCTCCCGAACTTTGGCGCGGGCCGCCACCGGCTCGTTCTCCGGCACCGGACGGTAGACCGGCTCGGGCCGCTCGATGGGCTCGCGGCCGGCAGCCATGTCCGTGCCGTTCAGGTAGCGCTCGATCGATTCGGCGGCTTCCTTGCCCGCCGCGATGGCGCCGATGGCCACCCAGGGCCCGCTTTGCAGATCGCCGCCGGCAAACACACCCGGCCGGCCGGTGGCATAGGTCACCGGATCCACTTCCGTGGTGCTCCAACGGGTGAATTCCACGCCGTCCACATCTTCGATGGCCGACAGGTCCGGCCGTTGGCCGATGGCCGGGATGATCTGATCCACGTCGAGATCGTACTCGCTGCCCGGTACCGGCACCGGACGGCGGCGACCCGAGGAGTCCGGCTCGCCCAGTTCCATGCGGATGCAGCGCAGGCCGGTCACCCGGCCGCCCTCGGTCAGCACTTCCTGGGGCGCCGCCAGGTAGGTCAGGCCAACGCCTTCGGTCTCGGCCGCCTGGATCTCTTCCTCCCAGGCCGGCATCTCGGCGCGGGTCCGGCGGTAGATGATCTGTACACTCTCGGCGCCCAGCCTGACGGCCGAACGGGACACGTCGATGGCCACGTTACCGCCGCCGATGATGGCCACGTGCTTGCCCACCGGTGCCTTGCCGGTGAGATTGACCTCGCGCAGAAAATCCACGCCCTGGCGCACGCCCTCGGCGTCTTCGCCGGGCACGCCCAAGGTGATTCCCTTATGAGCGCCCAGGGCCAGGTAGACCGCCTTGAAGCCCTGGTCCAGCAGGCTGTCCACGGTCAAATCGCCGCCCAGGGGCGTGTCGGTCAACAGTTCCACCCCCATGTTGGTGATGATCTCGATTTCCTGATCCAGGATCTTAGGCGGCAGGCGGTGATCGGGAATTCCCACCCGCAGCATGCCACCGGCCTGGGGCAGGGCCTCGTAAATCGTGCTCAGGATGCCCCGGCGGGCCAGATGATAGGCCGCACTCAAACCGGCCGGCCCGCTGCCGATGATGGCCACACGCTCCTCGCGGCGCTCGGCCATGGGGATTTCGATGGTCCGCGGATCGACCTGATCGGCGGCCAGGCGTTTGAGCTCACGGATGGCCACCGGCTGATCCACCTCGCAGCGGCGGCAGGCATCCTCGCAGCCATGGGGGCAGATACGGCCCAGCACGCCGGGCAGGGGCAGCTCGTCCATGATGATCTTCAGGGCCTCGGCATACTTGCCCTGACCCACCATCTGCACGTAGCCCTGTACGTTGATGCCCGCCGGACAGGCCAGGCGGCAGGGGGCCTTGTCGGCCTTTTGAATGGTATAGTTGATGGGAATGGCCTGTGCGTATTGCTTGTAGGTAGCCTTACGATTGATCAGCCCGAGGTTATATTCATCGGGCAGCTGTACCGGACAGGCCTGAAAACAATCCCCACATCCGGTGCACAAATCGGTGTCGATACAGGCGGCACGCTTGTTGATGGTCACCCTGAATTGACCCGGCCCGCCGTCCACGCGCTCCAGATCGGCATAGGTGATCAATTCGATATTCACATGCCGGCCCACTTCCACCAGGATGGGACTCATGATACACATGGCACAATCGTTGGTGGGAAAGGTCTTGTCCAGCTGAGCCATGACGCCGCCGATGGCAGGCGATTTTTCGAGCAGGTAAACATAGTACCCCGAATTCGCCAGATCCAGGGCGCTTTGCATGCCTGCAATGCCCCCACCGACGACCAACACGGAACCAATGGCGTTTTTTGTCATTGTTTCTCTCTCCTGACCGCGCTTGATACGCATAAATAGGAAGATACGGTTGCACGCCCGTTATCGCGCGTGAAGCAGGAAATCGAAACCATGCCGCGGTGGTGACACGCGAGTCAACCATGCCTACAGGCGTGCAGTGCGCCAACAGAGACTTGGTTCATACCGAATGCCCAAACCGACGTGATGGGTGGTGGGATGGAAATAATAACGGACCCCCTTATTCGAAGGGAGATCCTTCCAGCGGTTACCTTATCTGAGAGCCAACCATCCCGGGCAGCCAGGGTAAGTCTCTCAGGTAAAGCCAATGTGGGGGTTAAGTGAAAGCATATAGAAATAGTTATAAGAGAATGATCGTTGAAACATTTTACGTTTATTGTCCACCAAAAAAAATGTCAATACTAAACTCTTCAATGATTTCGATTTTAATCATCGATAATAGCTATAGTTAAGCCTTGCCGGCAGTTGCTCTTAAAAGTTCAAACATTCAAGCCGGCCATTAACTTTAGTCAATTCGTTCCAGCTTGAAAAATGATACGTTCGCCAAAGGTTGAATATTTCTTTCATTGATGCTAACGTGTTTGACGCCTGTCGCCGGTGGCCTGACTGAAAGCGGGCTCCATTTCGAAATCCGGCTTCCCCCATATGCAATTGAACGCAGAGCGAGAATGACGCCCCTGACCATCGACAACATCCTTTCCAACCGGAAAAATCTGGAACGGATTCTGGACAATCTGAAAGATGGGATCATTGCCCACGACCTGAATCGGCGTATTTTTTACTTCAACCGCAAGGCGGAAGAAATCACCGGCTACCGGCGGGAAGACGTCATCGGCAAAGATTGTCATGAAGCCATGGGAGGACCTTTCTGCGGCAGCCGCTGCTCCTTTTGCGGGGATCAACCGCGCTTTCTGGATACCGCCGAATATCCCATCAATATCGTCAACCAGCAAGGCGAATCCCGCCGTCTGGAAATGACCGCCACGATGATGCGTGACGAAAATAACGAGGAATTCGGGGTACTGGCGGTTTTCAGGGATATCACGGACCTGTTCGAGCTGAGAGTCAAAGCCAAGGAAATGACCGGATTTTCGAATATTATCGGCCGTGATAGCAAGATGGTGGAAGTATTCCGTCAGATCAGGGATGTCTCCGGTTATGACTATCCTGTGCATATCTTCGGCGAGACCGGCACCGGCAAGGAACTGGTGGCCAATGCCATCCATAACGAAAGCTTGCGCGCCGGTGGTTCGTTTGTGCCCATCAACTGCGGCGCCCTGCCCGAAGGACTCATCGAAAGTGAATTGTTCGGCCACGTCAAAGGCGCTTTTTCCGGTGCCATCCGGGACAAGAAGGGCCGTTTCGAACTGGCCCACAACGGAACGATTTTTCTGGATGAAATTGCGGAACTGCCTAAATTGCTGCAGGTGAAGTTATTGCGTTTTTTACAGGAGGGCACCTTTGAAAAGGTCGGTGGAGAAAAGACCGTATCCGTGGATGTGCGGGTGGTCAGCGCCACCAACAAGGATCTGAAAAAGGAAGTGCAAAAGGGCAACTTCCGGGAGGACCTGTTCTACCGTCTGAATGTGATCCCCATTCATATCCCGCCCATCCGTGAGCGTAAATCCGATATCGCCTTACTGGTAGATCATTTTCTGTCCAAGGCACCGACCGTCAAGGGCCAGCGACCGGTGAGCATTTCTCAGGAGGCGCTAAACGCGATGATGGATTACCATTGGCCGGGTAATGTAAGGGAATTGCAAAATGCCGTCCAGTTCGCCATCGTTCGCTGCAGAGGAAAGGTCATTCGCCCCGACGACTTGCCCCTCGAATTAAAGGAAATGACCTGCGAGAAGCCCAGGCGCGGGCCCGTACGCAAGCTGGCGGTCGACGACGTTCAGGCAGCCCTGATCAAAACCGGCGGCAACAAAGCCCGGGCAGCCAAGCTCTTGGGTGTCGGACGGGCGACGTTGTATCGCTTTTTAGGGGACCATCCCGAAGTGCTAAAAGAAAACTGAAATCCACTGACGGCGTTCTTGACACGCCGACTTCCGCGTCCAACAAAAAGGGGCCTGATAATCAGGCCCCTTTTGCTGTTTTCTATACGGACGCGAGGTCCGACTCATCATGAACGGCTAAATCGACTACGCTTCCAGTGCCTGTCTATCAGCCATATCCATGAGGACGCGTTCCCTGGCCTTGTCGATGCCCAGCTCTTTGCGTTTCTTATCGATGTGGGCAATCATCAGTTGGGCGTGTTTGACCGGGTCGGCTTCCAGGTCCCACTTACCACCGTACATTTTCTCCATCTCCTTGGAAATGTAGTCATGGAATACCGGCGCACCGGAGGTGGGCAGGTGCAGTCCGAAGACCGTATAAACACCGGAGGCAACAAAATAATGCCCGATGGAGATGGCTTTCTCGCTCATCCACTCGGGGGCGGAACCAGCCGCGGGCAGATCACAGATATCCTTGCCCAGGCCGCCAGCCTTGACCACTTCGGTGGCCGCCAGCAGAATACGGCTGTTGTCCACGCAGGAGCCCAGATGTAGGACCGGTGGAATACCCACGGTCTCACAGACCTCGGCCAAGCCAGGACCACAGTGTACGGCGGCCGATTCAGGCGTCAGGAGCCCTTCCATGGCGCAGGCGATACCGTTGCAGCCGGTAGTCAGGACGATGACATCGTTCTTGATCAGTTCCTTGACCACGGTGATGTGGGCCTCGTTATGGCGGGTACGGGCGTTGTTGCACCCCACCACGCCGGCAATGCCGCGAATCCGGCCATTAATGATATTGTCGTTGAGGGTATAGTAGCTGCCGCGGAAGGTGCCACCCAGGTGATACTGGATCGATTCCACGCCGAAGCCACCGATGGCGGAGGCCTTATACTGTGGAATCATCACATCGGAACCACGGTTTTGGAAGTTGTCGATACCGATTCGAACGATTCTTTCGGCATCTTCCAGGGCATGGTGCTCGTCGAATTCGATGTGAATAACGCTGTCCTGCTCCATCTTGGCGATGGGATGGGTGGTGATCAGTTTGGTGTGAAAACATTCGGCGACATTGGCCACATTCTGAAAGATGCACTGGATGTCCACCACCATGGCGTCACAGGCGCCGGTAATGATAGCCATCTCCTGCTGCAGGTAAGTGCCGGCCTGGGGAACCCCATGGCGCTGAAAAAGTTCGTTGGCCGTACAGCAAATACCACCCAGTTGAATACCTTTGGCGCCCTTTGACTTGGCGTATTCTATAATTTCCGGCTTCTGGCAGGTCGCCACGATCATCTCGGAAAGAATCGGTTCATGGCCGTGGACGATGATGTTGACGTGGTCCTCCTTCATTACGCCCAAATTGGATTCGGCCTGCAGGGGATACGGGGTGCCGAAGAGCACGTCCTGGAGGTCGGTCGCCAGCATCGAACCGCCCCAGCCATCGGCGATGGCGGCCCGGGTCCCTTGCTTCATCAGGTTCTTGTAATCCTGGTCCACGCCCATGTGGGTACGGTGCATGATCTCGACGATTTCGCGGTCGATATTGCGCGGCACCACGCCGTACTTTTTCCATTTCTCGTACAGGGGTTCTGGAGCACGTTTGGCGTAGAGCAGTTCGCCTTCGGGCTTGCCCCACTCATTCACGGCGGCTTTGCCCACTTCCAGGGCGATTTCATCCAAATCCCGATCCTTGACCTCTCCATTATCTTCAACGGTCACGGCGACGCCCAGGTATGGGGCGATTTGCAGCAGCTTAATGGGATCCTTGATCTTGTATGCGTCGGTTTCTTTGCGGGCCACGCTTAGAAACACTTCAGCCACGCCGCGGCCGTGGTCGGAGTGGGCGGAGGCGCCACCGGCGATCATGCGGATGAAATTACGTGCGGCAATGGTATTCGCCGTGGCGCCGCACAGTCCCTTGCGGGTGTCTTCACCTTCAATGCCACCTTTCGGCAGCGGCAGGCGGCAGGGACCCATGGCACAGTTTTTACAGCAAATACCCTGGATGCCGATGTTACAGGGTTTCATCTGGGCGGCACGATCAAAAACCGTGTCAATACCCAGTTTCTGGGCCCGGGCGATCATTTCCTGGGTACCCACATCGATGGACGACGCGACGGGATCGGCAAGCTTGGGAGCTGCGGCTTTGCTTACGGCAGCCGCTTTTTTAATTTCTGCCATTAGAGAGTCCTCCTTAAGTTTAATGTTGCATACGATGACACCAAAAGATGGTTATAGGGAGTGTTTTACTTTAAAGATGCTAATAACGATTACTATTAGATGAAAATTTTTCTAATGCCAGTCAACTTGTCTTTGTTCTTTTCGTTTTCAAATTAGATATGGATTAGCTTTATCAGGAACAATTACTATTTGCAACAAAATTATGATAATTTCAATCAAGAAATTGATTCGCGGATTTTATCCAAACCGAAAGGGAGGCACGATGCCGTTTGATGACGTGATCCGAAATGGAAGCGTGGTTACCTTTTTCGATACCATTCAACCAGTCGGCCCAATGCGGTTACACTCTGAACAATTCCTGGCACCGCCCCAATGGCGCAAATCCTTTGATCGAATCGTGGTCTGATTGGGTTGATCCTAAACTAATTTTACTTGACCGAACAGGGATCGGTATTTAGATTAACAAATCTTGCCTTCCATCCGAGAAGGGATTGAAAAAGGGACAATCGCTCGCCAACGTCCCTATAATTTTGTAGAAAGGACACCCTCATGACTGACAAACCGGTAAAGGTCTACTCGTTGAGCACATGCAGCCATTGCAAATCAACCAAACGCCTTTTAGACGAATGCACGATAAAATACGAATTCGTTGATGTCGATCTCTTGGACGGCGATGAACGCAAGTCCATCCTCGCCGATGTGAAAAAATTCAACCCGCGATGTTCGTTTCCAACTGTGATCATTGGCGATGATGTGATCGTGGGCTACAAGGAAGATAAAATCAAGGAGGCGTTGGGAATAGAATGAATGCCAGTGAACTGTATGAGAAACTGAAAAAGGTCCAGGAAGCCAAGGGTTACTATTTCAGCAACGACAAGCAGCGGGTCATGGAACTCTTGGAGGCACTGTTACTCAACAAGGAGCGCTATGGGTACATGGCTTGTCCGTGCCGACTGGCCTCCGGTGATAAGAACAATGACCGGGACATCATTTGTCCGTGTGAATACCGGGAACCGGATGTGGCCGAGTTCGGTTCCTGCTATTGCAATCTGTATGTCTCTAAAGAATGGAACGCGGGAACCATCGACCATGAGTATGTACCCGAGCGCCGTCCCCCGGAAAAGATGTTTCCCGATTAGGAGAATTTGTCGTAGGCAATCATCTCCGGCTCCACACCCATATCATCCAACATGGCTTCGACTGCCGACACCATCATCGGTGGGCCGCATAGGTAATATTCGATCTCCGTGGGGTCCTTGTGGCCCATCAGATAGGCATCGCGCAGCTGCTGGTGGATGTAGCCCGTCATCCCCTCCCAGTTATCTTCGGGCAGGGGATTGGACAATGCAACATAATAGGAAAAATTGGGATACGCATCGGCCAGGCGTTTAAATTCCTCATCGAAAAACAGCTCCAGTTTGGACCGTGCTCCGTACCAGAACGTCATGGTGCGATCGGTCTTGCGACGTATTAACTGGTCCAGAATCTGGCTGCGCAGGGGGGCCATTCCGGCACCGCCACCCACGAAGCACATTTCCCGGTCGCTCTCTTTGACGGCAAACTCGCCAAAAGGACCGCTCAGCGTTACTTTATCACCGGGTTTGAGATTAAAAATAAAAGTTGAGCCTGTTCCCGGGGGTAGATTTTTGGTTCCCGGAGGCGGCGTGGCGATACGGATGGTAAACCGCAGCCGAGAGGGCTCGGCTGGCGGATTGGCCAGTGAGTAAGCACGGAATACCGGCGCTATATTTTTACCGCGTAAGCCCCACAGGTTGAACCGATCCCAGTCTGGCCGGTATCGCTCTGCGATGCGAACACGAAAAAGCTCGAAAGGGATTTCATACTCAGGGATATCGATCTGTATGTAAGCCCCGGCGGTGAATTCGAGGCGTTCATCATCATCCAACTCGATGATCAAATCTTTGATAAACGTGGCCACATTTTCGTTGGAAACGACTGTGGCGCTGTATTTCTTGACAGAGAGAATCTCGTCGGGGATGCGTATCTTCAGATCTTCCTTGACTTTCATCTGGCAGGCCAGGCGAATGTCTGCTTTTCTTTCCTGGCGGGAAAGGTGAGCCAATTCGGTGGGCAATGGTCCCCGGGACCCCGCCTCGACCTTGCATTTGCACATGCCGCAGGCACCGCCCCCACCGCAACCGGAAGGAATGAAAATACCGTTGGCCGACAGGGCGGATAGCAGGGTCTTGCCTGACGGCGCATCGATACTCTTTTCCTCGTCGTTGTTGATGACGATGTGATTGGTTCCCTTTTGGACGACCTTGCCTTCCACAAACAGCAATAGCCCCACGAGAATTAAAATCACGGCGAGAAATACGGTTGTACCGACGATGTAGATCAACGTTTACTCCTTTAAAAATCATCGCACCGAATATCCATCAACATATCTTAGCGATCATCCATCGGCAGTCCGCCTCGGATATCCGAAAAGGGAACGATGCTTTTAAATATACTTTAGCGGTTAGATGAAAAGTGCAAGGCCAAACCCTCCAAACAATATTGGGCATTTACATAAAACACTCTGATCAAACAGAAATCTTTATAAAAATCATCTATTCAGGCATCAGTTTATCGATTTCAACGGTAAATTATCGACGATCCATCCCAACAGCAGGGAAGCAGGCGATGATTTTTATAGCGTAATCCCCGAAAACAACATAAATCCCATGGCCATCAACCCGGTCATGATCATGGTAATGCCGAAACCTTCCAAGCCCTTGGGGACATTAGCATAGCGCATCTTGATCCGGATGGCGGCCATGGAAACGATGGCCATCAGCCAGCCGACCCCGGATCCGAAACCGAAAACCACGGTTTCCACGAAGGTATAATTTCGTTCCACCATGAACAGCGAAGCCCCCAAAATGGCGCAGTTAACGGCAATCAAGGGTAAGAATACGCCCAGGGCGTTGTAGAGCACCGGTGAATAGCGATCGATCACCATTTCCACCATCTGCACGATGGCGGCGATCACGGCAATAAAGGTAATGAACTTTAAAAAGCTCAAATCAATGGATCCCAGGCCGGCCCAGGCCAGGGCGCCGGGTGCAAGCAGATACCGGAACACCAGCCAGTTGACCGGGGCGGTGATGGAAAGCACGAACACCACGGCAAAACCCAGGCCGATGGCGGTATCCATGTTCTTGGATACGGCCACGAATGAGCACATTCCCAGAAAATAAGAGAGCAGAATGTTGCCCACGAATACCGAATTGAGAAACAAGCCAATCAGGTTTTCCATATCCATCACTTCCCGGCCGTTATCGGCCCGTTCATTTTCGCAAACGTATTGAGTTTCACCGGTGTTCGTTTACAAATGGTATATTTGGGTTCAGGCCAAGGCCGTAGCGAGGTTGAAACTAACGGCTACGCCGTCCTCCGAAGGAAGCGTAGTTTTGGCTACGTTGAGAATTTCAGCCGAGCGAGAACGCCGGCCTGGGCCGAAAGATGCCGTTTGTGAATGAACACCTACCCCTTCGCCAGGGTTTTCTGTAGCCACACCAGCAATCCGATGATGATGAACGCCGCCGGCGCCAGTTGCATGAAGCCCATGTTCATATAACCGAGGTCATAGGCCGCTTGCGGAATGACGGCAACGCCGAACAGCTTCCCGGCACCCAGCAGTTCACGGATGGCCGCCACGGTGATCAACACCAGTCCATAGCCGGCGCCGTTACCCAGCCCATCCATGAACGACTTGAGCGGTGGGTTACCCAGGGCGTAAGTTTCGGATCGCCCCATGACGATACAGTTGGTAATGATCAATCCCACGAAGACCGACAGCTGTTTGCTGATTTCGTACAAATAGGCCCTGAGCAATTGATCGGCCAGAATCACCAGCGACGCGATCACGGAAAGTTCGACAATCATGCGTACGTTCCGGGGGATCACGTTGCGCATGCTGGAAATGGTCAAGCTCGAAAATGCGGTTACCGACGTCATGGCCAGGGCCATCACAATCGCGGTTTGCAACTGAACGGTCACCGCCAGGGCCGAGCAGATTCCCAGGCTCTGGATAAAAACCGGATTGTTTTTCACCAGTGGTTCGGAAAAGGCCTTGAAGGCCGGGGATTGAAATAATTGCATATCAAAACACTTTCATTTCAAACAGGTCAACAGTTGTGGTTGGTACTCAGCCATCCGCAGGCAAAGCGACCGCCCCGTTTCGAAACTGCTCGCTCAGCGGCTCGTATTCCATCAGCATAGCCTTTATTCCTCCGGTGAGGAATTTGCCGGTCAGGCTGGCGCCGGAAATACCGTCCACGTAGTTGGGCTGACGTTCCGTGGCGATCACGTCGGCCACGTTGCCCTTGACAATACCCACGGAAACGAATTCCCCGCTCTGATCCACGATTTTCTTGCCAACGAAATTTTTCTGAAACCACGATTTTTCAATTTCTCCCCCCAGCCCCGGCGTTTCGTTGTGACTGTAAACGGAGAAGCCCGCCACGGTTTTACCATCGTTTTCGATGGCCATGTAGCCGTGGATCTTGCCCCACAACCCGCGGGAATCCACGGGCAGGATGTATGCGGCGGGTTTCCCCTGCCGGATGTAAAAGCAAACCGGCAATCCATCGCCGGCGGCGTTCCCGTCAACGATCCGCCCGGCACCGTCGAGGGTGAAACAGCGAATGGCTTCCGCGTATTGCTTTTCAATCTGGGGGACGGGCAGCTTTTGATCCGGAGCGATCAGCCCCACGGCTTTAAGGATATTTTTCTGGCGGTCCACGGCCACATTGCGCAGTTTGCGTTGCTTGAGACCGCTGGCGGCACCCGTCAGCAGCAGGCTGCATACCAAGGCCACCCCGGCGGTAAAGAGGATTGATTTCAATTGATCAGACATTGGGCACCCTTTTTCTCAGCCTTGCCTTGATGACAAAATGGTCGATTAACGGGGCGAACAGATTCATGAACAAGATGGACAACATGACCCCTTCCGGATAGGCCGGATTGAATACCCGGATCATCACGGTCAAGCCGCCGATGGCAAATCCGTATATCCAACGTGAAATGTTCATTCCCGGCGCCGATACCGGATCCGTGGCCATGTAAACGATCCCGAAGGCAAAGCTGCCCATGACCAGGTGCCAGGTCGGATGAACGGAAAACATGCGCGCCGCCTCGCCGCCGGAGGACAGATTGAGAAGGTAGCCGGGATAGGCCACGGCCAGCACGCCGATGACACCGCCGATCATGATCCGGTAATTGGCCACACCGGTGGCAACGAGGAATACGGCACCGATCAGGATCATCAGCGCCGATGTCTCGCCCACGCTGCCCGGAATATCACCCAGCAGCAGCCGATCGAAGGTATACCCGGCATCGGTCAAGATTTTTGAAAGCGCCTCCCCTGAGGCCGCCAACGGCGACAATGCCAGGGGCGTGGCCGCCGTCACCGCATCCACGGCCTGCTGGCCGGTCTGTTGAACCAGGGTCCAGACCCGGTCGCCGGACATATTGGCGGGATAGGCAAAAAAGAGAAATGCACGGCCGGTCAGGGCGGGATTGAGTATGTTACGCCCCGTTCCCCCGAAGATTTCCTTGCCGATCACCACACCGAAACTGATACCCACGGCGACCTGCCAGAGCGGTGTGGTCGGCGGCAGGGTCATGGGAAAGAGCAGACCGGAAACCAGAAATCCCTCGCTGATCTTGTGCCCGCGCACCGATGCAAACAGGATTTCCCAAAACAGTCCCACGATGTAGGAGACCATCAGCATGGGTAACACCACCCACGCGCCGCGCATCATGGATGCGAAAAAGCCCACGTTCAGCCCGGACGCCACGCCGGCCTGGTATCCGGTATTGTAAATCCCATAGAAGAAGGGCGGCATCAACGAGATGATCACAAAGGTCATGAACCGCTTCAGGTCCAGGCTATCCCGCACATGGGCATCGGCCGTGGTGGTCAGTGCCGGGGCAAAGGCCACCGTTTCGATGGCATCGAACAGCGGATGGAGTCCTGCCATTTTGCCACCGGATTCAAAGTGGTGCCGGGTGGTATCGAACAGGTGTTTGAGAGCTTTCATAGTGTCGTCGTCTACCTAAACTTAAGCGGTTTCCTTGTAGTAGCTGGCCTTGGCCGCGCGAAACACCTCGCACAGTTCGATTTTGGAGGGACACGCATAGGTGCATAGCCCGCATTCGGCGCAATCCAGCAGACCATGGGCCAGGGCCTCCTCTACCTCGTCGGCCACCAGGCATTTCATGGTGAACTGGGGCAGAATATCCACCGGACAGATGGCGGCACAGGTGCCACAGTTGACACAGGCACGCACCTCGCCGTGCTGACCGCAGTCCATGGGGAATGGCTTGCGCCGCAAAACCGATAAAAAGGCGGTGGAATAACTGGGCTTGTCGATGCCCGGTCGAATAAACCCGAGCAGTTCTTCCCGGTCGCCGTCATCGATGATGGTCAGGGCATTCTGGTAAAAGCCCATATAACTGTCGACGCTATCCGTGTATCCGGTGAACAGGCCGCCCACCACGTAACGGACTGCCGTCTGATCTCTCTTCAACCCGCCATGGGCCAATCGGCCCAGCGGCATACCGGCCCGGGTCAATACATGCCCCGCATCGGCCGCCAGACTCCCGCCGATGCTCATGATGCGACTCACCGGATAAGCGCCGGTGCGCATGAGCTCGCCGAGCAGGATCACGTCCTGACCATCGATGAACCAGGCCCGGTTCTGCTCTGGCCCGCGTTTGGTTCGGTACAGTTGCACCGCCGGATTGCCTGTCGGATACGGCCCCATGAAGCGCAAGACATCGGTTCGATCGTCCAGCATCGTTAGAACCGCTTCATCACCGACAAGATGGATCAATACCCGCTCGCACAGCTTCTTGAGCAGGGCGATACCATTTTTAAAGTCCGCCTGCCGCCCGTCGAGGTAGACCACCGGATCCGGCATGAAGGGTTCGTCATCCCCCAGGCGCACAAAAATGGTCGGCGGCACGCCGTCAGGATCGGCGATATCCATGTAAGGCAACGATCTAAGAAAAGGCCAGACCCCGCCAGCCAGCAAGGCATCGACCAGGTCCTGCCGCGACAGGTTGTTCCATTGGTCAGCCGGCGGGACATCGATACTCGCGCAATCTTCCTTGGCATCCAAGGCGATCTCGATCAGCTGCAAAACACGCCGCGGCCCGAATTCGATGCGCGTAATTCGTCCGCCACCCGGCGATAGGAAACGAATCCGCGTGTCACGCTTGTCTTCCAAAAGGGGGGATCCAATGGCAACGGTGTCCCCCGCTTCCACCAGCACACGGGGTTTGATGAAAGGAATTTGCTCAGGAATCATCCCTACATGGTCGGGGGGGGCCAACGATTGAAGCTGGCGCGACGGAGCGCCGGCGATAGGCGCCGAATATCCCTTTTTCAATTGAATTACATTCATCCGCAAGCCTTGATGATATCGCACCGGGTGCGACGTTGAAGGGTCTGAATCTATGCAGGAAAGTACGCGAGTAAAACCTGCCACCCAAGGGTGGCTGGCGCCAACGAAAAGCTCATGAGAATGTATTTTGCCATGTTTTATCCAGATCCGCAAGCCGGGAATCGGTTAGGTTACCAACCAGCCGCCCGGCCCTTGACATATACTCAATTTCGGCTTAGGAAAGGATCAGACCTTATTCTGGAGATCGTAGGTGTGGACGTTCAAAAAAAAACACGAATGACCAAACAACGCAAGGTAATTCTCGAGGAAATTCGACGAATTAACAACCACCCGGCTGCCGATGAAATTTACGAGCGCGTGCGCAGACGATTGCCCCGCATTAGCCTGGGAACCGTGTATCGCAATCTTGATGTGCTCTGCGAAATGGGTGAAATTCAGCGTTTGGAACTCTCCGGTCCCACCAAACGTTATGACGGCGTAGCCAAAAAGCACTATCATATTCGCTGCATCAACTGTGATCGCGTCGATGACGCACCCATCGCCCCGCTGAACGAATTAGAAAATGACCTCTATGGTACCACGGTTTTTGAAATTATCGGCCATAATCTGGAATTCACCGGATTGTGCCCCGAATGCTCGAAATTACCCCAATATCAGAAAAAAGCGGTCGGCTGATCATCGTCCATCAGATCCGATATTCCACCATTCCAACGGGTTGTATTTTGATACAACTGTGTATCAGCCTAATTTTGATACAATGAAGCGGTAAAATGAATTGACGCGTCTGGTTTTTCGGGCTTAGTCACAGTGCCCTGGATCATCCGCGAGCATGGATCCAATCTCGAAAAAGTCTCATGGCATCAATTTTGAATATCGGTTTAAACCGATAGCCATCGATGTGACGTTCCAAACCAGTTTTCTTTTTTTCCCAGAAGCATGAGGAGGTGGCCCATGGAAGAAGCATGCGTACCAACCCTGAATACAGGATTGCGGGGCGTCACCATCGCCAGCACGAAGATCAGCGATGTCAATGGCGCGGAAGGCAAGTTGGTTTACCGGGGATACCTGGTCAAGGATCTGGCGGGGAAAACCTCATTCGAGGAAGTTGTACATCTATTACTTTTCGAACGCCTTCCCAATAGCCAAGAACTGGCGGATATCAAGGTGAAAATTGCCGAGCAACGGGTGGTGCCCGAAGCAATTCTCACCACCATGAAAGGCATGCCCAAAGCGGCGTTACCCATGGACGTGCTTCAGGCGACCGTTCCCATGCTGGCCAATTACGATCCGGACATCCGCAACACGGATGTCGATAGTGCCGGTCGCATGGCCGTACGCCTGATCGCCACGTTCCCCACCATCGTCGCCGCCTGGGATCGCATTCGTAACGGTAAGGACCCCGTTGCCCCGGATCCAACCCTCAGCCAGGCCGCCAATTTCTTGTACATGCTGACCGGGGAGGCGCCCGATGACGAACTGGCCGGCTTCATGGATACGGCGCTGGTGCTGCACGCCGAGCATTCATTCAATGCCTCCACCTTCGCCGCGCGTGAAGTGGCCTCCACCAAGGCCCATATGTACGCGTCCATCGCCGCCGGTGTGGGTTCCCTTTCCGGCCCCCTGCATGGCGGCGCCAATACCCGGGTCATGCAAATGCTGCTGGACATTGGCGATGTAGACAAAGTCGATGATTACATTGCCAATATTCTCGACTCCGGCGGGGTAATCATGGGACTGGGGCATGCAGTGTACCAGGTGGACGATCCCCGGGCACATATCCTCGCCCCCATGTCTCAAACCCTGGGTCAGCGGGCTGGGGACACCCGCTGGTACGATCTGTCCAAGGCGCTTGAGATCAAGGGTAAAGACGCGTTCAAACAGAGAAAGGGCAAGGATATTTTTGTCAACGTGGATTTTTATAGTGCGTCGCTCTACTACTACATGGGAATCGCCGTTGATCTGTTTACCCCCATTTTCGCGATTTCTCGTATCGCCGGATGGACCGCCCATGTCATCGAAGAGCAATTCGGCGGCGCGGACGCCAAACCGACCCTGTATCGGCCCGAGTCTGATTACGTCGGAGATTATTGCGGTCCCGATGATTGCACGTTTGTGATCGTAGATGAGAGATAGTGCTCATTGTTTAGTGTCCATCCATAAATGGCTAATTTGCCCGATCTTGGCGTCGCATGAAAAATTTTATCCTCGGAATATCAACCATATGCACCCCAAGGGCATTTCCTTCGGGCACCTGTGGTAAAATTTTTCATGCGCCTTGATCTCGAACAAATTTTCCTATTTCTGGATGGGCACTGGTTAAGCTTAGTTTCGTTCGCCGGCCAATAGCCGTTCGAACATTGATGTCCTATACCAACAGATGAGGATCAAAATAAAAGATGAAAAAATGGAAATGCACGGTCTGCGGCTACATTCACACCGGTGACACTCCGCCAGAGAAATGCCCGGTTTGCGGCGCGTTTCAAGATCGGTTTGTCGAGGTTGGCGAAGACGGGCAGCCCAAGACGACACCGGCCGCAGCGGCCAATGCGGGAGCCGCCCCCCCCGAACAGCCGATGAAAAAATGGAAGTGCACGGTCTGTGGGTACATTCATACCGGCGCCGAGCCCCCTGAGAAATGCCCGGTCTGCGGTGCACCCAAAAGCCAATTTGTGGCGGTCGTTGAAGAAGGCGCCGCCAACGCGGCACCGACTCAATTAGCGGACGCGACCGAGGCGGAAAGCGGGCCCGTCCAGGAAAAATCGGCAGACCCAGCCACTACCCAGGCTGAGATCGGCGCCGCGAATGCCCCCGCATGGTTCAAGAATCCCAAATACCGCTTTGTGTTCGACAAAATGACCCAATTCCATGGTCATCCGATCAGCGTACACATCCCCAACGGCCTGCTTCCCGTTGCCGTGTTCTTCATTTTTCTGTCTGCGATCTTCAGTTTCAAGGGGATGGCCATTGCGGCGGTCTACAATCTGGGAGTCGTGGCCTTGTCCATGCCACTAGTGCTGTTCACCGGCTGGGTGGACTGGCAAAACCGGTTCAGCGGTGCCATTACCCACGTCTTTAGCGTAAAAATTGCCTGCGGCATCATCGTCACAATCACATCCTGGATTCTTTTTATCTGGCTGTTGATCAATCCGGCGGTGGTAATGACCGGACAGGCATCGCGGGTTGGGTTTTTGTTAATCGCCCTTGTTATGATCGGTGCCGCCGGCACCGCCGGTTGGTATGGGGGCAAGCTGGTATTCAAAGACTAATGAGGAGAAACAAGCCATGAATCAGGCACACGATATGGACGACGCCCAAATGCGTCAGGCACAAAGGGAACTGAGTCGAATTTTGAGCGGACTCAAACAGGAAATTCCCATCTTCCTTTTTACTCAAGGCGGCAAGAATGATGTCTTTAATGATGCCGCCCGGCAGGCCCTGCGGTTTTTCAGGGGGTTGACCGACAAAATTATTCTGCGGGAGTTTGACCTGAGCCATGAGAAGGCCCGGGAAATGGGCATCGACCATTCACCGACCCTGGTCTTCGATCCCGAACGCTGCAATATCCGGTGGTTGGGCGCCCCCATGGGAGAAGAAGGCAAGATATTTCTGGAACTGTTGCTACGCATCGGCACCGGCAAGACCGATCTCAACGCGTCGGCCATGTCCGTACTGAAAAAAATCGACCAGCCGCGGCAGGTCAAGGTATTCGTGAGCCCCACTTGCCCCTATTGTCCACAACAGGCCCTCAACGCCCTCAAGGCGGCCGTGGCCAAGCCCGACATGATCAGCCTGGAGATTATCGACATCCAGGCCAACGCCGACCTGGCCGAGCAGTACGGCGCCCACTCGGTGCCCCAAACCTTTGCCAATGACATCCTCATCGCCTTGGGTGCCCAGACCGAAGAGCTGTTCATGTCCTCCCTGGACAAGATGGAACAGCAGACCATCTTCATTCCCGAAAGCGACGAGAGCGAAGTGGAATGTCAGCTGGTGATCATCGGCGGCGGCCCTGCCGGGCTCACGGCCGGCATTTACGCGGCCCGCAGCGGTCTCAAATCCGTGGTGGTGGAAAAAGGGGTTCTCGGTGGCCAGGTGGCCCTGACACCGGTGGTGGAGAACTACCCTGGTATGAAGGAGGTGGGCGGTAAGACCCTGGTAGATATCATGGTCACCCATGCCCTGGAATACGTACAGATCTTCCCCGGAGAGGAGGTGGTCGACATCACCCCCGGTCAACCGCTCGTCGTTCAGACCTCACGACGCAAATTCAAGACCCAGGCCGTCCTGCTGGCCACCGGGGCTTCCCATCGGCACCTGGGTGTTCCCGGCGAACAGCGCTTCTCCGGCCGCGGGGTCAGCTATTGTGCCACCTGCGACGGCCCGCTCTACCGTGGCAAACGGGTATTCATGGTCGGTGGTGGCAACAGCGCCGCGACCGAGGCCCTGCACCTGCACAACATGGGCGTGCAAGTCACCCTGGTCCACCGCCGCGATCAACTCAAGGCCCAGGAGGTGCTGGTCAAGCAGCTCGTCGACAATGGCATCCCGATTCTTTACAACACCGAGGTCAAGGAGGTGATTGGCGAGGCCCGCGTAACCGACGTGGTCCTGCTGGACAACAAGACCGGCGTCACCGCCAAACAGCCGGCCGACGGGGTATTCCTGGCCATCGGCTACGACCCGGCCGTGGATCTGGCTCAGAAGGTGGGCCTGGAACTGACCGAGGAAGGCTATATCAAGCACGACTACTTCCGCACCAACATCCCGGGGATTTACGTGGCCGGCGATGTGACCGGGGGATCCAAACAAATCGTCACCGCCGCCGGCTACGGCTCCGAGGCGGCCCTGGCGGTTTTCGAAGACATCATCAATCCCTACTGGAAAAAATAATGAGTGAACCGTCACCAACCAATCCGGACCTGGCGCCCAAGACGGTTGGATACAGCCGAGTGATCATGTCCCACATGTTGTTGCCCCAGGACGCCAACGCGGCCGGCATCGCCCATGGGGGCGTGGTCATGAAACACATCGATAACGCCGGCGGCGTGGTGGCCATTCGCCACACCCGCGGCAACTGCGTCACGGCCTCCATCGATCGCCTCGATTTCCACAATCCGGCCTTCATCGGCAACCTGCTGACCCTCAAGGCGAGTCTGAACATGGTGGGCAGTACCTCCATGGAAGTCGGGGTTCGCGTAGAAACCGAGGACCTTAGAACCGGCGAGGTCCGGCACACGGCGTCGGCCTACCTGACCTTCGTGGCCCTGGATGAAAATTTTCGTCCACGATCGGTACCGCCGCTGGTGCTCGAAACCGAAGACGACCGGCGGCGCAACCGCCAGGCCCAAGACCGCCGCCGGGTGCGCTTGGCCGAGAAAACCAAGGAGAAATCCTGTCAGGGTGATCCGACGATCTGCTGACGGGTAGAGGAAGCAAGCATGACACAGCCCCTGGTCACGGGTGATCCGGCACCGGACTTCACCCTCAACGACAAAGATGGCACACCGGTGAGCCTGGCCGATTTTCGGGGTAAATGGGTCGCCCTGTATTTTTATCCCAGGGACAACACATCCGGGTGCACCACCGAGGCTAAGGATTTCAGCGCCCTGTTGCCGGCATTCGAAAAGGAAGATGCCGCGATCATCGGCATCAGTGCCGACTCCGAAGCCTCCCACCAACGATTTGCAACCAAGCACGACCTGACCATCACCCTGCTCAGTGATCCCGAACATCGGGTTTTGGAAGCCTTCGGGGTATGGCAGAAGAAAAAAATGGCCGGCCGCGAATACATGGGCATCGTTCGCTCGACCTTTCTCATCGATCCCGAGGGCATTATCCAGCAGGTGTGGACGAAGGTCAAAGTCAAAGAACACGCGCAAGTCGTTCACCAGACGCTGTGTCAGTTGAACTGAACGCCCGAAGCCTGCTATCGGCCGCCTCACGTCGATGGGGGATCCACCTGTCTCACCGTCGCCTTGATCTGGCCCTGGCCGGCAGCCCGGAACGGTCCGCCTGGCGCAGCGTGGTGGCGGCCGACGATGGCCGCCTGTATGTGCTCGAAAAAATACCCTCGCCGGTTTACCAACGCAAGCGGCGAATCGCCGCCAGCCTGCAGCGGTTGGTTGCCCATGGCCTCCGGCAAGTGGTCGCCTACCTACCGGACATCGATGGCGAGGCCATCGTGTTGATCCACGAGGGGACCTGGCATGGTCTCTGGCAATTGAGTCCGTTTGTCGCCGGTGTCGATCTCAATCGCACGACTTACGGCCTGGACGGATGGCGCGGCGAGGCAGCGGCGCAGTTTCTCATGGACCTGAACCGCATGCCCACCGATCACCACGCCGAAACGGATGGCACCCCCTTTTCCATTGTGGCCTACTGCCGGAATCTGTTCGCCCGCCTGGTCGACCGGCACCCGACGATCGCGGCGACATTCCGGCCGTTCATGAATCACCTGGAAGCCCATAGTTTCCCGGTTCATGACCGCCTGCCCATGGACTTTTGCCATGGCGACTACCATCCCCTGAATATTATCTGGGGAGAGAAAAGCATCCGGGCCGTGATCGACTGGGAGTTCTGCGGTATCAAGCCGGAAATCTATGACCTTGCCAATCTGTTGGGTTGCCTGGGCATGGAGGATCCCCGTAACCTGACCGGCCCGTTCGCCGAGCGTTTGATCCACTGTTTACGAAAGGCAGGCATCTTTTCCGATGCCAGCTGGCAGGCCTTGCCCGATTTGATACTGGCCATCCGCTTCGCTTGGCTTAGCGAGTGGTTGAGAAAAGACGATCGCCCCATGATTGGCCTGGAGGCCGACTATATGGCGCTTCTTCTTAGCCGCCAGACCCCATTGCGCCATTTTTTCGGTCTTTCGAATTAATTACAATTGCTGAGACCCTGCGGAGGTTGGAGACGTCGTGATATCGCGTTCAAGATAATGCTTTTGGGGTTTCCACCAACTGCGTTTCGACAAACGACTTGAACCGTTGAAACTCCGAGGCCAGCGTTTCGATCGTGGTCGACGCCGCGTCCAATGAACCGGATTTGGCTTCACGCTCGAGGGCGGCGGCCGCATCGGCTAAGTCGTTGGCCGTCAGGTTGCTGCTTCCAACTTTAATGGCATGGGCTTCCTTGGCCAGCCGGTCCGCATCGTTGTTGGCAAGCGCATCGTGGATCGTTATCATTTGTGCCTTCACATCATCGATAAAACCCATCAATACATCGTTTAATATTTCCGCCTCATTATCAAATTCACTGAGTGCGGTGGCATAGCCCATGGGACTGGCATCGGCATTTGGATCCGCTTGTGTTTCCGTCTCAGTGAATGGCGCTTGACCAAACAAAAGGGAATCGGTCCATTTGCTAATCACAGCCAGCAAGCGATCCTTTTTCAGTGGTTTGGAGATGTAATCATCCGCCCCTGCGGCAAGGCATTTTTCACGATCACCCTTTAATGCATTCGCGGTAATGGCAACGATTGGTACGCGGCTGCGATGGACAGGCGCATTGGCGTTCATCGATTCCACTTGCCTGATGCGATCGATTGCTGCATATCCATCCATGACCGGCATCTGCATGTCCATAAGAATCAAATGGTAGGCTTGACGCTCGAAGGCCTCGACGGCCTCCTGGCCATTTTCGGCCAGATCGACCATATACCCGGCATTGTTCAGATGGCTCAGGGCCACCTTCTGGTTGGTGGGGTAGTCTTCTGCCAGAAGAATGCGAATCTGCTGTTCGCGTGTTTCGGCAAGGGTGTGGCGAGTGACCAGGGGCCGCGATTTTTGATAGGCGGGCAAGCCATTGCTGAAAACCATCTTAATGGCCTGCTCGAGATCGGCAAATTTGATCGGTTTGTTGATGTAACCGTCGATCCCGATGCGTCGGCATCGTTCTCCGTCACCGATTTCATTGATGCCGGAAATGAGAATAATGGCCATGTTTTTAATCGCATCATGATTTCTGATTTTGGCCGCCAACGCAAACCCATCCATTTCCGGCATGCGAATGTCTGAAAGCAGCAGGTCGAAGGGATTTGATGAGGCGGCCGCTTTTTCGATCTGGCTGAATGCCTCCGTCGGCGTTGTGCACTGGTAGGCTTCGATACCATAATGGGCCAGGTACTCCATCAGGATCTCACGCGCGCTATCCATGTCGTCAACGACCATTGCCTTTAAACCGGCCACCGGATAATCATCGGCAGGCTTCATTTTGGGTGCGTCGAGCGCTTTTTCAAACCGGACCGTAAACCAAAAGGTGGTTCCTTCTCCCGGCTCGCTGACGAGACCGATTTCTCCCCCCATCAATTCGACCAATTGTTTGGCGATCGTCGTCCCCAGGCCCGAGCCACCATACTTTCGCGTGGTGGAGCCATCGGCTTGGGTGAACCCCTCAAAAATCGTTTTCTGAAACCCTTTGGGGATGCCAATGCCCGTATCCGTCACTTCAAAATGAATCATGACGCTGCTTGCCTGGGACGCGAGGGTTTTGGCACGGATCGATATTTCACCCGTTTCGGTAAATTTCAGTGCATTCCCCGCCAAGTTGTTCAACACCTGCCTGAGCCGGCCGGGATCACCGACCAGGCTCTGGGGAATATCGTGAGAGACAAACGAGACAAACTCCAGCCCATCGTTTTTGGCCCGTATGGCGATGCTGCTAGCCACATCTTCAATCAAGATCCGAAGATCGAAGGGGATGCTTTCGAGTTGAAACTTTCCGACTTCTATCTTCGAATAATCGAGGATCGAGTTGATCAATTCCAACAGGCTGCTGGATTCCTTGTCGATGGTATCGATAATCTTACGCTGCTCAACGGATAACGTCGTTTCCATGGCCAATTCGGCCATGCCGATGATGCCGTTTAAGGGCGTACGAATTTCATGGCTCATATTGGCCAAAAACTGGCTTTTGGCATTGTTGGCATTCTCCGCATCGATTTTGGACTGTCGCAAATCATTTTCGATGCGTTTGCGCTCCGTGATATCGACAAAGGATTCAAGCAGAACGAGCTCTTCATCAAGCATCAGCTTAATCGCACTTTTCAGGATCGGAATCTGTTTGCCAGACTTGGTGATCAGCACCCGCTCGGAACGATCCAATTCCTGATCCAGATCGATGACCGGGCATTGGCCCACGTTTGCCGGGCAAAAGGCATCATGGCAAAATGACCCTTTGATGGATTCCTGGGATTCATATCCAATCATCGACAGCGCGACTTCATTCGCATAGCGAATCCGTTTATCGAAGCCAATAATCGTCACCCCGTAAGGCATGGAGTCTAGCACATTCTGGAGCATGGATTTGGATCGCTGAACCTCCAGGGTCTTTTCCTGAATCAAGCTTTCCAGATTGTCACGATGCAAAATGAGCTGTTCTTCCGCCTCCTGCCTTTTGGTGATTTCGGCTTCCAAAAATTTATTTTTTTTGTTTATTTCTTCCACCGAGACGTGCAGACGCCTGGACATCTCATTGAATGCCTTGGCAGTAATGCCAATCTCGTCGTTTCCGACCTCGTCGATCTGATAACCGACATCGCCAACGGATATGCGCCTTGAGGCTTCTTCCAAACGGTTCAGGCGCCGCATTAAATATGAACCCAATAGGGCGGAAAGCATTATCGAAAGCCCAATTTCAAACAAGGCGATGGAGGTGAGCCTCGCTTGCGATTCGTTGAGGGCGTCAACAATCGATTGGGTTGACAGACCAATTTCAACACGGCCATAGACGAGCCCGACTTCTTCGATGGCTTCGGACCAACCGAATGTACGATCATCGATTCCATCTATATTTTCAACAAGTTGAAAAGATTGAGTCAATGCTTCCGACATTCCCGCCGCTGCCAACACGTGGCCGTCTGTCTTCAACACACGGGCATACGTGAAGTCCGGATTTTTGACGACGGCTTTCACGAAACCGGTCAACGTGGCCAGATCCATTGAAAGAACGGCGTCTTTGGTTGTCATGGCCAATAGCCTGGCCGCCGTGCTTGCTCGCTGGCGCAGCTCTTGCTTGTGTGACTCCCGCATCATCAGTTGGGCATTCCAGATGATGATAATCAACAAGAATGCCTGGATGACCGCAATGCCGACAATAGTCTTGAAACGAAGAGACATCAGCCCCTCAATTAAAAGTTCGCGTTATGGGAAATGCATGCCCCACTTATCGGCAGTTCATCAGTTGAGCTTAATCTTCGGAATAATTTTCAGGCGACGGTTTCGAAGAGGGGAAAATTATTTTTTGCGGGTACACTTAGCGCCAGGCAAAATATGGCTGCTCATAGTGAGCCACGCGTCGATGATGGCCCAGGACAGCCACTTCGCGGAATTGATAGATGATCGCGGCGGTCGGCGCAGCAATGCAGGTGTTGCCGACCGGCATCATCAACACCGGGTTATCGCTTTCGGGGATATCTTGGAGGATGGGGGCGTCATCACGCATGAATTCGGACAGGGGAATCAAATGAATCGAGGCAACCTCTCCGGGGTTGGGCCGCAGGGCAGCTTCAGCCGGCCCCCAGACCACGACCGGCGTAATCGTGAAGCCGGAGCGCGTGTCGTAATCATCCAATCGGCCAATGATCGCATCCGGATCGAGGTTGAGGCCGACTTCCTCCTCCAATTCCCTTAAAACTGCGTCTTCCGGACGCTCTCCGGCCTCCACGCCTCCGCCGGGCAGGGCCCACTGGCCGGCGTGACTCTTGAGCGTCGCCGCCCTTCGGGTCAGTATCATGGCCGCATGACCACCGGACGAAACAGGTGGCGACAGATTGAACGTCTCGGCCGTGGGTCGGTGATTCACGATCGTTATGGCCACGGCTGCCTTTTTGAGGCCCTTGCGGCTGGATGTGCGCCAGTCGAATTGATCGAGGTTGGCGACCATAAGCCGAAGCAGGTCATCACTATAGATCGGATGGGTCAGGTCGGTCATCATGAATGCGGGGGGCTCGTTTGCATGATATCGGCAACCATGCCACCGACCAGTCTACACAGATCCTCGGGGCGCAATTCGATTTCCAGGCCTCTGCGCCCTGCACTCACCAATATCGTGTCAAATGTCTCGGCGGAGGAATCGATAACCGTCTTCAAGCGTTTCTTTTGCCCCAGGGGACTGACCCCGCCCAAGACATAGCCGGTCACGCGCTCGACGTCGGCGGGATCGGCCATGGCCGCCTTTTTGACGCCCAGGGCGTTGGCAATGCGTTTCAGATTCAACATCGCGCATACCGGAACGACACCAACGGCAAGTGTATTATCGGAAAGGCTCACCACCAGGGTTTTAAAAACTCTGTTTTCAGGCATGTCCAGTTTTTCGGCGGCTTCCCCGCCGTATGAGGGGCGGGTGGGGTCGTGGTCATACGCGTGGATGATATAATCAATTTTCTGTTTTTTGGCGACATTGATAGCGGGTGTCATTTTTTTCTTGCGTATTTGATGGATTGTATTTGAAGATAGCAGATAGCATGCTTGGCCCACGATTCTCAAGTACCGTTTTTCCCGGCACAGCCGACGCTTCCCTCTCCCCACACGAATTCTATTCAGGCATTCACCATTTCTAACCGAAGCGCGGGGGCCATTCCCGAAATATCAAAATTGACATATTTTTAATCGCCATGGTATTTTATAGCTTAATTAGCCAACACGCATCCAAATGGATCGATCGATGCCAACCAATGCCTATGGATAAAGACGGCACATATGATAGGGATGGGACCGCCAACGACTTCAGCAGGTTTATTACTTCTGTAAAACCGTCCTTGCATCCGATTACCCTCGCTTTTTCCGGCAACCATCGTCAGTTGGAGGAAAACTTCCGGGTCTATTACAGTCAACACGCCTTGCCCCAGGTCAGGTTATCCATTCTCGTGGGCATTTTTCTATTTGCCTGCTTCGGGTTGTTGGACATGGCGTTGATCCCGGAGGACAAGCATGCCGTCTGGATCATCCGGTACGCCATCGTCTGTCCGGTGGCGTTCCTGGTTTATCTGGTCACCTATACCCGTTGCTATGACCGCTTGATGCAAATTTCACTCAGTATCATGGTGCTGTTCGGCGGCATGGGCATCGTTGCCATGATCGTTATCGCACCACCGCCGGCAAGCCTATACTACGATGCCGGCGTCATTCTCGTGTTTCTTTATGGTTACACGTTTATCCGCATGCGATTTTTGTGGGCCACTGTCACCTGCCTGGGCATTGTGATCGGGTATGGGCTATCCGTTCTTTATATCAAGCCGATTGATGCACTGGAAATCGTCAATAACACTTTTTTCTTCCTCGGTGCCAATCTCATCGGTATGTTTGCCTGCTATTCCATCGAATATTACACCCGCAGGGATTATTTCATGGCCTGCAGACTGGGGCAGGAAAAAGAAAAGGTACGGAGTATCAATCTGGCGTTGGAAGCGCGGGTCGAGGAAAGAACCCGACAGCTGGTCAAGGCCAACGAAGACCTGAAGGTTGAAATGGAAACCAGTCGGCAAGCCGAACAAGATAATCTCGATCTCCAGCTGCAACTGCAACAGGCCCAAAAAATGGAGGCCGTCGGCACCCTAGCCGGCGGCATCGCCCATGATTTTAACAATATATTAGGCGCCATCATGGGCTATACGGAAATTTCGTTGCTGCAAACCCAGGATGACAACGATGTCAGAAAAAATTTGGAGAAGATCCTCAAGGCCAGCCAACGGGCCAAGGAACTCGTCAATCAAATTCTTGCCTTCAGCCGCCAACGCCCCCTGGATGTTCAGGTTTTTCGGCTAAAGCCACTGGTCAAGGAGGTACTGGAGTTACTGCGGGCATCGCTCCCGCGCACCATTGACATCCGACATCGGATTGCATCGGCGCTTTTTGCCATCGAGGCCGATCCCACACAGATTCATCAGGTGTTGATGAATCTGTGCACCAACGCCGCCCATGCCATGGAGGAAAACGGCGGCCGGCTGACGGTGAGCCTCGAGAATGTTCGTCTCGAAAAAGAAAGAGACCCCAAACTATGGGATCTTTCCCCCGGCCAATTCGTCAGGCTGACCGTGGAAGACACCGGCCACGGGATCTCACCGGATATCGTGGCGCGGATATTCGAACCGTATTTCACCACCAAAAAATTGGGCAAGGGAACCGGTATGGGCCTTGCCGTGACCCATGGCATCATTAAAAGCTGTGGCGGCACGATCACCGTCGACAGTCAGCTCGGCGAGGGCACCCGGTTCGATATTTATCTGCCGGGGTATGAAAAGGAAGCGGGCGAGACGATCCAGACCATAAAGACCCTACCCCGCGGAACGGAGCGCATCCTGTTCATCGATGATGAAGAAAATCTGGTGGACGTCATGAAAGGGCTGTTGCAACGCCTGGGATATCGGGTGGCGGCAACCACCGAACCACTGGACGCACTGGACTTGTTTCGTTCGGCGCCCGACACCTTCGATCTGGTGATCACCGATGCGGCCATGCCGTATATGACCGGTGACCGACTGGCCAAGGAATTTTTAACTATCCGTGAGGATATACCGATAATCATGTGCACCGGTTATAGTGAGCGGGTCAATCCACAAAACATCGCATCCTTGGGCATCAGACGATTGTTGATGAAGCCCCTGGCCATTCGCAACCTCGCCGCAGCAATTCGGGAGATCATGGATCAACCCGACGCCAATACGCAAACCGACGATATGGGTCCACCTGAAAAACCCGAAGATGAATAGGGAGCATTGATGCCGATGAAAGACGTATCCCAGCATTCCAGCGAGTCACAGCCCAGTGCAGAAGAGGCCGAAACCTTGGCCCGTGTGCTGCCATTTTCCCATACGCTGTCATGCCGTAAAAACGAAATGGTCCCGATGCGGGAGGTCGATGCCCGCCAGTTTTTTTTTGTTCAGGAAGGGAGTGTTGAGGTTTCCTATACCCAGCAGCAAACCAAAATTGTCGTCGCCATCATCGGCGAGGGCAATTTCTTTGGTGAAGTCGGTTTTTTCGATGGCGTATCTCGGGTCCGCAATGCCAGGGCCACCTGTGATTCGGTCATACGGGCATTCGACGATGCGACCATGGGCAAAATACAAGTCGATGATCCATTGCTATATGGCAACTTCGTCACGCTTCTCACGCGTTCCATTTGCAAGAAATTTCGCCGCATTCTTGAGGAAAGCCAACCGTTACGCGAGTATGCGGCGTCGCTTGCCGCCGGCGGACAGAAATTCGATGTGGCCAAGCCCTTACCGGACCATTTTTTCAATTCATCTTCCTGGAAGATGATCAACGAACTGGCGGAAGCGTTTAAAGCCCGGTTATTCGATTTGTCCAGCAAGGTTCAACATATCACCGCAACAGACGAGGAAAGCGCTGCCCAGCAGGATTGTTTGGCAATCATGGATGATCTTAACACCCATTTACAGGCCTTCAATCCACCAGCCACCGACAAGGAAGCGGAATACGCCTGGGGCTATCTCTTCAAGGAATTTTTCCCCTATGTAATGCGCAGCCGCATGGCAGAGCGCGCGTATTACAAACCCAAGGGGTATGCCGGCGATTTCATGATGATGGAAATGATTTATGCGGACCAGCCGTCCGGCGATGGCAAACTGGGCGAGATGCTCGACCGATGGTTCTTGCTCTCCAATGCGGCCGAGGCGGTTCGTGGACGCCGCCAGTTGCTGGCCGGTCAGCTATCCCGATTGGCCGAGGACCGCATGCGTGAATCGACGCCCGTGCGCATCATGAACCTGGCCTGCGGTCCCAATCGCGAACTCTTCGATTTTTTAAAGGATTGTGAATACACGGATGCCATCGAAGCGCTGTGTGTCGATATCGATGCGGATGCCCTGCAATACACCGACCAGCATGTCAACTGCTTTTCCCATGATGCCACCATCCATTTGATGCGTGAGAACCTGGTGAAATGGGCCCTCGGCAAGATACGCCACGATTTTCGGCCCCAGGATATCATTTACTCGGCCGGTTTGATGGATTATCTCCACGACCGCCTGTTCGTCAAAATGATCGACCGCTGCCATGCCCAATTGAAATCGGGCGGGGCGCTGATCCTCGGCAATTTCGGGATGGAAAACCAGAACCGCAACATGATGGACCATCTACTGCATTGGTCTCTGATTTACCGCGATGAAGACAGGCTCCGGGAGCTTTTCTCAGGCAGTCGGTTCGGTGATGACGAGATCCAGGTGTTGTCCGAAAAACAGGGGGTCAATCTGTTCGCCGTGGCGACCAAATCATGATGGGGCGTTCAAGATGCTCTTAACGGCCATACCGATTTTTTCCAACGTATAGGGTTTTTTTAGGTATTGCCCCACGCCCAGTCGTTGGGCGGATTTGACCCGGTCGGTTTCCGAAAATCCGCTGGCGATGATGGCCTTTTGCCCCGGATAGCGTTCAATCACTTTTTTGTAGGTTTCGAGGCCGTCCATCCCGGATCCCATGATCATGTCCAGAATCAGCAAATCCACGGGGCAATCCTCGAGATAAGCAATGGCCGTCTCGCCACTGGCAACCGCCGTGACCGTGTAGTTTAAACGCGACAGCATGGCCGACGCCAGTTTCCGCTGCTCTTTGACATCGTCGACGACGAGAATGGTTTCGCCATTGCCAAGGTATGCTGCGGCGCTATCCTCGCCGTCGACGGAGTCTGCCGGCAATTGTTCACGGGATACCGGAAAATAAAGGGTAAACGTCGTTCCACGGCCTTCGATGCTATCGAGATCGATATAGCCGTCATGGTCCTTGATCGTTCCCCAGACCACGGCCATTCCCAAGCCGGTCCCACTGCGCCCCATAATTTTTTTGGTGTAAAAGGGCTCGAAAATGTGATCCTTGTCCACATCGGAAATGCCGATGCCGGTATCCTTGACGGTTACCGTAACGTATTCGCCTGCCGTGACTTGATCATATCCGCGTATGGGACGATCGACATAGCAGTTTTCGGTGGCGATGTGGATCTCTCCGCCGGTCGGCATTGCCTCGGCGGCGTTGGAGAGGAGATTCATAATGGATTTGGCCAGATGTGTCGCCGACCCCTTGATATTCAGCAGGTCCGGCTGAAAATGGGTCCTTACCGCTACCTTTGGATGAAATGATATCAACGTCTCAAACTCTAAACTTTTCAACTGCCGGGCAATGATTGTGTTTAAATTGACCACGGCTGAAACGGATACCCCCCGCCGGGCCAACGTCAATAGATCCTGAACGATGGTGGCCGCCCGCTCGCCCGATTGTTTAATGGCCAAAATGGGTTTAAACAAGGGGCTCTCCCGGGGCAGGTCGATCAGCAACAGGTCCGGATAACTGACGATTCCGGAGAGGATGTTGTTAAGATCATGGGCCACGCCGCCGGCAAGGGTCCCGATGGCCTCCATTTTCTGCGATTTTTGAAGTTGCGCCTCGAGTCTCAGGCGATCCCGCTCCTTGGTGGAAAGCTCGAGTTCCACGGCCACCATCTGACATACCGTCTTAATGAGACTCAAACTCCACGTATCGATGGTTTGTTGTTCGCCGAATACGTTGACTGCGCCAATCACCTCACGGTCACGACCGATAATGGGTATGCCGGCGTAGCTGTTCAATCCGGGAGGAAGGAGACGGGACAGGCACTCCGGGTCTGTATCGGCGGCAGCCGCAACGATCACGGCCTGTTTATCATTCACGATCTTTCGAAGCGGTAAATCGTTGATGAGCTCATACGGTTTGGAAAACGGCTGCCGCCGTGAATAGGCAATCGGATGGAACCCACCGTTTTGCGGCTTGACGGTGACAATCAGGGTGCTGGCATGCAATGCCTCGGACAGGGCATCGGCGATTTGCACGAAGTAGTCTTGCCCCCGATGCGTAATGGCAATATGGTACAGTTTTTCAATCCATTGATTGCGCTCTTTCAATGAACGCATCATGGCGGAAATGTTTTCGGCCAAGAATTCAAACTCGTATATTCCCTTGTAATCCGGTTCATTTCCACGTTGTACCGCGCTGATGATCCGGTTTAAAGGCCAACGGAATAATCGATCCTGGATCAACAAGAAGAGAATGAGCCCCCCCACCAACAGCACACCGGTGACGATGTATATTTGCTTGACCCTTGAAATCAGTGGCGCATAGGCCGCCGTGTCCTTGATCAGATCGGCATGCCACCCCCATGGTTTAAAGGTAATATGGTAAAGATACATGGTTTTTCCATGGTTCTCGACCTTAGCGATCGGGCCAGCCTCAAGATGATTATCCGGTGGGTCCAATATTTCCGGATCGAACCGGATTCGCAATAGTTCGCGTTCATTGGCATCCCCGATTCGACAGCCAATGTTGACACGGGATAGAAAATCCTCGATGGCCCCCAACGTCACGGCTTTCTCGATCCTTACCGCTTTGGAATCATCCATCTTTCCGCTTTGCATCAGCTCCGTAAAGTGCTCATCACAAATATCGTAGAACTCGCTGGCAAGATCGACAAGCGACTCCTGGATCTGCTCATCGGCAAAGATCGAAACCGATCGCAGAACATAGATGTACAGTCCCACCCCCACCAGTCCAATCACCACCACAGTGGGCATTGCCATGCGCAATGGCAGACGATTGATCAATCGATGGAAGGAAAACGTCATTTGAATACGGGCTCCGCCGTTTTGATTTGATCCGGCCAAACCAATTCTTTGCGTCCGTTTTGCCATTGAATGATAAACGTATGTTGCCGGACCTGTTTGCCCGCCTTATCGACCCCGAATCGACCGATGATGGTCATGGTATCCAGATGCGACAGGGTGTCGCGAACGCTTATTCGATCGATGCTGCCCGTCTCGACGATGGCCTTTTCAAGCACCTGTCCCGCCGCATAGGCCAGACCGGCATGATAACCCGGGCTGACACCGAAGGTTTCGATGAACTGCCGATTGAATTCCTGAGCGCCCGGATAGTTGGCTCTGGGCTCCCAGAGAGAGGTAGCAAAAACATATTGACCATCCTCGCCGCAGCGGTCATGAAACGCCGGCAGCGCAGGCCCGACCGAGGCGTAGACGGCTTTCGGTTGCCACTTTAGGTCGTTGAGGGCGCGAACCGTATTGACGGCCTCTTCCATATGCCCGCAGACCATCATGACCTGTGCGCCCTTATTTCTGGCTCTGGTCGCCAAGGGCGCCAAATTTGACACGTCCTTTTCAAACATTTCCAGATGGCCGATGGTTAAGGCAAATCGTCGCGCCCATTTTTGGGTATTTTTTGCCAAGTCGATGGAGAACGGATCGCTGGCATAAAGAAGGGCGATATTGTCCAAACCGTTGCGAACGAGCAGTTCCAGGAATCCAATGGTAAATTTGCTGGCCGGTGTATAAATGCCAATGGCACTGCGGAAGCCCTGTTCCCATAAACGATCGGCAGCCGCGCCGGCGATCAGCAGGGGCATGTCGTATTGTTGGGCAACCGGTAGCACGGCCTCGGTGATCAAGCTGGAATAGGGACCGAAAAGAAAGTCCACCTGTTTTCTTTCGATCAATTCTCGATAGATCGTCTTGGCATAGTCGGGATCGCTATGATCGTCTGTGATAATGACCCGAACCGGACGCCCCAATATCCCTCCCCGTTCATTCGTATTTTGTTCCCACAAGGAGAATCCTTTTTTTAGCGCATCGGCAATGGGGGCAAATCGTCCGCTCAGGCCCAGGCTGCCACCAATGGTAATCGGGGAGGCCGCGAAGCAAACCGATGGGGTAATGAACGCAAAAAAAACCAGACCGACCATGAGTTGGAGGCAACGATTGAAGACTCGTTCAACAGCCGGCACAAATCCGTGGCCACTATTATTGGGTGCATAATGCATGGCATTCCTTTGTCCGTTTATCGTCGGTAATCGGTGATTAATGATATTAACTGAAACCGGCTTGGTTACGCAATACCCGTCGGAACAATACACAGGATAATCGCAAGTAAAATCAAAAACCGGCCGTTCCTGAACACGCACCATTCCCGAAAGTGGGAAAACGCCAAATACCAACAATTTTGGGAAGCAAGGCAACCCGAAAATCACCATGCGATTGCCCTGATCGGTGTTTCGCGTGGGTTGCAGTTTATGGAAAAAGCATCTACATTGATCGTGAAACGAAAATTTGGATCCCCTACTCAGAAGATTAGGAGGCAAACATTTGGCACGCCTTACCCTCACGACACGGTGGATACTGTTTGTCTTGGCGGGCATCACCTTGAGCCTGACCACCGCCGCAATGGCGGATCCACGAAGCGGCCCCCTGCCTGCCCAACAGTCACTGAAGGCGGATGGCCGGATGATCTTGAGCGATTCCGACCGGTGCCCGGTATGCGCCATGTTCCCGGCCCGTCGCCCTGAAACGGCGGCGGCCATGACCCTTACCAGCGGCGAGACCTTTTATTTTTGTGGCAATGGCTGTCTGCTGCGCACGTGGTTGCGTTCCATGGTTTATCTGGGCAAACCTCAAAATCAAATCGATCGCATCGTGGTTCGCGATTATTTTTCCGGCACGCCCATCGATGGTCGTAAAGCCACCTGGGTCGCCGGTTCCGACGTCATTGGCCCCATGGGGCCGGCCATCATTGCCCTGAAAGATGCCGGTCAGCTGACAACCTTCACCCAACGGCATGGCGGTAAAACCGTATTTGCCTTCGATGACGTCAATGATGCCCTGTGGCGACAAATCAGCAAACGGGAGTTGCCATCGGCCAAAACCGAGTCACCCTGACCTAAAATGCGCGATTAGCAATTAGCAGTTCGATTTCAATCGAATTACTGACCAATGCTCAACAGATAAAGGCTAAATGCCAATTGCTAAAGGCTAATTACTATATTTGGGCCTGATATGGCAGGCATAGGGAAAACCATACCGTTTCCCAAATAAATGCATCCATCCACCCACATGCGAACGAATCCGGCCCCATGCCGGGGAGCCCGGCATTTGTTGGCGATTGCCATCGGCACCAGCATTCTGATTGCCGTTGGCCTTGCCGCGAGTCTGCTGCTGCGTGACTCACAACCGGGGGATGAGGCAGAATTCTGGATGCGACGATTATCCCTATCGAAGCCGGCGCTGCAGTCCGCCGGCACCTCTGCCCGCCATCCAGAAATGGTTCATCCGGCCGTCGACCTCCGTTTTGCCGCTGGGCTGGAGTAAATGCCATGATTCGATCTGACCGTTTTCAGTCACTGATCATCTGGGCGGCCCGCGAGATTCAACGCCATTCAGGCCATAACATCCTTTTATGCGCCTGCCTTTTTAGTCTGGTTTTTCTTGTCGCCACGGCCCTTCTCTTCACCCAGGCCTTGGATACGACCTGGGCGCATCTGATCGACAAGGCGCCGGATCTGATCGTGAGACGCATCGATGGCGGTGGATGGGCGCCACTGCCGGCCGACGAGGCGGTCGGCTGCGCCATCCGGGTCCCGGGTGTCATCGACCCCATACCGCGCCTGTGGGGGGTGGCCACCGGCCCCGACGGTCCAGTAACGATCGTGGCCTCGCCTGCCGTGGTCCCGGATGAGATGCTTGAATCTCTCGAACCGCCGCTGGTGGGCCAGGCGATCGTCGGCCATGCGGTCGCCCAGGCGATCAAAGACGCCGCGATTGACCTGATGGTCGTGAATGCGCTGCACTTGGAAGTGGTAGGTACGTTTTCGGCATCCACGCTTCTGGCCACCAATGACGTGGTATGGGTCACCGCGGCCGATGCCCGGCATTTGCTGGGACTTTCCCCCCACCAGGCCAGCGACCTGGCCGTTCACCTGTTCCGCCGAGAAGAGGAGCAGGCCATCCAGGCCGACCTGGCGGCCGCCTTTCCCTGGCCGGTACGCATCACCGATCGCAGTGCCAGTGCCTTACGTCATCATACCCTTGCCACCCGATCAGGAGGGATCGCCGTGATGGCCTGCATCCCGGCGCTGCTGGCCTTGTTGCTGATCATCGTCAACGTTCCCCTGCACCACGGCGGTCAGCGCACCCACTGGGGCCTGCTCCAATGCATGGGATGGACCACACGCGATCTGATTTATCTGCAAGTGATCAAGGCAATGATTATCGGCACGCCAGCCCTTTTCGGCGGGCTGGCATCGGCCTACGCGGCCGTCTTCTATCCGCCGGCGGCCGGAACAACGGCGTTCCTGTTGACCGGAGGACACCCCTTGCCGTCCTTAACCCTTTGCAATGGCGGCGTTCTCATCACCATGCTGGAAATCGCCGCCATGATCGGCCTGCCTTATTTGGCAGCGGTGTTTCTGACCTGCTTGCGGAGCGTATCCCATGACCCATGGGTGCTATTACAGGCCGATTCATGGAATTGACCCGGGGCCTGGTATGCAGGGCACTGGATTTCAGATGGCCGTCATCGGCGGCCGGCTGGCCGCCGGTGCTGCAATCGGTGGACGCGTCGTTTGCCCCGGGCTCGGTCAGCCTGGTCACCGGAAAGACCGGTGCCGGCAAGAGCACGCTGCTGCATCTTCTGGCCGGCTTACTCAGGCCGACGGCCGGGGAAATATGGGCCGACGGCAAACCCGTTTCCCGATGGCCGGCCAACCATCGGACACGCTGGCGCCGTCAGACGGGTGTCGTATTCCAACATCTGGCCCTGATGACCGATCTGAGCGTGGCCGAGAATCTGCTCCTGCCCCTGATTCCGCGCGGCATGGCCTGGCCGACCATGCAAAACGCCATCCACGAGCAACTGGCCGCCGCCGACTTGTCGGCCTTGGCAAGCATGCCGGCCAGCGCCCTGTCCGGTGGTCAACGTCAACGGTTGGCCATCGCCCGGGCCCTGGTGGGACGCCCGCGTTTCATTCTGGCCGACGAACCCACCGCGTTTCAGGATGACGACCATACCGCCCGCATTGCCGATCAACTGGCGGAGGCCGCCCGCCGGGGCGCCATCGTCGTGGTCTGCTCCCATGACCCGCGCCTGCGATCCACCAATAATATCGACCAGCGGTTGCATCTGGAGGCCGCATCCTTGACGTCACCGACCGCCGAACAGGCACCACCATGATCTGGCATCCGCTGGTCTGGTCATTCTGGGCGGCGGCGGCATCGGGCAGCCTGCTTTATGCCCTGGCCGCCATGCGGTCCATGGACGTCGTCGCCAACTGGGCACCCATGCAGGCCGATGCCGGCCAACTGCGACGTGAACGCCATGCCGAAAGCGCCGCCTTGTTGGGACAAGGATCGATGGCCTGTTTGGTGGTGGCGGCCGTGATGGGGCTGATCGGCATCGCCATGGTGTGGCATCGCATCATCCCGGGCGCCATGTGCGGCACCGGGGTGTTGCAGGCCATGGGAATCGTCGGCCCACGGGCCATGTTTTTCTGGGGCCTTACCATCACCCTCTTGTATGGCTGGTGGGTGATGAACGGGCTGGACGATCATCATCCCCAGGGCGTACTCATCCCGACGAGTGCCAGACTCCTGGTCACCGCCGCACCCTTTCTCGCCTTGGCCCTGGTCCATTCCTGGCAGGCCCTGATGCGCGTGGACGGCGCGCCGCCGGTGAGCTGTTGCGCGGCGGTTTACGACCAGGTTCTCGATGATGCGTCCACATCCACGATCATGGCCCGTCTCACGCCGGCGGCGGTGTGGGGCAGCCTGGTGGGCGGGGTGGGGCTGTCCACAGCCGCGTTGTCGATCGCCACCCGTATCCCCGGTCGCCGCCTGGGTGCGACCATCGCCGCCATGGCCATCGCCTGGAGCATGCTTGGGGCCGTTTGCGTCAAACACGTCTGGTCGGCCTATTACTACGAAGTGCTTTCCCACCCCTGCCCGTGGTGTCTGTTTCTTGCCGACTACCATGGCGCCGGGTTCTTCATCTTCGCCTGTCTGGCAGCGGTTTCCCTCGAGGGTGTGGCTTTCTGGGTGGCGGATCACGTTTATGGGACCCATCCGGTGCTGGCCAGGCCTGCCGATCGTCGTCGCCGAACGGCGGCCTGGCGGATCCTGGCTGGTTTCACCGCCTTTACGATCCTTACCCTGGGAGCGGCAATTGCCTGGCGACTGCGCAATGGTGTGTGGATGGACGGCTCTTTCTAAGCGATGCGCCTTTCTCGACCGCCATTATCGGAGATTGACAACCATTCGACCCTTTTGCTATCGTGACTTTATTCTTGTTCCAACCTTTTTAAGCGCTAACGATCAACCTTGACCGCTGACGGCCAACAGTCGCCGCACCGTTTCATCAATGGTCACATTTCTCAATATGCGACCATTAAAGCGCCTTGCAGCTGAACCCAAGTCCGGCGCAATCCGGCACAATTATTTTTTACCGTGACCCTAACGGACATCACGCATGAATCGCAGAACATTCCTTAAAATAACATCCATGGGCAGCGTCGCCTTCGCCGCCGGATGCTCGGCCAAATCCGAAGACAATCTGTTTACCATGGTCCAGGCCACCGAAGACATGGTTACCGGCCGGGCCAACTGGTATGCTTCCACCTGCCGTGAGTGTCCGGCGGGCTGCGGGGTATTGGCCAAGAATCGTGAAGGCCGGGTGATCAAGCTCGAGGGCAACCCCCTGCACCCGGTCAACCGGGGCAGTTTGTGTATCCGTGGCCAGGCCGCCCTACAGGGCGTGTACAACCCCGACCGGCTGACCCGGCCGCAACTAAAAACCGATGAGGGCTGGCGTGAGATCGCTTTTCACGAAGCCGAGGCGTTGATCCGCGAAAAAGCCGACACGGCAAAAAAAAATGGCCGCGGACGCATCGCCATGGTCTCCGAAACCGTCGGCCAGACCCAATTGGATCTGTTCACCACGGTGCTGAATCATTTTGGCGGCAACGCCCCCGTGGTATTCGAGCCCTATGCCTACGAGGCGCTCAAATTTGCGCATGCCCAACTGTTCGGCACCCCCATGCTACCCGCCTATCACCTTGACCAGGCGGATGTGCTGGTGGGTTTCGGCGCCGATTTTCTCGAGACCTGGCTCTCGCCGGTGGCGTATGCGCGCCAGTTCAAGGCCATGCATGGGTTCAGCCACGGCTGCAAAGGCCTCTTCGTTCAGGTGAGTCCCTTCCAATCCCTCACCGGCGCCAATGCCGACCGCTGGATCGGCTGCCGGCCCGGCACCGAGGCCGTCGTTATCCTGGGATTGATCCATATGCTCACCGCCGAGGATGGTCCGCGGCCGATCAATCGCAAGATCAGTGGCGCGCTTGCCGAATTGAGTAAAAACTATCCGCCGGATACGGTGGCCCGTATTTCGGGTGTCACCCCCGAAAAGCTGGAACCGATCGTCAGACGGTTGGCGAATGCCAGCCGGCCCCTGGTTTTGGGAACCGGCAGCTGCGCCAGTGGCCCGGCCGCCATGGCCGCCGAACTATCCGCTTTGCTGCTCAACCTGGCCCTGGATCCGGATTTTCCGCTGTTTGACTTTGACCACCGCCATCGCGTGGAAATCGCCGCATCCCGTAAAGGCGCGCTGGACGCGTTCGCCGCCCTGAAGGATGTCGAGCTGATAATGCTCAACAATGTCAACCCGGTGTTTGCGATCCCCGGCAGCAGTGACATCGCCACGGTGCTTAGTGAGAAAAAACGCTTCGTTGTGGTCTTCTCCAATTTCATGGACGAAACATCGGCGCTGGCCGATTTGATCGTGCCGGTACAAATGGCCCTTGAAACCTGGGATGCCTACGAAAGCGACCCAAAGACGCTTGCCACCGTGCAGCCGGCCATGGGCCGTATCAATTATGCACCGGCCTTGGGAGACCTCTTTCTCAACCTACTGCCGACCGATCGCCGGCCGGCCGAGAATTACAAGGCCCTGGTAACCCAGACCGTGCTGGATGGCCACGAAAACGCCACCGCCTGGCTGAAAACCATCCAGCAGGGCGGCCGCTTTGCCGAAGCCGATTCCCGCGGTCGCGTACCCAAAGCCGACCTAAAGGCGACAACCGTCCTGGCCGAGGTGTTGGAAATCCTCCCTAAACCAACGGACACGCCCACCCTGGTGGTATCGCCGTCCATTCGCTTTTTCGACGGTCGCGGCGCCAACCGGCCCTGGCTGATCGAAACGCCGGACACGATCACTCAGATCCCGTGGCAGACCCCGGCACTGCTCGACCCGGAGGCCATGGCGGCCAACGGCCTGAAAGATGGCGATGGGGTGGTCCTAAAAACCGACGGGGGTGAAATCGAGCTGCCAGCCTATGCTTATGGGGGTCTCTTTCCGGGGACCGTCGTGGTATTTGCCGGTCAGGGGCATACCGGATTCGGCCGCTGGGCCGACCGGCAGGGGGTCAATCCCCTGGCGATTCTGGACGCGGCGGTGGACAATGATGCGGGGGCGCCCGGATTTGCCGTCACCCTGGCGGCCCTGAAGAAGGGACGCCGCCATGCCAAACTGGCCATTACCTCGGGACATCGCACGGCCCTGGATCGCAAGATTGCTCCCACCGTAGCGATCGATAACATCGGTTTCCGGGATGAACACGCGCAGGAAGGGCTGACCATGAACAGCTTTCCACTGACACCGCCCACCCCGGAAGGCTTTGATCCCAAGCGCGATATCTACCCGCCCCACGACCATGCCGACTACCGCTGGGCCATGATCGTGGACATGGACCGCTGCATCGGTTGCGGCGCCTGCGTGGCCGCCTGCTATGCGGAAAACAACATCGGCATCGTCGGCGAGGAGCGCATCGTCGAAGGGCGCGAGATGGCCTGGTTGCAAATCCAGCGCTACCATGATCCGGCGGACATGACCCGCATGACCTTTCTGCCCATGATGTGCCAGCACTGTGACAACGCACCATGCGAAGCGGTCTGCCCGGTCTATGCCCCCCACCATTCCAAGGAGGGGCTCAACAACCAGATTTACAATCGCTGTATTGGCACCCGGTTCTGTGCCCAGAACTGCCCCTATAAGGTACGTCGCTTCAACTGGTTCGACTGGAAATGGCCCAAGCCGCTGGACATGCAGCTGAACCCCTGGGTCACCATACGCAGCAAGGGGGTTATGGAGAAATGCTCTTTTTGCATCCAGCGCATCAAACGGGCCCACAACCGGGCCAAGAACGAAGACCGGGCCATCCGCGACGGCGAGGTCGTGCCGGCCTGCGCCCAGACCTGCCCCACCGGCGCCCTGACCTTCGGCAGCCTCATGGACCCGGATAGCCGGGTGAGCAAATTGATCAAAAATCCGCGGGCGTATCAAGTAATGGGCTACCTGAATACCAAACCGGCGGTGATTTATTTGAAGAAGGTGGTACAGACTGTTTAATCTCGGCCCTGAAACGAGTGGTTTATATGCCAGACCGGAGAAGAAAATAACAATAATCAATACACAAATTCCAAATAAATCCCAATGACCGAAATTCCAAACCGTTCGGTTTGAGTGTTGTTTGAAATTTGTATATTCGAATTTGGAATTTATTTGAGATTTGGTGCTTGTAATTTGTTGATTCCAATTCATACGCAATAGGAAGCAGCTTCGATGGAGCAAACACTAACCTACCGCAAAATCGACGATACCGTCCTCGACACCCTGGATCCGCCGCGGCGCAGCTATTGGGTGACGGTGGCCATCCTCTTCGGCGGGGTACTCATGGGGGCGGCCTGCTGGCTGTACCAGATCCTGGTGGGCATCGGCGTGGGCGGGCAGAACAATCCCGTGCACTGGGGCACCTATCTGATCAACTTCGTCTTCTGGGTGGGAATCGCCCATTCCGGGACGCTTATCTCGGCCATCCTGCATCTGTTCCGGGCCGGCTGGCGCAACCCCATCGCCCGGGCCGCCGAAACCATGACCGTGTTTGCCGTCTGCACCGCCGGCCTGTATCCGTTCATTCATCTGGGACGGGTGTGGATGGTCTTCTACATGCTGCCGGTTCCCAACCAGCGTACCCTGTGGCCCAACTTCCAGTCGCCCCTGATGTTCGACGTGGTGGCCATCTCCACCTACCTGACGGTGAGCAGTCTGTTCTGGTACACGGGCATGCTGCCCGATTTGGCCACCATTCGTGACCGCACCGTCGGCGTAAGACGTAAAATTTTCACCGTGCTCTCCCTGGGGTGGACCGGTGAGTTTGAAATCTGGCGCCACTACACCCGCGGCTACCTGTTCTTCGCCGCCCTGGCCACCCCTTTGGTCATCTCGGTGCACAGCGTGGTCTCCTGGGATTTTGCCTTGAGCGTCGTGCCCGGCTGGCACACCACCATCTTCGCCCCCTATTTCGTGGCCGGCGCCATCCATTCGGGACTGGCCATGGTGGTGACCCTGATGATTCCCTTGCGGGTCATCTTCCGCTATGAGGCCATCATCACCGACCGGGTACTGGAAAGCGTGGCCAAGACGATCATCTTCACCGGACTGATCGTCGGCTTCGCCTATGCCACGGAGATTTTTATCGCCTGGTACAGTCACAACCCGGTGGAGATGGAGTCTTTTCGTTGGCGGGCCTTCGGCGATTACGCCGTGGAGTACTGGATCATGGTCAGCTGCAACGTACTCATTCCACTGTTGCTTTTTTTTAAAAAGATCCGCACCAACATCCGTGTGCTCTTCGTCATCAGCCTGATGGTCAACGTGGGCATGTGGTACGAACGTTTCGTCATCATCATCGGCTCCGTGGCCCACGACTTTTTGCCCCACGCCTGGGGCCTATACACCCCCAGCTGGGTGGAATTCGGCATCATGGTCGGCAGCTTCTGCCTGTTCTTTTTCCTCTTTATTCTCTTTGTCAAACACATGCCCTCGGTCTCCATGACCGAGATGAAAGAAACCCTGCATGAAGGAGCCTCCCATGACGGCTGATACGGTTTCCATCATGGGCGTTTTCGCCAGCGAAAACGGGACGGCCGACGCCATCGATCGGCTGCGCGAAACCCCCTGGACCATCGAGCGGGTGCACAGCCCGATTCCCAGCCACGCCATCGAAGCGTCCCTGGAACTGCCCAAAAGCCGTGTGGGCTGGTTCACCCTGGCCGGGGGCATCATCGGTTTTTTCACCGGGTTTTTGTTGGCCGCCTTCACGGCCACGCGTTGGTCCCTGATCGTCAGTGGCAAACCCGTGGTGGCGCTGGTGCCCTTTTTTATCGTGGGATTCGAATTCACCATTTTGTTTGCCGTGTTCGGCAATGTGCTGGGACTGATCTCCCAGGCGCGGTTGCCACGCTTTAAATCCGTGTCCGGGTACGACGAACGGTTCTCCGGAGACCGGTTCGGCATCCTGGCGCGCTGCGCCGGCCATGATAAAGACCGGCTGACGCAATTTTTCGAGGAAAACGGCGCCGAGGCCAAAATCGTCGACGATGCCCAATCACCCATGGATGGAGACTATGTCTGCGACTAACTCCCAACCGCCCTCACTGATGAAAATCTTCACCGGCTTGGCCGCGGCCGGCGGACTGATCTTCATCGCCATGGCCGCCATCGGTGATTCGGCGCGGGCCTGGCAGGCCTACTTGCTCAACTTCCTTTTTTTCTCGGCCATTGCCCAAGGGGCCGTGCTCTTCTCGGCCCTGATGCACACGGTCAAGGCGCGCTGGAGTGGGCCGCTGGCCGATGTGGCCGAGTCTTTCGCCGCGTTTTTCCCGATCTCCCTGGTGCTTTTCCTGGTCCTTTTTCTGGGTCGCCAATACGTGTTTCCCTGGTTGCACGCGGATCTGCATGGCAAGGAAGTGTGGCTCAACGTGCCGTTTCTCTTCGGCCGTGATTTCATCGGCTTGTGCCTGCTTTACGGATTCGGCCTGGCCTTTCTCTACCATCGGTTATACTTCACCTTGAAAACAAAAGGGGCCACCGGTCCCCTGGGCCGGCGTCTGCTGGCACGCTGGGATGGCAAGCCCTTGGACGAACGCCGGATAGCCGGCCGCACCACGGTTTTTGCCATCCTCTACCTGCTGGCCTTTGCCCTGGTGCTGTCCCTGATCGGCTACGACCTGGTGATGGCCACCGACCCGCACTGGTATTCGACGCTTTTCGGTGCCTACAGCTTCGTCAAGGCCGTCTACATCGGCTTCGGCGCCCTGATCGTGCTCAGCGCGGTCCTGCACATGAGCAAAAGAAACGGTTACCAGGTAGCGGACAATCAATTTCATGACATCGGCAAACTGTTCTTCGCTTTCTGCCTGGTGTGGGCCGATTTCTTCTACGCCCAGTTCGTGGTCATCTGGTATGGCAACATCCCCGAGGAAACCAGCTATATCATCGAGCGCACCATGGCCGCCCCCTGGAGCACGCTGGCCTGGACCATTTTCATCGGTTGTTTCGTGGGGCCGTTCATCATCCTGATCAACCGCCGCATCAAGACCCGCCCCAAAGCCATGACGATCATCTGTGTGTTGATCATGGTCGGCATCTGGCTGGAGCACTACCTGCTATTGGGTCCGGCCTTTCATCACCATGCCGAGCGCCTGCCCCTGGGTTGGGTGGAGGTGGCCGTGGGCGTCGGATTCTTCGGTCTGCTGGCAATGGCGGTGACCAGTTATCTCAAACGCTTTCCGGAAATACTCGATGGCGGGCAAAGAGATGAGATGGTAGTCGAAACCAGTTAGAGAAAAAAATACAACGGTATTCAACCAAGGATGTGGAAGGAGGAAATAGAGGCGCTGAACGGGCCAGCCCCATCAGCCTTCAGCCTCCAGCCTAAAAACCTAACCCCCTGAGTCCTTATTATGGAAATTCTGATTACCACCTTTTTGCTGTTCACCCTCGTGGTGATCGTTATTCTGGTTGGCACCCGCGGACGGCCGATGCGCTTTTTCACCGCCTTCGGCGAAACCGTGGAGCACCTCTGGGAGAACCGTGGCCCCGTGTTCTGGGTCGGGATGTGCGCCGTTCTGGGACTGGGGTTTCTTTTCTTTTTCTATGTCTCGCCGGCGACCCGCATCGGTGCGGCCCAGCCGATTCCCTTCAGTCACCGGTTGCATGCCGGTCATAAGGCCATCGACTGCCGTTTCTGTCATTCATATGTGGATAAATCCATTCATCCGGGGCTACCCGCGGTGGAAAAGTGCCTTTTTTGCCATAACCATATCATCGCCAATCACCCGGAAATCCAAAAAGAACACGACTATTTCAACAGCGACACCCCAACGCCATGGGTCAAGGTATTTGAACTGGCCGAGCATGTGGTCTTCAACCATGAACGGCATATCAAACAGGATATCGCCTGCGAATCCTGTCATGGTGAGGTTCGCGACATGGATCGTCTGAAAGGAGAGCGGTTCAAGATGGGATTTTGCATCGAATGTCATCGGTCTTTGGATGTCAATCTTGGGTGCTGGCTGGCGTGTCATAATTAGTTTATCAGGCCAGGAAGTGAAATACGATTAAGAAATCGATCCGTTGAGATGAGATTTGGGTGATACATGGCAGTGTTAAGTGTTAAGTTTTAAGTGTTAAGGAAAGGTATTCTACCATTTCTATATAAAAATCGATCCGATCCGCCACTTAACACTTAACACTTAAAACTTAACACTTGTTTTAAAGGAGTTAGTCTTGTCCACCGACATTAAAAGCTTTGAATCCACCAACACCACCGCCAAGGGATTTGCCCTGACATCCGGTTTCTGGATGATGGTGGCCACCTTTTACGGCCTGTTGGGGGCCACCGAACTGGTCGCGCCGGACCTGACCGCCAACATGGGCGGCATCGTCTTCGGACGCGTGCGGCCCACCCACGTCAATCTGGTGCTTTTTGGATTCGTCACCCCGGGTCTGCTGTCGGCGGCCTTCTATTTCATTCCCCGGCTGCTGCGCACCCGGCTTTATAGCGAACGCTTGGGTGTAGTGACGGTGATTTTGTGGAACATCGCCCTCGTCGGCGTCGTGGCCAGTCTGGCCGCCGGCATGACCCAAGGCCGCGAGTACGCCGAACTGATCTGGCATCTGGACATCATGGTGGTGGCCGCCTTCGGCCTGGTGTTCATCAACTTCATCATGACCGTCAAAAACCGCCAGGAGCCGATCCTTTATGTGTCGGTATGGTATGTGCTGGCCGGCGTGATTCTCACCTTCAGCACCTTTGCCCTGGGCAACGTGATCTGGAAACCGGACAGTGGCGCGCTGGTGGGCATTCCCGACGCCATCCTGCTCTGGTTTTACGGGCACAACGTGTTCGGCCTTTTGCTCACCCCGTTGTCGGCGGCCGTGGCCTATTATGTGATCCCGCGCGCCTGCCGGGCCCCGCTTTATAGTCATACGTTGTCGCTTCTGGGCTTCTGGGCCCTGATCGTGGTCTACACCCACATCGGCACCCACCACCTGCTGCAGGTACCGGTACCCACCTGGCTCAAAGTCGTGGCCATCGTGGACTCGGTGGCCATGGTAATCCCGGTCATGGCCTTTCTGATCAACATCTGGTACACGGCCAAAGGCCGGTTGGGCGAGATCCACGCCGACATCGGCGCCAAATTCGTCTTTACCGGCACGATCATGTATTTCTTCGTCAGTATCCAGGGCTCGCTCATGGCCCTGCCCGATGTCCAGCGCGTCACCCACTTCAACAACTGGGTGGTGGCCCATGCCCACATCGGTGTGCTTGGCTTTGCCGGCATGATCGCCCTGGGAGGGCTGTACTACACCGTACCGAAAATTTCAGGCAGACCCCTGTTCAGCCGGTTTCTGGCCGATTTCCAGTACTGGATGGTGCTGATCGGCATGGTCGGCTTCACCATCGTACTGACCATCGCCGGCCTGATCCAGGGCAATGCCTGGCTCAACGGCGAAACCGTCTACCGTGTTTTGCCGGAAATCCATGTCTATTATGTGGTCCGTGCCGGTCTGGGACTGATGATCTTCTCCAGCGCCGTACTGGGCTTTTATAATATTGTCCGCTCACTGTTCGGAAAACCCGGAGCGTCATCATGAAAATGACCCCCCTTGCCGTGGTTGCCGGCTCGCTCTTGATCCTGGCCACCATCGTTTTCGTGGTCATCCTCTTGCCTTACGTGCATACCAGTCAGACCACGCCATCGGACATCTTCCGCCAGCGCAGCGCCGAGGAAGCCGCGGGCCGGGAACTGTATATCGCCAACGGCTGCGTCTACTGCCACAGCCAGTCCATCCGCACCATCGACTGGGGCCTGGGTGCCGAACGCATCGCCCAGGCCGGCGACTATGTGGCCGACTACCCGATTCTGCTAGGGTCCCAGCGCACCGGCCCGGACCTCTCCCAGGACGGCGGTGAGCACCCGGACGACTGGCACGTGGCGCACTTTGTCAACCCGCGCTTCACCCGGCCATTGTCGATCATGCCGCCCTTTGAATTTTTGGGCGATGCGAGCATGAACCAGCTGATTCGATATGTCCAGAGCCTGGGCATGAAAGACGCCGACCACCGCATGCAGCGTCAGGCCTTCTGGAAAGCTGAATCCATCAAGGCATACGAAGCGGGACCGGACGCCAACGTTCAATGGCTCAGTGAGAACATTCCCCAAGGGTGGCGGGACGTGCCCAATCCCTATCCCACCACGGAAGCGGGAATGGCCCGGGGACACAAAATCTACCAGGATTTCTGCCTGGGCTGCCACGGCCCGGTGGGCGACGGCATGGGCCCGGCCCAGCCGTATATCTATCCGCCACCGCTTAATTTCACGATCCTCAAAAACCGCGAGATCAGCGGCGGGATCCTCTATTATCAGATTATGAACGGCATCACCGGCACGGCCATGCCCTACTTCAAGCGCGAGCTGGAATCGGAAAAAATATGGGACGTGGGCAATTACGTGGCGGTGAATTTTATCGATGACAGTGATGCGAATATGGAACCGAAGGGGATAGATGCGGCCTATGAGCCATAAAAGGACTCAGCATAGTTGACCAGACGGTTTGGGAAAAATAACAAATTCCAAGCACCAAATCTCAAATAAATTCGAAATCCCAATATCGGAATCAGATTGTAATTTGGTTTTTTTCTTTTTGTGATTTATTTGAATTTTGGAATTTGCTTATTGTGATTTTTATTTGATTTAAACAAATATAGAAATGACGGATTAAGTCGCTGTGTATTATCCCTATTTCATCGCCTACATCACCATCGGCCTGGTCATCAGCCTGGTCGTGTTTTACTGGGCTTTCAAGACCGGCCAGTTCGGTGATCAGCAACGAGCGCGCTATCTGCCGCTAAAGGACGATGGCGATGCGCCGCCGGTGAAGGCAACCCGGTTTAACCGAATAGAAATTTACGGACTGTTTGTCCTGGCAACCGGAGGTATCGGCGCGACGGCGGCGGTGCTGGCATTCGCCCTGTATTTCAGCAAACAATGAGGTTCCATCATGCGTTTTTTTGATCTGCTCAGTTTTCAACATACCATGGCCTGGCTTTTTCCCACCCTGCTCTTCATGGTGGTTTTCGGCGTGGGACTGGCCTTCCTCCATTTGCGGGGCAAGGACAGCGAAACCAGCAAAAAGCGTATTACCGGCCGCTATGCCGACGGTATCGAGGAACGCAATGCCCCCTACCCGTTGATCATGATGCTGATCATCGCCGGCACGTTCGTCTGGGGCTTTTTCTACATCGTCATGCACGGTGTGCTGGGAGTGAAGATCTAAAATGAATGACCATCACGAATCGATTTTCAGAACCTGGGTCTGGCTCGGGATCATGCTGGGCATCATCCTGTTCAAGGGTTTTCTGGCTTTTTATGTGGTCTCGGACATGGGGCAGCCCACCTGGGCCTACAGGCCGGTAAGGGATGTACCAGCGTCCTCACCCTATGCGGTTTACGCGCGGCTGCCCCATCCCCAACACATCAGCGGGGCCGAAGGAGAATAAATGGTTCGCATACTTTCGGTTGTATCGATTGCCTGCACCGTGGCCCTGGCGGCCTGGGGCCTGATCACCGCTTACGACGCGCTGATGCCCATCGGCCGCATGTGGAAAACGCCGGCCATCAAACCCCATGAAAAACCGATCCCGGTCATGGCGTCGGGCAGCGTGCCGATCTCCGGTGGCGAAGCGTTTTTTCATGCCGCGGCGGCCGATGAGCTGAAACCGCCTTTTGATCTGACCCAACCGGCGGTGGTTGCCGGCGGAAAAACCGCCTACGGGTATTACTGTGTTCACTGCCACGGGAAGAATTTCGACGGCTACGGCACCGTGGGCCAGAGTTTCGCGCCAAAGCCCCGAGACCTGCGTGACGCCAAGGTGCAGGCCATGGCCGACGGAACACTTTTCAAGGAAATCAGCTTCGGATTGCCCGGCGGCCGGCAGCCGGCCCTGGCCACCACCATTGCCCCGGACGACCGCTGGCGGGTGATTGCCTATGTGAAAAGCCTCGGCCAGCGCAACTAATGCCCATCCAGAAATGGCTAATTTGCCCGATATCGGCGTTACACGAAAAATTTTATCCTCGGAATATCAATCATATGCCTCCGGTAAACTTTTTCGTGCGCCTTGATCTCGACCCAATTATCCTATTTCTGGGGGGACATTAATACCAATAGAAGATATCAGTTAAAGGATGGAAACGATATTGTTTCTCAATCAGCGGTATTCCCCCATCTGGCATTTGGATTTTGACATTTGACATTTCATTGTTTCATATCCTTGACAGCGCCATCCCTACGAATCACGATTATTTTCCATGACACCCACCCAATGTGAGCTGTGCGGCTTACCGCTGCGCTACGGCACCATCACCCACACCGTGGATGACAAGACGCTCTATTTCTGCTGTCAGGGGTGCCGTATGGTTTATACCATGTTGCTGGAGTCGGCCGATGCCGGCGACCCGGCCCGTTTTCGTGATAGCGACCTGTTTCGCCAATGTGTGGCCGCCGGGGTGATTCCGGCCAGCGAAGCGGATCTGAAGCGCCTGCATGCAACCGCAACGCCCGCCCCACCGTCCGTACCGCCGCAAACGAACAGCCAGGATGTCGACCCAACGGATACATTGGTGATTGACTTGAAGGTGGACGGCATGTGGTGCCCGGCCTGTGCCTGGGTGATCGAAACGGCCCTCTCACGGCTCGACGGGGTCCAACGGGCCACCTGCCATTTTTCCACCGATCGTTTGCGTTGCCATTACGACCCCACGCGCACCGCTCCGGATCAGATCCAGCAAACCATCGTGCGCCTGGGGTATCCCGTTCGTGATGCCGACGCGGGTAGCACCGGGCAAGCCCTCTTGCGCCGGGAACTGATCCGATTGGCCATCAGCGGTCTCTTCTCGGCCAATGTGATGATGCTCTCCTGGGCGCTTTACGCCGGGTTCTTTACCGACCTGGCCGATGATGCCGTCGTCAAGATATCCCTGCCCATCGCGATCATGGCCACGGTGACCGTCGTTTACGGTGGCGGTCCCATGCTCCGCAAAGCCTGGTTCGGCATCGTGAATCTGGCGCCGGGCATGGAGACCCTGGTGGGCCTGGCCGCGGGATGCGCTTATTTTTACAGTCTATTCAATTGGCTGACCGGCAGCATCCACCTCTATTTCGATACCGCCTGCATGCTGATCACCCTGGTACTGTTGGGGAAGCTGCTCGAACAACAGGCCAGAAACCGGGTGCGCCGGGATCTGGACGCCTTTTTCGCCTTACAGCCGGAAAAGGTCCGCATCGTCACCGAGGCCTGGCCGGCGGGCCGCTGGATGGCCATCGATCAGCTTGCCGTAGGGGATCGGTTTGCCGTCGAACCTGAAGAGATCGTGCCGGCGGACGGGCGGGTGGTGTCCGGCCGGGCATCCATCGACGAATCGGCGCTGACCGGAGAGGCACGGCCGACAAGCGTGCAGTCCGGCGATACCGTCAAAGGCGGCACCCGGATGATCGACGGCCGCCTGACTGTCACGGCCGACGCTATCGGTGAGGTCAGCATGCTCGGCCAGATGATTCGCATCATGACCCGCGGTCTGGAACGAAAAAGCAATTTCGAAGCCCGCACGGATCGCATGCTGCGCGGTTTCGTTCCCCTGATCATCGTCCTGGCCGTGGGTACCGGCCTGGTCTCGACCCTAGCGGGCTTGGCCCCGAACCAGGCCCTGGTACGGGCGGTAACCGTCATGGTCATTTCCTGTCCCTGTGCGTTGGGCGTGGCCATTCCCATGGCGCGTCTGGCCGGCGTATCCATGGCCGGCAAGCGCGGCATTCTGGTCCGCGACATCGAAGCCTTTGAACGCGCCGGCAGCGTTGACAGCATCGTTTTCGATAAGACCGGCACCCTCACCCATGGCCGCTGGGAAATCGTACGCGTGGCGGGGGGCACGGGAATCGATTTGGCGACGGCCATCGCCTGGGCCGCCGGCCTGGAACGGTCCGTGGACCATGAAATCGCCCGGGCCATCACCGCCCATGCCGCCCACCATGGCATCCAGTCGGCCAAGGTGACCGACATCCACATCCATGCCAATGGCATCACCGGACGGATCGCCAACCGATTGCTGCGCATCGGCAATCGCGACTTCGTGAGTGATACAACACCGATGTTATCGGATTCGATTGACGATCCAATGGACACGCCTACATCTTGTGTTTTTCTGGAGGTCGACGGCAAGCTGGCGGCCACATTTTATTTCGGGGACGCCATCCGGTCTTCGGTACCGGCGCTGATTCACCATTTGAAAGACTATTTCGAGGAATTGGCCATCGTGTCCGGTGATGGCGAGACGGTGACCCGGCGGGTGGCACGCGGCGTCGGTATTTCAATGGCCAAGGGCAATCTGCTCCCGGCGGACAAGGCCGCGTATATCGAAACACTCACCCGAAACGGTCGTCGGCCGGCCATGGTGGGAGACGGTATCAATGACGCGGCGGCCATGGCTTGCGCCCACCTGTCCGTCGCCGTTCACAGCGGCCAGGCACTGGCCGCCGAGGCAGCCCACCTGACCCTCATGCGCGGGGATCCGGCGCAACTGCCGACCGTTTTCGCGCTCTCCCGACAGATTAACGGCAAAGTGACGCAGAATCTCTGGTGCGCCTGGATCTATAACCTGATCGGCATCCCGGTAGCCATGAGCGGTCTGCTCACCCCGCTGGTCGCGGCGACGGCCATGCTGCTCTCCAGCCTTACCGTAATCGGCAACACCCTGAGGCTGGTCAGGCACAACTGAAAAATCCCCTGTTTCATCGGGGGCGGATTAAAAGAATTTTACCAGGCGACTTGAAAAACCATTCGAGTCCGACTAAGAAATGCTCATACAAAAACATAGGGATGAATTGGGCATGACAAGGGGTCGATATTCAATGGGTCGGTGGGGCGGCGCGATTTTCTTTGCTGCATGGGTATTGAATCTGGTCTTCACATCCGTTGGCGTCTGCGCCGATGTAGAGACCCTGGGGATTTTTGGCAACGACTACTCTTTCGACTCGGATGGCGGCGGTGTCACCGAATCCTTGGAATTGGCGGCGCGAATCGACGATTGGCGAACAGGCATCGGATTGTATGTGGCCACCCCCGAGTTGCTGAAAAAAAAGTGCCCCAATGACGATCCGCTCCAGGAACTGAGTCGACTGAGCCTTTGGGTGGGCAAGCGGTTTGCGTGGCTTTCCAGCGTGGATGGACTGATCGGTGGCCGGGTGGGCTTTGAAGGAGGGTGGGCCGATGATCTCGGCTTTGAACTGCAGGATTTCACACGCGATATTACCGGCAAGGAATCACGAAATCTGCAGAGCACCATGGACGGCACGGGGCTGATCGGGTTGTCCGCCTGGGCCCGCACCCAATGGTGGCATCGGACCAGCGGTAACGCGCAATTCAGCCTCATCCCTTACGGCCATGCATCGTTGGGCAACGATACGATTGAAGGGGGTTGCGGGTTGATGTTTTCCGTTCAACCGGATTATGAAACCGACCTGCCCTGGCTGATGCTACCCAAAAACGGTAGCTATGCGCCCATGTTTGGTGGGGACGGGGTGAGCCTCTTTGCCGGCGCCAGGGGAATTGCCCGTGAGAGCCTCTATGGCGATCTGCATGAGCCCTGGATTGCGGAGTTCGGCATTACTGGCCAAAAAACCATCTACGGGGCACTCAAGCTTGGCGCGGGCGCCTCCTGTACCACCAAACCCTATACAGGCGCCATCGCCAAGGATTGCAAAGTCGATATTCGCCTCAGTTACGACTGGTCCACCCCCAACACCATTGCGGCCCCCACGCCGCGCCATGACTTCCATGACCAACGGATCGAGCCATACCGATGGTCTACCTTTACTTCGGATGTGGCCACCATTCCATGGCAAACCACTGCGCTGGTTGCCGGTATCGGGGTTCTGGGGGTGGTCAGTTGGGACTGGGGCAGCACCAGCTTCAATTTCAATAACGAAGGTTTCTTCGGCCATGATACCGGTAGCTTTGGCATGGACAAACTGGGACACGCCTACTCCACATATGTCATCGCCGACTTTCTGGCCTACAGCATGCAAGCCAACGGTGCCTCGAATAATGCGCATTACAATGGGGCGTTGTTATCGTGGATAATGATGCTGGGGGTCGAAGTTTTCGACGGATTTTCGGATGATCATGGATTTGCCTACGAAGACTTGATCTTCAATGGATTGGGGGCAGGCTTCTCCGCGCTCAGAAATGCGGTTCCAGGCTTGCGCGAAAAACTCGATTTCCGATTGGAATACATACCCTCCGGAAATACGGACGGCTTTCATCCAGTCACGGATTATTCCGGACAAAAGTATTTACTGGCGCTTAAATGGGGCGGTTTCGACTGCTGCAGCCAGACGCCTTTGCGGTTTTTGGAATTCCAGGCCGGCTATTTCGCCAGGGGAATTACCGATGATGAAAAAGCGCGCGGCGAACCGGCGCGCAAAGAACCCTACCTTGCCGTGGGGCTGAACCTTTCCGAACTGCTTTTCGGACGCACACGCATCGGCAAAACCGCCATCGGACGGCATGCGGCTCGATTTCTCGAATACGTCCAGATACCCTATACCTACCTGGCCACGGTCAATGATTGAACATCATCGGACGCAACGATCCGTTGATGGCCTTAACCCAACGCCATGGCATCCAGCGCGCTTTGGTTTGCCAGGCCTGCGAAAAAAAACGTGCCGTCCACCTCTTGTGGAATGCCAACAGGGGGGCCAAGACTTGCAAAGATCCTGTTTTTGAATAATAATTAGAGTGTATTCTTACCCGCTCGATCCAAAACGATCCGTTGTATATCAGATAACCCACGACGCAAAATGGAGAGGAAACAATGAAAAAAAGAAATTGGATTTTTCTGTCAGGACTACTTTTAATTTTTATCGGCGCATGCGCGACGACACCACAGGTAAGCAATGTGACCGGCAACCCGGAGGAACTGGTCAGCCAGTTGGAGGCGAGCCTTGACAGCGCCCGCGCCGAAAAGGTGGACGTGCTCTCCCCGGGATTGTTCAAGGATGCGCAATCCGCATACAACAAAGCCAAAAAAGCCTTGGCTGATGGGGCAAAGCTCTCATCCATCGGCAAGTATGTCAGTACCGGCAACACCAGTCTGAAAAAAGCCCGTGAAATTGCTCAGGTGTCGCGCACGATCCTCGGCGAGACCAACGAGTCCCGGGAAAAAGCCCTCAAGGTCGGGGCCGACAAACTGGGGAAACCTTACGATAAGGTCGATAAACAGTATCTGGCCTTAACCAAGGCCATCGAAAATGACAATCTGAGCTTTGCCCAGAAGAATGCCGCCAAGGTTCAGGCAGCCTTTCGAGATGTGGAAATCATGGCCATAAAGGATTCCTCCCTGGGCAATGTCCGCCAGATGATGGCCGAGGCAAAGAAGGACAAAACCGATATCATCGCACCGAAGACCTATGGGGAAGCCCAGCAGGCGCTGAATGCGGCCGATGCGTACATCGATCAAAACCCCTACGCCGAAGAATCGATCGCCGAAAAAGTCGACGATGCGGAATTCAGGGCTCAGCGCATGATCTCGATTGGCGAAAGCAGCCGGAAATTCAAGGGCATGAAGCCAGAGGCATCGGCTCTCTATCTGGAGGACACCTTGAGCCGTATCGGCCAGGCGGCCGGCGTTGGGGAACTCCGCGACAAGGGGGTGGAGAATCAGATCCTGGCCTTGACCGAGGCCGCCGCTGCCATGCAGCAAAAAGAGAACGCCCTGGAGAAGAAGAACGAGGACTACGAGGCCCAAATCAGCGCCTTGAAAACGCGGCTGGCAGGCTTGGAAGGCTACGCCCGCGAACAGGAATCCGCCAAGCAGAAACTGGCCGCCGAACGTGAATTCAACGAGCGTTTCAATGAAGTCCAAAGCTACTTCGATCCCCAGGAAGCGGAAGTCTACAAACAAGGCGGCCAGCTGGTCATTCGCCTGCGCGGTATTCAATTTCCGGTAGGCCAGGCGACCTTGACACCGAATAACTACGACCTGTTGAGCAAGGTCCAAAAAGCCATCGACACCTTTGATCAGCCCATGGTGACCATTGAAGGACATACGGATAGCACCGGCTCCAAAGAAAAGAACCAGGAGCTCTCGCAAAAGCGGGCCCAGGCAGTCAAGAGCTATCTGGTCGCCAACAAGACCCTTCCGGAGTACCGTATTCGGGCGGCCGGCTACGGCCCCGATCGGCCCCTGGCACCCAATACCACGGCCGAGAACCGGGCAATCAACCGGCGCATCGACGTATTGATTACACCGGCCAAGACACCTTAAGCGTTGCTCATCCACCGGTGCATAGCAGCATATGTACCGGTGGATGGCGCGACGGTAACAGCCGCAAAACCATTCAAGAGGATGGAATGATTCTTGTCCATGTTCACGCGGTTGAAATGACCAGAGGATGAAACCATGTTGAAAACAAAGCGACCCGAGGTGGGATGAAATGCTCCGACCAGCGCGGATAAGCATTCAATTGGTTCATATTTTTGGCCCGTTGAAAGGGAAATTCCAAACGTTCGACCGGTTTCCCGTCCTCATCGGCCGGCACCCCGCCAGCCAGGTCCGATTCGACAAAGGCCTGACCACCATCTCCAGAAAACACGCTCGCATCGATCGAGAAGGCAACCGCTTCCGCCTCGTGGATACCAGTACCAATGGTACGTATGTCAATGGCAAGCGCATTGCCGATGTCTACTTGAGGGAAGGCGATGTGATCATGTTTACGGAGAATGGCCCCAAAGCCAGTTTCTTGACCGATCATGAGACGGCCCGGGCCACCCCATCCCCCAAGCCCAAGGCAGCCGCGTCCCTCTCTCGACCGGCGCCCTCCCTACACCGGACTGGCCGTCTCGATTCCGGAATGACCATCGGGCCTGATCAGGATTACCCGGTGGTCCGTACCAGTGCCCCGCTGGTCATTCAGCTCGGTTCCGCCTTATGCGCTTTCGACCACCTGCCGGTGACCATTGGAGCCGATCCGGCCTGCGAATTCGTGATTGGCGACGAGGGCGTAGCCGCCCGCCACGTACAGATTTTCTTCAGCGAGAAGAATTACCATGTAAAAGATCTGACCGGTGGCGGCATGGTCACCATCAATAATCGAGCGGTGGGCGTTCAATCCGTGCTGGCCCAGGGAGCGGAATTATCGTTGACGCCCGATGGTCCCCGATTCCGATTTCTGGATGGTGGTCGATTGGCAGAAATACCCGATACCCGCACGTAAACGACTCTTTTCATGCATCCGGATATCAGAGACCGAGCCACCATCGACCATGCCGACGTCATCGCCCTGAACTTCGTTCGTCCCACGCCCCCTTACCAGTTCCGAAGACATTACCGACAAGGCCTCCGGTCCCATATCCTGGAAATACTAGCCTGTCGCGATGTGGACCGGGAGCAACGGGGAACGGTTATCGATGGGGTGAGGCACTTTCCCCGGGCCATGCCGTGTCGCATGTTCCGCATCTTTCGCACCCGTTTGGGGACTCTGGATGAGGCCCTTGAAGAGATCGCGCGGGTAAAACTGGTGGCACATTACCTGGGGCCGGGCCATATGGCCATGTCCACGGAATGCATCGTGGATTACGAGGGACCGGATGGTTACGCGCTGATGCTATGCGGCTTTCAAGAATATGTGCCCGGCGTGGTCCTGGACCCGTGGACGATTCTGGAAGCACCGGAGCTGCTGCCGGCACTTTATCATGCAACCAGTCAAACAAGAGACGCCCCCGAGCTGCCCGAGGAACGCTGGATCGCGACCATCCGCCAAAAAGGCATGGACTTCGTTCGGCGCATCAAACGAATGATCTCCCGAGCCGGTCATATCCCGGATCTGGCCGGGGCCGGGAACCTGATTATCAACGCCCAGGCCGAAATCCGTTTAGTGGATATCAACAACATCTCTCCCGTTGCATTTGACGCATCCATCCGCCTGGATGAAAAGGGCTATCCCGTGGGAGATAAATCCATCGAAGCGCTCAGCCTCATCGAGGCGAAACTGTTTAAGCGGCCAGTCGATTTGAATGAACCGGTGTATCGGCATTTTCTCGATCCGTATCGGTTGGAGAAAGTCAGGGCCGAAGAACGGCGTTTTCGGGAGATGGACCGTTTACTGAATGGGCGCTAATTCATATCCAGCAAGTTGCGAATGGCCAGCCCGATATTCTCGATGGTATAGGGCTTTTTGATATATTCTCCGGCACCCAGGCGTTGCGTTTCCCGCACCCGTTCCGTTTCGGAGAAGCCACTGGCGATAATCGCTTTTTGCCCCGGATGCATATCAACAATGGCCTTATAGGTATCCAGTCCATCCATGCCTGGCTCCATGATCATATCCAAAATGATTAAATCAACCGTCTTTTTGGAAAGAAATGTGATGGCCGCTTCTCCACTGGACGACGTCTCGACGGTGTAACCCAATTCGGTTAACAGTGCATGGGCGATCTGGCGTTGTTCGGCGACATCATCGATGACGAGTATGGTTTCACCATTTCCACGATACCGATCCACCGGAATCTGTGTCGATGCGGTTGTCAAGGGCTTCCGCGTGCATGGAAAATACAAAATAAACGTGCTGCCGGCATCTTTGCGGCTTTGGATGTCGATATATCCACGGTGGTCTTTGACCGTTCCCCAGACCACAGCCATCCCGAGTCCGGTACCACTGCGTCCCATTTTCTTTTTGGTATAAAACGGTTCGAAAATTCTTTCGCGATCCTTGGACGAAATCCCGATCCCCTGATCCATCACACGGAGAACGACATAGTCGCCTTCGACGATGGCATCGTAACCTTTGATGGGTTTATCGACATATCGATTCTCGGTTTGAACCGTGATCGCGCCTCCGGTTGGCATGGCTTCGGCGGCATTGGTCACCAAATTCATGATGCTTTTGAAAAGATGAACGGGAGAGCCCTCGATATTAAGCAGGTCCTTTTGTAATGCAGTGGTTAGGTGGGTTTGGGGATAGGTTGAGGCGAGCATTTCAAATTCAGGACTCTTGAGGTAGTTTTCGACGATGTCGTTCAGATTCAGGACTTCGGTGGCACTCACGCCCCTTCTGGCCAATGTCATTAGATCCTGGACGATGGCCGCCGCCTTTTGGCCCGAGTTGCGGATGATTTCCAACGATTTTCGCATGGGATCGGTTGCGTCGAGCTGAAGCAAAAGCAGATCAGGATAACTTGCGATGCCAGACAGCACATTGTTCAGATCATGAGCGACGCCGCCGGCCAGGGTGCCCAGCGCCTCCATCTTCTCGATGCGCTGCAAGCGGGCTTCCAATTCCTGTTTTTTCGATTCCGCCGACTGACGTTCCTGGATTTCGTTTTTTAGCTTCTTATTCGTGCTGGCCAGCGCTTTGGTACGCGCTGCGACCCTTTTTTCCAGTTGCTCATGGGCCTTTTGCAGCTTGGCCTCGGCGGCAATGCGCCTTTTGATTTCCGATTCCAAGGATACATTTTTTGCATTGATTTGGCCCAATAACCGTTCAAGGTGCCGTGACATCTGGTTAAAGGTCCTGGCGGTGAGGCTGATTTCATCATTCCCCTTGACCGTGATCTGATAGCCGATTTCACCGGCGGAAATTCGCTCGGAGGCCTCCTTCAAGTGGCTCAGCCGACGCACCAGAAAGGCGCCCAAAAGCATGGACAGCAAAAGCGACAATACAATTTCGGCAATCGCCAAACCGGTGATTTTAAAGCGTGCATCGGTGATGGCAGCGGTGATCGATTGCGTGGAGATGCCGATCTCGACTCGGCCATAGGACAAACCGGCTTCTTCTATTTCTGCGAATGTATCGAAAACGCCGTCATCGATTCGGCTGATGTGCGTGTCCGCCTTGAACGATCGCGATAGCAATTCCTGTGGCCCGGCCGCGGCCAAGGTCTGATTATCTGCGTTCATTACCCGTGCATAGGTAACATCGGGATTGCTTAACACCTCTTCCACGAAACTCTTCAAAGAGGCGAGATCCATCGACAGAACGGCATCCTTGGTCGTCGTGGCAAACAACTTGGCCGTGGTTAATGCCCGTTGGTGCAACTCATTCTCGTGGGAGCGCAGCATTAAAAACTGGGCGCTCAATATGATGGTAACCATCAAAAAGGCCTGAATCAGCGCAATCCCCACGATCGTTCTCAACCGAAAAGACATGACCCCTCACGAATCGTTTGGCGGTGAAACTACTGTTCGATCAGCGCGTCTAAAAGTTCGATACTCAGGGCACGAATATCGTCCCAATCCTTATCGTTGGCCGTGGCAAACCCGTTGAAACTGATCGACGTCAGAAGTGATTGGGCGTCGACGTCGTCGTTCATCATGAGCATGGCCGATAGAATGCGATGACGGTCCGCTTGGCTAACCCGCGGATGAACGGCAAACGCGTGGGGGGTAAAGGATTGCGTTTTCCATAATATTCGCAGTTCATGGCTGACAGCGACTTCGGTGTTTTGCAGCGTACGAACCACCCCCCCGCCGGCCGCATAGAATCCCATGGCCACGGTGCGGTATACCGAATCGTGAGATTTAACATATTTCGGCGTGATCGGGATACCGGCATTTTTAAAAAATGTACGGGTCAATATACTCGCGGCGAAGGCGGCCGGCGAGGGAAAGGCGATGGTTTTGCCGGCCAGGTCGTCGAGATGCTGATAGGGGGCATCTTTGTGGACGACGATAATACCCGAGATGCGTTTGTCTTTTTGTTTGGCCACGGCCAGATAGCCGGGCTGGCGACAAAAAACAGTATAGTGATACGGATTCATGTAAGCCACATCATAGACGCCATTTGCCAATCGACGCTCGAATTCAGGGATGTCGGGAGCGGTGGCGAAACGGATATCCAGTCCGCTTTTTTGCGACCAGTAGGCGCAGATGGGCCCCCATTTGCGGGCCAGTTTTTTCGCGGATTGCTGGGGCACGACACCGAATGTCATCGCCGAATGCGCGGCATCTCCAACCCCGACAATCAGTATCGCCAAAAGAGCTGAAATATTAATTATTTTAAAAAACATAATCAACCTTTCCCCAAAAGCCCCAAGGTAACCGCATTTGGATCGACTTGCAGTTTTTCGCGGGCATGGTCCACGCTTACCCACATCAATGGCTTCGTCAAGCAGGGTTGTTGTATGAGCTGGCCATGCCTGCGACCTTATGTCTATTTCTAATCGGTTCCAAATGTGGAGACCCTGCCAAAAGCCCAGTTCGGTTAAACAATGATACTTTTATATCGGTTGGCATCGGCAGAGTCTTAAACCGGTGCCTATCGGGATCGGTTCCGGTGGATAACGCGCCATGGGCAGGCGATCAAACAAGGCCGACGGTCTGATCGGGATATTCTTTTCGGCTCATCGTGGAATTGTGTGGAAGCGCACGATGAGCTGCTATTGGCCTTTAGCCATTAGCCGTTCGCTTATATTCGGAAAATCCAGGCATCTTAACGGCTAACCGCTAATTACTACCAGCTTAAGGCTGTGTTGCAAAGATTCTAAATCCAACGGGTCAGGAATATCTGCACACAAATCCGCGTTGAACCTTCTTTTCACGCAATATTGGTGTCAACTTATTCGCCAGACTGACGATATGGATAGTATCAATGATGCCGATGCATTGAAATCCGAATAGGAAACAGCGACTCATGGACACGCGCATCGATCAACAATCCCAGCAGAAAGCAGCCGGCCAAGACACCAGCAACCTGGAACAGATGCTGAAACGCATCTACCGGACGGAAGAGTTTCCCACGATTTCCAAATATGTCGCCGAAATCAATCGCAAGCTATCCATCAATCCGGATCATTCCAATGCGACCGACCTGGCCAATGTGATATTGAAGGACCACGCCCTGACCAGCAAACTGCTAAAAATGGTCAATTCCGCCTTCTATGGTCTGGCGGCCGGCAAAGTCAGCACCATCACCCGTGCCGTCGTGGTGTTAGGCTATGAAAATGTCCGCTTGGCGACCCTCAGTCTGACCCTCTTTGAACATTTCAAAGGCAAGTCCAACTCGAAAGCGCTCAAGGAAGCGGTCATCGGCTCCTTCTGGTCCGGCATGATGGCCCGGGAAATGGCCGTCATGGGGGGCAAACTCGATCCGGAAGAGGCGTTTGTCTGTTCCATGATGAGCCATCTGGGCAAGATGGTGGTGATCTACTACCTGCCCGATAAATATCGTAAGATCCGCGCCGCCATGGCCGACGATGGGATCAGCGAAAGCAAGGCCATGCGCATGGTCTGCGGCGTAGGCTTCGACGAACTGGGCATGGCCGTTGCCAAGCAGTGGAACTTTCCCAAACAAGTCTGCGATTCCATGCAGCCCCTGTCCAAGAGCGAGCTGCAGGATAAACGGCTAACCGCCGGTCCCCTCAAACTGGTCACCAGCTTCGTCAAGGAGATGTGCAACGCCATCCACAGCGATCCGTCGGCGGCGGACATCAAGCATTTGCACGGCATTCTTGAACGGTATCAACCGCATCTGAACATTTCCAAAAAACAGTTCAAAAGCCTGGTCCAGGATTCCCTGGAAAAGGTCCAGGAACATGCCCAGGCGCTTAGCCTCAACATCGCTCAGAGTGCGTTTCTAGACCAGCTCTCGGCCATCTATGATCCGCAGCACCGGGGTTCGCGGGGTTCGGCCCCGAAAAAGAACGACGAGCCGGCGGTGACGGGTGACTGTTATCACCTCAGGGACGAGAATCAGTTGAAAGCCGCCGCGCGCATTCCCACCACCCGCAATTCCAATGACATCATCATGGAGGGGATCCAGGAGCTTTCCCAAATCATGATGAACGACTACGACGTCGAAACCATTGCCGTGATGAGCCTCGAAATCTTCTACCGCGCCCTGGATTTTCAGCGCGCAATGATGTTCATCAAGGACGGGCCGGCCAATAAAATGATGGCCCGCTTCGGCTATGGTGACAATTGCCAGCCGTTGATTGGCCGATTAGGATTCGAGATCGGCGCGTCCAAGGATCTGTTCAACCTGTCCATCCAGACCGGCAAGGATCTTATTGTCGCCGACTCCTATGACGAGAAGATGAGTCACCTGATTCCCGTGTGGTACCGGGGAAAAATCGATGCACCGTCATTTGTCTTCCTGCCGATCCATGTACAGAAGGTGTGTATCGGCGCCTTGTACGCGGACCGGGACACCGATGGCGTACCCATCAGTGAAACCGAGCACCGCTACCTGTGCATGCTGCGCAATCAAATTGTGCTTTCCATTAAATATAAACAACCGGCGTCGTAATCGTCAGTCGGGAATCAATTCCCGGGACGACCACCACTCTTGGCCATAATTGACGAAAAGCTGCTGGCCGGCGTCCACATCCTTGATGGTGTGAAACACGATCAAATCGCGGTCGGTATCATGCCAGTATTCGGTATTGTGATCATCGGCATGATTGAACAGACTTCCCCAGCCGAGCACCAGGCTGTAAATGTCTGAATCGCCGTTGTCTGCCGCCGATTCCAGGTTGAACACATAATCATCTAGCGTGCCGGCGCATTCGTCGGCCCTGATGCGCAGGTACGGGCACTCCTCGAGGGTGGTGTCGGCCGGAATGTCCGTGGTCGCGAAGATCCCATGCCCGAAATCACAGGGGGAGATGACGATATGCGGATTCCGGTATAGGGGGTGGAAGGCCAGGGTTTTCTTTCCTTTCATCGCGATGAGATTGAAACAGGCTCTTAGCAATCTGCCACTGCAAAGTCAATCCACATCCCGCTTTCTGATCTAGCAACTCTGAGCTGAAATTTTCGTGTGCAGGTGCCGGATACGCATGCTCAAGACCCGGCATACATGCAGGGCAATCTGGGGGAATTCGCGGACAATTTCCTGCAGTTCCTGCTTGTGGAGGGTCAGGAACCGGGCGGCCTTTTTGACTCGGATGGTGGCGGAACGCCGGTCATCGACGAAAAGCGCCATTTCGCCGAAGTAATCGCCCGTGCCGATGATGTCCAGCTCAATCTGCTTGTCGGTGTTGCAGTCTTTGATCACGGCCACCTCACCGTCCACCACGAAAAACAGGGTCTCCCCGCGATCGCCCTCTTCGAAAACCGTAGCTCCCTGATCAAAAAACGCCTCTTTGGTCGCCGCGGCCACGGCGGCCAGTTCGTTGACGGACAAACCGGAAAAAATTTCTATTTTTTTCAGGTACAAAATCTTATCGGAGAGGGGTATTTTGGCTGCTTGCATGACGTCCTCCTGCATGGGCGAGGAATAGGAGTGCTTGATAAGTAAATCATGGGCCGCCTGGGCGACATCCGGATTATCATGGTCGAAAAGATGCTCAATATACGGCAAAAAATGGGAAATTTCATCCCTTTGCTCGATCAAGGCAAGCGTGAGCACCAGGGTAACCCAGTTTCGACTGCCCAGCAGGGACACGATCAGGTATGTGGGTGTATTTGGGTAAAAGGCGTCTGGGAAACGTTTTTTGCCTGCGGCAATCCGCTCATCGATATCCATGTCTTCGAAAAGCGGCATCAACAGACGTTTCAATTTTTTGTTCAGGATGTCATCCATGGCTTCCAGGCTGTTGGCGCGTTGGCGCTTATCCGATGAAAAAATTCCGCGGCTGATCTTCTGCATCCGTCCCGATTGATCCTGGACCGCCAAAACACGCAGGGTGGTCTGCAGCGCAAACCAGACGCGTTCGTCCAGATGTACGGCAAGCTGTTGCTGAACCACGTTATCCGGCAGTTGCCTTACTCCTTGGGCCTGAACGATCAATTGATAGCACATCCGGGCCTGCAACTGGACAAAGCGGTAGACGTCAAGGTCCTTGATCGCCATGTCCGATAATAGATCAAAAAGCGCCTCCCGGACTTTTCTACTGGGAAGTGAAAGGGATTTGATCAGCCGCAGGCTGTTCTGAAAACCGGCGGTTTTGATTTTCGTGTAGGCCAGGCCGGCGATGTCTTCTTTTTCATCGCCAAGCAGCGGAATCACGTTTTTCAGGGAGGCTTCGTCTTCAATCTGGTAAACATCCAGGATGGCCCGGCGCATGCGTGGATCCGGATCACACAAACGCATCACAATGAGCGGATTGAGTCCTTTGACAGGAATCCGCCGCAAACTGTCGAGGATCTGCAATAGCATCTCGTCATCGTTGGCATGGGAGAGCAACAGCCCCTTAAGTGGATCGGCATAATCAGCGTCCTGACTCATCCCGGCAGCAATGATACCGGCGCTAAGCGTCTGACCATGGTCCGCGGCAATCCATTGCTGTATCAGCGGTGCATAGGTTTTTGGGTCAATCTGATGCAGTACCCCAAGGGCCCTGGCCTTGACATCCAGAGGCAGGCGCGATTGGTAAACCGCCTCAAAAAACGGGGCAAGCACATCTTTCGACATCCGTTGGCCGGCGTCGATCATGGCCACGATCAGTTGAGGCGCACCGGTATCGATCAGATTCTTGAAGGTGTTCACGGCAGCCGGGCCAGCCTGATCCGAAAGCAGATCAACAAGTCCAATACGGATCCGGACCGGTTGATCCTGGTCCAACATGGCCAGCACATGGTCGTCCAGGTCCTTTAGCCCAATGGGTTTGAGCAATTGGCCGATCCATAGACGATTCTCACCCGACTCCCGCCAAAAACGATCCAATAGGTGAAGCTGCACGTCTCTGTCTTTGAATACCTGCTGCAGTTCATCGGTATTCAAGGTGTGCAGATCCATCCCATCATCATCGATCAAGTCCAACAAAATACCCGCATAGCGCCGCTTGAGGACGAAGGGCGCGACCAGCCAAGCCAGGACGAAGGGCAGGGCCACGAAAGACAGATACCGCGGATGAAACAGGTTTTCCGAAATCAAGATCAACCCGGAACCCAGAAACAAGCCCAGACGCACGACCGTGCCCCGTAAAAACGGCCGGACCATGGCACGGTAGGACTCCGGGAACAGGCCGGTGACCACGGCCGTGGCCGGGATGTTGATGGTGGTACGGATGATATTCGAAGACATGCGGGCATACATGGCGCCCAGCGCGTCGAAGCGGAAAAGGAAAACCATAAAGACCAAGATATAGTTGAATGGGTGGAACATCAGGGCCACCGGCAACCCAAAGCGGTCGTAAAGCTTGCCCACGAAAAGTAGAATCACCAGACTGATGATGTTGAGCACGCCTCGGAAATAGCCGAAAAATTCGATCAGCCCCGATTCGGTGGCAAACTGGTCGTTGACCGCAAAATTAAACTGATAATTCATGATGGGAATCACCACATTGGGCATGAAGGTGAGCACCACCAGTATTTTGAGCAGCACCGACGAACGAATAAGGGGCAGTAGATTTTTGAACTCGGTGACGAGTGAGGTACGTTCGGTCGCCTTTTCCGCCATGTTCTGCTGGAACAAAATGGTCGGGTAACGACGCCCCATGGCCTGGACAACCCAGGCGCCGGTCAGGGTGGTCGCGGTATAAATCACCAGCAGGTTGTCCATATAAAACCATCGTGCCATCATGGGCGTGGCAAAGCTGCCCAGAATCTGGCCGATCACTCCTCCAGCGGTAATCAGCGGGAAAAGGCGCTTGGACTGCCGGGTGTTGAACAGGTCGTTGGCCAGGTTCCAGAACAGGAGCCCCAGCAGCACTTCGTACTGCGATTTCATCATGAACAGGAGCGGATAAACCCATTCGATACCGAAAGGGATCGTCACCCGGATGGCGGCCACGGTGAGGCCGCAAAACACGAACAAACGGGAGAGCAGCCGGGCACCGGGCAGCCGGGTGGCAAACCCGGTAACGATCCCCATGGAAAAAAAGGTGACTACCGCGTTGACCATATTGACGATAGGCATGTATTCCACGCCATAGCGTTTCAAGAATGCCGTCTCGGCGAAATTGTTCAAGAAGATTCCCGCACTGCGCACCACGAACAAGAGGACCACGGTCCAAAGGAACAGACCGATTTCCTCCTCGTAAACATTAAGCCAGTTTCCGATTGTCTTAACCATTGTCTATGCTGGCTTTCCTTTGCCGGCGAAAAGGGTAGGTTCGAACCGCGTCTGGCAATTCATACGACCCACCGGTGATCGCGGTTGCATGGCGATTGCCATCGCCTTGTTCGGTAGCCGATTGAAATGAACGGCTTGTCAGGCTCCAAACCGTCACGGAGCCGATGGATCGCTTTGGGACGGCGGTTCCCTCAGGACCATGACCAGTCGAAAGCCGGTGTTCTGCAAGCGGCTCATGGGATGGGCATGGGCACGGTTGGCACTCCGACAGGCATAGCCGGGGCTGAACCAGCTACCGCTGCGACGTACCCGATGTTGACCGGAATCGGTCTTGCGGGGATCGATCTGGGAAACGCCGGAATAGCGACCAAAAGTGTCCAGACACCACTCCCATACATTGCCGTGCATGTCGTACAGTCCCCAGGCGTTGGGCGGATATTGCTTGACCGGTGCCCGACAGCCGGGTTCCAGCCCCTTGGCCCGATTGGCGGCCACGCAAGCATCGTTCTTTGGCGGGTTGTTGGCGTACATCGCCCGGGTGCAGTCGATCTGGTGGCCCCAGAAATAGGCCGTGGTGCTGCCGGCGCGGGCGGCGTACTCCCACTGGGCCTCGGTAGGCAGAGCATAACGCTCTCCCGTCATCTGCATTAGCTTATGGATGAATTTCTGGCAGTCTCTCCAAGAGACCTTGACCACCGGCATATCTCCATCACCGCGTTTGCGAGCAAAAAAGCGGCGCCCCATGACCGCCCGCCACTGATCCACGGTTACCTCGGTGGTCTGGAGATAAAACGGCCGGCTGATAGTCACCGAATGTTGTATCTCCGATGCATCGCGAAACGCCTCTTGCACCGGGCTGCCCATGATGAACGTGCCGGCCGGGATCAACGCGAAGGTCATCCCCAGTGCGTTCGTCACCTGTTGATCCTGGGCAGAGGCCGACGAGAAGCCGCCGTGGATCAGCAGCAGAATGACAAAGGTCCATAGCGGCCCGGTCGACCTCTGCGACAGGGCTTGACTGGCAGGCGGTTTCGTTATCATCGGCGGCCCCCTCAAAATGGTGATTTGTCCAGGTTGATCGTTGTGCGCAAGGCCTTCAATCCATGCACGCCTCGCAGATCCGCGATGGCCAGTTCAGTGGTCTCGCCGGTGAGTATCTCCTTCGTGCTGAGATAATCGATGTAGCGCCTGATTTCCTCCCCCTCTTCGGGATGGGAAAAGACGACGGCAATCGTTCCCGGTTGAGTCAGACGCTCGCCGGTGCCCTGGACCCGCGCCTTGTCCAACCTTGATTTGATGACCTCATAGCGCACATCATAGGCGCCGTCCACATCGAAGCGCTTCTCGTCATAACGGAAACGGATCGCCATGGGGCGATTCTGGATCAAAATCAAATGGGCGGTTTCCAAGGGTACCGGCAGTGTGCGCTGAAGTGTTCGGGTGTGCCAGGCCATTCCGGCGGCCAAGCGGATCTGCCACAGGCGAAGGTCCTCGAGGTACAGGCTGCTGAAGCGCCCGTTCTCCATGAGGCTTTGTCCCACATACATGAGATAATCGACACCGTCGGTACGATGCTTTTCGAAATAGTGGCCGAAAACGGCCTGCATGCGGGCGTCCTCGCCATCCAGGAAACCCGACAGCCGGCTGTTGAGCAGCGTCACGCTGGTGTCGAAGTCCTTGCGATAACCATAGACCAAACCGGTGGCGGGGTCCAAGGCTGCCCGGTAACGACCGATGGCTGCGGCCACATCGTCGCCGAAGGTTCCCAAATGAGGGAAAAGAGGTTCCACTTCCCCGCGGATCAGATTGCCGATCCGGATTTCATCGGAAGAGGAGATGCCGGTGCGAATGCCTCCCAAGTGGGTTGCCAAACGGTCGGCCAGTTCCTCCAGGATCATCAGCTTGCCGGCCCGGGCCGCCATGCGGATAATATCCAATGCCAGGGTCAGATGGGCATCGAGGTCCTTCTGGATGGCCTGGTTGCGCTGATCCGTGGAGCCGCGGATATCACTGGCCCCGAAAAGGGCATAGGCATCCTTGAACACGATGGGCTCGATCTCATCGTCCAGGCCCTGGTACAGGTTGTCCAGGTGGCGCTGGGCCGCCTGACGGAAGCGCCACTCCACCGACGGGTGAATGGCGGTGTATTTTTCCTTGATGACACGCTGGACCTGCAGCTCGAAATCACCCAGGGCCTTGTCGACGGCCACGGCAAACAGATGTTGAAGCTGAATCATCTGGAACGTATCCATGGCGCTGAAGGCGTCGACGGCCGGGTCGCCGACGACAAGGGTGCCAACCACATCGTCCTGGTGGACCAGCGGGGCGATCATTAGCGAACGGGCTTCGGGAGGGAAACGCTTGAGTCCATCGGGTCGTTCCCGGAATGCATCGACCACATCCCGGACGATGACGATGCGTGCTTCCCTGACTGCCGTTGCCCAGGGCGTGTCGGCAAATTCTGCGGCCGGCATGTGCCGGCTGCTTTGGAAGATGCAATGGTCGGTCATGGCCGATCCGGTATTGATCAACAATACCTGATCTCCCCGTTTGGCGGAGATGCCGGCCACCAGGTCCTTCTTACGGAACAAGGAGCGTAGCAGATCCTGAATGCGCACGAAGCCCTTTTTGGTAATCAACGTCAACCGGTCGATGAGATCTCGTTCCAATTCCGAGACGATACTGGCATCGGTCACATCCACGGCCCGGTGGACGATGAAGCCGTGCAATTCAAAATTATCCGGCGGAATCAATTCCACCAGTCGATCGGCATCGTTGAGACATTGTCGCACCGTGACCAGGGTTTCGGCAGACAGCGGTGCAGGCGGCCGGTGGGCCTTGACATCCAGGAAGCGAAAATCGAGCTGAATGTCATAGTAGCGCTCCAATTTACTCAGCGGATCTCGAATCCGCCGGATGATGGGAAAACGCAGCGCCTCATGAATCCCATAGTACTTCTCGAGGACGGAGAGGTAGACCGCGATACGCTTGCCCTGCTCCAATTGCCGGGGAGCCATGTTCATCTCGCCTTTCAGCCGTCCCTGGTCATCCAGAAAAAGCGCCTTGAACTGCGGCGTGGCAAAAAACGGTCGGTTCGAGAAGGGGATCATGGCGCAGGCGATCTCACGCTCCCGGCAGAGGGGCGGAAAGAGCAGGCTCATCAGGGCGTTGATCAACTGCGGATAACGATTTAGCAGCCCATGATCGGCGATGGGAAGCATGAATTCGGGCGTGCCGCGCAGCATGGCGGTCAGTTCGGGAGGGAAACCAGTGTCACCCTGACCGTCCATGACAGACCGTTTTTCCGCGTACCGAATCAAGGGCACAAAACTCAGCAGGCTGGTGAAAGGGGCATTGGGATTGTCGAAACGGACATGGGTCATGGCGTCACCGAAAGGCTAACCGATGCTCCCGAGGCCTCGATCCAGCGGTTTAGGAAGTCCTTGTCCGTAGGCGTCATGTAGGTGATCCCCAGATGGTGAAGCGGTGGCTGACGACTGTCGTCGATGGTGCTTACCTTTGCATAAATGGTCGAAAAACAATGCGCCTGACGGCAGAACGTAAATAACAGCTTCACGTTTGTCAATGGTTCCAGGCGGATAGGTATCTGCAGACTCAGGGAGGAGGTCCCGACAAACCGGGTTTCGCCGGAAATGGCATCGGAATCCACCACCCGCTTGCCGTCCAGCCGCCACATGACCAGCGGGAGCCGCAATTCCACGATATCGGCCTGCCGGTCAAACGTGAAAGCAATATCATAGGGTGGGCCGATACCGGTTACCGGGTAACACACCAGCGGTTTTTTGATCCCCTTCATCATGACGGTCATGGGGGAATCCGCCGACACCATAGCCGTCAGTCGATCATACGTGGCCTCCCCCACCAGCACCTGACCGCCGATGGTGTTGGACTCGATACGCGAGGCGATGTTGACCACCGCACCCACGATCCCGTATTTGGTCCGGGTCTCGGATCCCAGATTGCCCACCACCACCGGCCCGGTGTTGATCCCGATACCCATCTCCAACGGCGGCAGACCATCTTGCACCAATGCGCGGTTCAGATCGAAAAGCGCTTGTTGCATGGCCAGGGCACAGGCCACGGCCCGGGTCGGATCGTCGTCTTTTTCTTCGGGAATCCCGAAGACGGTCAGAATGGCGTCTCCGATAAATTCATCGATCACGCCATCGAAACGCTCTATCACCCGAGTCATGGCCTCCAGATAGCGGTTTAAAATACGCACCATCACTTCCGGGTCGCGGGAATCGGATAAATCCGAAAAGCCCCTGAGATCGGACATGAGCACGGTAACGGTCTGCCGGCGGCCGCCGATGCGCCGTCCGTCGGGAGACTGGAGAATCTCATCGACAATCTTACGCCCCAGATAACGGCCGAAGGTTTCCCTGATGAATTTCACCAGCTGCAGGCGTTGGTTGGAGACGGTTAAAATCGCCTCCAGCATGCGCGCCCGGGTGGAGACGATTTCGCGGATTTCGAGGGCCGCCCCCGCATCCAGGGAGACGTCATCCACTTGTGGGTGGACCACGTCCAACCGCCGATTGGCTTCGGAAATGGCCTCTAGCGGATGGATAATCTTTTTTTCCAGGAACCGGCGCAGGGTCAGCATCATGAACAGCAAAATGATGATCACCAGGCCGATGATCCGCACGGCATACCATATCAGGGCCAGGCCGCCGGCGTTTTCGGCGATCAGGCGGTAGCCCACCGACCAAGCCAGCAGAATCATTTCGATCATCAGGATGCGCCAAAACACACCGGCAAGCAAGACATCACGAATGCCCTTGCTATTGTTTTCCTCGTGCGCGGCCGCGGCCGACGGTGTTTTCTTCATGGTCTATAGCCATACTGTCCAGGGGCGTTCGCGCCTGTTTGGGGATTAGGGGTTTGAAACGAGATTAGGGCCGCTCGATGCTGATTCAAAGAGAAAACAGGCCACCCGATGGCCGGGTTCCAAATCGTGGAGGGTCGGTTCACGTTGATTGCACACCTTGTCCACGGCCATCCGGCAACGGGGATAAAACGAACAGTGGACGCCCTGCGGCGTGGGCCGCGCGTCTTCCAGAAGGGAGCGCGATGAGGGTGAATCACGCCGGCCGAACCGGGGATGGGCCTCCAAGAGCGCCTTGGTATACGGATGGCGAGGATTCAAGATGGTCTCCCGGGCCGTTCCCTCTTCAACCAGCCGCCCCCGGTAGATCACCCCCACGCGATCGCACAGGTGCCGGGCCGCGGCCAGGCTGTGGGTAATAAACAACATGGTCACGGAAAAGGTCTCGCGCAAGCGGTTCAGCAGTTGGAAAATCTGAAACGAGATGGAGGCGTCCAGCATGGAGGTCGGCTCGTCGGCAATTAAAAAATCGGGTTCCAGCACCATGGCGCGGGCGATGGCCACACGCTGACGCTGGCCGCCAGATAGCTGGTGGGGATAACGGTTCAGGAAGGACTCCGGGGGCCGTAGCCCGGCAATGTCCAGAGCATGGCAGACCTTTTCTACACGCTGGGTGCTGCTTCCGACACGATGAACCACCAATGGTTCAGACACCGTATCGAAGATAGAGAAATGGGCATTGAGACTCTGGTAGGGGTCCTGGAAAATCAATTGCACCGCCCGGGTGAAGTCCCTTCGCCGACGCCCGCCAAGGCCGACGATGGATTTACCGTCGAATTCAATCTGGCCGCCGTCGGGTTTTTCCAAGCCGACAATGAGACGGCTGACCGTGGTCTTGCCGCTGCCGCTTTCGCCCACCAGGCCATAGATTTCTCCGGGACGGACATTGATGCTGAAGCGGTCCAGGGCCACCACCACATGACGCGCACGACCGAACAGCCCTTCCCGCGTCTCGAAAAGCTTGGTCACCTCGGTCAATTTTAGTATCGGGGGGGTGTGCAATGGGCTCATCCTTGACGGTTTAGTAAGAAATCCGACTTCTAACGAGTTCATCATTCCTTTGGCGGCCTGGCGGCCTGGGCGCAGCGCACGCGGTGGGTGGCGCTCAGGTCCACCCACTCCGTCCGAGCGTCACGGCAGATGGCCCCGGCATCCGGACAGACCGGACAAATGGGACAGGCCGCCCCTCTTGGTGTTCCGTTGTTGTCCATGGTTATCGTGGCCGCCGAAAAATCGATGGGATCGTCCGACAAGGTCACCAGGCTGCCCAGCAGCATCCGTGTGTAAGGATGCCCCGGGCAATCCAACACTTCCCGGCGGCTGCCGATCTCCACCAGCCGGCCGGCGTTCATGACACCCAGGTGGCTGCACACATCCGCCACCACGGCGATGTCATGGGAGATAAAAATCATGCCGATGTTCATTTCCCGCTGGAAGGTGGCGATGGCCGAAAGAATCTGATTCTGCACGATCACGTCCAGGGCCGTAGTAGGCTCGTCGGCGATGATCAAGGACGGGTTGCAGGCCAGGGCCATGGCGATAATCACCCGTTGGCGCATGCCGCCGGAAAACTGATGTGGGTAGTTCTTGAGCCGTTGCTGGGGGATCTTGACCAGGTCGGCCAGGGATCGCACGCGGTGCATCACGGCATGCGCGGACAGCTCGGGTTCGTGGGTGACGATGGCCTCGGCGATCTGGTCATCGATGCGGCGAACCGGATTCAAGGCGTTCATGGCAGCCTGGAAGATCATGGAAATCCTTCGCCAGCGGATCTGCCGCATACGGGCATCGCTGATGCCCATCAGATCCTCGCCATCCAGACGGACCCGTCCCGAGACGATCCTGGCATTGGCGGTCAGAAGCCCCATCAGGGCCATACCGATAGTGGTCTTGCCGCACCCCGACTCACCCACCAGCCCCAGGGAGCCACCCCGTTCCAGGCGAAATGAGACATCATCCACCGCCAAATGGATGCCGTCGGCCGTGCCATAGCCGATGGACAAGTGGTCGACTTCTAAAAGGGCGGGCGTCACGGTCGGGTTTCCTCCTTGCGTAGGCGCGGGTCCAGCACATCTTCCATGGCCCGCCCGGTCATGTAAAAGGCCATGGTGATCAGAGAGATACAAAGCCCCGGGGGCAGCAGCCAATAGGGTGCCTGGAACATATGGCCGGTCTTCCACACCCACTGCAGCATCATGCCCCAGCTGACGGTCCCCGGGTCACCGAATCCCAAAAATGCCAGGGCCGCCTCGATGATGATGGCCGAGGTCACCCGAAATGTCATGTACAGCAGGGCCAGAGGCATCACATGGGGCAGAATGTGCCTGAAGATGATGCGCCGATGCGAGGCGCCGGACACGCGGGCCGACTCGATGAACGGCCGATGCCGCAGGCTAAGGGTCTGGGCGCGAATCATGCGCGCCACGCCGGGCCAGCGAAACAGGGCGATCACCAGCACGATGACCCAGATGTTCAATTGGCCGAAAAGGGCCGACAGGATCAGAACCACCAGCAGGGTGGGCATGACCATGATCATGTCGGCCAGACGCATGAGAACCAGATCGATCTTTTTTCCCGCGTACCCGGCCACCATGCCGATGGTGGTGCCGACAACAATGCTCATCAGGGCCGAGCTAATGCCCACCATGAATGCGATGCGGGCGCCGGCCAGCAGTTGGCTGAAAATATCACGGCCGATATAGTCGGTGCCCAGCCAGTGGCGCAGGCTGGGTCCCGAGCTGTATGAGATCTGGGGATCCACCCCGCTCATGGGATGATACATGGGATTCACCCAAGGGGGAATGAAACTGGTTGCCGCCATGATGGCGAAAAGGGTCAGCAAGACCAGCCCGATCCGTCCGATGACATTCTTGCGATAGACGGCCCAGCCATCGCGCATACGTTCCAGCCAGTGAGACCGGCGGCTGGCCGTGGCAATGCCAGGGCTCGGGTTGGTTTTCGCATTCGGAGGGGCAATGTCGGCCATATCAGTATCGGATCCTCGGATCTAAATAGGCATACAGCAAGTCAACCACCAGATTGGCCAACAGGACCACCACGGCGATCAATAAAAAGGCGGCCTGGGCCAGGGGGTAATCGCTATGACTGATGGCAAACACCAATTCCTTGCCGATTCCCGGCCAGGAAAAAACGGTTTCGGTCAAGGCCCCGCCGTTGATGGAAAAGGCCAGGCTCAGGCCGACACTGGTCACCACCGGCAGGGCCGCATTGGGGCCCGCATGGCGATCGCGGATGGTTTTCTCATCCAGTCCCTTGGCCCGCGCGGTGAGGATGTAATCCTCGCGCAGGGTATCGAGCATACTGCTGCGCATGACCAGCAGGTAACTGCCAAAATGGATCAGAATCAGCGTCAACAGGGGCAGGGCCAGATGATGAAGCACATCCAGCGCCTTGGCAACGACACCGGCCCGAGGGTCGGTCCACACCTGGGGGGACACCATGCCGGTGATCGGGAACCAGCCCAGCCGATAGGCGAAGAACCAGATCATCAACAATGCCAGCCAGGGCAGAAACAGGGTATGGGAAAACAGCGCGCCGATGGTCAGAACCGTATCGGTGCGCCCGCCCCGCCGCCAGGCGGCAATCTTGCCCCAAAAAACGCCGATAAAGGCCGACAGGATAATCGAGGTGGTAAACAGCAAGATGGTGTTGGGCAGTCGATTCATCAGGATGCCGGCCACCGGCTCGCCATAATGAAACGATACACCCATGTTGCCGGTGATGACGTTCTTCAGGTAAAGACGATACTGGGTCCACAGCGGCGCGTCCAGCCCCATGCTCTCCCTGAGCACCCGGGCGTCCTCGGGGGTCATGGACGGATCCACCATCCGTTCCACGGGATCTCCCGGCGCCAACCTGAACAGGACGAACAAGATCGTCATGATGATGAAAAAAATCACCACGATTTCGGTCAGGCGTTTTATGATGAATGCTTTTAGAGCCATAATTAAAAATGGATAATGGATAATGGATAATTAATGTATTCTATCATTTTTTATTCCTTAATTCTCCATTTTCCATTCTCATTTGATTGGTTTGACCTGGCAAAGCGACCAAATATTACCAATCCCCTCCAGCATGGGCACCCATCCCTCGAAGCGGTCCGCACGCACCGCCTCCACCACCGATGGTTTATAAAGGGGGATATAGGGCAAATCGCGGGCGACGATCGTCTGCATCTGCATCACCAGATCCCGGCGCCGATCAGGATCCATCTCAGAACGCGAGCGATCGGCCAATCGATCGAATTCCGGATTGTTGTACCCGCTCATGTTCCAGCCCCCGGACTTGTCGCCGGAGGAGTGGAACAGGTTGCTGACGTACTCCGGATCCAGGCTGAGCCGCCCATATCCCAGGATGAAGGCGTCGAAATCGTGATTGCGCTTGACCTGTTGCAACAGGGAGGAGAAGGACATGGGCCGGGCGTAGGCGGGCATGCCCAACTTGCGCAACCACTCCTGAATCATCAACCCGCTGGTGGCCCGATGGGGATCGTAGTCCGCCGGCGGGGTCAGGATGGTGAAGCGCGCCATGGGCCGGCCGTCGGGCATATGGATCCCACTGGCGGCCTGAGGATTACCGGCGGCATCCACCGGTGGGATATCCCAGGTATAGCCGGCGTCGACCAGAAGATCGTAAGCCGTTCGGATGCGCGTCTCGCGGTCCATGCCATCGCCGTAACGGGGCAGTGCCGTACAGCACCAGAACCGGTTCTCCGCCGGTATGACCGAATACATCTTGGTCCCCTGGCCCTGGAGGATACGCGACACGATGAAATCCTTGTCGATCATAAAGGCCACGGCCCGCCTCAGGGCCAGGTCGTCGAAGGGCGGTTGGCGCAGATTGAACCCCATGTAATACAGCGCACTCTTTTCATTGGTAAACAGACGAATGTTTCGATGGCTGTTCAAATCATCCATGTACCCGGGTTGAATGGGCCACCAGAACATGTCGATGCTTCCTTTTTTCAGAGCCAGGATGGCCACGTCGGATGTTCCGAAAACCGAATAGATCAGGTCGTCCACATAGGGACCCAGGCGCCTGCCGTTGATCACCTTTCCATTGCCGAAAAAATGGGGATTTTTTTGAAGGTGCAAGAACGCCCCCTGACGCCACTGGGACAAGGTAAATGGCCCGGTACCCACCGGATGCGTCATGCGCTGGTTGAGCAGGGTCGTCAGGGGTTTTTCGGTTGTTTGAGCGTGCTTGGCAATCGCCGCCCACTCTTTTTCCTGGACGATGGGGGTCATCAGCGTCGAGGAGAGAAACGCCGCCATGGGTGTTTTTAGGTGAAACACGACCGTTTGCGGCGTCGGTGTGTCGATGCGCGCGATAAAGTTCCACTTGGAGGCATACCGGGGAACCTTGAAGGTTTGAATCAACCGTCCGGTGAAGGCCACATCCGTTGCCGTGAACGGCGTGCCATCGGACCACCTTGCCTGGCGCAGGGTCACCGTATAGGTCAGGGCTTGCGGGTCGTATACAGGCAGGGAGCGGGCCAGCCATGGCACCAGTGCCAGCGTCTCCGGGTCCCGCATGTAAAGGGGCTGGTAAATCAAGGAGAGCACCTTGCGGGAGTTGGCATCGCTGGCTAACCATACGTTGAGTGTGCGCGGCTCCTCCGCCAGGCCGATGTTCAAGGCATCCGGCCGGCCGACCTCATGGCATCCGGTCAGCCCTTGAAGAATCCACAACAGAAGAACCAGCCCGCGCCAATGGTTCCCGGCCCCCATGATCAGGCCCGCTTTCGTTGGGACGGACGGTCGATGGTATCCACGCGCCCCTCGATGAAGTCGATGACCTTGCATTCCAATCGGTCGTTGTTGAGCCGGTTGATGCGCGGGATACCACCGGGGCTGACGCAATTGATCTCCACCAACTTGCCGTCGATGATGTCGATGCCGACAAAAAAGAGCCCATCGGCGATCAACTTGTCCTTGATCGTCTCGCAGATCCGCCGTTCCCTGGCCGTCACCCGATGCTTCAGGACCTGCCCCCCCGCATGCACGTTGGTTCTGAAATCCCCTCTTTTGGGTTTTCTGCGCATGGCCCCGATGATTTCTCCATTGAGCAGCATGATGCGGACATCCCCATCCTTTTTAACGCGTTTGAGGTATTCCTGGACCATGATCGGTTCACGCCGGGCATAGGTTTCATAGGCCCGGGTATAATAATGGATCAGGGAATTGAGATTGGTGCGGTCACGAGTGCTGACCTTGATGACCCCCTCGCCGCCGAATCGTTGCAGGGGCTTGACCACCATGTCGCCGCCAAAATCGTCGATGATCTTGCGTAGCCGTGATGGGTCCCGGGAAACATGGGTCTCGGGGATGATCTCGGGAAAGTTGAGGGTATAGAGTTTGCTGTTGCCCAGAATCTGGCCGGTAGTGCTGTTGAGAATAAAGACATGGTCGTTGGCGGCCTGCAAAAATTCCATGGTCTGGTAATTCAGGGGCGGGTTACTGCGCAGGAACAGGGCATCCAGATCGGTAACGCTCTCAAATACCAAGTGTTCCTGTTTGGCGCAGCGAATGATTGCCTGCCAGTACACCGCCATACCCAGCCCCGGCTGAACCGTGATATTGCGCATGCGCGCCACTACCTGCCCGCCCCGGATGTAAACATCATGGGATTCCAGGAAATAGACCGTGTGCCCCCGTTCGTTGGATTCATACATCAGGTGGCTGGTGGTTTCGTTTTCCGGCTGGATGCCTTCCAACGGATCCATCAGGTAGGCGAGCTTCATGGTCCACGCATCCTCAGTTGGCGGTTGGTATTCGAGATTGGATGATTATATTTAAAACGATTTGTCTATTTTGGCAAGCCTGACGGCTTTCCAGCAGCCCTTGCCATCCCCTAACCAGGTGCGTACAATGAGCGGGACGCAGCCGTCGGACGACCCGCAATCGACCAATGCGGGAAACCGCTCCGACACGTCATGCAAACCAAACCATGGAACCCATTCGAAGGAAAACGTCGATGCACCCTGACGCCTCGCGACCACAGCTGCTGATCCGGCCGCCGGCCGCCGAATCATTTCCACGCCCGCCGACCACGCTTTCCGGGTTGACCGCCTATTTATCCGCGATCACCCGGATCCCATCCAGGGGGACGGACTTGACCCATGACGATAAGCGGTCGGCGCGGACGCTGCTGAACAGGTTGGCCCAGGCCGCCGTCGATCATGACAGCCTGCATTACGTGAGCCGGCAAGCGCTTTCCCCGGCAATCCTGCAGGTGCTGCTGGATGCCTTAACGGCCCGGCCAAGCCGGCTGAAGCTGTCGCTCTCCTGCCGCATCGGCCGCTCGACGGATACGCCACCGGTCGTTCCGCCGGGAACCGACGCCATCGTCCAGGTGCGGTGGCAAGCCACGGAACGGCTCCCGGATCTGGGTTTTTTCAAGGGGGCGTCCCGGGCCGGCATCTGGAACCACCTCGTGTTGAGTGGCCCGGCGGCATCCCTGGCCAACCGCGACACCATTGCCCGTCAACCCAACATCATTCACAGCTGGCGGGTCGATTCCGACGGGGGCCCGGACACCGATCCCGATGACGGCTATGGTGGTTTGGCACCCCTCCCCGGCCATCCGTTGTGGCAAATGGTGGATGACCCGGTCCATCGCTTCGTCCTGGTCGACCGGTTCGGGAAGAACTGGTTGTTGCGTTCTCGGGTGGACGTCCCGAACGACCGGATCCTGACCCTGGGCGACAACCTGGCCTACCATTTTTGTTCACCGGATCGACTGCCCGAAGGCTACCTGGATACCATCTGTGCCATGGTGGCGGCAGGCGGCACGGTGGCCACCACCCATGTGCGGACCAATTTGGAACGGGCCTATCTGATCGGCTATGTGCTGGAAAACGACGTCATCGTGGGCAACTCCAGTCTCAAGCATCCGCGTCCGCAGTACATCGAAAACGTCCGCCGGCAATCGGGCCTGGATCTGTCGGGTTTTGTGGAACGGGGATACACCTCGGTACGCCCCGAATACCGGGGACTGGGCATCGGCACGCGACTCTTGGAAGGACTCACCGCCCGGGTCGGTGACCGTAAGCTTTTTTCGGTGATCGCCGAAGACAATGAAGCCACCAAAATCATCGCCCGCCGCAACCGCACCCGTCAGGTAGCTGGCTATTACAGTGAAAAGGCCGGCAAGTCGGTTGGCGTCTGGATGCCGGAATGGATGATCGACAGCCATGTCAAAACGCACACCTAAGACGGGTCTGCGCATCGGCATCATCACCGTCCGTGACGACGCCTACCCCCCCAACCGCCGGCTGCTGCAAGCGGCGCGTAAAGCCGGTTGCCAGGGCCTGCTCATTCATCCCTATCGAATATGGCCCACGACCGTAAACGGCCGGTTGGAATGCATCGGCGAACATGCCGACCGCCTTCCCAGTGTCGTGCTGCCCCGCCAGGGGGCCGAGATCAGCGACAGCTGCCTGGCATTGGTTCATCACTTCCAGTGCATGGGCATTGCCCTAATCAACGATTACGCAGCCGTCAGCATGGCCCGCAACAAGTTTCTCAGCCAGCAGGCGCTCGGTGCCGCCGGCCTGTCCTGCCCCGCCACGGTCTTCGTCAACGCGCCATCGGGATTGTCCCCGGCCGTGGACCGGTTGGGCGGCTATCCGGTGGTTGCCAAGCCGGTCAGCGCCCGCCAGGGAACAGGCGTCATGCTCATCACAGACGCTCGCGATGCCGACCAACGCCTGCTGACGGGGTTGAATCGCCGCCAGGGGATCATGATCCAGCGGTACATCGCCCCGGACCAACGCCAGGACATCCGCGTGGTGGTGATCGGCGGCGAGGCCGTCTGCGCGGCCCGTTTCACCCCGCAACCGGGAGAATTCCGGGCCAATTTTCATCTGGGCGGTGACATCCGGGCCATCGCCCTATCGGCCGAACTGGCCCGGGTGGCGGTGGTCGCGGCAACGGCCGTGGGCTGCGATGTGGCCGGCGTGGACATCATGGAGGCGGGCAACGGCCGGCCATTGATCGGGGAAGTCAACTACTCGCCGGGGTTCCGGGGCATGGAAGCGGCCAGCGGACTGGACATCGCCGCCCGCATTATCGATCTAGCCATTCGTCGCGGACGGCATCTCCCGATCGCGGATTGAAACGCCAGGAGGGTTTCAGCCGATAACGAAGCCCAAAAACATTATCTTGGATGCTATATTTATGCTTGCATTCATGGCAGGGGCGATTAGAATTGAATGCTCTTGCGATGGCCGGGACCCATTCACCCGGCCATCAGATCATTATCGATTAATTTCAATACCGAACCCTAATGACAGCCTCACCGCTTGGCGAATGCGGCCCGGGAAACCGGTCCATCGCTGGGTGGAATTCAGCCAGAAAACAAAAAGGGGAGCATCATAATGGCAACACCAACCTTCATCATAGGCATTGACCTGGGCACGACCAACACGGTGGTGGCATACACCAACGCCGATATCGTTCCCGGTCAACCATCCGATATCCATATTTTCGAAATTCCGCAATTGGTCGATGCGGGGGTCGTGGAAAAACGGGATATGCTGCCATCATTCTTATTGATCCCTGGAGAACACGACGTATCCGAAACGGCCATGGCCCTGCCCTGGAATGCGGAGAATGCGTTGGCGGTCGGCGAATTCGCCCGCAACCGCGGTGCCGAGCTGCCCCACCGCCTGATCGCCTCGGCCAAGTCGTGGCTCTGCCATCCCATGGTGGATCGTTCCCAACCGATCCTGCCCTGGAACAGCACCATCGAGCAGGAATTCAAACGATCGCCGGTGGAAGCCGCGGCGGCCACCCTGGAACATCTCCGCGATGCCTGGAACCACACCATGGCCGCCGACGATGACACATTACGCATGGAAGCCCAGGAAATCCTGTTGACCGTTCCGGCGTCCTTCGACGCCGTGGCCCGCGAACTGACCGTCAAGGCCGCCGAAATGGCCGGCCTGCAACAGATCACGCTTCTGGAAGAGCCCCAGGCGGCCTTCTACGCCTGGATCGAATCCAGGGGCGACACCTGGCGCGAGGACGTCTCCAAGGGTGATCTGGTACTGGTCTGTGACGTCGGCGGCGGTACGACGGACTTCAGCCTGATCGAAATTACCGAGGAAGGCGGGCAACTGGTGCTGGAACGGATCGCCGTGGGTGATCACCTGCTGGTGGGCGGCGACAACATGGATCTGGCCCTGGCCTATTCCCTGGCCCAGCAAATGGCGGAAAAGGGCACCCGCCTGGATAACTGGCAAATGCGCGGGCTGTGGCACAGTTGCCGCCTGGCCAAGGAACGGTTGATGGCCGATGCCGACGCCGAGGAATACCCGGTGACCATTTTGGGACGTGGTAGCAGCCTGATCGGCGGCACCCAGAAGACCCAGCTCACCCGGGAAGGCGTCAATCAGGTGCTGGTGGATGGTTTCTTTCCCCGCTGCGAGGCCACGACCATGCCGGCCCAGGGCAATCGCGTGGGGTTGCAGGAAATCGGCCTGGCCTATGAATCCGATCCGGCCGTAACCCATCATCTGGCCAAATTCCTGCACCAGAACAACGACCGCATTCCATCGGCGATTCTGTTCAACGGCGGCATCATGAAGGCCGGGCCCATTCGTCAACGGATCACGGACCTGCTCACCGAGTGGACGCCGGCGGGCGACAGCGGCGCCGTGCGGGAAATCGCCTCGGCCAACTTTGACCTGTCCGTTGCCAAGGGCGCCGCCTACTATGGTCTGGCCCGCCGGGGCCAGGGCGTGCGCATCCGTTATGGCTTGAACAAATCCTACTATATCGGCATCGCCGCTTCCATGCCGGCCGTACCCGGCATCCCGGCCCCCACCAAGGCCCTTTGCATCGCTCCCTTCGGCATGGAGGAAGGTACCCAGACCCGCTTGGAAAACCGGGAGTTCGCCCTGGTGGTGGGCCAGCCGGCCAAGTTCGATTTCCTGGGGTCCGCACGGCATGATGACCAGACCGGCGACGTGATCGAGGATTGGGAAGGCGAAATCCAGGCCATCACCGAGATCGAAACCACGCTGGACGGCGAGGCCGGCAGCGTCATCCCGGTAACCCTGGAAATCCAGGTCACCGAAGTCGGCACTCTGGAGCTGTGGTGCGTCTCCAAGGCGGACGGCCGCCGGTGGAAACTGGAATTCAACGTGAGGGAGCAAGAGGCCTTTGGAACTTCATGACCAGCGCTACATCGTGGGCATCGACCTGGGCACCACCAATTCGGCGGTGGCCTACGTCGATCTGTTGGCCGAGGATCAGCCCCGTCAGACCAAAATCTTCCCCATCCCCCAGCTGACCGGTCCGGGTGAGATCAATGGGCTGCCCGTGCTGCCCTCGTTTCTCTACATCCCCGGCGACTATGATATCGCCAAGAGTGCCGTGGTCATGCCCTGGCAACGCCCGGCGGATCACTTCGCCGGCACCCTGGCCCGCGACCACGGGGCCACGGTCCCGGCCCGGCTGGTGGCGTCGGCCAAGAGCTGGATGTGCCATTCCAATGCCGATCGACGGGCCAAGATCCTGCCTTGGGGGGCGGGCGATGAGGTGGCCAAGGTTTCGCCGGTTCAGGCTGCGGCGGCCTATCTGGAACATATCCGCATGGCCTGGAACCGGGCCCATGCGGACGAGGACGAGGCCCTGGAGCGGCAGGTGGTCATCGTCACCGTACCGGCCTCCTTCGACGAGGTGGCCCGCGAGCTGACCCTGGAAGCCGCCACCGCGGCCGGCCTGGCCAACGTGATCCTCCTGGAGGAACCGCTGGCCGCCTTCTACAGCTGGCTGATGGTCCATGAAACGGATTGGCAAGGCATGGTCAAGCCGGGGGAGCTGATCCTGGTGTGTGACGTGGGGGGCGGTACCACGGACTTCACCCTCATCTACCTGAAAGACGAAGACGGCCAACTGGGATTCGAACGCCTGGCCGTGGGTGATCACCTGATTCTGGGGGGGGACAACGTGGATCTGGCCCTGGCCCGACGTATCGAGGGGCAATTCTCCCGAGGCCAACTGTCGTTGAAGGGCAACCGGTGGAAAACCCTTTGCCATCAGTGCCGCCAGGCCAAGGAACGCATCTTGAACGGCGACACCGATAGGGAGACGATCACCATGCTGGGCGAGGGCGGCCGCTTGATCGGCGGCACCCTCACCGCCACCCTCGGCCGTCAGGAGGTGGAGGCCACGGCGCTGGATGGGTTTTTTCCCATCGTCGAGGCGACCGACGGCGGCAAATCCGCCCAGCGCAAGGGGATCACCGAATTCGGTCTGCCCTATGAACAGGAACCGGCCGTCACCCGGCACCTGGGATGGTTCCTGGAACGGCATCGCGCGGATGTGGCCACCCATCTGAAAAAGGACCTGCCCCTGCCCGACCTGATCCTCTTCAACGGCGGGTCCCTGAAACCCGCCGTGATTCAGGAGCAGATCCGCCACGCCATCGTCAACTGGTTCGACAAGACTCCGGACTCGCTGCCCCGGGTGATGGACAACCCCGACCCGGATCTGGCCGTGTCCCTGGGGGCCGCCTATTACGGCCTGGTCAAGATCGGCAGCGGAGTGCGGGTGGGCAGCGGCAGTCCCCGGGCCTATTACCTGGAAGTGTCCCAGGGGCCGGAGATCGGGCGCCAGGCGTTGTGCCTGGTCACCCGCGGTCTCGAGGAGGGGGCGACCATCACGCTCGAGGATCATGATTTCGAGGTCCGGGCCAACCAACCGGTCGCCTTCAATGTCTACAGCTCCAGCTATCGCAGTGGCGACCGCCTGGGTGATCTGATCGCCATCGACGACACCCTAACCGCCCTGGCCCCCATTCAGACCATCATTCAATACGGCAAAAAAGGAACCAAGGCCCGCATTCCCGTCCAGTTGGTGGCCAGCTACACCGAGGCGGGCACCCTGGCGCTGGCCTGCCAAAGCCGGGCCGGCGACCACCGTTGGAAACTGCACTTCCAGTTGCGCAACGGCCCGTCCCCGACCGCCCTGGCCGACCAGGAGGTGTTCGACAGCGATCTGATCGATGGGGCGCGTGGCCTGGTCAAAAAAGTATTCACCGATCGGGGGGCGGGAAGCAAACTGGAAGCCGTCGGCAAGGCCTTGGCCGGCATGTTCGACCGGCCGCGACAGGAATGGCCCCTGAGCGTCATCCGCAGCCTGGCCGATCAATTGATCGAAATCGAAAAGACCCGCCGCATCACCGCACAACATGAAATCCGCTGGCTCAATCTGCTGGGTTACTGCATGCGTCCGGGCCTGGCCGACGGCGCCGATCCCGTGCGCATGAAAACCATCTGGCGGCTCTACGCCAAGGGCTTGGCCTTTGCCAATCAGGCCCAGGCCCGCGTCGAGTGGTGGATCCTGTGGCGACGGGTGGCGGCCGGCCTGACGCCCGGCCAGCAACGTCAGTTCATCCAGGAGCTGGCCCCGTTGTTGATGCCCAAAAAAACGCCACCGCGAAAAATTGCCCCCCAGGAACGCGTGGAGATGTGGATGGCGGCGGCCAACATGGAACATGTGCAGGCCAAGGAAAAAATCCGCTGGGGGCGGGCCTTGCTGGCCGAATTGAAGCCCAAGAAAAGCAAACCCCAACACTTTTGGTCCCTGTCGCGCATGGGCGCCCGGGAACTGCTTTACGGATCGGTGGACCGGGTCATCCCGCCCCGGGAAGTCGCCGACTGGATCCAGGTTCTCTTGTCCACCGACTGGCGCGATCCCAAGCCCGTGGCCGCGGCCCTCGGCCAGCTGTGCCGTCAAACCGGTGACCGCACCCGTGACATGGATGAATCCCTTCGACGCCGGGTCATGGACTGGATGTCCCAGAACATCCAACCGGACAAACTCCTGGACACCCACATCCGGTATGTGCAAACGGTCGTGGCCATGGCGGAACAGGAGCAGAGCGTGATTTTCGGGGAGGATCTGCCGGCGGGCCTGGTCCTGCACACAGCGTCATGAAAAAATACCAGCCCGTCGATACCGACTGTCAAACCGTGTACCTGTGTCAGACCGGTCCCCATGTCTCCTGCGGCGCCTGCTGCGGCCTTTACAATGTGGCCGATCCCTCTTTCGAGTTCCTGGAAGCCATGCTGGTTCGGCGCACCCGCTGGTTCGCAGCCGTTCCACGCACCGTGGCGGGGTTGGACGCCTTCAAGGCCCGCGTGGAGGCTGCCGAGAATCCGGATCGCCCCTTCCCGGACTTTCATCACTGCCCCTATTTGGGCATGATCGTGGACGAGGGCCGGCGCGTGGGCTGCCTGCTGCATCCTCTGGCCGAGGGCAACCACGGCATCGACTGGCGGGGCCTGAGTTATTACGGGGGCATGGCCTGCCGCACCTATTTCTGTCCCAGCATGAAACGGTTGCCGCCGCGCTGGCTGACCGCCCTGCGCCACAGCATGGATCACTGGTACCTGCATGGCTTGATCGTGACCGAACGCCGCCTGCTGGCCGCGTTTTTCGAAATCCTGGAAGACCGGTTGAAGCGGCCGATCGACGGCACCGATTTTCCAGCCGGATCACCGGCGGCGGAACGGCTGCGCGCCTTCGCCAGCCTGAAATTGACCTGGGCCTTCCGGCGAACCGATGCCGTGGGGGCACCCAATTATTTTTTCGAGGATGGTCTCTATCCCCGACCGGCGGTGGTCCGGGCCGACGCGTCGATCCCCCCATCACCACTCGACACCATTTTTCGGGAGCTGGATTCCGGGTTCGCGTCCGTCCATGAACAGCAAAAGGCCGAGAAGAAAATAAGCGCGGTCATTAATGGGTTGGTGGCGACGATTGAGGACATCGGTGTATAAAATTTTTGCCTGAAGGCTGAAGGGCGGGTGGCAAGCTATCGATTTTATGTTTCGACTTTTCATCCCTACCTCCGTCCGTAGGAGATGGCCATGCCTGCGACCCATCTGATCGATCACCATCGTTATCGCGGCCAGGGCCGCTCCTACAAGGCCTCGCCAGGGTTCGACGGAAGCGGGTTCACCGTTTTTCACCCGCTGCCATCGTCGAATATCTTGACCCCGGCCGCCCCCTGTATTAACACAGACGATTCGGCATGGACCGAGCGTTCGCGCATTAAACAACCGTCCCACCCGTGCACAGGGCGCAGACAGGCCATGGACCGGGAAAAACAAAGACAAGGGTTGATAAGATGGCACCCTCCAAGGAAACCAGACAAGCCGTTAACGGAATGATCACACGCCTGCTGTCAGGACCGCAGCGGCCGGGCCAGGCGTTCACCCTGCCCGGACGAAATTACGGTGAACTCTACCTGATGGCCCGGCGCATCAAATATGTTTTCGACCAACAAACAGAAAATGACCGATTGGTCTGCCTGGCCACGGAAGATCGCGGGATCATGGCCGCCGCCATGCTGGCATCCCTGGCCGGTGGCCCGCCCCTGTTGGTTCCCCATGCCCTCTCATCGGCCGGCTTGAAGGAGGTGCACCAGGCGACGGGGTTCAGCCTGGCCATCGCCACCGTGGCCGCCGCATTGCCCACTGGCGTAACCGCCATCGATCCGGACCAGTTGACCGATGCGGTGGAGACCCTGGAGCCCACCGACGCGCCGGATCCAGAGCGCCCTTGGGTCCATCTGTTCACCGGCGGCTCCACCGGCGCGCCGAAGATGTGGTCCAAAACGGCGACCAATCTTCTGGGTGAGGTCGGTTACCTAGTGAACCGTTTTTCGGTCAGCCATAACGACCGGATCCTGGCCACGGTCCCGGCCACACATATTTACGGCATGCTCTACTCACTGCTCACGCCCCTGGTGGCGTCGGCCCGGGTGGTGGGGCCGACCCCCTCCTTTCCCGAAGAGATCAAGCAGCAGATGGCCGACACCATGCCCACGATTCTCATCAGTGTCCCGATCCACTACCGGGCCCTGAAGGAGAAACCACCCCAAAAGGGCGCCCTGCGCCTGGCCTTTTCCTCGGCCGGCCCCCTTCCCGAGGCCGACGGCACGGCCTTCTCCACGGCCACGGGAGTGGACCTGTTTGAGATTTACGGTTCCACCGAAACCGGCGGTATCGCCACCCGCTGCCGGGCCCGGGGAGAAGCGGGCCTCACCCCCTATGACTGCATCCAGTGGCGCATTGCCGGCGACGGCCTGGATATCCGCTCCGATTTTCTCTCCCGCGAACTGCCCATCCGCGAGAGCGGCTGGTTTACGGTGGCCGACCGGGTCAGGCCCCATGGCGACGATGGGTTCGTGGTGGTGGGCCGTGTGGACAGCATCGTCAAGGTGGGCGGCAACCGTGTGGATTTGGAAAAGGTCCGCCAGGGTATTCTGAACGTGGATGGTGTCGACGACGCCCTGGTGCTGGCCAACCCCGTGGAAACCGGCCGGGACAGCGAAATCGTGGCCCTGGCCGTAGGCGCCCTGCCCGCCGACGCGGTGCGTCAGGCCCTGGGCAAGGCGCTCGAGCCCCATGAGAAACCCCGCCGGCTGCGCATGGTCACGGAAATTCCCATGGCCGCCACGGGCAAGATCGACCGCCGTGCCATCGCGGAACTCTTCACCGTCCATTACCTTACTTTCGAGCCGGCCGGATTGCGGGTTGCTGTGGATGAAAGCAAGACCCTCCAGGACCTGGCCAACGAACATGCCATCGCCATTCGCGCCGATTGCGGGGGTGTGGGGGTGTGCGGCAAGTGTCGGGTGCTGGTTTCTCCCCGGGAGGACTTCTCCCCGTTGAGCGATAGCGAGCTGGACGTATTGACACCGGCGCAATTGGCCGACGGCGCCCGCCTGGCCTGCCGGGCGCGGGCCATCGGATCGGGAACGGTAACGATCCCCGACAGCCTGTCGGAAAGTGCCGAGGCCCGGGGCAAAACCGGCATCACCGGCACCTATGCGGTGGATCCCATGACGCGACGACTGACGGTCACCGATGGTTCACCGACGCTGAACCCGGACAACACATCGGAAAGCCTGGTGGACTGGCTTTCCGAGCAGGCCGGTATTCCGGGGACGGCGCGGGCCGACCTCGCCGCGTTGCGCCGTATCGGCCAATACGAAGACAGCCTGAAAGACTTCACTCTGGTGGTACACGAGGAAACCGGCATCCGTCGCATCATCGCCGGGGAGCATCCCCAAAGCTTCGGATTCGCGGTAGATTTGGGAACCACATCGGTAGCCGGATACTTGTGTGACCTGAAGAGCGGGGAATTGCTGGCGGCCGACTCCTGTGTCAACCCCCAACGCCGATATGGCGAGGACGTGATCAGCCGCATCTGCCACGTCAACGAGAAAGACGATCACCTGCATCAACTCCAACGCCTGGCCGCCGAAGGGGTCAATTTTCTCATGAACCGCTGCCTGGAAAGGGTCGGCGCATCAATCGAATCCATCGATGAGGTGGCCCTATGCGGCAACACCACCATGCAACAGATCTTCGCCGACATGCACCCGCGCGGCCTGGGCATGTTTCCCTATTTTCCCCTGACCCTTACCCCCCCGCTGACCGATGCCGGCGACCTGGGACTGGCCGTCGATCCGGCCGTACCGGTCTTTCTCATGCCCGTGGTGTCCGGTTTTGTGGGTGGCGATACCATGGCCGCCATTTTGGCCGATCGGCCCCACGAACGCGATGAAGTCACGCTGATCGTGGATATCGGCACCAATGGCGAGGTGGTCCTGGGCAACCGCGAAGGATTGTGGGTCACCAGTTGCGCCACCGGGCCGGCCCTGGAAGGCGCCCAGATTTCCTGTGGCATGCGTGCCGTCACCGGCGCCATCCATCGCATGTGGCCCGATTCCGCCACCCACCAAGTGGCCTTTGAGGTACTGGGCAACGCGGGACACAATCGGCCCATGGGCATCTGCGGTTCGGGCATCATCGACGCCATCGCTTCCCTTCGTGAGTTGGGCGTCATCCTGCCCAACGGCCGGTTGAATGAAAAGGCCGAGGGAGTAGCCGTGGATGAAAAAGGCGTCGGTCAGTCTTATATTATCGCCGACGACGAGCACAGCGCCACCGGCAGCGCGGTATCGGTTTCCTTGAAGGATGTCCGTCAGATCCAGTTGGCCAAGGGCGCCCTGGCCACAGGCATCGAATTTCTCATGCGCCGGGCCGGCATCGCGACCATCGACCGAACCATTCTGACCGGCGCCTTCGGCGCGCGCTTCAACTGGCGTAACGCCCTGGCCATCGGCATGCTGCCGCCGGCCGTGGCCCGCAGCGAGGTGGCTCCCAAGGACAACCTGGCTGGCGTGGGCGTAGTCAAGGCCCTGCTGGACAAGGGACTCCGAACGGAGGCCAAGGGCCTGTGCCGACGCATCCGCTTCCTGGAACTGGCCTCGGAAACCGAATTTGCCTTGGCCTTCGCCAGGGCCACGTCGTTTCCGGCGCCATAGAAATGGAATGATCAATGGAACGTTTTATTGCCGCAGCCATTCAGCTGAACACCAAAAACAACGTTGCCGAGAATCTGGCCGTTATCGAAGAACTGGTTGATGCCGCCGCAAAAGATGGCGCCAAACTGATTGTCCTGCCGGAATATGCCAATTATCTGGCCGATACGAACCAACGGGAACATGCGGAGACCCTGGACGGCCCCACCATGGCAACCTACCGTGAATTGGCCCGTTCAAGAGGCATCTACCTGAATTGCGGCAGTTTTCTGGAAAAATCCACGGATCCCACACGATCCTACAACACCTCCGTATTGATCGCTCCCGACGGCGAAATCATCGATGTTTACCGCAAGATCCATCTTTTCGACGTCAACCTCGGCAGCCAGGTCAGCGTCAAGGAATCGGACAGCATCGCTCCGGGGGACAAGAGCGTCGTGGCCGAGACGCCCCTGATGAATATCGGGTTGACCATCTGTTACGATTTGCGTTTTCCGGAACTGTTTCGATCATTGACGGATAAGGGCGCCAACCTGATCCTCACACCGGCCGCATTCACCTTGTTCACGGGAAAGGACCACTGGGAGCCCCTGCTGCGTGCCCGGGCCATCGAAAACGCGGTTTTCGTGATCGCGGCAGCACAGTGGGGCGTCCATCCCAACAATAAAAGCTGCTTCGGTAGCAGCATGATCATCGATCCATGGGGAACCGTACTGGCCAGGGCTTCCGAAGGGGTCGGTTTTATCACCGCCCCCATCGACTTGCGGCTGCAGACCAAAGTACGGAATCAAATCCCCAGCCTTCGACATCGACGAGATTTCACCTGAAAAATACGCCAATCGGCCGCAATTGAAATTGAACGGCTAATTGCTAACCGCTAACGGCCGATCGGCCATTTTAGGTTATCAGAACCGGTCTATCCCACCACCGCCACGCACTTGATCTCCACACACGCCCCCTTGGGCAGGGCACCGACTTCGATGGCGGCCCGCGCCGGTTGATGGGAACTAAAATACTCGGCATAGATGCCGTTTAGGCTGGCAAACTGCCCCATATCGGTCAGAAATACGTCCACGGCGGTGGTCTGCTCGAGGCTGCTGCCGGCGGCCAATAGAATTTGTTTGAGGTTCTCCAGGGCCTGCCGGGCCTGGCTCTCCAGATCCTGGCCCACGAGCTTGCCGGTGGCCGGGTCCATGCCCAACTGCCCGCTGACGAATACAAAGGGTGCGGCCAGCACGGCCTGGGAGTATGGGCCGATGGCGGCCGGTGCCTTGTCCGTCTGGACGATTTTGAGGGTCATCGCAATACCTCCATGTTGTTATTGTATTCACGGTTGTGACAAATAGGCGATTAATCGAGTACCTGCATTAAGTCGATTTCTGTCAACAACCTATGATATCTGAGTCTTGTCATTTTTTGCAACTTGGCTGGTTAAATGCTAATATAATTCTACTTCACATATTATTAACGTTACCCGTTTACGAAGGGAAGGTAATAATGATTATGATCGGAAAACCGAGATTGATGGAGATGATTTTGCTTTGCACCGCATTCTTGTTTTTGGTTTGTTGCTCCGGTGACGGGGATGACGACGATGGGGGAGATGAGAATTCCACCGAGGTGGCGGAATTAATGGATTCGGGAAAGACCGATCTGGCCGAACAAGACATTGATGCTGCACTCGATACGTTCGCAGAAGCAATAAGTAAAAACAGCGGCTCGGAACCTGCCAACTACTTCTATGGGATGACTCGTGTGGCCTGCATTTGGTTTGGTGAAGGCGAAAACGGACACCCCAGCTTGGTCAAAGACATACTGGAACCGTTGGGTGTCGACGATTTTGATCCGTGGGAGATGGATGACGAGGATTTAAATGACGCCGCCGACGTGTCCTATGTCATCCCCAATGCCGTTACCACGCCTGACGGGGATGATCTTCAAGTATGGCTGCGTGACGAGGTGTTGCCACAGGTTGAAGGGGCGATTGCCAACTTTGAAAAAGTATCCACCGATTTCAAGGAGCAATGGACCCTACCTGTCGATCAAGAAAGCGTGACGAGCGACTATGGCGACGTGATCGCCTTGAAATCCCTTGCCAACCTGTTCACCGCTTCTATCTATTTGGTTCTCAGCTACGATATGGATTCTCTGGATATCCAAGACATCGTTGCCAATGAACGGACCATTGAATGGTTCCTTGATAACTACCCGAAATTGCTATCTCTGAATTCATCCGCGACGACCAACCTGGCTTCGGCCAAATCCGCCGTTTCGGCGGCCGTGACCGACATGATCACGGCGATTGAATGGCTTGATCAGCATCGCGACCGAAACTATACCCCGCTTTTCGATATTGACGAGGATGTATCTTCACAGGAATTGGATGAATACGTCGCGACGTTACAGGCGATTAAACAAAGCCTGAACGGTTCGACATCCGTGCCTGCGGCCGGAGACTTAAAAGAGGATTTCGAAACGATTCAGGTCAACCTGAAAGTGGTCTTCGATGGACTTGATATCCGGTCACTTCTGCCACCCTTCGATGGGAACACGCCCGGCGAATTACCGGATCCCACATATGGCGGAATTTTTCCGGATGGTATCCCGGAATAAGAGGCCGAGCGGGATAGCAAGCCTTACTTCTCCAAGGAATGATGGTGATGGATTCGGCATGCCCGACCCATCATCCGTTCTCCTTGTTGCAGCTCCGGATGGGCCGAGGTCCGGAGCTGCAACGTTCCTTTATTCAGGAGCGGTGCCATTCATTACTTAATGCTTTTCTTCGCATTGATCCTGCTATCACCACAAAAAAGTGCCCACGGGAGCGAGTTGGTTCATGATGGCAGCGAGCAGCCGAAGACCTATCCGTTTCACATGACGGGTGTCCGGCATGTGTACTTCAAGGACGCGCGTCAGGTCTTTCAATTGACGGCGGACAGGATACGAATTGCGCCAAGACGGTTTGGCATCTTTAACGTGTCCGCCGTCAACGAGCTGTTAATCGACGATCTTAAGATCATCGTCAATGATGATGAACAAATGGAAACGTTGAGTCGTGAAGATACGAATTTTACGGTTTTCGATCATGTCATTCACGCGGCATCCGATCAGATTAAATCCATGGGAGGAAAGACATTCGGTCTGATCACACGCCAAATAATCAACAAGCTTTTTATTCAAATCCATAAAACCGATACTACCATCCTACAAATCGGGGCAGAAAAAGCCCTTGTCACCAAAAAGCATAAAATCGTCAAGCTCGTAACGTTTTCGATTTCCCGCAACAAACCGTTTAAAACGCTGACATCCAACCGCGCGTTTTGGGATCGCCAGCGACGTTGTTTTCTCATCCCTGGCAACTATAAAGTAATAACCGACCATGGTGTAGACGTCGGCCAGGGTGCCCGGGTAAACATGAATTTTGAGATTACGCCACAATAGGTGCTGACGCTTCATCTTTGTCATTGACGGCCGCCACAAACGTAATTACAATGTATCCACATTTTCAAAAAAGGAGAAAGCGAATGCGGGCACGGGTAATAAAGATCGGTAATTCCCAGGGGCTACGTCTCCCGAAACCCATTCTTGAACAGACTGGGATAAAGGATGATGTTGAAATCGAGGTTGAAAAAAATCAAATTATCATTCGGCCGGTAAAAAATGCCCGCGAGGGTTGGGATGCCGCTTTCAAAATGATGGGCGAAGAAGGGGACGATCAGCTGATAATTAAAGATGACATTTCACATGCATGGGACGATGAAGAATGGCAATGGTAGTGAAACGTTTTGACGTTTATCTGGTCAATCTCGATCCTACGATTGGGTCCGAAATTCAAAAAACCAGGCCATGTTTGGTTATTTCTCCTGATGAGATGAATCGGAATATTCGAACCATCATTATCGCTCCAATGACATCTGCCAAAAAAAATTATCCCACCCGTGTTTCCTGTGCTTTTCGCAAAAAACAGGCCCAAGTTGTCTTAGACCAAGTGCGAACGATAGACAAAGCGCGACTGATAAAAAAATTGGGTGTAATCGATTCAAAAACACAATTAGACGTTATTTCTATACTTCAGCGCCTTTTTGCTTTTTAATCGAATGCGGTAAGGCGATTGGCGGATAAGAATATACCTGGATGCGCAGGATTTTCATTCGTATTCAAGGCGGTCTTTTTCACGCATAGTAGGGCTATGTGTGGAAACGCCCAACGCAGAAGACGGATGAAAAGACAAGCAGGCGGGTATATTCTTTGACAGAAATCGCCTAACGCCCTCCCCCGCTTGACAAACCCATCGACCTTGGCTACAACCCGACACCATCGTATAGAAGCCCCAGCCCGATTCATTTTCTCTTAATGACCGCTTATCACCCGATATCTTCATGCCCTCTCACGCCCCCATTCCCGAACGCTACGATGCCGTGATCATCGGTACCGGTGCAGGCGGCGGCACGGCCGGTTACAAGCTGGCATCCATGGGCAAGCGGGTCCTCTTTGTCGAGCGCGGGAAACGATTTGATGATGAAAAGGCCTTCCAAGATGAGCGGGCCATGCAGATCGAGAAACAGGCATCGGACGACCGGCAATTCAATTTCGACGGATTGCGGGAGCGGGCGTTCATCGGAGGCATCGCCGGCGGAAGCACGAGTCTATACGGCGCCTGCCTGATGCGGCCTGGACAGATCGATTTCACCCCGGGCCGGTATTATGCCAAGGTCCTGGATCGCTCCGTTTGGGACTGGCCAATTTCCTATGCGCAGATGGCGCCCTTCTATACCGAAGCCGAAAATATCTACCGGGTGGCAGGGTACAGTGACCAGGCCACCCCGCATCTGATGCAGCGCACCGCGGCCTACCCGGCGCCCCCCTTGCCGCTGCATCCGACCAACAGGGCGCTAAAAGCGGCTTTTGAAAAAGCGGGACTGCGTCCGTTCACGCTTCCCCTGGGAATCGATCCGTCCGTTTGCGACCGGTGCCCGACCTGTCCAGGCTACATTTGTCCTTCCGAGGCCCGCGCATCCAGCCTTAATCGCTGCATCATTCCGGCAGTAGCCGATCACCAGGCCGTATTGCTCACCCAAACCGAAGTAACCGCGGTGCAGTCCAGGGGCCGCCGCATCATCGGCCTCACGCTGAACAATCATACCGGCAACCATCGGGTAACGGCGGATCTTTTCATCCTGGCCGGTGGTGCCATCGGCAGCCCGGCGTTTCTGATGCAGCACCGGCTAACCGGCGGCAACGACAATATCGGACGCTACTATATGTTTCACTTGGGGGTGGTTTTCACGGCCTTGAGCACCCGCCGAACCGGAGCCGGAAAAGATTTCATCAAACAGCTCGGCCTTACCGACCTGTATCTGTCCCATGGTGCTTCACCCCACAAGCTGGGGTATATCCAGCAGTTGCCCATCCCCGGCATCCTGACCATGCAGGACCAGCTACCGATTCCGTTGCCCAAACGGCTTCTGCAGTCGGCACTCACCCACAACATCACCTTCGCCGGCGCGATCGAAGACCTGCCCCAGCCGTCGAATCGCATCACGGTCCGCAACGGTCAGATACACATCTCGCATCGCTATCACCCCTATGATGTTCATCGCGCGCAACTGATGAAAGCGGGTTTCCTGCCGGCCATGCGTCGCATCCCGTCCAGTCTGGCGATCGCCATGGTCGCCAAGCATGAAAAGTTGCATGTCGCCCATCAAGTGGGTACCTGCCGCTTCGGCAACGATCCCGCCACCAGTGCCCTGGATAAAAACTGCCGCCTCCACCACATGGACAATCTCTACGTGCTCGACGGTAGTTTCATGCCGACATCCTTGGGCGTGGCCCCGGCCTTGACCATCATGGCCAATGCCCTGAGAGTGATCCGGTCCATACGATAGCCTTCAAGACAATGTTTTTGGGCTGCGTTATCGGTCGTCGCGGTATTGATTATACAGCTTCCTCCCTCTGGCCTTGCCAAAAACATTATCTTGAAGGCTATATAAAACCACTTATTCATATAGCACCGTAGGTTGGGTTGAGACACGAAACCCAACGGTCCTAGCCGTCAAGATGCGGTAAACACGAAATGTGTGTGGTTTCCGACCAGCCCCTCACATTATTCTAACAAATCGACCCCTATATTCTGATCCCATAATCCTTGTATTGGCCCTGCTGGCCGAAATTGAGGCTGGCACCGATTAATCGTAATAGGCGAGATTGAAACCATGGCAAAAAAGGTCATCATCACCGGCATCACGGGCACCTTGGGTAGCGCCCTGGGTCACCTTTATCTGAAGCGTGGATGGGACGTCTACGGCGTGACCCGGCAAGCCATTGCACGGCATCCGGCGTGCAGCCATGTGGTCACCAACCATCAACGCAGTACCGACGATGCATTGGACCTTCTGAGAATCGCGCCGGACCTGGTGTATCTCAACGCCGGTGCCATCGAAAAAGAAATCGGTGCCATGGGTGAGCCGTTGTCCGAAGTGACCCAGACGATCACGACCATCAACTATACGTTCCCGGCCGTCTTCGCCCTCGAAGCCACCAAATCGGCACAACGGCCCATGGACATTATCGCCATCGGGTCCATCGCCGATGGCAGCCCATCGGCTTTCGGACCGGTATACCACGCCTCGAAGGTCGCGCTGCATTATTTCGTCCAGGGCACCAGCCCGATCCTGAGATATTCCAATCCCAACATCAAACTGCGCCTCTACCGCCCCGGCGCCATCCACGGTCCGCTGTCCTGGGCGCCGGTGAATCGACTGAACGAAAAGGGGCATAAGGTCCGGGCCAAGCGGTGCAACGGCGCGCCCCCGGCAGACAAAGTCGCCCTGCACATCGAAAAATTCCAAAAGAGTAGCAAATGGGTCACCAACTACGACGAACCCATTTCGTTCAAACTGTTGAAGTTCTTCTATGCCCTGGCGCCCAACCAATACTGCCGCATGCAGCACTGGGCCTGGCGCCGGGCCAGCAAATTCAGACGCCCAAGGGCTGCCTGAGTGCTCCTGTTCGTAAATACGGTGACGTACCGAGATTGCTGAGGCGCCCGGATCGCAAGGCGTGAGAAGCGGCCAATAGCCTTAGCTATTGGCGCGCCGAGCAACGCCGCGAGCCGGGATGCATCGGCAATCGAATGCCACCGTATTTATGAATAGGGGCACTTAGTCTGCGCCCCATCCGATCTATCGCTATCGTTGTCGTAATCTCTGCAAGAATGGGTGGTCAGAGAGGATGGTATCTCTGCTATTTTGCAGGCGGGGGGTATTTCTCCAGGATTTTTTTAACCGCTTCGTTGATCAGCTTCTGGCGTTTCTCCGGTGTGTCGACATTTTGCACATGCGCCTTGGCGACCCCCCGCCAGAAAAGCTTTTTCGTTCCGGCGTCGACAAAATCCAAAATAAGAACACCTTCTTCATAATGGTAAGTCGAAACGTTGTCCATCCCCCAAAATCCCCCTCGATAAACCCTGATCGGACCATAGTAGCCATAGCCCCAGCTATCAGCCTCGACCTTATCCTTCTTGCCAATATGTTCGGCAATCAGGAAGTCTGGGCTTTGTGAGGTCTGCTTCAGGCCTTTGGCACCGAGTTCGGAATCAACGGCCTTTTTTATTCGATCGACGACAAGATCATTCACGCCGGCTTTTTCGGGTATCGGCATCCAATCGTAGGTCTTGTATGTGCTGAAGTCGGTCTGTTGATTGTAATCATATTTGACTCCATAGATTGGCGAACAGCCGATCATGAAACCAAGGCCAACAAACAAACATAAAACGGTCATCATTTTCATCTGCAGCCCTCCTATTGGGTCATATAGTTAAAGCCATAAACAAACCGGTTTTTGGATTAAACTGCTCTTTTTGCCCAATCGCCGCCTTAACGCCGGTCTACTGAAAACGCGGATCGGTGCCTCGATCGCGGCGGCCCACATTTCCTAAACTATCGCCGACGAGGTTAAAGGAGAGAACGGTCAGCATGATGCACAGGCCAGGATAAATGGACAGATGCGGAGCACTCAGAATGTATTCCTTACCTTCCATGAGCAGCATCCCCCATTCCGCATGGGGCGGCTGTACCCCGAATCCGAGAAATCCCAGGGCCGAAACGGCCAAAACGGCTTTGCCCAGACCGATCGTGGCCAAAACCAATATCGCGGGCATGTTGGCCGGCAAAATATGGGTGCGCAAAATCGCGGCGTTGGCGCTTCCCGCCAGTTGGGCGGCCTTGATATAGTCGCGTTCCCTGACCGAGAGGGTAATGCCTCTGACCACCCGGGCATAACGCATCCAGCTGGTAAGCGAGAGCGCCAGCAATAGATTGAGTATGCCTGGCCCCAACACACCGGCAACCGCCATGGCGGCGACAATTTCAGGGAAGGCAAAGAAGATGTCGACCAGACGCATGAAGAATTCATCAGCCACCCCACCAAAGTAGCCGGCCAGCAGACCGATAAAAACCCCCAACAGCGAAGAAAATATTACCACGGCAACACCCAGCCCGATGGATGTGCGCGCACCAAATAAAATTCGTGAAAGCAGGCAGCGGCCCAGGGCATCGTTGCCCAGCGGATACTGCCATGACGGCGGCGCCAGCCTGAGGGTCAGATCCGTGTAGACAGGGTCATGGGGACAAAGCCACGGCCCCCATAGGGCCACGGCAATAACAACACCAACGATTATCCAGGCAATAGCCAAAAGCGGGTTATGAATCAACCGGCGACAAACCCATTTTGTTCTTGAGTCCTTGTGGCCAGGTGAGATATTGATCGTGGTCCGGGTCATTGCATGCGAATCCGGGGATCGAGATAAAGACTGAGAATATCGACGACAAAGCTGACTATCACAAAAATGCCGGCCGTAAAAAGGACCACACCCTGGATGAGCGGATAATCCCGGTTGCTGACGGCGCTCACCATTAAATCCCCCAACCCCGGCCAGGCAAACACGGTCTCCGTCATCACGGCACCTTCCAGAATCATTCCAAATTCCAGTCCCACCACCGTTACGACGGGAATGAGCGCATTTTTTAAAATGTGCTTGGCGAGGATCGTTCGTTTCCCGACGCCCCGGGCACGCAACCCGATGAGAAATTCCGACTGCATGGCCTCGATTAACGCCGTGCGCAATATGCGCGTGGTGTAAGCGGTGAGTGCCGTACCCAGGGTCACGGCCGGCAGAATCAGGTGCTGCCAGTCACCATGACCGAAACTCGGCAGCCATTGCAGTTTTACGCAAAAGCCGATGATCAGCAACAGCCCCAGCCAGAAATTGGGCATGGATACCCCCAACACGGCGACCCCCACCCCTAACGCATCGACCCACGTTCCGCGGTAAACTGCAGCCAGCATACCGATGGGCAGGGATACGGTCAGAGCGGCAATAATCGCCCAAATGGCTAGCTCGAGGGTACGCTTGAACCGATTTTTGATCAACGGCCACACCGGTGTCTCTTCCACCAACGACCGACCGAAATCGAGGTTGGCCATGTGCTTCAACCAACGGCCGTACTGGACCAGAAAAGACCGATCCAATCCTTCCTTTTCCCGAATCCATTCAACGGTCGCCTGATCCGCTCCAATTTCCTCACCGTACCTGGCCACGGCCACCGCCAGGGAGGCATCGCCGGGCGCCAGCATCATCATGGCATAGGTCACAAAGGTGGCCCCGAAAAATACCAGCATTGCCGTGGCCGTCCGTTTACACAGGAAAAATACCATGGTCAGGAAGCCTTTCCGGCATTTTCAGCGACCAGATGACATACCACCCGATGCCCCTGTCCGACTTCAAATTCTCCGGGTGGAATCTTCTCACACACAGCCATTTTCCACGGACAACGGGGATGGAACCCACAGCCCGACGGCGGCGCCTGCGGCGATGGGATTTCACCCTGAAGAATGATCCGCCGGCCCTGCCACAGCCCGGGTTTCAACGCACTGGATAAAAGGGCCTTGGCGTAAGGATGGCAGGGGTTGGCGAAAAAGTCCGGGGCCGGCGCCGTCTCAACGATGGTTCCCAGGTACATCACGGCCACGACCGTTGCGATTTCCTTGGCCAGGGCCATGTCATGGGTGATGAGGAAATAGGTCAGCTGGAATTTCTCCTTGATCCGGCAAAGCAGATCAACGAGCTTTTGTTGCGCAATCGCATCCAGGGCGGTGAGGGGTTCGTCGAGGATCAGAAAGGCCGGCCGGGTCGATAATGCGCGGGCAATACAAGCGCGTTGATTTTGTCCGCCGGAAACTTCAGATGGACGGCGTCCCAAAAGGTCGATAGAAAGACCGGTCTGGAGAGCCAGTTCCCGGACCCGATCGGCCCGCGCTGTCTTTTCGACTCCCTTGGCAATCAAGGGTTCGGCAATGGATCGATACAGTGAAAAATATGGATCAAGAGATGCCGCAGGATTCTGAAAGACCATCTGGGCATTGGATCTGAGCTGCTGGTGGACTGCATCGTTAGGCTTTTTTATCGTGCGCCCGTTATAGACGATACGTCCGCCCTGAAACGGATGCAACCCCAGGATCGACCAGGCCAGGGTGGTTTTTCCCGACCCGCTCTCACCTAACAGGCAGAAGGTTTGGTTAGCCTCGATATCAAAGCCGATATCGCGCACGGCCGCAAAAGCACGGCGACGAATAAGGAAACCGGTGCGATCCTTGAATTTGACAGACAGGTGGCGGACACTCAAATTGGAAAAGCGCATATCCATTCCGAACGCAGGGCACATAGGAAATCAATCACCGGGCGCTGGCCACCAGGGCGCGGGTATAGGGGTGCACCGGCTTGCCGAAGATATCCTCAACCGTTCCGCTTTCAACGATCTTGCCCGTTTGCATGACGGCCACGCGATCGCATATTTCCGATGCCAGAGACAGATCATGGGTGATCAATAATATGGCGGTGCGGGTTTGCGCTTTCAAACGCCGAACCGCGTCGAGAATCTGAAGACAAACCGTTGGATCGACGGCAGATGTAATCTCATCCAGAATCATGACCGCCGGCGTAGTCAAAAATGCCATCACCAGTTGGCCGCGTTGCAACATGCCGCGGCTCCATTCATGGGGATACTGACGGCAGCGCGCTCGGGGCGCCGAGATGCCTACGGCCGATAGAAGATTTTCAACTGCCCCAAGGCCAATCCTGCCCCGCCTGGATGGCGCTGCCGGAGTTGATAAAAGCACATCCTTAAACTGATCCCCCATGGTAAACAGCGGATCCATGGCACTTTCAGGGTTCTGGAGCACCAACGTAATTTTTTCCCCTCTAAGGGCGGTCATCTCTTTTTGGGTGAGCGTCGACAGCTCTTGATCGTCCAGCCGGATGGAGCCGGATGTAACTCTGGCAGGAGCTTCCAGCCGGACCAGGGTACGGGCCAGGAGACTTTTCCCGGAACCGGACTCACCCACCAGGCCGAGAATTTCACCGGCCGCCAAAGTCAGGTCGATGGCCCTCAAGATGGTGGCCCATCGGGTTTCCATGGGAAAATCGACCGTTAAATTCCTCACCTGTAGAATGGGGGCATCCCGGTCATGCGCCATCGTCATGCTACCGCCGCCCGAGCCGCGGCGTCACCAGATACCGTTCCGCCGGATGAATGCGATAGTTGGTAACGTAGTTATGGATAGCCGACACCATGGACTTGTGGAACAGGACAATCACCGGGCACTCCTCATAAATAATCTCCTGGATCCGGTCATACATCTGTTTCCGCTTCACCGGGTCGAAAGTCATCTTCCCCCGACGGGCCAAGTCATCCAGTTCATCGTTTTGATATCCCATGAAGTTTGAGCCGGCATCACTGGTGAAAATGCTGGAGATGAAGAAATCCGGATCGCCCTGGGGAGCGGTGTTCCACATCTGCAGGTTCAGGTGGACCTCGCCATTGCGCATGGCATGGTTGATGGGCGCCCCTTTGCGGGTCACCTTGAGTCGCGATCCGATGCCGACATTGGACAATTGTGCCTGTACCAGCTCAAGTGTGGGTTTCAGGGCGGCCCGGGTCTCATAGGTCCACATATTGAGCATCACCGGCTGGCCATCAATCTCCACAATACCGTCGCCATCGCCATCACTGGCGCCGGCCTGGGCCAGAAGCGCCGAGGCCTTGTCCGGATCAAAGGGAAAAGGCGCAAGATCGCGATTGCTCCAGGGCAGCGTTTTAGGAAAAACCGAGGCACACGACTCCCCACCGATTCCACTCAATACGGCACTTACAATTAGTTGGCGATCGATGGCAAGGTTGACGGCCTGACGCACACGTCTGTCGGCCAGGGGACCATCCTTTGTCCGGACAAAGAAAAAGCAAAGCCGATTCGTGGGCGCATGGATGATTTTAACGTTTTCACGGGAGGCCATCCGCACGGCATCGATTTCCGGGAAATAGGTGGTGATATCCAATTGGTGAGATTCAAAGGCCAGCATGCGGGTGGTGGGATTGCTAATGATATTCAGGCATACTTTCTCAAGTTGGGCCTTTTCCCCCCAATAATCGTCAAATCGGGAGACGATCATCTTCTCCTTGGGGACTACCTTGTCCAGCTTGAATGGCCCGGTTCCGTAGATGTGCCGGGCGTTACTGCCGGGACTGATGATGGCGGTGTCCGGAGACGTCAGGTCATAGAGAAAGGGCGCGTTGGGTTGCCGGGTTTCGAATCGCAGATGACGGTCATCCGTGGCGGTAATGGTGTTGATACCGAGCAGCTGCTCAACCCGTTTGTTGAACACCGGACTGTTTTCATCGATCAGTCGCGACAGGGACCATTTGACCGCCTGGGCGCTGAGCGATGTCCGATCATGAAACAGGATCCCGGATTTCAGCTCGATTTCCCACACCCGGGAACTGATTTGACGATAGGTATCGACCAGCCAGGGTGTCAGGCCCATGTCAAAATCAAGGCTGAATAACGTCTCGGTGACGCCGACCTCACCGGTGTACCAACCATTGGACCCCATGGCCGGATCGGGAGCGGCGGTGGATGGGCCGAAGGGAGCGGCGATGGTCAGTTCGACGGCTTCATTGGCGACTCCGATGGAAACACCGCTCCCCACCACGGACAGCAACATAAATAGCACAGCAACAACGCATTTCCTGAACATACAACCCCATTCTCAGCGCGTGGCGGTCGCTAAAAAAAACACCGCTGGGCGCTTGCCCGGTGTTTTCCCGTAAGGATGAATCGCAAAACAGGATGCCGGATGGGGTTGAATCGTTTTGAACCGGGCCGCTTGCAATAGCTCCACAGCACCATCCAGGCTGATCCCCTCGTAAAACGGAAGTTTCTTCTGAAGGCTGGCATAAGTCCAGAAGAAACGCAAACCCGTGCATCGCCTCTTCAGACAGTAATCCATAAGCGTCTTCAGCACCAGGCGGTGAATCCGTTTCCAGGTGGTGTTGTACCACAACCCGTCGGACACGATCAAGCGTCCGCCCGGCTTCATGACCCGACGCCATTCGGTGAGCGCCCGGTCGGGATGGGGAAGCGTCCATAACAGATTCCGGGCAACCACGACATCGAAGGTGTTCTCCGCAAAGCTCAACCGTTCGGCATCCTGGACCTGAAAATCAATATCCAGGTGGTGGGTTTGCGCGTATTCCCCGGCCTTGGTGATCATCTTCTCGGATAGATCAACGGCCGTTACGCTAAATCCGGCGCGGGCCAGATAGATGGCAAGCTGACCGGTGCCGGTGCCGATGTCAAGGGCCCTTTTCCCGGTGACATCGGCAACCAGCCCATCTACTACCCGCTGCCATTGCTGGGCGATGGCAATCGATTTGTCCGCATCACAACCGAAACTTGCGCTACGCCAGTTCCAATATTTTTTAATGGCGGGCTTTAATTTATCCATTATTTCTCCTACAGGGATAGGGTGATCGTGCCCAATATCGTCCGGCCTGGACCTTGGTAGTATTCATAGTATTCCTCATCAAACAGGTTGTCCACGGACAGGGTCAGAGCCAATTTTTTGCTGGGCCTGACCGTCACCTGGGCGTCGACGAGAAAGGAGTCTGAATAGTCGTTGAACACCCAACTGGCATAGGGATCCCGCTGATCGTCATAAACGTTGTCAGAGTAGCTTTCTTTTACGTTCACATCTCCCTCTTTTGCCTGATACCGTGCTCAGAAAATCAGGCAGGCAACCAGCCTCCGCTTCAATCCTCAGGCAAGGGTCAATAAGTGTTCAAGGCGCCAGTTAGAAAAGCCACACGACCTGATCCCACCGGGGAATACAAAAAACCTTCGTGGTTTTGATGTGATCCATGCAACCGCCTTGCCTGATGGCGAAAACGGTCCATGAATGTGACGGTTTGTTTAGTGCAGGATGTCAAGACAAACGGCTTCGGCCGTTGATTGATAGAGCAGACATATTGAACTTCCCAATGGTTGTCAAGCCTTTAATCAACGGCTGTCGATGGGGGGCTACCTGAGCGCCTTATCATTCATTGAGCCGGTCCTTTAGCGCTTTGCCGAGCTTGAAAAACGGAAGAGTCTTCGGCCTTATTTTAACCTTCTTGCCTGTTTTCGGATTCCGGCCGACGTAGCTTGGGTAGCTTTTGGTGAAAAAGCTGCAAAATCCCCTGATTTCCACCCGTTCTCCTCTGGCAAGCGCATCGGTCATGGATTTGAAGAAAACGTCTATCACCTCTTTGGCCTGGGGTTTGGTAATGCCGGTAGACAGTCGTAATTTATCTATTAATTCAATTTTGTTCATTCCAGACACCTTGATGGGCAGGCGAGATCAGCATGAATAGGCATTCCGTTTCAGCAGGATTCGCATCAGCATTGCAATGTCGTTAACAACCGCAGACAATAATTGGTGTATGTCCAGAAATAGGCAAATTGGTCATTTCTGGATGGGCACTATCTAGGATGATTTCATTTCCGGATGGGTCGAACGATCGATAAACTCCTCACCCTTCGCGATCTTCTCGCCCAGGGTTCTGAAGTGCGGGGCGAGCAACACCAGCGGGTCCTCGGCGAGTTTTCCGTCTTCCCAATAAAGGTCGTTGACCTCCGAGCACAGGACCCGTCCGATAATGACCGAAAAATTTTCGCCAACCACCTCCTTTTCCATCACGGCTTCGATCCATCCCACGGCATCCACAATTCGGGGAGGAGAAACCGTCTTGGATGGCATCGTTTCAAGCCCAACCGCCTTCATCTCGCTCACACCTGGCGGATAGGTCTTGGCGCATGACATGGCCCTGCGAAACTCCGGTTTTCCAATCACGTTAACCACAAACTCATTGGTTTCACGGATATTACTCAGCGTATCGCGCGGCAATGCGGATGCGATCGAAATGAGATCCAATGGCCCCAAAACCGGCATCACACAGCTGTAAGGGGCACCATTGCCTGAACCCTGGGCATTCACGGTGGTGATCAGCGTAACAGGAATCGGAAAAAACATCTTGAATTGCGCACGCTTCAGTTCCATCGTCAACCTCCTTATCTTCATATGTTTTTATTTCACGTTCTGAACACGCTTGCCCAGCATCTCTTCCAATGGGTTTGCCCCCATGGCGACCAGGCGGTCGAGATCTGCCTTACTGTCGATCGGCTTGTTGACCAACACGGAAAGGAATTTTTCTGGATGATCTTTATTAGCCAGAAAAAATCGTGAAAAGTAAACATGGAGCAACGGATTGCTTCTTTGCTTTAAATCAAAATCCGGATCATTGATGAATTTGAGCAGATCATCTCGACGCCAGTCAAATTTCAGAAGTGTGGCATCGCCCTTTTTGGCTTTTTCATCATAGCGGATTACCACTCCCCCCAGACCCGCGTATTCTTTTTCAGCGGTCTCCCAGACGTCGTCCCATTGAAATCTCATGGAAAGATAGCCTTTTTTTCCCGGCGTCAGGTTCATGGCCGTGGCGATGTAATCGTCCTGGCACCAGGCCGGCGCACCAATGTAAGTGTATCGCTGATTTTCCGACAGCGGCAGATACTTTTTGATGTAGCTCACGGTCAGAAACCCCGTGGACACACCGCCACACAGGTGGTCATGATACAATGCGCTCTGGATCAAGTCCTGCGGGAAATCATTGGCCCACCCGTTGGCAATACTCACCACTGAAAAAGCGCGACGTCCAAGGCTTTTGAATGCTTCGAAGGATTTACCTTTTTTGACATAAACGTCAATTGGCTCGGAAACGGCGAAACCGTCGCCTTCCTGGGAAATGAGCACCAGTGGCAAGCTGTCGGCACCGGTTTTGTGGGCCACGGCAAAATACAAAGGTGCGTCGAGGTCGGTGTGCACACGCAGGATATTACCCGTATCCGCCGACACCCCGCAGACATCGCGAACCGTCTTGCATAGCGTCAAGGTGCCCTCACCCCGAACCAACGCATAGCCCGCATTGGTCAGGCAGACCATGTTATCCGTATCCGTCGGGCTTTTCAGCTTGGCCATGGCCTGCTTGAGTGCCCCCGTTGCTTCACTTCGGAGCGTTTCTATCCCGGCCCAGCCGTCAGGAATCAAAAAAATCAGACAAACGATACACCATACCATGACCCGACATTTTCTAATGTTCACGTTGAAACTCCTTTAGCTTTGGGTAGAGCAGTTTTCAAACAGCACCCGATGATCCACCAGTTCCATGCTCTTGATGCGTCCGGTCACCGTTTTTTTCTCACCAAACATGCTAATCAGAACCCATGCGTTTTCCCCTATGGGTTCCACCAAGTCAACGGATTCCATAATTAATTGCTCCTTGCCGTTGACGATCAGATAGGCATTGGCTTCGCACATGTAGGGCCTCCTTCTGATTTTTCATCAGGTCGTTTTCATAAGCGACAACAGCGCATTGTCCAATTATTGATCATAGCTATCAGGCATCCATCATATAGACTACCTCCGGAGATAGGATTACCCTGCTATGATGACACTTGGTGCTCTTCACTTCCAATGCCATCAATTCTTTACGAATTCTTCGGACGGCCATGGCGATGGCGCCGCGGACCGGCTTCGATATTTCGTAACCTTGGGTGTTTTCAGGAACGCCTGACACGCGCAATGTCCCCACAACAATGGCCAGATCCGTCATATACAACAAGCCGCCGGCAAAACTGGGGTTATCTCCCAGATAGGAGATATGGACGGACTCGCTGGATGTCTCGGTAGCCACGGACTCAAGAACATAACAAGCAGCACCGCGGTCTCCTTGAAGTACATTGCCTATCCCGAGGATGACAACCTTTCGCATTATCTTCACCTATCTATCGATTTATGGTCTTCAACCAACCTCATCCAATTCAAGCGCTTTGAATACGACATCCATCGTACGACAAACCCGACAGGCCTCATCTTCAGAGCCTGCAAATCCGATCCAACATTGCCAAATTTCGTCCTCGTTTCTCCAGGCAGTCCCGTCCGGTTTGAGCAGTTCCTCGTGATCGAAATTGTCCAGGACTCGGTTAAACAAGGATATTTTTTTTATCAAATTCGGTTCCGAATCCTCACCGCCATTGTCCTGGTATTCCTGATAAAGCCTTTCCTTGACATGGTTGTACAGCCCATACTTGAAATCATGAATGCGACGGGGGATGTTGGAAGAAACCCAGTGCTGGTTTTTGCGTACCAGTTCCTTGCGGATACGTTCTTTACACTCTGCAACCACATTGGTGAGCTTTTGTTTTAATGCTTCATGATCCGCTTGTCCTTCTTTCATGGGGATGAAGTTGTCATGCCATTCGTTGAAGGCCGCCATCAATGCCGACCGGATTTCGGTATCGGATATCTTCTGGGCCATTGCCTCCGGCTCCGGGGTCAAAAAATCATCAAGATCGACCAATACTTCTTCGACCATCCAATCATAAGGTTTTCCACTCTGCGAATCCTTACCGGGACGGTGGACCAGGCGGGCAACCTGGAGACGGGCGTTGGAATCGGTATCGGCCAGGACACGGAATCCCCAGGTTCCGGTTACCGACGGATGCTCCGAAAAAACGCCACGGTCGTGAAGATCAAAAACACTGGGAACCGTATACGTGGGTTGATAGATCACTAAGAATCCTTCAGGAATTTTCATTTTGCTCTCCTTTTATGATTACTAAATCCTTCCCGCAGGCCACGGAAATATTTAAGACTATCTTAGCGCCGCTTTATTCGAATGACCTAAAACTGAGCGTTTCAAATTTTGGTATTTAACCGAACAGTTGAACATTAATTGCATAAAAACGCTTAGTTGATAAGGGCTAACGGCTAATTGCTAAAAGCTGATCGCTCACCTTGGGTGACAGAATGTTCAGCCGGGGGAATAAAAAAGCCACGCCGGCCGCACGGTAATCAATGGTTGGCCTTCGTGGCTTTGCTTGGAAATGATAATGATGAAAGCAGTGGTGTTTTGTGAAATGCCATTTTCCTAATGGCAGAACATTTCATAAAACAAAATAGGTTATCTGTAAACAACTTATTTGTACCTTGAGCGATCAGCAAAAGATTTCAGTAGAATTGCTGCCAGCTGCAGGACAGTCGCATTTGGATTGTTTTTTATCTTTCGTGGGCATGGCCCGCTCTTATACGCACCCATGGCTTCGTCAAGCAGGGGGTGTTGTAAGCGCTGGCCATGCCTGCGACCCTATCTGTTTCTAATCAGTCCCAAATGCGGGAACCCAACTGGATAAGTTCCTTGACATTGCAAGACATGCCATATAAGAGTATATGTTCTTAATTCTGTGGCTGAAGCTGCTAATGTATTGATGCGACTGTCGAGACAGGACCCACCGTAATCCGGTCCCCAAAGGGACCAAAAAACAGTTAAAGACCGAAATCCAAAGCCAAGAAGGCCTTAACCCGCATTGGGACGCGGCACCTTCGAGGCTTTTTTTTTGGTTTTTCAATCGTGTAACCGATCACCACATCGAAGCCGGGAAGACTTCAATGGGAGGCGGTAAATTCTCCTGATGAGATTTTCCCGGCTTTTTTTACAACTGTCCGTCGGGAGAAATGCCGAACCAAAGGAAAGAGGAGGAAAAGCTGATGAAGAGAGTTATAATCGTTTTGGTATTATTTACACTTATGATGTTTTCGCTGCAGCTGCCTGGAGCCGATAAGGCTTTTTCTCAGGAAACGCCGGCCGAGGTTTCACAAGAAACGCAAACCGAGTCCCTGCGGGAAACGCAGGCCGAATCCCTTGGTGAAATTACGGTGAAGGCCCAGAGGGTGGATATCAACCCCAACAAAACGGAGGTATTCATTGAGGATTACACCATCGCCAGTCAACCCTTCAATGTGTTCGATGTGTTGAAAGACCGGGCGATGATCGATTTCCGCGGCCAAAGCGATTTGGTGCCGGAACCGGACACGTTTCAGATGCGAGGATTCGATTCCCGCCAGTTCCTGATGGCCGTCGACGGGCTGGTCATCCAAAGAACGGGCGGCTGGTGGGGGGACCACTACCTGGACTATGCCATGGTTCCGCTTACCACCGTTGAAAGCATCGAGTTTCTCTATGGCCCCCATTCGGCGCTTTACGACGGCAAGGCGTTCGGTGGCGTCATCAATTTAAAAACAAAAAAACCGGAAATCTATGAAAAGGCGACAGTCGCTGGCGATGTTTCGGTGGGCTACAGGAGCTACAATACCCAGAGCCAGACGATCAACGTTCGAGGCGGCGTGAACAGGTTCAATGTAGGCGTCGGCTACGAAAGATACCAAACGGACGGATATTTGAGGAACAACGCCGCCGAAATCGAATCCGTGTCGGGAAGTTTGGGCTATATACTGGCGTCGGAGGGATTCGTAAAGCTGTCCGCGACATACAGCGACCTGATGCGCGAAATCCCCTCGGCCAACGATCCATCCAGAGACGATTACGACAGTTCCTATCCCGTCGTCATTGCCGATGATGTCTCCTCCCGCTGGCAAGACCCTGACGACGACTGTAAAAGAGACTACGATGGCCATTCCATCCGCTTCGATTTCGACCAGCCCAGCAAATTGGGCACCTGGATCTTGGGTGCGTATTACACGGACGAAGCGCAGCACTACCATCGCAACGACTTCGATTACAGCAGCTACGACACCAATTACGTGTCGTACGGCGGGCTTGCCAAAAACGAATTCGAGATTTTCGACACGCACAAGATCGTGATCGGCATGGATACGGCGCACCTTTACCAGAAGTATACGGAGCAGATCGTGAAAACCTGGGCAGGATATATTCAGGACCGGTGGGCCATCCTGCCCACCCTGACGTGGACCCTCGGGCTGCGCTACGAAGATATCGACATATGGTGGGATAACTGGAACGAACCGTCCGCCTCGAACCCGGACGGCTCGTACAAGGACCCCTCGCACCCGTCGGAGCAGGTCAAACGCAACTACACCGAGTTTGTACCCAAGTCTTTTCTCACCTACCAATTGGACAATTGGGCGGTGTGGCTCAGGGATACGTCCTTGTCCTTGGGGGTCAGCAAGATATGGACGCCCCGCGACTATTGTGAAGTGTGTAGCTGGGGATCGGGCGTGGAGGTCGACCCGACGCATGGCGTCGGCTACGATTTCGTGATCAACAGAAGAATTTGGAATAACATTTTTTTCAACATCGACATCTCTCACTACGAATTCAAGGATTATGGAATCTGGGCCAACGCGTCGACCGATTATTTCAAGGAGTCCATCTGGGGACGCCGCATGATCGAGCTGGATAAGGTTTACAAGGAGGGCATCGACCTGGAGATCAACGGAAACCTCCACAAGGACCTGTATTTCTATGTCAGTTACTCCTATAACGACTGGAGCTACGAGGGTCCCCACAACGGAGGCCCCGAGGAGTGGGCGGACGCGGACTTGAGCGACCGGGCCAAACATCGCTTCAACGCAGGGCTCCGATACACCCCATTCGAAAAAACCATGCTGTTGCTGGATTATAAATACCAGGATGACCAGGTCCAGCAGGTCGTCGACATCGTGGACGACGACCCCAGCAACCTGGATGTTCACGACGTCGTTCTGGATAGTTACCACGTGGTCGATTTCGCCATCGAACAGCGGCTGTTCGACAACTGGCACGGCATCAAAACCACCAAGCTGAAATTATATATCAACAACCTGTTCGACGAGGAATACTCCAATAGCAGGGGGTATCCCATGACCGACAGGACGTTCGGTGCGTCGTTGAGCCTTAGCTTTTAGTTATGATGAACTCGCAAAAAGCTTTTCCATTTAACTGGCGTAGCCGCAGCAAAATGAAAAACGAGTTTCTTTTGCATGGTTGTTTGGCCATGTATGGCCTGGAAAAGCTTTTTACAGCTTCATCAATTATAAATGATAGCAAAATCGATCTATGCATAACGCCCCCGCGCTTCGACGCGCTCCTTCTCCACGGCCCCGTTTCGCGAAAGCTGATAGAAGTCGTCATACTGATTGACGCAATGACTCACGGCCACGGGGACGATGCTAATCCGCTGTCCGATCCGGGGGCGCTTTGCAGCGGCTGACATCGACCCAGCCATGCTCTTCGTGCAGACGGAAAAGTCGGGCATCGGGGTATTCGGGAATGAAGCCCATCTCGAGATTTTCGTTGCGCAACAGCTGATTGGCGGACAGGGCCTTGGCCCCGGCATCGATAATCACCTGACCCGGGACGACGTCTGAAACAACGGTGACCACCACGCGGACCACGCATTCGTCAAGCGTACAATGACCAAACTATCCTTGACATAAAAGGACAAACTTATATTATTGGGACCTCTAACGACGGCATGAAGCCGGCATGACGCACGAAGCATCCAGTTCAATCTTAATTCAAGCGGTAATACTAATGGGCCACGAAGGTCGGTTACAACCCTCGTGGTATTTTTATGGAAAGGAATTGATTATGAAAAAGATGGTTGCGTTGACGTGTTTCATGTTGTTTGCCATGGTCGCTCTTATTGTTCCGGCTCAGGCTCACTACGGCATGGTGATCCCTTCTGATTCCATGGTGATGCAGGACGATAACCGGACGGTGAACATCACCGCCTCCTTTTCCCATCCCTTCGAGGGAGTGGGTATGGAGCTTGTCGCCCCCAAGGTGTTTTCCGTTGTGGCCAACGGCGAGTCTCAAGACCTGCTGGGCAGTCTGCAGCAGACCAAGGTGATGGGGCACACGGCCTGGAAAACCGATTACAAGGTGAAGAGACCGGGGGTATACATGTTTTACATGGAGCCCAAACCCTATTGGGAACCCGTGGAAGACTGCTTCATCGTTCACTATACCAAGACCGTGGTCACCGCCTTTGGTGATGACGAGGGCTGGGATCAGGAGATCGGCCTGAAAACCGAAATCGTGCCCTTAGCCAAACCCTTTGGCCAGTATGTCGGCAACGTATTTCAGGGCATCGTCAAACTGGACGGCAAGCCCGTCCCCTATGCAGAGGTGGAAGTCGAATACTACAACGAAGACGGCAAGTCTGAAGCACCCACGGATTACATGGTGACACAAACCATCAAGGCCGATGGAAACGGTGTTTTCACCTATGCCGCCCCTAAATCGGGATGGTGGGGCTTTGCCGCACTGAACGAGGCGGACTACACCCTGAAACAGGACGGCCAGGAAAAAGGCGTGGAACTGGGCGCAGTCATCTGGGTCAAATTTGAAGACTGGAAGACGAAGTAAACGATGAATATGCCTGGTCCCGGGTTTCTACCCCGGAACCAGGCGTCAATTAACCGGACATGCGGATCCCACGCCAAGCGCGTGGGATCCAGCCAACTGGAGTTTCGCAAAAAAAGGTTGACCACATCAATGCGCTGGAAAATTTTTACAATTGTATGTTTGACCCTATTTGTTCTCACCGGCACGGCCATGGCCCACAAAGTCACGGTTTTCGCCTGGGTAGAGGGAAATACGGTCTATGGGGAATGCAAGTTCAGCGGCGGTAAAAAGGCCATGGGTGCGGAAATCATTGTCCGTGATGCCAACGGCGACGAGCTGCTGCGAACCCAAACCGATAAAAACGGGGAATTTTCCTATCCTGTCCCTAAAAAAACCGAAATGCATATCGAACTTATTGCCGGGATGGGGCACAAGGCGGAATGGACCATCCCGTTGGAGGAACTGGGTGATGTCGCTGACGCATCTGACAGCGGAACCGCATCAGAACCGGCACCCGTTAAGGATGCGGCACCGGTTGAAAGAGGAAATGTTGCGCTCCCGGACACGGCACAGCTTGAATCCGTTATCGAAGAATCAGTGAATAGGGCTCTGGACAAAAAGCTGAGACCCATGATGTCGATCCTTGCCGACCTGGAAGACCAAGGTCCTTCGGTCAGTGATATCCTGGGGGGAATCGGCTATATACTCGGGCTGATGGGCGTGGGCGTCTACTTTAATTACCGGCGCAAACAAGGTTGACGACTTCGTAAAAAGCCCGATATCGGCGTTACGCGGCTCCCTCGTCACTGCGGAGTAGGACTGACTACACCTCATTCCTTAGGAGCCGCAAGCCTTGATCTCGAACTTTTTACGAAGCCGTCCAAACAGCGACTTTTTAAGAGTTCATCAAGAATGATCCTTAATTAATAATAACATCCATACAGTGAATGAGTTATGCATATATCAGAAGGTGTGCTTGCCGCACCGGTTTTGTTGACAGGCGCAGCGTTGACTATCGCAGGCAGTGCAGTGGGCCTTAAAAAATTGGATTATGACCGGATGGCTCAGGTAGGCATCCTGTCTTCCGCCTTTTTCATGGCCTCGCTGATTCATGTTCCCATCGGACCGTCCAGCGTGCACCTGCTCCTCAACGGTATTGTCGGATTGCTGCTGGGATGGGGGGCCTTCCCGGCCATCCTTGTGGGACTGGCCCTCCAGGCCATGCTTTTTCAGTTTGGCGGCATTACCGTTCTGGGAGTGAACACCTTTAATGTCGCAGGGCCTGCCGTGCTCTGCTATTATCTTTTCAGAAGCCTGGTACAAAAGGATAACACGATCGCCCTGATCGCCGCCTTTGCCTGCGGGGCCCTGTCTGTCCTGCTTACTGCCTTGCTGGTTGGTGTCTCCCTGATCTTTACCGAGGAAAATTTTTTCGAGGTGGCCGCGTTAGTGGTGACCGCCCACCTGCCGGTCATGATTATCGAAGGTTTCATTACTGCATTTTGTGTGGGATTTCTCAAAAAGGTCCAACCGGATTCACTGCCTACTTTTTCTTGAATACCAGCCATGGATGGATGGCGGTGACCCACAGCCGATAATGAAAAAAAACGATGCTGAGTGAAGCCTTTGCCAACGGGAACTCTCTCTTTCACCGCCTCGACCCGAGGCTAAGGATCGTGTTTACGACCCTGTTTTCCTTTTTCCTGGCGGTGTCCAAATCCTTTCCCGCCATGGCGGCAGGCCTGGTTTTATCAATAATTATGACCGGGCTTTCCCAAATTCCTCTAAAGGAGATCGCTAAACGGTTAGCCATGATCAACGGGTTTAACCTGCTGCTCTTTGTGCTGCTGCCGGTAACCTTCGAAGGAACCGCACGGTTTCATATCGGGCCACTGGCACTCATCGAAGAAGGGTTTCTTCTGGCCATCCAGATCGCTCTGAAATCCAATGCCATCCTGCTGGCCTTTATCCCCCTTGTGTCCACCATGACCATTGCCACGCTGGGCAATGCCTTGAACCGCATCCATCTACCCCCAAAAATGGTGTACCTTCTGCTTATTGCCTACCGGTATGTGTTTGTAATTGAGCAGGAATACCAGCGCCTGGTTACGGCCATAAAGGTGAGGGCATTCGAGCCCAAAACAAATCTGCACACTTACCGGACCTACGCCTATCTGTTTGGCATCCTTCTGGTGCGTGCCTCGGCAAGGGCGGAGCGGGTGTATCAGGCCATGCTCTGCCGGGGGTTCAACGGTAAATTTTACTGCATCAACCGTTTCTCGTTTACCGGAACCGACCGGATCGCGGCGCTCATCATGTCACTTATACTGATACTACTGGGTAACTTGGAATGGTTGAATCCAGCGATCTTCAATCTGAAGGCCTTTTAATTGAGTTGGAAGACATCTGCTTTTCCTATCCGGGCCGGAGGCCGGTTCTGGATCATCTGAGCTTCACGCTGCGCAAGGGGGAACGATTGGGGCTGGTCGGTCCCAACGGTAGCGGAAAATCCACCTTTATGCATCTGCTCATGGGGCTGCTCAATCCTGGTTCCGGTTCCATCCGGCTGTTCGGGCAGTCCATGAAAAATGAAAAAGATTTTAAACAGGCGCGCCGACGCCTGGGATTCGTATTCCAGAACGCCGACGATCAGCTGTTTTCCCCCACGGTGATCGAAGACGTGGCGTTTGGGCTGCTGAACATGGGTAAAACGCCAGAGCAGGCCCTTGACCTGTCCGGCAAGATGCTCAAGTCACTGAATCTCGAGGGATTTGAAGACCGCATCACCTATAAACTCTCCGGGGGTGAGAAAAAACTGGTGTCCCTGGCCACGGTTCTGGTCATGGAGCCGGAGGTCCTGCTACTGGACGAGCCGACCACCGGACTAGACGAGCAGACCGTGGAAAGGATCATAGCGGTCCTCAATGATCTGGACATCGGTTATATTGTGGTGTCCCATGAATTCGACTTCCTGACCCAGACCACCCGCAATGTGTTTGCCATGAAAAACGGGCAGATCTCCTACAACTGCAGTTCAGATCAACTTACACGTAGCATCCCCGTGCATCGACGCGATTTTTTTCCAATATCCCGTCTCGGGTAAGCAAGTAGAAATCATCGTACTGGTTGACGCAATGACTCACGGCCACGGGGATGATGCTGAACCGTTGTCCGATCCGGGGGGGCGTCTTGCAGCGACTGACATCAACCCAGCCATGCTCTTCGTGCAGGCGGAAAAGTCGGGCCTCGGGGTATTCGGGAATAACGCCCATCTCGAGATTTTCGTTGCGCAACAGCTGTTTGGCGGACAGGGCCTTGGCCCCGACGTCGATGATTACCTGACCCGGAACGACGTCTGAAACAACCGTGGCCACCACGCGGACCGCGCATTCGTCAAGCGTACAATGGCCAAACTTCACGCTGAAGTAGTCCTGGTAAACCCCCGTTCCGACCCGGATCTCGTTCACGTGCCGCACCCGATGGGAATTAAATATCGATGGGGTCGAGCCGGATGAAACGATCGACGGTTTGAGACCGGCATCATACAAAGCGCCGTAGGCCGGTTCCCACAACCGGTTGACCTGCTTAAAACTATCGGCGGATCGGGCGGCATCGCCATAAAGATGGCCCAAATATAGTTGAATGCCATCAAAACGAAGCCCCCGGCGACTGGCGGCGTGGCTGGCGAGCCAGGCGACTTGCCCGGGATCACTTACCCCACAACGGTGGATCCCGGCGTCGAACATGACCAAAATGCCGATGGTGGTGGCATGTTCGCTGGCGGCCTGGGCCAGCTCGTCGATCAGGTATTCGCTGTCGACGGCCACACGGATGGTGTGGCTGCCTGCCAGCCTGGCCAGGGTCTCGGCCCGTGCCGTGCCCACCGCCGGATAGGCCACCAGAATATCGAGGCCATCGATGGCGGCCATGACCTCGGCCTCCCCGACCTTGGCCACGGCCACGCCGACGGCTCCGGCATCCAGTTGCATACGGGTCAAGCGAAGGGACTTGTGGGTCTTGACGTGGGGCCGGACGGCAAACCCGTTGCGGTCGGCGTAATCCTGGATCCGGCGGATGTTTTTCGAAGCAATGCCCTCGTCGACCATGAGAAAAGGTGTCGGAATCGAAGCGGTAAGGGCGTTCAGGGATTGATCATTAACCATGATTTTTCCTTGATTACGAATACCGAGGTATTATTCACCGGCGGCTGAGGACGGATGCGCCGATATTCCTTCAAGGGTCGGGGAAGCTCGCCGACATGATGATCCATATCGAAAAGCCGGCGCCACCCTTTTTCATAAATGCGGTAGGAAATCTTCATCCCGCCGGCGAGCGTTCCTGCCAGGTGAGAAAAAATTTCCGCCTTGGGAACGGCATCGGCCCCCACCATGATCAATTGGCAGGCCTTGGATAAGGGCAGTGAGAAATGATCCCCGAGAATGACCGCGATCTCTTTGTCCAGGGCCAGGGCGGCCAGCACCCGGCGCGCCAGATCGGCGTTGATGGGATCTTTTTCAATCCCCACGCCCCGGATCCCGCATCGCTTGACCAGGGCGATCAGGCTCAGAGGCACCGGGCCGCTGCCCAGAAACACCACCCGGTCATCTGTTTTCAGTTCGGCGCCCTCGGACTCCATTTCCGCCAGTTGGAGGTAGTTGGGATAGTAGACGAATCCTTTGAGTTCTTCCCAGGGATCACGGCTGTCGATGATGGTTCGGGCCCGCTGCCGTTCCAGGCGCAGCCCGTGGATTCGTTTGAGCCGGGCGATGTGCGCGATGGCCGGCTGCAGGGAGCGGTCGCGGATCAGTGTATCGACCTGATCGTCGTCGACATCCAGGGTTGCCAGCCGGTTCAATGTTTCCATCTGCCGATAAAACGGATCTTCCGGCAGATCGAGAATCTGCTGTTCGGAAATCTCCCGGCAATGCGCGAAGATCGCCAGCAACTGTTCTTTGATCTTTTCCAGCATCGCTTAATCTTCCAGTTTGGCGACGACGACGGTGTTGTTGACCCGCCCCATGGGGAAAAATCGCCCGACGATGGTAAGCCCCTGGATGTCGTCGTCGGTTACCGGCGCATGGAGGATGGCCCGCATGCCGGTGTAAGTTCGGTAAAACACCGTTGCATCGGCTTTGCCCTTCGCCTGCATGATGCGCCGCAAGTTGCCAAAAATCCGCTTCTTGGGCATGGCCATGGCCGCCACCAGGATGGCGTCCCACGCCAGATCCTCGAGAAGCGTTTCATCGCCATGGACAATCTCGATCTCTTTCTCCAGCCCGAGGCTGCCCACCACCTGCCGCGACAGGGCAACGGATTCCCTGGAAATGTCCAGCCCCACGGCCCGGATACCGGCCAAATGATTCAGGAGAATAATACTCGAGGGCACCGGCCCGCAGCCGATGAAGGCCAGCCGGCTGCCTGGCGATAGGTCGTAGAGTTCAATCTGATTCTTCACCAGGGCTTCGTAGCGCGGATAGAGGGGAAAGGACGTCAGGGTCGCCCAGGGCGCACTAGACTGGAGTAATTTCTCGGCCAGATGGACTTCATGGATGCTGAAAAAAGTGTCGTAATAGGCCCGAATCATCGGCAGGGCCGCTTTTATCTCGGGCTCGTCGAGAATCAGCCCGGCCAGGTGCTCGCCGGCGTCCATGTGGGCCAGATCGTCGAGAAGCAGGAAAAGCCGGTAGAGATCGTCGGGATGAAGGGCGTTGAGCGCTGCTTCGTCATATTGTTTGATTTTTTTCGCAAAGGCCATGATATGGGGTTTGATGATTTCCAGGCTCCGCTGGCAATCCTTGCAGCAGCCCAGAAACTCGTGCTGGTTCAATTCGTGGTGGTGATGGTAGTTTACATCATGCATGGGATGGTTGCCTGGATTGAATGTTGACGGTGCCGTAAAAAATTAAGAATTCGAATTTGGCGTCATTCCGGCGTAGGCCGGGCACGAAGTGAAGCTTTAGCGCTATCCAGTGCTTTCAATATTTTCTGGATGCCCCCGGATCGAGCCCGGGGCAGGCTTATCAAGTCCGGCATGACGAGTCAGAAGCTTTTTACGAGTTCATCAATGTTAGCTTCCTTTTTCTGTTCTTGCGCCACGTCCCTTGGCAGTCGTCAGGGCTGGATCGTCCTGTGCCGAATGCGCATGGTCGTGCGGGCCGTGATCGCCGTCATGAGGATGATCATGATACCGCCGCCTTGCATGGTGATGCGGCTGGTCTCCACCGGGATGGCGGTGCGAGAAGCGATGCGGATGCCCATGAACATGGTCGTGAGCATGGTCGTGCGCCACGTGCTCGTGTTCGTGGGGATGGGCGTGAACATGCCGGTGAAAATGGCTGTGCACGTGCTCGTGCTGCAAGGCTTGGATGGCCTCGGTGCATCGCCGACGGAACGTATAGGCCAGGCCGTTGAGATTACCCAGCCCGGGATCCCTAAAAAATGCCTCGGTAGACAGGTTCTGGCAAACCGCGCCCTGGTGCATGACCACCGTCCGTCGGGTCAGGGCGCTGACAAAGAACATGTCATGACTGACCAGCAGCAGGGTTACATCCAGACCATTCAAAATCGACAGCAACAGTTCTTCCCCCTGGGGATCGAGTCCGGCCGAGGGTTCGTCCAGAATCAACAGCTTGGGGGACATGGCCAGCACGCAGGCCAGGGCCAGACGCTTACGCTCGCCGCCGGACATGTGCAGCGGAACGCGCCGCTCGAACCCTTCCAGCCGCACCAGAGACAGGGCCGCTTCGGTGCGCCGGCGGATTTCGTCTTTGGACGTACCCAATTGCTTGAGGCCAAAGGCGATTTCCTCGCCGACGCTAGGACAGAAGAGCTGGTCGGCACTGTCCTGGAACACCATGCCGATGTTACGCCATAAGTGCCTGCGCATCCGCCGGTTGACGGGTTGCCCCTCAAAAAAATACGCCCCGGTGCCCTGCTGCAAACCGAGCAGGCAGGAGAGCAGCGTGGTCTTGCCGGCCCCGTTTTCGCCGACCAGGGCTACCCGCTCGCCGGAGGCGATGGAGAAATCAATCCCGGTCAACGCATGGGTGCCATCCGGATACCGGAAATCATAACCGCACATTTCAAGCATGGACGATCTGTTGCCGGCCTCTGGCGGTGATGTATCCTTACCGACACACGCCGGTGCGCCCTCCCCCGTGCCATTGGTGGAAGGCTCCAGGCGGAAGGAGAAATCCAGGCCATGGTCCCGCAACTCGCTGCGCTGGGCCACCAGATCGTTCATGGTGTAGTCGTGGGCAATACGCCCCGTTTTCATGACCACGGCCCGCTGGCAGAGCTCATAGAGAAAAAGCAGATCGTGGCTGATGCACACCAGTGTCCCCTTAAAGTCCATGAGCAGATCGAGAAAAACCTGTTCCTGGCTGGGATCCAGGTTGGCGGTGGGTTCGTCGAGCAACAGCACGTCCGGCTGCATGGCCAGCAACCCGGCCAGAGCGGCCCGCTTTTTCTGACCGAAACTGAGGTGATGGGGCGCCTTATAGGCCCTGTCCGCCAGGTGGACTTGTGCCAGGGCACGCAGCGCGGCCTGTCGCGCACGATCATTGGATAGGCCCTGATTGGCGGGTCCAAAGGCCACATCATCGATCAGGGTATGCCCGAAGAGTTGATCGTCGGGGTCCTGAAAAAGCAGGCCAATCTTGAGGCGGCTGCGGTCCAGGTGGTCGCCGGCAAGGGGTTCCCCTTTGAAACAGACCGCTCCCTTTTCAGGCAGCAGGAGGCCGCAGAGCTGTTTGATCAGGGTGGTCTTGCCGGAGCCGTTCTGCCCGACCAGGGCGATACGATCGCCTGCGGCAATCTCGAGATTGATCCCGCTTAAGGCGCGGGGGCCGTTCACATATCGATAATTCAGATCCGTTAGCTGAAACAGCGGGGCTTCCGGCCCGGGTGATGGTATTTGAGTAGCAGCAGCGTCCTGCATTGAACATTCCTTCTCAGGCGTTTTCTATCGAACCATGACAGTTCCGTAAAAAGTTGAAAATTCCAATCTGGCGTCATTCCGGCGCAGGCCGGAATCCAGTCTTTTCAATATGTTCTGGATACCGGATCAAGTCCGGCATGACGAGCCAGGCACTTTTTACGCGTTCATCAACCCAGCCGATCGTAAAGGAGCAGGACCACACCGACGGTCAACCACAGGCCGGCGCCCACGAGATCCGCAGTGCGCAGGTGCAGTTTGGCCTGCTGCGGGAAACGCCCTTTGTAGCCGCGCGCGCGCATGGCGTCGAACACCCGTTCGGTACGCTCGAAGCTGCGTACGAACAACATGCCCAGGAAATTGGCCATGGCCTGGACGGTGGCCAGGCCGGTGTGTTTGCGGAAACCGCGCACCTGCATGCCCGTGGACATACGCCGGGCCTCATGGCGGAACACGTTCAGATAGCGGTAGCTGAGCAGAACCATCTGGCCGGCCATCTCCGGCACGCCGAGCCGTGAGAGACCCTGGAGGGTCACCGGCAGCGGCGCCGTGGCCAGCAGCGGTTCCATGAGCAGGGTGATGGCCACGGCCTTGGCGGCAATGGTCGCGGCCAGGCGGAAGCCACGCAGGCTGAAATGCAGCCATTCCAACCCGCCGAAAACAATCACCGTATCGCCGCCTTTAAGGGGCACGGTAAAGGGCATGACCAGCAGAAACATGGTGATGAATCCGACGATGGCCAAAAGCCGCATGAGCACCTTGACCAGGGAGACCCGCGCCACCACCATCACCAGGCACGACAGGCCGATGGCCACAAACGCCGTGGTCATCTGCTGGATGGCCGTGATCATGAAGCTGTATACCAGGATGGTGACGATCTTGCAGCGCACATCCCAACGGTGAAGCGGCGAGTTGCCGGCCCTGCCCTCCAGTTGGGGCACCGACCAGTCCGGATCGTCTTTGCCTATGCTGCGCGCCCGGGCCAGCCGCCGCAGCAGCGCCACCCCGGCGGCCAGCACCACAAGCGGCACGATCACCATGGCAAGAAGCCGCCATAACGGCATTTGGATAAAAGTCACGTCAGCCATGGGCCTGCCCCGAGGGATGTTCCAGGGCGTGCAGCAACAACGCCGGCTTGACCCGGGCCAGAAAACCGATCGTCAGGGCACTCACCGCCCCTTCGATGATGATCACCGGTACATGGGCGGCCAGGGCGATCTTGGCAACGCCCAAGAAATCCTCGCCGCCGGTCACCAAGAGGCCGGCCAGAATGATCGCCGCCAGAACGGTTCCCACGGCACCGGCCACGCCACCGACCAATGCCTGGCGCGACGGCGTCTGGCCCTTGAATTTCTGAAAAAACCAGCCGCATACCAGGGCGGGCACCCCCATCATCAGCGCGTTGGCGCCCAGGGCCGTCAGCCCGCCGAATTGAAACAGCAGACTCTGCAACAGCAGGCCGAGGCCGATGGAGAGAAAGGCCGATGGTCCTAACAGTGCGCCGGTCAGGCCGGGGATGATCAGATGGACGCTGGTCGGTCCGAAGGGAATGTGGATCAGGGAAGCCACGAAGAACGCGGCGGTCATGACCGCCAGCTTGGGCATGTCCTCGTTGCGGGTCTGGCGTGCGCTCCACACGGTCAGGCCTAAGCTGACCGCGTACCCGCCGACGGCTACGGAAACGGGAAGAACACCGTCTGATATGTGCATATTATTTGCTCCCCATGCTTGATTGGTAAGCGTTACAAACACCCTCTGCATACCAGCGCCCCGTCCACGGTTTCCAGCTTTGAAGCCATGGTGGGTTCACCGCAGCGGCTGCAGGGTTTGGATGGTTCGATGCGCGCCTTGTCCGGCAGGCCGGTGGTGACGGGGGTCATGGAAAACAGATCCGCGGGACGCATATTGAGCACCTCGGTGGTTCGTTGCATCCCCAGCGCATTCAGTTCCGCTTGCTCGTCCTCGGTGATAGTGCCCTCGCGCGTCTTCTTGAACAATTCGAGCTGGCGTTCGTTGACGCGGAACGAGTCGGGATTCATGGACAGGCGGACGCCCTGCCCGGAGCGACGGTTGAAAAAGGTAAACCCCATCTTGCCATAGTCCTTATACACCAAGTTGCCTTTTCCAAAGGTACACCCGGTGAGCACCTGAATGGCATCCACGCAGCAGGCATCGGTTTCTACGATGGCCACCAGCTCTTCGTCAAGGGCGCGATTTTCCCGCAGCCAGTCCAGACCGGCCGTGGCGGCGAGATAGCCGATGGCCAGCCCCCCGCAAACGTGGCCGTGAAAGGCTTCACAGCGTTTAAAGTCTTCACTTTGCATGATCTCTTGCGCGTTCATGTTGATCTCCTTTTAATCTTCCATCTCCCGATGCAGTTGCTCCATCCATTCCGGCATTTTCAATCCGCCCACCTGAAGGTAGCTCTTGGAATAGGGTTTTACATCAATAATAGGACTGCCGTCCACCGCTTCAAGCCCTCTGACCTCTAAAATGTTGCCCTTGCGGGCCACCAGCGGGACGGCCGATACCAGCACCGGGTTCGGGCGGGCCGGGCTGCAGGTGGCGAAGATGCCCTGTACGGGCATATCCTTGCGCCCCATGGGATGCACTTTGCGTAAAGTTCTCCGGGCCGGATCGAGCAGGTGCGGCCAGTAAAGCACCAGGACATGGGAAAAGCCCTCGATACCGTCGAGCAGTTCCTCCCATTGGGGATCGATAACCAGCGCGCAGATGCCTTCCTCGACCTGGCGATGATAGGCTTTGACCTTTTCCATACGCATTTCCAGCGACAGACCGGTATCGTTGGCCGACAGCATGGGCGTCTTGATCTCGCTTCTCACCACACCAACGGGGGTCAGCTGTATCGGTATGGTCTTAATTGTGTCTTTTTCCATTATGACCTCCAAATATCCATGTAGCGTAAGTGCCAATTGTCCATAAGGACGACAAGGTGTTTTGCGTTTAGAGCGTTTAGATTGTTTAGATCGTTTTAATTGTTTAGATCGTTTTGAACGTTTTGATGGTTTGGCTTCTGGAATTGGGTCGCCCCATTTCTTCCGCCCTTCAACCTAAACAGTTATTCACCAAATCTCACCGGTTGTCCCAAGGAGCCGAAATCTCTGTACATATTGTCGTAGACGGGGTCGCCGACTAAGAATGTATAAATGGCATCGGCCTTTTTCGGAAGATTCACATCGGCAAACCGTTCGGGAAAAATAATCTTGCCGATGGCATAGGCATCGGCCATGGCGGTATCGATATTGGTGGTATAGTAGTTAAACGGATACAGGGTGTAGACTTGCTGTTCCCTTACGGCTTTCAGCCCCTCATAAAAAGCCGGTTTCCTGCGATAATCCTCTTCCACCAGGGGCAGACCGGCGCTGTCGATGAAAATCACGTCGGGATTGAGTCCCAGAAGAATTTCCTTGTCCATCAGCACATGGCTGCCGAGGGTGGCCTTGACCTGCCGGGCCACATTGACCGCGTGAATCCAGTCCAGCGGAATATAGTCCCGCTGGGTGCTCTCGATGCCGTGGGTGCCCCGGTAGCCGATGCCGCCCGCGTAAACGCCGGGCTTGGCCGCATCGGCGATGGTCGCGGTACGGCTTTCCAAATCTTTTTGTATACCCTGGATGAAATCGACCACCGCCTCGGCCCGCGCCTGTCGACCAAGAACGTTACCGGCCAGACGCAGAGAGTCGAAAACCATCTCGTCGAATACGGCCAGTTCACCATAGCTGAGCACCAGCACGGGAATATTCAGGGTATGGGCCACCTCGTCGGCCACGGCGGCCTCCAGGTAGGTGGCAATGATAAGATCAGGCGCGGCCCGCAGCACCGCCTCCATGTCCGGCTTCTTGTTGATCGCCCCGGCCCCGCCCGGGCCGATTACCGGAAGCGCCTCCAAGTGGGTATTGGCAATCCAGTAGGGCCGGCCCGTGGGATGTTGTTTTTCCATGGACTCCACCCCCACGAGCAGGTCCTGAGCCTGAAGATAGACGATCAGCCGCAGGGCGCCGGGCCCCACGCAGACGATGCCCTTCGGCACGGCCGCGATCGTCACGGTCCGACCGGTCATGTCCTTGACCGTCATGGCATCGGCCGGAAATACCGACGTCATCCACAGCACCAGCAGCAATACCAATGCAAATTTGAATCTCATCTATTTCTCCTTATCCCTCTCAGTTGATAATTCACCGTTCAAGTATAAAGAAATCACCTCCTGATCACCGACCACTGATCACCAATTACCTGCTTTCGTCCCTCGCCCCCTTGAATCCTCGACCCCTTTTGCATCTACACCGGTACCACCACCCGATGCCCCCCCACCTCCTGAATCAACACCTCGACCCCATACACCTGCCCAATGGTCTCGGCGCAGAGCGCGTCTCCGGTGGTCATGGCATGAATGCGGTGATCCTTGACAAACAGGAATTGATCGGCAAATCTCACGGCCAGGTTCAGGTCATGGATGGCCACGATGGCCATCAGCCCCTGACCACTGACCACGCTACGGATCAGGGCCATGACTTCCATTTGATTTTTCAGATCCAGATTGCTGGTGGGCTCGTCCAGCAGCAGAATGCGGGGCGACTGGGCCAGGGCCCGGGCAATCATGACCTTCTGGGCCTCCCCGCCGCTGAGATCGCTGACCGGCCGCAGGGCCAGATCGCCAAGCCCCATCTGGCCGATGATCTGATCCACCACCGCATAATCGGACTGGTCGATGGTCAGCCCCATGTGCGGCCGGCGGCCCAAAAGGACCGATTCGTAGACGGTCAGTTTGGTCTGGGGGTGCTGCTGGGGCACATAGCCCATGCGGCGGGCAATGGTCTTCTGGGAGAGCCCATGCAGATTTTCTTCTCCCAGCAACACCGATCCGGTTTGCGGCCGTAGAATCCGGTTGAGACATTTGAGCAGCGTGGACTTGCCGGCGCCGTTGACCCCCAAAATGGCCAGCAGGCGTCCTTTTTCCAGCTTAAAAGAGACATTTTCGATGACCGGGTGGCTGTTGTAGGCGAATCGGATATTGTCGACCGAGAGGATCATCACTTGCTCCGGATCAAAAGGTACAGGAACATGGGCGCCCCCATGAAAGAGGTGATGATGCCCACCGGCAGCGCGCCGGAACCAAACAGGGTCCGTCCCAGGGTATCGGCAACGAGCAGCAGCAGGGCGCCGATGATGGCGGAAAACGGGATCAACATGCCGTGATCGGCTCCCACCAGGCGCCGGGCGATATGCGGCGCGATGAGCCCGACAAAGGCGATCACCCCGTGAAACGCGGTGGCCAGGGCCGCCATCAACACGACCGCCAGCATGCCGACCAGCCGTAGGCGCCCCACGTTCACACCCAATCCGCGGGCGGCCTCTTCGCCGGCCGACATGGCGTTGAGATCCCAGCGGTGCAGCATCAGATAAACGGTCACGCCTGCGACCACGAAAGAAAGGATGCCGATCTCGGTCCAGCTGGCCCGGGCCACATCCCCAAAGGTCCAGAAGACGACCATGGCCAGTTGGGTGTCCGATGCCAGGTACTGGACCAGCACGGTGCCGGACATGAACAGGGAGGTCAGGGCCACGCCGGCAAGGATGATGGACTCGGGGGACAGTCGTTTGAATCCGGCCAGGAGCATGACAACGACGGTGGAACACATGGCGCCGGCAAAGGCGGACAGGGTGACCAGAAAAATTTGGGGGCCCAGGAGCAGAATCGCTGCCGAGGCACCGAAGGCGGCCCCATGGCTGATGCCTAACGTAAAGGGTGAGCCCAGAGGGTTTCTGAGTAGCGTCTGGATACCCAGGCCTGATAAGGAAAGGCCCCAGCCGACCATGATGGCCGAAATGATTCGCGGCAGGCGGATCTTCCAGATCACGATATCGGCCGGTCCGAAGGCGGCTCCGGAAAAGACCCGTATCAAGTGGCCCAGGGCGATGTCATAGGCCCCTTGGGTCAAAGCGATGAACACCATCACGACCAGGGCGGCCAACAGGGCAAACAGCAGCCGGCGTTTCCGCCGAACCAGCCCCAAAAAGGCGCTGCTCACCGCTCCGTGAACAGCGGTGGTGGACCGCTCGCCGGTCTCGATCTTGTCGATTGTTTGATTCATACCGATTGACGACCCTGGCATTTTTTCTCCTACGGCGGGTGCCCCTGTTCAACCATCCAAAAGGCATCCCTTTATAAATGGGTTGCGTATAGAACCCGTTTTGCGTTCTGATCCATACTTGACGGATTCATCATACTGCGAGCGACAAAAAAAGCCACGAAGGCGCACGTCTCCTTATGGATGTGCGCGACCTTCGTGGCTCGTTTAGCGCGGTTCAGACCGGATTGGGGCCTGTATTTTGTTCGGGTACAAATGACGGCTTCGGCCGTCCGGGTTGATTGGCCCATCATATAATCAATGGCACTGGATGGCGTCAACCTTTTTCAATCGGGCATCCGCTTAACTGGTTCCCAAGCTCCGCTCATGCCCGTCAACTTAACTGGTTCCCAAGCTCTGCTTGGGAACCCTAATCTCGTTCGAGTGAACATCGGCGCGCGCTCCCACACTTGAGCATGGAAGCGAGGGGTATAACGATTCCGATTGGTTGGTTCCAAATGCGGCCACGCTGAGCCAATGACCATTCACCGCAGCAAAGCCGCTTCGTTGTTTTCTGTTGACGCCCCCTTGTTTTTTTTCTTTACTGGCCGGACGCCGATATTGGACATTTTATGAATCCGCCATGATTGCGAAAGGCAAAATGACTTTCACTCAAACGCTCGAAATTTTCTCGGACTTTAATTGCGCCTGGTGCTATTTTGATCATGAAACCATCAAGAAACTGGCAGATGCCTATGACATCGAAATCGTCTGGCGGGCCTTTCCCCTGCATCGAAATATCCCGAATGAAGGGCTGTCGGTCGAGGAACTGTTTGGCAACAACCTGTCGCTCATGGCGAAAAAAATGCAACAATTGGAACAGAAGGCGGCGTCCCTGGGACTGGCCTTTGCCAACCGAACGACCATTTCGGACACCCGTCTGGCCCAGGAACTCTTCAAATGGGCAGACACCCTGGGGAGAGGCGAAGCATTTCACGATGCCATCTTCAAGGCCTACTTTGCCGACGGCCTCAACATTGCGGAACCATCGGTGCTGCTGAATGTTGCGGAAATTGCCGGCCTTTCCTTGGAAAACGCCGGGTCGGTTCTTGAACGGCGGTCATTCGGCCAGGCCGTGGATGATGATTGGAACATGTGTGCAGCGCGCGAGATCATGATTGCCCCGACATATATCATCAATCAAAAACGATTGGCCGGGTCGCAGCCCTATCATCGATTAGCCTCGCTGGTGGAGAGAAACGGGGCTATAGAAAAGGAAAAATGAGCAGATAGCTTTTAGCAATTAGCTATTCGTCTCGCTCCCAAGCTCTGCGCATCTCCGTCAACTTAAGCGGTAAGATAGTAGGTCGGGTCGAGCGCAGCGATACCCGACAACCGACAGGTAGAGATCATTTGCCCTTCAATCTGTTGGGTTTCGTACCGCAGCCCAATATAGGATGCTGACAAGGGACAATGCAATTCCAAGTCGTTGTCGTGGTCAGCGAAGCGGTGGTCGGTATCGGTATCGAGAAAAGCTAATACCGATACCGACGACGACAACGATAACGACCACGAGGATATTACACCAAGGGTTTTGATCACGCTTCCATGCTCAAGTGTGGGAGCACGCGCCGATGTTCACTTGAACGAGATTAGGGTTCCCAAGCAGAGCTTGGGAACCAGGTGCCTTCTGGCCGAAACGATGATCAAGACTGATAAAAAGGTTGAAGATCCGCTTAATGCCAAAGGCGAATAGCTAGTGTCCGTCCATAAATTGGTCTTTTCAGCGGCGTGCAGAGAAGTAAAAACGGGGCAACGAAGGGAAGAACTTCTCCAAGGCACTGCAGACTGAAAAAAGCAGGCAAATATGGACATATGCTCTATAAAAGAGCTCCTCTGGGCGCACCTTTCCCCTCGTTATCGATAACCGGCTTTTTCCTGGCTGCGCAGCTAAGCAGCAGCCAATTGCTTTCGCGCGATTGTCAGCAGGTTGGCCGCAACCACTGACGAAAGCACATAACTTTTGAAAGCACGAAAACCTTTCCAGGTGCACCGGGTCAAGCCGAAACTGCGTTTGAGCCAGGATATGCCCGATTCGATCCCGGCGCGGAATTGGCGAAGCTTTTTATACACATAATGACTGCGACACATGTCGGTTTCTTTAAGACCTCGCTTTTTGGCAAAGCAGACATCTCTGATCCCTTTGGCTTTGGCAATGCGCAGATTACCTTTGGATGCAAAGCCACCGTCCAGGGCTACTTTCAGTGGGTAACGTCCATAGACCTGATTCTGGCGGTCCAGCATCTGTTCAACCAGTGTACTGTCTGCGGGATTGCCCTCGAGAATGACACAATCAAGGATAAGGTTCGAGGCTCCCCCGGTCAGGCAAATCTTATGACCATAATGGTTTTCCCGGCGGTCTTTGATGATGATGTCGGTATGGTCTTCGAAAATTGAAAACACCTTTTGGTCGGCCGGCACGCTTTCGCCTTGAATAACCCGGCGGTAAGTCTGGTCGTAGACCTGACGGGCCAGATCACCATAATGTTTAATGGCGTCCAGTAAGCCGAGCAATTCAAAATTAGCGGTGCAGCGTCTGCTTATAATTTCCTCGGCTTTGATCGCGTAGCCGATGGTCTTTTTGGTGACCTTGAGAAGGTCTTTATACGGGGACAGTCGTTGTTTCTCCCCATTGGCGTATTGGATGGCGGTCATCCGCTTTTTCGCACGGCGACGGTGATCCGTGAAAATGATTTTGATTCTGAAGTCATCCCGGAGTTGGGTCAACAACCGCGTAAGCACACGCACTGAGTCGTACAACTGCATGGAATCACATGGCAGGTGGATGTTGCTCTCGACGACGGTACAATCAACCCGGGTCTTTCGGCCTTTTTCAATGTTGTTGTCTTTTGCATATGCCAACAGGTCCAGGGAGATCAGCTCCCAAGTCCCCGGACGGATCCTTTTGATATTTTCATTCAGGGCAGATTTCTTGAAACCCTTATCGAAAATACCAATTCTGCAAAATCGTCTGAGCGATCTGGAGTCAGAGATATGAAATGCCAAATCTTCATAGGTGAAGTTGAAAAGCTTCATCACGATCGCGGCCCGGGTTACCTGCTCGGCGCTCATCCCATTAGCACCGGTTCGGTGACGTTCTACCTTCAGATTACCGTTGAGATCTTGCAGAACATGATCGTAAATGGTAGAAGTATCGTCAAGGATGTTGCTGATCATCTCCAGCTCTATTTCTTTGGGATGACCTGTGGGAAGATCGATCAGCGGCATTTGTTTTTGTTGTTTTTCGCGCATTTTGTGTTGACCCTTTTTCTTGTTTATGTAGTTTTTTTAAGTGTTTGGCAAAATACTTTATACTACACATGGTGAGAAAATTCCAGCACAAAATGCGCTTTTTTTATTTATTCCAGTTACTTATTTTCGTGGATGGACACTAGCTAACCGCTCATCGCTTAATTTAGGAATGACGATGAATGATTATCTAAAAAAGCTGCAGTTATCGGATCGCCTGAGAGATACCGTTGTTCGATCGATCATCCAAAGCCTGAACCTGCCGCTTTCCAGCCGAGGAATCGATATCGGCTGCGGCATCGGCAGCAATACAATCCTCCTGGCAACGGCTATCGGCCAAACCGGCCATGTAATGGGTGTCGATCTTCGCGAGGAACTGTTAAGGCATGCCAGGCAAAGCGCCATGGACAAACACGTATCACGCCAATTGGCTTTCCAAAAAGCCGACATGTACCGCCTGCCGTTTGCCGACAATACATTTGACTGGGCCTGGAGCATGGATTGTGCCGGGTATGCACAAGGAGACAAACGATCCCTATTCAGGGAAATGGCCCGGGTTGTGAGACCCGGCGGAGCGGTTTTTATTGCGGGTTGGTCATCCCAACAACTGCTGCCTGGACATCCTGCCCTGGAGGCGAAACTGAACACAACCACCGGCGGCATTGCCCCATTTGTCAGGAACGACCCGCCCAATTCTCACTTTTTAAGGACCCTGGGATTGCTTGAGTCCGTTGGTTTCACGGGATGTAAAGCCCAAACCTTTACCGGAGACATACAGGCCCCCCTATCCCGTGACAGCCGTGAAGCGCTGCTATCCTTGTTGGCCATGCGCTGGGGGACCCCAAAAGCCGAATTGGCTGCCGATGCGTGGGCTGAATTTCGGCGTATCTGCGACCCTGATTCACCCTCGTGCATCATTCATCTTCCCGATTACTACGGTTTTTTCACCTACACACTTTTCAGGGCTAAAACCAAGGATGCTTCGCGGCCTTAAGGCCAGTAGAAATTAATAATTCCCCATCTTGCTTGTTTGTGGTCCCGTCCACGGCGTTACCCCCGTTGGCGAATATTTCAATATGCACCAACGGGGCTGCCTTGTGGGCAGACCCACACCCGTCGCCATCTTGGAGAATTATTTTTTTCCACTGGCCTAACCGTCCAAAAAAACGGTCTTCTCTTCGATGGCCTTGCGTGGCACGGGTTTCAGCGGTCCGGCGGGCTTGCCGATGCAGACCAGGGCCACGGGGGTCTTGTCGTCAGCGATATCGAGAAGCCGGCGCAGGTTGGCCTTGTCAAACATGGTATAGAAGAGGCTGCCCAGGTCAAGGGCGTGGGCGGCCAAAAGCATATTCTGAATGGCGGCGGCGCAGGCCAGAAGATACCCCACGGGCCCATCCGCCTGGAAGGTGTCCATGCCCGATTTTTTCGGATCGCCCACCACGGCCACCAGCACCGGGGCCTGCAGGAGAAAATCCGTTTTGTAGCTGCCCAGCCATTTCCAGCCGCTCTGTTCAATGGCCCATGCCCGGCAGCGCTCGGCTTCACCGTGAATGGCCTTTTTTTTGGCCTCATCGGCAATCACAATAAACTGCCACGGCTGGGTGTTCAACGGCGACGGCGCCCGCGCACCGGCAGCCAGAATTTGCATGATGGTCGATCGGTCGATGGGATCGTTGAGGAACGCCCGGCAGCTGGTGCGCGTCTCGATGGCTGAAAAAATGTCCATTATACTCTCCTTACGCTTCGACAGAGGATTTGGATTTGGTGATTCGTCTGATTTCATCGTCCCGCACTTCACGCCGCAGCAGCTTACCGACCTTGGATTTGGGCAACATGTCCCGGAACTCGATATAGGAGGGGACCTTGTAACTCGCCAGCCGTTCCCGGCACCACTGGATCAATTCTGTCCCGCCCACACCACGGGCATCTTCCTTGAGCACCACGATGGCCTTGATGCGTTCCCCCACCTTGGTATCCGGCACGCCGACCACGCAGGCACCGATCACCGTGGGGTGATCCTGAAGCACGGCTTCCACCTCGGAGGCCGAAACACGAAAGGCCTTGTGCTTGATGATATCGGCCGAGCGTTCCTGATAGATCAGCTCACCGGTGGGCAATTCGCAAACATAGTCCCCCATGCGGCACCAGGTCTTGCCGTCGAGCTCCACATAGGTTTTTTCGGTTTCCTTGGGTTTGTTGTAATAACACTTCATGGTGTAGGAACAGGTAACCAGCAGTTCACCGCTTTGCCCCTCTGCCACCGGCTCCAGGGTAACCGGATCGACAATCCGGCACTCCCGGCTTTTCAGCGGAAAACCGATGGCCCGGGGGCTGGGTTCGACGCCGATCTTGCTGTAGGTCACGTGGCCGACCTCGGTGGATCCGTACACCTGGTAAATCGGCACCCCACAGCGTTTGTGCCAGCGGTCCTTGACCTCTTCGGGCAGCACGTCGCCACCGCAGTAGCAGTAGGTCACCGAGCTGAGGTCATACCGTTCCAGCCGGTCATTTTCCAGAATCATGCGATAAAGCGCCGGGACCCCCAGCAGCCAGCGCACCTTGTAGCGCTGGATGGTTTCCAGAATGGCATCCACCTGGGGCATGGGCATGATGATGGTGGTGTTGCCCTTATTAAGCCCGATGGCCATGAACAATCCCAACGCCATGATATGAAAAAGGGGATTGATGGCGATGTAGGTGTCGTCCCCTTCTTTCAAATACTCACCGGCGACATCCTCGGTAATATCGTTGACGTAAGATGTCATGCCTTGATGATTGCCCGGCACGCCCTTGGGAAAACCCGTGGTCCCTCCGGTGTAGAGAATGTAGGAAAAGTCCTTTTCCGGATCCATGGCCACGCGCTCGGCCAGGGGCGCATGTTTAAGCAAACGGTTAAAGCGATGGACCCGGGGGTCGGCGTCCACTTTGCCGGTGGGAATCTTGTCAAACAGGTGCCCCATGATGCGTTTGCCGACGGGCAGCGTATCCGCCAGGTTGGTGACGATGACGCGCTTGAGATCGGTCTGCGCCAGGGCTTCCTTGACATAGCAAAAGTTCGTATCCACGCAGATGACGGTTTCCACCTCCGCGTCCTTGATCATGTAAGAGATCTCATGGGAGGTGTAGATAGGCGCCACCGGCACCACCACGGCACCGACCTTCTGAATGCCCAGAAACGCGATGACCCACTGGGCACAATTGGGGATATAGATCATCACGCGATGGCCTTTGCCCACCCCCAGGTCCGACAAGGCGCCGGCAAAACGTTCACTCAGTTCTCGTAAACGCCGGTAGGTGAAGTGGGTGCCCAGATAGACCAGCGCCGTCTTGTCGGCGTAGGTCTCGCTCATCCGATCGAAGCGGGTAAAGGTCAGTTCGTTTTCAAATGTTGCCGCGGTATTGTTCATAATTCATTTCCGTTCCAATCGCCAAGCTATGAACAGCTATAAAGCCTATCCGTTATCAGGCCAGACTCACTATAGTGCCCTTTTAACTGGTTCCCAAGCTCCACTGGGGAACCCTCATCACGTTCAGGCAAACAGCAGTGCGCACTCCCACGCGGAGCATGGGAGCGAAATGAATTGAGTCGAGATCAAGGCGCCCGAAAAATTTAACCACAGGCGCCCGAAGGAAGTGCCCTTGGGGTGCATATAGTTGATATTCCGAGGATTGAATTTTTCGCGTAACGCCGATATCGGGCCAATTGGACATTTGTAATGGACTCGCTCGTGTGCCATTTCAGAAATGGTAGCTTGCGCCCGAGTTCAAGGCGGGCGGCGCGTTCGAACCGGAGGAATATATGTAATATTTCGAGGATTCGAATGCGCCGCCCAACGCAGAAAATCGGGTGCAAGATGCCGTTTCTGGAAGGGCACACCTTAAACTCCGAAATAGGCTGCCTTTACATCCGGATTCCCCATCAACGCCTCCTGCGTGCCTTCCAATACGGCAGAACCGTTTTCCAGGATGAAGGCATAATCGACGATGGGAAAAACCGGTCGCGCGTATTGCTCGGTCACGATGATGCTGATTTTTCTCTGATCGCGGATTTCACGCGTGGCGCGCATGAGCATGGCCTGCATCAATGGGCTTAACCCCAAAAGCGGTTCATCCAGAAGCAGAATCTTGGGCTGGGCCATCAACGCACGGCCGATGGCCAGCATCTGCTGCTCGCCGCCGCTCAAAAAACCGCCAATTCGATTCCTCAACTTTACCAGTGGGGGGAAAATATGCATCACATAGTCCAGGGTTTCCCGTGCCTGGGCCGATGTGGCCAGATAGCCGCCAATCCTAAGGTTTTCCAGGACGGTGCTTTCCTTGAATATCCGTCGGCGTTCGGGGCACAACACCAATCCCATTTTGGCCCGACGGCTGGGCGGCATATTCATCACCTCGCGGCCGTCGTAACAAACGCTACCGGCAATGGTAATGCGCTCGCCGCCGGCCATGGCTTCTTTCTTCTGAATGTCCAGGACAATGCCGGAAAGGGCGTACATCAGGGTCGATTTACCGGCGCTGTTGGCCCCGAACACGCCGACGATCTGGTCGCTATCGCAACGGATATGCACGTTATTGAGGGCCAGCATATTCTCATAGAAGACCATCAACCCGCTCGCCTCAAGCATGCTTCATCACCTCCTCGATCTCCTCGGAGCCGAAATAGGCTTCCCTGACCCGCGGATCGGCCATCACCGTCTCCGGATCCCCTTCGATCAATTTCTCACCGAAATTGAGCACCATGACCCGATTAGCCACACGGAACAATTCCCGCAGGCGATGTTCGATCATGATGATGGTGATGCCGTCCATCTGCAGCCGTTCAATGAGCGGCACCATGCTGGCGATTTCACTCATGCTGAGCCCTGAAAACACCTCATCGCAAATAACCAGCTCGGGCTTGAGCGCCAGGCAACGGGCCAGTTCCAGGCGTTTCAGATACCCAGTCGGCAGGGTATTGGTGATTTTGTAGGGCACATACGAGTCACGCTCAAAGCCGATTTCCTCCAGGATATCGATCCCCACGGTGGCCCGGTCGCCCAGCTTTCCCCCACCCCGCCATCCACCGGTACGTCTGGCACGCGGCGAGCAAAGGGGAATCACCAAGTTCTTGTAGGCCGGCAGGCTGTAGTAGGGCCGCATGATCTGAAAGGTTCGCAGCACCCCCATCTGGGCGATCTTGTGGGGCGGTTTCCCGGAAATTTTCTTTCCTCGGAAGAATATCCGTCCGGAAGTAATTTTCACAAACCCGGTAATGCAATTGACAATGGTTGTCTTGCCGGACCCGTTGGGCCCGATGATGCCTAGAATTTCTCCTTCCTTCACATCAAAGCTGACATCTGAAAGGGCCATGATGCCACCAAAGGCTTTGCTGATCCCTTCGACCTTGAGAAGCGGTGCGTCGCTCATATGTCCGTCCATCTTTCAAATTGCTCATATTTTCGCTGACCATAAATCATCAGGCCTTCACTCCGAAAGACAATAAAACCCAGTAAAATCAAAGAGTAAAAAACGATCCGCAGGGTGCCGAAATCACGCAGCAATTCGGAAATCGGCACAAGAATCAGGCATCCCAGGACCGGTCCGACCAGGGTTCCGCCACCGCCGATCACCGTGGCGGCAATGGGCAGGACCGAAAAATCCAATGCAAAGGTGGAGATTCCCGCCCACATGTAGGTGTGCACCATAAAGGCGCCGGCCAGGCAGCCCACGGCAGCGGCGATAAATACGGCCAGGGCCTTGTAGTGGGTGACGTTGATCCCCGACGCCCTGACGGCCTGATCGTTATCCTTCACCGCCCGCATGACCAGACCGTGATCGGTATTGACCAGTCGTCGCATACCAAAAAGGATCACGAGCAGGGCGACAATCACCCCGTATTTCTCAATCCAGAGGTAGGGAAAACTGTCGATGCCCATGATACCGTCCGTGCCCCCCAGGATATCGAGCGCCTCGATCATGCGCGCGAGAAAAAGCGGGTACATGAGGGTCACGATGGCAAAGTAGACGCCTCGGAGAGGCAGACAGGGAAGTAAAAGCACGGTACAAAAAATACCGCCCAGAATGGCGGCGGCCGGCATGGCGATCAAGGGGCTAAAGCCCCATTGGGTGTTTAACAATGCGGTCAGATAGCCGCCGACGCCCACGAAAAAGGCCCCGCCAAGGGAAACCAGCCCTACATAATGGGCCAGAAAATCGAATCCGACGGCCAGCAGCGCGTAAATACAGACGATGGAAATCACCCGCTGCCAATACATGCCGGGAACGACCATGGGAAGCAACAGCAGCCCGGCGATCAAAACGAATCGGGGCGCGATCAGATAGGAAAGTTCCTTCCAGGACATCAGGGCATAGAGACCTTCGGTGCGCACCTTGATGCCCCGGTCGATCCTTTCTTTGCGACGCGGTTCAGCAGTGGTATTCAAACGCGTTCCTCCAATTCCTTTTGCTGTCCAAAGAGTCCCGACGGTTTCACGATCAGGGTAAGGATGATGGCCAGCAGGGCAATCATCATTTGAAAATGAGACCCCAGGTAGACGACGGTCAGAATCTGGGCAAACCCGATGATAAAGGCGGCCAGGACCGCCCCCATCCAACTGCCGATCCCGCCGACGATACACACGGCAATGGCCAGGATGAGAACATTGTAGCCGGATTCGACCACGATGTTTCCTAAAGGCAGCAGCAGCATGGCGGCAAAGGCCGCCAGCATGGACCCCAGTCCCATGGCCACAACGGCCATGGTGTCCGAGTCGATGCCCAGCATGAGGGCCGCCCGCTCGTCCTGGGCCATTCCCTTGAGCGCCAGCCCCACCCGGGTGAATCGGGTGAAGAGCCACAATCCGCCCACCAGTGCCGCGCCGATGACGACGGAAAGGATACGCTGATAATCGACCGAAATTCCGGCAATGGTCACGCTGCCCTCGATAAAAACCGGCAGCGTATAGGTCATGCCCTTGAAACCGCCCCACCGCAACCCCTCGAGAATGGCCAGGGCAATGGCATAGGAGGCGATGATCTCGGAGATTTCCATGCCTCTGACGCGAATCAGAAAAACACGGTAGATAATCGCCCCGATCAAGCCGGTGACGAGCAAGGCGGCGACGACCGCCACCCACGGGTTGGCTTTCAGCGTGTTAAGCACCGTCCAGGCGATGAATCCGCTGAGTACATACAGGGCGCCATGGGCGAAATTGGGCAGGCGGCAAATCCCGTAGACCAGGGCAAATCCCAGGGCATACAGTGCCAGGGCCACACTGTTGATGGTTCCATAAATCAGAATATCCATGGAAACTACTTCCCCATCCAGGGCGGCAACTGAATTTCTCCCGTGGCAATGCTCTTGGGATAGACGACCACGCGTTTACCGTCCTGCCACTGCAAGATGGTGCCCACGGCCCCTTCTTTGGGATCGGTTGACGGGATGACCTGGTGGCTTTTGGGATCGAAACGCAGTCGACCATAAACCCCCATCATATCGGTCTGCTCCAGTGCCGCCACCACCTTGTCCGGCTTCAAACAGCCGGCTCGTTCGATGGCGTCCTTGAGAACGTACACCGCCATGTAGCTGCTGGATGTCCCCAGCCCCTCGGGTTCGACATTCCAGCGTTTGGTGTAGGCATCGTAAAACTTCATGGTCCACGGGGTGGCCTGGGAAGGCGCGTTGCCGGCATTGACCACGTTGCAAAGCGTATATTCGCCTTTGCCGTCCGTGGCATCCCAGAAACCGGGTTGCTCGGCCGCGGCCAGGGTGGATCCGAAGGGCAGCGCCGGGATCTTCATGTCATACCACTGTTTCAGTAAAATCGCGCTTTCAGGCATGTCCATCCAGATGTTGATGATCTCGGTGTTGGTTTTTTTGGCCTTGAGCAGGCCCATGGAAAAGTCGGTGGCGCCGGTGGGATAAATTTCCAGGCCGGTGACGTTCCACCCCTTGCCGGTGGCCACCTTCTTGATAATATTGGCGGCTCCCCTGGCGTGGGAAACGTCCTGGGCGATAATGAACAGGTTGTTGAAGCCGTACTTGGCTTTAAGATCGGCAAAATTGGCAAAAATTTCCCCCACCAGATTCTTGGCTTCACCGTGAATCCGAAAGCAGTATTTAAACTTGTCATAGTTCTCCGCCACCATGGCGTGATATTTGGGTGTCAGCACGCCGGTGGTGAGAATCGAAACTTTTTTATATTTGCTTAATAGCGGCATGGCCGCCAGGGCGGCTTCTGAGCGCACCGGACCGCCGACGAGAAAATCGGCCTTCTTATCCAGGATGAGTTTCTCTACAGCCAAAAGGGCTTCGCTGACCGGGACCCCGGGCTCAAGGTCCCGTGTATCGATGACTTCGATCTTGAGTGGCCGTTTTTTGCCATCCACATCCACGCCGCCTTGGGCATTGATTTCCTCGATGGCCAGGGTAGCGCCCCGCTCGGCATCCCATCCATAAAGAAAGGCCGTGGAGAGCGGGCAACCGATGACAATCGGTTTTGCCGCCTGGGCGATGCCACCGAAGAGTATCATCGCCACCCCTACCAGCAGAATCCCGATCCATTTTGCTTGTGTTGTTTTCATCCTCTTTGTCCCTCCCTTTGGTCGGTTTCAACACGGTTAAATACAGATCATTCAGCGCCGGGCGACCGGCTTTTTTTTTAATGCCGAGTGTTCAACCCCAGTTCGTTGAACACAGGACAACAGGATAATCTTTATTTTGGGATAGCATTTTTTTGTTAGCATATGGCTATATTTTTTGAAAGTTTTAAATAAATTTTTAGCTTTTTAATTTATTGAATGATATTTATAACAAAATTTTATATTATACAAATTAAATTCAACCTGTTAGATTGACGGACAAGATTTGACCTTGTGTGATCTTTCGGTTATTGTCATGAATAGACAATCGCCAGAGGATGGCCTCGATCATCATTTCGGCCAACGGTCCATGTCGTCTCGCTCCCACGCTCTGCGTGGGAGCGCCGTGTTTATCATGCCTGGAAACATGGGTTCCCACGCAGAGCGTGGGAACCAGGTGCCTTCTGGCCGAAACGATGATCAAAGCCTCAGAGGAGCCATTGAAGCGCTACCCGATACAATCGATACTGGTTACGGTATTTGTCTCGCTGGTCTTTTTTTCCGTTGCCGTCACCGGATATGTCTCATTTAAAAATGGGCAACGGGCAGTAAATGCGGTCTCCCGGCATTTGCGCGATGAAATCACCTCCCGGATTCAGGATCATTTAACCGCTTTCCTGGCAATCCCCCACCGCATCAATCAACTGAATGCCAATGCCATCAGCCACGGGGAAACCGAGATTGAGGATGTTCCGGCGTTGGAACGGCTTTTCTGGAATCAGGTCAAGATTTACGATTCGGTGACAAGCATCTATTTTGGCAACACTGACGGCGGACTCGTCAATGCCGGTCGTGAAGGGTCGGCAGGCAACCTATATGTCATTTCGACGGATGGTTTCAAAAGAGGGCCGTTCAGAAAGTCTGCTACTGATAATTCGGGCAATCCAACGAGAGAACTACTGGTAGTTCAGGATTTCGATGCGCGGACGCGCCCCTGGTATACGGGTGCGGTTCAAAAAAAAGCGGCGACCTGGAGTGATATTTACGTTCTCTTCACGGGCCAGGACATGGCCACAGCGGCGAGCGTTCCGATTTATGATCAGCAGGATCGATTGCTGGGCGTAGTCGCGGTGGACCTCTTCTTGTCCCACATCAGTGACTTCCTGAAACGTCTCAAGATCGGTAAAACGGGCCAGGCATTCATAATGGAGCGATCCGGGCTGATGGTTGCGGCATCGACACCGGGGAAGCTTTTCAGCAGGCCAAATCCCCAAACTGCCCCCAAACGGTTTAGCGCCCTTGAAAGCGAAAGCCCGCTCATTCGTCATGCAGCCGAGGTGCTCTCAACGCGCTTCGGCGACAATTTCTCGATCGCAGGTACCCAGCATCTGGAATTCCGGATTCAAGGCAAGCGTCATTTCTTACAAGTTTCGCTCATCAATGACGAATATGGCCTTGAATGGCTCGTCGTTGTCGTCATTCCTGAAATGGATTTCATGGCTAAAATATATCAGAACAATAGTATTACCGCGATTCTGATCTTTGGGTTCCTCACCATTACTATAGTCATCGGTATCATCGCGGCACAAAAAATAAGCCAGCCGATTTCACAATTGAATACGACGGCTCGCTCGCTGGCCACCGAGATAGGGAACACCCATGTCCCGGAAACTAGCCGAATACTTGAAATTAGCGAATTGACGAAATCTTTCAACCAAATGACCCGCCAGTTGAGGCAGATGCTAAAACGCCTGACGGCAGAGATTGCCGAGCACGATAAAGCGGAAAAAGCACTTCGCATCAGCGAAGAACGCCTGGAGCTGGTATTGCGAGGAGCAAATCTGGGGTTATGGGACTGGAATGTCAAGACGGGTGAAGTCATATTCAACGATCGTTGGGCGGAAATAATCGGCTACACCTTGGATGAACTTGAACCCAATGTGAGCAGCTGGGAAAAAATAATCCACCCCGACGATGTCGAACCGGTGATGATCGCATTAAATGATCATCTGGAAGGACGGGCCCCGAACTACCAAACAGAACACCGTCTGCGGACCAAATCCGGTGAGTGGAAGTGGATATTCGATTCAGGAAAAGTATTTACCCGGGATGATCAAGGCTTACCGTGCCGTGCCCTGGGTATCCTCCAGGATATCACGGATCGAAAACGCGCCGAGGAACGCCTTCACAACACCCTTAAAGAAAAAGAGGTTTTGCTCCAAGAAATCCATCACCGTGTAAAAAACAATTTGGCCATCATGATCAGCCTGCTGAATCTTCAGGCCAAACGATCTCAAGACGATAACGTCTCAAACTATTTAACCGAAAGTCAGTCCAGGCTCATGACCATGGCTGCGATCCACGAGACGCTCTATCAGGCCAAAGACTTTTCGGTGATCCAATTTAAGGATTATATCCGAAAAATTGTATCGAATCTGATATCGCTGTACGCCTCCGAGGCCGATCACATTTCGATCCATTACGATCTGGAGGAGGTTCACCTGGATATCGATCAGGCCGTTTGTTGTGGATTGATCGTTAATGAATTGGTCACCAATGCTTTGAAATACGCGTTCCCTGGCCTCGTGAAGGGAAAGATCGTTCTTCATTCTTCGTGTACCCAAGACGACGAAATCATAATCGGCGTATCGGATGACGGTGTCGGCTTGCCCCAGGGGCTGGATTGGGAAGCGCCGCGAACATTGGGGCTGCGTCTGATCTCCTTGATGGTCGAGCAATTGAATGGCCATTTGGAAATCACTTCCGAGCGAGGCTTAAAAACGGTCATCCGGTGGGAACGAAAAACCCAAGGTGAGCGATTAGCGGTTAGCGATTAGCCATCACTTTCTCAACTAAATGGAGTAGATCTTCGGGTTCAAATGGTTTTTTCAGATAACCAGCAACGCCTTTTTTTTGGGCGGTGACAAAATGGTCTGCAGAGTGTTGGCCAGTAATGACAACAACCTGAGTATCTATCATTTTTTGAGAAAGATAATCCATGATGATAAAACCACTTTGGTTCTCAAGTTTCAAATCCAAGATAACAAGATCATAGTTGTTGAAAATCAAAGCAAACAGCGCATCACTGATATTCATCGCTATTTTCACGGCATACCCTTGTGAAAAAATCAGGTGGCGGATGCTCTCGGACATTCGTTTATCATCTTCAACGACAAGGATTTTCAGATCTGACTTTTCGTGCATGCCCCCCTCCACTATTGAACCTAAGCTGATCGTTGCAAATTTTGGTATTTTCGAAATGCAGCTGTATCAACAACGGATGACGCCGATATTACCCTTCAAAATTTGAAACCCTTTCGGTATTGCCAAGCTAGCCGCACCGACGGCGTCAGATGGCTTACCGCATAGGCAACTATGGCGAAAATCCATCTTCCTTGTATCTGCAGCAAGCGCGGCAATCGCTCAGATTAGGTTGAAACGGCTTCCTGAACGACAACCCCACCCAAGCCATAATTTTATAAACAATTTCTTTTTGTTTGCCAAGCATTCCGGCAATAGAGGGAAAGCAATCGTTCTTTTGGAAAATAAGCAACTGCAACGCTTAGCTATCCGGTTGGTCAAGGTATTGAGACGCCATTAACTGTTCAAGCTGATTTAATCTTTCCATCAACTCATAATGTTTGCTCCGCAGGAGGATGTTCAATATTTCCTGACGACTCTCCAAATCGCAGGCATTATCCAATAACCTGCTTATTTTAGATTGATATTTGTTTAATCGAGATGAGTTTTCGAGAAGAATATTGGCGACAGTCGTTAATATTTCCAATGCTTTTTGTTTTCTTTTTTCATTTTTCATATTCATCCACCTCCTGTTCATCGGTCTTTTGAAAGCATTTTGATTACGATAATTCAGCGACAATTAACGCATTAAATCTCACTTCATGGAAAGTGACGGTTTTTTGTTTAACGCCTTATCTTTTGCAGGATAATCAGGATCTGATCGAAAAATGCGTTGTATTGCATCAGGATGCCTTGATTAAAGACGATACAACGCGTCCAAGGCGACAAACATCTCTTCACGGCTATTTTCAAAAGCTTCCATCAATTTTTTTGCCTGATCCATATCATTTTTATTCGATGCAATGACAATTTCCTCCGCCAATCGATGCACGTTTTCATGAGTATGTCCGATTGTCTTAAAGGTTTCGTTGTTTTTGAATTTTGTGGCATCAGCACTTTCGTACCATTTACCGAAGTCGCAATCATAATGGCTGGTAACCGCTTCGGCGCTCATTGTTTGACCACCATGGATAATTCCTTCCAGCTGAGTTCTCCATTTAAGGTGTGCAGATTTTACTTTTCCGATATCGAAAGCGGCGGCTTTAATTTTGAATCTGTCAAGGGAGCTGGAAAGCCGGTCGGCAAGACTCTGTAAATCTGTGGCACTGACTTTTACCTGAGAGCTGCTGATGGCCATATGACCAGCGGATCCGTTGACTGTGCTGATTTCATGAGCGATCTGTTTTACCGCCCTTGAGCTCTCAGAGACATTTGAATTGACTTCGACAATCCCCTGGGATGCATCGACGACATTTTTTGACACATCACCAGCAACGAATGATTGCTCTTCAACAGCCGAAGCGATTCCCGAAATGATATCGTTGATTTCTGTAATGAACTTTGAAATTCCTCTAATATCGTCAATTGTTTCAGTTGAAGCTGCTTGGATGCTTTCCACTTTTTGCTTAATTTCACCGGTAGCGCTTGCGGTTTGCCCGGCCAGTTTTTTGATTTCATTGGCAACAACAGCAAATCCCTTACCGGCTTCACCGGCCCTGGCCTCTTCAATGGTGGCATTTAAGGCCAGCAGGTTTGTTTGCTCCGAGATCTCGTTAATCACTTCAATTACCTTACTGATTGATAACGCCGCTACATCAAGATGATCTACTTTTTCTGAAGCATTTTGAGCTTTCGATACAGCCGTAGCTGTTATGGTTCTGGCATGTTCAGAATTTTTTGCGATCTCTCTTACAGTAGCACTCATCTCTTCGACTGAACCGGCGACATAATTGACGTTGCTCGACGTCTGTTCACTGGCCGTTGCGACACTTTCAATATTGGCGCTCATTTGTTCAGCGGCACTTGCTACCATTTGAGAACGCATTGCCATATCTTCCGAGTTGTAATTTAGCTGTAAGGCTATCTCGGCCATTTCCTTGGAGGAGGAAGTTAAAGTGCTTGCACCGCCAGCAACCTCTCTGAAAAGTCCACTTAAAGTGTCGACAGTTCGATTTAATGCGAATCCTACCTTGTCGATTTCATCGTTGCCGTAAATCTGCATATGCGAGAGAAAGTCGCCTTCGGCCAAGCGTTCAGCAAAAATGATAATTTGTTTGAGTTTTTTTACGATAGAAAAAACCATCAGTAGACTAAAGCTCAAGATACACGCAAGAATGGCGCTTCCGATGACAAGCATGTGGGTTACTTTTTTCTTTGAGTAACCTTTTATCTCACTTGCCATCAATGCCTGGTAGGCAGAAATATTGTCAATATATATTCCGGTTCCCACCCACATGCTGGTTCCTGGTATTTTTTCAGCATATCCGATTTTGGGCGTTTGACCATGTCCGGGTTTTTCCCAAATATATTCTACGAAGTCCCCGCCCCTGCTAGCCGCTTGAAACAGTTCCCTTACTAAATAAACACCATTGGGATCTGCTATGTCACTCATGTCTTTTCCCTGTAGCGATTCATTAACAGGATGAGCGATACTGGTGGTTCCTTCAAATACATAGAAGTACCCGGACTGGTCTGTCTCGAAGCGAACATCTTTGATCAATCCGCGAATGGTGTCTACTTTCTGATCGTTATCGTAGATTACTTCTACAGCATGCCCTAAAGCCACGGCCAAACTATGGGTTACAACTTTTACCTTTTCTTTCTGGTTCACGAGCATAGCTGTTCCGACTTTTTTAACGCCCATATCTCGAATTTTAGTGAGTGTATTTAAACTCATCATTGTGAGTATTGAAAAAAGAAAAATAACACTTGCGATAATAAGATACATTTTCCCTTTGATGCTGAACGGGTTCAAACGCATAAGAAAATCCCTTCCGTTTTTTTTCATCGCCATTTCCTTTCTTTTGATTTGTTCAATAGACGATTGACCATTATCCATTGGGTATCAGTAGTTTAATTACATATCAGGTATCGGTTGATTTATAATATATTCAAGTAGATAAAATGACATTAAATTCTCGTTTAATTGACAGTATTATTGCAATATCATCCTGTAACCAATTCTTGCTCTCAAGTTGTTTATTCACCGGATGAACAATAGGAGTGGTCCTCTGATAAACGGGGCAAACCAGAATCAATTCGGCAGATAATCAATTTACTACCGCGACTACGATGCTCATTCGTTTCCCGATATCGCCCAGCATTTGATTCATTTTTGGCCGCTGGCCTTACATGCCTCCTTATCGGCGTGAAAAAATCTGTAAAAAAGATCTTACCCATAACCACGGCGAGAAAAATGGCTGACAATTTAACCTGTTCGATCGCAAAAATGGCAGCGACATCGAGAACCTATGCGAAAATGTACTGGATTTTCTTTCCGTGACAGGACCGTACCCCATTGATAGGGGCCTGTAGTAGTATGGTCATTCATATTTTAAAGGTAGAATGATTTACAGAAAATCACCTTTTTTATACAGGCTAGTTACAGTTAAAAACCTGAGATACCGTGCCGACCTGCAACCCACAACATCTCAAGCAAAAATTAACCGTTTGATATGCAAGACGAAATAAACTGGACCGGAATAAGCTTGACGACTTTATTCACAACACAAAATAATAAACCCTTCAATCCCTCATAAAACCCATAAATCAGGATCATGGATATGCCTTGCACCACAATAAAAAATGCTTTTAAAATAGATGTTGAGGCTAAATTTTAGCTGGCACTTTTCTTACGGAAACAGAAAGTTCAATAAAAAAGACCTAATTTGAACGAATGGCGCGATTGCCGCAGGTACAAGAAGAAAAGAATATCATATTTCCCTATACTTAGGACTATGAAAACAGATAGCGCTGATCATATTGAAAACATGATAAATATACGCAAGATTGGTTTATACATTTTTCTTTTTCTGCTTGTTAGCCACCAGGGCTTCGCCCAGCGTCTTACGGCAACTGAAAAAAATTTCATCCAGAAAAAAGGACCGATCATCTTTGCCAGTCAATCCGTTTATCCACCATTCGAATTTGTCGAGAAAGAGGGCGAGCACAACGGGATGTGCATCGAATTGGTCAGGTGGATATCTACCGAATTGGGGTTTAAAACACACTTTACGGATGCTTCATTCATTGATGCCCAGGAAGCGATCAAGTCGGGGCAGGCAGATGTTCTGACCAGTCTTTTTTATAGTCAGAAGCGAGATACGCTATTTGATTTTTCATCGACGGTTTTTAAAGTGCCGGCTTACATCTACATTGCCTCGGACAGGCCGGACATTAAAAGCCTCGCGGATTTAAACGGCAAAATCATTGCCATGCAACGGGGTGATTATGCCAAAGAATTTCTAGAATCGCAAAACATCTCATTTCAGACACTTGACGCAAACAACTTCGCTGAAGCCACGGATATGGTGATCGCCGGACATGCCGATGCATTGATTGGTGACGAACAAATTGTTCAGTTTCACCTCTATTCAAATAATCTAATCAAGAAAATCAAAAAAGTGGGGGACCCGGTGTTCGTCGGTCTCAATTGTATGGCCGTAAAAGAAGGAAACACCGTGCTTCTTTCCCTTATGCAAAAAGGAATCGAATTAGCCCGTAAGAAAGGCGTTCTCGAGCGAATCAATCGCAAATGGCTGGGTGTCACCTATCAATTGCAGACGTCGCTCTGGGAAAAATATAAATTTCTTTTCAGTATGATTGTCGGATCGTTGTCACTCGTACTGGTTATGATGTGGTTGTGGAATATCCGGCTAAAAAAAGAAGTCCTGCGACGAACCGAAGCCCTTATGCATTCGGAACGTAAACTGCGTATCGCCAATGAGGGATGGGAACGCACCTTTGATTCCGTACCGGACCTGATCGCGATTGTGGATGAAAATTACAATGTAAAAAAAATGAACCGCCCCATGGCCGATTCACTGGGCATCGACAAAATCTCCTGCAACCTACCAAAATGTCACATATTATTTCATGGTCAACCAGAACCACCGTCGTATTGTCCCCACGCCAAACTTCTCAAGGATGGCCAAGCGCATACTGCAGAAATTTATGAAGAACAGTTGGGTGTAAATTTTTTCGTCAGGGTTTCCCCCTTATTGGATTCAACCGGCCAACTGGAGGGTTGCGTTCACATCGCACGCGATATAACCGAAAACAAGCTAACCGAAAAATTGATGCGCACCCAGCGGGATTTGAGCACGGCCTTGATTCATGTATGCGATTTCAATCAAGCGCTGGACATCTGCTTGAATGCGGCCCTGAAGATAAAGGAGGCGAATTGCGGCGGCATCTATCTGATGGATTCGGAAACCGGTGGTTTAACCTTGAGGGTTCACCGTGATATGCCCCCTGATTTTGTAGAGGCTGTATCCTCCCTGGACAAAAATTCTCCGCAAGCAAAGCTGGTATCCAAGGAACAACCCATTTTTCAGTCCTACCGAGAAATGCTGGATTGTTACGGATTGAGCGCTGATGACAAAAAAAACCGTGATTCTTTCGGTCTTCGTGCAGTGGCTGTTGTTCCCATGTCCCATGAGGGAAAAATCATCGGCTGTCTCAATGTTGCTTCGAGCACAGATGACACGTTCAGCGAGTTTTCCAGATCCAGCTTAGAGGCCATTACCGGTCAGATGGCCGCCGCGCTGGTGAAAATCCAAACCGATCAGGCCTTGCAGGTCAGTCAGCGCAATCTGAAGACACTTTTCGAGAGTCTTGATGATTATCTTTTCATTCTGGATGATACGGGACGGATTATTGAAACGAACCCCGTTGTGGAAAAACGTCTGGGCTACACGGTCGACCAATTGACAACCATGCATGTGACCCAGGTCCACCCGCCCGAGCGTCGGCAAGAGGCAATTGAAATTGTGCATCAGATGTTAGCCGGCCAGGCCGAATTTTGTCCGATTCCGCTGTTGGCCCGTGATGGCAGTTCAATACCGGTGGAAACGAAAGTCACCCCGGGGACATGGAACGGACGTCCCGCATTGTTCGGCATCTCCCGCGATATCCGTCGCCGGTTGGAAGCCGAAGAAGCCCAAAAAGTGAGTGAGGCACGCCTCAGGGCGGCCATTGATACCATTGACGAAGGGTTTGTTATCTATGACAACAACGATCGAATGGTCATGTGCAACAATAAATACCTGGATATTTATAAAGATTCCACGGATCTGATCCAACCGGGTGCCAAATTTGAGGAGATCATCAGGCAGGGCGCCTATCGCGGTCAATACGCAGAAGCCCGGGGTGATGTGGAACACTGGATTTCCGAAAGAATGGCCCACCATCAACACTGTGATAGCAATCTTGAACAACAACTCAACGACGGCCGATGGCTCAGAATTGTCGAACGTAAAATGGAAAATGGTAGTACGGTTGGATTTCGTGTTGACATCACGGATCTTAAAAGATCAGAGGCGCTTCTGCGTAAAGCCCTTCAGGAAAAAGGTACCCTGCTCAGAGAAATTCATCACCGGGTCAAAAACAACCTCGCCGTGATTTCCAGCATGCTAAATCTCCAGGTCAAGCATCATGAGAACAAGGTCGTTCGCAAATCGCTGATGGAAAGCCGGGATAGGGTCCGGTCCATGGCATTGATCCACGAAACCCTGCATCAAACCAACGATCTGTCGATCGTTAAGTTAAAGGACTATGTTCGCAAATTGATTCGCGACCTGTCGTCGGTATATGATAATTTTTCCTATCAGTTTAAGATCAAATATGAATTTGACGATGTTGATTTGGATCTCAACCAGGCAGTCTACTGTGATCTGATCATCAACGAATTGGTTACGAATTCATTAAAATATGCGTTTGTCGGTAAAGAAAGGGGAACCATTCACATTTCAGCCAAACAGATCGGTAACGAAGAAATAGCGCTCAGCGTGAAGGATGATGGTATCGGACTGCCGCCGACGTTTGATTGGCGAAACGCAGGGACACTGGGTTTACGACTTATTTCTCTCATGGTTGAACAATTGCACGGATCTCTGGAACTCAACTCACAGAATGGATTGGAAACGGTTATTCAATGGAAAAGCAGCCTGGTAAAAGCAGCCCCGGGAATGGTATCCTGATTGTTGAAAACGAACTGATTCTTGCCGAAGATCTTGTTCTAACCTTACAGGATTTTGGCTATAACAGGTTGGACAGGGTCAGTACTGGAGAGGCTGCCATCGACAAGGTCAGTCACGGTAATATCGGATTTGTGTTGATGGATATCAAACTCGACGGTCAGATGGACGGAATAGAAGCCGCCGAAAGAATCAAAAGGATATCCAATATCCCCATCGTCTATCTTACGGCTTTTTCAAATGACACCTATTTGAAGCGTGCCAAGCAGACCATGCCCTATGGATATCTGCTGAAACCGTTCAGAAACAAAGAGCTGAAAGCGGTGGTTGAAATGGCGTTGCACAAGGCCGCGATGGAACGACGTTTAGAAAAAAAAATTAAATTCCTGGAAGAAATAATCAACCCAACGACAGGCACGGACGATATTATAACCATATGCTCCCATTGTAAAAAAATTAAAAATGAGGATGGCGTATGGGAGTTCGTCGAATCCTATCTTCAATCGCACAGCATGGGAAAGTGTTCACACTCGATCTGTCCCATCTGTGCCAATGAATTGTATCCGGAATATTATCTCTATGATTGAACTGGCTTTTTTTCCATTTGGCTTTGCCCAAAAACTCGAGGAGCATGGGACGCAATATGGGCGGTGCAAACATTCTAATCGTGGAGGATGAACGGATTCTTGCGGAAGATCTCAAGGAGATATTGTTGGAGCTGGGATACAGCGTGATCGGAAGTGTCAGCTCCGGGGAAGCGGCACTTGATCTAACCGCCAGGGAAAAAGCGGATATCGTGCTGATGGATATCAAGATTGATGGTGAAATGGACGGCATTGATACAGCCAACGCGTTAAAAGACCGTTATGGCATCCCCGTCATCTATCTCACCGCATTCTCCGACGACACCATTGTCGGAAGGGCGAAAGAAACCGTATCCTTTGGCTATATCATCAAGCCATATCGCGCCAGTGACATCAAATCGGTTATCGAAATGGCCTTATTCAAGATAAACGTTGAAAAAAAGCGCCAACGCGACTTCCATCAACTCGAATGTGAAGCTCAAGAAAATACCAATCGAATAGAGGAGATGAATGCCGCCTTAAAAATTCTTATGGAATATCGTGAGAACGAAAAAACGATGTGATTCAATCGTTTGCCAAGAATCTGAATGACAGAGTGATTCCTCATTTTGATACGATCAGAATGCGTTGGCCCAACAAAGACCTGAACGACCTGTTGGATGTCGTGGCAACCACACTTCAAGACATCTCCCAGACTTCCAAGAGCGACATCCCCGAAGCGATCAATCTAACGCCGATGGAATCACGCGTTGCCGATTTAATCCGCCAATGGCGTACGAGCAAAGAGATTGCCAACTTGCTTGGGATAACGATACGTGGCGTAACGTTTCACAGAGGCAATATCCGCCTGAAATTGGGCATTCATAATAAAAAAAAGAATTTACAAACATTGCTGAACGAAAAAATCTGAGCCCCAAGGCCAAGCCATCCCTCCGTCCAAGCGTTTACCAAAAACAAATAATATCACCTACCTTGGGCGTTTCGACTTTTATCGGGCAACGCCGATGTCGGGCAAATTGGCCATTTCTGGATGGGCACTAACGCCCCAGTAACTGTGCGATATGCCTGACCCGTACCGGGTGATGGTGGCGGGCTAAGTAGCCCTCGATATTCATCAGGCAGCCCATGTCGCAACCCACCACGGTATCCGCGCCAGTGGCCAGGATGGTCCCCACTTTCTCGGCGACCATGGCCGTGGAGATGTCTGGATATTTCACGGAAAATGCGCCACCGAACCCACAGCAGCGGTCGGAATCGGCCATTTCGACGAATTCCAGTCCGCGGATGCGGGCAAGCAGCGCACGCGGTTGCGAACGCACCCCCAGGGTGCGCAGCAGATGACAGGAGTCGTGGTAAGTCACCCGGCCATGGTAGACGGCTCCCAGATCGCTTACCCCCAGCACATCAACGAGAAATTCGGTCAGCTCGAAAGTCCGCCGGGCCACGTCGCTGGCCCGGGCCTGCCAGGTGGGCTCATCGGTGAAGAGCGTGGCATAGTGGTGGCGGACCATAGCCACACAGGATCCCGACGGGCAGACGATCAGGGGGGCCTGTTCGAAGACCTCGATGAAATGTTTGGCGGCCTTGCGGGCCGCCTGGCGATAGCCGGAATTGAATGCCGGTTGGCCGCAACAGGTCTGGTCCATGGGGTAATCCACGGCGATGCCCAAACGGTCGAAGATGCGGAGCATGGATTCCGCCACTTCCGGATAGATGCCATCCACCAGGCACTGGACGAAAAGCGTGACCCGGTCGGGGGTGGACTTCAGGCGTTTTTTGATTGCATCGGTAATCATGCATTCCTCATGAAGTGGGTATCGAATCGATCAACCACAAACATATTTGTAAATAATACCTACGGATTTGTAAACTGAAAAGCATGGGGATCGCAGGGCAATCGCAAGTAAAATCAAAACCGGCCGTTCCTGAACACGCACCATTCCCGAAAGTGGGAAAATGCCAAATGCCAACGCCCACATGTCAATTGAAGAATGAAATCGATTTTAAAATAGATAGAATACCACCATTTGGCATTTTTCATTGGGCATTTGACATTCATGGACGCGCTAATTTTGGGAAGAAAAGCAAACCGGAAACCACCATGCGATTGCCTTACATCGGGGTGGCACATTAATTGAAGTCCATGTGAAGGGAAAACTACAGAAGTCAGAATCCAGCGCCTCCGCCGACCTTTGGTCGGTTTGAATGTTGACAGAAACTATCCCATTTTAATCTAGTTTCATAGAATCAAGGAGCCAGAATGATGTTGATGGCGCTTCGCTCTGTCGATTGCATTGATAGATCGAGCCGAAGGCGAAGGCCTGATTCTGAATTCTTGTATTCTGACTCCTGGATTCTCGCGGCAGTTTTGCTGCAGAGCTATCTATCTCTGACATAGCCCAAAGAACCAGGTTTTTTGGAACGAATATAAGGACACGCCGATGAACAGCGATACCCGAACCATTTACACCACCTGCACCCGTGACTGCCCCAACACCTGTGGACTGTCGGCGGTCGTGAAAGTTGGCCGTCTCGTCGCGCTCAAAGGCGCCGAGAACCACCCGCTTACCCGGGGGCGGGCCTGTGTCAAGGCCGGGCTTTACGTCGACCGGGTATACAGCCCCGAACGGGTGCGATACCCCATGTTGCGCTCCTCCCGCAAGCACGGCGCCTGGCAACGGGTGAGCTGGGAACAGGCCCTGGATGCCATCGCCGAACGAATAACACAAATTTGCCGTGAAGACGGCCCCGAAGCCATCCTCCACTACCAGGGCTATGGCGAACGTACGGCCCTTAAATTGCTCAACCGCTACTTCTTCAATCTGCTGGGAGGGGTGACCACCCTGCGCGGCTCCCTGTGCGGGGGAACCGGCCAGGCCTCCCAGAACCTGGATTTGGGAGAACGCATTTCCCACGACCCCCTGGATCATCTCAACAGCGCCGCAATGGTCCTGTGGGGACGAAATCCTGTTTCCACCAACATCAGCCTGGTGCCGATTATCAGGGAAATTAAAAAACGCGGCGCACCGGTCATTCTGATCGATCCGTATAAAAACCGGTCAGCGGCCTTGGCCGACCGTCACATCGCCCCGGCGCCGGGTCGTGACATCTATCTGGCCCTGGCGGCCGCCAAACGGATATTTGCCGAAGGCGCCGAGAAAAACGATTTTCTCGATCATCACACCGTGGGCGCGGATGGCTTCAAGCGCCTCGTGGATCGGTTCAGTTTCGCCGCGCTATGCCGCATGGCAGGCGTCAGCGAGGCCGACGCCGATTTCCTGGCCCAGGCCCTCATCCACCACCATCCCACGGCCACGCTGCTTGGCTGGGGACTGCACCGCCATGAACATGCCCACTACACGATTCGCGCCATCGATGCCCTTGCCGCCATCTGCGGCAATATCGGCGTCCCCGGGGGCGGGGTCAGCCAGGGTTTCGAGGAGTATGGCCCCTATGACCCGATCTGGTGGGGAGATCGGCTCAACCCACCCCGGCGAACCCTTTTGATGCCCACCATCGGTGACGAAATCCTCAGCGCCGCCGATCCGCCGATCCGCATGATCGTCATCACCGCCGCCAACCCCCTGTGCATGGCCCCCAATTCGGCCAAGGTAGCCCGCGCCTTCGGCAATGCCGAATTCGTGGTCTACTCGGGACACTTTTTGGATGATACGGCCGATCAGGCCCATGTGTTCCTCCCGGCCACCACGTTTCTGGAGGAACAGGATGTCATGGCGACCTACGGCCACAACTATGTAGGCCCGGTTAACCGGGCCATCGCGCCGGTGGGAGAGTGCCGGTCGGAATTCGAGATGTTCTGCGGACTGGCCCGGCGATTTCCCTTTGTCGACCGGTTCGTGCGTAGCGTGGACCAGTGGCTGGAAAATATATGCGCACCCATTCTCCGCCAGGGATGCAGCCTGACGCGCCTTAAACGGGGCCCCTTTCGCCTGGATGCCCCCATGGTTCCCTACACGGATGGCATATTCCCGACCCCCTCATCAAAGTTCGAGTTCATGACCACCGTCGACCCCGTGGATCTGGAGACGACGGAACCGGATTATCCCTATACTCTGCTCACCATCGCTCCCCATCGTTTTATCTGTTCCGAACGTACCCTGGCCGAGCATGATCCCCTGCCAACGGTGCGAATGAACCCGCAAGCCGCCGAACGGCAGCGGCTGGAAGCCGAGGGGATGGTTTGGGTGGAGAGCCCGTTGGGACGGATTCGTGCGCGGCTACGGATCGACCCGGATGTCCGGACCGATTGTCTGGTGGCCGAACGCGGCGGCTGGATCAAGGCCGGTCATGGATGGAACCGCCTGACCCGGGATGTTACCAGCCGCGTGGGTGACGGCACCCCTTACTACGACACCAGGGTTCGGGTGGTCTCCTGCCCCGATTCCCAGGGCAATCGCATGTAACATTAGCAACAAGGCAAGGCACTAAGAGCGGCCGTGGCCGTGATGACGATGGCGACGGATGGGATGGGTCGCAGGCGTTGCCAGCTCCTACGGGCCGTGGCACGAAGGGACAATTGGCGTATAACATGGCGTTACGCGCAGGAACGCGTGGAAACCGCTGTCCAACGAATCGTCGTCGGGAGACCCTCCAACGGTTTTTCAACCAATACTAAGGGTGAGATCCTTTTTCAGGGGGATGCGGGATTTCATCACATTACTCCATGTCAACGAATTCCTGGTTGTGAACGATGCTGATGGCGGTATTTGAACGCTTGACATCACCGTAGGCATCGAAAAGGATCTGACCCTGTAACCCATCGAACGCTTTTATGGAGAGAATACTCGCTTTTAGACCCTGCTTATCTTTTTGGGCATCGAGCGCCGTTAAAACAACCTGCGCAGCTTCATAGGCATTGACGCCGGGGAAACCCGGCTCTTTTTGGTAACGCTCGAGATAGATTTTGCGAAACGTCTGATAGGCTGGATTCGGGCAGTCCCGGCTGAAAAATCGAACCGTTGTTACGCCTTCCACCGCCTTGCCACCCAACTCGGTGAGTCGTTCGGTGGCGCCCCACCCGGCCATGGTGATGATTATCCCCTGATCGTTTTTGCGGATCTGATGACATATCAGCGCCGAATCCATTGCATTGGCAATAATCAGGATACCGTTGGGATCGTTCACCAGCGCCGCTTGGACGATCGTTGAGAAGGATTGATGCTCGTCTTTTTTAAATGGGATGGTTGCTAATAGTTGACCGCCGCCAGCAACGAATCGTTCTTGGAAGTTCTTCAACCAGTTTTCACTGTATGAGTGGTTGCCGCTATCGTAGATGGCGACAAATTTCCGAGCCCCTTCGGATTTCAGTTGATGGTCGGCGCTATAACTTGCAGATTCATCGGTGGTGGGATTAACCCGGAAAAAATAATCATCTTTGCCGGATAGTCGTTGAGTAGATACGGTCGGGCTGACGGCGACGATCCGGGACGCATTCAAATAGGGAATAATGGCCCGGGCAATATTACTGGTCATGGGGCCGATAATTGCGTCGACATCCGCCTCGATCAACTCCTGTACGACCTGCACCGCGGTTTCGACACGTTGTTGATCGTCCCGGATCAGTAACGTTACCGGACGGCCGCGGATCCCACCGTGTTCATTGCACTGTTCCACGGCCAGTTGGACTGCATCGCGCGCCGCGATCCCCAACTCCGCCCCACGTCCGGTGGTTCCTGCCATGAATCCGATCCGGATGGGGTCCGGCCCCTCACAGGCCGACAACAGAATCAGGACGATGCTGACTAAAAATATCCTGCGACGAACCATCGTTTTTGGGTGATGATCGTTCATTTCTTCGATGACCAATCCGTTAAAAAAGGCTGCCAATCCTCAAAAGGGCGGTGAATGGTGGCGGTAACTTTTCGTAAATCACCATCATTCCGATCAAGCCAATTTCGCTATTCTAGGCATCACAGCGGGCAAACAACGTTTAACGGGTTCCCAAGCTCCGCTTGGGAACCCTCATCACGTTCAAGTGAACAGCAGTGCGCGCTCCCACGCGGAGCATGGGGGCATATATTATGCACAGTATATGCTTAAGATATGCCACGAGCCAGCTATTTTTTTGCGTTACGATTGCCAGCCGATCTTCACGGCCCTTATCGGTCAAGAAAACCACACACCATCCGAAAAACATGATAGACTGATTTTTTCGACCCACATGCCAGCGAGCCGATGCAAGATGCCTTGGGATTTAAGAAAAATAATCGATTTTGAAAGCCTGACCCGACTTTTCGAGGTATTCTATTCGGCAACCGACATCGCCGTATCCGTCATTTCGCTGGATGAAAGGGTTTCCGCCAGTGCCGCTGAGTTTCGCCGATATTATGGGAGTAACTATCAAAAGTCCCGATTGATCAAGGATGGTTACGAGGGTGAGGCATTTTTCCCCCATCTGGGAGAAACCGGCAAATGGCTCTTTTTTACCGCCGCACCGATCAAAAATGGCAGGGGAGATGTAATCGGAGCCATCGAAACCTTCCAGGACGTCACCGAACGCCATGAAACCGAGCACGATCTTCGCACCAGCCAGACCCGCTACCGCCAGCTTTTTGAATCCGCCAATGACGCCATTTTCGTGATCAAGGACAGAATTATCGTCGACTGCAACCAAAGGGCCCAGGAGTTATTCAACATTTCCCGGGAGGACGCCATCGGACACTCCGCCGAGGATTTTTCACCAGAGATCCAACCCGACGGACAATCATCCATCAATATGCTCCAAAAAAGACGAAAAATAGTCAACCAAGGGATGCGTCAATGCTTCGACTGGCGTTTTTCCCGCAAAGACGGTTCGTTTTTTGATGCCGAGGTCAGCATAACCCGGTCCATGATCAACGATGCTCCTCATACCCTGGCCGTCGTGCGAGACATCACCGAACGCAAAAAAATGATCGTGGCTCTTCAGGAGCGAGAAAAAGAACTCGACGAGAAAAGTCGCTATCTGGAAAAGGTCAACCAGGCGCTTAAAGCCTCCCTGGATCATCGGGAGGTCGAAAAACGGGCCGTGGAAGAAAACATGATGGTCAGCCTGAAACGCTTCGTGTTTCCCTATATGGAAGAACTTGGCAATTGCAAGCTCAATACGGACGCCAGGGCCTACCTGAAGATCATCGAGACGAATCTGAACGATGTCGTGTCCCGCTTCTCCAAGACCGTGTTCTGGAAATACCAGGATTTGGCCCCCACCGAGATGCGTATCGCCGATCTGATCCGCAACGGCAAAAACTCCAAGGCCATTGCCCGGATGCTGGGGTTGTCGCCGAGTTCGGTTCAATGGCATCGAAAAAATATCCGTGAAAAGCTTGGGTTGACGAACAAAAAGGTCAACCTCCAAAGCTATCTGACATCCCTTTCCGATTAGTCGCCGCCTCCAAAGCATCGGGTGGTTTGCCTCCCCATTTCCCCCCTTTTTTTCCAGTGTAAAGCATTGTCCATGGGTGGCGATAACAGACTCAAACATAACAATGGCGCTTGACGGTTAGCCGGTCCGTCGTCCAGAACCAATCGCAACTGAAACCGGCCCCAATAACTGATAGGGAATTGACAATATGATGAAAAATTTGAACATCGGAACGAAAATCATGGGCATGGTGGGCATCCTCCTGCTGCTGATGGCCCTCTGCTCGGGATTCGGCATCATCAAAATCGGACACATCGGTGATGAATTGAAGGCCATCGCCGAGGAGGACATCCCGCTCACCGAAGCCATCATCGAAATCAACGTTCATCAATTAAACCAGGCCATCTGGTTCGAGCGCGCCCTGCGCTTCGGTGAAGTCCTGGCTGAAAGAGAAACCGCCGCCGAGGGATTAAAGCATGCCGAAGCAAAAATCGGCGAGCTTTCCCGAGCCGTTACCGAGTGGGGGGAAAAAGCTCTGGAGATGATCGATAACGCGCAAAAGACAGCCCATAGCGATGAAGATCGTCAGGAATTTGAGCATGCCGGCGCACAGCTCGGCAAGATCGCCCAGCACTACAAGAGCTACGAACAGCATGTTCAACAGGCATTCACGCTGATTCATCAGGGCAAGCTGCACGAGGCCGAAACCGTGGCCGAAAAGGTCGAAACCGAAGAAGAGGCCCTGGACCATGAACTGGATCAGTTTTTAAAGCAGATCGAAGCGTTTACGTTTAAAGCGACGCAAAAGGCCGAGCACGACGAGCAAACCGCATTCACCGGCATGGTCAGCATGACCGTCGGTGCCCTGGTCATCGGGCTGGTCATGGGATTTCTGCTCTCCCGGGGCATCACCAAGCCCATCAACGCCGCCGTGGCCAGTCTCAAGGACATCGCCCAGGGTGAAGGAGACCTGACCATGCGCCTCGAGGTCAGCACCCGCGACGAGGTGGGCGAGCTGGCCAAGTGGTTCAACGTCTTCATCGAAAAGCTGCAGGGCATCATCAAGGACATCGCCGGCGGCGTGGAAACCCTGTCTTCATCATCCACCGAACTGTCCGCCATCAGCGAGCAGATGACCCAGGGCATCACCGATGTCAACGAGGTGGTGGCCACCATCGCCACGGCCGTGGAAGAGCAGTCCGCGGCCACCAAGGATATCGCCACCAACGTCGCCCAGGCCTCCCAGGGCATCCAGGAGGTCAACGAGAATGTCAACCAGAGCTCGAGCGTATCGGGCGAAATTTCCCAGGACATCGCCGGGGTCAGCGTCTCCATGAACGAGATGTCCACCAGCAGCAGCCAGGTCAACCTGTCCGCCCAGGAACTTTCCAAGCTGTCCGAAAGCCTCAAGCAGATGGTGGAGCAGTTTAAAGTCTAAAAATCAGATTAACGCCTAAAAATCAGAGGGGAAGCGATTAACTTCGCTTCCCCTCTGATTTTTAGTAGCCACCCCCACATACGCCCCGAATAAGAATCAATCCCTTCACCAGAATCCTCTGCAGTCTTTGGTCATCTGAATAAATGCCCACTATTTGCCAATTACCATCTTCATTTTCAATTTATGGTAAAGTATTCGTCCCAATAGGCGATATTGTCATTGATAAAACAAATCATAAAAACGCCTGTTAACGCTATCATCAATAATACAGATGGTTGAACCAAACAAAATGCAAGCTACCATTGGTTGTGTTCATCTGTTCTACCGGTTCGCTTTTGATGGACTCGTATGCTTTCTGAGTTAAGATCTTTGTTCCATGTCGATGTTTACCCCATGCTGCGGTGCAAGAATGTTTCACGAGATCATCTGGCCAATTGCATCACATCAATTACCAAGTTAAGGGGGAATTCATAATGAAAGTCAATTTACGGACGATTGCTTCAAAACTCATCATCGGCGGTGTCGCAGCCGTTCTGATCCCATTGATTATCGTAGGCTACATTTCCTTTTCCAAGGCCCAGACCGCCTTGATGGCGCTATCCAAGCATCAGGCCCAGGGTATCGCCTCGGATCTGGCCAGATTAACCGACAGCGTCGTTCAGGCGGAAATTGAAAAGGCTCGTGTCCTGGCTAGTCAGAAGGAAATTATCAAGTTGAGTGAAACCGTCGATCATTCCAGCGTTCAGGCCAATAAATCGATGGTTGAAGACGTATTCGCCGATATGCGGGTTAAATTTCGCAATATGGGAAACCATTATCAAGGAATTTTCGTTACCACGGCCAATGGTGAAATTTATACCGGTGTGCTGGAAGGCGGCGGAGAATACAAGGGCATCAACATTGGTAACACAGATTATTTTCAATCCGCCCGGCAGGAAGGCAACGCCGTTCTCAGCAACATGGTTCTGTCCAAAAGCACCGGCAAGCCGATCGTCGTGGCCTGTGCCCCCATCGAGGCCAAAAACGGCAAATTTCTGGGCACATTTGGATTGGTGATTCATGCCAATTATTTTACCGAGTTGGTGTCGGGTCGCAAAATCGGCGAAACCGGCTATGGATTCATGGCTGATGCAAACGGTCTTTGCATCGCCCATCCCAAACCCGAGAATATTCTCAAGACCAACTTTACCAATATCAAGGAGATGGATGCCATCACCCGGCGGATGAAGGCCGAAGAGACCGGCGTGGAAGAATATGAATTTCAAGGCATTCATAAAATCGCCGGTTTTGCTCCGGTGGGCATCAATGGCTGGTCCATCGGCGCCACCCAGAACCAGAGTGAATTTTTAGCGGCATCCCATACCATCCGCAATGCGAATATCATGGTGACCCTGGTCGCGGGTTTGATTGTGGCCGTGATCGTCCTGTTTGCCTCGCGGGCTATCCTACGCCCCATCAATGCCGCCGTGGCCGGGCTCAAGGACATCGCCCAGGGCGAGGGCGACCTGACCATGCGCCTCGCGGTCAACACCCGCGACGAGGTGGGCGAGCTGGCCCGTTGGTTCAACGTCTTCATCGACAAACTGCAGGGCATCATCAAAGACATCGGCAGTGGGGTGGAGACGCTTTCCTCATCATCCACCGAACTGTCCGCCATCAGCGAGCAGATGACCCAGGGCATCACCAATGTCACCGACAAGTCCAATACGGTCTCCGCCGCCGCCGAGGAGATGAGCGCCAACATGAACACCGTGGCCGCGGCCATGGAGCAGTCGGCCACCAACACCAACATGGTGGCCACGGCCGCCGAACAGATGTCGGCCACCATCGGCGAAATCGCCCAGAACGCCGAGAAGGCCCGCGGCATCTCCGACGAGGCGGCCCACAAGGCGGGCAACGCCTCCACCAACATGGATCAGTTGGGCGTGGCGGCCAACGCCATCGGCAAGGTCATCGAAACCATCACCGACATCAGCGAGCAGGTCAACCTCCTGGCCCTCAACGCCACCATCGAGGCCGCCCGGGCCGGCGACGCCGGCAAGGGCTTCGCCGTGGTGGCCAACGAGATCAAGGAACTGGCCAAGCAGACCGCCGAAGCCACCCAGGACATCAAGGAGAAGATCGAGGGCATTCAGGGCACCACCGCCACCACCGTGGGCCAGATCAGCGAGATCGCCACGGTCATCACCGATGTCAATGAGGTGGTGGCCACCATCGCCACGGCCGTGGAAGAGCAGTCCGCGGCCACCAAGGATATCGCCACCAACGTGGCCCAAGCCTCCCAGGGCATCCAGGAGGTCAACGAGAATGTCAACCAGAGCTCGAGCGTATCGGGCGAAATTTCCCAGGACATCGCCGGGGTCAGCGTCTCCATGAACGAGATGTCCACCAGCAGCAGCCAGGTCAACCTGTCCGCCCAGGAACTGTCCCGCCTGTCCGAGAGCCTCAAGCAGATGGTAGATCAGTTCAAAGTCTAAAAATCAGGGGGAGCGATCACATCGCTCCCCCTGATTTTTAGCTTTATTTTAAAGGATACCCCCATGCAACCCAATCACGAACATACTGGCAACAATGTTACCATACCGGTGATCCTCTTGGATTCCCTGATGAATCTGGCCGGCGAACTGGTGCTGGAACGTAATCAGCTTTTAGCCGTTAGGATAGTGCCCATCCAAAAATAGGCAAATTTGGTCGAGATCAAGGCGCACGAAAAATTTTACCGGAGGCATATGGTTGATATTCCGAAGATAAAATTTTTCGCGCAACGCCGATATCGGGCCAATTGGCCATTTCTGGATGGGCACTAACGACCAACGGCCTCCAGTGCCTTGCGGATGGCATCGGCGATATCGTGTTTGAGAATCGGCTTGAAAACGAAACCGGCGGCACCGAGACAGACGGCACCGGCTTCGTCGATCTGATTGCTGAAGCCGGTGCAAAGCACCACGGGGATATCCGCACGGATCTTTTTCAAGGCCTGGATCAGTTGGTCGCCGGTCATGCCGGGCATGGTCATATCGCTCACCACCAGGTCGAACCGGCTCGGATCGTTTTGGAAAGCGGCCAGGGCATCCTTGCTTGAGGTGCAGGCGGTGACGGCGTATCCCAGGCGCGTGAGCATTTTTTCCACGATGTTGACGATTGCCATCTCGTCGTCGACCAGGAGAATCCGTTCGTTACCGCCCTGGATCGCCTCGGCTTCGGGGGGAATCTTGTTTTCGATGGGTCTGTTGAGGCAGGGCAGCAGAATCGTGAAGCTGGTTCCGCGACCCGGCCGGCTCTCCACCTGAATGTCGCCAGCGTATTCGCTGACGATGCCGTGAATGACGGAGAGCCCCAGACCGGTCCCCTTGCCTTCTGCCTTGGTGGTGAAATAGGGATCAAAAATATGGCCCAGAATCGCCCCGTCGATGCCTTTACCGGTATCCGCGACGGTCAAACGGACATAGTCACCCGGAGCCAGCAGCGGACGCGATAGATCCTTGCCGTCCACGCGGTATGATGCAAGGGCCAGGGTCAACCGCCCACCTTCGGGCTCCATGGCATGATAGGCATTGGTAATCAAGTTCATGACGATCTGATGAATCTGGGTCGGATCGGCGAGTACCGGTGGGCAGACGCCATCGATTTCCATTTTGATCTCGATGTTACTCGGCAGACTGGCCCGAATCAGTTTGCTCACTTCCTTCAAAATGTGCTGCACCCGGATGGCGGTACGCTCCCGGTCGGACTGGCGGCTGAAGGCCAGAATCTGCTGGACCAGATCACGGGCGCGCATGGCGGACGCCAGGATGTCGGTCACGTATTCCTGGAGCGGGCTGTCCGCGGGCAGGTCTTCCCGCAGCATTTCACTGAACCCGACCATGGGAAAAAGGATATTGTTGAAATCATGGGCAATGCCGCCGGCCAGGGTGCCGATGGCCTCCATTTTCTGGGCCTGAATCAATTGTTTCTCGAGTTGGACCTCTTCGGTAATATCATTTTTCACGGCCACGAAATTGATGATTTCCCCCGTCTTCCCGAATATCGGAGAAATCGTACACTTTTCGATATAGTGGCTGCCGTCCTTGCGGCGATTGGTAATCTGACCGCTCCAGGTCAGACCGGCATTGAGGGTATCCCACAGTTCACTATAGAAATAGCCATCATGGACGCCGCTTTTCATGAGGCGCGGGTTCTTGCCGATCACCTCGTCACGCCGATATCCGGTGATTTCCTCGAATGAGGGGTTAACAAACACGATGCTACCGTCCGGCTCGGTGACCATGATCGCTTCGGCGACATGGTCAATGGCCGAGGCCAGCCGCTGCAATTCGTGTTCCCGGCTGCGGTGCTCGGTGACGTCTGTCGAGATGCCGCAATAGGCGATTGTTTTTCCCTGATGGTCGGTGATGCGCCGGGTACGGCAATGCAACAGACGCCGTTGTCCGGTCTTGGTAATCTTGACGATTTCTCCGCGCCACTGTCCGTCGGCCACCGTTCGTTCGACGACTTCCTGCTGGCTGGCCCACCGGGTGGTATCCTCGCCGAATGCCGTGGTCATCTGCCCGATCATTTCGTCCCGGCGGTAGCCCAGTGCCTGGACCTGCGCATCGTTGACATAGGCGATTCGACCGTTCAGGTCGGTCACCACGACCTGATCGCTGATCTGGTCGAGCACCATGGCCTGAAGCTGCAACTGTTTTTCCTTCTCCTTGCTGTCGGTGACATCTACGGCAAAGCCTTCGATGAGTGCGTCGCCATCGGGCAATGCATCGCCGAGACGGGCATCCACGCGCAACCAAATACGATGCCCCTGTCTGGTGACCGCCTCGTATTCGATTGCTTTGACCTGTCCCGCCGCCTTCATCTGGTCGATGACTTGCTTGCGCCGTTTGGGATCGACATACAACTGGCGGCCCATATCGGTGTAATTGGCCACGGCAGCGGCCGGCGTATCGTAGCCAATCATCCGTGCCATCTCCGGATTGCCGTCAATCGCCCGGCCGGCGGTGGTGGTGGTAAAAATGCCCACCGGTGCATTCTCATAAAGGGTCCGGTAGCGGTGCTCGCTGAGCTGAAGGGCCTCCAAATCCTGGCGCGCCTTGAGAGCAACGGATAAATTACTGGCGATCCGCTCACAGAGTCGCACCCGGTCGGCATCGAATCCATCGGGCCTGGGATCGGCGAGATGCAGCACGCCCAGGATCGCTTCACCGAATCGCAGGGGGATCAGCGCGATGGATTCAAACTCATCCCGCATGCAGCAGGACCCTATCCGAAAAGTCCCCGGGTTCTGAATATCCGCCGAGATTCGAGACGTCCAGAAACTCCCCTGCGGGGTAAATCCCTGCATCTTCGGATCGGTCTGGTCGGTGAGCACCGCCCGGCAGACGCAGGGCAACCGGTCCTCCGGATCCGCATCAACCGGCGGCGCGGCGCAGGCGGGCAACGTCGTCGTAAAGCCAACCGCTGCAACGTAAGGGAAGACGGTCCCCTCCTGCAGACGAATTCCCACCGCTTGGCAGCCGACCCATTGCTGCAGCATGGCAACGGTTTCCTGTTCAAAGGTTAGAAGGTCATGCTGCTGGTTGATCAACCTGAGCAGCTTCTCCGACACCTCCTGTTCCTTGGCGGTCTGTACCTCCTTGGTGATATTGCTGATGATGGAAAGCAGCCGGGGTTTGCTGCCGAGGGTAATGATCTCACCCGAGTATCGCGCAAGGATTTGTGCGCCGTTCTTGTTGACCACCGTCAAGGTCATGGCGTGAACCCGTTGATGCTCGAGCAGTTCCGACTTGATCCGCTCGCGAGTCGCCAGGGTAACCAATCCCATCTCGGTCGAACGTCGGCCGAGGCAATCGCTTTTCGCATAGCCCGATTCGCGCACGAAGGCTTCGTTGACGTCGATATAGGTCCCATCGTCGATATCGCTGATGGCCATGGGCAGTGGATTGCGGTAGAAGACGGCGGCGAATTTTCTCTCGGACTGTTTCAGCCGTTCAGCGGCCTGCTTCGGTTTGGTGATATCGCGGGTAAACACCAGGTAATGGCCTCCGCCGTGATCCAGATACCTGGCACTCACTTCCACGTCGATCAAGTTCCCGCTGCGGTGCCGATGGCGGGTTTCGAACCGATCGTACCCGAGACGCCTGACTTTTTCGAGGTGGTCAAGAACCGCTTTTGTGCCTTCGTTGCAGTCGATGGCCTCGATGTGTAGACCATTGAGCCCCCCGGGGGGATACCCTAACATTGCTTCGGCCGCCGCATTGGAATCTCGAATGAAACCGTCGTTGTCGACCAGCCAATAGGCATCCGGTATGGTATCCAACGCTTGCCTTAAAAACGGTGCGTTGTGCCGTATGGGGGGCGTGTCCTCGCGCGATAGAAACCCGCCGTTCACCATTCCCTTCAGGCGGCGGAAATGGGTGGCGGTTCTCCGCCATTGTTTGAACAGCATTTCGCAGGGCCGGGTCAATCCCGATCGGATCAACGCCAGGCAAAGCAGGAAAACGGATTGGTCATCGGGGGATAGGTGTGGGCCGGAAGAGCGATCATGGCATAGGCGCATGGCATCCTCCTGATAGTAGTGGTCGACAATGGCAACCGCTACAATAAGATCCGAAATTCCACCCGGAATACAGGACAGGATGCCATTTCCCGGCCATTGTGATGGCCACGAACCGGCAGCGTATAACCGTTCATTATGAGTAGTAGGACGACAGGATAGATTGTATTGGTTATAAAGCTAATGAACAGTTAGCATTTTCTATCCATTGGGATACAAATGTCAACCCTATTGTTACACATAGATTTCAGGTCACCCCCTTTGGGCGAAAGGCCTGCCATTGCCGACAGGCAATCGCAGGCGGGGTCGGATAGGGCGCCGTTTGCCCAGGTGGACGATTAGGGCAACCGCTTGGCCGTAATCGCAGCGACGTACGGATCGGACCTTCAGCCGGGATACTCGGGGTAGTGCTTGCGAATGTGTTCTTTGACGTTCAGGATGAAATATTGTAAATAAAAGATAACTGTTCGGATACCGACACGGGTTCGCTATTTCTGCAATTGAATGAATTTACCGCTCCGCTCACTCAATTCTTTGCCAATCGCTAACGGATAATCGCACAACATCGGCTGCACGCGTTCAAGAACAACCCGTACCACCCGAAGAGCCTGTTATCATTCATTATAAACCAATATCCGCTTTGGCATTACATTATCAGATAAGGAGGGCCCATGCATGACATCCCATCCGACCCATCGGGAAATGATACCATGAACACGGATCTGGCCCTGGATATTCTCCATCATCTTCCCATGATGGTCATGGCCGTGAACAAGTCCCTGGAGCTGCTTTATGTCAATCTAACGGGCCTCAAGCTGCTGAGAAAATCCTTGGCCGACGTACGGGGCCGGCCCTGTGCGGAAGTGTTTGGCTCCGAGCATTGCGGCACCTCCCGGTGCCGCATGAGACAGGTCATCGACGGCGCGGAACCCACCACATCCAGAAACCGCCTGCATCTCCATGGCCAGGATATCCCCATCGAATATACGGCTGCCGCGCTCAAAGACCCGCAGGGCAATATCGTGGGCGGGGTGGAGTATATCTTCAATATGACCGAACGCGAGCAGCATGAGAAAAAGCTGGCCGAGCAGAGCCGGACCATCATGGAAATATCCACGCCCGCTATCAAGCTGTGGGACCGGATTCTCATCCTCCCGGTGGTGGGGGTGGTGGATTCTCTGCGGGCCCAGCAGATGATGAACACCATGCTCAAGAAAATCATGGAGACGTCGGCCAAGGTGATCATCCTGGATATCCAGGGCGTGGCGGCCGTGGACACGGCCGTGGCCAACCATCTGATCAAGATCGCCAAGGCCACCAAACTCATGGGTTGCCGCTGCATTATCTCGGGCATATCGCCGGCGGTTGCCGAAACCATCGTTCAGCTGGGCATTGACCTGGGCGATATCGCCACCAACTCCACCCTCCAGGATGCCCTGGCCGATGCCTTTGATCAGGTCAACCTGTGCGTCGAACGGAAAGCAAACGGCCATGGATGAGGTTGGCACCGTGCCGGACAAGACAGGTGGTTCCATCCATGAAGCCAACGGTTGCCTGATTGTGCCCGTCGAAGGCACCTTGGATGAAGACGGCCTGGAACGGCTGGGCGCGGAGATACTGCGCCGGCTGGAAAAAACGCCGGTGCGGGGGGTGATGATCAATGTTTCCGGAGTTGCGCTGCTGAGCTCGCATGGGTTTAGCGTGCTCAAGCACGCGGCCCGGGCCGTGGGTATGATGGGCCGTCCAGCGGTTTTCGTGGGATTCCAGGCCGGGGTGGTGTCGGCCCTGGTGGACCTGGATGTGGATACCGGTGGGATTCTTGCCGTGGGCACCATGGAGGAGGCCTTTGCGCTTCTGGAAATTAGAGCGGTTCGCCATTAGCCGTCAGCAAATTACCGCTCATCGTGCTTTTCCACACCATTCCACGATGAGCCAAACAAAGAAGCGATATGGATCGATTGCCTGACGCCCTGGAATTTAACCTGGCGTTGCCCTCGGACAATGCCCAGGTGGTGTTCGGTGCTCGGAAGATGCTCGGTCAGATGGGGGTTGACGAAACCGGCCAGTTTCTTGTCGCCGGGGCGGTATCGGAACTGTCCACCAATATCATCCGCTATGGGGGCCACGGCACCATCTCCCTGAAAATCATCCGGGAAGGAGAAAAAATCGGGTTTGAAGTCATTGCCCGTGATCAGGGGCCGGGCATTGCCGATATCGATCAGGCCATGACGGAAAGCCACAGTACCGGCAAGGGGCTGGGGCTGGGGCTGCCCAGCGTAAAACGCATCATGGATGAATTCGAAATCCAATCGGCCCCGGGCCGCGGCACCCGGATCCGGGCCGTGAAATGGAAGGCGTCAACTTGACCGGCATTGACTGCCACCTGATCTACCGGGCCAAGACGGGAATTGCCGATGAGTGCGGAGACATTGGCGTCATCCGCAAAACCCCGGACTATTGTTGGCTGAGCCTTGTGGATGTCCTGGGCCATGGCAAAAGCGCTTATCAAATCGCGTGCCGGGCACGGGCATGGCTCGAAAACCAGCCCGGCCGGTTGCCGGTCGAGATGATCGGCGGCCTGCACGATTGCCTCAAAGGCACGCGAGGGGCGGTGGCGGCGGTCTGTCGCCTGGCCATTGAAACCGGAGAACTCATCTACGCGGGCATGGGCAATATCACCCTGCGGATCTTTGGGGCACGGCCCGGTCGTCTGGTGACCCGGGACGGGGTGCTGGGGTATAAAATTCCGGCACCGCTGGAAAAGACAATTCGTCTGCATGCCGGAGATATTCTGGTCATGAGTTCCGACGGTGTCCGGGAGCATTTCGAGCCCCTGGACTATCCGGACCTTTTCATGGGCGGGGCCGAACAGATCTGCCGGCGATTTATCCGGGAATTGTCAAAACCGGATGATGATGCGTCCTGTATTGTCCTGAGGTACAACAATGACTGAGTTGGGGAAATTAAAAATCAGCACACGCGCGGGGTTGAAATCAGCCGGGCTCAAGCTGCTGCGTATGGCAACCGGATTCGGCTTCGATACGGTGCATGCCACCCGGCTGTCCACGGTGTTTAGCGAGCTGGCCGGACCGGAAAACCTGACCGGCGACGCCGGTGTAAACGTCCAGGTGACCCTGGAAAAAAGAAGCGGTTGGACCGGCATCGGAATATCTTTTCTGTCCCGGTTGAATGCGGACGCGATCCCTTGGGCGGAGCGTTTTTTCGATGCGGTCGAAACCGGAGGCAGCGGTGATTCAGGCATTTTTTTCCATGGGTTCAAGGCCTTTCCCCCCCCCGCTGACACCCCTTCCCCGGCCTCGATCGAGGCGGCCCAAAAGATGCTCGCCCAGCCCTCCCGGTCGGAACTCCTAAACGATCTGGTGCAGAAAAACAAAGCCCTCCGGCAGGCCAAGGCCGAAACCGAGGCGGCCACGGAAAAACTCAAGGAGCAGGTCCATGAACTCTCCCGGGCCAAACGGGCCATGCTCAACATCATGGACGACCTGGACGAGGCAAAAAAGGAAGCCGAGCAGGCCACCCGGGCCAAAAGCGATTTTCTGGCCAATATGAGCCATGAAATCCGGACCCCCATGAATGCCATCATCGGCATGAACTACCTCATGTCCCAGACCGATCTGACCCCCAAGCAGGCGGATTACCTGAACAAGATCCAGGGTGCCTCCCAGTCCCTGCTGAGCATCATCAACGACATCCTGGATTTTTCCAAAATCGAGGCCGGCAAGCTGGATATGGAGGCCGTGGATTTCAATCTGGATGATGTCCTGGACAATCTGGCCGGCCTGGTCCAGGCCAATGCTCCGGAAACCGGGGACCTGGAGGTCAATTTCGTGACCCCGGCCGACGTGCCGCGGTTTCTCAAGGGCGATCCCCTGCGGCTGGGACAAATCCTGGTCAATCTGACCAACAACGCCCTGAAATTCACCGACAAGGGAGAAATTGTCGTTGCAACGCGGGTGGCGGAAAAAAAAGCGAACCGGATTGTGCTTGAATTTTCGGTCAGAGATACGGGCATCGGTATGAGTGCCGCGCAGGTCAAGGCCCTGTTTCAGCCCTTTACCCAGGCCGACACCTCCACCACCCGAAAATACGGCGGCACGGGATTGGGCTTGACCATCTGCCGGAACCTGGTGTCCATGATGGGCGGAGAGATTCACGTGGACAGCCATCCGGGCGATGGTTCCACCTTCACCTTCACGGCGGCATTCAGGCCGGGCAAAAAAAGTGCGCCCCAGCGCTTGGCACCCGCCCGGAACCTGAGGGACATGCAGGTGTTGGTGGTGGACGACAATCCCACCTTCAGGGATATCATGCGCACCATGCTGGCGCCTTTGAGCGTTGCGGTGAGCCTGGCGGGATCCGGCGAACAGGGGCTGGCCATGGTGCAGCACCCCCCAGGGGAGACCCCCTTCGACCTGGTGTTCATGGATCTGCAAATGCCGGGCATGGACGGAATCGAGGCGGCTCGCAGGATCCGGTCCGCAACCGGTCCGCAAAAATCGCCGCGCATTATCATGGTTACCTCCTACAGCGGGGTTGAAGTCATGAAGCGGGCCGAAGCCGCCGGCATCGAAGGCTTCCTGGTGAAACCCGTGAGCCCGTCGAGCCTGTACAACAGCATTGTCCAGGTCGTTGATACGGACAGTGGCGCAGGAGACGCTCCGGTTCAACGGCGTCAACCGGCTGGCGGGGATCGGTTCCATGGTTCCGGAGCCAGCGTACTGGTAGTGGAAGACAACGAGATCAACCAGCAGGTGGCCCGGGAGATTCTGGAACAGGCGGGCCTCACGGTCGAGATTGCCGAAAACGGCGCCAAGGCCGTGTCCATGGTGACCCGGCAGGAATTTGATCTGGTCTTCATGGATATCCAGATGCCGGTGATGGACGGGTACCATGCCGTCAAAAAAATCCGCCGGGACCAACGGTTCAAAGATTTGCCCATCATTGCCATGACCGCCCACGCCATGGCCGGGGACCGTGAGAAGAGCCTTGACGCGGGAATGAACGACCACATTGCCAAACCCATCGACCCGGAACGGCTCTTTTCTGTTCTAGAGCGCTGGATCAAGCCGCAGCGGCAGTCGGCCAAGGAACCGACGGCCGACAAAGCACCACCGATGCCGGATCTGCCCGGCCTGCTGGCATCCACGGGGCTTATGCGGCTGGGCAACAACCGTAGGCTGTACCTGGATCTTCTGGTCAAATTCAGGCGGGATTATGCATCCGCGGCCGGTACAATCAAGACGGCCCTGCAAAGCGGCGATTTTGAATCCGCCAGGCGGACGGCCCATTCTGTCAAAGGGGTGGCCGGTAATCTCGGTGCCCTGGACCTTCAAGACGCATCCGCCGATCTGGAAAAGGCCGCGCGGGACAGGGACGCCGGTGCGAGCGAGGATCTGCTGGCAGCATTCGGCCGGTGCCTTGATATTGCCCTGGCATCCATGGAAAAAATCAGTGCCGGCAGTGAGGAAAAAAAGGCGGCGCCGGGCGCAAAAGCCGATAACACGACCGATGCCCTAAAGGACCTGGTCAAAAAACTGGGCCCGTTTGTCAGGGATCGGGAGGCCCGGCCGGCCAAGCAACTGGCCAAACAAATGGCCCAGAGCCGCTGGCCGGCGCCGTATGCCGAAACGGTGGCTACGCTTGTGCGGCTGGTGTCGGGCTATAAATTCAGGGAGGCCCAGGATCTTTTAACCCAGCTTGCCGGCCAATTGGAAGAATAGGAGCCGACCATGTCGGATTTATCAACGATGCGTGTACTGGTTGTGGACGATGTCGAGTCCAATATCGATATTCTCGTCGAGATGCTGGGCGATGACTACCGCGTCAGCGTGGCCATGGACGGGAAAGCGGCCCTGGAAGACGTGGCCCGGGTCCTGCCGGATCTGATCCTTTTGGACATCATGATGCCGGGGATGGACGGGTACGCGGTTTGTCGGGAACTCAAGGCGAACCCGCGGACCATGGATATTCCAGTGGTTTTTCTCACCGCCCTGACCGATGAAAGCGATGAGGCCAGGGGGCTGGCCCTGGGCGCGGTGGACTATATCACCAAGCCGTTCAGTCCGGAACTGGTCAAGGCCCGGGTCAACAACCACCTGGAACTCAAGCGCCATCGGGATCATCTTGAGGAACTGGTGGAAGAACGCACCCGGGAACTGCGCCTGACCCAGGACATTACCATTGAAAGCATGGGCACCCTGGCCGAATTCAGAGACCCGGAAACCGGGGGGCATATCAAGCGCACCCAGAACTATCTGAAGTCCCTGGCCGGGCATCTCAAGTCCCTGCCGGAATTTGCCGGTCTCCTGGATGATGCGTTCATCGACCTGATGGTCAAATCCGCCCCCCTGCATGATATCGGCAAGGTCGGGGTGCCGGATCACATCCTGCTCAAACCGGCCAGGCTGACGGATGCGGAATATGAAACGATTAAAAAGCATACGGAGTACGGCCGGGATGCGGTCATGGTCTCTGAAAAAAAACTGGGTAAGGACTCTTTTTTAAAATGCGCCCGGATCATGGCCTTTACCCACCATGAAAAATGGGATGGTTCAGGCTATCCCCTGGGCCTGGCGGGAGAGGAAATCCCCCTTCCGGGTCGGCTCATGGCCATTGCCGATGTCTATGATGCCTTGGTCAGCAAGCGGGTATACAAGGCCCCCTTCCCTCATTCAACGGCGGTTGCCCTGATTCTGGAAGGCCGGGGCACCCGTTTCGACCCCCGCATTGTTGATGCATTCGAGGCCGTGGCCGAAGAATTCCGGCGTATCGCCATGGAATTTGCAGACCATGACGAAGAACGGCATACATTATTAGAGTAAAGGATGATGCATGGAAAACAAGAAGCCGCCCCCATATACCATCATGATCGTGGAGGATGATGAAACCGACATCGATATCCTGATGGCGTGCCTCGGCGACCGGTACCGGGTGAAAGTAACCTTGGATGGTATCGCCGCCCTCCAAGATATCAAGCAGGAGCCGCCGGACCTGATCCTGCTGGACATTATTATGCCGGGACTGGATGGATACGAAGTGTGCCGGTTGCTCAAAGCCGATGATCAGACAAGGGCGATCCCGGTCTTGTTCGTCACCGGCCTCACCGAAGCGGTTGACGAAACCCGGGGCTTTGAATTGGGAGGCGTGGATTATATCACCAAACCCTTCAACTTCTCCGTAATCCGGGCCCGGATCAAAACCCATCTGGAACTGGCCGAAGCCAGAAAAAAAATGACCCGCCAGAATGAAATTCTGAAAGAGAACATACGGCTGAGAGAACAGGTGGAGCAGATTTCCCGTCATGATCTGAAAAATCCCGTTCAGGTCATCATGGGCGCGGCGGAATTGATGGCCCTGTGCCCGGACATGCCCAGGCAGGCAGTCAATGACATGCTGGATAAACAGTTGAAAGCCTGCGATATCATGCTGAACCTGATCAACCGCTCCATGGATCTTTATATGCTGGAGAATCATTCCTATAATCTGGATACCCGGTCCATCGATATCTTGCCGGTATTGGACAGGGCACTGCTCGGCCTAAATCATCTTGTCGCTGCCAAGTCGCTGAAAATCGAAGTCCAGATAAACGGCCGTTTGCGACAGACAACAGATCGCTTTGAACTGATGTGTGAAGAACTGCTTCTTTATTCCATGATGAGCAACCTCCTTAAAAACGCCTTGGAAGCCTCACCCACGCATGCCTGCGTTTCCATTTTGTTTGATGCTGGCGCACTGAAAACCATCCGCATCGAAAACCGGGGCGCGGTAACCCCCGCCATCCGAGATCGGTTTTTTGAAAAATTCATCACCTCGGGAAAGAAAAAAGGAACCGGCCTCGGCACCTACTCGGCCCGGATGATCGCCGAAATCCATGGCGCCGGCATAAGTATGGCTACCTCCGATGAAAAGGATATGACGCGGATTCGCATTGCGTGGCCACCCTAACAGGGTGACCGCTCGGTTTGGTTGCCACAGAATCGGAGTGTCAGCCGCCATACTCGGGGTAGTGCTTGCGGATGCACTCCGGTCAAAGGCTGTGACTCACATGGACTTGGGTATATTTGGCAAGGTAGGCGTCGACATCGGCCCAGGAGCCGTCCACATCCCGGATCTTCTTGCAGAATGAGCACATCGCGATGATGCCGCTCAAGGTTTTCATTCTGCCGAGAGCCTGCTGCAGTTCGTCTTCGAACCGCTGTTTTTTCAAACGCGCTTTTTCCAGGCCGCGTTCCACCGCATGCGCCAACACGGAAAAATTTTCAATGGGTTTGAGCACATAGTCCCAGGCGCCGCGCTTAAGCGCCGCAACCGCATCGCCAATCAATCCGGCCCCGGTGACCACGATCAGGGGCGTATCCGGACTCGTCCGGGAAAGGTGGGCAATGCCCACCCAACACGCGCCATCAGCTATTAGCTGTTAGCTGTTGGATCAAGCGGTCTCCACCTTTTTTTAAACTAAAAGCCAACAGCTGAGCCTGACCACCGATCACAGTGATTAGGCGATTAGGCTGAAGCCATTTAGCTGTTTAGGTAACAGGAGTTCTGTCGTTTTCATTCTCCGCCTTCCGCTCTCCACATCCTCTGCTCTTCCCAACTGCTTCTCTTCTTCACGTCACCCCGTCTCAGATTCCCCGACCTCTGACCGCTGACCGCTGACCTCCGATCTCCCCTTAGGCAACCGGATCACAAAACAACTGCCACCGCCATCCACCACGTGCACGCTCATCTCACCACCATGATCCTCGGTGACGATAAAGTAGGAAACCGATAGCCCCAACCCCGTCCCCTTGCCCGACGGCTTGGTGGTAAAGAACGGTTCGAAGATCCGCCGGCGGGTCCGCTCGTCCATGCCCGGACCGTTGTCTTCGATCTCCACCCGCACCCAGGCGCCGTCGTCCTGCACCCGCAGCATGAAAGCCGGTGGGGCGGATGCACCGGTCGTCTCGGCCATGGCCTCGGCGCCGTTTTTCAGGATATTCATGAATACCTGCTGAAGCTTGCCGGCCTCGCAGGGCACGGGAGATACCACCGGGTCATACTCCCGTCGGATGCGGATCTGTTTGAAGTCGTAATGCTTTTTCATGTCGTAGTCGGTCTTGAGCAGGTCGAGGGTTTGATCGAGCAGCGCGCCCAGGTCGTTACTGGAGACCACCTTTTCGCTCTTGCGCGCGAAGCTGAGCATGTTTCTGACGATGGCGGCGGCGCGGCTTCCGGACTCGCGGATGTTGCCGATCAGGTCGGGCAGCTTACGCAGCGTCGCGTAGGACTGGATGGCCGTCAGGGTTGTACCGGCGGTGTCGGCGGCTTGGTGATTGGCCGGCAGGCCACCCAACAGGCGGTTTTCCAGAACCGCCGCGCTTTGCACGATGCCGGCCAGGGGGTTGTTGATCTCGTGGGCCATGCCCGCGGCCAGGCCGCCCACGCTGAGCATCTTCTCACTCTGAATCATCATCTCCTCCAGGCGAACCTGCTGGGTGACGTCGTCTACCCGGATCACCGCACCCTCCACCCCATTGGCCACCAGGGGAAAGATGGTGATATCTTCATAGCAGGTTTCATGCGGCCTTTCCCTGGGGACTTTCAAATCCTGGAGCACCCGGCGCTCCCGGATGGCGGTCTTGATGTTGTCCATTTGCCTCATTAATCTGGGGAATACGTCCGCCAGATAACGGGATTGGGCATCCATCACACTTACCCCGGTAACCGCTTCCGCCTGGCGGTTCCACTGGGTCACCCGGCTATCGCGGTCCTCCCCCACCAGCACCGACGGCATGGAATCGATAATATTCGAAAGCCCCTGATTGCATTCCAGAATAAGTCCTTTGTCATGAATCGTAATGCCACCAAAAGAAGCGTTGTGAAGGGCTTTAAAACGTGCTTCACTTTCTTCTAGCTGATGAATAAGACGACGCAATTCCTCTTCGGATTGCTTGCGCTCGGTGATGTCCGTGGCCAGTCCCACGATAGCGGGCTCCCCGAACTCGTTTTCATCACACGGGACCTTGATGGTTTGCAGCCATCGCGTAACGCCGGCGCTGTCTAAATAGGGTTCTTCAACGATAAATACCGTTTCTCCACTGTCCATGGCCTGGCGGTCGTCAGCCAACATCCGTGCCACCTGATCCGGATCGGGATGAACATCCTGATGCAGCCGGCCCACCAACGTATCCACCGTCATGCTCAAACTGTCCGCGATGGCCTGGTTGGCCATGAGGAACCGCCCTTCGCCGTTTTTGGCAAAAATCATGGAGGGGACGATATCCAGGATACGCCGCAGCATCCGTTCGCGCCTACGCAGCTCCGCTTCCATCTTATAGCGACCACTGATATCTTGAGCAAACGCGATAGCATACTGCTGATCTCCGTATTCCAAGAGGTTGCCGTATATCTCCACCGGAAGCAGCGTCCCGTCCTTCCGGCGGTTTTCTCTTTCACTGAAAAACAGGCCCGTATCATTTAACTCCTGCCATATCGACGGCCATGTTTCGGGGGTAACCGCCGGGTCGATATCAATGATGGAAAGGCGCTTCAATTCTTCTCGCGTATAGCCGAGAAGTTCGGCGATTTTTGGGTTAGCCTCGATTATCCGGCTGTCCGAAGCAATTCGATAGATGCCTACATTGGCATGATCAAATGGGTAATATCGATCAGGGTACCAATAACCCCGACGTGGCCTTTGTAGATGATCGCTCGGCCATGGACTTCTACATGAAACATCGACCCATTCTTGCGCAGGGCACGAAATGGGTAACGCGCCGATTGTTCTTCGCCGGTCTCGCGTCGCCGCATGCTTTCGGTGACCAGGGGACGATCTTCCGGAGCAACCAACGCGGTGATGTCCAACCGATCCACGATCTCATGGACGCGATAGCCGAACATTTTCGCAAAGGCCTCGTTAACATAGCTGAAGCGGCCTTTTTGAATAAGATAGATCCCGGCCAGGGAAGATTCGGCCAGCAACCGGAAACGCTCCTCGCTCTCGCGGAGTTGTTCTTCGATCTGACTGATTTTCAACCGTCGATGGGCGTCGGCCTCCCTCAAGGCACGGCCCAGATCGTTCAACCCATCAAACGCCGTCGCCATGGCGGGATCCATTCCGGTGGAATCAAGCCGACGGTCGTACCGGTTGGCTTTAAAGTCCTCAATCTGCCGAGTCACCAGTTGAGACAAACCGGTTAATTTGGCGATCTGGCGTTTCAGAAAAAACGCCTTGAATTCCGCGAAGCGAAGGGTGAAGTTATCCGTAAAGTCATCCCTGAACGGACCCCCCGGGGAAACCTCAAAAAAGAAGATCCCCGTCAAGGTCTGGTTGAGGGAGAGCCCGAGTACCTCCCCAAACGTAGAGGCGCCGGCGATGGCACATCCCGTCAGGACGTCGCCCATGTCGGAAAGACGACGCTCGTTTGACAAACGTCTTAGAATACAGTCATTTAGAATACCGGCAACCGGAACACCGGGTTTTCCTTCCATGAACTGCTTGAAATCACGACGCGTGTGGTCCACGATATCTACTTTTTTGACCAGCAGCAATTCCTCGCCGGGAGAGATATCGCAGTAAAATCAGATAAGCTCATGGTGATCTCTTTTCAGCCTCTCCTGTTTTATGCGCTCAAGCTGTTGGCTGTTGGCTGTTGGCTATTCGCTGTTGAATAAAGCGGTCTCCACCCTTTTGGTCAAAATTCTCTCGCTCCCATGCTCCGCGTGGGAGCGCACATTGCTGTTCACCTGAACGTGATGAAGGTTCCCAAGCGGAGCTTGGGAACCAGTTACAGTGATTAGGCGATTAGGCTGAAGCCATTTAGCTGTTTAGGTAGCAAAAATTCTGTCCTTTTCATTCTCCACCTTCCACTCTCCACATCCGCTGCTCTTCCCAACTGCTTCTCTTCTTCACGTCACCCCATCTCCCCGACCACCGATCACCGATCACCGACCACCGACCACTGGGCCCCCCTTCGGCAGCCGAATCACGAAACAAGTGCCGCCGCCTTCGACCGCCCGCACATGCATTTCGCCGCCGTGATCCTCGGTAACGATGAAGTACGACACCGACAGGCCCAGGCCCGTCCCCCGACCCACCGGTTTGGTGGTGAAGAAAGGTTCGAAAATCCGCCGCCGGGTCGTTTCGTCCATGCCCGGGCCGTTATCCTGGATCTCCACGCGCACCCAGGCGCCGTCGTCGCTTACCCGCAGCACAAACGCCGGCGGGACGGATGCATCCTTCACGTCGGCCATGGCCTCGGCCCCGTTTTTGAGAATATTCATGAACACCTGCTGGAGCTTGCTGGCCTCGCAGGGCACCAGCGGGACCAAAGGGTCGTACGCCCGCTCGATGTGAATCTGTTTGACGTCGTATTGCTTCTTCATGTCGTAGTCGGTGCGCACCAGTTCCAGGGTCTGGTCCAGAAGCGTGCCCAGATCATGGCTGGAAAACCGCCGGTCGCTCTTGCGGGCGAAACTGAGCATGTTTCTGACGATGGCCGCGGCGCGGGATCCGGACTCGCGGATGTTCTCGATCATGCCGGGTAACTTGCGCTGCTCCAGATAGTGCCGGATGGCCGAAAGGGTCGTGCCGGCGGCTTCGGCGGCCTTGCGATTGGCCCGTATGTCGCCCAGCAGGCGATTCTCCAGGACCGAGGCGTTTTGCAGGATGCCGGCCAGGGGGTTGTTGATCTCGTGGGCCATGCCCGCCGCCAGCCCCCCCACGCTAAGCATCTTCTCGCTCTGGATCATCATCTCCTCCAGGCGCACCTGTTGGGTCACATCGTCCACCCGGATCACGGCCCCCTCCACCCCGTTGGCCACCAGGGGAAAGATGGTGACGTCTTCGTAGCGGGTCTCCCGGTCCATCTTGCGGGAGACTTTGGGAACACTGATCACCCGCCGCTCACGAATGGCGGTTCGGATGCGCGCCATTTCGCCGGCCAGACGGGGAAAAACCTGGGCCAAGGGCCGGGACCGGACCGCTTCGAAACTCAAGCCGGTGGCCTGCGCCGCCTGGCGGTTCCACTGGGTCACGCGCCCTTCACCGTCCACGGCAACAAGGATCGATGGCATGGAGTCGATGATATTGGACAGGTAATTGCGCAAGCGGCGCAGTTCTTCTTGAGCCATTTTCAGATCGGTGATATCGGCGTTGGTTCCAACGAAGCGGATGGGGTTTCCCTGTGCATCTCGAGAAACGGTTTTCCCCTTGGACAAAATCCACATATAGGTGCCGTCTTTACGTAGAAATCTGAACTGAACCTCATAGATTGCCAGATCGCCGGACAGAAACTGGAGAAAGGACGATTGGATACGCTCCTGGTCGTTTTCGTGAATCCGCTTCAACACCTCCTCGAATGACCCGGGAAATTCGTTGGGCGCATATCCGGCCATGGTGTAGTATCGAGAATCGAAATAAAAGGTTTTTTCATTTAACGATAAGTCCCAAAGACCTTCGTTGGCCCCCTCAAGCGCCATATCCAACCGCTCTTCGCTCTCCTTCAACGCTTGCTCCATCTGCTTGCGCTCGGTGGTATCCAGCAAGACGCCGTAATAAACAATGGTGTCCCCCTCGACCTGGGGAAGCGCGTGGCCGGAAAACCAGATGGTCTCTCCATCGGGTTTGTTGAAGCGGCCCTCGTAATTCCAGGGGCTGACGGTATCGACGGCTTCTCGCATGCAGGCGATATAGACCTCTTTTTCCGCATCGGGGATACAGGCGTAAAATTGGTCCAGGATGGTCTCTGAATCCGGCTCGAGGCCAAAGATCTCGGCGACCTTGGCGTTGAGGAACTCGTTGGTGTAAACATGGTCCCGGGTGGAGCGAAACTGAATCACCACCCCAGGAACGTTGGCGGTAAGATTTTTCAGCCGCGCTTCACCGCCAACCAACGCCTTTTCACGTTGGCTGATTTTTTCAGCCATACGTGCAAGGCTTTGGCCCAACCGGACAAACTCCATTACTTTGGCCGCCGGCCATTGCAGGGCGTAGCGTCCATCGGCAATGGATTCGGCCTGCTCGGTGTAAGATGTAAAAAGCCCGGCGAACCGTCCGGCAAGAGGCCAGGATGCGGCCAGAACCAGCCCCAGAGCAATGACCAATCCCAAACCAATCAGGCCAAAGGTATCCCGCAGGGGCTGGAAGGCCTTTCCGCTCGGCTGGGCGACCAGGACTTTCCATCCCGCCGCATCCATCTCCACCAGGGTTCCCAACATGCGTTGGCCATCCCATTCAAAGGCCTTGGCGGCAGCCGGTATATGGCCGGCCGATCCCGTGGCGTCGGGAAAAGCGACCCGCAATACCTCTCCCACGTGCAGATTCCGCGAATCGGCCACGATCATCCCCTGACGATCGACCACCAGGGTAAAAAAATCGGAATCTCCGGCAAAATTACGGATGTACGCCGATAATTTGTCCAGGGTGATCTCCCCGATAATGAACCCGCCCGAAAGCGGAACCATCAGCGCCACCGCCACGCGGTTGCTGATCGTGGACAGGAAGGTTTGCGACCAGCCCACCCGGCGGCCCTTTTTCATGGCGTCGACAAACCGTTGCCCGGAAAGATCCAATCCCATGAAATCGGCCCGGTTCGATCGTCGCGATTGCGGCAGCCCGACCGCTTGAGTCGTGACCGTCGCATCGTCGACGATGAACAGGGTTTCGAAGAATTCGCCGCTGCCGCAGTGGGCATCCAACAGGCTGACAACCTCCGGATCGGTATGAAATTGCCGATTTTGGAGAAACCCGGCCAGTGCGTCAAGCTGGCGCTCGCCGCCCTCCAGGTAAATGGACACCTTGTCGGCGATGGAACGGGCCAGGGCCTGATGCTGGATTCTGGTCTGATGCTGAATGGACGGCATCATGAAGAACCAGACCAGGCCGGCAATGGTAATCACCGGAAGGATCGACACGGCGCCGAAATGCAGGGCCAGGTATCTTTTCAGGGAAACGGGAGATTTCATGGCTTCACTCCACGACAACGAATTGCCGGTTGCGGACGATCCGCATGGTGACGGAAGAAGGCGCGACATCGCCGTAGGCATCGAAACGGATTTTGCCCTGCAGCCCGTCGAATTCGCCAATTGAAAGCAGCGTATCCTTTAAATGCTGATCCCGCTTTTTAGCCGTGAGGGCCGTCAGAACGACCTGGGCCGCATTGTAGGCGTAGAACCCGAAGGTCCCCGGATCGCGCTGGTAGTGTTCAATGGAAATCCGTCGAAATGTCTGATACGGCGGGCTCGGGCTGTCCCAATCGAATACCGAAGGCACCGTAACGCCTTCCGCGGCCTTGCCGCCCAGTTCGATAAACCGCTGGTTCGCGCTCCAGCTGGACAAGGTGATGTTGATGGACGGGTCGGCGTTGCGGATATGCTGGCAGAGCAACGCGGAATTCATGGCAGGGGCAATGATCAGAATGCCGTCGGGATCGGACGCCAGCAGCTTGTGGGCAATCGTGGAAAAAGCGCATCCATCGTCGGTGGTAAATTCAATGGTGGTGAGGATCTTCCCCCCACCCGCGACGAATGTGTTTTGAAAGCTCCCTAGCCAGCTTTCGCTGAACGAACGGTTGCTGACCTCATGAGCGACGGCGATGCGCCGCATATCGCCGGAACGGATCTGGTAATCGGCGCTGTGGTGGCCAAGTTCGCGAGCCGTCGTGCAGACACGGAAGAAATAATCATCCCGGCCGGACAGATCCGGCGTGGTGATCGAGGGCCCGACGTCGACCACCCGGGCGTCATTCACGTAAGGCACAATGGCCATGGCCACATTGCTGCCGGTAGGGCCAATAATGGCAGCCACGTCCGCCGCGATCAGTTCGCGCACGGATCGTACGGCGGTATCCGCATCTTGTCGATCATCCTTGATAATGAGGTTGACCCGACGGCCGTGAATCCCGCCCTGTTCATTGCACTGCTCCACGGCCAGTTGAACCGCGTTGCGGGCCGATATGCCCATATCCGCCATGCGTCCCGTCAGGCTGCCGATGAAACCGATTTGGATGGGCGGGTCGGCGTCACAACCGAAAAAGAGAAGGCCCGAGACGATCGCCGTCAATAAAACAAACAGACGGATCGGATGGAAAATCGGAACATAATGTTTCATTGGGTATTCTCCATATCAGCTGTTAGCTGTTAGCTGTTAGCTTAAGGTATTCTATCGATTCGGCACGCCCACGCAGAGCATGGGAGCGCACACTGCTGTTCACCTGATCGTGATGAGGGTTCCCAAGCAGAGCTTGGGAACCAGTTACAGTGATTAGGCGATTAGGCTGAAGCCATTTAGCTGTTTAGGTAGCAGGAATTCTGTCGTTTTCATTCTCCGCCTTCCGCTCTCCACATCCTCTGCTCTTCCCAACTGCTTCTCTTCTTCACGTCACCCCGTCACCCCGTCTCAGATTCCTCGACCGCTGACCGCTGACCTCCGATCCCCCCCCTTAGGCAGCCGGATCACGAAACGGGTGCCACCGCCCTCCGCGGCATGGACACTCATCTGCCCGCCATGATCCTCGGTGATGATGAAGTAGGAAACGGACAGCCCCAGCCCCGTGCCCTTGCCCACCGGTTTGGTGGTAAAAAAGGGTTCGAAACACGCCGATCACTCTTGCGGGCGAAGCTGAGCATGTTTCTGACAATGGCGGCCGCACGGCTCCCGGATTCGCGGATGCTATCGATCATGTCCGGCAGCTTGCGCAACGCCAGATACTGCTGAAGGGCAGCCAGCGTCGTACCGGCAGCCTCGGCGGCCTTGTGGTTGGCCGGCAGATCGCCGAGCAAACGATTCTTCAAAACCGACGCATTTTGCAGGATGCCCGCCAGAGGATTGTTGACTTCGTGGGCCATGCCCGCCGCCAGGCCGCCCACGGAAAGCATCTTTTCATTCTGAATCATCATCTCTTCCAGGCGCACCTGTTGGGTTACATCGTCCACCCGGATCACGGCCCCCGCCTCCCCACTGGCCACCAGTGGAAAGATGGTGATGTCATCATAGCGGGTTTCGGCTTCCTGCTCCAATTGATAGGACATTTTGGGGACGGTAATCACCCGACGCTCACGAATGGCGGTCTCGATGTTGTCCATTTGTTTCATTAATCGGGGAAATACGACCCCCAGATACCGGGATTGCGCATTCATCACGCTGACGCCGGTAACCTGCTCCGCCCGGCGGTTCCATTGCGTCACCCGACCATCGCGATCCACCCCCACCAGCACCGATGGCATGGAATCGATTATGTTCGAAAGATAGTTTTTCAAATGGCGGAGCTCTTCTTCGCTTTGCTTTTGTTGGGTGATATCACTGACCACGCCGACCACACCGACAATATGCCCATCGGCATTCCTAAGACACGAAAAGCTATCCCGAAACCATGCCATTTTCCCGCTGGGCAATGGCAGCTGGATTTCAAGATTTCCGCCAGATTCACCGGTCATCGTTTTGCGAATATTTTTCTCCACGGACGTATCTTTAAGCGGCGGGAACGCGTCCCAGGGGATGTTTCCGATCGCCGCCGGTTTTGTCGTCTCGACCATGCTGCCCATGGAACGGTTGAAAAGCGTACATTTGAAATTCCTGTCGAGCACCAGAAGACCTTCATTCATCGACTCTAAAATATTGCCCAGCAGTTGTTCATTATCGCGCAACGCCTCCTCCGCCCATTTGCGCGCGGTGATATCGGCGTGTGTTCCAATGAAGCGGGTGGGATTGCCTTCATCATCCGGGGCGACGAGTTTGCCTTTGGCTCGAATCCACATATAACTGTCGTCTTTGCGCCGAAACCGGAACTCCACCTCAAAAGCATCCAGCCGCCCGGCCAGATATTGATCGTTGGCCGATTTCACTCGCTCAAGGTCATCTTCATGAATGCGTTTCAGGATCTCGTCGTATGCGGCGGGAAATTCATCGGGCCGATATCCGGCCATGGTGTAAAAACGGGCATCAAGGTAAAGAACGTCTTCATCCATGAGCCAGTCCCAAATGCCTTCGTTGGCCCCCGACAGGGCCAATTCCAATTGCTGTTCGCTCTCCTTTAACGCCTGCTCCAACCGTTTGTGTTCGGAAATGTCCTGAAACGATCCCTTCACCTGAACGATACGCCCGTCTTTCATCACGGGGTATCCGGTGGTTCGCACCCACTTGCGAACGCCCTTGGCGGATACGATCTCAAGCGCCAGATCATAGGAGATACCCTTTTCAACCAAATCATCAAAGGCATGTTCAATTTTTTCTCGATACACGCCGTGATAACAGCTGAGGCCTTTCTCGACACTCACGTCCTTATCCGGATCGAAATCACATATTCGGGCCACTTCGTCGGTCGATGTTGCCTTGCCGGTTTCGAGATCGAATTTCCACGCACCGATTTTGACCAGCTTGCCGATATCATGAAGCAACTGATCCTTCTCCCGCAATGCGTCTTCATTCTGTTTGCGATCTGAGATGTCTTGGACAAAAGCCAAATGGTACGCCTGTCCCTCAAATCGCATGAATTTACCGATAACCTGGACCGGGAAGATCTCACCTCCCTTGCGCTGGTGAAAGGCTTCGATGGTGATCGTTCCAGCATCATTCAGCCGAGTCGTTTCGATCGCCCAGTCACCGGGAGTGAATCCGGGAGCGACGTCGAAGGCGGTCATGCGGCAGAGCGTTTCCCGAGTGTAACCGAGGCTAGCACAGGCCGCTTCATTGACGTCGAGGATCTCGCCATCCGGTCCCATTCTCCAGATGCCGATTGGGGCCTTGTCGAAAATGAATTGGGCCAGGCGTAGCGATTTTTCGATTCGTCTTCTTTCGGTAATAAAGCGCGCCTGCTGAACATTTTGATAGGCCGACATGGAAAGTTGATTAACCACCACAAACAACACCTGGGCCACGCTTTCGAATTGTTCCGGGGACATGATGGGCACCTGGCGATACGCGGCACGGAACGCGGCTTCGTCCGCACCGAGTTCACGGGCGTAGGCCATCATGTCTTCTTCTTGCTGGTTCTCGTTGCGGACCTGGCCGATCAGCCAATTGGCGATGTGCCGCCCGCCGACGATGATACTGGCGCCCGCGTTGCACAAGCCGGCGCTCAGGCACGGCTGAATGATGGGTCCGGCAGGATTGGGCCGTCCGATCAACGCATCGGAGAAATTGCAGTTCTTGCTCCCTTTTTCATGATTTTCAATAGTGCGCTGCCGTTCCAAATCGGCCACACGGTTTCGCATTTCCCGCAGTTCATCGATCAGCTGGAATCGCGTTTTGTTCTCATCTTCCATCCTGCTGTTCCTCAGTATACCAACGATAGAAAAAATCAGCCCGCACTTATGCTGAATGGGGTTATTCCTTGCCCACCCGATCCGGCGGCCGACCATTGGCGCTCCCACGCAGCGCATGGGAGCGAGAGGCGCGATAGGCCATGGCGTGCCGGCATTAAGGTTGATGGTGGACAATGCCCACCCTACACGCTGCATCAGCTATTAGCCATTAGCTGTTGGATTAAGCGGTCTCCACCTTTTTAAGCGAAAAGCTGAACCTGTCCTCTGACCGCCTACCTCCGATCATTGATCACCGATCACCGCCCCCCCCTTGGGCAGCCGGATCACGAATCAGGTGCCACCGCCCTCCGCGGCATGGACACTCATCTGCCCGCCATGATCCTCGGTGATGATGAAGTAGGAAACGGACAGCCCCAGCCCCGTGCCCTTGCCCACCGGCTTGGTGGTAAAAAAGGGCTCGAAGATCCGCTGGCGGGTCTCCTCGTCCATGCCCGGGCCGTTGTCCTCGATCTCCACCCGCACCCCGTCGCTGTCGGCTTGCACTCGCAGCACGAACGCCGGTGCGAAATGATCATTCGTTATGCCGGCCATGGCCTCGGCCCCGTTTTTAAGAATATTCATAAAAACCTGCTGAATCTTGCTGGCCTCGCAGGGTACGGGAGATGCCGCCGGGTCGTACTCCCGCTCAACGCGGATCTGTTTGAAGTCGTAATGCTTTTTCATGTCGTAGTCGGTCTTGAGCAGGTCGAGGGTTTGATCGAGCAGCACGCTTAGGTCGTGGTTGGAAACCACTTTTTCGCTCTTGCGCGCGAAACTGAGCATGTTTCTGACGATGGCGGCGGCGCGGCTTCCGGACTCGCGGATGTTGCCGATCAGGTCGGGCAGCTTACGCAGCGTCGCGTAGGACTGGATGGCCGTCAGGGTTGTACCGGCGGTGTCGGCGGCTTGGTGATTGGCCGGCAGGCCACTCAACAGGCGGTTTTCCAGAACCGCCACGCTTTGCACGATGCCGGCCAGGGGGTTGTTGATCTCGTGGGCCATGCCCGCCGCCAAACCGCCCACGGAAAGCATCTTCTCGCTCTGGATCATCATCTCCTCCAGACGCACCTGCTGGGTCACGTCATCCAACCGGATCACCGCCCCCTCCACCCCGTTGGCCATCAAGGGGAAAATGGTTACATCTTCAAAACGGATTTCATTGTCCACCTTACGGGAAACTTTGGGGGATTTGATCACCCGCCGATCCCGGATGGCCGCCCCGATACGTTCCATTTCATCGGACAAGCGGGGAAACACCTTGGCCAGAGGCTGGGCCTGGGCATCTTTAAAACTCAATCCGGTAGTTTGCTCCGCTTGGCGGTTCCACTGGGTCACCCGGCCTTCACGGTCCGCCGCCACGAGAATCGATGGCATGGAATCAATGATATTGGAAAGGTAGTTACGCAGTCGCCGCAGTTCTTCTTCAGCTCGTTTTTTTTCGGTGATGAACCGCGCCTGTTGAACGTTTTGATAGGCCGTCGTGGAAAGTTGATGGGTCAACTCAAAAAGGACACGGCCCACCTTTTCAAACTGTTCCTGGGACATGATGGTCACCTCGCGATAGGCAGCACGAAATGCCTTTTCATCCGCGCCGATCTCACGTGCATATGCCATCACCTCTTCTTCTTTTTGGGTCTCATTTCGGATTTGGCCTATGCCCCAGTTTGCAATGTGTTTTCCGCCGACCGAGATCTTCGCACATGCATCCCAAAGGCCAACACCCTTGCATGGAATAAACACCAACCCCTCTCCGGAAAGTCTTCCGACTTCCGCATCAGATTGTTGACAGTTGAAACGTCCCTTTTCAGTCTTTCGGATGATGTCCATGCACAGCCGACAAAAGTTGGTCGGTCGGGTAATGGGTGTTCCATCTGTGCGAGTGATGAGAGAAGCCACGCCGGTGGCTTCGGCGAATCTGTCCTGAAGAAGTTGAATATCATCCATGTTGAAAAGGTCTTCAAAAGCAAGACCTTCCACATCTTCCAGCGGCCGCGTCAAAGCCACAAGCCGTTTTTCAAGCGCCTCCGCCGTACGCTTATGCTCAGTGATGTCCGTATGCGACCCTACCACGCGAACCGCCTTTCTTTCGGCATCCAGCTCGACAATCTTGCCCCGACCCAAAATCCAAAGCCAGGCCCCGTTCTTGGCTTTCATCCGGAATTCAATGGCAAATGGTGTATGTTCTTTCAAAGCGCGCTGCACGGCCGCCTCGGCTGCGTCCACATCACCCGGATGAATCAATCGCCGCCAGTTGTCGTATGTCGGAGAGAATTCATCCGGCTCATACCCCAGCATGGTATAATAGCGCTGGCTGAAATAAGTCTGGCCGGTTCCGGGATTCCAATCCCAGATGCCGTCGTTGCTCGCATCGAGCGCCAAACGCAGTCGCTCTTCGCTCTCCCTCAGGGCCTCGCCAACCACTTTTTCATGTTTTTCTTCAGTGCTATTCTGTTCCAAATCGGCAACACGTTTTCGCATTTCCTGCAGTTCATTGATCAGCTGGGATCGGGTTTTGTTTTGATCTTTCATTTTGCTGTCCCCGGGTATATATTTCTTTAAAGAGGTTGATGGTGGGCAATGCCCACCCTACACCCTCTCCGTCTCCGATTCCCGATCACCGACTACCGGCTACCGATCACCGCCCCCCTTGGGCAGCCGGATCACGAAGCAGGCACCGCCGCCCTTGGCTGCAGACCGTACGGCCATCTCACCACCGTGATCCTCGGTAATAATGAAGTAGGAAACCGACAGGCCGAGTCCTGTCCCCTTGCCCACCGGCTTGGTGGTATAAAAGGGCTCGAAAATGCGCCGGCGAGTCTTCTCATCTATGCCCGGCCCATTGTCTTCGATCTCCACGCGCACCCACGCGCCGTCATCTTGGACCCGCAGGATGAACGTCGGTGGGTCGGATGCATCGGTCACCTCGGCCATGGCCTCGGCACCGTTTTTGAGGATGTTCATCAATACCTGTTGAATCTTACTAGACTCGCAAGGAACCGGCTGGACGGCCGCATCGTACTGGCGTACGATCTCAACCCGCTTGAAATCGTAGTGTTTTCTCATATCGTAATCGGTCTTGAGCAGATCAATGGACTGATCCAGTAACGTCCCCAGGTCCTGGTTGGAAACGACTTTTTCACTCTTGCGCGCAAAGCTGAGCATGTTCTTGACAATGGCGGCCGCCAGGCTACCGGAACTGCGGATGGCTTCGATCATGACGGGCAGCTTGCGCAGCGCCAGATATTTCTGAATGGCCGTCAGTGTCGTACCGGCAGCCTCGGCGGCCTTGTGGTTAGCCGGCAAATCGCCAAGCAAACGATTCTTCAAAACCAATACGTTCTGAAGAATACCAGCCAGGGGATTGTTGATTTCGTGTGCCATCCCCGCCGCCAAACCGCCCACACTGAGCATCTTCTCGCTTTGAATCATCATCTCTTCCAGACGCACCTGTTGGGTCACATCATCCACCCGGATCACGGCGCCCTCCACCCCATTGGCCACCAGCGGGAAAATGGTGATATCCTCAAAACGGGTTTCATTGTCCAGCTCGCAGGAGACCTTGGGAGCGCTGATCACCCGGCGTTCCCGGATGGAATCGCGAATACGTTCTATTTCGCCGGCCAAGCGGGGAAAAACCGTGGCCAGGGGTTGGCGGCGAGCGTCGGCAACGCCCAACCCGGTGGCTTGCTGCGCCTGAGAATTCCACTGGGTCACGTTGCCATCAAGATCCACGGCGACGAGTATGGAGGGCATGGAATCGATGATATTGGAAAGGTAGTTTTGCAATCGGCGCAACGCTTCTTCGGCCTGTTTACGTTCGGTGATGTTTTGGACAAAGGCGACGGCATACTGCTGCCCCTCATAATCCAAAAGGTTGCTGTGAACCTCAACTGGAAATACGGAACCATCCTTCTTGCGGTGTTGCGCTTCAAGATTTCGCATACCCTGATCCGTTAATTTCCGCCAATTTGAACGCCAGGATTGACGGGCGACCACGGTATCGATATCAGCCATCGTTAGCGTTTCCAGTTCTTCCTTGGTGTAGCCAAGAAGCTCGGCGGCTTTTTGGTTCACTTCCCTGATCCGGCCATCCGGATCGATACGGTAGATGCCGACATTGGCGTTGTCGATGATAAATTGGGCCAGCCGCAGACTGGATTCCATCTCCTTGCGCCGCGTGACGTCCATGAGCACCCCGTAGTAGATGAGTTCGCCGTCGATCCACCGGGGGACGGAACGGCCCTCAAACCAGATTTTCTCTCCAGTTGGTTTGATGAACCGCCCCTCGTAATACCAGGGGGCCGCTGTTTCCAGCGCAACTTTCACCGATTTGACAAAACGCGGCTGATCCTCAGGGGGAAGACAACAGACAAGACCGCTGAAAAAAGCGTCCTCTTCAACATCCAACCCGAATATTTCGATGCTCCGTTCCTGTACCACCGTGGTGAGCGAACTGGATTCGAGCGCCTTGGGGTCCGCTTTGTATTGATACACCAGACCGGGAACATTGGCGACGAGATCCCTCAACCGTGCTTCGCTGTCAGTCAGCGCCTTTTCGCGCTGGTTGATTTTCTCGGCCATGCGCTGCAGACTTTGACTCAATTTAAAAAACTCCTTCGTCCTGGCTACCGGCCATTGTAAATCGTAGTGTCCGTTGGCAAGGGATTCTGCCCGCCCGGTGTAGTCCCTGAAAAGCACAGTCAGATTGCCGGCCAAAAACCAGGCAATGGATAAGGCCAGGCCTAATGCAATGGCCAGTCCCAACCCAATCAGCACGAGTGTATCGCGGAGCGGTTGAAAGGCCTTTGTCGCCGGCTGGGCAAACAGGACCGTCCAACCCACCGCCTCCATCTCCACCCAGGCGCCCACCATCTTCACGCCGTCCAAAAAAAATGCCTGCGAAGCGGGTTGCATGCCACTGTCCTTGGCGGTGGAATAACTGATATTCAACACCTGCCCCGCCCGCCGCCGCTGAGAGTCGGCCACGATTAACCCATGGCTATCGATCACCAGCGTGAGAAATTCGGATTCCACCGGCAACAGGCTGATGAACTCGGCAAGGTTGCCCAATGGAATTTCCCCGATGATCGAACCGTTATCCATCGGCAGGCCTAAGGCCACCGCCATACGACTGCTGATGGTTGACAAAAAGGGTGGCGACCAAACCGCCTTGTTGTGGGTGTTCAAAATGCGCGCAATCCCGCGACCGGAAAAATCCAACCCCATGTAGTCGATACGGTTCGGGCGTCGGGATTTGGTCAGGCCCACCGCTTTCACGACGTCATCTTCCGTGTTGATGACAAACACGGCCTCGAAGAATCCGCCATCTCCGCACTGGGCGTCCAACAGATCGACCGCCGTCGGATCGATGTCCGGTGCCTGGTTCCGAAGGAACTCGGCCAGGGCGGTGAGTTGGCGTGCACCGCCTTCCAGGTAGGACGATATGTGACCGGCGATGGTGCGGGCCATGGCCTGGTGCTGAATTTCCGTTCGGGTCTGGATGGCCGGCATCATCAGAAACCAGACCAGTAGAAAAATAATGATCACCGGCAACATCGCCACCGCGCCGAAATGTAAAGACAGATAACTTTTCAAAGTGATACGGGATTTCATGGCATTACTCCAGGGCAACGAACGTTTGATTCCGAATAATCCTGATGGACGCCGTGGATGGCTTGACATCGCCGTAACGATCGAAACTGATTCTGCCCTGCAGCCCCTCGAATTCACCAATTGAAAGGATGGTTTCTTTCAGCGATTGGCCCGACTTTTGGGATTTTAGGGCCGTTAGCGCCACCTGGGTCGCATTGTAAAGGCTATTGTTGACAGTATATGATCAACGCGAAGCGTGAATCCAGTTATTTTTCGAGTATCATGGGTGATCAATCCAAGAGGTAAGCGACTGGTTGGGGGGTGGGGATGGGAAGCATTTGTGGGGGGAGCGATTGGCATCGCTCCCCTGATTTTTATATAGAACGGGCGATCTCCTCGGCCTCGCTCATGGCCAGCATCAAATTGCGCGGTTCCTTGGCGTCACCGATCACATGCACATCCACCCGTCGATCTGCCAGCGTCTGTTTAGCGTCACGCATCGGCACCATCCCTTCGGCCACCACGACGGTATCGAATCCTTCCAAATTCTCAGGCGTGCCCGCCGAGGTAAAGTGAACCCCGTGATCGGTAAACGTCTTCACAGTCACTTGTTTGAACAGACGAACCGCCGCTTCATTCAGGCGTTCCCGCAAGTAAAACCGGTCGTTGCTGGACATCTCTTCGGCAAAATGGCGCTTGCGGTTGAGGACCACCACCTCGTGCCCCTTTTCCGCCAGAAAATCGGCCGTCACCAGCCCTGCCTGGCCGCCGCCCAGGATGATCACCCGGTCACCGGTGATCTTGCCCCCCAGCACCTCGGTAACCGTACACAGGTCCATTTGGGTGGTGAACAGGCCTTTGACGATCGGCATATCCGGCAGGCTCCCCGAAGCCAGGATCACCACTTCCGGGTTTAATTCCGCCAGCAATCTTTCATCCAGTTGGCTGTTGAGCCGCAACGCCACCCCCAACCGCTCGATTTCTGCATTGAGAAAGTCAATGATATCCTGGATTTCCCCCCGTCCGGGCACGCGCGCCGCCAGCCGCAATAGCCCACCAACGCTCCCTTTTTCCTCGACCAGGGTCACCCGGTGACCGCGTATGGCCGCCAGACGGGATGCCGCCAAGCCGGCCGGACCAGCCCCCACCACCAGGATTCGTTTGGGAGATGCTGCAACCGCATCGGCATCCATCAGATATTCGCGGCCCACGTCGGGATTGACCACGCAGCCCCCTGGTTCCAGAGCCAATACCGCATGGATACATCCCAGGCAACAGCCCACGCACGGACGAATGGCATTCAATTCGCCGGCCAGCGCCTTTTTAGGCAGCATCGGATCGGCGATCAGGCTGCGCCCCATGGCGACGATATCGGCCCGACCGTCTTTGAGGATGCGATCGGCCATTTCCGGGCTCTTGATCCGCCCCACCGTCACCACCGGAATGTCGACGACCTGTTTCACCGCCTCGGCCAGGTGAATGAAACAGCCGTGGGGAACATACATGGAGGGGATGGTCAACTGCTTGGAGCCATATACGCCGGCCGATACATGCAGATAATCGGCGCCATTTGCTTCCAGTATCGGCGCCAGGCGCAAGGCCTCCGCCAGGGTCCAGCCGCCATCCACATAGTCCTCGCCGTTGATCCGCAGGCCCACGGGGAAATCGCTGCCCGCCTTGGCCTTGATATCGGCCAGAAGTTCCAGAAAAAAACGAATGCGGTTCTCGAAACTGCCCCCGTATTGATCCTGGCGGTGGTTTGAATTGGGCGCCAGAAACTGGTTGATCAGGTAGCCATGGGCCGCATGGACCTCGACGAAGTCAAACCCGGCGTCCCGGCATCGGCGGGCCGCGTCGCCAAAGGCAGCCACCAGTTCACCGATTTCCGCCACGGTCAGCGCCTTGGGTACGCCCTTGACCACCGCCAAGGCGGGGATGGGCGATGGCGCCACTTTTTGATCATGATAGGACTGCCGTCCGCCATGCATCAACTGTACACCGAAACAGACATCGAAGGATTTGACCCGGGCGACCATTTTTTGCATGGCCGGGATACATCCGTCCTCCCACAGGGCCGGCAAACCGGGCAGTTCCAATCCGGTGGGATGAACCCCGGCGCCCCCCACCAGGATCATCCCGGCCCCTCCCTTGGCGCGGGCCGCCAGATATTCGGTCAGCTGATCGGTCACGTAATTGTTCTCGTCCACACCAAAATTGATACTCATGGCCGACATCAGCAAGCGGTTCTTGGCTTTCATCCCCCCAATCTCGACGGGGGAAAAAAGGTGTTTGAGGATCGTCATGGCGGTCTCCGCAGGATTGGATATATAAAAAAATAAAACCGGTTGGTCTTAATTGGAGCTAACCGGCTATACACCGTTTGCGCGTATAGGTCAATGACCGGGGCCGGAACCGAGAAAGGTATTGATGGCCTCCCAGTAAACCGCTGATGTTTCGATGCTGTTATGATCCGTATCCGCCACGGTCACAAAGCGCGTCTTGCCCCCCCACACGGTTTCGAGATGATGGGCCAAACGGACCGGGACCACCTGATCATTGGCAGCGATGAGAAACAGCGCCGGCGTATGGATCTCCGGGGCAAGGGAAGCGGAATCGAAGCGGTGCCGGAGCATCAGCCGTACCGGGAAAATCGGGTAGTGCGCCCTGGCCACGTTGGTCAAGGAATCAAAGGGGGTGACCAGGATCACGCCACCGACCTTGCGCCTGGCGGTCACATGAACCGCCACCCCGGATCCCAAACTGCGGCCCATGAGGATCACATGACTCGGATCGATGCCTTCGGTTTTCAAAATGCTGTCCAGAACAAACAAGGCGTCGGTGCATAACGACTGTTCCGATGGACGTCCGTCGCTGCCACCATACCCCCGGTAATTCATGAACAGAAACGAACCGGCGGCGAAACGATCGAGATCGGCAAAATTCAACGCGATATCCTCGGCATTACCACCATAATATACGATCAGCGGCGAGTTCGGGCCGATTCGGTCCTTGAAGAACCAACCCGTCAGGTTGACGTCCCCATGACGAAGCGTAATTGCAAAGGGGGCATAGCGATCCCGGGTACCCGGCGCGGTCGGCTGGGGGAAGAAAATCATCCGATCTTGAAAAAGGTAGAGCAGGAGGGTAATGGCGATAAAGCCGGCGGCCGAGGCAAGCATGATTGACATAATCATCTTCACGGAGAATCCATTTGCCTAAAAGGATTCAAGGAGTCCAGGGTTCGAGGGAACTGATGACTAACGGATAAAATCGATCATAAAAGGCCGGCATCCCATCATTGGACATCTGACATTCACTTGACCCTTTGAACCCTCGAACTCTTAAAAGAGGTACCTGATCAACACAAACCCGCCAACCAGCAAAACAGTGAAAGACACCGCCAGAAGATCGAAATAGCGATCGATGAACCGCTGAATACGCGGGCCGAAGAGAAAGATCAGGCCGCCCAGGATAAAAAAACGGGCCGACCGGGATATCAGGGAAGCGAGCATGAAGACCACGAAATTGATCTTGAACATGCCGGCGGTAATGGTAAAGACCTTATAGGGAATCGGCGTGAAACCGGCAATGCCCACGGCCCATGCATCGTAGGTTTGATAAAGGGTTTCGATGTAGGCGATTTTTTCCGTTAACCCGTAGAAGTCGACGATGCGACCGCCCACAGAGGCCATGAACTGCCAACCGATCAGGTAACCCAGACAGCCGCCCAGGACCGAGCCCGCGGCGCTGATCAGGGCGTAGCGAAAGGATCGCCGTGGACGAGCCACGCAGAGGGCAATCAGCAACACGTCGGGAGGAATAGGAAAAAACGATGATTCGGCGAATGCCAGCAGAAACAACGCCCACGTGCCATAAGGGGTCACGGCCCAATGGAGGACCCAATCGTAAAGCCGTCTGAGCACCTACTGGTCTCCCCAGCCGTGTTCACCGATGAGCTTGACGAAACGACACCCGCCAAGGTTGGTCTGGTGAATGCCCTGCTGATCCCGAAATAGTTTGATCAGATCCTGACTGTGCCGGTCGCCCACCGGGATTACCATGCGCCCGCCCACAGCCAGCTGATTGACCAGCACGGTCGGGATTTCCGGCGCACCGGCGGTGACCATGATGGCATCGAAGGGACTCTCGTCCTTCCATCCGGTGGTCCCATCCGAATAGCGGGTCACGATGTTATGATATCGCAATTGATCAAACAACTTCCGTGTTCTAACGTACAGGGAGTATATGCGCTCGATGGTGTATACCCGAAAAACGATATGCGACAAGATGGCGGCCTGGTAGCCGGACCCCGTGCCGATTTCAAGCACCCGATCTTCTGGTGTCAGCTGTAACGCCTGGGTCATTTCGGCGACGATATAGGGTTGGGAAATGGTTTGTTGCTCGCCAATGGGCAGGGGGTAATCGCCATACGCCTGATCCATCATGGCCTCACTGACAAACAGATGCCGGGGCACGCTACGCATGGCCGACAGCACACGCGGATCGCTGATTCCCCGCGCGATAATCTGTTTGGTCACCATCTCATTTCTCAGCCGCTGGTATTTCATATGCACATTTCTCCCTGTTCGTGTCTACCAATTAACACTTGTCAGGTCAAGAAGTTAGATACAGTACGGCGAATTGGAGATGGCAATCGCCAGAGAATGAGAAAGAGCAGAATCGATCGTACAGACAAAAAAAAGCGCCCCCTGCCTGAAGGGAACGCGATTTCTTTCATGACGCCACGGACATTAAATCTTATAAATCACCCGTTTCTCGGTAATGATAATGTCCACATGCTTATCGTGGGATTCCATGGGCACCTGGGGGATCAACTGCCCTTCAAACACCAGACCGACCTTGCGGGTGGTCATCGGCAGATCGGGGATAATCCGATCGTAAATGCCGTCCCCGGGCCCGATGCGCCCGCCCTTTTCGTCCATGGCAATCCCGGGGACGATGGCAATATCGATACAATCCATGGGAACCGCCTTGCATTTATCCAAATTGGGCTCAAGAATGCCGCGTGCACCGACGGTTAGTTCCTTGTCAGGATTGTCGACCTTCATTAATCGAATGCTCGATTTGGTGGCATTAAAAACGGGTAATACCACGATCTTGTTGAATTCACGGGCCCGTTTGATGATATTCTCGGTGGAGACCTCGTTTTCGGCATTCACGTAGAGCATGACGATTTTCGATTCGAGAAAGTTGGCGAACTCGAACAGCCGGCTTTCGATAATTTGCGTGTTGGCCTTGCGCTGGTCATCGGTCAGCGAAGTGATGAACGTCGAGATTTCATTCCTGATTTCCTGTTTTTTTTGTCGGACTTCGTCCATTCCCATCTCCATCTTTTTGTTTCTGGTCACCGGTCACAATCCACATCTTGCGTCATAACCCCACAGCAACGCGCCTAAACGTCTGACAGTGGCTTGCTGATGCAGGTTCAACAGGCAATCATGATTGACTAATTGGACCACTTGGGGTAAAATTTTTATTGTTTTTTTGCCTTCGGTGTTCGCCTTTCATCGGTATTGCCGTTCACCACGCCTAACACAAATACCACACCATCCTGTCTGTCCAGAAGAAGGCAAATTGGGTCGCGATCAAGGCGTGTTAAAAAGTTTACCGGAGGCTATTGAATATAGTCCGGAGACGAATTGTTCACACGACCTCGAATTACGAACGACTAGGGCATTTCTGGATGGACGCAATCGGCGATCCGATGTATGGCCCCGTATAAACACGACATTGAATAATAAGGACAGATATGCTGGAAATCAAGCTGGTCAGAGAAAATTTGGAATTGGCACAAAAAGCCATGCAAAACAGGGGGACCGACGTCGACTGGGACCGGTTTCAGGACCTTGACAATCAACGCAAAGCCGTTCTGAGCGAGTTGGAAAACCGTCGTCACAAGCGCAATGCCGTCTCCGACCAGGTCGCCCAAATGAAGCGTAACGGCGTGAATGCGGACGCCATCATCGCCGACATGCAGGGGGTTTCCAAGGCCATCAAAGGCCTGGAAAAGGACTTGGCCGCCTGCGAAGCGGCCATTGGCGAATTGATCATGGGCATGCCCAACATTCCCCACGCAAGCGTGCCGGTAGGTAAGGACGAAACGGACAATCCGGTTGTCAAAACCGTGGGCACGCCTCCTGAATTCGACTATCCCCCCTTTGACCACCAGACCATCGGCGAGAACCTGGGCATTTTGGATTTTAGCCGCGCCGCCAAAATTGCCGGGGCCCGCTTTCCGCTTTATCTCGGCCGCGGTGCCCGCTTGGAACGGGCACTGATCAATTTCATGCTGGATCTGCACACCATCGAGCACGGATACAAGGAAGTCTTGCCGCCGTTTATCGTCAACCGTAAAACCATGACCGGCACCGGTCAGTTGCCCAAATTCGAAATGGATCTGTTCAAGCTCGAAGGGCTGGATTATTTTCTGATTCCCACCGCCGAAGTCCCGGTCACTAATATATACCAGGACGAAATTCTAGATGCGGCCCAATTGCCGATATACTATACAGCCTACACGCCCTGCTTCCGATCCGAAGCCGGGTCCTATGGCAAGGATACCCGCGGATTGATTCGACAGCACCAGTTCAATAAGGTGGAATTGGTTAAATTCACGCGGCCGGAAGCGTCATACAGGGAACTGGAAGCCCTGCTCGACAATGCGGAAACCGTGCTTCGCCGTCTCGAACTCCCTTATCGGGTAATTACCCTGTGTACCGGTGATTTGGGATTCTCGGCCGCCAAAACCTACGATATCGAAGTATGGATGCCCGCCCAGGGTGTCTATCGAGAGATATCTTCATGCAGCAACTTCGAGGACTTCCAGGCCCGCCGGGCAGGCATCCGCTTCAAGGAAAAAGGCAAGAAGGGGACCCGACTGGTCCACACCCTGAACGGCAGTGGCCTGGCCGTGGGGCGAACCCTGGCGGCCATTTTGGAAAACGGTCAACGGGAAGACGGCTCGGTTGTCATCCCCAAGGCACTCAGGCCCTATATGGGCGAAACGGAAAAAATAACAACGTGAAAATCGATCAATTCCCGGAAACGATCCGGTCCTGCCTGATTCCCGAACCCGGTGGTGAAATGATCTACCACTGCCTGGGCTGTCAGGCCGAACACGGCATTACATCGCTGCTTTACACCTGTCCGAATTGTGGCCAGGTGATGCTTCTAAAGGACCGCCAATTCGACCGGCTCAAGGCACTGGACGGCGAGACCTGGCGCCAGATCCTCGATTACCGCCGCATCCTCAAGATTCCCGCCCTCAAGGGGATCTACCGTTTTCATGAGTTCATCGGTCCGGTGATCCCCTTGGATGCGGTAGTTTACCTGGGCGAGGGACATACCCCCGTGGTGGAGGCCAACGGCATTCTCCAGGAAACCGTGGGCATGCGTTTCTTTTTCAAAAATGATGGCCAAAACCCCAGCGCCTCGTTCAAGGACCGGGGCATGGCCAGCGCCCTCAGTTATATCAACTTCCTGATTCAGACGGGGCAGGTTGGCGAGGTGCTCTCCATCTGCGCCTCCACCGGCGATACCAGTGCCGCCGCCGCTTTGTACGCCGCTTATTTAAGACCTCACATCAAGTCGGCGGTGCTGTTGCCCCACAAGAAAGTCACCCCCCAACAGCTCTCCCAGCCGCTGGGAAGTGGTGCCGATGTATTTGAGATTCCCGGTGTTTTCGATGATTGCATGAAAGTCGTCGAAGCCCTTTCCGAACAGTACAACGTTGCCTTGCTGAACTCGAAGAATGCCTGGCGCATCCTGGGCCAGGAGTCGTATTCCTATGAAATCGCCCAGGATTTCGATTATGTCATGGCCGACAAGGTGGTCGTGATACCCATCGGCAACGCCGGCAACATCACCGCCGTGATGAACGGCTTCCTCAAGTTTCTGGAAATCGGCATCATCGACAGCCTGCCGGTGATCATCGGCGTGCAGTCGATCCATGCCAACCCGGTTTACCGGTACTACAGCCAGCCCGAGACGAAACCGCGCCAATTTGAGCCCGTGACCGTCCAACCCAGCGTGGCCCAGGCCGCGATGATCGGCAACCCGGTCTCCATGCCCCGGGTGATCCAGCTGGTGGAGCGTTACAATCAGGCCGCCGGCGAACAGCGGGTCCATGTGGTCGAGGTCCTCGAGCAGGACATCATGGACTGGCAGCTGACCGCCAACCGTAACGGCCACATTGCCTGTACCCACGGCGGTGAATCGCTGGCCGGCCTGCAAAAGGCACTCAAGCACGGCCTCGTGGACTCCACGGCCACGGCGATCGTGGATTCCACGGCCCACGCCCTCAAGTTTTCCGGCTTCCAGGACATGTACTTTCAGGGCAGCTTCCCGGACGCGTACGAGGTTCGATCACGGCCGGCGTTGGTCAATCATCCCCGATACGTTCATCCCAACCATCTCAAACAGGTCCCGGCGCCAGGCAAGCCGCTGGATAAAGAAGCGTTTGCCGCATTCGTGGGTGCCGTCTCCCAAGAGATCGCCGATACGCTGGGACTGAAAAAGAAAAGCTGAATGCATCACCGGTGTTTTCGGTGACCTGGCGACAGACCGCCGCCACCGGGAACCTAGCAGACAAACAGGCAAACAGAGATGCGAATGAAATTTGCTCTTGATTGGCAACCCGTCACGGGTTGCCGAACGATCTGGCCAGTGCTGATTCTTCTATTGTGCATCCCCGTCGGGATCGCCCACGGCGCCATGCTGATCAAGGATTACGTGGTGCGTTATGACCGTGGGTGGGACATCCTCTGCGATCCCTATCAGGTTCAAAAGGGCGACTGGGTGCTCAAAATTTTCCGCCAAAAGGGAGAGATCGCCCATGAGGATTTCCGTGATTTTCTGGGAATTTTTACCCGACTGAATCCCCACGTCAAGGACATCGACCGTATCCGACCAGGACAAGTTGTCGATATTCCAATAAAAAAATTGTCCCAGGGCAACTTTCCGGGTCAGTCCTCCGGGGTGGTCACGATCCCCTTCGTGATGATCAGCAATCCAAAGGAGTGGCTGGAAAAGCATACCCGTACCTACACGATCAAGCAGGGTGATACGGTCTCCCAGTTGATCGCCAAACGTTACGGCGGACGCTACGGTAATTTGACCTACCAGCAGGGGGTCAAGCTATTTCAGGCCATGAATCCCCAAATCAAAAACATGAATCGGATTTATGCCGGACAAAAAATTTACATGCCCGATCCGTCCATTCGGGAACAGGCGTGGCACGCCGATATGTTTGACACCCAGGGTAATCTGGTCGACGTACAAGAACCACCCCCACCTGCCGTGACCGCGACCTCACCGCCCCCCGACATAGCGCCCATTCCAGAGAAGGCACCGCCTCCCCCGCCCGCGAAAAGCAACGCGCCGGTCGCCGATGCCGCTTCAACCATGGGAGGCCGGTTGCTCGACAAGGGAACGTATTATCTACCCATGAAAAAGGGCGGCGAATTTGAACTGGACCTCTCCCGCCATCCCTTGATCGACCTTCAAAATGGAATCAAGGTCATTCTATCGAAAAAGGATCAGGTCATGAATGTGGCGCTGCCCTTGGTCCAGGAATACTGGGACGACGTCAAGGTCGTCGACGTGCCCGAGGATGCATCCGTGGAAGAAATCCTGGAGGCTGTTCTGGGAGCCGTTTCCAATGGCAACCATACCAACCGCCTGGCCTATGATGACGGCGCCGCGTCCGTCAGCGTCACGGCCAAGTGGATCAAGAGCGGTCCCTCGGCCGACGGCAGCGTGCCTCAACATATTTGTATCACCCCCGTCCCGTCCGCGACCCAGCGGACCCATTGGGCCATCGTCCGATACCTGGACCAAAATGACATCATCATCAGGGACGTCCTCACCGGAACATCGGAAATGGCGCCCACGGACATTCCGATGGATGCCCCCCCCCCTGTCGGCCAAATCGACGGCGGCGATCAGCGGGCCCTGGTAAAATCGTTTGCGCAATCCTTGGCCTTTCACTACTCGCCCAACACCAGCATCAGCTTCCCTTACGCCGGCATTCAGGTAAAAGCCCTGTCCAATTTGCTCTCTTTCGGTAAAGGCAGGGAAGTCCTCATCGACTTCGGCGACTTATACGGCGACGCGGTCAAGGCCATCAAGCAAACGGGTCTTAATATCATTCAGGTTAAAGCGGAGGACACATCACTGGATATTCTCCAGCGCCTGATGGAAGCCGCCGGCCTGAGCCACACCCGAGCGCCTGTTTTTTATGGTGCCGACCGCTCCGCTGAATTCAACACGGCCATTACCATCGAGGGGTTGCTCATTCCAACGCCGAGCGGACAGAACCGATTGTTTTTCTCCATGCCGATTCCTGAATTGATCGAACGCTTCATCAGTGCTCAGGGAATTGAGCTGGTAAGGATCGACGATCGCTCAACCTAAAAAGCGTTTGCGGGCCAAGGTCGGCCAAATCGCCAGGCAGATGAAACCCATTGCCTTCATCTTTATAGGACTATAGGAAGGAGTAGCATGTCATGACCCAGAGGCAACTGATCGGCGCATTGTCATGTTGCTTGGCCACGTTACTGTTATGCGGCTGTGCGGGCATGGGGGTCACCCCCCAAGATAAGAAACGGGCCAATGCCTCCCGAAACCTGGCCGAGGTTTACATTGACGAGGGCAACACGTCCCTGGCCATGCGCGAACTCCTCAAGGCGCAGAAGCTGAATCCTGATGATCCCATTATATACAATGATTTCGGAAGGATTTATATGAAAAAAGAGAATTACGGACTGGCCATTGAAAATTTTAAAAAAGCCCTGGAACTGAAGCCCGATTATGCCGTGGCACAAAACAACTTAGGCAGCGTGTACCTGATGCTGAAACAGTGGGATAATGCCATCCCCATTTTTAAGGAGGCGACCGGTAATATCCTATACGCCAAACCGCACTATCCGTTAACGAACCTGGGCTGGGCATACTACAACAAGGGCGATTATCAGACCGCCGAAACCTATCTGAATAAGGCCCTGGAGGTGCAGCCGGCGTATTTGCTGGCCAAAATTCACCTCGGCCGGGTTTACTTGGCCACCGGCCGGCTGCACGGAGCCCGTGAAATGTTTGAATCCGTTGCCGAAAGCATTCCCAAAAACCCGGCCTTATTGTATGAAATGGGCAAGACCTACCGCTTGCTCGGGGATTATGACAGCGCCATCCTGGCTCTGAAAGGATGCATCGAATTTACCGAGGATTCCGAGCTGGCTGTCAAAGCGGCGAATGAACTAAAAAAGGTCTATCACTGACCCCAGTTGGAATCAGAGACTGCGCTCGAGGTTAATCGTTTTCGACGGATTGAATTGATTGTGGCTGAAGAAGTGCATCATCTTCGCATCGTCGAGGTTAACCAAGGTATTCATCTTTTTCACGCCGATTCTTTTGCAGTGATCCATGAACTCATCGATGAGCAGCTTGCCGATGCCTTTTCGTTGGTGATCGGGGTCGATACCGATGGTATCCAGCTTGGCTTCCTGTTCGAAAATTCCATATTCACCCATGAAGAGTTCTCCCATGACGAACCCCAGCACGGTGCCATCATCGTCCTCGGCAATCAGCGAAGTGGGTAGATAATCAACTGATTTGAATAGCTTCTCGAACTTGGTTTCATAGTAGTCCGGTCGGGACGTCTTGAGGACTTTTGCGTCAATACCAACCACGGCGTCGAAATCATCGGCCGTCATCAGCCGGATGTGTATGGCACTTTTTCCCATAAGGTCTCCTTTCATTTTTAGCGATCGGTTACCAAAGCGCCTTCCATGATTAATTCTCTATTGGATCAACGCGTATGTCAACGTAGAAAAAAGCGAAACGGAGATGTTCCTCCGACTGGTTCCCAAGCGGAGCTTGGGAGCGCGTGGCAAACGATCAAGGATGTCATAATTTATCGAGAAATTACGACAGGTCCTTGCACACCCCACAGATGCGGCACTTCGCCGGATCGGCGGGACACGGCGCGGAGACGCGACCGTCCAATGCCTTGCGGTATTCCTTGAGCAAATAAGCCTTGTCGATGCCGTGGTCGATGAAATCCCAGGGAAACAACTCATCGGGATGTCGCTGGCGATGCACATAGAAATGGGGATTGATTGCCGAGGCTTTGAAGGTCTGCGGCCAGTTGCCCTGATTGCGATGAGCCATCAGGAGAATATCGGCCACCTTGCGATCGCCTCGGGCAATCAACGCCTGCAAATAGGCCCAGCGCGGTACGTCGGCGTGGATGCGCACATTGGCGGTCTTTCTGAGGCCCGTTTTGATGATGCGGATTTTGTGTTTCAGGGTCTGCACCTCATCCATGGCTGCCCACTGAAAAGGGGTAAAGGGTTTGGGAACGAAGCAACTGACGCTCAGCGTGATGTCTCCCATGCGCCCCTTTCCCCGGCTGGCTTTGAGAAAGTGGTGTTTGATGCGTTTGGTCAAATCGACGATGGCCGCCACGTCCGCGTCGGTTTCGGTGGGCAGGCCGATCATGAAGTATACTTTCAAATTGGGAATCCCCGCGGCCACAAGCGTTTCGGCCGCCGCCAGGACGTGGGACTCCTCAACCCCCTTGTTGATCACCTGCCGCATCCGCTGGCTGCCGGCATCCGGCGCGATGGTGGCGGTTTTGATGTGACTTTTCTTCAACGCGTCGACCAGCGGACCATCCAGGGCGTCGGCCCGCAGGCTGCTGAAGCCGAAATGAATCTCGCGGCCACGATCCTTGGCGCACAGCTCCCGGATTCCCGGTAGATCGGAGACCGCCGCGCCCACCAAACCGATGCGATCCGTCAGGGCACAGCCTTCATCCACCTGGCGATCCAACAGATCCAGGGGACGGAAACGGGGTGGCCGATATACATATCCGGCACTGCAGAAACGGCATCCATGAGGGCAACCGCGGGAAACCTCGATCAGGAATGTATCGTCGAATGTGGTGTCCGGCGTGAGGATGGTGCTGGCCGTGGGTATCGTGGAAAGATCCGGCACCATGACCCGCTTGACGGTGGCGGGCACGTCGGCTGTGGGCACCATGGCATTCAGGGTGCCGTCGGCATGGTAGCGGGGCTGATAAAAGGCGGGAACGTAAACGCCGGGGACATGTTGGGCCAGATGGAGCAGCATCTTGTGCTTGTTTCGGGCCGGGTCGTATTGATCGAAAAAGGGGGGAATCAGCCGTTCGGCTTCACCCAACAAGAAGGCGTCGATATATGGTGCCAAGGGTTCGGTATTGAGAAAACAGAGGACTCCCCCTGCCAACACAAGGGGGAGAGCACTGCCACGATTGGCCGTAGGCAAGGGGAGTCCGGCTGTCTCCAGGATGGATAGAACGGCGGGCGCATCATTCTCATAGGAGATTGAAAAGGCAATAATGTCGAAGTCTTGGATGGGCGTCCGAGACTCGACCGTAACCACCCGAGGGTTTTTACCGCCATCCTGTTCCGGTAAAAACGCCCGTTCACATACCACTGCGTCGATATCATTGATCAGCCGATAGACCGTCTGAAAGCCCAGGTTGCTCATTCCCACGTGATAGCGGTGGGGGTAGATCAAGGCGACCCGTAATCTTCCAGCCGTGGGTTTGCAAATGACACCGCGCTCCACGGGGCCGTTCCGTCCGGCTATGGGTTGTTTCTCTTTTGCCATGCACTTAACATATGGCCGAACGGCCCATCAGACAATGGGCACACGATTCGAAAATGAATTAATCGGCCTTGCGGCGCAGAAACGTGGGCACATCCAGGTCATCATTGTCGATGACGATGCCTTTGAACTCCCGATAGACCTCATTGCCCCCTTTTTCGTTGCCCTTTTGATTCCACCGGATAAAGGTGGGCCGATCCAAGTCAGAGGACCGGGCCAAATCCGCCGGCGTGATGTCGCGCACTTTGCCACCGTAGGTGGGATCCATATCCGCCGGCGTAATGTCGCGCACCTTGCCACCGTAGGTCGGATCCAAGATCTTGGAAACGGCCGGCTTATCCGCCGCTCGCTCCACTTCGCCAATGCCGGTGGCGATCACGGTGACGCTCATCTCCTCGCCCAGGCTGTCGTCGATCACGGCCCCCCAAATAATCTCGGCATCGTCGCCGACTTCATTGTATATGCGTTCGGATGCCTCGGTCATTTCTTCCATGGTCAGGTCGCTGTTGGAGGTGATATTCATCAACACGCCCTTGGCCCCGGAGATATTGATATCCTCAAGCAGGGGATGGGAGATGGCACGCTCCGCCGCTTCTATGGCACGGTTTTCACCACTGGAAATACCGATGCCCATGATCGCCATGCCAGCGCGCGACATGGTGGTTTTGACGTCGGCAAAATCCAGATTGACCAACCCCGGCATCATGATCAAATCGGTAATTCCCTTGACCGAATGGAGCAAAATTTCGTCGGCTTTTTTGAACATGTCCACCATCTTGGCATTCTTCGAAGCCAGTCCACGCAGCCGATCATTGGGGATGGTGATCACCGTATCGGCGGCTTTCCTCAATTCGGCAATCCCCTCTTCGGCCTGTTTGGCCCGTTTGCGCCCCTCGAAGGAGAACGGCCGGGTCACCACGGCCACGGTAAGGATGCCCATTTCCTTACACAGCCGGGCAATCACGGGTGCCGCACCGGTTCCCGTCCCGCCGCCGAAGCCGGCGGTGATAAAGACCATGTGCGAATCGGATAACATCTCCTTGATCATTTCCTCGTTTTCCAGGGCCGCGTCCCGACCGACCTGGGGATTGGCCCCCGCGCCCAATCCTTCGGTAATCTGCGCGCCCAGTTGGATGCGCGTCTCTGCCTGGGAGATGGCCAGGGCCTGGGCATCGGTATTGGCGCAAATGAATTTCACCCCCTGGAGGCTGCTATCGATCATGTTATTGATCGCGTTGCCGCCGGCCCCCCCCACGCCAATCACTTTGATTTTGGCTGAACGATCATTCTCCACATAGGTAAACATCTCTGTCATTGTCTCCCCCTTTGCTTAAGTTGCCCATTATGGCGCTTGCCTGTACGCCGTTGTTGATGATTTTCATTTTGCATTGCAATTAAAATTGTTAGTCAATGTTCGTCCAGAAATTGGCAAATTTGGTCGAGATCAAGGCGCCCGAAAAATTTTACCGGAGGCATATGGTTGATATTCCGAGGATAAAATTTTTTGGGCAACGCCGATATCGGGCGAATTGGCCATTTCTGGATGGACATTAGATGACGTCCTTGAACCATCGCTTCATCCGCGCAATAAGACTGTTGAAAATATTCTTGTCCCGAATGCGAAATTTCTTTTCCGGCTCCTTCTTGGCGCCGTAAATCACCAATCCCACGCCGGTAGCGTACATGGGGTTGTTAACCACGTCGGTCAATCCGCCGATCCCATGGGGTTTGCCCAGCCGTGTGGGCACGCCGAAAATGGCCTCGGCGACCTCGGTGGCACCTTCCAGAAGCGACGTCCCCCCGGTCAAGACCATCCCCGCAGCGGTCATGTTTTCCATGCCGGCACGGTAGGTCTCACGGTGAATCAAGGTAAAGATCTCTTCCATGCGCGGTTCCAGGATCTCTCCCAATACCTGTCGGGGCAGTTTGCGGGGTTCACGCCCGCCCATGCCTGGCACCTCGATGGTTTCATCCGGATTGATCGAGGCCGCGATGCACGATCCATATTTGCGTTTGATACGCTCGGCTTCGTTCACCGGCGCCCGAAGGCCGATGGCAATATCATTGGTCAGATTATCTCCCCCCAAGGCCAGCACGAAGGTGTGTCGGATATTCTTGCCCGAAAAAATAGCCAGATCACTGGTCCCCCCACCGAGATCGATGAGACCGGTGCCCAATTGTTTTTCCTCTTCCGTGAGCACGGCTTCGCCCGAAGCCAAACTCTCCAGCACAATATCACAGACATCCAGCCCGGCCCGGTTGGCACATTTAACGATGTTGTGGGCCGAGGTAACGGCACCGGTAACGATGTGGATTTTGGCTTCCAGACGAACCCCGGCCATCCCCACCGGATTCTGGATGCCGATCTGGTCGTCGACGATGTATTCCTGGGGCAATACGTGAATAACTTCCCGGTCCATGGGAATGGCCACGGCTCGGGCCGCGTCAATCACCCGTTCCACATCCTGCGGGGTGATTTCCGGTCCCTTGATGGCCACGATTCCGCGGCTGTTGAATCCGGTGATATGACCGCCGGCAATGCCGGCGTATACCGACGAAATTTCGCAACCGGCCATCAGTTCGGCCTCTTCCACGGCCTTTTTGATCGAATCGACGGTGGATTCGATATTGACGACGACCCCTTTTCGCAATCCGATGGAAGGATGGGTACCGATACCGATAATATTGATGTCACCGCCCAGCACCTCGCCCACCACCGCACAGATCTTGGTGGTGCCGATATCGAGACCGACGACGATATTGCTTTCTTTTGTTCCGCGCAACTTACACCTCCTCCCGATCCGATCCGGGATCACCGGCCGGCGCCAGGGTAATCACAATTCGATTGACATCGTAAAGATCGATGACTTGCGAGCGGGCCAACCGGCGGTCGCGTTTCATGCGTGCCATCAGATATCGCAGGGCGGCGCATTTCTCGCGGTACAAACCAAATCCCAATTTGACGGCGCGATCGTTCTCGCCCATGTGGGCGGTAGCGCCAATCTCACGGTCCATTTGGATCCGGCGTAACCCCGGGTATGCCAAGGGACTATCTTTCTCACGGGCCATGCGCAACAGGGTCATCACCGATCGAAACACCTCCGAGTCCGGTTTCCCGTGAACGGGCAGGTCGGCGGGGCAAAGGCCCTGGATACGGGGCAGCCGGGCACCATCCGTACCGACCGCCCGCTTGAACACCCGACCATCGAGATTGAACAGAAACGCCTGGCCGTCTCCCATCTCCAAGCGGGCCAGGGGATGCTCTTCTCGGATGGCAATGGTAATGCCCGAGGGAATTTTTCGACTGACCGTGGCATCGGCGATCCAGGGCTCGGCCAACAGACGCTTGCGCGCCGTCGTCAGATTCAGCGCAAGAATATTGGTTTGCGAATCGATACCGGCAATCGTCAACACCGTCGCCTGGCTAAGCCGACGGTTGCCGGTCACCTGAATGTCCCGGACACAAAATTGAGGGCTCTGTACAAAAAAATCATGAACGAAAATCAACCCGGCGCTGACCAAGGTGAGGATCGAGCCGACGGCGAGTACCCTGGCCGTCCCCACCAACCGCCTCCGCAGACACGTGCGTCGACCGGTTTTCTCTTTCTTAAATCGATTCTTTCGGGTGGGTTTCAATGATCCGTTCCGGGTTTGGCGTTTTTTTTAAATGGCTTGACACAGTGTTAGTCTCTGTTCTTAGACAGCCGCTCGAGGAGCATCTCACCGATGCGGTAGACATCCCCCGCCCCCAGGGTCAGCAACAGGTCACCGGCACCCAAAATGGTCTCCAGGTGGGTGACACAGGCCTCCAGGCTGTCCAGGCAAACCACGTGGCGGTGCCCATGGACCCGGATTCCCTCACCCAGCGCTTGCCCGGTCACTCCGTCAATGGGTGATTCGCTGGCCGCATAAATCGGTAGCACCACCAGAACGTCGCTGTTGTTGAACGATCGCATGAAATCCGTCATCAAGGCCTGGGTCCGTGTATAGCGATGGGGCTGGAACACCACCACTTTGCGTCGATCCGGCCAATTGTCTTTCACCGCCTGAAGGGTGACCTGGATCTCGGTGGGGTGGTGACCGTAATCATCGACCACGACCACATCGTCGACCCGGCCCTTGATCTCCATGCGCCGCTGTACCCCTTGGGCACTGGCAAGCGCCTTTTTGATCGCGTCCAGGGGGATGTCGAGTTCCCGTCCCACGGCAATGGCCGCCAGGGCATTGTACACGTTGTGCATGCCCGGCATGGACAGATTGAACCGCCCCAGATCGTGTCCTCGGTGATACACCGTGAAACGGCTCTTCATCTCCGCGAAGCCGATGTCGCGGGCCTGATAATCGGCCTGGGCGCTGCGGCCGTATGTGGTAAAGCGTTTCTTGATACGGGGCAGCAGGTCTTGCAGCGGTTCGTTGTCCAGGCAGAGCACGGCCAAGCCGTAAAAGGGAATCCGATCGATGAAATCGAGGAAAACGTTTTTGATGGCCGTGAGGTCGGCGTAAAAATCAAGATGCTCACGATCGATATTGGTGACCACCGCGATGGCTGGAGAAAACTTGAGAAATGAGCCGTCGCTCTCGTCGGCCTCGGCCACGATGAAATCGCCCTTGCCCAGCACCGCATTGCGGCCGATACTCTTCAGCTTGCCGCCGATCACCACCGTGGGATCCAGTCCACCGCCGGCCAGTACATTGGCCACCAGAGAGGTGGTGGATGTCTTGCCATGGGCACCGGCGATGGCCACGCTGTATTTTAGGCGCATCAACTCGGCCAGCATTTCGGCCCGCGGAATGACCGGAATGGCTGCCTTTCGGGCGGCTGCCACCTCCGGATTGCCGGTATCGATGGCCGATGAGACCACAACAACGTCGGCACCGGCAATCTGTTCGGCCCGGTGGCCGATATGAATAGCGCCCCCCAGCCGCTCCAAGTTGGTCGTGATATCCGACGCCCTGACATCGGAGCCGGAAACCTGATAGCCCAGGTTAAGAAGCAGTTCGGCGATGCCGCTCATGCCGATACCGCCGATTCCGACGAAGTGGATATGGTATTTTTTCAAGTACATGACAGGTATTTAACCAATAATTCAGGGTTCATGCGGCGTCCATTAGATGGTAACAGTCATCCACGATGGCTTCGGCCGCATCGGGCTTGCCCAGCCTTCTGGCACGGGCCGCCATCCCGGCCAATTTTTGCGGTGCGGCGGCCAACGCATCCAATTGCCCGGCCAGCACGGATCCGGTCAAATCGCGCTCCAGTATCATCGTTGCCGCCCCCCGGTCGACCAGCCGCCGCGCATTGTGCTCCTGATGATTGTCCGTGGCAAAGGGGAACGGAATGAACAGGGCCGCTTTGCCCATGGCAGTCAACTCGGCCACCGTGGTGGCCCCGGCCCGGCAGACCACCAGGTCCGCCCCGCGGTACCGGGAGGCCATGTCATGGAAAAAGGATTTCACCTCCGCCTCGATTCCTGCGTGGCGATAGGCGGCGGCGACCGCATCCTGATCCGCCGGACCGGTCTGGTGGACGATGCGCAGGGTGGCCCGCTGTTTCAGACTGGGCAAGGCCGCCATGAACGCCTGGTTGATGGCATGGGCTCCCTGGCTGCCCCCCACCACCAGGACGCCGAAACGCCCCTCGGTTTCTGCGGGCAGGTCCCGCGCATCCAGAATCTGCCGACGCACCGGATTGCCGGTAACAAGCGTTTTTGCCAGTCCAGCCGTTCCCCGGGTATCGTCGAAACTCACATAGACCCGTTTGGCCAGGGGAATCAGCAGTCGGTTGGTCACGCCGGGGACGCTGTTTTGCTCGCACAGCACCACCGGAATGCGGGTGAGCCAGGCGGCCAGGGCCACCGGTCCAGCGGAATAACCGCCCAGACCGATCACCAGGTCGGCCCGCGCCTGACGCAGGATTTCGGCCGAATGCCACACGGCCCCGGGAATTTTCAGCGCGGCCCGCAGCTTGGCCCACGGTCCCCGGCCCTTGATGCCTTCGATGGCGATGACACGCTGGGGAAATTTCGCCCGGGCCAGGGCCGCCTTCTCCAGGGGCCGGCCGGCGCCCACAAACAAAATCCGGCTCTGAGCATTGCGGCCGACAAAGGCGTTGGCCACGGCGATACCGGGAAACAGGTGTCCGCCGGTGCCGCCCCCGGCAACCACCACGCTGAGCGGCCGCCAGACCCTTTGGGTTTCAGTATTTGGCATCGCGCGCTCCAATGTTCATCATGATCCCCACCGCCGCCATGTTGATCAATAGGCTGGTGCCGCCATAACTGAGAAACGGCAACGTCAATCCCTTGGTGGGCAACAACCCCAGGGTCACCCCCATGTTGATGCATACTTGCAGGCCGATGGCCACCGTGATCCCCATGGCCAGAAACGCACCGAAGGAATCCTGGGCATGACGGGCGATGCGAATGCCCCGCATCAGCATGATGCCGTATAGCACGATCACGATCATCACCCCGATCAGTCCCAGCTCCTCCCCGATGACCGAAAAAATGAAGTCCGTGTGCGGTTCAGGAAGGTAGAACAATTTCTGATAGCCCTTGCCGATACCCGCTCCGGTGATCCCGCCGGTACCGAAAGCCATGAACGAATGCACGATCTGATAACCCGCGTCGGTGGAATACTGCCATGGATCCCAAAAGCTCATCAGACGCCTGACCCGGTATTCGGCCTGGGTCATGAAAAGGCAGATCATGGGTAAAAGAAGCAAAATCACCCCAATCAGATGCTTGAGACGGCATCCACCGACAAAAAGCATGGTCCAGGTCAGGACGGCGAAGATCACCACCGACCCAAAATCGGGCTGGGCCATGAGCAACAGGATCAACACGCCCAAAACGAGCAGGTGAGGCAGAAACCCCACGTAAAAATCGCGCAGCAATTCGTCCTTCTTGCTCATGGAATAGGCCAGATACACGATCAACGCCATGCGGGCCAGCTCGGCCGGCTGAAAACGAAACGGCCCCAGCTGCAACCAGCGGGCGGACCCGCCGACGGTCACCCCCCAACCGGTGAAAACGACCGCCGCCAGCATCCCGATGCCGATAAGCAGGGCCGGATAGGTAATGGCCCGGTACAGACGAAAGGGAATGTAGCTGAACCCCACCAACGCGAGGATACCGGCCAGGGAAAACAGGGCCTGGCGTTTCAAGAAGTAGTAGTCGCTGCCGAATTTCTTCAGGGCCAGAGCCGAGCTGGCACTGTAAACCATGACAATGCCCATGCCCACCAGCAGCAAGACCGGAAACAACAGCCCCAGATCATAAGTCACCGGTTGAATTCCTGGATTTCGGTTGGCAGCCGTCTTCATCGCAATTTCTCCACGATTTGCCGAAATCGATCGCCCCGCTGCGCATAGCTGGTAAACATATCGAAACTGGCGCAGGCCGGCGATAGCAGCACCGTGTCCCCAGCCCTGGCCGCGCCAAAGGCCTTATCCACCGCCTCCTCCAGGGAACCGGCTTCGAGGATGCCCTTGGCGGGATCGCCGGCCAGGACGGTGATGATCTCGTCTCTGGCCTGTCCCATGGCCACCAGGGTCTTGACCCGGCAACGAACCGGGGCTTTGAGCTGGCTGAAATCCCCGTTCTTGTTCAATCCCCCCATGATCAACACGACGGGCTGCTCGAAACACTCCAGGGCGCGCTTCACGGCATCCACATTGGTGGCCTTGGAGTCATTGACGAACCGGACCCCGCGCACGTCCCCCACCGTTTCCAGTCGATGGGAAAGCCCCGTGAAGGCATCGATAGCCTGTTGGATACCGGTGTCCGTGGCCCCCTGTTCCCGAGCCGCCAGACAAGCGGCGGCAATGTTCTCCCGGTTATGAGGCCCCACGAGGGCACTGTGCGTCAATGAAAATTCACCCGCCGGCCGGCCGTCAATGAAAAGCAGGATCTTGTCCTTCAGGATCTGCGCCCCATTGATCACCGCCTGATCCGAAAACAACCGCCGTCGGGCCATGGGGGGATGTTTATCCAACATGGCGGCCACCGTGGCGTCCAACGCATTGAGGATGGCCGTATCCACGGGACGCTGATTCTCGAATATGCGCCACTTGGACTCGGCATAGGCCTCGAAGGAGGCATAACGGTCCAGGTGGTCATCGGTAATGTTCAAGATCACGGCCGTCGCCGGCCTGAAATCGGCCATGGTGTCCAACTGGAAGCTGCTCGTTTCGGCCACGACCACATCTGCCTCTCCATGACGGCCGTCGGCATAGGCGGTCAAGGGGGTCCCGATATTGCCTCCCACGAATACCTTTTTTCCGCTCTTCTTCAACATGACACCCAAAAGCTCCGTTGTCGTGGTCTTGCCGTTGGTACCGGTCACGGCAATGATCGGCTCGCCGATACACCCGGCCGCCAGTTCCATTTCCCCAATCACCGGCGTGCCGTTGGCCCAGGCCGGTTCCAAAATGGGCTGGGTATGAGGGACACCGGGGCTGAGAACCACGAGATCGGCGGTCTCAAAATCTCCGGGATCGTGCCCGCCCAGTCTCAGGGTGAGTTCCAGCCCCTCGAGCGCAGCGATGCTCTCGGTCAGGCTGTCGGCCCCTTTGCGGTCGGTCACCGTCACCCGGGCGCCCCGATGGACCAAAAAACGTGCCGCGGCCACGCCAGAACGCCCCAAGCCAAACACCACGACATGCCTATTTTTAAAATCCATGGCCTCATCCATCCTTGCCCTAGCGCAGTTTCAGCGTACTCATGGAAATCAGTGCCAGGGCAATGGCGATAATCCAAAAGCGTACGATCACCTTGGGCTCTGGCCATCCCTTCAACTCGAAGTGATGGTGCAAGGGGGCCATGCGGAAAATGCGGCGGCCCTTGGTCATCTTGAAATAGCCCACCTGAAAAATCACCGACAATGCCTCGATCACAAACAGGCCGCCCACCAACACCAAGAGTATTTCCTGCTTGGTAATCACCGCCACGGTGCCCAATGCGGCGCCCATGGAAAGAGATCCGACATCGCCCATGAACACCTGCGCCGGATAGGCGTTAAACCATAAAAACCCCATGCCGGCACCGGCCAGGGCCCCGCAATAGACGGTAATTTCTCCCCCACCGGTGACCGGCGTGATCTGTAGATACTCGGCCATGCGCGCATGGCCGGCCACATAGGCGAAAACCATGTAAGTCCCGGCGGCGATGATCACTGGCCCGATGGCCAGACCATCCAGACCGTCGGTGAGATTGACCGCATTGGATGCCCCGACGATCACGAAAGCGGCAAAAAAAACGTACCCCCATCCCGGATCGGGGGTCAGCCGTTTGAAAAAAGGCACGCTGAGTTTAGTGGAAAAATCCGGCACCAGGCAGGCGAGTAGTCCCACCAACAGGGCCAGGATGATTTGCATGGCCAGTTTTTGACGGGCCGTTAACCCCAGGTTGCGCTTTTTGACCTGCATCAGGTAGTCGTCGGCAAATCCGATGGCCCCGAAACCGACGGTGGCCAGTAAGGTGATCCACACATAACGATTGCTTAAATCGGCCCACAACAGGGTGGTTCCGACCACGGCAAAAATGATCAGCACCCCGCCCATGGTCGGCGTGCCGGCCTTTTTCTGATGATCCTGGGGGCCATCCTCACGGATGTACTGGCCCACCTGCAGCATGGACAGCCGGCGAATGACCCAGGGGCCGAGGAGAAAACAGATCAGAAAGGCCGTGAGGCTGGCGTATATGGTCCGGAAGGTGATGTACCGGAACACATTGAATACCGCGACACTGGTATGCAGCGGATATAAGAGATGGTAGATCATCGGTTGTAAATAAGCTTTCTCATTCGTCTTCCGCCCAGGCGCGAATCGCCTCGACAACGGTTTCCATGGCCATCCCCCGGGAGCCTTTGACCAGAATAAAATCGCCGGTTTCAAGATGCGCGACCAACTGTTCGGTGACGGCAAGCTTATTATCACAGACGACCTGCTCGTCGGCCATGCCACGCTCCCGGGCACCGTCGGCCACATGGCCGGCAAACTGACCGGTTACAAAAAGCCGGTCGATGCGGTGATCCCCCACGAGCCGGCCGATTTGGCGGTGCAGGGCCGCCGATTGATCGCCCAATTCAAGCATGTCGCCAAGCACGGCGATGGTACGCCGCCGGCCACCCGTGCGGGCCAGGGTTTCGATGGCCGCCTGCATGGAGGCGGGATTGGCGTTGTAAGTATCGTCCACCAGCCGGATGTCCCGGTTCAGGTTCGAGATACCCATGCGCCCGGCTTGTGGGACATAGGCCTCCAGCCCGGCCTTGATCCGATCCAGGGGCACGCCCATGACCGCTCCGGCAGCGGCGGCGGCCAGGGCGTTGGCGACCATCACCCGCGCCGGGGTGGCCAGCGTCACCCGCGTACTGCCCGACGGCGTGATCAGGGTAAATGCCGTTTCCGCGTCGGTAAGCGCGATGTTCTCGGCTCGCACCTGGGCATTGGCGTCGACACCGAAATAGACCATTGTGTGTTCCTTGTCGCTGCCCAGGGCCGCCACCAGCGGATCATCGGCATTTAAAATGGCCGCGCCCCCCGGGCGAAGCGTGTCAAGCAGCTCTCCCTTGGCGCGGGCCACATTCTCGATACTGCCCAGCCCCTCCAGATGCGCCGGGCCCACATTGGTGATCACACCCACGTCCGGTTCGCAGATATTGCCCATATAGCGAATCTCTCCAGGATGATTCATGCCCAGTTCCAATACCGCGGCCTGATGGTCCGGCGTGAGCCGGAACAGGGTCAACGGCAGTCCGATGTGGTTGTTCAGGTTGCCGGTGGTGGCCAGTGTCGTGAATTGCTGACTGACCACCCGCTCCATGAGCAATCGGGTGGACGTCTTGCCGTTGGAGCCGGTGACGGCCAAGACCATCAGCGGTCCGCGACGCCGATTGAATCGCGCCAAGGCGCCCAGGGCCCGAGTCGTATCGGCCACGGTTACGCAGGCCACGCCAGCGGCGATCATGCGATCCATGCATAAGTTCGCCGCCTGGGCGTCGGCCACGAGAACACCGTTGACGCCCCGGTCGATCACTTCGGCCACGAACCGATGCCCGTCGTGGGTTTCACCGGCAATGGCCACGAAAAGCTGATCGGTGGCGATGGTCCGGGAATCGATTCCGATGCCGGCAAATGCCGTATCTGCCGTTCCCGATACCAAGGTCCCGCCGGTAGCTTGTAGGATATCCGCCATGGTCCAGCCATAGGGTCTCATCATGCCGCCCCCCCGGTTCCGGAAATGTCGGCCATAATCTCCCGGGCCACTTCCCGGTCGTCGAAGTGGATGGTTCGATCGGCCAGAATTTGGTAGGTTTCATGCCCCTTGCCGGCAATCAGGACGGCATCGCCTCGTCGGGCGGCATGGATGGCGGCGGTGATGGCGGCACGCCGATCCGGTTCAACCACATAGCCACCGTCCTGCCGGATGGTTGTCGCCATGTCGCCGTCGATCCGCGCTACACCGGCACGGCGCACACCGCTTTCCACCGCATCGATGATGGCCAGCGGATCTTCCGAACGCGGATTGTCCGAGGTCACCACCGTCAAATCACTGAGGCGGGCGGCGATTTCGCCCATCACCGCGCGTTTGCTGCGATCCCGGTCCCCACCACAGCCGAAGACGGTGATCAGACGTCCGCTGGTGAGTTGGCGAAGGGCGCCGATGGCATGTTTCAGGGCGTCTGGTTTGTGGGCGTAATCCACGAAGACAAACCGCTGACGACCGTCGTCGATGCGCTCCAATCGCCCGGGAACGCATCCCCTGGCATCGATACCGGCGGCGATGTCGGCCGGCGCGATGTCAAGGGCCAGGGCCGCACCGGTAGCGCTGAGAATATTCTCCAGGTTGAAATCTCCTACCAGCGGTGAAGCGAAATCGATATCTCCTCGCGGAGTTTTGATCGTGCCACGCAATCCCGACAGATCGCGGGTGACCTGTCGGACGACGATATCGCCAGGCCCCCGTACGGCAGTGCGCAGGGCCGTCGCCCCCAACGCATCGGCCAGGAGACGGCCCTTGGGATCGTCCGTGTTGACCACGGCCCGTCCCCCATGGCCCCCGTCGGCCGGTTTGAGATAATCCATGAACAGCCGGCGTTTGCATTCCCAGTAATGGGTCATGTCGCCGTGATAATCCAGATGATCGTGGCTCAGGTTGGTGAACACCGCCACATCGAAGCGACACCCCGCCACACGCGACAGGTCCAGGGCATGCGAAGAGACTTCCATGATCCCATGGGTCGTGCCGTTATCGACCATCTGCCGAAAAATCTGCTGGAGATCGGCCGATTCGGGTGTGGTCACCGGGTTGTCTACGCACCGACCGGCATACCGGTAACTGATCGTACCCACCACACCGGGCCGGTAACCGGCCTTTTCCAGAATGCGCTCCAGCAAGTAGGTCACGGTGGTCTTGCCACTGGTACCGGTGACGCCCACCAGTGTCATTTGTTCGGCTGGATGGCCATAAAAACGAACGGCCAATTTTGCCAGGGCTAACCGTGGATTGTTCACCCGGATCACGGCCACATCCGTCTCCACCGGTTTGGTGCAAATCACGGCCGCAGCACCTCGACCCACGGCATCGGGGATGAACCGATGACCATCCACGGAAAACCCCTCCACGGCCACGAACAGGGCACCCGGCACGACTCGGCGCGAATCGTAGCAAAGGGCGGTGATGTCCGGATCGCCGGCGGGTTGCCGGTGGTCGGTCACGATGCCGCCCAACGTTTCCGTGAGTACTGACAGTTTCATCCGTTGGCCCTGTTCCCCCGGGACACGCGCAATCGATCGGCATCGGGGCCCGGTGGGATGTTGAGATAGCCTAGCGTTTCCAAGGCGATTTGGCGAAATGCCGGCGCCGCCACGATACCGCCGTAATCCTGCTTCTTGGGCTCGTCAACGACCACTAGAATGACCAACGCCGGCTGGTCGGCCGGGGCGAACCCCAAAAAGGAGGACAGATATCGTCCCTTGGCGTAGGTGCCGCTCTCGTCGATCTTCTGGGCCGTACCGGTTTTCCCGCACACGCTGTACCCCTGGAGCGCCGCGTTGACACCGGTCCCGCCTTCGGTGATCACGGATTTAAGAATTCGCCGCATGGTGGCCGCGGTCTGCGAACTGATCACGCGCCGCACCGGCTCGGGGGAGAAACGCTGGATCGGCTGGCCACTGCGGTCGGTAATCGCTTTGACCAGCAGGGGTTTCATCAGCACCCCGCCGTTGGCGATGGCCGAGGCGGCCGTGATCAGCTGAATGGCCGATACGGAAATCCCCTGTCCGAAGGAAATGGCCCCTGTGTCGATGGCGGACCAGGTGGCATACGGGCTCAAGCTGCCGGCGGTTTCGCCTGGGCAGGTGATGCCGGAACGCTGGCCGAATCCAAATGCCGTCAGATAGTCGAATAAATGGTGAGCCCCCAGCTTTTCGGATATCTTGACCGAGCCGATGTTGCTCGAGTATTTCACGATCTGTTGCAAGGACAACCAACCGTGGGATTTGGTGTCATGGACGATATTCCGGCCAATACGGTACTCCCCGTTTTCACAGTAGAAAATGGTCGACGGCGAACAAATTCCGCTATCGATGGCGGCCGCTGCACTGAACATCTTCATCGTCGATCCCGGCTCGAATGGATCGGTGATGGCCCGGTTGCGCCACAACTCTCGGTCGTAGTGCCCGTAACGATTGGGGTTGAAAAAAGGATAATGGGCCAATGCCAGCACTTCACCCGTGGATGGTGCCATGACCGCGGCCATGCCCGACTGGGCATCGAATTCGGTTACCGATGCTTCCAGGGCTTTCTGGGTGATGTGTTGAATGTTACGGTCGATGGTCAGCTCGACGCTGTTACCCTCCCCCAAATGGGCCGGCATGCCAACGCCCTCGAACCGCCGTCCCAGGGCATCCTCCAAAACGGTAATTTCCTTTTCCGTGCCGCGCAGACTGGCATCGAAGTAAAACTCCATGCCTTCCAATCCATGGCCGTCGATGCCGGAAAACCCAATCAGTTGGGCGGCCAGGGTTTTGCCGGGATAGACACGGGTGTGTTCGGTGATGAAATCAAGGCCCGCGATCCCCAGCCCAGCCACGGCATCGGCCTGCTTGGGCGTGGCCTGACGCTTGATCCAAACGAAGGATCGCTTTGGATTCAATTTTTCGTAGATTCGGCCTTGCGGCTGGCCGAGCACCCGGGCCAGTTCCTTGGCGGTCTTCTTTCGATCGTCGACCCGGCGGGGATAGGCGGCAATAGAAGGGCTCTCGATACTGACGGCCAGCGGATTGCCGTGTCGATCGACGATGGCACCGCGCTTGCCTTGGACCACCGTCGCCCGTTCGTACTCCCGTGCGGCACGCTCGGAAAGCCAGGCGCCCTTGAATATGTGCAACCGCACCGCCTGGGCACCGATGACCGACAGCGCGATCACGAATAAGGTGCCCACGAAACCCGCTCGCAGCCGTGTGCGATGTAGGGTACTCGCCGTCATGGCAACATCACCCGCTGATGAGAATCGGGCATCACCAGCCCTAACCGTGTCCGGGCAATGGCTTCGATACGTTCCGGTGATTTGAGCCGCGCCAGCTCGATATTCAATGTATTCCGCTGCTTGAGCAGTGTCTGTTGCCGACGCATCTCAAGGTCGATACCGTAACCGGCATTGACGCATTGCACACGGCACCAGGCATACAGCAGGGCTTCGGCGAATAAAAAAATCATCAGCATGATCCAAAGACCGGTATTGGTTTTTTTGGACGTCTGCACCTTTCGGTTTTTGGCGCCCGCCAACGTCTTTTCCCGTTGCCCGCCCGTCTGACGGGCCGTGGTACTGACCAGTCCAATCATCATAGCTTCTCCACCCCTCTCATTCGCGTACTGCGCGCCATGGGGTTGTCACGAATTTCCTGGGCCGTCGGCCGGACCACCTTGCGAGTCAGTACCCGAACCGTCGCCCGACGGCCACAGACACATTGGGGGAACGACGGTGGACAGGTACATGGCCGTTCCAGCGACCTAAACCGGTGTTTGACAATCCGATCCTCCAATGAATGAAAGGAGAGCACGCATAGGCGCCCGCCCGATTTGAGCAGATCCACGGCCGTTCCCAGGAAACGGTCCAACACCTCCAATTCACGGTTTACGGCAATGCGCAATGCCATGAACACCCGGGTGGCGGGATGAATCTTCTGGGACCGCGCCGAGGCCGGAAGCGCATCGACGACCAGCCGGGCCAGTTGGCCACTGGTGGTGATCGGTGCCGTGTTGCGTGTCGCCACTACCCGGCGGGCGATGCGTTTGGCCCAGCGTTCTTCACCATACCGGCTGAAAATCTCCGCCAATTCCCGTTCATTCAAGGACGCGATCATGTCGGCAGCGGTAATGGCCTCACGAGTATCCATGCGCATGTCCAAGGGTTCGTCACGGTTAAAACTGAATCCGCGACCACTGGCCTCTATCTGATGTAGGGAAAGTCCGATATCGATAAGGATGCCGTCCACGGCATCAACACCTAGTTGAGAAAGATACAACGGAAGATCCACGAAATTGCCGTGGATGATGTGGATCCAGGGGGCTTCGATGGGAAGCACTAAATGGGCTTGATCGATGGCATCCTGGTCCTGATCGATACCGATGAAGGTCCCGCCAGGGACAATTTGTCTACAGATTTGCCGGGCGTGGCCGCATCCCCCCAGGGTACCGTCCACGATGATCTTGCCCGGCTGGCACGCCAGCATGTCGACCGCTTGGTCACGCATGGCGGTGACATGATATCCTGACATGGATTAAAGCCTCAGTTGGGCAATCTCCTGCCTTACCTGCGCATCGCCCAGATCGGTTTCCATCAGTTTGTTCTCATGGTCCCATCTTTCCTTGGACCAAATTTCGAAGCGGTTGATCGCGCCCGCCAAAACAATTTCTTTTTCCAAAGCGGCGTACTCTTTCAAGACAGGCGGAATCAGCACTCGCCCTTGGGCGTCGCATCTGCATTCTTGACAGTTGCCAATAAAAAATCGCTGGAACCGACGTATGGCATCGCTTTTTTCGGGAAGATCGAGTATTCTTTTTTCAACTTTTGTCCACTCGTCCATCACATAGGCAAAAAGGCAATCGTCCATGCCCGTTAGCATAATGAAACCCTGGCCAGTGCCCTTGATCACATCGCGAAAACGGGTGGGAATAATAAATCGCCCTTTTGGGTCAATGGTATGAAAGGAGCTTCCCCGAAACATTCGGTCACCATTTTTATCCACTTTAATCCACTTATATTGGATAAAAATATAAAAAACCTAAAGTGTCAAGGAAAAAATAGCGTCATGATGTATAATTTTGCTAATAATTTTTGAAAGTTAAATACATAAAGACCGGCCATCAGCGGCGGTGGAGCAAAGTGGATTAGCTTTCCCAACCATTGTGCCCCACAGGTGCCATGCCAATCCGCCTGGAAACCGGCCCAAATGGTTTTCGGGGGCATCTCGATTTGGATTATCACAGGGATAACCATGCGCTTACCCAAAAATCCTGCCGAGCAACTGTTGACTTGGCGCCGATGAACATTTAGTCTAGTTGGATAGTTGATAAACGGATGCCGGTGGTCGCGACATTCTGCCATTCGATCCCCTGAAACAGACAAATGAAAATCAAACAATTTTTCTATGGTGGTGACAATCTGGCGTATTTACTGTATGCCGGTACCGAGGCCCTGGCCATCGATGGCGGGGCCGTGGACGAAATTCTCGCCTTTGTCGCCCAAAATAATCTGACCCTAACCACGGTCACCAATACTCACGGCCATCCAGATCACACGGCCGGCACCCAGCGATTGGTCACGGCATCTGGCGCCACCTACCTTGATCACCATGGGTTTGTCGACCAAGACACCATCGATCTGGAAGATGAAATGGTGACTGTCCGCCTGACACCGGGCCACACCGAGGATTCGATCACTTTTGCTGCCGACGGACTGCTGATCACCGGCGACACCCTGTTTAACGGCACGGTAGGGTATTGTTTCTCGGAAGATCTGGATGCGTTTTACCATTCTATCCGGCGACTCATGCGCTATCCTGGCGACACCCGCATTTATGCCGGCCATGACTATGTGGCGACGTCCCTGGCCTTTGCCCGTCATCTGACGCCGGGCAACCCGGCCATCGACGCCTTTGCCGACCGTTACGACCGGTCCCATGTCTTTTCCACGCTGGATGATGAGCGGGCCATCAATCCCTACCTGCGATTTAACGACCCAGAGATCATCGCCCTGATCGCATCGCGAGGTTTGCCCACCGACACTGAATACCAGCGTTGGGAAGGCATCATGGCCATCGAATGACACAGGACACGCTGTTGATCGTGAGTGGTCGGCAAGATTGCCGCCATGGTGACACGCGCCCCGCGCCGGCTGGCAGCGAAATACCAAAGGACACGACGCCCCCATGACGACGACCCCTGCCCACGCTGCGGCAACCCTCTCCTTACCGGATGACGCGTCTCCCCTGTTGGCGCACATTCGCGAGCAGGCCCGCAATCACTTCTCGCACGCCCGGGGAAGTCACGATTGGGATCACACCTTGAGAGTGCATCGACTGTGTCGCTGCATCGCCATCGCCGAGGGTGCAGATTTATTGGTCGCCGAAGCCGCGGCCTATCTCCATGACATCGGCCGCGTCCACCAGGATCGGACCGATGGCAAACTTTGCCACGCCGAGCAAGGTGCCCGCATGGCAACGGCACTGCTCGCCGACACGCCGCTTGACACACCGCGTCGAGAGAACATCATTCACTGTATTGCCTCCCATCGTTTCCGCCGGGGCACCGCACCCCGGACGCTGGAAGCAAAGGTGCTCTTCGATGCGGACAAACTGGATGCCATCGGCGCCGTGGGGGTGGCCCGGGCCTTTCTGTTTGCCGGAGAACTGGGGGCCCGGCTGCACAGTCCCGAGGTGGATGTCGCCATGGCTCCGGCCTACTCCGTCGATGATACGGGATATCGCGAATATGTGGTCAAGCTGTCCAAAATCCGCGAACGCATCCTCACCGCTACGGGACGCCGGCTGGCCGACGATCGGCATCGATTCATGACCGATTTTTTCAATCGCTTTTTAGAAGAATACAAAGGAGAAAGGTGAAAAACCGATGACAATGAATGTTGTGGAACGAATCGATAACAGCGTGAAAGTCAACCATGTGTTGATCAGTGTTTCCGATAAAAGCGGGCTGGAAACGTTTGTCCCCAGACTGCTGGAGATCAATCCGGATCTGCGTATCTTTTCCACGGGTGGCACCTTCGCCCGCCTGAAGGAAATCCTGGGCAGCCAGGCCGATGGATGCCTGACCCAGGTGTCGGATTACACCGGCCAACCGGAAACCCAAGGCGGATTGGTCAAAACACTGGACTTTAAAATTTACCTGGGACTTCTCACCGAAACCTACAACGATGCCCACCAGGCGGATTTGAAACGCACCGGCAGCATGCCCATCGATATGGTTGTGGTCAATCTCTATCCCTTCAGTGCAACCATTGCCAAAGCCGATGCCACCCCCGAACAGGCCCGTGGCAACATCGATATCGGCGGGCCGTGTATGATCCGGGCCGCGGCCAAGAATTTCATTCGGGTGGCTTCAGTCGTCGATCCGGATGACTATGGCCGCATCGCCGATGAGATGGCCCAGGGCAACGGTGCCATTTCGATAGCCCTGCGCTATCGGCTGGCCGGCAAGGCCTTCGACCACACGGCCGCCTATGACACGGCCATTGCCAGATACTTGGCCGCTACCGATTTCGAGGCGGTCGGCAAGGTCTACCAATTTTGAGAAAAGGAGCATTAATATGGCTGATGATTTGAAAAAAATGTATCGCACCATCATGGACGATCACTTCCCTTCGAAAATGGAAATCAGTTTTGTGGAGCAAGACAACCGCCAAACCCTGTTTTATGAAAAGGTGACCTGGACCATCGACGGGGTTCAGAAGGGTCTGCGGTATGGAGAAAATCCCGGCCAGGAGGCGGCCTTGTACCGAATGGTGAATGGCAATCTGGTCCTTGGTGAGACCGAAACCATTCAACCGGGACAGTATCTGGCATCGGACATCGAGCTTCTCCAATCGGGAAAACACCCGGGCAAGACCAATCTCACCGATGCCGATAATTCTCTCAACATCCTGCGATATTTCACTGACCAGCCGACGGCAGTAATCGTCAAACACAACAATCCCTGTGGCGTGGCCCAGGCGGAGACGCTGGAGCAGGCCTACATCAAGGCCAACCAAGCCGATCGGGTAGCGGCCTTCGGCGGTTGCATCGCGCTCAATCGCAGCGTCGACAAAGCCACGGCCGAGGCCGTTTGCAACCAGTACGCCGAAGTCGTCGTGGCCCCGGAATTCGAAGCGGGAGTCATGGACATCTTCTCCCGCAAAAAGAATCTGCGCATCATCCGCATCGGCAATATCACGCGCTTGCAGGAATTCGTCGGCCAACGCTGCGTGGAATTCAAGAGCCTCATTGACGGCGGACTCATCGCCCAGTGGTCCTTTGTTCCTCAAGCTCGGTCACAGGCGGACCTCAAACCCGCCCGTTGTGAAGTAGATGGCAAGATCTATGAGACCCATCGAATGCCCACCGAAAAGGAGACCGCGGATTTGTTATTCGGCTGGCTGGTCGAGTCCGGCGTTACTTCCAATTCGGTCCTCTATGTCAAGGATCGGGTTACCGTGGGAATCGGCACGGGCGAGCAGGATCGGGTCGGTGTAGCGGAAATCGCCCGTGACAAGGCCTATCGTAAACTGGCCGATCGCTACTGTTTCGATGCCTGGCAAATCCCGTACAACGATCTCACAGACCTCGACCGCAAGGCCGAAATCGATGCCCGTGTTGCGGCCGAAAAGGGTGGGTTGATCGGTGCATCCATGGTCAGTGACGCGTTCTTTCCCTTTCGGGACGGTGTGGATGTCGGCATTCGGGAAGGTATCACCGCTGTAATTCAACCCGGTGGATCCACCAATGACTACCAATCCATCGAGGCCTGTAACGAGGCAAATGTGGCCATGGTCTACACGGGACAGCGCAGTTTTAAGCATTAAAACGTCATTTCTTCCCCTAAACCCTTATTTCATGCGGTTTCGCTGTTGACACGCTTTTAAAATTGCTGTAGAGCCGAATTATACGCGTCAGTATTTGGTCGACTGTTTACACCCATCAAAAGGAGGAAAAGATGACAAAGGCTGAATTGGTTGAGATAATGGCGGAAGATGCCGGTATTACTAAAGTTGCAGCAGCTGCGGCATTGGATTCTTTTACCACCAACGTCGGCAAGGCACTGAAGAAAAAAGACGGAAAAGTGACCTTGGTCGGATTTGGTACCTTTATGAAAGTACGTCGCAAAGCCCGCAAGGGACGCAATCCGCAAACCGGCGAAGTCATCAAAATCAAGGCCGCCAATGTCGTGAAGTTCAAGCCGGGCAAGCGATTAAGAGACGCCGTGTAGCTTTTCCAGATCATCTTATTGATGAGTTCGTAAAAAGTCGCATTTCAGACGGTTTCGTAAGAAGTCCGGGATCGAAGCTTGCGAATCCTTAAGGAATGAGGCGTACGTGGCGTACTCCGCAGTCACAAGGGATGAAGCGCAGTCGCAGATATCGTACTTTTTGCGAAACCGTCCGTATGAGAAAGGCAGCCTTGCAGGGTTTATATGAACCGGCAGGCTGCCTTTTTTAATGCTTATCCGAGAAAGCGACGACCCCATGTCATAGACCTGCTCCGCCACCAATACCAATCTACCATGTCCATGTTAGTTCTCATCCTTCTAAGGCACTCATCGTTTAAAACCAACTAAGCTAAAATTTCGTAAAAAGCTTCTCCATTTAACTGGCGTAGCCGCAGCAAAATGAAAAACGAGTTTCTTTTGCATGGTTGTTTGGCCATGTATGGCCTGGAAAAGCTTTTTAGGCAGACGGTTTATCGAGACGGACCTGGATGGCGTTGGCATGGGCGCCGAGCCCTTCGACAGTGGCCAGACAGATAATATCCCGGGCTTCTTTCTTGAAGGCTGACGGCGAATAGCGAATCAAACTGGTCCTTTTGATGAAGTTGTCTACCGACAGGGCGGAAGAAAAGCGCGCTGTGCCTGCGGTAGGCAGGACATGGTTGGGGCCGGCCACATAGTCACCCACCGGTTCGGGGGTATAATGACCTAAGAAGATAGCCCCCGCATTGCGTAGCCGCGGCACGAGATCCATGGGACCGGCGACTTGCAGTTCCAAATGCTCGGGAGCGATCTGATTGGCCAGGGCGATGGCGGCATCAATATTTTCCACGACCATGATGGCGCCGAAGGCATCCCAGCTCTGCCTGGCGATCTCAGCCCGGGATAACTTGGCCAGCTGAAATTCCACCGCTGCCAACACGGCCTCGGCCAACTGCGGTGAATCCGTGACCAGGATGGCCGAGGCCAGGGGATCATGTTCCGCCTGGCTGAGAAGGTCGGCAGCGGTAAAATCTGGATCCGCGGTTTGGTCGGCAATAACGAGAATTTCGCTGGGGCCGGCGATCATATCGATGCCTACCGTGCCGGCCACCATCTTTTTGGCCAAGGTGACGAAAATATTTCCAGGACCGACAATGACATCGACCCTTGGGATGGTTTCCGTTCCGTAGGCCAACCCCGCGATAGCCCAGGCACTGCCCACTTTGTAGACGGCGTCCACCCCGGCCTTCGCGGCTGCCACCAGCAAGTGCGGGGCCACACGTCCATCCGCCGTGGGTGGCGTTACCATGACGACTTTCTTCACACCGGCAATCTTGGCAGGAATGGCGCCCATGAGCACGGATGAGACCAACGGGGTCGTCCCCCCCCTGGCCCCCGGGACATAGACACCGGCGGCGTCCACCGCATGAACCATCTGCCCCAACAGTGTGCCCGGCCGTTTCGTGTCGATCCACGATTGGGGTAATTGCTGACGGTGAAAGTGCTCGACTTGAGCGGCGGCGCGATTGAGCGCCCGCATGAAGCCCCGATCGACTTTTTTCTTGGCTTCCGCCATCTCTTCGGGTGTGACGGCCAGAGCGCCTGCGGTCATCTCTGGGGCATCGAACTGCCGACAATAGTCAAGCAAGGCCCGATCACCATTTTTTTTGACCGCTTTGAGAATTTTGGTCACCGCCTGAACATCGGCCGTTCTGAAATCAATCGTGCGATCAATGATGGCTTTCATCTTTTTTTCGGCCACAGGAGATGGATAGCGATAAATTTGCATGAAGTCGTTTCCTTTCTTTTCAGACTCCATTATTGTGGCTCGCATGGATTTGTCAATAGAATCGATTCTGTGACCAAAGATATCAACTCATTTCGACAATAAATGATCTCCTATGATCTTATCGGTTGACATATAGATCTCCATTTGTAGAAATAGGGCTTTTTTAGACATCGGTGTCAGCAGCAAGACGAATGTTGGAATGATACCGAGCCACATCAAATGGAGGACAGATAGATGAAAGCGGACAGAATTTATAACTTCAACGCCGGGCCGGCGGCCCTTCCCCTGCCGGTATTGGAGGAGATCCAGGCGTCTTTTCTCAACTTTGCCGACTGCGGCATGTCGATCACCGAAATCAGCCACCGGTCCAAGTGGTTCGATGATGTCATCAACGATGCCGTGGAAAGGATCAAGCGAATCTTCAAACTGGACGATCGCCATCGGGTGCTCTTTCTTCAGGGCGGTGCCAGCATGCAGTTCTGCATGGTACCGATGAACTTTCTGGATACTGGCGATACGGCCGATTACGTCAACACCGGAACCTGGTCGACCAAGGCCATCAAAGAAGCTCAGATTCAGGGCAAGACCGTCAACGTCGTGGCCTCTTCAGAAGACCGCAATTTTTCTTATATCCCGGAATCGATCGCCTTTAACCCCGATGCCGTCTATGCCCATATTACTTCCAACAACACTATCAAGGGAACGCAGTGGGCCCAATTTCCCGACACCGGTGGCGTACCGATCGTATCGGACATGAGCTCGGACATCTTCTCGCGTCCCCTGGACATCGACAAATTTGGGTTGATCTATGCCGGTGCCCAGAAAAACATGGGACCGGCCGGCGTCTGCCTGGTGATTATTCGCGAAGACCTGTTGAATCGCTGCCCCCAAACGATCCCCACCATGTTGCGCTACCCCACCTTTGCGGAAAAGAACTCCATGTTCAACACGCCGCCCTGTTTTGCCATCTACACGGTACAACTGGTGCTCAAGTGGCTGGAAGAAACCATTGGCGGGCTGGATAAAATGGCGGCCTTGAATCGCCAGAAGGCCGATCTACTCTACGATTACATGGACCAGAGCGACTTTTACCGCGGTACGGCGGACAAGAACAGCCGCTCGTTGATGAATGTGACCTTCCGCCTGCCCACCGAGGATCTGGAAAAAACCTTCGTGGCCGAGGCCCTGGAAAACAAGTTGGGCGGACTCAAAGGCCACCGCAGCGTAGGCGGTTGCCGGGCGTCGATATACAATCCGACCCCGTTGGCCGCGGTTGAGACGCTGGTTGACTTCATGAAGACATTCGCGCGTAAACACGGTTAAACAATCACAAGCGACCACTTCCAACCCGAGAATCGTTTTCCTGACATTTCGGCAACGATTTTCGGGTTGTTTTTTTTAATCCCCAGGAGTTATTCCTGGGCAATCGATTCTTCAGCTTTCCTTAACGCCCAAATTCCCATCAATAATAACGAAATTTTCCTCAAATCAACCTCATACCCAGCGACGACAGTTAACTTGTTACTTTTTGTTTTTCTTGACATTACCGAGAATCCTAAATAATTACATTACATAGTGTTTTAATTAACATAAACGCTAAAACAAACTTTTATACGCAACCCGTACCACTTTTTCATTTGCTTCACCGAAACAGGAGGAACACCATGGAAAAAATTTTGAGAATTAATATGAGCACGGCAGGAGGGCCGAGCTTTCAAACGGATGCCTTGGGATCCTATGCCGGAATGGGCGGGCGGGCCATGACATCGGCCGTCATTAATACAGAGGTCCCTCCCACCTGCCACCCGCTTGGAGAAGCCAACAAACTGGTGATCGCCCCGGGTCTGCTCAGCGGATCCGCCGCCGCCATTTCCGGTCGACTCTCCGTGGGCTGCAAGAGCCCGCTCACCGGCGGCATCAAGGAAGCCAATTCCGGTGGTCAGGCGGCCCAGGTCATGGGACGGCTTGGGTATGCTGCCATTATTCTCGAAGGCAAGCCTTCCGATGACAGCCTCTACAAGGTCATTATTAACAAAGACGAGGTCAAAATCGAGTCTGCCGCCGACCTCAAGGGATTGGGAAACTATGCCAGCGTGGAGAAACTGGCCGCCCAGTATGGTGATAAAGCCGCTTATATCACCATCGGACAGGCCGGCGAAATGAAAATGAGCGCCGCCTCCATCGCGGTCACGGACATGGAAGTGCGTCCCACCCGTCATGCCGGACGCGGCGGGGTCGGTGCGGTCATGGGTGCCAAAGGCGTCAAGGCCATCGTGCTGGATGATGCGGGTTGTTCCATGCGCAAGCCGGCCGATGCGGAAAAATTCAAGGCGGCCAACAAGGCCTTTGCCGAAGGGCTGCGCAAACACGCGGTGACCGGCGAGGGACTGCCCACATTCGGCACCAATGTGCTTACCAACGTGGTCAACGAAGCGGGTGGCTATCCCACCCACAACTTCCAAAAAGGTCAGTTTGACGGCGCGTCCAACATCTCCGGCGAGGCCCAGGCAGCCCTTGAAAACGAGCGCGGCGGTGAAGGATCGGCCACCCACGGCTGTCATCGTGGCTGTGTCATCCGATGTTCAGGCACCTTCTACGACAAGGACGGCAACTACGTTACCAAACAGCCCGAGTATGAGACAGTCTGGGCCCACGGCGGAAACTGCGGCATCGACGACCTGGATACGATCGCCCAACTGGACCGTATGGATGATGACTTCGGTCTGGACACCATTGAAATGGGGGCGACCATCGGTGTGGCCATGGAAGCCGGACTGGCTAATTTTGGCGACGCCCAGGGAGCCATCCGCCTGCTTCAGGAAGTCGGCGACGGCACGCCCTTGGGAAGAGTTTTAGGCAATGGCGCCGCCGTCACCGGCCAGGTTTTTGGCGTGGAGCGGGTGCCAGTGGTCAAACGGCAGTCCATGCCGGCCTATGATCCGCGCGCCGTACAGGGAATCGGTGTCACCTACGCCACGTCGACCATGGGGGCCGATCACACCGCCGGTTACGCCGTAGCCACCAACCTCTTGGGAGTGGGAGGCAGTGTCGACGCCCTCAAACCGGAAGGGCAAGTCGAACTGTCCCGCAACCTGCAGATTGCCACCGCAGCCATCGATGCCACCGGCATGTGCCTGTTCATCGCGTTTGCCATCCTCGACCAACCCGAGACATTCAATGCCCTGGTCGATCTGATCGGTGCCTTCACCGGCCAACCGCTGACCGCCGATGATGTCACCGCCCTCGGCCAAAGCATTCTCAAAAACGAACGGGAGTTCAACCTGGCCGCCGGGTTCACGGCCAAAGACGATCGCCTGCCTGAATACTTCAAGAACGAATCCCTGGCACCGCACAACGTCACCTTCGGTGTCGCGGACGAAGACTTGGATACGCTCTATAACTGGTAATCCGTAATCTCGGTCGCGACGATCGATCCCGGGGAGATTCAATACGAATCTCCCCGGCTGTTTTCCAGTGTTTTATGACCCATTGGTCATTTCAACCCCGTAAAAATGTACGTTTTCCACCGCCACCGAATCATCGATCGACATGGAGAAGCAACGATGGTGACCCATATCAACCTACTGATCGACGAACCCGGCCTGTCGCTTTTTTTGCCGCTTCTGGAAAAAGGGGTCATGCTGCCGGCACGCACCGGCTGCAGCGTTCGAGAGTTCTTCTGCGGTCAACTGGGGCTACCCGCCGACTATCTCGATCAGCGCATCCAAACGCTATTTCTGGATGCCCGTCCGATTGACAATGTGGACACCGCCGTGCTCCACGACGGGTCGACCTTGGCATTGAGCGCCGCCATGCCGGGCCTCTTGGGAGCCACCATGCGTAAAGACGGATGGTATGCCGCCTTTCGCAAGGATATCTCCCAGTCCGTAGAAGCGTGCCATCAGCGTGAGGCAGACGGTATGGTGCGCCTTAAGCTCTTTAATATGGTGGCCAGGGAAATCGGCGGCGCCATTCTGCAAAGCGGGGTTCGGATCAATGGCTCGGATCTTCGACGCATCGCCGAACGTCATGGAGATACGCTTTCCCACCATGTCCAAACCACGTTGATCGACGGTCATCCCACCCATCCTGACCCGATCTTTTTTTCAGGCCTGGCCGATCGCCAAGTGGACTTGACCGTCACCGTAGGCTAACTTGTGCCCATCCAGAAATGGCCAATTTGCCCGATATCGGCGTTGCAGAAAAAAAGGAACGTCACACTTTAAATCGATGAATGGCGGACTTGATCTTGTTGGATAGGTCGGAGAGTTAATCTGCCCGTTGATTCAGCGTGTCACTGTCGGAAAGGATACTCTGGGTCGATTCATCGACCATCCGGACCTTGTCAGAGACCTTTTCGGCCGCCTGCGCCGTTCGTGCGATGTTGCTGTTGACATCGGTAACGCCCTCGGCGGCCTGATTCATATTCGTGGAGATCTCTTTTGTGGAAGCGGATTGTTCCTCAACAGCGGCCACGATTGAATTGACCGAATGGTTGGCTTCATCCATGATGGACGAAATATTCTTGATCCGATCCATGGTTTCTTTGGTTTTGGACTGCATCCACTTCACTTGAGCTTTTCGTCGGCATGACTGGTTGCAGCGGCCGCCTGCTTGGCCAGCTCCTTGATTTCCTGGGCAACCACCGCAAAGCCCTTGCCCGCCTCTCCAGCCCGGGCGCCTTCAATCGTGGCATTGAGCGCCAGTAGATTGACCTGATCAGACACTTCGCGGAGATCTCCGCCAGATGAACGGAAGCATCCGCCAATCGGTTGCTGTCGGCCATAAAGTCCTGGAATATTCCTCTTAGATCACCGCTCACCATGTTCAGGCGGTTTTGGATATGCGCCAGTTCATCCCGCCGGGAAGTTTCGACGGTTTGCGTAAAATCTCCCTCCCTGAGCTTTTCTGCCTGGCCGAGAATCGCCTGAACCGGCTTATCCACCAAATAGCGAAAAAGCATATAAATCAAGGATATCAGAACAATCAGGCCAATAACACCAATCGTCAGACTGCTGTTGCGTGTTTTTTTAACCCCGTTTATCAGCGACCCAATATTGGAGGCAACGGTGATGCCTCCCAGCAACTGCTGGGACTGTCCGTGGCAGTGATGACAACTTTTTTAGTTGAAGATGGGTAAATGCTCCACATTGTGAGGCGCACCAGACAAATCAACGGTAATACCGGGTGGCGGCTGATGATCGTTTAACATCTGTTTCAGGGAAACGGCGGCCTCGGATTCCGAAAGCAGACGGTTCATGGGAGACCCAACAGCCGAGTGATCCGTACTAAAAGAAACAACGCCGCGAAAATCGTAGACATAAATGTTCACCCCCGGCAATTTTTGGTTGAGCCGTACGAATTGTGCGCGAACATCATCGTTTTCGCCGGTGCTGAGCGCATCGAAGATGGCATTATTGATCGTATTGGCCAGACGCGTGCTCTGCGCCGCTGCCTCGGTTTCCACCAAATCACCCTGTACCTTTTTTGAAAACGCTTGAAATCGTTCAGCCTGCTCCGGGTGGCACTCAGCACAGGTGTCGGTACCAACGTATGCAACCGCATCGGTAGCATCAACCTCGACACACAAGCCCCAGACGATTAGACACCATACCTGAACCCCAAACACCAATAGGCGTGTTGGTTTGACCATTGGGCTGACTCCTTCTGAAATCCACATTGGTTTAGATTACTATCGGTAGAAGAAAAAACGACTTTAGCAATTCGCTGTTTGCTGTTATACGGAAAATTTCCCTTTCCTTTGCAAACATTTTTTTCTATGTTCTTCTGAATAGTAACCCTTCAATGAAACGTCAATTAACGGAACCGGTAACTAGTGTCCATCCAGAAATAGGCAGCCATTTCTGGATGGGCACTAACGACAACAGGCTTTCTACATGGCATGGACGGCGAATGAACATCATTCGCATCAAAAAGGTCAATTCATGGACAGCACCACCAGGGAACTCGTCGAAATTTTTGCTCGCACCAGCGATCCCCGGGAAATGGAAGTCCTGTTCCAGGAAATTTTCACCCCCAGCGAGATCAGCACGCTCACCTTGCGTTGGCAGTTATTAAAGGATTTATACGCGGGCAAAACCCAGCGCAAAATTGCCGCCGAGCATAAAATCAGTCTTTGTAAGATTACCCGGGGCTCCAAGATTCTAAAAACCAGAGGAAGTTATTTGAAAAAGGTGCTTGACGGGATGGTCCGGACGAAGAGGAGCACATGATGAAACCGCCACCCGATCGGCCGGCCAAGAATCACGTCCGGACAGGTGATGACAGCTTGACCGACCGGCAGTGCCAACTTCTGCAAATGGCGCACAATCGCTCACCCCACGGGGCCGCCATCATCGAGGTCAAGACGATCGTTGTAGATGATCGCCTGGCCGATTTGTGTCGCGATCCCGGTTGCCCCAATTACGGGCTGGCAGCCAGTTGCCCCCCCCATGGGGGAGGACCGGATCAATTCCGCCGATGGCAAGCGACCTATGATTGGGCCGTTCTCATCAAAATCGATGTGCCGACCCGGACCCTGCTCAGCAAAAATCGGCGAGCCGCCTTCCGGCGGCTCCACGAAATTGCGGTTTTTATCGAACAATTTGCCATTGATTCTGGCTATTCGAGGGCCAGGGCCTTGGCCGGCGGGTCGTGTAAAGAGCTGTTTTGCGCGGATATGCCGGCCTGTCCGGTAATCACCGGCAACGGTCCCTGTCGCCAGCCGGATCGCGCCCGTCCGTCCATGTCCGGCTATGGTATCGATGTCTCCCGCTTGATGGCCGCGGCCGGTTGGGAAATGAACCGCGCCACCGCTCCCCCTGCGTCCCAAAGCGATCACCATGCCATGGCACCCATCACGGCTTTGGTTCTGATCGACTGACCCCCCATCTTGCGATTGCGCTTTGATACAATGACGTCAGCCTTCTGCGGCTTGATTGTCTTGGTAGGTCTTGGCAAGGGGATCCTGGCCATCCGGAAACATGGCGGAGAAGGGTTCGAAGGCATCGATATCCGTCACCGTACAAAAATTCATGCCCTTATGGGTCCCGGTCATCATCAATGGCCGCGCCTTGGATACGTCCAAATCCCCCGTCTCGCTCAACATGGCGTCCGCCACTTCTAGACGGACTACCTTGCCCATGATCAAGACATATTGGGCTTCCGCATAAAGCTTGAAGAGTTCGCATTCCATCCACGCATAGCTGCCGGCAATCCCTGGGGCCGCGATCTTGTGCGAGGGTTTCTCCTCGAGCCCGGCCAGATCGAATTCATCGGCCTCGGGGGAAGAAAAACGCGCCGTGGGGATCACCTTGCCCGAGAAGTCGGCACCCACCAGATTGACAACGAACTGACCGGTATCGCGAATATTGACCAGGGTGTCACGCTTGGCCGCCGAAGCCAGACAGATCAGATCCAAAGGCCGTAGGACCGGCATGACGCAGGAGTACGGAGCGATATTCCGAATCCCGTCTTTGCCAAGGCTGGAAATCAAGGCCACCGGCAGGGCCATGAATCCTTCGCGCATGAATGGTTTGAATTCCATATGACAAATCCTTTCCTATTCTTTTTTAACAGAAGTTTTCAAACGGGCGCTTAGAATTCGAGGCGGATGCCCCCAATCACCATGGCACCGGGCATGGGATATCCTTCTTCCTCTTCATAGTCCTCATCCAGTAAATTCTCTGCGGTGATCTCAAGATCCAAACGGGCCAGTTTTGTATCCAGCACACGGTAGGACGCCGAAACGTTCAGCAATGTGTAGGCATCCAACGCGACCCGAGTATCGCCATCAAAATGCTCTCTTTCGCCCACATAATTCATCCACAAGCGAGCCTTGAATCGATCAACCTGGTAGTCCACCCCTCCGTTGATCATGGTCTCCGGGAAATCGGGAAGCTGGTCTTCCAGACGATTTTCCGTATCCCACGGATCGTCGGATTTATCCCCATCCTGCAAGGTAGCGTTGGCCCAGGCACGCAGGCCGAAAGGCAGCCTGGCGGACAGGCCTATTTCAAGGCCCTTGATCGTTACCTCTTTGATATTGTAATAGACCGATCCGACGCCGGATATAGTCGTCGAGGTAATATAATCGTCGATATCGTAATAATACCCGCGCAACGTCAGATCGAGGATATCAGCGATGGTCTGGAGATAGGCGAGTTCATATTGACAAGCCGCTTCGGAATTGAAATCGGAGTTGAAGTATCCGGTGGCATTGTTCAGGTACCACCAGAAGTACTCTGGTGACGTGGGATAACGATGGGTAATGCCGAACCGGGCGGAGAGGGCCGTCGCCTTCCAGGGGTGGTAGGTGACGGCCACCCGTGGATCCAGATGCTCCTCACTCAGATCGGTCTTTTCTGCATCCCAGTCGAACCCAAATGCCGCCGGGTCCACGCTGTCCGCGGCGAACCACTCCTGGCGCAAGCCGATCTCGAGTGTCAAATCGGGTCGCAACGTCCAGGTATCCTGGGCATAGAGGGCATGATAGGCCATGATATCCGATTGCCCCTCGAAGCCTTCGCTGACGAACTGGAAGTAATTGATTGATCCGTTGAAGTAGGACGTGTCGATGGTGGTGACATCCTGCCCACCCCACCCATAGCGCTTGGTTTCACCACCGGCCTCCAGGTGGTGGTTGCCGAGCCGATACTCGCCGGCGGCCTGGAGAGACCAGTTGTCGTCCTCGGCCTCGGTCTCGCGCTCATAGATTTTCCGGCTGCTGTCGGCGGCATCATAATAGGTTTCCTTGCGATCCTGGTTCCAAAGCCGAAAATCGAACCGCAGACTGCCATTCTCGCCTTTTTTTTCCAAAAACGCCGTCAAATTGACATTTTCGTCTTCGGTAATCGTCCCATCCCCCCAGGCCATCTCACCGCCAATCAACCGTGAGCCGATTCCCGGCCCACCCAATTCCTTGCCATTCGCATCGGGGTCGTCACTATTGTAATAGGGACTTTCCGGATAGTTGTAGACGGGGTTGCCATTCTCCTTATCGGAGTAATCGAGGCCGCCGCCAATTTGCCAGCGAGCGGGCAGATCCAAGGACATCAGGGCCGAAAAATTGTTGCGCTCCATGGTGTTGTTGCGCAGGTAGCCGTCACTCTCGTAATGGCCGGCGGAAAACGCCCATCCGATAGCGCCCACCTTCCATGAATGGGCAACGCTGCTGTCCCAGGTATCCAGGCTGCCGTAAGATGTCCTGACAACGGTTTCCGGATCCTCGGTGGGTTTCCGGGTCACGATGTCGACCACGCCCCCCAGGGTATTGCCGAACTTGGCGGGTCCGGCCCCGCGGTAAATTTCGATCCGTTCCACGTTCTCACTGGAAATCACGCTCCAGTCCACGGGGCCATTGCCGTATGAGCCGTCCCGATTGAGGGGCACACCGTCCTTGGTGATCCGCAGACGGGTTTCATCGAATCCCCGTAGGCGCAGCTTGCTGCCATCGCTACCGGACAGGGAACTTCTCCGAAGCTGTACACCGGCTTCATTGCCCAAAGCATCCAGAACCGATCCGGATATACCCGGAGCCTGGATGGCGTCGGACGATATCACATCCTTGGCCAGCGTGTCCTCCTTCTGGGCCGACACGGTAATCGGTTCCAATTCGGTTTGCGTCATTAATTCACCGGTGTCTCCGGCAATCCCTTGCCCAAGGGGAACAACCAGGCCGCATAAAAACACGATTCCCCATTTCAGACGTCTCATTTCCGCTCCTTTCTTTCCATGCTCAACGAATGACTCTGCTTCCATGGTTCTAAAAAACAAAAAACCACCAAGGTCGGCCTTATCAAAAAGGCTAATCGACCTTCGTGGTCTGTGTGGGTGCCCTTTTTAGCGAAAAAAAGGATCAGTATAGATTATGATGAATCAAGAAGAAGTCGGCATCTTCCACGATATCGAGACGGTGTTCATGCAGGGCCTTGAAACGGATCGCCATATCCGGAACGAGCAAATAGGAGTCTCCTTCCACGGTCAGGCGAACCTTGCCGGCAACCACCAGGCACACTTCGGCGGTGTTCTCGTGGAACCCCGCTTCGGACACATGGCACGTCCCGGCCCTGGCCTCGAGATGAAAAATCTCGAAATGAGGAAAGCGGATGTGCGTGCCCTGCAAACCATCATGCACGAACGGTCGGTTCTCACCCGCCTCACAGGGTGAGCCTTCGGCCATGCGAATCAATTCGCTGGTGGATATCTGAAAAACACGGCTCAAGGCCCCCAGCGTCTCAATCGTGGGATTGCCGTTTCCCGATTCGATCTTGGCCACCGTTGCTCGAGTGATCCTCGCCCTGGCAGCCAATTCTTCGGCTGTCAGCCCCAACTTCATGCGGAGCGTTTTGATAATTGAGAAATCGAATGCGATCATTTGCACACGGTGTGGTTTCGAATCAGCTGGTTTGTGTAATATATTTTACGAAATGTCAATTAAAAACGCTCGATTGCTCCCTTGAGAAGCAATCGAGCGTTGTTGAATGCGATGCTGGAAAAAAAAGAAGCCGCTATTTCACGAAATTCGGTTTTCTTTTTTCCATGAAAGCGGAAACGCCTTCTTTGGGTGCGTCGATGCAGGAGATATCGCCGCAACGCTCGTAGGTCATCTCCATGGCTGCCTTCAGACTGTCGGCGGCGGCGCCCTCATTGATCAACCGGGCGATGATGCCCAATGCTTCTTTGCTCAGCGGCATCTTCCCGGCCTTGGGTTCATCCGGAACCGTGAACTCGGGGATGCTGACCGCCCCTGAAGCGGCGCGGGGGATCTGGCCGGCCAGGCGGTCGACCTCGGCCATGGCGGCATCGATCAGTTCGGGGAAGCTGTTGGCAACCGTCTGGACCATGCCGATTTCCACAGCCTCCTGGCAGGTCAGGCGTTTTGCCTCACCGACCATGCCGTGGAAGGTTTCCGCAGCCTGGGGCCACTTGCGGTAAGGCATCACCGCGCCGCCCATGCCGGGCAGGATGCCCAGGGTGATCTCGGGCAGTTGGAAAAAAGCCTTCTTGTCGGCCACACGGCTGTGGCAGCCCATGGCCACTTCCACGCCGCCGCCCATGGCCAGACCGTTAACCGCCGCCACCACGGGCTTATCCATCTGATCCATGTACTCGATCAGTTTGCTGTTGCGTCGGGCCAGGGCCGCACCGGCCGCATGATCACCCAGGGTGGCGATGAAGCCGCCGATGTCGGCGCCGGCGCAGAATGCCTTGGTACCGTATCCGGTGATGATGAAGCCCTTGACTGCCGGATCTGCCTCGCCCTTTTTCAGCTCGGCCAGAATCTCATCGCAGCTGTAAGCGCTCAGGGCGTTGGCCGCCTGGGGCCGGCGCATGGTGATGATGCGCACGCCATCCTTGTCGTCCACCAGGATGTCGCGGGGAAAATCCGTGTATTCGGCGATGGGACGCGTGGGCTGTGGGAATCCCGAGCGCTCCTTGGCAAAAGCGTCGGCGATACGCTTGACTTCATCTTCGCCCAGGTCGGCCATCAGTTCAAATACGCCCTTCTTGAAGCCCAGGCCGATGACGCTGCCAAGGTTGAGGTCCGAACGCGTCCCCACCTTCCGATCGGCGATGTCGAAGCACTGGGAAAAGATCAGCCCCAACAGGCGGTCCTTGATCCATCCGGCCTGATCAATGGGCACGTCCACCTTGGTCCCCGGACGGTTGACCGTCCACTGGGCCACCGAATGCAGCAGGTGCGAGGGCTGGTAGCAGGGGTTCTCCCCCATGCGCCGGGTCTGGGACTCGAAAATCAGTGGGTTGCCGCCGGTCAGGTTGAGCACGAAAAACGGTCCCGCGGCCACGAAGGCTTCGGCCACATGGTCGACCTCTTTGGCCGTGGCCCGGTCCACCAGAAAAGCCGCCTCGCTGGTATAGCTTTCGAAAATGCGGTTGAGCAGGAACGAATAGACGTTGTCGGTTACCATGGGCGCCTTGCCGGTATTGGCAAAAAACCACAGCAGGTTGTTGATCAGCTCGTCCGAGGCGCCTTCCCAGTTGATTACCTCCACGGGCAAAGAGCGCCAGGCCGGGGCGAAAAAGTGGGTGATGGTGCTGCGCTCGGGATGCTTCATGTCGCAGAAGATCTCATTGGCCGGAATACCGCTGGTGTTGGAGGTCAGGATCGCCGTCTCGCTGGTGGCGGCCTCCAGGTTGGCGAAAATCTTCTTCTTCAAGGCCAGGTTTTCCGTGGCCGCCTCGATGACCAGCCCGCAGTTTTTCAATTGATCATAGTCCGTGGTGTAGACGATGTTGGCCAGCACCTTCTCGGCCACCTCGGGTTTCATCTTTTTCTTTGCAACTGCCTTGTCGGCGTAGCCCTTGAATCGCGCCTCGGCCTTTTTCAGCGGCTCTTCAACCACATCGACCAGATAGAGTTTTTTATCCGGCAGACCGGAACGTAAGTAATAAGCGATATCCGGGCCGATATGACCGGCACCGACCACGGCCATTTCATCGGGCAGGGAAATGGTCGGTTCGATCAGATACGGATTCAGAAAGGATGGATAGAGTTTCTTTTCTTGTGCCATAATCAATTCTCCTTAAATGTCAGGCCATGAAAACACTAATTGACTTTAACGATCATTGACGCCCCGCTGTCACCGGCGGCGCAACCGGACAGAAGGCCGTATCCGCCACCCAGAATCACCAACTCTTCGATCAGCTCGATGAAAATGCGCATGGTCGTGGGGCCTTGAGGATGGCCGAAAATCATGGAACTCCCATAGTTATTGAAAATCTTTTCGTCGACCCCGAGAAGCTTTTGCATGGCCAGGTCGTTGATGGTGAATGGATTATGGGTTTTCACCGCTGCGATGTCGGAAATGGAAAGGCCGGCCGCTTTCAGTGAGTTCTGGGCGGCAAACGTGGCGGCCTCGGGCATATGGGCCTTTTCCGCACGCGCGGCGGCGTAACAGATCAGTTGAATGGTGACCCCTTTGTCAGCCGAAAGTTCCTCGGCCTTTTCCTTGGTGGTGACGATCATGCCGGCATTGCCGTCGGCCGGATGGGTCTGGGCGCCGAAGGTGATCACGTTGCCGGGTTTGGTCTTGAGCTTGGCCATGCCCTCTTCGGTGCAAGGCGTTATCCCCTCGTCCTCTTCGAAGACGACGGTCTTTTTCCTGGAGATCTGGATATCCAATGGCAGCATGTAGCGTTTCTGGAATTCACGATCGTTTTTGAGTGAATCGGTATATTTGTTGTAGCGGGCAATGGCCATGGCATCGGATTGTTCACGGGTAAAACCGTGTTTCTTGGCCACATTTTCGGCCGTACCGGTGGGGCTGGTTTCGGCCATCGGATCCCAGGCGAACCCATCCATTACCCAGCTTTCAAACGTCGGCTGGCCGCCGGGGCCGACCGGATTGGGCCAAAGGATATTGGGACCATTGGACATACGGTCCGTCGTGGCCACCAGCACGGTTTCATTGCCACCGGTCTCGATGTTGTTGGCCGCATAATTCAGCGATACGGTGGAGGTGGCACACGCCTGGGCCATCAACGGTCCGCTGATTTTGGGGTTGCCCATCATCGACGCAAAATGCGGAGAGCCGTAGAACCAGCGCTTTTGAGGGATGGTGGTGCCAAACACGATGCCGTCGAAAAGCTCCGGTGAATATCCGCGCAATTCAAAGAACTTTTTGGTTGCTGCGGCGGCAAGGTCAATCGAATCCTGGTTCGCCAACATTCCCTGCCAACGGCTAAACGGTGAGCTCCAGTACCCTTTATACGGAACGAACGCTTTGGTGAACATTATTCCTCCTTTTGATGGACAATGATAGTAAAAACAGTTAGTTGCATACCAAATAAGGCTGTCATGGTGAACAATGATATCCCGTGGCAGCGTGGTAACGGCCCTTCATTGCACATTCACCGACTGCCATGGTTCGATTGTACTTAACACATTTATTTTACGTGTCAACTATTAATATATTAATGGTTAAATTGTTGTTTAAGCATGAAAAACACACCGCCAAGCGCGTCAAGAGGTTTCGCCGAATGATGAAATGGTCGAAAAGATGAAAACTGGCTTACCGCCCCGATCAACGGACCATTGAAATAGAGCCGAAGCGACGATCGGCGGGCGGGCCATTTTTCGTAAAGGCCATATTTTTGTTGTCAAAACAAGATCACCTTATTAGGATCAACAACTTAACTGGGGTCAAGACGCCGCGCGCATGGGTCATGGGGAATGAAATCCATCGCCGCCAGACAATCGCCGGCCGCCCCGATATCGAACCGAAAAAACGACGGATGTTAATATTTAGCGCCGTCAGGGAATAGACTTATATCATGCTAAATTACCAGCAGACCATCGATAAGCCGGTCAGCTGCTCGGGTATCGGCGTCCATTCCGGCAGAACCGTTAGCCTTTCCATCCGGCCGGCACCAGTCAACCATGGCATACGCTTTGTTCGTGTCGACCTTCCGGGGCAGCCTGGGGTAACGGCGCATTTCAACAATGTCGTGGATACCAGCTTGGCCACGGTTATTGGCGCCGAGGGATGCATTGTCTCCACGATAGAGCATTTAATGGCCGGATTGGCCGGCATGTCCATCGACAATGCCATCGTAGAGGTGGACGCCTATGAACTGCCCATCATGGACGGCAGCGCGGGCCCATTCACCCGCCTGATCGAATCGGCAGGAATTCGCCCCCAGGACGGACGGAAATGCTATTTCAAGGTAACCCGCCCCATCAGCTTAGCGGACGACGGCAAATCCGTCACCATCCATCCGGCCGAGGAATTCAGAATCACCTGCACCATCGTCTATGACCATCCTTTAATTGGCAACCAGACCTGTGATTATACGATCAACCGCGAGACGTTTGCCCGGGAAATCTGCTCGGCGCGCACATTCGGCTTCCTGCAAGAAGTGGAAATGATGAAACGCTATGGACTGGGGCGGGGCGGTTCCCTGGACAATGCACTGGTCATCGATGGCGACAGCGTTCTGAATGAAGGCGGACTGCGTTATGCGGACGAATTTGTTCGCCACAAATGTCTGGATTGTATTGGTGACTTTTCCCTTCTGGGCATGCCCATCATGGGGCACATCATCACCAATAGGTCGGGTCACGCATTCAACCATGCCTTCCTGGAGAAATTTTTTCATGAAAAAGAATCTTGGGAGACATGTACCCTGGATCTCGAATCGGCTTAGTCGGGTAACCGCATTTAACATGAGCACCCAACCAGAAAAACGGAAGTAAGGCGGCATACAGACCAAACGCCTTAAAGCGGCATGGGGTTCCCACACAGAGCCTGGGAGCGAGGCGTACCACCGTTCCAAATGTGGGTACCCTGCCCCCCAGGAAAACACCTTGCCATTTTCAAAACGGTCGGCTATATTAATTTTCTCATTGTTTTCCTTTATTTAGTCAACCTTACAGATTTATGGCACGCCAATGAGCCGATCCGGCAAACGGATTAAGGGTTGTTTTCTGTTGGGGCTTATTCTTTTGTTGGTCCATGGCATTGCCATGGCGAAGGATGCAAAGCTGACCAATATTATCGTCACCAATACCCGGGACGATCTGCTGGTCTACCTGTCGGTCGAAGGCGCCTTCACCCAAAAGATGCAAGAGGCCATCAATCGTGGGGTACCGGCCTCCTTCCTATTTTTCGTCGACCTTTATCGCAGCCGGACCATGTGGGTCGACAAACAAATGGCCGATTTAACCATTACGCATACGATCAAGTACAACAGTCTCAAAAAGGAATATGCGGTCTCCCGCTCCTGGGACAGCAATAGTCCCGTTGTGGTCCAATCCTTTGACGCGGCAAAAAAGTTGATGAGTGAAATCGACAGTCTGAAAGTGATTCCACTCGACCGGCTTAAAAAGGGCAAGCAATATCAAATCCAGGCCAAGGCCAAGCTTAGCCGGATCACCCTGCCCTATTACCTGCATTACGTTTTATTTTTCCTCTCCCTGTGGGATTTTGAAACCGACTGGTATACCATCGATTTTATTTATTAACCGAACCGTTTTCCACTGAATCCCCCATGATGTTCAGTAAACGCAGCTCAAATCCCAAGCCGATCCTCTCCAAAGAGGAACGTAAACGCCGCAAACGCGAAGCGGTGATCAGCATCATCGTGGTGGTCGTGGTAGCGCTACTCACACTGGTTGAAAAGCGGATTATTACCTTCGGCGCCGATATCCCCGTATCCAACACCATCTTGATGTTCATTCTGATCAACATCAATTTATTGCTGTTGATCCTGCTGATTTTCCTTGTCTTTCGCAATCTGGTAAAATTGCTCTATGCTCGGCGCCGCAAAGTGATGGGGGCGCGGCTACGGACGCGGCTGGTCATGGCTTTCGTGGCCCTGTCCCTGTTACCCACCATCATTCTTTTTTTCTTTTCCATTAATTTTATTACCAATAGTATTGAATTTTGGTTTAACGTCCCGGTTGAACTGGCCTTGGAAAAGTCTTTGTTGGTCGGGCAAAAATTTTACCGGGAGAACGAGATCCGACACCGTTTCTTCCTGGAACGGATTTCCTACCAAATCGAACGCAAAAACCTGGTTGCGACCGATAAGATCAAGGAACTGACCCATTATATCCAGGTCGTTCAGCGTGAATTCGATCTGGATGCGATTGAGGTGTATTCGGCCAATTACAACCGTATCGCCTATGCACTGGGCAAAGATATAGAAAGCCTGGCCATCGACGCCGTGCCACCAGGAGCATTTGTTCAGGAGACCAACGACGCCAACCTGCGTCGGCTCACCAACACGTTAGAGCAAGGAGAACTGTTGCGCACCATCGGGACCGTGCCTTTTGGTGAATCGCCGGAAAAGGCGGCCGCCTATCTTGTTTTGGGACACTATATTCCACCGGATCTGACCCAGAACATGGAATCCATTTCACGCGGCATCGATGAATATCAGCAGATCAAGCTACTCAAGAAACCGATCCAAATTACTTACTATATCACCCTTTCCATCGTGGCCTTGCTGGTAATTTTCTGCGCCGTGTGGTTCGGATTCTATCTGGCCAAAACCATTACCATCCCCATCATGGACCTGGCCGATGGTGCCCGAAAGGTGGCCGGGGGCGATCTCACCGTTGCCATTGACGCATCCACGGCATCGGATGACGAAATCGGCAGTTTGGTGGATGCGTTCAACAAGATGACCCGGGATCTGCGTTCCGGCCGCCAGCAGTTGGAGTTGTCGGCCAGGAAGCTCACCGAACAGAATCAGGAAATCGAGGCGCGACGTCAGTACATGGAAATCGTATTGGAGAATGTTTCCGCCGGCGTTATCACCACCGATGCCGAGGGCATGATCACCACCTTCAACAAATCCGCGGAACGTATGCTGGACATCAATGCCGTTGAAATCATGAACGAACACTACGAGGCACTTCTGTCCACCGAGCATCTCCAATTCGCCGAAGATATCATGGAACGCGTCATGGCGGTGCGCGACCAGACATTAGAGATCCCAATGCGGGTAACCGTCGCCGGAAGGCCACGCACATTCCTCGTTTATGTTAACGCCCTGAAAGATGAGCAAGCCAACACCATCGGTTTTGTCATGGTATTCGATGATCTCACGGAGCTGGAAAAGGCCCAACGCATGGCCGCCTGGCGGGAGGTCGCCCGGCGGATCGCCCATGAGGTCAAGAACCCCCTGACGCCCATCAGCCTATCGGCCCAACGCCTGAAGAGACGCTATTCCGATCGCATCGATGAAGCGGTCTTCGACGAATGCACCCAAATGATCATCGATCACGTCGAGCTGATCCGCAACCTGGTCAATGAATTTTCCACGTTTGCCCGCTTTCCCACGGCCGATCCCAAGCCATGTCATTTGGCCCCCATCGTCGAAGAGACCGTCTCCCTTTACCGCGAGGGGCACCCGGATGTCATCTTCGACATTCGCATTGCGCAAGACATCCCCCAGATGAACCTGGACCGTCAACAATTCAAACAGGCCATGATCAATCTCGTGGATAACGCCGTGAGCGCCATTCGCAACCAGGGCCATATCGCCATTTGGGCCGCCTACGATCCCATTCTCAAAATCGTCCGCCTGGAAGTCGCCGACGATGGCATGGGAATCGCTGACGCGCATAAAATCCGACTTTTTGAACCCAATTTTTCAACGAAAAAAGCCGGTATGGGCCTGGGACTGACCATCGTCAACTCCATTGTCACCGATCACCACGGTATGATAAGGGTACAAGACAATCTGCCCAAGGGCGCCAAGTTTGTCATCGAGCTGCCCGCATAGGAAAGGAGTTCCCTTGATGTTCCCCTCCATTCTAATCGCCGACGACGAGCCATCGATACTGCAATCATTAGGCGGTTTGCTGACCGACGAAGGATTCGAGGTATTGACCGCCGATAATGGCTACGAGGCACTGAAAACCATCGACGCCGAGGCACCGGACCTGGTAATCCTGGACATCTGGATGCCGGGAATCGACGGCATTGAAACGTTGAAGGAAATAAAGAAAGCCAATGCGGTCCTACCGGTGATCATCATCACCGGCCACGGCAACGTGGAAACGGCCGTCAAGGCAACCAAGCTGGGCGCCTTCGACCTGATCGAGAAACCGCTCAACATCGATAAAATCATCGTCGCCATCAATAACGCCCTCCACTTTCGCCGGCTGGAAGAAGAAAACCGCTACCTGCGCAAAAAAATCATCGAGCGACACGCCATCAGCGGCGAAAGCAACCCCGTACAAGAACTGAAAATGCAGATTGCCACCGTTGCGCCCACCGATTCCTGGGTACTCATCAAAGGAGAAAATGGCACGGGCAAGGCGTTGGTGGCCAAAACGATTCATCAGCTGAGTCCCCGCGCCGAATCACCGATGGTCAGTATCAATTGTGCCGCCATTCCGGAGACGCTGATCGAAAGTGAGCTTTTTGGCCATGAGAAAGCCGCCGTGCATGGCACCAACGCAAAAAGACGGGGCAAATTCGAACTGGCCAATACCGGCACCATTTTTCTGGATGAAATTGGCGACATGAACCTGTCCGTACAGGCAAAATTGCTACGCGTTCTGGATGAAAAAAAATATCAGCGCGTAGGCGGTGGGCGCGAGCTGATGACAGATGTGCGTGTCATCGTCTCCACCAACAAGGATCTCGAAACGGAAATCAAGAATGGACGTTTCCGGGAGGATCTTTATTATCGGCTCAATGTCGTTCCCATCGAGGTGCCGCCCTTGCGAGAACGGTCCGATGATATTCCGATCCTGGTAAAAACCTTTTTGGCCGAAGCGGCAGCCAGCAACCGTGAGAAGGAAAAGACCATTGGCGATGACGTCCTCGAGATTCTGAAAAAATATGCCTGGCCGGGAAACGTCAGAGAGTTGAAAAACCTGATCGAACGGTTGGCCATCATGGTTCAGCGCGAGACCATCCAGCCTGAAGACCTGCCGGCCAATCTCTTGGATAGCAAACCACCCGTTGGCGAGCTGTTTTCCATCCAAACCTTTGAACAGGCGCGCACGGCTTTCGAGATGGAGTATATCCGCAAGAAGCTGGCCGACCACGATGATGATGTCGAAAAGACGGCCACGGCGATTGGTGTGGATTCCGTGTGTATCCGGTCAATCCTGAAGGGAGAAACGGGGTGAGAGTAATCAGCGGAATGTTCAAGGGACGTCGGCTGGTGGCCCCGGCCGGCCTGGCGACCCGACCCACCGCCGATCGAATCAAGGAATCCGTGTTCAATATTCTGGGTGGCCGCCTTCACGCCCAACAGGTGTTGGATCTGTTTGCCGGCACGGGTGCGCTGGGCATCGAGGCACTCAGCCGGGGGGCGACGGGGGCGGTATTCATTGATTGCGCCAAAGCGGCACTAACCGCCATACGAAGCAATATCCGCAATCTGAGTATCGGTGATCGATCCCGAGTGATCCAATGGAATATTCTAAAAAATCTCAATTGCCTGGCATCATCCCCGGCCAGCGTCGATCTGGTATTTATGGATCCGCCATACGAAAGCCACGCCATCGCGCCGGCATTGGACGCCCTGCTTGGTTGTGGCACGCTGGCGCCTGGTGCACGGATCATCATCGAACACAGCGTCGGCGAGCCACTTGTTTTTCCCATGGACGATTTGAGGGTCGCCGATCAACGAAGATTTGGGAAGACCCTTGTCACCTTTATGGATAGCATGGTATAGGACGGTTCCGGTTGAGACTTGCACATATTGGATCTGCTAAATCGTGATTATCACCACTCTGTTTTTTATCGCCGGGAGCCGTCATGCAACGAATCGCTATCTACCCCGGATCCTTTGATCCGGTCACATTTGGGCACATCGACATTACCAAAAGAGGCTTGAAACTATTCGACCACATCATCGTCGCCATTTTGCATAATCCAGGGAAAAAATCGCTGTTTACCATTGAAGAACGATTGGAGATGCTCAATGAATCCATGGCAGGCATAGGAAGCGTCGAATTTGACACCTTCGACGGGTTGCTCGTCGACTACGCTCAGCAACGGGGTGCTCAAGCCGTCCTACGGGGTATGCGGGCGGTTTCCGATTTTGAATATGAATTCCAGCTGGCGCTGATGAACAGGAAACTCAACCGCGAGGTGGAGACCGTATTTTTCATGACCGGCCTGCGTTGGATTTTTACCAGCTCATCGATTATCAAAGAAGCCGCCCGCTTCGGGGGAGATGTTTCGGATATGGTGCCTCCGGATGTCCACAAACGGCTAAAGGTGAAATTTGGGTTTTAAGACATGGACCTATGGCAATTACATATCTTTTGTAAAGTGGTGGACCTGAAAAGCTTTTCCGTGCCGGACGGGCGGTTCACCTATCCCAACCCACCGTTTCCAGCCATATCAAGGATCTCGAGGACCATTTCGACTGCCGCCTGATCGATCGTCTGGCCAAGGAGGCCCTGCCGACCAAGGCCGGTCGCCTGCTCTATCGCTATGCCAAGCGTATCATCTCCCTGCGCGATGAGATAGAAAGCGCCATGGCCGAATTCAAGGGGAAAATAAAGGGCAGCCTGGACCTGGGCGGCAGCACCATTCCCGGCGCATTTTTACTACCGGATATTATCGGTTTGTTTACGACCCGGTTCCCGGAGGTAAATATCACCCTCACGATCGCCGATACCCAGCAAACCATCGAGGCCATTTTATCCGGTGACCTGGAATTGGCCGTGGTGGGCGCCGTTGCCAATAATGCCAATGTGGTGCAAACCAAGCTGGTGGACGATGAGATGTGCCTGGTGGTTCCGGCCGCCCATCGATGGGCAGACAAGAAGCGGATATCCGTGCAACAGCTGTTCAGCGAGCCGTTTATCATCCGTGAACAGGGGTCGGGAACGCTGAAATCCATTCAGAATAGTTTCGCAGAAGCAGGGCTCAATGTGAATAATCTTAAAATCGTGGCCCGCATCGGTAGTACCGAGGCCATCCGCCAGGGCGTGAAAAGCCGCATCGGGGTGACGATTCTTTCATCCATCGCCGTCGCTGAAGACGTGGCGGCCGGCAAACTGAAAACGCTGTTCATCGATGGACTGAATCTAAAAAGGTCCTTTTATCTTACCCATCATCGCAATCGCAGTCTTTCCCCCCTGAGCAAGACCTTTATCGATTTCATTACCAGCCAGATTTCCTCCGCGCCGTCCAACTAAGGAAATACGACACATACGGTTTCATCGTGACCGTCTTCGATACCCGCCAGATGTGGTTATCGATTTCTTCACACCACAATTTGACAGAACACTTGAACCCAAACAGACCTTGGGATACTCTTTATCTTAGTCGTATCAGAGACGCTATTTTTGATCTAATGCCCATATTTTATCAACCCATGATCATCCCTGAACAGGCGATTTCACGCTTTTTTCGAGGATATCAAACAGGCATGGAAAGTGGTGATAGAAAATAACTTTTTCTTCCCATTAGCGCCACCGCCCATTCGGGTATAAGTACAAAATTTACTTTTTTTCCAACACTTTACATTGTATCATGAATGAATTATCATAGTTTTTAGCATTTTTTTCCACTATCCATTGCCACAGGAGGTAATCATGGGCGGACAAATTTTCTATCGTGAAAGACAAAAGGTAAAAGACGGTTCAAAAACCCCACGGTTCAGGGTCGCCGGTGTTTCCGGTGTCGATCTCAAGGTTTACGCCGGGCATCTTCGCATGAACGAACTCAAGCAGATGGCCGATGCGGTCGGCGCTCAGCTGGTCGAGCTGAAAGGCGGCGGTCACAAGGGCCAGCACAAACAACCCTCAGCGTAAGAAGGAGCAACCATGTCATTGGTCAGGGACAAGGATGGCAAGCGGCTGCACGTCAAAAGCCGCCTCATGGGTGAGAGCCTGGTCAGCAAAGAATTCATCGACAGCCTGGATGTGGCGCCCCAGGAGCGGCTCTATCCGGATGTTACGGTGTTGAAAATCGGCGGCCAGTCCATCTGTGACCGGGGAGCCAAGGCCCTTCCGCCCATCCTCAAGGAGATCGTCGCGGTACGCAAGGACCACAAGCTGGTAATCACCACCGGTGGCGGTACCCGCAGCCGGCATATCTACACGATCGGCTTGGAAATGGGGATGCCCACGGGCATCATCGCCAAGTTCGGCAGCATGATTTCCGAACAAAACGCCTTGATGATCGCCACCCTGCTCAGTCCCTGGGGGGGTATCAAAGTATCCCATTCGGACATCATCAAACTGCCCACCTATTTTGCCGAGGGCATCATTCCGGTGATGCATGGCATGCCACCCTACGATTATTTTGCCATCAAACCCAAAACGGGTCGGATTCCCATTCACCGCACCGATGTTGGCCTGGTCATTCTGGCCGACCTGATCGGCTCCCGGACCATCCTCTTTATCAAGGATGAGGATGGTCTTTACACTGCCGATCCCAAAAAGGACCCCGGCGCCGAATTCATCCCCGAAATCGGTGCCGCGGACCTGATGGCCAAAGACCTGGATGACCTGGTTATCGAGCGACCCTGCCTCGAAATCATCCAAAACAGCGAAGTCATCGACCGGGTCCAGATCATCAACGGGATGGTTCCGGGCAACATCACCAAGGCCATAAACGGCGAACACGTTGGGACCATCATCTATCGCCAGTAATCGCATGGTGATGGTGATTTCCGGGCTGCCTTGCTTTTCGAAAGTAGCGCGTCCATGAATGTCAAATGCCCAAAAAAATGCCAAATGATGGTATTCTATCTATTCTAAATCGATTTCATCCGTCATTTGACATTTGGGCGTTGGTATTTGGCATTTTTCCGCTTTCGGGATTGGTGCGTGTTCAGGAAGGGCCAGTTTTTGGTTTTACTGGCGATTGCCTTGGAACCCGTCACCCGGTCGGTTGTGATATTGGGAAGCCTATGCTACATGATGGTTAATTGACGACCGCCCCGCCCCCAAAAAAAACATGGCTATGCGACCGATGAGTAAACCACCCCATAACACGACCCCATCCCCGTCCTTACCGCTGTGTTATTCCAGCGAAGAAGCACGAACCGTGCTTGATTCCCTGTCGGCACACATCGCAATTATCGACGAAAATGGCATCATCCTGGATACCAATCGGGCCTGGAGGGACTTTGCCGTGCAAAGCGGCATGCCCGAAAACTACGATTCCATTGGTGATAACTACATCGATATATGCGAAGCGTCCAAAAATGAGGACAGCGCCGATGCCCGGACTGTGGCCACAGGCATCCGTGATGTCATCGACGGGAAGGTGGAGGAATTCCTCTTCGATTATCCCTGCCATGGCCCCGATGGCCCTCACTGGTATTACATGCGGGCCATCAAGATGTCCGGGGGCGGCCCGGTGCGGGTCGTTGTCAGCCATGAAGAGATTACGGCCATCAAACAGACCGAAGAGGCCCTGCGCAAAAGCGAAGCCCAATTGACCCGGCAGAAGGTCGAATTGGAAGAGGCCAATATCGCCTTGAAAGTATTGTTGAAACAACGTGAAAATGACAAAACCGACCTGGAACAAAAGGTAATCACCAATATAAAGGAAATGGTGATGCCTTACGTGGAAAAACTCAAACGAGTCAACCTCAGGCCCAAAGATAAGACAACCGTTGATATCATCGAGTCTCACTTGCAGAATATCATCTCGCCGATGATCCAAAATCTGGCCAATGCCAGTATCATTCTCACGCCCCAGGAAATTCAGGTGGCCACTTTGGTCAAAGACGGCAAGGCAAGCAAGGAGATCGCCGACATCTTGAACGTATCGGAAACCACCATTCATTTCCATCGGAAGAACTTGCGCAAGAAATTCGGTTTGAGCAACAGCCAGACCAATCTCAGAAGCTATCTGCTTTCCATCTCCTAACGGCGCGTCCTTGTTTTGACCCGGCGTGGATCGTGGCAATCTGATTTCGCCCATGCCAGCGAATTGGTGTTTACCAGGCTCAGGATTCGACACGAGGTGATTTATTACGATGCCCCCATCGACCCGACAGGTGACCATTCTTTTTGCCGATATAACGGATAGCACCCGCCTGTATGACACCCTTGGCGGTGTCAAGGCCCAGGCAATGATCACCGCCTGTCTGTCGCTGCTCAAAAAACTGGTCGATGACAATGCCGGTACGGTAGTTAAAACCATTGGCGACGCGGTGTTGTGCATATTCCAGACACCAAATCAGGCAGCGCAAACGGCAAGCCGGATGCATGAAGCGGTATCCTTTGATATGACGATGATGAATGCCAATATCCACCTGAGGATTGGTTTACATCATGGCGAGGTACTCTTTGGGCCAGAGGATGTGCATGGAGATGCCGTAAACGTTGCCGCCCGCATGGTTGAACTGGCCAAGGCCGATCAGATCATCACGAACAAAGGCACCCTGGCCATGATGACAAAAGCACTGCGCCACAAGGCACGCATCGTGGATCGGACGCGGGTCCGAGGCAAAGATGACATCCTGGAAATCCACGAACTGATTTGGGGCAGGCCGGAACAGATGACGATGAACGGCTCACTCACCGACCCCGTCATCGATTCGTTGACGCGAACACAGACGTTCCTTCAAATCCGTTATCGTCATCATCGTGCAATGGTCGATAATACGCGTCCCATTCTCACTTTGGGACGGGGGATGGCCAACCACCTGATCATCGATGATCCGCTGGTTTCTCGTATGCACGCGCGTATCGAACTCCGCCGAAGTCGATTCATGCTCATCGATCAAAGCACGAACGGTACCTTTTTTAAGCCACGTTACAAGGCCCCAATCATTCTTCATCGGGATGAAACGCAGCTGGAAGAAGCGGGAATCATCGGACTGGGGCAACGCGTCGATGACGACCATCCCCTGGCCCTTCGTTATCGGATATTATGAACGCCCGGCCCCTGCATCGCCAAATACAATCCAGAGTGCCGTCGGTGTCACAGAAATGGCCGCCGGTTGCGGTCCTGTTCAGGGTGACCGAATTTGAATCGTTGTGGTGATCCGATAAACCCGAGTTAAATGCGGTTGCCCTGTAGCGCTATCGGATGAACGTTGAAATGTCGGTCATTATAGACTATGGTCGAAGAAAAGCATCGGTTGAAGACACAACAAGGGACCGATTTGCTTTCTACCCGCGCTTTTTACCACACGACCCGTCGACCACACCAAACAAGGAGGGAAAACATGAAAGTGAAAGTAAACAGTCAGTGTATGGGAGACAGAAATTGCAACAACCTTTGTCCCGACGTATTTGAGTACGATGAAGATCAGCTTCAATCCATCGTAAAATTCGACACCATTCCCGAAAAATATGAAGATGTCGTTCGTCAGGCAGTTAGGGAATGTGGCGCGGAGGCCATCGAGATCATCGAAGAATAGCTTTTATCCCGAAGTTTCCAACCTAAAGGAATGGGAGCCTGCCTAACCCAGGAGCGGCTGTTCGCCTGGTCACCCCACCGTGGCGAAATGCCGCTTCACTTTTTTCCCCATCGGATTCTATTATCCGTTTAATCGGATCGTTACGTTGACCGAATGCCAAATACAGGAGGAATTGCATGGGTACCTTCAGAGAGAGCCAAACTGCAAAAAACCTATTGATATCGTACGCTTTTGAATCCCAGGCGACCACGCGTTACATCTTCTTTGCCAACCAGGCCAAACAGGACGGTTTCATTCAAATTTCTGATATTTTTAGGGAAACCGCCGATCAGGAATGCGAACACGCCCTGCGGTTCTTTAAATTTTTCAATGGCGGTGAATTGGAGGTAACCGCCAGTTTTCTTACCGGCGTCGTTAAAAAAACCCTGGATAATCTCCTGGCCGCCGCGGATCTGGAAAATTATGTACACAGTGATCTGTATGCAGGGTTTGCCAAGACTGCCCGGGTTGAGGGGTATGACCGCCCGGCCGACGTTTGGGATGCGATTTCCATCGCCGAGGTGCAGCACGAAAATACCTTTCGTGCACTGGCCCACAACGTAGACACCGGGAAAACATTTAGCCGTGAGTCGGACCGGGTCTGGCGATGCATGAATTGCGGATACATTCATGAAGGGCCGGCGGCACCGGCAAAATGCCCGGCCTGCGTGCGCCCATCGAACTACTTCGCTCTTTTTTCACCCGACTGGTAAGGGGTAATCGCATGTCGATTTCCGGGTTGCCCTTCTTCCCGAAATAAGAGCGCCCATGAATGTCAAATGCCTAATTTAAAATGCCAACTGGTGGTATTCTGTCTACTTAAAATCGATTTCATCCTTCATTTGACATTTGGGCGTTGGCATTTGACATTTTTACGTTTTCAAGGATGGTGCTTTTTCAGGAATGGCTGATTTCTGATTTTGCTTGGGATTGCCCTATCTGGGGGGTGGGCAGAAAAGACAAATTGTGTTAGTAACAGATCGATTTAAAAATTCTTAGGTGGGTCCACCCCGAAAACGGGATGGACGTCAAGGAGTGCCGTAAATGCTGTTGACGAAGTTTTCCAATGAGGTGCTTTCCCGCGGCCCTGGCGCCGTTCTACCCCAAAATCTAAATGCATTCTGGCTGAAAACGATCCAAAAACTGTGCGACGATTTTCTTGACAGGAATTTTGCCGTTGACCAGTGTAGTCCCACACCGAACTTGGGGGACCCGGTTCTGGTTGCCTGTGTTCATGAAATCCTCCTCCATAATCAGGGCCGAGGCCCCGAGATCCCGGAAGAAACACTGGCCGAGCATGTGACGATCTATGCGCTGTCCATCACCATGGAAACCATTCGCCGTGAGTCGGATATTCAAATGCCCCTGCCATCGATGGACAATCTACTTTCCATTGACAGGATCGTGAAATTCGGGAAAATCAATCCGGAATTCGGTCGTTTTCTTGAACGTGCCTGCATCATTTCCGAAGACGAAGCCGCCGGCGATGAAAACTGGTTCCAGCGTCTTAAAAAGAAAATTCTCTCCCGTATTTAACCAAATTCAAATACTCGCCGCAGCCAACAATCGTCGGGTCAAGGCATGGCCCAGGATTGCCTGGCTTTCGGCATCCAGGTAGATTGCGGCTCGCTTTTCGAAGAGCAGAGAAGCAGCGGCCGGAAAGTCTTCGTCTGCATCGTTGAATACCAGCAGGAGAGTAACTTTCGGCAGGCAGACAAAACATCGGCACAGGTCGCAGGCGATTTTTGTTTCCGGCAAGATGCCGCCCAATACATGGCAGGCCTTGGCCAGTGCGTCGATACGGCCGGAAAAGGATTGCGCCAAAGGACCCTCCACCGTATCCCGCCAGAACACGGTTAAGGGACCGGCATCGGGAAAATCACGAAAGGCCTTCCAGGTCTTATCCCGGGGGTCGACCGCCGGGGCCATGAGCAGGTAGCGGCATACCACCACGCAATCGGAAAAATCGGGTCGCCGTCCGGTTTGATCGACCAACCCGGCATCTTTCAGGCGGATCGGTTGGTTGAAATACGGCACAACGGCGGCATCGTTTTCAATGGTGATTCCCAGCACATCCGCGTTTTCCTGGAGAGACCGGGCTGACAGCTGTTCCAGGTATTGGTGGTAGGTCTGGTCGTAAACCGATTGATCGGTGGTCTGATTCATGGGACCCCCCTTTTGCTCGATTGATCAATCATGGGGCGCATGGACAACAAAGGGATCGATACTTACATTGGCAGACGTTATGACAATCATCACTGGTTTGGCAACCGATTTGTCAGTGTCATTGTCCCCCGACCATCGGTAAATTACCAAACGGTTTGATATCAAGCGACGTCCAAAAAAACGTGAGTATGGGAAATATCATATGAAAAGCCGTCCCAACGGTGTCGCCCCGGTGGGTGCCACCCGGCCCCGTAGAAAGCGCAAAGCCACCGAGTTGGACACCATCGAGGTCAAAGGTGCGCGCGAGCACAACCTCAAACAGATAGACGTGAACCTGCCCAAAAAGAAGCTGATTGTCTTTACCGGCGTTTCCGGATCGGGTAAATCCAGCTTGGCCTTCGACACGATTTTCGCCGAGGGCCAACGTCGGTATGTCGAATCCTTGTCTGCCTACGCGCGCCAATTTATCGGCCAAATGGAAAAACCGCGCTACGATACGATCCGCGGGTTGTCGCCGACCATTTCCATCGAGCAGAAATCGGCCAGCAAGAACCCCCGTTCCACGGTGGGCACCATCACCGAGATTTACGACTACCTGCGGGTGCTTTTCGCTCGAATCGGCCAGCAGACCTGCATTCACTGCCACAAACCGGTGGGCCGGGGTGACGCCCAGGGCATGGTCGAGCGCATCATGGAGATGCCCGAGGGGACGAAAATTCTCATCCTGGCACCGGTGATCGATAATCGTAAAGGCGAACATAAAGAAGTGCTCACCAGACTCCAGCAACAGGGGTTTGCCCGCCTGCGCGTAGACGGCGTGGCGCAACCGATCGAGTCGGTGCAAAGCCTGGCACGATATAAGAAGCACACCATCGAAGCCGTCGTGGACCGCCTGAAAGTAACCCAGTCGGCCGACTTCGGTAAACGACTCACCGACTCGGTGGAAACCGCCCTGAAACTGGGTGAAGGCCGAATCATCGTCCACCGCTTGGACAGCGGCGACATTCCCATGAGCGAGGCCCGCTCGTGCTGTGGCGTGGCCTATCCCGAACTGGATCCGCCACTTTTTTCATTCAATTCCCCTTTGGGCATGTGCCCAGACTGCAACGGCATCGGCTCCCGGTTGGCCATGGACGAGGAAAAAGTCATCGCCGACGGCAAACTGAGCATCCGACAAGGCGCGGTCATTCCCTGGCAGGGCCACTTCACCAGCAAGGGACGCCTCAACGGGTCCTGGACCGCCGAACAGCTCCGGGCCATGGAAGACCAATGGGGAATCGATTTGGACACGCCCTGGAATCAGCTACCCAAGAAGCAGCGCCGGTTGATCTTGTACGGGGCGGGCGGTCGCGAGCTGACCGTCAGTTGGAATGCAGAGAAGATCCAGGGCTCCTTCACCACCACCTACGAAGGACTGCTCAACACCCTCATGCGCCGCTACACCCAGACCGAATCGGAAAAGGCCAAAAAGCACTATGGTCGATTTCTCTCTACGCGTCCCTGTGAAACCTGTGGCGGACGGCGCCTGAAACCCGAGGTGTTGGCCGTGAAGGTCGGCGACCGCTCGATCATCGACATTACCGAGATGACCATCCGCGAGGCCCGGGATTATTTGACCGGGTTGAGACTGACCGGCAACCGCCGGATCATCGCCGACGAACTGCTCAAGGAAATCAACGGCCGGCTGGGTTTCTTGATCAACGTGGGCCTCGATTATCTGTCCCTCAGCCGCAAGGGCCCGACCCTCTCCGGGGGGGAATCCCAACGCATTCGTCTGGCCTCCCAGGTGGGGTCGGAATTGACCGGCGTACTTTATATCCTGGACGAGCCATCCATCGGCCTGCACCAGCGAGACAACATCAAACTGCTTCAGACCCTGCGTCATCTGCGGGACATCGGCAACACACTCATCGTGGTCGAGCATGATCGAGAAACCATGGAATCATCGGACTGGATTGTGGATTTCGGCCCCGGCGCCGGCCACCTGGGAGGTGAAATCGTGGCCCAGGGATCGCCCAGGCAGATCATGCGCCGCAAGGCCTCCCTGACCGGTCGCTACCTCAGCGACAAGGAACGCATCGACATCCCCCCCCAACGCCGATCCATACAGGAAACCGGCAACCGACGGATTACCATCGAAGGCGCCGCGGAAAATAACCTGGACAATCTGACCGTGGACATCCCCTTGGGGCTGCTCGTGGCGGTAACCGGCGTCTCCGGCGCCGGCAAATCGACCCTGATCAACCAGATCCTATACCCGGCGCTGGCCGGCAAACTGCACGGTTCCCTGCTTGAAACCGGCCGGCACAAGGGAATCAAGGGGCTGTCCCATCTGGACAAGGTCATCAATATCGATCAGAAGGCCATCGGCCGCACGCCCCGCAGCAATCCAGCCACCTACACCAAGGTATTCGATTTCATCCGTGACTTCTTCGCCCAATTGCCGGAATCGAACATGCGCGGATACAAGAAAGGACGCTATTCCTTCAACGTCAAGGGCGGGCGCTGTGAAGCCTGCAGCGGTGATGGGTATATCAAGGTGGAAATGCACTTTTTGGCCGATGTCTATGTACCCTGCGAAACCTGCCGGGGACGCCGGTTCAACGACGCCACCCTGGAAATCAAGTACAAGGACCATTCCATCGCCGACGTCCTCGATCTGTCGGTCATGCAGGCCCACGACCTGTTCGCCAACCATCCCCAGATCCGGCGCATCCTGGATACCCTGATGGACGTCGGGCTTTCTTACATTAAATTGGGCCAGGCCGCGACCACCCTTTCCGGAGGCGAGGCCCAACGCATCAAACTGGCCCGCGAGTTGGCCAAACGCGCCACGGGGCGGACCCTCTACATTCTGGACGAGCCAACCACCGGGCTGCATTTCGAGGATGTCAAAATGCTACTCGCCGTACTCCAGCGACTGGTGGACGGTGGCAATACCGTGGTCGTCATCGAACACAATCTGGACGTCGTCAAAACTGCCGACTGGATTATCGATTTAGGCCCCGAGGGCGGCAAGGGCGGCGGTCGGGTGGTCGCCCAGGGCCCACCGGAAGCCGTGGCCGACATCCAAGAAAGTCATACCGGACAATTCTTGAAAACGATGCGGTAACAACTACTCATCCATCATGGAATCGCAGTAGGTTTCGAACTGGGCCTCGATACCGAGAAATCCGTCGACGATGCTCGGATCGAAATGCCGGCCACTGCTCTCGATGATGATGGCCTTGGATTCTTCATGGGGAAATGGCGCCTTGTAGGGCCGACGGGCCCGGAGGGCATCGTAGACATCGACCAGGGCCATGATGCGGGCACTCAGGGGAATCGACTCACCGGACAAGCCCGTGGGGTAGCCGCTGCCATCCCACCTTTCATGATGATATTTCGCGATTTCAATCCCCATCTTGATAAATTCATTGTTGGGGTATTGCCGGTGAACCGACGCCAACGTGTCGGCCCCGATGGTGGTATGGGTTTTCATGATCTCGAATTCGTCATCCGTCAACCGGGCGGGCTTCAGCAAAATCGCGTCAGGGATGCCCACCTTCCCCAAATCGTGAAGCGGGCTGGCATGAAAAATAGTCGTGATGAACTCGTGGGTAATCGCATATTGATAGGTGGGTGTCTTGGAGAGGGCCGACGCCAGCAGTTTGCATAAGTGCTGCACCCGTTCCAGATGCATACCGGTATCATCATCCCGGGTATGGGACAATTTGGCCAGTGCAAAAAGCATCGCCAGCTGGGCGTTGTTGATCTCCTCCACCTGCTGGGACACCTTGGCCTTGAGCTGCTCGTTAAACTGATGCATGACCTTTTGGGCATTATGCAACTGGAGTTGGGCATCCACGCGGGCATAGACTTCTTCCATTTGGAACGGCTTTGAAATGTAATCGACCCCCCCGCCCTTCAACGCCCGGACTTTGTCGTCGGTGTCGCTCAAGGCACTGATGAAGATGATCGGGATATCTTTCAGGCCGGGCTTTGATTTAAAGCGATCGCACACTTCATAGCCGTTCATTTCCGGCATGTTGATGTCCAGCAAAACCAGGTCAGGCTGTTTCCGTTCCGCTGCCGCCAACGCCATTTTCCCCCGGGGAAAAGCGGAGACCGCGTACCCTTTGCGCTGAAGCATGGCGCTTAGCACCTGAAGATTCTCGGGTGTATCGTCGATGATCATGATGTTTTCAGATTGCATGGTCTATCCTTACGCTGCCGGTACGGGTGATGCGTCGAGCAGTTCCAGAAGTTTGACGTAGTCATATTGATGGGCCAGTTCGACCAGTTGGCTCTTGAAATCGTTGTCGATATCCGCCACCTGTTCGACGATTTGGTTGAATGCCATCATGTCACCCATCTCGACGGCAGCCCTGAGGTCGCCGCTTAAATTCTCGGGTAACAGGATTTGGCGGCCGCGATGCGCTTGATTCCCGGATGGGTCGGAAGGCGTCTGCGATGGCGTCTCAACCGTCACCATCGCCCCACAAAGCGATTGGATCAGATCTATAATTTCAGTGACTTTGAATGGTTTGAGAACCAGTGCGTCGATTCCCGCGGCATCCGACTGGCGACGCAAGTCATCGATGTTGGTCCCACTGGCCGTAATCGCGATTATTTTGACATCGCGTCCACCGGTAAGCCGGCGTATTCGCCGTGATGTCTCATATCCGTCAATTCCCTCCATCACGATGTCCATGAGCACGACTTGTGGGGCAAAATGCTCCAGGACATGCAAGGCGGCCTCGCCGCTGTCGACGACACGAACATCAAAGTCGTATTTTTTCAGCAACTTGAACAGTATCTTACTGCTAATCGGATCATCCTCCACGATCAACGTCCGGAATGTCGGCTGTCCTGGCTTTAATCCGACGACAACAGGTTGTGATGGTATTTCTTCGAAATCCTCGGGTACACGATCGATCCGATCAGCCGGGAAGGTAAACCGAAACACCGTTCCTTGGCCGACCGCGCTTTTTACCAGTTGCAAGTCTCCGCCCATGGCACGGGCATAGGCCTTGCTGATAGACAGTCCCAGGCCGGTTCCTTCGGATGCCTTATGTCCACTGGCGGTCTGCTCGAAGGCCTGGAAGAGTCGGGTCTGTTCATCCATGGAGATACCATGCCCGGTATCCATAATATCGATAGAGACGGCCCATCGCTTGGGACCATTCATTTTCGCCGCTACGCGGAGGGTAATACCGCCCTCGCTGGTAAATTTGACCGCATTGGACATCAAGTTGATCACGATCTGGCGAATCTTGCCGTGATCGGCAATGAGTCGATCCGGCAACTGGCCGTCGGCCTCGATTTTTAGCTGTATATTTTTGCGCTGACAGGAAAGCTGAAAAATCGAGTCGATGTCTTTGATCAAACGGACCAGGTCCACGGGCTCGTTGCTAATCTTGACTTGGCCGGCTTCGATTTTGGACATTTCCAGGATGTCGTTGATCAGTTCCAGCAGGTGATCACCGCTTCTGTTGATGGTTCGGATCTGCTCCCGGTGATCGCGTGCCAGGGAGGCGTCCTGTTGAAGCAACTGCGAGTAGCCCAGGATCGCATTAAGCGGCGTTCGGATTTCGTGGCTCATGTTGGCCAGGAAAGCACTCTTGGATCGATTGGCCGCTTCGGCCTTCTCGGCTAGCGCTTCGGCCTGGGCAATGGCGGCTTTCAGCTGCTGGTTGGCATCCTTGAGGGCTTCCTCGGCGGCCACCCGGCTGCGGATATCGATAATGCACTCCATTAATTTTTCCCTGGATTGGACAGTGATCCGCGTAACGGTTTTCAAAACCGGGATTTGTTTTCCGTCATGCTGAATGAGCAACCGATCCGAGCTGTCCACGGTCTGGTCCAAGTCTATAATCGGGCAGGACGATTCGTCGGCCGGGCACATGAACCGGTGGCAACGAATCCCGACAATATCTTCCACCGGCGCGCCGAACATTTGCGCGGCCGCTGGATTGACCCGTTCGATGACCCGGGTCGCGGCATCGATGATAATGAATCCCACGGGTAGGTTTTCCATCAGCGTACGCTGGATGTGCTCTTTTTCACGAAGCTCCGTTTCCATGCGTTTACGCTCGGTGATGTCTTCCTTGATAGCCAGATAGTGCGTCACGTGATCGTTTTCATCGCGAATGGGAGAAATGGAAGCCGATTCCCAATATAATGCCCCATTCTTATGCCGGTTGTGCAATTCCCCTCTCCACTCTTTGCCCGCCGACAAGGCGGCCCACATCTGTGTGTAGATGTATCGGGGCATGGTTCCCGACTGAAGGATTCGCGGATTCTGTCCGATGGCCTCCTCGACCGTATAACCGGTTTTCTCCACGAATTTTGGGTTGACGTATTCAATGGTGCCGTCAAGATTGGTGATGACGACACTGGCCGGATTCTGCTCCACCGCCGTCGACAATTTACGGGCGGTCTCTTCGCTTTTCCTGAGTGCCGCTTCGGTGTGCTTGCGCTCGGTAATGTCGTGAAATGTCGTTATCGAACCGACCCAACGGCCCTGAACGAAAATCGGCCGACTGGCCACCTCGACCACGATAACATCGCCATTTTTACGGACGAAAAGCTCTTCTCCATCATGGGGCATCGCCTCACTCACCCGACGGAAAAACAGGCACTCATTTTTATCCACAAATTGGTTGTGCGAATGGCGATGAATCCGATCATGCACCGGCTGCCCGATCAAGTCGTCGGGCGCGTACCCCAGCATCCGGCATGCCGCGGGATTGATGCGCTGAATCAGGCCCTCCTGATCGGTGACATAGACGCCTTCGGCCAGCGTATCGTTCATCACCTTCAAATTATTCTGCTCCCGGCCAAGGGCAATCGTCCGCCGCCGAAGCCCCATCAATAATGCGCCGATGATTCCGATGAAGGCACCGGCAATGGCAATATAGATAAAAAACTCTTTCTGATGCTCCTCCACCAGTGGATCCGGTGCGTAGGAAATCACATAACCGGCCGCCCGGCCCGTTACATCTCGCATGGGAAGCAAGGACACGATGTAGGGCCGGGATTCGGCGTAAACACCGACGGTAATGGCCTCACCTTTGATTAGGGCAGCCTGGACAATCTCGTTGCGGCCCAGGCGGCGGTTAATAAGCGAGGCTGTGGTGGAAAGCGGTGGAGGGCTGTCGGGAAGCAGTGCATCGGCGTCCTCGATCAGGAAGCCCGGATGGAGATCGGTCGGTCGAAACAACCAGCGCTGTTCAGGAAAGATTATAGATTCCGTTAGTTGCCGGTTGAGGATGAAGGCATACTCCCGGTTGGGATCCAATTCCGCCATAGCGTCCCGAATGGCCTTGGCCGTAACGCTGACCTCCACGGATCCAATGTGTTGCCCCTGCCAGGAAACCGGGTAGACATAACGAAAACCCGAGCGAAATCTGCCGGTTTCGAATCCAAAAACCGGGCGATGTTCATCATTGACGATACGGATGGATGGCCGTAGGCCGAGCAGGGAATCACCATAGTGGTCCGGTTTGTGAAAGCGCAGGAAGCTCGTGCCATCGGCCCCATGAAAATGCAATTGGAGTAAATTGTGCGACTTCATGGAGATGTATGTGGCGTATAATTGACGATACAATCGGCCCCGAGCCAGATCTTGTTTATCTTTGTCCACAGCCCCGACCCCCTCTGCAAAAAGCCGGGAAATGTTCGGCTGGCTGATGGTATTGTCGTAAAAGGCATCCATGGCCAGACGGTAAGTCAGGAGGCTGGCCCGGTAAGCCGTGGATAGAATTTCCTGATGTTGGGAAAAATGGGTATCTTGTTTGGCCATTCGATTGTGATGCAGAAAGATCCCCAAGCCAACGGTCACCAAAGTCAGCACCAGCACCATGAATGCCGCGTTATCCAGCAGACGCGCTAGTCGACGAGGCACTAGAAGTTCCCTTTCTCAGGAATGACCGCTCCGGCCAGTAGGTCCCGCACCACCTGATAATCGTCATCGTCGGCCGCCACGGCGCCAAATCGGATATTATCCCCCCAGGATGATAGCAACACGCTGTCCTTGCCATCGGGCTCCAGGGTAATCAATGCCTGGCGGATACGGTCGATCATGGCCGGCGACAGCGTTTTCGTATTGGCCACCAAGGCAAAGGAGGGCAACGGTGGCGTTTCGGCCAAAATCTGCAATCCCAGATGGGCATATTTTCGGGCAATGGCGGTTTTCAGACCGCCCGCATCGAACTCCCCTCGAATCACGGATAGGGCCACGGCATCATGCTTGCTCAGATAGCGATAGTAGTTGTTTTCAATGGCGCTGCCACGCGCACGCATCAGACCGCTGGCGGACAGATAACCGCAGGTAGATAGCGGCTGGGTCAAGGCAATTTTCTTTTTTCTCGCATCCTGGATGTCAAATTCGGCATCCGGGATCGCCGCCATCGCACAGCTGTATGTGGTGCGGCCTGACTTTTCCTTGAAATGGACCATCGGCTGGGCCTGGGCATAAGATGCCCGTAATTCGACGTAAGGCAGTGGGCCAAGATAGGCCACATCCACCGTTGACTGGCGAAATTTGGCGAGAATATCGGCGTAATTATCCGAATACACATAGTCGACGCCCACGCCCAGACATTGTCCCAAATAGATGGTCATGGGTCGGAATTGTTTGACCACCGTCTCGCGGTTTTCCATGGGCAGCGGCGCAAAACGGATGGTTTCGGCACGTCCCACCGTCCCGAATGCAAGACAGGCCGCCATCGCCGTTAATACAATCGCTCTAATCATCTGATGATACCAATCGTTGAAAATGGATTTGTTGTTTACCGTCATTGCGCCTGATTCGGCAAATTGACGTCTACACCAAGCGGGCGCATCACCAACGGTTATTGATATCGGTATTGACTTCCGGTTTCTTTAGGGTTGTGGTGATTGTCAAAAACGATCATTTTCGTTTGCGCGTAGGAAGGAGGATGAAAAGCTAGCGCCCTTCAGGGGGTAGGGCAAATCAAGGCGCCGAGTCGATCGGCAGCACGGTTTTCCACGGCGGGGTCGGGCTGCAGCACAGCCGTATGGTGCGGTTTCATTCTGGCATCGGTGACTAACGTTTGGTGACAGCCCCAATGTTTGGACTGGCAGAAGGACCGGATCCCATAAGTATCGTCGCTGGGATTGGATCGTAGGAAACAGACCCACAGGAAATTATCGAGGGCTTGCGCGCAAAAAGCGCTATCGTCCACCAAAACGATCCACGCGACGCCTTCGCGTGTAAACAGGTTGGGATTCAAGTGATCCATTTGTGTACAAAAGTCTGCCACCTGTTGCCGTGGATCGGTACCTCCCCCTGAATTCTGGTCAGCTGCTTGGCGTATCGCCCACGGTGGTGCTTGCACAACCAGCAAACCCGGCAGAATCCATTTGGGCTGCGCATAACAATCGGGTAAAGATAGGTTTTCCGGGAGCCGCGGGCATAGCGGATGGCGTTTCTCTCCGGCCGCGGCCACGACGAGTTTGGATCCCTTATGCAGGCCGTGACCGGTATAATCCAGGGTATCCATGGTGGTCTGGGTTTGAAAGTGCAAGTCCCGGCGCCAATCCACGCGTTCGAGAACGTGTTTCAGGTAGGCGCGCACATCCTTGGCCGTCAGTGCCGGGTCGTCTTCGCCGGCACAGATAAACAAGTACTTGGCCAATGAAATTTGATTGAAGCCGAGCAGGGCGTTGGCCTGGGTCAGGATTTCCCGAGGTTCCCTGGGCCCGTAGGGGACATAGCGCTCGGATCCGATGGCCAGAAGCAGGCTGTGCACGCCGGCGGCATCCACGGCATTCACCTCGCGTACTCCGTTGACCTGGGAGGGAAGCACACCACCGGTGAGACGGTGAACGAACCGACCGAAAACGCTGTCCTCCTGGGGGGGACGACCCACCACGGTGAACGGCCACACCGCATTTCTCCGATGAAAGACCTTCTCCACCGTCACGTAGGGGAACGCATGCGTCAGGGAATAATACCCCAGATGGTCGCCGAAGGGGCCCTCCGGCTTGGTATCCGGTGCCACCGTGCCCAGGATACAGAAATCCGCGTCCGCCGAGATCACCCAGCCATCGATCATCGCATAGCGAAAAGACCTGGCGGCGAGCATGCCGGCGAAGGTGAGTTCACTCATGCCTTCGGGCATGGGCATCATGGCCGCCACTGAATGGGCCGGCGGCCCACCGACGAAGATACTGACCTTGAGCGGCCGTCCCGATTCGACGGCCTGGGCATGGTGGATGCCGATTCCCCGGTGAATCTGGTAGTGCAGCCCCACCTCTTGATCGGCACGATAATCATTGCCCGACAGCTGCACACGGTACATTCCCAGATTGGTGCTCGAAATTCGCGGCCGGTCCGTGGGCGGCAGCGAACAGACCTGGGGGAGCGTGATGAAACTACCGCCATCCATGGGCCAGCATTGAACCTGGGGCAGATCCTGGATACGGCACTCACATTCCAGCACCGGCAGTTTTGTTTTCCAGCCGGGATTCATTCCGGCCGTCACGCCGCTGATACGGAAAGACGCGGGGAGGCCCGTGCGTATACGATGCGGAAGGGCATGCCAGGCGGTCGCGGCAAGCGGCAGCCATCGCCTGACCCGAGACAACACCGCCAACGGATTTCCAATCCCATCCATGAGCCATTGCAACGGGTCGCGGGACCTGCGGAAGATAAATTGCATGCGCGCCATGGTGCCAAACAGATTGGACACGGCCGGGAAAGGCGATCCCTTGATCTTCTCATAGTAAACCGCTGGCCCCTCATCGCGGTGAACCTGGCGGTGGATGGCCGCCATTTCAAGATAAGGATCAACGGTCTGCCGAATTCTCAACAGCTGCCCGGTTCGTTCCAGATCATCGACACATTGGCGCATGGATGCATACATTTTCGGCTCCCCAATGAATAAAGGTGGTTTATTATCTGTTCTCGTTCTGAAAAAAGCAACCCCGCAGGTCGGTAATGATAGGACAATCACATGGTAATTTCCGGGTTGCCTTTCTTCCCAAAATTATCGCAGCCATGAATGCCAAATGCCCAATGAAAAATGTCAAATGGTGGTATTCTATTTATTTAAAAATCGATTTCATCCTTCAATTGACATTTGAGCGTTGGCATTTGGCATTTTTCCACTTTCGGGAATGGTGCTTGTTCATGGTTCCCCCGTTCTGCGTGGAAGCCATTGGGATGATTCGATTTCATGATCATGGTATTCACGAATCGTCGTCGTTGTCAGCCAACGGCCTGCCGAGTATCCCGGTTGGATGATCTATCGGCAGGCCCAGTACCGTTTCTCGGAACCGCCGGTGGACGAGTAAGTAAAAGAAACCTTCCTTTAGACTCCAACCCTCAGCGGTTTCCCTTGTAGGGGCAGGCCGCGCCTGCCCTTTTTCTCACATCGGAGGATTTCCAGAGCATAGAACCATAATGGCGGCCAGTATTGGACAATTCAGGGGAACCGCATTTGGCTCTATGTTAAACCTCGCTCACATGCGGCGTGGGAGCGCCCCCGCATTTCACTTTTTCGGGGATGGGTTCCCACAAGAGCATGGGAACCAGTGATGATATCGATATTGTTCTTGAGAAAAAGAATCCCGAATTGGATGAAATATTCGGTCTGCAGCATGTCCGTAAAAATTGGAAATTAATTAATGAGCATAAGCCGGATCAAAGATCCCTCCCAATATAAAAAACACATCGACCTTGTCTGGACCATCGCCAACCTATTGCGCGGCCCCTATCGCCCCCCCCAATACCGGCGCGTGATGATTCCGCTCACGGTATTGCGCCGCCTGGACTGCGTCTTGGAGGACAGCAAGAAAAACGTGATGAGGCGCTACGCGGTGTTGAAGGCGGCTGATAAATATGATGATGGAACCATCGAAAAAATCATCTGCCGGAAATTCAAACTCAACTTTTTCAACATCAGCGGCTTCACCTTTGACAAACGCCAGGAAAAGCTGTTTGCCAGCCTGTTGGACGATGCTGACAATCTGGCGGCCAATCTCAACAAATACATTGCCGGGGGTTCCCCTTGATGCTCCCCGGAAAAAAGCCCTTCTGGCCCCCGGCGCCCTTGGCGAAAGTGATCCGGATGCGAAAATTTACCGCAGTGCCAAGGGCGATCCCGAACCCGATCCAGACCTCAGGGATACCGAAAACGTGCCCCTGCCCGACGACGTCCCGCTTCCCCTGCCCCTGGATTATGAGAACAAAAAAACAAAGGGGAAAATTGACAAATCTCCCCTGCTGGCCCTGGTACGGGACCACTGTGAAGCCTACCTTAAAAAGGAAGTGCTGCCCTATCGCCCCGATGCCTGGATCGATCACGAAAAAATCAAGGTCGGTTATGAAATCCCCTTTAATCGCCACTTTTACAAGTACCAGCCCCCGCGCCCTTTGGAGGATATCGAAACCGATATCAAAACCCTCGAAAAGGAAATCATGGAAATGCTGGGGGAGGTGACCCGTGGTTGAGCACCTGCCCGCACCCAGCGACCTGATCCTCTACCGCACCGAAGACGGCCGCACCCGGATCGAAGTCCGATTGGCCGACGAGACGGTCTGGATGACCCAGGCGGCCATGGCCGAGCTGTATCAAACTACCCCCGCAGAATATTACCCTTCATCTGAAATCCATTTTCGAAGACGGCGAGCTGTCGGCATCGGCAACTTGTAAGGAATTCTTACAAGTTCAACAGGAGGGCAAACGCCAGGTCAGCAGAAACCGGAAATTCTATAACCTGCAGGCCATTATCGCCGTGGGCTACCGGGTGCGCTCGCCCCGTGGCGTCCAGTTCCGGCGTTGGGCCACCGACCGCCTGGAAGAGTATCTGGTCAAGGGGTTTACCATGGATGACGAGCGCCTCAAGCAGGGGCGCAACATCGGATCCGACTATTTTGACGAACTGCTGGCCCGTATTCGTGACATCCGCGCCAGCGAAAAACGCTTTTACCAGAAAATTCGCGATATCTACGCCCTGGCCGTGGATTATGATCCCCAGGCCGAGGAGACCCAGGCCTTCTTCAGCATCGTCCAGAACAAACTGCACTTTGCCGTGTCCGGCAAGACCGCCGCCGAGCTGATCGCCCAACGGGCCGACGCTTCCCAGCCCAACATGGGCCTGACCGCCCGTCAGGCTGTCCAACCTTTGGGGTCCACCGCCTTCGACGCAAGGGGGCTGAATTCCTTGATTTGATCAGTGCTGATTCCGATGAAGCATTCGAAGATGCCTTTGATGCGATCTTAGAAAAAGCGTTGCTCGGTTTAGAGCGAAATAAAAAGAATTTCAAGAACCTTGGCGAAGAAGGATTATCGGCAGCGCTGGCCTTGGCATTGACAATGCCAGGCTTGACAATTACCCAGGAAAGCAATTCCAATGGCCATGTGGACCTGACCATCGAAGCCGACCATTGCATGCCGGCAAGAGTAAAGATTGGCGAAGCAAATATTTATGATGGCCCGGATTATCACATTAAAGGTCTTGGCCAATTGATTAGGCGATATATGACTGGCCGTGAAGGTCGCGGACTGCTCATCGAGTATGTGAAGAAACCGGACATCAAAGCCAAAATGGAAAAAATCCGCGGCCAAATGGATGTTATCCTACCGCTGAACCAATCCGGTCCATCCAAAGACCATGCAATCAAATGGGCGTTTTTAACCGAACACAAGCACAGTTCAGGTGAAGACGTTCAGGTTGGGCATGTTGGCTGCAATTTGTATCTTGAAGAAAAGGACTAAGCCGTCGATAAGAATGTTATGGACGGCATGGACCCAGTGAACATCATGGACAGGGTGGATGGTGACGATGGCGGATCGTGAACCCTTGATCCCCAAACATGGCGGCTATCGCAAGCTGAAGAGCTTCCAGATCGCTCAGCTGGTGTACGACTTGACGGTGCGGTTTTGCGAGCGCTATGTGGATCGCTTCAGTCGCACCCGCGACCAGATGGTCCAAGCCGCGCGCAGCGGGGTGCAGAACATCGCCGAGGGCAGTCAGGCCTCGGGCACTTCAAGAAAAACCGAACTGAAGCTGACCAATGTGGCGCGGGCCAGCCTGGAAGAGCTGCGGCTGGATTATGAGGATTTTTTGCGCCAGCGTCGGTTGCCGATTTGGGCGCGGGAGGACCCGCGAAGGAGAAGCTTGATCGATAAGCGGTGCAGGACGGTTGACGACGTTGCCGGTTGGGTCAAGGCCGTGCATGATGGACGATATGGACAGGGTGGACGGAGTGGACAGGCGTTGGCGTCCACAGGGTCTACCTCGTCCATGAAGTCCACTTACCCCGAAATTGCCGCCAATGCCGCCCTGACGCTAATCGCCGTGGCCTGCAGCCTGCTCGACCGCCAGATTGCCGCCCAATCCAAAGCTTTTGAGAAAGAAGGCGGCTTCACCGAACGCATGTACCGCGTGCGTACCGCCCGCAGAAAACGATGAACTTATCGCCAGCGTTGAGGTCGGACCAAGCTGGATGCCCAGCAGCCGTCCGCGATAGTTGGAGATGGTGGTTTGGGTTGTACCAAATCTGATCGCTACAAATTCTGCCGCGACCGATCCAGGCTCCGATACTGTACCGCCTCGGTGACGTGATGGACCTGGATGTCGGGTGCGGATTCCAGGTCGGCGATGGTGCGGGAAATTTTCAATATGCGGTTGTAGGCCCTGGCCGACAGCCCCAAACGATCGATGGCCGCCTCCAACACCGCGTTGGCATCCTCCCCGATCGGGCAGTGGGCACGGATGTGGCGGCTGGCCATCTGGGCGTTGCAGTAAATCTTGGCCCGTTTGAACCGCTGAAGCTGGATACGGCGCGCCGACACCACACGCTCACGGATGGCGGCTGAGGATTCGCTGTTGGTTTTGCCCATCAGATCCTTGTAGGCAACGGCCGGCACCTCCACATGGATGTCGATGCGATCCAACAACGGGCCGGAAATCTTGGATCGATAGCGACGAATCTGGTGGGCCGTGCATCGGCACTGGTGGCGGGGATCGGAAAAATAACCGCACGGGCAGGGATTCATGGCCGCGATGAGCATGAAACTGGATGGGTAGGTCAGCGTGGAGGCGGCCCGTGAAATGGTCACCTGAAGATCTTCCAGCGGTTGGCGCAGCACCTCCAGTACATTTTTCTTATACTCGGGCAATTCATCCAAAAACAGGACCCCATGATGGGCCAGGCTGACCTCTCCGGGTCTGGGGACATGGCCGCCACCGATGAGTCCGGCATCCGAAATGGTGTGGTGGGGAGACCGAAACGGCCGCCGGGTAACCAACGGCTGATTGCGGTTCAGCATCCCAACCACACTGAAAATCTTGGTGGTCTCGATGGCCTCGGCAAATGACATGGGGGGTAAAATCGTGGAAATCCGACGGGCCAACATGGTTTTTCCCGATCCGGGAGGCCCCACCATCAGGACATTGTGGCCGCCGGTGGCGGCGATTTCCAACGCCCGCTTGGCATCCTCCTGGCCCATCACTTCGGCAAAATCGACCCCGGAAGGATCGGGGACGGAAAACATCGCGTCGAGGTCGGCCTTCTCCGGCAGGATGGATTCGAATCCCCGCAAAAAGTCCACGACCTGGCCCAGGCTGCGCACCGGGTAGACGGCCAGCTTCTCAACCACCGCGGCTTCCTTTCCGTTATCAGCAGGAACGATAATGCCGCGGTACCCCGATGCTTGGGCGGCGATGGCCATGGGTAGAGACCCGTTGACCGGCTTGATGCGACCATCCAGGGAGAGCTCACCCAAAAACAGATAGCCGCTCAAGGCATTTTCGGGAATGATCCCCGTGGCCGCGAGAATCCCCAGGGCCATGGGTAAATCGAAGCCGGTGCCTTCCTTTTTTATGTTGGCCGGGGCCAGATTGACGGTGATCCGATCCGCGGGGAAGCGATACCCGGAATTGGCGATCGCGGATTTCACCCGTTCACGACTCTCCTTGACTGCCGCCTCGGGTAGGCCCACGGTGGTGAAAGCGGGTAATCCTTGGGCGATGTCCACCTCCACTTCGACCAAATAGGCATCGATGCCGATCACTGCGCTGCTCAAGACTTTGGCCAACACGCTCCATGTCCTCCAAAAGCAAATGATCATTTGCCACCAATCCATGAAGGGTATCGTAAATCGGTACCACAGGCCAAGAACATTTTATAATCTTCTGAAAACCACTCACTGTTTATACGCTAATTATTTTACTTTTAATTGTAAATGTATTAATTATTAACTACTATTGAAAAAGGCGGGGGTGTTGGTTCGCCGACTCGTTTCAAGTTTGAGAAATCAATTCTATCGTTAGGCAAAACAGGGGAGAACAGCAGCGTGCCCAAAAGCGAATACAAGAACAAGATGAGTATCGATGAGCGGGTCATGATGGCTATTGTCAGGGTAGCTGAACGGTTCAAAAAGGAATCTGCCGCGATTTTTAAGCAGTATGGGCTTACCTTTCCGCAGTACAACGTGCTCAGGGTGCTGGAAGCATCCAAAAATGGTCAGAACCGGGTGCGCGACATCAATCGGATCATGTTGGTCTCGGGCGCCAACATGACCGGCATCACCAAACGGATGGAAAAGACCGGTTTTATCATCAGAAAAAGCGATCCCGACGACGATCGGCTGAAATGGCTGGAAATCACCCCCAAGGGAAAAAGCGTTCTCGACAACATCGCGGAAGACAAGGAATTCAATGTTAATCGCTATCTACAAGATCATTCGCTCCAAATGAAGACCGACATATTATCGATATTGAATGATATATTGAACTTGGAATGAGTGGCGTATTGGGCTATGAGTTTGTAGAAAAGTATCTTTTATCCGTACACGGGGATGAACTGAGCGACCGCACAAGGAGGATGGCGATTGATACTCAAGCTGGATGAGATCACCTGGCTGGAATTGGACCGTCTGGATCGTGATCGCACGTTGGTTTTGATTCCCATCAGCCCTTTGGAAGAACACGGCCCGCACCTGCCCATTGGCACCGACGTTATGGCGGCCGTCGATATCGCCGAAAATACCGCTGCACAACTCCATAAGAAAGCGCCGGATGATGTTGTCGTGCGCTGCCCGGCCATCCCCCTGGGCTGTGCGACGATCACCGCCGACTTTCCCGGCACCATTTCTTTGCGGGGCACGACATTGAAAAATGTGGTGGTCGATGTCTGCCGTGCCTGGATACAGCATGGCTTTAAAAATCTCCTTTTTTGCAATCACCATCTGGACCCGATTCATATGAAAGCCATTTTGTGGGCGATTGAAGCGGTTCAGGCCGATCATGATGTGCGCATCGCCGAGACGATGAGCCGATCAATCTATGCCGGGCTGGAAAACGAGGCCGTGACCCAAGGGCAGGCCATGGGACTGGACATGCGCTTCGAAATCCATGCCGATGCCAAGGAAACCGCCTACGTCCGCTATCGCCGGCCGGAGCTGTTCAAACCGGACGCCGCGCCGCTCGATCCGGTGCATATCGACGTGCGCCAAGGCATGCAACGCGGGCAGACGACCTTCAAGCAAATGGGCGCCACGCTGGGATACATCGGCAGCCCAGACCAGTGCGACGCGGACTTCGGTCGTATGCACATCCAAAGCTGTACCCGGCAGGCTGTGGAACTGGCGTTGAAACTGATCCATGGCGATCCCCTGCCGCCCATCGACCCGAAAATGTGGGCGTTTCTGGATAAAACCATAAAGCTCGATTGATTAATAGGAGCCTGCCATGAACCAACAAAAAAAACCCATCGATGTGGCCCTAGGCCGCGCCCCTGCCGATTTGGCCATCGTCAATGCCCGCCTGGTGAATGTCTATACCGGTGAAATTCTCGATGGCCAGTCGGTATGCACCAGCGGAACGCATGTCGCCTGCGTGGGCCAGGAACTCGGCCATGCCATCGGCAAGACTACCCGGGTCATCGATGCCGACGGCGCCACTCTCATTCCGGGATTGATCGACGGCCACACGCACATGGCCTGGCTGTTCACCGCCGGCGAATTCCTGAAATTGGCGGCCACGGGGGGCACCACAACCATCGTCACCGAAACCCTTGAGGTCTATCCAGTGGCAGGGGTGGCCGGCGTACTGGATTTCATGGCCTCCTTCAGGGATCAGCCGACCAAATTTTTTGGCACGGCCCCGGCCATGGTCTCTGTCAGCCGGGCGGCCAATGGCATCGACATATCCGACTTGGAACAACTGCTTGATCAGGAAGATATCATCGGGCTGGGAGAATCTTACTGGCAGTCGGTGATCCAAAACCAGGACCTGTTTCTGCCGATTTTCGAAAAAACACGCTCTCATGGCAAAATACTGGAAGGTCATTCCGCCGGGGCGCGGGGCAGCAAGCTCCAAGCCTATGCCAGTTGCGGAATCTCATCCTGCCACGAGCCGATCAAAGCTGAAGAGGTACTGGAGCGTCTGCGACTGGGGATCTATGTGATGATCCGCGAGGGAAGCATTCGCCGGGACCTGGCCCAAATCGCGGCCATCAAGGATATGAATGTCGACACCAGGCGACTGATTCTGACCACCGACGGCATTACCCCCAAGGACCTGATGGAAACGGGCTACATGGAATATCCCGTCCAGAAAGCCATCGATTGCGGATTCGATCCGGTGACGGCTATCCAAATGGCGACCCTCAACGTGGCCGAGCATTTCGGGCTGGACGATAGGATCGGCGGAATCGCCCCGGGCAAATTGGCGGACATGGTCTTGATTCCCGATCCCGCGACTATTGATGCCCGCTGCGTGGTGAGCAATGGCCGGGTCATTGCCCAGGACGGCCGTCTGGCGGTTTCTCCCCGCCGGCACGTCTTTGCCCCGGCCAGTTTAGACAGCATCAATCTCGACAAGCCTGTTGATGCATCGTCGTTTTCCATCCCCTATACCGGTTCGGATCAAACCGCCACCGTGCGCGTCATCGAAATGGTCACCGATCTGGTTACCCGTGAAACATCATTGGATCTTCCGGTTGGCACAGGAGAAATCAAGATCGATGTCGATACCGACCTGATCAAAGTGGCTACCGTCGACCGAACCAAAACCCCCGGGAAAACCTTTACCGGCCTGATCCATGGATTCGGTATGCGCGAAGGGGCTATCGCCTCCAGTGCGGCCTGGGACACCACCTGCATCATCGTCGTGGGAGCCAGCGAGAAAGACATGGCCATGTGCGTCAACCGAATTCGGGAATTAAGCGGCGGTGCCGTGGTCTGCCGCGGCGGCAAGGTCATGGCCGAACTACCGTTGCCGATCTTCGGCGTGATGAGCGACCTTCCAATTGTGCAGCTGGACGAAAAAATCAACATCATCAAACAGGCTGTCGAAGATATGGGGGTGAATTTCCCCGATCCACTGTTGACAGTCGTTACCTTGACCGGCGCGGCCATCCCTTACCTGCGGATCTGCGAAGAGGGATTGGTGAATTTAAAAGATGGGGAAACCAAGGGGCTTTTTGTCAGGGCCTTAACGTAAACCATGCGCAATAAAGACACATTGGATCATGTGATGGCATCCACGTGGGCAATGCTCGAAAAGGGTGCCTCTCGTTCCACCGACCCGTTTCACCAAGCGGTGCTGGCCACGGGAAAGACCAGCGGATGCGGCCTGCGTACCGTGATCCTGCGTCATGTCGATCAAGCCGGACGGACGTTGATCTGCTACACCGATGACCGTTCGCCCAAAATCAACGAAATCGGGCAATGCGGAAACGTGGGCTGGCTGTTCTATCATCCCCGCAAAATGATCCAAGTGAGGCTTCATGGGGCAGCGTCGGTGCATACGGACGACGCCACTGCCGATCAATGGTGGAAACGGGTCAGCGGATTCACCCGGCTCAGCTTCTGTGCTGGGCAACCGCCGGGCACCCCGCTCTCCCGGCCGTCATCGGGTATTTCCCAGCGGTTGCTCAGGGATCTGCCCAATTTAATGAGCGGCAATGCCGGACGCGAGCATTTCGCCGTCATCATCGGCCAAGTGGAATATCTGGATTGGCTGCAATTGCGCCCATCGGGAAACATCCGGGCACGGTTTCAATGGCGCGACGCGCACCTCGAATCCTCATGGATCGTGCCTTGAATCCTTTTTTCTCACTTTCCGCACTTTCTTTACTATCGTGTCTATCCAAAAATCGGCGCCATCCGTGTCAAGCCCAAGGGTGGCAGACGAATCGGCCATTGTGTCATTTCTGGATGGGCGCGCAATATGCGTGGCCGTCGTCACCCGAAAAGAAAAAACCATGGAAAATCAAAATCATCGCCCCAACCATGGCATATCGCCAGGAAAAAACCAGACCGCTGGACGATTGCCGGCCGCAACCGGACTGATCTTGATTCTGCTCAGCTTGTTATGGGGAGCCAATGCGGTAAGCATCAAATTCAGCAACCAGGGCGTACCGCCACTCATGGCGGCGGCCTTGCGTTCGTTGGTTGCCGGAACTTTATTATGGATATATGCCCGAATCAAAGGCCAAGCGGTGGCGTTTCCACCGGGGCAAACCCGCCATGCCTTGATAATCGGCATGTTGTTCGGCCTGGAATTTTGTTTGGTTTACTGGGGACTCACCTATACGCCCGCTTCACGCTCACTTATCTTTCTCTACACCCAGGCGTTTTGGGTGGCGGTGGGGGCCCATTTTTTTTTGAAAGAAGACCGTCTGACCGTGACCAAGCTTTTCGGCCTGGTGCTCGCATTCTGTGGAGTGGCGGCGGTGTTTGGCTCCCGCTCGCCGACGCTACCGCCCCTTTATTGGGTTGGGGATCTGATGGCGCTATGCGGGGCCATATTCTGGGCCGCGACCACCTTGTACGTCAAGCGCATTACGCAAACGGTGAGTCTGAATCATTACCAAACCCTGTTCGCCCAGCTGATCTTCTCATTTCCCTTAATGGCCATCGGATCGGCCATGGTCGAATGGCCCGTGAGCTTGAATCTGACCCCACTGGTATTGGCCTCGCTATTGTATCAAAGCGTAATCGTGGCCTTTGCCTCTTTTCTGGTTTGGTTTTGGTTGATTCATCGGCATACGGTCAGCCGTCTGACGGCGTTTGCTTTCTTGACCCCGCTTTTCGGGGTCATCTTAGGTGGACTGGTTCTGGATGAGCCATTGACGCGGTTGATTTGGCTCGGACTGGCATGTGTAGCCGGGGGGCTGTATGCGGTGAATCGATGAAAAGGGGGTCAGGAGGGCACGGGGATACCAACGGCCTTCAATACGAATTCCACCAGCTGCTGCTTGTACACATCGCTCGGCCGGTCCTTGAGGTTCCATCCCCTAAGGGGCATGAACACATTCAAAAAGACGAGAATATTGGCACAGGCATTGATATCGATGTCGAGGCCGGTCTTGCGCTGAACGTCGACCAACAGATCCCGCCAGAACTGGACCACATTCTTGTCATCCATTTGCAGCACCACCTTAAGATGCTGTTTGCTCAGGTATTTGGATTCTGAATAAATAAACTGGATGAGTTTTTTGTGGGTGCTGTGGAACTCGATGGTAAGGCGTATGGCATCGGTAAAGGTTTTCACCGGATCATCGACATCTTCTCGCAAATTTTCCGCCAAATATTTATACCAGCTGGTTTGCATGTGCCGATGGATCAGGAACAACACGTCATCCTTGGACGAAATGTAGTGATAAAGCTGTCCCATGGACATGCCGGCGGCTTCGGATATTTCACGAATCGAGGTGGGATGATATCCTTTCTGAAAAAAGACCTTGCATGCGCCCTCGACGATTTGTTTGTGCTTTTTGTCGATGGCCTGGGTCTTCTTGGCACTGACCTTTATCAACTCGAGCACATGCCCGTCCCAGCTTTTGGTGAATGCATCATAATCCATGGGGATCAACCATCCTTAGTCATTTCGGCAGTTCGTTCCGAACGGCAAATTTATTTAGAGCGCACTATTTATAGTTAATCCCGACGCCCTCTCCTGTCAAGCCTTATCATTCACATCGCCATACAAGTTTGCATCGTTGACTCTAACCCGATTATCATTTGAAAAAGGTCGAATAAAATTGTTATCTTGACTTGATCAAAAACTCAGAGTTTCGATCCCCAATCGATTAATGGAGAGCACCATTATGGGCTTACGTCATATATTGTTGGTTCTTTCCCTGTTGGCCTTTTTGTCGACCTCCACCGGCGGCGCACTCTATTATACCGCCTTGCGCAAAGCCGCCTTTCAGGACGCCGAACGTCAGGCCCGGGCCAACCTGAAACTGGTCAGCAAAAGCCTCAATTTCTTTTTGTCGGAACATCGCAAACCCGTCGCCACCCTGGCGGCCATGCCGGACATACAGCGTGCGTTGCGGACGCAAACGGTTGAGGCCATCTACGCGGCCGATGTGGTGCTGAATCGGTTCGTGAGCACCCTGGATGCCGACGTCTGCTACCTGATGGACATCAGTGGGCTGACGATCGCCTCCAGCAACCGGGATGCGCCGGACAGCTTTATTGGCCAGAACTTTTCCTTCCGGCCCTATTTTAAGGATGCCGCCATTGGCAAACGCGGTGCCTACCTGGCCCTGGGCACCACATCAGCCAAACGCGGCGTGTACCACAGCTATCCGGTTTACGATGATCCCGACGCGCCCCCCATCGGTGTCACCGTGATCAAGACCTCCATTGAAAAAACCGAAAAAGCGCTGGGATTGCAGTCCGAAGATGTCGTTCTGGTCACGGATCCCCAGGGCGTGATTTTCATTTCCAACCGTTCCGAATGGCTTTTCAGACTGGCCTGGCAGTTGCCTGACGACCGGCGCAAACAGATCGCCGCCAAACGTCAGTTTGGTGATGGACCCTGGGCCTGGACCGGACTTCGTCTGTCGAATGAGAATCATGTGGAAGACAATCAGGGGAATCGCTTTCTGATGCATCAGGTGCCGGTCGATCTGTTTGACGGGTGGGCGATTTTTCATTTGCGCGACACCCGTCTGATCGCCAAATCCATTTCCGCCCCCTTGCTGCGCATCGTCGGTCCGGTGGCACTGTTGATCTCTGTGCTGATCGGTATTTCCGTTCTGGTGTTGTACCATAAAGCCAGCCGTGAAATCCGGCGGCGACGCATTGCCGAGAAAGCCCTGCGTGAAAGCGAAACCCGCTATCGCTCGCTGTACCATCAAACGCCGGCCATGCTGCATTCCATCGATCCCCAGGGAAAACTGCTCAGCGTCAGTGATTACTGGGCCCAAACCATGGGCTATGCCCGTGAGGAGGTCATCGGCCGGCCCTTGACCGATTTCTTCACCTCCCAGGCGCGGACCTTTGCCCTTAAAACCGTCTTTCCCCAGTTTTTTAAAAATGGCTTTTGTTCGGATATTTCCTATCAATATGTCAAAAAAAGCGGAGACATCATCGACGTCTCCATGTCAGCCATTGCCGAGCGTGACAGTGAGGGGAAAATATTGCGATCCCTGGCGGTCTCCATTGATGTCACCCAGCGCAACCGGGTCGAGGAGGACCTGCGCCTGGCCAAGGAAGCGCTCAGCCGCTATTCCCAAGAACTGGAACGGCAGGTGAGTATCCGCACGGGAGAAATCAGTGCGATCCTCAAATACTCCCCCAATGTGGTTTACATCAAGGATACGAACGGTCGTTATCTGTTGATCAACGGTCGTTACGAAGGGCTTTTCGGCGTTCGTAAAGAGGATGTGCGCGGCAAAACCGACCACGACTTTCTTCCGCCGGCCGTGGCACTGCAGTTCCAGACCAACGATGCGCGCGTGTTGGCCGCCGGCCGTTCCCTGAACATGGAAGAGACGATCGACCAGGAAGACGGCAGGCATACCTATCTATCGGTAAAGTTTCCCATTTACGAGGAGTCCGGCCATCTTCGCGGCGTGTGCGGCATTGCCACGGATATCACTGCGCTGAAGAAGGCCCAGGATCAATTGCGGCGACTCTCGGGATCGATCATGGCCAACCAGGAAAATGAGCGCACCGCCATTGCCCGGGAGTTGCACGATGAATTGGGCCAATTGCTGACGGCCCTGCGCATGGACGCCGTCTGGTTGCAGGAGCGCATCAAGGCCAGCGACGAAAAAACCGCCCGGCGTGCGGAGGCCATGTGCGCCCTGATCGACACCACCATCGAAGAGGTGCGCGGCATGGCCATACGGCTGCGCCCGGGGGTCTTGGACGATTTGGGGCTGGTCGATGCCCTGGAATGGTACACCACGGAGTTTGAACGCCGCAGCCAGATCACCTGTATTTTTACCCACACGAAAATTCCCAAAATGGATAATGCCATTGCCACGGCCGCCTATCGAATTGCCCAGGAAGCGTTGACCAATGTGGCCCGCCACGCCAAGGCCACCCATGTGGATGTCACCCTGTCCATGGAAAAAGAGGACCTGGTGTTGGTGGTTGCCGATGATGGCGATGGATTCAGTGTTCAGACCTTCAGTGACGAGGAGTCCTTGGGCCTGGCGGGCATGCGTGAGCGGGCGGCATTGGTGGGCGGGGCGTTCAGCGTATCTTCCCGTGCCGGCAACGGCACCCGGGTGCGCTTCACCGTGCCTCTGCATCCGGCGCCCGTAACGACGGCACTGCATTCGAAGTCGCGTGAGAAATCCCTGTGATTGTGGCGGGCATTACGATAGTTGGCTTCGATCATTTGTAAGAAAAATTACTACAGCAGAATCAGAAATCGTCCAATTGATATAATCGGTAGGTCTCGATAAAAATTGACTGTCTAATAAATTCAGCCCAAAAAGGAGACCGACCATGAAAAAACGATTTTTGCCCATCTTGTTGAGTATAAGCGTTGTGCTCATGCTATCCGTGACCATCGTTCCCGGCGCTGCCGCCAAAAAACTGATCATCTTCGCCGGTGGACCGGCGGGCGGCACCTTCCAGATTGTGGGACAGGCCATTGCCACCTACAAGCCGGTCAAGTCCCTCAATTACAATATCAAAGTGCAATCGTCGGGTGGATCAACCGAGAACCTGAGAAAGGTCAACTCGGGCAAGGCTCACTTCGGTACGGTGTATTCCGGGCATGTGTTTGCCGGTCGCGAAGGCCTCATGGTCAACGACTCCAGGAAATACACCAACGTGATGGCCGTATCTTACCTTTACGAGGCGCCGGCCCAATTGGTGGTGTTAAAGGGGGCTGGCATTAAAAGCGTCAAGGATCTGGTCGGCAAGCGTGTGGCTGTGGGACCGGCCGGCTCCGGGGCTTTTTCCTACTGCGAAATGTTTTTTACCCACCTGGGCGTATGGGACAAGATCGAACGCAATGCGATCAGCTACAATGCCGGTGCCGACGCACTGAGTAACAACCAGGTGGAAGCCCTCTGGCTGTTTACCGCCTATCCCAGTTCGGCGGTCATCCAGGCGGCCACCATGAATTCCATTGCCATGGTGGACCTGGACGCCGATGCCAAAAAATACGGCTTCTACGACAAATACAAAAACTTCCAGCCGTTCACCATTCCCACCTCGGACGGCCGCTATCGCGGAATTACCGAGGATGTGAATTCCTGGCGGGACACCACCTTGCTGGTGGCCAATACCAAGACCCCGGATGATCTGGTGTATGACATGCTCAAAGCGATCTACACGCCTGAAGGCTTGAAGTGGATGGTTGCCCAGAAAAAGACCTTCAAGGCCATGGCGTTGGAAAAAGGCCTCAAAGGCGTTGCCACCCCATTGCATCCGGGTGCCGAAAAGTTCTGGAAAGACATGGGTGTTCTCAAATAAAAGCAGGCATCGACTGCGGGGCGGGGACCACCGCCCCGCCAATCCTAACTAAATTCCAACAACGGCAGATGAGCCATGTATGAACAATTAAAAAATTTCGAAAAAATCATTTTCGATAGCCTGGCCGTTATCCTGGTCCTTTTCTACTCCTGGTCCGCGGTGGTCGAGCCTGCCAACCTGCAGTACCATCGCGGTATCTACGTCATCATCACCTATATTCTCTGCTTTTTGCTCTACCGGTCCAAAAGCAAAGTCATGCGCATGGTGGATTATCTGTTGATGGTCCTGTCCATCGTGTCGGTGGGATACTGGATCTTCAATTTTGAGGCCATCAATTACCGCACCGGCGCGGAAACGCCACTGGATCAGTGGATTGCCGTGGTGGGCGTTCTGATCGGCATCGAAGTCGCCCGCCGGGTGGTGGGCGTCGTTTTTGTCATTCTGGGGACGATTTTTCTGCTCTACGGAATGTACGGCGCCCATATGCCGGATCTCATCGCCCATGCCGGGGACACCCTGCCGGGAATGTGCACCAGTATCTTTTACAAGGGCGACGGCGTCTTCGGTATCATGGCCAACGTTCTGGCCACCTATGTGGTCCTGTTCGTTTTGTTCGGTGCCTTCCTGGAACGATGCGGCGCCCAGAAATTTTTCATCGACTGGCCGCTGGCCGCCGTGGGCCATAAAGTGGGTGGCCCTGCCAAGGTATCGGTGATCGCCAGCGGGTTGTTCGGTTCCATTTCGGGCAGCGCCATCGCCAATACGGTATCCACCGGCACCTTCACCATTCCCATGATGAAAAAAGCCGGCTTCCGGCCCCACATTGCCGGTGGTATCGAGCCGGCCGCCTCCATCGGCGGCATGTTCATGCCACCCATCATGGGGGCTGGTGGATTTATCATGGCGGAAATGACCGGCCTGCCCTACTCCAGAATCATGCTGATCGCCATCTTTCCAGCCATTATGTATTTTTTCAGTGTCTACATGATGATCCACTGGGAAGCCAAAAAATACAACGTCGTTGGCGAGCGCTCGGAAAAGCCCGCCATGCAGATCCTCAAAGAAGAGTGGATCTACATCCTGCCCCTGGTGGTCATTACCATTTTCATGCTCACCGGGTTCTCGCCGGGCTATTCGGCCATATTGGGCCTGGCCACCTGCGTGGCCGTCAGCTTCAAGGGCGGCGACGACACCAAAATCGATCTTACCGTGGTCTGGGTCATGGCCTTCGTTCTCGTGGGGGGATGGCTGCTGCGCGGCATGACCGCTGTGATGGGGCCTGAAAGCGTCGCACCGGTGAGAAAGATGTTTACCGAGCGTTACCTGGTGGTCTACGGTCTGGTCTTCGCGGTGATTCTGGCGGTGCGTCGACGGGCCAAGGGTGCTGATTTGAGAACCGAATTGACCCAGTTTGTGGATGCCTGTCGTATCGGTACCACCAGTAGCCTGAAAATCGGGGCTACGGTGGGGGTAATCGGTGTGATTATCGGGGTGCTGACCTACAGTGGGCTGGTGTTGACGTTTGCGGATATTGTCATCGAACTGGCCGGCGGTAGCCTGATTTTGACGATTCTGTTGATCGCGCTGGCGTCCCTGGTGCTTGGCATGGGCGTACCGGTGACCGCCGCCTACCTGATTACGGCCGTGGTGGCTGTGCCGGCCCTGACTCATCTGGGGGTCAACGAAGTTGCCGCCCACATGATCGTTTACTGGCTCTCCCAGGATTCCAACATTACCCCACCGGTGTGCATTGCCGCCTTTGCCGGGGCGACCATCGCCAAGGCCAACATGTGGCGCACGGCATTTGCCGCGTTCAAATTCGCCAAATTCCTCTACCTGGGGCCGTTCTTGTTCGGATATGTGCCGGCCTTTAGTCTGGACGGCAGTGCCCTGGACATTGTCAAAGCCTTTGTACTGATCGTCATCGGCACTTATGCTTATGCCTATTTGCTGAGCGGTATCTGGTTCTCTCAGATCTCCGGATGGCTTAAAAGGGCGCCAGCCGCCTGATTGGTATTGGTTATCCCGCGTTCACACCCCACCCGCCACTCCCTCCCTACCTGAACCCCGCCTGCCTTACGGCAGCGGGTTTCAGGTATCCAACCAAATGGTCTTGCCGCCAAGCATGAGTCGGTTGGGTTCGAGGCCATTGTCCTGGTCGATGGTAATGTTTTCAAGGGCAAAATGGCGCCTCAGGTAATGAAGGTTGCGTTTATTCAGTCCTTGTACACGCGATACCATCGTCGGATGGACGCCGATGGTCAGGTTGCCGGGGATGTTGTCCATACCGATCAGTGTGGCACGGATGGTATCGCGTACGATTTCACCGTGTACCAAATGGCCGAAGGCCGGATGATAGGGGCCGGCAAGCCGTTCCGCGGGATCGGCAAGGCCATCGGCGGCCTGAAGGCCCATGCGAGCGACCGGGATGCCCTTTTCTCTGAAAAACAGGTATATCCGTGCCACCAAGGCGACGCATGGATCCAGCGCCAGCGGATGATAACGGCCCTCGCGATAATCCCGGGCCAGGGGACTGCCGGCCAGAACCAAGGTGGGATAGATGCGCACGAAATCGGGTCTCAGACGCGCGAGCCGACGGGCCGTCTCCAGGGCGCCGTCATCGTCATCCCCGGGTAGCCCCACCATCATTTGCAGACCCAGTTGGTAGCCCGCATCCTTGATCAGCGACGCGGCGGCAATGGTATCTGCGGCCGTATGGCCTCGCCGGCAGGCATCCAACACAGCGTCGTCCATGGATTGAACACCGAGTTCCACCGTCTTCACCGGAAACGGTCTGATGGCGGCCAAGCGCTTCGCGCAGATCGTGTCCGGCCGTGTGGAAAAACGGAGACTGTCCACGGTGCCATGGTCGACGAAGGTGGCAGCGGCATCCAACAATTCCACCACCGCCTTTTGGGCGAGGCCGAGAAAATTACCGCCGAAAAAGGATATCTGAGTGGTTGAATGCCGTTTGCGGGAAAAATTCAAATAGCGCGTGACCGCGGCGTGGATTTGATCGGGCGAGGGTATTCCCCCTGCGGCGCCGGTGATGGTTCGCTGGTCGCAGAATACGCACTGGTGAGGGCAACCCAAGTGGGGAATAAAAACGGGAATGATCAAGGGGCGCTGGCGCGTTTTGGATCGGGGCCCTGGCGTCTCCATACTCATTGGGATTGCTCGAGCAATTCGAGACCTGCCCGCGCAGCCTCCTGCTCGGCCAATTTCTTGCTCTTGCCGTCTCCCTGGGCGCAAATTCCGGCCACGGTCATTTGGACGGTGAACGTTTTATCGTGATCCGGTCCGCGGCTTTCAACCACCTGATATCGGGGCACCTGGTGATAGATGGACTGGACACACTCCTGCAGCCGGCTCTTGTAGTCGGTTGCGTAACGGCTGCGATTGGCCTTTTGCATCCGCTTGGCGAATTGTCTCCGAACGAAGGCAAAGGCGGAATCGAACCCCCCGTCAAGATAAATGGCGGCAATAATCGCCTCGACCGTGTCGGCCAGGATGGAGTTCTTATCCCTGCCGTCGGTCAATTCCTCGCCTTTGCCGAGCAGCAAGTGGGGGCCGATGCCAATCTCGCGGGCAATGGCCGCCAAGCGGGTTTCGTTAACTAGGTAGGCGCGGTTTCTGGAAAGATCCCCTTCCGCCAAATCAGGGAAACGATGCATCAACAAATGGCTGATGGCCAGATTCAGCACGGCATCACCCAAAAATTCCAGACGTTCATTGCTGGTCATGCTCGGCTGGGTTTGTTCATTCACATAGGAGCTGTGACACAGTGCCCGGGTCAGCCGCTCGGGGTCGTTGAATGCATGCCCTAGCCGGGCCATCAAGTCTTGAATGGAACCATTTTCTTGCGGTTGGGGCGACATCGTCAATGTTCCAGGCGGCTGGCTAACGTTTCATAAATCGAATACGGGACATGGAAAGACCCGTCTCCGACACCCATTTGAATACCGGGGGTCACCCGACCATGAAAGTCCGTGCCGCCGGTAACCAACAAGTCATGTTTATCAGCCAACCGAAAGTACAAGTCGGTCGCCGCCGGCGGATGATCCGGATAGATGGCTTCGATTCCGGCAAGCCCCATGGACTTCAGGGTCAGCAAAAAATTTTCGAAAAGCGACGGGTCATGTAGATCGTTCAGAAAGGGGTGCGCCAGGACCGCGATACCGCCAGCAGCAGTAATGGCGCCGATGGTCTCTGCCATGGGAGCCCGGTATTTATCCACATAGGCCGGTTTTTTCTTTCCCAGAAAACGGTCGAAGGCATCATCGATCGATTTGGCCATGTTTTTTTGCACCATCAACTGGGCGATGTGGGGACGACCGGCAGTCGCGCCACCAACGATGCGATCCAATTCATGCATGGACAAATCCATTCCCATTTCGTTGAGCCGAGCGATTATTTTGGGATTCCGGTTTTGTCTGGCAGCCATCAACGTGTCTAACAATGAACGCAGACCCATATGATGGGGATCGATACCATATCCAAGAATATGAACACTGCCTTTAAGGCGAAATCCGTCGGGTGCCGCCGCACTGATTTCGATGCCGGTTAGAAAGTGAAGCGAGGATGGGATACCTGCGGTAAGCGCGCCAATCGAACCCGATAGCGTGTCGTGGTCTGTGATGGCGACAGCTCTTAGGCCCAGCTGGACCGCCAGCGAAAGAATTTCGGACGGTGTTAAGGTACCATCGGACGCCGTCGAGTGAACATGCAGATCGATACCGCAACGGCCATCAGATACCAAGGGCTTTTTCAAAAGCCTCCTCTTTGGTTTTACAGTCGATACACTGGGTCGTGACCGGCCTCGCCTTGAGCCTTTGGATGGAGATGTCCTCTCCACAGCTTTCGCAGATACCAAAGGTTCCGTTTTCAATCCGCTGCAACGCTTTTTTCACTTTTTTGATCAGCTTGTGTTCCCGGTCGCGAATGCGCAGCATGAAGTTGCGATCCGACTCCAACGTCGCTCGGTCGGTCGGATCAGGAAAGTTTTCTTTCTGCTCCGTCATTCCAGACACGGTTTCGCCAGCGTGGCTCAGCAGTTCCTCTAGCCGCTTGTGAAGGAGCGCTTCGAAAAATTTTAGATCTTTTTCATCCATGGTTGAACCCCGATGAAGTGAAGTTGACTTCTATCCATCAAAAAAAATAAAATTAACATAAGCATCTGGGCATGTAAAGTGCTTTATCGGCTGTATGGCTATTTGACATGATTAATTTTACATGATTATTCGGATGGTTGGTAACCGGCAGGGCCTTCGGCTGTCCCTTGCCGCCATGATCCATGAAAGGCGGTATCTTTTTCTTGAGTCCGGGCGATATATCCCTTAAAGTGAGACAAATTTTATCCATGCCTTACCACCGTCAGCCAAGGAGACCATCGAATGACCGAACAGAAAAAAGACTATAAAACCGATTATCGAATGGTAAGCATCAAGACCATCGATGGGTCGACCGTTCAGGGAAAGGTAAATGTTTCGCCCAATGATCGCGTCTCCGACCTGTTATCCCGCAATACGGGGCCGTTTCTGATCGTCGTCGATGCGGCTTTTCAGGAAACCAGGGGAAAAACATTGTTCATCAACAAGGATCACATCGTCTGGATCGAACCCGAGGATTGATCGCGCCCTCACAATCGCGCAAACGGCACGGCAGCCGTCGACTTATCCCGTGGGGCTGCCGTTACCATGCCCCGGAATCATGACCGGTCAGGACAGTTTGGAAACGACGGTCTCCAGTGTTTTCAGATTGCCGACGGAATAGACCGCATAGTCAACATCCGAAGGCACAATCTTTTTCAGCAGGCCCGTCAGGACGCGGCCTGGCCCCACCTCCACAAAGACGTCGACCTTTTCCGATACCAGCCGACAGATCGTGTCATACCATTTTACCGGGCTGCAGAGTTGCCGGGCCATGAGCCGGCGGATGGCATCTGGATCGTCGCAACCATCGGCGGTAACATTGTGAATAACCGTGTTGGACGGTGATTCGAATTGAAAACCAGACAAAAAGGCGGCGAACTCATCCTCGGCCCCCTGGATCAGATTACTGTGCCAGGCACCGCTGACCTTAAGCGCAATGGCCCGGGCCCCCTTGGCCTTGGCCGCGTCGGCCACGGCAGCTACCGCGTCGGGAGCACCGGTGATGACGATCTGCTGCTCGGCATTGTGATTGGCCACGGAGACGATCCCTTTTTTTTGGCCGTCGGCCACCAGCGCGTCGACGGCGTCGATATCCAATCCCACGATGGCGCTCATGGCCCCCTTGTTCTTCTGCGCTTCGCGGTGCATCAGCTCGCCCCGCTTGAACACCAAACGAAGGGTGTCGGCCATGGAGATCACATGGGCGGCATTCAGTGCGCTATACTCGCCCAAGCTATGACCGGCGGCATATTGACAGGTGATCCCGGCCCGCTGGATGGCCGTCAGACATGCCAAATTAACGGCCGTGACGGCCGGTTGCAGATTCACGGTTTCGGTCAGCGTTTCCATGGGGCCCTTGAAGCAGTATTGGGAAATATGCGTTCCGGCAATGTCATCGGCGGCGTCGAAGATCTCCCTCACCCCATCGTATTCGTCGTACAGGTCCTTTCCCATGCCAACGGCTTGGGACCCTTGGCCGGGAAACAGAAATGCAATGGATTTCAATGGTCGTCCTCCAGGTTAAATAGTTTACGGGTCAAATCCAACGAAGCCGATTTATCGCCCGAGCATCCGTTTTTTTTCAAAAACTGGGTCGGCTCATGGAGAATCTTGTTCACCAGGGCACCGGTCATGCGCCTTATGGCCCGCTGGTCCGCTTCGTCAAGATGCCTCAGTGAGGCCAGGGTTTTATCGAGCTCCTGCTGGGCCAGCGTCTCCACCTTGCCACGTAGGGAGACGATGGTGGGCACGACATCGAGGGTCTCATACCATTTGCGGAAGCCGATCACGGCCTCATCGATAATCCGACGGGCCTTGACCGCCTCGCGTTGCCGGTCCTCGACATTCTCGTCGACAATGCCTTTCAAATCATCGATGTCGTAGACATAGGCATTGCTGATGCGATTGATCTCGGGATCGATATCCCGGGGCACGGCGATGTCGATAAAAAAGAGGCTGCGGTTGCGCCGACGTTTCATGGCATCCCGAATCTGATCTTTGCGCAGAACATACTCGGTGGCTCCGGTGGAACTGATGATAATATCCACCGTCTTGATGGTGTTCAGTATCTCTTCGAATTTGATGGCCTCACCGGAAAACCGCCGCGCCAGTTCAACGCCCCGGGCAAAGGTACGGTTGGCCACGGTGATGGCGCCGGCGCGGTTGCGGATCAGATGCTCGACGGCCAGTTCGGCCATTTCGCCGGCGCCGATGAGCAAGACCCGTTTGCCGGTCAAATCGCCGAAAATCTTCTTGCCCAGCTCGATGGCGGCGTAGCTGATACTCACCGCATGGTCGCCGATACCGGTTTCCGTGCGTACTTTCTTGGCCACGAAAAAGGTACGGTGAAGCAACTTGTTTAGAATCACGCCGGATGTTTTTTTCAGTGTGGCCTGACGATAGGCCGTTTTCATCTGGCCCAGTATCTGGGGTTCGCCCACGACCATGGAATCCAGGCTGGCGGCGACCTGAAAGGTATGGCGGACCGCCTCGTCGCCGGCATAATGATACAACGTGCTTTCAAAGTCGGACAAGGCCACGTTTTTAAAATCGGCAAGAAACTGTTTGGCGGCGCTGATCGCCACCTGGCCTTGTGCGGCGGTCATCAACAGCTCGATGCGATTGCAGGTGGAGAAAAGGACCGATTCGGAGATGGCGGGATGGCTGCGCAGTTCCACCAGCGCCTGCTCGGTTTCATCCGGTGTAAAGGCGATACACTCCCGAATGCCTACGGGAGCGGTCTTATGGTTCAATCCAATCAGTACGATGTCGTGCATGGTTCTATATCGTCCTACATGGCCGTAAAGGTCCCGTGATGTCCCTGCAACAGAAAATTCACGCCAAAAAAAGTGAATAGCAGAACGCCGAAACCGATCATGGCCATGATCGCCGCCCGTCTGCCCCGCCAACCGACCGCCAGCCGTTCATGGAGCAATGCCGCGTAGAACAGCCAAGTGATGGCGGACCAGACCTCCTTGGGGTCCCAGCTCCAAAACCGTCCCCAAATCGCCTTGGCATAGATCACGCCGGTAATCAAACCAATGGTCACCATGGAAAAGCCAACCACGATACAGGCATAACCGATGGTGTCCAACAGGTCCAGCGAGGGCAACCGGCTGAAGAAAAAGCCCCGCCTTTTCTTCTTGATCGCGTTTTCCTGGAGTAGATACAGGATCCCCACGCCGCAGGCCAATGCGAAGGCCGCATTGCCCAGAAAAATGAAAACGATATGGGCCGCCAGCCACCCGCTCTTGAACAACTGGGGATTTTTCGCCACGGGCGCTGCAATGGGGGTGGCGGCGATCAAGGTTAGGGTGATCAATGGCGCGGCGACCACGCCCAGAATTTTCAGTTTGTAGACATAGGTGAAACCGAGAAATACGGCGGCGATGGCCCAGGCGGTGACCGACAGGGTTTCATGAAGATTGTTAACCGGGAAATTGCCGGCCCGGATGCCACAGGCAACGAGAGAGGCCGTATGCACGAGGAAGGCGGTAAGCATCATCCCCATTGCAATGCGGTGGAGGGCCGTTTTCTGGAAAAAGAGGTAGCCAAAATAGCCGACACAGGCGAGTGCATAAGCAATAACGGCGATAATGAAAAACGGATGCATGTCACTCCCCGGTCTTTGGGTTGGCGGCCATCAACGCGTCATGGCGATATTCCGGGCCCAGTACCGTGTCCAACAACCGGTCGATGCTGGCAACGTCATGGGCTCGAATCAGGGACAGTAAATCCCCGGCGATCAGCGCTTCGAAGAGCGGCTTGTGCGCCTCCGGTTCATGGGCCTCGGCCAGCAGCTTGGCGCGAATGGCGCCCATCAAATCGAGCATGATCCCATATTCCGGGCCAAACTCGGCCTCGAGTCGTTTGCGCATGTACTTGGCGAAGGCCGGACTTTTTCCAGCCGTGGAGATGGCCATCACGAAGTCGCCACGCTTCACGATGGACGGCAGGGTAAAGTTGCAGATTTCCGGCCGGTCGGCGATATTGCATAAAATGTGGCGGTCTTCGGCATCGGCATGGATGCGACGGTTAAGGGCCTCGTCGTCGGTGGCGCCGATTACCAGGAACATGCCATCCAGATCGTCCGTCTGGTAAGGACGGTCTTTCCATTCAATGGTCTGGCTGTCGACCCGTTCGGAAAGGGCGGGCACAATCACGGGGCTGACCACGGTGACCACGGCACCACAACGGATCAGGGTGCCGACTTTGCGCGCACCAACACGGCCACCGCCGACCACCAGAGCGCATCGCCCGCGAATATCGAGATTAATCGGATAGTATCGCATTATTCACCCTTATGTGGTATTAAAGGATCAAGGTCATCAGGTCCCGTGCCAATATAAGCGTTCTACTATATGTGTTTCGACACTGTTTTTCAATATCCACGGTCTCGCACGGCGGATAAAAATGCGTCAGTACCAGACGCTTGACGCCGGCCGCCTGGGCGATTCGACCGGCCAATGAAGGCGTCAAATGGCCGTCCGTTTTGTTGTCGTCGGGAAAGGCCGACTCACAAATCATCAGATCGGCATCGGTGGCGATGATCTGGAGGCCATCACAGTCATCGGTATCGCCCGAATAGACCATCCGCTTACCCTGCGCATCGGTAATCCGATAAGCCAAGCTTTCGGGACGGTGCACAACGGGCATGGAGGTGACGGTGAAGGTTGAAAATGCATAACGATCCATTTGGGTGGTATCTAGCTCGATAATCCGCAACCCATCGCCGGGCAGGCAAATATGGTTCTCGTAGGCCGCTTGCAATCGCTCGATAAACGCTTTACCCCCCTGTCCGGTCACGAGGGTTAATGGCTGTAACTGACGGCCAGGCGAGGAATACTTCAGCGAGAATAAAAAGGACGCCAGTTCACCGCTATGGTCGGGATGAAAATGACTGAGAAAAATGTGTGATATATCGTAGATGGACCGACCCATCTGCAACAGCCGACGCATCACTCCGGGGCCACAATCGAAAAGCAAATGTCGTCCTCCCGTTTGCATCAGCAAGGCGCAGGAATTGCGCACGAGTGAAGGGACACAGGTCCCGGAGCCAAGAATGGTGATTTGACTTTGCATGTTAATCATTTACTTCCTTTCTTTTGTTCTTGTCTCTGTTTTGGGCGGAAAAAAGGGAACACGCATCATTCGCTTCTTTGTATGAACCATTGCCAAAGAACACAATGGCGAGTCGACGCGCCTGCTCGAAAAGCCTGAGAACTTGGTTCCATGTGCTTCCGCACGATGGACGCAAAGTGCTCATTTTCGAACACTTTTACGATAAATAGGGAAGAAAAAAATTAAAACGCTGGAGCGATGATGATGCTTGACAACGCTGAATAGGATTTGTTATCTTCGCTCCCGTTCGTATTTTAATCACTCACTTAAATCTTGTACAACCTGTTATCGAATGTTGCGGCCATGCGTTGCCATTTGATACTCATCTGTTGAACGGCCAATTTGCATTGGAACCGGCGCCTGTGGTTTGCCTGAAGGACCGGCGGAATATGAAACCGATGGATAAAAACGGAACTATTATTTGTTTAACTATAAGAAAAACAGAGACTGGGCAGAAAATCTGACCTTGGTCATGCAGTTGGGCCTGACCATGGCTGGCTGCATCGTTTTTTGTTTTTTCGTCGGTTTTTTCATTGACAAATGGTTGGGATTACGTGGAGTATTCACAACCATTTTTATTCTTCTCGGCATCGCTGGTGGGGCCAACGTCTGTTATCGACAGATACTCGAAGTGATGGATCCCAAAAAAAAGGATGATCCTGATGACCACCGCACTACCCGTCCGTGAACTGCAAAAAAGCTATGGAACCAAAGCCATGGCGCTCGCCATCGGCATCAGCCTGGTTTTCTTGATCCTGGGTTACAAATCAGTCTGCCGGGGAGTGGTCCTCGGTGCGCTTTTCAGTACGCTTAATTTCGTGTTGATGGCGAACTCCTTCCATTTGAAAATTCAGCCGGATCGCAAAAAAGCCTCATTCGCAGCCTTTTACAACATTTTGCTGCGATACGTTTTTTTGGCCATTCCGTTGTTTATCGCCATAAGATTTCCACGATTCGATTTGGTGGCCACCATTGCCGGCCTTTTTATGGTGCAGTTGATCATAATGACTGAGCATATTTACCGTAATTTTCAATATTCCTGGAAAAGGTGAAAAAAGGGCATAATCAATGGAAGATTTAGGAAAAGTTTACCAGCTCATCATTCCCTTATTCGGCCACAACATGGTTTTTAACCTAAATGTCATGGTATTTACCTTGATAGCGATGTCGGCGCTTCTATTTTTCGGGTTCATGAGTACCCGTAATCGGGGCCTGGTTCCCGGCCCCATGCAGGTGTTGGGAGAACTGTTTGTATCCAAGCTCTACGAATTGACCGAAGATGCCTTGGGCCGGGAAATGGCCAAAACCTACGCGCCATTGATCGTTGCCCTGTTCATGTTTCTGATTCTCTCCAATTGGCTGGGCATCATCCCTCACTTAGAAGAGCCCACCAAGGACCTCAATACCCCACTTAGCCTAGGGATTATGGGATTTGTCATCGCTCATTATGTGGGCATCAAAACAAAAGGCTTAAAGGCCTACATCAGCGAGTATTTTCAACCCTTTTTCATCATGGCGCCACTCAACCTGATCGGCGAACTGGCAAAGATCGTATCCATCTCCTTCCGTTTATTCGGAAACATCATGGGCGGCTCCATCATCATCTTGGTCGTTTCCCATCTAACATACAGCATCGTGCTACCACCGTTCCTCAATGCGTTTTTCGGTCTTTTCGTGGGGGCGATTCAGGCATTCGTTTTTACAATGTTAACCGTTGTTTATATCTCTGTGCAGGCGAAATAAACTATGGAACAAGACATTCAGACATGGGTCAAGTTAGCTGCCTATGCAGGCGCTGGCATAGCGATGGGATGTGGTGCCATCGGTGCGGCGATCGGTGAAGGGTATACGGCGGCACAAGCCAATTTTGCCATTTCACGTAATCCCGCGGCCACCGGTGATATCTTTAAATCAATGCTTGTCGGGCAAGCGATTGCCGAATCAGCGTCGATCTTCGCGCTCGTGATCGCTATGATCCTGCTTTTCTCCAATTTTTCCAGCGAGTCATATATCACGGTGTCGATTGTTCTGTCCGCTGGATTGTGCATGGGGCTGGGGGCGATCGGATCGGGTGTCGGATCGGGATTCCCAGCCGGCGCCGCTTGTACCGGCATGTCACGGCAACCGTCAATGAGTGGCCGCCTGATGACCAACATGCTGATCGGTTCGGCGGTATGCCAAACACCGGCCATTTTTTCCCTGGTCACCTCGTTCATTTTGCTTTTTACCAATTTTGCGGATCGTCCCCTTTCGCCGACATGGGCAGCCATCATCGGTGCGGGGTTGGCGTCCGGATTCGGTGCGATCGGTTCAGGAGTGGGTGGCGGCCTGGTGGCAGAAACCAGTTGCGAAGGTACGGCGCGTAATCCGGAAATGGCCGGAACCGTGACCAACGTTATGCTGCTGGGACAGGCGGTCACCCAAACCACGGCGATCTATGGTCTTTTGGTCAGCTTTATCCTCATGTTTAAACAGTTTCCGGCAACCGAATCCCTTGCGCCATCCATGGCACTATTGGGTGCGGGGCTGTGCATGGGACTGGGTGCGTTTGGTCCGGGGGTCGGCGAAGGCGCTGCCGCCAGGTCTGCCGTTCAATGGATTGCACGACGACCCAATCATATTGCCGAATTGACGCGGACAATGCTGGTGGGTCAGGCAGTGGCAGAGTCGACAGGCATTTATGCTTTGGTCATCTCGCTGATATTGATATTCGTTATCTAGTGTTGACGGATTATTCACCAACATAACTTTTTTTTGCGGAGGAAAACAATGGCAATAGAAGGCGCAGATCTGGTAAAGGCAGCGGCATTTTTGGGAGCGGGAATATCGATGGGACTCGGCGCAATCGGACCCGGTGTGGGTGAAGGCATGGCTGCCGCCAAGGCTTGTGAGGCCATTGGCCGCAACCCCAAGGAGGCCGGTTTGTTGACCCGTACCATGCTGGTTGGGCAGGCAGTTTCCGAATCAACCGGTATTTACTCTCTGGTTATCGCCCTGTTGTTGTTGTTTGTCGTCTAAAACGCGCAGACGGGGTGCATAACGGCTTGATTAATTGTCAGCAAGACAGCGAATTCAGACGGAGTGATGGACCATGGAGATCATTAGCGCCAATGCATTGATCAGTATCAATGAAACATGTTTCTTCCAATTGATCGCGTTTCTGGTTTTTTTGTTTCTTTTGAACCGGGTGATGATTCGTCCGCTGATCGATACCATGGAACAGCGCAAAGGTCATATCTATGGTGTGAAAAGCGATATCGATCAGGCCAAATCCGAACTGGACCAGATGCTGCGGGAATTGGACAGTCAGCGGAAAACAGTGCTCAAGGAGGTCGATGTCATCGTCAAGCAACTCGAGGGTGAAGCAGACCACAATGCCTCCGAAATCATGGACTCGGCGCGATCGCAAATCACGGCCTTGCGTCAAGAAACGGAAAAAAACGTAAGCCTCCAAATCAAAGAAGCCCGAAAGCAGCTGGCTGGCGAAGTGGATGCCATCACGACGACAATCATGGAAAAAGTGTTGCACCGGAGTCTGCAATCATGAAAATAGTTAAGCCTTGCAGCAGTAGACCCGCACTGGCTACGCTGGCCTTCATTCTATCGACCATGCCAGCGGTGGCACTGGCGGCCAGTCCTGAATGGCGGCCCACATACGACAAAGTGATGTTGTGGGTCAATTTTGCCATTTTTATGAGTATCGCCATTAAATATGGACGGGAACCCATTAAAAACTTTCTCAAACAACAAAGAGAGGATGTGGTTTCCGAATTGGACGCGCTAGAAAATGAAAAGGCGCGGATTCTTGGAGAGATTCAGGAAACCAAAACACAGGCATCGGAAAGTGAAGTGCGTTTGACAGAACTCAAAGCGCGTTTGATTTCACAAGGTGAATCCAAAAAGCAGCAAATTGTCGAGCAGGCTCGGCAACAGAGTTCGAAGATGATTGAGGAAACCCGCAAAAAAATGGAGAACCGCCTTCTGCAGGCGAAAAGCCAGCTCAAGATGGAACTGGCCGACCTGGCCTTCACAAAGGCCACGCAGCAACTCCCCCAGGTCATCACCGACAGTGACAATCAGCGTCTACTGAATATCTACATGGAGAGCATGTAGCTTGATTTTCTGGTCACCGAGGAGGGTATCAAAGACAAAGCTGCGGTTTTAGAATTCATTGAAGCCGCGAAAAGGCCGTCAATCCTGGCTGAGAATGGTCGTCACCAGTTGACGATCATCCTTCAGGGCGGCTTGCGCGGCTGATGTGTCAGTGGGCGTGTCCATCGTCTGCCAAGGGGATTTGTGCATGGCCCGCAAGGCGACCTGAAACATGGCTTCAATGAGGGAATAAGCCGTGATTTCATAGGGTTCAGAAGCCAATCCAGTGACAGCCGCACGCTTTTCCGCTTCTCCTTTCTTTAGCCGATTCAAATTATTCAAAAAAGCGACCATTTGGGGGGCCATCTGACGGTATTGTTCCGGAAGATGGTCCTCATCTTTCCAACGATCGATCTGTTTGTCGATGTCCACCGTAGACGCGTTGATTAGAAATTCCCTGTTTTTTTTACTTTTCATCAATGGCGAGAGGGAAATATGGCGGCGGATGGCCCGGTCGAGACAGGTGCATTCCCTTTCCAGTTCGGTTTTGATCGGCTCGGCCATGGCCTCGGGAACCATTACCGTCAATTGATTTAGAACCTTTACATATGTCGTTAGCTGTTTTTTCACATCAACGGCCGCGGCCGACCAGAAAACCTTGCTCATTTTCTTTACCGTGGCTTCATTGGGCGCGGACCGGCTGGGGCTGGATTTAAGTATTTTCAAGAGGGACGGAAACGTTCGGGCGGCCCGGGGAAACAGGTTCACGCCGGTGATGGCCTTGAAAATAATGGCAATGGTGGCAAACCAGTCCTGAAGATGAAGGGTGTCGGCCAGATTTCCGAAAAATGTGACGATGGTCTTGTTTTTTAGCAAATGCAAGGGCGTGGCATATAGGGGGGTGCCCCCGATCAGCGGCTGGGGAATGGTGCCGTTTGGTGAAGGCTCCAGGGATACCGCCGTTTCCACATCGATGACGCCGATTGAAAATGACGCTGCATCATTGAGAAATACCGGATAATTGTCCGGATCGGCATCCAAAAACAGATTGTCGGGTTTAAGATCCCTCAAGGCAATCTGTTTTTCCTTCAGGCGACAGAGTAGGGTCAACATATTTGAAGCGATATTTTGGATCTGCAGCCGGCTCTTCAGAAAAGATTTCGTCGCCAACTGAATTTTTAGCAGTTTAACCAATTCGGTTACCGGTTTGGGGTTGGACTCGAAAATGGTCTGGAAACTATTTTTAATGCCGGTTAACAGGTCGTCATCGATCCCTTTTTCGGCGTGGAAGGCCTCACCGGTGATGGCGGCCAGAAACCAGCTTTTTATCTGAAACTCATGGATGGGTAGGTCTTGGCCAGCCTCCTGGATGAGTCGCAGGAACTCGTCTTGGCAACGCCGATATAGCATTTGGAGACCTTCGAAAACCGGCAGGGTTTCGATTCCGTAGCGCGTGGTGAATGCTTCCTGGTTCCAGGCCACCTCCGGTGATTCGCGGATTTCATCACCGATGGCGTTTTTCGATTTGTGCAGCCCATCGATGACATTGCCCAGAAAAAAGTTATTGGTCAATTCCATGAAAAAGGCAAAGCAATCGCCAAGCTTGAGAAACGCCTGGTATTCCGGCTTATCTTCGACCAGGCGGATATACTGTTTTTCCAACTGTTCTTGGGTGAGGTTGGATTCAAAGGGCAGCTTGACGACTTTCTTGAGGATCACGGATACCATGGGCACGATGCAGGCGACGGGGGCGAGTTGACTGGTAATCTGCACTTCCCGGCGGATGTCGTTGATATACTTGACAACATCCGTTACCGGGTCCGGGGGTATCTTGACCACCATATGGGTATCATAAATCACGTAAAAACATTTGCTTTTGCTTCCCGTCCCCTCCCCCAATGGTGCAATCGACATGCGCCGGCTGATCCATTCATTGTCGCCTTTGACATTCAATTCAAACACTTTTCTCTTGCTCGGAGCCGACGTCGGCCTGATGGAAAAGCGGGAAGGCGTATCGGGTTTGAGTCCATTTTGGATTTTGAATATCTCCGAAAAAAACAAAAGGAGGTCTCGGTAGTCCGATGTTTCTTCATCCTCTTCCAAAAAGGCCGAGCTTTTATCGGTAGTTGATGGAGGCTGTGCGTTGTTACGTGAAATCAAGGCCATTTTTTTCACGACGCCGACCATCATCAGACCCAGCTTCGTGATTCCGGATGTCGATCCCAAAACGAGCAGGAAGATCAACAATCGGCTATCAATTGCCTGGACGGGGGTTGCTTGAAGTCCCATATCACTCATGATCTGCTGCTTGGTCCGATCAAGGATCGTCATCAACGGGATCTTTTTTTGAACCTTCATGGAACCGACGGCGGTAACGTCGCCTTTCAGGAACATGCCCTGTTTTCCATCGGCCTCATAAAATACAAACTGATCGGATAGCTTGACACTGTCAGCCAAAACCGACTCACCATTTTTTATATAAATGACTCTTTTGCTAACATCCTGATTGATTTTCACGAAGGAGATCGTGGCCGCGCAAAAAATTGAGAAAACAACTAAAACGATCCATTTTTTCATGGCGCGCACTTTCGTTGCGAGCTAGCCTGACAGTCGTTGGCGTTTAGGGGCAGGAGGTGTCACCCGAGATGTATTGAAGGACCACCGTCCCCACTTTAATGATGTCCTTATTTTTCAAACGAACCGGCCCCCGGATCACCTGCCCATTGACTCTGGTTTTTATCCAGCCATCGACGGCGTTGACATAATGATGTTGGGGGGTCTTGCTGATCACTGCAGCCGGATCTCCGGCCAGGAGGGAAAAAATGCCACCGATAACGATATCGCATTGATCGCTTTTACCGATGGTGACCCGGCTCTTTTCAAGATTGATTCGTCCACTTCCGCCAGACAGAAAGACGATATCGGCCTGGGTTTCCGAAAGCTCTGGGAAATTGCCGCTTTCACTCAGCATGCGTCGATAGACCTCGGTATCCATGAACATGGTATGATCCGGTCCTGGATCGGGGGAACGTCCGGAAGTTTTCAGTCCGCCTCGTTCCGGGCGGGGTCGCAGGCGCCCACGATCCAGAAAAACCAGGCTGTGTTTGCCGATGGTAATGATGTCCCCATTTTTTAAAATCGCCTGGTCGACGCTCAATCCATTCAGAAAGGTGCCGTTTTTACTGTTGGTGTCTTTGATGATATAAAGATTGCCCTCTTTTTTGATCACGGCATGGTTTGTTGACACCACACAATTATCAATGGTGATGTCGTGCTTTGCAGACCGGCCGATGGAGAACGTGTCGATGTGGTCCAGAGCGAACTCCTTTATCGTTCTATCCTTGAACTTAACCAGCAATCTGTTCATGGGATGACCTTTGGATACAGCGATTTAGTATCGGTCCGCAACCAGGCAACGTGCCTGTGCCTAACCACCTATTAAAATATCAATATCGGCACTTGTGGAAAATAAAGAAGGGTTCGTTGAAAAGGGTGCGATTTTCGTCTGGCCGGTGATTGTTGCCGATATCACCACAGCCAGCAAATTAAATTGATATCATATCGATCCCTTTTTACTCTAAAAACAATAAATTGCAGACCTTGTCAAGCAAAACACCAGATTCTCCAAAGGCGTCGTATGGGAATCGATTTTCACAGGTTCCCACACTCCTTTGGGAACCCTCGGGATGAATCGATTTCATGATCAGGGATTGCTGGGGGCATGTGTTGGGAGAGCACCGCCGCCGAGTACCGTACCATCGACGTGGGGTGAGACAACGCTTGGGAGGGGTGAACTAGGCCGAAATCGTGCTTTGTAGCGTGGATTCGTCGTCGTTTCATCTCGCTCCCATGCTCTGCTCTGCATGGGAGCGCGTATCACTGGCCCACCTGAGCATGATGAGGGTTCCCAAGCGGAGCTTGGGAACCCGTTAAAAAACTGCTTATCTTTGAAAAATAGGAGGGTCGCCAAGGGATGAATAGTCATTCGCCCACCGCCATCCCTCGGCGACCCCGGATTTGACACGTCGCGGCGGTCAGGAAAAGGTCCGTCGTCGACGCTATGCAGACTAGGGTTGGTTTGAAAACGTTACTGTCCAACCAGTCGTTTAAGGTACCTGGGGGGCGATCCCGTTCTTAATCAACGTCTTCTTCATCTTCTCGGATGTCAGGAAATCCACGAAGGCCCCCACCGTATGATCGGGCTGGCCTTTGACCACCAGACTGAAATTCTGAAAGAAGGGATACGCCGGATCCTTGTAATCATGACCGGCCACCTTGAGGATGTTAACCCCTGCATCCCGGGCATCGCTTCCCTTGGTGATGAAAGAAATGCTCCCCGGTATATGGCTGACGACCTGCACGACCATGGTCGATCGATAAGTCATGATATCGTATTGGATATCGAATCGATTCAATGCCAGCTGAGAGAAGTTCTTCAACGCCGCGGTGTCTTTTCCCGGCACGATCACGACGATTTTCTCATCTTTGCCGCCCAACGCCTTCCAATTGCTGATGCGTCCGCCGAAGATGTCTTGAAGCTGGTCTGGGCTGACATCCTTCACCGATACCTGGGGATGCGCGATCACGACCAACGGTGCCCGGCAGAAGGGAATTTCGGTATACCCGTAGTCGATCATGGTGTGCCGGACCCGTTCGGCCGTTCCGGCAATATCACACATGCCGTGAAAAAGCCGTTGCATGGCGGCGGCAGATGAGGTGACCTGCAGATCGATTTCGATGCCGGTTTGATCCTCGAATTGTTCCAGGACCCGATCTTGCAGGATATCGTAAAGCTGCGCGGATGTGCCGAACCGCAGGCGTTCATTGGCGTATCCGTTGACTGGCACCAGCAGAACCAGTACCGCACAAACGAGACACCATTGCCCAAAGACCGTCAATAACGTTTTTTTCATGGTAAATCCTCCTTTTTCTTTTCTTTTTAGCGTCCCCCATCAGGGATCTCGAAGCGGTTGTTATCCGTCGTTTGCCGCTTTGCCCAGCAATCACTATCAAGGAGCATGCCACTTTAAAGGTGCCGTCGACATTTCATATTCAGCTATCTTTTCTGCCTGTTAGCGATGGATCGACCGGGGTCAAGAATTCACCGCGACGCAGATTGTCGGCTTTCTTTACAAATTGGCAACTGGGCCGGAGGGATGGCGGTCGATGGTGCGTATCGGATGGATGGGGTAGTATTTTAAAATTGATGGGTATTTAGTTTGGGTTGAACAAATCGGAAGCGGATGCTATTGGTCCGCTGGAACCGGGCCATTCGGACATTCGAAGAAAATCCGATCGTTTTACGGATAATGGCATCCACCTTAGGGTGCTTTCCGCGCCCTTATAGACCACTAAGGATCACCGCCATGCACGAAATGGGCATCGCCATGGAGATCGTGGAGATCGCCAAGGCATCCATTCCCGAAGAGATGAAAGGCGCGCGTATTCAGCGGGTCAACCTGCAGGTGGGCAAACTCTCGGCCATCGTTGCCGACAGCCTGCGCTTCTGTTTCGATTTGATCATCAAGGATAGCCCTCTTGACGGTGCCGAACTGGTCATCGAGGAATTGCCCGTGGTAGTGCGCTGCAAGGATTGCAACGCCCAATGGACGGTCGACGAACCGGTTTTTACCTGTCGGCAATGCCAGGGCGGCAATATCGATATCCTTTCCGGACGGGAGCTGGATATCAAGTCCATTGAAATCGAGGAAGAGGATTAATCATGTGGAACTTCACCAATCGCATTCCCAAACGCTTTCACCATGACCACCATCACCATGGTCCCCATGATCATCCCCACCCGGATCATGGTCATGACATGGAAACCCGTAAATCCGGCACCCGTGAAATCAAGGTGGTCCGGCGGGTGTTGGACGCCAATGACATCATGGCCGACCGCATGCGCGCCGTATTCAAGGAAAACAACGTCTTCGTGCTCAATATGATGAGTTCGCCGGGCTCCGGCAAGACGACCACCTTGCAGAAGACGCTGGCGCGCATCATGCCCGACCTTCGTTGCGCCGTGATCGTGGGTGATATCTGCACGACCAACGATGCCGACCGGTTGGCCCTGTCCGGCGCGCCGGTGATCCAGATCAACACCGACCAATTCGGCGGCGACTGCCACCTGGCGGCCCATGTGGTGGAAAAGGCCGTGGCCGGTATCGACCTGGCCGACATCGACCTGTTGATCGTGGAAAACATCGGCAACCTGGTCTGCCCGGCCGAATTCGACATCGGCGAGGACAAACGCGTGGTGGTCCTGTCGGTCACCGAAGGGGAAGACAAGCCCGCCAAATACCCGCTGATGTTCCGCGAGTGTCACGCCACCCTCCTCAACAAGATCGATCTGTTGCCCTATTTGGATTTCGATATGAACCTGGCCCGTAGAACCATCGGCCAAATTCACCCGGGGATGCCGGTTTTCGATATCAGTGCCAAGACCGAGGCAGGGTTCGATGCGTGGATCGGGTGGCTGGTGGCCCAGGTTAAGGCCAAAAAAGGTAATTAAAGGACGTTAGAGCGGCAGGCGGATCACGAATCGCGTCCCCTGCCCCACTTCGCTGTGGTAGTCGATGCGGCCCCGGTGGGCGGTGACGACAGAGCGTACGATGGCCATGCCCAGGCCCGTGCCCGCCTTGCCTTTGGTAGTAAAAAAGGGCTCGAAGATCCGCTCCCGGTGGTCGGGGGCGATGCCGTGGCCGTTATCCTGGACGATCACTTCGACATGGCCGTCATCCACCCGCCCGCCGATGCGTATCCAACCGTTTTCGTCCAAGGCTTCGGTGCCGTTTTTAATCAGGTTGGTGAACACCTGGTACATGAGCCGGGTATCCACCGGGACCTTGGGCATCGCCTCGGGCCATTTCAATTCAAAGGTCACGCCCCGTTCCTGGGCGGCCGGTTCATGGGCGGCCATCACTTGACGGATGATCAGGTCCATGGCCACCGGTACGATCCTGAGCTCGGGCGGCTTGGCGAATTGCAGGAACTGCCGGATGAATTCCCGGACCCGCGTCGATTCCTTCTCCATCCTGGCCAGGGTGTTTTGGCCTTTTTCGCTCAAGGTTTCCATGCGCAGGGCGCTGACCGACATGCCCACGTTGTTGAGCAGATTGCCCACCTCGTGGGTGACCTTGCTGGCCGATTCACCGAGGACCGCCAAGTTACGGGCATGGGCCAATTCCGACGCCGTCTGGATTTCACGTTCGATGGTAATTTTCAAGGTGGCCACCATCTCGTTGAAGGCCGTCCCCAGCTCGCCGATCTCATTGTGGGTCGTCACATCCACCTGGCCATCCAGATCCCCCTGGCCGATGCGTTGCACCTGCCGGTGCATGTTCTCGATGGGCCGGATGAAGGTCTTTACCCGGAACCCGCCTACCAGGATGGCCAACAGGCAGACGACGATCGTGACCGCCACGGTCCAAACGACGTTTTCATCCAGGTAGGCGTAGATTTCCGGCATGGCCTGGCGCAGGACGATGGTCCAGTCCCGATCCGACAGATGCGCCCCCAGGCAAAAATACCGTTTTCCATGCGACTGTTCGATCCACTTGACGGGAAATGGCGAGGCCTTGATGGCCTGCAGTCTGTGGGCATCGTATCGTGGTGTGTCACACACCACCCGATCCATCTCCCGATGGGCCAAACACCGACCCGACGGACCGATGAGGAAGACCTTCCCGGTGTCGCCGATCTTGATACCTTTCAGCACATCCCAGACATACTTCAAATTCAACCGACCGTAGAGTACCGCCTCGATCTTGCCCATGCGTTGCACAGGCATGGCCATACATACCTGGGGAAAATTATCCTTGCCCATGGCCACCGCCGAGACGGCCGATTCCTCGGAAAAGGCCGCCTCGATCATGCCGGCGGCCCCCGCTTGATCCGCCAGGGGGTCATCCGCCAATGCCGGGATACGCCGGCCATCGGTAAAGATCAGCAGGACACACTCGAACTTGGGCTTGCTGTATTGAAAGGCGGCCAGGATCATCTCCGCCCGCCAGTCATCGAATCGGACCGTACGGAGTACCCATGTCATGCTTTCCATGTCCGTGACGGCGTTGTCCATGAACAATTCGATTTCCGAGGCCAACGCCCGGATGATGTTGTCATAATCCTGGTCGATGGTTTTTTGAAAGTAGCGGTAATGGGTCCACATCAGCAGGGCGCTGGTGATGGTGATACCCAGGATCACGAAGGGCAGCACGAACATCAGGAGTTGTCTGAAAATCCGTTTTCTTTTGGGCGGGCGAGGCATGCCTGCTAATTAACGCGAATCTCCCTTGGATTGCAAGCCGACAACGACAACGACAACGACAACGACAACGACAACGACAACGACTCTGGCGCCCACACTCCGCGGGGACGCGTCAAGGGGTGTCAGCGGAGATGATGGGAGTTTAGCCTTTTAGGCCGAAGGGGGGAGGTCGGCCCATCGGTTGAACACCTCCAATCACTTCCCGGACCACGGCCCATGGATCGCCATCGGTTATCGCGGTCAGGGCCGCTCCTACACGGCACCGCCATGTTTCACCGAGCGTTGCGCACCGACGATGGGGGGATAAACACCCGGACCGGACTGTTATCAAACCGATTCAAGCCTACAATTGGCCATGCATGCCGCGGCGATAGGGGGGTAGCATTTTAAGCCGAAGGCCGAGGGGAGCGTGGCAACGCCTGCGACCATTTCATTGTTGATTTCCAGACAGAAAATCAAAGGAAACGGTCATGCAACCGATAGGCCGCCCGGTTGGACTTCTGATGGTTGTGGACGCAGATGCCATTGGCTCTCAGAATCGATAGATGATCCCCGGCGGTCTTGTACTTCCCTCGCGAATGGTTGCCGTGATCCTCCAGGAACCGGACATAGCGTTGGCGGGGAAACCAGTCGACGCCCCAGGAGCACAGAAAGGTTTCGATGGCCTCGATCCGGATGCAGCGCAAACGCCGGTGCCAGGGGGCCTGTTGTCCGTCACGGGTGGCAACCACGGCATGTCGCAGGGCCGCCGACAGGGCCTCGCGGAACCATCCCTCGGCCACGCCTTGCCTCAGATCCCGGTGGGTAGCGGCGACCAGGCGCACATTGACCCGTATGGCCCGATTCTCACCCAACCGCTCGAAGGCCCTGAATTGGATCACCCGCAGCAGCTTGACCTGCAGGGCCAGGCTGAGCTCACCCACCTCGTCCAGGAACACCGTCCCGCCGTCGGCCTGCTCGAAGCGTCCCATGCGGTCCCGGGTGGCACCGGTAAAAGCCCCCCCCCCAGCAATGCCCGAACAACTCACTCTCCAGCAGGTTCTCGGGAAAGGCCCCGCAATGGATGGTCACCAGCGGACGATTCCGGCGCGGGCTCAGGTCGTGAATGGCCCGGGCCACCAGTTCCTTGCCGCTGCCACTAGGACCGAGAATCAATACAGTGCAGTCGCCCGGAGCCACCTTGCCAATGATCTCATAGACGACCTGCATGGCCGGGCTGCGGCCGACAATGTTTTCAATTTCAACGCCCCGAAGGTCCACCAATGATGTGCTCATGCGATTCAATCTCCTCTCTTCCATTTTCACATTAAGGAATCCACGATATTTACGACATGAGACATCCCATTTATCGAAAAGATGGGATTGTCAAATGGATGAGAAATGCAAATCGAGAAGAAAGGAAGGCGTACATGTTCACCGGGTCGCAGCGACCAAATGATCGTTAAACGCTTGCAGGAAGGCAATCGGAAAGGGTGCCTGTCGGCATGAATCCGACGGAATCAAAGGATACTGGTGCGTGGCAAGGCCAAGGGACTCGAAGAGGCGCCAAAGGCAGCAGGCGGGTGATTTCCGGCGGTGCGCAAAACCGTCGTTTATTTTATCGATAGCAAACGCGTCATTATTGACGATAGAACATGAAAGATTTGGTCGCGGATTTTATCGTCTGATCTTTCACGCAAACGAACCAGCGTATCAATACAATTTTCATCACCATGGCACTCAATTATTGTCAGCGCGGCTTCAACCACCTGCCCGTCTGTATCATCAAGCAGTTTTAGGGCGTACTTAACTGACTTTTTAGGATTTGTTTTTGTAATGCCATTAAGCGCCGCGATACGGACCATTGAATACGGTGAGATAATGAAGTCATCCATGGCCTCACCATACGCCCCCAATTCTTGATTTGCCAATGATTCGATGAACGGGCAAATAAATTCGGGATCATTGGTGTTTTTTGCCGCATCGAGCAACGCTCCGGCGATCGTTGGGCTTTTGTAGACAGATAAATACCCGGCCGCGGTCACCGGAATCCTCGATGCTGCATTTGGGCAGTATTCGGCCATTGATTCAATCATGATCTCAAGGAATCCATCCGGTTTGACATTGTGTACATGCGTCAGAAAATATTCACGGCAGATGTGGTAAGCATCGATCATGGTCGCCGTTTCCAGAATCAAGTTCCAATCATGTAGGGTATTGATGACGACTGGAAGTTCCGATTGAATCTTGGTAAATGCTTTGACCATGGAAGCCATGAATTGATTGAAATCATTGTCATGGGAATTACAGATATCATTGGACCGGATGGAGGTAATCAATGCTTGAAACAGATGTGCCATTTCAGATAGCTTGCCGACGTCGATAAAGGTCTTGTAATTGGCGGGCCCATCATATCGATCCTCCCCTCGTTTATCGAAAGCGGAGTTCATCTCCTGGTACAATGCATCAATAGAACCGAATATACCCATGGTTTCCTCGGATACCGGGTTCTTGTTATTAAAATGTTGCAGGGAGAGATGATTCAACGATATGGCTTTGCCGATTTGGTTGAGAATGTCATACGAAATATCGAAAAGCTCCAATTTCTTTGATGCCCAAAAGGAGATCATTTCCTGCCCGTTTTTAAATATTTTATTCTCATCGTCTTCATCATACCAACCATCAAAAGATAGTTGAGTGGCATTGGCCGGAATTTTTTTCAAACCGGCAACAATCTTTATTCGAAGCGTCTGCAGGTGGTTCTTCAAAACGCCGGTGACATCCAACCGACCGGATTTACTGAGGAGCAGAAAGGCTTCGATGCTTGCGTCCACACCTGATTGCCCAAGCGCGTGAATCAAAAATGGTATGCCTTTATCAGGCCGATGGGATGTCGCAATCAAAAGCGCCTTAACGGCCTGATCCGTCTGTTCCCGGGCCAGTTTATTTTCCACTTCAAGGGCGTCATATAAATTGGTTAATAATTCGGGCTTTTCTATAAACCGGATGCAGTTCAGTGCATTTTCACGAACAAACCAGCTCTCATGGCGCAACTGTTCAACCAGTTGGTCGAGTATATTGTGATCACACAATGCTCCAATCACATCGCACAGTTCGATCGGTGCTTTTTCTTCTTCCAACGCAACCAGATTTCCCATCAGACTATCTATCGTAATGGCGTTATCATGCTTTTTTAAAAACAGATACAGACGGGATACGTCACTGTCAGGGTTTCTTGTGAAATCATCTCCCAGTTTGAAAATCGCGTTTCTTACAAATTCGATGACCTTGGGCGTTTCATAGCGAGAGAACAAATTGGCTGCCCAAACGATTGTCTGTGTGTTGTCTTGATGAATAAAATTTGATGATAATTGCCTGTCCAACAGATCGATCGCTTTTTCAACGCTCTCCCGCGAAATGGTAATTGCATTCAAGGTTTCCTGGATGACACGAATGTTCTGATCGGTAACCACCAGGCTTTTAGAGAGATTGTTAATGGCCGCCTTGGTATTGATCCTCGCCAAAGCCCTGACTGCCGCAAGGGATATCAATTCACGCCCGGATGTCAGTAAAAGGCTGAGCATCTTGACGACTTCCGGGTGGTTCAATGCCCCAGCGGCCGATATCGCCATGGAACGTATTTTCTCGCTTTCATTTTCATCATCGATGATGGGCTTGAGCGCTTGCCAGCGATTTTCCAAGGCTTTTTTGTCCGATTCCGTATTCAGGCATGGCAAAATCGCCATTCGACGAAGGGCGTTGTGGCGAACATCGAAATCCGGGGATTGCGTCAAGGCAATCAGATAATCCTCGAGGCATTTTTCTCCTTCTTCATTGACCAGCTTTTTTTCCCAGAGAATTGCCGGAAAGTGATAACGATAAGCGCTTTTAATCATAAACCGGGTGGTTGCTTTTGAGAACCGGAATCTGTCTCGGTTATGAAACATATGCAGGACTCGAGTAAGTTCCGCATATTTATTTTGACGTTCAAGCAGCTTTTCGGCGACAATATCGTGGGTAAGGATATATCCTTTTGCATCATCGGTTCGCATGATGATGCGCGATTCGATCATGAAATAGATCAAGTTCAAGGCCCTTGTATAATCCCGGCCATAAAGATACAGATCTTTCAGGGAATCGGCACGCATTACCCGACGGTAACCGTCTTCGATGAGCAAGGGAAGAAGCACCTCGAGCGCACGGCTATCCTCGACATTCATCTTATTAATAATGCCATTGAAATAATCGTTTATAATCCCTTCCACGCCACCCATGTCATTGTAAAGCGAAACGCTGATCGATGTCTGGTTTTCACTTTTTGCCTTCTCAAACAACTGGTAACATACGATTTGAAGGTAGGGTAAAAAGGGATTGTCCTCAAGGAAATCCTTTACGATGGTCTGGCATAAACGGGAGGATAGTTTTAATTGCCCCTTGGACATGGCCTGAATGATGACTTCCGACGCCTGATTTGAATCAAGCCGGTCCAATCGATAGGCATGATTCCACAGTCCGGGGTGCAAGTGGCGGTATGGGCTCATTTCATAAAAAAAATCCGCCCGAATGACGATGGTTATGAAAATGGAATCCTGGTCCCGCAATCCTGCGATCACCTCATGAAAGAACGTTTCCCGCTGCTGATGATGCACCCGATGAAATATTTCTTCGAATTGATCGACAATTAAATGGATCGGGCGATTATTTAAGGCGCTTACCTGCTTCAAGAAAACGATAAGATTTTCCGACGGCCGATCAGGGATTTTGATTTTTTTCCATTTGATCAACAGTGAAATATTCAGGGGATCTTCCAGAATTTGAAGTAATTCATTCATCCGGGTTATAATTACCACGGGCCGTAACGGGTGCCGACTCAGGCCGTGCAGCAAACCGGCTCGGATCAAGGATGTTTTGCCCACCCCTGATTCACCCAAAATGGTAGTGGCCGGAGAATCCGTAAGCTGTTGCAGCAACCGTTGCACATCATCCTTGCGACCAAAGAAAATATCCGTGTCCAATTCCGTATAGGCGTTCAGATGTTTAAACGGATTTCGACGAACATTCTGAAATCCCTGAAAAATATTCCAGGTGTCGAGTGGAGAAACCCAATGGACCCCGGCGCCATTGATCATATGACGGTGGGTCAGCTTCTGGTATTGCAATTCGGAATCCTTTGTGGCCGCAAAGGCGAAAACAAGCAGGCGATATAATTTGAAGTCCTGAATCCTCCGGAGTTGAGCCGCCACGTCATCATCGAAGGTTTGTGTTTGAAAGTCTTCAGGAGACAAGAATAAAATGCCAATTTTATTCGGAGACCCGGGGAAAAGGATTAAAAGATCAATATCTCGCTCGCTTGATTCCGGAAAGGCGAGGATCTGACCATATCGTTCAGGGTATGCGAAATAGAAACGAATTTGGTTTTCAAACACCCGTAGAATGTCTTCCCGATTCAGGCTCTCGGAATTCTCGTAACCACCGGGCGGATGTGTGGTTTTTGTCAGCCATCCGATAAAGTCCACACAATCATTACTATCCTCAACCGTTTCTTCTTCACTTGATTTTTTTTCATCTGGGGTATGAAACAATAAATCGGCGTTCGGATCCTCCATTCGTAACAGGATGCACTTCCTAAAATCATCATCGGACACGCTTGCATCCAAGAACATAAACGCTGGAACGGAAAAGCATTTTGCGACATTTGATACCTTGGTTTCGGGTATTCCATGGCGCTCCCACCGACTGATAGTGGATTCATTGAAAATGTCTACAATTTCTTTCCACTTTTGCCAGTCGAGGAGCTGCCCGATAGTTTTCCCGGTTGCCTTTCTGGCGAGCTTCAGCCTGATACCCGCTATTGGCATTCGTGGTTCTTTAGATCTCGGCATTAGCCCTCCGTGTTCACAAGGATCGTATCGCCCTGCGCTAATTTCCAGTTCATGACCACCGGAATCGATGAAAACGGGGTAACACTCAGGCAGGTGGAAAACAAGGAGAAAAGAGGCAAGCGCTCACCGGGCAACGCATGGCTGTTTTTCGCTTGCCCCCCTTTTTCGTTAAAATGGTCTCAATCCAACCGATTATGCCGTTTATCATTAGTTCAAATGAACGGATCTACTTTTAGGCCATCCCCTTCCCGCGCGTGCGACACGCGCGAAAACCGGCAGGCGGCCAGCGCTGCAACCACCGACGACACGGCGCCCAGGGCCAGCAACGGCCGTACCCCGCCGGCCCGTACCACCAGCGCGCCAACCGATACGCCGGCCAGCAGGCACATACCACCCAGGGCGGTCAGGGCCGACAGGACGCCGCCCCGGCGGGTTTCGGCGCAATCGCGCTGGATGCGGCTCATCAGGTACATGGCCAGCAGCGTGAAAAGGCACCCCAGGCCGGCCATGACCATGGCGAACAGAGGCAGCCGGGGAAAGGCCGCAAGAAGAATAAACCCCATTCCCACCATGGCGAAACAAGAGGCCATGAGGGTGCGGTCGGCCATGCGCCGCTCCAGGGCCGGCAGGAGCAGGGTGGCCAGGCAGGCACCGGCCTGGAAGCCGGACATGACCGCCCCCCAGGCAACGATATCGCCCTGGAAATAGGTGCGATTGTACACCGGCGCGCCGAAATTCAAAACGCTGCCGACAGTGCCGACGACGAGGCTCAGAATCGACCAGATGCCGATGCGCGGATCGGTCAGGGGGGCCAGGTAGGCGCAGCGTAACCGTCGCCACCACCCCCTTGGCCGTTTTTCGCCCGCCCTGCCGGCCGCCGCATCCACCCGCGGCAACCCGTAGGCCAGCCATGCGCCGCAACCGTACATGGCGATGCCCATGCCCAGGGAGACGCCGGCGCCGGCCTGCTGAATCAGCAGGCCGATCAGGAAGGGGCCGCCGATACCGGTCGCCAAGGCCACGCGTTCGTTGACCGCATTGTAGCCGATCAACTCCTCGGGAGCGACGATGCGGGGCGTGATGCACAGCCGCGCGATCACGAAGATTAGCGAAGCGCCGGAGAACAGCAGGTAGATGGGCCATACGCCCCACCCTACCCGGGCATTCAGCAATCCCACCACCAGCAACAGCCGGACCAGGATGCCGCCCACGATCCCGTTGCGGGGACCGATGCGGTCCACCCACCGGCCGGCCAGGGGCCCCAGGAGGATGGCCGGGGTCTGCTGGATCAGGCACAGCAGGAGCAGGGTGGCGTGGGAGGCAGCAAGGCCGAAAAACAGCTCGGCCAGCAGGGTCAGGTGGACGAACTGGTCGCCGAGGTCGGAGAATAGCTCGGTCAGGATCATACGCCGGGGCATTAGCATGGGTCGTTTCATGGTCTCCCTCATCGCGTCAACGGTAAGAAGATATGGACGGTGCTGTCGGGGACCATTTTATGGGATCGGCGATTCGGGTACCAGGGAGGCAAACGGGTATTTATCGGGTATAAATGGTGGGTGAAAGGCAGTTTTTAACCAAGATGTGGGGGGATGGTGCGGGAGCGCTGACCATAGCGGTAGGGGTGCCACAGGGGGGCGAACCGCTCGGGGCCATTCACCCCCGAAAACTGCCTCTTTTTTGCCCGTTTCGCCCCCTCGTCCGCAAAGGAGGCCTGTGTCATAGTGGGTGGCAACATCGTCAACCCAAGGACTCCGAATCGGCAATGACACAGACGCACCCACCAACAACCCGCATCTGGATCAAGGACAAGGCGTTCGTCACCGTCAACGCGGTGATTCGGTCCTTGATCACGCGCATCCAGTGCATCGCGCCGATGGCCAGGCTGGTGCGCATCGCCGGGGAAAGCGGCACGGGCAAGGAGCCGATTGCACGGCTGCTATATGACCGCAGCGGGCGCCCAGGGGCGTTCGTGGCCTTCAACGCGGCAGGGGTCGACGATCAATTTTTCGACAGCACCTTGTTCGGTCATGAAAAAGGGGCGTTTACCGGTGCGACAAAAGCACGCCGGGGACTGGTTGAAAAGGCCCATGGCGGGACCCTGTTTCTGGACGAATTCGGCGATTTGAGCCCGGCCTCCCAGATCAAACTGCTGCGCCTGATCCAGGAGGGCGAGTTCATTCCCCTGGGATCGAACCAAACCAAAAAAGCCGATGTGCAGATTGTCGTGGCCACCCACCGGTGCCTGCGGGACATGGTTAATGCGGGAACATTCAGGAAAGACCTTTATTTCCGGTTGGACGGTCACCGCATCGACCTCCCGCCCCTGCGCCAGCGCCGGGATGACATCGTCCGCTTGGCAGATCACTTCGCCCGAAAAGTGGCGAAAGAACACGGCCTGCCCGGCCCCGAGATCGGCCAGGAGGTGTGGGATCTCTTGAACCGTTATGATTACCCCGGCAATGTGCGCGAGTTGCAGTCCATGGTCGAAGTCGCCGTGGTCGAAGGCAACGGCAGTATCCATGTGGATACGATCCGCGACAAGATGGCGCGCAACCATGTGCTGATAGACGAGTCCGAAAATCAAGCCGGGTCGGCGGACCAATCGTTGAAAAAGTGGGAGACCCTCCCGACCCTCCAGGAACTCGACCAACGGCTGTTGATCGAAGCCCTGCGCCGCACCGACGGCAACCAGACGCAGGCCGCCAAGATCTTGGGCATTTCCCAGTCGGCGGTCAACCAGCGGCTGAAGAAAATGAGAGGTCAATCTCCTCTGTAAGAACCTAAATGTATCGCTGCTGCCACCGGTGCAAGTTTCAGATATCGCAGGTCGGGTTCAACTCGCTCCCATGCTCCGCATGGGAGCGCCAATGACTCTCATTCGACCTGGATTGGGTTCGCGTGCTGTAATCGCTCAAACAATGGTGGTAGATATCGCCGGTCGGGTGGAGTGCATCGATAGCCGGCACGAGACCGTTGGGTTTCGTGCCTCAACCCAACCTACGATCCCCTAAAAATATCGTTTCTGCCATCTGTGCAAGTTTCAGCTTGCCCCCCCGATGCGCCTTCATTTATAAACAGGGTATCTTTGTTTTTTCTCGATCCGCCGGCATAACGGCCGGCGGGGCGCTTCATGGCAAGGTGATCCCGTGGCACGTCTCTTGGCCCTGTTCTCCCATCCCCTGTTCATCCTCTTCCTGGCCTTCTTACCCCTCGCCTGCGAGTCCAATTCCCCGGCCTTGCCGGTAACCGATCCACCGCCGGCCGACACCTTACGGTTCGATGTGTTCAATGCGTTTCAATCCTTGAATCCAAAAGAGGCCAAATTCACGGGGGCGAGTTGGATGTTCCCGCTGCTTTTCAGTACCCTCGCCAGGATGAATTCAGACGGTCGATTGGAACCGGACCTTGCCAGGAGCTGGCATTACGACCGGGAAAATCGAACCCTGCATATTGACCTGAGACGCCACGCCAGGTTCCACGATGGCATGCCGGTAACATCCGGGGACGTCATCTTTTCCATCCAGCAACACATTGATAGTCTTTTTCGAGACGCCAACCGAGCGATCCTCACAATCGATCCCATCTCCAAGCACGCTCTGAAAATCGTGCTGTCTCACGATGACCCCGGGTTCTTCAATCTGATTCATGACACGATGATCCTGCCCCGTCATGTATCGATGGCATCCCACCGGGATCATCCCCTGGGTTCCGGCCCCTACCGCTTCGATGAAAAACTCGACGATCGCCATATACGGCTCTCCGCCTTCCCTGATTATTATGGCGGTCGGCCGGCCATCGAACACGTGCTCTTCATCCATGTGAACGCCATGGAACGGACCTGGACACGGCTGCTGGCCGGAAAGACCGACATCGCCGTGCGCATAGCCCCGGACAACCTTCGCCGGATGAAATTCATCCGGCAGCGTTATCATATCAATCAATCACCATCCTGGTTTTGCAAGACCCTTTTGTTCAACACCGCCGATCCGCGCCTCGCCGACGTCCGGGTACGCCGGGCCCTGAGCCTGGGCATCGATCGCGACCACATGGTGGAGAAGATCCTTTTGGGTTACGGACGGGTGGCCACGGGGCCCTTGGGTTTGGATTCGCCCTATGGGCGGCCGGACCGCCGTCCAAGGCCCTACGACCCCGTCACAGCCCGGGCGCTGCTGGACGATGCCGGCTGGAAGATGGACACCGCCACGGGGATTTCTCAAAAGGACGGTCTGGGATTGGAATTCGAGTTGCTTTACATGGGGGAAAGTTCCATTGATGAAAGGGTCGCACGCTTCATCCAACTCTGCCTGATCGAACTGGGGGTCAGGGTGCGCCCGGTGCCGGTCGACTACGAAACCTTCCGGCAATCATACCATGGAAATACCGATTTTCAGGCCGTGCTTACGCAAACCATGGGACTGTACACTTCCATAAAACCCTTCTTGTCAACCTGGATGCCCAACGAAATGGGGTGTTCCAACATGGGGGGGTTCACCACGCCACGGACCACCGAGTTGTTGCTGGCCCTGGAAAACGCCGGCGCCATGCAAGACCAGCAGGCCATCTGCCAGGCCGTTGAGGATCGCCTGCTGGCCCTCCAACCGGCGGCCTTCCTCTACCAGCCCACCGAAATCGACGTCGTTTCCAAACGCATCCATCTGCCTCAGGCCTTTGCCGCCGACACCGGCAGTGTCCGGCGCCTGTACCAGGCGCAGATCCGGCCCCATCCATAACTTCGACAAGCCCAATCTCCCCGATTCAAAGTCTTATGGCCGCCATTAGCTTTCTGATGAAACAATAAATGTTTGTTATTACATCGTTTTCTTCCCACCCCGATCAACCTTCGTACTCATGCTATTATCTTTCTTATGGGGACATGGTCGCCCCAATCCCATAAAAATCATTAAATAATTGATATCGCTATATATTTAAATCTGGCACGACGGATGCATTAGCTATTGTCAACTCCGGAGGGAAACCAACAACAACACAACAAAAGGAGAATTGAAATGAACTCGAACAAACACAGCAACGCAAAAGAAACCGTCATCGTCGCCACACCGGGAACCTACCAAGCCGCAGACCAGTTTTCCTCCTGCTGCGATGGTGGGGCCCCCACGATCCGAACCTAACCCTTAACCCCCGCCGGGGCCACCCAGGCCCCGGCACCCCCTAACCCAACCGAAGCCAAGGGCCCTTACTTCCGGTTGTCAACCGCGCCGGGGAGCACTGCTCCCCGGCGCCATCCCCCAGACCAGGAGGTAAGCATGACGCCCCATAAAATTTCCCGTTATCTATTGAAAGGTTCATTCACCTACCGCGGGGTGGAATACACCACCTTGCACCATACCCTGACCAAGGCCGATTGCACCCTGCCCCGATGGGCATGGCAACGCATCGTCGACGACGACCCGGAAATCAGGCAGACCGCCGCATGGCGCGAACTCAAGGCCCAGGGGTTCCTGGTGCCGGCCGAAACGGACGAGTTCCAGCTCTTCCTGGAGTGGCGCGGCGACCATGCGCGCAATTTCAACGAAGTGAAGAGCCGCGTCCTGTTCACCCGCGTGTGCGACAACGACTGCGCCTATTGCAGCCTCATGTTGCACCTGCGCCGCGGAACCCACATGAGCGCCGAGACGGCCCGGCTGATGGATCGCTTCCATGCGGGCTTCATCGCGGAGAAGCGCCCCCTGTCCGCCCGGGACGTCTTTTTGGGCGGCGAGCCCTTCCTCAACTATCCGGTCATGCGCGATTCGGCCCGCCGGCGGTTTGAGTGCTGTCAGGCACGGGGCATCCCGTACCGGTTTTCCGTCACCACCAACGGCAAGCACCTGAGCGCGAGGCGAATCGATGCCCTGCTGGCATGCGGGCTGGAGACCCTGCACGTCAGCCTGGCCGGCCCGGCCGGGGTGCATGACGTCCTGCGGCCCTCCCTGGGCAAGCGCCCCAACTACCACAAGGTGCTGGGCAAGCTGGCGGCCATCAGCGACCGGGTGCCGGTGATCATCGAGTACCAGTACGATGCCGCGGCCGAGGACTACCGGCGCATCGGCGAGATGATCGCCGATTTCGAGCGGCGGGATATTCGGATCGCCGGCATCGAGGTCACCCCCATCCTGCCCCGGCGCCGGGACAACCACTTCAACGCAGGATTCGGCGACCTGACGATCCTGCACTGGATCAACGCCGTGATCGAGGAGGCGGGATTTCCCGTTGAACGCTCCGCGCCCCTGTTCGCCTGCATCGCCGACCAGAAAGCCTACCACGTGTACGACGTGGACGGCAGCATCATCCCCTGCCCCTCCCTGCAGCAGGGCGAGCGGGCCTACGGCCATGTGGCCACGGGCATCGACTACCTGGCCGAGGCCCGGCTCCTGGGCCGCCGCTTCCCCCGGGAATGCCGCGCCTGCGCCCTGCTGCCCACCTGCATGGGCGGCTGCCGCCTGCGCGCCGACATGGAAAACGGGGACTTCAACGGCGTGATCTGCAATCGCGAGCACCTGGAAACGGAGCTGCAACGCCACATGCGCCAGACGGCCAGGGCCGAATTAGAGAAGCGGGATGCCCGCGGGGAGTTGCCCGCGGCCGGATAGGATAAAGCGAGTCTAAAATGTTAACCGGGTTCCGGAGGGTGGTTTCGGAACCCGGTTTTTTGTTGCGGAAACATGTTTCATTAATTTTTAAAGAAATCGTCCGGGTCAATGCCCGCTTGCCTTAAGATGGCCCGTAAGGTTCCTTCCGGCATATCTCCGGGATGGTTGGGGATGGTGGTGTAGCGGTCGGTCTTTGCGTTGTACCAAATCTCATGGCTACCAGCGGCCTGGCGGTCGAAAGAAAAACCGAACGTCTTGAGGCGTTTGACGATCCGGCGATAGGTGAAGCCCGACAAGCGGCCCATCAGGCATTTACAATCAGCGGATAGTCAAATGAATCGGCAATCGCGTTCAGGTTTATTTTGCCGGAACGTTGCGCCATTGCCTCGATTAATTTCCGAGCAACATCACGAGCGATCTCAAGCGCCTCGGTTGCCGTTCTTCCCTGGGCGACCAGACCTTGAACATCCTCCGATGTGGCAAGGTAAAGGCCTTCGGGTAGTTTCTCGACATGAATATTAATGATTCCTTCCATATTATCCCCATTTCACTCTGTTATTTTTTATCTATACCAAAACCAGGGTTGTTTTTCGATAATAAAGCCATCCATATTTTGTGGACCGGGTTCCGAATCTTGGTTTCGGAGCCCGGTTTTTGTTTTGGCGTCGCGGGCATGGCCGGCGCCTACGGGCCGTGGGGTGAATGGCCGTTTGGAGGCTTGAATCGGTTAGAGAACCTTCCGACCCCGGATTTTTAGCCCCCATCGTCGGTGAGCAACGTTCGGTGAAACAGGGCGGGGACGTGTAGGAGCGGACCTGGCCGCGATAACCGATGATGATCCAACGGCTGTGTCGCAGGCGTTGCCAGCTCCTACAGGCCGAGATCCGAATGGACAATTAGCTTATAAATTCGATGGGTTGCCACGCCCCTTTCCGCCTTCCGCCTTCCGCCTAAATTGCTAATCCCCTATCATCGCAGCGGTCGTCGGCATCGGTATGAAAAGCCGATTCGATTACGATTACGACAACGATGGCGATGGCGATAAACGACCACGATTCAAAGGCGTTACACACACACCCCATCAAAAGACGAACCGCACGCCCCCCTCCACCCACCGCCCCGGCTTGGGCCGGCTGGTGCGGTAAAGGTAATCCGAATCGGTCACGTTATAGAGATTGGCAAATAGGTTGATCCGGCCGTGGGCGTCGGATCCGGGCAGGCGCAGCAGCAATTTGTAGTCCCAGACGAACCGTTTGTCGCGGGTTTCCGGAAGGCTGGAGTTGTGGTCGATCATGCGGCCCACCAGGGTGTGGGAGATCCACTCGCCCGCGTAGACGGCCCGGGCCGTGTAGATGAGTTGGGGAATGTCCGCGATACGCGCGTCGGTCTGCGCGTCGACCACATCCACGTAACTGCCGCCGAAATAGAGGGTCAAGCCGAAATCGAACAGGGCCGTCAGGCCCCCCTCCACCCCCTGGCGCTCCACCGATTCCACATTTTGGTACCGTTCGTTTTCGAAATCGTAGGTGATCAGGTCGTCCACATCGGCCCGGAAGAGATTCACCTCGGCCTTGAAAAACCGGCAGGGCTGGATCTGCCCGCCAAGCTGGTAGGTGACGGCCGTCTCCGCATCCAGATCGGGGTTGCCGTAGGTCGGATCGTTGACCCAGGCCGCCGGCGGGGCGGAGAATCCCCGGGCCACCTGGACCCGGATCAGGGCTTCATAGCGGGAGAAGCGGTATACCGCGCCCGCGGAGGGGCTCACTTCCCGGCCGAAATCGCGATTGTCGTCGTAGCGTAATCCGGCATTGATGGAAAGCGGTCCGAAGGTCGCCGTGTCATTGACCCAGGCGGCCCAGTTACGGGTGTCGTAGGTGTCGGCGTAATAGACCCAGTCGTATTCGCCCCAGTCGGCATCGAATCCGGCGCTTACCGCATGGGAGCCGGGGGCGTCCCACCGGGTCCGGAATCCGAGGCCCCAGGTTTCATCTTCATAATCGTTGTAGACCTCGCGATGATCGGCAAACACATCGTCGATATGAACGTCGTAGTGGTGGTGCCGCACCTCGGCGGTGATGTGCACGGCCTTCGTGGGGGCGATTTCCCAGGCCAGACGCTGATAGGTGCGGCGCTGTTCCCGATCGTCCCAGAAATCCGGGTAATTGGGCAGGGGCTGAGCGTCCTGTCCGTCGCCCAGAAAGGCGGCCAGGTTGATCGTGCCGATCCTGCCCAGGTCGTAATCGATTTTCGCATAACCGCTGTTTTGGCGATAGTCGCCATGGTCGATGAAGCCGTCACTCTTCTCATGGATGCCGGACAGCATCCAGCCCAACCGGCCACGGGTGCCGCCGACGGTGGCCCGGCTCCTGAACGTATCATACTCGCCATAGGACGCCGCGACATCGGCCGTAAAGGGCCGCCTTTTGTCCGGCGACTGGGTGACGATGTTGACCACGCCCCCCAGGGAAGAGCCCCAGGCGGATGACGCGGCGCCCTTGTGCACCTCGATGCGATCGATGCTCGCCACCGGCAAGGAGGCCAGGTCGGTGCGCGGGTTGGCCAGGTTGTTCAGGGGCACGCCATCCTGATAGATGGCCACATGCCGCGTTTCCGACCCCTGAATGCGAATTCCTCCGGCATCGCTGCCCGGACCGCCTTGAAAATCGACATACACGCCGGGAACGAATTGCAATACGTCGGCAACGGTGGTGGCCGGCAGGCGTTCGATCTCCTCGGCCGTGATCACGGTCACGGTGGCGGCAACCTGGTCCGCTTGAATTTGGGAACGGGTGGCGGTCACCACCATCGGTTTCAGGGTTTCGGCGGTTTCTTCGGGGACATCCCCGGCAAGCGCCAACGACATATCCCAGATCAGCAGAAAGAGCATCACCATGACGTTAACACCAGCCGGTGGATGGAAAAGATATCTGTGCATCATCGATCTCAATAATCCAGTTTATATTTTTTGACTTTGTCGATCAACGTCTTGCGACTGATGCCCAACAACTGGGCGGCCTGGCTCTTGTTGCCGTCGGTGCGCTGAAGGGCCAGGTCAATGGTGAACTTTTCCATTCCCGCCAGGCTCAGGTCGGAAATATCCGCTTCGCTGGCCATCCCGTCAAAGGGCAGATGGCGTGTGGTAATCGTATCCTCCTGACAGATAATCACCGCCCGTTGGACGACATTGATCAGCTCACGCACGTTGCCGGGCCAGTCATACTGCCGCATGGCGACCATGGCCGCCCCGGAAAAGCCCTCTATCTCGCGGCCGAACTGCTGATTGAATTGGGCCAGGTAATAGGCCGCCAGCAGGTGGATGTCTTCCCGCCGTTGGCGCAGGGGCGGCATCTCGATCTTGTAAACATTGATGCGATAAAACAGATCGTTGCGAAATTTCCCATCGGCCACGCGCTGCTCCAGGTTCTTGTTGGTGGCCACGATCAGGCGGAAATCCGATCCGACGGCGATCGTTCCCCCCACCCGGGTGAACTGCTTGGACTCCAAGACACGCAGCAGCTTGGTTTGGAAGGCGGCCGGGGCTTCCCCGATCTCGTCCAGAAACAGGGTTCCCTGATCGGCCATTTCGAAAAAGCCCATGCGGCGGTCGACGGCCCCGGTAAAGGCGCCCCGTTCATGGCCGAAGAGTTCGCTCTCCAGCACACCGGGGGAGAGCCCGCCACAATTGACCTCGAAGAAGGCATCCGGCAGGCGCCCGCTCTGCTCGTGAATGATTCGGGCCACCAGTTCCTTGCCCGTGCCGGTCTCACCGGAAATCATCACCGTGGCCGGCAGTTCCGCCACGAGGTGAATCGATTCCATCACTTTCTGGATGGATGGAGAGCGTCCGATCAGCGTCGGCGGCTGTCGGGTCCCTGACCGGTATTTTGTCCTCAAAATCGCCAGCTGGCGCTGCAGCCGCCCCTTGGCCAGGGCTTCGCGCACCGTGGTCCAAAAAAGGGGCAGTTTGTCGTCGATGGGTTTTTCGAAGTAGTGGAAGGCCCCCTGCTGCACCGCTTGGACCGCCTGCTCGGTGGATCCGAAGGCCGTTATCAAAATCACCGGCACGGCGGGAGCCAAATCATTTACCCGATGAAACAGTTCGAGACCGCTCATGGCCGGCATCTGGATATCGGAGATGATCAGATCCGGGGAATCGGTATCTATTGCGTCGATCGCTTCTTGGGGACAGTCGAAGGTCCTCAGCGTGACGTCCTGCACTTCGGGAAGGGAGGCAAAAAGATCGAGGAATACGTCGTTGTCATCTACAAGAAAAATAGTCGGCTTGGTCATGGGCGATCACGGCTTCGGGTTGATTGGCGGCGTTGTCTCCCGTCGGGTGCGCCGACCGAATAATTATGTGCCAAGCGATGCGATCGGTCGGCCGAAAAAGTGTAACCATTCGTTACAGCGGGAAATGCGTATCTCCTCCAAAAAAAATTTTAAACCGTTTTTTCAATAGGTTAACCGGAAAAAAAAGTGCATCCGGATTGGCATCGCTCTTGTATTAAAAGTCGAGTTTATCAAGAATAAGAACTATAACTTCAAAAAAAATGCAAGTAGAAATTAGCGCTCGCTCAAATCGACAATCGAGGCAAAGGGTCCCGCCCGGTTTATCGCAGCGGTCTTGTTCACCCTATGTTGGTTTCAGATAAAGGATATCTTCTCCCATTGCGAAACGATCCCATGAACAACCCCACGGCCATACTCGACCACCTACCGGCGATGGTCTCGATGATCGACATGGAGACGCATACGATACGCTATGCAAACCGGCACATGATGAGCATTTTTGGAAAAATACAGGGAAAAACGTGTTGGAAGGTGCTGCAACGTGGCCAACAGGGCCCCTGCCCTTTTTGTAACAACGACCAACTGTACGATAAAAGCGGATTGCCATCGGGCAGCGCCCGGCGACAGACCATCAACACGCTGACGCGGCGCTGGTACGACATCGTTGAGTCGGCTACGCTGACCGAAGGCGGCCGTTTGGTGAAAATGAGTGTCGCCATGGATATCACCGACCAGCTGCACGCCATGTCGGCGCAATCGTCCGGCACCCCCCGTCCCACCGCCCGGTATTCTGCGGCAACGGATTTGGTGGTCATGTGTGCGCGCTGCCACAAGATCCGCAGCCCCGATGGACGCTGGCAGTCCCCTTCCAACTACCTGAGGGAAACGCTGGGCATTTCGGTCAGCCACGGAATGTGCCACGATTGCACCAGGCAGTTTTATCCCGGTTTCGTGTTTGACCAAGACGAAACGAACACGACGGAATGATCCACCACCGGTCCATGGGAATACAACTGGCGGATCACCGGCAAAATCGGTGACCCGGTGGCAATCATCCTGCCTGCCCCCCCTTCCAGAAGGGTGACATCTGCCGCAGGCGTTCGATGATGGGCGGCATTTTCTCGATGATGAAATCGATTTCCGCTTCGGTATTGTAGATACTCAAGCTGAAGCGAATGGAGCCGTGGGCCGCGGTGAAAGGCACCCCCATGGCGCGGAGCACGTGACTGGGTTCGAGGGAGCCGGAAGTACAGGCCGAACCGGACGAGGCGCAAATGCCATACTGATCCATGAGCAGCAGGATCGCCTCCCCCTCGATGTATTCGAAGGCAATGCTGGTGGTATTGGGCAGCCGGTTCTGCGGGTCGCCGTTGACCATGCTCTGGGGCACCCGCTTGAGTAATTCGGTTTCCAGCTTGTCACGCAGGGCCCGTACGCGGGTATTCTCGTCCTGCATGGTTTCCATGGCCAGTTGGGCGGCCCGTCCCATGCCGATGATGGCCGCGCTGTTCTCCGTGCCGGCCCGACGCCCGCCCTCCTGGTGGCCGCCCATGAGAAACGGCGCGAACTTGGTCCCTTTGCGGATATACAGCACGCCGATGCCCTTGGGGGCGTGCAGCTTGTGCCCGGACAGGCTGAGCATGTCGATGGCTGAATCGGCCATGTTGATGGGAATCTTGCCTACGGCCTGGACCGCATCGGTGTGAAAGACGATCCCCCGCTCACGCACCTTGCGGGCAATCTCCTCCACGGGAAAGATGGTTCCGGTCTCGTTGTTGGCCCACATGACACTGACGATGGCCGTGTCGTCGGACAGACTCTTGTACAGGGTGTCCAGATCCAGTCGTCCCTGTCTGTCCACGGGCACGAATGTGGTTCGGTAGCCGTTTTTACCCAGGTGCTCGACCAGATTTTTCACCGCCGGATGCTCCACCCGGGTGGTAATGATGTGTTTTTTGTCCGGATTGGAACGTATGGCGGCATGAATGGCCGTGCTATCGCTCTCGGTGCCGCAACTGGTGAAAAGGATCTCCTCGGGCAGGGCCCCCAACAACGCGGCCACATGGGCACGGGCCTTTTTCAGCTCGATTCCCACACTGCCGCCGAAGGCATGCATGCTGGAGGGGTTACCGTACAGATCGGAGAAATAGGGCACCATCGCCTCCACGACCTCCGGTGCGACACGCGTGGTGGCGTTGTTATCCACATAAACGGGTTTCATCGGCTACACCTCCTCCACGACCAGATCTTGGGAAACCAGATCCTTGAGCTTGGTCTCCACGTAGTGTTTCAGGGTGACCTGGGATTTGCTGCACGAGGCGCAGGTTCCCCGGAGCTTGACCAGCACCCGGTCCCCATCCACATCCACCAGCTCGATGTCGCCGCCGTCCTGATTCAGGGCCGGTTTGATCTCCCGTTCCAGAGTAGCATCGATCATCTTGATTTTCTGGATGTTGGTCAGGGCCTCGGGTTTCTTGGCCGCCCGGGGGGCGTTACCCAGTATGTCATCGATAATGAATTGAATTTTATCATGGCAGTTGGTGCATCCGCCACCGGCCTTGACATAGTCGGTCACCTCTTCGATGGAGGTAAGGTGGTTTTCTTTTACGGCCCGCTCGATTTGACGGTCGGTCACGCCGAAGCATTCGCAGACAATCTCGCCTTCGATTTTTTTCTCCGCTTCGCCCCGGTAGTTGGCGATGGCCTTTTCCATGGCATCGCGGCCCATGACCGAGCAGTGCATCTTCTCCTTGGGGAGACCGCCCAGGTAGTCGGCGATGTCTTCGTTGGTGACCTTGGCCGCTTCGTCCAGGGTCATGCCCTTGACCATCTCGGTCAGGGCCGACGATGAGGCAATGGCGCTGGCACAGCCGAAGGTCTGGAACTTGGCATCGGCGATCCGTCCGTCATCGCCCAGCTTAAAGGTCAATTTAAGCGCATCGCCACAAGCCAGGGATCCCACCTCTCCGATGCCATCGAAATCGTCGATGAAACCGACGTTGCGCGGATTCAAGAAATGATCTTTTACTTTATCTGTATAATCCCACATGGTTTCCTCCAAGGGTCAAGTGTTCTAAAGGCTGCGTCCGGAGTGGTGGCCCGCTTTCGCTTTTTCAGTTTCCCTACAATAATCATGATCTTTAAGAAAAAAAGGCGTGACCTTACCATTTTTCTGTGTAAAACTGGGTATATCCTCGAAAATCAAAAAGTATTGGAAACAGGAGGTTGTGGCCATGGACCTCAGAAAATCCATTTTTTCCGGCAGCTGGTACCCGGCCGACCCGCACGCGTGTGAAGCCCAAATCAAGGGCTTTTTGGAGGAAGGCCACCGTTATTCAGCCACCATCGACCGTCCCGTGGGTGGCGTTGTGCCCCACGCCGGCTGGTATTTTTCCGGTAGCATTGCCTGCAATGTCATCCACCAATTGTCCAGCGGGGCATCACCCGATGTGGTCGTGGTTTTCGGCATGCACCTTCACCCCGGCTCCGCACGCTATATGATGCCCGAAGGAAGCTGGGAGACACCCTTTGGACCGCTTGCCGTAGACGCCGACCTGGCGGGGGAACTGACCCGCCGCCACCGTTTTCAAATCGAGACCGCGACCCGTTTTCAACAGGACAACACCATCGAATTGCAGATGCCGTTCATCCGCTATTTCTTCGGCGATATCCGCGTCGTGGCCATGGGGGTGCCGCCCGCCGAGGAGACTTTGAGCGTGGCGCGCTCGGTGGTGGAGATCGCCGGGGATCGGGACCTTTCCATCGCCGTCATCGGTTCCACGGATCTGACCCACTATGGCCCCAATTATGGATTTACATCCCAGGGCCGTGGCCCCCAGGCCGTGAAATGGGTGCGCGACGAAAACGATCGGCGGGTCATCGATGCCATGCTGCGCATGGACCCACAAGCCGTCATGCGGGAAGGACTGGCCCATGACAATGCCTGCTGCAGCGGCGCGGCCGCCGCGGCGATTGCCGCCGGCAAGGCCTTGGGCGCCGACAGAGCCGAGGAATTGGTCTATGCCTCCAGCTATGAAAAGAGCCCGGGAGATAGTTTCGTGGGGTATGTGGGGATCGTATTCTAACTTAACACTTCTTTTGTACGTCTTTCAGCCGATCACTGACTGCCACCGGATATATATCCGGGTTTTCCAGCCGTTTATAGCGATCGTCCAGGCACTGGAAATTTTTTGAAAACCAACCGCGAATATCCGCCAACGGAGGCATTTTCCCCACCGGCCGGCCGTTTTTCATCACTGGTTTCAGCAGCGGCCTGGCATTATCCACGGTTTCGTCACGAGAGCCGATGACATCGCCGATCATACGGCCGTCGGGGTCCAGGCGCCGAAACACCTGTTTCTTGCCTGCCAGGGTGATCTTACCCTCGCTTTTTTTGCGCACATCGCGGTTGCCCACACGCACCATTTTGTACACCATGTCCATGTAAGGCGCATCCGCCGACACCCCCATGCGCGTGCCCACGCCAAAGGCGTCGATTCGAGCGCCATTTTCGATCAACTGCGTCAGGATATACTCGTCAAAGCCACTGCTGGCGAAAATCTGCACTTCGGGCAGCCCGGCATCGTCCAGAATCCGGCGTACCTGTCGGCTCAAGACCACCATGTCGCCGCTGTCCAGGCGCACCCCCTGAAGGGCGTGCCCTTTTTGCCGCATGCGGTTGGCCACCGCCACGGCATTTTTTGCGCCCTGCAGCGTGTCGTAGGTATCGATCAGGAATACGGCACTGTCCGGAAACAGATCGGCATAGGCGTCGAATGCCTCGACTTCGGATTCAAAGGCGGTTACGAAAGAATGTGCCATGGTACCGGAGATGGGAATATCCCATTGTTTACCGGCCAGGACATTGCTGGTTCCCGTGAATCCGGCGATATAACTCGAGCGGGCCACGGTCATGCCCGCGTGGATGCCCTGGGTGCGGCGGAGGGAAAAATCCACGATGGGCCGACCAACGGCGGCATGCACGCAACGCGCGGCCTTGGTGGTCAGCATGCAGGCCACGCTCAAGGCGTTGATCAGATAGGTTTCCAGCAGTTGGGCTTCGATTAGGGGAGCGGTGACTTCCATGATCGGTTCGTTGGGAAAGAATAGCTCTCCCTCGGCCATGGCCAGGACGTCGCCGGTAAATCGCATGCTGGCAAGGTAATCGAGAAAGTCATGTTTGAATCGACCCGTTTGAGCCAGCCAATCGATTTCTTCCCGGCTGAAACGAAAACGGCTCAGGGTACGAATCACCGGCTGCAAGCCGGCGGCCACGAAATAGCCACGCTTGGGGTGAGGCCGAACGAACAGGGAAAAAGTCGCGGTATCATTCATCTGCCGGTGATAATAACCGGCGGCCATGGTCAGCTCGTAGAGATCGGTAAACAGGGGGCCAGGAAAGTCTTCAACGCTCATCGGACCACCGCTCCGTATAGCCGTGCCATGCGCAAAAGCGCCTGCTGATGCGCATCCGTATCGAAATCAGCCACGCCGGCACGGGGAACAATCGTGCGATAGTCCCGGTTGGCCAGGCCGCCCACGGTGTCCATTACACAAATGGAGGTGCACACGCCCACTACCTCGACCTCTTCGGGACCGTTGTCGGCGAGGATCCTTTCCAGGGCCGTACCGTAAAATCCACTGTAACGGGTTTTTGGTAGTACCGTTTCACCGGGGCGGGGGGTGAGGTCGTCGATGATCCGGCAGCCCCAGGTGCCGGCCACGCAGTGCTTGGGGAATTTCTCGAACTCCAGATCGTCTTCGGCGTGGGAATCCTGCAGGAACACGATCAGGTTGCCCGCCTGCCGGTGGGCTTCCAAGCGTTCCCGGACGAAGGGAACAATCTCCCGGCCGCTTGGCCCACAATACAAAGCGCCGTTTTCATCGATAAAATCATTTAGCATGTCAACAACGATCAGTGCGGCTTGGCCCATGACCCACCACCTTTACGAACAATCGAATTTGGAATCTAGCGAAAAAGCCTGGCTGCAAGTTGATCAACCCTATCTCATCCACCCCATCGCCACCCGCACCATGGCCCTGACCGAGCCGGCCACGCCTACAATGATAGGGGGGTAGCATATTAGGCTGAAGGATGAAGGGCGGAGGACGATCCATCGGTTGGATAACATCAAATCACCTCCCCGGCCTCGGCCCGTAAGAGCTGGCAACGCCTGCGACACAGCCTGTTGGATCGCCTTCGGTTATCGCGGCCATGGGCCGCTCCTACAACGCACCGCAATGTTTCACCGAGGCCGGGGTCGAAAGAGTGATATCCATGTGACCCCGCGCTACCTATCCGGACGCCTTGCAGCCCGCATCTGAATGATTTAAAATAAGCCGAAAAGATTGTTTTGTAAACATCAGGGGTGACCGTTAAAAAACGGAGGAGGGCAAAATGAAATACATGGTTTACCTGCTCGGCTTCGCATGGGTGGCGGCTGGTGCGTTCGCCATTCTTTACACCGATGCATATCGCACCTATGTGAAACGCATTGCGAACCCAAAGAATCGTCTCTGGCTGGCGTTGATGGCGGTGGTCGTGGGACTCTTATTGATCCTGAGTGCGTCGGCGACTACCCACGCTGGATTGATTGCCTTCATCGGTGTGCTGGGCGTGGTCAAGGGGCTCCTGATCTATTTCAATCCTGCCGATCTCATGGAAAAGTCCATCACATGGTTGCAAAACCTGTCGGACCAAGGATACCGGCTGATTGGGATTATCGCCTTGGTACTGGGGACGGTGGTCATCTCATGGATTCAATGATGGTGGCGCCGTAGATGCCCCCGAAACATGGAAAAATAGATCCCGACGGCGCACAACACCGCCGAGATGGTAAATACCGTCTGGGCGCTGGCCAGAAACCGATCGTAATTTTCCGGTTGGATCATCCGATTGCCGATGAAAAGCGTCAGCACCACGGTGGCGATGGCCATGCTGGTCATCTGACCCAGCAGGCGCATCGTGGCTACCGTGCCGGAAGCCAAGCCGTAGTCTTTTTTCTCCACGGCCCCCATGATGGCACTCATGTTAGGGGAGGAAAACAAGGCAAACCCAAAGCCCAGCAGAACCAGATTGCCGATGATGGCGGTAATGGTCGTGGCGGTCGCCAATTGCGTAAAGAACGCCATCCCCAGCGTGGTAATCCCCATCCCGGCGGTAGCCAGGAGTCGGGGCTGAATGCGGTCGGAAAGGCGTCCGGCCAAGGGGGAAAAAATCGCCATGACCACCGGTTGGGCCATCAAAATCGATCCTGCGGCCTGGGGAGTCATGCCTTTGATGTACTGAAGATAAAGACTCATCATGAACGTAACGGCAAACGTGGCCGAATAGTTGAGCAAGGCGGCCAGGCTGGAGAAGGTGAAGGTTCGGTTTTCGATGAACAGGCTGACTTCGAATACGGGCTCGGATGTCCGGCGCTGTTGCTCGAAAAAGATTACCAGCCCGAGCAACCCCACCGGAACCAGGACCCATCCGGTGGTCGACGGTAGAATGGACGCCCCATAAACCAACGAAACAATAGCAACCATGTATATCAAACAGCCCGGAACGTCTAACCGGTGGCTGTTGGCATCTGACCATTCATCTTTGAGAAAAGCACGGGTCACGACAATAGAGAGAACCCCCAATGGCAGCATTACTAAAAAAATGCTGCGCCATCCGAACTGCTGGGTCATGATCCCACCCACGAACGGTCCCACGGAAAGCCCCACATAAACGGCAGCGACATAGACGCCGATGGCCCGGCCACGTTTCTGGGGGGGGAAAACCGATGTCAAGATGGCCATGCCAGTGGTCACGAAAAGGGCCGCGCCCAACCCCTGGACGACGCGCAGGATTAAAAAGACAGCGGTATTCCCGGCCAACGCCGCTGCCGTTGAGCCGATGGTGTAAACGCCCAGACCAATGGTGAAGAGTTTTTTACGGCCATGAATATCCGCAATCTTGCCCGCCGGAATCAAGGCCACGGCCATGGCCAGCAGATAGGATGTGGCCACCCAGCCCAGTTCTGCGGCCGTCATTGACAGATCCCCTTGAATCGCCGGCAAGGCCACATTGACCGAGGAAATCATGAACGGCCCCATGAACGAGGTCAACGTGGCGACAAAAAGGGCCGATCGCTCGGCCGATGATTGTTTTCCAGGATTCTTAGTCGGGACAGAAGCGTGGGTCTTGGATGATAGCATTCAACCTCCGTTCAAATAGGGCTTTTTTACATATTGCCCGGCACCCAGCCGCTGCATCATCTTGACGCGCTCGGTTTCGGCGAATCTGCTGGCAATCAGCACGTTTTATCCGGGACGGATCCAGTGTAATCGATAAATTCGGTTGAAATCAATTAAAGTTTACCGATCCCGATGCGGTCACCGCATCGCTATCATCCGGTGTGGTTGACACCGGTTCCGTGTACCAATACATTGTTTTCCAACAGGACATTATGGCTGTCTGCATCAAATACGATAGATAGGCAATGTTAAAGAAAGGGGAACCAATGAAAATAATACGGATCAACATGACGGATCAATCCATTCATTATGAAAATGTGCCATCCGAGTACCAGATGCTTGGGGGGCGTGGCCTGACGACAACGATCATCAATAAGGAAATTGTGCCGACTTGTGATCCTTTGGGGCCGGAGAACAAATTGATCATTGCCCCCGGTTATTTCAGCGGAACCGTTCTGGTCAATTCCAGCCGCTTGTCCATAGGAGCAAAAAGTCCCCTGACCGGCGGGATAAAAGAGAGCAATGTAGGAGGCACCGTGGCAGCCGATTTAGCCCATTTGGGAATAACCGCGATCGTGATCGAGGGGAAGCCGGCAAATGACGATTACTATCTCCTTAAAATTGACGACGCTGGGCATGCTGAGCTTGTGGATGGCAAAGAATTCAAGGGGAAAAGGACCTATGCACTTGTTGAAACGTTAAAAGAAAAATTCCCCGAACAAAACAGTATTACTTGTGTCGGGCCGGCTGGCGATCAAATGCTGACGGTGGCTTCGATTCAGACCACAGACGCAGACGGTCGTCCCTGCAGAGCGGCAGGCCGCGGCGGTTTGGGGGCGGTCATGGGTTCAAAGGGGGTAAAGGCCGTTGTTGTCGCCAAGGGAGGCAAGTTGGCAGATCCGCTTGCCGATTCAAATACGTTTAAAACGGCAGCCCAAAACTATGCCAAGGCCATCAGAGATGATGAAGGGACGGAAGTGTTGGCTGAGCTCGGATCAGCGATGTTGGTGGCGCCGATCAATGCGGCGGGCGCGCTTCCGACGCTCAATGCCAGAAAAGGCCAATTTGATGAAGTCGAAAAAATTACCGGGGAAACCATGGCAGAGGTGATCAAGCGCAGAGGTGGAAAGAATGCCCATAAGGGATGTGCCCAATGCATCATTCGATGCTCGAATGAGTATGTGGATGAAGCTGGAAAGTATATCACCTCATCACTGGAGTATGAGACCATCTGGTCCATGGGGGCCATGATTGGCAATAGCGATCTCGATGCAATCGCCAAGATGGATTTCCTATGTGACGATATTGGCCTGGACACCATCAGTACGGGTGTGGCTATCGCGGTTGCAATGGATGCCGGGTACAAATCCTTTGGAGACGCACAAGCCGCCATCGAGATGCTCGAGGAAGTCGCCAAGGGGTCGGAGATCGGAAAACTCATCGGTAACTGTCCAGGAGCGGTTGGCCAACATTTCAAGCACGACCGGGTGCCCGTGGTAAAAAACCAGAGCATTGCCGCCTATGATCCCCGGGCCCTTCAAGGTATGGCAGTGACCTATTCAACGACGCCCATGGGGGGCGATCATACCGCCGGATGGGTTGTTGCCGATAACATCGAAGCGTGGGGAGGAACGCTGGACCCGTTTTCAGCCGAAGGTCAGGTCGAGAATTCCAGAAAAAGTCAAATAAACATGGCGGCGGTAGATACGGTGGGTATCTGCGATTTTGCACAATCCGGTTTTTCAGCCGGCATTGACAATGTTTGTAACATGGTAGCGGCGAAATCCGGCCAATCCTTTACGGAAGAAGACTGGACCGCCTTGGGGCTACGAATCCTGAAAGCGGAGAGAGAATTCAATCGTAATGCCGGCTTTACCAACAAGGATGACAGACTACCCAAAATGTTTTATACGGAACCGCTGCCACCTCACAACAAGGTTGTGACGATCAGCGATGCGGAGATGGACCAGACCTTCGACTTTTAAAAGATCGGATATTCAATTTTTATAGGCAGCGATGAAAATACGAGTCAGATTGTACGGTACGTTAGGGAACCATATTCCGGATCATGATCGGCTAACCGGCAAACGGGTGGCACTTCCCGATGGATCGACGGTGGGTGATCTGATCACCCACCTTTGCATCCCACCGGTGAAAATTGGAATTGTCACTGTCGGCGGGAAATTGGCCAAGGCCTCCGATACGCTTTTTGAGGGCAATACCGTCTGTATGTACCATCCCATCGCCGGCGGATGAACCGGGTTTCACGCGGGTCGGATCACCGACGGACTAACCGTACTTCAAGTACCCGGGAACAAAGCAGATGGGGCACCCTGTGAACGCTTACGAAAAAGCGTGGGTATGATGCCATCACATAACAATTGATATACAGAAAAATGCATTATGCCCGGAGATCCCATTGCGGCTAAAAACAACGCCTATGCCACCGTATTGGCCACCTGCTGTCTGGTCACCTTCGGTTTTTACTTTACCATTTCCATGCGCCTACCGGTGGTACCGCTATATTCACGTGGCTTCGGCGTCAGCACCGCTCAAATTGGCATGATCAATGCCGCCTATTTTCTCATGGCCGGCCTGTTGTCACTGCCCTCTGGAATGCTATCCGACCGGTTGGGCCGGAAGCGTCTGGCGGTTTGCGGCACGGTAGTTCTTCTCACCGGTACGTTGCTGCTCTATTTCAGTCGTTCTTTTTTTTATATTGCCGGCATCTATCTGCTTCTGGGTGTCGGCATCGCGGCGTTTGGCCCCACCATGATGTCCTGGGTGTCGATGATATCGCCCGCGACTCATATCGGCCGGGCCTACGGCTGGTATACAACCGCTCTGTTCTGCGGGATGGGCATGGGGCCGGCGGCCGGCGGGACGTTGGGTGAATGGTTGGGGTTGCGACCGGTATTTCTGATCAGTGCCACCTTCGCGGCCGTCACGATCGGTGCGGTCCTATGGTTCTTGCCCGCCGTGGAGAAACCGGCTGGCCAAAAAAGAGAACGGCACCGGCAACCGTTGAAGTTGAAGCGGCTTCTCACCAACCGCCTGCTCATGGGTTCCTGGCTGTTGGCCTTCGGTGCCAATATCATCCTTGGCTCATTTTTCACCTTTTTACCACTGTTGGCCCATGACAGGGGACTCGACGTGGGCCAGATCGGTATCGTCTACCTCCTCCAGTCACTGGCCAATGCACTTTCGCGGATCCCCTTCGGCGCCTTCAGCGACCGCATCGGGCGACGCAAGGCCCAGGCTCTCGCCGGTGTGGTATTGGCGTCCTTTTCCATTACCGGGTTCGCACTGGCCGAAACCGTCACCCATTTTCTCTTGGCCGCGATCGGTTTGGGGGTCAGCCTGGCCATCGCTTTCACCTCCATCGGTGCGCTCATCGCCGAAACCACGGAACCTCGCTTCCGGGGACTGGCCATGGGCGGCTATAATAGCGCCATCTATTTCGGCCAAATGGCCGGTTCCATCGGATTGGGGCCACTGATCGAGGTCATGGGCTTTGGTTCTGGATTCCAGCTTGTCGGTGCATTCAATGTCCTGCTTGTCTCTCTTGTTGCGTGGCACACGATGGGGTACCCACAAGGTAATCAGAAGGCATCCGAATTCATCGAGTGACGTCATCGCTTAGCCGGCAGCGCATCCTTTTGGCTTGGGAAGCCCCGCCAAACGCTTTACGCCGCGATTGATGCCTTCTGGAAAGAGGGCTTCGATCTCACCGATGGTCATGCCCGTACCCAGCTTGATCTTGTGGTTCATGGGTTCCTTGCCTTCTTCGAGGTAGTAGTTGCGCACAAACAGCAACACGCGCCAATGTTCCTCGCTCAGGGCTTCAATACCCGCCTCGCGTGCCAAAAATTGGGCCACCGCTTCCGACCACGTGAAGGGGTTTTGAATATACCCGTCATTGTCGAAAATGATGTCCCGCCCGGCGATGCGCTTAACGACGCGGCGCCGGGCGGAGCTATCCATTGACAACCTCATGTGTATCAGGCTGTTGCGGTTTTCAGGGCCGCCAACACCTTATCCGGCGTCGCCGGCATGTCGTAGATCCGGACACCGACGGCATCCTCGATGGCGTTGATGATGGCCGGATGTGTGGGCACCAGGGTAAATTCACCGATACCGGTTGCCCCCAGCGGTCCGTTATGGCGGGGGGATTCCAGCAGAATCGTTTCCATTTCGAAAGATGTCTTGGCTCTTGGGAATTTGTAGGTGTTCCAGTCGACCGTTTCACCGTGCACATATTCCTCCCTCAGCGCCATGCCCGCCCCCATATCCATACCGCCTTCGATCTGGCAGGTTACCGCCAGCGGATTGATAATTCGGCCGGCATCGACCACGGCGGTCATCTTCACCACGTTTACTTCACCGGTTTCCGTGTTGACTTCCACCTCGGCCATCTGAACCCCGTGGCAGTAAGAATCCCAGAGCTTGCCCTGGCCGGTGTGCTGATCCATACCGGTGTGGGACATGGTGTTGATACCCATATAGCGGGCGGGTTTGCCGGCTTTTTCCAGCTCGTCACGCGTTTTAGCACCAGTTTCGCTCATGGCCTTTTTGAGGGCCTCCACCGCGTTGACCAGCGCCGTACCGGACATGAAGGTCTGCCTGGAGCCGGCCGATACACCCGAATCCGGAGTTTCTTCGGTGTCACGGGTATGCAACCGTATTTTATCCATGGGCAGGTCCATCAGTTCCGCACCGAGCTGGGTCAGCATGGCGTCATTGCCTTCTCCCGGATCGGCGATGGAACCGTAGATCGACAGTCCGCCATCGGGGTCGAGTGCCACAGCCACGTGGGAAACATCCCCAGGCTCGCCGAGGCCGAAGCTGGAACCGGCAAGCCCCACGCCCCGTCGCAGGGTGCCGGAATTGCCTGCGGCCGCCTGCTTGGCCTTTTTATATTCCGGTTCGAGCCGGTCGAGACAGGCGGTGAAGGCCCATTCATCCGCCTCCTGTCCGTTGGAGGTGGTCTGTCCCGCTTGCAGCGTGTTCAAACGACGGAATTCGTAGGGATCCATTTTCAATTCGGCGGCCAGAAGATCCATGCACGACTCCACCGCGAAGTTGGCCTGGGGTGGCCCGGCACCGCGCGCCGCACCGCCCCAGGAATCATTGGTGTAGACCAGTTTGGCATCAACCGCCACGTTGGGAATGTTGTAGCCGCTGCTCAGCATTCCCAAGGCCCTTTCGATGATGCCCGGACCGATGGAGGAGTAGGCCCCGTTTTCTACGATCATGTCCATTTCAATGGCGGTGATTTTCCCGGTCGCATCGGCTCCCATGCGGGTCTTCATGCGGAAAGGATGACGCTTGGGGGTTATCCACATGGATTCCTTGAGGCTCGGCAGGTAACGAACCGCCTGCTGAAAATGAAGGGCCGCGGCGGCGGCGAAGGCTTCGGAAGTCAGATCGCACTTGATACCGAACTGCCCGCCGGCAAACGCCTCGATATAGCGCACGTTGTCGCAGCCGACCGCATCCTGAATCATCTGCGCATGTTGATGGATCCATATGGATCGGCCGATCACCACCAGTTGCGCATCCTCGCCGCTTCCGTCCATGTAGGCGACGGTGGCTTCCGGTTCCAGCGGTGCCTGGTGGATCAGGGGAGAATAAAAATCACCGGACACCACCACGGCGGCGTTTTCCAGGGCGGCTTTGGCATCCCCCTTGATCTGACCGGCCGTGTGGCAAATATTGGGGGTTCCCGGGTGGACTTCCGGGGCACCATCCGCCATGGCCTCATGGGCGTTTCTCATCGCCGGCAGCACCTCACAGTCGAGCTTGACCGCGTCCGCAGCCGCCAGCGCCTCGTTTTGTGTGCGCGCGGCTACGATGGCGACAGCGGCGCCCAGGACGGGCAGATTTTCGGTGCACAACACGGGTTGGTCATTACCGAATCCCATTGAATTGGAGCCTTTGATGTCTGCGGCAGTCATGATGCCGATCACACCCGGCATTTTTTCGGCCATGCTGACGTCGATTCCCTTCAGTCGGGCCCGGTGATGGGGGCTGCGCACCACGGCGATTTCGAGGGCCCCCGGCATGGCGATGTCGGCGCTGAATTCCGCCAGACCGCAGGCCTTTAACATGGACCAGGGCCGGGTATGGGAGACGCCGATCTTATCCGCCCCCGCCTCTGGCGCCATGTCTGCCGGTGTGCATTCACCACGCAGAAATCGACCGGCCAGCTCGACGGCTTCGAAAATTTTGTTGTATCCGGTGCAGCGGCACAGGTTGTTTTTCAGTCCTTTTTTGATCGCTTCGCGACTGGGATTGGGATTGTTGTCCAGGAGCACCTTGGTGGCCAGAATCATCCCCGGCGTACAAAAACCGCACTGGATCGCTCCGGCCCGAACAAACGCCTCCTGAATCAGATGCGGGTTGTCAGGCGACCCCAGTCCCTCTATGGTGATCACTTCGGCGCCTTCCAGCGTGGACACCTTGGTCAGGCAGGATCGCGCGGTTTTGCCGTCGACGATAACCGTACAGGCACCGCATTGGCCCTTGCGGTCACAGGACTGCTTGGCCCCGGTCAGTCTTAAATCTTCCCGCAGAAGATCCAGCAGGACGCGATCTTCGGGAACGACGACCTGCCGTTGCACACCGTTGATAGTCAGACAAATTCGTTTCATGGGTTTATTCTCCCGATTGGTAAATGATCTGTTGGCGTTGTTGTTCGGTCAGAGTGCAAGGGTTATGTCTTAGAAGACATCATGGGATGTCATATTGGAGGTGGGAATAATCGTCAAGCACTAACTTAAGAAGTGTCATAAAATCGTACATCATCAACCAAGAGATACTGGAAACACAAGCGTTCACGGGGTTAAAATGCTCAATATGCAGCGACTGCCGGATTAGTTCACCGGGAGCCGCAGATGTGAGGCGCCGGGCACGCAGACGTATTGGTCATACTTCAAGTGTTCGGGAACAAAGCAGATGCGGTGCCCTGTGAACGCTTACCCGGAATCCATCATCTCGATTCGAGTGCCGAGCGGTTCCGCGAACGCAGTTTTGCCGATCTTTTCAACCCTTGCGCGCCCTCGGGCAAGGCGTTGATCTTCTCCGCCGCGGTTTGGTAAAACCGTACCGCGCGCTGTTCCAATCGAGCCGCTTGGGCCAGCACGGCAGCCGCATCCATGGTCGTCGCATCCGAGGCGGCTTCGCTGAAATCATCCAGATTCAAGCCCTGGATGGGCTCGAGAATCATCTCGGTCACACACTCCCGGCGGGTTCGCTGGGCATTCAGAATATTCTTCTTGCAGTTTTTTGCACAGCCGGAGAGCAAATCCTGATGGTCGGCGCACGCCGGATTGGCGGCCGCCGCCATGTAGAATTCCATGTCCTGCTTTTCGAGGGCTTCGGCGAAACTGAAAATCGCGCCAAAATTGACGGAAGGCATGTTGGGACCCTTTCTTCGACCGTTAGAACCAGCGTTCGATGACGACCTTGGTGTCGGTAAAAAACTGAAAAATTTCCTGGCCGTGCCCTTTGACGTCACCAAACATGGAATTGCCCGCGCCACCGAAGGGGAAAAAGCTCATCGGCGCGGCAATGCCGATATTGACGCCAATCATCGAGGGTTTGACTTCGTATTTGTACTTACGTGCCATGGCGCCGTTCTGGGTGTAAATGCAGGAGGCGTTGGCGTAGTTACGCGTATTGACGATATCGATCACCTCGTCCAGGTCCTTGGCACGGATGATGCTGACCACCGGTCCAAAAATTTCTTCGCTGGCAATGGTCATGTCCGGCGTGACATTGTCAAAGATGGTCGGTCCGACAAAAAAGCCGTTTGGATACGCGTCGACCTTGCAATCGCGGCCATCGAGAAGCAGGGTGGCACCCTCGGCGATCCCCTTCTCGATGTAACCGAGGACCCGCTCCTTGTGGACGGCACTGATGACCGGGCCCATGGAGACGTCTTCTTCGAGGCTGTTGCCGATCTTCATGCGCTTGGCGGCGGCGACGAACTTCTCCACGATTTCATCGGCCCTGTCACCGAGGGGGGCCATGATGGAACCGGAGAGGCAACGCTGTCCGGAACAGCCGAAATAGGAGGTGATCAAGGACGGCATGGCCTGGTCGATGTTTGCGTCGGACAGGATCGTGACGATATTCTTGGCCCCGCCCAGGGCCTGGACCCGTTTGCCGGTTTCTCCGCAACGCTGGTAGATGTACTTGGCCGTCGGCGTGGACCCCACGAAGGAGATCCCTTCGATGTCCGGATGATCCAACAGCCCGTTGACCACATCGCGGGAGCCGTGCACCATGTTCACGACGCCTTCGGGGAATCCCACCTCATCGACGATTTCAAATATCTTGGTCTGGGTCATGGGAACCTGTTCCGATGGTTTAACCACATAGGTATTGCCCGATACGAGGGCATAGGGGAGGAACCACCAGGGCACCATGGCCGGGAAATTGTAGGGGGCGATGGCGGCGAACACCCCCACGGGCTGGCGATGGCCGTAGCAATCGATCCCCTTGGCGATATCTTCAAGCGTATAGCCACACATGAGTGTGGTGACGCCCGTGGCGTGCTCGACGTTTTCGATCATGCGGCGGACTTCCCCACGGGCTTCGTCAATCGCCTTGCCCTGTTCGGTGGTCAGCGTCCGGGCAATCTCCTCGAAGCTTTCCTCGAAAGCCTCCTTGAGTCTGAAAAGGTAGCGCGCCCTTGAAAGTGGCGGCGTCATGCGCCACTCTGGAAAGGCCGCTTTTGCGGCCTGAACGGCCATGTTCACATCATCGGCCGTACCATAGGCCACCGTTGCAATCTTTTCACCCTTGACGGGGTTCCAAACCTCTCCCATGGTGGTGGATTTGGACCCAACCCATTCACCATTGATGTAGTTTTTCATTATCGGTAGCGACATGTCGATTCTCCTTTTTATGATTCCAGCGCTAAATATATAGATATTATGCTATTAATGGGCGTAGGCTTGGACACGGTTGTTTTTCAAAAAACGGATACGATCCGTCTACAGCAGCCAATCCGACCTTGTCAATATAAACGAAATCGAAAAAGAATTGGCCACCTTGCAAGCCGGAAGAGAAAGCAACGGCGGCTGATCGCTGAAGCAGGCGATCGATTCCGATAAATCTAAGTTAAATGCAGTTACCCTGTGGCCGTCATCAGGGCAACCACATTTGGATAATTTTCTATGCTTCTCGGGCATGGTCCGCTCTTACATCCGGCTGTGGCGCACTAAGAGCTGGCAACGCCTGCGACCTTTTATTTTTTTCGGCCAGATTCCAAATGCGATTACCCTAAGGCCATCATCCGGCATGGTTGACACCGGCTCTGCGGACTAATATATTCCCTCCCGATCGTCCGATTCGTTCCGCCATCCCCTAACCCATCGAGTGAGCTTGACCATGGTAACGCCCATTTATCTGGACTATAACGGCACCACCCCCCACGACCCGGAAGTCATCGCGGCCATGCGGCCGTTTCTGGAAACCGAATTCGGCAACCCCTCCAGCTCCCACTGGTATGGCATTCGGCCCAAAAAAGCCGTGGAAGCGGCCCGCAGGCAGGTGGCCGGCTTGCTGAACTGCCATCCCCAGGAAATCTTTTTCACCTCCGGCGGTACCGAATCCAATAACCATGCCATCAAGGGCATGGCCCGGGCCCTGAAAGAAAAAGGCCGGCATCTGATCACGACCACCGTGGAACATCCGGCGGTGCTTGAGGTATGCCGGTATCTCGAGCAGGAGGGTTTCGAGACCACCGATGTGGCCGTGGATGAAAACGGTATGGTGAGCGTGAATGCCATTGGTGCGGCCATCCGGCCGGACACGATCCTGATATCCGTCATGCACGCCAACAACGAGGTGGGAACGATCCAGCCCATCGCCGACATCGCCGCCCTGGCCCGATCCAACGGCATCTTGATGCACACCGATGCCGCTCAGAGCATGGGAAAAATTGACACCGACGTTCAAGCACTCGGCGTTGACCTGCTCAGCGTGGCCGGGCATAAACTCTATGCCCCCAAGGGCATTGGGGCGCTGTTTGTGAGAAGCGGACTACTACCGGAAAAGTTCTGCCACGGCGCAGGCCAGGAAATGGGATGGCGGGCGGGAACGGAAAACGTACTCGAAATCGTGGGCCTGGGCAAGGCCTGCGAAATGGCCGACCGCAGCCTGGACCATGCTCAGACGCATCTCAAGGCCATGCGTGATCGTCTTCATCAAGGATTGTCGGATCGACTGGACGACATCCGACTCAACGGCCATCCGCAGGATCGGCTGCCCAACACCCTGAGTCTTTCCTTCAAAGGCCTGGAAGCCAACCGCATCCTGGAAGAAATCGGCCTGGAGGTCGCCGCCTCGGCAGGCGCGGCTTGCCATTCCGATACCGTTCAGCTCTCCCACGTCCTCGAGGCCATGCGGGTGCCGGTTGAGTGGGCCAAGGGAACGGTGCGCTTTTCCACGGGCCGCATGACCACCGCCGATGAGATTGATCGTGCCGTTATTGTGGTCGTGGAGGCGGTGACACGGCTGCGTGAGAATCGCTAACCCTGTTCAGGCCCCCCCTTCCGGTTGGCAGACGAACTAACTTATGATAGACAATCGCAAGATAGTGCTTCCACGATTTCAACCACGGGTAGACACCAATGACCGACCCATCAGTTGTCGAGGAAACGGCCCCTGTATATGCGGGAAGAATCCTTGGTGGTCCCTACAGCCACCAGCTGCAGGCCCGCATCGCCGATTGCATTAAGGCACTGAGACACCTTGACAGCATCGGTAATCCCGCCATCACTTACATATCCGCCTGGCACGATGCGCAAAAGGGAATGTGGTACGAATATTTGAGCCCGCGTTTTACCGGAATGTTTGCATGCGAGCCGAAAGGGTTTGCCGACCATTTTCGCAACAGCATCCTGGAAAGACGGGTGTATAAAAAAACCAAAGACAAATTGCGCATTGAAACCCAGACCGTTACCAATGGAGAGATTCACAAGTCCCGGAGTCATCTGCGCGACGAAGGCAAGGCCAAGGGCTTGGTAGAAGCCATTTACAAAGTGGTCCTGTCGGATGGCCGCAACGCCTGGCTCAAGGATCAGGCCGTCGTTGAATCCTTTGAAACGGATGGTATTCTGCTTTCCAACGGCTGTCTGACCGATGTCTCCAAGGAAATGGAAGCCGAAGCCGCCCTCGAGCAAACCGAGACGGCTCTCCAAAAGGCCAATCAGCAACTCAAGCAGCTGGCCACCCAGGACGGCCTGACCCGAATTGCCAATCGACGGCGTTTGGATGCCTGGATCAATGCGGAATGGCGGCGTCTGACCCGCAGAAAAGAGCCCCTTTCCGTTATCATGTGCGACATCGATTACTTCAAACGCTACAACGATACCTATGGCCATCAGGCCGGCGACGATTGCCTGAAACGCATCGCCAAAACGCTTTCCCAGACCGCCCGCCGTTCATCGGACCTGATCGCCCGCTATGGCGGTGAGGAATTTATCGTGGCCCTGCCCAACACGACAATCACCGGGGCCGAAAGTGTGGCCCAGGACATCCAGGATCGGGTATCCCGGCTCGAGCTCGCCCACTCCGATTCACCGGTCAGTGAACATGTTACCTTGAGCATGGGTGTCGCCACCGCCATTCCCGACCCGGATCACACCCCGCGCCATCTAATCGAGCAAGCTGACCAGGCCTTGTATGAGGCCAAGGAAAACGGGCGCGATCGGATCGTTTTATTCTCCGATTAAAAAAACAGGTACTGCTCACCGGTTGGGGGGGCCGTCTTTTTTTCGATGGTATCGGCCCGGATCACCGGAACATCCGTGCCGTTGAAATTGACCACGGTCAGGGTGCCGTCAACGCGAATCCAATTCTCGTCGTCAAACGACGTGACATCCGGATTCTCCACGAACAGCCACACCGGCAATGCATCCGCCGCGCAGCAAAAAATGGCGAAACGAAACAAGGTCAAATGATGGGGGGGCATGATGGCTGGCCGGTAAACCAGCCCTTCGGTAATGACCCGATTGCCGTCCAGCCGTTTCATCTGACGGGCGATTTCCAGAAGCGTCAGGGTCGGTTCGGCGTTTGGGTCGAGGGTCTCATGGTTTCCGCCTTCGAGCAGTCGGGCCAGGGTCTGCTGCTCCATGCCCGTGTATTTCCGTGTCAGGGCATGGGCCCCCATGCCCTGATCCAGGGTAAAGGCCAGAAAGAGTACCGGCATAACCAGCACCAGTGCCTGGGCGCTGTGGGCGGCCAACGGCCAACCGGTATGGCGGCGCGCCGGCCCCCGCAGGGTGACGACGATAAAGGCCGCCAGGAATAAAATCCCGGTCGCTAGAAAAGGCCCAAACCGGGGATGCAAAAATGCCGTGGCGTTGCCGGTGACGAGCAGCCATCCCAAGGCGCCCGCCAGAACGGCGAACACCAACGTATCGAAATAACGAAACAAGCGTGGCACGGCGCCCATCCTCCCCGCGATCATGGCCCCATCCATTGCATCAACAGCATCATCAACAATACGATGCCGAAGGTGGTCGTGGTGAGAACCAGGATCAGTCGTTTCTTGAATATCCGGAAATACATGGCGATCAATTTCAGATCCAGCATGGGCCCCAGCACCATGAAGGCCATCTGGGCGGCAAGGGGCAGGGTCGACCGAAAAGAGGCCGCCACAAAGGCATCGGCCTCGCTGCACAGACTCAGCAGCACGGCCAGGGCCATCATCAGCAAAATGGAAACGATCGGCGATCCGATCAACACGGCCAGCTCGCCACGGGCAACCAGGGTTTGCAGCAAACCGGCCGCGACGGCACCGAATACCAGAAAACGGCTGATGTCCACGAAATCAGCGGCTGCATGCCGTATGGCCCAACCGAGGCGTGTCCAGACGCCGGCCGACCCCTCCATGGCACAATCTCCATGGTTATGCATAACCAGGCCCGATGGGATGTCCACCAGGGCGGTGCGGCGGGTAAAAAGGCGATCGATCAACAGGCCCACGATCACGGCAATCAAGTAACCGCCGGCCAATCGGTAGCCGGCCATACGCAGGTCATTACCGTAAGCCACGGCCGTAGAAATAAACACCAGGGGATTGACGATGGGACCGCCCAACAGGAACGCGATGCCGGCGCCCAGGGGCAACCCCTTGGCGAACAATCGGCGCACGACCGGAACGATGGCGCACTCACATACGGGAAAGAGCATACCCAATCCGGCGGCCAGGACAATGGCCGGCAGCCGGCCGGCCGGCAAGACCTTCAGGATTGCCGCCTTGGAAACAAACACCTCGATCAGCCCGCCAATGGCAGCGCCCAAAAGCATGAAAGGCAGGGCTTCCAAAAAGATGGCCACAAAGGTGATACCGAAGGTAGCAAATGCTGGGGTATGCCGGAAAAAGGCAATCAGAATACAAAGAACGGCGATGAAGCCAAATTGGAGCAGAACGGCAAGTCGCATGCTCGGTGCAGTGAAAGGTGATCCGTGGTGGTCATGGGGACAGCAGCCTTCACCGGCTGAGACGAAGGGTTTCATCTACTTCAGGCAATTCTTGCAAATGCCGTCAATGCGGATCTCCACCTTGTCGATACGGCCGGGAAAGGTCCTGATCAGGGCCGCCGTGTCCACGGTGAGACTTTCCGGGGTCAGGCAGTCCATCTGCCCACAGCGTTTGCAATAAAAATGAGGGTGCGGCCGGTGATGCTCATTAAAGCCCATGCCGTAATAAAAGGCCCTGCCCCCGGTGCTAAGACGTTCCACCAATCGGTGCGCCACGAGAAGATCCAGAATCCGGTAAACCGTCACACGGTTGATGCTGCCGGATCGCGCGAGCGTATTGTAGATGTCGGCCGCCGAAAGGGGATAAGGGTTGTTGCCGATCACCTCGAGCACGTCGATGCGATTGGGGGTGGGCTCCAGGTTCGCCTCCTGCAGCAACGTCTCATAATTGCATTGGTTGCACATATCAGCTCCTTTGAAGATCGACGGCCGAACACTCTTGTCCCGTGTCCACCGATGGCGATCGTCGGCGGGAAGAAAGAAGGCGCTGGGCCAAAAGATTGAGGAAGAAAAAAATGCCGGCCACCAGAATAATCGACGCCCCGGAAGTCAGGTCAAAAAAATAGGAAATCCACAGCCCGGAGACGGTGAACAGGGCGCCCAGCAGGCTCGACCCGGCCATCATGGCCAGCATGGAACGGGCGTAGCCTTCCATGATAAACGGCGGGATGGTTAAGAGGGCGATCACCAGAATCAACCCCACGACCTGGATCACCATCACCACGGTCACCGCCAGCATGCCGATGAGCATAAAGTATAGAGCCGTTACCGGAACGCCGCGAATGCGGGCAAATTCCTCATCATAGGAGAGCGCCAACAGATCCTTGTAGTAGACCACCACCATGGCCAGAATAAACAGCCCCATGCCGACCATGATCCACAGATCGCGATCCGGAACCGTCAAAATACTGCCGAACAGATAGCTCATCAGATCCACATTATACCCGGGCTTCAGATCGATCAGGATGATGCCCACGGCCATCCCAACGGCCCAGAGCACACCGATGATGGTGTCGGCCCGATGCCTGGCCTTGATGGTCACCGCCGCCATGATCATGGCGGCGGTCAGGGAGAAGCCGAGCGTCCCCACCAGATAGGGCCAGCCCATGTAGAACGCCAGGCCGATGCCGCCATAGGCGGCGTGGGCGATCCCACCGGAAAGAAAGACAATCCGGTTGACCACCACCAGGGTGCCCATGATGCCGCAGATGACGCTGGCCAACAGGCCGGCCATCAGGGCGTTGCGCATGAATTCGAATTGCAGGGCCTCGATCATGGATTACTCCTCGTGGTGCTTGAGCACGCGATGGGGCAGGCGGCCGTGGGTGATCAGTTCCACGGGGCAGACTTCCTCGTCGGTGCACGGGTACATGGCCTCCAGCATGTCGCCGGTGATTTCGGCCTGATTGTGATAGTGCAACCGGCGATTCACGCAGGCCACGGACTTGACATAGGTGGATACCACCAACAGATCGTGGCTGACCACCACGATGGACACCTCGTCATTGAGCCGTTTGAGGAGCAGGTAGAATTCGGTCTGCCCCCGGGTATCGATGCTGGCCGTGGGTTCGTCGAGCAGCAGCAGCCGCGGGTGCGTGACCAGGGCGCGGGCGATGAACACCCGCTGGCGTTGCCCGCCGGACAGTTCGCCGATGCGACGGTCGGCAAAGTCGGCCATATCGATACGATCCAGGGCCTCCAGGGCGTCACGGCGATCCTGGGCGCTGTTTTTGGACCAGCGCCGGCCGGGCGCCAGTTTACCCATGAGGACCACGTCCATGGCCGTGATGGGAAAGCGACGGTTGACATTCACGTCCTGGGGAACATAGCCGATCTGGTGGGACGCCCGCGATGGTCGGCGGCCCAGTACGCGGATCTCTCCATGGTCGGGCTTGAGCAGCCCCAGCATCAGCTTGAGCAGCGTGGTCTTGCCGCCGCCGTTGGGGCCGATCATGGCAATGAAAGCGCCTTCCCGAACCGTCAGGTTGACGTTTTCAAGGACCTGCTGCCCGTTATAGGCGAAGTGGAGGTCGGTGATCTGAATGATGGGTTCACCGACCTTGGAATCAATCGAGTGCATGTTTGAGCTCCTCGGCGGCCTTGCGCAAATTGGTCGCCCAGTCCCGGGCCAATGGATCGACGACGGCCACCCGGCCATCGATCGCTTTGGAAATTTGTTCGGCGCTTTTGGTCGAAAATTGGGGTTGAACGAACACCACCTTGATATTTTCAGCGCGGGCCTCCTCGATCAGTGCCTTCAACTGGGCCGGTTTGGGACGCTTGCCCTCGATTTCGATGGCCACCTGTTTCAATCCATAGGTGTGGGCAAAGGTCCCCCACGAGGGATGAAACACCATAAACGGCGCCCCCTTGAATCGGTCAAAGGTGGACCGCAGTTGTGCGTCCAGATCCACCAGTTCCACGATGAACGCACGATAATTGGCTTCATATACCGATCGATGGGTCGGGTCAACCGCCTGCAGGGCGGTCAGCATCGCGCGGGCCTGGCACATCACCAGGGGCGGAGAGAGCCAGATGTGGGGGTCGAGATTCCCCGGGCCATGGTCATGATCATGATCAGGGGCAGGCATCTGCGCCGTATCCTCGTGCCCATGGGAATCGTGGGGCGAATGATGGTTGTGGGCGGCCATGGGCAGTTTGCGGATGCCACTGTCGGTATGCACGACGCGCAGGTTGGGGTTCATGGCGGAAAGCTTACCCAACCGGGCCTTTTCGAATTCGATGCCTACGGCAAAGTACAGTTTGGCCTTGGAGAGGGCGACCATTTGCTGGGGTTTGGGCTCGTAGGTGTGCGGGTCGGCGCCGGGCTCCACCAGAATTTGCACGTCCACATGATCCTTGCCAATTTGTTGCACGAAGTAGGCCTGGGGGGCGATGCTAACGAAAACCGGAATTCGATCCGCGGCCAAGGCCGATGAAACTAACAGATAACATGCAGTAACCAAATAGAATATCGATTTAACATACTTGATCATGATTAGCCTCCGATGGGATTGACGAACGTTGAAGGGGAAGAACGATGCTTATGCAAATCTATTGCATGGAACGTCCGTTGGCAAGGGGGGAATGAAATTGATTGATGGCGATAGAATCGGGTAGGGGCACGGCGCGCCGTGCCCCTACGAAAAATCCGCAAGTCAAATCATTCCCGCATCCGCCTGCTTGACCCACCCCATCTTCTCCTGGGTGTAGCGGATAAGCAGGTAGTCACCGGACGTTCTTTCCACCCTCACCTTGGTCCCGGCGTGCAGGACGAACAGCTGGGTGGCACTGTCGGTGAAACCAGAGCGGATCGGAACTTCGGCGGGCAGGATAATGGCATTATGGATGCGGGCGGCTTCAACGTAATTGAACGCCGCCGTGGCGGAAAAGATCAGGGTGGCCGCGGCAACCAGGATGATACTGGGTCGCAGCAGATGTTTTTTACGGATGGCCAGCACGGCCATGGATACCCAGAGACCAGCATTGAGGACCAGGGCGATCCAGCGGATGGTATCCGGACTGAGCTGGTATTTCCAGAAAAAGAGAATGCGCAATAGCGGAGAAGTCTGTTCTCCCCGTTCATCCTTTGTCAACGTGAGCGCATAGTCATGGTTGAACTTCAGATCAGGATCGTGGGGAATGTATTTCAGGGCGCGCTCGTACCAGAGCATAGCATGGCCCAGATCGTCGTTTTTCAGGTAGGCATTGCCGAGGTTGTAAAACAAACGGCCGTTTTGGATGCCCTTGCCGGCAAGCTGTTCAAAGGCGTTGATGGCCGCGGGCCAGTCTCCATTGCCATAGGCTGCGGTACCGTCCATGAAAATACGGGCGTTTTCGGATGCCATCACGCCGGTAAGGATCGAGAAAATCAGCAGCAGTCCAACGATGGTTGTGATCCAGGGTTTCATCGTGCCAGCCTCCGCACCGTCTGCCGGCACCGATCCAGCAAATCGGCCCGTTTGTCCGTGTCGAGGGTCTGGCCCGAGTAATTGAAGGATTCGATTTCCTCCAGCAAGCGGGCGGCGTCATCGGCCGCCTCCGCGTCCCAACCGACCGCCAGCAGGCGCGACCTGGCCTCGGACCAGGTGAGCGATGTGCCCATGGTGTCCTGGCTGCCCAGGATGGCCGAAACCAGGGCACGGTATAGGGCCGAAAGATAATCGGCGTCCGAGGTCCCCGAAACCGCCGCGGTTTTCAGGGCCTGACGGGCCCGATCGGCCATGACCCGTCTGGGGGATTCATCTTTGCGGGACATGCGCATGGCCATCAGGGTGACGACGAAACACAGAATGGGAAGGGCCAGCAATCCACCGAACCCGGTTGGTGACAATCGGCGATTGGTTTCCAGGGCGTCCAGGCCCTCCTTGAGGGGCAGGATATCCCGACCGGTGAACTCCACCCGTTTTTTAAGCGATGGCACCTCGGTAGGCGCGGCCCGGAATACATCGATATCGGTGGTCGCCGTTTTCGACGGCGAGGCGTGAACGTCGAAGGCCGTTGAGGAGAGGGTCCGGTAATCCCCCCGCTCCACGTCAAAATAGGTCAGCCTGACCGGATCGATGCGGTATTGTCCCGGCTTGACCGGCACCAGGGCCGTGCGAAAGGTTTTGCTGCCCGAAACACCGCTGGTATCTTTCTGGATCTTCTCCTCGGGATTGTCGGCATAGGTTTTAAATCCCTCAGGCGCCGGAACTGCCGGTGCGGCGGCGTCCATGATATTGCCCCTGCCGCTGATGGTGATGGCCAGGGTGGTGGAGTCGCCCACCTGAAGTTCGGTCTTGTCCAAGGCGGCACGAAGATCAAACCGCCCCACCAACCCCGAAAAGGCGGCTCCCGGCGGTCGTTTGGGCAGCTCGCGCACCGTGACCATCAGCGGATCGGTCTGCAACACGCGGGTGGTCATCTCCGTGCGGCCGAAAAAGGCATCCATTCCGGAAAAGGGGCGCGGCCGGCGACTGCGCTGAACCAGTCCCACCTGAAGCACTGCCGGTTCAATGGTCAGCGGCCCGCTCTTCACGGGCACCAGGACGAACGCCACCTCGGTGACGATAAACTCCCGGCCGTTGATCAGGGTGCGATTGGACTTGCGGTCTTCGATCTCCTCGGCGTGAAACCCGTCGAATTCCGGCGCCTGGAACTTGGCATCGGCCACCTGCACGGCATTGAACAGGCGAAAGGTGTAGATGATCTGCTGACCGATCCAGGGGGAGTCGGTCGAAAGACTTGCCGTCACATACACATCCCGTTGGCCGCTGTCGGCCGGCGGCTCCTCCGAGACCCTGATGCTGATGGGGATCGTATAGTGGACCTGGCCGTCGATGGTCACGGGGATGGCGGCAATGGTCAGGTCACCGGACTTGAGGGGAATCAGCGCGTAGTTGTAAATGAGCTGGCGGGAGGTGCGGCCGTTGATCATCTGAAAACTACTCGTGGAGCCACGGGAAACGACCTTGAAATCACTCAGGCCGGACAGGTCGGCCTCGCCGTCGCCCCCTTCGATGGTGAGCTGCAAGCTGATCGACTCACCCACCGTGACCCGGTTGCGATCCACCACGGCACGAACGCTGGCGGCCTCGGCGGCCATGGCCGTCAACAACAAAATGATTATGGTAGTAACGAGCGTTTTTAGCATTGACTTCATCATAAAAGCCGTAGCGTCCAATGTTTGCGATATTCCGGCGAAGGCCGGGCACGCAGTGAAGCTTTAGCGCTATCCAGTTAATTCAACGCAGTCTGAATACCGGATCAGGTCTGGCATCACGAACCAACTCCTGTTAACAATCCATTGAAAAACGATAAAAGCATAAATACCAGTTTCCAGGCGGCGTAAAACGTCCAGGATCAAGGCTTGCGGATCCTGAGGAACGGAGGCGTACATCAAGTACGTTGGAGTGACGATGGAGTCGCGTAACGCCGATAATGGACGTTTTACGCCGCCGCCCCATTTACCAGTCCTTCTCTACCCGCTGCTCGCCCCTTGCCGGCATCAAGGCCCGTCCCGGCTGGTCCTGCAAGCGGTTGAGCATCCGCTCGGCCTGACCCGGATCACCGGTCTGCTCCTCAGACGGATCCGTTGGTGATCCCGTCCCAGCCTGTTGATCCGCTTGGGACTCATCCTGCTGAGCGGCATCGGACGGTGCTGGTTGCTGATTCTGCGCCTGTTCGCTCTCATCCCCGGGGTCGGGTTGCTTTTGTCCTTGCTGTTCATCCGGGGATTGTTTCTGTTCCGGGCCCGCCTGCTGCTCCTGATTCTGCTCTTCCTCGGACGGCGATTGGTTCTGCTGGTCTTGCTTTTGCTCTTGATCCTGCGGGTCCTGCTTCTTGTCATCCGACGGTTGCTGCCTTTGTTGCTGTTGCTGCTGCTCAAGCACCTGTTGAACAAATTCCATATTTTCCTTGGTCAGCCGGTCATCGGGATCAAGGTCAAGGGCCGCTTGGTAATGGTCGATGGCCGCCTTGGCATTGCCGCGCCGGAATTCGGCGTTTCCCAGGTTGTACAAGGCTTTCTGCTTGAGCGCCTTGTCGTCGGTCTCCAGCACCTTTTCGTAATGCTCCGCGGCCGCATCGAAATTTCCGGTTTTATAGTAAGCATTGGCCACATTGTAAAGCGATTCGGGCTTGTCCGGGGCCTCTAATTGGGCATCCACGAAATGCTTGAGCGCCTGCTCAAATTCACCCTTTTCATAGGCCGTGATTCCCTCGCGGGTGTCATTGGCACGAGCCGGAGCCACCGGCAATATCAGCAGCGTCCCCAATGCTAGCGAAACCAGGGTGTTGCGGGTCACGGGCAGCATCAACTCGGCCACAAGGCAAACCAGGGCCACGGCCAGGGGCCACTGAAAGCGGTCCTCCCACACCTGCTTGCGACTGGAAGTCAGAGTTTGGGCATCCATGCTGCGACGAATCTCGTCGGTATAAATCGCATCCAGATCCATATCCCCGGCCACGGAGCGCACGTAGGTGCCACCGGTGACCACGGCCATTTTCTTTAATGTCGTCTCGTCCAGGCGCGACAGCACGATCTGTCCGTTCTTGTCTTTCTTGAAGCCGCCCGACGCCTCGGGAATAGGCACCCCATCACTGCCGCCCACGCCCACACAGAACAGTTTGATTTTATTTTCTTTGAGCGTTTCCGCCGCCGCGATCGGATCGCCGTCACCAGTGTTCTCACCATCGGTAATGAGAATAATGGCCTTGTCGGCGCCGCTTTTCGGATCGAAGCCGTCCACGGCCGTCTTCAGGGCGCCGGTAATATCGGTCCCGCCCACCGGCAGATAATCCGGCGACAGGGCATTCAGAAAAAGGTTGAAGGCATCATAGTCGAGGGTCAGCGGACACTGCAAAAAGGCGCTGCCGGCAAAGGCCACCAGCCCCACACGATCCCCCTGAAGCATGGCGAGCAAATCAAACACCTCGCGCTTGGCCCGCTCCAAGCGGGACGGCTTGATATCGGCGGCGGTCATGGAGCGTGAGCAGTCCAGGGCGATGATGATATCCACGCCGTGTTGGCGAATCTCCTGCCAACGGAATCCGTATTTGGGGCCGGCCAGGGCCAGGGCAATAAAAAGGACCGTCGTCGCCAACAGGGCGGCCTTGATCCATCGCCGACGCTCGGCCGATTCGGGAACGATGGCGGCCAGTCCATGCATGGATGAAAACCGGTGCAAAATCCCCCTGCGCCGTCGCATGCCATACACGATCATCAGCACGAGCAACGGTACGACCCAGATGAAAAACAGCATTTCGACTCGAAAAAAACTCATGGTACCACCAGATACCTTGTATTGCGCAGTATTACATACAGGGGCAATAGCACGATGGCCGGAATCAACAGCCAGGGGTAGATTTCGCTGTAATCGGCGAAAATGTCTACCTTGACCTCGGTCTTTTCCAGCTTGTCGATGGTGTCATAGATCTGCTGCAACCCGCCCAGGTCTTCGGCCCGGAAATAGAGCCCCCCGGTTTTCTCGGCGATGACTTTAAGTGTATCCTCGTCGATATTGACCCGTTGGTAGACATAGCGCTCCCCGAAAAGCGGGTCATTGATCAGGAAAGGTGCCTTGCCCCGGGTGCCCACGCCGATGGTGTAGATCTTGATCTGCTTCTCCTTGGCGATCTGGCCGGCAGTTTCCGGAGACAATTCGCCGGCATTGCTCTGCCCATCGGTGAGCAGAATGATGATGTTGGATTTGCTCTCGATGTCGGCCAGCCGCTTGATGCTGATGCCGATGGCATCGCCGATGGCCGTGCGCTCGCCGGCGGCACCGATTTTGAGCCGCTCCAGCATGCTGACCATGGTGTTGTAGTCGCGGGTAAGCGGCAATTGGGTGTAGGCATGGGTGCCGAAAACCACCATGCCGATGCGGTCTCCCGTGCGGCCGGCCACGAAATCCTCGACCACGCCCTTGACCGCCTCGAGGCGGTTGACCACGCGGCCCTGCCGCTTGAAATCAAGCGCCGCCATGCTCTCGGACAGATCCAGGGCCAACACGATGTTGATGCCTTCGGTCTGCACCTCGGTACGCTCGGTTCCCCACTGGGGCCTGGCCAGGGCGACGATCATCAGCACCAGGGCCGCGTATTTGATGGCCGGCACCAATGGCCGCAGCCGCAAGGCAGGTGAAGAGTCAACATCGGCCACCGGAAAGAGCGCACTGCTGGCCAGTGTCGGTGGCCGGTGCCGCCGGCGTCGGTACCAGACGAGCAACGGCACGAGCAAAAGCAGCAGAAAATACCATGGTGTGGTGAAACGCAGCATAAAATACCAAATCCCAATGATCAAAAAGCAAATAACAAACAAATCCCAACAATCGAATTATCAAACCATACAATCTGGTGATGATTGTGTTTCTGATTGGGATATTGAAATTTATTTGAGAATTGGAATTTGTTTTTTGGATTTTTTTTCATTATCCACCTGTTCATCCACTTCTAACGCCGGTGTGGTCTGGCGCACGAAGGCGCGCACGAAGAAAAAATCGGCTTCCATCTGCTTTTCCACGGTTGTTCCGCCCGCAAACTTGACCGGTTCCATGGCCCGGCAGAGATCCTTCAACTGGCGGGACAGTTCCCGGTCCAGGGGAAGACGGTTGATGCAGGGCAAAAACTCCTCGGTGGTCATTTCCGGTGCTCCCACGCCAAAGCGACCGAAAATATACTGGCGCAAGATGGCCGACAGACGAAAGTAAAACGCCTTGCCTTCCTGTCCGCGAACGTCGCTGATCGCATCCAGGGCCTGCATGGCAACCATCTCCGGTGGCAGTTCGGGAACGATGGTTTCGATGGTTCGCTTCTTTCGGTGATGGCGCCACCACCAAATCAGGGCCGCCAAAATGAAGACGCCGGCCAGGGTCAGCAGCACGGGCATCAGCCAGGCGGCATCGACGCCCATCGGCACCGGCGGCCGGATGTCGTGGATGTCGGTCATGGGTGCCGACGTATCCACAGGAGCCTGGCTCGGTTGGGGCGAGGCCTCTGGTACAGCCGGATGAATATCTTCCGCACCCAGCGCCGGCCCGGCAACCCCGAATGCCAGCCACAATATCAATCCGACAACCACGCTGGCCCCTGTTTTCGTCATCTTCATCGGCGCCGTCGCTCCCGATATCTGAAATAACGCACCAAGGCGTCGGCCGCATCGCCGTCGGTGGGCATTTCAATACAATCCAAGTCCATATTTTTATGGGTCTGTAGAATACGGTCATGGACGGCTTGGCGGCATTCCCGAAAGCGCTGGCGGGACCGACGGTCACCGGCATCCAGGTATTTTACGGCGCCGCTCTCCAGATCCCGCAGGGCCACGATGCCCCCCTCGGGCAAACGGAATTCGCCAGGGTCGGTAACCAGGATACTGACCAGTTCATGCTTGCGGGCCGCCGAGCGAATGCGCAGGGTCGTTTGCCGGTCGAAGTGCTCGGTGAGAAAGTCGGAAACCAAAAAGGCCACGGTCCGCTTGCGGCACACCCGGGCCAGAAAATCCACGGCGGCAACGATATCGGTGCCGGGGTTTTCCGGCTGAAACGTGAAAATCTCACGGATCAGCCGCCACACATGGGCCGAGCCCTTCTTGGGTGGGATATAACGTTCCACCTGGTCGGTAAAGAGAATCGCCCCGGCCTTGTCGTTGTTGCGAATGGCGTTGAAGGCCAGAATGGCGGCGATCTCGGCCGCCGTCTCGCGCTTGATGCTGCCGGTGGTGCCGAAGCGGCCCGAGGCACTCATGTCCACCAGCAGCATGACCACCTGCTCGCGTTCCTCACGGTAGCGCTTAATAAAGGGCTTGCCCATGCGAGCCGACACCTTCCAGTCGATGCTTTTGACATCGTCACCGGGCGTATACTCGCGCACTTCCTCGAACTCGATACCCGCCCCCCGGAAAATCGACCGGTACTGTCCGGCCATGATGGTATTGACCATACGGCCGGTTTTGATGTGGACCTTTTTGATTTTCTTTATGATCTCGGGAGAAAGCATAGTGTGTTATGATTCTATATTAAGGTTCCGGTTCCGTCATGCCGGGCTTGACCCGGCATCCAGAACATATAGAATTGGAAGAATTCTGACATTTGCCCGAATAACGTCAATATCAATTCTCAAACTTTTTAAGATGTAATTACTTCGACAACAAAAGATACAAAGCATTCGTCATTCCGGCGAAGGCCGGAATCCAGATAATTGCTGGATGCCGGATCAAGTCCGGCATGACGCTGTCTCACTTATTTAGTCGCCAGGTAAATATCATACGATCCTGTCGTACAAATCCTTCCACGATGGATTGAATTTCTCTATCAAATCCAGTTTCCATTTTCGCTGCCAATTTTTAAGTTGCTTTTCCCTTTGGATAGCCGATTCCATGGACTCATGGAGTTCGTACCAAACCAATTGGTGAATGTTGTAGCGTCTGGTGAAGCCGCTCACAACATTGTTTTTGTGTTCCCATACCCGTTTAACCAAATTAGACGTCACACCGGTATAAAGTGTTTCATTTCGTTTGCTTGCCAATATGTATACAGCAGGTTCCATCTTTTCTAATGGTTTCCTGGATAGCGCTAAAGCTTCACTGCGTGCCCGGCATCCGCCGGAATGACGGGCCGAGACATTACCAATCGTTACGGCACCTCTACTGAATCAAAAATACGCCCGACGATCTGATCCGTATCGATATCCTCGGCCTCGGCTTCGTAGGTCAACAGGATGCGGTGACGTAGCACGGCCGGCGCGATGGTTTTGACATCCTGGGGCGTCACGTAGGCTCGCCCCTGCAAAAAGGCGTAGGCCCGGGCGGCTAAACTGAGAAAAATCGTGGCCCGGGGTGAGGCACCGAACTGGATGTACTGGGCCACGTCGATATTATAGGCCTGCGGCTTGCGCGTGGCAAAAACCAGATCGACGATATAGTCTTTGAGCTTTTCGTCCATGTAAACGTTGTTGATCAACCCGGCCACGGCGCTGATTTCCGTCGGGTTCAAGACAGACTGGACCGGATCCGGGGCATCGAAACCGACCCGTTTCATGATCTCTTTTTCCTCGGCCTTGTCCGGGTAATCGATGAGCAGCTTGAGCATAAACCGGTCAACCTGGGCCTCGGGCAACGGGTACGTTCCCTCCTGCTCGATGGGATTCTGGGTAGCCAGTACCAGAAAGGGGTCGGGAAGCGGAAAGGTGGTGTCCCCGATGGTCACCTGGCGTTCCTGCATGGCCTCCAAAAGGGCCGACTGGACCTTGGAGGGCGCACGGTTGATTTCATCGGCCAGGATAATGTTGTTGAACAGGGGACCTTTCTTGATGGTAAAATTACCGGTTTTGGGGCGATACACCTCGGTTCCCACCAAATCGGCGGGCAGCAGATCGGGCGTGAACTGGATGCGCTTGAAATCGGCATCGACCGTGTCGGCCAGGGCCTTGACTGCACTGGTCTTGGCCAGACCGGGGACACCCTCGATGAGAATATGACCGCGGGTGAAGATTCCCATGAGCAGGCCGTCGATCAATTCCCGCTGACCGACCATGACCTTGCCGATTTCCTCCCGGATGCGGTTGACGACGAGATGTTTCTCCTCAATTTGGGTTTTGAGTGCTTCAAGCGGCACGATGCTCTCCTTGTTGTATTCGCTTTTTGGCGGAAAGTGCACCGGCGGGGGGCCGGCGGTTGACCAAGGAAAAAATAGGCGAGGTCGCCGACGTTGTCAAGGTGGAGCTGCGGCTTTCCACGATATCGGATTTGTAATCAAAGAAAGGTAGTTAGCGCATCGGCAACATTATTTTTTGGTAATCAATGCCGACTGTCGATGGAGAGCCGATATCCATGGTCAATGAACCGCGTTGCGCGAGTCGGTGTTTAATGTGGGGCGAAAAATTTTTCGCCCTCATATCCGTTAAACAAGGCATTTTTACGGCGCCACATATAATCGGTCCAGGGACCACCTAATTGGATTGTTGTGGATGTACTCGCGTAGTCCTCTCAATTCTGGTTCGCTGCGGATGATGTGTTCCCAGTAGTTGCGTTGCCAGAGTTTTGCACCGGGTGTGCAGCGCGTTTCGTTAACACGCCGGGTGACGGCGGATTTGAATGCCCGAACAATCGTTGGCACCGAACCGGAAACAGGCTTGCCGAATCGTTCGCAGGTGGGTGTAGGGGCACGGCGCGCCGTGCCCCTACGGGAAATCCGGGCATGGATAGCGAATAACGGTTCAATGGCGCTGGCTTGGGGCAAACAAGTGGGTCTTTTAGGGTCGACCCGCCATTCGCCCCTAAGAGCCAAACCCACCGCCACCTGGCGTGAGAATCCGGAACCGATCGCCGGGCCGGGCCAAAATTTCGTTCTTGGCCCCCAGGTTCAGCCGGCGTCCGTCTCGACGAATGAAGATGTTCTCCCCACGCTTACCCGGTTGGCCTCCCTCCAGACCGTAAGGAGCAAAGACCCGGCGCTCGGAAAGGATGGCCATGGTCAGCGGCTCGAGGAATTCCACCTCGCGCACCAGGCCATCGCCGCCGCGATGCCGCCCATCCCCGCCGGACCCTGTGCGGATGGAAAATTCGTGAAGCAGAATCGGATAGCGTCGTTCGAGAATTTCCGGGTCGGTGATGCGCGTGTTGGTCATGTGGGTGTGCACGCCAGTCTGGCCATGCCAGGTGGGACCGGCCCCGGCCCCACCGGCAATGGTCTCATAGTACCCGAACCGATCGTTGCCAAAGGTAAAGTTATTCATGCATCCCTGGGAGGCGGCCGCCACCCCAAAGGCCTTTAGCACCACGTCCACCACCCGCTGGGAAGTGAGCACGTTCCCCCCGACCACGGCCGCGTCCGGGGACGGATCCAACAGACTGCCCTCGGGGATATGGATGGTGATGGGAATCAGGCAGCCGTCGTTGAGCGGCAGATCCTTTTCGATCAGGCAACGCAGGCTGTAGAGAATCGCCGAACGGGTCACCGCAGCCGGGGCGTTGCAGTTACCCCAGATCTCCGGACCGGTACCGGTAAAGTCGAACACGGCGCTGCCGTCCCGACGGTCGATGGTCAGTGACAGTCTGATGGGACTGCCGTCATCCAGGTAGTCCACGGCGTTGACCGTGTCTTTTTCTGCCATGCCTTTGGCCCGGGAGAGTTCCTGGAGGCGGCTGCACACGGCCGACTCGGCGGCGTCCTGGACATGGCCCATATAGGCCTGGACCCCATCCAGCCCGTAATGATCGACCATCTCCAGCACCAGTTCGATGCCTTTTTGATTGGCGGCCACCTGGGCCTTGAGATCGGAGATGTTATCGGACAACAGCCGCGTTCCAGAAATCGCCGGTCGGCCCGGTTGAGGGGTCAGTTTGCCCGGAGCCAGCAGCAGATCGGCAATGCCCTGCTCCTGGAAGACACCGTTTTGCACCAGTTTGAAGGAGGTGATACAGGCCCCCTCTTCCTCGATGCGCCGGGAGTTGGGCGGCATGGAACCGGGGGAAATCCCGCCGATGTCGGCGTGGTGGCCGCGACTGGCCACCCAAAAAATGATCTGTCCCTCCCGGAAAACGGGTGTGATGACGGTGATATCGGGCAAGTGGCTGCCGCCGGCCGCCGGGTGGTTGGAGACCAGTACGTCGCCGGGCTTGAGCTGGCCGGCCTGACGCCGGATCTGCTCCTTAACCGCGGCGCTCATGGATCCCAGATGAACGGGCAGGTGAGGTGCGTTGGCCACCAGGTTGCCCTCCGGACCGAACAGGGCACAGGAGAAATCCAGGCGTTCCTTGATGTTGGTGGAGATGGCGGTCTTCTGCAGCATACGGCCCATCTGCTCGGCGATGGACATGAACAGATTGCTGAAAATGGACAGTTGGACCGGATCCACACGGGTATCCAGGCACCCTGCCCCGCGTTGGCCCACCTGAATCTCGATGTCACCGAAGCGGTTGACCGTGGCCCGGCAATCCGGCTCGACCACGATGGTGGCCGTCTCCTGAATGATCATCGCCGGGCCCTCGATGGCATGACCGCCCTTGAGATCGCGCATGTGAAAAATGGCGGTCTCGCGCCAGCCGCCCTCGAAATAGCAGGGCTGGCGGTCCATCGGTACAGCCGGCGCATCGGCCGTCTCGATGGGGATCTGGCGCAGGCCGGCGGCCCGGCCCTGGGCACGGACCCGCAGATCGTCCACATGGATATCGCGGTCGGTCAGATCGAAGCCGAATTCCCGGCGGTAGGTGGCCTTGAAGGCAGCGGCAAAATCGCCATCCTCGGGTTCGGGGATCATGAGTGCCGTATCCGTGCCGTCGTAGCGCATGTTCAGATAACGAACGGCATGGATCTGATCGGATGTGAATCCCTGGGCCATCAATTCGTGCCGCGCATCCTCCTGCAGGGCCGTCAGCCGATCGAGCAGATCCTGATAGGCGCCATCGGTGTAAATCACGGCGGCCGGCTGCTGACGCTCGGCGACCACATTGGCCATGCCGATGCCGTAGGCCGACAGGATACCGGAAAAACGGTGGATGAAGATCTTGGCAATCCCCAGACTGCGGGCGATGGCACAGGCATGCTGGGCGCCGGCACCGCCGAAGGTGGCCAGGATATGGTCCTTGACATCGAACCCGCGCATAACCGAAATTTCCCGGATGGGGCGCACCATGGTTTCGTTGGCCACGCGGATGAAGCCCATGGCCACCTCCTCCACGGTCATGGCCGGCTTGCCCTTGGGGCCGTAATGCGCATTGATCGTCCGGGCCAGGGTTTCCATGGCCGACCGGGCGGCGTTACCATCCAGGGGCTGATCCTCGGTGGGGCCAAAAATGTTGGGAAAAAAATCGGGCTGAAGTCGTCCCAGGACCAGGTTGGCGTCGGTCACGGCCAGATGCCCGTTTTTACGGTAGCACACCGGCCCGGGATGGGCGCCGGCCGATTCGGGCCCGACCATGAACATGCCGCCGTCGAAAAAAAGCCGGCTGCCGCCGCCCGCGGCCACGGTCTTGATGTGCAGTTGGGGGGCCTGAATGCGCACCCCGGCGGTTTCGGTTTCAAAAACCAGCTCATATTCCCCGCCGAAACGCGATACATCCGTGGATGTCCCGCCCATATCGAAACCGATCACCGGCTGTCGCTCCGTCTCGCCGAGGGTGGTCATGGCATAGCCCACCACCCCGCCGGCCGGTCCCGAAAGAATCGCCCGGCTGCCGGTGAAATCGTCGGCCCGGGCCAAACCGCCGTCGGACTGCATGAACAGCAGTCCCGTATCCTTGAGACTGCCGGTGAATCCGTCGCGGAAGCCGTTCAGGTAGTTCTGGATGTGGGGATTGAGATAAGCGTCGGTCATGGTGGTGTCGCCCCGGGCCACCAGCTTGACCATGGGCATCACCTGGGAAGAGAGGGAAATCTGGGTGAACCCGATCTCCCGGGCCAGACGTCCCACGGCCAGTTCGTGCTCCGGCCAGGCATAGGCGTGCATGAATACCACAGCCAGGCTGCGAATGCCCCGGTCCAGGATCTGTTGCAGCCGGGGCCGCAAACCCGCCACATTCAGGGCCCGGCGCACCACCAGCCGCTCGCCGGTGATGCCCTCGACCACCGGGCCTTCGGGGGTTTTCTCATGGTGATGGAGCAGGCGCAGGCGTTCATCCACTTCCACCACGGTTTCGTATAAAAGATCCGGCTTACGGATCTTGAGATCGAAAATATCGGGCCGGTCCTGGTTGCCGATCTGCAGGATGTCCCGGAATCCCCGGGTGACCAAGAGCGCGCAGCGGGCGCCTTTACGCTCCAACAGGGCATTGGTGGCCACGGTGGTGCCCATGCGGATCCATTCGATCATATCGGCCGGCACACTGTTCTTGGGAATGTCCATGCCGGTGACCTCGGCCAACACTCGCCGGATCCCCTCCCGGGGAGCGTCGTCGTAGTTCTGGGGGTCTTCGGAAAGCAGTTTGACCACCCGGAATCCGGGCTCGCCCGGCACTTCGGCGTAAACGTCGGTAAACGTGCCCCCGCGGTCGATGGAAAAGCGAAATCGTTTTGGATCAGCCATGTTGGTTCACTTTATGTTTTTACGAATCCGTCATGTTTTACCATTGTTGTTGCCATAAAGAGGGTGCCTGTGAAATAGGTGTCGTGTATATTTTGACGGCACATTTATATCATAGCGTTATCATATTTCACTGGTATTTTGCATGAAACCATTACGATCGGCGCTGCTTTGGATGACAGGAACGCTCTTTTTCGCCCTGACCTTCACCATTTTATCCGTCGGCTTGTTCGTGTTGCCCCGCAAGCGTGTGTTTGCATTAGCCCGGCGCCTTTTTCGTATCCAGACGCGCATCATGGGTATCCGCCTGACGGTCACGGGTCTGGCGCACATCGATCCCCGAAAAACCTATTTGATCATGGGCAACCACCAGAGCCTGTTCGATCTGTTCGTGATCCCCGCGGCGATCCCCTTGACCTATGTGGCCGTGGAAGCGGCCTATCACTTCTCCATTCCGCTCTGGGGCAGCCTGATCACCCGCTGGGGATGCATCCCCATCCACCGCCGCAACCTGGAAAAAGCCAAGGAGAGTCTGGACATCGCCCGGCAACGACTCGAATCCGGCGCGTCCATCATCATCCTGCCCGAGGGCCATCGCACCCTGACCGGCCGAATGGGACCGTTCAAGAAAGGCCCCTTTCATTTGGCCCGCCAGGCTGGCGCCGACATTTTGCCGTTTGCCGTCAGGGGGCTTTTCGAATACAACCCCAAGGGGTCGTTTCAGCTGACGCCCAAGCCGGTGCGCGTGACCATCGGACCGGCAATTCCCTATGCGACTTTTTGCGCCATGACGCCGGAACAACTGCGCGACCATGTATGGGGGGTGATTGTACGGCTGGCCGAGGGTACCGTATCCTGACTTTAACGCTTCGATTGCGGGCAGAACTAACATGCAACGCATCAAAGGATGCATGATAACGATTGAAAATAAAAGCGGTCGAATTACCCCTGGTCCTCGTCACGAACAGGGATTGCACCTCGTGACGACGGCGGCGTATAGCTGTCCCGACGAGAAGCCGAGACTGCCTTGTTGGCGATGTCCTGAACCTTCTCGTAGGCCTGTTCACTCTTTTTGGAAAGATCTTTGATTTGTACTTCCTGAGAGGCCACCATTTTCTCGAGAGCCTCGATTTTCCCGGCCAGCACGTTCTTTTCACCATCGAAACGGGCCTGCATCAGGGCCTTTTCACTTTCAAAATCGCGGGTCAGCTGTTTGGTGGTGTCCGCTCCTGCCGCTTGAATGGCGGTTTCAAGGCGTTTGGGGAATCCATCCACCTCTTTTTGCAGACCGTCCATCTCTTTTTCGCGGGCCGCAACCGTTTCCTCGCGGGCATCAAGGGCTGCCGTTCGCTCCTGAACACTGATCTCGAATTCGCTGCGCTTGGCGGCGATTTCTTTTTCCAAGGTCTGCAACTCGTCTTCCAAGGCATTTTTACGCTGCGCCTTTTCACGGGTAAAGGCATACTCGTACTCTTCCTTTTCCCGCTGGCGATCTTTTGTAAGGGTCGCCTTCTCTTCGGCGACCTGCCGGTCATGATCGGCCTTCTCGCGCTGCCACTGGGTACGCATCTCCTGCATGTCGGCTTCAAAGGCCGCTTTTTGCGTGCTCATCTCCTGATCAAACTGCTCTTTTTTAATCCGCTGGGCGTCGATCAAGGCGGCCAGGTCGGAGGCGGCTGTTTCTACCTGGTAAATGGTGTCCAGCTCGGCTTGCTTGGTGTCGATGGCCGACTGGATTTTACGGTAGGTTTCGATCTCGTTTTCAAAGCGTTCCGCCAGATCGCCGAGCTCGCGGCTGATGGCGCTGCGCAGATCGTGCAGACGTTGCACGGGGTCCTGAGCGGCCTGGGCATCGGCCGTGGCCGTGGCCACCTGTTTTTCCATGCGCTTGCGGGCCTTTTCGGCGTCCAGCAGATCCTTGTCCTGGTTTTCGACGCGCTTTTTGGCGATTTCGTAGGCTTCCAGCAGCTCTTTCTTGGTATTGGCCATGGAGACGGCGGGCAGGTCGGCTTGATCGGTCATGGTGTTGTCCTTTGCGTTGATGGTTGAAAAAGGGGTTACGAATAATCTTCTGTGATTGTAAAATTGATAATTGATACTGGTGGTCTCCCTTGCTGGGATTGGCCTTGATCATCGTTTCGGCCAGCCGACTGTATGCACGGGTGGCGATTTCGGTAATTTCCTGGCGTTCAAACCGATATGCGTAGGGTGGGCATTGCCCACCATCGACAAGGTGGCCGAAACGATGATCAAGTCCCTGGGATTGAAGCCACAATATCAGAAGCGTGTGACAGATACGGTCACACGGAAACCATTTTTTGCAACGTTGGATTTGTAGATAACCGCGTCTATAACAACATTTGATGCTCTCATAAAAAGTAAAAATTCCAGTTTGACGTCATTCCGGCGCAGGCCGGAATCCATTAATTTCAATGCTTTCTGGATGCCATCGACCGGTTCAACCAAAAGCTCAGGCGATCGGACGTGGGCTTGTTTTTCTTTGCCGGTCACGGGATGCAGATTCGTGGGAATAACTATTTAATACCGGTGGATGTGCACATCAAGCGAGAAAAAGATGTGGAGTTTGAGGCGGTAAATGCCGGCCGTGTATTAGGGGCCATGGAGGATTCGGGAAGCAAGGTCAATATCGTCATTCTGGACGCATGCCGGGACAATCCCTTCAAACGAATTTTCCGCAGCGCCAACCGGGGGTTGAGCATCATGCAGGCCAGCCGTGGCTCGTTCGTTGCCTATGCCACATCGCCCGGATCGGTGGCGGCCGACGGTGAGGGTCGCAACGGTATTTATACGCAATACATCCTGAAATATATGACCAACCGGGATCTGATGGTAGAGGAGGTCTTCAGGAATGTCCGCAAGGACGTCTATGCAAAAACGAATGGCAGCCAACTCCCATGGGATTCTTCATCGCTAATGGGCCGGGTATATCTGGCCAGTTCGGGTGCGGTCACCGACACGCCAACGTCAACCCAAGGTCGCCTTTCCGTAACCGCCAACGTTTCCGACGCCGAGGTGATCGTGGACGGCCGGTTGATTGGCAACACGCCGCTAACGGCCATGGCGCTGAGCACCGGTTCCCACCGGGTGCAGGTGAAAAAGAAGGGCTACGACACTTACCGCACCGATGTGGAGATAAGCGCCGGCCGCACGGCCTCGCTCGAGGCTTGGCTGACCGAGCAAGGCCCCAAGACGGGGCGTCTTTACGTGAACACCGAGCCATCCAAAGCCCGAGTGCGGATCCTCAACATCGGCCCGGTGTTTCAGCAGGGGATGGATCTTGCACCCGGGGACTACCATGTGGAAGTATCGGCCGCCGGTTATGGCAAGCAGACCCGTTGGGTGAGCCTTTCCGCCGGAGAGGACAAGCGCATCGGCTTCCGGTTGGCCGGCACCGAGCCGGCGGCGCGGCCGGCCCCGGTGGTTTCGCCATCGGCGACAGCGACCGGCCAATCCCGCATCACCAACAGCCTGGACATGGAATTCGTATTCATCCGGCCCGGCACGTTCATGATGGGCAGCCCGAGCAATGAACCGAAAAGGGATAAGGACGAACACCAGCACCGGGTGACCCTGACCCGTGGGTACTACCTGCAGACCACGGAGCTGACCCAGGGCCAGTGGAAACGGGTGATGGGCAGCAACCCGTCCGGGTTCAAGAACTGCGGGGACGATTGCCCGGTGGAAAAGGTCTCCTGGACCTCCGCCCAGACCTTTATCCAAAAGCTCAACCAAAAGGAAGGCACCGACAAGTACCGCCTGCCCACCGAGGCGGAGTGGGAGTATGCGGCCCGGGCGGGAACAAAAACCCCATTTTCCTTTGGTGACTGTTTGTCCACGGATCAGGCGAATTACGATGGCAACTATCCCATGCCCGGCTGCAGTAAAGGCCGATACCGAAATAAGCCGGTTGCCGTGGGCAGTTTCCCTGCCAATGCCTGGGGGCTTTACGACATGCACGGCAATGTTTGGGAATGGTGCCAGGATAGGCATGGGGATTATCCCACTGGTTCGGTGACCGATCCCAACGGCCCCTCATCGGGCGAGGACCGGGTGAGCCGGGGCGGCAGCTGGGGCAACTACGCCAGGTATTGCCGTTCGGCCGTTCGCTACGGGGGCTCGCCGGACGGCCGGATCTACTACCTGGGCTTCCGCCTTGCCAGAACTCGTTAGTTTTACATTTTTGTTTTTACCCTTTTTACCTTTTGCAAAATTAGTGAGAACCGACCGAGCCGACGCGGACGCCAGCGGAGGAACCAGCCCTGGCGGGCACGGCGTGCGCAGCCGCCAGGGCTCGCCAGGGCGTGTCCGCAGCGGGTATGGGCCTCGGGCCGGTGGGCGGCGGGGCGCAGCCCCGGCGAATTTTTTCAGCGCTGAGGGTTCCCAAGCAGAGCTTGGGAACCAGATGTAAATTGGAGCGAACACCATCCTACGCTCCCATGCTCGGTTTCCCTCCTCGCTCCCATGCTCTGCGTGGGAGCGGTCACCACGTTTCATCTGAGCTGATTGGGCCTTGATCATCGTTTCGACCATGAGGGTGAACCGCCGATCACATCCCTATAGGACTTGAATTACAGCCTCACCGTAGGGGTGACCGGCCGGTCGCCCCTACCGCACATCCGTCACGCATTTCTTGGCCGAAATGGTGATTAAGCCCACTAATTGCTAACGGCTAAAAGCTAACTGAACCCTATGACAGAACAGCCAAGGGCTTCGACGACGAAGTATGGTTATTGTGATTTTCGGGTCATTCTCTGACAATCCTCCCCTCGGACAACCTCAACCAGTGATCGGCAATCCGTTCGACCTGGGCCATGTCGTGGGACACCATTACGATGGTGCAGCGCTTTTCTAAACTGCAGATCAATTGTTCGATCGTCTCAGTAGCGACGGCATCGAGGGACGAGGTGGGCTCGTCCAGGAGCAGCACTTCCGGCTTAAGCACCAGCGCCCTGGCGATACAGAGCCGCTGCTGCTGGCCGCCGGAGAGATGTCGGGCGTCTTCGTGCAGCCGATCCGCGACCTCGTCCCATAAAAACGCCTGTTTGAGCGCCCCTTCCACGGCGTGTCGGATTTGGCGTTTGCCCGATACGCCGCTCAATTTAAGGGGAAAGGCCACGTTTTTAAAGATGCTCATGGGCAGCGGGTTGGGGATCTGAAACACCATGCCCACCTGACGACGCAGTTCCGGCAGCGAACATGACCGATGGTAGATGTCCCTGTACACCTTATCCAAATGGATGTGCACACTGCCGCGCATCTGTGTGCCGGGGATGTCTTCCCAAAGACGGTTAAAAATGGAAAGCAACGTGGATTTTCCCTGGCCCGAGGGACCGACTACCGCGGTGATGGCCTGCCCCATGATATCCAGCGTAAGATCGTCAAGGACCGTATTCTCTCCATAGGCGAAGGACAGGTTGCGGACTTTGATTTTTATCCCGTCGGGTGGGAACATGCGATTCTCCTGATCAGCGCGTACCATAGAGCAAATGATCCGCCAGCCGGTGTCGAATGAGCGTCGCCAGGACAAACAAAATCGCACAAATGGCCAGCAACACGATCGCCGCGCCGTATCCTCGCATCAGTTCCGCCTGGTCGGCGTACTGGGCCGAGATCGTATAGATGAAAAACGGCAGGGCTTCGTAATTGGCCAACAAGGACGTCGGCACGCCGGCGGTGGCCACCGCGCCGGTAAGCATGATCACCGCCGTATCCTCGGCGCAGCGGCCAATGGACAGAATCACCCCACTGACAATACCGGAAAGGGACTGGGGCAAGAGCACCCAGAAAATGGTCTGCAAGCGTGTTGCGCCCAAGGCCGGAGCGGTGATGCGAACCGGTCGGGGCAGGCTTTCCAGAGCGACCTGGGTCGTGCGAATGAGATAAGGCAACACCAAAAAGGCCAATGACAGGGCCGAAATCAACAGGCAGGGCATGATGCGTGGCGACACCCGGTGATGAAGAAAGACCGCCACGCTGAAACCGAACAGCCCCACCAGGATGGAGGGGATACCGGCCAGAATATCGAAAAACAGCCCGAATACCGTCTTGATTTTCGGGGTAGCGAATTCGGCCATATAGATCCCTGCACTCACGCCGATGGGAACGGCGATGGCGATGGACAGCCCGACCAGAACCAGGGTGCCCACCATGGCCGGGAAGATGCCGTCAAACACCTGCCGTCTCAGCAAAATGGCATCCAGCGGCGCGGTGTCGCCGAAAAAAAGACGGAGTGAAAGACTTCCGGCCCCCTTGACCCCCACATAGCCGACCAGTCCCCCGACGGCAATCGTCAACACCGCGCCTGACAGCCAGGCCAACAAGATGACGGCTTTTTCGGTTCGATGGCCGATCATCGCCGTTTCTCCGCGACACCGCCGATGTGACGGGTCAGGATCACCATGGCCGTGGTGCACAGGTAAAGCACGATCCCGCAGGCAAACAGGGTGCGAAACTCCAGACTGTCAAAATCGGCCGCCACCACCAGGGCGATATGAGCGGTTAGGGTTCGGGTCGGATCCATCAACGATTCGGGAAGCACGGCGGCGTTGCCGGCAATCATCAGGGCAATCAGGGTATCCCCCACGGCTCGGCCCGAGGCCAGCACCACGCCACTGGTCAGGCCACGCCAGGCGTTGGGAAGTATGATATACACGAATCGTTGCACCGGGGTGGCGCCCAGGGCGCGGGCCGCCAGCAGATAGGAACGGGGAACACCGGAAAAGGCGTCCACAAAAAGAAGAATCAGGGTCGGGGCGATGAGCACGGCCAAGAGCAGGGCGGCGGACAGAACACACAGACCCGATCCCCGGCCGGCCCACTCACGAACAATGGGCACCAGTAAAAAAATACCGGCAAAGCCATAGACCACGGTGGGAATGCCGGTCATGAAACGCACCAAGCGGTGCAAGAGGACGGGCAAGGGCCCGCGTCCCAGCCCACTGATCAACGCCGCGCATCCCAGACTCACGGGAAAACTGAACACCAACGCCAGACCGGCAATGACCAGGGTGCCCACGATCATGGGGGCAATCCCGACCATTCCCTGGCCGGGCAGCCAAGGGTCGCTAAAAATGGCCAGAAACCCGCCGTCTCTGACCAGCGGCGCCCCCAGCGCAACCATGAACCCAAACATCGACAGGGTGACCGCCACGCTGAACGCGGCGGCCACCCATAGCAATGTGCGAACGAACCGCTCTTTATCCATACCTATTTAACGGCCACAAACCCCTTCTCAGCGGCAATGCCCTGACCGGTGGCACTGAATAGAAAATCGATGAAAGCCTTGGTCAACCCGGTGTGCTCACCTTTGGTATTGCTGAACAAGCCCCGGGCAATGGGGTAAACACCACTTTTCACCGTTTCGAGGGTCGGTGTCACGCCATCCAGGGTAACCGGGGTAACGCTTTCGTCGATGTGGCCCACGGACACGTATCCGATGCCATAGGGATCACCGGCCACGGCGGATTTCATGGCCCCGTTGGATACCACCACATTGGCCTTGGCATCGATCGGCCCTTTGTCGATGGCCTTTTTCCAAAAGACTGCCCGGGTTCCACTGGCTTCGTCCCGGGTATACAGATTGATGGATTTGTCCGGACCGCCCACCGCCTTCCAGTTGTCGATCGTCCCGGCGAACACGGCTTTGACCTGGGTTTTGCTTAAGGCGTGTACCGGATTTCTGGGATTGACCACCACGCCGACGCCGTCCACGGCCCATTTGAACAGCTTCAGATCGTATTTGGCGATCTCCGCGTCGGTGGGTTTACGACCCGAGTTGCCGATGTCCACCAGGCCTTCCCCGACTTGCTTGATCCCCACACCGGAGCCGCCCCCGGCAACGGTGATCTGAATGTCCGCATAGCGCTGCATGATCCGTTTGGCCGCTTCCTTCATTACCGGAATATGCGCCGTGCCACCGGAAATTCTGACGGTTCCCTTCATTCCGTCGAAGCTGGCCAAGTCGTCGGCCTGAGCCGGAGAAACCCCACCGGCAATCAGAACCAGCAGGGCTATCGCCACTAACCATTGAAACCCCTTTTTGCTTTTCATCACGTCTTTCCTCCTCCAATAATTTCGAACATATAATCACTGCCAACACAATCCTTAACCTACCGGAATAAAAACGATTGCCGACTGCTATCATCCATTTTCAGAAATGTCTAATCGACAAATTTGATGATTGAAGCGGTGTGGATAGAAAATTTGGATGAAACGGTTAGGATCGTTTGGAGAGTTGAAATCGTTAAGATCGGCACCAATCACGTCTGACGCTAGCCGGCGCCGGTTTGAACGTCCCTACCAGGACCGTTGACAGCCTCCGTGGACGAAGCTATTTTGATTACTATAGATTTTTTTCTCAACCCCTGTCGAAAGGTGGTGAAGAATGAAGACAGCCAATGACATACTCCAAAAAAAAGGTGGCGATATCCTGAGCGTGCCGGTGGGAACCACGGTCGTGGATGCGCTGAAAAAGATGAACGAAAATAAGGTGGGAGCCATCCTGGTAACCCGGGACGACGTGCCGACGGGCATATGGACGGAGCGGGACCTGCTGCACAACACACTCGATGAGATATTCGATCCCCGCACGACACCGATTGACAAGGTGATGACCAAAACCATCGTCACCGCCCCGTCCACCGATACGGTTTACAATCTGATGGATAAATTCCTAGGCCTTCGTCTACGCCACCTGATCATCGAAAAGGACGGCAAGATCATCGGCATGCTCTCTTCGGGCGACGTCATGAAGGCATCCATTCAGGAAAAAGATGAAGAACTCAAACAACTCAATTCCATGGTTGGGTGGGATTATTACGAAAACTGGTGCTGGCGTCCCGAATCAAAATAACGGCCGGCTGGCAATGATCCGCGCCAACATTCAGGTCTGCTTGACCTCCCGGGGCGGACTGACTTGGGCCTCGCCGTCCAGGATGGTTGTGCCTTTCTGGTTTACACAGGTCGTTTTCAGCCGCACACGCTTTTTCTGGTCATTTTTTTCGATCACTTCCACCATGGCGGTAACGGTATCGCCGATGGCCACCGGTGCGAGGAAATTCAATGATTGATGCAAATAAATGGTTCCCGGCCCCGGCAGACGCGTTCCGATGACAGCAGAAACAAAACCGGCGGAAAGCATGCCATGGGCGATACGGGTCTTGAAAAACGTGCCTTGAGCGTATGACTCATCGATATGGGCCGGGTTCAGATCGCCGGTGACGCCTGCGAACAGGACCACATCGGCCTCCGTTACGGTTTTGGAAAAACGGGCTGAATCACCGATATTGAGTTCGCCATATGTTTTGCCAATCATTGTATACCCCCTGATTAAGGTTAAATAGTACCCATCCAGAAATGGCTACTTGCAGTATAAGCTCCCTCAAAAGACTGTCAACGATAAAAGATGATGCACCGCACAATCTTTTCTAATCCATTGCAATTCGTCCATAATCATATATACTGGTTGTCAATCGAATTCTGATGCGTCACAACCGTGGCATCGCAGATGTTCATGCAATGGGGTCAACTCACGGAGGAACCGTTACTTATGTCCACCCCCCTGGTATTAAAGAAATACAGCAATCGGCGACTTTATGATACGCGCAACAGCCGTTATGTCACACTCGATGACGTGGCCAACATGGTTCGCGATGGAGAGCAGGTACAAATTGTGGATGCCACCAGCGGCGAGGATGTAACGGCCTTTATCCTGACCCAGATCCTCATGGAAGCGGCCAAACAAAAAAACATCCTATTGCCGGCACCGGTCTTACATCTGATCATTCGATACGGTGACAATGCGCTGAACGACTTTTTCGAAAAATACTTTCAGAAAACCATCCAAAATTATATCGAAGCCAAGAAAGCCTTTGAACAGCAGTTCGGTCAATGGCTGGACATGGGTCTTAATATGTCCCGTCAACTACCGGAAATGATGGGCCAGTCTTCTTCCGTGGACACCATGATGGAAATGTTCGGCTATAAGGCGCCCCGTTCCCAAGCCCAAGCGGACGCTGACACGCATCCGCAACCCGCCGATCGGCCCAAAGCCCCCACCGCTGCCTCAACCCGCAAAAAAACGGCGACCAAGCCGACTCCCTCAGACACTTAACCTTAGGTCAGTGGGAAAAAAATAATTCCCCATCTTGCTTGTTTGTGGTCCCGTCCACGGCGTTACCCCCGTTGGCGAATATTTCAATATGCACCAGCGGGGCTGCCTTGTGGACAGACCCACACCCGTCGCCATCTTGGAAAATTATTTTTTTCCACTGGCCTTAGCGAAACGTCAAGGTTACTTTGTTGCGATGCAGGATAAGTGTAAGATCGTCTTGGATTTGACTTGCCGGCCCGGTTGGAGTATGGGATTTTGCGCATCAAATGAATATGGGGGAAATATGCCAACGGACGAAAAACCGTTTTCGGAAAAGATGGTGGACATTCTTAACTATGGCGCCTTGAACCTGGCCATGGGCATGGGTTACCGGGTAGGCCTTTTCGACGTCATGGACGCCGCCGGACGGCCATGCACGCTGGACGAAATCTGCCGAGAGGCGACGCTCGACCGACGCTATGTAAAAGAGTGGTTGGGTATCATGGTTTGTGGGGGGATTGTCGAATTGACCCGTGACGATGCGAGTGAACCCCGATTCTTACTCCCCAGGGCCCATGGCGACCTGATCACCCGACGTGCGGGCAACAACAATCTTGGCGTTTATACCCAGGAAATCCCCCTTTTAACCGATTGTGCCATGGCACATGTCCATCAGGGGTTTCTTAGCGGCAGCGGTGTCCCTTACGACAACTATCCTGATTTTCATGATTTTATGGCTGAATTGGGAGATGCCAAGCATCGTCAGGTGCTGGTGGATGTGTTTCTGCCATCGGTGGATGACGGTCGTCTGATCCAGGCCCTACAGCGGGGAATCGATGTCTGCGATCTAGGCTGCGCCCAGGGTGTGGCGACCATTTTAATGGCCGAGGCCTTCCCCAATAGCCGTTTTACCGGCATCGACATCAGCACCGAGGCCCTCGACACCGCTCGCGCCGAGGCCCGCCAGAAAGGGCTGACCAACATCCGTTTCGAACAAAGAGACGCCGCCGAATTGCGCCATCCCGGCGATCTGTCCGCACGGTTTGATTACATCACTGCCTTCGACGCCATTCATGATCAAACCAGGCCCCTGCAAGCGCTCCAGGGTATTCATGAAATATTGAAGGATGACGGCCTGTTTTCCATGATCGACATCGCCGCCGAAACCGACATCGACGGCAATCGCGATCATCCCATGGGCGCATTCCTATACACGGTCAGCTTGATGCATTGCATGCCAGTGGGATTGGTGGACGATGGTGCCGGTCTGGGAATGATGTGGGGACGCCAGTTGGCCGAGGAAATGCTGGCCCAGGCGGGATTCGGCCAGGTGTCGGTGATGGCTATTCCCGATGACCCATTTAATTTACATTTTTTCTGTCGTAAATGAGATTTAACGCCGCCCCTGTGGCGAGTAAGTCAGCATGGGCGGCTGGCGGTGGCCTAACCGGTTGGCCTGCTTTTCGAGATCAGCCAGTTGGTCCACGTCCTGAACGTGCTGCCTGGATTTCTCCAGGCCTTCCTTGGATAGGGTAACCCGGTCGACAACGCCGAAGTTCTGCTCCTGACGCTTCCCGTTATCACCAGCAGCCCCGTCCGGACGCGAAGATCGACTGATGGGCTGAATCTTCTGGTTGTCGACTATTATATAGGGTGTATCGTCTATCATCGGTCTGATGTTCAGCGTTCGGCGTTTCAGGCGGCGCGTTAGAGATAGCTACGGAATTCGGGTTCGGCAATGCACGTAACAGACTATTAATTCGTTGCTATCACACTTTCAGCCATGCCACAAGGCTCCCACCGTACATATTCCGTAACAGCGAGTCAATTTTCGGCCGCCACTTTGGCGGCCGGTTAAGGTTCATAATCAAAGATAAACATTGATTTTCGTTTTTTAACCGGAGCAACGATATTTAGTGCCCATCCAGAAATTGGCCATTTCTGGATGGGCACTAGTTAACGCCTGCTTGAAAACCCGGTTCCAGACTTTTCAAACAGGTTATCGCCTAAGCCTTGTAAAACACGACCGCCTCTCCATCGGTCTCGGCACTGACCCGATCCCCTTCGCCGATTTTTCCTTCCAGGATCTCCATGGCCAGGGGATTTTCGATTTGACGCTGGATCACCCGCTTGAGTGGACGGGCGCCGTAAATGGGATCGTACCCCTGGTTGGCGATGAGGTCACGGGCCGAATCGGACAGAATCAGCTCGATGTTCTGCTCGGCCAGGCGCCCTGCCAGGTGCTGCATCTGAATATCGACGATTTTGCCAATCTGCGCCGGCTCCAGATTCAAGAAGATGATGGTTTCATCGATGCGGTTGAGAAACTCCGGCTTGAAGCCCGCCCGCAACGCCTCGGTGACTCGACGTTCCATCTCTTCTCGGTCACGCCCGCCAATCTCTTGTATATACTGACTGCCGATGTTGGAGGTCATGATAATAATGGTATTCTTGAAATCCACGGTCTTGCCATGGCCGTCGGTCATGCGCCCATCATCCAAGATCTGCAGCAACACGTTGAATACCTCGGGATGGGCTTTTTCGATTTCATCGAACAAGACCACCGAGTAGGGGCGCCGTCGTACCGCCTCGGTGAGGTAGCCGCCTTCGTCATACCCCACGTACCCCGGCGGGGCGCCGATGAGTCGCGATACCGAGTGCTTTTCCATGAATTCGCTCATGTCGATACGCACCATGGCCTGTTCGGAATCGAAAATGAATTCGGCCAGGGCCTTGGCCAACTCGGTCTTGCCCACGCCGGTGGGTCCCATGAAAATAAAAGACCCAATGGGCCGGTCGGGGTCTTGAAGACCCGATCGCGCCCGTCGCACCGCATTGGATACGGCGGCGATGGCCTGAGACTGGCCGATCACCCGCTCGCCCAGCCGTTCTTCCATCCTGACCAACTTCTGGCGCTCCCCCTCCAGCATACGGCTCACCGGAATACCAGTCCAGCGGGAGATCACTTCGGCGATATCCTCGCTATCCACCTCTTCCTTGAGCATTTTTTTGTCGGCCTGCAAGGCTTCCAGGTCTTTTTTGGCCTGCTCCAATTTGGCCTTCAATTCATTGGACCGGCCATAGCGTAGCTCAGCCACCCGGGCCAGGTTGCCTTCCCGTTCGGCTCGCTGTTCTTCGATGCCCAACTGTTCCTGCTCTTCCTTGATCTTACGGATATTCTGAATCAGGCCCTTTTCCTGTTCCCAGTGGGCTTTCATGCCGGCAATCTGGGCGCGCATGGCCTCCAGACTGTCTTCCAGTTTGGCCAATCGCTCCTGTGAGGCCGGGTCGGACTCTTTTTTCAGGGCTTCACGTTCAATCTCGGCCTGGAGAATCTTGCGCTGGATTTCGTCGATCTCCACCGGCATACTATCGATCTCGATACGCAGCTTGGAAGCGCACTCGTCGATCAAATCGATGGCCTTGTCCGGCAAGAAACGATCGGCAATGTAGCGGTGGGACAGGGTGGCCGCCGCCACAATGGCCGAATCCTTGATGCGCACCCCATGGTGCACCTCGTACTTTTCTTTGAGGCCGCGCAGGATCGAAACCGTATCCTCCACGGTGGGTTCGCGTACCAGTACCGGCTGGAAACGACGCTCCAGTGCCGCATCTTTTTCGATGTATTTGCGATATTCGTTCAACGTGGTGGCGCCCACGCAGCGCAGGGTGCCCCGGGCCAGGGCCGGCTTGAGCATGTTGGAGGCGTCCATGGACCCCTCGCTGGCGCCGGCCCCCACCAGGGTGTGAAGCTCGTCGATAAACAGGATCACTTCCCCCTCGGCCTTTTCCACTTCCTTGAGAACGGCCTTGAGACGGTCTTCGAACTCGCCGCGGTATTTGGCGCCGGCGATCAAAGCGCCCATATCCAAGGCCACTAAACGCCGATTTTTCAGGCTTTCGGAGACGTCGCCGGCCACGATGCGCTGGGCGAGTCCTTCGACAATGGCTGTTTTGCCCACGCCCGGCTCGCCAATGAGCACCGGGTTGTTCTTGGTCCGCCGGGAGAGCACCTGCACGATGCGACGAATCTCGTCGTCCCGACCGATGACCGGGTCCAGCTTGCCGCTACGGGCCATGTCGGTCAGATCGCGGCTGAATTTCTTCAGGGCCTCGTACTTTTCTTCGGGGTTGGGGTCGGTAATGCGCTGGTTGCCGCGGATTTCCATGAGCACTTTCAGCACCGTCTCCCGGTTGACCCCGGATCCCGCCAGGATCTGTGCCGCTTCACCCGCCTTCTTATCGCACAAGGCAAGCAGGATGTGCTCAACGCTGATGTATTCATCCTTCATCTTGCCGGCTTCGCTGAAAGCGGCTTCCAGCACAGACTTGGCCACCGACGACAGATATACGTCACCGACACCACTGACCTTGGGCAATCGGTCAATGGCGCTGGCGGCTGCCTGGGCGATCTGTTCGCCCGATGCACCCAGTTTTTTTAGCACGCTGCGCGCAACACCGTCTTTTTCATCGAGCATGGCCGCCAGCAGATGCTCGGGTTCAATCTGTTGGTTGCCATGGGTAGACGCCAGGGCTTGGGCATTCTGGATCAGTTCCTGGGATTTTATGGTAAACCGATCAAAACGCATCTTTCCTTCCTCCCTTTATAAAATATTATTAGACGATATCTTTTGGTCCATATTTTGCAGTCCAAAGATAACCACCGCCACTATGATGTCAAACATCTGAAACGCATCGATTTCAAAAACAATTTGCAAATTTCGAGGATTTAATTGGTCGCGCCTCGCCGATCTCGGGCAAATTAACCATTTATGGATGGGCAATGACTAATGCTTGACTGCCTAAACCGCTTGTGCCAAAAACCAGAAACGAAATAGCCGGTCATATGGGCTTAAGGGCGCCGGAAAGACAAACGATTGGATGAGATGAAGATGTCAGGCTACAAACCCGTTTCAGTGGATGAGTTTATCAGACAGTATATCCGTAACAACAAAGGCGCCGATGCAAACGCCGTGCGTAAGGGTATCGAGGAGGCCCTTGCCGCATGGCGTCAGGGGGTTCGTTGCGCCTGTGGCAAACCGCTATGGGTGGCCGGATCCGCCGTTGCCGGGTATGGCTGCTTCAGTTGCATCACCGGATCCGCCGAGCCGGATGATGACCCGGAACTAATCGACGTGTGTGACCGCTATTTGGTTGACGTCGAGCCAGACCCCTTTGAGCAGGTCAGTGAAATAATGAAAAATCATCCCCAGGACTACCGGGAACGGCTGGAAGAAATCGGGTTCATCTGGCAGGACGACGAGTATGATCTTCTCTATGAGGAAGAAACCAAAGAAGAGCGTCTGGCCGTACCGCAGACGGAAAATCAGCGTCAATTGGTACATTTTTTGGATAACGGCGGGATCGTCGATCAGCCGGTCCTCGATGTTTATTTGAACGAACGCTATGCCGAGACCCCCAATTTGCCACTGATACGCAAGTATTTCAAACAGGCCAACCCCAATTTAAAGTCGATCTTGCTGGTGGGCTTGGGTCTCAATCCGACCGACGTGGACCTGTTGGACGATCTGGCCTATTTCAGTGAGTTCGACAGCATGCTGGGAGAATTGATCCATTTTTACACGGATGCATGCAAAAAAGAGACGGATATGGAGCGTTTCTCCCAACTGGTCCAGGATTTTCATATGAACACCTGTGAGCAGGGGTATGATGCGCTGCACGAGCTGACCACTATTTTCCGGTCCGGTGACAAAGGCGCCGTGATCCAACACCTCCACGAAACCATCCTCCCAACCGCCGATTTGGACGACATGCCTTTTTAAAGGACGTCAATATGGCCATGATCTGCAGGTTGGTTCACCGCACCGGCGCCATTGCCTCATGAAACACCGCCCCAAGGATTTCAATCGCCTGAGTTAGTGCCGATTCATCAACCATGGTGTAATTCAGCCGCAGAGTTTCACGGCCATCACCTGGACGGATGTAAAAAACCGTGCCGGGCACAAATGCCGTCTTGCGGGCAATCGCTTGCCGGTTGACCTGTTCCATGTCCATTCCTTTTGGCCCATGAACCCAGATGAACATGCCACCGTCGGGTATTGACCAGCGGAAGCCTATCGGAAAAAATCGCTGCATGGCATCCAGCATGGCCTGTTGGCGCGGACGATACAAGGCGATGATACGCGGCAGATGACACGCCAAATGCCCACCGCGCAAATACTCGGCGGCCAGGGCTTGGTTGAAGGTGCTGGTGTGAAGATCCACCCCCTGCTTGGCCAGCACCAGCCAGCGCCGAATCAAGGCCGGTGCTACGCAAAAGCCGATGCGCAGCCCCGGGGCAAATACCTTGGATAAGGTTGAAACATAGACGACGTGATTCGGCGCCAGCCTTTTGATGGGGGCCAGGGGAATTCCCCGGTAGCGCAGGTCGCCGTATGGGTCGTCTTCCACAAGAAGCGTGTCGAATCGCCGGACGATGTCGGCAATGGCCACCCGCCGCTCAATGGACAGGGTGCGGCCGGTGGGATTTTGGAAGTTGGACACCAGGTAAACCAGTTTGATGGGCTGGTTTGAAAGGGCCGCTTCCAGGGCATCGGGCAACACGCCCTGATCGTCACTGACCAACTGCACATAGCGGGGTTCATACGGCGTGAAGGCCTGCAGTGCGCCCAGATAGGTTGGTGCTTCAACGGCCACCCGGTCGCCGGGCGAAATGAGAATTTTTGCCAATCCATCCAATACGCCTTGGGAACCGCTGGTGACCAAAATGTCATCGGCGACGGCCATGATGCCCTTGGCAGCCAGATAATCGGTCAAGGCTTCCCGCAGCGGCCGGAATCCCTCGGTCAGGTCGTACTGGAAGGCCCGTGCGCCATAGGTTGTCAGCACCGTTTCGGTGATGTCTTGCAGGATGTCCAGGGGAAAGCTCTCCGGTGCCGGTATCCCGCCAGCCAGGGATATCATTCCCGGACTGGACACGACTTTGAGAATTTCACGAATAGCGCTGACGCCCATGTCGCGGGTTCGGCTGGCAAGACAGGATTCAGTGAGCATGGTCGGTTTCTCCTTCTTAAAATTAAGACCGGTTGGTATTTTTAATTCTGTGCGCCATTGCCGTCAATGGCTCACCGGTTAGTTTCGCAACTGGCCGATGAAAAAGGATAGCTGGTCGTTTGCCCGACAGAGGATCTCGCCTTCGCGCGTGGACATGTACAAGGTGGCGGCGCCATTCAAGGCGATGATGATGAAATCGGCGATTTCCCGAAAATTGAGATTGGTTTTCAGCAAACCGCCGGCGTCGGCTTCGCTCAGCCAGGTTTGAAACAACTTGGAAAACCCGACAAAACCTTTAAGGATATGGCGCCCCATGGTGTCGGATTGACCGGACAATTCCACCAGCATATTGACAAAAAAACACCCGCCGTCAAAGACCTCCTGGCCCAGATAATTCAATAACACATTTTCGATGGTGCGTTGGATACGGTCGAGGGGATCGGTAATCGATTTTATCTCTTTGAAGACCGCGGATCGCCAAATATCCACGGCATCGTCATAGACCGCCCGCCAGACCTCTTCCTTGCTTTTGAAATGGCAGTAGAGGCCTCCCTTGGTCAATCCCGTGGCCTGCAGGATATCACTGATAGAGGTGTTGAAATATCCCTTGACGGAAAAGAGCTGCATGGATTTGTCGATGATGTTGCGACGGGTCAATTCACCCTTGGCGGACATGTCACCCTCCTTTTTAAAACCAACCGGTCTTTCTTTTATTTCCTCGACCAACAAATGTCAACCACTGTTCGTTTGACTCATGGCCAATGGGATGGTATCCGAAGCAAACACCGAATACCAGAATGAATCTCAAATGAATGACGCCGTCGACAAATACCGGGAAGTGATCGACCAACGGGCCCATGCATGGATTTCGTCCGGCCTGCCGTCACGGCAGGTGTTGGACGAAACGGCCGATGGGTTACTGGACCTGCGGAATCGCCTAAACATTCACGGCCTGTGGGCCTCGCCGCCACTCATGCTGACCAGCACAATGGACGATGGATTGGGTCACGGCCTGGCCGTGATCGAAAAATATGCTACGTGCATCGGCATTCGGGTAGTGTCCTTGGGCCTGATGCAATCCCCCCAGGCGATCATCGCCGCCTGCCAGCAGGAACTGCCGGATTACCTGGGCATGACCGTTCTTCAATTCGATAGCGAAGACGATCTGGCAGCCATCGCCGAAAAACTGCCGCCGAAAACCCGGATTATTGCCGGTGGCCCCGTGTTTTCAGGGGATCCGGAATTTGCCGAGCGAACCGGCATCCATTATGCGGCAAAAAATGTGGCTTATTTTTTGAGGTTTATGCTGGACGCAAGCCGATGATCGACAATCACCGACAGGCCTTGCAATGACACCCCATCCGCCCCCAATGACGCTGGTTTCAGCGGGCTTGACCGTCTTGGTGACCATTATTTTCGGGGGCAACGCGGTGGCGATAAAATTGACCCTCACCGGTATGGGAGCGCTGACCAGTGCCGGTCTTCGCTTCGTTCTGGCATCGGCTGCGATTGCCTGTTGGGCCTACTTTACCGGACGTTCTTTTCGTATTCGGTCCGATCAAGCCGTCCCCCTTTTGGTTGTTTCGGTTGGATTTACCACCCAGCTGAGTCTGTTTTATTTGGGACTGGACCGAACCTTTGCGTCTCGCGGGGTGCTGATTTCCAACTTGCTGCCCTTTTTCGTATTGTTTCTTTCCCACCGTTTCATTCCCGGAGAACGCGTCACCATGGGGAAATTGTGGGGCATCCTGTTGGGGTTCGGTGGCGTGACGACCCTGTTTATCGGTGGACACACATTTAGCGGATCGATTCACAGTGGGGATCTGTTGGTCCTTTCGGCGGTGACCGTCTGGTCGGGAAATGTTGTGTTTACCAAACGAATTATCAGTAATTTCATACCGTTTCATCTGGTTCTGTATCCGATGTTATTTTCGGCGCCGATCTTTTTGATTGCCGGGGCGGTATGGGACAGGGCGATGCTGTTCGATGTCAACGGGATGGTAATCGGGGCGTATGCCTACCAAAGCCTGGTCAGTGCCGCTTTCGGCTTCGTGGCCTGGAGTACCTTGCTGAAGCGGTTCGGCGCCTCGACGCTGCACGCGTTTGTGTTTATCATGCCGATCGCCGGGGTCGTCCTGAGCGGCCTTATTTTGCACGAGCCGATCCCTCCCAATGTGATCGTTGCCCTGATCTTGATTGCCACTGGGGTTCTACTGGTCCACCGGAATCCCAAATGGCCTGCGATTACCATCCCTCTGGGCAGGGGATGACGTTTTATGACTTGCGAGGAATGATATGCAGTTTGGAGCGATGAATTTTCCGGTGGCATCGGTGCTGGATGAAATCGACGCCTTTGCCCGTCTTGGTTTTGATTACCTGGAGTTGGCCATGGATCCCCCCATGGCCCACCACAGCATTCTGGCCTCCGCCCAAAAGGCGATTACCCAAGCGCTGAAGGACAATGGATTGGGACTGGTTTGTCACCTCCCCACATTTGTGACCACGGCCGATCTTACCGAAAGTTTAAGGCAGGCATCGGTAATGGAGATGCATCGATCGTTGGCCATTGCCGCCGATCTCGGGGCCAGAAAAGTTGTCCTGCATCCGAGTATGGCGGGTGGCATGGGGGCCTTCGTGTTGGATCGGGTGAAAGGCTACGCATTTGAATTTTTAGCTGAGATGGTGGAAAGGGCCCACCGTCTGGACGTCACTATCTGCCTGGAAAACATGTTTCCGCGCAACGGCTTGGGAGTTGAACCGGATGACTTCCGGGAAATATTCGATACCTTTCCTACCCTAAAGATGACGTTGGACACGGGGCATGCCCACATCGATGACCGGCGGGGACGGCGGTTGAAAACCCTGGTCGACCAATTCGGTTCGTACATCGGTCACTTGCATGTCAGCGATAACCGAGGCCGGGTGGATGATCATCTGGCCGTGGGCCAGGGCACGGTCAATTTTGCCGATCTCGTCCGGCGACTGAAACAGGCAGGCTATGACGATACGGTTACCTTAGAAGTTTTCGATACCGATCGCGGCATGCTCGTGGCCAGCCGGGAGCGGATTCGGTTGCTATTCGATGCCACCGATTGAACCGGCAGGGTTCAACGCGGATTGGTGTGTAGATTTTGCTGATCCGTTGGATTTAAAGCCTTTGCAACACCGCCTTAAGCTTTTTGCAATTAGCTGTCGGCCATTAGGATGCCTGGATTTTCCGAATATAAGCGAACTGCTAATTGCTAAAGGCTAATAGCTGCCCATCGTGCACTTCCACACAATTCCACGATGATCCACCGGCCGTTCATTGGGCTTCGTTGTTTTTTAGGATTCGTACGATTTGTTTGAGATATTCCTCGTCCTTTTCACGGGGAAAGCGACAGGCGCCGGCACCGGGATGCCCCCCCCCACCAAAGGCCGATAGCATGATACCCACATTCACCTCGCAACCCCGATTCAAAATGCTGTGGCCGACTTTGATACTAACTTGATTGTTTTCGCAGTTCACGATTTTGACATTTACCTTGCAGTCGGGAAAGAGGGAATAGACCAGGTAGCGATTGCCATCCGGTTCCGGATCCAGCCCCCTGAAATCGGTCACCGAAACGTGACCCACTAACGTGGTATGCTGTAAAAGCGCCTGCTCATAGGCAACATTGGCCGTCACGACCTCCTGGCAACGCGTTTTTACCTGTGGATCCGCCATTACCTGGTTCAGCGATCGCGTGCGCAGCAAAGTGACCAAATGATCCCAATAGCGTCGTTCATCGGGATCATGGCGGGTCAGCGTCATGGAGAGCAAGACATAGGGATAGTTCTGGGGGTTCAGGATTTCATCCAGCGTCAAATCGGCCGAATCGATACGATCGGTCTGGTACACCAGTTCAGCGTAATCGCGGCGCAATTGATCGCGATAGGCTGCATAAACGATTCCGGCCGCCGATGGAGCCATCTGGAAGACACCCTTGATGGGACCGCTTGGCCGATTGGAGGCGTGATGGTCATACCATAGACTGCAATTCTCATTAAAGGGCAGATTGGCGATGACATCACCGTCTTGAACATCGACTCGTCCGTGCTGCATCTCGCTGGGTTGGGTCCATAATGTCGGCCGATCGATGTTTAGGGCATCCATCAACAGAACCGCGCATACCACACCATCAAAATCGGGTCTCGTTACGACACGCATTGTTTTTTCCTTATATACCGCCTATACCGCCGATCTCTAAACGACCCCTTCCGGCATGGGTGCCACGGGTTCGCCGCCCAGTGCGTAGCCACCATCCAGACGAACGATGGAACCGGTCATGAATGGTGCATCGTCAAGCAAAAACCGTACGGCCCGAATGACATCATCGATGCGGCCGATGCGAGCCAACAGGGTGTGGTCCACGATCCCCTGACGCCGGGATTCGGTCAACACCCCCCATCCCCGGGTCCCCGGGCCATGCCGGGTCTCCATGACGCCCAGCATCAGTTCGTTTACCCGTACATGGGGCGCCCCCAGTCGGGCCCAGGTTTCCGTGAGCAGGCTAACGCCACGATTGGCGGCTGCATAACCGTCATTGAATAGGTAACTGGCCGGACCGCTGCGACCGACGATCCCGGCGATGGAGGAGAGGTTGATCACGGCACCATCACCGGTGGCCTTCAGATGGGGCAGGGCCGCTTCGAAGGTCCATTGTTTGGCCCGCAAAGTCGTGGCCATTTCAAGATCCCACTGCGACTGAACATAGGCGCCGTGCACCACCGGCCACCCGCCGCGTTCGATGTTGTTGATCAAAATATCCAGCCGACCGAAACGATCCACGACGCGCTCGATCAGACCGGGAATACGATCCGTGTCCAATAGGTCGATGCGCTCGATCAGATGATCGGTCTCGGTGGCGGCAAAATCGGCCTGCATGGCCGGCAGACTCTCGGGCCAGTCAAACCATGTGGCTGCCACCCGAATGCCGCGGCGTAAAAGGTCCAGGCCAATGGCCTTACCGATCCCTTTGATGCCGCCGAGTACGAGCGCGACCTTGGTTTGCGTTTTCATGCTAACGGTGACCGTTCCTTTTTGGGGAGTCGGAAAATCCGCTGCCCCACCCATGCCATGGCAACGATCAAAAGATCCCGGTCGTGGGTGGCGGCGCGTTCACGGATGTGGGCATCCACCGGTATGCCGACCATGTCTTGGTTATTGAAGATCTTATCCCGAAAGGCATCCAAATCGTATAGCGCGGTGTATACCGTGCGTGCATCGGTGGGTCCGATCACGCCGGGCCGGTATTGGTTTTTCAAACTGATCAGTTCCAGCATCATGTCGTTCATGCGGTTATGGTCGGCAATTTGCTGATCGGCGATCCATGTGCGCACAGTCTGTGAGCGCCCCCCATCGAAACCCAGGCAATGGGGTTCGCGGATGATGGCCCAGTGCTCGGTGAGTTGGCCGGTCTCGCGGTTGCGTGATACCCCCCGCGCCAACGGATAGGTACGACACGACGCCGGCCTGGCGGGATAAACGCGGCAACCGGCGTCGGTGACAAACGGGCAGGCCAAATCACCGGTCCCGTCAAAGCGCAGGGAAACCACCGGCAAGCCGCTTTCAGGGCCGGTGTGTGTCTCGGTATAGGCCTGCAGAAAATCGCCGGATGATCGCTTCAAATAGTGCTTGAGGCAAAGCACGTCATAGGGTGTCAACGCCTGGTTTAAATCGCGGCAGCAGGCATTGAAGCAGACCCCTTCAGGCGAACAGGTAAAACAAAAGGGCTGGTCGGGTTCAAGCGGCGAAATAGGGTCGGGCATGACTGGTTTCCTTGGACATTAATTTTGAACCGCGCAGTGTGGGGGTACCCAAGGAGAGCGGTTACCTATTCGCAATTAGCTGTTAGCCCTTATCTGCTCAGCATCTATCACTAATTCGATAATTCGATGGTCACCTGCTGGGGTTAATACCAAAATGCAGCAATGCTTTGAAATTATGTTGCTAATCGCTAACGGCCAGCGGCTAATCGCTTATTTCAAGTGGTACCATGTTGACCGGGCATGTCAACCGCAATTTTGAAAATATCCTCGAAACCGATCGGTATCCGCTATGCCCCCCGCTTGCCCAGGCTCAAATGACGATTGACAAATTCTTGCTATTTTAGCAGAAAACACACCGCTACCATATATTGTGCTTGCATAAAATGACTCAACGACATGTGGTCTGTTGTGCGTTGGTGCGTAAGTGGCTGCATCGATAGGGATTTTATGGAAGCGAAAGTTCTTGACAATGAAAATGCTGGATGATATTGATCTTACCTTGCGTTACGCTATGACTATCTTCCCGAATTTATACGATATTCAACCGAACCAATCAGTGCCGCAGTGCATTGATTTCATGTCTGATCCACGTGTTTGTAAACGGGGTGTGAGGTTTAAGTTTAGGTAAACGAAATTTAACAGTCCGGATCGAAACCATTCGGACGCCCAATAAATGGAAGGGAGGTGCGACGAACAGGAGGTTTAAACCCTAGTTTCGGTAAAGTAGGTTGAGTGAACTCTTTTTTAACTAACCGTAGGAGGTATATTAAATGCCAAGTTTCGTAATTCAGGAAAAATGTGACGGCTGCAAGGGTGGCGACAAGACCGCTTGCATGTACATTTGTCCCAACGACCTGATGGTGCTGGATCCCAACGCCATGAAAGCCTACAACCAGGAACCGGATCAGTGCTGGGAATGTTTTTCCTGCGTAAAGATCTGCCCCACCCAGGCCATCGAAGTTCGCGGCTACGCCGACTTTGTACCGCTGGGAAGCTCGATCATGCCCATGATGGGTACCGAAGATGTCATGTGGACCTGTAAGTTCAGAAACGGCCTTATCAAACGCTTTAAGTTCCCCATCCGGACCACCCCCGAAGGCCAGGCCAATGCCTATGCCGATCTCAAAGGCAAAGACCTCGAAAGCGGTCTGCTGTCCACCCAAGAAGCTGACGGCGTCACCATTCCGACCCCGCAGCTGTAAGATCGGTTCATTAATTGCTGGAAAATAACTTTTAAGAATCTGACTTTCTACAGGAGGATGAAATATGGCATTACCGAATAAACCTGTGGGTGAACTCAAGGCTGTACGGGATCCCGAAGTTGTCGAGAAAGAAGTTGACGTTCTCATCGTCGGCGGTGGTATGGCTGCCTGCGGTACCGCGTTTGAAGTCAAAAAATGGCTGAAAGACGATCAGACGGTTCTGCTGTGCGACAAGGCCGCCATGGAACGTTCCGGTGCCGTTGCTCAGGGTCTGTCCGCCATTAATACCTACATTGGCGACAATGCCAAAGAAGACTACGTACGCATGGTCCGTAACGACCTGATGGGTCTGGTTCGCGAAGATTTGATCTATGACCTGGGCTGCTATGTTGACGATTCCGTCTACCTGTTCGAAGAATGGGGACTCCCCGTTTGGAAAAAGAGCGAAGACGGAAAGAACATGGACGGTAAAAAAGGCCAGAAAATGGGCACCCTGAAATCAGGTGCGCAGCCGGTCCGTACCGGTAAATGGCAGATCATGATCAACGGTGAGTCCTACAAGCGTATCGTCGCCGAAGCCGCCAAACTGGCGCTGGGCGAAGACAACATCATCGAGCGCTGCTTCATCGTTGAACTGCTCCTCGACGCCAACGTTGAGAATCAGATTGCCGGCGCGGTTGGTTTCTCCGTCCGTGAGAACCTCGTCTACATCATCAAATGCAAAACCATGATGGTTGCCTGCGGCGGCGCGGTGAACATCTATCAGCCCCGTTCGGTTGGTGAAGGTAAAGGCCGTGCCTGGTATCCGGTATGGAACGCGGGTTCCACCTACACCATGGCGATGAAGGTGGGTGCCGAATTGACCATGATGGAAAACCGTTTCACCCCGGCCCGTTTTAAAGATGGTTACGGCCCGGTTGGTGCGTGGTTCCTGCTGTTCAAGGCCAAAACCCTCAACGGTCTGGGCGAGGCTTTCGCCGGTAGCGACGCCGCCAAGGCAGAGCTGGAAAAATACGCTCCCTACGGCACCGCCGCCATCACCCCGACCTGCCTGCGTAACCACCTGATGCTGTTCGAGATGAAAGAAGGCCGCGGCCCGATCCTCATGGATACCGTAACCGCATTGGCTACCCTCGGCGCAACCATGGATAAAAAAGAGCTCAAGCACCTCGAGTCCGAAGCGTGGGAAGACTTCCTGGATATGACCTGCGGCCAGGCCAACCTGTGGTGTGCTCAGGACTGTGAGCCGGAGAAGAAAAACTCCGAAGTTATGCCCACCGAGCCTTACCTGCTGGGTTCTCACTCCGGTTGCTGCGGTCTGTGGTGCTCCGGCCCCGACTATGACTGGGTCCCGGATGCTTACAAAATCAAAGCCCGCAATGGCAAGGTCTACAAACAGATGACCACCGTTGAAGGTCTGTTCACCGCTGGCGACGGCGTGGGCGGTTCCGGCCACAAGTTCTCCTCCGGTTCCCATGCCGAAGGTCGTATCGCCGCCAAGCAGATGGTGCGCTACGCAACGGACTTCGCCGATTTCAAACCGGCCCTGAAACAGTCCAAGGAAGAACTGGTTGACCTGATTTACAAACCGGTCCGTACCTTCCTGGATAACTGCGACTACACCACCGCCATCGACATCAACCCCAACTACATCAAACCCAACGGGATGATGTATCGGCTGATGAAGGCTACCCATGAGTACGGTGCTGGAACGGCCACCTTCTACATGACCAGCAGCAAGTCTCTGGAAATCGTCATGGATCTGCTTGCCACCATGCGCGAAGACTGCGAGAAACTGGCCGCCGGTGACCTGCATGAGCTGATGAGATGCTGGGAAATCGAGCATCGTATCTGGACCGTGGAATCGCATCTGCGCCACATCCAGTTCCGTAAAGAAACCCGCTATCCGGGCTTCTACTATCAGAGTGACTATCCGGGACAGGATGATGAGAATTGGTTCTGCTTCACCAATTCCAAGTTCGATCCGGAAAAGAAGGAATGGGATGTTAAGAAAGTAGACTACATCAAAATCATTCCGGACTAATCGAATGAGAATGTCGACGGTTGTTTTAGTCGAATAGTTGTACACCTCCAGGTGCCCTTGGGGCGCCTGGAGGTTTTTATTACCGCACCGACGGCGGTTGTTTTCGGGTAGTACCCATTGGGGAAAATGAACCAATCGCTTGCATAGGGATTATTGGTTTACCCGATGTTGGAGCCTGAAACCGGCACCTGGAGATCTTTGACTTGAATGCTTGATCCATTTCCAGTTCCCCGTTTCCAGTTTCAATAAAAGGGTATTACCCGGAATCAAGGCAGTACAATCCTGAACTTTTATTCATGACCTTTAAGAAACGTTGATGCACGGAGGGATAGCATGACAAACGACAAAGCAGCCCCTGCGAGTGGAAGCATTATGGTGGTAGGCGGCGGGATCGCCGGTCTGACCACGGCCATTGAGGCCGCTGAAGTGGGGTATGAAGTGTTTTTGGTCGAAAAAAATCCTTATCTGGGCGGAAGAGTTGCACAGCTGAATCAGTACTTTCCCAAGCTATGCCCTCCGACCTGTGGGTTGGAGATCAACTTCCGGCGGATCAAGGACAATCCACGAATCAAGGTGTTTACCCTGGCGGAAGTCGAGAAAGTGGAAGGCACGCCCGGCAACTACACCGTCAGCGTAAAAATAAACCCCCGTTATGTAAACGAGAACTGCACCTGTTGCGGTGCCTGCGCCGATGCCTGCGAGACGGAAGTCTCCGACGAGTACAACTTCGACATGTGCCGGACCAAGGGTGCGTACCTGCCATTTCAAATGGCCTTCCCGGCAAAATACGTCATCTCTCCCCAGATCATCGGTACCGATGACGCCACCAAGGTCAAGGAAGCCTGTCAATACGATGCCGTGGATCTGGACATGCAGGCCAAGACCGTCGATCTGCCCGTGGGTGCCGTTGTCTGGGCCACCGGTTGGGAGCCCTACGATGCCCATCGCATCGACAACCTGGGATTCGGCCAGTACGACAACATCATCACCAACATGATGCTCGAACGCCTGGCTTCCAATAATGGTCCCACGAAAGGCAAAATCGTGCGGCCGTCTGACGACAAGGCGCCGGAAAGCGTGGCCTTTGTACAGTGCGCCGGTTCGCGCGATGAGAATCACCTGCCCTACTGCTCCTACATCTGTTGCATGGCATCGCTCAAGCATGCCACCTATATCCGCGAGCAGTACCCGGACACCAAGGTCTATATTTTCTACATCGACATCCGTTCTCCGGGTGATCGGTACGAGAAATTCTATAACAAAATCAAGGAAGATGAAAACGTCATCTTTGTAAAAGGCAAGGTTGCGGAGGTCAGTGAAGACCCCAACACCAAGAATATTACCGTGGTTGCCGAAAACGCGGTTACCGGGGAGAAAACCCGCCAGACGGTGGATATGGTTGTTCTCGCTACAGGCATGCAGCCGACTGCCGCCAACACCAAATTGCCGGCCGACCTTAAAATCAACGATGATGGATTTATCATCAACGATTTTGAAAAGGGTGGCATGTTTGCCGCCGGCTGCGCGACCAAGCCGGCAGACGTGATTTCATCCAACCAGAACGCGACCGGCATGGCCCTGAAAGCCATTCAAACCCTGGTGAAAAGGTAGGAGGTAAACCATGGATAAAAAGTATGGTGTATATATCTGCGAAGGTTGTGGCATCGGGGATTCTCTCGATGTGAAAGCCCTGTGCGGGATCCCAGAAGAAGAGGGTGTGCCTGTCAAAACCCATCCGTTTTTGTGTGGCAAAGACGGGGTTGAGCTGCTCAAGAAGGATATCGAGGGCGGCACCAACAGCATCGTCATCGCGGCCTGTTCACGGCGGGTCAACTTTGACATCTTTCGCTTCGACGGCTGCATCGTCGATCGTGTCAACCTGCGTGAAGGCGTGGTCTGGTCCCACCCGCGCAGCGACTTCCCGGCCCTGACCGAGGAAGAAAAAGAAGACGAAGACAATTACGATCGCGTTCAGATGATGGCCGAAGATTACATCCGCATGGGCATGATCCGGGTCGAGAAAGTCAAACTGCCCGAGCCCTTTCTGCTAGACAATCTGTCCCGGAAAATCCTGGTGCTGGGCGGTGGCATCACCGGTATGACCGCAGCCATCGATGCAGCCAAGCTTGGATACGATGTAACCATCGTGGAGAAAACCGACAACCTGGGCGGCTATGCGGCCAAGGTGAGAAAGCAGATGCCGGTCGCAGCGCCTTACGATGCGCTGATTTCGCCGATCGTCCAGGCCAAGATCGCCGAGGTCGAGGCCATGCCCAATATTACCGTGAAAACCGGTACGGTGATCGCCCGTATCGCCGGCCAGCCGGGTGAATTTACGGTGACGATGAAAAATCCGGGCGAGAAGATTCCTTTTGACGTCCCCTATCCGCTGCCTGAGGAGATGAAATTCGATGAAAGCGGCAAGGAACTGGATGTCGACAAACAGCACGAAGTTTACATGAAATACAACGAGGGCAAAAACGACATTCTCAAGTTCGATCCCGACGGCGAGATGTTCGGTGCCGTCATTCTGGCCGCCGGTTGGCGCCCGGATGATCTCCGTGATGGTGATTTCTCACACCTGGGGTACGGCGTGATTCCCGATGTGGTCACCAACGCCCAGTTTGAAGAAATTGCCAAAGCCGGCAAGATCGTGCGGCCGTCCGACGGCCAACCGGCCAAGTCGGTGGTCTTCGTGCAGAGCCCGGGCAAGGACGAGTCGGACAGTGATTTCGCCTATGCCGGTGCCGTGACCAGTATGGTTTCCCTGAAACAGGCCAAATATGTGCGCGAAGACTATAGCGACGGCAAGGCCTTCATCTTCTACCAGCACATGCGTACGCCCGGTTTTTCCGAGCTGTTCTACAAAGGATTGCAGCAAGATCCCGGCATCTTCATGACCAAGGGGTCCGTAATGAGTGTCGAGAAAAAAGGCGACGGCATGATCGTGGATGCCTCGAACACACTCTTGGGTGAGAAGCTGCAGGTCAAGGCTGACCTGGTCGTTCTGGGTGCCGGTATGGTTCCCGTGACCAAGGATGATCCGGTGGTCAACCTGGCCTACCGCCAGGGACCGGGTTTCCGCGATATCGGTCTGTTCAACGGCTACGTGGACTCCAACTTCATCTGCTTCCCCTACGAAACCCAGCGGACCGGTATCTATGCCGCCGGTGCCATCCGTCGCTCCATGACCATGGAAGAGGCCATGGAAGACGCTTCCGGCGCGGCCCTCAAGGCCATCCAGTGTCTCGAGTCGGTCAACCGCGGCGTGGCCGTCCATCCGCGGTCGGGCGACATGACCTTCCCGGACTTCTTCTTCCAGCGCTGTACCCAGTGCAAGCGGTGTACGGAAGAGTGTCCCTTCGGCGCCCTGGACGACGATGAAAAAGGCACCCCGAAACCCAATCCCACGCGCTGCCGCCGCTGCGGTACCTGTATGGGGGCCTGCCCCGAGCGTATCATCGGTTTTGCCGATTACAACATCGACAGCATCGGCTCCATGGTCAAATCGGTCGGCGTACCGTCCGAAGACGACTACACCGAACCGCCGCTGCGTATCCTGGGCCTGGTCTGCGAAAACGACGCCTACCCGGCACTGGACATGGCCGGCCTCAACCGCTCATCCTATTCGGCGGATGTGCGCATCATTCCCATTCGCTGCCTGGGGTCCATGAATGTCATCTGGATCAAGGATGCGCTCTCCCAGGGCATGGACGGTGTGTTCCTGCTGGGCTGCAAGCATGGTGACGACTATCAGTGCCATTTTGTCAAGGGCTCCGAACTGGCTGACATCCGTATGAAAAAAATCGGCGATGCCCTGGCCAGCCTATCCTTGGAAAACGAGCGCGTGGCCCAGTTTGAAGTGGCCATCGACGATTACGACAAGGTTCCCCAGATCATCAATGATTTCGTGGAATCCATCGAGGCGCTCGGTCCCAACCCGTTCAAGGGTTTCTAATAAAATAATGATATGAGGGCAAGGCGGCGGTGCGCCGTCTTGCTTACCCATTTGTCCAAGTGAGGAGGTTAGAAATGGCGGATTCATATCTGGTCGAACCTGATGTGAGCTTTATTGAAGAAGTGAGCAGACTGGGCGGCGCCGATGTCAAAAAGTGCTTCCAATGCGCGACCTGTGCGGTGGCCTGCCCGATCTCTCCGGATACCAAACCGTTTCCCCGGAAAGAGATGATTGCCGCATCCTGGGGTCTGAAAGATCGGTTGATCGGCAACGGCGATATCTGGCTGTGTCACAACTGCGGTGACTGCTCCACCCTGTGTCCCCGCGGTGCCCAACCGGGTGATGTACTGGCGGCGGTCCGTGCGGCCACGGTGATCGAGTATGCGACGCCCAAGACCATCGCCAAAATGGTCAGCGATCCCAAAAAACTGCCCATCCTGCTGGCCATTCCGGCAGCCATTTTTCTGGTACTGGGCCTACTGCTCAAGATCGTTGGTGTGGACTGGCTGAACTTCGCCCCCAGTGGCGATCACCTGTGGCAGGCCGATTACATCGGCAATTACCTGGTGGACATCATCATGATTCCGACATTTACCGCCGCGATTGTGGTTTTTGCTCTGGGATTGAAACGGTTTCTCGCCGACATGCATGCCAATGCGCTTCTGGAAGGTAAAACCGAAAAGGAAAAGATCGATCCGGCCGGGTTTGTCCAGGCGCTGATCAAAGTCGTGCCGACAATCATGAAGCATCAGAAGTTCAACGAGTGCGGTGAAAACAAGGAACGCTCCACCGCCCATATGATGGTGTTGTTCAGCTTCATCGGCCTGTTTATTGTTACCGGCGCCTTTTTTGCTGCGGAGTGGGTTTTCCATATCGAAGGCCCCTACCAACAGATCAACCCGGTCAAGTGGCTGGCAAATGTCAGCGGTATTGCCCTGGTGATTGGCGGCATCCTGCTGCTCAAAAACCGCCTGGCCAAGAAAGACCAGATTTCAAGTTACTGGGATTGGTATCTGGTGGGCTTGGTGCTGGCCCTGGGCCTCACCGGTATGTTGACCGAGATGACCCGCCTGGGCGGCTTGTACGGGCTGTCGGCCATCATTTATTTTTTCCATCTGATCTTCATCTGGAGCCTGTTCGCCTATACGCCCTTTTCAAAGCTGGCCCACATCGTCTACCGGACGGTGGCCATGGCTTACCAGGAGTATAGCGGTCGAAAATAGTCGAACCTGAGTAATACGTGGGGTGTTGTTTAAAAGGAGGGCCGTTGCCCTCCTTTTTTATTTGATCAATTCAATGCCGATGGCATTTCGGCACGGGTTTACACTGTTTTATCTTTAGCGACTAAATGTTGCATGGGATCTTGTTGCGATTAACCGTAATTGACCTTTACAACCGCAATTTGATTGTGGACCCCCTTGACGTCTTTTATTTTTGAGATGGCTAACCCACAATCATCCTTGACCGCCTCCGAATCGGCGGTTCCCGTTAAGGTGATGATTCCGCGATCGATATCCGTTACCGACGCGCAAATGGGGTTGCCCCGTCGTAAGTCCAAAAGGACCAACTCAGCCTGTTGTTGCAGAGAAAGGATCGCCAGCTTATCGTAGAGGGCATCGGGTTCGCGTTTGAATTCGACGGACTGGGCCGTATTCGCGATCATTGCGACGGCCGTGACGGCCGAAATATTTTTTGTGTTGATCACCAGATCATAGAAATTGTGATCATTCCAATCCTCACCGAAAAAAGATCGGATGTATCCAGAAGAGTCCCGGTCGCTTTGCCGAAGGACTTTTTCCCCATTCTTTTCATCATATCCTTCTTGAACCATCAAACGTTCCAAGCGAACCGGCATGGGAGCCACAATCCTTACGTGCAACGTTCCGGGGAGATCTTTTAACAAGACCTGCGCCCCCCGGCCCAAAATGAGCGTATTGTTCTTTTGCGCGAAGTCGTAAATGGCCGCCCGCATCAGGAACAAGAACTTGGTGTGATGGGTGGCCAATGCATCCCACACCGAAGGCTTCTTCTCATCGAATCGCTCCATGTCCCTCGCGGGGAGGCCCAACCGCGAAAGGGCGTCGCCTATCCTTTGCTTGTCGATAAAATCATACCCGAGGTCATCGGCCACTGCTTTGGCAATTTCATCGCCAAGGCTGTGGCGTTGTCTGGAAACTGTAATGATTGCCATCGCCGCCTCCTTTGGTTGGTGTTAGGTAGGAGAAGATGCCAAGAACAGGAACAGGCGCAAGGTACTCTGTATAGAATTTTACATGGAGTGGACTGATGCCGTCAAATAAAAACACGATTGTCACGGTGCTTGCTTTGGATTATAGAGCTAATATGAAAATCGTACTGATGACCTGTGGCTCTCGGGGGGATGTACAGCCCATGCTCGCCTTGACCCTGGCAATCCGGGCCGCCGGGCACGATGCCCTGCTGGCCGGCCCCCCGGAGAAAGCCGGCTGGGCCGGCCGACTGGGATGCCCTTACGAGCCGCTGGGCAGTGATCTGACGGCCTTTATCGACACGCTGGACGGAGTCCAGGCAACAAGTGATGTATTGCGGTTCATCCGCCATGTCCGCAGGGATGTGGGGCTGCAGTTCGCCTCCATTCCCCGAATCATTCACGGTGCCGATTTAGTGGTCGGCTCATCATTGATTGCTGCACTCTCTAGCATCGCCGAGGCCCAAAAGATCGCCTACCGCTTTATCGCGTTCAGTCCGCAGGTGCTGCCATCCGCACATTATCCCCACCCGGCTTTCAGGCGCCAGGGCATGCCCGCCTGGTGGAACCGCGCCGGATGGCGTCTGGCCACCTTTCTGGATCGGTTCAACTTCACGCCTTTGGTCAACGGCCATCGACGTCGCTTGGGCCTGGCGCCGCTCACGGACCTGCTCTCCCACCTGCTCGGCGCATCCGTTATCGTGGCCACGGATCGGGCCATCGCTCCGGTCCCTTCAGATGTCTCCCAGCACACCGTTCAGACCGGGTATCTGCATCTGAACCAGCCCCAGCAGCCGTCGCCGGCCCTCGATCGATTTCTGACCGACGGACCGGCCCCGGTCTATTGCGGATTCGGCAGCATGCCCAAAAAAGACCAGATCCGCCTGGTACCCGATATCGTCTCAGCGCTCCGGCAGGCCGGCACGCGCATGGTCCTGGCCCGCTTCTGGGAGGATCCCGTGCCTGTCGACGTCGCGGACGATCTGTTCTACATCCAAAAGTATCCCCATCTGGACCTTTTTCCTCGCATGGCCGCGGTCGTTCACCACGGCGGGGCCGGGACGACGGCCACAGCCGCCATCAGCGGCGTGCCGCAGGTTATCGTGCCCCACGCCCTGGATCAGTTCCACTGGGGCTACCGGATCTGGAAAAAAGGCATGGGGCCCAGGCCGATTCCACGGCCTCGTCTGACCACCAACCGGCTGGCCGATGCCGTGAGCCGCTGTGTGGCCAATCCGCGATACCGGCAATGTGCCGATCAGATAGGCGCGCAGATTCGACGTGAAGACAGCCTCGCCAACGCCGTGGCGGCCCTCACCGAAACGGCCGGGAATGGAAGGTGACGGCGTCACCACGGGTAAATGTTCACGGGTTGAAAACAAAATGACCGGTAAGCGTTAAAAGGAGGTTCCCATGACAGCCATCCATCAATCGGTCATCGACACCCATGCCCATTGCGGTGTCATCGATAAAAGCTGGCCCCAGTCGTTCGACGATTACGCAAGGCAGACTGCCGACACAGATATCACGGGTGTGGCGGTTTTCTCTCCGGTCATGGAAATCTACGACCGTTATGATCCTTTTTTCAGCGACACACCCGGATGGCAGCAGCGTCGCCAGGAGAGCAACGCCCACCTGCTTTCTCTGTCACCTGGGAACATGACCGTCTACCCGTACTTTTTCATATGGAATGATTTCGCCGTGGATCAGCTTACGGGCACCCATTGCGGAATCAAGTGGCACCGCCATCCTGAAGAGCCGGTCTACCGGTACGATGATCCGCGGTGTCGATCCGCCCTGGATGAGATCCGGCGTCGATGCTTGCCTGTCGTGTTGGAGGAGGAGTTGGCGAACACCATCCGTTTCATTGGCGAACTGGCCCAGGGGATCACGGTGATTATCCCGCATTTGGGCATGCTCAACGGCGGTTTTCAGGCCATTGCCGAGGCGGGGCTATGGGACCAGGAGAACGTGTGGGCCGATACAGCCTTGGCCGGCACGGACGAAATTCGGGAATATATCCGGTATTATGGCCACCAGCGGCTGATGTTTGGCTCGGATTTCCCCTTTGGTGATCCGTATGCGGAGCTTGCAAAAATCCGCCGCCTGGGCTTGGATCCGACGGTGGGAACGGCCGTCATAGGTGGGAACTTCCTTCGCTTGCAGGCCCGTATTCACCGAGATTAGGAATGAGCTAGTGTCTATCCAGATAACGACGCGCCGTCCAATAGGTCTGGCGCCAATACGGATTTTGAAGACTTGAAATCGTCACGCCTTGGCTTGCCGATACATGCGCAAACTCTTCCTGGCTTAAATAAATCCCCACATGTCGCTTCTTGAAGGCGCACTTGAAAAACACCAAGTCGCCCGTGCGAAGATACCTTTTTTTAATTTTTTGTCCCGATTTAACCTGAAGATGAGTGGTGCGGGGAATCTGTTGACCAAAAATATCACGATACAACCGCTGAACAAATCCCGAGCAGTCGATTCCCTGGCGTGTCTCGCCGCCCATTTGGTGGGGTGTCCCTTCCCACATTTGCACTTCCGATCTCAGCCATTGTTCAACTTTTCCGGGATCATTTTTTAATGCGTCGGTGATTCGCGGGTCAAGGCGGATCTTCGCCTCAAAATCAGTGGAATCCTTTCTGGCCGGATGTAAGGATGGACTTGCGCATCCGGTAGCCAAGATAATGATGAACCCAAGGGGCAGCAATCGCCGACACCATCGTTGAAGACGATCTTTAAATTTAATAAGCATTGGCCATATCACCATATTAATCGGTATTGGTCAAAAATATTCAGTCGTCAGTGCGTGCGTTTCGATTGTCGGTGCCATTCGTAAAGGACGATTGAGGTGGCCACGGCTGCATTGAGCGACTCCACATCCCCTGCCATGGGAATCGCTATGGCCTGCTGCTGCCACCGTTGGGGCAACCCAGGTCCTTCCATCCCTGCCAACAGGCAGAAGGATTCGGGAAAGCCGACCTCGGTTAGCGGCTTCCCCGATGCCGCCAAGGCCACGACCGGCAAATTGTCGGGAAGATCGTTCAGTGCCGGCCCCTGGCAAAGCGTGGCCGTGAAAACCGTTCCGGCCGAGGTGCGAATGGCCTTGGGATGGAATGGGTTGGCGCTTTCGGCGAGCAGAACGATGCGATCCACTGCAAAGGCCGTTGCACTGCGGATCACGGCGCCCACGTTTTCCGGGTCCTGAAAGGGAATCAGCAGGCTGCAACCCGTTGGCAGGGGGGCCGCCGTCCAGGCGTCGAGCACTGGGGGTTCATAAAGGATCATGGGGGCATGGGTACCGAACTGGTCCAGTTCCCGAAATAATGCGGGGGCCAGTTGGCGCCATTCCAGGTGTGGCAGGGCATCGATTGGCGGGCCATGGCGATCACCACTGCCGATCCATGCGCGGCAGCGTTCTGGCGCTTGGGTCATCGCCTCCTGGACCATCCGCCGACCGCACACCAGGGTTTTACCCAGTTTTTTCACGCCCCGCCCGCCAAGCATTTTTCTTAAATCCTTGAAAATTGGGTTTGATTCACTTTCGATGACCCGGATGCGGCGATTCGTCGGTGCTTGTACCCCTTGCATGGCCGGCACAGGGGTGGTTTTCCGTCGGTAACAGACCAACCGGCGCCGATGCGGGGTGTGGGGAATCTGGTAGCCAATGTCCGCGATTCGATCATAGGCATCGCTAAAATCCTGCTCTGCCCGCGCCACCTCCTGATCGCAGCGGGGGCCTTTCATGAAAATAACCATCCCCCCCTTCTCGACACAACCGTTCACTCGCGCCAGGGTATCGGCGATGGATTCCACGGCCCGGGTGATCACGCCCGCCACCGGGCGCTCATAATCCGGCGCAATCCCCCGCTCGATGACCTCTAAACCGGGCAGATGCAACGCGGCGACCACCGTCTTTAGAAACTGAATCCGCGGTTGCCGGCTTTCGGCCAGCAGGATATGCAGATCGGGACGCAAAATCTTCAGCGGAATGCCCGGCATGCCGGGGCCACTGCCAAGATCCATCAGCGGTGAGGGTAAACGGGTCTTGAGGGCCGGCAACATGGCATCGGCATAAAGCTTGACCACCATGTTTTCGAAATTACGAATGCGGGTCAGGTTCAATTCGGCATCATGACGGCGCAACAGTTGATGGTAGACCCACAGCTGATCGAGTTGAACCCCGGAAAGGTCGATGCCACAACGCTGCAGCAGGGCATTCATCAGTTCCGGGCCCGGCGGTGTTTTCTTTAATCGCCCGGGTGGATTGGTGCGGGCTTTGGGTGGATATGATTTCAAGTGGGACTCCGCTTCGATGGCATTCGAATACGATTGATCTGTCCCACAACACCTAATTGCTTTTTAGCGCGAGGTCAACTTGATTTCGATGCGGCGATTCTTGCGATAGGCCTCGGGGGTATCAGCGGAATCCAGGGGGTGAAACTTGCTGAAGCCGGCGGCAGCCATGTGGGATTCGGGGATTGCCTGGCTGGACAGAAAGCGAACCACCGAAACGGCGCGCGCGGTGGACAGCTCCCAGTTGGAGGCGAACCGTCCGGAGGTAACCGGCACGCGATCGGTGTGACCGTCGATCCTCAATATCCAGTCGATTTCAGGCGGTATTTTATCCGCCAGCGTTTTCAAGGTGGCCGCCAGCTGGCCGAGGTGGCGACGTCCTTCTTCGCCAAGCGTGGCCGATCCGGAGGCAAACAAAAGTTCGGCCTGAAACACAAATCGGTCACCTTCAATACGAATCAACGGGTTATCGCCCAGCACCTGTCGCAGACGGCCGAAAAATTCCGAGCGATAGGATTCCAGATCATTGATACGCCTGGCCAGGGCCAGGTTCAAGCGCCGGCCCAGGTCCTTGATTTCAGTGTCTTTGGTTTCATTATCATCCTGGGCGATATTCAGGGCCTGACTGACCGTCTCCAATCGGGCCCTGAGGGTGGCAATACTCTGTTTCAGCTGGGCCAGTTGGGCACGCGCACTGGCCGACAGCTGGCGTTCATCTTCCAGGGCCTGCTTTTGTTCGCCGACCAATGCGCTCAGGGCCTGAATACGGATATCTTTTTGTTCGAGCTGTCGCTGGGCCAACAGGGTGTGCTCCTGTTCGTCGGCCAGACGGGCCTCCAGGGCCTTCGACCGGTCGCGCAGCGTTCCCATCGCCAAATGATTGGCCTGCATGGTCGCGGCCATGGCGCCGACCCGCGCCTCCAGCGTTTCACGGAGGCGCCGCAGGGCATCGATGTCTTCCTGCAAACTGCCGATGGTCATTAATTGCTGTTGGATCCGGGCTTGATCCCGCTCGGCGTCGTTGGCCATATCCACGACACGATCCTCCAGGGACGCCTTGGTGTCCGTGAGATCGCTGATCATGATCGAAAGGTCGGCCACATTGGCGGCCAAGGTCCGGTTGTGATCTTCCTCGAGCCCCAGCTGCACGGTCAAGTCCTTGACCTGGCGTTGCAGACTGGCCAGCTCGCTCTCCTGGCCGGAAAGGATCTGGCTGAGCAAGAATTGGGCGACCGAGAAGATCAACACCAAAAAAATGACCACCATGAGCAGTGCGCTGAGGGCATCCACATAGCCGGGCCAGACATTGAAGGCGGGTCGGGAACGATTGGCGACACTGGACATGGATCAAGCCCTCACGGCCGCAACCGATCGCTTGCCGGGTGCCGATTCAACCGGTCGCTGGTCCGCCAGCAATTGAGCGATCTTACGGTTGTTTTCACGCAGTTCCTGATTCATCAGGACCAGCTGGCTCTTGATTTCTCCCGAGGCATCGGATGCGGCCATGCTGGCAACGGCCGGCGATTGTCCCTCGGCCCTGTCGATCAGGTGGGTGACGCCGGAAAGCCACTCCTCCAGTTCATTGAAAAAGCGATTTTGCGCATGCCCGGCCTGAAGGTCGATGAAACCCAGTACCAGGGAGCCGCCGAGCCCGAACAGGGACGAACTGAAAGCCGTGCCCATGCCGCTCAAGGGGCCTTGCAGGCCGGTCTTAAGGTTGGCGAAAACGGCCGCGAAATCGTGTTGGGCCACCTCCAACCCCTCAATGACCCGCCAGACGGATGAGATGGTGCCGAGCAACCCCCAAAAGGTGCCGAGCAGCCCCAAAAAAACCAGCAACCCGATCATATAGCGTGATATCTCGCGAGACTCATCCAGACGACCACGTATTCCGTCTAAAACCGTACGCATGGAGAAGGCGGACAACGAGAAGCGGTCACGGTTGAGCCCTTCCAAATGGTTGGCGAGAGGTTTCATCAACCGCGTGGGATCGGAGACGGAAATGCCCATGTTGCCGGTCCGAAACAGCTTAATCCATTGCAGTTCCGGCTCCAGGGCAAAAACCTGGCGCATGTTGATGGCAATGCCGGAAACCAGGGCGGCCATGATCAGCGCGTTAAATCCCCAATTGGCCATGAACGCCCCTTTGAGCGGCACAACCATCAAGAGGCAGACAACGGCGACAATTGCCAGGTATAATGTCATCCACAAAAGATGGTGGCGTGGATTATTCATCAGTGGTCCTTTGTCCTAAGGGTTAGTAGATGGAAACATATTTATATATATCGGTCTTTCTGCGACGACATTTAGTCGCTTTTATAAGTTATAAATGCGGCGGCCCTGCCGTTGTGGCGACACCGATTGACAGGCGGGAAGGAGCCTCATATAGTCACCGGAAATAAAAACGATGTCGATGGCCCCGCGAGGCGTGCTCAGAACCCCTGGCGCATGCTGCTTGTATGGCACAACCAACCCGTTGGCAGACAGAAACCGTGATAAGGACAAACACCCCCGATACCGATCGGCTGATATTCTTCGATCCCCGCTGGCCGGTCTTCTACGAGGACAACCACCTGTTGGCGGTCTACAAACCGGCCGGTCTTCTGGTGCAAGGAGATCGCAGCGGTGCGGTTTGCCTGCTTGATCTCGGCAAACAATGGCTTAAGGATCGTTACCACAAACCGGGGAAGGTATTTCTGGGGATGGTCCATCGCCTGGATCGGCCGGTTGCGGGCGTGGTCGTCTTTGCCCGCACATCCAAAGCGGCCGCGCGCCTGTCGGGCCAGTTTCGTGAGCGGACGGTGGAAAAAACATACCTGGCCGTGGTGGATGGCGCTATGCCGGCGGCTTCCGGACGGCTGCGGCATCACCTGGAGCGTATCCACCGCCATAGCCGGGTGGTTCCCACCGCTACACCGCGCAGCCAGGAGGCGAGTCTGCGCTATCGGGTCCTGGATCGTGACGGTCGGCGAAGTCTTTTGCGGATCCGCCTGGAAACCGGCCGACGGCACCAGATCCGCGTTCAGCTGGCCCAAGTCGGGTGCCCGATTTTAGGAGACCTGCGCTATGGTGCCGGGACGGCGCTTCCGCACCGGCAGATCGCCCTGTTGGCGCACCACGTAGCGGTCGATCACCCCACCCGCGCCGAACGGATTGCGCTGACCTGCCCGCCTCCCAATGGGTGGCCCTGGCCGGATGATCGCTCCGGCGGCGCCGATATCCGGCCACCCTGGGATTGGCGGGCGTTTGATATTATAACTAATCGAGTTTCTTGAAGGCTTCCCGCCGCCCAGTATATTTCTCTCTGATGGCGGGCTTCAACACTTTGCCGGTGGCACTGCGCGGCACCGGATCGAAAACGACCTTGCGCGGCACCTTGTAAAGGGCCATCTTTGTCTTGGCGTATTCGATCAGCGCTTCTTCGGTCATGGATTTGCCCGATTTCAGTTGGACGACCGCCATTACGATTTCGACCAGTCGCTCATCGGGATAGCCGATGCAGGCCACGTCTTCGATGTCGGGATGATCCATCAAGCCGTCTTCGATTTCCACCGGATAGATGTTTTCCCCCCCGCTGGTGATCATGTCTTTGGCGCGATCGACGATGTAGTAATATCCCTCGGCATCGGTCTTGAGCAGGTCACCGGTGTAAAGCCAGCCATCCTTGATCGTGGAGGCGGTCATTTCCGGGTTGTTATGATACTCCCGCATCATACGGTCCGTCGTAAAGATCAGTTCCCCAACATCGCCTGAGGAGAGCTCGGTGCCGTCGAAGTCGATGAGCTTGGCTTCCACACCGAAGGTGGGTTTGCCGATGGAACCGGGTTTTCTGAGCACATCCTCGGGATATAGATTGAACAGTCCGCCGCCCCCGCCTTCGGTGATGCCATAGATATTGGACACGCCGCAGGGCAGGGTCTCGACCAATTTTTTCATGATGTCGAAGGGCACCGGCTGGGCACCGATTTCCATGTAACGCCAGGCCGACAAATCGTAATCGGCCAGTTTGATGGAACCATTTTCGATGGCATTGAGCACCATGATGGCAACGGGAACCACAAATAGGGTGTCGGTGCATTTCTCCTCGGCCATGGCCTCGATGATGTAACGCGCCTCATTGAATTCGCGCAGGATGGTGCCGGTGGCACCGGTGGCGTAAAACGGCGCCCACAAAAACATGGTTCCGCTGTGAAACAGGGGCAGGAAAAAAAGATAATTGTCGTTTTTCTCGACGAAATAGGACATACCGTTTCCGATGGCCGTATTTTTCAGCGAATAATGGGTGTGCATGACCGGCTTGGGCGTTCCGGTAGTGCCGGAAGTAAACATCATGGCCAGATCATGCTGGTCGTCCACATCCACCATGGCGTCCGAACAATCATCGAAGGCCTCGACCGATTTATAATCGATCATGTCATCCGGCACGGTGTCACCGACACAGATGTATTTTTTGATGGTGTCTAGTTTTTGCTGAATGGGTTGCACCACTTTTAAAAATTCAGAGCCGAGCAGAAAAACACTCGGATGGCAGACACTGGCCGCATACAGCACATCATTGCTTTCGAATCTGAAATTCAAGGGGACCACGACGGCGCCCAAACGGATGATGGCATAATAGGTGATCAGCCATTCCAAGGAGTTATTTTGCAAATGCATGACATAATCGCCATCCTTGACGCCACACTCCCGTGCCAGATAGTTAGCCGTGCGATTGATGGCCACGTTGAACTGTTTCCAGGTCAAGGTCCGCCTTTCCCCGGTGGAGGGCGTACGTTCGATCAGACAGGTTTTCTCCGGTAAATGGCGGGCATGGATCGCGGCGTATTTAGAATAATTCATGGCAACCTCCTGGTTAGACACTGGTTAGATGCTTGATATAGAAAGGTTATCGACACCCAGGCCGTTATTCGGCAAATCGATCCTTAAGCTTGCGGTGCAGGATTTTTCCCGTGGCCGTGCGGGGCATGTCCTCGTTTTTGATGAAGACCACCGCCTTGGGACGTTTATAGCCGGCCAGTTTCTCACGACAGCAGGCCTGGATATCTTCTTCATTGATACTTTGCTCATCGACCCCATCTTTGAGGGTGACGACGGCCACGATCTTTTCGCCCCATTTTTCGTCCGGCAGGCCGATGCAAGCGCAGTCAAACACACATTCATGACTGCCCACCGCTTCCTCCACCTCGCTGGGATAGACGTTTTCCCCGCCGGTGATGATCATGTTGTCCTTGCGGTCGACGATGTAGCAGTACCCGTCTGCGTCCTTTTTACCCATATCACCGGCCGAAAACCAGCCGTTTCTGAAGGCGGCGGCGGTTTTATCCGGCAGCTTGTAGTATTCGTCGAAAAGCATGGGACCACGTGAGAAGATTTCGCCCACCTCGCCGGTGGGGACCTCGTTACCCTCGTCGTCCAGAATCTTGACCAAATCGGTGCCCAGGGCCTCCCGGCCGATAGAGCCGGTCTTGGTCATCTGGTCCTCGGGTTTGAGTACGGTCACACATCCGGCCTCGGTGGAGCCATAGCCCTCATAGAGCTCGGCATTGGGGAAGAAGGCCATGATTTCCCGTTTCATCTTGCGTCGTACCGGCGCCGACGAACAAAGCAGTTTACGGATGGAGCCGACATCGCGGCGGCGGTCTTCCTCACCCACGTTCAAGATCAGGTTGTAGTGGGTCGGGATCAGGGAAATGAAGGTAATCCGTTCCGCCTCGACGATGCGCAACAGTTCCGGCGCCCGGAAGGCCAGGGCCGGATGAACATACACCGATCCGCCGGTATAGAGAAAAATAAAGGTATAGAAGGTGGAATTGATATGGCACAGGGGCATGATGTTGAGGCAATAATCGTGTTCGTTGAATCCCATCTCGAGGCCGTTGATCAGGTAAAAGGCGATGTGGGATTCGTGGGAGCGAATGACCCCCTTGGGTTTGCCGGTGGTGCCGGAGGTATAGATCAGAATCCAGGTGTCTTCGGGCGCGAGGTCGGCTTGTGGCTCGTCGATCGGTTTGCCGGCGATGAAGTCTTCGTATGGCGCATAGCCCTCGGCCTCGCCGCCCACGACCACGTAATGGTCGGCGGCAATGTTCTTGAGATCCTTTTTTATGGGGTCGATCACGCCGGTGAATTGGGCCTGTACCACCATGGCCTTGGCATCGGCGTTGTTGACGATATATTCGACTTCCGGCCCCACGAGCCGGAAATTGATCGGCACAATCACGATTCCGGTTTTGGCCGTCGCCAGATAGAGTTCGATGATTTCGATACAGTTGTCCGTGAACACGGCCACCTTATCGCCCTTGACCAGTCCCAGCCCCATGAGGCCGTGGGCCAGTTGGTTGACACGCCGGTTGGTATCGGCATAGGTAAAGCTGCGGTGGTCGTCCTTCAAGGCCAACTTATCCGCATACTTTCTCGCATTGACTTTCACCTGCTGGCCCAAATTCATCCAGTTCGCCACGGTTCACCTCCTTATTGGGTCTCTTCCAGTTGCTCGATAAAGGCTTCGATATTGGTCCGGGTCTGTTCGTCGGACAGACACCGCAGGTCATTCAGATCGCCATCGATGATCACAAAGGGAACCCCCGTCTTCATCGACAGGCGCTGGGGCAGGCCGTACAGACAATTGGTGTTGTTGGGACAGGTGCGGGCGTTGTGATAGACGATGCCGTCACAGCCGAAAAAGTCGAGCCGGTTTTGAATATAGGTTTCCTTGTAGTCATCATCACGGGTGATGAACAGCTCGGTATAGGCGCGGGCCATGCTGCGAAATGGATCCGACGCATCCAGGGCCGAGAAAACCCAGCTGCTACAGTAGGTGGAGGCAATCACATTGGCGCCCAGCTCGGCGAACATCGTGGAATGCATGCCCAGACGCCCCCATACCGGCATGCCGTCCCAATACAGCCGGTATTTCTCTTCGTTCACGAGAGCCCCCTCGCCGGCATCTACGCGGGATTCCAGCTCTTCCAGGAGCAGACGGTAAACGTCGACGGCTTCTTGGGTGCCACGGCCCACCACCGCCGGCCCCATGAGGGTCGTGCCGTCGAAAAAGGTCAGGGGCGCTGGTTTGGCCGACGCCGTAGCCAGGCACTGTTCCCATAGGTCCGAGCACTGCCGGGACAAGGATACGGCATACCTGAAGGCATCCATGTCGAGTCGGCGGCCGGCGACGGCTTCCAGGGGGGCCACCAGGCCCTCGATTTGGTCGGCGATGGAGGCGACGTGGGAATCGGTGAGCGCGCCCACCGATCGGTGGGACTGAATGCCCACCACGGGGACCTTGAATCGATGGCCATACCAGTTGAACCAATCCTGCACATCCCGGCACTGATTGGTGTTGTATACCAGGATGTCCGGCTTAGGAACGTGGGTAATCCCCTTGAAGGCCTTGGAAAGCGGTGTGACCCCCTTGACGAAGGCTCCGATATCGGCCGTCAGGTAGGAACAGATTTCCGGCGAATATCCCATGGCGGTGGCCGTGGAGATCAGATCGGTGGCCATGCGCGTGGTGCCCAACATGGCCGAGTGGGTCTCGGGAAAGTAGATCTGATAGCCCATGCCACGCAATAGCTCGGCCGGTCCCACGCTCGTACACCAGGCAATCTTCTGATCCCCGGAACGATCCGCGTCATCCAGCCTATGGTAGTAGTCGGCCATGAACCGTGAGAGATCCTTGGCGGACTCAAGGCGTCTCAATACCTGTTTTTTCTTTTGAGCCATGATCCTTACTCGTTAGCGCTATCGTTTCTTGCATACAGGGCCGCACCGATGGCGCCGGCCAGCTGGGGTAACGGCGGGGTGTGGATCGTTCTGCCGATCTGTGCCGCAGCCAGGTCGACCAGAAAGGGATGATGGGCCACGACACCACCGCTCATGACCACCGTTTCCGTCACGGCGTCCATTTCCAACACCCGCCGGATAACGGATATATACAGGCCCTTGACGATATCCTGGACTTTTTTCCCGTGGCGGATATATTCCAACACCTCGGTGGCGCTGAAGACGGTGCAGTAGCTACCGATATTCACGGTTTCGGTGGATTGTCGGGCCAGGCGGTCCATGTCGGCCAAGGGAATATCCAACCGGCCCGACATCTCCTCCAAAAACGCCCCCGTGCCGGCCGCGCACTTGCGGTTCATCTTGAAACTGATGCGCCTGCCGTTTTTATCCAGTTTGATGATCTTATTGTCCTGCCCACCGATGTCGATGACGGTGATGGCCTCCGGAAAATAGTGGTAGCAGCCCTGGGCATGGCAGCCGATTTCCGTACGGCTGCCGTTGGCATAGGCCACATTGTGGCGACCGTAGCCCGTTGAAATGCTGACCGCTATCTGCTCCACCCGACAATGGGCCATTTTCAAGGCGGTGGCCAGGCAGGCGTCGGCCGTGGCCGAGAAATCGACGCCGGATTTTTTTACGGCATGCCCGAGGAGTTCACCGGCGGCATCAACAAGGGCCACTTTGGTGTGCGATGCCCCCACATCGACCCCCGCATAGATCGGCATGTTGACTGTTTGTGATCCGTTCATGCGTTCCGCACCGGAAAAAAGGTTAGCGTTTGGCTTCCATGCAAAATTCGATGCCTTTGATCAGCGACCGCATGGTATTGTTGTATGGCGTCTGCACCCCGGCCCGTTTTCCGTATTCAACGAATTTCCCATTGATGTAATCGATTTCCGTTCGCCGGTTGGCCTCAATGTCCATCAGCATCGAGGGCTTGTGACCGCCCGCGCTTTTAAGGTAGTCCACGGCGTTTTGATAGTAATCCCAGCCGAGAAGAATTTCATTGCCCCGCGCCACGGCCAAACACTCTTTCAGCAGCGCATCGACGACGCCGAAGGTAATGGGATCTCCCATGGCCTGGGCCATGGTCAGTCCGGTCGCCGCGCAGACCGGATTCATGGAGGCATTCATCACCGTCTTGCGCCACACCATGGGAACGATGCGGTCGGTGTGTTCGGTATGCAGCCCGCAGGCGGTCAGGTCCTTGGCAATTTGAACAGCCACCTCCCGGGTTCCGGCATCCAGTTCCTGGATATAATGGGGGGGATGATGAAACGGCATGGTGACATGGGCGGGTCCGATCAATCCACAGCCCCAGTTGACCACGGCACGCATGACCGGCTGCTTGCCCAATACCTCCGCGATCTCGTATTCCGTATCGATACCGTTTTGCCAGCTGACGACAGCGATACCTTCTTTGTAAATATCCCCCAATGCCGATGCGATGAGGGGAAGTGCCTGGGCCTTGACACAGATAAAAACAGCGTCCGGTCCAGCCGCCATCAGATCTTCCATCTGATTGCAGGTATCGGGAATCTTCTGCTCGAGCGTTTCCGCCCCTTCGATGATAATTCCCCGCTCCCGGGCCGTATCGACCAATTCCGGGACGATGTCGCATAGGGTGACCCTGTGGCCGCCGTGAGCAAGAAATGCGGCGACGATACATCCCACGGGTCCGGCACCGATAATGCCATAATGTCGGGTTTGGTTGGGTTTAGATTGGCTCATAAGCATACCTCAAGGTTTGTCTATTCCTGATCGGTGATGTTAAATGATTTTGCATCCAATATCCTGACGCCAGTTTGCTGCAGAACGTCGATGGCCTTGTCGTTGTCTGAAAAACGGAAGATCATCACCGCTTTACCTTGCGATGTGCCCCCGATGTAGGCATACATAAATTCGGTGCGGATCTCGGCCTCCATCAGCGGGAGCATGATACCGGCCAGGCTGCCCGGTTTATCCTCGATCTCCGCCGCGATGACTTCATTGACAAACGCCGGGATGTTCATTTCCATGAGAATTCTTCTGGCCGTGGCCACTTCGGAAACCAACAGGCGCAGTTGGCCGAAGGCACCGGTGTCCACCAGATTCATGGCCCGCAGATTAATGCCGGCATCGCTCATGGCCCTGATGACCCGGTACAGCCGATTGGGAGAATTTTCGATGGAAACGACAATTTGTTTAAGTTTCATGACCCTGCCTCTCTCATGATGGTAAGAAATGGGATGGTTTTGCCGGTATCGTCGTTGCCTCGGGGTGGAAGGTAAAAATTAATTAAAAAAGATAATAAACAAAATTTAATAAGGCTGTTTATGAAATCAACATAATAAAAAGAAAGTATGGGGTCAATAGATTTTTATACAAATCTTGAGGCCAATTCATTTTCTGCATTTCGGTTGCTTTGACCTGGTGATGGTGGCTCTCTTCACGCCACCGGTGGGCGGGATGCGCCTTACCCATAGTCACCGGCGTCCCTACCAATGGAAAGTGCAGCCACCATTGCCGCAGAAAGTCCAGGCCGATAGGAATCGCCAAAGCCAAAAGGCGCTGAGCCATTGTAGCGCTATTTCATATCGTCCCCACGTGGAGCGAATCCCCATCAAATTAATCGTGGAGGCGGGGCCGTTTTTCATTTCAATCCCATGCTCCGCATGGGAGCGCGCACTGCTGTTCACATGAACGTGATGAGGGTTCCCAAGCGGAGCTTGGGAACCGGTTAATTCCCCCGCCCCGCCCGAGAGGGTGATCGCATGTAACCCAGGCCGACTCGGAATCAGTATCGCTATCGGAATCGGTATCGACGATTTATATTTGAATCATAGAAACGATCAGTTCGCGGTTACCCTACCCCGCCAAATCGGCACTATTGACAGCCCTCCCCCACCCTGCTATGCGTTGATCATTATGTTTCCATAACAAACCGATTCGAAAAGAAGATCCACATGACCGAACCTGATATTCGATTGCGGGAGATGGTGAAATCCCTCCGGGAAAACCATTATCGCATCACGCCTCAACGACTGGCGATTCTCAAGGTACTCGCCGAAAGCAAGGGCCACCCCAGCGTCGAATCGATCTATGCACAGGTTAAATCGGACTTTCCCACCACCAGCCTGGCGACGATCTATAAAAATGTAACCGTACTCAAGGAACTCGGCCAGGTCCTGGAGCTGGGTTTCAGCGACGATAGCAATCGCTATGACGGCAACAAGCCCTATGATCACCCGCATATCGTCTGCATGCGCTGCAAGAAAATCCTCGACCCGGATGTGGCGGCCCTACAAGACATGACCCAGGAGCTCATCGGCGAAACCGGCTTCACGATCACCCACCACCGACTCGATTTCTTTGGTATTTGTCCGGAGTGTCAGGCAAAAGAATGAAAGCATCGTTCCGTCCACGCCGATAAACGAGGACGCAATTACATTTGATTACATTTGGTTACGACTCAGGCGGGCACTGGACCCGGCAAGGACTTGCACCGTTTTGAACTGGTACGCCCACGGTCGCACGAATAGTGGGCATGTCCTCGGAAAATGAAAGAATTGTGGCCACCGTTGGTCCCCGTAGCTTTGGATTGACGATTATTCATTATTTATGGCAAACTGATTTTATATAAAAATTCACACGCCAACCAAATTAAAGACGCTTTTTGCGCACTGAGCCTGTATTGATATCTTCAGTTTTTCTCAAAAGGGACGATAGGTTGTTTGTAATCTGATCGGTGATACACGCCGGTTCTGAATCCAAATCAGTTTAGCATCATCCAATACTTTATTTAAGTTACATTGCATGCAACGTCGGGACCGTGACTGCGACCCGTTTGATAAACACGATGGCGATTCTGTTTATATGTGACCCGTATTCGACTCGATAATTTTGCCAACCGACTGAAAAAAGGAGGAATGTAATGAAAAAATTTTTCAAATTACTGGCCATCATCATGGCGATCTTATTCCTTATCGCCTGTGGTGGGGGGGATGATGGAGATGGCGGGGACGATGGGGACGATAATAACAACGAGACGCCTCAATCGAATGTGGAATTAAGCATTTACAACCAGTTGCCTTCATATCAGCAGTCCTTTTCGAGTAGTTCATCGACCGTTGACATTTCAGGAATGGGAAACGGATCGGTCACCAGCCTAACCTGGTCGAACAGCACCAATGGCAGTTCCGGATCCGGTACAATCGTGGATTCTGGATCGGATTCCTTTACGTGGTCCTTAACTGCCGATCTGGCTTCCGGTGACAATGCCGTCAAGATTACCGCCACCGACGGCACCGATACAATTAGCTTAAACCTTACCATCACGTATAATAAAAGCGTGGGATTTCTTTCTTTGCCTGAAATTACACCCAGCAGCGGATTCGTCGGAACGACATATGACGAGGTGTATGTCCGTTTGGCGATCGATTCATCGGATCTGGATGAAAGCGCGATAGAAGTCTTTGCTTTGGATGCTTCCAATGCCCCGACCGGTGATGCGTTGGGCAGCCTGACAGATGATGGCGATTTGAACAATGGTGATGAAATCGAAGGGGATGGCATATACAGTGCTAAAATCACCATGACGTCGACAACCAGCGGCCAGACCAAATTGAGAGTTTATGCACAAAACAGCACGGCTCCTGTCAGTGAGTCGATGACATCAATTTTCTCTTTTGTGTTTTATGAGACGCCTGAAGAAGCGGACATGACCGATCAGGGTTCGGTGAATGACCTGGCGCTTACGGAATTCCAAGACCTGATCGACGAAAAAATGGCCGACGAGGGACTCACCGAAGCCGAAGCCGCCGATGCAGTTAAGGCCGAGCTGGTCGTTTATCTAAAAACTCTCGATGGTGTAGTGGATGCGGGCGAAACCGAATATGGTGTCTGGTGGTTAAATGAACTCGGCATGTTCCTGGTCCTGAACGTTACCGACCAAGAGTATGCGCAACAATTGGGTGAAAGCAGCCTGCGGGGTGCGGCAGGCAACGATTTCGCGGCGAGGCCGGCGGATATACCCCATGTGCCGGTACCGGCATCGCGATTGGAATATTTAGCGCCCGGAAATCAACCGGATTCCGTTTCTATTTTTGCCGATGATGACGAGGACTATGCCATCGGCAGTTTCGCCGCTGTGCATATCTGTCCGTATAAAAGTGTCAACGATTGGTATACGGGACATGCCGCCGGAACCGGATGGTATGACGTCGTCGTACCGTCAGACTGTCCAAACTTCGAAAAGACCACCTATGTAAACGATTCCTCTGATCCACAATATCCGACCACCGCCAAGGCGCCGTTGAGCGCCTGGAAAAGTCTTTCCAATTATGGTTTGATTTCGACCCTCACCCACGGGGATAGCATGGATGTCGTCAAATCGGCGTTGGAAGGCGAGCATCCGTACATTGCCTGGATCGACTGGCTGTTCCCATGGCATGACGAACGGGTTGTGTTTCATACCAATATTGTCGTCGATTTTACATTGGATGGCTTAGCGGATTATCTGCTGGATATTTTCGCCGGTCGGATAATGCTGTTCCCTTGGGGTGCCGATAAAGTCAAACTCATGGTGACGCCAGAGTTTATTTCCCACTACAATGGTTCTTTCCCCAATTCGATCTGGTTCAGCATGGCCTGCCGAAGTGCTTACAATGACACCATGGCCGCCGTGTTCCTGGCCAAGGGTGGGGGCGCTTATTATGGTTTTTCGGATTACGTATTGGCCAGCTATGCATTCAATACAGAACGGACGGCATTTGAACAACTCATTGAAAATGAAAAGAATGCCGGTGAAGCATTGGCCAAAGCCATTGCCGATCATGGGGCGAACGATGGTCAGGGGGCATCGCTTCTCTTTTATGGTGAAAAGAAAACCAATATCGGCGCCAGCGATTTGAAGAACCCCTCTTTCGAAGAGCCCGATGGCGCGGGTAGTTTGAGCGGATGGACAAAAGATGGCGACGGCCGGGCCATCAAGGTATTGGGGTCGGATTCACCAACGGACGGAGACACCATGGCCATCATTTCATCCGGGCTGGGGTTTACCACAGATTACGGTACCATTTCGCAGACCTTCTGCATGCCGGAAAATGCATCGACCCTATCATTTGACTGGAACTTTTACAGCGAGGAATTCAAGGAGTACTGCCACAAGGGATTTGATGACACCTTCATTGTATCCATCGAGACGGATCTCAATGCGGACACGCCGACCGAAACGGTCCTGTTTCAAACCAGCGTGGATACCCTGTGCGGGGCGTGCTATGGCAGTGATACCAGTTCCGATGCCTGCCAGAATCTACCGCTGTTGGCCTCACCGGTGTCCTTTGATGTAGGCGGCGTCTGGTATACGGGCTGGAAATCAGCCACCGACATCGATGTCAGTGCGTATCAAGGCGTCGGCGCGAGATTGAAATTTTTCATTGAAGACAAAGGCGATTATATATACGATACCGCCGTTTTGGTGGATAACATCGTGATATCGGAATGATGAAAACGACCTAAACGAATGGAGGAAAGAGGGTGCACCGGTTGCACCCTCTTTTTTTACAAGATGATTAATGCCCGCTCATTTGTTATTATCTTTTTATCATTATGCATATTTCTATTTTGCTGTGCCATGGGGAAAAGACCGGTCATGGAGACGCAAGATCATGTGCTGTACTATTTTGAGGGACAAACCGTAACCATTGTTGATTCTGAAACGGTAATGGCTCTTTTTGATGAAGGCGTTCATCTTCTGGAAACCGCCAACGACACATTCTTGAAATCCATCACACCGGCTGATTTGGAACATTACAAAGAAACAGGTGCCATTGAACTCGTTTTTTCAGTTCCGCGTGAGGTGGCCATGCCACCCAAAGGCACCGTCGTGTCCATCAACCGCCTCCTGGTGCCTTTGTTTGCCCCCAAAAACAGCACCATGGCAATGGTACTGTATGCCGATCCAGACTATGAGCCGTTTAACGCGCTTCTTAATTCAAAGGGGACAGCTGCCTTGAAAGGCTTATTGCCCAGCGAATAATGGCATACCGCCCGAGAAACTGGCATGCATGGATGGATAGAAGCAAACATTTACCGCTTGGGAGGGAACGATTGACGGGATCTGCCGAAACCGATGATTTCCCCGTTTGCATCCTTGGCCATCACCGAGAATTCATACTTATGGCGTTCCCCCGGAGGAAGGCAAGGGCCGTTGTATCCGAGTTGTAACGCTCCGGCAGGGATAATCCCCGATCCGTCGTGGACCACCATACCGCCGCCGTGGTTATAGACCGGCAGATCGATGTCCTTGAGTCGAACGTGAAATTCAGTGGTGCCATCCGGAATCTGGCGCACCCGGATTTCGGGAGATGCATGGGTGCAGTCCTCGATGCCCTCCCAATCGAACGACACCACCATTTCGGCGGCGTCCTTGGGAATGACGATGGGGTGGGGGTCCTTGGCGCAGCCGATGGTCAGCATGATCAAAACGGTGGCGGTGATATAGGGAACGACCTTTTTCATGGTTGCCTCGTCGATGGAGGGGACGGAATATCAGCATAATTTTCCCTCCCATACCATTTGGCAAGACCCAATTCAAGACTGCGATATAGAAACGCAGGGTAACCGCATTTGAATCGATTTGCAGTTCTTCGCGGGCATGGCCCGCTCTTACACGCATCCATGGCTTCGTCAAGCAGGGTTGCTGTATGAGCTGGCCATGCCTGCGACCTTATCTGTTACCAATCCGTTCCAAATGTGGGAACCCTGTAGAAGAGCGGCTCCGCCATCGTGGCGTAGTTCAATTATCATGAACATGATGGCAGAGCCGTTCATCTGGAAGAAAAAGGAGAGGAGGAATTATATATTAACAATGAGCAAGCGAAGCCTGCTATTGGTGCGGGCCGATGTTGTGTACCGGTTCGGACGCTTGACCGATTAATTGATAGGGCGTCTGCCGGCCATGTTCAGGAGCCTTCTCGCGGTTTGTTGGGCCAGATAATCAAGAACCTTAATGCCGGCAACAAATCCCGCCAGAACGGTCAAGCCGCCAATGATGTAATGCATCTCAATGCCATTCATTTTTTCGCCTTTTATGCGCTGCGGAACATCGTGCGCAACCATGACCGGTTCTCTTTGGAGAGGTCCGGCGACCCAACCAGGATGATGTTTTCTTTCTCCATTTCATTAGTAAGCGTTTGTTAGGATTTTATTAGCCCCCCGAAAAAGTTGTCCCCGACCACCCCACTGTGGTACGTATGTTGGCATGCAACGGGATTATTCACGTCCATTCAACGTCATCGCGCGCTGGCTGGTAGGGTTCTCGGCCGTTGGCCTGGCATTCGCGCCTCCCCTTGTCAGGCAGCCGGTTTACGCTGCCCATGAGGAAGTATACCAGTATCGGCAAATCACCGGCAACACGTCCAAAGATCTGGAGTGGCACCTGACCGAAGCGGATCGCTACCGGCTGGTCTGCTCATCTCCGAATGCCCGGAACGTCACCATCACCGATGGCGACTACGACACCCGCTGCTGGCATAAGACATCGGCCGATGGGAAGACGCGATTGAAGGCCGAACGAATCGGTCAAACTATCGCCATACGGGGTCGGTTCGAAGGCAACAGCATCGAAAAAATCCTCCATATCGACGATTGTCCATGGTACCAGGCCACCTCCTTGTCCCTGCGCGAGTTTGTCGCCTCCACCGACACGGAACGGTTATTTTGGATCATCCGCCCCACGACACTGACGGTGCAAAAAATCAAGGCGATAAAAAAGGGCGTGGAACAGATCGCGGCCACGGATCATCTGCTACGCATCCGCCTGACCCTGACGGGCCTTCTGGCCCCCTTCTGGAAAAGCGACTACTGGTTTGCCCTGCCTGATGGTGTATTCTTTCGTTTTCAAGGTCCCAGCGGTCCCCCGGGATCACCGCTGACGACCATCACGCGCATGGCCGGCTGATGGTCAACCACAACAATGCCATCGACCGTAAGTATAGAAGAAGAATGGCAGGCACCGAATCCGGTCGTCTCCATATTTTTCCTCCCTTTCTCATGGAATGATAACATAATTTTCACATAATGCTCCGCTCCGCGAGGTTCGACGCAGGCGAAAGAAAAATCGGTCGATGACCGGGCCGGAAAACCATGGCAATTGTCAAAAATGGATAGTCCTGTTATGTTCGATACATTTTCAACGGGATGTGGCGAGTCTTAACGATGGGACAAGATCGACAAAAAATGCTGACGGCTAGCATCAAGCGACTGCTTCGACGGCAGGCGACCAGTCACCTGCGCAAAATTATCAACAAGGCCTATGGGGTGGACCTTTCCATCCTCTTTCGCGAGCTTCCCCTGCGAGACCAGCAAATGTTGTTCGAGATGATCGAAAACACCGAACAAAAGGGAATTTTGCTCAGCGAACTGGACAAGGACCTCTTGGTCCCTCTGGTCAACAGCGTGGATCAGGCCAAGATCGTCACCGTCATGGAGGCCATGCCCAACGACGATGTGGCTGACCTGCTCAACGACCTGCCCGATGAGACCGCCGATGGCCTGCTCAAGCTCATGAAAACGGATTCCGATGAAGTCGAAAGCCTCATGGGCTATGATGCCGATACTGCCGGCGGCATCATGAACACCGACTTTATCGCCTTGAACCAGGACATCAGTGCCAAGGCCGCCATCGAGCAAATCCAGAAAGAATTTGCCGATGTGGAGATGCCCTTTTACCTTTATGCCCTTGACGAATATGGAAAGCTGGTCGGCGTGGCGTCCTTGCGGCAACTGGTCGTAGTCCAGCCCCAGACCCCCTTGAATGCGTTCATGGACACGCAGGTGATCTCGGTTCATACGCAGATGGACCAGGAGGAGGTGGCCAAACTGGTCGCGCGATATGACATCCTGGCTGTGCCGGTAGTGGACGACAGCAACCGGTTGGTGGGAATCGTCACCGTGGATGATGTCATCGATATCTTCCGCGAAGAGGCAACCGAGGATATCCTCAAAATGGCCGGTGCGGGTGAGGAGTTCGTGGAAACCAAGAGCATCTTAAAAAGCACCCGCATCCGACTGCCATGGCTTTTCGCCAGCTGCCTGGGCGGTATCTTCGCATTTTATGTGATCGGCCATTTCGAGGACAGCCTGAGCCGTGTCACCTACCTGGCGGCCTTCATTCCCGTGATCATGGGCATGGGGGGCAACATCGGCACCCAATCCTCGACGATCGTGGTGCGCGGCCTGGCAACGGGACGCCTCGATATCCGCGACATCTGGACGGTGGTCGGCAAGGAATTGAGTATCGGCTTCATTCTGGGTATGGTCTACGGCATATTTATCGGATCGGTGGCCCAGGCACAATACAGCATGCTGATGCTGGCCCTGGCCGTTTGCATGGCGGTGGTTTGCTCCATGTCCGTGGCCGCCCTGGTTGGATCCTGCGTCCCCATGCTGCTGGCCCGCATGAATGTCGATCCGGCCGTGGCCACCGGACCCTTCGTAACGACGGCCATCGACATCGTCAGCGTCTATTTCTACTTTACCATCGCTACAAGCTTGCTTGGGGTTTAATATAGTCATAACATTCGTCTGCTACCCGGTCTTTACCGACCGTGTGCCGATGGATATCGTGTTTAAAATAATCTTTTTGGCAAGGATAGAGGGAGGACGCTGTCTAATGAATACCGCGACGACCGATAACGCGGCCCAAAAGCATTATCTTGAATGCGATAGTTCTCATTCCGGTTCCCCCATCTTCTAATATGGAGGTTGCGCAAATGACGACGCAAGCCAATCACGCACAAACAAAATGGATGACCGACGCGATGGAATACGGTATCGATGCCGCCCAACGCACGATTTTATTTTGGGACATCATGCGCAAGCGCGGCAACATCTACCTTGAACACCGCGCCAAGGGACAGCCACCGGTCCTGGTTTTCGATTACACCCCCATCATTGACGGCCGTGAATTGGATCCGCCGGTGAATTACACCCTGGTCCAGATCATCAATAAACGCGGCACCCGCCCGGATCGTCGCGCATCCACCCAGCCAAACGGGAAAAAAGCCGACAAACGCGGCACCGCCCGTGATCGCCGTGATCAACCCAAGGGACTGGAGGGCGAGGCCTTTCGGAACAACCGACCGGTGCTGATCATCGATCCCCGGGCGGGCCATGGGCCGGGAATCGGCGGTTCCAAGTTGGACTCCCAGATCGGCATGGCCCTCAATGCCGGCCATCCGGTTTATTTTTTGACGTTTTCCATCTTTCCCGAGCCCCATCAGACCTTGTCGGATGTCTGGCGGGCACAAATCCGATTCCTGGAAGAGATCCGGCGTCGGCACCCCAGGGCCCCCAAGCCGGCCGTGATCGGCAACTGCCAAGGAGGTTGGGCCGCGGCTCTGATCGGCGCCGAACGGCCCGACATCACGGGCCCCATGGCCTTCAACGGCTCCCCCCTCTCCTATTGGGGCGGCGTGGAAGGCGTCAACCCCATGCGCTATACCGGCGGCCTGTTGGGCGGCTCCTGGATGAATACCCTGATGACCGATCTGGGCAACGGCCTGTTCGACGGTGCCGATCTGGTGGCCAATTTCGAAAACCTCAATCCGGCCAATACCCTCTGGACCAAGCCGTACAATCTATATGCCAAGGTGGATACCGAAGAAAAACGCTTTTTGAATTTCGAAAAGTGGTGGGGCGGTTTTTTTTTCATGACCCAAGAAGAGATCTCCACCATCGTCAACGGCCTGTTCGTCGGCAACAGACTGGAGCAGGGATCCTTCAATATAGAAGACGGTAAATCCATCGATCTCAACAACTTTAAAGAGCCCATCGTCTTGTTCGCCTCCTTCGGTGATAACATCACGCCGCCCCAGCAGGCCTTCAACTGGGTGGCCAAGGTCTACGGATCTTCTCGGGAAATCAAACGCAAGGGCCAGGTGATCGTCCTGGTCTTGCATGAAACCATCGGCCATTTAGGGATATTCGTTTCTGCCAAAATCGCCCGCCAGCAGCACAAGGAAATCATCGGCAGTTTCGATATGCTCGAATTTCTGCCCCCCGGGCTGTATGAAATGGTTTTCGACACTCAGCAGCCTGAATCCTCCGAACAGGGGCATCGCGTCAAGTTTGTCGAGCGCCAAATAGACGACATCTTGGCCTATGACGACGGCCTGGCCGACGAAGAGGCCTTTTATTCGGTGCGGGCGCTGTCGGATTTCAACAACATGGCCTATAAAACCGTTCTCAGCCCCTGGATCAGGATGCTGGTCACGAATGCGTCCGCCGAAGCGATGCGCCAGCTCCACGCCCTGCGTGTCCAGCGCTGGGCCATTTCGGACATAAATCCATTCACCTGGCCGTTCAAAACGGCCGCGCCGATAATCAAGGAAAACCGGCAACCGGTCTCCGCCGACAATATCTTTCTGACCATGGAACAGAACCTTTCCCAAAACATGGTGTCCATGCTCAACGCTTACCGAGATATCCGCGACCTGGGCCAGGAGCTTTTGTTCAGGATGATCTATGAAAATCCATGGGCCCGTCTGCTTTATCCGGCGCCCACCGACAAGGAGGCCGAAAAACGGGAGGCCATGGAAGCGCGTCTGCGCCAGGACGAGGCCCGCCTGCGCCGGAGCATGCAGCGGGGGGGGTATCCGGAGGCCGCGGTACGCATCCTGCTGGCGATCATGACCGCCGACCATGGATTGACACGCGAGGAATACGATACGGCGGAACAGGTCGTGCGCAGCCTGGATCGATTCAAAGGCATCACTCCGGGCAAACTGCGCGAAATAGTCAAACTGCAAGCGCGCCTGCTTCAAACGGACCGGGCGGCGGCTATCGCCGCCGTCCAGCAATTATTGCCCGATCCCGCGGACCGGGCTGAGGCCATGGAGATCATCGACAAGTATACCACCGTCGCCGGGCGTCCCCTACAATCCGGAGAGGTGGCAACCGTGGAGGAAATTCTCTTACAGTTGAAATGAGCACCCACCAATTTAGGATCGGGGATGAAATGAATTGGACGTAATTGCGCCGGGCTTGTGGTCGCCTTCAAGGCGCATCAACGGTTGCATACTCGACGTATGTGGCCGTTGATGCAACGCGGAAGACGGGCGCAAGAACAAGCAATTTCGTTCAATTAATAAAATTCCCGATCCTTAGTTTAAGGCCACGGGAAAATGGTCTAGCATACTTCGCCCCCCTAACAAAAAGTTAACTTGTAGTATGCTATCCATCCATGTATGAGATTGTTGCTTCTGTCTCATGGGAGGCCGCACACAAAACACAATGGTAAACCCATTCGCTGATATACGCAAACGAGAGCAATCCGTAGCATGCTGACATATCTACCGGTCGTAATGATTTTTTCTCTGTTCATCGTTGTCGCCGCCCTGGGATTTATTGACCGCCAGAAAAAGCGTCCTTCAACGGTATGGCCACCATTATCGTTCATGGTGCCATGCTATAACGATGCCGATTCGGTAACCGAGACGCTCGACAGCATTTATACGGTTTGCGGGTCCACGGCCGATGTGGTCGTTATCGATGACGGCAGCACCGACGGTAGCCGGCAAAAATTGACGGCCCTGGCCAAACAATATGGATTTAGATTAATTCTCAACCCGACCAATTTGGGAAAAGCCGAAACGCTCAATACCCATTTCGCACGGACCCAACACCGGATTGTGGTCTTTGTCGATGCCGACGTAATCGTTAACCGGCGCGCCCTGGACGATGCCCTGGCGCGACTGCAAAAGCCCGAAATGGGGGCCGTCAGCTGCCCCTACCGTGCCGCCAACGCCGGTTTCATTCCCTTGATGCAGACCATCGAGTACAACATGCTGGCATTCGTTCAGGGTGCGTATAACCTCTTTTCGGCAATTGCCCTGTGGGGCGGCTTCATCGCCGTCAAACGGGAAGCATTCTTGGAAGTGGGAAGATTCTCACCCCATGCCATCACCGAGGATATGGATCTGGCCTTTAAATTAAATCAGGTCGGCTGGCGAGTGAATCAGAGTTTCTGCCCCATTCGGACCTATGTCCCGGATACCATGGCTAAATGGTTCCGACAAAAAATTCGTTGGAGTTCGGGTGGATTTCAATGCTTTCTCAACTACAGTGATGTGTGGTTGAAGAACCCGCTGCACCTATTGTTTGTCTTTTCGTTCTGCCTAATGTTCATTTCCTCGACGTTCAATCTTGGTAAAAATATTTTCCGTTTCGATACGATGCTCGATTATTTCTTCTATCTGAATCAATCGGAGAGCGCGTGGCTGAGCCTCCAGTTGACCGGAATGCTCTTCGGCACATCGATGCTCAAGGATTTGATATGGCGTGTGTCGCTATCTCTTTTCTCTTTGCCATTTGTATTTCCGTTGGTGTCGACCATCAAACAGATACCCAGGTATTTAATGGTCATCCCTTTTTCTATTATCTATGTACCTCTTTTTTCGATGGTCTCGGTCTTCGGCGCCATTACCTTTTTGCGCCGCCGGCGCCTATTGCAGGCTTCCGTCCGTGCCTGGTAGGCTATCCTTACTAGCAAAAGGATTGCTCCCATGTCTCTTTTCATCCCCCAAACACCTTACAACGGCCCCGTGCAAGCCGTGGTTTTGGATTGGAGTGGAACCGCCGTAGATCATGGTTGTATGGGGCCACCCGATGCATTTGTCAACGTATTCGAGCAATACGACATTCAGATCAGCATTTCCGATGCGCGACAATTTATGGGACTGGAAAAAAAAGAACATGTCCGCCGCCTTTGCCGAATGCCCAAAGTGGTTTCTCAGTGGCAAGAAACCTACCATCGCACACCGGATGACGATGACCTGAACCTGGTCTACCAGCAATTGGAAATCATGATGGTTGCCACCATCGCCGATCATGCGGTCCCGATCCAAGGCCTGCTGCCGTTTGTCGCCGCACTCCGCGACCAGGGCATTCGGGTCGGGTCTTGTACGGGCTATACCGTACCGATCATGGATGCCCTGGTGTTTGAATCCGCGAAATACGGCTTTTCTCCAGATTGCATTATCTGTGCGTCGGATGTGCCGGTTGGCCGACCGTTTCCATGGATGTGCTACCAGAATGCCATCGGGCTGCAGGCCTATCCGTTTGAGTCCATGATTAAAATCGGGGACACGCTCAGTGATATTATGGAAGGACTGAACGCCGGCATGTGGACCATCGGGGTGACGCAATCAGGAAACGAACTTGGCCTCTCCTCGGATCAGGTGCAAGATCTCACACCGGAGGATCTGGATCATCGCCTGGCGGCCATCGAATCCCGTTTTCGGGAGGCCGGCGCCCATTACGTGGTCAGAGGCATTTGGGAATGCCTGCCAGTCATCGAAGAAATTGGCAGGCGATTAGCCAATGGCGACCACCCGCTGAAAAGAAACGTGTTGGCTGCCGCCGACTCCCCAGTAGAAAACTGATCACCGATTCCATCCATCCCCATTCATTAGGGCACCGCATCGACTTTGTTGCCGGGCACTTAAAGGTCGAATCGGTCGTCGGCATCCACCCTACGCACTTATGCCCTTAATAATCTTGACCTTGACGATGAATTCCGATAACCATCGATCATCTCACCGTTTGCGTTTCTTCACAAATCAAACCAACATTGGAGGGGAAAGATGAAAAAACATGTTGCATGCGTACTGGCCTGTTTGCTCTTAGTCACCGGTTCTGCTTATGGTGGGTTTCGTTACGGGATCAAAGCGGACCATGCCGGCGGAAATGTGACCCCGTCGCAGGCCTTTGAAATGGTGCAAAATGATTCGGCCCACACCTTTATCGTCGATACGCGCACCCGAGCGGAATATCAGTTTGTCGGCCACCCTGTTGGTGCCGTTAACATCCCCAAAATGTTCTGGAGTAACACGCTTGGGGAAAAAGGATACTCTCTGATCGCCAATCCCGATTTTTCCAAGGACTTGTTATCCCGGTTCAATCCTGCCACCGACAAATTGATATTTATGTGTCGCAGCGGGAAAAGGAGTTGCCTTTCCTGTCAGACCGCCATCGATGCCGGTTGGGACCCGAAGAATGTGTGCAATATGTTGGGAGGATTCGAGGGGGATAAAATAAAGAATCCCAGCAGTATCTACGACGGGAAACGGATATTCGGCGGATGGAAAAATGAGGGCCTGCCGTGGACCTATCACATCGACAAGGAGTTGGCCTACAAAGCCGATTTGGCGCAATAATCCATTGCGCTGAGCATAACGGCGCCGGTATTGCGTAGGTGCCTTTTGGGAAAGGATGGATCGGGGCCCAATCACAAGGTGAAGAACGGCTCGAATGCAATACTAGCCCATGAGCTGAGTGCATTTCGAGCCGTTCTCCAAAGGACTCGCGCATGAACTATGTGGAAATCACGTTTGACCGAGAAGATGCCGTTGGCACGCTGACGCTCAACAACGCGGCCAAACGCAACGCATTGTCGATCCGGATGATCGAAGAAATCTCTCACCTGTTGAACCATGTGGCAGTCGACGACACCTTGAAGGTATTGATCCTGAAAGCCGCGGGAAAACACTTCTGCGCCGGCCACGATTTGGCCGAGATGGTCGACGAAGGGGGGAAGGAATATAAATTCATCTTCGATCAATGCAGCCGGATGATGATGATGATACACGAGATCCCCCAGGTGGTGATTGCCCAGGTACAAGGCATTGCCACGGCCGCAGGGTGCCAGTTGGCCGCCTGGTGCGATTTGGTGGTGGCCGAGGAAGGCGCCCGGTTTTCGACCCCCGGCGTCAGGATCGGCCTCTTCTGCACCACCCCCATGGTGGCCATCACCCGGGCGATCGGTCGCAAGGCGGCCATGGAAATGCTCGTCACCGGTCGTGAATTTCCAGCTCGGGAAGCCAAGGAACTCGGCCTGATTAACCGGGTCGTACCCCTCGACCGTCTGGATGATACCACGCGTGACCTGGCCGAACAAATCGCCCAGGCCAGCGGATTCGCCCTGGCCATCGGCAAGCAAGGGCTCTACGCCCAGGCCGACATGACCGATGCCCAGGCGCTGCACTATGCCAAGCACACCATTGTGATGAACAACATGGCCGAGGATGCCCAAAACGGCATCAAGGCCTTCTTGGAAAAGCGTACGCCGGAATGGAAAAACCGATAACCTGCTTCCTTGGGGAACACGTATGGAAGGAGCTTTCCCCTAAGGAAAGGCTTTAAAAAAGACCGCTACGCTTATTTCTTGTAATATGAATGGCCCTCGCTAGACTTGCGAAATTTTTCCTTCAGATCCAGAACGCTTCCGTGGGCACGCCGTTCATCCGGTAGTCCAACCGGCTGCTTCATTATTTTGTCTAAGGGCGTTTTATACTTAAACCCTTTGATTCTTTTATCAAAATATTCTCTAATAGCCTTAATAACCGGTGAGGCCTTCTCTACCGCGCCAATGACGTCGGCTGCCGGAACCGTGGATTAGGAGGCAGCAGCCAAAGCTGGGAATCCAAAATTGCCCAAGGCGGCCATACCGGCGACAGCACAGGAGCCCTTGATAGAATCACGCCTGGAAAGCGCATGCGCGGCTCGTTCAATTACTTCAGCAAACGGATAGGAAACGCCCTACCCAATCTTTATTACTTAAATTTCAGTTGTCATCAATTCTATTTTTTCATCGTTATAGCTTAAATATCTATAATTATTTATAATTTTCATATTTTAGAATAGGCCGTTTTTTTGGCATATTCTATGCTTTTGCGTTAACAACGCAGTAACAAGTTGAATTCTATGAATCATCTTCTTAACGGTGAATGTATGAAAAAATCGAACATGCTGAAAATTGAAATTTTTCTTTGTATGCTAGCACTCATATTTCTTCCGATGATAACTTTAGCAGATGGCACCCAAACATTGGACACCCCAAGCATTGGCATTGCTGTTGGAACAGGGATAGCAGCCGGTGGCGCCGGCATGGTGTCGCAAGACACGGGAATGATAGCGGTCAATATCCCTGTTGGTGCGGAGGTGAAACAAGCGCTGTTATATTGGGAAGGACAATCCGAAGGAACGGGACCGGATGCCGACCAGGATACCATCACTGTTAACGGTTTGCTTGTATCAGGATCGTTAATTGGCGCACCCATTGAATTTTCTAATTTTGGTTATTGCTATCGTGCCGATGTCACCGATTTGGTCACCATCAGTACCGGTCTTGTTCGTGCATCAGTTTCTAATATGAAATTTGGATCTGTAAATAATGGTGCGGGGTTATTGATAATTTATGACGACGGCACCACCTTGGCCGAAATCGATATTCGGGATGGATATGACTCTGTTTTTATTAATGCCACGGTGCACGATGGTACTGAAGCAAATCCTCAAACCTTCACTTTTACGCCGTCTCCACTGGAACGGCAGGCAACCCTGATGATGTTTTTCTCAAGCGTATCTGGAGAAACGTTTCGCCCATCGGCACTGGAAATCACTATCGACGATATCACGCGGACCGATAACAATACTCTTGACAGTCTCGATGGCCAAGCATGGGATACGCTAAGCTATACGTTGACTATTCCAGCAAACGCCTCCAGTTTGACGGTTGAACCGAAATCTATCGATAATGACCCACACGCGTCTTCCGATGAGGATATTCTACCCGCATCCTTCCGATGGCTCGCAGCTGGTTTATCAATCCCGCCGACACCACTGGTTTTCAATGAGCAGGATTGTCCATTGGCGGCCAACCAAGAGGATGTTACTATTGATTCTGATTCTGAAACCGAAAATTTAAAAAAAATTAGTTCTGATATTCAAATGCTATCAACGGATGACGAAAGTAGCAGCAGTGGTGGTGATGATGATGATGATGATGGTGACAGTGGCGGTGGGTGCTTCATTTCTGCAATGTTTGATTAGGCCTTCAAATAGAATCCAAATTAACTAATTAAATTGAGCGACCGTCTGGCTTGCCTCAGGCCAAAGGTCGCTTATTCTCTCCGGGATACCAAGTAATGGGACGATTGATCTCGTCATATCCGGCGGTAGGATCAGTTCTATCCCGGTTCTGCTTGCCTTCGACTCCTGTGAAGACTGGTTGGCCAGCTACACATTTACTATGGATGATATCCAATGGAACGGCAGCAGCTTTCACGCCTCTCACACCTGGTGGGTCTGGTATGATAAACTTTTACAGGAGGGATACACCCTCACCATATCGGGGACCGTTGTATCCGCGGGTTTCATAATCAGCCAGGTAACCGGCAAATATCATCGTACCTATTTGGGGGATATCGAAAGTAGAACTTGCGCGGATCCCTATCCATGGAAGGCGTATACCCAATCATTAGCAAGTGATGTCAACCCGCCGCTGCTCACTTTAAATGGTGCAACGCCCTTCTATTTAAACCAAAATAAAGTCTTCTACGACCCCGGCGCCACGGCTTATGACAGCATGGAAGGAGATCTCACAGACAAGATCGTTACCACGAATTCGGTTGATCCGACAACACCCGGTAGTTACACCATTACCTATGATGTAACGGATACAAACGGATTGGCCGCACTTCAACTCAGCCGGTCAGTAATTGTATCAACTCCCGAAAGGCAAGTCACCACGACCACCCAAGGCAATGGCACCCTTGTTCTGGATCCAGACGGTGGCACTTATGATGATGGCACTTCGGTCACAATAACCGCTACGCCGAGCGACGGTTACCGGTTTGATTACTGGGAGGGAGATGCGTCCACCACCACAAACCCACTGGCCATTACCATGGATGGTGACATTCACGTGATGGCGGTGTTCGTTGAGAAGGGAGAGGAAGAAGAAGATGATGATGATGATGGAGGTGGCGGTTGTTTCATCTCTATGCTGCTGGACTGACAGCTATCCGAATACTTTAGAAAATGGTGAATAAACGGGAACCGCGGAAGATCGTCGGTTAGCATAACAGATAAGAATGGACTGTGTGGAACGACTTTTTTAAAGGCATAAAAAAAGGGCTCACAATTGCTTGTAAACCCTTTATTTTATTGTGGCGGGAGCGACGAGACTCGAACTCGCGACCTCCGGCGTGACAGATCGACCTGAGCGTATTTCCACCTATTTTTACAGCACATTAGAACCATCTAAAACCGTTTAGAGACGTCAAAAGCCGTCTAAAAAGCCGTCAATCCCCCCTGCCCTGCCAACCATACCCACCGAAAAATAATCGTGCCGACCGTCATCACTGATTACACCGCAGAGTGTGTGTCACCGGCACCCGTGACAATGTAATTACAGATGACACCTGAAAGTGTAACAAAACGCAGAAAAGTGTAAAATACGCGTAATTACAGGGGGATGGCGATTACACTTTGACTATCGGTATGCTCGCTATTCATTACGGCGTCTGTCGCAAACGATAGACGAAAAAACACCCGAAATAGCATAGAAAATACACCGAAAAGCCTGGCCAGTTGTGGTTGGGCTTTTCTGTTTTTCTATTCATCCCCCCATACCCGATTGATGGTGTTTTGTATTTTCTTTTCAAATCGCTCGATCAGTTCTTTGTTGCCATTTACCAAAGCCTGTTCAGCTTCGATCTCGGCGACGATGGCCTGCTGGGTGTCGAGTGGCGGGAGGGGGATTTTAGCTTCTTTCAGACTCCTGATTGGGAGTTGCGGTTGTGCAGCACCTGATACAATAGATTCCCGCTGATCTTTGAAATTCTGTGATTGGAAAAAAAGAAAAAGATACCGACCCATCAATGCCTTTCTATCAGGCCGAAAAATGAGCATGCCGGAGTTGATTCTGATGTGCTCAATAGCAACTGAATCGCTGTAATACCCTGTGTTTCCAACTGTTCCTCGTGTGGTAAGGACAACATCACCGCGTTGAAGTTTACCTTTTCTCAACGCTTTATCTTTTTCTTTCGTAATAAATTCCAATTCGTTGAAATTGAAACCATCAGGTCGGACATTTTTTGTATTGAGAAACAAACAATACCCCACCGAAGAGAAATCTGTCTTTTTAGGATAGTTCACTCCGCGATCACCATCTATGATTTCAAATGGAGCGTCCATAAAATTTGGAGTGGGCCAATCCGGCTCAACCTGTATCCGAGGCCGATAGTTATCAACAACAGCACGGGCTCCATCAATGACCTTTTGGTAGCCCTCGATTTCCGCCACGATTTCTTTTTGAATTTCTATTGGGGGGAGGGGGATTTCAAAGTTTTCAACGAACGCCCTTGGGACTCGCTGTAATCCCCCAGTTCCTGTCATTTGGGCAATAGCGGCATCCCTAAAACAAGGATGCATTATGCAAAAATAGACGAATTCTGGTAGTACTTTATCGCCTGATCGTAATACGTAAAACTCGCTGGACCCGAATCCAATTCCGTTGACCAGATCGCGAGCAATTCCCGCCTTACCGTTCTCAAAGCAAGGTGTGACTTTTGCCATCAGTACATCATTATCCTCAAAGTACGTGTAGCTGGCTGATACATCTGAAAGCTTTTTATTCTCATTTGTCCTGAATGTCATCTGATGTGCATTTACATCGGCCATTGGAACGAAGGAGACTTGTGTGTCTTTATCCAAGTTTGCCAATTGGCTTTTTCGCGGATTGATTTTGCAGATGTCACCGAGCCTTTTCAATGAAAATGCGTGAATCCTTGTATCGTTTTCGCGATATCTTTCCCCGCTCAGGCTGTAATCGTCATTTTCGGTAACTTTCTCTTTCGACACCACCAAACCCGTCTCCGGCTGAAAATCACCCAACGATTTATGTGCTCGTAATCGGTCCAGATAATCTATGACCTCCTCGCAGACCTTCGGCAAATCATTCCTGTCGATCTCACGTCGCTGGGCACCAAGGTTGAAGCCGTCATTGTTCACCTTGAAAAAGCCGATGGTGCTGACCTGCTTTGCCATCGACTTGTCGAAGATGAGGATCGAGGTTTTGACGTTCGAATAGGGATTGAAGACCCCGGCTGGTAGGGAAATCACGGCAACAAGATAGTCCTCTACAAGCATTTTGCGAAGGGTCTTGTGGGCTTTTTGGCTCTGGAAAATAATGCCTTCAGGAACGATGATGCCAGCCCGACCAATGGGCGAAAGGTGTTCCGCCATGTAATCGACGAACAGAACCTCGCTTCGCTTTGACTGGACAGAAAACCGCTTGTGGGGCTTTATACCGCCTTTTGGCGACATGAATGGAGGATTGGCAAGAATGACATCGGCATGTTCGTTCCAACGGTCCTGACTGGTGAGCGTGTCGTACTCGAAAATGTTGGGGGCAGCGAAGCCGTGAAGATAAAGGTTCACCAGCGACAGGCGTACCATGTCGGGGGAGATGTCGTAACCATTGAAGTTCCTGGCTAACCGGCCCTTTTCATCAGGCGTAAGGGTGATACTGCCTTTGGCATCAGTGTTGGCTTTGAGAATGTGTTTGTAGGACGAGATCAGAAACCCGGCTGTTCCGCATGCAGGGTCAAGCACGGTCTCGGTCTTTTTGGGGTCGACAATCTTGACGATGAAATCGATGATGTGCCGAGGGGTCCGAAACTGTCCCGCATCCCCCTGGGAGCCGAGCACGGAGAGCAGGTACTCGTAGGCATCGCCAAGGCGTTCGCTGTGATCGTAGGAAAACTCATCGATGATCTTGAGGAAGGCACGCAGGGTTTCAGGGTCCCTGTATGGCAGATAAGCATTCTTGAAAATCTCACGGAATAACAGAGGGATGCCTGGATTTTCCGGCATCTTGGTGATGGCTTCAGCATAAAGGTTCAAGGTTTCGAAACCGCCGAGCCCCGATCGCATCAGTTTAGCCCAGCCATAACGGGCAAACTCGCCCGCGAAAAACTTACGCTTCCCGCCAAACTCCTCACTTTCAGCGTCCATGTCATCCATGAATTTGTAAATCAGGGCAATCGTGATCTGCTCGACCTGGCTTTTGGGGTCGGGCACTTTCCCGACGAGGATGTCTCGTGCCGTGTCAATACGGCGTTTGGTAGCGGTGTCTAACATTGGATCTCCATTAGGCGGCAAACTGATTCAAAGGAACATAATCCTTGATGTATTCGGGGACTATGGAACGGTACTTTTCCGGAACGGAGCGAAAATCGTTGGTGGAAAAGATGGGATTGGTGGAAAGTTCGGTGAACTCACGCCTTTCGATGATCGACCGGACCAGGTCGCTGGTGATGTAGGCCTTGAAATAGTTCTTGATTGCCGGTATCGCTTCGGCTTCATCAGGTTTGGCATCGGCGACAAACTTGGCGAACTCCTCTTCAAGCATTTCATCCTTGGACTTGAACCTCGGAATCAGGCCAAAGACCTTTTCAAGGATTTCCCGCAGGGTCAAGCGACGATCAACGGAGGCGGCTTTGCGTAGTTTGTCTAAACTGTAATACTCTTCGGGCTTGTCGAAGACCTCACGATTTACATAATCAATGACCTTATCCCATTGCCCTGCCTCAACAGCGGCAGCAATGTTCTTGTCTTCCCGCACGGTTTCCTCAAACTTTTCAAAAAACATGCGGTCGATCTTCATTCCCTCAAAGCCGATACGTTCTTCTTTTATCGAGGCCAAAATGTCGGCACCGAGGTGTTGATAGGTACCAAAAGGCGGGGGAGGCGGTGGTGGGTCGGGACCTTCACCACCTTTTCCTTTGGGCTTCGGGAGTTTCAGCACTTCATCGTAGTTGAATTGTTCCTCGAAGTATTCGCAGTTGGCAAAATAATCGAATAGTTTGAAGGTTGCCTTTTCCGGCTTTTGGACGGCATCCTTTATGCTGTCATCAAAAAGGAGTTCAAGAAAGTTATGCTTGCGGGTGCCACGTCCCTTGATCTGGATGAAGTCGGTCGGGGAAAAAATAGGCCTCAAAAGGGCTATGTTGAGAATGTCGGTACAGTCGTAACCCGTGGTCATCATCCCGACGGTCACGCAGACACGGGCCTTGCTGGTTTTGTATGAAGACAAGAAGTTGGCCGAACCGAGCAGGTTGTTGTTGCTGAAGTTGATGCTGAACTTTTGAGCGTCGGGGATTTGGGACGTGACCTGAACTGCGAAATCACTTTGGTACTTGCCCGGAAACATAATGTCGGCCATCTGGTTGAGGATCTGGACCAGTTTGGTAGTGTGGGCTTGGCTGACGGCGAAAAGAATGGACTTGCCGATTTCGCCACTGATCGGATCGCGTAGGGCATTTTCAATAAATGTCTTACAGAAGACCTCGTTGGTCGCTCCTGAAAAGAAACGCTTTTCGAACTCACGCTGTTTGTATGCTTCCTGTTGGTCCTCGCCCTGGTCATCGGTGAAGTTGACCACGAATCCTTCATCCGAAAGCAATTCGGTCGTTACCTCAGTTCGGGCATCCACCACTGTCGGATTGACCAAATACCTGTCCTTGACCCCGTCAAGCAGTGAATAGCGGTAGGTTGGCTGACCGCTCTCACACCCAAAAGTGCGGTAAGTGTCCAGCAAGAGACGGCGTTCCATTTCACGCGGGTCCCTTGTGGTGGGCTTGGCTTTGTCGAACTTTTTCAGATAGTCCTTGGGTGTAGCGGTGAGGCCGAGTTTATAGCCGATGAAATAGTCGAACACGGCACGGGCATTGCCCCCAATAGACCGATGGGCTTCATCAGAGATGACCAAATCAAAATCGGTTGGCGAGAAAAGCCGTTGATACTTGTTGTTGAAGAGCAGGGACTGAACCGTGGTCACAACGATTTCCGCCCTTATCCAATCGTCACGGTTCTCCTTGTAGATCACCGTCTGAAAATCGGCAGAGAGCAGAGCCACGAATGCCTTTTTGGCCTGATCTTCCAGTTCAAGACGGTCCACCAAGAACAACGCACGCCGAGCATTACCCGAGCGAAGAAAGAGTTTGATGACGGCTGCTGCGGTAAGTGTCTTGCCTGTGCCAGTCGCCATCTCAAACAGAAAGCGATCCTTGTCATCCTTTACAGCCCTTTGAAGAGCGGCGACCGCATCCTTCTGGTAGTACCGTAAAAATCGCAGTTTGTTCGTTTGGATGAAGCCTGGACGCTCGGTTTCGTTGATCCAGGCTGCCTCGGACTGATAGTTCGGACGCTGGGTCAATACGATGTAATCGTCGTCTACTTGCTCCTGGATGAGACGCTCGGGGTTGGGTTTGACCTGCTGGTAGCCAATTACCGAGTCCGGTGTGGGAAACGAGGTGATGATGTAGGGGTTCCCCCGATCAAGGTCCCAAAAATAATGTAGATTTCCATTGGAGAGGATTACGAAGCGGCTATTCATGGAGCGGGCATACTTGCGGGCCTGCTCTTTTCCGATCAGCGGATTTTTGTCCTCGGATTTGGCTTCCAGAACGATGAGCGGAAACCCTTTTTTGTCGAGCAACAAAAAGTCGATGAAGCCCTTGCTCGCTTTCTCGAAGTTTTCACCAAGGTTATCAAGGTCGTCGGGCTTGATCGTCACGCTGGGTTCAAGCCGAATGTTGGACGGCAAACCTTTTTTGGGAAAAAAACGCCATCCGGCTGCCTCAAGCAGTTTGTTGATTTTGATACGGGCGGTGGCTTCTTTGGCTGGCACTCTATCCTCTGGTGTCCGTTGGATGCTGACCGATGCTTGACAGGGGCATGGATCTTTGAAGGTTCGCCTGCCTCACCGTTGCCAAGATTCTCTGATTTTTATCCGACTTTCAAGGCGTTATAGGCAATAGGCGAGGTGTTGTCAATCCAGCAGTGGTCAATGGAATCGCCAGATTTACCCGCCGGGATTCGCATTTTTTGTGCCCTGAATCAACACATCAGTTATTTCGAGCCAACGTTCGCTAAACGCCTTGAATTCCCAACTGATTATTGATACGAATCCCTTACCGCACCAATCTCCACAGATCCACCCAAAGAACCACTGATACGTTATTGAGGAGGCATCGTCTATGTCGCTGAATCGATTTGATAAGCATGGTTTTGGTATGAATAAATGCTCGAAATAGAAAACAAAAAATACGCTTCGATTACCGTTCAGTCAGTCATCCTTGGAACAAACGTGCTGTTGCTTCAACACACTGGTCCAGATCCCTTTATTTTCATTTCGATTTTTATAGTCCTCTCATTATTCGCCTTACAGGCAATAAATAAAAGATTCTTTTTTTATTTTCCAATCAATTTGTGGGCGAATCAAACGACTGTTGATTGGGACACCTACATCCTTTATGGCATGACCTTTCTGGCATTCTTTTTTCTTTTGGTGGCCATCTCTCAAAATTTTGTCATCGCACTTGTCGCTACGATTTTTATTGTATCGGTTCCATTCGTGTGGCGTATCTATTTTTATCCGAAGGTAAGGGCACGAATAGCCAATAAACTCGGGAAGGGTTCAAGTGTTGATTATGGCAAATGCCCCTGCTGCGGAGGAAAAGCCATAATAGGCCGTAAAGTCCTTACCTGGAACAAAGGATACGAGGCTTGGACTTGTCTCGGAGAATGCGGGAGATCTGGAGAAGGATTTTTCCCTTTGAATGTTGGCTGAAAAAATAGGGAAGCTATGAAGAACTGTGCCTACTGGCTCGACCTTTTCACAGGAACGACTTGGACGGAATTCAAAAATGCGGGTTCCAAAATTTCCGGTTTTCGTGAATCCCGTTGGAAAACCGCCCAGAAAATCAAGATTGGAGATTATTTCCTGTGCTACATCACCGGTATTTCACGGTTCATAGGCATCCTCGAGGTCACTTCCAAAGCGTTCAAGGATTCATCGCCCCTCTGGTCTGATGAAGATTTCCCCTGCCGGCTTGGAGTGAAGCCGGTCATTGAACTCACTTTTGAAACCGCTGTACCTGTCCATGACCTCAAAGACGAATTGAGTTGTTTCCAGAATCTGAAAAACCCACACGCCTGGACCGGTGCGTTCAGGGGATCACCTGCCAAGTGGGATACCTCTGACGGTGAAGCCGTGTATAATGCTCTATTGGAGGCAAAGCAGAATCCCACCAAGAAGCCCTTCGATGCCAAGAAACTCAAATACCGTCCCAAGGCCATAAAAGCGAAAATTGGCTCTGTCACGGTTCCAGATGATACCGAGAACGATGAGCCAGAGGTAAAATCAAAAGCACCGACTGAACATACCGAAATCCAGTGGATGCTCCTGAAACTTGGTGCTGACATGGGCTTCAACGTTTGGGTTGCCAGAAATGACCGAGGCAAAGAATTCAAGGGGAGAAAGTTCGCTGAATTGCCCAAACTGAAAGACGAGTTGCCATTACAGTTTGATGATGCCACCAACCGCACTATTGAGTTGATTGATGTGCTCTGGCTCAAAGGTAATGCTATTACGGCCGCCTTTGAAATCGAAAGCACTACCTCAATCTATTCTGGCCTGCTACGCATGTCCGACCTCATCGCCATGCAGCCGAACCTTACCATGCCACTGTATCTTGTGGCTCCTGATGATAGGCGTGAAAAGGTAATGGCAGAGGTGAACAGGCCCACATTTTCCAGGTTATCACCGCCTTTATCTGAAATCTGTAAATACATCTCTTTTTCAGGATTGAGGAGGGAAATTGAAAAGGCCTCTCCATACCTGAAATTTATGAAAGCACAGTTCATAGAGGAACTTTCAGAGAGTTGTGAGTTGGAGGATGTTTGATGGAGCAAATGACCGATGAGATTAGCAATACTTTGTACCTTGACGGATTGAAAGAGGAAGTGCCTGATTTGGCCGTAGGTAAAGCATCAATGATGAAAGAGGCGTGTGTGTGGTGCTTGTTCAAATGTGGCCATTCTAATGGCGTTCCCCTTTTCTCGATTTTCTGTGATGATTCGCGATGCTATAAAATTCAATGGGATGAAAGTGAGATAGATGAAGTAAAAGTAATAAAATCCTATAATTTGGATGACGCTGTTGAATTTGGTGCTGAGGCGGTAACTTTCCTGTTGATTAGGGACCAGACATCTTATACGGCAATTGAAAGGTCTGTGAAGGGCACTGGAATTGATTACTGGTTAGGGTATAAATCTGAGGACCCAAATTCATTATTCAGTAATACTGATGCAAGGTTAGAAGTATCTGGAATACTAAAAGAAAAAGGTTCCAATACGGTCAAAAAAAGATTGAAAACGAAAATAAACCAAACGAAACCGACTGATAAGACATTTCCGGTTTATGTCTCAATTGTTGAATTTGGGAAACCCAAAGCCGAAATGGTGAAAAAAGATGTCAAGCATTAGAGAATTACACCAAGAGGCAATGGATTTGGCGGAAGAAGGCTTCATCTCCAAAAAGAACGGGGAGGTAAAGAAAGCCTTATCACTATTATCCAGAGCACTGGAACTCGAACAGTCTGCCGCAGAATCATTGGACCTGAGCGAAGATTCTGAACCGACCAGGTCTATCCTGTATCGAAGTGCCGCTTCACTGGCTTTCAACATCGGCAATTTCCCACTTTGCGACAGATTGGTTGCCAGAGGATTGTCTGGCTTTCCACCACCCGAGATTGAAGATGAACTAAAAAACATCTTTGAAGATGTCAATTTTATGCGACATCTCTCTCTGAAGGGGTTGGTATTAGACCCAGGCCAGTGGTTGATGACAATTTCAGGTAATGCTACCAAATACGGTGGAGCCGCTGCGGACCAACTGTTAGTAAGGGTAGAGAAGATAAAGACACTCTTTTACAGAACAGTTGAACGCCTTCTTGGCCGGCAGTACAGGGAAAGTGGCAGTGTGGAGAAGATAATAAAAGATGCGTATGGATTATACATCAACGCTTTCCAGCCAAGTAGTTTCTCTGTCTCATTCCAAGTTGGGAAACCTGATCCTCAATTGCCCCTTTTCCCAGGACTTGAGGAAGAAAAATCCGTTGAGCCAAATGACATCGTCGATGAAATTTTCAGTTGTTTTGAAATGTTTGAAAAAAATGAGGCCGAGAAACTAAAAGAAAAGATAAAAGACGAAAACTATCGAGGCAACTTCATCGGTTTGGCAAAAGAAATCGCCCCTGATGGAAATAACGTCAAACTGGTCGGGTTCACGGCCATCAGAGATGGTAAAGAGAAACCAATCGCATTACGCAGAAGTCGTAAGGAAATTAGGGCTGAAATTTCAACATCGGTTGATTCTGAATTGGTCCAGAGTGATGGACCTTTCACGATGTCAGGCATTTTGATGAGAGCGAACACACCTCTTCGAGGAAAATTTGGAACTGTGACCTTGGTTGAAACCAAATCTGGTCAAAGGAAAACTATAAAAGTGCCTATATCCATTATGAAAGATGTCGTTCAGCCCTATTACGAAGAGTCGGTCACAATTCAATGTGCCCAAAAAGGGAATAACATTATTCTGGATGAAATCGAATTGTCTTCTGATTCCTGATTGAGTTGAGTTTGCTGGTTATAATAGAATCATAGTCATCCGATAAAATCGATCCAGATTTATCGCCTTTGGTACCAGTAGTATGACATTAGAGGCAATTCGCCTCTGATGATTTATACCGCCCCCTATGGGGCCTACATTTGCGAGGGCTCCGGTCTTATTGGCCGGGGCCTTTCTGCGTTTGAAAGGGGGTGATCCTCAATGGCCGACCTGTACCATGTGGTCCTCAAAGACCACGAAAATTCCGGGTATGTCTGGGACGAATTTTTCTGTCCGATCTGCCTGGAAAAGTGGGTGACGAAGTCCGATCATCTGGAAATCCTTTGCCAAACCATGGCAAGCCCGAAATACCTGTCCCGTGTTTATCCTCCGCTGGTCAACGAACCTTACTGCCGTGAGTGTGGCGTCATCTTTACCCACTGATTCAATCAATCCCATCGGATGCTTGGTGGGTATCTATGCCCGCCGGGGCTTTTTGCGTATTCAATCAACCCTATGATCAAGGAGATCCACAGTGAACAGACAAGTCCTCGAACAACCCTTTGGCCCGGAGCAGATCAAACAGCGTGAAGGAAACTTTGGCAAGATGCTGGACTATATCGAAGGTCATGCCGTGATTCAGCGGCTCAACGACGCCTTCGATGGGGAATGGTCCTTCACCATGACCAAGTATGAAATCATGGAAAATACCGACGAGGTGATCGTCGTTGGCCAGTTGAACGCCGGCGGTATCGTAAAGAGCCAGTTCGGTTCCAGCCGTATCACACGTGCCAAAGAGACCGGAGACATCATCTCCCTGGCTGATGACTTGAAAGCCGCTGCCACTGATGCGTTGAAGAAGGCTGCCACGCTGTTGGGAGTCGGTTTACATCTGTACCGCAACGATAAACCGCAAGCGAATCCCCATTCGACTGGGTACCGGCATGATTCTCGCTCTCCCCATGGTGGTGGCAATGGCAATGGAAATCATTTTCCCGCCGGCGGAAATCGTAAAGGTGGCAATGGCGGCAACGGATCCAGTCCATACCGGGGCAATGGTGGCAATGGCAACGGTAATGGCAACGGCAGGCTCACCAGCAACCAGTACAAATACATGATGCGGCTAAACGAGGAACAGGGCCGCAGCAAGGCAGACCTGGATCAGCAGTGCTTGACGATGTTCGGTGCCGCTACCGAATACCTTTCCAAGAATGACGCCTCTTCGGTCATCAAACAACTGATGGCCCACTAATCTTCCACCTTTCCGCCAGTATCCCTACCCACCGCTTTCCGTGCACACGGAAAAAATCACCCCTGACATTATCAACGTTGACAATCTAATTGGGGAAAGTTCCGTTCATCGGGCTTTCCCTTTTCTGTCTTGTATCCCAGAAAGGAAACCGCCATGTCCAGAAACCAAGCCCTGAGAAGTTTCAGCCAGGATCTTTATGTCAGCCATAGTCAGATCTTCAAGTTCTCGACTTGTAGCCTCGCCTATAAATTCCATTACGTCGAACGCCGTGAACCAGAACGCATCAGCATCAATCTTCCCTTTGGCAAAGCGATGCACGCGGCCCAGGAGTTGTATTACCGGTCCCTGAAAGCCGGCCGCACCAAAGAGCCTTTGAATGCCCTGGTGGAAACCTTTGATACGGTGCTGAACCTTGAACTGGAAAAGCACGCCGGCATACCTTTCGTCTGGAAGAAAGCCACACCCGACAAGGCCAGTGCTCTCGCATTGGGCCGGGCCATGCTAACCGCCTTCTATGATTCAATCGACCTGTCCGGCTATGCCGTAGTTGAAGTGGAACTCCCCTTATCAGCCCGCCTATACACCGATGACGGTCTGCCCACGGATTTTATGCTGGTCGGCATCCTGGATCTATTGCTGATGGATGAAAACGACGAAGCCGTGGTCGTGGACAACAAAACGGCTGCACAGCCCATCGCCCAGCAGAAAGCGGACGAGGATCTCCAGATGTCAGCCTATGCCTACCTGCTGGCCTCTAACAAGTATGTGTTTCCCACCGCTCCGGTCAAATGCCGGTTCGACGTGCTCCGCAAATTGAAGACCCCAAAACTGGAACACGTCCATACCACCCGCACGGCCCAGAATCGAAGACGCTTCGCCAAGATTGCCAACGCTGTTTTGGCCAATGTCGATTCAGGGCACTTTTACCCGCAACCCGGATGGATGTGCTCCGACTGTGCTTATCAGGAGGCCTGTAAAGCGTGGCAAAGTGAGAAGATAGGAAAGTATTCACAAAAACCAAGAACGCCTCTCTATGGGCCTCTTCAGGCCTCTGGAGGGGCGTTTCTGTTTAGGAAGGAACCCGCATGGTCATCAAACGTATGTGTGCCTGGTGCGGCTGCTCGATGCCATCGAAGGAATGCGAGAGCGTGCCTCATCAATCCATCAAAGAACCCATCAGCCACACGATCTGTACCGCGTGCTTTGACAAAGCCATGGATGACATTTTGTCAGTCCCCGCCGAAAACCATAATCCCAAAAAATAGACGAAAGGAACATTACCATGCCCCAGACAGCAACCCTGGAAAACGTGATCAACGAAGTCCATCAGCAATCCATCAACCATTACGATGAAATCGTGCCGCTCCGGGAAATGGAGTTCGACAGCCTGACCCAGATGTGGGTGTCCGGCAAGCAGGTCGAGGTGGCTCCCAGTGCCCAGCGTCTTTTGTCCAATCGCCTGCGGGTGCCGTACTCGTACCTGTCTCGATGTCCCGTTGACCTCCAAGCCAAGAACCTGAACTACTGGATCGAGCAGGAAAGACAGCAGCGGGAGACCTTCTTTTGCCGGTTCGACGCCAACCGGCTCCGGGCGGTGTTCACCGAGCGATACCGGCCCCTGGACAACATGGAGATTCTTTCGCAGTTGATACAGCACGGTTTCGACCCTTCCACTCCCATACAATACGTAATCGACGACGCTATGTTCCTGGTGAAAATCCCCGAGTATGCCCGTGCCTTTGGTGTCAATCCCGGATACGGCCAACTGGACGAAATCGTTCCCGGCGTGTCCTTCGCCAACAGCGAAGTCGGCTTACTGGCTTTCAGCATCGAGGCCTTCTTTTACCGTCTGGTCTGTACCAATGGCCTCATTGCCAAAACCTCATCGACGGTCTCACGGTTCAAGCACATCAGCAATCGTGGCCTGGAAAACTTCCCTGAAACCCTGGCCGGCGTCATCGAGGATTCCATTCGCAAGCAGGATCAGTTCAAGTTGTCCCGCCTGTCAGCCGTGGAGGACCCGATCCGCTCCATCGAGACATTCAGCCAACGGTTCGGTCTGTCCCAAGCGGAAACGGAGGTGGTGCGGCAGTCCTATTACCTGGAGCAAGGCGGAACGATGTTTCACATCATCAATGCTTTCACGCGGGCGGCCCAGGATACCAACCTGGACACCCTCCAGGCCTACCGGCTGGAATCTGCCGGCGGTCAGATTTTGAGTATGGTCCGGCAATAATCATCACAGACAACCCATCTGGAAGCCCTGTCATCGCATGGTGGCGGGGCTTTCTCTTTTTACGGAGGCAACAATGACCAAAGAGGAAAAGGCCCGCTACGACGAGCCTGAACAGTTGGGCGACATACTGAAACGAGTGCTGACCGGGAAAAAGTTCCGACTCCACTGCGGCCACCACGTGACCTTCGGGACCAACCTCGGCAACGACATCACCGTTCGCAACGGCAAGGAATTCAAAATCATTTGTAGCCTGTGCGGCTATTAGCACTGGCAGGAAGGGAGACACGACATGGATGATTGTTTTGACGACTTCGACGGCCCGGACTGGGAGGACTGGATGATTGTCGGCCCCCTGTCCGAGGATATCGCCCGTGGAAAACGGGAACAGGAGCGTATTCAAAGGGAACTGGACGATGACGACAGTGATTATTGGGACATCATCAACAGGCGATAGTAAGCTTCATTGGCACTGGTTTTGCTGAAAGTTAAGTTTTTAGTTTTATGCGTCGATAAAACTGATTGGGAATAAATGTCGTAGATTAAAAGATAACATGAAAATGCGGTGAGAAAAGCCAGACATGGGCTAACTGAGTCTCGGTATTTCCTTAAGACATGAAAAAGGAGATAACCGACATGAAGGAACATGTAAAGGGAAAAGCGGGCAACGAGGCCGGCGATGAAAGACCTGAACAATCCATAGATGGCGGGCCTCAGCCCAAGAAAAAATATCCAAAGCGTGGAAAACGATACTCCCGGGCCCAAAAGGATGAGATCCTGAATTATTCATCAAAAAACTCGATCGCCGAAGCGTCGGCCAAATTTGATGTGTCCGAGACCACCATATACGATTGGATCCGGACCGACAAGCGACGCAATACCGATGGAAACATTGGGGACTTCTCTGGAGTTGATGATGATCCCACAACGATTCGGGACAACAAGATCCTGGCGATGTGGCGGCAGCATCCGGGTTACGGACCGAGCCAGATCCGCAACATGCTCAAACGCTCCGGTTTCAAGGTGTCGGTAGGTACCGTACGTCACGTTATGGAGGAAAATGGCTATCTTCCACCGACACTCAAGCGCAAAGAACCTGCCGGGCGCTATGAGGCCGCACGCCCCAAAGAGTTGTACCACCTGGACTTTTACCATTTTTACGTCCACAAACAGAAAACCTGCGTCCTGTTCATTGAGGACGATTTTTCGCGCTTCATCGCTGGCTGGACGATTACGCCGAGCGAATCAGCAGGGCCGGTAATCGAATGTTTCGAACAATCGGTTCAGCGCTACGGACGTCCCGAAGGCGTCATGTCCGACCGGGGCTCGGCATTCCATTCGTGGAAGGGACTGTCCCGTTTCGAGGCGCTGCTTGAAGAGTGCGAAATCAACTATTATCTGGCGAAAAAGGCATCGGTTAACGGCAAGGTCGAGGCCCTGAATGCCAGTTTTCAGAAAGAGTGCGTACACCAGACCGAGTTCATGGACCTGACGGATGCGGCCCGCGCTATTGGCCGGTGGGTCGATCATTACAATCATCGAAGAACGCATCACGGGTTGGGCGGCCTGTTGGTTCCGGCCGACCGTTTTTATGGAATCGCGGATCAAAGCCTCAAGCGCATTGAGCAGGGGCTCGGGGCAGAAACCGCCGAGTTGACCAACCCGGACAGCCGGGGTTTGGAGCTGTTCCGGGTGATTTCCCATGGCGGCAAACCGCAAATTTGGCTGATGGGTGAGAAAATACTCGGATAAATAAAAAAGAGTTGAATGGCAGGCTCAGTTTTGAGAAGTTGCAAATTTTTCCTGAAATCAGTACCCCCAAACCAGAGTCTGCCAACGATGAATATACAAGAAGATCTCAAAAAAACAAGCTTTCATTGATTGCCTTGCACCTTTTGACCCGGGACATGGCCGAACAGGCGGGCCTTTCTTTGGAAGGACCCGTCAGTAAAATCTGCAAACAAGCCGGGGTGAACCGTACGCAGGTCTATGAGAGAAAGAATCAACTGATCAAGGCGTTTGAAGGCATCAATCTGCCGGAACCGGGTCGACCACCGATACCATCCGACCCGGCATCGGACACCGCCGGGTGGGCGCTGCGGGTCACCGTCTTGCAATACCAGATAGATAATCCCGGCGCTGTTGTCCGACATTCTGGTGGGCGAACGGTCTACAGCCCCGGCTTCAGGCGGATCATCCACGATCTGTTCGATGATTGGATCGGGTCTCAAGAGCGGTTCTGCGAACTTGTCGAGGTCCCGTATGCGACCTTGGATACCTGGAAGGCCAGGGATGCAAACCAGGCTTACGAGCCCGCTTCTCCTCGGCCGATACCGGAATTTGGTCCAGAGGTAAATGCTGTCGCCCGGATGATCATTGAGGACTATGCCGTTTGGCAGGGGAGCGTAAGAGATTTTCTTCAATATGAGCCGAAGCGCGTTGATCTGCCGCCGAATCAGATCGTACGCGTTCTTAAAATCAGCAAAATGATCTCGTCAAAAAAAAGAAAACAACCACGCTACAGGGGCAGCACGCAGAAAGTGCAACCGGGCACGATACTGGTCACCGACGGCAAAGGCATCTCGGTGCATCTAACCGAAAGCTGTGAAAAGAGGGATTATAATTGGCAAGGTATGGTCGATCAGACCACGGCCTGCCACACCGCCGTTGTTGTGACCGAAACGGAAAATGCACATGGTGTTCTTACCGCTTATGAACAAAGCGTCGACTTTTTGGGACGCAAACCCGACGCGCTGGTTCACGACAACAAGCCGATTCATGAAGATCGTATTCTCAGGCAAACCGTTGAGCCGGACACGACGATGATCCCGGCAACACCCCGACGCCCTGAAAACAAAGCGGTAATCGAGGGCGAATTCGGCAAGTTCGAACAGGCTGTGGGGCGTATCAACCTTAATGACAGCAGCCCCGAAAGCCTGGTAAAAAGTGCCGTCGAAGAGGTGCTGCGTGCCTATACCGCCGGCATCAACCATGCGGGCCGGTATGAGTTTCAAGGTCTGAGCCGCTTGCAAGTCCTTCGTCGGGCATGCCCGGATCCCGAAAAGGATCGCGCATTTTTAGAAAGCCTGAAGGGTCGGCGAGACCGATATAAAAAGCCTGACCAACTTCCGACCATGGGTGTGGCAAGACAGCTTCTGGATAAAGGCTTCACCGATTTTGGCCTTGACGTTGTTGACCCAAAAGGTACGCTTCGAACCTGGCTCAGTTCCCGTTATACGCCGGAGGCGATCCGGCAAGGATTAGCCATCTTTGCCACACAGCGGGCAAAGGGACGCTTGCGCTCGGAGACCGCCCACAGATACCTGGTCAAGGTCATTCAAAATTGCCAGGATGAGATCGATCTGAGGCAACAAGAGGATTTGCTTCGGGAATATGCCGAGCTTGAAAAAAGGGGCATGCTCCGAGAACTCGAAAGAGAATATGAACTGTTGAAAGCACAGTGCGATGGATCCGGGCCGACCAATGATTTGGCTTTCCAACTGAGCGAAAAGGCTGTGTTCGGCGGGATGATCCTCCAACGTTCCTTCTGGGAAGCCAAGCTGAAAAGACTGCTGCTGAAAAGCAAGGACCGAATCGACTCCGTTATCAGGCATATCCGCCGCCTTTTCGAAGCCCATTGGAACGATCGGTTCCAGCTTATCAATCATTTGATAGCCTGGAGTAGTGGTCTTACGGCTTGACGAACAATGTCGTTTGACGCTTCCGGCTAAACAAAAAACGATACCAATCGTTGTTAGTACGGTAAACGGTTCAACGGATCAGACAATTGAGGATTGTCTGATAGAACAAAAAAGCAAAAAATAATCTGTTTTCAATCTGTATGAACGGCTTCTGACTCGATTTGCCACTGAGGTGGAGTCAGACAACCCAAGGGATGACCGAGACTTTGCTCTATCTTTTTGTGTCAGGATTTAACCACTGAAAGTGTTTGACATGGACAAATAAACCATTTTGCGACGGCGGGATGTTCACGTTAAAAAGGCCAATCAATTTTAAAGAAAAGATTGAATCGTGAAAAATGAAATCGATAACATAACGGATTCGCAGGAAGCGTTCTGTTGGGCTCAAAGCAATGGCGATCGTGAAATTGTACTGGATAAAATATCCGAGTCACGGTGGGCCTACATGTGGGCTAAAGAGATCGGTAATCTCGAAATTACGCTCTCATAAGGGCCCACGCCTAACACTGATTCTAAATTGGAGGTACAACATGAAGCCAGTAAGACTTATTACTTTGGTAGTGTTTGTTGTTGGACGAAGCCGCTACGCGGAGACAGTTGCCCTCTATTTCGTTCGTTGAAATCAACATTTTGTAAATTTGTGTGTTTCTTGTAAACTCCCAGCATCGGCAATGCAAGTGCATTTGCCATTTATTAATTCCAAAAGGAGGTTACAATGAACACCAACATGCCCAATGATCCGCAATTCAAAAAGTATTACGGCAAGCACCAGAAATGCCTGAAACTGGCGGGGCTGCAGCCCAAGACCGTCGAGGCTTATTCTCGGGCAATCAGACGCATTGGCAACTATTTCGACAGCGGGATCGACAACCTGACCACAGACCAGCTTATCGATTATTTCCATGAACTCCTTGACAGCCATTCCTGGAGCGCGGTCAAGCTCGACCTGTATGGCTTGAAATTTTTCCATACAAGGGTTCTGAAAAAGACCTGGGAGGACATTCCTCTGATTAAACCGCCAAAGACCTCCAGGATCCCGGATATCCTGTCCGTCGAGCGACTCCATCATCTGGTCGCTGCCACAAACAAGTTGAGCTATCGGGTCTTTTTTTTCACTGTATACTCTCTGGGCCTGCGCCTTGGTGAGGGCATCGGCCTTACGGTAGGCGATATCGATTCCGACAACATGAGAGTTCATATTCGCGACGCCAAGGGCAACAAGGACAGGCTGGTCCCTTTGCCGGAAAAAACATTGCAGGTTTTAAGAAATTTCTGGGCCGTTCATCGGCATCCTTGTTTTCTCTTTCCAAACAGGAAACGGGGCCTCAAAAATGCGCATCTGGTTGAAACGCCTTTGGACAGAGGCGGCATCCAGTCTGCCATGAAGGCTGTGGTAACGCAGCTTGGCATCAAAAAAAAATTTCATGCCACTCCCTGCGCCACAGCTATGCCACCCATATGCTGGAATCCGGGGTCGATCTGGTCGAACTCCAGCAGATCCTTGGGCATGTCAGCATCCTGACCACCTCCAAATACACCCACCTGACGAACGTCACCAAAAACAATGCCCGTCAAGCCGTAAACGCACTGACCGACACCTTCAATATTACCTGGGGAGGTGTCAGATGATTCTGCTTTCCATGATTATCAACGAGTTCAAGCATAGCTTTCTGGAACGATACAAGAACGCAATTCTGCCCGGTCACCAAAAGGCCCTGTGGGCAATGGAGCAGTGCAGACATGAGCATGGCCCCAAAATGCTGGCGAAATGCAGCGACAATAACTGCGCCGAAAAAATGTATATCCCCCACTCCTGCGGTCACAGAAACTGCCCCCATTGCCAGAATCACGAAAATCAACAATGGATCGAAAATCAACTGGACAAGCGACTACCGGCCGAATACTACCTGATTACCTTCACTCTTCCCAAACAACTTCGGAACCTGGCGTGGAGATGCCAGAAAATCGTCTATTCCCTGATGTTTGACTGTGTCCAGCAGACGCTCAAGACCTTCACCAAAAACGATAAGAAACTTGGCGGAGCATCCGGGTTCACCGCCATACTGCATACGCATTCACGGATGCTCGAATATCATCCCCATATCCATGTCGTCATGCCAGCGTCAAGCATCGACATGCTGACCGGCTTATGGAAGAAAAAGACCGGATACCTATTCAACGAGAAGGCCCTGGGCAAGGTCTTCCGGGCAAAGATGCTGGAAACCTTGGTCGGGCACGGCCTGAAAGTGCCCGGCGATTGCCCCGAAGAGTGGGTCGCTCATTGCAAAAACGTCGGCAACGGCGACAAGACCATCATCTATCTCGGCAGGTATCTCTACCGGGGTGTCATCCAGGAAAAGGACATCCTGGGATGCGAAGACGGTATGGTGACCTTCCGCTACAAGCCTGCCGAATCCAAACAGTACAAGACCAGGACCGTGAGCGGAGAAAAGTTCCTTTATCTGCTCATGCTCCATGTTTTACCAAAGGGGTTTCGTAGGACACGGAGCTACGGATTCCTTCATCCCTGCAGCAAGAAACTCGTCAAATTCCTTCAAGTGGTGCTGCGGGTCAATCCGCTCCGCATGCTTGCCGGAAAGCAGAAGAAACGAACTTCAATCACCTGTCCTGTTTGCGGTGCTGAGATGAAGATCATTCGGACGCGTATTCCTCCAACGCTTGGCTTTTGCCCAACATAGCCTCAACAGGCCGAAGGGAGGTGTTGCCTAATCTGAGACCTGCACATCGCTGACCGTAAAAGAAAACCGGTTCTCCCGGCAACGCATACATGCGTTTAAAAAACGGTCTTTTTTGCTCCAAACAGCCTCGGCATTTTGACGTATCTATTTCAAAGATCAATTCTTCGAAAAAAGAACCGTCCTCGCCTCACAAACGTCTGACCAGACGACCTTCTTTCGAAAATCTATTTTCTATATAGGGCCACCGGGCTTGTCCAACAAACGGTTCAGATTGTGGCTCGCTGCGCTCTCACAATCTAACCTTATTCGTTATGCTTGGTGTTATTGCTAGTGATTGTGTAGCACAGGCTGGTGATGATGACTTTCCCATGGATATCGTGGCTAAACGTAGGACAAGCATCTATCACAAAGATGGTGATGTACTCAAGCGTGTCAACCGTGGATTCAAGATGACTGCTTTAGGATTCAATATTGGAGCAGATGGTACAGTCTTTGTGAAGGTAGAGTATGGAGGCTTCATATTCAAAGATATCGGTTATGTACCGGCTGACGACGTAAAAGGAGACTAAGGAGGCACAATGAAGACTTATACTAGCACATCGGATAAGGTGAGTGATTACATCCTGACACACAAGCCCATACTGGTGGCTGTGTGTACAGTGGTGTTAGTGGTAACATCCATTATAACCTGAAACATCCTGTAGGAGGTGTGTTATGGAATTCAGATTACGTATGTTGTTTTATCGTATGTTGCAGTTGGCTAACCATTACAGGGACAAGGTATATGGAGATCCTTGCTCGTACCTGACAGAGAACATGCTACTGTACCAGGATAATCAGCCTTGAAGCCAAGAAAAAGCATTACATAGAGCGGACCAGGAGTGAATGAGATGACCAAGACGAAGACTACAAGGATGTGATCAGCCGGCGGTGGCGATAGAGAAATAAATACTCAAACCGATAAGCGGGCGGAAATGACATCCAAAGCAGTCCAGACGATTGAATGCCCGAAATGCCGGTTCCGGCAGGAAACCGAGCTTTACGAATCGATAAACGCTATCGAGAACCCTGAACTTCTGGAACGGCTGTTCGCTAAGGAGATAAACGTATTCACCTGCGTCAGATGCGGACATAGAGCGGAGGTAGAAGTCCCCCTTCTGTTTAGCGATTTGAAGACAGCGGCAAAGATTCAGTATTTCCCGGCCATTTGGCTCGACGAAGCCCCTTCCGAACTGTGCCAGCATTATCGAGACATTATGGCCCAACTGAAAGTCTTCCAGGAAGATTTCGGTTTCATGGCCAAATCCATTCGAGAGCAGGAAATCCTTGTTGTCTTTTCGATGAAAGAGATGATCGCTCAAATCAAATTCAGGCGACACCTTTGCGAGTTTTAATGAATGAATCAGGTGAGCAGGATTTCAGGAAGGCTTCGTATTTTCCCAAGTTTCGACATTCCCCTTTACGCTTTCCAGGTCAATACCAACGGCACCCAATCTATCCAATGTGTCCTGGTCCAATGGATGATAGCTCAACGCTTTGATTTCCCTAACTGCCGATTCATACAAGGCAAACTGGGCTTTGGATGGTTCTTTTTTGAACAGGTGAGCCAAACGCGACTCTTTGTCTTTGGTCGCCCGGTTTTCTTCAAGGTCGATCCCGGCAATCAACCTGCCGGCGGTTTTGTATTCCTCTCGAACCAGAACATTGTGGGTGCCCGAATCACCAATACCCAACAGGAACCTGAAATACAGGTGCTGCAAAGCCGCAATCTTTATGTCGTCTGTCAGCCGACCATTCTTTTCAGCATCAGAAACCCGCCACACGCAACCACCCCTTGGCACAACCTTTACATTTGTCTCAATCTTTGAAGACACTATTTCGAAGGGGATGTCCTTGGTTTTGCCCACATTGGGTGCTACCAGATAATACTGATTGTCTTCCCAACACGCAATGCCATCCCATGGCAATACCCCCCTTGCCCATTCTGGCAGTTTCAGTGCCTCTTCCAACTGCTGTATGGCATAAGTAAATTTCAGATTGTTCATCAACTTGGGGTCATCGCATTCGTATGGACCTTTGAATATCAGTTCATCGACAAAAAAAACCGCCTTTTTGAATTTCGCAGTTCTCAACTGGGCTTGCGGAGCATGCTTTACTTTGTCCATCGTAGCCGAGGATAGCGACCGAATGGGAACATTCACTTGATAGGACAGCTTTTTGAGGGGCCATCTTTTTCGCTGTTTTCGCAAACTATTATTTCTATAAAAATCCAACTCCTGCTTCAACCACACGTAAATCTCGCGATAATCGGACCGAAGGAAGTCAACGTTTTCATTTTCAATGAACGCACCCGCCAAGGCAAAGTTTTCAAGGCAATCGTCGGCCCTTTTGCCCCCATGGGTATGGAGATCCAGGATGTAGTCATCCACCGGCATTTTCCTGCCAGCAAGATGCTCCCTGTAAAGCCTCTCGACGTACTCACTCGACGTGTCGATTCCAGGATCTGTTGATTTCCAGTCGATTTCATTTCTGCGGATAAGCAGGAGGACGGCATGGTACAGGTAAATCGGTTTTTCCCGGTGTCCCATCTTTTCAAAGAAAAATTCAAGGGCCGAAATGGTTTCCCTCACAGACTTGTATTCGCGGTGCCGGTCGATGAAACGGTACAGCACTGACCAGACCGATTTGAGGTACGGATGTTTCGATTTATTGTCATTTTTTTCAAGATCACACAATTGATGTATCCAATAGAAAGCGTGATCACTGCCTCTTTCGAGGTTGTACACGATGCCCTTGATACAGAATCGAAGGTTTTCCGGGTAATCAGTCAAATCCCAATCCACATCTCCGACCTTCGCAAGATTGGAGTACACAGCGGGATACAACGCACTAATACTGTCAAGAATCCGCACCAAATCATTCATCTGCTTGGGCTTGACGTAATCCGGTGGAAGCAGGTAAACCGACTTCAAATCGCTGATAAGGCGAATCATCCTCTGGGACGTCAGATACAAGTAGGTGTCGACCAGATGCTTTCGCGAATCAGGAGTCCCACGATCCTCACACCACCTCTGGTATAACTCCCTAACCTTTATAGGCATCCACCACGCCGAGACACTCACCTCCTCGGACATCATAACGACCAGGCGGTTGATCATGTTTGACCTGAATGAAGTCGCTTTTTGGTGAACTTTTTTCTGGGGTTTCTCGGGATACTTTTTCAAATAAGCATCGAGTATGGGTCCATCCCACTCCAATAAACTGAATAGGTCCATCTCCACGAGACACCATAGGCCCTTGTCAACCTCTGCCCGTCTGCCGTACTTCTGAATACCGCTTTTCAGAACGTGTGGAGAATGCCCAAAAAAACTTCGTCCTGCCCAGTGACTGGCTCTCAGCTCACCGAAGTTGCTTGCTGTTTGTTTTTTTCCCATAGGATGTTCCTTATAGAGATGAGATCCCATTGTGATTATCGACCTCTTCATCCTTTTCTTTATTCCACCGACGCCGATGGCACTTACTAACGATTCGTATTGTCGATACCACTGGATACCAGGTGCTGGATTGCCTTGTTTCATTTCGGTACCGGGCGATGTATCGAGATGCGAGTATTTTGAAAAAAAATGTCCTTGTCTGTTGACATAGGAAAAAAAGTACATAGTATGCGAATAAGGAGTCAACTAGACGCCGTGGAGCCAGTAAGTCCTTCGGGCAGGCTCAATAGCAGTAAAACCGGGTGAGCGTTCTACCGAACAGCCTTCATCCACAAGAAAAATCAGACCAAAAAAGGTTCCCGTTTTCGGGCGGGTGGTTTGATGTTTCTTGTGGGTGAGGGCTTTTTTATTTGGCGAAACAAGAGAACAGGAGACGAAAAAAGATGTTTCAACCGATTCAAACCAAACTGGCAGGCGTCACCTTTGGTAAATCCCAGGAATCCATCCGCAAGTGGGGATGCCAAGACATTGGCTTTTTCCGTCTGGAACGTGAACCGGAGAACCCGCACGACCCCAATGCTGTCAGCGTCTGGTTTCTGGATGACCGGCTGGGCTTCCTGGAAAGGTCTGTCGCAAAGAAACTGGCACCGTTGATGGATGCCGGCAGAACCTTTGATGCGGTGTTTGTCAGTCGCAATGAATGGGCACCTTATGAGAACGTCGGTTTGACGATTCGTATCGTCGAGGCCAGTAGACAATGACGCTGTTGCCAGGAAAAATGAACGATTTACCCCGCGAAGGAAAAGATTGGTTGGCAGATGCGGTAAAGATGAGACCGATGGAATCGTCCAGCCGTAGGCTCGATGCCTTGGTCGATGCGGTGTTCGATGAAGTCGCCGCTATGGTGAAGGTTTCCAGCCGGCCCCGGCAGATAGAAGCCCTGCGGACCATCCTGCTGAACATCATCCACGCTCACCATCTCGACAAGCCGGTCCGGTATTCCCGCGACAAGAACCGCTATGTGCGGGATAGGCGGTATCGTCTGGACCACTACACGTACGACCGGCTCATCCCCATTATTGATGCCTTGGATCGGCTTGGCTACGTCGAGCAGAGTTCATTCTACAAGGACCCAGAGAGCGACAAATACGGCCTTCAAACCCGTATGTGGGGCACGGATAGGGTGTGGGCAAAGGTCCGTGAATACGGGCTGACACATCCTTTCGGCCCGGCCCCAAGACCGCCGGCAGAGAAAGACATCATCGCCTTACGCAATGATAAGAAAGAGGAGATCGGATACAGGGAAACACGACAGACCCGGCAAATGCGGGATGACCTGGAAAGCTACAACAATTTCATCGACAGGCATCGTGTCTCGGTGAAACTGACCGGCGACGACATCGTGGATAATCGCTGGCTGGTTGAAAATCTGTATGAAAGCATCGGCAGGGGCAAGGTCTGGATTCGTTCCGCCCGGCTCAATAGCAAACATAACAAGTATCGCTATGTCCTACCAATACAATACTTTACTAAACATCTAATACCGTCAGGTAGGAATCCGTATAGAGTAATCCAGTATGCCAGAGACAGGATACCGGGAGAGAGACACTCTATTCCCATTACTCATACGAAACGCCGGAAATCCTTACTGGGCGTGCTTTTGCGACGTTTTTGGTCCGAAGCCCATTTCTTTGAGAAAGACCTCCACAAACGCAGCATCGAGATTGGACGGATTCCCTATGACGAGCGTCAAAAGGTCCTGGCGTTGGAGTTCCGGCTCCGCGACCTTGGCGTCGATGAGTTGGAGATTGTCCTGGACCACGAGCACCTGCGACGCATCTTCAATCTTGAATCCTGGAAGTTGGGCGGGCGGGCTTACGGGGCCTACCATCAAAGCATGCTCCGCAAACCGATGCGGAAAAACATCCTGATCGACGGGCAGCCAACCATTGAAATCGACTTTTCTGCCTTTCACATTCGGATGCTCTACCACTGGGAGAAAATCGATTATACGAAAGACCCGTATCTCGAATGCGAAGGCCCGGAAATGCGGGACATCTATAAAGCGGTGGGGCTTATCGCCATAAATGCCACGAAAACGGGTGCCTGCTTTGCCATACGCGATGAACTGAAAGACAGGGGGTTGAAGCCGCCGGCCCGAGAAAAACCGTATGCGAGCCTTGTAAGCCGGTTCAGAGAGACCCATCCAGACATTGAGCATCATCTTTTTACTAAAATCGGCCGTGAGTTACAAAACATCGATTCGATGATTATGAACGCCATTCTGGTTCGGCTGATGGACAACGGCATTCTTGGCCTGCCGGTACATGACAGCGTCATTGTTCAGCAACAGCACGGAGCATTCACAAGGGAGGTGATGACCCAGGAATACAAGGATGAACTGGGCTTTGAGCCCAGGTTTTGATGACTCCAACGTCATCGTGTCCCCTCGCCGGGACAGGCATTTATGCCACCCTTTGAGCGGAATCTCGTAAAACTACCAGGCCCCCGCCACCTCGGGCCTGGACAGGGGCCGGACATCGAGCCGGCTCCACAAGGTTGCCTTCAAAAGGCGACTGGGCACCGTCCTGATCGGCATAGAGCCGAAACAAAGCAGGGCCTGCCATAACAGATAAGGAGGTACTTATGCTCCGTGAAACATTTGGAACAGCAGTTAGGACAGGCATTGAGAGCCGAAGAGGTGGCCCAGTATCTCGGCCTTGATGTCAAGACAGTTCGGAAGTATCATCAATGTTTAGGTGGAATACGCTTGGGCCGCCGTTTCGTGTTCTTTGAAAAGGAGATTGTAGATGCCGTATCAACGAGGAAAGAAATGGATCGCCCAAGTGAGGAAGGAAGGCCAGCGACTGAACAAGGTGTTCTTGACCAAGAAGCAAGCAAAGGACTGGGAAGCCAAGATGTTGCGAAAACCAGTCGAAGAGTGGAACCTGAAGACCGTCACGGTCTGTTTGAATGATTGGGCACAGGACTATCTCGACGTGGCCAAGGTGCGGTTTTCGACCAAGACCTACAAGGAAAAGGTCTCAATGTTCAAACGCTTCTTCAAGGTCATTGACCCGGATTTGCCGGTCGCCAAACTGAAACCCGGCGACGTATTGAAATACGTGCTCAAACAGAAGGAGGAAAGAAGCGGACACGCGGCCAACAAAGACCGCAAAAACCTTGTGGCTGCCTGGAACTGGGGGATGAAATACCTCGATCCGCCTTTACCGGGCCCTAACCCTTGCCTGGTGGATCGGATGCCGGAAGTCCGTCATCCTCGCTATGTGCCACCCGAAGAGGATTTCTGGAAAATCTATGCTGCCGCCGAAGGTCAGGACAAAGTAATGTTGTTGACGTTCCTGCACCTTGCAGCCCGCCGTGGCGAGGTTTTCCGTCTTACTTGGCAGGACGTCGATTTCGGCAATGACCGAATACGACTATGGACCCGTAAACGCAAGGACGGCTCTTTCGAATGGGATTGGCTGCCGATGACCAAGGAGTTGCGGAAATCCCTGCGATGGTGGTGGGAACATAGGCCCATCAAGGACCACACCCACGTTTTTCTTTGTCTGAACGAACACCCAGGCCAAAGGGAAAACTACGGAAACCCCTTTGTCAGCAACCAGAAGTTTATGCGGCGGATTTGTAAAGAGGTGGGAGTCAAGCACTTTGGATTTCACGCCATCAGGCACTTGACGGCATCCATTCTTTACCATCAGGGGGAACACGTAGCCCACATCCAGGCCATTTTGCGGCACAGGAGTTCGAAGACCACGGAACACTATTTGAGAAGGATTGGACTCGAACGTGTACGCGAGGCACTCGAAAGCCTGTCGCCGACGACAGCGGACGCAGAGGTCATCATCTTTGAAAAAGCGTTCGGAAATGAGCAATAGGGTGGTGGGAAATGAAAAAGCCGTCTGAAAAGCCGTCAAACGGGGTGCTGGTAAAAGAAAAGAGCCCAACCGGTTTTCTAACTGGTTGGACTCTCTATGAAAAATGGCGGGAGCGACGAGACTCGAACTCGCGACCTCCGGCGTGACAGGCCGGCGTTCTAACCAAACTGAACTACGCCCCCGAAAGTGATATCATTTTGTACTGGTAGGCGGAACAGGGCTTGAACCTGTGACCCCCGGCTTGTAAGGCCGGTGCTCTCCCAACTGAGCTATCCGCCCGAATTTATAAAGAGCTTTTCTTCATGACCCTCGAAATGAAGAAGCCTTAATTACCAATTCATCCCGACAAAGTCAAGCTAAAAAACGGGTTCCAACGTATTTAATTAATTGACATCGGGGCATGGTCGTTCCCGTTTTTCTCTACCGGTATGGGCATGTCGTTATTGGTATATAAACGCTCTCCTTGATCGAGTACCAGGGCATGGCCCAACACTTCGTCCATATGTTCCACGGTAATAATCTTCATCTGACGCGTGACGACCTTTGGGATATCTTTGAGGTCTTTCTCATTCTCCATTGGAATGATGACCGTTTTAATCCCTCCCCGATGGGCAGCCAGCAGCTTTTCCTTTAACCCACCGATGGGCAGCACCCGTCCGCGCAACGTGATCTCACCCGTCATGGCAACGTCGCGTCGAACGGCCCGACGCGTGAGGGCCGACACCAATGACGTACACATGGAGATACCGGCCGACGGGCCATCTTTGGGAATGGCGCCTTCGGGAATATGGATATGGAGATCCAGCTGATCGTAGAACTGTTTATCGATTCCCAGGCTTTCGGCTCGCGAACGGACAAAACTCACCGCTGCTTGGGCGGATTCCTTCATGACGTCGCCGAGTTTCCCGGTAATGCTGAGCTTACCCTTGCCTGGCATGGTCAGCGTTTCGACACACAGCAGTTCCCCTCCCACCTGAGTCCAGGCAAGGCCGGTTACCAGACCGATTTGATCCTTATCCTCGATCTGACTGATCTTAAACGGTGGTGGTCCCAATAGCGTAGTGATCGTATTGGCCGAAATGACGTGCTTTTTCTTCTCTTTTTCGTTGACTACTTTGCGCGCGATTTTTCGGCAGATCGATGAAATTTCACGTTCAAGGTTACGCACCCCGGCCTCACGGGTGTACCGCTGGATAATGGTATAAATGGACGCCTTGGAAAATTGTATATCTTCCGGGTCTAGCCCATTGGCATCGATCTGTTTGGGGATCAGAAACTCGCTGGCAATACTATACTTTTCTAATTCCGTATAGCCAGGCAAGCGGATGATCTCCATACGATCCTGCAAAGGCAATGGGATGTCCGGCAGCGTGTTGGCCGTGGTAATAAAGAGAATTTCAGACAGATCGTAGTCCAGATCCAGGTAGTGATCGTTAAAGCTGTAATTCTGCTCCGGATCCAATACCTCGAGAAGGGCCGAAGATGGATCACCGCGAAAATCCATGCTCATTTTATCGACTTCATCGAGGCAGAAGACCGGGTTGTTTACCGCCACTTTCTTGAGCGACTGTATAATCTTACCGGGCATGGCCCCAATATAGGTCCGACGGTGACCACGAATTTCCGCCTCATCCCTTACCCCACCCAAGGAAAGACGTACGAATTTACGACCGGTGGCGCGAGCCACGGATTTGGCCAAGGATGTCTTGCCCACACCGGGCGGGCCCACCAGGCATAGAATGGGGCCACGCAGCTTTTTCACCAGGGTCTGCACGGCCAAATATTCGAGAATACGCTCTTTGGGTTTTTCCAACCCATAATGATCTTCATTGAGTATTTTTTCGGCATCGATCAAATCATGACGGATTTTACTCCGGTTGAACCACGGCAGGTTGATGATCCAATCGATATAGTTTCTGACCACTGTCGCTTCCGCGGACATGGGTGTCATGAGCTTGAGTTTTTTAAACTCCTGCCGTGTCTTTGTCGACGCTTCTTTGGACATGCGCTTACGCTTGATCTTCTTTTCAAGCTCCTTAAGCTCATCGCCCATTTCATCTTCGGCGCCCATCTCCTTCTTGATGGCCCGCATCTGCTCATTCAAGTAGTAGTTCTTCTGGGTCTTTTCCATCTGCTCCTTGACCCGGCCTTTGATACGCTGATCCATCTGGTAGACTTCTATTTCCAGCTTGATCAGCTTGACCAGCAATGAAAGGCGATTGTCCAGCTCGATGGTTTCCAGAAGTTTTTGCTTGTTTTCGAGTTTGAATGAAAAATGCGACGCAACCGAGTCCGCCAATTTTGAGGGATCCGAGATTGCGGATATCTTGGCTAACAGCTCCTTGGAAATGCTCTTGTTGATGCCGGCATATTCGCTGAAACTATCGGTTACCGCACGCATCAGGGCTTCCATCTCGACCGTATCGCCGGCGACATCGGGCAGCAAGGAAAGTTCAACCTCAAAAAATTCGGGGTTGGTTACGAAACGATCAATACGCGCCCGTTGCTTTCCCTCAATCAGCGCTTTGACCGTGCCATCGGGAAGTCGCAAAAGCTGAAGCACGGTACCGATCACACCGACGTCGCAAATATCTTTTTCCGACGGATTATCAACACCGGCGTTTCGCTGGGTAGACAGAAAAATGCGTTTGTCTTTGTTCATGGCGCTTGAAAGCGCGTTGACGGACTTGTTACGTCCGACAAAAAGGGGTGCCACCATGTGGGGGAACACCACGATATCCCTAAGCGGAAGAAGGGGAAGGACGTCCTGAGACGCTTCCCCTTCCTGATTTTTAAAAAATTTTGGAATACTAACCATTGATTAGAACTGCCCTCTCGAAGTTACGCTTAACCAACCAATAGACACCATCGATAATGATCCAATCAGGCCTGTTTCTTGGATGGCTCATAAAGCAGGATCGGCTCTTCTTTTTTCATCACCACTTCTTCGCCGATAACACATTCCTTAACGTCTTCCTTGGAGGGAATATCGTACATGATATCCAGCATACACGACTCCAAAATGGCGCGTAATCCGCGGGCACCGGATTTTCGTTTTAACGCTTCGTCGGCAATGGCGGAGAGTGCGCTATCGGTGAGGCGCAGATTAACACCCTCTATTTCAAAAAGTTTCTGATACTGCTTGATCAGGGCATTTTTGGGTTCGGTAAGAATCCGCACCAGACTCTCGGCACTGAGCTCGTCCAAAGTGGCAATAACCGGCAACCGTCCCAAGAATTCGGGGATCAGACCGAATTTGATCAGGTCCTCGGGCTGAACATGAAGCAATGTTTCCCCCAAGCTGCGCTCGGTTTCTTTTTTGACTTTGGCACCAAACCCCATCAGCTTGCTGCCCATACGCCGGTTGATGATTTGCTCCAGGCCGTTAAAGGTGCCCCCGCAGATGAACAAAATATTGGATGTGTCCACCTTGACGAAGTCCTGCTGGGGATGTTTGCGCCCACCTTTGGGGGGAACGCTGGCCGTCGTGCCCTCGATAATCTTGAGCAACGCCTGTTGCACGCCTTCGCCAGATACATCCCGCGTAATGGATGGATTGTCGGACTTGCTGGCAATTTTATCGATTTCGTCGATGTAGACAATCCCCCGCTTGGCTTTTTCAACATCGTAGTCGGCGTTTTGCAGCAGGGACAAGATGATGTTTTCCACATCCTCTCCCACATAACCGGCTTCGGTCAGGCTGGTGGCGTCGGCGATGGTGAACGGTACGTTGAGGAACCGTGCCAGGGTCTGGGCAAGCAACGTTTTACCGCAGCCCGTGGGCCCGATCAGCAGAATGTTGCTCTTCTGAATTTCCACATCGCCGGAATTAACGTTTGAATCCAGCCGTTTGTAATGATTGTAAACCGCTACCGCCAAAATCTTCTTGGCGACGTCCTGCTCGATCACATAATCGTCGAGCTTGGTTTTGATCTCCTGGGGGATCATCAGGTTTTCGAATTCACCGGCCTCTTTTTCGTTTTCTTCTTCGATAATTTCGCTGCACAACTGGATGCACTCGTCGCAGATATAAACTGCCGGGCCGGCGATCAGCTTTTTGACCTCTTTCTGGTTCTTTCCACAGAAGGAACAGAAAAGGTTATCGTTATGTTCGTCTTTTTTGGCCATATCATGCCTCCGTGTCGGTTAGGCTGTCCAGGTCATCGCGATTGGTGATGACATGGTCAACGATTCCGTAGGCTTTTGCCTCCGTCCCGGACATGAAGTTGTCCCGGTCCGTATCCTTTTGAACATCATCCACGCTTTTTCCAGTGTGTCTGACCAAGATATCGTTCAACGCATCTTTCATGCGCAGGATCTCTTTGGCCTGGATGGCGATATCCGATGCTTGCCCCTGAAATCCACCCATGGGCTGATGAATCATGATACGCGCATGAGGTAACGCGTAGCGCTTTTTCGCGCACCCCGCTGCCAACAGCAAGGCTCCCATACTTGCGGCTTGGCCGAGGCATACCGTTGTCACATCGGGCTTGATGTACTGCATGGTATCATATACCGCCAACCCTGCCGTGACAATACCCCCCGGGGAGTTGATGTAAAGGTTGATATCTTTATCCGGGTCTTCTGATTCGAGAAATAGCATCTGGGCAATCAACAAGTTGGCGACATCATCGTCGATAGCGGTTCCCAAAAAGATGATACGATCTTTGAGAAGCCGCGAATAGATGTCGTAGGCTCGTTCTCCCCTGCTGGTTTGGTCGATGACCATCGGAATTAATGCCACGTTCGAATCTCCTTTACACCAAATTAAATTGACTGTTGAGAAAGCCGTCATGGATGATTGCGAGTTCTTATCCGATAAGGCTGACGCCTATTATTAATGCGTCGGCTAAGAATTGGAAACCATCCATCGAGGGAAAAAGCCCTTATTCCGAGCTTTCGGGGGACTCCTTCTCCGGCTCCACCATTTCAATCTCGTTTTTTTCCATTATAAGCTTAATGGCCTGTTTTTCAAGTAAGGCGTGTTTAAAAAGCTCAAGCTGTTCACCACTTTTCCCGTAAACCCCCTTAATCACATCCACGGGCTGGTTGTAGCTGGCAGCCATCTCTTCAAACCCTTTTTCAAGATCCTCGCCGGCCAGTTCCATTTTTTCCTGATCAATAATTTTACCCAAAACAAGCTGTCGGCGCACCTGTTTTTCGGCGGTATCGCGATATTTTTCCTTCAGGCTTTCCTTGGATATCCCAGCCTCTTCAAACGTCTTGTTGTGGTAGGAAAACGAGCGTTCCGCCTCGGCAATGATTTGGTTCAGTTCGTAATCCACCATCACATCAGGCACTTCAAACTGAATTTTTTCCAATATCTGGCTAAAAATTTGTTCGTTCAGTTCCTGCTCGGAACGTTTGTCGTAGCCTTCCTTAAGGTTTTCTTTGATTTTCTCGCGGACCTCGTCCATGGTGGAGAAGGGTCCCAGTTGCTTGGCCATCTCATCATCGATTTCCGGCAACACCTCTTTTCGGATATCATTGAGTTTGACCTTAAAATCAATGGTATGCCCCGCCAACTGCTTATTGAAGTAATCATCCGGAAATGTCACGGTAACTTCTTTTTCGTCACCGGCATTCATTCCCTCGATACCCTTGTCAAAATCGGGTGAAATCGGGCTATCACCAAGCTTAACCACAAAATTTTCCGTTTTCTTGGTTTCATCAAAGGGTTTGCCGTCCTTGAACCCTTCATAATCCACCTGAACGAAATCACCGCTTTGCGCGGGACGCGGCTGGTCAATCGGCTCACGCTTGGCAAGATTTTTCTGCATCATCTTGATCTGCGCCTCGACCTCTTCATCGCTGGCTTTGTACAAGTTCTTTTCGAGTTTCAGCCCAGTGAAATCAATATCGGCAATTTCGGGTTGAACTTCAACCTCGGCATCAAAACAATAGTCGGCCTTGTCGGCCAATTCCGGTGGATCCACAACCGGCGAACCAACGACCTTCAATTCGGTTTCCTTCAGAGCATCAACATAAGCATCTTGAATCAATTTGGAAACCACATCGGCATGGACATCCTTCTTGTATAGACGTTCAAGGACGCCACGAGGTGTTTTCCCAGGCCGAAAGCCTTTGACTTTGGCTGTTTTTTTCAGGGTTTTGTAAGCATCGTCCAAGGCACTCGTCACGTCTGCCTCGGGAATTTCGATGTGCATTACTTTTTTCACTGAACTGCGATCTTCAACGGTAACCTTCATATTCTTCCTTTCTACCCCCCTGAATTAAGCCCGCGGGAAAAACAGTGGCTATCAATCGACGCCGGTAACAACTTGATTCAGGTTAAAAAATTAAGCGCCCTGACGCGACTAGGCATCAGGGCTCCTTGGACCATCACCGACATTGTCCGTTGCTGGTGCGGCTGGCCGAATGGTGCAGCCAACGCGAACGGACACGGCCGGCATTAATTTGGTGCGAGAGGGGAGACTTGAACTCCCACTCTGTCGCCAGAGCTGGATCCTAAGTCCAGTGCGTCTACCAATTCCGCCACTCTCGCAAAATATACCCATGGGGATAAATTCATCCCCATAACTTGACAATATTTGCAAATAAACTAAACTCTGCAAAAAAATCAAACGAAAAAATTAATATTCATAAATTGATCTGTCAAGGACTCCGCGTTGACTATTGTTCCCATCGGATATTTTTTGGCTAATCGGCGACGCCTCTTCCGCTCGTCATTGATCGTTATCTTGATGATTGCGCTTCTTTTTCTGCGGCCTGTCGCCTTACCTTGCATGGCGGCGGCCATCCTAATCGACCCGGGTCATGGCGGCGATGACCATGGCGCGTCAATCGGAAAGACATATTTCGAGAAACAATTCACATTGGCACTCGCGCGCAAGACCGCCCGGTTGCTATCATCATCACATCATGTTGAATTAACAAGGAATTCTGACATATTGGTGCCAATTAACGATCGCGCGGGCATGGCCAACCATCTGAAAATGGATTTGATGATCAGCCTTCATGCCGCCGTCGCTCCCTATTGCAGCGACCATAAGGCGGCCGTTTATTTTCACGAAGACGAGCGGCTCGTTTATCCGACGAGGATATCGGCACCGAATCAGACCGGCGAGTCGGAAATCCATCACTCCGCCTGGGCCAAACTCCAAATCCGGCATCGAGATCGCAGCCGACAATTGGCCGCGCTGATTAAGCAATTCTTGCTTGCCGGGGGGGTGTTTGACCAGACAACCGTTGACGGAGCACCACTGGCGGTCCTGATGGGAGCCGATCTTCCCGCGGTGCTGATCGAAGTTGGCTGCATGCGCCGAACCGGAGCGATATCGATCTCCAAGATGGATCAACAAATAAGCACCTATGCCCAATCCATCGCAAACGCCGTCAATCTAGCCGTAAACGAGTTGCAGCCTTGAAATCAAGGGATTACCATTAATACATATTCTGCGCTTGCACCGCAAATTAAAGAGTGGTAATAGGGCAGGCGAATTCGGGGCGTAGCGCAGTCTGGTAGCGCACCTGCTTTGGGAGCAGGGGGCCGGAGGTTCAAATCCTCTCGCCCCGACCAATAAAATCAATTAGTTAGGCCGACTAAAACAGTCGGCCTTTCTTTTTGGTGGCGGGTGGTGGTGGCGGCTTTTTTAAAAATCGCTCCTTATAGTAAGCGTGTGGCAGGTTGATTTGATGTTCTTTCCCCGCCATGGCGTCCTGCTTGGTGTCGCCCTACCCTTCTGTTCACTCGCTCTTTTCTTGGCCATCCTGATACAGGCCGCTTCAATCTGTTCTGGTGAAGGTTCCAGCAAAACATATATACCCGTGACAAGCTTGTCATGGGCTACCCGAATCTTACTGGCAGCGGTGGTGCTTGTGATTTTTTAATTATGAGATATATTCCACTTAAAACATAAAAATGCTATTGGAAAAATCTGACTTCGAATCCGTAGGCCGCAGGTTCGAATCCTGCCGGGCTCAGATAAGAACGTGTATACAAGTGCTTTAAAGATAAAATATTTCGAAATTATAGGAGAGATTATGGCTGAATTAGGGAAGGACGCTGCAATGGAAGGGCTCTTTTTCTTAATCGAAAGAGGGGATTTCCCCGATGACAGTGTTTCTACCAGGCATTGGAATCGAATAGATTTAATTAAATGCGAGGGAAATAAATTTCAATTTTATATTGATAGGCATCCACACTTATTCAGCAGGTCATCGGTTGGTAAGGCATCAACAGCTTTCGTCACTATAAGTTACCTGTACGAGTATGATTTTAATACTGACACTGTAAAATTTATAAAAAAGGAGATAGGTGAAGCGGTTATCGACATCCCCAGTTTAATTGATGAAGAGGTTGTTTTTATAGTCGAAGAAAGTGGGGATTATAAAGAACTTGACGAAAGGTTCAAAACTAAAGAAGAAGTAATAAATTTTGCAAAAATTGAGGCTGATAATTACGATCTGGAAAGGCTTCTTGATTCTTGCTCAAACCCTGAGTTGTTACCTAAAGATTTTATGAAAAACGTTAAACTTGAATTTGGAAAGCAGTTTGTAAAAGCGGTGGAAAGTCAATGGGAAATTCAAATGAGTCATTGAATGAATTTTAGTTACACCCAAACGAGCCTAAAATTTTGAGGATGTCAACGGATTACGTTGGACAACACCGGACTGCAGAAACAAAAAAAAGCCTTGATTTTTCGAGGCTTTTCATACTCAGCTTAGACTAAGCTGGAGTGTCATCTGGTGGCGATGCAGGGACTTGAAATTTCAACCCTAAACCATTGTAAATACTCCCAATATTTACCTACTGTTTCGTAATTTGTACATAATATTTGTATCAACACTTTGTACAAGTGTCAATAACGGGGATGTACAGTGATTCGGGGATGTACAAAAACGCTATTTCCGTTGCCTTTTGGCCACAGGGTTCAAGTCTTTTTTATTTCTGCTTTACCTTTTCCTGCTTTCAGAAATATCAATTTTGGACCTTGATAAATGGGTATACTTGACTGGTGATACGTTAAAGTAATACACGTAATATTGGGAATTTAAATATTCAAGATACCCTGTACAAATGACAATTTCGATAAAGCGTGTGATTATCAGCCATATATCTGGCGTCCGGGCTAATTGAAGATTCTATTTTATAATCTGCAGAGCGGAACGAAAAATAGAGGGAAAGGAATTTGATCTATCTGTACTGGCGTATCTTCGACAAAGATTTTCAATAATCTGCAACTTTTGAAGCGAAGATTTCATGCAGATTGATCGACCTTATCACAGGTCTGGCTAAATTACAGGTGCGATATAGAAACCGTTACTGGCGTAAGAACTGCTGACGTTTGGAAATGAATCGACATCCCTGCAATAATCCACAATAATGGTCTGGCGCAAGATCGTGTGCCAATTGTAACCTTGACAACCTATTGTAATACTGGCATATACATTCTTGCAAAAAACAAGTTCATTTGAGCTCCCCAGCGTTGAACTCATCTAATTTATCAATAGGATCAGCTTAGGCTCAATTTTTTCCTGAAAATGATGCGCAAAAAAAACACAAAAACAGCCTTGGGAGGAGGTTATCATGCGAATAAAGCAATGCTCAATATGGCATGTTCTGACGTTATCGCTCTGGATGCTTTCTTGTAATGCTTTTGGCGATCAGAAACCTATATATACTGGTGTTATTCAACGACTGGATGAACCAACTCGTATGGTCTTGGCAGCCAAATATGTTCCCGAAATCTTCACCGATGATTTTATCATTGATGTGTACCGTTCCTGTGAGTTACGCACAAAAGTGTTGTTTTTTGGGATTAAAGACAGACAAGAGGATCTCAAAATTTTAGCTAATGAATTTCAGAGCACTTGATTTCCTACAAAAGCATTGACGAGTTAAAAACTAAATTTTAGCTGGCATTTCATGCGCTTATTATTCCAAGTAAAAAAGAATGTTCATTTTTCTTCAGGAAAATAATAATGATACCTTTCTGATAATTAGAGCTTTAAATTTTACTGCACTGTAGTTAAAGCAATAAGGAAGGTGTCATGCCCCAATTAATTCTTCCGCTGATACCAGAAGGCGTCACACAAATCAGCGATCTGGTGTCCGTTTATCGAAGCAAGGATCGATGGACTTACTTTATGGGGTTAACTCCGATCTATTCGCATGCTGCTGATGACCACCGGCTGTTCAGGATGGTTACATCGATGATGATCAACGCTGGAACGTGCCGTCACAAGGATATTATTGAGACCTTCGGTGTTTCCAAAAGCAACGTCAACCGGGCACTGAAAAAACTGCGAGAAGGAGGCCCAGAGGCTTTCTTTCAAAGAAAGCCAGGTGGCCGTAAAGGCCATATCCTGACACCGAAGATGCTCGAGCAAGCCCAGGCCCTTTTGGATCATGGCGTCACGCGTCACGATGCCGCTCAGCAATTAGGTGTTAAGCTCGATACCTTCCGCAAGGCCATCAACGACGGACGCTTGCACGAGCGCCAATCTGTCGAACTACCCACACCCAAGGCGGGCACGGATAAATCATCGCGCAGCGCGGTGGATGCGGCCGCGGCCAAGGGCATGGGTACGGCCTGCACGCGAGTTTTGGATCGGGCTTTGGCCTCAATGGGTCAAGGTGAAGCGCAAGTGCGGTTCGAGCCCTGCTTGGATGTCCCCAAAGCAGGGATTTTGTGTGCCGTGCCAGCGCTTTTGGCCAACGGTATTTTGGAAGGCGCTGAAACTCTTTTGGGAAAGATCCGCGGGTATTACACCATTTTCCAGATCTTGCTGGTGCTGGCCTTCATGACGCTTTGCCGGATCAAGAGCGTTGAACGCTTGCGCGAGAATCCGCCGGGTGAATTCGGTAAGCTTTTGGGTCTGGATCGCGTTCCGGAAGCACGGTGCCTGCGAAAAAAAATGGATACGTTGAGTGAGGCTAATGCGGCCGAGATATGGGCCGCGCATCTTAGCAAGCACTGGATGCAGGCCCAGCCCGATGCGGCCGGCACCCTTTACGTCGATGGCCATGTTCGCGTTTATCACGGCAAGCTGACCAAACTACCGCGGCGCTATGTCACCCGGCAGCGGCTGTGTTTGCGAGGCACGACCGATTATTGGGTCAACGATGCCATCGGCCGGCCTTTTTTCCTGATCGAAAAGCCAATCGATCCCGGACTTATCCAAGTCCTCGAGCACGACATCGTGCCACGGCTGCTCGACGAGGTTCCCAATCAGCCTGATGAAAAGGCGTTGGCAGCCAACGCCCATCTTTGTCGCTTCGTTTTGGTTTTCGACCGGGAGGGCTACAGCCCGGACTTTTTTGCCAGGATGTGGCGCACGCATCGGATTGCCTGCATCACCTATCATAAGCACCCGGCCGAACCGTGGCCGGAGAGTTGGTTTGAGGAAAAAACCGTGATCATGCCCGGCGGCGAGACGGTCACCATGCGTGTGGCCGAAATAGGCAGTTTGCTGGGCTCGGGCAAGAACGCGTTTTGGGTGCGAGAGGTTCGCAAGCTGACCGATTCGGGTCATCAAACCAGTCTGATCAGCACTGCCTACGATCTGCCGCATACCCAGCTGGCGGTACGCATGTTTACCCGGTGGTGTCAGGAAAACTTCTTTCGCTATATGAAGCAACACTTTGAAATTGATATGCTTTGTGAATATGGCGTCGTTGAGATTCCTGACACCGAAAAAGTGGTCAACCCCAGCTGGCGGGAACTGAACCGTAGACGTAATCAGGTACAAAGCCGGCTGCGCTACCGCCGATCACGCTTTAGCGAAATGACCATGCACCCGGAAAGCGAAACCAATCCGGAGAAATACCAAAAATGGCTGAAGCGAAAAAGCGAGCTGCTGGAAGATATCGACCAGCATGAACATCAGCTGGCAACGTTGAAAGAACAGTTGAAACAGACGCCAAAACACATCACCTGGGGGGAACTTGAGGAAAAGGACAAGTTCAATCGTCTGCTACCGGGTCGCAAGCGACTGATGGACACCGTGCGCATGATCGCCTATCGGGCGGAGACGGCCATGGCGGCAATGTTGCTCGGTCCAACGGTGGATATGTCCGATGCCAGGCGGCTGTTGCAAGGGCTGTTCGTCACCGATGCCGACCTATTGCCCGATATGGAAAACAATCGTTTGCTTGTTCGGATTCACAATGCTTCGACGCCGGCGGACAATCGATCGATCGCCTCACTTTTAGACGAACTCAACAAGGCTGAGATAGAATATCCCGGAAGTAATTTACGTCTCACCTATGAGTTAGTAAATAGTGATGTTTGAAACCACGCTGGTGTCGTTTTATTTTTCACAGAGGTAAGGTGCTCTGAAGTTGTCATATATTACGCTTTTACGATATTTGGGAATCCAGACTACATGATACTTGCATTCCCATACGGTGTGGCTTAAGCTCTTATTATTATTCATCGAAATCCTTCCTTTCTGTGATCTTTGAGCGGGTCACGACGGAAGGATTTCGTTTATTCCAGGAACTGTCAAACTCTGTGAGTCCCCCGGCAAAGCCGGGGGTTTACCGGTTATTATTAAATTTCGATTTGGTTCTTTTTCAGCCAATTTATCAAGGTAGTACGGTTGCAATGATACTTTTGAGCAACGCGTGTTTTGGGAACGCCTGTTTTCAACAGCGCAATTATTTCCTCCTTGTGGGGATCGAGCTTCGATTTACCTGGACCCTTGGGCCTGCCAAGCTTGACACCGGCGGCCTTGCGTGCCCTGAGAGCCTCTTTAGTTCGCATGCTGATGAAATCACGCTCAAGTTCTGCGAACAATGACAACATGGTTGTCATGACTTTTGACTGAACATCATCGCCGTTAAGCTCCATGCCCTCTTTGACCGCGTAGCAGGCAATGCCCTTTTGCTTTGCGACTTTCAGGATTTCCAGGACCTCAAGGGTGGACCGGCCAAGCCTGGTCAGTTCTGGAACGATGAGTCTGTCACCGGCGGAAAGGTTGTTAATGATACTGGCTATCTTCCGTTCCTTCCAACTCTTCTTTCCGCTGGCGATCTCCTCGACGAACTCTACGTTTCCAAACTTTCGATCATTGGCAAATTTCAAAATGTCGGCTTTATTTTTATCCGTGTCTTGGTCGGCGGTTGAGACTCTCAAATAGGCGATGGTTTTCGGTGCGCGTTTGATCATGGATTTTGCCATTTTAGAGCCCTTTTCGGTGAGTGTTGCAAGTAAATGTCAAAAACATATTTATTCTATACATTATTGAAGTATTTTAATCAATATATTTATTGCATCATATAAGGCGTTCTAAAATGATCGTTTTCATGCTCTCTTATTGCAATTTTCCGTTGACTCAATTACAAGCTTGTGGATGGAATCAGATACCTACACCACTCCATTTCCGCGAAGCTATTGGGTTATACCGGGCAAGTTCCTTGCTGGTGAATATCCAGGGGCGCAAGATACGGTTGAAGCTGAATTCAAGCTTAACCGATTGGTTGACTGTGGGATTCAGAAAATCATCAACCTTATGGAACCAGACGAAACGGACCATTCTGGAAAACCATTCAGCGATTACGAATTTGTGATCCCAACCTTGGCCAATAGAAAAGGTGTTGCGGTTCTCTGCCAAAGATTTGCTATTCCCGATTTGGGCATTCCCAATGTTAGACAAATGCAGAGGATTTTAAATGCTGTAGATGATGGGATTGATAACGGAAAGCCAGTATATGTGCATTGCTGGGGCGGTATTGGGAGGACTGGAACCGTGGTTGGATGCTATTTATTAAGCAAGGGAATCGCTCATTCTGGTAATGTTCTTGATGTCATTACACATTTGCGAAAAAATGAACCGAAAAGCCATCTAACTTCACCTGAAACGGTTGAACAGCGGAAGTTTGTCGCTCATTGGGCTGCAAGAAGATTTGGTTGACCTGATAGCAAGAGCTGATTGTATTTGCGCTTTGGTCAGAAAGGCGATTAACTCAATCAATCTGGGATCAAGCCCAACTTCAGTTATAGTATTGCAACGTCAACTCATAATTACGCATGGGTTAGAGCAGCACAACCCTACGAATCCTTGTGAATAGTTATCGAAATTTTATTATCATTGCAGAGTGATCACTAACCCCATTCTCTCTTTCTTCATGAGAGTAATATACATTTTCTACATGTTCGTTTAATTCAGGGGTTACAAATGTGTGGTCAATTCTGAAACCATTACCAACAGAGCTATACCATGAATATTCCTTGTTTCCGGCATTTCTTGAGCGCCAAGCATCTATAAAACCGTTCTCTTCTAATTGCTCAAAATCTTTGGAACAATGGAATGTTTTACCTGTCTCATCAATGTAATGCTTACCAGTATTAAAATCACCGATTATTAACGATTTAGGATTATAGAATAGAGAAGCATTATTTATAAAATTGAATAAAACTTCTTTTTCAGCCTTTTGACCAAAATAGACACCTGCGATTGTTATTTCTTCAAAATGTACAAGTAGCAACCTGTGCCCTTGATCACTTAACTCTTTGTGAAAGGTTTCAGGAACAAATGCTGTTTTTGAAGCAACAAAAACTGTGTTCAAACCCTTTTCAATTGTAGCTACAGCTGAAGAAATAAATCCAAGTTGTGCAAATTCATCTCTGAATTTTTTTGAATTTTTGTTTTCTCTAAACTCAGTAAGTACCAGAACATCAGGGTTGTGGGTTTTAATTGAATTTATAATTGAATCAAACCTATTTCCACCACCTTGGCGGATATTGAAGGTCATTATTTTCATTTTTGATTTTTTCGATAACCAGTTATTATATGGATTGGATTATTATGAAATTTGTAATGCATAGTTGTGTCAATTTTTGTGGTAAACTTGATTATGTATTCTCCTTTGCAATTGGGCTCGGGAAAAGATAGGCTAACTCTCGACTCAACAGCAGTCAAAATCCTATATTTTAAAGATCTTCAAAAATATAAGATTATGTTGATTATTGGAACGTATCTTCATCAACGGCTGACGGTGGATACGGTATTGTAATCAAAGGTTTTTGAGTGACTGAGAAACCTGTGATAAATCCTTTACCCACAGGTTTCAGTCAACAATTCCGAGAACAACATGTTGTATACCGAGTCGTGCGTACTGGTTAATAAAAACAACCGTCTTTTTATTACCGGTAGCGTCCTGCAAATATAATCGGCCGAGCTTGTTAACAAGGCCAATCTCAGGACCAGATTATTTCTATAGCAACAACAAATTTAACCAAGGCATAGCTTTTGGTTTGGGAATTGAATCGGGATCAAGAGGATCAGATCCACGAAGCAACTCAACAAAATCGTCATAACCGTCTTTGTCTGTATCTTTTTCCATTGGATTCGTATGATTATTTAACTCGTCTCCGTCTATAAGCTTATCCCCGTCTGTGTCAGGATTGTTTGGGTCTGTCCCCAATGATGAAGATTCTCTTTCATCGGTAATCTTATCATGATCACGGTCATTATTAAGTACTTGGTTTGAAAAGAAACTTTCTGTTCCATCTGTCTTCACGGCTGTGACTGCATAGGTCATTATTGTTACATTACCGTCAGAACTCCAAAGATCATTCGTATCGTAACTTACGGCTTCTGCCGAAACTGAATCAACAAAAGAAAAATATGGTTCCAATTCAGCCTTGGCATATACATTATAACCTGAAAGATCGTTTTCACCTGTACCTGACCAAGAAATGCGTGTTTTTTCAATCTCACCAGAAAGATATGGATCAGCCAATACATTGGTTGGTTCATCAACAGAAGGTTCTATTTGAAGTTTATTTGAATTTACTGGATCGTAGATTATGTTTACCGTTTGGGGAGAGTTCGGACAGAATCCTCTAAATCTATTCAATTCTGTATGGTTACTGTCAATATATTCAATTTTTAATGTGAAATCCCTTTGTCGTTCGCCAAAATAGGTGACTTGGTATGTACCTGTTTCTGGATCTTCAATCATTGTTGCCCCACCGTTTACTTTGAATGCGCATCTTGAATTCGGGATCTCCATTTCTGGTTTGCCTGTAGAAGTATCAACCCCTGTTTTCCTATTTTGTGAATCTGTAATGAAGATTTCCATATTTCCTTTAATAGAAACTGTTAGCGTTATAGTTTGAATTGATTCCTCTTCATCACTACTTATATTTAGATAAGAATTTTGAGTCGCAGGTTGCATAAATGCTACTATCTCATCAGTAAAATCTTTAATTAGCTCGAAATGACTTTCTTCTGACGTTTTTTCACAAATCTCAGCCCATCCCTCTGAATAAGGAAAAGTAGCACTATCGTATGGGACGGTGCCGTCCCCTTTACCCCAAACAACATTATATTCCTTCTGTGACCAGTCTCGAGGAATGCCGTCTTCATATAAGTCGTTTGTGGCTCCTTCTGATCCTTTTTTCAATCTCATAATAACACGTTCAATTGTACTCTCTTTAGACTCACCGACGAACAATCTGGCTTCCACCTTTGTTCCATTGGTTCCATCCTCGCTAATTACTGACGAGGGTGCGACATAATCACCCAACCCAGTATTTAAAATCGTAAGCCAGTTATTCTTATTGCTGCCTGTTGTCCCCCAAATTTCAGTCCCGTCTGTGAGAAAATCTCCAGTGTACATTAATTCAAGAAGCGATTCTGCATCTACTGTATCACGAATAAAGCTACGAATTTCATCGTTTGTAAGCAAACCCCAAAATTTTGTATCATATGTTTCCAATAATCCTTTTATCGTACGAGTGTAAGGATTTATCATTGCCGAAATAAATGCTCCATCCGTAAGATCATCTAACGTTTTTGGGTCACCACCCTCCCAGATATAGTAAGGATTGCAAGAACCAAGATGAGGAGTCCCAACAAATGCAACTTTATCGATATCACCTCTGTAACTTTTGCTCTGAATATATGCTCGAGCGACTAACCCTCCCATACTGTGGGCAACTATATGTACTTTGCCTGTTGTGGATTTTTTAAGAGCTAAATCAATTTTATCTATAAGATATTCCTGGGACGCATCGTGACTATTCAGCCGCCAATCCCAGGGACATTGGACTACATAGGAGAATCGGGATAGTTCCTTTTTTAATGCCTTAAATCCTGTTCCTTTAATTTTATGATCTAAATGAATAAAAAGATCGGATGCATTAGCAGGATTTGTAAGGGGTAACTCTGGTGTAATTCCCCAATCCGATACACTTGAGCCCATCATTCCAGGAATCAGAACAACTGGGGTCTCCTCAGATCCACAGTTGATTGGTAAAAGTGTTTCATAGTTAGTGGTGCAACGATTTTTTCCAACTAAAACTGATCTGACAATTCCTGTTTCTCCATTTTTTTCGACATTGATTTCATAATTTCCGCATGTTATTAATTCAAAATCAAATAATCCCCAATCATCGGTTTCAGTATTCAAAACCTCGTTTTTATTTCTATCAAGCAAGTAAACTGTTGCTTGTGCAACTGGTACTTCTTGACAATCGATAACACTTCCAGCTATTGACCCGCTACATCCATTCGCATCGGTTACTGAAAAGTAATTGCTATTACCAGAACGACCCTGTCCACTGCATGATAGACGGATGTCAGCACCTGGATCAAAAACTGTAACCTGTTCCGTTCCCTGGCCAGAAAAAAGGTTAATTTTTATTGGGTAAACTTTACCCAAATCGCTTGATATATACACATCGCCTGAAAAAGAATTTATTTGTTGGCCAATTTCATTTACAGCAGTAATCGTTACGCTAAAAGGAACATCAACTGTTTGAGGTGAAGATATAGGTGAAATAACGAAATGGTCTATTTCTGATGGTTGATAATTGTTTCCGTCATACAGTTCTGCAATTTCCGTGGTTGAAAGCGCACGATCATATATTCGAACCTCATCAATCAAACCTTCAAAGTATAAATTATCAATAGAACAAACCTCCTCCGCATATCCAATGATGATGTCCCGATCGCTTTCAGTGTAATGTTTAGCGACTGTTACATGATGTTCACCATCCACATACAATGAAACCCCAGTATCGGAAATCACCCCTGTGACATGATGCCAAATGCCATCATTCAAGTCATTAATATAAGATGCAGATGAACCATTCCTTGCATCGTCACAGGTAAACAAACGGAAATTATTGTTTGAGGACTCCCCGTGAGAAACTAGAATGAATCCAGGAGTCCAACTGCAACTGAGGTAATCGGAGATGACAGTTTGACATGTTTTTGATGAAGTTTTAAACCATGCCGATACCGTTAACTGTTCGAGGCCATCAATGTTGCCAACGCGCACATAATCATCGATTCCATTAAAAACCGCCGCAGAACCGACCTGTCCCTGCTCATATGTGATCCCATTGATAGGCACTCCATGATTTCCATTTCCGCTCGCGTCGTTGGTATTGCATTCAAAAGGGAAATAGGCAACTAATCCGTCAGACAAACCTGCAAAAACGAAAGAAGGGTTGCTTATCAGCAAACATGTAAGAAAAAATGTCAATAATAAAATATTTCGATAGGAATGATGAGGGAAGAAACGATTTTCTTGCATGAGCTCTCCAGATCTTCATCTTGTTTAAAATTATAAAAAGAAATCCTTTATTGAGAACAATCACATTTAAAAACCTTTTCACTAAAAGGCAAAAAAAACCGGTACCAGGAAACCACCACAAACGTGATTACCCAATCACCGGTTTCGTTTTTCTAAATTGAATAAGCACCGCAGCATTTCACTGTCACGTTCAGCATTAAGCCAAATGAACCGTTTCCGTAACTATACTTTCACTTTATTTCAGATCTTCAACGCACGAACGATTTTTTAGAATTATCCGTACACCTCGAAAAGCAAGCATATATTGCATCTTGTTATTAAAGCAAAATACAGGCCAAAATCAAAGTTTATACGGACGACATTCTGCATTCTACTAAAATAATAGGGAATTCAAATTTTAAAATGTAAAATCATTCAATGGCTACCCAACTATTTGGAGCCAATTATAAAATTAATTCTATAGTACCTATTACTTTTCTTACAGCAATATCGGGATTCATTTCAATAAAAAATGAATCAGCTCGTATTAGTACGAAATATATCTACGAGTAGTGAGGATTAATATGCCCTCGCTGGTTCAACCAAGATTTTTCTATGCAACGAATCACGCCATATTGTGGTTGAGCAAATCGATTTGTTCCTTGGCATCATCCGATTGGGGCTTCATCCGTTTGATACCGGCAATAACTTGATCGGCATTATTCATGAATAGTCGTGAAAAGGTCGCCTCAACCCACTCCCGTGCTTTTTGACTGTTTTTTCCGTATTGCGCATTGGCTAAATCGTGCAGGTACTCGCTGCAATGATAAAAATCCAAAACCTTTTTGGCATCTGGATAGAGCTCTTGTGCCCGATTCCAGATCCAGGGCGCGCCATCTCCGATGACGCATATCCGGACTTTGTCTTCAGGAATCAACCCTGCTTGTTTGATTTGGGTAAGATCGTCAGCCAACTCTTTATCGCTTTTGATTTGGTGCCAACTAATCAAATGAACAATCTGGTTGTCATCTAACAGATAGATGCGAAAGCCTTTGACCTCCTTATATTCGCCCTTGCCCCTTTTCCCTTTCCGAGGACTGGGTTCAGGACGTGCTGGCGCGTGGGCGCCATCGATACCAATCATGAGCACCGGACGACGAAATCGATCGGCGGACAGTTTTTCAATTCTTTGATGAATTTCTGTTTTATCGGGACAAACATCAAGCAATTGAATATCATCTGCAATCTCGTTGACCACATCGTGGACATGGTGGTTGCTGAATTGAATGCCCGCACATCGTTCAAGTGCTTCGCTTGCGGTTTCATAGGGCATCTCTGCAGCTAACCACGCTTCCAACTCCTGGATATCGGATTGTGCCTTCCTCTGGGAAAGCCCCAATGCGTCATCCAAAGGATAAAAGCCAAACGAACAGGAGCGACAATAAAAATATGGCCGGTAAAGCGTAACAGACCCAATGGCCGTATCGATTTCTCGCCGGACCTTTTCAGGTTTGGCTTTTATGACACGACCGCAAAGTGGGCATTCACAATGGGTTTGTTCCAGCAAATGGCCAAATTGTTTCTCGATGAGCGCCAACGCCGCTTGCCCCATGATTTTCGAACGATTTTGGAAAAGACTTTTTGATATATCTGTTATCGAGTCCATGGGGTGATCCTTTTCGATTTCATCCAACCAATCGCTGGCAAATGATAGGAACGATGATTTCCAGTTTTCGGCATTGATAGCTTCTGTTTTTATAGCAGCTAGCATGGGAGCTTCCTTAGAAAAAGGTTACACTTCCCATAAAGGCATACTATGAATCTCCAAGACTGTCCAGTTATTTATGAATTTTTCTAACCTCTTATATCAGATTCACCGGATTGGTAGAAACAGGTAATGCTCCCCCGGCTGCATGTGGCCTCCAATTTTTGAGGTTCGTATTGTGACTGCGCCTCCTCAAGGCCATCCAGCCATTCTTGCAACGGGTCTTTTTCATCGGGCAGCTCTGGCAATACGTGTTTGCCGAATTCACTGGGGAATCGCCTTTCCAGTATCCAGGCGCTTGCTTGCCATTGGGGGAGCGTTCTCTTTTTCGTAGTTCGGGTTTCACGGGCCACAACCACTTCCTGACCGGTAGCGGGGTCACGTTCCGTCTTTTCTGTCACGCTTGTCTCTTCGAACTGTTCGCCGCCCTGGCTTGCTTTATGGATTCTTTGGAGGTGAATAGCTCGGGCCACGATGTTAGCCTTTTTTATTGCCTCTACAAAATCTGAATAAACCCCAGATTTTTGTTTATCACCTTTAGCTTTCCAAGCGTAAAAAGTAGATTCACCTATACCGTTGAAAATTGCAGCCTGTTCATAGGTTAGGCCATCACGAATAGCGTTACAGATTCCCTCTTGTACATCTGGTGTTAGTTTACTGGGCCTTCCTGCTTTTGCCATCTCATCACCTCCTTTCTAAAATAATTGGATTATGGTGTTCACAACTAAAAAAGGCGGCAAATTTGCCACCTTTTTCTTTCTGAGAAAACTTCTGCTCAGATTTATACGAATTGTAAATTTATTCTTTTTATCGGCTGGAAACCCGCTACAAGGCTACATTAAAAATTCCAAGTTTACCTTTTAGGGGAATAAATTCTGATTTGCATTGCTTTTCCAGTACAAAACCGAACGGCCCAAAAAACCAAATGCTGGGATCTTCCGTTACAACACTGACAAGCTTGACACTCCCGACGATACCGCCGCGCTCGATTTCCTTGACAGCGGGTAACACTATGTTTGTATTCTCTCTAACCCACTTATAGCCTTCTTTATCATCTTTCATAGGAGCATGAATCAGCAGGTGTCCACGGTAATTGGTGCGCCATTTCCGGTTCTCAATATGCTTGTAGCCGTTTACGATCAGCCATGCCCACGGTTGTTTAATCGATAATGCTTTTTGTGTTTCCATGATATAAAACCATTTCTGTTTTAAGGTTATTAAAAATATCAAGTTGATTTGTGATCCTTTTCACCATATTTTGCAAACATGGTTTGGCCTTGCTTTTCAATCATGGCATCGGTGTCAAGCTTGTCTTTTTCCGGGCCATTTGTAAATCCTTCTTAGAGCCCCATTTTGGGGCGTTATTTTTCGCCCACAGATTAACATAGGTTGCGGGGTGATCTCCTCATGGCGGCGCCCCTGCTTCGCCTGGTGCCGTATTTTGCTTGACACCTATTGTGGGATAGGATATTTTGTGTTGTTTAGGTGTCAAGCTTGACGCGTCGCCCCTGCCCAACAGGTTGGTCAGCTGCAACATGGGCGCCAAGACTAACAGCCTCATAAAGCTCTCCAGACTCAATCTCCCTGTGATAGCCGAAAATACTGACGGTAAATTTACCGGAGGTTTTTTAATGCTCATTTCATACACTTATTTTTAAAGGATTTAAGTTATAAAAGCCCCGCCAAGGCCAGTGCATGGCAATACATGTTAACGCGTGCGTCAACGCACCCCATAGAGAAAAATGGCGAAAATTGTGTAAACGCTTGTTGCTGTAAGGCAAAGTGGCAATTTAGGCATTTCTCGTATGAGGTGCGTTAACGCACGTGTGTCTAAGCCATATGGGGTGCGCTGGCGCACGTGTCTATGGGTAGCGTTGACGCACGCGATTTCTGTTTTTCAGAGATCGAAATCACATTGTCAAGCTTGACATTTTTTGACTGATAACCTCGTTTGACGGCGTCTTTTTGTCTGGTTCTTACCGGCGGGTCGCCCACTTTCCAGTGCCGCCATTCATCGGTCAGTGCATAAACAGCTTGGTCCTTCCTGTATGCTCCGCCGGGGTTGACAACCTTGATGAACCCCTTGGCTAACAGTTCGTCAAAACATCTGACTGCCGCCCATTTGCTGATTCCATGGGCTTCAAGTTCGGTGTATGGCATGTTGAATCGATTATCATCGGTGCGAGTCTTGACTATATCGCCTTTTCGGTCCTTGACATTCCCGAACTGGCGCTTGCCAAGGAACATCATGAGCACTTTTACTGATTGGACCGAAACGGTTGGACTTGTCTTTTTTACTCCTAAATTTATCCACGCCGAAGACAGAAACATTGCGGTATCTACAAAAGTGCCCCTTCCGTAACCGTTTGATGATTTCTTCTTGCCCACATGTCCTCGTCACATCTCCTCGTCTGTCATGGTAAGGAAAAACCCCTGCGCGACTGGGTGGACGAGGATCACCCAGCCATACCCTCGGCCGGAGAGTGCAGGGGGAATAATAGCCGTTAACGAGGTTGGCCGACCTCATCAGCGACACATCAAAACTAAATTTTCAGTAATTGTTGAAAATGCGATTTTTCAATTTTCACCCACGCCAAATCTGGTCTGTTCAGGCTTTCGATCGTGGTCTCCAAGATGCGTCCTATAACCTCAGACCGAGATTTTGCACAGGACTTTGCCAGCGCATCAACCTTATCGACCAAAATCGGCCTGATTGCTATCGACACCGGAATTTTTGCTTGTCCGTTCATCATGTTATCCTTTTACACCGATTTTCGCGTAAGCTTTAACCGTCATACGGATATAAGAATTGGATACCCACCACTACTGGAATTCCAACCCCAGTTCGGCCCCATTGAGCCAGCTTAAAGATCTGGGCACCCTGTGCCAGGGAACAGATCTTAAAATTGGATTGTGGGCTCTTTTCGGATAGGTGACGATTATTTTATTACCGTCGATTGTTATTTTTCCTTTTCCTCTGACAAAATCCCGGTAGATTTTTGGGGCGTCGCAATCTTCAAAACCGCGCAACTTTTTCGCCAGCATACTGTAAAGCGTATCTGCGATCATTGTCATTACAACGTCAAAATGAACTTTGATCAGGATGGGGGATGACAACAAATTGAGATTGAAAAACTTCACGGCTTCCGAGATAACATTTTCCACCCGCCACCGCCTCGAATAATTGCCTACTAAAATTTCCACAGGGGTTTCAAGGTCGTTGGAAATCAGAAAGGTTGGCTTTTCACGGCCATTACCGCGAATAATTACCTGGCGCAGTTGGCCGCTATAATTTTTCATTTCGACCATCGATTCATATACCAAAGGCTTTGGGTATTTTCTTTTCGCATGCGGAATGTGAACGCGTTGCCATGGGCCGAGGTTGTCTATAGTGTCAATCAACTTCTTCCCTCGACGCCGGAGCGTAATGAACCTGATCCCCAGTTGAGTCAAGGTGGAAAGATTCGGGTAGCTGGTGAATTTTGAATCAAACACGAACGTCGGGGAAACACCCCGTTGCATCTTTTCCCAAAAAGAGAAAAAATCCAGGACCTGATCGTCGGCCTCTTGCTTTTTGATATCTGCGGCCGTGTATAGAATCAGCTTGGATGTGGCATCCTGAGCGAAAAGGGTTAACGCTCCTTTCATCACTTTGTTCCGAGCGCCTGCCCAGTGCTTTTGTAAAACAGATTCTTCTCCAAAATGCGGTATGGTGTGAAAGTCCAGATTGATCACCTGTTTGTCGTACAGACCAAGCTTTATCGCCTGATTGACGAATGCCTTCTGCAATTTCATCAAGTGAGCTGAATCGATGCTGTAAGAGTAGGTTGACATCGACGTGCACTTGGGTAGCACATTGAGTCCGGCAAAAAGGCCCGTTCCCGGATCAAATGAATGTTCCCCCATATGGGCGTATCGTTGGGTGCCAAGTAGCTTGAGAGCCAGAAATGAAAGAAAATAATTGGTTGCCGGAATCTTTTTGCTTCCTGGCAAACCAGCCTTCTTAACAATTTCATCAATCTTAAGACGCTCGATAAACGGTGCAAACAGGAAGACACCGGCAGCGTCACAGTCAATCTTATTGTATTCAAATTCGCTGATTTGGATACTGTGGGATACCAGCGGTACTTTAGCGCCCTTAACAGTGAGTCCTATTTTGAGGCGGCTTCTCCTTGGCAGTTTTGAGTAGCCCTCTTCCGCAAGAACACGCTCAACAGTGCGGACGGAAAGTTCAATACCATCCTCTGATAGTAGTTGTACAATTTCTCCTGCCGACAATCTATGATCTCGCATAGTGCAAATTTTGGAACGGGTCAGGGCATCCACTTTCCTGCGCTGGATCTTGCCTTCAGGGACTGGCTCAGAAAAATCGATTTTTTCGTGGATGAACTGGTGTCGAAGCAAATTGACATAGCTTTGGGAATACCCAAACCGCTCGGCGACCACTTTCGCTGGCAGCCGATCCACAAAAGAGGCTCTCAATGCTTCATACCGTTTTTGCCAATCAAAAACCGGGTGCAGGAAGTATTTTTCATCTCTCATACCCTTTATATAGTATGTGACGCTTATAAAATCAACGACAGATTGTTTAATTTAAAATTACATCGAACCCACTTGGGCTGACACTATTGATACACAATCTCTATTATACTGTATTTACATAATATTAAAAATTTCATATCGGGATGTCCATTTTTTCAGAAAAAGATTTAACCTTCTATATATGTATTTATATACGTCATATGATATAATAATTTTGATAATGTAGGATACTGTATGATTCGTTATAAATTATTATAATCACAGAGAATTTCTTAGATCAAGAAAAGGCGATAACGGTGTCAAATTTTAGAGAGTTTTCAAAACGCGAAAATCGGTGTTTTACGAATTCATTAATAATGTTAGCTCCAAAAAAGAATGCCGCCCGTGCGCTGGGGCGGCATCTATGGAGGCGTCAAGCGCCACTTCGGAAAGGTCGTGTTTCAAGTAGTCGGCAGTGTCAAGCTTGACAGAGAAACATGGTTTTCCATTTTCAAAGCCTTCTGTTATACCTATAACCGTTTAGTCTTTTTTGGGGCGTCGTATAACTCGGAATACGCCTTTATTATTTGGTTTTTTAGAATATCTGCGTTTAGCCCATGTTTGTGCTATTTTCCATCTCTCTTGCGCTCTCGCCATATCTTTGTTGATCTCGTCAGGGTCATCAGGTAGCCCAATATTCCTGAGAATTTCGGATCTGTTAATTGCCTTATCCGCTATCTTTATCACTTTGTTCCGCAGTGCCACTTCTATCCAGTACTTAACCCCGCAAGTCTTTTTTTCAAGCTTTTCGTACGCTGATTTAGCTTCCAACGACTGTTCAAGCAATGTCTGGAACAGGTCATCGTATTCGACCTCTTTAAACTCGTGGAGTTCATTTAGACGGCACCGATACACGAGATATTTATAGTGCCGTGCGGTAAGATACCTGACGTGTTTGATTAAATCGGCATTGCAGATTTTATCAACAACCGGTTTATGCTTAATTTTACGGGCTGCCTTCATAGATCTCCTTAGAAATTCTCATTATTGAAATTTATTAAAGCTGTATACTATTTCTCTTCGAGTAAAAGTTGTTAAGATCCCCACAATAATATACGTGGAAATTTTGATTCTGCGAAAAATTTCTGAAAAAAGTTATTGGCAAGCTTGTCATTTGCCGGTCCGCCCTCCTTTATTATGCTGCCATCTTTTTTGTGATACGCTTCGGATTGACTCTATTGGAAAAACATTTTACATCAATGATATACTCATCCTCGTTACGATCATTACTATATGCCATTATCCATTTTCGCGGAACTTTAACCTGAAAAACGGCCGGATCATGTAATACGTTTTTAAATCTCTCTGCAAACCACATGGCCGTGTCTATATTTCCGGTCCACGATAAACCGCGAACACGGCGCTTTGGACCAAGACCAGCAACCCCCCTATACAATGTGAAGGTGTCACGATCTGGCAGGAAGTCACCGGAAGCAAGTAATTTCTTTTTATCTGCAACGTTGAACAGATAAGCAATATCCTTCAACTGCCAATTTATCCAATTCGTTCTTGTTCCCACGTAGGCCATCAGTAAGGCGATTTCATAACAACCACGGGATTTGAAAAATCTCAAATTGTCATCGACAATCCGTAAACCGCAACAACTGTTTGCTAACAGTAATATCTTTTCTGCCTCACCATTTTCTATATATTTGTAAGCACGCTCTAACTGTCCATAATCAATATCCCATAGTTTAGGTTCTGCAAAATTTGCTTCGAAAAACTTTAACAAGTCATTATCAAATGTTGGCAGTACTGAATCTTCAATTTTTTCCATGTTTCCTCCTTATTGAAAGGTTATTGAGACTTCCACAATCTAATTATACGGAGAAATTTTGATTCAGTGAGAATTTTCTGAAAAAAGTTAGTGTCAAGCGTGACATGCCACGATATGGCAATAAACATTTGAAAAAAAACCGCCTTTTTACGGGCGGGATTCGTAGTAGAGCGACGAGGCTATTCATCTAAACTTAATTCAGTATCCTTTTTCACACCGCACAACCCCAATACACTAACTTTTCACAATTGGTTCCCGAGGATACTATTCTGTGGTACGAATCGATGACACAAAATTGACCTAATTCATCTCTCTCAAGATGATTGTTTCTAAGTAATTGTTTGCCTTCTTTTTCCAGTACACGGTTGACACAATCAATAGCGATCACAACAACGATGGCATTTCTTATAATCTCGTTTGTCATAGAACCTTCCTTTGCCATAAAACCTCCTTGCTAAGTGTTATTAAGATTCCGACCTACTACAATATACGAAAATATTTTAATTCAGTGAGAATTTTTTAAAAAAAAGTTTTGTCAAGCTTGTCTTTTACTGGGCGGCTATTCGTGATCACCATTTTGATTTTTCCTTAATAAAAATCCCACGATCTAACATATGCAAAAGTTTTAATTCTGCGAGAGTTATCTGAGAAAGTCAGTGTCAAGCTTGACATGCCGCAATTTAGTATGACAGCACCGTCAAGCGTATCAATAATGATTCTTTGTGGAGAAATGTTATTGACACGCTTGACAATAAAAGCCCACTTTTTACGGCGGGCTTCGTGGTTGTACCTGGCGAACACTACTTAACGGTGATTATCGTGGCATTGTCATCGTCCCGAAGAATTAGAACACGTCCAGCGGGGTCAATGAGGATGTCGGGGTGGCCGGTCGTCTGGAATTTTGCGTCGGTGCCAACGGTTTCATGGTCGTTGATTTGAATCTGCATCCAACTTCCTTTTCTCGCTCACAGTTAGTTTTCGCTGGCCAGCCTGAAAAGGATTTTTCTCTATTAAAAAAAGCTTCCGAGCTTTATTTGACATTATTTCAACGACTAACAATCTACTTAATTCCACATTGTAATACAACTTCTTATCGCTAATACAGATGAAATACCCATTGACTTTACCTCAACCCGCTTGTATGGTGGCGCTTGTTAGCAGGGCGTCTACAGCGAACAACAATGGGGGGCAAATGGGAATCTGGAAAGACAAGTCAAGGAATCATTGGGTTTACAAATTTCAATCGGGTGGTAAAAGCTACGGTGGTCGTGGTTTCAAAACAAAGCGTGAGGCCGAAATTGCCAGGGCCGCACGGCGCAAGGAATTAGAGCAACAACCAGCGCAATTAGAAGATGGCACCACTTTTAAAGAGGTTTCATACGAATATCTTGATGCCGCTGAGCGCAAGTTCGTTAAGAAGACTTATGACTTCAAGAAAATGGTCATCAAGAACTTTCACGCGACATTAGCGGAAGACACGCTTATCGAAGACATCGTGCCAAGTCATGTCGAAGCATACCTAAAAACACGCCCGTCTAATAATAATTGGAATGCCCACCGGAAAGACCTGATGGCACTTTTCCAGTTCGCCTTGAGGCGACATTATATCGACCGAAACCCCGTTGCCGACGTGGATAAAATGCCCCATACTCCAGCGCGTAAAACTATGCCTACCGAAAAACAAGTTTTACAATTAATCGCCGTATGTGATCCTGAAATTGAACGGCCCTTGTTTTTGTCGATCCTTCACACATTGGGGCGCGTTGACGAGATTTTGAGGCTTACCTGGGAAGACGTCAATTTCCAAAAACGCACAGTCACCCTTTGGACTCGGAAACGCAAGGGCGGAGCTTATGAAGCCGATACATTGCCAATGAATGAGGATCTCTATAACGTGCTCCATTCCTTGTTCAAAAAGCGCACACAAACCAAATGGGTTTTCTTGAATCCGAAAACTGAAAATAGATATAATCGTCGCCCAAAATTCATGAAAGGTTTATGTAAACGCGCATTCGATCCAAATTGTAAAAAGATCGAAGATTATAAAGGTCCGCTGTTCGGTTTTCACCATTTAAGGCACTTCATGGCGTCATTTTTGAGCGATCAGGAAAAATACAGCACTAAGACACTCCAGCGGTACTTGCGCCATAAGGAAGCCCGCACAACTGAAATTTACCTGCATTCCATTGGCGATGGTTTACGCGAAGCCGCACAGTCAATTGAGGGCAAATTTACTTCCGTTGTTAAGGATGAAATGAGTAAAAAGGTGGTGGCGGGTAGTGGTGGCGGGTTTGACGAAAAAAGCCGCCACACGAGCGAAAACGCCGCAAACGGGGTTGAATAATTTCAACTATTTAAGTATCTTGCAAGCCCGATACCGTGCTTTGGGAGCAGGGGGCCGGAGGTTCAAATCCTCTCGCCCCGACCAATGATATCAAAGGGTTACGGTTTATTCCGTGGCCTTTTTTTTATTGGAATTTTTATCAGGGGGCCACCTTGGGGGCCAGTTTATTATTCCACCATCGAAAGCAATACGACAACCGTACTGCCCTTGATCGTAACAAATAGTCCAATGGAAAACTTTAACCACCGCTCATTTACACAAACCTAACCGGAGAATTCCTTAAAGCGATCCTTTTGACCCCGAATATACCGATTTAAGGCCGAAAAATAGCCCTGTTTTTGGACCAAACCCTTACCTATCAGACATCCAACTTGGCGACCCCGCTCCGCCGCTCCGTGTTTTCGTCTGCGCATTGATCCGGTTCGCCGCAACGGTGCAGGATCACCTGCCGTACCTCGTCGCGCAACGCCAAGGCTGAATCCCAGCCGGGCGCCCGCCTCCGCAAGCGCGGGCTGATAAACAAATGCACCGCCCCCCGGCGCGGAAACCAGGACTCGGCACGCAACTTGGACCTCGTCCCGCGGATAGTAATCGGCACCACCGCCATGTCGTTTTCCGTAGCGATCAGAAAAGCCCCCATGTGAAAGGGAAGCAGTCCAGGCATTCGGCGGAAAGTGCCTTCAACGAAAAACAACAAGGATTGCCCGCCGGCGGCAAGGTCTCCCAACCGTCGGGCGTCCGCGATGGCCTGTTTGCTATCGAACCGCTCGACGAAAACAACATCGAGACGGGTCAGCAGATGGCGCAGTATAGTGTTCTCAGCCAGTTCGGCCTTTGCGATAAAAGCAACCCGCACCGGCAGCGCTGCCATTAGCACCAAGCTGTCCAGGTAACTCTGATGATTGGCGACCAGGATCAGCGGCTCTTCCAGCACCAGATGTTCCAGGCCGTGGACCCCGATAGGCGTGCCGGTGAGTCGCGCCAGCAGCCGGACGGCGGTCCGGGCCACCCGCCAGCGAGCTCCGCTCCAGGGCAGAAGGAAAATCGGGGCAGCCGCCACTGCAGCCAGCATGCCGGAAATCAACCAGCAGTAACCCGCATAAGCCATTGACTGCGATTGCCGCAACCCTTGACCGGTCCACCGCATCAATCCGCTTGCCGTCAGCCGCACGTACTGCCACCATACCCGCCGGGGAGGCCGTCCGATCTTGCCCTGTTCATATTGTTCTCGGCTCGCAGATCGACGGATCTTGCCGCTTGAGGTCTTTAGGACCGTACCTGGCCTGGCCAGGATCACCTCGTCCGCCGGCACGCCGATGATATCGACGGAAAGGTTGATGATTTGCTTGCGCAGGCCGGCCAGTACCGCGGGGTCCCGGTTGCGGCTTTCTGCCAGCACCACCAGCTTTTCAGTGGCGGAATCCGCATCAGCCGCGCCAAAGACGGCCACACGGCCCTTACGGATGCCGTCGATCCCGCCGATGGCCACTTCAAGTTCATAAGGGCAGATATTGCGGCCCCTTTTGATAATGATGTCTTTGACCCTGCTGGTGAGATACAGGTCCTGTCCGGCCAGGTAGGCGAGGTCACCGGTGTCAAGCCAACGGCCGTGAAACAGGGACGCCGTCTCCCGTGAATTGCGGTAATAGCCGCTGGTTGCTGCGGGTCCGCAAAATTGCAAGCGACCCTCGTGGCGTTCGGGCAGCTCACGGTCACGATCGTCGGCGACCCGTACATGATGCCCGGCTATCGGCCGCCCGCAGGCCACAAGGCGCAGCGGGTTGGGGTCATCGTCAGCAGCGGGAACAGCGACGCCGGTTTTCATCAGTGTCTGGCGGCAGACACGATCGATCAGCGGCTTGCGGCCCATTGGCGGAAACGAAAGACCGACGGTACATTCGGCAAGGCCATAAACGGGCGTCATGGTTTCAGGCCGGAACCCGTATGCGGCAAAGCGCCGGGTGAAACGGGCGACCGTTTCCGGACTCACCGGTTCAGCGCCGTTGAATGCGATGCGCCAGGAACTCAGGTCCAAACCGTCGAGAAGCCGGTCGTCGATTCTGTTAAGACACAACTCGTAACCGAAATTGGGTGCCGCCGACAAAGTGCCCCGGTAGCGGTGGATGGTCCACAGCCAGCGTTCCGGACGCGCCAAGAACGAGAGCGGCGACATGATTACCAGTGGGCACCCATGATAAAGGCTACCCAGCCAAGCCCCGATCAGCCCCATGTCATGGTAGAGGGGCAGCCAACTGACAAAGACATCCTCCGGACCGGCGCCAATGGCGCGGCCCATGGCCCTGATGTTGACCAATAGGTTGGCATGGGTGAGAATAACCCCCTTTGGGATGCCGGTACTGCCCGAGGTGTACTGGAGAAAAGCGGTGCTATCGGGCGAGACTGACGGCAAGCTTTCGGCGTCGCCGGTGCCCTGCAGATCGTCGACGGTGACGATCCGGCTCAGAGAGGCCACCTGGGCCTTGAGTAACCTGGCCATGGGTCTGGCCTCGGCCACGGTGATCAGCATCCGGGCCTGACAGTTGTCGAGGATGTGCCGGTGGCGGCGAAGATGGTCCTCGAACTGGGAGGGCCGAGCGGGTGGGTAAAGGGGAACGGGGACGGCTCCCGCCAGGAGGATGCCAAAGAAACCGAAAAAATAGTCGATACCGGTGGGTAGCATAAGCGCAATGTTGGTGGCAGGTGGCAGGTCCAGTGCCCGCAGACCCGTGGCCACGTCGGTGGCTCGCGCGAGGAGCTGTCGGTGGCTGAGCGCAACCGGTTCGTCGTCACCAGCGATCAACAGGATGTGATCCTGGTCCGGCGCCCGGGCTGCCTGCAACTGCAACACGTCCACCAGGGTCCGGGCTTCATCGGCAATCCCCGCGCGATCAGTGTCTCGCTGTGGAAGAACCCGACGGTGGTCTTCGGCGACCTGGGCTCGCCCCCCTTGCCCCAAGGCCCGGACCAAGTCCCTCAGGGTTTCGGCAGCGGTGATGATTTCTTCGCCCAGAGAAACACCCCGGGCCTTTTCCAGCCGCGATAGCAGTTCCATCCTAGCCAGGCTGTCAAAGCCCAGATCGCGCTCCAGGGAGCTATCCAGCTCGACACGCAGGTTCCTGCGGCGGGGATCGATCTCTCCAGCCAGCTGGGCGGCTAAGCGACAAACGGTTTCGGCTTTCGTTTCGATCCCTTGGTTGATTTTCACGGAATTGTGCGGCGGTAGCGGTGACATTTCTATCTTCCCATAGTCATCAACCGTTGATGTGGCCCCCTACAGTACTGTGGGCTTACTAAAGCAAAATTATAATCTAAAATAATGGAAATTTACATAATGCAGCGGGTTTGTTCAGATTTCCTTAGTACTACCACAATTTATCGAGATGTTAAGATGTTACCTGTCGAACTTGGTATCGGAACAGGGGGGGCTTTTGGACACTATTTTCTATTCAAGCTGATAAAGATCGGAAAGAAAATGGGTCCGAACAGAGTCGTCCGCAAGCTGCTTTTCCCTTGAATGCAGAAACAAGCGGCCATGAATCGTTTTGTTATCTTGATTCGGATAATTGGCTATTTTTTTGTTCAGTTCTTCGACCAGTCGGGGCATTGACGAGATCTTCCCCCATTTGCATTCGCAAATATCGATGACGCCATCCTGTCGATAGCCAACGATATCTATTTGTGTATCCTTGTTCCAGAATTCACCGATCTCATACGCGCAGGTCAGATTCTCCTTTTGATACAAATGACTTAACGCTTCCCGGCACAAGGTTTCATAACCCTTGCCGAAATAGGCGTCCAGGTGAGGTTTGATCAGGTTCAGGAATGCGTTGTTTTCGTCCATTTGATAAATGGCCGACGTGTTGGGGTAGATAAAGCGGAACCAGAAACGCAGGAGCGGGTCATGCAATCTGTAGCGGACCTGCTTTGGATTGGCCTTGGTGCCTGTCAGGGGATAGTGTTTGATGATGTAACCCAACGCGATGAGGGTGTTCAGATAATAAGACAGCGCTCTTTCCTCGATACCGGTTAGCCTTGCCATCTCCCGGTTGGTCACGGCACCGGTCGAAAGCGCCGTCAAGATCCCGAAGTATTTCTTCAGCTCTTTCAATTCCTCGCGCAGCAAAAATTCCGGTTCTCTTGCCAGTGCGGAAAATTCATTCAGAAAGTTGTTGCGGATATTCGCATCGATGGAATCGGTTCGGGAGAAAAAATTCAAATAATAGGGAATGCCGCCGCAAATGGAAAAAACCTTTGCCTTGTCCGTTTCCGACCAGGCCGGATGAAATTCTCCGGCTTCAAGATAGGAAAAGGGCTTTAAAAAAATTTGACCCGCCCGGCGGCCAAATAAAGGGCTTTTTTCTCCCAACACCTGTTTTTCCATAAACCCCATGTATGATCCGCACAGAATCAAGCAGACCTTGCAGCCACCATCCCAATCGCTGTCGATAAAAGACTGAAGCACGGAGGGCAATTCAGGGCAGGCCTCGACCGTCCATTGAAACTCATCCATGACCAAAACGATTTTTTCGTCGGCTGGAACCTGTTCAAGCACGATGGAGATCGCCTGCCGCCACCCATCGACGGAGACCTGTTCAAGAAGCGGCTGGCGACGCGTTAAGGCCGCATTGCGCAAAAACTCCTTTAATTGCATCCTGTCCGGGGCTTGTTTCCCTAAAAAATACAAGGCGTTTTTGTTTTTTATGAAATGCTTGATCAGTTCGCTTTTCCCGACACGCCGCCGCCCATAAATAGGAATAAAGGTGCTATCATAAGATTGAAACGCGTTCTCAAGCGTTTTTAATTCCTTTTTTCTGCCTACGAATTCCACTTTGCGGCTCTCCTTTTATTATTATGTCTATTGGTTATTCGACAAATTTAATTTTGTCAAGTTTAGACTTGGCAAAATTAACTTTGTCAATATTCGTTTTGTTGAATGAAAACCTTGTCCACGGCAACCAAGATGAGGGGAGAAAAGGTCCCGCCATCTTGTCTTCATGATGCAAAACGCTTAAGAAATTGTTCCATGATCCGAGACTGGCTGTTTTGGAGACTAATTAAAATATTTTATATTTATCAGGATGTAACGTCTGAAATCGTGGTGACGCCGTACACGACCGATCAAATAACCCGCCTTTTTCACCCCTACCTCCCCCAAGGCTTTTTTCTTCCCGAAACCATTTGCTTTTACCCGATGGCGGTGGCATGTTGCGTGAGTTCGATCCAAAAATTCAAGAAAGAAAACGGCATTGATGGTCTGCATCGAAAAAAACGTGCTGCATGAACTGATTACACTCCTCGAACTCGAAGAGATCGAGGAGAATATCTACCGGGGGCAGAGCCAGGATCTTGGATGGGGAACGGTGTTTGGCGGACAAGTGATCGGTCAGGCGCTGTCGGCCGCATACCGGACCGTCCCTCCCGACCGCCGCGCCCACAGCCTCCACGGCTATTTTCTGCGCATGGGGGACGTCAACAAGCCCATCGTCTACACCGTGGACTGCATTCGGGACGGAAAAAGTTTCACCACCCGGCGGGTCGTGGCCGTTCAATATGGGAAGGCAATCTTCAACATGGCCGCATCTTTCCAAGTGCCGGAGGAAGGCTTCGAGCACCAGATTGACTCGCCGTCATTTCCCGGTCCCGAAGGCCTGGCCTCGGAGATGGAGCTGGCCGAAGCCTATGCGGACCGGATTCCAGAATCCATCCGGAAGATCGTCCTGTGCAGGAAACCCATCGAAATCCGCCCCGTGAAAAGCATGAACCCTTTTGCCCCGGAAAAGCTTCCTCCAGCTCGTCAATCGTGGTTCAAAACCATCGACCGGCTTCCCGACGATCCGGCCGTCCACCAGTACATGCTGGCCTACGCGTCGGATTTCTGGCTGGTCCCGACAGCCCTCTACCCTCACGGATACAGCTTCTGGCAGCCCGAAATCCAGATCGCAAGCTTAGATCATGCCATGTGGTTTCACCGTGAACTCCGTATGGACGACTGGCTTTTGTACGTGATGCACAGCCCCGTCGCCCGCGGTGCCCGCGCGCTGTGCCGCGGCGAAATCTACACCCGGGACGGGCTGCTGGTCGCCTCGGTGGTACAGGAAGGTCTGATCCGTTACCGGGGCAAGGCCGACAGATGACACTGTTAGCGCCCATAATATGATCACCGGCGATCATCCTAATTAGTGCCCATCCATAAATGGCCAATTTGCCCGATATCGGCGTTGCCCGAAAAATTTTATCCTCGGGATATCAACCATATGCCTGCGGTAAAATTTGTCGGACGCCTTGATCGCGAACAAATTTTCCTATTTCTGGATGGGCACTATTCAAGCCATAGAATTTACCGATTTGACGCTACCCCCAATCTGAACGAAAATTGGTTCCAGGGATACCCCACTGCCCTGGACGGTTATTCCTGATCTGCTCTGCATCTCGACCCCCTATTCGGGCAAGGCCGTAATGGTCTTGCCCGTCTTTGATTTTGCGCCTGTGTGACCGTATTTGTCATACCAATATGTCATGATAGAACCGAACCTATCGAAGGAGTCTATCATGACAAATCCCACGATCACTGACATTGCCAAAAACCGCCCTCACGACGCTTGGCTTCAAATAAAATTGTCCGAACTCGAAGCGGAAATTGCCGACATTTCAAACGACTGCAACCGACTGCTCTCCGAATTGTGTAAGGCCAGGAATACGATTAACCGGTTGCGGGCAACTGATCCATAAAAAGGGGCCGGGCCACCATCAGGCAGCCCGGCGAGAGGAAGAGGAGTCACACGGGATTGGTTGGTGCCGTGTTGGATTTCGATAAACCGCCTGAACCTTGCTGGGGAATGACCCGGACATTACCGGATCGTCATGTTGGCGCTCAGAATTGCCGGCACCCGATGATAACCCAACAAATGTTGGAATGTTGAGATAGACAGATGAAATATGGCTGGGGGCCAACTTGGCATTTGGTATTGTAACCACAGGTTTTGAAAGGACTGAAAATATACAGATAAGTTGGAGAAACACCAAGTTTAGCGGTAGGTTCCACCACCCCAATATCTGGTGCCTAACGTTTTAAATCACCTGCTTTTATGAAGCGCAGCGTAATAAAAGTCAGGTGCTTTTTTTTGTTATGTGAAATAAGATCATTCTATAAAGGCTACCGCTCGAACTGGCGAACCATCCGCATCTTTAAAGCTTAAAGGAAAACATGAAAAGAAAAATTGATTGCAAGGCAATTTCTCAAGATTCGTTAAATTCTCTATAATAATAGTATTGTTTCGCAAAAAAGCCTTGTGTACGGGAAATTCTTGAGTATCGGCTTCATCAGCAGAAATCGTATCAAATCCAATGCCCTTTAATCCCAATCCACTTAGCCAATCTGCTGCCTCTAAGGACAAAACATGATAATCCGAAAAATACTTTTCAGTGCCCCAATACTGACTCCAACCTGTATGTATCAATAGAAACTCAACTTGCTTAATTGTGTCCTGATGTGGGCTAAATGAGTCTATACCAATAGTCTGGTTCTCGATATTAGCAAAGTTCAACAATAATGCTTTACCATAAAAATACTCAATCGGCAGCAGATCTAATGTTTTAGAATCTTTAATAAGATGAGCCGGAGCGTCCATATGAGTTCCTGTGTGCGAATACAAGGTTATCTTCTTTTCCAGAAAACCTATTTCATCAATGGAACATCCTGTAATGAACACAGGTTGTTCTGTCCCAGGATATACCGGCATGTTAGGTGATATAGAATGGGTTAAATCGACTATTTTCATACAATCACAATTTATTCAATTTTTTAGTATTACAAAATCCACATAACAGTGTTGATCGATGGAAAAACTTTCCATGATATCAATTACAATAGATGCCTCAATATTCGACCTATCATCATATTATAGTTCAAAAATGGAAAATCTTGAGTTTTTGGGAAATGTGGAACACCCCCTATATGTTGTGGTTGGTCAATAACCACGAATTACCAGATACAATGAGAGTATCCCACGAAAATTACGGCTGTCAAATCGTTTGATTTTGACGATTTAGGATACGCTCATTTTCCACCTTAAACAACTGTCCAATTTTTGGGGGAGTATTATACCTGGTTGACTCTTGACCCAGATATTTCCGCCATGTTGCTTCACGATGCCGTATACCGTGGCCAATCCCAGGCCTGTGCCTTGATTGCCCTTGGTCGAAAAAAAAGGTTCGAAAATCTGTTCCTGCTGCGCTTCCTCCATTCCGCAACCGGTATCACGGATTGTCAGCCGGGTGTAAAGCCCCGGCTGGGTACCCGGACGTTTGGCCGCGTAATGCTGATCAAATTCGGCCATGCCGGTTTCCAAAGGAAGAGTAGACAATCCTCAATCTTTTAAATAGGATGGTTTTGTTGGAGAGGTGAAGTGCCGATTCACATTTATCGTAATAGGGCGCCGTTAATGGAAAATTCCAGCATTACCGATCTGAAAAGACAACTCGTTGACTGTAAAAATAAAATCAGCGAATACGAGCGGCTTTTATACCACCATGAGCCGGAATGGGATGCCTTGCGGCACAGCGATGCCAGTTATCAGGCGATTTTCGACAACACGGGTACCGGGGCGTTTGTCAAAGAAGCCGACATGACCATTTCAAAGGTCAACGCACAATTTGAACGACTTACCGGATATCTGAAAGACGACATCGAAGGCCGAATGAAATGGACCGATTTCTTTATCGAAGCGGACCATGAACGACTGATCACCTATCATGCGGACCGCCGTTCCGGACAGGCGAACGTGCCACGGGAGTTGTCTTGCCGGATCAAAGACAGCCATGGCGACATCAAGCATGTGTACCTGACATTGGACCTGATCCCCGGCACGGAAAAGAGTATCGGCACCTTCATGGATATCACGCCACTCAAACGGGCCGAAGCCCAAATCGCCGAAAGTCAGGCCCTGCTGTCTGCCATGGTCGAAAGCGTCGAAGGGATGATTTACTTGGTGTCCGACGCTTTTTTAATTGAGTATGTCAATGAACAACTAAAAAACAAAATCGGACGCCAGGCGATCGGTCAGAAATGCTATGAAGTGCTGCATCAGCGTTCCTCCATCTGCCCATTTTGTGTGCATGATCAAGTGCTATCCGGGGAAACCGTGCGCTTCGAAGTTAAAAATCCGATGGATGACCGATGGTACTACAGTGTAAACACGCCCATTTTTCATGCGGATCAATCGATTCTGCATTTATCGGTGGTCACCGATATTCATGCCCGTAAAACATCCGAGCTATCCCAAAGGGAGAGCGCCGATCAGCTTCGCCAACAAAACACATTGCTCCGCAGCAAGATCACCCAGCGTAGCAACTTCGGCAATCTCGTCGGCAGAAGCGAGCCCATGCAGGCGGTTTATGAACAGATCATCAACGCCGCGTCTTCCGATGCAACGGTTATCATTTACGGGGAACCGGGTACGGGGAAGGAACTGGTCGCCCATGCCATTCACGACATGAGCCTGCGGCATGATGAACGCTTCGTGCCGGTCCACTGCGGCGCCATCCCCGATAATCTGATCGAATCGGAATTTTTCGGTTACGTGAAAGGCGCTTTTTCCGGGGCCGGTGCGGATAAACAGGGGTATATTGATTTCGCCCATCAAGGGACGTTGTTTTTGGATGAAATCGGCGAAATCGCACCCCACATGCAGGTTAAGCTCTTACGCGTCATCGAAGGGGGCGGATATACGCCTATCGGGTCGAATCAGGTGCGCCATTCCGACATCCGCATCATTGCCGCCACGAATCGCGATATGAAGGAGCGTATGGAGAGTCGCAAGATGCGTAAGGATTTTTTCTATCGAATCCATATCCTGCCAATCTATTTGCCCCCCCTGAGACATCGCAAGGATGATTTATCCTTGCTGGTCGATCATTTCATGATGCTCTATGGAGGAAAAAAGAATCTACCGCCGATTAACGAACGGATGATGGATCAATTATTTGAATACGACTGGCCGGGAAATGTGCGGGAGCTGCAAAATGTCATTATTCGGTATTGCCACTCCCAGAAGATTGAACTCATGGAATCGGCCGTGCCGTCAGCTGAAATCGCGGTAACGAAGTCGGTCATGTCCCTGGGTACCAAGGGAACCTTGCGGTCGATGATTGAAACGTATGAAAAGATGGTAATCGAGCATGCGTTGAACCAATATCGCTGGCATCGCAGCAAGGTGGCGCATCTGCTCGGCGTAGACCGCAAAACATTGTTTACGAAAATGAAGCGTTATGGATTGATAGACTAGTGTCCGCCCCCCTCTTCCCCCGTTGTTCTTTGTCAACAGCAAAGATCCGGGTCCAGAAGGCTCGGCCTTGGGCACAAGGTAACCGCATTTGGATCGATCGATTTGCAGTTGTTCGCGGGCATGGCCCGCTCTTACACGCATCCATGGCTTCGTCAAGCAGGTTTTTTGTAGGCGCTGGCCATGCCTGCGACCCGATCTGTCTTTAATAAGTTCCAAATGCGGGAACCCCGGCCTTGGGCACCCTGGAGGATGGTGACCTTGCATCATTGGGGCGATATTGCCACAAATCAAAACCATTCATCCCCATTTTATATAACCACTCGATATTTTATGAATATTTAATTTATTGCCCTATTTCATGAGGAGAAAACGCCCCATTGTGCCATTTGTGCAAATTTTCCATAGGAATATAATTTATTGATTTAACAACATATAAAATATTTTGCACAAATGGCACGCAATTTGGACTCCATGACACTGTTTGCATAAAACGCACACTTGAACTGATATGGAGTGCCATGATAGAGCTTATTCACACAAAACGTTGCCTCGTTTTCGGATGCGGCAATCCGCTATTCGGAGATGATGGTTTCGGTCCCGAAGTCGTTACCCACCTGGAAACACATTATCTATTACCTGACCATGTGGCATGTCTGGATGTGGGCACATCCATCCGTGATTTTCTATTTGATATCTTACTCTCCCCTCAAAAACCTCGAAAAATCATTATCGTGGACGCAGCCCAGCAACCCGAAAAACAGCCTGGGGATGTGTTTGAAATCGCTGTCGATGAGATGAATCCAAAAAAAACCAGCGATTTCTCACTCCATCAGTTTCCCACCACCAATATGCTCGTTGAACTGAAAACCGCCACTGACATGGATATCCACGTGCTTGTCGGACAGGTGGAAAGCATACCGGATCAGGTTGCCCCGGGATTATCACCACCGGTCGCATCGGCCGTTTCCGTGGCAAGCGATAAAATTTTGGAAATAATTGGAAAGGAGGCACCATGATCTTCATTCGCGTGGGCGAATTGGCCCAGGCATTGGGGGTTCACCGCAATACCGTGCGCAACTGGATAAAAAGCGGCGTATTGGACGCAACACCCACTGTGGGGAAAAAATATCAAATCCCCAAGGACCAATTTCTCAAATTTGTCGCGTCCCAAGGCATCCCCATCACGGTCGTGCAGCCATGGATCGATGCCGATCCGGATTATTCGGAACCGCAACCGCCTAACGCAGCGCACCCGTATGTAAAATGGAAAGAGACGCCCATGAGCAAGAAAAATGTTGGATCGGTATTGGTGGTCGGTGGCGGAATCGCCGGTATTCAGGCCTCCCTGGATCTGGCCGACTCCGGCTATTATGTGTATCTTTTGGAAAAGAGTCCGGGCATCGGCGGCGTCATGGCCCAACTGGACAAGACCTTTCCAACCAACGATTGTGCCATGTGAATCGTCTCGCCCAAGTTGGTCGAGTGCGGTCGGCACTTAAACATTGAGCTTCTTACCCTTTCTGAAATCGTCGACGTCAGCGGACAAAAAGGCGACTTTACCGTCACCGTCCGTCAGAAACCCCGCTACATCGACATGGACAAATGCATTGCCTGTGGCCTGTGTGCCCAAAAATGCCCGAAAAAAGTCGATGACGAATTCAATATGGGCGTGTCCAAGCGCAAAGCCGCCTATATTCAGTACGGACAGACAGTGCCCCTGAAATACGTGATCGATCCCGAGCACTGCCTTTACCTGACCAAGGGAAAATGCCGGGCCTGCGAAAAATTCTGCCCTACCGGCGCCATCAATTTCGACGACCAGGAAACCACCGTCACATTGAACGTGGGGGCCATGATTCTATCCCCCGGATACAAGCCCTTCGATCCATCGGGCATGGATTATTATGGCTACGGGACCATTCCGGATGTGGTCACCAGTCTCGAATACGAGCGTATGCTGTCCGCCAGCGGTCCGTTTCAGGGGCATCTGGTCAAGCCCTCGGATCATCAGGAACCCAAGAAAATCGCCTGGCTGCAATGCGTTGGCTCCAGAAACACCAATCGCTGCGACAATGGATACTGCTCCAGTGTCTGCTGCATGTACGCCATCAAGCAGGCCCTGGTGACGGCCGAGCATCTTTCCGGCGACGGATTGGCTCAAACCGTTTTTTACATGGACATTCGCAGCCATGGCAAAGAGTTCGAGCACTACTATGAAGACGCCATGGAAAAACAGGTACAATTCGTCCGTGCGCGTCCGCACACGATCGACCCGGGGCCCGGTAACACCGGCGTGACGATGACCTACACCCTGGAAGACGGCACCCAGACCACCGAGGACTTCGACATGGCCGTGCTCTCCATCGGCATGGAAGCCTCTCCGGATGCCATTACCCTTTCTGAAAAGCTCGGCATTGCCCTGGACGACCATCATTTTGCCAAGACCGACAGTTTCTGGCCGGTGACCAGCTCGCGGGACGGCATCTATGTCAGTGGCAGCTTCCAGGCCCCCATGGCCATCCCGCGGTCGGTCACCCAAGCGTCGACCGCCGCCGCCGAGGCGAGCCGGGCGCTGGTGTCGGCCAAAGGCTCTCTCACCCAGACCAAAACCTATCCGGACGAACGCCGGCTGGACGACGAAGCACCGCGTATCGGCGTATTTGTCTGCGCCTGCGGCATCAACATCGCCAATGTGGTGGATGTGGCCGCCGTGGCCGACTATGCCGCCACCCTGCCCCATGTGGTGCTGGTGGAAAACAACCTGTTCACCTGTTCCACGGACACCCAGACCCTGATCAGCGAGAAGATCAAGGAACACGACCTCAACCGCATCGTCGTCGCCGCCTGTACGCCGCGGACCCATGAGCCCCTGTTTCAGGACACACTCAAAGAGGCCGGTCTCAACGGCCATCTGGTGGAAATGGCCAATATCCGCAATCAGAATGCCTGGGTTCACCAGAAAGAACCTGAAAAGGCCACCCAAAAGGCCAAGGACCAGGTACGCATGGCCGTGGCGCGGGCGTCGGTGGCCTATGGCCTAACCCCGATCAAGGTGGATGTGGTGCAGCGGGCACTGGTGATCGGCGGCGGTATCGCCGGCATGAAGGCCGCGCTGATGCTGGCCGGTCAAGGGTTCCCCACCGTGCTGATTGAACGCAGTGACCGATTGGGCGGCAATGCCTGGCAGCTTGGCCGGACCAGCCAGGAAGAAGCCATTCGCCCCATGCTGGAAAAACTCATCGATGACGTGACGGCGCATCCTGAGATCGAAGTCTTGATGCAGACCACATTACAAACGGCCAATGGGTCCGTGGGAAATTTTTCCAGTACTATTGACGTCAACGGTACCCCTCGCACGATCGCCTATGGGGCAGCCGTGTTGGCCACCGGTGGCAAAGAATCCACACCCGATGAATACCTGTACGGCAGCCATGAACGGATCCTCACCCACCTGCAACTGGATGCGCTCATGGGAACGGATCCCAACGCCCTGGCAAGCGCCGACAGTGCCGTATTCATCCAGTGTGTGGGATCCCGAGATGCGCGCCGCCCCTATTGCAGCCGGGTGTGCTGCACCCACACGGTGCAAAGCGCTATCGAAATGAAAACCATCAATCCCCAGATGAACGTGTATGTGCTTTATCGGGATATCCGGACCTACGGATTGCGTGAGACCCTCTACACCCGCGCGCGTGAATTGGGGGTGGTGTTCATTCGGTTCGACGTGGACAACAAACCGCGGGTTGAGCTGGATGATCACAATATTGTGGTGCGGACCGTGGATCCGGTGCTCCAGTTGCCCCTGGCCATTACGGCCGATTATCTGGTGCTGGCCGCGGCCATCGAGCCTGCCGATAACCGTGCCCTGGCGGATATATTCAAGTTCAGCAGCAACCCGGAAGGCTTTGTCAACGAGGCCCATCCCAAACTCCGTCCCGTGGACATGAGTGTGGACGGCCTGTACGTTGCCGGGCTTTGCAATTACCCCAAGCCCATCGATGAGGCCGTGGCGCAAGCCAAGGCCGCCGCGTCACGGGCCGGTGTGGTGCTTTCCAAGGCCGTCATGCAACTGGACCCCATCAAATCCTTTGTTACCGAGGCCTGCGACGGTTGCGCCCTGTGCCTGGATGTTTGTCCTTACAAGGCCATTGCCCTGGTGGGTGAAATGGTCGACGGCGTGCCCGCCCGGCGGGTGACGACGGACAGCGCCCTGTGCAAGGGGTGCGGGCTATGCGAGGCGACCTGTCCCAAAGGCGGCATTTTTGTGCATGGGTTTACCCTGGAGCAGCTCAAAGTCCAGGTGGAAGCGGCCCTGGAGCCGATTCGGCAGCGGGCGTCCGAGTCTGAACCGCTGCCCAACTGATATCCGTGAGGACGTAGGGGCACGGCGCGCCGTGCCCCTACACGGAAGCCCCATTATTCGAGAGGGCCGACAGAAAAATCGATTTCAATATTTTTTCGATGATTGATGCTTTAAGGAGAAGGTAAATGTCTGAACCATTCGAACCCGTAATCATCGGTTTTTTGTGCAACTGGTGCGCCTATGCCGGCGGCGATCTGGCCGGCGTATCGCGCCTGCAATATCCGCCCAACATGCGCCCCATCCGGGTCATGTGCTCGGGCATGGTGCCGCCTGATCTGGTGGTGGACACGCTCACCAAGGGGGCCGACGGCGTGATCGTGATGGGCTGACACCTGGGAGAATGCCATTACCTGGACGGTAATCACAAAGCCAAGGCAAGAGCCCAAGTCATCAATATCGTTCTGGCCGATAACGGCATCGATCCTCGCCGCTTCGCCCTGGAATGGGTATCCTCGGCCGAGGCACCGCGTTTCGCCGAGGTCGTCACGCGTTTCACGGAAACCATTCGCGCGTTGGGACCCAACCCATCGAGTCGCCCAATCGCGGCAGCCGGTTAACAAATGCCCATCCATTTTCTGGTTAGACATTGATAAAGGAGAAGCGATGGAAACCTTTTTTAATTTGATCCAGGAGGTCCAGAAACCGGGGCGCTGCCATCGTTGCGGCGGATGCGTGACGTTCTGCAACGCCGTCAACTATGGGGCTTTGGAACTGGACCCGGACGGCAAGCCCCGGTACGGCGACATCGAGAAATGCATCGAGTGCGGGCTATGCTATAGCATTTGCCCGGAGATCGACGAGCTAGAGGCGGTCACCAAGCAGCGTGCCGCCTGGAGTGCTCCCATGGGACGCGTCATCGAAACCACCATTGCCCGGGCCATGGACCCTCAAGTTCAGGCATCGGCTACGGATGGCGGGGTGGTCACCGCCCTGCTGCTGCACCTGTTCGAAACCGGCCGCATCGATGGCGCGATTGTCACCAAACCGGCCGGGCCGTTTCAGCGTCGACCCTGTCTGGCCACCAGTGCCGAGGAAATTCGTGATGCTGCCGGATTTTACTTTGACACCTCGCATGGCATGAAGCAGCTCAGCGATGCCTATTTGACCTATTCTTCCATCGAGGAATTCGCCCCCATGGTGCGCAAGGGCCTGAATCGGGTGGCCCTGGTGGGCATGCCCTGCCAGATCAAGGCATTCCGGCGCATGGAAGCCATGGAGATCGTTCCCGCCGATTCCATCAAATTTTGCTTCGGCCTGCTCTGTTCGGGTAATTTCGTCTTCGGCGACAGGGAGCGGCAAAAACTGGCCACGGATTTTAGTTTTGACTGGGATCAAGTGGCCCGCCTCAATGTCAAAGATACGTTCCAGGTACATCTAAAAGATGGAAAAATGATCAACATCCCCCTGACGCACCTTGATTTCATGAAGCGGGTAGGGTGCCGGTATTGCGGCGATTACTCGGCCGAGTTCGCCGATATCTCTTTCGGCGGTATCGGCGCCCGGGAAGGCTGGACCACGACAATCATTCGCACTCCGCTGGGCCGGGCGGCCGTTGCCGATGCACGGGACAAGACCATCGAGGAAATGACCCACGACGAAGAAGAAAATTTTGCCACCCAGGCGCTGAACCTGGTCCGTGCGGCATCGGCCCGTAAGAAAAAAATGGCCCGTCAATATCGACGGGAAAACGGTAAAACCGGTGTGACGGTGGTCAGTTAAGGATCGAGATAGCTCAACTACCGGAGGGATACAAATGACTGTTAAGGTTGCAAGTGAATGGCTCCACAGCTGTTCGGGATGTGAAATCTCCATCGTGGATATGGGTGAACGTCTCTTGGATGTGCTCAACCGGGTGGATTTCGTTCACATTCCCGTACTGATGGATCACAAATATTTTGGCCAGACCGGAGATGGAAAGCATGTGACGATTCCCGAGGCCGATGTCGGCATCATCAGCGGCGGCATCCGCAATGCGGAACATCTGGAAGTGGCCATGGAAATGCGCAAGCAGTGCAAACTGATCATCGCCCTGGGCACCTGTGCCACCCATGGTGGCATTCCGGCCCTGTCCAACAGCTATACCACCCCCGATTTGCTGAAGCGTTATTACTCAACCGAATCCACCGCACCATCCGAGCATTTGCCGTCGGATGGCATTCCCCCACTTCTGGATGCGACTTACGCCCTGGACGAGAAGATCAAGGTGGATGTTTATCTACCCGGATGCCCGCCCCACTCCGATCAGATTTTCGGTGCCCTGGTCGCCCTGCTCGAAGGCAAGGCCCCGGCATTGAGAGGCAAAAGCGTGTGCGATACCTGTCCGACCATCCGGGAAGGCAAGGGCCAGCTCAAGCAATTGCGACGGTTTTTGCAGAAGCCCAAATTCACCCCCGGTGAACCCATCGATCGCATGCGTTGCCTGCTGGAGCAGGGTATTTTGTGCATGGGACCGGTAACCCGGGCCGGTTGCGGTGGTGATTCCGTCATTCCACGTTGCATTTCCGCCCGGGTGCCCTGCCGAGGATGCTACGGCCCGGTCAGGCACGACGGCAACCAGCGCCTGGACATGCTCAATGCCCTGGCATCCAACGGTATCGATATCCAGTCGTTGCCGGAAAGTACTTCCTTGCTGCGCTTTTCCGGCGCGCACCAACTGCTCAGGCCCCAGAAGGGGCGTTAAGGAGACACGTTAAATGGGAAAAACCATCAACATTGCGCCGCTCACCCGGATCGAAGGGCACGCCTCCATTGCCATCCAACTGGATGACGACGGCAATGTGGCCGACTCCAAGGTCCATTTTCAGTCCCTGCGCGGCTTTGAGAAATTCGTGGAGGGCAAGCCCGCCGAAGAGCTGCCACGCATCGTCAACCGGATCTGCGGGATCTGCCCCTGGCATCACCACCTGGCGGCCAACAAGGCCGTGGATGGCTGTTTTGGTGCCACGGTGCCACCGGCCGGGCAGAAACTGCGCGAGCTCATGCAGATCATCTCCCATGCGGAAGATAAACTCCTGCACTTTTTCTTTCTGGCGGCGGCCGATTTCGTCATGGGGCCGGATGCCGATTATGCCGTGCGTAACGTCATCGGTGTGGCCAAGGCCAACCCGGAACTGGCGCAGAAAGTCGTTCAGATGCGCTTCAAGGCCAAGATGATGCTCGAGAAGTTTGCCGGCAAGGCGATCCACCCAGTGGCCGGCGTGACCGGTGGTTTCGCCAAGCCCATGCTGGAAGATGACCGGCGGCAGATGTTGGCCGACATGCAGGAGATTCTGGATTTCGCCCTGTATACCATCGATTTCGCCAAAACCCAGGTGTTTCCGCCGTATCTGGAAACCGTTCAAACCTTAGGGGTGATCACCACCGGTTTCATGGGTACCGTGGACGATGACGGCGCCCTGAACCTGTATGACGGCAAGCTCCGGTTGATGAAAGCCGACGGCAGTTATACCGATTTCGAAGTGCAGGACTACACCGACTACATCAGCGAAAAGGTGGTCGACTGGTCCTATGGCAAATTCCCTTATGCGAAAAGCTGGAATGAAGGATTCTCGCTGGACCTTGACGCGCCCAAGGGAATCTATCGGACCAACTGCCTGGCACGCATGAACGTGGTCGATAAAATCGCCACGCCCAAGGCCCAGGCGGAACTGGAAGAATTCCGATCGACCTTCGGTCGGCCGGCCCAGGCCACCTTGCTCTACCATTGGGCGCGGTTGATCGAAGAGGTCTATGCCTGTGAGCGGGCCATGGAACTGTTGAATGATCCCGAAATCACCGATCCCAATGTCCGGGCCGATGTGGTGCCGGGGGCCGGTCGGGGGGTCGGATGCGTGGAAGCCCCTCGGGGTACGCTGATCCATGACTACTCCACGGATGAAAACGGCCTGATCACACGCGCCAACATGATCGTGGGCACCACCCACAACCTGGGACCCATCAACATGAGCGTGGATCAGGCGGCGCGCAGCCTGATCGTCAACGGCCACGTGGACGAAGGGATTCTCAATAAAATCGAAATGTCGGTGCGTGCCTACGACCCATGAATCAGCTGTGCAACGCATCGCCTGGATGGCGATCACGGCGTTTCCATCACCGTCCGTAACAAAGAGAACCAGGTGGTAAAATCCTGGCCGGCACCATAGGCGTGTTCATTCAGAAATGCCCAATTTGCCCGATATCGGCGTTGCCAAAAAAATTTTATCCTCGGAATATTAACCATATGCCTGTGGCAAAATTTTTTGGGCGCCTTGATCTCGAACAAATTTGACTACTTCTGAATAAACACGTGGATAAATGTGATTTAATGGTGGCCGATATTATTAGGTTGGTGTACCGGTCTGCATCGATTGGGGGATCGAAACATTATCTAATCCTCCGCATGATCCTCGATTCGACCAGACCGAGTGAGGGGAGGGACGGGCCGAAGCGACGCAGATAGCTTCGGTCCGCGCCCCACTTCTCAACGATACCTGCATACCCATGGCAGGGGTTCCTCAAATCGGCCCCGTCTTCGGATTTTTCCGAAGGCGGGGCCGATCTTTTATTCGGCGAATTGCGCGCCAGATTCCCCTTTTCCCATCAAGGCATATAGCTGTGAAACGATCATACCGCAAAACATCAGCAGGCATCCCAACATGGCGCGCCCGGTCATGATTTCATTGAGTATCAGCCAGCCGCCCACGGCGGCGAATACCGATTCCAGACTGAGCAGGATGGCGGCATGGGCCGGATGGGCATTTCTTTGCGCCACCACCTGGAGGGTGTAGGCCACGCCCACGGACAACACACCGCCGTAAAGCAGCGGCAAGGCGGCGGCCAGGACGGCGGCAGTCGTGGCGGTTTCGATTGCCACGGCGATCACCAGACTGGCGATCGCACAGGTCATGAATTGGGTGAAGGCCAACGGCAAGGCCTTCGTCTTGGGGGACATCCAGCCGATCAGATGGATGTGGGCGGCCCACAACACCGCTCCGATCAATTGAAGTAAATCTCCGAAACCGATGTTGAAATCTTCATTGATACTGAGCAGGTACATGCCCGTGGCGGCGAGTAAGGCACCGATCCAGGTCCCGGCGGTGGTGCGCTGCCCCCATAGGAGCCCCATGATGGGAACGATGACCACGTATAACCCGGTGATGAAGCCGGCTTTCCCGGCGGTGGTATAAAGCAGCCCGACCTGCTGAAGGGATGCGGCACTGAAAAGGGCCAACCCGGCCAGCCCCCCGTAAAGGATGGTGTTTCTGAGGCCGGCCTGGTCGATGCCAACCGTTGCGACGGTCGGTTTTCTCCTCTGGCGATAAATAAAGGGCACCAACACCATGGCACCCAAAAAAAACCGGATGCCGTTGAAGGTGTATGGCTCCACATGATCCATGCCCAGGCGCTGGGCCACGAAGGCAAATCCCCAGATGGTGGCGCTGAGGAGGAAAAGGAGATCGGACTTAAGATATTTTTTTTGCATTATTGGTTGCCGAAGCCGTTCAGTTCCCCGCAATCCGGACATTGCCAAGTGATACCATTGCAGGATAGTCCCCACACATTTTCATACATGCAGTCCTGGCACATCATGAAGCCGCAGTGGCGACAGGTCCAGCAGAAAGGAAACGCCTTCTTGCAGCAGTGGCAGATTCTCGGCCCTTTGTTGCGTCTCCGGGAGCGACGCGTTCTTTTGGATACGTTATCGTTCATTTTTATCGTTCGTTGCACCTTGAGCGATTAGCCGTTCTTCGCGGGCATGGCCCGCGCTTACACGCATCAGTGGTTTCGTCAAGCAGGGTTGTTGTAGAGCTGGCCATGCCGGCGACATCGGTTTCCCATATTGACTGTCGAATGTGGTCACCCTGACGGCGGCCGGCTAACGCCTTGTCGTTTATTTGCCTTAATGTTACCATGCGTAAAAAAAATCAAACAGAATTTATTAATGCAGGAGCGCAACCGTGTCAATGTCAATGGATGAAAGCCGGGCCAAGACATCCCCCACCGTGTACCTGATCGATGGCAGCGCGTATATCTACCGGGCCTACCATGCGGTCAGGGGCCTGTCCAACAGCAGCGGTCTGCCCACGAATGCCACGTTTGGATTCACCCGCATGCTGATCAAACTGATGGCCGACCGCAGTCCCAGCCACGTGGCCATGTTTTTCGATGCCAAGGGGCCCACCTTCCGTCATGAACGCTATACGGAATACAAGGCCAACCGGCCGCCCATGCCCGATGACCTGGTGTCCCAGCTGCCCTGGATCCACAAGGTCACCGACGCCTTCAACATCCCTGTATTCGAGATGCAGGGGTACGAGGCCGACGACCTGATCGGCACCCTGGCCAGGCAAGCCGAGGAAAACGGATTTCAGGTGATCATGGTCACCGGCGACAAGGATTTCATGCAGCTGGTCACCGACGGCTGCACCATCTGGGATCCCATGAAGGATAAAGTCATCGATCCGGCGTTCATCCAGGAATCCTTCAATCTCGCGCCCGGCCAGATGATCGATGTCATGGGCCTGTCCGGCGACACCGCGGACAATATCCCCGGCGTGCCCGGCGTGGGCCAGAAAACGGCGGCCAAACTCATCCAGACCTTTGGCAGCATGGATGCGGTATATGCGGGCATCGATACGATCACGGCCAAGAAACAGCGTGAGAAGCTGATTGCCAACAAGGAGCAGGCCCTGCTCAGCCGTGAATTGGTGACCATCGACCGGCACGCACCAATCCAATTCGATGCCGACCGGCTGAAAAGCCAGGGCCCGGACGAGGACGCATTGGGTCGCCTGTTCGCCGAGCTGGAATTCAGGCAGCTTCAGCAGGAGTATGCCCAAAAAGACAAGTCCGTTGAACGGGATTACCAGGCCATTATGGATGAGAAGGGGTTGGACGCGTTGGTGGCGCACCTTGAAAACGCCCGGCGCTTCGCTATTGATACGGAGACCACCTCCCAGGATCCCATGTTAGCCCGTCTGGTAGGCCTCTCCTTTTCCGTTACCCCCGGCCAGGCGTGGTATATCCCGGTGGGGCACAACTACCTGGGCGCGCCCGATCAGCTTCCGCTAAAAACGGTGCTGGCCCGGCTCGGCCCGCTACTGGCCGACCCGACAATTGAAAAGATCGGCCAGAACATCAAGTACGACTGGATGGTCCTGCGCCGCCACGGGGCAACGCTCGACGGCGTGACCTTCGACACCATGGTCGCCTCCTACCTGCTCAATCCCGGCAAACGGGCTCACGGCCTGGACCAGATCGCCCTGGATTATCTGGGGCACAAGAATATCAAATATGAAGAGGTGGCCGGCAAAGGCAAGAATGCCGTCACCTTCGATCAGGTGATGGTTGAGAAAGCGGTGCCCTACGCCTGCGAAGATGCCGACATCACGCTATCGGCCCATGAGGTGTTTGTGCCGCTGCTCGAAGCAGACGGACTGACTGCCCTGATGCAAGATGTGGAGATGCCTCTGCTGCCGGTCCTGATGGAGATGGAGATGGCTGGCGTGTGTGTGGATCAGGACAAGCTTCACGACCTGTCCAAATTGTTTGCCGGCCAGCTGGATCAGTTGGAGGATGAGATTCATCGCCAGGCCGGTGAATCCTTCAATATCAATTCGTCCCAACAGCTAGGCCACATTCTGTTCGAAAAGATGAAATTACCGGTCCAGAAAAAAACCAAGAAGAAGACCGGCTATTCCACCGATGTGGAAGTTCTCACCACCCTGGCCCGCAAGCATGAACTACCGGCCCTGGTGCTCCGCCACCGCTCCCTGGCCAAGCTCAAATCCACCTACGCCGATGCCCTCCTGCAACTGATTCACCCGCAGACGGGGCGCATCCACACCTCTTTCAACCAGACCGTGGCCGCCACCGGTCGGCTGAGCAGCAGCGATCCCAACCTCCAGAACATCCCCATCCGCACCGAGGAGGGACGCGAAATCAGGAAGGCCTTCATCCCCCGCGAAGGATGGCAGTTTCTCTCGGCCGACTACTCCCAGATCGAGCTGCGCATCCTGGCCCACTGCTCCGAAGATCCGATCCTGATCCAGGCCTTCAAGGACGACGAGGACATTCACAGCCGTACGGCCGCCGAGGTGTTTCAGGTGTTTCCCGAAATGATCACCGACGATTTGCGGCGCCAGGCCAAGGCCATCAATTTCGGTATCATCTACGGCATGAGCGCCTTTGGGCTGGCCAAGGATCTGGACATCAGCAACAAGATGGCCCAGACCTATATCGACCATTACTTCGCCCGCTACCAGGGGGTTAAATCATTTATCGATCAGACCATCGAAACGGCGCGTGACACCCGCCGCACCAGCACCTTGTTGGGGCGTATCCGCCAGTTACCGGATATCACCAGCAGCAATCGCAACGTGCGTCAGTTTGCCGAACGCACGGCCATCAATACGCCCATCCAGGGATCGGCGGCGGATCTGATCAAGCTGGCCATGATCCATGTCAGCCGGGCGCTCCACGAAAAAAAGATGCAGACCACCATGCTGCTTTCCGTTCACGACGAGATGATCTTCGAGGTGCCGCCCGAAGAAATTGATGCCGCCCAGGCCTTGGTTCGCGAGCAGATGGAGAGCGTCTGGGAATTGGCCGTTCCGTTGAAGGTGAATATGGCGGTGGGATCCAATTGGGCCGAAGCCCATTGAGCACCTAATTAAGCGATCAGCTGTTAGCTGTTAGCTGTTAGCTGTTAGCTGTTCGATAAATCGGTTCAGCATCCTTTTCAATTGACTGACATGTTGATTCAATTCTGTAGATGTTTCATCCGGTATGGAGTATGGGTGAACATCGAGTAACGAATAAATGCTCAACAGCTAATTGCTAAAGGCTAAACGCCCACCTTGGCGTTGAACCTGATCTGGCATTTTCAGTCATGCGCTAAGACGATATAAAAGAAAAGGAGAATACCATGAAAATATATAAATGGACGTTATTGGCCACATTGATCGGCATGCTGTGTTGCGGTTGTGCCGGGCCCCGCATCACCCTTTTTCCCGATTCGTCGGATCCGTTGCGTGAGATGACCCTGGAAGGCGATGCCGCCGACAAAATCCAGGTAATTCCCATCACCGGGTTTATCTCCGATGAAACCAAGGCAAGTGTCATGGGCACCCGCCCGAGTGTCGTCCAGGAGGTGGTTTCCCATTTGCGTCTGGCCGAAAAGGACACCAAGGTAAAAGCCATCCTGCTGAAAATCGACACCCCTGGGGGAAGCACCACGGCAAGCGACATTCTCTACCATGAGATCACCGCCTTCAAGGAACGCACCGGTAAAACGGTGGTGGCTTGCATGATGAATATGGCCACCTCCGGCGGCTACTATGTCGCCCTGCCGGCCGATACCATCATGGCTCATCCCACGACAATCACCGGCTCGGTGGGCGTGATCCTGATGCGGCCGGAGGTATCCGGTCTGATGGAAAAACTGGGTGTGGGCGTCGGGGTCAACAAATCCGGTCAGAACAAGGACATGGGATCTCCTTTCCGGCCCATCACGCCGGCCGAGGAAAATATGCTGCAGGACCTGGCCGACACGCTGGGCAAGCGCTTCGTCGACCTGGTGGCCCGGCACCGTGGACTGACCGGAGAACGTCTGGCCATGGTAGCCGATGCCCGTCTGTTTCTGGCCGATGCGGCACTGGCCGCCGGGCTGGTGGACAAGATCGGCTACTTGTCGGATGCCATCACGGAAACCAAACGCATCGCCGGGCTCGATGCCGATGCCCGGGTAGTCACCTACCGGCGGACCGAATATGCCGACGACAACCTGTATAACACCCTTACCAGCAGCACCCCCAACAAACCGATGGCGTTAGTCGACATGGGGCCCATGGCCGACCTGTTCGCCCTGGAGGCCGGGTTTTACTATCTCTGGCCCCAGGCCCTAATGCCTTAAGCAATTCATCCTGCTCGTGCTCAGCCGCTTGCGGCGGTGCTCGTGCTCGTAATCGAAACGACGCTTCATCGACGATTACGCGCACGCGCACCGCCGTTCACCTGAGCGTTCCCAAGCAGAGCTTGGGAACCAGTTAAACCTGCCGGATGCCATGGCGGAAACCAAACGGATTGCCGGCAATTTTTCTTGGCAAATCATATATCGTATGCAATATTGGGATTATGAGTAATATCGAACGCATGACCATAACTATGACCGCCGATATGGCCCGCGCTGTCAAAGGCGCAGTTGCCACAGGCGAATATGCGTCGAGTTCAGAAATTGTGCGGGAAGCCCTGCGCCACTGGCAACGAAAACGCGAGCTGCAAAAGCGTGAACTTGAAGCACTACGGAGTGACGTATTAGCCGGTATGTGTGATATGAAAGAAGGACGTGTCCGCGACTTCAATTCTGAAAGGATTGCGCAGAAAGGCAAACAGCGATTAAATACGCCCGAACCCTCCGCATAACCGAGCAAGCCGAAGACGATCTTGCCGAAATATGGGCATTCATCGCTGAGGATTCACTCAACAATGCCACGCGCTTTGTGTGCCAGCTTGAAGAGGCTTGCCTCCCCCTCCTTGATAATCCGATGATAGGTCCTGCGCGAGATGAACTCTCGTCAGGTCTTCGAGTGCATTTCTTCCGCAAGTACGCAATCTATTATATCCCAACCGAAATGGAAATCATTATCATCCGTGTAGTGCGTGGTAGTCGAGATCGTATAGCCTTGTTTGCCGACGAATAATGACCTTAAGCGATTCATCCTGCTCGTGCTGGTAATCGTGACGACGCTTCATCGACGATTACGGGCATAAATGAAAGCCAGTAATTTCCCTCTCGCTCCCATGCTCCACATGGGAGCGCGCACCGCCGTTCACCTGAGCGTGGTGAGCGTTCCCAAGCAGAGCGTGGGAACCAGTTAATGCATTTTCTATAGCATTCAAGAAAATCATCCCGACTGCCGATATGTGGTATAGTGTCCGTCCAGAAATAGGCAAATTTGTTCGAGATCAAGGCGCCCAAAAAATTTAACCACAGGCATATGGTTGATATTCCGAGGATAAAATTTTTTGGGCAACGCTGAGATCGGGCAAATTGGCCATTTCTGGATGGGCACTATGTATAGCCAATCGATCCAGGAGGCAACCCCGATGACCCCCATTTTGAATCCAGAATCCAATGCTCCTTTTTCATACGCCAACGATTCCGCCAGCCGATTTTTCGCGCGCCAGCAAACCCGCGCCGGCGCCATTTCCGTGTCGCAAAACACGGATGTGACCCTGACCACCGATGAGGGTGACACGGTAACGATCAATCTAGCCGCGTTCATGGAAACCAAGGCCGGGATCTATCAGCGTACCCTCGACCAGGGCGATCGACAGTCCTTTTCCCAAACCACGGTTTTCGAATCCTCGCGTCATCAAGAGATGGCCATCGAAGTAAACGGTGAGCTGAATGAAGACGAAATGGAAGACGTCCGGGCGGCGCTTCAGACCATCGGCACCATGATCGACGATTTTCTGGACGGAGATTTCAAGGCGATGATAGCGGACACAAGCGTGTTGGCGGAGCTGGATACGATTTCGAGCCTGGAGGCGTCATTTTCCTACGAGCGCCAAACGATGGCGGCAACCGAGGAGACCGTCGTGATCGGCGATACCGCTCGCCATAAGGGCCGATTTCCCAGTGGCCGTCTCCAGGCGTTGATGGGGCGCATCGACAACCTGGCCGAAGACCTGGCTGAAATGGTCAGATCATTTGGCGGACGCCAGGATCGGCTGGCCGCATCCGTTGCCGCATTATTGAACGACCGCCGGGATGAAAAGGCTGGAGACCCGGCCATGGACCGTTTGACCGGCCAGGTCTTGCAAACCACCCGGTCGGCCTTCGTTCAAAAAATGGAAATGGCGCGCGTGGCAGGTGGTTTTGACCTGACACTCAGCGCCTGAGCCGCCTGACCCGGATCGTCTCAATCAACCGAAATGACCCACCGCTTTTCGGTTAATCCCCATCTCGATCCTCGGTTTCATTAGCACCTGCGGCCTGCTTGACGGTTTGATCCACCGTCTGATAAATCGCCTTGAACACCTCGGAAAAGCCGGTCGGTGAAATTCGTCCGGTCTCGATGAATTTGACCACGATCTCCTTGCTGGCCCGTAAGATTTGTTCGTCCTGATTCGCCATCTTTCCCATGATCGCCCACCTTATCTTGGCTGAGGGGTGCCTGAAAAGCTATGTGTATAACAATCCGGCCAATGCGGGTCAACTGGTTAACCATATTTGGACAGGGCAATCACATGTAACATTGGCAACACGCCTGCTGTTTTGGTTTAGGCCGTTCATCGTGCTTAGCCGCTTGCGGCGGTGCTCGTGCTCGTAATCGAAGAACATCTTTAACTCGTTCCCAAGCTCCGCTTGGGCGCGCCGACCGCCTTTCATAAAATCAGGGCATGGGTTCCCAAGCAGAGCTTGGGAACCAGTTGGAATATGAGAAACCGATGTCGCGGGCAGGCCCGCTCTTACATCCGGCCGTGCCGTGTTCCCCGTAAGCGCTGACACCGACGACGATTCATGAATGCCAGGCTCATGAAATCGATTCATCCCGATGGCTCTCACGTGCTGAGCAAAGGATTGAGGGAAGCAATCGCCATACCTGAGAAAACGAGAAATCCTCATTATCGAGGCTATTGGGTGCCATTGTTCGGTCAGGTGAGACGAAAGCTGGGCTCTCATCAAAACGCGGGAGCCCGGTGTAGCCGGCCAAGAATTCTAACAGAAAACTAACCAAAACTCATACTTTCGTCGTATTGACAGAGAAAAGCCTTATTGCTAAGAGAATTCTCGTTACATTTTATTACGCGCCATTAATTTCACCATACATCCAATTAATAGTTGATAACCGGGTAAAAGCGGCTGTGATGCGCATTGCCCAACGGGCACCGCCTCACCAGAAGGGGAAAAAAGACAATTCAGATAGGTGAGTAATGGTGGCACTGTTTGTCTGTTTGTTCAAGTGGGTGCTCAGCCATAAAAAAGTCGCAAAACCTGAAACCGGAATGCGAAAACACTTACCTATAGAAAATAGAAAAGGAGAAGTTATGAGACGTCATGTGGGTTTGCTTTTATCTGTTTCATTTATTATTCTATTTTTAAGCTCCGTAGCCAATGATAGCATATTATATCCTTACTCACATGCCAAGGTTTATGAAAGTTATAATGATGGCACATCTGGTATGAATTCAGATGAATCTGGAGGGCATAACGTAACGTCTGCTTCTGCGATTATTAATAATAGTCAATATGGACTCACGGCTAACGCTTATTCAGTGGTTCGTGGTGATCAAGACCTTGGAGTAAAGGTTTCAGCTATGGACACAATTTAGGATGATTATAAAGTTGCTGCGCATGCACAGGCTCAAAATCTTATTCAGTTTGAAGTGACAATTCCAGGAACGTTTGTATCACAATTGGATTATAACGGAACGCTTATCATTGGAGATTGCATTGGTCGTAATTTTGGAAGCGCCTATGTAAACTTTGTCGCAACGCTCCGTGAAAATAAAGGTAATAGCGGCTATTCTACGAAAGCCTCCTATGGTGGTTATGCCAAGCTTGAAGAATCTTACGACTCTATTAGCTACTATACTAGCGGTGCTTTGGTGGGCCAAGAACCCAACGGTAACGAGATGGATCTGAGCGCATCGACATATTTGACCGCATACTTGGAAGAGGGCATATACGAAGTCTATTATAATCTTGATGCCTCGGTCGGAGGGGCCAATCATAGTGATCAGGAAAACGCCAATTTTTCTGATAGTTTTTCAAGTTTCATAATACTACACTATCAATACCACCGAATAACCATTGAAGCCAATTCTGAACGTATCGCCCGATGCGGAGTAAATCCATCTTGCTCATCAAGCCGGGCGATATGTTTTTTTTAACCGATAACAACCATCGCATGGCCATCCAAGCCACGGCCCGTATGAGCTGGCGACGCCTGCGACCCACCACATCGGATTCACCACCACTCCCTATCGCGGCCAGGGCCGCTCCTACACTGCCCCGCCGTGTTTCATCGAAATCGGGTTCACCGGCGGCAAATGGATGGAATCCCTACCTGAAGGTCAAAGGAAGGATACCAACCTATCGGTTTTATCTCCCAAATGATCATCCATGCCACGGCCCGTAAGCGCTGGCCATGCCTGCGACCCGTCCAATCGATCACCATCGTTATCGCGGCCAGGGCCGGTCCTACATAGCCCTGCTGGGCAATAGCGGGACACCCTTAAATATCTGACCAAATATCCTTATTTTTAACGATTGGTTATTTTTTTCGGCTCATCGTGGAATTGTGTGGAAGCGCACGATGAGCAGCTATTCGCCTTTAGCCATTAGCAGTTCGCTTATATTCGGAAAATCCAGGCATCTTAACGGCTAACCGCTAATTGCTAAAAGCGTACGGTTCAGGAATATCTGCACACAAATCCGCGTTGAACCACCAATCTTAGCTCGGTTTGGTAATGCTGATATCGGCCAACAAAAAGATTGGCTTGGCCATTTATGGATGGGCACTAGTTGACAAATATTCTTATTCTCACTCAGATATCTATCTCTGTTTTTCGGGAGACCACCAAAATGAAAGCCTTTTTCTATCAATGCAATCGCTTTTCGGTGTGAACGGTTATAGTTTTCAGCTTCTTCCACTAATCGCGCCAATTCATTTCCAAGCATTCTTGAAATCGACGTATCTCAAATGGCGGCGAGTGCCTTGGCTTTTTTAATAAGCGCTTTATCCAAACTCAAGATTGTCTTATACACACTGCAGATCAGGTCCGCGTTGATGTCCCGGTTGTAGTATAGCCGACTGGGACAGTCACCGGGACACACCGCTGCCAAGTCGCAATCGGCACATGAAGCACCACAAGGCTTATGATCCCGGAGCAATGCAAGCCGTTCGACCTGCGGTTGCCAGACGGTACCGGCGGCGAACACCACATCCCCCAGAGTTTGTCCACAGGGAAAAAGCCGGCCATCCGGATCCACGGCCAGGCTTTCTCCCCGGCAGGCATGGCAAAATGCGGACGCCCTTCGAGCGCTATCCACGATCAAATCCTGTTCGCGCAGTCGGATAGGCTGCCGTCGACGACGATTGACCGCTGCCAACACGGCCAGCATCCGACCGAGCCCCTGTTCGAGGGTTGATGCGTCGGTCGGTGCCACGGCGGTGAAACTTCCGGCGCGGCCATTGGCCACCAACAAATCCAAGCCGATGCCCCGGGCATGACCAAACCCCGCCAGGATCAACACCAACCGGTCCAGCACGGCGGCATTTGCCTGGGTGACCACGGTGGTGATTCGGAAGTCAACGCCGGCGGCGTCCAGCATCTGCAATCCACGCAAGGTTTCGGCGGCCATGCCGCGCTGCTGCTCGTGAATCGCGGGCGGCCCGTCCAGGCTGACGCCCACTTGCATATCGTGAGCCTTGAACAATGCCAGCAGTTCCGGTGTCAGACCGGTGGCATTGGTCTGGATGCCCAGGCTGCGGCACCGGCCCGTATCGCGTGCCAGGGTGGCCGCGTTGTGGATGGCGGCCGGCAGCAGGGTCGGCTCGCCCCCGGTAAGCTGGAGATGAAACGGCTGCCCCTGAGACGCCGCCAGATCGATGGCCTGCCGGATGACCGCTTCGGACATATCCGCTGCGCCGCCTCCCCTTTCGCCGTTGTAGCAATAGACGCAACGCAGATTACAGCGACGGGTCAATGACAGAATGAGATAGCGAATGGCCATGATAGACAAGGAAATAAGTAAGTTGGAATTGACTGATATGCATAGCCACAGAGAAACGGGTTGTCAACTCCCTTGAGCTGTGCAATTCAGGCCAACCGTATGTAATGGATAGTATCCCATTCCTCTGGTTCCCAGGCTCCGCTTGGGAACCCTCATTACGTATAGGTGAACAGCAGTGCGCGCTCCGACGCAGAGCCTGGGAGCGAGGCGTAATGCAGGTTTATCGGGATCGGCAAGAAAGGCAGGATAGAGGTGTGTCGTGATTACCCAACCGAAAACGGCTCGAAGGCGGCGCACACGCATGGGAGTGCACGCCGACAGAGCCGTTTTCCAAAACCTAAGTTGAGCGTTTCAAGTTATTGAGTAGGTTCTAAGCCTCCACAGCGACCAATGACACACCCAATTTCTTTTCCGCATCCTGAACCTTCTGCAATTCATCGGCGCTGAGGGTCGACGGCGTCAGCGAATGACAGCTGAAGGCCAAAAGGGTTTTTCCCAAGGACTTCTCGAGATCGGTAATGGTTTTCAAAGTAGCTTCGTCAATGTTGTTGGTGAGCGAACAGATCATGATATCCTCCCTTAATTGAATGAATGAATGAATGATCGATTGATTGATTGAAAGTATTATTTTCACTTAACAATACGCACAAGGAAGGATTCGATCAATACCGGAAGAATAAGGGGGCACTAACGGGGGAAAACCGTCATTCTGCCAGAGCCATTAGAAAGGTCTGAAGATTGGTTGGTGTGTTGCTAAGGTTCAATTTTTTTCGTAGGTTACGCCGATGGAAATTCACCGTGGTGACGCCAAGATGGAGCTGGGCGGCGATCTCTTTGGTGCTCAGGCCCTCACGGATCAGAGAAGCAATTTCAATCTCCTGGGGGGTCAGGACGGATTCAAGGGCGGACAGGCGTCTCAGAAATGGCCGGGTCAACTCGGACAGGCGTTTGTCCAGGCTGTCGATCGACGCAACGGCCGGACGGGGTAATTTCAGTTTGAGCAGCCGATTCAACACCGGCCGAACCTGACGATGCAGGTTATCGATCACGTCGGACTCCATATCCTTCCGATGGGCTTCCGTCTGCTGCAAGAGGACTCTTAGCGCCGTGTTGGCCTCTTCCAGTTTCTTCTTTTCCTGGCGCAATGCCTCCTTGCTTTCACGAAGCCGATTTTCCGTCTGCCGGAGCGCCGTGATGTTTTCATGGCTGACGACGATGCGCATCGGGCCCGGCCCCGTCGCCCGGGTCACACGCATGTAAAACCACCGTTTTTCCTCTGGTGAGTGACAGGGATAATCCAGGACGAACTCCTCGATCCGGCCGGCGATCACATCGCGGATTCCCTTGGCCACATCCATATCCCCGCCATCCTCGTCGTCAGCCGCGCTGTCGCAGATCTCGAGGTAATTGATATTTTTCGTTTCCGGCCGCATCTGCAGCCGGTTCTCGCGGGCAAACCGTTTCCAGGCCCGGTTGGTTTCCAGAATAAAACCGTTTTCATCCAAGATGGCCACATGGGCGGTCAAGGAATCGAGAATCGTGCGCGCGAATGAGTTACCATCCTGGCTGAGCGCGTTTTCTGATTGTCGATCTTGCGTTTTTTTCATGTGGCCATTTACGGTTTCGGGTTCTAACGATTGGTTCGCCATGCTCCTGTTCCTATCGATCGACACACACGTGTATTCTTCTATTGTCAAATAGGGAACATATTTCCGTTGACAAGTCAAAAACATTTGAAACATGAGACAATGTTCATTACAAGTTGGTTGGTGAATTTTTGATCAAGACGTTTGAAGGCGATGATCATCGATTGGTAGGGGCACGGCGCGCCGTGCCCCAACGATACATATCGGATATGAACTGGGGATCGAGAACCGTTTGATCATACAGCGTCGTTTAGAAAGCCTACCATGAACACCACCGGGTCACTTCTTCTCACGAATCATCGCCCTTCCCCGCTCAACCGTCGACCGTGAGCCGGCAGGTGGTATCATGGCCCGTGCCACCTATGGCATCGACAACATCTGCCTGGCCACCGCCTGGATGCCAGGCGGCCGTTAATTCGACCCTGATCCTGTCCTTGGCTTGATGGCCGGATCGCGGAAGACGGCGACCATCTGGCTTTGATAAAGGCCAAGGGAATATATGCCGACATGGTGGCCCTGGATCGCTTGCATCGCCGGAACGACACAGCCGAGGAGAAAGGATATATTAAAGACGCCGTGAACGTCAGACAATTCCCTTAACAATTCCTGAATTTCTCGACTATGAGATTTTGGTTCTATCTTGAATGCTATATCAATCAAGGGCGTCCATTACGGACTCAATAGGGAATCCCGTGCAAATCGGGAGCGGACCCGCCGCTGTAATCCCGTCCGATCTTGTCGGAAACGCCCCAGGCATGAGGCCACTGTTTCAGTTTCATCAAACGGGAAGGCGCTCGGGGATCGGGAAAGCCAGAAGACCTGCCTTTGATGACCGGTAAAATCCAACGCGGTCAACTGTGTTTTACCACCATTACCATCAGTCGCTTCGGGATAAAAAATGGTATCCTCGCGCCCTTCTTGAGCGTGAGGTTTTTTTTGGACAACGACAACGAAGATACGGCACTATCGATCTTGAAGCGCGCTTCCGACAGGCCGTGAAACTGGGTGCCAGTGTCGTCAGTTGTGATGACCCGTTCTTGCTGCTACCGCTGGTAACGCCGGCATCCCCGGTCGTCCAATGACTTGAAGAAAAGAGAGGCCAATGCCCACGCTCACCGGATATTGATTGACTTTTACTATCGATTCTATCTAAATTGAAAACTACGGAATATGCACCATTGATGATAGCAGAAGCTATCCGTGTTCTATATAAGATAAAGATTAGGTGCCGGCACCGGACTGCCGGGCGCGACCTGTTTTCTGGAACCTAAGGCCACGAAGGTCTATCCCCCAAAAGGGGGGGAAGATCGCGTGGCTTTTTTTGGTGGACGCCACGCTTGATTCGAAAACGCTTTTCATGTCGTAACATGGAATAATCCTGAAAAAACAAAATGAGAATTTGACACGCGTCACTATTGAAAAAAAGGAGAAGGAACCAGATGAATGGGGCAGGATTGGTGCAAGTTACGACGATAACGGAGCCTGATCTGTCAGCGTTATCCCGATTGTATGGCTTAATTTTTCCAACCACAACCCCCCTGACTCGGATGCGGCATACCTTTGAGAAAATAAAATCCAATCCCGACTATTTGCTGCTCGGTGCCAAGGCGGGAAATCGTCTCGTCGGATCCGCCATGGGCGTAATATGCGCAAGCCTGTCCGGCGACTGTCGGCCCTTTATGGTCATCGAAAATATTGTTGTCAGCCCCGAGTCAAGGGATAAAGGCATTGGAAAGGCCCTGTTGCAGGAGCTTGAACTTCAGGCTGCCGCACGGAATTGTTGTTATGCGTTTATCGTCTCTAAGATTGGGCGGGAATATGCCCATGTGTTTCTCCGATCGTTGGGTTACAACATGGATGATTACCGCGGGTTTAAGAAGCATTTTAAATAACGGCAAATTTTAACAAAGCTTGCAGATCCCTATGCCTATCTACGGCCCGTAAAAAAACCAGCTGAGCGTGCAGGTAAAAGATACTGGCTTGACATCCTCAATGCATCAATTTATTAAGGAAAGTAAAATTTATTCAGGCGCTCTATTCTTGAGCAGAAAAGGGAACCCGGTGAAAACCCGGGACGGGCCCGCCGCTGTGATCGGGGACGAACACTGCATTCATGTCACTGTTTTATTTTAATAAAATGGGAAGACGCAGTAAGTAGATTGATCCGAGAGTCAGAAAACCTGCCTGAATAACAAATCTGTATTCCCCGTGGAAAAGGGAGTAATAGATAGAAGGATCTTGAGTAAAAAAGGGATACCCGGATCGATTATCTTTTATCGGTTCGGGTTTTTTTACGGGAAAAAATAACGATAAACGCCGTTATCATCTGATGCAAATCTCTTCAAAAATATCAAACAAGTTGACGATTGCCTGCGCCCTTATTCTGACACTCCTTTTTTGCATTAGCGGATGCAGCCGGGAAAAAACGGGCAAGAAAGCGTCGAATCATCCCACCACTCTCGTTGTAACGGAAACCGCGGACACCGTCACCTGCAGGCTTCCAAACGGCGGGGTGACGGTGATCCCCAAACATCCCCAACGGACCGTGGTTCTGCTCACCTCCCTGCTGAATCTTTGGGTCGAGGCCGGCGGAAAAGCCGTGGGGCGGTGCTCGGGGAAAATCAACGTACCGCCTGGAGCACTGGATATTCCCGAGCTCGGATCGTTCAACAACCCCAATGTCAGAAAACTTGATCTACTATACATAGTTATTTGCACAAATTCCAATAATATTTAGTTAGTTATGGCAATTTTCCATTTTCTTTTATCGGAAAATATTGGCGGCACCAGCCTCGAAGCGGTGTCAGGAAATAATTTTTCGAGATTTATGAATTCGATAAGAAATCTATTAGTTATAAACTGTGTGTCGGATTGTTCCTGACACCAAACGGAAAAATCGTGCCAATTCTGGCAACAGTTGCAAGGGTTGGTGCCACATTATTTTCCCAGAGGTAAGGTGCTCTGAATGTGGAAAAAATCATCGCGCTTCGTCCGGACCTGGTTATCGCATCGGATTTGTCCAATTTTCGGGCGATCACCCCGATTCTCGAGGAAAACGGCATTCCGTATGCCTTTTTCAGTTATATCAACCACCATGACTATCTCCATATTCTGGAGATTTTTTCCATATTGAACGGCACACAAGACAAATATCGGACAAACTACGATCGCCTGGCCCAGAAGGTAGACGCCACCATCGCCTGCTGCCGGAGCTATCCGAGGCCGAAGGTGTTGATTGTTTTTACCACGACCAACTCCGTATCATGCGAGCTGCCCGGCTCCCAGACCGGTGTCATGCTCTCCATGCTGGGCGCGCAAAATGTCATCCCATCAAAGTACTATGCGGAAAATAAAACCCGCATTGATTTCAGTCTGGAACGTATTGTGCAGCTGGACCCGGATATCATTCTGCTGAATACCATGGGCGAAGTGGACGCATGCCGGGAACGACTGAAAAGTGAATTTGAAAGCAACGCCGCCTGGTCGTCCCTGCGGGCCATTCAAAACAATCGGTTTTATGTGTTGCCTAAAAAGTATTTTTTATACAAACCCAACGAGAAATTTCATGAAGCGCTGGCCTATCTTGCCAGCCTGCTCTACCCCGGATTTAATAATCCCTTATCCGCCGCAAACCGGCAATAACCGCGATTTTTACCGATGCTACAGAAACTAAGAACACCGCAACCCCGCCATACCGGCAACACCGCCGCCCTTTTGTACGTCCCTTCTCATCGGGCGATCACCGACCGGACATCAAAACGCATACTGACCCTTGGCATCTTGGCCGCTGTCTGCGCATCAGGCTTTTTGCTCAGTCTGAAACTCGGTTCGCTAAAGCTGTCCTGCCGCGAAGTTCTTGCCGCCATGGTTGATACTTCTCAGGGGCCAAACTACCAGATTATCCGCAACATCCGGCTTCCACGGACCCTTGTCGCCGCTTGCGTGGGAATCTGCCTCTCCCTTTCAGGATGTCTTCTCCAGGGAGTGATGCGCAATCCCCTGGCCGCGCCCCATCTCATCGGTGTCTCCTCGGGCGCGGGACTGGCCGGTATGGCGATTCTGATTCTGTATCCGGGCATCTATTATTTGTTGCCGCCGGTTTCCTTCGGCGGTGCGCTGTTGGCCACCTTGTTGGTCTATCTCATTGCCTGGCGAAACGGCATCAGGCCTAACCGGCTGATTCTGGCCGGTGTGGCGGTCTCCTCACTTCTGGGTGCCATGATCACGGGCCTGATGATTTTTTTTCCGGACCGGGTTCACAGTGTTATCGGATTCATGGTGGGTGGATTATCCGCCCGGACATGGAAACATCTGAAAATCATTTTACCCTATACCGTAGTGGGGATCGGTCTGGTCAATCTCACGGCCAGGCGACTCAACATTCTGATGTTGGGGGATGAAACCGCCGGCAGTCTCGGCCTGCATGTGGAACGGACCCGCATGTTTTTTATCGCTCTGGCCACGCTTCTGGCTGCAAGCGCGGTCAGCGTTGTCGGACTGCTTGGCTTTGTCGGCCTCATGGTCCCCCACATCACCCGACTGATCATCGGTTCGGACTACAGATATCTTTTGCCCGCCGCCACGCTCATGGGCGCGGCACTGGTCATGATTTGCGATACGGTTTCACGGGTGGTCCTCGACCCTGTGGAGGTGCCGGTTGGCATTATCATGGCGCTTCTGGGTGCACCGTTTTTTCTATATTTGCTACGCAGAAAGTTGTAGTGATGTTACGTACTGAAAACCTGGAATTGGGATACGGAAAGCTTCCGGCGGTTGTCACGGATGTCAACCTATGCCTGGCCGAGGGCGAATGCATGGTCCTCATCGGCCCCAACGGATCGGGAAAATCCACCATTTTAAAGGCCCTGGCGGCCGTGCTTCGCCCCCGAAGCGGCGGGGTTTACCTGAACCAAAAACCCGTGCATCGCTATACGCGCAAAGCCCTTGCCAGACAACTGGCGTTTGTACCCCAATCGCCACTGGTGCCAGATGATTTCACGGTTCGGGATCTCGTGGGGTATGGCCGGAGTCCCCATCTGAAATGGAACGGCCGCATGACAAAGACGGACCGGGCCATTGTGGACGACGCCCTTGACCGGACCCGGCTCGCCGCTCTTCAGCACCGCCTGATCGCCTCCCTTTCCGGTGGCGAGCGCCAGCGCGCCTGGCTGGCCCTGGCCCTGGCGCAAAAGCCGAAAATACTGCTTTTGGACGAACCCACAACGTTTCTGGATATCTGTTATCAGCTCGAAGTCCTGGAACTGGTCAAGGCGTTGAACCAGACCATGGGGCTGTCGACGGTCATCGTACTCCATGATCTCAACCAGGCGGCACGATATGCCCATACCATTGCCGTGGTGGACCAGGGTCAGATTGCTGCCTCAGGACCGCCCAAGGATGTTATTACCCAGGACCTGCTGGCCGATGTGTTCAACATCGACGTCGACATCATGACGGACGGGGTGCATGATTGCCCTTATGTTATTCCACTGGAAAGTCTTAGAACAGACCTCGTTTGTATCTAAATTCTGCAGCTCGACAGATGACCGACTGGTGCTATTTTCAACGGATTTGGTAAAATAGTTGGACAGTCAAAATCCGCCATATGTTGGATAAAAAATTTAAATTAAAGCTTTAAATACAGTTTATTGCAAAAAAACGTAAAAATATTTTGATATTTTTGTAAGTCTTTGTTAGCCTTGATCCACTAATTTTAAGTGAGGACGAGGGGGAATGGAACAAGGCGCATTGTTCAACGATTTGGCGGCTCAAGAGACCAATGTAAGGGGAATTGGGAATCGGCTTTTTCTTAAGTTCAGCAAGAGCGATCCACAAAAAGTATCTCTTTATCAATACGAGACCCTCATCAAAACCGTCGACCTTTCGGATCGGGCCGCTAAAAGGCTAATGGTTATTGAAGCTGTTGAAATGGGGGCCACCAAAACCCGGTTGGCCGCGGCATTGCAAATAAGCAGGCAGTCAATTCATAACTACACCGAAACAAAGAAACATTTTGGCCTTGAGGGGCTAATTCATAACTACTCGGCATCTAAAAGCAAAAGTCGCCGCCAGCAGCGCAAGGACCATGTAGGTCGTCGCGGCATCGGCAATAAAGCCCGCCTGCTCGAGCAGATGCGCAAGGAGCAAAGGCAGCCGCGTCCGGCACAAGCGGAACTGACTTTTGGAGAAACAATTGCACAGGTTCCACAAGAGGATCAGCCCTATACCGAAGAACACGATTGGAAGCCAACTCGCTATGCCGGCGTCTTTGCCTATCTGATCGTATTGATTACCCAAAACAGATGGCTGCGGTTGGTCATGGGGTATTTCGGCAACGCCTACAAGATATTCATGGTTTTTGTATTAATGGCCGCCTACAATATCCGTTCAATAGAACAGCTTAAAAATCTTCGTAAGCGCGAGGCAGGCATCATCTTAGGGATAAAGAACCTACCCTCTCGGCTAAGGGCTCGCTACTGGCTCCACGAGGTGAGCCAAAAAAAGCTTTCTATTGAATTGCTTACGCATTTTTTTAAATCCCAGATTCGAAGCGGCATTGTCGGCATCTGGTTGTGGTTTACCGACGGCCATCATCTGCCATACACCGGTAAGAGAAAGCTCCATGCTGGCTACAACACCCAAAGGCGAATGCCCGAACCGGCTCGAACGAATCTGGTCACCAGCGACAGTAGCGGACGTATTGTGGATTTTGAAATTCAAGAAGGCAAAGGCGATCTCCGCAGCTACATCGTGCGCCTGGCTCAAAAATGGCAAAATGATCTTGTTCATACACCCGTCATGGTCTTTGACCGGGAAGGCCATGGAGCCGAATTTTTCCACGGCCTTATCGAAAAGCGAATTCCATTTGTGACGTGGGAAAAGCACATCGACACCCAAAAACTTGAATCTTTGGATACCGTGTGCTTCGCTGAGGAATTTGAGTTCAATGCAAAAATGTATCGTGTGTTCGAAGGCGAGAAAGCGTTTACACATACACCAGAAAACGGCCCTTGTCAGAAGTTCACCCTAAGGCGAATTTACATCTGGAACGTCACCAGCAACCGTCGTACCTGTGCGCTCGCCGGCATAAGTCAAGACCAGCTGGCGACTCAGGACTGTGCCCGGGCCATCTTGCACCGCTGGGGTGCTTCTGAAAACACTTTCAAGCACCTGGCCGACAGGCATCCACTGCATTATCAACCCGGGTTCAAGTTTGTTGAAAGCGAAAAGCAGGAAATCGCTAATCCGGAGCACAAGGCAATAAAAGGGCTCCTGGCACGGATGAAAAGGCAGCTGAACAAGTTCTACAAGAAATTTTCAAAGAGCAAGGAAGTATTTAACAAAGACGGTAGCCCGCGTGAAAACAGCCTCCACCGCCGTCTAAAACGTGAAATCGCTCAGCAAGAAGCTGAAATTGGCCGTTTAAAACAAGCATCCAAAGCAATCCCTGATAAAATAGATATTACCGATCTGGAAAACTACCGTTGTTTCGAACGTATTTCAAACGAAAGCAAAAACATTTTCGATTTTGTAACCAGCAGTGTTTGGAATGCGCGCAAACAAATGGTCGAATGGTTGCTTCCATTTTATGACAACAAGAATGAATATATCGATCTATTTTACGTCATCACGTATTGCCAAGGATGGATCAAGAGCGATAAGCACACGGTAAGGGTACGCCTTGAACCGCTCCAACAGCCAAGTCGCCGGGCTGCCCAAAAACAGTTTTGCCGAAAGCTAACCAGCTTGAATGCGCTAACACCAAACGGTAAATCCTTGGTCATCGAAGTGGGCGCGTCACCATTGAAATAATCGACTGTCAAAAAAATTAGCCTCATCGGAGCCCTAAATAATGAGGTCTGTAGAAAATGAAAGTTGTCTATTTTAGCGTAACCTCCAATGAAATTCCCAACCTGAGCGAAGCGGCGCGGCGATTTAGAAAAGATGTCACTGCGATTGAGATCTTCGCCCGCACACGCACCCAGCTCGAGGACAACCCGGGAAGTCAGACTGAATTCGTGCGCCGGGCCCTGGCGGCCGACGCCGTGCTGGTCACCCTCATGGCCGGTAGTCATTCCTGCCCCGCCTGGGAGGCACTGGCCCACGCATTCACCGACCGGCGTGACGGAGGACAACCGGCACCTTATTTTCATGTCCAGCCCACCGGCAGCAATCCGGAATCCCTGGCGCTGGTGCAACAGTATTCCGACGGTTTGGAAAGCGACGCCTGGCAGACCTTGAGCCGGTACTACCGCTATGGCGGTGTCGACAACTTGATCAACCTATTGCGTTTTCTATACAACCAGGCATGCAATGGCCGTGTTACGGCCGGGGAACCGCAACGTCCGCCCTATGAGGGATTGTATCATCCGGATCATGGCCATATCACCGACCTCGACGCCTACCGATCGACCCTGGATCCCGCCAAACCCACGGTGGGTATCTGGTTTTACCAGAATTTCTGGACCAGCAACAACAAGGCCCACATCGATGCCATGGTTCGCGAGGTGGAATCCAAAGGTGCCAACGTGATCTGCGTCTTTCACATGCGTTTCAAGGACACGGTGCTGGGCAACCAGGGCCCCGATTACGTGGTCGAGCACTTTTTCATGCAAGATGGGCGTCCGACCATCGATGTGCTCATCAATCCGGTGATGTTCAGCCTGCAAACCGCCGCCCCGGAATACAAGGGGCTGCTGGCGCATCTGGGGGTTCCGGTAATCCAGGCCATCGCCACCGGCCGGAGCATCGCCGAATGGGAGGCCAGCGACCAGGGCCTTAACAACGTGGACATCACCATCAGCGTGGCCCAGCCGGAACTGGACGGCGTGATCATCAACGTGCCGGTGGCCTCGAAGCAATGCGTGGACATCGATCCCTTGACCGGCGCGGCGGTCAACAAATATGTACCCATCCCCGAACGCATGGCCAAAATGGTCCGCCTGGCGCTGAACTGGGCACGCTTGAGGCGCAAATCCAATGCCGAAAAAAAGGTGGCCATCGTGTTTCACCACTACCCGCCGCGCAATGATCGCATCGGTTGCGCGGCCGGCCTGGATTCCTTCGCCAGCGTGGTGGATCTGCTCGGCGCCATGAAGATGAAGGGTTACCGTGTCGAAACCGATTACTCCGATGGCGATGCCCTGGCCTCGGATCTACTGGCTGGCATGACCGGCGACCGGCGCTGGCTGCCCATGGACCAGATGGCCGAGCGCGCCCGGGCCTCGGCCGGTCCCGAAGACTATACCGCCTGGCATAACCGACTACCCGAAACGGTACGCGAAAAAATGGCCCAGGATTGGCAGCCCATGCCGGGCGATCTTTTCGTGCACGGGAATCGTCTTTTCTTCCCGGGACTGATCAACGGCCATGTATTTATCACCATCCAGCCACCTCGGGGATATTTCGAACAACTGGACAAATTATACCACGACCCGCATCTGTCGCCGCCCCACCACTATCTGGCCCACTACCGCTGGATGACCGAGGTCTTCGGCGCCGATGCCGTGATACACGTGGGCAAACACGGCAGCCTGGAATGGCTTCCGGGCAAGGCCGTGGGACTTTCCGAGACCTGTTACCCGGATCTGGCCATCGCCGATCTGCCCAACATCTACCCCTACATCATCAACGATCCCGGTGAGGGCACCCAGGCCAAACGCCGATCCTATGCCTGTATCATCGATCATCTGCCCCCGCCGCTGACCAACGCCGGGCTGTACGACGATCTGGCCGAGGTGGAAAACCTGCTGGCGGAGTACCAGTCGGCAAGGCTTCAGGATCAGGGCAAGCTCGATCTGTTGGCGCGTATGATCTGGGAGGCCGCCGAGCAGGCGGAGATTACCCGTGACCTGAATATTGATAAACCATCGGCCTTGGGAAACGTAGAGAACTTTCTGGAGACATTGCATCACTACCTGAGTGAAATCGCCGACACGGCCATTGCCGACGGCCTGCACATCCTCGGCCGGGCCCCGGTTGGCGACATTCTGGTTCGCAACCTGGTGCAAATGACCCGCCTGGCCAACGGCGAGGTGCCGTCCCTGCGACGGGCCGTTGCCGCGGCCCTGGGCCATGATGCGGATTCTCTCTCCCCCAACCGGGGACAAACGGTCGATACCCTATCTGGCGCCACGGGCGGTCAACTGCTGGACAAGATCCATCGCTTGTGCGAAACCCTGGTGGCCGACCTGTTGGCCAACAGCGAAGATCCGGATGCGGTGAAAGCGGTTCAACAACGCCATTTAAACAAAGTCATTCCCGAGATTACCCGGGTGCTGTCCTTCATCCGCGATGATCTTTGCCCCCGCGTGGAAGGAACGCGAGACGAACAAACGGCCTGTCTGGCGGCTTTGGAAGGACGTTTCGTGCCACCCGGCCCGTCAGGCGCCCCCAGCCGAGGGCAAGCGAATATTTTGCCTACCGGCCGCAACTTCTACTCCGTCGATCCCCAGAAAATCCCCACGCTGGCGGCCTGGGAGACGGGCAAGCGGCTGGCCGAGGCCCTGATCGCCAGATACCGGGAGGAACACGGCCGCTATCCCGACAACGTGGGCCTGATCCTGTGGGCCAGCCCGACCATGCGATCCAAGGGTGACGATGTGGCCGAGATTCTCTATCTGCTGGGCGTGCGCCCGGTGTGGCAGAAAGGCTCAGGGAATGTACGCGGGGTGGAAATCATCCCGGCCGCCGAACTGGGTCGGCCGCGCATCGACGTGACGCCTCGGGTTTCCGGTATTTTCCGCGACGCCTTCCCCCTGTTGATGGACCTGATCGACAAGGCCGTACAGATGGTGGCGGCGCTGACGGAAAAACCGGAGAGCAATTTCGTCCGCCGCCATGTGATCCGGGATGTCAAGGATCTCACCGCCGTGGGGCTGGATGAGCAATCCGCATTCCGCCAGGCCACATTCCGCATTTTCGGCTCCCCACCGGGCAGCTATGGCGCCGGCGTGGCCCAATTGGTGGAATCCAAACAATGGGAAACCACCGATGACCTGGGCGAGATGTACATCCGCTGGTCGTCTTACGCCTATGGCCAGCGAACCTTCGGCGTTGCGGCCGAGTCGATTTTCCGGCGGACATTGGGCCGCATGTCGGTAACGGTCAAAAACGAGGATACCCGCGAAAAGGACATGCTAGCCTGCACCGATTTTTACAACTATCACGGCGGCCTGATTACGGCCGTGCATGCGGTGCAGGGCCGGCGGCCTTTCTCCCTGGCCGGTGACAGCGCCGACCCCGATCAGGTGGTCGTGCGTACCACCACGGAAGAGGCCCGGCACATCTTCCGTTCCCGACTGCTCAATCCCAAATGGCTGAAAGGACTCAAACGGCATGGCTACAAAGGTGCCGGGGATATCTCCAAGGCCATGGACATCATCCTGGGCTGGGACGCCACCGCCGATGTGGTGGACGACCATATGTACCGGCGCTTCGCCGAACGCGTGCCCCTGAATCCGGACATGGCCGGATGGATGAAGACGGTTAATCCCTATGCCCTGCACAACATCATCGACAAGTTGCTGGAAGCTGCTGGCCGGGGCATGTGGAATGCCGATGCCGATACCCTGGATGCCTTGCGCGAGGCCTATCTGGATGCGGAGGGGGAGATCGAGGAGGTTGTTGATCGGTGAACGGTTATCGGTTATCGGTGAACAGTAATCGGTGAGGGACGAAGGGGTGAAACGGAGAATGGGTGATGGGGAGAGTCGGTGATCAGTCAACAATGCGCTGTAATCGATGATGAAGAAAGCTAAAATCAATTAAAATCGATATTAAGTGGCATTGCCGGCCGGTAGGGGCACGGCGAGCCGTGCCCCCAGTAAACACAGCATCTTTACTTTAAAGCGATGCCCGCATCCTCGGCGGCATCCCGGATATGGTCGACGAAGATCCCGGCAAAGGCGTCATTGGAGCCGAGTCCTTCCAAAACCGTCATGACCGTCAACCCCTGATTTTCGATGAGCGTTTTCCAGGAGTCGTCTTCCTCACTGGCCATATCGTTGGTCGCATGATCCCCGGCCACGATCATGAACGGTTTGAGCATGACCTTGCCACCCTTGGTGTGGGAGAGACATTTCAGAATATCGTCTACAGACGGATAGCCCTCCACCGAGCCGATAAAAGTTTTCACGTCGGGATACATGGCACGCATGGCCTTGGCCGTTTCGCTGTAAATACCCGTCGACCAATGCTCGTTTCCGTGGCCCATGTAGACTAGAATAGCGTTGTTCTTCTTGGCCAGGGCAAAATCGTCGGCCAGGGTCTTGATGGCTTTTTCCACATCTTCATGATAGTCGTATTGCGGTCCCACGGTGCCCAGTGCCGGACGGCCCATGGCGATTTTATGGAAAGGCATCCACTTTTGCTTCATCGTGCGGATGGAGCGCATGGCATTGACATAGGACATCAGGTCATGGGACTGTTCCATGAAAAACATATGCGTGGGCTGCACGATGATGTCCGTGTATCCATCCTCGCGCAGGTCGCCGAAGGTGGCAATGATGTTCTTGACGTATAGAATTTCCTCGGGGATCCCCTTGCCGAGCCATTCCTCGGCGTCGGCCTGACGCTCTTTCCATACTGAACGGATGATGTTGGACGTGAAGGTGACCTTCACCGGAACACCGGGAAACGCTCGCTTGACCTTATCCTGGATGTTGGTGATGGCGCTCACCGCCGAGGGCACGGTAGTGCCAAAGCTGGCCAGAATAATGGCGGTTTTGTGCTTGGCCGGGTGCTCTCCGCCGGAGGCCAGGGCATAGGTGGACATCGAAACCACCAAAAACATCGCCAAGAAACAAACCATGAATTTTTTCATCATTTTCTCTACACTCCTTTTTGATTGGATAGTGATTAGGTAGAATTTTGTTTAGTGTCCGTCCAGAAATAGGAGAATTTGGTCGAGATCAAGGCGCCCGAAAAATTTAACCACAGGCATATGGTTGATATTCCGAGGATTAAATTTTTCGGGCAACGCCGATATCGGGCAAATTGGCCATTTCTGGATGGGCATTATTTAGAATCCGATGCTGAGGCCGGCTTCAACATACGCGCCGTCAAGCACGTAGTATGCGGTCGCTGGATCGCCATTCGGACCGGTCAATTCGCCGTCGGTGTTGATGGCACGCTCCATCTCTTCATCGAAAATGTTCTTGCCCAGCACCCAGATTTTATAGTGGCTCCAGGAATAGGACAGGGTGGCATCGAAGGTAGTCTTGGATGGATACGTCTCCCGGTTGGCGTAGTCCAGATAATATTCTCCCCAGATGTTCGCATCTACGCTGGCCTTGAGTCCTTCATGAGGATAGAAATCGAGCCCGACCCGACCATTGAACTCCGGAATGCCATGGACCTGATAGCCATCCAAATCGATGACCTCCTGCACGTTGTCAGGATGAGAGTAAATCTTTGCCGTGCCGGATGTCCACTCGGCATCGATATAAGCACCCGACAACCGATAACCCAGCCACGCCAAGGGCCTTCCGTCGAGCTCCAGTTCCACACCGTATGTCTCGGCGTCGCCGGTGTTCTTTTGTCCCATGTAACTGCCGTCTTCGTAGTAACCGGCGAACTTGTCTTTCGTATCCGAGTAGTAAACGGTCAGTCCCACATTGACGGCCCGGTTCATCCGATGCTTGTACCCGATTTCGTATGTGGTCGATTCCTCGGGCTTGATGTCCTCGGGGCGATTGTTCTCGCTGCCGTAGTTGGACGCCCAGTAAAAGTATTGCGGGCTAGGATACCAAAAGCTCCGGCTGGCGGAAATATAGACATTGGCATTGGGGGTGAAATGATAGGAGGGCGCCACCGACCACCCCCACATGGTGTCGTCGGTTTCAAACTGCCAGGGCTCCTTGGTCTCGAAGGTCATTTCGGTCTTGTCGACCCGCCCGCCGATCTTGAGGCCCCAACGCTCGCCGAAGGCAAAATCATTGTCCCAGAAAAGACCATAGGTTTTTTCGGCAAGATCCAAATCGTATTTGTCCGTGCTAGCCGTCCCATCGGTATCGTAGGGATAGGTGCGGTGTTGACTGAAATCCAGGTCCTCGTAATTAACCCCGACGGTAGGAGTGTATCCCACCGATCCGAAATCGAATCGGTACCCCGTGCTAAGGGCTACCGCATAAGTGTCCTGGTCACGGTCATCGATGTCGCCACGGGTCGGTCCGGAGCGGCTGCTTTCGGCATTGTAGTAGATGTCCTTGGTGTCGTGGTAAATTTCGCTGTAATCCGTGTAGGAAACCGTTCCATCGGCAAAAAGCCGGTTGCCTTTATGGGCAAATTCGAGGGCGTATTGGGCTGATTCCTGTTCCCTGCGGTTATGCCAGACCTGGTCGTCGTCATCTTCGCCTTGGGGGAAATGGATGTTTTCCCGATAATGCTCAAGCTGCCATTCATATTTGTACAAATCGTAGGCCGAAAGGCGCTCCGTATCCATCCAATTCCCGCGCACGCCGATGCGGGTCTGGGCCGACAGGTTGTAGCCCAGTTTGACCAGCCCCGAGGTGCGATCCTCCTCTTCCTCCTCATAGCCGTCGGTTTCGTAATAGGAGAGATCCGCGTAGTAATCCCACGGGTTCACTCGACCGCCCACATTGCCGGACAGGTTTACCGTATCCCAGGAACCGTAGCTTCCCGAGAGGTTGACCGCCACGGGTTTTTCCTTCTGCCCCTTTTTGGTGATGATATTGATCACACCCCTTGCCGACCCCGGTCCATAAGCCACGCCGGAGGATCGCAGGACCTCGATCTTGGCGATCTGGGATACGGGAATGAAATCCAGTTCTTCATAGCGGTAATTGCCGAATTTTTGGGGCACGCCGTCGATCATGATGATCGGCCCGCCGGCCATGGAACTGCGTGTGCCACGCATGGAAATGGATGAACGACTGGCGCTGGTATTGTACACGCCGGGGATGCGCTCCAAGGCCTCAATGATATTCTTGGCCCCCATTTGTTCCAGATCCGCGGCCGTGATCACCGAAATACTGGCCGGGGTATCGATCATCTTGGTCTTGCTGGTCGAGGTGACGACGATATCGTCCATTACATGCACCGGGTCCTCGGATTCATCCGCCGCCAGCGCCGGGCAACTCAACATCAATGCAATCACTATCGACCACACCCAATTTTTTCTCCCAACATTTCCGCCGCTTCCACCACTTTTCATCTTTTTCTCCTTCCTGATTGAAAACGAAACGATGGCTCGAATAAAGCCATTGCAACAAAGCCAGAGCAACTAATGCTTGTTTGGAAAAACCGGTTCTATAGGCGCCATCGGCAAGGGAAAACGGCATCCACGTGCACGCACAGGTTGCAATGCGTAGACTCGGCGATGCGCCGTTTTCCGCCCTGCTAATGGGCGCCTGACCCGAAATTTTCAAACAAGCTTCGAAAAAAGTGAGAACGGCAATATACCTTGAAGAAAACACCAAGGGGCCTCAATGGCCGCCCCATGGCGAGGAAAGGGCGATATTGATTTGCCGGCATACTTATTTTCCGAAGCTATGGCCGGTATTCATATCCAGGCAGGTCTTCTGGCTTTCCCGCATCCTTGGGCGCCTTCCCATTTCAGCAACCTGAAACAGTGGCCCAATGCCCGAGGACGTTCCTGGCATTGCCAGGGGGGATCACAGCGGCGAATCCGCCTCCGATTCTCACGGAGTTCCCTATTAAGCTTGCCGCACCTGAATAGATAACCATTTGTGGGTGTTGATTCTGCTACTCGCTACGATCAGGTCGTCGATATCCCCATCGCGGCGTGCCAAATCAAAAATGATTTTTACTATTAGAGTTGTTTTCTTTTGTCAATGCTTTCAATTGACAGAAGACGTCAAACCGAAACAAATATTCTCAATATAGGCATACTACTCGATGTACCGCTCGATGGTCCTCATGATGACAGTCGTGTTTTTACCCGGTGTGTTGCACATGACGACGAAACGGTATAGTTCACCATCGGCACCCGAGAAAAAACCGGCCCGCGCGCGGACGCCTTTCAAGTGCCCGGTTTTATAGAATTGCCTGCCTTCCCGACGCATCAAATGATGATAGGGTTCATAGTGTTGCAGTATTTTCAGCATGGCCCGGGCGGTGATGCGGTTTTCACGGGAAATTCCCGACGCCTCGACGATATGCCCGGTTTCGATTCCCAAATCGAACCGGTAGAAATCTCGCAGCACCTGCAGGCCATTGTCCATGGTGGCCGGAGGCCCAAGTATTTCCGCGCCCATAACCAAGAGGATCTGATTGGCGATGAAATTGTTGGAAAACGTCAAGAGGCCGTTTACCACTTTGTCCAACGTCGCGTCGGATCGATACAACCACACCAAACCATCCGATTCGCGATCGACACGGCCGCGTTTGATGTCGCCGAGAACACGCACGCCGGCCTGTTTTAAGAAATATCGAAAGAGTTCTCCGGCATATTGCAGGGCCTCGGATTGGTCGGCGGCCAGTCGAATACGCCCCTGGTCGACACCCGAAGCGGCGATTTTGGGGATCACCGATGGCAACAGGGGGGTCTGGGGCTCATCGCTGACCCACCGGCCACGTTCCTTCTTAAGGCAACCGTATTGAAATTGACGCACAGGGCGCCGTTGGGCGCATCGTAAGGCTCCGTTGAGGTACCACGGCCGGGGATGCAGACCGGGCTGGCAAAAAAGGCGTCGTCCAGGACCAGGTCTCGGACGACGGGGACAAGCGTCGCCAGGTGCCGGGCCATGCGATCGATTGTCTCGGAGATCAGCAGGGGATCACCGTGCCCCTTGATCGTCAGGTTGTTGTCTGAGTCCAGATAAAATTCGGTCCGGAAACGGTAATCGGAGCCCAGTTTTTTCAGGGCCGTCAAGGTCGTCAGCAGTTTGAGGATCGAGGCCGGCACCAGGGGACGGTCCGCATGAACCGCGGCGATGATCCGGCCGTCCGGCGCGGCGACGAGAATGGCATCTTCGGGACCGGCCAGGGCGTTCAGCTGCCGGACGAGGCCAGACCCGGAGGACGTTTCGACGGCCCACGCTGCGGCGGCGGCCAGTATTGCCGCCGTCATCGACAGACAAACCCACCTCGCCAGATATTTTTTCACGACATCCCATCCCAGGGCCGGATGCCTACAATATCGTCTATTTTTTTTTCGCGGACATGGCCCGCTCTTAATGCACATCAATGGCTCCGTCAACCACGGTCCACCGCTTCCAATAGCGAAAGAAAAAAAACAAAAAAAGTGAACAAATCCATCGTGGAAGCGTTTGAACGAATAAATGCTTCAAATTGGGGTGCCGGCAAGATATAGCATTCAAGATAATGTTTTTGGGCTGTGTTATCGGTCGTCGCAGTATTGATTATACGACTTCCTCCCTCTGGCCTTGCCAAAAACATTATCTTAAACACTATTAGCCCTTGAGTATGAATATTCGCTTAAATATTCAAGTGATTTTTACCGAAACTGGATCTGAAATGACTATCTATATGCCGTGAATGAAAACGGAAAGTTCAAATGGCGCTATGATTGCGCGGGAGATATTGATAGTTCTCCAGCGATCGGCGTTGACGGCACTATCTACGTTGGCACTGATAATGCTTGGCTGCATGCCTTTAATTGCGACGGAACGCTCAAATGGCGCTATGGCGTCGGCGAGGGGATCGAATCGTCACCGGCGATCGACAGCGATGGCACCATTTATGTCGGCAATTATGCCGCGGATCTGCATGCCGTTTACTCGTCGAGTAGCGGCCTGGCCGATACGCCATGGCCCATGTTTCGCCAAAACCTGAGGCATACGGGGGCGGTACCCGAAAGCGATTATATCTGCCCTATCGATTATGACCTTTCGGGAGACTGGGAGTACACCATATCGAACCATTGGGACACCTGCCCGGATGGCGCCGATCATTTGGAAAATGGGACGTATTCGGCCGAGATTATTCAGACCGAAGATGAAATCGAATTGATACTGGATGGCAATTCACTGACCGGCACCATCGTTGGAGACACCATTACCCTTTTGGGAAATTTCCCTGCGGATGATGGCACCCTTTCTTATCATGTAACCGTAGCGCACGACTCGGCCTCCACCGGAAGCGGGGCAGTAACCTGGTCCTGGTCCAACGGATTGTATACATGCCAGGGTGGGGAGAATCTTTCCGTAAAGAAAGAGAAAGAGGATCCTATCGACGATGGAGATCAAGATGGCGGTGACGGTGGATGCTTTATCAGCAACTTATTCTATGGGAAATGATGGTGTAACGGATCATTAAGAAAGCCGGCCTTCAAAAAAGGCCGGCTTTTTATGTGAACACATATCGAGGAACGCTAAAGCAATTGTTTCGCATATAAATATAGTGTTTAAGATAATGTTTTTGGCAAGGCCAAAGGGCGGAAGCCGTATAATCAATACTGCGACGACCGATAACGCAGTCCAAAAACATTATCTTGAATGCTATAGAACGGATCGAACAGCCACCGGTTGACAACCTACTTCTTTTTTACACTCTGTAAAATTTTCTGACACATCGCAAACCAGCGAATCAGAAGAGGACGACCGGGCATTAAGATATTGAATGCAATTTATTGTCTTGTAATAAAGTCCGAAAAAAATTCCTCCTGGCATATGGCTTGCTGTTCAATAATATCGATCGTATCAAAAGGAGATTGAAAATGACGACTGTAAAAATCCTTTTTGCAGATGACGAAAAAGCCTTTGTCAATACCGTAACGAAGCGGTTGAAGAAGAGAGGAATAGATGCTGTTCCTGCATTTAACGGAAAGGAAGCATTAGACCGCATAAAAGAAAATAGTACAATCGAGGTTGTTCTTTTAGATATCAAAATGCCGGTTATGGACGGTATGGCAGCCTTAAAGGTGATTAAAAGAAAGTACCCCCTATTGGAAGTCATCATGCTCACCGGTCACGCTACGATGGAATCCGCAATCGAGGGAATGAAGATGGGCGCCTTTGATTATTTGATGAAGCCTTGCGATATGGACCAGTTGGTCACAAAGGTGGAAGAGGCTGCGAAACAAAGGCAGCAGCATGAAGAAAGGGCCATGCGAGTGAGAAAATGGGGGAGATTGATCTCTGGAGCACAAAATAGTGCGGCATTAAATGATCGTTAAGGATTTCATACGGGTGACCACTGAACGCATAATCCGCTAATTCTTTTCCCCATCTGATGTCCAACGCTCTTCGAATTGAACATAAAAAGTCATGCCACGGGACGAGACGCCGTTCTGGGCAGGAGATAAACAGTCCAAATTGGATCTGAGGGAACGGTCAGCCTTACTTTTTCCTTGATCTTTTGCTCAGAATCTTGTCCATTTAGCCAATTCGACCGATACCCGCGTTGCATGCCAACTTTTTTATGCAGAGGAGCGAAATGCGGTATATGGACCTGATTTATTTTACCCATATTATCTGAGGAGGAAACCGGATGACAAAAAAAAAGAATCTGTTGATCTTGACCTTAGTCCTGATTGTGGCCCATATCCTTGTGGGCTGCGCGGGGACAAAGCCCATGGCGATTGCCCCTGAAAACACAAGTTTCAATACGGACAGCGAATCCGTTGCCCTGTTGTTTGTCAGAACGAGAAATATTGTTAACGATGGCTATTTGCCTGAAATGCAGATTGTTCAAGTTTTAGATCGGAACACAAAAGAGACGATTAAATTTAGCTGTAAAAACAGTATGATTCATCCTACCGGAGCGTTTTTAGATCATTTGGTTAGTTTTCAATTGCCTCCTGGTGAATATGAAATCAAAGAATTAAATGGATCTGCCCAGGTGAACCGAAGTCAGGCAATGTCTTTTTTAGTTGCCCCTGCACATTTTGAATGGGAGCTTAGCGCTTTGTTTACTTTGAAATCCAATGAAGTTGCTTATCTTGGTCATATGGAATTAACCAACCGAAATCGAAATGAGGGTGAGAAAGCGTCTGGCTCCATTTTTCCGCTTATCCCTCAAAATGCAAGTGGCTTTTCAGCGGGAACATTCGACGTAACGATCGATGATCGAATGGAAGAAGACATGCAGTCCGTGTCGAATTGTTGTCAATGGGTAAATGACTATCCAATCCGTTCGTCTCTCTTGCTACTAAAGAGTGATAATGAAACGAAGTAAAAAAAATCGTGATTGACGTGCCAACACATGGGCTTTTTGTATGGTGAAAAACCCACGGTCAACAAAAAAGGTAGCGCCGTTTATGACGCTGCCTTTTCTCAGTTTTTGGTTTGGTTCCTTCCGATTGGGTTGGCGCCAGCAGCTGACGATAATCGGTTAGGCGATCGTAGTTGCCGCCCACCGCGCAGGCCACCTGAGCCGCATAAGCGCCCATCACCTCGCTCCAACAACTGGCCGGCAGGACGCCCAGGAAAACTTGTCCTTAAGGATGAAATCTATTTTAAAATAGACAACATATCACTGAAAATGGCCAGCATTGGTATTCCGGTAAGCTCAGAATGATGTTTTTTGAACCAATGCGATTAGGGTAGGATAGCCTTTGCCTGCTCTATTCTGCGTCACGCAACATATTGTATTTTATTACTATTGACTTACAAGAAACGGTTCTATATACTCATTTCCTTATCCCTGATATGTCCCACAAAAAAGGAGAAAATGGAAATGAGATGGCAGGTAAAATTTTATTGTTTGTTGGCATTGTGCTTTGTTGTACTTATGCTGGGTGCCTGCGCTACACCAAAACGATCTGCTCTTAGCAGCGAAATGAATACAATTGATGTATCAAAAGAATCAATAATTCTTCTCACTATTAAAACAGCAAATGAGTATAAAACAACCTATCAACCGAACATCGAAGCTATAGGGGTTGGGGAAGAGAGAAAAGATGGGAAACATTACAACATTAAAGTAGAAGAAAAATACAAAGGGGTAAGAAATTCTTTTAATGAATATTTAATAAGCTTTCAGCTGCCTCCTGGTAAATATATTCTAACAGAAATGGCGGCATCGACAGAAGATTCAAGCATAGGAAGTGCAATAGGTTTATTCTATGTACCGGTCTATAGTTCCTTTGCATTAGAACCTTATAAGATTGTTTATCTTGGACACATCGACGCAATTGTAAAAGAAAGAACTGACGATAAAATGTTACGGGCTGGCCCTGTATTACCTCTTTTGAGCCAACTGGAGACAGGAGCATCAAGTGGAACCTTCGCTGTAACAATCACTGATTTATTTGAAAATGATATAAAATTATTCCACAAAAAATTTCCATTCTTAACTAAGTACCAAGTAGATAATCATACTTTACCCCAATGGACACAGCCGACCGAGGAAGATATGCAATAAAATTCCATATAGCGGATATGATGGGCTTTGCATTGGATTCAGGTGTTACGTTTCAGTACCCTGGTCATCCCTTGATTAAGTATCCATGGCACGGCGAGTCCCCCTCTTTTTGAGTGTTCCGTTCCGAGCGCGCCCCTAAAGATTCAGGGAACGGAACAGTTTACAAGAATGCTTGTCGAGCATTACCCTACCAAAAGTGTCGATTGCATTACGGCGGCAGGTGGCATTATTGATGACTGGCTAAAAGAAAAAATGTTGAGCGACCGATGACAAGGCATCGTCAGATAAGTCGTCGGGATCCAGACCAGATGGAAGCGTGATGGTGTAAACTTTGGTGTAGGGTTCAAGGGCACTGCGGATGCGCCCGGTGGCCTCCTGGCCGGCCCGATCGCCGTCAAGCATCAGAACAACCGGTGAGACTTTTTTCAGTAGATCGTTTTGTACGACGGAAAGATGGATACCCAGCAAGGCCACTGCAGGGATCTTCAATTGAGCCAGCCGCATGACTCCCCAAGGACATTCCACAACGACCAACCCATGGTGGTGCCCAGGTTTTATGCGATGGAAGTTATACAGGATTTCATTTTTTGGCAACCCTGGAGGGAACTTCCATTTGCCGCATTGTTTGGCGTTGTGGGGATCCAGACATCGTCCGGCATACCCGATGGGATGACCGTCCAAGTCATGGAGCCGAACAGCGATACACCCCTTGAGAAAGCCGCGTCCCTGATAAGCCCCGGCTTCAAAGCGCCTGGCGGTCGTGGGGGTGATTTGCTTTTGGTGCAGCCATGGAGTGAAGGCATTGAGACGGAGACGCGCTGTAAAGGGCCGGAAGGTTCTTTTCGACGGTTGTAGCGAAAACGCGGTCCGCGAAGTCGGCCCCGTGGCTGCCAATGCGGCCAGAAAAGCGGCGGTTTGTCGGTAGTCTTTGCCATAAAGGCGGCGCACGAGTTCGACCACATCCCCGCCGGCATCGCATCCGGTGAAGCAGCGCCAAAGGTTTTTGGAAAGGCTGATCACAAAGGCGTTGGGATTGTCGCCACCATGCAAGGGACAAGGGCCGAAGAGTTGATCGCCTCGCTTTGTAAGCGGTGTTGTCAACCCTTTGGCCTCAAGGACCGTTACGATGGAGACACAGCGTTTGAGATGCGCAAAATTGAGATGAGCGGGGATCATTGGGATGTTGTTGCGCTTTCATGGTTGCCCAAGGGGACCCACCCTTTGGGTGTTCGTAGGGCCAGGCCTTGCCGATTCAGTTGCGTCAGGGTGTCACCCAATCGCTGATTGTTGACCTTGAGATGGTTTCTTATGGCGGAGCGCGTGAGGGGCTTGCTGGAATGTTGCAAAAAGACGAGTGTGCGCTCCTCCAAAGAGGCTGTCGTATCGGCGTTTAGGGGCGTAACGATCTCAAGGTGCGTGGCGGACCCATTGGGCCGTGAGACGAGTTCCATTTCGATGGGGTCCGGCGGTTTGGCACTTCGGTGCTCAAGCGTGAGAACGATCCGCTGCTTGCGTCGCGCCAAATATGCATTGGAGTCCCCGAAAGCATGCAAATCGGAGCTGCCCCTTAACGCCTGGCCGGGTTGGGCACGGTGTTTTTTGCTGGCATGATGCGTCAGCGCAATGGCCGTACCATGGGTGCGCTGCATTTCGCGGATAAAGCCGAGCAGTTTTGAGATGTCGGCCGCGCTGTTTTCATCGAGACGGTGCAGGCGCACCAGCGGGTCGAGGAGCAAAAGCCGCGGCCGCAATGCCGACAGGGTTGCATTCAGGCGTTGTTGATCCGCTTCAAGATCGAGGCGCATCGTCGAGGCCGTAATGGCATAGAGGTTGAGACCGTCAATATCGAGCCGGCGTTGGATGCATAAGGCTTCAAGGCGCGCACGAACGGCCCCGATGGCATCTTCGGCCAGAAAAACCAGTGTCGGCCCCGGATCTTTTACCACAAATCGTCCCAAGCAAGGGGTCCCGGAGGCGACACTGACCGCCATATCAAGGCCGAACCATGATTTACAACATTTCGGTGCGCCGCCGATGATCCCGACGGCGCTTCTGGCCCAAACGGACTCGATCAACCACTGCTGCGCGGAGGATTGGCGCTCAAGCGCATTGGCCCGACAAACGGGGAACATATCGGCGATTATGTCCATAGCATGCTCCGAGCCTGGGTGACATGATTGCTGTCGATTACTTCAGTGTCGAGCGTGTGGGCGATTTCAAGTGCCTTCAGGGCCAGATGGTCCGTGGCGCGTAAATTGCCCCGACCGATCTCGTAAAGCGCCTCGATGGCACCCGTATCGAAGGGGCTGGCGGAGGCGCCCGCAACATGACAGCGATGCTGAATGTAAGCTTTTAGCTCAGCGCGTGAAAGCAGGCGTATGGTCGCGCAATGGGCCAAGCGTCGCGCCACGTCCTCGAGCTTGGGATGGCGCAGCAGTTTTGCCAGCGGTGGCTGACCGGCCATGACAATACTGACTACCAGTCGACTATCCATATCAAAATTTGTGAGAATTCGCAGCATGCCGAGCACCTCGGGGCGAATGTCATGGGCTTCGTCAAGCAAAAGTACCGGACGCAGTCCATCGATATCCAAGGACGCGGCCAGGCGTTCCTGCAGGCGCCGAACCAGGGCCGGGTAATTGCCGGCAGGTTCGGCGCCGGCAACCACAGCGATCTCGCGACACAAATCCCGTTTGGAAAGGTCGGTTACCTTGACGTAGTGGAGGCGGTAACGGGTTTCCGGCAAGCGGGATGCCAGTTGGCGCAACAACGTTGTTTTGCCGGTTCCGGCGGGTGCGATCAGGGCGGCCGACATACGCTTGTCCACCGCTTCGTAGAGGTACTCAAGAACCTGGGTGTAGGCTTCATTGACAAACTGGTCCGCCACGCGGATTTCACAGGTAAAGGGCGTCGTGTGAAAGCCATAACGGTCCATAAAATCCATAATTTTTTTCATGACGCATCTCCTTCGGGGTCGTCTTTAGGTGGGGCAGCAAAGCCGCCGTCCGGATCGATGACGGGGCGCATATCCCGGTCAAAAGCCATTTGTGCACTACTCGGGGGCCAAATCCGCTGCGTGTTTTCTTTATCCGACACGTGGGATGTCCGCTTGTCGCGTGCGTTTTTGTGCGGCTCAAGGGGCGAAAGCCGTACCAGACGTCCCTGGTGAACCATCGCCACCGAACCATCGAGGGTATTGCGATGCAGCGTCAACCGGGTGCCGGCATAACCGCGAATCACTTCGTAAGCAATGCCGTCTAAAGAGACCACGTTGTCATTGGACACCCGCCGCTTAGTGTGCAATACGAACGCCTGATGCAGCCGCTTTTGGTCTTCGGCAAAACGCAACGGTTTTTCATCGTCGCCAAAACAGGACCATGGGGTCTTTTGGGCAAGGCTTTCATGGGGTGTCAGGTTATACTGCTGGCGAAGGTAATGCCTCAGGCGTAGTTCCAGGGCACCGCAGCTTGGATCAACCTGGGGATTACCATCAAGCAAGCGTAATAGTTGGTCGCCCGCCGTGCGGTTAAAGCGTTCAATCTTGCCGCGGCCTTCCGGATAGCCGGCGGTGCCGTGGATGAAGAGAACACCGAGTTTGCGGAGCACATCGATGGCATCGTGGGCGATAAACCCCGATCCGTTATCCACGAAAAGGGCCTCCATCAATCCGTAATCCAGGATCGTTTCGTACACCCCCCGCAGAAAGAGTTTGGCGGTTTCGGAGGTGCCAACCACCACCTGCAGTCCCATGCGGGAGGAATCATCGAGGAAAAAAAGGGCCACCCGGCGAAGGCGAGCGGCACCGGCCCGGAAATGCTTGCCATCACACAGGGCCATCTGCATCCGATGGGGATAGGCAAAGCGCCGGCTGTCCCGATGCTTAGGTGTTTTACGCCGCCGGGTGTCGATCCCCATCCGTTGTAAAGCGCGCCAAACCGTAACACGGTTGATCGACATGTCGGGGTCGACCAGGCCGTTTATTTGGGCACGGCGAATCAACTCCGGCACCGATGCCAGCGGATCGTCCGTCTTTTGAGATTTAAAAAAGTGAATCAACGGCCGGGAGAGGACGAGGGAATCTTTTACCGGGGTGCGTTTGGCAGGCGAAAGGCCGCTGAATCCTTGCGCTTCAAAAGCCGCAAGCCAGCGATAAATGCTGCGCCGGCTGACCCTGCGTAGCGTATTGTCGGCGTCGAAGTGATCAAGCCTGGCGACGGCCTTGACGGCTTTTGAACGGACTTGTCCGTTGCGCTCGCGCACAAAGACTTGCGAGATCACTTGATAGCGAAACAAGGCATCAACTGAAGGTTCCGAAGGTGGTGACTGAGCGTTTTGCATCTGCTTACTCCTTTCAAAAGTGATGCGCTTGTTCTTACAGCAGTCAAAAGAAATGCGCATCGAACAAACTTGTGGAGCGCTCAGTCTGCATTTTTAAACCGGGGAGGAACGTGTTCTAATGCGGTGGAATATTGATTTTCGGAGTATTTTGTGATGCGGGTCCCACAGTTGCGGTGTGGGCCAGAGGCAGATTGCGGCGCCGGCCTCGGCCAGACGCTCAAAAAGAGAGGTTGCTGGCAATATTGCATCCAGAACGCCGCAGATGGCCTGTCCCAGACCAAAATAGCCGGGTTGATGCTCAATCCGTGCCGCGCCGTCATGAAGACGTTGACCACCGACAGAAAGAATTTGAGCAATCTCATCACGTAGCTTCCCATGCAGGCCCGGTTGGACGCCAAGCAATAAAGCGCTGTTGGTCAAATGGCGTATCTGGGAAGGAAACCGAGGCATGAGGTTCCCATCGATGCACTCATGGGGCCAGGCTCGTTGTTTAGCGGCATCCAAGGCGGCGTCGAAGTAGGTGCCCATAAAGCATTCGGCACCGCATGTGGTGCTTACCAAACTACCGTCCGCTGCAACCGGTGCCAACGGCTGCCGTCCATAGGGAACGTAGCCCGGCGGATAAATCGTGAAACCCTTCTTGTGCGTGATGCAGCGGGCCACCATGAGGGAAAAGCCAGGTCCGGTCTTGCGAACCCGAGCATGATCGAAACAAATACGACATGCCCGCTCATCCCAATCCCGGCACGGGCCGACATCTGGCAACCCGGGCCGTAACCTGCCGGTGTCGTCCGGATAGTAAGGTGAAATGACGTATATTCTGCATTGATTGATGGAAACAGCCGGGCTCTCATCGACACAATGAACTTTCCTTTCGACCTGTGCAGCCATGCATCCCCCCGCTCAACCTTGGATGATTTGAGACGTGGATATCGGTTGAGATTAAGAGGGATACCATAGAACAAATCCTCAATTTTGTTATGAAAAAGATAGATTAAACGTCATGTGGATCTGAATTTTATTTGTAAAGATCAGCCTGGGCGAGGGCTTGAATTGAAAAGGAGGGGGCCTGAGGCAAGCATTTTCTAAATGCAAATCACAAATGTCAAATTTCAATGAAAACTGTATCAGGTCTTCCTGCTACGGATGTTGAAACGAGAATGCTGAGTTTGTGCTATTGGGATGGTAACGTAATATCAGGTGCCTCGCTTACTTTAGCAATTGCAAATTATTGAGAATACTCGTCGCGAAAGCACAAGTACAGATACATCAACTTCTGCTTTGCGATGTCATTTATTGAAATTCTTTTTCTACCCACCAGCGCAATCATGACATGGGTTGCCTGATGATGGTTTTCCATTTTTCCGGAGCGGCACGCCTTATATCGCTTAAATAAATTTCGTGATGCTTTCCGACCAGATGGCTGCCGTTTTCTTTGATAAACGAGTGGATCTTTTCGATTGTTGGTCCTTCCTCTGAAAATGGGCCGATATGCAAAGTTTGTGCTGCTTTTCCTTCCTTGAAGGATTCAAATCTTACTAAAGGAAGTGAAACGGGCTTCTTTTTCATTCCCACTTCTTTCATGGCCTTTTCAACCATTTCTGTTGTAATAAATTCTGGCTGCATAATCATTACAGTCCACTTCCAGTCATCTTTGTTCCCTTCAGAGAATGCAGACATATCATCCGCCCACCAAAGGGCTTCGAGCGGCAACACACCGTAATCGATGTTTATCTCTCCCTTCTTAACCATAAATTTCAGATTGTAAGCCAAAGGGAATAGTGCTTCGATCGCATCACTGAACGATTTAGACGTGTTTGGGTCACCCTTCCCGTCAACCATAAGAAAATTCGCTTTAGAATTATATACCAGAGCCTTCTGGAAAAAGCATATTGATCGTATTCATGAAAACCGTCAAAATTGGGCCAAACGCCAAGCTGCCGCCCATCAATAGGCCAACCGCGGCCGTTTCCAGCAGTTCCGCTCGGGTCGCACCGGCTTCTTTTGCTTGGGCGGCGCGGGCGGCAACACAATATTCTGAGCCATTGGCAAGGCCGATGGCAAGACACATCAACGTCTTCGTTTTTCGATCCAGCGCACCCGACTGGAGAGCGGTTTCATTTAGATGGGTGAATGCTTTTAGGGTTGCCTTATCGGCCTTCGAAAATTGTTCCACTGCGCCTTGAAAGCCGTCCAGAAATTTTTTTGGATCTTCTATCATGAGATTTTTCCTCCTTTTTTGACCAACGGCTAAGTGAGAGGCGCCACGAACCACACCCGTTCTTCACGTAAAAACGGATGGAGCGCCTCTACTAGCCATAAAGCAAGTCTGTCGGCGTTGATACCGACCGCCATGGACGTAAACGCTTTATTACCCGTCTCATCGATCTCTTCCATCAAGTCGTCTTCAAGCCGCTTGACCTGGAAATAATGTTTAATCAGTTTTTGTCCAGCTGGCGTGGCTTGGGGGGGTGTGGTACGCGCCAACAACACATGGCCTGTCTGTTTTTCCAACAGTTTCACACGCTGGGAAACCGCAGACGGGGTAATGAACAATGTCCTGGCGGCTTTGTCGAAGCCTCCCAACGAGTTCCTTAGAAGCGATGAGCGAATTTTAGGTGACGGGGATTTTCTTAACTCTTTATTACTGAAACTTTACTTCGTTTTGCAGCCGCCAATAAATTTTTATCAAGCGTTGCAATAGGCAACCCTTTTCTCATTGCAAGATCCAAATATGAAGCATCGTAGCTTGAAAGGTTGTGTTTACGGGCTAATGCAAAAATTTCTTTGATCATTCTTTCGGGTGACTCTTGTTCGACAATTATTGGAAGTTCAGTAATCAGAGCAATAAAACGTGTGCTATCCGCCTCACCTATTCGATTTCTCCGCTCTGCCACCAATAATACATTGTTAACTTCTAAAGGCCAAATTGATGGGACGTACGCGGAAGCATCCTCAAGTTTATTTAGTATAATATCGGAGTAATGACTGTTCTCATCCTTAAAACACCATGTCATGACTACAGAATTATCAATAACAAAATCATCACCCATTTATCGCCGTCCTTCTTCAATCATATCTCGAATTGAAAGCCCTTTTAGAGAGTGTTTATCACGGAATCTGCGTAACTCCGCAATAACCTTTTTGGGTTCAGTCTTTCTCAAAGGTGATGGTGGTTGCAAAACGGCAACAGGTACACCATGTTTCGTAATAGTGATCCTTTCACCTTTGATTACACGCTCAAGCAATTTGGGTAAATGTGTCTTGGCTTCATATGCACCAATTGTTTCCATAATAGCCCCCCCCTTTTAAAATATTAGACCAGTTTTAGACTAGTCTAAAGCAAACCATTAAGCCTGTCAAGTCACGTCGGATTGGGACCGAATTGATTTTCACCAGGCTTGCTATCTTGAATCGAAAAGATGAGTAATACGACAGCGCCAACGAGCGGAACTAACACGATAAGCAGCCACCAACCACTGCGGTCTATGTCATGAAGCCGCCGAACGGTGTGAGCGAACAAAATAATTGATGGAAAAGTGGGAAAATTTTGACTCGAACAATGAGGGACGGGGAAAAGTCGGTGTTGGAGACGACAGATGGGCACAAGGAGAGGACCTCAGAGCGCGACTATACACCCCTCCCGTATTATTCAAGTCTTCCTGCCTATGCCTTAACCCTACAACGACACTTATAACTATTTGATTTGAAAATTTGCTCAAAGTCTGCCATACTACGAAACAATCATGCAAAAGGAGGCAGACTATGTTACCCAGCATACGATCCGACGAATATCTTTATTCGGTTCCAAAGTTTGACCTTGGCAAGGATGACATCAAAGATTTTAATAATGAACTCAATGGATTTCATCAACAGTTCGCGGATTGTTTTCAGCGCAGCGAATCACGGGAGCACTTTTTGAGGTACATGGCAGGGCAATTCAGTCCACTGGAGCGTAAATCAATTGAACCCATCGCTCTGTCTATAGAAGATAGCAGTGTCAGGGCGATGCAGCGTTTTGTAAGTGATGCACCATGGGACGAAGAAAAAATGTCTGTCAAGTTTCGTAGTATGGTAAATGACGATCTCGGAAGCCCTGACGGCGCCTTGATTTTCGACGAAAGCGGTTTCCTTAAAAAAGGACAGGACTCTATTGGCGTATCGAGGCAATACTGTGGGACAATAGGAAAAGTCGACAATTGCCAAGTGGGTGTCTTTGCTGGTTACGTTTCAGAATACGGATACACACTGCTTGATAAGCGACTGTTCATCCCCGAGAAGTGGTTCGACGACGATTATTCCGGCCGTCGGAAAAAGTGCAAACTGCCGAAAGAGACGGTGTTTAGAACCAAGCCCCAGCTTGCCGCTGAGATGCTAAACAACCTTGCCGAAGAAGACATACTGCCGTTCAAGTACATACTGGCCGATTCGATATATGGGGAAAGCCCTGAGTTTATTGAAATAGCGGACTCTATTATAGACAAAACCTATTTGGTGTCGGTCTCCAAAAATACACAATGCTGGCTTAAACGGCCGATGACTATGGAAAAAACGTATCAGTGGGGCGGAAAAACCAAAACCAAAACGACCTTGGTCGATCAGGACAGCAAACCACTCACCGTTGAGGAGTTGGCCAAAAATATAAACGACTATTTTTGGTATCGTCGAAAGGTGTCAGAAGGAACGAAAGGTCCCATCGTCTATGAGTTCACGCGTCGTCGCATAATCCTGTCTGCTGCAGGACTTCCACAGAAGACCGTTTGGTTGCTAATCCGGAGAACCCTGGGGGATGCTCCGCAATACAGTTTTTTTATCAGCAATGCCTCTTCAAGCACGAGACTGAAAACGCTCGTTTGGCTCAGCGGTTTACGCTGGGCAATTGAGCAATGTTTCGAAGAAACAAAAACCGAACTGGGTATGGACCATTACGAGGTACGCAAATTTCCAGGATGGCATCATCATATACTCACATGCATGATGGCCCATTTTTTCCTCTGGCACCTGAAAATCAGGATGGGAAAAAAAAGCACCATCTATTACTCTGTCGCAGCTTAGAACGCTAATCGAGGTTATTTTGCCGATCAAACGACATACTTTTGAATATTTACTTGAAAAGACCGTTTGGATTCAGGTCCGCAATCATCGCGCTTATCTGTCGCATAGAAAAAGGCGGTTGCGCGAACTTGGTTGTGGAGTCTAAGTGTCGTTGTAGGGTTAAAAAACCCATAAAATTGAAGCGCGAAGCGCACCTATGTTTTTTCCCTTTTCATCACACATTGTGGACCCGTTTCCATCAATTATAGAGTCCGCGCTCAATTATAGCACCATTTGTGAAAATTTCTGACTGTGCTCTCTATTTGATCGCTATGAATATTTATCATTACTATATTATCAATGCAGCTGATAGCAGAATTTTGCTTAAACCCAAGCTTTGTTTCGAGGGTATTCATCCTTTTATATTTTATATGTTGAATGCTCCACCAAAGCCTACTAAGCCGCCACCATACCAATAGGGCAGTGATCATTAATATGGCTATTGCTGAAATTGTATAGAATTGATCTTTTGAAACGACTTCGGGCTTTAGCTTTAGAACTAAACCAGCAGCAGATGATAGACCAAAAATGCTTGCAGCTTTCCATATTTGAGACTCAAGTTTGGATGCATCCTCTCGACACATCTTGTACTCTTCAATAAGCGATTTAAATTCTATTTCATCCATAAATATCGATTCTCTTATGAATTTTTTTGTGTGCCGAACGGGCGCGAGATGAGCTGCAGGTTCGCCGCCTAATCACACCGGAGCGGCAGCGACGAGTGTGTATTAGGTGGCGGTTCTGCCGCTCCATGGAGGGTTAGGCGGCGCTGTGCGACGCATTCCCTCCATGGCGAAGCATCTCGCGCCCGTTAAGCGGCGCGCAGCGCCGCTTAACGCATGCTTCACGCGCGGCGGCTTTTTGCCGTCGCTGTGAAAGCAGAGGTTAGGAGTTTTAAAATTTACTAAATGCTTGTAAAATATCTGGATCTATCTTGCCTATGGCCTCATAACCTTTTGTAGTAAGCCGATATTCACCTTGACGCAAAAAATCAATATACCCCCTGTCTCTAAGATTTTTAATCGTTCTTTGTAACGTTTCTACAGGCTTTTTAGGGAGTTTTTTGTGCCCAAAAATAGTCAGAAATTTTATAGCAGCATTAAGATTTCTATCTGCCATAAGTTCTGACCGAGAGAAATCTAAATTAGACCCAACTAAAAGTTTTTTGATAAGGAGAAAAGCTGTAAACTCCCAATTTGTAAAATCAGGTGAAAGAACTTGCAAGGTCATTTTAAACTCCCTATCATGTGTAGCTTAACGCAATTCTATGCACACCGGCATTTGGCTTTCTATTCGTAACGCTGATAATATCCATTATATTAAGGAACGAATAAACAATGTATACGTTCTGCATTCTCCAGATGGCTAATGAGTCCATTTGGCAATTTTGACAAATCAGCTTCTTTTGGTAAAGCAATTTGCAGTTCAGCTTCGTTATTATAGGTAAAACGATGAATTAATAATTGACCAATGGCTGTTTGCAATTGATGGTGAGTTATATGAACTTTGACTTCAGTAATGTATTGCTTTCCATTCAATGAGGAAACAATATCCGCTTCTTGGACAACACCATCTTTTGATGTCCGAACATACTGAAGAATTCCTGAAAAACCGATTTCAACCATATAAGGAACAACTCTTTCCTCTTGAAACTGTTTTTCTGATCTTGCACCTCGCGGTGTATATTTCCCTTGTAAACGAGAATGAACCCAATAAACGCTTCTATTCAATTTTGACGCTATTTGCTCATAAGTTAGACCTTCAGCCCTTAGGGTCTGAATCTGTATTATTTCTTTTGATAAAGACGTATCATCAACATTTAGTTCATTCAATTCGCCTATATCATCAGCAGTATGCCTCAACCGCTTTGGTTCATAACTTTTATTAAGCCTTGCATTAACCCAGTAAATACTTTTACCGAATTTATTTGCAATTTCTTGCAAAGTCATTCCTTGTTCATGACGGAGTCTATGAATTTCCTTTTTAATATCAGCTAAATTCATAAATATAGAGGCCTATTTGGATGAGCTGAACGTTATGCCAATACCTATGTTTATTGCCACATATGGCCTTATAAGAGGGCTTTCCAAAGCCGGCTCGGATTGCCCATGTTAAACGACCTTAATACAGTCTTCAATCTCTTCAAAAATCGGCGCAAGGTCATTGGTTTGACCTTCCAATATCTTATAGGTATATTTTAACACATCTTTTTTTAATATGAGTTTGTGGCAGTAATAAGCCACCATTACTGGATCATGTCCACAATCTATGATTCCAGAATATGGCCCCTGTGTATTTGCTCTATATGGCCATGAGTCAGGTTCCTTCTTATATGCGATCTTTTCTTCAATTGAATCAAATTTATCAACATACATTTGTTCAATATATGTTTTTATATAATTCCCTACTCGTCTTGGGCTGATAATAGACACAAGGGACTTATTGTCTTTATGGATAGATTCCTCGATTATTAGGCAACCTTTTCCTATATTCATTGGGACTCCTAACGGGCGCGAGATGAGCTGCAGGTTCGCCGCCTAATCACACCGGAGCGGCATCGACGAGTGTGTATTAGGTGGCGGTTCTGCCGCTCCATGGAGGGTTAGGCGGCGCTGTGCGACGCATTCCCTCCATGGCGAAGCATCTCGCGCCCGTTAAGCGGCGCGCAGCGCCGCTTAACGTATTTCTCACCTGGCCGGTGTGTAGCGCAGCGGAACACCGGTCAGGTGCAGAAAATGGTTATATTTAGATTTTACAATCAGACTCATCTTTAAGAGCTTGTATTTCTTGTTTTATTTCAGCTATTTTTATTATATCGTTTTTATTTTGATATGCTTTTAGCAACAATGGTAAAGATTTTTTCCTTGTGATTTTACTATGATGCTTTCTAAGAGGCTCTAATAGATCTATTACGTTTTTAGATTGCCCTTTTCTATCATACATATGGGCCAATGCATGTACTGTTAGTGGATCGTTAGGTAATATTTCATGTGCAATTATAAATGATTCGATTGCAATATCAGTTGCGTCAGGCAAGCCAGAATCCCTATAAAGCATTCCTCGTTCACGAAATATTAGAGCACGATCTGGGCCACTTGATGGTGAATTTGCCGCCGCTTGGTCATACAATTGGATTGCCATAGTCGTATTGTCTTTTTTATGCCTTTGAAATTCAGCAAATTCTCTTAAGGCATTCCAATTATTTGGGTCTCTTGCAATTGCCTGATTAAATAATTCTTCTGCCCCTTCAATATCATTTCTTTTTTCAGCAGATTTTGCTAGATCAACTAATGATGAACCAACATCTTTAGAGCCTTGCCTTAGTTCCCGTACAATTACTCTTTCATCTGGATTATGAATATCTTTTGCCTCATAATAGTTTGACAAATTCCGGCGGATACTAATTGTGACTTGAGGTTGACTATATAGTTCATTATTTACAAAAGTCCGAACAATTGGAAGTGTTGTATAGACAAAGTCGTTTAAACCTGGATCGAAAATGTTATTTATAAGGGAATCATTTGCTAATGTTTCTAATGTATCTTGCAATTTGTAGCTCGCTAATCCGGTCCCTACTAATATGGCTTCAATTGGCAATGGTCTTTGAAAAACAGAAAGCACATTTAAAATTGCTTTTTCTGGGCCTGGCATAGACGAAAAAATTCCTCTAAAGGTAAATTCTAGTAATTCCTCTCCGTGTTTCCCCGATTGAGCAAACATATCAGCCTTCGAAATAGCCTCTGCAGCTGAGTGAGAATTACATAAGGTCCATTTCATAGCTAGGGGAATATTATCACATGAATTTCCTATTTTTATAGCTTCTGAGTCTGTTAAATCTTTTAAGTAATTAAGTCCAGGTTCATTAGATAGTATTCTTATAAACTCAACAACTTCAAATTCTTTAAATGGCCCTATTTCAATTGGGCGAGCTGAAACTCTAACCGAAGTCCTACGAGATGTAGTAATGGCATGAACACCAATTGGAAGGTTATCTAGAAATCTGATTATTCTTATATCATCTACAGTCTCAAGATTATCTACATATAATAAGCCATTAGTATTTGCTATTATATCACGTACTGTTTTCTCTTTATCTTCTGTCGATAGTGCCTTTTTTTCTTTAAAATCTAACACATCCAAAATAGTATCAAGAAGTGTTTCGAAACTTGTCAATTCGGGCTTTAGCGATGCTATGCCGGCTGAGGTTAATTCCCTATCCTTTGCCGTTATAGACACAATGAAGTCGAAATCTCTACACTCATAAGCCCTTATTGCTGCCCATGTTGATATTGCAGTTTTACCAACGCCACCTATTCCAGTTACTGCAGCTATGGCTGTCCGGGGGTCACGTATTGTTTGTTCTATTTGTGAGCCATAGTCATTCCTTGTAACAAACTGTTTATACTCAGGGCGTAAAATTCGATAGAAAAGTTCATCTACTTCATATATTTTTCCATATATTGGTAAGAAGATATTTCTGCTATATTGAGCAAGTTGATTAATATCGAGTATCTTACAAGAATCCCCTTCTCTAATTGCTGAATATCCTTTTCGGAAAATTCTTTTTCCGTTAGCCATCTTAGGAGCATCGATCCTAAATTTCTCAAATTGTGGACCTCTGGGGGGTATTATTGCGACTCCTAAATATTTCTGGTCTTCCTGTATAAATTCACGATGGTAATCAATCCATATGCGATCACCTAAAAATTTTCTTAGCTGGTCATTTACGAGTTTGCTATCCAGCCTTGTTGAGGCACCTTTAAATTCATAGTCTTTGTCTGATACACCAAAAAATAAAATACCCCCCTTATTATTATGAAAGCTTAACACATCCTTTGCAATATTTGCCCATGCATTAAATTGGGCTTTCCCAGGCGGGGGACAATCAGACTTATAGTCCCAAAGCTCATTTTCTGTTTTATATCCGGTTTTTAATGAATATGTGCCCGATTCAAACATGAGGTCAATTATTGCTTTTAGATTTCTTTGTTTAATTGCCAATTCAAGATCTGAAGACATTATGAGACCTCTTAATGTGATGATTACTACTAAAATATAACAGGTAGCTGAGGGGCCAGGGTTTTTAAACCCCAGAACTTCCGATAAAAAGTTAAATTTTCCTGAACAAGGGACTTTGGAAAGGCCGCGCAGTAAGCCTGGTCCCTCTCCAGCGTTTTGTTCGGCATTATTCATTTATTCTTTCATTTATTCTTTCAGTGATTCATATTCTTCTTTAAGTCGTATCAATTTTTCTTTCTGGCCTATAAATTCATTTTGTGTAAGAAGTTCCTGACGGTAATTTTCGCGGAGGAACGTAGCTGCATCGGAGGCATTTTTTTTCGTATTGCATGATTTGCATGTTGCAACCAAATTGGATTTATAATTTGCGCCGCCTTGAGATCTTGGATGTAAATGATCAAGGTAAAAAGTGTCTCTTTTGAGTTCACGAAGGCAGTAGAAACACTTGTAATCGTCTCGCTTAAGAACTTCCAATCTTTTTTGTGGATTTGAATAGCAATCATCGAATCTATCATCAACTTTGATGTCGTTGGCAGACTGATCTGCTTCGATCATCTCCTGAACCTGCCTAATTTCAGAAGGAAGGCGCACCTCATATTCGTTGATTTGTCCTGGTCGAGAAGGCGTCTTGCTAACAATGCCAAAGCGAACCAATTCATTAAGAACCCTTATTACAACATCCTTGGACAACTGTTTTCCTTGGTCGCTAACCAACTGCTCACTAAGCTCTGATTGCTTTATGCTAATAATTCTTTTGCCGTCATTAAAATATGCCTTTTTAAAGAGAAGAAGGTATATCACTAATTGTCGGAACTTTAGTAATTTGGACAAGTAGCGTGTTGCATAATCGAATTCTTGGGCAAACTCCTCAATAGAGAGAGATTCATAATCAGGTTCTCGACCAGACTCACGCCATTTAGTGATTTTTTCCTGAATGTATTTCATAATTACCTTTGGTTTGTACAGTTTGCTTTATCATTTATATGAATCCTATCATGGTAGGCAGCCGAACGCCGCAAATCACCGGAGGCAATAAGCAGAGCGAAGCGACGCTTTTTGACGTCCGCGTGAATTTGCCTTGTTAGCTGCTCGGTAATCTGTTACGAAGTTTTTCTGCTCGCTCTTTTGTTTTATCACCATTTCCTTCTACCTCACGTGAATATTCCGCTATTTCTTTCACATAAGGCCTTAACGCATCCTTATTCATATGGCTCAGGAATACCAAGAGATTAAACACGGCATTGAAATTGTCTGGGTTTTGTCTTCCTCCAGCAATGAGCTCTGGAATTATACTTGCGTCATTTTGAAATGAAGATTGTAGTCTCGCATAAGCCTCGGACCTTTCGGGTTTCTCGGTAGAGAAAAACTGGGCGACTAATGTGTTTCTAAAATTGGACAGGCTGTCTGATGCAAATTTCTTCACCCCTTCTTTTTCACCAGATTCCTTAAGCAACTTGACTAAGCGAGGCCCCTCTGCAGGTAAGGCGATAAGCACAGCTTCAATTGCAAGCTTTTGTTCTGCCTCTTCCTTACTAAGTAATGATTTCAAGAATGACGCTACCAATCCTGCCTGACTTACTCTGGCATTTGTTTCCGATATTCTTTGTTCGAACTCTGCTTTTTGTTCAGATGACTCAATCTGTAACTTCGCAATCTTCGTTGAAGATTTTATTTCAGCATCCTTCATGGCAACAGAATATTGCCATCCCGCAAATGCAATCGCAGCTGGTATCAATAATCCACCAAGTATCTGCAATACGTCCCATGGATCCTTTTTCTCATTCTTTAGTTTCTTGACTTCGTCTTCAAGAATTAAGATTTTTCCTTCTAGGTCCATTGCCCCCCCTAATGAAAATTGTTGCAGCTAACGGGCGCGAGATGAGCTGCAGAACCGCCGCCTAATCACACCGGAGCGCAGCGACGAGTGTGTATTAGGTGGCGGTTCTGCAGCTCCATGGAGGGTTAGGCGGCGCTGTGCGACGCATTCCCTCCATGGCGAAGCATCTCGCGCCCGTTAAGCGGCGCGCAGCGCCGCTTAACGTACGCTTAAGGGGCGCGCAGCGCCGCTTAACGTACGCTTAAGGGGCTTTTGCGTAGCGGCAGCGTAGCAAAAGTCCCGCTTAAAGCGAAGGTTAGGGTTCCTTTGCAAAAGAAATAAGTTTGTCTACATTTCTTTTAAAAGTAATTTTTGGATCTGGTTGACCATCTATTGCCATATAATGATGATAACATTGGATGTCTATTTTTCGTTTGGTCGAACAGCGGTAATTAAGCCAGGCGCGATCAAATGCTTTCCGACGTAAAAAAGAAATATGGGGTCTGAACTCTGCAACTGAGGATTGAAGTTTTGGAAATATTTCACGCAGCATTCCATCAATTGCAACACCATTTGAAGGCCAGTTATCTGGTAAAGGATAAAGGCCTGTAAAAATATTTAAAAGAGATGACCGGAATTTCGCCGAAGCCGCAGCATAGCGATTAATGGCATTGTTCCTATATACCAAATAGGCACCAAAACATGCCATTAGAATTGCGCCTGAAATTGCCACATACTTATTAAGCATTAAGTCAAGAAATTCCATAAATCCTACTTCTCACAAGAAACCCTAACGCCCTGTGTCACGGGCGGCATGTTTCTCGCCGTCCCGTGAACGCAGATGTTATAAGCAACCTATATTATAAGGTTATTTACCGATTGACAGTACCAGTTTCATGATATACAATATGTACAATTAGTACCAATTGACCTTGTTAAAAAAAGGATGTTTCCGATGCTAAACAAAATAACAACTGCAGATGCAAGAAAAATGCTATCAAATATTATTAACCGAGTTGCTTTCGGTGATGAATCATTTGTGCTAACTCGCCGTGGAGAGCCAATTGCTGCACTGGTTTCAATAAGAGAACTCAAACTTTTACAAGAATTAGAGGATAAAATTGATATTGAAGATGCCTGGAAAGCGAAAAATGATCCCAGTGAGCCAATTCCATGGGATGAATTGAAAAAGGAACTTGAACTTTGACATACAGGATTGTGTTTAAAAAGGCTGCTGCAAAGTCTCTCAAAAAAATTCCTAAAATTGACCAGAAGCGTATCGCAGAAAAAATAGATAGCCTTTCTGAAAATCTTCCTGCACCAGATACAACAAAAATGAAAGGGGATAACCCTTTTCACAAAGTTCGTGTTGGCAACTATCGCATAGTATATGAAATCCAAAATGATATCCTTGTCATTCTAATCGTCAAAATTGGTCACAGAAAAGACATCTATCGAAATTTATCTTAATTCTCCCTATTAATCGTCATTGCTTATAACGCGGAGCTGAGGGGCCAGGCTTTTGAACCCAAAAAGCTCCGATAAAAAGTTAAATTTTCCTGAACCAGGGACTCCCGAAAGGCCGCGCAGTAAGCCTGGTCCCTCTCGAGCGTATTGTTCGCTTGTATAATGTTCAAAGCTCAGTATTCTGCTCGGTCTTGCCAAGAATATTTTTCAAAATCGTCCCAAACGACATCCACCAGTCAAAGTGCCTAAATCCCTTCGGAAGGCCCTATGAAAATGTTTCTCGAAGCCAGTAACGCTGCCCTCTTTATACAAACTTGGTAAGGGTCTATGACAAAGTGTCAATAAGCCTATAGCCTTCCTTTATTGACCAAGTATCAAGCAACCTATTTTTTATAAAATCTGGTTCAAAGTCCTTTTTGTTTTTTTGATCTCGGCTTCATTTAGCCAATTCATTTCTATTTTTTTAAGCGAACGGGCGCGAGATGAGCGGCAGAACCGCCGCCTAATCACACCGGAGCGGCAGCGACGAGTGTGTATTAGGTGGCGGTTCTGCCGCTCCATGGAGGGTTAGGCGGCGCTGTGCGACGCATTCCCTCCATGGCGAAGCATCTCGCGCCCGTTAAGCGGCGCGCAGCGCCGCTTAACGCCATGCTAAGCGGGCCGGGAATAAACACTGCCAAGTGCTCAAAATATGTAGGGCTTCCAAAAAATGACAATGCTCAAAATGACAACGCTTTTCCCGGTCCGCTTAAGCTATTGGTTCGCATTTAGTTTATCCATCTCTGAGTGGTGCATCAACTAGATCTTCTACAGGGTGAAACTCTATATCAAACCATTCTTTGAATGTTTTAAAATCTCTTGTTTTAGGCCACCTTTCAGGCAATATTGTTCCCCATTCTTGTAGTTGCCTTTCAAAGATCATATCGAAATAGTGAAAAATAATTTCTTCCTTTTCTTCGTCATTATCATATTCTGGCAGAAGGTAAGTAGTGTTGTTGAAATTAATTTCAGCGAGAGTAATTTTTCCATTCGAAGTGGGTAAAGATTTTACCCAATCCAAAAAAGGCTCTTTAATTTTTATAATTGCAATTGATCGATTTAGCATATTTAATCTTTTATATTTTGAATGCGAACGCCTGGCTAAGCCGCCATGCCCGCCGGCTTTTTGGCGGGTATGGTCGGTCTTTAGCCATTTGTTATGCCATGTTAATTAAATCCTGTTTTCAAGATAAAGAAAGTTTCAGTTTTCCTTTCGTATATACCTAAACCTGATGCATTGATCATCCACTCAATTTTCGGTTTATTAGGGGCAGCAATAGATGAGTCTTTGAACATCGAATTAACAAATTCTGGATCATCTAATTTTGGATCAATTTGAGTTACAATATATGAATAGCTTTGCGTAAGACTCATTATATGAATCGGGTGGCCTGAAAATGTTATTACAGTTGACAGCACCACTGTCCCAGGCTCGTGACCTTGTGTTGTGTATTTATCAAATATTGACCATAGTCTTGAACGTTCAGGAGTCAATTGACCATCATCTGATTCAAACACTGAATGATTAATGATAGCAACAGCTTTAAATAAATCATGTGTTACTTGCGCAAATAAGACCTCATCTGTTCGAGTGATAAATCCACCTTCCTCAATATTTGTTCCAAGGTGAAAATGATGAAAACCCATTGCATTTAATAAAAAGTCTTTGTCTTCCCATCTATCATGTTTATTTGGGTATGGTAGAGAAAATCCTTTTGAGTGTATTTTTAGAGATAAATGGGGTGTAAGATTTTCGCCCTTTTCAACTTTATTCAGGAGATATTTGATTCCTTCTTTACATCTTTCCCATCTTGGATCTTTTGTCACTTCATCTTCAACTATTGTTGTCCTCTGTTTTATTGATACAAATCTAGACAACCAACTTAGATAATGAAAAATCAGACCAGATAAAGATTCTTTTTCCAAATATTGCTTCGTTTCTTTAGAATTCGGTGTTTTAGGTAATATCTTTATAAGATCATTGCGAAATTTGATTAGTCTCTTCGATAACATAAGAATTGTTTTTTCAGCATAACACCGGTTTAACCCGCGTTTTTCAGAGCGTAGCGGCGAAAAACGTCGGGTTGAAACTTTTGTTAGCACTTAATACGTGCTTCAATAAAATCATATAGTTCAACACCTTTTAGTTGTTTCGTAACTCCATCTAATCTGATCCAAGTTTCACCTGATTTTTTAAAATACATTTTATTTGGCTCAAGTTTTGGGACTGTAATCTCAATACAATAAAGATCAATTTGGACTTCGCCATTATGAATAATTGGTCTGAACTTAAGAGATAGCTCATCTTTATTCACGTTTGGTTCGATCGTTGAGAGAGCGTCATAAAACCTTCTTTTTAAACTATCTCTGTCATTGTAATTAAGTTCTATACCTTTGACTTTTCGGTTGTCGGTGATTCCCCACAATATACTTCCCCCGTATGTATTGAGAAATGCAACGACATATCTGACAATATTCTTGCTAATTGAATTAATAGCATTATTTCCTTTTATTTCCTTAAATTCTTTGTACTCATTTTCTTCATCATCTAACTTCTCTCCTAGTATTAATGAATCTGGATGTAGGTTTTTTACTATCTCATTGTATCCGTATTTAATTGGAGATTCATCTGATTGATAATAGCCCGCATAAACCAGATCAGTATAATCAACTTCCAAAACGTCGCCATCACTAAATATTTTCGATAATAGAAAATACAAATTAAACGGATGGAAATAAATTTCAGAATTATCTCTATTAAATAAACCGTCAAGTAGTTTTAACTCTGAAGACGATAAATCATGGTTACCTAAATCGGGGTAAAACCCGTGTTCGAACTTTTTACATCGAGTTAATAAATCCGTTATTGAATCTTCATTGAGTGATTTTAAATACTCTATATGTTGTCTCAATTCACTTAAATAATCTTCTCCAAAGTATTTTATATATGTTTCATCATGAAGCCTTGCAGTTAATTCATCTTTTTGATTTTCCAAATAACTTGATAAAGCTACTTGAAGATTGTCTTGTGTGAAACCAATAGTAATAAGTCGATTACGCAAATCTGAAACTGAAATTTTGTATCTGTATGTTGATTCGTTGCCTTGATTTGTAATGATCAAATCTTGCTCAGTAAATAAATCAGTGAATTCTCCTTGGACATATTGAGGCCCTGAATCAATTTCAAAACCACCAAATTCTATTATGAAGCAACTAGACATAGAGATTTATTTCCTTGCTAACACGTGGCTAAGCCGCCATGCCCGCCGCTTTTGGGCGGGTATGGTCGGTCTTCAGCCTTTTGTTATGCCGATCCTGATTTATACCACTCCCAAACTTCACCATCCGTTGGATGGATAATGGGGCCGGAACATTCGAAGCCGAGTTTTTCAAGGATGCGAGTTGATGCATTCTTCTCTGGCAATGTCTGAGCCTTGATTTTCACTACGCCATGCTCTATGGCCAGCTCGATCAGGCTTTTCGCCATTAAAGTTGCCACTCCCCGCCCCTCGTGTTCCGGGAAAGTGAAATAGGCAATTTCTACCTCGCCAGACTCTGGCGGTGCTTTGAATGCGCAGGTTCCGATAAACACGCCTTGCTCCTCTGCCGAATAGCCTGCCCAAGGAGGCATCGGCGCTCCGTTCGGATACATGGCGATGGTTGAAGCGCACAACTCTTTCAAAAAATCAGATCTCTGAATTTCATGATCAGAAGCGAGCTCCTGAGTGATTGTTACTAGATTCATTTATATACCTTTCAATTTGTTTGTTTATATGAATGTTCATTTCAGTCAATTGATCGGCTTTCATAGGCTTATCCTCGAAGGTTGGTTGTTGGCGCATAACGGGCGCGAGATGAGCTGCAGAACCGCCGCCTAATCACACCGGAGCGCAGCGACGAGTGTGTATTAGGTGTCGGTTCTGCAGCTCCATGGAGGGTTAGGCGGCGCTGTGCGACGCATTCCCTCCATGGCGAAGCATCTCGCGCCCGTTAAGCGGCGCGCAGCGCCGCTTAACATGTATTGGACTACCGAATAGTCGTCTTATTATACGACATTATTTTTTACGAAATTTAACAAGGCGACTAATTTATAGCATAGCAAGCCAATTCAACCTTGCTATCCGACCAATTCGTCAAATAAAAAATTGACAATTCATGAATAGTTCGGCTAACATGAACAAATGTTAACTTCATATCACTTTTAAAAAGTGGTTATTGAGCATATGAAAGATAAATATCCCCAACTACCTGAAGTGTCAATTTAAATAGTTGGTATTATACATTCTACAAATTTGATCGGAGGCGCACCATGGCTGAACGATTCCTTCACAACCAAAACAATGATGCAATCTTATCACCGATGGACGGGCAAAGGAATGACATAAAGCCTAGATTGTTGGATCAGGTTCGAAATTCCATTCGCCGCCGGCATTACAGTATTCGCACGGAACAAACGTACATTAGCTGGATCAAGCGATACATATATTTTCATGACAAGCGACATCCCAACGAACTGAATGAAAAACATATAACTGATTTTTTGAACTTTTTGGCCGTTCAAAGGAAAGTGGCCAGTTCCACACAGAACCAAGCCTTGTGCGCGCTGGTGTTCCTTTATCGCCATGTCCTGAAAAAAGATCTTTCCCAATTCGAAGACATTGTGTTTGCTAAAAGGCCTTCAAAGCTTCCTGTCGTTTTTACCCGGGAGGAAGTCCGACACATTCTTTTACAACTTGACGGCGTCACCTGGATCATGGGCCAGCTGCTGTATGGAGCAGGCCTGCGTGTAATGGAGTGTGTCCGGCTGCGGATCAAGGATATCGATTTCGGTTACCGGCAAATAATCGTTCGCGACGGTAAAGGGCATAAAGACAGGGTTACCATGCTGCCTGAGATCGTCATTGAGCCGTTATCAAGGCATTTGGAAAAGATCAAAATGGCCCATGAAATCGATCTCAAGGCCGGATTCGGGACGGTATATCTCCCTTATGCACTTGAAAGAAAATACCCTCAAGCCAATCGCAGTTGGTCATGGCAATATGTTTTCCCCGCCACAAAACGATCAATCGATCCCAGGACAGGTATCGAACAGCGCCATCACTTGTCCGTGGCTGTACTGCAGCGTGCCATTAAAAAAGCCATAAATTCCTGTAAGATAGCAAAACCAGGAAGCTGCCATTCCATGCGGCATAGCTTTGCCACCCACCTGTTGGAATCGGGGTATGATATTCGGACCGTGCAGGAACTTTTAGGGCACAAGGATGTGTCGACAACCATGATTTATACGCATGTTCTCAATCGCGGCGGCAACGGTGTACAGAGTCCCAGTGATATGCTCTTCAAGAATTGACCGTTCAGTCAGGGTGTGAACCTTCTCCCTTTATGAGAAAGCGCAAACATGAAAAACCGCTTGGACCGTCGAACGATTAGCGCGGAATTTCAAGAACGACTATCCGGGGCTTGGTAATGGAACGAATTTCTTGGTACAGTTTGGCCGGTCACCATTTTCGATTTTTCTTTTTTTCAAGTGCCTGTGCATGGCTCTCATCGACTCTGAACCGTGAGGCGTGAGCGCTCCCACGCGGAGCATGGGAGCGAGGCGTAACCAGCCTTGTCGATACCGACACCGATCCCGATAGCAATTCACATGAGTTACATGCGATTGCCCTGCATGGCTTTCCTGGTTAACCGCATTTGGACTCCATTCTTAACAAAAATGGTCGCAGGCGTTGCCAGCGCTTACGGGGCCGAGCCCATGACATCGGTTGATGGTGAATCGGTCATACTTGCATGGAACCGGGCTTGAGTAGCCTTGGCGCAAACGTGGCCGGTGCTTACAAAAACCATGCTTGACGAAACCATCGATGCGTGTAAGAGCTTGCTGGGTTTGCGAAGAACCGCAAATCGAGCCAAATGCGGTTACCCTGCGTATACAGATCGACGATCGGATGAAGCATAGCGATACCCGACAATGGACCGTTGGGTTTCGTTCCTCTACCCAACCTACAATCTGGTGGATGTTTTTTTTATCGACATGATTATGGAGCGATTGCATGACTTCGGATCTGACCCCCAGGCAAAAAAGCGTCCTGGAATATATCATCGCCTTTCAACAGGAACACCGCATGGCCCCCACGGTGCGGGAAATCTGCGCCCACCTGGGCCTCAGCGGCCCGGCCGGCATCCATCGCATTCTGAACATTTTAAAGGACAAGGGCTATATCCTGGCCGAGCCGGGCAAGAAGCGATCTTGGCGATTCAGCAAGGCGGTCACCGGCTCCGGCATCCCCTTGATCGGCACTATCGCCGCCGGCCACCCCATGGAAGCCATCGAAAACCTGGAAGAAGAGCTGGCCGTATCGCCGGCGCTGTTTGGCTGCAAGCGCTGCTTTGCCTTACGGGTCAAGGGCGACTCCATGATCGAGGCCCACATTCTGGACGGCGATTTGGCCATCATCCGCCCCCAGCAGCGGGTCGAGAACGGGGAAATCGCCGCCGTGATGGTCGAGGGCCTGCTGCCCGAGGCGACGCTTAAAATCGTGCGCCGCAGCCGCGCCGTTTTATCCCTGGAGGCGGCCAACGTGGCGTATGAACCACTGGTGTTCAAGGGGCCGCAGCGCAAGCGGGTTGTCATTCTGGGAAAATATGTGGGGATTGTGCGTAACGGTTGATGCAAAATTTGCTTGGCTTTCTCCAAAAAATACTTACCATTACAATTTGTGAACTCGATTCATGCGCAACGTATATTTCAGAGCCGGTTTGAAAGAAGAGCCCACACACCATGACCACCGATCGACAACCACCCCTGACCGCATTTCTCATCGTTGCCGTGGCGCCCCTGTGCTGGGCGGGCAATATCGTATTGGGCAAAGGCGTCGCAACCCTGATCCCGCCGGTGGCGCTGGCCTTCTGGCGCTGGGCCGGCGCGTTTCTGATTCTGCTGCCCCTGACCTGGCCGTATGTCAAGCGGGACTGGCACCAGGCCCTGGCGGCATGGAAAATCATCTGCCTGTTGGCCTTTTTCGGTGTCACCACCTTCAACACCCTGCTTTACCTGGCGGTCCACACCACCACGGCCATCAATGTGGCCTTGATCCAGACCACCATGCCGTCGGTCATCATCGTTCTATCCCTGATTATTTATGGCGAACGGATCTCCAGGGTGCAGACCATGGGGGTGATGTCTTGCATGGCCGGCGCGGGCGTGGTGGTGCTCAAGGGCAGTTGGCGGGCGTTGGTGGACATGGCTCTGGTACAAGGCGATCTGATTATGCTTTCAGCGGTCGTGCTTTACGCGCTTTACTCGGCCCTCTTGCCCAAACGGCCGGCCATTCACCCGTTCAGTTTTCTCACCTATACCTTCGGCGTGGGAGCTGTCGGCCTGCTACCGGTTTACCTGTGGGAGGTAACGACGGTGGGATCCTTCGACATCACGCCACAAACCCTGGCCAGCATCGCCTATGTGGCGGTTTTTCCCTCCATCGTGGCCTATTTCTGCTGGAACCGGGGCGTGGCCGTCATCGGCGCCAACCGCACCGGCCTGTTTATCAACCTGATTCCCATTTTCACGGCCTCGCTGGCGCTGCTCTTTTTGGGCGAGTCCCTGAGGGTGTATCATTTTGTGGGGATGGGGTTGATCTTGCTTGGTTTTACCTTGTTCAACCGGTGACGGTTGCGTTTGAATACTATCAAAAAAAGGGCACGGTGCACCGTGCCCTTACGACCAATGGGAACGCTGTTTTGACAATCACGCTAAGAGTGGCGAAATTGTGTTCGTCTACCAGGCGCATCCGCCGGTGCATAGTAAGGATATGTGCCGGTGGATGGAACGTCGGTGACGAGCGCAAGAACAAGCAAGATGGGGGAATTATTTCTTTCCGGCGCCCTAAGGAACGAAGGCCTTAGACGTTCATCAAATTAGCCGCTAACCGCGCGCCGGATGCGCGCCAGGGCCTCTTTCAGAAGCGAGCGCGGGCAGGCGATGTTGAGGCGCTCGAACCCATCCCCCTCGGGCCCGAAGATGAAGCCTTCGTCGGGAAAGATGCGCGCCGTTTCCATCATCAGGCGCTTCAAGGCCTGGTTGTCCAGCCCTAATCCGCGGCAATCGAGCCATACCAGATAGGTGCCTTCGGGCGGGATCAGCCGGACGCCCGGCACATGGTCGTCGATGTATTGCCGTAAAAACGCCAGGTTGCCGTGGATATAATCCATGACCTGATCCAGCCAGTCCGCGCCTTCCCGGTAGGCGGTTTCGCAGGCGACCACACCAAAGGGATTGGCCCATTTGCCCATGCCGCAACGGTTGAGGGTTTTCTGGAATTGGCGCCGCAAATCGGGATTGGGAATGATGATATTGGAGGTATGCAGTCCGGCCAGGTTGAAGGTTTTACTGGGGGCCGTGCACACCACCGTGTTCGCGGCCATCTTCTCATCGATGCTGGCAAAGGGCGTAAAGGTCACGCCCTTGTAGATCAAGTCGCCATGGATTTCGTCGGCGATCACCAGGACATTGTGTTTCAGGCAGATTTCGCCGATGCGGTACAGCTCCTCATGCGTCCACACCCGGCCGACCGGGTTGTGGGGGCTGCAAAGAATGAACAGCGTGGTGGCCGGGTCGGCGGCTTTTTTTTCAAAATCGGCGAAATCCATGCGATAGCGGTCGTCCTCGAGGATCAGGCTACTGGAAACGATATGGGCGGCGTTGTTTTCGATGGCATAAAAAAAGGGGTAGTAGACCGGCCGTTGCACGATGACGTTTTCTCCCGCTTGGGCGAAGGTGCGGATCAAGAGGTTGACCGCCGGAACCACCCCGGGGGTGCTTAGAATCCAATCGGGCGCGATATCCCACCCGTGGCGCCGTTTCATCCAGTCCACCACGGCGGCATCGTATTCGGCGGTTCGAATGGTGTAGCCGTAAATGCCGTGCCGGGCCCGCCGCACCAGGGCGTCCACCACCGGTTGCGGCGCGGTGAAATCCATGTCCGCCACCCACAACGGCAGCATGCGGTCCTCGGCAAAGTAGGCGTCGGTGGTCATCCAGCGCGAGGGGGTGTCGGGATCCTGAATCACGCCCCATTTGGCGGATTGCGTGTCTTTTCGGTTGATCTCCTGGTCAAAATTGTATTTCATGTTGGGGCCCTCGAGTTTTAAAATGGTCTTTTACCCAATTTAGGTTTACATAACACCCGTTCGATATCTGGTCGATCGTTTTTTAAAAGGATAGGGGGTCAGGCGGAAGGCTATCGGTTTTCAGGGCTGGATGCAGTCTATTTTTTTTAACCAATCAAACCAATGAACCAAAAAACCCCATCGATCCCCGGAACCCATAACCCGACCCCCAGACTAACGAGCGGAAACCGGAAACGGTAAACGGCAAACTGTAAACCAGAGGCAATCGAACCCCAACAACTGGAAGAATCAATGTCCACCCCACCATCCCCCATTCCATCGAACAAACGGGTCTCCCCGGATCAAGCCCTGGCCCATATCCAGCCGGGAATGAATATATTCCTCAGCACCGGTCTGGCGGAGCCCCGGACCCTGGTCAAGGCCCTGATGGCTTCCGAGGCCAACAATCTTCAAGATCTCACCTTGATCCAGATCCTGAGCTTTGGCGATGCCATCGACCTTGAGGCCCTGCGGTCTCAAAAATACCGGCTCAAGACTTTTTTTTCCGGCTGGGTGGCCAGCGAAGCCATCAGCGCCGGGCAGGTAGACCTGATTCCGAGCCGCTTTTCGGCCATCCCCCGGTTGATAACCAACCGCCAGCTGCCCGTTGATGTGGCCATTTTGCAGATCACGCCTCCGGATGCCAACGGTTTGTGCTCGATGGGAATCGCCGTGGACGCCGGCCGGCAGGCCATGGCGCGGGCCAGGCTGGTCATCGGCGAGATTAATGCCAACATGCCCCGCACCTATGGCGACACATTTGTCAGCGTGAGCGAGTTTGACTTCCTGGTCGATAGCGATGCCCCCGCCCCTTGTGTGCCCCCTACACCGCTGGAGGATGTTTACGACCGCATGGCGGCCCATGTGGCCTCGACCATCGAAGACGGCAGCTGTATCGGTTTTTCATTCGGGCCGCTCTACGACGCCCTGCCCCGCCATCTGGCGGGCAAGAAAGATCTGGGGATTCACACACCGCTCATCACCGATGCGGTCATGACCCTGATCAAGAGCGGCGCCGTCACCAACCAACATAAAAAAACCTTCCGTGGCAAATCGGTCAGCAGCTACGCCATGGGGTCACCGGCGCTGATGCAATGGCTGGACAACAACCCACTGATGGAATTCCAGGGCATCGACAAGGTCTTCAGCCCCATCATCATCGGCAAGAATCCACGCTTCGTGGCCATTTTTCCGGCCCGCAAAGTGGATCTGTCCGGTCGGATCGCCATGCATGCCGGCAGGGGCAGCATCACCTCCGGCCCGGGACAGGCCATGGATTTCTTCAACGGCGCGGAGATGTCCCGGGGCGGTTTCACCATCTTCGCCCTGCCCAGCCGCAACCTCAAAGGCAAAGGGAATATCCGGCTTTCCATCGCCGATCTTCCCAACCAGCTCAACCTCCCCGATTCGGTGGATATGATCGCCACCGAATTCGGCATTGCCGCGCTATCCGGCCGGACCGTGCGCGAACGGGCCCAGGCCCTGATCGAGATCGCCCATCCCGACGATCGGCCGGACCTGGTAAAGCAGGCCAAGGCCGCCCATATTCTCTATCCGGATCAGATTTTCATCGAAGAAAACGCCCACCTCTACCCGACGGAAATCAGCGAGCAGTATACTTTCAGGGACGGCACCACGGTTCGTTTCCGGGCCATCAAACCATCCGACGAGGAAGAGATGCGCCGCCTTTTTTACCGGTTCTCGGACAAGGCCATCTACTACCGCTATTTCGCTCCCATCAAGACCATGCCCCACGCCAAGATGCAGGCCTACGTCAACGTGAATTATCGGGATGTACTCAGCGTGGTGGGGCTGGTGGGACCGCTGGGGCAGGGGCGCATCATCGCCGAAGCGCGTTTTGCCCGGGATCAGGACAAACCCACCGGGGATGTGGCCTTTGTCGTGGACGAGGCCTATCAGGGCCTGGGAATCGCCACCTACCTCTACCACATGCTGGCCCGCCTGGCGCGGTTGCGCGGCGTCCGCCGCATGACCGCCGATGTGTTGGCCACCAACCAGGCCATGATGAAAGTGTTCGAAAAAGGCGTCTATCCCATTCGCACACGGTTCGAGGATGGGGCCTATGCCTTGAGTATTTCCTTGGAGCCGGATCTTGAGGAGTGAAGACAACAATGTTTCAAGGGTGCCGGCAAGTGCTCCTGTTCGTAAATACGGTGACGCACCTTGGGCCCTTAATCCTTTCTCACCCGCAAAAACGAAGCGAATCGCGGGATGCCGTTTTTAGTGACCCCCTGATACTTAAAGGTGACCATCGCGCCAATGGGAGGCGGTGACTTGCGCTGGGCGATGGTGAATCCACTGCCCAGATTGAACGTCACACCATCATCGAGCCTGATCGTTAAACTGCCCATCATGCCTCTGAATTTTCCTTGGCCGGGACGATGGGCGATGACTTCGCCTTCCATATCATCGAAATTTTTAACCTTCAGTACATACGGGGTGCGACCGGAATGAAATTCAAGATCCGGTCGCTTGACAATCACGCCTTCTCCGCCCAGGGATTCGACATTATATAGAAATGCCGCCAGATGATCCGGTCCATTACAGCGGATTTGCTCGATGATGCGCACATGCGGGGCCGGATGATTATCAAACCATTCACGGGCATGACCGAGCCGGGCAGAAAAAATACCGGGTGCCGCCGGGACCTCGAAAATGTTGTAGGTGATTTGGCGCCAGTTTTCAGACGGCACGGCATCCAGCACCGTTTTTTGCACAAAATTATAGTCGTTTCGCTGGCGCCACAGTTCGCCGTCCAAGGCAAAGGGGGGGAAATTGGCCGTAAACCAATCCGGCGCATGGATCGTTTTCCCTTTGCGGGTCAGCAATACGCTGCCATTCCAGTACCCGCGAATACCGTCGAGTTTTTCACTCATCATCCAGCCGGAAACCGCTTCCTCGCCGGTATATGAACGCGCCTTTTGAAGTGATGGTGGTGCCGGTGCCGCCGTGAACCCGGTCAGGGTGATTACGGCAGAGAAGAAAACGATGAAGCACCAACGGGATGCCTGCATCAGCGCCTCCTTTCATGTGGCGATGCAAATATAGGGATCGGGCATCAAAATCGGGAAAGGATAGCACGCGTTAGGGTCAGGATACGCCAAAAAACACTTCCGGCTATTAAAAAGAAAAAACGTTTGAATTTCAATGCAAAACTGCAGAAGTCAGGAGCCAGAATGGGATGGATTTCTATTGTCGCGGCGTCATCTGGCGGGGACCTCGTTGTCGTTGTCGTAATAACGGGTTCCCAAGCTCCGCTTGGGAACCCTCATCACGTTCAGATAAACAGCAGTGTGCGATGGTCCCCGGAAGGGCACCGAACAACGGTTGACAAATCGGCCCGAAAGAATTGTAGTGTTTTACAATCAATTGGTCTTTTCAACCCCATAACCATGCGCGTAGTGTGAAGACAATGCAAACCGTTTATGCCCATAAACCGGGCCGTCTTGAAACCATCCTTTCCCTGGCCATCCTGGCCGTGCTGATAATCGTGGCCGGCGGGATCTACCGGCGCCAATTCGATTTTAATCCGGCGGTGATGGCCCTGCGACCGGAATCCCAACCATCGACGCCGGCCGACGGCACCCTCATAGAAGCCGTGGTCGACACCACCGGCACCGATATCATCCCCTTCTCGCCACCGGAACGATTCGACCGCCACACGTTATATGAAAAAATCAACGGCCGTGCCGATCTCTATCTATCTTCGGGGTTTGCTTCCCTGGTCGCCCAACGGTTCACCCTGACCGGCGCCACCGGCAATTGGATCGAGGTGTTTGTCTATGACATGCAGACACCGGAAAACGCCTTTTCGGTCTACGGTCTGCAGCGCCGGGAAACGGCTATCGCCGATGCCCACCTGGCCAATGCTTACCGCACGGAAAACGCCCTGTTCATGGTGCAGGGCCAGTTTTACCTGGAATTGATCGGCACGGCTGCGGAGGGCGTGTTGGACGGGGCCATGGGAACATTGGCCCGGCGTTTCGTGGACGCCCACGGCGGCGAGGCGCCGGCAGCAGCACCCGGCGCCGGGTTGTTCCCCGCCCGAGGGCTCGATGCCGACACGCGGCAGTTCATCACCGCCAACGCCTTCGGCTATGAAGCGCTGGATCGCATCCATGTCGCCGAGTATCTGCTGGACGGCAGCCGATTGACCGTCTTCGTCTCCGACCGAGAACAACCGGCGGCCGCGGCCAGACTGGCCGACCGTTACCGGAAAACCCTGGTCTCCTATGGCGCCGCGGTCGTTGCCCCGCCGTCATCGGTACCGGGCGCAACGGTTCTCACGGTTTTCGACACCGTCGAGATTGTCTTCAACCGTGGACGCTACCTGGCTGGTATCCATGAAGCACCGGATGCCACAACCGCCATGATATTGGCCAGACGCCTGGCCGAGCATCTGGAACGTCTGGCCGCCAAATAGACAGTCACACCCAAGGTGAGCGGTTAGCTTTTAGCAATCAGCTTTTAGCATGCAAAAAATGGTGGACTGGAAAGACTTTCAGAAACCTTAACAAACGGAAGAAAGCCCATTATTTAATTAGGATGTTAAACAATTTTATTCCATAGCTAACCGCTAACGGCTAATGATACGGATCCACATTTTTTCCGCGGCCCGAAATGACCGGCCGCTTTCTAACAAAAGGGTATCATCATGGGTGACCCATCCACCGCTTCTTCCATCAACCGCCGTGAGTTCATGGGCCGCTGCACCCGGGCCGGACTCTACGTGGCCGCCGCCGGCACGCTGGGCATCGGTTTACACCAGACCACCCCGCCCCGCGCCGCTTTAGAGGCCGACGCCACCGTGACCGGCCTTCCCGACTATTCCGTGGCCGCCATGCGAGGCCGTATCTGCATCGCCCACGGGACCGACCGGGCAACCACCCTGAGACAGGCGTTCAAGGCCCTGGGGGGCATTCAGGCCGTCGTCAAACCCGGAGAGCGGGTCCTGCTCAAGGTCAACGCCGCCTTTGCCTCGCCGCCGAATCTGGGCGCCACGTCCCATCCCGAACTGGTAGGAGCAATGGTGCGCCTTTGCCGCGAGGCTGGCGCGTCCCGGGTCGCCGTGACCGACAATCCCATCAACGATCCGGCCTCCTGTTTCGCCCTCACCGGCATCCAGGCGGCGGCCAGTGACGCCGGCGCCGAGGTGATCATCCCCCGTGAGAATTTATTCCAACGCCTCTCGGTTGACCGCGGTCGCCTGATCCGGAACTGGCCGGTTATGACCGTCCCCCTGGACGGGGTGGATCGGGTCATCGGGCTGGCACCGGTCAAAGACCATCATCGCAGCGGCGCGTCCATGACCCTTAAAAACTGGTACGGTCTGCTGGGCGGGCGGCGCAACATCTTTCACCAGGATGTGCATACCCTGATCCAGGAACTGGCCATGATGCTCCGGCCCACGGCGGTCGTCCTGGATGGTACCCAGACGATGATGACCAACGGTCCCACCGGCGGGTCCCTGTCCGATCTCAAGCCCACCGGTACGATCATCGTCAGCACCGATGCGGTGGCGGCCGATGCCGCGGGAGCCGAGCTGTTGGGCCGTTCGGCGGCGGATCTGCCCTTCATTGCCAAGGCGGCGCAGGTCGGGGCCGGCACGGCGGATTACCGGTCGTTAACGGTAAAGGAGATACAAACCTATAAATGAATATTATTTTTACCCGACGCATCAGCCAGATCTTTTTCTTCCTCCTGTTCCTGTGGTGTTGCATCGTCACCAGCCTGGGAGAACAGTGGTGGCAACTGCGGGGGTGGCCGGTGAACTGGCTGCTGGAACTGGACCCGTTGGTGGGGCTGGGCACTCTGTTGACCACCGGCGTCGTCTATGCCGGCCTGTTGTGGGGGCTCTTGACCGTCATCATGACCATCGTTGTGGGCCGATTCTTTTGCGGTTGGGTCTGTCCGTTTGGTGCGCTGCATCAGGCGGTGGGCTGGCTGGCCAACCGGAATCGAAACACCCTGGAAAAGATCAGGGCCAATCGCTACCGCAGGGGCCAGGCCATCAAATACATGATTCTCATCTTCTTGCTCGGCGCATCCGCCGGTGAATTGATCGCCCGCTTGTTGCGCGTGGCCATCGCCCAATCCCTGGTGGATGCGATCATCGCCATCGTCCTGCTGCTTTGCGGGATCGGCGCCGTCTGGGTGAACCGCAAAACCTGGCGACGGTGGATTTCCGGTCTGGTTGCCGTCATCATCGGCTGGGTCCTGCTGGGTCTATTCACCGATGGTTCCCGGTTGCTGGCCGCCTCTTTGCAGACCGGCCTGCTCGATCCGCTGCCCCTTTTCTTCCGCTCGGTCAATCTGACCCTGCTCCCCCTGGTGGATGGACAAAACGTGTCGATCTCTCCTGGACACCGGATCTATCCGGGTACGCTGGCCATGGGATTGCTTTTCTGGACGGTGGTTTTACTCAACCTGGCGATTCCTCGCTTTTACTGCCGATTCATCTGCCCGTTGGGCGCGCTTTTGGGCATCATAGGAAAAAATTCCCTGTATCGAATGGGGCAGCAACGGGAGGGATGCACGGCCTGCGGCGCCTGCGACCGTTTTTGTGAAGGGGCTTGTCACCCATCGGCACAGATCCGCGTCTCCGAATGCGTGCTGTGCATGAACTGCCTGGATGCCTGCCGGCATGGCGTGATGGGATTTCGGCCGTACCCGTCGGCGGCAGGCGAAATCGCCACCCCGGACATCACCAAGAGAGAATTCGCGGCGGCCCTGGTTTCAGGCGTGGCGGCCATTCCGCTTTCCCGCCTGGCCGGCCATACCGGAGAGAACTGGAACCCGGCGGTCATCCGTCCGCCGGGCAGCCTGCCCGAAGCGCAGTTTCTCGATCGCTGCATCAAATGCGGGCAGTGCATGCGCGTCTGCCCCACGAACGTGATCCACCCGGCCGGACTTCAGGCCGGAATCGAAGGGATCTGGACGCCGGTGCTCAACTTTCGCATGGGCTCCAGCGGCTGCCAGCGCGGCTGCATCGCCTGCGGCAACCTGTGCCCCACGGCCGCCATCCGGCCCATTGGCCTGGAAGAACGGCTGGGCGTAAAGGCCTTCGCCAAGCAGGGTCCCATCCGCATCGGCACGGCCTTCGTCGACCGTGGCCGTTGCCTGCCCTGGGCCATGGACCGTCCCTGCATCGTTTGCCAGGAAAATTGCCCGGTCAGCCCAAAGGCGATCTTCACCCGTGAGGAATACCGGCCGGTCCGCCTCGCCGGGGCGTTGCGTCTTACCGGTGTGGATGGTGACCGCATGCGCTATGATGGCCCGGCCTTGCCTGCCGGCCGGTTTGCCACCGGTGACTATTATATTACCATTGAAGGCAGGGTCGACCAGCCACCGGTCAGAATCATGGACATCGGCCCCGACGGCGTAGCCCTGGCCGACCGATTATTTGTTGAAACGGTTACCATCGGCGCACGGATCACCGTTCTCGTGCGCTTGCAATTGCCTTTTGTAGACCCGGCCCACTGCATCGGCTGCGGCATTTGCGAACATGAATGCCCGGTCAAGGGACGGCGGGCCATTCGGGTAACGGCCGAGAACGAGAGCCGGCAGGAACGGCATCGGCTGTTGCTTTGATTGGTCTTGGATTAGTTGGTTGGTTGGTTCGTTCGTTCGTTGGTTGGTTGGTTTAATTTGTAGAATCATTTTCCATTTTCAATTCTCCATTATCAACTAACATGGAGGTCAACCATGAAAAAAGACACCCATGGCATCTCACGCCGAACCTTTTTCAAGACCGCCGGAGCGGCCGGTTTGGGCGCCACCCTGTCGCCAATGCTGGGAGAAAAAGAGACCCAGGCCGCTGCCCGCGACCTGGCGACCGACATGACCGGTGTTCCCATCCGGCCCTTCGGCCGCTCCGGGATCCAGGTTCCCATCCTCTCACTGGGCGGTATGTTCGACATCCCCTCCAATCAAACCCTTCTCAAACAGGCCATTCGCTGGGGCGTCACCTATTGGGACACCGCCCACAGCTACGGCGGTGGACGCAGTGAAGAGGGCATCGGCCGCTACTTCTCCCGCTATCCCGAGCATCGTGAGAAGATCTTCCTGGTCACCAAATCGACCCGGCGGGATCCCAAGGGCCTCAGCCGCGAGCTTGCCGACTCCCTCGAGCGCATGCAGACCGATTACATCGACCTGTTTTTCGTGCATGCCATCAGAGATATCGCGGTTATGGACAGCGACATTCGCGATTGGGCCAAAGAGCAAAAGGCGGCCGGCAACATTCGTCTGATGGGTTTTTCAACCCATTCCAACATGGAAGCATGCCTGGTGGGCGCTGCCCGGCTGGGCTGGATCGACGGCATCATGATGACCTACAACTTTCGTCTGATGCACGCAGACCGGATGAAGGCGGCGGTCGAGGCCTGCGTCGATGCCGGCATCGGACTGACGGCCATGAAGACCCAGGGCGGAGGCGGGGTGAAAACCGATAGTGCGCGCGAGATGGCACTGGCCGGCCGTTTTATTCACAAAGGGTTTACCGACAAGCAGGCCAAGCTGAAGGCCGTGTGGGAAAATCCGCAGATTTCGGCGATCTGTTCCCAGATGCCGACCATGAGTATTCTCATGGCCAACATCGCCGCCGCCGTCGACCGGACCGCGCTCACCGAAAATGACCGCCGGCACTTGCGTCGATATGCCATCCAGACGTTTGATTGTTATTGTGCCGGCTGCACGCAGATCTGCGAACACGCACTCTCCCGGGCCGTTCCGGTGGGGGATATCATGCGCTACCTGATGTATGCCCGGACCTACGGGAATACCCACGATGCCCGGGCGAAATTCGCGGCCATTCCGGCAGACATCCGGCGGCAACTGACCGGCGTGGACTACCGGGCCGCCGAAGCCAGATGTCCCCGCAGGCTGCCCATTGCCCGGCTGATGAAAGAAGCGGCAGCGGAGCTGGCGTAATGCCCATCCGGAAATGACGAATTGACCCGATATCGGCGTTGCCCGATAAATTTTATCCTCGGATTGACATTTTGTATCTGGCATTGGACATATAACAAATATCGGTCTTGATCATCGTTTCGGCCAGAAGGCACCTGGTTCCCACGCTCTGCGTGGGAACCCATATTCCCAGGCATGATAAACACGGCGCTCCCACGCAGAGCGTGGGAGCGAGACGACATGGCCCATTGGCCGAAACGATGATCAAGGCCCAAATATCCGTTTTTTGATCGCGTGTTTTCGAGATGGTCAACGACAACCCTTTCAACCTGAAAGGAGATGCAATGAATCTTGAATGTATCATCTACGAGAAGAAAAAAGGCGTGGCCATCGCCCGGCTCAACCGCCCGCGGGTGCTCAATGCCATGAACAAGCAGCTCTGGCTGGATCTTCAAGCCGCCCTGGATGATGCCCGGGAGGACGATGGGATAAAGGTGGTGGTGATCACCGGAGAGGGACGCGCCTTTTCCACCGGTGCGGACCTCAAGGAGTCCAAGACCCGCAGCATCGAGGCCTATCGAGACTACCTGGTATCGCTCCAGGAGGTGTCGCGCACCGTCATCCGCTTTGAAAAGCCGACCATCGCCGCCATCAACGGTTTCGCCATCGGCTCCGGGTACGAGCTGGCCCTGGCCTGCGATATCCGCATCGCCGCCGCGGAAGCCAGCATCGGGAGCCCCGAAGCCAAGGTCACCTCGTCGGTCACCGGTGGCGCGTTCCGGCTGGTCCAGGACCTCATCGGGCCGGGCAAGGCCCGTGAACTGCTCTTCACCGGCGAATACATCGATGGCCTGGAGGCCATGCGCATCGGCCTGGTCAACCGGGCGGTGCCAAGCGATCGGCTGATGGACACGGTCATGCAGATGGCGACCAAAATCGCCGAGAACTCGGCCTTCTCGCTTAAAATGATTAAACGGGGACTCAACATGGCCCGGGGGGAAGCGAGCCTCGAAGCACTTATGGACTTCGAGGTGGAGGCTTGCCTGGCCTGCGTTTCCACCAAGGAAAGGCAGACGTCCTTGACCGCTTTTGAGGAGCGGAAGAAGGAGCAATGACAAAGAATTCAGAAGCCAGAATTCAGTATTCAGAAGGATATTGAATAAAAAATCGGTTCTAAAAGCAAAAGGAGTTCATCATGGGACTCGAACATGTTCTCAACGCCGAATCCGTGGCCGTGGTGGGCGCGTCCAAGGTGCCGACCAAGCGCGGCTATCAGACTATTCGCACCCTTCTGGACGAGGGCTATGAAGGCACCATCTACCCGGTCAACCCCAAAGAGAAAAGCATTATGGGCCTGCGCTGTTATCCGGCCGTGTCCGACATACCGGGTGAAGTGGATGTGGCCCTGATTGCCACGCCGGCCCGCACGGTTCCGGCGGTGCTGGAGGACTGCGGCAAGCGGGGCGTCAAAGGCGCCGTCATCCTGGCCACCGGATTCGGTGAAACCGGGGCCGATGGCAAGGCCTTGGAGAACGACGTGCTGAACAAAGCCTGGCAGAATCGCATCCGCCTGATCGGCCCCAATACCTCCGGGATGATCAACCTCAAGTCCAGCCTCAACCTCGTCGGCCTGAAAGACACCCCCAAGGGCAACATCGCCTTGTTGACCCAAAGTGGCAACATGGCCCTGACCCTGATCACCGAAGCCAAGCTCAAAAGCCGCAAGGGATTCACCTACTATGTCGGCGTCGGCAACGAGGCGGACATCCGCTTCCATGAATACCTGGAATTTTTCCAGCAGGATCCGGATACCCGGGCCATCCTCATGTATGTGGAGGGCATGCGCGAGGGACGCAAATTTCTCCAGCAGGCCTACAAGACCACCGAAACCAAGCCTATCGTTCTGCTCAAGAGCGGTCGCTCCTCCACCGGCAAGAAATCGGCCGGCTCCCATACCGGGGCACTGGCCGGCATGTCCCGGGTGGCCAAGGGGGCCTTCGAGCGCGCCGGCATCATCGTGATCGAGAATTCCGACGAGCTCTTCCCGGCCGCCGAAACCCTTTCCAGCCTGCCCCCCATCAAAAACAACAAGATCGCCATTCTGGCCGACGGTGGGGGACATGCCACCATCGCCGCCGATACCCTGACCGATCTGGGAGTCGAAATTCCCGAGCTCGAAGAAAAAACCAAGAACAAGTTGCGCGCCATTCTACCCGGTGGCGCCGCCGTGCGCAACCCCATCGACGTGGCCGGCGGCACCGACGACAACCCGGCGGTTTTCGCCGACTGCGCCAATATCATCCTGGGCGATCCCCAGGTGGGTGGTCTGCTCATCGTGGGGCTTTTCGGTGGCTATGGGATTCGCTTCGCGGCCAGCCTGGCCATGATGGAAGAAGATGCCGCCCACCGGATGGGCAAGATGGTCAACAGCCGCAACAAACCCATCGTCGTGCACAGTCTGTATAATTCGGAGAAACCCCACAGCCTGGACCTGTTGCGGTATTACGGCATCCCGGTGTACGGCAGCCTGGATGTGGCCTGCAAATGCATGGGGGTGCTGGCCCAGTATGGCCGTTACCTGAAAAGCTACCATGCCGTTTCCAATTTCGTCTTCAACTGGGGGGCCAAGGCCAAACCCGAAGGCCGCCAACTGATCGACGACGCCTTCGCGCAAGGACGCCACGTCCTGTTGGAGGGGGAGGCCAAACAACTGTTCAAGTTACATGGTGCCCGGGTCACCGAGGATGTGCTGGTCAAGACGGCCGACGATGCGGCGGAGGCCGCCGGGCGCATGCCGGGCAATGTGGCCCTGAAGATCTCCTCGCCGGATATTTTGCATAAAAGCGATGCCAAGGGAGTAATGCTGGGCCTGTCCAACAAGAAACAGGTCAAGAAGGCCTTTAGCGAAATCATGCGCAATGCCAAGGCTTACCAGGCCGACGCCCGCATCGAAGGCGTGCTGGTCTCGCCCATGGTGGAAAAAGGCGTCGAGGTCATCATCGGCACCAAGATCGACGACCAGTTCGGGCCGGTAATCATGTATGGCCTGGGCGGGGTCCTGGTGGAAATCATCAAGGACGTGACCTTCCGGGTACTGCCCATTACACGGCGCACGGCCCAACGCATGATTCAGGAAACCAAGTCCCATCCGATCCTGGATGGGGTTCGCGGAGAAAAGCCTTACGACAAGAAGGCGTTGGTCAATCTGCTGCTGGCCTGCTCGGAAATCATCGAGTCCTATCCTCAGATCCAGGAGCTGGATCTCAACCCGGTCATCGTTCACCATCAGGGGCTGAGCATCGTCGACGCCCGCATCCTGCTCAAGCCCGAGGATGAAAGGAAACCGGCGAGGCCGGCCACATGAACCGCATCTTTCTGGCCATTGTCCTCGCGGCGTTTCTCTTCGCCGGCTGGCGACAGATGAGCACGGTACCGGAGACGGATCACCCCGCGCCCATGGAGGCGCTCTCCACCGCCATGGTCGATTCCGCCGGAGGGGCCGTGGATTTGGCCATCGGCCTGGTCGGAATAATGACCCTGTTTCTGGGATTGATGAAAGTGGCCGAAGCCGGCGGGATGCTCTCCATCCTGGCCCGCCTGATCCGGCCGCTGATGATCCGTCTGTTTCCCGAGGTGCCGCCCGATCATCCGGCCATGGGAGCCATGATTCTCAATCTTTCGGCCAATGCCCTGGGCCTGGGCAATGCGGCAACGCCCTTCGGCATCCGGGCCATGCAGGAGCTGGATCGACTAAACCCCCAACCCGGGACCGCCACCAATGCCATGGCGCTGTTTCTGGCGGTCAACACCTCCAGCGTCACCATTTTGCCCACCGGTGTCATCGCCTTGCGGGCGGCGGCCGGCAGTGCGGATCCGGCAGCCATCCTGCCCACGACCCTGTTTGCCACCATCGGATCCACGGGCATGGCCATCCTGGCGACCAAGCTCTACCAACGCCTGGCCGCCCCGCCCGAGGCCGTGGCCACGCCAACCGATAGGCAGCAGCCGTCCGTTCAGCCAACGGCAACCGAGACGATGGAATTGGATGACGCCCAGGGTGCCTATCCGCTGTGGGTGAGCATTCTGGCGTTGATGGTGCTGGCATCACTGATTCCCGTGGCCATCGTTTTTGGCGACACGCTTTCCCCCTGGATCCTGCCGGGCCTGATGACCGGTTTTCTGCTTTTCGGCGCGCTGCGCAAGGTGCCGATCTATGAAGTCTTCGTCGATGGTGCCAAGGAGGGGTTTCAGGTGGCCCTGCGCATCATTCCCTATCTGGTGGCCATTCTGGTCGCCGTGGGCATGCTGCGCGCCAGCGGCGCCCTGGAGCTGATCGTGGGTACCCTGTCACCGTTGACCGGCAAATGGGGGCTACCGGGTGAAGCGCTGCCCATGGCCCTGATGCGACCGCTCTCCGGTTCCGGTGCCTATGGCATCCTCGCCGCGATCATCAATGATCCGGCCATCGGGCCGGACAGCTATACGGGGGTGCTGGTGTCGACGCTGCAAGGCTCGACCGAAACCACCTTCTATGTCATGGCGGTGTATTTTGGCGCGGTACAGGTCAAGCGCATGCGCCACGCCATGGCCGCGGCCCTGACGGCCGACGCCGCCGGCGTGGTATTTGCCATCATTGCCTGCAACCTATTTTTGGGATAAGCCTTATATCATGAACATCAAATCACTCCTCGCGCCTTATCATCAACGGGTCATCGACACCCGCCGGGACCTTCACCGCATTCCCGAACTTAGCGGCCATGAAGACAAGACCAGTGCCTATGTCATCGACTACCTGAGAAAAGAGGCCCTTCCCCTGACCACCCATATCGCCGGCCATGGGGTGATGGCGGTATTGGATACCGGCCGACCGGGTCCCACGTTGATGATCCGTGCCGACATGGACGCCCTGCCCATCGCCGAGGAAACCGGCCTTGCCTTTGCCTCCCAGCATCCGGGCGTCATGCACGCCTGCGGCCACGACGCCCACACGGCCATGGTGCTGGTAGCCGTTACGGCCATCAAGGCCCTGGCCAATCATCTCACCGGTATCATCAAATTTGTCTTCCAACCGGCAGAAGAGGGAATCGGTGGGGCGAAGCCGATGATCGAGGCCGGCGTGATGGAAAACCCACGAGTGGACTACGCCCTGGGATGCCACATCTGGCCCGACATCCCCGAAGGGACCATCGGGATCCGATCCGGTCCCCTGCTGGCCGCCGCATCGGGTTTCCGCATTACCATCGAGGGCAAGGGCGGCCATGCGGCCAAGCCCCATCAGTGCGTGGATGCCTTGGAAATCGGATGCCAGGTCGTCGGCGCATTGCAGCGCATTGTCAGCCGCAAGACCGATCCGCTGGCCCCCACGGTCATTACCGTGGGGCGCTTTCGGGCCGGTACGGCCGCCAACGTGATACCGGAAACGGCGACCATGGGCGGAACCGCGCGAACCTTCGACATGGATACCTGGAAACGCTGGCCGCAAATGATCGAACCCGTCATCAAGGGGATATGCGATGCCATGGGCGCCGGTTATGTCTTCACCTTCCGCGAAGGGTGCCCGCCGACCATCAATGATCCGGAGATGGCCGATCGCCTACGGCGACAGGCTGCCGAGGTGGTCGGCCCCCAGCGGGTGGTGGAACCGGACCAGACCCTTGGCGGCGAGGACATGGCCTTTTACCTGCAAAAAACCAAGGGCTGTTTTTTCTGCCTGGGCGCGGGAAACGATGCCAGCGCCGGTTTGCACAATCCGCGTTTTACATTTAACGAAGACATTCTGATCAATGGCGTGGAGCTGTATTGTCGGGCGGCGTTGGATCTGCTGGGCTGAAAATAGTATGCGATTGCCCCGTGCCCCTATTGCAGCAATTGTAATTTTGGAGGTGTTCAGCGGGAATTTCATCGATCGATAGCAAAAAATGATGATCGATTACGATTACGATTACGATTACGATTACGAGCACGAAAAATGCCAATGTCCATCGTGCTCGTGCTCAGTGAAGCGGTGCTCGTAATCGTAATCGGAAAGCTCGACTTGCCATAATTACAATTGCTGTCCCTATTGCTCATATGTTTAAAAAAACATTGGATTGTGATACACAACGCTTCTGGCCCACTTTACCTAGTTTCCGTCTGAAAACCGGACATCCATATACGGAGGGATGATGCAACCAACGATTACTTCTATGCAGGACCTGAACCAGGAGCAGAAAGCGCGCCTCGTGGCGGATTTTTTTCATCGCACCGTGGTCCACTACGGGTTGTGGTTTGCCGAGGTGCGCCATCAGCTTGGATTGGAAAAAGCCATTGAGCTACTCGGCGGGGTGTTTCCACGCAGCAGCGGCATTCAGGTCAAGCGGCTGGGCAAAACCCTGGGGTTCGATACCGCCGACGGGCTACCCGCGCCCCTGGTCAACCTGCCCGAGACGAAGATAGAGGCGCTGCTGGATGCCCTGGCGGTCAACTGGCTGGCCAATGACGGCGTGTGGTTTCAGGCCGTGGAATTTGCCAACGACATGAACGACGCCAAGCGCTGCAACGACTCGTGCTGGGGACACTTCTCACCCGTCGAGGCGGCAATGGTCAAAAAATATATCGACCTGGGACCGCAGCCCGGTCTGGAGGGATTGAAAAAGGCGCTGAATTTCCGATTGTATGCGCGGGTCAACGTCCAGAGTTTTCATGAGCAAACGCCGGACAGTTTCGTCTTTCAGATGAATGCCTGCCGGGTCCAGGACGCCCGCAAACGCAAAGGACTGGATGACTATCCATGCAAATCCGGCGGTATAGTCGAGTACACCACCTTTGCCTCGGCCATTGATTCGAGAATCGTCACCGAGTGTGTCGGCTGCCCGCCGGACGCCCATCCGGATGAGTGGTACTGTGCCTGGCGATTCACGCTAAAAGATTGATAAAACACTATATCAGGTGAATATCGGCTGGATCGATATACAGCTGCACCGCATCTCCCGGGTGCAGCCCCATGTCCATGAGTTCACCGCCGAGCAAGACGGTAATGAATTGAACACCGCCGGCCGCGACGATCAGCTCGGCGAAAACACCCTGGTTGTTGATGGAAGCAACGCGTCCCGGAATCCCGACCGGTGATCCGCCATCTGTCGATGGTGCGCGCAGTCGCACATGCTCCGGACGAATCATCGCCAGATGCGGGGCCCCGCTGATCTTGGGACAGGGAAACACCAAATCGCCGATTTGCAGCCGGTCGTCATTGACGTGCGCCGGCAGGACGTTCTTCATGCCCACGAATTCGGCCACGAATGCGGTGGCCGGTTTCCTGAACACCGCATCCACACGGCCGGTCTGCTCGATTCGGCCATCGTGAAGAATGGCCACCCGACCGGCCAGGCGATGGGCATCGGTAAAATCGTGGGTCACCATCAACACGGTCAGCCCGGTCTCCTGGTGCAGGCTGAGGAAAAGCTCACGGATCTCCTCCCGGAAGCAGGGGTCAAGGGCAGCCAAAGGCTCGTCCAGGAGCAGAACCGAGGGAGCCGTGGACAGGGCCCGGGCCAGGGCCACGCGCTGCTTTTCGCCGCCACTCAGCGTCGTCACCGAACGATCGAGCAAGGTTTCCAGGCCCAATCGATGAATCAGATCGTTGCACCGCTCCTCGAGGGAGCGCGTCTCGTCATGGTGATAGCGAAGACCATACCGGATGTTCCTGGCCACGTTCAGGTGAGGAAAAAGCGCACAGTCCTGATAGACGATACCGACGCCGCGCCGTTCCGGCGGCAGGCGGGTCACATCACGGCCGGAGACCACGATCCGGCCGCCGGTCGTGGCCACGATGCCGGCCACCGATTCCAGGATCAGCGTCTTGCCCGCGCCGGTGGGCCCCAGCAAACAAAAGAATTCTCCGGCCTCAATATCCAGACTGACCCGATCGAGGGAAAAGCCAGGCAGGGACACGCATAGCGAATCGATCCGGATCATGTCGCCGCCTTGCGATCCAGGGCGAGCACCCGTAACAACAGGAACAACACCAGACACACCAGAATCAGCCACACCGCCACGGGTTGGGAGTACTTCAATCCATAGGCGGTAAAACGTTCATAGATCATCACCGGCGCCACCATAGGATGGTAGGCCACGATCACCACGGCACCGAACTCACTGATCGCCCGGGCCATGCACATGATCGCCCCCACCAGCATATGACGCCACGCCAGGGGAAGCGTGATCCGCAGGAACGTCCCGCCGGCCGTGGCCCCGAGGCTGCGGGAAACATGCTCCAGGCGCGGCGGGATCTCCTCGAAGCCGGCCTTGACCGTATTGATATAAAACGGCAACCCCACGAAGGTGAGCACCGTGATCAGGCCGGTGGTCGTTCCCATGATCTGCACCCCCAGCGACTGCAGCACCCGGCCGATGGGATGGTGTCGCCCGGCAATGCTGAGCAGGGCGATGCCCACCACCGGATGCGGAATCATGATGGGCAGATCGATGATACTCTCCAACAGCTTCTTCCCCGGAAACGGGCGACGCGCCAAGAGGAACGCCAGGGGTGTACCCAGTACCAGCGCAATCAGCGCCGCCGCGCCGGCCGTGACCAGGCTGAGCCGAATGGCGTGGATGACGTCCCGATCCACGAGGGTTTCTCTGAGCGCCCCCAGGCTGGGCTGGGTCATCATTTCCACCAGGGGAACGACGATGAACGCCACGATGGCGGCGCTGCTGGTCACCGCCAGCCAGAAAAAAAGATCCCGGGCGTGATATCCGGTAGACCGTTTGCGAAGCCGATTACTCACGGACCTCCACCAGTTGGGGCAGGTTTCCCGGCAGGGCATCCTTGACCGCCTGGCTGGTCACCCGGCAGGGGATGAAAGGCGGTTGCCCCATGTCCTTGAGCACTTTCAGCCCGCCATCGGCAGATAACAGATATTCCAGAAACAATGTGGCACCGGCGGGATTGGGTGCATCCTTCACCATCGTTACCCCGTAGGTCACCGATTTGCCGGTGCGGATCATCCACGTTCCGGGTTTCTTGCCGGTCACCTTGACCTGGGCCTGTTTGTAAAAATCATCGAACTGATAGTTGCCCAGGTTGATGTGATCATCCAGGGTCACGTATTTGAGCTCGTGCTGAATCGCCACCGAGAGATATTCCCAGGCATAGTCCATGTTTCCGGTCTTGAGCATGGAGACCAACTCTACCGATTTGGGCCGAACATTCTTCTTTGGGCGATTGGCGATCAGGCGATCGTAGAGTCCGGGTTGGCGGTAGAACTTCTCGGCCAGCTGCAACACCATGAGGCTACGATACCCACAAGGATCCAGATTGGGGTCCGAATGCCCCCAGATCACATCCTTTTTCTGCAGGATATCATGCCAGTTATCGGCATTGATCTGATCTGCATAGCGACTGCCGTCCGTGTAGCATAACACCAGTTGGTTGGTGGCAAAGCGGATATTCCAGTCCGCCTTGGCCGGAATGAGGGTCTTGTCGATCACCTTGAAATCGGCCGAGGCCATGATGTCGGCCGGCTTGCCCAATTCGGAAATCATCCGCGCCATCTTGGTGCTGCCGCCGGCCTCACGACGGACGTCGATGTCGGGATTGGCCGCCTCGAAATCCTTTTCGACTTGGGCCAGGGGCACCGTCAGGCTGCCGGCATGAAAGATGATCACGGTTTCCTTGGCCATGGCCGGACCGGCAAAAAGAAGTGCCATGGCAATAAGCAACACGCTCGGGATGGCCAAAAGCATAGACTTGGGAGTTGAAAGTTTCATTGTCCGTCCTCCTCATCGCGGGTGGGATAGTGGTGAATACGAATACTGACTCCGACTGGATAAAAAGAGGCACATAGTAAGTCAATTCAAATTCGGGTTTCCCCCAGCCATTTTTCCAAAACCAACCCATACTTACCGTAAATAACAAATATGAAACGATGCCCACAATCACCCCCCCATCGTTGATCGCTCGATGACCGTTGCCGTCAAAGATCAACAGGCCCAAGAATAATTCGCCGCGCCCCTAAACCACCGGACTGATTTCATGGTCGACAGGGTCACCGCATTCGACTCAGATTTATCGGAATGGCCATAACGATCCACGTGTGGGAACCCTGGCAGGACAAATGGATTACATTGACTTTAAGCCAGTTATCCCTTAGCTTGGCCCTATATATAGTGTTTAAGAAAATGTTTTTGGCAAGGCCAGAGGGAGAAAGCTGTATAATGAATACCGCAACGACCGATAACGCCGCCCAAAAACATTTTCTTGAATGCTATAGTTCCGCACCAACGACGGGTGATGGTGGTGTTTGGCATTTTATGATAACGCGACCCATGGAGGCACGGATGACCAAAAGGAAGGGCAAAGCGGTAAGCTTCGATACCATGGTCAAATTTTTTATGCATAACTACAACATCCCCACCAAACGGGATATTGAGCGCATATCCCAACGTCTCGACCGGCTGGAAAAACTAATCCGGGCTTCTGCGCCGCGCGGTCGACGCAGCGTGGAAAAAAACGGGAATCCTTCTCCCGCCAGTGCCACCGACACGGTGCTGACGCTCATCAAAAACAGCCATGACGGTATCGGTGTCAGTCAGATCCGGGAAGAGACCGGCTATGACGATAAAAAATTGCGTAACATTATTTACCGCCTCAACCAGATGGGAAAAATCATACGGGTGAGCCGCGGCCAGTATAAAATCAAGGAATAACCTTTCCCGACCCTGCCTCGTTCTCACGAGGCAATGTCAATGGAGATCCCCTCATGCAAAGCGAAAACATCACGACACCCCCCGAACTTACTGCAGGCAGCCGGGTCGGCGGTTATACCGTGAACACCGTTTCCTATCTGACGGACATCCGGGCCTGGCTCTTCCAGCTGGCGCATGACGCCACCGGCGCCCGGCATATCCACATCGCCAACGCCGACCGGGAAAACACCTTCGGTGTCGCCTTCAAGACCGTGCCGTCCGACTCCACCGGCGTGGCCCACATCCTGGAACATACGGTCCTGTGTGGCTCCAAACGTTTTCCGGTGCGCGATCCCTTTTTCTCCATGCTCAAGCGCAGCCTGTCCACCTTCATGAATGCCTTCACCGCCTCGGACTGGACCATGTATCCCTTCTCCACCCAGAATCGCAAGGATTACTACAACCTCATGGATGTGTACCTGGACGCGGCCTTTTTCCCCACCATCGATGCGTTGAGTTTCAAACAGGAAGGCCATCGCCTGGATTTGGAAGGCGACGCGGCTCACCCCCAGCTGGTATATAAAGGCGTGGTCTACAATGAGATGAAAGGCGCCATGTCTTCACCGGATCAGGTGATGATCCGCAGCCTGCTCAATGCCTTGTATCCGGATACGACCTACAGCTTCAACTCCGGCGGCGAACCATCGGCAATTCCCGGCCTAACTTACCAGCAGCTCAAGGATTTCCATGCCCGGCACTATCATCCGAGCAATGCCTTTTTCTACACCTACGGCGATCTGCCCCTTGTCGAGCACCTGGGGTTTATCGAAGATCGAGTACTGCGCCACTTCTCACGCATCGATCCGGATACCGAGGTGCCGCTACAGCCTCGTTGGTCGGCCCCCAAAACCGTCACCTATCCCTACCCACTGGATAAAAACGAGGATCCCAGCCAAAAATATCAGGCCTGCTTGGCCTGGTTGCTGACCGATATACGGGACACCTACGAAGTGTTGGTGGCGGTGATTCTCGAACAGGTCCTGCTCGGCAATGCCGCGTCCCCCCTACGCAAGGCCCTCATGGACAGCCGGTTGGGAACGGCCCTGTCCGACGGCACGGGTTTCGACGGTGAGAATCGGGATACCCTGTTTGCCGTGGGCTTGAAAGATGTTCGCGAGACGGATGCGGAGAAAATCGAGGCCCTCGTTCTCGATGTCCTCAACGACTTGGTAAAGGAAGGCATCGATCCGGAATTGGTGGAATCGGCCATCCATCAAATCGAATTTCACCGCAAGGAGATCACCAACACGCCCTATCCGTATGGCATCAAGCTGCTCATCGGCCTGGCGGCCAGTTGGCTGCACGGCGGCGATCCACAGCGTATTCTGCAACTGGATGCGGATCTTGAGCGCCTTCGCACGGCCCTGGCTGACGGACGCTACCTGGAGAACAAGATCCAAGAATTATTCCTGGACAACCCCCACCGCGTGCGGTTCACCCTGGCCCCCGATCAGGACATGGCCGAGAGGGAAGCGCAACGCGTGGCCCAGGAACTGGCCGATCGCTTGGCCAATCTAAGCGCGGATGCGGTGACACGCATCCGGGAGGATGCGGTGGCCTTGGAGGCCCTTCAGGAGTCCCAAGAAGATCTGTCCAGCCTGCCCACCCTGCAACGCGAGGACATCCCCGGTTCCGTTATACGCATCGCCCCCACACCGGACGTTTTCAAACCACCGATATGGGCCTATGACCAGAATACATCCGGCATTTTTTATTGCTCCGGTGGGTTGGGCGCCGGCATGGTCGCCGACGACTTGATGCCGCTGGTTCCTTTTTTCTGTTACGCGGTTTCCAAAATGGGTACCCAGGCATGCGACTATTCCCAAATGGCCCGGCGCATCGACCTGTACACCGGCGGCATCGGCTTCTCGGCCAATGCCCGTACGCGTTTCGACGACAGTGGCGCCTGCCTGCCTTTCATCTCCTTTACCGGAAAATGTCTGGAACGTAACCAGCTAAAAATGTTCGATATCCTTCATGAGCTGACCAGTCAGGTGGATTTTGCCGATCTCCAACGCTTGCAGCAGCTGGTCTTGGAATACCGTGCCGGCCTCGAATCGGCCGTCGTCCACAACGGCCATCGACTGGCCATCTCCCTTGCCTCGCGTGGATTTACCCCCGCCAATCACCTCCAGGAGATATGGGGAGGCATCCATCAGTTGCAACATATCAAACAGATTGCAAATGAAACCGCCAAGGACGGCACGATGGACAAACTCAGCGGCGATCTGCGAGCCATCGGCCGGACCGTGTTTGGTACCCGCAACCTGAAAATGGCCATGATCGGTGAAGCGGCCATGCTAAAAGCGGCGACGGCACCGGCCAGCCAATTGATCGGCGCCCTCGATGCGGCCGGCAAGGATGGTTTTGTTGCCCCCCGGTTGGCCGTGGCCCAGGGACCTGCGTTTGAGGGCTGGTGCACCGCCACGGCCGTCTCCTTTGTGGCCCAGACATTTCCGGCGGTACGCCTGGGTCATCCGGACAGTCCCGCGCTGTCGGTGATCGCTAAACTGCTGCGAGCCTTGTATCTGCATCGGGAAATTCGCGAGAAGGGCGGCGCCTATGGTGGGTTCGCCCTCTACAACGCCGAAGACGGCCTGTTCAGCTTCGGCTCCTATCGTGATCCCCATATTGTGAACACACTCTCGGTTTACCGCAAGGCGGCGGACTTCATCCGCTCGGGCAAGTTCAGCGAGGAAGATGTCAAGGAAGCGGTATTGCAGGTCTGCTCGGAGGTTGACAGGCCCGATCCGCCGGGTCCCGCGGCCCGCAAGGCCTTTTATCGTCAGATTCTCGGCCTGTCCGATGACACACGCCAGCAGAATAAAGAAAACCTGCTCAAAATCGACCGCACCGCCGTCATGACGGCAGCCGAGAAATATTTTGAAAATAACGATACCAACGCGGCCGTGGCCGTCATCTCAAATCGCGACCGGCTCGAAACCGCCACCCCCCAAATGGGCGCCAAGACGCTGTCGTTGCGTAATATATGAGCGCCTGTTGCATCGTGTCTACTCGGCAATCGGTCCTCGGTTCCATTACCGAACCGGGATAACGCGTTTTTTTGCTTCATCAATCCAATGCCTTGCCGATATTAGCTGTGAGTAGCACCCCGATGATGCCGATATTGATCACTGACATGTTTTGGGAGCAATCAGGCTGTGGCAAAACCCACCGCAACATCAGAGCGATCCGCAATCGATGACCAGACGCCGCAATACAACAGTGGCATCCTGGGAAACTATATCGATTACATCCAGTCCCAAAATATCGATGTGGATATCGATAAGCTGCTAAGCTGTTGCGGGATCACGCGTTTTGAGCTGAATGATGAAAGTCATTTTTTTTCCCAGGCCCAGGTCAACGTATTTCACGAATGCCTGAATGAACAACTGTCGGATCCGGACATTGCTTACAAGGTCGGACGACATGCCTGGAAGATGAAATCAGCCGGAACGCTCACGCAATATGTGATGCAGTTTATTACCCCGCAGACCGTCATCAAGTCCCTCGACAATGTTTATTCCAAGTGGTCCCGCGGACATCGTTGCCAGACGACCATCACCGGCAAATGCCAGGCCGAAGTGGCCGTCTGGGCTCAAAACGGTGTTCGTGAACAACCCTTCCAGTGCGACTATCGCCGAGGCATTCTTGAAACCATCGTCAAGTTTCAAACCGGTCAGCCGGCCCAGGTCGATCATCCCCAATGTATCCATCGAGGGGATGATGCGTGCCGTTACCGGCTGGCCTGGAAAGAAAAACGGTCGGTGACCTGGAAGCGCGCCGGGGGGATGGCGAGCGTTCTGTCCCTTCTTTTAACGGCGGGGTTGTTTTTTGTTTTGCCCGCACTCCCCTGGTCGCTGCTGGCCATGACCCTGGTGGCGATTTGTCTGTCCATTTTTTTGGTCGGCGATCGGGTGGAAAAGAAAGAGTTGGGCCGGTTCTTGAAAGATCAGGGAAACGTCGCCGATCATCTGCTGCAAGAATTAGAGATCCGTCATGATAATACGCGCATGGTGAAAGAAATTGGTCAAACCAGCGTGGAAATTTTCGAAATACAACCGTTTTTCGATACCGTTTTAAAATCCATCTCTCGCAACAGCATCTTCACCCGGGGAATAATCGCCCTGTTCGACGAGAAAGGCCGCCAATTGCGTTACGGCGCCAGCTTCGGTCTTTCCGATTCGGAACAACCGCTGAGCGAAGACCTGCAATTTCGCGTTGAGTCCGGCAACACCGCCGACGCCCTGGTTCAATCGCTAAATGACGGCCGCCCCCTTTTATTGCGGGATAACCAGAATAAGGAAGCGCCCCTGCCGACCGAGGCGGTTCAGGCATTAAAACCGCTTGGTTTCGAAACGTTCATCAGCATACCGTTAGTCTATAAAAGGGAACCCGTGGGCTTTCTTTTTGTGGACGCCAAGGGGGCGCCCAAAGAGGTGGATACCAACGACGTCAACCTGCTCATGGGTGTCTCTCCTCAGATCGCCGCCGGCATCGTCAATGCCCGATCCTATTCCCAGATGCTGGAAAGTGAGCGGCATTACCGCCTGATGACGGAAAATGTCGCCGATGTGATCTGGGTTCTCGACTGTCAAACCTTTAAAATGAAATATGTCAGTCCATCCATAGAGGCCACCCAAGGATACACGCCCGATGAAATCATGGCCATGCCCATCGACCAGTTCCTGACCCCCAATTCCGCCAAGCTGGTTTCGGCAACCCTATCCCGATTGATAACGGCGGCCCAAAAGGGGAAAATCGATCCAAAAACCTACTCGGTCACCCAGGAGCTCGAACAGTATCATAAAAATGGCGGCATCGTTCCGATCGAAGTGACGGCCAGTTTTTTATTGGACAAAAATGGCACTCCCGAGGCCATTCTCGGCATTTCTCGGAATCTGTCCGAACGCAAAAAGGCCGACCGCAAACGCACGGAAATCGAGGCCAAACGGCAACAATCCAAGAAAATGGAGAGTCTTGGGACCATGGCCGGGTCCATCGCCCATAACTTCAACAATCTGTTGATGGTCGTTTTGGGAAACCTGGAACTGGCCAAGGAGGATCTTCCGGCACCATCCACCACCGCGACCAACATCCAGCGCGCCATCAATGCCGCCCAGCGGGCGGCAGACCTGAGTGGCATGATGCTGACTTATGTGGGACAGCTGAAGAAAGAAAGCGTCCCCGTGGATCTGTCCCAGGTGGTGAAATCCGCATTGGAGACCATTGACGAACCGACCATGGCCAACGTGACCATGGAACTGGATCTGGCCGATCCCATGCCGCTGATCGCCGCCGACGCCGATCAAATGCGCCAGATGGTATCCGGTTTCGTGACCAACGCCATCGAAGCTCTGGGAAGCAAAAGCGGTCGTGTCCATATCTCGACCGGGTCCATGCATTGTGATCGTGATTACCTGTCCGCCACCTACCTGAAAGAAGAAATGCCCGAGGGCCTGTACGCCTATGTGGAGGTGGTCGATACCGGTTGTGGCATGGATGCGGAGACCTTGGGTAACGTATTCGATCCTTTTTTTTCGACCAAGTTCACCGGACGCGGACTTGGCATGGCGGCGGTCATGGGCATCATCCGTTCCCACGGGGGAGCCATCAAGGTCAGCAGCATTAAGAATGAAGGGTCTGTTTTCACGGCCCTGTTTCCCATTCAAGGCATTTACCAGCAACAGGCCAACCCCGAACCGGTGCCGGAAGAAATGCAGGCCGCGGGAAAGACGGTGCTATTGGTCGATGATGAGGCCATGGTTTTGGAAGTCGGTTCTCAATTTCTGGAACGGTTGGGGTACAGGATCTTTGAGGCGTCTAGCGGTCAGCAGGCCCTGGACATCTTTGAACGGGCGTCGACCCGCATCGATTGCGTCCTGCTCGACTATACCATGCCCGGCATGGATGGGCTGGAGACCATGCAACGACTCAGGGAAATACGCACCGATGTGTGTATCATCATTACCAGTGGATATACCCGCCAGCAACTCGAAGACCGATTCGCCCATATCGGCCTTCCGGACGATTTCATTCAAAAGCCCTTTCAAATGAAGGCCCTCCAGGACAAGCTCGACCGTCTTATCCCGGAGGCCCATTGAAGGTCTTGACGTATCCGTCGATACTGTATTAATTAGTGATCGTCCTTTTTCCTGACCAGATGCGCTAAGGGGATATTCCCGAAGACCGCGTCGATTATTCCAGATTCGCACAATTCGCCAACCCAAACAAATGGCCATGGTCTGTATCGCCTAGTCAATTTCAAGGAGAAGAATGTTGATGCCTACCCGTCTGCAACAGATCGGGAATACGCTATCCCAGCATGGCACGGAAATGGCCATGGCGCTGGTTATTCTGATTTTGGGACTGCTGGTCGCCCGGTGGCTCGACAAAGGCCTGCGCATCGGCTTGAAACGGATCTTCCCAAACGGCAAGTATGTCACGTCCATCTGCAATAGCATCTACATCATCATGGTCGTCATGGTCGTCATGGTGGCGGCCGTGGAATACGGCGCCAATCCGATCATCATGCTCAGACTGCTCACGATCATGACCTTGATCTTGATCGGACTGCTTATTTTTTTACGCCCTTTCGCCCCCACCATGCCCTTTAAAGTCGGCAACACGGTCAAGGCCGGCGATCTTTTGGGCAAAGTCGAGGCCGTCACCTTTCTCAACACACGACTGAGAACCTTCGACGGCAAGACCTTTTTCGTCCCCAATCGCAAAATCCTGGACGATGTCGTCATCAACTATCACTATTTCGGAACCCGTCGCATCCACATCAACGTCAACATCCGTTACGATCAAGATTTACTCCACGCCAAGCGCACGATGGAAGCGGTAATGGTCGCCGATCCCCGGGTAAAGACCAAACCGGCCCCCGTCGTTTATGTGTTGGAGCTGTCCAGCAATAGTGTCGAGATCGGCGGGCGGTGCTGGGTGGATAAAACGGCTTACTGGGTCGTCCGTTGCGAACTGCTGGAAAAAATCAAACTTCGGTTTGACCGTGAGGGGATTGGTTTCGCCTTCCCGCAACTGGATTTGCATCTTGATCCGGATGTGGTCATCGGGAATGCGGCCGATGCGATTTGCCCCTCGACTTCTGATGGGGTTGACGACCGAATCGTTGAAGACGACGCGATGCGCCAAACGAAAGGCAAAAGATGAAATTCGCCGACGGATTGAAACTAATCGAATCGGGATGGGTTCGCAAGCCCAAGGGATACCGTGTCCGGTTTGACCAGCAAACCGAAACCGGGATGCAAACGATCTACTCCCCCCCGCAGGAAGACGCGCCGCTCAACTCGGATGTAAAGGCATGGCGGTATGCCTGGAAACTGTGGCAGACCACCCTCAACACGGCGGATCCGGACACGCCGGGCGCCATGCTTAATATCACGGTCGTGGACGATCTGGACAATTTGGTCCCGTTCTACGCAACCGGCGAGACAGAAATTTACAATCCCAAAACCTTTGCTCAACAGGGCGCGATGGCGGAATTCGAGGACTGATCGAGGTGGGGTGGGGTGGGATGAGAACGGTGGAATAAAAAAGGGGCAGCCGGTCGATCAACCATTCCCCTTTTGTTTCATCTTTTTCAAGTCTACAAATCTAGTGGTACAAGGCGGCTTCGTTTACCATGGACTCTCTTAGTATGCCTTCCGCGGAGCGTTCATTGTCGAAAACATAGGTCCCGTTATCCAGGTCGTTTCGCACTTCGGAGACCAGTGATTCGCGGACATCCGGAATAAATGCGATCGACCGCTGGGCATCGGCGATGAGTCGACCCTGCTCACTCAGCGCCACCCGATCCTGCTGAGTGCCGGTGGTCACTGCGTTTCCGATCTTGCTCGGTTCTGATTTATCGCTTTGTACTTGAGCGGTCTGATAGACACTGAGTTGGGATTGAAGTCCCGTGCCGTTAATTTTCATGATCGTCTCTCCTTCACATATGAGTCTACATCATAGTATTGGCCGTTTTAGCCAAAAACAATAGTTTTTTCTGAAAAAAAATCAGCGGTCGGCCTCCACTTCGCGGGCCTGCCAAAAAAGGTTTGCAGAAGTATTGATAAATACGTAATAAAATAACGGTAGTAATCGTTGGGTAAAGCGGTGTTCGTTCGGAAATCGGCCGACGGGTCAATGATGAGCGCGCAAGGATCAATCACCACCAACCACGGAAATGCCTGATGACCACCATATTGCATCATATCCAAGACAGGGATCCACATGAAAAGGAGTTTCTTCAAGCCGTTACCGATGTGATGACCAGCATCCAGCCGGTGCTCGACAAAACCCCCGAATACCGGCACCATGCCATTGTCGAGCGGATTGTCGAGCCGGAGCGAACCATTACCTTTCGGGTCCCCTGGTTGGATGACGCCCAGCAGATACGGGTCAACCGCGGCTTTCAAGTGGAGATGAGCAGTGCCATCGGTCCATTCAAGGGCGGCCTGCGGTTTCATCCATCGGTGAACCAAAGCATCCTGAAATTTCTGGCCTTCGAGCATGTGTTTAAAAACGCCCTGACGACCATGCCCTTGGGCGGCGCCGCCGGGGGCACGGATTTCGACCCCAAAAGCAAATCCGATGCCGAAGTGATGCGATTTTGCCAAAGTTTCATGGCCGAGTTATTTCGACATATTGGCGCCAACACGGATGTTCCCGAGGGAGACATCGGGGTGGGGGCACGTGAAATCGGCTACTTGTTTGGTATGTATCGAAAATTAGCCAATCAATTCAGCGGGGTCATCACCGGCAAGGGTCTGGGGTGGGGCGGCAGCCTGATCCGTCCCGAAGCGGCGGGCTTCGGTTGCGTCTATTTCGCCGCTCAGATGCTGGCTACCCGCAACGACACCCTCGCCGATAAAACCTGCCTGATCTCGGGATCGGGGAACGTGGCCCAGGCCACCGCCCAAAAGCTGATCGAATCGGGAGCCAAAGTCGTGACCCTTTCCGATTCATCGGGTCATATCTACGATGAACAGGGCATCGATGCAGACAAGCTGGCATTTGTCAAACGCCTTAAAAATCAGCGGCGTGGCAGAATCAGTGAATATGTCGATCAATATCCTCATGCGGTATACACGCCCGCAACGCCCGACATGGTAGCCAACCCATTGTGGGAACACCGGGCGCAATGCGTTTTTCCCTGCGCCACCCAGAATGAAATCGACGAACAGGACGCCTATCATCTGATCAACAACAACGTCAAACTGGTATGCGAAGGCGCCAGCATGCCATGTTCGGCCACCGCCCGCCGGATTATCATGGACAAGGGCATTCTTTACGCGCCCGGCAAGGCCGCCAATGCCGGTGGCGTGGCCGTTTCAGGCCTGGAGCTGACCCAAAACAGCATTCGCTTGACCTGGTTGGGCGAAGAGGTCGACAACCGGTTGAAGATTATCATGCAAAGCATTCATGACGCTTGTCTGGCGGCGGCCGAGACCAACGGCCATCCGGGGAACTATTTCGTCGGCGCCAATATCGTCGGCTTTATCAAGGTGGCCGATGCCATGCTGGATCAAGGCATTATTTAGTGTACCGGTTGAAGTGGGCCGGTCTAATGATTAACTATTCTCCCATGGTGTGACGAAGTATAATCGGTTGGCGATGCGGGTCACGGGCTGGCCCACCATCGCGCCGCTTAGAACGACAACCCACCTACCAGCGCCCCAACCCAGTACGAATTAGGAAAGGAGATTCCAATGATCAGCGACAAAATGTCCCACGCATTGAATGAACAGGTCAATCGGGAAATGTACTCGGCCTATCTATATATGGCCATGTCGGCCCACAGCAATCAAATCGGCTTGAAGGGTTTTGCCAATTGGTTCATGGTTCAGTACCATGAGGAAATGCTGCATGCCATGAAGATTTATGAATATATACAACGCCAAGGTGCCGAGATCAAGCTGGACGCCATCAAGACGCCACCCAGCCATTTTGAGTCACCGTTGGACATGTTTACCCAGACGCTGGCTCACGAGCAATATATTACCCAATCGATCAATGACCTGATGGAACTGGCCATTGCCGAAAAGGATCATGCGTCGCAGATTTTCCTGGAATGGTATGTGACCGAACAGGTGGAGGAAGAGGAAAACGACAACGATATCATCGCCCAGCTCAAATGGATCAAAGACAACCCCCAGGGATTGATGATGCTGGACCGGGAATTGGCGGGCCGCATGACGACGGTGCCCACGGATTTCAGCAAGGGGGTGGAATCCGCCGCCACGGCCGCCGGTGCTTGAATTATTGACCCATTTGTTGTATTAATACCGCCTTTTGCGATTGCCCCAAATATCCAAAGGCGGTATTTTTCGTGCCATGAAATCAATGCGCAACCCCCTGTTAATCGTTGTGGCGATCATCATCGTCGGGTTTGTCGTTGTTTTGGGCGGCACGCTCATCTGGATTCAATCCAGCCATGGCCTCAGATGGCTGCAGACGCGGATAAACGCGGCCATCCCCGGATCGGTGGCCATTGACGGTTGTGAGTTATCGATCCTGCGATTGCACCTTGAACTGCACGGAGTTACCCTCTACGACCCGCAGGGGACATCGATTGCGGGTGTTGACCGTTTTTCCCTGACCCTGCACTGGTGGCCCCTGCTGGCCCGACGAATCCATCTACACGAGGTGAGTCTCCAGGCACCCTGGGCAGACCTGGTTTTCGATCCGGCATCGGGGATCAATCTGACACGTGCGGTCGTGGAAGCCGGATCGAAATCAGCGCCTCCCCCACCCGCGGAGGATGGGGGCGAGCTTCCCGTCAACGTCGTCTGTCGGTCATTCCGACTCACCGATGGCCGCCTGTCGTTCAAGCCTTCGGATGACAGCATGCAAGTGCATGTCGACGGCATCTCCCTTTTCACCGCCGGTAATCTCGCGGCCCGGCAGGCCGAACTCGACCTCGGTGTTTCCCGGGTCCGGTACCAAGCCGAAGGGATTGACCCGCCACCGGCACATATCGCGCTAAAAGCGCGTCTGGACGGTGAGCGACTGCAGCTGTCAACGGCCACCATCGATGCCGGCAGCACAACGGCAAACCTGAAAGGCTCCGTCGATACGTTCACCACCACACCGGTAGTGGACGCCATGCTTTCTATCCAAAGTCAACTCGTTGAACTCAAAAATATCGTTGACATCGGCGGCGACACCAATGGTCGGGTCGCTGCCACGCTCAGCCTCACGGGGGCGCTGGCCAATCCCCAGGTCCGGCTTGGATTGACCATCGATGAGGGCCGGATCGCGGGTCAGCCGCTGGATCATTTCCGCCTTGCCGTGGATCTTGATGACCGCCAGGCGACCATTCATGACAGCGTCCTGAAACTGGCCGATGGTACGATCCGCATCAGTGGCAAGACGGATCTGCGCGCCGCCTTTCCATCCGGTTTTCTCGATAGAGCGGCGAATCTGGACGCCATCGCCTTTAACCTTGCCGTGGTACCGGATATCCCGGATCTGAACCCCTGGCTGGAACCATGGACGACCATCAGCGGAAAACTCCACGGCCGTGTCCGGGTCGACGGTCACGGCGTCACGCCGTCGACGATATTTACCCGGCTGACCGCCGAGATCCAGGGGCAGACCCTGCTTGCCCCTGGATTGGATCGGCCGCTGGATGCCGATCTGCGTCTGGCGGCACAAATGGACCACGGCAAGATCAGCATCGAGCGCATCGACGCCGCCATCGATAGCCTAAGGCTCACCGGCACGGCAAGCGTTGGACTGAATGACCGCGACTTGGCCGCCAACCTTGTCCTGGACGCCCCGAATCTTTCCCGGGCGCTGACCGTGGCAGGTATCCCATCGGCAAGCGGGTCCTGTCATGCGACGCTGCACGCCGATGGCCGCCTCGAGCAGCCCCAATTATCACTGAGCCTGTCCGCCAGGGACCTGGGTCTTGAGCCCTATACCCTGGGCGATATCACGGTGGATGCCAATCTATCCCCGGACGGCATTTTAAACCTGTCCACGCTGACGATACAAAATGGGAACGCAACCATTCAAGGGAATGGCCGACTGCGGTTACAATTGGCGGCGGGGCGCATCGATCCGGATTTCGATACCGTCGCCGCATTTGATATCAGCGCCCTGTCAGCCATCGATTTCATGGCATCGCCGCCCGTTGATGGTCGTTTGGACGGACGCTTGACGGTAAACGGTCCCTTCAAATCGCTTCAAGGCGAACTCTCCCTTCATGCAACCTCACTGATCACCAAAGCGGCCTCGATTGGCGATATGGATGCCCGTCTGCGCTGGGACGACGGCACCCTGCAATTGGATCGCCTCAATCTATCCAACGGTTCCTCCACCCTCACGGCCCAGGGCCACCTGCAACTGCTGGCCGCAGGCAGCCTGGAACCGGTGCAGGATCCGCCATTTGTTTTCGAGGCCGTCTCCGACCAGTTTGATCCAGGTGACTTCATGGATGGGACAAAAGGTGATTTTAGGCTGCAGGCGGACCTGACCGGAAGCATCCACAATCCTCAGGGCATCCTTGCCATCGACGGCGAAAAAATTGATCTTGCCGGCCAAACCGTGGAATCCTTGGCCCTTGATAGTCGCGTGGACCACCACAGGTTTTGGATCGACCGGTTTGCCCTAGTCGTTGCACCGCAGGAGGAGATCACCGCCAAGGGGTGGGTGGGCATGGACCAGACGTTGGCCATGGACGTCAGATCAGACGGAATCGCCATCACCCATATTAACCTGCTGAAGGAGCGCTTTTCCGGTGATGGCACGCTACGCTTGGCAGCCTCTGCCCAAGGAAGCATGCAAGCCCCTGACATTGATGGCAATCTGAGCATATCCGATATCACCATCAATGGAGAAGCCATGGACGACATGCGTCTCGCCTTCAGCCTCCAGGACATGCAACTCCACGCCCAGGGCGATCTCAATGCCGCCATGAACGCGGCCTATGACCTGCGTCAAGGCGACTTTAACGTCGATCTGATTTTCGACGAGACCGAGACGGCCACCTACTTCAAAGCCGCCGGCATGCCAAACCTGCACGGCAAATTATCCGGCCGGATAAATGCCGTCGGTAACAGTCGGGATGCGATCAACGCATCCGCCCGAGTCGATCTCGACGCGCTGCACCTGCTGTCAGGCAATATATCCCTGGTGAAAGCCGATCAAATCCGCATGCAGCTGGCCGATCGAAAACTGTCCATACCCGCATTCGAGGTCGACGTGCTATCGACCGGAAACGTTCAGCTGAAAGGAGAGGCCCATGTCGATGGTCTCCTGAACGTGGATCTCAACGGTCGCCTCCCCTTGGCCGCCCTCGGCGCATTCAGTCCCGAGCTGTCCGATGCCGCCGGCATCGTGGCCGTGGATGGACACGTATCAGGTACCGCCGACGCCCCCCGGATCGATGCCCGCATCGATCTGGAGCGCGTCGCCATGCTGGTACCCGGCCTGACTCAAAAGCTTCACGATCTGAATGGTCACGTCCGGGTGACCGAGGACACGATTCGCGTTCAAGGCTTGAACGGTTTTTTGGATACCGGATCGTTCAGCCTGGACGGGGAAATCAATCATGAGCGCTTCACCCCCAGGGACGTGAATCTGGCCATCCAGGCCAAGGCGCTCCCCCTGGATGTTCCCGACACCCTATCGGTGATGCTCAACAGCGACATCACGATCGCTGGCAAAGATGGAATCGCCGACGCCAAGGGGGAGGTCGTCATCCTGGAAGGCATTTACTACCGGGACGTTAAAATCAACTGGTTAAAACTGGCCACCGAGCGTCAGCGCGCAGTTTCCCCGGAATCTCCCGCGCCGAGCATTCCCTATTTCGATACCGTCAACCTGGACATCGCCATCGGACATCGGCAACCGTTTGAGGTAGAAAATAACATGGCCGAGCTTGAAATCAGCCCGGACCTGAAAATTGGTGGCACCCTGGCCCGTCCCATCGTCAGCGGCCGGGCCCAGGTCAAGGAGGGAACCGTCACATTTCAGAAAAAAACATTCGACGTGACCAAAGGCGTGATCGATTTTGTCAATCCTTACAAAACCGAACCCGAAGTCGATATCGTCAGCCAGGCAAAAATCCGCAGCTGGACAATCACCCTGACCGTTAAAGGTCCACCGGACAACCTGGACCTCGAACTTTCCTCGGTGCCCTCCGAAACCGATGCAGATGTTTTATCCCTGATTCTTTTTGGCCGAACCAGCAGTGAATTGAACAACGGGAAAGGTGGATCCAAACTCAGCACGGGTCAAATGATGGCGGAATTGATCGCCGAGACCTTCGGCGATGACATAAAGAAAAACACTGGCCTCGATATCCTACAGGTCGAGGAAAGCGACAGCAGTGATGACGAGGAAGCCGTTGGCGTGACCGTCACCGTGGGCAAGCATCTATCCGATCGTATGACCGTCAAATACGCCGTGGAATCCAAGGATGGTGAAATCATCCAACGCGCCATATCGGAATATAAATTACTGGAAAATATCATGGTGAGCGGCTTTCAGGATAGCAACGGTGTCTACGGATCTGAATTGGTATTTCGCATCGAGTTTAGGTGAAACCACGTATGAATCGGGCTGAACAGGCAAGCTGGATCGTTATCTGGGCCGTGGCAATAGGAATGGTTTTGTTTGCCCCCGTCTATGCGGCGGTCGATGAAACGGCAACCAAGACGGCTGAAGTCGACGCGGCAAATGGCGCCAACATGACCATCGACGAGATCCAGGTGAACATCGTTGCGCCACCGGACCGCCAGGCGATCGATGAAGACCTGGCACGCCGGCTGATTCCCCTGCGGCCTGGGGACACGGTAACCGAAAGCGCCATCGCGGCGTCCATCGATGCCATTCGGTTAAGCCATCGTTTTTCCGCCATTCATGTGGATTCCCAGACCACATCCAGGGGGGAAACACTGGTGTATACCCTCACGCCCTACCCGTATATCAAGGACGTTCGGATCCGGGGCAACTACCCGCTTTTCGAGACTGATATTCTCAATCAGATGACCCTCTATCCGGGTGATCCCTATACGGAGAAGGATCTGTCCGAACAGAAAGCGGCGATCGTCAAACGCTACCAACGCGCAGGCTATATCGACCCTCAGGTATCGGTTCGAGTCCTGCCCCATGAACAGGGTGAAAACGCCGTTCTCGTCGTCGACATCGACAAGGGGCCGTACTATCGGTTGGGCGCCCTGACCTTCGCTGGCAACCAAGGGATATCCGATGGCATGCTCAAACTGCACATGCGTGTCTGGCGGTCGTCGCTGTTGCCCGTCGGTCGATTCAGCGAATACCGGCTGAAAAAAGACAACGACAACCTGCTCCAATACTATCGGCGAAAAGGATTTGCCGAGGCCAAACTGACCTATCAGACGACCCTTGCCGATGACGGCCGTCATGTAAATGTTAGCGTTGCCATCCAGGAAGGCCCCCATTACACGGTATCCTTTATGGGTAATCAGCGGTTCTGGGACCTGACCCTCAAAAAGGATGTGGCCATCTATGAAGATGGCAACCTTAGAACGGTAGGCGTCAGAAAAAGCGTCAGAAATATCAAGCAGCGTTATCGTCAGGCCGGATTCCTCGAGACCCAGGTCAAGGCCCAAAAAAAACCCGTGCCTGACGCACCGATAGAGACCGTTGACCTGCAGTTCACCATCCAGGAGGGACCCGGCTCGGTGGTCGAATCCGTAACCCTCTCCGGCAACCACAGCATCGAAGAGAAGGCGATCAGAAAGCAGCTGCTCACCCGCCCGCCGAGTCTGCTGCACAATGGTGCCTATGTTCCCGAGACCCTTGAGGAAGATGTCTATGCGGTTACGACCCTTTACATGCAACAGGGCTTCCAGGAACGATCGGTCGTGTCCACGGTCAATTTCAACCCGAACAACACCCAGGTCAGAGTCACGCTGGACGTCGACGAAGGTCCCCGGACGACCGTGCGGTCCATCGGCATCAAGGGCCTGCCAGAAATATCGGAGACGGAGGCCAAGGCCGCCCTGGCGCATCGATGCAATGGGCCGTTTCGCCAGTCTACGCTGGAGGCGGACAAGGAAACCATCGCCAGCCTGGTTGCCGAAAAAGGGTATCCCCATGTCGTGGTGCAGGCCAGCGTATCCTTCAGCCAGGACCAGACCCGGGCGGACGTTGCGTATCGTGTCGATCCGGGTCCCCAGGTGAAATTGGGCGATATTTTCATTTCCGGAAACCTGCGAACGAAGGAGCAGGTCATCCGGCGTGAGCTGGAAATTCAGCCTGGCGAGCCCTTGTCTTTGCGCTCACTGCACGATGGCCAGCGCAATCTCAGGGATCTGTCCATCTTCCACGATGTCAGCTATCGAACGATCGGATTGCAAGAGAAGGCACCAACCGTCAACCAATTCGTGGAAATCGAGGAAGCCAAACCCTACTACACCGAGTTTAGCACCGGTTATGAATCGGACAGCGGCTTTTATGGCAGGACCAAGATCGGCGACCATAACCTCTTCGGCCTGAACAAGGATCTGTGGGCCAGCGGCGAAGTCAGCGAAACCGGATTCCGCGTGGAAACCCGCTTGACCGAACCGCGGTTTTGGGGCACCCATGTCACGGCCAGCATCGGTGCCTATCATGAGGAGCTGACCGAATTCAACCAGCCCTTCGGGACACGAACCACCGGCGGCTCATTGTCGTTTGGCAAGGACTGGGGCGACCATTGGGCCACGGCACTGACATTTCGCCTGGAAAAAAGGGACCAGTTCAGTGTCGAAGACCGGTCTGCCGATACGACGGAAGAGGATACGCGTACGATTTTCGTGACCACGCCTTACATCCGCTACGACAGCCGGGATTCTTTCGTGCGGCCCACCCGGGGCCTCTTAACATCTTTAAGCGTGGATGTCTCCAAAGGTATTCAGAACCAGCTGGACGATTTCGTGCGCTACCAATTCGATACCCGTTACTACCTGACACCCGTAAAACGCATTACCCTGGCCACATTGGCCAGAATCGGCCAGGTCATCTCCTATGCCGGCACTGCCGAGGTTCCCGACGATCAACTGTTTTATTTAGGTGGCATCCAGGATGTTCGGGGATACAAGGAAAACCTGCTCCGTTTCGATGAAAACGGCGATCCGGTGGGTGGCAAGCGCGCCGTGGTGGGCAGCCTCGAATCCCGCATCGATCTGGGAATGAACTTCGAATTGACCGCCTTTTTCGATATCGGCAGCGTTCAGAATACCCAGGTCGAAAGCGGATCAGACCGTTTTCGATCATCCGTGGGGCTCGGCCTGCGCTACATCACCCCCATCGGTCCCATGGGCCTGCTCTATGGTCACAAACTCAATCGCCAGGATGGCGAATCGGCCGGGCGATTCCACCTGTCCATCGGATATAGTTTCTAACGGAGCCACCCGAGTACATCCGCCTTTTTGGGTATCTTGCCTACACATTTAACATCCCCATCGACAATCACGGCCGGTGTGCCGAACACGCCGTATCCGGCGATCTCCATCACATCGGTCACCTTCTCCACCGTTGCCGCAATACCGCTTTCGGCTACCGCATCCCTGACGATCTGTTCCGTCTGTTTGCATTTCGCACAGCCCGGCCCCAATACCTTGATATCCATGTTTTTTCTCCTTGTTTTCTATTTCCCCACCAAGCCGCCGAAGATCAGACCGCTGATGGTGGCCATGACCACGACCAAGGCCACGAAGACCACGGTTTTCTTGGTTCCCAGTACGCTGCGGATGACCAGCATGTTGGGCAGGCTCAACGCCGGGCCGGCCAACAGCAGGGCCAGCGCCGGCCCCTTGCCCATGCCCGCACCGATGAGTCCCTGCAGAATCGGGACCTCGGTGAGGGTGGCAAAGTACATGAATGCCCCCACTACCGAGGCGAACAGATTGGCCCAAAGAGAATTACCGCCCACCAGGGAACTGATCCACCCGGAGGGAATCAGTCCCTCGGCGCCGGGACGGCCCAGCAGAAGACCGGCCACCAGCACGCCGGCCAACAAAAGGGGCATGATCTGCTTGGCAAAGTCCCAGGAGGCCGTGAACCACGATTCGGTCTCACCACGGGTGGTGGTCAACAAACTGGTAAACGCGATCAGGCCCACCGAAAAGGCGACCAGCGGATATTGCGGAACCACCAGGGCCGGTACCAGGACCGCCAGCGCGGCCAGAAGCAGTTTGACCAACTTGACGCGCATCCAGCGCACCATCAAGACGCCCAGCAGAAGCGCAAACCCGCCGGCCAAAAACCACTTGACGGCAAACACCGCCGACCAGAAACTGCCCGCCTGCGCCGGCCGCCCCCACGTGGCGGAAACCAGTAGCCCCACCATGGTGGCAAACAAGAGGGTGGTCTGCCACAGGGGACGCTCCACTTCGGGTGTCGGCATGTACATGGCCGCCGCCGCCTTGGCCGCTTCTTCGCGCCTGAACAGCAGGTGCATGACCAGGCCGATCACCACGCTGAAGACGATCGCACCCACGGCTCTCGCCGCACCGATATCCGGCCCCAGAATACGCGCCGTAAGGATGATGGCCAGCACGTTGATGGCCGGCCCCGAGTACAGGAAGGCGATGGCCGGTCCAAGCCCCGCGCCCCGTTTCCAGATGCCGGCGAAAAGCGGCAGCACCGTGCAGGAGCAAACCGCCAGCACGGATCCGGACACGCTGGCCACGCCGTAGGAGAGCACCTTGCTGGCGCTAGCGCCCAGGTATTTCATTACCGATCCCTGGGAGACGAAGACCCCCACCCCCCCGGCGATGAAAAAGGCCGGCACCAGACAGAGCAGCACGTGCTCCTGGGCATACCACTTGACCAGGGCCAGGGATTCGATTACCGCGCCGGTGAAACGGCCGCTGTCCACCGGCAAGAAGAAGAACAGCAGAAAACCGCCGACAATCAATGTCATGGGCTTCCAGATGTCTCGCCACGCGATGAGGCTGGGTTCCTCGGGTTCGATGGCGTCGTCGATACCGTGATTGGATGCGGTCATGGAAATCGTTTCACTCATGGTTCGTTGTTCCCCATTTCGTGCCCCATGTTCCGGATGGATAGGGCATAAATTTTATATATCGTGATTTATTCATATATGAAGGACAAAAAAATTTAGTTTTTGTTCAAGATCTCGAAACGATCGATGGTATCGATTCCTGCCATCAGTTCGGATATTTCGGTTTCATCATTGAGCCAATGGCGCAGGTTTCCCAGAACCGATGCGGCGTAGGCACTTTGACGGCCGTCGGCCAGTGTGTAATTGACCCATAGCCCATCCTTGTGGGCGGTCGTCAAACCGGCATCCTCAAGAATTTTCAAATGTTTGCTGGTAGTGGACTGAGCACTTCCCAGAGCAGTCTGAAGCTCACAGACGCACATGGAGCGACGTTCTAAAATTTTTAGAATTTTTACCCGGGTGGGGTCGGAAAGCGCTTTCATGACGCGAATGAATTCTTTCATGCCCATCTCCAAATCGTTTTTTGGGAATATATAGGTCGAACAGGGATTCGTCAACCCAAATTTAAAAATCGTATTCCCTATTCCTCCGCGTCGAATTTTACAAAGTGCCGGTTTTCTTAACAGGCATTCGGCACCACACGACACCGATACCTGATTAACGCCCTATTTCTTATTATGATTTTTAGATCGTGATCTGGCACAAGGCTTGCCGATGCAGTATAGTAGTATCACCATGGGACAATATAACCGCCTTTTATATGATAAGGATCGAAACGATGGCACCATATCGGGAGGGCCATAACGATGGCAACCAGCGCCAGTCGTCGTCTCCGGAAACCATGCGTACGTCGATCGACAGAACCGCGTGGCAAGACATCCGCCTGGCATTGGTGGGCGAGGCCCCGGGTCGCGGACTGAACCTGGCCCACGCCGCCGTGACCCGGCACGCCTTCGGCCCCCAGGGGAAGCGGCCGGCCCTGCGCTGGATTTCCAAAGCCTCCGGGACACGGCAGTGGTCCGTTGCCGATCTGGAGCGTGACAGCAACCGTTTCGCCAATCTGCTGGTGGGCCTGGGTCTGCCCCCGGGGCAGGTCGTGGCCACCCTATGTGAACGGGTGCCGGAGCTCTACCTGACTGCATTGGGGGCTCTGAAGGCCGGTATGGTCTTCAGTGCCCTGTACGCATCCTATGGCCCAGAGCCGATCCTGCACCGCCTGATGGCCAGCCGTGCAGCGGCCCTGGTCACGACGCGACGCCAGTATGCCAAGGTGCGCGACCTGCGGCCGCAACTGGCCCACTTGGCCCATATCCTGGTTATCGACGGGGTTGATGACCGCAAGGCGGGGGTACAAGACCTGCAACCGCTGCTGGCGGAAGCGTCCGAGATTTTTTCGATACCCGACACCGATCCCGAAAGCCCGGCTCTGATCCATTTTACCAGCGGTACCACCGGCATGCCCAAGGGGGTGGTGCACGTCCATGACGCAGCCTTGCATCATTTGCTCACCGCCAGGCAGGTACTCGATCTGGCCGCTTCGGATGTCTTTTGGTGCACGGCGGATCCGGGCTGGGTGACCGGGGTGGTCTACGGCATGCTGGCACCGCTGATGGCCGGGGCGACCCTGATCGTGGATGAAGCCGAATTCGATGCCCGGCGCTGGCTTCAGATCCTTTCCGAGCAACGGGTGAATGTCTGGTATACATCCCCCTCGGCCCTGCGGCGTCTGATGACCTTGCCCCTCTCATTCTTCCACCAATACGACTTGAAGGCGCTACGCCTGGCTTTCAGCGTGGGAGAGCCCCTGCATGCCACGGTGGTGGATTGGGGCCGGGACGCCCTTGGTGTACCGATTCGGGATACCTGGTGGCAGACTGAAACCGGTGGGATCATGATTGCCAATGGCCCCCATGTTGCGCCTCGACCGGGTGCCATGGGATCGCCTGTCGATGGCATCCAGGCAGCCGTGTTGCACCGAACCGGGCCCGGCAATGGGATCGCGCCGTGCGGGCCGGGTCAAGTCGGCGAATTGGCCTTTAGCGCCGGCTGGCCGAGCATGTTCCGTGGTCTGATCGGGGATGGCGAGCACTATAGACGGCGATTTGTGGACTCGTGGTACCTGAGCGGCGATCTTGCCCGGTGCGATGCCGATGGCACGTTCTGGTTTGTGGGTCGGGTCGACGACATGATCAAAACGGCCGGCCATCTGGTCAGCCCCTTTGAGGTTGAAAGCGTTTTACTCGAGTATCCGGATGTTTACGAAGCTGGTGTGGTGGGGATACCCGACAACCACCTCGGTCAACGGGTCAGGGCTTACATCAGCCTTCATCCGGGTGTCGCGGCCAGTGAGGCACTGCGCGGCCGAATCATGGCCTTTGCCAGGCAACGGCTGGGGTCGGCCCTGGCGCCACGCGAAATCGTTTTTACCGCGGCCATGCCCAAAAATCAGGCTGGTAAAATCGTCCGCCGGTGGCTTGCCGAGCAGTCCTGAGCACCGGTTTCCCTTTCCTCGGTTTGGCACCCCTCAATGTTGCCCCATTGGGGGGTGCCAAAAGGAGATGCCCATGAGTGTACGCAACCTAGACGTCCTCTTCAATCCATCGTCGGTGGCACTGATCGGTGCCAGTGCCAAACCGCGAACCGTTGGCTCGGTCGCCCTGCGTAATATCACCGCTGCCGGATTCGATGGTGATGTTTTTCTGGTCAATCCCAGGCGATCCGAAATCGACGGCCACCCCTGCTGGAACGATGTCGCCAGCCTGCCAACGGCCCCTGATCTGGCCGTCATCGCCACACCGCCGGATTCGGTCCCGGATATCATTACGCAATTGGGAACCCGCGGGACCAAGGCCGCGGTGGTCATTACGGCCGGTTTCGGTGAAGGGGGCAGCGCCCGAGGACAGGCCCTGTGCCGTGCCATGCTCGAGGCGGCCCGTCCCCATCTCATGCGCATCATCGGTCCCAACTGCTTCGGCCTGATGCTTCCCCGCCGGGATCTAAACGCCAGCTTTATCCATATTCAGCCCCTGCCGGGCCGGTTGGCCTTCGTGGCCCAGTCCGGCGCCTTGCTTTCCACGGTGGTCGACTGGGCCACCTATCGGCGGATCGGCTTTTCACATCTGGTTTCACTGGGGGACATGGCCGACGTCGATTTCGGCGACATGCTGGACTACCTGGGTACCGACAATCATACCCGTGCGATTCTGCTTTACATCGAGTCCATCACCGAGGTCCGTAAATTCATGTCCGCAGCCCGGGCGGCCGCCCGCATCAAACCGGTGATTGTGGTCAAAGCCGGACGATACGGCGCCAGTGCGTTGGCGGCCGCCTCCCACACCGGGGCCATGGCCGGCAGCGATGCCGTATACGAGGCGGCTTTCAAACGCGCGGGCATCCTGCGCGTCAATGACCTGGAAGCCCTTTTCGACGCCGTTTCAACCCTGGGGATGCTACAGCCGGTGACCGGTGACCGACTGGCCCTGTTAACCAACGGCGGCGGTATCGGTGTCATGGCCACCGACACCTTGATCTATCGCCAGGGCACCCTGGCACAATTGTCCGATGCCACCATGGATCGCTTGAATACGGCATTGCCATCCACCTGGTCCCATGGCAATCCGGTGGATATCATCGGCGATGCCACCCCCGAGCGCTACACCCAGGCCTTGAACGCGATCGTCCAAGACCCGGGGGTGGACGCCGTGCTGGTGATGAATTGCCCCACGGCCATGGGTTCCAGCACCGAGGCGGCCCAGGCGGTTCTGGAAACGATCCAGCATCGGTCCGTTTCCGCTCGGCGGTGTAGCCTGCTCGGTTGCTGGATCGGTGAAGGCCCGGCCGAAGCGGCACGGCAGATGTTTCGCGAACAGGGGATCCCCTGCTACGAAACCCCGACCAAGGCCATCCGCGGGTTCATGCAGATGGTGCGCTATCGGCACGGCCAAGCCATGCTCATTGAAGTCCCGCAGGACATTCCCAAGGCGTTCACCCCAGACCCGAAAACCGTAAGGACCATCATCGACATGGCAGTGGCCGAGGGCCGTCACTGGCTGCTGGAAACCGAGGCCAAGGCGGTGCTTTCCGCATATGACATTCCTGTGGTACGGACCGTGACCGCGGATACCCCCGCCTCGGCGGCTCAGATTGCCGAGGAAATCGGTGGGCCGGTGGTATTGAAGGCCCTTTCCCCGACCATTGTGCATAAATCGGATGTCGGTGGCGTGGCCATCGGGCTGGAGACACCCGACGCCGTTCGGGAACGGGCGGCATGGATGCAGGCGCATTTGGGTCGGGTTCCTCCCGGTACCCCCCCTTTACAGTTCAGCGTCCAACCCATGATCCAAAAGGACCATTCCCATGAGCTGATCCTGGGCATGAGTGTCGACGCCCAGTTCGGGCCGGTACTGCTCTTCGGGCATGGCGGCACGGCCACCGAGGTCATCATGGACCGCGCCGTTGCGCTTCCGCCACTGAACATGAACCTGGCCCGGGAAATGATCCAAAGCACGCGAATTTCTCACTTACTGACCGGTTACCGAAACATTCCCGGGGCCAATTTGGATGAAATCGCCGCTACGCTGGTGAAGATCTCGCAACTGATTTGCGACTTTGGTGAGATAGTAGAACTGGACATTAATCCGTTTTTATGCGACCCTGGCGGAACATTGGTACTGGATGCACGCCTGCGGGTTCAAACGGCCGATGGACCGGCCGGTCGGCGTCTGGCCATCTGTCCCTACCCGGCGGAACTCGAACAGCGAATCGACCTGCCCGACGGACGGCCCCTGTTGATCCGGCCCATTCGTCCCGAAGACGGACCGGCATTTCAGCGGCTTTTCGCCAGTCTGCCACCCGAGGATATCCGCCTGCGTTTTTTGCATCCCATGAAAATGCTGCCCAATGACCTGGCCGCCCGCCTGACCCAGATCGACTACGACCGTGAAATGGCCCTGGTTTTGACCGATAGTGATACACCCCGGGGAGGCGACCTTTTCGGCGTGGTCCGGTTTCATACCGATCCGGACCGCGAAAAAGCGGAATTTGCCATTTTGTTGGGTAGGGAAAATACCGGACTCGGCTTGGGCCCCATGCTCATGCGGCGCATAATCGACTATGCGCGCACACGGGGAATCAGCCACATTTTCGGTGAAGTGCTCAATGACAATCGTTCCATGCTGGCCCTATGCAACGCGCTAGGCTTCACGCGCCGACGTATTCCGGACGATCCGGGCGTCACAGAGGTTTCGCTGGCGTTATAGACCCTAATGTTGCAATTATTGGGTAGAGTCGGATGCCCTGAAACTATCCGTTTTTGAACGGATTCACCAAAAAGGAACCAACATGCGAAACAAGGACATTGATCGGATCGTGCTGGATTCGATCAAGCAAGTCGCCCCCGACGTCCCCATCGATGACCTTCAAGCGGAACTGCCCTTTCGCGATCAGTTCGAATTTGACTCCGTCGATTTTCTTAAATTCATTCTCAAGTTGCAGGAAGAAACCGGCGGACAGATTTCCGAACTGGATTTTCCCAAGCTCTCCAGCCTGCAGGGGTGCCGGAACTACCTCGGCACCGATTCAAGCGCCTAAGAAATAATCGGCCTGGAACGTTTTTCCTTCGACCCGGTTGCTTCACCCTAATGTTGCCACTATAGGGTTCACTCAACCCGCACCGTAGCCTTGACCTCGGCAAATTCGGCTTTGGCGCCATTACCGTCGGTTTGCTTTCCGGGCAGGATCGTCAGCCCCCGCGTAGCGACGTCCATGGGCTGGGTCGACGGCGTGATCACCAGTAGATCTCCATCTCCCGCCACTTGGCCGGCGTAACCCGCCATGGGCTGGGTCGATGCATAGAGGATCAAATTTTCGTTACCCACGGGGGGGGTAATCTTAAGCGTAAATGAATCATCGGCGTCCGGAATTTGATAGATGACGCCCCCGTTGTAGTGCCGGGACCGGCCATGGGGGGTGACCTCGATCAAATGACCTTCCGCATCACGGTACACGGCATGGGCGTAAAAAGGCTTGTTGCCCCGAAAAAAGAAGGTCATCGTATCGCCGATGCGATAGACGTCCTTGTCCGTCCAGAGTTCCACCGCCAGCGGGCCCTGGGGCGACATCGCTGTCGGGGTCTTGGATTCAACGGGGATCACCTCCAGCTTGAGCCTCACCCGATAGCATGAATCGACGAAACCGGTTTTGGGATCGGTTTGATACCAGGCTTTCTCGAGTTCCTCGATGACGCGCACCGAGGCCTTGGCATAGGAGGTAATCAGGTCCTCGATGAGTCGGCCTTCCGCAACGGTTGTCGTGTCGGTCACATGGCTCTTGGCATATTCGGTGGCCAGCCGTTTGGCTTCTTCGAGGGCCAATTTTTCGGTCTGCTCACGGGAATGCTCCTGCCCCAGGCAGGCCTCGCCTTCGGTGGTCAGTACAATAGATGCACGCGACTGATTTTTTGCTCCTTGGGCAAAAACGATCCCCGAGACCAGGCAACACCCGAACAGAATAAAGAAAATTTTTAGTTTGGGCATGTTGTTTCCTAACACACTGCGCATCCAGTGTTATTCAAAGAAAATGCTTAACGGATACGGATAAGGGCTAATCGCTCACCGTGGATTGTTCAACGCGCTTCATCAGGGCAGAGGAAAATTTTTGAAGGTCACATCGTCTGACCACCAGCTATAGATGAAAAGCTTACGCGTACCGACGACGGGTTTGAGAATCAGCTTGGTAGCATGGGGCATTTCCTTGAAAACCAATTCCACATCGATGGTCGAGTCCGGCTCCATGGGCAACCCCCGAGAGACCTCGGTGACGTCGGTTTTTTTATCTCCCTGCCAGAGGTAGACCTTGCTCACGCTAATCGGCTTGCCATGGGTTCCTGAAATCATCGATCGATCGCACTCACAGGATTCGTCGTAAAACAAGAGATATTGGGTTCGGCCGTACTTATTGGTGGCCTTCACGTAAAAGGTCAGGTTGCCGCCGGATCGGGTCACCTTTTCCAGATTGAACTGACAGGACAATGCCTCGACGGCCATGACCGGCCCGGCTTGAATCGATGCGTTATGGCTTAATTCGGGTTTCGAATCCTGGGGGATCGGAGTGGCGATTTGCATACCGCCATTGGTTGGCTTTGGCTTATCCACGGTTACCGTCTTGTGGGCAGGCGCATCCGCTGGCGGTTTAGCCGGTGATGGGGACGGTTTGACGACCGGAGGCGTATGGGTCCCTTTATCCGTGGATGCATCGGCGATGACAAGCGGCTTGTCATCCAGCACGGTCCGAACGCGAAAAGCCATTTTGACACGGATGGCATCCCCTTCATTGAGAAATGATATCGGGCACAGGGCGAGAATTCGAGCATCGGTGACGGACTGAGTCTGCTGTTCGGCAACGAGTTTGGCGTCGACCACGTCCGTTGTCGAGGAAGAATGCTGCAAGCGGGCATCATTCAAGACATCCTTCAATCCTTCGATCACCGCTTCGGCCGACGCCTCGGCAGGCGTCTCCGATCGTTTGACCGTGACCAGGCTGGATTTCACGATAATCGACTCGTGAACGCGCTTTTTCTCCTGCAAGGCCGCCTGGGCATTTTTGAAAGACATTCCAGCGTCATCCTTTTTCAATCGGATCACTTCCAGTTCTTTCTTGGATTGCACCAATTTTGCTTGTTTATCCGAGAGATTCTTCAGCTGAAAGGTCTTGTCCGATCGGGCACTGGTGAGTTTTTTGGCCAGGTATCCGATTCGTTCACTGAATGAAATCAACTGCTCCCGTTGATCTTCCTCCGCCTGCTTATTGATTAAATTGATTTCACGCAGGATGCTTTCCACGCGACTGAAGTTATAGTCATCGAAAGCGAAATTATTCTCGGTAAGAAAGAGCTTTAAATCATTCATGGAGTTGAGGATGCGTGCCCGGGCATCCGTGGTGCGGCTGACGGCGTCGCTGGGTTTCGTATCCGGCGCCTGATAGGGATAGAGTTCATAGCGTTTGATGCGCAGGTAGGTCGTTCCCTGAGGACCTTTCATCAAGGCCATCAAGAGTGGTTCATCACGGTTCCATTTGGCCGTCCCCTCTTCCACGGCTCTGATGAAATCCTTGGTCAGCACGCTATCGAGAACGTTGCTGCGCGATTGAATATAGGTTCCCATGTGTTTGGCCATCAGGGGTGCCGATACCTGGTCGGCCAGACGTTCCAGTTTGTGGGCCGAGTCCAGGAACCCCCGGGTATAGATCACGGCCACCGCCACCTCTCCCTGCTTCTTTGTTTTCAGCCATTTTTGCAGGGAGTCTTTCTGCAGCTGGCGATCATATTCATAGCGGGCGATCTGATTGTCGATATTTTGGATGGTGGTCTGAATGTTGATAACCGTCTTATTGAGCTCCTCAAAATCGTAGGAAGCCGTTTGGAATTGGGCTTCCAGATCATCCAGCCGCTTTTTCGAGCGTCGATATTCGCTGGTTGCCGCATCGATGGCAGCCTTGTATGCCGAGGCCTCCTTCTGGCGTTGCGCTTCCACCCGGGCGGAAATGCGTCTGTCTTCCTCGCGGGTCGAAAACCCCTTGCGGCTCTCCACCTCCGATTTGATGATTTTTCTGATCCGATCCCGCGAGTCGACATGCAAGGGAACCCACTGGTCGTCAGACTCACTGACGTACGGTTGACCGACCGTCAGCAGGACAACGACCAGAAACACTATCCCTCTCAATAATCCGCCCATGATTTTAATCCTTTCCACCGACGGATTCCATCATTTGAACCTTCAGGGGAGAGAGCGTATCCAGATGGATATCCCGTTGCGGGTAAGCAATCACGATATCGTGTTTTTCAAATGACGCACAGATGGAGTAACGCAACGTGCTTGAAATTCTTCTTTTTTCGATCACATTTTCAACCCGAATCCAGAAATAGATTTCAAAAATCAACGCGTTGTCTCCGAACTCCTCGAAAATAACGAAGGGCGCGGGAGACTTCCGAATCAGTTCGGTTTCATCGGCGGCCGCAAGCAACAATTCGGTTACCTTCTCCACGGGAGAACCATAGGCCACGCCGATCATGATTTTGGCTCGGATCATCTTGTCCGAAAGGGTCCAGTTGGTGATATCGTTCTCCAGGAAACTGCTGTTGGGCACCAGGATGTGGACGTTTTCGCCCGTTCTCACCCGCGTGCAGCGGGCGCCGATCTCCTCCACGCGAACGCACTTGTCTCCGAATTCGAGGATATCGCCGATTTTGATCGGTCGTTCGGCCATGATGATGAAACCGCTGATGAAATTGTTGATCAGGTTCTGGGCGCCAAAACCAAGACCGATGGCAAACGCGCCGCCTAGAAAGGTGAACGCCGTCAAGGGAATGTTGACCGTATGCAAGGCAAAGAGCAGCACCATCAGGAAACCAAGATAGAACAAGAGCTTCTCCATGGCGGCGGCGCTGCTCAGCTCGAGGTTGGCCTTTTTCATTCGTCTGGCCAACAGATGGGTGGCTTGCTTGATGATGAAAACACCGATGATCAAAATACCCAATGCGGTGATCACCTTGCCGACCGTCACACCATGTTCATCGATGACCCACAACTCAAAATTCCAGAGGGTATTGAATTGTGACCCCGCACCGGCCATCCGGTCCCAGATCGATACGGGACGATCCTGAATAGCGATTTCATCCAACAGCCGCGAGGACAATTGTTCGCTCGCCAGGAGCAGGGAGAGGTAGGCTTGGCCGACCGAATTGATCTCCTTGAAGGCGCTTAATTGATGCGTTGCGTATTTTTTGGCCGCCGCATCCAGCGTATCGCGATCCTTTTCCACGGCATCGATGCGGGCATGCAAATTCACCTGGTCCGTTTGATATGACCGGATGGCCTGCTGGGCCTGCTGGCGTGCGGCCATGGCTTCGGTTTCCCAAAGATTCAAATCATCCACGGCCACATCGCCTTTGAGCAGGCTAAACCGGTAATTCCATAGCTGCTGTTGGCGGCTGACCAACTGGCCCATCTCCTCGGTTCGTTGCAGGGTGGTTTCATAGGCGTGTTGCCACGCATCACGCGCTTGCCGCGCCCGGTCGGCGACATCGGTCGCCTGATTAAAAAGCTGGTCCGCCTGCCACTGCAGTTCAAAGGCCTTCTGGCCATCGATGACGGCTTGCAGATAACGATCGACCCGTTTTCTCTGTTGGTCCAGATCGACCATGACCCGGTCCAGCGCAGCGGGATCGAAGGCAAGATCCTTGCGCACCGTTTCCAGTTTACGATCGGCTGCGGTCCGCTTCAGGGCCACCAGTTCCATTTGGTGCTGGTAATCCTTGAGGCGTTCCTCGGCCAAGGCGAGCGTTGTCTCGGCGATTTCGCGATCCAACTCGGCATTGGCATATTGGATCGCATCCGCCGATCCTTGCGGTCGGTCGGCCGGCATCTTCTCCTTGATCCGGCGCCAGGCTTGCTGTGCCTTTTCCAGCGCTTGCCGGCTTTTTTCAAGCTTGAGCTCAGCGTTATTGATGGACGTCTGCAACAGGGTTTGCTCTTGGTCCAAGACCGCGACGCTGTCCAGAATGTCGTCGTAAAGACGGAGCGAATACGGTTTCGGCTCCGTGATCAGGTATGCCTGACCGGTCTCCATGGCCTTCTCCAGGCGACTTTTTTCGGTGGCCAGGCTCGTGCTTTTCTTCAATGCATTGAGCAGACGCGGATACATGAATTTCAGTTCGCGGAGCTTGGCCATGCGCTGTTCGCCCGCCGCCTGGGACGATGCCTGGTCCTGGCCGGAGAGCAGAATCTCTTTTTGGATTCGCTGGTTGACATTGGCCAGTTTTTCCTGATTCCCGATAATTCGCCGGACGACATCTTCGGTCGCATCGGCGGCCAGCGTCGGCGAAGGCAGGGTAAACAGGGCAAGGAAGGTCAAGCTCCCCCACATCAAGCAAAAGGCTCCCAATCGTCTGACACTGAATCGATTCCGGGCCAAGCCGGCACCCCCTCCCGTTGGATCACCAATCATTCGCACGCGATCTTTCCTTGTCATATCACCACAGTTTATCGGGTCGAACATCGCCATAATAAAATGCCAAAATTTCCAGGTAATTTTTCTCTTTACCCAGGTAAGCGCTTCCCCACTGAGAGTACCCGACGCCGTGCCCCCATCCGTGACCATGAAATATAAAGGTATCGTCCTTTTTGTCAATATCATGCAAGATCTCGGGCAGATTCAGCGCGCGTCGCAAGGTGGGCCGGTTACGCAGGACCTTGCGGGTGCCGTCATCGAGCACCAAACGGATTTTGATGATGCGTCCCGATGGTCCCCGTTGTTCCGCTTCGATGGCCGTTAGTCCGTCGGCCTTGATGTTTATTGTTGCCAGGGCCTTCACCACGTCCGCAGTAGTGAACCGCCGGGTCCATTGGGCCATGCTGCCGTGCAGGCTGGCCGGATCCTGGCGGGCGACGAGATAGGGCTTGGGCAGGTCGAAAACCGCTTTGGCATCGGCGGTATAACCACCGCTGTTGGCGCTGAACATGGCCAAAATCGGCTTATCGTCGTGGGTCAACACCACCCCCTGGGTTGCCTTGACCGCCTTGGTGCTGCGTGAATGCTCCTTGGCCATGCCACCATAAGCCTGGTCGCCGGCATAATCCACCAGATCGTAGGCCCAATTTTTTCGATGCAAGAGCTGATAGTATGCGTAAGTTCGGGCGGCCACGGCCTGTGCCTTGAGACTTTCGATGGGCCAGGAGGCGGGATTCTCGGAGGGGACCACGCTGAGCAGATAATCTTCGATATCCACGACATTATTGACCAGCAACTTGCCACTTTTGATGCTGGCCACCAGCCGCCCACGGAGCTGTTTCTCCTTTTTTTGAGCGATAATGGTCAATGGTTTTTCACTCTCGAAAACCACGGGTACCTGCGGGGCCGTGGCCCCATCGATCAGCAATTGACCGTTCTTGACCCGAAGCGTGAACCGTTGCCTGCACCCCACATTCGCGGCACATACCGGGGCACTGCCCGTGATGTGGGCATCTTTCGTGGTGTAGGCCACGCGGACACGCAATGTCGGCGGCGCCGGCTTTTCGACGGGGGGCTTTGGAGGCGGGGGGGGAGGCGGCGCGGGCATCATCCGATCGATTTCCTTCTCCAGGGCCTCGACCTGAAATCGAAACCGCCCCTCGGGAAACCGTTTTTGGTACCGGGCCAGACTGGCCCGGGCCTCCTCGGTGCGCTGAAGATCGAAGAGCAAAAGGCCTTCCCGATAGGCGGCGGTCTCGGCGGCCGGGTCGTCTCCTTGGGCAAGTTTTTGGTAGACCGTCAGCGCCTGTTCGGGTGCGTCCAAGAAAGAAACCAGCAGGGTTGCCTTGGCCAGCAAGGCATCGGTCCGCGTCTTGGTGATGACGGTGGTTTCGGCAGCCGTTTCCAGGTTCTCAAGGGCTTCGAGGTACTTGCCGACATCGATTAGATAACTGGCGTAGTTGATGCAGTAGCGGGCCAGATGTTCCTTTTCCAGGGTTTCGGGAGACATATCGGCAAAGGTGGGTGTGGCCAGCAGAAAGAAAAATAGCGGTAATGCCCATCGAAGGTGGGAGCGTCTCATCGGCAAACCTCTCAATGCGTCTCAACCGTGAAGATTAGGGCCCTTGCGCGTTCAGCATCGTGCGTTCATTCAGACTCGGTGGTGGGGCGGATATACTGCTTCATAAACAGCAGATTCTGATCGTCCGGGTTCATTTTTATGGCCCGGTTCAACAGGTTCAACGCCTTTTCATTTTCACCGTTAGCCGCCAAATATTTGATATAGATCTGATAAAGACGCACTTCATAGGGAAACGCACTGAGGCCTTGCTCCAGCGTTTCGACCATCTTGTCTTCTTCGCCCATGCTGCTTTGGGCATAGGCAAGGTAAAGAAAGACTTCCGGATCTTTGCGGATCGTCAGCGCTGCGGTTAGCTCCTGGTGGGCGTCTCCAAATCGGCGCTTGGTGAACGCATCGATCCCTTTTCGTTTGTGTTCCTCGAAACGGCGATCCATCACTTCCGGTGTAATGGCCTTGTCATCGAAGAGCACCACCTTGCGACCGTGTGGGTACGGCGCATCCAGAAGGCTCTTGACCAGGATATCGCCATCGGCTTTGATATCTTTTACGGTCGCGGTCCCCAGATAATTTTCAGCCAGAACCATTTTGCGGTTCGTTCGCAACTCGCTCTGGGTATTATCAAAAAGGCTATTGCCATGCAAGACGACATCTCCCCCCGTGATGTCCAGGCCGACGGTGTTCCCACTGAGCACACTCTGTTCGATGGTGCCCCTGCCACCGGCGATAACAACCCCGCGTTCACACCCGACAACATTCACACCGGTCAGGGCCATCACGCCCTCATCCGTCAGTACGAGGCCATCGCCCCGGGAACCTTTCACCGAAACCGACGCCAGTGTTGCATTACCGGCATTTTCCAGGCATGGGCGACACCCTTTCAGCACGGCATCGGTCAATTGCGCTTGACCCCGAGAGGAAACCGCGATGCCCGTCCACCCATCGCCTTCAAAGGTCGTCGGACGCTGGCTTGAACCGGCAACCCGCAGCATCCCATCCACAACGATACGACTATCGCCCTCAACAGTGATCGTCGTGCCGGGTCCGATGGAAAGCACACTACCGATGGGGACGTGTGACTCCTGTGTCAACCGGTAGGCACCGGGAACCAAGTTACCGGACAATTCCGCGCCTAAAACCACTTCATCGAAAAATGGCACCGTAACCGGCGTGGTCGGGCCATAGCCCGAATGATTGCCGGCCATATCCACCGTACAAACCCGGTAGTAATAGGTCTGCCCCTGGGAAACATCACCATCCAGGAACTGTAATTGCTTGCTCTGGGCCAAGACCGAGAAATCACCGACGGCGGTGGTGCTTTTTTCCACCACGAATTCCTTCAAGGCCTCTCCTTGGGGCAAGGACCAGGTCAATTGTACACCTTCATTCCTGGCCCGGGCGGTTAACTCTTCCGGGACCGGCGGCAAGACCCCGTCAATGGTCACCGTCGCCCCCGCCTCGATCCAGACCCGCTCGACCCCGTTGGGACGAACCAGACGAATGGAAAGCGGCTGTCCGGCGACCTGATCGCCGGTTTGCACCACATACACGCCCTGGTAAATGCCATCGCCCACAGGCACCATGGGCAAATCCGTCTTGAAATCCCCCAGATCGAAGCTGCAGCTCAAATCGCTCTCGGCGGATGCCTTGACATTGATCGAACTGCCGGCGGCAAAAACACCCCGATCGACATTGGATTCCACGGATAAAATCTCGGGCAGGCGCGTTCCCTGGGGGTTATCGGGTACGAACTGGCAAACCCGGTATCCCCAATCATAGATGACCAGCCGCATCTGTTTTTTTGCCGGGTCGTCGACCAGGGCACCGACCACCGTCGCGGTCAGACCAACGACACTGGTGGGCAGGGAAATCTTGCGTTTGGAGGCACGGTCCTGCCAAACGCCCAGCTCCGTCCCCATGCGGTTGACCATTTTTATCTTCGCCTCGATCTTGAACAAATCGTAGGCCACCGCGGTGACCATGGTCGCGGTAACGATTTCGGGGTAAATGATCCCGTCGACGTCCAGTCGTTCACAAATCACTTGCGGGGTCAGGTCTTGCCACCTATCGGCGCCCAGTTTTTGATCCACCTGGTTCAACACCCGCATGTCGTAGCCCTTGCCCGCCAACTGGTTGTGGATCACACCACGTGCCAGTTCGCCGACAAAGCGGCCTTTCTCGCTTTCCGACTCGAGGGGAAAATCGCCGGGCACCTCTTCTTCCACGGCAAGAAAGCGAATCGGCAGCACCGCCAGGGTTTTCGGCAATGCCGCCGCGTCAATGGACCGGCTATCGGTTGTCGTTGGTGTGGGGGCACAGGATGCCACCACCCACACCAATCCCAGCAGGATTTTCAGGATCCAATTCGTGCGCATTCGACCTATCCACTCGGTTGTCATTAGCGTGTCGTTCGTTTCTTCGGCTTACTGCAAGAGGAATACGACCCTGGCCTGGGCCAGGATATTGGACTTCTGGTCATGGACAAACACGGCGGCGGCATCATCCTGGGAAATTTTCGCTTCCGTGTAGTTGGCCACGTCGACGCAGCGGATGAGCATGGGATTTTTGCTGCCCCAATTTTCGAGTAGCGCCTTGGCCTTGCCATCGTCGGTGGTAAACCCGCCACATCCGCGCTCGACCAGCACGTTGCTTAAAATCTTGGACGGATCGAAAACAACCTGCTCTTTTTCGGTCAGAATCCGGTTGACCAATGCCGGCCGGAACTGAAATCCGCGCGCGTCGACGATCAGGCCATCATGGGGATTCTTCAGTTCGGTGGGAGGCGCCACCTCGGGCTTGGGCTCACCGGTTTCAGCCGCTTTCGCTTCGAGGTTGGTTTTGGCCTCGGTAATGTCCTGGGGCGTCGGCGCGTAGGCCGGTTTCTTTTCCTTGATCAGGCGATCTTCCTGGACCAGGGGCAACAGCGTTTCATAGACACTGCCCCGGCCGCGGATGTTGACGCGCATGCACACTTCGGCATAGCGTTGGTCGGGATAATATTTCCAACCGCACATCATGGCGCCCTTCAAGAATCCTTCGACACTGGTCTTGATTTCATCGGACTCGAGCATCCCGTCGCCCACCGAGGTCGCCCCCGTGAGGGTCAATCCCTGCAGGGCTTCCAGCAAATCACGCTGGGCCACCACCTGGGCGGCACGCTTGGCCTTGTATCGACTCTGTCCCTCTTCCGACATGCCGATGACCTGCACATAGCCCTCTTGGAAAACACTGGCCGAATCGGTAACCGGTTTCCACTCCTCCTGGGCCCAGGCGGTGCCGATTAAACCGATGCACAACCCTACAATCATCAACCTTTTTTTCATCATGGTCCGTCTCCTCGTTCGATTAGTAAATGTTCATCGCATCGCGCAGACGCATCACCGCCAAAAGCAGTTCGGCACCATCGGCTACCTCCTCTGGCCGAAAGGCCCCGGATAGTTCGGTCTCCATCAGGTTGCGGCTAACCACATTCACGACCGCATTGAAGCATGACGAACTGGGGGAAACGTCCGGATACTGAGAATTTTTCTGTCCATAATACTTGGTTGGCAGGGTCTCGTCACCGGTGATTTTAGCCAACAAATCTTCCAGAATAAACGCCAGCTCCTTGCGTTTCACCGGCTCGTTGGGATGAAAGAGGAATGCCTTGGTGGTCTCGTCGTACTGGGGCTCGAGTCCGCGCAATCCCCAGGCCGTGGCCGTCAGCACTTCGGCCTTGAAAGGATTGTCGATGATATCCGCAGGCACGAAGGAATTCTTGGGTTTGCTGCCCGGTACGGGGATACGACCGGCCATGAGTCGATCCAGACGCATCTCATCCACCAACAGGGCCGCCACATCGACACGAACCACCTCATCTTTGATGGCGATGCGCTTGGCCACATCGGTCAGGGTGTAGTTGGCCATGGCCCGTACGATCTTGTGGACTTTCTTGAACAGCGCGCTAGCCGGCTGGTGCCAGCGGCCCGGCGGTGCCTGGGTGACCCTGGACAAAAGGTCTTCCGCGTCCCTGAACTGAAATGCCTTGTAAGCGGCCCGCCCCATGAAATAATCGGCAGCTTCCAGTGCACGATAATAGGGCAGTTCAGCCACATTGACGGCTTTCAGAGAGGTGGCGGCATCGTAGGCATCCTGGGCGTTGTCAAGCCATTTTTTCGGTTTGGCATGCGTATACACCCGAATGGCAGTGACCTGAATACAAAATTCCTGGGTGTCACCGTCGGCTTCGTCCTCGGCCTCCTCAATCAGCTCCAGGGCCTGTTTCAAGGCAACCGCGCCATGCTCGCCATCGACCTGGGTCTCTACCGTCATGGCCGTGACCAGCGCCTTGCCCGCCAGGGCGGGTGGGTACGCAGGTTCCAATTGCAGGGCGCGTTCGAACCGCGCCGCGGCTTCGATCGTCTGCCCCTGGTCGATCAATTCCATGCCCATCAGATAGTGGTGGGCGGGATTGTCCTCCTCCGACACCGGCTCTAAAACACTCTTGGGCGCACAACTTGCCAGGAACAGGACAACCATAAAAATACAGATATAGTGTAAATGTGCTTTCATCCCTCCTCCTTGTCGTTACGACTGATTTTCTCCGATTGTCTAATACCCGATTCGGTTATTTCATATCGATATTGAACCACCGCCGAAAAAATGATCGTCTGTCATTTTTCAATCGTTAGGCAACATCCAGCCGACGACTATTCTTTTCAATATCTATGAGTTACAAGTCTGCAGCGGGGATTGCAGCCGGCTGTGGGTTCTGACGTCCCGATCCTTGGCGAAAATGTCGAATCAATGAGAATGATCGTATTATGAGAAAAAAAAGACTTTCTCGGTTCTTGAAAAACCGGTTTGAAAAGTCTGGATCGGATCCGATGACGAAGCGAAAAACGACTCATGAACGGCGAATCGATCATATTTTGGAGCATTTTAGTCGTTTTCCAACACCGTTAGCGAGCCCTGGACGGGCTTTTCAAACAGGCGCCAACCAACGAACAAAAAGCACCTACACGATTAAATAAAAGAAGCGGGTCTGTCAATCCTTTTTATGACTGATGAAGATCCAGTATCCATGAAATCCAATTAAAAATGAATGTGTTGTATCAACCATTGAGCAGAACTCAAAGGATGAGATTACTTCCATGTGATATCGTCTAGTCCATAGGCAAGGGTAACCGGCCAGCCCCGATGAAGGGTCATGGCCGCCAGGTGGGATTCGTCGACGCGCACGACCAGGGTGAGGGCACCGACCCGTACATCGGCAAACAGCGTTCCGTGTTCTTTCTCCATGGACAGGCGGGTGACGGTCCCGTCAATGGTTACCCGGTTTCCGCCAGGGCCCGTTTTTGCTCTGGCAAAGAGCCGGATGGCCGCGGGATCGATGAAGGCCGTGGCGTCGGCATGGGGCGGGGAGGAAACCGGCAAACGCTTCCCGTCACCGAGGCGCTTATAATGCGAGGCACCGTCGCCGGCCACCCAGGGCCCAAAAATCATATTCGTTCTACCGGCGCCCACGATTTTCCCCTTGAACAGATGAATCACCGCATCGCAAACGTCGTAGAGCCATTCGCGGTCATGACTGGCAATCGCCAGCGTCGTTCCCCATTCACCGCGGGCACCCAACGATGCGATGCGGATCAATTCACTGGATGCGGCATCCACGCTGGCGGTCGGTTCATCCAACAGCAGCACCCGCGGTTTCAATACCAGCCGGGCAGCCAGGGCCACCCGTTGGGCCTCGCCACCGGAAAGCTCATTCCAATGACGCCGGGAGAATTCTCCGGGATCCAAACCGACCATGGTCAAGGCATCATGCACCGGCTGTGACCAGTCGCCACGGTCCCCCCGCACTTTCAATCCATAAGTGATGTTGTTGAACACCGTGCGTTTCATCAGGTAAGGCTCCTGAGTCAACAAGGTCACCTGGGAACGCACGATATCGTCGAATGGCATCGCCGGTCGGCCATCGAACAGGATTCTCCCATCCGTCGGCCGCATGATAAAGGCCATGAGTTTGAGCAGCGTGCTCTTGCCGCTGCCGTTGGGTCCCACCAGGCCGATGATGGATGCCGGCTGGATAGCCAGCCGGTCGATTTCCAGAACCGGCTGGCGGTTATAGCGGTAAATCAGGTGCTCGATCTGATAAATGGGGGGGGACAACGAAAAACGCTCCTATGGATTGGGTCCGGGGGGCCGGCACCCGTCTGCTTTTATTTCTTTCTTAAAAAGGAAAGGCAAATATTCACGCCAAAGGCAATGACGATCAGAACCACCCCCAGGGCGATGCCGGTGGCAAACATGCCTTTGCCCGTTTCCAAGGCAATGGCCGTGGTAATGGTACGCGTGTGCCATTTGATGTTGCCCCCCACCATCATGGAAATCCCGACTTCGGTCATCACCCGTCCATAAGCGGTCAGCCCGGCGGCCAGGACGCCATAGCGCACTTCCCACAGGCTGCTCACCAAGAGCTGGCTGCGACTGGCGCCCAACGAAATCAGCAGCGTTCGCAGGTGCCGGTCCATGCTTTCCACGGCCGTCGCACTGAGAGCGATCACCACCGGCAAGGCCAGTATCGTCTGGCCAATGACGATGCCGCGCAAAGTGAAAAGCAGTCCGAATGGCCCCAGGGGACCGCGATGGGAAATAAAGGCATAGACCATCAGACCGATGAAAACCGTGGGCAGGGCCAGCGCCGTATCGACCAACAGCCGTACCTGCCGCTTGGCCGGGAAATCAAAGTAACCCAGGAGAAATCCTGCGGGGATGCCCATCAGCAAGCTGACCACCATGGAACCGGTCGAGGCTTTGAGCGTGGCCGCGACCGCCGACCAGGTTTGGGCATCACCGCCGAGTAACAGGCCGACGGCCTGGATGAATCCGGCAAGAATAAAGTCCATACGCCTTATTTTCATTGACGACAGGGTTGACACCCCGCCGTCAATGAAAATAACCCTTGGTTTTGCATATTGAATGGTTCAACGCATCGGTGCGTCAAACGGTTGTGGCCGTTGGGATCACTTTGCGTTGGGAACGAACAGCGGTTTGCCCAGCAATTTGAAATCCCGGATCAATGCCTGGGCCTCGGCACCGGCCATCCAGTCCGAGAAGGCGGTGGCCAAATCGTATTGGGCATTCGTGCAGCGCCTGGGATTGATGGCCAGTACGCTGTACTGGTTGAGCAGAATCGCATCCTTTTCCACGAGGACGTTCAGGGGCGGGTTGCCCTTCATGGTATCGGCGTATTTGATGTAGGTCCCCCGGTCGGTCATGGTATAGCCGCCGCGTTCCGCGGCGATATTGATCGTGGCCAGCATCCCCTGACCGGTCTGCACATACCAGGCGTCCTTTTCGGGCACGGCCTGACCGGTGGCTTTCCACAAGGCGATTTCCTTCTTATTGGTCCCCGAATTGTCACCGCGGCTGGCAAAGACGGCTTGCTTGGCCCGGATGGTCGCCAGCGCCTCGACGACCGTCTTGCCCTTGATGCCGGCGGGATCGCTGTCCGGGCCGATAATCACGAAATCATTGTACATGATTTCCCGTCGGTCGACGCCAAACCCCTTTTCCACGTAAGCCTTTTCCGCAGGCGGCGCGTGCACCAAGAGCACATCCACATCGCAGTTTTCGCCCAGCTTGAGTGCTTTTCCAGTGCCGACAGCGGTCCATTTCAACGCGATCCCCGTGGCTTCGGTAAATTGGGGGGCCAGATAATCGAGCAACCCGGTGTTGTCGGTGCTGGTGGTCGTGGCCATGGTCAGCACCTTGTCGGCGGCCGTAGCCGAAAAAGCAACCGATACGGCCAGTGCCACGGTCAACCCAATCCATCCCCCTCTTTTTCTCAATTTATACATGTTGCCTCCTCCGCTTTGCTTGTCAAATAGCTTTTAAAAAAAAGGCTACTCGCCTTGGCTGGCTTCCGATGCTTCCAGTTCGTGGGGAAAAATCATCTTGCCGCTAGTCGACACGTCATAGCCTTGCAGCTGTTCGGCGGTCTCGATAAACGACTTTTCGTGCAGCAAGCTGAGAAAATACTGAATTCCCTGGTCAAAAAACCGTTCCCGGGTAATCAGTAAATCGTAACGCTCTTGTCGCAGGGGTAAAAAGTCGAGGCCAAGCAGAGACGCCACCGGCCGAATACCCGGCCCGGCATCGGCCCGGCCGCTCAATATTTCCAAGCCCACATCCATGTGCCGACTGACTTCATGATCATAACCACTGATTCGCTCGCCGGCAACGCCCGCCAGTTTGAGTTCCCGGTCCAGTAGCAAGCGGGTGCCCGTGGTCAGGGAACGGTTGACGATACGGACCCCGGGTTTGCCTAAATCTTTCACGGCGGTGAGGTGATGCGGGTTGCCTTTCTGGATGATGAGCCCCTGATCCCGTCGGCAAAAATTGACCACCACGGGCATGCGATCGAACTGACGCTGCAGGAACTCAAAGTTGTACTCACTCCCATTTTCCTGAAGCAAATGGCTGGTCGCCATGTGACAGAGATTGCGACGCAGGGCGCTGATGCCGCCCACCGAACCGATATTTCCGAAAACGGCCAACTGCCCCGAATGACGGCTATTGAAAATGGTCATGGTTTTTTCCAAGAGGATGTCATTGCTACCAGCGACGACCAACAATCCGTCATATGGGGGTAAAATCTTGTGCGATTCGGGGAAATTGACCGTATTGGCCTCGACCCACTGCTCCACCAGATGCCGGGGAAAAATCCATTTGCCGGTCACCTTGGAGGCCGGCAGGCCTTTCTCCGAAATGAGCGTGTAGACCATTTTTTCATTGATTCCCAAGAACTTCGCCACCTCTTTGGTGGATAACATCTGCGTCATGCGGTCCTCTTTTCGATTAACTACAGTGTCAGTTGAAACAGCGCTTAATTGCTGTTAAGAATAGAAATATTAATCCTATATGTCAATCTCCCAGACGTTTTTTGCCTGCATCCCGAATAAGGCCGAGCCGAACCGACAGGTAACAACCGGCATCCCACGGATCAATATTCAAGATCACGCTCCTCTCGGCTGATCCCCGACGGGTCCCTTTTTTAAGTTGACGGTCAAGGATGAGGCAGTTTAAATTGATTCCTAATCCATTTTTGGGGAGCAATGGACCCATGCTGAGCGAAAAGCAGAAACTGGATACATTGATGGTTCTGGGAATCGAACTCAACCGGATCCACGACGAGGACATTCTTCTGGAACGGGTATTGACCCGGGCACGCCAGTTTGTCCAAGCCGACGCCGGCTCCCTGTATATCCGAGAGGGCCAGCGCCTTCGATTCGCCCATTCCCAAAACAACACCTTGCAACGCCAGCTTCCTCCAGGGGAGAAGTTGATCTATACGACCTACTCACTGCCCATCGACGCCACCAGCATCGCCGGCTATGCCGCTGCCACGGGGAAACTGCTTAACATTCCCGATGTCTACGACCTGGCTCCGACCAAACGATATCGGTTCAGCAAAAAATTCGATCGGATATCCGGTTATCTCACCCGCAGCATGCTGACTATTCCATTGATGAGCTCGAAAAAGGATGTATTGGGCATTCTGCAAATCATCAATGCCCAGGACCGAAAAAAGGGTATCCGGGCGTTTAGCACGAGCGATGAAAAGGTGATGCTGCACTTCGCCGGGATCGCCTCGGTCGCCCTGGAACGGGCCCAAATGACGCGTGCCATGATCCTGCGCATGATCCGCATGGCGGAAATGCGTGATCCGGGAGAGACCGGGGCCCATGTCAACCGGGTGGCCGAAATCGCATTGGAACTCTACGAAGGCTGGGCCGAGAATCACCATATCGACCCAAGAGAGATCGATAAAACCCGAGATGCGCTGCGCATGGGGGCCATGCTCCACGATGTGGGCAAAGTCGCCATCTCAGACCTGATCCTGAAAAAGCCAACCCAGCTGAGCCCCCAAGAATTCGAAATCATCAAACAGCACACCATCCATGGTGCCCGCTTATTTTCCAACCTGCAATCCGATTATGACGAGGCGGCGGCCACCATTGCTCTCAACCACCATGAAAAATGGGATGGAAGCGGCTATCCGGGCCATGTGGACGCGTTGACGGGTGCCCCTCTGCCCGGTAATGAACGTCGGCCGCCCCGCCCTTTGCCTGGCAAGCGGGGCGAGGAGATCCCCATTCTCGGTCGAATCGTCGCCATTGCCGATGTTTTCGATGCGCTCAGCTCCAGACGCTGCTATAAGGCACCCTGGGGGGAACATCGCAGCATCGAAGGCATTACTCAGGGCGCCGGAACGCATTTCGATCCCGAACTGGTAGCAATCTTTATCGATCGCATTCCCGCCATTCGTGCGATTCAAAAACGATACACGGAAAACAAGGCGGATGATGCAGTCCAACGATGACGGGGTGATATCGATCAAGACCATTTTGGCAGGGGTTATCATGTTGATATTCACCCTGGCGGCCAGCGCATGGGCCGATCTGAGCGGCAAATGGTCCTGCGACGACGGCGGCACCTACTATTTACGCCAAACGGGACGCCAACTGTATTGGTATGCCGAGAGCAATGCGTCCTCACCGGCCTGGGCAACGGTTTTTTCCGGTCGCATTTACGGCGCACGGATCAAGGGCAGATGGGCCGATGTCCCCAAAGGCCAGGCCGCCGGCGCGGGAGACATGGAACTTGTGGTCAGCAATGGGGGCAACACGTTACAGGCAGTGAAAAACCGGAGTGGATACAGGGGATCGCGATGGAACCGGCAGGATCCTCACGCACCGAGCCGGCGCTCACTGGAACAATTGCAACCGCCGGCCAAGGACGCCTGCCACCCGTTCGATCCGTCTGACATCCGCGTCCAACAGATGGACGGACGGTGGCAGCTTATCCACAAAAGGCATTGGCTGTTCGATTTCGGCCCCGACCAGGCCGCCGCCCACAAGGCCCTCGAGGTGATCCGGCATTATCGCATGGACCGGATATGCTTCCTGGGGGCCTCCCAGCAATCCTCGTTTTCCTATTTGCTGGCCAAGGGGGGAATTCCCTGGGGAGCCATGGACGGTGAGGACTGCATGGCCATCGATCCGGCGCACCTGGCGGTCAGCAAGCGGCAAGGGCGCTGGAAGATCGTCTCCGATAAAAAATCGCTCTTCGACTTTGGCAATCGCCAAAGCGAAGCCAGACAGGCGTTGGCCATCATCCGGCAGCACGGATTCACCAAAAAATGTCGTGTGGGCGCAGCGCGCGCCAATTTTACTTATCTGCGCCGCTGATCCTTTTACAGACCGCATTGCCGATTCGATGATGTCAACAATTATGGAAACGGCGATGGGTGCCCAGCCAGAGACGGTGGGTTCCCCCCAAGGCCGATATTGCCCGAAATCCTGTGTAGGGTTATAGAAAAACGTCGTCGGCCTCACCGATGGCACGCCGGATAACCATGGCCGAAAACCCTCGCCCCATCAGAAATCGATAGGCGATCTGACGTCGCTTCAGCGGGTCGGCTTCCCGTGCCAGACGATGCTGCTTTTTTTCCAGCGCACGCCTGGCGGTAATCACCTGCGCCGTCTCATCCCCGCAAGCGCGCAGGGCCGTTGCTATGGATGCCTCGTCGACCCCCTTTTGTTCGAGCGTATACCGGATGCGCAGAATACCATAGCCCCTGCCTGTCAATTGATCGGCCATGGCCATGGCGGTTCGGGTATCGTCCAGGTATCCGAGTTCGTCGATGCGAGCCAGGGCACTGGCGATATCACGGGCGGCAAATCCCCTTTGGCGCAGCTTGAGGTCCAGTTCCCGGCGGGTATGATCTCGCCGGGTCAACAGCCGCACGGCACTGTCCAAGGCCTGCCGACCCGGATCTTCGCGTCGCCGTTTTTCCATCCCATGACCGGTATTTTTCATTGCCGACCGTTTTCCACATCATCCCAAACACTCGTGATGGATATCACGGTTCAGGTTCTTCACGGCATCGACGCAGGGGGAACTGCTAACCGGCCTGGACGCTGTTGCCGATAAGTTGAATGGGGACATTGTGTTGTCGGAGAATGAATCATTCCATCAAATTTTTACCGGTCATGGCTGTGGACGGTGCGATCCCCATCAACGCCAGAAGCGTCGGGGCGATGTCCCCCAGGCGGCCTTCATGCAAACGAGTGGTCCTACGCGCGTCATCCACCAAAATCAGGCGCACCGGATTGGTGGTATGGGCCGTGTAGGGCTTGCCGTCCGGATCGGCCATTTTCTCCGAGTTGCCATGATCGGCGGTGACCAGGGCCACACCCCCTTGCGACTGCAGTTTATCCAGGACTCGATCCAGGCAACGGTCCACGGTTTCGCAGGCCTTGACCGCCGCGTCCATCACGCCGGTGTGCCCGACCATGTCCATGTTGGCAAAATTCAGCACGATAAAATCGTATTGCCCGGAATCTAACCGGTCGACCACTTCATCGGTCACCTGAAATGCGCTCATTTCCGGCTTCTGATCGTAGGTGGCCACATCCCGCGGCGAGGGAATCAGGCAACGGTCCTCGTTTTCAAAGGGCGCCTCCTCCCCACCGTTGAAAAAGTAGGTCACGTGAGCGTATTTTTCGGTTTCGGCGATGCGCAGCTGACGCAAGCCGTGCCTGCTGATCACGTCCCCGAGGATCATCGACAGATGCTGCGGACCGAACGCCATGGGCAAGTCAAACGTCTCGTCGTAAAGGGTCATGGTGGTGTAAGCGGCAAGCGCCGGTGTCACCTGCCGCGCGAAACCGTCAAAGCCTTTTTCGGTAAATGCACGGGTAATCTCCCGGGCGCGGTCGGCGCGAAAATTAAAAAAGATAATGCTGTCTCCGTCGGCCATGGTTCCCACGGGCGAGCCGTTGCCATCGACCATGGCCACCGGTTTGACGAACTCATCGGTTTCCCCCAGCGCGTACGCCGACCGCAAGGCCGCCACCGGATCGGTTTCCAGGCGTCCCTCACCGTTGGTGTAAAGACGGTAGGCCTGCGCCACCCGATCCCAGCGCTTGTCGCGATCCATGGCATAATAGCGGCCGCAAAGGGTGGCGATCGCCCCGTGACCGAGGGTATGGATGTGATCCTGAACCGCCTGCACGTAATCGACGCCACTGTCCGGTGGCGTGTCCCGACCGTCTAAGATGGCATGCACGAAAACCTTGGGCACGCCGCGTTTGGCAGCCATGGAGAGCAAGGCCAGCAGGTGGGCCAACTGGCTGTGTACGCCGCCGTCCGATACCAGGCCCATCAAATGCAGGGCCTTTCCCGTTCCGCATACCGCGTCCATGGCGTGGCAGAGTCGTTCATTTTCGAAAAAAGATCCGTCTTCGATGGCCTTGTCGATGCGTACCAGATCCTGATAGACGACGCGCCCGGCGCCGATGTTCATATGCCCGACCTCGCTGTTGCCCATGATCCCGGCCGGCAAGCCGACGTCTTCTCCGGAACAGCGCAGCCGGGTCGATGGGTAGGTAGAAAGAAGCCGGTCCAGACACGGCGTGTCGGCCACCTGAACGGCGTTGGTGGGTTCGTCGGCACCGATCCCCCAGCCATCGAGGATAATCAGCATATGGGTTTTCCTGCTCATGAACGATCTCCTGATATGAGTTGGCGAGCTATGCGTTATTCGATGAACACCGATTCGTCCACGTCCGCATCGTCCTCCGGACCATCGGCCGCCAGCCGAAGGCTTTCGCTGTGGATGCGCCGGGCATCCGACCACAGGCCCTCCAGGTTGTAGAAACGGCGCGTCTCCTCGAAGAAAACATGGATGATAATATGGCCATAATCCATCAGCACCCAATGACCGTCTTTCATCCCATCGACACTCAGGGGCTTGATGCCCTGTTTTCTCAATTCGCGCTGGATATGCTCGGCGATGGCGCTGACCTGGCGGTTGGAGGTCCCGTGGCAAATCAGGAAGGCGTCGGCCAGGCTGGTCAGATGGCGGACGTCCAACAGCACCGGCTTCATGGCCTTCTTTCCCAGGGCCGCTTTGACGTAAATGTCAAGATCGGGATCAATTGGTTGATTCATCGATACAATTCCTTTTGTTCAATATACGCGCCGACGGCCGGCGGCACAAGGCCGGTGAGGGGTTTTCCATCCCGAATTCGATCACGCACCAGCGTGGAGGATACCGTCACCGGCCGGGTGGCCAAGAAATGAATGGTATGACCTGCCGGACGCTGCCAACGATTTTGCCCGGCATGCAGATGATAATCGGTTGACAATCGGGAATGGATAAAATGGTCCATGCGCGCGATCGGGTCGACTCCGCTTTCATCATCGTCCATGCAGCGTGTCACCACCACCGGCCGGACCGCTTCGAGCAAGGATGGGGATTTTTTCCAGCTATGGATATCCAGGAATGCATCCATGCCCATGATCAAAAACAGATCGGCGCCCGGCGTGATCCGTGTCGCAAATGCGTCGACCGTGTCGATGGTGTACGATGCGCCTTTGCGCTGGATCTCGATTGCGGACAACATCAGGCGAGGATCAACAGGCAGGGCCAGGCGGATCATATGCACCCGATCGGCTGCCGGCGCCAGATAGGCGGGATGCTTGTGAGGCGGTGTCCAACAGGGAATAACGTACAGGCGGTCAAGTGCGAAATGCGCCAGAACCTCCCGGGCCACCATCAGATGGCCGTTGTGAATCGGATTGAAGGTTCCGCCGAAGAGTCCTGCGCGCATATGAGGTTCCGGGGGTTATGTATTATTGATGAACGCGTAAAAAGTCTTCTTCCAGACGGATTCGTAAAAAGCCCGAGATCAAGGCTTGCGAGTCCGGAGGAATGAGGCGTACTTGAAGTACGCCGCAATGACGAAGGATGAAGCGTAACGCCGATATCGGGCTTTTTACGAATCCGTCAATTATTCCCTGATCTGGCCTTCTCCCAACACCACAAACTTCTGGGTGGTCAGCTCTTCGAGCCCCATGGGACCGAAGGCGTGCAGTTTGGAGGTACTGATGCCCATTTCGGCGCCCAGTCCCAGCTGGCCGCCGTCATTGAACCGGGTCGAGGCATTGACCAGCACCACCGAAGCGTCCACTTCCCGCAGGAACCGGTGCGCCCGACGGTAATCGGAGGTCACGATGGCTTCCGTATGATTCGATCCATATCGCGCGATGTGTGCCATGGCCGTCTCCATGGTGTCGACCACCTTCACGGCCAACCGCAGATCCAGGTATTCTTCCGGCCAGTCCGCATCCGTGGCCGATTTGATGTCGGGTAAAATGGCGCAGGTCTTGGGACAGCCCCGCAACTCGGCGCCGGCCGCCGCGAAACGTTTGGCCACGGCCGGCAGGAAATCACCGGCAACCTGCTCGTGGACCAAAAGGGTTTCCATGGCGTTGCACACACCGGGACGCTGAACCTTGGCATTGAAGGCGATGTCTTCGGCCATGGCCATGTCCGCCGAGGCATCCACATACACATGGCAAACCCCCTTGTAATGCTTGAGCACGGGAATCTTCGAATGCGCCACCACGAATCGGATCAAGCCTTCGCCGCCCCGGGGAATAATCAGATCGACACACGCCTCCTGAGCCAAAAGCACATTGATCGCCGCCCGGTCTTCGGTGGGCACCACCTGGGCGGCCTGGGTGGGCAGGCCCGCCGACTGGAGCGCCTGACCGATGATTTCGGCCAGGGCACGGTTGGAGTGCAGCGCCTCGGATCCGCCGCGTAGAATCACGGCATTCCCTGATTTCAAACACAGCCCGGCCGCATCGATGGTCACATTGGGACGGGATTCGTAGATGATACCGATGACCCCCAGGGGAATGCGCATCTTCGATACGCGCAGGCCGTTGGGCCGGATACGGGTCGGCCCCATCGTTCCCACCGGATCGGTGTAGGCAGCCACTTCCCTCAAACCTCCGGCCATGGAGGCAATCGTTTTTTCGGAAACGGTCAATCGATCCACCATGGCCGTCGACAACCCGGCCGCCTGGGCCCGCACCAAATCCTTTCGGTTTTCCTCGAAAATCCCACTCGCCTTTTCTTCGAGCAGGTCGGCCATGGTCAATAGCGCCTGGTTCTTTTGATCCGTGCTGCTGCGGCTGATGATGCCGGCAGCGGTTTTGGCATCCTGGGCCATTTGCCGGATGGTTGTTTCGATATCCATGCGCGCTCCTAAAAAGTTTTGATATGAATGGGTTCGCTCATCACGTGTTTATCAAAGGCGCCACCCGTTAGGCATTGTCCAGCGCCGCGGTGACCACCAGGTTATCCCGATGGATCACTTCATCGTAGGTCTTCTGGCCCAGACGCACCTTGATCTGGCTGGTCTTGGCCCCCATGATGTGCCGAATGTCGTCGGCGTTATAATTGACCAAACCGTTTCCGATGACATGGTTATCCTGGGTGACTACGGCCACGGCGGCACCGGCGGGAAACTGTCCGGTCACACCGATGATTCCGCTGGGCAGCAGGCTTTTGCCATTGCTGAGCAGGGCCCGGGCCGCCCCGGTATCGATGATGACGGTGCCCTGGGTCTTCACGGTGTAGCCGATCCAGCATTTCTTGCGATTCAATTTGTGCGCCCGGGGAACAAAATAGGTGCCGACGGATTCTCCGGCGGCAATCCTGGCAAGCACATCCGGACGATACCCCTTGGCGATCACCATGGGAATCCCCGATCCGGTCACTTTACGGGCCGCCTTGATTTTGCTCAACATGCCGCCGGTGCCCAGTGCGCCGGGGATGTCGCCGGCATATTTTTCGATACTCTTGCTGTAGGTGGTCACCTGGTGGATCAACTGGGCATCGCCATGGACCCGCGGATCTTTATCGTAAAGGCCATCGATATCCGTCAGGTTAATGAAGATATCGGCATCCAGTTGCAGGGCGATCATGGCCGCCAGGTTGTCATTATCGCCCAGCTTGATCTCCTCGACCATGATCGTGTCATTTTCATTAATGATCGGAACCACCTGCCAATCAAGCAGGGTATGCAGGGTGTTCCTGGCATTCAGGTAGCGTTTTCGGCTGGTCAGATCATCACTGGTGAGCAGAATCTGGGCCACTTTACGACCAAAACGGGCGAAGGCCTTTTCCCACGCCAGAATCAGGCCGGCCTGGCCAACGGCTGCAATCGCCTGACGTTTGGGAATCGCGTCGGGTCGTTTGGCAAACCCCATTTTTTTCATACCCGATGCCATGGCACCGGATGAAACGAGGATGATCTCGAGCCCCTGATCCATGAGCCGGCAGATTTGACCGCTGATCGAATCAATCGCCTCGAGATTCAGACCGGCTTGTGCCGTCAGCACATTGCTACCCACTTTTACCACGGCTCTGGAGATGGTATTAGGTGTCTTGTTCGGCTTGCACGTCATCGAGTTGATCCAGCAGGTTGCACAGCATTTGTGTCAATCCATCGAGTCCCTGGCCGGTAGCGGCCGAAATCCGCGGAAGGGCTCCCTTGCCATAGGCATCCTGGAAAAGCACGGCCGCGTCCTCGGCCCAATCCACATCCATTTTGTTCAATACCACGAGTTGGGGCTTGGCGGCCAATGCCGGGCTATATTCGGTCAATTCGCGGTTGACCGTCTCGAAATCGTTAAGCGGATGGTCGGCATCAATCGCGGCCACATCCACCAGGTGCAACAGCAATCGCGTCCGTTCCAAATGGCGCAAAAACCGGATGCCGAGTCCCGCACCGGTGTGGGCCCCTTCGATCAATCCGGGGATATCGGCAACCACAAAAGGTTCCCGTTGGCCGAATCGAACCACCCCCAGATTGGGTTTCAACGTGGTAAACGGATAATCGGCGATCTTGGGCCGGGCCGAAGAAATGGCCGCGATCAGGGTTGACTTGCCGGCGTTGGGCAACCCCACCAGGCCGACATCGGCAAGCAGCTTCAGTTCCAGCCGCAGGCGACGAATCTCTCCCGGTTCCCCCGGTTGGGCAAAACGCGGCGTGCGATTGGTGGATGATTTGAACCGGGCGTTGCCCAGCCCGCCCCGCCCCCCATGCGCAACGACAAAGACCTCGTCGGTGTCGACGAGGTCTTTGATGATCTCTCCAGTATCGGCATCACGCACCAGCGTGCCGGGTGGCAATTCGATGATCAGCGCGTCAGCGCTTTTACCGGTGCAATTGCGCCCCTGTCCGCCGGCGCCATTTTTGGCCTTGTAAAGCCTCTGGAATTGCAAATGATAGAGGGTACGCCGCTTGGTCGTGGTCTTGAAAATGACGTCTCCGCCGCGCCCGCCATCCCCACCATCTGGCCCGCCCTTGGGAATGTATTTTTCGCGCCGCAGACTGACGCACCCAGCGCCACCGTTTCCCGACTGGACGGTGATGCATACATCGTCAATAAACTTCACGCGGCATAGACGCTGACCTGTTTGCGGTCTCGTCCTTTTCTTTCGTAGGTGACAATGCCGTCGATCAGGGCAAAAAGGGTATAATCCTTACCCATGCCGACATTGTTGCCCGGATGGATCTTGGTCCCCACCTGACGAACCAAAATGTTGCCGGCAAGCACCTCTTGTCCACCGAAGCGTTTGATGCCCCGGCGTTGGGCGTTGCTGTCGCGACCGTTTTTCGAACTACCGGCTGCTTTCTTGTGTGCCATGCTTGTCTCCTTGATAACAAAGGGGATGCCGGTCCCGTAAAGCGGTTGCCGCGGCGTCCCCTGGCAGAACGTTATATAAAATTACGCCTCGATGCGGTCGATACGAACGGCCGTGTACGGCTGACGATGCCCCTGTTTGCGGCGATAGCGTTTTCTGCGTTTGTATTTGAAAACAATAATTTTCTTGCTTTTTCCCTGATCCACGATCTCACCGTGCACCGTGACCCCGTCGACCTCGGGCTGACCGATCTTGACATTCTCGCCATCGGACAATAAAAGCACTTTGTCGAAGGCAATCGCTGATCCCACCTCGCCGTTGATTTTTTCAACCCTGAGGATGTCTCCCTCGGCGACCTTATATTGCTTACCGCCTGTGGCAACCACTGCGTACATGTTTCGTTCCTCCTGTACAACCGGATAGATTTTCCTGATTTCAAAAAATAAGAAATATTAAACTTTCCCGTGGTGTTGTCAAGAAAAATTTGAGTATCGTTTCCGGGTGACCCATTTGGATCGTCATGGTGGTCCAAATCGGGATCGGGATCGCTAGCGAAATCGAAAAGAAAAGGGGCAAAGGCATGGACAAGGATCGACCACGCCTTATAATAAATGCTCCAGCGGCATGAACGTTTCCGCGACGGCCGATGGTGCATCCCCAAACATCGTATAGATAGGATAGTTGCCGTGAACCGAGTCGACCACAAAATAAAAATCATCAGCAACGGGCATGAAACCCCGGCGGCCATCTCCCTGATCGGCGAAGAGCCGCTTTCCATCCGGGTTCAGGGAATGCCCTACGCCGTGATCATGCGCACACCGGGTGATGAAAAGGCGCATGTGGCCGGATTCTGCCTTGGAGAAGGCATCGTCGACCGGCCCGACGATATCACCAACATCGCCTTTTGCGACGGCGAGGACACCAACGTGGTCACCGTCACCCTGACCGCCGACAGGCGGTCGCAGATCGCCGGGCACCTGGACCGCCGCACCTATATCAGCCAGACCTCCTGTGGCATCTGCGGCAAATCCATCGTCGCGGATCTGGTTCAGGCCCTGAACCCGGTGCCCGACGGTAAGCCGCTGGATGCCCGTGGCGCGCTGAATCGGCTGATTCACCTGGGGGACGACCAGCCCCTGCGCGCAGCGACCCGCGCCGCCCACGCCGCCGCCATTTACGATCGCGAAATGGAGCGGCTGTTCCTGGCCGAGGATGTGGGCCGCCACAATGCCCTGGACAAAGCCATCGGCAGCCTCTTCCTGGAGGGCCGACTGCCCCAGGCAAGGCTGTTGACCCTCTCCTCACGCATCAGCTACGAACTGGTTCAAAAAGCCGCCCGTGCACGCATTCCCGTCATCCTGGCCGTCTCCCGACCAACGGCCCTGGCCGTGGAACTCGCGACGGCCCTGAACATGACGCTTGCGTCACTGGGTAAGGACGACAGCCTCATGATCTACTGCCACGGCCAACGGCTGCAATGGCCCCCTGGCGAATGATCGATGACAACCGAACTCGCGACACTTCTCAACCGGCCGTTGGCCATTGGCCGAACCGTAATCGACCGCCGTCTGACGCTGGCGCCCATGACCCTTCTGGGCCATATCGCCTTCCGAGAACTATTGGCCGGATTTGGCGGCTATGGTCTGATGTTCAGTGAAATGTGCAGCGCCCGGCGCATTCCCCACGAAATCCGCACCGGTTCGCCTTATTTTTGTTGGCGGCCGGCGGAACGAGAGCATCTGGTGATGCAAATCGTGGGCAATGATCCGGCAACCATGGCCACGGCGGCCCAAATCGTCGAAGCCAACGGATTGTTCGGCGTGGATCTGAATTTCGGCTGCTCGGTGGCCACGATCTGTAAACGGCAAGGTGGCGCGGCCCTGTTGAAGACACCGGACCGAGCCGCCCGCATCGTCGCGGCGGTCAGGGACGCCGTCTCCATTCCGCTGTTCGTCAAATTTCGCACGGGATGGAAGGACGATGCGACGATTGCCGTGGATTTGGCCAAACGCTTCGCCGCGGCCGGCGCCGACGCCCTGACCTTCCATCCCCGGGTCGCGCCGGACCGACGGTCGCGGCCGCCCCGTTGGGATCATATCCGACGCGTCAAGGCGGCGGTGGACATCCCCGTGTTCGGTAACGGCGACGTCTTCGATGCAGCCGACTGCCTACGCATGCTTCAAACCACCGGCTGTGACGGCGTGGCCATCGGCCGCATGGCCATCGCGCGGCCCTGGCTGATGGCCAGCATGACCGATATCCCCTTGCCGGAAACGGACCGGTACCGCCATTCGGCCCGGTCACTATTGGATCTGATGGAACGGCATTTCGATCCCCAACGCGCCCTGCGGCGGTATCAAAAGTTCGCCTTGTACTTTTCCGCCAACTTCAAGTTTGCCCACCGTTTTTATGGTCGTATCCGCAACGCCCCGGATCTGGAAACGGTGAGAAACGAACTGAATGCCTTCTTCGACCGGGAACCCGAACGGGTTCGGCGGCCCAACATGAATTTTTTCCTATAGCATTCAAGATGATGTTTTGGGGCGGCGTTATCGGGCGAATTGGCCATTTCTGGATGGGCACGATATAAAACAAGTTAGCCGGCGGCGTAGGTCGTATACACCAGTTTGACGATCGTCACCGCTACGACCACCAGGAAAAAGCCCCGCACGAAACCGGTACCCCGCCGGATGACCAGCCGCGAGCCGAGGAAGGCGCCCAGCATCTGTCCCGCCCCCATCAACAGACCCGCCGAAAGGCTGACATGACCACCGATCAGAAAGGCTCCCAACGCGACGAGATTACTCGTAAAATTGAATATTTTGGTGTGCGCGGTCGCTTTTTTGAGGTTGAGCCCGAGCATGAGGACGAGGGCAATCGTCCAAAAAGACCCCGTGCCCGGCCCGAAAAAACCGTCATAAAACCCCAGCAGCATGCCGGCCAGTCCGAAAAATAGTGGCGCGGTCATGAGCGGTCGGCGATCGATGCGTCCAAGATCCGGAGAACAAAGGGTATAGACGAAGACGCCGACCAGCATAACCAGGATGATGTGTCGCAGGAAATCAGCGGACAGCACTTGCACGGTGATGGTGCCGACCAGGGCGCCCAGGGCAGTAAAAAGAATGCCCGAGGGGATTTCCCGACGGTTTACCAACCCCTTACGGGAATAGTTGACGGCGGCCGTAAAGCTGCCAAAGGATCCCTGGAGTTTGTTGGTACCCAAAGCCAGATGCGGGGGCATGCCGGTAGCCAGCAGCGCCGGCAGGGAAATAATTCCCCCACCACCGGCGATTGAATCGACAAACCCGGCGACCATACCGACCAGCGACAGAAAAAAAAGGGCGGAAAATGAAAGCGTATTCATGACGGTCTATCCTCTGCCACGGCTCGAAAGTCCTTTAAATCCAAATATTCACGATCCAGCCCAATCGTGATTCGGCGACACAACTCCCGCTGGGGTCGTACACCAGGCTGGCATCCGCCTTGGACGCGACGGGTTGCTCCAGATGCCCAACGGGCGCTAGGCGCCTGGCACTTGTGCCGGAATTGGAAAATCGGCCGGTGTCGCCGGCACGGGGCCGCGCCGGGGCATGAAATGGCACGGGTACCAGGGCAGCGGTATCTGACATGAAGCGGCTTCCGCATCGGTGAAGGGTGCCCCCCCACGAAACGCCCCAATGGCATCGTCGGGACCGGCACGGGTCAAACCATAAGACTCATCATCAGACCCAATTATGCAATATTCATTCACAACTGGAAAACAATCATATTCGTTTACATTCTAATGGGTTATTTATGGCGGAGGCATCGGCCGGAAATGAAACGGAAAATATTGCCATGTCATCATTGCCTAGTCGCGGTTTGGATGGATGCGGCCGGTGGAACGATGACCAGACCGTCGACCAATAGCGTCGGTTGGCCGTCGGCCCCGGCGCTCAGATCGACGATGACATCGCTATGGCCGGAAAGGGCCACCCACTGGCTTCTCAAGCGGTTGAAGTCGAAAGCCTTGAGCGCCTGTCCGAGCAGTTCGATTTCATCCTCCAGAACGGGTTGGGGACCACGAGATTTGAAGAAGCATGAAATGGCCGCATTGTGACGACGCTTGATTGCCGTTTCAATGCAATGGTGGGAAAGATCGAGACGTATATTCATGGAATTCCCCATACCATCCCGGGATCAACGGATCAAGCGCCGGAGAAGGTTTTCGATGGCTTGAACTCGAGCCGAAAAGAGAGTAGAAAGAATAATTAGTGTCCGTCCAGGAATAGGATAATTTGGATGGGCAATAATTAAGGATGATACGCCATGCTGACCATTGACCAACTTCTTGAAGAAAGCACACGAATCGAACCGGTGCCGCAGGTGATCCATCAACTCATGGATCTGGCGGAGGACCCTGACGTGCCGACGTCCGAAATCACGGAACTGATTGTATACGAACCCGTCGTCACCGCGAATCTTCTGAAGCTGGCCAATTCCGCCGCGTTCGGATTTAAAAGAAAAATCGATTCCATCTTTGATGCCGTGGTGCTGATGGGGCTGAAGCGGGTGGTGGCGCTGGCCCTGCTGAGCAGCGCCACCCAATCATTGAAATCCGCCCACCACGGCTATGGTCTCGAAGAAGGGCAGCTGTGGAAACAGTCGGTTTCATGCGCGCTCATGGCCAGTAATATTGCCGATCAGGTGGATGCCTCGATCAAGCATATCGTTTTTACTGCCGCACTGCTTAAGGATATCGGTGTTATCGTCATGGACCGCCATATGCGATCCGCCGTCGATCAAATCCGCCAGGCCATACAGGATGAGGGCCTGGACCTGGTCACGGCTGAACGCCGGACGCTGGGCATCGATCATGCCGATCTGGGGGGACGCATCGCCAAGGCCTGGAATTTCAGTGATGTTTTGGCAGCGACCATCCACCATCATCACCTGACGGATCAGATGCCAAGCGTTCCCCCCGAAACGGCCATGGTTTATCTTGCCGATAGCATGTGCAGCATGTCGGGCATCAACACCGAGCTGTTCTGCACCGGTTCGAACCACCATGATCGAATGCAAAAACAGCTGGGCCTGTCCGAATCCCAAGCCAATCGCATCATGTCCGATTTCTACTCCAAAAAGGAAGATATCTACGGCCTGCTGGCCATCTTGTAGGCCCAGCGACAACCGGCACATTACGAGGAGCAAAGCAACGATGACCCCTTACGAACTGTCAAAGCTGATTCACATTGAACTCTCCCCCATTGCCCCACGGCTCTCGGCCGCCATCAATCGCGCCCTGGTAGACATCGGCGAAGGATCCAAGCTGGTGGGTCTGGGCCCCGGAACCCACGAAAATGACAGCGTGTCCTTTCAGGAATCGGAAACCATCAATGCCAAGGATGGAGAAGTCGATAGTGTGCTGGTCAGGATTCACGCCATGATGGGTAAGCTGGAGGAGCACTCCTCCTGGAAGGTAATCATCGACAAGAAACCTGGTGGCAAAGGCAACCCCCTGGAATTACTTTATACCCTCATTAGAATCAAGGACGATGGGTTTTGTTGAGGCGAGCGGATACCGACGCGAAGCTCCCCAAAAAGGACCGGGGCGGTCCCAATGACCGCCCCGAAGGCAGAAGGAGTTGGATGAAAAGAGGAGGTACTGATTTACAACGACAATCCCCCGATGTGCCGTTGTAAACACGTTATCGGAAGATCCCTTGCTTGACTTTAGCTTTTTCTTCATGGAAAATTTCGATGATTTCTGAAATATACGGCTGTTGTTCATTAAGGATTTTCTAAATGGCTGGCTGGTTGCGGCCAGCCGATGCGCGGTAGGTCATTTCAAACCAACCCAGACGGAGGAGGAGCCTGATGAAAAAAGCATTTGTTTTCGCCTTGATCCTGGCTGTAATCGCCGGCTATGGCACGATGGCCGGGGCCACAACGTTGAAAGTCGGCCTGGATGCCGATCCGGTCACGCTCGATCCCCACATGCAACTTTCCGGGGGGATGTTGCAGTATTCCCATTGGGTATTCGACCCGTTGGTCCGTTATGCCCAGGACATGTCCATCGAACCGCGTCTGGCCACCCGCTGGGAACGCATCGATGACTTGACCATGCGCTTCTTCCTCCGCCAGGGGGTCGTGTTCCATAGCGGCAATCCGTTCACGGCCAAGGATGTCGTCTTTACCGTGGAGCGTTTGAAAAAGAGCATCGATTTCAAGGGCTTGTTCGAGCCTTTTGAAGGTGCCAGCGTGGTCGATGATTATACGGTCGACATCCAGACCAAGAAGCCTTACGCCCTGCTGCTTCGTATGTGCACCTATATTTTCCCCATGGACAGCGCCTTTTATTCCGGCACCGATGAAAGCGGCCAGCCCAAGGATGCCATCGTCAAGATCGGTCCCTCCTTTGCCCTCAACCATGAATCCGGCACCGGACCTTACCGGGTAACCGAACGGGAACATGGCGTGAAACTGATCATGGACCGTTTCGCCGGGTATTGGGACAGCGCCTCCCCCGGCAATGTCGATCGCATCGTGTTGACGCCCATCAAAGAGGATGCCACCCGCATGGCGGCATTGCTATCCGGTGACGTGGACTTCATCTCACCGGTACCGCCTCAGGATTTCAAGCGCATCGAAAGGGATCCCAAGGTCAACCTCTTTACCTATCCTGGCGGCCGTATCATCACGGTTCAGCTCAATCAGAAACGCCGGCCTGAATTTCGGGTAAAGAAGGTTCGCCAGGCCATCGTGCATGCCATCAACAATGTGGGCATCGTCAAGAAAATCATGAAAGGCACGGCGACGCCTGCCGGCCAGCAGAGCCCCCAGGGATATGCCGGCTACAACGCTAACTGCGTGCCCCGCTATGATCTGAAAAAGGCCCGGGCCCTGATGAAGGACGCCGGATTCGACAAGGGCTTCGAATGCACCATGATCGCCCCCAACAACCGCTACGTCAACGACGAGAAAATCGCCGAGGCGATGGTGGGCATGCTGGCCAAGATCAATATCAAGGTCAACCTCAAGACCATGCCCAAGGCCCAATACTGGGATGAATTCGACGCCCAGGTGGCCGACATCCAAATGATCGGCTGGCATTCGGACACCGAAGATTCGGGTAATTTCTCCGAATTTCTGACCATGTGCCCCAACAAAAAAACCGGTTACGGCCAGTATAACAGCGGCAACTACTGCAACCCGGAAGTGGACCGGCTGACCCTGGCAGCCCAGAGCGAAACCGATTTGAACAAACGTGCCGAGATGCTGCAGCAAATCGAGCAGATCCTTTACGACGACGCGGCGTTCGTGCCCTTCCACTGGCAAAACCACTCCTATGGTGCCAAAAAAGGGGTGGACGCCGCGCCGATCATCAACACCATGAACTTTCCCTATTTCGGAGACCTCGTTGTGAAATAGTAAGCGGGTGCGAAACGGCACCGCTTCGAATACCCCGAATGGCGTTGCCGTTTCGCCAGAATTATTTAGTGTCCATCCAGAAATGGCCAATTTGCCCGATATCGGCGTTGCGCGAAAAATTTAATCCTCGGAATATCAATTATATGCCTGTGGTTAAATTTTTCGGGCGCCTTGATCTCAACCAAATTTTCCTATTTCTGGATGGACACTATTTAAGGAGAAACCAGGAGTCAGAATTCAGGAGAATGGTGCGTTTAGGGCGCATCCGGTTCTCTTCTGGCGACGGGCTCCTGGATTTTGAATTCTATTTTTCGGACCATCGCCCATGTTCGCATTTGTCATTCGACGCGTCAGCCAGGCCGTCTTCGTCATGCTGATCATCAGTCTGGTGGGATTTTCCATCAAGAACCAAATCGGCGATCCGGTGCGAGACATGGTCGGCGAACGGGTCACACCGGCCGAGCGTGAGGCCCTGCGCGACCAACTGGGGCTTAACGATCCGTTCCTGGCCCAATATCTGCGTTTCGCCCGCAACGCCCTGACCGGCGATCTGGGACTCTCCTTTTTCCATAAGAAGCCGGCCCTGACCGTCATCCTTTCCAAGGCCCCGGCCACCCTGGAGCTGGTCCTCGGCGCGGCCCTGATCATCATCTTCATTTCCCTGCCGTTGGGGATTTTTACCGCCATCTATCCACGCAGCGTCTTCTCCCGTTTCATCATGTCCTTTTCCACCTTGGGGGTGTCGGTTCCCGTATTTCTCACCGCCATCCTGCTCATCTATGTCTTTTCCGTGGAGCTCAGTTGGTTGCCGTCCTACGGACGCGGTGAGACCGTGGCCATCGGTGGGTGGGATAGCGGATTGGTTACCATCGACGGCCTGCAACACCTGATCCTGCCCAGTTTTTCACTGGCATCGATCATGCTGCCGCTTTTCATCCGCCTGATCCGGTCGGAGATGATGGAAGTGTTGGAGACGGAATACATCAAATTCGCCTGGGCCAAGGGCCTCAGGAAAAGGCGGATCTGGTTCGTGCATGCCTTCAAGAACACCTTGCTTCCGGTCATCACCGTATTCGGCGTGCAGATCGGCATCATGTTCGCGTTTACCATTCTGACCGAGACCGTTTTTCAGTGGCAGGGCATGGGATTCATGTTTCTGGAGGCCGTGGAGCGCTCGGACATCTCCTTGCTGGTGGCCTACCTGATGGTGGTGGGCGCCGTTTTCGTGGTGGTCAACACCGTGGTGGACATCATTTACGGTCTGGTGAACCCCACGATCCGGATTGCGGGGAGACAATGAACCGAGCCTGGCAACGCTTCAAAGCATCCTATCTGCTGTACAGTTTCAAACAGGACCGCACGGCCATCTTCAGCGTCGTGGTGCTGACGATCCTGTTGGTCACCGGCCTGCTGGCACCGCTGATCTCGCCCTACGACCCCTATGAACCGGCCAACATCGACATCATGAATTCGGAAATGCCGCCGGCGTGGATGGACGACGGCGACGCCGCCTTTCCCTTGGGCACCGACATCCAGGGACGGGACATGCTCAGCACCATGATCTACGGATTGCGCCTGTCCATCTTCATCGGCTGTGGCGCGGTCATTCTTCAAGGATTGCTCGGCGTCGTGGTCGGCCTGCTGGCCGGCTATCTGGGCGGCAAAATCGACGCCGTGCTCATGCGCATCGCCGACATTCAGCTGTCCTTTCCCTATCTCATGGTGGCCATCTTCATCAGCGCCATTTTTCAGGTGGCGTTTGGCATCGGCCGCTATGAAGCGCTGGCCGTGCCGCTGCTCATCGTCATCATCGGCCTGGCCGAATGGCCGGTGTATGCCCGTACCGTCCGGGCCTCGGTCATGGGAGAAAAAAGCAAGGAGTACGTGGAGGCGGCCCGGGTCATCGGCCTCAACCGCTGGCGAATCATGTTCCGGCACGTGCTGCCCAACACCATGACCTCGGTATTGGTCATCTCCACCATTCAGGTGGCCAACGCCATCATGAGCGAAGCGGCACTTTCCTTCCTGGGGCTGGGCATGCCGGTGACCAAGCCATCCTTGGGCTCGCTGATCCGTTCCGGCTTCGAGTACATTTTTTCCGGCTCCTGGTGGATCACCCTGTTTCCGGGCGTTTTTCTGGTATTGTTGGTCCTGGTCATCAATTTATTGGGTGATTGGCTGCGGGACGTGCTCAATCCCAAGCTCTATAAGGGATAAGTGGACAATTTATGGCTCATCTACTGGAAATCATCGATCTGCAAGTCAAATTCGGTCTGCGCGTCGGGGACCTGACCGCCATCAACGGCATCAGCTTCACCCTCGATGAAGGCGAACGCATGGGACTGGTGGGGGAAAGCGGGGCCGGTAAATCGGTGACCGGTTTCGCCATTATCGACCTGATCAGCAAGCCGGGGTTCATTTCCGGCGGCCGGGTGGTGTTCAAGGGACAAGACCTGACCTCGCTGAGCGCCGAACAGATGCGCACCATTCGCGGCAATCACATCGGCATGATCTTTCAGGATCCCATGATGACCCTCAACCCGGTGCTGACCATTGGCACCCAGATGATCGAGACCCTTTTGGCCCATCGGAAAATCCGCCGCGGCGAGGCCGAGGCCATTGCCCTGGAGAAACTGCGCAAGGTACAGATCCCCTCACCGGAAAAACGTCTGGCCCAATATCCCCACGAATTTTCCGGCGGCATGCGTCAACGCATCGTGATCGCCATCGCCCTGCTCACCGATCCGGCAATCATCATTGCCGACGAGCCGACCACGGCCCTGGATGTCACCATCCAGGCCGAAATCATGGATCTGTTGCAAACGCTCTGCGAATCGGAAAAAACCGGATTGCTGCTCATCACTCACGACCTGGGCGTGGTCTCCCAGGTGACGGAGAAGATGGCCGTCATGTACGCCGGCAAAATCGTGGAGGCCGGTGCTACCGATCTATTGGTCAATGATCCCCGACATCCCTACACCCAAGGGCTGATCCAGGCCCTGCCCGGTCAGTTGCAGCCCGGATCCCGATTGAATCAAATCCCGGGGATGATGCCCACCCTGACCGACATTCCGCCGGGATGCGCCTTCAATCCCCGCTGCGCCTTATGCCGGCCCATCTGCCGAAAGCAGGAACCACCGCTTATCACCATGGATGATTCGGCCCGGCGGGTGGCATGCCATGTGGTCAATTCTTCTTCCAGCGACGAGGCACGATCATGAATCCCCCCCCCCACCCAACCCAAGCCGATCGATTGCTGGACTTGCGCAATGTGGTCAAACACTTCGATATCTCGGGTGGATTGCTTGACCAGCTGCGTTTCGAAAAGGGCCGGTTGATCCGTCGGCGCACGACGGTCAAGGCGGTCAACGACGTGAGTTTTTCCATCGCCGCCGGCGAGACCTTCAGCGTGGTGGGAGAAAGCGGCTGCGGCAAGTCGACCCTGGCACGCACCACCATCGGCATCTATCCGCCCAACAGCGGCCAGATCCGCTACCGGGGCCAGCGTATCGATGACAAAACCGCCCAGCAGATGCTGCCCTTCCGGCGCAAGATGCAGATGATTTTCCAGGATCCCTATGCGTCGCTCAATCCCCGCAAGACTGTCAGGCAGACCCTGGAAGAACCGGTGGTGTTTCACAACCCCACCATTTCATCGAACCACGTGCAGGAACGCGTGGCCATGGTCATGTCCCAGGTGGGCGTAGACCCCAAATGGGCCGGCCGCTACCCCCATGAATTTTCCGGGGGCCAGCGTCAACGTATCAGTATTGCCCGTGCCCTGATGGTCGATCCCGAATTCATCGTGGCCGACGAGCCGGTCTCGGCCCTGGATGTCTCCATCCAGGCCCAGATTCTCAACCTGCTCATGGATGCCCAGCAGCGGCGCGGCCTGACCTATCTGTTCATCACCCACGACCTGTCGGTGGTGCAGCATATCAGCACCCGGGTGGCGGTCATGTATCTGGGCACCCTGTGCGAGCTGTCGCCGGCCAAAACGCTTTTCGAGGCCCCCAGGCACCCATATACCCAGGCCCTGCTCTCGGCGATCCCCAAACTGGGCAGCCAGACAAGCCGTCACATCCGCCTCAAGGGTGAGGTTCCCACGCCCATCAATCTTCCCAGCGGGTGCGTGTTTCACGGCCGATGCATATTTGCCAACCGACGATGCGCCGAAGAGGTGCCATTGGCACGGCGGGTCGAGAACGACGTGTTGGTCGCCTGTCATGGGGTAGCGGAGGGAAGATTATAAAGGCGGTTTGCCCCCCCCGATCCACCCGTTTCAAACCGCCGCTGAAGCCAGTCGAAATGGTCAGGCGCGTTTGTAATTCGGCCCCTCCCCGCCCTCCGGACAGGTCCAGGTGACATTGTGGAAGGGATCTTTGATATCGCAGGTCTTGCAGTGCAGGCAGTTGGTGAAATTTAGCTTGATGCCGTCAATACCGCTGCCGTCCTTGTTGGGTTCCATTTCATAGACATCCCCAGGGCAAAAGCGTGTACAAGGACATCCGTAGGCGGGATAACATTTTTCCACACACACCCGTTGATCGTGGATTTGGATGTGGCAAGGCTGGTCTTCCCGATGCAGGGTGCCGGACAAATACACACCGGTAAGCTTGTCCACCATGGCCGGATCGTCCTTGGGCAATTCGATTTTTTCTACCGCCATGGGGTTGCCGGCCAGGCGTTTGAGAGTCGTGGCATCGTCCACCGCTGACAGTCGATCGATGAGCCCTTTGCCCTGGGTCACATATTGGGCCGCCAAATGAATCCATTTGATGGGGCCTTTCTTGGCCAGCGCCTGGGCAAAGTTACGGCCTTCACGCAGTTCATCACCGGCCCAGCTGTCGGCCAGGCGCTGGCTGTAGCGGTCAAGCGTCTGGCGGTCGCTCTGGCCGGCGGCCAGCGCATCGATGAGGGTCTCTGCAGCCAGCATTCCTGATTTCATGGCCAGATGAATGCCTTTGATGGCCGGTGTGCTATGGATCGCCGCCGCATTGCCGACGAACAGCGCACCGTCTACGGTCAGTCTCGGCATGCTATACCAGCCACCGGTGGAAACCGCACGGGCCCCCTGTTCGACGACCTTACCGCCCCGAATGATCGACTGGATCAACGGATGGCCTTTGAAACGCATGAATGTATCGTATAAATCCAGTGCTGGATTCTCATATCCCAGAGCGACCAGAAACCCCAAGGTAATCCGGTTTTCAGCCATTTCATAGACGAATCCGCCGCCCGGCGTGTTCAGATCCAGGGGAAAGCCTAACGTATGAATGTCGTTGAACGGACTGCGGGTAAAAAAATGGTCGTCCGGTAGTTGAATGACTTCCTTGATGCCGGTTTCAAACAGTTCGGGCAATCGCCCGCCGCGAATGGGCAAGCGTTCGGCCAGCGATTTGATGAGACTGCCCCGGGCGCCTTCTCCCAGCACGGTCACCTTGGCCAACAAATCGATTCCCGGTTCGAAATTGGGTTTGGGCGCGCCGGCCTTGTCCAGCCCTTTGTCGCCGGTACGCACACCGGTTATGGTTCGGCCGTCATCGGCAAACAGGATTTCTTTGCCGTCGAAGCCGGGAAAAATGTTGATTCCCAATGCCTCGGCCTTTTCTCCCAACCAACGGCAAACCCGGGACAGACTGACGATGGGGAAACCGGTGTTGTGCATCTGGCGCGGCACCAAGGGCATTTTGAAATGCCGCTGACCGGTCAAGAAGAAAAATCCGTCAGCGCGGACGGTCTGTTCCACGGGAAAATCCTGCTGTAAATAGTCCGGGAACAGCTCGGCAATGGCCACCGGATTCATCACCGCCCCACTGATGGCATGGGAACCGATCTCCGCGCCTTTGTCGATAATGGCCACTTCCAGTTCCTGGCCTTTTTCCTCGGCCAGCTGCATCAATCGGATCGCCCCGGCGAGATTGGCCGGGCCGGCACCGACGAAGAGAACATCAAATTCAATGGATTCATGGGTGGTCATGGTTATTCCCCTCTTTTTAATTGATGTAACGTACACGAAAAAATTGTGCTTGTATACTAGGGGTGGGGTTAACCGTCAAGGGTCGTGCCGATATCGACATAGGGCTTGTTTAAAGGATGGATCCATGCTATCAGCCATGGTTAATCTTTTAACCCAATCCCCTACAATCATACACGGTCCCCGGCATTGACTTGAAGGCGATCATTTAACCGGGATTAATTGGCGAGGAGGCGTTGAACATGGCAAACCGTAGCAATATTTCCGCGTGGATACTCTTGGTGGTGTTGGCGGTATGTCTTCAGGTGGTGTTTGTTTTTGCAGACTGCAAGCAATCGGCGACGAAAACGGCGGTTGATTTTTCCAAGGCCTATTTTCTGCTGGACGACGATCTTGAATGGTATTTGTGCAACGATCTGATTGGCGATGAAGAAGAATCGTCAGCCGCCGTGTATCTCCGTTCCAAGGCGGTTGAAGCCAAGGATCGCGGATTTAATATCGGTATGGTGAGAAAAATCATCACGCATTTGGAAACCGAAACCATGTCCCAGGATGAGGCGTCGGCAACCATTCATCTGTCGGGGGAGAGCCGAACCTGCATCCACCCTGTTTTCTCCTATATCGCCAGGTTATTTCGCATCGGACAGAAATACACCTTCGAGGAAACGCTCGAATTGATCAAGGAAGACGGCCAGTGGAAAGTGTGTGGCACCCCCTTCGGTCTGACGCTGAATGGCTAAAGCGACGGGCATCCCCCAGGGCGGCCATGCGGCCACAACCGAAAACCATGGGGTAGTGATCCGGCCCGTTCAGCAGATTTGGTGATGAACGATGTTTACCTGGAAATACGAGAGATCGCCCGTAAAATCGTGGCCCGCTATCCCCAGCCTGATTTTTATCTCGATCATCCATCTGAAACCGCTGCTTCGCTCCGTTTCTTCCGCACCGATGGTTCCATTGTAAGGCTTAAACGGGATATGGCCCGACGTCTGGATGACGACCTCGGCCATGGCATGGGACATGTGGAAAAGGTGGCCATCGATGCCGGCACCCTGGTCATCATCGAAAGCCGTCTGGCCGGACACACCGAAAGTGTCGTTCGGCGGAATTTGCTGTTGGCCCAGTGCGCCGGCCTGCTGCATGATATCTGCCGCAAAGAAAAATCCCATGCCATCAAGGGTGCCGAGGCCGCGGGTCGCATTCTACAGACATATCCCCTGAATCCAGCGGAAATTACCCACGTCTGCACGGCCATTCGCAACCATGAGGCCTTTGCCCACTTGGAACCGCTTCCCACCCCGCAGGGACGCATCATCTCCGACTGCCTCTACGATGCCGATAAATTCCGCTGGGGACCAGATAATTTTACCCATACCATCTGGGATATGGTGGGGTTCGTCAACCCTCCTTTAAAGACCTTCGTCTCCCGTTATCCCAAAGGCATGGCATTGTTGAAGAAAATCCGATCCACGTTCCGTTCCCGCACCGGCAAGCGATACGGCCCCCAATTCATCGATATGGGCATTGCCATCGGTGATGAATTATTCCAAAAGATTCTGGTGGATTTCTTTCCCCAGACACAATCCGTTTCGCCTTAGTGACTGTCCTAGAAGAGGATTCGTTTGATGACCAATCAGGCAGGAATGGGATCGGTTTTCACGGGCAGGCGGACGGTGAAACAGGTGCCGACGCCTGGTGTCGAGGCAACACTCAAGGTGCCGGCATGGTTTTCGGTAATGATGAAATAGGAAACCGACAGGCCTAATCCAGTGCCGATCCCCACAGGCTTGGTCGTATAAAACGGTTCAAAAATCCGCTTTCGAGTCGATTCCTCCATCCCTGGGCCGTTGTCCTCGATTTCCACGCATACGCTCGAATCATCGGGTTTGACCCTGATGATAAAACGCGCTGGCGGCCGATCCGGGTGCTCCGCCATGGCCTGCGCCCCGTTCTTTAAAATATTCAAAAAGACCTGTTGGATTTTGGTCGATTCGCAGACCACCATGGGCACCCTGGAATCGTATTCACGAACGATCTCGATCTGGCGAAAATCATAGCGTTTTTTCAAATCATAGTCATTCTCGGCCAACGCGAGGGTGGCGTCCATCAGTTGCGAAAGATCACAAAGGGTCGTGGTCGTATCACTTTTTCGGCTGAAGGAGAGCATATTATCAACAATTTTGGCCGCCCGCTGACCGGAGTCCATGATCGACGCGATTATTTCCGGTAGATTGCGAACCTTCATATAAGCCTGAATCTCCTCCATGCTGAGCCCACACTGTCGGGCCGCGTCATGATTTTTAGGCAAATCGCTGGACAAACGGTTTCGCAACACCTGGATATTCTGCAAAATACCGGCCAAAGGGTTGTTGATCTCATGGGCCATGCCGGCCGCCACCCCTCCCACCGAAAGCATTTTTTCCGACTGCACCATCATCTCTTCGATCCGAACCCGATCGGTGACATCATCCACCCGAATCACCGCCCCCCCAGGGTCATTGGCCGTCAATGGGTAAACGGTGATATCCGAATAGCGCACCGTTCCATTTATATGGCTGATGACTTTGCTCGCTTTATACGGCTGCCTTTCGTGAATGGCCCGTTTCACTTTTTGCACGGATTCGGCCAAAAAGGGATAAATCGTTTCGATATTGGATCCCATGGCCTGGGCGGCAACGACATGCGTTTGTCTTTCCGCCTCCCGGTTCCACTGGTTCACCCGGCCATCCGGATCTACCCCCACCAGCACCGAAGGCATGGAATCGATAATATTTTTTAACATCCCGCGGAGCTTTTTCAGATCAGACTCACGCCGGTCGATTTCCCGGGCCATGATATTAATCTCGGCGATGATGGTGTTGATATCGGCGTGCTTTTCAAACGGCAGGGCGAATTGGTAATCCCCGGCGGCAATGGTGCGGATGCCTGCCATGAGACGGTTCATGGGTTGAACCAGCAACCGCTTCATCAGCAAGTGCGTTCCCAGACCGATCACGGCCGTAACGATCACAACGGCCACCAAGGTCAACAGCAACGACCGTTTGCGCACGCTGTCAATACGGGCATCGGAAAAAAGCAACTCGATGCGTCCAATGGTTTCGCCGGCGTGGACGATATTTCGTTTTTCGGTCAGCCGATGGCTGGATTGTTGACCCGCCTGAAGGTTGTCGAAAAAAATAGTCGAACCGGTCTTCACGCGAACGCCAACCAAGAAATCCGAACTCAGATAGGCTTTGGTGATCTGGGTCACCGTATCCTCGTCCATGTTCCACAAGGGACGCACCAGCACTTCGGCAAATTCGTCGGCGATGGCGGCGGCTTCGGTGGTGAGGTCGGCAATTTCCAAAGACGTGTAGTACGCGCGATAGATGATACCAAAACCGGATATGATCAAGGCGGTCATCAGCGCCAGACCCAGCATCAAATCCCGAGATATGGTATGCCGTGTCGATGGAGGTCTATCCTTAGCCATTGATGCGCCCTAAATAGTGTCCATCCAGAAATGGCCAATTTGCCCGATATCGGCGTTGCGCGAGAAATTTAATCCTCGAAATATCAACTATATGCCTGCGGTTAAATTTTTCGGGCGCCTTGATCTCGACCAAATTTGCCTATTTCTGGACGGACACTAAATGATTTCCCTGGCAAAAAGGCCTGGTAAATGAAGATACGCTGGAAATGTGTGTAAATTTAAATTAGTATGAAAGAAATTCAATTATTAATCAAGTCTTTGCATATTATAAGGTAATCGGCGCAAGGAGGTCAACATGCCAAAAGCAATCATCATCCATCAAACGGGCGGCCCCGCCGAGATGCGATGGGAAGACGTCGACCCCGGCGCACCAGCGCCGGGAGCGGTACGGCTGCGCCAGGAAGCCGTGGGGCTCAATTTTATCGATGTATACCATCGCACCGGACTCTATCCGCTGCCGTCGCTGCCAGCCGTGCCGGGCCTGGAAGGTGCCGGGGTGGTGGAATCGGTCGGTGAGGGCGTCGGTGAATTCAAGCCGGGAGATCGGGTGGCGTATGCCGGCGTTCCTCCCGGAGCCTATGCCCAAGTCCGTTGCATCCCGGCCCATCGCCTGGTGCGTTTGCCCGATGGTATTTCCACGCGACAGGCGGCGGGGATGATGCTGCGTGGCATGACGGCAAGATATTTACTTTTCGGCTGCTATCCGGTCAAGGCCGGTGACCGGATCCTGATCCATGCGGCGGCCGGCGGCGTGGGTTCCATCGTCTGCCAGTGGGCCGACCATCTGGGAGCCGAGGTGATCGGCACCGTCGGATCCGCGGAAAAAGCCGAGATCGCCAAGGCAAACGGTTGCCACCACCCCATCGTGTACACCGAGGTCGATTTTTCGGAGCGCGTGAAGGCCATCACCGACGGCCATGGGGTCGATGTGGTCTATGACGGCGTGGGCCAGGCCACGTTTATGCAATCCCTGGACTGCCTCCGGCCCATGGGAACCATGGTTTCCTTCGGCCAGTCGTCCGGATCGGTTCCGGCGCTGGACATCGGCATCCTGTCGGCCAAGGGATCACTGTTCCTGACCCGTCCCAGCCTGATGACCTACACGGCCCGGCGCGAAGACCTGCTGGCCCATGCCCGGGATCTGTTCGATGTGGTGGAAAACGCTGCCGTGACCATTTCCATCGGCCAGACCTTCGCATTGGAAGATGCGGCCCGGGCGCATCAGGCCTTGGAAGCCCGCCAAACCACGGGGAGTACCATCCTGATTCCTTAAAAAAGGGGGCGCTCGCCCCCTTTTTTACTATTATATCTGGATATTTCGGCTGTTTTGTGTTAGTGGAGTTAGGTTTCTACTAAAACAAAATTAGAGGAGCCATGAAAAGAAATCGGATCCTGGTCATTGCCACCCGCAACAAAGGCAAGACTGCTGAAATACGAGACCTGCTCGGCACGTTTCCGGTAACCATCAAAAACCTGGATGATTTTGGCCCGATTCCGGAAGTCGTCGAAGACGGTGATACCTTCGACGACAATGCCTATAAAAAAGCGAGTTTTACCGCCCGGGTCCTGGGATATCCGGCCCTGGCCGATGACTCGGGGCTGATCGTGGATGCGCTGGACGGCGCACCGGGGGTGCATAGCGCCCGTTATGCCGGCCCGGAAGCAACCGATGAACAGCGCTGTCAAAAACTTCTGAACGCGCTGCAAAACGAATCCAATCGAAAAGCGGCCTTCATGTGCGTCATTTCCATCGCCGTTCCCACGGGACCGGCACTCACCTATGAGGGTCGCTGCGAAGGGCTGATTACGGCGGAACCAGCGGGAACCCATGGGTTTGGATACGATCCTGTCTTTTTCCATCCACCGCTGAACAAGACCTTCGCGCAGCTGACCATGGCCGAAAAAAGCCAGGTCAGCCATCGGGGCAAGGCGCTCTACGAGATTCGGGATGAGTTTGACAAGATCATGAAATGGATCGACCAGCACATGCCTGATCCTGAGATTGTCGGTTGTCAGGCGTAACGGCGCACAGGCCTGCGATCACTCATTTTACACAGTTTACAGATCCTTGGAAACCAATGCCGGCACGGTTCGCTGGATGCATGATGATGGGCGGTTGAATCGGGGGGAGGACCGGGTCAGCTTACCTCAAGCCCACCCACCGGACCCTGCCGGCAAATCGAAACCTCAAGAAGGGATATTTTGCATGTTGAAAAAAAATGAAGGGATCGACATCGTCAAGGAATTGGGAGGGATACAAAACGTCGAGCAGGCGCAGGCCCTGTTCGAAAAACGACTGGACAACGAGCATCTTTCGCGCATACGGACGCTGACCCATCCTGAAATCCTGATCAAAATCGCCAACGCCATCGCCATGTGCGACCCGACCCGGGTCTACATCAATGCCGGCTCCGAAACGGATCGGCAATTTATTCGCCAACTGGCGCTCAACAAGGGCGAAGAAGCGGTTCTGCCCATGGACGGCCATACGATCCATTATGATCTCAAGGAGGAGCAGGGACGCATCATCGACCGCACGTACTATATCGCCAATCCCGAAGAAAAAATCAGCAGCCTGGCCAACAAGATTCTGCGTGATGACGCCCTGATCGAGGTCAAACAGAAAATGGCCGGTATCATGAGCGGAGCCACCATGGTGGTGGGATTTTATTCACGGGGTCCCGTCGGTGCCGCGTCCGCCAATCCAGCCCTCGAAATCACCAGTTCCGCTTACGTGTCCCACAGTGCGGAAATTCTCTATCGCAACGCCTTTGCCGATTTTGAAAAAGAAGTCGCGCGATTGGGCCATTTCTACACCAATGTCCACAGCGAAGGCCTCAACCGACCGGAGGATCTGCCCAACGCCCGCGTCTTCATGGACCGCAGCCATCGCACCACCTACTCCTTCAACTGCACCTACGCCGGCAACACCCTTTTGCTCAAGAAGGGCAACCACCGGTTTTCCGTGGATAAGGCGGTTTACGAGGGCGACGGCAAAGAGTTGGCCGAACACATGTTCATCACCGGTATCGACGGCCCCGGCGGCCGGGTGACCTGGGTGGCGGGTGCGGCCCCGTCCGGCTGCGGAAAAACCACCACGGCCATGGCCGGCAACCATTTCGTGGGTGACGATCTGGCCCAGATGTGGATCGATGATAACGGCGGCGTACGATCCATCAATCCGGAATGCGGCATCTTCGGTATCGTCGAGGACGTAAACTTGGAGGGCGATCCGATGCTGATGGACCGGCTCAGAAACCCGGGTTCCGAAGTCATCTGGTCCAATGTACTGATCGATGAAAACGGCATTCCCCATTGGACCGGCAACGGTGAAGCTCAGCCGACCCGGGGCCGGAATTTCCAGGGGCCGTGGAAAAACGGGCTGAGCGATGCCAATGGAAAGGCCGTCCCCATTTCCCACCCCAATGCGCGCTGCACAATCGCCTCCTCGGCCCTGGCAAATTTCTCAGAAATGTCCGAAGCACCGGAAGGCGTGGAAACGCGGGTGATCACGTACAGCGGTCGCGACAGTGACACCATGCCGCCGGTATGGGTAGCCAAAAATTCCGATCATGGCGTGGTCATCGGCGCCTGTATCGTGTCGGCGGCCACGGCCACGGAAGTCGGTGCCAGCGGCGTCAAACGCGCACCGTGGGCCAACGCGCCCTTCATTCCCGGCGCGTTAGGTGATTACATGAAGGCCCAGTTCGATTTTTTCGGCAGCAGCGCCATCGCCGACGGCAAGCGCCCGATTCTGGCCGGCCTCAATTATTTTTTGACCCATGGCGCCCGGGGCGGCAGCGGCAACCAATTGCTGGGTGAGAAAAAAGATGTCAAGGCCTGGCTGGGTTGGCTGGAACGCCGTGCCCATGGGGACGTGGAAGCCATCGAGACCCCTATCGGATTTCTGCCACGCTACGACGACCTAGCGGCCCTGTTCAAGGCTTCAATCGACAAGCCTTATCCGAAGGATCTGTACGACCGCCAGTTTTCCCTTTATGTTGAAAACATCCTGGCCCGCATCGATCTGCAAATCGCCGCCTATGGCAAGGAGGAAAACATCCCCCAGCGGCTGTTCGAGGTCTTGCGGGAACAGCGTGAAGGGCTGATGGCCTTGAAGGAGAAATTCGGTCCCATCGTTACGCCAGCCCAGTTGGCAGGTGATTAGATCCGAATCTAGGCTGGGAAGCGCCCACTAACTGACATCGTTACCAATAGGGCGGCAGACGATAACTCTGCCGCCCTTTTATCTTCCGAATGGATAATCCGCCATGCCACCGCCATCCATCATCGCCATCCTGCTCAATCGCCGCATGCTGGTGGCGCTGGTGATGGGGTTTTCCTGCGGTCTGCCGCTGCTGCTTACGATTTCCGTTTTGCAGGCCTGGATGAAGGAAGCGGGGGTCGATTTGACCACCATCGGCCTCTTCTCGCTGGTTGGGCTGCCCTATACCCTCAAGTTTTTATGGGCCCCGGTATTTGACCGTTACCGATTGGCGTATCTGGGGCGGCGGCGCGGATGGCTGCTGGTCACCCAGTTGTCACTGATGGCCGCCCTGATCTGGCTGGGATCCAGCGATCCGGTCATGCGTCCGGCCCTGTTGGCCCTGGCGTCCCTGGCCGTCGCCTTCAGCAGCGCCTCCCAGGACATCGTCGTGGATGCCTATCGGCGCGAGGATCTCCCGGATCGGGAGCTGGGCCTGGGATCCGCCCTCTATGTCAACGGTTACCGCGTGGGCATGCTCCTGGCTTCCGGCGGCGGGTTGATCCTGGCCGACCACCTCCCCTTTTCCCTGGTCTACATGATCATGGCTGCGGGTTTGCTGCCCGGCGTGCTGACCACCGTTTTGACCCCCGAACCGGCCGTGGAATCGATTCCGGTGACCCTCAAATCCGCCGTGGTGGATCCGCTGAAGGAATATTTCAACAGGCACCAGGCGTTTTGGATTCTGGCATTTATCTTGATGTATAAAATCGGCGATAGCATGGCGGCGGCCATGACCACCCCCTTTTATTTGGACATCGGCTTTTCCAAGACCCAGATCGGGGCCGTGGTGAAATTGTTCGGTTTTTGGGCCACGGTGGGGGGATCGATCGTCGGTGGTATCGTCATGATCCAGCTGGGCATCATCCGCAGCCTTTGGATTTTCGGAATCCTTCAGGCGGTGTCTACCGCCGGGTTTGCCCTGCTGGCGACCATCGGCCCCAGCGTGACGGCACTGTCGGCGGTGATCGCCTTCGAAAACCTTTCCGGTGGCATGGGGACATCGGCCTACGTCGCCTACATGGCCAGCATCACCGATAAGCGCTTCACGGCGACTCAGTATGCCTTGTTGTCCAGCCTGATGGGCATTCCCCGGGTCCTGGCCTCGGCCCCCACCGGATATTTGGCCTCGCAGATGGGCTGGTGGTCGTTTTTCATCCTCTGCACCCTGATCGCTATCCCGGGATTGCTATTGCTGCTGCGTATCAAGCATTAGCGCTTGTATTTTTTAAATTCCAGGTTATGGTAAACCCAAACGGTTTCCCGGAAGGAGTACCGAACCCATGACGGAGTCCCAATCGCTGGCGCAAAAACACGCACATCGGATCAGACAACTGGCCGATGCCAGGCAGCGGATCCTGTCCCTGCCCGCCGACCAGGCCATGGATGCCATCCTCGATCATCCCCAATCGGCGGCCTTGGTGCATTCATTTCCCGAAGAGGATCTTTTTTTTCTGGTGCATGACATCGGTCCGAATGATGCCCTTCCGCTGATTTCCCTGGCTTCCAACCGACAATGGGAATACTTTCTTGACATCCATGGATGGAACCGCGACCAAATGGATTACCCGTCGGTTACCACCTGGCTGCAGTTATTGCTCACGGCGGACCCGAATCGCCTGGCAAAATGGTGCTTGGATGAAAAACTCGAATTCCTGGAATTGTATCTGTTCAGAAACATCGCGCTGCGGGTTCGGGAGACGGATGAGAGCCCATCGGATTACGGTGACGGCTATTTTACCGACGACGACACCTACTATGTCCGTTTGGTGGACTATCCGACCGCGACTCCCGCGGAAGAGGCGTTCAAGGCACAGCGGAATGCCATGGTGAGCCAGTTGCTCGGCCGGCTCTCCTTTTTCGATCATGCCCGCTATCAGGCATTGCTCATGGAAGCCATCCATGTCATTCCCGCCGAGATCGAAGAGGAGCTGTTCCGGCAGCGCAATGTGAGGCTTGCCGAGAAAGGCTTTTTACCGTTCCACGAGGCGGTTGGCGTATACCAGCCGCTACGCCCCGGTGACCTGGCGGCAAAAGGCAAGAAAATCTTCGATACCGTACCTGCCGAGGTCGAGAGCATGTCGACCCCCCAGCTGGCGGCCACCTTTCTCGATGAAGATAATCTTTTCGTGCGGGCTCTCAAAGGCATTCACCACCCACCGGTCATCGAACAGCTCCAGGCGGAGTTGGCCGGCCTTTGCAACCAAGTGATTGCCGCCGATCAGGAGGCTATCCGCAACCGAGCCCAACTCCAGGCGGTGGTCGCCAAAACCAGCGGGTATCTGAGTATGGGGCTCGAACAGTTGACCCCTGGTGATTCGGCCAACCGGGAGGCGAAGGCATCGCTGTTACTGCAGCACCATTTACTGGCCGATATTTTTCGCCTTGGCTTTGCCGGTGTGTTGCGCCTGCATTGGGACGCCGTGCGCTGGCGAAAAACGAGCTGGTTTCAATCCCAGCAGCTGCAACTGACCTTCTGGGACGAGGCCTGGCTGGGGCTTTTGGGCGGACTCCTCATCGATCGTCCCCAGTACTATGACCCCTCGGCGACGGGCAGCAGCTATCGCGACTTTCGCACCCGGCAAGAAATCCGCACCACCCGCGAGCGTCTCGAACAAATAGTGGCCCTCGACCAGACACTCGGCGATATGCAGGCGTCTTTACACGCCTTAACCGATACCCGATTTCTCACTTACAAGAACCTTCTTCTGACCTTATGGTCGAGAGCATGGCTGGATCTTCCGCCCATGGACCCGCAAACCACCCTGCTCGCCGTGCCGCTTGGTGATTTTAGGCGCTTTTACACGGCCCTGTGGACCGATCGGGGGGGCCAGCGCATCATCGACGATGCCAAAAAGAATGAATTTCTGCAATGGATCGCCACCGCATCGGGCCGGCCGCCGCAGACCCTGTCCGACCGGTTGGGCGTGGTTTTCGAAGACCTGTTCGGCGACATCGAACGGGAGCTCGGACCGGTCAAAAGCGGCAATCTGGAGCCGCGATATGTGCAGCTCTTTTTGCTTAAGCCTTGATCTCGTACTGCTTACGAAACCATCAGCCCCGTTGTATGGGCCGTCCAACACGCTTTCTTTAACGGTATCTCGCATGCACGTCGTCGGCATCCTCTGCTCCATCGGCGCAGCCCTGTTCTGGGCCATGGCCGTCATCATGTTCAAGATGAGCGGCGACCGGCTTTCGCCGACGGCCCTGAATTTGTACAAGGGCATCGTCACCCTGGTCTTGTTGGTGCCGACCCTTTGGATTGCCGGTGTGCCCATGTTCCCTTCGTGCCCACCAGGCGAGTGGCTGATGTTCGGACTGTCCGGTATCGTGGGCATCACCCTGGCCGACAATTTTTTTTTCATGGCCCTCAAGCGCTTGGGGGCCGGTTTCTGGGCCGTGGTGGATTGCCTGTACCTCCCCTTTATCATCGCTTTCTCGTCATTTTTTCTGGATGAATCCATCGGGTTCAAAGGGGTCGTCGGCGCGTCACTGGTGGCCATGGGCATTCTCGCCGGCTCCTACTCGGGAAAACACGTCGATTGTTCGCGCCACGATTTTTACAGTGGATTGGGATTGGGCGCCGTTGCGGTGAGTTTGTTGGCCGGCAGCATCGTCATGATCAAGCCGCTGCTCATCAAAACCGACATATTGTGGGCCAGCTTCGCCAGGATGCTGGCCGGAGTGGCCGGACTGCTGATCATCAGCATCATCCACCCGCGACGGCGGATGATTTTTCGAGTCTTGAAACCGTCGGCGGTGTGGAAGATTGCCCTGCCCGGCGCCATTGTGGGCAATTACCTGGCCGTGTTGGCCTGGTTGGCGGGGGTCAAATACACGCTGGTGTCCGTGGCCGCCATTCTCAATCAATTGGCTACCATCTTCACCTTTATCCTGGCGGCCATTTTCTTGAAGGAACCGGTGACCCTGCCACGCTTGGTGGCCATCGGGTTGGCGGCTACGGGCGCGCTGCTGGCCGCTTCCGTTTAGTGCCCATCCAGAAATGGCCAATTTGCCCGATATCGGTGTTGCCCGAAAAATTTTATCCTCGGAATATCAACCATATGCACCCCAAGGGCATTTCCTTCGGGCACCTGTGGTAAAATTTTTCGTGCGCCTTGATCTCGACCAAATTTGCCTATTTCTGGATGAGCACTACATAGTATCTTCAGCCCTCATGGTCGAAAAGATACCCAATCGACCGAAGACTCTTGAAATAGACCGGGTGTTTGGGATCACTTTCAAAATACTTGCGAAAACGCACGATAAAGTTGTCCACCGTTCGTGTGCTGGTTTTTCGTGAATACCCCCATCCGATTTGTAGCAGCGTATCACGCGAAAGGGGTTTGCCCCGGTGGGCGATAAATAACTTGAGAACCTTGATTTCCTGTTCGGTCAAAGATATCTCCCCCATGCGGCAACGTGCAGTATTGGTTATAAAATCAATGTAATTATCGCCGAACCGATAGGTATCGAAAGCGGGTTCCAGTGGCCCGCCGTTCTCCTGGGTCCAGCTGCCACGTTTCAATAAGCGCTCCACGCGTAGGAGGAGTTCTTCGAGATTGAACGGCTTGGGCAGATAATCATCCCCCCCATGGGAAAGCCCCTTGATCCGATCAGACGGATCGCCCTTGGCGGATAAGATCAAAATGGGCAACCGCTCATCCTCGAGACGAATGCTCTGCAAAATGGAAAGGCCATCGATCCCTGGCAGCATGATATCCAGAATCACCAGGTCCGGCCGACGCTCCTTCCAACGGTTCAGCCCCGCCACGCCATCGGTCGCAACGATGATATCATACCCCTGAAGGGTAAGATTCAGCCGGAGTCCCTCGGCGATATGATGGTCATCCTCGACGATCAGAATCAATTTTTTGGAAGCCGTCATCGATATTCTCCATGCGTTACCGGTAGAACAAGCGTAAAGGTCGACCCCTTGCCTCGCCCCGGGCTTTCCGCCCTTATTTTTCCCTTGTGTAAACGGACGATGTTCTTGACGAGGTATAGGCCCAGCCCACTTCCTTTGGCCGTCATGTTATCCGAGCGACCGATTTGGTAGAATTTACCGAATATCTTTTTCATCTCCTTACGGTCGAACCCAATGCCATTGTCCGTGAACCGGATATGCGTGCCACGGTGCTTGGATTCGATGGCAATATCCACCTGCGGTATTTCTGCGGCATTGTATTTAATGGCATTGGTCAACATGTTCATCAAGAGCATTTCGAACAAGTGCTGGTTGATGCGTTGATAAGTCGGGTGGGATGGCCGGTTGTGGATGATAATCCGGGAATTCCCGAACAGGTGAGCGTTTTCTTCCACGAACCGTTGAATAATCCGCACCACATCGCAGACAACAAAATCCCCCATATAGCTTCGGGATTCGAGTTTGGCCAGGTCCAGGATACGGCTGATATTCTGGGCCAACCGGTTCACATCCGTTAGCATGAACTGAATGTATTTCAGTTGATCCTCTCGCGATAGCGTGTGTTTGGAAAAGGTTTGCAAAAAAAGCTGCAAGGAAGTCACGGGTGTCTTGAGCTCATGGGTGAAATTATTGATGAAGTTATTTTGCATGCGATAGAGTTGCATGGTTTTTTGGCTGAACACAAAAATGATAAAAATGCCCATCAGGATGATGCCGATCAGAATGCTCAGTACGAGAATCACCACCCAGGTATCGACGGCAAGCGCCTGATCCTGCTCCATGTTGAATCGTACGAGTGCCGATCGAAGGCCGGTGCTGACTTCGATATACCAGTAAATATATAAAAAAAGGGATGCCACCAGGGCGGAAATGGAATAAACGAACACCAGTATGGGATGAAAAAGCCATTTCACCGACTTCATTGGCGGTTGCCTTTCCTTGATGGCAAATGAACACGGGTTGCCCGAATCACCGCAAATAGATCCGGACGCTGAGGGTGGCGGAAAGAGATAATTCCACCAGAAGGCGCCGGAATTGTGATCGTCTGCCAGGCGCATCCGCCGGTGCATATTAGGAATATGTGCCGGTGGATGGAACGTCGGTGACGAGCGCAAGAACAAGCAAGATGGGGGAATTATTTCTTTCCGGCGCCCTTAGATTCTTGTTTATCGGTTTTAGGTCGAGATTTCAATCATTCGCGATATCGCTGGCTGAATTCTCCTTGACCGCATACCGGCCCCGTAATAAGCTGATAACATATCTCACCTGCCTGATTGATACAGATGCGTCCACGGCGCCGACCGCTGGGTGTTGTGAACCGCTCAGTTGCCAATGATTGTTGGTTGCCTTCCATAAATGCTGATCAGGCAACCGGTGGGTAATGGTTTAGCTTTAGTGTTTAAAATAATGTTTTGGCAAGATTAGAGGGAGAAAGCCGTATGGGGATACGGCGACGACCGATAAGGCAGCCCAAAAACATTATCTTGAATGCTATATCCAAGTCAGGTGGCGATCGGCTCCAATGAATGGGTCATTGCAGCAGTCCACCGTCTAACCGTAAAGGGGGAAACCATGGGCGAAAGCGTATACAAGGTCATCGAGTTGGTGGGAACCAGTCCTACGTCCTGGGAAGAAGCGGCCAAAAACGCCGTTGAAACCGCGTCCAAGTCGTTGAAGGATTTGCGGGTGGCGGAAATCACCAAGTTGGATATGAAGGTGGAAGGGGGGAAGGTCACCGCTTTTCGCGCCCGGGTGAATCTGTCCTTCAAGTATTCTACGGAATAGATCCGTAACTGTTTTTAGGAAAAAGGGCGAGGCGAAAAGAATGTCGCCCCGCCCCTGATTTCAGCAGAAATTATCCCATGGCCTGCGCCATCAAATCGCCGACCATCTTGGAAAAACGCGCCGGGTTATCCAACTTGCCGCCTTCGCTGACCACGGCCATGTCAAACAGCATCTGGCTGTAGTCTTTGAGTTGGGGATTATCCCGATCGTTTTCGTAAAGCGATTTGATCTTCTCCACCACCGGATGGTCCATGTTCAATTCGAGAACCCGCTTGGCTTCGGGGGGTGCCTGTCCCGATGCCTTGAGCAACTTCTCCATGTAGGCGCTCATATCCCACGTGTCACCGGACAGACAGGAAACCGACGCCTTCAATCGCGTCGACGGTTTGACCTCTTTGATTTTATCCTCAAGCTGTCCTTTGATGAAACCAAACAAGGCGCTGTACGTCTCCGTTTTGGTATCGTCCAGTTTGTCCAGTTCCAGATCACCCTTTTCAGCGCTCTTCAAGGGTTTTCCGTCATATTCGGTGAGTGACTGAACCACCCACTCGTCCACCGGATCGGTCATCAACAACACCTCGTAGTCCTTCTCTTTCAGCTTTTCCAGGTGAGGGCTGTTGAGCAATGCCGACAGTTTGTCCCCGGTAATGTAGTAGATCTCCTTTTGATCCGCGGCCATGTTTTTAACGTAGTCATCCAGGGACACCCATTTGTCCTCGGATTTGGTGGTTTTGTAGCGGACCAAGGCAGCAATTTTTTCCTTGCGCGACGGGTCGGTATAGATGCCTTCCTTGAGCACGGCGCCAAACTCATCATAGAACTGCGTGTATTTCTCATCATCCATCTTTTTCAGCAGGTCGAACAGTTTTTTCACCAGGTTCTTCTGGATGTTGAGAACCAGGCGATCCTGCTGCAGGATTTCACGACTGACGTTCAAATTCAGATCCGATGCATCCACCACGCCTTTGACAAAGCGAAAATATTCGGGCATCAGCTCCTTGCAGTCATCCATGATGAACACCCGTTTGGAGTAGAGATGAATGCCATGGCGGCGCTCCGGGGTAAACAGATCGAAGGGCGCCTTGGAAGGGATGTAAAGCAGCGCGTCGTATTCGGTGGTGCCTTCGAATTTAAGATGCAGCCGCTCCATGGGAGGGTTCCAGTCATGGCCCAGGTGCTTGTAGAACTCTTCGTACTCCTCGTCCGTGACATCGCTGGCATTGCGCGTCCAGATGGCCTTCATGGAGTTCAACGTCTCTTCCTTCATCACCTTGCGGGTGGTGGCGCCAATGGGCTTGCCATCCTTGTCCTTGATGATCGCTTCATCCGGAAGGGGTTCGTCCCGCTCCACCGCCATGGTAATCGGGTAGCCGACGAAATCGGAATGCTGTTTGACGATATTGCGAATCACCCACTGATCGGTAAAATCCTTTTCGTCTTTATCCTTCTTTTTCAACTCGAGAGTGATGGTGGTGCCACGAGCGGACTTTTCGGTTTCTTCGATGGTGAATGATCCGTCACCGGTGGAAACCCACTTGACGGCTTGATTGGCCTCCGCCCCGGCACCCCGGGTCACCAGGGTAATTTTGTCCGCCACCATGAACGCGCTATAGAAACCAACGCCGAATTGCCCGATCAGTTCCGGGATCAGACCGTCCTGCCCCTTGGCGTGCTCCAGGGCCTCCATGAAGCTGGCCGTGCCACTCTTGGCGATCGTACCGATATTTTCGAGGACTTCATCGTAGGTCATACCGATACCATTATCGCTGATCTCGAAGGTCTGCTTGATGGCATCGGGTTTCAGATGGATCTTGAATTCCGTATCGTCTCCCAGAATTCCCGGCTCGGTTTCGGCCTTGAAACGAACCTTGTCGATGGCATCCGATGCATTGGAAATCAGTTCCCGCAGAAAAATTTCCTTGTTGGAATACAGGGAATTGATGATCAAGTTAAGCATTTGCTGTACTTCGGTTTTAAACTGGTGGGTTTCCTTTCTAGATTCCATGGGCTCTCCTGATTGCTTCATTATCATTTATTTATCAATGGTTATAATTAGTTCGAGAGATGCGATGATCTATAATGGGGGCGATTTGCTGTTTGTCAAGACGCGGAAAAGCCATCTTCCGACAGATGCGGCAAGGCCGGCTAGCGGTTGACTCGCCAAAACCAACATGCGGCATAGGCCATGTCACCCTAACATCACGCCAAAGGCCTTCTGGAAAAAGGCCGAGTTTAAAAAAAGAAACTCAGTATTGTATTTATTAACAGCGTGTTACTGAATGGAAGCCTCGATATGGGAATCGGGTTCAAAATTTTGAACCCGGCTTGATTTGGTACGATTCTCTATGATTTCTGAATGTTAAACCCCATTTTAACCATTTGGGGTTTATTTTAATGAACATTATTGAACGCGGATGGTCGTGGAGATCCCCGGAAGATCGCTGTTGATAAGAACCGATGTTTTTTTATCCATTTTGAATTATAACAAATTCCTCTCCATAGAATTGCCTCCTACTAAAAAATGATAAAATGGCAAAGGATTTGCATTTAGTAATAGTCAACCTAATAATTTTTTCATCTTTTTTCCTCCTTAACGGTTAATCGGCTTCATCCCGATTAACCGTTATTTTTTGGGCCAAGGAATAAAATTGCAAATTTCCAGCTAAAAAGCTAACATTAATTTCACTTCCCGAAGTGATTCATCAATCGCAAAGGGCCATTTCTGGATGGACACGAGTCCAGTGTCCATCCAGAAATGGCCAACCTGAGCATCAAAAAAACGGCGGTTGATTACCGCGTTGCCGAATATCATACGATCCATTCATTTGTCCCGTCGGCCGCCATTGGAATCAATGGTGGCAATGGTTTGGGTTCTTAATTAGGAAGCAAAACCACACAATGAAAATACAGGGAGGTGAGCATGGCAACCAAACAATGGGTATTTGCCTTTGACGAACTGGACAAGGTCAACGCAGCCGTAGGTGATGATTGGGACGCCGTCCGGGGGCTATTGGGCGGCAAAGGCGCCAATCTGGCTGAAATGGTGCGCATCGGCTTGCCGGTCCCCCACGGATTTTCCATGACCACTGAAGCCTGCAATGCGTATCTAAAATCCGGCGGCACCTTTCCCGAAGGGATGTGGCCGCAGGTTCTGGCGGCCCTCGAAAGGGTTGAGTCCGATACGGGAAAACGGTTTGGCGGCGATGACGCCCCGCTCCTGGTCTCCTGCCGCTCGGGTGCGAAATTCTCCATGCCCGGCATGATGGATACGGTGCTCAACATCGGCCTCAACACCCAAACCGTGGCCAGTATGATTCGACTGACCGACGATGCCCGATTCGTCTACGATGCCTACCGGCGGCTGATTCAGATGTTTGGCAGCGTGGTCATGGGTATCGATGACGAGCCCTTCGAAGCGGTCATCGCCGCCGCCCGCCGGTCGGCCGGCGTGGAAAACGATAATGAACTGGCGGCCGAGCACTGGATGCAGGTCATCGACCAGTTCAAGGCCATCTATCGCCGGCACACGACCCACGATTTTCCGGAAGACCCCTTCAAGCAGCTAAAAATGGCCACCGAAGCGGTATTTAAAAGCTGGAACGGCAAACGGGCGGTGGACTATCGCAATGCCGCCGGCATTGCCCACAATTTGGGCACGGCGGTCAGTGTGGTGACCATGGTATTCGGAAATATGGGCGACGACTGTGCCACGGGCGTGGCCATGACCCGTAACGGATCCACCGGTGAACCGCAGCTGGAGGGGGATTACCTGACCAACGCCCAAGGCGAGGATGTGGTGGCCGGCATCCGCATGACCCGGGACCTGTCACAGCTCAAGGAAGAGATGCCCACTGTTTATAGCGAATTCGAACGCATCGCGCACCTTTTGGAAGATCACTACCGCGACATGCAGGATATGGAATTTACCATCGAGAAAGGCACACTCTGGATGCTCCAGACCCGGGACGGCAAGCGAACCGCACAGGCCGCCGTGCGCATTGCCGTGGACATGGTCGAAGAGGAGCGCATCGACCGCCAGACCGCCGTGTTGCGGGTCCAACCCGAGCATGTGGACTTTTTCCTGCACCCCCAATTCGCCCCCGCGGCGATCGCCGGCGGCAAGCTTCTGGCCCGGGGCCTCAACGTTTCTCCCGGGGCCGCCGTGGGCCAGGTGGCCTTCGATGCCGACATGGCCGAAGCCTGGGCCAAAAAAGAAGGCAAACAGGTGATCATGGTCCGCCCGGAAACCAAACCCGACGATGTGCATGGCATGCTGGCCGCCCAGGGCATTCTCACCAGCCGTGGTGGCCGCACCAGCCACGCGGCCCTGGTGGCCCGCCAGTTCGGCAAACCGGCGGTGGTCGGCGCATCGAGCATTACCATCGACCTGGCCAACCGCCAGATGATCGTGGGCAACCTGACCATCCATGAAGGGGACTGGATTTCAATCGACGGCACGGCCGGCGTGGTTTATGAGGGGCAACTGGAGACCATGGTGCCGGACATCAAGGATCCCTGGCTGCTCAAGCTGCTCACATGGGCCGATGAGTTTAAAACCCTGGGGGTGTGGACCAATGCCGATTATCCCCGGGATGCCCGGCGCGCGCTGGAGTATGGGGCCGAAGGCATCGGCCTGTGCCGCAGCGAGCACATGTTTTTCGAGACCGACCGCCTGCCCCATTTCCAAAAGATGATCATGGCCGACTACCCGGTGGAACGGCGGGAAGCCCTGGCGGCCCTGTTACCCTTTCAACGCGAGGATTTTGCCGGGCTGTTCCGGGTGATGGAGGGCCGACCGGTAATCATCCGTCTGATCGATCCGCCTCTGCATGAATTTCTGCCCGATTTGGTGGAGCTGGTATCCGAACTCGCCGACCTTAAAATCCGCCTCAAGCACGCACCTGACATGACCACCATCGACACCCTGCTGGCCGATATCCGCCAGAAGGAACAACTGCGCAAACGCGCTCAGAGCCTGCGGGAGGCCAATCCCATGCTGGGCCTACGCGGCGTGCGCTTGGGAATTTATATCCCGGAACTGACCACCATGCAGGTACGGGCCATCTTCGAGGCCGCCTGCCTGGTGGTCAAAGAAGGCATCGATGTTCACCCGGAGGTCATGATCCCGTTGACCAGCCACGTCAACGAACTGGTTCGTCAGCGCAGTGTCCTGGAAGCCGAAGCCAAAGCCGTGATGGCTGAACAGGAAGTGGAAATCACCTATAAATTCGGCACCATGATCGAGCTTCCCCGGGCAGCCCTGACCGCCGATCAAATTGCCCAATCCGCCGAATTCTTCTCCTTCGGCACCAACGATCTGACCCAAACCACTTTTGGCATTTCGCGGGACGACGCAGAAACGGGTTTTTTGATCGAATACATGGAAAGCGGTATCCTGCCGGCCAATCCCTTTGCCACGCTTGACCGGAATGGTGTGGGCCAGCTGATCGACCTGGCTGTGAAAAAGGGCCGTGCCACCAAACCCGGCCTGGAATGTGGCATCTGTGGGGAACACGGCGGCGATCCCCGATCCATTGCCCTGTGCCACGAGTTGGGACTGACCTATGTGTCCTGTTCACCGTTCCGGGTTCCCATCGCCCGACTGGCCGCCGCCCACGCGGCACTCAAATCAAAAACGGCTTGAACCCGAATAACGTTGCCTTTGCAGGCCGGGCCGGAAGTGTGGTATCCCATGGCATCCCTGTTCAGGAGGTGGGTTACATGTATCGTGTTGGTTTTATGGCTGTTGTGCTGATGCTGATGGGCCTGGCCGGCATCCCCGCCACGGTGATGGCAGCGCCGACAAGGGATATTCCTGCGGCCCTTGAACCGTGGCAAGCCTGGGTGTTGCACGGCAAGGAGGAGACGCGCTGTCCGGCTCATTTCGACGATCCCACGCGCCATATTTGCTGGTGGCCGTCCCAGTTGGTCCTGGATGTGGGCCACCAAGGCGGCCTCTTCCATCAACGGGTACGGGTGTATGCCGCCACGTGGGTAACCCTGCCCGGCGATACGCATCATTGGCCCGAATCGGTATTCGACGATACCCAGCCCCTGCCGGTGGCCAATCGGAACGGCCGGCCATGCATTTGGCTGGATCCGGGTGACTACCGGATTCAAGGGGCTTTTGTGTGGGATGGGCTGCCGGAACTGATTCAGTTACCGGCGGCCGTCGGATTCGTTTCCCTGATCGTCAATGGTCAGGAAATTGATCACCCCGGCCTGGACACCAGTGGACGCCTGCGACTGCATGGTAAGGCCCATGCCACCGATGGGGAAGACACCATGACCGCCAGCCTGTTCCGGCTGATCGAGGATGATGTCCCCATGCGGGTGGTGACCCGCGTCCTGCTGCATGTTTCCGGACGGCCCCGCGAGCTCAGGCTGGCCCTGCGGATGCCCGATGGCGCGGTGGTCATGCAAATCGACAGCCCTCTGCCAGCGCGTTTGGCGGAAAACGGCGACCTGCTGGTAGAGGCCAGGCCCGGTCAATGGGATATCCGCCTCACCGAACGCCTCACCGGACCGGCAACCTCACTGTCCACGGGTAGCGGGCCTTACGGTGAAGAGATCTGGTCGTTCAAGGCCTTCAACCACCTGCGCATGGTCACCATATCCGGTGCCCCGCCCATCGAGCCGTCGCGCACCCGCATGCCCGAGGAATGGAAACGATTTCCCGCCTATCTGGTTGAACCCGACCACACCCTCACCGTCACCGTATTGCGCCGGGGTGATCCGGCGCCGGCGCCAAACCAGCTGAAACTGGTCCGGTCCTGGTGGCTGGACTTTGATGGCGCCGGCTTCACCGTTCATGATCGTATCGACGGGACCATGAGCCGCACCTGGTATCTGGCCATGCCGTCTCCCATGGAACTGGGCCGGGCGGCGGTCGATGGTGAGGATCAGCTGATCACGCTGCAGGGGGATGCGCCCGCCTCGCCGGGCATTCAACTGCGTCACGGACGCCTCTCCATAGAAGCCGACAGCCGCCTGCCGCGCACATCCGCGACCCTGCCGGCCGTGGGGTGGGATCACGATTTCCAGCGGGTCGAGGGCACTCTCAATCTGCCCCCGGGGTGGACGCTTTTTTCCGCCGCCGGCGTGGATACCCCCCCCGGTGCCTGGCTGCAACGCTGGACCCTGTTAGACTTTTTCCTGGTGCTGATCATCGCCATCAGCACATTCAAACTTCGCCATGCGACATCGGCTATTCTCATCTTGACGACCTTGATTTTGGTCTTTCATGAACCCGGCGCACCGCGACAGGTATGGCTGCATCTGTTGATGGCGACCGCCCTTGCGCGCTACCTGCCCGACGGTTGGGTCAAACGGCTGATGAAACTGTGGAGAGCGGCGGCGCTGATCGCCCTGATCGTCATCTCCCTGCCGTTCATGATCCAACAGGTCCGCGGTGCCATCTATCCGCAACTCGCCCAGACGCGGCCTGCATTCGGTCTCCGACAGCTCGCCGTTGACATCGCCGACAATATGCAGGAAGCGGGCCCGGCAGCGCCCATGCGAGCAGCCGAAGAAAAGGGATTGGTCCAGCGGGCACGGCGCCTCGAGTCGCCTCCCCCTGCCTCACCCTCTGCCAAACCCCTTTTGGCGGCCGATCCCGACGCCCTCATCCAAACCGGCCCCGGCCTGCCGGCTTGGCGGTGGCGATCCATACCGCTGCGGTGGAACGGTCCCGTGGAGCGCCATCAAACCATTCGCCTGTGGTTGATTTCTCCCGTGAACAATCTGCTGTTGGGCCTGGCCCGCGTGGTGCTGCTGCTGTTATCCATCTGGACATTTGTGGATCTTGCCAACTGGCGACGCCATCTTGGCCAGACCCTTGGCCCCGGCGCGTTGGCCGCCATATTGCTGATTGGCCTTCAAACCCCGTGGGCGCCGGTGCATGCCGACGACACACCAGCGGCGTTTCCACCGCCGGCCCTTCTGGACGCGCTTCAGCAGCGGTTGCTCGAGCCGGCGCCATGCTATCCGCATTGTGCCGACATGACCCGGCTGGAACTGGCGGCCATGCCCGATCAATTGCGCCTGATCCTGAATGCCCATGCGATGGTCGACACGGCCATCCCCCTGCCGATCACCCTCGAGTCCTGGCGTCCCACCCAAGTAATGCTGGACAACGAACCGGCGAGCAGCCTTGCCCGGGACGAGCAGGGGAACCTTTGGATGGTATTGCCCCAGGGGGTACACCGCATCAAACTGACCGGCCCCATCGGCGACTCCGATGAAATCCGCATTGCCTTTCCCATCCGCCCCCATGCCGGAACCTACGCCGGTGTCGGGTGGCAGGCACGCGGATTTCGTCCCGACAACACCATGGAAGCCACCATCGTCCTGACCCGCGTGAAACCAGACGATAACACGCGTGCCACCCCCCCGAAGGCCAATATTCCCGCCTTCTTTCATGTCACCCGGACACTGCACCTGGGCATCCAATGGGAGGTGGCCACCCGTATCCAACGGCTTACCCCGCCAGGCCAACCCGCGATGCTTTCCGTGCCGCTGTTAAACGATGCCTCCCTGACCACCGACGGCATCCTGGTCGAGGATGGGATGGCCCAAATCTCGTTCAGGCCGAATCAAACCGAAGCCCGTTTTACTTCAACCATTCCCATTTCGCCGACCATTGTCTTGACCGCCCCCAAATCGGTTCCCTGGACCGAAACCTGGATTTTGGACGCGGCGACCCTGTGGCGCTGCACCATCACCGGACTGACCGCTGTGGTCCATCAGGACGCGGCGCAACACTGGCAGCCCCAATGGCGCCCCTGGCCGGGTGAAAAGGTCACCATCGCCGTGTCCCGGCCCAAGGCGGTGGCAGGCCGCACCATCACCACCGACAACGCCCGACTGACGGTGACGCCCGGCCATCGGTTTTCGCGCACGGAATTGAATCTGGACATCCGCACCAGCAAAGGCGGGCAACATCGCATCGCGCTGCCGGAAATGGCCAATCTTCAAACGGTGACGGTAAATGGCAAGCAGCTACCCATCCGTCAGGATGGACAAATCGTCAATATTCCCGTGGAACCGGGCTTTCAGCGCATCGCCGTAAAATGGCTCGAAGTCAATGAGTCCATGAACCGGATCAAGGGGCCCCGGGTCCACATCGGTGACGCCGCCGTCAATGCCGCCGTCACCTTCCAGATGCCCGGCCACCGATGGATCCTGTTCGCCGGCGGCCCACGACTCGGACCGGCCGTGCTTTTCTGGAGCTATGTGATTGTGGTGCTGATTGCGGCCTTCGGTTTGGGCAAAACCGATCTCACCCCGTTGCGCACCCATCACTGGATCATCCTCGGACTGGGCCTGACTCAGGTCCCGGCGCCGGTTGCCGTATTGGTGGCCGGCTGGCTGCTGGCCCTGGGTTTCCGTTGCCGCCAAAAAGTCCCTGAGCGCCCCTTTGTTTTCAATCTGATGCAACTATCCCTGGTGGCGGTGACGCTGGCCGCCCTGACCGGTTTGTATGTTGCCGTCGAGAGCGGTTTGTTGGGTATCCCAGACATGCAGATCGCCGGGAACCATTCCACCCAGACCCAACTGCACTGGTATCAGGACCGAATCGAGGGCGTCATGCCGACCCCATGGGTATTCAGCCTGCCGCAGTGGACCTATCACCTGCTCATGCTATTCTGGTCCCTCTGGCTGGCCTTCAGCCTGGTCGCCTGGCTGCGCTGGGGATGGGGATGCTTCTCCCATACGCAGGTATGGAAACCCATGCGCCGGCGGCGAAAAGAGAAACCAAACCAGACACCTCAAGACAAGATGATCGAGACAGATTCGAATGATTGAAATTAAAAATAAGGAGATGCCATGATTGTCGGGATTCTGAAGGAAATCAAAACAGCAGAGAACCGGGTATGCATGACCCCGGCAGGCGTGGAGGTGATGGGCCACCACGGCCATACCGTGCTGGTGGAAAAAAACGCCGGGGCCGGTTCGGGCTTTGCGGACGCGGCCTATGAGAAAGCCGGGGCCAAGCTGATCGATACCCCGAAGGAAATTTTCGCCAAGGCCGACATGGTCATGCATGTCAAGGAACCCCTGCCCCCCGAGTACGACCTGATCCGCGAGGGCCAGATCCTCTTCACCTATCTTCACCTGGCCGCCGACGAACCGCAAACCCGGGCACTGATCAAAAGCAAGGCGGTCTGCATCGCCTACGAGACCATTCAAAAGGCCGACGGTGGCCTGCCCCTGCTGACCCCCATGAGTGAAGTGGCCGGGCGTATGGCCATTCAGCAGGGGGCCAAATACCTGGAAATGGCTCAGGGCGGCCAGGGCGTGCTGCTGGGCGGCGTGCCGGGCGTGGATCCGGGCATCGTCGTGGTTATCGGCGGCGGCGTGGTCGGTGTCAACGCGGCCAAAATGGCCTGTGGCCTGGGGGCCAAGGTCTATCTGCTGGACATGAATCTTGACCGCCTGCGCTATCTGAGCGATGTGATGCCGGCCAATTGCTTTACCCTCATGTCGAATCCGGCCACGATCCGCAGCCTGGTCAAGACGGCCGATGTGGTCATCGGCGCCGTGCTGATTCCCGGTGCCAAGGCGCCCAAACTGGTGACCCGCGACATGCTGAAGACCATGAAACCGGGATCGGTGTTGGTGGATGTGGCCATCGACCAGGGGGGCTGTTTCGAAACCTCCAAGCCAACCACCCACGGCAATCCCATTTTTGTGGTGGACGGTGTGGTGCATTACTGCGTGGCCAACATGCCCGGCGCGGTGGCCAAGACATCGACCCTGGCGCTGACCAACGCGACCCTGCCCTATGCGGTGACCATCGCCGACCAGGGCTGGAAAAAAGCCATGCAAGAAAACCGGGAAATCCGCTTGGGTGCCAACGTGGTGAACGGCAACGTTACCTATAAGGCCGTTGCCGAGGCGTTTGGTATCGCGCACACCCCCATCGACAGCATAATTTAATCGATACCGATAGCGATTTGGATAAACTCAACGATCTATATGCGGTTACCCCGAACAAGCGCACAACCCATCTTGACATTCAATCCGCGGCGCATTATTGTTGGTTACTAAAGGTTCTTTCACAAATTGGGGGCGAAACGGCTTCGACGGGGATAAAGAAGCTCAGATTGCATGCCGAGTTCCGGCCGACTCGTAAAACGGGCTGGACCTAAATATAATCGCAGACGATTATAACTACGCCGTAGCTGCTTAAAGCTACCGTTCTACCGGGTTTCTCCCGCGAACCTGGATAGAGCGTCGACTAGTGGGATAGCCAACGCTGAATGCCTGCTACAGCAGCGGCGAACTTTTAGCAGGATAGCCTTTGCAGTACCCTGCCTGATGGAGACTCAGCAGAGGCGATACTTAGAGATCAGGATAAGCATGTAGAGATCTGTGTGGAATATTTTCGGACGCGGGTTCGACTCCCGCCGCCTCCACCAGTCTTCGTTCGAAACGCAGTTGAGAGAGAAGACTGCCACGGCATAGCCCCAATGGGCGACGCCGGGCTATCACCATTTTTCCAATTTAACGCGTTTCGACTACGCCCTGGAAAGCCAGCCTTCACGCGAAACACAGTTGAGAATGAAGACTGCCACCTACCAATCAGCTGGTGGCAAAATGCCCTCAAAAATTAGCTTTAACGCAACCTGAAGCTAACATCCGATGAAAAACCCTTTCCACTACGTTTACATCCTTAACAGTCAATCAGATAACAATCGATATTACACCGGATTGACCCAAAATCTGGAGATGCGGCTTCAGGCCCATAATGCAGGCCAGGTTTCTCACACATCGAAGTATCGGCCCTGGAAAATCGAAACTGCCATTGCATTTCGCTGCCGTAAAAAAGCGGCTTCATTTGAAAACTACCTAAAATCCCGTTCAGGCCGAGCATTTGCGGCCAAACACTTCTAAATGAAACGCCACCAAATCAATAACCATCCTAAAAGGGCAAAAGGATTTGCTAAGGCGCTATTCCGTGGACAAACTCTACCTCTTTGGCTCCTTAGCCAGGGAAGAGGCTGTAGAGACCTCTGATGTCGACCTTATTGTGGAGTTCAATCCAAACGCACGTATCGGCCTGTTCCGTTTTTCCCAACTTCGTCATGAACTAAGCCAAGTGCTAAACTGTGATGTCGACCTGACCACGCCTGACGCCCTCCACCATGCGCTAAAAGCAGACATCCTGAAAGAGGCTATCCATGCCGACTAGACACGCTGGGATATCCGGGTTCGTGATATTCTTGGCGCCATCGAGAAAATCTACGAATATACCAAAGCGTATGATTACCAAAATTTTTAGGGCGATTCCAAAACGATAGATGCGGTTGTTCGCAATCTCGAAATCATCGGCGAGGCAGCGCGGCATATACCTGATGACATCATCGTGAAACATCCCGGTATTCCCTGGAGAGAAATACGAGATATGCGCAACCTGCTGGCTCACGAATACTTTGGTGTCAATACCAAGATCGTTTGGGAAACGATACAAACTGATTTGCCGGCTATCGTTCCGGTCTTGAAAAGCCTTTTGAAATAATAGGAAAAATCTTTAACCGCCCTCTGCATTCCCAATTTCAGGACTTTGAGCTGATAATTCCTTAAACCGATCTTTTCGGCCTAAAAGCATCGATTTAAGCCTCAAAAACGCCTCTGTTTTTAACCTAAACCATTGCCAATTAAGCACCCAGCTTGGTTCGACCCCGGGACCACCATTTTAAGCTATTTTTCCATCATTTTTTGTGGCCGCACTCAAAGAAAGTGTTGAAGGAGATGGTTGAGAAGGGGTTGGTTGAGATTCGTGATTCGTGATTCGTGAATTGTGAAGCGTTAATGGATTACAGATAACAGGTTACAGAAGACAGATTACAGGGGCCAGATATCAGAGGGCCTAATAGTCGGGAGGGTGTTAGGGCGGGAGAGCATAAGAAACCGAGGGAAGAGGGACGACCGCTTCGCTTGGGCGAGGGACGATGGGGACAAAGGAGCGGGAGAGCGAAAAAGAATCAAATCCCGACGAATTGACTTGACGCTCCCATCTCATCCGTTATTTTTCCTTCCGCTTTCCGCTTTCCGCTTTCCGCCCTAAAGCAGATCCCATGGCACTGCATAATCCGATTCAGACAACTGGACTATTTTTTCGCATGGTGAGATGACAAGGCCCGGTGCAATGGTGAGCTGTGGATACTTCTTCCGGAATGCGGAGATGCCCATTGTATCCCGGCGAGATGGGTTGGTTTTTGCCTTGATTTCAATAGGATGAAATATTCCATCATATTCCAGCAGAATGTCCACCTCTGCACCGCTGTACGCCCGCCAATGATAGAAATTGGGCTTCGGGGATAAAAGGGCCGTCTGTTTTTTCAGTTCGGCGGCCACGGCCGTTTCAAACAACGGCCCCCACAAGGGGTGCCCGCCAACGGTTTTCGGCGTGGATATCGCTTGCGCCTGGCAAGCAAGGCCAGTATCGGCGATATACCCTTTAGGTTTATTGCTTACCCTTTTTATCAGATTTCCTGAATACGCGGGAAATTCGAACCACTGAAACGTGGATTGCAGAATCGCCATCCACCGTTGCGCGGTTTGCGGTGTCAGCCCCAATTCTCTACCCAACTGGCTGTGATTGATTTCTTGGGCCGTCAGTGCGCATGCCAACTGGAGGAACCGGCCGAAAAGCTGCCAATCCGATACGTCGGCGATGAGCCGGACATCTCGTTCAATGTAGGTCCGCTGGTAGGCATTCAGAAAATCGGGAATGACATCCACGGGCAAAAATTGGGCTTCAGGCAGAAAACCGCGCCATAGTTGCTCGTATAGGGTGGTGACGGCTGTGCGTTGTGTCGGGGATGCGGCGAGGAACGCCTCCGGAGAACGAAGCCACCTGTTAATCCAGGGCGTCATTGAATTATGCCCACCGATTTCGAGAAGGCTGAAACTGTGAAGATCCAAAAAGACGGCACGGCCGGCGAGGCTTTCCGCCATGGATTTCATGACCCCCCACTGCTGGGAACCGGTAAGGATGTACTGGCCGGATGAACGGTCTCGATCAATCCGCCGCTTTATGGATGCTACCAGCTCCGGTGCGTATTGGATCTCATCCAATATTAACGGCGGTGGATGGTTGTTCAAGAAAAGCTCGGGATCTTGCCGGGCATTTTCGATATCGATTACGGGATCGAAAACGACGATTTCCGTCTCTTTTCCCAATGTGTTCTGAAGCAGCGTACTCTTGCCGACTTGACGCGCACCACTGATGACCACAACGGGAAAGGACGCAGCCAATTGATACAGCTTGTCGGTTAACATTCGTTCTGTGTACATATCTTATATTATAAATATACTATCATTAATAGTCAAGTTTTTTTGCTTGTTAAAACGACAATTGTTTCACTAACCCGACAAGGTTTCGTGAGAGCGGAAGGGCGAGGAGGCGGAAAACGTCTTACACCTGACGCTTTGCGTCCTAACAACGGCCCACTGACCGCTGTCTCCTGTCGTCCACTATTTACGACTCACGACAGAGGATGGATTGGGTAACGTGGAAGAACACACAACCTTGATCAAAAGCGGGTGTGTGCGGATAACGAACTGACCCTGGCGGAATACCGTGGTATCATCGATGACCTGATCGAGCTGGGGACATTTTGCATTGTTTTCACCGGTGGTGAACCGCTGCTGAGAGATGATTTTTTCGATATCGTGGCCTATGCCCGGGAAAAAGGTTTTTTGACGGTTCTTTTTACCAATGGCTCCCGTATCGATGACGCGATGGCCGAACGCATCGCAGAAGCCAATTTCTGGCAGGTGGAGATCAGCCTGCATGGTGCTACTGCCGCCACCCACGATCGAATCACCGGCAAATCGAGCTCCTACGCGAAAACCATTGCTGCTGTTAAAATGCTCCGGAAACATGGTGTGACGGTCAACTTGAAGAGCCTGCTTACTCGTTTGAACGTAAAAGAACAGCGGGAGATGGCGTCCCTGGCCAGATCGCTGGGCACCCGTTATCGCTTTGATATCCAGATCAATCCACGACTGGATGGCAGCCTGGAGCCCTTGGACCTGGCCTTGTCAACAGATGACATCAAGGCCGTATTGGCTGCCGCCCACAACCGCCCCATGGCGGTATTCGGGTAATTTGTGGGTTGAATAACACGGTCGATGGGCAACTGGTCGTCCCGAATGACGTCAGTGACTACCAACGATAAACTGTGAATATCCGGCAAAAAGGAAGAGCTTAGGGAGCCTTGCTGGTCCATGTCAACCAGCAGCACCTTTAAGCCTACTTCTGCCAGAGCCCCAGCCAGACACAAAGAAATCGTGGTCTTTCCTACTCCGCCTTTATTATTGCAAATTCCGATTTTCTTCATGGCTCAATCCTCCTATTAGCCCAGAAAAACCGCACTGATCGATGGTACATTCCCGGACCGATTTAATGATGATAATTTGTTCGAGGATTGATATTGTTGCTATGAAAATTGTGCCGCAAATTGTGTCTAACTTGGGCTGATTAACGGTGATGCCATAGAAAAAATGATGACATCGCGGACGGAACGGTGGATGATAAAAAAGCTTTTTATTTTATAATGTTAGATAATTTTTCATCACCGTTAACCATTGGTTTCAATGAGGTGGAAACTGGGTTCGACTCCCGCCGCCTCCACCATGCGTCGCCCTTCGGGCTACGCATGGCAGGCCACTGCTTCAATGAAGGCTATTTTGATAAAGATTTCTTTCAGAGCGTCAAGCGAAGCATGCCCTGCGTAGCACAACGAAGCAGGCAAGGCCCCTCCCCTCAAAACATAGATTTTCTTTAGCGTCCTTCAAATGTATTTTGTCTACCTTTTGCAAAGCAGGACGCATTCCAATAAAACCTGCGTTGGATTTACTGAAGATCTCAAAAAGCGTATGACTGCGCACAACACTGGTCAATCACCCTATACATCTAAATTTAAACCGTGGAAGCTCGTTACATATATTGCTTTTGAAGATCGCCAAAAGGCCCTTTCATTCGAAAAATACCTTAAAACACACTCCGGCTCAGCTTTTGCCAAAAAGATACTGTGGTAACCATTAAATCATCACCATCCTAAAAGGGCAAAAGGATTGGCTAAGGCGCTATTCCGTGGACAAACTCTCCCTCTTTGGTTCCTCAGCCAGGAACGAGGCTGTAGAGACCTCTGATGTCGAGCGTGATTATTTCTCATTCATTTTTTTCCGGAACGCGTTTTTTTCTTCTCAAAAGGCCGGTGATTATGATGCCGCCGGCGATGGCGGTTGCGGGCGCCACCAGCACCAGTCCGATACTGCCCACGAGGGTTCGCATGATTTCGGCGGCCACGATTTTCAGATTGATCATGCGCATGATGCTTGGCTCCTTTACCCGGAAAATCATCAACAGGGTGAGATATCCCCCCGAATAGGCCAAAAGAAGGGTGGTGGCCATGGTCCCGATCACATGGCGCCCCACAGTGAAACCGGACTGGATCAACTCCGGTGCCGTGATATCCGGTTTTTTCGATTTGACCTCATCCATGGACGCAGCGATGTCCATGGCAATGTCCATGGCCGCCCCCGAGGCTCCCAGGATAATCGCGGAATAAAAGATCTGACGAATGTCCAGGTTGTAATAGCCACTGAAAACCAGGGCATTGACATAGGGTTGGGTCATTCCGAAAAGGCCTGTCTTGCCCCCGAAGATAAACGTGATGAGTAAGGTGACGAACAATCCGCAAAGGGTTCCGATGAAAGCGGTGAGCCCCTTTTTATTGATTCCGGCCACCAGGAAAATGATGACGGCGGATAGCAGCACCAGGGTAAACGTAGTGGTGATCAGGGGGCTGTGACCTTGCAAAATTCTCTGAACGAGGACTTCCCAAACGATGAACACCGTCAGCACGAAGGAGATCAGGGTCTTGATGCCGACCACGCCGGCATAAAGCAAAAGGGCGACGACAAACAAAACGAACAGGGCCAACAGGGCTCCCTGCCGGAACAGGTCCACCGCTTTGACATGGCTGATTTTACCGTTTTCTAAAATGATGGCGGCGATGATGACATCTCCGGGACGGTACAGGTTCTCCAGGTCTGTCTGACCGACCAGGCTATTGGTGACGTCCAGGATTTTGCCCTTGTACGCGCCTTCCAGGATCTCGGCGGTCAGCTCCTGAAAACCGATGTTGGAAAGTCCCGAGGAACGTACATCGCTGTTGTCGACGGTAAGCACCCGGGCCTTGACCTCGATGGTATCGGCGGAAATGGCTGTCTGATACGGTTTGAAGACGTAAAAGGCGACGATACCGGCAAGCACAATTGCCAAGGCAAGAAAATGGGTGGTCGGATTGCGGTAGGCGGCAAGTGACATAGTATTAAACTAAAAGTATCGATCAGCTGTTGGCTTTTGGCAATCAGCGAATCGCTCAACTCCGGAGGATAAAAGGCCTGCTCGTGAATAGAGCAGGCTTTTTGTTCATTTTCAAGTGGTATGTTCGGCTTGGATCGTGACCTCACCCTGGGCTATAGTGAAAAATTCATCAACTGAGCCATGGCCTGGGCGATTTCCGTGTTGTCCTTGTACCCAGAAAAGCGATCCGCACCCGTTCCCGTGGCGGACATGGGGATCATGGTGGCCGTGTGAATGGTGGTGGTCCAGTTGATGTTGGCCCGCATGGAAAGAAGGTGGGCGGCGGTCAGCGCGGCCGGGTTCACCTTGTAGTATCCGGCGGTCTTGCCGGCATCCGTGTCGTCCATGGCTTTTTCCAAGGCAGCCTTCTCGTCTTCGGTAAGGTTCTTCAGGCCGAATTTCGTTTCGAGGAATTTATAGTAGGCCGCTCTGTCGCCTTTATACTGGGTATCACCGTAGTTCAGCGTGTCTTCCACAGACACCTTTGTGTCCATGAGACAAGACATATCCAGTTTGTAACCCATGGAATCCATACCCAAACCCATGCCGCCGGTTTCGTGGTCGCCGACCACGACGATGAGCGTATCGTCCTTGTGTTGGAGGTAGAATTGGTACGCTTCCTTGATGGCATCGTCGAAGGCAAGGGTGTCGTAAATCACGCCCGTGGGATCGTTGGCATGGGCGGCATGGTCGATTCGGCCGCCCTCGACCATGAGGAAGAATCCATCGGGATCCTTGGAAAGCACGTCGATGCCGGCGCGTGTCATTTGCGCAATAGAGGGAATCTCCTGGTATTCGTTGATCCGTTCAATCTCATAGGGAAGATGGGTGTAGGTAAAGGCGGCGAAGACCTTGTCCACGGATGAAAAATCCGTGTGTCCAAAGTCCTTGGCGCCTTTCATGCCGATGAAGGTGCGATACCCCTTGCCTTCGAATTCTTGAACCAAGTTGCGCTCGTCCTTGCGCTTGGATTTGATGGTTTTGCCCACGGCATCGGCATTTTTTTCGACCATCGACTTGGGGATGAAATGACGAACACCGCCACCCGCGAAAAAGTCCACGTCACTGTTCACGTAGTCTTCAGCGATTTCGTTTTCATTGTCACGGCTGATATTATGGGCGGCAAAGGCGGCGGGCGTGGCATGGGTCAACCGCGTGGTGGTAATCAGGCCGGTAACCATGCCATGGCTCTCGGCGGCTTCGACCAGGGTCTTTACGTTTTTCCCGTCAGGGGTTTTACCGATCACGCCCTTGTTGGTTTTCACGCCGGATGCCAGGGCCGTTCCTGCGGCCGCGGAATCCGTGATAAGCGTGTCGGCGGCATAGGTGGAATTGATACCGGCAACCTCGAAGGTGTTCATCAAAAGTTTCTGGGATGGATTATGATTCTTCTCTTCCAGAAAAAACTGGCTGAACTGTCTTTGGGCCGCGCCCAGGCCGTCTCCAATAAAGTAAAACACATACTTGGGCTGGCCGGCCAGGGCCGTTGATGCGATGAGCAGCACTGCCAACGTTGCGCCGATCAGGTTTCTTATCTGTCTCATGGGAACGCCTCCTTGTCGTAATGGGTTACTGACCGAGTAAAAGTGTTTTTTTTGGTGCTTGATAGGTTACCTAGTGACCATATCTACATTGATCGGAAATAATGAATGTTATGTCAGTTTTATTAGCGTTTGATTAGGAATCAATTGATCCGGGTGAGTCCGGTCTGTGGAAAATATAGGCCAGGGACCTGAGCAGGAATGAAATGCCATCCACGGCGTGGTGGCAAAACTGGACGAGGTTGATAAAGAAAACTTTTAAAAAATGGCGACCTGTGCAGTTAGCTGTTAGCCGTTAGCCATTAGCTTTTATATAAAGCGCCTAAAGTAGGTTTTTTCACTGATTTGTGGATTAAATACTCCAAAAAAGTAATATTTCCATGCCTTTCAATGGAGGAAAAGTGAAATATGGACGAGCCCATTTTATTCTCCCGTTGTCTTAAATTCGTTGATGTAGCGACCAACTGCTCACTTGATTTTTATATCCCCATACACAACTGCGCATCACCGGTTATGGGTAAATACGGCCACATCATCTTGTCATTCGCGTGATGGCAACCAGCAGGGTTCCTTTTCTCAGTTCGATGCGGGCGGTGCGATCGGTGAAGACATTGCTTACGCCATGCGACGTGCCCAAAGGAAGAACGCCGTCGTTAAGGGGGTATTCGAGCCCTTTCAGGGTGACACCCACGGCCTTGCCGGAAAGTGGCAACAGCGATACAAGATCTCCCGGTTGGCCGAACAACCGCATCTGCTGGCCGCCTTTGAGGCAGCCCAGTTCATAAATCCCGTCCAGGAGCCTTACCCGCGTACCGGAGAGAAAATCGACGCCCAGCAGTAGCGCGTTGGAGAAGGTCATATCCCAGCGGGCGCCCAGGGCGCCCAGGACGGCGATTTCCTCTGCGCCCCGGTCAATGGCGAGTTTCAGGGCCAGTTCCAGATCGGTTTCATCCTTGCGTACCGGATGGCGGATGATTTCGGTGGTGGTTTTTTCCAGTCCCGCCAGTTCACGGGAGCCGATGGAATCCATATCTCCCACAATCACATGCGGTGTTATCCCCCATTGCCGGCAGTGGGTCAGCCCGCCGTCGGCGGCGATGATCAGATCCTGGTCGGCAGAGAGGGTCAGCCCGACTGGCCAGCCATCCATGACGCCATTGGCAAATACGATGGCCCGGTTCACGTGGACGCCTTTGGGGGGGGTGAAGGCAGTGCCTCGGGGATGATGGTCATGGCCGAGGGTCGCAGGTCAAGGGCAATGGCCGCGCCGATACAAGGCGGCGGCGTCTCACTGGACAGATGGAAAGTCAGTGTCGTCTCATCGGCCAGTACCACCGTGGTGCGATAACTCTGACCGGCAAAAATCCGCGCGACGACACGGCCGCAGATTCGTAGCTGGGACGAATCGCTCGCAGAACCGGCCGACAGCCGCGCGCTCTCCGGCCGAAGCACAAGGGTCACCCGATCCCCGGCTCGCACGTCGTGCGGTAAAGCAAAAAACGCCAACGGTCCCAAAACCGTATCGATTTCGCCCGTGGCGGTCACCGTTCCCGCCAGCAGGTTTTCGAAACCCAGAAAACGGGCCACAAAAATATGCTGGGGATGGTGGTAGAGTGTTTCCGGTGTGTCCACCTGCGCGAAACGGCCGTCGTTCATCACCGCCACCCGGTCGGCGATGGCAAGCGCTTCGGATTGGTCATGGGTGACGAAGATGGCGGTCGTTCCCAGCCGCTTCAGAATGCCGTGGATGTCTACCAGCAGCCGTTCGCGCAAGGACCGGTCCAGTGCCCCCAACGGCTCGTCGAGCATCAGCAGACGGGGCTTCGGGGTCAGGCTGCGGGCCAGAGCGACGCGCTGGCGTTCTCCTCCGGACAAATCGGCCACGCTGCGTTGGGCCATGCCGGCCAGGCCCACCCGCTCGAGCATGGCTTCGGTCTGGGTACGGATTTGAGCGGCGGGTCGCTTTTGCATCTCCAGACCGAACGCCACGTTGTCGAAGACGCTTTTGTGGGGAAATAGGGCAAACTCCTGAAACATCAGACCAAAGTTGCGCCGGTGGGGGGGGACCGGGGTAATGTCCCGATCGTTGATCAACACCCTCCCGGTGTCGGGTGCTTCGAGTCCGGCGATCAGACGTAAAAGCGTGGTCTTACCGCATCCCGATGGCCCCAGCAGACAGAGCACGTCTCCCTCTGCCAGGCTGAAGGAAACATCATTGACTGCCGGACGGTCGTAGAACTTGGTCATTTTTTCGACATTCAGCAATCCCATCAGAATTTTTCCCCGCTTGATCCAAATTTTTCGATGAAGAGGAAACCGGCCGATGTGGTCAGCATCAACAGGCAACTCATGGCCATCGCCCGGCCGATGTTCAAGGCACCGGGCTGGTTGAGATAACGATAAATGGCCAGTGGCAGGGTGGGTATCTGGGGGCGGGCGACGAACACGGTGGCCCCGAATTCACCCATGCTGATGGCAAAGGCGAAAATGGCCCCGACCCACAGGGCTCGCCGCAGGATCGGCCAGTCCACATGCAGCCATACCCGTAGCGGCGATGCCCCCAGCATGGTCGCGGCTTCCCTGAGATGGCGGGGAATACTTCGCCAGGCCGGCAGTAGGCTGCGGATGACAAAAGGAAATGCCACCAGGGCGTGGGCGACGGCGGGCAAGAGCAGTGCGTTGCGCAAATTCAGCGGAGGCTCGTCCAAGGCGATGATGAATCCGAATCCCAGGGTGACCGCCGAAGTGGAGAGCGGCAGCATGAACAACGGATCGAGTATGCCGGCGATCCGTCCCCTGGAGCCGGCCAGGAAAGCGGCCGAGAACCAGCCGATGAACAGAGCGATGAGGGTGGCGGCAAGGGCGAAGCCCAAGGAGTTGAGCATGGCTGCGGCCGGTGAGACGAATAGGATCGATCCCGTGGGGTTCTGCAACAAAGAACGATAATAGGTCAGTGCCGGTCCCGTTTCGGTGAGTATCGACCCCAAACAGAGTGCCAACAACGGCGTGCCCAACAACAGCAGCATAAACGCCAGATTGCCGGCGATGATCAGCCATTCCCGACCGTTGCGGGGTCCCCGGCGGCTGCCGATGGTCGCCTGGGGCATCAGGGAGACGGCCGTACGGCGCTCGAATACGGTGTAAAGGCCCATCAAGGCAAAGGTAAACGAAATCTGTACGATGGAGAGCACGGCGGCCATGGGCAGGTTGAACAGGTGGACGGCCTGACGATAGATTTCCACCTCCACGGTAGCCAGCCGCGGCCCCCCCAGGATAAGGACCACGCCGAAACTGGTGAAACAGAAGACGAACACCAGCATGCCGGCGGCGATTACAGCGGGCAGGATCAGTGGCAAATTGATTTTCAAAAAGGTATGCCATCCGGATGCGCCCAGCATACGCGCCGCATCGCTGAGTTCTTCGGAGATACGCGCCCAAAATCCGCCGACGATGCGCAGCACCACCGTATAATTGTAAAAAACATGGGCCAACAGGAAAAACCACACCGTATGGTCGATACGAATCGGCGGTCCGCTCAGATCGAAAAGCGACATGAGCATCCGGTTGGCTAAACCGGCCGGTCCCAGCAGGGCCTTGAATGCAGCGGCGGTAACCACCGTAGGCAGGACGAAAGGCACGGTGGTCAAGGATTGGATCAACATTTTTCCCTTGAAATCGTAACGAGCGAACACATAGGCGCCGGGCAGGGCCAACAAAAGGGTCAGCAGGGTGGAGAGGGCCGCCTGCCAGGTGGTGAACCAGAGCACATCGGCATAGTATCCGCTTTCCACCAGCCGACGCAGCCCGCCCGTTGCCCAGGCACCATTTTCAAAGGTGAAACTGGTAATGAGGATACTGGCAAGCGGATAAAAGTAGAACACCCCTAAGAAAATAAGCGGGGGAAGGGCCAGTAGTAGGCGAAACCGTGACGTCACCGCAGCACGGCCTCGGTCCAGTCGTCGATCCAGCGGTTGCGGTTCGCTTCAATAGACTGGGGGGCGATTGCCACGGGATCGGCTGCCTGACGCGCATGGCGAACGAACACGTCGGGCAGGGGCGTGTCGGCCACCGCCGGGAAGACCCACATGTTGAGCGGAATGTCCTTCTGGAAGGCATCCGTCAGCATGAAATCCACAAGTTTGCGGGCCACGGCGGGTATTTTTGAGCCCTTTAAGATGCCCACGAACTCGATCTGGCGGAAAGCGGTCCGTGGCCCCAAAACGGCTGCCGTGGGACTCTTTTCGATTTTTTTCTCACTGTAAAAGACTTCGGCGGCCGGGCTGCTGGCGTAGCTCACCACAATGGGCCGGGTGCCGCCTTTTGCGCGGGAGAACTGGCCATAGTAGGCATCCGACCATCCCATGGAGACATACACATCGTTTTTTCGCAACTGGCGCCAGTATGGAAGAAAGCCGTCCGCGCCATAGCGACCGATGGTGGCCAGCAGAAAGGCCAGACCGGGCGAGGAGGTTGCCGGATTCTGGACCACGGTGAGTCCCCGGTAGCGCGGATCGATCAGATCGTCCAAGTCGCTCGGCGGCGCCAGCTGGCGTCGCTCGAACCATCGGCGATCGACGTTAAGGCATACATCCCCGAAATCCACGGGCGTCAGTCGGTGGGACGGATCCAGCTTGAGGGCGTCGGGAACGCGCTCGAGTCCCGGGGCGGCATAAGAATCGAAAATATCGGCGTCCAGCGCCCGCCCCATGAAGGTGTTATCCACACCAAAGAACAGATCGCCCAAAGGGTTCTTTTTGGATAGTATGGCCTGGTTGAGCACCGCGCCGGCATCGCCGCTTTTCAGGATCTTGACCACCACCTTATTTTCGGTTTCAAATGGTTGAAACAGTCCATCGCTGACGGCAAAGCTGTCGTGGGTCATGATGACGATGGCAGGCGGTTTTTTCGCCAGGCCAATGCCGGTCCACAGCAGGCAGGCTAACACCAAGGCAAACATCGGAAATCTTCCCATCGATGATATTCCTCCGCATTTGAATAGGCAAAAATAAAACAAGCCGTTTCCTCACCAGGGGAAACGGCTTTTCGGGGACCTTCACTCCCTGCGCTGGCATTACCCAGATCAGGTTCAACGGGTATAATCTCAGGCGATCGCGCCACCCCTGGATAAGTAGTTCCAATACCATAAAGGATGGCTGTGCTCGTGTCAAGGAAATGCCCTTGGGGTGCATATGGTTGATATTCCGAGGATAACATTTCAATGTATCAGAGTACTAGATTGTGAGTAATCAATTACATAATTAAAAATTATTTTATCCGCCATTGAAAAAAATATCATCTTGAAAAACAAGGTCTTAGTAAATTGAGAAATTTTTTTCCCAATACACGAAATATCAATAAAAATAACAGGTTAATTTCATATATGGGTATACAAATTAATCACTTCCTCCCCCCTTTAAATACCCCTTGAATTTCCGACAGATCCTTCCTATAGACCTACTTTCGGGTAGCTTGGCGAGAGTTTAATCTCTCATTCTTTGTAATTGTTCTTCCAAGTTCCTCAAACCCACAAAAACTAACAAATAATACATTAAGTGGATAATGTAATCCAAGGGGCGGAGCTTTATGCCTAGCAAAATAGTGCTTCGTTAAACAAAATGACCCTGACATCACATTATGACCGTTAGCACTGCCACCAACCGACCTGCTCGCGATAGAAACACACCAGGACCTCGACCGGTAGAGAAGGCCTTGATGCAGTATTACACGGCCGAATGCAGCTGCACATGGGATTTAATTATCGACGAAACAAAAACAGTCGTGTATTGCTCTCCAAGCAGCTATGCGGTCACCGGATACCCACCGGACATGTTTACCCAAAATGTCGGTCATCTCGAAAAAATCATTCACCCGGAGGACCGTGATCACAGCCCCGTGAAATGCACTCGCGTAGATGACGTCAATCCTCATTCCACCTATGAGTATCGCATCATCACACCCACGGGTGAGGAAAAATGGATCGCGGCGTTTATGCGAACGATCCAGCTCGATTGTACCCCAATGGCTGGCATCCTCATCAGCAACCTTGACATCAGCCCATTTCGACAAGAGGCCGTGCAGCTCGCACGAGAAAATCGCAGTCTTAGTCAAGTTAATCGTGAATTGAACCACCAAATCGCCGACCTACTCGATTTTCTCAACACCAGCGAACAAAGATATAAAATGCGAAATCAGACCGCGCTACAAACCAATCGGGAACTGATGGAGGACAACAAGGCCCTCAAGGTCTTGGCCAAAAACCTTGACATCATCAAGCAAGAAACAGAGGAACGGCTACTCAAGACGATCCAGTCGCATATCTATCCACTGGTTGACGATTTGAGGCATTCAAATACCAAATCGGTCATGAAAATGGCCAGTGAGGGACTGCACTTAAAAATTGATGAACTATGCCAAACCTTATCCAAAGCCCCCCCCTTGGAATTTGACCGCTACCTCACCGCAGCCGAATCCAAGGTGGCGGTCCTGATCAAGGAAAGACAGCGTTCTAAGGAAATCGCCAAAAAACTGAAAATTTCAGAGGCCACGGTAAAAACCCATCGCAAAAATATCCGCCGCAAATTGAATATTCAAAACGCCAGAGTCAACCTGGCCAATTACCTCCGTCATCATTGGTCACAAACGGGAGAATGAACGTTCTCCTCCAAATCGAAAACGCTGAGCTGCAATGCAACCTGAACGCCGCCGGTTTACGCGATATGCAATCAAAAGCGGTTGCTATGCCATGACAGGCATGAGCCTGTCGAAATTCGGCAAAATAGTCGATCTCAGTCTGAACGGAATAGCGTTTGATTACCTGGTAAACACTAACGACGCCGATACATCCACCAAAGAATCAAACATTGTCAAATTTTTTTCCATGAATGCAGATTTTCACCTGCATGAACTTCATTGTAAGGTGATTTACGACATCCCCATATCGACGACCAAACATTCAGATGACGGCATCATTCTAAAAAACCGGTGCGGCGTTCAGTTTTTATCGCTCACCGACAGTCAAACAGAGCAACTGAATCAATTCGTACAAACTTACACGGACGAACACCCCACGTAACCCAGCGCATGATATCGAATTTTAGAAATATCAACCTTTGGCTCATCCTCATCAGCGATACCATCTTGATTGCTGCCGCCCGTCAAAACCGATCCATAAAACAATGGACGTGTGTTTCCTCATGTTGCTTAATTATTTTAAAATACTAGTTTTTTGCCTAATCTTCCACTGCCTGATCGCTTGTGATACGGATCAATTGTCCAATCGGGGAGACATCGTTATCCAGGTCAACGATAGCAAAATCAGCCTCGATGAATTCAATAACATGCTCAAGTTAGAGGTTTATGCTAATCCGGAACTTGAAATGACGGCGGACAACCGCGATCAATTTATCGATTACGTGGTGCGCAAGGAATTGATGATTCAAGAGGCGGTGCGTTTAAGGTTGGATCGAAAAGAAAAATTCGTGCGGGCCATAGAAAAGTACTGGGAAGCCAGCCTGATCCGTAATCTTCATGACGCGAAGGCCGAAGAGATTAAAAAGAAGGTTATCGTGACCGATAATGAGATCGAAGCGTACTATGCGCAACACCAGGCGTCCCTTGGCAGTTCCTTGGCCGAAGCAAAAAGTGATATCCGCATACTCCTTGAATCTCAGAAAAAAGCCGCCGCAATGGAAGTTTGGACGCATGATTTGATCGAATCGGCCGATATTAAAATTGATCGGGAACGGATCTGTCAGTAATAACGAGGGAAACACAATCAATGCCCACTTCCTCCATGCCACCGCCAGGGATTAAACGCCGTCGGGTTTATATCAACAAGGATTTCCAGCGAACATTCATTGTGAAGTTTGTGCTGGTGCTTGTCCTAAGCGGCGTGATTTCCGTTGGATTGACATTGGCCGTCACCCGGGGCACGTTGACATCGTCGTTTGTCGATTCCAAACTGATGATCCAGAACACGGCGTTGGCTATCATGCCGTCTGTCATCGTGACAACCCTTGTCACTCTATTGATCGTGGGCATCATCGTCGTGCTGGTTACCTTGCTGGTGTCTCACAAGATCGCCGGTCCCATGTACCGATTTGAAAAAGACATCCAGCGTGTTGGCACCGGAGATCTGCAAAGCCGGATCCGTATCCGAAATGGTGATCAGTTCCAGGAACTGGTAATTTCACTGAACCAGATGATCGACAGCCTGAACCTTAAAGTGTCGACCATCAGAGATGAGGTGGCCGAGCTGGCGGACCGTGACCCACCGATACCTTCCGGGCATGTGGACATTGTACGGTTACAAGAGCGTATCGATGCCGAATTTAAGCTTTGACGACTGATCACTCACCAGTAAAGACGGTACCGATAGTCCTGAAAAAAAAGACTTTGGCAAGGTAGAGCGAGGAAGACGTATACTAACACTTCGACGAGTGATAACGCAGTCCAAGATCTTATTTTTAAGGGCTATACGATCAGTGGACCGTTTATGTCGCATGGGTCGCTTAATTTGTTTAGCCATAGTCATTGTCGGCTGGGTAATGGTGAGCGTTTCACATCTCCACGCCGCCCAATGGTCCGTCGTCAAAACCCGATACCTGACCCTGCATTACCAAAACGTCGAAGATCTGGATCGATTCGACAGGCAGATCGACTTTAAGGACTTTAGTGGGACCTTTTTCGGCTTTTTAAAACGAGGACGTTCCATTGACTCCTTCGAAGACAAGATGGTTAAAAAGCTCGACGCGCTAGTCCAGAAGGTCCAACGCATCCTGGATATGCGGAAGGCGATCATGATCAATGTTAAAATCTTTCCCGATGAAACCGCGCTGCATGCAGAATATTTCAAGATATACCGGAAGAAAAAAAAACTTCGTGCCTGGTACATCTACGAGTACAACACCGTCTATGTAAATGCCCGGGATCTGCATTCCGGCATGTTAGCCCATGAATGCGCCCATGCCATCATCGATCATTATCTGGCGGTCCGGCCACCCCGAGCCACCGCGGAAATCCTGGCCACCTATGTGGATGCGCATTTGTATGAAGAGGCCAAAGTTTACTAAATAGTGATGAGACGCGAGTACTGAGTGCTGGGTGCTGAGAGTAGCCGCATCGCCGGCCGCTCACCAGCTCAACAGCTCACCAGCCAATCCATCCTCAAGTCTCAGCACTATTTTTTACCCATTGCCCACAGCCTACTGCAATTACCCATCCCATGATCGACACCCACGCCCACATCCTCCCGGCCATGGACGACGGCGCCACGGACCAAGCCCAATCCATGGCCTTTGCCGAACGTGCCGCCAACCAGGGGGTAAAGGTTGTCTGCGCCACGCCCCATGTCAATGATGGCGTCCATAATTGCATCAAGGCGGACATCTTGGCCGCCTGCCGCGCCCTGTCCGCCCAGCTGGTTAACCAAGGATTCCCCATTCAGGTGGTGCCCGGCGCAGAAGTCCGCCTAACCCATGATTTGCTTAAGGATTACGACAACGGACGATTGCTTACTTTTAACGACGCCGGGCGCTGGCTGCTTGTGGAATTGCCCGACCTGTTCATCGCCAAGGCGGTTTGCCTGACGATCCGCCAGCTTGCGGACAGGGGGGTGACGCCCATCATCGCCCATGCGGAACGTAATCCCACGCTGTGGCATGAGCCGGAGCAAATCGATGCCTTCGTCCGGCAGGGTGCCCGCATTCAGATCACGGCCGGCAGCCTGACCGGCGATTACGGTCCCCTGGCCCTCAAGGCGTCCAAGACCATGGTCAAAAAGGACCAGGTTTTTTGCCTGGGATCCGATATCCATCCCGGTCGCAAGTACCGGATGGCCGCCGCCCGGAAAGCGATCACCAAATGGGCCGGCGAGCCCATCGCCCGCCGCCTCACCCATGACAACGCGGAAGCCATTATTCAAGATATCGACCTTACCGATACATGGGACAGGCAAGTACTCCGATAACCGCGTAACCATCCGGAAAGTCAAACATTTATTACAATACAAATATTTAATCCATTAAAAGTATTAACTTTTTTAGCATTTTTCCATTTCCAACCGTTGGTCTAAATCACGATACTCAATTAACATCAGGGAGAAGAAGATGAGAAATGTTAGCAAGATCGGATCATTAGCATTGTTCGTCACAATCGCTCTATTTTCATTGGCGAATATGGTATCGGCAGCTGATGTGGCCACATTGGAACAAATCAGGAATGTTGAGCTGGCAGTAATCAATAACGCCGATGTGAATAAACTAGTCCAAGGTTATCTTTCAGACATAACAAAAAATTTAATTGGTCAAGGAATTACCGGCCAAGCGCTATCAAAAAAAATTGCAACCGCAACCCAAGAATTGACCTCATGGATCACGCCAACGACCCAGGGGGCTGCCGAAATAATCCAATCCATTGCAGCGGGTGCTGCTACAGGGGCAATTGATGGCGTGGTTCAAGCCACTGGTCAATCCACGGACGTGGCATCCCTGATTAATGTTGTTAGTTCGGGTGTGGCGTCAGGTGCTGTCTCCGCGGCTGTCTCTACGGGTCAAAACCCTGCGCAAATCGCGGAGGCGGTAAGTTCAGGTGCGACTTCAGGTGCTGTCGAAGCCGCCGCTGCAACCGGGCAAAATGTGACCGATGTCGCACAGGCCGCAAGTTCTGGTGCGACTTCAGGTGCCGTCGAAGCCGCCGCTGCAACCGGGCAAAATGTGACTGATGTCGCACAGGCCGCAAGTTCTGGTGCGACTTCAGGTGCCGTCGAAGCCGCCGCTGCAACCGGGCAAAATGTGACTGATGTCGCACAGGCCGCAAGTTCTGGTGCGACTTCAGGTGCCGTCGAAGCCGCCGCTGCAACCGGGCAAAATGCAACCGAAGTCGCACAGGCCGCAAGCTCTGGTGCGACCTCTGGTGCCGTCGAAGCTGCTCAAAATACGGGACAGGATGCCGCTGAAGTGGCTGATGCATCGAGTTCAGGTGCGACCGAGGGTGCAACGGAAGCAGCTGAAAATACAGGCCAAGATGTCGTCGAGGTAACTGATGCCGCCAGTTCCGGTGCAGCCTCGGGTACCGAAGGGGCGTCTGAATCGGAGGCGCCGTCGGATGTTGCCCAAGAAACCGGTACGGAGACGGATCAGCCAAGCGACGATGTGACACAACAGGAACCCGAGGACGCTCCTGATACAGCAGAAGCGTATGAGCCACCGGCTGAAACAGCTGAACCGGAACCCCCTCCCGTAGTGGAAGCCCCACCGACCCAGGATGAACAGGTAGCAAGCCCAATTTAAAGTTCTCCATTAGCGCGATCATTTGCAAATAATTAATCGAAAGTTTTAAAAAACGACCTGTAAAGTAGCTAAATGGAGAAATCATGATGAGGAAAATGGCTATTTTGCCGATAATTGGATATGTATTCCTGTTTATTGCAACGCAGTGCTGGACGAACACAAATGCTTCTGCTCAAGGACAGATGATTCTAAAGCCGAATATTGAAGCCGGATGGCAAAGCGATTCCAATTTTTATAAGTCCGAAGCCGATGAAAAACAGGTCTACACCTACAATGTCAAACCGGGAATAAAATTCGGCTATACCACGGGAAAGAGTGATATCAGTATCGATTACTGGTTCAACGTACTGCGGTACGATGACCAGGATGACATTCCCCAAGGTTATAAAGAAGCCGACGAGTACGACTATGTGAAACATTACGGCTGGTTTACCGCGCAAACCCAGGCCACGGACCGCTTGCAGGTGGGGATAGACAACCTTTTTCAGTCCACCCGAGATCCTGCCGCCGCCGATATCAACTCAAATGCCGTCGATCGATATAAGTATTTGCTGAACAATTTTTCCCCCCGCCTTCTTTATCGATTTGGTGAAAAATTTGACGTTGGAATAAAATACAAGAATTTAATTACTGATTACACCGATGATGACATCGGCGAAGGAGAAGACTCCACCGAAAATCGCGGCACCTTGACCCTGTACTACAACCTGAATACCCGGACCGCCTTTGACCTGGACTATCAGGTCTGGAATCGGAATTACGATAAGACCACCTCGGATTATACATCGAACCAGGTCATGCTGAATCTGAATCATCAATTCAACTATTTCACCTTGGGCCTCGGCGCCGGCTATCATGCCAGAAACTTCGATGCGGACGTCGCCGGGGGAGACATCGGCACCGTTGCCTGGCAGGTGTCGCTGACCGGCCAGAATCCACCGGATACCGACGGCATCCCCAAGAGCGCCGTCAATCTGTCCGTCGGCAACAATTTCAACGATTCGGGTTCCGGCGAGACCTATTATGATGCCACCCGATTCGAGCTCGATGCATCCTACCTGCTTTTCGATCGATTGAATTGTCAGCTGACGGCCTGGTATCAGATCGCCGATTACGAGACATCGGATCGTGAAGACGACCGCTGGTATGGTTCCCTTGCCGTCGATTATTGGTTCCACGAAATTTTCGCCATCGGCCTGGAAGGCGGTCTGGAAGAACGGGATTCCAACGAGCAGGGCCGGGATTTTGACAACCAGTTCATCATGCTCAATGTACAGTTCAATTACGATATGGGATCGAAATAGATTAGCTGGTGAGCTATTTAGCTGTTGAGCTGGTGAGCTGGTGAGCTGGTGAGCTATTTAGCTGTTGAGCTGGTGAGCTTATCAGCTTACCAGCTTACCAGCTTACCAGCTCAATCCCCATAACCCAAACTCCATCGCCCCAACTCCATGATCCAAAAAACAAAACAAACGTACCGATTATTACCCGCCGTGATCCTCCTGTGCCTTTGCCTCGCCCAGGTGGGAATGTGTCAGCCGGCCGCCATTCAATCCGCCTATCGCCTTGGACCGGAAGACGTGATTCGCATCTCCATTGTCGCCGGCGGCGAGGAGCAGGTGGCCAAGGAGATGGTCGTCAGCGACACCGGTCATGTCAATGCTCCCTTCATCGGCAAGGTCGATGCCGACGGACTCACCTTGGAGGAATTGGAGCAGTCCATTGTCGGACCATTGGAAAAAGACTATTTCGTCGCCCCCCAGGTTCACCTCCAAATCGAAGGATACCACAGCCTCCAATACTTCATTTCCGGAGCCGTAAAAAAACCGGGAATGTATGAGATGGGCTTCAAGCCGTCCATCATGGACTTGATTGCCCATGCGGGCGGGGTGTTGCCGGAGCGCGGCAACCTGGCTTATGTGATCCGAGGAACCGCCTCCTCGTCTGCGGACGCCGACGATCCCGCGGATGGCAAGCCCGCTCCCATCAAGGTCGATCTGGTCAAATTGCTAGACGAAGGCGACATGTCGCAAAACATCAGGCTCATGTCGGGAGACACGATTTACATTCCGTTGGATACCGGCCTGGATCAGGCGTCTACGAAAGTATACGTGCAGGGAAAAGTAAAAAACCCGGGGGTGTTCAACTACCAGCCCGGATTGACCGCCCTGGCCGCCTGCATCATGGCCGGTGGATTCGACCGCTTCGCCGCTCCCAACCGGGCCAAGATCATTCGACAAACCACGGGAGGCCAGGAGACCATCGATCTGGATTTAAACAAAGTCATCTCCGGCAAATTGCCCGACCTGCCCCTGCGCCCCGGAGATCGGATTCACATTCCCGAGTCGTGGTTATAAAAGACAGAGCGCAGAGGACAGCTGGCAGAAACATGGACCTGAGTACTCAAGATAGCTATTTAGCTGTTAAGCTGTTGAGCTGTTAAGCTATTGAGCTGTTGAGCTATTGAGCTGTTGAGCTATTGAGCTATTGAGCTGTTGAGCTTACCAGCTTATCAGCTTACGAGCTTACCAGCTTACGAGCTTACCAGCTATTTTCTGCCCTCCGATCTCAGCACTCAGATCTCAGGTCTCAGTTCTCAAGTATCAAGTCTCAATTTTCAGTACTATTTCCGTCACCCATAACCCATTTCCAAGGCTTCTCCATGCCAGACCACCACGAAACCGAACTATTCGAGGAAAAAGAGATTCATCTGTCCGAGTATCTCATGATCCTCAAAAAAAGGAAGCGGCTGATCCTGCTCGTCTTTTTCCTGACCGTGGCCGCGGTCGCGGGCTATACCCTGACCGCCCAGCCCATTTACCAATCCGCCGCCAAGCTGATCATCGACAAGGAGACCTCTGCGTCCCCCATTACCGGTGAACGAACCGATTTCGAGAGTTACACCTCCCAGGTCATGACCTTCAACACTAGCATCAAGATGATCAAATCCACACCCGTGGTCGAACAGGTGATCAGGCATCTGAAACTGGATGCCCAGGAGAACGATCAGGACCTCGAGGTCAGCTTCATCAAATCGCTGATCGCCCAATTGAAGGCCAACATCAAATTGTTGTTTCGTGTGGCCGAGACCGAGGCCCTTTCTCTCGAAGCGCAACAACAGCGGCAAATGCAGCGGCTCATCAGCGTGATCATGGATAAAATCGAAGTGGAGCAGGTGCGGGATACTCGCCTCCTGAACCTGTCTGTCAAGGACAAGGACCCGCAACTGGCGACCGATATCGCCAATAGCCTGGCGGCCCAGTTCATGGCGTTCAACCTGGCCAATAAGATGGACGCCTCCAAGCAGACCCTGGCCTGGCTGAACGACGAGCTTTACGAATTGAGAAAAAAGCTCGAAGACGACGAGCGGAAGTTTTTCGAATACAAGCAGCAGAACAAGGTGTTTTCCATCACCGGCAAACAGAAACTGGCCGAACAGAAGATCCAGGAATTCAACAATACGTATCTGGAGACGCGAAACCGGCGCCTGGAATTAGACGCGCGCATCAAGGCCCTGGACCGAAACATCCAGGGCATCGACGGCGTGGCCAATGTCCGCTCCCTGATCAACAACCGCATGATCGAAAGCATCTACGCCAAGATCGTGGATTTGGAGATCGAGCGCTCCCGGCTTTCCAAGGTGTATAAATCCAAACACCCCAAAATCGTACAGATCGACAGTGAAATCGAAAAAAGCGAGAAACAACTGGCGCAGGAAATTTACAAGGAACGCGAAAACCTGAAATCCGAGCGCAGCGTTCTCTATGCCAAGGAAAAAACTCTGGAACAGAACATCGAAGAGTTTGAAAATGATGCCCTGGACACCAACGCCAAGGAATTGACCTACACCATCCTTCAGCGGAACGTGAACACCAGCCAGAACCTTTACGACTTGATGGTCTCGCGGGTCAAGGAATCCAACATTCTGCAGACCAACAACACCTCCAATATCCGGCTCGTGGAACCCGCCCAGGTGCCCACGACCCCGGTTTCGCCCCGCAAGAAACGCAACCTTCTGCTCGGCATGGTGTTGGGGTTGTTCGGTGGCGTCGGGCTGGCCTTTTTCCTCGAATATCTGGATCAGACGGTACGAACCGATGAGGACATCCAGCATCATTTCAATCTTCCCGTTCTGTCGGTCATTCCCAGGGCGGACAAATCCTCGTCCTATGGAGCGAACTATTGATGTTCAAAAGGAAAAAGAAAACCAATACGGCGACGGACAAGGAAAAACTGCTGTTCAACTTTCCCTCTCGCTCGAGATACGCGGAGGCCTACCGCACCCTGCGCACCAATCTCTTTTTCTCGTTAATGGAAAAGGAGATCGACTCCGTGGTCATTACCAGTGCCGTGGAAAAAGAGGGCAAAACCAACACGGCGGCCAACCTGGCCTACACGATCGCCCAGTCGGACCGACGGGTCCTGCTCATGGACTGCGATCTTCGCCGCCCCCACCTGACCTCCATGTTGGTGGAGAGCAGGGAAAAAGGGGTCACCCACTTGCTGAACAACGACCTGGGTGCGCGGCTGTCCCAGGGCAGCCTGAAAGCCTATTCCATCGCCGACCTGATTCAACTGACCAAATTGCAACAGCGATCCTGTTGCCTGGAGGTGGAGAACCCGGACACCCAGGTGGCCATCTATTTCGATAAGGGCCGGATGACGGATATTTACTGGAAAAACCGGCCGGAATCCAAGAAGCTGGCCAACACCCTGATCCGCGACAACCAATTGACGGAAGAGGAAGCCCGTCTCGCCCTGGGGCATCAGAAAAAATCGGTCCAGCGCCTGGGCAGCATTCTCTACACCATGGGGTTCGTGTCCAAAAAGGAACTCGCCAAGGCGCTGTCCATCCATACCATCCAAGCCATCCGGGCGGTTTCGGCCATGCGCGACGGCCGGTTCACGGTTTCCGGCACGCCCAATGGAAATGGGTTGGCTGACATCGGTCACGATATCGATTTCGAAAAGCGCTATAATGAATTTGCCGGTGATGCGGCGCATTTCATTCATATTCGTAACGCCGTCGACCTAGCCGTCATGGAAACCGAAACCGACAACCTTTACGTCTTGCCGGCCGGAAGCGTGCCCCCCAACCCGTCCGAGCTGATCAACTCCAAACGCATGGAATTTTTGGTAGGCTACCTGAAATCCCACTACGATTTTCTGGTCATCGACACGCCGCCGGTGATGCCGGCATCGGACGCCATCCTCATGGCCCCCCGCACCGACGGCACCCTGCTGGTCATGAAATCAGGCAATACGGAGCGAAAAATTGTACACGGCGTGCTGGATCAGTACAAGGCGGCCAATCAGCCCATTCTCGGCGCGGTACTCAATGATGTGGACATGAAAAAAGAGGGCTATTACCAGTACTATGAAAAGTACTATGCGTCCTATTATGGGGAATAGTTTGATTGGAAGGTCAGAGGACGGAGATCAGAGGGCTGAGGGCTGGGTATTGTGACAGAACAGATTCAAAGCTTCCGTGACCTGAACGTTTATCAAGCAGCTTTCGAGCTTCAGCAAACAATATTTAAATCATCAACTTTTTGCCGTAAATATAAAAAAACATAATCTGTCATCTGAACGCTGCCCTCTGAACACTGTCATCCATGAAACCCATCACCCATCACCTCTTGCCTAACATAACAATGCGATTCCCATTCCCTCTTCCCCACTTTATCCTGGTTCTTCTGACCGTCGTGCTGCTGCTTCGCTGCGCGATGCTCTGGCCGCGTTACCTGTGCCAAACCGGGATCAGCCAATTGAAGACGGGAAATTACGGACAAGCCATAAGAAAGCTGGAACAAGCCCGGCGAGCCATGCCGCCGCTGGTGGGCCGTTGGCTGGCAACGAGCGATCGGTTCATGATCTACAGCCACCAGGGGCAGGCCATGTACCATCTCGGCATCCAACAATGGCAGGACAACAGCCCCACCGCATCGGTGATCGACACACTGGTCGGCGCCAAATCGTTGCTCGGCAAGGCAGCCGACATCGAGCCAGAGCAATACATTAATGCCTACTACCAAGCGTGCACCGAAGAGGGATTGGAAAAAGCCCATGCATGGCTGTATCCCCAAAAAGAGAACCCGTACCATGCCGATCCTTGGTATCAAAAGGCGATGGCCTTGCGGCCTGCGGGTATTACCGTTCGTTATGCCTATATCCGGTATCTACATGACCAGGGCCGCTCGGATGGGCTGGCGAGTATGATGGGCCAAATAATCCAGATGCATCCCGCATCCTACTACAACCTGAGAAAAGAGCCCTTTTTCGGTCCCGAGATGATACCCGCCGTACAGCGCGGCCTGGCACTGGCCCTCGAGCAGCCGCATCATCGACGAGAGGCCCTCAAAGCCAGCGCCGATTTCAGCGAATCGGCCGGGAAACTGGATCAGGCCATTACTTATTGTATGGACTACCTGGCCGACACGCCCGCCATCAATTCGTTCCATGACTACAACCGCATGGGGCAATTGATCCTGAGAGGTGAATCGCCAGAAAAGAGTTTCCCGATTTTCAAACAGGCGATTTCCGTGACCAACGATCCCGATACCGCCATCGATCGCATTTATCGGCTTTTCCAGAAGGAAGACCGCCTGTCCGCGTTTCTTCAATTTTCTCGTTTCCTGACCGAAAGCCGACTGCACACGGTCAGCCTGGACCTGTGCGTGGCCCGATGCTGGCTGGCCATGGATCGGCCGCAGATGGCCAAGGCGCGTCTGGTTCAATTGACCACCAAGCACCCCCAGGCAAAGGCTTACGCGCTTCTGACCGCCATCGCCCAGGATGAAAAGGACTGGGACCAGATGGAGCGTTGGGCCCATCAGGCCACGCGCCTGGATCCGGAGGCGGCCCATTACTATCACCTGCATTCCCTGGCCCTGACCTATCAGGGCAAATACGCCCATGCCGAAGCGGTGGAAGACCAAGCCATCGCCCATGCCGATCCGGCCAATACCGGCTATTACAATCATCGCGCCTGGATTCGCTGGCGCCAGGAAAAATATGACCAGGCGGCCGCCGACTGGCAAGCGGCCTTCGCCATCTCCCCCGAAAAGGGCAGTTATCCCTACTACATCGCCATGGCCCATGAGAAAGCGGGACACATCGAAAAAGGCCGCGCATCCATTCGTCTGGCCCTGGCCCTCGAGCCCGACAATCCTGATTATTTACGGTTGGAAAGAAAATTGGAATTATATCGATAACTGGTGAGCTGGTGAGCTGGTGAGCTGGTGAGCTGGTGAGCTGGTGAGCTGGTGAGCTGGTGAGCTGGTGAGCTGGTGAGCTGGTGAGCTGGTGAGCTGATAACATATTGAAAAGGTAATGCAACGACAATTTAGTTTCGAGGATCTGAAGGTCTGGCAAAAAGCAGTCGACTTTGGCGAATCTGTGGTCAGGATCGTGGACAAACTGGATACGCCTCGAAAGCATTATCGGTTGGTGGAGCAACTCGAAGCCGCGGCAACCAGTGTGGCCATGAATATTGCTGGCTCCGCCCCGTAGGGTTGATGACATGTTCTATGTTTATGCGATAACAAGTGATCTTTCTCAAAGAATATACATTGGGTTTACATCTGATATTGATAAACGCCTCAGGTACCACAATTCTGGTTATGTAAAATCAACCGCAAAGGATAGGCCCTGGAAATTATCAGCTTTTGAAGAATTAGAGACGAAGAGCCAAGCTACTTGGTTGGAAAGATCATTAAAAAGATCAAGAGGTAAACGGCTCAAATGGTTAGCCAAGAATCGCATAAATGGATAGGCTACGCTCCGGAGGGAGGGAAAAGGCAGGCAAACAACCAAAGAATTTATTCAATTCTTGTACATTGCCCGAGGATCATTATTTGAAGTCATTACCTTGGTGATCATTTTGCACCGTATGAATTGGATAGGCAATGATGTAATCCAAAATGTTCGTTGCACCGCCGAAGAAATCAGTAAAATGCTCAATGCTCTTATTAAATCCATGAAAAAAAACTAATAGCTCTTACCAGCTTACCAGCTAACCAGCTTAATAGCTCACCAGCTCAATAGCTTTTATCTTATGCCTTCAACTTTTTATAGCCAAACCGCCCTATCCATCATCTGCACCCTGATCGTCTTCGCCCCCCTGGCCCGAGGCGCGGTGCATCCCTGGGCGACGACCCTCATTCAGATCGGCGTCCTGCTGGCGGCCATTTGCCTGGTAATCGAGAAACTGCCCGACAACCGCATCACCCTGCCCCGCAGCCCCATGAACCGCCCCATCGCCGCCCTGGTCATTCTGGTATTGCTGTCCACGGCCTTTTCCCCTCACAAGGCCTTTGCCGTGGAGGGCGTTTTCCTGCTGCTGACCTTCGTGGCGGCTTATTATGTGACCGTGGCCAGCGTTCGCAATCGCAAGCAGCAGCGAATCCTGGTCTACGTGATCGTTTCCACCGCCGCGATGCTGGCCGTGATCGGCATGCTCAAGCGGTTCGATCCAACCCTGTTTCCCTGGTGGACCTACCCGGATGTTGGGTCCACGTCACAGACCTCCGTTACCGGCCCCTATGTGAATCGCAATCACCTGGCCGGATTCCTGGAGATGGCGATCCCCTTGCTGCTGGTGTTGTTCATCACCCGCTCCCGAACGATGGAAACCAAATTCGCGCTCATCGTCCTGGCCCTGTTTCTGATCACGACCCAGGCCTTTACCCTGTCCCGGGGAGGCTGGACATCCACCCTGGCGGCCATCCTGTTTTTGGCCGCCGTCCTGGTGTTCCGCAACGATGCCGTTCACCGCAAGGTCGTCGTCACCATCACCGTCGGCGTCATGGTCATCGCCATTATCGTTTTGTCGAGCTTTCCCGTGGTGCAGCGCATCACCACCTTGACCCAGCAGGATCCCATCGACAATCTGGACGGCCGCATGCGCATCTGGCAGGGCACCGTTCACCAGATCGCGGATCATCCGTGGTTGGGCACCGGCCCCCGGACTTTTGCCCTGGCCTATCCAGCTTATCAGGTTCCCGGCGATATCAGCCTGCCGCTATTCGCCCACAACGATTATCTCCAGTTCACGGCCGAAAACGGGATCTGGTTCATCCCGATTCTCATCTATGCAAGCGTTTGTTTTTTCAAGGCCGAGTTTCACAAATTGAGGAGCCCCAGTCGCCAGAAAAGCGGACTGGCCCTGGGCGCCATGGCCGGTGGGGTCGCCATCCTCGTTCACAGTCTCAGCGATTTCAATCTCAACATCCCGGCCAATGCACTGTTATTCACCGTCATCGTTGCCCTGGGGACGAGTTGCTCGAATTCAAAAAGACACCATGGCACGCAAATCAATGCAGATAACCGCAGATGAACACAGATACCGCATGTTTCTCTCGCTCATCAGCTCAACATCTTACGAGCTCATCAGCTAATTCTCTGGCATCTGATTTCTTGTCGTTAATCTGTTCACTGGTTTGTCTGCCCTCTGACCGCTGATCTCTGGTCTCTGATCTCTGACCGCTGATCTCTGGTCTCTGTCACTCGCGTCTCAGGACTCAGAACTCAGCACTATAGTTCTAATTTTTTCCGTGTTTCGCGCCTTTCCCGCGTGTCGCGCTAAACAGTCTCTCAGCACTATGCTTTTATTTTGGCTTGGCCCGTCCCCAAGTTTTCTGTTTACCGCCAACTGTCAACTGGTAACCGTAAACCTTTTGTCCCCCCGATGGCCAAAACGAAATCAGTCGGGGCAGAAACGCATAAAATCATGCCCATCCCCAAGTTTCCCTGAAATATCTCGCCGGAATCACCGCACCTTTTTATTACATGGTTGTTGTTTGGCATTAAAAAATGGTATCATTGGTGCACTAAATGAGTCATCATGAGGCCAATATAATGAAAACAATAGAAATAGAATATTCCGAATCCATTCCCGCAGTTTTAAATATTAGTCCTGAAATATTCGAGCAGGAAGCCAGATTTGCGTTGTCGGTTAAGTTGTTTGAAATTGGACGGCTAACCTCGGGTCAGGCTGCCAAGTTGGCGGGAGTGAACCGTGTAACTTTTTTATTGGCATGCCAAAGGTATAACGCTGCAAGTGTGGAATGGGATCAGTCAGAAATAGACGCTGAATTTTCGGATATGACCTGATGAATGGTAAAGTGATATGCAATACCGGTCCAATAATTGCTTTTTCGATGATTGATAGGCTTGATGTCCTAAAAAACCTATTTATAAGCGTATCCATACCTGAATCTGTCCATCGTGAAATTACAGAAGGAGGGCCAGCGAATCTTGGACTGGCCAATTATCAAAAAGCGAATTGGATAAAAGTGGGAACAGTCACCAATCCAATAGACCCATTATTGTCAACGGCACTCGATCTTGGTGAGGCTGAAGTGATTGGCCTTGCACGTCAGCTTGGTGTGGCTCAAGTATTGATTGATGAGCGGAAGGCAAGAAGAATTGCCCGAACAATATACGGTTTAAATGTTATTGGTTCTGCAAGAATCTTAGTTGAAGCGAAAAAAAGAGGATTCGTTGATAATGTAGGAATTACAATTAGCAAGATGCGAGATAGCGGGTATTATATCGGTGATTCCATAGTTGACGCCATCCTGAAAAAGGCAGGGGAATCACCTCTTCAATAATTCTACAAACAAATCATCATCTGAACCCAGCACTCGCGTCTCAGTACTCAGTACTGTTTTTTTGGCCTCAGCACTCAGGCATCAGTACTTCTGTTTTAATCTGACATCTGCACCCTGATCCCTGACCGCTCTCAGTCTCTTAGCGTCTTTGCGTCTTGAGCGAAGCGGGCGTGAGGATAAAGATGAGGCACGCAAAGCCGCGAAGCCGCAAAGAAAGATCAAAAAAAGAATGAATTGGAAACCTTGGCCAGAAAAGAAAACGTCCCAGGCTCACCCGAAGTTTAGGGCGTCCCCAAAATCATATAATCCCTTTTTCGGGGCTTAAAAAGTCGAAATAGGCCCTGAAAACACCTCCTTTTTGAATGTAAGTAGCGTGTTTTCAATTATTTAGCTTGGTGCGACCCGAGAAATCTTCTCATTTGCTGAAAATCCGGAGTGTTAGTTTGGCTCATCCCCGGAAACTCGGAAACTCGCAGAAAGTGAAATTTGCGATAAGCGACGAAGCGTGATACTATTTTGTATATTTAAGCTCAGATTTGAATTATTTGTCCGTTTAGATGGTTAAAACGGTGGTTGATTTAGGAGTTGTATGATGCAGATCATCGTAAATGTACCCAAAAATATGCCTGATGCAGTTCACAGCACGCCTAAACAATTTGAGCAGGAGGCCAAAATGGCCATGGCTGTCAAGCTTTTTGAAATGAAACGGCTATCATCAGGAATGGCTGCTTCACTAGTCGGGATGAGCCGTGTTAAATTTCTTGGTGAGTTGCATCGTTTTGGCGTAGCTATAATCGATTTGGATGATGCAGAGCTTGAAGAGGATGTCCTGAATGCCTGATGCATCCAAAGATATTGTCATAAATACGACGCTGCTCATTGCTCTAACGGCAGCACTCGGAAAGCTTGATGTGCTGAAAACACTGTATTCAAGAGTCGTGGTCCCCTATGAGGTAGCTGAAGAGATAAAAATGGGAGGCAAAGATGCTTTTGGCGTTGACGTTTTTGAGCAATCATCCTGGTTGGAAATAAAACCAAATCCCGTTATCCTTCAACCCTACCTGCAGAACCAGCTTGATCGTGTCGAGGCATCTGTAATTCAGACCGCGCTTCAAGAAAGTATACAATTGGTTTGTATCGACGAAATAGTTGGCAGAAGGGTTGCGCGCCTATCGGGTCTCAACCTCACCGGCTCGATAGGGATCCTACTGAAAGCAAGTGCAATGGGATATCCACTTTCAATAATAGACGCATTGGATCGGATGCGAGCCCAGGGGATCTGGTTAGGCCAAGGTGTTGTTCAATATGCAATCGAGCATAGCAAAAAGGAATAATTCATAATAGGGTTGAGTATAAACGCATGAAAACGTAACCTTCCCTGACTCACCCCTAATTTCAGCACTTACGTCTCTATTCCCAGCACTCAGGGCTCAGTTCTTCTGTCTAAACTGACCTTTGTCATCCGTCGTCTGAAACCCGTCCCGCGTTTCTCGCCCTTCCCGCGAGTCTCGCGGAATAATCACTCAGGTTTCGCGTCTAAGCACTCAAGTACTACTATTTGTCACTCAGAACTCGAAACTCCGGTTAACAGACGCTCCAAACGATCATAATTGTAAATGGATTGGGAAACGCATGAAATCATCCCCGTTCCCATATTTTCCTATAACTCAATTTTCGAGGCTAAAAATCGTTATATAGGGCCGATTTCGGCATACTTTTTTGACTCATTTGATGAAAATACAGAATCTTAGCTTGGCGACCCCGAATCATACCTGCTGACTTCTGATATCTGCTTACTGTCCCAGAGTTTACTCCTTAAATTTCGCACAATCATGCTGCATGTTCGACCTCGGAACGGATTTTATCACCAAATTCTTGCTCTATGATGGCCAACTCATAGCGCGTTTGCAGATTCATCCAGAATTGTGGGCTGTTTCCAAAAAAAACCGATAAACGAAGGGCGGTTTCTGCTGATATGCCCCGTTGGCCATTTATGATTTGCGTTACCCGGCCTGAAGGCACTCTCAAGGCCAAGGCAAGTTTGTTGGCAGATAAATTCCTGGATGACAACTCTCTTTTTAATATTCTACCAGGGTGGATTGCTTTCATCGTTTATCCCTTATGATAGTCGGTTATTTCAACATCGTATGCATCTCCATCTTTAAACGTGAAACAGATACGCCATGGACCATTTATCGTCATCGCCCATTGGCCGGATCTATTTCCAGATAATTTATGAAGGCCAACGCTTTTTAGAGGGCTAAGGTCCTGAAGAGAGACAGCAGCATCCAACATCGCTAAGAGATCCTCAGCAGCTTCTCTGTCCATGCTACGAAACTTGGTTACTTTTCCAACCTCATAGAAACGCTTGGTCTTGCCATCTGCAAACGATTTAATCATTCTATAAGAATACTACGTTAAGCGTACAATGCCAACCGTGTTTTTTAATTTTTTCCGTTCACGGATCACCGATCACAGAAATATAGGAAATGGGTCAAGGGCAGACTTGACCCCTTTATTATGAAGTTTAAAAGTAAAGGGCGTCTCTGCCTACCCCTGATTTTGATCTGCTTACCGATCACAGTCCTTTATTTTTACAACCGTCAACCTAATTCAACATCAGTCGGGATAGATACGCATGAAAGCATGGACGTCCCCAAAATTCCGTGATTCAACATCAGAGCGAAGCGGTCTTCCGTCGTCCATCGTATTGATCTCTTAAACCTGTTCCCTGAACGCTGTCAGTCTTTTAGCGTCTTTGCGCCTTGAGCGAAGCGGGCGTGAGGATAAAGATGAGGCACGCAAAGCCGCGAAGCCGCAAAGAAAGATCAAAAAAAGAATGAATGGGCAACCTTGGCCAGAAAAGAAAACGTCCCAGGCTCACCCGAAGTTTAGGGCTTCCCCAAAATCATATAATCCTTTTTCGGGGCTCAAAAAGTAAAAATAGGCCTTGAAAACACCTCTTTTTGGAATGAAAGTAGCGTGTTTTCAATTAATTAGTTTGGTGCGATCCCAGAAATTAATCGCATGAAAGCATGGACGTCCCCATTATTTTCCCTGAAAATCTTAAAAGCCTCTTTTCGGGGCCAAAAACAAGCCGCTAAGCCCAAAATGAGGGCTAAAAATTGACTAATTATCAATAAAATCTAGTTGTTGCTGTGGTCCGACCCACGAGGGTGGAATCCCAGAATCCTTGAATACCCCCGGTGTCCTTGCTTAATACCAATAAATAATATATATAGGTATTATGCCTTAAAAAGGGGGTTGTAAAACCATGCAAAAAAACACCAGCGTCACTATTGGCAAACATTATGATGCGTTTATTGCAAAACAGATCGAACTCGGGCATTTTTCATCAGCCAGTGAAGCGATCCGGGCGGGTCTGAGGCTTCTTGAGGAAAAAGAGGTGAAAATAGCAGCACTTCGACACGCGCTGGAAGTTGGCGAACGTAGTGGTTTGGTAGATTATTCTCTTTCTGATTTAACCGAAGTTCTTGATAAGGAAAGCATCGAATAGTGCCATCATTTCGCCTCACAGCCAAAGCTGTAGAGGACCTGAAATCCATAGGTCGATATACCGAAAAAAAGTGGGGACGTAATCAGCGAAATAAGTATCTAGCCATGCTTGATTCCAGTTTTAATTCGATCTCTCACCAGCCTGGGATCGGAACCATCTGCGACTATATCAGACAAGGTTACAGAAAATATCACGTCGGAAGGCACCTTGTGTTCTATCGGGAAGGTGGCGAGTATATCGAGATCATCCGCATTCTACACGACAGCATGGATATCGAAAGACACTTCTGAGAAAAATGTCTTGAGCAGTTAACAGTAGTCATCTGCTCACTGCTTGTACCTGTTCACCGGGGCGCAGACCCAATGAGTTTGTATAATTTGTAAAGAATGTCCCGCAACGCACACTAAAGTAGTTCAGCACACAGCACTTAGCACTCATGCAGTTACCGTTCACTGTTCACTATCTTAAAAATTCTTAAAAGCCCATTTTGGTGCCTAAAAACAGGCCCCTAAGCCTGAAATGAGGGCTTAAAATTGAGTGATTATCCGTAAAATAAGATGGTTGGTCTGGTCCGACCCTCGAGGATTTGTCACAGTCGATCTAACCGATCAAATTGAAGCTACGGGCGCGGGTAAAGGGAAACAGCGAAAACGTCGTTTAAACAACATTATATCGGTCAAGCGAAAAAAGTCTGTTTTTTCGTAGGGGAAGGTGTTTTTTTACTTGACCCGCACTTTAATGGGCGACCCCGAATCAAAATCGCATGAAAGCATGGACGTCCCCATTATTTCCCCAAATATGTTAGTTAGTGTCCGTCCATAAATTGGTCTTTTCAGCGGCGTGCAGAGAAGTAAAAACGGGGCAACGAAGGGAAGAACTTCTCCAAGGCACTGCAGACTGAAAAAAGCAGGCAAATATGGACATATGCTCTATAAAAGAGCTCCTCTGGGCGCACCTTTCCCCTCGTTATCGATAACCGGCTTTTTCCTGGCTGCGCAGCTAAGCAGCAGCCAATTGCTTTCGCGCGATTGTCAGCAGGTTGGCCGCAACCACTGACGAAAGCACATAACTTTTGAAAGCACGAAAACCTTTCCAGGTGCACCGGGTCAAGCCGAAACTGCGTTTGAGCCAGGATATGCCCGATTCGATCCCGGCGCGGAATTGGCGAAGCTTTTTATACACATAATGACTGCGACACATGTCGGTTTCTTTAAGACCTCGCTTTTTGGCAAAGCAGACATCTCTGATCCCTTTGGCTTTGGCAATGCGCAGATTACCTTTGGATGCAAAGCCACCGTCCAGGGCTACTTTCAGTGGGTAACGTCCATAGACCTGATTCTGGCGGTCCAGCATCTGTTCAACCAGTGTACTGTCTGCGGGATTGCCCTCGAGAATGACACAATCAAGGATAAGGTTCGAGGCTCCCCCGGTCAGGCAAATCTTATGACCATAATGGTTTTCCCGGCGGTCTTTGATGATGATGTCGGTATGGTCTTCGAAAATTGAAAACACCTTTTGGTCGGCCGGCACGCTTTCGCCTTGAATAACCCGGCGGTAAGTCTGGTCGTAGACCTGACGGGCCAGATCACCATAATGTTTAATGGCGTCCAGTAAGCCGAGCAATTCAAAATTAGCGGTGCAGCGTCTGCTTATAATTTCCTCGGCTTTGATCGCGTAGCCGATGGTCTTTTTGGTGACCTTGAGAAGGTCTTTATACGGGGACAGTCGTTGTTTCTCCCCATTGGCGTATTGGATGGCGGTCATCCGCTTTTTCGCACGGCGACGGTGATCCGTGAAAATGATTTTGATTCTGAAGTCATCCCGGAGTTGGGTCAACAACCGCGTAAGCACACGCACTGAGTCGTACAACTGCATGGAATCACATGGCAGGTGGATGTTGCTCTCGACGACGGTACAATCAACCCGGGTCTTTCGGCCTTTTTCAATGTTGTTGTCTTTTGCATATGCCAACAGGTCCAGGGAGATCAGCTCCCAAGTCCCCGGACGGATCCTTTTGATATTTTCATTCAGGGCAGATTTCTTGAAACCCTTATCGAAAATACCAATTCTGCAAAATCGTCTGAGCGATCTGGAGTCAGAGATATGAAATGCCAAATCTTCATAGGTGAAGTTGAAAAGCTTCATCACGATCGCGGCCCGGGTTACCTGCTCGGCGCTCATCCCATTAGCACCGGTTCGGTGACGTTCTACCTTCAGATTACCGTTGAGATCTTGCAGAACATGATCGTAAATGGTAGAAGTATCGTCAAGGATGTTGCTGATCATCTCCAGCTCTATTTCTTTGGGATGACCTGTGGGAAGATCGATCAGCGGCATTTGTTTTTGTTGTTTTTCGCGCATTTTGTGTTGACCCTTTTTCTTGTTTATGTAGTTTTTTTAAGTGTTTGGCAAAATACTTTATACTACACATGGTGAGAAAATTCCAGCACAAAATGCGCTTTTTTTATTTATTCCAGTTACTTATTTTCGTGGATGGACACTAGTTAGCTTGACCCGACCAGGGGGTCGTTACTGAGTCCTTGTTGCAAATATTGAACGTTTAGGGGTATATTAAAGCAAAAACTGTTCTTAGGGGGAACACCAATGGGATATCACATGCCGCTTAGCGAGATGACGACTGCAGACAAGCTTGAGGCTATGGAAAAACTGTGGGAAGATCTTTGCCGCAACACCGAAGCGCTCCCATCACCTGCCTGGCACGAAAACGTTCTGTCTTCAAGAGAAAAACGGGTCCAAGAAGGCAGAGCAACGTTTTCAACTCTCGCTGATATTAAGGATAGAATCAGAAAATCATCCAAATGAGAATTGAACTTCTCGACGAAGCCGAACAGGATCTATTGGACGGTTTTGAATTCTACGAACGGCAGGCGGATGGGTTAGGAAATTATTTTCTTGATTCCATCTTTTCGGATATTGAGTCACTCCGGCTTTACGCCGGTATCCACTCCGTGTATTTCGGTTATTACCGCCTTCTTGCGAAACGATTCCCTTTTGCAATTTATTATCGAGCCCAAGACACATTTCTTCAGATATATGCAATACTCGATTGCCGACGCAACCCAGCTTGGGTTCGTGAGCGACTCTCATAATTTAACTGTTACAATTAGCCTCGCTTCGGCTCTTCGGTCTTTTAACTGCTCACTGCTGTCTGCTATCTATTTACTATTTTTTATACCTCTTTGCCCTATGCCCCATGCTCTTTGCCGGTTCTGTTCACAGCTCACAGCTTACAGCTCACTTTTTTCAATCTGTGGATAGAAACGCATAAAAGCATAGACGTCCCCATTATTTTCCTTAGCGTCTTTGCGTCTTAAGCGAAGCGGGCGTGATGATAAAGATGAGGCACGCAAAGCCGCGAAGCCGCAAAGAAAGAGCGAAAAAAAAGAATGAATGGGAAACCTTGGCCAGAAAAGAAAACGTCCCAGGCTCACCCGAAGTTTAGGGCGACCCCAAAATCATATAATCCCTTTTTCGGGGCCAAAAATCGCAATATTGGGCCTATTTAGGCATACTTTTGTGACTCATTTGATGAAAATACAAAGTCTTAGCTTGGCCCGTCCCCAGAGGGTCTGTATTGACTATCAGCATTGGCCATGATAGATGGCAATTAAATCGTGATATTGAATGATTGAAATATTTTCGCGATATAGAGGTGCTTTTATGGGGCAACAACAAATCATAGACACTTTAAAAAAAGAAAAACCGTATCTGAATAAACAATTCGGTCTTCTGTCAATTGGGCTATTTGGCTCCTATGCGAAAGGGCATGAACGGCCTGATAGCGATATAGACCTTCTTATTGAACTGGCTGAACCCCGTTTTTCTTACCTTGCAGGCCTACAAATCTATTTAGAGCAAAAACTGGGACAACCCATCGAACTGATACGTAAACGCAGAGGGATGAGCGAACAGTTTTTAAAGCGTATAGAAAAAGATATTCATTATGTCTAAAGATGAAATAATCGATATTCTGAATATGATGCTCCATTCTCTGGATTTGGTTCGGAAAAGGTTCAATGAGATTGAGACTGCCGATGATTTCGTGATCACCCAATACGGAACCACATTGCTTGATTCCATTTCAATGAGACTGCAAGTCGTGGGTGAGTCCGTAAAACGTATTCAGAAAATTGATGAATCGGTCCTGAAACCGTATCCAAATATTGAGTGGGATAAAATTGCGAAATTTCGTGACCTTGTTTCCCATCATTATGAAAATATCGATCATGAAATCGTTTTTGATATCTGTGAATCTCACATAGTAGAACTTCGCTCAACATTACGGCAGATAAAAAATGATCTCTCGTGATTTTTATCCGAAAGTCTCTCAGCACTTAGGTTTTCTATGTTAGGCAGTTTTCTGGCTTCTGACTCCTGACTCCTGAATTCTATTGGTCTTAACCTGTTCACCGATCACCGTTCACGATTCACTGCAGTTATGCTGTTCACTGTTTTCTTAAACGACCCTTTTCGGCCCCAAAAACACCGGTTTAAGACCGAAAAACGGCCCTGTTTTGACCTAAACGCTTGATAATTAGGACTTCAGCTTGGTTCGATCCCAGATTCTTAATCCGCTGTCAATCTCTCAGCGTCTTTGCGTCTTAAGCGAAGCGGGCGTGATGATAAAGATGAGGCACGCAAAGCCGCGAAGCCGCAAAGAAAGAGCGAAAAAAAAGAATGAATGGGAAACCGTGGCCAGAAAAGAAAACGTCCCAGGCTCACCCGAAGTTTAGGGCGACCCCAAAATCATATAATCCCTTTTTCGGGGCTCAAAAAGTCAAAATAGGCCTTGAAAACACCTCTTTTTGGAATGAAAGCAGCGTGTTTTCAATAAATTCAGAGCACCTTACCTCTGTGAAAAATAAAACGACACCAGCGTGGTTTCAAACATCACTATTTACTAACTCGTGTCCATCCACGAAAATAAGTAACTGGAATAAATAAAAAAAGCGCATTTTGTGCTGGAATTTTCTCACCATGTGTAGTATAAAGTATTTTGCCAAACACTTAAAAAAACTACATAAACAAGAAAAAGGGTCAACACAAAATGCGCGAAAAACAACAAAAACAAATGCCGCTGATCGATCTTCCCACAGGTCATCCCAAAGAAATAGAGCTGGAGATGATCAGCAACATCCTTGACGATACTTCTACCATTTACGATCATGTTCTGCAAGATCTCAACGGTAATCTGAAGGTAGAACGTCACCGAACCGGTGCTAATGGGATGAGCGCCGAGCAGGTAACCCGGGCCGCGATCGTGATGAAGCTTTTCAACTTCACCTATGAAGATTTGGCATTTCATATCTCTGACTCCAGATCGCTCAGACGATTTTGCAGAATTGGTATTTTCGATAAGGGTTTCAAGAAATCTGCCCTGAATGAAAATATCAAAAGGATCCGTCCGGGGACTTGGGAGCTGATCTCCCTGGACCTGTTGGCATATGCAAAAGACAACAACATTGAAAAAGGCCGAAAGACCCGGGTTGATTGTACCGTCGTCGAGAGCAACATCCACCTGCCATGTGATTCCATGCAGTTGTACGACTCAGTGCGTGTGCTTACGCGGTTGTTGACCCAACTCCGGGATGACTTCAGAATCAAAATCATTTTCACGGATCACCGTCGCCGTGCGAAAAAGCGGATGACCGCCATCCAATACGCCAATGGGGAGAAACAACGACTGTCCCCGTATAAAGACCTTCTCAAGGTCACCAAAAAGACCATCGGCTACGCGATCAAAGCCGAGGAAATTATAAGCAGACGCTGCACCGCTAATTTTGAATTGCTCGGCTTACTGGACGCCATTAAACATTATGGTGATCTGGCCCGTCAGGTCTACGACCAGACTTACCGCCGGGTTATTCAAGGCGAAAGCGTGCCGGCCGACCAAAAGGTGTTTTCAATTTTCGAAGACCATACCGACATCATCATCAAAGACCGCCGGGAAAACCATTATGGTCATAAGATTTGCCTGACCGGGGGAGCCTCGAACCTTATCCTTGATTGTGTCATTCTCGAGGGCAATCCCGCAGACAGTACACTGGTTGAACAGATGCTGGACCGCCAGAATCAGGTCTATGGACGTTACCCACTGAAAGTAGCCCTGGACGGTGGCTTTGCATCCAAAGGTAATCTGCGCATTGCCAAAGCCAAAGGGATCAGAGATGTCTGCTTTGCCAAAAAGCGAGGTCTTAAAGAAACCGACATGTGTCGCAGTCATTATGTGTATAAAAAGCTTCGCCAATTCCGCGCCGGGATCGAATCGGGCATATCCTGGCTCAAACGCAGTTTCGGCTTGACCCGGTGCACCTGGAAAGGTTTTCGTGCTTTCAAAAGTTATGTGCTTTCGTCAGTGGTTGCGGCCAACCTGCTGACAATCGCGCGAAAGCAATTGGCTGCTGCTTAGCTGCGCAGCCAGGAAAAAGCCGGTTATCGATAACGAGGGGAAAGGTGCGCCCAGAGGAGCTCTTTTATAGAGCATATGTCCATATTTGCCTGCTTTTTTCAGTCTGCAGTGCCTTGGAGAAGTTCTTCCCTTCGTTGCCCCGTTTTTACTTCTCTGCACGCCGCTGAAAAGACCAATTTATGGACGGACACTAACTCATAGGTGAGACGTAAATTACTTCCGGGATATTCTATCTCAGCCTTGTTGAGTTCGTCTAAAAGTGAGGCGATCGATCGATTGTCCGCCGGCGTCGAAGCATTGTGAATCCGAACAAGCAAACGATTGTTTTCCATATCGGGCAATAGGTCGGCATCGGTGACGAACAGCCCTTGCAACAGCCGCCTGGCATCGGACATATCCACCGTTGGACCGAGCAACATTGCCGCCATGGCCGTCTCCGCCCGATAGGCGATCATGCGCACGGTGTCCATCAGTCGCTTGCGACCCGGTAGCAGACGATTGAACTTGTCCTTTTCCTCAAGTTCCCCCCAGGTGATGTGTTTTGGCGTCTGTTTCAACTGTTCTTTCAACGTTGCCAGCTGATGTTCATGCTGGTCGATATCTTCCAGCAGCTCGCTTTTTCGCTTCAGCCATTTTTGGTATTTCTCCGGATTGGTTTCGCTTTCCGGGTGCATGGTCATTTCGCTAAAGCGTGATCGGCGGTAGCGCAGCCGGCTTTGTACCTGATTACGTCTACGGTTCAGTTCCCGCCAGCTGGGGTTGACCACTTTTTCGGTGTCAGGAATCTCAACGACGCCATATTCACAAAGCATATCAATTTCAAAGTGTTGCTTCATATAGCGAAAGAAGTTTTCCTGACACCACCGGGTAAACATGCGTACCGCCAGCTGGGTATGCGGCAGATCGTAGGCAGTGCTGATCAGACTGGTTTGATGACCCGAATCGGTCAGCTTGCGAACCTCTCGCACCCAAAACGCGTTCTTGCCCGAGCCCAGCAAACTGCCTATTTCGGCCACACGCATGGTGACCGTCTCGCCGCCGGGCATGATCACGGTTTTTTCCTCAAACCAACTCTCCGGCCACGGTTCGGCCGGGTGCTTATGATAGGTGATGCAGGCAATCCGATGCGTGCGCCACATCCGGGCAAAAAAGTCCGGGCTGTAGCCCTCCCGGTCGAAAACCAAAACGAAGCGACAAAGATGGGCGTTGGCTGCCAACGCCTTTTCATCAGGCTGATTGGGAACCTCGTCGAGCAGCCGTGGCACGATGTCGTGCTCGAGGACTTGGATAAGTCCGGGATCGATTGGCTTTTCGATCAGGAAAAAAGGCCGGCCGATGGCATCGTTGACCCAATAATCGGTCGTGCCTCGCAAACACAGCCGCTGCCGGGTGACATAGCGCCGCGGTAGTTTGGTCAGCTTGCCGTGATAAACGCGAACATGGCCATCGACGTAAAGGGTGCCGGCCGCATCGGGCTGGGCCTGCATCCAGTGCTTGCTAAGATGCGCGGCCCATATCTCGGCCGCATTAGCCTCACTCAACGTATCCATTTTTTTTCGCAGGCACCGTGCTTCCGGAACGCGATCCAGACCCAAAAGCTTACCGAATTCACCCGGCGGATTCTCGCGCAAGCGTTCAACGCTCTTGATCCGGCAAAGCGTCATGAAGGCCAGCACCAGCAAGATCTGGAAAATGGTGTAATACCCGCGGATCTTTCCCAAAAGAGTTTCAGCGCCTTCCAAAATACCGTTGGCCAAAAGCGCTGGCACGGCACACAAAATCCCTGCTTTGGGGACATCCAAGCAGGGCTCGAACCGCACTTGCGCTTCACCTTGACCCATTGAGGCCAAAGCCCGATCCAAAACTCGCGTGCAGGCCGTACCCATGCCCTTGGCCGCGGCCGCATCCACCGCGCTGCGCGATGATTTATCCGTGCCCGCCTTGGGTGTGGGTAGTTCGACAGATTGGCGCTCGTGCAAGCGTCCGTCGTTGATGGCCTTGCGGAAGGTATCGAGCTTAACACCTAATTGCTGAGCGGCATCGTGACGCGTGACGCCATGATCCAAAAGGGCCTGGGCTTGCTCGAGCATCTTCGGTGTCAGGATATGGCCTTTACGGCCACCTGGCTTTCTTTGAAAGAAAGCCTCTGGGCCTCCTTCTCGCAGTTTTTTCAGTGCCCGGTTGACGTTGCTTTTGGAAACACCGAAGGTCTCAATAATATCCTTGTGACGGCACGTTCCAGCGTTGATCATCATCGATGTAACCATCCTGAACAGCCGGTGGTCATCAGCAGCATGCGAATAGATCGGAGTTAACCCCATAAAGTAAGTCCATCGATCCTTGCTTCGATAAACGGACACCAGATCGCTGATTTGTGTGACGCCTTCTGGTATCAGCGGAAGAATTAATTGGGGCATGACACCTTCCTTATTGCTTTAACTACAGTGCAGTAAAATTTAAAGCTCTAATTATCAGAAAGGTATCATTATTATTTTCCTGAAGAAAAATGAACATTCTTTTTTACTTGGAATAATAAGCGCATGAAATGCCAGCTAAAATTTAGTTTTTAACTCGTCAATGCTTTTGTAGGAAATCAAGTGCTCTGAAATTAGTTTGGTGCGCCCCCAGAAATTAATCGCATGAAAGCATGGACGTCCCCATTATTTCCCAGCTCACAGCTTACAGCTCACTTTTTTCAATCTGTGGATAGAAACGCATAAAAGCATAGACGTCCCCATTATTTTCCCTATTTTCCTGAAAATCTTAAAAGCCTCTTTTCGGGGCCAAAAACAAGCCGCTAAGCCCAAAATGAGGGCTAAAAATTGACTAATTATCAATAAAATATAGTTGTTGCTGTGGTCCGACCCACGAGGGTGGAATCCCAGAATCCTTGAATACCCCCGGTGTCCTTGCTTAATACCAATAAATAATATATATAGGTATTATGCCTTAAAAAGGGGGTTGTAAAACCATGCAAAAAAACACCAGCGTCACTATTGGCAAACATTATGATGCGTTTATTGCAAAACAGATCGAACTCGGGCATTTTTCATCAGCCAGTGAAGCGATCCGGGCGGGACTGAGGCTTCTTGAGGAAAAAGAGGTGAAAATAGCAGCACTTCGACACGCGCTGGAAGTTGGCGAACGTAGTGGTTTGGTAGATTATTCTCTTTCTGATTTAACCGAAGTTCTTGATAAGGAAAGCATCGAATAGTGCCATCATTTCGCCTCACAGCCAAAGCTGTAGAGGACCTGAAATCCATAGGTCGATATACCGAAAAAAAGTGGGGACGTAATCAGCGAAATAAGTATCTGGCCATGCTTGATTCCAGTTTTAATTCGATCTCTCACCAGCCTGGGATCGGAACCATCTGCGACTATATCAGACAAGGTTACAGAAAATATCACGTCGGAAGGCACCTTGTGTTCTATCGGGAAGGTGGCGAGTATATCGAGATCATCCGCATTCTACACGACAGCATGGATATCGAAAGACACTTCTGAGAAAAATTTCTTGAGCAGTTAACAGTAGTCATCTGCTCACTGCTTGTACCTGTTCACCGGGGCGCAGACCCAATGAGTTTGTATAATTTGTAAAGAATGTCCCGCAACGCACACTAAAGTAGTTCAGCACACAGCACTTAGCACTCATGCAGTTACCGTTCACTGTTCACTATCTTAAAAATTCTTAAAAGCCCATTTTGGTGCCTAAAAACAGGCCCCTAAGCCTGAAATGAGGGCTTAAAATTGAGTGATTATCCGTAAAATAAGATGGTTGGTCTGGTCCGACCCTCGAGGATTTGCAGGGATGGCATAGACCATCTTGATCCCGATGGGTGACTGGTGCGGATCGACCACAGTCGATCTAACCGACCAAATTGAAGCTACGGGCGCGGGTAAAGGGAAACAGCGAAAACGTCGTTTAAACAACATTATATCGGTCAAGCGAAAAAAGTCTGTTTTTTCGTAGGGGAAGGTGTTTTTTTACTTGACCCGCACTTTAATGGGCGACCCCGAATCACTCGCCCGAATCACTCGATCACTATTCACTGCAGTTAATACACATTACTATGATTTCATTTTACGAAGAAGACGATAATAAACGCTGAAAAGAAGGGCTCATGGCGAAGCAATGGGGAAACGCATAAAATCATGCCCGTCCCCGAGTTTCCGCAGAAATTAATCGCATGAAAGCATGGACGTCCCCATTATTTCCCCTAAAATTTAAGAATGCGATCTTAAAAGAGTTCATAAGAGACCGTCTAAAACGCTGCAAAGAAACGTCTTAAAATGTCCCTTTTTAAAAAATTGGTTGTTAATGCTGCTTCAATATATGCTGCTAAAATTTTTGAAGGCTTGTTGCAACTAGTTATTTTAGCTTTTATTCTTAAGCAGGTAGGGAAAGAGTATTATGCTGCAGCATTGTTGATTATATCATTCCAGGTAACTATTGATCTTGCGCGTGGAGGTATGCAGAAAGCCACTTTAAAGTATATTTCTGAATATAATGCAAGAAGTGAATACAACGGTGCTAATAGTGTATTATCCACAAGCACAATCATGCAGGGCACTATCGGGATAATGGGTTTTATAGTATGCTTGATAATTGCGCCATATACAACATCGATTTTTGCAATTCCTCTCCAAATGCAAAGAGAATCTCAATGGGCGATCGCATTATTAGGCATTGGTATTGCGGTGTCATTTATTATCTCGCCATGGTACAACTCAGTATGCGCAGAAGAGCGATACGACCTTCTTTCCATTGCAATGGTGGGGGGTAAGGTATTGAGAGCTCTTCTAATTTTGATATTACTACTTTTTGAATCCCCGAGTCTTATCAGTATAGTTCTAGCTACGATAGTTGGCACAGTGTTCGAAAGAATCCTTTGCATTTATTTTATAAAAAGGATCAACCCTAATCTCAAATTCAATTTTAAAAATGTGTCACATAGGTATTTTAAAATTATTTTGCAATTTTCCTTGTTTGACTTTTTCCATACTTTGTCAAGTCTCTTATATTCGCAAGGTTCCTTTTATCTCGCAGCTCACCTCATTTCGCTGAACGCTGTAGCTAATTTGGGATTATTAGTAACATTTGTTCATTAACCGGTATGGTGATGCATCAATTTGCTCAGATGCTGGTCCCTATTGCCAGCCGACTTCAGGTACAGGAGCACTACGAAAAGCTAAAATATCTCATAACTCATGGCACCACAATAACTGTTTTTGCCGGGGGAATAATTATGGCTGCATTGATTCCATGGGTGAATTCATTGTTCGTAGTCTGGTTGGGGCAAACATATGCCGAACTGGCTACTGTTGCAGTTGTCTTAATTTCCGCAGCTTATCTCGTAGACTCGCTGACTTGTATTCATAACTCTTTAGGAGGTATAGGAAGAGTAGCAGCTGACGGTTTAAGCAATACATCCTGCACCCTTTTAGGTTTAAGCGTAGGGGTAACTCTTGTTGTATTTAAAGATCTTGGACTCATGGGGCTTGCTATAGGCCTTTTTTGTGCCAGAGGATTTCGCTTCATGTTTGTTAACTGGTATGGGACAAAGATTTTTAATATTTCTTTGGGAAAATTCATGTGGAATGCTTATCTGCGGACTTATATATTGATATTTTTTATTTATTATCTAAGTGCCTTTTTTGAAGTATCCATCACCTCATGGTTTGGTTTATTTTCCGCTAGCATTATAACAATGTTTGCGTTTTTTTTGATTGCCATTTTCTGGATAATTGATCCTTTAGATCGCAAACGATTTAAACAGTTAAAATTTAAATTTTTTCAAAAGTCACCCAAGTATATATAATGAAATAATTGAATGCAGCAACAATTATATCTATTATAGAAATTTAATTTGATCGATTCTTATTTAAGATCTGATATTTCTCCTTAACATTATCAGTGGATACATCTATGATAAAAGAAAATAGTCATTACATTCGAAAATTTGTGCCTTTTGTCCCTAGTTCAGTCAAAGAATTTATTCGCAAAAGGATTGACACCATAGATTATTTTAGAAATGTATGGGCACAGGATGACCCATTTATAAATGAACATGAAATTTGGAAACACCCTGGAAGTTCCTTACAAGTAGGCATCATCAAAGAATTCACTCATCGACATTCATATTATGTATCAGCATGTCGAGAAATGGGGCTTTCCTATCAACTATTCGATCTTTCGCATCCAGACTGGGTATCTCACTTTCGCAATAGTTCATGTGATTTCTTCGTTGTATGGCCATCCACTTTTTTAGGAATATGGAAAGAAATGTTTGATGAAAGACTCTGGATTTTAGAAAACCACTTGAACAAAGTTGTTTATCCAGGCTTTAACGAAACCTTTATCTTTGAAAACAAACGTCGTGTTCATGACTGGCTCGATGTTCATAACATCCCTCACCCAAAAACTTGGACATTCTTTGAAAAACATGAAGCGCTGAATTTCGCCAGTAAATGTCCGATTCCGATTGTAATAAAAACTGTTCGTGGTTCCTGTGCGTCTGGAGTTTTTATTGTCCGCTCACGAAACGACCTATTGAAGATAACGAAACGCTTTTTCAGCAATGGTATACTCCCCGATCGTGGCTATAAATGGGATGCGCAGCGATTATCAATATTTTTCCAGGAATACTTGGAAGATGTTGAAGAATGGCGGATGGTGAGAATCGGTAATTCTTACTTTGGCTATCGAAAGGAGAAGACTGGTGAATACCATAGCGGTTCACATGGATGGACTTGGTTAGACCCTGGACCGGAAATGCTTAATTTCCTGCTTGATGTTACGGAGCGAAGTGCTTTTACGAGTATGAATGTTGATGTCTTCAGAACAAAAAACGGTAGATTACTAGTGAATGAATTGCAAACCATGTTTGGTGCAACTAATCCAGCAGATATGCTTGTTGTTGATGGTGTCTGTGGTCGTTATACACATAATAAACTGATGGACCAGTGGCTGTTTGAGGCTGGGAATTTTTGCCGCAATCATCTAGCAAACCTTCGAATTCAGTATGTAATTGATTATTTAATCAATCAGGTAGGAATATCGAATGATTAAACGAGTTCAAGTCGTAAAATCATACCTGCCAATTACTGCACAAATCATAGCAGGAGCCATTGTATGCTTATCTGTTATGGGTGGTGTACAAATATATGTTTTACCACTTATAAATAAAGTGTTGGGTGCTGGGTTGATAATTTGCCTTGCATTGATGTTTCGTAAAGGCCAAAAAATACCAGTAGAAGCACTTTGCTATTTTGCATTCGTGTTTTGGGCATTTATCGGTGGAATGTTGTTTGCGCAAGATATTAATGCTGTGTGGACAAAGTCTTTTACATTGTTACAAATGGGTTTTTTTTTCCTGTCGGTAATCGTCAGCCACTCTTTGAAAAGTAACATTACCGTATCACTTTATACATTCTATTTTTTAGGTACTATACTAGCTGGATTGACCTTTTTAGGTGGTAACACTCAATCGCTTTTAAATGCAGGTGGCAACATACGACTTGCAATTGCAGGAATAAATCCAAACGGTTTAGGGGAAGTGTGGTTATTTAATATTCTCGCATGTTTTTATCTGATCGCTACTACACAACGTCGTTATATCAAAATATTTGCCTCTTTTAGTATACCATTATGTGTATGGTTAATTCTTCTTACGGGTTCCAGAAAAATGTTTTTAGCACTGATCATTATGGCCATTATTTGGTTTTCCCTAATCTACATAAAAAACTTCTTGAAGATGATTATCTTGTTGGTAAGCTTAGTCATTCTGGTTGTTATTTTTCAGCATATCATTTATAGGAATTGGGTCAAAACTCCTATGAGTATTCGCTTCAACTTACTTCAGGAAGGAGATCTTTTCAGTGGTGTCGAAGTTCGTAAAAATCTATATTTAGAAGGAGTTGAAATATTCATAGCTAATCCCGTTACCGGGGTAGGGTTAGGTAATTTTAGAATTATTTCAGAACACCAGTCTGTTTCCCATTCAGATTATATTGAAATTTTTGCAACTACTGGGGTAATTGGTGCCTTTTTTTATTACCCGATATATTTTATTCCGTGGAGACGTTTGTCAAGGTTAAATAGGGTTCAAAATCGAGAAATCAATATAGAATACAATCTATTTCGGGTGTATATATGCACGATTTTTTTTCTTATGAGCGGTTTCTCATACTGTGGAAGTCTTACATCCCTATATATGCTTGGCACCACCTCGGGACATTCCTATTGGTTGATAAAGAAATCCCGAGGAACCCTAATTAAGCACAGAACTTCCCGTCGCACCATCAATTCACTTGGCTCCTATGGAACTGTTTCGTGATACGTAATCTATCGATAATCACTGCTGATTTTCCGACACCAGGCAATCCACATCGAGGCTCATTTGTTCATCAGTTTGCCGAAGCAATAACCCGACAGGGTATTAATTGTTCTGTTATTAAACCAGTTTCTATTCATAAAGCTTACCATGAACTAATGACGAAAGGTCAATCATTATTAAACTGTTCTAGAACCTTTTATAGAAATATTTTTTATCCATTATACCTTTCAGTTGGATACAAGCTGAAAATTGGTGATTGGCCAGTTGCGAATATTAGTCAATGGCAGATAGAGTGGGCGGTTAAACGTTGCTTACAAAAATCTGTAAATAAAACCGATATTCTCTACGGGCACTTTGCTTATGCAGGTGGTGCCGCAGCAGTTCGAATGGGCCAATTGAGTGGTATTCCAGTATTTATAGGTATTGGTGAAAGTACTTTTGAGTATTTAGATATCTTTGGACATCAACGAGTAAGCCGCATGTTTGAAAAGACAACAGGTGTTATCTCTGTCTCTAGCTTGGTGGCTCAAAAACTGGTAGGGATGCAATTGGTGAATCCTGAAAAAATAGGAATCTTCCCAAATGGGATTAATAACGAGATCTTTTATCCTCGCGATCGAAAAGCTGTTCGTGAAGAGTTGTGTATCCCTAAAAATTTATTCGTAGTTGCCTTTGTTGGTCGACTTACTTCGGCCAAGGGAGCAAATCGCTTGGCGGAGGCTATCGATAACTTGCCAGGAGTAGGCGCACTATTTCTCGGGCAAGGAACCTTACCCAAAAACTGTTCAAATGCTCTCCACATAGGTCCGGTCCCACACGAGCAAATCCCTAAATATTTATCGGCATCTGACATTTTCGTGCTTCCGACATTATCCGAAGGATGCTGCAACGCCATTCTTGAAGCAATGGCATGCGGACTACCAGTAATTTCATCAATGGGCGAGTTCAATGATGACATCCTTTGTGATGAAGTATCATTACGGGTTGATCCGAATGATATATCAGAAATCCGTTCGTCTATTATTTCATTGCGTGACAATGCAACCCTTAGAAGCCAGATGAGCGCTGATGCGAAATCTTGGTCGAAACAGTTTGATATTGATGATCGGGCTAGAAATATTCTATCGTTTATGGAAGAAAAGACCAAAAATGAAATATATTCCTAAAAGGAGTTAAATGGGCGCCTTTTTTTTAACACCCCGTCATGCAAATTTTTGCAGAAAACAAGTAGAACAGATATTCCTGAAGAAAGGATTTACGTCCTATAGGGAATTTATTCTGGGAGACTGGACGCTAATGCTTTGGCCCAAACAGTTAATTGCCTTGGAAAATTGGATTGATGAAGGCAGAGATGGCTATGTTTTCTCAGTAGGGACAATAGTATATAAAGGTTTAGGTTACCAAAACAGCCTGCGTGAATTACTTAAAGATGTCCGATTAAACAATCTTCATTTTGAAAAGTTACAAGGGGCTTTTGTTGTTATATTTTTTTATGATGGACAAATTCGTATACTATCAGATGAACTAAACGTCGGGTCAGTATTTATAGATGAAAGGTTACGCCAAGTCTCTAGTTCTTTCTTAGCGATGCTTGGGGCGTCTCCAACCAAACGGTCATTACATCAATTAGCATTAAGAGAAAAGCTATCTACGGGTTACATAGTCGCTCCTGATACTTTAGTTCAGGGAATATTGAAGGCCACAAATTCTGTTCAAGAGAGAATATCATGGGACGGACTATCATTCATCACTCACCAGCCACGTCGTACTCAGGTAACTTATTGTAATCAAGGATTTAACGTTGCTGTTGATGATCAGTTGAGAGCAATTAGGCACAAATTCCATCAATTATCAGAGCTTTCTCGTCAATTCCCACCAGAGTTGGGTCTTTCAAGTGGTTATGATAGTCGTTTGCTACTTTGCCTAAGTGATCAATTACCTGTCGCGCTCGGTGTCCATACCCACAATACCGATGGCGCTCACAACAAAGAAAGTCGTATCGCCTCGGAATTGTGTCAGCTGAATGGCAATAAAATTAGAATAATCCCAACACAGCAGATGAAGGATCAGCCTGACAATAAATTTTCAGCAATCCTTAACGAAAACCTGTACTATTATGATGGCCGTAATTCAGCAGAAATGGGTGCTTTTAGCGAGACATACACACGAACATATAGGGTTAATGTTTCACAAGGTTTTCAACTTGGATTTAGTGGTCTTGGTGGAGAAATTTTTAGAAATTATTTTACATCGTCGTTACCACGAATCTCCTTCAAAACTTGGATGTTGAAGCATGTTTATTATTTTGGTATTTCACAACACTTCAATAATTACATGGAAACACACCACCATATTGTAAACAAAATGAATGAAATCTTGGGTATTGATCTTGGCAAATGGATCAATCAATTTACCTTACGTCGATATTATGGAGAGATTCGAATGCCTGAATCGAATGGTATTATTTCAAATGCTCACAATCAATTAGGTTTTTATTTGACGCCGTTTGGAGAGTACCAGACTATATTAAAGGCTTATGAGGCTACTCCTTACATTGGTGTTTCAGGCTCTTTTGAAGCAGCAATGATTAACAGCGCTAATCCTCAGTTGGCGGCTGTTGATTCAAATTATGGTTACGCATTTTCTAAAATTCCTCTCAAATCACTCTTTAGCTCATCAATTAAGGGCTATGTACCAGATAGGATCTGGGTTATATATGATAATTTGCGATTACGTCATGGTTGGCGCCAGAATTTAGTTGATATGTATTCCTCACTCTGTAATCAAAATAAAGTCATGAAGGATATTGATCAAGTCATCCGTTCCGTTGCACCATATCTTGATCTTAATTTTGCGCTACGCGACGCTAGATCATTAGGCAATCTTGTGTATGTTGGTTACCTACTCCGAGAATTTGCGCCTTATCTTAATTTAAATAATGGTAGAGGACCTCGGTAGCCATGCGAATAGCCTTTTTTCAAAGAATATTTGCCCATTATCAAGCAGGATTAGTTAGAGAGTTAAGCCGAAATTCTGAGCATGATTTTTTCTTTTTTGGTGATGTTAAAGATCCTATGGGAAGCGGTATTGAACCAATTGATTTGGCACTTCGTAATCAAGTCTCCTTTATTACCTGCCGCACATTTCATTTAAATAAGTATTTAGCACTTCAGTTTCGGGCGATTCTCGAAACAATTTATGGTGAGTTTGATGCATATATTTTTGAAGGAAGTTTCACGATCCTCACTAATTGGGTAGCTATTTTGGTTGCTCGATTGCGTGGTAAACGGGTGCTTTTATATTCACATGGGTGGCTCAAGCGGGAAAATGGCATTAAAGGATGGCTACGCAGAAGTTTTTATCGATTAGCGAATGGTTTGTTGTTGTATGGAAATCGATCTAAGCGGATAGGAATTGAACTTGGTTTCTCACCTGATAGGCTTTATGTAGCATATAACAGTCTTGATTTGAAAGTCATTGATAAATGTAGAAAAGTGGTATCACAGCCTATCTGCAATAAACTTCGTACTTGCCTGTTTGGAGATTATTCACATAACCCCTTAATTCTGTGTGTTGGTCGATTAGTTACTTTAAAAAAACTCCCATTGCTTATAGATGCAGCAGCTTGCTTAAAGGTTGATGGCATAGACGTTAATCTCATTCTCATTGGCGATGGGCCTGACCGTGCTATGATTATCAATAAAGCAAACGATCTTAATGTGAATTTGGTTTTAGTTGGTGCATGTTACGATGAGGCGTTTTTAAGTATATGTTTTTCTTCTGCAGATATCACCGTTGTTCCAGGTGCAGCTGGTTTGACCGTAGTGCATAGCCTTTCGTATGGCACACCAGTTATTGTTCATAATGATTTGGATAGGCAGGGACCTGAAGCAGAGGCAATCAAAGATTCTATCAATGGAGCATTGTTCCAGTTTGGAGATACAAACTCTCTAGCGAGCTCAATTCAGACAGTATTAAAAAGATTTCCTCTCAGTGAGAAAACACAATTTGAATGCCGATCCACTATTGATGATGCATACACACCTATTAAGATGCGACTTGTTTTTGATGACGCTTTAAATGGCAATAATCCACAATAAATTTTAGGTGAGAAATGGGTTATTTTACTGGTAAAAATGTTTTAATTACAGGTGGAATAGGTTTTATTGGTTCGAATCTAGCTAAATCACTACTTGATCGTGGAGCTAACGTAACTTTAATAGATAGCCTGATTCCTGAATATGGGGGCAACCTCTTCAATGTAAGAGATATTGAAGATTTTGTCCATTTAAATTTCTCAGATGTACGAGATGAACACAGCATGAAATTTTTAATTAAAGGAAAAGACATACTTTTTAATCTCGCCGGACAGACTAGCCATATGGATTCTATGCAAAATCCTCAAATTGATTTAGAAATTAACTGCAGTTCGCAACTATATATTCTTGAAGCCTGTCGTCTCTTTAACAAGAAGATCAAAATTGTATTTGCAAGTACACGTCAATTATATGGTAAACCAGACTATTTGCCAGTAGACGAGAACCATCCTATTCGTCCAGTTGATGTTAACGGCATCAACAAGATGTCCGGCGAGAGCTACCACATTCTTTATAACAACGTATACGGAATTAGATCATGTGCGCTACGTTTGACGAATACTTATGGACCACACATGCGTATAAAGGACGCTCGGCAAACTTTTGTTGGAATCTGGATACGGCTGTTACTTGAAGGTCAGAGTTTTGATGTGTGGGAGGGAAACCAATTGCGTGATTTTAATTATGTCGATGATTGCGTTAATGCCTTGCTCCTAGCTGCAAAACGAGAAGAAGTAAATGGACAAATTTTCAACCTTGGAGATAACAATCCAATAAGCTTAAAAGACTTAGCTGATTTACTCATAGAATTAAATGGTGGTGGGTCATATTCAGTAAAGGTCTTTCCTAACGATCGAAAGAAAATCGACATCGGTGATTATTACTCAGATTTTAGTAAATTTAATTCAGCAGTTGGTTGGGAACCTCTTGTAACGATAAAAGAAGGGATGGATAGGACCCTTCAATTTTTCAAAAAAAATTACACTAAATACATTTAGGAGAAATAGTGATGTTGCTACCCGCTGACCCAAAAGCTGGTTACTTATCACACAAAAATGAATTGGATGACGCTATCCGCGAAGTGTTGGAAAGTGGGTGGTACATTTTAGGGGAAAAAGTAGCATCCTTTGAAAGGAATTTTTCCAAATATCTGAATGTAGCCTCATGTATCGGTGTTGCAAGCGGCACTGACGCATTGAATTTAGCGCTTAGAGCGAGTGGTGTCCAATATGGTGATAAAGTAATTACAGTTTCACACACAGCTGTTGCCACAGTGTCTGCGATTGATTGGATCGGAGCAATACCTATATTAGCAGATATTGATCCACAAACGTTCACTATAAACCCACAAGAAGTTGAAAAAATATTAGAAAAAAATAATGGGGCTAGCATCAAGGCAATTGTTGCAGTACATCTATACGGCCATCCTGCAGACATGTATTCACTTTCAGAAATTTCCGAGCAATATGGTGTCGCATTAATTGAGGATTGTGCTCAAGCACACGGTGCTATGATTAACGGATTGAAAGTTGGTTCTTTTGGTACCTGTGGATCATTTAGCTTTTACCCTACTAAGAATCTTGGAGCTTTTGGAGATGGCGGAGCCATTGTTACAAATCAGCAAGATATTTTAAGCCAACTTTGCTTGCTTAAACAATATGGGTGGCGAAAACGATACATAAGCGATAGCAACGGATATAATTCTAGATTAGATGAATTGCAAGCGGCTGTACTTGACTGCAAGCTTAAATGGTTGGATTTAGATAATAAACGAAGACGAGATATTGCTAGTTATTATACTAAAGAATTTTCAGACTTACCTATCGAAACCCCGATTGAAATTCCCAATTACCATCATGTTTACCATCAGTATGTCGTTAAGGTAAAAAAACGTGATCAATTACATCAATATCTAAAAATGCATGGGATTGGAACCGCAATTCTCTACCCTGTACCTGTACATTTACAACCAGGATATAGTAAACGCGTAGAAATAATAGATGATGGATTGCTGGTGACACCGAGAATAGCTAATGAAATATTATGCTTACCAATCCATCCTGGATTGAGTGATTCAGATATTTCTAATGTCGTCAATTCTATTAAAAGTTTTTTTGGGTAAATGGTATTATGTATTACTTTTGCACATATTTTGACAGTAATTATATATCAAGAGGACTCTGTTTGATTGATTCTCTAAACAGGCATTGTGAGAATTTTAAGATTGCTGTGCTCTGTCTTGACGATGTTTGTTATAATATACTATCAAGCCTGAATATATCAAATATTATCACTGTAAGGATACAAGAATTAGAAAAACGATATCCAATGTTGCTTACAGTCAAAGAAAATCGTACACGGTTAGAATACTATTTTACTTGTGGCCCTTCATTTATTCACTACTCCCTAAATTTATTTATTGATTGTGATTTAATAACTTATCTTGATTCAGATTTGTATTTTTACAATAGCCCTAAGCCGCTTTTTGATGGTTTCAAAAATTACTCAATTGGAGTAGTTGGCCATCATCTACCTGACTATCGAAGAGAAACTCGTCAAGGAATTTACAATGTAGGTTGGCTTAATTTTCGGCGTGATGATGAAGGGATGGCTTGTCTTGACCTATGGCAAAGGCAATGTATTGAGTGGTGTTATGACAAATTAGAGAATGGGAAATATGCAGATCAGCTGTACCTGGATGAATGGCCAAATTTATACAGTCGCTTCTATGAATTTACTCACCATGGTGCAAATGTTGCTCCATGGAATGTTGGAGATTATGATATTTCATTACACGATGGTCAAGTTTATATAAACAACGACCCATTGATTTTTTATCATTATCATGGTTTTAAAAAGGTGACCTCACACATATATAATACTAACCTTTGGTTGAATTTCAAAAGCCCTCACCCGATACTAAAGAAGTATGTTTTTACAGAGTATATTCAAAAATTAGAATTTTTTTCTTCTGGTAAAAACCCAACCGAAAGCATCAGATCTTATAAATCAAAATTTCATTTCTTTAAACTCTTTTATAAATGTTTAATTGGTATATTATTCAGACAATTTATAGTTGTTTATAGAAATAGAATATTCTAAGTACTGCTTTATTTCATTATCAAAAATAGCGAACTATTTTTTTATCACAAAACTTTATTGGAATAAAAACATTTTGAAAGTTATAATCGTTAGTGCAGTCTACCCACCTGAGCCAGTAGTTTCGGCTCAAACAAGTGCCCAGATTGCCCAGGAACTTATCAATCAGGGATACCTTGTTAAGGTTATAGCTCCTTTTCCGAACAGACCAGCCGGGAAACTTTTCAAGGGATACCGCAGGCAGTTTATCCAAAAAGAAGTTGACGATCGCAATTTTACGCTATTAAGGTGCTTTTCTAAGTTTTCAAAACAATCTTCCTTAGTCAGTCGTTTTTTAGAAAATTTTTCATTTGGAATCGTAAGTGGCCTGATAGTGTTAACATGCGATAGGCCTTCATTGATATACGCGAACACGTGGCCCATTGTCGCTACAGGACTTCTATCAATAATTACTATAATCAGAAAAATCCCACTTATTATTAGTGTCCAGGATGTTTATCCTGAATCACTAAATGCTCAGGGGCGTATTGCAAATCATAATATATTTGCCAGAATTATGAAGCTGATTGACGCCTTCATAGTTCGTCGTGCTCGACACATCATTGTGATCTCGAATACGTTTGCCAATATCTACATTAATAGTCGCGGCATTGAACCATCGCATTTGAGCGTTATTCCCAATTGGATAGACGAGAAAATGATCGATATGAATGCTGACACAACGACTATCAGGCGGAAATACAATATTTCGGTTGATGCTTTTTTAATTGTCTATGGTGGAAATGTTGGTGTGGCGGCAGGCGTTGAGACAGTTATAGATGCGATTCATGAATGTAAAGATATTGATGATTTGCGACTATTAGTTGCAGGTAGTGGAAGTCAGTTCGATAATTGTGTACAGCTCTCAAAAGCATATTCTGAAGGAAGAATTATTTTCTACTGTCCCTGGCCAAAAAACGATACCTCCGCTGTATTACGTAGTGCCAATCTTCTTGTATTACCCACACGTGGGAAACAGACATCGGCATCGGTGCCCTCCAAATTAATAGCTTACATGATGGCTGGTAAACCAGTAATCGCATTGGCGTTGCCGGGCTCCGAGACAGCCCGCATTATCAGCGATGCCAATTGCGGATGGGTTATCGATCCAGATAAACCTGGACTATTAGCCGATAAAATTCGAACTATTCATGCTTTTGATCGCAGAAAATTGGAACGGCTTGGCAAATCGGGACGTGAATATGCATTGAAACATTTCTCGAAAGAAACTTGCTTGCCAAAAGTGGTTAATATCATTCGAGAGAAAGTAAATGAAACAGGTGCGAAGATTTTTTGAAAAGCTTTATCGATCGCCACTTGGCAGGATAATGTCTCAGATTGCGTGGATATTATCTGCCATCCAGCGTCCATTTATGGTTTATGGATTTTATAATCAAAAAAGCAAAAAATTTCAAAAATATACAAGAATCAGCAGTTCAGTCGTAATAATGAACAAAAACCGTCTTTCCATCGGCGATCACGCATGGGTTTGGCACCATTCTATTTTGGATGCCACAGAAGCCTTGACAATAGGGGAAGGTGTTCAAATTGGTGCCTGGGTTGGAATTTTCACTCACGGGAGTGAAAGCTCAATCCGGTTGTTGGGAAACCAGTTCGTGCATATCCCGAATGAGCGGAGGCTTGGCTATACAAGGGGGCCAGTGAAAATAGGAGCCTACACGTTTATTGGTGCCGGTTCCATCGTTTTGCCAGGAGTGACTATCGGAAAAGGTTGTCTGATAGGATCTGGCACATTGGTAACAAAGGATATCCCCGATTATTCAATAGTCGTTGGCTCTCCTGGTAAGATTAAAGGAAGCACGATCGATTTGGATATAAACTTTTTTTTGAATAATGATTTTTCAGGTTCATACTATGACAAAGAAGCTTTAGAACAAGTTTTAAATAAAATACACCAGTCATTTAAAACAAAACAATAACTGTTCAAATGGTTTGGTATAATTGAGGACGAAGCAAAGCCAAGGGGACCACTCTTGATTTCACCGGTAGAATTATTCCTTGAGCCAAAGCACAGGACTGCCCTAAATGGTCTTGCGCAAATGCTCCGCGAAAAGCAGCTATGGGCCATGGCAACGCCTCCCTATCCGGTGAGCCATGGGGAGGTTCACATCGCCGCTGTTATGGCGAACGTTGGCAAGCTGCTCCATGCCATTGGACCGGAGCGGCTTATTGTGCGAAATGAGAAGTCGACCCACGAGACGCTATTTGCGTTGGCGGCCGCTGTCCTTGTGCACGATTTGGCTATGGGCATGGTGGCCGCGCACACAGCGGTGGGTCCCAATACAGAGCGAAGGGGGCACAGTAGCCTGAAAGCGCTCAAGGATTATTTAGCGCAGTTTGGGGTAAGCGCCTTTTTATCCGAGGAAAATCTCTACCATACCACCTTGATCGCCTGGGCGCACTCCGGGGACGAGGCATTTTCGGCAGCTCAAAAAGCCGACTGGGTCAACGTGAACTTTCAGAATCGTGCCGGCTCTGAGTTGATCCCGCTTTGCATGCGGCTTCTGCGGTTTGCAGACTTGTGCGATGTGGGGCCTCACCGGCTGAATCCGGTTCCGGAACAGACCGAATGGCAGGCAAGGCAGCTGCCTCATCTGGAGAAACATCGTTTGGTGAAGGTGGCCGTCGCAGAGCGATGGGTGGAAATGCAATGGGCCAGGCCCGAGCCTTTCAAGAAAATCGAAATCGATCAAGCGGCACTGCTCGAACTGACCAAGCTTCGGCATGATATCAAACGGCAACTCGGGCAATTGACCGGGTGGCTCGTGGGATGGCGTTTGATTGACGATTTGCACCTGGACGATTTGGCCATCCAGCCGGCCCAGAGCGAAGCTCAGCAGGAGCATAACCAAACCACGGCGACGACAGATGCTGAAGAGGCGCCCTTCACCATTAATGCCCCGCCCGGTCCGATTCCGTTTGTGGGCCGTGAAAAGGACCTTTCACGCCTTGAATGTTTGCTGGGTGTCGGGCATGCAGAGCCTCGACACATTATCGGCATCCATGGCAAGGGCGGTGTGGGTAAGTCCACCTTCCTGGCCCACACTGCCTGGACATCTTCATTGCGGACCGTCTTTCCGGAGGGGGTGCTCTGGACCGCCCTTGGGCAAAACCCCTTGGCGCTAAACAAGACCCTGGGCGAGTGGTGTCGTTTGAGTGGCCTCGACGCCACTGGCAAAGGACGCGACGAAATGGTGGCTGAGTTGGGTAATCGCCTGTTGGGGCATAAAATATTGTTGTTAGTGGATGACGTATGGCAGTCCCACGACATCGGTATCTTCCATCGGCTGTGTCACCCGACGGTATCCCTGGTTTTCACCACCCGAATTCCGGATATTGCCTTTAGAGCCGTGAACGAGGAAAGCATATTTGAACTTCCGCTTTTCGACGAAGAATCCTCAATGCAATTATTGCGTTGTCTGGCGCCAGCCACCGTCGAAAAATACGAGGCGGCTTGCCGTGAACTGGCCAACGACCTCGAGTACCTGCCCCTGGCCCTTCAGGTGGCCGGCAGGATGATCGCCAAACATCTCCGCCAGGGATTTTTTGATGCAGAGCGCGTATTCGACGAGTTGCGTGACGGCGCGGCACTGCTGGCCGAAAGTCCGCCTTTGTCCATGCTGCCCTTCATTGAAGAGGCCAACAAAAATACAACGGTTGCCGCTTTGATAAGTCGAAGCATCGATGTCTTGAGCAAGCCGGCTCGTCAGTGTTTCTGTTCTCTCGGCGTAATGGCCCCCAAACCGGCCACTTTCGATTTCCAGATGATCAGCGTGACGTGTTTTTTTCTCGATGATCCTTTACCCGCGTTACGTGAATTGGTCGATCACGGCCTGGTGGAGGCCATGAGCAACCAACGGTTTCAGATGCATGCCATGCTGGTTGCCTATGCCAAGTCGCGATTGCAGGAGGTAGAAAATATTGACGCTCTATGATCAGATGCAGTTGCGTCTGGGCTTTGCTGTGCAACACCAGCTACATGCGCTTGAGCAGGAATACCGATCGGGACAGCGCATATTCAGCGATTTAAAAAGGGAGTATGACAGCATCCAGCAACAAGGCGTTCCCATGACCGAGTGGGCGAAAAAGCATGCTGATTCAAATATCCAGGCGGCCGTATTGTTGAGCAAATTGGTCGGTGTTTCCGGCAACCTGACCTTTGCGGACATGAGCGTTCCCGAACAACTCGCGTGGCGCTCCGCCGCTTTTACGGCAGCGCGTCGTGTGGGGTTGGCCAACGATGAGCTTGGCCATGGCCTGCAGTTGGCGCATTTGCAGTTCATGCTGGGAAATGTAGCCGAAGCGAATCGATTGCTCGATGATCTTGAATCCCGTAATGAAGCGCTGCGTGAGTCGCCGATGGATGCAAAACTGACGGGGTGCGAAACTTGTAAACGTACGACTCAGGACGTGCTAATTGTTAAGGCTGGTGTTTTCAGCCACCGGGCAAATTTCCTGGCTGCGAATGGACAGTATGAAAATGCGTTACCACATGTCGATGAGGCGATTCGAATTTACCGTCAACTCGGCTCCGACAACGCTGTCGCAACCTGCCTTAATACGAAGTCAATCATCCTCTCGAATCTTAATCGAAAGGGTGAGGCCGTTGAGATTGTGGACGAAGCGATCGCACTGGTTCCAGAGGGTCATATGGCCGTGGCCAGGATAAACCGCGGCAGGGACTTGCTCGCATTGGACCGCCGGAAAGAAGCATTCGAATCCATTATAAGCGGCCTGCGGGATGCCACGGCCCATAAAGATCTGTACAATGAAGCCTTGGGCAAGATGCACTTGGGCATGTGGTACCTTTCCAGCTCCGAACCCGTTGAGCGTCAAAAGGCGATGGAATTGTTTCAAGAGGCGCGTGTCTGGTGGCGTACGGTTGGAGATCGTCGTATGCTATACAAGGTTTTGGAGACGTTACAACAGATCTACCGCTCGGTGGTCGAGCAGCTGGATGCCACCGTCGAGCAACGCATCGAGGCCTGGCTGGGTCTGGCGAGGGTCCACGATGAAATGGAGAATGCAGAAGGCGTGGTCGAAGACTGCGAGGCCTTGATCGTGCTTTCCGGTCATGATCCCGAGGCGAGCCTTGAGGGGCTGATACGCCTCGGCCATGCCTGCGTCAAGTTGAAACGTTATGCCGACGCAGCGAGTCGCCACCAGGAGGCGCTTCAAACCCTATCCCTTATCCGCCAACAGGGAATACCAACGGATTATGCAGTGGCGGAAATGGAGCTTTTCTTGAGCCTCGGTCAAGCCCAACGCCACTTGAATCAACCAGAAGCCGCCCTAAAGAGCTATCAGCGAGCGCTTCAAATCGCCACTGAACAGCGGCGAACGGACGCCGCATGGCGGGCCAGGGGCAATATCGGCTTGTTTCTTTCGGACCTGGGCAGGCATGAGGCCGCAATAGAGCAGTTGCAAAAGATTGTCGAGTACTATGAGCAGCCGGGGGAGGAAATGGACCGTTTGCGTTTGCTTGGCCATGCCCTCGTGAACCTCGCATATGCGCAGCAGCGGGCCGGACATGTAGAGGCAAGCTCAACCGCGATGGAAGCTCGGAGGTTGCTGAGTTTGATCCAGGACGAAGAGGGTATGGCTACGCTTGAAGCCATTGAAAATCAAATCCTTAGGAAAGTGAGCCGTCAGGCATAAAAAACAATCATAGAAAAGGTTATTCCCATTTGTCCATTGATCCGTATCTGTCTGTCCAGCATAATCCTATTTCTGCTGTTGCCCAGTATTGATTCTACGGCGGCCAACCAATCACTTGTGATTGTGAGCAACAATATAGGGACCATAAACGGCAAACTCCCTCAAATTAAAAATGGTGATCGATTTCTGCGAAAAAAAGGCCCCCCTGATATTGTGTTTTTCCAAGAAGTTCCTTCCGAATGCCTTATAAGGGGGATCGCCGCTAGGCTTAAATTACAGCATGCCGTTTTTTTAACCTACAAGCCGTTGGGCAGCTACGGTGTGGCCATACTGGCCCGCTATCCTTTGTCCGCACCCAAGATCTTACGACAAAACGGCTATGCATCGCTGTCCACAAGGATGGATTATAACGGCACACCCATCCTGCTCTGCTCGGTCCATCTGAAACGAATCAAACCCTTGCCGGTGAAAAACGAAGAAGCCGTGGTTTCCTGGTCTGAATTCGGTCAGATTCTCTACTCGGAGGTGTTTGCGGACAACCAGCGCAGCCGGGACGTGGACAATTTGTTGGCCTGGCTGGCCGCGGAAGAGGTGGAGACGGTGATCGTGGGCGGCGATTTCAACACCTTTCCCCTGTCCAAGGCCGTTCGCAAGATGACGGATGTGTATGACGACTGTTTCTGGCCGACGTGGGATTACCTGACCACGAGCTATCCCAAGGTGGATTTTCCCATCAAGCCGCGTATTGATCATATTTTTCATTCGCCTAATTTGAAATGCTTGGATGCCGGGGTGATCGAGGAGACGGTTGGGGATCATTATCCGGTTTGGGGGGAATTGGTGATTGGGGAATAGTGACAAGTGAATCGTGACGGGTGAAGGGGGATTGGTGAAGGGGTGGTGAAGGGATGGTGAAGGGATGGATCACAAGGATCTGGATGTTTGGAAGAAATCGATTGATTTTGTCGTAACAATTTACAAACTAACGGAGAGATTTCCCAAAGAAGAGATATATGGGCTTACGCACCAGCTCAGGCGTGCCTCAGTAAGCATTCCAAGTAATATTGCAGAGGGAGCTGCTAGAGGCTCTGATAAGGAATTCATACATTTCCTATATATTGCCTTGGGTTCCCTTTCAGAAATCGAAACACAAATTATCATTGCAAAGAAACTGGGTCTTATCAAAGACGATAAAACAACACTGGAATCCATACTTTCAATTCGGAAAATGCTACTCGGATTAATCAAATATCTAAAAAACAAATAACCACTCACGACTCACTATTCACGCATCACCAGCTGCAGCTCACGCAAAGGCGCTAAGGCGCAAAGAAAAAATTAGCTGGTAAGCTATTGAGTTGGTGAGCTGATGAGAAAGATCCCTACCCGATGTTTTCCAGCCGCAGGCTGCCCACAAACCCGTCCGTGTCGGTCCGTGTGCGTCCGTGGCCAAAAAATATTTCTCAACACCCGAGCCAAGCACTAAAAAAGTAGCCACAGACACACACAGACATCCACAGACAATAATGAAAGATTTCTAACCGATCTTTTCCAGCCGCAGGCTGCCAATAAACCCGTCCGTGTCGGTCCGTGTGTGTCCGTGGCCAAAAAATATCTCTCAGCACTCGCGCCTAGCACTGAAAAATTAGCCACAGACACACACAGACATCCACAGACAAAAAATAAAAGTTCCTTACCCGATCTTTTCCAGCCGCAGGCTGTCAATAAACCCGTCCGTGTCAGTCCGTGTGTGTCCGTGGCTAAAAAAATATCTCTCAGAACTCAGTACGGTGCAGTTAACCTCACAACCTATAGTCAATAACTAATTAAAAATCATGAACTTCCTACCCTTCGCATTACCAGAAACCGGAGACGACGAAGCCAACGAAGCCGCGGATACCATCCGCTCCGGTTGGCTGACCACCGGACCCAAAACCGCACGATTCGAAAAGGCGTTCGCCGAATTCGTCGGTGCACCTCACGCCCTGGCGGTCAACTCGGCCACGGCCGGCCTGCACCTGGCCCTGGAAGCCGTGGGGGTGACCGCCGGTGACGTGGTCATCACCTCTCCCTATACATTCACGGCCAGCGCCGAGGTGATTCGCTATCTGGGTGCGGATCCACTCTTGGTGGATATCGATCCGGATACCTTCAACATCGATCCGTCATCCATCGAAGCCAAGCTGGATCGATTAGGCAAGCATCGCGATCGCGTGAAGGCGATCATGCCGGTCCATTTCGGCGGGCAGGCCTGCGACATGCAATCCATCAAACAAATAGCGGATGCCAATGGATTGAAAATCGTCGAGGATGCGGCCCATGCCCTGCCCTGCACCCACGACAAATCCATGATCGGCACCATCGGAGATGCCACGGCATTCAGCTTTTACGTGACCAAGACCCTGGCCACCGGCGAAGGCGGCATGGTGACTACCGATTCACCGGAAATCGCCGAGCGCATCAAGGTCATGCGGCTGCACGGCATCAACCGGGACATCTGGGATCGCTACACCTCGGACAAGCCCAAATGGTATTATGAAGTCGTTGAGCCCGGCTACAAGTACAACATGTCCGATATCATGGCCGCCATCGGGATTCATCAGCTGAAGAAAGTCTTGCAATTCCGGGACAGACGGGAGGCCATCGCCCGGGAATACGATCGCGCCTTCGAATCCCTGCCGCTCAGGACCCCAGCGGTCGCCAGGCCGGACGATACCCATGCCTGGCATTTGTATGAGATTCAATTGGAGCTGGAAAAGATCAATATATCCCGCGACACATTCATCGAAAAGATGGCCGAAAAAGGCATCGGCACCAGCGTGCACTTTATCCCGCTTCATCTTCATCCGTACTGGAAAAATCGCTATGGGTATCGGCCGGATGATTTCCCGCATGCCCTGGATTGCTTTCAGCGCGCCGTTAGTTTGCCCATCTATTCGAAGATGAGCGATAGCGATGTGGAACGGGTGATCGATGCTGTTCGTTGCATTTTGATTGGCCACGGACACACACGGACATACACAGACAAAAAACAAAGGCTTCCAAACCATCTTTCAGCCGCAGGCTGAACAAATAACCCGTCTGTGTGCGTCTGTGTGCGTCCGTGGCTAAATTATTTTTTTGGCCACCGACTCACACGAACAGTCACGGACAAAAAACAAAGCTGTCAAAACCATTTCTCAGACGCAGGATGAACAAATAACCCGTCTGTGTGCGTCTGTGTGCGTCCGTGGCTAACCTTTTTTGGCCACCGACACACACGAACAGACACAGACAAAAAACAAAGCCTTTAAAACCTTTTCCCAGCCGCAGGCTGACCAAAAAACTCGTCTGTGTGTGTCCGTGTGGGTCCGTGGCTAATTGTAAAGCTTTTATGAGTGGATCCGTGGTAAAAAAAAGCCGTCAAAACCATCTTTCAGCCGCAGGCTGACCCCAAACCCTGTCCGTGTCAGTCCGTGTGCGTCCGTGGCTAATAAAATTTTATGTGTGCGTCCGTGCCAAGTATAAAAAGGGTCAAGCGTGAACCTTGATGAAATCACCTACCGAATAAACGGCGCCATTTTCGAGGTCAACAAAGTCTTAGGCGCCGGGTTTCTCGAAAAGGTATACGAAAACGCACTCATGGTTGAACTTCGCAGTCGCGGACTAAAAGCTGAAAATCAAAAGCCGATCGCGGTCAGTTATAAAGGCGTACAAGTCGGTGATTACTTTGCCGACATCATCGTTGAAGACCAAGTCCTCATCGAATTGAAGGCCGTTGATCAACTGCAAAAAATTCATGAGGCGCAATTGCTGAACTATCTCAAGGCCACCGGGATCAAACTGGGATTGCTGGTCAACTTCAAACACCCAAAGGCTGAGATTAAACGATTTGTATTTTGATTGGCCACGGACGCACACGAACAGACACAGACAAGAACAAAGCCCTTAAAACCTTTTCCCAGCCGCAGGCTGAACAAACCCCCTGTCTGTGTGCGTCCGTGTGGGTCCGTGGCTAACCTTTTTTGGCCACTGACACACACGAACAGACACAGACAAGAACAAAGCCCTTAAAACCTTTTCCCAGCCGCAGGCTGAACAAATAACCCGTCTGTGTGCGTCCGTGTGCGTCCGTGGCTAAAAAAACCCTTATGTGTACGTCCGTGGCTAAAGTCGGTCCAAGGCAATAAATGCAATGAAAAAAAGAATTTTCGATTTTACCACCGCAACACTAGCAGCCGCCCTACTCTCCCCGATTCTACTCATCATCGGCCTGATCGTACGCAAAGACGGCGGACCGGCAATTTACAGCCAAACGCGTGTGGGAAAAGACGGCACCTTATTCAAGCTGCATAAATTCCGCAGCATGGTGATCGATGCAGACCGGATGGGCGCCCAGGTCACGGCCAGCCACGACCCGCGAATCACCGGAATCGGACATTTTTTACGCAAAACCAAGCTGGATGAACTGCCCCAACTAATCAACGTGATCAAAGGCGATATCAGCGTCGTTGGTCCCCGGCCGGAAGTTCCCTTCTATGTCAACCAGTGGCCCCCAAGGCTAAAAGAAAAAGTGCTCTCCGTAAAGCCTGGCATTACCGACTACGCCACGCTTTATTACCACGATGAGCAGGCGGTGCTGGCCAAGGCCGAGGATCCCGAAAACGCCTACGTGATCACCGTCATGCCCCATAAGCTGACCCTTTACAGCCGTTATGTGGACGATCAGAATTTTTTTTTGGATATCAAGATCGTTGTTTCTACGTTGTTTAGGATGGTGGGGGTGAAGAATAGTACTGAGACTGAGAATCGATGAGCGGTGAAATGAATACGCGAGACGAGCGGGAAAGGCGGGAAACGCGAGACAAAACAAACCAAGATGACGGAGGACAGAGGGCAGTGGTCAAAGATCAGAGCTCGACGCTCAGCCCCAAGCTTACCAGCTTACCAGCTTAATAGCTTACCAGCTAAACAGCTACCTATCGATGCAGCAATCGGCCCTCTTTCCCGCTTTTCCCGTGCGTCCCGCCTTTCTCGCTGTTTTTTATTTCATGACCAAGCCTTTCAACCCATAGGAATTAAAATCAAATAGCCCAAAAAGCGCAGCACTAACAACCCTCCGCCCTCTGCCATCTGCCATCTGCCCTCCGACCTCTGTCAACTGTCAACTGTCATCTGCTTACTGCGCACCGTTAACCGTTAACCGTTAACCAACCAGGAGCGACCCCATGTTGTACCGATTGGCGAGAAACCGAAATTTTTTCATCACCCTCATCGGTGACATCGGTCTGGTGGGGCTGGCGTATTACGCCGCCTACCTGATCCGTTTCGAGGGCCAGTTGCCCGCCACCCAACCGGGCCTGATTCATCAGACCGCGGTCTGGATGGTCATGATCAAGATCGTTCTTTTCTTTCGGTTCGACATGTACAAGGGCATGTGGCGCTACTTCAGCGTGGTCGACATGCTCAACATGGTCAAGGCCTGTTTGCTCTCCTTTTCGATCACTATCCTGATCGTGCTGGGCGTCTATCGCTTCGAGGGATTCTCCCGGTCGGTGTTCGTTATCGACCTGGGGCTTTGCCTGCTGCTGATCGGCGGTTTCCGCATGGCCATCCGCATCGCCTTGACCGATGGTCGCCGGGGAATGCATCGCCTTTGGCTGCGCAAACGCAATACCCACCTCAAGAATCTGGTGATCGTGGGCGCCGGCAGTGCCGGTGAAAAACTCATGCGCGAGCTCAATGAAAACGATGATCTCGCCTACGATGTGGTCGGTTTCGTGGACGATGATCCTCTCAAGCTCAAACAGACCCTGCATGGCGTGCCGATACTGGGAAATCTGCAGGATCTCAAGACCATCGTGCGGGAATACCAGGTCGGCGAGATCATCATCGCCATCCCCTCGGCATCCGCCCAGACCATGCGCCGCATCGTCGGTTTCTGCAAGAGCACCGGGGTTCCGTTCAAGACCCTGCCGGGCATGGGGGAACTGATCGAAGGCAGGGTGACGGCCTCGGCCGTGCGCGAGGTGCGCTACGAGGACTTGCTGGGACGGGATCCGGTAAACCTGGACCTGGATCAGATCGGCCGTTACTTGACCGGCAAGCGGGTGATGGTCACCGGCGGCGCCGGCTCCATCGGCTCCGAATTGTGCCGCCAGATCGCCCGCTTCGCGCCCAGCCAGCTGATCATCGTGGAACGTAACGAATCCGGGCTCTATGAATTGGAACTGGAACTCAAACGCAATTATCCGGGCCTCAATACGGTGGCGGCCCTGGGCACCATTCAAATCCATGGTACCATGGAGCAGATATTCGACGCCCATCGCCCCCAGACCGTGTTTCATGCGGCGGCCTATAAGCACGTGCCCATGATGGAGCACCATCCCTGGGAGGCGGTGTTCAACAACGTCCTGGGATCCAGGGTCGTCGTCCGCCTGTGCGCCACCAAGGGGGTGGAGCGCTGCGTGGTGGTATCCACGGACAAGGCCGTGCGCCCCACCAACGTCATGGGGGCCACTAAGCGCATGGTCGAGCTGATTACCGAATGCTATGCCGTCCACAGCACTTGCAAGTTCATGGCCGTGCGCTTCGGCAATGTGCTGGGCAGTGCCGGCAGCGTGCTGCCCCTGTTCAAGGCCCAAATCCAAGCCGGCGGTCCGGTGACGGTTACCGACCCCGAGGTCACGCGCTACTTCATGACCATTCCCGAGGCCTGCAGCCTGATCCTCCAGGCCGGCGGCCTTGGGCGGGGAAGCGAAATCTTCATCCTCAAAATGGGCACGCCGGTCAAGATCGACAGCATGGCCCGGGACATGATCACCCTATCCGGATTCATCCCCGACGAGGAGATCGAAATCCAATACACCGGGCTGCGGCCTGGCGAGAAGCTTTACGAGGAGCTGATTACCCAGGGCGAGGACGTACTGCCCACCGAGAGAAACGATATCATGGTGTTGAAGGCCGGGGCCTGCCTGCCGCCCGAGGTCATCGACCGACATGTGGCCGAACTCATGGATCGCGCCCTGGACCGGGATGTTTATGGCATCAAGCTGGCCCTGCGCGCGGCCGTGCCCGAATATCGTCCCCAGTTGCAAAAACAGTCAACGAAAAATGCCGATGTAATCCCTTTCTTCGACGAATCCAAAATGAAACGCCTATTGGCCAATTAGGAATAGGATGAAAAAAGAAAAAACCCGTATACAGAACGCCCATGCCGATCCAGCCCACCGCCAAGGGAAGTTCTCCCCCCCTTTAGACGCGGCTAAGCATGACAAAGCCTACGCGGCCCACTTCCCGGGCCAGGATGTGGAACTGGAACGACTGAAACAGAAGATCGGTCTCAACGTGTGGATGGGACGCTTGTTGATGGCCTTGATACCGGCAGCCGTGGCCTTGGGGATGGTGTTGGGGCGATGAAAAGGGCGGGAAATCGGTTAATGGTGATCAGTGAACGGTTAACGGTAAAAAAAAACAGACAGAGAACAGTGATCAGAAGGCAGAGATCGGCGGTCAGCCCCAAGCTTAACAGCTTAATAGCTACTTTGGCTCACGCTAAGACGGTAGAGTAGGGAGGGGATACCCCTCCCCCTCGTCAAACCGGACAGGCGGATTTCCCGCATCCGGCTTTCCCTTGAACTTCACCAACAAGCACACGCAGGGCATCAGCTGATGTTGCCATTACAGATATATCAGCCCCAGTTGTCTCAGGTGCTGGTAATAGCTTCTCCCTTCCGGGGGACGAAAGGGGCGCTGACTGCGTCGACGCAAATGACCGACAAAACGGTGCAGAACGTACCAGTTTGTTTCACGAAACGCCTTGCGCGGGTAGCCAAAGCTAAAGTAGTTGGCCCACCCACGCTGTTGACGATTCACCGCCTCGATCAGCCGCGTCACAGGCACAAAACTTTGTTTACGGCTAATCGTTTCTCGAAGCCTATCCCGGTGCGCCTGCATCGCCTTGCGCGATGGGGTGACGTTCAGGTACCGGTGCCCGCGGCCTCTAAGGTCTCGGTCGTACCTAAACGTAAATCCCAGAAAATCCACACTCGCTCCGGGTTGCCGAAGGTTCACGATCTTCGTCTTGGTTCGGTTCAACTCCAGGCCCAACCAGGATTCGATCTTGGACTCGATAAAGCCGGTCAACCGATCACCTTGGTAACGCGCAAGGACCATAAAGTCGTCGGCATACCGCACGACTTGCGCCTTGGCCCAGGTTCCCGGTCCGCTGCGGGCATAGAAGACCTTCTCGAACCAGTGAAGGTAAATATTCGCCAACAGCGGCGATATCACACCACCCTGAGGCGTACCCTTTCCTTTCCGCGAGACCTTCTTGCCGCCGTGGCCATCATCTTCTTCGATCGGTGCCGACAACCACATCTGGATCAGCTTCAACACCGAACGATCAACGATCCGCATGCGAACACACTTCATCAGCTTGTCCTGCGGAATCGAGTCAAACGATATGCCAACTTAATACCCCTCTCAACAACCCACCTGAAAACAGCCTGACAGAGATCGAAGTCGTTGATCCCACACACCCCCTTTATGGCCGGCGCTTTCCCCTGGCTACTGTGTCCTATCCGCCTAATGGTCCTCGCCAAGCCTATGTAATTTACCAAAAGGATATCATGGCTCGTATTCCTGTGTCTGCAACTAACCTGTCGCCTATACCACCCGTTCTGCCCAAGGCAAAACTCTCAATTGATGCTCTTTGCGAACTGGTCGATCTTGCCCAAAAGTTGCACATTACTGAAAAAAAGGAGGATCGAAATGAACGTTTATAAACGTATGCATTTGTATTCTGGGTGTTTGGTTTCCCCATTTTCATTTCTAGTTTGCAATCATAATGATAATAATGTATTGTCTAAATCATTACTTATTCGGACAATCTATCTATGGGCCGCAAACCTCACATATCTAATATTATCGTTGAAAAAGCAGAAATCTCTGTTCGTAAAACCAACGATGCGCATGAGCTCAGAAAAGCACAAGCGGTTCTTTTACCTGCTCGTTTTAGTCTTGATTTGGTCGCTACTGGAACTGCCATTGGACGCTCCAAAGCCACCGTCTGCCGCCTCCAGGCCGAGTTCCGTGCCGACTGTGCGGGCACTGATGTGGCCCCCAAAAAGCGCGGCGGGCGTAGACGCCAGAATATGTCCCTTAAACAGGAAGCCCGATTGCTTGAACCGTTTTTCCAAAAGGCGCGTGACGGAACGTCTTTTGAGGTTGCCGACATACGCAATGCCTATGAAGCAGCTATTGGCAAGCGCGTTCCGGCGTCCACAATCTATCGGATGTTGGCTCGCCACGGCTGGCAACCCCAACGCACGGCTCGCCGCCTGGAACCAGGCTAAAGGTTACCCGTATGAGCGTTTGGGACCCATCATATGTCTCTGGTTGTCGCCACCTCAATCCGAGTTCGGTTTGGACCACAATGGGCCCAACACTTCGCGATTCTGTCCTTGCCGACCTTGCATCGGTGCTTCTGGAGGTAATTGCTGATGCTGCACTCGGATCTTGTGACCCCAAGCCATCTGTCCCGCAAGGCGGCGATTTACATTCGCCAGTCGACGCCGCATCAAGTCATTTCAAATCAGGAAAGCCAGCGTCTTCAGTACGCTCTTAAGCAGCGCGCCTTTGACCTTGGTTGGCATCAATCAGATGTCCTTGTTGTTGACTCCGATCTGGGCACCTCCGGTTCAACCGCACAGGGACGCGATGGGTTCAAAGAGCTTGCGGCAAGTGTATCTCTGGGAAAAGTAGGCATTATTCTATCTACCGAAGTCACCCGCCTGTCGCGCAACTGCTCTGACTGGTATCCCCTTCTGGATGTCTGTGGCTACATGAATTGCCTGATTGCCGACAGAGACGGTATCTATGACCCCGGTTCTCCAAACGGTCGTTTGCTCTTGGGCTTGAAGGGCCAGATGTCTGAAATGGAGCTGCATATGATTCGTTCCCGGCTCACTGCCGGTATCCTCAACAAGGCCAAGCGCGGCGAGTTGGCCCTGACACTACCCGTTGGGCTTGTCAGAGACCAAACCGAAACCGTACGAAAGGATCCGAACGCGGAAGTTCAAGGCCGGATCAAGTTGATTTTTACCTCCTTTCTTGAGCTAAAATCTGCTTCCAAGGTGTTGCGGCGCTTCAATGATCAGCAGTTGAGCATTCCCAGAAAAGATCGTTTCGGGGACACCGTCTGGAAAAATCCTTCCGTTTCGGGCATAATACAAATCCTTAAGAATCCGGCTTATGCAGGTGCTTTTGTCTACGGTCGTACCAGGACCGTCCGTCCACCTGGCCGCCGGCCTATGCAAAAAACATTACCCATAGATCAGTGGAGAGTCCGTGTGAACGACAAGTACCCCGCATATATTTCCTGGGAAACCTACAAGAAAATCCAAAGCATGCTCAAAGACAATTACGCCCAGTATGATCATAACAAGTCCAGAGGCATTCCAAGACCTGGATCGGCTCTGATCCATGGCATTGTTTATTGCGGTGAATGCGGCCACAAAATGGTGGTGCAGTATAAAAACAGCACTCGCTATATCTGCAACTTTCTACGCCGTCAACATGGCTGTTCGGTTTGCCAATATATCCCAGCTGATCCGGTTGACAAAAAAGTGGTTGAGGCTTTTTTTGCTGCTCTGTCTCCGGTAGAGATTGATATCTACTCTCAGGCTATAGAGAAGAAAAAGCAATCTCAGAAGCAAATAGATCGTTCTCACGCTCAGCAGGTAGAACGGTTGCGCTATGAAGAAGCTTTTGTCAAACGCCAGTATATGCAAGTGGATCCTGAAAATCGACTTGTTGCTTCTGAACTTGAAAAGCGATGGGAGACCGCTCTTCGAGAACTAAAAAGAGCAGAAAGGTCTCTTTCGGAACACAAAGTGACACCGGTCATCCCTCTGAAAATTACAGCCGAGCTCAAAGAAGCATTTACCCAAATCGGCAAAAAACTACCTCAAATATGGAGTGCTGGTACACTTTCGCGCACACATAAAAAAGCACTTCTCCGGTGCCTGATTGACAAAGTTATCATTCACCGGGCACGACGTGATCTTATTCACACCCGCATTGTATGGAAAGGCGGCGCTACTAGTTCCTTCGATATTCCAATTACCGTAGGTTCACTTGCCGAGCTGTATAACATTGAACAGATGGAAAAGAAAATAGTACAATTAAGTCAGCAGGGCAAACGCGATGAACAAATTGCCAAAGAACTTTCAGCACAGGGCTTCAGATCACCCATGAGCAATCACTTACTGCCCAGTACTGTCCAAATCATTCGTTTGAAACACGGTATTATGCAAAAACGTAGTCAATCCCATCCACGCCAGATTGCAGGCTATCTTACAGTGCCACAAATCGGAAAGTTCCTTAATATTCCCAATCACTGGATTTATCATCAGATTAATAAAGGAGTCATCCATGCCAAACGAGACCCCAAAACAAGGCTCTATCTCTTTCCGGACAAACCAGACACCCTTGAACAATTTAAAAAACTCAAAGCCGGCATCATTAACAGAGTGGGTTATTGAAGGGGGTATCAACATGGGTGATCGAAGTAACCTTTCAAGTCGGCATCAAGCACCGACGTCAATCCCTGTTTGAGGTACTTGCGTATCTCACCGAGAGCGCCATGGGCCGATCGCTTGGGCCGAAACCCGTACGAGCAGTCCATGAAGTCGGCTTCGAATATCGGTTCGATGATCAGCAGCACGGCCGTCTGAATGACACGGTCCCGTATCGTCGGGATGCCCAGAGGGCGCTGACGACCGTCGGGTTTGGGGATGTATACCCGCCGCACTGCCATGGGGCGGTACTGCTTGCGCTTGAGACATTCATGAATTTCCTCCACGAACCCCTCAGGCCCGCCCTCACCAGCTTCGATCTGTTCGAATGTGACGCCGTCCACACCGCCCTTACCTCCGTTGGCTTTGGCGATCCGGTAGGCGCTGGTCAATACGTCCCGCCGATAGATCCGATCGTACAGTACGTAAAATCGAAACTTCGGCTCCTGCTTCGCCTTAAGGTACAGCTTCTGTCTCAAAGAAGAGAGTCTCTCCGGAAGCCGGATCGTCTTTACATGGGCGGACTTCCACACGTCCACGTCGATAGACTCCCACAGCTCCAGTTGTTCCGTAATGGGTCGATTGACCAAGCGGCACTCCTCTTGTCTGACTCTGCATGTTCAAGGCAAGGCCCCTTGGCTCCACGGGCATTACCCCGCTTCTCGGCTACTATGGGCCTCTCCGACTCCCGACAGGGCCGTTTGTCGGTTATTGATTCCCCACAAACGTTGGTGACAGGGTCACCGCCGTGCCGGGCCTCCCAGGTTCCTCGATGCGACTGTCCAAGCGCGCCCTCCCCAACCACCCCGGGATGCCCTGCTGTTGCTCGCGCTCGTTGCTTCACCGCAGGTGGCAGGCTTCACCATCTCTGGCAGGTTGGCCACACCCAATTTGCGTAACGAGGCCGTATCGGGTTCACTTGCATTAGGGCTCACTTGTTCACAGTCCGGGAAGGCTATTCCCTTCGCCACTTGCCATAGGGCGGTGACCGGTCCGCTTCCCATGCTCGGTTGCCCTGACATGGGGGATCGCTGCTACATGATGAACGAGCAATTATCATGGCTGACTCCTTTCAGTCAGCGAGTCGCACCAGGCTTATCCTGGCGCACCAAAGACGCAAAGGAAAAATCAGCTGGTAAGCTATTGAGTTGGTGAGCTGATGAGAAAGATCCCTACCCGATGTTTTTCCAGCCGCAGGCTGCCAATAAACCAGTCCGTGTCGGTCCTTGTGTGTCCGTGGCCAAAAAAATCTCAACACTCGCGCCAAGCACTGAAAAAGTAGCCACAGACACACACAGACATCCACAGACAAAAATAAAGGATCCTAAACCGATGTTTTCCAGCCGCAGGCTAACAATAAACCAGTCCGTGTCGGACCGTGTGGGTCCGTGGCTAAAAAATATTGCTCACCGCTCACTGTTCACCGAAAAAAATAAGTGGCCAACAGATATCCCAGCCAGACCCAAATCGGCAAGCTGGCGGCCAGAACAAGGTTACGCGTTCTGATGCGACGCAGTCGTTCCGTCTGCGCGATCCTTTCCGTCGCCCGAAACAGGACGGTTTCTAATTCGTCGAATCGAAAGGGCTTGGCCAGATAGTCGTAGGCGCCTTGATTGATCGCCTTGGCGGTGGCATCGATGGAGGCATAGCCCGAAATGAGGATGATCAAAGTGGCCGGCGCCATTTCCTTGACCGCTTTCAACATGTCGATACCGGTCATATCCGGAAGTTTGTAGTCGATTAGGCTGATCTGGACGGAAAATCGGTCGATCTGCTCCAAGCCTTCATGGGCGGTGTGGGCGGTGTGGACCGAATACCCTTTTCGGGATAAAAAGTCGCGGATGCTCTCGACAATCTCTTTGTCGTCATCCACGACCTGAATGGTAATCGGCGGTTTTGTTGAACGGCTCACGTATTATCCTCGCGCATACAGCCCTTTATCACCTCAATAAATACCCATATCACGCGAATCCATGATGAACCATAAAAAATATGAAACCGGTGCCATCCCCTCTTTCCGTGCGCCTGCGGCAGAATCCATCGATGCTGAAATCGTTTAAACTCTGTACTAAAACAATCCTGTGACAATTCGAACCTTCTCATATAGTACCTCGTCAGTCCATAGTTTAGCGGTATCATGCAGCTAACGGCAATAGATCTGCCGCTTGTTTTTTGCTCTTTGACATAATTATTCGATAAATCGCGGTACTCCTGAAACTGCGAAAATTATGGTAGTACTCTTGCTGGATGACCGATTTAACAACTTCTTCTGAAGGAACGGTAGAAGTAATTGTCCGCAACCAGCCAGCATACTTTCTCCATATCGTTTCATGAAAGTTCAAGGCAATTATTTGCAAAATGCCGGTGGCGATACAGCCAAAGTTCGTAAAAGCTTCGATGGCATCAGCAGCCTGCTGGATTAACCTTTTCCGGCGCGAATCAGTAATCTCGGACAGATCACTGACCGTGCGTTTGCCAATGCGCGGCCAGGCGCTGGTCCAGAAGCGGTAGTAAAAGGCACCCATGAGATGTTTCAGGACCTTAAAACTCACCTCGATCTTAAATCGAAAACTGTAAGCTCGCACAATGTCCGTCGCCGACAAAGTTAAATCGGAGCACATCAAAATGAAGCGTTCGGAGCCGTCAGCCACGAGGACGAAGCGGATCTTCTCTCCCACCGGTTTCCAGATCAAGTCAAGACACAGAAAGGAAACGGTCCTGCAACATCCATATAGGTCGATGGTGGCTTGCTCAAACGCTTCCGATTGGCTTTCAAACAGCGACATCAGTTTCAGCTTTGGACCATATTTACAGGGCCTACCTCGCCCGCCGGCTTTAACCGGTGGGTCATCATAGGCGACGGCGTTGCTCTTCGCCCGAGTGATAATATGAACCAACCGCTGACCGTTGGTGTCGACTACCTTTTTCAGGATCTTAAACACCGATCCCACGGAAAAGAAAGCATCAAGCACCATCAGGCACGGTTTTCCCAATACCGATACCAAATCGGCGGCCATGGTTGCCATCAGGGTCGTTATACTTACCTTGGCGCGACCGTTGAGAACTGGATCCGCTTTGTTTTGCAACCGACGAATGTCGGCTACCCCTTCATGCAGGTCGGCGCAAAGGGGAACACAGAACAGTTTTTTTTACCCATCCGGCCAAAATACCGATCACGCCCCAGTGGTGACCATAGATGTACGGTGCTTTACCCGAGTTGTCTGACTCCTGGTGTAGTCGTTTTACCGCCGGCATCTTCTCGGCCTCCTTAGAAATCTTGATACCATCTCCAACCAGTAATAACCGGTTGTCGATGGTAGGCAAAGGGCAACGTTCCAAAATGACCTGGTACCAGCGCTGCAAAATCGTCTCGAGCTGCCAGGATGAGGCACGGAAAAATGAAAGCATCGCGGTGTACAGACAAGGCTTAATTCCAAGCCAGCGTACAAAAGCGCTGGCCCCGCAAAGGTCAATGCGAACGATTAAACCAAACACCACGGTAACGAACCAGTTAAATGCGGCCGTTCGTGTAAAGCAAGATCTGAAACCGGCCAATATACCGCTGATTTCACGAATCATGCCCCCTCCTTTACCTGTCGGTATACGTTTTCAAGGCAAAAGTGTTCGGGGCTGTCCGCAAAAATTCCCGGCCGGTGTTGATCTTTTTCAAAATGGCTGAGACGATTGAATCCCGATTTAGCCGGACCTGAAAATCCCGTTCGGCGATCTGGATAATCTCGGACACATGCAGGGGGTGACCGGCATCATTAAGTACGTTTTTTACGATATCGATATTGGACGTACGTTCTTTGGGTTTGCTACTTTCCTGTTGTAGAAAGCGCTCAATAACTTTGAGCTGGGCCTGAATAACCTCCTTTTGGTATTTTAAAAATAGCTTGAATTGATCCATCGCTTATCCTCCTTCGGTTATGGTTTATAACAGAAGGATACAGTCTGCCACTGTGTATGTCAAATATAATTTACGTACACAATAAATTCAGTGTGGGCCTATGAAAGCGGGTGCTTATTCTGATTTCACAGATTTATTTAAGTACGTATAATATTTTTTTACGTAATCTATTTTACTCATATGCTGTCTAAGAACTTTGGACTCTCAAGATAGTACCTTGATGTAATCAAATGGCAACGATCCCAAGGCAGGTTGTTGAAGACGTTTTTTATCGATGCAACGGAGTTGAAATGCTTTAGTTTTGGAGTCGACCGGCAAATTGGCGGTTCCCTTCGGAAGAAAAATTTCATGGAAATATACCTTTTTACCGTCAGCTTCAGCAATGGGTGCAACGATAATCAACGGACCGCCTCTATTGGCAGGATCGGGGGAAATGACGACACAGGGGCGCGTCTTTTTAATCTCAAGGCCGATGGTAGGGTCGAGGTTGACCCAATAGATATCTCCCCTTTTAGGATTAGCTCATTTCCAATCCACCATTACGGCAGGCTCCCATAGGTCATTTTCCAATCGATCCTCATCGGCGGCTTGACGGCATGCGTCCTCTAGCTGCTGATAGACAGCCTTTCGCTTCAGCTCGCGCAACTAATGGCGACACGCTTCTTCAAAAAATTCCCTTCGGGTCTTATAAGGATTCGCCTGATCAATTTCATCCAGCAGTAATTTATGAATCGGGGTTGTGGTTTTTACCACTTCATTGTTTGGGGAAACCATTTGAGCATTTCCTTTTAGATGGCTGATTTGCCATCCAATAATACATCCTGTTTTTAAAAAAGCAAATCTTACTTTGCGACTAAATTTGTTTTTATGATATTAATAGGGACAGGTAAATTATGATTGACACCAAGCCTCAAATCTGCAAATGATTCCACCATCGATACACCAAAAGGAGCTCTGCATGGCACGCATATCCAGAATGATCGTCCAGGACCAGGCCACCATCTATCACGTCACCTCGCGCACCGCCCTCGACGGTTTCCCCCTGGCCGATATCGAAAAGGATTACCTGCTGAACCTGGTCAAACGGCTTTCCGCGCTGTTTTTCACCGAAATGTTTGGCTTCGCCCTCATGGGCAACCATTTTCATCTGCTGGTGAAAATGCTACCAGCCGATCATTTCACGGACGATGAGGTCAAACGCCGCTTGAAACGCTTCTATGGGGAAAAAATGATGCCCGCCACCGATGGGCAACTCCCCATCATGCGGCAGAAACTATCCAACCTTTCCGAGTTCATTCGGGAAGTGAAAGTCAGCTTCACTCGTTTCTTCAACAAACGTCACGGCCGCAAGGGCTATTTTTGGGGAGACCGATTTAAAAGCGTGATCGTGGAAAACGGCGAGACCTTGATTCACTGCATGGCCTACATCGACCTCAACCCCGTTCGCGCCGGCATCGTGGACCGGCCGGAAGCCTAACGGTGGAGTTCCCTGGGATATCACCTGCAAACCAACAACAAGGACGGTTTTCTTTCCACGGATTTCGGACTGAAGCATTTCTCGATCAAGGAGAAGAAAGAACGCATCCGGCGCTATCGACAGTACGTATATGAAACCGGTGCCATCCCCTCTTCCCATGCTCCCGCGGCAAAATCCATCGATGCTGAAATCGTTGCCCAGGCCCGCCAAAATAACTTTGAAATCGATCGTAAAACGCGTTTCATGTACCGAACCCGCTACTTTTCCGATTCCGGCATCATCGGCTCGCAAGCGTTCGTGTCGGGAATCTACCAACGCTTTAAGCATCTATTTCACTGCCGCCATGAAAAACGGCCCAAGGCGATAAAGGGATTTGATGGAATTTATTCGCTAAAACGATTGAACGAGAATATATAGCTGGCTGGCGATTGAACAGGTGGGGTGTCCAAATAGATCGACGAAAGCTCGAGAAAGGGAAATAGAGTCATTTGAGCAGATAAAATAGTTGCACAAGGTGATCCATGAAACGGCGGTTTAGAAGGGGTTGTGCCTTCTAACCGCCGTTTTTTTTGTGCGCCGGAGTGTAAAAATTTTGCTGAGGTCTTGAGCTGTTCTAAAGTCAACTTTTTTGCCCAAGAGATTTGAAAGCCCGATTTCCATTCCCGCCAATGATAGCAATCCGGGTATGTGCCCGGGGTGAAACTGGACAAGCAGATCGATATCACTCTGCAAAGTTTGTTCGCCTTTGAGCATAGATCCAAATATGGATAAACGGATAATGTGGTTTCTCCGGCAGAAGCCGTCTAATATCCTACGATTGTTTTTTATAAATGAATTTGTATTCATTTTTAGTTCATTAACGATGGTGGTGGAACGATTATCCATCACTTTCGCCTCTTGTTATTATAAAATGTTTTTATACAGCGTCTTTCATTATTTATCATGGGGTATGAAAAAGGGCAACGTTAAGATTTCTTTGCCAAAAATCAATCATCTTATCAATTGCTTAAAAAAGCTTGGCTTCAAGTCTGCCCTTGGCTCACGCGAAACGCTAAGGCGCAAAGAAAACCTCAGTAATGTAGCAATCGGCCCTATTCCCGCGTTTCCCGATCGTCGCGCGTTTCTCGCCGTGTTTTTCTTTTCTTGGCGTGCTTGGCGGCTTGAGGGAAGCAGGCGTGAGAATGAAGAATAGTACTGAGCAAAAAGCAGTACTGATTGCTGAGGTTTGAGTACTGAGAGGGCAGAGATCGGAGGGCGGAGGAATAAAAGCAGGAAACCCCTTAAGCATTGCGTTTTATCTGATTCAAACGAATTGGTCAAAAAACGCTTTGGGAGACATGATCCGGATTCCCATGTACTTCTCGACAGCAAGCAGGGCGTTGTCTCCGGATATCACATACTTTGCGTTCAAGGCCACCGCACACTCGATAAATTTATCGTCATTCGGGTCATCGGCAACAATTTTTAACGAAGGCGTACGGTGAGTAAAAATGATGGAATGCCCGCGCGCAAAAAGACGCAGCAACTCATCCAGCCCGTCTTCCTTGTCCAGTCCAAGCCGATAAAGGAATTCTATGTATTCATCGACGATGCCGGGTGAAAGACAGAGCCATAATTGGCTGTTTTTCCATAGATCAATGACTTTTCGTGGATTGTCACTGAAAAATGAGGATACAAAAACGTTGGTATCAATCACAGCACGAATCATGATTTTTGCCTGACTTCGAGAATGGCTTTCTCAATCGATTCCGGCCCGACGCCTTTTTCAATCAACTACGAAAAAGAGGTCAACATCCGCGACTATCTTCTGATCCTGTAAAAACGCAAGGCCGTGGTCACCACCACCGCGCTGATCATCATTACCTGGACAACACGGTCAAGTATCCCGACGATGTCGAGGAGCGCTACGGCCTGCCGGTGCTGGGCACGGTGACCAAACAGGTCGATGACGTGGAACCGGTGGAAAAGCAGGTCATGCTCCACCCCTCGGCCCATTTCTCGGAAAACTTCAAGACCATTCGCACGGCGGTCCTGCTCTCTTCGGCCGATGCGCCGCCCAAACGGGTGATGGTGACCAGCATGCTGCCCGAGGAGGGCAAGACCACCTCGACCATCAACCTGGCCATCAGCATAGCCCAAGCGGACAAGCGGGTGCTGCTGGTCGACGCCGATCTGCGCAAGCCGCGCATTCATCGGGTGTTCGAATTGGAAAACGCCAACGGGCTCAGCAACTTTCTGGCTCGTGCCGCAGAAACGATTCACATCCACAAGAATGTCGCTGCCAATCTGGATGCCATCACCTCCGGCCCGATTCCGCCCAACCCGTCCGAGCTGTTGCTTTCCCCGCGAGCCGAACAGATGATCCAGGATCTGGCCGGCCAATACGACATGATTTTTTTTGATACACCACCGGTCCTGACGGTCAGCGACGGGCTTACCCTCAGCAAGCTGGTCGACGGGGTGATTCTCATCGCCCGTGCCGGCAAGACCCCCTATGACGTGTTCGAAAAGGGCCTTAACGCCCTGGGCCAGGTGAACGTCAAATTGATCGGCACCATCCTCAACGCCATCGATATGAAGAAATCCGGGTACTACTATTATTATAACCGCTACTACAGCTCCTATTATGAAGAGGATCAAAAAAAATCCTGATCTCTGACCTCTGACCGCTGACCTCTGGTCTATGGTCTATGGTCTCAGCACTCGCGTCTCAGGTCTCAGTACTTTGCTTTTATGGTCTCAGCACTATGCTTTTATTTTGGCTTGGCCCGTCCCCAAGTTTTCTGTTTACCGTCAACTGTCAACTGGTAACCGTAAACTTTTTGTCCCCCCAATGGCCAAAACGAAATCAGTCGGGGCAGAAACGCATAAAATCATGCCCGTCCCCAAGTTTCCCTGAAATATCTCACCGGAATCACCGCACCTTTTTATTACATGGTTGTTGTTTGGCATTAAAAAATGGTATCATTGGTGCACTAAATGAGTCATCATGAGGCCAATATAATGAAAACAATAGAAATAGAATATTCCGAATCCATTCCCGCAGTTTTAAATATTAGTCCTGAAATATTCGAGCAGGAAGCCAGATTTGCGTTGTCGGTTAAGTTGTTTGAACTTGGACGGCTAACCTCGGGTCAGGCTGCCAAGTTGGCGGGCGTGAACCGTGTAACTTTTTTATTGGCATGCCAAAGGTATAACGCTGCAAGTGTGGAATGGGATCAGTCAGAAATAGACGCTGAATTTTCGGATAAGACCTGATGAATGGTAAAGTGATATGCAATACCGGTAAAAATAATTGCTTTTTCGATGATTGATTGGCTTGATGTCCTAAAAAGCCTATTTAAAAGCGTATCCATACCTGAATCTGTCCATCGTGAAATTACAGAAGGAGGGCCAGCGAATCTTGGAGTGGCCAATTATCAAAAAGCGAATTGGATAAAAGTGGAAACAGTCACCAATCCAATAGACCCATTATTGTCAACGGCACTCGATCTTGGTGAGGCTGAAGTGATTGGCCTTGCACGTCAGCTTGGTGTGGCTCAAGTATTGATTGATGAGCGGAAGGCAAGAAGAATTGCCCGAACAATATACGGTTTAAATGTTATTGGTTCTGCAAGAATCTTAGTTGAAGCGAAAAAAAGAGGATTCGTTGATAATGTAGGAATTGCAATTAGCAAGATGCGAGATAGCGGGTATTATATCGGTGATTCCATAGTTGACGCCATCCTGAAAAAGGCAGGGGAATCACCTCTTCAATAATTCTACAAACAAATCATCCTCTGAACCCAGCACTCGCGTCTCAGTACTTCTGTTTTAATCTGACATCTGATCTCTGATCCCTGGTCGTTAATCTGTTCACTGGTTTGTCCGCCCTCTGCCCTCTGCCCTCTGCCCTCTGCCCTCTGACCTCTGACCTCTGACCGCTGACCGCTGACATCTGATCTCTGACCGCTGACCTCAGCACTCGGAACTCAGCACTCAGTACTATTTTTAGTCACTCGCGTCTCAGGACTCAGAACTCAGCACTATAGTTCTAATTTTTTCCGTGTTTCGCGCCTTTCCCGCGTGTCGCGCTAAACAGTCTCTCAGCACTATGCTTTTATTTTGGCTTGGCCCGTCCCCAAGTTTTCTGTTTACCGTCAACTGTCAACTGGTAACCGTAAACCTTTTGTCCCCCCAATGGCCAAAACGAAATCAGTCGGGGCAGAAACGCATAAAATCATGCCCGTCCCCAAGTTTCCCTTTATTAATGGGTGACCCCAGGCCCACTCTAATTTGGCCTTGACCTGTATCATAATTATGATAATATAAGTAACTAATTATGATAGGAGGACGCTATGCCACTGATAAGACCCATATCCGATTTGCGAAATCGGGCGCTTGAAATTTCCGAGATATGCCATAATGAGGATCAGGCGATTTTTATTACACGTAACGGCAAGGGGGATATGGTCGTAATGAGCCAGGCACATTATGAACGTCTCCAGAGTCAGCTTGAATTGTATAAGAAATTGTCCGAAGCCGAGGTACTGGATGCAGCGGGTGAAGATGGGATCCCTCATGAGGATCTTATGAATAAGCTTAAAACAATGATTAAATGACCCGTTCGCTGAAAATAAATTATTTATCTACCGCTGAAAAAGATTTGGTTGAGATATTCAAGTATATCAGGGAGGATAAACCGGCTGCCGCTGCTTATCTACTTGAAGAAATAGATCAATCAATTTCGAGACTATCAGAGAATCCAGAACTTGGAACAATTCCCAATGATGATCGATTAAGAAAACTAGGATATAGAATCCTGATCATCCGAAAATATCTTAGTTTTTATGTTATCAAAAAAGAATATGTTCAAATCCGCCGAGTTCTGCATGGAGCACGTCAATATAGTTATCTTCTTTAATCGAAAGTGCACAATATCCGACGCTGGTCGTATCTGCTCAGTATTAACAAACGAGTTTGTATAATTTGTAAAGAACGTCCCCTATTTTACCTATTTTCCCAAGAGGAAGTCGTCCGCAGCTAAATATATGAAGGGCGTCCCCAAACGCCAAGAATGGACTTGACCCCTTTACTATTTCCCTTTTTCTTTACAAATAGTGACGTATGAATTATATTTTTGCCGAATTGATAATTCATTCAGTATAATTTCATACGAGGATAATCATGAAAAGCACCATTACAGAACGAGGGCAGACAGTAATTCCAGCGGAAATCCGGCGGCTTTTCCACCTAGGCCGTTCGGACCGCCTTGAATGGATCGTGGACCAGCAGGGGATTCGGGTTGTTCCTGTACGTTCGGATCCAGTGGAAGCGTTTCGCGGTAAAGGCAAGGGAGGGGCAACGCGAAGGTTGTTGGCTGACCGCCGAAAAGATATGGCCCAGGAATGAAACGGTATGTTCTAGATACATCGGCTCTTTTGACCCTGCGTGACGATGAACCTGGGGCGGACACGGTGGCCGAGTTACTGAAAAAAGCCCAATCTACAAATATCAGATGCCTGGGCTGCTTCATCTCGCTAATGGAGGTGCTGTATCGAGTTTGGCGGGATGAGGGGGAAGCTGCAGGTCGATTGGCCTATGAGCAATGTCTGTCCCTTCCCATCGAATGGATTCATGAGACTTCCGAGCTCTTGAAACGTTCGGGCGAAATCAAGGCGACATATCCTCTATCCGTAGCCGATGCATGGATTGCTGCGTGTGCTTTACAGGAAGACGCAATTTTGATTCACAAGGATCCGGAATTTCAGGCCGTGCCAGTTGAACAGGAACCTTTGCCGTTCAAATAGCCGCCTTTAGTTGGCATCTTTTTCCAGATCATAGATCTCGCTATTTCGCTCTTTTTGATGCAAAAAAAGTCGAGATAGCCCCTCAACACAGCCATTTTAGAAATTTAAATCTCAATGATACAGCTGGTTACCGTGGCCCGACCCGCGAGGCCCTGATCTCTGACCGCTGATCTCAGACCGCTGACCTCTGATCTCTGACCGCTGATCTCTGATCCCTGACCTCTGACCTCTGACCGCTGACCTCTGATCTCAGATTTCTGGTCTCAGCACTCGCGTCTCAGGTCTCAGCACTGATCTTTAAACAACGTCCCCGAAAAATTCTGAGGTTGAATTGCAATCTATCCGTACTTTTAGTATATTTATATAAAAAAGACCTGTTATAGACATTTTACAAAGAATTGAGTGTGGTTAGCAAATGAAACAGCACGATAGAATCCAGATGAATCCGGATATTATGTTTGGTAAAGCCGTAATAAAAAATACACGCATTACCGTGGAACAAATAATGCGAAAATTAGCTGGCGGCATGACGGTTGAAGATATCATCGCAGACCATCCGCACTTAACACGAGAAGATATACTCGCAGCCCATGAATTTGCGGCGGATTATTTAGCGGACGAAGAGGTCGCTTTTGTATAGAAAGGGTCGAGTTGAAGTTTTTGGCCGATGAATGCTGCGACGCCGGCTTAGTCTCATCTTTGCGGGATGCCGGATATGATGTTGAATACGTTATGGACAGGTAATTTTTCATTTCATGCAGTTGTGAGTCTTTGCAGGTTAGCTTGCAATCCTCGCGCATCCGCGCGGATCCGTGTCCCATTTTCTGATAACTGGTTTCTGACTTTTGACTTCTGAAACCTCTTTCTTTGCGCTCTTTGCGTCTCGAGCGAAGCGGGTGTGAGAATAAAAAATGAAAAACCGGTAATTGTGGACGTTCCCGAATTCCGGAGACCGCCAACCGGAAACCGATAACTGTAAACTGGCAACTGTTTCCCGCGTTTCACGCCTTTCCCGCGTGTCGCGCTAAACAGTCTCTCAGCACTATGCTTTTATTTTGGCTTGGCCCGTCCCCAAGTTTTCTGTTTACCGTCAACTGGTAACCGTAAACCTTTTGTCCCCCCAATGGCCAAAACGAAATCAGTCGGGGCAGAAACGCATAAAATCATGCCCGTCCCCGAGTTTCTCCTTTGCTTTTAACCCCAAAAACACCGATTTAAGACCGAAAAACGGCCCTGTTTTTGACCTAAACGCTTGATAATTGGGACTTCAGCTTGGTCCGATCCCGAATCACTTAAAGAAATCATAGCAAGGCTACCTCTCAGAAACACCGTTGTTGCAATAGAGCCCCATTGGCATTAAAATACAAATATCATATATAAGCGGAATTATTATAAATGGGGGCTATATGCCGGAAATTATTTTAAAATCAGACATGCCAGATAAAGCGGCTGAAATTATCTCCGAGGCTTTGGAAACGGAATCATTACGGCTTAAATACAGCCTACAGCTTGCAAAAAAGCGGCTTTCCAAGTTTGAAAAGAAATATCATATTTCGTCAGAAATATTTATGGATGAATGGAGTGCCGAGGATCTGGAAGGGAAAGATTTGGAGTATGTAGAGTGGGCTGGTGAGTATCATCTTTCGAAGAAGCTTAATGAAAGATTAGATGCATTAAAGAGCATCCGTCATGTCTCTTCGTGACTATTTGGTTTTTTTTCATCGTGCTGTTGAAAGAATCGATAATTATGGATTCGCAGAATCGATAGATATTAAAGAAGAGCGAAGAGCTGCAAAGCAAGCTATTATAAAATCGAAAATCATTCTCGTTGATGGTTCTGTTTTACATGTCAAAGAATACATCGATGCAAAATATACAATTGAAAAAGTTAATTATGCCTATCAATACCAGGATAGCGATGGGAATCTAATTTTCAGATATGATAATGCTCGTCACAGGCCAGATTTAGGATTTAGTAATCATAAGCATCTTTCTGATGGATCAATAGTAGAATCATCAATGCCTGATATTTCCGATGTGGTGGATGAAGTGATCGGCCATATTTAGTTGGTAGAAGCGTCGGCTTGATACAAAACCAATAACAAGCCTATATCTCAAAGCGTTATCATCTCGACACCTCCCCCTATTTTTTAGTGTTCTTGACGGCTTGAGCGAAGCGAGCGTGAGAATAAAGCAGTTCACTCAAAGCCACAAAGACATATGCGTTTTCAGTTTGTAATTTGCAATTTAGTGTTTGTGATTTGTATTTTTTCCAAAAGGTGTTCTGTAGTTTCTCTGCTCACAGCTCACAGCTCACAGCTCACTATGGTTACCACTCGCGTCTCAGCACTCAGCACTGTTTTGTTGGTCTCAGCACTCGCGTCTCAGGTCTCAGTACTTTGCTTTTAACCCCAAAAACATCGATTTAAGACCGAAAAATGGCCCTATTTTCGACCTAAACGCTTGATAATTAGGGCTTCAGCTTGGTTTGATCCCAGATTCCCTGCCCCCTATTTTCCCTTGACAGGCCCAGTGTCCATGTGTATCATAACGGTATACAAAAATGCGGAGAAAAAGCTATGCCTAAAACAGCAATGACACATGCGCGTATTACGCCGGAAATCAAACAAAAGGCCGAAAATATAATCAAGGGGTTGGGGTTATCAATATCAGCAGCTCATGAACTATTTTATCGACAAATAATCGCTCACCAGGGGATTCCTTTTGATTTACGGGTGTTTAAAACGGAAACGATCCAAGCAATGAATGATGCAAGAAACGGGGTCGGTACTAAATACGAAAGTGTAACGGACCTGTTTGATGAAATTGGCAGCTAATGTTACCGATCAGACCCACTAACAGATTCAAAAAAGATCTCAAAAGAGCGGTTGCACAAGGTCGTGATTTAGGCAAATTGAAAAAAATTTTGGAAATTCTGTCTATACCTGAAGCGTTGCCAACTGAGTTTCGAGACCACAAGCTAAAGGGAGGATGGCAAGACTTCAGAGAATGTCATATCGAACCGGATTGGCTGCTAATTTATACAATCGCTGATTTTGAACTTCGGCCAGCAAGATTGGGAACCCATTCGGACCTATTCAACAAATAGTTGACTTCCTCAAATGCTCCAATTTACCGGTAACCTTAGAAGCCTCTTTTCGGAGCCAAAAACAGCCTGCTAAGCCCAAAAAAAGCCCTTAAAATTGAATGATTTTGTATAAAATAAGTTGATTAATTTGGTCCGACCAGGAATTTTCTGTAGTGGGTAACGTTTTGTACTGTTTTTTAAACTTTTGACTGAAACGATAGCCGCTTATTTGTCCAACCATTTCAAACCTTCTTCAGCGGTCTGGAACTTAGGTGAAAGTTTTTCGTTTGCAATTTCTCTGTCAACTTCGGCTTCGGTCTTTTGCCACTCTTTAGTCCAATACCAACCCTGGGAAGGGTCTATGAGCTTACGCGGCCTTAAAACCGCATGACCGTTTTCGATATCTACCTCAACATAATCACCGGGTTCTATTTTTAGTGTGTTCATAACGGCTTTTGGAATTCGAATCTGCCCTTGGGGGCTAATCTTCATAACGGTTGACATATTATTCTCCTGTTACAATTAAACATATAAACATTGAATAATCCATTCATCGTTTAAAGTCAAATTACAGCAGATTCAAGGCAGCCGTCACGACACTGTGTTTGGCCATGCGGTACGGTTGCTAACGCGGTCGAAGCTCCCGCCACCGGGAAGATGCGGTGAGATCGGCAATCCCGGAAGGTTTTGCCTTTCGAGATGAAAAACCACAAACAACCTCATGAGATCCTATTATTATCTGCCGTGATCTCTTAAACGACCCTTTTCGGCCCCAAAAACACCGGTTTAAGACCGAAAAACGGCCCCGTTTTTGACCTAAACGCTTGATAATTGGGACTTCAGCTTGGTTCGACCCCGAATCAACATGCCTATCGTTGACTTTATGGCGAAACATGTTTATTCTGACAGAAATACATATATTTTAAGGATATTATAGAATATGATCAATTATACGGCCAAATACACAAAAATTGACTCTGGATATATGGGGCAGTTAGTGGAGTGGCCAGAGGTTGTCACAGAAGGCGAAAACCTTGAAGAATGCAGAGTTATGCTTCGCGATGCCCTCAATGAAATGATGCTTGCATACCTTGAGACTGGCAAGGAAATCCCAATCGGAAACGCACTTATTGAGCAACTGTCCATTGAGGAACAGCATGTCGGTCAAACGGCGTGATCTCATCCGATACTTGGAGCAGCATGGTTTCAATATTCTCAGGGAAGGTGCAAATCACGCTATTTACACTGATGGAAAGAAAACTATACCAGTCAAACGCCACAGACAGTTCGATCGAATCACAGCAAACGAACTCTGCAAGCAAGCTGGAGTGAAACCCAAATTCTGATGGTCTTCCCCCTTTTAGGACGCTGCTGTCGTTAATACCCCTAATCACTAAACAACCAGTTTTGTCAAAAGTGTAGACACGACCTTGTAGCTTTATTCAGTTCGCCGTTCACTGCTCACAGATCACTGTCTTTTTATATCCGTGAAGATTCGTGGCCGATTCTTTTTGTATAATCTTTGTTATTCCAGCTTGTTTTTAAACAATGTGTCAAGAATGGACTTGACCCCTTTTCAGGGGTTGGCTGAAAACAGGATTCATCGTCAAGCGAAATGGTCCGAAAGTATGGCGGTTGGAAGCAACGAGTTTGTTGCTGATGTTAAACACCAGCTTTGCACTGGTAAGATAGGGAGTGATGGTGAGACGTTTTACTTGCGAGAAAGACAGAGCCCATTTGGTGTATCATTGGCGTCTGCTTCACCATATGAAGGACTAAACTCCTATGAATGGAATGTTTTTTCTTAGAAGGCCTTTTTAAGGGCTAAAATGGGGGTTCTAAGCCTCATTTCAGGGTACTTTTTTGATCCTTCTCATTGATTTTACATGATATTACGTGGTCCGACCCCCATGTTCCACAACGTCCCTGAATAAAGACATGCTTGACGAAACTTAATAAAGCTCATAACTTCAGAGCACTTGATTTCCTACAAAAGCATTGACGAGTTAAAAACTAAATTTTAGCTGGCATTTCATGCGCTTATTATTCCAAGTAAAAAAGAATGTTCATTTTTCTTCAGGAATATAATAATGATACCTTTCTGATAATTAGAGCTTTAAATTTTACTGCACTGTAGTTAAAGCAATAAGGAAGGTGTCATGCCCCAATTAATTCTTCCGCTGATACCAGAAGGCGTCACACAAATCAGCGATCTGGTGTCCGTTTATCGAAGCAAGGATCGATGGACTTACTTTATGGGGTTAACTCCGATCTATTCGCATGCTGCTGATGACCACCGGCTGTTCAGGATGGTTACATCGATGATGATCAACGCTGGAACGTGCCGTCACAAGGATATTATTGAGACCTTCGGTGTTTCCAAAAGCAACGTCAACCGGGCACTGAAAAAACTGCGAGAAGGAGGCCCAGAGGCTTTCTTTCAAAGAAAGCCAGGTGGCCGTAAAGGCCATATCCTGACACCGAAGATGCTCGAGCAAGCCCAGGCCCTTTTGGATCATGGCGTCACGCGTCACGATGCCGCTCAGCAATTAGGTGTTAAGCTCGATACCTTCCGCAAGGCCATCAACGACGGACGCTTGCACGAGCGCCAATCTGTCGAACTACCCACACCCAAGGCGGGCACGGATAAATCATCGCGCAGCGCGGTGGATGCGGCCGCGGCCAAGGGCATGGGTACGGCCTGCACGCGAGTTTTGGATCGGGCTTTGGCCTCAATGGGTCAAGGTGAAGCGCAAGTGCGGTTCGAGCCCTGCTTGGATGTCCCCAAAGCAGGGATTTTGTGTGCCGTGCCAGCGCTTTTGGCCAACGGTATTTTGGAAGGCGCTGAAACTCTTTTGGGAAAGATCCGCGGGTATTACACCATTTTCCAGATCTTGCTGGTGCTGGCCTTCATGACGCTTTGCCGGATCAAGAGCGTTGAACGCTTGCGCGAGAATCCGCCGGGTGAATTCGGTAAGCTTTTGGGTCTGGATCGCGTTCCGGAAGCACGGTGCCTGCGAAAAAAAATGGATACGTTGAGTGAGGCTAATGCGGCCGAGATATGGGCCGCGCATCTTAGCAAGCACTGGATGCAGGCCCAGCCCGATGCGGCCGGCACCCTTTACGTCGATGGCCATGTTCGCGTTTATCACGGCAAGCTGACCAAACTACCGCGGCGCTATGTCACCCGGCAGCGGCTGTGTTTGCGAGGCACGACCGATTATTGGGTCAACGATGCCATCGGCCGGCCTTTTTTCCTGATCGAAAAGCCAATCGATCCCGGACTTATCCAAGTCCTCGAGCACGACATCGTACCACGGCTGCTCGACGAGGTTCCCAATCAGCCTGATGAAAAGGCGTTGGCAGCCAACGCCCATCTTTGTCGCTTCGTTTTGGTTTTCGACCGGGAGGGCTACAGCCCGGACTTTTTTGCCAGGATGTGGCGCACGCATCGGATTGCCTGCATCACCTATCATAAGCACCCGGCCGAACCGTGGCCGGAGAGTTGGTTTGAGGAAAAAACCGTGATCATGCCCGGCGGCGAGACGGTCACCATGCGTGTGGCCGAAATAGGCAGTTTGCTGGGCTCGGGCAAGAACGCGTTTTGGGTGCGAGAGGTTCGCAAGCTGACCGATTCGGGTCATCAAACCAGTCTGATCAGCACTGCCTACGATCTGCCGCATACCCAGCTGGCGGTACGCATGTTTACCCGGTGGTGTCAGGAAAACTTCTTTCGCTATATGAAGCAACACTTTGAAATTGATATGCTTTGTGAATATGGCGTCGTTGAGATTCCTGACACCGAAAAAGTGGTCAACCCCAGCTGGCGGGAACTGAACCGTAGACGTAATCAGGTACAAAGCCGGCTGCGCTACCGCCGATCACGCTTTAGCGAAATGACCATGCACCCGGAAAGCGAAACCAATCCGGAGAAATACCAAAAATGGCTGAAGCGAAAAAGCGAGCTGCTGGAAGATATCGACCAGCATGAACATCAGCTGGCAACGTTGAAAGAACAGTTGAAACAGACGCCAAAACACATCACCTGGGGGGAACTTGAGGAAAAGGACAAGTTCAATCGTCTGCTACCGGGTCGCAAGCGACTGATGGACACCGTGCGCATGATCGCCTATCGGGCGGAGACGGCCATGGCGGCAATGTTGCTCGGTCCAACGGTGGATATGTCCGATGCCAGGCGGCTGTTGCAAGGGCTGTTCGTCACCGATGCCGACCTATTGCCCGATATGGAAAACAATCGTTTGCTTGTTCGGATTCACAATGCTTCGACGCCGGCGGACAATCGATCGATCGCCTCACTTTTAGACGAACTCAACAAGGCTGAGATAGAATATCCCGGAAGTAATTTACGTCTCACCTATGAGTTAGTAAATAGTGATGTTTGAAACCACGCTGGTGTCGTTTTATTTTTCACAGAGGTAAGGTGCTCTGAACTTAAAGGGAATAAAGAAATAATCTATAGAAACGAAATTCAGTTGGATCTAATAGTTTCAAATAGTTACAGCTTAATCGCGTGCCATACCTGATCATTTTTCTGTGTCAGCCAAACCCAAACTTCTCAAGTAGAAATGCTTTCGTTTGAATCCATATCATATTGATCATAATAAACATATTTAATAATTTTTCGTTTACCCTGTCAACATCACTGGACTTGTTAAAAGTGGCCATTTTTGATAATGTATTGCATATTATGCCCTATGAATGGGCTTATTGCATTACTTTATCAGGAGGCGCCATGGCGTTAGCAACCGATGTCCAGGATAGGCTCAGTGCGCTGTTTGACAAGCAGCCTTGCTGGATGATCGCCCCCCTGGCCGAACAGTTGGACTATTCCGTACCTTCTGTCAGGCGATTCTTGGCAAGGATTGGTTACTACAGCAGTTTCACCCACAACGGGCGCTGGTACACACTGGCGTCGATACCCCGCTTCGGACGTCAAGGATTATGGTTTTACACAGACATCGGCTTTTCACGGGCAGGGAGCCTGACCGATACCCTTGTCATGTTAGTGTCGGGCAGCGCGGCGGGAATGAGCGCCGAACAACTTGGACAAACGCTGCGATGCCGCTGTCATACGGTGCTGGTGGCATTGGTCCGTCAAGGCCGGTTGCAACGGCAAAAGCTAGGGCGTTCATATGTCTACCTGGCAGCCGATGACGAAACGGCCGGTGCTCAATCACAGGCGATTCCAAAAAATGATGGGGTCCAACTACCGGCCGAGATGGCGGTTTTGGTTCTGGTCGAGTTTATTCGTCACCCTGACGCCGGGTTTGGTCAGCTGGCACAAGAGATCAGCCGTCGCACCGGGGTACGTATTGATGCCGGGCAAGTCAAAGCACTGTTCGACAGGCACGGTTTAAAAAAAAAGGCTTAAACTCCGGTGCAGCAGCTTTGGCGGCACTGAACCGGTGCCTGGAGCTGCTTAGTCAGGAGACCCGGCCAGCCGGCTTGTTTGCCCAGGTACCGATAGTTCGGTTCCGACCGGAACGCGATACCTGTTCGTGCAACAGCAAACTCAAGGTACAAAAAACGCGGAAAAAGACCGTGCTGAGCATGACGACGCCGTTTATTGCGCATGAGACCATTCTTGAATGCCCACAATGCGGGCGCCGCTTTCATTCTGAAGCCTTGCGCCGCCTGGTACCGCGCTGCTGCAATGTAGCCTGGGATGTGCTGGTCTTTGTCGGCCGTGCTTTGTTTGAACAACACCAAAATGTCGAACAGGTTCGCCAGGGACTTCTCGCCCGCCATGTCGATTTATGTGCATCGGAGATCGAATACCTGGGACAAAAATTCATCACCTATCTGGCCGTCGCTCATCGTCAGGCCACACCGCGAATCAACCAAGCCATGCAGCGTTCCGGTGGCTACATCCTTCACCTGGATGCCACCCATGAGGCAAATGCGCCGGCCTTGATGACGGGCCTGGACAGCCTGAGCCAGTTTGTTTTGGCCAATGTGAAACTGCCCAGCGAACGGTCCGAATATATCATTCCGTTTTTAAAACGGCTGCAAAGTCACTACGGCGAGCCGATTGCCTGTGTTCACGACATGGGCACGGGCATCCTTAAAGCGGTGGCAGCGGTTTTCCCAAACTGCCGGGACTTTATCTGTCATTTTCATTTTCTGCGCGATGTGGGTAAAGATCTGATCGGGCCTTGCTACAGTAATCTGCGGAGCTGTCTGCGAACGCATGCGGCCACCACCAAACTCAATGCTCTGGCGCGTCAGGTCCGACAACAACTTGAGCCACACAGCATCGATGCCCGGCAGTTGGCAACATTGATCAAGCGGGCGGAGCCCCTTTCTGACATGACATTGCTGCCCCTGGTATCGACCTACTCACTGGCCCTGTGGTGTTTGCAAGGCAAGCAATGTGGCGACGGTTACGGCTTTCCTTTCGACCGTCCCTTGCTGGAATTTGCCCACCGGCTGTTGATATTGATCGAGTATTTGCCGGACCTGATTCACTGTCTGCCTGCCAGGGATCGGATCGGCAATCGGATATTTTATAAATTGGTCCGCCAAGTTATCGATATTGTCCAGGACCCCGTGTTCGAGCCAGCCGTTGAAGAGCTGCGCTGGCGCTGCCGACTCTTTGATGACCTACGGGAGAAGATGCGCATCGCCCTGCCCGGTAGCGGCAAAGGCCTTAATGATGAGGGGGGTACCCAGGACATGGACAGCATCAAACAAGGTGTCGGCCAATTTCGCCAACGGCTGGAGAACAATGAATTTGCGGATGATCCGCTTTGCCTTAAAGTTGCCAAACAGATCGACCAGTATGGTGATAAACTTTTTTCCGATCCAATCGAAATCAATACGCCGGCAGGCTTCGTAACGATATATCCGCAACGGACCAACAATATCCTTGAACAACTGTTTCGGCGCCAGCGTCGTGAATATCGCCGAAGGACCGGCAACAACAGCATGCGCAAAAGGTTGCAGACCATGCTGGCCGATACCCCGCTGGTAAAGAACTTGAGTAATCCGGATTACACGGATATCCTGCTGGATGGTAAATCGGGCCTGGAAGAACTGTTTGCCTCAATAGAGATGAATGGTGAAAAATGTGACATCAGGCCAGCCACCGATACCGAAAGACTGCTGCCCGGCTTCCGACTTCTATCAAACCTGCCAAGCCTGCCGAAGCAGATTGTCCGGCTGGCTACAATGGGGTAGAATATGTTTCAATCCAACTGAATTTTGGGACAATAGGAAATAATTGATCTAAACGAGGCGGATTATGCAATCCATAAAAGAATTAGAAATTCAGATCTCCAAACTCAGCCCGGAAAAGCTTTCCGAATTCCGAGCATGGTTCGAGGCATTTGATGCAGAAATATGGGACAGGGAGTTTGAGTCAGATGTAAAATCGGGCAAGCTTGAATCGATTGTCAAAGAGGCAGTTACGGAATTTAAATCTGGTAATATCAAAGAACTATGAAGCATTTTACCAGTTCATCCTTTTGATCTTGCCATGAAAAACTTCCCACCGCTGTTCAGGATTTAGCGCACAAAAATTTCCAGATTTTAAAAGAAAACATTCAACACCCATCATTACATGTCCATGTCAAACACTTTCAGTGGTTAAATCCTGACACAAAAAGATAGAGCAAAGTCTCGGTCATCCCTTGGGTTGTCTGACTCCACCTCAGTGGCAAATCGAGTCAGAAGCCGTTCATACAGATTGAAAACAGATTATTTTTTGCTTTTTTGTTCTATCAGACAATCCTCAATTGTCTGATCCGTTGAACCGTTTACCGTACTAACAACGATTAGTATCGTTTTTTGTTTAGCCGGAAGCGTCAAACGACATTGTTCGTCAAGCCGTAAGACCACTACTCCAGGCTATCAAATGATTGATAAGCTGGAACCGATCGTTCCAATGGGCTTCGAAAAGGCGGCGGATATGCCTGATAACGGAGTCGATTCGGTCCTTGCTTTTCAGCAGCAGTCTTTTCAGCTTGGCTTCCCAGAAGGAACGTTGGAGGATCATCCCGCCGAACACAGCCTTTTCGCTCAGTTGGAAAGCCAAATCATTGGTCGGCCCGGATCCATCGCACTGTGCTTTCAACAGTTCATATTCTCTTTCGAGTTCTCGGAGCATGCCCCTTTTTTCAAGCTCGGCATATTCCCGAAGCAAATCCTCTTGTTGCCTCAGATCGATCTCATCCTGGCAATTTTGAATGACCTTGACCAGGTATCTGTGGGCGGTCTCCGAGCGCAAGCGTCCCTTTGCCCGCTGTGTGGCAAAGATGGCTAATCCTTGCCGGATCGCCTCCGGCGTATAACGGGAACTGAGCCAGGTTCGAAGCGTACCTTTTGGGTCAACAACGTCAAGGCCAAAATCGGTGAAGCCTTTATCCAGAAGCTGTCTTGCCACACCCATGGTCGGAAGTTGGTCAGGCTTTTTATATCGGTCTCGCCGACCCTTCAGGCTTTCTAAAAATGCGCGATCCTTTTCGGGATCCGGGCATGCCCGACGAAGGACTTGCAAGCGGCTCAGACCTTGAAACTCATACCGGCCCGCATGGTTGATGCCGGCGGTATAGGCACGCAGCACCTCTTCGACGGCACTTTTTACCAGGCTTTCGGGGCTGCTGTCATTAAGGTTGATACGCCCCACAGCCTGTTCGAACTTGCCGAATTCGCCCTCGATTACCGCTTTGTTTTCAGGGCGTCGGGGTGTTGCCGGGATCATCGTCGTGTCCGGCTCAACGGTTTGCCTGAGAATACGATCTTCATGAATCGGCTTGTTGTCGTGAACCAGCGCGTCGGGTTTGCGTCCCAAAAAGTCGACGCTTTGTTCATAAGCGGTAAGAACGCCATGTGCATTTTCCGTTTCGGTCACAACAACGGCGGTGTGGCAGGCCGTGGTTTGATCGACCATGCCTTGCCAATTATAATCCTTTGTTTTTCCGCCGGTGGTTAGATGCACCGAGAGGCCTTTGCCGTCGGTGACCAGTATCGTGCCCGGTTGCACTTTCTGCGTGCTGCCCCTGTAGCGTGGTTGTTTTCTTTTTTTTGACGAGATCATTTTGCTGATTTTAAGAACGCGTACGATCTGATTCGGCGGCAGATCAACGCGCTTCGGCTCATATTGAAGAAAATCTCTTACGCTCCCCTGCCAAACGGCATAGTCCTCAATGATCATCCGGGCGACAGCATTTACCTCTGGACCAAATTCCGGTATCGGCCGAGGAGAAGCGGGCTCGTAAGCCTGGTTTGCATCCCTGGCCTTCCAGGTATCCAAGGTCGCATACGGGACCTCGACAAGTTCGCAGAACCGCTCTTGAGACCCGATCCAATCATCGAACAGATCGTGGATGATCCGCCTGAAGCCGGGGCTGTAGACCGTTCGCCCACCAGAATGTCGGACAACAGCGCCGGGATTATCTATCTGGTATTGCAAGACGGTGACCCGCAGCGCCCACCCGGCGGTGTCCGATGCCGGGTCGGATGGTATCGGTGGTCGACCCGGTTCCGGCAGATTGATGCCTTCAAACGCCTTGATCAGTTGATTCTTTCTCTCATAGACCTGCGTACGGTTCACCCCGGCTTGTTTGCAGATTTTACTGACGGGTCCTTCCAAAGAAAGGCCCGCCTGTTCGGCCATGTCCCGGGTCAGCAGGTGCAAGGCAATCAATGAAAGCTTGTTTTTTTGAGATCTTCTTGTATATTCATCGTTGGCAGACTCTGGTTTGGGGGTACTGATTTCAGGAAAAATTTGCAACTTCTCAAAACTGAGCCTGCCATTCAACTCTTTTTTATTTATCCGAGTATTTTCTCACCCATCAGCCAAATTTGCGGTTTGCCGCCATGGGAAATCACCCGGAACAGCTCCAAACCCCGGCTGTCCGGGTTGGTCAACTCGGCGGTTTCTGCCCCGAGCCCCTGCTCAATGCGCTTGAGGCTTTGATCCGCGATTCCATAAAAACGGTCGGCCGGAACCAACAGGCCGCCCAACCCGTGATGCGTTCTTCGATGATTGTAATGATCGACCCACCGGCCAATAGCGCGGGCCGCATCCGTCAGGTCCATGAACTCGGTCTGGTGTACGCACTCTTTCTGAAAACTGGCATTCAGGGCCTCGACCTTGCCGTTAACCGATGCCTTTTTCGCCAGATAATAGTTGATTTCGCACTCTTCAAGCAGCGCCTCGAAACGGGACAGTCCCTTCCACGAATGGAATGCCGAGCCCCGGTCGGACATGACGCCTTCGGGACGTCCGTAGCGCTGAACCGATTGTTCGAAACATTCGATTACCGGCCCTGCTGATTCGCTCGGCGTAATCGTCCAGCCGGCGATGAAGCGCGAAAAATCGTCCTCAATGAACAGGACGCAGGTTTTCTGTTTGTGGACGTAAAAATGGTAAAAGTCCAGGTGGTACAACTCTTTGGGGCGTGCGGCCTCATAGCGACCGGCAGGTTCTTTGCGCTTGAGTGTCGGTGGAAGATAGCCATTTTCCTCCATAACGTGACGTACGGTACCTACCGACACCTTGAAACCGGAGCGTTTGAGCATGTTGCGGATCTGGCTCGGTCCGTAACCCGGATGCTGCCGCCACATCGCCAGGATCTTGTTGTCCCGAATCGTTGTGGGATCATCATCAACTCCAGAGAAGTCCCCAATGTTTCCATCGGTATTGCGTCGCTTGTCGGTCCGGATCCAATCGTATATGGTGGTCTCGGACACATCAAATTTGGCCGACGCTTCGGCGATCGAGTTTTTTGATGAATAATTCAGGATCTCATCCTTTTGGGCCCGGGAGTATCGTTTTCCACGCTTTGGATATTTTTTCTTGGGCTGAGGCCCGCCATCTATGGATTGTTCAGGTCTTTCATCGCCGGCCTCGTTGCCCGCTTTTCCCTTTACATGTTCCTTCATGTCGGTTATCTCCTTTTTCATGTCTTAAGGAAATACCGAGACTCAGTTAGCCCATGTCTGGCTTTTCTCACCGCATTTTCATTTTATCTTTTAATCTACGACAATTACATACAAAAAAGGTGGGTATATTTTGGTCTGTGAGAATCGGAAGGAAATATCGGGCCTTAGCCACTGAGGTTGAGGATGAGTTGCTATGGTTTTGGATCGGTTCTCATTCAGATTATGATACGCTGTTAAGAAGGTAGTAGATTTGAACACAAACTCTCTAACCAGCTCACTGGCTGTCTTCTGTTCACTGTTTTCGCAGTTAATCGTCGATCATCCGAGCGAAGCGATTTCATGATTCGATGTTGAACGTTCGATGTTCAATGTTCATCAGCTTTCTGGCTTCTGACTCCTGAATTCTGAATTCTTATGGTTTTATATCTGTTCACTTCATGCTGTTTACTTAAAACTATCGTTTGCCGTTTCTCGCATTTAATCGTCCCTCATCCAAGCGAAGCGGTCATCCCTCTTCCATCTGTCTTTTAATTCAGCACTTCGGTTTTAAGTCACTCATCACGCATCACCGATCACGGCTTTCAGCCCTCTGATCACTGTTTTATTAAACCGCCCATTTCAGCCCCAAAAACACCGATTTAAGACCGAAAAACGGCCCTGTTTTTGACCTAAACGCTTGATAATTAGGACTTCAGCTTGGTTCGATCCCAGATTCTTAATCCGCTGTCAATCTCTCAGCGTCTTTGCGTCTTGAGCGAAGCGGGCGTGAGGCTAAAGATTAGGCACGCAAAGCCGCGAAGCCGCAAAGAAAGAGCGAAAAAAAAGAATGAATGGGCAACCTTGGCCAGAAAAGAAAACGTCCCAGGCTCACCCGAAGTTTAGGGCATCCCCAAAACCATATAATCCCTTTTTCGGGGCTCAAAAAGTCAAAATAGGCCAATAAAATACCTCATTTTGGTATGAAAGCAGCGTGTTTTCAATCAATTAGCTTGGTGCGACCCCAGAAATTAATCGCATGAAAGCATGGACGTCCCCATTATTTCCCCAAATATGTTAGTTAGCTTGACCCGACCAGGGGGTCGTTACTGAGTCCTTGTTGCAAATATTGAACGTTTAGGGGTATATTAAAGCAAAAACTGTTCTTAGGGGGAACACCAATGGGATATCACATGCCGCTTAGCGAGATGACAACTGCAGACAAGCTTGAGGCTATGGAAAAACTGTGGGAAGATCTTTGCCGCAACACCGAAGCGCTCCCATCACCTGCCTGGCACGAAAACGTTCTGTCTTCAAGAGAAAAACGGGTCCAAGAAGGCAGAGCAACGTTTTCAACTCTCGCTGATATTAAGGATAGAATCAGAAAATCATCCAAATGAGAATTGAACTTCTCGACGAAGCCGAACAGGATCTATTGGACGGTTTTGAATTATACGAACGGCAGGCGGATGGGTTAGGAAATTATTTTCTTGATTCCATCTTTTCGGATATTGAGTCACTCCGGCTTTACGCCGGTATCCACTCCGTGTATTTCGGTTATTACCGCCTTCTTGCGAAACGATTCCCTTTTGCAATTTATTATCGAGCCCAAGACACATTTCTTCAGATATATGCAATACTCGATTGCCGACGCAACCCAGCTTGGATTCGTGAGCGACTCTCATAATTTAACTGTTACAATTATCCTCGCTTCGGCTCTTCGGTCTTTTAACTGCTCACTGCTGTCTGCTATCTATTTACTATTTTTTATACCTCTTTGCCCTATGCCCCATGCTCTTTGCCGGTTCTGTTCACAGCTCACAGCTTACAGCTCACTTTTTTCAATCTGTGGATAGAAACGCATAAAAGCATAGACGTCCCCATTATTTTCTTATTTTCGACTCACCAGCTCATCAGCTTACCAGCTACCTTGCGTACAACAAGAATAGTGCTGAGCAAAAAACAGTACTGAGTGCTGAGGGGGACAGCGAGACTGGCGGGAAAAGCGGGAAAGGGAAAAGTGATTTATGGCCGGTGATAGATCGTTCTCAATGCTCGATAAAAATTGGACACTTTATTTTCGGATACTGGACAGTGATCAATTAAAAAAGCGCAACTTGGAAAAATCGATGGGCAATATCACGGATGGCGGCATACAATTTTATACCGCCACCGAAATTGAATCCGGACAGATACTTTCCCTGGAAATGTGTTCAGAAAACCCAAAACGGGAAATCATTGCAACGGCAAAGGTCTTGTGGTGCCAGCCGCAACAAAAAGGACTGCGATATCTCGTCAACGTCACATTCCTTTGGATCGGTTGGAAGGACCAGTCCATTCAAAACGCGATTTCAGCCTTCATTAATGAAAGCATCGTAGAATTCGATGGCATCAGCTGCACCTACGAAAAAAGCAAGTCAAAAATCGGTTTATTGCTCGTTTTTGCCACGCTAATGTCGTTTATTTTTTTCGGCTATCTATTCATCTAACCCAGCACTCAGCACTCAGTCCTCATCACTCATCACTCATCACTCATCACTCAGTACTCAGTACTCAACACTCAGTACTAATAACTCCATGATCGACATCCACAGCCACATCCTGCCCGGTATCGACGACGGGCCGGCGCAAATGGAAGAAGCCATCCAGATGGCCCGCATCGCGGCCGCCGACGGCATCACCGAAATGATTGCCACCCCGCACGTCAACGACCACTTCCCGGCCATCGTCGCCGATGCGGCGCGGCAACGCGCCGGATTCGAACCGGACGTGGCGGCGTTCAACCAGCACCTGCGGGCGGTCGGATTGGATCTGATGATCCGGCCCGGCGCCGAAATCGCCTATGCGCAGATCGACGATGCCGACCTGACCGTGCTGGGCATGAACGGCACCCGTTATATGCTGATCGAATTCCCCCACACCCACCTGCCGATCAATGCCGCCGAGGTGATCTTCAAGCTGGTGATCAATGGGTATCGCCCCATCGTGGCCCATCCGGAGCGCAACCCGTCGGTGATCGACAACCCCAAGAAATTGATGGTCCTGCGTGAGCGGGGCGCCCTGGCGCAACTCACGGCGGCCAGCCTCACCCGGGCCAATGACCCCGATATCCGGCAGTGCGCCCGCTACCTGGTCAAAAAAGGCGCCGTGGATTTCATCGCCACGGATGCCCACTCGGCCGATTCCCGGCCACCGGTCCTGTCCGCTGCCCGCGACATGGCCGCCAAACAGGTTGGCACCCAACGGGCCGCGGCCCTGGTGTCGGGCAACCCGCTGGCACTGTTGAAGGGGGAGCCCATAGTTAGGCTGGATCGATGAGACATTTCGAAAAGCGACTTTACCTTTTTATCTTACTGTTTGCCCCATTGGCCTTTGGCACGACGGAGCTGTGGTCACGAGCCATTCTGGCGCTGGCCATCTTTGTGTGTGCCGTGGTCTTCTTTTATGCCCGCTGGAAAGCCAACAGATCGCTGCTGAAGGTCCCGGGGCTTTGGCCGCTGATCGTCTGGCTGGGAGTGATAACCCTGCAGATGGTCCCGCTCCCTGCATTTTTGGTCGACATCATCTCGCCGGCGACCCACACCCTTTATCAGGAGACCTTGGGCCTCACCGGGCCGGTGAAGTGGATGCGTCTGACCGTGGATCTGAAGGCCACGCTGCTGCAATGGATCAGCTTTTCGGGTTATGTGTTGTTTTACGTGTTGTCGGTGCAACTGCTCAACAATGCGACGTTCTTGAAACGCGTGGTAAAGGTCGTCATCGCTTTTGGCGCCGTAATGGCGCTGCTGGCCATCATTCAGCACTTCTCTGCACCGGGGAAAATCTTCTGGTTCCGGGAAACCATCCATGGCCACGCATTCGGTCCCTACGTGAACCGGAACCACTATGCCGGCCTCATGGTCATGCTCTTCCCCATTGCCTTCAGCATGATGCTCTACAACAAACCGCGCGTCTCCTACGATACCTGGCGCGAGCGGCTCAGCGAATTTTTCAACTGCCGCACCACCAACGTCTACCTGTTGCTGCTGCTGGCGGTGATGCTCATGGGCACCTCGGTGTTCGTCAGTCTCTCGCGGGGGGGGATCGTCTGCCTGAGCCTGGGACTGGTGCTGTTGGGCGTTCTCATGGCGTTCAAGGCGAATACCAACCGGGGTCGGGGCGTGATGGTGGCCGCCGTCTTCGGCGTGTTGCTGTTGAGCGTGGGATGGTTTGGGTGGGACCCGATCTTCGAACGCTTTAGTCAAATTCGGGATCCTGCGGGGGATATTTCCGAGAGCCGATTGGGTGCCTGGCAGGACAGCATCGACATCATCAAGACGTACCCGGCGACCGGTACCGGTGCCGGTACGTTTTTCCACGCGCACAAGGCATTTCGGAATGTGACCCCGGGGAGCAAATTTTTCGTCCATGCCCACAATGATTACATCGAAATTGCATCGACCCACGGAATCATCGGGCTGATTTGCCTTGGAACCTTCGTATTTGCCGTGCTGGCATCCTTCAGGCGCTACCGCAAGCGACACGAGCCTTACTGCATCTACCTGTTCTTGGGAGCCGTGACCGGGATGGTGGCCGTCCTGATTCACTGCATCGTCGAGTTCAACCTGCAGATCGGCGCCAACGCCCTCTATTTCTTTTTCCTGGCCGGTCTCTGCGTATCGGCCGCCCATACCCGCCTGCGGGCTCCCCATCCAAAAAGCTTTTTGCACCGCTACCGGCAATCCTGGATCGCACCCGCATTGGCGGCGTCGGCAGCCCTGCTGATGATTTTTGGCACGATGTTCAATTTAGGCGCCTACCTGGGTCAGCTGCACTTCAACAATGTCAGGGCGGATTATGAAAAGGATGCGCTGACCGACCGCGATTACGCAAGCATCCAAAGCAGGGCCCTGAAGGTGTCTTATTACGATCCGTTGGAGAGCCAAAACTATGTCATTCTATCGGACGCCCAGGCCGCCCTGTCCGAGACCGACGCGGCGCTGGCCAGCTGTAATCGAGCCATTGGCCTCAATCCCATGAACGGGATCTATCTGCAAACCCAGGCCAGCCTGTACACGCAAAACGGTCAATATGCGCTGGCCGAGCAATTCCATCGATCGGCCCTCGAATATGAGGGCGCCAATCCCAGAATTCATGCCAATTTTGGATTGTGGCTCATCACCCGCGGGGATTTTGAAAAAGGCGCGGCGGTCATCCAGCAGGCCATTGCCCTCTCCCCGTCCCTGACCAAAGACATGGTCAACGCGTTGGCCAGGCGCGAAATGACCTACGCCGATATCACAACCGCCCTGCCCCCGATGGTGCGGCCCTTTATTGAACTGGGCGAATTTCTGGTATCGGTCGAGCAGGTGGACCTGGCGTTGGCCGCCTACGCCCAGGCGGTCGATTACCTGCCCACGACAACAGACGTTCAGGCGCCGTGGATACGGCAGATCCATCGCTTCTACATGGATCAAGACCGGTTTGACGAGGCCTTCCGAGTGGTCTCCGCCGGGGTCGACTACCTTCCGGATGATTCCGGCTTGCGTTACACACTGGGCACGCTGTACGAAAACATGGGCATCACCTATCGCGCGGTGGAGGAGTATGAGATGGCCATCGTCTTGAACCCGAACAACATGTCGGCCCGAAGGAGGTTGGAGAAGTTGCAGGATCACTCCTAACTTTAGATATAGCATTCAAGATAATGTTTTTGGGCTGCGTTATCGGTCGTCGCGGTATGGGTTATACAGCTTCCTCCCTCTAGCCTTGCCAAAAACATTATCTTCAACACTATAGAAAACCAACGATAAAAAAAGGCGCATCGTGCCCCCCATCGGCATGCATGCGCCTTTTTTTTGCGCTTCTGATTGATTAGAAAAAATAAAGGGTTTACAAGGATTCCAACTTGTAAGCCCTTTTTTTATGTTTCTTTACGGGAATTATCGGAAAGCTTCTTCTGGGTCAACCCTTCCCGCCTGGGCCAGGTGAACGTCAAATTGATCGGCACCATCCTCAATGCCATCGATATGAAAAAATCCGGCTTTCTCTTAGACCGACAACCGCAAACTTGACAAAATCCTTACATACCCATAGTAAGGAATAAGAAAAGTAAGGAAAAGGAAGGACCGAGTCATGCTTACGAAAATAACATCAAAAAATCAAATAACGATCCCCAAAAAAATCATGGATCAGCTACCCGAGGTTCGCCATTTTGATATCGAGCTCAAGGATGGCACCGTAGTCCTTAAACCATTGCGACTTTATGCTTGATAATTGGGACTTCAGCTTGGTCCGCCCCCGAATCCCCAATCAAGTTTAGGGCGTCCCCAAGATCATATACTCCCTTTTTCGGCAGACTTCGCAAAACAGGTAGATGATAATGAAATTCCGTTTTACAGGGCAAGAATAAAAACCGCGCCAGTTTCCTTTTAAGGGTTCACCCATGCTGATAGGATTTTCAATAATCATATCAACTTTTTTGTCCATGTCAAACACTTTCAGTGGTTAAATCCTGACACAAAAAGATAGAGCAAAGTCTCGGTCATCCCTTGGGTTGTCTGACTCCACCTCAGTGGCAAATCGAGTCAGAAGCCGTTCATACAGATTGAAAACAGATTATTTTTTGCTTTTTTGTTCTATCAGACAATCCTCAATTGTCTGATCCGTTGAACCGTTTACCGTACTAACAACGATTGGTATCGTTTTTTGTTTAGCCGGAAGCGTCAAACGACATTGTTCGTCAAGCCGTAAGACCACTACTCCAGGCTATCAAATGATTGATAAGCTGGAACCGATCGTTCCAATGGGCTTCGAAAAGGCGGCGGATATGCCTGATAACGGAGTCGATTCGGTCCTTGCTTTTCAGCAGCAGTCTTTTCAGCTTGGCTTTCCAGAAGGAACGTTGGAGGATCATCCCGCCGAACACAGCCTTTTCGCTCAGTTGGAAAGCCAAATCATTGGTCGGCCCGGATCCATCGCACTGTGCTTTCAACAGTTCATATTCTCTTTCGAGTTCTCGGAGCATGCCCCTTTTTTCAAGCTCGGCATATTCCCGAAGCAAATCCTCTTGTTGCCTCAGATCGATCTCATCCTGGCAATTTTGAATGACCTTGACCAGGTATCTGTGGGCGGTCTCCGAGCGCAAGCGTCCCTTTGCCCGCTGTGTGGCAAAGATGGCTAATCCTTGCCGGATCGCCTCCGGCGTATAACGGGAACTGAGCCAGGTTCGAAGCGTACCTTTTGGGTCAACAACGTCAAGGCCAAAATCGGTGAAGCCTTTATCCAGAAGCTGTCTTGCCACACCCATGGTCGGAAGTTGGTCAGGCTTTTTATATCGGTCTCGCCGACCCTTCAGGCTTTCTAAAAATGCGCGATCCTTTTCGGGATCCGGGCATGCCCGACGAAGGACTTGCAAGCGGCTCAGACCTTGAAACTCATACCGGCCCGCATGGCGGATCTGGCTCGGTCCGTAACCCGGATGCTGCCGCCACATCGCCAGGATCTTGTTGTCCCGAATCGTTGTGGGATCATCATCAACTCCAGAGAAGTCCCCAATGTTTCCATCGGTATTGCGTCGCTTGTCGGTCCGGATCCAATCGTATATGGTGGTCTCGGACACATCAAATTTGGCCGACGCTTCGGCGATCGAGTTTTTTGATGAATAATTCAGGATCTCATCCTTTTGGGCCCGGGAGTATCGTTTTCCACGCTTTGGATATTTTTTCTTGGGCTGAGGCCCGCCATCTATGGATTGTTCAGGTCTTTCATCGCCGGCCTCGTTGCCCGCTTTTCCCTTTACATGTTCCTTCATGTCGGTTATCTCCTTTTTCATGTCTTAAGGAAATACCGAGACTCAGTTAGCCCATGTCTGGCTTTTCTCACCGCATTTTCATGTTATCTTTTAATCTACGACAAATAATAGTCGCTACCGCGAAGTCATACAACTGCAAAGTGATTACCTCAGACTCTGATTTAGACGGCCAGCAGAACGTCTTATTCATACCAAAATCAAAAAACATTGATCGTTAACATGCATACGTGCCGCGCCTTCGGCAGTGTTGCTTGGAATTGAAACAGCCGCACGACGCATTTGAGATGTCAGCCCATACAATTCTTCCCTGGAGAAGGTTCTGGTAAGCTGGTAAATTTCCTTTGCCAGTTCCATGGCGCTTTGCCAGACTTGAAGATCTTTATGAGTTTTTATTCCTTCACCCATCACTATTCACTTTATCACCCTCTGCTAACCGCTCACTATAGTTAGCCCTCACGACTCAGCACTCAGTACTGTTTTTCGTCTCAGCACCCAAAGGTGCGTCAAGGGCAGACTTGACCCTTTATCCTGAAATCCGACCTCTGACTTCCGTCTTTCAGGGAATTGACATTTTATTATAGTTGGATTATTATTCATACAATATTCCAACTATAATTCAAGGAAAACCAATGCTATTAAAGGAATTTTTATCCGCGACTGATCTTTCCAAAAAAACCGCCGCAACGCTTGATGCGCTGGAAAAGGGAGATACGGAAAAGCTCATCATCCTGAAAAACAATGCACCCAAAGCGGTTTTGTTATCCCTTGAAGCCTATCAGGCGATGGAAGAAGAGATGGAAGATTTGCGGCTAACGGCCCTTGCACTTGCCCGGCTGCAACGTTTCCAAGATAACGATGCGATTTCACATCAAGAAATGATGGAACGATTCGCAAAATGACCTGGGAGATAAAGTATCACCCGGATGTCGTTGATGATCTGGAAGCAGTTGGGCCATCTGCCGCTCGGCGCATCATGCGCGTGATTAATGACAAATTGACACGCGCACCGTTGGAATTCGGTAGCGGGTTGACAGGTAACCTGGCCTCGTTACGAAAGCTTCGAATCGGCGACTACCGCGTGGTTTATCGTGTCAAAGAAGAAACCGTAATTGTTTATGTTTTGACCGTAGGCCCAAGAAGGGATAAAGAGGTCTATAAAAAGGCAATCAACAGAATCCACTGATTCTCCGAGCTCTGATTCAATCAGTCAAATCTCACGTCTCAGCACTGTTTTTCTATTCCAAAGCCTGCCATTTGACGATCGCTGCGCGGATGAATATGGGCTCATCCGGGCCGACCTCACCGCCCAAGGCAAATTGATCGGCCCCAATGACATGCTTATTGCTGCTGTTGCCCGTGCCTATGATGCCGTACTTGTGACGCACAATACAGGAGAGTTCAGCCGTGTTACCGGTCTGCGGCTTGATGACTGGGAGACGCGGGAAACCGTTGACGGTTGACGGGCAGATAGCCGCTCATCCGGCCTTATTCAACAGCCTTTTATTTTTGCCACCGACACACACGGACAAATGCAATGTCAGTGGAGAAGCTTTTTTTGCGTCTGTGTCTTTCCGTGTGGGGCCGTGGCCATCCTTACATCCAAACGAAGTGGATAGCTTTAAGCAGTCATGCAATAGAATGTTGCTTTATGAGAATTGGTTTCAACCGATTAATTTCTTTGGCTTCGGGGCTGTTCATGGCATGCCAAAGGTCCCAATCCTGCTGCAAACCCAACCAGAAATCTGCGGACATACCCAGAACACGAGACAACCGCAATGCTGTATCCGGGGTTACTGAACGCCTTCTTTTAATAATTTCGTTCAGTCGAGGATAAGAGACTCCCAAACGACGCGCCAGGTCAGCTTGTGTCAAGTCAAGCGGCTTAATAAATTCTTCAAATAGCATTTCCCCTGGATGTGTTGGGGGGCGATTTCGAGGCAACCGCCTCCCGACAACAGGATTAGTGGTAGTCTGTGATTTCGATTTCATAGGCATGGTTTGCCTCCCATGTAAAACAAACTCGATATTTCTGGTTGATTCGGATACTGTATTGATTCTCTCGGTCGCCTTTCAAGTGCTCCAGTCGATTGCCTGGAGGGATTTGAAGTTCATCAAGATCTCGTACCCGATTAATTTGATCTAACTTCCGTCGTGCAACCAACCAGATGGATTGTGGACAACATTTTCTATCTGTCCGGAAAGCAATCCCATCGAATATGTCCTGTGCGCCATCAGACGCAAACGTTTTTATCATGGTTCATTCTATAATGGGGTGCATTATAGTTGTCAATCGAGCTGCCCACTGCGAGAGCAAAGCTTTGTTCCTGACAATTATTGAATTTGAAAATGAAAGCGGAGAGCGGTAAACAGAATGATGTGAGCGGAAAGCAGTAAGCTGAAAGCGGTGAAAGCAGAAAATAGATCAAATTCGATAAATAGAAGTTCCCTGTTTACCGCTTACCGCTATCTATTTACCGTTCTTTCTCTCCGACTTCCGACTTCTGCCCTCCGCTCTCCGCTTACCTGTCTTTCTCACCGATCACCGATCACTGTGGTTATCACTCACGTCTCAGGACTATTTTTTCGTCTCAGCACGCATAACTACTTCCCCTTCGACCTTGATCTTTCCCGCCCCACCCAAAAAGGTGCAAATTGAAAGTTGGTATTGCAATTTACACCTTTTTAGCGTATCAAAATTTTATGAAACTGACCAACCGTTCCATTGAACCCGTATTGAACACGTTGGCGGGGCAGTACCCGGTGGTCACGATTACCGGGCCACGGCAGAGCGGAAAAACCACGCTATGCCGAAAGGTTTTCCCGGACAAGCCCTATGCCAATCTTGAATTTCCCGATACGCGTCAATATGCCATCGATGACCCTCGGGGCTTTTTAGCACAATACCCGAATGGCGCCGTTCTGGATGAAATTCAGCGAGCACCGGATCTTGTATCCTACATACAGCCCATGGTTGACGAACAAGACAGGGACGGGCACTTTATTTTAATCGGCAGCCAGCAATTCGAAGTGAGCAACACCATCAATCAGTCGCTTGCAGGTCGCACCGCGCTGATAAAACTGATGCCGTTTTCTCTGGAGGAAATTCAAACGTCCTTTGCTTTGCCGGAACTCGACGGTCTGCTGTATCGTGGATTTTATCCCCGAATATGGGAGAAAAACTTAAATCCCACCCAGGCACTGGGGGATTATTTCGAGACATATATCGAAAGGGATTTAAGGCAGCTGATCAAGATTAAGGATTTAACGCTGTTCCAGCGCTTTATTAAATTGTGCGCCGGGCGTACGGGCCAACAGCTCAATGTCAACAGCCTGGGAAACGATGCGGGGGTATCCCACACCACGGCCAAAAACTGGCTCTCGATCCTGGAAGCGAGCTATATCCTTTTTTTTCTGCACCCGTATCACCGAAACATATCCAAACGGTTGGTCAAATCTCCCAAACTGTACTTTTACGACGTCGGTTTAGCGGGCTTCCTGCTCGGCATTGAAAACGAAAAGCAATTGTCGAGGGATCCTTTGCGTGGAAGTCTTTTTGAAAATTGGGTCGTCGCCGAGGCCTTAAAATACAGGTTCAATAAAGGAAAAAGAAGCAATCTGTATTTTTATCGCGATAGCAAAGGGAACGAGGTCGATCTTATTATGGCCAAAGAGCCGGATCTTTTCCCGATTGAAATCAAGGCAGGCATGACGATTACCAGGGATTATTTTAAAGGCCTAACCCATTTTGCCAAGCTGTTTCCCGATAACATTCCAGCTGGCAGCGGACTCGTTTATGGCGGTGACAAGGCCCAGCAGCGAACAACTGTTTCGATTGTTCCCTATCACCACTTGAATCAACTTTTCGGCAGCCTGTCTGACACGTAAGGTGTATAGCGTAAGGCGTGAGGCGAAAAAATGACGACGCTGGTCCCTATCGGTTCTCTTTCCCGCTTTTCCCGCCAGTCTCGCCTTTCCCGCCGTCCCCCCCCAGTACCCAGCGCCCGAAACCCTTCACCCATCACTGATCACTATTCACCGTTCACCGCCCTGACATCTGATTAACAAGTGATGGGTTATGCCCTGCCTCCTGCCTCCTGCCTCACGCTCTTACGCTCTCACGCCCTCACGTCTTGCGTCTCAGGTCTCAGTACTATTCTTGTTATTCGCAAGGTAGCTGTTCAGCTGGTAAGCTATTGAGCTATTGAGCTGATGAGCTTGGGGGCTGACCGCCGCCCTCTGATCTCTGATCTCCGCCCTCTAATCCAAAAACATAATTTTAGTATAGCCGAAGCTACCTACCGTTTTTTAGGCATTGACAATATAGCTTTAAAAGCTATAATTTGGCGATGTATAAATTAAAATACAGGCAATCTGCCCGCAACTATTTGGCCAGGATGCCACTCAAAATAAAGACAAAAATTGTAGATAAGCTGCATCAATTAAATGAAAATCCGGACAATCCATCTCTGGATGTTAAGAAGTTGAAAGGCAGTTCGGCGTATCGTCTTAGAGTGGGGCAGTATCGTGTTATTTATTCTCGAATTGATGATCAGCTAATAATCGAGGTGATCAAAATTCGACCCAGGGGGGATGTCTACAAAAGGTAAATTTATGGAATACCAAACCATCAAAGAAAAAGGTAAAGTTAAATTTGTAATTCTGCCGGTAAAAGATTTTGAATCTCTGATGGACAGGCTCGAGGATGAATCCGATCTACGGTCTGTCCGCAACGCTCAGGAAGAACCGCTTTACGATCAAAAAGAAGCGGAAGAATACATCTTCATGAATCCCGTTAAACGTGAACGCCTCGATCGCGGTTGGACTCAACAGGATCTGGCAGAACGTTTGGGTGTTAAACAATCGACCGTGGCAAAATGGGAAAAGGACGGCGCTGTGTATCGAAAAAGCACAAGACATAAACTGGCAGAGGTATTTGGAATAAAGGAATCCGCTTTTTTATAACTTTGACTGTGGGTTATGGGTCAATGAGTTGCCACAGACGCACACGGACGCACACAGACAAAATACAATGTCAGGGGATAATCTTTTTTACGTCCGTGTCTTTCCGTGTGGGTCCGTGGCCATCCTTACATCCAAACGAAGTGGATAGCTTTGAGCAGTCATGCAATAGAATGTTGCTTTATGAGAATTGGTTTCAACCGATTAATTTCTTTGGCTTCGGGGCTGTTCATGGCATGCCAAAGGTCCCAATCCTGCTGCAAACCCAACCAGAAATCTGCGGACATACCCAGAACACGAGACAACCGCAATGCTGTATCCGGGGTTACTGAACGCCTTCTTTTAATAATTTCGTTCAGCCAAAATATGTCCTGTGCGCCATCAGACGCAAACGTTTTTATCATGGTTCATTCTATAATGGGATGCATTATAGTTGTCAATCGAGCTGCCCACTGCCATTAAATTTCTTGCCTAATTTATCCCGATCTTTTCACGCTTTTGAAAAAAGTCCGCCAACCGATTGGGATCCATGTTCCAGGTCGCCATGTCCGAATCGACGAACACGGGCACCGCCCCCTGGTAAAGGCGGAAATTGACAAAAAAGACCAAGAATCTTAGAGTGAGGCAATATGGCTGGCGGTTGGTCCGAGAAGGATGCCGCGGAATTCGAACGTTCCACTGAATTTTTTTTAGCCACGGACCCACACGGACTGACACGGACGGATTTGTGGGCAGCCTGCGGCTGGAAAGACATCGGTTGAGGGTCTTTTATTTTTGTCTGTGGATGTCTGTGTGTGTCTGTGGCTAATTTTTGAGTTATTGGGGTTTTCTTTGCGTCTTCGCGTGAGCCAAGGGCAGACTTGACCGCAAACTTTTTTAAACAATTGATACAATAATTGGTTTTTGGCAAAGAAATCTTAACGTTGCCCTTTTTCATACCCCATGATAAATAATGGAAGACGCTGTATAAAAACATTTTATAATAATAAGAGGCGAAAGTGATGGATAATCGTACCAGCACCATCGTTAATGAACTAAAAATGATGGTTTCCCAGAAATATCCGCTGATTGAAATGCGCGTTTTCGGCTCTACCGCCCGGGGGAACCAATCACCGGATTCAGATATCGATGTTTTTATTCATCTCCCTGTTGTCAGCAGGGAGATGGAGGAGCACCTATTTGATATGGCGTATGACTTGGAGCTAAAATACGATTGTTTGATCGATGTCATCGTGTTGAGCAATGAAGATTTAACTGATAAACATGCCAAGCCATTGATATACAAAAATATCGTTGAAGAAGGCATCGCCGTATAGTCATGGAGTATAAACAAGATTTAATATCATACCGGCTTGAAAGAGCCCAAGAATCCATTGACGCAGCCGATTTGCTTTCAAATAACAACATGCTGACATCTGCGATGAATCGAGTTTACTATGCAATGTTTTATGCCGTCCAAGCGCTCTTTGTACTTGATAATGTTTCATTTTCAAAACATGGGCAGGTAAAAGGCTATTTCAATCGAGAATTTATCAAAGGTAAAAAAATACCGATTGAATATGGACGATTGTATACCAAAGCGTTTGAGTATCGCCAAAAGTTCGACTATGTTGACTTTTCTACGCCTGAACCTGAGCTTGTGTCGGATTCAATTGACAACGCAAAATCATTTTTAAATCACGTCACAACGTATATACAGTCCAAAGGAATTTGAAACGCTGCTTATGAGCTGTTAAGCTTGGGGCTGACCGTCGATCTCTGATCTCTATCCTCTGTCTTTTTATTTCTCAGTACTCAATTCTCATCACTCAGAACTGTTTTTACCGTCTCAGTCCTCAGTACTACTCTACATCCTCACGCCCGCTTCGCTCAAGACGCCAAGTCGCCAAGAAAAGAACAAAACAGCGAGGAACGCGAGACGGGCGGGAAAAGCGGGAAAATGCCACGTCTGGGCTGCTACGTGTCAATTGACAGTGTATCCCATTTGTGCTACATATTGCCAATAATCAAATGGAGGCATTCCATGGGAAAAACATCCACCATCAGAGCCCGAATTGAGCCTGACCTAAAGGACAAAGCGGAGCATATATTTCGCAAGCTTGGGCTCACTACAACGCAGGCGTTAACCCTATTTTACAAGCAGGTTGAACTAAGGAATGGTCTGCCCTTTGATGTCGCCATTCCGAACGAAGTTACCTGTCAGACGTTCAGCGATACGGATGAAGGCCGAAATTTGGTCATCTGTGATGATGCCGACGATATGTTCAGGAAACTCGGCATCTGATGCTTGCGCCCGTATATACAAAACAGTTCGAACGTGACACCAAGCGGATGAAAAAGAGAGGAAAAAACCTTGATAAGCTAAAAATCATCATTCGCTCACTATTCGAAGAAAAACCGATCGATGCCATCCATCGGGATCATCAACTCATTGGCAATTGGAAAGGCCGGCGAGAATGCCACATTGAATCTGATTGGCTCCTCGTATATAAAACCGAAAAAGATCGTATCATCTTCGAGCGTACCGGATCACACGCCGACATATTCCAGAAATGATGGATCTTAGACCAAGACGTCAGCGTCCTAAACTCTGACTAATGAATAACTTGAGAGTCCAAAGTTCTTAGACAGCATATGAGTAAAATAGATTACGTAAAAAAATATTATACGTACTTAAATAAATCTGTGAAATCAGAATAAGCACCCGCTTTCATAGGCCCACACTGAATTTATTGTGTACGTAAATTATATTTGACATACACACTGGCAGACTGTATCCTTCTGTTATAAACCATAACCGAAGGAGGATAAGCGATGGATCAATTCAAGCTATTTTTAAAATACCAAAAGGAGGTTATTCAGGCCCAGCTCAAAGTTATTGAGCGCTTTCTACAACAGGAAAGTAGCAAACCCAAAGAACGTACGTCCAATATCGATATCGTAAAAAACGTACTTAATGATGCCGGTCACCCCCTGCATGTGTCCGAGATTATCCAGATCGCCGAAGGGGATTTTCAGGTCCGGCTAAATCGGGATTCAATCGTCTCAGCCATTTTGAAAAAGATCAACACCGGCCGGGAATTTTTGCGGACAGCCCCGAACACTTTTGCCTTGAAAACGTATACCGACAGGTAAAGGAGGGGGCATGATTCGTGAAATCAGCGGTATATTGGCCGGTTTCAGATCTTGCTTTACACGAACGGCCGCATTTAACTGGTTCGTTACCGTGGTGTTTGGTTTAATCGTTCGCATTGACCTTTGCGGGGCCAGCGCTTTTGTACGCTGGCTTGGAATTAAGCCTTGTCTGTACACCGCGATGCTTTCATTTTTCCGTGCCTCATCCTGGCAGCTCGAGACGATTTTGCAGCGCTGGTACCAGGTCATTTTGGAACGTTGCCCTTTGCCTACCATCGACAACCGGTTATTACTGGTTGGAGATGGTATCAAGATTTCTAAGGAGGCCGAGAAGATGCCGGCGGTAAAACGACTACACCAGGAGTCAGACAACTCGGGTAAAGCACCGTACATCTATGGTCACCACTGGGGCGTGATCGGTATTTTGGCCGGATGGGTAAAAAAAACTGTTCTGTGTTCCCCTTTGCGCCGACCTGCATGAAGGGGTAGCCGACATTCGTCGGTTGCAAAACAAAGCGGATCCAGTTCTCAACGGTCGCGCCAAGGTAAGTATAACGACCCTGATGGCAACCATGGCCGCCGATTTGGTATCGGTATTGGGAAAACCGTGCCTGATGGTGCTTGATGCTTTCTTTTCCGTGGGATCGGTGTTTAAGATCCTGAAAAAGGTAGTCGACACCAACGGTCAGCGGTTGGTTCATATTATCACTCGGGCGAAGAGCAACGCCGTCGCCTATGATGACCCACCGGTTAAAGCCGGCGGGCGAGGTAGGCCCTGTAAATATGGTCCAAAGCTGAAACTGATGTCGCTGTTTGAAAGCCAATCGGAAGCGTTTGAGCAAGCCACCATCGACCTATATGGATGTTGCAGGACCGTTTCCTTTCTGTGTCTTGACTTGATCTGGAAACCGGTGGGAGAGAAGATCCGCTTCGTCCTCGTGGCTGACGGCTCCGAACGCTTCATTTTGATGTGCTCCGATTTAACTTTGTCGGCGACGGACATTGTGCGAGCTTACAGTTTTCGATTTAAGATCGAGGTGAGTTTTAAGGTCCTGAAACATCTCATGGGTGCCTTTTACTACCGCTTCTGGACCAGCGCCTGGCCGCGCATTGGCAAACGCACGGTCAGTGATCTGTCCGAGATTACTGATTCGCGCCGGAAAAGGTTAATCCAGCAGGCTGCTGATGCCATCGAAGCTTTTACGAACTTTGGCTGTATCGCCATCGGCATTTTGCAAATAATTGCCTTGAACTTTCATGAAACGATATGGAGAAAGTATGCTGGCTGGTTGCGGACAATTACTTCTACCGTTCCTTCAGAAGAAGTTGTTAAATCGGTCATCCAGCAAGAGTACTACCATAATTTTCGCAGCTTCAGGAATACCGCGATTTATCGAATAATTATTTCAAAGAGCAAAAAACAAGCGGCAGATCTATTGCCGTTAGCTGCATGATACCGCTAAACTATGGACTGACGAGTTAAGATAACCTTTTGATAAATTATTATTTTGCTTGGCCCGACCCCAAATCGACTATTTTCGACCTAAACCGTTGATAATTGGTCATTAAGCTTGGTGACCCGCACTTTAATGAGCGACCCCGATTCAAATTTCCTGAAGCGCCTTGACTTTGTACGCCCAACGTACTAACATTTGTCAAAAAAGCTTCATGGGGGTTTTATGACATCCTTACAACCAACGAATAAAAGATCTGTTAAATCATCACGAATTGGGCTCAGAACCACGCCGGAACAAGAAGCGGTTTTTCGTCGAGCAGCAGAGGCATGCCACAAATCGTTGTCCGAATTCATTATTGATAGCGCCTACCGTGCCGCCGAACAAGCCTTATTGGACCACCGATTGTTCGTTGTCACAGGCGATCGGTATCAATCCTTTTTGGAATTGTTGGATAGACCAGCTTCGGATAACGAAGGATTGAGAGATTTGTTTTCTAAAGTTGCTCCTTGGGAATGAATATGCAATTCAGTTCCCCAGAAGTACTAGATAAGAAACATGTTCTTAGCGCCTTTGCGTGCGGAAATCCGAACTTGGATGAATGGCTGATTCGCTATGCACGCCAGGCTCACACATCAGGTTCAGCAAGAACTTTCGTTGTAACGGAATCAAACAAAGTTGTCGGTTATTATAGCTTGACGGTCGGTCAGATAGAACCGCTGGATGCACCTGAACGAATTCAAAAGGGAATGGGCAGGCACCCAATCCCCGTTATCATCCTTGCTCGCCTTGCGGTATCTAAAAGCCACCATGGCTTGGGAATTGGCCGTGGGCTTCTTCAAGACGCTATCCGTAGATCCCTGGCGATAACGGAGCAAGCAGGTATTCGTGCGCTATTAACCCATCCGATTGATGAAAATGCCGCCAACTTTTACCGTCGTTTTGGTTTTGTTTCATCACCATTAAGAGAACAGCAATTTCTTCTTTTATTAAAGGATGCCAGACGCTTATTGACCGTATCCCAGAATGAATAATCCGATTAGCTAACCAGTTCATCAGCTTAAGGGCTTACCGGCTAACCGGCTGATCAATGCATTTTCCCGCGTTTCTTGCCTTTCCCCCGAGTTTCGCGCTGTTAATCATAGACTATCGTCCAATTTCATAGCGAAGCGGTCGTCCGTATTTGAATTTAAAAATATCAGGAAGAAAGCTTTGCTTTCGCGGCGGGCAGGGACTGGACGCTATTCAATACATCCGCGGCCCTGATGTTTCCCTTGACGCCCATTTCGGAAAGCATATCAATGGCTTCTGATATGGAAACGCCCAATTCCGCGGACACATCCCGAATGGATAATTTCCCGTTTTCATACAGCTTTGCTATGTAGTTCTCAAACCCGATCCGCGCAAGCTTTCTGAACGACTGGGTACTGTCGATTTTTTCGGTTTTTGACAGGAAATCAATCGCGTGTTCAATATCCTGAGGGATTCGAATTGATTTTACTTTCATGGTTGCCTCCCGATCATGGCATATACCATTGCGTATTCATCATCGCTTATAAACGGCGCCAATTGCTCAAGCATCCAGAGTGCCTTTTCCTGTTCAAGATGCGCTGCCTTAAACAGGTTTAAAATGATCACGGCCGGCAACACAAAGGGTATACTGTTATTGATCAGTCGCTTAACCAGCCTGGCGTCGTCAGTCCCAACAGCATCGTGTGTTGTTTTATCGAACAGTTCGATAACAGCATCATCGCCCTTTCGAAAGGATGCCGTTTTTCCGAACACATCGATTTTCCCGGCTGTTATGTTTTTTTCAACGATAAAGGCATCTTCGCAATCTTTAACTTTGCCTGCGTCCACAACCTCAGCTTTAACAACATTCGGGATTATGATGTTGCAGGCGGAGGCTATGGTTTCCTTCAACCCGGCTTTTGTTAATTTTATCAAGCAGTCGGCATCCATTAGAATTTTCATGTAGCAAATTGTAACTATTGTAGTGCGTATTGTCAACACTCAACCCCCAGGATGGGGTCTCCATCCTTTCCTTAATCTGCGGATATAAAAGAAGAAAGCAGTGAGCGGTGAGCGGTGAACAGTGAAGGGTGAAGGGTGAACTGCTTATTCGGGACCTGCTTTTACAGTTCACAGTTCACTGTTCACGGCTTTCAATTCACAGCCCACTTCCCAAGGAATAACAGATGCATTACGTACTGTCAGGGGCGTCCTCGGGTACCGGCCACGTTGTGGTCAAACGTCTGATCAAAAAGGTCGGCCTCGAAAACATCACCTGTATCGTTCGGCCAACATCCCAGGTCAGCGATCTTCAACAGCTGGGGCTTAACCTGCACCGGGCGGATATCGAAGATCCCGACTCCTACCGCGATTTGATGGGGCCGTCGGTCGTCTATATCGACATTACCCATCCCCGGTATTACCAGCACAGCCTGGCTGCATTCACCTCGGCTGGGAAAGATAGTGATCGGTGAGCGAGGGTAAAAAAAGCTGGTGAGTCGGAAATAATAGTGCTGAGTGCTGAGACTTGAGTACTGAGAGGACAGAGGGCGGAGATCAGGTGAAAAGAAAACAGATAGAGAGTAAAAAAAGCTGATGAGCTAATAAGCTGGTGAGAAAAAACAAATAGAGATCAGAGGAAAAAAGCAGTGATGGGTGATAGGTCATGAGTTGAAGGATCGAGCCTTGAACGCGTTATATGCAGGGAAACGATAGATATCAGTCAAGAAGAATTATTTCTTAACGGCAGGATACGAACGCGAGTATTGGATTTAATTGATAGAAGCGCACCGGACTGCAATTCTGCTTTAAACTGTTTAATTGCTGTGACGACGATTCGGCCTACTGCGGCTGGCAGAACATCTTGCGTTCGAATTTGAATTACACTTGGTCCATTTGCATTTGTTGCCGCTAAGATTGCACTAAAATCAAGGTCGTGGGTAAAAACCGTATATTGGTTGATTTTTGCCCATTCCATAATTTCTGAATCTTTTGCGGCAATATCACCAACAGCTGCCCAATGAATAGCCTCAATACCTTTTTCACGCAAGAAATCTACCCACTGGGGTGATAGATTCATGTCGAATAGAATCTTATTCATGACGCCAAGGGAACTTCTTTTTCCTCTGAACGCCATGCCGCGTAAGATAGTGCGGCTAAAATATCATCCTTTTCCAAATACGGATAAGCCTCCAGAACATTCTCAATCGAATGCCCAGATGCAATTAAACCGACGACAGTGCCCACCGTGACGCGCATGCCTCGAATACAAGGCTTGCCTCCCATGACATGCGGGTCAAATGTAATTCGATCAGATATTGCCATATTACCTCTCCCGGTCAAGTCCATGATCAACTATTTTGATTATTATCTTAAACACTATAGAACCTAAGTTAGTCGATTGACGAGCTTGTTGCAGAACCAAGCAAACGTTCAACTTCATATTTAGTAATTTTTCTGCCCTTCTGCAACCGAATTACAATTTAAACGGTTCGAAGCCTCCGTTTCTCGCATGTCCCGCTTTTCCCGCAAGTCTCGCGTTCCAGAACCCATAGCCTATAACCCATTACCCATTACCTTTCACCCCTAACCCATCATCCATAAATGATATTTATCATGTTAGACACCGCCAAACAAAACGACCGAATTTTCCTCTCCCCCCCCCACATGGGCGGACAGGAGCTGGAATTCATCCACGACGCCTTTGACAGCAACTACATCACCCCGGTCGGCCCCCAGGTGAACGCCTTTGAACGGGAGTTTGCCGAGGTGGTCGGCGCCAGGCATGCCGCGCGCGACATCTTCGATGCCTATGTCCATGCACTGAGGGATCTGCCCGGCGCGGCCTTCATGCCCGAGCCGGAAGGCTGCCGATCCACCCGCTGGCTCACCTGCCTGACCATCGATCCGGTGGTGGCCGGGACCGATCGGGATGCGGTGATCCAAGCGTTGAAAAATGAAAACATCGAGTTCCGGCCGACGTGGAAGCCCATGCACTTGCAGCCGCTCTACCAGGATTGCGAGGTGGTCGGCGGCGCGGTCTTCGAATATTTGTTTGAACAAGGAATTTGCTTGCCGTCGGGTATGGGGATGAGCGAGGCGGATTTTGGGCGGGTGGTTCGGGTGGTTCGGGGGTGTTGGGAGGGGTAGTGGTCAGCGGTCTAAAAGCCGTGAGAGCCTGCGGTCGTAAGGCGGGAGAGCGTAAGAGCGGGGGCCGAAATACGCTTTGCGCCTATCGACTTGCGCGCTAACGGACTTGGCAGGGGTCGGAGTTCGGTGATGGGCTTGGCTGCTGTAGCAAAGCGGGCATGAAAAATAAAACACGTCGATATTAGCGCATAAATGTATCAAGCTGCATGATATACCTCTCCATTTTTCGCAAAATCCGTGATCAAAGATTTACTGCTTTCCCATTCATCCTGGGTTACCGCTAAGGCCTCGATTGGTGCAAAGATTTCAAATATTACATCAGCTAAAACATCAATGCGTTCCCAGTAATCCATTTTTTTGAAGTCATCTGATACGACGACAAGGTCAATATCACTACCTTTTTTGTGTGTGCCTGTTGCATAGGAACCATACAAAACGATTTTGGCAGGTTTGATTCCTCGGGAAAGGAGCCCCCGGTGGAATTTACCGATAATCACTACAACTATTGCTTTATCCATTGAACAAGTTCGTTCCCCCTGGAAATAATATCTCTAACAACAGCTTTATTATAAATCTGTTGGAGCTTACTAAGGTTTTAATGATACCGGGTGGGGATGCTGGCTTCATTCAGTTTTACTACAAATTTTCCGTGACTCGTGGGTAGGTGGACCCCGATTTAGCTTAGAAGATAAATTAAATTGTGTGATTTTGGTGGGACCTCCTTATGCCTTTCATAGTAAAGTCCCTTAAGCGCTTTTTCGATAGATAAGTGACACATAAAAACAGCATAGATATGGCGACCACCTTCAAACATATACACCGTAGTGTCCATGTCGTAATCGGATTGTTTAAACCATTCTGCAGTTCTTTTTTCCATATTATGCATCCATTTTGGATGGTTGTAATACATTGCAAATTCAGCAAATTGTCAAACAGTTAGAGGCTCGTTCTCCCTGTCCAGTCGCGAAATTTATTGTTCCACTTTGGCTATTTTTACACGATCTTGCATCTTCCAGAACCCCTCACTCACCAAAAGAGTGTCATGATTTTCAGATTGGCTCGCAACCGCAATTTCTGGATCACCCTCACAGGGGACATCTGCCTGGTGCTGGTGGCCCATGTCTGCGCTTAGGCGATCTTCAACAACGTGCTGGGGTCCAGGGTGGTGATCCGGAACTGTGCCGCCAAAGGGGTGGAGCACTGCGTGGTGGTCTCCACGGACAAGGCGGTGCGTTTCGGCAACGTGCTGGGCAGCGCCGGCAGCGTGCTGCCGCTGATCAAGGCCCAGATCGCGGCGGGCGGCCCGGTGACGGTGACCCACCCGGAGGTGACGCGCTTTTTCATGACCATTCCCGAGGCCTGCAGCCTGATCCTGCAAGCCGGCGGCAGCGGCCACGACAGCGAGATCTTCGTTCTGAAAATGGGCACCCCGGTCAAGATCGACAACATGGCCCGGGACATGATCACCCTGTCCGGTTTCGTCCCCGACAGGGAGATCGAGGTCCGCTACACCGGGCTGCGGCCCGGTGAAAAGCTCTACGAGGAGCTGATCACCGAAGGCGAGGATGTGATACCCACCGGCCACGCCGACATCATGGTGCTCAAACCGTGCACCTGCCAGCCCCGCGAGGTTCTCGACGACCACATCGACACCCTCGTGGCGCTGGCGTTGAAACGGGATGCGAACGGCCTGAAAACAGCCCTCAACCAGGCGGTACCCGAGTACCGGCCGCAGCTGGAAGGGTCGCCGGCGCAGCAGGATACGGCCGAGGAACCCTTTGACGAGGCCCAAATGCGGGCGCTGGCAAACTAAGCAAACAAGCGGGGTGGGACGACGATGATGACGACGCGATGGAACCAGCCGGCCGTGCAGCGCATTCTGCTGGTCGAGAGCGACCCGGCGGCGGCCGAGCAGCTGACTGGGATGATCGCCGGCATGGCCGGCGGCCAGGCGGTGATGCGTGCCCGTTCCGGCGGCAACGCCTCGCGCAGGGTACAGGAGGGCGCCGTCAGTGTTGTTCTGGTGGCCGAGCGCCTGGCGGACATGACCGGCAGGACGCTGATCCGAAGCCTGTTGAATGGAAAACGGCCCCGGGGAAAAGCGCCGGCCTGCGTGCTGCTGGCCGAAGGCGGTGAACGCGACGGCTGGCCCGAAACCGGCGGGCGGGCCGCCGTGGATGTCATTCCCCGTGCCATGGGGGCGGATGCGCTGATTTACGCCCTCGACCGGGCCATGGACGGGGACGGCATGAACGCCAGAATTCGGTTCAACCGCATCGTGCAGTGGGTGCTGCTGGCGCTGATCCCGCTGGCCGTGGTGCTGGGAGCGGTGCTGGGCGGCGTGTACGGGTGATCGGAAACCGCCGAGATCAGGGATGTGTCAGGCGGCTGACCAACAGGTAAGGCCAGTGGAAAAAAATAATTCCTCAAGATGGCGACGGGTGTGGGTCTGTCCACAAGGCAGCCCCGCTGGTGCATATTGGAATATTCGCCGGTGGGGGTAACGCCGTGGACGGGACCACAAACAAGCAAGATGGGGAATTATTTATTTCTACTGGCCTAACCCAACAGCAGCCACAGGGGCAGGCTCAAAGCCAGAATGAGGTTGCGCCGTTTGATGCGTTGCAGGCGCTCGGTCTGGACTTTTTTCTGCATCGCCCGGCTGAGGGTGATCTCCAGTTCGCCGAAGTCAAAGGGCTTGGCGACAAAGTCGTAGGCGCCGTTTTGAATGGCCTCAGCGGCTGCCTGGATGGTGGCATAGCCCGATATGAGCACGATGATGGTCCTCGGGTTGCTGGCCCGGATGGATTTTAGCAGGTCGATGCCGTTGATGTCCGGCAGCTTGAAATCGACGATGGCGATGTGGTGGCGATTTTCCTTCAGCAGCGCCAGTCCCTTCGCGCCGTTGGGGGCGGTGTCGATTCAGATGCTTTTTTCTAAAATACGCCCATTCGGCGGGTTCGTCAAATAGTGATGGGAACTGATTTGATGTCAATCGTTTTCTTCCCGCTCAACAGCGATCCCTGTTCACCGCAGCTCTATGGTCTTTGCGAGGATGAACCCATGTTTCTCATCGGCTGAGGCATGTTTCTTGAGGCCATAAAGGGGATCGCATACAACAGGTGGTTTATGTCCGGTGATAGATCGTTCTCAATGCTCGATAAAAATTGGACACTCTATTTTCGGATACTGGACAGTGATCAACTAAAAAAACGCAACTTGGAAAAGTCGATGGGCAATATCACGGATGGCGGCATACAATTTTATACCGCAACAAAAAGGACTGCGATATCTCGTCAACGTCACATTCCTTTGGATCGGTTGGAAGGACCAATCCATTCAAAACGTGATTTCAGCCTTCATTAATGAAAGCATCGTAGAATTCGATTCTATCAGCTGCACCTACGAAAAAAGCAAGTCAAAAATCGGTTTATTGCTCGTTTTTGCCACGCTAATGTCGTTTATTTTTATCGGGTATCTATTCATCTAACCCAGCACTCAGTCCTCAGCACTTTTTTGTTACTCAATACTTTTTTTGCTATTTCTTTTCCCGCATTTCCCGCGAGTCTCGCACTTCCCGCGGTTTTCTTTCCCGCGCGTCTCGCGGACTAACTCAACAGCTTACCAGCTCACGAGCTTAGTTCAACACCGATTTAAAGACGAAAAACGGCCCTGTTCTTGACTCAAACCTTTGACAATTGGGCATCGAGCTTGGTTCGACCCCGATTCAATAAACTGAAATAGGGGCCTCGAATGTGTTGGGTAAGCGTATCCCTTGTCCATTCGAGGAATTAAATATAACAAACCGGAAATATAGTAAAATCCGGCCGCGATGGAAATAATCAACGCAGCTGTTATAAAAGGGGGGAATTAAAAAAATGAAATAGAAGCTTCTTTTTATTGCTTTGGAAGTAAAATAAACAAATCATGGGGTGTTAACACACAACATATCTTAACTCGCAACATAATGCCCCTGAAAATCGCAATATAGGGCCTAATCAGGGGTGTTTTTTTGACTCATTTGGTTGAAATACAGGATATGTTCTTATTGTATTACGTCGAAAGCGATGCTATTTTTGTTGCATCGAGCATTAAGCAAGGGCTCAACGTACCAGAAAAACAATATTATAAGCGAAGCGTCAGCAAGGAGTTGACCCGATGGGAAATAAACCTTTTTTTATCAGAGCCGAATGGGACGAAACGGCACGGGTGTGGGTGGCCACCAGTGATGATGTCCCAGGGCTTGTGGCCGAAGACGACTCTTTGGAAAATCTGATTCTACGGTTGAAGGTCATGATCCCCGAACTCCTTTCCGCAAACGGCCATAACGTCGAAGATGAAATGCCATTTGAAGTACTCACCCGGCGTTTTGAAATTGCTCGTCCGGCCGCATAATGACTGATTATCAGAAAGCACTGAAAGATCATTTGCAAAAGGTTGGATGCAATTTCGAGCGCCAGGGAAAAGGCGATCACGAAATTTGGTACAGTCCGATCACAAAAATTCGTTTCGTCGTTGATGGCAAAATTAAGTCCAGGCACACCGCCAACGCTGTACTGAAGCAGGCCGGCATTCCAAAGAAATTTTAAAAAAATTTGATCCGCTAATGGCCTCTCAAACAGTCCCTAACGTTTATAACCAATTGTTTTTACGATTTTAATTTTTATGTTGACATAAGGAATATAGTCCGAGGATAACATTTTTCGGGCAACGCCGATACCGGGCAAATTGGCCATTTATGGATGGGCACTACTGATCGATTGTGACGGTTAATTGTTGCCGGCCCCATTTCAGCGCTTTTCCATGAGATCTAAAATAGGCGTCCAAACGAAATCGGCCTGTGATTGCGCCACCACGATCTTCAACCACACCATAGCCATAACCGGGAACATATATTCGGGTTCCAAATGGATAGTAGCGGGTATCTGCAGCGAGGGTCCCGTCCTTAGACAAAAATAACCACGGAAAGAAAATAATGCGAATGGGGATCATCCATGGTTTTTTAAGACTATCCAACGAAAAAAGACCGGGGTGGGGTTCATGGGGTTTGGTGCCACTTGCGGTAAGACCAGAGTAGGGTTTGCCTTTTTCAGGCCCGGCATTGATATAACGATTCCAGAAATTAAGTTTCAGATATTTCCAGCTCCCTCTCTCCCAGTTGCAGCATTTTCCACATCCGCAGTAGCCGGTTACCTCCATGTTTTTGACAATCTGTTGGTCGGTGGCACAACCGCCAATAAAAAGAAGGCAGATCATTAGCCCCCACGAATTCCACAACGCTTTTGATAACATATCTACGAACAAAGACAGATTTTTGATTCCGTTCTTGCGGCAAAATTCAGCGAGCCGTTCTTTTGGGTTGTCGATCCTGGCCATTGCCATCTGATTTTCACCCTAATAAGATTTGAAACGCCCAGTTTGGGTCCATGTATGATTGAAAAATATCTGCGATTGCCTATTTTGTCAAGAATACGAGCGTGTTCTGATGATTGCTCGTCTTGCAAATACTGTGTTTTGCAACAGGGGGACCAACGGGGCTCGAACCAAGGCGGATGCACAAATAATATAGGGTGACGTTAAAAATTGGCCGGATTCTACAATCGTGAATTGAAATCGTTGGGAACGCGGGTCGGCCCAATCTGAATGCCAAATTGGCAAAGGTTTAGCTCGAAAATATTCAAAATCCTTCCAGCCTGCCTGCCTACACTTAATCTTCATCAATCCTGCATGTTCAGTATCCTAATCTTCTGAGTGTTCGCGGCTAGGGGCACATCTATTCGTTTTGGATAAAAATATTGAACGAGTCGCATCGAGTTGCCACGTGTTCCGATAATTAAATGACATTCAGTTTATATAATTTTTTATATTTTTTTATTGACAAATATATACCTATGTAAATATAAGCATATGCTACTTTATTATGATTAAAAAATGATCACATCTTTTTTAATGAATATACGTTAACCAAACACACCGTCTTAATGAATACACTCGGCAATAAAATTCGTGCCATCCGAAAAAAGCGCGGGCTGACCATGAAGCAGCTGGCCGCGGAAGTCGGTGTCGCCTATTTGACTATTTCCAGAGTGGAAACAGGCAAGGTCAGCCCGTCCGTGGCGCTTTTAGGCGAAATTGCCCAGTGCCTGGGCAAATCCGTCGTCAGTTTTCTCGACGATGAGAGAGAAGATCTGGTCCTCATCAGAGGTAAAAACCAGCCAGTGGTCGAGTCTGAGAAACTTCGACTGAAGCTGTTGGTCCCCCAGGGGATCATCAACGATCGAATCTCCATCAGCCTGGGAACCGCCGACCCCGGAGAAATTATCGACCGGCACAAAACCATAGGGCACGAGCTGGCTTACATCATTCGCGGGAAATGCGATTTTATCTACGATGGCGTCCGCCATGAGTTGCACCAAGGCGACGTGGTCTATTTCAACGGCAATATTGATCATTCTGTCAAGGCACTGAAAAAGTTGGAATTTCTCGCTATCTACTTCAGACAGAAGGATTGATTTTATTCATTAATCCAAGGAAAAGGAGGAAAGCAGATGCGTCAACTCTTCATTCGGGTTCTTGTTTCCGCGGTGATCGCATTCAGTTGGTTGGTTCCGTCTGGCGTGTCGGCGGGACCCGACCCCATCATTATCGGCGTGCCGAGTTCCCTGCACATGCTTGAAGCCGCCGAGGGATTGAAAGCCATTAAAATGGCCGTGGAGGAAATCAATGCCAAGGGTGGCGTGCGGATCGGCACTCAGATGCGGCCGTTTAAGGTCGAAGCCATCGACACCCGGGGGGGGGAACCGGGGGTACCGATTTCAGACGCACTACTTTCCATTGAAAAGCTTTTTTTGGAAAAAAAGCCCCATGCGGTAGTACTGGGGCCATTCCGGAGTGAAGTGTTGCTGGCGGCCATGGACCTTTACGCCAAATATGAAATGGTCAGCTTGAACGTGGCCATGACACCCAAGTTTGTGTCCAAATACAATGAAAATCCTGAAAAGTACAAATACTGCTTCCGGATGCTGGATGCCCGCAACGTGGTCGGATATTTGATTAGCGTCATGCAGAAGCTATCCGCCGATTACGGCCTCAGCAAGGTCTATCTCGTCAACCAAGATGTCCTGTGGGCCAACGCCATCGGCGGGGGAATGAAAAAGTGGTTTGAAAAAAACAATTGGGAAGTCACCGGCCACGATGCCTACCCCACCGGGGCAACCGACTTTTCCACCTCTCTGATCAAAGCAAAAAAGGCTGGCGCTCAGGTCTTATTGCCGATTTTCGACATGTCTTCCAGCGGCATCCTGGCCATTCAGTGGAGTGAAATGCGTGTCCCCGCCCTGCCGGTGGGATTTATATCCCCCCTGATGGGATCGGAAGCCGCCGGCACTTTCGGCGATTCCATCAACGGCGTGGTCAACATCATCTTCCAGGGCGGCAACATCCCTTTGCAAAACTACCCACCGGCCAGCAAATTCTACCAAGCCTACAAAAAACGATGGGGCAAAGAACTACAAAGTGGCCATATGCCATCGGAAGCCTATGATTCCGTATACGTGTTGGCCGAGGCGATCGAAAAAGCCGGCAGTTTGGACAAAGACCGGTTGATCAAAGCACTCGAAGAGACCGACTATCAGGGAAGTATCGGCAGAATTCGCATGCAAGATCATCAATACGTATTCGGCAAAGACCCGGCTGAAAATGCGATTCTGGTGGTCTATCAGTGGAAGGACGGCAAGCGCGTTCCGGTATATCCTGACAGCATTGCCGAAGGCCCCATTGATATGCCCTCCTGGGCGAAATAAGTTTACCCTAGAGTTGCCCAAAAATGTAATATTCCCGTGCCTTTTTTAGGCTAACAGCTAAATGCTAATGGCACAGCTTGAAATTTTGCCCTTTTCGACCTCAGGAAAATAACGATGCTTTTATATGGATTCATTAACAGTATGATACTCGCCTTACTGGCCCTCGGCTTCAGTATCACCTTTGGCATTTCCCGGGTGGCCAATTTCGCCCATGGCGCATTTTATATCCTGGGCGGCATTCTGGCGTGGTTTTTCCTGGTGAGGCTTGATGTTCCTTACCTGGTGGCCGCCGTCCTGGCGATTGTCATCGTCGGTGTCGTCGGCGGGCTGCTTTACCGGCTTCTTTTGGCCCGACTTCGTGGACTCGAGTTGGCCGAAGTGATCTCCACCTTCGCTGTGGGCATCATCATCCTTGAATTTCTCCGCAGCATGGGGGTCATGGGATTTCAGTACCGGTTGCCAGCCTTTTATCGGGGGTCGATCGAAATATTCGGCACGTATGTGGGCATCCAGCGGCTCATCATTGTCGCCGCAGGATTGCTCCTCCTGACGCTACTGCATTTTTTCGTTCATCACACGAAACTGGGACTGGCCTTTCGGGGCGTTGCCCAGGATGATCACACCGCCCTTTCGGTAGGAATCAATCCGGACCGTATTTCGATGCTGAGCCTGATGCTCGGCGCCATGCTGTGTGCGTTTGCCGCCATCCTGATTCTCCCTCTGGGCACCATCTCGGTGGACGAGGGGTATGACATTCTTCTCAAATCCCTGGCCGTCTGCATCATCGGCGGCCTTGAAAGTACGACCGGTTTGCTGGCGGCGGCCTTTATCCTGGGATTCGCGGAAGTACTGACCGCCATGTACATTTCGGCTTCGTTGAGTGCGGTGGTCCCCCTGGCGTGCATGTTGGCGATCTTGCTCGTTCGCCCTTCAGGCCTGCTGGGAAAATACAAGGAGATTGAAGAGCGAATATGAGCAACGTAAAACGCAAAGAACGAATCGACCGGTGTATCAAGGCCTATACGGATGACATTTTCTGTCTCTCGTCCGTGAGGGAAGTCGCTTACTTGGTCCTTCCCAGGGTACTGCCGGTGGTGGCGGTGCTGCTGCTGGTCTGCTTCGTCCCCCTTTACTGGAAAAAGGTCCTGACGATCACTTTCGCCATGGCGCTGATGGCCATTAGCTGGGATTTTCTGACATCCTGCGGACTCGTCTCGCTCGGTCAGGCCTTATTTTTCGCCATCGGCGCGTATACAGCCGGTGCTCTGAATTACTATCTGCACCTGCCCGTCTACCTGACGATTCCGATGGCTACCTTTCTGGGTGCGTTATTCTCCACACTGCTGATCTTTCCGGCCCTGCGCTTGAAGGGAATGTACTTTTCAATGGTCACGCTCATCATTCCCCTAATGCTCAGCCGGATTATCGAATCCACCAAAATTCTTGGCGGCACGGCCGGGATCAGCGGACTGGACAGTTATCCGAACATCGCCATGGGTATCGGCATCAGCATGATTGCCGTCTGGGTGGTTCTGTTTTCCATGCGCCGCATGATCGCTTCCGACTATGGTCTAATTTTCGTGGCCTTGATGGACAATGACCGAGCAGTGGAAGCCTCGGGTCTCGATATCCTATGGTTCAAAGTCCAGGCGGTCTATATAGGAAGCGCGATCTGTTGTTTCTGCGGCGCGTTCATGACTCATTATTACATGAGCGTGGGGATGTCGGCATTCGCATTGGATCTTTCCATTTTTCCCATCGCCGCCTGCGTGATCGGAGGAATGGGTACGCTGGCTGGACCGGTCCTGGGGGCCATGGTTTTGGGCCCGCTTTCCGAAGCCTTGCGTAGTTTCGGCACCTTTCGGGTGGTAATCTACTCCGCCTTGCTGGTGGTTTTTATCGCCGGACTCCCCGAGGGGATTTTTCCATACTTGAAAAGACGGTACGAACAAATCGAGCGATGGGTAGGGGATAAATAGTGCACTACTTCAAAGTTGAAGGACTGAAGAAAAAATTTGGTGGTGTCGTTGCCGTTAACGATCTCAGTTTCGAAGTCGAGCAAGGCACCCTGGTGGGAATCATTGGCCCCAACGGCTGCGGTAAGACCACCCTGGTCAATCTGATCAGTGGCTTCATTAAACCGGATGCGGGCAAGGTGATCTTCAAAGGACGTGACATTACCGGCCTGAGGGCCTCCAAGATTTCCAACCTGGGGCTCGGTAGAACGTTCCAGATGGTCAAGCCGTTTTATCGATTACCCGCTTATAAAAACCTTATTATTCCCCTCTCTTCACCAAAAATCAAACGAATGGGATCGAACTACGGGGACAAGGATTCCGTGGCCCTGGACATTCTAGAGGATATCGGTTTTGAAAGAGATTCGCCGGTTCCCTACAAACCCGCCAGTATTTTGCCCCACGGATATCTCAAACGCCTGGAAATGGCGCGGGTGATCGCCTTGGAAAGCGAGTTTATCATTTTCGACGAGTTGTATTCCGGCCTGAGTCTGGCGGAAGTGAGCAGCATCTCACCATTGATCGAAAAATTGATCGAAGACGGCAAAACGGTGATCATGATTGAGCACCGGCTCAAGGAACTGTTCAAGATCGCTCACAAGGTGATCGTCATTGACCAAGCTCAGAAAATCGCCGAAGGCTCACCCAGAGTCATTATGAAAGATGAGCGGGTAAGCAAGGCTTACCTCGGCGTGGAACTAAAAAGACCAGGGAAATAGAGCATTATATAGCGTTCAAGATAATGTTTTTGGGCTGCGTTATCGGTCCTCGCGGTATTACTTATACCGCTTCCTCCCTCTGGCCTTGCCAAAAACATTATCTTAAACACTATAGGTCCAGTGGACACCAACGCGTCGGGAGACGATTCAACCATGATGTCGATCAAAAATCTGACTGTTTTCTATGAAAATGCCATCGCTGTGAACGAAATGACCATTCAGGTCAATGCCGGTGAAATCATCGGCGTCATCGGCCCGAATAGTGCCGGCAAGACTACCCTAGCAAATACCATTTCGGGGCTGATTCTCGATACCAAACTCAAACAGGACCGCCGGGACGGGACGCGCATATCCCTTTTCGGTGAAATCACATTTCAAGGTGAATCGATTACCCACATGTGGCCGGACGAACGGGTAAAAAAAGGGCTGGTCCTCTGCCGGGAGCGACACCCGGTATTCGTAGAGAGTAATGTGGAAGAAAACCTCAAGATAGCCGGTTACCTCCATAGCAGGGAAAAAGGCGTTCAGACCATGTCACGCGTGTACGATCTCTTTCCCCGGTTGGCCGAACGGAAACGACAGAAGGCGGGACTGATGAGCGGCGGCGAACAGCAGATGTTGTCCATTGGTATGGCGCTGATGGCGGATCCCGTGCTCCTGATCCTCGACGAGCCCCTGCTTGGGTTGAGCCCGCTGGTTCAACTGAATCTTGTCGAAGCGATTGAACAAATCAACCGCGACTTGGATGTCACCATCGTGGTGGCCGAACAGTTTGCACGGCCGCTGATCCCCATTATCAACCGGGGCTATATCATCGAAAACGGTATGCTGGCATTTGAAGGTGACGGGAACGAACTATACGACAATCCTGACGTCCGCAAAGCCTATTTCGGAGTGGATTATGACGACATGTAAAACGGTTTACGGTGCGTTCGACGAAACAGCCTCAAGAAATCCTGAGAAAACCGCGTTGATTTACTTGGGAGAAAAATACACGTATCGACAATTACGAACGGCGTCAGAAAAAATGGCGGCGGCGTTTCTCGGCATCGGAATCACACGGGGCGACAAGGTCATGTTATATACACCCAATTGCCCTCAGTGGGTGGTCACGTGGCTCGGGATTCAAAAAATCGGTGCTGTCGCCGTTCCTCTGAGCCCAATTTATACGGTGAACGACCTGGAATACATTGCCGTGGACTCGGGGGCCAAGGCGATCTTGTGCGCGGATACCAATTTCGGATATGTCAAAAAAATCCGAGAGAAAGGGATCCTGGACAAAATCATCGTCACCAACCTGGCGGACATGCTTCCCTGGTGGAAGCGACTGGTCGGCTTCGGATTCGACCGCATCCCGGATGGCAAGATCGAGGCCGAAAACGTCATTCCCTTTACGCGCTTTATCCAGACACCGCCGCTAAGGCAGGAAACCGTTGACGCGGCCGAAACCGACACCTTCGAAATTCTGTATACGGGCGGGACCACCAAGTTTCCCAAGGGCGTTCCCATGAAACACGGCCTTTACCTCGATTCATTCCGCATCCAGCTGGAGATCAGCGCGCCACTGGTCAAGCCGGACCAAAACATCATCGTTCAGGGCGCCCCCCTGTTCCACGTTCTTGGCCAACTCTTCGGTTTGGGGCCGATCTGCCTGACGGGGGCGACCGTTATCCTGATGCCAACGGTCAACCTGGATGCCATCATGCTTTATATCAAGCGCTACCGTGCCCGGACCCTGTTCGGCGTACCGACACTCTATCGCATGATTCTCGATCACGACCGCGTGGATCTTTACGACCTCTCTTCTTTGATCTACTGTTTTACGGGCGGTGATGTGTTGCCTTTGGAAGTGATGCGGCGCTGGCAGAAACGGTTCGGCATCCGGATCTTTCAGGGCTACGGTGCCACGGAAACCTGCGGCGGGGTCACCATGGTACCGGTGGATGGCGCGCCGCCGGAAGATACCATTGGCACCATCTTACCCAATAAGAAAATAATGATTGTCGATCCGGAAAGTCTGGCGGGTGTTCAGGACGGTCAACCGGGAGAGCTTCTGGCCCATTCGCCCGACATGATCCAAAACTACTGGAACAAGGCGGAGGAAACCCGTGAGTGTTTCATTCAAATGGACGGAAGCCTGTGGTACCGGACTGGAGACCTGGTCCGCTTGGACGACCAGGGGTATCTGTATTTTGTGGATCGCACCGCAGACATGATCAAACACAAAGGCTACCGCATATCGGCATCGGAAATCGAGGCGATTCTCAAAGACCATGCGGCCGTGATCGCCGCCTGCGTGGTTGGTATTCCGGATCGGAAAGTGGGTGAACGCATCAAGGCCTTCGCCGTTCTGAAGGAGGATGCCAAGGGGATCACCGGCTATGAACTCAGGCGCTGGTGCAAAAAGCGCATGACATCCTATAAGGTTCCGGAATACATCGAATTTAGAGATATGCTACCCAAGTCGAAGGTTGGGAAATACCTCCGCCGGGAGTTGCGGAAGGAAGAACGCGAACGAGAAACGGCGTGATTTCATGGCGTGCTGAAAAGGAATCAGAGGAGTTGCGTTTTCCGCCGTTGCTTTGATTTTGCTTTGACGCATAAAGCGCCTGCGGCGAAAAAAGCGAGGCCGGCCAATAAAAAAATAATCGAACGCCACGTGATACCTGACTCGAGAACGCCGTATTGCGGATCTTGAGGGTTGTAGTAAACCGTCACCGTATTACCAACCGGATATTTGTTCACAACTTTCCGAGCCCATTTCACACTGCCGCCCGTCTCCCCCGTGCCGAATGCAATTCGTGTGCTGGTATAGGTTCGTCCGCCAACCTGATACTGAAAGCCTATTTTCGGATAGTAGGTTGTCCGGGTGCGGTGATTCGAATCCCTGGTTGTCCGTTTACTCATACTGGAAGACGTGATGGTGCCGTTGGTACTTGGCCAACTGCCGCTCTCCCGGGAGCCTTTAATTTCATAACCGCCCCAAGCCATCATGCAAACACCTGCGGCGAACATACCCAGGACAAGAAGAAACAGATTCTTGCCGGTTTTGCTCCTCGCATCCAATGAACCGGTGGGTTCGCGACTTGAATTGTTTGAGATTTTTCCGGGCGTATTTGGCGGGGGCGGCGGGGTTGTCTTCATCTGTTGGACCTCCTTTTTCTGTATATGGTCTCGCGCGATCCCGCCTTAACCACAACATTCTCAGGATTGCGTTTTTGTGTAAAAAAAGCATCTATCTTCTTGGATGAACATATTGCACTTTTTGGACCTCATTGGCAACCGCCGTTAGTCCCTGTATTAGACGGCCTAGTACCCGCAATGGGAATCAGCCCATTTTTTTGCCCAGGCCCTCCGATATGGCAAGGGCTGTATTTTTCACCTTCTCAACCGTTTGCGCCACGACATCCTTTCGATCAAACACCGAGAAGAATCGTATGTCCGAGTTCGTTGCGCAGCCTTGTCAGATAGGGACCCGCAATCTTTCGCAGAGAAACCGAGGATAATGCGATCCCCCCCAATTCCAGCATTTTGTTCCCCAGTTGATACACCCGCGTCTGGCTGTCGTAGGTAAGGTAATTCCGACTGGACAAATGCGACAGCAGGCGTAAGACCGTGGTTCGGTTGAGTCCGGTTTGTCGAATGATTTCGCCCTGGGTCAATTCTTTTCGTTTGAACGTGAAACATTCGAGGATGTCCATGGCACGGTCGACCGACTGCACATAATAGGTGGGTTTGGCTTGATCGTTAGTTTTCATCTACCGGACCCTTTGCATGATGTGGGCAATGCGACTTCATATCTCAGGTTAAGTTCTCATTTGTGTAACCATTCAGACCCAAAAAATCAAATTCCTCCGCTGCCAACGGAAGATCCAATCCATCTCGCGTGATCCGTTTCCCTGGTGGTTTGAAATCCAATTTTGAATGAAATTCATAATCTATACAAGATTTTAATTTTTCTTGACGCCAAAATACCTTCATGATAGTCGATCATAATGTGATCAAATGTTTGTAATATGATCACTTTCTGGTCTCGGCGGCATCTCCCCAAAGCGGATAAAAATGAATCGTCACCGAGAAGCAACGCCCGCGTTTCGAATCAGGAGACCAACAATGGTGCGACTGTTGAAAGGCGTTCCACCGTACAAAGAAGCGGACATCAAGACGTACATCGATAAACGCTGGTGGCGCGGCATTACACTCGGAGATCTGTTTGACAAAGCGTCGGACACGCATCCGGACAAGGAAGCCTTCGTGGATGAAAACAGCCGGTATACCTACGGACAGGCCCGGGAAAAAGTCGACCGGCTCGCCATCGGACTCATGCGACTGGGCATCGGAGCACTGGATCGCGTGCTCATCCAGCTGCCCAACTGGAATGAATTTGTCTTCGCCTATTTTGCATGCCAGAAAATCGGCGCGGTGCCCGTGCTGTTGATCGAGCGCTACCGACAATTCGAAATCGACCGACTCATTCGAATTACCGGCGCGACGGCATGGATCCTTCCCCGAAAAATCCATAAGGTCGATTTTTCGCCCATCGTCAACGATGTGTGTCAGGCGCATCCCGAGATGACGCATGTGATTACGGTCCGCGGAACAATCGCGGGGCGGGATTTCCCCAGCCTCGAAGCGCTGATCGAACAGTCCGAGCTGAATGAAGAAACCCGTGCCGCGTTGTCTCGGCGCAATCCGGATCCCATGCAGGTTGCCCACATGGGGCCCACCGGGGGAACCACGGGGGCGCCGAAGATCGTTCCGCGCAATCATGACAGCCTGGTATGTGGCGTGGAATCCTGTTCTTTCTCCTGGGAGCAGCATGGCGAAGATGTCAATCTGATCGTCGGGCCCATCGGACACGATCTTTCGTTTACCAAAGGCTTGCTGGGCAGCGTGATCACCATGGGCAAAGTGGTGTTTCTCTCTACGACGGACAATGCGGAAATACGCCAAACCATCGAGAAGGAAAAGGTGACGGCCATCATCTGGGTGCCCACCCTGGCCAAGCGGATGGTTCAGTTCGAAGATCTCGACCAATACGATCTGAGCAGCCTGCGAAAGATGCACAGCGGCGGTGGGGCCAGTCATCCCGATTTGGTCAAGGCGGTGATGGAAAAGCTCAACATGCGGTTCTACAACGGATACGGCGGTACCGAAGGCATGACCTGCATCACCCGCACCGTGGACGACTACGATACCATTTGCGGTACCGTCGGCAGACCCACGTGTCCATATGACCACCATAAAACGGTCGACGTTTTCGGGCGAACTGCTGCTCAAGGGGCTAGGCGTTTTCTCGGGCTACTATGACAATCCGGAAGAGAATACCAGCGTGTTCGACGCGGAGGGCTACTTTCGGACCGGCGATTTGGCCACCATCGATGCCAAGGGCTATGTGACCCTTACCGGCCGGGTGAAGGAGATGATCAACCGCGGGGGCGAAAGCATCAGTGCCACACAGATCGAAGGCCTGATCGGTCGCCATCCGGATGTCGCTGCGGTGGCGGTCATCGCCATGCCCGATCCGCTGATGGGGGAACGGGTATGCGCCTATATCGAGACGAGGGAGGCGACCCGGCTGACTTTCGATGACATGATCACCTTTCTCAAGGGACAGAAGGCTTTAGTGTTGCAACTGCCGGAGCGGATCGAGTTCATCGATTCCATGCCGGTTACGGCGGCACAGAAATTAGATAAGCAGGCGCTGAAAAAAGATATTGAAATGAAGCCGAATAACGAGTTGAATGGAATTCAGTCATCGGTGGTGGTGTAGATCCAATCGTCCACCTAAGTTTTCATTCAGTGGTCATCCAACAACCCGAAGGAGGAAGACGCCATGCGTAGCAAGAAGACCGTAGTCGGAATCATTGCCCTCTTGGCCCTGTTGCTGATCGTACCCCAGGGAACCCTTTTTGCGGCCGACAAGGTCATTCATCTTAAATTTGCCTCTTACCTGCCGGGCCCGCAGCATTGCAACAAGACGAGCGAGGCGTTTATCGCCGAGTTGGAAAAGCGTACCAACGGACGGGTCAAGGTCCAATTCTTTCCCGGCGGTTCATTGGCCAAGGCGCCGGCCATGATCAAGGCCATCGAAACCGGCATCACCGATATCGGTCTCTCCCATGTTTCTTACACACCGGGCCGTTTTCCGGTGACCGAGGTTTGCGAACTGCCGATCGGCTACCCCACCGGATGGGTGGCAAACATGGTCATGAATGACTTTTATGAGAAATTCAAACCCAAAGAGTGGGACAGAGTCAGGGTGCTCTGGATGCACGCCAACACCCCCAGCGTACTGGCCGCCACGAAGGCGTTGCGAACCTTGGAAGATTTCAAAGGCATGACCATCCGCGCCCCCGGACGCATGGCCGAAGTGGTCAAGGCCCTGGGCGGCACCCCGGCGCCCACACCCATTGTGGAAACCTATGACGCCATCGCCAAGGGGGTGATCCAAGGGGTCTTTGTCGGCGGAGAAGGTATCAAGGCCTTTCGTTTTGGAGAGATCGTCAGCCACGTGACCAACTCCTGGAACGTGGGCCCCAGCTACCCCTTCTATGTAGCCATGAACAAACGCAGCTATGAACGGCTGCCCGATGACATCAAGCCGATTTTCAACCAATTGTGCGGTGAGTACAAAGAGCGGTTCGCCCTCTCATGGAATGCCTCCGACTTTCCGGGTGAGGCCTTCGGCAAGGAGAAAGGCGTCGCGTACATCGAGTTGCCCAAGGCTGAATTCGACCGCTGGGTCAAGGCGGTGCAGCCGGTGATCGACGCCTATGTCAAGGATATGGTGAGTAAAGGATATGCCGAAGCGGAAGTCCGGTCCTGGATCGACTTTTTAAACAAACGCAAAAATGAGCTGCTTGAACAACAGAAGTGGTTCCAGATCAAATCGACGACGGGTCCACCCGAAGTCCGGTGATCGATGCCTGGTTCGCTTCTAAATTGGGCGGTCAGCCGTTAGCTGATTGGCCTGTCCTGGGCTATCTTTAGTTGAGTTGTTTTTTATAAAAAACAGGTGTCTATGCTTTCTCTGAAAAATGTCAAACACTGGAATGATTCGCTATGCACGGTCGTGGAAGGGATGGGACTGGTCGCTTTCCTCTTCATGATGCTGCTCACCACCGTAGACGTTGTCGGCGCCAAGGCATTTCTGAAGCCCGTTCCCGGTTCCCTGGATCTGATGATGCTGGCCCAGTTGGTCAGCATGAGTTTCGCGTTGGGTGCATCCTTCATTGCCCACCGGCATGTTACCGTGGAATTCTTCGTTCCCCTGCTGCCCAAATCGTTGCAACGGATCACCGCTTGCTTGATCCATGGCTTCGTTTTTTTGTTGTTCGTCATCATGAGTTGGCGGTTGTTTGCCCACGGGTATGACTTCAAGACTTATGGAGAGGTCAGTCCAACCATTCGCATTCAGCTCTATCCGTTTGTCTATGGTGCCGCCGCAGCTTTTATTCCGGCCTGCATCGCCGCCTTCGTCAATCTGGTCCAAGCACTGGTCGAGGGGTTCTCCCATGAGTCCTGAAGCAACCGGTTTGACGGGTATCGCGGTATTGCTGGTTTTGTTTATCTTGCGCATGCCGGTGGGCTTTGCCATGGCGCTGGTGGGCCTTGCCGGTTTTGCCTATCTGAACGGCATCGAATCGGCGCTGACCCTGTTGGCCCAGGACATCTACGAAATCCTGTCCTCCTATCCCCTGTCGGTGATTCCCATGTTCATCCTCATGGGCTCCATGGCCTATGCATCGGGGATCAGCCAGCGGCTGTACAAAACCTGTTATACCTGGCTGGGCCAGTTTCGGGGGGGATTGACCGTCGCCACCGTGGTGGCCTGTTCCGGATTCGCCGCCATTTGCGGGTCCACCGCGGCGACGGCAGCCACCATGGGGGGGATCGCCCTGCCGGAAATGAAGAAGTACGGCTACAACGATCAGCTGGCCACGGGAACCGTGGCCTCGGCCGGCACCCTGGGCATCCTCATCCCCCCCAGCACGGTATTGATCGTTTATGGTATCCTGACCGAAGAGTCGATCGGGAAATTGTTTATTTCCGGGATCCTGCCCGGCATCATCATGACCCTGTTCTTCGTGATCACGGTCGTGATCCTCTGCCTGCGAAGCCCCGGTCTGGCGCCCGCCGGTCCGCGGACCAGCCTGAAAGCCAAGCTCATGTCCCTGGGCGGGATTGTGGAAGCCCTATTGCTTTTCCTGCTTACCATCGGGGGACTCTTCCTGGGGTGGTTCAGTCCCACCCAGGCCGGCTCCATCGGTGCCTTCGGCGCCTTTCTGATCGGCCTGTTCAGGGGTAAACTGCGTTTTAAAAAAACCGTCGATGTGCTCCGGGACGGCATCCGGACATCCTGTATGGTGCTCTTTATCATCACCGGGGCAGCGGTTTTCGGTCACTTTCTGACGATTTCCAATATCCCTTTCATGCTGGCCGACTGGGTGGGCGACCTGCCCATCCCCCCCATGGCCATCATGGGGGTCATCGTGCTGATTTACTTCGTGGGCGGGTTCTTCATGGATTCCATGGCCCTGATCGTGGTCACGATCCCCATTTTCTTTCCCATCGTGACCCGATTCAATTTCGATCCCATCTGGTTCGGTGTGATCATCGTCATGGTGGGGGAAATGGGCGTTATCACCCCCCCCGTGGGGGTCAATGTGTTCGTCATTAAAGGGATTGTACCGGATGTGCCCTTACAGACGATTTACAGAGGAATTCTGCCTTTTCTGGCGGCGATTATCGTCCTGACCGCACTCCTGCTGATCTTTCCGCAGATTGCCACGGTACTGCCCACCCTGGTTTATGGTTAATCGTAACGATTCCCTTTTCGAGTACGCATCGAAAAAAGGCAAAGAATATGGAACAACAAAACGATAGGAAGGCGACCATTTCCAGGCCCTGCTCCCCATGCTACCGGGCACTCTGCTGGCCGCCATTATCGGGGTTATGTTTACGATTATCGCCTGAGCACTTCCTATCAAGGTATAGATACCACTAAGGGTATTCATGAACACACGGCCGCTTCACCACGATCCCCTTCTCATTTTTCTTGACAGCCGAACCCCGCCGGCCCTGTACGCCCGCCAGAAATGGATGAACCAGGCCCGTACCCGGGCGTGGCAGGCCGATTTTAAAACCACGGTCGACGACCTGTTGCAGGGACGCGGTGCCGATGGATGGTGGCAGGACTCGGCGCTGGAGACCATCCACCGTCTCTTCGGGCTGCACCTGACGGTACGCGATGCCGACGAGACGATCCGCAAGGGCCTGCGCCGGCTGCTGGAAACGGCCGATGGCCTGGCCGCCGCCCAAGGCCAGAAAGCGATCGACCCCGAAGCCCTTCGCGGCCTGCCCTTCGCGCCGGCTCCGGCGTCCGACCTGATCCTGCCGGCCACCCTGTTTCTGGCCACGATCTTCGGTATGAACACCGATCCCGTCGTACACCGGCTTTACGATGGCATGGTGGCCGGCATGGATTCATCGCCGGCCATGGCCGGCCATCCTGCGGCCGGCATCCACAACCGCTTCCGAGCGCTGGTGGTGCATCCAAGATATGCCGGGCATCCCGCCACCCGACGCGTCGTCCGATGGCTGTCCGGCCGGCAGGACGCCGACGGCGGCTGGGGTGAGGAAATCCCGTTTTACCAAATGCTCAACGCCCTGGCCCATCTGGATCCGGCGCTGACCGGCGACCCGTGCCAAAAGGCGTTCGACCGGCTGGTCGTTACCCAGAATGACGACGGCAGCTGGGGAGACGAACAGCGCCAGTGGGACTCGTTTCTGGTGGTACATGCCCTGCGGAGCCACCACCGCCTTTGACCCCACGCCCGGTCCGGGAAGCGGTTCGATTTTCTCAGGCCCAGGTGATCCGCGGCGGTTTGCGTTCGGGTAAACGGTGGTAGCGCACCTTGGAATAACCGATCATCATCGGATAGTGGTAGGGAACATCGGCCGGGATCCCCACTTCGGATTTGATCTTTGGGCTGCATTCCAGTGCGTGTTGCAAAAGGCCGGCCCAGCAGGTCCCCATGCCATACTGGGGCGCGGCCAGTTCGAGGTAGGAGAGCGCCAGGCTCACGTCCACCATGCCGTTGCGCGACCCGGCCGGGGCCATGGCCACCACCAGGCAGGGAGCGGTGTGGAAAATCGGGTTGAACCCCTTGTCCCAGGCCTTGACCACCGCCGGCATATAGGGCAGCACGCCTTCCCCGGGACCGTCCAGGAGGCCGCGCATCCAGTCGATCACCCTGCCGGCGATGCCCGTGAGCCGTTCCTGATCGTTGATCACCAGCCAGCGCAGCAACTGAGCGTTGCTGGCCGTGGGCGCGTAACGGCCGATTCCGATGAGCCGCTCGAGACCGGCCTTGTCCACCGGACCGGCCTTGAACCGGCGCACCGAACGCCGCGAGCGCAAAAACTGCAGGGCCTGATCCGTTGTTATGGCCAGGGCCGGATCGATGGGCGGACAATCGCCAAGGGGCACCTCGACGTGGTCCATGGCGCCATGAGGGCAGATGGCCACACAGTGGCCGCAGCGCAGACACATGGCCTCGGCGCCGCGTTTGAGTTCAGGATACCGACCGGGTTTAAAATAGATCACTCCCGCCGGGCAGTCCCCGGCGCACAGCCCGTCCTGTTTGCATTTTTCCGTATCGACTTTCAACAAACTCATGTTTACCTCCAGTTCTATTCCAAAATTCAGCGTTCAGGGTAGAAACGTGATTCAGCAACGGCAGTCGGCCTATCCGGCGGTTCGTCGTCTCACTTCCAAGACCGGCAGTTCCCACCTGTCGGTTTTGATCCAGGCGCGGTAACGCGCGTCCGGGTCAAGTCGGTCGCGCCTGAGGATGGCCAGGATCCTCGCCTCCACCACATCCGCCAACCGCGGCTGCCAACGCTGGGTCCCCTTGGCGGACAGACGGCCGATGCAGACGTTGTCGCCATCACGAATCTCGACGCCATGCGGCCCGGCCGTCAGCATGACCCCGTCCCCGGGGCTGAGCGCACCAAGCCGGCGGTGGATCGTATGAGATGCCGCAAAACCACCGGCATAGTCCATAAAAATCTCATCCAACCCCAAAATATCATGGATGGAAACCGCCGCCTGAGCATCCGGAAGGGCAGACGACAGGCGTCGGCGCGGCATCAGATGGTCTCCCTTGAGATCGCGCAAATAGGGATTGACGCTGCGTCGGTGTCGCATGAGCGCCAGGGTCTCTTTCGCCCGGGTCATGGCCACGTAGAGCACCCGGCGTTCGGCCTCCCGCTCGTCGGCGGTGCCGGGCCGGCCCCAGTCGCCGTCGAGCACGACCACATGATTGAACTCCATGCCTTTGGCGGCGTGGATGGTACCCAGGAAAACGCCATTGCCGAGAATCTTCTCGCGGCGCTGTTCGGCGAGAAAATCAAACAGATGGTCCAGCAGCCGGGCGGCGGGCAGCAGGGCATCACCGGTCTCGGCGAGATAATTTTCCAGAAAACCGGCCAGCAGGCACGTCCACAGGCCACCGTGGCAATCGTCACCGCCCGCGGCATCACCTGGCAACAGGTCCGATGCCCGGAGGTTGCCCGCCGGTTGGTCCTTCAACCTGTCGATCAGGGCTGCCACGTCACGGACCCGGTGGACGGGAAAGGATTTTTCCAGCATCCGTTTCACCGGTATGGCGCATTGCTCCAGAACCGAGCGTACCGGTCGGAGCGATGACCGGGTACGGGCCAGCACCGCGCAGTCATTCCAGTCGAGGCCGGGATCCAGTTCCGCCAGACGCTGCAGCTCGGCCACCACGACCCCGGCCTGGTGAACGGCGGAGTCGACGTCGATCACCTGGACGCGCCCACGGGCCACCGGATCCAGATTCGTCCAGCGGCCACCCGGCTCGGCGTGCGCACGCTCACGGTTGATGCGGATGGGGTGGTCGCCCTTCATGCGGTCGCGGTTGCCCTTGATCAGCTGGTTGGCCGCGGCAATGATGTGGCGGCTGGAACGATAGTTCTCCACCAGATAGGTCGGCTGAACCGGATAATCCTTCTGGAACTGACGGATAAAGGCGACATTGGCACCCCGAAAGCTGTAGATATTCTGGTCGTCGTCACCCACGGCCAGGATGGCCAGACGCCGCTCCCGGTCGGCCTGGGTGCGGCCAGCAATGGCCGACACCAGGTCGTACTGATCCGGGTCGATATCCTGGTACTCGTCCACCAGGATATGACTGTAACCGCCCAGGAGCTGATCGCGCAAGAGGTCGGGCTCGGCACCGGAAACCGCGCTTTCGCCACGCAGCAATTTCAGGGCATCCTTGATGATCCGGTCGAAATCGATGGGCTCGGGTGCCGCTGGCCCCGGACGTGCCGGTTCCATCATGTCCCGGACGCTGATACCGGCCAGGCGCATGGCCGCCCCGTGATAGGTCACCACGGTCAACCCGCGCGCCCGCCGGCCAATGAGCTTGAAGAGTCGTTTGCGCAGGGTCACCGCGGCGTTGTGATTGAAGCAGAGCACCAGGATCTGCCGTGCCGGGACGCACTCCACCTGCAACAGGTAGGCACAACGGTGAACGATGACCGTGGTCTTGCCGGCGCCGGGGCCGGCAAGGATAAGCAGGTTGTCTTCGGGCGGCGCCCCCACCGCACCGATCTGCACCGGGTTGCCCAGCCGTTCGACGATGCGCCGGTAGGACTCGGCCGTCGTGGCTTTCTCGATCAACTCACGGCGGTCCGAGAAATAGCGGTTGAGAAACCGCACCCGCCCCAGACTGAAGTAATCCAACACCAAAGTCAGGGCGCTGGCGATCTTCTCCAGCCCCAGCGTCGCGTACTCGGCCATCACATGGACCTGGAAGCGGCGCTCGCGGTAGTGGACCGAAAGTGGTTTGAAATCGCCTTTGCCGTAACGCCGCCCCTTGATGTCGGGGGCCATGCGAATGGTCATGGCCTGCCTGAAAACGGCCATGCCGCCCTGCAGATGGATGGCCTTGTGCTCGTGCAGGAACATCAGTGCGCGGTCGATGGCCGGCAGCACTTTTCTCACGGTGGCCGACAAGGTGATATCGCCGGCCATGGCTGTGGCCAGATCATTGCTGGAAAAGGACAGATTGACGTCGCCGTTCTCCAGGTCTTCGGAACCCTTATCCGCCGATAACCGTTGGACGGCCAGGCGGATCAGCTCCTCGAGGATGGTGCGGGCCACGTTGTGGCGCAGGGCCACCGTGCCGGTGATGGCCTTCCAGTTGCGCTGCAGTCGCACATCGTAGCGGTCGCGGCTGACATGATGCAGCTCCAGGCTACCCTGGCTGGCGGCCAGCCCCTTGCCGTCGTAGGAAAGCCCTCTGATCAGGCTCTGGACGACCGGAATCGAGGTATCCACGCCCTCGCTGCGTAATCGTTGGCAAAGCTGACGCACACTCAGGGGCACCCACCGGCCATCGTCGGCATCCGGGTCTTCGGCGCGCAAAATGGCCAGCAGCCGGTTTTCGATGTCGCTGATCGTCTCCAGCACCTTGAGGGCATTGTTTTTGCCTCGCGGTCGGAAAATCGCCGAGAGCATCAGGCCACGATCCAGGATGCGGGCATCGGCCATGTCGTGCAGGGCCTGAATCACCAGCTGAGCCGGTGTTTGGCCGGTGGAGGCCGCCATCTGCGTCAGCGGTTCGACATCCGGGAAGAGCCCCTCGGCAATGCTGTCGGCGCTGAGCCCCTGATCCCGAGGCGCATTGAAGACTAGTCGCAGGATATTCAGCCACAACCGCTCGGTGGCCGGCGCCAGACTCAGCCCGGCCATCAGCGCATGGGCCTCGTCCAGGCTGCCCACCAGGGGGCGACCCTGGAAGATCTCGGTGAGGTTCTGGTTGCGCTGCAGGAAACCGGCCCGCTCCAGCCAGGAAATGGCCGTCTTGACCTTGGTATCGCGGATATCGGGGGTTTCCGCCAGCTGGTCGGCCAGTTCCTCGTCACGCAGCAGTTCGTCGCTGGTGATGACGATTTCTCCCCGTTCATTGCGTCTGGCCCGACGAAGGGCGCGCAGGATGCGCTGGATCTCGCGCTGCTTGACTTCGGAAAGCGCGCCGAGGCCGAACTGGAAATCGGCGTCCGCCGAATCGTACAGCAGCACACAGCGGGCCGGTTCCCGGTCGCGGCCGGCGCGGCCGGCCTCCTGAATGTAGTTTTCCAGGGAGCCGGGCATGTCCACGTGCAGGACCAGCCGGATGTTGGCCTTGTCCACGCCCATACCGAAGGCATTGGTGGCGCTGATCACCGGCACGCGCCCCGCCACGAACGCCTCGATCACATCGCGTTTCGTTTTGGCTTCCAGACCACCGTGAAAAGCCTCCACCACCACCCCCTGGTGCTGAAGAAAATCGCGGATCTCCTCGGTGTGGCGCCGCGTGGCCGCGTAGACGACCACGCTGGCGTCTTCGTCCGCATCCAGGGTCTCGCGGATCAACTGAAGGGTCTGGGCCGGTTTCTGGGGCTCGGCCACGGGCAGCACCTCGAAGGTCAGGTTGTCGCGCGCCACCCCGCCCCTGTAAAGCTTCAGATCCTGCTGGAGCTGGTCGCGGAAGTGATCCTGAAGCTCTTCGATGACATCCTGTTTGGCCGTGGCCGTGAAGCCGCAGACCGGCGGCAGGGTCTGGTTGTTCTGGTTGCAGAACTCGCGAATGAAGCGTGCCGCGTAGAGGTAGTCGGGACGGAAATCATGTCCCCATTTGGAAAGGCAGTGGGCTTCATCGAACACCCAGCAGCCGATCTCGCGCTGTTTGAGCACCTGCTGCACCGAACGGCTGCGCAGCTGTTCCGGAGAAAGGTAGAGGATGGCCACGTCACCCAGGCGCACGCGTTCCAATACGGCGCCGCGTTCGACGGGCGTCAATAGGCCGTACACCGCTTCGGCAAAGGGGGTACCCGTGTTTTTGACCAGGTTGTCCACCTGATCCTTCATCAGGGCCTGCAACGGGCTGATCACGATGGTGAGCAGCCCCCGCCGCCAGTGTCGCACCAGGGCCGGCAATTGATAGCACAGAGACTTGCCGCCCCCGGTGGGCAAAATGGCCAGCAGCGGTTCGTCACGCATGCCGCCGCAGACGATCTCGCGTTGCAGGCTGCGACCGTCGGCATCGGCCGGCTTCTCGCGAAAGGCGGAAAAGCCGAAAAAACATGCCAGGTGGCGGTCCGGGTCATGGCTTTCACGGCAGTAACGGCAGTCAGGGTCGTGGCAGGCCTCGTCGCGCAGGCGCTTCAGGATACCCGGGATGCCGGGAAAACGGTGGCGCACCCACGGCGGCAACACCGAGTTGGATCCGGCCACCTGCAACCAGGCCAGGCAATAGGCCAGCATGGGACGCCGGGTGGCGTCGGCGACGATCTCGGGAAGAAGCGCGGCGGCGGCCATCCGGCAGACGATCCCCTCGGTGGCCGCCATGAACCCGTCGATCGCCGCCGAAACCGACGGCAGGCGATCCGCTTCCAGCCATTCGAAAACCGCCGCCAATCCCCGGCCGCTGAAACCGTTGAACACCGCGTCTTCGAAACAAAACCGGAAGAAGGCCAGTCGGGCGGGAAATTTTGCGGCCATGCTCGCGAAACGATCCAGTTGGTCCGCAAACACCGACGCGGCCAGACGGGCATCGGCCACCGGGTCGCCCAGGGTGGCGCGAACCAGTTTGTAGTCCTTGACCAGGCGGTGATAGGGATTCTCGGGAAAGGCCAGGGGAGAGAGATACAGCGTATCGATGACCGGTTTGTCGAGCAGCCGCAAGGAGGCCGACGTGGATGCGAGAACAGGAAAATCGTGTCCCAGCAGGTTGTGACCGAGCACGAAATCGGCTTGGCCGGCCAGCGCGTCCAGGGTTTGCAGGGTCTCCCGGCCATGGGCCGGCGCCTTCTTCTCGAACACCGTGTTGCCCAGCACGGCCCCCACATGCCGGATGCGCCCGGTGCGCGTGGTCTCCAGGTCGAGCAGCAGGGTTCTGGCGAGCAGATCTTGCCGGGACATGCATACATTTCCTGAAAGCGGGTTAAGGGGAATCGTGGCCAACCGACCGGCAATACGATTGATATCTCCGAACCGGATCGGTTGTAGTGGGTATGCGGCGATCGTGTCAAGCAAGATTGAGCGGCGCTGATTAAAATGGAGGGGGGTTAGGCTTGCATGAGCAGATAGTCATCATAGGAACGCATCCGGCACAGGGCATCATAATCGGCCAGAACATCGGCGGCCATCGTCTTGCCCAGTTTGGCGCGCAGCACGCGTTTCAATTGGGTCAGGGTTTCCAGATCCAGCTGATCCTTGAGAAACCGGTACACCGGCCGTGAGAAATGGAATCCCGTCTTATGGCCAATCACGAGGATGCGGTAGGCGATCAAGCATTTGCCGGGGATCAGCTGGCTGTTGAAATCGATCACCCGATCACGGATCGCGGCCATGCAGCCTTTTTCGGTTAGCGTCTGCCGCGTATAGTTGTAGATGATCGCATTGGCCGTAAAATCGATGCTAGCCAAAAGATTCTGCATGGTCGGGCCGAGGTGGTACGTCTTGATGACCAAAAAATTCGGCAGCAGACATAAATCAAAGACAAACGGCGAATTTTCCGGATACCAGCGTATCCCCTTCAGCCCCGTCGGCCGGGTACGCTGATCACGCAACAGCGCGGAGAGGGCGAAATGGCGTTTCACCCCGCCGATGAAGACATCGATATCCTGTGTGGGCGGTGCCCCGCCGTGCAGCAGGTCGATGACCAAATTGCGCAACGCCCCCCCGGCCACGCCGATCTCGGCCGAGTCCGGCAACCGCCGAGCAAGCCGTTCCATGCTGCCGTGCACCTCCGGCCGCTGAAAAAACCGTCTAACCGCGGCGATCACCGCCGGATCGCTCACCTGGGCCATGGCACCCTCCTGTCATTTATCCCTAATTTGAGCGAATGGCCATTGGCTGTTAGCGATCAGCAATACAAGGGCTAACGGCTAATTGATAGAACCTAACCGCTCACCTTGTTTCTTACCAACTCTGACCACTTTATACCAGTGCCTGGTTCTAACTTCGCCCACTTAACCCTCGTTCCCATGCGCTGCGCATACCCGTCAACTTAACGGGTTCCCAAGCTCTGCTTGGGAACCCTAATCTCGTTCAAGTGAACATCGGCGCGCGCTCCCACACTTGAGCATGGAAGCGTGATCAAAACCCTTTGCGTAATATCCTCGTGGTCGGTATCGTTGTCGCCGTCGGTATCGGTATTTCCTTTTCTCGATACCGATACCGACCACCGCTTCGCTGACCACGACAACGACTTGGCATTGCATTGTCCCTTGTCAGCATCCTATATTGGGCGGCGGTACGAAACCCAACAGATTGAAGGGCAAATGAACGCTACCTGTCGGTTGTCGGGTATCGCTGCGCTCGACCCGACCTACTATCTTACCGCTCAAGTTGACGGAGATGCGCAGAGCATGGGAACGAGAGGATATTATGGCATGCTGGATCATTTTGCTGGGGTTGCAGGTTGGGTAGTGGCACGAAACTCAACGGTCCATTGGCGGATATCGCTACACGCCACCCGACATAGGATATCTACCACCAATCATTAATATATCGCTCTGAATCCCAAAACATGGACGTAGAGAGACTGCCTCAAGGTGTTGCCAAATACGTCAAGGTGCCTTATGACGTATCGATTGAATAATTACTAAGAAGTGCCCATCCAGAAATAGGAAAATTTGGTCGAGATCAAGGCGCACGAAAAATTTTACCGGAGTCATATGGTTGATATTCCGAGGATTAAATTTTTCGTGCAACGCCGATATCGGGCAAATTGGCCATTTCTGGATGAGTGCTAAGGAGTGATCGCATGTTTGAACAAGGTGCCATACGGCCACCCAATGAAGCGTCGAGTTTGCTGGTCCGGGTGACACGGAATTGTCCGTGGAACCGGTGCCATATTTGTCCGGCCTTTAAAGGTAAAACGTTTTCCAGAAGATCGGTCGAGGAGGTCAAGCGAGACATCGACATGATGGCGGTAACGTATAAAAGTTATGCCCACCGGTTTACCGCCGCCTTTCTTCAGGACGCCGACACGCTGATTCTGCCGACCGACGAATTAATAGAAATTATGGCTTATATCCGTAGGATTTTTCCAAACGTTCAAAGAATCACCACCTACGCCCGGGCAAAATCGATGAAACAGAAAAATCAGGATGATTACCGGCGGTTAACCACGGCCGGCCTGCGCCGGATCCATTCGGGCATGGAGAGCGGCTCGGCTGCCGTTCTCAAGCTCATCGATAAAGGAAATCAGCCTGCGGATATCCTCGAGGGAGGACGAAAGGTGGTGGCGTCCGACATTTCCCTGTCCGAATACATCATGCCGGGAGTTGGGGGAAAAGACTTGAGCCGCGACCATGCATTGGAAACCGCGCGGCTGCTCAATCAGATCCGTCCGGATTTCATTCGGGTGCGAACCTTTGCCCCGCATCCCCGGTCGCCGATGCAGAAGATGATTGATGACGGTACCTTTGCGCCCATGAACGACGAGGAGGTGGTCGAAGAGATTCGGCTGCTCCTGGAAAACCTGGATGATATGCCGACTCATTTTCGGTGCGGGGATTTTAGTATGAACCTGCTCATGCAGGTGGATGGTCGTCTGGATCGGCATAAAGCCGAGATGATTGAAGCGATCGACCGGTATCTTTCCTTGAACCAAAAGCAAAAGCAGGCATATTCTCTGATCCAACGATCCAGCCCCCGGGAAACACCCCTGGATGTCGTGCAAAATAGGGATATCGTCGAGAAGATAAGCAAGGCGGTCCAAAAAATCGAGGACCAGGAGGAAGGCGGGTTTGACCAATATATCCGGACGCTGATGAGCTATCAATTACCACAGCCGCAGGCGGATTGCTGGGTGCCTTGACCCGGCGTCACTTAAAAATGACGGATTCGTAAAAAGCCCGATATCGGCGTTACGCGTATCCTTCGTCACTGCGGAGTAGGATAACTACGCCTCCTTCCTCAGGATTCGCAAGCCTTGATCTCGGGCTTTTTACGAATCCGTCTGAACGGCGACTTTTTACGAGTTCCGCAAAAATATTAGTCGGATTATCGATATGGCGAAACGGTCAAAACGGCCGAAAAAGAAGCGGCGAATTACCTGGAAGAAACTGTTTTTCATCACCATACTGTTCGGTGTAATGATAGCGGCGGCCGATGTTGCCTATCTTGATTTCACGGTTCGGACGCGGTTCGAGGGCAAACGGTTTGCGTTACCGGCGAGAGTCTATGCCCGGCCGCTGGAACTCTATCCCGGCCTGAAGCTTGGCACGACGGCGCTTTTGGCGGAGTTGCGTTTGCTCGGCTATCACCAGACGAGCCGGCCCGGCGAACCCGGGAATTATCATTGGCGGGGTCAGGTCGTGGACCTGGTGACACGACCGTTCGATTTTGGTAATGGTCGTCAAGAATCGATGGCGTTACGGGTGATTTTTGATAGCCGCGGTGTCAAGGCGCTGCAGCGACGGGCCGACGGCACCCCACTCGACCTGGTCCGCCTGGATCCGGTGATGATCGGCGGCATTTATCCAGGGAACAATGAGGACCGCGTGTTGGTTGGATTGAAGGATGTGCCCCAGCACGTCATCGATGCCCTGATTGCCGTCGAGGACAACCGCTATTACAGCCACCCCGGTATCGATCCGCGCGGCATCGCCCGGGCCGCATTTACCATCGTCACCGGTGGGGGGCTGCAGGGCGGCAGCACCCTGACCCAGCAATTGGTTAAAAATTTCTACCTGACCGCCGAGCGAACCTTGAAGCGCAAGGTCACCGAAATGACCATGGCGGTGCTGCTGGAAATCCATTACAGCAAAGCGGAAATTCTTGAAACCTATATCAACGAAGTTTATCTGGCCCAGGACGGCAACCGCGCCATTCATGGCTTCGGCCTGGCCTGTGCTTTTTTTTTCGATAAGCCGCTGGAGAAGATCAGCCTTTCCGAAACCGCCCTCTTGGTCGCGCTTCTCAAAGGACCGGCCTACTACGACCCCCGCCGCCATCCGCAACGGGCGATGGAGCGACGCAATCTGGTGTTGGCCAAAATGGCAGAAAGTGGTTTTATAACAAAAAAACAGCAACTTGAGACCCGGACCGCACCGCTGGGGGTCATCGACCGGCCGCGCCGGGGCACATCACCCTATCCGGCCTTTCTCGATCTGGTGCTTCGTCAGTTGCGACGGGATTATCGGGAACAAGACCTGCGCTCGGAAGGATTACGCATCATTACCACGCTCGATCCCCGGGTTCAGGACGTCGCCGAGAAATCCCTGGCCGGACGCCTGTCCAGGCTGGAAAAAAACAAGGGCGGTAGGACCCAAGATCTGCAAGGTGCCCTGGTGGTGACCCGTATCCACGACGCAGAGGTTCAGGCGTTGGTTGGTGACCGCAATCCACGATACAAGGGCTTCGATCGGGCGCTCGACGCCCGCCGGCCCATCGGTTCCCTGATCAAGCCGGTTGTCTACCTGACCGCACTCCAGGACCCGCAACACTATACGTTGGCGACGCTGCTGGATGATCGCCCGCTGGTACTGAAACAAGAGGGCGCCGAGGATTGGAAGCCGCAGAACTACGACAAGCAATCCCACGGCAGGGTTGCGCTGCGAACCGCGCTGGCCCACTCCTACAACCTGTCCACCGTGCGGCTGGGCCTGGACATCGGCGTCGCGCCGGTAATGGAAAACCTGCAGCGCCTGGGAATCGACCGTGAGCTGACCGCCTATGCCGCGAGTCTGCTCGGCGCCAACGCCTTATCGCCCATGGAAGTGACGCAGGTCTACCAGACGATTGCCGCCGGCGGTTTCCGAACGCCCTTAAAAGCAATCCGAGAAGTATTGACCGCCGGTGGCCAGCCGCTGCAACGCTATGCGTTGGAAGTCGAACAGGTGATCGACCCGGCGTCGCTCTACCTGCTCACCGTGGCGCTCCAGGACGTAATACGCGATGGGACGGCACGCGGTCTGGCAGCCCGACTGCCTACGGATTTACAGGCGGCGGGAAAAACCGGCACCACCAATGATCTCCGCGACAGTTGGTTCGCGGGATTTACCGGTGACCGGCTGGCCGTGGTCTGGATCGGCCGCGACAAAAACCAGCCCACAGGCCTGACCGGCGCCGCCGGCGCCATGACCGTCTGGGGCGACATGATGGCGGAACTCGATCCCGAACCGCTTATTTTACCGGAACCGGAGGGTATCGAACGGGCCTGGATCGATCCCGCATCAGGACTGCTCAGCGGCAGTGATTGCCCGGGCGCCGTGGAACTGCCCTTCATTGCCGGGTCTGCGCCGATCGATTCCGCTGCTTGCGGTCCGCCCCCCGGCAAATCCATTAAAAACTGGTTTAAGAGGTTGTTTCGATGAAAATGGTCACCTGCCGACGATTCACGTTGATCATCGCCCTATTTCTGGGAGGCTGCGCCGGCATGCAACCGACCGAGGCGCCGCCGGCGCCGCCGTCAGATAACACGGCGGTCATCGCATTGCTGAACCAAGCAGGCGATCAATCCGCCGCCGGCCAACTGGATGCGGCCATTGAGAACCTGGAGCGTGCACTGCGCATCGAGCCACGCAATCCTTTGCTGTGGCATGAACTGGCCCGCATCCGATTAGAGCAAGGCCAATACCGGCAGGCCGAAAATATGGCGGCCAAATCCAATCTGCTGACGGGATCCGACCGCCATCTGAAGGCTAAAAACTGGCGCATCATCGGCGAGGCTCGCAACCGGCTTGGCGATCTGCAAGGCGCTCGGCAAGCCTATGAAAAGGCAGAATAGTCGTATGACACGGCAGCGACAGGCCTATGCTTATGCGTTGGCGGCCGTCCTGATCTGGTCGACGGTAGCCTCGGCATTCAAGATTTCCCTTCGGCACATGGACCCGCTGCAGCTATTGCTATGGGCCGATCTCTTTTCCATTGGTTGTTTGTTCGGCGTATTAACCATCCAAAAAAAGCTGTCCGTGTTGCGAGCCTTGCCCCGTTTGGCCCTCAGACGATGCCTCGCGTTGGGTGTGTTGAACCCTTTTCTTTATTATCTTGTGTTATTTGCAGCCTATGACCTTTTGCCGGCCCAGGAGGCCCAGCCCCTCAACTATACCTGGGCGATTACCCTGAGTGTGTTGTCCTGGCCCTTGCTCGGCCAGCGTTTGGGCTGGCGAGAAGCCGCGGCCATCGGCGTCAGCTATGCCGGTGTGGTCGTTATCTCGACCCATGGGAATCCTTTGGCCCTGACTTTTTCAAGCGGTCCAGGCGTGGCGCTCGCCCTGGGCAGCACCATCATCTGGGCCTTATTCTGGATTTTCAATGCCAAAGATAAGACGGATCCGGCAATTGGTCTGTTTTTAAATTTCACGGCGGGCTTCCCGTTGATTCTTGCGGTCTGCCTTATTTTTTCATCTCCCTGGCCCGGCACCTGGCGGGGGATTGTCGGCTCGGCATACGTGGGTGTTTTTGAAATGGGCATTACCTTTGTATTCTGGCTGAAAGCCCTGCGTCTGACATCCAGCACGGCCAAAATTTCCACCCTGATTTTCTTCTCACCGTTTCTCTCCTTGATTTTCATTCGTCTTCTGGTTGGCGAGGAAATATTGACATCGACGATTGTCGGCTTAGGCTTCATTATTGCCGGAAACGCACTCCAACAAACCGGCAATAAAATGAATTGAGGGGTATCCAAGCAACTCCCATCTGTGCGCAAACGGCCGATTTGTTATGCATTCACTACAGTATGGGCATTTAAAATCCGGTTGACCGATGGTGCCGGATAAGGGTATCGTTTCATATTTATAGGCGGTTGCTCATTTCCCTCAACTATCCCCCTATTTTGAAAAGGAGATTGGAATGAAAAAAAGACTGTTTCTGATTACGGCGCTGATCCTTGCCATGGCCGTACCGACCCTTGCGGCCGACACCATTAAGATCGGCCTTACGGCTCCCATTACCGGTTCCTGGGCAGCCGAAGGCCAGGACATGAAGCAAATCTGTGAACTGTTGGCCGACCAGGTCAATGCCGACGGTGGCCTTTTGGGCAAAACGGTCGAAGTGGTCGTGGCGGACGACGGCGGCAACGAACAAACCGCTGCACTGGCGGCGCAGCGGCTGGTCACCAAGGGCATTGTGGCTGTGGTTGGCACCTATGGTTCCTCCGTGACCGAAGCGTCACAGGGCATATACAACGCGGCTAAAATACCCCAGATCGCCAACGGGTCGACGGCGGTCCGTCTGACCGAAAAGGGCCTCAAGTATTTCTTCCGCACCAGTCCCCGGGATGACGAGCAGGGCCGTGTCGCGGCCAAGACCCTGGTCTCCATGGGCTACAAAAAAATTGCCATTTTGCATGACAATACGACCTACGCTAAAGGGTTGGCCGAAGAAACAAAGGCGATCTTGGATAAAGAAGCGGTCGACATTGTCTTCTTTGACGCACTGACCCCCGGCGAACAGGACTACACGACCATCCTGACCACACTTAAAACCAAAGACGCCGAAGTGGTCTTTTTTACCGGCTACTACCCCGAAGCCGGCCTCATGCTGCGTCAGAAAAAAGAAATGGGCTTTAACGTGCCGTTTATCGGTGGCGACGCAACCAACAATCCGGACTTGGTCAAGATCGCCGGCACGGATGCCGCCGAAGGGTTTTACTTCATTTCTCCACCGGTTCCCCAGGATCTGCCCGCCCAGGAAGCCAAAGCCTTCCTGGCCGCCTACAACAAGAAATATGGCGCTGCTCCCGGCTCCATCTGGGCGGTTCTTTCCGGTGACGGTTTTCGCGTCATGGTGGAAGCCATCAAACAAACTCAATCCACCGCCTCCGACAAAATCGCCGATTACCTGCACAACCAGATGAAGGACTTCCCCGGACTTACCGGATCCATCTCTTTCAACGACAAGGGTGACCGGGTTGGCGATGTATACCGGGTTTACCGGGTGGATGCCAACGGTCGGTTTATCCTTCAATAACCTGAATATCCTGTCAGGGGAACTGATCCATGGAGCAATTTTTCCAGCAACTGACCAACGGACTGGCCATCGGCGGCATCTACGCCCTCATCGCCTTGGGCTACACCTTGGTATATGGGGTGTTGAAGCTGATCAATTTTGCCCACGGCGACCTGTTCACCATCGGGGCCTTTTTGGGGCTTTCTCTCTTGACCGCGTTTTCCCTCACCGACAAACTGGGCTTCGCCATGGGCGTGGGTCTCCTATTGGTGATGATTGTTTGTCTGGTGGGGCTTGTGGGGATCCTTTTGGATCAAGTGGCCTATAAGCCGCTACGCACATCTCCCCGCTTGTCGGCGGTGGTTTCGGCCCTTGGCATGTCCATCGTCTTTTCCAACGCCATCATGCTGGTTTTCGGTCCCAACCCCCAGGTGTATCCCCATGGGATTCTACCATCCCAGGTGCTGAGCATCTTCGGGTTGCCGTTTCCGGTGAAACGATTGCTGCTTTTAGGCGCATCGGTCGTTCTGATGGTTGCCCTGTATGCATTTATTCAAAAGACCACCATCGGTGCGGCCATTCGCGCCGCGGCCATCGATCAGGATGCCGCCCGCCTCATGGGCATCAACGTCAACCTGGTGATCATGCTGATTTTCTTCATCGGCCCGGCCTTGGGAGGGGCCGCCGGCGTCATGGTCGGCCTGTACTACGGACAGATCAAATGGACCATGGGATGGCTGTATGGCCTCAAGGCGTTTACGGCGGCCATTATGGGTGGCATCGGTAACATTCCGGGGGCCATGGTCGGCGGATTGCTATTGGGGGTCATCGAATCGCTTGGCGCGGCCTATATTTCCATGGCCTGGAAAGACGCCATCACTTTTGCCGTGCTGATTTTGATCCTGATTGTCCGTCCCACGGGCCTGTTGGGGGAAAGGGTGGCCGAGAAGATATGAACAAGACACCCCGCTTTTCCAAGCGACAGATCATCTACACCCTGGTGACCCTGCTCTGGATCATTTCTCCCCTTTTTCTGGACAACTACCAGACCGACGTCCTAAACACCGTGGGTCTCTACGCCATCCTGGCCCTGTCGTTAAACGTCATCCTGGGCTATGGCGGCATGTTCCACATGGGGCATGCCGCCTTTTATGCCATTGGTGCTTATACAACGGCCATTTTATCCGTGCAATTCGGCATGCCGACCCTGTGGACGATGCCCCTGGCGGGTATTTTTGCCGGACTGTTCGCGTTGGTCGTGGCCCGGCCGATTATTCATCTGCGGGGCGATTACCTGCTGATCGTCACCATCGGCATGGTGGAAATCGTGCGCATCGCCATCGTCAACGACGCCGTTTCCAGCGTGGCCAAATGGGTCAACCGCATTTTTATGGCGGCGGGAATTCAAAACGGGGCCCTGTGCAAAAAAATAGCCATGGCCACCACGGGCGGCCCCAATGGTATTTTTGGCGTGGCGCCGCCGTCGATTTTCGGATTTCAGGTCAACGGCATCGTCAATACCACCCACTATTTTTTTCTGATCACCGCTTTTTTGGCCGTCACCATCTTGCTTTTTTATCTTTTGGAACGTTCCCGGTACGGTCGCGCCTTACGCTATTTATGCTCGGACGAAATCGCTGCCGAAGGAAGCGGGGTGAACACCTCGGGATACAAACTCAGTGCCTTTGTCATCGGTGCCATCTGGGCGGGCATGACCGGGACCCTGTTTGCCGGTAAAATCACCTTTATTTCACCCAGCAGTTTTACGTTTGCAGAGTCGGTCACCCTTTTCATGATCGTGATTCTGGGCGGCTCCGGTTACATTCCGGGCGTCATCTTGGGTGCCCTGCTGGTGGTCGGCTTGCCTGAAATCTTTCAGGACTTTCAAAAATACCGCATGCTCGTGTTCGGCATCGTGCTGGTCATCATGATGGTCCTGAAACCCCAGGGGATCATGCCGCCCAAGCCGCCCAAGTATCCCATTCACAAAATCGATGAAAAGGAGGTGACCCTATGAGCCTCCTGACCCTGGACCACGTGACCAAAACATTCGGCGGCCTGACGGCCGTTGACGACGTCTCCTTCGATGTTCCCCAGGGCGCCATATTCGGTCTGATCGGCCCCAATGGCGCGGGCAAGACCACGGTGTTCAACCTGATCACCGGGAACTACAAGCCGAACCGTGGGAAGATTGTTTTTGATGCGCAGGCCATTACCGGCCAGGCCACCCATAAAATCGTAGCCGGTGGGATCGCCCGGACATTTCAGACCATCCGGCTGTTCCAAAACATGTCGGTGCTGGAAAATGTGCTGGCCGGTTGCCACTGCCGTATGCGTGCCGGCCCCATTTCGGCGATGTTCAGGCTTCCCCAGGCCAGACGGGAAGAGAAAAAAAGCCTGGGCAAGGCGCTGGCCGAACTTCGCTTTACCGGACTGGACGCCCAGGCGGAAAATCTGTCGAAGAATCTGTCCTACGGTAACCAGCGGCTGCTTGAAATTGCCCGCGCACTGGCGACGGACCCGCAACTGATCATCTTGGATGAACCGGCCGGCGGGATGAACGAACAGGAAACGGCCGCCCTTGTGGAATTGATTTTTCAAATTCAACAGCGCGGCATCACCGTACTGCTGATCGAACATGACATGAGTCTGGTCATGAAGGCGTGTCAATATCTCGTGGTCCTGGAATACGGCAAGAAAATCGCCGAAGGGCCCCCGGACGAGGTCAAAAAGAATCCCCAGGTGATTGAAGCTTATCTAGGCAGTGATGAAGACGATTTTTAAAGCCGGCGCTTAAGGGAGTACATATGCTTTTGGATATTAAAAACCTGCACGTCAAATACGGCAATGTGGAGGCCCTGCACGGCGTCGACATTCAAGTGGCGGAAGGGGAGATCGTCACCCTGTTGGGTGCCAATGGCGCCGGAAAAACAACCACGCTCAATGCGATTTCCGGGCTGGTCAACGTTTCGGAAGGTGAAATTTCATTCCGGGGCGAGGCGCTGCACAAGCTGCCAGCGCATAAAGTGGTGACGCGCAAGATTACCCAGTCACCCGAAGGACGCCGGGTGTTTGGGACCTTGACGGTGCGGGAAAACCTTAATCTGGGGGCGTTTACGGCTAAAAATACGGAGCGGGTGGCAAAAAGTCTGGAATGGATTTATACGCTTTTCCCTCGCCTGTCCGAACGCAGCACCCAGCTGGCGGGCACGTTGTCCGGCGGCGAGCAGCAAATGCTCGCCATCGGCAGGGCGCTGATGTCGAATCCCAAACTTTTGCTGCTGGACGAGCCCAGCCTGGGTCTGGCGCCGGTGCTGGTCAACCAGATTTTTAAAACCGTTCGCCAAATCAATCAGGCCGGCGTGACGGTCATGCTGGTGGAGCAAAACGCCCGCATGGCGCTGAAGCTGGCCCATCGAGGGTATGTCATGGAGGTGGGGAAAATCGTCGTATCCGATACGGCCGACGGCTTGCTAAAAAACCCTGACGTGCTGCAGGCTTATTTGGGAGGGTCCGAATGATCTGAGAGTCAGTTTGAAAACCCCGTCTAAGCCCCACTAACGGCGTTGGAAAACGGCTCAAAATGCTCACATATTAACATATATGCTCCGCTTTTGAGCCGTTTTCCGCCTTGTTATCGGGCCTGATCCAGGCTTTTCAAACAGACTCTGAGGGGTTGTCTGAAAGGAGTAAACATGGTCGACATAGACGAGGGAAAGATCAGACAGGCGGCTGCGGACTTGGCCGCAACATGGCAAGACCGGGCAAATCAACTCCTGACACGTGAGGAAAAGGGCATTCAAGAACAAATGCTCAAGCTGCTGACCCACCCGAACGACAAGGTGGTCCTCACAAAAATGATCGACCAGTGTTTTCGCTCTCACGACAACGACCGTGTGGCCGACCAGGTCAACCATATTCTTCGGGATTTCGGCGTGCCCGGTTTCTTCTCTCGGGTAGAAAAACTGCTCATCCAGATGTTCATGGGCCTGGGCCGGCATCTTACGCACGTGAGCGTGCCACAGATGGTCAGGCAGATGCGTCAATCCTCTTCTCGCGCCATCATCCCCGGCGAACCCGGCCCCTTGCACAGCCACCTGGAAAAAAGAAAAAACCAGGGCGTACGAATGAACATCAACCACCTGGGCGAGGCGGTGCTAGGCGAAGCCGAAGCCCAGGACCGGCTGATGACTTATATCCAGGACATGGCCGATCCTGCCGTGGAATACATTTCGGTAAAAATCTCAACCCTTTACTCTCAAATATCTTCCCTGTCATTCGAGCACACCGTGGCCATTCTGGTGGACCGTCTTTCCAAGCTGTTCGAAAAAGCCAAACAGAACACATTCACCCGCCATGATGGCACCAGGGTGCCCAAGGTGGTGCACATGGACATGGAGGAGTACCGGGACCTTGCCATTACCTATGAGGCCTTTGTGCGCACCCTGGACAATCCGGCACTCAAGGATTATACCGCGGGAATCGTGCTCCAGGCGTACATTCCGGATTCCTGGCCCCTGCAGCAGCGGTTGACCGAGTGGGCCAGAAAGCGGGTGGCGGCCGGCGGCGCACCGGTCAACCTGCGCATTGTCAAGGGCGCCAACATGGAAATGGAGATGATCGAGGCGCATCATTTCAATTGGCCCCTGGCGCCCTATGACAACAAGCGCGATGTGGACGCCAATTACAAGCGCATGGTTCGCTTTGCCATGCAGCCGGAAAACATCGCCGCCGTGCATCTGGGCGTGGCCTCTCACAACTTGTTCGAGCTGGCTTATGCCCACGAAACCGGCAAGGCCCTGGGCGTGACCGGCAAGTTCTGGTTCGAAATGCTGGAAGGCATGGCCGACCATGTGCGTCGGGCCATTTGCGACATGTCCGGCGACGTTCTTTTATACGCCCCGGTAGCGACCGAGGATCAGTTCATCAACGCCATTGCCTATCTCATCCGTCGGCTGGACGAGAACACGGCACCGGATAATTTTCTCCGGTATTCCCCGGCGCTGAAAACGGATTCCACGGCCTGGGAATTCTTGAAACAACAGTTCCTGGAATCCTGTGATCATATCGACATCGCCCCGGAAGGCCCGAATCGCACCCAAGACAGAACGACGGAAACCGTTGCCAAGACCATCGGCAGCTACTACACGAAACGGTTTACCAACGAGCCGGATACGGACTGGTCCTTGCCGGCCAACGCGAGGTGGGCGGAATCCATACGCGACAAATGGATGGTAGACGAAGCAAGCCGGCCGGCGATCATTCCCCTTGTGGTGGCCGGAGCGGAAATCGTGGACCGGGATCAACGGGAGGCCATTGACGCGGCCCGCTTTGATGAAAAAAGCGGGCCGCGCATTATTTTCGCCAAGTATTGCCTGGCCACGGAAAAGGACGTGGAAAAAGCGGTGCAAACCGCCCAGGCAGACCCGGACGGCTGGCGCGCCAAAAGCCTCGACGAGCGCCACGCCATCCTGGACCAGGTGGCCCACGAGCTTCGCAAGGCCAGGGGCGATCTCATCGGCGCGGCTGCGGCAAACACGGGCAAGGTATTTACCGAGGCGGATCCCGAGGTGTCCGAGGCCATCGATTTCACGGAGTTCTACCCGCACTCGGCCGAGGTGTTCGATCGCATGACCAGTGTCACGGCCACGCCCAAAGGCGTGGGACTGGTGGTGACGCCGTGGAACTTTCCCATCGCCATTCCCTGCGGGGGCATGGTGGCTGCATTGGCTACGGGCAACACGGTTATCTTCAAACCTGCTTCCGATGCCGTGATCACGGCATGGGAGCTGGTTCAGTGCTTCTACCGGGCCGGGGTTTCAAAAAACACCTTGCAGTTCCTGCCCTGTTCCGGCGAAGCGGTGGGGTCCAAACTGGTCGGCCATCAGGGGGTGGATTTTGTCATTCTCACCGGCGGAACCGGCACAGGCATGAACATGCTCAAAAACCGTCCCGATATGGTCCTGGCCGCAGAAACCGGCGGCAAAAACGCAACCATTGTCACGGCCATGTCGGACCGGGATCAGGCCATCAAGAATATCCTGCACTCGGCATTTTCCAATTGCGGCCAGAAATGCAGTGCCACGTCTCTGGTCATCCTGGAAAAAGAGGTCTACGACGATCCGCTGTTCCGCAAACAACTGGTGGATGCGGCCAAGAGCTTCCCGGTGGGCTCGTGCTGGGAATTCCAGAATAAAATGGGCCCTCTGATCCATCCACCGGGCAACGCCCTCAAACGGGCCCTGACGACCCTTGAACCCGGTGAGGAATGGGCATTGGCGCCCGAGCCAGTGGAATCCAACCCCTACCTGTGGCGCCCGGGCATCAAATGGGGCGTCAGACCCGGCTCGACCACCCACATGACCGAATTCTTCGGTCCGCTGATCGGCGTCATGGAAGCCAACGATCTCGACCACGCCATCGAACTGGCCAATCAGACCGGCTACGGGTTAACCTCGGGTTTGGAGAGCCTGGATCATCGAGAGCAGATGAAATGGAAGGAGGCCGTCAGGGCAGGAAATCTTTACATTAATCGCGGCACCACCGGCGCCATCGTCCTGCGCCAGCCGTTTGGCGGCATGGGAAAATCCGCCCTGGGGGCTGGCATCAAGGCGGGCAGTCCCAATTATGTATATCAGTTTATGGATTTTAAGGACGTGGCGTGGCCGAAATCCGGGCCCATTGCCAACGCATCCGCCCTGCTACGCATGGCCCAACACTGGGAGATCGATTTGAAGTGGGGACGTTTTCCTGCTGAGATTGTAGATGATTTGTGGAAAACCGTTCGGGCGATCAAGAGTTACCTGTATTGGTATGAGCAGGAATTTGGGCGCGAGCACGACTATTTCAATCTTCGTGGCCAGGACAACCTGTTCCGCTACTTGCCCAGAGGCCGGGTCGCCATTCGGGTGACCTCCCAAGACAGCCTTTTTGAGACCCTGGGTCGGATTGCCGCGGCCATCACCACCCGGTGCGTGCCGATGCTCAGCATCCCACCGGGTCTGAACAACGCGGTCACCGGTTTTCTGAACACCCGGCGCGGACGGATATTCTGCAAGGATGTGGCCATCGCCCAGCAGACCGATGCAGATCTGTGCGCGTTCATGCCCAAACTGCAACGAATCCGGTACGCAGGCCCTGACCGGGTGCCCAGGGTGGTGTATACCGAAGCCGCCAAAACCGGTTTTTATATCTCACGCACACCGGTCAGCATGGAAGGCCGAATCGAATTGCTCCAATATATTCAGGAGCAGTCAATCAGCATCAACTACCACCGTTACGGCAACCTGGGCGATCGGACAGTGGAATAAGGGGTAACGCGGATTGCGGGGATACTTGTTCATTGCAGCGGCGGCGGTATTGTGGGGCGCCATCGGACCCTTTTCACGATTGGCGTTTTCCGAAGGCCTCGGTCCCATGGAGGTCGCATTCTGGCGGGCGTTTCTGGCATGGCTGTTTTTCGGAATCCATGCCCTGTTGACCCAAAGCGTCAGGATCAAGGTGAGCGACCTGCCCATGGTAGCGCTTTTCGCTCTGACGGGAATCACGCTTTTCTTTAGCGTTTACCAACTGGCCATCCGCGCCGGCGGTGCCGCCATGGCATCGGTCCTGCTCTACACCGCACCGGCGTGGGTGGCGGTCATCGCCCGTTTCACGTTCAGGGAATCACTCACGCCAATCAAGGTGACGGCCCTCGGCATGACCTTGGCTGGCGTCTTCTGCGTCGCGGGCGGCGGAGGTAGCATTGCCGTGTCTGGCATTGCCGTATTCTACGGCTTGGCCTCGGGCTTCAGCTACTCACTGTACTACATTTTCGGCAAACATTTCTCGAGTCGATATTCATCGCCGACGCTTTTCCTCTATCTCTTGCCCATCGGTGCGGCGTCATTGCTTCCCTGGGTCGACTTCAGCCCCAAAAGCGCCACCGCCTGGGCGACATTGATCGTCATCGCCCTTTTTTCCACCTACGGTGCCTATTTTTGTTACTATCAAGGCCTCAAGCACCTCGAAGCCTCCAAGGCGGCCATCACCGCCACCCTCGAGCCGGTGGTCGCCTCGATGGTGGCTTTTTTCTGGTGGCATGAATCGTTCGGCCTGCTGGGTTATGTGGGCAGCGCGGCCATCCTCACCGCCGTCATCATCATGGTCTGGGAAAGCCGCGCCAGTTAAATGGACGAACACTAATTACGGAATAGATTGGATCGGTTCATGCGTAACAATCCAGAGATAAAAAAAAGCAGGGGCAAATGCCCCTGCTTTTTCGTTATTGGTTTGGGTTTTTCGTTCCCGGCCGCCTCACATGGCCGCCCTTTTTTTAATCCGATTTCATCGTGCTTTGCGCATTCCTTTACTCCGCCATGGATATCAAAACGTCCACAATACGTTCAGCCGCTCTTCCATCCCATTTTTCCGGGATCCCGCCTTTTTTCCATGATCCGGAAAACAGCGTTTCCATGGCGGGACCAATATTCTTGGGATCTGTACCAATGAGTTCATTGGTTCCCATCGATATCGTTTCCGGCCGCTCGGTGTTATCCCTCAAGGTCATACATGGGATGCCCAGTACCGTGGTTTCCTCGGTAATCCCGCCGGAATCAGTCAGCACGGCTTTCGCGTGCTTGACAAGATAGTTGAACTCCAAGTAAGTCAACGGTTCGATCATATAAAGATTTGGATGATCGATTCCAAAAGTTTTCAACATTTTGGCGGTTCGGGGGTGAACTGGAAATATCAGCGGAAAACCTTTTGCGCAGCGAGTAATTTCATCCAACAAAGACGTTAACTTGGATTCCTCATCTACATTTCCAGGACGATGAAGGGTCAGTACGATGTATTGGCTGTTTTCCAACCCAATTTCATCCCAAAAAGGTGGTTTTTTCAATTTGGGCAACTGTTTGATAAGGGTGTCGATCATGGTATTTCCGACAAAAAAAATTGCTGATTTGTCTACTCCGCAATTTTCCAAATTACGATTTGCCGTCTCGGAGGTTGTAAAAAATAGATTGGTCAGGCTATCGGTTACAACCCGGTTAATTTCTTCGGGCATGGTCCAGTCCCCGGAGCGGATGCCAGCCTCCACATGGGCCACATTCACACCCATTTTTCTGGCAACAATCGCGCAAGCCATCGTGGATGTCACATCGCCAACAACCAAGCACAAGTCCGAAGATACTTTTTCAAGGATCCTTTCATAACCAGTCATGATCGCGGCGGTCTGCTCGGCATGGGTTCCCCCACCGGCACCAAGATTTATGTCCGGATCGGGAATTCCCAATTGCTCAAAGAAGCTGTCACTCATATTCCTATCATAATGTTGCCCAGTGTGAATCAGACGATAATTAAGGCGACGACCATTTCCTTGGCGTAATTTAATTGCATCGATAATTGGTGCGATCTTCATAAAGTTTGGCCGAGCCCCGGCAATTAAATCTATGTTCATTTTATAGCAACCTTGATTAGCAAATTCTACTTTTGTTATTGATGGTGGCCCTGCAACTGCCGCCTGGCGCCTGGCGCCCACATTAGCCAGCGCCAGCGGTAATAGTTAACGCATTAGGCTCCCATCGGTTACAATTTCATCGGCAGTTCATAATAGAACTGGAGCCACACCTGATTACGACCACGTACATTTTCACTATCAATGGGGTCTTCTGAGCTGTTCTGATATTTGTAGCTCAGTGACATGCTCAAACGTTCCAATATTTGATATTCCATGAAGGGTTCGACATCATAATAGCGACTATCATCAACCTCGTCATCACCGTCTTCGCTAGTAAACAGGTTATAGCTGAAGACAAGCCGCCCCTTGATGCCCAGGCCAAGCCTCTCGGTGATGTTAAATCCATACCGTAGGTAAAAATTATCCACATTCACATCAGTACCGTCGGCAGTCGTATCAACATCATGATAATATTCAAAATTGGTAAAGGTTGCAAGCCCCTTGTGATTCAACTCCACCCGCGCTCTAACCCCCCATTCGGATCGATCTTCATCGTCGTCATCGACGTATCGAATATCCGCATAGCGCACACCGATGGAGGCAAAACTGTTGGTGATGTTGCTCCATTCACGATCCCAACCTACATCAAGAGAATAATAATCCGTATCGTTTAAATCGTTTGTGCGATAATAGTATGAGGGTCCAATGGAAACGGTATCGACCTCACTCTTCAATCGATGGTCATATCGAAGCTTCACCCGGTGCCTGTCATAATCAGGGTATTCATCATCCTCATACTGAGATTTCTCATATGAGTATTCAGCACCTATCCATGACGTCCTTGTGATGTTGTATGATAGGCCACCGAGTGCATAGTAGTAATCACGATCGAGACGTTCGATCACGCGTCCAGTGTCCTCAAGATACGAATTTAAAGTTGAATCCTTTCGGTAACGGAGCTCAACATTGGCATCCCACCGTTGCGTGAATTGGTAATCGCCATCTGCCCAATAATCATGGTCAACACGATCGAAGTCACTCTCATCCAGATAGCTGAGAATGTTCCAATCGGCATTCATCGTCAGGTCAGAAAGCAACGTTTTGTATTTCAGCCTAGCGCCTGGTTTGACCTTGATGAAAGATGAATCGATCTTGTTCTCTTTTTGAAAAAGGATATTATCATCATAGCCTCCAGTCACCCCCACTTTTGGGACAACCATCCAGTCAGCGGCATCGGCAATGGTCAAACAGCAAAAAAAGGCGCCCAATATCAGCGGCAACATCAGCACTCGGTTGAAATGGGAGAAACGCGACTTCGTTGTCTCCGATGAACCATTGAAGGTATATTTTTCTTTAAATTCAAGCCGGTTATACATAATTTGCCTCTTCCCGCCAATTTAATTACGGGTATTTCCAATCACCATTTACCCTTTGTTTTTATTCAAAACGACGCCAAGCAAATTAACGTCCTGCAACTGTTTCATCACTTTCTTTACTTCTTCCGTTGATGTTCTTTCAGATTCAACCACCGGCAAAACACCATCCACGTAACGGTAAAGAATCATTGCATCGGGAAAATGCAAAAGCGCCGGACCATCGACAATCACCAAGCGATCGGATGGATAGCGGTTCTTTATCTCGTCCATCATTTTTTCCATCCGGCCCGAATTCAAAAGCTCAGGCGAATTGTCGACCGGCACCCCCCCGGGTATCAACGTAATTTTATCGATGCCAGGATTGATGAGGATATCCTCAATCGCAGCGTCACCAGCCAGATAATCCGTAAGCCCCTTCTCAACCGTCAACGAAAAAAATTCAGTCGAGAAATCCGTGTGGTGCTTGGTCGGCCGCCGGATGTCGGCATCGATGATCAACACCGTTCGATCAAATTCCTTTGCGATGCTGAGGCCCAAATTAATGCTGGTAAATGTTTTGCCTTCATAGGGATTGGCACTGGTTACCAGAATACTATTACCGCCGATGGCTTTGAGCTTTCTTAATACCTGTGTTCGTAAAATTTTAAACTGATTCGCCGTATCAACGTCGTCAAATATCGATAACACTCTGTTGCTTTTCAGTTTCTCAGGGTCATTGAACTGTACTTTTGTTTTGGAATATCTAACGTCAACGCGTTTTTTTTGCCTCGCTTGACCGATATCGCCGTCGAACGTCAATTCTTTTTTGGCCGGCTGCCCAGTCACTTCTTGTTGGACAATTGCGCGTGGCCGGCCACTGCTTGCCCCCGAATTCCGAGAATCCTCTTTTTCCGATTTGTGCTGAGTTTGGTGAGGCACCAATTTTGCCGACGGTGTTTTTCCATCAAGCGCGGATGTATTTGTTTCGGCAGATTTTTCCGCGCCCCGGCTCTCTCTCGGTATCAAATCTGATGTCATGGAGGATTGGGTATCGACTGGATCCGGCGCCACTGAGTTTCCCCGATTTATTTTCGCCTGATCAGTTTTTTCTTCAGGGATAGAGAATTCTGTCTGTGTCTCTTTGGGTACAGCCTCGGCGGGGAGTTGTTTATTATTGGAAAGTACCACGGGCTTTTGATTGCCTGGCGCCTCAGTTTTCGGAGAATCGGATTTCTCGACATCAACTGCGGTATAATCACCCCGTCCAGTGGATTCTTTTTTCTCCGCCTTCTCCAGTGCTTCGAATATTTTTCCCATATTGCGTGTATCCAGATTTTTTGTTGTTATATCTTGTTGTGATCCTTCTCAAGAGGAACACCAATTTCAACCAAACGATCTTCAAATTTCTGCCAAATATCATCGATAGGCATGACGAACCAGTTCAGCAGCAAAGAACCGATCAAGACAAAGACAATGACTGTCGCACAAACGGTCAATTGTTTAGCCCGCCTTAGTCGCTTCTGTTCTGGCGAATCAACAAAGGAAAGGGTGGCGAGTACTGGTACACCGGCAAGATGCTCCAACTCCTCCGTTGCTTTTATGGAAGAATCCAATCCCTCCATCAAAGCCGCAAGAACAACCGAAAAACCGAAGCCCAGAACGAAACCCAATAGAATGATAAGCAGCCGATTGGGCTTACTGGGGCGCCCAGGCAAATTTGCCGGGGAGTCTACCCGAAACCGTTGCCCACTCTCCGATGTATCCATCATTTGGGCAATTTTGGCCGAGTGCAGTTTGTTGGCCACTTCGTTGTATTTCTTCTTCGCAGTTTGGTAATCCAGGGTCAGTGAATTGTACTCCTCATCAATGAAGGGCGCCATCTCTAAGCGCTTCTGGTAGTCGTCCAACTTAGAAGTCAACTTTATGCGTTCTTTACGCAAGGCATCAATTTCTGCCTCGGCAACGATAATCTGGGCCTTGATATTCATGTATGCCGGATTATCGACATTTTCATTGGCGGCGGTTGTGTTGTTTTGGGCATAAATGATTTGTTGCTTCAATAGTTCCGCTTCTTTGGTCAGCCGAATCACGTCTGGATGCTTGTCGCCTAGCTTTGCTTTTTGCTGGGCAATATCCTTTTCAACCTCGGCGAGTCGATTTATTTCATACTGTGCCGTATTGCCGCCGCTACCTTGTTGTTCCTCCAACTCCTTTATCTCGCTTTTCAGGCGTATGATGTCAGGGTGCTTTTCGGATAAGTTGGCCTGCATTCTAATCAATTGTAGTCTTAAAAACTTCAGTCGATTAGCGGGGTTACTGGCCACTTTACCCTCTTCGGTGAGAATGGGAACCATGGGATCGATATTGGCAATTTGACTCTTCAAATAAATTTCTTTTTCCTGAAGGGTCCGAATACGTGAATCGGTGTTATCGATATTTTGTTCCAGGCGGAATACCGTTTGGGTAAAAGCATCCGTAGATCCGGGAAGTTGATTGATATTTCGAGCCTTGAAGCGGCTGATGCGTTCCTCGTTCAATTCAACCTGTTTGCGTAAATTCTCCAGCTCTTTTTCGAGAAACAGGGTTGTTGTTTTGGCTTGCCTTTGACGCGCCTTTTGATCTTCCTCTACAAAAAGATTGGAAAGAATTTTGGCAACCGCTTGTGCCTTTTGTGGATCGTTATGGGAGAAAGAAAGTGTAAAAGCAATCGTTGCACTGCCACGCCCCCCAGATTCTTTAAGATCGACATCGATGGTCCGCATTTTGGTGTTTTCTTTTATTTCTTCAACCATTTCACCGTCGGTATCAAAGTCGGGGTACAAATCCTGCGTCTTGCAGATCTCAATCAACTTTTCGTATTTAAGAATTTTCCTGGAAAGGATTTGCAGCCGTTGGCTCACAAAGGTCGTGATCGTGGATTTCACGTATTCTTCCGGAATTTCCTGATTCTCCACAATAATCGTGGATTCCGAGGTGTACTCGGAGGGCAATACAAATGCCACGATTAAACATACGAGGCATATCAATGCGGACGTTATAAAAAATACTTTTTTTCGCCGCCGGATAATGCCCTTGATTTCCAAATTTCCAATTTCGATTGACATACTCAATTTCCTGTTAATTTATCATGGAACGATAATGACATCACCGCGTTTGAGAACGATATCCTGGTCCAAATTGTTGCCCTTAAGCACCTCTTTATAGTCGAAACCGATTTTCTGGGAACTATTACCGGTGTAGCGTAGGATGTGGATATCCCGCTCAGAAGCAAACGCCGTCAATCCCTTGGCCATGGCCAGCACCTGCATCACGCGGGTTTCCAAAGTGATGGGAAACACACCCGGGTTCTTGACCTGACCAATCACGTAAACCATAAGGCTGTTGATTTCCTTTAGTATCACAGAAACCGATGCGTCCGGAACATATTCGGCCAGTTTTTTGGTAACGACCTTTCTGATATCCGCAACAGACATATCGGCCACGTAAACGTCCCCTATTAATGGAAACGATAGGATGCTGTCCGGTGTAACGACAAGCTCACGGCTAAGATTTTCATCTCGCCAGACCGAAATTTCCAGCACGTCGCCCGGTCCCACATGAAAAGATTGCGCGTAAGCAGCGATGCTACCGGCAAGAATGAAAATTATTGTAGAAAAAGCGATGAATACATTCCTACGCATATCCGAAATCCTCCTAAATTGTGTCTCTGCAACGATAAACAGGCGTTTATAAATTCAACAGGTAACTTTTAATACCAACAATCAGAATGGCCGCATAGATGGGGAAGCCAATTGATTTTTTCCGTGTCTCCCCGACCAAGACTTCATAGCTGTAAAAAAGGATCACTGTTTTTACTGCCACCAGCCCTAAATGATAGCCTGAAATACCCGTATGGGGCAAGTTCGGTATCAGCAGGATGGCAAAAACGACCAAAAAATCCAAAGTAGAACTCTTGAATCCATTCAAGCGTCGCGTCAGTTTCATGGTCAAGATAACAGAGATTAACAGAATCAAATATAAAAAATTATATATAACAATGACGGAGTTGCTGAAATGCGCATAAAGCCCCTGATCGCAGTGGTAAATCACAAAGGGAGTCAACAGGTAAAGCCCAAGCTTCACGATCCTGTCCAAATACTGTTTTCTTACAAACCACGCCGCGGTCAACAGAAATAGGAACGCGCCTGAAAAAAGATAATACCGCTGATTTCCTGGCGCGGGGAACAAGGCATTGAACAGCAACAACGATGGGACACCGATCTTTACAATCCCGAAAACAATTTTGATGGCACGCCCGCGGTCCTTCAATGGCTGCATTCGCGCCTTTATTTTATTTAGGAATTTATCACGGTTAATAAGATATCCCGTCCTTTCGAAGCGATGGAACACCCCTATCACCATGGCAGCGAAACCCAAATAAATTCCCAGCAGTATCCAGTCATTGCATTCACGGCAGACGATGGCACAAAGAATCAGCAGCGCTTGAGTGACATAAATCACGAGTACGGCTTCAAAGTGATACAGACCGATCTGCATCAACTGGTGGTGGAAATGGTTTCTATCCGCGGCAAAAGGAGACCGCCCAACGGATAGGCGCTTGATCATCACGGTCAAGGTGTCCAGGATCGGTAATCCGAGTACGATGAGAGGTAAAATGACGCTGAGTTGCGTATTTTCTTGGGTCAGTTTGATGGAAAGCAATATTGCCACGAATCCGAGTAGCTGGCTGCCCGCATCCCCCATGAACAGCTGCGCCGGATAACTGTTGAACCTTAAAAAACCGAGAACGGCCCCTCCCACTGCAATTGATATCATTGCGATTTGCCAATCTTGGGTGTTGATTGACAGATACCCGATACACATGAATATCAGCAGCGCGATGCCACCGGCCAGCCCGTCCAACCCGTCCGACAAATTGGTGGCATTGGTCACCCCGATAATAACGATTATCGACAGGAGTATGGCCCCCCAGGCCGGCAACACCACACCGGCTGGTAAAAAATCACCCAAATCGCTTATTTGAACACCACCAATGAAAATAGCGATTAGCGCCGCTATCAGCTGGCCGGCAAGCTTCACATTAGGGCTCAACTCCTTGATATCGTCGGCCACACCAAACAGCAAGATAACCAACGTTCCAATTAAAAGGCCTTTGGTGAAAGGGGTCCATGGGGCCCAGAGCATTACGGGGACCATCGCACCGGCCGCCATGGCCATGCCGCCGCATTTGGGCATGATATGATCATGGACCTTACGCTGATTGGGCCTATCCACGGACCGCAGCTTACGTGCCAACTTCTTGGCATATGGCATTAATGCGATGGTAATGATAATGGAAACAAGCAGAGTGGTTAAAAAGAGCATGAGTCAATCACCGCATTTACTGTTTTTTTTGCATTCCCAATGAAATTGAGTTCACTTGTTTTCCTGGCCAAGCGGAACAGATCATAAAATGGCATTTATAAATTCATCTTTTTTGCTTGTCCTGCGATATATTCTGAAGCGCGAACAGCGATCTCCTGGATCGTCAAGGAAGGATTTGCCGTTCCAGAGGTGACAAACCAGCTCCCGTCAACGACAAACAAATTGGGCACATCATGCGTTTGACAATATGAATTCAAAACTGATGTTTGGGCATCGTTACCCATTCGACACGTTCCCATATTATGCGAACTTCCACCGGGCCTGCTTTTAACGTACAGTATTTTCGCCGCACCGGCAGCATCATAAAGCTCCACGAGTTTTCTTTCCATGGCTGCCCGCATCAATCGGTCATTTTTTCGCCAGGCATATGCGATACGCGGCACAGGAATGCCATAATCATCTTTTACCTCTGAATCCAATTCTATGCAATTGCGCTCATCTGGAATCTGATCGCCCGCGAGTAGAATGCCGGCTGAATGACCAAACCTTTTTCGTTGATAACAGCAACAAGACTGCAATTTATGATATGGCAAACACTCCACATAAAGAAACAACCGTATTAATCAATTTTCGCGTCATAATAGAACAAGCCGATGTATATTGGAGGAGCTTGTTTTCAATGGGGTCCCCCCCTTTTTTGTTTCTTCAAGATGGTGACACAAAAAGCAAAAAAAGTACCGTACAAGTATACGGCCTCCGACACTTCTTATGATCACATCATGTATTCGGTAGTACGCGAAAAAAATAAAATGTCCAGCCAGCACCAAACGGGTATTAAAAAAGCCAACTTCTTTAAATCATTTTAAGATTTTCTCTATCAACACCTTGCAGACAAATACGGGCAACACTTTCTGCCGACGAACGCGTTTGGGTTCGCGCAGCAGTCGATAGAGCCATTCAATTGACAGCTTCTGCCAAATGGCGGGTGCACGCTTTACGGTGCCTGCAATGGTATCCAGGGTGCCGCCGATACCCTGACAGACTTTTACCTGGGTTAGTTCCGGGGCATGCGCGGCAAACCATTTTTCCTGCCGTGGAGATCCCAGTGCAAGGAAAAGTATGTCCGCACCTGAATCATTGATACGCGCGATCAACTGGGGCATTTCAGATTCCGGTACGTATCCATTGGATCGCCCGGCGACGATTAGGTTCGGATATTTCAGTTGCAATCGTTCGACCGCGGCCTTGTTCACAGCCTCGCGGGATCCATAGATAAATACCGACTTTTTTGCTTCGGTTGCCAGGTGGCAAATGTCCATCATCAACTCAACCCCTGGAACGCGGCTCAGCGTGGCACCGTAAAGCAGTTTAGCCGCAAGAACGATCCCGATGCCATCCGGAATCAAAAGCTCTGCTTTTTTAAAAACATCATACAAAAGCGGATCTTTGGGTACGGAAAAATTTTTTTCAGGATTAGCGGCAAATATGCAGCAGGGTTTATTACCCTCAAGAAAGCCGCGGACCCGATCAATGGCAAGCTCCCGATCAACCGGATCCACCCAGATATCAAGTATTGGTAAACGATCTTTCATGTCGGCTGGGCGGTAACATTTTGTCGTCACATCAAAATGGTGACTGCGTAAAAATCGCTGTGGTAAAGATAACATCTTCAGTATTTCCCGTTTTTGCAAAGGTTAACACAGAGGTGGGAACCTTATGGCCATATTGCGGAGAGTACCAGCCGCAAATGGGTTGCGTGCGCCCATGGACCATTTTGAAATCCCCTTCAATCAACCGCATATAGATGCGCGCATCACAATGATCCACGACCCACCACATCTCCTCCCGATGCAGAACCGCGTTTGGATGGAAATGAAAATTTAACTCGAAACTGTGCCTTCCGGTACCAAAAAAAATATCCTTAATCAATAAAATGGCTTGATCGCGATAAAGAACGGATCGCCGGTGTCGAACCGGATTTTTCAACCGCTGGTATCCATCATGCTCGGCCTGCAAAAACAAAGCACCCTTCGTCTCCTGGACGGTCGTAAGTTTAGCATGATAAGGGTCCCCCCAGATAAAACTAGTCTCCTGTTCGGCCTGGTCACAGTCGTCTATGGTTACCGTATTATGAGCTCGGGTTCCTTTAAAATATTTTCGCCATGCGCTTACTCCGTTATATCGAAATGTGCCTGAATCGACCAATAACGGATACCCTGACTTAGATAAGGTGATAGATAAAGCATCGGCATGGCCATGATTGTGAAATGGTGCCATCCCCAATGGACCATGGTCGAAAGAAAATACAAAATCATTTTCTTTGATAATACTGTATCCGCTATGATCAAAAGTAATTCGTTTCTTCTTTACAGTCTCCCCGGACATTCTTGCGGGTTTTAATCCGGCTGCGACGGCTACCCCATCATCGCTGTCTCCAATAGCAGGGATACCGCCCTTGTCGTCCATAAATCCATTTAAAAAAAATTCTCCCGAAATCAGACTTGGCTTCCAATGCTCGACTTCACTTAGGCGGTTCTTTTCGATAAAATCAACAGCGAGCCAATAAAGATCCAAAACAAATCGATGATAAGTTAATGATTGTTCGCCGGGTCCTCCGTCATCCAGGACCTGATGGTATAGTTCACTTTCGAGAAGGTTGAGTCCTCTTCTTAGCCATCGCCCTCCTTTCTTCGTATTTCTAAAAACGGCACCGCCAAAAACAAGGCCAACCGCTTCGGCAATAGTGTGGTTGCCAAGTGAAGAATAAAGCGACAAATGATGGGAGACATAGAGAGTATGAAGATAGATAGCTTTTAGGAGCCTCGTATTTTCTCTTTCGGTAAGATCAGCACCGACGCATTTAATTGCATAAAAGAAAACGGGAATTCGTAGGGCACACTCCATAGCCGACAAGTAGTCTTCGCCTTTTAAGAAAGGATTATTTTCTAACCATGAAAAAATAATTGCCTTGGCAGCCTTTTTCGCGGCTCGCCCCCCCTTTGTTTGCGACGCATCCATTGAGTAGGCAATAAGCGCCGTTGCCTGTTGAAGGCGGCTTGGCTCCCAGCGTATCCGGATGTCTTCTTTTATTGATTCAGGATCGATCCTCAATGGATTAAATATTTTTTGGGTGTCCAATAAATTTGAGAGATAAAATGGTTGACCATTTTCTATGAAGATTTCCGGCATCCTAAGGTTTTGGATGTCATTTTGTTTTACATGAGGCTTTTCTAGTTCCTGGGCATTTATTTTTTTTAATATTCGCAGATATAATAAAGTTATCGCTTGCCTCGCACGGACGAATATCTCCACCACCGAAGCATGCTTCAAACGCTGTTTATAAAACATTAAGGTTGATTTCATAGCTGCAATCAATCTGCTGTTAGTTTATTTTCTCATACCAAATCAACCAGAACGTCTACTATTCTTTGAGCTTCTTTTCCATCCCACTTTTCAGGTATGCCTCCTTTTTTCCAAGCACCAGAGAGAAGCCTTTTCATTGCCGGTCCAATTTTTTTAGGATTCGTTCCTATCAATTCATTGGTTCCAACGCTAATTGTTTCAGGACGCTCGGTATTTTCTCTAAGTGTCATGCATGGTATTCCCTTAACAGTCGTTTCCTCAGTAATTCCTCCAGAGTCCGTCATCACAGCTTTTGCATTCTTTACGAGATAATTAAATTATAGATACCCCAGTGGTTAAATTATATGCAGATTAGAAGCCTTGATGCCAACTCTATTTATAACTTCGGCGGTTCGCGGATGTACAGGAAAAATCATTGGTAGCACTTTAGCGTTTAATACAATTTCATCGACCAGGTCTTTTGAATAATTTTCTTCATCAACGTTTGCTGGTCTGTGCAGTGTTAAAACAATGAATTTTACTTTTTCCAAATTAGCATAATCCCAAATCATTGGCTTGATAAACCGTGGCATCTGTTTTAGAAGTGTATCTATCATGGTATTTCCACCGAAATAGATTCTATCTTCTTTGACCCCTGCATTTTTTAAATTGTTATTCGCTATTTCAGAAGTAGTAAAAAAATAATTTGTCAGACTATCAGTTACTACCCGGTTGATCTCTTCAGGCATACTCCAATCCCCTGATCTGATCTATTTTTTATCAGAACATTCTCGTAACTGGCCATAATAGCGCCTGTTTGTTGAGCCTGAGTCCCTCCCCTTGCACCAAAATTTATTTCCGGTTCTGGTATCCCCAATTGGAAAAAGAATTGCTCACTCATTTTTGGGTGCATTCACACAGAATAGGATGGTTAACCTGTAACGCATGAGCCTCCGGACAACAAGCCACTTTTAATATACCATCATCCTGGATTGGAATATAAACCAAACAGGAAGGTGGGATCATGACGGAAAAATCACCCAGTAGCGTCAATCAAGCTGAAGAACTTCAGAACCAACTCAACGAGGCGTTCAAAGAACTCGTTGAAATCCGAAACACCCGACAATCCATTAGCGATCCCAATGGCCTTGAAGCTGCAGAACGCGCGATACTTAAGGCAACTGACAAAATAGCCGCGCTGATGACAGCCTTGAAAATCCGACAAGCGATCGAATAGGACGAACTACGTGAAAAGGCAAACAAACTGGTTCAATCCATGCCTGATCAACTCAAGAATCAGGGCCGGCGGCCGGTTTCTATCCGAACCAGCCGCGGGGCAGCGATAACAGTGGAGGCACCCTATTTTAGCCGAAAAAAGAAAAAGGACAAACGCAGAAAGAAGAAAAATAAATAGCTTACCACGGCACAAGCTTTCATCCATCGGTTTTGTTGTTGGGCATATATGATCGATGCACGCCACTACTCTTTTCAGAGATCAGCTTCCTGCCTGCGATGCTCAGTTCCTTCGAGGAAGTAAGCCGTGTATTCGGGGACAAGGGCATGAGAATCGCCGTCAATACGATTCGACGTATTGCTCAACGTTTCGCCAGCCGGTCCAAAATCGCCCAACGGCTTGAAACCGTCATGGTGACCGATTCCTTGGAGCAACGGCGCGTGGTGGTTTCCTCTGATGGTGGAAGACTGCGCATTCGTAAAAACAAACGCGGTCGACGACCGGAAAAGGGACGCCGACGCTACCACACATTTTCTTTCATGTAGGGCATCAATTATCGGTGCGATTTTCATAAAATTCGGTCGGGCACCAGCAATTAAGTCAATTTTCATTTTTTCTTTTTTTAAATCTATAATTTAGTATTTTATATTGTATCGCAATTCATGTTAAACAGAGATATTTGAACCTTCTCGAATTGATTCCATTATCTTGAAAGTGGTAAGTGTAGCACTATAAATGTCAGATAGAGGAATAGGGGAATCAGTACCATTTGAAATAGCATCGATAAACGAATTTACCATAACTTTTTGTCCTTTGTCCTGATTGAACATCTTTTTAGTGGAACATTTTCCATTTGTATAAATTGCAAGTGATTTAAAATCTTTTAGCACGGCAGCACACCCATTTCCAAAAACCTCGATCCTTTCTTTTGAAAAACTTTTGTCTCCATTGGATAGGTACGATATAACACCAATGGATCCATTAGCAAAGGAAATAGAAATATTTAAAATGTCGTTTAATTGAGGTTGTTCCTTCATCACTATCGCATAGACGGACACGGGTAAAGAACCGTTTAAATAGGTTAAAAAATCTACGAAATGGCATACTTCACCAACAATACGCCCACCGCCCAATTCAGGATCATGAACCCAAGAATCTTCAGGAATTGATCCAGCGTTGATACGGTAATTAATAGAAATCGGTCCATTCGGAAAGACGCTTTTTAGTTTTTTTGTTAGTGGTGCAAAACGCCTATTAAAACCGACTAATAAAATCGGTTTTGATTTGTATTTTTCTTTGTTATTTATATGGTTATGATTATATTCGAAGCGATCTTCCGAATTTGTGATTGGAAATAAATTCTTTATAATGTCAAGTTCTTTTATGTTTAAACATAATGGCTTTTCGACGAAAACATTCTTTCCTGCCTTAAGTGATTTTATAACAAATTCAGCATGAGAGTCATGCCTTGTGGCGATGAATATTGTGTTTATATTGTCGTTACTCAACAAATCTTTTTGTTCAGAAGTACAAAATTCGAATCCGAATCTCTCTAATACAGATCGTGAAGTCGTTCCACTTGATGTTAATACTCCTTTTAGCGAAATTTTTTGCTGTTTAGGAATATTTGGCAATAGATTTCCCTGAGCATAAGATCCTGCGCCAATAAAACCGATATTAACATCACTTTGATTGGCATTTTTCAATTTAACTTTTGGATTCAAAATAGGATTTATTTTTATCTTTTTTGCTGTGTCGTATTCTATTATGATGCCAATAAAAGGAGCAGATTTTTCCATCATCATTTCATAGGCGACAGGAGCTTCATCTAATTTAAAGGTATGCGTTGTTAAATAATCGATATTGACTTTTTTTTGTTGTAGCAATAATTGAAAAGCCTGCATGTTACGTTTTTCAGTCCAACGAACATAAGCTGCAGGATAGTCTATCCCTTTCTCTTCGTAAATTGGATCATATCTCCCAGGACCGTATGAACATGACATTTTAATTTGAAGTTCTTTCTTGTAATAATGAGGTTCTCGATTAAATCCTGTTGGAACTGCGCCAACTACAACGATGGTACCTCTTTTTCTACAAATAGCACCGGCGAAATTAATTGGATCCAGTGATATTGAAGCCGCTGTGATAATAACAGCATCACATCCAAGGCCATTAGTAGAACTAAAAATCCTTTCTTCAATACCTATTTCTGAGCGGTTCAACGCTATATCGACGCAATTTTTACTTGCAAGCTCTACCATAGCGGTAGCCACATCAATGCCAATTACTCGCACACCAGAAGCTTGTAATAATAATCCTGTCAATTGCCCTAGAAGACCTAGCCCAATAACTGCGCAGGTTTCTCCAAGGTGCAAATCTGCTTGACGAACACCTTGCATAGCTATTGCGCCAAGTGTATTGTAAGCAGCATTTTTTAGGTTAGCATTGCTTTCAAGCTTGACACATAAATTTTCTGGCACACTAATGATCTCTGCATGACATGCACTAAGTCCACCACAAGCAACACGATCTCCAACTTCGAAACTTCTGACATTATCACCAATTCCAATGACTTCACCAGCACAAGAGTATCCCATGGGCGAAAGTGAGTCTAACTTTTTCATAACTGCACGATATGTCTGCACTGGGCCTTGTGCCTTGAGTGTTTGCAATACTTGTTTAACCTGTTCTGGCCTTTCTTTAGCTTTACCCAAATATCCCTTTCTTGCTGTCTTTAGGGTACTGCTCTCAGTTCCTGCACTAATTAGTGAATAATAATTTTGAACTAACACTTTTCCAGTGCTAGCAATAGGAATTGGTGTTTCTTCAACCTTTAATTCACCAGTTTTCAATTTTTGTGTAAGTTGATACATAATATTTTAATCTATCGATTATAAAGTGTATTATTTTAAGATATAAATAACAAATGCTATAGTCAATATATAAACAAATTAATCACGATTAATTACATATTCCCACATATCGATTAATGACTGCTTAAATTTAATTTTCGGCTTCCAATTGGTTTGTTTTTTAATTTTGCTACAATCCGCATATATTTTTTTTATATCAAATTTATTAACTCTTTCTTGAACAATTTCAATATTTGGAACAATACCTGTTATATCAGAAAGATAATTTATTATACTTTTAATTGATATTTCTGTTTCTCCAGCGATATTATAGGCCTCTCCAGGTATGCCTTTAAAAAGAAGCTTTTCAAAGGCACAAGCAACATCTCGAACATCTATAAAATCACGAGTGGGTTCTAAATTTCCAGTTTTTATTGTTTTTATTTGGCCATTTTTAAATTTATGAAATTGATCAATAAAAGTCATTGGAACCAAATATTTATTTTGTTCTGGTCCAGCCAAATTAAAAATACGAGCACGAATGATCGGCAGCATATTTTTTCTGTAATAAAATTCAGATAACATATCTTGAGAAGCTTTACTAAGACCATAGGCACCAACAGGTCTTAATGGTTGATTTTCATTTATGGGAAGTTCCTCATTTTTAATAAAACCATAAATAGAGGCTGACCCTGCTTGTATTGTTATGGGAAATATTTGAAGTGATAATATTGACTGGTAGAGTTTATCGGTATTGAAGAAGTTAGATTCAAATTGATTTTTTAAAGAATCGTTTTGTACAAGACCAGCTAGATGAATAATGTGAGTAGGAGAAAAGTCTTTTAATATACAAATAATTTCATCAGCGTTAGATAAGTCCGCTTTGACTGTATCATATTTATTATTAATTATTTTATCTATACCTAAAATTTTGATATTAGGTAGATATTTTTTAATATGCCGAATAATAAATTTTCCAACAAATCCGGAGGCACCAGAAATTAGTAATCTATAAGCCATATTTTTTAATTTCTTTTTTTAAAAATTTATCTTTAATTTTAGGGAATTCAATATTTGCAAGTTCATAATCATCAGGCCTTCCAATGTCTAACCAATAGCCGTCATATGGAAATGCAGAAATTTTTTCGTCGTTTTCAATACAATCGTACATCAGTTGATCGAATCCATAAGCCTTATTTTCCGGTACATATTTTAATATACTTTTTGAAAAGGCATATATTCCCATACTTACATAATATTGATGGGTGGGCTTTTCGGTAAACTTATTAATTTTAAAGGTATCAGTATCATATCCTATTACTCCGAAATCTATATTAACATCTCTTTTATAAGTTGCTATGGTTGCAAATGAATTAGATTTCTTATGGTGATTGATAAAATCTCTAAAATTTAAATCGGTTAAAACATCGCCATTCATTACTAGAAATGTATCTGGTAAATCATTTATTAATTTTAGAGGTCCAATAGTGTCTAAGGGTTTATCTTCAAAAGAGTAATCTATTTTTATGCCAAATCTTTCTCCATTGCCGAAATATGCCATAATCAACTGTGCCATATGGTTGACAGCAAGTGTAACACGTTGGAATCCAGCATAAACTAATTGGTTAATAATTATTTCCATAATCGCCTTTTCGCCAACTGGAACAATGGGTTTAGGTATAACAGTGGTGTAAGGCTTTAAGCGGGTACCTAATCCTCCGGCTAAGATAACAGCTTCCATAACTTCCCCCTTAATATTTTATTATTAAACAGTATATCTATCATCTTTAAAAAGATTTACGTTGCTTTTGAAAAATTGTATCGTATTTTTTAAACCTTCGTTCAAGCTTATTGTAGGGACCCATCCAACTAAATTTTTTGCTTTTGTATTATTGCATATAAGTTTCATAACTTCACTTTTTTCAGGTCTATTTCTTTTACTTTCAGATTGTATTTGTACATCTTTGTCCATCATTGTAATAATTTTTTTGGCTAATTCTCCAATACTTATTGTTTTTCCATTTCCTATGTTTATTGTCTGACCTATAGTATTTTCATTTTCGGCAATTTTAATAAATCCTTCAGCAGTATCTTTCACATAGGTTAGATCCCTAAATGGCAATAATGATCCTAAAGACACTTTGTCATAATTTAATAGCAATTGTTTAATTATTGTTGGTATTACAGCCCTATCAGATTGTCTCGGCCCATAGGTGTTGAAAGGCCGAATAGTTGCGACAGGAACGTCAAAGCTTCGATAATAACTTTCTGCTATTTTATCTGCACCAATTTTTGTAGCACTATAAGGAGATTGGCCTTGCAAAGGATGTGATTCATCAATAGGTTCGTAAAGTGCAGTACCGTAGCACTCGCTTGTTGAAGTATGCACAACCTTTTTTACATTTTTGTCTCTTACTGCATCAAGAATATTAAGAGTACCAATTATATTTGTATTGACGTAACTATTCGGCGCTATATAACTATATGGAATGCCAATTAGTGCTGCCAAATGAAAAACATAGTCACAGCTTTTTACTGAGCTTCTAATGACTCTACTGTCTTGTATATCACCAAATATAATTTCAATGTTTTTAAGTTGATGCTCTTCAAGATAGTTTAAGTTTCCGATGTCATTTCTACTATTATAATGTACAAAAGCCTTTACGGAAGCTCCTTTATTTAAGAGTGTTTCAACAAGATGGCTTCCTATAAATCCAGCAGCACCGGTTACTAATACTTTAGAGTTATTTATCGTCATTTTTTCATTCCGTTATTTCGTTAATATATTATTATAAACTTTTAAAAGTTTATCAGAATTTAGACTTTCGCTACTTATATTATTTTTTTTTATATATTTTTTTTGCTGCGACAGTGCATCAATCGTAACATTATATAAATCATTAAAATTTCTAGATTCAAATAGAAAGCAATTTTTTGGACGTTGTCCAACGTTGCTTGCAATTACTGGAGTACCAACAAATAATGATTCTCTTACTGAAACAGCATCTCCTTCTGACTTTGTTGGGCGACAAAATAAATCACAGTTCTTATACAAACCAACTACATCTTTGAGAGGCTCATTAATAAACAAAATATGATTGCCAACTGATTTGAATGCACTATTAATAGTCTCTTCGATTATTTCATCAGAAGTGCCACCGTTAATTTTAATGATTAAACCAATTTCCGGATATTTTAAAATTAGCTTTTGTACTAAATAAATAAGCATATCAATTCCGTAATCATCGTCTCCATCATATTTAACTCCAATCCATCCAGTAGCTACAATTGTAGGAGAATGTTTTCTTATATAGTCTAATATGTATTTTGGAGGATCATCAATTTCATTATCAAGCGGAGGAATAAACGCTGGAATCATCAAAACCTTATTTGGGTCATTTATAAATTCAATGCATTCACTCTTGATTTGGTTATTGCATGCAATAATTTTATCCATACAATTTATAATCCATTTAGTTATATTGCCTCTAATTTTAAATTTTGACTTTAACGCATCGCTTATGCTTGGCCCTTGAATGCTAATAATAAATTTACCTTTTCGAAACATTGTAAAAAAAGCAAAAATTAATCTAACATACCAATTAGGTGAATATAAATGAAAAATTTTACCTTTTTTGAAAAGACAAATAATAATGAAGTATATAGTCTTAAACCTATTAATTGATATAACTTTATTATGAATACTTCTTGTTGTGCTTATGTTATATAGAATAAAGAAATATCCTAATTTATCAAGAAAAGGTATTAAACGCTCTAGATGAACGGAAATACCCCCATAGGGTGGTGGATAAGGTCCAATTATAACAATATCATGATCTTTTTTTAATTGTAGACTTTTCATTTATTAAGAATTTGACCTGATGATATTTAATGTTTCGCTACCGAAACCATAATTCATAATTAGATCTAATATGGACATCTTAGACACAAATTTTTTGGAATTAAATTGATTATATTCCTTAAAAATATATTCCTGAAATGAAACCTTAATATTTTTTTCATTAAAATTATTTAGTTTTAGATAGTCTTTCCCCATACCACCCGAATAATACTCAGTGGCTTTTGTCTTTCGACAGATTTCAAAAATCATATCAGATGCTGATGATTGGATCGACATTTCGGAACTATAATATATCGCTCCTTTATATTGAAAAATTCTTAAAAGTGATTTTAAAATCGGATTAACAATATCAATCAAATATTTACTATTCGAATCAACATCATCAAATATTTTAATCGCTTCATTAAAGAATGGAGCGCGTTTATATGTATTTTCAATCGTTTTTAAATGCTTTTTAAAGGATTTGTTGTTAGCAATTTCAGTTTTTAAAATGCTTTGGCCAAATTTGTGTTTGACTGGTAAGGTTAGCCAGAATGGTCCATTGGATCCAAGTATCTGATTTCGATTTTGAACATGATTTTTTTCAAATTGAACATGATCAAGAATAACGAAAATATCAGAATAAAATATTTTTTCGAAATAAGGTAACCATGGCAGATATTGAGGTTGATGAATTGTAATTATCATTCATTTCTCCGTTTATAATGAATACCTCAAACAAATAAAGCCTTCAGCCAGATCTTTATTAATCTTCATTCCGTTAATTATGTAATTACTTTTTAAATATTCTGTCCAACGTTTTCCCTGCCTAGCGAACTCTGATTTATAGCATTTTAATGATTCGATTTTTTTTTCCCATGTATTTGTTATATTAATAAATAAATTGGGTAAATATTCGCTAAAAGAGGGATACCAATTAACATTATAAACTAATACTTTCGGAACTTTTTTTGAAATTGTAAGACAAATTTGAGCGGCTGCTCGATGATCGTAGTTGGCATCATTGCAGTAATGCATAAAAAGCATATCAATTTTTTTACCTTTAATTATTTTCAAAATTTCGATTACCAATTCGTCTGAATAACTAAGATTCATTGCTTTTTGTTCTAAACAATAGTAATTATAACCTAATATTTTACTTGCCTTTTCATTTTCCTTTTTTACTGTTTTATAGTTTCTGAATTTTTGATTATTCTCATTAGTCCATTCAGATTTAGTTAGAACTATGCCAGTAATATTATTTCCTTCATAGTTTAGTCTTGCGATACTTCCCCCGCATCCAATTTCAATATCATCTGCATGTGCTCCGATTGCGAGTATTTCCATGTTAATACCTTTTTAAAGTAATCTAAAATATTTTAATTATTTTTTTATAGCGTCAAATCTTTTGCAATAATCGTTGCTCCTTCATTAGGGCAAAGAGCTCTTTTAGAATATACTATATAATTTTTAGGTAAGATACCTCTAGGCAAGTAGTAAATTCCATGTTGTGGAATTAAATCTCTTTTTCCGTTATCCAATTCTGTAATACTGTTATTCTCATTTAGTTTAAAAAGCCTAGCTATTCTTCCTTCAGTGGAAGGACCTTTCTCAGCTGTAGTACCGAAATATATTCCACCATATTCGTTTTTGCAAAAATAATAAACTGGCCCTGGAATTGCTGTTAACTTAATCATTTCACTAGGTTTATTAATATTTACTTTCATTATAAAATTATCTTTAATTGGAGAATCAGTACCCCAAATAATATCATTATTGTTTATAACCAAATCCGTAGCTCTTGTAAGTTGACCTCTACTTAAAAACTTTGTGAGAGATTTAAATTTATTTGTAGTATAATATATATGACTTTCATCATCTTTATCACCAGTTAGAACCCATATTTTTTTTGAATCTTTTTCATCTTTTATTAGACCATGAACATGCCGAATTTCAGATTTTTTAAATTTATAGATTGTTTTAAATTCAATATTATCATTTGATTTAAATATAGATATTTCTTCTCTATCTTTATTTTGATTATATTCACCGATAAAGGTTTCACCAGACGAAAGCGTTAATACACCTCTCGCTAACGGTCGAGTTTTCTCTAATCCCACTACTTTACTAATTTTTATTTTATCTGAGAAGTTGAACCATCCATTTCTGTTACAAACTAAAAAATCTTCATCATTTAAATAATATACTAACTTAATATCATTTCTTAGAAGCCTGTTGATAGTTCTATTTTTTAAAAACAATTGTATTTTACTATATGGTATTTCACCCAATATTTCAGGTTTAGGATTTTCTAAGTTATTAATTTTAATAATTTTATTTGCACTAGATAAAATAAGGTTTCCATTAGAAAAAGAGTGTACCTTCATATTTTTTATGATTGATAATATTTTGATATATCTATTCATGTGTTTATAAGTATTCCTCATTTAGGATTATACATTGTTATTCCCTTTTTATATAAATCCTTTAAAGTATAATGCAATTTCGCCGCTTCTATTATTTTGACTTCACCTAATCCAAGTCTTTTCTTTATTATGATACCAGCTTCATTTAAGTATTTTTCCATTTTTAAGCATTGTCTTTGCCTGCCAACTTCAGGACAATGAACAAATGTTTTTACGCTAATTTTATTTCTATTAGGATCAATTATTGTAAAATTTATAGGTTCTTTATAATACACTTTATATGGAAAATTTGGAATAATATCTTCGATGGTATGAAAGCTAGTCATATATTCTAATGAAACTCCTATTAATACAATCTTAGCTTTTATTTTAATCATTTTTAAATATGGAGAATTCAAATAAAAAGGTGTTTTATCAAGATGATGATTTTTTGTTAGATATTCTGCATTATTACCAATAAATGCAGCTGAGTGCGATGGACTGAAGCTTCTTTTTGCACCTTTATAATTTCTAATTTTTTCAGTTAATGATCCAAGTATAGAAGGTGAATTACAAACATCATATACTGTATTGCCATCTAAATAAATTGAAGTTGATCCCCAAAAAGTTGGAGCACCAACAGTTCCTTCAGACCCAACTGCTTCTAATAATGCATCGAGGATGGTTTTTGAACCTCCTTCTACTCTTCCAATTCTTGAAAGTGACGAGTGAACAAATAGAGTATCACCTTTCTTAACTCCGCAATTAATCAGCTGTGTTAATATATCTTTTTTTGTAATTCTTTTCTTCAGTATACTATTATAATAAATGTTTCTTAAATTCCTTGCTTTTTTAAAAACTTTTCTAACGATCTTTCGAAAGAAAACAGGGCTTCGATTTTTTAAATTTTCTTTTAGTATTGATATTTCCATTTTTTCCTAATAAAATTAAAATTTTTTATTTATTACTCAAAAAGGCCATATATCCTTCATTATGCTTTAAATATAATAAAATACGTTCTAAAATTAGATTATATTTTTCAATTATCCCAACATTTTCATTTGGTTTATTGTAATTTAAATAGTTCTCGGTTAATATTATTGGCAAACAAGCCTCATTAGAGATATTTAAATCACTTATTATTTCACCAGTAATTCTAGTGTAATTTCCATTTCCAATTATTTGAACTAATTTATTTGACTTATTTTTAGATTTAATTTTATTAATATAAATAACATCATCAAATTTGTAAAATTCCGTTTCGCTTTTTATTTCATAATTGTATAACGGTTCCTCAATAAGTAACAAGCCGTTAAGTTTCTCAATTTTTTTAATTATCACCTCGCCTTCATCATTAGCGATATACGATATTCCATTCAAATCACGATATATTTTATTTGGTTCCGTTAAAATCGTTAGTCCTTCAATATCAGTATCATTATAATTCATTACTAATATTTTTTTTTTATTAAGCTTTATATAGATTTTTTTTATAAGCAATAGACGGTCCAATATTGTTGAACACGGAACAAACCATCCTTGTTCTCTTTTAACTAATGAATTTATTCTTTCAATGAATTTTTCGTTTAAAATATTATTTTTAACAAATCCGTGAGCGAAATGTGTATAAACTATACAAGTCCCTCTTTCTTTCTCTAATTTATCTACATTTTTAGAAGTTAACATTTCATTAAATCTTTTTGGAATTGATCCGTCTGAAAACGAAAACCAATAGTTCACAAATGGTTTTTTTGGATCATGGTAAGGCATACTTGGATTGAATTTTAGAGTGTTTATATCGTCAGTTCCAAACAACCTTACATATTTAGTATTCTTTTTTGCTATGTCGCCCCAAAAATATTCGCTATTTTCTATTTCCCCAGAAAACGGAATGTTTGCTTTACTAATTAATGTCCCAATTAAAGACCTGACTATTTGGTCAGACACTACTTTTTTACCCCAATACAAATTTTCTAAATTTTGTGCATGCATAATATTTATTTTAGGATAATTTCCAAAATATTCTTTGAATTTTTCATATCCTTTTATCGTAACATTTCTATAATCATTTCCAGTAGACGCTCCATGCATCGCGATCTCAAAGCCATTTCTTTGTAAATCCAGCATATAGGATAAATAGGCCTTTCTCTCACATGTATCACGTTGCCACGATTCTTTCTTTTTTGGATGTTCTACTAAATCAAAGTCTGGAATTCCATTTGTTCTTGTAGGGTTAAAGACCCACAATGCTGGAGTCGTCTTAATACCGACTTGTTTTAGAAAATCATATACTGGCTTTATTATTTCAAGCCTGTTTCCATCAGGATCATCCGTTATCGTAAAAGCAAAATTTTTTCCATAGGGGTATGGAGAAATGTACACTTTTTTGTTTTTAGCAATATCGTAATTTTTCGTAAATAACATGAAAATACCTAATATAACGAAACAAAGAGTTAAAATTTTGATTTTCATATTATTTTGATCCTTATTATTTCGATTCTATTGAACATTTAAAATGTTTATTTAATACATAACGAATAAGGTTAGATTGTGAGAGCGCAGCGAGCCACAATCTGAACCGTTTGTTGGACAAGCCCGGTGGCCCTATATAGAAAATAGATTTTCGAAAGAAGGTCGTCTGGTCAGACGTTTGTGAGGCGAGGACGGTTCTTTTTTCGAAGAATTGATCTTTGAAATAGATACGTCAAAATGCCGAGGCTGTTTGGAGCAAAAAAGACCGTTTTTTAAACGCATGTATGCGTTGCCGGGAGAACCGGTTTTCTTTTACGGTCAGCGATGTGCAGGTCTCAGATTAGGCAACACCTCCCTTCGGCCTGTTGAGGCTATGTTGGGCAAAAGCCAAGCGTTGGAGGAATACGCGTCCGAATGATCTTCATCTCAGCACCGCAAACAGGACAGGTGATTGAAGTTCGTTTCTTCTGCTTTCCGGCAAGCATGCGGAGCGGATTGACCCGCAGCACCACTTGAAGGAATTTGACGAGTTTCTTGCTGCAGGGATGAAGGAATCCGTAGCTCCGTGTCCTACGAAACCCCTTTGGTAAAACATGGAGCATGAGCAGATAAAGGAACTTTTCTCCGCTCACGGTCCTGGTCTTGTACTGTTTGGATTCGGCAGGCTTGTAGCGGAAGGTCACCATACCGTCTTCGCATCCCAGGATGTCCTTTTCCTGGATGACACCCCGGTAGAGATACCTGCCGAGATAGATGATGGTCTTGTCGCCGTTGCCGACGTTTTTGCAATGAGCGACCCACTCTTCGGGGCAATCGCCGGGCACTTTCAGGCCGTGCCCGACCAAGGTTTCCAGCATCTTTGCCCGGAAGACCTTGCCCAGGGCCTTCTCGTTGAATAGGTATCCGGTCTTTTTCTTCCATAAGCCGGTCAGCATGTCGATGCTTGACGCTGGCATGACGACATGGATATGGGGATGATATTCGAGCATCCGTGAATGCGTATGCAGTATGGCGGTGAACCCGGATGCTCCGCCAAGTTTCTTATCGTTTTTGGTGAAGGTCTTGAGCGTCTGCTGGACACAGTCAAACATCAGGGAATAGACGATTTTCTGGCATCTCCACGCCAGGTTCCGAAGTTGTTTGGGAAGAGTGAAGGTAATCAGGTAGTATTCGGCCGGTAGTCGCTTGTCCAGTTGATTTTCGATCCATTGTTGATTTTCGTGATTCTGGCAATGGGGGCAGTTTCTGTGACCGCAGGAGTGGGGGATATACATTTTTTCGGCGCAGTTATTGTCGCTGCATTTCGCCAGCATTTTGGGGCCATGCTCATGTCTGCACTGCTCCATTGCCCACAGGGCCTTTTGGTGACCGGGCAGAATTGCGTTCTTGTATCGTTCCAGAAAGCTATGCTTGAACTCGTTGATAATCATGGAAAGCAGAATCATCTGACACCTCCCCAGGTAATATTGAAGGTGTCGGTCAGTGCGTTTACGGCTTGACGGGCATTGTTTTTGGTGACGTTCGTCAGGTGGGTGTATTTGGAGGTGGTCAGGATGCTGACATGCCCAAGGATCTGCTGGAGTTCGACCAGATCGACCCCGGATTCCAGCATATGGGTGGCATAGCTGTGGCGCAGGGAGTGGCATGAAATTTTTTTTTGATGCCAAGCTGCGTTACCACAGCCTTCATGGCAGACTGGATGCCGCCTCTGTCCAAAGGCGTTTCAACCAGATGCGCATTTTTGAGGCCCCGTTTCCTGTTTGGAAAGAGAAAACAAGGATGCCGATGAACGGCCCAGAAATTTCTTAAAACCTGCAATGTTTTTTCCGGCAAAGGGACCAGCCTGTCCTTGTTGCCCTTGGCGTCGCGAATATGAACTCTCATGTTGTCGGAATCGATATCGCCTACCGTAAGGCCGATGCCCTCACCAAGGCGCAGGCCCAGAGAGTATACAGTGAAAAAAAAGACCCGATAGCTCAACTTGTTTGTGGCAGCGACCAGATGATGGAGTCGCTCGACGGACAGGATATCCGGGATCCTGGAGGTCTTTGGCGGTTTAATCAGAGGAATGTCCTCCCAGGTCTTTTTCAGAACCCTTGTATGGAAAAATTTCAAGCCATACAGGTCGAGCTTGACCGCGCTCCAGGAATGGCTGTCAAGGAGTTCATGGAAATAATCGATAAGCTGGTCTGTGGTCAGGTTGTCGATCCCGCTGTCGAAATAGTTGCCAATGCGTCTGATTGCCCGAGAATAAGCCTCGACGGTCTTGGGCTGCAGCCCCGCCAGTTTCAGGCATTTCTGGTGCTTGCCGTAATACTTTTTGAATTGCGGATCATTGGGCATGTTGGTGTTCATTGTAACCTCCTTTTGGAATTAATAAATGGCAAATGCACTTGCATTGCCGATGCTGGGAGTTTACAAGAAACACACAAATTTACAAAATGTTGATTTCAACGAACGAAATAGAGGGCAACTGTCTCCGCGTAGCGGCTTCGTCCAACAATCATATACGAGTCTTAGTTTGAATTCTTTGATCAATGAATTTATATTTTCCTCTTTTTGTCAATGGAATATCATCAACAATCAATGCTTTTACAATAACGTTTTTATTAAATTTATTATTAAATTCTTGTATGATTTTATTTTTTTCACCTTCATTAAAATTATCTTTAGGCATTATTTTTAATAATGCTTCTCCAGGTTTATTTTGAAGGAATTGATAACGAAAAACATTTTTAAAATTTTTTGAGTGTACATTAATTGCACTCATACATATTGCATTTCCATCCTTCCCGAATAGTACTTCTTGTGTCCATCTTCCTCTCACATCTTTAAAAATTTTATAATTTCTTCCACATTTTGTACATTTGTCTCCAACAAATGTGCAAAAGTCACCAGTCTTATATCTTATAAAAGGTAAAACCGTATTTATAAACCCAGTACCAACAATTTCAGCGAACTCTTCAGGTTTAGCAGTCTCATTGTTAGAATTAATGAATTCAGTATAACCATATTGAGGATAAGCATGATAGAATGAGCTTTTTTCACATTCTCCTGCTAATACTAGTTTTTCTGAATGACCATACCACTTAAATGGTCTTAATTTTGTAATTTCTTCAATAAAGGCGTCCTGCCCATCATATATATTTTCAGAACCTATCAAAATTGCTTTCAATGTTTCTGGCAATTTCTTATTATTTCTTCTTAAAAATTGGCAAATTGATAGCGCAGTCGATGGATATGCGTAAATATATTCTGGATTGAAATTAGTTAAATCTTTCCAAATTTTGTTTAGGTAATTATCAGTTAATTCAAAACTAGAAAATTTTCTTTCTCTAGTAATCCAGTCATCCTCCCATCCTTTTTTGGATGATATTGTACTACCTCTAAAAGAAGCTCGTTTACTATTCAAAGTAAATCCGACTCTACCCCATAAGTCTACGAAAAACGCCCATTCTTTTATACTTCTATCCGAATTGATATGAAAATAAAAAGGCTCACCCGAAGTACCACCGGTTGATGTATAATCGCATTTATATTTACTCAGATCTTTGGTTATTAACTCATTGTAATGATTTTGAATAAATTTTTTATCTGTAAACGGTAATTTATTTAAAATATCTTTAGGATAATTTATTATCTCTTTCTCATCAGCTCCAATACTGTTAATTATCTCCGAATATAATTTTGTTTTTTTATAAGCATGTAACAAAATTTTGCTCAATTCTATTTCTTCAATCTCATTAATTTTTTTTTGATTATATTTATCCGTTTTTCTAATAAAATTTAAATATTTTTCATATTTTTTCCCAAATATATATTTTCTTGGCACATATTTAGATAGATTCGAAAAGAGCACTTTCATTTCATACGGCATATCATTAAACAAATTAAATATCTTTCGCCTCATTTTGATCCTGCTTTATCTTTAATTAATAGTAACTGTTTCTGTTAAATAGTTTTCTATTAACTGGAAAGCCACATTTTCCAGTAAGAGGACGATTAAATTTTAAAGAAATATTTAAATTTAAAATTAGGGTGGGATTTTGTTAAAACCACAGCAGTAATGAGCTGCCGTGGTTAGCTTTAATTATTGATTTTAGAATGACATTTTTTATAATATTTCGTATTTTCATTTTCAAAAAAACGAAAAATAAATAAAACTCTTTAAGAATAATAAATTAGTTTTGAACTTTTACTGCGACGTTTTGTACCTTTGTAAGATTATCAGTAAAAATTGAATAAGAATATGCTCCCTTATCCCATCCTGTTTCATCTCTATTTCTTTTATCAATAACTATTTTATCAGGGTCATTTGAATGAAAGACTGTTCCAGACCCTAATGCGAAATCCCATGGAACAAAACATTCTTTCCCATTAATAGTTATACTTGTAATGTTACCATCGCCCATATCTGCCCCACTTCCAATTAATTCTTTACTATCGGATGTCAAGCGAAAATCATCAGCATCGATACCCTTTAAATATGGGTTTCCTGCCGAATCTTGTGTTCCATCGTCTCTTGGACGATATATGCTGTTCCAATCATACAATTTACCGGTACTGTCCTCATTTTCATACCTAATTTTAACAGCTGATGTTCTTGAATCGTAATAATGATTGTTCATACTTTTCATATTTGTAGTATTTACTCTCAAATTCATTGCATAAATAGTGTCGTCATAAGGTCTTGTTTGAGTGATGAGATTATTGATAAAATAACTGTTTTCAAATTGACTCCCAGGCAGATACATTATTATTGCAGCATCATCATAATACTCAGAATCCAAATTCTTTGTACCTGAACCTAATGTAGTATCGAGTGTGGCTGCCTTATTTATTGTATTATTATAAACATAGATATCTTTGATTTTATCCTTCCCACCTGATTGCCCTTCTAAACGTATTCCCGCCATTTGTGTTTTCGAAATTATATTTGAATAGATAAATGCTTTTTCACTGTCTATATTATCTGCCCATGGATGTAAACCATTACATCCGTTAGTAGATTCATCATATGCAATATTGGCTGAAATACCAATCGCGATATCATGAATATAATTTCCATATATGTAGAGACCAGCCCAATTGTAACTCGCTGTTATCCCCGCAGAGAAACCCCACGTTTTATCATCAAAAGGAACATCCCATAGGTGATTGTAGCGAACTATAAACGGCCCACCTGGATCGCATGGCGTTTGGTCGCCTTTAAACCCAATAGCTGAGCGTCGATGTTCTGCATGTAATCCATGAAAAATATTATATTCCACTAGTGCATAATGAACTTCATTACCATAAATTCCAGCCATTCCCCAATTATCTTTATCGCAGTACCCTATATTATAACTTATTGTTAAATGACTAACCTGGTCCGCTGCAATAAAAGCATCAGTGTCATAATAGGAATCTAAATGACCAATATTAATAAATGAGTTTCCCATTCCAATAGATCCACCGATTGTAATATATGAAGGGACATGGTTAGTTTTACCATCCCAAAAATTAGACACTGAGATACCACTTTCGTTGAGGTCGCTAAATTTATTACGAGTAAAAGTTATATTTTCAACTCGACCCCAGGCAATAGCCCCTTCACCACTTTTAGTAATTTCATTGTTATCAATTAAAATAAATTGCGAAGGATTTGATTTTGATCCATATATATAAATACCATAGTGTTCGCCATCAAATGGATTAAATGTTGAGTAATAAGCATTTATCGTCCAGTTTAATATTTTCAAATACTTTTTACTTATAATTTTAATCCCCCCATTACGTGGAGCAACCGTTAGAATAGCCTTTTCTAAACCAGGCGGGGAACCGTTCAACTCAATGTAAATACCGTCTTCTCCATTACCGGGCGGCTCTATCTGTTCAGAAATTTTTCCTGAAAAATAAACGATATCTCCTGGGTCTATCTTATTTTCATTTTCAATCGAAGACCAATAATTTGAATCATTAAATTCATCAACGCCCCAAGCATTTGTAATTGATAACCCGGAGTGCGATCCAGCCCCATTTTGCGTAACAAAATATACGCTTTTTGCACTATATGATATTGATGGAAAAACAAACATTGCAAAAAGTACAAAGATTATTTTTTTTGTTTTCAATTGCTAACCTCCTGATTAATATATAATTTTTTAATTAACTCGGCAATCGCTAAAACAATTTGAACCTAGGAAATTCACATATGTAAGGTTGTAAATGCAATATCATTGCCAAAGCAAATTTTAATGACTTCTTAATTAAAAGCTTGAATTTTAAAATTTATATTTCTTCTATAAACAGTTGAATTTTCTTTTTGACTCGCCAAGTAAATTTTGAGCGCAACCTACTATTATCCAAAATGTTTGGTGAGCCTCAAATCGAAATGTATATCCATTTGTAATCATGGAGGTAAATAGGCTAGCAACAATCATAGATAATAACATTGACTGTATTAGATTTTTTTTTGAATTAATTATTTTAATTAATAACAGAAAATAAATTGAGAGATATATCAAAAGGCCAGCTAAACCTAATAGCATTAGAATTGATAAATAATCATTGTGTGCAGACCAAATAACATCTTCTTTCTGAACAAAGAATTCTGCTTCATTTCCTAGTCCATTACCCAGTATTTTTGTATATAAAGGTGAATTCATAAATATTTCTAAATTATGCGCCCAAATTTCGGTTCTTCCGCTGCTTGCAGTTTCAATATTTTTTTCCCGATCCCATGTATCTGCCTTCCAAAATATTGATTCTATAGATGAAATTTTCCAAATACATAAACAAACGACAAGCATACATATAGATAAAGCAACCTTTTTGTTCCAACGAAAAAGAAAGTTTCCCCAAAAAATTATTATCGATAAAATTCCACTTCTAACGTATGTATTCCAAAGACAATAAATTGAAATAATAAATAGGCCATGAGATGAATAGCGGTACGCTTTTGATATCGATATTTCATTTACCAAGAAAAAGGAATAAATATATGAAAATAATACTAATGAATGCGCAGCTTGGTGAAACCCGTTATACATACCATGCTGTCTTATCGCTCCACTACCATATACAATATATGAAACTGAAAGATCATAAAAGATAAGTATTGCACTTCCAATTATCGGAATAAGATACCCAGCCAATAATGAAACAAAGATCATTATTACGCTTTTCAAATCCTGAGCAAAATACCTTGCTGCGATGTATCCTACGAACGGTAGTATTAGCTCAGGAATAGATTTAAATTGAGATCCCCATAATGAGCTTATAATAGCGTAAACTGAGAATAAAAACATGCAAAACTGAATTGCATCCAATTTTATTCTTCTCATTGAAATAATAAGAAGTAAAAGCATGAGGTATACCAGTGTTGCCGGAACAATTTGATGAAAAGGGATAGGTGTTTTTCCTTCTAACACTGTTACAATAGGACGTAAAAAAGATGTTATTAATAGAAGATATACACCAATTTTTATAATATTTATTTTCATTTAACTTTAAAATCAAAATTCATTATAAATTACATTTTAAATTTCTGATAGAAATTCTTCACAATGGTTTCTGGTAGTAGTGAAATAAAAAAGAGACCTAATCCACCAAAACTTAATTTAATAATAATAGATTTATAAATATTTTTTCTAGCTAGTTTAGGATTATAATTATTCCACAAATATTTCTTTGCTAAAAAGATATGATAATTAGCAACTCTTGAATCAGATTGTCTATTTTCCAATAAGTTAGCCAAATATTCACTATCATTATCGGATATTTCATTGCTCTCAATTGCTTTATCAAGTATCTTCCAAAAACGTTTTCCAATATTTCTTCTAACGCTATTAGCAGTTGGAACTATCCTGTATTTAATTAATGGTTCTTTTAAATTCGCAAATTTTCCAAATTTAGCCATCCGATTAAACAGTACTGTATCTTGACCTTTTATTAAACCATCCAGGTATCCTCCAGATTTTAGAATTACATTCTTTCTCATCATCACTGATGAATGAAAAAAAGGCGTTTCAGGAAGATTTTTTTTTGCATCTTCATCATAAGCTGGTTGGTCCGACGTAAATATATAATTTCCATCCTTATCAATCAATACTCCATTACAACCTACAATGATATGATCCAAGTTATTTTCCAAAAAAATATATTGTTTTTCCAAGCGTTCCGGCATTGATACATCATCTGCATCCATACGAGCGATATACTCACTTCTTGATTTTTTAATCCCATTATTCAAAGCCATAGCTAATCCTGTATTTATTTGGTCAATCAACACGATTCTATTGTCGCTATAGGATTTTATTATTTCAAGGCTATTGTCAGTCGACCCATCATTTATTATGATAAACTCGAAATCATAAAATGTCTGATAGAGTATACTTTCAATTGCTTCTCTTAAATACTTCTCTGCATTATAAACAGACATGACAACACTTATTTTTATTTCAGACATATTTTACCTAATCTATTTCAGCGGTAAGAATTATCTCAACAATTATACTAATTAGTATCTTTGGTGATTCTATTTTTATAAATCAACCTGATACGTTGATAGTTATTTTTTCCAAAACACGAAAAAATTAGATGTAAATATGAAATCGGAAGAAATGGATAAATAAGTATTCCTTTTAACAAATTTTTTCGACCTTTTTTCATCAACTTCATTTGGCAATATTCTGCGCCTTGGCAAATATACAATTTACTCCAATTTTTTCTATTCTGTCTGATCAGGTGATCATATTTTTTTATTATTTTTTCTCTTCCTTTTATTTGGCCCTCTAAATTCGTACTAAGGTGTGAATTTCCATGGTAGAAAGCCTTTATCAAGGGCTCATCAATATATTTTATATTCCAATTCATAGACAACCTAATCCAAAAATCACGATCTTCACTATAACGCATACTTTCATCAAAATAGCCAATTTTGCTAATGCATTCTTTACGAAATACAAAAGTTGATGTATGAATAGGATTTTTTATTATTAATTGTTTTAATAAGCTTCCACTAAATTTTTCAACATCTGGTTTTTTTGAAATTATTTTTCCAGTATTTTTATCAATCAACGATCTATTGGAATAAATTCCGCAAACCTTCTTAGTTGATTTTTCTAACACAGCCACCTGTTTTTCTAATTTTTTAGGAAGCCAAATATCATCATCATCTAAAAATGCGATATATTCTCCCGTCGCTTTTGACATTCCGATATTTCTTGCGACAGAAGGCCCACTCTTCCCTGTATTGCGAAAATATCTAACCCTCCTATCATTAACACAATTAACAATTTTATATGTATGGTCTGTCGAATTGTCATCGATAACAATTAACTCCCAATCTTTATACGATTGTTCCATTACACTTGCAATCGCAGAACGAAGCAAATCGGCTCTATTGTGAGTCGGAATGACTATACTTACCTTTGGCATCTTTAATTCCTGCTTTGCTTAATTTTTCTTTATTTTCATTTTATAGAAATTCTTTAGCTTATTGCGCTTATGGTCACTTAGAAAAGATGAAAAAAAGTGAATATAGGCAAATAAGTTAAAAGGATAATTTCTAATTGATTTTAAAATATACAGTCTTCCTTGCGTTATATTATTAATTTGGCAATATTGCGCACCCACGCCTAACAAATACTCACTCCATCTTATTTTGTTTCTTCTAAAAATCTCTGGATATCTATTAAACAATACTTCTTTCCCAGAAATTTGGCCAGAAATACTCCCAGTTAATTGACCACGATCATGATAAAAATATTTTACCAAGGGTTCATATATGTATTCAATATCCCAATTTTTAGATAATCTTATCAGTAAATCCCAATCTTCACCATATGATAATGTTTCGTCGAACAATCCTATTTTATCCAGGCATTTTCTCTTCACAACTAAAGTTGTCGTTTTTATTGGATTACATACGCCAAGCACATACAGAAGATTACCTCTCAGCATTTTAGTTCTCGGCTCTTCTACAATAATTTTATCAGATCTTCTATCAATGGCTATTATCCCTGAATGAATTCCGCAAATATTTTTATTACTTCTTTCTAATACTGAAATTTGCTTCTCCAACTTCTCTGGCAGCCATTCATCATCATCATCAAGAAATGCGATATATTTTCCAGTTGACGCTAAAATTGCATGATTTCTTGCAGCAGAAGGTCCTTTATTACCCGAATTCTTTATGTATTTAATCCGATTATCATTTAAACTAGTTACCAATGCATGTGTATGATCTGTAGATCTATCATCCGATACAATTATTTCAAAATCTGTGTAAGATTGTTGAAGCACACTACTTATCGCATTTTTCAAAAAGTCGGCTCTATTATAGGTTGGAATTATTACACTTACTCTTGGCATCGCCTATTAATCCGTTAAGTTATCCGGTTTCACTGCTAATAAATATTTTAAGTAATCAATATAATTAAGACAAGTTGATATATTGTTTAGTTTTTATTCTGAGAAAACAGATTTCTTTTTATATATTTTAAGGCTGGGTATATCGAAGTATTATAAAACAACTGAGTCATTAACTGATTTAGAAAAACAAGCCTAAAAATCCTAATTAGTTTAGCATAGGTTATCAATCTACCTAAAGGCGATTTTATCTTTCTGGCCAAGCCATAATTGAACTTCGAAAAAAATGACATCCCTTCTCTTCTTACTTGTTCCTTTTTTTCAGGTACGATATCACATATTAAATCCAACAAATAAAGTGAATCTTCAACCCAATCATCAATTTTTCGAGCTAAAGTCATTTCTCCACCGTGTTTCCGAAAACTTGATTTTATATCATAAACATCGACCCTACCATATTTATCAGCTAATTTTACAGCTGTTACTACATCTTGAAACAAATTTTTCTTTGACTTGATTCCACCAATCTCTCTTAATTGAACAGTGTTATATAACAAACTGCAGAAATAAAACGCTGTTTTCCATCTAAACCAAGAAAGGATGAAATCTGTGACTGAAAGCCCCTCTGCATTATTGTTTGAGTTGTTGATAACTTTACCATCAGCATCAATCACCCGAGTTCCAGTTCTAACAATTCCAAACATCTTAGCAGTTCCCGCTTTTTTCATGCACGTTTCAACAAAATCAGAATCAATCACATCGTCATCGTGAAGCAGCAAAAAGTAAACACCGGTCGCCTTATTTAAGCAAAAATTAAAATTATCGTTTGGTGAAATGTTTTTAGTATGTCTATAATATTTTATACGTGAATCTAAAATACTATTCACATATGATTCGGTATTATCAGTTGAGCAATTATCAGCAATAATGATTTCAAGGTTTTGATAGGTTTGATTTAATGCACTTTCAAGAGCTTGCCGAAAATAACCGTTGGCTCGATTATAAGTAGGGATACCAATTGTCACTCTTGGGTTGATCGTAGTAGACATTTGATACTTTCCTTTATTATCAAATAAACTGTATTATTTTAATTGGTTGAAATCAATTAAACACAAGTCGATCTAATTTTCTGCCGTATCTCACGCTCGAAACTTTCAACCAAAAATTTGGGTTGGATCTCCGTCCGCTTGCTATGGTAAAGCGCTGCTGATGACATTTTTTTATAATAGATCTTATCTAATGAAAATCGTTCTAAGGCCTTAGTCCATGCTTCGATAGGCCCTTCGGGATCGACCAACACACCACCTATGCCTACATTTTCCCTCAACCCTGGAACATCACTGGCAACAACCGGAATCCCGTTGGCCTGTGCCTCGTCGATTACCCGAGGTCGTTCCGGACCGTAGGGCGCAAGCAACACTCTCGCATCCTTGTATATTTCCGCCACCTTATTCGTTGCCGAACGAAATTCAACGTTTCTTAGTTGTTTTGCTCGCTTTAATATTTCTTGGCGACTTTTGTTGTTGAGTCGCCAACTTTCTTGAAATACAAACTTTAACCCAGGAGCTGCCTTGGCGATGGCCCAGGCCAAGTTTACCCCCTTTCGTGGATGCGGATTGATGTAGAGTATCTTTTGCCGTGTGCTTTCAACGATGCAATCGGTGGCGTCAACAATACATGGGATAATTGGAGGTTGTGGCTGACGACGATACTCTGTTATGAGGGTAGCAATTACCTCTGCATTGACGATTATATGTGAGTCTGCAAATACCGGATCGTCAGCAACAACGGCCCCTTGAACATCAAAAATATAAATGAAAACAGGAAGACCATCCGCACTATTGCAAAGTTTTTTTGCAAAGTCGATTGTATAAGTACCGCCTATAACACAAACCAGCGCATCGGGTTTGGAGCGTCTTTTTATCAAAGCGAGACTTTCGGCTGGATTTTTTGTGCGATAGATCGGATAAGGAAAGCTCTTGTCAACCATAAAAAATGGGCGATTGAACAGCTTCCAAGCCAAGCCTTTTACCAATGTGCTTGGTTTTATCAAGTCATATCGTGTTGCTCGAACAAGCACTTCACAACCATGGCCGCGAGACGATAGCCAATGAATAAGCTTGTGGGTGCTCTCCTGCAATCCTCCTCGCTTCGGAAAGTAATCTTCAGTTGCAAATAATAATTTCATCTGATGGATTTCACCCATTTGGCAAAACGTTTTTCAAATCCGTCACCGTCCCAATCGCCGACATAATAACGGGGAACCGCATAACGGCGAAACCACCATCCCTGTTTGGGATCAGAAATAACGGCATTGTGCCAACCGGCTCTTTTTACCAGGCGGCGAGTAATAAATGAGTGGGAGGTTGGGTCGCCGAATGGATAGGCGAAGGATAGTTTTCCTGGCGCCCCCAGCGATTGAAGTTCTGTCTTGCATGTTTCAATCTCCCACCGCTGATCGGCTGACTTTTGGCGGGCCAGGCAAGGATGGTTGACCGTATGTCCTCCCAGATCGATCAACGGATGAAAGGCAAGATTACTTGTCTCTTGGCGTGTCAAAGGGCGGTCACTGGCCGGTGGTGTGGGATCGACCCTCAGTAACCTTGCCAGTTCGGCAATTTTTTTTGCTATCACATCCGGGTGAAGGTTTCGTAACATGGAATGAACATTCTGGTGGGCAACCTGCCTGCTTGCCGGGGTTCGAAGATCCAAAGATATGGGTCGACCGTCGATTTCAATATCCACCCGATCCGGATACACGCGGTCCGGCAACAGGCACTGGGTCAACCGATCGATCCAGAAACCATCGCTATCCAACATCCCCGTCGAGACAAAGATCGTGGCCGGGATATCCTCGGCTTCCAGCGCCGGCAAGGCTTCAAGCAGGTTATCGGCGTAGCCGTCATCAAAGGTGACGGCCACATCGCAATCGTCTTTCGACCAGTCATCGACAACGTCTATCAACCGCCGCGGAACAGCCAACCGTCGCAACACGGCCAGATGCTCCTTGAAGTGTGACGGAGAAACAACAAGATTAAAGGGATCGAGATCGGTTGTTGTCACCCGGTGATACATCAGCACAATTTTCATTGACCAATATCTACCTTTTTAGGGCCCAAAAAAATTCATGAATCGATGTCATTTCGCATCTTGACCACCTTGGCAGGAACCCCCATGGCCAAGGCGTTATCTGGTATGTCGCTGGTCACCACCGATCCCGCACCGATCACCGCATGGTTGCCGATCCTAACCCCGCTCAATACCGTCACCCCGACACTCAACCAGGCTTCATCCCCGATTACAATTTCACCTTTTGACACCAAAGGCTGCTCTCTTATGGGAACATCCGGGGCGATGCCATGATTGTAGGAATACAGGGCACAATTCGGGGCGATCATTACCCCCCGGCCGATCGTGATCGGCTTTAAATAAGCATTCAATTGGCAACGTGGATGAATGCTGGAGTGATCTCCTAAACTCAAGCACCCCCCATATCCCGTTTCTAAAACAGCGTCCCTGTAAATGTAGATCCGGTTGCCCAACGTCACCGGGCCGCCGTCTTTGGCCTGATAGATGATCACACGATTGCCGATGAAAGGGTGTTTTCCGAACCTGATATCCGAATGATAGATAACGGCGTCCGGTTCGATAAATCCGTTGAGGTTCATGTTGGCCAGCGGGCCCCTGGCCTTGTGCGGTGGGGCGTACCAAGTGGCCAGCCGCGTGGCCAGCCGCCCCATTGGCCCTAGCCCGGCATATCGCATCCAAAAGCGGGTCCAGAATCGCTTGTACGCATCGGGGTCTATATACTTGCCAATTTTCAACGCGACGGTTCCTATTCGATATTATAGAGAAATCTCATGGGTGGCACCGGCCGACCGAATGATTGCGATTTTCTGCAGCGTGACACCGATGATGATTGATAGGCCTGCCGCAAAGGCAGTTTTCCCTGACGGAGAGGGGGGCCCCGGTGGTGAAAGTGTATAAAGCATCAGCAATACAGGTAACAAACCACCCACGCCAAGCGTCAGGCCGAGCGATCGGGGCTGGCGTAAGGCATGGGTCGCCGATTGGAATTCAACGGCAGTTGACCCCTTCAGATAGCCCAACCAAATCGCCGAAGTGATCATCACAGCGATCATCGACGTTACACCAAGGACGATCGGCGCGGGCGCTTGTCCGGATGTGGAAAGCATCAGGGCCACCCCAGCTCCGGAAGAAAATCCCGATGAGAGAAAATAAAATGGCATAAGGGGAACATTCCATGCCACCATCGCCCGCTCGGCATAAACAATGAACCCCTGAGAAATAACGAACAACAATGCAGCCATGGCGGCCCAGCATTTAAACAGCGGCCCTGGGAAAAGCTGATCGAGACCTACACCCAAAATAAAAAGGATAAAAGCGGCGGTCTCCCTGGAAATCCAGGATCTCCGCAAATTACTGAGCAGAAGGTGCCCCCGGAAAGGACGCCCCGCTTCCAGCGTCAATAAAACAAACCCGAGTCCCATCATTACTGGTGAAATCCAGACGCAGGCAGTAGGTTGCATCAAGGCAGAAATACCACGCCCATATAGCAACACAACCACGTTGAACAGGTAAAATCCGGCCCCAACGCCACCCAAGGTGAAGTTGGCCACGGCCGGCCATTCCCACGACCGTTGTTTTTCGGATGGTATCAATGCCATTCTCATCATCTGCAAATCATTTTTCAATTATTTTCAAGGATGTAAAACACGGAAGGCTCGGTCCCTAACGCTTTATTGGATTGCACAGTTGTATTTTGGCGGATTAGTTTGGCAACGTTGCTGTCAGGATCGTCCAAGTCACCGAAATGGATCGCCTCGGCAAGACAGTTACGCACACAAAGGGGAGTGGCATCCTCATCTGTTCCTGGCTGTAATCCCTTTTTAAGACCTTCATCGATCAAGGAAGCGCAAAAATCACACTTACTGCAAACACCAATACGGTCCGGTTGCCCTTGCCCGAAATCTTTCGTTTGCGCCACTGTCTCTTCTACCAGATCATCTTCCATATTGATCTTTCGGGCCTTATAAGGGCAGGCCAGGATGCAGGCACTGCAACCAATGCAACGCGAATGATCAATGGTAACAATCCCATCTGCTCTTTTTAGCGTGGCTCCGGTTGGACAAACCTCAAGACAGGGCGGCGCTTCACAATGCATGCAGGCCATGGAAATGAATGTCCGTTGTCCATTAGGATCATCTTTCATCTTGCTTTCTATTACCCTGCGCCATCCTCCGTCGTGAACCGAATCACAGATGTGTTTGCAGGTCTCGCAACCGATGCATTTTCTGAGATCGATCACCATTCCCCAGCGGGTCATTCGTAAATTCCTTATCTAGACTTTCAGCTATTGGATTAATCTACAGTCGTTCACTAAATAATACATTTCCGCTTCCATGGAGCGCCTGAGGGATCAACGCAGAATGTGCCGAATAGATCAAGCCCTTCCTCATGTACCTCATGATGTCATTCAGGCAATCAATCCTTTGAGATGGTCGGCGAGTCTCATGGCAAGCGCAACAATTGTCAGTGATGGATTTGCGTACCCGCCGGTCGGAAAGACAGAAGGGCCGGCAATAAAAAGATTCGAAACGCCGTAAACCCGACAGTTCGGATCGACCACACCTTGCTTTGGATCCGTATGCATGCGGGTGGTTCCCATGTGATGCCACCCCCCTTTTATTCCATAACGCGGAATGCCGTCATTGAAATCGATTAATAACCGCCCCAATCCCGAACGCCGAAGTTCCTGATCGATGATCGCATGCGATCGGATGATACTGTCCGTGTCCATATCACTCAGGCGCCAATCCAAATTTGCACGACGCTGCCCAAGGCTGTCCAATTCGCGTCCAAGAATGACACGGCTTTGTGGATTTGGTATCTGCTCAGCCATGTTTTCCAGTCGATACAGCCGAACCCGACGTTTATCCAAGGTTCGAAGCATCCGTTTCTTAACACCACGATAGACGGTCACGCCGATATCATCAATTCCGCTGATAATATTTTTTATTTTGTTTAGTGGGGTCTCGGGCAACGTTCCCCGCCTTATTGCCGAGAAAAACGCTTTCAATGAATCTACGCTTGTCGAATCGATAGCAGGGTAAAGGATCGGATTCAGCGTTGTCTTCAGTATGATTTTCGGAGACAGCTCAATCACATGGTTGAGGAGTTGCTCTCGACGTTGCACCCCTTCCGATAGGGCAAGCTTGCCAATCACCGCTACCCCGTTGACCTTGCGGATGCGATTATACAAACCGGCTGTATTAAATAGACCCGGCGAGGACGGCAGAAAGAAACCGCCACTGAAGTGTGCATGTTCCATGAAAAATCGTCCCACTAAGTCATTCTGATTGCCCAGCCCGGCACCTTGCTGACGATTTGAGGCCAGCATCAGGCGCGGAATTTCGATCGCGCCAGCGGCTAAAATGAAATGCTTAGCCTTGACCCAGAATTTTGTACCTTCCAAACAGGCGACCCGCATTCGGGTAACCTTTTTCACGCTCTCATTCGTTTCAATGTTTGTTACATTGGCATGCAAATAGACGGAAATGTTAGGCGCCGCCGCGATCTCACCCGCATATACATCAAGAAAGGGGCGCCGGGACGCGAATTTAAAAATAACGGTTTCCAACCATTCGTTATTTAATGGAAACGGATGTACTTTGGAAAGCTTCGCCCAATCGATGACATCATAACTGGTAGGCGTGATCTGACAGAGCGCCTGCGCCCTATCGTAAAATGGATCGAGGTGGGTTTTATCAAACGGCCATCCACTATAAGGCACCCAATCCCGCTTTTTAAAATCGAGAGCATCAAAAGGTCGCATCCGTACACCGCTACAATCGTAGCCAATTGGAATCGCCCAGCGATTGGTCGAGCCTCCAAAATACCGCGCCCGGGCTGAATCCAGGGTAAAGTAAGGATGCCCGATATTCTTGCCACGGTACAGCGCCTGGGTTTCTCGATCCGGCTTCAAGCCGCCGCTTTCTAGAAGAATGACGTTGAAGGATTGGTTGATAAATTCCTTGGCAAGGGTAAACCCTGCTGTTCCAGCACCGACAATACAAATGTCGGCTTCAGCGAATTCGTTCTCAGATAAAGACCGTGCATCGATTATCATTGGCAACCTGTCATGCTGGTTATCATAGGATTCTACCGATGGGTGAACACCAACGCCTATACATCAGGTTTAATGCCGCGATTTGGAGGGACGACTGTCGACAAGGCGGTTTTTCACGCGCTTAATCGTCCCGTTGAAATATTTCTTGTCAAAGTCAATAACGGGTCGCTGCCACCGGTCTTTTCTAATTTTGCGGTGGTACTCGGAAATTTTACGTTCCACGGCTCTAACCAAGTCTGTTCGGCCCGCTTCCTTGAGTGGCTGTATAAGTTCCATGTAAAGCGGAAGGGTGTTGCCGGCTAAATCGACTGCTTTTTCGACCAGTTCCGCAGTAACCTGCTCCACTGGAAATGCCGATGACCGACGAACGCCTCCTGCGACCTCCAATGACAGCATCGTACGGACGCATTTTTCACATTCACCACAATTTATCAATGCGTCGTCATACACATAGGACTTGTTGAATACCCGGTTGCATACCCGCAGGTTTTGTAAGGCCACATCCCAGTTAGAGATCATTTTAACCTTTTCGACCCGTGAGTAATCTATCCCTTCCTCCTTCAACTGCAGCCCCCAACTACTATAATTGAATGTCAACAAGGGATTCGACCCATGAGGAATCAGGTTAGGGATATCATGTGAGGAGTTAACGGCAAAACTATGCCAGCGTTTGGAGAAAGCATGGGCGATCGCTGCAAATGATGCACTCATATACTCATTCAGCCAAAATTTTTTCCAAAATTCGTCACTATTCTCCGGTCCGAGTTCAACAATATTTGTATACAGGGGAATAAACGTCACATCCGATGCGTCCGCAATCGTGTCAATCAGTTTTATTACCTTTTGAAACTGATTGACATCCTGGACCTCCAATCCACAGACAAGCAATCCGTCTTTCAGCCGGCCGGGATGGCCCTTGGGATACTCACGGTGGTTGTGGTACAATGTCGCCATCGAATCCACACCACCCGAAAAACAAAAAGCTGCGTATTTCGTTCGATCGCCCCCATGCACGGTTTGAATCTTTTTGGCCTCAATGGATACGATTTTATGGTCAGGTGGGTACCACCAATGATGGAGTATTCTCATCGCGGTGTTCAGCCCGTCTTTCAGCTTGGGACAGATCTCCTCATCGATGTAGAGGCGCTTTTCACCAAAATAAAGTGCCGGTATAATCGAGGCAATAACAAAGGCATGCGGATCCGGGGAAATACTGTTCCCGTATGCCGATTCCGTCTCAAAATAAATTTCTTGAGGGGGGCGGTCAAAATCCTCCCAACTTATCTTCGCCGAACATCTGATACGATTTGACACGTCGGTTACGTTTAAATCGGTTATCTTCATGGATCACTGATCTCTCTATTAGGTTGCTGTTTATTAATCGTCAATGAACGAATCGGAATACATATCTGCAAAAAACCGGTAATGCTCCCATCCAATCCGGCCACAGAAATGTATTTGATTTTCATTTGCCCGCTTTTCTGATCTTGGCTGTTCACAAAGCCGCTTACCTCGCTCCCGTATTCATCTCAGCGATACGGATATATCCGACATGATTTTCCACCCCGATACCCGTGTTGAATACCGCGCTTTTCATTTGCAAGTCATGTAACAGCCTATCCGCACGGGCGCCTTGAAGTCGTTCGGGTTGGAACAGCTGCCGTTTCCCTGAAATGGGATAGATTGCCACCCCCTCGATACATTTTTTAGTAACGACGATTTCAGCCAAGAAATTATCTGTCCACTGTAGGCGATCATAAGGAAAGATAAAATTGCCCAACGAGTATAAAATGGGCTTTTCATTGTAAATTTCTATTCCATGCGGAACATGGGGTGAGTGACCGATGATAGCATCCGCACCCGAGTCTATTAATTGGTGAGCGATGGCAATCTGTTTTCGATGGATACTATGTTGGTTGATAATCCCCCAATGTAGAGATACTAACGTATAATCCACTTCATTCTTTACTGCCTGGATATCGTCGACAATCAATTCAAGGTCAAGTGGTAAAATACCGGATTGCGTGGCAGCAACCGAAGCAAAACCAACATTGCAATATTGTGTATAACTTAAAAAGGCCAGTTTGATATCATTAATTTGAAGGCTTCTGCCGGATCTGGCAGCATCGAGGTTTTTGCCGGCACCCGTGTAAGGAATGCCTACGCGTTCCAAATTATTTAGCGTGTCTTCAAATCCATGTTCCCCGGCATCGAAAATGTGATTATTCGCCAGGCATACCATGGTAATTCCGGCATCCTTGATCGACTCGGTGTAATGCGGATCACTAATGAAAAAGCCGTAAGAACGCGTACTCGTTGAGAGCGGGGTTTCAAGGTTAGCCCAAACGACATCTTTTTCCTTTAACAAGGGGGAAATCTTTTCGAATGGATAGCTGAATTTTGATTTTTCCGGAATTTGATCAAAATCGAGGTCACGACGCGTATTGTAGTGATGAGATACACGTTTGCTTTTCTTATCCTCATTCCCCTTGTAATGTAGTTCGGCATAGGGAATATCGACTCTGAGGTACACAAATTTTGATGAAAAGATGAGCGTGCATATTTTTCTCCAGAGTCTTTTTAAGATCTGTCTTTGTCTTAGCGGCGCAGCGATCGATCGATATACACCAGGAGGCATTCGATATGCTGGATCGAAACTCATGTCTCCACAGTTAAGGATTGAAATCGAGTCGATGGAGGGTTTAAATGTCGATTGCTTTGGATTAATTAATCTGACCGCCAGGTTCTGGAGAAACTTTGATCTTGAAAACAATGCCCAGTTGAGGATTGGATTCATAAGGTATAATCGTTCTTTTCGTTTTGACGGGTTAAGTGTATTAGTCGCTCATTAGTTGGGAATGATAATCCTCGCTTTGAGTGGCCGGGTGAAACATTGTTTCCCATTTTAACAACGGCCTGACTACCCCCGGCATATCCTTAGCGAAATCCCCTCTTGCAGAATCCCCATCGGCACTGTCAACCACGGTAAAAGAGACTGCACTGCGCACCTGGTACTCTTTGCTGTCCGGATTGAGTGTAATCATGTTGCAGTTAACGAAATGAATCCCTTCGGCCATTAAGTTACCGGGGACATGGGCGATGCTCGTGTAGCGGCCTTTCGGGCGGGGGCGTTTTCGCCAGTCCGGATCATGGTCGACAGCGACAAATACGGAGGTACCGGCCTCATTTTGCAACCCAAAATGAGGCAGCAAGATCGCTCCGCCTTCAACCACATCAAAGGTCATCTCAACCATAAATGGCCTTCTGATGTCGACAACATCGGAAACCTCACCGTCTTCCGTTTTTATTTTGATTGCCAGCAACCGGGTGTATCGCCCATGCGGCGCTTTTTGTGGTTCCTCCCATACGCGGGCGGCCGATGTTCCAGTACCCGAGGTCATATAGGCAGCGACGACTTGGTTGGAGGGTCCGTCTTCAACCACCCTACCTTTTTCTAATAAAATCGCTCGTTGACAAAGACGACTGATCGCCGCCATGTTATGGGAAACGAAGAGAACTGTACGCCCTTGTTTACCGACACTTTCCATCTTATCAAGGCATTTTTTTTGAAAATCAGCATCTCCCACGGCTAGCACTTCATCGACAATCAATAGCTCTGGCTCCAAATGAGCTGCTACGGAGAAAGCCAGCCTCACTTTCATTCCGCTGGAATAGCGCTTAACCGGTGTGTCGATAAATTTTTCCACGCCTGAAAATGCTACAATAGCATCGAATTTTCGTTTTACCTCCGAGCGCTTCATGCCTAAAATCGTACCGTTAAGATAGACATTCTCTCTGCCTGTCAATTCCTGATGAAACCCGGTTCCAACTTCAAGAAGGCTGGAGATCTTTCCTCTAACCATTGCGCGGCCTCGTGTGGGATCGGTGACCTGGCAAAGAAGTTTTAAAAGTGTCGATTTTCCAGCACCGTTTCTTCCGACAATTCCAATTCTTTCGCCTTGCTTGGCGCGAAAGGAGACGTCGCGAACCGCCCAAAGGATATTTGAATCATTTACATAGCCTTTCGAATCTAATTCTTCATCGCTGAATTTGTATAATGAGCGATAGGTACGATAATTTTTCAGAGGATTTCTAAAAAACTCAAAAAACGTTCGTGCTAAATTATCATGCAGTTCGGCTTTTTGGCCGAGTCGATACACTTTGCTGATATTTTCAACGAGGATGGCTTCATCTTTTTTTAACATAGCGTCAACTCATCGTAATCTATTCTAATTATTGTTTATGCATACCAGTTTTCGATTTCCATCAATTCTAGGGGATCAGCGCTAAATAACATCAACAAATACTTTTTCCATGCGTTTAAAATAAAATGCACCAAAGAAAAAAAGCAGGATCGACGTAATGATGCCAGGATAAATGTAAACCCATGGAATAGGCAGGCCTAACAAACATGCACGGAACCCCTCGATGGTTCCCACAATTGGATTCAGCGAATATACGAGGCGCCATTTTTCTGGAATGGATGACGCCGAGTAAACGATGGGCGCCGAATACATCAACATTCGGATCACGAATCCCATCGCATACTTAACATCCCGAAATCGGATCGCCATGGCCGAAAGCAGCATGCCACTTCCAGAGGCAATTGATATCATCATTAAAATAAACAATGGTAATAGAAAAATTTCCCACGAGGGCATGACCTTGTAATAAATGATTGTTGCCAGGATGATCAGCAATGAAATACTAAAGTCGACCAACTTCGCTAAAACCGAAGTCAAGGGAAAGATTAACCGCGGAAAATAGATTTTACCCAACACTTGTTGGTGAGTCACTAGACTCTGACTGGACTGCGTCATCGCCTGGGAGATAAATGTCCAAGGAATAATCGCGGCGGTAGCAAAAAGGAAATAAGGGATCCCCTCGGTCGAAATCTTGGCAACCTTCCCAAAAATTACCGTAAACACGATAATTTCGGTAAGCGGCAATAAAAGCGCCCAAAAAAAACCCAAAATGGTTTGGGCGTACAAGACCTTGATATCTCTCCAGACAAGGAAAAAAAATAGATCTTTGTATTCTTTCAGTTCAGCTAGATTTAAGAATTGCCAACCTATTTTAGGCTCGATTGTTGTAATCTTTTCGTTACCTGAAGCCAGATCAGTCGACGGTTCGGTTAGTTTGTTGAACAAGGTAAACATCCTTTATAAATTCCTTTATCGCTCCGGTAAAGTGCTAGGCAAAAAAGCGACGCTGCTCGTCTCTGAGCTTGTCACAGAGCCGTCCCTCTGGAAGGTCAACATCTTCGTAACCAATGGCCTGATCTTTCGAGATATCGGTTGTCAACCGACATCCTTCGCTCAACCCCATCGGCAGCAGGTTTTCGGTCTTGCATACATTCGAGTTTTCGATCATTCCGTAGCAAGTGAAGCCGCCGATACCATCCAAGATGTCGCCTTTTTTCAGATCTTTTTTTGCAATCGTGATGACATCGCAGACCGGCCCTTCAATTGGCGTTGCGGCGGCATCCCCAAACAGAGCCGCCCGGGCGACCGTTATTGGAACTTCCAGATGGCATAAATGGTATGGGGTGTAAAAACAATAAAATGGACCCGAGCCCATTTTATAGTAATGGAGATACTGCTGCTCGATGGGGTCTTCGTTGAGGCCGATAACAAACACGCCGGGCGCGGGATCGGCACCCAGAACATAGTCAACCAAACCGCCATTGAGCAGCTGTTCCCGCGGAAAAAGCTCGAGCGCATCGGTGACGTGCTTGCAACGCGGTCCGTACATCCCCCTTTTCCCGGCCTGTAAGCCTGTGGCATTGGCCACGACCGCCATTTCAAAGGAAATTTTCGAACCATCGGCAAACGACGTCACCATCCTGGGCTTTTGATTGAATTGCTCCGCATAGGCCTTTTGTGTCTCCGGGGTCCGGTAGGGATCCTGTAGCCCTTTCATATTCCCGGCCAACACCGGCTTACAACCGATGGCCTTGACCCAACGGTAAAGGTTCATAATGACACCAGGTTGGTCACCATCGGAATTCGTGTAAATCACGCCGCACGCTTTGGCGTGAGCATTGAGTATGGGGCCGAGGGTCGCGTCAAGTTCGGCATTCATGGCGACGACGTGCTTGCCGTGGTCCATTGCAGCGAGCACAACCTGGGCAGCAAACTCTATGGTACCGGTGATTTCAATGATCACGTCGATACCCGTTGCTTCGCATAAGAGCGTCGCGTTATCGGTGATGGCATATTGACGGTTGGCAATCGCCTGATCGAGTTGTCTCATGGATTCAACGGTAGTAAGCGATTCGACACCAGCCTGGCGATAAGCCTTTTCTGCGGCGGACAAGGTTCGATTATAAATGGCGACCAAGCGCATCCCCTTGGTGTAACGCAGGATCTGAAGTGCGACGCCACGCCCCATATATCCGGCACCAATAATGCCGACCCGTATCGGTTGGTCCTCTGCCGCCCGTTTTTCAAGTGCATTGTCGATGATAATCATTTCCGTCTTCCTGAGTAGTTGGCAGTAATTTTTTTTCTATATATTTAAAATAGTTGGGGATAGGCACCTTTTAGATATTAACGAAAATCCGGCCAAGCGGCATCCTTTTCCGAAATCACCTGAACATCGGCGGGCCATTTAATCCCCAATTTGGGATCATTCCAGCGCAAACCGCCTTCCGATCCCGGCACATAAAATTGGGATACCTGATAGAAAATTTCGGTATTGTCACTCAGTGTCTGATAGCCATGAGCGAAATTTTTCGGAATGTATAACATGGTATGGTTATTCTCTGTCAAATGAATGCCGAACCACTTCAAGTAAGTGGGAGAAGTTGGCTCCAAATCGACGATGACATCAAAGATCTCCCCCTTGGTACAGCGAACCAGCTTTACCTCTTCCCAGGGGTGTTTTTGATAATGCATGCCACGGACAGTGCCTTTTTTTACATTAAAGGACAGATTGCACTGAACGAAGGTCGTTTCCAGCCCGGCGGCTTCAAATTCCCGTTGACACCAAGCACGGGCGAAAAACCCACGATTGTCCCCGAGGCGCTCCGGCGCGATGACGTATACACCGGCAAATTCAGTTGCGCTAATAATCATTGTCATTCTCTTTTATAATTGATTCATAATTCTCTATCTGATCGAGCGTTATTTGCCCCATGCTGGCGCCATCATTTAAACAGCGATACCAGCGCACAATCCATTCCAACGCAGCTGAAAGTTTAAGGTTGGGCTTCCAACCCAATAGATGGCGTGCCTTTGTACAGTCAAGCTTAAGGTAATTGGCTTCATGTGGGTTTGTCGTGTTGTCTACCGCCCACGTGGCACCATGCCCCCACAATTGCGTCAGCCTATCGACAATCCAAGACACCGGCCTGGCATCTTGATCTTCCGGTCCAAAATTCCACCCCCCCATATACTCCGCGCCATGATGGTATAATTGCTCAGCTAACATCATATAGCCTCGCAAGGGCTCAAGGACATGCTGCCAGGGTCGGATGGCATGCGGTGAGCGGATCACGACCTGTCTGTCTGCGGCAATCGCGGTCATTATGTCTGACACCAATCGATCCCTTGACCAATCCCCCCCGCCGATAACATTCCCCGCCCGCGCGGTCGCGATGCCTGTTATCGATTGGCTCCCATTTTTTTGAAGGAAGAAGGACCGAGTAAAGGCCGATACCACCAACTCGGCGCATCCCTTGCTGCTGGAGTAAGGATCATGCCCGCCCATGGGATCGTTTTCACGATATCCCCAAATCCATTCATTGTTTTCATAGCACTTGTCGCTGGTGACGAAAACGGCTGATTTGACACAATCCGTTTGGCGTATCGACTCAAGCAGGTTGGCGGTGCCCATTACATTCGTACTATAAGTTTCGATAGGATCATCGTAGGACATTCGAACCAGCGCTTGCGCGGCTAAATGAAAAACCACCTCGGGTTGGTGCTGACGGATCACACGCTTCAACGCAGTTAAGTCTCTAACATCTCCATGGATCGAAAACATCCCGTCGGCAACGTTAGCTATTTCAAACAAGTTGGGAGTGGATGGAGACGCCAGTGCAAAGCCAACCACGCGGGCGCCCATTTTTTGTAACCAAAGAGAAAGCCAGCTGCCTTTGAATCCTGTATGCCCGGTTAGCAGAACCGTTTTTCCACGCCAAAAGGATAGATTCATCACCATACCTTCCAGGGGGCGTTACCTCCCCGCCACATTTCTTCCAAAACATTCTTGTCCCGCAATGTATCCATTGGATGCCAAAAGCCGTAATGACGATAAGCGGCGAGTTTCTTTGCATTGGCCAAGCCCTCCATCGGCTCGCGCTCCCAAACCGTGGCATCCGCGTCTATAAAATCCATGACTTCAGGCTCCAAAACAAAAAAACCGCCATTGATCCATGCCCCATCGCCCTGAGGTTTTTCTTTGAAAGAGTCTACGAAATTTTCGCCTTTTTTCAAATTGAAGGCGCCAAAGCGTCCCGGTGGTTGAACGGCTGTCAGGGTTGCCGATGCGTTTTCGGATCGATGATAATCGATCAATTTAGCAATATTGACGTCACTAACCCCATCGCCATAGGTTAAGCAGAAAGTTTCGTTGCCAATATAGCTACTTACCCGTTTGAGTCGCCCACCGGTCATAGTCGATTCGCCGGTATCGACCAAGGTCACCTTCCAGGGCTCGGTTCCATTTTGATGAACCTCCATACCATTATTGCGCAGATCAAACGTGACGTCTGAACAATGCAGGGTATACTTGGCGAAATATTCCTTTATCATATAGCCTTTATACCCCAGGCAAATGATGAAATCATCGATTCCATGGGCCGAATAGATCTTCATGATATGCCACAAGATTGGCCGTCCGCCGATTTCAACCATCGGTTTCGGTCTGACCCCGGTTTCTTCAGACAATCGGGTTCCGAACCCTCCTGCAAGAATTACGGCTTTCATATGTTACCTTTCAAAATATAATTCATGATTTCAAATGGTTAATCGAAAAAACCATTCGTTATTAAGAAGATTATAAAACATAGCTCCGCTTCCTCAGTTACAACCATGACTGAGCCAGCAGGTGAGTACGATAAAAATGGGATTGCCGAAAAAAGGCCAGCAATATTGAATTTCAAATTTGGTACTTAAACAGGCATGATCGATGCCGGACTCGAATTATATATCTGAAAATAATATCGGTCATTGAAACGATCTCAAAAGTAAAATTTAAACAATTACCGAAGAGAATCGGTAAGCAATAAGTAAGCAAACTCATGAATCCACATACCGGCTGTTAAAATTATGCTTTAATTATAAGGCATTAAAAAATATGTTTTAATTCGGCAAGCAGCCAATGCCCTACCGTGAGAAATAATTGGCCTTATTTTGGAAAGATCTGTGAATTTATCGTAACTTTATAGGCATCGGTTATACATGCAGTATGGAGCAGGCTAAGGTTCGTAGGGAATTGGGGTTCCAGAAAATATAGCAATAATCGTGGAGTGAAAAAAGAAACACCATAAAAAGAAGGGGACTTTTCCCGTCCCCCTCCTCTTATGGTGAAAACAGGTTATCGATAAAACACCATTGGCAAACTAAAACATGGATTCGATGAAACAACCACCGCCGTCGTCATCACCGCCATCGTCATCATCATCACCCGAATCATTTTTGACGACGATATCGACCGAATCCGTCGCCGTTCTGCCGCCGTCATCCGTAACCATCAGTTGGAAGGTCAGGGTGGCGCCAGCGGAATCGACATCCGGTGCGGTAAACGTGGGCTGAACGGCCGTGTCATCATCCAACGTGACCGCAAGACCGGTGGAATCGGTTTGCGTCCATTTATAGGCAGTGATTGTCGCCCCTTCGGCGGCGCTGGAAAGGCTGCCATCGAGGGTAACGGTTTTCCCTTCTTTCACCTCTTGGTCATCACCGGCGTCGGCATCGGGATTGGAGGTGGCATCACCGACGGTGATCGTTACCGTATCGGCGGTGCTGTCGGTACCGTCCTCCGTGACAATCAGTTGGAACGTCAGATCAACGCCATCCGCATCGACATCCGGTGCGGTAAAGGTGGGTTGAACCGCCGTCTTACTGGAAAGTGTAACCGTGGTGCCCGATGTCTGTGTCCAGGCATAGGTCAGCGTCCCGCCCTCACCGGCGGTGGACCCGCTTCCGTCCAGGGTGACCGTATCGCCTTCCGTCACGCTCTGATCGTCGCCGGCGTCGGCAGTCGGCGGCGTGGTGTCATTCACCACGACATCTACCGTATCGGCAACGGTCGATGTCTGGCCGTCCGAGGCGGTGACCATCAGTGAAAAAGTCAGCGTGGTGGCCGACGAAACATCCGGTGCGGTAAAGGTCGGTTGAGCCGCCGTCTCATCGGAAAGGGTTACCGTCGTGCCTGATGTCTGCGTCCACGCGTAACCGGTTATCGTCGCGCCGGTGTAGGTGGATGAACCGGAGCCATCCAGGGTGACGAGATTTCCCTCGGTTTTAGTCTGATCGGTCCCGGCATCGGCCGTGGGTGCGGGCCTGAGGGACTCGACAGCCTCATTATTCTCACCAGCAGTATAATGGGCCACGATTTCAGTGCTGGTCAGCGCCCGGCTGTAAACGGCAATCTCATCCAGCCAGCCGTTGAATCGATATTCGTTAGCGCCATCGAGGTTGAAGTATCCGACATTCATTGATTTATATCCAGACCCAAACCCAGACCCATTGCCTGTGGTATAAGTATGCGACGTTTGTACTTCCTTGTTGCCGTCCACATAAACGACATTCAAATTATCGGTTCCGTCCCTCACGACGACCACATGATGCCAGGCACCGTTGGCCACGTTGGTCGTTCCCACGATGCTCCCGGGACCGTCCCCCGATATGTCTCTAAGGTTAAAACGAACCTGACCATTCTCATTCATTCCAACATACCAGTACAGATCCGTATAGGGGTCATCCCGGCCGATCATCACATAAAGATTCGATGGCGCCGCATCGGATTTCACCCAGAATTCGATCGAGAAGCTTTCCGCGGCGGCCCAATTCAAAGCGCTGCGCGCCGGTATATCGATACCTTGTGTTCCAAAAAATTGCTGGGAGAGGTTGACCACGAAATCGCCAACGTCTCCTTGCGCCAGAGGTTTGGGATTCCCCACGCCGTCGTTACCGGCGACCTCATCCGCATAGCCTGACGCCTCAGCCACGGTATCACTTTCATCCAGGTGCCACAGGCCAGAAATGTTTTCCGGTAAAGGGGCATCACTGGGTGTACTGTCCCCGCAAACGGTTGTCCCGGCATTCCCGGCAGAATAATGGGCCGCGATTTCAGTGCTGGTCAGCGCCCGGCTGTAAACGGCGACTTCATCCATCCAGCCGTTGAATCGATATTCGTTAGCGCCGTCTATGTTCATGTATCCGACATTCACCGATTTATACCCAGATCCAAAACCGGAATCATCTCCTGTGGTATAAGTATGCGACACTTCTGCTTCATTGTTGCCGTCCACATAAACGACATTCGACTTAGTGGTTCCGTCTCTCACGACGACCACATGGTGCCAGCCACCGTTGGCCACGTTGGTCGTTCCCACGATGCTGCCGGGACCGTCCCCCGATATGTCTCTGAGGTTAAAACGAACCCGACCGTTCTCACTCATTCCAACATACCAGTGCAGATCCGTATTGAGGTCATCCCGGCCGATCATCACATAAATGTTACCGGAAGATGGCGCCGTATCGGTTTTCACCCAGAATTCGATCGAGAAGCTTTCCGCGGCGGCCCAGTTGAAAACGCTGCTTGCCGGCAGATCGATACCGGTAGTCGATCCGTCAAATTGCTGGGAGGCGGTAACCACGAAATCGGTTCCATCCGCTGCAGGCATGGCATTTCCTGTTCCATCGTTACCCGCCACCGCGTCGATGTATCCAAAAGCAGCCGCCTCGGTATCCGTTTCGTCCAAGTGCCACAGCGCTTCGAGACCGTCAGGGCAAGCGGCCATGCCGGTTCCTGTCATGATGAGAGTCATTTCTACCAGCATTACCATAAACAAAAACAACGATAACACTTTCGATTTCTTCATCTTTGCCATCCTTACATTATATTAATTATTGAAACTGGGATACAAGCCTGCCTTTCGTTGTGACCGATACAATCTTATCGGCAGGCAAGCGCTATCCCTCCACGAAAAAACGGTGTTGGAAGAACGACTTAAGAACGGATTGATTGCCAACCAATTGGCTCTTGTAGTATAGGCTTCAATCAATACCCTTTCAAGCGAAAAAACAGGATGCCATACGATTTTCGTTTTTTACATTCATGTCGAATTGAGGCCTTAAAAAATTCGATAACATAATTGTCGATTGGGTAATCTGGAATCAAATTTCCCAATGCATGTGAAAAATCTTTCAATGTGAGGCCGCTATTTCCTACGCAGGAATGTCTGAGAATCCCTCGGCGGCAACATTTTCCGTCAACATCCAAAAATACGTTAGCTCACCATAAAAGTTCGATAAATTCTATATCGGTGCCAATCTGCATAAACTTAACAATCCGAAATACGATTCTAAATAATTCATCGAAAAATAAAGTCGGCTTGAAATTTGCTTATCACATAAAAAATCGTTTAAACGACAATACCGATACAAAGTGAAAAACACAATTAGCAGAATCAAAAGCAGATTATCCCTTGACAATTAATTGAGTAAGGAAGATTATTAAGAGTTAATTTATGATAGGATAGGAGTGTGCTTCGAGATATGGGCAGCCTTACACTCAGTGACTATTGTGGAGAAAGACATGCATAAGTGTTTCAATAAAAGGATAATAATAGCCTGCTGTGGGATATTTCTATTGATTGCTGGATGCGGCGGCGGTGACGGCGGCGATGATACCAGCGACAACGCCAGTAACAGCGCACCGGTTGCAAATGCCGGTGATGATCAAACGGTTTCCATAGCGGATTCAGAGAATCAGACCATCACCCTCAATGGAACAGCAAGCGACAGCGACGGTACAATTGCCTCCCAACAGTGGAAGCAAACCTCGGGAGAGAGTGTGGCTTTAACCGGTGCGAATACCAATACGGCGACATTTACCGTAAACGCTAAGGAACAGATCTATACCTTTAGCTATACGGTAGTGGATGATAAAGGCGCATCAAGTTCCGATGACACCCATGTTACGGTTATCACCAATAAGGCCCCAACATCTGATGCCGGCGAGGATCAGACCGCTACCGAGAATGATACCGTGACCTTAGACGGTAGCGGTTCCACCGATACGGATGGAGAAATCAGCTCGTATCTCTGGACCCAGATCGATTCAACGGGTGTCACGGTTACGCTCTCCGATGCAACGGCTGCCACGCCCTCATTTATCGTGCCGGACATCGAAACCGCCGGTATCACGCTCAGCTTTCGACTGACGGTAGCGGATGATGACGGCGCTCAAAGTACCGATGATGTGTCTGTCGACGTGAATCTCAGACCCATCGCCGCGGCAGGCACGGATCAAACCGCTACCGAAGGCGAAACAGTCACGCTCAATGGCAGTGGTTCCAGGGACGAGGACGGTGACATCAGCACGTATGCTTGGGCCCAGACCGATTCTACCGGAATCACGGTCACCCTCTCCGACACCACGGCCGCCGCCCCCACATTTGCCGCACCGGATATCAATTCTTCGATCACGCTCATTTTCCAACTGACCGTTACCGACGACAACGGTGCCGAGCAATCCGATACGGTGGAAGTATATGTAACCAATGTAATTTTTTCAGACACGTTTTCCGACAGCTCAAGTGCGTATGACTGGGACCTGACGCATGACGATACCGGAAACGGTGCCTCATGGACAGTCGCCAACAACACCATTCAGCAAAACGCCAACGCTTCCAGCAAGGCCTTCTTTTCCGGATCTTCCTACCACAGTGGCACGTATGCCCTTCTTACCGACGCCTCCATGAGCGGCGTATCCGACTACCGTTGCAGCGTCGACCTCCTCCCGTTGAGCAATAATGACGGTCTCAACCGCGAGGGCAACGATGTCGGAATCATGTTCCGATATCTAAATGCAAACAACTACTACCGCATTTCCGTGAACGCGAGATGCGGATTCACCCGTTTTGAAAAATGTGTCGGCGGGACATTTGAAACCTTGGCGGTTAACGCCAGGGGATATGTGGAGAACCAGCTCTTTAATATTACCGTTGAACTCAGTGGCGACACAATTGTCGTCTGGATCGATGATGATCCGGTGTTTGCCGCCGTAGACGGCGATATCGCATCGGGTACGATGGCGCTCTACTGCCAGGATAGGGCCTGGTTCGACAACGTATTAATTACTGGGAATTCGCCGCAACCCACGGTGGCAATCGTCAGTCCTCTAGCCTACTCAGTCGCCCTGACGGCTGACGACGGTGACACCCTCACGGCCCAAGCGGTGGTGCTCAATGCCCCGAGCGGAGGCAGTGTGGGCTTCGCTCTGGATGATGACAGCGAGGTGCCTGCGACGCTCTCGGACGGTTTATATTCATTGGACTTTTCCGGAGTCGAAGATGGCGAGCATGAATTGACCGCGGTGTTAAGAGATAATGACGGGAACGAGGTAAGCAGCGACATCAACACTACGATCGGTGTCGGCGGTGACTATATCCTCACCATTGGGGATAGCATCACCAACGGTGTGGGTGATGACGATGACAGTGACAACGAAACCCTGGATGGCCGCATCATCGCCATTCAGGGTTACCAGGCCCCCCTGGCCGATGCGCGGACCGACACGACCGGCTTGCCGCAGATCATATTTAACGAAGGTGTCGCGGGTGACAAAACGTCGGATCTGAATGACCGGATCATATCTATCCTCGATCGACACCCCAGGGCCAATAAAGTCCTGATGATGATCGGCACCAACGACAGCAATGCGGGTGTCACGCGGCCTACGTACTGGACAACGATCAACGCTATCGCCAACATGGTCGATGACACGTACGGTATGCGGCTGTGGATCGCCAAGCCCATGCCCACCTATCTGAGTTCGGATCCGACGACGCTGGATAGCGACAGAAATGCTGTCATTGAACAGTATAACGCGGCCATTGATACCCTCGTTGGCACCAGTTCGGTCGACGACAGGTTGATGGGCCCGAATTTTTATACCTTGTTTACCAGCAGCGCCTATTATTCCGACTATCTCCATCCCAATGACACGGGATATCAACTCATGGCCGACCGTTGGTATGACGTGTTGGTCGCTGATGACTAATTATGATCGATCCTCACCCTTACCCCTTGAGTTAAGGAGCCGGATAGACATGCAAAAATCCATACTAGTTCCCGTTGCCGATGGGACCGAAGAATTGGAGGCCGTCGCCATCATCGATGTTTTACGGCGGGCCGGAGCCGACGTTACCGTAGCATCGGTCGGCGATAGTCGGCAGGTCACCGCCTCACGGGGGGTGGTTATTGTCGCCGATACGCTGATTCAAGAATGTGTAGACAACGATTACGATCTGATTGTGTTACCCGGCGGGATTCCCGGCGCCCAGCACTTGCGCGACGCCCCGGATCTGATTGGCATGCTTAAGCACCAGCGGGAAAACGGGAAGCTGTATGGCGCCATTTGTGCCAGCCCGGCCATCGTATTGGACCATCACGGGTTATTGGAGGGACACCGGGCCACCTGCCACCCGGGTTTTGTAAGTGAAATGAACGAGACCCATCATGTGGATGAACGCGTCGTACTGGACGGCAATTGCTTGACCAGCCGAGGCGCGGGAACGGCCGTGGAGTTTGCCCTGGCGCTTGTGGAAAAGCTCTACGATGCACGGAAGCGTCAGGAGGTAGCAGGGTCGCTGGCCTTATAACCAAAAGGAACAGCAGTGTGAAGATATTGATTTGCGGAAAAGGCGGCAGCGGAAAAAGCACGCTGACCATTCTCCTGGCTCGGGCATTACAGCAAACCGGAAAGGTCGTGCTGGTTGTGGATGCGGACGAATCCAACATCTGCCTCCATCGATTGCTGGGCGCCCGAATGCCGGAGATTCTCATGGATGCCATGGGCGGCCGAAAAGGGGTCAAAGAACAATTGAATCCCAGCCTGACTGTTCAGCCGGAAGACATGTTGCTCAAGGACCCGTTGCGCCTGGCTGACATTCCAGAACAATGTCTGGCCGATGCCGATGGCGTCAAATTGCTGGTGGTGGGGAAAATTCATTCTTTTGGCGAAGGCTGCGCCTGCATGATTGGCAACATCTCCAAAACCATTCTCAATCGCTTGCGGGACAATGACGATGAAGTCGTTCTCATCGATGCCGAAGCCGGCCTGGAGCATTTCGGACGGCGCGTGGATGCGGGTTGCGACTTGATCCTGTGCGTGGTTGACCCAACCTTTGAATCCTTTACCCTGGCCGATACAGCCCGACACATGGCTGAGACCGCCGGCATACAGGTGGCATACGTCCTCAATAAGGTCGACGATTCAGTGCGCCAGACGATGATCGATCGCCTGGATTCAAACCACGTGGTGGCCACCATTCCCAATAGTGAGTCAATATTCAGGCAAAGTCTCAGTGGTGCCCCCCTGACCGCAGACCTTCCTGATATTCAACCCATCTGCCGCTTTATCGAGGCCTTTGAGAAGCCAGGCATCACCCTTAAGACAATCTAATTAGAGAGGATCCACGATGCACTTGGTGGAACGTATCATGGTCTCCGGTGGCTGCGGTTTTTTGGGATCCCATCTTTGCGAACAACTAGTCGAAAAAGGCCATGAGGTCATTTGTGTCGACAACTGCTTTACCGGCACCAAACGCCACATCAGCAGAATACTTGATCATCCACGCTTCGAATTTTTACGACACGACATCACGTTTCCCCTCTACATCGAAGTCGACCAAATTTACAACTTGGCATGCCCGGCATCACCGGTCCACTATCAGTTTGATCCCGTGCAGACAACCAAGACCAGCGTCCACGGCGCCATCAACATGCTGGGGCTGGCCAAACGGGTGAAAGCAAAGATCCTGCAGGCCTCTACCAGCGAAGTTTATGGCGACCCGGAGGTTCATCCGCAATCGGAAAGCTATTGGGGCCGTGTCAATCCAATCGGCATTCGCGCCTGCTACGATGAGGGAAAGCGCTGTGCCGAAACCTTGTTTTTCGACTACCATCGCCAGCACCGACTCAAGATAAAAGTCGCCCGAATTTTTAACACCTACGGGCCACGCATGCATCCCAATGACGGGCGGGTGGTTTCCAATTTTATTATGCAGGCCCTCACCAACAAACCCATTACCATTTATGGCAATGGCAGCCAATCCCGTTCCTTTTGTTATGTGGATGATTTGGTGGGGGGCTTGATTGGTTTGATGAATTCAGCGGACGATTTTACCGGACCGGTGAATCTCGGCAATCCTTTTGAGATTAGCATTCTGGATTTAGCCACAAAAATAATCGATCTGACCGGGTCTAGATCCGAAATCGTACACAACGCATTGCCCGCGGATGATCCCAAACAACGCCGGCCCGATATTTCCTTAGCCGATAAGGCGCTCAATTGGCAGCCCAGGGTTGTTTTGGATGAAGGCCTGAAAAAAACGATCGGTTATTTTGAAGAACTGTTGAAGTCGCCGTAAGAATCAGAGAATCGGTGAAAACAATCGCGCGGCGCGAATAGCCAATCGAAAGATTAATGAGCGGCGATAGACATCGTCGGTAGTAAGACGCGTCGATACAGCGAAGTCATCCAGACACATTTTTTCGATTTCTCTAAGGAAGCCGGGATCGGTGAAAACCATGGTGATTTCGAAATTGATTCTCAGGGACCGGTTATCCAGATTGGCCGTTCCGATGCCAGCAAGCGTATCGTCAATCAAAAACACTTTTTGGTGCATGAAGCCATCCCGGTACGTGTACATCCTTACTCCTGCCACGGCGACTTCGGAGAGATAGCTGTGGGCCGCCCACCACACGACGCGCTTATCCGGGTTGGCCGGAATGACAATTTTTACATCCACGCCGCGCATGGCCGCCAGTTGCAAGGCCTTGATAACGGCCACATCCGGTACGAAGTAGGGGCTGAATATCCAGCATCGTCTGGTGGCGGCATTGATGGCCTGTACCATCATCAGGGAGCAGCTTTCCACCATATCGCCGGGACCGGTTGGAATGCATAACACCGGTTCATTACCAAAAAGAGACGGCGGCGCCCAGGACACATGTGGCAGTTTTCCGCAGGCCCAGTGCCAATCCTCTACAAAAGAAAGCTGTACGGCCAGGGTCACCGGCCCAGCCATCATTACATGGGTATCCCGCCACCCTGAGAATCGACGACTTTCACCTAAATATTCATCACCGATATTATGCCCGCCCACCCAGCTCTTCTCGCCGTCGACAACAACGATTTTACGATGATTACGAAAGTTGATGCGAAAGCGGTTCAACCATCCCTGGCCGACGCGGAAGGCCCCCACGTGAACGCCGGCAGCCTTTAAATCGGCAATGTAAACGCGGGACAGCCGGACCGAGCCAACCTTGTCAAAAAGAAAATAGACCTTTACTCCGGCCCTGGCACGCTCGACCAGGGCGGCCTTGATCCGGTTGCCGAGGTCGTCGGCATGAACGATGAAGAATTGAATCAAGATATAGTCCCGGGCGGTGGCAATGCCATTCAGGATGGAATCAAAAGTAGCCTCGCCATTGACCAGAAGCGTACAGCGGTTTCCCTTCATGATGGGGAACTGGTAAATGTCGCTGAGAACATCGATCTGCGGCGTCTCCCTGACCATCAGCTCCCGCAACTGGTGGTTTTGCCGCAGTTGTTTTCCCAAGTGGTGGATGTCGGTCGTGCCGGACTGATGGGCAGCCGCATATTCCTGGATGCGCCTTGCCCCGAACATCATATAAAGAAAAACAGCCAAATAGGGGAAAAAAAAGAGTGCCATCACCCAGGCGATGGTTCCCTGGCTGGTTCTGCCGTGCATGATGACATCGAAAATAAAAACAATGCCCATGCCATGCAGCAATAGGGGAATCAGCAATACCCAATAGTCGATCACGACTTCTACGGAAGGCATGGTATCGGCCCTATTCCTTTTTTTTCCATTTGCAACCCTTTTATGAGATGGGACCGGCAATCGTCTGCCTGGCAGGCGTTTACATTCACACCCCCATAAAACGGCTTGGCTTTTTTTACCATAGAACTTAATTTATTGACAATGAATCATAACCGATTCGCAGGTCCCCGATGGGCATTAACGGTCAAAGAGCAGACTTGTGGGTTGACTTGCGATATAGATCTAAATATTTTACATATAGTTATGACAGATTGAAAAACATCGACAACATAGGCAGCGTCGGTTGGGCTGCCTCGGGGGGAAAACATGTTCCAGGCGATTGGAATATTCGTGGCAGGGGTATTTTTTCTGCTGGCCAACGCGTCCCTGGCGGGCACGATCTATACGTGGACCGATGCTGACGGCGTAAAACGCTACTCCGACACGGCGCCCCCCGATGGGGCGCAAAATGTCAGGGCCATCGATGAATTTCAATCCAGCCAGGATAACGGTAATCGGGCCAGGCAGGAATATGAGCGCATGGTAGAGGAAGCCAACCAAGAGGCGAACCGTCATTTTGAAGAACAGGCTGAAAAAAAGGCCCGTGCGCGGGAAGACGAGCAAAATCGGGAAGCGGCCAAACGCCGCCAGCGGCTTGAAAGAGAATGCCAAAAACTCCAACAAGAGCTCGAATCAATTCAGAACAGAGGTCTCAGTCCCACCTTTTCCGCCGGCCAGAAAGAATATCTGACCGGGCAGGTACAGGAAAAAATAGACAAAATCAATGAAGCGCTAACGGCCGATATCAATCGCTAATCAGGGAAATTTCCACGCGTCGGTTGCTGCGGCGATTCGCTTCGGTGGTATTGGGAACGAGCGGATTGAATTGCGATCGCCCTTGAATGATCAGTTGGCCCGCAGAGACATTGTTTTTCATCAGTGCCTTGGCCACACTGGCGGCACGCGCAGCCGACAACTCCCAGTTCGAGGGAAATGTGTTCGTATGAATGGGTCGATTATCGGTATGACCGGTGACGACGACCTGGCAATCGCCAAGCCGACCGATGAGGTGGGCCACACGCGTCAATGCATCCCGTGCATCGCTTAAAAGAATCGCCTCACCGGCATTGAAGGTAATCCGTTCTCCGAGTACGATGATGGGTTGCCGATCCTTCCACCGCACATAAAAATCCTCACTGAAGCTGTCCGCCAAATCGGTCAGCATCTGGCGGCTTACACGTTCATCCACCGGCAATGCTTCGGTGGGAGGACGGTCGTCTACCTTTTTCTGCGGTTCCTCTTCCTCGGGCTGCCCGACCTGCGACACGTTTCCCTCTGCTTCAGGCACTTGCATCTTCTGATCGGCGTGCGAAAACGCCCCAATCACGCGGGCATCATCCGGTGCGGCGCCATGGTTCTCTTGTTCCCCGGCTTGTAGCGTGACATCCAATGGCCGGTTTATCGCATTGGCGTAAAGCATGATAAAAAAAACAAGCAAGAGCGTCATCAAATCGGTCAGACTCCATAAAAAGGAGTCACGTTCCACGCCCTGTTGCTCGCCATCCGCCTGAAATCTCATCCCGCGCATGACGGGAGATGACCGGTTAAAACGCCAGCAAGTGGAAGGATTCCTTGCCTGCAGCACGGCCTACCTCGCTACACCACTGGGTTTCAAGATGGACGACCATCGTTGCCAAATGCGCGACGGTTTTGGTTTGGAGGCAGTCAAAACAATACCGTCCGTTTCGATAAACGACGACAGCCGATGGAGAATTTCGGTGGGCATGCATTTATCGTAAATGGCCAACACGCCTTCGATGACGATGTTCTGGATCAAGGTTTCCCGTTGAATATGCGCCGCCAATTTATTGGCCAAGGGCATAAACAGAAAATTCGCCACGAGCAGGCCATAAAATGTCGTCAGCAAGGAGATGGCCATGCCGTGCCCGATTTGCGTCGTATCGCCCATGTTGTTGAGAACGTTTATCAATCCAATGATGGTACCAACAAATCCGAACACCGGTGCAAGCCGGGCAAAATGGTGGATTGCCGCCAAATGGGAATGAAGTCCAGACAGATAGAGAGAGACTTCTTTTTCCATGGTTTCCTCAACCCGCGAGCGGTCGTTGTGATCCAAAAGCTGTGACAAGCCCCGCCGCAAAAACGGATTTTCCAAGGCACGGTAACGCTTGACCAAATCCCTGATATCCAGAACATGATGAACACGCGCCAGGGCAACAATCTGTCGAATCAGTACCTCTGAATCGGTCGTCTGTCGTCGAAAGCAGGCCGAGAGATCTTGTCGAAAGCCAGCAAAGGTGTTGGCGGGAATTGATAATAGCCCTCCGATCAGGGTCCCCAAAAGGACCAGTAATAGACTTTTCAGATTGACCAGCATGGGTATATTGCCAATGATATCCCGTGCAAACAGACCGAACCCCAGTATTCCAACCCACAAAATCGTTCCCCTAATCATTCGTGCATTACCTCCGTTGGGTTTTAAGGGCATTCTTTATGAAGCGTCAATGACCTGACGCTCGCTCCCATACTCCGCGTGGGAGCGCCAAGCCTAGCCCTCCGGATCGGCCGGCCTTCCCACGCAGAAACGAAAGAACCAGACGCATGGAGCGTTATGGAGAACCGCATTAAAGTTGAAATTCAATTTTCATACCAACTCGCGGAACCGGACAACACCCGATGATTGTTGACCATTTGTTTGCGGATCCGGACATTAACCGCGAAAAAATTGCCGGCCGGACAATTATTTGCCGGTCGATGCATTGTGCCGGCGCCGAAGCGATACTGGCGAGCCGGCCCCCTTTCATCTCGTCCCATGCTCCGCGTGAGAGCGCCTGTTAACTGGTTCCCAAGCTCTGCTTGGGAACCCTAATCACGTTCAAGTGAACATCGGCGCGCGCTCCCACACTTTGAGCATGGAAGCGTGATCAAAACCCTTTGCGTAATATCCTCGTGGTCGGTATCGTTGTCGTCGTCGGTATCGGTATTTCCTTTTCTCGATACCGATACCGACCACCGCTTCGCTGACCACGACAACGACTTGGAATTGCATTGTCCCTTGTCAGCATCCTATGTTGGGCTGCGGTACGAAACCCAACAGATTGAAGGGCAAATGAACGCTACCTGTCGGTTGTCGGGTATCGCTGCGCTCGACCCGACCTACTATCTTACCGCTTAAGTTGACGGAGATGCGCAGAGCGTGGGAACTAGTCATTAATTCTATTTTTGACGGTTTCTTCAAAAACAGAAAAATTGTTTGACAATTTTTTCATATTAAAAATAAAATGTGAAATATTCATAAATAAACTGCAAAAGCCAAAGGATCGTCATAAACATGATCCGGCACTTTTTATTTGGATGCGGCTTATTGGGTGCGACGGGTTCCGACGGCAGGAAAATTATCTATGAAAATCGACGAGTTGAACATTTCCATCATCCGCCATTTACAGGAGGGGCGCAAATCCTACAAGGCCATCGCCGATGAACTCGGGGTCTCGGAAAACACGGTCCGATCACGGGTCAGCAAGTTGGAAGATGAACATGTACTCGAAATTAAAGGGCTGGTGGATCCGGAGGCGATTCCCCGCCATCGGATTGTGATGGTGGGCGTCAAGCTGAGCACCATGGATCTGGTGAAGAAAGGTGAGGAGTTCAGCCGAATCCGCGGCGTGGTATCGGTGAGTGTGGTCACCGGTCGTTTCGACCTGATCCTCGTCGTGCTGCTCAAGGAGGGGTTCGGCTTACTGGAATTTTACACCGAGGAGGTGTCCAAACTGGATGGTGTCCAGTCGGTGGAGACATTTGTGGTCTATAAGAGCTATAATTTGAAAATACCGTATATCTTTTAGGAGCTTTCGCCAATGACATCGCCAACCCAAACCACGCCTCTCAACCGCTGGCACCGCAGCCAGAACGCCAACATGGCCGATTTCGGCGGTTATGACATGCCCCTTTGGTATTCATCGGTAAAGGACGAACACGTGGCGGTGCTGACCGCGGCCGGCATTTTCGATACCAGCCACATGGCATCGGTCACCGTCATTGGACCAGACGCCGCCGACCTCCTGCAAGCCTGCTTTACCAACGATCTGGACGCCTGCGTCGGCCCGTCCAGGAAGCCGCTGACGCCCGGTCGATGCGTGTACGGTGCCTTTCTGGATGCAAGAGGGTTCACCATCGACGATGCCATCGTGTTCTTTCTGGCCCCCAACAGCTACATGGTGGTGGTCAATGCCGGCATGGGGGCCACGGTCGCAGGCCATCTGAAAGCACATATCGGTAGTTGCGATGCCGTAATCACCGATCTCAGCGATCGTCTGGGCAAGATGGACATCCAGGGACCGGCTGCGGCCAGGATCCTCGGTCGGCTGTTGGCCGATCCGGATAGGGTATTTGGCGGCATGCCCTACTTCTCCTTCAAGGGACATTTTGATCGCACCTCAGCGCTGGCCGATGGGGTATGCCTTGACGATGGCACGCCCATCCTGCTCTCCCGCACCGGCTACACCGGCGAATTTGGTTTCGAGATCTTCCTGGCACCGGACACGCTCGAGCGTCTCTGGCTGCGTCTGCTGGCGGCCGGTGACGCCGATGGCATCCGTCCCTGCGGGCTGGCCGCCCGCGACAGTCTGCGGGCGGGAGCCGTATTGCCCCTGTCCCACCAGGACATCGGCCACTGGCCGTTTATCAATCATCCCTGGTCCTTTGCCCTGCCCTACACGGCGGGTAAACGTGGCTTTACAAAGGATTTTATCGGCCGCCAAGCCTTGGAAGCCGCCACCGACGCCCCCTTCACCCACGCCTTTGTCGGCAAGGATCTGCGAAAAATCACCGCCGGCGATGGATCCCGGGTCATGGATCCCGACGACCATGAGATCGGCAGCGTGCTGACCTGCGCCACCGACATGGGGATGGGCATCGCGGAAGGCACCATTTATAGCATCGCCAGCCCCAATCAACCGGACGGCTTCAAGCCCAAGGGGCTCTGCTGTGGATTTGTCAAAGTTGCAGATGAGCTTCCCATTGGCCGGCAGGTAAAAATCGCCGACAGCCGGCGTACGCTCACCGTAACCATTGTGGATGACGTCCGGCCCCACCGCACCGCCCGGCGGCCAATGGCGGAAATGCGCAAATCCGGTTGACGCCACCGCGTCACGCTGAGAATAACCAATAACAGGAAGGAGAGAAAGCCATGAAAGCGATCAGTGAACTGATTCTGCCGGAAGATGTCCGGTACGCCGACGACCATGAATGGGCCAAGACCAACGGCGACGTTGTGCGCATCGGCATTTCCGACTATGCCCAGGATCAGTTGGGAGACATAGTGTTCGTGGAACTGCCCGACGTGGGGACCCCCTTTGCCAAGGGCGATGAATTCGGCACGGTGGAATCGGTCAAAGCCGTATCGGAACTCTACATGCCCATCGGCGGTCAGGTAACGGCCATCAATGAGACATTGACCGACCAACCGGAACTCGTCAACACGGATCCTTACGGCGGCGGCTGGATGATAGAAGTCAAGGCCAGCGATCCGGCCGAAATGGATTCGCTGAAAACCAAAGCCGACTATCTTGCAATGCTGAAAGGATAGAAGCCATGCGATATCTGCCCCATACCCAGGAGGACATCGACCAGATGCTTCAGGTGGTGGGCGCCAAGGATCTGGATGCGCTCTTTGCCAGCATCCCCGACGACTGCCGCCGCAAGGAAGCGATGAACCTGCCCGAGCCCCTCACCGAATGGGAACTCAACGGACACATGGACCAGCTGGCCGCCGGCATGGGCGCCACGCCTGCCTTCAAGGTATTCATGGGCGCCGGCAGCTACAATCACTACATTCCCGAAGTCACCCGCCAGTTATTGTTGCGCGGCGAGTTTTTCACGGCCTACACCCCCTACCAACCGGAAATCAGCCAGGGCACCCTGCAGACCATCTATGAATATCAGACCCTGGTCTGTCGCCTGCTGGGCATGGACGTGGCCAATGCATCCATGTACGACGGCGCCTCAGGCCTGGCCGAGGCCATGCTGATGACCATTCGGGTCACCCGCCGCAAGACGGTGGCCGTGTCCCAGGCGGTGCATCCCCTGTACCGCAAAGTGGTAGAGACCTATTTCGCGCCCGCCGGTTTCGAAATCGTGGCGCTTCCCGTGGGCAGCGATGGCCGTACAGACCTGTCGGGATTGAAAAACCTCGGCGAACTGGCCGGCGTGGCCCTGCAGAGCCCCAATTTTTTCGGCTGCATCGAGGATCTGGAATCGGCCGGCACATCCATCCACACCGATCCCAAGACGCTTTTCGTCGTCGCCTTCAGCGAACCGTTGGCCTATGGCATGCTCAAAAGTCCTGGTGCCTGCGGGGCGGATATCGCCTGCGGCGAGGGACAGAGTATGGGTATTCCCCAGAGTTTCGGTGGTCCCGGCCTGGGCATGTTCGCCGCCAAACAGCAGTACCTGCGCACCATGCCCGGGCGGCTGATCGGCAAAACCGTGGACCGCGATGGTAAAACCGGTTTTGTGCTCACCCTGGCCACGCGCGAGCAACACATCCGCCGTGAAAAGGCCACGTCCAACATCTGTTCCAATCAGGGATTGTGCGCCACCGCATCCACCATGTACATGGCGGCCCTGGGCGGCACCGGCATCCGGCAGCTCTCCCGGCTCAACCGGGACCGGGCCGAATATCTCAAATCGAGCCTGGCCTCGGCCGGCTATGCCTCGCCTTTTTCCGCCCCGACGTTCAACGAGTTCGTGGTGCGCTTTCCCGACGGGTTTAGCGACACCTGGCATGCACTGTTAGAGAAGAAAATCGTCGCCGGGCTGCACCTGGCCCCCTACTATCCCGAGCTATCCGACTGCTGGCTGATGTGCGTGACCGAAACCATTGATAAAGCCGCCATCGACCGGCTGGTAAAGGAGGTGGCCAAATGAAAGAGAAAATGGGAACCACCGGTTTGATTTTCAACGAACCCCTTCTGTGGGAAAAAGGCTCCCCGGGTCGCACCGGTATCTCTCTACCGCGACGGGATGTGGCGGAATCCCCGCTCGATCCCCATCTGCTGGGCGACGGCCCTGATTTTCCGGATCTTTGCGAACTGGATGTGGTGCGACATTTCACCAAGCTCTCGCAGTGGAACTTCGGCGTGGACAGCGGCATGTACCCGCTGGGATCCTGTACCATGAAGTATAACCCCAAGACCAACGAGCGCCAGGCGTCCCTGCCCGGGTTTGCCGGCGCCCACCCCCTGCTGCCGGCAGGATTGTCCCAGGGCATTTTGGCCATCTTGTTCGAATTGCAGGGCTATCTGGGAGAAATTACCGGTCTGCCGGCAGTCACCCTTCAACCGGCGGCCGGGAGCCAGGGCGAGTTGACCGGCATGCTGATCTTTGCCGCCTATCACAAGAACAAGGGCCGGCCGCGCGGCAAAGTGCTCATTCCGGATACGGCCCACGGGACCAACCCGGCCAGCGCCGCCTTGTGCGGATTCAAGGCCGTGGCCGTGGAGTCGGGACCGAACGGCGTTCTTCTGCCGGAGTCGGTGGCCGCGCTCATGGACGAGGACACGGCCGGCATCATGATCACCAATCCCAACACCCTGGGACTTTTCGAAGACAACATCCGTCAGGTGGCCGATGTCGTCCACCGGAAAGGCGGCCTGGTCTATGGCGACGGGGCCAACATGAACGCGGTGATGGGGATCGTCGACGTCGGTGACGTCGGCGTGGACATATTGCATCTCAACCTGCACAAAACCTTCTCCACGCCCCACGGCGGCGGTGGTCCGGGTGCCGGCCCGGTGTGCGTCACCCCGGAACTGGAGCCTTTCCTGCCGGTTCCCCGGGTGATGAAAGAGCAAAACGCCTATCGCCTTGACGACAACTTTCCGCTTTCCGTGGGCAAGGTGCATGCGTTTTACGGCAACATGGGCATCCTGATCCGCGCCTACAGCTATATTCTCAGTGTGGGAAAATATCTGAAGCAGGTCAGTCAGTATGCCGTGCTCAATGCCAACTACATAAAGGAACGGCTCAAAGACGTCTACCATCTGCCCTATGACCGGCCATGCATGCACGAGTGCGTTTTCACCGACAAACGGCAGCAGGACCACCATGTGGCGACCCTGGACATCGCCAAGCGGCTCATGGACCACGGGTTTCATCCACCCACAATCTATTTTCCGCTGGTGGTCAGTGGCGCGATCATGATCGAGCCCACCGAATCCGAATCCAAGGAGACCCTGGACCTGTTCGTCGATGCCATGCGCCAAATCGCTCAAGAAGCCCAAGACTGCCCCGACTGTTTGCGCGAATCGCCGCAGTTCCCCAAAGTGCGACGGTTGGATGAAACCGCAGCCGCACGGAAACCCTGCCTGCGAGGATAACCGGGCAGGCTTTGGCGCCTCGTTCCCATGCTGAAGCGCAGCCCTGTCAACTTACGCGCGCAGACGGTGCCGTATCTTACCGGGTTCCCATACAGAGCATAAACGCCTGATGGACGATCGCGGATCGTCGTGGTCGTTGTCGTCGTCGTAATCGTAATCGGCTTTTTATTTTCGATTACGATTACGACAACCGCTTCGCTGATAACGACAACGATTCTACGGGCTGCGCTTGTCTTTCGCCGGCGGTCAAGGTAAACCGCACCCATGAGAATGCAAAACACGCCAACTGCCAATCCCGCCTGCTGGTGGGTCGATCTGCCTGAAACCGCTTATGAAAAAGCGCTTGAATACCAATTGGCCATCGTAAGGGCCAAGACCTCCGGCCAATTGGATGCCGATATCATCCTCTGCCTGGAACACCCCCGGGTGTTCACTCTAGGCCGGCGTGGTGGACGGGAAAATTTGTGCGTCAGCGATGAATTCCTGGCCCACCAGGGGGTCCAGGTAATGCCCACTGACCGGGGTGGCAATATCACCTATCACGGGCCGGGACAGCTGGTGGTGTATCCGATCATCCATCTGAGTCGTCGGCAACTGAAGGTGGTGGCGTTCGTGGGCGGATTGGAAACGGCCATGATCCGCACCGCGGCCCACTGGCAGATTCCGGCCGGCACCGATGCGGCCAATCGAGGCGTTTGGCTGGACGGTGACAAGCTGGGCAGCCTCGGTATCACGGTGCGGCGGGGCGTGAGTTTTCACGGCCTGGCGCTCAATGTCAACACCGACATGGAACCCTTTGGCTGGATCAATCCCTGCGGTCTGCACCAGGTACGGATGACATCATTCGAACGCATCCTGGGCCACACCGTTTCCATGGGGGCGGTCAGGCAGCGGATGGCCGAAAGCTTTACGGAGATATTCGGCTTCGATTTGACCCATCGATCACCGGAGCAACTTGGCAAGGATCTGAACGTAAACTTGATATAAGGAGTAAAAGGTTTCCTATCATGACCAAATCCACGACGCCCCCGATCCGAACCGGCAAACCCGCCTGGTTGCGGCGCAAACTACCCACCGGGGCGGACTACGAGAAAATTCGCAACATGATCGAAAATGGCCGGTTACACACGGTATGCCAGGAAGCCAACTGCCCCAATCAGTTTGAATGCTTCAGCGCGCATACGGCCACCTTCTTGATCATGGGTGCCACGTGCACCCGCAACTGTCGGTTTTGTAATATCGATAATGGAAACCCGGGCCCACTGGATGCCGACGAACCCCGACGGGTCGCCGAGGCCGCCGCGCGGATGGAGCTGCGATATGTGGTGGTCACATCGGTCACTCGGGACGACCTGCCCGATGGCGGTGCCGCACATTTTGCCGCCACCATCGGTGCGCTAAAAACGGCGATCGCCGATGTTCGCGTCGAAGTCCTCATCCCCGATTTTCAGGGTCGCCGGGATGCCCTGCAGACCGTGCTGGCGGCCCGTCCCGATGTGCTCAACCACAACGTGGAAACCGTTCGCCGTCTCTACCCCGACGTGCGCCCGGAAGCCGATTACGACCGTTCCCTGGAACTGTTGTCCCGCGTCGAGACCCTGGCCCCGTCAATCCCCGCCAAATCCGGTATCATGCTGGGCCTCGGCGAAACCGAACCGGAGATCGGGCAGGTCATCCACGACATTTTGCAAACCGGTTGTCGGATGCTCACCATCGGCCAGTATCTTCAACCCACGGCCGATCATCTTCCCGTGGTGGCATTCATTCCGCCGGAAGAATTTGAACGCTGGCGGCAGTTCGCCCTGCAAATCGGCTTTGATAAAGTGGCATCCGGGCCCTTCGTCAGAAGCTCCTATCATGCGGGGAGCATGTTCGACGGCGGCGATTCGACCGAACCCCATTGAACCCGCTTCACTTTTTATACTTGACAGCATTCCAATCCGTGCGGTACAAAAAAAGAAGCCTAACGACCGGTCGGTAAAATCATGTGTTTTGCGTCCCCGTTGCATCCGGAGCCGCGTACATGTTCACGGGGTTGAGATGACCAACGGATTGTAAAATACTGACTGGTAAGCGTTTACAGGGTGCCTCAGGTGCGCGGCGCCGGGCACGCCGACGACCTGGTCGACCTTTAAGTGCCCGGGAACAAAGCAGATGAGCTGCCCGGTGAACACTTACGGAGCCGCAACGCCGACATGACTGACATGAAAGCCAAAATTAAATCCGTATCCATCGCGTTATTCTTTAAAAAGGGGTATTTCGCCACCAGCATCAGCGACATCGCCAAGGGCAGCGGTATTCAAAAAGCCAGTATTTATTACCATTATGCCAGCAAAGAGGAATTGCTCTTCCATATTCTGGAATCCACCCTGCGCGATTTAACCACCTTTCTAAAAGGATGCCTGGAAAATACGCAGGGGATTGAAAATCAGATGCGGGCCGCCGTGCGCGGTCATGTTCGATTTCATCTGGAGCGGCAAAAGGAGAACTTCATTGCCAACAGTGAGCTTCGTGGTCTCTCCGCCGACCATTACCGGACCATTGTCAACATCCGTGACGAATATGAGCTGATCTTTCAAGAAATCATCGGCCAGGGGGCCAAGGCAGGAATCTTCAAGTGTGAAGATGTCAAAATCCTCTCATATGCCATTTTGACCCTGTGTACGGCAGGTGCCTCGTGGTACAAGCCCGGCGGCCGGCTGACGGTTGATGAGATCGCTGATATCTATGAAAATTTTATCATCAGTGGGCTGAAACAGGGCAGGCTGGAGCCCCCTGCCAGTCCCTGAAGGATACCGTCTCTAACGATACTCAAAAAAATAGCCGGCAAACCGTTTATCGGGTGTGGGGTTAACGGTCCCTTGACGCGGGAAGGAGGTCTTCGTGGACTTTGACTTGACCAAAGAGCAGGAAATGATCCGCAAAGAGGTCCGCAGGTTCGCCCAAAGCGAGATCGCACCGGTGGCTCTCGAACTGGACGAGAATGAACAATTCTCCTGCGAGCTCACTAAAAAAATGGGAGAAATCGGTCTATTCGGCATGGTGGTCTCCGAATCATATGAGGGGCAAGCCATGGATTATATCTCCTACATTATCGCCGTGGAAGAAATTGCCCGGGTGGACGGATCCCAGGCCGCGACCGTGGCCGCGGGAAACTCCCTGGGCATCGGGCCCCTCTACTATTTTGGCAGCGAGGAACAAAAAAAACGCTACCTGCCCGCGTTGTGTCGGGGTGATGCCTTGTGGGGATTCGGTCTTACCGAACCCACCGCCGGCTCTGATGCCGGCGGTTCGAAAACCACGGCCGTTCGCGATGGCAGTGATTGGGTGATCAACGGCTCTAAAATTTTCATCACCAATGCGGCCAGCGAGATGACCCTGGGGGTGACGGTTCAGGCCATTACCGGGACGCGTCCCAACGGTAAGCCGGAATACACCTGTTTTATCGTTGAAAGCGGTACCAAGGGGTTCAAGGCCGTGCCGATGAAGAAAAAAATGATGTGGCGGTCATCCAACACCGCCGAGCTTTACTTTGACGATGTCCGGGTGCCGTCGGAAAATATTTTGGGTAACCAGGGCGATGGGTTTCACCAGATGCTGAAAACACTCGACGGGGGCCGGCTTTCCATCGGCGCCATGGGATTGGGGGGTGCCCAAGGCGCCTATGATACGGCGCTGAAATATGCTCAGCAGCGCGAGCAGTTCGGTCAACCCATTTCCAAATTCCAGGCCGTGGCCTTTAAGCTGGCGGACTGCGCCATGGAAATCGAATGCGGCCGCAATCTTCTCTATAAGGCCTGTTGGTTGCGGGATCAAAAAAGGTCTTTTGAAAAGGAAGCCGCCATGGCCAAGCTCTACTGCTCCGAGCTCATGGGCCGCGTCGCCAACCACGCGGTGCAGATTCATGGCGGCTACGGATTGATGAAGGAGTATGACGTGGAGCGTTTTTACCGTGATCAGAAACTGCTGGATATCGGCGAGGGAACCTCGGAAGTTCAGCGAATTGTCATCTCGCGTTATATCGGCTGCTAAAAGGAGGTACATGTTCACGGGGTTGAAATGACCAACGGATTGTAAAAGACTGTCCGGTAAGCGTTTACAGGGTGCCTCAGATGTGCGGCGCTGGGCACGCCGACGACCTGGTCGGTCTTCAAGTGCCCGGGAACAAAGCAGATGAGGTGCCCTGTGAATGCATACAAAAGGAGGATGGGATGAACGATGCTATATTGCTCAGCGAAAAAAAGGATGGTGTACTGGTCATCACCTTGAATCGGCCCGACGTATTGAACGCCTTCAACTGGGCGCTGCTGCATGCCATGGAAGCCAAAATGGCCGAAATCCGGTTCGACCCGAGCATCCGGGTGGTGATCATTACCGGCGCAGGCGAGCGGGCCTTTTGTACCGGCGCCGACTTGAAGGAACGCCCCACCTATACGCCCAGGCAGGTCAGGGAATATGTATTTACCATCCGTAACCTGTTCACCTCTGTGGAACAACTCAATAAACCCGTCATCACGGCCATCAACGGCCTCGCCCTGGGTGGCGGCACCGAGCTGGCGCTGGCATCGGACATCCGCATCGCGTCGGAAAACGCAACCCTGGGGCTTACCGAAACCAGGCTCGCGGTGATTCCCGGTGCGGGCGGCACCCAGCGGTTACCGCGCCTGGTAGGCAAAGGCATCGCCAAAGAAATGATCTTCACCGCCAAACGGATCGATGCCGCCGAGGCCTTGGCCATCGGGCTGGTCAATCGGGTGTGTGCGCCGGACAACCTCCTGGCCACATGTCGCCAACTGGCCGAGAAAATATGTGATAACGGTCCCATCGCCATCGAACAGGCAAAATATGCCATCAACTACGGCATGGAAACCGATCTTGCCAGTGGTCTGGCCATGGAATCCAATGCCTACTGGGTCTGTATCCCCACGGAAGACCGCATGGAAGGCCTGGCGGCCTTCAAAGAAAAGCGCAAACCGGTTTTCAAGGGGCAGTAATAAGAATAGGAGGCATCATGACTGAATACGATTATTGGAAAATCTTTTCGCGAATGCCCAAGAAAGTAACGCTGGGTGACATTACCGTCAGAGACGGGTTCCAGCACCTGGAAAAGTTCATTTCCACGCGCGCCAAGATTTTTTACGCTGAAGAGATGATTTTTGCCGGTTGCCGCCATATCGAGGTGACCAACCTGGGCAACCCCTATCTCATGCCCCAGTTCACCGATGCAGAAGAAATCCTGGCCCATCTGCGCAGCGAACGCTTCCGCAACCGCTGCCTAAAAAAAGGGATCAATCCGGACGATGTGACCATCACCGCCGTGACCATTCGCGAGTCGGCCGTGGACCGCGCCATCGACCTGGCCCAAAAAGGAGTCGGCCCCGACCGATGCCTGATGATGGTTTCCACCGAAGAAGAACATCATTTCGCCAACTCCGGCACGACCCTGCCCGACTATTGGGAAGAATGTGAGCGCGCCATCCGCAAATGCCGGGACGCCGGACTACAAATGTGCGGTACGGTAAGCACGATCTGGGGCAGCCCCATCGCCGGGGCGACCGAGCTCAAGGATGCCGTGGAGTTCACCAAGCGCTGGCTGGAAATTGGTGCCACCGATATCGAGCATGCCGATCACGACGGTAGCGCATCGGCCCCCGAGGTATATCGCTATTTTTCCATGGTCCTCGACGAAATTCCGGACACGTCGATTCACATCGCCCATTTCCATGAAACCAAACGGGTGGCGTCGGCGTCGGTGCTGGCCGCCTTGCAAGCGGGCATCTGCCATTTCGAAGGCACCCTGGGCGGATTGGGCGGACAGCCGGCCAATTTTTTGGATGACTGCCCGGTGCCGGGGACCGGCGATTATTACTACGAGGATCCCCGCTACGTGGGGCTGACGTGTTTGGAGGATATGCTGGTGCAGATCGACGAGATGGGCATCGCCCATGGCTACAATGTCGATCGCGTGCTGTGGCTGGGACGCCAACTCGAAAGGACCGTGGGACACCGTCTGAGAAGTGAAGCGGTCATCAACGGCCGGACCCTCAAGGAGGGGCATCCAAAATTTGCCCGTCCCGGATTGGCACGACGCAAGGAAGCGTTGGGCGAGAAAACCGGCCAGAAACTACCCTCAGCCTGGTCGACGGAAGCGACGCTGCCGCGGCAGTATCGACCCTGACGGCTTTTTTGTGGTATACAATCGGGAAATATAGGCAACGACAACCGCAATCACGGGATCCATTCCCCCAGGAGCATCGTCATGGAAATCGGTGACAAAAAGCCCCACATCAATGTGGATTATTTCGAAGATTTGACCGGAAAAATCAAACCCAGCCCATGCAGCCAGGCAGCGGGTAGCGAAGAAAATATCGGCCAGCGGATCAAGTCCCTTCGAGAGGCCAAGGGGATTTCCCTGGATGAGCTGTCTCATCTGACCGGTTTTGAGGTCGACCTGCTGGCCAACATCGAAAACAGCACGGTCCAGCCGCAACTGGGAACGGCCATCAAACTCTCCAAGGCTCTGGACAGCGCCTTCGGCCGTCTGGTATCAGGCGTCGGCGATAAATTGTACGCCATTACCCGAAAGAGCCAGCAAGAAATTGTCCACCGCTCCACATCCCAGAAAGGCAAAAGACAGGCCTATACCTACAAGAGTCTGGCCTCGGAGGTGAAAGGCCGGCATATGGAATCACTGATCGTCGAATTGGAGGAGGCATCGCCGGATGTGGACCGATCCGTCCACGATGGGGAGGAATTCATTTATGTGATCGACGGCCAGGTTGCCTTGGACATCGGGGAAGAGCATTTCGAGCTTGGCCCTGGAGACAGTGCCTATTATCTGTCCACGACGCCTCATCTTATCGCCGCGGCAAAAGATCATGCCACCATTTTGGCGGTGCTTTATGGCGACTAACAATAGTCATCAAATGGCAATCACCGGGATAATAACAAAAAGGTTGCCGGTGCATCCGGCAACCCTTTTTTTCGTGTCAGTGATGGAATAGGAAGAAATGACTGCTTATCGGACGATTCCGAAAAACGTTTCCGAATAGGAGCCACCTTCCCAATCGACCGTAACGGTCACGGAAACATTTCTAATCTCTGTTTCGTCCGCCGATTCATCGGCAACTTTACCACTGAATTCAATTCTCCCCAAATGGCTGGCTAAGGCAACGGCCGGGTCTATTTCGTCAGAATCTCCTGGCAGGTAGCTACTGTCCGCCAGTTCACCTGAATCCGAATAGACTTTGCCACCCCCTTCAATCGATACCGATATTTGTGTTCCAGCGCTCAGGTAATTCAAATTACGATCACAAACAATAAACGTAAAGCCGATGCTTCCACCCGTGGCAACATCGAAGTTTAGAATGTCAGGATGAATTAAGATATACGGTTCTCCGGTAATCAGAAATTTCGCACTGGTAAAAATATCCTTTTGGCTGTCCCATTTTCCATTGACGCTATCCCATCCCAAGTCTTGATTGCTATCCGAATATTCCTCGAAGGGATCCGCGCCCGTGCCATCATCGCGTGTGTCATTATCATTGACGTCGATAAACGGGTCATCATGGGTGTCGTCGAAGCCCTCACCGTCATCGTATTGTCCATTGGCGTTTTCATCGCGGAAATACTCCTCACCCTGGGTAATGGCCAACACGGAAACCTGACCGTCCCTGGGGTGGGTGGTGAACGACACAAAATACTCATCGAATATATAATCTATTAAATTTTCCTCCCATTCCAATGGCTGAACATCCAGTCCCCCCGTACTATAAGATAGAACAGGATGTTGGGTGCGGGCGGTAACCGTGGCCGCACCATCATCATCCACTGTGGCTTCCGATGCATTCACGGATAGCGCCGTCTCGGACCAGAAAGATACCGTCGTTCCTTCCAGAATGTTGTAGTTGCCGTATCGATCGGACATCCATGCCGTAATATCTGTGGTCACGCCGTTTTCATGCAAACCGGGAATATTCAACGGATCCCCCGAAACGCTGAATCGAGAAGACGTCGGAACACCGCCGCCGATGGAAACGACCGATGCATTGGTCGAAAAAGTCACCCCATCAATCGTAATTTCACCCTTAATCGTTACTGCGCCGGGAATGGTTCCACTTCGAAGCGTGACCAGGGAAATACCATTGGAATCAGAACCGATTATGATTTCATCAGAAGGCTCACCTTCATTGATATATTCACCGCCATTGGGGCCTTTTGCAATCGTCACCTTAACTTTAACGCCCTGAACAGGGTTCCCATTGCCATCGACAACCTTGAATTCAATATCCGAACTTTCGTTACCACCCGACCCCTTTAGAGCGATACGTTGAGGATCAGCAGAGACAAATTGAAGCGCGGCAGCCTGGGTTTGGTTGATGGTTATCGTAGTGCTGTTGTTGATGGCACCCACCTCCACTTCGACGCTAGCGGTCCCCGGCTCAGCGGCCGCGCTAAAGGTGGCACTGGCAAACCCGTTGATCGTGGTAGCCAGTTCCGTGGACATGCTCCCAAAAGCTTCGTTGCTCACGGAAAATGACACGGCTGTTCCATCCGCTACGGCATTTCCCTCCTCGTCAAGCACTTCTGCCTCGATGGTAGATGTTCCATTTATCAGGATGGTCGCAGGATCCGCTGTTACATTGATCTGTTCGGGGGTAATTCCCGACAAGATAGCAATGGTTTTATCATCGCTGGTGACGTTCCCAGACGTTGCCGACACGGTCAACGTTCCTTGCTGGTCTCTGGCGGCGAGTGTGGCCTGTGCCACGCCATTGCTCCCAGTGGTGGCCAAACCGGGCGAAATGGAAGCCAAGCTAGCCGGGCTTAAGGCAAAGCTCACCTCGATTCCCGAAATCGGGCTGCCACTTACGTCGTAAACCGATGCAGCAATAGTCGTTGTCTCGTTGACATTAATGGAATCGGAATTGGAATTCACGACGATATCGGCGATGGTTATATCTTCCGGCTCGACAACGGATTCGCCCTCATCATCATCATCAGCACCGGAGGAGCAACCGATGACAAGCAACAGTATCAATCCTATGATTAAGATTAATGGTATGGACGGTATTTTAGAACGGTATTTCATGTAAATTCCTCCGGATGGTGGATCTTTTAGCTTGCAAATGGGTCGGATAAACCTCTCTGACAAACCCCAATTGAATCGTTTTGTTAATTAACAAACTGCCGTTGCTCCAATTGAACGATTTTAGGATTCATGAAAATCAACAATTCCCTTTTTTCGGCTTCGTCCAAATTGCTTTGAAACAACCACCCCAAAACTGGGATTTTGTGCAATCCAGGGAATGCGGTTTTCTCCCTGGTTTCGGAGTTTTTAATGATACCACCGATAACGACGGTATCGCCATCGTTCACCAGGAGTTCGGTGGTAGCTTCATTGGTAGAAATGATCGGCACCCCGTCCACATAATCGGTAACATCGTTTTTGCTAATATAGATCGTCATGGAAATACGATTGTCCGGCGTCACATGAGGCGTCACTTCGAGTTTCAGATCGACCTTCTTGAATGACACCGAAGATCCGCCCGCTGAATCTCTTTCCAGGTAACCGACTTCAGACCCTTGGCTGATCATCGCCTTTTTGTTGTTCAGAGTAACGATTTTGGGGGCCGACAGAATTTTGCCATTTCCATTGGCTTCGATGGCAGTCAGTTTGGCATCCAAGGAAAATGGAGTTCCGGCGATCTTATCGTAAATGAGCTCGAATCCGTTGGATGTGCTTGCGGCTTCATAATTCATGGCAACACCGGTTGTATATTCGCTTCCGTTTTCATTCATCGTTACCGGCCCGACACTCCCCGACCAATTGATACCGATTTCCTTGGTAAAATTCTCTTCCACTTCAACGACCCGTGCCTCGATGATCACCTGAGCCGTCACCTTATCGATCAGCATGGCGATTTGTTCGGCCTGACGAACCTTTTCAGCCGTGTCGGTAATGATAACTTGGTTGTTTTTTTGATCTACTGTTGCGCTTCCCCTATCCTTGGTAAGGATATTTTCGATATGCGGAAGAATTTCGCTTTTCGCATCCGAATAGCTGATCGGGATGTAGCGGGTTTCCAGGGGCTCTAATGCCTTGATTTGCTCTTTCTCTTTTTGAAGGGCCGCGATCTGGGCCTTTCTCAGATCGTTTTCTTTTTTCAGCGTGGATAGGGTAGCGATTCGATAGATATCCCCCTCGACAATCATACCCAGTTGATTCATACGCAGCACCAGATCCAAAACCTGGTCCCAGGGAACCGGTTTTTCCAACGTCAAGGTGACTTTGCCACTGACATCTTTATCGATAGCAAAATTCTTACCACTGATCTCCCGAAGAATACGGAATACATTTTTTATATCGGTTTGGAAAAAATCCAAAGCGATTTTTTCTCCAGTATATTTCTTGGTTTTTTTCTTCAATACCATGGCCTCGTCGACTTCCATTGCCGCTTCAGAGGCATCAGCATCCCTGAGCGCTTCCGGCATACCGGCTTCGTCTTTTTTTGCATCAGTAGCAGGCTTAATTCCATCGGAAGTGAGCGATGCAAAATCCACTGGGCCAATGGCTTCCTCCAAAGCCTTTTTCCACACCGGCAAATTGGTTTCATCAAGCGGTGAAGGAGGGATAGAGGATGCTTCGAAATGAATCTGAAGCAAACCATCAAACTGCTCGGTATAGTATGAAACCGGTTCGCGCAGTTCGATCGAGAACAATGAGAAGTCCTTCATTGAAGGTAATTGTATCGGCATAATGCGGTTGATCGCACTTTCGAATCGAGTGGTGATGAGGGGGCGTTGTCTGAATTCCGCGATATTTGCATTCAACAGTCGCAATTCCAACAGCTTGTCTGATACTCTTTCGAGATTGAAATCAACCTTTTTCGTCGTTTCAATGGACAGTGTCGACCGCCCATCTTTCTCACCCAGAAAGTCTATGCGGTTGACCCATATCTGGCTTTCATCACTAATGTGAAGACCGGTGCCTTGGTATACATCCGATGATTGGATAGTTTTCTTGTCATTTTTGGGAGGCTGAACAGAGGCTGGGGGATTATCTGCATCCAGAACGGGCTCGGTAGTGCTCGTCTGGACAGGCGTGGGTTCATCACTTGCAAGTTCCACCACGGCAGGTTTGGCAAACTGAATAGTCAGGGTGTTATTGTCTTGAATAACATTGTAGGGCACATCTGAAGCCAAATTGATCTCGACCCTCGATGTATTGCTTTTCTCATCAACTTGATCTGCATGAATAGCAGTAATCGGCGGTACCGATGCCGGCAATTCCATTTCCGATAGGGCAAGACCGGTGTTCGGGAAATAAAGAACCACACCGAGTGGTACCGGCTGCTTAACGGAAGTATAGGTTAGCGGTTGCGTGCCATTGATGTGGACGTTTACCATATCCGCTGCTTCTGATAAATCAACGGAAAGGATCTCCAAAGATGATGAAGGATCAACATCGACCGAATCAATTTGGCGTTCACCATTTTGCGTTGCGCAGCCTATTAGCAAAATAGCAACGGCCAATCCATAACAAAATCGTTTGATCCTAAAAATGCACATATTACTCTCCAGTTGGTTTCTGAAGTTTTATTTTAGTATTCTGCAGAACCAGTTCCCCCATCAGGTTCTCCACTTCTTCTTCAACAATGACACTATCCGCATTGATTTGCGTGACGATTCCCGAGTTCAAACCGATGTAGGTTCCATTTTTTATGATATAGCCTTTACCGCTGTTGTCTTCGACAAGTGCCCGATTCCCGGTTGAAGCGCGAATGATTGCCCTCAATTGAAGTTGTTCAAGGCTAATTCTTTCCAACGGTGTTTGCGGCAGTCGTTTTTTTCGCTTCGATTTACTTGCCTTGGCGGCGCCGGCTTTATCCTGGTCAGGCTTAAACAAAGGCAAAAATGGATTCAAACGCTTGGCAGGATCGTAAATCCGCTTCGGTTCGTTTGGTACCTCTGGGTGTTCCGCTTTTATTTCGGGTTCCGTTGGAGATTTATCAACAACCGTTTTGGCTTCATCTGTTGGCGTAACCAATTTCGCCTTGTCTTGCACAGTAATCTTTTTACTGATGACAAGCGGTTTTGATTGTTCTGCGGTTTGATCGCCGCAGCTCCAAAGCATGGACGTTGCAAGAAAAAGAAGGGTCACAAATCCGCATAAGGTGTTATGTTGCATTCGCATCGTTTTACCGTTTTTTACTTTCGTCTAGATGGTCTAGACTTTTTATCGCCCGCTTCTCCAGAAGGTTCAATGAATTTATAGGTTACCGCGGTACAGGTAGTATTGAGCTTAAGAAAATCCTTTTCAGGTGTCATCGTAATGTTTTTAATATTAACAATGCGATTAAGCTCAGCGACACTTTCGAAAAAAGTTGCCACACCATGATAATCGCCACTGACTCTTATGGACACTGGAATTTCGGCATAAAAATCTTTCTTTTCCTCTGGCCTTGGCTGGAACAGCTCAAAGCTTAAACCCGAATCTTTTCCAGCCTTTGATATCCCCGTAAGCAACGTTGGGATTTCCTCTTTTTCTGGCAGCGCCCGCATGACAACTGTAAACTGCTCCTCCGCGTCTTGCATTTTCTTTCTATATTCATTGAGTTGACGAGCATTCCGCTTTGCAACCTCAAGTTGTTTCTCTGCTTTTTTTAAATTTTTATTGAGGCTGTCAATTTCTTTATATTTTGGTGAATATGAAAAATAAAAAAATCCACCAATAAGTAAAACCATTACACCAACCCAAATTGAGATGCGCTGAATTTTAGTAAGCTGCTCAAGCTTTTCAAAAAATGGGGCAGCTTTGTCAGTCGCGGCCGTTTTTCTATTTTTCATCTCATCAACACCTATTGAGGTCGTTTTTTAGGAAGTCGTTTTTACCGTAGGTGCTTTTTTAAACCTGATTTCAAAGCGTTTCAACTTGAGATCCTTGACTGATGTATCCTGATTAATTGACATCAACTTTACTTCAATATACTTTTTTGATGTCTCGATACGCGTCATATATTCCGCGATTGTTGGATTGTCCAAAGCAACGCCAACGACTCTGACATTATCTGAGTTCTCTTCCAGATAAGTTAGCCACATTTGCTTTTCCACGATTAGTTTAGACATATCATCAAGTAATTCGACCGGTGCTTTACGAGTCAGATCCAACGATTGGATAACTTCTATCTTTTTATTCAGCACATCCAGTTTGTTTTTTATTTCAGCAATTTCCTTGTTGATTTTATTGTATTTATCTAGCTGTGTTTTGGTATCCCGAATTTGTCTGTCCAGTTTTTCAATTCTACTGGATAACATCCAACTGAACCATGAAGCGGCAATAATGACTAAAATAAGCGACAAGATGAATACGGATAAGTGCCGCCTAATGTTCTCTTTCTTTCGTGCTGCTCGAAATGGGAGTAAATTTATGCGTATCATTTATCGTCAACTTTTCTTGTTGCTAATCCCATGCTAATCGAGGCCTGGGGAGCAATTCGTTTTAAAAAGTCCATATCGAACCGGTTTTCATCAATATGAAAGGCTTCAAAAGGATTAATGGTAGCCACTTCGGCCGAGGTTTCAACGGCCAGCAACTGCCTAAATTCTTTGATGTTGCCACCACCTCCGCTGAGGATAATTTTTTTGATCTGATCATCTGGATAAGTTGAATAAAAGAAGTCTAAGGCACGCCTGATTTCCGTACACCAGTCTGAGACAACCGAGGACACGATATCCGACAAATCACCGGCGGTAATCTTATCTGATTGGTCTCCGAATTTGATCTGCTCAGCCTCAACAATCGAACAATCAATCAACGAAGCGATTTTTTGATTGATCTGGCCGCATCCTAGCGACACATCTCTCATAAAAACCGATGATTTGCCTTTTAAAATATTTAATGATGTTTTGCTGGCACCGATGTCAATAAGTGCTATATTCTCACTTTCTTCAGGAGAATAATTCAAGTCGTAGATATTTTGAAGGGCAAATGCATCTACATCAATGATGCACGGGTTCAATCCGGCTAATTGAGCGAGATTAACATAATCGTTTATCATCTCTTTTTTCGCCGCTACCAGCAATACGTTCATTTGATTTGGATTGTTTTCATTTTCCCCTAAAATTTGAAAATCCAGATTCACATCTGATATGTCAAACGGAATGTATTGTTCCGCTTCAAAATTGATCGTTTCTTGAAGCTGCTCTTCCGACATGGATTGCACATTAATTTTTTTCACAATGACCGAGTAGCCACCAACCGACAGGGCGACGTTTTGTCCTTTAATACTATAGCTTTTCAATAGGTTACGAATCGTATCGGCGACTTGTTCCGCATCCTTTATGGCACCATCTTCGATCAACCCAGGAAGGATATCGACAATGCCGAAGCGTTCCAGGACATTGCCCTTCTTGGTTTCGATGATCTGCGCCGCCTTGATGGATCGTGATCCGATGTCCAGGCCAATCAGTCTGTCTTTTTTTCCAAAAAACATGGTTTGCTCTTCTATTCACCAAATATTTTTTTGCTATCCGAAAGACTATATCCCAGTGCCAGCAAGATCTTTCTTTTGGTTTCCAATCGGCAAGGCTTTCCTTCTTCTATACGTGAAATCGTAATGGGTGAAACATTCGCCTCCCTTGCCAGCTCTGATTTACTCATCAATAGGGACTCTCTAATTTGTTTTAATGAATTCTTCGCCATTTGAACCATCGTCTTAATTGCAATCGAAAAAAGGGTTGCCGATGCCAATCAAGCAATCAAAAAAGTTGAATTAAATAAGTATTATCCAAGATGATTCAAAACCCAAAATTAAATGTTGTCAAGTAAAATTATATAACTTTTATATATAATTTTGCTTATTTAGCTTATATTGTGTTTATCTGATGTCGCGCTACCCTTATCTTGTGGCCAATTTATTGCGTTTTTTAGCCGGTGATTATCACGATAAAATTGCAGTCAGCTTGTTAATGAGCTATTATAATTGTTTATGGCGCAATTAAATCGTCGCCACATTGACATGATGGCAATACGGTTAGCATTGGAGGTACGTTCTCACATTCGGCATTATTTGCAAAAACTTTAGGCCGATGACGACTTCTCAGCTCAAAAAATTTAAACCATCTTTTTCGCCTGATCAAACCAAGTTGATGGGCGCGTTCAGATCCGTTATGGTCATAACATACAATAACCGTGCCGGATAACATGGAATTCAGATCTATCGTGTTTGGGATAATATTTTTAATAAGGCCCCTTCGTTAATCGATCGCAATACATAAGGGCTGTCGCATTTATGAAAACGTCCACCCTCACTGAACGCGCGAAGCCGTTTCGGCTGGTAAAATATTTTACCTTCGCTAGTTTGATTGTCATTTTTATCGGCACCATTATCCTTTCTGTGCTCAGTACCCATTGGGTGCGCGCCATGCAGTATCAAAAAAGTGAAGACTATGCGATTCTGCTCATCGAGAATCTAAACCATCAAGTTTTTTTGCAATTCATCCTTCCCGTGGGACTAAAATATGGCAAGATTGAACTCAGCAACCAGGAACAATTCGAAAGGATGGATAGTGTTGTTCGGAGCACTTTGCACAGCTTTAAAATTGAGATGGTCAACATTTACAGCAAGGACGATATCATCGCCTATAGTTTCTCACCTGATTTGGTTGGAATGCACGACATCGGAGGAACGTTCTACAATAATGCACTAGCCGGCAAAGCGTCTTCCAAATTGGTTCAAAACGGTAGCTTTTGGGAAATTGTGCTGGGGATTCCAAAAGAAATCAGTATCGTGACATTTGCCCCGCTACGGGCTGAAAAGCCATTGTCGCCGATCTCCGGTCCGGTCTTGGGTGTCGTTGAAATCAGACAAAATCTTTATAGCGAATACAGAAAGATTTTTAAATTCCAGGTGCTGGTAATCTGCACCACCAGTTTCGTGATGGGCATTCTGTTTCTGACACTGATTTTTGTTGTCAAAAGAGGTGAAAGTATCATCGAAAAGCGGGCGTACGAACGGATAAGGCTTAAAGAACAGCTATCCAAAGCAAAACATTTATCCTCGTTGGGAGAGATGGTTGCCGGCGTATCCCATGAAATTCGGAATCCGTTGGGTATTATCAGTAGTTCCGCCGAACTGTTGAAAAAAAAAATGAATTCGACGGACCCGCTCAATGGGATTGCCGATATTATTGTAACCGAATCCCGCCGCCTGAATAACATCATTACCGACTTTTTGGATTACGCACGCCCCAAAACGCCCAGCCAAAATCCTTGCCGGATTGACGAGATCATCGCAAAAAACATTCATTTCCTCGACCAACAGCTTAAAGAGAAGGGGTATGTCATCCGAACCGCTTTCAATGCAAACACCCCAACACTCAAGGGCGATGCGGATATGCTCTATCAAGCATTTCTTAACCTGTTGATCAATGCCATGCAATCAATGCCTGGGGGGGGACTTATCGAAGTAAGGATCGAATACAACGATAAACGCTTGTGGGTATTCATCGAGGATCAGGGAGACGGGGTTCCCCCATCCGTCATGGAAAAAATTTGGGACCCTTTTTTTACCACCAAGGAAAAGGGAACCGGGTTGGGGTTAGGCATTGTTCGGAATATTGTCGAAGCCCATGATGGAATGATTCGTATCGACAACCGCGGCAGCAAAGGCGCCAGGGTTTCCGTTCAATTCCCGCTAAATCAGGAGGCCGCATAGTGGAAACAATATTGATCGTAGATGATGAACGAAATTATACACTCATTCTCGCTGCCGTCCTCGAGGATGCCGGCTTTGAAACGTTGACCGCCAATGGTGGCCCCGAAGCCATTCGGATTCTATCCGATTCTGATGTGGACCTGGTACTCACGGACATGAAAATGCCATCCATGGACGGCATCGAACTACTCGAGCATATCAAGAAAACCGATGTTGACCTGCCCGTAATCATGATGACCGCCCACGGGACGGTGGAGAAGGCTGTGGAGGCGATGCAAAAAGGGGCCTACAACTATATCCTCAAACCCTTCGATAACGAGCAACTCGTCCTATACGTCAACAAAGCCGTCTCCATGTATCGGGTCGTCAAAGAAAACCGTCATCTGCGAGATGCCGTGGAAAGTCGTTATCGTTTCCATAATATCATCGGCAAAAGCAAATCCATGCAGGACGTTTTTCAAACCATCCGAAAAGTTGCCCCGGCCTCGGCTACCGTCTTGATAGAGGGTGCCAGTGGTACCGGAAAGGAAATGGTGGCCAACGCGCTGCATTTCAACAGCCCCCGCAAGGACAAGCCGTTTATCGCGGTTAATTGTTCAGCCTTGGCAGAAACCCTGCTGGAAAGCGAGTTGTTCGGCCATGAGAAAGGCGCGTTTACCGGTGCGGTATCAATGAAAAAAGGCCGTTTTGAAATTGCCGACGGAGGAACATTGTTTTTGGACGAAATAGGAGAATTATCCGCCGGCTTGCAAGTAAAATTGCTGCGTGTGCTACAGGAACGGGTTATTGAACGGGTGGGTGGTATTAAGCCCATTCCCGTCAATATCCGGCTCATCGCAGCGACCAACAAATCATTGAAGGAAGAGGTCGCCGCAGGCAATTTCCGGGAAGATCTGTTTTACCGTCTCAACGTCGTCCCCATCGCTCTGCCACCGCTTCGCGAGCGCCTGGAAGACATCCGCCCACTGGCCAAACACTTTATCGACAAATACAGTGATGAACGCACGGCAGGGACACCGATAACCGGCATCGACAGGGAGGTCGAACGCCTCTTTTATGAGTACGACTGGCCCGGAAACGTACGGGAACTTGAAAATGTCATTGAGCGAGCAGTGGTGCTGAGCCCCGAACCAACCATACAAGTATCTGACCTTCCAAAGGATTTCATCGACAACGCCCACAACATGTTGCATATGGATGGCATCCCCGTGGATGCACGTTTGTATGATACGCTGGCGCTGGTCGAAAAAAACATGATTATTCGGGCCCTGAAAAAAGCCAATTTTGTTCAGACGCATGCCGCTGAGATGCTGGGTATTGGAAAAAGTGGGTTGAATCAGAAAATAAAAAAATACAAACTGTTTGAAAAAGAAAAACAGGAATGAAGCGCCGAAAATGCGTACATGTTCACGGGGTTAAGATGACCAACGGATTGTAAAATACTGACCGGTAAGCGTTTACAGGGTGCCTCAGGTGCGCGGCGCCGGGCACGCCGACGACCTGGCCGGTCTTCAAGTGCCCGGAAACAAAGCAGATGAGGTACCCTGTGAACGCTTACAAAAATTCAGCTACTGATCTTTTCCCTAATCAGATCCCCATACACCGTGTCTGGAAAATCAGCCAAAATGCGTTTATATTGAGCAACGCTACGCTCTTTTTCACCAGCGTTTTCATATAACCACGCCAAATTGAAAAGCGCATCGCTTTGCAGCGTTTTTTCTTGGGCCTCTGAAATCATTTCAAAATAGTGAACCGATTGGGGAAAATCCTTTTTCATCAGATACGCATGCCCCAAACCACTGAGAATAATGTTTCGCATGCGCTGATCGCCACGAAAATCATCCAGGGCTTGGCTGTAAATGGTGATTGCGGTATCCGCATCTCCGGCTGAATAGCTCATGTCCCCGTATACGATGCGTGCAACTTTGACCGCATTTTTCGAACCATAGGCTCCAAAAATATCATTGAAATCGCTTTTTACCTGCTCGTAAGCGGTCGGGGCATCCTTTTCCTGCAGAATCGAATTATATTTGGCCAGGACCTCTTCGACGCGCTCCGAAGCCGCGTTTTCATTGCGACGGGAAATCTGGCTCAGCACTACAGCAAGAATCAGTGAAACGAAAAAAACGGTCAGGCAGATGAAAATGACCTTAGAATGAGATTTTCCGAAGGCAATTAATTTGCCTGTGACGGTCATAAACTTGTCTGGCTCATTTAAAAGTTGCTTTCGCGATACGCCCCCTCTGGCCATTATGCCTCCAAATGTCTTTTGATTCGCATCCATCCAACGTCGGGGATATCAGCCCCAACGACTTGACAGACCTCGTAGCCACAGGCCGAGGCCAAGGCGCCACTTTTTTCATGGCTAAACCCCCGCACCAGTCCAAACAAAAAGCCAGACGCCCAAAGATCACCCGCACCGGTAGTATCAATAGCCATTCCTGTGCCTTGTGCCGCAATACGGCAAACCCCGTTGCTGTTTTTTACATAGCTGCCTTTGGAACCCACTTTCAAGGCGGCGACCTCCACATGACGGGATAAGCCCTCGATCGCCTGGGTTTCAACTTGGAAGCCGGTATAGGCCAAGGCTTCATCCTCATTGGCTATCAGAATGTCCACATATTCATGAATGATGTCGTCCAAAACGGATTTGGATTGTTCCACCACGGTAAAGCTGGCCAAATCTAGCGAAACCAGTGCGCCAGCAGATTTGGCCGCTTTCAAGGACGCCCGCATCAAGTCGGGATTGAACAGCAAATAGCCTTCGATGTGGACAACCGCACTGTCGGCAAAGCATTCCGGGGTTATCTCTTCCGGCTGGGTGTCGGCAGAAGCCCCCAGATACGTGAGCATGGTTCGCTGGGCATCGGGTGTGATAATAGAAAGCACCCGGCCGGTTGGAAGCGACGATATCATCAGCTGTGGATCGACTCCGCGTTCTACCAATGCATTTTCGAAAAAACGCCCCAGGTCGTCATCGCCTCGCTTCCCCACGAAGCGTGATCGTCCCCCCAATCGTCCAACGCCAACAGCGGTGTTGCAAGCCGATCCGCCTGGCACGATCGTTGTTTTGTTAGAAACCTGAGAGAGAATGTCCTCTAATGTCGACACGTCCACAAGGGTCATGCCCCCTTTTTCGACGCCGATACGCTGAATAAAATCATCACTTTCATGAACCAAAATATCCACAAGTGCGGAGCCGAGCCCCACGATTCGATTTTCTGAATGATTAACTTTCAAACTCACTCCTGAATGGTCTTTTTCCATGAATGACCCACCGGCCGTTCATGCGCCGAAAAAAATATTTTTTTCAATTCATATTATGAGTGCGTATTCGAGAGCCCATATGGAGGGTCCACGTTACCAGACCAACGATTTGTGGATCCACCCCTGATCACCGTCGGAATGCATGATGTGCAGCCAGACCCCTTCTCTTCCCAGCACCTTAAACGGGACCCCTTTGTCTACGGTAAAACTGATTTCGGTATCGGTTCCCGGTCCCGACCGAACATTACAATTTTCTTTTTTGACGATAACCGACGGGGTGTCATCCAAGAGGGAACGTGAAATCCAACCCCGATCACCTTCAAAATCCTCGAACAGGCACCACTCACCCTGCTTCTGGACGACGTTCACGGGATGGTATTTTTCGACCTGCCAAATGATCGTTTCACTGGTATCGGGTCCGGAGCGAATGTTTGCGACCTCGACATTCACACTGAGCCGCTCGGCCCATGCGACACCATGGCCACTCAATATCAAACCAACCGCCAAAAAAAAGAAAACACGTTTAGCCATAGGATTTATCATGGGTTACTGGATTTTACTTGAACCAATAATTTAGCGGCGAGCCCCCTTCCGAGCACGATCCGCTTGTAATCCACACCGATAACCAGTTGTCCCTGACCGGCATTGGTAATCACGTCAACATTGTCGCCGATGCGCAGTCCCATGGCCATCAACCTGGCCCGTGCCCTGGGGCCGCCATCAATGCGGACGATAGCCAACCGTTCGCCCGTGGGTGCATCGGAAAGCCTGAGCAAGTCCTTACGCTTGGCCATACATTGTGCACAAATGCCATACATTTCCATCTTGTGGTGCAATAAATGGAAACCATGACGCTCGGCGGCCTGAATCTGAAGTTGCTCCAGTTGAGGATCTTCAAACTCCACGATATTTCCGCATTTGGTACAAACCATGTGGTCATGGTGCTGACCGAGATGCAGGTGCTCATATAAAATTTCGCCGCTATTGAACCGGTGCTTGCTGGCGAAGCCATATTGACACATCAATTTCAACGTGTCACGGACAAATTCCGGATCCAGGTGATGGCCGGCATCACGGAGTCGCTGCATGATATGGGCAGACGAGATGTGCCCCTCGACCTGCAAGAAGGCCTCCATGACGGCGAATCGATCTTCAAAGTCAGTGATCTGGTCTTGTTTGAACAGCTTACTGAATTGCTCTTTTTCCTGCTTGTGCAACGTCTGTGGCATGGGTCGGCCTTGATTGAACCTGGGAATCGATGGAAAGTAGTGAGCGTCAATCAGGGGCCGGGGATCGTATAGGTCGTACATGATCCCGAACTGCATGTCCGTGTTTGCGACGTGGCCCCGGACCCAGCCGAGGCCCCGGATGCACCGCCGGCCATGGCATGGTTGGTGGTGGAAAGAATCCGCTCCAGGTTTCCCGATCCACAATGCGAGCACACGATTTCAACTTCGTCCTGTTTGTTCATGACCAATTTTTCAATGTATTGATCACAATCCATGCATTTAAATTCAAAAATGGGCATATTGATCTCCTTGTGAAAAAGAGCTTTTTTACTAACCTTAGCCTATCATTGTCAAGTATCGGCAGTGGGTGAACGCGTCGCCAACAGGTTCCGGGCATGCTCGAGAGCCGTGGGCGTTATTTTTTCCCCTCCCAGCATTCGAGCGATCTCTTCGATCCGCTCCTCCGTGTCCATGGGCCGGATCGTAGTGATTGTTCGCCCCTTTTTAACCTGTTTGCAAATAAAATAATGGTGATCCCCATACCGGGCAATCTGCGGCAGATGGGTGATGCAAATCAACTGGTGTTTCTTGGATAAGGCGTCCAACTTTTTTCCCACGACATCGGCCACGGCACCGCCGATACCGGCATCCACCTCGTCAAAGATAACCGTCCCCACCATATCGGTAGCCGCCAGGATGGCTTTTAGTGCCAATACCACTCGGGACAACTCGCCGCCCGAGGCCGTCGCCGCTAGCGGTTTGATCGATTCCCCGACATTGGGGGCAATCATGAAAATGGCCTGATCGATGCCCGTTGCCGACAACTGGCAGCCATCCACACATAACCAAGACGCTTCCTGTGGACTACACGGCAGGTTGGAAAGCCGAACGTCAAAGTGCGTCCCCGACATTTTCAAGGACCCCAATTCCTTTTCGACGACACGAGCAAAATCTGAAGCCACCTGTTTGCGCTGTCGGGATAATCGTTTGGCCAAATCGGCAACCTGGTCAAAGCAATCTTTCAACTGGTCCTCGTGCTGCTTGATATCGTCATCCAGATGATGGATGGCTTGCAACTGGGCCTGGATGTCATCGCGCGTTTGGAAAATCGCGTCAAGGGTCCCACCGTATTTTCGTTTAAGCCGGTTGATCAGGTCCAGCCTGGATTCCACCGCCTCGAGCCCTCCCGACTCCATTTCCATGGTATTCGAATAGTCTCGCAGTCGATCGGTTACATCTTCGAGGCCGTATAAATGGTCGGAAAGCGCTTTTACCATGGGCGTCAGCATATCGTCCAGCTGCGAGGCCTTGTCCAGGCTTTTGCGAACTTCACCCAGCTGTTCCAGGATGGCACCATCGGCATGGTGGAGGGTCTCGATGGCCGATTGAATCGACCATTGCAAACTCTGGGCGTGCTTGAGTCGAAGCCGGTCTTTTTCCAGCGTTTCATCTTCCTTCGCAGAGATATCGGCATCGATGATTTCATCGAGCTGGTAATGCAAAAGCGCTTTTTCTTTTTCTTGATTTATTTTTTTCGCTTTCAAGGATTCGAGCGTCCGCGACATGGGCACGATTTTCCCATACCGCTCGGAGACCTGCCGAACCAACGGGGCAAGGCCGCCAAACTGATCCAAAATGGTCAGATGGGATTCTTCCTTGAGCAACCCTTGATGCGCGTGCTGACTCGAAATACTGGCCAAATCCGCTGTGATGGCGGAAAGCATCTGGATCGTCGCCATGCGGTCATTGATATAAATGCGGTGGCGATCATTGGTGGCGATGACCCGCCTGACAAGTAACCCATCGTCGGGTTCGTAACCGTTTTGGCGCATGATGGTGGCGGCGCTGGAGTCTTGGGGGACATCGAAAAAGGCCGATAATTCCGCGTTTTCCTGGCCATCTCGTATCATCTTGGCACTGGCACGCGACCCTAAAAGAAGGTTCACGGCATTGATAATGATCGATTTACCGGCACCGGTTTCGCCGCTTAATATGGTCAATCCATCTTCGAAACGGATGTTCAGGTCATCGATAATGGCAAAATTCTTGATTAGTAACTCTCTGAGCATGGTCTACTCCACCAGGAGGTCATCCGACAGGTCGGGGCCATCATAAGAAAGCCCACCCAGGGAATCAAGCTTTATCCTTCGCCCCCCCAGACCGGTTGATAATCTTTTTGTACATGTTCACGGGGTTGAAATGACCAATTGATTGAAAGACACTGGCCGGTAGGCGTTTACAGGGTACCGCAGATGCGCGGCGCCGGGCACGCCGACGTACCACTCGTACTTCAAGTGCCCGGGAACAAAGCAGGTGTGGTGCCCTGTGAACGCTTGCATCTTTTTTCGGGTTGAAGTTTAACAATCAAGTGCTATACTCAAAACAAGGCGTTAGATTTCTCATTCTGAGATTGTCGCCAACCACACTTGCCAAACAATACATTTCGCTGGCGACAATCGATGGAGCCAAACGAAACATCTCACCATCACGTTACCGGTTATCATGCGATAAAAGGCAACCTGATGCCTGCAACCAGTAAACATCTTTTGTGCCGGTCATTTAAAACTTAGGGGGAAACCATGGCGAATAAGAACACCTCAGCCCTTCACCAGCACCTGATAGAAGTTAAAGAGGGAAAACGCTGTTTCGAAAACGCGTTTCAGGGTGTCGCACGGATGATTCTTGAAAGCGATATCGAAAAAGTGGTTGTCAACGGAAAAACGACCTATGATTTCAGTATTTTTAGAACTGACAAGAAACATATCATCGGGATGTACGATGAAATTAATAGTTTTGTTTCCTATGTCAAAGATGCCGCTGAAAATGGCTCCTCCAAAGAAATGGCCTTTGTGTTGGTCGGGGAACCGGGCAATGGAAAAACCTTCTTAGTTGAATATATTTGCCAAAAATACAGACATTTTTTATCCATCGACGGAAACCGCAAATACTCATTTCGTTTCGTTGGCATGGACAAGATTGGCGGCTATGGCAAAATCAGCGCGATCGAATCCCAAACCTATGAAGATCCCATGATCCTGGGGATGAACGTCTACGATAATGCCGATAAAAGCCGTGAATTCTTATCCCAGGAAATTGGTTTTTCAGATAATGAGCTCGAAAACCTTTGGGTGGACTATCGCCCGTTAGGTGCTTGCACGGCATATATTTGGAACGATATCATAAACTTCACCAACGGTGACTTATCACAGATGCTTGATTTTGTTCAGATCTTTCCGGTTCCCATGACCGAAAGCCTGGGCACCGTGACCGGGAAATACCCGGCCAAGGACAAAATCACCTCTTCGGCGGTCGACCTTTTGGGTGAAGAATCCATCCAGCGGCTGATGCACATTACCGAAACCAACAACCCCTACCGGTTTGATCTGCGGCGCGGCGCGCTGGCCCGCGTTGCCGGCGGCGGTGTTCATTTCTCCGATGAAATTTTCAAGAATAAAAAAGACCTGGTTCAAGTCTATCTGGGGGTGATCCAGAATCGTAATATCGAGATTGACGGTTATAAATGGCCCATCGACACCCTCATCATCGCCACCAGCAATAATTCCGAGTTCAACCGCTTCCTGGCCGAAAAGGAAGAAGCCCCCATCGTGGATCGCTGCCGTATCTGTTACGTATCCCACAACACCAACTACAAGCTCCAAAAAGATCTGACCCTATACGCCATCGGCAACGAAACCCGTACGACCCTGAACCGCGAATATCTGCATCAGGATCCCAACGTCAATTATGCGGCGTCGGTTGCCGTGGTGTTGACGCGTCTGGCCCGCTCGGAAAAACTGACGCCCATCGAAACCATGAAGCTGGCCGCCGGCGAGGTGGCCGGCGAAAAAAGCATCAAGACCCTGGCCGAGGTCATCGATACGCTCAACCAGAACCCGGACATCACCAAACGCTTCGGCCAGAAAGGACTGGGCCAGCGCAATTTGGGTCGGGCCATTCAGCTGCTCATCGAAAGCTCGGAGACCAATGAAGGCAAGTGCATGTTCGCCTATGATATTTTCAAAGCCCTGGAGCGCATCATTCTGGATTATGTGACCGAAGCCAACGACCGTGCCAAATACCTGGAGGATATAAAAACCGCCAAAGGCCTCTACCGGGAACGCATCATGACCGAAATGTTCAACGCCTATATGGATGAGCCGCTGGCCATCCGCAAGGATGTGATGAACTATGTCAACATGATCATCGGCATCGATGCCGAGAATCTGGGACCGGACAAGATGTGGAAATACAAGGATCCCCAAACCGGTGAGCTGCGGGCACTCAAAATCGATGAACGCTACATCAAGAGCGTGGAGGAACGGCTGGGACTCAAAACATCGGAACAGCGGGAAACCTTTCGCACCTCCATCCGCAAAATTTACGGTCAAAAGATCTCGGTGGACCCCAACTATGACTTCATGGACAACCTGGAGCTGGTCAAGGCCGTTACCGATGTGCGCCTGAAATCGGACATCGCCGGTGCCGGCAGCCTGATCGGCGCCCTGGCCAATCGAACCAACGAAGAGAATCAGAAACTCTATGACCGGATGGTGGACACCATGCTCAATAAGCTGGGGTACTGCCAGACCTGTGCGCAGAAAACGATTGAGTATTTCTGTTCGCAGGAGGACGAGAACTGATGCTGTACACCCACAAACAGCATCTTTCGGCCCAGGCCGGCGTTCTCAACGAATTCGAAATCCTCAACGTCACGCGACCACGCCTGCGGTCTCAAATCCAATGATGCCTTGGCCTGAATCCAAAACACCGATCTGTGGGCGCACCGTAACCTTCAGCCATGGAAATTAGGCGATGCACCAAAAAATCGAGAAATTATATAAAGAACTGAAAAAGGCCGGGCTGACACCGGAGCAGGAGGACAAAATCCTCCGGGAACTCAAGGACGACCAGACCCACGGCATGCCGGTCGTCGCGGGCAACATGGCCGTGGTTACCACCGATGAGGGCGACATCCGGCTACTCAATCTGTATGATTATCACGATCTGATGATCCTGCAGGCCATGGCCCAGCCCAAGGGCTCCTATGTCAGCCACATTCGCTCCATCGATGAACTGCTGGAAAAAGATCGCCAACGGGAAAAGGATGGGTTTCCGCGTAAGATCCGGGTCGGCAAGATGATCAAACCCGGCAAGGCGGGAAAAGGCAAGGTGGTGGTCGTTCCCACGACAGTGGAAGAAAAATTTATTCACGATCCCAATTTTACCGAGCAGGAGGAGGGCCAGGGTCAAGGCGGAAGCGGAGATGGGGAAGAGGGTGAGGTCATCGGCGAGCAACCCATACGGGATCCCGACCAATCCGGTGAGGGCGGTCCGGGCCAAGGGGAAGGGGGGCAGCATGAAATGGAGTCGTCGGCCTATGATTTGGGCAAGATCCTCACCGAGCAGTTTGAACTGCCCAACCTCCAGGAAAAAGGCAAGAAACGCTCACTGACCCGTTATACCTATGACATGACCGACCGCAATCGCGGCTTCGGTCAGTTTCTGGATAAAAAAGCCACGCTGCGGCAAATCCTCGAGACCAACATTGGCCTGGGCAATGTCCCCGATGTGACCGATATCGATCCGACCACCTTCATCATCTCCCCCAAGGACAAGATTTATCGCATTTTATCCAAGGAGAAAGATTTCGAATCCCAGGCAGTGGTCTTCTTTTTACGTGACTATTCCGGCTCCATGGCCGGTAAGGTAACCGAGCTGGTGGTCACCCAGCATGTGCTAATCTACAGTTGGCTGCTCTATCAATACGCCAACCAGGTGGAATCCCGGTTCATCCTCCACGACACCGACGCCAAGGAAGTCGAGAACTTTTATACCTATTACAACTCCAAGGTGGCTGGTGGAACGCAGGTGTTTTCAGCCTACGAAATGGTCAACCGCATCGTCAAGGAGGAAAACCTGGCCGCGGATTATAATATCTATGTTTTTCATGGCACCGACGGCGATGATTGGGACACGGAAGGCAAGAAAGCCATTCCGGCGCTGAAGGAAATGATAGGCTACGCCAGCCGTATCGGCGTGACCGTCGCCGAGCATGCCAGCACCTCTCAAAACAATACGGAAGTCGAGCGCTATCTGAAAAAATCAGGCATTTTGGAAGAACACCCCAAGCATATCCGGATGGACATCATCAACGAAAGCAGCGATGAGCCCCGACTGATTGAAGGCATTAAAAAACTGATCTCCTGAGGCGAAACGGTTAAATTATGGAATTAATTGATCAACATACCAAAAAAATCATGGAAGGCTGCAAAGCCAGGGCCCGTGATGCCGGTTTGACCTTTGAAGACGAGAGCCTGGAGTATATCGTCACCAATCGCGATCTCATCGAGCTCTCCCCCAAGGTGATGATTCCCACCTTGTATGATTACTGGGTTCAGGATGTGGAAGTGCTCAAGGAAAAAGGAAAATACGAGCTCTACCCCGGCAACCCATACGAGACGGTGATCAATACCCGCCCGGCGATTTCCTTTTACAATGACAACAATCCGGACTGGCTCAACGTGATGATTTTCTACCACGTGATCGGCCACATCGATTTTTTTCAGAACAATCTCTACTTTCGGCATACCTGGGATTATGATTTCAACGGTGAGGCCCTATCGGACAAGCGCGCCATCGCCAAGCTGCGTTCCGAGCGGGGTCGCTGGGTGGACTATGTAATCGAATTCACACGGGGAATTGACAACCTGGTAGGATACCACAGTCTGCTTTCCGACCTGTTTTCCGCGACGGACAACGGCTTTTCGGTCAAGGTCAATTATTACTTCGATGTCTACCTCCAGGAAATTCTCAAGGTCAGCATCAGTAAATATATCAAGGCGCTTGAAGCCTATAACGCCTGCGTCAAAGAAGACCCGGTATTGGGCGAACAGGTTTTTTTCTCGAAAATCGATCGTCGTCATCCGGAATTCGGCAACCTGTTTAAAAAATTCCAGGAAGAGAAGCACAAGAAGCCCCAGGACCTGATCCAGTTTCTCATGGAGCATTCCAAGATGCTCCGTAAGGAAGAAAACCAATGGATGCTGATGGTCATGCAGGTGGTTCGCAAAACCGGCCTGTTTTTTCAGCCGCAGATCCGCACGAAAATCATGAATGAAGGCTGGGCGTCTTACTGGCATGAAACCCTGTACCTGAACGATGACCGCATCAAAGGCCATGAAGTCGATTTTGCGCGGGTCAATGCCGGCGTAACGGCCATGCCCCGCGTGGGCCTGAACCCCTATGCCCTCGGCATGCGCATGTTTTATTTTCTGGAGGAAATGGCCGAGAAAGGCAAAATTTCCTGGGATTTTCAACGCATGAGTGACGCCCGGCAGCGCGATGACTACAATACCAAAACCGGCCAGGGCAGGGATTTTATCTTTAAGGTGCGTGAAAATTTTTCCGATTTCACCTTTATCCATCATTTTGTGGACCAGGATTTCGTCACCGCCAACAAACTCTTCGTGGCCGGCCGCCGCTTGAACCAGAAAAAAATGGTATGGGAATACTTTGTGAAAAGCCGAAGCGCCAAGGATTATCGCAAGATGCTCATGGACACGCTGTACCATCCCCCCCATATCGAAATCGACCTGCAAAAAACCAAAGACAACGCGCTGTACCTCATTCACCGCTTTGAGGGCAAACCGCTGCTCACCGAGTATATTCCCAATACCATGCTGGGCATCGAGTTTTTATGGGGGGGACCGGTCCAGCTGGAAACCATGGAAGTCGTATCCACGCCCAAGGCCGTCCGACCGCCTTCCATCCCCGGCCTTCCCGTACCGACGACCGATACCCCCAAGCCACGCGAAATAAAGTGGAAACGGGTATTGTACACAATGAAAAACAAGAAACTGAGCAAAAATGTGCTTTAGGATCTTCTTAGATAGGTACCCATGGAAAATATAAAAAAGGCAATGCGGCATATCGATGTCGATAACAAGGATTCGAATCATCGCCACCCCATCCCATTCAACGAATTTCTCGAGGCGGTGCTGAACAGCCCGACCGGCACGATTCGCAACGTGTTTCAGGTGTTCCATGATTTGTTCAGTGAATACGTGGGCCAAGGAGTAGACGAGTACCCCAACGATCCAGAATCGATTCAATACGTCAGCTACGATTGCAGCAAGCTGTTCGTGGAAGGCGCGGACCATCCTTTTTTTGCCGACCGCTTGTTCGCCAACCGGTTGGTGAACCATGTCGAAGCGCTGAGAAGCGGGGCCCAGCAAAATAAAATCTATATCTTCGATGGCCCGCACGGCTGCGGTAAAAGCACCTTTTTAAACAATCTGCTCAAACGCTTCGAAGAGTATGCCAATACCGAATCCGGTGCCCGATACGAAGCCATATGGCGCCTGGATCGTCGGCAATTGGCAAGAGAGGCCGGCAACGAAACGGTATCCATTCTGGAAAGCCTGTTTCGCATGCAACAAAGCCCTAATAACAAACAGTTCGATACCATTCGAGACATGGCCCGACCGAGTTCGGACGGGCAGTTTATCGAGGTTCCCTGCCCTTGCCACGACAATCCCCTGCTGCTCATTCCCAAGGCCCTGCGTCGGCAGTTTCTTGATGACTTGTTCGATAATAACGAATTCAAATACACCCTGTTTACCGACAAGGCCTATGAATGGATTTTTCAGGATGTTCCCTGCACCATCTGCGGGTCCCTCTACGATGCGCTGCTGGCCCGCTTGAAAAGTCCGGCCAAGGTCTTCGAAATGGTCTACGCCGTTCCCTATACCTTCAATCGCCGCTTGGGCAAAGGCATCAGCGTCTTTTCTCCTGGCGACCGGCCAGTCAAGCAAATCATCCTCACCAACGAGTACCTGCAACGCCTGATCAACCAGCTGTTCTCCGACAGCAACCAGGTGCGCTATATCTATTCGCGCTATGCCAAAACCAATAACGGCATTTATGCCTTGATGGATATCAAGTCCCACAACATCGAACGGCTGATCGAGTTGCATAACATCATCAGCGAAGGCGTTCACAAGGTCGAAGACATCGAAGAAAATGTCAGCTCATTGTTCCTGGCCTTGATGAACCCTGAGGACAAGAAGAATATCAAGGAATTTCAATCTTTTTCCGATCGGATCGTCTATATCAACATTCCTTATGTCCTGGATCTCAATACCGAGGTGGAGATCTACCGCAACATCTTCGGCTCACGGATCGATGATAGTTTCCTGCCGCGGGTCCTGCATAATTTTGCCCGCGTGATCATCTCATCGCGGCTCAACCTGCGCTCCGAAGCCATGCTCGAATGGCTCCCCAAACCAGAAAAATACGGTCGCTATTGCGATAAGAACCTTCAGTTACTGAAGATGGAGATCTATACCGGTTATATCCCGGAATGGCTCTCGGAAGAGGACCGCAAAGCCCTGACCGCCAAACGGCGACGCCGAATCATCGGAGAATCGGAAAATGAGGGCCGGCAGGGTATTTCAGGGCGCGATTCCATCAAGATTTTCAATGCCTTCTACACCGCCTACGCCAAAACCGGGGAAATGATCGACATGTCCATGCTGTGCAAATTTTTTCACAGCCAAAAGGATTTGAAGGCCTCCATTCCCGACGGTTTTCTGGACTCTTTGCTCCTGCTCTACGATTTCTCCATTCTTCAGGAAGTAAAAGAATCGCTCTATTATTATAACGAAGATCAGATTCACCGAGAAATCCTGAATTACATGTTCGCCGTTAATTTTGAACCGGGGAGCATCGAAACCTGCAAGTTCACCGGTGATAAAGTCCATATCACCGAAGAGCTGCTGGAAAGCTTCGAGCGGCGGGTGCTGGGCGGTAAGACCGAGAAAGAGAGGCTTCTCACGCTGCGCAAGGATACCCAGAAGGAGTATACCGCCAGGACGCTGACCCAAGAAATCCTGGTGGGTGGCATCCCGCCGAGCGAAACCCGCCTGTTCGAATCCTTGAAAGACCGATATGTCTTTAACCTGAAGGAAAAGGTGCTGGACCCCTTTCTGGAAAATGAAAACTTCAGGCGTGCCATCAAGGATTACGACGAAGAGGATTTTAAGACCTATGACAAAAAAATCCGCGATGATGTCACCTTCCTCATAGACAATCTGATGAAAAAATATCGCTATACCGAAGCCGGCGCCAAGGCGATTTGCATCTACGCGATTGACAATGACCTGGCCAGAAAGTTCACCAATCCTTGATGGCTGCGCGTTGCATCCCGTTTTCTTTTCTCGCTAACGCATTTTTTAGGTACTTCTCTTCAAGTAGGCGATGCCTCCGGTAGCGATTGTTCAATCGTCAGCGCGGATGCTTGTATAGATCGTCGTGGGACAGGATCCGCAGCAGAACGACATCGGCGGTCCAATCCGGATTGCCGCCGGGAAGATGCGCCGTAGGGTCCATGGCAATCCGAAGGTTACGGTCGACCCGGATGGACCAGGCGGAGGGATCATTGACGATCCGCTCGAGATGCAGGCCGGGATGCAGGGGGTTGGCTTCCAGAAAACGCAGGGCTTTGGCGATCTTTTTGCGTAGCGCCGCATCCCGCTGGAAAGATTCCAGGTCTTCCAGGAACTTATTGGTCGGCGTCAGGGTCGGCATTGTCCATTTCCCGTCGCAGCCATTCGGGTAACTTCGTGGTGCCGCTGGCACGGGCCGCGTCCAACTTGACCCGCCCCTGTTCGCTGAGACGTGTGGCCCGGTAAATAACCACGGGATGCAGGCTGATATTACCGCCGTCCTCGACGGTCAAATCCAGGCTGGCGCCCGGTTCCAGTCCGAGTTCTTTGCGCACGGCCAGGGGGATGTTGATGCTGCCGCGCTTGTCGATGGTGATTAGCATGACGTTCTCCTGAGCATGGTTGACGATGGTGATAATAATGACAAATACTGAATATGTCAATTATTGCATTTTTCACTGTACCCCCTTCAACACCATCCCCAAATATGGTATGCCCAATTTTCACTGCAATAAACGATTCGTACATGTTCACGGGGTTGAAATGACCAATTGACTGAAAAACACTGGTCGGTGAGCGTTTACAGGGTGCCGCAGATGCGCGGCGCCGGGTACGCCGACGTACTCGTCGTACTTCAAGTGCCCGGGAACAAAGCAGGTGTGGTGCCCTGTGAACGCTTACAACGATTCCCATTTTCTTGAGGCAAACCATGCAAGAAGAAAAAGTCCGTTTCCCATCCGATGATTTTGAAATAGAAGGGTTATACCAAGGTGGCTCAGCCGCCCAGGGTGTGGTCGTCACCCACCCGCATCCCTTGTATGGCGGTGATATGTTCAATCCGGTGGTGGAGGCCATTGTCATGGCCTACCAAAAGAAGGGATGGGCCACGTTGCGATTCGATTTTCGTGGCACCGGGAACAGCATGGGCAGCCATGCCCAGGGCATTGGCGAGCAGACCGATGTCGCCGGCGCGGTGGAGTTTTTGAAATCCAAGGGCCTCGAATCCATCCATCTTTCAGGCTATTCCTTTGGAACATGGGTCAACGCCATGGCCGTGACCGGCGGATTGACCGTCGATGGAATGACCATGGTGGCGCCGCCGGTGGCATTCATGGATTTTGGAACGGACGTCCGCCTCCCGCGGCTTTCCCTGGTAGTGGCCGGCGGGCGAGATGAATTCGGGCCGCCGGATCTGATCCGTCCGAGCCTGGACCGCTGGAATCCCGATGCCCGGCTAACGATCCTGCCCGATGCCGACCACTTTTTCTTTGGTCATTTGGATGACGTGACCCAGAGCCTGGTTGCGGGGTAATCGATTTGCAGTTCTTCGCGGGCATGGCCCACGCTTACACGCATCAGTGTCTTCGTCAAGCATGGTTTTTGTAAGCGCCGGCCATGCCTGCGGCCTCATTTTCCTCTCGCTCCCATGCTCTGCGTGGGAGCGCGCCTTGCTGTTCACCTGAACGTGATGCGGGTTCCCAAGCGGAGCTTGGGAACCAGAGAAATTGGGCATTTCTGGATGGGCAACTATGGGGTTAACGGCGCGTGGCTTGCCGGCGGAAGTTCCAGGCCAAGTTGGTCAATAATTTTCTTTTGACCGGGTGTGAGCGCGGTGTACGTAAAAAAGCGTCGATTCCCATCCAAAAATTCTCCGAGATGAAGCCCTTGCATTTCACGGCTAAGGTTTAGCCAGGTCATTCCGGTTTGCATTTCTGCAATCCGCATCATCAGAAGCGTCAGCCAGAACAACAGCATCCTGGCATGGGTGTCTTCATCGGGAAAAGCGCCCCAAGACGGTCGCCCCATGCCCGGCGTCAACCGAGCCGCTGCCCGATCGATGTCAAACAGCTGTTGATACCCCCAGGCAAGGATTTCAAGAGGCAAGCAATCGTCGTTGGAGAAAAGCGAATCGTCGCCTTCCTGTTTTTCCTCCTGCCCGATGCGCGCGCCATCGATTCGGGGTGACGCCTGCCGTGGTCTTTTGACGTATCGTTCACCCCGGATATAGGTACTGCCGTTTCGCCGTAGCACATCCCGGGTCTGGTCGCCGCTCGTCCGCCCGTCCATCACCCAAATAATTCGGCCGGTTGCCCATTGGGCGAGATGCCTTTCAATGGATTGGATGAAGTCGTTGTCGAGCTCTCGACCGGGCATCAACCAACACCCCATCGGTATTCCCGCTCGCGATACGGCCAAAGCGATGGTTTCTGCCCGCCGTCTCCAACCGTCGTCCATCCAAAGAGGGGATTCAGGCGCACTAGAAATCAGACACCCGGGGATCAAGAGAACGAATACCCGATCACGGTCCAGATCCAGGTGACGCACAACCCCTCGGAAAACGGTCTGCTGGATGGCATCCCCATGGCTGCGCAACAGTTCCATGCAGTGATCGAAATGCCGATCCTCGAGTGATCCATATTGGTTGAAAAAGCGCCCTCCCGCATCAACCTGAAAAGTGAATGGCCCACCGCAAAGCGGGGCCAGGGCACCGCTGGCAACCAGGGCAAACAAGGCCGGCCGGCTGGATGCGGAAAAGGATTGGGGGTCGATCACCGCTTGCAGGCAATCGGTGATTTGCAGGCGATCCCATAGGCCCTCAAGCAACAAGACGCCGCCGACGGACTGGCTGCGAACGAATGTCATCGAAGACATGTCGGGCCGAATGCTGGCGTCAGCAGGGCCATCGTCCGGCTCGATAAACCGGCCAATGCTGGTCACCAACCGTTTCAGCCCGTCGATATCCAGCTGTTCGCGGCGGCCAAAGGAATGGATGACCTCGGCCTTGGGATATCGTTTTTCAGGATGTCGCACATTATGGGCCAGTTGAACATATTCGACTACCGACCCGTCTTTGTTTTTACGTTTAATGGTTCGGATATACAAATTTTCTTACCTGATTGGAGTCGATGTCTTTTTTTGTATAGAATACGCTCCAATTCCCGATGCGTAAAATAAGGGTCATCATTGCGCAGATAAGGCAAGACAATCCGTTTGGTGCGAATCAAGTCGCGAGAGATATCGGCGAAAATGGCATCCGGATCAAACAGGGCGGCCGTGACAATCGCCTGGCCGAAGGGATTGATAATCTCGCTCCCGCCCCAAAAACGAAATGGGTTGTCATCGCCTTGCGCATCTGTGACGTCTTTTGTACCGGCGTCCGATGCCCGCTGGTCTTCGAAAATCTCGCACCCCACACGATTGGCGCACAAATTGTAAACACCGAACACCCGGGAGTAAAAGCGATTGATGATAGTCCAGCTTTCGATATTGGAAAATTCAGTCCCCATGGATCCCCTCGAGGAGTTGAACAGGGTCAGAAAAATATCCGCTTTCTGGGTAATCCCCAAGTACGGCAGCGAGGGATGCCACAGGTCATTGCAAATGAAGGGCGCGATGGTCAGGCCTTTGAGCTTGAACACACGCACATGCTTGCCGCCAGAGAAAAATTTACGCTCTTCAAACACACCGTAGTTCGGCAGATTCAATTTGCGATAGGCAAACAGGATTTCCCCATCCACGGCCACCAGGGCCGAGTTGTAGAAATTCATGGCCTGGGACTCTTCGATGAATCCCACCACGGCGGCCGTTCCCTTGGTGGCCCCAGCCAGCTGTTGAATTTCCCTTGAATCCATGCGAAGCGCGGCTTCATGGTAGCGCTCACGGACAAAGTAACCGGTCAGCGACAGCTCCGGAAAAACGCTAAGATCCACGCCTTTGGCTTTGGCAGCCTTGGTCTTTTCGATAACCTCTTCGAGGTTGGCCTTGACATTCAAAAGGATCGGGTCGGTCTGGTAAACGCCTACTTTCATGGCAGGGATCCCCCCTTCACTTGTCGATCACAACTTTACTTTATCAATGATCGAATCGGCGAACCAGAAGATTTTTTACTCACTGATGAAGCCGGCAGGTATTTCAGAACCTGCTTACCCGATCGATGCAATTAACGACCGGGTCTTCTCCACCGCGCCGGGGGCGTCGGCGCTGTACCCGTCGGCCCCGATTTTGTCGGCAAAGGCCTGATTCACCGGGGCGCCCCCGATAATGATGCGCGTGCGTGTACCGGCCGCCTTGACGGCCTTGACCGTGTCTTCCATGGCCGGCATGGTCGTGGTCAGCAGGGCCGACAGGGCGATGACATCGGCCTTTTTTTCAATCGCCGTCTTGACGAACATTTCACCATCCACATCGACGCCCAGGTCGACGACATCGAATCCGGCACCCTCCATCATCATGGCAACCAGATTCTTGCCGATGTCGTGCAGGTCGCCTTTGACCGTGCCGATGACGATGGTCCCCTTGGACGATGCGTTTTCACTGGAAAGCAACGGCTTGAGCAGTTCTACACCAGCCTTCATGGCCCGGGCCGCCATGAGCATCTCGGGCACGAAGAGTTCTCCAACACTGTACTTCTCACCGACCCTGTCCATGGCTGCGATCAGCCCGTCATTGAGGATGGATTCGGAGGCAGTGCCGGCGGCGATCTCTTCCTGAACCAGTGACGTCACGCCGGCCACATCAAACGTTAGGACTGCATTGAAAATATCCTGTATGGCCATTGTCTTCTCCTCGTTGACCCAAAAAAATCTAAGGCCGATGCCTTCAATTTAAAAGGATGTTGAATTTACGCCGAATCTCGCGGTCGATCGTTTCCGGGATATGCGGCGTCTCCGCGGCGCTGAGTATTCTGCGCACAATGGCCTTGGCCCGTTCACGGGCGTCCAAGGCGCCTCCCTGCGCCCATTCGTGGCGACGCTTGCTGTCCGTCACACCATTGCCCTGAAAGTATTCACTACGCAGGTGTCTCATGGTATGGGGCACCGTCATGAAGTTGCCGGCCGGTCCCACCGAATCGATGACGTCCAGGGCCAAATGCTCGGCATCCACCTCGATGCCCTTGAGCACCTTGCAGGACATGCCCATGATCTCGTCATCGATCACGAACTGCTCATGGGCCACGGTCAGCATGGACTCGAGCATGCCGGCGCTATGGTGCACATAGTTCGAACCACCCAAGGCTGCCAGAAGAATCGACATGGCTTTTTCCCACCCTGCCTGGGCATCGGGTAGCTTGGCGTCGGAAAGTCCTGCCGAGTTGTAGTTGGGAACCTTGATGTGCGCGGCCAGCTGGTGGATCGCCGCATTCATCATCCCGAACTCCACACCACCCCCTCGATAGCCCATGGTGGCCATGTTGGCCATGCCCGGGATACCGCCGTAAAGGAGCGGTGCGCCGGGCCGGGTGAGCTGGCAGATGGAAATCCCGGCCAACTGCTCGGCATGCAGCTGGGCCAGGGTCCCGGCCATGGTCATGGGACTGGTGGAACCGGACATGGGGGCGGCGGATAGGGCCACGGGAATCCCCTCTCGGTTACAGGCCTGCATGATCCGGGTGGATTGGGTGCACAATTTCAGCGGTGAAATGGCAAAGGAGGTGATTACCGATATGAATGGTTTTTCGATGAGTCGCGCTCGCCCGCCAGCGAGCATGGCCGCCATGTCGATGACACGCTGCAAGCCGACCTCATCGTTGACGCCGCTCATGACATGCTTGCCCGTGGCCTTGAGGCAGGCATAGAACATGTTGATATCGTATTCGGATTCAGGAATGTCCGTGGGAATGCAGGGCCGCAAAAAAAAGTGGATGTGCGCCAAGTGGTCCACCAAACGACCGAGATCGTACAGGTCCCTGAGCGTCGATGATCGCGGCATACCGCTGTCGAGGTCCAAAATTTTAACGGCCGCCCCCCCGGTACCCAGGTGGACCTTGTCTTTGGTAAGATCCAGATCGTTCTTCCCATCACGGGCATACAGGATCACCCGGGAAGGCGCCTTGGCCACCTGTTCCAGAATCAGTTCACGAGGAAAGCGGATGCGATGCCCTTGAGGATCCATAATCGCGCCGGCGCCGGTCAGCATCGTCATGGTATCCGCCAGCCCCGATTCGAAGGTGACGCCGGTCTTTTCGAGGATAGTCAATGACGCATCATGAATGGCGTCGATGCCGTCGGACGCCAACGGCCGATAAATACCACCGCTGAGACCCTTGGAGTTCATGTTCCTTTCTCCTTTTGGCATTTGAACACAACTTGAAAATCAAACCCTTTTATACGTATTTACTACGTTGCATATGTAATAAATTATGTCAAATAAAATATAAACTATTCAACCCAATCTCACCTTACTCACAGTCTCTGATTCATCATGAAAAGATATAATTCAAAACAATTTGTATTATTTATAAAATTTAATGATGATGACCGATGGATTTAGATTGCCCTACAACCGGATTTATGTTTTGCTATTATCGTCATCATATGAAAGGGAAATTATCTTGAAGACTGTGAAAGAAAACCGTTCCTTTGATGGCTTTTCTATCCGAAACACCGGAGGACTTTCGTGACAACATCAAAACTGCATCCGTTGATCGACAAAATTTCGTCTCGGTTGGACGTCCTGACGCCAAAAGGACGTATCCTGGGGGAATACATCGTTTCGCAGCCCCGTAAGGCGGTATTCATGACCACCAAAGAGTTAGCCGAAGCATGCGACGTCAGCGAGGCTACCGTCGTGCGCTTCGTCTCTGGTATCGGCTATGAACGCTACAGTGATTTCCAACAGGCATTGAGGGATTTGGTAGATACCGAGTTGACCCTGTTGGATCGGCTGGACATCGCCGACATGCAGGCCCCTGGGGCCGTTCGTTTCAGAAGGACCGTGGCCGAGGAAATCGATAACCTGCAGCAACTATACAACACCCTGAACGTGGAAACCATGCAATCGGTGGTGGATGTATTGAATCGCCCTGTACCGGTTCATGTCATCGGCTCTCGTCTCTCCTACGCGATGGCCTATTACATGGGGTGGGCCATGACCAAGGTTCGTGGTGGCATCCACATCATGAAGGGCAGCGACCGCACCACCATCGATTGGCTGACCATCGCACCGGCGGACAGCGTGGTCGTCATCGTGGCCACATCCCGCTACCCCAATGAGCTCATCCGCCTGGGAAAATTAGTCAAACGCTTGGGACAAACCCTGGTGGTAGTCACCGACAGTAAGGCTTGTCCTGTTCTTCAATTCGCCGATTACAATCTAATTGCGGCATCCACGAACATCCCTTACCTGGGAAGCCCGACCCCAATGAGTTGTCTGATTAATTACCTGGTTCATGAACTGGCCAGCCGTCGGGGAGACGACCTCAAAGGTCACCAGGCCAAACTCGAACAAAGCTACTGGGAAAATGACGTGCTGTTCAATATGAAGGATGTGAGTGGAAGGAAGCCCGAATAGGCAATCATCATTATCTTAAACACTATAACAGCATGCAAGCCGCCTGTTTTATATGAGCAATGTGGGTTAACCGATCCCCTTCATGATCAACCGTATGGAGACGACCACCAGAAATCCCCCCAGAACCCTCCGGAACCAAATTTCCGATATGCGGTGGAAGGTATGATTGCCGAGATAGATGCCCAGTCCCATGGACGGAATCAACATCACCCCCCAGGCGAGCACCTGTTGGTCAAGCAGGCCATTGAAAAAAAAGGTTGCCGTCTGGGCCATGGCCGCCGGGATGAAAATCAAGACCAACAGCCGCCGCAGATAGCGCTTGTCCAGAAAACGGCTGAAATGAAGTACCAGGGGGGGGGCATTGATGCCGACAAACCCACCGCAAAAACCGGCCACCGCGCCGACCCCCAGGTCCATTGCATTGACGCTGGTCGGGGGGGGCGATTGGGCGCGCGGTCCGGGAACACGAAGCAAAAACCACATGGCCGTCATCAGAAAAACCGATCCCAGGACGAGTTGAAACTGCTGGCTGGGGATAATCTTGAGGGCCGCCGCGCCGGCGATGGAGCCCCCCACCATGAGGCCGGAGATGGGAATCCAATACCGCCTGGACAGGGGCACCGGGTCGACCCGAATCATGCTCAGCCCACCGAAAATATTGATGAACGAGGCCAGCACAACCGTCAACTTGGCGTCGATGATCAACGAGCAGAGAGCCACGATGACCGTGGTCGTGCCCGTTCCCGTCACCCCTTTGAGAAAAAAGGCCAACAGGCCTGCCAGGGGAATGAGCAAATAGTCGATGAACCACCTCCAGCGATCCAACCTTCCCAAATGATCAACGGCGGTTCAGAAGGTAACGCTTGCCCCTGAAACCGCCGTTTTCTGTCTATTGAATGATGCGATTAGCCTTGCGCATTCTTTTCGAGTTCATCCAGCTTATCCGGATCGGACACGGCAATGTCGACCAGGGCTTTGGGGATGGAGCTTTGTTCGCACATCGTACGGATCTCTTTTTCCACGTCGCTGAATTCCATGATTTCGCGAATGGAGTCGATGAAGAACGTCATATCATCCGCCGAAATGTCTTCCAGGGAAGGCCCTTCGGCTTCCTTTCTCTTCCGTTCGGCTTCTTCCTCGGCCAGCCGCTGCTTCTCCTTCAACTCTTCTTCCATGGCCTTTTTGACATTATCGATCGCGCCCTGGTCCACCTGCATCATTTCGATGATCAACGCTTCCGTAACCTCATTGTCAAAAAGAAACCGGATTTTTTCTTCTTCGGATTTGTCGGCGACTTTTTCGAGCAGACCGGTCACTCTGGCCCTTTCCGCCAGCTCTTTCTTGATCGTCTCTTTGACCTCGGCAAGTTTCTCATCCGTAATTTCCATCGCGCTGGTGATGGTTGCCCCATCGACGCCTTCGCCAATCAACATCCTGATCCCCAGGTCACCATCCATCCCCTTGGCCTTGGCAATCAACAGATTCAGCTTGGCCTGTTGGACGGCCCGAATCACTTCCGGCCTGCGTGCGGGATCCCTGAGTTCCGGCCATGTGGTACCGATGTCGTCGAGAAGCGTCGTGGTCGCTGCATAGGGATCGGCAACATCCTCCAGGGTAAACGCCTCGATGGCGGCATTCATGTCTTTCAACATGGGTTTTCCGACGGTGCGCATTTTATCGACGGCCCATCTCAGTTGCATCAGATTGCCCCCGTGACACGAAACATTAAAACCCTCGCCATCGAGTTCACTGGCAATCCGTTGGATCGATGCTTCGAGGCTGCCCCCCGATACGTCCCCGGAACCGAGGCCCAAAATTTTTTCTTCCATCATCAGCCAGAGGGGCTTTGTTACGTCGCTTGTCGCCATTTCCAATCTCCTTTCTGAAAATTCAATCCGATGCCAAGGGTACCGATCGAACCCTTTCGAAACCGTCACTTTTGTCTAATGGAACAATAACAAATTGAAATGAGCCTGCTTTGTCGGTCAGAGTTTATAGAGACGCATCCATTCGAGTCAAGAAAAAAGCTAACCCGTCAGCCAACAAGGTGCCTTCCATTGAACCCGGCTTAGTAAATCCACACCGGATAAGGCACTGAATCATTGATAAAACAGGAAATAAAAGCCAGTATGCCCCATATCGCGCCCCATGGATTCGCAACAAGGAAATGGGCATCACCGAAACGCTACGAGTGCTCCGTATCACGCATCAATCCCCTAACAAGCCGCATTTGGATTGTTTTCTATTTTTCGCGGGCATGGCCCGCTCTTACATCCGGCAGCGGCAGGGTCTCCGTAAGCGCTGGCCATGCCGGCGGAAAGTTTTCGGGTGCCTTGATCCCGACCCAATTTGCCTATTTCTGGATGGGCACTATTTCGGGCTTTCGGGTCGGGAACAGGGACAGGGCCACTTTAATCAGCAGCCAAAATGAACACAAGGGTAGCACGATCACTTGAATGATGAAGATCCCCACATATAAAAACGTCAATGTCATGAGGTTCTCGATCATGTTGCCCATATTGGCTACCGTATAACGGATTGCATTTTCAAGTTCGACTGATTTCCGTTTCAAAAACGAGGCGCTGTTTTCGATCGTCCCCATCACACCGTCGATTTCCGGCATGGACAAATCCTTCAATTTATCGAGTTCCGCAATCCCCAGGGCCAGATGGTCTCTGGCCGCCACGATCCGATCGTCGAAAAAATGATGGTAGATGTATTCATTGGCAATGGATGAAACCGGAAGGCAACACCGCAAAACCACGACAACCCACAGCATCTGCCATAGGCTTCCCTGCAGGGCGTTCAGCCGCTGGTTTTCAAACCAGATCAATATGGATGAGAGGAATAGAAAAATGGCCACTACCGACGGAACAAAGGCGATGCCCATTTCATAGGCCAGTTTTTGAACCCCCAAGGAGGTGATTGCCGTGACCAATACATCGGAAAGCCGCTCGGTCATATCGTTAATGGGATCGAGGGCCTGCCCGACGGCCAAGGATATGCCGACACCCGCGGGCTCCAGTTGCAGAGTCGATTCCTGGACAATCGAAACCGCGGCATTGATGGTTCGGCAGGTGGCATAGGCCAATCCAGCCTTGGTGATCGCTTTTTGAAAATAGGTATCCGTCATGGCGTCCAGCATCGGGAGCTTGAGCCCGGCCGTAAAAAACAGAAAAATCGCGATCACGATGCCCAGGGATGATCGGATGGCCTTTTTTTTAGTAAACGGTTTCACCTAATCGTCTTTTTTTATGAATTCGTATATTTTTTTTTCTCTGGCGGACAATTGTTCGCCGCGGTCGTAAATTTTATTCAAAAAACAGTGGTAGAAGTCATGCCTCACGCTGTCACGATTGGCGGTGACAAACCAGCGGTTGCGGGTCCAGATAATGGGCGTGGTGTCTTTCTGGTCCGCTTCGATAATGCCGACCAAGGCCTCGGATTTATCGGCGATGATATCGATTGACTCTCCGCCGAGGGTGTCCGGCAGCGTATCCGCATGGGGATGGACCACTTGGATATCGTAGGTGAGGGGCATGACTCCCATGGAAACCATGCGCACCCCCACCCCCCGCGTAACGGCGTCGGCAATCCGCCCCTCCAGGGTCTGCCAGGTGCCTGGAAACAGGCGCAGGTATAACTCCTGCTTGACCGATCCGATAATGTCCTCGGCTTTGGCGATAACATCCTTGTACCCGTTGATCGTAAACAGGTATTCATGATCCGATTTTTGCACGGCTTTGTTCAGGGTGTCTTCGAGAAGCGTCAGATTGGTTTCGAACTGACTGCGCAGACGTTTTTTAAGTTCCTCGAAAGGCAGCGGTACATACTGACCGGGCGTGATCTCAAATACGACCCCTTTGCGGCTCAGGGTCCTGAGGACATCGTAGATTCTGGACCGGGCGATGCCCGACAACTTGCTCAATTGAGAACCGTTGGATGGATGATGCGCCAGCAACGTCAGGTAACAGGTGGACTCATATTTCGAAAAGGCGAAATCTCTTAGTAGTGCGGCGGTATCCATAGGCCCTCTCTTGGTCGGGATAGTGGCACCCCATGTGGCCTTGATTTGTAACCATGATTATCTTTGGAGGTCAACAGGGGAAATGGATCGGGCGCCTTGCCCGTTGACACCAAAACATCGACAATGATAATATAGTTGCTACATTGATAGCAACACAATAACGCACAACAACGATTCCAGAATATTTGTAATTTGCCCTGAAATGGAGGAATCATATGTTGACCATCACGCTTGAGGATGCACCCGTATTCGGCTTCTCCAACAAAACCGACGCGTCTGTCATGGCCATGGAAAGGCGTCACGGGGCACACCATTACGAAAGGCTGAATATCGTTGTCCGGCAGGCCAAGGGCAGCTGGATCACCGATGTCAAGGGCAAGACCTACCTGGATTGTCTGGCCGCTTATTCGGCCGCAAACCTGGGGCATCATCATCCCCGAGTCGTCAACGCCATGGTCAAGGCCCTGTCGGGCAACTATGCATCGGTGATCTCCAACGTGGTCTATACCGATCCGTTGGCGTCGTTTCTATCCAAGCTGGCCACATTCGTTCCGCAACTGGCACCCCGTTTCGGGAACAACGGCAACAAGGTGCTGCCGAAAAACGGCGGCGTGGAGTCGGTGGAAACCGCCATCAAGATGGCACGCTACTACGGTTGGGAATCCAAGGGGATTGCCGACGGCAAACAGGAAATGATCGTCTTCAATGGCAATTTCCACGGCCGCATGATCAGCGTCGTCTCCTTCTCCTCGGTGCGCAAGTACAGGCAGGGCTTCGGTCCCCTGACGCCGGGATTCATATCGGTGCCGTTCGGAGATCTGGACGCGGTTGAGAAGGCGATCACCGCCAACACCTGCGGCATTCTGGTCGAGCCCTTACAGGGCGAAGGGGGGATGTTAATTCCGCCGCCAGGCTTTTTGAAGGGCTTGAGAGAAATATGCGACCGCCACGACCTGCTGTTGATGGCCGATGAAATCCAGGTCGGCCTGGGGCGAACGGGGAAGACCTTTTGTTTCGAACATGAGGGAATCGTCCCCGATGGTTTGATTTTGGGAAAGGCCTTGTCCGGCGGTTTGGTGCCCCTGTCGGCGTTCGTGACCAATGCCGCGTTGATGGACATGGCCTTTAAAATCGGATCGGACGGATCGACCTTCGGCGGTTATCCATTGGCCTGTGTGGCCGGTGTCGCGGCACTGGATGTGCTGCAGGAGGAACGGCTGGCCGATTCCGCCGCCAGGCAGGGCAAGAAGCTGAAGGCCCGGCTGATGGATCTGGCCAAACGGAGTTCACACATCAAGGAGGTCCGGGGCAAGGGGCTTTTTATCGGCGTCGAGGTCAACAATGGCAAGGCCATGGCGTACTGCCGGCAATTGCTCGATTTAGGGCTGATCATCAATGACAGCCACGGGCACACCCTGCGTATTTCTCCCCCCCTGAACATCAGCGACGACGATATCGATTTTCTGGTGACGCAAATGAAAAAAGTATTGTTGTCACAGTAAGGAGACGGTAATGGGAGAAATGTCCGGTTGATCAACCATTATCAGGGGACATCAATGGCACTGACTTTCATGGAGGGCAACGAAGCCATCGCCCGGGGAGCCATCGCGGCGGGCTGCAATTTCTTTGCCGGTTATCCCATCACCCCGGCCACGACCATCTACAACACCATGCTCCACCTACTGCCCCCCAGGGGCGGGGTCTGCCTTCAGGGTGAGGATGAAATCGCCTCCATCGGCTTCTGTTTAGGCGCGTCCATGGCGGGCATGAAGACCATGACGGCCACCTCGGGCCCGGGCATCAGCCTGTACAGCGAGCAGATATCCTTTGCCATCGGCAGTGAGATTCCCATCGTCATCGTCGATGTCCAGCGGCTAGGCCCCTCCACCGGTTCGGCCACCCGGGGGGCCGACGGAGACATCCAGTTTCTGCAGTGGGGCAGCAGCGGCGGATTGCCCGTGATCGTACTGGCGCCGACGGATGTGAAGGACTGCTATGAGCTCACCATGCGCGCCTTCAACCTGGCCGAACGATATCGCTGCCCCGTGTTTATCGCCGCCAACAAGGAAATCTCCATGACCCGCGAAACGGTCTGCCTGGATAAACTCAGCCGGCCACCGCTCGTCGAGCGGCGCTTGGCCGATTCGCAGGCACCGTTTCTGCCTTTCCGTGTGGGTAAAGGGGAAAACGTACCCGATTTCCTGCCCATCGGCGGGAAATCGCTGGTTCGACAAACCTCCTCTACCCACGGTGCCAACGGCTACATCACCACGGATCCAGAAGAAATCGCCACCATGCAGCGGCGTCTCAAGGAAAAAATCGAAGGGTCGGTGGCCGAATTCACCGATGTCGATGAAATCGTCGTCCCCGAGGCGGATACCCTGATCGTCACTTACGGAATCACCGCCCGGGCCGCCAAGGAGGCGGTGGAGCGGCTGACGGCCAAGGGGCGCCCCACGTCCTTGTTGGTCCTGAAGACGCTGTGGCCGGTACCCGAGGATTTTATTCGCGAAACGGCCGCGCCATACAATCGCCTGGTGGTGGCCGAAATGAACCTGGGGCAGTACGTGCGGGAGATTCAACGCCTGTTGCCGCACAAGGATATCGGTTTCGTCGGGCAGATGAACGGCGAACTGATCAAACCGGCCCTGCTCGTGGGGGAGGTCGAAAATGGATAGCCTACTGAACGCCAGCCGACCGGCGGTTTACTGCCCGGGCTGTTCCCATGACCAGGTACTGCGCGCCCTGGATAAGGCCCTGATCGAGATGGGATACGCGGGCGCGGATGTGGTGATTGTTTCCGATATCGGCTGCTCGGGCCTGTTCGACACCTTCTTCAACACGCATGCCTTCCACGGGCTCCATGGCCGAGCCCTGACCTATGCCACGGGCATCAAGATGGCCCGTCCGGATCTGACGGTCATCGTCACCATGGGCGACGGCGGGCTGGGCATCGGCGGCGCCCACGTGCTGTCCGCCTGTCGGCGCAACATCGACCTGACCCTGCTGGTGCTCAACAACTTCAACTACGGCATGACCGGCGGCCAGTGCTCGTCCACCACACCCCCGGACGCGGTGGTGGGTTCCGGATTTCTCAATACGCTGGAGAAACCCATTGATATCTGTCAGGTCGCCGGTGCCGCAGGAGCGGGACGGGTTTCGCGGGCATCGGCCTATGGAAAAGATATTGGCGAAACGCTCAAACAGGCCATCGCCTTCGAGGGGTTTTCCCTGGTGGACATCTGGGGCGTCTGTCCGGGCCGCTACACCCGCCGCAACAAACTGACCCCCACCATCATCGCCGAGAAACTGGCGCAACTGCCGGCCCTTCCCGATTTCGAGGCGCTCAATGCGAGAATGGAATACGGCAAGGCCTACCGCGCGGAGGCCGCCAAGCGCGACATGCCGCCCGAGCCGCTGCGCATCCCGGCGACTTGCCAGCCTCCCCGGGCCGGTCGCCAGGAGGTGGTCATTCTGGGCAGCGCCGGCCAGCGCATCATCACGGCCGGGGAACTGTTGTGTCTGGCCGGCGCCTCGGCCGGATGCCATGCCACCCAGAAAAATGACTATCCCATCACCGTCATGAAGGGCCATTCGGTCAGCGAAGTGATTCTTTCAAACTCGCCGATCGCGTACACGGGGATCGACGATCCCTCGGTGGTCATCGCCCTGGCGCCGGAGGGGATCAATCGTCGCCAAAAAATACTGTCCACCCTCTCAACGGCGTGCACCGTGATCAAGGCCACCGGCGTCGATCTGCCCGAGACCCGCGCATCCGTCCTGGAGATCGATTTCAAGGCCCTCAAGATCAAATCTCCGGATTGGGCCTTGGCGGCATTGGGGGTGCTGGCAGTGCGCGGGCAGACGTTGACCGAGGAAATGCTCACCGCAGCCTTGAACCGGCGCTTCACCCCAAGCGTCGTGGAAAAGGCCCAGGCGGTGGCGCGAAAGGTCACCGCCTGAGAAATGCCAACCAACCACAACCATTCACCATTCGAGTATTGCCCACGTTGCGGCACCAAGGCACTGGCCCCCGATTCGATCAAATCTTTCCGATGCCCGGCGTGCGACTTCGTTTTTTTTCTCAATCCAGCGGCTGCCGTGGCCGGATTGGTTGTCAACCCGGACGGGGATCTGTTGGTGGTGGTACGCAATCGTGCCCCGGCCAAAGGCACATGGGATTTGCCGGGTGGTTTTTTAGATCCCGGAGAGACTTACGAACAGGGCCTGCGACGGGAATTGCGGGAAGAACTCAACCTCGACATCGTGGACCTGCGCTATTTTTGCTCGGCACCCAATGAATATGCTTATGGCGGGGTCGTCTATGCAACCACGGATGCGGCCTTCATTTGTGATGTCGGCACGTCCGGGACCATCCAGGCCGATATGGAGGAAATCGCATCGGCCACCTTTTTATCCCTTTCCGAAATCAAGGTGGAACACTTTGGTTTGCCATCTATACGCCGGATTGTTTCCAATTTTCTAAGCTCGAGCGATCCATGGCGCGGTTAAAACTCAAGCACAGGCAGCAATTTTCCCCGCGCCTGCCATTGGGACAATACATTGATCTGATTCAGTATTTGAGGCTTCCGGTCGATGATATTGAGCAACGCGGCGTCCGGCCCCAAGATATCGATTCGCTCCGAGACCTTTTCTCTGACGATCTTGTACACCGGGCTTCCCGGTTTGAGGTCTGCCGCGTCGCAAAGCATGGCCATTATTTTGGCCATGGCCTGAAATTTATTCATGGTCAAGCATGTCCTATGTGAAAAGCACCGGTTCCTTGCGTTCTTTGCACATGTCATTGAGACGTATAGCGATGTCTTTTATCTTGCCCGCTTTCATTGTTCTGGCGTTTTCAGGACAGGATTTGATGCAAGCGCAGCACAAAATGCATTTTTCTTCATCCGTCATAGAACTATCCTCGAAATCGATCGCGTCAACCGGACACGACTCGGCGCAAATGCCGCATTGCGTGCACGCGTCACTGACGGCGATAAAATCGGTGGGCAGACCGGGTCCCTTTTCCCGATAAGGGGTATTGCCCGGCACGATCAAATCCGGAATCGAATCCGTGGATGAAAGCGACAAGAGTTTTGCTTTTATTGTGTTGCCAAACATTTCGGCCTGGTTCAAGTCATCGGCGTCGGGTCGACCGACGGCAATGGGCGTATCGGAACTGGAAAAAGAGTGCTCGCCGATAAATGCGGCGGCGGCAATCGGTCTGCATCCACGCTTGATCAGAAGGTGGTTGAGTTCCAACAGCGCGTCATCGTACTCACGGTTTCCATAAACAGCGACAATGACCGCGGGTGTATGCTGGGCGTTGATGGCGTTCAACCAATCCAGCAAAAGCGCCGGGACTCTGCCGACGTAGACCGGTACGGCGACGACCAGTAAATCATTCTCCGATGTTTGCAGCGGTTGTTGCCGTGCATGGACGTGGGTCAGGTCAATCAACTCCGCCGTGGGTTGAGCGATGCCACGCGCAATTCCCTGAATGACCGCTTTCGTCGTTCCCGTGGGTGAAAAAAAAGCCATTTTCAACGCTTTTATATCCATCGACACCTCTCTCATTTGTTTTCGCTTGCTTGGCGTCTGTTTGGAAAATCAGACGCGACCCGATTGCCCATCGTTTGAGGTTGCCGACGACGGACATCAGGGACAACCATATTTTATGGTTGATCTATTACGAGGAAACCATGGCGAGCAACCTTTTTTTATGGTGATTGTCGAAGATCGACCATCTCGTCGCCGTTTATCAGGGTGATCGGGTCTTGATCATCGTTTCGGCCAGAAGGCACCTGGTTCCCACGCTCTGCGTGGGAACCCATATTCCCGGGCATGATAAACACGGCGCTCCCACGCAGAGCGTGGGAGCGAGACGAATGACCATCTGTTTGTAAAACACTGGCCGGTAAGCGTTTACAGGGCACCTCAGGTGCGCGGCGCCGGGTACGCCGACGTATAATTCATACTTTAAGTGCTTGGGAACAAAGCAGATGAGGAGCCCTGTGAACGCTTACAATTGCTATAGGCAAATCGCTCACTTTGGTCCTGATGGTTTTCAGATTGAGCAAATTACGCTAAAATCATGACCGGATATATTCGATCTAATCGGCAGGCAATGAAGGTAAGGATCTTCGATGAAAGAATATTTGCGGCTTTGTCAACGGGTCATCGATGAAGGGGTGTGGATCGAAAACGCCCGTACCGGAAAGCGCTGTTTGACGGTAATCAATGTCGACCTTGAATACGATGTCAGCGATGGCACCTTGCCGGTCTTGACCACCAAAAAACTGTTCTGGAAACCGGCGATTGCCGAAATGTTGGGCTATCTACGCGGTTATCAAAGCGCAAAGCAGTTTCGCGACCTGGGGTGCAACACCTGGAACGCCAACGCCAATGACAATGCCCAGTGGCTGGCCAACCCGTTTCGCCGAGGCGAAGACGACATGGGACGGTGTTATGGCGTTCAGGGCCGGGGCTGGAGAAATCCCGAGGGCAAAGCAATCGATCAACTGCGCAAGATTGTCGATGATTTGTCGAGGGGTATCGATGACCGACGGGAAATCATGACCTTCTATAATCCAGGCGAACTGGATCGCGCCTGTCTGGCCCCATGCATGCACACCCATACTTTCAGTCTGGTGGGCGAGCACTTGTATCTGACCAGCTATCAGCGGTCGGACGATTTACCCCTGGGCCACGGATTCAACCAGGTCCAGGTGGGATGGCTCTTGATGATCATGGCCCAGATCACCGGCAGGAAACCGGCCAAAGCCTATCATAAAATCATCAACGCGCATATCTATGAAGACCAGTTGGATCAGGTGAAAAACATTCAGCTCAAGCGGGAACCGTATCCGCTGCCGAAACTGAAAATCAATCCAGCCATCACGTCATTGAAGGATTTAGAGACCTGGGTGACACTGGACGACTTCGAATTGGTAGGGTACCACCATCATCCGCCCATTCACTACGCCTTTTCGGTTTAGGGATTAGGGCGCCGACACGGATCAAAAGTGGAAATCGATGATCAGGGACCCAAAGGAGACGTCCGCCTTGGTTTTTTTCAATCCCGAAGACGATTCGGGAATGGCATCGGGATTAAGGAGATCGGTGGATTTCTGGATCGTTGCGCGAATGGATAACCCGTTGTAATAATGATAATAGATTCCAAAGCCGACCGCAAACAAAAACCCATTCCGGTCAACATCTCGATCATCGTCGGTAATCAGGCTGCCGTCGTAAATGACCGAATACGCCATCCCCGTACCACGTGCACCCAAGATGAATTCAATGGCATGGGGGGACGCCGATTTGGGTTTGGGAAGGTAGGTCGCCTGGAATAAACTGCGCCCTGGTGGCGCAGAGTAGGCATTGAACCCTTCCAGCATATTCCACCCCACCCGCAGCGCCATCGTAAGTTCCGCGGCAGTGAAAAGATTCCCCAGCGAGGCACTCGGTGCGGCGGTCAGCTGTCCGGCCCAGTCGTTTTCGTAATCGCCGATTCTCGCCACACAATACGCCAATTGATAGCCAACATTCAGAATCGGTTCCGTATCGCGTTGGGTATCCCACCCATTGGGCGGGTCGCCGAAGCCCAAATCATTGTGCACAAACTTCTGAAATGGCTCCGCGAAGGCCTCCGGTCCGAGGATGCCGATGGATACCTGGAAATTCGCGGCTTTCTGACGGTTAACCTTCTGCCAGCCGAGCGTATAGGTCAGGGTACCGGCATAGGGCAGGTCACCGTCGGGCGGGACGTCGGCCCGAATGTCGCCGGGAGTGATTATGTTTTGGCCGATCCCGTGGCTAAGGCGGACAACGGCATTGTCATCATCCAGGGTCGGAAAATGATTCCCCACCCATTTGATGAGCCCAACGGTCTCGAGTTCTTCCCAACTGGCCCGACAAACCGTATGATACTGAAGGCTCCACCCATTGGAGAAGCCACTGTCATCACCCCAGATCAGGTCATTGTCGATCTCAAGGCGCAACGTTCGGGTGTTGCGTTCACTGTCCAGGTAGAAATCTTCGGCGAAGAGAACGCCCGGCGCGAACAGAACAATCGCTGCCAATAGTACCGTGAGGATTTTCAACCGAGCGCCACTCGAAAACGGATCGGGGTTAGCCGATCGTATTCTTGACGATTCCCACCAGCTTTTCGGGATCGAAGGGTTTTTTGACAAAGGCGATGGCATCTTTGATGGCATGGTCGCCATCGATCCCACTGACCACGATCACCGGCGTGTCGCGCAGGTCTTTATCCTTGCGCAGCTTGCGGTAAAAGCGCGGTCCCCACTCGCCAGGCATCTGCAGGTCGAGAGTGATCAGATCGGGCGTTTCTTTTTTGACCACGTCCAGACCTTCCATGGTGCTGCTGGCCGTGCAGGTTTCATAGCCGTTATCGCTGAACACGGCTTCCAGATATTTCACCACGATGGGATCGTCGTCGATGATGAGAATCTTCTTGGGCATAGCCACCTTCCCTTGGATGCTGAATGGTTAGCATCATCGTTTTCTTCAATTAAAATAATACGCAACAACCCGTATCCACGTCAAGCGCGCAACCCTTCAGGATACCCGCATTTGGAATATCTTTTCTATTTTTTCTGAATGCGATGATGATGAATGTCCAATGCCAAATGCCAAATGGTGGTATGCTGTTTATTTTCAAAGGGTGACCCTGAACAACCGTCTACCGTCCATTATTTGACATGGCATTCTCCACACATGATCGGCCCCTTGCCTTCCGCTTCATGGCAGCCTTTGCAATTGGCGTGAAAGGCGTTCATCAGTCCCGGTTGGCCGTCGACTTTTTCGAGATAGTGACAGTCTGAACAGCGCATGTCTTCGGACGACTCATCCGCCACCAGCTGGCCGTCTTCGTAAACATGATGGCATACGCTGCACTCATCGATCTCGGCGGTTTCGTTGTGCAGATCATGTTCAAATACGGAAGGAGAACGCTGAGGATTGTCGAAGACCGAGTTGTCCACAACAACCATCTCATCCTGGGACCAGGCCGTGGTCAGGCTGAAAACGATTCCGATCAACAGTGGCAAGGCGATCCGATTGACGATATTCATGCTTCCTCCTGACCTCACTCCGGTTTTTCCATGACTTCGTAGATGATGTCCCCAAAGAACTTGATATCCAACCCGATTTCATAGTGATGGACGATGTCCTCCAGACCGCTGTGGCAATTGTGGCAGGGGGCCACGAGCACCTCGGCCCCATTGGTCTTGGCTCCGAACAGTTGCTCGGCTTTGACCCGGTTGCCCTCGATGCGGGTCATCTTGAAGGGCGGGCCGGTGTTGATCACCCCACCACCGGCACAGCAGCAGTAGTTATGTTCACGGTTGGGATGCATCTCGACAACGGTCTCACAGATGGCATGGGCCACGTAACGGGCCTTCTCGTGCAATCCACCGCCCCGCACCACATTGCATGGATCGTGGAGGGTAATCGGCCGGTCGAATTTCTTCGCGATCTTGATCCGCCCGTCCTTGATCAGGTCGTAATAAAATTCGATGGCGTGGACGATGGTAAACGGCGGCATGGCCCATCCCAGCCAACGATTGCCCATATCGTAAACGCTGCGGAAGGCATGGCCGCATTCGCCCATGACGATTTTTTTCACCTTGAGGCGCTCGGCGGTCTCGAAATGCGCCCGCTTGACCCGCCCCATGATTTCATTGTCACCGGTGTACATGGCCATGTCACTGTTGTCCCAGCCCACGGAGGCGGGCATGGTCCAGTCGACACCGGCCACGTTCATGATCACCGCGGTCTGATAAATCAGCTGGGCCTGAAACTTGGGTTCCGGCGCAATGACGCTGTACATGATGTCCGCGCCTTCCTTTTCCAGCGGAATCCGCAGATTGGAGATCTCCGCCTGGGCCTCCTCCTCCTGCCACTGCAGGGTATCGGGCCACTCATCGCCCTTGACCCACATCTGGTTCATGGTCACGCTATGGCTGTGGGCCGTGTCCTGAATGTATAGCGGGGTGACCCCCAAACGGTGAATGATGCGCCGGACCACCAACATCATGTAGGCGATATCGATGCCAAACGGGCAATACTGGGCGCAACGTTTACAAAGGTTGCACTGGGTATGGGCGATAATGGCCGCCTGGCGGATAAATTCCGGACTCACGCGGCCCTTCTTTTTGATCATCTCCCAGATGGTTTGCTTGACCTTGCCCACCGGCGAATAGTGGGGGTCTTTATCATGGGAAAGATAGTAGTGGCAGGCCTCCGAGCACAAGCCGCAGTGAATACAGGTGTCCACATAGGCTTTCAACCGGGCGCCGGTCTCGTCATTGATGACGCTGTTGATCACCGATTCAATCTTATCAATGGTCAAGCGCGAAATGCCGACGTCGATGCCATCATCCACGACGGAGGTGGGTTCCTTTTTTGACGGTTCCGCCATCTTGAAAACTCCTTATCTTAAACGCTATAGCATGCAATACGACTTACCAGTCCCGGGCGTGACGAACCGCGCCGAACTCCGATCCCATATAGGCCCGAGTGAAGGGCGAGAAGATCATGTGACTCAGACGCGTAAAGGGAATGGCCGCCAGCATGATATCGCCGGCCAACACATGCAGGCTCATCATCAACGGATACGAGAACCACTGGTGGTAGGCAAGAAAACCCGTGACGAATGGTGCCGCGACAATGGCCAGAATGACGAAATCCGAGGCCGAGGTGACGAATTTGACTTCCGGCTGGGTCATTCTTCGCACGAGAAAATAGACGGCCCCCAGAACAACGATGACGGTCATCACATCGGCCACGGTATCCGGCAGGGTCCACCAGCTGAGCCCAAAGGCCTCCTCCCAGAGCACCACGTGAGACAGCAAGAAAATCGGTGCGATGAACAGACAGATATGAAAGGCGAAGGTCACCACCGTCAGCACCGGCTGGCGGCGCCAGTTGACCGTGGCGAAGGGGGTAATCCAGCGCAGGATCGATCTCAGGCTGTAACGCCAGCTCATATAGGTGAAAATGAAATTCTCTTTTTGTGCCACCAGCATCAACATCCGGACAATCCGATAGATGCTGCCGCCAAAGAAAAGCAAAAAGGCGACCCAGGCCAGTGGTCCACTTGCAAGGTTGTATAAGCTATGCATCAAATTATCTCCTCGGGGCCTGTTTGAAAACCCCGTCTAAGGCCCGCTACCGGTGTTGGAAAGTGTCTCAAAATGCTCACATATTCCATATATGCTGCGCTTTTGAGTCACTTTCCGCCTTGTTATCGCGCCTGATCCGGAATTTTCAAACAGGCTCTCCGTGATCTAATGGCGGTTAACCGATAATCTCAGATACCGGCACGACCCGGCGGATATACTCGCCCGATTCGATGGTGCGCAACATCAGATGCTTGCCGTCGGGGCTGAAAACGGGCTCCCAGGCGGCATCGACGGATTTAGACCAAACCTGGTTGTTTACAACAAAGGTATAGTGGCCGTTTTTTTCCACCTTGGTGGCCACATCTTTGCTGTCGGGACTGAAAACCGGTTTCCAGGCCATGTCCCAGCGATCCGACCAGGGGCTGCCGTCCACCACCACGCGGAAGGTTTCCTCATCCTTGGCCAAGGCGGCGATGCGTTGGCTGTCCGGACTGAAAACGACATCGGTGACCAGCTTGGTGAACGTCGCCGGCCAGGGGACCCCATCCACGGCCACGGTCCAGCGGCCGTATTTGGGAGCCACGATGGCGGCCAGCCGACTACCGTCGGGGCTGAACGTCTGATGCCAAAGCTGAACGAATCGTTGGTTCCAGATGATGGTTCCGTTTTCGGCCAAGGCCCACTGGCCTTTTTCCCGAACCGGTGCCACCACCGCACCGGTGATCGGATTGAACACCGGCTCCCAGACCGTGGTGTAACGGGTTGACCAGGGCACCCCATCCACGGCGATGGTATAATCATACAGACTGAGCCGCACTTCGGCGGCCAGGTGCTGGCCGTCCGGACTGATGGCCAGATTCCAGACGTTTACGAAACGGGCATCCCACGGTTTACCGTCCATGGCCGCCGAAAACGATCCTTCCTGGAATTTATGAATTTCTCCCGAATCCGCATCGACCACCTGAACGGCCCCGGCAGTATGCCGGCCATCCGGACTCAGGGCAAAATAGGTCATGTTGCTGAACATCTGCTCCCACGGCTCTCCGTTCAACACCATGGCGTACTGCATGTCCTGCTGAACGGCGGCGGCAATGGCGGATCCGTCACCGCTGAAACGGGGCTCCCATAGGTAACCGAATTTATTTTCCCACGCCTCGCCATCCACCGCCATGGTCCATTCACCCATCTCGGAAACGATGGCGGTGAGTCGGCCATCCGGAATAAAACGCAGATGCCAGATCTTATCGAAGACGGTTTCTCCCCAGGGCTGGCCGTTGACACAAACCGTAAATTCTCCTTCGTCGATGTTGACGATGGCGGCGACCTTCTCACCATCGGGGCTCACATACGGTTCTTCAACCCATTGATAATTCTCTTTCCAGGAGCCCAGCGAAATTTTCTTTTCGCCGGGATCCCAGTCCCAGCTTTGGGAATCAACCATAGTGCCTCCTCACTATAACGCTGCGACGCGAACGATTGAGTTGTATGGATGGATGCGATAATCTTGCTTGCCGAAATGATTCCGGTTTATATACTGACTCAAATTCAAAACCGCAAGTTTGTTTTTAGCCCGTGCACAGAAGCGCCCCCAGGCAATCACGCTGCCGGTCCTTTGTCAATGCAAACGGGCGTAGAATATTCCGTTCAAGGAAAAGGTCCGTCAAGCGGTGATCGACGGAAAACGGCCTAATGATACCCTAACCACTAATATTTGCAATGTTTTCCTTGCCCCTGAGAGGGGGCACGATTACATTTATAACGGTCAGCCCATGGATGACACAAAAAAAAACCGGGCCGACTGTCCCGATCTGCTTTTCACAATCGTTGAAATCGTTGCCAAACGATCTGAATTATGATTTTGAGGCGGTTTTTTATCCAGTACAGGATGGGATTCACACGATGCCGAACGACGAAAGAACGATACCTTATAACTATACCTCGGCCGACGACGGCCAGATCATCCGCCTGCTGATCGGCGACAGGGGGTACAACCGACTCCAAAAGAGCCGTTTGCTGGATCGCCAGGGGGCGCTCAAGCGTCCCCTGGCGAGGTTTTTGGGAGACCTGTTCATGCTGCGGCGCAATCCCTTTTTGCGTCACGACCTGATTGCGTCCCCCCGATTTTCCCAGCGCTATTTCGATACCGTTGGCCGGGATCTGAAAATGATCCGGCGGGCGGCGGCCCATGACACGGATCTAGTGCCGGTGGTCGGCGACTGTCTGGACTGCCTGACCGACAGCGAGGCCGGTATCCGGCGCCTGCGCGATGATCAACGTCGGATCGTTCGCCAATTGGCGCCCGTCGTCGGCCACGACAATGTTTTCATCGATCCCTTTACCATCAACGCCCACGTGACCGACGCCACCAACTGGCGTCTCTGCCTGCCGGTGGCCGTGGTCCGTCCCACAGGCGAGGCACAGGTCCCACGGGTGATCCGTGCCCTGGGCGACGCGGGATTCAAGATCATCCCCCGCGGCGGGGGCACCGGGCTGACCGGCGGCAGTGTGCCCCTGGACGATCATTGCGTGATCGTCAATACCGAACGGCTCAATCGCATCTACGGCATCGAGACCGACGACAAGCAGACGTTGGATCAAACCGGCCAGGCCGGTGCCGTCCTGCACCTGGAAGCCGGGGTGATCACCAATGCCGCCATGGATTATGCCCAAGACCACGGCTTCGTGTTCGCCACCGACCCCACCAGCGCCTGGGCCTGCACCATCGGCGGCAATATCGCCGAAAATGCCGGTGGCAAAAAAGCCGTGCTGTGGGGCACGGCCATCGATAATGTGCTGGACTTCACCATGGCCATGCCCGACGGCCGGCGATACACGATCCGGCGCGTGGATCCCACCTGGCGGCGTATCTTGCCCGAGGATCGATTGCGTTTCGAGGTCATCGACGACACGGGCGCCGTGGTCCGTGCCGTGGACCTGACCGGTCTGGATCTTCGCCAGTCCGGCCTGGGCAAGGACATCACCAACAAGGCCCTGGGCGGCCTGCCCGGGCTGCAGAAGGAGGGTACCGACGGCATCATCACCTCGGCGCGCTTCATTCTCCATCGTCCCTATCCGGTACAGGCCACCTGCTGCCTGGAATTCTTCGGCGCCGACATGGACGAGGCCAGTCGGGCGATTGCCGCCATGTGCGACGCCTTCGCCAACCGCGGCCAGGAAACCCTCATGGCCCTGGAGCATTTCGACGATGCCTACGCACGCGCCATCGGCTACAAGGTCAAGGCCCCGCGCCAGGACCAGCCCAAGGCCGTGCTGCTGGTGGACATGGTCGGCCACGACGATACCCAGATCCGGCGAGGTCTGACGCGACTCGAGGCGCTTATGGCCGAATATCCCAATACCCATCTGTTCACGGCCGAAAACGAACAGGAGGCCGAACGTTTCTGGCGGGACCGCAAACGGCTGGGGGCCATCGCTCGGCGCACCCAATCCTTCAAGCTCAACGAGGATATCGTTCTGCCCATCGCCGCCCTGGCCGAGTTCGCCCAGTTCGCCGATGACGTCAACGCCGAGGAACAACGCGAGAACCAGCTGGACCTGGTGTTCCGCTTGGGCACCCACCTGGAGACGGCCACGCCCCTGGAAGATCCCGAATGGCTGGCCGCCAAGCTGCCCGCCGCCAAACAACTGTTCATGACGGCCCTGGAACGGATCCGGCTGGCCGGCAAGCATCACCTGCAGGAAGAAACCCACATCCGCCGGCTCAAAGCCGAACTGGAAGAGCTCTTCAGCGGATACGTGAAGATCAACAGCGAAATCGAGGAGATCTACGCCGACACGCGCTCGCGCCTGATCGTCATCGCCACCCACATGCACGCCGGCGACGGCAACATTCATGTCAACATTCCCGTGTTTGCCAACGACCGTGAAATGATGATCCGGGCCGCCGAAACCGCCGACGCGGTCATGGCCAAGGCCGTCGAACTGGACGGGGCGGTGAGCGGCGAGCACGGCATTGGTTTCACCAAGTTCAAGTACCTCGACGCGGAGCGTATCCAGGCCCTGGAAGCATACCGCCGGGCCGTGGACCCCGAGGGCATGATGAATCCCGGAAAACTCAGCGATCGGCGCGCATCCGGTTTGGTCTATGCGCCGTCCTTCAACCTGCTGGAGCTGGAGGCGAGCATCCTGCGCCACGCCGAGCTGGAGGCCCTGGCCGAGGCGATTTCCGGTTGCGTGCGTTGTGGTCGGTGCAAGACGCCCTGCTGCGTGTATCACCCGCAAGAGAATCTATTCTACCATCCGCGCAACAAGAACCTGGCCGTGGTGGCCCTCATCGAAGCGATTTTATACGAAACCCAGCGGTTCCGATCCACGGGCTTCGATGCGCTGAAATACCTGAACCAGGTGGCCGACCACTGCACCATCTGTCACAAATGCCAGCCGCCCTGCCCGGTGGACATCGACAGCGGGACCGTTTCCCTGCTGGAGCGGCAAATTCTCACTTCGCGCCGCTACCGCAAGACCGCCTTGCCCACGCGTTTGGCCCTGGCCTTTCTCGACAACCGATCTCGAATGCTCAATGGTGTGCTGCGGCCCACGGCGCTATGGGCGGGCAGCCGCCTGCAGCGTCTGTCGGCCTGGGCCGTGAACCGGCTGCCCGGCGTAAAAAAAACCGCCCCCCGCGGGCCCATGGCCCTGCTCGGCTCGGCCATGCCACCGGTGCCGGCAGGCACCCTTTACGGCCGGCTGCCATCCTGTGGTGCCGATCAGGCGGTCGTCATCGAGCCGGACCAGGCGGCGACGGGGACGATCTTCTACTTTCCGGGGTGTGGTTCCGAACGCCTCTACTCCCAGATTTCCATGGCGGCAATCCACATTCTGATCCACGTTGGCCTGCGGGTGATCCTGCCGCCACCATTTCAGTGCTGCGGCTTTCCCGCCCAGGTCAATGCCAAGGCCGAGCTACACCGTAGCCAGGCCATGCGTCTGGCCATCATCCTGAGCCAGATTCGGGAACGCCTGGGCCACCATCGCTTCGACGCCGTGGCGGTGAGCTGCGGCACCTGCCGGGAAGCGCTGATGGGCATGAATGCCCCGGCCATCTTCGACGCCCCCCTGGCGGATGTCAGCCGCCTGGCCATCGACCGGGGCCTGACCGTCGATGGTGCCGCCGGCTGTCTCTACCACGCCCCCTGCCACGACAGCCTGGACGGTGAGGGTCCGGCCCTTTTGGAGCGGCTGGGACGACCGGTCACCGTTGTACCGCACTGTTGCGGGGAAGCCGGCACCCTGGCCTTGAGCCGCCCGGATATTGCCGCCGCCATGCGCTCGCGCAAACGCGATGCTTTTGAAGCCGCCCTTCCGCAAGCGATGGAATCGAGACGGGTGCTCACCAACTGTCCGGCCTGCATCTCCGGCCTGGGCCGCCACCAGGGGGTGGGGCTGCGTGTGCGTCACCTGGCCGAGGAGTTGGCGCGTTCTGTGGACGGTGACGATTGGCTGAACAAGAGCCGGGCCTGGCAGGAACGGGCGACGGTGGTGAATTTTTAACATTCAGTACGTCAATTAGATTGGGAGGCAGATTCATGCCGTCCAGGCCGGGCTGACCCGGCAGAAAAACGAGGCGCATTTCCGTCTTTACGATCCAGCCGCCGTTTACGCCGCCGGCGTCGTCACCGTTGGCGAGCCTTCAGGGTGACGGCGTTTAAAACACGTTCCATTTTTGGATTTGACCCGCATTTTGAGCCACGGCGATTTGTAGGAGCTGGCAACGCCTGCGACTTCTCGCGGCCAGGGCCGCTCCTACAGCTGGCCGTGCGGATAGCCTCGGCTGCCCATAGATGCACCGGCCGGCCGTCCCCCCCTTGCCCCTCGCTCCCATGCTCCGTCTGGGAGCGCATGCGGCTATCCAAGTGGTGGGGCATCGGCTGCCGCGCGCCTGTGGTTACCACGAATTCGTTGTCGTTGTCAGCGCAGCGGTTATCGTTGTCGTAATCTAAAAAAATAATTCCAATGACTTTTTTGGATTGGGCCCGCATTTTGAGCCACGGCAACCTGTAGGCGCTGGCTACGTCTGCGATGGTTCGCGGCCAGGGCCGCTCCTACAGCCGGACGTGCGGCTATCCACAAATTCCCATAGGTCGCCGCCGGCCGTGTCACCCCTTGCCCCTCGCTCCCATGCTCCGCGTGGGAGCGCTCACGGCTGAGGTCTTGATGAGGCACGGAGTTCCCACGCAGAGCGTGGGAACCAGAGGATTCCTGGCTTTTCCTCGTCCTCGTGCTCAGCGCAGCGGTGCTCGTAATCGTCGGCAGTTTTAGTGCCGATGTTACATGCGATGGCCCCGGTCGGCCCGCGACCGGTGGTTTACAATACGGGGATTATCGGGTAGCGTTTAAAAGAATAGTTGTGGCAAGACCAGAGAGCGGAAGCCGTGTGCACAATATCGCTTTCGACCGATAAGTCACCCGAAAACACGTTCTCGTGTCCATCCAGAAATAGGAAAATTTGTTCGAGATCAAGGCGTCCGAAAAATTTTACCGCAGGCATATTGTTAATATTCCGAGGATAAAATTTTTCGGGCAACACCGATATCGGGCAAATTGGCCATTTCTGGATGGGCACGACCTTGAATACCATAGGAGGCAACCATGGCCATCCATCTACTGCCCCTGGCCAAACTGGCCTTGATGACGGGAAAAACGGCATCCGCCAAAAGCACCGGGACCGCCATGGTCAAACAGGCGGCGGCCATTTCTTCCCGCGGAAAGGCCCCCGGCTGGCTGATCAAAGGCGCCCTGGCCGGCCTGATCGGCTTCAAGCTCTTGTTTGTGCTGGTGCTGGCCCACAAGCGCAACGTTTTCAAGTCGCCCACCGCGGTCGGCAGCCCCTGTTCCCGTTGCGGCCATTTCATCAATCTCAATGAAATATCGCGCGGTTTCAATCCCCGCCTGATCGACAAGGAATTTGTTTTCAGCGGCAAATGCCCTGCTTGTGGCGAGGTGCTGGCCATCGCGGACAGCGCATTGAAACCCATCCGCAATGGCGCTAACAATCGCCAGGGGTAACCCCATTTGGATCGATTTTCTGTTTCTCGATTCCAAAGCCGGTAAGCGTTTACAGGGTGCCGCAGATGCGCGGCGCCGGGCACGCCGACGACCGGGTCGGTCTTCAAGTGCCCGGGAACAAAGCAGATGAGGTGCCCTGTGAACGCTTACGCGAATTTAGCCTTCCACGCCTTCACCTTCTCCGCCGGCCAACGCACACAAAAGGCGGGCTTGCCCTTCATGACCATTTGCATACAGGCGTCGCCGCAATCCGGCGTGCAATGAAGAATCTCATTTTCTCGGCCCTCACGAAGCTTTTGCGGCCACTGGGGATCGGCCCAAAGCACGCGCGCCAAACCAATCAAATCGGTTTTTCCATCGGCGATGGCCTGGTCGGCAAACGCGCCGGTCGCCATTCGGCCAGCGGCAATCACCGGCACGTCCACGGCCTTGCGAACCGTTGCGGCCAGATGCAGCATATAGCCTTCATGTTTTGATTTTTCTACAATTTCAGGCAAGAAGAAAGATTCGTAGGTTCCGCCCATCACCGAGATATAGGCAATCTCGGTGGCGGTCAGGGCTTTGGCGAATTGACACGCCCCCTCCAGATGCCATCCGTCAGGCAGCCATTCATCGGCCAGGAACCGATACCCCACCGGCATCATGCCGACCCGTTCTTTAACACGCTTGACCACCGCCAGGGGAAACCGGTATCGATTCTCAAGGTTTCCACCATAATGATCGTTGCGCATGTTTGTTCGGGGGCTGAGAAACTGGGCCAGCAGATAACCCGTCCCGCCGTGAAGCTCGATCATATCGAAGCCCGCGGCTTTCGCCCGCGCCGCGGCATCGGCATATTTTTCGATGATCGCTTCGATTTCGTCGATCGTCAGGGCTCTGGGCATGCGGCTGAACGTCTGAACCGCCGATGGCGCCAGTGGCTCGGCGGCGGCCTGGGCAAAACGGCCGGCATGGTTGATCTGCAGGCAGGCCAGGGCCCCCTCGCCTTTGATGGTCCTGGCCAGGTTTTTCAATCCCTCCAGGTTGTCGTCGTTATCGACCCGCAGGGTGCGGTGGGACCCGCTGCCGGTCGGATAATCCACCGTGGCATTTTCCACCACCAGCATGGCCACTCCGCTTTGGGCCATGAGCCGGTAATGATCGAGAATCATAGGGCTAACCGTCCCGCCGTCGCCGGCATACCCCAGATAAAGGGGCGCCATGGTGAGACGGTTTTTCAACGTCAGCCCCTGGATGGAAAGTTCGGAAAAAAGATGGGAATACATTCGAATGCCCTCCTTTACCCGCGTCTCGACTGGTGATCGCGTTTGGTGTTCGCTTAAAATGGGTTAGTTATCATATTAGCGATCGGTCCCAAACCGGTCAACAAGCGGGTAATGAAAAGGACATTGAGCGATGGTTAACCCATTCACGACTTGACCAGGCGCAAAACGTGAGTTTTCTGCAGCTTCTTCCAGACGGCACGAATGATAACCACGGTGGGATCAAGCGGTTCATCATATTGTTGGGCTGCCGCCAGGCAATCGGACAGCAGGATGTCATTGCCGCGCCAAAGTCTGAAATCCCTCTCGATCTGAGCGCCGACTTCGCGATCGATGAGCGAGAGTTCCTCCGATGTCATGGCCGCTAACCGTGTCCTGTCCAGCAACGGTAAATCATTCAAAATGGTAGATACTGCTTCGTCAATGGTTAATGGGACTTCGATGCCGATTGATCTTGGAATCATGAGCGCCTTCTTTCGTACGGTTCAAATTACATTTTTGTTCTATACTAGCTATCGTTCTTTCGAAAATGTATAACACGCCACATTTTCCGGCCTTCAAGTTTAAGAAATTGCAACTTCATTGCCAACTCGATCGATGATGGCCGCGATATACGAAAAAAAAAGGGCTCACGAGCCTAAATGCTCGTAAACCCTTGTCGGTTCTGGTGGGCGATACTGGGTTTGAACCAGTGACTTCCACCGTGTGAAGGTGGCACTCTCCCGCTGAGTTAATCGCCCGAAAAAGTGATCCTACATATAGAAGGGCAAGGCGCTTGAAGTCAAGCGTTTTTTCGAGTTCATGGGTCCGGGTGGAAGGCAGGCCGAATTCAGGGGCGCTTGACGATAAACCAGGGGTTAAGCAGGTCCTGCTTATTGTAAACCAGGGGCGTGCCGTCATCGTGACGGACGACCTGGGCACCGCTGGCCATGGCGATGGCCTGTCCGGCGGCCGTGTCCCATTCCATGGTGGGCCCCAAGCGGGGATAAATGTCCGCCCGACCTTCGGCCACGTGGCAAATTTTCAGGGAACTGCCGGCCGAGATGAAATCCACGTGACCATGCGTTTCCCGCATGCGATCCACATAGGCGTTAAGCTCCGGTGTGGCGTGGGAGCGGCTGCCCATGATCGTGAAGGGCCGGCCGGCGTCCCTGGCCAAGGGCATACGGTCCGCTTTTTGGATCAGTTTTTCCAGGCTATCGATTGTTCCAGGGGCCTTACCACCAATGCCAGTCGCGCGGCACCCCGCGATCTTGAAGGCCCCCAATTCATGGTCACTGAAATACAAATCGTCGGCCACGGGAACAAAAATGACGCCCAGTGTGGGAATCCCCTTTTCCGCCAGGGCAATATTCACCGTAAACTCACCGTTGCGTTTGATGAATTCCTTGGTGCCATCCAATGGATCCACGATCCACATCCTGGGCCAAGCCTTGCGCTCCACAAACGGAATGTCCCGCCCCTCTTCACTGAGAACGGGAATCCCGAACCCATCGATGGCGGCCTTGATGATACGGTGGGCACGCCGATCGGCCAGGGTCAGGGGGGAATCATCCGCTTTTTTCTCTATGCTCATGTCGGCGGAGGCGTACACATCCAGGATGGCGTCTCCAGCGGCGATGGCACTTTCAATGGCGGTCATCAGCCATTTGGATCGATCTTGCATGGCATCTTTTTCCTTTTGCTAAGGTTGCGGTTGCGTGGGGCTGGGAACGATGGCATATAGCCGAACGCGCGAAGCGATACCCTTCAATGGCGTTACGATACGGCGGATGACGCGGACCCGGTTTTCGACCATCTCATACACGGATCTCGACACCACGACTTCACCGGCACCGGCTTCAGCCTGGATACGCTGTGTGATATTCACAACGGCCCCCACGATACCATATTTCTTGCGCGTCTGCGACCCGATATTGCCCACGACCACGGGGCCACAGTTGATACCGATGCCCATTTGTAATGCCGGTAGATTCCGCATGCTCATTTTCCGGTTGAGTCCACCGACGGCCGTGTGCATCTCGAAGGCGCACTGCAAACAACGCTCCGTCGCACGGGCCAGGGATTCATCGGCAGGTTCAAAGAAGGCCAGGATACCATCGCCGACAAAATCGACGATGATGCCATGGTGGCGTTGAAGCAACGGAATCATCGCCGAGAAATAGCCATTGAGCACCTCGATGGTATCTTCAGGGGACAGATTTTTAGTCATCGGGGTGAACCCCCGGATGTCGGTCATCAGGACGACCACGTCCTGCCGCCGCCCCCCCAGACGGCCGGCCTCCGGCTTTTTCAACAGAACCCGGGCGAAGTCGGGATCCACGTAATGGCCGAATTTGCGCCGGATCGTCTCCTTTTCCCGCAGCCCCTCGATCATAATGTTGAAGCTTTCCGCCAGCCTGCCGATTTCGTCCCGTGAAGAGACCCTTATTTTTTCTCCATAGTCGCCACCGGCGACCAAAATGGCCCGCCAGGCAAGATGGCGGATGGTTGTGGACATGCGACCGATGGTCAGGTGAATGATGGTCAAGACAAACACAATCAAAAGTAGCGCACCAATCATGAACCCATTTCTAAAATCGATGATGGGGGCGAGAATCGTTTTTCCGTCTGCGAATACCACCAGGGTCCAGGGGAAGGTGCGCAGGCTGTGGAATCCGGCCACACGATCGGGGGGATGGCCCGGAGCCCATAGGGTTCCCACCGTTTCTTGAAAGATTTTGGTCTTGACGGACTGCTCCAGCGGGCTGCCGGTTTCGCCGAGCAGGCTGCGCCCACGCATCTGTCCGCTAGCCAGGACGATTCGCCCCGTGTCACGATCAACAATGCAGGCCATGGCACTGTGCCACCAGGCACTGGTGGTAATCCCCGATACGAGGACATCGAATTGAAGTACGATTTCGAGATGGCCCACCGCCGTATCCGCACCGTCTAAAAGAATCATGGTCATGGATACGGTCTTTTGATTGCTAATTTTATCGACGGTCGGCAACGACATCCGGACGATGGTCCCCTGTTTGAAGCGCCCCGCATGGATAGCGTCCATGGCTCCGGATCGTTCGCCATGGTGATGGTCGTCAGCTGCCCCGGCATACCATGTGACATCGACGCGAACCACTCCCGGCAGGGTCTCCAGCCGTTGAACAATCGCGTCCGGCAGGCCGACATTTGCTTTGCCCGTACCACTATCGGAAAAAAGTGCCATCAGGGCAACGGGCTTCGACAACCGTGTCTCGATTTCGTGAGCAGCCCGCTCAAGCTGGAGTCTGACGCTTATGCGCCACTGCTTGATCATGCGATCGCGCGCGAAAAAAAAACCGCCGAGGCCGGCAGTCATCAGCATCACAATCACCGGCAAGACCAACAAAACAGCCAAACGGGCGCGTAGGGTTTTAAAATAATACCGTTTCATGGGCATTGGACGAGTTTGGGATGATCATTTATTACTCGTCCAGAAAGGTTTCTATTTTCTGAACGGACCCTAATTTAGATAGGCGGCGCCGATTGGTCAAACAAGAATGATCGATCGTTGCCGGAAAACGCTAATTGGTGATAATATTTTGCTATAAAAATACGGCGGAGGAAAGGAATAGCCATGAAACCATTGCTGCTGGATAAACAGCCGCTGACCATCGACGACCTGGTCTGTGTCGCCCGATCCGGCCGTCCCGTGGCCGTATCCACGGCCGCCGAAAAACGGGTGGCCCGGACCAGTGCCCTGATCGAGCGCTGGGTCAAAGAAAAGCGGGTGATATACGGTATTACCACGGGATTCGGCGCCCTGTGCAATGTGACCATTTCCGAGAAAGATACCCGACGCCTGCAGGAAAACATTCTCATGAGTCATGCCGCCGGCGTGGGGGATCCGCTGTCCACGTCCGTGGTGCGGGCTATCATGGCCTTGCGAGTGCATGACCTGTGCCTGGGTTACTCGGGATGCCGCATGGAAACCATCCGCTATCTGCTGGCATTTTTGAATCATGGGGTCACGCCCGTCATGCCGGAGAAAGGATCCGTAGGTGCCAGTGGCGACTTGGCGCCCACGGCCCACTTGGGGCTGGTGTTGATCGGCAGGGGGGAGGCCTTTTTCGACGGCCGACGTCTCGCCGGTGCCGAGGCCCTGACGCGTATCGGCCTGACGCCCCTGACGCTGGCCGCCGGCGAAGGGCTGGCCCTGATCAACGGCACCCAGGTGATGACCGCGATCGGCGCGCTGGTGGTAAACGACGCGGTGCGTCTGTCCAAGATGGCCGACATCGCCTGCGCCATGACCCTGGAAGTGCTCATGGGTTCCAACAGCGAGTTCGACCCGCGCATCCATGACGTCCGCCCCCACCCCGGACAGCTGGTCACCGCCGACAACATGCTGCGCTTGACCGCGGATAGCGAGATTATCACCGCCCATGAAGGATGCGCTCGGGTCCAGGACGCGTATACCCTGCGCTGCGCGCCCCAAATCCATGGTGCCAGCAAAGATGCCGTGGCCCATGCGCGTCGGGTCATCGACATCGAAATCAATTCCACCACCACCAATCCGCTGATCTTTCCCGATACCGAAGAGGTCCGCTTGGGCGGCAATTTCCACGGCCAACCCATCGCCATGGCCGCCGATTATCTGTCCATGGGCCTGGCCGAACTGGGCAGCGTTTCCGAACGACGCATCGAGCGTCTGGTGAATCCTCAGCTCAGTGAATTGCCCGCCTTCCTGGTCCACGAAGGCGGAATCAATTCGGGTTACATGATCGGCCAGTACGCCGCCGCCGCGTTGGTTTCGGAAAACAAGGTGCTGGCCCACCCGGCTTGTGTGGATTCCATTCCCACCTCGGCCAACAAGGAAGACCACGTGAGCATGGGCACCATCGCGATCCGTCAGAGCCACGACATCCTCACCAATGTGGAAAACGTGATTGCCATCGAGCTGTTGTGCGCGGCCCAGGCCTATGACCTGCTGACCGAGAATCGACCGCTCAGGGCAGGCAGGGGGACTCGCGAGGCCTACCAGGTAATTCGCCGGCATGTCTCATTCATGGAGCGAGACCGGGAGCTTTACAAAGATATCCAGTCCCTGGTTTCGGTGCTGCGCGCCGGTGAGATTCTGGACGCCGTGGAGGCGGCGGTGGGACGCATCAGAGTCACGCTTTAGGCGATTGGCGGATAAGTGAACCGACCCCCAATCAAAACTATATAAGATAATGGTTTTGGCAAGGCCAGAGGGAGGAAGCGGGTTAACCCATACCGCGAGGACCGATAACGCAGCCCAAAAACATTATCTTGAATGCGATAGCCAAGGAAACCTGAATTTCTCATCAGCAAGGTGTTTTCCGTGTGGTAACAGCGTATTCATCTGTTGACCCTATGTGCTGTGATTGTTATGGATGGATGAATAACAGGGTTATACGCGCGTTGAGGACCCGAACCAAGACCAGGATGATTCCATGAACATGGAAGATACCGAACAATCGACGTTTGTACTGGAAAATTCGACAATCAAGTCAGACGCCACCGCCCCCCCCTTCCCGGATCGCTATGCCATCAAGGGGGAGAGCACGAATCGGGTCCTGACGTGTCTCGAAGCGCCCAACCTGCAGGTCACCATCAAGGCCGGGCTGACATTCTCCGCCTCTGCTGCACGGAAAGCGCCACCGGGAACGATTTACTTGGATGGCGTCGCCCAGATCGAGCCCTTTCTCGATCATGAAAAGAAAGTGTATAATCTGGATCACCACGAAGGATGCGTCCGCACCTTTACCCTGTCGACTTGTGAACAGGCCCTGATCATGTGTGTCAAAGGCCTGGACCTGCGGGACCGAGAATGGAAAATCTATGCCAATGAACCGGATCTGGACACGATTCTCGCCATCTGGATCATTCTGAATCACCAACGGATCAATAATCAAAATGCCATTCACCGGCGATCCCTGTTTGCCCTGGTACGCGTGGAGGGCATTATCGATGCGCTGGGTCTCGAAATGCGTGAGCTCTGTGGATTCCCCGCCGAGCTGCTTCAAAAGTTGGTACGCATTATCGACCGGTTGCGGGCCGATGAATTGGAACTGAAAAAAGCCGGGGAATGGACAAAGGCCGATTATCTGGAATATACGATCGGCATCTTGCGCAAATTGGACCAGTTTCTGATCAAAGTGGGCGAGCTGGACGATTTCAAAGGGATCGAGGAGTTGACCAGGATCGAATTGACCAACAATCGCATCGCCGTGGTGGTGGCTGCCGACCTCGGAATCTACGAACTGGAGCCCCACCTGAACAAGTTGTACGGTAACCGGCTGGGATGGGTGGCCCTGCGCAAGGGAGACAACGCTTACACCCTCAGGCAAATGGATCTGTTCATGCCGGTTACCCTGGAGGATGTGTATCAACGGCTCAATTTCATGGATCCAACGGTCAAGGGGCGCATGGGTATCAATCGCTGGGGCGGCTCTGGTGATATCGGCGGCTCACCCAGAGACAGCGGCACCCGGCTCAGTCCGGAACAAATCGTGGCAGCCTGTCGTGATGTCATCGAAAAACGAAGTGATATTCGGCATATAAAACGGTTTTTAACCAGTGCCGCCTTGGCCTTATTGATCGTTATCGCGTCCATTGCCACGGGGCAAAACTGGCAATCCCTGAATGGATGGGCATGGAATACGGTCAGCCCTTGTCTGCAAAACAAAATGTTCGGGTATCATGTGGCACTGGCGATCTTTTCTGCGATCATGCTGGCAGGCGTGGCCTGGCGCCGGCCATGGCAGTTTGGAATCATCCTGCCCACCGGCAAGGACTGGTGGCTGATCCTGCCCTTCGCCATTTTATGTGGACTCACCGGCGACATGCTGGTACCCGACAAGGCATTGTTCGCCACCGATCCACCGTTTGCCTGGGCCATGGCGCTGGTTCTAATCCCTTTCAGCCTGGAGCTTTTGTTTCGCGGCTTGGTGCATGGCATGATGGCACGACTGGCCACGATTCAAGACAGCGAAAGCAAGTGGTTTTTTTCCGGTCCCACCATCGGCTCCTCCCTGCTCTATGCCATTGTCACCGGTCTTCACATGATCATGATCTCCAATATTCCTCTCGTGCAGGGGCTGACCAACGGCATCCTGGTAAAATATACCGTCGTGGCCATGATCTTTGGGATCGGTGCCGGCATGATCCGGGAACGTTCGCACAGCATTTTACCGGCCTTTTTATTCCATGCCGTCGCCATGGCCACGGCCCTATTGGCCTTCGGAGCGATCTGACCGTGGCCGAGAACCCATAATGACGTCCATCCGGCTTGAGGACGGGGGAAGTGTCCAAGGAACCACCCCATGAAAAATTCACTACCCATACGGCTGGTTACGGTTCTGGTTGTTTGTTGCGCCTTCGGCACCGCGTTTGCCGAAACCACGGCCTATATCGCCAATGGCGGTGCCGATGAAGTGCTGCGAATCATCGATGACAGCGAAACCGTGACCGCCCTCACAGTCGATAATACCCCTTATGGCATCGCCATCACGCCCGATGGAGAACAGGTGCTGGTTACCCAGCGCACCGGCGACGCCCTGGTATTCATCAACACATCCGCTTTTTCCCAGACGGCATATACGTTGGTGGTTGGCAATTCCCCCCGCGGGGTTGCCATCGAACCCAATGGCAGGTACGCGTATGTGGCCAATTTCGACGACGATACGGTCTCCCAGGTCAACATCTCCAGCCGCAGCGTTATCGATACGATCGATGTCGGTGACGCGCCCTGGGGGGTGGCGGCCCGCTATGACAAAGAAAACAGCACACCCATTGTCTATGTGACCAATTATTACGACGACACCGTCACCGTGATCGGCGAGGACAAGGAGACCACGGTTATCGATGTGGGGGAGCACCCCATCGGCGTGGCCGTGAATCCGGCTGGCAGCCGTGTCTATGTGGCCAATTTCGATGATGATACGGTTTCGATCATCAATACACGGACCAACGACGTCATCGATACCTTGACCGTGGATGATTCCCCCTGGGGGGTTGCCGTCGGTGCTGGAGGAGATTACGTTTATGTGACCAACAGCGGTTCGGACACGCTTACCATCATCCAGACATCGAATAACACGATCACCGACACCGTCGCTGTCGGCGATGAACCGCGTGGCGTTTCCGCCCCGTGCAACGGGAGGTTTGCCTACGTGGTCAACCGAGGCGATGGATCGGTCAGCCGGGTCGATACGAAAGACGATTCGGTGACTGAATTTGCCGCCGGCCGGATCGACAGCGCCTATTCCATCGGCGCCTTCATCGGCGACACGCAACCGTCTGCCCCCAGCGAACTTGAGGCGGAGACGGACGATGAAAACGCCATTTTTCTCAGCTGGACCGATAACAGTAACGATGAGGTGGGATTCAAAATTGAAAGGAGCATGGAAGACGAAGAGGACTATACCCAAATCGCCACCGTGGGCAAGAATAAAACGTCCTACGAGGATTACGGGCTGTCCAGCGACACGGTCTATTATTATCGTTTGAGGGCCTACAAGGAGGCTTCCGATTCCGATTACAGTGCGTCTGCCACCGCCACGACCGACCCCTATTTCGGATCCATATGGTGTTTTATCGGCGCCATGCAAGAGTAGCCTCTATCCCGGGACGAACGCGTTTCTTTTACTCACCTGAATTCTAAGCGCCTCTCACAGGTAGGTCTGGACATTTTTCAATCGGTTGGCCATATCCTGCAATCGGCCGGACAACACCCGGATAAAACTTTTCGCATCCGGGGTTTGTTGACCGTCGAAGGTCATGGCAATGCCGGCAAATTTAACATCCACGGGAACGTCTCTGACCATGATGGAATCCTCCTGAAGGATTTTCATGACCCGGTTCAAGGCTTTCTTGGAATCCTCTCGATTGATCAACGGCAACACCGCGGTAATGGTATTCTTGCCCAGTTGACCGAGAATGTCCACCTCACGAAACGTTTCGGCTAACCGTGCCAAAACGGATTCCATCAGGATTTCGTTGGTGATGCGGTCAGCCTTGACCTTGACCCGGGGATTGATCCGCACCATGGAAAAGGCCAAAACGGAAAACGCATAGTCATAGCGGTTGGCCCGGGCAATCTCTTTTTCCAGGATAAACGCCATGGCACCGGCCTTGATGACGCCAACGGGCATGACCCGGTCGGCTTCACGTGCCTGGGCCAGTTGCTTTTGGTGGAAAATCTCTCTTTGGATCCGCTTGTAGTCGTTTTCATCGATTTCACCGGCTTCGACCTTTTGGCGCACAATTTTGAGAAACGTTCCCAGTTCGTCGTGCTCGCTGACGCTCTGCTCCAAGGTTCGCAGAACACTGAGGGGCTGTTGCGGGCTTGCCACGCCTCCCCCCACGCCATCCCGACCGCGGGATTTCATCCATTCGGGGCGCATCTGGTCCAGTATGGCTTCCATGCGGGAATTCAGACGATCTTCCAGCTTGGCGATGACATCCGCGCCCACGTCCATCGTGCCTAGCTGACCGATAATCTTGGATTCAATCTGTCGAACCACCTGCTTCAAATGCTCGGGATCATCCCTGTCCCCGGCTTCGTCCATGGCCACGTGGCTGCCCACCTGCTCCACGTAACCGGCCAGAATGTCGGCCAGCGTGTCATCGTCACCGGTTCCCCTGCGGATTTCAGCGGCCAGATAGATCAATTGGGCGGCCTGCTCCGGATTGCGCTTGAATTCGGCGATCAGCTGATCGCCGTCCACGCCGATCACTTCCCCACTTTCCTGGAGAATGGCGACCAGGCTCTCGCCCTGCAGTTCCTTGCCCAATTCCTGGATCAGCACCATGAACTGGGTTTGGGTCATGCCTTCCTCGATCAGAACCCGTTTGATTGCAGGTAGCAGTCGCTTGAGCTCGGCCGGTTCGGGAAGCAATCGCCGAATAATCTGGGCCATCCGGGCGGGCGAAATTCTGCCTTGCTGATACTCGGCCCGGATCAGTTGCATCAGCACGCGATCGGTGAGTTCATCGGCATTTTTCCGGATCGCCGCCTCGTTTTCGTAGGCAATCCCCAGTGTCTTTTGCGCCTCGATACCCGCCAAAAGCTGCTTCTTCATGTCGAACACGGCACCGGCCAGATCGGTCAAGGCCACGTCGCGTTCCCCATCCAGACGCGCTTCCACCTTGATGCGCATCAGCTCCAATTGCTGGAACAAAAGGCCCCCGTATCCACCGGCGCTATTTTTTCCGCCGCCCGCCGATTCCCCGCTTCCGGATGAGCCGGTTTCGCTTCCCGCACCCGCCGGACGGGAACCGCTGTCGTCGCCAGGGCCGGCGCCACCATCACCAGATCCACCGGATGCATCGGCGGTGCCCGGTCCGTCACCGACACCGTGGGCCAGATCCGCTTCGATCATATTTTTTGAGACGGCCCCGGGATTGGCCATGAGGGATTCGATGGTCAGGGTCTTGGTAAATTCTTCGCTGAGCACACTTTCCAATAAGGTGTCCATGAACATCTTGCGGTTTTTGGCCTCGTCCGCATCGATCATCATCTGCTTTACGCCGTCGAGTGCATGGCGGGCAATGATTTCATCACCTTCAGTGACTTTCTTGTAGCGCACATGATTGACCTTGATGCGGGTCACCCCCCGGGCGAAAATGGCTTTCTTGAACCCTTCGGCATTCCCATAGCGACTGATTTCGCTGAAAACCTCGAGGAAAACCTTGATTTCCCGTCTACCGAGACCCGGCTCGATCGAAATGGATTGAAGGCCATGGTTCTTGAAAAGTGTTATCAGGCGGGAAACATTGAGACGGGGATCCAGGGGCTCCTCATCGATGAAAAACGCCTCGCGGTTGAGAATGAAGACCAAGGGGGTGATGACCTTGGTCAATTCCGCCGCACCGTTCAAAAACATCTCAACAGATTGCTCCACGAACGGATGGTTGGGTTGATACATCATGGATCGGTTGAACAGGAGGGAAACGGTTCGGCCGAATTGAGCGAGTTGATTCTTGGTGGCGGCGTCTAATGGCATGGCGTCCTCATGAGGCTGAAGCGGATGTCATCTTTTTTTTATAGTGTTCCAGCGCATTGGCGAACTCACGGCATGAAGGATAGCGTTTATCCGGTTCAAAGGCCAACGCCTTGAACACGATTTGATCCAGGGCGCGGTTGGCGATGGGGTGCGCATGGGATGGCCGCTGTTGAAAGAGTCTGTCCTTCAGGGAGAGCTTCATTTTTAGCAAATCCATGGCGGAGGCATACGGCGGATAAGGGACCCGGCCCATGAGCATTTCCAGCATCATCACGGCCGCGCTGTACATGTCGGCGCGACCGTCGACCCCTCCGGACAGAATCTGCTCCGGAGCGATATAAATCGGGGTCCCCAACAGCAACCGGTCGGATTGGCTCGTCGTACGTGACACCCGGGCCACGCCGAAGTCCGTAATCAGAGGCCGCTTGGAATGTTTCTCGATCATGATGTTATCGGGTTTGATGTCCCGGTGAACGATATCGTTGTCATGGGCATAGGCCAGGGCATCCAGGATGCTCTCCATCAAGGATAGGACGGTTGGAAGGGGCAAGACGCGCTTGGAGGGGATGATATTCTTTTGGGCCTGCCGGATATAATAGGATAAGGGATGGCCGTGGACCAGCTGCATGGTGAAAAAAAGGAACGCTTCGGTTTCACCCACCTCGTAAATCGGAATGATGTTGGCATGCGATAAAATGGCTGCCGATTCGGCCTCCTGTTGGAAAAACGCGGCTGATTTTTCGGTGAGCAACGACTTCGGCAAAATTTTGACCGCAATTTGTCGCTTAAGCGATTGTTGGAAAGCCAGAAACACGGCGGACATGGCACCATGCCCGATTTTCTTGAGCAACACGGATGTTCCCACCCGCTGCCCCCGCAGTTGGTCCAAATTAAGCGTAGCGATGCTTGGCTTGGTCAAGGCCCTTATCCCATTCCGATGCCGTCAATCGGTGTACCGCATTCACGGCAACGTCCCGCATCCATCTGAATGGCCGCAATCCGAAATCCCCGGCGGGCAATAACGATCTGCCCGCAACCGGGACAAAGCGTATCTTCTCCTCCTTGACCGGGGATGTTTCCCGTGTATACATAGCGGAGCCCGGCATCGAGACCAATTTGCCGGGCCCGCAAGAGGGTTTCCACCGGGGTCGCCTCACGGTCCAGAAGCCGGTAAGTGGGATGGAAGCGGCTGACATGCCAGGGGGTTTCGGTACCCAGGTCCGTGGCGATGAAGGTTGCCAGCCGGCGGAGTTCACCCGGATCATCGTTGAGTCCGGGAATGATCAGGGTCGTGACTTCCACCCACACACCGTGTGCCTTCATTCGTTTTAGGGTCGCCTTCACCGGCGCTAACCGTCCCCCACACTGCTTTTTATAGAAATCGTCGGTAAAGGCCTTCAGATCAACATTGGCCGCGTCCAAAAAAGGGCTGATGCGCGTTAATGCCGCTTCGCTCATGAATCCGTTGGTAACGAAGACGTTTTTTATGCCCTGGGCCTGGGCGAGTTCTGCCGTCTCACAGGCAAATTCAAAAAACACCGTGGGTTCGGTGTAGGTATAGGCGATGGTGGTACACTGCCGCGTTTGGGCGGCGGCCACCACCTGCCGGGGCGTGGCCGGATCGCCGGCGACCATGCCATCGCGGTCCGCCGGCATCTGGGCGATATCGGCATTTTGGCAGAACCGGCATTTAAAGTTACAGCCCACCGTGGCAATGGAAAAAGAACGACTGCCGGGCATGACGTGGAAGAGTGGTTTCTTTTCGATGGGGTCGTCGCCGGCAGCGATCAGGCGACCGTAGACCCTCGTTTCCAGAATCCCCTCACGGTTTTCCCGGACCCCGCAAATACCGCGTTTATGGTTCCCGATCAGGCATTGATGGCTGCACAACAGGCAACGCACCCTTTGATCCGGCATGGTTTCGTAGAGCCAGGCTTCCATTGTAAAATGGCTCCTTGTTATCGGGACGTGTTCATGATTATGAATTTATCTAATTTAAACAGATATTTGAACGTCTTGTCAACAGAATATTCAGGGATGACCGAAACGCTTAAACGGTACCATGCCGCTACACCCGGCGGCGCCGGCGGCGATATGGCCAACCTTTTTGGGTTGATAACGGATGGCCAACGGACGCGTGCGAAACCGGGGAACCAGGGTGACCACCATCCCGGCGAAGGTGCCGAAGGGAAAGCGCTGAACGATTCCGTATGCTTCAAAATGCTTCATCCAAATGCCCCAGGGACCGGGGAATTGGCACACGGTGCGCCAGCGGACCGGCACCGGCCCTAGCAGCCGGCGGGCCATGCTTTTGATTTCCCATACACTGAAAAAGGTTGCCCGATTATAGATGGTGGGCGTAAAAATCCCTTTCACTCGCCGGCCGATGCCGGTCAGCGCATAGCGGTTGAGGACACCGATGAAAACGCGATCCTTGGCCACCCGAAAGGCTTCTTCCAGGGCCTTTTTAGGGTCGTCAACGAACTCCAAGGCGGTAAACAGACAGGCATGGTTGAAGGAGTTGTCGTCAAAGGGCAGGTCTTCGGCATGTCCACGATAGAGGGAAACGCGGTTGCCCAGCGTTTCGGACATGATGTCAAGCATGTAGGGAGAGGGGTCGATACCGGTGACATCGAGTCCACGTTCCAAAAGCGGTATGCTCGAGGCGCCGGTACCACAACCAATATCCAGCACCGATTCCCCTTTTGCCGGGTCCAACATCCCCATCATGAGACGGCTTTCCAGGTCGGCGGCAAGACGGTTTTTACGCTTCAGGAGCCATTCGTCATAGCGCTTGGCGTCGTGAAAGTCGAATATGTAGCCCATGACGATACCGTTTATGTGATTCGGGTAGATTTATCAAGCAAGACTGTCCTTGACCATTATAAACGTTCGTGTCAACCGTGTTTGTGAACAATATATTGCTTGCCCATCGGGTTGCAAGCTGATTTGATGAGGCATCTACGAATTTATCGAGTGGAGAACTACATTTACCCATGCGGCACCCCGTTGTCAATCAGAACGGCAGAATCACCGAACGGGTGCGCGGTATCGTGGACCGCGTTACGTTTCACAATGCCGACAATGGGTGGACGGTGCTGCGGGTGACACCATTTGATCATCCCCACCAGCAAGAAACGGTGATCGTTCACCAGACCAAGGTGTTTGCCGGGGCAACCATGGAATTTTTCGGTTCCTGGACCATCAATCCCAAATACGGCCGGCAATTCAACGCCACCCGGGCCGTGGAACATCGACCGGCCACCAGCGCCGCCCTGGAAAAATACCTGGGGTCGGGACTCATCAAGGGCGTCGGCCCCAAAACGGCCAAAAAAATCGTTCGCTATTTCTGCAGGCAAACCATTGATATATTTGAAAATGAAATCGAACGACTCAAAGAGGTACCGGGGATTGCCGAAAAAAAATTGGCCATGATCAGCGCGGCCTGGACCGAGCATCGCGCCATTCGCGATGTGATGATGTTTTTGCAATCCCATGGCATCAGCACGCTCTTCGCCGTGCGCATTTACAAGGAATATGGAGACGATGCGATTGCCTGGGTCACCGCGGATCCGTACCGCCTGGCCCGCGATTTTTACGGCATCGGTTTCTTCTCGGCCGATAAGGTCGCCCTTTCCATCGGACTGGCACGGGATAGCCGACAGCGCGTCATGGCCGCGATCAGCCACGTGCTGGCGGCCAGCCGTGAGTTCGGCCATTGCTATCTGACCGACGATCAGATTCTGTCCCAGGTCAATGAATTGCTGGAACTGGATGTCAGCCCGCGCATACCCGATCTGCTTCGAGAAATGGAGGCCAGTGGGCAGTTGAAGGTTCGTGAAACCCAAGCCCATGGCGATCGCACCCTGCGATGTTATTATGCCAGGTCCCTGTATTACGATGAATTGGCCGTGGCCCGAAAAATCGCCGGCATGACCGGCACGGTATCCGTCGACAGGCAACGGGTCGAGCGCTGGATCGACACGTTCTGCCAGGCCAATCGTATCCGGCTGAGTGATGAGCAGGCGGCGGCCGTTCAGGGCATCGTCGAGCGGCCATTTTCCGTCTTGACCGGGGGGCCGGGCGTGGGCAAGACGACCACCACCCTGGTGTTGGTCAAGCTTTTGGAGGCCATGGCCTGCCGGGTGCTGTTGGCCGCACCCACCGGCCGGGCGGCCCAACGCATGACCGATGTCATCGGTCGGGAATCCAAGACCATCCACCGGCTACTGGAATGGCAGATAAACGGTTTCAAACGTAGCGAGGAATTCCCCCTGGAAGCGGATTTCCTCATTGTCGACGAATGCTCAATGCTCGACATCAACCTTACCGCCGCGCTCCTCAAGGCCGTACCGGAGGGCTGTCAGGTGCTTTTCATCGGGGATGCCGACCAGCTGCCCTCGGTGGGAGCGGGCAACGTGCTTAGCGATATCATCGCCTCGGAATGCATCCGTTGCTTTCGCCTGACCCAGATTTTCAGGCAGGCAGCCCAGTCCTTGATCATTCGTTATGCCCATCAGATCAATGCGGGTGAGCTGCCCTACATCGATTCTCCGTTCGAAAAACCCGCGGTGTGGACCAACGGTGCCGACTGCTTTTTCCTGGATTCAGACGAGGCCACCCAGGCCCAGTTGGGCTTCGTGGCCCGGGTCAAACGTCACTTCGCAGACCATCTGCACGAAGACCCGGCGATTCGTCCGATACCGGACAACCCTTATGAATTTCGCATCGGCGAGCCGGTGGTTCCCTACGAGACCGAGCTGACCATTCCCAAACCATTCGAGCATGTGGATCTGGAACAGGTGTTGCAGGCAAAGACCCAGGTAGCCGAGTTGGTGGCGGTGCTGAAGAAGGTTCATCCCTGGTCCTCCTTGCACTATGGATTGGCGGCAACGGACATCATCCGCAAACTCTACCTGGAGTGGATTCCTAAATATGTGGGCCGGGACAGCGAGATCCAGATCCTTTCGCCCATGACCCGGGGCAGCCTGGGGACCCTCAGCCTCAACGCCATGATCCAGGAATCCGCCAACCCACCCATGGCGGGTACGCCTCAACTGCAGGTAGGAGAACGCATTTTCCGGATTGGCGACCGGGTGATCCACCGGCGCAACAACTACGATCTGGGGGTATTCAACGGAGACATCGGCCAGATCACGACCATCGACAACGAAGCGCTGACCCTGACGGTCGCCTTCCACCCCGACGGCCGGCAGGTGGACTACCAGCGCGACGACATCGTCGAGCTGGACCTGGCCTATGCGATCACGATCCACAAGTCCCAGGGCAGCGAATTTGAAACCGTGATCATTCCGGTACTGACCCAGCATTTCAAGATGCTGTTCCGCAACCTGATCTACACCGGACTGACCCGGGCGCGGCGCCTGGCAATCCTGGTGGGGACCCGCAAGGCCATGGCCATGGCGGTCCGCAATCAGGACACCAGTCGTCGGCAGACGATGTTGGAGGAATTATTGGCGGGGAGGACGAATGCATTCAGTTTAAAACCTTGACACCGTACTCGGCAAAACGCCGGTCCGTGGTCACGACCGGCATGCCTCGAATGGTAGCCGCCGCGATGATGAATCGGTCACAGGGATCCTTATGGATAGGCGGTAATTCTGAAGACAGCAAACACGTTTCCAGATCCAATCGAATGACTTCAAGCTGATGAAACGCGACTGCCAGTTTGATCCATTGATCTGGTGTCGTGGCCAGGTTTAGTTTTCCAAGCCGATACTTCAAACCGATTTCAAATCCGGTTATCGATACGATGCTTACCACGGGTGACTGTTCGACCTTGTCCCAAGCCTTTTTCGAAAGCCGTTTGCGCTTACCGCCGGCCAGCCAAAGCAAAGCGCAGGTATCAAGAATCATTCTATTTTTCCCCATTCCTCTTCGGACAGATCCTCTGTCGGGTCATAATTAATTTGCATGTCGCTTAACATCGGATGCACACCAAGCCTGCTTCCCTGGCGTTTCTTCAAAGGACCAATCTCTGCTATTGGCGTTCCATTGCGGCAGATCATAAAACGCTCACCCGTTTTTTCGATCTGCATCAATACAGCCGAAAGCTTTGTTTTCGCTTCGTGAATATTTAGCATTTTAATGCTCATGGCGTATTTGTCCTTATAAGTTAGTTTAACTTAGTTTGGTCATAAATGTTTGTTCTGTCAAGACGAAAACGGAAAAAGGAATTGAGCGATTGAGGAATGGACCGTCCTTTGATATTGTCGATGTCGTTTGCTGATCATTATTTGTATTTGCGGATATCGACCATTTGGCGAATCCGTTAGAACCAAGGAGCCATCATGACCCTTACTCCCCTGACCGCCGTCTCACCCATTGACGGCCGCTACCGGCGAGCCACCGCTGCCCTGTCCGATTATTTCAGCGAAGGCGCCCTGATCCGCTATCGGGTGCACGTGGAAATCGAATACTTCATCGCCCTGTGTCGGCTGCCCCTGCCCCCCTTGTCCGGGATCGATACGGCCTTGTTCGAGCAATTGCGCGACATCTCGAGGCACTTCAGCATGGACGACGCGGCCCGCATCAAGGAAATCGAGCGCACCACCAATCACGATGTCAAGGCCGTGGAATATTTCATCAAGGAAAAATTCGATGCCCTGGGCCTTTCCACCTACAAAGAGTTCATTCATTTCGGGCTCACCTCCCAGGATATCAACAACACGGCCATGCCGCTATCCCTGAAGGAGGCCTGGCATGCGGTGATGCTTCCCGGTCTGACATCGGTAGTGGATGATCTGACCACCAAGGCCCGGGAATGGAAAGATGTGCCCATGCTGGCCCGAACTCATGGCCAGCCGGCCTCGCCCACCCGGCTGGGCAAAGAGATCTTCGTTTTCGTGAACCGCCTCCAAGAGCAGATGACGCTTCTGGCAGCCGTTCCCTTCGCCGCCAAATTCGGCAGCGCCACCGGCAACTTCAACGCACACCAGGTGGCCTACCCCGATATCGACTGGAATGGGTTTGCCAATCACTTGGTGGGGGAGGCGCTGGGATTGCACCGCTCGCAGGTGACCACCCAGATCGAGCATTATGATCACCTGGCGGCATTCTGCGACGGCGTAAAACGCATCAATACGATTCTACTGGACCTGTGCCGCGACCTGTGGGCCTATATTTCCATGGAGTACTTCAAGCAAAAAATTAAAAAAGGCGAGATTGGCTCCTCGACCATGCCCCACAAGGTCAACCCCATCGATTTTGAAAATGCCGAAGGCAACCTGGGAATGGCCAACGCCATCCTCGACCATCTGTCGGCCAAGCTGCCCATCTCACGCCTGCAGCGTGATCTGACCGATTCCACGGTGACCCGCAACATCGGGGTGCCCATGGGCCACACCCTGATCGCTTTCAAATCGATCCTGAGGGGACTGGGCAAACTGATCCTCAACGAAAACGCACTGAAAAGGGATCTCAACGCCAATTGGGCCGTGGTGGCCGAAGGCATCCAAACCATCCTGCGCCGGGAAGGCTACCCCAATCCCTACGAGGCCCTGCTGGCGTTGACACGCACCCATGCGGCCATCGACCAGAAGGCGATCGTCGCTTTTATCGATGAGCTGGATGTGAGTGACACGGTGAAAGCGGAACTACTGGCGATCACCCCTGAAAATTATACCGGTATCCAACTATCGATTGATTAATGCCCAAACTCTACCTGAAAGAATACGCGCACGCCCTCGCCGGCCGAAACGTTTTCATTGCCTGCCGGGAGGGCATTCTGCGCGACCACTTTCAGGATATCATCGCCGATATCAAGTTTCTGGTCCGCCATGGTGCCCGGCCGACCTTGTTGCACAACCTGCCCAACCGCTTCGCCAACCAAAAGCTGGTGAAAACCCTGGCCCAGCGCTTGCCGACCACCGATATCGTACGCATCAACCCGGAAATTGACTTTTACGACGCCGTTCTCAATCACCGCCAATTCATGTTCAAGGTTATTTTCCTGGAGCGTCGCTATATCATCGACGGCAAGGGTAACAAGATCAATGCCATTACCACCGGCCGGGCGCGGGAAACCCTGGCGGATTTCGGCGACCTGATCGCCAATGTGAATTTCAAGGGTGCCATGGCCTGCATCTGTGAGAAGATCGAGGCCGGCCAGTGCGACCGCGTGCATATCCTGCCGGCGGGCAAACACACCATCAAAAACGAATTGTTTACCGTGGAAGGCTCCGGAACCTTGATTGCCAACAACTTCGAGGAAACCTTCCGCCAGGTGCAGACCGATGAAGACGTGGCCATCGTCCATCGTATTTTAACCATGTACAAACGCTCGGGTTTCTTGAAACCGCGATCCAAGGCCTATCTCAGCGACAATCGGCATCATTTTTTCGTGACCGCCATCGACGGCATCGTGGTCGGCTGTATCGAGCAGAAGATTATCGATTCGCAAACGGTCGAGTTGGGCGCCTTGGCCATCTCCACCCGTTTCCGCAACCAGCGCGTGGGCGTACACACGGTAAAATCGTTCTTGGACCTGATGCGCGAAAAGGGCTACACGCGTTTCATCTCTCTCACCAACAATCCCCGCCTCAAAGCACTCTACTTCCAATTGGGATTCGTTCAGCAAAGCCGCCCCGAGTATCAGGCGCGTCAGGCCCAGAGTCCGGATGTACAGATGTTTTTCCGTAAAGTGGACTAAAGCCAAACCCAACGTTGCAACTATCGGGTCAAACCGCCGCGGCAAACATGGCCATCATCTTTTTCTGCATATTATGGGTCACGACCATGCGATCATGGCCATCACTCAGCCGTTTGGCCAGCAGCTTGCCGGCTTCGGCGGCTGCGGCCATGGCCGTGGGTTGCTTGGCCACATCGGGAATCATATCCGGCGTGATCTTGACGCCCTCGCCGTGGATCATACTGGGGATGCCGACCTGGCAGGTCTCGCCGTACCCGCAGCTGTAACAGGACGCGGCGCCCTGGCCCGTGACCTTGGCCACGGTTTCGATGAAGTTGTAAAGCAGAAATTTTTCCAACTCGTCGGCCGGGAAGCCGCCGCTGGTACCGCCCACGCCCACGGTCACAGCCAGCTTGCCCCACAGGGTGTTGCCGGTCTGGTGGCGAAACTGGAACCAGCGCTCGAGCAGGGCATGGGTGGTGGCATTGAGAGTTGAGTAGTAATTGGGCGCGCCAATGACATAGGCGTCAGCCGCGACGATTTTATCTCTCATCGGCGTAAGGTCGTCTTCCACCTTGCATATATTGTCTTTGACACATCCCAGGCAGGCGATGCATCCGGAAATGGATTTCTTCCGCAAAGAAATGAGGTCGTAGTCCATGCCGGTGTTTTCGAGCACGGTTTGAATCAATTTATGGGTGCCGGACTGACTCTCCTTGCGCGGGCTGCCGCAAATACCAAGAATTTTCATTGGATCTCCTCATGATCTATAGATCGAACATTTGCGTACATTCATAGCCGCTTCCATCAACGCTTCAGAAAAAGTCGGATGGCCGTGAATGGTGCGTGAGATATCCTCGCTGCTGGCGCCGAACTCCAGGGCCAGCACACACTCGGCAATCATGTCCGCGGCCCGCGGGCCGATGATGTGAACGCCCAGAATACGATCGGTCTTGCCGTGGGAGATCAGCTTGACGAATCCGTCGGTCTCGCCCATGCAGCGCGCCCGGCCGGCGCCGGAAAACGGAAAGCTGCCCACGCAATAGGGAATCTCCCGCTCGCGAACCTGTTCCTCGGTCAGGCCCACGCTGGCCACTTCGGGCCAGGTGTACACAACCGCCGGAATGGTATCGTAGTTGACTTCGCCGGCGCGGCCGGCCATGCACTCCACGGCGGCGGTGCCTTCGGCCGAGGCCTTGTGCGCCAGCATGGGGCCGGGCACCAGATCGCCGATGGCGTAGACGCCCGCCACGCTGGTTTGATAGGTTTCGTCCACCACAATCTGGCCGGTTTTGGGATCGGTTTCGATGCCCAATTCATCGACCCCCAGGCCGCGGGTCAACGGCCGCCGACCAATGGACACCAGCAACCGGTCGAAGGTCATCTCCTCGCTGTCGTCGCCTTTCTGCAGCACGGCCTTGACCTTTTTTCGCGATACGGTGGCCGTGGCCACCTTGGTATTCAACCGGAATTCCATTCCCTGCCGTTTCAGGATTCGGTCCAGGGTCCGCCCCACTTGTCCATCCAGTCCGGCGGCGATCTTGGGCAGCATTTCGATGACGGTCACCTTGGACCCGAGCCGGTTCCACACGGAGCCAAGTTCCAAGCCGATATACCCCCCGCCGACGATCCCCAAATGCCCGGGCACGCTGTCGAAAGCGAGCGCCTCGGTGGAACTGACGATATACTCCCCGTCGAATTCCAGGCCGTTGACCTCGATGGGTTCGGAACCGGTGGCCAGGAGAATATGCTTGGCGGTCAGGTTGAGTTTCTTCTTCTTGCCCGTATCCACGTCGACGGATCCGGGCGCGGTTACCGTGGCACTGCCGTGGATGATCTCGATATTGTTGCCTTCGAGCAGCTTGCGCACATTCTCGGTGAGATCTTCCACCACCTTGTCCTTGCGGGCCAGCATGGTTGCCAAATCCAGGGATACCTTGCCGGTATTGATGCCGTATTCGGCGAAGCGATCCTTGGCCAGGTGGTAGTATTCGGAGGCATCCAGCATGGCCTTGCTGGGGATGCACCCCACGTTGAGGCATACCCCGCCCAGGCGCGATGATTTCTCGACCACGGCGGTTTTTAAATCTAGCTGGGCCGCCCGAACGGCAGCCACGTAACCGCCGGGTCCGGAACCGATGATCACCAGGTCGAACTGTGTCTCTTGCACCATCTTTACACCTCCAATGCCATGCGTTCCGGGTTCTCGATAAATTCCTTGATCCGTTTAAGACAGGTCACCGCGCCCTTGCCGTCCACGATACGGTGGTCGTAGCTCAAGGCCACATACATCATGGGCCGGATGACGATCTCATCGTCGATGACCACCGCTCGTTTTTCGATCTTGTGCATGCCCAGGATCCCGCTCTGGGGCATGTTGAGGATGGGCGTGGAAAGCAGGCTGCCATACACCCCGCCGTTGCTCACGGTAAACGTTCCCCCCTCCAGGTCGGCCAATTCCAGACGATTTTCCTTGATCTTGGCCACATAATCCACGATGGCTTTTTCCACCTGGGCATAGCTCATGCGCTCGGCATGGCGGATGACCGGCACGACCAGGCCGCGATCGGTACCCACGGCCACGCCGATGTGCTGATAGTTATGGTAGATGATATCGCTGCCGTCGATGAAGGCATTGATTTCGGGGACCTCCTTGAGCGCTTCGACGCAGGCCTTGACGAAGAAGGACATGAAGCCCAGAGAAACGTCATGACGCTTCTTGAACGCATCTTTGTAGAGGGAACGGATCTCCATGGCCCGCGACATGTCGATCTCGTTAAACGTCGTGAGCATGGCCGTGTTCTGTTTGGATTCCAGGAGGCGCTGGGCAATACGCTTACGGATGGGCGACATGGGCTTGCGTTCTTCGGTCGCCGCGGGCAGCGCCCCCTCGCCGCGGCCGGCAGTGGTTTGGGGTTCCTCGGGAATCCCGGCCGGTGCATTTTCCAGATAGAGCAGGACATCGCCCTTGTTGATGCGGCCACCGGGACCGGTACCCTTGATCTTGGAGACATCGAGCTTTTTTTCGGCCACGAGACGACGCACCGACGGTGCCAATGGGATTTCATCGGTTGACCTGGACGGCGCCGCCGCTGGTTCGGCTTTCGCGGCAGCCGGAGCAGGCGTTGGCGCCGCGGCCTTTTCCGGTTCCTCAGTTGGAGCCGTCTCGGCTTCTTCCGGCGAGGCTGCCGAAACATCGGCCGGCGCGATAGTCCCCACCACCGCGCCGATGGCTACGGTTTCTCCGGCTTGCACGGAAATTTTGAGAATTCCGTCTGCTTCAGCCACCACTTCCAGGGTGACTTTGTCTGTCTCGATGACAAACAGGGGCTCGTCCTTGTGGACCGTGTCGCCATCCTGCTTGAACCACTCGGCCAGGACCGCTTCCTGAACCGACTCGCCAACACTGGGAATTTTTATCTCAATGGACATGAAAGCTCCTTGAAAAGTAGGTTTTTAGGTTGAAGGCGGAAGCAAAAGAAAGCCATCCTTCCCCTTCAGCGTTGAGCGTCTTTTTTTATCCGGAAATACTCCCCGCCTTGTCGTGGGGACCGATGGCCTGATCCACGATGCCATCCTGTTGCATCTTGTAAATTTTGGGAAAACCGGTGGCCGGGCTGGCCGACGCGTCCCGGCCGATATAATTCAGTGTTTTTTTCAGCATCGGTGCCAAGCGGGGCTGGATGTACGACCAGGCCCCCATGTTTTTCGGCTCCTCCTGCACCCAAATCCATTGGACGGCCTTCTTGTAGCGTTTGACCACCGCGGTCAGGGCTTTTTCCGGAAAGGGATACAGCTGTTCCACCCGCACGATGGCTGTGTCATCGGCAGCGATCTGCTGGCGCCGGGCAATCAACTGATAGTAAATCTTACCACTGCAGAAGATGACCTTTTTCACCGAAGCGCGCGCCTCATCATCATCCAGGACCGGGGAAAACGAGCCGTGGGTCAGGGCGTTCAACGGCGATACGGCCATGGGGTGGCGCAGCAGACTCTTGGGCGTCATGAGAACCAGCGGTTTGCGAAACGGCGCCAGTACCTGTCGGCGCAGCAGATGAAAGTACTGGGCGGGCGTACTCAGGTTGGCCACCTGCAGGTTGTCGTCGGCACACAACTGCAGGAAGCGTTCCAGCCGAGCACTGGAATGCTCGGGTCCCAGTCCCTCCCAACCGTGAGGCAACAGCAGGATCAGCCCGCACAACTGATGCCACTTGGCCTGTCCGCTGGCGATGAACAAATCGATGACGCACTGGGCATTGTTGACGAAGTCACCGAACTGAGCCTCCCACAAGGTGAGCACCTGCGGCCGGACCGCCGCATAGCCGTACTCGAATCCCAGCACGCCGGCTTCGGCCAACAAACTATTAAAAACATCGAACCGTGACTGATCCGTAGCCAGATGGTTCAAGGGTGTGAAGTCCTCCCCGGTTTCGTAGTCCCACAAGACGCTATGGCGCTGGCTGAAGGTTCCGCGCCCCACATCCTGGCCGCTGAGCCGGACCCCATACGATTGCGTCAACAAAGAGGCAAAGGCCAGGGCCTCAGCACCGGCCCAATCGATGCCCTCACCGCTGGTCACCGCCTCCAACCGCTTATCGAGCACCGTTTTGAGCCGCGGATGAACGGTGAATCCGTCCGGCAGGTCAGCCAGTCGCTGAGCCAAATCGGTCAGGGTCTGTTTGTCAACGGCGGTATCCACAGGGTCGAAGGCGTGGGTGCCACTGATCGTCTCCCATTCGGGGAAAAAGCGGGGTTCCGGGAACAGGCAGGTGGAGCCATGAATCTCCTCGAAAGCGGTGTCCAAGTCATCGTTGATCGCCCGTTCCATCTTCTCGATCTCTCCTCGGGAGACGACTTCTTCGGCGACCAGCCCATCCCCATAAATCCGGTTGAGAGACGGGCGCTGCCGAATGCGCTGGTACATAGTCGGCTGGGTGAAATAAGGCTCGTCGCCCTCATTGTGACCGTAACGCCGGTAACAGACCAGATCGATGACCACATCCTTGCCGAACCGGTAGCGATAGTTGGCCGCCAGCCGGGCCACATGCACGACCGCCTCGGGGTCCTCCCCATGGACGTGAAAGATGGGAACCATCAGCATCTTGGCCACGTCCGTGGAGTAGCGCGTTGACCGGGCGTCTTCGGGCAGGGTCGTGTAACCGATCTGGTTGTTGATGATGACATGAATGGTGCCACCGGTGCGGTAACCTTTCAATTGAGACATGTTGAGGGTTTCGGCCACCACCCCCTGGCCGGCAAAGGCCGCATCACCGTGTAACAAAACCGGCATCACGGCTTTATCACCGTCCGCCTCGGCCATGTCCTGACGGGCGCGCGCCATGCCTTCCACGACCGGATTCACCGCTTCCAGGTGGCTGGGGTTACTGACCATATACAAAGTTATGCGGCGATCGTCAGCCAGGGTGCGTTCGGACAAGTAACCATTGTGGTATTTGACGTCCCCGGAACCGATCAGGTCCTGGGGATCGTAACAGCTCTCGAACTCCGAAAAAATCTCCTCGGCCGGCTTGTCGAGAATATTGCGCAGCACATTGAGCCGCCCACGGTGGGCCATGCCCAGAATCACCTCCCGACATCCGGATCGAGATGCCTGACGGCAGACCTCATCCAGAAGCGGGATAAGGGATTCTCCGCCCTCCAGGGAAAAGCGGGTGACGCCCACATACTTTTTATTGAGAAATGCTTCAAACAGCGTAGCGGCGGTCAATTGCCGCAAAAGCGCCGCGCGTTCTTCAGCATTTAGTTCGGACCGGTTGCCGACAGGCTCCATGCGTGACTGCAGCCAGCGCCTTTCGTCAGGGTCCTGAAGGTGCATGTACTCTACACCAATGCTGTGGCAATACGTCTGTTTCAGTCTGCTCACGATCGTTTTCAGCGGCACCGATGGTTGCGCAATCAGGCTCGGGGCGGCAAAAGCACGCGCCAGGTCCACCGGTTCCAACCCAAACGCCTCTAAATCCAACAAGGGATGGGCGGTAGGGCAGGCGGACAAGGGATCCATACAGGCCAGAAGGTGGCCGATGTCCCGGTAACGATGGATCAGCATCCCGACCTTGGCCTGGCGCAAGGCCTGATCCGGGTCGGCATCCGCCGGGCCGGCAACCCCGGCCATGTCGAACCCCTTGAAGAAGTACTGCCAGTCTTCCGGCAGCGATGATGGATCGGATTTCCATTGGCGGTATTGGGCATCGATAAATTCGGCGCTCAAGGTTTGGGATAGATTCATCTTCCGCATTCTCCTGTGAAAAGTATCGGTCAGCCGACCTGATGGCGAAACCAGTCGGCAATTGTCTGGCCAACCTGCTGCTGATGCTCTGGTCTGGAAAACATGTGATCACCACCATCAACGACAAACAGCTTCACACGCTTTGGGTTGGTTTCTTGTGCCAGATACGCCTCGGATACGGGAATAATCTCATCCTGGTCGCCATGCACCACCAGCATGGGAATCGTTAATGAACGGGTGGCGGCGAGCAGATCATGGGAGCTGGCGTCATCAAAAAAGGCCTGCGTGATGGTAAGGTTACGCCCACGGCTGATGAATTCCACCTGGCCGTTGGTGGTCAGCGTTTCCTGCTGGGCGGGAGTGAGAAAAGAAACCGGTCGGGAAGCGCTGGTTCGTCCGGCTAAACGGCACACCGCGGCGGTGGAGTCAACTTTGCCGGCGGTCAACAGTGCAATAGCCGCACCCAAGGAGTGTCCAATCAAACCGATCCAATCGGCCCCCCGATCCTTCATCATGGTGATGGCAGCTTCCATTTCAAGAATCTGCTTGGACCAAGTGGAATGCTTGAAGCCGCCTTGGCTCTGTCCATTGCCCGAGAAATCAAAGCGCAGGACGTCAAACCCGGTTTTGCTCAGTTCATCGCACACCCGACGTAGAATCCCCGTATGTCGGGAGCAGGTAAAACAATGGCCTGCGACAACGGCACCAATCGCCGATTCTCTTGCCGGATGCAAGGTTCCCGCAAGCAGTTCCCCCTGGTGATTTTCAAATTTAATCTGTTGTTCCATGCATACTCCATGGGCGGTATACGTTGTTCGGTTATCAGCGGTCGCCTCGAAGCCGTTTAACAATCACTGGAATGAAAAATGAGAAAAAAAATAAGGCGACAGAGAACAGCCCATTGAATGAGACCAGATCGGACCACCGGCCTGATACCCAAGCCGTTTTCAACGTACCAATAAAAAAGGTGAAGACAAAGGTACCCACAACGATTCCCAGGCCGGTTCCCGCCATGTAATCCACAAACCGCACCCGGGTCAACCCCATCCCGAAATTCATCGCGCTAAAAGGGAAATAAATCAGCCGCAAGTATAATACAGTGGCAAACCCGTTGTGTTCAATGGCCTGATCATATTTTTGCAGACGGGAACCAATCAGTGATGCGGCAAAATCTCGGCCAAGGGTCCGCCCGATGATAAAACCGCCTGCCGCGCCCATCATCGCCCCGATCCAGACCCAGAGGAAGCCCCAATAGGGGCCGAAAATGGCGGCACCTAACCCCGTCAGCAGCGTTCCCGGAACGAACAAACACACGCCTAATGCATAAACGAGGATGAAAACCAGCGGCGCCCAAAAGCCGGCGGCCGCCAATAGCACGCCCAGTTGGTCACCGCTGAAGTAGGACTTGATGGGCGTGTAACGGATCAGCACAATGGCGACCACAATAAACAAGACGAAAAAAAGCGCCTTGCCTTTGGCGCGACCGGCACCGGGTGGAGAAGGCGTGGTGGCTTGCATGATTAGCGGGCTACCATTTTATTCTTTTGGCTTCAGGTGTCGAGCGAGCAGGCCCGCCCCTTGAGATTGAAAACAAACTTCAGCCCTTTTTGAACCTTTTCGGAAAAAATCTTCCGGCTAAAAAGCGCACCGGTCACGCGTTTGCTGATCTCACCCAGTGTGGGATAGGGATGCACCGCAGAGGCCAGGGTGGAAAGTTTGACGCCGCCGTTTAACGCCGCCACCCACTCGGCAATCAAATCACCGGCTCTGGGCCCCAGTATCTGGACGCCCAAGGGCTTTTCCTTTTTATCCAGAATCAATTTGATGCGGCCTGCGCTTCGGTCTTCGGCCAAGGCCCGGTCGTTATCCACAAACGCCTCACTTAAAACCGTATAACGAATCCCCGCCGCCGTGGCCGATCGTTCGTTCATGCCGATACTGGCCAGTTCCGGATCGGTATAGGTACACCAGGGCAACCAGGTGTAGTCGACCTTGCGCGGCAAATGAAACACCGCATTGCTCACCACCACGCCGCCTTCGTAACCGGCCGCATGCGTAAACTGGTACCCCCCGTTCACATCACCGGCGGCAAAGATGTGCTTTTGACGCGTCCGCAGGCGGGCATCAACGTCAATCCCGCCGCGATCGTAGTGAACACCGGCTGCAGCCAGGTCCAGGTCATCGACATTGGGTATGCGACCCGCAGCCACCAAGAGGGTATCGGCTTTCAAGTCAGCGGCGGCGCCCTCGCCCAAAGAAACCGAAACTGTTTTTTTCTCACCACCTGCCGTCACAGTCTCGACGACGGCGTTCAAATAAAACACAACCCCCTCGGCGGTCAGCCTGGCCTGAACCGCATCAGCCATGTCGCGATCCTCCTTGGGCAAAATCTGTTCGGCGCGATCGATCACGGTGACGGTGGTTCCTAATCGGTTGAACGCCTGGGCCATCTCAATGCCGATCGGTCCGGCGCCCAGGATGACCATACTGCCGGGAAGCCTTGGAAGCGAGAAGATGTCCCGATTGGTCAGATAGCCGGCATCCGCCAGCCCTGGGATGGGAGGAATGGCGGCTGAAGAGCCGGTGGCAATCACCCATGTTTTGGCACTCACCGAGCGGCCGCTAACGTCCACGCGATGATCGTCAATAAAACGAGCCGCCCCGAATTCCACTTTTGCCCCCAATCCGCAAAAGCGCTCCTCGGAGTCGTGTTTTTGAATCCGGGCAATGACCTCTTTTATGCGCTGGGCGACGTGCGAAAAGTCTACCGGCGGCAGATCGACCGCCGGCAAACCAAAATCCCGGGCATGTTTGATCTGGTGATACACATGCGCAGATCGAATCAGCGTTTTGCTGGGCACACAACCAAAATGCAGGCAATCGCCACCCAGGGCCGCTTCCTTTTCGAAGAGCAGTGTCCTGGCACCCAGTTGGGCGGCACCCGACGCCACGGTCAATCCCGCGGCACCCCCACCGATGATTCCCAGATCGTAATCATAATCGACCATGATCATCTCCCTGCTAAGGACAGCAGCAAATCACATGCCCACAATAGGTATTGCCGTTGCGCCTTGGCGCCGTGCTGATCGGCCCTATTCTTTTCCCGGCCATACCGCACCGGTCTTTTCCTCAACCACATAGCAGAAACGGTTCCAGTCAAACTCCCGATGACTGAACGGGCAGCGCAGTTTGACCTTGCGATCCGTCACCGCCACCACTTCCCAGTCCCCCTTACGGGGACCACTTTCGATATTTATTTTCTGTCCCTGTTTGAACGGGTAGGGTTTAAAAACAGCTACGTCGTGCGTTGTCATATTCGCCTCGCATTGCCAAACATTTTAAGGTGCTAATTGAGTAGATTATTTGAGCTTATCAAACTTATCGTGCCATGCACAAGTATTGCAGAACGTTTCCGTATTATCATCGATTTGAGGACACGCTTCGTCCGCCAAATCTTCTTCAAAGCAAACGTCGCCATCCCGGCATTCGAATTCATAGATGTCATATTGATCATCCGGATTTTTGACATGAAATTTTTTGCTCCCGCAGACCGGGCATTTGGATCGGGCCATCGGTGACCTCCTTTTTATTGTGCTTCATCGGCTGCCTCGCAAAGCAACTGCCGCAACCGTTCACTTAAAAAAACAATCGATTCAATGTCTAAATGCTCGATCACGGTCTCATCAAACAGCAGCTTGGCCGTGGCACCGAATCCGTCTACAGGATCCTCATCCCAGAACAACAGCATCACCGGCACCCGTGAAAAGGGATGAAAAAGAAAGGCCCTATCGGCGCTGTTTTCTTTTCCGGTCATATCTGTCGCACCGATTGTATGCGCTGCGGCGGCCAATTCCGAAAGGCGTCCGTGAAACCGGTCCACCAGGGGCACCTCGACATGACCGACCATGGTTTTTATTTTGGATACCGTGTTGGGGAATTCTTCAAACCCCTTCCATTTGCCGAGAGGCATCCGCGAGCCGCCCTGGGACAGATGGTTATAGATGAACACCTTCTCCCAGCGGGTGAGTTCCTTGCCATCCGCGGATGCGATATCGCCCTCATGAATGATGACATGCCCATCGAAATAAGGCAGCTTCAAGGCCTGACCGGTATCGGTTTCGATTAGCTGCCCACCGATGCGAGGAGGCAGATCGGCAATTTTCATGGAGGCGGAACGCTCCCTGGCCCAGGTCAGGGCATCTTCGGCCAGGTCCCGTTTGGTCCACTTGCCGGCGGCATACTGCTCCCCGAGTTCGCGGTTACAACGCGCCACGACCTCGGGTGCCAGGTGGGGGCAACCGTCAAGGGGATGCTGGTCCGCCACGACCATGCCCGCGAAGGCCAAACAGGTGGGAAACCCGCAATCCCCGCAATTGGTCTTGGGCAGGACATCACGGTATAGATCGACAACGGAAAGCGCCATGGTTACCACACCTCGGGATAGCCGACATCGGTGAATGCGGTTTCCATTTTCAGTTTGTGATCCCGCTCCATGGCGGCCAGGTCCAGGAACACCTGACGCTTGTCGGCATCATCGCACATATTGGCCATCTCGGTGTATTGTTTCATGGCCGCCTCTTCTTTTTTCATGGCCAAGGCAAAGGCGTCAGCCGGTTTCATGTCCATGGAAAGCTCCGGCTCGTCCATGGTTTCAGCGACTTTATAATCCCGTGTTTCAGAAAAATAACGGTCAATCGTGTTGCTAGCATAAATGCGGGTCAGGATATCGCGATGCTTTTTCTCCTCTTCGGCCAGGGAGGCAAATAGTTTCTTCAGATACGGGTCCTTGAGGGTGCCCGCGGCGTTTTCATAAAATTTTCTGGCCTCCACCTCGCCTGCGATGGCTTGCTTGATGATCTCTTTGTACTCGGAAAGATTCATGGTCTCCTCCTCTGGCTCCCAAAAATGGTTTGGTGGACGAACGTGGCGTTGTAGCCAACCGATCCTTGAACATTATTTAACCGATCTTAACCATTTTTAAATAAAGCAAATCATATGCCAACTAAAAAAATTAGCGCACGGGTTTTCATTCATGTATAATTGCATTATTTTCCAATCCATACATGATATCCAACCGACAACCCATGGAGGAACGATATGAATTGGCGACAATTTCTGACCCCGGTGAAATCCATCGATGCCAACGACGCCAAGGCCTACCTGGCAGATAAAAAGGTCGATGCGGTGACGATTCTCGACGTGCGCCAGCCAAAAGAGTACGAAACCGGACATATTCCGGGAGCCGTACTGGCGCCATTGCCCGATCTGACCGACCATCTGTCTCGCATCGATCAGGACAAGCCGGTGCTGGTGTATTGCGCCGTGGGGGGGCGTAGCCGCGTTGCCGCTCAACTGCTTTCCGGCCAGGGGTTCAAGAATATTATCAATCTTTCCGGTGGGTTCAAATCCTGGTCGAGCGATGTGGCATTCCTGGCCGAGGAAAAAGGACTGGCGCTTTTCGACGGGGTCACGTCGGTGGAACAGGCCCTGACCGTAGCCTATTCGCTCGAGGCGGGACTCAAATCGTTTTACGATTCCATGGCCCTCAAAGTGGAAAGTGAATCGGCGAGACAACTGTTTCACCAATTGTCTCAAATAGAAGTGAAACACCAGGATCGTATCCTGGAACAATACACCGAACTGACCGGCCAAACGGTGTCGCGGGACGTCTTTGAAGCCCAGAAGTTGCCCGAGGTACTGGAAGGCGGCCTGACCACCGAAGAATATGCCAATCTGCTCATGCCTGGTTATGAGACGGTAACCGATATTATCGAGCTGGCCATGTCCATCGAAGCCCAGGCCATGGATCTTTATCTGCGTGCATCGGAGAAAGCCGCAAATGAAGACGGTAAAAAAGCCCTGATTCAGATTGCCAACGAAGAAAAGACGCACCTGGCGAGATTGGGCCAACTGCTGGAGGAGACAATGGAAGGATAATAGACCGAAGGGTTTTAGGCTGAAGGGCCACGGCAACGGCATTCCATGACATTAGTCGCCGCTCCCCTTCAAAAAAACGCTAAACCAAACCGAGGTATCGGATGAAAAAAAGACTCGTGCTTATCGGCGGGGGCCATGCTCACATGGTCATGCTGGCCAACATGACGGCCATCGTTGAAAAAGGCCATCGGGTCACCGTTATCGGCCCGTCGGACCACCACTATTACTCGGGAATGGGCCCGGGTATGCTGTCAGGGACCTACCGACCCGACGAGATCCGCTTTGCTACCCGCCATGTGGTGGAAAAATTGGGCGGGACGTTCGTGCGCGGCAAGGCGGTCCGCATCGACCCGCAAGAGAAACAGGTGATTCTGGAAAACGGTGAGATCGTCGCCTATGACGTGCTTTCCTGCAATGCCGGCAGCCATGTGCCCCGGCCGAACATCGAAGGCGATTTGACCGATGTGTTTACGGTCAAACCCATCGAACGCCTGATGGAAGCCAAACGTCGTCTCATCGATCATTTCGGCCGCCACCGTCCCCGGATTGCCATCGTGGGCGGCGGCCCGTCCGCCGCCGAGGTGGCCGGCAACGTGTGGCAGTTGGGCACGGATACCGGCCGCCACATGCCGGAAATCACCATCTATGCCGGCAGCGCCTTTATGAAACGGTTCACTCCCACGGTTCGCGGGCGTATTAATGGCATCCTGCAGCGACGGGGCATCTCCATCCGCGAAGGCGTTTACGTGCAGTCCATTTCCGGTTCAGGAATCACCCTGAACGACTCAGAAACGCAACCCGCGGATTTCATTTTCCTGGCCCTGGGCGTCAAGCCGTCATCCATCTTCGCCGACTCCGGCATCGCCACGGGTCCGGACGGCGGGTTGAACGTCAACCGCTTTTTGCAGAGCACCCAACATCCCGATATCTTCGGCGGCGGTGATTGCATATACTTTCAGGATCATCCCCTGGACAAGGTGGGGGTTTATGCTGTTCGCGAAAATCCGGTGCTCTATCAAAACGTGGTCGCCCAGCTCGAAGGACGGCCGTTGGTGCCCTTCGATCCAGCCGGCGACTACCTGCTGATTTTTAATCTGGGGGGCGGGGTCGGCGTGTTGAAAAAACGCTGGCTGGAGTTTGGTGGCAGACCGGCCTTTATCATCAAGGACTATATCGACCGTAAATTCATGCGTAAATTTCAGGCCATCGAATAAGGGCGCCGGAAAGAAATAAATCCCTCATCTTGCTTATCCTTGCAACCGTCTTCGGCGTTTCATCCACCGGTACGTTTCCTTTTAAGAAATTATGCCATTTCAACCGATATCTTTATTAAATAAGTTATATATTGACTTAAATTAAATATTATGCTGTTAATAAATAATTCTATCTAATTTAAACATTGATTTTGGTTCATTTTCAAAGCGCGGGCCGGTGTGACCGAGACATAAGCGCGGGCCCCATAACCCATCATCGACGTTTTCGACCGACAGTGTCACGGACATGTCGCGTTCATTAAAACCATCGGAGCGAGACCTTCGCTCCAACAGTACGAGTCACGGGAGAGACCAACATGAACAAGCATATCCTATCCGGTAACGAGGCGGTCGCCCTTGGCGCCTATCAGGCGGGGATCAAGGTGGCCAGTGCCTATCCGGGCACGCCAAGCACAGAGATTCTGCAGAATTTTGCCACCTACGACGGTGTCTACGCCGAGTGGGCGCCCAACGAGAAGGTCGCCCTGGAGGTGGCCATCGGGTCGGCCATGACCGGCGTACGGACCCTGTTCACCTGCAAGCACGTGGGGCTCAACGTGGCCGCCGATCCGTTGATGACCCTGGCCTACACCGGCATCCCCGGAGGGCTGCTGATGGTGTGCGCCGACGATCCGGGCATGCACAGCAGTCAGAACGAGCAGGACAACCGCTATTACGCGCGGTTCGCCAAGATTCCCATGCTGGAGCCCAGCGACAGTCAGGAGGCCAAGGACATGGTCGAGGCGGGTCTCTTGCTCTCCGAGCAGTACGATACGCCGACCCTCTTGCGCATGACCACCCGGGTCTGCCATGCCAAGGGCATCGTGGCCACGGATGCGAAAAACAGCCGACCGATTCCCGCGCCCGAGGGCTTTAAGCGAGACCTGAAGAAATTCGTCATGATTCCGGCCTTTGCCAAGTTGCGGCACCCCCTGGTGCTCGAGCGGGAAGCGACGCTTGGAGCCGTATCCGAGAAGAGTCCCTTCAACCGCATGGAGATGAACGACACCAAAATCGGAGTGATCACCAGCGGCATCGCCTATCAGTACGTCAAGGAGATCCTGCCCGAGGCGTCGGTGCTCAAGCTGGGGATGACTTATCCCCTGCCATCCGGGATGATCCGGGAATTCGCCGCCAAGGTGGACCGGTTGTTCGTGGTGGAGGAACTCGAGCCGTATATCGAGGACGAGGTTCGCATCCTGGGACTGGCCGTGGAAGGCAAGGCCTTTTTCTCCAAGCTGGACGAACTTTCCCCGGAGGCCGTGGCCGCGGGCTTTGCCCAGGCCGGGGTACTGCCCTTCGACCTGCCGCCGGTGCGGGACGTTGCGCCGGGTGGCGAGATGCCCCGGCCGCCGCTGCTGTGCGCCGGCTGTCCGCACCGGGGCCTGTTTTTCGCCCTGAACAAGATGAAGGCCATCGTGCACAGCGATATCGGCTGCTACACCTTGAGCGTGCTGCCGCCCCTGCAAAGCATCGACACCACCTTGTGCATGGGGGCCAGCATCAGCATGGCCCACGGCACGGTCAAGGCCATGGCCCAAGCCGGTCTGGAAGAAAAACGTCCGGTGTTCGCCGCCATCGGCGATTCGACCTTCTTTCACTCGGGCATCACCAGCCTGTTGGACGTGATTTACAACAAGGGCAACGTTAACGTGATCATCATGGACAACCGCATCACGGCCATGACCGGCGGGCAGCAGAACCCGGGCACGGGCAAGACCCTGCAGATGGAGGACACCAATGCCGTGGACATCATCACCCTGGTCAAGGCCCTGGGCTGTGCGCGGGCCCGGGAGATCGATCCCTTCGACCTGGACGGCACCATTGCCGCCCTCAAGGAGGAGATCGCGCATGACGGCCCGTCGGTGCTGGTGACCAAACGGCCGTGCATCCAGTTGTTCCGTCCGGATCCGGCGGCCGTGCGCGTGGTGGACACAACCGCCTGCAACGGCTGCAAGCTGTGCCTTAAGCTGGGTTGCCCGTCCATTTCCCAGGGCGCGATCATCCCCGACGAGGAGGGCAAGAAGGAGCGCCGCTACGCCCATATCGATGCAGCCAGTTGCTACGGTTGCGCCCTTTGCGAGCAGATCTGTAAACAAGATGCCATCGGCGTCATCCAATAACAGGAGCGTACCAATGAATCGTGAGAATACCAAGACAACCAACGTGCTGGTGGTGGGCACCGGCGGCCAGGGGGTAATCACGGCCAGCGAGATTCTGTCGGACGTGGCCATGCTCAGCGGGTATGATGCCAAGAAGAGTGAAATTCACGGCATGTCCCAACGCGGCGGAGTGGTGACCAGTCACGTGCGTTACGGCGAGACGGTCTACTCGCCCATGATCATGTTGGGCGAGGCGGACATTCTGCTCTCCTTCGAGTTGGCCGAGACGGTCCGTTGGCTGCATTATCTGCGGCCCACCGGGCGGGTGATCACCAGCCTGCAGCGCATCATTCCACCGGCCATATACGCAGGCATGGGCAGCTACCCGGAGGACGCCGAGGCGGTCATCCGCCAGGAGAGCGGCGATCCGATCTTCGTGGACGCCCTGCCCATGGCCGAGGAATTGGGCAACCCCCGTTTGGTGAACACTATCTTGCTGGCGATCGCGTCGACGCTTTTGGATCTGCCGGTGGACGGCTGGAAGTCGGTCATCGCCAACCGGGTGCCGCCCAAGTTCAAGGAGTTGAATCTGGTGGCCTTCGACCGGGGACGCGCGTTCAAGTAGACCGTGCCGTTAACCAATCACGGAACATCGCTATCAAATGCCAGGGAGGTGCGCCATGGAAATCGCCATCGTCGGAGCCGGGGTCCTGGGATCCATCTTCGGCAGTCTTTTTGCGCAAAAGGGGTTTTCGGTTACCCTGATCGAAGTACTCACCGAGCGCGTCCACCTGATCGACAAAGAAGGACTGTGGATGCAGTGGCCGGACGGGAAGCGTACCCACTCGCAGATCGCCATTACCTCGGATGCTAAATCGGTCGGCGTCAAAGATGTGGTGATGGTGGCGGTGAAAGGCTATCATACCCGGTCGGCCATCGAGAGCGCACTGCCCATGATCGGCCCGGACACCACGGTCCTGTCGGTTCAAAACGGTCTGGGCAACCTGGAAGTAATCGCCGAGGTTGTGGGACCAGAACAGGTCGTGGGCGGTATCACGGCCCATTCGGGCATGCCGGTGAGCATGAACGAGGTCCGCTATGTGGGCGGTCTGGGGCCCTTGCTGGTTATCGGCCCCTTCGACGGGGTCGTCCGTCCCGGCTTCGAACAGATGGTCCAGCGATTCCAGGAAGCCGGTCTGGACGTGCACACCACCCCGGATATCAACGGTGTCATCTGGAAAAAATTGATCGCTAACGTGTCCACCAATGTGGTCGCCGCCCTGACCGGACTCACCGGCGGCACGGCGGTGGGCCACGAACCGTCGGTTAACATCATTGGCGCCCTGAGCCGGGAATTGGCCGCTGTTGCCCGTGCCAAGGGAATTGACATCCCAGAGCTGGACGATCCCCTGGCCTTTTCCCTCAAGGCCTTTGCCTCCACCAAGGACAACCGGGTCTCCATGCTGCAGGATGTGGAAGCCGGACGCCCCACGGAGATCGGCAATCTCAATGAAATCATCGTTTCCGAAGGCAAACGGCTCAACATCCCCACGCCTTACAACGAAGCCGTGTCCTGGCTCACCCGCGGGGTCGAGGAGCGTAACCGGCAAAAACTTTCCGTGGTCGAAGCGGCCAGCGAACCGGATGCCGTGCGCGATGCCATCAAGGACGAAGACCTGGACGCCCTGCGCCAGGCCCTGGAAACGTCTCCTTTGGCCCGTGCCCTGTCGATCTGTTTCACCGAATTCGAACCGGGTCGGGCCACGGCCAAGCTGCCCGGAACGCCACAGCTACCCAATTTCTTGGGCTATACCCATACCGGTGCCTTGTTCACCCTTGCGGAGCAGGTCATGGCCGCCGTGGCCAATTCACTGGGTCATGTGGGCCTTCCGCTGAATTGCGATATGGAAATCCTGCACGCCGCCGACCCGGCCAAGGATGTCATCGCCACGGCCCGGGTAATCGACACCCAAGGCCGCATCGCCCGGGTGCGGGTAGAGCTGACCCAAGACGACCAACCGGTGATGAAGGTATCGGAAATGGTCTTTTTAAGAAAATAGGGGGGAACGATGCCGATTACCGATATATTGGCCAGGAATGCGGAACGTTACGGCCAGGACGTTGCCCTGGTGGAAAGAGATCCCACGGCCGGTTCACGACGGGAAATCACATGGACGACATTTGATCGGCAAGCCAATCAAATCGCCCATGCATTGTTGAAACGGGGCATCCGTAAAAACGACAAGGTTGTTTTGTTGATGATGAACTGCCTGGAGTGGTTGCCCGTTTATTTTGGCATCCTGCGCACGGGTGCCTGGGTGGTACCCCTCAATTTTCGTTTCAACGCGGAGGACATCGAATACTGCACGACGCTGGCGGAAGCCAAGGCGATGATTTTCGGCGATGCCTTTATCGATCGCATTCATACCATCAAATCCGTCATCGACCAGACGATTCATACCTATGTTTTTGTCGGCCCCGAAGAAAAGCGCCCGCATTACGCAGAAGCATACACGGATTTTCTTCTCGATGGCGATGACACCGATCCCGGAATTGCCATCAGCAGCGCCGACAGTGCCGGACTCTATTTTACTTCCGGTACCACCGGGCGCCCCAAAGGCGTTCATCTGACCCATCGAAACCTCGAATTTGCCTGCCAGGTAGAGAACATGCACCATCACCAAACCCGTGAGGACAACTTCCTGTGCATCCCCCCCCTTTATCACACAGGTGCCAAAATGCACTGGTTCGGCAGCTTCTTGGTGGGCGCCAAGGCGGTTATTCTGAAAAGCATCGACCCCAAGCATATTATCGAAGCGGTATCCGAGGAAAAAGCCACCATTGTCTGGCTGCTGGTACCCTGGGCCCATGATATTCTGATTGCCATCGAAGACAAGCAGATCGATTTGAAGGATTATGCTCTGGACCAGTGGCGATTGATGCATATCGGCGCCCAGCCGGTACCGCCGGCCCTGATCGAGAATTGGAAGGCGGTTTTTCCCCACCATGCCTACGACACGAATTACGGGCTGACCGAATGCACCGGCCCGGGTTGTGTTCACCTGGGTTTGGAAAACACCCACAAGGTCGGCGCCATCGGTGTCCCCGGGTTTGAGTGGGAGTGCATGATCGTGGATTTCAACGCCTGGATAGACGAACAGAAATTGAAACCGGCGCCACCCGGTATCAGTGGGGAACTGGCGGTCAAGGGTGCCGGCGTGATGAAGGAATACTACAAGAATCCCGAGGCAACGGCCGACACTCTGAAGGATGGCTGGTTGCTCACCGGCGACATTGCCCGACAGGACGCGGACGGGTTTATCTGGCTTGTGGACCGTGCCAAGGACGTGATTATCACCGGTGGTGAGAATATCTTCCCCGTGGAGATCGAAAGCTTTATCATGAGCCATCCCAAGATACAGGATGCCGCCGTGATCGGGTATCCCGACGATCGCCTGGGAGAAATTGCCCTGGCGGTGGTCAAAGTCAAGCCATCGCAAACCATGAACGAAGCCGAATTCATGACCTTTTGTGAAGGGCTGCCCCGCTATACGAGGCCACGCAAAGTGATTTTCGCCGATGTTCCCCGCAGTCCGACCGGAAAGATCGAAAAACCGAAATTGAGGGAAAAGTATACCGGTCAGTCCGGTGTCGCCCTGCCAGACCAGCAGTAAAAACAAAAAAAGGGCATTGCCGACATGGCAATGCCCCTTTAAAAACGGGATAACGTAACCTCAGACGACTTTCACATTTGCCGCGGCAAGTCCTTTGGGACCTTCCTCGATATCAAACGTTACCCGGTCACCTTCGCTAAGCGATCGAAATCCAGTGGCAATGATGGCCGAATGATGAACGAATACATCCGGTCCGTCTTCCTGCTCGATAAAACCAAACCCTTTGCTGTCATTAAACCACTTCACGATACCATTTGCCATGCCTACATCCTCCTACAGGTAAAAAAAAAATGAATCATTGCTTCAGACTTCAGGCGCCACTCTTATCAAATGGATCGATCCCTCAGAAAGAAACCGGCCTGTCAACACTGGCAGACCCAAATGATCTTTAAACCATATCATGCGCCCGAAGAAATGCAAGGAAATGATAGAGATTTTTCAAGTCGGCGTTGCACTTTTCTTTTTCGGCCGATAGTAGTGCGTGGCCGTCCCATCGATCATATCGGCGGTTTCCTTGAATGTTTCCGAAAGGGTAGGATGGGGATGGATGGTCAATCCGATGTCCATGGCATTGGCCCCCATTTCCAAAGCCAGGGTGGCTTCGGCAATCAACTCCCCGGCCCCTGGGCCGACGATGCCCGTGCCTAAAATGCGTTTGGAAACTGGATCGGTCAATAGTTTGGTCAGTCCATCACTTCGCCCCAGGGTCACGGCACGGCCCGAGGCCGCCCAGGGGAATCGCGCCACGTCGACGTTTATTCCCTTTTGTTTGGCAGCCGTCTCGGTTAGGCCGGTCCAGGCGATCTCCGGGTCGGTGAACACAACCGCCGGTATGGCCGCCGGATCCATGACCACATCTTTTCCGGCAATGGATTCCACGGCAATGCGTGCTTCGTATGACGCCTTATGGGCCAGCATGGGCTGGCCGGCGATGTCACCGATGGCAAAAATGGTATCCGTACGGGTCCGGCACTGTTGATCTGTTTTTACAAAACCGTTGTCATCGATCGTCACCCCGGCATCGTCCAACCCCAGTCCGGCCGTATGGGGACGTCGGCCCACCGCCACGAGGACCCGCTGAAACAGCTGATTTTGCAGCTTTTCTTCACCCGTCTGAAAGGTGACTTTAACCCCGTTTTTCTGGATCTTGACCCCCTGCACCGTGGTATTGAGCAAGATCGCCTTAAACCGCGCGGTCAGCGTCTTGGAAAGAAAGCGCACCAGATCCCGATCGACGCCATCCAATAAATGAGGCAGCATCTCCACGACGGTGACCTCCGTCCCCAAAGCGGCGTAAACGCTGCCCAGTTCCAAACCAATATACCCGCCGCCCACGACGAGCAGCGACTTGGGGACCGTTTCCAGATCGAGAGCGTTGCGGGAATTCCAAATACGCGCCTCTTCTTGCGGGAACAGATTCAGGTCAACGGCTCGGGAGCCGGTGGCCAGAATCGCGTGGTCGAAGCCTAGCGAACGGGTCTTGCCGGCGATATCGGTCAGGGAAAGCATATTCTGACTGCTGAATTTTGCCGTGGCTCGCAGATAGGTGATTTTTCGCTGCGCGACCAGGCGTCCCAACCCACTCGTCAGATTGGCCACGATACCGGATTTCCAGTGCCCCATCCGCGTGATGTCGATTTTGGGTTTACCGAATGTCACGCCCCATGCCTCGGCCGCCGCCGCTTCGTGAATCAGGCCGGCCACGTGAAGCAGGGCCTTGGAAGGGATACACCCCCTGTAAAGGCAAACCCCACCGGGATGCTCCGCCGGATCGATGAGGGTAACGGCCATGCCCAAATCGGCGGCCAGGAAGGCGGCCGTATACCCCCCCGGTCCCGCGCCGATCACCGCTAGTTGGGTGTGGTTGTCTGTCATGAATCTAACTCGCTTTCAACTAACCTGTCGGAATTGGCGTGTACGCATGCCCCTGCCCGTCAAAAAGGATCTTTTATACAGCGCATTGTCTGGAATTCGCAAGCTCTGTTCGCGGATTTTTAGGGCATCGCCGTTCATTCGAGAAATAAATTCAACGGCTGCTCCAGTCCTTCGCAGATCCAGCGTAAAAATCGCGCCGCATCGGCACCGTCGATGTTACGATGGTCGTAGGAAAGCGAAAGGGGTAAAACGGCACGCGGCTCGAACTGGTCCTTGATATAGACTGGCCGTATACTGTGTCGGCTCACGCCCAGAATGGCCACTTGGGGCCATAATACCAGGGGAGTAAAGCCCGTCCCACCGATCCCCCCCTGGTTGGAAATGGTAAACGTACCGCCGTCCATTTCATCCGAACGGATCTTTTTACTGCGCGCCCGGGTCATCAGGTCGTTGATGGTCTCGGCGATCTTCAAAATATTTAACCGATCGGCATCACGAATCACCGGCACAAGCAAACCGCGGGGCGTGTCCGTAGCGATGCCGATATTCACATAGCGTTTGAGGGTAATGCGGTTTTTGGCCACGTCGATTGAGGCGTTGAATCGGGGAAAGCGCTTCAACCCATGGGCACAGATCCAGGTCACAATGGCCGTCAGACTGAGTTTGACACCGGCGTTTTCCGCACGACGCCTGTTTTTTTCGATGAAGGCCATCACCCCGGTGATGTCGGCCTCGTCGAATTGGGTGACATGGGGAATGGTTGTCCAGGAGGCTGACGTGCTCTGGGCCGTCAACCGACGGACGGTGTCCATTTCCTGGATATCGACGTCGCCCCAATGGTTCGAATCGAAGGGAGACGATGCGGTGGCGGGGCCCGAGGAATCCGCCTTCCCCTGGCGAACATGGGATTTTACGTCCGCTTCGGTGATTCGGCCACCCGGCCCCTTGCCGTCCACCATGAAAATATCAACCCCCAGTTCCCTGGCCAGCCGCCGAATCGATGGTGATGCCGGGACGGGAAGACGGTTCGGCTGGGTGTCGGATGTTTGGGGCGACGGCTGATGCAGAGGACCCGGCGAGGCCTCCATGCCGCTGTCCCCGTGCCCGTCACCATCCACCGCGGGCGTTGGTGATTCGTGCGGTTGGTCCGCTGCGTGGATGTCCACACGGGCAATGACCTCCCCGACGCGCATCTGTGCACCGGCTTTGGCCAGCACCTCGACAACCCGGCCGGCAAAAGGCGATGGAATCTCTACCAACGCCTTGTCGGTTTCCAACTCGATCACGGTGTCGTCCACGGCCACCGTATCTCCAATCTTGATGTGGACGGTCACGACTACTCCCGACTCTACATTCTCTCCAATTTCCGGAACCTTGATTGGCTGTTGCATGGATCCTCCATCTTCAATGCGAACAAGGGATTTGAGCGACCGGGCTTGATTCTAAGGCGTATTCACTATATTGCGGGCGTTTATTTCAACTGTCAACCACCGGATTGAAATGCAGCGGGTCCATCCGCAATGATAAAGGCCGCAGGAACACCATGAAACGCATCATCATTGATGGTGTGCGTCCAAAAAATGGTCAGATTGGCCGATATTGGCGTTGCGTAAAAATTTTATCCTCGTTTACAACCGCACGTAATAAAATTCGAACTCGCCGTGGTTGATGTCGATCTTGAGATTGTAGCCTCGGGCTTCGGCGAAAACGACCCATGGCGGCCGGTCACCGCCACCGCAGTCGAAGTGAGGCCAAAACTCGCCGGTCTTGGCGCTGTGGTAGGACAGCATCATGGCATTGCTGTTGATGGAACGGGCATTGGTTTTGGCGATGGCACTGGCACCGGTGAGGTCCAGATCCGGGTCGTTGATCTCCAAAGTGAGGGTTTCCATGGGATAGGTGTCGGATATCTCGTTAAGTTCGACCATGGCGGCCTCCTTTCCGGTTGGCATCGTTGTTAATTGAAGATAAGATGGTTTTATTGTTTGTAAATCTGAACCACTCGGAAAACACCTGGAAAGGAAATCATGACCAAAACATTGGAAACGGCCAATCTGGCCGTGTTCTGCGATTTTGAAAACATCGCCCTGGGCGTTCGCGATGCCCGTTATTCTCAATTCGACATCAACAAGGTGCTCGAACGCCTGCTGCTCAAAGGCAGCATCGTGGTGAAAAAAGCCTACTGCGACTGGGAACGCTACAAGGAATTCAAGGCCGGCATGCACGAGGCGGCCTTCGAGTTGATCGAAATTCCCCATGTGCGTCAATCCGGCAAGAATTCCGCCGACATTCGCATGGTGGTGGATGCCCTGGACCTGTGCTACACCAAATCCCATGTGGACACCTTTGTCATCGTCAGTGGCGATTCGGATTTTTCGCCATTGGTCAGCAAACTGCGTGAAAACAACAAAAATGTCATTGGCGTAGGCGTAAAAAATTCCACCTCGGATCTGCTGATGGCCAATTGCGATGAGTTCATCTATTACGACGACCTGGTACGCAAAAAGAAAAAAGCCAAGAAACCGGCCCGCAAGCCACCGGCCAAAGGCGGCAAACCGCAGGCTCATGAGTCGGGGTCGAAGGAGGATGCGGAAACACTGACCCAGGAAGCCCTGGATCTGGTGATGGAGACCCTGGAGGCGCTGGCCGAGGAACGTGGATCGGAAGACAAGATCTGGGGATCCATGGTCAAACAGACGCTCAAACGCCGCCGGCCGGGATTCAACGAATCCTATTACGGGTTTCGCTCTTTCAAACACCTCTTGGATGAAGCCGCCGGCCGCGGTCTCATGGAACTGGAACCGGACGAGAAAAGCGGTGGGTATATCATTCGCAGTTTCCATTCAGAAGATTGACGGAGTCTTTTTCCGAGTTCATCAAGATTCGGGTAGAGACAAAAAGGAGGCCGGGCCGCCAACACGCGGCCCGGCATGAGGAAGAAGAGGAGAAAGTATCAATGGGTTTCGTCCCATCGTTGACTCGCAGCCTACCACTTCAAGCTTACGGGAACCTGATCTAAAAATTACCACATGGTAATCTGGCCCCCTTGATCTGCATCCGCTTCAGCCTTATAATTCTATTAAACCGGAGCATCGCAACGGACACACCGCTGTCCAACTGAACACCCCACGTGATCAGTCCCTTCGCACCACCCCTGCTCCGGTTCCACTTTTTCGAGTTGATATTCCGAGGATTAAATTTTTCGCGTAACGCCGATATCGGGCAAATTGGCCATTTCTGGATGGGCAATAGATAGGGCGTCGATGGCCGCCTTGGCCTGTGCCATGTGAACCGTGGCCTGAACCCTGGCAAACACGTCCACGCTCTGGTTCAGAATGTCAACGGCCGATTCCGATCGATTCATCATCGCCAACACCGTTCCTGCCCCCAACAATGCCTGCCCCTCCAAAACGACGGCCCCCATGTCCCGGGCCGCCGACACACAGGTTTGGAACCAATGGATGCCTTTGTCAGCCCATTGGGCCGTCCGGGGTGACGCCGGATGTGCCGACGTCTTCAAGGCCTCCTGGTATAAATGCAAATAAACGCGCCCCATTACGTATCCGCAGGTCAGATGGCGCAGGCGACAGCCGGCGGTCTTCCATCGCGCCAGCAAAAATTCCATTTTTTCCAGGCCCTGGTCGACCCGCCCCTTTAAGATGGCTGCAAAACCATTGAAAAAATTGGCAGGATCCCCGACGAATTCGGCTCCGTTGTCATCGCTGAACGCGATCAACTGGTCTAAAAGGGGTAGCGCTTCGTCAATTTTGCCACTACTGATGGCCCCGTAACACAGTGCGAGCTTGGGAAACTGTGAGTACCAGGGATCGGCCGAAAGCCCCACGGCGGTTTTGAAGCTCGCCGTGGCACCGTCGGTGTCACCGATGGTCAGTGCCTTCCACCCCAGGCAACAGTGGCCGGAAACCAGACTGCGCACATTGCCATGGCGGTTTCCGAATTTTATTAATCGTCTGCCTAGCTTATCCGTTTGCCCGGCATCACCCTTGTGCCAATACGCGTACCCGCTGCTGCTGAGCGCATTGAAATAAATATAGGCGTCCTGGACCGCCCCATCCACAAACAAGGCTTCGGCCTGCTCACTAAATTCAATGGCCTCGTCGAAACGGCCCAATTCCGAGCACGGCCAGCTCAACCAGGCGCTGGCATATCCGGTCAGATAGGGGTGCGCGGCGGTCTGGCCCAGTTGATGGGCCTTAATCAGGCTGTCGTAGGATTCCACAAAACGGTGGCGGTGCCAGAGTGCGCAGCCATGCCAGGCCCAGTGAAAGCCCTCCCGCACCGGATCATTCAGACCCTCCAGCAGGGGCTGCTGATTTTCCAACAGTTCCAGAAGCTTACGATTCATACCCTTGTAATAGAAGACGAACGCCCATTGGTTGACCACGTCCAGGAGTCGCTTTTTGGTCTCCGGCGTAGCCAACTGCTGCTGTTCCAACATGGATTTGGCGGTTTTGAAGTACTGATCCGATTCATCCAAGGCACATCGTCGCAGGGCCTTGGTGCCCGAACGGATCAGATAATCGGTGGCTTTGGCGGTGGCGATGCTCTTTTGGAAATGGATCGCCAACGTTTCATCGAATTCCGACAATCGATCCTGATAGAGGTGTTCGATGGTTCGCCCGATACGCTCATGGACCCGCTGCCGCTCGCGACGTAGCAGACTGCCATAGCTGACCTCCTGAATCAGGGCATGCTTGAACATGAACTCCATTTCCGGTTGCAGGGCCCTGGGTTTGATCAAGCCGGCCCGTTCCAGCCTGTAAAGCCCGTCGTCCACCGCCTCAGCATATACGGAAATGCGCTTTAAAATATCGTAAAGAAACGCCCTTCCGATCACGGCGGCCTCCTGCAGAATCCGTCTGTCCTGGTGGTCTAACTGGTCCATTCGCGAAGCGATGATGCCATGAATCGTGGATGGAATATCCGCTTCTCCAAATGCCCGATTCATTTGCCAACACCCATCGCTAAAAACGAGGATGTCGGAATCCACCAAGGCGTTTAGAATCTCCTCCAAATAAAAAGGATTGCCCTCGGTCCGTTGGTGAATCTGACGGCACAGATTCTCGGGCAGGGTATCGGCATTGAGCATGGAGGTTATCATGGTCTCGGTTTCCGCGGGCGACAGTTCACCGAGACGGATCTCCAAAAACATGGGGGCGATAACCTCGACCTCATGACTGGTGAACAGGCTGGCGTGAGGACGGGTGGTGGTGATCACCATGGCGGGCTGGTCGAAGTTAAAGATAATATCCTTGAGTAGCCTGTAAGAGGCAACATCTCCCCAGTGAACGTCTTCCATGATGAAGACGGTGGGTGCCTGGCGAGCGATGGCCGACAGCAGATTGAGCATGGCCGATTTCAATCGTTTGCGCCATTCCTCGGGGCTCATGCCCTCCGTCTCGGCCACGTCCTGGCCGATGAGCCCCTGGATGATGGGGATTTCCTCGGCTTTGGGACCCAGCAGCTTCCCGACCCGCTCCGCGATGCCGGTGCTCATCGCTTCCGCGGTGGCGGAGCCATCCAGGGCTAACCATCGCCGCACGATACCCACCAGCGGATAGAAAGGAATCTGCTGGGTATGCGCATACGCGTAACCGGTAATCCAGGTGATGCCCTTGCCGGCCACCGCTTTTTCAAATTCCTCCAGTAACCGGCTTTTACCCGTACCGGCTTCGCCGACAATGGAAATGATGGATCCCCTGCCTTGCTTCAATCCCTCCATTTTTTTGAGCAAAAGATCCAACTCTGATTGCCGGCCGACCAATTCGGCGTTGAACTCTAATTTCCGGCGTCCGGCGATGGGACGCGCCTTCTCATCGCCGACGGTATAAACGGAGATCGCATGGGACGCCCCCTCAAGGGGAACGGATGGGTTGACATCGAAGTCAAAGAACCCGAATGCCTGGCGATAGGTTTCCGGCCCCACCAGGATTTCATTGGGTCCTGCCAAATCCGATAATCGCGACGCGATATTGACCGCTTCTCCAGACAGATTGAAAACCCCGTCGATGGGTGCCGAGTGCTCGGTGACCACCAGTCCGGTGTTGATTCCGGTGTGCATGGCCAGCGGTGTCGTCAAGCGCATGTTGCTCGGTTTGAGCCGCTGGACCGTTGCATGGATTTCACGCGCCGCTTTGATGGCCCGAATGGCGTCGTCTTCATGGGCGACGGGAAGACCGAATATGGCCAACACCTCATCACCGATGATTCGTTCGACATGGCCGTTATAGGTTTCGATGATCTTCACGCTGTCACGGGTGATCGATGCCATGAGGGCCTGGACATCTTCGGGATCGAATCTTTCCATCATTCGCGAGTAACCCGTTAAATCGGTGAACAGCGTCGTCAAATGGCGGCGTACCCCTTGGGTAATCACGGGTTGATGGTGTGCATCGGTGGACGCAGGAGGGGAAGGCGTGCTGCTTTTGGATGCGTCGACGAGGGACGTACCACATTCGCCGCAAAATTTGCTTTTCGGTGGATTGGCGGTTCCGCAGGTGGGGCAGTCGATTGACAGACGCCGTCCGCACTGGTGGCAGAATTTGGCGTTGGCCAGAGCCGCCGTATGGCAATGCGGACAACTCATGCTTGGGCCTCTTAAAAAGTTGAGTTACTCAACGCAGACGCACTCCTCGAAAGAATTGCAGTAGCCGCTCAGGTGGCCGGATGCCTTACAGCGGTTACTGCAGATCGGCTTATGACAGATCTTGCCACCTTGTTGCGGGTTGGCGCACTTCACACCATGCAGGATCTGGGACAACTGACATGCTTTCTTGATATTGTTTTGTGGCATTGCATATCCCATTACCGTCACGCTGCAGAGCAATCCGTTCGAACCGTCGATGATCGCCTTCACCCCACCGACCAGTGGGACATTATTTTTGGTGCAGGAATACACGAAACTGGATGCATCGGTATCAACCCACTCAAGCCTCGTGTTCGTACAGCCAGTCTGGGAAACGATATCGCCATACCAGTTGATCACACCATTCAGGTCACATCGATATCCTGCGGGCAGTACACCGCCGATGATTGAGGCACTGGTGTAATCATCCTCGGCATAGAGATTGGATGCCTCCCCCATGGGAACGTAGCGAAAAGAGGGGGGAATGTAGGTAAAACACGACTGGTGCTGACCGGTCAATACACCCACGGAAACCCAATTGTCCGGCACGGTGTTGGGATTCAGAACGCCGCAGGTCTGTAGTTCATCTCCCAAAGCCTCGGCCGGTCCGGCCCATACCGGACCCGCAACCAACAGTACAATAAAAAAGATTAAGCTAAACACTCGCATGGCTTTTCCCCGTTAACATTCGTTTGCATCTGTTCGATACCGGAAACAATCAGGAATTATCGGCGAAATTCTCGACAGGGGAATAAAAATAGGCTTTAATTAATTATGCGTTTTACAAATACAGATAACCGAAGAGAAACAAGTGCTTCATGTGCATAGAAATATCAGCAAAAAGCCATTAAAACGCAAGCGAAAAATCGACATGCGCTTAAAAATGGGATCATTTTTTTAGCGCCTGATTTGGAGAAATGCGATCGACAAACGATCTTGAAAACATACTGCAAGCCATTGATGGCCGGGATTATGGCAATTACCAGCGCATCCTGGGCGGTTACGAATTCGATTGCTTCAGGCTGACGATTCAACAGATCCCCAAGGACCCCTACGCGCCACCGCATACCGGGATCTACCGCATTCGGGTCCGGCGCGACGATCGCCGTATCATCAGGCTGACCACGGATTCCAAAGTAAAACGCATCGCCTGCGCCGATTATCTGGCCCGGCGGTTTTTCGAGGCCAGCCGTCGTATCTGCGGGACGCGTCAGGGCACCGGATTCGGCGGGATCATCACCGTCGACGAACCGGGCCAGGCCATCCTGGAGAGAAGCAGTGTGGTCCTCACCGACGAAACGATCGAAGTGCGCTGTTTCGTGGGTCTTCCCGCCGAGGGAAGACGCATTCTGGGGGATATTGCCGCGCACATGCTACTGCAGGCGCTACCGGACATCGTCCACCAGGTGCTTCTGGACGATAGCGCCGACCACCTGGCACTTCGCCGCCATGTGGCCGCAGCCGAGGATGCCGAGTATCTGCGAGGCAAACTGGACGCACTCGGCTGGGTGGCTTTCATTGCCGACCACTCGGTTCTGCCGCGTAAAAGCGGTACCAGCGACAAACCCATGGACACGGCGACGACGATCCCTTTCCAGGCACCGAACAGCCTGATGCATGAAATCACCCTGCCCCATGCCGGAAAAATAAAGGGAATGGGTGTTCCCCGAGGCATCACGCTGATCACCGGCGGCGGATACCATGGCAAGTCGACCCTCCTCGGCGCCCTGGAGGCCGGCATCTACAACCACATTCCCGGAGACGGCCGGGAGCGCTGCGTCGCCAATGCCCGATCGGTGAAGGTGCGGGCCTACAGCGGTCGGCCGGTGCTCAAGACGAATATTTCGGCCTTCATTCAGAACCTGCCCCTAAAAAAGGACACTGCATCGTTTTGTTCAACCAATGCCAGCGGAAGCACATCCCAGGCGGCGACCATCATGGAGGCCATGGAATCCGGAGCCGAAGTGCTGCTCATGGACGAGGACACCTGCGCCGCAAATTTCATTGTCCGCGACCACAAGATGCAGCAATTGGTGAGCAAGACCGATGAGCCGATCACGCCATTTATCGACCGGGTCGGCGATCTGTTCCGGAAAAAAAATATATCTACGGTTTTGGTCTTAGGCGGGGTGGGGGATTATTTCGACGTGGCCGACCATGTGATCCAGGTAAAAAATTACCAGCCCATGGATGTGACCGAAAAGGCCCATGCCATCGCCAACCAGGATCCATCCAAACGTCGTCATGAGGGGAGGCCCTATGCCCTCCACCGTTCAAAACGTATTCCGGTGGCCGAAAGCATGGACCCCATGAACGAATATGGAAAAAAGAGAATCGTCGCCCGGGACGTCCACCATCTGAACTATGGTCGTCAGGAGATCGATCTGACGGACCTGGAGCAACTGATGGAGCTGTCCCAAACCCGAGCCATCGGCTTGGCCATGGAATACGCGAAGACCTACATGGATGGCAACACCCCCCTGCCGGAAATCGTTGATAGGATCATCGCGGACATCGAACAAAAAGGGCTGGATGTGATCAGCGACCGTATTTCCGGTCATCTCGTCGGGTTTCGGGGGATCGAGCTGGCCTTTGCCTTCAATCGGTTGCGGGGGTTGGAAATGATTTGAGTGCTTCTTTGGAAATCCCGCCTGTAGCATGGAAATTGAATCAATAGTAATCGTTCACGGGATATAGCCGGGTTGCCTGAAAAGGGTTTTTTTGCTTTTCAATTGTAAGATGATCATCAACGTATAGGTGGAGATCGAAGATGGGTAACAATATTGGATTTCGTTTTAGTAGAAAAAAAATTACTATTATTTCGATTTTATTGTCAGCTTGTCCGACGTCGATCCGGGAGAACATACGTTACTTATTTCTGCCAATGGCTATCTGCCCCGGTCCTTTGAATTGACCATACCTTCCGATGGATCCGTACAGAGGTATTATAATCTTTTCAAAGCCTCCGCCACTCCCGGCAAGCCGAGAATCCTCGATGTCGTATCGAAATATTCGAATACCGGAAAAGACACCACCTATTTTCTCGACGGTGTTAATTTCTCACTGAATTTCAGTGCGCAGGTAGACTGGAACGGAACCGCTCCGGGAACCGTGATTTTTGAAACGCCGTCCGCATCTTACGCGGAAAGTTCGATGAGTCATGTATTCAATATGGGCAGTGATTTCGGAGATGGCGGGAGACTGACCGTTGTCGCGCAAAGCGGGGACGGGATAATATCCGATCCGGTGGATGCCAACATAGAGGTGATTTCAAAGCCTCCCATGATGCTTATGAATCCGCCACTCACCGTGGGCAACAATGATTTTTCATACGAACATTCGATCAACTTTGGCCTGACTGAATTACTGCAACCCAGCAGTTCTGTTCCATCCGTACCAGAGGACATTCCATTATTCGGAGGCAATAAATACGCATTTGGTTCCAAATTGAGCCTCAATACTTCCATCCGCAGTGATGGGATTGCCAGTTTTAATGTCGTCGGTGCTGTGGACGATGACTTTTTCAAAATTGCAGGAGTCAAGTTCGGCACCTCATTTGGTGGAGAAATGGATCTTCTTTATCAGGAGGACTGGCATTTGCACAGCGGTTATGTATTGGCTGGAATTTCGGGCGGCATACCGGTTGGGCCATACTACACAGTCGTTCCCGTTCCTCCCATTGTTGTCCCGGTATATGTAAAAGGCGAAATTGGGGCCGGATTGGACGCCAAACTCGGCGTTACTGGATTTTCCGGTGACCAATGGTACTTTGCCGGTGCCCTGTCACCGGAGATCGGTGGTAAGGCGATCGCCGGGGTGGGGGTCTCCGGAGCGTTGTCCGTGGAAGGGTATCTGGGTATCGGTGCCACTTACACGGCCACGTTTGTGGATACGGTTGTGGATCACTCTTTTGATGTCGCGCTTTCGGGAGGGATTACGGCAACGGCGCTGTTTTTTCAGTATTCGCGGCCTCTTTGGGAGTACACATGGGCATGGCCGGAAGCAGCGGGAGGCGCATTTGAGGCATTTTCATTGCCCGGTAGCTCGGACCCCGGTTGGAAACCAGTGCCCAGAACCTATTCGAGCAGTGTAAAACCCGGAGTTTGGTTGACACCCTCAGTACGTTCCACCGTGCCTGAATCAGCCGGGTTTTCCAGTGGGAGCACCATTCCCAACCAGATCGACATCTATCCATATTCGTATCCGGAATTGGTCACGATTGGCAATGACCTGATGCTTGTTTGGATTGCGGATACGCTCCAGAAAACCGATAACAACCGAACATCAATAATGTATTCCGTTTACTCCAACGACCAATGGTCCACGCCCTCCGTCGTGTCCGAAGAGGGTACGGCGGACTTTTATCCCGATGTTGCCGCAACTGCGAACGGTGCCGTTAGCGTGTGGCAAAACTCCGGACAAATCTTCGATGAAACTGCGGACATGGATGATATCCTTGCCCAGCAGGAGATATCGGTTTGCCTATTCGATTCATCTGCCGGATCGTGGGGACAGGCGAATAACCTGACCAGTAATACCCATCTGGATCGGACACCCAAGCTGGCCGTATCCGGTAATCGCGCTTTGGTCGTTTGGGTCTCCAATCCAGACAATGATCTTCTCGGTTCAGTCAGTTCCCCGAACACGATCCAATATTCCATCTATGATGGCGCCAGCTGGTCCTCGGGGGCAATCGCCGCCAGCAGTTTGGGGGGCATCGTGAAAAGCGATGTGTTGTACGATGGGACAATTGGCGTATATGTTTATACAATTGATGCGGATGGAGACCTGAACACGGATACGGATCAGGAATTGTATTATATACAATTCGATGGCAGTTCCTGGTTGTCTCCCGTTCAACTCACAGATAACGATGTGCAGGATAGCAACCCCCAACTGGCTTATGACAACAATGGTGACATCATCCTTGTCTGGTACAGTGGCGGCAATTTTACCATGGCCACCAATTTCGCCATGACAGGCAGCCAAATCATTGTTGACAACGACATGTCTTCCGGCGGGTCCGATTTCCGTCTGATCCAAGGAGATAACAACCAGATATCCCTGATTTGGCCCGATGCATCCGAAACGGGGCAGGACATTTTTATGGCCCACTATGACACGAACTTGAATATGTGGGGTCAGGGCATACAGATTACGCAATCGGATAGCATGGAAAAGGCGCTTACCGGTGCACAATTGCCCTCCGGCAACATCACCATCGTGTACAATCAGGTGGAGGTCCTCTCGTCGGTTCGACAGGTGAACACGGGAAGCAATATCCTCGATATCGATGCACCAGAAGCGGGGCGTACGGACCTTTGCATGTCGGAAGTCACCATCATCGGTGACCTTGCCGTTAAAGAGGATTCCATTGCCGTCACGCCCTCACCCATCGAAAAAGACGGCCTTGCAAGCATCCATGCGATCATTGACAATTCCGGTTTGACTGCCGCGGAAAACATAAAAGTCAATTGTTATTTTGGGGATCCATCGGATGACGGCGACCTGATCGGTACGGTGACCATCCCAGGCCCTGTTCCCGCCGGCACCAGTGCTGATGTTACCTTTTCTGACTGGACGGTGCCCTTGCAGATTGATCCGGGCAAGGAACTGTGGGTCGTTGCCGATCCTTTGCTCGAACAAAACGATTCCAACCGAGCCAACAATACGGAGCATTCGGCCGTCTTCCTGCCTGACTTTACGATAACGGAAATGTTTGCGAAAAACATGGGACCGCTGACGCGCGTCATCAACGTCCGTATTACCAATGCAGGAACTGTTGAAGGAACGAATATTCCGGTCGTCATTGCCACGGATGAGGATCCCAGCCGAATCATCATGAACAGTTTGATTGAAGACTTAAAGCCGGAAGAGACAATTGAATTGGCCTATGAATGGGATATTAGCAATGAAGATGCACTGCAAAAGAATTTGATCGTGACCTGCAGAATCAATTCCAACCAGCAGATTGTCGAGCACGGCTATGAAAATAACAACAGAACATTACAACTGGCCGGTCCGCAAGTCGACAGTGATGCTGATGGCCTGATCGATTCGCTGGAAAATACGATTTGCACGGATCCCAATGATGCCGATACCGACGATGACGGCATCCTCGATGGTAATGAAAACAGGGATAACAACAGCATACTTGGAATAGAAGACAATGAAACTCATCCGTGCGATCCCGATACGGACAGCGACGGTATCTTTGATGGCACAGAGATCGGATTGTCTGCACCACAAGATCCGGCAGCCACCAATCTGGCAGCCGAATTTTTTATTCCCGATGCGGATCCGCGTACAACGACCGATCCACTTGATGCTGATAGCGATCAGGATGGCATCCCCGATGGTGTAGAAGATACCAATCACAACGGTGCGGTAGACAATGGTGAAAGTGATCCCAACGGCAAACAGATGAAAGCGCTACCGTTTATACCTTTGCTGCTGTTGAATGAGTAGAATTACCATATCTTAATTCCCGTTCGAGTGCATAGCATACAATCAGCCCGTAGGTCACGTTACCTATCGTGTTTAAGATAATGTTTTTGGCAAGGCCAGAGGAAGGAAACCGTATAATCAATACTGCGACGACCGATAACGCAGCCCAAAAACATTATCTTGAATGCGATAACAACCGGTGGTGGGAACGATCTTGGGATAATGTCAGGGCTCGCGCTGCCGCGCTCACCCTGACCGACTCAGCTGTAACCCATGGAAAAAAAACGATGATGGCGGGTTTAAAAATACGTATCAACGATTTGCCGCGCCAAATGCATCGAACAGGTAAAGGCCGGCGAAATCGGATTGAGGACATGCAAGGATTCATCCGTCGACTCGACTCGGAAATCCATGACCAACTCACGCGACCGCCAGTCGACCAATTGGGGCCGGATACCGACCTTTCCGGTGGGATGGACATGATCGGGGTCGAGTGTTTTGACCAACCGCGCCGCATCCTTGAAAAAGAAAGGGAAAAAATACTTACGCGGCTCGACAAGGGCGACTTCGCGGAATTTCGGGTTGGTGAAGAACAAATCGGCATCATCGGCCAGGATGCGTAGTCCTTCTCCTCCGATGCCCTGAAAAATACCGTAATTCTCTCGCCCGAAAGCCGGAATCGCCGTCGGTCCCAAATAGACGTCCCCATGCACATTGCGTGTGAAATGAACGCCCAGGAACGGATTGCGAATATCGGGAACCGGATAAATACTGCCCTTGATCGCTTTGGCCGCTTCCGGAGTCAGCTTGCGGTAAACCCCCTTGAAGGGAATCAGTCGATAGTGCCGGCCGATTCCGAAGGCCCGCGACACGGTTTCGCAATGGGCCCCGGCCGAATTAATGAAATATTCGGCCTTGATGTCATCCCGGCTAGTCACGGCGGTATGGCTGCCGCGCAAATCCTCGAACTTGGCGTTGAACAAGAACGAGACCTTGCCGGTCTGCTCGAGATCGCGGCGAAGCTGCTCCAAAATGAGTTTAGGATCGACGACGGCTGTATAATGAGAATAGAGCGCCTCTTTTACGGTGAACGCATTGGGTTCGATGGCCGAGAGGTCCTTTTCACTCACCATGTCCACCTTGGCCCCGTTGCTGACCGCCCGGGTATACAACTCGTGGAGGGTGGGCAACTCGGATTCACAGCGCGCCACGATCACCTTGCCGGTTTCAATCATGGGCAGGTTTTTCTTTCGACAATATTCCTTCATCAGGAAGTTGCCGGCAAGGCAGCTGCGCGCCTTCAGGCTGTCCGGAGAATAATAGATGCCGGCATGCAGAACACCGCTGTTACGGCCTGAGGCGTGGCGGCCCAGTCCTGCCTCTTTTTCGATGATGACGATGCGCTGGATACCCTTTCTGACAAGTTCTCTGGCGATGGTCAGGCCCATGATGCCTGCCCCGATGATAAGCACATCCGTTTCTTTGAAATGCATGGTTAAATGTTGATTACCTTATCGGCCAGTTGCATGGCGGTAACGATGTCTAACATATTCGTGGTCTGGCCGACCTGTTTTTGCGCGAGCAAGTTGAAGTGGTCCAGGCAGGTACCACACACCAGGATGGTCAGGCCCCCATCCTCCAGCGCCTTCAGGTCGTCAAGGGTGGCGGCGCCGTCGATGGTCAGCTTGACGCCGCTGTTGACGAACACCAGCCGCCACAACTCGTCCCCCATCTCCTTGAGGGTCTTGATAAAGTTGATCATCAATTTACCACCCAGCTCATCATCACCGCTGCCCATACAATCGGCGGCCACCATGACCATGATTTTGGCGGCATCGCTTTGCGGTGCTTTTGACGCCGGCCCTTGTGCCGGCACCGGTTCGCCATCGCCCGTACCGACGACCACAAACAAATCGCCTTCCTGTTTCACTTCGGTCTGATACCCTTGCGAGTTCAGAAAACGGCTCACATTCTGTTTGGCCGGTTCATTATCCACGATCACCTGGATTTCCTGGGGATGATGCTGTTCCACGGCAGCTTTGGTCTCCAGTACCGGAGCCGGACAGGACAACCCCCTGGCATCAATTTTTTCCACGTTGTGTTCCTCGTCTATGCAGGTATCAGAATTAAGCGTTGCCGGGCCTTGACAAAAGGCCATCGCTTTTGTTTGCCTTTCTATTTTCGCGGGCACGGCCCGCGCTTACAACGCCTTGCAATATCGATTGTATGGGTAGGGTGGGCATTGCCCACCACCGACATCAAGCCATCGAGTGGTCGCAGCGATAATCAAGGTCGGGTTTTTCAGATCAAGCACCAAATGCGGCCACCCTTGATTGTCACGTCACCTGGATTATACCGGCCGATTCCTCCACCACCTCACCGATAACCGCTGCGTGTTCCACCCCTTCGCTTTGCAGATGCGATACCAGCGCATCCGCAGATGCTGGATCAACGGCAATGCAAAGGCCTCCGGACGTCTGGGGATCGTAGAGGATGTCCTGCATGGCCGGGTCTATGGCAGGGTCCATGTTTACCATGGACTCCCGAAAACTCCGGTTTTTGTGCGCGCCGCCCGGTACCAGCCCCATGGCGGCGAAATCAAGCGCGGTATCGATCACCGGCAGTTGCCGGGTGTAAAGGTTCACGCCCAGGCCAGTGCCCTGCATCATCTCGGCCAGATGGCCGATCAACCCGAAGCCGGTAATATCGGTGCAGCCGTGCACCGGATATTGGCGCATCACGCTGGCAGCTGTATGGTTAAGCATGGCCATGAGTTCGGTCACCGCTTGCGTAATTTCCTCCGATGCCAGGTTGCCCTTGATGGCCGTGTTGATGATTCCCGTTCCCAGCGGTTTGGTCAGTACCAGACGATCTCCGGCATTTAGCCCCTGTTTGGTGAGAATCTGTTGGGGATGAATGAAGCCGGTCACCGAAAGTCCGTATTTGAGCTCATCATCCTCGACGCTGTGGCCGCCCAAAAGCACCACGCCGGCCTCCCTGACCTTGTCGATACCACCCTGAATCACCTGCCGCAGGATGGAAAGATCCATGGTCTTTAGAGGGAAACCAACCAGATTCATGGCCGTCTTGGGTTCCCCGCCCATGGCATAGACATCGCTGAGGGCATTGGTGGCGGCGATCTGGCCGAACCAGTAGGGGTCATCCACCACGGGAGTGAAAAAATCCACGGTCTGGATCAGAGCCAGATCCTCGGAGACTTTGTATACCCCTGCATCATCTGCCCGAGACAGCCCCACGAGCACATTGGGATCGGTTGGAAAGTCCAACCCACATAACGCCCTATCCAGGTCCCCTGGAGGCAGTTTAGAGGCTCAACCCGCTCCTTTGACCGTTTCGGTCAGGCGCAAAGGGGATAAAGATGGTTTTTTATCAGTCATGTTGATCACTCCCGCGCGTCCTTTTATGGACGGCTTTTCTTTATTTATCCGCCTTGCCGATCACGGTATTCAGCTCGGCCATCAATTGATCCATATCCAACCCATAGCGGTCGGCCACTTGCTGCACGGTGTCGAAAAGGGCCTGACAGCAGATACACTCCCCCGCCAGGCTGTCCCAGCGTTTAAAAACCGCTTCGGTTGAGCGAAAACGATGGACAATATCCAGTACCGTCATTTGCGGTTCAATGCAAAGTGATTCGTTGTTTGTCATCGACTCTCCTTATCGGCCTAAAAATGGAGGATAATTTCATTCATGGGGCAAATCAAATCGAAATAAGCGATCAATCAACTGATCATTATCGAAAAATGCTATTTTACTTGACGTCAAACCATGCTTATGGTCTTAAGCTCATAAAAAGTAAGAATTTGCAGCAACCCTTCAATATCCTGAATTTTTTCGCCCGTTATGATAGAGTACTAATCGAAACAGATACAGATATTGAGCCGAAAAATATCGTCGGTAAATGAAGTCAAAAACATCCCAAATGGTGAATATAAACTCATGAAACAACCCGATCTTAGCCCGTGGCACCGCTTGGTGTACGCTGATACCCCCATTTACCTGCAACCGGATACCCCGTTGTGGATCGTTCCCACGCGGGCCGGCGATGAACTGATCCAACGGGTTCAACAGGGGGGATCGATAAAAAACGGTTTCGACCCGCTGGGCATGACCCGTGCCCGACAACTAATGGCCCAGTTGGCCGTTCCCCAACCATCGCCCTACCCGGGACGGGCTCGCCTGCTTGCCCTGGACCGGCTGGAAGAGTGCTGGTTTCACATCACCGACCATTGCAATCTGGCCTGCCGGCATTGCCTGTTCGCCTGCTCGCCGCAATCGCGCACGACCCTTTCCCTGGCCGACTTCAAACAGGCATTTTTGCAAAGCTTTGATCTGGGGGCGCGTCTTTTCTTTCTCACCGGCGGCGAGCCTTTGATGCATCCGGATTTTATCGAGATCTGCCAAACCGTGCTGGATCATTCAGCGCAGAATCATCTGGTGATACTGACCAACAGCCTGCTGTTGGAACAGCGCTGGAACGTCATTGCCGACCTGCCCCTTTCCCGCCTGCATCTGCAGATCAGCGTGGATGGAGACCGGGCGGTTCACGATCAGATACGCGGCCAGGGCAACTATGACCGGATGGTCAAGGCCCTGGCCCGGGTCGGCCAAATCGGCATTGACACCAACCTGGCCATGGCCGTGGACCGGTCCAACCTGGATCTGATGGCGCATCCGGTGGAACTGGCCCAAACCCATGGCATCACCGGCGTGCACTATCTGTGGCTGCTGGTCACCGGCAAGGCCCGGCCGGAAAGTTTTGTCGCGCCCGACAATATATTCGACGCCCTGATGATCGCCCATGAGCGGGCCGTCAAGGCCGGCATCGAGATCGACAACATCAGCGCCATTGCCGCCCGCGTTTTCTCCCCGCCGGGCACCCGGCACGATCTGGGCGGCGGCGGGTGGACATCTTTGGCCGTGGGACCGGACGGCCACATTTACCCCACCCCGGCCCTGATCGGCCAGGCTCCGGCCCGTGGCGGGCACATCAACGACGGCCTCGAATCCGTGTGGCGCGACAGCCACTTTTTCAACACCCTGCGCCAACTATCGGTGGCTACCGATCCCGATGAGGCTGGCGACCCGTTGCGCTTTCTGATTGGCGGCAGCGACATGGATCACAGCTACTATGCCACCGGTCGCTTTTCCGGCGGCGATCCCTACCGGCCGCTTTATGACCGAATCGCCCGCTGGCTGATCACCGAGGCGGCCGGACCGGCCATGGACGAGACACTGCCGCAAATTCGCTATAAAATGGGAGACCGCCTGCTCTCCTGCGACAATGGCGGCAACGGGGTGAGTCTGACCCACAGCAACTGTGTGCTATCGGTCGCCAAGGCCCGGGAAGTGGTCGGCGCCTTTTATGCCGATGCCGCCGTCACCCCCAACACGGACATCATCAACCCGGTCTGCTACGATGAAAAGGAGATCACCCACATTCCCGAGTCCGCCCGGATCCGCTCTTACGGGTGCGGCAGCCCGGTGATGGATGCCGACCTGAAGCCCGGCGAGATCCTGGTGGATCTGGGATCGGGCGCCGGCGTAGAGTGTTTTATCGCCGCCCGGAAAGTCGGTCGCAATGGTGCCGCCATCGGCATCGACATGACCGACGACATGCTGGCCCTGGCAGGCGGGGCCATCGACAGCGTGGCCAAAAATTTGGGCTACGCCAATGTCACCTTTAAAAAGGGCTACCTGGAAACCCTGCCCCTCGACGACGCCACCGCCGATGCGGTCATCTCCAACTGCGTGGTCAATCTTTCCGAGGACAAACAGCGCACCTTCTCGGAAATTTTTCGCATTCTCAAACCCGGCGGGCGGTTGGTGATCTCGGATGTCACGACCGACAACCTGCCGCCGGCGGCCATTTTAAACGATGCCAAGCTGCGCGGTGAATGCATCTCCGGCGCCATGCTGCAAACCCGTCTGATCAGCCTGCTCGAATCCATCGGCTTCGAGCGCATTCAAATTCTCAAGCGCTTTTTCTACCGCGAGGTCCAGGGGCACCGGTTTTACTCGTTGACCTTCACCGCGTATCGTCCCGGGGGCATCACCAACCGGACGGTCATCTATCCGGGTCCCTTTGCCGCGGTGGTCACCGACAGCGGCCAGGTGATCCTGCGCGGTGAGAAAACCGAGATTCCATGGCGTGATACCGATGAGGAAAACGGCGCCCTGTTGTTCCTGGATGAATATGGCTCTGCCCTGGGTCCCCAGGGAGAGAATACCTGTGCCTGCTATACCCCGCCCGAAGCGCAGCCGGTAGAAAAACATGAAACGTCTGAAAACCCCAGCGACGCGCCTTTTTTAAGACTTTCCACGGGCTGCATGCACTGCGGCAGCCCCCTGACCTATCTGACCCAGGATCGCCCCATGGCCTGCTGTTTCTGCGGTGAGACATCGCTGGCCAATGCCGTGTGTGAAAACGGTCATTTTGTCTGCGACCGCTGCCACAGCCAGGATGCCGATACCGTGATCCGGCGCATCTGCCTGACCTCGACCGAAACCGACATGATCACCCTGATCAACACCATCCGCAGTCACCCGGCGGTGCCCCTGCACGGCCCGGAACACCATTTTGCCACCGCCGGAGCCATCGTGACCACCTATCGCAATCTGGGCGGCAATGTCAGCGATACGGATATCACCACCGCCATCGATCGTGGCAAGGGCATACCGGGCGGCACCTGCGGATTCTGGGGCGGTTGCGGCGCCCCCTTAGGGGCGGGCATCGCCTTTGCCGTGATGCTGAAAAGCACGCCCATAACCCCCACCGAGCGTAAGATCGTTCAGGAATTGACCGGCACGCTCATCGCCAGCATTAGCGGCGTGGAAGCGGCCCGCTGCTGTCAGCGGGAGATCTGGACGGTCATGAAAAAGGTTGCCGAAATCTCCGGGCGTATCCTGCCCATTCCTCTCAAGGCCGAGGGCGATACCCGCTGCCGTCAGATGCATTTAAACAAGGAGTGCCCAAAACAGGCGTGCCCGTGGTTTGCTGGTCGCCGGGATAGTGTTAAATAATGGATTTATCACAATCTTTCTGATTCGAGTTCGTACCTGCGATAAAGTATTGATATCAAACGAATCGCTTTGACTGAAAAACCGGCGATAAGTATTGTAATCAAAGGTTTTGGAAGGGTCTAAAATATACAGATTAGTTGGAGAAATCCCACGAATTGGTGATGATCCTCAAAGTCCAGCTATTCTCTATAAACCTTGAGGATGTTACTTCTTATTTACCCAAGCTCATCATCTTTTATCGAATCAATATTGACAATTTATTGAGGGCCTATTAATTGATTCGCTAAATCTGCAAACACATATTGTCTGTTATTAATTCATCTTTGCTATCTCGAAGAGGGGTTATGATGATTCGAAGCAAATGGTGTTTGTTAATCTTCCTTCTTTTGTTTGCAACGAATGCGAGTGCTGTGATTGAGGAAGGTCCTACATTGTGCGACTATAATGAAGATGACCCCTGCCTATCTTGGTTTATATTTCCTCGCCCAGAGCTACCTCCCTATGAGATTGAAACGTCACTCAATGTAACAACTCCACCACAAAACCTCGCTGAGAATCCGAATTATAATATTAGAGATTTCGCTTTAGAGTTAGGAACATTAATACAGACTGAATTTACGGCCAATCTTGAGATTTACGAGAGTAATATATCTTTCACTTATCCAACAAGCCTGCCAGGAACGCAATATACGTATGTTAATAATGAGTTGTTTTTTACTTTCTGGCCTGGATTGTATAATGAAAACTATAAGTGGGAGTTATCACATGAGTATGGCCCTTGGTTTTGTCCGGAAGGCCCACACGATTACTGCACCAACACCGGTATTGCCCCTCGCACAACTTATTTAAACGGCCGTGAGTATTGGGTATACGAACATTCTGGAACAACGCACCCAAATCTTGAATATAAAAAATTACCAATTCAATTGATGGTAAATCTCGATCAGGTTCCCTTGGAAAACCCGCTTGCCTCTCAGAACAGTCTTTTTCGTTTCACCCTGTCTGTCGAGTATACATACGAGCCGAAAAGCATGTGTGAATACATTCTGGATGCACTTCGGGCAGAATCAAATCCCGATAGCGACATCGAACAAGCAAAGGGGGCATGCGGATATACTAGGTTGCTTCGTAGGTTCGGCCCCGCTACATCAAGGGACAATCTAAATCTTAGGGATGCTGAATATTTCAGCATTATGTACTTAGCCGGTCTTCGCAGTCCACTTTACCCATTTGATCCATTTGAACCAGACTACTGGAATTTTGAAGAGGTAGGAAATGCTTTGGTTAATGAAAGTTTTACTAAGGCGTTTACTCAATTTGGTCCGTGGACAATCCCCGCTTATAACGGGTATAAAGGAATTTCTATCGTTACCGGTTTAGGCGATGGTGGTTTGTTTGCGGGTAATGAACATGCCAAATTGCCAGCCAGTCTGCCAGGTGGTTTAGTTGCAGGATATCACGGATGGGAAGTTGGCGTTGGGAATTTATCATTGGGATCCATTTTCAGCCTATGTGATAATTCAGCTTCAAGTACAGAAAAACCAAATGACGCAAAGATCCTTAATAGCTCGATCAAGACCATCAAGCCATCGATCCAGATGGTGAGCCCACTATCCGACGAACCCTATCATTTAAACCGGTTTTACATCGCCGAGGAGGGAATACAATGGATCCCAGCACTTGATCCGATATTGAATGGACAATCGCACACTGTTGGAATGGGGGTTGATAATGGTTGTAAGATCATTGAGATCCAGAGACTGGATACGGATCCAACCCTTCTCATGGTTACATCCCATGAAGGAGAAAATTTGACTTTGGCGGCCGGTCAAGTTCTTTCTTTTGTTGAAGGTGTTGATGGATTGGTCCTAATTGATTGGTTACAGAATATGCAGATTGCTGTTCGTACGACAGGAAACACTGAACATGGTTTTAGTGCTGTGATCTTTCTTCAAGATCTTCGAACTTCACTCGAAATCTTTCCCTGTTGCGATCAGGATGCCGATTGTGACGATGACGGTATCTCCAATGAGTTTGAGGATTCTATCAATATCGGTACCGTCGAATCGGGGGAAACTGATTCTTGCGATCCGGATACCGATGATGACGGCATTCAGGACGGCACTGAGAGGGGTGTAATCGAACCTGTGGCTGATCCGGACGGCAATGGTCCATTGTCGGGGACGAATATTTCATTGTTCGTCCCTGATGCGGATTCCACGACGACTACCGATCCAAATGATATCGATACCGATGATGATGGCCTTTCTGACGGAACCGAAGATGCAAACCACAATGGCATGGTCGATTCCGGCGAGACCGATCCTGGTAATCCTGACAGTGATGGTGATGGCATCCAGGATGGTACCGAATTGGGCATAACCACACCAGTCGCCGACCCAGATGGAGAAGGGCCCCTACTTGGGACGGATACCAACGTCTTTATTCCTGATGCGGATCCTAACACTGTTACCGATCCGTTAGACAATGATAGTGACAATGACGGTCTCTTGGATGGTGAGGAAGATGAAAACCACAATGGTCGGGTGGATGAGGGCGAGAGTGACCCAAGCAGAGGTAGGGGGTTGATGTTTATTCCTTTACTACTTCTGAATGAATAATTTGAAGAGTATTTGTCCTTCAAGCTCTTTTGCAGATAGCAAATTACGCTATCTGCAATGGAGCCAGGATGGTGATAGATTGAGATAATCCCACGTTTACCAGGGTGTGTGTTTAGTACAGGCAAGCACAACGTTTTTTTAATTGTCAAATCGTGTGATTACATACCAATACCTGTCTCAGCGGAACTGGTGATTTATACAGGTAATTTTGAAGAGCTCGTTACGCCGAACAGTTGATATATTCTGATGTATCCATGACAGCAGTTGTGGCGGGATATTGTTATATTTTATTTGGTGAGCGCTACTTTTCGAGGCAACCCCCACCAATTCGCCTATTTTTGAGTAAACGACAAATAGACCTTCTTGACAAACGCCAGCCAAAATACATATATACATGATATACATATAATAATACATCGGGAATAGAAACATGGCACTCAACATTGCCAATCGAAAAGTCGAGGAAAAAGCAATTCAAGCCAGTCGTATTTTAGGCGTCAACAAGACCGCAGCCGTTGAAATAGCGCTTGATTACTACCTGGAACATCATGGTTCCAAGGGAAAAGGGAGCACGCCCCGCCGGGAAGCGGCCCGTTTGCTTGACGAACTGGCGGCACTTCCCGTTCTGGACCATCGACAACCGGACGAAATCCTGGGTTATGATGGGCAAGGCCTGCCATGAGAATCGTGGCGGACACATCCGCTTTCGTTGCAATTTTACAAAAGGAGCCGGGTGCTGGCATTTATCGGCAAGCCTTGATAGAAGCAGAAAAGGTTTTGGTCAGTGCCGCCACGGCAGTGGAACTGCACATTGTCGTTACAGCAAGACTGGGTGCAGAGGGTATTTTGCGTTTTAACCATTTATTGGCTCAACCCCTTTTCGAAATTGTACCGGTGGATATTCAACAAATGACGCTCGCCAACCAGGCCTATGAACGCTTCGGCAAGGGGAGGCATCCAGCAAAACTCAATTATGGTGCCCTGTTTTCATACGCACTGGCGAAAAGCCGCGATTTACCGCTTTTGTTCAAAGGGGATGACTTTTCCAAAACCGATATTGTGTCCTGCCTGTAAGGCCAATGGAAAAAAATAATTCTCCAAGATGGCGACGGGTGCGGGTCTGTCCACAAGGCAGCCCCGCTGGTGCATATTGAAATATTCGCCATTGGCGATGAAAGGGCCATGGATGAGAAAATCGACCCTTGGCATCACGATGATGGGAATCATCCTGTTGCTCCCAGGCTGCGCCTGGTTTGCCCAAGCCCCCATGGATGTGCTCTATTATCAGGCTGATGCGAATTGCTCTCAGAATAATCTTTTCGTATTCATGCGCGGGATCGGCGGCAGCCATCGCAGTTTCGAAAAGGAAGGGCTGGTGGACGATGTGCGAACCAAGAACCTGCCCTTCGATATGGCCGCCCCCAATGCCCACTTCGGATACTATTCCGATCGTAGTCTGATCAAACGTCTCAAGGCGGATGTAATCGATCCGGCACGATTACATGGCCACGACCACATCTGGCTGGTGGGGTTTTCCATGGGGGGGTTGGGTTCGCTGCTCTATCTGCGGGAGCAGCCCAATGATATCGGCGGTATTTGCCTGATATCGCCCTTTCTGGGATATGATGCAATCATCGAAGAGATCCAGGTCGCCGGTGGGCTGCGATCCTGGTCACCCGGGGTCTACGACCCGAATGAGGACTGGGAGCGAATGCTGTGGCACTGGATCAAAGAGAATGTTGCCAATGATCAACCCGTGCCGGTTTACCTCGCATACGGTGAAGAAGACGCTTACATCAAGGCTCACGCCTTGCTGGCGGCGGTTTTGCCCGCGAATCGGGTGGTGCACCTTCACGGCGGCCACGACTATGAAACGTTCAAAGCCCTATGGCTGCGCTTTATACAAAGTGAAATTTATATGCCTTGATATAAATTCGAGATTCCCACGGCAATCAGCAAAAATCGTCTGGTACAGCATTTCGTATAAGACCGACATTTACTATCGATCTAATTGATTCCATGAATACCTTCCACTTTTGGTTTATGTGATGGGCACCGATTCCTTCTGAATCCAAAAATAAATACGCGATTGGCGCCCTTGTTTTGTGCATAAACCCGCATCAATTCCACCGTTAAAAAATCAGCCATTTTTTTTGAACACTTTTTTTCTTCGATCGTTTTAAACACATAGCACACATAAGGAGGATTTCTATGTTAAAAAGCGCACTGGCCATTGGTTTAATCTATTGTTGCTTGACCGCTTGTGCACCCACCAGCATCCACAGGGCTGTGCATTACAATGATTTGGAAGCGGTCCAACACTTGGTTTCCCAAGGTGATATTAACCAGAAAAAGGGAACTTACGGCCACACCCCGTTAATCATATCCGCCTGGTATGGGTATACAGAGATTGCCCAATACTTGTGTGAGCATGGTGCGGATGTCAATATCCAAGGCCATGATGGCGCAACGGCCCTGATTTATGCCACGCGAAACAATTATTATGACATTGTCGACCTATTGCTTTTCTACAACGCCAGCGTGGCAATAAAAGATAAAGCGGGCCTTACGGCACTCGACTACGCGAAGCAGAATCAAAGCCTCGTCGTTCCTTATTTGATGCAAGCCGACGCAAAACAGAATCGACCCTAATGCTGCACCATTGGGGTCAAGCCAATCATTTTTGGTCAACGGAAGCGAAACAACAATTAAGATTCAGAAAGGAGAACCCAATGAAATGTTTTAGAATGGTATCAAGAGCAGCGATGGTCGTTTTGTTGTTATGTGTTGTGGGCTGCGGTACCCAGCAGCATGTCGTCAAAATGAATACCACCTACGACGCATCCGAACCGGTCCATCCCAATGAGACCTGTTATGTATTGGTACCGGCGGATGCAAGGGAAAACCCGTACAATATCAATGATTTTGAACGCACCTGGGGATATTCCGTGGACCCGAATCTTCAAAATAAAATCAATTTTTCTTCTGAAAATACCCTATCTTCCAATTTGGCGGCATTAATAATGGGTGCACTTCAATCCATGGGATATGACGCAGTGCTGATACACAAGAAAGATGACGTGAGCAATCCCGAATTAAATCCCAAAATAATCGCCTCCACCATCGACAGATTTTGGATTAACGGGTCTTCTCCAGGATATGGTTTTCGGATCTTTGAAACGGATATTTGTATCCGAATGGAAGCCTACCAAGCGGACTCATCGGCCCTTCCAAAACAATTCAGAATCGAGACGTTTAACAAAGATTACAGAAGTGCTTTTTGGGCAACAACCATCAAAGAGAAAACCGAAGAGGTCCTATCCGTAAATATCGAGCGCCTGAAGGAAAATATATTGGCAAAACTTGAAAATGGTTTCTAACCCGTATTTTTATTGCAAACTTCGCAGTTTCCATGCCTTCTACCGTTAAGTAAATCAAAACGATTTAAACTTTTGCACGAACCGCGGCAAGGAGGTTATTACTACATCGCTTTTGACTGGAAATTCGTCATCACCGCCATAAATAATGTATTTCCGTGTCGCGCCAACATCGTCGCAGATTGCGCTGTAATGCTTGCCCAGTTTTGGCGCTGTACCATATTTGATTTCTACGGCCCAAACCTCGGATGGCGGCATCCTTATGAGCAGATCAATCTCCGCTCCTGCAGCGGTGCGGTAAAAATAGGTCTCGGCACGGCGGGGTAATACCGAATGGATATTTTCCACGACAAAACCTTCCCAGCTTTTGCCAAGCACCGGATTGGAGAGCAGGGCATCATGATAGTCGATCCCAAGCAGCCGGTGCAAAATGCCGCTGTCCCGGATGTAGTAGCGTGGAGATTTTATCAGCCGCTTTTTTACGTTGCCATGCCATGGCTCCAAACGTCTGACAAGCAACAAATCGGATAGGATATCGATGTAGGTACTCACGGTTTTGCCATCAATTTCAAGGTTCGCCCCCAGCTTCGAATAGTTCACCGGTTCACCCTGTAGATGGGCCAGCATGGTCCACAAACGACGCATCCGGATTGCCGGTACACGAAAACCCAATTGGGGAAGATCCCGCTCAAGATAGGTGCGTATCAAATCCTCAAGCCAATCCATGGCCATGGCGTCGTCAGCGGCCAGGTAGCTTTCAGGAAATCCGCCTCTTAGCCAAAGCTTGCGTATTGTTTTGATTTCGTTGCCGGTCTCAATGACGTTCAGGCCTCCCATGTAACTGTAACTGATTCGGCCCGCAAGGCTTTCCGACGTTTGCCGCATCAAATCCATGGAGGCTGAGCCAAGAAAAAGAAATTGCCCGGAACTACGTCCCTGCTCCCTGTTCTTGTCGATAAGGCCCCGCAACACCGGAAATAGATCCGGTGCCCGTTGTATCTCATCCAGAATGACCAGTTTATCACTGTGAACGCTCAAAAAAACGGCTGGATCACTAAGCTTGAGCAGATCCTCAGGCGCTTCCAGGTCGAGGTATACGGAATCCAGCCCTTTTGCGATGGCTTTAGCAAGTGTGGTTTTACCCACCTGACGCGGGCCAAGTAATGCGACCGCCGGCACCTGCGCGATTTTTTTCTTTATTTCGTTGGTAATCCATCGGGAGATCATACCTTGCAGTTTAGGAAACTTATTCCGAAATTACAAGGTATATAATACGGATGGTCAGGGTAATCGAACATAGAGTTCCGGTTTGCCTTTCTTTCCGACATCAGAGGGTCCATGACTGTCAGAGGCCCAATGAAAAATGGTGGTATTCTATCAATTTTAAATCGGTTTAAGCCGTATCTTCATTCATCCAGCGATTCCGCTAAGAGTTCAATGGGATGCCGGACGGCAATCGATATACCGGCCTGGGAGAGCATGTCGGAGATCTGAATCATGCATGCCGGACACCCCGTGGCCAGGATATCTGCTCCGGTGGCTTTGATCTGGGCTGCTTTTTTCTGGCCGATGCCTTTGGAAATGTCATAGTGCTCAAGGTTGAAGCTGCCGCCCATGCCACAACACCAGTCCGGCTGGGCCATCTCCGTCAACCGGTATCCCGGCGCAGCCTGGATGACGACCCGGGGCTCATCGAACACCTTGAGACTTTTTTTTAGGTGACACGGGTCATGATAGGTCACCACGTGCTTGCCGTCGGTCTGATCGGCAGGTGGTTCGAGTCCGGCCGTGGTGACCAGAAACTGATTGATGTCCATGGCCTTTTTCGCCAGCCGCCTGGCGGCTTTGCGATGGCGCTCATCGGCCATGACGGGCCAAAGTTCGTGAATGGTCGCGGTGCAAGTGGCGCAGGCGGTCACCAGCAGGTCGAAATCGCCCTCCGCAAAACGCGCCAGGTTGTGATCCAGCAGCTTTCCGAAGGTGTCCAGATCACCGCTGGAAAGCGCCGGAATTCCGCAGCAGCCCTGGTTTTCCGGCAAAAAGACCCCCACGCCCAGATGCGCCAGCACCCGCAGGGTGCTGTGGGCGATGGTGGGAAACAGCTTGTCGATCAGGCAACCGGTAAAAAGCGCCACCTTGAGGCCTGATTTTCCGGCCGGTCGGTCCAGGGCAGGCACCTGCCGATGGAAGGGCACGTTGGCCAAGATCCGGAAATGACGGCCCTCGAGCAGCGGCGACATCACCCGCGCACAGGCGGTGCCGACGATGTCGTTGACCGGCCGGGTAAAAATGGTCTGAAACCGCGCAGCCCATTCGGTCAACCAGTCAAAAAGCGCCGGCCTGACCAGCATGCCCCGCAAAATCAGCCGCTTGGCCGGTGGAAGCCCCATGACCCCACTGAGAATGGCGCGGGCCTTGAGAAATATTTCCTGGACCTTTACGCCACTGGGACAGTTGGCGGCACACGAGCCGCACAGCAGGCAGCGGCTGAGCCGCTCGTACACGCCTTCTGGATCATCGAACATCTGTTCCATCAGCCCGCTTAAAAGGGCCAGTTTCCCCCGGGCCACGTCGGCTTCACGGCCGGTCTGGTCGAAAACCGGGCAAACCGACTGGCACATGCCGCAACGCATACAAACAATCAATTGATCTTCCAGTTCCCGCATGAGGCGGGCAAGCGCCTTCATAGAGGCCATCGTCGATTACACCTTTGCGCCGAAAATTTTACCGGGGTTGAGAATATTGTTCGGATCCAGGGCCCGCTTGAGCCGGGAGGAGAAGAGAAGCGTACCGGCACTGGTCTCCTTTTCCAGATAGCGGGACTTGGCCAGGCCCGTGCCGTGCTCACCGGAGAGGGTCCCGCCCATTTTCAGGGCCTCATCGAAGATATCGTCGATGGCCCGCTCCACCCGCGCCCACTCGGCCGTGTCGCGTTTATCGGTTAAAATGGTGGGATGCAGGTTTCCGTCACCGGCATGTCCGAATGTGCCGATGGTCAGGCGGTAACGTTCGGCAATCTGCTGGATCGCGGCCACCATGCCCGGGATGCGGCTGCGCGGGACCGTGGCGTCCTCCAGCACCAGTGTCGGTTTGCGCTGGGCCAGGGCCGACAGCGCGGCGCGGCGGGCTGCCCAGACCCGATCCCGTTCGGCCGCGTCTTGGGCCACCCTCACGGATGACGCGTCCATGGATTTACACAAGGCCTCAACACGATCGGCATCCTCCTCCACCTGAACGGCATGACCGTCCAGTTCCACCAGCAGCATGGCCGCGGCATCGACGGGCAAGCCAGCGTTACTGAAGTCCTCCACGGCCCGGACGGTATAGTTATCCATGAACTCCAAGGTGGCCGGCACAATGCGGTCGGCGATAATGGCCGCGACGGTCTGGGAGGCGTTGTCCATGGAGTCAAAAACCGCCATCATGGCCTTGCGGTGGACCGGCAGCGGGATCAGTTTGAGAATGATTTCGGCGAACACCCCCAGGGTGCCTTCGGAGCCGACCATCAGACCGGTGAGATTGTAGCCGGTGGCGCATTTCACCGTACGGGAACCGGATTTGACCAGATTGCCTTCCACGTCGAAAAAGCTGACCCCCATGACATAATCCCGGGTCACTCCGTATTTCAAACCACGCAGGCCGCCGGCGTTCTCGGCCACATTGCCGCCGAGGGTGGATACGGCTTGGCTACCGGGATCGGGCGGGTAAAAAAGTCCTTTGGCCTCAACGGCGGCGGCGAGTTGGGCGGTTACCACGCCGGGCTGAACCACGGCATACATGTCCGCCTCGTTGATTTCCAGTATGGATTTCATGCCGTTGGTGACAACCACCACCCCGCCGGGCAGCGGCACGGTACCCCCCGACAGATTGGTGCCGGCCCCGCGGACCGTCAGGGGCAGGCCGTTTTGGTTACACAGACGAACGGTTAGACCCAGGGCCCTGACGCTTGTGGGACGAACCACCAGACCCGGCACTACCGGATCGACAACGGCGGCGTCGTATGCGTAGGTGTACAGGTCGGTGGCGTCGGCCCAGATGTTGTCATCACCGACGATGGTTTTGAATTCTCGAATTAGGGAATCAGAGAGCATAGTTTGGTCCTTGCTGCCCTTTGCAGTGAATCCAGCGTCGCCGCTGTTTTTCATTTGTGGTTAGACGCCCTATTGCCGGATCAACACCACCAGCTCCTTGGGCCCGTGCACGCCAAACACCAGGGTAAATTCGATGTCGGCCGTCTTGGACGGGCCGGAGATCAACAGCGCATTGGTGGGCATGCCGTCGGCCCACTTTTCCGAGACCATCATCTCAGACAGGGTATTAAAAATCGTATCGGCATCCAGCACGGCCACGTGCACCGGCGGCACCAGAGACATGAGCCTGGGCTCGTGTCGATCGGGCCACAAAACGATGGCCCCGGTATCGGCCACGCCGCCGCGAACGCTGGTGATTCCGGCATCCACCGCGAACAGATCCGTTTTGAATGTTTCCGCTGGGTCGATGTAGGGCATCCGTTGCGGCAGGCCGCCCGCATCGTCATTCCATGCCGTTTCGATGGCCGGTCCGATGGCCGAACCCGGTCCGTAGAGCATTCGCTTCCAGCCCTTGTCGCGCGCGATATCCTTGAGTGTTTCCACCCACCGGTCGGCAGGGACGACATGTACCTCGGTGCGCATGGCTTCCAGCATGCTGGCCAGGCGGGAGACCTTTTTTTCCGAATCGAGAGTTACTGGCCGGGGCAGGTCCACATCGGGCACGTCCGTCTGCTCGCTTCCCGATGCATACAGGCGGGCCAAAATCCGCTCACGGGCAGTCTGGCTATTCATCATTCCCCCCTTTTTTGCGTAGACGATCGTGAAGGCTGCGACGGGCCACCACCGGTGCATTGCGAACCCGCGTCCACTGTTTGAGCGGCCCCACCTTTGGCAAATGATCACCCATGGCCGATGCCAGCCGGGTCCCCACGCGATTGATGGCCGGCGACCGGTTGGCCAGTTCCCAACCTTTCCAGATCATGGTTTCGGCAAGGGTTCGTTTATGACCCGCACCGGCAACCGTGCCGCTGTGGTCCTCATCGATGCACTCGTTTCGCAACCGCCGAATCAGATCGGGAATCGGGATGCGCACCGGGCAGACTTCCCCGCAGGCACCGCACAGGCTGGACGCGCCGACCAGCGCGCCGGCCCGGTCGAGTCCTTCCATCTGGGGGGTAAGAATTTTTCCGATGGGTCCGGGATAGACATGACCATAGGCATGACCGCCGATGCGCACATAGACCGGGCAGTGGTTGAGGCAGGTCCCGCAACGAATACACAGCAGGGTCTGACGAAGCTCGGGATCGGCCAGGATACGTGAACGACCGTTGTCCAAGATGATCAGGTGCACTTCCCGGGGACCGTCTTTTTCTCTCTCCCGCCGGGGGGATGAGATCATGTTGACGTAGGTGGTAATGGTCTGACCGGTGGCCGATCCGGTCAAGAGCCGCAGCAATGGCGGTACATCGGATAATTTTTCAACCACCTTTTCCAGGCCCATGACGGCGATGTGGACGTCGGGCGCCGTGGTGCACATGCGGCCGTTGCCCTCGTTTTCCACCAGCAGCAGCGTCCCGGTCTCGGCGATGGCGAAATTGACGCCGCTGACCCCGACCGTGGCCCGCTCAAACCGCTTGCGCAGCACCCGCCGGGCGATGGCGGTCAGCGCTTCCACGTTTTCCGTATAGGGCGTGTCCGGAATTTTCTCGTGGAAGATGGTGGCCACCTCGTCCTTGTTCTTATGGATCGCCGGAACGATGATGTGCGATGGGGTTTCATGGTTGAGCTGGATGATAAACTCGCCCAGGTCCGTCTCCAACGCTTCGATGCCGTGCTGCTCGAGAAAATGGTTGAGATGCATCTCCTCGGACACCATGGACTTGCCCTTGACCACTTCTCGCGCATCATGACGACGCAGAATATCCAGCACGATGCCATTGGCCTGGTCTGTGTCTTCCGCCCAATGGACGGTGATGCCGTTTGCCGTGCAGTTGGCCTCCAATTTGTCGAGCAATTGGGGCAGTTTTTTCAGGGCCCGTCGTTTGATGGCATTGCCCACGTTGCGCAACTGTTCCAGCTCGGCGGCGTCCGGAAACACCGACCGCCGCTTATCCACCAGAATATCCATGGCGTGGCGCAGGTTGCGGCGCAACTGTTTGTCTTTCAGGGCCCCCTCGATATTGCCAGAAAAATCGAAGCGCGTGTCAGTGTCCATGGATCCGCTCCCAGATGAATTCAGCCAAGTGTTTGCCGGCAATGGAAACACCCAGATGGGTCATGGCGCCGGTGATGTTCATCAGGCACCCGCAGTCGCCGGACACCACCGTCGATGCGCCGGAATCGACGATATCCTGAACCTTGTCCATCACCATGGCGGCGGATATGGCAGGCTGCTTGACGGCAAACGTGCCGCCAAACCCGCAGCACTCCGATTCGCGTTGCAGTTCTACCAGGCTCACGTTTTTCAATTGGCGGATCAAGGCTTTGGAATGCCGGATGACGTCCATTTCGCGCATGGCGTGGCAGGAACTGTGCCAGGTGACGGTCATCGGTTCCCCCTGATCCACGAGCGTCACGTCCAGCACATCGACCAGGTATTCGGACCACTCGTAAACCCTGTCGGCGAACGCCCGCGCCGCCGTTTCCTCCGGCCGTCCGGCGAACAATTTCGGATAGTGGTGCTTCATCATGCCCGCGCAGGATCCGGATGGGACCACCACCGGATACGGTTTGGAAAAGACCGCGATCTGCCGGCGGGCGACAGCCCGGGCTTCTTTGGGGAAACCGGAATTGTAGGCTGGCTGGCCGCAGCAGGATTGATCTTGGGGGAATGTCACCTCGATACCGTGGGATTCGATCAGCCGGATGGCTGCCATCCCGGCATCGGGATAGACGGCATCCATCAGGCAAGTACCGAAGAAATAAACCCGATGGGAAGGGTCCGCGATCGCCGCTTCTTTCATGTTGCACGCCTCCTATTCCCAGGCATTATAAAAATCAATCACAAATCGGATCGAAGAAATTCCCGCGGCAGTCAGGATGAAAGGGGCTTTCCCTTGAGCGCCATCTCCGCCTCCTGGCGGGTTTCATAGATGTGCGGCGCCATGCGGCGCTCTTTTAGCGCATCGCCGATTTTGAGGCGCAGAAAGGCACTCGTCGTATAGCGGGTCACGCCCGTGTAGTATCGATCCACCAGGCCCTTGACCATGTCCGAATAAGGGCCGACCAGCTCCGGCACGATGCTGAAATGGTCATAATTGACCACGGCATAGACCCGGTGGCCCAACGGATCCAGGACCTTGGCCACCGCCGCCTTGACCGCCTGGATATCTTCCGGCGTGCGGATGGCATACGCTTCGAAATTGACGAAGAACAAATTTTCCCGGGGATCGTACACCAGCCTTTTTTCCAGGGCCACGGCAAACAGGTCCTCCTTGAGGCCCATGACATCATCCCCGAAGATGCGCGCATCCATGAGCGCCGGCGTGCCGTTGATTACGGGCTCGAAATTCATTTGCTTCAGAATATCTTGCTCGATATCGATCCCCGGCGCCACTTCGATCAGCGCCATGCCTTCCGACGTCAGCCTGAACACACAGCGCTCGGTCACATAGAGCACCGGTTGACCCTTGGCGGCGGCGTAGTCGCCGGAAAAGGTAACATGCTCGACGGTCCGGACAAACTTCTTGACCGTGCCCTCCTGGTCGATGGACAGTTTACCGCCACGAATGGAAATCTTCAATCCACCGGCGGTGAAGGTGCCCACGAAAACCACCCGCTTGGCGTTCTGGCTGATGTTGATGAACCCACCCGCCCCGGCCAGCCGGGGACCGAACTTACTGACGTTCAGGTTGCCGGCCGCATCCGCCTGGGCCAAACCAAGAAAGGTCAGGTCGAGTCCACCCCCATCATAGAAATCGAACTGTGAGGGTTGGTCGATGAGCGCTTCGGTATTGACGGCCGCACCAAAATCCATGCCACCGGCCGGCAAGCCGCCGATTACCCCCGGCTCCGCCGTCAGGGTCAGGTAGTCGATGATCTTTTCCTCGTTGGCAACATTGGAAAGCCCTTCGGGCATGCCGATACCGAGGTTGACCACGCTGTTGGGAATCAATTCGAAGGCCGCGCGGCGGGCGATAATCTTGCGAGCCCCCATTTCCATGGGCGGCAGGGATTGCACCGGCACCTTGATTTCACTGCTGAAGGCCGGATTATAGGTGGTGCCAAAGGTCTGCCAATGATTTTCAGGTTCGGCAACGACCACGCAATCCACCATGATACCGGGAATCTTGACATCACGCGCCTTCAGGGTCCCCCCGTCGGCCACCCGTTCGACCTGGACGATGACAAACCCGCCTGAATTACGGGCCGCCGTGGCGATGGCCAGCGCTTCCAGGGTCAAGGCCTCCTTTTCCATGGTGATGTTGCCGTCGGTATCGGCGGTAGTTCCCCTGAGCAGGGCCACGTTGATGGGAAATGTTTTGTAGGCCAGGTAATCGTTACCGTCGAACTGAATCCGTTCCACCAGGTCCTCGGTGGTGATGTCGTTAATCTTCCCACCGCCGTTGACCGGATCGACGAAGGTACCGATCCCCACCGTGGTGATCGTGCGGGGCTTGTGAGCCGCAATATCCCGATACATGTGGGAAATAACGCCCTGGGGCAGGTTGTAGCCCTCGATACGGTTCTCCAGGGCCAGTTTCTGTAGTTTGGGGACCAACCCCCAGTGCCCGCCGACCACCCGTTTGATTAGCCCGGCATGCCCCAGATGATTCAATCCGCGTTCCTTCCCGTCCCCCTGGCCGGCGGCATAGACCAGGGTCAGGTCCCGTGGCCGTTGATTTTTCAGGAAGAAGGTTTCCAGGGCCGTTGCGATCTGCTCGGGAAAGCCGATGCCCACGAAACCACCGGTGGCGACCGTATCACCGTCGCGAATGATGCGCACGGCTTCCTCGGCGCTGACGATCTTGCCTTTCTTGGCTCGATCCGGCGGAAGTTCGGAGAGCATGGGATGAGCAGAGGGTATGGTTGTGGATTTTTTTCCCATTGTGGTTGCTCCTATTTTTAACTATGGTTGAAACAGTCAATTCGCAAAATAGAAATCAGGTCTGGGGGGGGGAAGCGTATTCCTTTCATACGGCCAGTACCACAGCAAACAGCAAAAAAAGTGCCGCAGAAATAAAAAGATGTCATCGTCATTACCGTGCCATGTTATCAATCTTAACACATATCCTGAAAAACCTGTTCCGTTTTTACCTGAAAAGCAGCCGTGGTAACGTTACGTTAAGCTACCGAATCGTAAAGGGTAACAAATTCATTTTGACCCGCAACGACTTTAGCTTGCGTCCGAGAAAATCGATGTTTACAAAAAAAGGTATCCAAACGCGTCTTGCGTGAGGCCGATTGATTAATAGTTTAGGTAGGTTATCATCTGACTAAGTTTTTCGACCGCAAATGCGAAAGAGGCATGTTCGCCATTAAATTTTCATCAGGCATGTCTTTTGCTTTTTTTCTGAAAAATGAAAAAAAACTGAACATAAACCCCATCAGGAGGAAATCATGGAAAAAGGCGAAAAGTTGGTCATTGTGGGTTGTAGCGGTGCCGGCGGACCGGCGGCAATTATGTCAAAAAAACTCATGCCGGAAGTTGACGTCACCGTCGTGAGAAAGGAGCCACACTTCATTGTTCGTTGAGCGCTGCCCCACGTTGTGGCCGGTCTGGCCGCCGACTCGTCCATTATCGTTCCGGATGCAAAGCTGGAAGGCATGGGGATCAAGGTCATCGTCGGTGAAGTCACCGACGTGAACGCTGCTGAAAAAAAACTAACGCTTGGTGACGACCGCACCCTGGAATACAACAAACTGTTTCTTGCAACCGGAGCGAGCTCCTTTGTTCCTCCCATTGAAGGGCACGACCTCGACAATGTGGTTTGCCTGCGGGGAGCCCTGGATGCGCAACAGATTCGGTCCATCTTGACGAAGCGCAATCCACGCCGGATGGTGTTCGTCGGTGCCGGATTTATCACCATGGAAATCGCATCCCTGCTTTTGGCGGCGGACGACCAACTGGAGATCACCGTGGTAGAGTTGTTCGATCGCCCCCTGCCCGTCATGCTCGACAAAGACATGGGCGATAAAGTAACCGATTATCTTTCAAAAAAGGGAATCCGTTTGCTCCTCGGAAAAAAAGTGGAAAAGCTTATCGGTGAAGATGGCCAGGTAAAAGCGGTGAAACTGGAATCCGGAGAAACACTAGACGCGGATGTGGTTTTCATCCACGTCGGGGTGCGCCCGAATCTGGAATTGGCAGAAAAAGCCGGCCTGGAAAAAGGTCAGTTCGGCATCAAGGTCAATGAATTTCAGGAAACCTCGGATCCGAATATTCTCGCCGGTGGCGACTGTGTGGAAAAAGTTAATTTCGTTACTGGTAAACCAGAACCCGGTTGCCTGAGAGGCCCGGCGGTGATGCAAGGACGGTTGGCCGCGAAACGTCTGGCCGGGTATGCGATCCCCTTCCCCGGGGTCCTCAATGCCAGCGGTTGTCAGATGTTCGACATGGTGGTTACCGCGACCGGGCTGACCGAAGCGAGTGCCGTGGCCAACGGTTATGAGCCCATTACCGCGATTGTGGAATCGAGAAGCAAGCATGGCATGATTCCCGGCATGCAGCTCTGGTGGATCAAATTGGTTTTCGACAAAAAAACCCAAAAACTGATCGGCGGACAAATCGTCAGCAACGGTGTCGGCCCCGCCAGAGAAATCGATGCGGTCAGCGCTTTCATCATGGGTGGAAAGACCATCTCAGACCTCACGGTCTTCACGTCGGCATGCAACCCGGACATCTCCTCCGAACCGAGCATGGAACCAATTACCATTGCGGCCGAGCAGGCACTGCAACAGGTTTAAAACCATTATCGTAAACACTATGGTAGTAAATGTGTGAAGGACTTCAGGTTCAGGCACGTGGAAACAGTACTGAACGTGAAGTCCTTTATCGTTAACGAGTCGATCAATCGCGCTGGCACAACTCCACCAGCACCCCTTTGGTGGCCTTGGGATGCAAAAAGGCAATCTTGGCGCCGCCGGCACCGATGCGCGGCTCTTGATCGATGAGGGCGACCCCCTTTTCCTTCAGCTCGGCCAGGGCGTCTTCGATATTCTCGACTCTGAAGGCCACATGTTGAATGCCCTGGCCCTTTTTTTCGATGTACTTGGCGACCGGACCGTCCGGAGCGGTGGATTCCAACAGTTCCACTTCACTCTCCCCCACCGGAAAAAATGCCGTGGTGACTTTTTGTTCGGCGACGGTCTCGGCCCCTTCAAAATGAAGGCCCAAAATATCGGACCAGAAAGATTTGCCGTCTTCGATGCTGTTCACCGCGATGCCCAAATGATCGATCTTCAAGATTTTCATAGAATCCTCCCTTTGTTCTATGTGTATTTTTGCATTACCTTCTTGAACCCCGGCAACGAATTGACGATCGTCTGGTCGTCAACACAAAAAGCAATCCGAAAATGGCCAGGCCCGGCGAAACCGCTGCCCGGGACCACCAGAATCAATTCCTCCTGCAAGGCCTTGACGAAAGCGACGTCATCATCGATGGGCGTGCGTGGAAACAGATAAAACGCGCCGGTGGGCGTGGTGAAATCGTAACCGGCGTCGGCCAGTCCGTCACAAAACAGGTCTCGCTTGCGCTGGTACTCGCCGATATCGACGCTCATGCCCTGCATGCAGGCGACCACGCGTTGCATCAAGGCCGGTGCATTGACAAACCCCAAGATTCGGTTGGCCAGGGACATTCCACCCATCAGCGCGGTTTTATGGGTAGCCGCGGGATTCACCGCGGCAAAGCCGATACGCTCGCCGGGAATGGAGATATCCTTGGAATAGGAGGTGGCGATGATGCTCTCGTCGTAACACTTGAAAATGGACGGTACGGTAGCATCGCCAAAGACGATCTTGCGATAGGGCTCATCGGACACCAGGTAAATGATGCGACCGTATTGCTGGCTCTTTTGGGCCAGCAGTTGCCCCAGGGCCGCCAGGCTCTCCTCGCTGTATATCTGGCCGGTGGGGTTGTTGGGCGAATTGATCAGCATGATCTTGGTCTTTTCGGTAATCGCGCCGGCGATGGCCTCCAGATCCAGCGTAAAATCCGGTCGGGTCGGCACCAAGTTTAGCACCCCGCCGTGATTGTCGGCATAGAACCGATACTCCACGAAACACGGTGACGGACTCAAAACCTCGTCGCCGGGATCGAGCAGGGCCTTGAAAATTACGTTGAGGGCGCCGGCCGCGCCACAGGTCATGATGACCTCGTCCTGGGTAATCGCCACGCCTTGCTCACCGGTCAGGTACTCGGCAATGGACACGCACACCTGGGGATAGCCGGATTGAGGCATGTAACAATGGTCACCGAGCCCACAGGAATCCACGGTGTCCCGCAACACCTCATTGAATTTTTCAGGAGGCGGAAGATTGGGGTTGCCCAAACTGAAGTCGAAGACCTTGTCGGCGCCATGCTTGGCCTTGAGCCTGGCCCCCTCTTCAAACATTTTTCGGATCCACGAGGACTGGTCCATGATCTGGCTGATTTTCTTGGCGACCGTCATTGATGGCATCTCCTATCCCGTTTTGGTCATTTCTGACTATGGTTTAACAAAAAATTAAATTTATGGAGAACCAACCCAAAAGGCAAGGAATAATTCGCTTCTGAGGTGTAATCGTTTTTCTGGATGGACACTAACGATACAGCCGGCGGGGAGCCACATTCCGATCTGGCGCAGGACCGTAAAAAGCCGACATTTTTGTAAGTGAAGACATAAATCACTAAAACATATTCGTTTTTGTCCAGTCATCCCTATACCCAGCGAATAGGCAAAACAATCCCCATTTATGAACGTGGCCGCCATGGAATAGGGCCGGCCATGCCGAAAAATAAATTTAAAATTTTGATTTAATTATATATATCATAACAAGTGATGGCTGCATCAAAATCCTTTCCAAATAGCTGCGAAAAAAAATTACAATATTGTTTTTTTATTTCCATAAATAACTAAAATTGTATTTTTGATTTTTAAAAACCGACACAAATGTAAGAAATATTCAGTGCCCATATGCGGCTAAAATATTTTTTTATCCTGTTATTTCAATACATTTCTGACACCACCAACAAAGATGGCACATCGGTTGCTCAATAGACACATCGAAAGCAGCCAATACCCGGGATTGCTCAACGTATTTGATCGTAACAGGAGATGATCCAAATGAAAAAGATTGAAGCGATTGTTAAACCATTCAAGTTGGATGATGTGAAAGATGCTCTGAATCGAATTGGCGTGGCGGGTATGACCGTCAGTGAAGTCAAGGGATTTGGTCGTCAGCGGGGCCACAAGGAAATCTATCGTGGTGCCGAATATCAAACCGATTTCGTGCCCAAGGTTAAAATCGACCTGGTCGTGGAAGCCGATATGGCGGATCAGGTGATTTCCACCATTTCCGAAATCGCCAACACCGGCAGCGTGGGCGATGGCAAAATCTTCGTCATGCCGATTGAAGGCGCCACCCGCATCCGAACCGGCGAATCGGGAAAAGATGCCATTTAAAAGCTAAATCGATTTGTCTTTAATTCAGTTACAAACTATCAGATCCAAACTAACGGTTAAAGGAGAGAAAAATGAAATTCAAAGTATTCGTCAACCTCATGCTGGCATTACTGATGAGCGTTCCCGTTGCCCTGGCAGCCGACCCGGAGCCCACCGTGCTGACCAATAAGGATGCCATCGACCTGGTACAGACCCATGCCAACTACCTGTGGACACTGGTTGCCGCCGCCCTGGTTTTCTTCATGCAGGCCGGTTTCGCCATGGTCGAGGCAGGCTTTACCCGGGCCAAGAACTCGATCAACATCATGATGAAAAACCTGATGGACTTTTCCATCGGCTCCATCGCCTTCTGGGCTATCGGTTTCGGACTCATGTTCGGTGCCACCTCCACCGGCTGGTTTGGTACGTCGGGCTTTTTTCTAAGCGACTTCACCCCCGATGGCGACCCCTGGGTGCTGGCCTTCTGGATGTTCCAGGTGGTTTTCGCCGCCACCGCCGCCACCATCGTCTCCGGTGCCATGGCCGAACGGACCAAGTTTACCGGTTATATCGTTTACAGTATCTTCGTCTCTGGTTTGATCTATCCGGTCTTCGGTTCCTGGGCCTGGGGCAGCCTGCTCAACGGTAGCGGCTGGCTGGAAGGCTTCGGTTTCATCGATTTCGCCGGCTCCACCGTAGTCCATTCAGTCGGTGGCTGGGCCGCCTTGGCCGGTGCCATCGTCCTCGGTCCGCGTCTGGGCAAATACACCAAAGACGGAAAAATTAAACCCATTCTGGGTCACAATATTCCCTTGGCCGCCCTGGGTGTATTCATTCTCTGGCTGGGATGGTTCGGATTCAACCCCGGTTCCACCACCACGGCCGACACCAGCATCGCCATGATCTTCGTCAACACCAACCTGGCCGCCGCGGCGGGTGCCGTCCTGGCCATGATCGTCTCCTGGATTAAATTCGGCAAACCCGAAGTGGGCATGAGCCTCAACGGCGCCCTGGCGGGTCTGGTCGCCATCACCGCCGGCTGTGCCAACGTCCTGCCGGGCAGTGCCATCATCATCGGCGCCGTGGCCGGTGTCATCGTGGTCTTCTCGGTCTTGTTCTTCGATAAGATTAAAATCGACGACCCGGTCGGTGCGGTCTCCGTACACGGCGTGAATGGTGCATGGGGGACCCTGGCGGCCGGTATCTTCAACATCGGCGGCACCTCGGCAACGATCATCGGCGTTCAGTTGCTGGGTATTGTGGCCTGCTTTCTGTGGACCTTCCCCACGGCATTCATCATGTTCAAATTGATCGACAAGACCATGGGCCTGCGCGTCTCTCCGGAAGAAGAGCTGGAAGGCTTGGATTATGCCGAGCATGGCGGTATCGCCTATCCGGACTTTGGTGTCTCCACGCATGGCGGACTCTCGACCGGTGGCGGTTCATCTTCTGGCGCGCCTGGATATGCAGCCGCGACAAAACCGGCGACGCAATCCTAATCGCCGGGTCGTAGTATAATCGAATGTTGTTCCTCCTCCCCCCAATTACACCCTGGAGCGGCCGCCTCGTTGCTCCGGGGTGTAATTTTTATTTCTCTTGCAATAATTTCAAATTTGTTTTTTTATATTTTTAATAATTACAATTTTGAAGTTTTAGTCTCAAACCAGAAAAACCGCAAAGCACCACCATCTTACTGTTTTTAAAGTATAATTATTAATTTATCGCAAATGGCATGCGGGTTGCTCTATCTCCAGGAGAAGTTACACAAAGGATAATCATCGTGACAGAAACCGCCCCCAACAGTCTATACGCCGATGCCTCCCTGACCTTAAAGGAAGGGCGGATGGCACTTATCGAGGACCTCCTGGCAGGCAAGGCGCCGCGGTTTCTCGATGATTATGCCCATTTAATCGACGACTATTTTCGTCAGAGCTATGAAAAAAGTGTCGTGGGGCCGAAGATGGACATCGCCAAAAACCCCTATGCGGTCATTGCCCTGGGAGGATACGGCCGAGCCGAGCAGTGCGTTTTTTCGGATGTGGATCTGTTGTTTCTATGGGAAAAGCGGGTCCCCCGCACGGCCGAAGATCTGGTGCGGGAGATCATTTATCCCCTATGGGACATGGGACTGGATGTGGGCCATGCCACGCGCTCCATCAAGGAATGCATCACCATGGCGCGCAAGGACTTCGAGGTGCTCACCTCCATTTTGGATGCGCGCTTCATCTGCGGCATGTCACCGCTTTTCATGAAGCTGATGGATCAGATCCGGGCCAAATTCATCAATCTCAAGCCCGATAAGATCATTTCCTGGCTGGTGGAAAGCAACCGCGAACGCCACCGGCGATTCGGTGACTCCTCCTATCTTCTGGAGCCCAATTTCAAAGAGGGCCAGGGAGGACTGCGCGACTATCATACCATGCTGTGGATCGCCAAAATCAAGTCCGGCATCAAGGAACGCCGGGATCTGGAATATTACGGATACTTCTCCCATGATGATTACAAGCGCCTTTCCCAAGCACTTTCCTTCATCTGGAACGTTCGCAACCGCTTCCACCTGATGATGAGTCGCAAGGCGGACCAGATCCATCTGGAACAGCAACGCAACCTGGCCGAAGTCATGGGCGTCCCACCGGTCAACGGCCATCTGCCGGTGGAACATCTGCTGGGCGAGCTGCACGGTCACATGGAGTATGTGAAACAACAGCATGAGATGTTCCTTTTTGAAATGGAACAGCAAAAGCGCCTGAAAAGAAAAAACAAAGGCCTGAAGACGACCACGGTCAAGGGGCTGAAATTCAACCGCGGCATGCTCAATTTCGTATCACCGGAAAAAATCCTCAACAACCCGAAACTATTAATCGACATTTTTGTCGAAAGTGCGGCCCAGAATGCACCGTTGAGCAGTGAAGCCAAGCGGTTGGTAAAGGATTTCGGTCATCTGATTGACGAGCGCTTCCGAAGTGACCCCGAGGTGGTCAGGCAATTCGAACGCATTCTGATCCGATCGAGCCGTGCCTTCGAGGTCCTCAACCAGATGCTTCATACCGGATTTCTGGTGCACTTCATTCCGGATTTCAAGGGCGTGGTCAACCGCATTCAGTTCGATCAGTACCATCTTTACCCGGTGGCCCGCCATCTATTGTTCACCATTAAAATCCTCAAAAGCTTTGACACGGATGCACCGGCACCCAATGATCCCCTGGCCATCAACCTGTTCAAGGAGTTGAAGAAGAAAAGAACGATCGTCTGGGCGGCGCTTTTGCACGATATCGGCAAGGGCGACCCGGCCAGCGGCCATTCAGAGCGGGGCGCCCTTCAGGCGGAAAAAATTCTCCTGGAAAAGGGAGCCACGCCCGTGGATGCGAAAACGGTCGCCTTTTTGGTCGAGCATCACCTGCTGATGATTCAGACGGCGACCCGCCGCGACATCAACGACGAGGAAACCGCCCTTTCCATGGCCCGGATCGTAAAAAAGGTAGAGCTGCTGAAAATGCTTTACCTGCTTTCGGTTGCCGACTCCATGGCCACCGGTCCCAAGGCCTGGAATGAGTGGACGTCATCACTGCTTAAAAACCTTTTTTTCAAGGTTCTCAACGTCCTCCAGCAAGGTGAGCTGACCAGCGGGCGGGCCGTGAAAACGGTGGAGAAGAAACGGCAAGCGCTGATGGACACCATGACGGATACCTTGCCTGCCGATCGGTTGGAGAGCCTGCTCAACTTCATGTCGCCCCGATACATGCTTTACGCGCCGACCAGCGTGATCCCGACCCACATCGCCCTTTATTTGGAGCTGGATGAACGGCCCTTTGTCTGGCGTATCGATAAATCCGCCGATGCCCATACGCGCACCGTCACCATTTGCGCCAAAGACCGGCCAGGCCTGATTTCAAGAATTGCCGGCGTATTTACGCTGAACAATATCGACATCCTCGACGTTCAGGTGTTTACCTGGCGCAACAATATCGCCCTGGACGTATTCGAGGTCACCCCGCCCCCGGATCCCATCTTCGAAAATGAACGCTGGGACCGGGCCGCTCGCAATTTAGAGGACGCACTGGCGAACCGGATCGATCTGAACCAGGAATTGATCCGCAAGAAGAATGATGCCACACCGATCCAGCCCTACACGGCCGCACGGCCGACGCAGATCGTGGTGGACAATGATACGTCCAGTTTTTTTACCATCGTCGAGGTGTTCACCTTCGATTTTCCCGGTCTCTTGTTTCGCGTGACCGATGCCCTGTTCAAATGTGGCCTGGATATTTGGGTCGCCAAAATCGCCACGAAGGTGGACCAGGTGGTGGATGTTTTTTATGTGAGAGATTTCGACGGCCAAAAGGTGGACGCACCGCAGCAGGTCGAGGCCATTAAGGCAGCCATCAAGGATGTTCTTCCGGGGGATATCCTTGAAATGACTGGAACCGTCCCTTAGTGAAAGCGGACCGATGACCAACACCCAAAAAGCGATGAGGAAAAGTAAACCATGAAACTAAAAGCCATTTGGCTGACCTTGTTATTCGGATTTTTCGCGACTCCTGCCTTTGCGGAGGAGGCACTCAATACGGGAGACACGGCCTGGATGATCGTCTCCACGGCCCTGGTAATGATGATGACCCCGGCGGGACTGGCCCTTTTTTACGGCGGCATGTCACGCTATAAGAACCTGCTCAACACCCTGGCCATGACCTTCGTGTCCTACTGCCTGGCCAGCGTTATCTGGATGATGTGGGGCTACACCCTGGCCTTTGGATCCAGCAAAGGCGGTATCATCGGTGGGTTTGATCATTTTTTCATGGCCGGCATCGGCGTGGACAGCCTGTCCGGCACCATCCCCACCTTTGTATTCGCCCTTTTTCAGATGACCTTTGCCGGTATTACCGTGGCGCTGGTGTTGGGATCCATTGTCGATCGCATGAAATTCTCCGCCTGGATCATTTTCGCCGTCTTGTGGGTCACGTTTATCTACTGCCCCATCGCCCACTGGGTCTGGGGCGGCGGCTGGATGGGTGAGATGGGCGCCCTCGATTTTGCCGGCGGCAACGTGGTCCACATCAATGCCGGTGTGGCGGGCCTGGTGCTCTCGCTGGTGCTGGGCAAGCGTGTCGGTTATGGCAAGGAGGCCATGTTCCCCTCCAGCATCGCGTTGACGGCCCTGGGCGCGGCCCTGCTGTGGTTCGGCTGGTTCGGCTTCAATGCCGGCAGTCAACTGGCCGCCGACGGTGTGGCCGCATCGGCCTTTCTGGTTACCAATACGTCCGCCGCCACGGCGGCCCTGGTGTGGATGTTCGTGGAATGGGCCGTCACGGGCAAGCCCACCATCCTGGGCATCGCCTCGGGCGTGGTCGCCGGGCTGGTGGCCATTACCCCGGCTGCGGGCTTTGTCAATCTGACGGCCGCCCTGATCATCGGCTTGGTTTCCGGCGCCCTGGGTTACTTTTTTGTCGCCGTGGTCAAGCAAAAAATCGGCTACGATGATTCCCTTGACGCCTTCGGCGTACATGGCATGTGCGGCTTGTGGGGCGCCCTGGCCACAGGGCTATTCGCCAACCCGGCCATTACCGAAGGCGCGACCGGTCTCTTTTATGGCAATCCCGGACAGCTGTGGACCCAGATCGTCTCCATTTTGGCCACCGCCGTGTTCACCGCCGTGGGTACCCTGATTGTGGTCTTCATTACCAAGGCTCTGGCCGGTGGCCTGCGGGTAGAGCGGGACGAGGAAATTCAAGGCCTGGACAACGCCCTGCATGGCGAACGCGGGTTTGAACTTGATCTCATGTAATCAAACTTTGATAAACGTTTAAAAAGTCAGATTTCAGACGGATTCGTAAAAAGCCCGAGATCAAGGCTTGCGAATCCTGAGGAATGAGGCGTACTGATCGTACTCCGCAGTGACGAAGGATACGCGTAACGCCGATATCGGGCTTTTTACGAATCCGTCAACTTTCGGGGAGGCGTCCATCGCTCCCTCGGCCAATAACAACAGGAGGTATAAAATGAAGAAAATCGAAGCCATCGTCAAACCCTTCAAGCTGGACGATGTCAAGGAGGCCCTCAACGAGATCGGCATCCAGGGGATGACCATCTCCGAGGTCAAAGGGTATGGGCGCCAAAAAGGACACAAGGAGATTTACCGTGGTGCCGAGTATGTGGTGGATTTTATTCCCAAGGTGAAGATCGAGATCATTGTCGATACGGACCGGGCCGACCAGGTCATCGCGGCGATCGAGAAAGCGGCCAACACCGGAAAGATCGGCGATGGCAAGATCTTCGTGTTTTCCATTGAAGAAGTCATTCGTGTGCGTACCGGCGAAAGAGGCAAGGACGCCATATAGTATAGCTTTATAGACTAAAGGTGTTTAGGCTGAAGAAGAGAAAAAGGATGCTCCAAATCGATCAATCCATAGCCCTTCAGCCTTCGGTCTAAACACCGCACAACCTTATAATTCGGAGGAAATTATGACACCAGAACAAGTATTGGCCATGGCAAAAGAGCAGGGCGTAAAGATCGTCGATATCCGCTTCATGGACTTTCCGGGCATGTGGCAGCATTTTAGCGTGCCGATCAGTGAACTGAGCGAAAGCAGCTTCGAAGAAGGCTTTGGTTTCGACGGCTCCAGTATCCGTGGCTGGCAGCCCATCAACGCCAGTGACATGCTGGTGGTCCCCGATGCGACCACGGCCAAGATCGATCCTTTCTTCAAGGCCCCGACCCTGGTCCTGATCGGCAACATCGTCGACCCGATTACCCTAGAGGCCTACACCCGCGACCCCAGAAATATCGCTAAAAAAGCCGAAGCCTACCTGAAGAGCACCGGTATCGGCGACACCGCATTTATCGGCCCGGAAGCCGAATTTTTCATTTTCGACGACATCCGCTATGAAAGCCAGCGCAACGGATCCTTCTACGCCATCGACTCCATCGAGGGCATCTGGAACTCGGGCCGCTGCGAAGAACCCAACCTGGGTTACAAACCCCGTCACAAGGAAGGTTATTTCCCCGTACCGCCGACGGACAAGTTTCAGGATCTGCGTTCCGACATGCTGCTGACCCTCGAGGCCCTGGGCATCGACGTGGAATGTCAGCACCACGAAGTGGCCACCTCCGGTCAGTCCGAGATCGACATGCGTTTCAAGCCCCTGCTGCAGATGGCCGACCAGCTGATGTGGTTCAAGTATGTCCTCAAGAACGTAGCTTACAAGGCCGGTCACACGGTCACCTTCATGCCCAAACCCCTGTTCGAGGACAATGGTACCGGCATGCACACCCACATCAGCATCTGGAATGAAGGCAAGCCCCTGTTTGCCGGGGACAAGTATGCCGGCGTTTCCCAGGAAGCCCTGTACGCCATCGGCGGCATCCTGAAACACTGCAAAGCCCTGTGCGCCTTCACCAACCCGACCACCAACTCCTACAAGCGTCTGGTGCCGGGCTTCGAAGCACCGGTGAACCTGGCTTATTCCAGCCGGAACCGCAGTGCCGCCATCCGTATCCCCATGTACTCGTCTTCGCCCAAGGCCAAACGCATCGAGTTCCGTACACCGGATCCGAGCTGCAACGGCTACCTGGCCTTCTCGGCCATGCTCATGGCGGTCCTCGACGGTATCCAGAACAAGATCGATCCGGGCGATCCGCTTGACAAGAACCTCTATGACCTGCCGCCCGAAGAACTGGCCGAGATTCCATCCGCGCCTGGCGCCCTCGACGAGTCCCTGGCCGCCCTGGCCGAAGACAACGAATTCCTGCTCAAGGGCGACGTGTTCACCAAGGACGTCATCGACATGTGGCTGGAATACAAAACCGAAAACGAAGTCAACCCCGTGAAGCTGCGTCCGCATCCGCACGAATTCCAGCTGTACTACGACATCTAATCACACGTATATCCCGTGACCGGTTCCTCCCTTTAACAATCGGTCATCCCAAACCGGCAGCCTGCGATAAGCGGGCTGCCGGTTTCGTCTTACCAGTGCTTATATGGGAGAAACGGATGGGCTCGGCCGTTGATATGGGCAGTATAACCAACTGTAACCTAGTCCCGGGCCAACACATTTCCAACCCTCATTAATCAATGAGAGACCTGTATCTTTGAAACTTACGTCAGTTTGACGATCCACGATATTAACATCCCCGTTTTGATCTGGTTGAAACGCAATAGCTATTCCATGTCGAAACGATGATCAATGCCCGCGGTTCCACTAAGCGTGGTGCATATCTTAAAAAAACGGGACGCCTTTCGCCGGGCGTCCCGTTTTTTTAACTCACAACGGTATCATAGCCATCCCGGCCCGCGGCGAGGCTGCTATTGATTATAAAATAATTACCTTGATAAAAACTGAGAATCCGTTATCATTACGAAATTCAATCAAGTCCTGCATACACAAACCTGATTCGGGACAGTTCCTCACTGAAGGCAATCACCATTAGTCCGGATGACCCCCTCCAGTTTGAAACGTTGAAAATTCACTGAAAGGTGACTGTTGTCATATCATAGCCCATCTCTTCTGGGTCATGTGACGTTTTGGACGATCGTCTTCATGATTCAAGAAAGGTCAATGTTTTCTCATGAATATATATATTGGGAATTTATCTCATGTTACGACAAAGGATGAATTGAAGCTGCTATTTGAAGAATTTGGAGAAACTGAGAATGTCAAAGTAATCAAAGACAGGTTTTCTGGACAGTCAAAGGGATATGGCTTCGTTGAAATGCCAAGCAATTCCGAAGCGGACAAAGCAATAAAAGCACTCAACGGCAACCATTTTAATGGGAACTACATAAAGGTAAAACCGGCGGATTCGGGTGGAAAGCGACGAAAAAAACGCACATTTCGGAAAAGGCGATAATAGGGCCTGCCCGAAAACCCCGTCTAATCCCCTCTAAACGGCGTCGACAACCGGCGACAATGCTCACGTAGTATGATTATGCGCCGTTAACGAGCCGTTTTCCGCCTTGTTATCGGGCCTGATCCAGACTTTTCGAACAGCCGCTAAAAGAATGGCGGAAGCAAAACTTAAGCCGCAGACACACGAACGTATTCCGAAGCGTTAAGTTTTGCCTCCGGCAGAAAATCGCGTTCAAAAGCTTTCCTGAGATGGTGCGACACTTAAGGGAGAAGATCCGCAATATCGCACACATCTAGTTCCAGCACCCGCAAACTGGCAGCGATGCGATTGACATTGCAATCCACTGCGGCAATGCCGCCCGATATCTCCTTGAGCGACTCGACATGTTCCTTGATGGCTTTTATCTCCCGGGCCATTTCCTTGTAATCATATTCGTTTTGCATGATATCGCCCTTCCTTTTACTTGTGCCGCAAGTCCTGAAACCGCTTGCCCTTGCCTTCGAAGCGCGGCAGCTCGCCGTACTTTTTAAACTCCAGGATATAATTTAAATTGGTCTGCAGCCGCAATTTCGCCAAAAGGGCCTGCTGGATCTCGTCTTGCTGGTTTTCGTATTCGGGCATCAGTTCGACCTTCAGAACGATCTGATCCGCATCCCCTTTTTTGGACAGGATGATCTGATACTCGTCGCTGAGTTGATCGAATCCCCGGACCACTTCCTCCACGGCCGACGGTGCCCACAAGACCCCTTTGACCTTGGTGATGTCATCGCAGCGGCCGATGATACCGCCGTCCAGACGCCGGAACGTACGTCCGCATTCGCACGGCTCATCATTCCACTGGATGATATCCTTGGCGTCGAACCGGATACACGGCTGGGCCAGCCGGTCCAGCGTGGTCGCCACCAGCCGGCCCTTCTTGCCCGGCTCGGTAATAATCTCGCCGGTATCCAAATCTTCAATTTCAAAAAGGAAAAAGGCTTCGTTGACATGCAGACCGGCCTGATGATGGCATTCCCAGCCCCAGTGGCCGATTTCAGTGCTTCCACACTGATCATACACCTTGGCCCCCCACAACTCCTCCATGCGTTTGCGGGTGGCGGGAATACTGCCTCCCGGCTCTCCGGCGACGGTGATCTTTTCGATGTTCAAATCCTTGGCCGGATCGATGCCCATTTTCTCCCTGGCCACCCGGCCCATGTTCAACACATAACTGACCGTGGCAGCCATGGCGTTGGACTGCAGCTCCTGCATCTTCAGGATCCGTGCCTCCGTGTTGAGCACACCGCCGGGAATCACTTCCACCCCTATCTTCTCAGCCGCGTAGTGGGCGGCCCAGAAGGCCACGAAAATGTTATACCCAAACGGCAGCAACATGCGATCCGAATTGCGGTAGGTCTGGGCCCACAGCGCATGACTGTAAGCCTCGATGCCCCACTCCCAGTCCTGCCAGGTGTCGGCCTGGTAAACCGGCTGTCCGGTGGTACCGCTGGTCTGCCGATAGGAACAGACGGCATCGGTGGGGACGCACAGAATATCCCCATAGGGATAATTCTCCTTGCCGGGCCCCTGGACGTCACGCATCATGGACTTTTCGATTTTGGGCACCTTGCTGATATCATCGAAGGATTTGATGTCACCCGGCTCGATACCGGCGTCGGCATAAAGTTGGTGATAGAACGGTGAATTGTCGTAAGCCCATTTGAAAATACGTTGAAACTTTTTTAGTTGCAGGGCCTGCAGCTTCTCACGGGGCAACGTCTCCAGCACCGGGTTCCAGTATGTGGACGGGTCCATGGATGTTCTCCTTTCCTATACCTTGTTGGGTCATCGTTTGAACAACGGGGTTGAATATATCGTTATCAAATTCGAGTTGCTCAAGAAGCTGGGTACACGATTCGTCACCCGCTGATATACAGAGAAGTGATGTTCTCACATATGTTATGGAAATCCAGGCAGATGTCAAAATAATTTATCTTATTTAAGTCATAAGGTGAGCTTATGAATGTTCCGGAGACGGCCCGGCAGCAAAACATAAATTTTAGTTATGGATGGTATAATATTTATCGAATTGACAGGTTGAGGTTGAATCGATCATTGATTGGTATCAAATGGACAAACACCCCATGCATTCAGCCGACTGGAAAATTTACCTGGGCCGCATCCCCCACAACGAGACCGGCACGTTCTGGGTCAGCTTCGAAAGCGATCCGCGGCTACGCAGAAACCGGGCCAATATTTACGGGAGGTGCCTCCCCTGCATCCAGAATCTCTACGACCAGCTCAAAACCGGTAAATCCGCCATTGAATTGGGCACGGCCTACCACTGCTGGAAGATCACCGCGGTGCTCGAAGACCTCGACCAGTGCCTGGCTCTGCTGAGCGAGTATGAAAGACATTTCCCCGGCGGCCATGTTTATGGCAAGCTCGGCAGCGGTCGCACGGCCACCCCGACCAAGGTCGTGGTCTTTCATGCAGACGATGAAACCGAAAGAGACCGCCTGAAAGCCGCCTTGGCGCATTGTTTGACCGCCATGGGCATCGGTTCCGATGTACTGATTTCTCGCGGTTGCGCGGTTTTGTATGAGCCCATACTCGGACCATGGGACACCTGGCAGCCCACGACGCCCATCCGCCATCCGGAAAGGGTTCCCGGCCATCTCAAGCGGCTTAAGACGATAATGACAACCGGCAAAATGTGATGAAACGCTTTGAAAGACAAGATCGCAACCGTCAAATCCGTGATGTTCGACCTGGACGGAACACTGATCGACTCCGTACCGACTTACTATCGATTGATGGAATCCATTTTACAGGCCGTGGGGCTGCCGCCGGTGCCCAAGCCAGTGGTGGCCGAATTCATGATCCGGGGACGGGATGCCCTGGAGCTCATGATCCCGGCGGAGATGGCCGACCAAAAAAAGGAATTGATCGACCGGTGTATTCGTGTTGGGCGCAGGATGTCCCGGAATATGTTCCGAGATGAGGTCCACGTGATCCCAGGGGTGAGAAAACTGTTTTCCGTTATCGGCCATCGAAACATTCCTATCGGGGTGGTTACCTCGACCAAACGTTCCAACATCAGACACAAACTCACCCCCTTGGCCCGCAACGGCATCGACGGGGCCCTTTCCGCTGTGATCGCCATTGAAGACGCCCCCCGGAGGAAACCGGCCCCCGACCCGTTGATGGTTTGCGCCGACCAGCTTGCCGTCCCACCCCGGGATTGCCTGTATGTCGGCGACTCCCGCGAGGATCTTCAAGCGGGCCGCGCCGCCGGCATGACCTCCGTCGGCGTCTTGACCGGACTGGACGATCGGGAAAGCTTGGCGCAGGAGTCGCCAACAATGATCCTTGACAGTGTCGCCGATCTTATCCCGTTCTACTCATAGCAGGTTAGACATGAAAGGGAAAACCATCATGGAAATTTCCGGTATCATTCGAAGCGGTGCAGGCAAGGGCGCCTTTTTTACCCAGGTGGACTGGGTCGTCCGTCAATGTGAGAAAAAGTTGGGGTACTGTCCATTTCCCGGGACCCTGAATGTGCGCATCGACGACAGCGATATGGCCAGCTTGAAGCGACTGACCGAGGGCAATGATTTTGAACTTGTTCCCGACGACCCGGCCTTCTGCTCGGCAGGTGTAAAAAAAGTGACCATCAACGGCGTTCCGGCGGCGGTGGTCATTCCCGCCGAAGAGGTACGCATCCACGAGGAACGAATTTTGGAGATCATCGCCGCCCGCGGTATCAAGGAGACGCTTGGTTTGGAGGATGGTGATGCGGTGCGGCTGTCATGGATCGAAGGGTCTAGTTGAAGCCGGCCAACCAAAATGGCGAATGGAAAGGATCAAAGACAAATGCACAAAGAGATTTATGAGTTCGCGGCATCGGCAGGTGCGCTAGAAGGGTATGTCTACCCCAGGCAGCAACTGGAAGGCGGAGCCCTTGACAACTGGGTCGGAAATCTGGTCAAGCAATATCACAACCTGCCCGTGGCGGTGCGGGAGAGTTTTCAGTCCTCCCTCGACCGGACACTGGGCCGGGCGGTTCAGGCGCTGATTCCCGTTATAGGCGCCGATCACGCCCACGTCCGCGCCCTGACCGGTCTCATAGCCGGAGAGATGCCCGACTCACCCCATGATTTCGAGAAGGAAAAAAAGGAGAAAGCGGCCAGATACGGTAAGTAAACTTCCTGCCACGCGTTCGAGGTGTAGGGGCGAAAAGTTTTTCGCCCCTACGATGCGATGGAACTATTTTCGGCATGGCCCGCTCAGGACAGCCTTACCCCAATGTTACCGTTTCACGGAACCCAAATTCGATATGATTGTCCAGATAATAGACCAGATCGGGGACAAAGCGGTAAAACCCCACACGGAATTGTTTGGCAAAATTCTCCAGGTTCAACGCCTGACCCGGCTTGAAGAATGATTTGACAAAGGGAAATTTTATCGTGTAGGCATGAATCGCCTGAAGGGCCTTGATCCCCTTTCCGGCGGGGCGGATTTTTCCGGACATCTGTACGCCCTTTATATCCTGCCAGGTGTCAACAACCGGATAGATCGTGGCCGAGGCCTGCCCGCTGTCCAAGGCCTCTGAAATATGCCGGGAATCCGAGGATGAGAAAAAATAGAACGCCGATCGATGATAGACATAATACACAGGCGCCGCCCAGGCCTGATTATCTTTGGCCGTGGCCAGCGCCATGGTGCTCTGCGCATTAATGAGCGCCAATGCCAGTTCGTTTACACTTTGAGCGGTCATTGATTACGATTTCCTTTCACGCCCTCTCCCTGTGGGAGAGGGCCGGGGTGAGGGTGAAAAAGCGAAGGCAATGACCGTTCAAAGTCTATAAACATTGCGTCTACCTGTTTTCTATACGGATTGATCGGGAGGTGGCGTTCCCGGAGGTGCCGGTAAACTCAAGGGCCACCTCAGACCAAAGGCATTGTGGGCGATCATGACCGGCGCCAGAATACACAAATTGAAATAAACAGTCAAAATATTGATATCCGCCGGTAGTTTGGCTGACGCCACCCTGGCTGCCGCGGGTTCAAGGGCCACATTCATGATTCCAATCCAGGCGGTGGCCATGACTCCGATCAAAACAAACGCCAGGACCGCCCGTGTTGCATGCGTATATTTGGTGATCCCCAAAAAACCGAGATGCCATGAATACAACAACGCCCAGGTGATGATAGATGAAGCCACGGCGCCAAATGAAAAACTGGGACTCAACCCCCAGGCTAAACTTCCCGTCCAGCAGACATAGGCCAGAAGAAAAGCCACGATGGTTTGGGCCAGGGCAGCGCCGGGATGGCCCAATCCGGTAAAAGGCCATCCTTGAGTGGTGAAAACAGGGCTGAAAATGAAAAACCAGGCAATGGCCCACACCAGGTATCCGGTCAACCATTGAACATTCAGCGGCCCATGATGGTTCATGGGTGTATCGGCAAACGGCGTCCCATCCAGGTTGGTGAATAATACCCAAACAACGCTCGCCAATGTTAAAACAATCGCGGCACTGGTCGTCATCATTGCCCATGGATGAATGCGCCCCTTGAATGGCCACCCGTTCCAGTTGATACCGTAAAGCAACGTCAAGGCGAATGCGATAACCCCGAACCAAAGGTAAAGCGGAGACATCGGCCACTTGGGAAAGACAAAAAGCATAATCAGGGTAATGATTGCAGACAGGACGATCCAAATGGCGGCCATGCCTAAACCGGTTGTGAAGCGTGATTTTTCAGGCGTCCAGCTTCCTCCTGGAGGGGCGAAAGGAAAATTATCGCCCAAAAGAGAAAGATGTCCAAGGACAACAAGGTAGATCAAAGAACCTGGTATGAGCTTAAGAACAATAAAATCTAGCGGTATGAAATAGACAAAAACCACCAATCCGATAATGGCGGTGGCTATGAATTGAATGATTCCGGCCAGGGAGCCTTGGGGTCCGATAACAAGGCGTTGCTCTTTCATGCAAGTCTCCTCCTCTGCTTGGTTGAAAAAAACGACCGCCCACCGTAAAAGAACAGTATCCTCAACGTTGCCAAACGAGCATTAAACCAGTTGATGCACGTTGGGGCGTGCGTCTGGAAGACAGTGGGTCAGGACCGTTGGAGAATCTTGACCGTTCCATGATCGCCGCCGACACGGATCAGGTCTCCTGAATTCCCTTGTGCCACGCGATTGCTTGAGGCCTGTAGGCCAGACCTCTTGGCTTGACGCGGGCCGACCATGTGCATACCATTTCGCACAAAGCATAACGGATTTCGCCACGTTTCCAACAAAGGAATCCAGGAGCGGGAACGGTCCATGTGTGTCCTCCTTGACTTTGACTGTTTGTTAGCAGGAAATGATATCGGCAGGATTCTCTTCAGAACAATATCGAAACCCCAATAATTGTCAAAATCATAAATCTTATCAAATTTATAACTGTATATTATGGGTAGAAAGAGAACTGAAAACGGGAATGACCGATAAGTATTTTTTATGCTTTTCATAATATTATTGAAATTGACAGTTCACGGGTGAATTTTCCATTATCAAAATCAAGAATAGGAAAATTTCGCAACTCATCGCTCGATGAAAACCGCCCATAGCGGGAGTATTTCTACTCACCCCTTAATCACCCATCCGGCTTTTTCCGCCATTCCAAACGGTGCGGAGAAAGTCTGTAACCACATGCTATCGGCAAATGATTCAAAATTGTCTGATATTTCAAACACTACCCAATAACGGCACACATGAAGGAGGTTGCGATGGACGCTAAAAAAGACACGGCAAAAGCACAAAAAAAAGCAGAAAAGGTAAAACTGTTTGCCCATGACATTCACGGCGTGCTGACGCCAAACACGTTCTACTGTGATGTCGAAGGCAATCGTCGCTATGGCTTCTGGCACATGGACGGATTCGGGGATCTCTCCTTAATGGCCAATGGTATTCGCATCGCCTTCCTGGACGCAACCTCGGTGGATGATGAAGGATACTACCGCGCCAAGGAACTCAAGCTCGACAAATACTACTATAAAGTCAATGACAAAATAGCAACAATCGATGAGCTGAAAAGCGAATTGAGCATCGATGATGATGAAATCGCCTATGTCGGAAGCGAAATCACCGACTTGCTGCCCATGAGTAAAGTCGGTTTTGCCATCGCGACAGCGGATGCCGTCAAAGAAGTAAAAGAAGCGGCGGACTATATCACCACCGCTCCGGGTGGCAGGGGCCCAATCAGGGAATCATGTGAGTTTATCTTAAGAGCGATGGGCAAATGGGATGGATGGGTCGAGAAGGTCACCAAGATGGGATACAAATAAGAGGAGAAAAAACATGACTGCGACTGATAAGGCAACCGAACAGGCAAAACAGGTCAAATTTGTTATTCTGGATATCCACGGCATTTTAACCGACAACACCTTGTACTATACGAATGAGGGTACGAAATCCGAATGTTTTTCACTGGTTGATCGTATTGGGTGCAAGGCCCTGATGGCGGGTGGAATTGGTATCTCCTTCCTGACCAGCAAGGTTTCACGGGCCATGGATGTGGTCGGCGAGATTTACGATGTCCCGCCGGAAAAACGCTGGGGCACCAGTGCCAAAATTGCCAAGCTGGACGAGTTCGAACAAGAATCCGGTCTCTCGGACGCGGATTTCTGCTACGTCGGCGACGAAATGATCGATCTGGGCGTGATGCGGCGGGTCGGTTTTCCGGTTGCACCGGCCAATGGCGCCGTTGAGGCAAAAGAAGTCGCCTCCCTGATAACAGAGGCCGATGGGGGTCAAGGGGTGGTCCGTGAGTTGGCCGAATTTATCCTCAAAGCCCAGGGTAAATGGGAAACGGTGATCGACGAGCTATCCAAATCAGGACTCTCATAAACGCCTATGGAAGCAGTTTTAATCTATATTTGAAAGGAGATTGGCATGTCTTATAACAGTCCCAAGGACAACCGGGAGTTCGCCTCTCGGCTGAAGGAAAGTGGAGATCTGATCACCGTCGACCAAGAAGTCGATTGGGATCTGGAACTGGGCGCCATTGTCAGAAGGGTTTGCGAAAATCAGTTGCCCGCACCGCATTTTAAAAAGATCACCGATTATCCGGGCTTCGAAGCCCTGGGTGGTCCCTTGGCCACCTATCGTCGACTGGCCGCTGGCATGGGCATGGACCCGAATTCCTCGATTCCGGAGATTGCCGATGAGTATGTGCGGCGGACCAAAGAAGCGCCCATTGCGCCGGTAATGGTCGATGCCAAGGATGCCCCCTGCAAAGAAAACATTCTGCTGGGCGACGATGCCAATCTTTTTCATCTACCGGGACCGATGGTCCATGATGGTGACGGCGGCCGATATCTGGCCACCTGGCATTTCGTGGTCGCCAAAGACCCGGATACCCGGGAGATCAACTGGGGCATGTACCGCATCATGGTTTTCGATGAGAAGACCATGGTCGGCCCGGTGCTGCCGTTTTCCGACATGGGCAAGATGTTTCACGGCAAGGCCGTGCCCCGCAATGAGCCCCTGCCGTTTGCCGTCGTCCTCGCCGCCGATCCGATGTCAAGCATGGCCTCCTGCGCGCCATCGCCGATTCCCGAGGATCAGCTGGCCGGCATGTTGCGCGGGGAACCGGTGGAACTGGTCAAATGTGAAACCTGCGACCTGGAAGTTCCCGCCCACGCCGAAATCATTATCGAGGGAGAAATTCATCCCAGCGTCAGCATACTGGAAGCCCCGTTTGGTGAATATACCGGCTATCGCACCTCTCCTCGAGACCCGCGAACGGTATACCGCATCAAAGCCATTACGCATCGCAACAATGCCATGATTATGGTGAGCAACCCAGGCATACCGACGGATGAAAATCAGCTCTTGCGTTCCTTCTCTTTGGGCCTGGAAATGCGCAAACTACTCGAAAGTCAGGGCATTCCCATCACGGGAGTGTTCATGTTGCCGGAATCGACCCACCATCTGGTCGTCGTGGGTGTCAAACATGCCTATTCCGGGATCGCCCGCCAGATCGCCAACCTGGCCTTCGGCAGCAAGCTGGGGCCTTGGTTTCATATGCTCGTGGTGGTGGATGATAAAACGGATATCTACAACAAGGATGAAATCATCCACGCCCTATCCACGAAATGCCATCCAATTCGCGGTATCCACAAATATGAAAATGATGTGGGAACCCCCCTGAATCCCTATGCCTCTCCGGAAGAACGCAAAATGGGTGTGGGCGCCAAGGTCTTGTTCGACTGCCTGTTTCCAATGGACTGGCCCACATCGGATCTGCCGGTCAAAGTGGCCTTTGCGACGAACTACCCCAAGGACATTCAGGAAAAAGTTCTCAATAATTGGGAAAATTACGGATACAAAAAATAAGGAGGCAAGCACATGGCCAGAGAATATGACACGTTTATATTGCAGGATCCGGCAACGGTTCCCGAGGATCAGGAGATGGAGTTGGTTGTCCGCGAACTCACCCCCAATGATCGGCGCTACAAATACCGCTCTTTCTATGCCATCGCCAAGATATCGAAATCGGAGTCCAAATACACGGATAGACTCAGAATAAGACTCGGCCGGGGGCAGCTAATTGACGACCGCTGGTCAATTGAACTAATTCGAGAGGTAAACAAGTTTCAATAAATGGAGATGCCATGAAACGGGACATTGGTGGACTTCGAGAGTTCGTGGAAATGCTTGAAAAACAGGGCGATGTCAGGCGTATACGCCAAACCGTCGATCCGCGGTTCGAGGCGGCGGCCATTTTGACCCGGCTGGACCGTGAAGGGGGGCCCGCCGTCCTGTTCGAGAGTGTCAACGGACACAGTATGCCGGTTATTGGCAACCTGCTGGCAGCGCCGCGACGTCTGGCCAGCGCCCTGTTCATGACCGAGGAGATGCTTCGTAATGGCCAGTTGCCGCCCAATCATGAACAATTGATAGACCCGGTTCTGGTTGACGGGGATGGGGGGCGACGGGTCATCACGAGCAGTAACGGTTTCGATATCCGTCAGTATTTACCGGTATTGACCCACTATACCCGTGATTCAGCACCCTTCATTACCTGTGGTGTCGCCTCGGCGCGAGATCCCGAAGGCGGGGGTATGCGCCGGGGCCTGCACCGGGTCGAGGTACGGGGAACCAAAGAACTGGGTATTTCCCTTGTAAATCCCCCATTGGCAGGTATTTATAAGGCTCACCAAAGCGCGGGGACACCGATGGAAATTGCCATCGCCATCGGCGTGGACCCCGCCGTTCTTCTTTCTTCGGTGTTCAAATGCCCGCCAACCATGGACAAACTCTGCGCTGCCGGTGGGTTGACCGGTACCCCCATCCAACTGATGAAGGCCCATACGGTCGACCTTGAGATACCGGCCCAGGCCGAAGTCGTCATCGAAGGGGTAATCGATCCTCATGTGCCCGAAAAGGAAGGGGTGCTCGGAGAAGTCAGCGGGTATTACCTGGCCTTTTCCAGTCCGAGCATTCGGATTACCGCCGTTACCTTTCGCGAGCATCCATACTTCCAGGCCTTGCTTCCCCAGGGGAGTGAAGTCGATTTGCTGCTCGCGTTTATTCACGGACTCAATGTCATCCCCAAAATGAAGATGCTCTTCCCGTCCATGCTCGACCTTCATTTTACGCCCGGTACATTTGGCTCTCATCTGGTCATGGCCATGAACAGCGACAAGCCCGGCGAAACCAGGCAGGCGCTGACCATGGCCCTGTCGATACAGTCGATCAAAAAAGCGGTGATTGTCAATGAGGATGTCGACATCCGGGATCCGTTGGCCGTGGAATGGGCCTTGGCGACGCGTTTCCAGGCGGACAAGGATCTGATGGTGATCCCTGGACTTGGTGGCCAGGTTCTCGATCCATCTGCCGGCAAGGATTATACGACCACCAAAATCGGTTTGGACGCCACCCATCCGCATCGGGAGGGGTTCGAAAAAATTGATTTCCCGGAGAATGCAAGGAAATCAGCCATGAAATTCGAGATCGCAACCACAAAGGGGGTCAAATGAAAAGATTAGTCGTTGGCATGTCAGGGGCTACCGGGGCAATTTACGGCATCCGTCTACTGGAAGCCTTGGCCGACACGGATATTGAAGCCCACTTGGTAATATCCAATGCCGCCCGCAGAACCATAAACATGGAAACCACTTGGTCGGTCGACGATGTCATGGCACTGGCCCATACCTGCTATGACATCAGAGATATCGGGGCCAACATCTCCAGCGGTTCCTTCCTGGTCGAAGGCATGGTGGTCATTCCCTGCGCCATGAAAACGCTTTCGGGAATCGCCCATTCCTACAATGACAATCTTCTGGTTCGGGCAGCTGATGTCAACCTCAAGGAAGGCCGCAAGCTGGTTGTCGTGGCCAGAGAGACGCCTTTTCACAAAGGACATCTGAACCTGATGATGCAGCTTGCCGATCTGGGAGCGACCATTCTTCCGCCGGTTCCCGCATTTTACTGTCTGCCGCAAACCATTGACGACATCATCAACCATCTGGTGGGAAAGGTGTTGGACATGTTTCATATCGAAAATCGGATGTTCCAACGCTGGGGAAGCACGAAGCTCAATCGCGCCATAAAAATGCTGAAGGCTTAACATGAACCTCTCGAATCCATCTCCGGTGATCAGTATTGAAAAGGCGATGGCCGATATCCAAGCCGGAAAAATGATCATCCTGGTTGATGACGAGGGGCGTGAAAACGAAGGTGATTTGTGTTGTGCCGCCGAATCGATCACCCCCGACATCATCAATTTCATGTCCAGCCACGGCCGGGGCCTGATCTGCCTGACCTTGACCGACGAGAAGGCAGATCAATTGGCTTTGAACCCGATGGTCGCCAATAACGATTCACCGTTCGAGACAGCGTTCACCGTTTCCATTGATGCCGCCAGTAAAATCAGCACCGGCATTTCAGCCCAGGACCGCGCCACTACCATTCGCGCGGCCATATCGAAAACTGCACGCCCTTCGGATTTTGTGCGTCCGGGCCACATCTTTCCCCTGCGCGCCAAAAAGGGCGGGGTGCTTGTCAGACCCGGCCAGACCGAGGGGTCGGTGGACCTGGCCCGACTGGCCGGATTACAGCCGGCCGGTGTGATCTGCGAAATCATGAACGAAGACGGAACGATGGCGCGCATGCCGGATCTGATCCGGTTCGCCAAGCAGCATAAGCTAAACATTGTTTCTATCGCCGACCTGATCCATTATCGCATTGCCCATGAACGTCTGATTCATCGCACCTTGCAAAAAACTAAAGTACCGCGGCCGGCGGGTGAATTGCAAATCGTCGTGTACACCTCCACCTACACACCCGACGATACCTATATCGCGATGATAAAAGGGGACATTCGTCCCGGAGATGATGTTCTATTGCGTATTCATCGAGAGTGCTTTTTAGGAGACCTCATGGACTCCCGCCTGTGTGAGTGCGGAAAAAAATTCAAGCGCGCTCGAGAAATTATATCTTCACACGGCAAAGGGGTTCTTCTTTATATTCGTCAGCGTGATGCTTTCGAAGCCTATCAAAAAAATGGTGGGAATTGCTGTACCCGGGAATCTTTGCGCCATCGTCCGGGTGCCACTCAGACCCTGCAATTGAACCACCAGTTGATCGATCGGGCCATAGCCGCTGATATTCTATACGATTTGTGCATTCGCAGCGTTCGTTTGATTACGGACCAACCCGAACATTCGTCTTTCTTCGAATTTTACGGATTGACTTTAACCGAACAAGTGCCCATTTAAAACAGGAGCGCGCATGGATCAACAATCTGTAATGTTACACAAAAACCCTGAAGAAATGGGATCCGTGGGTCGTCGAAAATGGGATCACCTGAGAATTTGCATCGAGAAAGATGTGGCCTTCAACAAACCCAACGGTTTTGAACGTTATGAATTCGAGCATCAGGCCTTACCCGAGCTAGGGATGGATGACATTGATACGTCGACCTCCTTTTTGGGAAAATCACTTAAATTGCCGTTTTTTATCGAAGCCATGACCGGCGGTTGCCAGGGGACGGGGACGATCAACCGTAACCTGGCCCGAGCAGCCGAAATCCTTGGCATTGGCATGGGGGTCGGATCACAGCGGGCCATGATCAATCATCCGGAGCAGATCCAGACATATGCGGTCAGACAGGTCGCGCCCTCGATATTACTGTTCGGAAATATTGGCGCTACTCAGCTGGTCGGATTATCGACCGAGGCCATCCACACCCTCATCCGCCAAATTGAGGCTGACGGATTGGTCGTACATCTCAACGCGGCCCAGGAGTTATGCCAACGTGAAGGCGACAAAGATTGGCGAAACATCCTCACCCGGATCGAAAGACTCTGCCAGGCCCTGGACTACCCGATCATAGTGAAAGAAACCGGCTGCGGTATCGCTGGAAAGATCGCTTTCATGCTGGCCCCCACGGGGATTCGGGCCCTGGATGTAGCCGGGGCCGGTGGAACGTCCTTCACCAAAGTCGAATACCATCGGGGCTCCCCTATGGCAAAAGCATTCTTCGAATGGGGTATTCCCACAGCCGAATCCCTATGCCAGTGCAAACATGCGACAGGCCTTCCGTTGATTGCATCAGGAGGGATTCGAACCGGTCTCGACTGCGCCAAAGCCATCGCCATCGGAGCGTCCCTGGTTGGCTTCGCGCTGCCGCTACTCAAGCCGGCACTCACTTCTCATCAAGCTGTTGTCAACAGAGTTAAACGTTTTGAAGAAGAGTTAAAGATGGCCATGCTGCTGGTGGGAGCCGCCGATATCCCAGCGCTGGCGGCGACAGGTATGCGTGACATGGCACGATTATCTCACCCCCCTGTAGCAGGATAAAACAGGTCCCTCCGGTGGCTGGCAACGATCTTTATCGTTTTCTTAGCGATTCGGTTTAATATAACGCAAGGTTATGGGACCCATAAATTAAATCGCTTTGACAAGCTTTTATGTTGCTACTAAATAACTTCTAAATGATTTTAATTCATTTTTTTAAAAGTTAAATAATCTTTTACAGGCCATTATCATAGCATTCCCCATGCGCCCGAATGGTTGAAGCAAATTAGATTTGCTTCGGAAATAACAAGCCAGCAACTATCATTCATCTCATTCAAGGAGGTCCGTATGTCGGTGAGCAATCCCCCCCGCCCTGTTAGTCGCTACAATGGACACTAAAAAAGATGAGGCTTTTATCCCTATCCCTAAGTGGGGAAAACCCCACTGTTTTCAAAAACAATGTAATTAGCATTGACTTCTTAATTATCATGCAAAGTTGATCGCCATAAAAATTAAAACCAAAAAGGGTGACATTTATGACAACAATTCTGGTAGTGGCGGCATTGGATACAAAGGGTTTGGAAATCGCATTTTGTAAAAAGAGAATAGAGGAACTCGGGGCAAAGGCATTATTGATAGATGGAGGAGTGTTAGGTGAACCGGCGATCCCGCCGGATATTACCCGTGAAGAGGTCGCAAAGGCCGCCGGCACTACAATCGAAGATGTAAGAAAAATTCCTGCTGAAGCCGAGGCTCTGGGATTACAGACAGAGGGTGCGGCCATTATTGCACAGCGTTTACACAAAGAGGGCAAAATTCAAGGTGTACTCGGTGTTGGCGGCGGCATGGGGACCGCCCTTGGAACCGGTGTTATGCGATCCCTTCCTATCGGCATACCCAAATTCATGGTTTCTTCCCAGGCAGGCAACCCGGCTGTTGTCGGCCCTTCGGTAGGGACAAAAGATATCTGCATGTTTCACTCCGTAACTGATGTGGTTGGCATCAATCAGCTGACCAGGACGGTCTTTACCAAGGCCTGCGGAGGCGTCGTGGGAATGGCAAAGGCAGGAGTCAAACAAGATGCAGGAGATAAGAAAATAGTGGCCCTGATGGCAAAAGGGACCACTGAACCCATAAACCGGGCATTGCGGGACAGGATCGCTGCTGCAGGCTTTCAGCCCATGACCTTCCATTGTTTCGGATATGGTCCGGCAAGCCAGGAGCAGGTAATTGCAGACGGTTTTATTGACGGCGGAGTGATCGAGCTTGCAAGCGACTGGCTGGATCATTCTTGCGGCGGGGATTCATTCCCACCGCCGGATCGCTATGAAAATGCAGGAAAACAGGGACTGCCCCAGGTGTTTATCCCGGGCTCCTGCGATTTCATCGCAGCGGCCCCTGGAACATTCCCAGGCCGGAAAGTCGCTCCCCACAACCGGGCGGTGGCGCTTTTCAGGTCAAGCAGGGAAGAACTTAAGCAGGTTGGAAACGATGTGGGTAAAAAGCTGAGCAAAAGCAAGGGGCCTGTAACGGTGGTAATACCTACAAGGGGTTTTGCCGTGCATGATCAGGAGGGAGGGCAACTCTGGGATCCTGAAGCTGATGCAGGCTTTCTTGAGGGAATTTCTCCTTATGAAGGAAAGATCAAGATCAAAACAGTTGATGCTCATATCTTTGATCAGGAATTCATAGATACGGTGATGGAGTCCTTTCTGGAGAATGTGACCAAAGCATAAATTAAAAATATAAGCAGCAGTGTCGAAAAAGGGCCTTAAGCGCAGAATTATCTGCATTCAAGGCCCTTTTTTTGTCTCTTTGATACCTTTAATATTTTGGTGATGAACTTTTATCAAAGCCTGTCTCAGGCTCTGGTTACATTTTTCAGGAAAGCGCTCATCACTGAGTCGATAAATTTAGGATCAGATATATGGGCATCAATTTTTTCAATCTGGAGTTGGTCCTCAAAGGCTGATATGCCTTCTATAAATCCTTCATCTGCATCAGGCTCCCAGAGTTGCCCGCCCTCCTGATCGTGAACGCCAAAGCCCTTTGTGGGTATTACCACCGTTACAGGCCCCTTGCTTTTGCTCAGCTTTTGTCCGATTTGTTTTCCTGCACGTTTAAGCTCTTCCCTGCTTGATCTGAAAAGTGATACAGACTTATAGCGAGGCGCCACCTTCCGGCCTGGGAATGTTCCAGGTGCCGCTGCGATGAAATCGCAGGAGCCCGGGATAAACACCTGGGGCAGTCCCTGTTTTCCTGCATTCTCATAACGATCTTTCGGGGGAAATGAACCTCCTCCGCAAATGTAATCCAGCCAGTCACTGGAAAGCTCAATCACTCCGCCGTCAATAAAACCGTCTGCAATTGCCTGCTCCAGGTTTGCCGGGCCATGCCCAAAGCAATTGAATGTCATGGGTTCAAATCCCGATGCGGCAATCCTATACCGCAATTCCCGGTTTGTTGTCTCGGTAGTACCTTTTGCCATGAGGGCCACCGTTTTTTTCTTATGCGCTTCCTGTTTTACCTGTGCATTTGCCATACCCACAACACCACCACAGGCTCTGCTGAAAATTGTCCTTGTCAGGGGATTGATTCCCACCATGTCTGCTACGGAATGAAACATACAGATATCACTTGTTATTAGGGGCTGGCTGGATACCCAGGTATCTCCAAACCGAGAAGATACCATAACTTTGGGTATACCTATGGGAAGGCAGCCCATCATGCCGACTTCCAGAGACGGGGCCATACCTGCGCCAATGCCCAGCACACCGTGAATTTTGCCTTCCTTGACCAGTCGCTTTGCGATCGTACCGGCGCCTTTTGTCTGAATTACAAGGGCTTCTGCTTCAGCAGGGATTTTTCTTATATCTCCTATTGTCAAACCTGATGCTTGGGCAACCTGTTCGCGGGTGATATCCGATGTTATTGTGGGTTTTCCAAAAACGCCTCCATCCATTATCAGTGGCTTTGCCCCAAGTTCCTGGATACGCTTTTTGCAATATCTGGTTTCCAACCCTTTTTTATCCAGTGCAGCTACAATTAAAATGGCCTTCATGACCTCTATACCCTTTCTATTTTATGCCTGATCAATTCCAGGATTTTTATTCCAAACGTTTCAAATGAGAATAATTTTTTAGAAATCATCCGTCAGCCTTGGTTACGCAGAAGCATCAAGCGCTATGCAGACTTATATTACATATTACATTTAAAGCGTTCATAGGTGAAATGTTAATATTTGATTACTGTAATACACATATGTTATAAGCAGAGCATGGAAATCAGAACGCTTAAAAGTTTTCTTGCTGTGGCATCACTTAAGAATTTTTCAGCGGCTGCAAGGAAGTTGAATACGGTTCAGCCGGCCATCAGCAGGCAGATATCCGATCTGGAAAAAGAGCTGGGTGTCCGCCTTTTCTGGAGAAACACCCATAAAGTTAAAATAACGGCGGCCGGTCAAAATCTGCTTGACAATGCCCAGGAGCTTCTCGCCCTTGAACGTTGGGCAAAAGAACAGGCCAGGCTGGCAGCCCAGGGAAAGATAGGGAGCTTGCGAATCGGCTATGTCGGCCCTGCCTGCTTCAGCTTTATACCCTGGTTGGTTCAGGATTATTCTAAACTTTACCCTGATGTCCGGATTCAGCTGCAGGAAATGCCACGGCGGCAACAGCTCCATGCGTTTAAAACAGGACAGCTGGATGTGGGTTTTTCCGGTCCGCTTTCCAGAACCGAAAGAAAAGATTTTTCCGTACAAAGAATTTATGTGGATACGCTGATAGCGATCCTCCCCGAAGCACATCCTCTTGCCAAAGAAAAAAGCCTGGAATTAAATGAATTGAAAAAAGACCCCTTTGTCATGTTGAAACGCAGTGAGTCAGTCGGCATGTTCGATCTTATCATCAGCTCATGCCAGCGGGAAAAATTCGTACCGGTTATATCCAGCCAACCGGAAAATATGCAGACAGTGCTGACTGAAGTCGCATCCGGGCTAGGTGTATCGGTATTGCCAAGATATGTCCGGAAAATGTATTCAAAAGGTTGTGTGTTCATTCCGATTCAAGACCAGAAACCTTCCGTTCCCACAGAGCTGCACTATCTGTCATACTCTCCGCCGCCAACCGTGGAGGCTTTTGTAGAGCGGACCATTAAAGCTAAACAGAAAATACAAAGGCACATGTTGAAATAACTAAATTTTAAAGAATTTCGAGATATTGATTGCCAAGACAAGAGGATTTACATGCACCCAGGAGATATAAATTCTGATCCTATTACCCACATGTCACATGCCACCATTGAACAGGCTGTAGACGGAATCATCTGGCATGATTCAGAAGGCAGGATAGACCGGGTAAATCAAGCGGCATGCAACATGCTTGAGTATTCAAGCAAGGAACTGCTCTGCATGACCATTACGGAAATTGATCCCAAATTTCCAGTTGACAGATTTAAAAAAGAAGTATGGGAAGCATCCAGCGGGTCTGTTCAATTTGAGTCCATGCATGTAAGGAAAAACGGCCGGACATACCCGGTAGAAGTCACGATTTATCTGGTCCGGACAGAGGGCAACGTTTATGCTTGCCTGATTTTTAGAGATATTTCAAAACGCAAGCAAATGGAAATGGCACTGGTTGAAAATGAGAAACTGCTCAACGCCGTACTTGATCACCATTTTCAGTTGACCGGACTTTTATCTGCAGACGGTATTCTTCTCAACATAAATAAAACCGCACTGAATTTAATCGGAGCCAAGCCTTCTGAAGTCATTGGAAAATTTTTTTGGGAATCGCCCTGGTGGTCTCATTCCGGGCGAGAGCAGGACAAGATTAAAAATGCGCTCAAAAAAGCCCGCGAAGGGTCTTTTGTCCGCTTTGAAACCACTCATATAGATTTTAACGGCACGGTTCATTTCATTGATTTTTCTTTAACTCCTTTGAAAAACGAAAAACATCAGGTTCAGTATCTAATTCCCGAGGCAAGGGACATTACCCAGCTTAAACAGACCCAGGAAGAACTGCAGCAGGCCCTTAAAAAACTTAAAAAACTACAGATTCGGCTTCAAAAAGAGAATTTTTACCTTAAGGAGGAGATAAAGCTTGATCATAATTTTGGAGAAATTATTGGTGACAGCATTCCTGTTAAAAAGATGCTGGCCCAGGTCCAGCAGGTGGCAGGCACGGATACCAATGTTTTAATTCTGGGAGAAACCGGCACCGGTAAGGAACTTATAGCGCGTGCCATTCATGATCTCAGTAATCGCAGGGATGGTTCCCTGGTCAAGGTAAACTGTGCCGCGCTGCCCGCGTACCTCATTGAAAGTGAACTGTTCGGCCATGAGAAGGGTGCCTTTACCGGTGCCAATAACACCAGGATAGGGCGTTTTGAGCTGGCCGACGCCAGTACCATTTTTTTGGATGAAATCGGAGACTTACCCCTGGAACTGCAGGCAAAACTGTTGCGGGTACTCCAGGAGGGCGAGTTTGAGCGGCTTGGCAGCACAAAGACCCAACAAATAAATGTCCGCGTAATTTCCGCCACCAACCGGGACCTTGAGGCGCTCATCGGCATGGGTGATTTCCGTGAGGACCTGTTTTACAGACTGAATGTTTTTCCCATCAACTGTCCTCCGCTTCGAAACAGAAAAGATGATATCCCGCTTCTGGTAAAACATTTTGTAAAGAAACACAGTAAAAAAACAGGAAAAAGAATTGATACCATTTCCAAGGAAGTCATGAAAACCATGCAGTCTTATCACTGGCCGGGCAATGTTCGGGAACTTGAAAATATTATCGAACGTGCCCTTGTGATCAGTAAAGGTACCAGCCTTGAAGTAGGCGACTGGTCCCTTACAGCGAAAGATACAGATTCAAAACAGTCTCCTGCCACCACCATGCAGGAGATAGAAAAACAACATATCTATAAAACACTGAAAAAGACACATTGGCGCGTCAGCGGAGTAGGGGGTGCTGCGCAAATTCTGGGCTTGAAGCCTACCACCCTGGAAGCCAGAATGAAAAAACTGGGGATCAAACGAAAATAATAATTCCCATTATTTTGGGAATTTCCCAAAATATTCAACGATCTTTTTTACTCATATTCAACCAAACCTGCTCTTTCCTACCCATTCCCATATCTTTATAACCTGCACGGGCTAAAATCCACATCATACGTTCAAAGTCAAAAGATATATAACGAACTGAAAAAGAAATAGTTTTTTTGTCTTCAGCCTTAGCCTTTTTATAAAAATGATAAACACAATTTAAGCTTAACAATTATCCAAAAAAATACCCTTTCCTGGCATATATATTGAGTATCAACAATAGGTAAATGTCGACATGTTAAAATAAAAGAAGGCCCTTTTCCAATAATCGACGTCCGGGTTTTGTAAACTTCGGCAAAATTAAGATTCAGTTCGAAAGGAATTTTTAATGGCATATAAATATCCAAAAGACAACCGCGAATTTATCAAGATGCTGGCAGAAACCGGTGATTTGAAAACCATAGACCAAGAGGTTGATTGGGATCTTGAAATGGGGGCAATTACGCGAAAGGTCTGTGAAAAGCAGGCTCCTTCTCCCTATTTTAAAACCATCAAGGATTATCCCGGCTTTAGAAGTCTTGGAGCTCCCATGGCCACCTATCGGCGCCTGGCCATCGCCATGGGAATTGATGCAGGCTCATCCATTCCGGATATTGCTGCCGAATATGTCAGGCGGACCCAGGAGGACCCTATTGATCCTGTTACCGTCGATAAAGAAAACGCTCCATGCAAAGAAAACATCCTGTTGGGAGATGATGCCAGCCTGTTTAAACTGCCCGGGCCCATGGTCCACGACGGTGATGGCGGCCGGTATCTGGCTACCTGGCATTTTGTAGTGAGCAAAGATCCCGATACCCAGGATATCAACTGGGGAATGTATCGAATGATGGTGTTTGATGAAAAGACCATGGTGGGACCGGTACTGCCGTTTTCCGATATGGGCAAAATGTTCCACGGCAAGTATGCTCCAAGAAATGAACCCATGCCCTTTGCCGCAGTTCTGTCGGCCGATCCCCTGTCCAGTCTGGCGTCCTGTGCACCGGCATCTATTCCTGAAGATCAGTTTGCCGGCATGCTCATGGGAGAGGCGGTGGAAATGGTTCAATGTGAAACCTGTGATCTGATGGTGCCTGCTCATGCAGAAATCATTATCGAAGGCGAAGTCATTCCGAATATTGAAATTGAAGAGGCTCCTTTTGGAGAATACACAGGCTACAGGACCTCACCCAGGGAACCCAGAACCGTGTACCGGATCAAGGCCATCACCCATCGGAACAATCCGATTATGATGATATCGAATATGGGCGTCCCCACGGATGAAGGCCAGTTGCTGCGTTCATTCTCCTTGGGGCTTGAAATGCAGAAACTTTTGAAAAGTCAAGGAATCCCGGCAACCGGCGTTTATATGCTGCCGGAGTCTACCCATCACCTGGTAGTGGTCGGCGTGAAAACCGCTTACACCGGTATTGCAGCACAGATTGCCAATCTGATTTATGGCAGTAAACTGTCGCCTTGGTTCCATATGGTGGTAGTGGTTGATGAAGACACCGATATCTATAATAAAGATGAGGTGATCCATGCCCTGTCAACCAAGTGTCACCCGGTTCGCGACATCCATATATTCAGAAACCAGCCGGGTACACCGTTGAATCCCTATTGCTCACCGGATGAACGAAAAACAAGTACCGGTGCCAAGGTGCTTTTCGACTGCACTTTCCCATTGGACTGGCCCAAGTCTGATTTGCCCATAAGGGTATCCTTTGACAATGTTTACCCCCAAGAGATCCAGGATAAGGTAAACGCAAAGTGGGCTGAATTCGGATACGAATAAGATGTATAAAGATTTGCGAAACCATCATTTTATCAAGTTATCAAGGAGGTAACCCCAATGGCAGAAAAAGAATATGATACCTTTGTCCTTACAGATCCGGATACAGTGCCCGATGAACAGCAAAACATTGAATTGATCATCCGCGACCTGAACCCGGAAGACCGCCAGAAAAAATATCGCTCCTTCTTTGCCAAAGCCAATGTTTCAAAAGACAAATCACGCTACTCAGATGTTCTCTGGATTCGTTTAGGCAGAGGCCAGCTGCAGGATGAGCCCTGGTCCATTGAGGTGCTGGAAGAAGTAAACAAATTTGCGTAAGAGTCAGCATTATGATGAAATAAATGACGGTCTTTTAAAACGAGTCCGGGGGTAGCCTACCCCGGACTTCACTATTATCATGATGTTATTCACGGGGGAATAACGGCTAATGCACCTTTTCGAAAGTAATACATGGTCTGGTTGAGTAAACTAGTATTTAATCTTGACTTTCTTGACAAAAAGCAAGCTTCTAACCTATTATTCAATCCTGCTTTTTCAGACAAGCGATGAAAAGGAGACATTTAATGTAACCGCAGTTGTTGGGTGGACACACTGCTAAAATAAGCGTTATCATCACATAAGAAAATGACAGCATTTTCACAGGTGGCTTCCAAAAAAGGAGATTAAACTTCCGAAATGATGAATTTGTTTTCTACAACAAGTGTTGATATTCTTCGCCATGGAGAATGCGAAGGAGGCAACATCTTCCGCGGTTCAACCGATGTGCTGTTAACTACTGCTGGCCGTGCCTCAATGAGAAACGCATGCCTTAAAGCAAAGTGCAAATGGGATATTATTGTCAGTTCACCACTATTACGCTGTCGCCAATTTGCTGAACAGTTGAGCCATGAAATGAACATCCCTTGCGAAATTGATGATCGCTTACGGGAAATGTCATTCGGTGATTGGGATGGTAAGCGTGTTGATAAAATTGCGAATGAATACCCGGATCACATTCGAATCTGGTCAAAAAATCCGGCGGCATTCACACCACCTAACGCTGAAAATATTCAAGTGTTAAATAAACGCATAAATGAGTTCCGCCTCGATATTCAAGTGCGCTATTCAGGCAAGCACCTGTTATTGGTGACACACGGTGGTGTATTTCGGGTTCTAATGGCCCAAGTACAGGGGATTCCACTTGAAAACATTAGTAATATCGAAGTACCTTACGCTTGTCTAAGTCGATATTTGGTACAGGTTTTTAACAAGGATGCCTGTTCAGATACAAATATTGGCGTTGAAAGCTGCACAGAAATAAGGACCAAACTGTTTGCACATAATTTTGTTTTAGGGGCTGTTTCTAAATAGTTACTGCAGCCAAACCATGCATGATTCAATAACTACAGCAGCCCTGTATAATTTTTCCAGTTTATCATAGCGCGCTGATACTCTTCGAAATTCCTTTGTTTTAGCAAAGAAACACTTACGAGATCCACACGAAATCGTTTGCTAAAACCGGCAAGGTCGAGAGTTGTCATCTTCCACGTTCCAAATGCAATCCCACCGCAAGTATCATCCTTACGGTGGGATTGCATTTAATTAACCGTAATTCCAACTACGAGTCAAGACCCATCTCGCTCCACCGGGATTTAAGGCGCTGCAGCACCTCTTCATTCATGTGAACGATGGGCGGCTTTCGTTCCCACTCAAACGGAAAGGTGGCATCCATGACGATTCTCGAGGTGATGAATTTATTCTCATCTTCGCTCAGTGCCGGATCCAGCGGGGTCGAGCGGCCACGCTTGATGATTTGGGTGCCTCGCTCGGGATGATAGCGGGTAGCCAGAGCCCACCACACACGAGGCAAATCATCGGCTTCAATGTCGTCATCGACGATAATCAACCCTTTGAGTCCATACGTGCAGGTATTGCTCGCGATCACAGCAGCGGCGACCTGGTTTGAGTGCCCAGGATACATCTGCTTAACTGACACGATAGCCCAGAACCGGCCGCATGCTTCAGGCGGCATATAAACCGACTTCACCCCACGGATTCCCATGCGGGTCAACTCGGTCCACAAGGTGGCGTTGCGTACAAAGGCCAGCATCATGTGATTGTCGTTAACTGGCCGCCCCACCGACGCGCACATCATGATTGGATTGTTGCGATGGTAAATGCGTTTGACATCGATGGCCGGCTTTTCGATCGTTTTGTAAAGCTCGTCCGTGTAATACCCCGTGTACTCGCCAAAGGGTCCTTCGGCCCTGAGATTATCACCGTCAATATACCCTTCTAAAACCAATTCAGCCGAAGCCGGGATCGGAAGTCCGGTGAGCTCGGCGGTTACCGTTTCCACCGGTTCACCCCGCAATGTGCCGACAACATCATACTCACTGGCATTTTCGACCATCGCACTGCCGGCGAGCATCAGCAGTGGATCACAGCCGACGACCAGGCAAATGGGCATTTTCTTCCCCGCCTTACGATACTTCTGCAAAATTCTGTCTCCGCGTTTTCCCTTCAGGATTTGCGCGCCGACGGTCTTTTCATCCAAAACCTGGCTTCGGTATGTTCCCAGGTTGATTTCATCCGTATCCGGGTCGCGGGTCACCATGAAACAGGCCGTTCCGATATAACGGCCACCGTCCTGTTCATAAAAACGGGGTGCAGGAAAATCGAAGATGTTGACGTCATCTTCTTCGATAATATTTTCGAATACCGGGCCGCTCTTCACGTCTTGGGACCGAATGACTTCCCCGATGGACATTTCCATCCAGGCCTTGCTTAACTCGCACATGGTTAAATCAGCCGGCTTCCCCAAGCACATCGACATTCGTTTCGTACTACTGTAGGCGCCAAAAAAAACCGGGCTGTTATGGCCTTTCACGTTTTCGAACAGAACCGCGCGGCCGTCTTTTTCTTCTATCAGCTTTGCGATGTGCGTCATCTCAAGGTCCCAATCCACCTCTGCCGTTACCCGTTTCAAGTCTCCTTCATTCTCACAAAGAGCGATGAAATCCCTTAAATCCATACGATACCTCCTCTTCTTGCGCTTGCGTTATAGTGAGGGCGGTCCCCTCCCATGGATACAGAAAAGAACCAATTATCAGCGTATTCAACGCGCGATCACGATTGTTTTGTATTCATTGTTAACGATAAGAGAAATCACTATAATGATTTTTAAATCATTTTTCTCCAATAGCAAAACACAGTGAAAGATATGATCGGTCATCAGACCTGACAGAAAAGTCCCGGGCTAAAAAGCAGCACTTTGGTGCAATGGTAAGTGCTTTTATAATAATAGATTATAGCCCTGCCAGAGTCTTAGTAAGAATGTGTTTAGATTAGACGAGGCACCCGTTTTCATCTTCCATTAACGCAAGCTTTCTATAAATCGGAGGGTCTGTCAAAATCATAATTCTTATGGAATCCATAATGGAAGATTATAAATACCCCGAGGCATCATCGGGATCCGTTCCAGGTCCTTTTTTAGATCTCTCCAATGAAACTCGCAGCGTACAAAAGCAGAACCTCTTGATGCGAATCAACGACTGGATGTTTGGCGGGAAGATTGGATGCGGATTGACGATAACCAAAAAAAGGGAACCCGCATAAAGGTCAAGGTGAAACTGCGTTTTGAAACGCAAGGCCCCCGAGGCGAGGCCCCCTGGATAGCATCTACCGATTATATTGAGGATTTGATATGGGGGTGCAAACACTGCCATCGGTCCGGAAGGCATTTTAGAGATCACGCCGAATCGTTTTGAGCGGCTCAGATTCCGAAATGAACATAACCATACAGATCGGTATGGATGGGGTTGACCTTGGTTTCTCTTTTCGCGAGAAGACTCCGGATGCCTTTGATGGGCAGATTTCTCTCGCATAACTCATCCAACATTTCGAGAAAAGCCTTGGCCGGCGGAGAGAGGGGTTCGTTCTTTAAGCGAGCGATACAGGCATCAATGTAGACCTTTTTTCCTTTTATGGCGACCGTCATCAGTTTTCGCTGCTCCAGCTCTTTTTGAACCGCTTCACGGACCAAAAAGGAGATACCGCTTCCTTTTATTACCTGTTCTTTTATAAATTCTGAGTTGGCTGTTTCCATTAAAATATTTGGAGGGCAGCCTTCCCTTTCAAACAGTTCTGTCACGTACTTTCTGGTTCCCGAGCCGGGCTCATTTAGAATTAAGGGTTCTTTGGCCAATTCGTCGACTGTAACCGACACTCTGGAGGTGAAAGGATGCGATGGACTTATAATCGGAATTAATTCTTCTTTGGAGAATGGTGAAAAAGAAATGTTAGGATCATCCAAAACCTTCGTCCCGATAGCAATTTCGTTTGTCAAATCCAGCAGGGATTGAATAACTTCTTTGGAGCTGCCTTCATTCAGGCAGATTCGGATCATTGGATATTTACGCCTGAAGGATTCAGCCAGCATGGGCATCAATAAACGGACATAGGTTTTGGTGGTGCCAATACGCAGCACACCTTGTTTTAATTGTTTGAAATCATCGATTAAGCGCTCAACCTCTTTTTCATATTCAAAAATCTTGCAGACGTGGGTGTAGAGCGAATGCCCCGTATCGGTTAGCTGAATCCCCCGGCCCTTTTTTTTAAAGAACTTTAGATCGCACCAGTTTTCAAAAAGCTTCATTTGAGCGGTAACCGCAGGCTGCGAAACGCAAAGCTCTCTGGCGGCTTTGGTAAAGCTCATATTTTTTGCGACACAGTAAAATATTCTAAGATGGTTAAGATTCAACATAAATTGAGCACCTCTCACCAGATTGCCGATTCAACGGGTATAGAATAAATTTGCCAGGGTTTTCTCAAGCTCTCATGGGTTGGCGCCATATTTTAATTACTGCATTAAATTGGTCGTGAATAATTTTCATTCCTTAAATAATAATCACAATTATTTTGCGATTCCGTTTATGTCAACATAATTTTATTCAGCGGTGGAGGATTGAAGCACTCAAAAAACCTATCGAACCGGTTGAGAAATGGCTAAAGATCCAAGAACACGGCCAATATGGATACTCTTCGAGCCGTCTTCAAGCACCATTTTTGCGGCAACGGTTATTCAGATTCAGTGAAACGTCACCGACCGGCAGATGGCATCCACATGATGGTGATCCGTGCCGCAGCAATCGCCTACGGCGGTCAGAGGGGGCAAAATCGGTGGAAGAGTAGCCACATATGATAGGCAGTGGGAAAATGTGTGGCCCCGGAAATTTATGGGGTTAAATAAACTTGCGATCGAGCAGCAAGTGAGAAAAGTATCCTACTGTAAATGATACATAAAACGGTAAAAATTGAGAGAAGACGTTCTTTCCAAGGATAACAACAGGAATGATAACCAATGGGGCGCCCACGATGAGCATGGCCCACCAGGTATGGGTCCATCCCCGGTGGTGGCCAAGGGCCGGTAGCATGGCACACAATCCCAGCCACGCGGCCCATTGATAGCGATGATAAAAGATCAGTGCGCCATCCACGACAATGAGCAGGCCGTAGAAGAGATTCTGCCCCTTGGAATCGGTATCCACATCGGGAAACAGGCCGCCTAAAATGCAGAAACCAATCAATCCGCCTAACCGCATAGGGGTGAAATCAAAATGATAGCCTGAGATGACGGCAACGGTAATGGCCGCGCCGCCGGCAATCATGCTGCCGGCAAGGTGTCCTTTGTAACCTGGCATAAGTGTATGCTCACAAACTGATTGATGGTAAGCGTTCACAGGACACCGCATCTGCTTCGTTGAGGGCCCTATTTTAAATTACACACGACGGTCTTCCTTCATATAACCGGCTGCCGCAGTTACCACACAGACGGGAAAAAAACAAATTATCAAGTCGGCATTCAACTTCCAAGGAACGCGTTAATCAAAACCGTTTATAAATTACTAATTATAAAAAGCTTTTCCATTTAACTGGCGTAGCCGCAGCAAAATGAAAAACGAGTTTCTTTTGCATGGTTGTTTGGCCATGTATGGCCTGGAAAAGCTTTTTAGTTGCTGACCATTTTCGGGGCCATCTGTTACCGTTGAATACAGTTCCAATCATGTGCTCGATGCCACCAAGGCCGTTGAATTCATCATCACGGATGCAGCAGAAACCGAGTGCTGGCCGGAAACCCTGAAGCAGATTGCGGCGCAATCCTGGAATGCGATGAGCAAGGATGCCGCCGGCATCAACGGCATCGAATGGGACGCGGTGGAAATCGCCAGCCAATTCATGGAGAATTGGTGCTATCACAAACCGACCCTCACCGGCATGGCCAGACACTTCGAGACCGGCCACCCCCTACCGGATGAACGGTTCGAAAAGCTCTGCGCCGCCCGCACCTTCCGGGCCGGCTCAATGTTCATCCGGCAATTGGAATTCGGCATGACCGACATGATGCTGCACACCGATTACGATCCAAACGGAGAAACAACCGTGTTCGATGTGCACCAACAGATCGCCCGGGATTTGAATCCCCTGCCACCACTACCCGAATCGCGATTTCTCTGTTCGTTCAACCATATTTTCGCCGGCAGCTATGCTGCCGGGTACTACAGCTATAAATGGTCGGAGGTGCTCAGCGCAGACGCCTTTGCCGCCTTCGAGGAGGCCGGATTGGAAAATGAGGCCGCCATTGCCGCGCTGGGCCGCCGATACCGGGATACGATTCTGGCCTGTGGTGGCGGTCGTGATCCGATGGCGGTTTTTCATGATTTCCGTGGCCGCGGGCCGCGCACAGCGGCGTTGCTGAGGCATAACGGATTAATATGAAAGATTGCGGGGTCGGCCTGACAAGTGTCGAAACCGCTTTGTTTGAACTGCTCAAGGTGGCGGAAGGGGAGACGTTCAAGCAGATGCTTGAAATTGTGAAATAATCGTATGCTTCATAAAGGGGCAGCCAATGCGTCGGACGGAAAAGTTGCCCTATACGCTGGGGCGTGGTTCCTGGTCGCTGGCCAACGCTTCCCAGCACCTTTCTCCCGGCACTTGAGATTTCATCGTCGGTCCGATACTGCTTCTGCTGATGGGTTGAGAAAGGCCTGACGGGGAAGGTCGCTGCCCACCGTTCCCGCGCCTGATCATAGCTGGCCCTTCCTTCATCCCCGTGCACGGGGATGAAGGACTATAGTGACAATTGCGCGCTTACTGATCACTCAGCAGCAATAACGGTATCCAGTGCAGACCGACGCGGGGGACATCAGCCGGGTCGGATGGGTCGGAACCACGTTCGACTTCCAATCCGTCCGAAAAACCGTCTCCATCGGAATCCTTATCCAGAATGTTGATCAATCCATCCCCATCGATGTCGGCATTCCAATCGTCCCCCCAGTAATCTTTCTCTTCCCCATCTTCCAATCCGTCATCGTCGGAATCCGCTTCGAAGGGGTCGGTCTCGTCTTCGTCCTGGATGCCATTGCCGTTGCTGTCTTCCTCGGTATCCGACAGACCATCCCCGTCACTGTCCAGGCTTTGGGATGCTTGGAACGTCCCGCCAAAGGCGCCCATATTGATCCTGTATCCATGAAGTTCGGGTTCGGCACCGTAACTGTCCGCCGGATCCCCGGAATCGATGGCCGGACTGTGGGTGGCATCGGCCAACCATGCGCCGTCGTGGTAACTGGCCGAGAGACTGGCCAGATGATAATCGCCGGCCGTCTCATCCACAAACTGGGGATCGACGGACAGACTGTTGGCATCGCCGCCCGTTGCCGTCTGCCAGTCCGACAGGGTGGTTTGGGTTCCACCAAAATATCCGACATACGCACCGTTGGTCACATGGATGAGGTTGTAATCGGATCCGTCGAAGGAGGACGGATTATATATTCCATAATCAGATGAACCGTCCGCCCAGATGATGTTGTTCGTCAACGCCAGGTTGCCGGAACCGTACAAATACAGTTGATCGTCCGAATTTTTAAAAACGGTGTTGTTTATCATTATTCCATCGTCGGAATAGTACGATGTGATGCCGTCGTCCAGGTTGGCGTGAACAAGATTGTTCACATAGATTCCATGATCACTGTAGTAAGCGTAAATGCCGTCGTAGTAATTCTCGCAGACTTCCAGTTCCTGAAGCCGGAAATAATGTCCATAATAGATGCGAACGCCATAGTATCCTCCGGTGATTTTCATGGGTCGTTGCGGCACCAATGGATATTGGGTGCTCGCGGCGGTGCGCAGGGTGACATGATCACAATGGTTCAGATACCACGCATAGCTCCCGGACGCGGTGCTGTTCCGATCAACGGTCACCCCATAGGGGGAGGCTTCAAAGATGACCGGTGATGCGCTCGATCCCTCGTCGGCGGCCGTGATTTCGATGTTACTCGTTAACAGATAGATACCCGTGTCCATATGAACAATATCGCCGGGCGCCAAATCGTATGTGGCGAGAATGGATTGCGCCGATGCCTTGGGTGTGGAAGGCGTCAATCCGTCATTTGCGTCATCACCGACAGCGGTGCACCAATTGTCGTTCTGCGTCTCACCGTCATTCAAATAATATTCCTGATTGTTGATAATCGTGATTACCGCCTCGTCCGGCGCCCCCAATACCGCCCCGCCTGAAGGATTGCTCAATGTGAATGTGAAGGTCTCATCCCCCTCCCATTCGCCATCAGTGTAAATGGGAATGGTAATGGCTTGTGGTGTTTTATCGCCATCGTCGAATATCAGTGTCCCGGCGGTATCGCCATAATCGGCACCGGCCGTAGCCGTACCGTCAACCGTGGCGTAATCCACCGAAACCGATCCCGCATCGGAGCCCATTCGACGGACAACGATGACCACACGCTCACTGTTTTCCGCAACCGTTACCGAGGACAATTCCAGCTGGACCAGGGAACTGCGGGCGTTGATGATCGCCGTATTGGCATTCACCTTCCCAAATCCATAATATCGGTTCCATCCGGACGTGTCATAGGCGTCGGTTCCGATCTTATCACAACTGTTTCTCATCAGGACGCGAATCTCCTCCGCAGTAAGAGAAGGGTTGTCCGATAACATCAAGGCGGCCACCCCCGCTGCTAGGGGGGTGGCGGATGAGGTCCCGCCGAAACTGCTGGTGTAGTTCGTGGTCGAGTAGCCATCCGCGCCGGTTCGATCCGTCGTGGTGATACCCAGGGTCCCGCCGTTGCTGGGGGCCACGAAATCGATCTCGTCTCCATACTGGCTATAGTAAGATTGAAGGTTCAGATTATTGGAGGCGCCCACGGCGATTGTGTTTTCGTAATTGGCGGGAAAGGAGATTCCACCCACGACAATCGCATAGAGCTGCCAATAGCTTCCGTTCCAGTATCCGTCACAAAACGTATCACCCGCCTCCCCTTCAAACCAAAAACGGTAGGAGTAATCTCCACCAACGGAATATGTTTTGGCAACATAGAGAAGACTATCTTCTCCTGGCGAAATGGTTCCCGTCTTTACGGAGTTTCCGGTTCCCCCATACACAGGATCCGGTGGTCCGACGGTTGTCCATGGCGCATCCGCGGATGCGCCCCAACCCGTAGGTAGCGCCGGCGGTGAGAGGCTATTGAAGTCCTCGAATGATCCATCTTGCAGGGTAACATTATCCACCCAGGCTTCGCCCGTACCCGTTTTGGAATCCGAAGATTTCAGCAATGCCCATGCAAAACGTTGATACCCGGAGGGAAAGCCGCTAAATGTCCGTGTTAACCACCCCCTGGCAGCCCCATTACCCGTGGCAAAAAAGACAGGGCATCCCAGCCCCTGCCGACCATCGGAAATCGCATAGTCCACGGCGTCCATGATGTAACTGCTTTCGCTGGTACTCCAGCTGCAGCTGATCACATCGGCCATATCCGCTGCATATTCGATGGCGCTTCCGATATTTTCGTAGCTTGCGAAATTGCTGTCGGTTTCGCTCATTTTGATAGCAAGGATCCGGCAGCCATGGGCAATACCGGCCACGCCGATCGCGTTATCGCCTTTGGCCGCTGCCACACCGGCACACGCGGTTCCGTGACTGCCGCCCGGATTGGGATCGTTGTCGTCACTGTAAAAATCCCATCCCCGGTAGTCATCCACATAGCCGTTGCCGTCGTCGTCGATCCCGTTGGTCTCCTTTCCATCACCGGTTTCCCCGGGGTTGGCCCAGATATTCAGGTCTTCATGGTCGAGGTCCACCCCGCTGTCGATGATGGCGATGGTAATGTCGGGGATGCCTCCCGAGCCCAGTGTCGCCCATGCCTCCGGGGCGTCCACGTCCGCGTCTATCGTTCCGCCGCCCTGGCCCGTGTTATGAAGGTGCCATTGGTCATCGTACAGCGGGTCCGTGGTAAAAAAATTTACCTGTGAAAGAAAGTTGGGCTCAGCCCAGAGAACGCCGTCCATCTCTGAAAGGGCGTTGGCCACATCCACTACCGACCGGGTTGTGGGATCAGTTAAGCGGAGAAGATAGACATGCAGACGTCCCTTTGTTTCTCGAATCAATGACAGGCCATTACCATGGCAGAATTCGAGTATCTCCTCCTCTTCATATTCCAGGGAGAACCGAACGAGTATTTCATCCGTGGGGATCAGCATGTTCATCCCCATTTTCGAATAATATAGGGGATAGGCATATTCCACGGATGGATTGTCGTTGAACGACTGGATACGCGATCGCAATAGCTTTTCATCATTCTTTAATATGACATTGACAACGGAAATCCGATTTTTCATCAAATTGCGGTCGATAGACATTTCCATTTCCGACGTCGACACATTAAGGACGGATTGCAGGGCGTTATTTTGCGCTTCGGATCCATCGGTAAAGGAAATGAGATCGCTAAAGACATTTTCTTTGAGTTTAACGACCATCCGGTTGGCATCCCTGCGCAAGTATTTCTTTTCTCCCCGAACCAGATAATAGTCCCCTTCGTCGAGAAAGGTTTCGACCGGGTCCGTTGGTGAAAGACTGTTGGTTGATGAGGAATCATATTGGATCGTCGTATTCATCGTGTTTTTATTTGCGGGGCCGGCAATCGCCGAGAACGAGCCCAGGCCTGAAACGAGAATAAACATGACCGTGCAAAGAAAAAAAGCCATTGCCCTTTTCATCAATCTGCCTCCGTTGTCGGTAAAATCGAATTAGGAAAAATAGTCTACACAACTTTTAAAACAATATCAGATAATTGCAAGCAAATTTTATTCCCACACGCTTAAAGACAAAATATAGTATTATTTCAAATAAGTTACAATTTACCTAATGGAAGACAAACGTGTGATTGCGTAATTTGTTTCTTAATTTTTGGGTAATTATTTTCACACATACATCGATCGGCCACCGCCCAATGTATTTTAATCTGAAGGGTAGTAATCGCGTAACGCGTTGCCGCTACGATAATTTTCAATGCTACCAAAATTAAAACGCTCAAATCAGATAGTGTGCATCCAGAAATAGGAAAATTTGGTTGAGATCAAGGCGCACGAAAAATTTTACCACAGGCATATGGTTGATATTCCGAGGATAAAATTTTTCGTGCAACGCCGATATTGGGCAAATTGGCCATTTCTGGATGGGCACTATATACTATCCATATGAAAGAATAATACCATCCGCCAACATCGTGGTGTTTTCTGATCTGCCGTCGATGGTAAGGGTCGCATCCGGATGCACGGAAAAATCAATTGTGGCCGTCGAGGTCCACTTGAGATTATTATCCAAATATCATTTATTTTCTATATCTGGCAAAAAATCAAATGTAAAGAAATGCTACAAACGAAGTCTCAATGGTGCTAAATGGTGTAAAAAGCTTTACAATTGAGAGCTGAATAGCTTTCTTCGAAGACGTTGAGCACACCATTTAAGAGTCAATGCTAAAATCGAAAAGTTTTTGTAAACATATTAAATATGTCGATAACCATCCATTTCAACGGTTTCGTAAAGCTATAAATTTTGCATATAATCAAATAGTTATCATTTTAACAGTATCCATGTGTATTATGAAATTAGTTATTGACTTTTGGATTTTCATCATTTACTCAAATTTTCTGGTGTTATAATTGCAGTCTTTACGAATCCTTAACTTTTTTAATCGAGCATTCAAATTGGATTTCGCTCCTTAAAACAACTTCCGATAAACATCGGAGGTTCAAGACCGGACTTGTGTTCGTCGGGCAATTCTGCCTCACGTGATTGTTGAACATGATATTAAATGGAATCTTGGCAATGAAAAATACGGATGGTTCTACTTTTAGAAAAAAAACGCTTCTTATTTTGATGATGATCGGTTTCATCTTTTTTTCTGCCGGTTTTTCAATGGCAGATACCGTCACTTACACATATACATTTGAAAAACCCGATGTCATCGTTCATGCGGACGGAAAAGCGTCAATCTATCTGAAGGGATCCGCTTACTCCACATCCCAGGTCGGTGCTCCGATTCTACCGGTAGCCGTGTCCCGTCTGTTCGTCCCCGAAGGAGATAACATCGAAGGGGTGGAGGTGGTATATGGAGAGATGGTTTACTTGGATGGAGAGTACACCGTAGCCCATGCAATTTCCCCACGTCCGTTATCGCAGGCGGGTTCCTATGCGGAAGAGCCCCCGGACCCTCAGATCTATGAGAGTTCGGATCAGTGGCCCACTGAAAAAATGAAGCGTTTCTCGGACCAGTGGTTGCATGGCGCCCGGATTGTGACGACAAGTTTCTACCCTGTTCGATATTTTCCTGAAAAGAAAACGCTATGCTATGCCACGCATGTATCGGTAATTGTATCTACGGCTTCACAAAGTCAGAAGACGCTTAGCGACGCAAGACCCATGCGAGCATTGCCAAAAGACATGAAAAGGATAAAAACGGCCATCGATAACGGTGAGGCCATCGATGCCTATATTTCCGGCCAGCCCATTATAGCCCCCATTACTGATGATGCTCATCAGTATTTAATTATAACTACCGAGGACCTCAGTGATGCCTTTATTACTTTACAAACATATCGCCAAAGTGAGGATGGCGGTAATTTTTCCGTTCACATTGAAACGGTTGAATCAATCGACGCAGGGCAGACGGGACAGGATCTACCCGAAAAGATTCGTAATTTTATCATCGATTCATACCTTAACCATGGTACCGAATTCGTGGTGTTGGGGGGAGACGCGGACGGACCGCTTACCTCACAGGCCGTTCCTTTTCGGGGGTGTTATGCGACAGTCAGCTCAACGACAGATACAAATATACCGAGTGATTATTATTACGCCTGTCTCGATGGTGATTGGAACGGTAACGGGAATGCGCTTTGGGGAGAGGCAACGGACGGGATCGACGGTCAGGACATCGATTGGATGGCTGAAGTCGCGGTCGGACGAATCCCGGCAGACGATACAACCGAGGCGCTGACCGCCATCGGAAAAATCATTGCGTATGAGACGGATGGAGATAGTCCATATAGGGCCCTGCTAATGGGAGAGCAACTCGATAGCAATCCGACCTGGGGAGGGAACTATATGGATTATGTCTATGAGGGAATGGGGAGCATTCCCATTGACATGCTCTATGATCGCGATCTTTCCTCTGCCTGGTTATACAGCGACGCGATAGATTCGCTATCTTCCAATGCATACAATGCCGTCTTTCATCTGGGACATGCAAATGTTACCTATTGCTTAAGGTTGATAAACGCTTATTTGGATTCAATAGACAATACCACACTTTTTTTTCTATATTCCCAAGGTTGCTACGCCAATTCCATCGATAACCGCAATTCTTCAGGCAGTTACGGCGCGACGGACAGTATCGGAGAAGACTTTGTCGTTCGCAATGATTCCAATGCATTTTCCTGGATCGGCAACTCCAGATATGGCTGGTATGCCCCTTATTACGTCCAATATGCATCCAACCTCGCACACAGAAAATTTGCCGATGCTATTTATCAGGAAGATATCACACAAATCGGTTTGGCCAACAATCGTTCCAAGGATAATCTCGATTATTCCCAAGGTGTATATCGCTGGATTGCCTTTGAGGTAAACTTGATGGGAGACCCGGCAACACCATTGAACACGGGTTGCGATCCCGACATGTTAACACTCTCCATCACAACGCCTGCCCAAGGATTTCAATCCAGGATAAACGAGTCGATCCAAATCAATGCGAATGTTGCCAACTCCTGTGGAGAAAGTGTGTTGGATGCGCAGGTGACGGCAACCATTACCAACGGGGAGGAATCCGATAGTGTCGCGTTGTTGGATGACGGGAACCACGATAATGGGTTGGCGGGAGATGGTAATTATGGTGCATCGTGGAATCCCTCTGTATGCGGACCAACGACGATTCTTGTCACTGCTGAAAAAACCGGCTGTTCCTCCGCAGATGACTCTGTTTCCGGGACTGTTTTTGAGGAAGGAAATGCAACCATTGCGCATTGGAAAATGGACGAACAAAGCTGGGACGGAAGCGTGGACCAGGTCATCGACACCGGCGCCGGGCAAAATCACGGCACCGCCTATGGCGGTGCAACGACGGTCGAAGGAAAATTTAACAATGCCGGTACGTTTGATGGTGTAAACGATAAGGTCCAGGTCCCCCATAGCAGTGAAATCGAATTTGGGACCGGTAGCTTCTCAATCTGTCTGTGGGTAAAAGCATCTTCGCAACAGGTATGGTCGAGCAGCACTATTTTGGATAAAGACTACAGCTACCACACCAGTGGACTGTACCGTATCGCCTTGTCCGATGGCTATCCCAGATTTCAAGTCCAAGGATCCACGTCTTACGAGATTACGGCAGCAACCCGTATCACGGATGATTCGTGGTACCATATCGCCTGCGTGCGGGATTCAGAAGACCTGAAAATCAGGATTTATGTGAATGGAAAAGAAGATGCTACTGCTTTAGATGAAACCGTTCTTCAAAATACGAACAGTGGTTTTCCGCTCTCATTTGGTAGCCCGACCTTGCCTTCTCCTTCACAGGGTGATGTCCTCATGTACAAAGGGCTCATCGACGATGTCCGCCTATATGATATTGCACTCTCTGAAGATGAAATATTGGCGTTGTTCGAGAATAGAAAAAACGTACTGACCTGGTTACCGATTTTGCTTTTGAACTAGCAGATAATGTAGATCCGCTTTACGATTATGGAGACTGTAAATGAAAAAACTTGTTCTTTCAGCTTGGATTAACGTCAGGATTCAATGCGTTAGAAGAATACTACAATGAAACCCATGACTGGAACACCGCCAGCCGAGTGGCGGTGGTGGCGGGCAACACGACTGAAAACATCGACATGGCCTTGGATTAAAGCTTTGCCCACGACGCATCGGTAATGAACATCCACATGGCAGATGGCAGTTATCTGACATACTACGCATTCTGTCCTTATAATTATGACGCAAACGTGCCCGACGAGTTCACGTCGGTAACCGTGGAAACGCCAGAAACCGATACCGTCTATACGTTGGTGTGGGATTCAGTTTGGAATGAATTTTCGGCCACGATTTCCGGGCAACAGCCAGAAATGGGTGTTCATGTATTTACGGCCACGACGATAGATTGTCAGGTCATATCCAGTGATTATCAATATGTGGTTCAATCCATAACCAACCCGGATAAAAACAGTTTTTCTCCAGCCGAAGGCGCCGTGGTAGCGGCCAAAACACCGATTTTCTCATGGGATCCTGTCGAACTTGAAGGTGTTCCCCTTTACTATCGCTTTGAAGTCGTTGACACGGTTACCGGCCAACGGGTGTGGGCCAGCAGCCGAAACCTGGGAATGACGTCGATCACACTAAAAAACGGTATGCTAACGCCGGGCGGTAGTTACAAATGGCGGGTGCGTGTGACAGATAGCAACGATTGGGTCACTGTGCAAAACCGCGCCAACAGCGATTGGGTGCATTTCTCCCTGGCAGACGATCTGGAGGGGCACGATGCGTTACCCGCTATCCATCCAAACAATTGGAACGGCTTGACTTGGACGGGCGGCAATGCATTTGCCGCCAGCGTAAAAGTCGTCGATTTGGACGGTGTTGCATGCGATGGATCTTCCCATAGCCTCACGATCACTGCGCCCGAAGGAATCAATTTCCCAGACGGCAGTCATGTCAAGACCATGGATTTCGATAGTTCCGCCGGCCCGACAACCGCCAACTACGGGGCATATGTTGGTGGTGGAACGCCGGAATCCGGAGAATACACATTCACGGTAACAGATCCGGAGGGAAACCAGACCCGTCTGGTAGAGCAGGTTGACGTCGCCCCCTTACCATCACCCAACCCAACCACCTTGATTCCAAGCAATATCGACCACTACTTGACGGCCACCGTCGACAATGTCACGGTCTGCTGGAAGAGGGGAAGACCTACAGTTACCGTATATTAAGCTATCGGGAATGGTTTAGTGAGATTACCGGAGCGGATCTCCAGGGGAATGTTGACAATAGTTCACAGGCGCCATGGCAAAGCAGCCAATACCCGACCTTTTCCTTGACTGCGGACACAGACGGTGATGGCCTCACTGACGTTCTGGAACGAAAGGGCTGTACAGACCCCGACGATGCCGATAGCGACGATGATGGGATCAAAGACGGCGACGAAGATGCGGATCATGACGGCGTTTCTCCAATTGCTGTTGAGTGAATGAGGCTGTCAATGATCAGACAAATATTGAATTTCGGTTTCGCTCAATGCACGGTTGAATACTCGCAATTCATCAATTGATCCGATAAAATGATTGATATTGCCGGCATCCGCTCCGATATATAGCGGTGCATCATTGGCGTTGGTGCCTAACGTCGTTGTCCGGTGGTCTAGCATTTCTCCGTTAATATAGAAATACACATTTGCGCCGTCCCGCATGGCAACGACATGATACCACGTGTCATCCGGTCGCGTTTCGAACATGGCGCTCCAGTTGTCATTTCCCGATTCTCCCGTAAACCACCAGGTATCCGGTTCACTTGTATATCCAATTACCCTGAGAAGGAATACAATATCATGCCCCAGAATCTTTGAAATAACCGTGGCATTTTGATCAAAATCGCCATGCTTTACCCATGCGGAAATGGAAAGCGTCTGGTCAGTGAAATTAAACGATGAGTGATAGGGTACCTCGATGTAGGTACTGCCATCGAAGGCAAATGCCCCATTGCTGTTGCCGAAACGATCTTCGGTGAAGGTCGAATTGCCATTGAGGGTGCCAACGTGACCATAGTCGCTCTTGTCAATGATACTGTTGCAGAAAGGAAAATAAGCCAGCAGGTCATCTTTCAGCCAATCCGGCTCACACACATCGCCGATCCCATTGCCGTCCACATCCGCCTGATCGGCATTTTTGGTATCCAGGCAGTTGTCGTCACAATTCGTGGTTTCCCCGTTCATGCAGGGATTGTCTCCTGCGGTGCCGCTTGAATCCCCATCGTCCAAAATACCATCTTTGTCCGTATCGATTTTCGTCGTTGGCGAATCGCTCAACAGCAAGGGCAGGATAAATGGAAGGGCTTGTGACCGGTCAGATACGTTGGGATCGGTTTCTTCGGCATCCACTTTGCCGTTATGGTTCGCATCCTCTTCACCATCGGATTCTCCGTCGTTGTCACTGTCACTATCTAACGGGTCAGTTGTCGTGTTCGGATCGGCATCGGGTACAAAGACATCGGTATCCGTATCCGGACCAATATCATCTGTGGTCAGTCCAACCTCGGTCCCATCCAAAATGCCGTCGCCATCGGTGTCCGGATTGCATGGATCGGTTTCATTGTCGGCAAGACCGATATCGGTATCATGATCTAAATTTTCATCGCCATCGAGGATACCGTCATCGTCTGTATCTGCGTCATCTGGATCGGTACAGATTTGGTCTTCCAAATCATCAGACAGACCGTCATTATCGCTGTCAACAAAATCATTGGCTATAGTTATGAAAGCCTGCCCAGGAGTGCCTATAGTGTATTCTGTATTGCTTAGAAGGACAAGTGTGGCATCCTCATTCTCCTCAGCAAGACCATCATCAATAGCGGTCAACAATACATCGATAAAAGTCTGCCCGGCAGGTATGGTTGCCGGAGATACAATTGCTGCATAATCAGATCCATTTTCTGCTAAACCGGCCATAGCAAAATGGACCGCAATGCCATTGGTTGTCGGACCGGTTCGCCGTATGCGAAAATTCCCCGCATTGTTGCCGGATTCCATCACAATCGTGGGGCTTGCAGTTACTGTAATGATGTTTTTGACGTCAACCGTAAACGTTCTGGTATCACCGATAACATTGCGGCCGTAGCTGTCACTGGCAGAAAAACGATAGTGCACCGTTTCGACATTTTGCGGAGGAACTGTGGAAATATAGATATCTCCGTTGGAGGAAGTCGAAAGAGGATTCCAACTAGTACCACCATCCTCGGAGTACCAGCCGGAGACCGATGAAATTCCCGAAGAATCGGTTATTTGTGCGGATATGGTGACAGCGTCAATATTGGTGGGGTTGGCTGGAGATATATTTTGGTAGGCAATCTGTGGAAGATCGAATACAAATATGGTTTTTCCGTTTTCAATATCCCTTGCGTTGCCCGCCATGTCCGTGGCATGGAAGTCAAGGTAATAGATGGCTTCCGAGGTTCCTGAGCTATCCCAATCCGTCTGAAAAATGCCGTTTCCAGCAACCGTATCTCCATGGGTTCCATCATCATACAACTGCAGCGTTGCAATCGAAATTTCATCTGGTTGTTGGATCATACACTGAACCGTCGTTGAATCTACACCGCTTTGCAGGTCAGCTATGGTGGCCGATATCTTGAAAATCGTACCAATTTCACCTTCGGCCGGATTGACACCCATATCCGTGATAGACGGTCCCGCGGTGTCCGTTGCCACTTGTACCGTAATCGTAGCGGAGCTATAGTTCCCGCCTCCATCGGTGGTCTCGATGAGAATGCTGTTGGATCCGGGGCTCAGGGAAACGTCCTGGGAAAAGTCTCCCAGACTGTCCAAAGACAACGCAATCTGGGCACCTCCATTCACCGACAAAAATGCAGTTCCGATTCCGATGGGGTCGGTGATATTTCCACTGACTTCAATGGAAGCGCTTTGAAACGTAGAGCCGCTAGCGGGCAAAAGGTTGGTAATGGAGGGGCCGAAGGTATCAAAGGGCGCGCAGACCGAACCCGAGCTAGTCACAAAATACGTACTGGTCGGGTCCCAGGCAACAGCATACCCTCCAGGCCCGCTCCTATATGGAGACCAAGTTCCCACGCGATACACATTGCTTTTACCGGTTTCAGATGAGACCAGCCACTGGTTGTCCTGCGAGAAATCCAAGCCAGTAACACGACCGGAGTGACCGGACAGAGTGATCACCGGGTTCCAGGAACCGTCAAAAATTTTGATGATACCACTGTCTCCACCAACGGCAATGTATTGGCCGTTGGAAGACCAGGCCGCTGACCTGCCATTGTCGCCCAATGTACTTTTCTCTGTCCGCGACGATCCGCTTTTCTCATAAATGAAACCGTCGTGATCAACAACAACGCACCGGTTCGTATTCGCCGGATTTATGGCGACAGCATTTGGGTCCTCGTCATCGATCGTATACACTTGTGAATGCAATGCTCCGTTGCTTGCGTACCAATAGGCCCAATAGTCGTCACTCGGATTCACGATGCCCGTTGCGATATATCCTCCCTGCCAATCCGCACTTCTGTCTTCGACTCTGCCGGAGGGACTTCCAGCCCACGTCGTCGATATGGGTCCGGAAGGATAATTATGCTGAAGAACCGTAAACTCGTCATCCCCATTGCTTCCTGCGTGAAAAATTTTATCTCCAGAAGGAGAGAAAACAATCGCATAAGAATCGCCACTTGCATCCAAACTCATAGACTGCCAGATGGATGGCGCATCCAATACGTTGTGCACAAAACGCAAATTGGCGTTCGATGCGAAAGCGATCAGATCTCCACTGCTACTCCAATCTACATCAATACCGGTAGTTCCACAATTTTGAAAAGCGGTAAACGCCTCTGGCACTGAAACCTGCATGTACACCGGCTGAGACAGGCTTTCTCCAGTTAGATCGTAGGTTACCGTAAGGACCGCCTGTCCATCACCCAGTGGTTTTATGTAACAATCAGCCTTTCCGCCAGTGTCCGTTTTCGGTTCGGCACCTTCAATCTGGCCCAAACTGGAAGGTGTCAACGTGAAGGTGACCGGTTTGTTCTGCAGATCCGTTCCAGTATTTTTATCCTTGAACCTTGCTGTAACCTTGTAACGATCTCCCAAGGAGGCAGGCGGATCAATAATCAGCGTGATCAGTGTGGCGCCGGGATTAACGGTTAGGGTAGTCTGGTCCAAAAGTCCGTCCTGCGTCTCCGCGTATACCGTTGCCGAACCGGCGCTGGAGGGCTCATATTTGATAGTGGCAATACCGTCCGGTCCGGTGATGGATTCCGTGTATCCACTGCCGTTGTTGTCATAGAATCGACCGGGATGAAATGTCGAAAACTCAACGGAGACACCGGATACGGGATTACCGCTTTCTGTTTTCACCTGTGCGGATATGGTTGATGTACCAAAGACATCAACGGTTGGCGGAGTGGCCCAGACATTAAAATTGGAGGCCGTATCAGCAACCGTCAGGGTATATTCACCGGTTTCCGGGTCACGGGCATCTGCATAACCATCGGATGTTTCGAAATGAAAAGAATAGGTCCCCGGCGTCAGGGAAAGATTGGTCGTATAAACATTATTGCCGTCGGTAAAATTAGTATCATTGGGATCTGCGGGACTCAAATCCTGTTGATCGCTCGGAGATATTATCAACCGGACATAACTGGGGGCAATATCTTCTAAATTAGTATAGGTAACTGAAAGTTTATAATCATCTGAGGTTTTCGTACTCCCACCATTGGACAGATGGATATGATCAAAAAGATCGGAAACTCCAAACCAGATGTATCTGCTGTAGTCGGAAAGAACCAACGGCAAACTGTCAAACTGATGATAGGTTCCTTCCGAAACGACATCTTCGTCCACACTAAGACGCCATCCCACGGAAAGGATAATTTCACTGGAACCCGCTCTGGATATCAAATATTCTGCAGTAAAATCATCACTGACAAATGTTTCTTCACCAGATGGCCATATTGTTCCAATTAGAGAATGGCCGGCCCCACCGAGCGAAACCCATGAATTCGAATTGTGATTATAAATAAAGAATTCGCATCCCACATACAAACTACTACCGTTGGCTTGCCCTCCCATCTTAGAGGTGTCGATTTTGGCTCTAATATTAAAGGAATCATTACAATAAAAGCTGGTAGCGATGTTACCGGTTGAACTGTCCAGCAAATCCAATCCATTTATGAAGGACGCGTTTTCATAACGGTTTTCCAGACCAAGTAGGCTATTAATATTTGACAAATAGGATCCATAGGTGCCACTTCTTTCCATATAATATTGTAAATTGTGGTTGTTGTCGACAAGCCACAAAAGAAAGTCGGTGAATGTAAGGTATTCACTAGTTTGTATGTACAGGTAAACCGCATCGTGTATAACTGCCTCCCCGCTCAGGTAGACATCCCTGGCCATGCTGACAATTTCACTTCCATATTCATAATAGTCATATCCATGGAGAATGGCATTGCCTACCGCAGCCGCTGAGACGACTGAAGCAGATGGAATGGCTGCGACAATAAGCATCGCAACTACTATTGCGACGAGGGTTTTTCCGTAGGAATGGATTGCACCAGTTGCCGTGTATAAGAGCAGTTCATTGACCTCTTGGCTATTTTCGGGTAATTCGAAACCATTCTCATTGAACCAATCATAGGCACCGATAGCACCACCCACCGCCGCAGCCGTTGCCAATGCGGCGATTAGGGCAGTAGTTGAAATGGTAGCAACATCCGCGTCCGAACAATTGGGTTTCAGCCATCCACCGGGAAAAATGATAGAAAATATCATACACCATATCAATATATTACGAACAAAGTAGTGTTTACTTCCCAACTTGGTTGTTGTTTGGACCATTCCTACCTCCCACAGAATCATTCAACGAATTCCTATTAAATTTCCCATCTCCTTCATCACCGATCAACCCGCTTTTTCAATTCCTTTCCCGCCGCAAAAAAATGGTGATTTCTTTAATGATGACGCTTCAACGTCATTATTCATTTGATTACCCGCGTCAGTTTAGTGTGAAAAAACAAAAATGGCCCCGACAGGCATACAAAAAAGCCAATCAGGGCCAATTCTCACGTTTTTAAACACAACAGTACCTGAATTTTCCAGCCTTAAGACCATTTTCAAAAATCGTTTCCACTGCGACGTCAAGTTCAACGCTGCAATTAGAGAACTTAAAAAGAGATTATTCTACTACCATTTAGCGCAAACAAACTATTAAATGAGAACTTAAAGATTGCGCATGCAATTATCAAAATAGAGATTTTGGAGATCAATGTTCGGAAAAACAAATTTTATGCCAACATCATTTCATAAAGAAATAATTTTTAAACAACACTAATCGTAAAACATATTTTATATTTGGTGCAACACCGCTTAAATAAAAATTAAAATTCTGTTACATTTATGCCACAATCTTGTGAAAATTTTTCCTGAGCCACAATGTGGTACTTTTCATCAAAAAAATCACATTTTTTCTGTATCGATAGAAGAATTCGTAACACCCAAAAGTATTAACTCGCATAAAACAAACCAAATCGGATTAAACCATAACCCATTTAATTTTTAGCCTGATTCGAAATTTGGAAATCCTGCCATGCAAAGAAATGTTACAAAAATAAACGATAACCTAAAAAAAGGCTTGTCACCCAATTACACAACCGACCATCATTGTATGTTCCTATTGAGCAGTAATGATGACCTTTAAATAAGCGATGGCGGTAATGAATAATTTTTGGTATGTAAATAATATGTATCAGGATGAAATAATACCGTGACTTATATTGTGGTATTTTTTTCACAAATGATTTGATAATGTCTTAATCGTTTGGATTACCATTATCTGCCATCTAAAGAATTTGAGGGTTCATTTTGTGACATCTCGATAAATTGTGGGAGTATACCTTAGCGTTGCACAGGCCGGAGGGCTTCATAGATTATACGCCGAGGTGGGGATTTTTCCATTTCCACTTTATTATGACCAACTTCCGATACCGGCGTTTCTTCCTCCGCATTTCTTCCTTTTCATGGTTCTTCGTTGTTCGTGCTATTTTGGCAGGCTATCTTCGGTCCTTGATACATTTACAAATAGTTAAAATTTCAGCAACATACGATGTTTTGTGGTAAACCGCGAGGCATCAAAAGCAAAGAGGACCTTTCAATGGATCGGTCTACTTTAATTGCATAGAACAATACCGAACGAACTTAATTTGTTGGTATTTATTTAATTTTTATTCCTTCGATTTACAGTGATCCTGCAAATTTTATTCGAAAACAAGGAGGGACAGAATGAAAAAGCTTTGCTTTTGGATTTTGTTGAGCGGATTCCTTCTCGGCTTTTCGCTCGACGGCACCCCCACATGGACGGAAGGGGCTTTTGCTTCCGATCCAGAGCTCGGCATGCCATCCGCGGATTTCGACGTCGATCCGGATATCCTCGTACCCATAGGGATTGTGAAAAAGATTGCACTTGCCAAAGCGCAGGAGCTGTGGGGGACGGTGTCGCCGGGTGAACCCATTCCCTGCTGCGATGAGGAAGGCCGTATCGACACGTACATGTGTCCGTTTTGCATCGACGGTCCCTTTCCTTCCTACGGGCAGATCATGGATGAGGTGCGCACAGGACGCGCCATGGTCGAGGAGGTCCAAAAGAGCTCTATCGAGGCCACGCCTGATGACACCGGTGGCGGCACGACAGACGAAAAGGCTGGAGTCGGGCGAGTCGCTGGAGGAGAAAGGGACGCTACTGCTGAAATCGGTGGCGGCAGTGCTTCGAGGGCCGCGCTGACTGGCGGGTCGATGACCCGCCAGTACAGTCCTTCTGCCGTGATCGATTACCAGGCCGAGTACAAAGAAGCCCGCTCCCAGGAGCTGGGAATCGGGAGATACGGCACCGTTTATGTCTCGGCTCGTTATGACCGGTACCCCATCCCGCTGGTTTCCCACTATCTGGCTCCCTATTATACCACCGGTGATCTGGCCAAGACCAAGGCGGAGCAGAAAATGAGCAGAGCCGTGACTCTTGATCGTTACTACTTCCTTGGCTATCATGGTCAGTTTTACGAATTCGATTCCGACGGTGAAAAAGTGACCATTCATGCCCAGTCCCTCGAACCCCAGGACTTGCCTGCGCCTGTCCGCCTCGTCCCCACTCCGAGTCAACTGGAAGAAGTGGAACAGGTTTGGCAGGAGGTATTGGGAACTCCCTAACGTTAGGAAAGGAGGTGAAAAATCATGCGAAAGATTTTCCTACATATACTTCAGACCGCGGCGTGTTTGATGGTCATGTTTTCTTTTTTCCCGGCGACTGTCATTGGCGCCGACCATGTGGTCGATCATTCGGAAAACATGCCCTGCGTCCTCTGGTGCCGTGGTTGTTCGCCAACTTCGGCCACCATGGTCCTGGGATACTGGGACCGGGGGGACGGGGGGTGGGAATGGTACGGCATGGGTCGGCTGACCGATTACTGGCGGGAGTTGAGCAAATATTCCGACGGTACCGGTCCCATTATCAATGTGCCCAATGTGCTGGATGAATTGCGCATCGACATGGGCACGAATGTGAACGGGGTGACCAACACCGGCAACATAGGATCCGGTATCGAAAATACTTGCAACAGCCGCAACGGGTATGATTTCGACTCCTCTCAGACTTATTGCTGGGGCTCAATTTTCGGCAATGACTACTGCTGGGGGAAAATCACTAGTGAAATTGACAACAACCGACCTTTTGTGTGGAGTGTGGGGCTCGACGGCGTGGTTGGTCATTCTCTGGCCGCCTGGGGGTACACCGACACCAAGTATGTCATCACCTACAATACCTGGCAGTGCCCTGGCCGCGACGACTGGTATTACCGAAAATACGACAACGGCTCCTACTATGACTGGGGCTATGTGGACACCGTTGTGCCTGGGGGATGGACATGGGGTCAGACCAGCCTGACCTGGCCGGACGGGGGCGAAACCCTGACCGCCGGCAAGACCTACAACGTCACCTGGTACGAGGTTGACGACCGGACCTGGAGCGCTGATCTATGGTATTCCACCAACGGCGGATCAACGTGGAGCGGCATTGGGGTGGTGGAGCCTTCCAGCCCCGGCTGGAAAACCTACGCCTGGACCGTGCCCACGGTGAGCACCACCAAGGCTCGCGTGAAAATCGAAAACTGGAGCGGTTCCTCTGGCAGCTGGGTCTATCAGGCCGGCGACGGCAGCGAGGCCAACTTCACCATCATCCGCGATTTGACCGCCCCGACACCCAACCCCATGACCTGGGCCACCGCGCCCTACGAACAAAGCACCTCCGAGATTCGGATGTATGCCACCACCGCATCCGATTCCTTCACCCCCGTTGAGTACTACTTCAATTGCTACTCCAGTCCTACGGGAGGGGGAGGATGCACGAGTTCGAGCTGGCAGACAAGCACCTATTATTCAGACACGGGATTGGGTGCCAACCACCAGTACGGATACCGGGTCAAGGCTAGGGACGGATCCCCCGATCATAATCAAACCGGCTATTCGACTGTCTCATACGACTACACCGACATCGAAACCCCATCGAGCATCACCTTTGGTACAATTACCGTCAATTCCATCGCCGTGAGGTCGTCGAACACGCCTTCCGGCTTGGATCGGGGCTCGTCGGGGCTTTATCTCGAATGCTATTTGAATGGGAATTCGGCCTGGAAAAAGAACAACGATTACTGGACCCAGTCCGGTCTAAGCGTCAACCAGCAGTACTATTTCCGGGCAAAGGCGCGCAACGGCGACGCCAACGAGACAAGTTACTGCTCTTGGGCAAATCGCTACACCCTGGCCAACACGCCCAGTGCCATGAAATTAACCGATCCAACGCTCACCAGCATCGACGTGACCATCGACGCCAACGGAAATCCATCCAACACTCAGTGCGGGATCTACAAGTACGACTACGGCACCGACACGGGCACCTACCTCAACGCATCCGGCGGCGACAGTGCCTCAATGGTGTGGCAGTCCATTTCCGCCTGGGGGACCGTGACAGCCGTCGGGCTCACACCGGGGACCCAGTACGGTTTTTGGGCGATAGCCAAAAATGGAAACGACGTGACCACCGGCTGGTCACCGGGGGCCTGGGCGACCACGGCCAGCCGCACCCTGACCGTGACCTCCCCAAACGGGGGAGAGGCCTGGTACCTCGACGAAAGCAAGAACATTACCTGGACGTCGCAGTACGTGACCGGTAACGTGAAAATCGAGATCAGCCGTGACGGCGGTTCAAGCTGGACGACGATCGCCTCGAGCGTCGCCAACGACGGATCCTATGCCTGGACCGTGGCAGCGCCGACTTCCACCGCTTGCCGGGTTCGCATCACCTCCCTGAGCTATGCATCGGTGAGCGACACGAGTAACGCCAACTTCACAATAGCGGACAACACCGCCCCCACCCCCAATCCCATGACCTGGGCCAAGGAGCCTTACGAGACCAGTACCTCGGCGATTTCCATGGTAGCCACCTCGGCAACGGACCCCACCGCTCCGATCAACTACTGGTTTAAATTTACCGATAGTCCCACCGGGGGAACCGGGGGAACCAGCTCGGCTTGGATTACAAGCACCAACTATGCCGATACTGACCTGGAGACCAATCATCAGTATGGTTACCAGGTATACGCAAGGGACGGCAGCGGCAATTCAACATCGGCTCCTGCCATCAACTATGATTTTACGGACATTGAATCCTCCACGGGAATTACCTTTGGCACCATTACGGCAACCAGTATCCAGGCCAGATCGACCAACACTCCCTCGGGCCTGACACGCGGCAACTCCGGACTGAACATCTATAATGATACGAACAGCACGTCGTCGGGATGGAAGCAGAACAACGATCTGTGGACCAGTGGTGGCTTGACGCCTAACACCAGCTATTCCTTCCGAGCCTTGAGCCGCAACGGCGATGCGAATGCCTCGTCATGGTCGCCAACAAGCGCAAAGTATACCCTGGCCGCGCTGCCAGATGCGGCCGCCTTCACGAGCATCACCCAAGAAAGCATCCAGGCCAACTGGACAGCCAACGGCAATCCAGCCGGTACCGAGTATTATTGTGAAAACACGACCGCCGGTACCAATTCCGGATGGATCACGGACACCGCATGGAACAGCACGGGGCTGAATTGTAATACCAGCTACGACTTCCGGGTAAAGGCCAGAAACAGTGATCTTGTTGAAACGGCCTGGGTCAGTCTCGGATCACGATCGACACTAGAGTGCGGTGGTACCGTCAGTGTGCTGCCATTTATACAATTGCTTTTGTTGAATTAATTTAAGCAGTTCTCTATGAAGCGCCAGTGACCTGACTCTCGCTCCCATGCTCCGCATGGGAGCGATTTGTATTTACAGAACTTCGTTTTTGGCCTTCGATTATGAATCGTTCCGCATTCGATGTTCGATAAAATAGATAGCGGTAATGAATAATTTTTGGTATGTAAATAATATGTATCAGGATGAAATAATACTGTGACCTATATTGTGGTATTTTTTCACAAATGATTTGATGATGGGTTAATCGTTTGGATTACCATTATCCGCCATCTAAAGAATTTGAGGGTTCATTTTTTGACATTACGATAAATTGTGGGAGTATACCTTAGCGTTGCACAGGCCGGAGGGCTTCAAAGACTATACGCCGAGGTGGGGATCTTTTCATTTCCACTTTATCATGACCAACTTCCGATATCGGCGTTTCTTCCTCCGCATTTCGTCCTTTTCGTGATTCTTCGTTGTTCGTGCTATTTTGGCAGGCTATCTTCGGTCCTTGATACATTTTAATGGTTAATATTTCAGCAACATACGATGTTTTGTGTTAAACCGCGAGGCATCAAAAGCAAGGAGGGACTTGAAATGAAGCGATCGTTTTTGATGGCGATGGGATGTCTGTTTTTTTTCATGGTCATCCCATCCATGGCCATTGCACAGGATGACGAGGAGGAATCCATTTTGACGCCGCCTGACCCGGAAATAGAGATTATCATTCTCGATGATGGCACCGAGGAGGAACAAGTGGTTCTTTCTGACGATGCCTATGCGCCGGTTATGATTGATGAACGGTATCTTGCCATACGGGTGAACGCAAATGCGCAGATCGAAGCAATCCTGGAACAAATCCGGCAGCTTTCCGACCCGAACGATGAAGGTGATCTGCAGCGGCAGATCGAGTGGGTCAAGCATGAAGCGGACATTGAAAGATTGATGCTGATGAAGGAAGATGCCGAGGATCGCGGTGACACGGCTGTGGCGGATGAGCTTGCCGCCGAGATCGCGCACCGTGAGTCCATTCGTCTGCCGGATTTCGGACGTGTGGCGCCCGGCGTGTCCGAACAGGAGCACATCGAGCAGAAAGGAGGCGGTCATGAATAGAAACAGTCTACAAAAATGGCTGGTTCTCTGTTTATCTGTTTCGGCAATGGCGCTTCTGATGGGAATGGGAGGCGTTGCGGCATTTGCAGAAACGTATCAGTATACCATCGAAAGTGGCGACTACGAAATCGAGGAGACCCAGGCTGGCACCCAGGAAATCAAAATGGAGGGTTTTGGGCGCCTGTTGATTCCAGGAAAGCCCAACTTGCCGTCCCGAATCTTTACCATTTCCATCCCGCCGGAAATGGTTGTCGTCTCGGTTGACGTGGAAGGCATAGGTCCGGTTCAATTGGACGGGACATACCAGATCGCGCCGGCGCCATCCCATCTACCCGGCAACGGTGATCCAGCGCTGGTTGAACTTGCGGAACAGCTTTTCAAGGACAATTACAGCGCGTCCTATGAATCGGACGAGGCCTATCCGGAAAGCACCGGCGAATTCGTCGGCCAGGGCGGGTTTCGCAAATACAACCTGGTCGATGTGCGGTTTACGCCGTTTTCTTACACGCCGAAGACCGGCATCCTGGTTCATTTTCCCCAAGCCATCGTCACGATCGAGTACGAGCAAGATAATAATCCCGAAACGGGTGCCATTATCCAGGAGGAAAATATCAAGGAGGTGGAAGACAAAGCGCAGGATTTAATCCTCAACTACGACGATGCTCAGCAGTGGTATCCACCGCCCGCGGAGCCCGGTTCTCCACCTTATGAGTTTGTTATCGTAACCACCGAGGATCTCGAGGATTCGGTGTGGCCGATTAAAAACTGGGAGATCTGCAAGGGAAGAGGCGTTTATGTGGCCACCACGGAAGATATCAGCAGTAGCTACTCCGGTGCCGATCTGGCAGAGAAAATCAGAAATTTCCTGCGCGCCAATCTTTCTGGATGGGGGATTCTCAAGGTTCTGTTGGTGGGCGATTTGGCGGATGTACCCATGCGTTATTGCCGTACCCCCGATCCCTGGGGCACCTGGACCACCTACCCGACCGATTACTACTATGCGGAGCTATCTTCATCCGACTATTACTCATGGAATGCCGATCATGATTCATATTACGGTGAAAGGGGGCAGGATAGTGTCGACTTTGTGAATGAAGTCGATGTCGGACGCATTCCCTGGAGCGATCCGGATGTGGTCGAAGCCATCTGCCTGAAAATGGCCGACTACGAGTATTCTTCCGATACCGCCTACAAAAAGAACGTCCTTTTGCCCGAAGCCTTTTGGGACGAGGACACCGACAACGCCGTGCTGGCCGACATGATGTGGAACAATTTTTACAGCGCCGCCGGTTACACTCGTTGGCGTCTCTTCGAGTACGGCCCGCACTGGTATTCAACCTATACCCGTGACGCTACAATGACCCACACAAACGTGGTGGATGACTGGTCCGACGATCAATTCGGATCCGTATGCTGGAGTGGACACGGCAGTCCCACAAGAGCGACCTACGATGCGCACTATAACTATTATTCCTTTATCGAAAGCGCTGACAACGAAGATCTGAACGATGCCTATCCATCGGTAATTTACTCCAATAGCTGCAGCACGGCCTACCCGGAAAATGCCGACAACCTCGGCCGCCAGATGTTGCGCCTGGGTGGCGTGGCCTTTGTGGGGTCGGTGCGGGTCATGGCGTATATGCCCGGATGGGATGCGCTAGCTGATGGCTGGGGCAACACATTGGCGTATTTGTTTTCCCAAAAATCACGGTACAGCGCAGGATCGAGCATCGGCTATTCCCACCAGCAGGCCCTCAGGGACATGTACACCACCTATGGCTGGGGCAATGAATGGTCCTCCATGTTCGAGTATGTGCTGTATGGAAACCCCGATCTGTGGATCCGCGCACGCCCCGCGGCCCTGCCCAACCTGACCTACAACTTCAAGACCGACTGGCCCTATCCCATCGTACCGCGCAGCACCGCCGGATGCACGGATCTCTCCTGCCCGGTGACGACCACCCTGCCGGGCAACACCAGCGACACCTATCTGAATTGGAGCTGGCAGAACGACGGCTCGGTGGATGCCCCGTCGACCAGGAATTATCATTACCTGGATGGTACCTGGTATGGTTATTCGCCAAGAACGATAGCAGCTTACGGAGTTGATACGACCATGAATTGGGATTACGGTCCTACCATCACGGGCGGACGCCATACCCTGTGGTACGAGATCGACGAAGACGAATGGGTCTGGGAAACAGATGAAACCGACAACTGCTGGTGCCACCAGTTCGTCTGGAGCCCCTACGCCCTTGCCGACGATACGCCCATCGCCCGCGGCGCCGCTCCCCACGCCGACGCCTGGGGGTGTTGTTCAGGGTCTTATTACAACAATGACGGATTTTCCTTTTACGTCGGTAGTGCCTGGCCCAACAAATATTGGTCGGCCGTGGGTGTCCTGCCCTACAATCCTGACGCCGACTACGACGTGCGCCTGTGGGACATCGGCGACTATACCGGTAGCGAGGCCGGCTTCGGCGGCGGCTACCTGGAATGGTCTACCTACGGCGGATCCGCATCGGATTTCGTGATCGTCAACAACAACACGGCCGATACGGGAACCTACACGGCCGGGGCCATCAACCGGAGTAACGAAACCGGCAACTTCCACATCGAAGAGGCGACCTCCACCAAGATCTATGCGGGCAGCAATGGAACCTACTCCATGTCCTCCACGGCTGTTCTGGATATTTACGAATACTACATCTCCACATCGGGGGACGACTACGGATTCAAGCTCGAGCAGACATCCGGTACCTGCGATCTGGGCATGAGCCTGTACGACGACGAGACCGAACATTGCACAAAAAGCGAATACATGACCGGCGGATATGCCAACAGCGGCGGCGACGGCGCCGACGAATCCATGCAGGTGACCATTCCGGACGCTGGCTATCACGGTCTGGTGATCTGGAAGGTAGATGCCAGCGACTACTCAAAAACGGCGAGCTACAATATCAAGGTCGGAAAATGCGCCACACCAAGCGCGCTCAGCAGTCCTTCGCCGGCGGACGGGGCTACGGACGTATCGGTCGATGCAGATCTGGACTGGGCTGATTCCGCAGACACCGAGTTCTATCAGGTTTGGTTCAAAAAAAGGGAAAACTCATCATGGGACTATCTGGGATCCACGGAAACAAGCTCCTGGGCCCTGGGGACGCTTGACGAGGCAACGACTTACGACTGGTGGGTCAGGGCTGAAAATATCTGCGGCGGCTATGCTTACGACTCTTGGTCATTCACCACCGAGGACAATACCGCTCCCACCCCCAACCCCATGACCTGGTTGAAAGAACCCTATGAAACCAGCATGTCCGTGATCGCCATGGTCGCCACCACGGCAACGGACCCTCTCGGTCCGATTACCTATCGTTTTGAATGTACAGGCAGCCCCACGGGTGGAACCGGAGGAACGAGCTCCAGTTGGATTTCAAGTACCAGCTATACGGATTCCGGCCTTTCCACCAATCATCAGTATGGTTACCGGGTATACGCAAAAGACGGCAGCGGCAATTCAACATCGGCTCCTGCCATCAACTATGATTTTACGGACATTGAATCCTCCACGGGAATTACCTTTGGCACCATTACGGCAACCAGTATCCAGGCCAGATCGACCAACACTCCCACAGGCCTGACACGCGGCAACTCCGGACTGAACATCTATAATGATACGAACAGCACGTCGTCGGGATGGAAGCAGAACAACGATCTGTGGAACAGTGGTGGCTTGACGCCTAACACCAGCTATTCCTTCCGAGCCTTGAGCCGCAACGGCGATGCGAACGCCACCTCATATTCGCCAACAGGCACAAAGTATACCCTGGCCAACCTGCCGACGGCAGGTGCCTTTTCAAATGTCACCGATTCAAGCATCCAGGCCAATTGGTCGGCCAACGGCAACCCCGCCGGCACTCAGTATTATTGTGAAAACACGACCGCCGGGACCAATAGCGGATGGATCACGGACACCGCATGGACCGACACGGGGCTGAATTCTAATACCGGCTACAGCTTCCGGGTCAAGGCCAGAAACGGGGACGGGGTAGAAACGGGCTGGCGAAGCCTCGGCTCCGAAACGACCCTGGCCGCCCAGCCAGGCGCGGCCGCCTTTAGTAACGTTACCCAAGAGAGCATCCAGGCCAACTGGACGGCCAACGGCAATCCAGCGGGCACCGAGTATTATTGTGAAAACACGACCGCCGGTACCAATTCCGGATGGATCACGGACACCGCATGGAACAGCACGGGGCTGAATTGTAATACCAGCTACGACTTCCGGGTAAAGGCCAGAAACAGTGATCTTGTTGAAACGGCCTGGGTCAGTCTCGGATCACGATCGACACGACGATGCGGTGATGCCGTCTGTGTGGTGCCATTTATACAATTGCTTTTGTTGAATTAATTTAAGCGGTTCCTTACAAAGCGCCAGTGATCTGACTCTCGCTCCCATGCTCCGCATGGGAGCGATTTGTTTTTATAGAACGCCGTTTTTAGCTTTCGATTATGAACGTTATTTAGTGCCCATTCAAAAATGGCTAATTTGCCCGATCTCGGCGTTGCCCGAAAAATTTTATCCTCGGAATATCAACCAGATGCCTGTGGTAAAATTAACTGGTTCCCAAGCTCCGCTTGGGAACCCTAATCGCGTTTATTGGGAACCCTAATCGCGTTTATTGGGAACCCTAATCGCGTTTAAATGAACAGCAGTGCTCGCTCCCACACAGATCATTCCCGCCCCCTTACCCGAAAAAATAGTCTCTCGCAGAGTCGCGGCGCTCACAGAGAGAAACAACAAATTGGTTGGGCGTCGCCCGAAAGGCCAAAAACGGACCGATGCCATCGTTCTCTGTTTGATTTCCTTCTCGGAAATCAAACATCCTCTGCGTCTCTCAATATTGATTTTCTCACACAAAGCGTGTAATCAATTCGAGGCATATCTCAATATTACACAAAGGATCGGTTATCCGCTATCAGGAGCGCTACCAGATGTTGTGCAAACGCAGATGTTCTTTATTCAGCCAGGCAATCTTCTTCTTCCTTCTATTTTGCCCCGTAAACGGCAACAGCATTACCCCACAAATTGCCGCAGGGTCAATTCATACGGTTGGATTGACAGGCCAGGGCGCCGTTATTGGTCAGGGGAGTAATTCGAATGGCCAATGCAATGTCAGCGAATGGTCGGATGTCGTGCAACTGATTGCCAACGATACTGTTACCATTGGCCTGAAGGTGGATGGAACCGTGGTGGCCACGGGCTGGAATGCCTATCAAAAGCTGGATGTCGGTTCGTGGAGCGGGATCACCAAAGTCGTTTCTGGAAACGACAATACCTTCGGCATAAGGACGGACGGCAGTGTGGCGGCGGCCGGTGCCAATTATTACGGCCAGCTGAATGTCGACGATTGGACGGATATCATCCAGATCGCCGCGGGTAGTAATTTTACAGTGGGATTGAAACGAGACGGCCGACTCATTGCAACGGGGTACTGTGTAACCGGGCAGTGCGATATCGATGGGTGGTCGGATATCAACTAAATTTCCGTCGGTTATGGTTTCACCGTGGGACTGAAAAGCGATGGCGGCGTGGTAGCCGTCGGCAACAACACCTATGGTCAATGCAATGTGGAGACCTGGACGGATATCAGGGAGATCGTCGTCGCGGGATACCGTACCGTTGGATTAAAGCATGACGGCAGCGTGGTAGCCGTTGGGAAAAATGATGGTGAAGTCGTATTCGCGGGATCCAACTCTTGCGGCCAGTGCGATCCCATGGCAAATCTAGGCCAGGAAACAGGCCAGATAGAGGGAAAAATCGTAGATCTGGCGTCGTCTTCTCCGATAGCGGATGCCACCATCCATGTTGGAGACAGTGAAACCCACGCCAATTCCGACGGAAACTATTGGATCTACGTGGAACCCGGGAGCCATGATGCGGAGTACAGTAACGCCGGGTATCAATCGGTGATCATACCTGGCATCACCGTTGATTCGGACAGTCCAATAACGATAGACATCGAGATGTCCGCCCCGGGGGACCTGGAAATCGTCACCATTCAGCTTTCCGGGGCGAACATCGGGTATGCCTACAACGATCGTATCAGCATCCGTGGAGGAATATGGCCCTGCACCTGGTCATTGGACAGTGGCGCCTTACCGGAAGGACTATCACTGGACGTCGCCAGCGGGCAGCTGCATGGAATTTCCAATGCCGAGGGCACGTTTTCCTTTACCGTGCGCGTAACGGACTCGGCGGCGAACGCCGTCAGCCGCGCCTACGCCTTGGATGTTGTCCCCGTGCATACGATCGCCGGTGTCATCGCGGAGGGGGCAACGATTCCCGTGATGCTGAGCGGCCAGCAAGCTTCGGATACGATCACCGATGATCAAGGCAATTTTGTGTTTACGCAGCTGGAAAACGGAACCTATCAGGTAACGCCGAATCATCCGTATTATGAATTCAATCCGCCTTCCGTGGCAATTGTCCTTGACAACCAAAACGCCACGGGCGTTTCATTTTCTTTCGTTGAGAATGAACCACTCTGCCATACGACAACGCCACAAATCGCCGCGGGATCTTTGCATGCCCTGGGGCTACGGGCGTGCGGCAGCGTTTTGGCCGTTGGCGGTGACGATGACGGCCAGCTTCAGGTCGGCGATTGGTCGGATATCGTGCAAGTTGCTGCCGGCGGTTATCATTCGCTGGGCCTGAAAGCCGACGGCAGCGTGGTGTCCGCCGGGAGTAATGGCGATGGCCAATGCAATGTCGGCGATTGGGTGAACATCAGCAAAATCAGCGCCGGCGAAAGCCATTCCGTGGCAATAAAAACGGACGGAACCATGGTGGCAACCGGCAAGAATGATTACTCTCAGTGCAACGTTGCGTACCTGAAGGGCATATCCCAGATTGCCACAGGATATGCGTTTACCGTGGCCATGAAAGATGACAGCAGCATCGTCACCGTGGGAGCAAACGGATATGCGGAGCGTCGCTTTGATCATAACTTGAAACATTACGGTGCCGTCACCGGCATGACCGTGCATGCTTCGACCGGTGACCCGATTGCCGATGTCAAGATCGAAGATGCATCCGGTTCTTCCCACTCCCAAATGGACGGTTGCTACTGCAGGGGGCTGACTCCGGGTACGTATGATCTGGTTTTTCGGAAGACAGGATTTCAAACCGTATCCAAACCAGACATTGCTGTCGGAATGCGCGATGTCATCGATCTCGACATTGAAATGGCCCCAGCAACATCCTACGCGGGCATCTGGTCGGACGCTGCCGGTGTCAATGCGATCCGTTCGGAAGGCAGATTTGTTCATGCCGTAAGTGACGATGCATACCATATCATCGACATCAGTGATCCAAACGATCCGCGCGAGTTCGGCAGCTGCAGCACCGGTGGCACATTGTTGGCCGTCGGCGATCAGAATGCAGCCATAGCCGACCAAGGGCGACTGCACATTGTCGATATATCCGATCGGGGCAATCCGCGACCGGTACTGTCTTTCCAGGATGATTTTGAATACCGATCCATCCAGATTGAGGATGGTAAATTGTATCTTCTGATTTTATATCACTATGCCAACAGCACGGAACCCGGATTAATCATCGCTGAATTCATGGATGGCGGCGGGATCAACGTTTTATCTTCAATTACATGGGGATCGTTCCAATGGTCCAGCACGGATGACATCGCGGTAAAAGGGGACCGTGCCCTTGTCGTGGACAGCTATGATCGGGGGATGGACGTATACGATGTCTCCGATCCTTGTTATCCCTCAAGAATTGGCGGTATCTTCTGTATGGATTGCAATTCGGAATATCGACGTTATCTGGATGTGAACGGTTCGTATGCCTACGCCACCGGGACACTGATGGAAGGCGGTACGAGTACCGGTTCCTTAATGACCATCGTCGATATCACGGATGTCGACTCACCCGATATCGCATCCATGTTTGACTTTCATACGGTTGGAGAAAGAAAACTCATCGGCCGAAACGGCTATGTTTATAGCATGTTGGGCGATGAAGCCATTCGTATCGTCGATGTGGCCGATCCTTATAGTCCGGTAGAATCCGATCAGAAACTTACCAATACAGACCATCTCAAGGACATAGAAGCCAACAACCGGTATATCCTTGCCGCCGGCAAACTTGGTATTCACATCCACAAGAAAGTGGATTATGAGCGTTACGTCGATACGGATGGCGATGGTATCGATGACAACCTGGAAAATGCCGGATGCACGCTGGTTAATGATCCGGATACCGATGACGACCGTGTTCCCGACGGGATGGAGGACGATAACCGTAATGGAAACAAAGATACCGGAGAAACCGATCCATGCGATGCGGATACCGATGACGACGGAATTTCAGACGGCAATGAGGATTCCGATCATGACGGCATCGTGGATGCGGGGGAAACCGACCCGAGAAACCCAGACACGGATGAAGATGGCGTTTTCGATGGTACCGAAATCGGTTTGACCCTACCACAAATCTCGGAGGCGACAGATTTGTCCGCTGGATACTTTATCGCCGATGCGGATCCCACCACCACCACCGATCCGCTGGACAATGACAGCGATGATGACGGTCAGTTGGACGGCGAGGAAGACAGCGACGGCAACGGCCGGGTGGACGACGGAGAGAGCGATCCGAACGAAAAGCCGGTGAAGGCGTTGCCGTTTATTCCGCTTCTTTTGCTGGGGGATTGATTGTCCGCCACGTAACCACACAGAGCCACATGGATGGGAAAGAATGTTGGCTCATCGTGGAATTATGTAAAAGCGCACGATGAGCAGCTATTAGCCTTTAGCCATTAGCAGTTCGTTTATATTCGGGAAATCCAGGCATCTTAACGGCTAACAGCGGCTTTGATCATCGTTTCGGCCAGAAGGCACCTGGTTCCCACGCTCTGCGTGGGAACCCATGTTTCCAGGCATGATATACACGGCGCTCCCACGCAAAGCGTGGGAGCGAGACGAACAGCTAATTGCTAAAAGCTTAAGGCTGTGTTGTAAAGATTCTAAATCCAACGGTTCAGGAATATCTGCACACAAATCCGCGTTGAACCAGAATGTTTTCTGTCTGCATTCGTGTGAGTCCGTGGCGCAGTTTTCTTTCAAGCGATTGCCGTATCGGTAGGGATGGCCGTACCGAGCGACAGCGGGCAACATATTGAACTTTTAATCAAAGCGAGAATCCTCTCCATCGATAAAGGGTGTTTACATTCAGACACGCTTTTGATATTGATCATAAGCTCCTTTTATCTCTTTTAAGCTCCCCCAGAACAAAAAAATAGTTCAATTCCTCGATTCAATGGTTCCTTTGCGATCAATTGCCGTTAGGAGGGTAATCATGCAATGTTCAAAGCGAAAGGTCTGGGTATGGAAGTGTGTGCTGTCTTTTTTGATCATATCATTCTTTATGGTGGCCGGAGGGAGATTTAGCGTTGCCTCTGAAGAAGCGGAGGCTACCGACATTTATTCATACGGATTCGAAAACAGCTGGAACGGCTGGTACGCGGACAATGGGGTGTGGGAGGTGGGTACACCCGGAGCCCCCGGCCCGGATGCGGCCCATTCCGGATCCAGTTGTGCGGGAACGGTACTGACCGGCGAATATCCCAATACAAGCTCTCGTCTGATCAGCCCCTCTATTGTATTACCAGCCATCGGTGCCGGTGAAGAGATTCAATTGTGGTACTGGCAGTGGGCCCAATTTGATACATACGACAGCGGACAAGTGCAAATCTCCTATGAAAACTCCCCTGGAGATTGGAGTGAATGGGAAACCCTTTGGGATGGGCATAATCATAGCTCGGGGATATGGTCATTTTCCATGGTGGATCTGTCCGCCTATGCCGGACAAAAAGTACGTGTGGCGTTTGAACTGCATCAGGGTGCATTCGATAGTGTAGATGCCGGTTGGTACATCGATGATGTCCAGATCATCAGACAGGCACCTGTTTTCGATCAACCGGAAAGCTTTGCGTCTGGTTGGAACGGCTGGTCTGCAGACAACGGGGTGTGGGAGGTGGGTGCACCCGGAGCCCCCGGTCCGGATGCGGGTCATTCCGGATCCAGTTGTGCGGGAACGGTACTGACCGGCGACTATCCCAATACAAGCTCTCGTCTGATCAGCCCCTCTATTGTATTACCATCCATCGGTTCCGGAGAAGAGCTTCAATTGTGGTATTGGCAGTGGGCCCAATTTGATACATACGACAGCGGACAAATGCAAATCTCCTATGAAAACTCCCCGGGAGATTGGAGTGACTGGGAAACCCTTTGGGATGGGCATAATGATAGCTCGGGAATATGGTCATTTTCCATGGTGGATCTGTCCGCCTATGCCGGACAAAAAGTACGTGTGGCGTTTGAACTGCATCAGGGTGCATTCGATAGTGTAGATGCCGGTTGGTACATCGATGATGTCGAGATCAAAGGGCCATGCATCGATAACGATGGGGACGGATACGGCCAATTCAACAGTGATTATTGCACCTATTCCGAAATCGACTGCGATGACACCGACCCCTATGTCAATCCCGGTCAAAAGGAGATACCGGGCAATGGCATCGACGACAACTGCAATGGTAAAATCGATGAAGGCGGTGCCATGCCATGGATTCTGTTGCTTTTATCGGATTGAGAAGAAATACGAATAATTGAAAAAGCCTGTGACCGGTAATCCTGCCACAGGCAGCCAACTTTTTGATTGTCCGCCACAGACCCACACGAAAGGTAAAAAATGTGGCTCATCGTGGAATTGTGTGGAAGCGCACGATGAGCAGCTATTAGCCTTTAGCCATTAGCAGTTCGCTTATACTCGGAAAATCCAGGCATCTTAATGGCTAACAGCGGCGTTGATCATCGTTTCGGCCAGAAGGCACCTGGTTCCCACGCTCTGCGTGGGAACCCATGTTTCCAGGCATGATATACACGGCGCTCCCACGCAGAGCGTGGGAGCGAGACGAACAGCTAATTGCTAAAAGCGTAAGGCTGTGTTGTAAAGATTCTAAATCCAACGGTTCAGGAATATCTGCACACAAATCCGCGTTGAACCAAAATTGTTTTGGAGTTACTATCCCCGCAGACAGAATAAATACAATTCGATCCCTGGCCATTTTATCCCCAACTCCAAAATAGCCTTGACTATTTTGGAGTTGGGGATAAAATAGTCGTATGCGATACATAAGCGAGCATATTCTAAAAGACTTGCAGAAAAAAATGGTTTTTGTCGGTGGGCCGCGTCAGGTCGGCAAAACCACGATGGCCAGATCAATCCTGGATCAGTGGTCATCGAGCGGTCGATATTTCAACTGGGATTATGACGAGGATCGTCGCGACATCCTCAAGAAAAGGTGGCATGAGCGTAACCGGCTGCTTGTTTTTGACGAATTGCACAAATTCCCCCGTTGGAAAAACTGGCTGAAAGGGATATACGATGTCTCCCATGACCACCACGCCATCCTGGTAACCGGTTCCGCCAGGTTGGATCTCTACCGGCGCGGTGGCGATTCACTGATGGGGCGTTATCATTATTGGCGACTGCATCCATTCACGTTGGACGAAATTCCTGCAAAAATGTCTCCCCAGGAGGCCTTTCATCGGCTGATAACCGTTGGCGGCTTTCCGGAACCTTTTTTGGATGGCGATGAGAGAGAAGCACGCCGATGGCGAAAGGAACGCTTCGACCGTGTCTTGCGTGAGGACATCCGTGACCTCGAGCCGATCCGCAACGTCCAGTTGCTGGTTTTGTTTCTGGATGCCCTTCGTCATCGTGTGGGGGGATTGGTCGTGCTTTCCAATCTGGCAGGAGAAATCGAAGTGTCTCCGAAAACCGCCAAGGCCTGGCTGGAACTGCTCGAACGAATGTACCTCGTATTCACCGTCCGTCCCTACTCTCGATCTTTGCCGCGGGCCATTGTCAAGCCGCCGAAAGTCTATTTTTTCGACAATGCCGACGTGATCGGCGACGATGGCGCCCGATTTGAAAATCTGGTGGCAACCCACCTGTTGAAGAGGCTTCAATTCGCCGAAGATTATGCCGGGCACCGATGCGAGTTGCGCTATATTCGGGACAAGGAAGGGCGGGAAATCGACTTCGTGATTCTGAAAGATGGGATAATTGAAGAACTTATCGAAGTGAAATCCTCCGACGACAACATATCCCGGTCCCTTCACTATTACGCCGAACGTTTACGTCCCAAAGCGGCGACCCAAATCGTGGCGTCCCTGAAGCGTCCATACAGTCGCGGCAAAATCTCGGTTATCGATCCGCTATCTTATTTTTCAACCGCTCCTTTTTTCCATGGTGCCGATACCCATTGAATGCAAACCACTAACAATTCAGCTTGCATGCCCACGTTCCATTTCTTTTCGATTTCGATAGCTATCTTGAATACCGTTGGATTCAATGGTATTCGTTTATAGATGCCATTTTTTAAAACCATTTTACTTTTTGCAGCCATCGCCATTTGCGCTTGCACGGAGGGGAGGGATGCGGTCTTCTTGCGCTCCGTCGAAGCCTCGGATCAGGCGCCCGTTTATGGTGCGCCTCTCTCCCAGAACGGACATGCGCTTGTAAAGGCAGGGCCGCCGAATTTGCATATCACGACCCTGAATATGGTTTACGGCGGCATGCCGGGAACCGTTTCACCGCGAGCCCGGATTTCCATGACCTTTGCCATCGCTCCCATGGGAGGCAGCCGTCCACGCTTTGACGCGGCCGTCGTCCTGTCCAGCGATGAAAATGGCCACTGCCAAGTCAACCTTCCGCCCGGTCGATACTGGATCGGGCCCCGGGAAAAGGTTGTGCAGGGCAACAATTTTGTGCCGGGCAATCCGGCGATCAGAGAAATGATGGTCAATATCGAGGCGGGGCGCACTGTACGCGTTGATCTGGTGCGTGCGGGATTTGCCCCCTGATTGTTTACATCGGCGACCGAATCAAGCACATGGGCCGACGATTGACGCAACCGGAAAGGGGGAAATGAGCGTGAAGACGATAGTCGATGCATGTAAAAAGTTGCCTGGTAGTGGTTTGACTATTTGTTTGGTAATATTGGGTGTGGGGGCATTGCTCACGGTACCGGCGGATCGTTCCTTCGCCCAGGAGACGGCCTATCCACCCGATGACGCGCCGTTTGCGGAAGTCGACTCCCCGCCCCCCTTGGAGCAGCCGTCGGTTCCCGATTTACCGCCTGTCACGCCGCCTTCAACCAGCCCGGCCACGCCGCTGCCCGCTATCACCGGTACCTGGATCAGCCAGGGCCCGGGCCCCTCCAGATACGGACAGGTGGAAAACGTCTTCCCGGATGATGAAGTATCCGGCGCCGTTCACACCCTGGCGGCGCATCCCACCGATCCGGACATCCTGTACCTCGGCGGGGTCAACGGCGGGGTGTGGAAGACCACCAATGGAACGGCGACCAGCCCGACGTGGACGCCGTTGACGGACACCCAAGCCTCCCTATCCATCGGCGCCCTTGAATTCGATCCCGCCGACGCAACGCACAACACCCTGTGGGCGGGCATCGGCCGGTTCAGCAGTTATTCCAGTCGGGGCGGATTGCGAACCGGATTGCTCCAAACCATCGATGGCGGAAGGACCTGGTCCGCGTTGGACGGGGGCGGCGTACTTGTCGACAAGAATATTTCCGGAATCGCACCCCGGGGAAGCATCGTGGTGGTATCCGTTAATTACGCAGAGCCTTTTACTTTCGGCAATATCGGAATTTTCCGAAGTCTGAATGGGGGGTCGAGCTTTTCCCAGATCTCCAGTGGAAGCGGCGCTGGTACCGGTCTTCCAGGCGGTTTATCCTATGACCTGGCGTCGCACCGCAATGCACCGACCGTGCTATATACCTCGATCGTATATGCATCCCTTGTCGGTGGGCTCAACGGCATTTACAAATCCACGGACACGGGGGCCACCTGGACCAAGGTCAGTTCGACGGCCATGGACGCACTGTTGATTGATTCCGTTACCAGCAACGTCGAGATTTCCGTCGGCATGTCCGGAACGGTCCACGTGGCCATACTCAATTACGGACAGCTGCGTAACGGCGGGGTATTCCAGTCTCCCAATGGAAACGCGGGGACCTGGGTGCCCATGGACATTCCCTTGGTCAACGAGGCCGGCGGTTCGGTGGGCACGAATCCGCGCTATAAGGCGGACGCAGGGGTTCCGGGCGGACAGGGGGCCATCCATTTTTCCATCCTGGCCGATGAGACGACACCCACCGTCTTGTATGTGGGCGGTGACCGGCAGCCTGCCGGTTATAACGATTGCTGCGGTTTTCCCAACGCGCTTGGTGCCGTTGATTACAGTGGCCGCCTTTTTCGTGGTGATGCGTCGGTCGCGGCAACGGGGGGCGTGCCGTCTCCCCAGTGGAAGCATCTGACCCATACCATCGACGCCGGAAGCATGATCGGCGGCGGAACCTTGAGCAACAGCAGCCCCCATGCCGACTCCCGGGAAATGGTCTTCGATGCCAACGACGACATCATTGAAGGCGATGACGGCGGGATATACCGCCGCACATCGCCCCAATCCAATACGGGGGACTGGTTTTCCATCAACGGCAACCTGCAGGTCACCGAGCAGCACGATATCGCCTATGACCCGATCTCCGACATCATCATCAGCGGCAACCAGGATACCGGCACCACCCAGCAGTCGGCCAACGGATCCTCGACCTGGGACAGCGTCTCGACCGCCGACGGCGGAGATGTGGCGGTTGCGGTGGATCCCGCCAATCCGCTGCAATCGGTTCGCTATTCCAGCTACCAGTATTTGGGTGCTTTTCGCAGGCGAATCTATGATGCCAACGGGGCCTTGGTCAGCCAGAGCTTTCCATCCTTGCTGGTCACGAGTGGATCGACACTCGGAACACAATTTGTCACCCCCGTGGAGGTGAATCAGACGGACGCCACGCGGCTGTTGATCGGCGGAGACAACGGTTTGTACGAGTCATTGGACCAGGGCACGACCATCGCACAGGTGTCGGCCACGGGCGTGAACAGTGCGGATGGCGGAAACATGATGGTATACGGCGGCAAAAGCGAAAACGTGGACAACCCGGACTTGATCTATGCGGCGGTCGGTGGCGCCAAGGTCGCCATTCGCACGAGCGCCGCGGGTGGCTTTAGCGAGGTCGTCCCATTGACCGCCGGTACCATACGAGGCGTTATCGCCGATCCGGAAGAGTGGCGGAGCGTCTTTGCCATCGACGCCGACCAGGTGTTTTACTCGGACGATGCCGGTGCCACCTGGTCCGACATCACCGGAGATCTTCCAACGGCCTTCACCACAGTGGTCCTGCGCGCCATTGCCTATGTACGCCATGGCGACGATGGTGCGTTGATTGTGGGGACGAACCAGGGGATATACGCCGCCATGGAGACGGATTATACCACATGGTACCAGGTGGGCGACGGTCTCCCCAACGCACCGGTGTGGGATCTGATCTACGATGCAACCGATGATGTACTGGTTGCCGGTACGCTGGGGCGTGGTTCCTGGTCGTTGGCCGACGCTTCCCAGCACCTTTTTCCTACCACGCCAAGTGTCATCGTCGGTCCGATACTGCTTTTGCTGTTGGATTCCTAAACGTCTGACGGGAGAGGTCGCTGCCGGCCTTTCCCGCACCTTGGTCAAGGCCGGCCCTTCATCCATTCCCGTGCCGTGGATGCAGGGGCCGGTTATCGCGTCACACCGATCAACGGCCTCTATAGGCGGGACGGTTTCAATGAAAACCAGGCTGCACATGTTGCCAATACTACTTATTATGGTGGCCGTCCTCTGGGATTGTTCATTTAATGGGCATCAAGGAAACGACGGCAAGCAGCGCTCTACGGTTAGGCTGGCGGCAAATGATCAGGCGGAGTGGCAAATACGGATTGACGCGCGGACAACCTTGTCTGTTGACAGCCCGATAGACATTCTCGCGCCTTACGACGGTTCTGTTTTCCCGCCCGAGATATCGGCACCAACCTTCAGGTGGCTGGATCATTCTTCGACATCCACGCATTGGCTGGTTGTCTTGCGATTCAGCGATGCACGGGATCCGGTCATGACAATTACCGATGCACCGCAATGGACGCCGGACAGATCCGTCTGGGAAGCCATCAAGTCTCGATCGACGGCAGAACCGGCGGATGTGGCGGTCTTCGGCATTCGTCTGTCCCCCTCGACATCCCTGCTGTCCGAAGGCCATATTCAATTCTCAACCGCGACGGATCGCGTGGATGCGTCCATCTTCTACCGGCAGGTCCCGTTGCCGTTTCCAATTGGCAAGAAGGCGTTACGGCAAATGAAATGGCGGCTCGGGGACATCGCTTCATATGACGCGCCATCGGTGGTCATGGAGAATATCTCTACTTGTGCCAGCTGCCATCTATTCTCACAAGATGGCCGTTTGATCAGCATGGAGATGAATTATAAAAACGACAGCGGCGCCCATTTTATCGCCCCGGTCGAACGGACGATTGCGCTTTCGAACCAACATTTCATGACCTGGAGTGATTTTCCCAAACCGGACCTGTTGCCTCCGACCCGGGGCACTTTTGCCAAACTGTCTCCCGATGGCCAAACCATGATTGGAACGGTCAATGAAATATCCTTTTTCGCGTTGACCAATGACACGGCCTTTTGCCAGCTTTTTTTTCCGACCTATGGCATTTTGGCCTGGTATGATGTGACCAGCCGAACGTTGCAGCGTTTGCCCGGGGCCGATGACATCGATTTTGTGCAGACCGATCCGACCTGGAGTGGGGATGAGAAGACCATTGTTTTCGCCCGCACCCCCAAGCGAAATGAATATCACGCGGACATCACCGACGTCCGCACGCTCATCATTGACGCGGATATACACACCCTGAACGAAAAATATCCGATCCGCTTCGATCTTTACCGGATCGCCTTTAACCACGGCCGGGGTGGCGTTCCCGAACCACTCGAAGGGGCCAGCGATAATGGCATGAGCAACTATTTTGCCAGATACTCGCCGGATGGCCGATGGATCGTCTTTACCCGCAGCCGATCCGGCATCATGCTCCAGCCGGACAGCGAACTGTATATGATTCCGGCAGAAGGCGGCACGGCCCGCCGGATGCGTTGCAACCGCGAACGGTTCAACTCTTGGCACAGCTTTTCGCCCAACGGGCGGTGGATGCTATTCACCTCCAAGGTCAACTCGGATTACACGGAAATTTTTCTGACCCACATCGATGAAAACGGCATGGACAGTGTCCCGGTGTGTCTGTCCCGTTTGAGCGATGGTCAGATGGCTGCCAACGTACCGGAGTTCGTCAATATTCCGGCCGGAGCGATTCGCCGCATCCTTCCGGCCGACGATTAAGGAGCATTTCAATGCGCAAACGGTTATTCCTCTTTGTACTGGTGGTGGCGGCGGTGATGATGATGATGACGGGCTGCAGTGCCTTAAAATCCGCAGCGTTAAATAAAAAATATGGTCCGGTGCAAAAAGAGGTGAACCGATTGATACCCGCCCACACGCCCGGATCCGGTGAAATTTCATTTTACAGGGATGTGCAACCGATTCTGGAGCGTCGTTGCAGCGTTTGCCATAGCTGCTACGATGCGCCCTGCCAATTGAAGACCACCTGTTTCGATGGCCTCCAGCGGGGCGGAACCAAAGCGCTGGTGTACAACGCCGCACGATTGACCGCCGACTCGCCCACCCGGTTGCACATCGACGCACAAACCGCCAGCGGGTGGCGCGACAAGGGTTTCCACCCGGTGCTCAACGAGAGGGATCAGATACCGGTTGCCCAACTCGACAACTCGCTCCTGAACCTGATGCTGCAATTGAAAACGGATAATCCGCTGCCCGAAAGCGATCTGTTGCCGGAAACCTTCGATATTCGCCTCGACCATGAATACATCTGTACCACGGTCGAAGACTTCGAATCCTTCAAACAGAAATACCCGCTGTGGGGCATGCCCTATGCGCTTCCCGCCCTAACCGATAAGGAGCGTGAAACCATCGTGGAATGGGTGCGTCAAGGCGCCCGCATTACGCCCCAACCGCCGCTTTCGGACCAGGCAATGCGAGTCATCAATCAGTGGGAGGCGTTTCTGAATGGCATGTCCCCCAAGGAGCGGCTGATGTCCCGTTACCTTTACGAGCATTTATTCATCGGCCGTATTCATTTCGAATCCCTGCCGGCGCGGGAATTTTACCGCCTGGTTCGCTCAAAAACACCGCCGGGCGAGCCGGTGGTCGAGATCAATACGATTCGGCCCTACGACGATCCCGGTAACGATCCATTTTTTTACCGTTTTCGGAAAGTCGACGCCACCATCGCCGTCAAGGACCATACGGTCTATCGCATGACCGACGACAAGCTGGCCCGCTACCGGAAGCTGTTTTTGGGCGATGATGTCGTTGTCTCGCGATTGCCCGGCTATGATCCGGATACTACCGCCAACCCGTTCAAGACCTTTGCCGAACTGCCGGCGCTGTCGCGTTACCGGTTCATGCTGGATGATGCCCGTTTCTTCGTGGAAGGCTTTATCAAGGGGCCCGTGTGCCGCGGCCAAGTGGCCCTGAACGTGATCAACGATCATTTTTTCGTGGCCTTCTTCGACCCGGAAAAGGATACGATCAGCAACGATTCAAGGTTTTTAAGCGAGGTCAGCGATTTACTCGGCATTCCGTCGGAACGCAAAAGCACGCTGCGGCTGCTCAGCACCTGGCATCATTACGCCAGCCTTCAAAAAGAATATCTGATGGCCAAGGAAAAATATCTGATGGCGCTGAATCCAGACGATGTCGGCAACGATATCAGTTACGTGTGGGACGGGGACGGCGTCAATCCCAACGCCCTGCTCACAGTCTTCCGGCATTTCGACAGCGCCAGCGTGGTCAATGGATTTGTCGGCAAAATGCCCAAGACCGGATGGGTGATTGACTACCCGCTTTTCGAGCGCATCCATTACCTGCTGGTGGCCGGGTTCAATGTGTACGGCAATTTAGGGCACCAGTTAGAGACGCGTCTGTACATGGATTTTCTGCGCATGGAAGGAGAGAATAATTTCCTCAGTTTTCTGCCTATCGACAGCCGCCAGGCGATCTGGGCCAGCTGGTATACGGACGCCCGTAAAGGTGCCGAAAACTATCTTGACGAACAATTCCGGGGTCTCCAGCGCACCACGCGCATTGCATACCACACCGATGACCCCAAGGCGGAGTTTTTCGGTCAATTGATCGACTACGCCGGCAAGGCGAACGACCCGCATGATAGTCTCAATCGATGCCCCAATGGAGATTGTTCCGATATCGGTGCCAGCCCGGCACAGCAGCGGGCCGACAGGGCGATGCGCAGGATCGCCGACATCCATGGCCTGCAGGTTCAAGCGCTACCCGATGTCACATTTGTCCACGTCGTCACCGGAGAGGAGCGTGGAGACTTGGCCTATACGATCATCCGCAACAAGGCCCTGAGCAACAATTCGATGCTGTTCCGGGAAGACCGCCGGCGTGTTCCCGAAAATGATACCCTCACCGTGGTCAGGGGATATGTGGGAAGCTATCCAAACGCGTTCAGCCGCATTTCCATCGATGAGATCGAGAAGCGGGTCGATCAGTTTTTAAAGATCAAAGACAGGCTTGATTACTACAACTTTGCCAAAAAACACGGCATCCAACGCAACAACCCCATTTTTTGGCAGGAGTCCGATTGGCATTACCGCAAGTTCCTCAGCCAGCGGCCGGTAGAGGCCGGGTTGTTCGATATGTACCGTTTTCATCGCATCGCTGAAAAGTCGGGAGCCAGTTTTTCCTGGTGAATTTACATATGGGGCATTTTAACCCCGTGAACGCGTACGAAAGCAATACGCATAGGATAGGGAGAAACGGTTTGGAAGTTAAGTTACAGGTGGCAGGCTGGATCCTTTTTATCATTTGTGCCGTGCTGTTTATCGCGGCAAGCCTGAAAAACCGGGATCCATTGACGCTTCTCGGCAGTTTGATCTTCTTGATTGCATGCATCCTTTTTCTATTACCACTGGTCAAATCCAAAACGAACAAAAAATCATAAGAACTTGAAGGAATGCCGCGATGGGTGCATCAATCCGGATGCGGCACGCATTCATTTCCAAGACGTCGTCAGTCTTGATTTGAAAAGAAAACCGGTGTATTGGTAACAGGTTATTCTGTTTTTTGTTGTCGCAAACAAACAGTTCACATTTCATTTGTAATCAAATTTTATCAAATCATCGTGATCATGGGCGCACCACCCATTGAGGAGGATCCATCATGCAAGTAACAATCAACACAGCCGAACAGTTGAAAACCAAACCCGATGAAAGCAAGTTGGGGTTCGGCACCATTTTTACGGATCATATGTTCAATATGGACTACAGCGTGGAAAAGGGATGGCACAATCCACGCGTCGAACCCTACGCGCCCTTGGTGATGGATCCGTCAACCATGGTTCTGCATTACGGTCAGGGGGTTTTCGAAGGTCTCAAGGCCTACCGTAACCAGCAGGGAGGCATTCAACTGTTTCGCCCCCAGGAAAATTTTAAACGCTTGAACGCATCCAACCGCAAGCTTTGCATTCCTGAAATCGACGAATCCTTCTGCCTGGATGCACTAAAACAGTTGCTGACCGTGGAACGGGACTGGGTGCCTAGCGCACCGGGGACCTCCTTGTACGTTCGGCCGACCATCATCGCTACCGATCCCTTCCTCGGTGTACGGGCATCGCATACCTACCGCTACTTCGTCATTCTTAGCCCGGTGGGCGCCTATTACGCGGAAGGCTTCAACCCGGTAAAGATCATGGTCACCAAGGACCATGTCCGCGCCGTCCGCGGCGGTGTGGGAGATACCAAGACCATGGGCAACTATGCGGCCAGCCTTTTGGCCGGTGAAGAGGCCCACAAGTCCGGCTACACCCAGGTGCTGTGGCTCGACGGCGTCGAGCTGAAATATGTAGAAGAAGTCGGCGCCATGAATATTTTCTTTGTCATCGATGACGAAGTCATCACCCCCAAACTCTCCGGCAGTATCCTTCCCGGCATCACCAGGGATTCGGTATTGGCGTTGGGCAAATCCTGGGGATTGAAGGTGTCCGAACGAAGAATTGCCATCGACGAAGTGATCGATGCCCACCAATCCGGTCATCTGAAAGAAATCTTCGGTTCCGGCACGGCAGCCGTCATCTCGCCGGTCGGTGAGTTGAAATACGGCGATACGGTAATTACCGTCGGTGACGGCAAGGTCGGTCCCCTGGCCCATAAATTTTTCCAGGCCATTCAGGATATCCAGTATGGAATCATGGACGGCCCCGAAGGCTGGATAGAAATGCTTTAGCCTCGACTAAGCTTGGATTGTTGGGGCTGGCGAATCCAGCACGGCTGAAACGTTTCCCTCGTTCACAACCCGTCAAGATGGAGGATTCATGAAAGTCAGAAAAGCGGTCTTTCCCGTTGCCGGCTTAGGCACACGGTTTCTACCGGCAACCAAAGCCATGGCCAAGGAAATGCTTCCCGTCGTGGACAAGCCGTTAATCCAATACGCCGTCGAAGAGGCCTATGCGTCGGGAATCAAGCAGATTATCTTCGTTACCGGCGCCGGCAAAAGCGCCATCGAAAATCATTTCGATCATTCCTGCGAGCTGGAACATACGCTCATGGCCAGGGGCAAAGACGCGCAGTTGAAGGAACTTCATGACCTGATTCCCGAGTCGGGATCCATCATCTACACGCGTCAGAACCAACCGCTGGGGCTGGGCCATGCTATCTGGTGCGCCCGCAACATCGTCGGCAACGAACCGTTTGCCGTGCTCCTGGCCGACGACCTAATCAAAGCCGAGAAACCGGTGCTCAAGCAGATGATTGAAAAATTCGACGCCTTGCAGTCATCCATCGTCTCGGTGGTCGCGGTAGCCAAAGAAGATACCAGCAAATACGGCATCCTGGATGCGGCACCACTGGTCGATGGCGTCACCAAAGTCCGCGGCCTGGTGGAAAAACCCAAACCGGAAGAAGCGCCTTCCAATCTGGCAATCATCGGCCGCTATATCCTCACGCCGGAAATCTTCGATATTCTCGAAGGCAAGGAGGTGGGCGCCGGCGGGGAAATTCAGATTACGGATGCCATGGCCCGGCTGCTGAAAACCCAGGACATCTATGGCTACCGCTACACCGGTACCCGGTTTGACTGTGGAAACAAAGCCGGCTTTCAAATGGCCAACCTGGCCTTTTCCCTTGACCGACCGGACATGCGCGAACGATTGATTCCATACATCAACGAATTGCTCAAACCGGATTAACGACTGCCCATATATCCTGGATGGCAATCCGCCATCCAGGATTACCCCCACCTGATCCGGCAACAGGTCGCGCCTTCTATAGCATTCAAGATAATGTTTTTGGGCTGCGTTATCGGTCGTCGCGGTATTGATTATACAGCTTCCTCCCTCTGGCCTTGCCAAAAACATTATCTTAAACACTATACTATATAGGTTCAGACTACCCATTCGTCATTTGGATCTTTGCGTTCCGACGCCACCACCGTTTCAAGCCAAACCGTATGCCGATAACGTAACGTTCTTGCCTGTTACCGGATTCCTCAAGGTAACACGTTCACGGTTATCCGATCCGGTCCATGGCTACCGAAATGCTTGTCTTCCCTGGAGTCGGCGGTTGTTCGGAATGATTACCGGCTCGCCATCAGATCTGGCACGGAAATTGTTTCTGCTAACACCATCAACCGCAAATCAAAGGAGACAGCAATGCAACGACTGTTTGAGCCCCAAACGTTGGGTAAAGTGAATTTGGCCAACCGGTTCCTCTTTCCACCGATCAAGACGGCTTGTGGCACACCGAAAGGCAATGTAACCGAACGGCATTTGACTTTTTATCGGCAGATCGCCCATGAAGGACCGGGAATGTTGATCATCGAGCCGGTAGCGGTTACGGCGGAAGGTAAGGAACATCCCAAACAGTTATGCGTCCACCTGCCTGAAAGTGCCGATGAACTGAAAAAAATCGCCGACGAAATCCATTCCCAGGACCGGAAAGCCTGCCTGCATCTCAATCATGGCGGGGCCGTGGCCAAATCCAAGGCAACGGGCACATCGCCCAAGGCACCATCGGCCATCACCTGTCCGACCACCGGTGAACCCTCCGAAATCCTGAGCGAATCGGAAATCGAGACCATTATCGAAGGATACCGATCCGCCGCGGGCAAGGCCGTCTATGCTGGTTTCGACGCCATAGAAATTCAGTGTGGCCACGGATACCTGGTGTCTCAGTTCCTCAATGGAAAAATCAATCAACGATCAGACGCATATGGACAAAACCGACTCCTTTTCGCTCAAAAGGTAATCGAAGCGGCTAAAACTGGCGCCCCGCAATTGACGGTTATCATGCGCATCGCCGGAAGCGAAATGTCGCCCGAATTTGGCATCGCACCGGATGATCTGGCGCCGTTACTGAAAATGGCCGGTGATCTTGGCATTCATGCCGTTCATGTGGGCATGGGATCATCCTGCGCCAGCCCGCCTTGGTATTTCCATCATGCCAGACTTCCCGAAAAACCGCAGATGGACGCACTGGCCTGGGTGCGGGAAAACACCGATTTACCGCTGATCGCGGCCGGTCGCATGGGGCGTATGGACCGGGCGCTTCAGGTCCTGGATGATGGTCTGGCCGATTTTATCGCCCTGGGTCGCCCGCTGATTGCCGATCCCGGCCTGCTTGAAAAGTGGCGCTCGGGAACCCCAGAGCGGGTCAATAACTGCGCTTACTGCCTGCAGGGTTGCCTCCATCGGGTGAAAAGCGGCGTGCCCATTGGCTGTAATGTCAATCCGGAAATCGGTCTGCCGGCATTGGAAAAATCGGCTCGTCCGCTGAATGTCCTGGTTTCCGGCGGTGGACCGGCGGGGATGAGTGCCGCCCTCTACCTGTCGCGACGCGGGCACAACGTTACGCTGGCTGAAAAAGACGATCAGCTTGGCGGACAGTTCAACCTGGCCTGGCAAGCACCGGGAAAGGAAAAAATGAAGGATGGCCTGAACCACCTGATGGACGACGTGAAGGCCAACGCGTCTGCCGTGCTGACCGGTCAAGCGGTGGATGCGAAACTGGTCGACGATATTAAACCGGACCTTTTGGTCTGGGCGACGGGTGCCCAGCAAAATATCCCAGAAATTCAGGGCCTTGAGAATCAGTATCGCATGACCTCGTTAGACTATTTTGGTAAAAAGAAGGCGGTCAAGGGACGGCGGGTGCTGGTGATCGGCGCCGGTCGGACCGGAATCGAAATCGCGGAGCAACTCGGCGCACAGGACTTCGATGTGACGGCCACCAAACGCACCGACCCCATCGGCAGCATGATGGAAATGATCACCAAAAAGCTGACCTTGATGCGCATCGAGCAAATGCAAAACGTTACCCTGATGCCCCACACCACGGTCAAGGCCTTCGAACCCGACCGGGTTATGGTGGAAAAAGACGACGAAACCATTTTTCTGGATCCTTTTGATACCGTCATCTTGGCATCGGGCATGCTATCCGCTCCCGGCCCCGAGCCGGGAATCGAAAAATCGGTGGCAACCATCGAGGTGATCGGTGACGCCAATCAGGTCATGGACATCTATACAGCGGTTCATACCGGCTATGAACTGGCATTAAGATATTAAGGAGGGCTAACATGGACCAACAGGTATCGTTTGCCAATATCGCTATCGTTTCCTGCGGCACCCTGTCCCTGGAGTTGAACCACCTGCGTGCCGAAGGCTTTTTGGACACGCCGCATCTGTTTTTCACCACACCGGGACTTCACGAAGACATTCACGAATTGGAGCGTCAGCTCCTCGACCGTATTGTCAAGGCCCGCGAGAAAACGGACAACGTGTTGGTGGTCTATGGCGGCAAGTTCTGCTACGTCAATGCCGATGATCCCACCCGCACCATGCAAACCATCATATCCGAACAGGGCGCTGGCGTGGCACGCATCGACGCCACCCACTGCATGGACATGATCGCCAATGAAGCGGAAAGGCAGCAGATTGCCGCCGAGATTGCCGGTGGAGAAAAAGTCTGGTGGATGACCCCGGGCTGGATCAAGTTTCGCCACAAGGTGTTCAAGGGATGGGACAAGGGACTGGCCAACGAAAACTTTCCCCGGCACACCGGTGGTGCCATTGTTCTGGATGGCGTGGGCTATATGGACAATTATATGGCCGAACATCCCGAAGATTATCTTGAATATGCGGACTGGATGGGGATTCCGATCACTCCGTATGCCGTGACCCTTGATCGCTTCAAGTCATTGCTCGTGGAAAAAGCCGCAATCTTGCAATAATTGGCATAATGTTCGCTTTCAACATACGTGAGTAAGACAATCAATACCTCCATTTTGATTCACTCAACCTTACTCTCACTTCCTATGGGTCCCGGCTTGGTGGTGTGCATGCCCCCAGACCGGGACCTCCCCTTTTGGCACAAAAGTTGTTATATTGTTTGAATGAACCCGAAACAATACTGTTTCAGACACTCTTTAACCATCCCGAGGGCCGATACCCGGCGGGAAACGACAGGGAGGGATCGTTCCATGTCCGATTTAGTTCAGGAAATTAAACAGGATCAGTTCGAGCAGCAGGTCATCCAGCAGGAAAAACCAGTGATCATTGATTTCTGGGCACCCTGGTGCGGTCCATGTAAAGCCATGACACCACTGTTTACATCCCTGGCCGAAACCTATGGCTCCAAAATGATTTTCGCCAAATGCAATGTAGATGAAAATCAGGATGTTGCCAATCGACTGGGCATCAAGGCAATTCCAACTTTAATGGTATTTAAAGACGGTGGCGTGGTGAATACGATTACTGGACTGGTCTCCCAAAACGCGCTGGAAGACGCGATCAATCAGACCCTTGCCGGTGAAGCGCCAAAGACACCCTTCATTGTTACTTAGTGTCGATCCGCAAATGACTTTAATCACGATTGCCTGGCAAGGCGGCAGGGCAACGCATAAACGTTACCGCAACGTTACCTAACAACAAGTTTCACGATGTAACACCAACACCGATCATTATTTTTCAGCACCGCATACCGTTTCGCACCGCCGGCAGTTGATCCGCCCATCCAAAATAACAATCCCCGGTTTCGCCGGGGATTGTTATTTTGATCAAACGACCTCTATTATTGTTGACAACAACAAATAGTGATTTTATATTATAGTCAAATGATCATTATTGAGAGGTTACACCGTGCCGAGACCTAAAAAGCCAAGAGTTGTATCCAGCTATCCGACCATCGCCGCCTTTGTTCCCCAGGGCATGCCAATCTCCGGCGAAGTGATGCTGTCCGTCGAGGAACTGGAGGCAATCCGATTGAGTGATTTCGAGCGGTTGGACCAGGAATCGGCAGCTAATCTCATGCAGGTGTCCCGACAGACCTATGGCAGAATTCTGGCCTCGGCTCGCCACATCGTCGGTGAGGCGTTGGTTACCGGCAAGGCCCTGAGGGTTACAGGTGGAAATTATGCCATGCGAGGCGGCGGCAGGCGCTGCCGACGACGACGGGGCGGAAGGAATGAATAATCACCAGGGAGAACGACACCCTTTTATCCATAGATAATCGTATGAAAGGAGGTGAGAACGATGCCTCAAAGAGATGGAACCGGCCCCGACGGTAAGGGCCAACAATCCGGGCGCGGCCAAGGTCCTTGCGGAAAAAACCGTCCCCCACAAGGACAAGATGGAAAACGCGGTGGGCGCGGCCAGGGTAAAGGACGCGGCGGGGGCCGCGGACAAGGCCAAGGTGGTGGCGGTGGTGCGGGACGCGGTCAGAACCGTTGACCCTGCCAACCCGCGCATTGGTTAAGACAACGACGATCACTCAACCGATAACCAAGGAGAGATTATCATGCCAGGATTTGACAGAAGTGGACCAATGGGAGCCGGCCCCATGACCGGCGGTCGCCGAGGACTGTGCAGCGGCAACACCAATCGGCCCGGATACATGGGCTATGGTTATGGCTACGGCGGAGGCCGAGGCATGGGATTCAGGCGCGGTTATGGACGAGGCCGCGGTGCCGGCGGATATGCCGGGTACGGCGACTATCCCGCACCCCGGGCGTTCGCCCCGCCCTATCCAGTCAGCAGGGCCGATGAAATGGCCATGTTGCAGGCCGAGGCCAGGGCCATGAAGGCCTCATTGGAATCCGTGCAAAACAGAATCGCGGAACTGGAAAAGGAATCTTCTGAATAACAGCGGACGGGGTACCGGCCAGACGAGCCATCAACGGCGTCAACCGTCTAGCACCGGTACCCCATTATCGAGCATTACCAAAAAGCTGGCGATAGGCGCATGAAAATAACCATCATTTACGATAACACCATTTGCAATCCACGGCTGGTACCCGACTGGGGCTTTGCCTGTCTGGTTGAAACCCATGGGCGCACCATCCTTTTCGATACCGGGGCCAAGGGCAATCTGTTGCTCGGCAACATGAACAAACTGGGAATCTTGCCGGAAACCATTCATACGGTTTTCTTGTCCCATACCCATTGGGATCATACCGGCGGCCTCCATGATTTCCTGGACACTCAGCCGGCCACGGTAATCGCACCCATCGGCTGCGCACTTCCCGACAATGCCACCGAGGTCCTCACCGTTAGAGATCCCCAACCATTGGATGATGATTTTTTTTCGACCGGTGCGCTGGATGATTTTGAACAGGCATTGGTCGTCCGCGACCACGATCGCATGGTGGTCGTTGCCGGTTGTTCGCATCCGGGTGTCGGCCGTATTCTGCAAGCGGCCTCCGGTTTCGGCAACGTGGACACCCTCTTGGGCGGACTGCACGGATTCGATGACTTCTCTCTGATCGACACCCTGGATAGGATTTGTCCAACCCATTGCACGCAGTATATCGGGGAGATCAAACGCCGTTATCCTGATAAATATCTTGAAGGCGGTGCGGGCAGGGTGCTGACGCTTTAGTTCGTCACTTTTTACCGGAATTTTTACGAAATCTGATATCGATTTTCATGCAAGATTCAGGTGATATAAAGGGTCGATTTAAGAGATGGTTCCCAATAGCCTCTCATGCCGTTTTGAAATAAATCGGAGTGCGTACCCGTTCTCTCGAAAATAACGCGATCAGCCTCTAAAATATAAATCAGCAACCAATCGGATTCAATGTGGCATTCCCGTCGCCCCTCCAATGTCAAGGGTTGCACAAGATTGATCATGATGCCCAACGGGCGCGAGATGAATTTACGGGCCAACCAATTAAGTTGATATCAACGCTTAATGAATTTCTCCCATGACGGAATCTGAAAAATGCAGTCATCTGCCTCCTGTTCCATCCTCACAAAGAGTGGCACAGGTGGGGTGAGTGTCATAACATCGTCCCGGAAACGTCTACGCATAACGTCTCTGCCTTCCGCTCCCAGCATTCCCATCACGGCTTTTGGTGCTGTCGATTCAGCCTCGGCATATGCAAATACGCTAATGCTGTTACAGCATGCGCCCTGGGGACACTGACAGAGTCTGTTCCCTGCATGACCGAACCTGCAAGTGTTACAAGGCCTGAAAGCTCGACCGGATTGACAGGGAAAATAATGGCACGGATGTTCTCGTCAGAATCGGTTTGGCTCAGGGGTTTGAATAGAACATACTCGTAAGGAATGTCATAGCGGGGCAATCCATGAAGAATCCACTCTTTGGCCAAAGCCGCACTACAATGCCTGCGTTCACCAAATTCCAACAAGGATTTCCAGCTTTTGGGCACAGCCTCTATCCGTGCCTGGTATGCCACCGGATTTTTAGTAGATTTTAGCCCTTTACTGAATGCAGCAGCGAAGCGATCAAGTTGTTCATCTGAAGAATCAAAATCGACACCCAACCCTAAAGCGGCACGACCGCCATTACACGTAATCGTCTCTCTATTGCCACCGGCGACCTTGCCTCGCAAAGATGCCTCGGCAAACAGGTAGAGAATGCATCCGAACCTGCCTTTTTTGTACTGACGCGCATCATCAGGAATTGTATCGCTCCAGACGACTGCCACCGGCTCGAACTCCGGCTGAAGATTTTTTACGATTACACTTTTCATCCTTCCTCCCATTATGGCACAACGAGGAAGTGAGGGGCGCTCCGAACAAACTCCAAGAAAAAATGCCAAGACTCCCAGCGTCCCCTCAACGGTTGGGTTGGGTGCTTTCCTGAGCGACCTTCTTTAGAGCTTCGTGAACCCATGTATTAAGACTTTTACCATTTTTACGAGCCTGAATTACAAGCGTTTTATGAAGTTGTGGACCAACTCGTACTAAAAATTTCCCAGAATAAGGTTTCTCAGGTTCTTCTCCTTGTTCAGCACAAAAAGACAGGTAGTCTTCTACCGAATCGTGAAAAGCATTTCTTAATTCCTTAACTGATTCGCCTTCAAAAGTAATTACATCACGAAGATTGATTACCTCTCCATGAAAAATATTGGCCTCATCGTCAAATTCAACTGTTGCAAAATATCCTTTGTATTCCATCATGGTGTCACCCCAGCTTCTTGCAGGAATCTTCTGACAGATTTAACGGTACCCTTGTTTGTGATTCGTTCTGGATGAGGACGATGAAAAACAGCACGTATATCATTCAACGCTATTCTTACTCTCGATCCTCTACCTTCAGATATTTCCGCTCCTATAACCATAAAAAGAGACTCGATATTTGCCCAAGGTATGTCTGAGCGTTCAGGGCGTTCATATATTCTGTTGAGGGTTTGCCGTTGTTTATTATTCATTTATTAATGGTACCATATACTGATACTATGTCAAGAGGAAGGGAGGGGGGCACCCAACGGGCTCTTCAGCGGGCGCTCGCTTTTTGCGCTCCGCTGTAAGAGATGGTTGGGATTTATGCAGCATATAAGTATAATTTCAATAAGATAATTTATATTCAGTTCTATTCGAGTCGCGGCATGCACCATATCCATGAGATTCGCGAGGCAATGCCATGCACTGTATTTGTGTTCCTTTATCACCAACAGCGGTAATAAAACTTACTAAAGGTCCAACTTCTGAAATTGATATTCCCGTTAGAGGCCCCCAGGGTGTTGTGAACATTGATTCTATTTCGCTTCTATTAGCAATAGTAGAATACTCACCTTTAAACATTTCACCATTAGGGAATACTCCCCAAACCCTTCCTCCGCCTGAACCATCATCTTCAAAATTGGCTGTAATAATCTTTCCATCCGATGAATAGAGCCTGGCACTCTTAGTCGTTGTGCAATTGGTTTTTGCTAATGATGTCGGGAAACCGTTCGATTGAGTTTTGTCGTTGCCGTAAAAGTAGTTACCTGAAAGCAAGCACTGCTCTAACATTTCTAATCGTGCGGTGTAATAGACATCACCTCCACTTATAAATGCGAGATAAACTTGTTTGCCAGAAACAATACCTTTAACATTATAATTACCTATTTGGCCATTCACCTTGTTTTGTTTTTGCTGTAGATAACCTTCACCCCAGCCAAACATAAAATTTCCTTTTGGATCATGCCATTTTCCAGAGATGTCCAATGAGGGCGAATGATTTAAAGATATTGATATGAGCCACGAATCAATTTCGTTTTGTTTTAATGCTGGGGCAGCACATGAAAATGTAAAGAAAAGCGAAAAGGAAAGGGCGATAATTCCTGATATTTTCATTAATCTATGCCTCCCTATAGATACTCTGAACAATTGTTAGCCATCAGTGAGTGCAGTGCCCTCGCGCCGCACTAATAACCGATGGTGAGTATAAACAACATCTTATTCATTTTACCATGTGCGAAAAAAGTCCAAGAATAAAGCCTATAACCATACCAATTATTCCCATAATACCTGTAGCCCATGTAGTATAAAAGGATCGTTGTTCATAACGCCATTTCATTTCTTTACGTATTTCATCTCTTATTCTCGATATACCGGTATCAGTTAAATACCACAGGCCAAGAACATGCCCTTCTTCCCAATAGGAAGTTGGTTGACCATTATCATCTATTCTATTTGGAACCCGCACTCGTAAACGCCTCGCCTGCTTCACAAGATGTTTTGTATAATGTTCATCTCTTTCTTTGTTTATCATCGACATCTCGACCTGGTAACTACTTTCAATACGTTTAAGATTATTTCGGTCTGTCTCATTTGATGAGCGTAAGGCACTTATGTGTTTCCGATAAGTATGATCTATTATTATATATTGCCATGATAATCGCAGGCTTTTAGGAATCGGCAGTTTGCCGACGAATCTAACAAATTTCCACATTATGTATCTCCTGCGTGTATGGCTTGAGAAGCCCAACGCTGTGTTCACCAGATTCCAAAAGCCTTTGCCATGCTTCAATGAAACGAAGACATGTTAAAAATGACAAATTTTCATATTACAGGAACCCGCCCGGCTTTTGGAATCTGGTGGAACAAATTGTTAGCCGTCATTTTTCCAATTTTAAAGTCATTGCTTTTGACTCAAAACCATTAAAATTGCCAATGAATTTCTTTTCGATCCTAAACCCAAGGCTTTTGTATAAATTATTTGCAGCCTCATTATTTTGTGCAACATTAAGGACAATAGAACCTTTCAATGTACTCAATATTTTGTTAAGCAACGCTCTGGCAACATTTTCCCTGCGATGGTTAGGATGGACAAAAAGCCAAGATATATAATTCCCTTTATTACCAGCAAAACCTATGATTTTATCATTTTCTTCCATGACGATTATTTCTGAATCCTGAAATAATTTTATCATGTTTGGATCTTCCTGAAGTCGAATTAGTGCCTGTAAGTCCACAGATCCTCTCATTTCATCTGGTTTTGAGAGATTATAAATTTCTTCAACTTCTCTCCAATCTTTATCTGTGTATTGTCGAATTTCCATTTTTAACTTCCGCTTGGCTAACATAGATTAGACTGCCCATTAGACGCCTTATTTTACGTCTAATCAGCAGACGAAATGGTGTTATTGGCCTCATCAGGCCAATAATAGCCCTTTTTTCCTGTGTTATTGGTTTAATGAGGCCAATAACAATTTGACATTTAGTGATGGATCTTGTAGAACATGAACAAACGTTCATATAACTTATTATTACGCTGGTGGAGAGTGTTGCATTTATTACTTGTTTTCATTTAGCGCCAGAATGGTGTTATGTCAATGATATAATTTGTTATTCACGAGATCCAAACAGAGGAGGACATCGATTTTGGCTACCGGCAAATTGTCGTGCGTGACGGCAAGGGAAATATTGATCGTTTCGAGTTGGCTTTGTCAGGTAGCCGCAAACAAACGAGCCAACCGACATACACGGGCTTGAACGGGATGAGGATTTCCAAGCTGAGCTTGGGAACCGGTTAAACCTGACCTGTGCCCGCTTGGGAGTGAGGCGTAAAAGTCGCAGGCATGGTCAGATCCAGGAAACCGCGATGAAGCTGTTGATGCGTGTAAAGACTTTTATTCTTTCTCTTCCGGCCTGAGCGGAATATCATATTTTTTCATATATTTCCAAATAGCTGTGTGGCTCAAGCCAACGCGGCGCCCCACTTCGGCCTTGTTCCAGTCGCATGCAGCCAGAAGATCGAGCAGTTCCGTTTTGGTCACCTTTTTTCGGCGCCGAGGCGTGGATCTGACCGGAGATAGATCCTGGCAGGCAGTGCGCGTATCGGGCTGACGAATTTCAAGGGGCAGGTCGGACACATCGATCTGATCCCGATCGCAGAGCACGAAGGCGTGTTCGATGGCATTTTCCAGTTCACGCACATTCCCCGGCCAAGGATGGTCCATGAAGATGCGCAAGGCCGGCTGAGAAATTCGCGCGACTTTTTTTCCGGTTTTTTCATTCATTTTGTGGATAAAATAATCGATCAACAGCGGGATATCCTCCCGCCGCTCTCTGAGCGGTGGCAGTTGGATGGGAAACACCTTTAAGCGGTAATAGAGGTCCTCCCTGAAATGGCCCTCGCGAACCCGGGCGTAAAGATCCTTATGGGTAGCCGTGATGATACGGATATCGATCTTGCGTTTGCGGGAATCGCCCACGCGCTCGACCTCCCGCTCCTGAAGCACCCGGAGCAGCTTTACCTGGATGAAGGGACTGAGCTCCCCGATTTCATCCAAGAAAATGGTACCACCGGACGCCTCTTCAAACCGCCCCATGCGATCCCGGTTGGCGCCGGTAAAGGCCCCCCGCACATGACCGAAGAGCTCACTTTCCAACAGGTTCTCCGACAGGGCACTGCAGTTGACGGTGATCATCGGACCTTCCCGCCGGTCACTGTTGTAATGGATAGCCCCGGCAACCAGTTCCTTGCCGGTACCGCTTTCGCCCTGGATCAATACCGTCGCCTCGCTGGCCGCGGCAACGCGAATCGCTTTGAAAACCTCCTGCATGGCGTGACTTTTACCAATGATATTGTTCATCTGGTAAACTTCCGCCAGGCGCAGGGCGGCGGCTTCGGCCCGTTGCCGGGCGCGATTCAGCTCGGTCATGTCGGTGACGGTCTCGACGATGCCGATCAACCGGCCGTCGTCATCTTTGACCACACTGGCATTCTTGATCACGGCCACATCGTGACCATCCTTGTGCTGCAGCAAACACTCCTTAACCTCGGCTTGACCCACTTCCAAAATCCGACATTTTTCGATGCTGGCGGGGCAGCTTTTCCCAAAGCACCGGCTGCACTGGAGAATTTGGCAAGTCTTGCCCAGCGCCTCGGTGGCCGAATAGCCGCTGATCCGCTCCATGGACGGGTTCCAGGAAGAGATGCGCCCTTGTTCATCCATGGTAAAAACCCCATCGGCCATGGAATCGATGATGCGGTTGATGAAACGGGCGTTCCAGATATCGTGTGTCTTTTTAGTCATGGTGCCTCCGACCCATGTTTCAGTGCAAGAACGTTACCAATTGTTACTGTTAATACGTAACGGTAAACGCCAATGCAGGTCAAGCGAAAACATAGCGGTGAACATCAATATGCGGGGATAGGCGAAAATGGCAGGGTATGATAAAATACATCGAACGTCGATGACCACGTTGCCATCCTGGCCGTTGTGGTTCAGAAACCCTAAAAGAAATGGTGAGTTATGAAATTTGTGATTATTGGTGGAGATGCGGCCGGCATGAGTGCGGCGAGCCGGGCCAAGCGAAGCATGCCTGATATGGAAGTCATTGTTCTGGAAAAAACCGAAGACGTCTCGTACAGCGCCTGTGGCATGCCCTATAATATTGCGGATGCCGATCGGGAGATGGACGACCTAATCGTGCGATCAGCCGATGTCTTCCGCCAGAAACAGGCGATCGATTTACTGACCGGTCATCGGGTGGAACATATCGAACCGAAAAACCGTAGGGTTTCCGGAACGAATCAGCGCACCGGAGAATCATTTTCAATTTTTTACGATCGGCTGCTTATTGCCACCGGAGGACGACCAGTGCTTCCAGATCTGCCTGGATTCGATCTCCCCGGCGTGTTGGCCCTCAAAAGCTTGTCTGATGGCAAAGCCATCAGGGCCCATATCGAAACCCATCGTGTAGAAAAAGCAGTAATCATCGGCATGGGGTATATTGGCCTGGAAATGGCCGAGGCGCTGAAGGCCCGGAACATTGCCGTGGACATGGTTAAGCCCGGCCCCGATCTTTTACCGTGGATGCCTCGGGATCTGGCCGGCGTGGTGGGTCAGGAACTCGAATCCAATGCGGTTGGCCTGTATCCGGGCCACACGATCACGGCCATCGAAAGGGCTGAAAACCGGTTAACCGTCATTTGCACGGACAAAACCCTGACCACGGATATGGTCCTGGTGGCTATCGGGATTCATCCCAACAGCGAATTGGCCAAGGAAGCCGGCCTTACCCTGGGGCCAGGCGGCGCCATCGCCGTCGACCGACAATTGCAGACCTCCGACGAAACGATTTATGCCGCCGGCGATTGCGCCGATGCCATCCATGTGGTGACCGGCGAAAAAACCTGGATTCCACTGGCCCTGCGCGCCAACCGAGCCGGCTGGGCCGTTGCCGACAACGTGTGCGGCAAGGCGATGGAACTGGACGGGGTGGCGGGTACGGCCGTCTTCAAGGTATTCGACCTGGAAGTGGCCCGCAGCGGCCTCACCGAACCAGAGGCAAAGAAAGCCGGCTTCGACCCGGTTACGGTAACCATAAAAAGCCGCTCCCGGGCCCACGCGCATCCGGGGTCGCAAACCATTTGGGTGCATCTGGTCGGTGACCGACAGGCGGGGCGGTTGCTCGGCGCCGTGATGGTCGGTCCCGAGGGCGTGGCCCACCGCATCAATGCCGTGGCCGTGGCCCTGCATGCCAAGATGACCGTGGCCGGGTTTGCACAAACGGATTTGGCTTATGCCCCACCGTTCAGCCCCGTGTGGGACCCCATGCTTACCGCCGCCAACCAACTGCTTAAAAAGATGTAAACGCGTATTTGCCCGATAACAGCAACGCCCGAAAAATTTTTTCGGGCGTATTCCTGTATGGTCTGATCGGTACCGGAAAACCGAAGTGGCGGTCTGCAAAGCCTGCCGGCAACCCACGGTTGGTATTTTTAGACGGACATGATTGCGTAGCCATCTCCCCAATCAGTTTCATTGGTAACGTTGCCATGATAAATAGTAACACATAGTAACGTTATACATGCTTGCGATCGCTCCAGTTTCAACCAAATTCCCTGATAGAACTCAGGCATCTATCTATTATTATTATATATAATAATATTTTTTTGCTCCTGGCACGGCATTTGATTAATTGGACGACAGTTCAATGAAAAACAACCCTCAACGGCAAGGAGCGAAAATATGTGGAAACTGCTGCAAACCATCAATAAAAATCTCATCATCGCCATTCCGGTGTTGATGGTCGCTGGGTTCATCACCGGTGTGTTCATCAACGCGGCCCCGCTCAAACAGCTGATCGTTCCCTTTACGTTTCTGATGGTCTATCCCATGATGGTCACCTTGAAAATCAAGAAGGTGGTGGAGGGCGGCGATACCAAAGCCCAGATTCTCACCCAATTGATCAATTTCGGATTGATCCCTTTTCTCGCATTCGCCCTGGGAGGCTATTTCTTCAAGGACCAACCCTATATGGCTCTGGGGCTGCTCATGGCCGGCCTGGTTCCCACCAGCGGCATGACCATCTCGTGGACCGGATTTGCCAAGGGCAACGTCGAGGCGGCCGTTAAAATGACCGTGATCGGCCTGACCCTGGGCAGCCTGGCCACCCCGTTTTATGTCCGGGCGTTGATGGGCGCGACGTTGGAGGTCAATATTATCGCCGTGATGAAACAGATTGCCATCATCGTATTCATCCCCATGATCGCCGGGTATATCACCCAACAGACCCTGGTTAAAAAATACGGTCAGAAGGAATTTCAAACCCGCCTGGCACCGCGGTTCCCGGCCCTGTCAACGGTGGGCGTGTTGGGCATCGTGTTTATCGCCATGGCCCTCAAGGCCAAGGCTATCGCCGGGTCCCCCCAACTGCTGGTCACCGTGCTGGCGCCGCTGGTAATCATATACGCCCTGAACTTTCTGATCAGCACCGTGGTGGGCAAGCTGTTTCTGCCGCGTAACGACGCCATCGCCCTGGTCTACGGGTCGGTCATGCGCAATCTGTCCATCGCCCTGGCCATTGCCATCAACGCCTTCGGCCCCCAAGGGTCCAGTGCGGCCCTGGTGGTGGCCATGGCCTACATCATTCAGGTACAGTCGGCGGCCTGGTATGTCAAATATGCGGACGCCATTTTCGGCAAACCGGGTGCGGGCCGGGTGCCGGCAGCCGAACCGGCACGTCCGGTCAGCCCAGCCACTGCCGCCAAACCGGCGACGGCAGCGTGTGACAGTTCCTCGCACGTACCGGGCTTTCAAAAAATTCTGTATGCCACGGATCTGTCGGAAACCGCCCGCCATGCGGTCCGTTACGCCTGCAGTATGGGAAGCAAGTTCGGAGCGGACGTTCAGGTGCTGCATGTGGTGCCGGATCTTGCCGACCTGTATGCGTCGGAAACCGGTATCCGATTGAAAGGCGGCAACGGCAATGGACAACCCGGCGGGTTGAACCAGCAGGCTGTCGATGAGGCCATACAGCGGATTCAGGCACGAATCGAAGAGACCGCCACTAGTGTCGTCGATGAGATTCCCTTCTGTCCGCTGTCCACCGATAAGATTCAGGTCAAGGTCGGCGATCCGGCAGAACAGATCATCGAAACGGCAACCGCTGACCATTATGACCTGGTCATCATGGGTACCCATGGGCACAGCCGGTTGGACGATCTGATGCTCGGCAGCGTGGCCCGGGATGTGGTGCACGGCTGCCCGGTACCGGTACTGACGGTCCGATTACCGGCCTGATCGCAGCCTTTGTAATGAGTAAAGGAGAAGACAATGACAGCCAATCTTTTTGCGACGCATCAATTCGAACGGCTGGTGGCAAGCGGCATTACCCTGGTGGATTTCAATGCCAGCTGGTGTGATCCCTGCCGCGTCCAGACGCCGATCCTAAGGTCGCTGGAAAAAAACTTCTCCACCGTAGCCCGGATAGAAATCATCGACATCGAGAAGAACTGCGAAATCGCTTACCAGTTGGGAATTCAGAGCATTCCCACGATCATCATCTACCGCGATGGCCGTGAGGTAACACGCTTCATCGGCCTGCAAAGCGGCGATACCCTGGGCCAGGCCTTGAAACAACTGGTTTAAAGGAGAAGACATGGGAAAATGCATCAATCACCCGGATCGGGAAACGCCCTATCTATGCATGAAGCACCAGATCTACCTTTGCGAGGAATGCCTGCGCTGCAAAGACCCCAATGTATATTGCAAACACCGTCCAGGATGCCCAATCTGGTTCATGAGCAAACGGCAGGAAGGCTGGGCTGCGGAGGACCAGCAGGAAGTGGCGGCCGCTGCCGGCAAGGTCACGTTTATGCCGGATGGTCAAACGGTAGCTGTACCGCCGAATACCACACTCTTGGATGCGGCACGCCTTGCCGACGTGCACGTCAATGCATCGTGCAACGGCAAGGGATCTTGCGGAAAATGCAAACTGGTGGTGGTCGATGGCACCGTGGATGCGGCGTCGACCCCGCTGCTATCTGATGGTGAGAAAGCCAAGGGCTATGTGCTCGCCTGCCAGAGCCGGATTACCGGCAATGTAACGGTACGTATCCCCGAGGAGACCATCGCACGCAAACTAAAAATCGCCGGCATGGGGCAGGCGGTTAGCGAAGAAGTAAAAGGATTGGTCACCACCATCGATCCCATGCTGAAAACCATTCCCCTGACCCTATCCCCGCCAACCCTCAGCGATTCGGTCAGCGATCTGGATCGCCTCAATCGCGGATTGAAAAAAGAGGGCTGCGATGTCGCCCGACTCAATGTGGGACTGAGGGTCATGCGCCAGCTGGCCGAGGTCGTACGTCAGGACAACTGGAACATCACCGCTTCGGTGATCCGCCGCAGATGCGCCAACGAGATTCTGGAGGTCAGGCCGGGCAACGGGACGGCTTCATCCCTGGGGCTGGCCATCGACGTGGGCACCACCACGATCGTGGTTTATCTGGTGGACATGCAAGACGGCAGCGTGCTGGCTGCGACCGCCGGCCATAACCGCCAGGCCGATTGCGGCGACGATGTGATCAACCGCATTGTCTGTGCGGAGAAAAACGGGGTCAAAAAACTCAGCCGCATGGCCCTGGCCACCATCAATGACCTGATCGGCGAAGCCCTGGACAGTGCCGGCGCCAAGGCCGACGCCATTCACAACGTGGTGATCTCCGGCAACACCACCATGGCCCACCTGCTGCTCAAGATCGAACCCCGTTATATCCGGCGCGATCCTTACATCCCCACGGTTTCGGATTTTCCGATTCTCAAGGCCGGTGAGATCGGTCTCAAGGCCAATCCCGTTGCGGCGGTGTTTATCATGCCCGGGCCGGCCAGCTACGTGGGCGGCGACATTGTCTCGGGTGTGCTTTACACCGGCGTTCACCGGGAAGCGGCGATTACCCTGTTCATCGATGTGGGTACCAATGGCGAAATCGTGCTGGGCAACAAGGAATGGTTGATGACGGCGGCCTGCAGCGCCGGGCCGGCATTTGAGGGGGGTGGCATCCGCTGGGGCATGCGTGCCGAGGAAGGGGCCATCGAGAAAGTGACCATCGATCCGGAGACCTTCGCGCCGCACCTGACCACGGTGGGTGACGCGCCCCCCAGGGGGATTTGCGGATCGGGTATGATCGATCTGATTGCTGAACTGCTGCGGACCGGGATCGTCGACCGCAGTGGACGGTTCAGCACCGGTTTAAACAATCCACGTGTCCGTGAAACAGGCGGTGAACCGGCTTACGTGTTGGTTTTCGCCGACCAGACGCCCATCGGGGAGGATATCGTTTTTACTGCGTCGGACCTGAAAAATCTGGTCTACAGCAAGGGGGCCGTCTACGCCGGTTTCACGACGCTTCTCAATGAGGCGGGAATGGATTTCTCCATGGTCGAGCGGGTGATTATCACCGGCGGCTTCGGCCAGTATCTGAACATCGAACAGGCGGTTACCATTGGCCTGCTGCCCGATATCGCGCGTGAGAAATTTGCCTATATGGGTAACAGCTCCATCAAGGGGGCCTACATGGCGCTGCTCTCCAATGATTACCGCCAGGAGGCCCGTGAACTCTGCAACAGCATGACCTATGTGGATTTTTCCAGCAACCCGCGCTATATGGACGAATTTACGTCGGCCCTTTTCCTGCCCCACACGGATCTGAAGGCCTTTCCCAGCGTTAGCGCCTGATCATAAGGATAGGCGTCAGGGTTTCTGTGCAGCATAGGCATCTCGGATCTCACGTTTCAACAGTTTGCCGGCACTGCTTTTGGGCAGGTCGGCAACCTCGATGAATGCCTTGGGCACTTTATAACCGGCCAAGCGCTCCTTCATATAGGCCTTGAGCGCCGCCGTGTCGATATGCTTTCCGGGCTGGGGAATGACGTAGGCGGTAACGCGTTCTCCATATTCGGCATCGGGCATGCCCACCACGGCACACTCCAGCACGACCGGGTGGGCATAGAGCACTTCCTCGACTTCTCGGGAGTATACATTTTCTCCACCGGTGATGATCATGTCTTTGAGCCGGTCCACGATAAACAAATAGCCTTCCTCATCAAAGACACCGATGTCTCCGGTACGGTACCAGTTCCCCCAGAACGCGGCCTGGGTTTCTTGGGGGTTGTTTAGATATCCTTTGGTGATATTGGGGCCACAAACACAAATTTCGCCCCGTTCTCCCTGGGGCAGGACATTGCCGTTGGGATCGCGAATTTCAACCTCGACGATATTCGCCACCGTTCCCACCGAGCCCGCCTTGTGGCGATAAAAATGGTTGTACGTTACCATGGCGGCGCTTTCCGTCATACCATAGGATTCAAAGATATTGAGGCCGGTTTTTTCTTTCCACGCCTTCACCACTTCCTGTGCCATACTGGCGGCCGCGGAAAAGCAATACCGAACGGATTGGAAGGTCTCTTTCAAGTTTGGCAGCCCTAAAAATCGAATGTAAATGGTGGGAACGGCGTAAAATTTGGTAATTTTGTATTTCGTGAGTGCATCGAGCACCGGGTCCATGTCAAAAGCCGCCTGAAGGATGGTGGCGCCGCAGCTGTAAATGGTTGAGTTCATGATGTGGACCTGTCCGAAGACATGGTTCAGCGGCAAGAAGCACAAGGCGCGGTCATCCATGGTACAGCGCTCATAATGGGCGGTGTTGAAGATAGACGACTTCAGGTTTTGATGGGAGAGCATCGCTCCCTTGGGGCTTCCAGTAGTCCCGCCGGTGTATAGAATGGCGGCCGTGTCGTCGCGGTGACGATTGACCGTGGTAAATTGCCGGTCGCCCTTGTCTAGCAGGGAAAGGAAAGATATATCGCCGTTGTTGGAGACAACTGCGAACAAATAGGACGCCGCCCGATGGTCTTCCAAATCAGCCAGTTTATCGTCACTGGTAAACAATATTTTTGGTCGGCAGTCAGCCATTACCTTGGTCAGTTCGTCCTTTTTCAGCAAATGGGAAAAGGTGACCGCCACGGCACCAGCCTTGATGGCGGCATAGTAAACGACCACCCAGGCATAGGAATTGGGGGCGCACAGGGCCACATGGTCGCCCGGTTGCAATCCCAGCCCGACCATGGATGACGCGGCCTTGTTCACGTCCTGGTGGAGCTGGGAAAAGCTGATGGTGATGTCCCCTTCGATGATGGCGGGTCGATCGGGAAAATAACGTGCATTTTTGTCCAACATATCGGCAACGTTCATGGATCATTCCTCCCTGTTTGCTGTTCGATCTCAAACGTTATTATTTCCGGAAGTAAATGGATAAGAAGTCATGGGGGGCGTGGGAAACCACCGAGTGGGGGATCGACGCATCAAAGTAAATCAGATCTCCTTCGGCGGTTTCATAATCGGTGCCGTCGTAATTGAATGTCGCCTTTCCCTTGAGAACGTAGACCAACTCGAATCCACTGTGGGAATGGGTACTGATCACCTCTCCGGACGCTGTGCGTCCCCGGGTCACCGAAATCTTGTCATTGATGACGCCTTTGGGAAGCAACAACTGCAGGCTCAATCGATTCGTGGATATGTCCGGCGCGGATCCTTTCTTGACAAGGGTCAACCCGCACGGATCGTTGAAAAAATTGATGATGGGCTCCCCCAGATGATGGGCGATGTCCGACAACAGGGCCACCGACGGGCTGACCCGATCCGTTTCCACGCGGTATAGGGTCAAGTAGCTGATGCCCACCTTCTTTGCGAAATCCTTCATGTTGATGCCAAGTTTTTTCCTGGCGTGGCGTATTCTATTTCCGATTTTCATGGATAGCTATATATCAATAATGAAATATATTTCAACTATTATATATAAAATATGATATATTTTATAAACCTATTGATTGACTAAATGGTGTTTGCCCGGAAAAATAAAAAAATGCGGTTTGGGCATTGCCGCCCAAACCGCATCATGGTTGGATTAAAGAAAAATGGATTAGAATAAGTTATACTGGGCGCCGAACGGTACGCGGTTCAACTCTCCGTACCTGACCGTTTCCGAGCTCAATTGCAATGCACGGCGTTGTCGGCCCCATCATTGAAACTCGGGATTCCGTCTTTATTTTTGGATTCAGGCCGAAAGTTCAGCAAGGATATCTGTGGAGATATCCGTTTGTTTTTTGCCCACGATGGCATAGTAGTCAAGCGGGGTGCCATCCTGGCAGAAACGGTGACGATATCTGTGACGTTCGTGGATAGCCAGAATTTCCTTTTCTTCAAGAATCCCGATCAGTTTGCAGAAACCGGACTGATCCGCTTCGCAGACAAAATCCTCCTTGATGTTGAAGGCCACCCAACCCGGCGAAGAGACCAGGTTGAAGCCACCGGCAAAAGCGTCCGGTGGAATATCGTCAACCCCCAGTGCGGCTACTACGGTCATGCAATTGAAGTCCGTCTGTTTCAATGACCGTTCAACAAGGGTCAGCCGGCGACCTTGTATGTGCACATCTTACAGGTCACGCCCTCTTTTTTCAGATAATCCGTATCGTGCATGCCGATGAGCTCCCAGGCCTGCGCCTGCTCCAAGGCAATCATCCGTTGCCGATAGCCATAATCCTCGTAAGCCCCTTCGCGAATGGTAAAGCAGATGATTCCGCCCGGCTTGGTGATACGAATCAATTCGTCGAAGGCCGTGTCTTTGACGTGACCGTAAGTGAATGTTCCCGTGCAGACGACGGCATCGTAACAATCGGATTCGATGTCCAGCGGCTTGCTCAGGTCCGCCTGGATGTGTTTTTGGTAAATCTTTTTGCGTTCAGACTCATCGAGCATCTCCCTGGAATAATCGAGCGCGTCCATCTTATCGTATCCCTTTTTGGTAAGCTCTTCACCCACCAGACCGGTGCCGCATCCCGCATCCAGGATATACGCGTCTTTTCTCTCAAGGGCCCTGTCCAGCGCTTCGGCCGAGGCGATATGCGCCACATAGCCAAAGCTGTCCACCGTATCGGTATCGTAATCGGCGGCCCAGTCCTTGTAGGCATCCATCAACTCTTCGTGGTTTTTTGCAGTATAGACTTTTTCAAGCGTCTGGTTATCCGTGACCATGAATACTCCTTCAGTTGGACAGCACCTTGTAGGTACAAAATTTGGCAATTACGTTTTCCTTGACGAGGTATTCCTCTTCCCTCATTTCCTCAAGCATCCACTTTGAGCAGGCCTCCATCTCCAGCATTTTGTTGCGATAACCGTATTCCTGATAGGCACCGTCGCGAATGCTGAAACAGATGTGGCCACCCGGACGGGTGACGCGAATCAGTTCGTCAAAGGCATGGGGCCCTACATGGGCATAGGTAAAGGTGCCCACGCAAATCGTGGCGTCGTAGGTGTCATCGGGAATGTCCAGATCTTTGTTCATGTCTTCCTGAAAGAGCTCTCGATAGACGCCTTTTTTTCCGGCTTCGCTGAGCATGTCCGTGGAATAATCCATGGCATCCACGTTTTTGTATCCCATGCGATTGAGATGTTGACCCACGAGTCCAGTGCCGCACCCGGCATCGAGCACCCGGCACGACCTGGATTCCAGGTGGGAATCGAGCATGGCGGCAGCCACATGGGGGCCCACGTACCCCATGGTGCCAAGCGTGTCGCGATCATAATCACCCGCCCAATACTTATAGGCTTCGGCGAGTTCTTCAGCCGTTTCTGCTTCGTAAGTGGCGATCCACAGTTCGGGTGTTTCTTTCATTATTCCTCCCTATGGTTGCGGCACCGGCTGCTGCACGGTTCCGCGTTTTCAAAATTTCACCATGGTTGTCATCACATGGTTGGTACACGCCGATTAATAACGGTAGTGCTCCGGCTTATAAGGCCCGTCCACCGCGACACCGATGTAGGCCGCCTGCGCTTCGGACATGCGGGTCAGCCGGGCGCCGAGCTTGTCCAGGTGCAGTCTGGCCACCTCTTCATCAAGCTTTTTGTCCAGGCAATAAACGTCCACCCCTCTGGAATCCTTTTGCCGCCACAGGTCCATCTGGGCCAATACCTGATTGGTGAAACTATTGGACATCACAAAGCTCGGGTGACCGGTGGCGCATCCAAGGTTGACTAGCCTTCCTTCGGCCAGCAGATAGATGCAGTGACCATCGGCAAAGGTAAATTTGTCCACCTGGGGTTTGATTTGGCTTTTTTTCACGCCGGGCCAGTTGTTGAGCGCATCCACCTGAATTTCGTTGTCAAAGTGTCCGATATTGCAAACAATGGCCTGGTCCTTCATGCGGCTCATGTGGTCGGCGGTGATGATATCCATGTTGCCGGTGGTGGTGACAAAAATATCCGCCTGTGCCAAGGCATCTTCCACCGTGCATACCGTGTATCCGGCCATGCAGGCCTGCAACGCACAGATGGGATCAACCTCCGAGACCAACACGCGGCATTTCTGTCCGGCGAGTGATTCCGCAGAGCCTTTGCCCACATCGCCGTACCCGCAGACCATGGCGGTCTTGCCCGCCAGCATCACATCCATGGCCCGACAAATGCCGTCCACCAGCGAGTGGCGGCAACCATAGACGTTATCGAATTTCGATTTGGTGACCGAATCGTTGACATTGATGGCCGGCACCAGCAAGGATCCTTCTTTCTGCATATGGTAAAGGCGATGGACGCCGGTCGTGGTCTCTTCTGAAACCCCCTTCCAGGCTGCGGCCGCGCGATGCCAGAAGGTGGTATCGGCCTGATACACCTTCTTGAGCAGCTGTTGGACGATTTGAAGCTCTTTGTTGTCGGTGGGGGTGTCGAAAAGGGCTGGATCGTTTTCTCCGGCGTATCCCTTATGGATCAGCAAGGTGGCATCACCGCCGTCGTCCACAACCAGTTGAGGGGTTTGGCCGTCCGGCCAGGTCATGGCCTTGAGGGTGCACCACCAATACTCTTCCAGGGTCTCACCCTTCCAGGCGAACACCGGCGTGCCGGTGGCGGCAATGGCTGCCGCGGCGTGGTCTTGGGTGGAAAAAATGTTACAGCTGGCCCATCGCACGTCGGCGCCGAGGGCTTTGAGGGTCTCGATCAGCACGGCGGTCTGAACGGTCATATGCAGACTGCCCATGATGCGGACATCCTGCAATGGTTTTTGCGGCCCGTATTTTTCACGGGTGGCCATAAGACCGGGCATCTCTTTCTCGGCAATCTCGATCTCCCTGCGGCCCCAGGCGGCCAGAGAAATATCGGCGACTTGATAATCGTGTTCGGATGGGGTGTCTTCACCGGCAATGATCTTTGAAATCTCAGTAATGACCGCCCCATTGTGATGGGCGGCCTGGGTGGTGCTTTCCGATTGCATTGATTCTCCTGAATGACTGTTTGTTATTATTGTTAAGGCGACGCGTTGATGGTTTTGACTCCGTTAGCGGCTGTTTGTGCAGTATGGGTCAGGCCACACACCGTTCTTTGAGCCCCAATCTGTCAGAAAGGGCCTGCGCCTTGTCGGTTTGTTCCCACGGGAAGATGTCTCTTCCAAAATGACCGGTGACCGAGGTGTCCCGATAAGACCAGCCCGATGGTTGGGTCAGTTCCAGATCGCTGATGATTGACGCCGGGCGGAAGTCGAAAATCTCACCGGATTCCAATTCGGCCTGGATATCCTTTTCATCCACATTGCCGGTGCCGAAGGTGTCCACATTGATGCTAAGCGGTTTGGCCACACCAATGGCGTAGGCCACTTGAATTTCGCATTTGTCCGCCAGGCCGGCGGCCACCACATTCTTGGCCGCATAGCGGGCGAAATAAGCAGCCGAGCGATCCACTTTTGAAGGGTCTTTACCGCTGAAGGCCCCACCCCCATGGCAGCCCACACCCCCGTAACTGTCCACGATAATTTTTCGGCCGGTCAGCCCGGCGTCGCCATGGGGGCCGCCAATGACAAATTTGCCGGTGGGATTGATGAAAAACTCGGTCTCATTATCCAGCAGTCCGGTCTGCCCCAGTGATTCCTGGGCCACCTGAATCAAGTCTTCACGGATCCGGGACAACGGCACGTCATCGGTCTGATGGGAGATCACGACGTTGGTGATGCGTGTCGGCACACCGGCTTCATGCAGCACGGACACCTGCGTCTTGGCATCGGGTCTCAGATAACCGATGTCACCGCGTTTGCGGATGGTTTGGAGGTGGTCCAGCAATTGATGACTGTAATGGATGGGGGCCGGCATCAGCGACGGCGTCGCCCGGGTGGCGTAGCCGAACATCATGCCCTGGTCGCCGGCGCCCTGTTCCGTGAACAGCCCCTGTCCTTCGCAAACCCCCTGGGCAATGTCACCGGACTGGGGATGGATGTGGCAGGCGTATTCGAAGCTGTCGCAGCTAAAGAGCAATTCGTCACGGTCGTATCCGATTTCCTTGATGACTTGCCGGGCAATGGCCTCGGGGTCGATATTATCCCAGCCGCGGCAAGTAATCTCGCCGATATTGATCAGGAAATTGGTGGTCACGGCCGTTTCGCAGGCCACCTTGCTATTCGCATCTTCGGCGAGGCATGCGTCGAGAATCGCATCCGATACCTGATCGCAGACCTTATCCGGATGCCCTTCACTAACAGATTCGCTGGTGAACACATGATTGTTCTGGAGTTTGCTCATTTTTTCCTCTCTTAAATATTTTTAACAATTCTTAAATAATTAGAGCTACCAAAAATAATTAGCTAATTCATGCCTGACAGGCCCCCAAACCAAGCGCAAAACGGTTCTCGCAGACGGTTCACATACGGGAACACGTTAGCATATCGAATCGTTTGGTAACGCCGTTAAGGGCTGTGGTCGGAGTTGTAAACCGGCGCTAAGGCGGAGACGACTTCACAAAAACGATAGTGGATAAGCAAGAGAAATGCCATGTAGCCAAAAGCCTCAAGTAAGCATTTTAACATGTTGTTTATTCTATATTTTTACAATTAACGACATCGGACTGCTGGCGGGGGTAAAATGAAGGTATGGCGCTGTTTGATTGACACCCGTGGGCAAAAAGGAAGCATTTTATGAGGCTTATGCTTGAATGTGAGCAATATTTACCCGCTATCAAATAATTTGATCATAACGCTGCCTTAAAGCCAAAGAATCCTGTGTTGGCCCTAAAAAGATTGGTGTTGCATTATTAAACGGATTTTATTAAGCATGACGGGCGCAAGGAAATAATCCTCAAAGGGAATTGTTTTTCGTTGGTCTGGGTAATTTTTTCCCATACTACAATCATTGCCCAGCAAATCACGGGGTCGGGTACCCGCTTATCCATTCCCCTGCAGATCGGAGTTTAACTACGATGGACGCCAAACAGCAGGAGCGGATCAAAATCATCTGCGTGGACAAGGGGAGCGGGCTGGCCCAACAGGTGATGAATATCTTCGGCGAAGATAAAATTTCCATGGCCTATGAACGCAGCCTGGACGAAGTGGTCGATCGATTCGAGCGTGAAACCTTCGACTTGATGCTTTTTTCCAGTACGATCGCGAACACCGACCCCAACAATGCGATCGAAATCCTGGATCTGATTTCAGTGAAATGCCCCGGTACCCAGACCCTGTTTTTCACCCATCCCGGCAGGCTCAAAATCGCCCACAAAGCACTGCGAACCGGCGTTTTTCACTACTCAACGCTGCCGGTCAGCGATGAAGAGCTTAAATTGCTCATCGAAACCGCCATCGAGACGAAACCCCAGGTCGGCCTGAACCTGATGCTGCGTTCCGAAGTGGAAAAGACCACCTTCGAACGCATGGTTGGACGATCGGCCGTCATGCGTCAGGTTTACCGCCAGATCCGGCAGGCAGCCGCCACGGACATCCCGGTACTCTTGTCCGGTGAGACCGGCACCGGCAAGGAGCTTGCCGCTCAGGCCATCCACGAATTGAGTTCGCGATCCCAGGCGCCTTGCGTTACGGTACATATTGGGGCCTTGCCGCCCGATCTGGTGGCCAGTGAACTGTTCGGCCATGAGCGCGGGGCGTTTACCAATGCCACCGGCCGGCGCAAGGGCTGCTTCGAAACCGCTGACGGGGGAACGGTTTTCCTGGATGAGCTGGCCACGATTGATGAAAAAATGCAGGTCAGTCTGCTTCGGGTACTGGAAAGCTGTGAGTTCAACCGCATCGGCAGTCAAGAAAGCGTATCCGTGGATGTGCGGGTGATCGCCGCTTCCAATGCCGATCTTGTTGAGGAAATACGCAGGGGAAGTTTCAGAGAAGACCTCTACTACCGGCTAGATGTATTGCATATCACCATGCCGGCGTTGCGCGAGCGTCGTGGGGATATCAATTTGCTGGTCGATCATTTTATCAAAAGCGCTTGTGATGATTTCAAAAAGGTGATCCGAGGGATTTCTTCCGATTTCATCAGTTGCCTTGAGGCCTACCCGTGGCCGGGCAATGTGAGGGAGTTGAAAAACGTTATCCAGCGGGCGGTCATCTCTTGTACTGGAGATATATTAAACACCAGCCAGCTGCCCAATCGTATCAGCCACTATCGCAATGATGAGAACACCATGACGATCCGGGTGGGAACGAGCCTCGAAAATGTGGAAAAAGAACTCATCCGCCGTACCCTTGAGCAAGCCGGATACAATCGGACACGAACCAGTGAAATCTTGGGTATTTCTCGCCGTTCACTCTACAATAAGATTCAACGTTACCATCTTTAGGATCGCACCAGACTATAAAATCAGTGGTTAAAGGCGCCAATGGAAAATCAAAATTCCTTGATCGCCAGTTCATCCAACTTCCGGATGATTTCACAGGCCCACGCCACGGCCCATTGAAGGTCGTCGATAGCGGCCAGGCCATAGGGAGCGTGGATGTAGCGCACGGGAATGCCCAGAACGACCACGGGCACCCCGCGGCCGGCAAGGGTCACCATGCCGCCATTGGTTCCTCCGCTGTCGCGCACCGCATCCTGAAACGGAATGCCGGCGTTTTTGGCCACCTCGCGGGCAAATGCCACGAAACGCGGGTTGGCCATCATCGAATTGTCACGATGCCTGATCTGGGGACCTTTTTTCAAGGCACTTTGCGCGGCGTCATCGTCCTTGAAAACGTCATCTGCCGGTGTCCCTTCTAAGATGATTGCCACATCAGGGTCGACGCGCCTGGCCGCCACCTGGGCCCCCCTGAGCCCCAACTCTTCCTGGGAGGAGAGGGTTCCCACCACATCCACGTTTAGCTGCAGACCCTCCAGCCGGTTGAGGGTATCGATCACCGCCGCACACCCCAGGCGGCAATCGAAGGCCTTACCCATCATCATGCCCCTTTTTTCATCGAACGCAAACGTGGTATCCGGCACCACCGGCGCACCCGGCTCGATGCCATAATCGTCACAGGCCTCGGCTTTCGACAGGGCACCGACATCGATGAACATGTCCGCAATGTCGATGAGTTTGTTTTTATCCCCGGCCTTGATGAAATGCGGCGGCTTGGCGGCCACGATGGCCGGAAGAAATGTGCCGTTTCTGTTGCGGACCCGCACCCGCTGGCCCATGACCACCTGGGCCGACCAACCACCGATGGGAATGAATTTCATTGTTCCGTTTTTGTTGATGGACTGTATCATGAAGCCCACTTCGTCCGAATGCCCGTCGACCATCACCACGGGACGCTTGCCGGTGTTGCCGCTGGTTCTCAGGTAAAGGTTGCGGAGCTTGTCTTCCTCGATATCGATGGCGGACGCAAGGAATCCTCGGGCCAGTTTGAGGACGTCGTCTTCGAAGCCGGAGACACCATAGGCGTTGGAGAGGGTCCTGGCGAATTCAAGGCAGGAATCGTTCATCGGGGCCTTTCTGCGATTGGCGTCGATTTGACAATCGAATCGGTTAATACCGGACAACGGCTCACCACCCATTTCATATTTTTACAATTATTGGAATACACAATTTCGTGCATGGGGTTCGCACCACGACTACAATTTAAAGCGGGCAACGGTCTGATTGAGTTTATTCGACAGATCCGCCATTGTCTCGGCACTGGTATTGACCATGTCGCTACTGTCCGTGAGCATGCCGGTGGCTTGATTCACCTCGGCGATTCCCCTTGCAATCTGATCGGAAACCACGGAACTCTGGGAAACATTTTCATTTACCTCTCTGATTCCATCCGAAGCTTGGTTGACGTTGCCGGCAATTTCCTGGGTGGCGGCGGATTGTTCTTCAACCGCTGTGGCGATAGACGATACGATATCATCCACCTCGTTAATGACTTTCGAAATGGCATCGATCTCAGAGACGGTCTGCGATGATGACGTTTGAATGCCATCGATTTTTGTCTTGATTTCCTGGGTCGCCAGAGCGGTCTGCTTGGCGAGTTCCTTGATTTCATTGGCGACCACGGCAAAGCCTTTCCCCGCTTCACCGGCCCTGGCGGCCTCGATCGTGGCATTCAGGGCCAGCAGGTTGGTTTGGTCGGAAATTTCAGTTATCACTTCGGTCACTTTACTGATCTGATCGGCCGCTTCACCCAGTTTGTTGATGTTCAAGGTTGCACCGCTTGCCTTATTGACGGCATCATTGGTGACCAGTCGTGCTTTTTCGGCGTTCTTGGCGATTTCCTTGACCGTGATGGCCATTTCTTCGGAAGCACCGGCCACCATGGAGACATTCGTCGACGCCTCCTCGCTGGCGGCGGCCACGGAATTCATATTACCACTCATTTCTTCTGCCGCGGATGCGACACCACCGGTTTGTTCGGCCGCCTGACGGGCACTTTCACTCATTTGACGCGAGATGGATGCCAGGTCGGACGAGGAGTGGTTGAGCGAATCGGCATTGATCGAAACATCCTGGATGATCTTGTGAAGTTTTTCCACGAAGAGGTCGATCCACCTGGCGAGTTCACCGGTTTCGTCCTGGCTGCTCAGATTGATCCGCTTGGTCAGGTCACCTTCGCCCTCGGCCAAATCCTTGACGAGATGATTGAGCTTATCCAGCGATCCGGAAATGGTTCTACCCAGGAAAAAATTGATCAAAATGCCAGCTGCCGAAGCAATCAGGATGATCACGACAATTTGCGTAAAATACCCCTTGATCGTGGCGAACAGGCCTTGACTGCTTTTCGCGACCAGATTGTTGACTTCCTCATCGATGGTGTTGATGCGGGTAAAAATATCCGTTTCAATGCTGTTGAGTTCCTGAACATTGGCAATGAACTCGGTCACCATTTCCTTGATGGCCAGATTGGTTTTTAAGGCCTGGTGAGCAGCCCCCTCATACTCCGTGCCCTTTAACATGTCGACATCTTTGGTGACGTTCTTGACCAGCGTGTCCAGAAGCTGAAGCAAGTCATTTTTCACCCGAATGTCCACTTTGAGTTTTGCAAACAGGACTTTGATCTGGAAATTCGATGATGTGTTGATGTTGGCACCGACGATTACGGCACGTTCCAGGTTGGTGACCTCGTACCGGGTGTTCTCATCCACCAAACGTCGACTGATACTCTTTATGGTGTCATTGGAAGCGGTCAGGGAGATGTCGGTAAGTTGATTGATCTGGTTTTCGATTTCTATGTTTCTGAGCCTTCGTTGCTCATAGCCATCGGCTTGGCCCCCCACTTGCTTCAGTTCATTGGCCAGCCGATCATCCGCCAGTTTGGCGGCCAAGCGGTCGAATTGTCCTTGCAGCGCCTGGATGGTGATTTTTGAATGGACATAGTCTTTCACCGCCATCGCCGTCTGCTGAATCGCAAACGACATTGAATTCAGTGTATCCTGCCGAACGGAGGATGATTTGATCAATGCAGTTGAACTGATCAAGAAATAGCCTGCGATCATGATCAAAACGACATATAAAACGGCCGAGACCTGTAACTTGTGCTTGATTTTCAGATTGCGGATGAGTGCCATATCTTTCCTGCTCCTTTCGAATTTTATGAATATCGTTTAGAACGACCAGTATATCGGCAGAAAAGATAAGGAACTTTATGCCTTTAATTTTATTATCGCCCCGATTGTCGGCGGGATGTCCACCGCGTTCGTCGGCGCGGCATTCCACCGAATTGATATCGAAATTGTCGATTGCCGCCGGACTGGCAATCGAAACAAAAAATTGGACCTCTTTCGATTTATCATTAATATTGAAGCATCGAATAAATCCACCGTGCGGTGAGCCGTGGGAGACGACGACGATTGCAGGATATGCCAGTGAATCCGTTTAAAATTGATTGGCTGTATAAAAAGGGCAGCGGAACGCTTAACGAAGACGCCTATTTTTTGGGTGATCGGATGGTGGGCGTGTTTGACGGTGCCACCGCTTTGAACGGCAACCTGTATGAAGAGGGCAAAACCGGTGGCTATCTTGCTTCTCGACTGGCCCGTGACACGTTTCGTGCGGCCGACGCCCCGCTTTTAAAGCTGACCCACCGCGCCAATCGTCGAATTCTCGAGGCCATGCAACAACGGGGTGTGGACCTGCGGCACAAGGAGAATTTATGGTGTACCAGCCTTGCCGTGGTCCGCGTCGATAACGATGCCTTCGAATGGGTGCAAAGCGGCGACAGCCTTATTCTGACCATCGATGCGGACGGTAGCTATCAGGTGCTGGTTCCGGATCATTGTCACGATCTGGAAACCCTATGCATGTGGCGGGACATGGCCGCCTGCGGCAAACCTGCCATTTTCGAGAGCCTCAAGGAGCAGATCATCGCTGTGCGCAGGCGGGTGAACGTAACCTATGGCGCCCTCAATGGCGAATCGGATGCGCTCGACTTCATTAGCCGGGGTCGCCATCCGCTTGAGGGAATCCAACACATTCTCCTTTTTACCGACGGCTTGTTCATCCCCCAGGAAAACCCGGAACACGGCCATCGACTCGACGAGTTGGTGGAGCACTTTTTAAGCGGTGGGCTAAAAGCAGTTTACCGCTATGTTCACGAGCTTCAGGCCAGCGATCCGTTGTGCCATCGCTATCCCCGGTTCAAGCCCCACGACGATATTGCCGCCGTGGCCATTTCGCCCTCCTGAGCACCTCCGAACAAACGATTGACAGCCGTGACGACACTATTTAGAGTCGGATAGTTGTCAAAACAAACGGATAGTGCTTTCTTTCTTTTATATGGATTCCCATGCATATCGTTACCTGTGACCAGCCGGCAGACTGGGATCGATACGTCCTGGACCATTTCCAGGGCAGCCCCTTCCACCTTTTCGGCTGGAAAGGCATCTTTGAACGGGTTTACCACCTGCCCACCTTTTATTTAATGGCCGTTGAAAAACCTGCTGAGCATCGTCCGCCCCTTGCGCCCCGCTCCGCGGTCAGAGGCATTCTGGCCCTGGCCTTGATCAACAGCGGACCTACACGGAGACGGTTGGTGTCGTTGCCCTACGTGGATGTGGCCGGCGTGCTGGCCGAGGACAGGCGCTCGGAAACCCGACTGCTTGCGGAAGCCATTCGAATAGCACAGGCCAATCAGGTGCGGTGGATCGAGCTGCGACAGCACACCCTTTTGAAATGTGACCCTTCAAACCCGGCATCACGTCCCATGGACGGCGATTTCAAACTGGATACCCAGGTCCGCTCCTGGCGGGTATCCAGCCATAAAGCCAGTTTGCAACGCCCGCTTCCAGCCGATGCGCAGCAACTGATGCAGTCATTTAAATCCAAGCTGCGCAGCCAGATTAAAAAAGCCTTTAAAAATGAGCTGACCCATGAAGTCGGGGGCGCGAGCTTGCTGCCCGATTTCTATCGGGTTTTCTCCCGCAACATGCGGGACCTGGGATCACCGATCCACTCCCGCCGCCTTTTCGAGTCGGTTTTCGATACGTTCGGTGACCGGGCCAAAGTGGCCTTGGTTCGCCGTGGGGGCCACCCCGTGGCAGCCAGTATTGTGTTGCACCACAACAATCGATTGCACAACCCGTGGGCATCCTCGGTAAAAGCGTTTCGTAATTTGGGGACGAACATGCTATTGTACTGGACCATGCTGGCCCACGCCTGCGATCGGGGGGTGGACACCTTTGATTTTGGCCGGTCGTCACCCGGAGCGGGAACGTTCGATTTCAAACGCCAGTGGGAGGCTCAACCCACACCGCTTTACTGGTATTATTTGACGCTGGTCGGCGATCCGGTGGACCCCATGGCCGAGAGCCTCTCTTTTAAGGCATGGAAACACCTGCCGGTCTGGCTTTCACGATTGATCGGGCCCCATATCCGGCGCCATATCAGTTTGTAGAAGGATGAATAACCATGCCGGATATGACGATCGCCATTCCCATGGCGCTTCAGCTGGTCATCGAGGATGTGGGCTGGTGGGAAAAATCACATCCGGCAAGCCCAAACGAACCCTTTCGATCCGGTATGAATCGGCGTCACCACCCGTCAGACTACCTGGCGCTGGTTCATTTGGCAAAGCAGCTCAGGATGCGTCCGTTGATTGCTTTCGTGGCGAGTGAATGGGATCGAACCAATCTGCTGAAACGCATCCCAACCGCCACCTGGATGGGAACCGACTGGGATAACCGACACAACGTCGGCCCCTGGCTGGATCAAGCCGCCCAGATGATCAACGATCATCGGCATCTTCTGGAAATCGGTTTCCATGGTGTGGGACATGAATACTGGGATGCAGGGCGCCGCTCGCGTACTGAATTTCACAACACGCCAGGCGAAATGCGGCCCGTGGCCCATATCGAGGCTCATTTGGATGCCTTCGCCCGAATTCTGGAACAAAACGGCCTGGCCCCCCCACCCCAAGCCTTCGTGCCACCGGGGCTTAACCACAGCTTTGGCGGCGGTAGTCAGGGGATTCACGGGATATTGAACCGGCATGGCATCCGTTATGTCACGACGAATTTGGCCAAGGCGAAGATGATTCGCGCACCGCAGCATTCTCGCATGGCCTGGGAGGCAGGCGTGCTGATTATCGAACGCGGCATCGCCCCCGTTCCCTGGCATGTCATTGCCGCGCGACCTCAGTTCGCCTTTGACCGCCCCGTGCTGAGTCTTCACTGGGCAAACCTGCTCGACGACAATATCGAGCGCAATCTGGATGTGACCCAACGCTGGGTCGATTTTATCAAAAAGGGCATCGATCCCCTCCAGCAGATGCTGTCACCGGATACGGCTACATGCTGGACCCAGTTTGCCTACCGATGCCTGAGCCGAATCCAACAAACGGCGCAGGGCAGCATCTCAGTGGATACTCGCGCTCTGCAAGAACTTCCCCAAAGCACACTAAAAGAACGCTTTTTTCTCAAAATTGCCCATTCCGGCGGCCCGCTTCAGTGGAAAATTGATGGCGGTCGGATCAGTAAGATACAAAATCAAACGGATACCATTCAACTGCTGAGCATCAGGCCCGATCCTGATTTCGGCATTATCGGCTTGACGCCTATCCGTGTATCAGCAGAAGAACTCCCCCCATAAGATCCATCATCAGATCATCGGTGAATTCAAAAGCCGGTACGGAATATCCATAGTTGATTCATGCCGAACCGTCTTATGATTGAACTATTGATTAATAATCACCCCTTCTGGTAGGAAATTAAAAAATTGTTAACGCTTCCCGACCAAACGTTGGGGGCACCGACAGGAAAGCAATGCAACAAACACTTGAGAACGCCGTGTCGGGTGCCGAAAAAACTTATCGGTGGACGGCCAACGTCAAAATGCAGGGTCGATAGGGCGAAAAAGACTATCGACGCCCTGGACTCGGCCGGTGGGACCTCCACAGGTACGATCAAAAAGACTTGATTGTTATGCAGATTTAAGTTGAAATATAGCGGTTTAGAAACGTTTAAAGCCAAACCTATAGTGTTTAAGATAATGTTTTGGGCAAGGCCAGAGGGAGGAAGCCGTATAATCAATACTGCGACGACCGATAACGCAGTCCAAAAACATTATCTTGAATGCTATATTTTCTTTTGGAGCGGTATCAATCGATAACCATGGGCAGTCGCTTATGATCGTTTATTGTGAGGAGTGCGGCCATAAAAACATCATCGACAAGGGATGCATGGCGGATGAAAAAGCCCAGATCCCATGTGTAAATTGCGGTGAAAGCCTCCGGTTTTACGGGCTGAGGGCGAAGGCGCTGAAAGCCTCTGTGGAAGCGGCCAGAAAACCCGCCCGAATGCCGTCTCCGGCCCACCTAATTCTCAAATACAAAAAGGTGGTCGTCATCGTTGATCAAACCCGTTCCCGGGTCGAGATCGGCCGCCAAAAAAGCAACGATATTCAAGTGTCCAACAATCGGGCGTCACGAACCCATGCCATCGTCGAATATATCGATGGCAGCTATTATCTCACCGACCAGAGTTCCAACGGCACATATTTGCTCATGGAAGGCAGCGATGGCGTGACCATTAAAAAGAAACGCGTCGAGCTGACCGATAACGGTTTCATCGGCCCCGGATACAAGGTTACTGTTAAATCCACCGATGCGATTGAGATCATATTTGAACCCACCGCATAAATAGGCGTCCAAAGGCCGACTTCGCGAGGAGACCCTGATCATGTGGCCCCTGCTGATTAAATTGTTTTTGCTGTTATTGACCGCCTATGTGGCCGGTATCTTGGCCCAGCGTTTTCGGCAAAGCGCGATTGTCGGTTATTTATTGGCCGGCAGTGTTATCGGCACCCTGCTCTTCGATTATTATACGATCGCCTCGGTGGCCGAACTGGGCGTGGCCCTGCTGCTTTTTTCCATTGGTCTTGAATTTTCTTTTCAGCACCTTAAATCCTTGGGAAGAGATCTGCTTTCCGGGGGTGCCTTGCAGGTGCTCATGACCCTGATCATCATTACCGCTCTGATGCGATTTTTCATCCCGACCTCCCAGGCGGTCGTTATCGGTTGCGCGTTTGCCGTCAGCTCAACGGCCATTGTTCTGCGTGTTCTGCTGGACAATGCCCAAATGGACTCCAATCGCGGGCGGATGTCCCTCGGCATTTTGCTGGTTCAAGATATCGCCGTGGTGCCGTTGGTGCTGATCGTGAGCTTGATGGGAGAAGCCGGTACATTGGCATCGGTGGCATTGCGTATTGGTAAGGTGATTGCCGCGGCCGGCGGCCTGGTGTTGATCTTTTATCTGATGTTCTATCGGATTATTCCCTGGTTGTTGAGACGCCAAGGGCTTTTCGCCAACCGGGAACTGACGATCCTCCTGGCCATTTTGTCGGCCATGGGCGCCATTGGTGGGGCACACATGGTGGGCCTTTCTCCGGCCTTGGGCGCTTTTCTGGCCGGAATGCTGCTGGCCGAATCACCGTTTGCCACTCAGATCCGATCGGATATCGATGCGATTCGCACATTTTTCGTGGTCCTTTTTTTCACCTCGATCGGCATGCTGCTGGATTTAAGCTGGTTGACCACCCACATCCATTTGGTCTTACCGGCCGTCATGATGGTGTTTGTGGTTAAAGCACTGATTATTTACTTTATCTTCATAATGCTGCGCATGAACCACCAGCTGGCTCTGGGCACGGGCATCACCCTGGGACAGGTCGGGGAGTTTGCCTTTGTGCTGGCTGCGGCCGGACGGGATGGCGGAATCATCGAGCCGGCGTTTTTTTCGTGGGTGGTGTCGATTACCATGCTTTCCATGTTTTTGGCGCCGTACATGGTCAGCTATGCCGAACCATTGGCGGAAAAACTACTTGGCTGGTTAACCAAACAACCGGCGGCCACGGCCCTGCGTCAAGAGGAAACGGCGGCATGCAAAAAGGCCTTGATCATCGGGTTCGGGCCGGCAGGAAAAAAAGTATCCAGAATCTTAAAATCCATGGAGGTGGTTCCTGAAATCATCGAACTGAATCCCATGTCGATCGAATCCGCCGCCCGCGAAGGCGTCGTGATCTACCTTGGCGATGCCACCAAAGCCGACGTGCTCGATCATGCCGGTATTCATGACGCTGCGGTGGTGGTGGTAACCGTTCCGGACAGCCGCACGGCCGCCACGACGATCCGCATGGTACGCACACTGATGCCCCGCGTGATGATTATCGCGCGAGGCCGCTACCAACGGCATAATGCCATGTTGGAAGAGGCCGGTGCAACATTGATTGTCGACGAGGAAGAAATGGTGGGCGAAGGGTTGGCCACCGCCACGGCAGACCATTTATCGCAAACCGACATGCGTACCATGGCCTGCCGAATGATCGGCAAAACGCCGACTTCAGGTGCCACAACGGATGTATCCGTGTCCGATGATGACATCAGCCAAGCGCCGCCGACACCCGAAAAGGCCGTTTGAATAAAGCAACAATGCTCACCCTGGAAGACATCCTCAATACCGCCCAACGTCCCAAGGCGGAAATGTTTGAGGAGTATCTCTATGTCGTCTTGAAAATGCTCAAATACGATGAAGAAAAAGGGATCATTTCTATTGATGAAGGTCTTGACCATCATCGCCGTCGTCGTGAGCAGGGTGATCTTTTTTCGGCGCAAAAATGGCTGTGACGGCCATGGAAATGATGGTTATTGCGGCCGTGAGGGGTCTTGTTGCGGATGCGTTGAATTTGAATCCATCCGGTCGGTTTCGATTTTCTGAACAACGATGGTGTTTCGGCAGACCGACCATCGAATGTTGAGGTCGTACAATCGCATTCCGAATTCGGTTCGTTGCGCCCCTTCGACCATGTAAGCAGGACGGGGATCGGCTTGCAGCACCTGTACAATCAAGGCACCAAGACCCGGATAATTGTTTTCCAGTCTGTCGCAAGCCTGCCGGCTCGGATCGGAAAATTCAACGGTCAAGGCGGATTGTGGCGCACTGGAGGCGAATCCGCCGCTTGCTTGCGAAATCGAATCCGCATAGGGCAGGTAGGGCTTTATGTCCAGGACCGGGGTTTGATCCAAGAGATCGATACCGGTCAATTGGAGCGATAGCCGGCCATCTTGGCGGCAAATGTTCTCCAGCCTCACGGCGGACATTCCAATGGAATTGGGTCTGAATCCGGACCGTGTGGCAAAGACCCCAATGCGTCGGTTACCGCCCAGCCGAGGTGGGCGGACCGTGGGCTGCCATTTCCCCTTGGCAATGCCGTGGAAAACAAAGATCAGCCAGACGTGGGAAAACGCATCCAGACCGGTGAACGCCTCGTCTTGATCAAAGGGCGGCAGAATTTCCAGTATGGCCTGGGCAGCCGGGACCAGTCCCGGCTGCCGTGGAATACCGAATTTTTCTTTGAAGCAAGAGTGAATGATGCCGATAGGGGTAAAAGTAACGGTTAAATCCATGACAAAACTCCTGGAATGGCTTACGCGATAACGCTTTCTGATGCGCTTGTAGCACATGCCGACGACCGTTGATAGGGGGGCAGCGATCCAAACCAAGGCGATCGCATTGGGATCAATTTGACGATAATCCCTTTTAGTTAGAAACAAACAAAATGGAGCGAAACCGATGTTCAATCCTGAAAAACTTCTCGGCGGACTGATCCGCAGCAGCACCCGTGGAAGTCGAGGGGGGCTTGGCGGGCTTATTTCCGGCGGTGCCGCGCTGGGTGTACTGGGCGTGGCCATGGAAGCGGTCGAACACTACATGAACAAACCGTCGGCGGCATCCTCTCCCCCCCCCATGCCTGGAACGACACCGGCGTCGGTCATGGGTGGCGGGCCAGCGCCCCCACCGCCGCCGCCATCGGCCGGGCCGAAGGCGGTACCGCCACCCCCTCCTGCCGCTTCTCCTGCAACGGACCCATCGGAAAGCGAACGATCGGAGGCGGTGCTGTTGATTCGGGCCATGATCGCCGCGGCCAATGCGGACGGCGTCATCGATCAAGCGGAACGCAACCATATTCTGCAACGTCTCCAATCGGCCGCACTTTCACCGGAAGAACAACACTTCATCGTTCAGGAACTGCTGTCGCCGGTCGACATGGAAGCCATCGTCGCCGAGGTCACCACACCGCAACTGGCGGAGCAGGTCTACACCGTTTCTTTGATCGCCATCGATGTGGATACCGAAGCCGAACGTCGGTATTTGGCCATGCTGGCCGACCGCTTGGGCCTCGATACGGCCACGGTGGAAAGCATTCAGCGCAGCCTGGAAAAAGAATAGAAACGGTTAATGTTCAGACTTCTAAGGAACTCGTTAATCAAAACCGTTTATAACTGTTTAGGGAGGAACGACATATGAGCCAATGGTATCTGAGCTATGACGGCAATCAACTGGGCCCCATGGATCTGTCCCAGGCGATCGCCCAGGTTCAAAAAAACCCCAATGGGTTTGCGTGGCGGGATGGATTGGCCGAGTGGCAGCCCATCGCCAGCATCGCCGAACTCAACCTCGCGGCCGGGGTAGCGGTCCCCGCGCCACCGCCGGCGGCCACATCACGGCGCACACAGGCCGATGAAATCGATTATAAGGTGTTTGGTGCCGAAATGCAGTTTGTGGAGGTGGAGCTGGATCCCGGAGAAAGCGCCGTGGCCGAAGCCGGGGCCATGATGTACAAGGACGCGACAATCGACATGCAATCCGTTTTCGGTGACGGATCGGCACCGTCTGGAGGTGGTGGTTTCATGGATAAACTCCTGGGGGCCGGCAAGCGGTTACTCACCGGAGAAAACCTTTTCATGACCGTCTTCACCCACACCGGAAACGGCAAAGCCCACGTCGCGTTTGGTGCGCCCTACCCAGGCAACATCATTCCCGTCCCTCTGCCCAGCGTGGGCGGTTGTCTAATCTGTCAGAAGGACAGCTTCTTGTGTGCCGCCAAAGGGGTTTCCATTGGCATCCACATGCAGAAAAAAATTCTCACCGGTCTCTTCGGCGGAGAAGGCTTTATCATGCAGAAACTCGAAGGCGACGGAATGGTCTTCGTCCATGCCGGTGGCACGGTGATCGAACGCCAGCTCAACCCCGGTGACGTCCTGGATGTCGACACCGGCTGTATCGTGGCCCTTGAGCAAAGCGTCAAATTCGACATCCGCCAGGCAGGCAACATCAAAACCGCCCTGTTTGGCGGCGAAGGGCTCTTCTTCGCCACCCTGCATGGCCCGGGAAAAGCATGGCTGCAGTCCCTGCCCTTCTCACGGCTGGCCGGACGAATGCTCCAGGCCGCACCCCAACGCGGCGGTAGCCGGGGAGAAGGATCGCTGCTGGGATCGCTGGGAGGGCTGCTGGATGGGGATAATAATTTTTAACCCCTATCCGTTTTCCTTCTCTTTGTTCTTTAACATGGCGCCCAAAGCGGCGAAGGGGTTGTGGGAGAAGTCGGACGCCGAGGAGTCCCTGGACGCACCACTGTTATCATAGGCGTCGGCGACCTCTAAACGGCCGTGTTCATTGTCGTGACAGTAGATGCAAAGCAACTCCCAATTGCTGCCATCGGGTGGGTTGTTGTCATGATTGTGATCCCGATGGTGAACCGTCAGTTCCCGCAACTGCTTGCCGCTGAATTCCCGACCGCAGCGCCCGCAAACATGGGGAAACATCTTCAGGGCCTTCTCGCGATAGGTCTTTTCGCGTTCCTGCATGTGGCGACGGGCATCGGCAATCACCTGGGACATTCGGTTTGGGTTCGTTGCTTGTTTTTTGGCTGACATCTTTTTCTCCTTGAAAACGGTCGATCAATGTTGCGGGTCACGCTGCCATGCATCCTGATTTATGGCCTTGAATCAAGGTAAAACATGAATTACGGTATATTGTTGTTGCCAATGATACAATTTCAACCGAATCGGTTCAAGCTTGAAAAGGTCATTCTTCGGTTCGTCTGGACCATCAAAAACAAAGGAGGGCATTATGGGAAAAATGCTGAAAGGTGCCATTTTCGGCATTATGTTGATTACCATGGGGGGACTGGCATTCGCGGAGTTCGCCACCACCGAGGATGCCATCGACTATCGCAAGGCCGTGATGACCGTGACCGGTGAGCATTTCAGACGCGTTGCGGCAATTGTCACTGGACAACGCCCGCTCAAAGCCGATTCACTGGCAAAGGATACCCAGGTGCTGCGAGTCATGGCTGAATTGCCGTGGGAAGCCTTCATGTTGCCGGGATCGCATAAAGGCAAAACCACCTTAAAAAAAACCGCCCTGAAGGAAAAAGATGATTTCATGGCCATGGCACGCCAGTTCGAAGTGTTAACCCAACAACTGGATGAGACAGGGAAAAGTGGTGATCGAGATGCCGTCAACGCGCAATTCGGCACCCTTGCCAAAAGCTGCAAGGATTGTCACATGACATTCCGCAAATAGTCAGCGTCCGTCCAGAAAACGGACATGGTTTAACGCACCAACAACCACACGGCGATCGCCGTCAATAGAGCAAGCAGGGCCGCCAGCCCCAGCCGGTTGGCCGTGGCCGGATCCGTTGCACGGCCACGCTTATATCCGGTAATCATCGGCAGGATCAAGTTGTCGCGTTTGACGATCAGGTAAAAAAACACGGCCAACAGATGTAGGCCCACCAGCACCAGAAGCACGTCCTGATTCACCCGATGAATGCGGGTCAACCCATCGCTGATCGCCTTGCCGACCCAGTGATAGAGCGGCCCCCGGGTAAAAATGTCATCGTTTGCAAAAAGGCCGCTAAGGGCCTGTACCAACAGTGAAATCAGCATGGATAGAACCGACCAGCCACCCATGGGATTGTGTCCCAGGTGGTCAGAGACCTTACGGCTTAGCAACCTGCGCGCATAATCGAGTGTCGCCCGGGGACCGCGAACGAAGGACGAGAAACGCGCATATCGCCCCCCGATGATCCCCCAAACGATTCGAAAAACCACCGCCCCTAAAATCACGTAGCCGCACGTCATGTGGACAGGCATCCACACACCGCCGATGGTGACGGTAACAAAAGCGAATATCACCAGGATAACCAAAACCCAATGAAACAAACGGGTGGGCAGATCCCAGACCAGAATCGGCACCCGATCCTGATGCGAGGGTTTCGGGTCGTCATGGTAGGTAGTCGTCATGGCCGGTGTCCAGGGTTGAAAAACAGTTGAATGGCCGATTGCCTATAATTCATCCAGAAGCGAAGCCACCGTTCTTCTCTGAATGAACAGCATCTCATCATAGCATCGACGATGGGTGATGGACAAGTCTGGTCCGTCATCGATGGTGTTTAAATTTCCGATTGATTTTCATCTCCAGTAAGATAAGGTACAGGCGATACTTAACGATCATTCAGATTTTATTTTTCTCTACAATACCAATCCATCACTGGCGATTATGGCAACGGAGCAGATCAACAATATGCTCGGGCGAATTCCCATCCGCATTTTCCTGCCGGTGGTGCTCACCGTTCTCCTATTCATCATGACCATTTTTCTGCTGATCCTTCCCGAAATGCACACCCGCTTAATGGAAGGCAAGCGTGAAGTCATTCGGGAACTGGTGGCCTCGGCCTGGAGCAGCCTCAACGGCTATGCCCAGCAGGCAAGCGATGGGTTATTGACCCGGGAAGAAGCCCAGCGCCTGGCCCTGGACAATATCCGCGGCCTACGATACGGCGAAGACTTCAAGGATTACTTCTGGATCAATGACATGCAGCCCCGCATGATCATGCATCCCTATCGGCCCGATCTGGAAGGTCAGGATATTTCGACGTTTACCGATCCAGCAGGCAAGCGCCTTTTCGTCGCCTTTGTCGATATCGTGCGCCGGCAGGGCGCCGGATACGTGGATTACCAATGGCAATGGATGGATGACCCCACCCGGATCGTTCCCAAGATTTCCTATGTGATGGGCTTTGCGCCCTGGGAATGGATCATCGGTACAGGCATTTACGTGGAGGACGTGCATGCTCAGATTTCCGCCATCACCCGCACGACGACCATGATCTGCTTCCTGATCCTGTCCTTGATCATTATTCTCTCCATTCATATCATCTGGCATGGCATGAAGGTGACCCGGGAAAAAAAACTGGCCGAAGAACAGGCGCTGGTCAAACAGGAACAGCTATTCCAGGCCGCCAAAATGGTCTCGCTGGGTACCCTGGTCTCTGGCGTGGCACATGAGATCAACAATCCCATCACGTCGGTCATGCTTCACGCCCCCAATCTATCCCGCATGTGGGAGGCCGTCCTGCCCATCCTCGACGACCATTACCAACGCCATGGCGATTTTGCCGTGGGCGCCACGTCCTATAGCCGCATCCGGGACCGTATTCCCCAAATGCTGCAAGGGATTGCCGACGACTCCCGGCGGGTCCGGGATATCGTCTCCGATCTGAAGGACTTCGCCCGCGACAATCCCTCCGAACACAAGGACCTGGTGGATTTGAACGATGTGGTCGACAAGGCCGTCAGTCTGACCACCAACCTCATCAATAAATCGACCAAACATTTCAACCTGGATTGTACGCCGGCATTGCCGACCTTTATGGGCAATGCCCAGCGCATCGAACAGGTGGTGATCAATCTGGTGGTCAATGCGTGCCAGGCGCTATCGGACAAGGATCGGGCGATTATGGTGGCCACGGCTATCGATACCCACGCCCGGCACGTTGTACTTACCGTCAAGGATGAAGGCAAAGGGATCGATGAGGGCACGCTAAAACAAATCATGGATCCATTTTTCACCACCCGCCGCGAAAGCGGTGGCACCGGCCTGGGGCTGGCGATCTCGGATCGTATCGTTCGCGACCATGGCGGCCAGATCCAATTTGAGTCCTCATCCGACCACGGCACGACGGTACGCGCCACCTTTCCCTACGAATAGCGGTTACGAATGGGGATGAAATCAATTGATAAAATTCCCGTTCCTTAACATGGAAGGAGGTAAAAGAATCATCGCATGAGCATTTCCTTGCATCCGCCGAATCCGATCATGATTGTTGACGACGAACCGTCCATTCTGCTGGCCATTGATACGACCCTGCAGATCGCCGGGATCAACAACACCATCACCTGTCAAGACAGCCGCCAGGTGATGACGCTGATGGCCGACCGTTCAATTGAAACCATGCTGTTGGATTTGAATATGCCCAATATCGACGGCCACCGGCTGCTGGACGATGTGCGCAAGGAACATCCTCATATCCCGGTCATTATCGTCACCGGTGCCGTCGATGTAGAAACCGCCGTGCGCTGCATCAAAGCCGGGGCGTTTGATTACATCGTCAAACCGGTAGAGGCGGATCGCCTGATCACGGCCGTCAACCGGGCCCTGTCTTTCCAGGAACTCAAGCGCGAGAATCAATCCCTTCGCCGGCATATGCTTCACGAAGATTTGGAACACCCCGATGTATTCCAGAACATCGTTACCGGCAATAAAAAAATGCTCACGATTTTCCACTATGTCGAGTCCGTTGCCACCACCTCGCAGCCGGTCCTCATTCGCGGTGAAACCGGTGTGGGCAAAGAGCTGATTGCGCGGACCATTCATGCGCTGAGCGGCCTGAAGGGAAAGTTCGTAGCCGTCAATGCCGCCGGTCTGGATGACACGGTTTTCTCCGACACCCTCTTCGGCCACGTCAAGGGCGCCTTCACCGGCGCCGACACCCCCCGCGCCGGCCTGATCGAACAGGCCAACGGGGGCACCCTTTTCCTCGATGAGATCGGTGATCTGACTCAGGCATCCCAAGTCAAGCTCTTACGCCTTCTACAGGAAGGAGAATATTTTGCACTGGGGGCCGATACCCCTCGCACGGCCAACACCCGCATCATCGCCGCCACCAACCAAAGCCTTTCCGAGCTGTTGAACGAAGGACGATTTCGCAAGGATCTCAACTATCGTCTGCGGACCCACCGCATTTACATCCCGCCGCTACGTGAGCGGCTCGATGACATTCCGCTTTTGCTCGATCATTTTTTGACTCTGGCCGCATCCCGGCTGGACAAATCCAAACCGGTGGTACCCCGAGAGCTAGTACCGATGCTCGCCACGTATTCCTATCCGGGCAATATCCGCGAACTGGAAGCCATGGTGTTTGACGCGGTCAGCCGATACCGCTCCGGCGTCCTTTCTCTCGACTCGTTTACCATTCACATCCATGGCGAACCGTCTCACGGGGACCTGCCACCGGCATCCGGTGAAAACGGTGGGGATCCGTTGATCACCTTTTCCCACCGCCTTCCTACGATCAAAGAGGCCACCCATCTATTGATCAGGGAGGCACTGAATCGCAGCGATGGCAACCAGTCCCGGGCGGCCCGGATGCTGGGTATCTCCCAGCAGGCATTGAGTAAACGGCTGAAAAACATTAAAAACAAGGATTAAAGCATCATTCGAACCGCAAACCCAACAATCCAACGGGGTACAATTTTTTTTGTAAACACAACTAAATTTGTGCCCCATTTGAAACCCGCTAAAGGCTACACTGGCGGGGACATGCCGGTTATCATCTCCCAGCCCCCATCGAGGTACAACAACTAAAATTGTACACGACCAATGATAGGCACTTCCGACAATCATTAAAACATTTTAAATAACAAAAACTTACAATAGAAACCAACTATTGGCATGCTAATTGTTAATCTTCGTATCCTGAAGACAATTCACATCCTATTAACTATTTAATGAATACTGTTCATTAATAACATATGATAATAAGGCGGGGTAGATATCACATGGTTTCAGAAATGGTACCATTTCTCGCTGAAAATCAGTCGGCCAGTCATGATTTCATCAACTCCCTGTCTTCGGTTCGATCCGTTTCCGAGCTTCTGATGGAATACCCGGGCCTGGATGATGGGGACCGGATCCGTTTCCTAAACATCATCCGCGAAGAGACAGAGCGGTTAATGCGTCTTCTCGTTCACTTGAAGACAGCTGCGGATGTGGCGGATTCCCGATAACAGAAACGCGTAATGAATGGGGTCGCCTTTTCATCACGACCGCACCGCCAGCAGTAAAAAAAAGATGATCATGGCCCGTATCGGGATTTAGGCGATTGGCGGATAAGAATATACCTGGATGCGCCGGATTTTCATTCGTATTCAAGGCGGGCTTTTTCACGCATAGTAGGGCTATGTGTGGAAAAGCCCAACGCAAAAGACGGATGAAAAGACAAGCAGGCGGGTATATTCTTTGACAGAAATCGCCTCAAGGAAACCGCCCACCTCCTGTGCGAAATCCTGTTGGTGACCGGCGCCAGTCTATTCATGATGATTCCTCCTCATGAGAAAGCCGATGAGGCAACCCTCCCATGGGGATCTGTTCATAGAAAAGATCGCGCTAACCAGGGCCAGCCCGTCGGCATTCATCTGACACCCACCCCCTTCTGAGATTCGAAACTGGCCCTTTCGAATCTCAAAGGCCGGTGAAAGACGTTTGAAAGACGGGTACACCAAAGATCGCTTTGGCTATGGCCCAGCCAGAGCGATCTTTTTTTCCATCCCGGGCCAGCGGTCATTCCAGGGCCTGATTTTCTCATACGCCCTGGCGGCTTGCATGACCCGGTCATCGCAAAGGCGGGGGCCGATAATTTGCAGCCCGACCGGCAAACCACCGGTCGTCAGTCCGGCAGGCACCGAGGCCGCCGGATTTCCGGACAGATTGAACGGGTAGGTAAAGGCCACCGCGCCCAATAGCGGAATGGCATGCCCGTCGATGACTGCCGGCGGCGGTCCACCGGCAGCAAAGGCGTCGGTGGGCATGGTGGGGGTGAGTAAAAGATCAAATTGTTCAAAAAGCGCATTCAGGATTCGACCAAACCCAACCCGACGTTTTTGAATCGCCGTGAGTTCCGCTACCGTAAGTTTCCCAGCATTTTCCACCGCACCGGCCAGGGTTCGACCCAGTTGGTCACGATGACGCCCGAGAATGTCGCCGAGTTGGGCGAAAAGATCCGTGCCGATCAGCGACGACCAGGCATCGCCCATGTCGGGCAGGCTACCGGTCCACGCTTCGACCCGATGGCCCATCTCTTCAAACGCGCGCACCGCCTGTTCGACGCGGATGGCCACCTCTTTTTGCACCCGGGCATAACCCAGATCCGGACTGAAAGCGATCTTCAATCCATGGGGCAGATCATCCAAGCCGGATAGAAAGGATTGTCGCGGTTTGGGCAGTGAGTAAGGATCTGCCGGATGATCGCCTGTCGTACAATCCAGGTACAGGGCCGCGTCGTAGACCGTACGGGTCAGGGGCCCGGCGACGATCATACCGCTGTAGCTGATAGATGGGCATGGTCCCATGGGAATCCTCCCCAGGGATGGCTTGAAGCCAAAACACCCCGAATAGGATGCCGGTATTCGAATCGAACCGCCGGCATCGGACCCCGTGCAGAAGGGAACCAGACCGCCGGCAACGGCTGCCGCTGAGCCACCGCTGGATCCGCCTGGCGTCCGTTCCAGGTTCCATGGATTGCGGGTAATGCCATGAAGCCTGTTTTTGGTGAATCCGGTGAATCCGAATTCCGGGGTGTTGGTTTTTCCCACCACAATGGCCCCGGCGGCCCTGAGCCGGGCCACCTGAATGGAATCATTCCCGGCCACGTTGTCCCTGAAGGGAATCGAGCCGTAGCTGGTGACCATGCCGGCCACGTCTTCCAGATCCTTGACGCCGATAGGAAGCCCAGCCAGGGGGCCGATGGGTTTGCCGGCGGCGATACGCTCGGTCATGGCGCTGGCTTCGGCCAGGGCCGCCTCCGGCCGCAGGGCCACAAAGGCATTGAGTTTCACATCGGTACGGTCGATACGCTCGAGGGTATCGCGCACCAGTTCCAACGGTGACAGGTCGCCCCGATGGATGAGGGTTTTCAATTCCCCAGCAGATCGATAGCCAAATGATGTCATGGGTGCTCCTCTTGTCAAAATTTTCGGTGCCTGCTAAATTGCATTACAAGATCCATCCCTGCCCGTCAAATCCGTATCTTCGCCACTTGCCCATCGGATCCCTTGACGCGCACCACATCATCGAAGCAACGGATTCCTTTGCGGTGGTTTGAGAATCTCTACAATTTCAATTAATAAAGAAATATCGGGGAGGCAGCATGAACAATCCGAAAAAACTCTGGCAACCCAGTCAACCGTTCCAGCAGCAATCAAACATGATGCGTTTCATGACCGAGGTCAACCAGCGGTACCATCTGTCCCTGTCCGATTACCACCAACTCTGGCGATGGTCCGTGGATAACATCGCCGAATTCTGGGGCATGTTCTGGGATTTTGCCGACATCATCGCCAGCAAACCGTATGAACGGGTGGTGGATGATCCCACGAAAATGCCCGGTGCCCGGTGGTTTGCCGGTGCCGAACTGAACTTTGCCGAAAACCTGTTGCGTCACCGAGATGATCACCCGGCATTGATCTTTCAGGGCGAAGGACAGCCCATCAAAACCATCACTTATGCCGGGCTTCATGCCGAGGTCAGCCGCATGGCCCAGGCGCTTGCCGATGCCGGTGTCCAGAAAGGCGACCGCGTGGCCGGGTTCATGCCCAATATGCCCCAGACCATCATCGCCATGCTGGCCGCCGTGAGCATGGGTGCCATCTGGTCTTCTTCATCGCCTGATTTTGGGATCAAGGGGGTTCTGGACCGTTTCGGCCAGATCGAACCCAAGGTGCTTGTCACCGCCGACGGCTACTTCTACAATGGCAAGACCTTCGACAGTCTGCAGCGGGTGAGCAGTATTCTCAAACAGCTCCCCAAGGTCGAAAAAGTGGTCGTCGTCGGCTACACCCGCGAGCGGCCGGATCTGGCAGGCGTCCCCCATGCCGTGGCCTGGGAGGAGTTCCTGGCTCCCTATTCTCCGGCCGAGATTGCCTTCGCCCAGCTGCCGGCCGAACATCCCTTGTATGTCATGTACAGCTCCGGCACCACGGGCAAACCCAAATGCATGGTTCAGAGTCATGCGGGGATTCTCACCAACCAGCTCAAGGAGCACATCCTGCACTGCGACCTCAGACGCGATGATGTTCTCTTCTACTTCACTACCTGTGGGTGGATGATGTGGAACTGGCTGGTCTGCGGATTGGGTGTGGGCGCCACCCTGGTGCTGTACGACGGCTCGCCCTTCCATCCCGGCCCGGAGGTGTTGTGGAAATTGGCCGAATCGGTGGGCATGACCATCTTCGGCACCAGCGCCCGCTATATCGCCGCCCTGGACGAGGCCGACTACCAACCGGGCCGAGACTGCAACCTTGAAAAACTGCGCATGATCTGCTCCACCGGCTCACCCCTGGCGGTGTCCGGGTTCGAATACGCCTATCGTGAAATCAAGGCCGACATGCAGTTGGCCTCCATCAGCGGCGGCACCGATCTCAACGGCTGCTTCGCCTTAGGCACGCCGCTACTGCCGATCCACGCCGGGGAATTGCAAGGACGCGGGTTGGGGATGAGTGTGTTCGCCTTTGATAACAAGGGACAGCCGGTTTACGATCAGACCGGCGAACTGGTCTGCACGAAGGCCTTTCCCAGCATGCCCATCTTCTTCTGGAACGATGACGACGGTGAGCGCTATCACGGCGCCTACTTTACCCAATACCCCGGCATATGGACCCACGGCGATTTCATCAGTATCAACAGCCAGACCAAAGGCATCACCATGTATGGCCGTAGTGATGCGACCCTCAACCCCGGCGGCGTGCGCATCGGCACCGCCGATATCTATAACGCGCTGGAAAACATAACGGAGGTCGCCGACAGTGTAGTCGTTGGTCAGCAGTGGCAGGATGACGTACGCGTGGTGCTGTTTGTCACCCTGGGCCAGGGCGCCTTTCTTGACGAGACCCTGGTCAAAAAAATCAAAACCACCATCCGCGAAACCTGCAGTCCGCGCCATGTGCCGGCCAAGGTCATCCAGGTGGACGAGATTCCCTACACCATCAACATGAAGAAGGTCGAGCTGGCCGTGCGCAATGTGATTCACGGTCAGCCGGTGACCAACCGTGATGCGTTGGCCAATCCGGACTGCCTGGCCCAATACCAAGGGCTGGAAGAATTGAAGCGATAATGACAAGCGCCTATGGGCGCCGGAAAGAAATAATTCCCCAATCTTGCTTGTCCTTGCAGCCGTCTACGGCGTTCCATCCACCGGCACATATCCTTAATATGCGCCGGCGGATGCGCCTGGTAGACGATCACAAGTCCGGCGCCTTCTGGTGGAATTATTTCTTTCCGCCACCCTAAACCGAAAAAATTGACGGATCGACAAATAAAATGGGAAAGTGGAATGGAGTCAGGAAATATTTTACACCAAACGATTACGCCACTTGTCAGGATCTTGCGATGCGTGGAAGATACTATAGATAATCACTGTCCTGGAGGAAAACTCATAAAAAATCTCATAAGGAAATCTTCGTACAAGGGCGCGACGAAAATCCTCATGAACTATAGGGTAAAGTTCAGGCGTACGACATATTTTCTGAATGCAAGCATCAACACAGCTGAGGAATTCTTCACCTAATCCTGCCCTACGCTCTTCATACCAATCGTATGCCTCTTCAACATCCTGCTGAGCCTCGGGCGCAAGGAGTAAATCAACGCCCATGGCGATTTCGAACCCTTTTTTTCACCTGATCCCATGATAAACCTGCTGTGAAATCGTTCATCAGATTGGTCTTCCGACGCGACAATTCCGTTTTTTGCCATTCATGGATGGGTATTTCAGACGGCGTTGCGGCCAAATCATCCCAAAGGTCTTCAACCAACTGTAACTTTTCAGAAGGGCTAAGGTCGAATATGGAAACAGAAGTTTCACCCATTATGCCTCCTAATATGAAAATATTTAATTAAAACCCATGAACCCATAATTTACTTATCTTTTAGCATAGTTTTTCGAAACGGCCAATATGATCGCTATTTGTCACCGTCCGTCACCCTGGCCAAGGCGCCTTTTAAAGAAAAGAAATCAAAACTTGGTAAACGAAGGGAATGAAAATTGCCGGCAGCAGGTTGCCGATTTTGATTCGCTTGATTTCCAATAGCCCTAATCCGATTGCCAAGATGAGCAGCCCCCCCACGGCGGACATCTGGGATACCACCGCCGGTGACAACAGATCCTTGGCATGGGATGCCGTCAAGGTGATCAGCCCCTGATACACGAAGACGGACACCGCCGAGAACAACACCCCGATTCCCAGGGTGGACGCGAAAAACAGCGCTCCGATCCCATCCAGAATGGATTTGGCAAACAGCGTCTGGTGGTTGCCCAACAACCCGCTCTCCAGCGATCCGACGATGGCCATGGCCCCTACGCAAAAAAGCAGGCTGGCATCCACGAATCCCTTGGATATGCCGTGGCTCTCTCTGGAAATCCGTTTGCCGATCCAGTTGCCCAACGCCCCCAAACGATCCTCCAGGGCGAGCAGTTCTCCGATCAAACCGCCGAGGGCAAGGCTCATGATGACCATCAAAAGATCATCGGTGGCGAGCGCCGTTTTCAAACCGATCAACAATACCGCCAGCCCGATGGCGTGCATGATGGTGGTGCTGAATTTTTCGGGGATCGCTCCCCGAAAGAAGATCCCGATCAGGCTTCCCGCGATGATACTCAATGTGTTGACGATGGTTCCGAGCAAGGCTGCCTTTTCCTCTTTGGGATGGCCATGATGTTTATTTTCACCGAAAGACAAGCCCACCGTATATGGAAAATAGGCGACAATGACAAGCGCCGAATCCGGAAAATTTGAACGGATCAACATGCGATGCTATACCGTTTTTCGAAAATGCCGTTTCAATTATCTGAGAAACCGGTTAAGAGCCATCGCATGCTTCGACAAACATTTATTCATATCCCGGGAATCGGTCCGAAAACAGAACGAAATTTCTGGTCCGCCGGTGTGGATCACTGGGACGCGTTTGTGGAAAATCGGACGTTGAAAATCCCCGATTCCAAACGTAGACAAATCATGGCCGCCTTGGAGGATTCCAGACGCGAACTGGACCGGCGCAATCCGAATTTTTTCGCCGCCCATCTTACCGCCGGCCAGCAGTGGCGCCTGTTCGACCAATTCGGAGACCGCACCGCCTACCTGGACATCGAAACCACGGGGCTTGCGGCAGATTGCACCATCAGCACCATCGCCCTGTACGACGGCTCGGCCACCTTTACCTATGTAAATGGAGAGAACCTCGACGATTTCATGGAGGATATCCGCCGGTACGATCTATTGGTCACCTTCAATGGGAAATGTTTCGATGTGCCGGTCATCGAGCGCCATTTCGGTCGCCGCCTGGAACAGGCCCACATCGACCTGCGCTACGTGCTGGCCAGTCTCGGCTATACCGGCGGGCTCAAATGCTGCGAAGCACGATTGGGTGTCGGCCGGGGCGGTCTCGAGGATATAGACGGGTGCTTTGCGGTGGTGCTATGGAAGGCCTATCAGCGAAAGGACGATTCTTGCGCCCTGGAGACGCTGCTGGCGTACAATCTGCAGGATTCCATCAACCTGGAGGCGCTCATGGTAATGGCTTATAACATGAAAGTTGAGCAGACGCCTTTCGAGGAGCGACTCCAACTACCGGAACCGCCCGCCCCGGCCAATCCCTTCCATGCCCACCGCGATACCATTGCGCGTTATCGCAAGGAGGTGAATCTCATCCGCTCCTTGCAACCCGGCTGGTGAGCGACATTTAGGTTATAAACAGGGCCATTCAAGTTTTCCATAAACCGTGCGATATTCTTCTTGCCTTAACAAAATCATAAAAATCAAAACAAGGCTTGAATTGTTAGATAATTATGCGTTCGTTTGACTGCCTTCATGCTGATTGACCGTGTGGTTTTTCGTAGTAGCCGATTAACAATTCAAACCCAAAAATCAACATTGTTATTGGCGGCACCTAACCTAAACGATTGGAGGACTTCATGAAGGCTTTTTCGACGATTTGTCGAGCGGTCATTAGCCTGATAATATTAATGATTGCTCAACCTCATCCGTGTTTCAGCGGATGGAAAGATTTGTCGGCTGAAGCACTCAAAGGCAAGTTGGATTCCGGCCAGAAGCTATTCCTTCTCAATCCCCTCAGTGATATCGAATTCAACGAGGGTCATATCCCAGGTTCGGTCAACATCCCCCTGGACACCATCATGGGGTCAGATAAAATGCCCAACAATATGGACACGCTGATCGTCACCTACTGCCTGAGTCAGAAATGAGTGTACTACCTTGAAGCTGTCGGGCTGGTAGCCAACCGTATGTATACCCACATCAATACATTCTCTGGAGGAATAAAAGCCTGGAAATCAGCCGGTTATGCACTTGAAGAAACCAATTCACTGCCCGCATTCAAAGTTAATGAGATCGATTCGGCCACCTTCAAGAAAAATTTTCAAGATTACTGCGTGGTGGATATTCGAATTCGTAAACAGTATTCAATGGGCTTTTACACCAAGCACCTTAGCAACGAGATGGCATCCCTCTCGTCAGAAAATCGCAAAAAATACATCCACAAGATTCCACTACCTTATCTGAGTAGCCGTTATAAAAAAATCGCCAAGGACAAGAAAGTGATTGTGATCGATTACAAGGGAAAACAGGCCCCCCTTGCGGTTCGCTATTTGATGAGCGTAGGATATAATCCCGTATATATGCTAAAGGATGGGTTGATGAGTTTTGAGCAATAATTTTTATGGAAACCGAAATAAAATGACAGGATGGATACTTTGGTATCCATCCTTTTTTTTAATTTGCGAACCTTAAAATAGAAACAGTCAGCCCTCGATCATCGCGCCACCGGCATCAAAGGCCTCCAGGTTTACCGGGACCTTGGATTCAGGCATCCGGCTTCTGACCACCGCTTCGAAGGTGTCGCGGTCAAGTGGCAACTCATGGGTCTTGGCCAGGGCGCCAACCAGCATGACGTTGCCGAAGATGGGATTGCCCAGCCGGGTTGCGGTTTCCGTGGTGTCGAGAAACCAGGCGCTTTCGGAAAAGTCTCGGATCCAGCCCATGATGGTTTCCGGCGCCGGGTATGTCTGCTCACCACTGATGACACTGATGGAGCGGACCGGCCGCATGTTGGTGATCACCTTGACGTCCGGGTTGCCGTATGCCCGGAGCACCCTTAAGGTTTCCGCGGGCTCCAGGGACACGATCATGTGGGCGCAGCCCATGGGAATCTGGGGCGAGTAGCTTCCTTTTTGCGATATTCTGAGGTGGCTCATCACCGACCCGCCCCGCTGGGACGCCCCGAAGGTTTCACCGATGGTAATGTCAAATCCCAGGCGGGACAGCATATCGCCGACCATCCGGCTGGCCAGGACGTTGCCCTGGCCGCCGACTCCGGTGATGATCAGATTGTAGGGGTCGTATTTCAATTTTGCCTGGTTCATGAATTCACCACCTTTTCAACCGTAATCGCGTTTTGGGGGCAGACCTGGGCACAGACGCCGCAGCCCACGCAAACGAATTCGTCGATGCGCATCTCTTTTCGTTCCGGATCCCAGATCAGGCCGGGACACTTGAAAATCCGGGTGCACAGCCGGTTGCAGCCGCAGGCCTCGCCCAGGCATTTATCCGGGTCAACCGACACGGTCCATTCCTTCTTGCCCTTGCGGACCGGACTCAACGCACAGGCCTGTCGCAACACCAGCACGCGCACCCCACCCGTATCATCCATCAATTCCGCGATGGTCTGTCGTGCGGCATCAAATTGAAACGGATCGGCGATTTCCACCCGCGCCCCCATGGCCTGACAGAGGGTCGGTATGTCCAGGGCCGGCAACGGCTTTCCATCCGCTCCGACCGGAATCCCGGGATGGGGCTGAAAACCGGTCATGGCCGTGCCCGCGTTGTCCAGGATCACCATGATCATATCCGCCTGGTTGTGGATGGCATTGACCAGCCCCGGCATGGCGGCATGGAAAAAGGTCGAATCTCCGCAAACCGCGATGACCGGTTGCTCCATGCCAAAACGCCGCAGTTTGCCGAACCCGGAGGCCATGCCCACGCCCGAGCCCATGGCGGCGACCGTTTTTACGGCCCGGAACCCGCAATCCGCCACGCCTAACGTGTAACACCCGATGTCGCCACTGATAAAGCCGCGGCGGTTGTCGAGCTTGAGCGCTTCATGCAGCAGCCAAAAAGAGGCGCGGTGAGGGCATCCAGGACAGAAGGTCATCGCCCGGTCCGGCACCCCACCCTGGAGTGCAGCCGAGATGCGTTTGTGGTAGTCGGCCGTGCTGTCGTCGGTCGGCAGATTCAGAAGCCCCGCCAGGGCCACCATGACAATGTCGGGATTCAGTTCGTCCACGGAAGGGATGGTCTTGTCCGCACGCCCGTGGAACCGCGTCGGCCCGACCGTTTCGACCCGGTCGGCAAACAGGGCCTTGACATTGTCTTCCAGAAACGGGGTGCCTTCCTCGACAATCAGCACGCGGCCTGTGGCGGCCAGGCGCGTTTCAATCAGGCGCGGTGGCAGCGGCCAGGTCGTGCCCAGCTTCAGGAGCCCCACCCGTTCCTCGAGTCCTAAAATAGCGATGGCTTCCCGACAATAAAACGTGGCGGCCGAACTGGTGATGATCAGCAGTTCGGGATGCTCCGGTCCGGTGTAGGTGTTGAAGGGACTCTCTTCGAAACAGGCGATGGCCTTGGCCAACCCTTCGTGCTGGCGCAGGCGCTGGACCGGCGCCGTGGATGGAAGCGTCATGACCGGACCCGTCATCTGATCGAAAAATTCGCCGGTGCATTGGAAATCGGCTGTAACGTCCGTCTGCGGAAGATCACCGACCGTCACATTGCCCGAGGCATGCGACATGCGCGTGACGCTGCGCAGCATGACAACATTTCTGATGGTTTCGGAAAGCTCGAAGGCCCAGCGGGTCATGTCCTTGGCTTCCTGGATATCGCCCGGTTCGATCAGGGGGAACTCCATCATCTTGCTGTACGGCCGGGAATCCCCTTCATTGGTGCTCGACAGGGAGCCGGGATCCTCGCAGGTGACCAGCACTAGGCCGGCGCGGGATCCGTATTCCGCCAGGTGGAGCAAAAAATCGGAGGCCACGTTCACGCCGACCTGCTTCATGGTGCACAGGCTGCGCAGCCCCGAATAGGCGGCTGACGCCGCCACTTCCAGGGACACTTTTTCGTTGGTGGACCACTCCACATACAGCCCCATCTCGTCGGCGACATCTCCCAAGGCCGTGGGGATTTCCGAAGACGGGGTTCCGGGATAGGCGGCAACGACCTTGACACCGGCCTCCAGTGCACCCCGGGCAATGGCTTCGTTGCCCATCATCAGGAGACGTTCTGCCTTGTTTTTTTTTGCGGTTATAATAGACATGCAAACACCTATAAAAATTGACGGTTCCGTAAAAAGTCCGATATCGGCGTTACGCGTCACCCCTCGTCACTGCGGAGTACTATATGTACGCCTCATTCCTCGGGATTCGCAAGCCTTGATCTCGAACTTTTTACGAAACCGTCAGAAAGACAAATTCTTACGAGTTTATCGACGAAATCGATCGATCAGGAAGCCAGGGCGTTGTCCGCTGCAAGCAGGCGACGCAAATTCGACTGGCCATTGCGCTTCTTGCCCATGGCGGCGGATTTGAGCTTGGCCAGGTTCTCCGGCGGCACATCCTTGAATTCCAGGATCCCCTTTTGCTTGGCAAGATTCATCAGATGCTCGCCGGCCTCGCTTCTGACGATGGTCTGGTTCCAGTGCCTGTCCACGTCCCACCCTTCCGGGCTTCTCGACGACCCAACCGAAATATCGGCGAACTCGGCCGTCATGTCCGTGCAGTAGTCACAGCATCCACGAACGCAGCCGTTCACTTGATCGATGGGAATGTCGATCACACCGCTGTCCGTTTCGACCTGCATGCAGGCATGACTGGAGGGCGGAATGTCCATGGACAGAATGGTCTCGCCCTTGACCGCCTCGAGCACCAGTTCCCGCAGCTTGCGCCAATCCAGGGTCCATCCGCAGAACAGACCGATGGTCAGCTTGAGGCGGGCCACCCGGACGGCATCCGCATCCGCTGGATTGCTCCGCATTTTGGCGAGGGCCTGGGCCTGACAGGGAGTGGCCACCACCCCCAACGGCCCTTGCCCTTCGGCAGACACACGATTGAATTCGGCCACCGCCGGGGCGTTGGCGAATTTGCTGCCAGCCGCTGCCAGAACGTCGGCCCTACTAAAGGCGGTCGTGCTTCTGGGCTGCATGGGGGTGTCTTCCTGCGCTACCACCCACCCGCCGATGAGACCTTCCGAAAGCGCCAGACAGGTCAAGGCGGTCACGGTGCCGCCGTGCTGGGCCCGGGACCGAATCTCAGGATCGATTGCCCGGGTCATGTAGAGCCCCTTGAAGGCGCCCAGCGCCGGGGTGATATCCGGCACATCGAAAAGTGCCTGTTGAAGCTTATCCAAATCCGTTTCCATCCGGGGACAGTATCGCCGGCAGCGACCGTCTTCACGATCGCAATCAAACAGCACGACCGTGTTGCCCCGATGGGTTCGAAGATAGGGGCAGAGCCCGACGCAGGCGCCGCAGCCGGTACACAGCCCCGTATCGATAACGGAAGACGAAACGTGCAACTGTCGGGTGGCTTTATTTTCCGTCATTGCGATCTTTGTCCTTTTCTATTTAAAAACCGGTAATCAAGAAATCAAGCGCGGCAATGATTTCATTGCGTTGATCTTTTAGAGAGCCGATCTTTTTGCCCAACGCGCCCATCGGAACACCGGCGAGTTCGGCCGTTGACATTACGACCCATGTATCGTCGAAATGGAATCGCGGATTGAGATGCAGGATGGGCTTGCCGACGATTCTCGCATCGACCAGTGGGATGACCACGCGGGTGGCAAGGCCATCGAGAAGGTCTGACTGTACATCGAGCAGATAAGGTACGGTCTGGTTCGTTTCCGCATTTGGATTCTCATATACATCGAACTGGGTCATCAGAAGCGCCTCAACCCATCGCTGAATACGCCTTTTTCTTTGATCCGACGATTGTAGGCATCGATGGCGTCTTTATTTTCCGCTTTCCAGGTCTTTCGCCTTTCCTCGATCAAGAGTTCGGCCAAGCGATCTTCTAGTGTCTTTGACAGATTGATGTTCAGTGCCTTGGCCTGCTTCAACAAGTCACTGTTAATGCTTACATTCGTGGCCTTTTTTCCAGCTTTGGGATTATAAAGATAGGATTCCATGCAAGCCTCCAATGCGCAATATTTATGTGCATTAAGTATATTAACAATTGCGCATCGTCAATGCTTAAAGAAGTGGTTAAACCGGCTGGCCGACTCACGATGCGGGTTTTCGGCGCATCATCCGCTTGACCGTATAAACCATCACCTCAACACCAGCCTGGTTTTTCACCCGATGCCGAAAGGTGACAATCCCCCGGTCCGGCTTTTTCGTTTTGCGGGTGTCGACCACCTCGATGTCCACCGTCAGGGTGTCACCGATGAAAACCGGTTTGAGAACATCGAGCGCCACACCGAGAAAGGCCATGCCCGAATGCAGCAGGCCGGACAGGATGGTGAGCCCCTCGGCCACGGAAAAGGTCAGCGCACCGGGGACGATGGGATTTTCGTATGGGGTGCTGGTCTTCACAAAATCGCGGTCCATGAAAAGTGGCTCGAAAAATCCGAAGCTGGTGGCAAAATTGACGTGATCCGCTTCGCTGACCGTCCGGCGGGCCGTCGCATAGGTTTGTCCCGGCTTGAAATCATCAAAATGTAGAACTTGCGTGCTCATCTGGTACCGACTTTCGATTTATTTTGCAAAGGGCATTCGCATATTGACCCGTTCCTGCAGAATCCCCGGGTCCGGCCGATTGTCTTGTTCGGCTTTCATCAGTATTCTTCACGATCAAACTTTGAGCCTGTCAAAAAGATACTCCAGCCCATTGACCTTGATCTCATAGACCATTTGCAGCATCTGTCCAAGCTTGCCGCGCGGAAACCCTTTTTGTGAAAACCAGACCACATAAGGCTCGGGCAGGTCGATCAGGCGCCGGTCTTTGTATTTTCCGAAGGGCATGCGCGTGTTGGCCAGCTGGATCAAAATTTCCGGGTCCGGCCGGCAATCCTGATTGTCGTCCATTTTATCTTTTATCGGCTCCTCATTTGGCATATCGTTGCTTTGCATGAGTAGCCTCATCCGAATAAAATGACAAGCCCTGCGCTAAAAAGGGGGTTTAACGTTAAATTTTTTGTATAGGGCTGGAAATGGTACTTCCTTTTAGTATCGGTTGTGGAAGGTATAGGCTCCTCAAATTGATTTGTGGAGGGTATTTCCATAAACATGCTCCACAAACCAATTTATTGCTGTTACAATTGCCATTGCGGAGTTAACTGTTTCAAAACGCGCAAAAAACTTTACCACAAGCATACTAAATCAAATGACGACAGGGACGCTACAATGATTACCCTCATCGAAGCCAAAAATTACCGCTGTCTACATTATATCAGGCAAAATCTAGAACCTTTTCAAGTGCTGGTTGGGCCGAATGCTAGTGGCAAAACAACCTTTCTGGACGTCGTATCTTTTTTAGGGGATTTTGTCTCGGAGGGACCGATATCTGCGATCGGCAAAAGAACCAAAAATTTTGAGGATGTGCTCTATTGGCGAAAAGGCGACGGCTTTGAAATGGCCATCGAGGCGACAATCCCGGAAAAAATTCGTGGTTTGCTGCGCGACCCGGAATTTGAGGCGATCCGCTATGAAATCGCTTTGCAATTCGATCAAGTCAGCCAGGAAATATCGATTCGTGCTGAAAAAGTGCTCTTAAAAAAGATGGAGAGCTCACCAGCGCGCTCCCAGCGGTCCCTTTTCCCATCGGCAATAGCCCCTCCTGAAACAATCATAACACCGTCACGGTTGAAAGGCACATCGGTCATTGTCAACAAAGTCCCGGACGGGAATGACAATTACTACTCTGAAGTTTACCGTGAAAAAGGAAAAGGCTGGGCGCCTTCTTTTAAGCTCGGCCCTCAAAAATCAGCGTTGGCCAACCTTCCAGCGGACGAAGCCAATTTTCCGGCAACATCCTGGCTAAAAAATATGTTGACAGAAAATGTCACCCAGCTAATGCTTAACAGCTTGCTGATTCGCAAGGCAAGCCCCCCTGGGCAGGGACGGAACTTCAAGGCCGACGGATCAAATTTACCATGGGTAATCGATCGTTTAAAAAGTACGGATGAGAATCGCTTTGCGCACTGGATATCTCATTTGCGCACTGCCTTGCCGGATCTTGAAAATATACGCACCATCGAACGTGAAGACGACCGGCATCGCTATTTGATGCTTGAATATTCCGGTGGCCTCAAAGTGCCTTCGTGGATGGCCTCAGATGGGACCTTGCGACTAATGGCGCTCTCTATCCCGGCTTATCTTCCCAATTTTTCGGGCATCTATCTTATCGAAGAGCCGGAAAACGGCATTCATCCACGAGCGGTCGATACGATGTTCCAATCCCTTTCATCAGTCTATGACGCCCAAATTCTCGTGGCAACACACTCACCCGTTGTACTCAGTCTGGTAGAATCCAGGAATGTCTTGTGTTTTGCCAAGACCAATCAAGGCGCCGTCGACATCGTCAAAGGTGATGAGCATCCGGCCCTGAGGGATTGGAAAGGGGAGGCTAATCTGGGGGTTCTGTTTGCAGGTGGGGTGTTGGGATGAATGCATGTGCATATGAATCAGATTTGGCTGTCCTCACAGCGGATAAAAACATGAAATTTGCCTTGGAAGGTCTGCTCAGTCGTCCACAAGCGTTGGCTGTTCGTCCCATATCGGCGGTCTATTATATCCATCCGGAAAGCGACCCCGGGTGTCTGCTGCATGCCGATGCATTTTTACGCCCTTTTGCCAAGCGATTTGCCCATGCTATCGTCATGTTTGATCGTGAAGGCTGTGGACAAGAAGAGACGCCCAGAAACGAATTGGAGAAGCAGGTCACAACCATGCTTTCACGATCCGGTTGGGCCGATCGGGCAACCGTCATCGTTATTGATCCGGAGCTGGAAAACTGGGTTTTTAGTGACTCTCCGGAAGTAGATGCCGCCTTGGGATGGAGGGGGAACGACCCACCACTTCGAAAATGGCTGGAAAATAAAACGTATCTCTTAGCAGGCCAAATAAAGCCGGCCCGTCCGAAGGAAGCCATGGAAGAGGCGCTTCGATACATCCGCATGCCGCGGTCTTCTTCTATTTATGGACGCATCGCCCGACGTGTCAGTGTCGGGCGATGCACGGACGACGCTTTTCAGAAACTGAAGACAACGCTTCAGGAATGGTTTCCTCTTTAGTGCACGCACTGAGTGCACAATTGCAACGACAATACGGCCGTGGTTTTTCAGCAAATAATTACGCCACAGATTCTGATTCGGTGAAATGTTTACAAATGAATATATTGTCTCTACGCTGTGGAGACAATGGTAAAGGAATTATTGCCAGACTGTCGTAACAATTGAGCAGGTTCCATCTTTGGCAACTATTCCTCTTGAAAAGCCACTGTCGTTATAACCCAACCACCCTTTGCAGGCTTTGCTGCATGGCGGCTTTGAACGCCGCATCATTGGCCAGCAACTTATAAAGCTCCATCTCGGTCCGGCGGGTTTTGAGCATGACGTCCTCGAATATTTTTTCAAAGGCCCGTATGCGATTCTGGGTGTCCGGATTGTTCTGGTATTTCTCCTCGAAACCCGGATGTGCCCGGATGCTGTCGGCAATGCTGAGGAATTTGACCCGCTGCTCTTCCGGCGTGGCGCTCCAGCCCTGAAACCAGCGCTCGTTGAACTCACGGATGATTTCATCGAGGGGATCGCGGTCTTCACCAGTTTCATGAACACCCCGTGGGTTGGGGTTTTGGGGGTCCAGCTCGGTCTCGTCGGCATCCAGGTCGATACTATGATTGAGTTTCACCCGCTCCAGGCCATAGGAGGACAGGTCCACGGATTCCAGTAATTCATCGATCTGGTCGGCATCCCGGTCATGGACGATCAGTTTCGGAATCAAGAAGTTCAAAAACCAGAACAGTTTTTCCCAGTCAACGATCTCAAACGGCATGATGGACGCCATTTGCCCGTAAATTTTAACAAACTGCTTGGCCTTGATCTTAAAATCTGCTGGTTATTGGTGGCCGTGGCATACAGCTTTTTCAGGGTCCACTTGCCGGTGTTGTAAAATACATACCCGGAAGCCTCTTTCAGCCCGCTGTCGTCAAGCTCGGTCAGTCCCAGATCACCGCGCTGAAGCGCGACCTCTTCCAGCACGTTTTCCTTGGTGGTTTCCAGCAGGGTGTCGATGCGGCGCAGGACCACCATGGGCAGAATCACATCGCGATATTTGCCCCGCACATAAACGTCGCGCAGACAGTCGTCGGCAATGGACCAGAAAAGGATACCAGTTTATTGTGAATGGTGTGGTTCATGTCTCTCCATGATTACTTGGGGGGCAGGAAATTCTGAACTATATCAGAAACAATTTCATGGTGACAAGCCTGTTGAAGAGCAAATGCAGGGTAAGCGAAAATGGATCGATTACAATTTTTCTCGAGCATGGCCCGCTTCTGCGGATCACCGGTTAATGTTTGAAAAACGATAACGATGCCTTATGTTGTAAACAAATCGCGATCCTAACGATCCAAACAACAGACAGGTTCCCCATGCCCATCCTCGAAGCCCGCAATTTAACCAAAACCTATCGGCTGGACGATCGGTCCATCACCGTCCTGGATGACGTTTCCCTATCAGTGCAGCCCGGTGAATTCATCGTCATCAAGGGCAGCAGCGGCAGCGGCAAGACCACCTTGCTGACCCTGCTTTCCGGCCTGGATCATCCCACGACCGGGCAGCTGTTCATTGATGGCCGGGAGATCACCCATGCCACCGAGGAGGATCTGGCCCCTCTGCGCAACCGGGACATCGGCTTCGTGTTCCAGGCCTTTCACCTGGTGCCGTCCATGACGGCCAGGGAAAATGTCATGTTTCCGGCCGAGCTGAGCGGCGACCGGGATGCCTGTCTGCGCGCCGATATACTGCTGGAACGCGTCGGTCTGGACAAGCGGGCCAAAAGTCTGCCCAGCCAGCTTTCGGGCGGCGAAAAACAGCGTGTCGCCCTGTGCCGGGCGCTGATCAACCGGCCCAAACTGATTTTTGCCGACGAGCCCACGGGCAATCTGGATTCGGAAAACGGCAGTATCGTGTTGGACCAGCTGATCGAACTGAAAAATGAGCACGGCGCCACCCTGGTACTGGTGACCCACAACCCGGAAATCGCCGACGCCGCCGAGCGGGTGCTGACCCTCATGGACGGTCGTCTGACACAGCCCCCTGACCTATCGCCAGAAAGCAAGGATGCAGGATAGCCAACCATGCGACATCTGCCCTTCATCCTCCGCCAGGTGCGACAATCTTCCCAGCAGGCCGGGTTGTTTGTGCTTTGCGTGGCGCTTTCCCTAACCACCCTGACCGCCTTTTCGGGATTTTCGCGCAGTATGGAAAATGCCCTTCAGGATGACGCCCGCACCCTTCAGGCCGCCGACATAATCATTCGGTCCTATGACCCCATCCCCATCCCATTGGCCCGCGCCATCGAGCGAATGAGCGATCAGGGCCGCCTTCGCAGGTCTGCCATTCACGAATTCTACAGTATGGTTCGCGCCCCTGAACAATCAGCCGCCGTGCTTTCCAGCCTGAAGGTGGTCGAACCGGGATATCCATTTTATGGCCGGGTGGCGTTGCGCTCAAATCGCGATTTTCAAACCGTGCTGTCACCCGGCACCTGCATTGTCGAACAAACCCTTCTGGACCGCAGTGGATTGTCAGTCGGAGACGCCCTTGCGGTCGGCTACACGACATTAACGATCACCGATGTGGTCACCGCCGAACCGGATCGCCCCTTGGAGCTGTTCTCATTCGGCCCGCGGGTATTCATCCATGCCGCGGACCTGAAGTCCCTGGGCCTGATGGGCACGGGCAGCCGCATCCGCCGCATCGTTTTGATCAAGGTTCTGGATCCATCTCGGATCGATACGGTGGCCGCCGTCCTTAAACAGACCGTTCCGGACGATACGGTTCGCATCGATACATTTTTAACCGCCCGTTCGGCCATCAAACGCTTTCTGGACAATTTTCTCTTCTTCCTCAAGCTGGTGGGGCTCTTTATCCTGATCGTTTCCGGGCTGGGGATTCAAAGCACCCTGAAGGCCTTTCTGGATGAAAAACAGCGTTCCATCGCCGTCATGAAGGCCGTGGGCGCCACCGGACGTTTCATCACCATTCATTTTTCCTTGGTGGTTCTTTTCCTCGGCGCCATTGGAACCGGCGTCGGCATCCTGGCCGGAGTGGCCGCCCAATCCGGCCTGGGAAGGCTGCTGGCCCCATTTTTGCCCGATCATCTCTCCTCGTCTCTCTCCTGGACCGGCATCACCGAGGCCGTCGTCCTGGGCTTTTTTGTGGTGGCCCTGTTCTCGCTTCAGCCCCTGTACCGGACCAGCCAGATGCGGCCCCTGGCCATCTTCAATCGACAATCCGCCACCAGTCGTTGGCCCGCCATTGTATCCGGTCTGCTGGTACTGCTATTTTTTCTCCTCCTGGTGTTATGGCACATGCAAGACCTCCGCTTCGGGCTTTACTTCGTGGGCGCTATCGTGGCCATGGTCCTGGTCGCCGCCCTATTGGCCCAATTGACCCTGGCTGTACTCCGGCGGCTGCCCGTCCGCCAGCTGATTCTTCGCCAGGCCATCCGCGGGTTGTTCAGACGGGGCAACGCCACACGCGCCATCCTGATCACGCTGACCGTGGCCCTGGCGGTGATCTTCGGCGACAGTCTGATCGAAAGGAATCTCAATGCCACCTTCGTCCGTTCCTTCCCGGCCGATTCACCCAACGCTTTTTTTGTGGATATCCAGCCGACACAGACCGAGACATTTAGCCAGACCATCGGCCAGCCGATTCAATTTTACCCGATCATTCGCGCGCGCATCACGGCCGTTAACGATTCCGCCATCGACCATCGCCGGGAAAGCCGTAAACGTCGCGATAACCTCTCACGGGTATTCAACCTGACCTATCGGCAGACCCTGCTGGACGATGAGACATTGATCGATGGAACGTCGCTCTTTCGTGGCGACTGGAACGAGCCCCAGGTGTCGGTGATGGACACCATCGTGGACATGCAGCCAATGAAAATCGGCGACCGGCTGCACTTCAAAATTCAAGGCGTCCCCCTGACCGCACGCATCTCCAGCATTCGCGCCCGTGACAATCGCTCCCTGAGCCCGTTCTTCTACTTCGTCTTTCCGCCGTCGGTGCTGGAAAAAGCGCCCCAGACCCTGTTTGCCGCTCTACGCGTACCGGAAAATCAAATGGGCGCGCTGCAAGTTAAAATCGTCTCCGCGTTTCCCAATGTCAGTGTGATCGATCTATCCCAGACCCTCTCCACCTTCATCCGACTCATGGGTCGCCTGGCGAGAATTCTGCGCGCCTTCAGCATCTTTAGTATCGCGGCCGGCGTCCTGATTCTGGTCAGTGCCATATTGGCCACGCGGGCCGAACGGGTGGTGGAATCGGTCTATTACAAGATTCTGGGGGCCGGCAGGCGGTTTGTCCTCGGTGTCTTTGCCGTGGAGAATCTGCTGATCGGCCTGCTCAGCAGCGCCCTGGCCTTGATCATGGCCCAGGCCGGTGCCTGGTATGTGTGCACGGTCAAACTGGATATCGGCTATCGACCGTTTATGGCCACATCCCTGGTTATGATCGGGTTGACCGTGCTGTTAACGGTTGGGGTGGGGTTGACCGCGTCACGCACGATTGTGGCGAAGAAACCGGTTGTGTATCTAAGGGAGCAACAAAATGAATAAACGCCGCCTTAAAAATGTCTTTTGGCCCAATCCCGGCGTTGGAATCGCTTTTCGAATCCTCAACATACTTCAGTATGCCTCCGGTTCGAAATGCGATTCCGCCTTGGCCTTGAACCAAAATCCAATTTTTAAGCCATCTTTTAATAGGCTGTTTCGCCTGGCTCCCATACTCCGCGTGAGAGCATCAATCGGGCTTCGCAGGATGGAATATGGGTTTCCACGCAGGAGCGTGGGAACCAGACGAGCTCGGCAGAATATCACGTTGAAAGTGATGGCGCTGCTGTTGATCGGTTTTGGCTTGGTGCTAGGTGGCTGCAGTCAGGAGCAGACGGGTGAGAAAACCGTTGCTGAAGCTCAATCCCCCGCCCCGGCCTATGCAGGCACCATCGTGGCGCTGGGCGACAGCCTGACCGCCGGATTGGGGGTGGCCGAGGACCAGGCCTATCCGGCGCAACTGGCCCGGCGGCTTCTGGCGGACGGGCACAACTGGCGGGTGGTCAACGCCGGGGTGAGCGGCGAAACCAGCAGCGGCGCCCGTTCGCGCATCGAATGGGTGATCTCCAGCCTGGCCCCGGACATCGTCATCCTGGAGACCGGGGCCAACGACGGATTACGGGGACTGGACCCCGAGCTGCTCAACACCAACCTGGATTATCTGGTGGATTATCTAAAAACACGCGGCATCGACGTGGTGCTGGCCGGCATGCAGATGCTGCCCAATCTGGGTCCCGAGTATACCCGGGCCTTTTCTCAAATCTACCCGTCCATCGCCGAAAAACACGGCATCGCTTTGATCCCCTTTTTCCTGGAAGGCGTGGCCGGAAGCGATACGCTCAATCGACCGGACAAGCTGCATCCCACGGCCGAGGGGTACACCCGTATCGTGGAAACGATCTATCCATACGTGCTCGAAGCCATCGCGCGCCACACCGCCGGGTAAAAGATGCCGTTTCATGATGGACAAAATTATTAGCCATGGGCGGTTAGCGATTAGCCATTAGCTGTTTTCTGAAAGCGCGCATCTCCACCATTTTTTTTGGCTAACCGCTAATCGCCAACTGCTAACCGCACAGTTTTCAATTATTGCTCACGCTCACGGAAGGCAGCATTCACCGACAGTCGCTCCAACGACAGAGCTACGACATCCTTGAGACGGGGCTGCGTTTCCTTTAGTGTCTTGCAAAAAGCCCGTGTGCGATCAGTGTCCTCAAGCCCCGGACCGGGGACAAAAGCCGCCACGACCCGTTCGAACAGCATCGGGTGCATATTCTCCATCTTGGCCAGGTGATCTTCAAACCACACCCATAAATACTCGGCGGCCGCCGGATTGCCGGCCGCCGCCACCAGTGGTAAAAAGCGGATGCGATCCGGAACCTTGTCCAGGGCATAATCCAGGGCGCGATCCAACAGCGAACGCTGGCCAAACGCGCCCAGGGCGGTGGCCAGGGTCATCCGCTCGTGCTCCACCGCACTATCTTCAAAACGCTTGATGATATGATCCAGGGCCTGGTCGTCACCCCGGGCGCCACCGGCGGTCATCACCCCACGGAAAATATCCGCAGCGACAATCGCCCCGCCCATGAAGGCCTTGAACTGATCGGCAAGAAAATCGAGAACCGCCGCATTGCCCAACAGGGCAGCATGCCCCAACAGCTGGTCGCGCAGCATGGCCGTGGTAGGGGCTTCATCGGCAGCGGGCAGGGTCCCCAGCGCATTCAGCGCCGCGTTGGTTAGCGTTTCGGCGGTGCGGATGGTGTGGGTCCGGATATCCCCCCTTAACACCAGGCCGGCCTCGAACAAATGGCTGTCCAGACTGGCAAGGGGCAGGTACGCCTGTTCGGAGAGATAGTTGCCTGCCATTTCCAGGAAACGCGCCATGGGCACATCGCCCGCCTTGACCAGGGCAAAAAGGTCGTTCTGGATGCCCCAGCGATCCATGACCGACAGTTTCCGGTCATTGACCATCCGGCCCAACCGATTCAGGTTTTCCGTTTCTTCGTAACAGGTGTGGTAGAAACCGGTCTGATCCGGGTTGATTTTATAGGCCACCGTGTCCGGCGGCAGGCTGATATCCGTGTCGGTCTGATCGATCACCACCGTCTGGGTATGGGCACTGCCGTCGGCGGCATAGCTGACCACCGTGACCGGCACCATCCACCGCTGGTCGGCATCGGCGGGCAAATAGGTGAAGCGGCGCTGATTCAAGGTAAGCGTGCCGGCGGTTTTGCGGGCCGTGATCGCGGGAAATCCCGGCTGGGTAACCCAGTTTTTCATCAGCACGTCCACCGGCATGCCGGACGTCGCGGCAAGCGACTCCCACAGATGATGACTGGCGGCACAGCCATAGGCAAAGTCCGTCAGGTATCGCCTGAGTCCTTCCTTGAAATGATCGGGTCCGATCCAGGCTTCCAGCTGACGCAGGATGCTGCCGCCCTTGCTGTAGATGATCGGTGCCGTACTGGTGGTGATGGCCACCTGGGCATCACCGGGCATTTCAATGGCAAAGGTTTCGTGCAGGGCGTCACGGGTCAAGGCGGTTTCGGTCTGGTTACGAACGAACTGATCCCACACTTGCCAGTCGGTATGGTAATGATCCACCATGCCGTAGCCGAAATAGGTGGCGAAACTTTCATTGAGCCAGAGGTATTTCCAGTCTTCAGGCGTCACCAGGTTGCCGAACCACTGATGGGCGATCTCGTGGGCGATCACCTCACAGATGCGTGACTCGCCTTCGCGCGACGTCACCCCAGGCACATGCAGGAGCAGGTTTTCGCGAAAGGTGATGGCCCCCCAATTTTCCATGGCACCGAAAGCGAAATCCGGCACGGCGATCAGATCCATTTTATCCAGCGGATAATCGATACCATAATAATCTTCACCATAGGCCAGGGCGAGACGCCCGAATTGGCGGCCGAAAACGGTCTGGTCCCCCATGCCCGGTAAACACACGGCCCGCACCCGCGGGTCTCGATCATCTTCATGAAACTCAAAGGGTCCCACGCCAAAGAAGAGCAGGTAGGTGGACATCATGGGGGTCGGATAAAAGACGATTTTCTTGCGGCCGTCATCCAATGCCTCGATGCGCTGGATGCCGGTGTTGGCAATGGCCGTCAGCGCTTCGGGGATGATCATGGTCACCGAAAAAACCGCTTTTTGGGCCGGATGATCCAGGCAAGGAAACGCCCGTCGGGCGTCACTTTCCTGAAACTGGGTCACGGCGATATGGTCGGTCCCGACACCGCCGTGAATACGGCTGCGGTAAAAACCGGCCATGCGGTTGTTGATCTGGCCGATGTAATCGATGGTCAGGGTAACATTGTCCGACCGGGATACAGGCAAATGCACGGTCAGTTTCTGGTTGGCCGGATCCAGCGTAAAGGGACAATCGACGGGGTCACCCCCGGTGTCTTCGTCCATGATCCGGCATTGCCAGATGGCCAGTTCGGCACAGTCCAAATCGATGCGATCGATGGGGTGATGGATCCTGGCGGTCATGGTCAAGTGGCCCACGAAAAGAAAACGTTCCAGATCCGGCTCGATGACGAGGGTGTAAGCCGTCGGTGTGATAACTGCGGTCACGGTTACCTCCGTTTATATGTCATTATAGGGATTGTTAAAACGGGCGATAGGTAAACAATAGAGATATGTACCACCAGTCACGCCTGGACGAAAGCCGTTTTTTAGGGCCGGGCGCCAATGTCAAAATATCGGGGCTTTGGAATTGACAACCCATAATAACTAAAGGACGATAGTGAGCGATAAACCCGTTAACATTGTAGAGCATGAGAGCAGATAGCCGTTATCAGCGAATTGGTCTCGACCATGGCGTTGATGCTGACGAACCGAATCCTCCCAGGAGCTGTACGCGCGTGACTCCCACTGAAGACAAGACGCCTGAATGGAAAAAACGACCGCTTGGCTTGTTTAGGCATAGAAGCCTGTCCACCGAGCTCGCCATCAGCCTGGTAACCGTCGTGGCGGTAGTAGTCGGTGTGATTCTCGTATTGCTGTATAACCGGCAGTCCGACTATTGGTACCGGCAATTACAAACCAAAGCGGATGAATATGCCATCAACCTCTCCGAAACCTTGGCCGTGCCCATGTGGGATTTTGATGATGAACAGATCCGGCGTATCGGAGAAGGATATGCCCGCAATGACGTTATCACCACCCTCGTCATTCTGGAGGCCGATGGCAATGTTCTCTACCAATACCGCCAAGACAATATCTTCCATCAGATTGTACGTCAGCAGGCCATCGAGCATCGTGGGAAAAAGATCGGCGCCGTCCACTTGGCCCTTTCCCTTGACGTTTTTCGCAGTGACCAGATCTGGCTTCGCAATATCGCTCTTTTCGTTTTGGTCGTCTGCCTGGTGGTCATTACCGCCGCCACCGACATCCTTTTAAAGGTGCTCATGCGCAAACCCTTGGCCCTGCTCTACCAGGGGATGGATCGGGTCGCTCGGGGAGATTACGACTATCGTTTTGATGAGATTCGGCATGAGGAAATGATCAACATCGCCCGACGATTCAGCAATATGGCCAATAAAATTCGTGAACGGGAGCAGTCGCTACAAAAAGAAGTGCGTGATCGAATGCAAGCGGAACAAAAGAGCAGGGAAAGTGAAGCCAGGACGAAGGCCATTTTAGACGCCATTCCCGACACCATATTCCAGCTTGACCATGATGGTCGCTTTATCGACGTGCGAGGAGAATCGGAAGAACTGCTTCTCCCTGCCGAGAGGATTATCGGACTCAAGGCCGAGCATTTCATGCCCGATGAGATTACGCGTGTTTTTCGAAAACAACTAAAAAAATCGTTCAACATCCGGTCAGTGAGAAAATTCGAGTACCAACTCACCGTAAACGACCAGGCTCGCCATTATGAATGCCGTCTGGTGGCGGTTTCGAACCAATTCGCGCTGGGTATGGTCAGAAATATCACCCAACAGGTTACCGCGGCAGAGGAAAAGCAACGCCTGATCGACCAGTTGCAGCGCGCCCAGAAAATGGAAGCCCTTGGAATGCTGGCCGGTGGTGTCGCCCACGACCTGAACAATATTCTGTCAGGATTGGTCAGCTACCCGGAACTGATTTTAATGGATCTTCCGCCAGACAGCCCGCTGCATCAGCCCATCCTCACCATCCAACGGTCGGGAGAACGCGCCGCCAATATCGTCCAGGACCTATTAACCCTGGCCAGGCGGGGTGTATCGGTATCTGAAATCGTCAATCTGAACCAGATCATTCAGGACTACCTGAAAAGTCCTGAATACAAGGCCTTGTGCAACCACCACGCAGGAATCGGTTTCCAGCTGAACCTGGCCGATGATTTGCTTAACATCAGCGGTTCCCCGATCCACCTGACCAAAACCGTGATGAATCTGGTTTCCAATGCCGCCGAGGCATCCGAGGACCGGGGAATAATCCGCATTGAAACGGAGAATCGTTACATCGACTCCCCCATAAAAGGCTATGACGACATCCAGGAGGGGAATTACGTGGTGCTGACGGTCGCGGATAACGGCGTCGGTATTTCGAAGGAGGATATTAACCGCATTTTCGAACCTTTTTATACGAAGAAAGTGATGGGCCGTAGTGGCACCGGCCTGGGCATGGCGGTGGTTTGGGGCACGGTAAAGGACCACCATGGCGCCATCGATGTCAGCAGCACGCCACGGCGGGGCACCACGGTGACCATTCTTCTTCCCGCCACGACGGCCTGTCGACTTCAGGCCTCCGACCCGGAAAACATCGAAAACTTAAAAGGCCATGGTGAGCGGATCCTGGTTATCGACGACGTCGAGGAACAGCGTCAAATCGCCACCGACATGCTCACACGGCTCGACTATCAGGTGGAGAGCGTGGCCAGCGGTGAAGCCGCCGTTAAGCATGTGCGCGAACAACCGGTGGATCTGTTGTTGCTGGACATGATCATGGATCCCGGCATCGATGGCTTGGAAACCTATCGTCGTATCATCGATCTTCATCCCGGCCAGCGGGCCGTGATCACCAGTGGGTTTTCCGAATCGGATCGGGTTCAGGAAACCCGCCGGCTGGGTGCCGGTGCCTACGTGAAAAAACCCTACCGTTTCAACGCCATTGCCGAGGCGGTGAAATCAGTTTTGGGATGCGGTCAATCTTAGGATCGTAGATTAATATTTTTCCCCATTGCTAGTTGATTTCCGATCGATCGTATCTTCTGTAAAAAGAGAACGGGTTATGACCATATGACAAAAAAACATTGAGATAAATGTAAGTTACCCCGCCTTAATCCGTCCGCCCACTTGAATCCCAACCGCTGCGCATGTATACTGCCCCCTATTTTGCCGAGCCCCACAACCAAAAACCCACAACCATCAGATAGGTGAACAACCATGAAACAATGGGTGTCAGACAAACTGATCTGTCCACAATGTCTGGATGCTGAAAACCCACTGGACCTGACGGCCCGCGAAACCCGGGCCGATGATATCATAATCGGTGAGATGGTGTGTCCCCAATGCGGGGGCATCTATCCGATCGAGCAGGGCATTGCCGTACTCCTGCCGGAAAAGACACGCGATATTCTCAGTGATCACCGGGGCTATAACGCGCCGGGTATGCTCTCGGCCTACCTGTGGAGCCACTTCGGCGACCTGCTCAACGATTCCGGTGCCACGCAGGCCTATCAGGTCTGGTCGAAGGCCTTCACACCCACAAGCGGCGATGCCCTGGATGTGGGGTGCGCCGTGGGGCGCCTCTCATTCGATCTGGCAGAAAGCCATGATCATGTCATCGGCCTGGACACGTCCATCGGATTCATTCGCAAGGCGCGCGAAATTCTCACGCAAAAAGAGATTGCATTCGACCTGATCGTGGAGGGCCATATCACCGAACCGCGAACGCACCGTTTCGACGAAGGCCGGGATTTCAGCCGGGTCGACTTTATCGTGGCCGACGCCCTGGCCCTGCCCTTTCGGGCGCGTGCCTTTGCCACCACGGCAGCCATCAACCTGCTCGAAAAAGTGCCTGACCCCTTGAAGCATCTCACGGAAATCAACCGTGTACTGCGGGACCGTTCGGCCATGTTCTTGTTCTCGGATCCTTTTTCCTGGGATGAGTCGGTATCCCCGCCCGAGCGCTGGCTCAGCGGCAACGGCAACGCCCAGTACAGCGCCCGCGGGATCGACACCATGCGGCGCATGTTCGCCGGTGAATTCGGCGTATTCGATCCGCCGTTGGGTATCGCCGACGACGGCAATGTGGCCTGGAAAATTCGCAAAACCGAGAATCTGTGGGAGCATATTACCTCGCAGTACCTGGTAGGCCGACGAGAATAGGTATTTTTCATCCAGAAATGGCCAATTTGCCCGATATCGGCGTTGCACGAAAAATTTTATCCTCGGAATATCAACCATATGCCTGTGGTAAAATTTTTCGTGCGCCTTGATCTCGACCAAATTTTCCTATTTCTGAACGAAAAATAGGTCGTGCCTATCCAGAAATTGGATAATTTGAAGGAGGCGTTGTTGTGAGAACCAAACACGGTATCTGCGGGCTCTGTTTTCACAGCCCGGGATGCGGCGTCATTGTTCATTTTGACGAGAACGACCGGATCGTTCACCTGGACCCCGATCCCGACGCCCCCTTGGGCAAGGTGCTCTGCCCCATCGCTGGCAGCGTCGAAGAAGTGGTCTACTCGGAAAAGCGCCTTACCCAGCCCATGAAACGGGTCGGCCCCAAGGGCGGCTATGACTTCGAGCCCATCGGCTGGGATGAGGCCTACACGATCATCGTCGACCGGCTGAACCAGATTAAATCGACCCATGGCCCGGAAGCAGCGGCCTTTTATGCCGGCACCGGCTCCTACGAACGCGCCTTCAAGGATGCGTTTAAACTCAAGGGCGCCGAAATCTACCTGGCCACCAGTATTCTCTTTCCCTACGGTTCGCCCAACACCTTCGGGGTGGGCGCCCCCTGCTACACCTCTCTGGGTGTCCTGGCCCCCAAACTGACCATGGGCTGTCTGCACATCGACATGTTTTCCGACGTGGACAACAGCGATCTGATCGTGGTGTGGGGAACGGATCCGTCCACCGCCACGCCGCCGGCCTTGTTCGAACAGCTCAAGACTGCGGCCGACGAGGGGGCCGAGATCATCGTCATCGATCCGCGTAAAACCGCCGCCGCCGAGCTTCCCGATGCCGAGTGGATTCCCATCCGGCCCGGCTCCGATGGTGCCCTGGCCTTGGGGCTCTGTCACATCCTGATCCGTGACGGGATCTACGACAAACCTTTCGTGGCGGATTGGACCGTCGGGTTCGAGGCGTTTGCCGAGTATGTCAAGGCGTTCCCGCCCGAACGGGTGACCGGACTGACCGGCATCGATCAGGCGACCATCGAGGATCTGGCCGAGCGCATCGTTGACGCCGAAGGCGCCAGTTACGTGATGTATACCGGCCTGGAATACACCAAGAGCGGCGTGCAGAATATCCGCGCCGTGATGGTGCTCTGGGCCCTGGCCGGACAGCTGGACGTGGAAGGGGGGCGTTGTTTTCTGGGCCGCGGCCGTACCCTGCCCCTGGCCACCGAAGGGCAACTGGCCACCCCCGGATTCGAGCGCTCCATCGGCGCCGGCAAATTCCCGGTCTATGCCCATTACTGCGGCGGCGAACCCCACGCCATCCTGCTGCCGCGGGCCATCATCGACGAGGATCCCTACCCGGTGAAGGGAATGATCGTCCTGGGCGCGTCGCTACTCACCGCCTGGCCCAATCCCTCCCTGTGGCAGCAGGCCCTGGAAAAACTCGATTTTCTGGTGAGCATCGACCTGCAATTGACCCGCGACGCCGCCTATGCCGATCTGGTGCTGCCGGCCACCACGGCCTTTGAGCAGGCCGCCTATTGCTACTACGGCAACGCCATTCGCTACCGAGAACAGATGATCGCGCCGGTGGGACAATCCAAACCGGCCTATCAGATTCTGGTGGAACTGGCCGAACGTCTCGGCTATGGCGACCAATTTCCCCAGCATCCGGACCAGCTGCTGGCCGACATTCTGGCCAAATCCGATACCACCCTGGCCGATTTGATGGTGGCCGACAAGAAAACCTTCACTCTGCCGCAGACGCCCATGGTCTACCGCAAATGGGAAAAGGGACTGCTGCGCGCCGACGGACAACCCGGTTTCGAGACCCCGTCGGGGAAATTCGAAATCAAATCCACGATCCTTGAGCATTACGGCTACGACGGCCTGCCCGTTTACGAGGAGTCCGATGAGACACCGGAGAGCAATCCGGATCTTTTCCGGCGCTTTCCCCTGATTCTGGGCACCGGTCCGTTCAAGCCGGACATGAAATCGTGTCTGCGCGCCATTCCCAGTTTCATCGAAAAGTATCCCGACCCCATGGTGCAGATGAATCCGACCGATGCCGACGCACGCAAAATCAAGACCGGCGATCTGGTGGTGATCAAGACAGCCCGCGGCCAGGTGCCCATGCGGGCCTTCGTCACCGAAAATATCATGCCCGGCTTCGTCTACGCGCCGGTTGGCGGCGGCGGACCGTTAGGCACCGAATCATGGCAGCAGGCCAACGTCAACCAGCTTACCGACGACCGGCAATTTGATGAAATCTCCGGTTTTCCGGTTTACAAGACCCTGCTGTGCCAGATCAAGAAAAAGAAACGGGTACGGCGAGGGACGGCCTCGGCAGATCCGACGCTGGGGTGCGGCGGCTAAGGCTAAGGGCCTGTTTGTACAACCCGTCTAAGACCCGCTAACGGCGTTGGAAAGCGGCTCAAAATGCTCACATACTACGTGTATGCTCCGCTTTCGAGCCGCTATTCCGCTTTGTTATCGGGCCTGATCCAGGGCTTACAAACAGGCCCTTGGGGTTGTCAAATAGAGGGGCAGACCGGGCTCTGGTCCATTCACTACTCCATTTCCGACAACGCCCGACGCATTTGCCTGAGGCCCTGGCGAATACGGTTTTCGTTTTCCACCAGGGCCAGGCGCAGGTGGCCGTCGCCTTCCTCGCCGAACCCGGCCCCCGGGGTCACGGCCACATTGGCCCGTTCCATCATCTCAACGGCAAATTTCAACGATCCCATCCGGCACCACGGTTCAGGGATTTTCACCCAAACGAACATGCCGGCCTTGGGTTTCTCCACGGGCCAGCCCATGCGTTCCAGCCCTTCGCACATCACGTCGCGCCGATTCTGGTAGAGCTGGGCCTGGGCGGCGATATCGTCTTCGCAATCGCGCATGGCCACGATACCGGCGATCTGGATGGGGGAAAAGATACCGTAGTCATAATAGCCCTTGATGCGCCCCAGCCCTTCGATGATTTTTGGGTTGCCCACGCAATAGCCCACCCGCCAGCCGGCCATGTTATAGGATTTGGAAAAGGAGCCGAATTCCACGCCGACATCCATCGCTCCGGGGACTTCAAGAAAGCTGGGGGCCGTGTAACCGTCGAAGGTGATGCGGGCATAGGCGAAATCATTGACCACCATGAATCCGTAACGCTTGGCCAGGGTCACGATGTCGGCGAAAAATTCCTTGGAGGCCAGGGTGCCGGTGGGATTGTGGGGATAGTTGAGCATGAGCAGCCTGGGCCCGGGGGTCAGCGACTCGCACATGGTCGTGATGCGTTTGAGAAACTCGTCTTCCGATGCAATGGGTACCCGGATGACATTGGCACCGGCGATCACGGCTGCATAGACGTGGATGGGAAAGGCCGGGGCCGCTACCAGCACCGTATCCCCCGGGCCAACGAGAGCCAGGCAAAGGTGAGAAATCCCCTCCTTGGAACCGATGGTGCAGATCACCTCGGTTTCCGAGGCCAATGCCACGTCATAATTGCGTTTGTAATAGTGGGCGATCTCCCGGCGCAGGTTGCGCATGCCGCCGGCAACCGGGTAGCGGTGACTCTTGGGATCCTGGGTCACGTCGCGAAGTTTATTGATTACCGTTTCCGGGGCCGGGTCCACGGGATTGCCCATGCCCAGATCAATGACATCCTCGCCGTTCCAGCGCCGTTCCATCTTCATTTTATTGATCATACCAAAAAGATACGGCGGCAGGTGAGACATGCGTTCTGAAAAGTGGATAATGGGATTCGTTTCCATTCTTTCTCCTTCAACAAATTTATCGGTGCCCGTCCAGATAGACCCGGAAAAATAAAACCCCCCGATCCTTCCGGCCCGGGGGGTTAAGCAAAACGAGCCGGTGTCAGGTCCGGCCCAATGATGTTCGGTGGTTTAGCGTTTAGCGCTGCCGTCGCCGATGCGTCAAGGGACCGAGTCCGTTGCGGCGGCCGCGGCACTGATGATATAGTGAATCACAGCTGTTGGCCTTTCGTTAGTACCCATCCAGAAATAAAACTTCAAATAACAAACCGTTCGCGGCGCTGTCAACATTTTGCTGATGGAGAAAATGCCAGTGCCCTTCACGAATATCTGGGGATATGCTACTACCGAATCATTACATAATAAAAAACAGGATCACACCATGATGAAAAAGACACTGATGGGTCTATTGCTGTCGATCCTAACGGTTTTGTGGGCTTGTGCGGCGTCCCCCCCATCCTCATCCGCCGATACGGTTGCCGACGACGGGGATCGGGAACTCAAGCGCGGCGTCTATTGGTACCAGAAAGGATGCATGCGCAAGGCCATGGATCATTTCCATGCCGCCCATGAACATTATAGCCTGGTGGACCATCGGACCGGCATCGCCCGCAGCCTAAACGGTCTGGCCAATGTCTTCCGGCAGCAAGGCCGCCTGAAAAGCGCCCGGCTTTTTTATGATGCCGCCGAGGCAGCCGGACGTCGCGGGGACGACCCAATCGTATTGGCCCAGATTCTCACCAACAAAGCGGCCTTTCTTATCGACGAAAACGCGTTGCCCACCGGCGGCGTGCTCTTGGACGAGGCCGAAGCGCTGACCCGGGGACGCGGCACACCGTTGTCCCGGGTGCTCAACTATCAAGCCGTGATAATGATGAAGGCTGGGCGTGATGATGAGGCGGTTGGGCTCCTCGATCGGGCCCAAACGGTGGCGGATGGAGACGATCCCACCATCGAGGCCACGTTGCGATTCACTCGGGGTCGGTTGCTGATGCACACGGGTAACCACCGGCAGGCCGAATCCCTGTTTTCCCAGGCCTTGGAATTGGATCGGCAGGCCGGATGCCCCCGCTGCATGGCCGACGATCTTGCCGCCCTGGCCGATGTCTATGAACAATTGGGTGAAAGCGAAGCCGCCCTGGATTGCCTGACGCGCAGCCTAAAAACATATGCCTTGCTTGAAAATCACGCCAAGGTCAGTGACCATCTCGACCGTTTAGAACGCTTGGCCGAAGAGACCGGGGGCGACATTCGCGTGACCGTTCACTTCATCGATAAATGGCTCGCCGGAGAGGCGGTCGATGCGATTTGCCGGTAAGATGCGAAATCGTGTCCGTCCAGAAATAGGAAAATTTGGCCATTTCTGGATGGGCACTAACCAAATGTCGAGGAAGATTTCTCCAGATCCACGATTTGTTCACCACTCGTGTAACGACGGGTTTCATAGCGGGTAATGCCCATGAGTTTTTGGGTAATGGCGCCCATACGTTGCACCTGGGTTTTAATTTTGGCGAGCCTCTCGTAGTGTGGATCCGTGGAATCAAGCACGCTGATGAGCAATTCCGTGTTTCCGGAAATCGCCATCATGGGTTGATTCAACTCGTGGCAGATGGCACCGGCGGTCTCGAGCACGGCCTGGAGTTTTTCACGATAAATACGCTCGCATTCGCTACGGTGCCGATGCAAGGCGATCTCGATGGAAACCATCAGGCTCCGGGTTTCAAAGGGTTTGACCACATAACCGAAGGGCTCCTTGACCTTGGCCCGTTCAAGCGTGGCCGAATCGGTATAGGCGGTAAGATAGACCACCGGAATATTGAACCGCTCCCGAATCAGGCCGGCCGCCTCGATACCATCCATGTCACCCTTGAGACGAATATCCATCAGCACCAGATCCGGTTTCAAATGTTCAGCCTCGGCGACCGCCCGCTCGCCGTCGTGGACCACGCCGCAGACTGAATAACCGGCTTTTTCCAGACGGCTTTTGATCTCCTGAGCGACAATGCCTTCGTCTTCCACCACCAATATGCTCGCCTGTGTCATGTCATGAGTCCTTTTTCGTTTGCTTCGGGGATATTGATGATAATGATGAAACGCGTCCCATTTTCGGTTTCAACGCTTAATGTTCCATCCAGCTGTGTGGTCAACGTATCGATCAGGCGCAGCCCCAAAGAGGTCGAATCCGGGCCTGGCGATTGGGTGTTCAGGCCGACGCCGTCATCGGCCACCACGAGTTCCATCTGGCCGGCATTCAGCTTTCGAATGATAATCTCGATGGTACCGCCACGGTCCTGGGGGAACGCGTGCTTGATGGCGTTTGACACCAGCTCATTGACGATCAGCCCGCAAGGCGCGGCCAAATCGACCCCCAACGCGATGCCCGCGGCCTCGATATTCAGCCGTAGACGGACCGGATCGATTCCATAGGCATCCAACAGATTGGCCGTCAAGCTGTAGAGGTACCGCCCAAAATCAATTTTCGCCAGATTGTCCGTTCCATAAAGCTGTTCATGGATCAGGGCCATGGATTTTACACGGTTCTGACTTTCGCGCAATATTTCCAGCCCCGTGGGATCCTGTATGGCATCTTCCTGCAAATACAACAGGCTGGAAACGATCTGCAGATTGTTTTTCACGCGATGATGGATCTCCTTGAGCAGCGCTTCTTTTTCCGATAATGACTGGCGTAGCCGCTGGTCCGAGGCTAGCAGCTCTTTTTCCGCCATCTGGCGCTCAAACAACTCACGCCGCAATTCAGCGGTTTTACGTTTGACCATCCGGTTTTGCTGCATATAACCGAGAAAAATGGCCGTAATGAAAACCAGCCCCCATACCACCAGCCACGGGCAGTTTCCAAGATCCGTGGCTCCCAAATCAACCGCCGCGGCCGGATTCGCGACGGACAACAGGCCAGCGGTCCAGCAGGAAAGGATTGGGATAGAGACCGGTCGGTCATGATTGGTGTAAAAAAACGCCATCAGATCAATGTATCGATTCGCTGGGCCAGGTCGTGGATCGCCCGGGAGGCCTTACCGCCTGGCGTCTGCTCGATAAACGGCATCTGATCGAGAACCGCTCGTCTGACCGATTTATCATCCGGAATACTTCCCAGATGAGCCAGTTCCAGATTGAGAAAGCGCTGGGTGACCCGTTTGATTGTATCAACGGCATGCTTTCCTTCCCGCGCACCCTGCATAAAGTTAAGCACCAGGTTGAAACGGGTGATGCCATGGTCCCGTGAAAGCAGTTTGATCAGGGCGTAGGCATCGGTCATGGAGGTCGGATCCGGGCTGAGAATGAAGATGTTCCGATTGCAAAAACGATTGTACCAGAGCACCGATGCGCCAATGCCGGCAGCCGTATCGATGATCACGTAGTCGAAATCCTCGGCCACCTCGCTGATAAACGCCGCCAACCGGTTCTGCTGTTGGTCGCCCAGGGTCACCATTTCCGGGACACCTGAACTGCCGGGCAGCACGGCTAGGTTGGGACGGGCAAAAATAAGCGCCTGCCGGGGATCGGCACCGCTTTCAAGAATATCCCGTATGTTTTGCTTGACCGACAATCTCAGCAGCACATCCACATTGGCCAGCCCCATGTCACCGTCTACAACCAACACGCGACTGCCGTTATGAGTCAGGGCGATGGCGAAATTCACGGTGAAACTGGTCTTGCCCACACCGCCTTTACCGCTTGTCACACAAAGGGTCAGCGGTTTTTTCTTTCTTTGGGCCATAAAATGAATGTCCGCAACGCCATTAAAGCGAATTGTTACCGGGTTAAGGAAAGCAACGACGATTTTCTCTGCTGAGCTCAATATCGGCTTCAGCCGAACTTACTTTAACCTTGTAAAGACACAATTGGCCTGTGGGACGCGCATTGTTTAGGAAAGCTAAATATTATATTGACAAACAATTAGATTATCGTATGATTGGGCATTCTCACCGTAGGAGGCCCAATGAAGAAAGATAATCATACCCTAGCCAGCGCACGTACCATTTTCACCACCGGCAGAATGGTTCACGATATGGTGACGCGCATTTGCACGGCGGCCGGTATAAAAAAAGGCAATGCAACCCGTTTTGGGGAACTGAGTGCCCAGCAGATGAACATGATTCTGATGGTACGCGTCCGAGAGACCGTGTCGGTATCGGAGCTGGCGGGACTGCTGGGCGTCTCCCCCCCCTCCGTGTCGGCCATGGTCGACCGATTGGTGGAACGGGGGTTGTTGACCCGCGCCACCTGTGAAACGGATCGGCGCAAAGTCGAAATCCGTGTGGCGCCGCAAGCCATCGCGGACATTGCCCACGTGGAAGAAATCATTCTCGATTCCTTTGTGGAACTGGTCGAAATGTTGGGGCCGGAAACCGCCCAACAGTGGTGTGACGTACTTCAAAAAATCAAAGCCGTTCTCGAAAAAAACACCCCTCTCCTTAATGGCAAGGAAAAACAATGAAAGTCAGCGGCAAGGAAAAACAAAGGCAAAAACATATCATTCTTCGTGTCGTGGTCTGCGCATGCATCATCATGCTGGGGTGGGCCGGCATGAACGGCCTGGCCAGCCTGAAGCAGCCGCCGGCCGAGGCCAAGAAAGCGGAACGGGCCATTTCGGTGCGAACCACCACGGTCAGGCCCCGGGACTATCCGGTGACGATCACCGGTTATGGTCAGACCCACGTCCTGACCGAGGTAACCCTGGCCCCGGAAGTGTCCGGCCGGGTGGTCGCGACCCATCCCACGCTCGAGACCGGCCAAGTCATTCCCAAAGGGGAACCGTTGTTCCGCATCGACCCCACCAATTACGCCGCCGGCCTGCAGGAGGCCGAGGCCGGTGTGGCCCAGTGGCGCAACACCGTGGCTCGCCTGAAAAAACAGCAGGCCATCGATACGCAGCGGCTGAAAACCCTGCAGCGCAGCGCCCAGTTGGCCAAGACCGAATTCGAACGCGTGCGCCGGCTCTTCGAGTCCGATCGGGTGGGAACCCGTTCCGGCATGGACCAGGCCGAACGCGCCTACAACACGGCTGCGGATCAGGCCGATCAGATGGCCCAGGCGGTGAGCCTCTACCCCCTGCAGATCCGTGAAGCGCAAAGTAGTCTGCTCTCGGCCAAGGCACGCCTCACGGTGGCCGAGACCAATCTTGCCCGCTGCGCGGTCAAGGCACCGTTCGACGCCCGGATCAAATCCGTCGATCTGGAGGCCGGTCAGTATGTCACTCCCGGCCAGCCGGTGCTGACCCTGGCCGACGACACGGTGCTGGAAATTCAGGTAGCCCTGGACAGTCGCGACGCCCGCAAATGGCTGCAGTTCGATGAAACAGCGAACGGCCGCCGGCCCACCGCCTGGTTTGCCGCTCTGAAACCGGTCGCCTGCACCGTCCGTTGGACCGAAGATAAAACCGGCTCGGTGTGGACCGGCACACTGAACCGGGTGGTCAAATTCGACCAGCAGACCCGGACACTTACCGTGGCCGTAAGGATCACTGCCGAGGCGGCCATCGGCGGTGGCGACCATGCCCTACCGCTGGTAGAGGGCATGTTCTGTTCGGTTGAAATTCCCGGCCAAACCCTGCAAAATGTCATTCGTCTACCCCGGCAGGCGGTTACCTTCGAAAACAAGGTCTACCTGGCAAATGCCGACAACCGGCTCAAGACCGTCGCCGTCGACGTGGTGCGCAGCGAAGGCGAGTATGTGTATGTAGGGCAAGGCCTTGCGTCGGACGACACCGTGATCGTCACCCGACTCGTCGACCCCTTGGAAAACAGTCTGCTGGAATTTTCCGAGGCCGCCGACAGGGAGCCGACCCGATGAAACAGACACTCGCCGCCTTTGCCCGCAATACCGTATTCGCCAATATCGTGCTGGTATTGATCTTCGCGGCCGGATACATCGCCACGGCCAACATGATCCGGGAGACCTTTCCTGAATTTTCCCTGGATATGATCATCATCTCGGTGCCCTACCCCGGGGCGGATCCGGAGGAGGTGGAAGAGGGCATCAGCCGAAAGATCGAGGAGGCCATCGAGGGCATCGAGGGCATCAAGCAATACACCACCAACGCCGCCGAAGGATTGGGCACGGCCACCATCGAAGTGTTGGAAGACTACACAGTGGACGAGGTGCTCGACCGAGTACGCACTAAGGTCAACGCGATCTCCACCTTTCCGGTAGACGCGGAAAAACCGGTCATCAGCGAATTGTTGCTCAAGGATCTGGTTACTCTGCTCTACCTGTCCGGCGACATGTCCGAACGGCGCATCAAGGAGTGGTCGGAGTCGATCAAGGATGAAATCCAGCAGCTGCCCAACATCTCCCAGGTGGCCACCTTCGGCGCCCGTGACTACGAGATCGCCATCGAAGTCTCCGAAGAGAAACTACGTCAGTATGGGCTCACTTTCGACGATGTGGCGGGGGCGGTGCGAAACGACAGCCTGAATCTGGCCGGAGGAACCATCCGCACCCGCGAGGAGGAGATCCGGGTGCGCACCATGGGCAGGAAATACACCGGCGAAGCGCTGGCCGACATCGTCGTCTTGGCCCGTCCGGAAGGCGACGTGATCACCTTAGGCCGCTTGGCCAACATCGACGACGGTTTCACCGAGGATCCCATCAAGGCCACCATCAACGGCGAACCGGCGGTACTGCTGCTGGTCTACAAAACCCCCGAAGAAGACGCCTTGGAAATCTCAAGAACCGTTAACCGGTATGTCATCGCCAAACAGCAGCAGGTACCCGAGGGTGCCAACATCCGAATGCTCTACGACAATACCGAGATGCTGCGTTCACGTATCGACCTGCTCTTGAAGAACGGCATCATCGGCCTGGGCATCGTTTTTCTGCTGCTGTGGTGCTTTCTCAACACCCGCCTCTCCTTCTGGGCCGGCATGGGGATTCCCATATCCATTGCCGGCGCCCTGGTGATCCTCTGGTGCATGGGCGGCACCCTCAACATGATTTCGCTTTTCGGTTTGATCATGGTACTGGGTATCGTGGTGGACGATGCCATCGTGGTTGGAGAGGCCATTTATGTCCATCGCAAACAAGGCAAACCGGCCTTGCGGGCCGCCATCGACGGCGTCGCCGAGGTGGGCATGCCGGTGGTGGCCGCCGTGTTGACCACCGTCGTGGCGTTCGTGCCCCTGTTTTATGTGGGCGGTATCATGGGCAAATTTATCTCTATCTTGCCGGCCGTGGTGATTGCCTGTCTGGTCGTCTCTTTGGTGGAATGCCTTTTCCTGCTCCCGGCCCACTTGAGCCACCTGCCCGACCCCAATCGATCCACAGTCAACGGGCATCTTCTGGCAAGGCGGCTGTCTCGCGTCCAGGAAACCACCGGCCGTTGGATGGAGCAATTCGCCGCCCGCGTCTACCTGCCGTTTTTGAGCCAAGCCCTTAACTGGCGTTACATCTCCTTTGCCACGGCCATCGCCGTGTTGTTGCTCACCGTTGGCCTGGTACGAAGCGGCATTATCAAGTTCGAGGTGTTTTCCAAAATTGACGGCTTCATCATGACCGCCACGGCCGAATTTCCCAGCGGCACCCCGCCGGAGGTGACTCGGCAGGCCATTGACCGGATCGAAGCCGCCTTGATGCGACTGGAAAAGACCAATCCGACCCGTAGCGGCGATCCCCTGGTCAAGGACCGGCTGACCCTGGTGGGACAGACCCTTGGCGATATCCCCGATACCGGCCCCAACTATGGATCGGTGCAGGCGATCCTGCTCGATTCCGAACAGCGCGGTATCCATTCCGAAGACCTGATGGTGCGGTGGGAAAAAGAAATCGGCATCCTGCCCGGCATCAAATCCCTGACCTTTACCGGCATGGAGGCCGGCCCCCCGGGCGACCCCATCGAGGTGTGGCTCCAGGGGCATGACATGAACATGATCCTGGCCGCGGCCGACGACCTGATGGACCGGCTCCGGCAATTCGACGGTGTATATCAGATCCGTAGCGACTTTTCGCCGGGCAAGAACGAAATGCGTCTCAGCCTCAAACCGGAAGCGCGGCCCCTTGGACTGACCGTGGCGGACCTGGCCAGGCAGGTCTACGCCGGTTACTATGGCGACGAGGCCCTTCGGCTGCAGCGCGGTCGCGATGATGTGCGCGTAAAGGTGCGCTACACGGCCGACGAGCGCAGCCGTCTGTCGGAACTGGAACAGGTACGCGTGCGAACCGTCGGCGGCGTTGAAGTCCCCCTTTTGTCCGTGGCCGATGTCACCTTCACCCCTGGCTACTCGACCATCACGCGCACCGACGGCATGCGGCGCGTGGCGGTGAGCGCCGGCGTGGACACCAAGCGGGCCAACGCCAATGAAATATTCGCCGAGCTGTCGACATCCTTTTTCCCGGATCTGAAAAAACGGTATCCAGGCCTGTTCGTGGCCCTTCAGGGAGAACAGAAAAAGATGCGCGAATCCTTTGGCAGCCTCGAAATCGGTTTCCCCCTGGCGGTGCTGGGCATTTTTATCATCATCGCCACGATGTTCCGTTCCTATGCCCAGCCGCTGGTCATCCTGTTTACCGTCCCCTTTGGAATCATCGGTGCGGTATTCGGCCATTTGTTAATGGGGTACGACCTGTCCATGATGAGCCTGTTCGGGATGGTGGCCCTCACCGGGGTGGTGGTCAACGACGCCATCGTGCTCATCGAACGCATCAATGAGAACCTGGCCTGCGGGATGCCCTTTTTCGATGCCATTCTGCAGGGTGGCATGCGGCGCTTCAGAGCCATCTTTTTGACCACCGTGAGTACCGTGGGCGGATTGGCGCCACTGATCATGGAGACCGACTTCCAGGCCAAATTCCTGATCCCCATGGCCCTTTCCATTGCCGCCGGCGTGGTCTTCGCCACGATGCTCACCCTGGTTCTGATCCCCAGTCTGCTGGCGATTCTCAATGACCTGCGTCTGGCGGCCCACCGCCTCCGGCACGGCCGTTGGCCCAAACGGCGGGAGGTTGAACCGGCCCGCAACCGTCACGACAATCCATTGACGGACCACCGCGGATTGAAAACGGCGCTGCCGTCCGTCGATGTCTGCAACGAGCAAGCCTAAACGGCCCGCTTTCGCGCCGCGTGGATCGAAAAAACGCATTTAGCGTTGTTTTTACCGACGTTTGATCTTAAACAAACCAACGAGCCTTATATAAAAAACGTCAGGAGCGAGCATAAAAATGAGAAAATTTCACCGATGGTTGACTATGGCCTCTTGTTTGTTGGGCATCCTCGGCCCGATTGCGGCAGGTGCTCAGGATACGATTGCGATGGATATCTCCTTGAAGGAAGCCGGTGTAGACGGCAAGACCGTTGACTGGGCGGCGATCCGCACCCTGGACCTGGACACCGCCGTGGCCGTGGCCCTTTCCGGGAATCCCGGACTCGAGGCCACCATGGCACGGGTTCATCAGGCCAAGGCTCGGGTGGACCAGGCCCGTTCCACCTATTGGCCTCGGCTGGACGCCAATGCATCCGCAGCACGGGTGGACATGTCGCAAAACACCTACGAAGAGAGTTTGGCCACGGCCCGTTACTTCAATCCAAAGGCCACCATCGATAACCCTGACGATTATTACAACGCGGATCTGACGGCCTCCTGGACGCTGTTTGACGGGTTTGAACGCAAATTCTCCAATCTGTCGGCCCGCTACGGCGTCGAGTCCAGCGCTGCAGCGCTGAAGGATACCCAACGGCTTTTGATTTCGACCGTGGCACAGGCCTATTTCTCTGCCCAGCTGGCCCTTGAAAACATCGCCATCGCCAAGGCCGACGAGAAATTCAACCAGCGTCAGCTGGCCGATGCCCAGGCGCGTCATCGGGTGGGAACCGGATCGCTGAGCGATGTGCTCAACTTCCAGGTGAGGGAAAATCAGGCCAAGACCGGCCGCATCAATGAAGAGTACCAGTACGAGGTCGCGTTGTTCGGATTGGCTGCCCTGCTGGGCCTTCCCGACGCCCGCCTGCCCAACCATGTTCAGCTGGCGCGCCTGGCGCCCGAAACCGCCGCCGAACTGTCCTCGCCACCGGTGGAAGGATTAATCGACGATGCCATGGATCAGCGCCCCGATATCCAGCAGGCCCGATGGGGTATCAAACAGACCGAAGCGCAAATCAAGGTCGCCCAGGCAGGCTATTATCCCTCGGTGGTGGTGGGTGGCCGCATCGATGGCGAGCGCAGCGGCGACATGCGTTTCGGCCAGGATGATTTCGGCAACAGCGTTCAGTTGGGTCTTTCCTACAATCTGTTTTCCGGCGGATACACCAAGGCCAAGGTTCGCGAGGCTCGCCAACAGCGACTGGAGCTCGAAAAACGGCTGGAGGAGCTGATTCTTTCGACGACCTCGGATATCCGCAGTGCGGCGGCGCTGGTGGCAACGGCCCAGACGCAGGTGACCCTGCAGCGCGAAAACGTAGATCTCGTGCAGCGCACCCGCGATTTGGTGGAAAAGGAATACAACGCCGGCCAGGGTTCCCTGGTACGCCTCAACGAAGCCCAGAAAGATCTGACCACGGCCCAGGGCAATCTGGCCCTGGCCCTGGTCGGCCTGCGGCAGGCCTGGATCGCTCTCGAAACCCGGACGGGCAGCATCCTGGCGACATATGCTGCGCCCTGATGCTAAGGCGTGATCCCCGGTACCACGGTCTGCAGATCAATCACCATGATACACCCCCATATCTAAAAAAGTGGATTCAGAGCCATAAATCTTCGGATTGGGGGTCATTCAGGGCCTCGGGTTTGATAACATGGATTTGCCCCCGGCGCTTTTCGATGATGCCTTTTTGGCGCAGATCGCTAAGCACACGCAGCACCGATTCGGCGGTCGTACTCGCCAGGTCGGCAATTTCCACCGACGTAAAATTAAGCCGGGGACCAAATTTTTCAGACAGGCGGAACAGCACCCGTTTAAGTCGCTGGACCACTTTTTTTTCCTGCATATCCAAAATCCGGCTGTTCGAACTATCCAGCGCCTGGCCCAAAACTTCGATAATGTTGATCACCAATTGTGGATGGGAAAAGGCAACCCTTAGAAAATCATTCCTTTCAATGGAAACCACCGTTGAATCCGCCGCCGCCTCGACCACATTCGACCTCAACGTACCAGTAAACGGGTCGGTCAGATTGATCGGTTCACCCGGCCCGGCTAAAAGATAGGTCAGTCGCTTGCCGAGTTGCGAGTATCTGCATACGCGGACCATCCCTTCCTCCACAATCATGAAGCTGTCGCATGGTTGCCAGGCCTGGGTAAGGACGTCGTTTTTTTTATATTGTTTCAAAACCGCCAATCCGGCAAGTTCCTCCTGAGCCTTGGGGGAAACGCCTTGCATTACGGCCGCCCGGCTAAATAGGGCGATGATCCTGTCAATTTTTACCTTTGATTTTGTCATAGACTCTGTTTAGCGAATCTGAAGCGTTTGTGGAATCTTTTTTGTTGGCGTCGGCCCCTTACAAACTGAATGAAAATCACAACAAACATAGCCCTCATAATATAACTTTCGGAAGCATGATCAAGATCATAGACGAAAAGGCGTGTTTCAAGGTAAGGACCATTCATCCTGTGACAAAAAAGAAAGCCAAAAAGGAGTGTGGAATGGAAGCAAACATTTGTGAAATGGAAGCAAACATCGATCTGCACGAAATGGATGCAATGGTACGAAGAATCCAGCTTGCGGCTGAACGCCTGAATCGCCTGGGTGAAAAGTTTCCTACGCTGACAAAGAATTCTTTGAATGTGCTTACCAGCGCTAAAATGCTCGAAACCAATATCAGCGATCTGATCAATCGTAAAAGCTAGCGACGCATCCGCAAAGGGGCCCCCTACCAAGTCATCTCATGGCCATCTTGTTTTTTTCATTGTTAAAATCGCTCGTGTCGATTGTGGTCGATCCGCACCAGTCACCCATCGGGATCAAGATGGTCTATGCCATCCCTGGCTCAAAGAGCCCCAGAAGACCTTCGGTAGCATGCCGCCGCCAAATAGTGTTTCACAGACCCGTGGCTTGATGCCAACCCTATCGTGGTTCACTGCATGGGCGGACGAATCGAAAAATTGTTATCACCTTTCTTTCTGCCGTTTGCCGTGTTTTGCGCCTTTACGCAGCGGCAATACGATAAATAGTGGTCATCCAGAAATAGGAAAATTTGTTCGCGATCAAGGCGCACGAAAAATTTAACCACAGGCATATAGTTGATATTCCGAGGATTAAATTTTTCGCGCAGCGCCGATATCGGGCAAATTGGCCATTTCTGGATGAGCACTAATTAGAAATATAAAAAAAATGAACCGATAGAACTTTCTCTTAAAGATAAAAAGCTTGTGGAAAATGAAATATTAACATATGGGCGGTGGTCATCGTTTCGGCCAGCCGACTATATGCACGGGTGGCGATTTCGGTAATTTCCCTGCGTTGAAACCGATATGCGTAGGGTGGGCATTGCCCACCGTCGACAAGGTGGCCGAAACGATGATCAAGGCCGCCGGCCACAATATCCCGGATGAGTGAATGAAGCCGCCTGGTTTTATAATGCGAATCAATTCATCGAATGCTGAGGCTTTGACGTGCCCATAGGTGAAGGTTCCGGCTTCCATCTGCAGCATCTTGTTGCGATAACCATATTCCTGGTAAGCGCCGTCGCGTATGGTTCAATTACCCGGGAACAAAGCAGATGCGATGCCCTGTGAACACTTACAATTATTTTCTATATGTTTTTCTTCGATAACTACCCCAATTAAAAAAAATCATTTGCCCATCGTTTTCCCTTAATCGATCAACCACACGGTCTCCTAAATGGCGGATTAAATACCCTTCAACAACTTTATCTGGGTCCGCTCCATCACCTGTATCTTCAGGCTTAATGTTAGCGATAACCACTATAGGACACTTTTTTTCATACCTACTATTTACAAATTCGTAAAGCGCCTTCAATTCCCAATCTGTGTTATTTTGAACACCAACTTCATCTATAATTAGTAGATCATATCGTGAATACTCATCAATGATCTCACGATATGAAATAGAGGCGTCCCGATTATAGCTATTTCTAAGTTTATCGGTACTTTCACCTACCGAAGAATATTTTACCGAATACCCTTTATCAATCAGTTCGTTAGCCATGGCCACAGCCAGCAATGTTTTACCGGTTCCAACATACCCATACAATATTAAATTATAATAATCTTTATTTTTGAAATAATCACAATAATTTTTAGCAATAAACTTTGCTTCCTCTTGGCCCCCTAACTTAACTTCAAATGAATTAAAAGTTGCGTCTTCATATCTTTCCGGTAGAGTGGCGTTCGCTTTTGCACTTATTTTCCTTAGAAAATCTTCCTCTTTTTTATTAGTTGAACTTACTTTCTTTTCCCATTCCGCGTTTGCTTCCATACATTTTGGACATAGGCTATACCTGGGCTTTCCAGCCATCCCGGGGTTCATAAGTTTAGCATCATACTCACCGTGTTCATCACATATTTTTTTTTCAAATTCATCGAACATCTTATTACCCATTTTATAGTATTGATTAAAACAGAAAATCATACTTTATATAATATTTAGCAAAATATTCAGACACATTGAAATGTATATTTAATTTTACGATCCCTGTCAAATGTTATGAAAAATCGATTACAATGCTCCAACTTGATGTTTCCTTTATGGAGGCAGCCTTTTTTCAATACTCAGTAAATCATGGCGTCACAGTCGTATATTGAGGTACTACCGTATCGTCTGGAACATCCGCCGTAGCCTGTACGGTGGCGTACTTACCAATGGTCACGTTTATACCAATGGTGGCATTGTCGCCGATGACCACCCCTTGGTTGATCACGGTATTGCCCCCAATCGATACGCCGTTACCAATGGTCACGCGTTTACCAATCCTAACGTTCACACCGATGACGACATCACTGCCGATGACAACGTCTTTATTAACTGACGTATTGTTACCGACAATGGTGTTTTCCCCAACAATGCTGTTTTTATTCAATACGACATTGTCACCAAGTATGGCACCAGAAGCAACCGTGATATTCTTGTTGAGCTGAGTATCCGAACCAATAACGACATCGGGAGCGAGATCAGCTGTTTCAGGAATTTCCACGCTGGGATCAACACAAGCATCACCAAATCCATCGTGGTTAGCATCGGTTTGATCCGGATTGTAAACTGTTGGACAATTATCAATGTCATCAGGAACACCGTCGTTGTCTTCATCTGACGGACTGATGAAATTTCCCGATGGTTGAGGATAATCGCCTACCGAGATGGGATCACCGATGAGGGACCATGTAGCGGTATCCATAGCATAAACATTGTCCTCCGCTCCATGTGTTACATACAGCGTAGACCCGTTTGGGTGGATACTCAATCCTGACGGATTAGACCCCACATATATTGGGTCACTGGCTGTGTTGGTTGATGTGTCGATAACAGACAGATAATGAAAGCTCCCGTTGGCGACATAGACCTTGCTGCCATCGGGATGAACGGCGAGCGCACCGGCGCCATTGTCACCCAGAGGTAACGAAACGTTCGCGATTACTTCACGTGTTACCGTATCGATCACTTTGAGTTCGTTTGAATTTCCGCATGACACGTAGGCCCGGTCTCCTGTCGGGTTGATGATAATCCGATTCGGGTTTCTCGATACGCCCGTTAAAGTGTCGACAAGCGTGTTGTCAGGAATACTAATGACCGAGACAGTCCATCCCCAGCTATTTGCCGTATAGAGAAATGTGTCATTTGGATGGATAGCCAGACCATTCGGTCGGTTTCCCACGGATATGGCATCGGTTACCGCCCATGTAAGTGTCTCCACATCAACATCGATCACAAAAACCACATTCTCGTTGTCGCTGGCCACGTAGAGCGTTGTCCCGATCGAGTTCGTGACCATGGCCGTCGGTGTCGCCCAGCTTTCAAGGTTTATTGTGTAAACAACGGTATTGCTATTAGCCTCAATTACAGAAATGCTATGGCCGTTGTAGTTACCGATGATCAATGGCACATCTATCCCAACATTTGACAACGATGTGATTCGAACGCTAATTTCATTAATTAGTTGTTGGGTAAAATCTGAAACAGGTTTGTCAGCGGGCTGAGCAATGTGTCGTACGGTCTCTCAGAGAGACGTCGTCGCCATTCGGTTGCTATAAGCAAAATCGATGCTTTCTCTTGTATGACGGAATTGGCAACAGAATAGACCTGATCACCAAGTCTACATTAAAGGACCAGCGATTGCGGATAAAAGGATATTTGTACATAATGGCTGCGGCTACGCTTTGGGGCATACTGGGGCCGTTTTCCCGTCTGGCTTTTTCAGAAGGCGTACAACCGATGGAAGTGGCTTTCTGGCGGGCGACCTTGGCATGGGTATTTTTCAGCATACACGCAGTTGCAAAACGCTCGTTGCATATCAACTTGCGGGATCTTCCTATGCTGACCTTATTTGCCATTACCGGAGTGACGACTTTTTACGGCACATACCAAATTGCCATTCGCGAAGGCGGTGCCGCCTTGGCCGTGGTACTCCTCTATACGGCTCCGGCATGGGTCTCCTTGCTTGCCCGGTTCATTTTTAAGGAGCCATTCACCAGGCCCAAAATATTCGCGCTGGCATCGACACTTGTTGGCATAGCCTGTGTGGCAGGTGGAGGCGGCAGCATTCAAATCACATGGTCTGCGCTGTTGTTCGGCTTGACCGCAGGGTTTTGTTATTCACTATACTATATATTCGGGAAATATTTTTCCAGTCGGTATTCAGCACCCAATCTTTTCTTTTACCTGCTACCCATCGGTGCGCTTACCCTGTTGCCCTGGGTTGAATTTTCATCCAAAAGCCTGACGGCCTGGAGCGCCCTGATTTGCATTGCCGCTTTGTGCACCTATGGCGCCTTTTTCTGTTACTACATCGGTGTGCAACATTTAGAAACATCCCGAGCTGCCATAACCGCCACCTTTGAACCGTTTGTGGCCTCTGTGGTGGCCTTTTTGTGGTGGGGGGAAGCTTTCAGTATCACAGGCTATGTGGGCAGTGCTTTGATTTTGAGTTCGGTTTTATTGATTCTGATATTCCATTAGAGAGGAAAGAGACGGCCCATAATATACGGCGGTGGTCCCAAAAAAACAGACAATGTGATAGCTGTCGAGGCGGTATAGCCAAAACCCAGAACCAATCGGCCTCACCCCCAGCACAAGGTGTAGGTCGAACTGCTGTAACTGGATGGGTCAAGAAAAATAATCTTGGCTGTTAAAATAAAAAAGAACACAACAGCGCACGATACATATCGCCTTGTAATCACTTGAAGGGCAGTTCGGCTTTTTTATTTTTAGGGGCAAGGGGGAATTATGAGAAGGTGCGGTGACAGCGGATATGCTGGCGGATGAGGCCGTGACGGAAGCAAAAGTGGCTAGCGGTGCGATCACGGCTGATAAAATCGTTGGGGGAGCGGGTTCTGGAGTGGATGCGGACCTGTTGGACGGCCAGTCGGCGGAGAACTTTTTAGGCGTCACCGGAGGAACGGTTGACGGTCTTATTACCATAGAGGGGACCAGCGGCCCCCAATTGGTGATCCATGACAGCGGTTTGATCGCCGAACGCCCTAGGATCCAGTTTACCGGCAACTACATCCATTTTGTTGCCGGTGATGACCTATCCGATGAGCACTTCGGTTTTTACTCCGCTTATGGCAGTGAACGAAATTACGACGCCAAACTGCGCGTCCACGGTAAGGCTGCCGATAGCTGGGGGCACTTTATTGGCCTGACCCATAATGGTACCGACGGCATCGTTGAAACAGACAGCGGCGATCTATTGCTCTCCCCAGCTGGTGACGTGCGCCTATCTGCTGCCAAGGGAGTCGTCTATCCCGATGGCAGTCGGCAGACAACGGCTTACACTGCCAGTCTTGAAGCGCGTGTCGCCAGTCTGGAGAGTGAGGTCGCGTTCCTTAAAACGTTGTTGGGAAATGTCACCCGAAGTGGCAATGACATACATTTCAACGGCGTCAATGTGCATGTGAACAATGGAACCGGCTATACGGACGATACAGAGAACGGCCTGGGGAACCTGATCATCGGGTATAACGAAGAGCGAAATGGGGGCAATAACGTAAGAAGCGGATCCCATAATCTGATCGTTGGCCGATGGAACAACTACAGTTCCTACGGGGGAATCGTGGCTGGCGATCTTAATACGATTTCGGGCTTTTTCTCCACCGTGATCGGCGGGTATGGGAATGTCGCCAGCGGCGACAATTCTTGCGTCACTGGTGGATATTTCAACACGGCATCGGGTAACTACTCAAGCCTTAGTGGAGGCACCGAGCGCAGTGTGGAAAATGAATATGATTGGCGCGGTGGAGAGTATTTTTCGGACCAATAACACGGGCACAAATTGCGTTTGTTGGAAATAAGAAAGGGTGTTAAAGAGATATAAGTATTTACCTGTAATTATAGGGTTTGGTTCGGACTTCAATCAGAGACCCAAAGCATTGCCTTTTATCCCGTTGCTGATTTTGGATGAGTGATATCTGATACAGATTATCATATTCCCATCGTATGCGTTCACGGGTTTGAAATGCCCAATGGGTTGTAAATGCCAACATTACGAAAAATTTTAGATGGTTTGACCACCAACGGAAACAATTCCGATAACTGGCTCGAACTCGTACGTGATTTGAGCGAACCGATTTTCATACATCCGCCTGAAATTAAATTTTCTAAGCGATGGGCTGAAGATAATGATATCCTTACCATTGCCGCTTATGAGGGTTTCGTGAAGGAAATTGACTTCATGAAAGGAGCCTTAGATAAAGGAGATATTTGTCTTCTTTTAGAACGCGACAAAAAAATTAGTGCGTTCGCATGGATTACTTTTCAGGATTATCGTTTGAATTTATGGCAAACACTACATTTATTACCCGGTTATGCCTATATGGTATATATTTTTGTTAGACCGGAGTTTCAGCGTAAAGGCGTTGGGTCTTATCTGCTTGGTTCGATAATGCAGCACTTAAAAGAGATGGGGTGTGAACATTTGATTTCCGGTATGTTTGCGACTTGGGATGTATCAATCAGACTCCATCAAAAAGCGGGTTTTCGCATTAATAAAAAATTTATTAAGAGACGGTTGTTGCGCTTTCTTCCTTATCCCTCAAAAGTGATAAAAATTGCAACATAGCGAAATCAATGTCCTTAAATATAAAGAATGGGTGCGGGCCGCCGAAACTCCCTTATGCAAAACAATTATGCTGAAAAACTTACTCCTAAAATGGCCATAGCCGTTCACTTTTGGGGATAAAATTGGCTGTTAAAATAAAAAAGAACAACAGCGCACGATACATATCGCCTTGCAATCAAAGGTTCAGGAAGTTAATAAAGTCCTGGATGATAAATTCCCATGTTTCACCTGCTTGGAAAATATTGTCAATGGAATTCCTGTTTCTCTTAAGTTCCAACAGGACCGTTCTGCTCGGGCAGCAACAGGAGGGGCGACAGAAGTTCAGCGGGTCAACATTCGCGTATATTTAAAAAAAAGAAGAAAACAGATATGGGAAATTAAGGTAAGATTATGCTACCAATTAATGTCGGTTTTTTAGATAGTCAGTTCCACTATTTACAACAATCCGCACGTATTTCTTGGCGTGCAATTCTCATCAGAATTGTCAGGAAAAGAAGATAACTGATAGATAGTGCCCATCCAGAAATAGGCAAATTTGGTCGAGATCAAGGCGCCCGAAAAATTTTACCACAGGCATATGGTTGATATTCCGAGGATAAAATTTTTTGGGCAACGCCGAGATCGGGCAAATTTGCCATTTCTGGATGGGCAATAGATAAAAGTACAAATCAGGCTTAAATATGAGTAAAACACTCTATCTGGCCTTCACTCGAAGAAATCAGGATCTACTCGTCCAGGAGCAGCAGTGGGATGAACGATATCGTTGCCAGGCCCGACGCCGAGCCAAGGTAGACATATGCACGGCCCTCGTCCGTCTGGCCGTTGTCGTAATTGTACGCTCCAATGATTACGTCGGCATACCCGTCGCCGTTCACGTCGCCCGCCGTGGACATACTGTTTCCGAAAGAGGCATCCGTCTGGTCGGACTCGGCCGTCCATGCGTGCACCGCTGAAAGACCCGACGCCGAGCCAAGGTAGACATATGCGCGGTATTCGTATGCCTGGCTGTTGTCGTAATTGTACGCTGCCACGATCACGTCGGCGTACCCATCCCCGTTCACGTCGCCAGCAGTAGACACACTACCACCAAACCAGGCATACGCTTGGTCAGATTCGGCCGACCAGGCCGGCGAGGTGGCCATGGGGTCGATGGTCAACGGGTAGCGAGCGTCTTGGGCATCCACCCGGATTTCAAGGCTGCTGCCGTTCAACGCCATGGTGACGGGCAGTTCCCGGCCCGCAGCGTCGAAAGCGTGCAGCTGGCCGTAGTGCACCCCCCCCACACCGCCGGGAGAAATGAACTCGATGGTCTCGTTGTCGGCATGCAGGTTCCCATGCAGGTTGCCGCGCAGGTCCATTTGCAACACGATCCGGGAATCGTTGCACCCGTTTTTCTTTCTGGCCGGTGGATGATCCAGCGTGAAGCCCTGCTCCAGGCCCCGGTGGTCGTTGACGTACCACTCGGTCAGGCCCGTTTTCCCTTTGGTATTCAATGCGGTTGTTCATGGGCGCCAGGGTCGCCTCCCCCACGGGCACCAAGTCCCCTGCATACCCGTAGGCATGAAGGGACAGGCCCCAGTTCCACAGCATCGCTTCCGATGCCCGCGGCACCACCCGCACCCCGTCGGTCGTGAAATAGGTCCGCAGGTTGTGGGCCCGATTGGGCGCCTGCCAGGCGGCTTTTCCTTCCGGCAGCAGGGTCTGCTCCTGCCAGGTCAGGGAATACTCCGACTCCTGAATCTTTTTCTGTACGGTGGGCCACCAGTCGGGCGAGGAGCCTTCGGGGAGTACGGCTGGCTTTTCCGTAACGCCCTGTGCTGACAGGCGGTCGGCAGGCAACGCAGTGGTGCCCGGAGAGGCGAACCCCGTTATTGCGGAAAAAAGGCTGAAAAAGAAGAGGTGGATGAAAACCATGCGTGCAGAACGAAAACCAGGTGAATTGCAGTCGAAATATCGATTAACGCTCATATCAACGCCCCGATGTTCGATGTCGTAAATTTCGCTGTGCTCGCACCCTGACCTATAGCATTCTTCCGCAACGAAAGCGAATGCAAGGTGAATAAATTTTGGGCAATAATGGGGACGGAAATGATTTTATGCAAACAACTGACATCAGTTCATTGAATGCATTCATACTAAACGTTTATAATGGATAAAAGAGATTTCGTAGGCTAATGTCTTCTCGGGCCCTCCAGTTTTTTCCATTTTAACAGGATTGAAGCTCTATAAAAATGCGTTTTTAAAATTATTGTCCAAAAGATTGTCCAAAAGAGGGTGCGTTCACATTGCAGCAACTTGGTGTTTGCACTGCCGATAAGCTTCTGTTCGTTGCCGACGGTGCTCGGTGGATCTGGAATCGCATTTCTGAATTGGTCGATTCATTGGGCATCGCTGCCTCAAAGGTTTATGAACTGGTCGATTTTTACCATGCCGCCGAGCATCTGGCCAAGGTCGCTGATTTTAAAAAGAACTGGAAACCGTCAGAGAAAAAGAAATGGATCCAAAAGCATCGACGCATGTTGCTCAAAGGTCAAACGGACCAAGTGATTTCAGCGATCAAGATTTTATGCCGGGGTAGAAACAGTAAAGATATCGCGACCGAACGCAATTATTTCATCCGAAACCAAAAGCGCATGAACTATCAGGACGTGGCTAACTTCAAACTCCCAATTGGAAGCGGTGCCATGGAAAGCGCGATACGGCGGGTTGTGAACCTCCGAATGAAGGGTGCTTCCATATATTGGTTGGAAGAAACCGCAGAGGCAATGCTTATGTTGCGATCCTATTACAAATCCGGCCGATGGAACTTATTGAAAAACTTATCTTTTTCGCTATGTACATAAACGGTGGGCATGCCTCTTTTTTCTAAACGCGCCCCCATGGTTTTATCATCATTGTTGATTATTTCAGGAATTTTAATATGTTTAATTGGTTTATCTGTTGGTGCAGGTTCAATATTAATCTTACAAGATTTATTTCAAGTCAAATCCTCCACTGATAACTTCTGATTGGATAAATCACTCTTCAAAATAATAGACCAAATGCTACAGCTAATCCTAAAAATACAAGAATGGATAGAACTATTAATAAAGCTTTTATTGATTTAATTTGCGACTGAACTTGAATGGTGTCTTCTTTTCTATTATGATCTGTTTCACTTAGTAATTTTTCCACTTCATTTCTGTCTGACATTAGTTGATCAATCTGTATAGCTCTATCAGATATTAACTGATCACGTTCATAAATTAGTCTTTTAATCTTAGTCGGATTTATTGAACAGGCTTTACATTTTTCGAGGCTGAGCTCTTTATTGAGCTCAGTAATTTTTCTCTCATAATCTTTATTTTTTTCGCTCATTCTTTTGACCTGGTTCTTGTTACATTCAAAGCAAATAGACGTACTTATTTCATATTTCGATACCACATATCTTACAATTGTTATTTGTATACTGAAATGTATGTGCCGCGTGTTATGGTTTCAAGTTCAATCCCTAAAGATTTACCAGAAAAGAGTTGTTTTGTGTAATCCGATGTAACCTTTCCCATTGGTATGTTCAGTATCCCTATATAGGCAGATTGTCAACGACAACCAACCCATTGACACTTATTGAAATATTTGCCAAATTGGATATGTTCCACCGATTATTCCTATTACCACCAAAGCGGAACATCACCCATGGCACTGACGAAAAACAATATTGTCGAGCAGGTTCAGAACCAACTCGACTTTCCAAGAATCAATCCAGGGAAATCACAGCGTCCTTATTGGAAATCATGAAGTCGGCCATGGCGTCCGGTGATAATGTCCTGGTGTCTGGCTTTGGTAAAGTATGTGTGATGGACAAAAAGGCGGGGAAAGGTCGTAATCCGGCTACGGGTGAAGATACTATTTTGCCAGCCCGCCGCGTAGTCACTTTTAAGTGTTCCGGGAAATTACGGGACAAGGTGAATGGAGGATAAGATGTGCGGCCGTTTCGTTGGCTTCCGACCAATTAAAGATTTAATGAAATATTTCCCCATTGATGTGGCGACCGCCGAGGTGACGGAAAATTTCAACGTTGCTCCAACACAAGAGATACTCGCCATCATCCGACATGATGATAAGAATCACCTGGAAAAATTACACTGGGGTTTTGTTCCCTTTTGGGCGAAGGATACGTCCATCGGCAGCAGAATGATTAATGCACGATCTGAAACTGTGGCGACCAAACCAAGTTTCCGCACCGCCTTTAAGAATCGACGATGCCTTATCCTGGCAGATGGATTCTATGAATGGACGGGCAAGGCTGGTGAAAAGCAACCGATGTTTCTGACTTTGGCCAACGGAAAACCATTTGCCTTCGCAGGGCTTTGGGAAACTTGGGACAATCAGGGGAAAGAGCCAATTCCGTATCGCTCTGCTACCATCCTCACCAGAGAAGCCAGTGAGTCCATGAAATCGATCCACCATCGTATGCCGGTGATCCTGAGACCAAAAGCCTTTGATCTTTGGCTTGACCGGAAAAATCAGGATGTCCGGCTACTCCAAGATCTGCTCCAGAAGCAGATATACACTCGACTCAAAAGCGTACCGGTTTCCAAGCAGGTCAATTCGGTAAAGGTCAATCGACCTGGGAACATTAAGCCAGTTGAGATAAAGTAGCAGTTTAGATGAGGATGCTTGCCAGGAAGCAGGAGGCTATCAACGGAAATTCCGAAATGCGCGCTTACCTGATCAACCATTCGCAAAAACGTATACCCGTTGGCTGCCAGGCGATAGCGCGCTTCCATTTGCTCCTGGGCCGATGAAAGCACCTGCATCACAAATTCGCTATCACCCAATATCCGATCATCCCCCTTAAGATGCGCCTTCACCCGACGCTTGGACTTGAGCACTCCCCATCCGCCGGCGTTGCGTAAAAGACCGCCGCCAGTCAACTCTGGCCGCTTACCTTGATCGATACCATCCTGGATAAACCGGCGATAGTGTCGATGAGCAGCCGTTTTCTGCTTTCCGAATAAATAAGAGAGAATCGCTCCACAAAAACATCCCGATCAACATCACTCAAAAAGATCTTTCGCCGTTCAATTCCTCGGTAGATGATATGCTACAAAGCCCCGGGGACATTTACTCTGGCTTGTCTTGGCATATTTTTTTATGTATTTTATTTGTCTCAAAATAGAAACGCATAATTTCATCCCCCCCACATAATTCCAGAATCAACCTGTTTATTGAAAGACCCTGTATAGAGGGCTCGCGGCCTGAAGATACGATTATTTTTAAGATACTCCAATATTCGTGCCGTCCAACCAACAACCCGACTAACCGCAAAGATCGGCGTAAAGAATTCGGGCGAAATGCCTAAACTCGAATAGACAATCCCCGAGTAGTAATCAACATTTGGAAAAAGATTTTTGTCCGCCCCTAAGGTTTTTAAGATTTCTTTTTCAAGGCTTTTGGCTGTGGCAAGAAGATTGCTCATGGGATGATCTGCATCGATCATATATTCAGCCAACGGGCCAAGCACTCTTGCCCTTGGATCGTATGCCTTGTAAACGCGATGTCCAACCCCCATTATTTTTTGTTTGTTTTTTAACGCATTTTGATACCATTTTTTAACATTTTCAGGCCCACCGATCTCCTTTAACATCAACAATGCGTGCTCGTTCGCTCCGCCATGAAGCGGCCCACTGAGAGCGGCAATACCCGAGTCAACGGCGAAATATATATCAGACAGCGTCGATGCAACGACAAGGGAGGCAAATGTGCTGGCATTCATTCCATGATCGGCATGCAAAATAAGGGCGATATCCATAACCCGCTCTTCCACCGCCGTGGGTTTCCGGCCCGTCATCATGTATATCAAGTTTGCAGCATGGCCAAGGCTCGGGTCCGGTTCAAGCGGCAGATGCCCATTTTTAATACGTGCGATGGTAGCGGCAATTGCGGCTACGCCTGAAATAAGATGGTAGCATGATTCCAAATCCTCCGACCCGAGCAAATCGGTTTTTATGTTATCCAGTTTCGCGAAAGAACGATTCTGGAATTCATAGGTGGCCGTGCTCTTACCGTTGTGATCCGTTTCCATGGCATAGGAGTCGTCATCTGAACTGATTGGTTGAGGCAATGACGAATATTTCTTTTCTTTATCTCGAAAAGTCTGTTTCTGCCGTAACAGCCCGACGCCAAAACGAAGCGCGGCCATCGGATTCATCTCTTCCAATGGGTAGCTCATCAGAAGGCGTTGCGTTGCCGGAATATGCAGATAGGCCATTAATTTTTTCTTGAATGACCGCAACTCAGAATCGGACGGTAAAGATCCGTTGAGCAAAAGGTAGGCAACTTCTTCAAAGGTTGCATGCATACACAAGTCAAAAATGTCATAACCCCGATATACAAGCCAGCCTTTGGATCCATTAACATAGCCGACCTCGGTTTCGCAGGCGATCGCACCTTCCAATCCTGGGCCGATTTTGCATTCGATTGGCCAAGTCAATTTAGTTTCAATCTCCGGTTCAGGCAAATCTGAAGTTTCTTTTCGAGCCGTCTGAGCCGCTTGACTTACTATGGCACTAATTTTCTCAATATCACTGCTCATGAAAAACTCCTGCGGTACCTTGAAGAATGGGAGGACAGTACAAAATACCCCTATTCAATCGGAAAGCTGATGTAACGGACAAATTGTCTGTCTCTGACCAACAGCAGCAGTTTCTTGGTTCCATGGAATGCTTGAAACGCTTTGTCGAAATCGTTTACATTACTGATGTTTGACCGATTGACCTCAATGATCAGCATACCGGGACGCAACCCAGCCAGTGCAGCCGGAGAGCCCGCTTGGACATTCGCAATAAGTACGCCTTCGATATTTTCATATCCAAATTTGGATTTGATTTCATCGGTTAAATCCTGGATTGGGAATTGCCGCCTTAGCTACACGCGTGAATGCCTGTGAAGCCTTTTGGATAGTCGAAACATCATCCTCGTGTGTTGATGCCCATGCCGGAAACAAACATGCAATCGAAAATAACAATGCAACGACGATCAAAGAAATTTGGCGCTTTTTCCTAACAACCATATCCCTCCTCCATTGCATGAACCGATTGGAGACCCGATGCTGGGTTGTTCGGGTCTCCACATCACCTCCGGTTATCCTGCAGTTACAGCAATCTGGCGGGGGATGGCCTTTTCCGCCTTGGGTAGGGTTAAGCGCAGCACCCCATCTTCATGTTTGGCTTCAATCCTGGTCTGATCAATGACCTCGGAAAGGGTGAACTGTCGTTGATAGCGACCGATTTCAAACTCGATCAGCACATCCTTTTCATCAGCTGTCTCAAACGGTTTGACCTCGCCTGAAATGTTCAGCACGTTGTCGTTCAGGTCGATGGCGATGTCATTGGAAGCCACACCCGGCATGTCGGCCAACAGGGTAATCTGCTGTTCATTCTCAAAGATATCAACGTCCGGTGTAAAGACCACGCCGGGTCTCGTCTGCTCGGCCGGAGCGGCCACCTCTTGTTTATCTTTTACCTGAAGCTCTTTGGAATCACTCATGGTTCCTCCCTCCTTTCAGACGATTTAGATTAGCTGACGGTGATCTGTTTGGGCTTGGCTGCGTCGGCTTTGGCAATGGTCACCGTCAGTAACCCGTTAACCAGTTGGGCATTCACTTTTTCCGCATTGATGTCGCCAGGCAGGCTGATGACCCGGGAAAACTTGCCGGCCTCGCGTTCACGCCGGTGATACCGGACGTTTTCTCCTTCGGAAGCAATGTTGCGCTCACCGGAGATGGTCAGGTTGCGGCCGACGGCCTGAATCTCTATAGCGTCGGCCTTGATCCCCGGTAACTCAGCACGAACATAATAATTTTCCGCATCTTCCGTCAGATTGATGGCCGGAAAAACCCTGGCAGTGCGCCAGGCCAGGCCCGGTCGGCCCATCAGGCCTTGGGTTAACAGATCCATCTGGCGGGACATACGCTCCAATTCGGCGAACGGATGCCGCCAGCCCATTGTCGAAGAATTGAACAGGGGTCTTGCAAACATGGTTACTCCTCCTTTGTTGGTGATTTTCTTGTCAGGGCAGCCTGTTTATCGTTGGGTTGCTTGTTAACGTTTAGCCACTTTGGATTTCGATCTGTTTCACATCGGCTTGCGGGGCCGCTTTTCTGGGCATGGACACCGTCAGGACACCATTTTTAAAGGTGGCCGAAATCCCTTCCTGGTCTGCATCGTCAGGCAGTGACAAAACCCGCTGAAACGACCCGTAGCTACGTTCCATGCGATAGTAGTTCCGGTCTTTTTCTTCAGTTTCCTGCTTCTTCTCTCCCCGGATGGTCAACGTGTCGTTGGCGATCTCGACCTTGACGTCCTTTTCATCCACGCCGGGCACCTCCACGGAAACGGTGTACGCCTTGTCCGTGGCACCCAGATCCAAGGTAGGCCTGAGCATGCCGTCACTCATGCGTGATCCCAGCGGACGGTTGAAGCCGAACGGCGACAGGTCGAAACCGCGAAAAGCCTGGTCGAACAATCGGTCGATATCCTGGTGAAACCGAGCCAGCGACCCGCCGAGCGCAGGGAGGTGTTCCTCGGCCGCGGACCGGTGCACCGGTACCGCCGCACCGGCATTCTCTTCTTCCTTTTTGAACCAATTCCAGGGTATCCACTTTTTTAAACTCATGGCGCCCTCCTTAAAAATTATTAATTAAATTTTGACAGAATAGTAATGTAATTATTTTGGCTGTCAAGGCCGGAAATTAAGTTTTTTGAAACACTTTAAAGACAGAAGATCCGCTATATTAACATGGTTTGTGGTGCGCCTATGCAATTAGGCGGTCATTTTTTGGAAAAATTCAGAGGTTGAAATTTTTAATAATATACTTATTAATTCTAATACTAGTTAAAAATCAACAGTATAGTAATTGGTTTGGTGCGACATGGACGATTCGATCAATAACAAAGGAACCGATGTGCCATTGCAAGCCACCCGAATCACAGACCTGCTGGGAAAAAAATCGGTACGGGCCACGTTCCGGTTGCACCCGATGGCTGTTGAGCTGATGAGTCTTTTGGCTTCCCAATTGGGGATCAAGCAAAAAGCCCTGTTCGATTACCTCATGGAAGACAAGGATGCCTTGCACGCGATTGCGGAATCGCAGCCGCCGGACAAAGCGGTCAATGAGCAACGCATTCAAAAGACATTTGTCGTGAGCCAGCGCGCGTTAACGGCGTTGGATAAGGTCGCCAAGCATTTTGCGGCGTCGAGAAACGATCTGATCGAGCGATCGATTCAACGGCTGCTGCCGATTCTCGAAAAAGAGCGTATCCTGCAGCAGCAGCGCACCGAGGCATTGTCTCGAATCGCCAGCCATTTCGAGCGGGGAAAGAAGCTCGTGGGTGATGTCAAGGAGATGGTGGGTGAAAATGATGCGCTCTACCAGGCTTTCGCCAGCGCCATGGAGACCTATGAAAAAGCCGTTGACGACATACAAAGCCGGGTCGACAAGGGAAAGCGCATCTCTGAATTCCCCCTGGACGCGTTGAGGCAGGGCAAATTATAGCGCCGATAGGGAAAAAGGATGTTTCATGGAGGTGATGCGCATAAATAATTGCGTGGAAAAAAGCTGATGTACATAACAGACACCTTGCTGACAGGAACGATACTGCTGTACCAGTTTGGTGGGCTATTTTTTACCTGTACAAGAGCTCTTCTGACGCGACTTGGCGTACCACTCCGAACCCGGGAGCGTATCAACCGGTTGATGGACGTATCGCCGAAAACACCATTATTTAATCAAGGGATAATCAGAGTCATGATTGGTTATTGGGGATACCTTTTTTCCGATTCGAATTTTTAATCTGGGTTGATAATCCACCATAAAACGATAAAGAACAGGAGGTTTCTAATGGCTAAAAATTATTTTGCTATTCTCGAGATTACGTCGAATGCAACCCCAGATGAGGTCCATTCGGCATACCGACGTTTGGCCAAAGAGTTCCACCCGGATTGTTACAGGGGCGGCAGTGAACCGTTTAAACAGATCCAAGAAGCTTATTCGGTTTTAGGAAACCCCATCAAGCGAAAAGTATATGAAGATAGGCTCACGAAAGTCCGGGTAAGAAGGGCTCCGAATAGCAGTTCCAAGGTCGCTCCGGAACCACTGATACCCGAGAGCGCACCTACCGATATGGGAGAAATTTCTCCGGTTCGCTCCTTTGAAACATTCTCCCCTTCATTTGATGAAATCTTTGATTGGTTGTGGAACAATTTTTCGTCGGTTGATCATCAAAAATCCGGTCGGGTCCAGAATTTGACGCTTGAGGTTCCCCTTACCCGGGAACAGGCCCGGCGCGGCGGTCATGCGCGAGTGATGGTTCCGGCCCGGTCAATTTGTCCAACATGTCATGGATATGGGGGGATTGGATACTATGAATGCCATCGATGCGCGGGTGAGGGAGCGATATCGGGCGAAGTGCCGGTGTCTGTGGCATTTCCTCCAGGTTTGACAAAAGACCACTCCGTTATCATCCCGCTGGACCGGTTTGGGATAAAGAATCTTCATTGTACCGTGCTTTTTCGTCCTAAAGATGTAGTAGAATGATTCTCAATTTATTTCTAACCCACTCGAAGGTGGTTTTCCTGACAGCCTTTCTTTTAAATGCTTAACTGCTGTCTCGTGTAGGATCATACCATGTTCAATAATTATTCCTAAAGTAAAAAGATATGTTGGAACATGAGATCCAAACGATGATTGCAATGCAGCAATCAGTGGAGAAACGACAACGAGACAGACTGGTATAGCTAATAAAAGCTGATTAAATAATGGTGGACTATTTTTAGATGGAAAAGATTTTTTACGGATAAATACACCAAGAAAATAGGCAAAAAAAGGAATTATCCAAATTGCGATTATTTCAAATAAATTACTTGGTTCTGGAAGAATTTCAGGTGACACTTTTACACCCCATCTATTTAATGCCAGGGTTTACTATTAATTGAAAGTAGGGTGTTCCATTTTCAGTTCCGTTGTATGCCCAACCCTCAGCCACACTTTGTTCAATTTTACTTCCATCGGTTTTATAAAATGTTCTCTTAACATTTAACCATCTGTAATTTCGAAATATAGTCTTAACTATTTTTTGATCTTTTACGATTAATATCTCAGATGTCTGAATAGTATCAAGTTGTTTGCCCTTAGTATAAAATAATCCACTTGGTGGTGAATCCCTTAGCCAAACATTACCTTTTGCCTCGACACACATCTGGGCGACGCATGGTTTTAAGAATTCAGGTATAGCCTCCTCTGCGTATGATACGCTAACAATTATAAATAATGCATATATAATGATCAAATATTTCACGAGGCCCCCTTCCACGTTTAAGGCTTGTTTCTTGGAAAATAGGTATTTGAAGGAATGGCATTTCTTCTTATAATAATTTTATTTTTTTATAGAAAGCAAACCTTTTAGCTTGAAATCCTTCAAATCAGCAATCCCTTCCCATTGCGGCAACCTTTTCATCGGTCCATCTATTCTTACTAATTGTGGATTTCTATACGCCAAGCCATTTATCTTGGCCCACAAAGTGATATCACCCCAATATTGTGGAGGTGTATCAGCAGCGGCTACTTGGTTGAAGATATCCCATGGCTTTTCATGACCGGAACGAATCGCTTCCAATGCTAATGTTTCGAGGCGACCAAGTCCGGTTTCTGGATCCGGCTGTTCCTGAAGCCATCTCTTCACCGCCGCCGGTATCCAGGGGATAGGAGCGTCGGTCATCTTCGACAATTTTGAAAACGAGTTATGATCCTGATTGGCGAAGGCTTCATCGACGATCCTGGCAAACTGAAACTGCCCATTTGTAACAGGTTTCCGTTGATCATACACGGATGCCATCTGTGACGGCTGAAGTTGACCTATTCCGTTATATGGTTCAATCCCAGGAAATTTAAATGGGGTCGCACCAAGCTATAATACTGAAATTCATTGATTTAAACCCAAAAACCAAGTGTTATCCGCATCAATATCGCACTTTTCAGCATCGAAATGGGCATTATAGGATCTGACGGTTTCTTTTAACTCGAAACCATCCTCTGATGGACGAACACGTCGTCCAACTGACATTGCCTGCATTTTCCTTTTCGCTTTTTCCGTATGTTGTACTCTTGACCTATTCTGCCAGCTATTAGCTGCATCGATTTGGGAATAACAACATTGGGCGTTATCATCATAAACCAATAAATGAATATGTTATGTGGAGCTCCACATAAAATATGATTGGATGTCACTGCGTAATTCAGAATGATCAGACCGTATCGTTTTTTCGCCTCAAAAAGCCACTGCTGCCAAAGGTGACGGTCTTTGACATACTTGAGCAGAAAATCTCTCTTGTGACATCTGCTTGTCGGGGCGTAGCCATAGGCAAAGCCTGATGCGTGATATGCCAAATATGCCCTGGCATGTAATGCCGATGTGCCCTTGCCATATATTTCCCCTATATCGCACGTTTTAATGGCCAAAAAGACGATATTGCCCTATAAAAGGGGTGTTCTTATAAAACATATTCTATTTTTTCAGTTGGTTAACTTGGTGCGACCCTCAGACTTAACCACATAAGATGCGGGAAAACCGCACGTACGGTTTGATGAGGGGGGCCTGGAATACCTCCTGGTCCCTACTCTACCCATTCACACATTATGTCGGTGTGCCGAATAGTTGGGAATCTTCGATGTATCCCCACTCAGACCAGTCCTGTCTCATAGCTCAGTAACTTCCGTGTGTTCGTAACCAAGATGCATTTGTCTTTGTTTAAGGCTTGATCAAATTTTCGCCCTCCACTCGGCATCTACCGTTTTTCTTAATGAGTTCTATGCCTTCATCAAAATACGGTCGCATCTTGGCAGTAAGCCGCTTAACACCGAACAGGTTTGCAGTCTCACGCGCAAGGTCTTCCTGGCTTAAACTGATATGCATTGTAAGCACCTTAGCTGCCGCGCTGGCGACTTCCTCCGGGCAGATTTCCACCGGCGTACGTGTATTCGGCCCCTTTTCTTCCGGGACACGGAAGATCTTGTAGGAGCTTTCAGCTAAAACCTTGGTCCAGATAAAGACTCGTTTTCCCGACCGGCGCAACGGATACCCGTTTTTCTTTACAGCGCCCTTAACCACTTCGCGGATCCGGCTTCCGGTTCGTTTCAGCCCCCAGAGGGAAGCCACCTCTGAACAGAGCACATCGAACAGCAGAGGAGCCTCAATATCGACAATCGCTTTAACCAGGTCGCAGACTTTACCTTCGTTACTCGGATCGTGAAGCTCACCCGGGAAGTTTTTAATCACGGGTGGTTTATAGCGATGATAGAACGACTGACCCGGAAGCTCGGCAGCAACAGGAATTGCGGCGATTGGTTTACGCCCCACATCAGTTGCGTTTCTTGCGTACCGAAGATTTGTATCCTGACTGTCAGGCGGATCGGTTGATTCGTATGTAGGAGCTACGTTTGCCGGCGGGCTCAAATCCACATCATCGCTCGCATCGACTTTCTGCTTTGCCACCCGGAGTGCCTCTTCAAGCTTGGCAATCTCCCTGGAACGCTTGAGCCACCAGTCGGTCGACCATATGCGATGCAACCGCCATCCCAATCCCTCCAGCACGGCCTGGCGAAGCCGGTCTCGATCCCGAGCCGATTTTGCGCTGTGGTAATTCGCCCCGTCGCATTCCACCCCCAAAATATACCTGCCGGGTGCATCCGGATCACGGACTGCGAGGTCAATCCGATATCCTGAACAGCCCACCTGCGCGTCGACGCGCCAGCCTCTCTTCATCAATTCATCAAGTACAGACTGTTCGAAGTAGGATTCCACCTCCCCGGCTGTCTGGGTTACCTCTTCCGCGAACGCGATCGGCCCACGCTTCGCGTAATCCAGGAAGGCCCGCAGGTGATGCACACCCAGCGCCTGGGTCCTGGACAGATCGATCTGTTCGGGCGCCAACCGTGAAAAAACCAGCAGTTGTTTGCGTGCCCGGGTAATGGCCACGTTGAGCCGGCGCTCGCCACCTTTATTGTTCAGCGGGCCAAAGTTCATTCGAATGACTCCGGCGGCATCCGGACCATAGCAGATCGAAAACAGGATCACATCCCGCTCGTCACCTTGCACCGTCTCAAGGTTCTTAACAAAAACCGGTTCGGAAACCGTCGTAAAGTATGGCTCGATCTCCGGGAAATCGCCGCGCGCAGCGTCCAGGAGGTCCTCGACAAGTCCTTGTTGTGCCTGACTGAACGTCACGACGCCGAGGGAATTGTTCTGCTCCTTGGGTTCGCGCAGCCTTCGGACTATCTCGGCGACTACGGCCTCCGCCTCCTTGCGGTTCGTGCGCGACTTTCCGTAGTCGTACACACCCTCGGGTACTTCACGCCAATGCACCCCAAGCCCCGGGTGCTCAGCCAGGGCGGCGGGAAAGGTATGGAGTCGGTTCTCATAATATTGACGGTTGCTGAAGGCGATCAGACTCTCGTGCCTGCTGCGATAGTGCCAATCGAGTCGGAGGGGTTTTATCCCCGCGGCCTCTGCCTCCTCAAGGATGCTCTCCAGTTCCTCCGGCAAATCATCCTCGCTGTATTCCTCATCCCCTTTCTGCCGTTCGAAGAAGCTCGTGGGCGGCAGTTGCCTGGAATCACCGACCACAAGGAGCTGATTCCCGCGCGCGATCGCGCCAATGGCATCGTAGGTCGGCATCTGCGATGCCTCGTCGAACACGACGACATCGAATTTCGGAAAATCCGCGCCAATGAACTGGGCCACCGAAAGCGGGCTCATAAGGGCGCAAGGCTTGTATTTGGCCAGCGCATTTGGGCACTCCCTAAAAATGCGGCGAATCGTTTTGCGCCCCCCTTGCGAGAACCTCTGAAGCAGACCGGCCTCTGAACTCGCTGGCGTGCGCATCCCGGCAGCCGCTGCCCGGGGCATCCTGCTGGCAATTCGAGCGAAGGTCTCCTCCCTCGTCAGGTCGGCAATGTGGGCTTCGTGTTCCCGAAATTCCCGGATCTTCATATCGTGCCGTTCACCGATGAACCCGGCAAGCGCCGGTATCGACTTCAGGATGTTCCTTGCCCACCAGTCGGCAAAGGAGTGCTCAAACACGGATTCCAGCTGATGAACGCCAATCTCACCTTGATCGAGGGCATCCGCGAGCTCGGTAAGACGAAGCTCCGCGACCTCCGCGCGTGATCCCTGGTAGACAGTCCACTCGCGCAGGCGCCGCAGGTTCGCAGCAAGATTTCGCAGTGTTGTCCGGGCTGTCTCGAACATCCCCCCGGCGGTCTCAACTCCCCAGGCCACCTGGGCGTCCAGTTGCAACAGGCTGCCGAGGAGTGCTTGCCGGCTCTCGACCTTCTGGAGGGCTTCTCGAAAAGCCCTCGCCTGCCGCGCTGCGGGAGCATCGGCGGCAAACAACGCGCATCCTTCCGTGGCAAGGCGCATCCACGTTCCCCTGGTCTTGAGCTTCGCATCCAGATCGGATCCCGGTGCACTATCGATGACCGTGCGGAAACTGTCCGCCCACTCCACGACTTGTTGCAGCGCATCCCACCGGGATTCGAGACCTTGCCAGGAAGAACCGAAGCATCGGGAAAGGAGCTCAGCCCTGGATTCCAGTCGGGCACCCTCCTCCACAACAGTCAGCGCCCGGCCGAGCTCTTCCTCCAGGGCGGTCAGGTCCTTGGGCTTTTTGCCATCCTTGCGGACCGATCGCACCGTTTTTCGGACAGAACTACCCATGCGCCACTTTTTCCAGAACCATGCGTCCTTTCTCGCCCCCAGCGTCTCGATCAACGCGGGCAAGTCGAGAGACAGAAGACCCTCGGTATTGGACTCCAGCAGTATTGCCCGTCCCTCCGAACACCCTCGCCCCAATTCGATCCATTCGGTCAACTCGGATTTTATGCGCTGCCAGTCAGGCTCCGAGAGGATTTCCTGCATGACGCCACCTGGTGCCCTTTCCAACAGGGCCGTCAACTCGCCCGCAAGCCGCAGGTCGGAAAGCGATGCATCGTCAACGACAATCCCCAGATTCGGCAGAGTCAGCGCGGCAGCTTCTTTTAAGTTCTGATAGGACTCCTCGGCGACCTGGATCGCTGTATTCGCATCGTCCTCGATGCCATAGCTCCAGGCTGTCAGCCGAACGGCGTCGAGCGGATGCCCTGCGGGATTGCCGGATACCCGGGCAGCCTCGGCCATCTCACGTACGACGGACCGCATCCGCTCGAACTCCTCGTGCTTCCGATCACTGGTATCGCCAAGATCCAACGCGACCTTCGGCTCGCCACTGAAACCGATGAGCCGGGATATGATCCAGTACGCACTTTTACCGAACGCCCGGGGTTCATGAAGCTCTCGCGCGTATTCGTTCAGCGCTTTTCGCTGCCCGGCGAGTCGGTTTGTCTGCATTTCCCAGTGTCCGCTGGACCCGGTGCCGGCGACACTGAGCGCTTCCCGCAGCTGTGCGCGAAAGGATTCCTTTGTGGTCTTGTTCGAGTGCAGCTCGAGGCAGAAAGGGCCCAGTCCGATATCCGAAAGGCGCTTGTGCACCACATCAAGCGCCGCCCGCTTCTGGGCAACAAATAATACACGCTTCCCGATCGTCAGGCAGTGCGCGATCAGGTTGGTGATCGTCTGGGACTTTCCGGTACCCGGAGGACCTTGCAGCACGAAGGTACGACCTTCCGCCGCGGCGTATACGGCGCGGAGTTGGGAAGAATCTGCATGCAGCGGACAGAAGGTGCCCGACGGTTGGTACTTGTCGTCGAGTGTTTCCAGCCTGGGAAACGTCGCATCGGGGTCGAACGGCTCATTCGCGGATTCGACCAGGTGGCGCACGACAGCGTTCTCCTTGAGTTCCTCGGCATTGGCTTCAAGATCCAGCCACATCAGGAACCGGGAGAACGTGAGGATGGTCAGGCTGGCGATCTCCTCCACTTTCCAGCGCGGTTCGCGTTTGATCGCCTGGCGGATGATTCGCAGAATCTTCGGGACATCCAGACCGGACTCATCTTCGGGCAAAGGGTCCAGGCCATCGACGACAATGCCGAAATCCACCTCGAGCTTTTTAAGCAGCGTAATATTGATGCGCGCTTCTTCATCGATGCGCTTGATACGAAATCCCTCGCGCACGGATTGGCGCTCTATGCTCATCGGAAGCAGGAGGATCGGTGCGCGACGCTCGATGGCACTGTTTTTATCCTCAGCCCAGACGAGGAAACCGAGGGCAAGGAACAGCGTGTTTGCACCACCCTCCTCCAATCCCAGACGGGCGGCACGTTCGACCTGGGTGAGACGGGCAGCCAGTTCGCGATCGGTAATATCGGCGTGTAGGCGCTTTTGGGACATCTCCTCGCCCAGGTAATCCGCCAGCGCATCCCCACCGCCTGTCTGTTCCCGATGCAAAGCGGCATCGCGAGGATCGGACGTATCCCAGGTTTTTGGTTTGGAACGTACGCGAAAGGCGTCGTTCGCGGCCAGGGCGTCTTCCAGGCCCGCTATATTGGGGCAAAGGAGTGGGATCGATTTTTTCGAATCCTTGAAGTTGAGCAGGCGGTTCCGCAAACTCAAATCGAGCAGGCTTGTTTTCCATCGTGCCAGACGGTCGGCCGGACTTTCCTGGTCGCGTGGCGGCCGCGACGGCGCCACGGTCCCAGCGTCAGCAACACCCTCCGGAGCGGACAGATCTTCGACTGGTGACAAGTCATCATCATCAGGGTTAATATCCTCATCCTCCGGCGCTTCAGCCCCATCCGTCAGTGCCAACGGACGGATGCCGAGTTTACGAGCGGATCTGACATCCACCGCAAAATGAAAGCGCGTACCTGATTGAAGTTGTTTTTTTGCCTGCTCCAGCGCCATCTTGAATCCAAATGGCGGTGTCTTGGCGAAGCCTGTCGATTCTATAACGATGAATTCGTTCAGGCCGATCCGGTTGAGAAGGATCGATTCATGGCGAGTCGCGGTGTCGTCGAAGGACTTGTCCACCAGCCATACCCCGGGGAACGCGTGCCCCTCCACCAGAACGATCACAGGTTTCAGCCCTGCCTGTTCAAAGCACGCGGCGAGAAGCGTGGTCGTGTCCAGGCAGCTGCCAAGCTTTCGTTTAAGTATGTGCTCCGGAGTCCTGATCTTCTGGCCGGTTTCCTCGAAGCTCGCCGGGGGATTGATGTAGCCAATTTTCTGGCGAGCAGCTGCATAGTAGATTGCAGCGGCTTGTGTGTATGCACGGCGAGGATCCCCGCTCTGGTATCCCGAAAGCGAACCGTCCTGGGTCTTTTCCAGCAGGATCTTCGATGCTGCTAAAAGAATACGTTCCACGGCCGGATCGTTGGGAAGCACGTGAGCGGCAATGATCTCCGGTTGCAGGGAAACGCCGTACCATTCATTGTAGGCAAGCACGGATAGCGGAAGCTGCTTCCGTTCAGGTGGAATCCCGGCAGCGGTGACCTCGATCACCAAATGCCCCTCCTCGCGCTCGGACTGTTTGCGAAGAGGACCGCGCTGAAGCGTGAAATTTGGGGCCGTGATGGTGTGTTTAGCGCCGGGGGCGATCGATTCAATCCTGAGGATTTCCTCTGCAACGACCGCAGGGTCGCTATAGACACGAACAGCGACTTCATTTACCTGTTCGTCAGAGAGGTTTGTTACCGAAATCGCCTGAAGCAGTGGCACGGCGTTCTGCTGCATCGCAAAGTTAACGTATGGTGTGTACTCTGCCTCAATGGAGAGGGACGATTCTGCTGGTGACTGTCGAGGTAATTCAACCATGGCGGCTCCGGGTGCTTTGTATTGAGGCAGGTTGCATCTTTATTTGACCTATGTCTCTCGTTATGTCCGCTGAACGTGCTTTTCAGCGGCCGCGGCTTTTTGCGGTCCGCTGCAAAAGGCTTGTTAACTTTTTTTCTTTGATAGGTCTAACCGGACCCTCTCATATTTTTGCCTTAGTAAATTTATGAAATTTTCACCTTCTGAAAGCTGCTTGAGATCCTCACGATCTATCACAACAATGACCATTCCTCGGTCCTGAAACACTTTTAAACGTTCAAGTTCTGCATTTTTATTTTTCCCCGTCCCTGATATTCCATGTGTTGAAAACAAAATGCCAAAACGAGACTTTATTGAATCAAGAACTCGACAGAATTTAGCCAACGTTGAAAAATCTGCGGCTTTTTTCCAGTCCTTACATTCGCAAACAAAGTATCGCCCAAATTCAGAACGAAAATCGACTTCGAAACCTTCCATTGAACAGACAATGTCTAAGTCTGTTGACTGAGTTTTTTGCCTTTTAGTTGTCCTACACCCTGGCATACAAGACAAAGAATATTCTGCAAGGTCTTCAATATTTTTCCCTTGCTTGTCACCAAGCTTATCAATAAGAAGTTTGATATAATAAGGATTTATTATATATACACCTGCTTCAAAAGGTGAAGGTATCTCTGTCATCCAGTCATTGTCAATTTGCTGTAAAATCCATTCTGGATAAAGTGCCTTGTCCGGAAATTTTTTGAATAATCGATATGCCTCGTTGGCATACCGATTAAGCTCTGAGTCAGGTAAACCATGACGGTACACTAACCGCCAATAAACGCCAGTGGATTCAGGTGGAACATTTCCTTTTGTTTGGATTGCATCTTCAAAGAGAGTAAGCATCAAGTAACGTTTTGTAAGAACCGGAAGCTGCATAGAAAAATAGCATTCACTTATCCATACAAGGGGAGTGCCTTTGGAAATAAATTTTCCGGTTTTGTCCTGAGCTGCTAAAATCTGGTAATAGAGGGAAAAATAAATAGATAAAGCTTCATGGAACCGACCTTGATTTTTGAAAAGATTACCAATTCTTTCCCAACAAGTTATAATTTCCTCGTCTTTTAGTATTTTGGAGGTGGTAAATATTTGAGGTAGTTGTGATGCGAAAACTGAAGCCCCTAGTCTTGAATAGAGTTGATCCCAAAGAGACTGATCAAGATGTTCTTCAATCAACTCCCATGAATATGGATCTGACAAAGGGTCGTGTCTTGCCTCTTGAATAACTTTTTCTTTTACCTCTTGAAAGGTCATAGTGCTCTCAGAAAGTTAACACTCTGGATCACCAGACTATGGGGGAATGGGAAAGTTGGCAAAGGCAATGGCCTTTCAACCTACTGTAAACGTTTTGAAAAAGCCGCGCTCCACAGTTCTGAGTGAATCCAATTGTTATACTCTTTTGGAATATCATTTTAATACATGTATTCTCATTTGTTTGTTTTCCAATATTCCAAAGCAAACTTAATGATTTTTTTTTCGATTGAGTATCTGATCTTCTTCCCATTTTTTTTCTTGCTTAATGGTATCTCCAACTCGTTTTTGTGATATTAGGGTGGAAGTTAAAAAACGCTCGCATTTATCAATGGGCATACTGTTATTCAACTGAGCATTTTTACCAAGTGTCATTAGAACCAAATTACCGAGGTTATTCACATAATCGTTTTTAAATGCCTCTGAATAAACAACTTCATCTGGCTTTTGTGGAGTTATGTGTTCTATTGTATTATCCCATTTTTTGTTCCCAAAATCGTTGAGATATTCATTTGAATGCATTGGTCTTATATCCTTACTTTTTTCTCTCAGGTAGTTTTCATATTTCCAAAGTAGATACCTGGTTATTGACCAATAGTGATAGTTCCCTTCTAAACAAGATTTAAAGTTTTCGTCAAAATTCCAATAATCCTTAAACCCATTTTTGGAACAGTATTCGAGGCTACTTTTTAACTCATCAGAATTCCCATTGTATTCCTTGGCAAAGGAATGAAAATTATTGGTCCGGTAATCGCCATAGCTAAATGTCATTTTAAACAGAGTAATTTCCATAAGCCTGAAAAAAGGTTCAAATTTGTCAATTTCATTTTTATGAAAATGATAGATCTTCAATAGAAGAGGCCAGCTATTGGAGGCATCTAAGATAAGGATATCACCAATGAAACTATCATTACTCGCATTTTTTTCAATTTCTTCGACATTCAAAAAAGAATTTTTTAGATTTGCACAAAAATCCTTAATCCACTGCACTTTATCAGACTCACGTCTCAATTCTTTTTTAATATTGTCAATCGGACTATCCCAGCCTTTAATGAAGGCTGTATTATGATGGCTTAAAACTTGATCTTCATCCAATTTATTTATTCGTTCTGTTTGTTTGTAAATTTCTGAAAATTCATTTTCTATAAATCCTATTGCATCGCGTTCATTTTCATCTTCACTATTCATGTAAATTTGATACATCAAAAATGCTTTTAATTTTTCTAGATTACTAAGATCCTTTCCTCTATCATTTTGAAAAGCAAATATCTGGGTTGCTTGAACTTTGTCAGAAACTTCAAAGGTTGTTATTACCGCTTTTTCAATAATTTCCTTCCAGCCTAAAAGTTCTGATGTAGATTTATTTTTATTCAAAACCATTGAAAAATATTTCTTTGCTTCATAAATTCTTTCTTTTGACCGAGTGTCTGCAATCACTTTATTATCGTAATCAATTATAACCTTCTCGAAAAAGTTATCATCGTAAACAACTGTTTTCAGCTTTCGACGTTTGTGAATTTTTAGATATGTTTCAGAGAGTCGCCATAGTTCTATCTCGGTACCATCGGTACTTGCAATTTGTTCCCCTTTCTTAACCCTATCTTCCAACTCAATTAACAAACATTTAAAAAATATCACTACAGTCGTCAAGCGTTGTTATCCATCAATTACCCAATATTTGTTCTCATTATTTTCATCTTTTTCAAAAAGAAAGTGTCCCAAAAAATATTTCTTATTTGATGGTTGTTCCCTCAAATCAATTATAAATTGAGTTAATTGCTTTTCTTCCTCCCAAGAATACGCTCTCTGATAAGGAGGAATCGCAAATTGAATTTCGGGGTCAATAAAAAGTTTCTTAATCGTAGTTTCTCGTTCCATTATGATTTACCTATTACCGAGTTTAACGATGAATCAAGGGGCCGGGAAACTATGCGCGAAAGCATACTGAAAAGCCCCAAAGTCCAGTTTAAGGATACCTTTAAAAAGTGGCACGGCTTTCCCGGTCCCGCTTAAATGACAGGTTAGCATCTATTTTGCCAATTCACCAACAAAACGAACAAGACCTGGAGGCCCCTGATCATTATAGTACAATCGCTTAAACTCTTTTGTCCACTGATCTGAGAAAACCATATCCCCAACTTTAAAGTCAGTTATCAAGTCGGAAAATGAACTAACTCGGAGGTACCTCTTAACTAAATCTAATGCTTCTTTTCTAGATTTAGAAATGGTTCTCTTATATCCGATAACGTAACGTCTTTCTTTTGTCGAGAAATCAATCTCCAGCGGAACTGCTGTTACTACTATTTGATTAACGTTTGTGTGAATGAAGCTTCTATATATACCGTCAACCAGAGCCCTTCGCACTTCATTCTCAATCGTTTCAGGGAAATCCTCTTTTACAACCACTGGGGAGAGTTGTATATGTAACGGTGATAGTGAAAGTATTTTTAATGTTCCATTTGATTCAGAATAGCCACCTATCTTCTCAAAGAATTCTTTGACAGATGAAAAGGAGGATGGCTTCCCAGCTAAAGCAAGTGTGGGAAAAGTTAAAAAATTTGCGACATATATTATCACAGCGATAACGAAATGGAACGTAATGTTTGGTTTCATTAAACCACCCCCATAACCTCATTGGACGCTAACGCTTGAAATGTGCGGCCCGGCCGCTTTTTGGCCGGGTCAGCACCAGTGAATTGTTATGCTTTCGTTATTCGTGGCTGATTTTGCACACGCCTGAAAGTTCAATCGTCTCATTATTATATTCTAAGTACGCCTTACTTATGAATTCAACCTCAACAATTTTATGGTCTGATAATGATGCCCGAATATAATCGACCAACTTCTTTTCTTTCGGTTCTCTACTTAAAAGCCAATTATGGCACTTCTGAGTAAGAGGCATGCTAAAAAGATACGTATCTTTAGATCGATAATATTCGATACCAATATAAAATTTTTTAGATTTTGACGCGGCAGAGAAGCTTTCTTCATTTACTTTCCAAAATGGAACAGTCCCAATTAGTTTGTCCAGCGTTGCACGTTTTACCCCGGCATTTCTAACAAACTTATTAAAAGTATTACTTATAGATTCCGCAAACTTTATATGCGGTATTCCAAAATCGCGGTACACCAAATACAATAATAACACCGCAAGCTTATCCCTCAGTTTGAATTCATATGAAATATCTCCATCATTCCGGGTTTTTATTGGAAGGCCATGCGCTGCGGCATCTCGTATTTTTTTGATAGCGATAAAATCTTCATCCGTGAAACCTATAAATCCTAGTATTTCAGGTTCCATACTTTTTATCATATATTCATATTTCTTTTTGAAAGTCGGCAAATTTGTATTTTTGATACCGTCAATGCCCTCTTTGAGACCATCAATCACAGCTTTGTATTTAGAATCCAATTTTTGAGAATATTGATCAATAATGGAATTTAAATCTTTCTTAAGATCCTTAAAGTCTGATTTTCTGAGTTTATCGCCCTTTTTATGGGAATATGCATCACAGAAAGAGTCGAGCACACTGACATATCCAAGTAGCTCGTAGTCGAAGATGTCTGAATATGAAAATAGAGATATCAATCTTCCCCATATATTTTTAAACATGCTCCTATTCAATACGTAATTGCTAAATAGATTATTCCAGCCAATTTCTTGGCCCACAACTATCGGTCGTATAAGACATTCTTTTGGAAATTCGAACGGTTTTTGGCGAGCTGTTGAAGAAACAAAATAAAACGGTTTCCTATTTTTTCCTTCTTTATCAATCAACCAAGCGCGTTCAATTGAAAGCGGTACAGCCAAAAGTAATGCAAAGAACCTTCTAATTTCATATGATAAAATTTCCGCTTGTTCAGCAGATATTGGGTTGTCAATGCTTACAACGCTGATAGTTGTGGATTCTGATACTAAAAAATCTCTTTTCTCTACATTATTTATACGACAATTGTAATTACTTTTAATTCGATACCTTTTATTGTCTATGGTAATTATTTCGTCGATTTGCTCTATAGGCCGTTCTTTTCGGATTTCTGACTTTCTTATCTCAAAATAAGTACGCTGATCGAACCATTCCGAAAATCCGCTAATGAGGACCTCGACTCCTGACGTTGTGCTATCCATTCTCCCTTGAACAATATATTTCGGCCATACAATATGCCCTTGTGCAGTATTATTTATCAAAGAACATTCAAACGACTCGGACTGACAATGTATTATGTTTTCCTCAATGTCGGTTAATTTTATCTGTGCAAAAGAATCAGTTGAGAGAGAATCGAGTTTTAAGGCTGGCCACTTGTTATCCTTAATGTTTAGAACAGCATGAAGATCTCCATCGAAACAATTTAATTTGAGTTTTACCCTTATATCTGTGCTGTCTGAAATTTTTAATTCATTCTGCATAATAAGTGCTCACGAAGATATGGAAATACAAGCATAACGTGGCCTTCACCGGTGGGAACGGAGCGCAGCGGAGTTCCCATCCGAGTGAAAGGCATGGTTATGGCTTTTCTGGGAAAAGGCTTCGGTATGTTAATAACAACTCATTTCCCAAAACGTTATTTTCTAGGAAATTTGCAAATGCTCCGGACACCTGGAGCGTTAGCGCGCATGCCCAGTACAGTACGCCTCGAACTTGGTCATCAGTATAATTGCTGACGATTTCTGTAGCGCTATTACGGCTTGCGTATTGTGCGGAACCACCGTGAGTGAGGCCACACATTATCCGCCAGGTATCTTTCTTTATTGATTTCAGCTTCCCCTCTGTATATCCCGGCAAAGCTTCAAGGTCTCGGATAAGATTATTTACCTTCGGAGGTTCATCTCCATTTACAAATTTTTCCAAATCTTGTTTACTCGCACGACGATGATACCAAACACCGCGTATATAAGCTTCGAATTGTGGCCGCAGAAGTGCTGCTGCCGATCCGTAATGAGGATAAGGTTTACATGTTACTAAAATCTGTATTGCGCCATGGTGTTCCAATGCCAGATGTAGCAGAGCCCCTGATACTCTATTTTTCGCAGAATCACCCAGCGCCATCCCATTTATGTGGCTATTACACTCATTGAGCCACTTGGCTGATAAAGCGATATCTTTATTTATATCCATAATATTCCTTTTCTATGTCAGCTCTGCCAGCGATTTTAATCTATGGCCATAACGCTTCATTTCACCAGGGCGCAGGCTTTTAATATGAAGAGCCTTTGAGATAGAAAAAGCTTTGATAAATCAATGCACTTCAAAAATGCCACGCCCCCTGCGCTCTGGTGGAAATGGTGGTTCGGCTCCTTATAAGGTTTAGGTGGTTTCGGCAATCTCACCGTTAAGAGCATACAACAGCGGACTGAACGAATTCATAGCTATTGAGAGAGTGGCATAGTGCAAGCAGCACACAAGTCCCCATAAAGCTCTCTCCTCTTTGGCAAAAAAGCCTCGAATATTACATTTGCCATCTGGCGTGTAGAGTTTATCAGGGAAAAAGTCGCTCCTTGTGCAGAACAAACCATGATCAATGATCAGAATTGCATCTATGCCTCCTGCCTCACATTTATTTTGCAATGTATCGATGGTTTTCCAACCACTGTATCCAACGACAAAATATGGGATCTCCTCTGGTGGAGGCCCATACGGTGTAAAGCCAGGGACTCGAAACAGTCGCCGTAGATTCTTTATTGCGGAAGCCTTTCGCTGAACATCTTCCCATTCGTTAGCCAAGTTAGATTTTACCTCGACCAATGCAGCGACACCCTCTGCAAGGTATAGCCGTTCCTTGCCAGCAATTGCTGGCAAATTTGGGAGGAAAGATAACTCCACGACCACATCCTGCTGTCCAGTCTTACGGCCGAAAGAGTCGATTACATCCCCGCTTCCGATTCGATAGGCAGGTGGCAGGACTTTGCGGAGAAATTCATCAACAAACTGCTCACGTTCACGACCCCTTGAAGCAGAACTCATTGCGGCGCCGCCCGCATGGAGCGCGACTAACGCTTGCCAAACGCTGCGAAGCCGTGTTGAAAATTCTTCGCTGGGCATTAAAAAAGCCCTCCATTTTTTATAGCCACAATTGTGGCCGAACGTCCGCGAGATGAGCGGGATTTTTTTTGCAATATCATGTGCGAACGCAGGGAGACTCATGATATTCGAAAAAAATTTCCGCTCTATTGAGTTGTTCGTGCCGCCTCTGGCGGCGCGGGCAACTCAATAGCTTGCAGCTCGCGGACGTTCATGCCGCCGGAGGCGGCATGAACGGATTGCTGTGAGGCGCGCGGCAGTTTTGCGCGTCCTTACCAGCAAAAGGTTATGCAATTTAGTGCTCATAACGTTGGAGACAATCTTGAATATACCTAAAAATTGTATATATTGCATTCACTACTGCTGTAGCTTCTGGTTCATCCAGCAATTCATTTGCGTGGGCTAAGCTTGCTTTGTTTCGTATAGTTGAAAATGCATCAATTGATGTTGCAAAAGCTTGAAGGACTCTTGTAACGTCAGATGCACGTGGCCCATCAGGGGCAAGCGCGGGATGTGATTGCCGCAATAATTTGAATGCTTTTGATGTAGTTATATCTTGATTTATATCTATGTCGCTTTTTTCGCAGATTTGGACCAAATATCCATGTAAAGCTGTATGAGCTCTGTCTATTGCGCTAGATGCATTTGAATGTCCAATTAGTGCTTTAGCGTCAGATAACGCTCTTGCAACTATACTCTCTGGTGATTCTTGCGGCTGTGGCGGGGTTATATATTCTGTTGTATTGCATAGTTCATTGTCAATTATTCTAAATGGCACATTATTCTTTTCAAGAATATTGTTGACAATGTTGTGATTTGGGACCGCTATATCCATTTTGCTGAGATGTTCACATGCATCACAAAACGCTGCTATGAAACCTGGGGCGTCTGATGATGCTTTATATGCATCTCGATCCAAATCGGATTCTGCCCATGAAAGACTTGAACTGCTTGCATAATATTCCCCACTTGCTCTACAAAAATATTCTTTAAATGTTTCGATAATTTGCTTCCTGCTAATTGTCGAAGTTATTTTTCTCGCTAAAGAAAGAAAATCCTCCATAGCGACACTGCTTAGCTGTGTAGAGGCTCCCATGGGAAACCTTAGTTCAGAAGTCATTTGAAGAGGCATGATATTTGGCCTTTATGCATAACACCAGCATCACCCGCTTTGCCCAGAGTGTAGTGAGTGTAGCGAACGAAACGGCGGGTAAAGTCGGGTGCATGCATTTGTTGGACGAAGCCGCTACGCGGAGACAGTTGCCCTCTATTTCGTTCGTTGAAATCAACATTTTGTAAATTTGTGTGTTTCTTGTAAACTCCCAGCATCGGCAATGCAAGTGCATTTGCCATTTATTAATTCCAAAAGGAGGTTACAATGAACACCAACATGCCCAATGATCCGCAATTCAAAAAGTATTACGGCAAGCACCAGAAATGCCTGAAACTGGCGGGGCTGCAGCCCAAGACCGTCGAGGCTTATTCTCGGGCAATCAGACGCATTGGCAACTATTTCGACAGCGGGATCGACAACCTGACCACAGACCAGCTTATCGATTATTTCCATGAACTCCTTGACAGCCATTCCTGGAGCGCGGTCAAGCTCGACCTGTATGGCTTGAAATTTTTCCATACAAGGGTTCTGAAAAAGACCTGGGAGGACATTCCTCTGATTAAACCGCCAAAGACCTCCAGGATCCCGGATATCCTGTCCGTCGAGCGACTCCATCATCTGGTCGCTGCCACAAACAAGTTGAGCTATCGGGTCTTTTTTTTCACTGTATACTCTCTGGGCCTGCGCCTTGGTGAGGGCATCGGCCTTACGGTAGGCGATATCGATTCCGACAACATGAGAGTTCATATTCGCGACGCCAAGGGCAACAAGGACAGGCTGGTCCCTTTGCCGGAAAAAACATTGCAGGTTTTAAGAAATTTCTGGGCCGTTCATCGGCATCCTTGTTTTCTCTTTCCAAACAGGAAACGGGGCCTCAAAAATGCGCATCTGGTTGAAACGCCTTTGGACAGAGGCGGCATCCAGTCTGCCATGAAGGCTGTGGTAACGCAGCTTGGCATCAAAAAAAAATTTCATGCCACTCCCTGCGCCACAGCTATGCCACCCATATGCTGGAATCCGGGGTCGATCTGGTCGAACTCCAGCAGATCCTTGGGCATGTCAGCATCCTGACCACCTCCAAATACACCCACCTGACGAACGTCACCAAAAACAATGCCCGTCAAGCCGTAAACGCACTGACCGACACCTTCAATATTACCTGGGGAGGTGTCAGATGATTCTGCTTTCCATGATTATCAACGAGTTCAAGCATAGCTTTCTGGAACGATACAAGAACGCAATTCTGCCCGGTCACCAAAAGGCCCTGTGGGCAATGGAGCAGTGCAGACATGAGCATGGCCCCAAAATGCTGGCGAAATGCAGCGACAATAACTGCGCCGAAAAAATGTATATCCCCCACTCCTGCGGTCACAGAAACTGCCCCCATTGCCAGAATCACGAAAATCAACAATGGATCGAAAATCAACTGGACAAGCGACTACCGGCCGAATACTACCTGATTACCTTCACTCTTCCCAAACAACTTCGGAACCTGGCGTGGAGATGCCAGAAAATCGTCTATTCCCTGATGTTTGACTGTGTCCAGCAGACGCTCAAGACCTTCACCAAAAACGATAAGAAACTTGGCGGAGCATCCGGGTTCACCGCCATACTGCATACGCATTCACGGATGCTCGAATATCATCCCCATATCCATGTCGTCATGCCAGCGTCAAGCATCGACATGCTGACCGGCTTATGGAAGAAAAAGACCGGATACCTATTCAACGAGAAGGCCCTGGGCAAGGTCTTCCGGGCAAAGATGCTGGAAACCTTGGTCGGGCACGGCCTGAAAGTGCCCGGCGATTGCCCCGAAGAGTGGGTCGCTCATTGCAAAAACGTCGGCAACGGCGACAAGACCATCATCTATCTCGGCAGGTATCTCTACCGGGGTGTCATCCAGGAAAAGGACATCCTGGGATGCGAAGACGGTATGGTGACCTTCCGCTACAAGCCTGCCGAATCCAAACAGTACAAGACCAGGACCGTGAGCGGAGAAAAGTTCCTTTATCTGCTCATGCTCCATGTTTTACCAAAGGGGTTTCGTAGGACACGGAGCTACGGATTCCTTCATCCCTGCAGCAAGAAACTCGTCAAATTCCTTCAAGTGGTGCTGCGGGTCAATCCGCTCCGCATGCTTGCCGGAAAGCAGAAGAAACGAACTTCAATCACCTGTCCTGTTTGCGGTGCTGAGATGAAGATCATTCGGACGCGTATTCCTCCAACGCTTGGCTTTTGCCCAACATAGCCTCAACAGGCCGAAGGGAGGTGTTGCCTAATCTGAGACCTGCACATCGCTGACCGTAAAAGAAAACCGGTTCTCCCGGCAACGCATACATGCGTTTAAAAAACGGTCTTTTTTGCTCCAAACAGCCTCGGCATTTTGACGTATCTATTTCAAAGATCAATTCTTCGAAAAAAGAACCGTCCTCGCCTCACAAACGTCTGACCAGACGACCTTCTTTCGAAAATCTATTTTCTATATAGGGCCACCGGGCTTGTCCAACAAACGGTTCAGATTGTGGCTCGCTGCGCTCTCACAATCTAACCTTATTCGTTAAGCTTCATTTTTTAGAGTTATAAGACGAATCCCCGCTCCAATTAAAAAAAATCCACCTAACCTATTGATTATTTTTTCAAAAACACTTTTCTTTAAAATATTTTTGCTCGTACTAGCAAGCCAAGCGTAAGCGAGCAATACTTGGAATTCTATTACAACAGAAATAATTCCCATTGTAGCGAATTGTCCAATTGCTGGCTGATCAATGCTAATGAATTGTGGATAGAGAGAAACGAAAAACACTATCGCTTTTGGGTTTGATAATTGTGTCGCTAATCCTTGAATAAATAGTCTTTTATTTGGATAAATTGCTGATTCGCCATTTTCTGCGTTCCCGTTTGAATTTCTAATCATTTGAAATCCAAGATAAAAAAGATATAACGCCCCAAGTGTTCGAATTGCTATAAACAAAGATTTTGAGGCGATCAACACGGCGCCGATTCCAACAGCGGACAAAGAGAAAAATACTATGTTCCCAATGAGTACACCAACAATTCCACTAACGCTTTTTCGTGTCCCATACATGATACCTTGTGAAAGTATCAGAAGAACCGCTGGTCCGGGCATTAAACACAAAATGAATTCTGTAATTGTGTAGATCAATATTGTTGATGTATCCATTATTTCCTCTTTTTTTTAAGCTTAACCAGTTATTGTGTTGTTTCCGTATATCTAAAGATGTTGATTATCATCGTTGTGACAAAGACCATCTGTAAACGGTCCGACTGTTGAATACACGATTAGCAGCATCAATTTTTCTGAGCGCTCCACTTTGTGATTTAAACTGCAAAAACAATATAATAACATATAGTTAGTGATTTGAATGCGCCGCTATCGAATGCAATCAGTTGTTGGCTAATTAAAACAGCCCTTGACTTTCACCCCCCTGCTCCCATAGTATTTTTTCTATATAACTACGAATAAGAGTGTTATACAGAAAAACTTGAAAAATCATGAAAACGATTCCCGCACCGTTAAAAACATCGTTTGACGCAGCCCTGGCCGACAAAGGCGTTCCAAGACAACAACACCCTTACTATCTCAAGTGGTTGCGCTACTATTTGGACTTTTGCTCAAAATACAATCACAAGTTATCAAGCCGTGAGACCTTCTTACCGTTCAGCCAAAAGCTCAAGGATAAGAAACAGTCCTCACTACAGATCGATCAGGCTTCTAAAGCGATTGAAATTTATTACGAAATTCAGGAACTGAAAAAGGGAGCACAAAAAGGATCTCTACGAGTAAACGAAAAATCCCATCGATTTTCAAGGAAAAAAGAATCACCTAAGGTAAAAAATGCGGATTGGACACCCATATTCAACGGATTGGAATCGGAAATCAAGCTCAGACACTATTCGCCAAAAACATTGGCATCCTATCGAGGATGGGCGCGAAAGCTACAGAGCTTCGTTAAAAGCAAAAATCCTGACTTGCTGTCAACTCAAGATGTAAAGGATTTTTTAACCCACCTTGCAGTGGAACGTAACGTGTCCGCGTCCAGTCAGAACCAGGCCTTCAATGCGCTATTATTTCTATATCGTCATGTCCTGAAAACAGAATTTGGTGAGATCAAGGATATTCCCAGAGCCAAACGGAAACCTTATATTCCCGTGGTATTGTCTCGTGAAGAAGTCGATTTGGTCATCGGCATGCTTGACGCGCCGTATGACCTGATCGCCAAATTGTTATATGGCTGTGGGCTACGACTATCCGAGTGTTTGCGATTGCGGGTCCAGGATATCAATTTCGACGCTGGTATTTTGACCGTTCACGACGGGAAGGGAAAAAAAGACCGTTCCGTTCCCCTTCCCAAAGCCATTTTGCCAGAGCTCAAGCTTCAGATGGAAACAATTATGGCACTCCATCAGAGGGATTTGGCGGCCGATTATGGCGGCACCTTTCTGGTGGGACGGTTGGACAAAAAATACAAAAACGCCGGCAAAGAATTGGTATGGCAGTGGTTCTTTCCGGCCAAGAATCTCACACTGGTTCCCGATGAACGGGAGTACAGACGGTACCATCTTCACCCCACCCACGTTCAAAAAGCGATCAAAAAGGCTGTTGGAAAGGCGATGATCCCCAAACGCGCATCGGCCCATACCTTCAGGCACAGCTACGCCAGTCATTTGCTGTTGGCCAACTACGATATTCGTACGATTCAGCAGCTCATGGGGCACAGTGACGTTCGCACGACCATGATGTACACCCACACGATACAAAGCCGAACCATCAAGGACGCCGTCAGTCCGCTTGATTTCCTTTAACGGCATTTGCGACGGTCCTTAAAAAGCCATCAGCCGACCACAGCGCCCGACCGCCGGCGCCGCTGCCACACCCAGGCGAGACTCACACAGCCGACGAAGAATGCGCCGAGGGCTCCGGCCTCGGGCCAGATATCGTACAGCCCGCCCCCGCGCACAAACACATCCAGGGTGCCATTCAGCCCCCATGCCAGCGGCGATATGACGCTGATCGTCTGCATGAAAGACGGCATGGCGTAAACCGGCACCATGACCCCGCCCAGGGCGGCGGCGATCACGATGGAAATAGGCCCGAACATGGCCGCCTGCTCGAAGGAGTTCACCACGGTTCCCAAGAGAATCCCATACCCCGTGGCCGCCAGGATGGCGGCGGCGGCCATCACCCCCAAGGCGATCGGGTCACCCCCCATCTCCAGGGGCGGCGTTCCCCACAGAGGAAGGATCCATTTGCCGATACAGCCGATCAAGGCGCACTGCACCAGACAAACCCCCGTATAGGCGATGATCCGGCCGGCCACCAGGGTCAAATAGCCGACGGGCATGGCCAGCAGACGCAGGTAGGTGCCGTTGATCCGTTCCTGGATAAATGCGCCGGCCATGGGCAACACGATGAAAAAAATGCCGAACAGGGACCAGGCGGGCACATTCTGCTGAACCGACGTGGGCAGCACCAGGCGACCCCTGGGCACTGCGTCCTTACTTTCGATCCGCAGCAGCGGTTCGTCGGACCATTGCAGTTTTAAATCGGTCTGGGGCATCTCGGGGATGAAATCGGCCGCCGGTTTCAGGGCCTCGGCCAGCCGCTGATCGATTTCTTTGGGCAAAATGTCCGCCAGGGCGGCCATTTTTTCGCCGACTTCCATCCGAAACACCATGAGTGCCAGCATATTCCGCACGGCGGAGCGAAATCCGCCGAGCACCGTCGGATCAAAATAGACGTCGATCATCGGTTCGGAACCTCCCTGATCCACCTCGACCGCGTTGCCGGAAAGGCTGCCCAAGGCGCTTCGACGGGCACGGGCGCGCACCTGCTCGGTAAGCTTGGCGGGTATCAGCAGACAAAATTGAAACTCACCCCGGGCCACCTGACTCAGGGCCTTCTCACGGGTCGGTACCTGGCCGTCCAGGGTGCGGATCACCTCGACCCCGTCGGCGCTTGTCAGGGCATCGGAGATCTGCCGGCCCAGGGCCTGCCCGTCATCGTCGATGAGCAGGATCCGCGTATCGCTTTCGCCGATGCTTTTCAATGCGTTTTCCTGAACCAGGGTGATGACCACCACCAGCACGGCCGGCATGGCAAACAGGACCAGCAGCCCCGCCTTGTCGCGCAAAAGCAGCAGGAATTCCTTTTGAATGACGGCCATGAGGGCGTTTAGCATCATCATCGATCAATCCCTGAGCGCCTTGCCGGTCATGTGCAAGAAGAGTTCGCCCAAATCATTGCCGCCGGATCCTCGGGCCAGCAATTGATCCACGGTGCCCTGGGTCAGGATCCGCCCCTGATCCATGATCGCCACCCGGGAACAGAGTCGCTGGGCTTCCTCCATGTAATGAGTGGTGTAAAGGACCGTGGTGCCGCCATCGCGCAGGGTTTCGATCTGCTCCATGATCAGTTGGCGGGACTGGGCGTCGATCCCCACCGTGGGTTCATCCAGAAACAGAATCCGGGGGTCGTGGAGCATGCCCACCGCCAGGTTGGCCCGACGCTTCATCCCCCCCGAAAAGGTTCCCACCGGCTGATCCGCCCGGGTCGTCAGTCCGACCGCGGTGAGCGTCTCGTGGATGCGGCGACGCAAACGATCGCCTTTCAGCGCCTGGAGCCGACCGAAAAAGCGCAGGTTCTCGCGGGTCGTCAACGTCGGATAGAGGGCGATCTCCTGGGGAACCAGGCCGATGATCTGGCGCGCGGACCGTTTGCTTCGGCGAAGATCGATGCCGTGGACGGTCACGTTTCCGGCGTCAGGGCGTAAAATCGTGCTCAGAATGGAAATCGCCGTGGTCTTGCCGGCGCCGTTGGGTCCCAACAGGCCGAAAATTTCACCGGGGTTCAATTTCAGGCTCAATCCATCGACCGCCGGTTGATCACTGCCCGGATAGCGATGGATCAACCCTTTCGCCACCAATGCATAAGGTGTGGAATCAGACATGCCGTCATCCGTTTTCAGCTTAGGGGCCTCATTACGCCATCCGGGTCCAACCGTAAGTGCCGCCCACCCCGAGTTTCAGGCAGGCAATGGATCGGCCGGCCAATGCGTCTGGACGCTTGGCTGTCGACATCGTGCGGTCGTCGGCAAAGCGGGTATTTTTTTGGAGGCTCAATGCGGCAATGGCGGTATCGAAGGCGCTGTCGACGGGCAGGTCACCATAAACTGAGGAATAACACAGGGTGCGGACACCCGCATCGATCCAGGGGCCGTAATCGGCTCGCGTGGCGGCCACACCGCCCGTGCCCACAATGCAGTAATCAGGGGTCAGGCGCAAGGGTGTCCCGCCGCCATGCCGCCCCACCCGCACATCTGTTATGGTGCCATATTCCGGCGGTGCCGTATCGGCCGCCTTGAGAACGAAAAAGCAGGCCCCCTCACCGGCCAGGGGAACCGTTTGCCCATCGGATTGACCGGCCCTTGCCTGGCGATCCGCATGCCAGGCATAGGCGTAGGCGTGGCTGAGCTCATCCACCCCCCCCACCAGCACGGCATCCACCCGCCGCTGGCGCAGCCAGGTCACGGCGGTCAACAGCGCAGAGGGGAAGGAGAGGTCCTCATGGGTAATCGAATGGTTGGGCCCCATCTCCTTGAGGGCGATGGAGATATAGGCCGCCGCGGCATTGTGAACCGAATTGGAAAACCGCGTCGGCGATCCGCAGATCTCCTCGCGGTCCTCGAACGGATACTGAAAGGCGTAGTTGTTGCCCGTGGCCCCATGGCCCGTGGCCACGATAATGCCCAAGCGTCCGCGGCGGTCCGGTTCCAGGATCCGGGCATCGGCCATGGCATCGAAGGCGGCCAACAGTCCCAGGCGGATGTAATGGCTCATGCGGCGCAGGTTGCGTGTGGGAACATAGTCAGCCAGACGCGCGGTATCGGTGACCAGACAGGGTACCGATATCTCTCCCTCCCGAATCGGAATGGAAACCAAGCGCGGCTCGACCCGGTTGCCAGTCAAAGCGCGTTCCAGGGCCGACACCCCGCTGCCGAAGCCCCCCACCACACCGATGCCGCAGATGGCCGCCGTCATCGCTGCCACCCCGTTTTACCGATGACCAAAACCGCGTTGCTGCCGCCAAAAGCCAGGTTTTGAGACAAGGCGACCGTTCCCTGAACGGCCGTCGGCACGGCCACGGGGTGGGCCGGCAAATCAGGATCCGGTGTCTCAAACCCGGCCGTGAGCGGCAAACGGCCACGATCCAGGCATCCCAGGGTCAGCGCCGCTTCGATGGGACCGGCGGCCCCCAGGGTATGCCCGGTGTACCCCTTGGTGGAAACGAAGGGCCGCCCCGGAAATCGATCGGCCAGAACCGTGCTCTCGACCCGGTCGTTGTCTGGCGTGCCGGTTCCATGGGCATTGATGAAACCGATGGTATCGGCATCCAAGCCGGCACAGGTCAGGGCTTCATCGATGGCCAAACGCAGCCCCTTGCCGTCGGCTCGCGGCTGGGTAAAGTGATCGGCATCGGCAGAGGACCCATAGCCCAAAATATACCCTTTGGGAACGATCCCCAACGAATGGCAGAAGTCGGGCGATGCCAGCAGAAACACCGCCGCCCCTTCGCCCAGGTTCAGTCCCCGGCGGTGAAGATCAAAGGGCCGGCAGGGCTGCTCATCATTGATGAATAGGGATTTGAATCCAAAGTAGACCCGTGGGGTGAGCTCATCGGCGCCCCCGGCGATCACGGCATCGCAGACGCCCTGATCAATCCATGCGGCGGCAACACCGATGGCATCGCTACCCGCCGTGCAGGCATTGGCCACGGTCTGTTGAGGCCCGCAAAGATTCAGGGTCTCGGCCACCCGATGGGTGGGGTTGGTGGCCATGAACCGATCGCGGGGAAGAAGAAAGGCATCGGTTTCGCTCTGCACGATGGCATAGCCGGACGTCACGCCGATATTGGTGCCCAGACAGACGCCGACAGGCCGACGCGACAAGGCGCGCGCGTCGATCCCCCCATGGGCCAAGGCCTCTCGGGTGGCGACCAGCGCCATGCGGCAGGTCCGCGTCAGGGGGTCGGAGTCGCCGCTCGCCGGTAGAAAGCGGTCAGGCACGTCAAAAACCGGCTGGGACGTTTCGCAATGGCCGGGAAACCGGGTGGGCAGACCCGGTCGGCGTCGTCCGGTAAAAAGCGTATCCAGGCACCCCTCATAATCGGGCCCCAGCGAGCAAATACAGCCGACCCCGGCGATGGCGACCGGCGTCATCGCTTATCCCTTCTGGCGGGCTTGGATAAAGGCCGCCAGGGTGTTGATGGACTGAAACGCCGCGCGGGCTTCATTCATCTCCTTCATGGGAATGCCGAAATTCTGTTCCACCTGGTAAACAATCTCGAGCGCATCGATGGAATCCAGATCGAATCGCCCGCCAAAAATCGGCTCATCATCGTCAATTTCCTCGGGCGTGAAATCTTCAAGGTTGAGCTCGACCACCAAGATCTGTTTAAGCCTTTCTTGTATCGTCATGAAGCCGTATTTCGTTTATCGTATCAACCGATACGATCGTATAATCATTATAAAATCGATCAATCCCAACACCGCCGGACCGCTAGCGTGTCAACGCCAACAGTTCCCGGAAAACGGCGGTTTCTCCGTCGGCGCATTCCAGCAGAAGCTCGGCCATGGCGTCATAGGTAACATCGGCCGAGGCACGGCCTTTACACAGCCGCCCGCCGAGCACGGCAAATTTGCGCCAGCGGTCTCCAACGTCGGTCATCACCGTGGAAAGATCCACCAATCGAGGAATCGACAGAAGCTCGGCGGCCTCCTGGAGAAAGGCGCCGTACATGAACCGAAAACCGGCGCCGCCGGTACCCAGTTCCTCCTGCATGCGGATCAACTGTCCCACATAGAGCAGGGCTCTGTCTTCCCCCAGTTTTTTTGGCCATTTGCGTACCTGGCCGGCAAGATAGCGAATCCCGCGGATCCCCATGAACGGTCCCGGGGTACTGAGCATGCGCCGGCACACTTCCCGGATGCCCTTGCGAACGGCCGGCGCCAGGTCCGACGTCTCTTGGGGCACTTCTTCCATGAAGTACATGGCGCCTTTGGGGGCCATGGCACCCTTGGCGAATCGGGCCTTCATCAAATCAACGCGCGAACAGCGCTCGGGATCCGGGAAAACCGGGTCGCTGATGATGTAATCATCGCCATCCTTGCCGATGACCACGAGATTGTGCATGTTAAAATGAAACCGGAAGGCCGGCGGAAAATAGGGCAGCCAGTACCCGCCGGTCCGGCAGGCCACCGGAATCCCCAGGGCCAGCTGTCGATCCAGGGCGTCCATGGCTTTTTGCGGACGTCTGAACGTCTGCCAGCGCACCCGGCAGCCGAGCCGTTTGGCGACCCGTTTGAAAATACCCCCGACCTCGCACCGATAGGTGGTCAACGGAAGCTTGTTGACCCGAATAAAGGGCAGATATCCGAAGAACATCCCCGAACCCATGCCAAAGGCCATGGCTTCACTGATGCTCAGCCCATAATGGTAAAGCAGATTCGACGTCACGCCACTTTCACAATGGGCCGATTGCGATGGGTAAAATCGATGCTGATGGTTTCCTGGGGAGGGTAAAGCAAGGGGATCAACCTCTCTGTAATTCTCGGCTTAACGATCACCGAATCATGGGTTGCCGGATCTCGACACATGGGTGTCGGGAACCGATGTCAATTCGCTGACCGGCACGCCAAACGCTTCCGCATAGCGTTTCAATTGCGCGGCCGTTATTTTTGCGAAGGGACCGGGTCTTAGATGCAGCCAGACCTTCAAGCGGCTGGTGTCCGCATATTTAGCAAGTAGTCCCGCGTTCATCTGATGCTTGGCCATGTGATAGGCCAGCGGACTGGCCTTTCCCGCATGAACCCTTTCCAACGCTTGGGTCGCGGCGATATCGATCAATTGCCAGGCCTGGCGATTGGCGATGTTCTTGGGTTCCCAGCCGGCACTGCCGGTCATCACGTAGCGACCGTCATCATCCACCGCATAACACACTTCCCGGCGGTCGTCGGTGATCATGCCTCGATCCTGGGGGACGTCGTTTATTTTCATTGCGTTAGCTCCGATTCACGCGACCTTAAACCACCGTCAACTGCATGAAGCAGTGGGAGAAGCGGCCGCTTTCCGGGATGAAACAAAGCATCCGCTGGCCAGGCGTTAAGCGTCCGGAGGAAAAAAGTTCCTCTAAAATAATGTAAATGGAGGCGCTGCCGGTATTTCCGGTTTCAGGAAGATTCGTAAACCACCGTTCATAGGGAATTTCACAATCGACGGCCACCATACCATCGTAGAACTTGTCTCGGAAATAGGCTGACGAATAGTGGGGCAGGAACCAGTCCACATCTCCGGCCCCGAATCCGTGTTTGTCCATGCTGGCTTTGAGCGCCCGCTGCATGGTGGAAACGATGTTCTTATCCAACTGACGAATGTCCTGCTTGACCGCCATCAGGCACTTTTCATCCGCTGGAGTGATGTTCTCCACCACCCGCCAACCCGACACCCGACCATCCTCGCCCTTGATGCCACCACCATACATGCAGGTGTCCAGTTCACCGGCATAGGATAGATAATCGATCCAATCCACCTTGAGGGAAATGCCGGACGGATTGGGCGCATTGGAAAGCAGGGCCGCACCGGAACCATCGGAAAGCATCCAGCGCAGAAAATCGGTGTCGAACGCCAGACTGGGACGCCGTTCCGGATCCTTGTCCGCATCGGCTGTGGGATTGAAAAATTTGGAACGCATGAAGGAGGCCGAGAGTTCCGAGCCCACGCTGACGGCATTGTCACTCATTCCCATGGCCACATTCATGAAGGCGTATTTGAAGGCCGTCATGCCGGAGATACAGATACCGGCGGTGCTCACGGCCTCCAGCGGTGGAAGGCCCAGTTCACCCAGGACCATGAGGGCGTGGCCGGGAAAAAGCAGATCCGGGCTGGTGGTCCCGCAGCACAAGCATTGAATGTCGGCCAGCGTGAATTCGTTAGCGCGGGTGAGTCCCTTGACGGCCTCGGCGGCCAGTTGGGCATTGGTATGGGTCAGGACCTGGGTTTCACGATCCAGGGCATAGTAGCGTTTTTTAATCCCATTATTTTTAAGAACGATTCGTTTGGCCCGGGAGGGAAGGTTGTCCACCTGTCCCAGCACGGCTTCAATTTCGTCGTTGGATACCGGCGCGTTGGGCAAAAAGGCCGACAGCCGGTTGATGAAAACACTCATTGCGCGATTTCCTTTTTAGCCTGCGCGGCTCCCGAATGCACATGGGATAGGCAGTCTTCCAGCAGTGCGGCGTAACGTTGATAAAACGTCGCTTCCGCCAGGCGCGTGGGCGTAACCGCATTGGTGAAGGTATAGTAGTCTAAATTGTCGATCAAAATGTCGGCGGCCAGTTGTCGATGCAAGGGGGTTCCGGGAATCGGTGTCAAAATGGCCGGTATGGGTAAATCGATGTCGCTTTGGTCGATAAACGACGATAGCCCCTCGAACTCGGCCTCCGTGTAATCCGGCGCAATGATAAAATCACCCACGATGCGAACCCCCAGATCTTTTAAAATCCGGGTGGCTGCGATGTTGGTCGCTACCGTGTTGCGTTTGTTCATCCCGGTCAATCGCTGATCATTGATTTCTTCGAAACCGATCACCGCCACCCGGAGTCCGGCCTGTCTCCACAGGTCAAACAAATCCGGGTGCTTGACGACCGTATCGGACCGTACATCGGCGACCAGCGGCTTGTCCACCCCTGCCTGCATGAGCATCTGGGCCAACTCACGGGCCAGATCGGCGTTGCCGAAGGTGTTGGCATCCACCAGCCGGATGGTGTTCACCTCGTCGAGGGCCTGGACGTCCCTGACCACCGATGCGTTACTGTGCAGAAGATAACGGTTGCCCGTCATGTTCGGGATGCAGCAGAAGGAACAATTGTGGGTGCAGCCGAAGGCCGAGGCCACGAATCCGGTTTTGCCCCCCACCCCACTCATCACATACGTGTCGCGATGCTGCCGGACCAGGTCATAGCGTGGCGGGCGGTGGTCCACCAGATCCTCGGCCGAGTATGCTCGCGGCGTGAAGGACTGCGGCCGTCCATCCCGGATCGTGAGGATCCCGGCAATATCGACCGCTTCTTGCGCATCCAGACAATCGACCAACTCACGAAAGGCCAGCTTCCCCAACCCGGTAACCACGAAGTCGATATACGGCTGGCAAAAAAAATACGGATCGCAGGATGCGTGGTGTCCGCCGATCACGACGACGGCGCCGAACCGCGCTTTGGTTTCTTCGGCAAGGGCCAGCACGGTGTTGGCTTCACAGGTCACACCGGTCAACCCCACGACATCGGGAGTAAACGGAAGCTTTTCCGTTGAAAGGGCGAGGGGGTCCGCCTTGAGGTCGGCGATCGCCACGGCATGGCCATCCAGGTTCCCCGCCAGTGTTTCCAGGGACAGCGGCTCGCCTCGAAAAATCATCTTTATCGACGTAATCCCATAATTTTCTTCAGGAATACTGCGACCGCAATTGGGCGGGTTAATCAATAAAATGTTCATCAAACGCGTTTCACCTGACTGGTGCCATCCATAAAAAAATCAACAAGCACCCGCTGGACCGTCATGGGGCGCCTTGACCGTCGTTCTTTCTCGAGTGGTGGTTGCCGGAACATGAAGGCTCTACCATAAGTAATACCATTACTATCAAACTATCTATCATATCGAACCTTATCATAAAAAATCAACACTAAAGACCCGAGGAATCAGGGCAATCAAAAGTAAAATCAAAAACCGGCCGCTCCTGAACACGCATCATCCCCGAAAGTGGAAAGGTCTACCGGTGTGGCAAGGATGGACTGTCATTTAGAAACGCCCTTGCTTCTGGGTATCAATGATGGTAATTCGACCCCCTTCTGATCAACAGATTAACTCCCATGAGAAACATCGGCGATGGACGACATCAAAAAGGATCCCATGTACGTCTATCTGGCGGTGCTCACCATTGCATCAACCGCTGGGCTTCAGGCATGGACGACCCTGTTTAACAACTTCGCCGTGGACGTGGCCCGATTGAACGGTGATGGTATCGGCATCATCCAATCCGTAAGGGAAGTTCCCGGTTTTCTGGCACTTTTGGCTATCTTTGTCATGCGTCTGATTCCCGAGCACCGGCTGTCCGCCTTTTCCATCCTGATCCTTGGCATCGGCATTGCCATGACCGGCTGGCTGCCATCCCTTGGGGGGTTGCTATTGACGACGGTCCTGATGAGTTTCGGATTTCATTATTACGAAACCACCAACATGTCACTGACCTTGCAGTATTTTAATCATCAAACATCACCGTTGGTTTTCGGTAGACTTCGCAGTATCTCCGCAGCGTCAAGTATTGTCGTCGGCATATTGATCTTTTTCATGGCCATGGCATTGACATTCAAAACCATGTATATGGTCATCGGCACGCTCATCAGTCTCACTGCCATCTGGGGATTCACCCGAACGCCAACGCGAACCGGTACGCCTGCACAGCACAGACGGATGGTTGTTCGCAAACGTTACTGGCTCTATTATTTTCTGACGCTGATGGCCGGTGCCCGGAGACAGATATTCATCGCCTTTGCCGTACTGCTGTTGGTACAAAAATTTGGTTTCTCCGTGAAAGAAGTGACGATCCTGTTTGTCATCAACAACACGATCAATTATTTTCTTAGCCCGGCGATTGGCCGGGCCATTCTCCGATTCGGTGAACGCAGGATCCTGACACTCGAATACACCTGCCTGATCATTATCTTCCTGGCTTACGCGTTTACCGAAGCCAAATGGCTCGTTGCTGGGCTATACATTCTCGACCACATCTTTTTTAACTTCGCCATGGCCATCAATACGTTTTTCCAGAAGATCGGCGAGCCTGGCGACATGGCGTCAACCATGGCCGTCGGCTTCACCATCAATCACATCGCCGCCGTATTTCTGCCGGCCATCGGTGGCTATTTTTGGATTATCGATTATCGCATTCCGTTTGTCGCCGGCGCCGTCATGGCATCGATATCGCTGGCTGCCGTTCAACTGATTCGCACCCCTCCACCATCGGCCTTTTCCACCGAACCGCGATGACGCCCCCCACCGCTAAACGTTTTGACCAAAACGGCCAATGACGATATATCAATAAATGGGGTTTATTTATTGCAGAAGGTTTGAAACAGAGTGTTCAAACCACCGTTAAGGAGCCATGGGATCTGCATGGTAAGTCAATTACTGATTGTGGGATCGCTGACTGTATTCTTCTTTCTGTTCCTTTTTGGCCTCCTGCTGTTCACAAGGCTAACCAGGGAACGCCAAGAAAAAAGACGGCTTTTCAGGCAACACGAATTACTGGAAGATATTACCGGCAACCTGCCCGCGATGGTTTACCAATTGTGCATCGACGCCGACGGGATCTATGGGTTTAATTTTGTAAATAAAAAACCGGTGGACATGCTAGAACTCGACGCGCCGCTGGCATCGTTTTTCACCGCCTTTACCCAATGCATTCACGCCGACGATAAAGCCCATTTTTTCAAATCCATTGAAAACGCAGAAAAAAACAAAATCCCTTGGCATTTCGAAGGCCGTTTTGTCAAACCCTCGGGAACCCAAATTTGGATTGCCTGCGATGCCACCCCACACCAAAATGGCGGTCAGACATTGTTCAACGGGGTGATCATGGACATCACCAAACGCAAATTGACGGAGGAAAAGCTGCGGACCTCCGAACAATTGATGTCCCAAATCGTTAACTTCCTACCGAATCCTACCTTGGTTGTCGATTCGCAACGTCATGTAATCGCCTGGAACCATGCCATGGAGGATCTGACCCATGTCAAGGCCGACGCCATCCTTGGCAAGGGAAATTATGAATATGCGCTTCCTTTTTACGGCATGCGACGCCCAATCATGATCGATCTGGTAGATCGTTGGGATGGCGAGGTGGCGAAGAATTACAGCTACATCGAGCGCAAAGGCAACATCCTGATTTCCGAAACCAAAGAACATTATCCGCTGCTGGTCAAAGGCCTGTTCCGCAATGTGGCCGGGCCGCTGTATGATGATCGCGGCACGCTGATCGGGGCCATCGAAAGCATCCATGACGTCACCGACAGCCGCCAGGCGATTGAAGCACTGCGGGAACGGGAAGAACTGCTCGGTTTTTTTGTGACCTATACGCCGGTGGCGGTGGCCATGCTCGACTTACAAATGAATTACCTGCACTACAGTCGCCGCTGGATCACCGACTTCAACCTGCCCGACGAAGATCTGACCGGCCGCTGCCACTATGACGTGTTCGGTCCCATGCCCGAACACTGGAAGGCGGAACATTACCGCTGCCTGCAAGGCGAGAGCTTCCAGAAAGAAGAAGAAGCCTTCCAACGGGCCGATGGATCGGTAGAATGGGTGCGGCGTATTCTGTATCCCTGGCGTAGGCGTGATGATAAAATCGGGGGCCTCATCATCCTGGCGGAACGGACCACCGGTAAAAGGCAGGCCCAACAAGCCGCCCATGAAATGGAGCAACGCCTGAAAACCATCGGCGACAATCTGCCTGGCGGATTGATTTTCCAGTCGTGCATCAATCCGGATGGATCGCGCCCCTTCACGTATATATCCGGTAACGTGGAGCACTTTTTTGGCGTGACGGCCAGCCAGGTCCTGGCCAATGCGGATCTCCTTTTCGAAAAGATACTCCCCGAGGACCGGAAACGGATGTTTGATGCCGAATCCCAGGCCATCCAATCCCTTTCGGTATTGGATCTACTTATCCGGGTGCGCCGACGATCGGGCAAAATCCATTGGCAACGGTTGGTGGCCAAACCGCGACGATTGTCGGGCGGAGCCGTGCTCTTGGATGGTATTGTCATCGACATGACCCCCCTCAAGGAGGCCGAAGCGAACCTTACGCTGATGGAGCGCGTGGTGGAACACAGCCCGGTGGTGCTGTTTCGCTGGGAGGCGGAGACCCGTCGTCCAGTTTCCTATGTATCCAAAAATATAGAGCAATTTGGCTATTCACCCGCCGAATTGCTCTCCGGAGCGATCCCTTTTGACAGCCTGATTCATCCGGGGGACCGATTGCAGGTGGCCCTAGCGGTGCAGCAGCACACGATGGCCGGTGACACCCATTTTCAACAGGAATACCGCATCATCACCAAATCGGGAGAGATTCGCTGGGTTGATGATCGGAGCGTCGTTGAGCGGGACGGCGACGGTCGGGTCAGCCACTATCAAGGGGTGGTGCTGGATATCAGTGAGCGCAAGCGGGATCAGGAAGAAATTCACCGACGGCAGATCTTTTTGGAGTCGGTACTCTATCATGCACCGGACGCCATCATCACCCTGAATGATCGGCGTCAGGTAGTCGATTGGAATCCCGGCGCCGAAACCATCTTCGGGTATACGCGTAAAGCGGCCATCGGTAAACACCTCAGCGCTCTGGTGGGCGGGGAAGATGCCAAGTCTCAGGTGGAGAATAATATACAGGTCGCCCTGGCCGGACAACGCGTGGAATCCTTCGAAACTGTTCGGTATCATAAGGACGGCAGCCCCATCCGCGTGCTTGTCTGCGGATCACCGATCATCATCGACGAAAACCTGACCGGTATCGTGGTGGTGTACACCGATATCACGGTGTTGAAGCAGATTGAAGACGAACGCCGCAAACAAGAGCGCATGCTGCGGCGCATCATGGATATGGTACCCTCCATGATTTTTGTCAAAAATGCCGACGGTCGCTTTTTGATGGCCAACCAGGCGGTGGCAGACAGCTATGGCATGCGGGTCGAGGAGGTGGTCGGCAAAATTCAAAGGGACCTTCACCCGGATCCGAATCAGGTAGCCCATTACCAGGCCGACGACAGGCAGGCGATTCTCAGTGGCAGGAAGTTGGTAAAAAAGGATGAGCCGTTCACCGATCACACCGGTACCATGCGCTGGCTGGAAGTCACCAAACTCCCTTGCGATCCCAATGATTTCGGCGAACCGGCAGTCGTCGGGCTGGCCATGGATGTCACCGAAAGGCGCCAAGTGGAAGGGATGCTGCGCATTTCCCAATTCAGCTTCGACAAAGCCGCCATCGGTATCTATTGGATCCGCTCGGATGCCCGGATTGTCAATGTTAACGAACATGCCGCCCGAATGCTGGGCTATTCCCCGGCGGAACTTTCTTCACTCACGATCTTTGACATCGATGCCGATATGGGAAAAGAGGAATACGATACGATATGGAAAAAAGCGGTGAAGCATGGATCGCTTGTTTTGGAACGGCTTCACCGCCACAAGAGTGGCAGCCTGATACCGGTGGAAATATTTTCAAACCACTTGGAGTATAATGGAGAGGTTTTCTCGATTGCCTTTGTTCAGGACATCACCGAACGCAAGCGTGCGCTTGAGGAACTGCAGCGCCTGCGCAACTATTTGTCCAATATCATCGATTCCATGCCCTCGGTACTGATCGGCGTCGACAGGGAAATGCGGGTCACCCAGTGGAACCGGCAAGCGGAAAAACAGACCGGGCTGACCTTTGAAAAGGCACACCGGCAGCCCCTGGACAGCGTCTTTCCCCGGTTGGCCGACGAATTAATCCGGATCCAGACCGCCATCAAGGATCGCCAGGTGCTCCGGAATCTAAAGATTCCCCGTCAGCAAGAGGGAACCACCCTGTTTGAGGATATCACCATTTTTCCACTGGAGGCCGATGGCGCGGAAGGGGCGGTAATCCGTCTGGACGATGTAACCGAACAGGTGCACATGGAAGAAATGATGATCCAAGGTGAGAAAATGCTTTCCGTGGGCGGCCTGGCGGCGGGCATGGCCCATGAAATCAACAATCCCTTGGCCGGCATCCTGCAAAATACCGCCGTTTTGGAAAACCGCCTGTTCGGTGATCTGCCGGCCAACCATCGGGCGGCCGAGGCGACCGGCATCAATTTAGCGGCACTGCGGCAATACCTGGAAATGCGCAGCCTGCCCATCATGCTGGAGAATATCCGGTCGTCGGGCAATCGCGCCGCTGCCATCGTCCGAAACATGCTCAGTTTCGCCCGCAAAAGCGACCGGGTTATCGCCAATCATGATCTTGGAACGCTGCTGAATCAGACCATCGAACTGGCCCAGACCGACTATGACATGAAAAAACACTACGATTTCAAACAGATTCAAATTGTTCGCGAATATAGTGAATCCACACCGCCTGTTCCCTGTGAATCCAGCAAAATACAACAGGTGTTCTTGAATATCCTGAAAAACGGTGCCGAAGCCATGGTCGAACAGACCGATAAAAACAAACCGCCAACGTTTATCTTGCGGGTGAAAGACGACGATCCGTGGGTCCGGGTCGAAATCGAGGACAATGGACCGGGATTGGACGAGGCAAACCGCCGACGCATCTTCGAACCGTTTTTTACCACCAAACCGATTGGCAAGGGCACGGGTCTTGGACTTTCGGTTTCGTATTTCATCATTACGGAAAACCATGGCGGAAAAATGGAAGCCCATGTCGCCGATGATGGCGGAACCCGGTTCATCATTCAATTGCCAAAAAACCGGTAATTCAACGTTTCAAAGGTAGACTCATGAAATCTTCTCGTATCCTGGTCATTGATGATGAGAAAGCGATTCGCGACAGTTTTAACGCCCATCTGGAGGATTGCGGATACGACGTCCTGACCGCGGAAAACGGACGCGAAGGCATCCGTGTATACGAGCGCGAGCAACCCGACCTGATCATCGTGGACCTGCGAATGCCCGAAGTCGATGGCATTCAGGTGCTGGAAACCATCAGCCGGCAATCACCGTTGATGCCGTTGATCGTTGCCTCGGGAACCGGCATCATTAACGATGCCGTCGAAGCCCTTCACTGTGGTGCTTGGGATTATCTGCTCAAGCCTATCGAAGATCTCTCCATACTCACCCATGCCGTGGAAGCCGCGCTGGAAAAAGCGCAGCTCAGACAAGAAAACCAAACCTATCGCGAACATCTTGAACAACTGGTGGAAGAACGCACGGCGGAACTGGAACGGGCCAACAAACATCTTTCGCAAATCAACGGCCGGCTGCGGCATATCGTGGACACGACGCGCTCGCTTTCCTTTTGCAGTGAGGTGCAGTCCTTTGGTTCATTGCTGCTGGAAGAATTTGGCGAGCATATGCTGGCAACCGGCGGCAGTATTTACCTCAAAGAGGAAAACGGCTTGCGGCTGATCCACTCTCTGGATGAGGGCCATGCGACCGACTTCATTCCGTTTCCACTTCCAAAAGATTCTATTTTTCAACAAGCCATTGCGGCCCAAAAGCCCGTTCTAGTCCACAACGTCGCCGATCATTCAACCATTAAACCCAGCGGCTGGCACGGATACACCGACGGCTCGGCGCTGGTATTTCCCCTTCCCGATGAATTCGGCGGCATTGCCGGTATCATGACGCTGCACAGCAAGACCCCGCCTCCCTTTTTGGATCAGGATCGAGAAATTGGCACCATTTTGGCGTCCTACAGCTGCGAGGCTTTGCGGGCCGTGCGTGCCACCGAAGAACTCCGCGAGAGTGCATCCCGGTTTCGCAAGATTCTGGATACGATTCCGACCGGCATCATTATCGTCGATATTGAAACGCATCAGATTGTTTATACCAATCCTGCCGCCGCCAGCATGGTGGGGTCGGATGCGGCATCCATTACCGGCACCCCCTGTCATGAACTGTTCTGTCTCGACGATCCCAATCAATGCCCCATGGACATCGTCAAACAGACCGACCAAACCCAGCGAACCCTGCGCACCGTGGATGGACGAGAAATACCGGTACTGAAAACCGTTTCCCGGACGACATTGGAGGGCCGGGAATGCTATATGGAGACGTTCATCGATCTATCCGAGCGCATCCGCGCCGAAAAAGACAAGGAAATGCTGGAAGCTCAGCTGCGTCAGGTTCAAAAAATGGAGGCGCTCGGCACCCTGGCCGGTGGCATCGCCCATGACTTTAACAATATTCTCAGTGCCGTCATCGGGTATTCGGAACTTGGCCTTCAAGATTTGACCGATACAGCCGACCCCCTCTATCCAAAATTAAAATCCATCAACAATGCCGGGTTGCGCGCCAGGGACCTTGTGGAGCAGATCCTGGCCTTTTCGCGCATGCAGGAACAAATGCACGCCCCGGTTAAGGTTTCGCCGATTGTCAAAGAAGTGATCAAGCTGCTCCAGTCCTCCCTTCCGGCCAACATCCGGATCCAGGCCACAATCAAAGCCGACCGTCCGGTGCTCGGCGATCCCACCCAAATTCACCAAATCATCATGAATCTGTGCACCAATGCCTATCATGCCATGCAGGTGTCCGGCGGCCAGTTGGGGGTAACCGTGGCGGAAGTTTGCCTCGATGAAAGCCAAGGCCACGCCGGATTGACCCTACCCTCGGGACAATACCTGCGGCTGGTCGTTTCGGACACCGGCTCGGGAATCAAACCGTCCATTATCGACCGCATCTTCGAACCCTATTTCACCACGAAGGACAAAAGCAAGGGAACGGGCCTCGGATTGGCCGTCGTGCATGGTATCGTCAAAGGCCATGGCGGCGAAATCACGGTCGATAGTCATGTGGGCAAAGGGACGCGCTTTACCGTGTATCTGCCACTTTTTCATGGCGAGACCACCGAAAACGGCGCCAATCCGGTAAACTTGCCCATGGGCAGCGAGCATGTTCTGCTGGTGGATGATGAAAAAGATATCGTGGAAATCGGCAACCAAATGCTCCAGCGCCTGGGCTACCGGGTAACGGCCACCATTGGAAGCGCCGCCGCCCTCGACGCCTTTAAGCTGGATCCATTCCGTTATGATATTGTCGTCACCGACTATAACATGCCGGAAATGGCCGGTGACCGAATGGCCGAACAGATGATCGCCATCCGTAGGCAGCTGCCCATCATCGTCTGCACCGGCTTTTCCGAAGTGTTCGACAGGCAACAAGCCCAGGCCCTTGGCGTCCGCCAAATCCTGATGAAACCCGTCACCATGGAAGCCCTGGCCCATGCCGTGAGGGAGGCTTTAGATACGGATTGACGATCTCTTTGGCCGGTGAATTGATCCAACGATGAATGGGGTTTAAGGCGCCTGGATCAGGCCACCGCATCCTTCACCGGGCGCCCCTGTCGTACGGCAATGATCGCCATGATCAGTGAGAGTGCCATGCCAATCATGGGCAAATATTTGGGCCAAAATCCGGGAATAATCGCCGCCAGCCCGTCAACAAGGGGCGTGATTTTGGGCTGTAGGCCAAAAAGGCCGCCGGTCAGCACCGCGGCGAAGGACCATGAGGGAGAGAGTCGCCATTTGTGCATGACCATCAGGGCAACGAAAACCACAGGAACGATACCGGCGGTATAAAACTCAAACGCCTCGAGCAAAAGGCCGATGATGTCCCAATTCCCCCATAAGGCGGTGGCATAGCCCAAGATTCCGAGAACGATCACCAGCCCTCTGGTTCGCGCCATTGTGGATTTCGTGGGGGAGATACGGCGATTCAGCAGGTCATGATCGATGATCGATGCCGTCATCACCAAACAGGTGTCGGTGGTCGAGATCACCGCCGACAACACCCCCAGAATCAGTACGAGACCGCCGGCGCGGGGCAGTTCGTTTAAAAAGATGTAGGTCATCACGCCGGGCTTTCCCGGGTCGATCGCGTTGGCCTTGGCCCACAATCCGATTAGAACAATAAAAAAAGCAAAGACCAGCACCCCGACCCCGGCAATCAGGCTGGATTGGTAGGCCGTTTTAGGAGATTTGGCGGTGAGCAGACGGCTGAACATCATCGGGCAGATAAAGTAAGATCCCATGACGATGGTCAGGTAATAGAAGAGATCCCGGCGGGTAAAGAGGTCGTTGGTCAGCGAGAAAGAGATCGTGGCGATGTCGACCGGACGGCTGGTGTAAAGAAAAAGGGCGCTGAAGAGGACCGCCGCGGCCAGGATGGCGAACTGCAGAAAATCGGTTTTCAAGATGGACGCCTGTCCGCCAAGGAACGAGTAAACCACGATGATCGCCGCGGCACCCGCCAGGATGCCCTGATGGTCGATACCGGTCAGGGCGGCTAAAATCTTTCCCGTTGCAATGAACTGGGCGGCAATGATGCCGACCCAGGTAATCACGATGATCAGGGCGATCAGGAATCGGGTCTGGGATCCCATGGTCATTTGGGCAAGATCCGGCAGGGTGACGGCCCGGGTGGCGCGAACCCTTCTCGCAAGCAGGAGGGATTGGAGAATCAACCCGATGCCTCCCACGGCGAGAAACCAGATCGCGGGAAACCCCTTGGAAAAGGCTTTGTCGGTCAGCCCGATGGTCGATCCGCTGCCGATCATCGAGGCCATCAGGGAAACGGTAACAATGGCCAGTTTCTGTCGTCTTCCAGCCAGGACGTAATCATTGAAATCCTGGACCTTGCCAAAGTCCAGGACGCCAATGATGAGCAGGAAAACCAAATAGACAATCAAGACGGTCATGGGAAAAGCGCTATTGCGCCGCCACCGCGATACGGTAGCAACGCAGGCAACGATCCGCCTCGGCGATGGCTTGACTCAGGTTCAAGCACCCCTCTACTTCCTGGAAATCGGCGATGCGCGAATCCGGGCTAAGCACGGCCGGATGGGCCCGGTGGGTGATGCCCTCAAAGGGAAACGCCTCGCTCGAATCAAAGACACCACTACCGTTGACCAGGGTTTGCAGAATGTCGGATACGGTCGGCTGACACTCACCCTGCTCGATATATTGCGCGATATGACGGGCGGCCTTCTTTCCGGCGGCCAGGGCGGCAATGAGGGTCGCCGGCCCGGTGATGCAATCACCGCCGCCGAACACATTGGGCGCATGGGACTGGAATGTCATCTGGTCGACGATCAGGGTTTTCCAGGCCGTCAAACTATCCTCATCGGGAAGTACGCAATCGACCACACAGATTTGTCCAACCGCCGGGATAATCGCATCGCATTCGATCACGAAATTCGATCCTTCGATCGGAACCGGTCGCCGCCGTCCGCTGGCATCCGGTTCACCCAGTTCCATGCGTCTACATTCCAGGCCGGAGACCTTGCCGTCGGTGTGCACGATACTGACGGGCGCCACCAGATAATGAAATTTAACGCCTTCTTCCTTGGCTTCCTCGATTTCCTGGGGATCCGCCGGCATTTCAGCCTCGGTACGCCGGTAAAGCAAATTTACATCCGTGAAACCGGTGCGCAGGGCCGAGCGCACGCAGTCCATGGCCACGTTGCCACCACCCACCACCACCAGTTTTTTACCCTCCACGGGCTGGTTGCCGCGGGAGACTTCGGCCAGGAAGTGAATACCGGTAAGGAAGCACTCGTACCCGGCATCCTCGCCTTCACAACGCATTTTCGAGGATTCCGGCGCGCCGACGGCCAGGAACACGGCGCGATAGCCCTGCTGGCCCAATTCTTCCACGGTCACATCTTCGCCGACGTTTACCCCGTATTTGATTTCAGCCCCCATCCGCTCCACCTGGGCCACTTCGTAATCCATGATGTTGCCGGGCAGACGGTAAGATGGAATACCATAGGTAGCCATGCCACCGGGCTTTTCCTGGGCTTCGAAAATCGTGGTTTTATACCCCATGGTGCCCAGATAATAGGCACACGACAGACCGGCCGGGCCGGCGCCGACAATGGCCACGCGGTCGGACTTGTATTCGGCCGGCGGATCGAGGATCGGCTGTGCGCCGGTGCGGATCTCATTGTCGGCCAAAAACCGTTTGAGCGCCCGGATGGCGATGGGCTCATCCATGCGCCCGCGCCGACAATTCGCTTCGCATGGGCGCACGCATACGCGACCGATGGTACCCGGCATGGGGCAGTCTTCCCGCACCCGCGCCAGGGCCTGATCAAAGTTACCCATGCGAATACCCTCGACGTAGGCGGGAATATCCACATTGGAAGGACAGGCGCTGATGCAGGGCGCGGTCACCACGGCCGCGTATGGCTGTTTGGATACCACCCGCTTTTCCTTCACCGTGCTATCGAACACATCCGCATAGCGATCCAACATTTCAAGGGTCGGTTGTTCCAGGCACCGTCCCACGTCACAACGGGCGGATTCCGAAATGAAGCGTGCCATCTGGCGAATCTCATCCAAGTCACCAGGCTGAGCCTGCCCCCCACAGATCCGATCCATGATCGCGCACAGCCGTTGGGTCCCCTCCCGACAGGGCGTGCATTGACCACAGGATTCCTCGGCCACCTTCTCCAGGTAGGCGCGCAACAGATCGACGGGATCGATTGCAGAATCCCAAACCACCACGCCTTTCCACCCCAACAAGGCCTTGAATGGAGGAAAATCGTTTCCGTTCGTTGCTGATTTGCCTATCAGACCGGCAAGCTGGTCAGACCAACCTTCCCATGTGCATAGCAACGGCTCTTTCATGAGACATCACCTTTCTGTGTGATTGGGTATTTTGGACAGGAAAAGTTTTCCATACTACAGGACGGGTCCGGGGTCAATCCATGAGCAGCCGTATGATCATTTTCTATGCGCCCGGTAGCATTCTCCAAAAAAGCAATTCATAAAAAAAGGAGGCATTCTACCCAAAACCCATCGGCTGTTGACGACATCGAATTAGGAAACGACCCGGCGTCTCAGTCAAAAGGAATCCTTGACCCAGACCACAGGCTGTTTTATTGAAGTTCATAAAGCGACCCCACCAATTTTTATTGAATCAATACCGATTGGCAATACAGACGGAAAGGACGGTAGGCGAAGGCATGGGTGAAATCAAAAGCACATTGGATCTCGTGATGGAACGGACGCGCCATCTGTCCATGTCGGCCGAGGAAAAAGCACGCCAACAGCAGGAGGATTTCGCCAAGCGGCTGCAGGGCCTGCTCCAGCAATATGCCGACGGCGCCCTGTCTACGGACCGGCTGAAGGATCGGATCGATAGGCTGAAATCAAAAATGAACATCCATGATCAGGAGCCGGTGCTTGAGGCGGTTATCCACCGCATCAACCTCGCAACGGACAACCCACTCTGGTTGACCTTGCTGATCGATCTCGTGCCCGACCTGGGCCAGTCCGTTGCGAACACCCTGGCAACATTTCGCAAACAGAAAGACGGTCTTGTGCTGGCGAGCATGGCGCGCCTGCGCGAGGCACTGTCTCGCCAGCATGGTATCGCGGGATCAGCGGTGACTCCCAACCCGGCAACGGATGATACTTATCTGGAACAGCTGATGACGCTCAACCAACAGACGCAGGCCCGGATGAAAGATCTCGTCCGGCAAGCCTGTTAGACGTAACCGAACCAGGCCTGCTCAACCTGTTTGAAGTTGGCCCTGACCACATCGCTGCCGGAAACGACCTCCCCATGACCGGATAACAGCCAGGCGGCATCCAGCTGCCCCATGCGGCGAATGCTCTGTTTAAGTTGGGACCCATCGCCACCGGGCAGATCGGTCCGTCCCAGCCCGTTTTTAAATATCAAATCACCGGTGAGCAGGGCTTTCTCGGCCGGCCAGTAAAGCGTCGCGCTACCGGGGGAATGCCCGGGCGTGTGATAAACGGCGAGGGATATATCACCGACCGTTAACTCTCCTTCGGTAAGAAAAAAATCCGGTCGAAAGCGGTCCATATCGATGTTCATGGAGGCTTTGACATAGGGCGCCATTTTTTCGACCAGCTGCCACTCTTTTTCATTCAGGGTCAACAGGGCCTTGGTTTCCGTGAATACCTGAGCGGCTTCGATATGGTCCGGGTGCGCGTGGGTGCAGACCACCAGGTCGATATCGTCGATGGTAAGCGAAAGCCGTTGCAGTTCCGTACGCACATGGTCAAAATAGGCCACATGCCCTGGATCAATGAGAATGATTTTTTCAGACGAACGGAGCAGATAGGTGTTGCAGTTATTGGCCTGCATCGAGGTCCATAAAAAGGCATGCAAATGCGGGGTCAGTTCCATTTCATCGCGTCCTTAACAACAAATTATGAATCGGGTGACGGGCGACCTTGCCGACGTCGTCAGCATGCCAGAAACAAAAAATCTGTCAAGATTTTCCATTATCACCCAAGGCGAGGGGCGTTGGTGTGATACCCTCCAATGGAGGCCATGCTAAAACCGGGTGAATCCGTGTTAACGCAACGGCCTCAGGAACTCTTCGTGGGGTATTTCCTGACCGGTCCATAACAGGAAGGTTCGTCGGGCCTGGTAGGCCAATGTGGAAAGCCCGTTCATGAAAGGGATGTTATTGTCAATGGCAAGGGACTGCCAAAGATTGTCCCGGTGCCCATAGTTGAGATCGAAAACCAACTGGCAGCCATGGACCTTCATCTTGCCGATGGTTTCACTTAAAACGGCGCATTCGTGCTTGCCGGAAATCGACGTGGCATTGATAATGATGTCTACGGTCACGGGAAATTCACCCAGATCCGTCAACGACCGTGGCGTACAACTGAAATGCTCGGCCAGGCGACGGGTGTTGGCATCGTTTCTCCCGGCGACGACGACCGATTCGGCGCGTAACCAGTTAAGAATGAATAATACCGCCCGGGCAACGCCTCCCGTACCGATCACCAGGGCCTTTTTTCCGGCAACGTCAAAGCCGGCTTCATTCAGCGAATCCATGATGCCGATAGCATTGGTGTTGTAGCCTTTGAGTTGGCCATTTTTACAAACGATGGTGTTGACGGCACCGATAATATTGGCGCCTTCGGAAAGAACATCCATGAAAGGGACGACCTTCTCCTTGAAGGGTGCGGTAATGTTGGCACCGGCGATATTGAGCACCCGCAAGCTATCCAGGGCCTTGCCGAGCGCTTCCATTCTGATCATAAACGGAACATAAGTCCCTTTGATGCCGGTTCGGCTGATCACCGCACCGAACATGGCGGGTGATTTCGATCGAAACACCCGCTGATCGCCGATGATGCAAAAAACCTTGGTCTGGTATTCGTAAGTCGAATCCAGAATGCCTGATACATGCTCCATCCGGTCGGGTCTCGATTGTTGGTGATCAATGAACCGCCGCAACGAACGGTATCGTATCGATCAGGGTTTGTGTGATTTGAGGTCGAACTCAGCTTAAAACGGGTGAGCGCGCCGCTTTTATCGAATATAAACGCTCTCTGCGTATATTGCGAAAGCAAGGCTTCCGAATCCAGCCAGTGATGACCCTTTTTCTGAAAGCGAGCTTGTTGCGGGTAGCCCGGTCAAAAAATTCCGACCTGTACAGTTAGCTTTAAGCCGTTAGCCATTAGCTTTTGAAGAAAGCGCCTAAAGTAATATTTCCATGCCTTTTTAGGCTAACAACCAAATGCTAATGGCTAATTGCACAGCTTGAAAAATTCCATTCTTGAATACCTGGATTCGGAAGCGGCCGGCGCATGGCTCTGATCCGCCCCTTTCGGATCGTTTTGGCCGGTACTCCAGACGCGGGACCTTCGACGACATCCCGTCGACGGTATAGATCGATTCTTGCCCATGTGACCGGCTGCAGTCGAAGGCCCGCTCGGATTGAGCTACATTAGAGGTTCAACAGCCCCTTCAGGCTTTCCGTAATGTCCTCGGCGGAGGCTGGTTTGGGAAGATAATCATCGGCTTCCATACTCATGCCATCGTAGTGCGAATAGCGTGTAGAAGAAACATGGGACGCCACGGCGGTGAGCATCACGATGGGAATATTGGCATAGGCCGCGTCGCCCTTCAATTCCTTGCATACCTCGTAGCCGTCTTTTTCGGGCATCATGACGTCCAGCACGATGGCATCCGGTGGGTTGGCCTTGACTTTTTCCAATCCTTGGACGCCGTCATACGCGACTTCAACCTCGAAGCCCTCCTTTTCCAGATTTCCTTGAACAATAGAACAGAAATCAGGCTCATCGTCCACCACTAAAATACGTTTTTTTTCGCTCATAAGAGTTCTCCTTTATAGATAGCTGATTGTTAATTCATCAGCAGCCTGAGCTTTTATATTGGTTCGCCGGTTCGATCGACCGGCCGAACGTTTATTCAATAGACGGTCGCGGCAACACACCGGCACGCTCCGCAATTTCCGGTACCTTGTGCTCCCATTCGATGGCCATCAGATGAACACCGGCGACACCGTCCATATCCTTGAACTCTTCAATCTGTTCGATGGCAAACTTGATGCCTTCCTCGGCCTGTTTCCCCTTGCCTGCATCCTGCAGACGCTTGATCAACTCCTCGGGAACGTCCATTCCGGGCACCATCTTGGCCATATATTGGGCCATTCGAGCACTCTTCATGGGCGTCACACCGGCAAGGATATAGGCCTTTTCGGTCAATCCCATATCGACGGCTTTTTTCATGAAATCCCGGAAGCGCGGCATGTTGTAGATGCACTGGGTCTGGATGAAATCCGCGCCGGCATCGATTTTGTTGGCCAATCGGTAAATACGGAATTCATAGGGATCGGCAAATGGATTGGCCGCCGCGCCGATGAACATCCGCGGCGGTTCGTCGATATCTTCTTCATTGAGAAATTTGCCTTCATCGCGCATCTTCTTGACCATGGCGATGAGCTGCATCGAATCAATATCGTAAACATTCTTGGATTGCGGATGATTGCCGAATTTCTGGTGATCACCCGAGAGGCAAAGCATATTTCTCACACCGAGAGAGTAAACACCGAGAATATCGGCCATCATGGCCAGACGGTTACGATCCCGGCAGACCATCTGAAAGTTCGGTTCGATGCCGTTGGCCACCATGATGGCGGATGCCGCCGCACTGGACATGCGCACCACGGCCGTCTGGTTATCGGTGACATTCACCGCATCCACCTTGCCTCGCAAATGTTCGAATTTTTCTTTTAAGTGTTCGACATTGGCGCCCTTGGGTGGTCCGCACTCACCGGTAAATGCGAAGTGGCCAGCCTTGAGCACCTTCTCCAGGTTGCTTCCTGATTTAAACCCATTATCGCTCATTGCACCAACTCCTCCCTTATGCTTTTACGGGGACCGCCGTCTCTAGCCGTCTGCCAATCCTTAGCTGGTCGAATTTTACGCAAATCCTCCAGCCGCCCTGTTCCATCTTCTTTTTCACGATGGTGTCCCAGATACACTCCACATCCTTGGAAATTTCGCACTTGCCATTGGCGCTGCCGCCGCAAGGTCCGTGCTGAAGACTTTTCGAGCAACGCGCGATCGGACACAGTCCATCGTAATTATGGATGATACAGTTTCCACAACCGGCGCAGCGCTCTTCCCAAATGCCATGTTGAACGGCACCACCGAAGAATTTGGTGTTAACCGCCGGTAAAAACGTTTGTCCGGGATAGGCTTCGGAAAGGAATTGCGGGCCGACCCCGCATGCCATGGAGAGAACGGCATCATATTGGTCGTAAATATCTCTAATTTGCTCAATGTACTCTGGGTCGCACTGCCGTTCTATCGTCTTCTCATCAATTTCGATTGGGTTGCCCTCTTTTTTGCGGGCAATTTTGAGTGTCGCCGCCAAAACGCCAACCTCTTTGGCCCCCCCCACGTTGCATACGGTGACACATCCCTTACAACCGATGAGAAGAATTTTGTTGTACGGCTTGATCATGTCAGTTATCTCTTCTAGAGATTTTCGATCAGCAACTATCATAGCTTCACCTCTTTTGGGTCCCCTTGCGGCTACGCCAAGCCGCCTGACCGTGGTTTAGGATTGAATCGGAGTGGGTCCAAGCTTCCTTATTTTTTCAGTCATCTCGGTTGCGATTTCGGCAAACCGGGGACCTTCGGCTGAAGAAAGATTGTACATTTGCACCCGCTCCGGCTCGATGCCCAGCTCCTTAAGGGTTCGCTGAACGTACTCGACTTTCCTTCTGGTTTTGAGATTTCCTTCCAGGAAATGACATTCACCTTCCAGTCAGCCGGCCACATAGACGCCGTCGGCGCCGCGCTCGATCGCCGTTAACAGATGAACAATATCCACACGGCCACTGCACGGCACCTGAATCACCTTTACGTTGCTTGGATAATTCAAGCGCATGGAACCAGCCAAGTCTGCCGCAGCATAGGCGCAATACTTACAACAGTAGGCCAAGATCTGGGGTTCAAAGGTTTCATTCATGATCTTTCTCCCATGATGTTAAGGGGTTTTGGAAAAGGGCGCCCGGAGTTCTCAGGCTGCCGGTTGTATTGGCGCCCTGTTCCCAATCTTTTTATCAGGCCGCTTCTTCTTTGTTTTTCTGAAAAAGGGCGGCCGTTTTGGCGATAAGCTGTTCATCGGTAAAATGCTTGAGCTCGATGGCCTTGCCCGGACACTCGGAGACACAGCATCCGCAGCCATGGCATTCTGCGGCTTCGATCACCGCATATCCTTCCTCACCAATGTAAGGAATATGATAGGGGCAGGTCCGCACACAGGTGTTGCAGACCGCGCATTTATCCGGGTCGACGACAGCCACCACACCGCCAACCATGATGGCGTCACGGGAAAGGATGGTCATGGCCCTGGATACCGATGCCCTGGCCTGGGCGATGCTTTCCTCAAGGGGTTTGGGGTAATGGGCCAGGCCGGCCATGAAGATACCTTCGCTGCCAAAGTCCACGGGTCTCAGCTTGGCATGGGCTTCCACCAGGAAACCTTCGGCATTGGTCGGTACCTTGAACAGTTCAAACAGATCTTTGTTCTCGTTGGGCAAAATGGCCGTGGCCAGAACCAAGAGATCCGGGTTGAGCTCCACAGGCATCTGGAGAACATGGTCACGCAATTTTACACTGAGACCGCCGTCTGGGGTGGCACTCACATCCGGCATGTTGTCTTCCAGATTGTAGCGCATGAATATTACGCCCTTCTCCCGTGCCTCTTTATATAGATCCTCGCGGAAGCCATAAGAGCGAATATCTCGGTAAATGATATAAACATTCATTTTTGGATTGCGCGCTTTAAGATTAAGCGCACTCTTCAGTGAATGGGTACAGCACAGGCGGCTGCAGTAGGGACGCTCGGGGGTGCGTGAACCGACACACTGGATGAAGGCCACACTGTCGGCCTTGGCAATGCGTTCGTCATCGGACGCCATCGCCGCATCCATGTCGAAATGGGTCAATACATTGGGATTTTGTCTGTACAGATACTCGGTTGGCACATACTCTTTACCGCCGGTGGCAATAATCGTAGCCCCATGCTCCACGACGGTCTCGGTCAGGGTTTCTCCGGAGGTCATCAGGGTTGAGGTAAAATTACCCATGATACCGGTGGTCTCCACGGGTTCGGTTTTCATGAAGACCCGGATGTTCTCGTGGCCACGAACCTTTTCGATCAATGATTCCAGGTACGGTTTGACCGCTTCGCCCTGCCAGGTGGTCAGCAAATTATGGGCCACACCACCGAGCTTTTCGCTTCGTTCCACAAGAAAAACCGGTAACCCCTGATCGGCAACGCCCAGGGCCGCTTCCATGCCGGCGACACCACCACCCACCACCAGGACCTTCTGAACCACATCCAAACGAACCTGATGCAGGGGTTCGATGTAAGCGGCCTTGGCCACCGCCATACGCACCAGATCCTTGGCTTTGGCCGTGGCCCGTTCGGGATTGTTCATGTGCACCCATGTATTCTGATCCCGGATATTGGCCATTTCGAACAGGTACTTGTTAAGGCCGGCATCGCGGATGGTTTCCTGGAAGAGCGGCTCGTGGGTACGCGGCGAACAGGAAGCCACGATCACACGGTTGATGTCGTTCTCCTTGATCACCTCTTTCATCTTGTCCTGCGTATCCTGGCTGCAGGTGAAAAGGTTATCCTCCACATGCACCACATGGGGCAGGCTCCGCGCATATTCCCTGACGGCCGGCACGTCGGCCACACCGCCGATGTTGATCCCGCAGTTGCAGACAAAAACGCCGATGCGCGGCTCCTGACCGGAGACATCAATTTCGGGTGGCAATTCTTTGGACCGAATCAAAGATCCCCGGGCCTTGGCCAGCGGGCCGGTGGCCGTGGAGGCCGCGGCCGAGGCCTCCATGACGGATTGTGGGATATCCTTGGGCTCCTGGAAGGCACCGCATACGAAAACGCCCGGGCGACTGGAGGCCACCGGTTCAAGCGTCTTGGTGGCGGCATGCAGGTGCTGGTTCAGATCGATATCCATGATTTTGGCCAGCTTGACGGACTCCTTGTTGGGCGCCAAGCCGACGGCCAGCACGACCATATCGAAATCTTCTTCCTTGATGTCTCCTTCTTCGGTCACATAGCGCAAACGCAGGTTATCATCTTCGGCCGGATCGATGGTGTGCACCTTGGAACGGATGAATCGGACGCCTTTTTCCTCCTTGGTACGCATATAGTACTTTTCAAAATCCTTGCCGTAGGTCCGCATGTCCATGAAGAAAACCGCTGTATCCAAGGGCTTGGCGCTGTGCTCCTTGGCGATGACCGTTTGTTTATTGGTGTACATACAACAGACGGAAGAGCAATAGCTGTGGTCCGAGCAGTTGATATCCCGAGAGCCGACACACTGCATCCAAGCAATCTTGTCCGGCTCCTTGTGATCCGACGGTCGTACCAGATGTCCTTCAAAGGGACCCGATGCACTGAGAATTCTCTCAAACTCGAGACTGGTGACCACGTTGGGATGAGAGGCATAAGCATAGGTCTTATGCGCCGAGGGATCAAACGGGGTAAATCCGGGCGCCAGAATGATGGCACCCACGTTAATGGTTTTTTCCTCGGCGATCATATCGTGATTGACGGCATTGGCCAGACAGGCGTCCACGCACTGATAGCATTCTGAGCAAAGTCCACATTTGAGGCAGCGCTGGGCTTCGGCTTTGGCCTCCTCCTCATTGAAGCCAAAAGACACTTCGAGGAAATTGCACTCCCGTGCCTCCGGATCCAGACAGCGAACGGTGGTGCGCGGAATTTTGAGCTCATGGCTCACATCGGGCTTATAGAAGTCCCACTCTTTCTCGCGGCCTTCGGCAAGATTCAACCCGTTGATGAAGCGATGAATGCTTTCGGCAGCCTCCTTGCCGCAGGAAACCGCGTCAACCACAGATTTGGGACCGTAGAAGGCATCTCCGCCGGCAAAGACCCAATCGATGGGCGTCTGCAAGGTAACCGGATCGGCCTCCAGACCACCCGGACGTGAAATGGCGATGCCCTGCTCTTTGATACCCTCCAGATTGGTGCTCTGGCCGATGGCCACGATCACCGTGTCGCCAAAAAACGGCTGGCACGCGTTATCATCGTAGCTCGGATTGAAACGACCACTTTCATCGAAAACCGCTGTACAGGTCTTGAATTCGATTCCCGAGACACGCTGATTTTTATCGATAAAAAACGACTTGGGGCCGAAGCTGTTGACGATATTGATCTCGCTCTCAAGGGCCTCCTCGATTTCGTGCTCCCAGGCCGGCATCTCTTCCCGCGTTTCCAGACAGATGAGCGTGACGTTTTTGGCACCTTTGCGTTTGGCGGTCAGGGCCACGTCGATGGCCACGTTCCCGCCACCGACCACGATGACATCCTCGCCCAGATCAAAGTCCTTGCCCATGGCCGCCTCACGCAGAAAATCGACGCCTTGAAGCACACCGGCGACATCTTCATTTTCCACCCCCAGGCGGCGTCCACCATGCAGACCGATGGCCATGAAACAGGCGCTGTACCCATCTTTTTTTAAGCTGTCCAAGGTGACATCCGACCCAAAGGCAACACCGCATTGAATGTCAGCCCCCATCTGGCGAACCACGTCGATTTCTCCAGCCAGAATATCACGCGGCAAACGATACTCCGGAATACCGTAGCGCATCATGCCCCCCGGCTCGGGCATCTTCTCAAAAATGGTCACACCGTAGCCTTGCTGCAGCAGAAAGTAGGCGGCCGTGATACCCGCCGGTCCGGAGCCGATAATGGCTACTTTTTCAGCACGTTTTTCAGCTGTTATTTCGGGAATAAAGGTCTCACCACGTTGCTTCTCATAGTCAGCCAGAAAACGGTGAAGTTCCCTGATTGCCAGGGGCTCGTCCACATCATTGCGTGAGCACTGGCTTTCACAGGGATGATGACAGACACGTCCGCAAACCGCTGGAAAGGGATGGTCTTTTTTGAAGAGAGCCAGGGCTTCCTTGTACCGGCCGTCATTGATCAAGGCGATATAGCCCTGAATACTCACATGCGCCGGACAGGTGGCCTTACAGGGCGCGGTACCGCGCTTATCGATCGCATACGCACTGGGCATTCCCTGAGGATAGAGTTTGAAGGCCGCCTTGCGATCCCGCAAGCCTTCATCGAACATGTTGGGGGTCTCGATGGGACAGGCCTTGGCACACTCACCGCAGGCCGTACATTTATCCATCTCGATGTAACGGGCATTCTGACGGAGCTTGACCGTAAAGTTACCCACGTCACCGGTAACTTCTTCGATATCGGTCAGGGTCATCAGGTCGATGTTCAAATGCCGACCGCACTCGACTAATTTGGGAGAAATGATACACATGGAACAGTCATTGGTGGGAAATGTTTTATCCAGCTGTGCCATGACGCCGCCGATGGCCGACTTGGTCTCGGTCATGTGAACAAAGTAACCCGAATCCGCCAAGTCCAACGCGGCCTGAATGCCGGCAATACCGCCGCCGACGACCAATACACTGCCGACGACATCTTTATTTTGGGAATTTGTTTTTTCTGCCATTATCCGTTCCTCATGAAAAGATTGATGGTTGAGGGGTTATCGATTACCGACTACGTCTCAGACCATATCCATCAGCTTTTGCAATTTATCCTCCCATCCCATGGCGGATATGAGAACACCGGCAAACCCCGCTTCTTTCAGTGCGTTGATCGTTTCCGATGCGATGGTGAGACTTTCGATGGCTTTATCGGGGGCGTGCATCATGCGCTTGATCAATTCCTGGGAAACGGTCACGTTTAGATGCCGGTTCAGATAGCGCGCCATACCGACGGATTTAAGAAGCATTACGGTGGGCAGAATTCGGTTTTGTTGGATGTCAACTTTTTCCATGAATTCCGCAAACGCTTCCGAATCAAAAACCGGTGGGGCGATGAAAAAATCAACACCGGCTTCTTTTTTGGCTTCCATGGTACTCAGTTCTTGTTCGAGCGCCTCACCGGTCGCCCGTGCATTGACCCGCGCCCCGACGAGAAAATCCGGCGCACCGGAAAGCTCATTGCCGGCCATGTCCTTACCCGTTTGAAGTGTGGCCACCGTTTTCAAAAGCGTGAGTAAATCAATGTCATTAACCGCTTTGGTCTGATGGTGATCGCCAAGGCTTGGATCTTCTCCGGAAACAGTCATCACGTTGATAATCCCGCAAGCGTATGCCGCCAACAGATCAGCCTGAAGGGCAATACGATTGCGATCGCGGGAGTTCACCTGCATGATGGTTTCCAAACCTTTGCTTTGCAGTATCATGGCACCGCCAAGTGCACTCATGCGCATAACGGCATTGCCCATTTCCGGCACAAGAAAAGCATCCACGGCTTTACCGACACGCGTTGCACTGTTTACCATCGCCGACACATTCACCCCTTTTGGCGGCTGCATCTCTGCAAGAATGGCGAACTTGCCGACATCGAATTTGTTTTTTAAATGCATAAGCCAATCCCCTTATGGTTGTTGCGGAAAAGAAGTGCTGAAAGATAATAAAAAATAGACGCGTTATAATTTTTATATGGAACAGGAAGGTAAAGACGCCTTCCATCAGTGCTGGCGCAAGAACAAAAATTGTCCAAAATGCAACATTGTTGTCCAATATGGAACAGCAAGCCTTGTGCCATAAACCCGATTCATTGATCATAAATAAATTATTATGAATAATAACAATATAATATGATACAAACAAATTTCATGTTCTGAGAAAATGAGCCTATCTTTTGGCTCTCGACTTCTGTGCCAAAATGGACTATATTAGTCATTAAATCATGACAAAATAGAGGGTTATGGAATATATGCCAAATTGGGACAGTCCGTTTTGGCACAGACTGGCAACAGGTGGTGGATATGAACAGCACCGTGGTCGTGGTGGATGACGATCGAGACTATTTGGAAATATTGGGCAGAAAACTGGCCGAGATTGGCTTCAAGCGCGTTCGTTTGGAAGACAGTTCCGTCAAATTGGCCGGGGAATTTAAAAAAGGGCTGACGTTTGACCTGGCCTTGATCGATATCACCATGCCGGAGATGGATGGGGTATCCTTGCTGGAAACGATCAAATCCAATTCTCCGTCCACCGAATGCATCATGGTCACGGCGATTAACGAGGCGCGCATTGCCGTCGAATGTCTAAACAAAGGCGCCTATGATTATCTGGTCAAGCCGGTGGCAACGGAGGACCTCTCCCTGGCCATCAAGCGGACGCTCGAACGAAAGCGGCTGCTGGATCTGTTGGATCTCGAAAAACGGGATGATTTGCCCATACTGGAAAACGCGGTCCCCTTCCAACCGATTATCACGCAATCCAAAAAGGTGCTGCGCATTCTGAAGGAAGCCGAACTTCACGCCTCCAGTCAGGTGCCGGTGCTCATCACCGGTGAGAGCGGCACCGGCAAAGAACTGCTGGCGCGCGCCATCCACGGCGCCAGCCCGCGCGCCCAGCATCCGTTCACCCCCATCAATATGGCCTCACTGACCAGTTCGCTATTCGAAGCCGAGTTTTTCGGTCACACCAAAGGCGCCTTCACCGGTGCGGAAACCAGACGCGTCGGTTATCTGGAGTACACCAATAACGGAACGCTTTTTCTGGATGAAATCGGGGATCTTCCCCTTCCCTTGCAGGGAAAATTGTTGCGTGTCCTCCAAGATGGTGAGTATTCGAAACTCGGATCGAGCAGTCGGCAGCAAGTGGATCTACGCTTTATTGCCGCAACCAATGAAAACCTTGAACAGATGATCGCCCAGAAACGCTTTCGCAAGGATCTATACTACCGCATTCGCGGTGGCTGGCTCCACCTACCGCCGCTTCGCGAACGTCGGGAAGACATCATCTTGCTGACCCGAAAATTTCTCGAAAAATATTACGACGTCAGCCAGAATGGATTTATCGAAAAAGGCGCCCTCGATCTTCTGATGGGTTATCCGTACCCGGGCAATATCCGGGAACTCAAATCCATCCTGCAATCCGCGGTTAATCTGGCCCATGGAGAACCGATCCGGGAATCTCATCTTCCATCCCATATCCGTTCCAGCCTCATCAAGGAGTGTGCGGATGAGACGACGGCATCAGCCACTGAAGCCATCAAACCCTTGGCCGAAGTGGAAAAAGAATATATCTTGAAGGCCTACAAGCAAACCAAAGAAAACAAATCCAAAACGGCCAGGCTGCTTGGGATTGGATTGAACACCCTGCGACGCAAACTGGATAGTTATGGGGTGGCTTAGGGTGGCAAAAAGACAATACGGGAATCAACGATTCGGGCTTTCAGTACCGAAATCGCCGGGGCGCTTTAGCGCTCCCCCCGCCGATATGGCTCAGCCAGCATGGCCGGGGCATTGAGGCGGCGACGGTCACGCAAACCGCCGACCAGCAGAACCAACAGCGTGGCCATATAGGGCAACATGGCCAAAAAATTAGGTGAAATGCCCACGGGTTGCAGCAGGTACTGCAGGACAAAGATGCCACCGAACAAAAACGCACCGATGATGGCCCGCAACGGATTCCACAAGGCAAAAATCGTCAATGCGATCACAATCCAGCCGCGGCCGGCAGTCATTCCCTCGATCCACGATTTGCTGTAAGAGATGGAAAGGTGGGCGCCGGCCATAGCCGAAAAAGCGCCACCGATGATCACGGACCAATAGCGAATCAGAGCAATATTGACGCCTTGGGTTTCGGTGGCTTTTGGGTTCTCACCCGTGGAGCGGACTCGAATTCCGATCAGCGTGTGCTCGAGAATGAACCAGGCGCCAATGGCCAACACAATGGCCAAATAGAAAAAAGGGCTTTGCTTGAACAATACCGGCCCAACAAATGGGATATCTGCCAAAACGGGTATGGGCAGGACATCGATCTTCACCGCCAGCGGTTTTCCCACATACGGTTTTCCCAATAGACCGGCGATTCCCAAACCCAGCATGGTCAGAGCCAGGCCGGAGACCACCTGATTGGATTGCAGGCTCACGGAAGCAAAAGCATGGACAATTGAAATCAGCATCCCGGCCAAGATGGCGGCACAAAGCCCCAACCAGGGATTGCCCGTGTAGTGGGTCACGATGAAAGCGCTTACCGCCCCAACGGCCATGACGCCCTCCACACCCAGATTGAGAATACCGGATCGCTCACAGATAATTTCACCAACCGTGCCGAGCAGCAGCGGGGTTCCGGCAACCAGCGTGCGTTGGGCGACAGAAATAATAATCTCTTCCATGAACTAGGACCTTTCTCCTGATCGTATACGAATCTTGTTCTTGGTAAAAAATTCACCCATGATCAGAAAGATCAGCATGGTGCCATTAAAAATGGCAACCGTAGCCGCCGGAAGCCCCAGGGATATCTGAATGGCATCCCCCCCCACCAGCACCCCAGCAAAGAAGAGTCCCGAAAAAATGACATAAACCGGATTGAGTTTAGCCAACCAGGCCACGATAATAGCGGTAAATCCGTATCCGGAGGAGATCGAATCCGGATAGCTCAGGTAATGATGAATACCGGCGACCTCGCCGACGCCGGCCATTCCAGCCATTCCACCACTGATGATCATGACGAAGAGCGTCGTGCGGGTAAAATCGATGCCCGCGTATTTTGCCGCATCCGGATTTTCTCCGATCACTCGAACTTCATACCCGAAGCGGATTTTATAAATGACAAGGGTCAGCGCTATTAAGGCAACCAGTGCCAGAATCAGCGTGACCACATGGATGCGCGAACCTGGAAAAAGCGAAAGAATAGCGGAATCCGGTAAATCATCCGTATACGGAAATCCGAACTTCTTTTTACTTTTCCAGGGTCCGACAATCAACAAAGTAAGAAATTCAGCACAAATATAATTGAGCATCAGTGTGGAAATCACCTCGTTGATGGCAAACCGAAGTTTAAAGATGGCTGGAATCAGTCCCCATAACGCCCCACCGATAAACCCGGCCATAAACATCAATGGAACGATCGCTATTGGCGAAAGTGAAGGCCCCCAGTTTAAACCGACCCAGGTGCCAAAAATAGCCCCCATGAGAAGTTGACTTTCGGCGCCGATGTTCCAGAATTTGGCTTTGAAAGCCAGCGCCAGCCCCCCACCGATAAGCATCAAAGGGATGGCCTTGGTAATCGTTTCCTTGAATCCATACAGGCTGCCGAAAGAACCGCTGAATATTTTTTTAAAGGCGAACAGCGGATTTACGCCACAAAGGAAGAAGATCACGCCAATGGCAACCAGGCCGGCGGTCAAGGCCAACATCATCGTGACAAAGGAACCCATGGCGGATAGTTGATCACGATCCGAAACCTTAACGTGAAACATCGGCGCCCTCCCCTGACCTCAGTTTTTTCGCACCGGCCATGAGCAGTCCGATATCCGCGATCCGCGAATCTTCCCCTTCGAGGATCCCCATAAAACGTCCCTGAAAAATAACTGCTATTCGATCGCATAATTCGAAAATTTCATCCAGGTCTTCCGATACCAAGAGAACGGCACCGCCTTCTGCCCGTCGTTTCAGAAGCTGGCTGCGCAAATATTCCGTTGCCCCAACATCCAAACCATACGTCGGGTGGGACGCCACGAGAAGATCCGGCTGATCGGAAATTTCACGGCCCAAGATCAGCTTTTGAATATTGCCGCCGGAAAGATTTTTGGTCTGTATGTTAATCGACGGTGTGGCCACCTGAAAATCGTTGATCAGTTGTCGGGTATGCGTTTTGATCTTGTTATAGGCAAGAAAGGCACGTCCGGAAAACGTCTTCTGGTGATGCTTTTTTAGAATGGCGTTCTCATAAAGCAGCAAGTTCGGTGCAATGCCGAATCGAATGCGTTCTTCCGGGACGTGGGAGACACCCTGATTGTGAATTTGCCTGGGTGACTGATTGGTGATTGCGGTGCCATTGATGAGAATCTGGCCCGCTTTTGCCACCCGCAGTCCGGTAATGGCCTCCACCAACTCCCGCTGCCCATTTCCGGAAACGCCGGCAATACCGAAAATTTCGTTTCGATAAACGTCAAAGGAAATGCCGTTGACCACGACATTTCCCTTATCCCCATCAACGGTTAAATCACGCACATCCAGCACTTTTTCTTGCCGGGGCATCCTTTCCCTATTAAACGAAAAGACCACATCCCGACCTACCATCATGCGCGCCATGGCGCGTTTATCAAGCTGCTCGGTAGCGGCATTGCCAACCACCCGTCCCTTTCGAAGCACCGTCACCCGATCACAAAGTTTTTTTATCTCGTCCAGTTTGTGGCTGATGAGAATGACCATCTGCCCCGCTGCTCTCATTTTTTCCAGAATTTTGAAAAAATCATGGGTCTCCTGGGGGGTGAGCACCGATGTGGGTTCATCGAGGATCAACAAACTGGCGCCATTGACCAGCGCTTTGATGATTTCGACTCGTTGTTGTTCTCCGGCGGACAACTGCCATATCTTTTTATCCGGATCGATGTCGAAATTAAATTGTTCTGAAAACGATACGATGTTTTGTCTGATTTTATTTTGCGGAAAAAAGAGAGGCGATCGAACATATCCCAGGGCAATATTTTCGATTACCGTATGATTTTGAATGAGCATAAAATGCTGGTGCACCATCCCGATTCCATACTCAATAGAAGCTCGGGGGGAATCAATGCGAACCCGGCGGCCATTGATCCGAATTTCTCCGCTGTCGGGTTGGTACATGCCATACAAAATATTCATCAAGGTTGTTTTGCCGGCACCATTTTCTCCCAGGAGGCCTAGAATTTCCCCTGACGAAACGCTGAGGCTGATCTTATCGTTTGCCCGAACCCCATGAAATGACTTTGATATATCGATCATTTCAAGCGTTGATAGTTTAGTCGTCATGATCTTTCCAATGGAAACAAAAAAGGGGGGCTGGATTTTTATCGCAAGCCCTCCCTTACCGTTTGCCGACAATCAATTTCGTATTGGGGTATTAGGCGATTTCTGTCAAAGAATATACCCGTCTGCTTGTCTTTTCATCCGTCTTCTGCGTTGGGCGTTTCCACACATAGCCCGACTATGCATGAAAAAGCCCGTCTTGAATACGAATGAAAATCCTGCGCATCCTGGTATATTCTTATCCGCCAATCGCCTTATTGAGGAATTTTACCCTCGACATTGTCAACATAATACATAATGCTCAAGAGATCTCCCTTGGATGCCCTGTCTCCCGCTTTTATCCGAAGCGTTCCGGTATTGTCCGAAATGGGTCCCGTGTAAGGATCAAAACCGTCGGTGCCTTTTTTCATCTGTTCATACCGTTTAAAAACGAGATCATGAACGGAAATGGATCCAAAATCAGCCGAAGTCACCTTGACGACCTTCAACGCATCGACAAACTTGGGATTGATGGGATTATCGAAGGAACCACCAAGGATCACCGCTTTCTCGGCAATCAGCCACCACAGATCTTCACTTTTCCAGGTACCGTCGGCCAAATCTTTCAAAATTTTCTCATACATGACGCCCCAGTCCACCAATTGACCGGATACGACCGAATCTTTACCATAATCCTGCATGGGACTGTAATGGCTGAACGTATATATCTGTTTGCCCTTTTCCGTATGTTCCTGGCCGACTTCGATCACCGCCGGTGTATCTTCGGTAAACGCCAGGGAATCGCATCCTTCGGCAATGAGCGCTTCGGCCGCCTCTCTGGCCTTGTCCGGACCATACCATGCATAAATCCACCGAACATGAACTTTGGCGTTGGGATTAACCGTTTTGATTCCAAGCGCCCAGGCGTTGATGTGGCGAACCACCTCAGGCGTTGGAAACGCACCCACATAGCCGAGCTTGTTGCTTTTCGTCAACGCCCCAGCCATGAGGCCATTTAAATAATAGGCCTGATACAGATCGGCAAAATAAGTGCCGACGTTCTTGGTTTGCTTAAATCCGGAGCAGTGCATGAAGTGCTTGTCAGGGTATTTCTTGCCGGCTTTGATGGTATCGTCCATGTAACCGAAACTGGTGGTGAAGACCACGTCGCATTTTTCTTCCTGAACAAAGCGATCGATAATTCTGGCGGAGTCTGCTTCGGCCACCGATTCGATATACACGGTTTTCAACCCGGGCAGCTGTTTTTCTGCATATTTTCTGCCCAAATCATGGGCATGGGACCACCCGTAGTCGCCAACCGGTCCAACATAAACGAAGCCCGCCTTGAGCTGCTTTTCTGAAGCCAATCCCATTCCCGGTAATAAACAAACCACCAAAACCGCCAGACAACAGATTAACAACAAGGGCGTATTTGATAAATGCCTCCGGCTCATGCGTGCCTCCTCTTTGATATCAATCCCTCAGTCATTTAAATATATTCAGCCTTGACGATCAACCTGTCTTAATCTTTACTACGACGATACGATTATCCAAGTCAACAGGCGTATTTTTATTACCAATTGTATAAGAATGGATGTATGCTCCGATATGGAATTAACAATTGGGATAAATGACGATCAATAATCGTTTATGAACGGGTATTTTTTCCATACGAACCAATCGAAGAAACTGTTTTTTTTTAGGGGTTTTTCTGTTTATGCGTTGGCTGGTCCTTTACCATTGACTTTTTGTGCTGGGTGTGATCGTTAAACTATTTTTGTAATATACTATGCATTTTATGGACACTTGCAGTCGAAAGAAAAAACGTATAAAAATTAATTACCTAATATTAACAGGTGTCACAGAGACACTAGGATCAGGAGGGAAACATGTATGGTTTAGCGGCTATCGAGCAGGCGAATGGCTGGGCCATGGCAGCGGCCGGGGCTTGCATCGTTTTGTGCGGTTTGACGGTGCTGTCTTTTCTAATTTCACTGCTTCAACGTATCCCGGGAATTGGTGAAAAACCACCCGAACCACCGGCCAAGCCGGTTGAGGAACCGCCAGCGCCCAAAAAGCTCGCCCCGGAACGTTTACCCAACGACATCAATGCCGCCGCGAAAATAGTGGTCGATCTCACAGAAGAATTGGGCGAGTCTTTCACCTTGGTGGACCTGCATTGCAAATGCAAGGACGCCGGGCTTCCCAACCCCCACATGTCGATCAACCGTTTTCGTCAAGCCGGCATCCTCAAAGCGCTTGGCGACGGACAATTTTCCTGGCAACCCATTTCCGAATAACGCGGAAGGAAACGAAAAATGGACTTATTGCTACAATTTCTCACGAACACCGGTTACTATCTTGCCGATTATCGACACTTTCTCATGTGGGGTATCGGTATCTTTTTTGTTTATCTGGCCATCGGAAAAAATTATGAACCGCTCCTGCTGCTGCCCATCGGTTTCGGCGTCTTGGTTGGAAACGTTCCTTTCTTCAAGGGTTTCGGCCTCGGCATTTACGAGCCCAATAGTGTGCTTCATTATCTTTATTTTGGCGTCACCACCGGTGTTTATCCATCGATCGTGTTTCTTGGACTGGGCGCCATGACCGACTTTTCATCACTCTTGGCCCGGCCCAAATTGATGCTCTTGGGGGCCGCCGCCCAGATGGGCATATTCTTTACCTTGCTCAGCGCTTTGGCCCTGGGATTTCTGCCCAAAGAGGCCGCATCGATTGCCATCATCGGGGGTGCCGACGGTCCCACATCCATCTTTCTGACGGCTAAACTGGCGCCTCACCTGATTGGCCCCATTGCCATCGCCGCTTACTCTTACATGGCGCTGATACCGATCATTCAGCCCCCCATCATGAAGTTGTTGACGACTAAAAAGGAACGCATGATCCATATGCCGGATCCGCGGCCGGTTTCACGCAAGGAATTACTGATCTTTCCCGTCATCGGCATGTTTCTGTGCTGTTTTCTCGCGCCGGCGTCCATTCCGCTGCTGGGAACCTTCTTTTTCGGTAACCTCATGAAGGTCAGCGGTGTCGTCGAACGCCTGGCCAATACGGCCAGAAATGCGATTATTGATACGGCCACCATTTTCCTTGGGCTCACTGTGGGTGCCAGCACCCAGGCCGATGTTTTCCTGACCACCAAATCCGTTGGCATTTTCGCTTTGGGCGCTGTCGCCTTCAGTATCGCCACGGCTTCAGGGCTTATCTTTGCGAAGATAATGAACCTTTTTCTGAAAGAAAAAATCAACCCGCTGTTGGGCGCATCGGGTGTTTCCGCCGTTCCCGGCTCTGCCCGCGAAGTTCATTTGATGGGTCAAAAGGAAGATCCCACCAACTTCTTGTTGATGCATGCCATGGCCTGCAATTCCTCCGGGGTCATTGGATCTGCAATCTGCGCCGGTATTCTTTGGAGTTTTAACGTCGGATAGAAAACCGCTGACGATTTAAATCGATCAAGACAAAAAGAAAGCCACTGACGGGAAAATTCGTCAGTGGCTTTCTTTTTATCAATCTAACCATGAATTTGAATACAAAACGATTCTTCCGATTTCACTTGACCCTATTACGCGGCTATGTCATCCTTTACCCATAGATAAAAATGGGTCGGCTACCCTTTTCGATATCTGTTGACCATCTAACCTAACTTCATTCTATCCTTCTCGCCGATCGCATTTCTCAACCTTCTACTCATCAGGAGGTAACCAATGATTGCAAAAATTTTCATCAAACGGCGCTTCGCCAAGGAGAATGCAACACAAATTCTTTCTTTGCTTAACAAAATCCGCTCCATTGCCATGGATCAACCGGGATACATATCAGGTGAGACCTTAATGCAAAGCGATTTTCCTGAGAACTTAGCGGTTATTTGCAGTTGGCAAACAATGGAAGACTGGCATGCGTGGAAAAACAGCGAAGAACGAAAACAGTATGAAGCCATGCTTGAAATATATCAAACCCGACCAACACAATATGAAGAATATCTGTTAGGCACCACATTTCATCAGGAACAATAAAAAAAAATAGGACCAGCGGCCCTATTTTTTTACTGTCGAACGATTGTTTTAAAAAACGAATTAATTACAACTGGTTAAAAACAAAATCGAGAGAGGCTGATTTTTAAACGATCGCGCAACAATCAATACCAAACTATAGACCCACCACTTAAGCCAAAAAATCAGCCTCTCGTTAAGTATATTGCGCTCCAACCTTTTTCCTGGCGCATTTCGGCCACGTTGAATCCCTTTTTTTGATAACGGTCACATACATCCATCGATTCTTCCGCTCTCATTCCCGAAAAAATCAGGGCACTCTTTTTGCTGAGCTTATTATCAATATCAGCGCAAAGATTAAGTAACGTCGGTGTCCTGAGATTGGCAAACACCAAATCAAAGGTCTCATTGAATTGATCGATTGATTTGGCAACGATTTGGATACGGCCTTCCATCTGATTGAGATTGACATTATTTTTAGATTCATGCAGAGCACATGGATCGGTATCTACCCCAACGACGACACCCAGACCTAATTTAGCAGCGACAATAGACAAAACACCAGATCCCGTCCCAATATCAATCGCTTTAAGCGCATGCTTTTCTTCCTGCCAATAAGGCTGATGTAAACACGCATCAATTAAACGAATGGCCATTCGTGTGGTGGGATGATCACCGAATCCAAATGCGGCCCCTTTTTCAATGGATACCACCACACGGTTTCCGTTATTAGGTACTGAACATTTCGATGGTTTTAGAATAACATGTTTGGAGATTTGGAGGGGTTTATCCAAGGAACGCTCGATAAACGATCGGCCAAAATGAAATGTATAATATAATGTTCCGGAGGCAATGAGACTGGCAATGGCTTTCTTTAGCTGTCTATTGTTAACACCGTATGATGCACAAAGGCTTTTTTTTATACGACCAAAACTCATCTTTTCAGGAGTTTCGTCTAGTAAAGCGAGAATTTTTAATTCTAATTCATGTATCGACACATTCATTTCATTGCCTTAGGAAAAGACACCGTTTGAAAAATTAGTTAAACGAGGCGTTCTTTTTCCAATAGCGCTCGATACCAAATGGCAAATTCATACATGGCAATAAAACGATCATCATCATTGACGATCCCAATCGCCATCTCCAACACGCCGCGACCATAACTATTGGAATATCCCTCCATCGGCCGGGACTGCAAAAATTCTCTAACCAACGCCTGGGATGTGCGGTTGCTTCTATCCCTACGGATATCGATCGGATCTTTTGGTTTCTCAAAGGGATCCCAATTTTCATACCCAATTTTATTTATAATGTGTTTCTGTCGACGAGGGGACATGGATTCAAACACAGCTTTTTTTTTATCATCGTCAGTCAAGTCGCTTGCCATTTTACACCTCATTTCCCATCGGCGTCTGTTTCTGATTTCTCCGTGGCGACGCCTAAATAGTTCTCATCGAAGACCGTCAAGAGTGCCATTGACAGCGGCATCAACATATCACCCATTTTTACATGTTTGGACTTCAAAGCGACCACGATTTCCTCGGACAACTCATGTAATTTGGCATGAATGGCGTCCAGATTCACCGTTGGATACGTTCCCCCCTCCTTGAACCCTGATAGGCCACACGTATGTCCTCTTCCAGAAATCGATGTCGGAATGCCGTACAAGCGACAGGTGATTGGGCGAAAATCATAGAGTTCACAACGATTTTCTTTGTTCAACAATGGACAACGAACCCGCTCGGCTGCCATCTCAAAAAGGACCTGTTCCTCGGTTTTTTCTCCAGATTGAACCGATTTGAAGGCTTTTCTTTTCAATTGATATATTTTTCTATCAATTTTATTCGCCTCCTCAATGATCTCCACTTTTTTTTGATCGAGTATATTGTCTATAAACTTACGATTGACATACAACGCTTCGACCAGGGATAGATCAAACAATGCATGACAACAATCGGCACATTCCAACTCACATTTCACACAATCTGGATATTTCTCCCGCACCGTTTTAAAAACACCGTCAACCTGACCGACCAACGCCTCATATTTCGCAAAAATCTCATCCAAAACTGTTTTCATGAACAATACTCCCTAAACCATATGTTTCACGTGAAACACTATTTACCAATACAAAATTGACTAAAAATTCGATCGTATATATCGCTATTCGCCTTTGTACCCGTTATTTCTTCGAGTAATTTTTTAATTCGCCTTAAATCATCGGTAATCAATTCGGGTAAGGAGGGGTTTCCATCTCCATCGTCCCGCTCAAAAATAATTTTCCCGATTTTTTCTAAAATTTTTCTCTGTCTGAGATTAGGCGTAGCGCCCGTGACATTCAGATTATTATGTTCTCCGACTAGACTCCTAAAAATCAAAGTTCTTAAATCGCCAATTCCTTTACCTGTCTTGGCCGATACTTCGATAAACCGAAATTTTTTTAATCTCTGCCTTACCGTATGCAACACGTGTTGATTTGCAATATCGATTTTATTTAGAATAACAATAACCCGGTTGGTAGAATTGTCCGCTAAAAATTTTTCTTCGAAAGGATTGAGACGACGGACCGCTTCGATAACAAATAACAGCAATTGTGCGCGATCGATGTGATCGTGGGCTTTATCGATGCCAATGCATTCGACCGGGTCTTGTGTTTCATGAAGCCCTGCCGTGTCACACAAGGTAATCGGTATTCCATTAATGGATAGGTATTCTCTGATTACGTCTCTGGTGGTGCCAGGGATTTCGGAGACGATCGCTGTTTCTTTCTCGACCAACTGGTTTAATAAGCTTGATTTCCCGACATTTGGCACGCCGGCAATGGTCAATAAAACCCCTTCACAAAAAACGGCACTGGATTTCTGGTTTTGAATCAACGCATTAATTTGAGGTAGAAGGGAGTGGTGCATGGCGCTGTTTATTGCCATCAAATCAGCAGACAGCGCTAAGTCGTCGCTTTCGTCAAACTCGATTATCGCCTCACATTTAGCGCGCAAGTCGTCCACCAAGCCGATGAGCGTTTCAATCTGTCCTCTTATGCTTCCGGAAACTTGTCGAGAGGCGATATTGGCAGCGGTTTCACAAGGCGCGTTGATTAAATCGATGACTGCTTCGGCTTGCGTAATATCTATGCGACCATTGAGGAAGGCGCGCTGAGTAAATTCTCCAGGTTTGGCGAGTGTTGCACCGGCATCGAAAACTGTGCTTAAAATTCTGTCAAGGATGACATATCCGGAATGAGATTGAATCTCGACCACATCTTCTTTAGTATAACTATTGGGACCCTTCATGCAGAATACCAGAACTTCGTCAATGACATCATGACTATCGATTTCACGTATGGTTCCATAATATACGTGATGAGAACGAAAATCGATTTTTTTGTCCGCTTTACCCACCAATTTTTTTGTAGAAGGGACAAATATTTTTTTAAGAATAGGTAGTGCTTCATGCCCAGAAACCCTTATAATACCAATGCCGCCTGGGCCTAATGGGGTTGAAATTGCGGCAATGGTAGTTTTATCCATGAGTTTCTTCTTTTATATTTTTGAGTTCGTATGACGCCCTTTTGATGATCCACGTTTTTTGGGAAAAATCATCAATTTTCTATAATATCCATCCCCAATGCTTTGGGTACGGATACCTCTTTCATCTTTTAGGTGAATATGAACGATTCTACGATCATGGGCATTCATTTGTCCAATGGTAACAGGTTTTCTTATTTTCTTGGCTTTTTCAGCCATGCGAGATGCCAATTGCTTGAGATTGTTTTTTCTTTTCTCTAGATACCCTTCAATATCGACCATCACCCGCATTTTCTTGGTAGTCTTCTTATTGATCATTTTTTCCAGAAGATATTGGATCGCTTCAAGTGTCTGCCCGCGCTTTCCAATCAAGACACCACTATCTCCGCCGGTAACTAAAAAAAAGAGCCCTTCATTTTTTTCTTTTGTTTCAATGGTTGCACCATCGCTGATACCATCAATTATTTTTTGAAGCGCCTGAATTCCAAACGCCACAATTTCTTTATCAATTTCATCGTTCCCAGCGGTATGCGCTTGGGTTGGTAACCGATCCAAATATTCATCTATTGTTGTTTTGGTCGGTTTTGAGGTAATGCTTGTAGCGGATTGCTGAGAAGATTGGTGGGTCGATTCCTCTTTTTCTTTTTTATCGACAAAAACTTTTATTTTGGCTTTTTTTATTCCGACGAGACCGAAAATTCCAGATGATCCATAGGTAATCACCTCATACTTAATTTTTTCAGGCGAAACATTGAGTTCCTGGCTGGCATTTTCGATTGCTCTTTCTACGTTCTTTCCCTGAAATTCATAAGAGTTTGACATGGTTGCCTCCGGGAATTAAATGGTTTTCTTTTGGACATAGTATTGCTGGCTAATGGAGATGAGGTTGTTTACAAGCCAATAAAGAACCAGTCCAGATGAGAAATTGATAAAAATAAAAGTGAAAACCACGGGCATCAGCATCATCATTTTCGCTTGAGTAGGGTCCCCAGGTGGCGGTGACATTTTTTGTTGCAGTAGCATGGTTGCACCCATGATGATTGTTAAGACGGGTATTCCATATGGTGGTTCCATGAATGGTATTTTAAAACCGAAATCGAAGAGTCGATCGGGAGCCGACAAATCGTTGATCCATAGAAAGAAGGGGGCATGTCTGAGTTCTATCGCCTGATATAACATTCGATAAAGTGCAAAAAATACAGGTATTTGAAGAACCATTGGCAAACATCCCCCGACGGGATTGACTTTATAGGTGCGATACAAGGCCATTAGTTCCTGATTCATTTTTTGTTTGTCATCTTTGTATTTTTCACGAAGTTCGGCCATAAGGGGTTGAAGCTTTTTCATCTCACTCATTGATTTGTAGCTTTTGTTTCCCAGCGGCCAAAGCAGAATCTTCGTAAAAATAGTGAGTAAAATAATGGCAATTCCATAATTGGGAATGATACTGTGGATTTTATTCATGAACCATAAACAGGGTTTGGCAATGATGTCAAAAAAGCCGAAATTAAGCGCCTTGCCTAATTCGTGGCCAAGGCTATTTAACACCTCCATGCTTTTTGGCCCCATGAAAACAAAAAATTGGGACTCGATCTGATTTCCCGGTGATAATTCGAATACAGGATTAATCAGCCGATTGGTTACCACATTGTCAGTTTCATTAACCTCAAGATTGATACTCCCTTCGATCTCCGATCCAGGAATGATGCTGGAAATAAAATATCGATCTTCGATACCGATCCACTTTATTTTTCCTGGATAGGTATCCTTATCCTTTATTTTTTTGGTTTTTACCTGTTCGAGAGAGTCATCGATCAAGGCACTCGGTCCGACGAAGCCGTAGCCGCTTTCTTTTTCGATGGGTTTTCTGAGTGACAGGACGAGCTGATCTTTTATTATCCGTTGGGATGGATTTTTGAGGGTCACCTTTAATCCGATGAGATATGAACTTGGATCGAAGGTATAGGTTTTGTAAAGAATGGTGCCGTCCGCACCGATCCATTTGAAGATGACATCTTTTTTCTCGCCTTTGAGACTTATTTGATCATTTTCATTGTCAATGGAAAAAACGGCATTTCCCAAACCATCCACGGATTGGTTCAGCAATGATGTGCGTATGATTCCATCTTTAAATTCAGGTGGGATAAGTTCTTTATTGGCCGAGTCGGCATCGACGGATTCTCGGTATGCTTTTAGGATAAAACTGGTGAATGCAGCGCCCTTCGCAGACAAACGGGTCCTGTAAAAAGGGGTATCCACGGTAATTTCTCGGGCATCCGCTTGTTGGATCGCTTTTTTGTCAGCTGGTTTGATATCTTGGATAGTGCTTTGAATGGCATTCGTTTCGGACAGGTCGTTTGATGGTGTGCCCGTTGGTTGTTCGGCAATTTTGGTTTGATTTTTTTCCAGATCCGGATTGTTTACCGGCGTTTGGTCGGTAAAAAACATACTCCAAACGAATAAAACTAAAAATGAAAGACCAATGGCTATCAGCAACCGAGCTTGTTCCATTTTGTTCTCCTTGACACCAACTGTGCCAACTTATAGAAATATTTACCGATTATTCTTTCTTAGACGACGCAGGTGTTACGATGCAGATGGTCATGGCGGGCGATAACGAGATGAATCTATTTTCGATTGGAATAAAAATCACGGAACCGGATCGAAACCACCGGGGTTGAATGGGTGGCACCGTAAAATTCTTTTTATCGCAAGCAGGCTTCCCTTGGCAATTCCATAAGTTGAGATCGCCTGATAAGCGTATTCTGAACAGGTCGGTACAAATCGGCATGCCGGCCCCAATAGGGGTGATATGAATATTTTATAAAATTGTATGGTTATCAGTGCCAGTCGAGTTATCATGCGCATTTGTATTTTTTAGATACTCTTTTTAAAATGCATTCTAGGTTTTCTCTGAAGAGCGCATTCTCAATATTAGCCAATGGCTTCCTGGCAATTATATTAATGTCCAGATGGACCGGCAACATGCTTCTGTTCACTCGAAAATATTCGCGAATAAGTCGCTTGATCCTATTTCTTGTTACGGCCTTCCCGACCTTTTTTGATACAGTTATACCCAGACGTGATCGCGAAAATTGGTTCTCCCGGGAAACGATAATGAAATAGTCGCTGTAGTGGCGCGCCCCGTTTTTGGATAGTATTCGGTATTCCGATGATTTTCTAATGCGTTCCGTCTTGGGTAACGAAAAAGGTTTCAGCAATACAGACCCCTTTTTGCCGCACCGCTTTCGTTTGGCGGCTTATCCGAATGTATATGAAGGGGTCTGTATCGATCGATCATTTAGAGTGCCAGTCTTTTTCTTCCTCTGGCTCGCCGACGGTTGATAATGCGTCTTCCGGCCTTGGTCGACATTCTTTTTCGGAAACCGTGCGTTCTGGCGCGTTTTATTCTACTGGGTTGATAGGTTCGTTTCATTTTTTATCCGTCCTTGTCTCCATAAATAATGTTCCCATAACTTCCAATAATCATCGGTTGAATCGGGCATCTTAACCATATGAAATAATAAGTGTCAAGGTTCAAATATAAGGCAACCCATTATTCGATTATGTCGCCGGCTAAGGCCAGTGGGAAAAAATAATTCCTCAAGATGGGGAATTATTTTTTCTTACTGACCTAAGGACCGCTGTCTTTTCCAAAGGCAGTTCACAAAGGATTATTATTTTGCTGATGATTCAATAATCTCGAATGCTTCCATGTGATAGCGACTATCTGGATAAATGATCACCTGTTTTTTAATGGTGCGTTCCAATCCAGGTATCAATCGATTTTCTTCACCATGCAAAAATTCGGCGACCTCTGGATTGACGCGCACCGTGAGTTTGGACCCGGTCATGTCCGCAGCATATCTTATTATCTCACGATATATTGAATAACATATTGTTTTTATAGATATAATATACCCTTCACCGTCGCAGTAGGGGCAAGGATCACAGAGCAATCGATTAAGCGGCTTTCTGGTTCGCTTGCGGGTCATTTGAATGAGACCCATTTCAGAAATGGGCAGAATATGGGTTTTGCTGCGGTCTTTGGCGAAGGCTTCGTTTAACGCGGAAAATACTTTTTCCTGATTGGATTTTTTTTCCATATCAATGAAATCAATGATAATAATTCCACCAATATCTCTTAATCGAATCTGATAGGCAATTTCCTTTACCGCTTCTAAATTGGTTTTTAAAATGGTCTCTTCAAGATTGTGTTTTCCAACATAACGTCCTGTATTAACGTCGATTGCTACCAATGCTTCCGTTTGTTCGATAACAATATAACCGCCAGATTTGAGCCATACCTTTCTTTTCAAGGCCCTGCTAATATCCCCTTCGAGATTGTAGGCGTCGAAAATGGGCTCTTTACCATCGTATAGTTCGACGGATTCTTTCAAAGAAGGATTAAACGTATCTAAAAAAGCCAACACGGATTCATAGTCTTTTCGGGAATCGATTACGAGCTTTTCAGCCTCTTGAATCAACAGATCCCTGACGGCTCTTAAACTGAGATTCAATTCCTGGTGGAGCAAGGATGGGGTGCCGGCAGTCTGGTATTTTTTTTGAATATTACACCACAGATTTTTTAAAAACCCCATTTCATAAGCTATTTTTTCCTTCTGTACACCTTCAGCCGCCGTCCTGACAATATATCCCATGGCGCTATTCTGGGCCATTTCATTGACAATGTCTTTCAGGCGCTGACGTTCGTTTTCATCCTCTATTCGCCGTGAAATACCGATATGTGAAGAGGTCGGCATCAACACCAAAAATCTGCCCGGCAGGGAAATATTGGATGTGATTCTTGCGCCTTTTGTTCCAATAGGCGATTTTGAAACCTGCACGAGAATTTCCTGGCCCTCGCTGATCAGATCCTCGATGTTATCGTTTTGGCCTTGATTGCTTAAGGTGAGAGATACGTCTGTCTCATGTGTTTCATCGAGATCACTTTCTTCATCGAAATCATTGCAGCTGAAATGTTCTTCAATATCCTTGTAATCGTGTCGGATCACATCATCGACGTAAATGAAAGCCGCCTGATTGAGCCCAATATCGACGAAGGCGGCTTGCATGCCGGGTAACACCCGCTGAACCCGACCTTTATATATGTTACCGGTACTATCCCGGCTGCCTTTTCGTTCAATGAATAGTTCCGCGATGGTTTCATCTTCCACGAGGGCGACGCGGGTTTCATGGTCAAAAACGTTGATTATTATTTTCTTATACATGCTCCGCTTTTCGTTTGGTTATGATGGCGGTATTAATTTGCGGATCGTTTAACTTGAAGATATGGCGCATGATATGAGCGGGTCTTACAATTCGATTGTCAACCATTTCAAGCGTCATTCGGGCTTTCTGGCGGTCAATGATTTCAATGTGTTTAAGCGCCGCTTTAAGATCAATTTGAACCGGCTTTCCTTTTTTATTCAATCGTTGGACATCCACCCGATCTTGACCAAGGAACCACTCTAATTGGTTTTGTGAAAAAAAGCCATCGTTTAGTTCCAGATCGTAGTCGAGTCGCTTCCGCAAGTCTGATTGTTCTTTTCGATCATGGATCGAACATCCGATGATGTCGATTCCATCTTTCATTTGCCGGCCGAGTCTGACCCGGATTTCCTCCGGATCCATGGCCTCGGTCATGCAAAGGATCATCTGTTCGGCTTCACTTTGCATTCCGGTGGGCAGCGTATCCATGAATGATATCTTGGGCATGGGATGAAAACCACCTGAATATTGAACCGGAATCATTGCCCGTCTCAAGCTACGGATGAATAGTTTAATCATTTCAAGATGACTGATGTATCGAGCGAGACCCATTTTGCTGAAGGTGACCTTATAGCGGTAACGCGATTGGTCAAGGGGCGGGTTTACCGTCGGTCGATGATCTTCAAACGGCTGCCCAATCTGATGAAAGGATATGGGCTTTAACGTCTTAAAGTCACACACCCCACAACCACTGCAATTTCCATGACGGCAATCCAGGGTAATATTACCATGCTTGGCCTGTTCACGCTCCTTTTCTAGAAATTGTCGATCGACGCCAATACGAATATGGTCCCAAGGCAGGTTTTCGTTGATGTCCGTATAGCCATCGCTATAGATGCGGGGATCAATGTTGGCCTTTTTAAAAACGGTCATCCATCGCTCATAATTAAAATATTCGGTCCATCCGTCGAAACGGCAGCCACTTCTCCAGGCGTCGATCAACAATTGATTCAACCGACGATCGCCTCTCGCCCAGACCCCCTCGACCACACTGACGCGTGGGTCCTGCCATTTGACTTGGATATCGGATGCGCTTAACTGGTCTTTCAACCAATGGAGCCGTTGCCATGCTTCTTCAAGCGTAATTTGGGTTTCCCACTGAAAGGGGGTGTGCGGTTTGGGTACGAAGGTGGCGACGCTGACATTGAGTTTCGCTCGTCTTGTTTTTTGTTTGCTGATATCCTGGATGCGCCTGACCAAATCCACAATGGCCTGTATATCGTTCTGGGTTTCTGTGGGCAGGCCGATCATGAAATAAAGCTTGATCAATTTCCAACCCAGTGAAAATGCATTCTCTACCGTTTCGATTATATCTCGATCGTCAATGTTTTTGTTGATCACATCCCTCAGTCGCTGACTGCCCGCCTCGGGTGCGATGGTAAAACCTGTTTTCCTGACTTTTTTAATCAATTCCATCAATTCTGGGGTAAGCGAGCCGGCCCTAAGCGAAGGCAAGGAGATAGCGACATGATCGCTTTCTCCAAAACCCATGATTTCTTTCATCAAAGGCGCGATACAAGAATAATCACCGGTACTCAGCGATAGCAGCGATAGATCCTCGTATCCGGTCTGAGCCAATGATTTTTCAACCGCCGAAACGACATTCCTCGGGTGCCGTTCACGAACGGGCCGATAAATCATTCCGGCCTGACAAAACCGACATCCCCGGGTACAACCTCTGGCAATTTCCATTCTTAATCGATCATGGACGGGCCTACCAAACGGGATGATGGGCGAGGGCGGCGGATTAATATCATCCAGGTTGGTCATAACCGCCCTTTCGATATATCGACGACCCCCCTGTTGGCCAATCAATCGGCGCTTTCCAAGATTATCCGTTGTTTCTTCAAAATGGGATGGAATATATACGCCCTTTATTTGGGACCACGATTGCAACAGCCGCTGCCGGTCAGGATGGTTGTCTGTTCGCCACCTTTTCCATGCCTCGGTCATTTGCAGGATCACGGCTTCTCCATCACCGACGACAACGGCATCGAAGAATTCTGCCACCGGTTCAGGGTTGCACATGCAAGGACCACCGGCAATAACGAAAGGATCATTTTCGCCGCGCCCATGGCTGTAAAATGGGATACCGGATAAATCCAGCATGTTGACCATATTGGTGTAATTGAGCTCGTATAGGAGGCTAAATCCAATGATGTCGAATTGCTTGAGCGGTAATTGGGATTCCAAACTGAACAACGGCAATTGTTTTTCACGAAGCAGTGCTTCCATATCAATCGCCGGAGCAAATACCCGCTCGGCCAGAATATCGTTTTCTGCATTTAGCATGCTGTACAGGATCTGAATGCCGAAATGGGATGTGCCAATTTCATAAATATCCGGAAAAGCCAGGGCCACATGGAGTTTTACCGCGTCCCAGCGCTTTTTAATACGGTTCGTTTCGACTCCTAAATACCGACTGGGCTTTTGCACCAATGGCAAGATATCTTGAATGGGAAATTCGCTCATGATATGTTTCTATTTTTATCCTGTTTTTACAAAAGGGTTGAAATGACAAAGATATTGATACAAATCAATCAAAAAAAACGTTTGTTGTCCTTGATTTCTGGATTATCGCTATTTTTCTTGTTGGCCAACCCACCCTTGGCGTTAAGCAGCCAAGAGAAACGCGAAAACGCTGTCGTTCGCGCGGTCCGCAACGTTAGCCCGGCTGTCGTGAATATAAGTTCGCAATATGAAATACGCAAGAATTCCAATCCTTTTTCAAAATATGGAATGGATCCTTGGGTAGAAAAATTTTTTCATGACTTTTTTTCCCCGGAAATGGAACGTAGGGAAAAAAGAACCAGCCTGGGCTCCGGTGTCATCATCGATGGAACCCATGGATTCGTTTTGACCAATACCCATGTGGTGGAGAAATCGACGACCATCAAGGTGGCCTTGAAGGATGAGCGTGAATTCGAGGCAACCATCGTGGGTATGGATCCGGATTCTGACCTCGCGGTGCTCAAAATAAAGACCGATCAACCCTTGCCAGCCGCTGAGATGGGAAACTCGGATGATATCATGATCGGCGAATCGGTCATCGCCATTGGCAATCCTTTTGGTTTTTCACATACGGTCACGACAGGTGTCATCAGTGCGGTTAACCGTAGCATCAAGACGTCGGATCGCGTATTTCATCAGTTCATTCAGACGGACGCATCGATCAATCCGGGTAATAGTGGCGGGCCGCTGCTCAATATCAACGGAGAATTGATTGGAATCAACACGGCTATCTACGCACAGGCACAAGGCATTGGATTTGCCATTCCCATCGACCGGGCCAAACGGATTATTTCCGATCTGATCAACTATGGCGCCGTTGTCCAGCCATGGGTGGGCTTGATGGTTCAAGCGCTTGATTCGAATCTGGCCGCCTATTTGAATATTCAAAACAGGGGGGTAATGGTTAAAGCCGTGGAAACAGGCAGCCCGGCCGATAAAGCTGGCATTCAAGAAGGCGATATTCTCCTTTCCATCAATGAGCAACAAATATCCAGTGTCGATGATTACCAGTTAAAATTAAATGATGTTTCGACTGGCCAGACCCTTGGGGTGAAAATCAATAGAAAGGGTGAAAATAAGACCGTTTCCATCGAAACAATGCGCTTTCCCATGACGCGCGCATTGGATCTGCCCAGTCAACGCTTGGGTATTTGGGTATCCGAGATCAATGAAAAAACACGTGCCCAATATGGGTTGAAGGCCAGTTCGGGTGTATTTATCGTTAAATTGCGCCGAGGAAGTTATCTGGATCGAATTGGGCTAAACCCCGGCGATATCATCCATCGCATAGATGAGGAACAAATAGAAAATCTGTCTGATTTCAAGGCAGCCATGGTCAAATACCGGGACAAGCCGTCAGTGGTTCTGCTTGTCCAGCGAGAAGCATATTTATATCATATCAATGCAATCATGAAGGATAACGGATGATGGAAAGAATAAAAGTTGCCGACCTGCTAAAAAGCGATCATCCCATGGAAAAAGTCATGGTCAAGGGGTGGGTGCGAACCAAACGGGACTCGAAAAGCTTTTCTTTCATTGAAATTAACGATGGATCCTGTCTTAAAAACATCCAAATTATCGCTGATGAAACAATCCCCAACTATCAGTCAACCAAAAAAATAACCACCGGATCGGCGGTGGTCGTGACGGGGAAATTGATAGCATCCAAGGGCAGTGGCCAACAATGGGAAATTCAAGCCGGCCACGTTGAAGTCATCAGTTTGGCCCCCGATACCTATCCACTACAGAAAAAACGCCATAGTGATGAATACCTAAGAAGTATCGCCCATCTCAGGCCGCGAACCAATAAATATGGGGCGATATTCAGAATTCGATCAGAGCTTGCCTGGGCGGTTCATCAATTTTTCAGACAGCGGGGCTTTCGATATATCCAGACCCCGATTATCACTGGTTCGGATTGTGAGGGCGCCGGAGAACTCTTTCGGGTGACCACGTTAACGCCCCCAATCCCGACACTGCCTGATGACAAAATAGATTTTGCCAACGATTTTTTCGGCACAGAATCCAATTTAACGGTTTCCGGTCAGTTGTCGGCTGAAATGTTTGCCCTCGCCTTGGGTGACGTATATACTTTTGGGCCTACCTTTCGCGCCGAAAATTCAAATACCAGCCGTCATGTTGCCGAATTTTGGATGATAGAGCCTGAAATGGCGTTTTGCGATCTGAACGGCAATATGGATCTGGGAGAAAGCCTGATCAAGTATTTGATTCAGTTCACCATGGATCATTGTGCTCAGGATTTGGAGTTGTTTGCCCGTTTTGTCGATAAACAGCTGATGCCAACCCTGGAAAATATCGTTTTTTCCGATTTCGAACGGCTTCCCTACCAAGAAGCGGTCGATATCCTGCTTGCATCAAAAACATCCTTTTCATTTCCCATCGACCATGGATTGGATCTTCAGTCCGAGCACGAACGTTACCTCACCGAAAAACACTTCAAGAAGCCAATCATCCTATATGATTATCCCAAAGCCATTAAACCCTTTTACATGCGTCTGAATGAAGACGGCCGGACCGTCGCCGCCATGGATATTCTGGTTCCCCGGATCGGTGAAATAATCGGTGGCAGTCAGCGCGAAGAACGCTTGGATGTTCTCGAAGCGCAAATGGAAAGCGCCGGTCTATCAAAAGACAGTTACTGGTGGTATTTAGACTCCAGGCGCTACGGGACGGTCCCGCATAGTGGATTTGGAATGGGGTTTGAGCGATTGTTAATGCTGATCACCGGTGTGACCAATATCCGGGATGTAATCCCCTTTCCCAGAACGCCTGGAAATATAGATTTTTAATATAATTGCTGTTTTTTTAAATAGTTAATATAAAAAAAATAATATGCTATTTTTTAATAAATAAAAAAATATTGACAACCAAAAGGGTTTGTGCGAGGGAGTACATGCTCTTTATTGGTAGACGTCTCCTAGAGCTGATCTGGCCTGATCTTCTTCCTGATGCGATAATCCGCTGACTGAACCGCTGTCGAGCTGTTGTTGAGGTTAACGTGCACGAAAATTGCCTTTAAAAGAGCGCACCCATTCAAGAACCCCTGATCTTCCCATTGGAATTTCAGGGGTTCTTTTTGTATGCGCGCTAAATATCCAGCATACTCACTTCCAATGCATTGTTATGGATAAAATCCCTTCGCGGCTCGACTTCATCGCCCATCAGAATGGTAAATATTTCATCAGATTCCACGGCGTCTTCCACGGTGACCTTTAATAGATGGCGTTTATCCGGATGCATGGTGGTCAGCCACAGTTGTTCGGGGTTCATTTCACCAAGCCCCTTATACCGCTGAATCGTGAGTCCCTTTTTGCCGTCCTCCACGAGATGCGCAAAAAGTTGTCGCTTTTCTTCAAAAACAGCAGTTGTGCCATCACCATCAATCGTGGAGACCTCAAATGGCGGTTTATCCATATCTTTAAATTTTTTGTTTAATAACAGACATTTTTGGAAATCTGAGGAATAAATCAAATTTCTGTCGATGGTATTCATCTGTTTATATTCATTTTTTGCTGGCGACTGCACAATCAATTGATACATATCATCGTCTTCATTCCATGAAAGCGATTGAGCGACATAGCCCTCATCTTCCAATGCGCTTTTCAAGCCCTCCATTTTTTCGCGGTCCTGAAGGAAGGTTTTATCCTGTACCTCAGCCTTCACGAGTAATTCCAAAATGATCGGATCGGCGCCCGTATTTTCGAGCTTCAGAATAGCCGATACATAGTCACTCAAATCACCCAGGAAAACGAATAGCTGGTGTCCAGACAGTGTTATTTCACTGTCCACACATCTGAGTTTCTTTTTTTCACATATTTTTCTTAGAATGAAATCATTCAGCTCTTTTTCATCTTTGATATACGTTTCATTCTTGCCCTTACCTATTTTAAATAGCGGCGGTTGGGCAATATACAAATAGCCCTTGTCGACCAATTCGGGCATTTGTCTGTAGAAAAAAGTAAGCAGCAGCGTTCGAATATGGGATCCATCCACATCCGCGTCAGTCATTATTATTATCTTGTGATAACGGATTTTTTCGATATTGTATTCTTCCTTACCGACACCGGTGCCCAGTGCGGTAATGATGTTTTTTATTTCTTCGCTGCGAAGAATCTTATCGAAGCGCGCCTTTTCAACATTGAGGATTTTCCCCTTAAGCGGTAATATGGCCTGAAATTTTCTGTCTCTTCCCTGCTTGGCGGAGCCGCCGGCGGAATCTCCCTCGACCAAAAAGAGTTCGCGGACGGTGGGATCGGATATCTGGCATTCGGCTAATTTACCCGGCAGGGTGGAATCGATAAGGGCGCCCTTATTTCTGGCCAAATCCCGGGCTCGCTTGGCCGCATCCCGGGCTCTGGCCGCATCGACGGCCTTCTCGATAATTTTACGGGCTACGGCCGGATTTTCTTCCATAAAAGCGCTAAGTTTTTCGTTGACGAGCGATTCAACGAGTCCCTTTACTTCACTGTTGCCCAGTTTGGTTTTGGTTTGCCCTTCGAACTGCGGGGATTTTATTCTAACGCTGATGACGGCCGTCAACCCTTCGCGGACATCATCACCGCTTATTTTTGCGGATAGGTTTTTGGGTAAATTTCCAGTAACGGCGTACTGGTTGATGCATCGCGTCAAGGCGGCTTTGAACCCAATTAAATGAAAACCACCCTCCACCGTGTTGATATTGTTGGCAAAAGAAAAAATATTTTCCTTATAGGTATCATTGTATTGGATGGCGACTTCGATATTGACATCGTTGCGGTATCCATCAATAAACACCGTTTCGTGTAGACTATTGTGACGCCGGTTTAAATATTCGACAAAAGAAACGATACCGCCTTCATAGCAATAGGTTTCCGTTTTATCGAAGCGTTCATCTTCGATGGAAATGGTGATGCCTTTGTTTAAAAAGGCCAGTTCCCTGAGTCGGCGACTTAAAATATCGTAATTGAATTCCGTTACATTGAATATTTGTTCGTCGGGAACAAAATGGATTCGGGTTCCCCTTTTATCACTTTCACCGGTGACCTTCAGTTGGCTGGTCTTAATTCCTCTTTCATAGGTTTGGTAGTAGATTTTTCCATCGGAATAAATTTCGACTTCCAAATATTTGGAGAGGGCATTGACTACGCTGACGCCGACGCCGTGGAGTCCACCCGACACTTTGTAACTATCGTTGTCAAACTTGCCGCCGGCATGGAGCTTGGTCAGCACGACCTCCACCGCCGGAACATTTTCGGTTCGATGAATATCGACCGGTATTCCCCGTCCGTTATCATCCACCGTGATACTGTTATCCGGATGGATAAACACCCGGATGGTGTCACAAAAGCCAGCCATGGCTTCATCGATACTATTGTCTACGACTTCGTAAACAAGATGATGAAGACCGGCCACATCCACGTTTCCGATATACATGGAGGGTCGCAGTCTAACAGGCTCCAGCCCCTCCAAGACATCTATGCTATTGGCATCGTATTTATCGTTCATATGAATTTATATTCTCATGGGCATGATAACGCTGATAAAGGTTTTATCCGTGTCGCCTTCGATGACACATGGATGGTTTCCGTCCACAATATTAATCACGATGTTTTCATCATCGATAACGCCGAGGGTATCCAAGAAAAATTTTGGATTAAAGGCAACTTCAATGGGATCACCGGAAAATTCAATTTCCGTTTCTTCCTTTGATTCGCCGTAATCCGGATTGGTCGCCGTGACAACCAGCTTGTTTTCATCGAAGGTAAACACTGCGCCCTTATAGTTATCGGTGGCCAAAATGGACATCCTTTTGAGCATCTTTCCGAAACTTGTCTTTTCCAACTGGATAATATGATCGTCGCCTTTTTTGAGGATGTCTTGGTATTTGGGAAATTCTCCTTCAAGCAAACGAATGATAATGGTTTCCGATTCTTTTTGAACAATAAAATTACTGTCTTTGATCCCGACTTGCACCTCTCCTTCGACATCCAAGAATTTAGCGACCTCGTTCAATCCTTTTTTGGGAACCAGCACGCCTTCTCCGGCAGGGAAAGTGGTCTGCGAATCATAGACATGATCGGCGGCATTCAAGCGACTGCCATCCGTTGAAACGAAACGGAACAGGCAGCCATCATCCCCAGCGATTCGATCGATAAACACGCCATTGATATGCGCCCGTTTTTCATCGCCGGCAGCGGAGATGATGATGGCGCGTTCAATCATTTTTTCCAATATGGACGCTTCGATGGAAAAAAATTCCACTTCACTGATGTGGGGCGTTTCCGGAAAATCATCGGGATTCATACCGACGATATGATACTGAACCTTGTCTTTGCCGATTTCTATCCAGCGGTTGTCCACTTCATGCAAAATAATATCTTCGGATGGGAATTCACGAGTAATTTCATATAATTTTCTTGCACTTACCGCGACGGCTCCTTCTTCTTCCACCGATGCCGGATAAAACCCCTCGAATCCGGTTTCCAGATCCGTGGCCGTAAGATGAATACCGTCACCGGTGGCCCGGATTAAAATATTTTCGGTGATGGCCAGGTTGCTACGCCGTCCCGTCAACCCCTGTACCTTTGCCAACACATTAACAATTTGGAATTTGTTTATCGTAAATTTCATAATATAATTCCTTTTGGTATCTATTCTTTGTAGTAGGAGTTGACGAATCGTTAATAACTATATAACCATCTATTTTTATATTATAATAGTATTATCAACGATGTTGATGAAGCATGGATAGAATGATTAAAAACCATATTTCATGTATTTCTTAATCGGATTTGTTAAAAACTAAATAATTATCGACAGAATATCAATATTCATCCGCTAGGCCTGAATCCATTTTTTTATTTCGCCGACGGTTTTTGCATTCCAATCCAGACTGCTTCTCAGTTTTAAAAAGTGATTTAAGAGATGATTTATCAAATTTATTGCTTTTTCAAATAGATATACTTTTTCTAAAACCATTCCCTCGATATCTTCTTTGGATTCAACGGGACCGGTCTCGGGAACCTTGAGTCCCGAAAAACTCAAGCTTTCCCCTTTCAGGCTAAATTTCCACTCCTGGTTTTCTGCCTTGTATACCAGATTCATCTCGACCACCACGGCACCTTTGCGAAGTGACAGCAACCCCTCTTCCAATCCGGCGTCATCGCCTTTGATGGTAATGATTTCGCTGGCATCATGAATATTGTTTTCAAGAACGATTCGATTACCAATGGTCAGCGAAATGGTGGTGTCATCCACACCTTGAAAAAAAGATGGAGCGGTATCAATGGTGAACCACAACCAGGTTAAAAATTCATTTCCTAAAAATTGATAGCGGTTATAGGCGACGGCAACATCGAGCATCGGTGTTTATCCTACTCCGTGAAACGGGTTGGTGACAGTGTGGCCAGCGCGTCTTTTTCCGTGTCGGACAGGGGAGACGTCAAGGTTGCCATACTGTAGGGAAATAGACGAATCAGCTTGAGTTTGAAAGAACGGGAAAACAGTGTTTCCAACTCTTCATTGGCCCCTTTTAAATTGGAGAAAAACCATAATTTTTGGCCTTCGTAATTCCAGATCAAATCGTAGATGTTTGGGGTGGCCGGAATTCTCAAATTCAAGAGATTCAGGACATGATCCTTGATATCCTTCTTTTCGGTTTTGCTCAGGAATTCACGTCCGCTGTTCTCCAGCCGTTTTTTCATTTCCTGAACATAATGCTTCTGAACGATTTTCGCAGGAATCGATTTCTTATCGATGCGCATCGAAAAAACAAAATGGGTACCGATCAGAAAGGGGTTTTCATCAAAATCGGTGCTAAACGAATTGTTAAAACAGGCCCAGCCGATGGCCTTATCCGATGATTCGTTATCAATATCCTCAACGGTGAATCGTTTCAATCCGTTGGCAACCGATTCGATGATCGGCTCCGTGATATGGCCGTCGACGTGATATTGGGTGATGGAAACGGATGATGATAATATTCCCATTTAAAAATCCTATGTCATCCAATCAATAAAATTGATAATTAAAAACGTATTTATATACAATTTTTTATTAGAAATATCAACAGTTTTATATTGTTTAAACGGACGATCCAAAAGAGTGATTAACGAATTCAGCCAAAAATGTTAAATGGGATGCACATCGGTGGGCCAATGATAATTATTCCATTTTTTGAGATCGCTAAAAATCAACCAATCATCGGGTGAATATGAAAAGCAGTCAATTTATCGCCGATTTGCACATTCATTCTAAATATTCTCGGGCAACGGCAAAAGATCTTGATTTAGAGCATCTTTATGTATGGGCCCAGAAAAAGGGCATAACGGTGGTGGGGACCGGCGACTTCACCCATCCGGAATGGTACGCGCAACTATCCCAAAAACTGGAACCGGCCGAGCCGGGCCTTTTTCGGCTGAAACCGGACATTGAACAGGTCTGTGACGAGATGGTTCCGCCATCCTGCCGGGCACCCGTGCGTTTCATGCTTAGCTGTGAAATAAGTAATATCTACAAAAAGAAGGATCGAACCCGCAAGAATCACAATCTCGTCTTCTTTCCCGATTTGGAATGCGTGAATCGTTTCAATACCCGCTTGGATGCCATTGGCAACATCCATTCCGACGGACGGCCCATTCTTGGTTTGGATGCCCGTGATCTTCTTGAAATCGTACTGGAAACCTCCACCGATGGATTTCTGATTCCCGCGCATATCTGGACGCCCTGGTTTTCCATGCTGGGGTCCAAATCCGGTTTCGACACCTTGACAGACTGCTTCGATGATCTCAGCGCGTATATTTTCGCCGCCGAAACCGGCCTGTCGTCCGATCCGGCCATGAATTGGCGTGTGACGGCACTGGACAAGATCACCCTGGTATCCAATTCCGATGCCCATTCACCATCCAAACTGGGCCGCGAAGCCAATTTATTTGACACCGCTATGAGTTACTATGCGATGCGTGAAGCCATCGAAAAGGGTGATCAGAACGCGTTTTTGGGGACTTTCGAGTTTTATCCCGAAGAAGGAAAGTACCATGGGGACGGTCATCGCAAATGTGATGTCTGTTTCATGCCATCGCAGACGCGAAGGCATTCGGGAATTTGTCCGGTGTGCGGTAAACCCTTGACGCTTGGAGTTCTCCATCGGGTTGAAGAACTGGCCACCAGGCAAGAAGGTATTCGACCCGATCATGCATTTCCGTTTTACCGGCTGATCCCCCTGGACGATTTGCTTTCCGAAATATTATGCGTGGGTGCCAAGTCAAAAAAGGTGCAACAGGCCTATCAATCCTTATTGGATCAGCTGGGAAGTGAATTCAATATTCTTCATGATCTGGATCGGGAAACCATTGAACGGGCAGGCATCCCCCTTTTAGGCGAGGCCATCTGTCGCATGCGCGATAACCGGGTGACCTTTTCACCGGGTTATGATGGTTGTTACGGCACGGTTCATATTTTTTCCCAACAGGAGAGAGATCGGCTTTTGGGTCAAAAAAACCTGTTTACGGCCTTCGAAAAAAAGCTTGTCACAGCGGACACGACGCCTCATCTTTTCGAATCGATGCCTGCTAAACGAGAAACCGTTTCCAAATCAGTTACCCACCACCCTTCAGCCAATCCGATCAGCACCCTGAATGACGATCAGCAACAGGCGGTTAGCCATTCCCATGGTCATATGATGATCGTGGCCGGACCGGGAACCGGAAAAACCCGCACACTTACCCATAAAATCGCCCATATCATCGAAAACGGCGCGGATGTCAATCGGATACTGGCCCTGACATTTACCAACAAAGCCGCCATGGAAATGAAAACGCGTCTCACAAGCCTCTCGGATATGAATGGCAAGTTGCCGTTCGTGGGAACCTTCCATGCCCTGGGGTACCGGATTCTATCGTCGTCAATGCCCGATATTTCGCTGGGTGTGGTGGATGAAGAGACGCGCCGGCAACTGATCAAAGATACCCTTGCCATCAACGCGTTCGCCTCATCCATCTCCGTGGATGATCTCATGGAATGGATTGTGTGCGCCAAACAGAATCTACGATCCTGCACTCAGGCCCTGGATGGCATTTGCCCGCCAGAGCATTTATCTGATTTTTCGAGATGCTATCGAGACTATGAAAATTTAATGCGCATCCAAAATAGGGTTGATTTTGAGGATCTGATTTTCAAAGCGGTTCAATTGCTCGAAACCAACAATGGCCATTGCCCTCTATGCCCTGACGGGTTCAATCACATTTACATTGACGAGTATCAAGACATCAATGCCGGACAATATCATCTCGTCAAACTATTGGCCGGCGGTCACGCCCATGTGTGTATTATCGGCGATCCGGATCAATCGATTTATGGCTTTAGGGGATCGGATGCGGGATGTTTCAAGTGGTTTTTACATGATTTTGAAGACGCCCAGACCGTTTTTCTGAGAAAAAACTATCGATCCATTCAAACCATCTTGGACGTGTCATCCCAGGTGATCCGGTCCAATCCGGAATCACTCGAAACCGGTCACCGACGGGCGGTTTTCTCGGATTTATCCGGCGATAAAACTATACAGATCATGCAATTGAAAACGGATCGAGCGGAGGCCGTGGCCATTGGAAAAACCATCGAACAGATGGTGGGGGGCACCGGATTCTTTTCCATTGATTCCGGAGCGGTGAAAAGTGATGGGCATACACAACCGCTTGGTTTTGCCGACTTTGCGGTATTGGTCAGAACGCGCAGTCAGATTCGTCCAATTTTCGAAACATTGGCAAAGGCGGGAATTCCCTGCCAGGTGGTTGATCGAAAAACCATTCTTGATCATCAAAACATCAAGGATATAATGGCCCTGTTCAAGCTGGTCCATCAAACCGGTGATTTTGATGATCTTCAAATCGCGGCCCGGTTACTCAAACCGTCTATTACAGCAAAAACAGGCCAGCGCTTGAAACTCTGGGCCTACAAGAAAAAACTGTCCCTGGGCGATGCGTTGATCCAGGTCCGTCGCTTGCCGATTCCCCATATTTCACTTTCTCAACAACAAAAATTGTTCGACTTTATCATTGATATTGATGAAATCAAAAAGTCCCTCGATGGCTTAACGGTTTCTCAGATCATCGAAATGCTCTTGTCCGAGACGGGCTTGAACCAAATGACTGCCAGTGATCCTACCTTTGAAAATGGCTGCCAGCAGCTCTTAAATATTAGCAATGGCTTTGCAACGGACACCCATGGGTTTTTGGCTGCCATTGCCCTTTGTAAAGATACGGATATCTATCATCACCAGGTCGAAAAGGTATCCCTGATGACCCTGCATGCCGCCAAAGGCCTCGAATTTCCAGTCGTTTTTATCGCCGGATGTGAAGATGATTATATTCCCTATTACACTCCCAACCGTCCGGCGGATATTGAAGAGGAACGACGACTGTTTTATGTCGGCCTGACCCGGGCCATGCGACATCTCTTTTTGACCACCGTTGATGTCAGACGGATCCATGGCCAAAAACAACGGCGGAAAATATCCCCATTTGTAAAAGATATTGAAAACCGCTATAAGCAATTTTCCCAAGTAAATGAAAAAAAACGGCTCAAACCGGCTCAGGAACAACTTTCGTTATTTTAGAGGATCATTATGTCAACCGATGGTATGTTGAGTACCCACCGACTCGATAATGGATTGGATTTGGTATTTCTGGATCAGTCAAGGCAAATCGCCGCCGACCGATGGTACGTGTGTATCACGGTCCAGATAAGCATCCCCGTGGAAAAAAAATGGTTTCGGCAAGGTGCCGTGGATGATCTTAAGTTTCAGGACATGCTTCATGTGTTGGGGAATACGGTTTTTTTCGAGCAGAAAAAAGATCGCAACTTCGTCAGCGCCGATGAAAAGGATAATCTTATCAAAGAAATTTGTAAAAATACGCTCGAAACGACACGGCACTATTTTGCACGCGATGATTTCGCGGCCAAGACCATTCTCAAACAATATACAGAAAAGCATCGGCATCTAAAATCATGAAGCCCGGAAACGGAAAGCTGATTCCGATGAATCGACCGCACCGCCTGCTTGAGAAGGTGCGTCGCTATACATCCAAACCGGACCTTTTTCTTTCGGATTCACCCGCCGCCGTCAGCCTATTTTTGGATGCCCTGCCCCATGCCGATTCCGGGCTGTTGATGAAAATGCTACCCCTGCTCGGCTGTACGGGTGATGACCGCGTCCTATGGCCGTTGTTTAATCTGATATCGGCCGACTCACTGGACGACTCCCTACGTATCAGTGCCGCTATCCACTTGGGGTTGGCGGCATCGTTGAGTAAAGATCCATTTGATATACGAAATGCGCTTATAGAAAAGTTGAATCATCCGGATGCCGCCGTCCGCAGTAGCTGCGCCTTATCGTTGGGTTGGCGGTACAATCGGCCGGCAGTCAACGCGTTGGCGGACCACCTTTCCGATCCGGATAGAGATGTTCGCGCCGCCGTAGTCGCCGCCTTGTCCGCGGTGGAGGATGAGACAGCGTTGACGTTATTGGAAAACCGACTCAAACGGGGACAAAAAAGCGAACAAAGCATCATTTTTCTTAACCTTTGGCGGTTTAATAATCATCTCGGCAAAGTCGAAGATATCTACGTCAATTATATGGCTGCGGCTGACACGGATTTGCGACTGAACATATTGGTCGGATTGGCCATGCTTCCCATCTCCCCCAAGCTCCTCGACCTGTACAGGCGGTTTGTGACTGACACGAATGCGCATATTCGTTGCCAGATTGTGGAGAATCTGTCCACCGTTGACCCGCTTCAATACAAGATTTTGACTCCCTATCTACATAAGCTGCTCGACGATGAAGATGCAATGGTGCGCCAGGCGACGATCAAGCTGTTTGCCCGCTCCGATTAGAATAGTGCCCATCCAGTTTCTGGATGGACACTAGAGTGGGCATCAAGCTTGAATGATATCATTCTGAATAGCAAAACGGGACAGCTCCGCATTATTGCGAAGGTTTAACTTTTTCAGCAATCGCGAACGATACGTGTCCACGGTTTTGATGCTGATGTGGAAGGCGGCGGCGATTTCACGATTGGTGTTCCCCAGGGCAAGACGTCTCAATACCTGGAGTTCGCGGGTGGAAAGCGTATCCAAAGGACTTTGCTCCCGGTTTCCCTTGGCGATTCGCAAAGCGAGTGCTTCGGCGGCATCATCGGTTAAAAACCGGGACCCGGAATGGACCTTGCGGATGGCTTTGACCAGCTGCTCCGGTGCACTTTGTTTGGTGATGTATCCCATGGCACCGGTTTCGATGGCCCGAATCACATACTGATGCTCTTCGTGCATGGTTAAAACCAGAATCGGTGTGTCAGGGAATTCGGTCTTTAATTGGGTGATGACTTCCAACCCATCCAAGACAGGCATGGATATATCGATGACGGCAACATCCGGCTGTTCACGGCGAACCGCCAGTACCGCCTCGCGTCCATCGGCGGCTTCGGCCACCACTTCGATATCACCACTTTCCTCGACAATCCGTCGCAGCCCTTCACGAACGATGCTGTGATCATCGGCCAAAAGAACCTTGATCATGGTTTTGCCTTTTCTCTACAGGGACACCGAGAAGCCGATCCAGATGCCTTTGTCCGGTCGGGAAGAAATCTATTTTTTTTCACATATCGGATTTGAAAAAGGATTCGGCATCCACGATCGAATCCGGCTTTTTGGTGAATTCGGTCGGAACGGTCCCCTCCTTAAAACATTCGAAAATGGTTTTTTTCGATTCAGGAATAGGCAATAAGCCGGTTTCCGCGTCGATTTTGGCGAAAACAACACCTTCGGGAACCTGGAATACGCGCACTGGCTTTTCTTTCAATATGGCATCCATGAAACCCAACCAGATCGGACTGGCCGTACGTGATCCGGTCTCTCCCTTTCCTAAAGGGTGACCATCATCATATCCCACCCAGACACCAGAAATATAATTGGGCGTGTACCCCACAAACCAGGCATCTTGCAGATCATTGGTTGTCCCGGTTTTTCCGGCGACCGGTCGTTTCAGGGCCTTAATTCGTCTCGCGGTTCCTTCTTTAACGACACTTTCGAGCAGGCTGGTCATGATGTAGGCGGTATTTTTATCGATTACCCGTTTTCTTGCTGGATTCATCTCTTCCAATATATTCCCGTTCCGATCCTCGATCTTGGTGATGAATGCCGGCTCAACTAAATACCCCTGATTGGCAAACACGGCGTAGGCATTCACCAATTCTAATAGCGACACACCCGACGATCCCAAGGCAAGTGAGAGATCATGAGTCAGCTCGGATGTAATACCCAACTTTCTGGCGTAGTCAATGCACGTCTCTATCCCGATATCCTGAAGAATTTTAATGGTAACGACGTTACGTGACTTGGCCAATGCTTCCCGGAGCAGGGTGGGACCATAAAATTTTTTTCCGTAGTTTTTTGGTTTCCAGGTGAAATCGTTGATTTGATCCTTGAAAACGATGGGCGAATCGATAATTTCCGTTGCCGCGGTATATCCATTGTCCAATGCGGCGGCGTAAATAATTGGTTTGAATGCCGATCCCGGTTGCCGGCGGGACTGGATGGCCCGATTGAACTGGCTTTCGGTAAAATCGCGTCCCCCGACCATTACCTTGACCAAGCCAGTCTCCGACTCGATACAAACCAACGCGCTTTGGGTATCGGGATTTTGATCGAGTGATAACTCCCAACTATCTTTTGCTTTTTGTTTATTATTCAATCGAACCAGAATAACGTCACCGATCTCCAGAACCGTGCTGATTTTTCGGACGCGGGTTTGATAATAGGCGAGGTTAATATTGGGTTTACGCGCCCAGGCGATATCATCAAGCGAAATAATTCCCCTGGCATCGCCCAATCGAACCGTTGCCCTATCGGCCTTGTCGTCCACGTCGATGACCACCCCTTTTGTCGTCATCCCTTCAGTAAGCGGTGAATCGTTAAACGTGGCCTGAAGATCGTCGCTGAAGCTTTCGATTTCCTCGGGAGAAAGATGGGCTTCCGGACCCCGATACCCCTGTCGGCGGTCTAAATCACGGAGTCCTTTTTCGATTTCCCTGCGCGCCGCCTTTTGCATTTCGATATTTACCGCGGCATAAATTTTCAAACCCTGGGTATAAAGCGCATCGGCACCGTATTTCTTTTCCACGTAGCGCCGGACATGTTCCGTGTAGATGGGAACCTCTTCGATATACCAGTTTCGACGGGGCTTGATGTCCATTTTTATATCGATGGCTTCGGTAACCTGGTTGTTATTAATGAAACCTTCGGCCAGCATTCGATTCAGCACATAGATTTGACGCTGTTTGGCCCGTTCAGGATGTCGGAAAGGCGAATACCGGCTGGGTGCCTGGGGCAAGCCGGCGAGGATGGCACACTCAGCCAAATTCAGTTCGCTGACCGATTTTCCAAAGTAGTTTTCCGCGGCGGCTTCGACCCCGTATGCACCATGTCCCAGATAAATCTGGTTAAGGTACAAATATAGGATTTCTTTCTTGGTAAATGTCTTGTCGATCCGATAGGCCAGGATGGCTTCCCTTATTTTTCGCTCATAGCTGCGCTCGGGGGTAAGCAGGAATGATTTGGTCACCTGTTGGGTAATGGTACTTCCCCCTTGTACAATCGTTCCCGCTTGCAGGTTTTTGATAAACGCACGGACGATACTTAAAAAATCAATCCCCTGATGTTTGTAAAAGCGGGCATCCTCTGCGGCGATAAAAGCGTGCTGAAGCTGGAGCGGTATGTCGGTCAAGGGAACCACAATGCGTCGTTCCTTATAAAACTCGGCGATCTTACGGTTATCGTCCGAATAAACCGTGGTAATGATTGCGGGGTGGTAGTCGGTCAGTGATGTAATCTTAGGCAGGTCGTCGCTCAAATACAGATAAATGCCCACCATAGCAGCCATCCCAACAACCAAAAAGGTGGTGACCATGATCAGCGACCATTTTATCAAGCGACTAAAAATCGCTCTCGGTGGCCGACGGGCCCTTTTTTTTAGAATTTGCGACGCACTTTTTTCTTTTGGCATGGTAACTGTTAAAAAAAACCTTTTGGTTAGCAGTACGCAAACACATTGATGTCATGCGAAAATAAGTCGACTCGGTCGACTTGTTTATCTTTTCCCGAATAGCCTTGTCACCCTAACAAAAGAAATAATTTTTCGCAAGATTATCCCTTAGTTGGACAAAAAAGAGATTGACTCATGCAAATGATCTGTTTAGATTAATCGTTTTTTATTAGTATAAAACATTCGCTCATTTTGGAGAAAAAACATATGATAAAACTCGATTTTGAAAAGACAGGCGGATTGATACCGGCCATCGCGCAGGATGCCGAAACAGGCGACGTGCTGATGCTGGCCTACATGAACCAGGAAGCTTGGGAAGAAACCCTTAAAACCGGTCGGGCTACTTATTACAGTCGCAGCCGAGATACCCTTTGGGTTAAAGGGCTTACATCCGGTCATATTCAGAATGTAAAGGAAATCCGGGTCGATTGTGATAACGATACCGTGCTGCTCAAGGTGGAACAGATCGGTGGTGCGGCCTGTCATACCGGCTATGCCAGCTGTTTTTTTCAACAAGTAAAGGATGGAAAACTGGTGACCGTGGGTCAGCCGGTTTTCGACCCCAAGGAGGTTTATAAATAATGAGCTTACCCCTTAAATTGGGTATTCCCAAGGGAAGCCTGCAAAATGCCACCTTTGCATTATTCAAACGGTCCGGCTGGACGATTAATGTCAACGATCGTAGTTATTTTCCAGAAATCAATGATGCGTCCATCGAATGCGCCATCTGCCGCGCCCAGGAGATGTCCCGGTATGTGGAAAACGGCACCTTGGACGCTGGATTGACCGGTAAAGACTGGATCGCCGAAAATGAATCGGACGTCCATGTCGTCGAAGATTTGATCTATTCCAAGGTCAGTGCCCGTCCGGCCCGCTGGGTGTTGGCCGTACCTTATGATTCATCGATTAGCACCATCGAAGATTTACAAGGCAAGAAAATAGCCACCGAACTGGTCGCCTTTAGTAAGCGCTATTTCGAAACACGCGGCATTTCCGTTAAGGTAGAATTTTCATGGGGTGCCACGGAGGCCAAAGTAGTCTCCGGTCTGGCCGACGCGATTGTCGAGGTCACGGAAACGGGTAGCACCATCAAAGCCCATGGTCTGCGCATCATCCATGAACTCATGCAGACCAATACCCAGTTGATCGCTAACCGCTCGGCATGGGAAGATACGGATAAACGCGAAAAAATCGAACAGATTGCCCTCTTGCTCAAGGGTGCCTTGCTGGGTGAAAAACTGGTGGGCATCAAGATGAATGTGCCCCAGGACAAATTGGAACAGGTGGTCGATTTACTTCCCAGTCTTCATGCACCAACCGTTGCCTCCCTATACCAATCGGATTGGTTTTCCGTGGAAACCGTGGTGGGGACAGGGGTCGTGCGTGAACTGATTCCGGAGTTGCTTAAAAAAGGAGCCGAAGGTATTATTGAATATCCGCTGAACAAAGTTATTTAATGCCCATCAAGAAATGGTCAATTCGCCTATTTCTGAAAGAATACGGACTGGCAAGGAATAAAATCAAGGGGAAAAGGCATGGCATCCAAACGCACCGAAGAAATGACATCTTTTATCGTCATGGACGTATTGGAGCGGGCTTGTGTCCTTGAATGCGAAGGCAAGAATATCGTCCATTTGGAGGTGGGAGAACCCGATTTCGACACGCCGGCGTGTGTAAAAGATGCGGCCTGCAAAGCGCTGGCGGACGGATTTACCCATTATACCCACAGCCTGGGCATGTTGGAACTGCGTGAAGCCATTTGTGAATATTATCATGACACCTATGGCGTGACCGTGGATCCAGACCAAGTGGTGGTGACTTCGGGCAGTTCACCGGCCATATTCATGCTTTTTGCTGCCTTGCTCGAAGCCGGCGACCAGGTGATTCTCTCCGACCCCCATTACGCCTGCTACCCCAATTTCATCAAGTTTGTCGGCGGTGAGCCAGTGACCGTACCGGTGTTGGAAGAAGATGGTTTTCAATACCGTCCGGAGGCAATCAGGGCCAAGCTCTCGGATCGTACCCGAGCCATTTTCATCAACTCGCCATCCAATCCCACGGGCAATCTGCTATCCAAATCCCGCATGCAGGCCATTGCCGATATGTCGCCATGGATTGTTTCCGATGAAATCTATCACGGCCTGGTCTATGAGGGTAAAGAACACTCCATTTTGGAATTTACCGATCATGCCTTCGTATTTAACGGCTTTTCCAAGCTTTTTGCCATGACGGGTCTGCGCCTGGGATATCTGATTGCCCCCAAGGAATTCATGCGTCCCTTACAAAAAGTTCAACAGAACTTTTTCATTTCTGCCAACGCCATGATCCAGAAGGCAGGTATTGCCGCGCTCAAAGAAGCCGGTGATGACGTGGGACGGATGAAGCGGATTTACAACGAGCGACGGGTGTATATGATTAAACGGCTGCGTGAAATGGGCCTGGGCATCACCGTGGAACCCACCGGCGCCTTCTACATATTTGCCAATGCCAAGCATCTGTCGAATGATTCCTATGCCTTGGCTTTCGACGTCCTGGAAAATGCCTGTGTCGGCGTAACACCGGGCATCGATTTCGGACAACAGGGTGAGGGATACCTGAGGTTCTCCTATGCCAACTCCATGAAAAATATCGTCGAGGGATTGAATCGTCTGGAAGCCTATTTAAAAACACGCAATTAAACGGCCATTCGTATATGATCGTAAAAACGGCAGAATTTGTCACCAGTGCGGTAAAGCCGTCTCAATATCCCGCGCCGTGCGGTCCCGAAGTGGCGTTTGCCGGTCGATCCAATGTCGGAAAATCATCACTGATCAACACGTTGGTGGGCCGCAAACGGCTGGTCAAAACCAGCTCAACCCCCGGCCGTACACAGTTGATCAATTTCTTTACGGTCAATGATACGCTGTCCCTGGTTGACCTGCCAGGCTATGGGTATGCCAAGGTTCCCGAGTCGGTCAGACGCAAATGGGGACCGATGATCGAAACCTATCTTAAGGGACGGGAATCCCTCAAGGCGGTCGTTCTTATTCTGGATATCCGTCGTACACCGGGCATCGAGGAAAAAAATTTCATTGACTGGCTGGCTCTATACCATCGGCCGGCCATTTTGGTGGTGACCAAGGCGGATAAGCTTTCCGCGTCCAAGCGAAAAAACCAACGTCATGCCATCGGCCAGGCCTTGGACATGGACCCGTCGACGCTGATTCTTTTTTCCGCCAAAACACGATTGGGAAAAGCGGCTGTCTGGGAGGCCATCGACAGCATCGGCTTGGGTGAACCCCATGAGTGACACGCCAACCAGCAAACCATTCAAGTCTGGCTACATCGCCATTTTAGGGGCGCCCAACGCGGGAAAATCGACACTGCTGAACCGCATGTTGGGGCAGAAAATATCCATCACCTCCAAAAAGCCCCAAACCACCCGTAACCGTATTTTGGGGGTCGTTCAACAGCCGACCGCGCAGCTCGTCTTTCTGGATACGCCCGGCGTTCATCAATCCAAAACACCGCTGAACAACCGGATCGTGGATGCTGCCCTGTCCACACTGGCGGAGGTGGATTTGATCCTCATGATGGTTGATGCCAAGGCACCGGACACCACCTCCGAGACGCTTCTGATTCGCAAGCTGGCCCAGCAAAATAAGCCGGTCGTGCTGGCCCTCAATAAAATCGATCAAATCAAACGGCAACAACTTTTGGGTCAGATTGAAACATGGTCCCAGGCATTTCCCTTCAAAGCCGTCGTCCCCATCAGTGCCAAGAACGGCGATCAGGTTGACCAGTTAATGGGTATCATGGAAACCCATCTTCCCGTTGGACCTCCCTTTTTCCCAACAGACAGTCTGACGGACTTGCCAACGCGATTTATCGCCGCCGAATTGATCCGCGAAAAGGCGTTTCGACTGACCGGCCAGGAAATTCCCTATGCCGTGGCGGTTACCGTGGATGAATTCAAGGAAGAGAAAAACGGTGCCTTGATCCGAATCCAGGCCACCATTCATGTGGAAAGGGATTCCCAGAAGGGAATCGTCATCGGAAAAAAAGGCGCCAAACTCAAACAAATCGGCGAGGCTGCCCGGCTGGCCATCGAAGAAATGCTGGATAATCGGGTTTTTTTAAAGCTGTTTGTCCGGGTGCAGAAAAACTGGACCAAGGATACCAAAGCATTACGTAAATTCGGATACTGATGATTCTTTCCTATCATCCCTGTTACGAAGCCGACGCCAATTTTTTATGCGCCGGTAGGAATCCGGATGACAATGATCTGGCCGCCCTAAAAAAGGCCGATGCCGTGATTTTGCCTCAAGGATGCCGACAGGCGCTTTACCAAATGGCGATAAATAATTGCCGGCACGTTTTTCCCAGCTATGATGCCCGTTTCGCCTATCCAGGGAAAATCGGTCAGGCCCGACTGTTTAAAGCAACCGATACTCCCCATCCAAAGACCTGGATATTTGACAACCTAAGTCAATTCGATGCGTGGCGTCACCCCTTTTCTCCAATCGATTTTCCCCTGGTATTCAAATTGGATTGGGGAGGTGAAGGCGAGACGGTCATGCTGATTGAATCCACCGTTGACCTTGATCGTGCCCTGGCAACCGCGGCAGATTTTGAAGCATCCGGACAGCGGGGCTTTCTTCTGCAGTCGGCGATTCCGCATGCCAATCGAACATTGCGTGTCGTGGTAATGGGGCAGACCCTGAAGATCTATTGGCGGATTCAGGACAACCCCGACATATTCGGCACCAGTTTGGTCAATGGTGCCCGCATTGATCATGGGGTGACGGAGGAGATACACCGGGCCGCATCGTCGCTGACCAGACGATTTTGCCGACAAACGCAAATCAATCTCGCCGGTTTGGATTTTCTTTTCCATGAGTCCGATCTGAGCAGCCCTAATCCCCAGCCCCTGATATTGGAAATCAACTATTTTTTTGGTAGAACCGGTCTGGGCGGGTCCACTCCTTTTTATTGCCTTCTACAGGCCGTGATCGACAACTGGCTGGGGAGTATTGGATTAGAAAACCATCGATCACCTTCAAGGACCATTACCATAAAAGAATCATGAAACCTTACGCATATGATATTGATGAACGGGATATCAAACGGGAACGTCAAAAAGCCCGGGAACTCAGATCATCCCAGTGGTGGAAACGCCGTTGTGCCAAGGGCCGCTGCCATTATTGCGGTCGACCGACACCGGCGGCCGAATTGACGATGGACCATATCGTTCCCGTGGCCAGGGGAGGGAAAACCACCAAGGGAAATGTGGTGCCCGCTTGTAAATCATGTAATAATAAGAAAAAACAACTGCTTCCCATGGAATGGGAAACCTATCTCAAATCGCTTCATTCCAGCCTTTGACTTCTCCATCTATTATAGATTTATAAAAAAATAGTTTTAATTATTGTTTTATTTATAACAGTCGACAAAATGTTTATAAAATTATAATATGCTTATTTTAAAGTATATTTTTCATTGTTGGAATGTTTATAAATCAATGATTGGATTTTGAATACCCACGTGATTTAGACAGTATTGGGCCCATTGTTGATAACTGGCCTTTTATTGACCTTTCACCAATAGTCCGCTGTCGATAAATAATGAATAACTATTTTCGTTGCATAGCTGTTGACAACGCCACCAATCTGTCTTTTAATCGCTCGACTACGAGTGTTTCAGGAACCTCAACCCCCGGGAGGTCTGATGCGCACGGAAAAAGAACAACAATTGCTTCTCAAGGCGTTGGATGCATTCCATCGCAAAATCATTATTATATCAAAAGATTTTAGAATATTGGCATCCGCTGGCGTTGATGCCAATATTAATGGAGTCACCGTTGTCGGAGCCGCCTGCCATGATGTCTTTTTTAATCGATCCGAACCCTGTGAAAAATGTCCGGTTAAAAAAGTTTTCAAATCGGGTACCCCTTCTCTTCGAGATCTTTCCTCGGATGCGTTGAGCAAACAGAAACATGCCTGCCTTTACGCCTATCCCTTCGAGGATGACGACGGCCAACCGGTAATGGCCATTTTTAACTTCGAATTTCCCGCTTTGGATGGGTTGGAGGAGGAACTGCGTCGGGCAAACACATTTTTATACAACCTTTTGCAAAGTGCTTGTGACGGTGTCATTGCTGCGGACATGACCGGTAAAATTATTATCTTCAATGACGCGGCCACCGAAGTAACCGGTTACAGTGTCGATGAAGCCCTGGACAAGCTTTATATCTGGGAGCTTTACGAGGGTGATGGGGCGAGGAACATCATGCGCTGCTTGAGAAGTGAAGACTATGGCGGCCGGGGGAAGCTGAAAAAGTACCGTGTCAACGCCATTGCTAAAAATAAAGAGGAGTTTCCCATCAGCCTTTATGCATCCATCATATATGATGAAAAGGGCGAAGAGGCGGGTTCCATCGGTTTTTTTCACGATCTGAGGGAGCGTATCCATATTCAAAAGAAATTGGAGAAAACCCAGCTCCAGTTGATTCAGTCCGAAAAAATGGCTTCCCTGGGTAAATTGTCCGCCGGCGTGGCCCACCAGTTGAATAATCCATTGGGTGGCATCACACTATATACCAAATTAATGCTCGAGGATTACGATCTGGAAGACAATGCCCGCGAAGATCTATATCGAATTTTAAAGGATGCCCAACGCTGCCGGGAAACCGTTAAGGAATTGCTGGAATTCGCCCGCCAGACCCGTCATTTCATGCGGCCGTTGAATATCAACAAGGCCATTGAGCGGACCCTCTTCCTGATTGAAAACCAAACCCTGTTTCAAAATATCACCGTGAAAAAAAACATGGCTCCATTCGTCCCCCTGGTGTTGGCAGACTCACAGCAACTTGGGCATGTTTTCATGAACATCATCATTAATGCCGCCCAGGCCATGGATGGCCACGGTACGATCACCATCACCACCCGGGAGTCCGCCAATAAAGATCGCGTGATCATTGAAATCGCCGATACCGGAAATGGCATCCCGGCCGAAGACCTGAGGCATATTTTCGAGCCTTTTTTTACGACTAAAGAAGAAGGCAAGGGAACCGGGCTGGGGTTGAGTGTGGTCTACGGCATCATTGAAAATCATAATGGTAAAATATTTGCCCGAAGTGTTCTCGGACGGGGCAGCACATTTATCATCGAATTTCCCATAACCCATGAAACCGAAAAAGGAGCCGACCATGCAGAGCACGCCTGATCCTGTAACCGTTTTGGTGGTAGATGATGAAAGGGGAATCCGGGATGGGTCGGCACGAATCATCAACCGCATGGGGTGTCATGCACTGACGGCCCAAAATGGTGAAGATGGCCTGGACATCCTCGGGCGCTCCGATGTGTCCATCGTCCTCCTGGACTTAAAAATGCCAGGCATCGATGGAATGGAAGTGCTCAAACGCATTCAAACCATCAATCCGGACATTCTGGTAATTATCATTACTGGTTTTGCCACCATCGAAACGGCCATCGAGGCGATGAAACGAGGGGCCTATGATTTTATACCCAAGCCGTTCGAGCCGGATCAATTGCGTATCGTGGTCAACCGGGCACTGGAAAATATATCCCTGAAAAGGGAAGCCGTGAGTCTGGAAGCCGAACGTCGGCGCACCTTAGCCGACCTGGGAACCGAGAAAAGCAGAGTCCATACCATCATCGATTCGCTTCCCAACGGCATCGTGGTGACCAATGCCGATGGTCAGGTGGTGTTGATGAACCCGGCCTTCAGGCGGCTTTTATCTTTAAATGAAAGCACCATCACCGGTGAACATATATCAGCCTACCTTCCCGATGAGGGCTTATGTGAGTTGATCGTTGAAATTTCCGGCGGTCGTCATGTGGATTTTGACGACATTCCATCCTACGAATTTTCTGCCGGTGGCGACCGGTTTTTCATGGCTCGCGGGCGCCCCGTGCTGGGCGAGCGTAAAGAGTGCCTGGGAGCGGTGGTGACCATCGTCGACATCACCAATATGAAAGTCTTGGACCGTCTAAAGTCCGAATTCGTCGCCAAGGTCTCTCATGAGCTCAGGAGCCCGCTGTCCACCATTCACGAACAATTGGCCCTGGTGCTTAACGATCTGATGGGGCAACTCAGTGAGTCGGACGAGCATTTATTGGCGCGAGCCAAAGAAAAGACCCAGGGGTTGATATCTACCATTGGAGATTTGTTGGATCTGTCGCGCATCGAATCGGGAACCACCTGTCAGGAACCCAAACCCGTTAATTTGGAAGAACTGCTAAATAATATTGTCGATTTTCTCAGTACACGGGCTAAAAACAAGTCACAGAGCCTCCGCTTGGTTCGACCGGAGACCTCGCTGCCCACCATTAAAGCCGATCCATTGGCCCTGGAAAGCATTTTTGGCAATTTGGTCACCAATGCGATTAACTATACCCAAGAAGGTGGCGATATTACTGTCAAGGTCGATTTGTCTGGCATTAATTTGAGGGTACAAGTGATCGATAATGGGTTTGGTATCGAGGAGCGCTATCTGGAGAATATTTTTGACCGGTTTTTTCGCGTGAAAAACGATAAGACGCGGTTTATTACCGGAACCGGATTGGGATTGCCCATCGTCAAAGGGCTGGTGGAAGCGCTGAAAGGACGTATCAGTGTGGAGAGTGAGCCGGACAAGGGAACGACTTTTTCGGTGTTGCTACCCGTCGATTAGTGCTTATCAATGGTTGAACAATAGAAATTGGGAAATGATCAAATGGCCTATTTGGCGACGGATTACAAATAGGCTTTGAACAACCCCCATCCCGAATAAACGTGTAACAGAAATAATAGGACTATGACCCGCTCCATTTCCGACAAGGTGGCCCATTCGCCGTTGAGAGTGGCCGAGGCACAAGATCGCTTAGGCATTGCTCTAAAAAAAAATCAAAGCAATCATTCGCAGCCTGAACCGCCCTCCGGTGGGGATGTGTTTCAATCCATTTCGCCGACCGTGTTGAAAGCGGTTCGGGAAACATTGATCAAGCAGGAAACCGACTTTCAACGCCAGTGGACCGAAGAAACCTTTTCCAGCCTGTGGGCCCATAGCTACCGCGTCGGCCGCATCGCCGTTTATCTTGCAAACAAAGAGGGCAGCCCGGCAGAACCGGCGCTATTGGCTGGATTATTCCATGACATGGGAAAATTTGCCCATGGCCGGTATCATTCTGATGACACGCCGGAAGAAAAAAATGCCGTTTTATTGGCCGAACGAATTTTGACGGGCAGTGCCTATGAAAAATGGATTCCCACGATAAGGGAGGCTATTCTTTCTTGCTATCTCGACGGCGAAATGACCAATGATATCGGGCGAATCGTCTTTGATGCGGATTGTTTGGATAAATTGGGTAACATGGGCGTTGCCCAGTTTTTTGCCAAGAAAGCCATGCGTCGACAGTTTTTGGATGATCAATTGATAATCCGTATGAGTGTCGAGTTGACCTATGCCCATCATGCTCCAGATACATTGAAGACGCCAACCGGCAGGGCCTTGGCAAGGCAAAGAGGCCATCGGACACGTCGTTTCTATCAGGAATTGGTAGAGGAGTGGTCGCTTTTAGGACTGGGGGAGGTGGCCATTATCGAAGAAAATATCGCCGGCATCGTTTGTATATTCGTGGTTCCCCGCTCATGCACCTGTGGCGGCGTGTTGACCTGTGAATCCGATATCCAGGATTCGGTGAAATGCAGATCGGCGGTGGTTACTTATCGGTGCATGGATTGCGCTGCCGAAAGCGAGTTTTCATTTTGCCTGCCCCAAGTAAAGGGATTACCGCGAAAAAGTCGAGGCCGGCTGGTGTCGTGCGCCTAGACTGCGGTTAGGTCATGACGGTTTTTACTTGACCTAACCCACTGTCTTGGGTTACCGAAATCTAAACTTAGCGTTTCGAGCTCGACAATCGCTCGGATTAGGCGAACTATAAAAATAGTGGGCTTCCTCCAAATTGGGTGAAGCACCAAAATAATTGAGTTATGCAATAGGCAACAGCCACCCAGGCTCAAGCGGGGTGGCTGTTTTATTTCGTGACCATCCAGAATTTATTGGAGGAAAAAGTGACAAGCCTGCTGGTGATCGATAATTATGATTCTTTTACCTACAATCTGGTACAGATGTTCATGCGTTATGACCTTTCCATATCGGTCCATCGCAGCGATCGTATCACGATCAATCAGGTGGCGAACAAGCGACCGGATTACATTCTAGTTAGCCCGGGTCCCAAGGATCCACGGCATGCCGGCATATCCAAGGCCGTGATGGATGCGTTTTACCAGACCACGCCGATTTTGGGCGTCTGCCTGGGGATGCAGTGTCTCAACGAGGTCTTCGGCGGCCACACCGTGCGTGCCAATCGACCCATGCATGGAAAGACCAGTTCTGTCTTTCATGAAGGGATGCACCTGTTTGCCGGTCTTCCCTCTCCGTTTCCTGTGGCCCGCTACCACTCCCTGGCCGTCGCGCCATCATCCCACGCGCTCAAAACCCAACTGGTGGTAACCGGTCGCACGGCTGGAGGAACCATCATGGGACTTTCCCATCGGCTATACCCCCTTCACGGGGTTCAGTTTCATCCGGAAAGTTTTATGACCGACCATGGTTTCGCGTTGGTAGAGAATTTCTTACGATTGGGCCCCTTGCGGCAACCATTGACCGATCAGAGGTCACAGGGGTCGACACCTGCCTTTCGTCACTCGCCGATCGAATCTGTGGCCTGCACGGCGGTGGGGCGCTGATGAAAGCGATCGTCGATTTTCTGCCGGTGATGACCGGGGTCCGGACGCGGGTGTTACCCGGGAATCAACCCATTGAAACCCTGGCCGCTCGGTTTGCTCATGAACCGGGAACGGTGGTGCTGCTCAGTGGATCGGATCTGGACTGTGCCCGTTATCATATCATGGCCCTTCGCCCCTGGTTGACCATTCGTAGACAACAAAGCAATACACATATTTCTGTGGACGGGACGCCCTTTATTCTCGATCAGCCCCCCTTGGACGTGCTCGACACGGTGTTGGCACGCTGCCGGGTATCCGTCGACGACGACTGTGGGCCCGTGACCGCTGGCCTGTTCGGTTATCTGGCCTATGATCTGAAAGACAGGTTAGAGGAACTGCCGCGCACGACCATTGACGACCTTCATTTGCCGGAATTGAGTCTGGTCGCGCCATCGTTGATTGTGGTTCATGACAAGTCCACCGCCACCACGCTGGTTCATGCACCGGTGCGCGGTGATCGCGGCGCTGCCTCGGCCGAGGCAGCCTTGGCCGCCTTCATGGCGGAATTGAAAGTGGCGCCCCGTAATCCGGCACCGGCTGATTTTTCGGGTGATGGGCGATCCTTGGTGTCCAATTTCTTGCGCCACGAATATGAAGCCGCGGTGCAGCGTATACGGGAGTATATCGCCGCCGGCGATGTTTATCAGGTAAACCTTTCGCAACGGTTCGAAATGGGCTTTAACGGTGATGCCTACGCCCTCTTTTCGAAGCTTTACCAGATGAATCCGGCACCCTTTTTCGCCTTTGTGAATGCCGGCGATCATCAGATCGTTTCGACTTCGCCGGAGCGGTTTCTGATGCAGCGTGGGCGGCAGGTGGAAACGCGTCCCATTAAAGGCACCCGTCCGAGGGGCCAGACACCCGAAGCGGACCGGGACATGCGCAACGCGTTGGCTGGCAGTCCCAAGGACGATGCCGAGCTTTCCATGATCGTGGATCTGCTCAGAAACGACATCGGGCGGGTTTGCGCCGGTGGATCGGTGACGGTGACCGAGCATAAACGGCTGGAGGCTTATCAAAATGTTTATCACCTGGTTTCCGTGGTCGACGGCATCCTGGCCGAAGGCAAGAGCAGTGTGGATTTGATTCGGGCGACTTTTCCCGGCGGTTCCATTACCGGTTGTCCCAAGATTCGATCCATGGAGATTATCGATGAGCTGGAATCGCACCGTCGCCATGTCTACACCGGTTCCATCGGCTACATCGGCTTTCACGATACCATGGATCTATCCATTGCCATCCGCACGGCCACCGTCGTCGGCGACCGGCTGGTTTTTTCCGTGGGCGGCGGAATCGTATACGATTCCGACCCTGCCGATGAATTTGCCGAAACCTTGCACAAGGGGGAAACCTTGATGCGGGTTTTCCAGAACGCAGGCCAGCACCCGATGACCGGCAGGGAACCGGAACCCTGGGCGTGGCAAAACGGGCGGTTGGTTCGGCAAGCCAAGGCCGTTGTTCCGGCAACCGATCTGGGATTGCAATACGGGTTTGGTTTTTTTGAGACCATCCGGGTGGAGCATGGCGACATCTGCCGGCTGTCCGATCATTTGGCACGGTTTTATCGCACCTGGCACGATCTGTTTGCCGTTCCGGCACCGGATCTGAGCTGGAAGACGGTTATCGACCAGGTGATTGAAAAGAACCGCTTGGGCGACACCACGGCGGCTTTAAAAATCCTGGCGACCCGGGGCGATGCGCAGGCAGCCGGTTTCAACGGCACCCTGCTGGTCGCCGCCAGACCCTATACCCATCGCCTGAACGCTTTGGGGACAACGGGCCTCAGGCTTGCCACCTACCCCTTCCCGCGGCAGACCCCCCTGGCCGATCACAAGACCCTGAACTATCTCTTTTACTATCGAGCCGGTATTTGGGCCCAGGAAAACAATGCCCACGAGGCGTTGATTCTCAATCCGGACCTCAGTGTGTCGGAAACCAACACCGCCAATGTGCTGGTGGTGTCGAAGGGGACGCTTTTGTGTCCGGATTCTCCCCATGTGCTGCCTGGGGTAATGCAAGCGGCGGCCTGCGATTGGTTTTCGAAAAACGGGTATTTGGTGGGAAACCGGTCATTGTGCGCCGCCGATTTGTTCCAGGCCGATATGGTTCTTTTAACCAATGCCCTGATGGGCGCGGTACCGGCCCTGAGTCTGGACGGTCGTCCGTTTCGCGTCGATACCGCTCTCTGTGAATCGCTGAATGATGGGATTTTCTCAAGCGGTGGCGCCGCCGCCGGCTGATTTTTTCAGGCGCACCGCCGGTGACGCAGTCCAAAAAGATTATCTTGAATGCTATCGTTTGACCGCAACCAGTGATGCGATCTGATTGTATTTTTCGGAATACGTTGACTCTTTTTCCTCATAATAGATGACGCGTAGGGATTGAAATGCATGTAGCAATTCATTGGACGCCAAGCAATAGGCCTCGTTCCCATTGCCGATGAATGACTCAAATATCAAAACGCCACCCGGTTTGAGTCCATCGTGGATCATGGGGAACAGCCGCCGGTCCAAAAAACGGGTATCGACGATCAGGTCAAATTGATTGGGGGCGATCGTGTATGCATCGAGATCCTGGCAGATCACACGGATTCCCGGGTGCCTGCCCATCAGATGGGTGGTGGCCACGGTGGAAATGTCCACCGCATCAACGCTGAATCCATGATCGGCAAGAAAAAGACTGTTTCTGCCGTTGCCACAGGCGATATCCAGCGCCCGCCGCCGGGGTGCGATATGCCAATATCGTTTCACGATTGCCGATGGCTCGAAATCACCCAGATCCTTTTCATACCGGGCGTCCCATTTTGTACGATCCTGATCGGTCATGTGAGATGCTTACGATAAAAATTATTATTGTTGGGTATCCGCCCCCGTATACGCCTCGGGTTTGATTTGCCCATATTCAAAGTAAACTTCATTTTCCTCTTCGTTGGTGGTGATTTTAACCTTGTCATCCTTTTCTGTCGAGATCTGGATTTGGATGGGACGTTGCCACTGTTTATCACCGCCCATTTTAATGAATTCCTGGGCGGTCCGCATCGCCGTATGCTCGGCAACTTCCTTGGTAAAGGACGATATGGTCAGCTCCCAGGGGAATAAAATGATCTGTTCATTCAATTCGCCCTGGCCCCAGGAGAATCGATTCAACACCTGTTTTTGCTGAATCGCAGCCGGGACACTCGCCCTGTCGATGAGACGGCAATTGGCAATTTTCGTGTCGATGGGTATCGCTTTCAGTTTGGCGCCTCTGATATCCCGAATATAGATGCCCCGCCGTGTACTGACGACGCGGTCGTTATTTCCAAGAATGCTCAACATATTTTGCCGGACGTCTTCAATCGCCATGCTGCCGCTGGCATATTCCTGTTGCAGATTTTCAAAATTTGTTTTCTGCTGGCTATCCAACTGGTTGACCAGAAGGGTGATTTGGGAGGCCTGCTCGCCGAAAATCTCATCCAGCGTTGATCGTTGCGTCGCCTGAATGAGCAGGTCGACCTTGCTTTCTAAACGGGTAATATCTTGTTTGGTTGCACAACCGGTAATCAACACCGCCAGGCTAAAGAAAACAATCCATCGACAGGTAATCATTATTTCCTCCATTTGTTTCCCGGTTTCAATCATCATTAACCGTTTCGGATATAGTCATAGAAAGCCAAGTTACCGTACTGGATTATTCGGCGAATGTCTACCCGCCAGTATCAATCAAATTGTCGGCCCACGAAAAAATGATTTTTTTGCGGTGATTGACTTTTTGGCGTATATTTATCCTAAATTGAACGATTAGCAATTGGCAGTTAGCGATTAGCAACATAATTTCAACGGATTGCTTGATTTTTCCATTTCACCGAATGGGTGAACATCTAAAAAACATAAACCAGGGTGGCACCGAATGGGTTTTTTAAACCGTATCAAACGTTTTTCTCGATATTCAAGTGTCTCGTCAGGCTTTGCGCTGTTACTCGCGTTTTTATTGGTAGTGACCATGGATCAGGTCGGCGCCAATGAGAATGAAAAGCAAATTGCCACGACCAATGCTGAATCCGCAAGCCAAACGTTTGAGAAGGCGCTCGAGGGTGAGCAATCCGATTTGGCTGATATGGATCAGATGCTTGAGCGATGGAAAACATTGAGAGACAGTACCATCAACGAAATTAAGGCTTACCGCATCCAAAATACCGCCTATGAAAATCTATTGCTTGCCTCGCCTACCCGCATTGAAATTCTCGAGACGGCGCTAAACAACAACCGATTGGCAATTAAAAGTCTTCATGAACGTATCGATGAGTTTGAAAAGATCGGGAATAACGCTACCGTTTGGTTAGCCCAGATTTCTGATCGTATTTCAATTGCCGAAAAAAGAATGGCCGAATTAAAGCGGGAAGGATGGGCTGAGGCTGATCGACAAAAAACCCAGGACAAACTGAGAAAATTTATCGCTATTTTAAGAGATAAGAAGAGTCGGGGCCAACAATTCCAAAAAGAGCATACGGATCTCTCCGGCAAATTAACGGAGACGTCATCCGATCTGGATGAAACCCGGCGGCGCCTGGAATTGCGTCTGCAATTACAGGAAAAGTCCAAGCTCTTGGAGCGAAATCCGCATCCGTTTGAGAGTATCGGTATTGATCGGTTTACGTTGGAGATAAAAACGGCTTGGGGCCGGTTGACCGGCTTTTTCAAAGCGGATTATTGGACCCAACAATGGCACAATTTTCACCGCAGCGGTGGTATGACGCAATCCATTTTTTTTATCCTATTTTTATCGGCCTTAATCACAAGAAAAAAAATCAGAGAATTTGTTCAATCGATCGAGGCCCGGCTGGAAGGGTCTGTCCCATCAAGACGACGATTGGCCCTGATGCTGCTGCGACGTTCTTTCCTGTTGATATGGGCGACCATTTTGTTGTGGCTTTACGACTTGTTGAAGCTTCCGCACGTTAATTATCATCTGGCTGTGTTTTTGAAACAAACCGTATTTACCCTATTATTGACGCGCTGGGGAATTGATTATTTTCAGAACAGATGGCGCGACACCGACTCCAGTCTGCAAATTTTTGTGCAAACCCGGTTGGTCAGCCTTTTCCGAGTGCTACGCGTGCTGGTCATCATCTATCTTTTGTTTGTCGGCCCATTCGGCAGCGAGAGCGTGTCGACCTGGATATTTCGTTTGCTAATCGAAACATTTTTGTTCATCTGGGCTATCGCCTTTTGGCGGGCATTCGATAACAGAACCACCAACGATGCCTGCCGAGGAGAAACGGTGCCGTCCGGTACCCTGTGTTTAACCGCCCGCAGCCTGAGTTACTTGGCTTTCGGTGTTGCCTTGTTGATCGACCTTATCGGTTACCACGCGTTGACCGAGCACTGGCTGGTATCCTGGGCCGAGACCCTAGCGCTTTTAATTTGGGCCCAAATAGGATGGATGGCCATTCAGGAATGGAACCTATCACAAAAACGTGTGTCCGAATCGCAAGAAGATGGGGGTGCGCCGATGGTGGTCGCACCGGTCGGCTGGCTTTTGGTTCAGGTTTCCCGGTTGATTTGGTTGGCATCTATCCTGGCCGGTCTTTTGCTGGCCTGGGCGGGTACCGATTATATGGTCGAAGCCTCGGAAAAGGTGGTCAATATGGATTTTTCGGTGGGCAGTTTACGTGTCAGCTTGAAAGGCATGCTGCTCGCCGTTTTTATTTTTTACGTTACCCGTGTGGCGACGCGCATCGGCCGGCGGTTGTTAAGTGAAAAAATTCTAAATTCAAGGGACTTTGAACGGGGTCTCAAGGATTCGATTGTCACTATTTCGAGTTACATCATCTGGGGATTGGGACTCCTGTTGGCACTTGGTGTACTTGGCGTGAATGCCACCTCCATGGCGGTCGTATTTGGTGCCTTGAGTATCGGTATCGGTTTCGGGCTACAAAATATCTTCAATAATTTTATCAGCGGTCTGATTTTGCTTTTCGAACGGCCCATCCAGGTGGGAGACTACGTCGAAGTGAATGGTCTGTGGGCCGAAGTAAAAAAAATCAATGTTCGATCCACGATCGTCCAAACCTTCGACAACGCCACGGTCATCATTCCCAATTCGGATTTTATCAGCCAACAGGTAACCAACTGGAGCTTCAAGGATCCACGAATGCGACGCCATGTGGACATCGGGGTCGCTTATGGCTCCGATTTAGAATTGGTTCGTAAGGCATTGCTGGAAATACCCGATCACATTCCCCATATTCTGAAATACCCCCGGCCGGATGTGCTGTTCATGGATCATGGTGACAGCGCGCTGATATTTCGGCTTCGCTACTGGACGCATGTCGACAACTTTTACAGTACCTCGACCGATGTGCGGTTCGCGTTGGACCGAAAATTTCGTGAACTCGATATCGAAATCGCGTTTCCGCAACGGGATATTCACATTCGCAGCGATCATACCCAAACGGTTTCAAAGGCGCCTGACACTGAGTCGGCCAATCTTTTGAATTCCAAGGCAGAGTCAAACCAATAAGCGGCTGGTTGACGGCACTGTCTAAGCGTTCAAGGCGGCCCGTAAACTTTCTGCTTGGCCCAGAAAAACCGGTGCGTCAGCCGGCTGTTTTTTTCTGTGGATAGGGCGGAGATTAAAGCCGATATTCTGGCCCTGGAGCAAAGTTCCCTGGAGCTTGAAAAAGCCGTTCTGGAGGATTGATTATGGCGGCCAACATCAGCACATCCTTTTACAATGATATCCGTCAAATCCTGGAAACTGCAAGGAGCAGGGCATACGCCGCCGTAAACACGGCCATGCTCGACGCCTACTGGATGATCGGAAAACGCATTGTCGAGGAAGAACAGCATGGGAAAGAACGGGCAGGCTATGGACAGGCACTGATCAAGAACCTTTCCAAGGAACTGCAATCCGAGTTCGGCAAGGGCTTTTCGGTGGCGAACCTGAAAAATTTCAGGCAGTTTTACCTGACCTTCGCCGGGGATGAAAAAAGCTACACGCTGTGTAGCCGATTGAGCTGGTCCCATATCCGCCTGATCATGCGAATCGACAATGAAAAGGCACGGACCTATTACCTTACGGAAAGCAAGGCGGAGAACTGGAGCGTTCGTCAACTGCAAAGGAATATCAACTCGAGCTATTACGAGCGTTTGCTTTCCTCATCGGCTGGAAACGGTGGAACCGTTCCTGATCTTCCTGAAACGGCAACCGCTAAACGCGAATTTATCAAAGATCCTTACGTGCTGGAATTTCTCAACTTACCCGAAAATGCGACCTTGTAGGAATCTCGTTTTGAACAGGCCATCATCTCCAACCTCCAGGCGTTTTTGCTGGAAATGGGTAAGGGCTTTTCCTTTGTGGCCCGGCAGTTCAGAATCAGCACCGAGACCAGCCATTTTTACATCGATCTCGTTTTTTACAATTATCTGCTCAAATGCTTCGTCATCATCGACCTGAAGACCGGCAAGCTGACCCACCAGGATATCGGCCAGATGGATATGTATGTGCGCATGTTCGACGACCTGAAACGCGGTGAGGACGACAACCCCACCATCGGCATCATTTTGTGTGGCGACAAGGAATAAACCGTGGTCAGGTATTCCGTTTTAAAGGACAGTGAACAGCTCTTTGCCTCCAAATACCGGCTGGTGCTGCCCACCGAACGGGAACTGGAAGCGGAAGTGGAACGGGAAATACGGATGATTGAAGCGCGGGACAAGCAGGGGGACCGGTAATGCGGCGTTACGAGAAATAAAAGGATAGTGGGGTTGAGTGGATTGGGGAGATTCCTGAGAGGTGGGAGACTAAAAAAGTAAAATATTTTTTGGATTTTCATGATTCAAAAAGTATCCCACTCAGTGCTGATCAACGGGGTCGTATGATGAAAAAACAATATGATTATTATGGTGCATCAGGAGTAATCGATAAAGTTGATGGATATATTTTTGATGGTGATTTTATATTGTTAGGTGAAGATGGAGCTAATTTATTGGCAAGATCAACATCTCTGGCATTTAAGGCCTCAGGGAAATTTTGGGTAAATAACCATGCTCACATTTTAACGCCAAAAAAAGGGGATTTAGATTATTTTGTTAACCTCCTTGAATGCCATGACTATACAAATTTTATAAGTGGTTCTGCACAACCAAAACTAACGGCCGAATCCTTGGGTAGTGTACCATTGATTGAACCACCCGTTAGTGAACAAACTACCATAGCCAACTACCTTGACCGTAAAACTGCGGAAATAGACGAACTCATAGCCCAAAAAGAACGGCTGATTGAACTGTATGAAGAAGAAAAAACCGCCATTATCAATCAATCCGTCACCAAGGGCATTGATCCCGATGTCAAGGTAAAGGACAGTGGTATTGAGTGGCTGCGGGAGATCGATGACGAAAAGGAGTTGATTTTTGCCACGGACAGCTGCCTTTCCGGCGGAGAGCGATGGCACTCGGGAGTAAAGCTGTTTGAACTGCCCAGAAACGATTGCCTGATTTGTTTCGCCGGTGAAACCAACCGCACCTATCCACTGATCCTGAACTTGATCTCTTCCATCAAGTTCGATGCCCACCTTTCCAACTCCCATACCGATATCACAGAGGTGCTGGATTATTTGACCCGTCTTTTTACTTCGCTTTGTCATTCCATCACGGATTACGGCACCCAGGATTTTGAAAGCGTTTTGGGCGATTTTCAATTTATGTTCGGCGGCTGGTCCTGGAAGGCAAGTGCCTTCAAGCTCTGGAAACTGGAATACAACCACGGAGCCGGTGCCTTTGTTCATGATGAGACCGATAGTGGCGAAATGATGTATTGCTTTATCGGTGATGAACTTGAAAAATCACAGGAACTGTTGGCGGATGAAATCAGCAAAAGCGGAAAGACCCTGTCCCGCCGATTCGACATGGAGCCCTTCAAGGTCCTGGTTACCATGATCCGGGAGACGTCTCACACCAGTATTGACGGAGCGGTACAGCTCGCCAGGATTCACCCGCCGGGTGCAACCGAGTTTTTAGGCGTTTATTGGCCTTCCGTCAGCGGCAAGAAGACTTTTCTTGGAAAAGAGATCAGTACAGAAAATAATCCGGCCGTCAAATTTATTGACCCGGACACGGGAGAAATCCTTGAGGACGCCCTGCCGGACGCCCTCTCGCCCATCGATGAGGCGGTTTACGGAGATCATACCGATTTTATAAAAAAGTGCTATCCGGACGGACTCTTGAATGGGCATCTAAGCAAACGGGATAAGGATTTAGCGCAAAGTATCATCCGGCAGGTTGCCTATTCCCAATTCCTGGAGAGACAGGGCGAAGATACTGGGGAGGAGCTGGAACCATGAGCACGGTTACATCGGAAAACGCCTTTGAATCCGCCATAAACTGGATGCGGTCCGGCAATTGACAGCCCATGCCAGGGAAAACGGCGCGGGACACAATTACCTGGTGCAGCACTCGGCGGGCTCCGGCAAAAGCAATTCCATTGCCTGGCTCTCCTACCGCCTTTCCGGCCTGCATAACGACCAAAATGAACGGATATTCGACAGCGTGGTGGTGGTGACGGACCGGCGTGTGCTGGATTCGCAGCTGCAAAACACCATCTATCAGTTCGAGAATAAAACCGGCGTGGTGCAGCGCATCGATAAAGACTCCGGACAACTGGCGGCCGCCATTGAAAGCGGGGCCAATATCATTATCACGACCCTGCAGAAGTTTCCCTTTGTGGTTGATAAAGTGGGGCAGTGGCCGGCCAGAAAATACGCGGTGATTATCGATGAGGCACATAGCTCGCAGGGCGGTGAAGCCAGCCAGAAAATGAAAGCGGTGCTTTCAAATACCAATAACCAGGAATCTGCCAGGGATGGGAAGTAAGGGAACATTATCCAAAATACGGCGAAGGCGATGATACGGAACCTGTGGAATCACAGGATTTGGTGAACCATTATATTGAAAAATCCGCAGCGGCGCGTGGCCGTCAAGACAATTTGTCTTTTTTTGCCTTTACCGCCACACCGAAATACAAAACCCTGGCGGTGTTTGGCTATACGGATGACAAAGGTAAACCGAAGCCCTTTCACCTCTACTCCATGAGGCAAGCCATAGAGGAAGGCTTCATCCTTGACATGCTTCAAAATTACACCACCTATTCACTTTATTTCAAGCTATCGAAAGCCATCGAGGATTATCCTAAAATCAATAAAAAGAAAGCCGCCAGGGCCATCGGGCGTTTTGTCTCCCTGCATCCACATAATCTATCCCAAAAAACCGAAATCATCATCGAGCATTTCAGGCAGGTGGTAGCGGCTAAAATCGGAGGCAGAGCCAAAGCGATGCTGGTGACGTCTTCAAGACTGCACGCCAAACGCTATTTCGAAAAATTCAATCATTACATCAAAGAAAAAGGATATGAACGCGAAATTAAAATTTTGGTCGCCTTTTCCGGCCGGGTGGTCGACGACAATTTCCCTGACGGCGTCACCGAACCGCAATTATCCGGATTCGGAGAAAGGGAACTGCCAAGGGTATTCAACCAGGAAGAGTACAAAATACTGATTGTCGCGGATAAGTACCAGACCGGTTTTGATCAACCCTTATTGCAAACCTTGTATGTAGACAAACCTCTGTCCGGTGTAAAAGCCGTCCAGACACTTTCCCGGCTGAACCGAACCGCGCCGGGCAAGGAGGACACGTTTGTCCTGGATTTTGTGAATGACCGGGAGACCATATTACAATCGTTTCAGCCGTATTATGAATTCACAACGGTCAGCGAAGAACCTGAACCCAATCACCTCTACGATTTGAAAGCCAAACTGGATGAGCGCCAAGTTTATTTAAAATCGGAAATAGACGGATTGGCAAAAATTTATTTTGACCCAACCACCCGGATGAGCGCCAGGACGCAGTCCAGGCTGCACAGCTTCATCGATCCGGCCGTCGATCGTTATAATGCAATGGAGCCTGAAGAGGAAGAAGAGGAATTTAAAAAGAGCTTGCGTACCTGGACGAATCTGTATTCATTTCTGGCTCAGATCATGCCGTTCCAGGAACCGGAATTTGAAAAGTTCTATGTCTACGCCAAGCTGTTGCTAACCAAATTACCCAAACGAGACCTGTCAGAAAGCTTAAAGCTGGTTGACGAAGTGGCCATGGAATATTACCGCCTGCAAAAAATCAAGGCGGGTTCCATCGACCTGATAACAGGCGAAGCCGGTGAGTTGAATGGCATGTCGGAAGCAGGCATAAAAAGGGCAAAAGATGAAGAAAGTATATGCCAAGTTGAATAAGAAAGAAAAGTAGGGTGTCCAAACAGCTGCTTTAGCAAATAATAAAAAAACCTCATTTAATTTAGGCGGTTGCGGCACGCTGAGTTTGTCGTTCAGATTTAATCTGCTTATCTAAAATTCCCCAACACAAACATTTATTTAAACTGTATTTTACGGCATTATATACCATTTCATTACATTCCAGGTTTTTCTTGACAGTATTGGATCGCCTCTGATAGTAGATCTTTAGTTTCTATATACAAAACTTTAGTTTTTTATACCGAACTCATGACCAAACAAAAAAATACCGAGCCCAAAGACAAATACCTGGTACCGGCCGTTGAACAGGCTTTTCGCGTACTGTTTCACATCGCCCAAAGCGATTCGGCGCACATGAATTTGACGCAAATTTGTGAACAGACGGGCATTCACAAAAGCACGGCCTATTGCCTACTGTATACCCTGCGCAAGTACGGCATTGTGCAAACGGAAGGCCGGGGCAAGGGGTATACGCTCGGTCCGGGATTGATCGGGTTGTCGCGACGGTTTCTCGACACCCTGAGCGCGCCTCGTCTGGCCGAACCGATATTAGCGGATCTGGCCGGGCAAGCCGGTGTTACCGCCGCGCTGGGGCTGATCGCCGATAAAAACGTCTTCGTGGCCGCCAAGCATGAAGGCGGAAGTCCATTGGGAATCACCATGCGGGTGGGTCATCGGTTTCCCTTGACCTACGGCTGCCATGGCAAGGCGATTGTCTCATTTCTACCGGAAGCGGAGCGCGACGCCTTGCTCCAGGAAGAAAAACTTTATTTTTATGGTGATCCATCGAAAGTCGATCGTCAACACCTGCTCAAGGAAATCGCCAAATGCCAACGTGAGGGATTCGCCACAGACCTGGAGGAGACCGTGCCGGGGCTCAATGTCATCGCCTCGCCGGTGTTCGGGCCTAACCAGCGACCCATCGGATATATTGCCGTTTTGGGCCTGGCATCCGCCAAGGCCGCCCGGCAATCCGGGCCACTGGTCAGTGAAGCGGCAAAAGTCCTGTCACGACAGCTGGGAGCCGATGTTTAGCTATCGATGATTGCCTTGTGGTTACCCGGCTTGATGTAATATCATGAATCGGAAACCCCATTTGGAGCCAGATCCATAACAACCAATCCGGTACAGGAGGTCTTGACATGGTAATTGGAGACGTACTCGCAAGACGCGCGTTTATCACGCCCGATCGTCCGGCATTATTATTCCAGGATCAGGAAATATCCTTCCTGGACTTTGACCGGCGCACCAATCAAACCGCCCACGCCCTGCTGGCACAAGGTGTCAAACCCGGAGACCGGGTCGGCCTGTTGATGCACAACTGCCCGCAGTTTTTGGAAGTGTTTTTTGCTTCGGCCCGTATCGGCGCCGTGCTGGTATCGCTGAACGTCCGTCTGGTAACGGCTGAACTGGACTTCATCCTGGATGACTGTGAAGTCGGCGGCTTGATTTACGGCCCGGAATTTGAGGACACGGTCTCCGCCTTGACCATGCTGCCCCGCCTCACCTATCGGATCACCACGGCAGCGCCGGCACCCGACGGCTGTCAAAACTATGAAACCCTGGTATCGTCACAGCCATCCACGGCGCCGGATATCGCGGTAGCCGAGAGTGATCTGGTCGCCATCATGTACACGTCCGGCACCACCGGCCATCCCAAAGGCGTCATGCTGACCCACAACGCGGTCTATCACGCGGCCCTCAATATGTTGATCGGCCTGGATTACGAGTACCCGGACAAGCTTTTAATGTTGGCCCCCTTCTTCCACACCGGTGCCAGCAGCCCCATCGTCGGCCACGTGATCAAGGGCATCGCCACGGTCATCACTGAGCGTTTCGATCCGGAGGGCACCCTGGCCCTCATTGAGCGGCATCAGATTCGGATCATCCAGGGGGTGACCGCCATGATGCGCATGATCCTTGACGTGCCGAATCCCTCGCGCTTTGATCTGAGTGCCTGGGAGATTGCCGCCCTGCCCGGCTCCCCGCTGCCCTTTTCGCTGATCAAGGCCGCCCATGATCAGTTCGGGGTCCTGTGTCAGAACCTTTGGGGCATGACCGAAATCGCCGGTCCCGGTGCGCTGATGAACATCGAGGATATCATGGACAAACCCGAAAGCGCCGGACGGCCGTACTTTGAGGTCGATTTGAAAATCGTCGATGCGGAAGGCCAGAATCAGCCTGCCGGTGAGGCCGGAGAACTCGTGGTGCGCTGCCCGCACATGATGACCGGCTATTACAACCGTCCCGATGCCACCGAGGACACCATTGTCGATGGGTGGCTGCATACCGGCGACATGGGCTATCTGGATGAAGACGGCTTCCTGTACATCATCGACCGCCTTAAAGACATGATCGTTTCGGGCGGCGAGAATGTCTACCCGGCTGAAATCGAAAAAGTACTTCTTCAGCTGCCGGAAATCGATGAAGCCTCGGTGGTGGGCATTCCCGACGACAAGTGGGGAGAAGTTCCCAAGGCGTTTATCGTGTGCAAGCATAACGCGCCGCCGTCCAAGGAGGACATCATCGCTTTTTGCCGCCAGAACCTGGCCGGCTACAAGATTCCCAGAAATATCGAGCAAATCGACGAACTGCCGAAAAACCCGTCCGGCAAGGTGCTGAAAAAAGTATTGCGCCAGCAAGCGTAAGCGCCTGTTTGAGAGGATTAAGATCAGCCCTTATATCAAGTAAACCGGTACGAAAAGAGGAGACTATGAGCACACAACAGCAAGAAAATCAAACCATTCACCTGACCGTGAATGGCAAGGACTATGCCCTTAGCATCGGAGACACCGTGGGCGCGGTGGCCCCGTCCGACACCCTGTCCCACACCCTGAGGGAAACGCTGGGCCTGACCGGCACTAAAATCAGCTGTGATCAGGGAGCCTGCGGGGCGTGTACGGTAATCATGAACGGCAAGCCGATTCTCTCCTGCATGACCCTGACCGTGGAGTGCGACGGCGCGCAGGTGACCACCATCGAAGGCCTGGAAGATCCCGCCACGGGAGAATTGCACCCCCTGCAGCAGTCGTTCGTGGACAACAGCGCCTTTCAATGCGGGTTTTGCACCCCGGGAATTCTGATGAGCACCAAGTCACTGATCGACCAGGACCCGCACCCCTCCAGGGATTCCATTAAACAGGCGTTGTCCGGCCATTTCTGCCGCTGCATTTCTCATTATGAGGTTATTGACGCGGTGTGCGAGGCGACCGAAAAGCGAGGCGACCATGAGTAGACAATTAAGACATATCGGCAAGGAAACGCCGCGCAAGGATGCACGGGACATCGTTACCGGCAGGGCCCAGTATATAGACGATATCAAGCTTCCCGGGATGCTATGCGGAAAAGTCCTCAGAAGTCCCCACGCCCATGCCAACATCACCCGCATCGACGGTTCGAAAGCCAAAGCACTGACCGGGGTCAAAGCCGTCCTGACCCACAATGACATCCCTCGCTGGGAGTGGGGTATTCCCAAACATATGCCGGTGCTGGATAACAAAGTTCGTTATGTTGGCGATGCCGTGGCGCTGGTGGCCGCCGACACGGCGGAGATCGCCGAGGCCGCCCTGGAGCTGATCGATGTGGAATACGAGCCCTTGCCGGCGGTCTATGATGTGGAAGCGGCCATGACCATCGATGCGCCGCCACTTTATCCGCAGTATGCGAACAACACCTATCCCGATGAGGCACCGGTGTACGAACCCCATCTGCTACAGCACCTGCGCCTGGGGGATGTGGAAAAAGGGTTTGACGAAGCGGACTTTATCATCGAGGACACCTGCGGGTATGAGATTTTTCCCAATCCCCTGCCCCCTGAACCGCCCGGTGTGATCGCCACCTGGGAAACACCGGACTGTCTGACGATTTACACCCCCTCCCAATCCATCGCCTTTTTCCGATTTATCGGCATCCCGTTCATCGGCATGGCCGACATGCGCGCCATCAGCACCCAATGCGGGGGCAGCTACGGCACCAAAAACGCCAATCTGACACCGGTGGGCTATGCCGCCCTGCTCGCCAAAACCACCGGCAAGCCAGTCAAGGTCTATTTTACCAAAGAAGAGCATTTCCACAGCTATTCCATGCGTCTGGGATCGCGCGTGAAAGCCAAGGTGGGCATGAAAAAAGACGGCACGGTGACCGCCATCAGCGGGGTATGGATGGTCAACACCGGATCGGGGTCGGAGTCCGGACCGTTCCAGATCGCCGTGGGACTGGGCGAGGTACAGTTGAACCTTCGCTGCGCCAACTGGGACCTGGCGGGCAAACTGGTGTGCACCAACCGCTCGCCATCGGGAATCGTGCGGGGCTATGGTGGGCAGGAGCTGGAAAGCTCGATCCTGCCGATCATCGGCCGGGCCATGGAAAAAGCCGACCTCGATCCGATCGACTTTTTCAAGAAGAACAGCGTCAAGCCGGGCGACGGCTATTTCTGGCGCGAGGGCAACTGGTGGACGTACCGCGGCGTCAATTTCAATGCGGCCATCGACAAGGGGGCCGAGGCATTCGGCTGGAAAGACAAGTGGCAGGGCTGGGGCAAACCGACCGCTGTGAACGGCACCAAGCGGGTGGGCGTCGGTGTGGGCGTGCACAGCAACGCCGATGTGGGTGAGGATTCATCCGAAGCCACCATCAAACTCACACCGGACGGCCGGGCCGTGCTTTACTGCTGTGTGTCCGAAGCGGGACTGGGTCAGCGCAGCAGCCTGTGCAAAATGGTCGCCGAAGTGCTGGATATGCCCCTTGAGCGGGTCGACATGTCGCCACCGGACACCCATCTCAACCCGTTCGAGTTTGGCTTGATGGGCTCGCGTGGCACCTACGCCGTGGGCTCGGCGGTGATTGCCGCGGCAGAAGATGCCCGCCAGAAACTGCTTGAAATCGCGGCGCTCAAATTAGACGTCACCGCCGAGCAGTTGGAAACGAAAAACGGCAAGGTTTACATCATCGGCCGACCCGACAAGAAAGTTCCCTGGCACCGCGTCTTAGGGCTTTACCGCACGATTACCGGCAAGGGCCGGTTCGAGCCGGATTACTCGCTGTGCAACTTCTTGATGTCTTTTGTGGAAGTGGAAGTGGACACCGAAACCGGCCAGGTGAGGCTTACCAATGTGGTCAATGCCACGGATGTCGGTCAGATCATCGCCCCCAAAGTCCTCGAAGGCCAGCTACACGGGGCGTTTGGGTCAGCCGGGCTGGATACGGCCCTGTTTGAGGAGTCTGTTCTGGATGAAGCCAGCGGCCGCATGCTCAACGGCAACATGGTTGATTATAAATGGCGGGCCTTCACCGACCTGCCTGAATTTACCAACGTTATTCTGGAAACGCCAATTCCCAGCCACCGCTTCAAGGCTGTCGGGGTCGGTGAAATCGCCACCTCACCCGGCCCAAGCGCCGTGCTCATGGCGGTTTACAATGCCATCGGCACACGGATTACGAGTTACCCGGTAACCGCCGACAAAATTCTCAGCGCCTGTTCGAAAACGCCGTCTAAGGCCCGCTAACGGCGTTGGAAAACGGTTAGAAATGCTCACATACGATAATGTATGCTCCGCTTTCGAACCCTTTTCCGCCTTGTTATCGGACCTGATCCAGCATTTTCAAACAGCCGCTTACCCACTCGGAGAAATTAAAAAAAGGAATAAGAAGCCATGCAAACATTCCAACACGCAACGGCCACTAGCGTGGCCGATACCATAGCCATTCTTTCCAAATACGGCGAGAAGGCCAAATTAATGGCCGGCGGCACCGATCTTCTCGGCCTGCTTAAAAGCAAATCAATGGTTGGTTATCCGGATGTCGTGGTAAACATAAAAACCATCGCCGGCCTGGATGAAATCAAAACGGACGCTCAAGGCCTGACCATTGGCGCACTGGCCCGCCTGGCGGATATCGCGGGCTCAACGGACGTCAAGGAATCCTGGCCGATGCTTGCCGAGGCGGCGGCCTCGGTAGCCATGCCCCAGATCCGCAATGTCGGCACCCTGGGTGGCAACCTGGCTCAGGAGACCCGTTGCTGGTATTTCCGTTTCCCCAATGCCATTGGCGGCCGCATCATGTGCAAGCGCAAAGGCGAAGGCCCGTGTTTAGCCGTTAAAGGCGATAATCGCTATCATGCCATCTTCGGGGGTAAGCAGTGCTTTGCCGTCTGCCCGTCCGACATGGCCGTGGCCCTGGCGGCGCTGGATGCCCAGATCAAAATCAGCGGGCCCAAGGGCGAGCGAATGGTCGCCATGACAGACTTCTATCATCCGCTCGGCAATGCCCTGGCAGCGGATGAAATCATCGTCGCGGTGCAGATTCCCCAGCCCGCCGACAATAATCGACAGGTATTTATCAAGCACCGCGTGCGCGATACGATCGATTTTGCCACGGTCAGCGTGGGTTTGGTGGCATCCATGAATGGTGAAACCGTCGCCGATGCACGGGTCATCCTGGGTGCCGTGGCCCCCGGACCGTATCGCGCCACGGGAGCGGAGGACGCTTTGAAGGGCCAACCGATCAACGGCGAAAGCGCCGAAACCGCCTCTGCCGCAGCCATCGTTGGCGCGGTGCCGTTGAGCCGCAATGCCTACAAAATCGAAATCGCCAAGACGCTGGTGAAAAGGGCGCTGCTCGATAAGGCCGCCGAGGCGTAGCCCACCTGCCACCCAAGGTGGGCGGTTAGCTTTAAGCAATTATTTGAAATTATATTGCTAATGGCTAACAGCGAATTGCTCACTTTACGTGCCGATCTCTGGATGGGCAATAACCGTGTCCATCCAGAGATGCCAATAAAGGGAGGCGACCATGATCAGCGATTATCGATATATCGGCAAGGAGACACCCCGCAAGGACGCCCGAGACATCGTTACCGGAAAAGCCCCGTTTTTTGACGATATCAAGGTTCCCGGGATGCTTTATGGCAAGGTTCTCAGGAGCCCCCATGCCCATGCCAATATCACCCGCATCGATGGGTCCCGGGCAAAGGGGTTGACCGGCGTCAGGGCCGTTCTCACCCACGACGATGTTCCCCCCTGGGAATGGGGGATGCCCAGACACATGCCGATCCTGGCCGGCAAGGTCCGCTTTGTCGGCGACGCCGTGGCCCTGGTGGCCGCCGACACGCCGGACATCGCCGAGGCCGCCCTGGACCGGATCGATGTGGAATACGAGCCGCTTCCCGCGGTATACGATGTGGAAGCGGCTATGAAAATCGATGCGTCACCGATTTACCCGCAATTTGCCAACAATACTTATCCCGATGAACCCCCTTCCTTCGAGCCCGAGATGCTGGGCCACCTCCGTATCGGTGACCCACAAAAAGGGTTTGAGGAAGACAGCTTTTTGCTAAAAACAAATCCTCCTGAGAATTTCTTCCCAGAAGGATCATGTCACCTTGACGGATGGCCTGTCAGATGGATCTTACCAGTGCGTTTGTCTATCTTCTGGCCCAAGCGGCCGTTGCCGACCCCATCACCAGGGTGAGCAGCAAGAGGGTCAATGCCGGGATCATGGACGTGGCGCTCATGTGAGTCAACCCGGCACTGCCCGCGGAGATAAAACACCCGCCACCGCCGCCGCCTGCATCGGGATCATTCGAATCGGATACGGAAGGTTCCTCGTTGGCGGCGGTTACCGACGCATCATCGGAGGCGATTCCCGGGGGATCGACGATGATGCCATTGCGCACACCGTCTTCGTCTCCCGCCCCGCCATCTTCAAGCTCCAGGGTTACGCTCTGGCCATCGTCCGCGAACACCGCATTTTCATATTCTTGCCAGCCGGTCTCGATGGTATGTTTATAGCGTTTGGCATCCGAGGGCACCGCGGTTGAAAAATGAATCCTGACCGACGCGGTTTGCACGCCGTCCTGAAGATAGAGCTTGAAACCGACCAGACCAAAACCCAATGCGATGGACGCATCGGCGATGGATTCCGTTGCAAGGGATTTCACCGCAACCAGGGTGACCGAGTCCGAAACGGTCTCGACACCGACAACCGTCTGCCCCTCGATGGTATTAATGGCCATGATGTTATGTTCAAGGGCGTCGGCAGTCCCGTTGTCAGAAAACAACGCCTCCTTGTAAAGCACCTTCTTCTTTCGTAAGCGTTTACAGGGTGCCTCAGGTGGGCGGCGCCGGGCACGCCGCCGACCTAATCGACCTTCAAATGCCTGGGAACAAATAGGTGATAGGTGAACAGACCCACCAGTATCCCATGCTAAAAAAAACATCGTCATTTAAAAAAAACACTTGTACTTTTTAACGGCTTGCATTAAATCCCCTCCGTTTTCATTTTCGCCCTGGCTGGCGAATTCATTTTCCACTCTCAATTTACCACCGGAAGGAGGGCCCAATGAATGAAGGAGACCTATTTAGCGGCGGTTAAACCACCCCAATCCATCCGCGTACCATCCACCTGCGACCCTTGGCCTGCTCACAATCACATCCGTGTCAACGGTGAATCCGAAGACCATTTCATCGAACGAGACGGCGTGCTTTTCGCCGGTACCCACTTGATCGTCGACTTGTGGGGCGCCAAACACCTGGACAACCTGGAGATCATGGAGTTGGCCTTGCGTGAATGTGTCGATAAGTGCCAGGCCACCCTTTTGCACATCCACCTGCACCATTTCCTGCCCAATGGCGGCATTTCCGGCGTCGCCGTTCTGGCAGAATCCCATATCAGTGTACATACTTGGCCTGAGCGCGATTTCGCGGCCTTCGACATCTTCATGTGTGGCGATTCCAAGCCCGAAGCATCGATTCCGGTTTTGAAACGGGCTTTTTCTCCATCGGATGTCCGCATCAACGAAAATTTACGGGGAGTGGTGACTCATGCCTGATTTCAGCGAGACCTTATACGACAGTTACGGGCAGGTTTTTCGTATCGACGAAATGCTTTTCGAGGCCAAGTCCGAACACCAGCACATCATCATCTTCAAAAATGCCGCTTTTGGGCGAGTGCTGGCGCTAGATGGCGTGGTACAGACCACCGAAAGAGATGAGTTCATCTACCACGAGATGCTTGCCCACGTTCCCATTCTTGCCCACGGAAACGTCAAACGGGTGCTGATCATCGGCGGCGGGGACGGCGGCATGCTGCGGGAGGTGGTCCGCCACAAGGCTGTGGAACGGATCACCCAGGTGGAGATCGACCGACAGGTCATCGACATGTGCAAGACGCATCTGCCCCGCCACTCTGCCGGGGCGTTCGACGATCCCCGGCTGGAGATCGTTGTTGATGACGGGCTGAACTTCGTCAGGACCACCGATGGCCGATTCGACCTGATCATCAGCGACAGCACCGATCCCATCGGTCCGGGAGAGGCGCTGTTTCGTGAGGATTTCTACCTGGCGTGCAACGCGTGCCTGAATCCTGGCGGCATTCTGGTCACCCAGAACGGTGTGGCCTTCATGCAGGTTGGTGAGGTTGAAGCCACGGCATCATGGCTGGGCCGGATCTTCAAAGACTGGCACTTTTACGGCGCCGCAATCCCTACCTACATCGGCGGCATCATGGTTTTTGGCTGGGCCTCTGACGCGCCGGGACTCAGGCGGACGGATCTGGCGACGATCAAACGGCGATATGAACAAAGCGGCATCGACACCCGCTATTACAACCCGGAAATTCACGTCGCCGCGTTCGCCCTACCCCAGTATGTTTTGCAGGCGATTGGAAAACGGGACAATGAATACGATTCGTAGGGCCACCGCAGAGCAGGGTGAATATTACCGGGGCCTAGCCGATCGCCACGGTTCGCCCCTCATCCTCGTGGACGCCAATCGGGTGGGGGTCCAGTATCACGATCTGAAACGGGCATTGCCCGGCGTGGATCTTTTCTATGCCATCAAGTCCTTTCCTCATCCGGGCCTTATCGATTGGCTCCACGCCATGGGTGCCGGTTTCGACCTTGCCAGTTCAGGAGAGATCGACCTGGTGAGCAAACTGCACATTCCCGCCCGGCGGACCATCCATACCCATCCCATTAAACGTGACGAAGATATCCGCAATGGGCTCCGCTTCGGCTGCACCACCTTCGTGGTGGACAATACGGACGAGCTGCTCAAATTCCTGCCCTACAGGAATCGTGTGGGACTACTTCTTCGCCTCAGTTTCCGCAACAGCACGGCTGTGGTCGATCTGTCAAAGAAGTTCGGTTGCGATGCTGTGGAAGTCGACGCCATACTCGAGCTGGCGACAAATTTGGGGATTCACATCAAGGGGCTCTCGTTTCACGTGGGCTCCCAGTGCACGGATGCCAGTCGCCATGTCGATGCCATCGCGACGTGCAATACCATCATTCGCCGCCATCATTGTGATGGTGACGTTCCCATCAGCATTTTGGATATTGGTGGCGGTTTCCCCGTGGCATACGATTTCGGTCATGTGGACATCGGTGCCTTCTGCGTACCCATCGCGCGTGCGTTGGCTGAACTGCCGCCCTATGTCAACGTCATCGCCGAACCGGGTCGTTTTCTCTCGGCGCCATCGGCGAAATGCATCGCCACCGTCATCGGCAAGGCCGTTCGTGATGGAAGGCATTGGTATTACCTCGACGATGGCGTCTACGGATCCTTCAGCGGACAACTGTACGACCATATGCGCTACCCATTGGAGACCTACTCGGAGGACGAGCGCCTCTATCCAAGCGTCTTGGCCGGCCCCACCTGCGATAGCATCGATTTGATCGCCGAAGACGTGGCACTGCCGCTTCTGGAAATGGGTGATATCGTTGTCGGCCATGTGATGGGCGCCTATACGGCCGCCTCGGCAACCGATTTCAACCTGATCAAAAGGGCCACGGTGGTGACCATCAATGAACCGTCTGCGTATGCGCTCGCTGCCGATTCAAACGCGATGACGGATACTTTAGAAGTGGTTTGAAGGCTTCCATGAAGGCCCGCTAGTGTGGAAGCGACAAGCGAGCTCTTGGAGACGTTTTCGGTAACCTCCCGAATGACCTATGATATCTGACCAATATTATTGGAGATTTCATTAGTCGTTCGGGCTTGCTTTTCTACGGCAATGGCAATCCCAGAAATATTTTCATTCACATCACCAATGATTTCACCGATACGCGTGATACATAGATACCTGTCAAAACCCTGCCCATTAAATGAAATTCCCCCCTTTGATTAATTACTTGAGCCGATGGCAAATCGACCGATACCACCTATATCCACGAATTGACGGGTACCTCAGTCGATCGTTTTAGACGCTGAGAATATAAAGTTGATATTCCGAAGAAAAAATGTCTCGGCCAACGCCGATATCGGGCAAATTGGCCATGTCTGGCTGGGCGCTAAATAAGATTGTCTGGGCCAATGATACCATAACTATGCAATCAATCACCAAGGCATTGTCTACAAATAATCGTATCGTTGCCCAGCAGGTGGCCATGATCCGGAAAAATGCCAAGGCCAATCTTCTGGCCGTGGTGTTGAATGCCGGAATTGTCGTTGCAGCGTTTTGGTCAATCCATTCCCACGTTCTGCTGATCGCTTGGCTGGCGGCCAATGTCAGCATCAGTTCTTGGCGATACAGACTCATCAGGGCGTTTGAACCATCGGTCCAGACCGACAGCGACACGGGTCGACTCATCAGCCAGTTTCGATGGGGGTTGATCATTGGCGGTTCACTCTGGGGAGTCGCCGGGATGATCTTTTTTCCGGTCGGCCACCCCTATCACTTAACGTTCCTGGCGATCATACTGGCCGGTATGGGTGCCGGTGGGACGGTTGCCTATGCCGCCGTGTACAACCTATCGGTAACCTATATATTGTTGGTGATGTCCCCCTTCGCCATACGATTGGCGGTTGAGGGTGAAAAAATCCAGATTCTGCTGGGTGTGCTGTGCATCATCTATTCTGCCGTCATGATTTTCAGCTCACGGCGGGTCAACCGTCTGATCGTTGATGGCATTGCCATGCAGTTTAAAAATAGTGAGTTGATCGAGCAGTTGAAAGCGCGTGATCAAAAGATGTCGACCATCCAAGAATCCGTGGAGGCCGGTATTGTCCTGATTGATAGCGATAGCAAAGTGGTTGTCGATATAAACGCGTTTGCGGCACAGCTAATTGGGGAAAAAAAAGACCGCATCATCGGCCAGTCATGCCATGCATACATATGCATGCCAAAATCAGGCAAATGTCCAGTCACCGACCTTGAACAAAAGGTCGATCAATGGGCAACCGAATTAATTGCTAGCGATAGTACGAAAATCCCGATTTTAAAGACGGCCAGACCAATTGTTTTGGAAGGGCGTTCCTACTTGCTGGAAACCTTTGTCGATATCACCCAAATAAAACGCCTCGAAAATGACCTGCGAACGATATCCAGAGAGTTGGAAACGGCCAATCACCAATTAATCGAGGCAAACGACCGAGCCAATGAGATGGCCGTCAAGGCTGAATTCGCCAGCATGGCCAAAAGCGAATTCCTGGCCAATATGAGCCACGAAATTCGAACACCGATGAACGGGGTGATGGGGATGTGCGCCCTGCTGTTGGACGGTGACCTTACCGATGAACAGCGTCAGTTTGCCGACGTCATCCGTGTCTCCAGCGAGGATTTGCTGCGACTGATCAACGACATCCTCGATTTTTCCAAAATTGAATCGGGCAAATTGGAACTGGAAACACTGGATTTTGACTTGCAGCTTTGCCTGGAAGACATCCTTGAGGTTCTGGCCGTCAAGGCCCATGAAAAAGGGTTGGAACTGTCCGGCATCATCTCTTCCAACACCCCCGTTTTATTGAAGGGCGACGCCAACCGTTTACGGCAAATTTTAATTAACCTGACTGGAAATGCCATCAAGTTTACGGAAAATGGCGATGTATCGATAGACATCCGACTCGCAGAAAAGGATCAGGATCAGATTACCCTCCATTTCGAGGTTTGTGATACGGGCATCGGCATCCCTGTCCATCGACAAGGGGCGCTCTTTTCACCGTTTGTCCAGGTGGACGGTTCCACCACACGCAAGTATGGCGGGACCGGCTTGGGGCTGGCGATCTCCAAACAGCTCGTTGAATTGATGGGGGGACGAATTGGTGTTCGGAGCCAGAAGGGAATGGGCACGACGTTCTGGTTCGATGCCATGTTCGATCGCCAAAAGCATTTCGTTGATCCAATGGACACGCCCCCATCTTTATTGACCGGAATCAACGTGTTGGTTGTCGATCCCAATGAATCCAGCCGTCGCATGTTGACCACGATGCTTAATCGCATGGGATGTTCGATAAACACAGCGGTTGATGGCGCGACCGCCCTTGATGAACTCACTCAGGCGCATCAGCAGCAAGCGCCCTATCATGTGGCGCTTGTGTCATCACACATGCCAGACATGGAGGGGGAGACCCTCGGCAAAGCGATCAAAAGAGATTCGCAACTTCACTCCACGGGCATCATTCTGCTAACGCTGCTGGGGCAGCACGGAGATAAAAAACGGCTTCATCGACTGGGGTTCAGCGCTGTCCTCCATAAGCCGATTCGAAAGGCCCATCTGCGTGAGTGCATCTTACGGACCTTGACGGGAAGTAATGATGCGCCCACCCATAATTCCGATCCGCTGACATCCCAACAAACCGATACGAAGCCATGCAACGCCCATGCATCGATCCTGTTGGTCGATGACAACGTGACCAATCAGCAGGTGGCCATTTCCATGATAGCGAAGCTTGGCTACAATGCCGATGTCGCACCCAGCGGTAAAAAGGCATTGGCAGCAATGTCGGTAAAGGCCTACGATCTTGTTTTCATGGATTGCCAAATGCCCGAAATGGATGGATACGAAGCCACACGCGCCATCCGAAATTCTCAAAATGAGATCATCGGATGCGACGTTCCAATCATCGCCATGACGGCCAACGCCATGAAAGGCGACCGTGAAAAATGTTTGCGGGCCGGCATGAACGACTACATAACCAAGCCGATTCTTCCACACGTGTTATCGACAGTTTTGGAAAAGTGGCTGTTCACAGGCGAAGAATCGGCATCGGATTTGGACGGATATCAACGTCCGGCCGGAAAAGGACACGCGCACAGGAAACCGGCGAGCCTGCCCCAAACGACATCGAAAGAAACCGCTCAAGCGGTGACAACCTTCGATCGTTCTGCATTTCTTACACGATTATCGGATGATGTGGACCTGGCCAGAGTGGTGGTGGATACGTTCCTGGATGAAATCCCGGGCGAGCTTGATAGTCTGGAGCGTGCCATCAATCAGGCCGACACGCACCAAACCATGGCGCAGGCCCATAAGATCAAGGGGGCGGCATCCAATGTGGGCGGCATGGTCCTTAGTTGTCTTGCCGCCGATATGGAGCGGTCATGTAAGGAGAAAGATGTAAATGAGTTGATCGCCATGGTGCCGGTTCTGAGACAGGAATTTAAAAAATTACAAAATGCCATGGAAGCATTGTAGGAAAAGGGATAATCGAGGCCAACCATAGATGACGCCACCAGGAAACGAACCACTTTTCGAACATTTTTTCGTTGCCAAACAGCCCATTTTCAACAACTTCGGTGAGATTTGGGGGTATGAACTGCTTTATCGCAACGGATCCGACAAACAGCACGCTGAAATATCAAATGAGGACATCGCCAGCTTGGCCGTGGCTACCTGCGGATTTACCCAATCGCAGGAATTTTGCGACCAATCCAAGAAGATTACCATCAATTTCACGGAAAAGCTGATCCTGGACGGCGCGCCGCGTGGACTTCCGCCGACGGTAACGGTCATTGAAGTCAAGGCCGAAGACCAACCCCATGAATCCATGCTTGAAGCCTTGCGCTCACTGAAGCAGGAACATTACCTGATTGCCATCGGAGGCTACACCGGTCAGCCACATCAGGACGCGTGGGCGGGTGTTGCCGATGTGATAAAAGTCGATATATTGGGCAAAACCGAATCGGAGATTGAGACGATCTTCTTGAAAATCGGTTCTTTCGATTGCATGAAACTGGCTGAAAAAGTGGACCGCCGTGAGTCCGTCGAACAACTGCGCGCGTTGGGATGTGACCTTTACCAAGGTTTCTTTTTCGCGAAACCGGTTAATTTGCGCGGACGGACACTCAAATCGACCCAGGTTTCCAAACTTCGAATTTTACAAACCATCGAACAGCCAAAGATCGATGCGAAGTCGATCAAGGAATGTATCAAGGCTGATCCAAGTATTACTTACCGGTTAATGTGCTTTTTGAACTCAGCCGCATTTGGTTTTCGAAAAAAAATAGAATCGGTTTCGCATGCCATCAATCTGATTGGAATCAAACAGCTGAAATACTGGCTGCGAATGACGATCATGGCAGATTTGGTTGACGCCGATAAAACCCCAGAGCTTTATGTCATGGGATTGAATCGGGGCCGTTTTCTGGAGGAACTGGCGCAACATGGGCATTTGGCGTCGGCCGATCCCGACAGCATGTTTTTATTCGGCTTGCTGTCACTCATTGAGCCCATGTTGGAGATTCCATTCGAGAATATTATAAACAAGTTGCCCCTTTCAGACGACATTAAATCCGGCTTTTCCGACCCCACGTCAACATATGGAAAATATTTACAGCTAATGATCGCCCTTGAAGCCGCCGATACATCAACCATTAAAGCGCTGTGCCAAGAGATCGAAGTAGACCGGAAAGCGGTTGCCGCAGCCTCACGATGCGCCATTGCCTGGACGCATCAAATGTCCCAAGTGATTCAATGAACGCTGGCCACGTGTTGAGGGTTAACCACAGTTTAAATTGAAACAGGCGAAATAATCGCCACGCAACCAACAGCGAGGAGCATGATGAAACTTAGAACAAAGGTATTTGTTCCTGTGGCAATCCTTGTTTTGTTGACCGGAACGGTCGGCCTATTTTTTGTCAATAAAACCGTCAATGATCTGATCGAGCGTCAGGTGGCCAACACTGAAGAAAAAATGTGGTCAACGCTGGAAAAAAATGCAAAAAGTGAAATTCAACGCATCTACAGTGAAATTGGAAAGTTCGGCAACAAAGGTAAGGGCGAAGCCACCTTTTTTACCCGTCTTCCTCAAGTCCTTGACGCTTATGAACTGGCGATGCGCGGCAATATTGACGACGAAAACGATCCGACCGTTCAAGCGGCACGGCAGCAACTGCGTCAATTATTCAAAGATATCGTCCCCGCCTATCGCCGAGATACGGGTCTGCCGGACCTGACCCTACACTTTCATTTGAAAAACAATCGCAGTTTCATGCGCGTGTGGCGGGACGGATGGCAAGTCAAAAGAAATGGCAAGAAATACGACATTTCCGATGATTTGTCGTCCTTTCGAGAAATGGTGGTAACGATTAACCAGGGAGATCACCGCCCTTTGCATGGGATTGAAGTCGGTCGCGGCGGGTTTGTCATTCGTGGGGTGACACCAATCACGAATGACGCGGGACAGCATTTAGGATCCAACGAAGTCTATTTCAAATTCAATGAGATTCTCGATATTATCAAGGTCAATCCGTCGATCGACTATGCCGTGTATATGCGGGCAACCCACCTGCCTGTTGCCACTGCGCTTCAAGATGCAACCCAGTACCCGTTGGTCGGTAATAAATTTGTTTTCACGGCATCTACCGACAAGCAGATCACGACACCATTGGTCGATGTTAATCTCTTGGATAATGGCACCACCGCACCCTTCTCAAAATCGGTCAAGAACCATTATCTGACTGCTCTGCCCATCAACGATTTCTCCGGAAAGCCCGTGGGTGTGATGGTCGTGGCCCAGGACATTTCCGAACAACTGGCGTCCATTGCCGCCACTCGGGAAAACGGAAAACAGGTAAAGTCGAGTCTGTTTACAAAATATGCCATTGGCTCGATTGTGATCGCCATGCTCGTCATTGGCCTGTTGTCGATCATCGTTTCCAAACTCATTCTTGTCCCCTTAAAAGAAAGTATGCAATTCACCTCCAGAATCGCTCAGGGCGACTATTCGCAACAGCTGACGGTTAAAACAAAAGATGAAATCGGGAAGCTGAAAATCGCCCTGAACGCCATGAGCAATCAGATTAAAAGCGGTCTCGATGAACTGGTGGAGAGCCGAAAAGCCATCGACCTCAAAGTCCGCGTGCAAAGTGAAATCCTGGACATGATCGGAGAATCCTCTGGAGAGGTTGCTGAACGGGCAGAAAAATCCGTCGAGTCTTGCGTTTACCTGACGGAGAATTTGGCTCATCAGTCGTCCATGTTAGCGGAGATCAGTGAAATGATGAATCGCGTGGATGTCCGCTCAAGCAGCAACGCCGATCGAGCCGGCGATGCCAGCCAAATTACCACAAAAGCCACCACGATGGCCGAGGAGGGAAACCAGAAAATGAAAACCATGCTCACCGCAATGGATGAAATCAGCGGCTCGAGCAAAGAAATTATAAAAATTTTGGATGTGTTACAAGATATTTCAGATCAGACGAATTTGCTGGCGCTCAATGCAACCATCGAAGCGGCCCGGGCCGGAGAAGCCGGCAAAGGCTTTGGCGTTGTGGCGCAAGAAGTCAAAGACCTGGCCTTGCGATCGATGAATGCCGTGAAAGAAACAACCGACCTTCTTGAAAAATCGGCCCAAAACGTAAAAAATGGAATGAACATCGCCACAGGCACCGGTCAAGCCTTGGAGGAAATCGTCAAACATGTTGCAGAGGTAACCGAAATCGCGAAGGAAATTTCAGAGGGCTCAGCCGATCAAGTACAATCTATTCTCCAGGTTAATCATAAGCTGGATGAAGCCAATCAAAAGATAAATGAAATGCGCGGTGCAGCAGACCAGACGTCACAACATGCCGAGGAATTATCGGATCAGTCCCAGCAATTGGTTACCCAATTGAACCTGAAACTCCAAGAGACCGAACAACAGTTTGGAACGATCGATATTCAATATGACCCGACCCAAGACGAGACCTTGTGGTCCGAGAAAAGTGATCAATTCATGGGTAAACGTTCACAGGGCACCTCATCTGCTTTGTTCCCGGGCACTTGAAGTATGAATAATACGTCGGCGTACCCGGCGCCGCGCACCTGAGGCACCCTGTAAACGCTTACCGGCCAGTGTTTTACAAACAGATGGTCATTTTTACCCCGTGAACACTTACATTCATGGGGTCGAATACTTAACGACGATCATATCGGTTTGACTGTGGAGAATATCCGATGGACAAAACAAAAGGTAAACGGATTCTGATTGTTGAAGACGAAAGCATGCTTCAAGAGTTATATGTGGAAACGTTGGAGCGTAGCGGGCATACCGTGGAGGTGGCTGAAAACGGCCGCATCGGCTTTCGCAAAGGGGTGACCTTCGACTACGATATCATCATCTGCGATCTGCACATGCCGGAATGGAATGGCGTCGATGCCATAAAAAGCATCTTATTGGTCAAACCCCATTGCCAGTTCATCGTGGTTAGTGCATACGCCGATCGAAAAATCGCAGACGAACTTCGCCGAATAAAAAATGTGATCGCGCTGTTTGCAAAGCCAGTAGACATGCATGCAGTAACCGAATGTCTTGCTGCCGCTTAATTGCCCGAACGACAAATACCACCACAGGAATCGCATTATTTTTCTCAGGTAAACGATCATGCTAAAAAACCAAGGTAACAAAAAAATCCTTGTCGTCGACGATGTAAAAACGAACCTCAAAATCGTCGAGCACATGCTCAAAAAAAGGGGATACCTAACGCTAACGGCCACCAGCGGTTTTGAATGTATCAGCGTTGCTAAAAGCCAGCATCCGGATCTGATTCTTTTAGACATCATGATGCCCGACATGGATGGTGTTGATGTTTGCAGGCAACTACGCAAGGATTCCCGCGTCGGCTCAACACCGATTATTTTCGTTACCAGTGCGACTGACGATAACACACTCTCACGTGCGTTCGATGCTGGTGGCAATGACTATATTCGCAAGCCGGTCAACAAAATTGAACTCATCAAACGTGTGGAAGCGGCCTTTGTTCATGAGACCCTTGCCCAAAAAAATAAAGAGGAAGAAAAACTACGCAGCGTCCTTTCCATGAGCGGGACCATATGCCATGAAATCAACCAGCCACTGCAATATATATCTGGAATTTCTCAGCTGCTGTTGATGGATTTAGAGAAAGGAACCAAGGCATATGAAAAGGTCACCAAAATGAAAACCCAAATCGACCGAATGGGAGAAATCACAAGGAAACTGATGCAGATCAGTCGCGTCGATGCCGTCCAGTATTTAGGCGACACACAGATCCTATCCCTCGAAAAGTGACCCAGAGCCCATTTATGGATGGCTATATAAGCATATAAGCGTCTTCTCAACCAGCCATGAGCTTATCGTAAGCCTCTTGAATGTCCTTAAAGCGCGCTTCGGCGAGCTTTTGAAATTCTTCGCCCAGATGCTGCACTTTGTCTGGATGATACTTCCCAGCCAAACGGCGGTAGGCCGCCTTGATCTCTTCCCGGGAGGCACCTGGAGCGAGGCCCAAAATCGTGTATGGATCCTTGGCGGCGCGCTTTTCTGAATCGGTAGCACGGGATTGTTCACCGCCAGTTGCCTGACCACGCGGCCGGTCGAAACGATCGGCGGACGTTTGCCGCTGCTTCAGGCGCCGATAGTAGCGCCAGAGCATGTACAGCACCGCCAGGTCGTCGATCCATCCCCACCCGATCAAAAAATCCGGAATCAAATCACGGGGAAAAACCACATAAAGCAGAGCACCGATGATGATCAGAATGATGACGACATTATTCATTTGGATGTGAACCATCGTCGGATACGACCCAATAGCGTATCCGGTATCTCGAAGATTTTTACGAATACATTCCGGTAGCCACCGCAGCCACCATCGTTCAGCCGAAAGTCGGAATACAGTTTCTGGCCACATGAGGGGCAGGCCATCAGCATCCCGCCGATCTTTTCGGGTATTCGTAGCTGTTGACCGCATTTCGGACATGTTATTGTCGTATGATCATTCATGGGTTGTCTGTCTGGATTTATTCGAAAATTAACTTGCAACACCAAGTCGTTTTAAATTACCAAGAATCGATACTATACCATCTTTGGTAAATCTCAAAGGCACAACCAAAATCAAATGCCAAAAAACAAACGTCAAAAGTACCAACGTGTCAACGACCTGCCCAATGTGACGGTCACCGAGTGGAACTCCTCCCCATCGCCTGCGCCTGCCGAATATCCCTGGACCGCGAATCGCTATGATGGAATGCGACGGATACTCGAACTGGGCTGCGGAAAAGGCGAGCATAGCCTTGCATTCGCCGCCGCCGATCCCGACACCCTTTGTATAGGCGTCGACCGCAAGAGTCACCGAATCTGCGTCGGGGCCGAGGCCGCCATCGCCATGGGGCTCGACAATGTGCAGTTTCTCCGGGCCCGCATTGAGGGCCTCGACGCGTTTTTCACGAAACAGTCGATCGATGACATCTGGCTGACCTTCCCCGACCCGCACCCGAAGCTTCGTACCCGTCACCTGCGGCTGTCCGCCCCCGCATTTCTTGACACTTATGCGCGGCTGCTAAAGCCAATGGGCAGAGTCCACCTGAAAACGGATAGCGACCGGCTTTTCGATTATACACTCGAATCGGTTGATCGTTGGGGAGGACGCGTGGTGGTGGCCTCAAACGATCTCCATGCAATGGATAATGATCGCATCGGCGCCAGGGGGGTGGTGTCCGCTTTTGAGCATGCTGCGCGCTTACAGGGAGAGACGATTAACTATCTGGCATTCGAGCTGAATTGATTGTTTTTTCGGCAATGACAAATTTCCAATATTTCCTGTAGGGGTAGGTCCCTTGCCTGCCCTTTCTTTCATATCCGTTCATCACCCTTTCCAGGGCAACCACTTGATCGCCCCTTCAGCACCCAAAAGCGGATCTTTGCGGTTGATCGCCCTGATTTCGGAAACTGCCTCTTTGATTCGTTTGCATGCCAGGCGGGAGCCCTTCCACCCGAAGGCATTTTTCCGGAACCTTGCCGTAAATGTCCATTTGTAGGCTTTTGCTTTAGGCATAAAAACGGTTACCTCATTTCCATGCTCGATCACCGCTAACGATACTGAAACCTTCTTTACGAACGATTCCTGAAACGCTGGTGGCCGGTGGTTTACCCGCTTATCCCTGGCGTCTAACGAACTGAATCATGTCGTCGAGTTTCTGCAAGAAACGGGATCGATCCCGCTGGGTCATGGGCGGCGGGCCACCGATTTGTTCACCGGGGCCGCGAAGATTGGCCAAAAGGTCCCGGACCGCGATGGCATCGCCGATATTGTCCTCGGTAAACGGTTTTCCCGTGGTCCCCAAGACCCGCGCGCCTTTTTCCAGGCATCGGCCGGCAAGCACGATATCGGCGGTGACGACAATGTCATGGGCCTGTACCTGTTTCACGATCCAATCGTCGGCCGCGTCAAAGCCGTCTTCCACCACCTGAAGGGCGATTCGCGGATCTTTGGGCGTCCGCATCCAACTGTTCGCCACCAGGGTGACTTTCAGCCGATATCGTCCGGCAACACGATAGACCTCGTTTTTTACCGGGCATGCGTCGGCGTCAATAAAAATGTGTAGCATCTCTGTTCCTTGCTTAGGGCAAGTCTGCCCTCATGGGATGGCTCACGACAACATTTTCGACCGAACGATATCCGATGTTTGAAACACCGCTTGCACTTCTTTTCTAAATGCGGGAAATCGACGGTATTTATCAAAGTAATAGTCGTTCACAATCCCTTGGGCATCGCTTTCCTGTCCGGTCAGGATCAGCGCTTCGCACAACGCACCGAGCACTTGAGCGGCGCGCTCATAGGCCTTGCGGTGTTTGTTGGATACGATATGCTCGATTCGTTCACACCCGATCCGTCTCGCCCAATCAAGGAAAGCCTTTTTATCTGCCGCACTAATTTTGCAATTGCCCAGGCCTTTGATGATCTCCGTATACATCGTCGTTTGTGCATCGGAATCCCGGTAATAGGAATACCCACTCATCCGATCAGCATAAGTTTTCAAAAGCGTATTGATGATCGCCGCCTGTTCCGATTTGCCGCAGACCATGTAGAGCATACTCCCGAAAACCACACCCGCTTTGCCGTATGTCCACCCGATTGCCTTGGTTTCCTTCTTTTCTTTTGCAAAAACCGTTTTGACGTCCCCGGCGACGAGAAGGAATTTCGTATAAAGCGTATCTTCTCCGTATTGAGAAAGCGTTTCTTTTGCAAAAAAGGGCCATTTTGCTTGCTGGCATGTCTGTTGTTCTCCATTGGGATGTTAGGAATCTATTTTTATCGTTTGATCACTTCCCAGTGCCCCCCTTTGGCCGGACCGACTCGTCGAAGCAGGCCCTGGTCCTGCAATTTGCGGATATTTCTTTCGATGGAACGGTCGGTTACGCCGATCAAGCCCGCCAGTTGCGGTATGGTTAAATATTCGTCCTGCACTAAAGCATCAAGAATTTTCCCCGACGTTTTCCCCGACGTTTTCCCCGACGTTTTCCCCGACGTTTTTTTTGGTATTGAATCCGGTGCCATCTTCTCGACCGGTTTCCGGTGAACTTTTACAATAAAGAGACAACCATCACGGTCATCGATGAAATCAATTTTCGGCCAGGCGTCTAAAGCGCGTTTGATGCCGGAGCCCAAACCGTGGTAAGGCAACAATCCCTTGGCGACATAGGAAACAAGGATCGGATTGTGGATGTTGGAATTACCGGCCAGGATCTTTTCCACCGTCAGATTGTTCGGCAGATGGCCGGGACTGACGATCTCGATGCGGTTGTCGAAAATGAACAAACGGACTGGCGCACTCACCAGATAGTCACGGTGCACCAAGGCGTTCACCAACAGCTCCTCAAACACGCTTTCCGGTATTTCGGGCAATCCAGGAGCATTGACACCCCGCCCAGCCTGAACCTTGTGGAGGTTGCGCATGACAAATGCGAGGGCATCGTCGAAGATTTTTCTGTCTGGGGTGAAATAGGGCTTCGTACGTGTTGGCTGGCCGCATTGCTAATCAACTGGTTCATCCGACCAACCTCGGCTCGGGAAAGGCCGGTCAATTCGCCATGATCTGTAACGCCGATCAAAATGCGTCCGCCCTCGCAATTGGCGAACGCTGCCATCTCCGCGGCAAGCGCATCCACATTGCGCACATCCAACTTGTACTGCAGGCGGCTGTCTTCACCACGCGCGGATAGTTTTTGTAGATCGGCAAGATTCATTAAAAACAGGCCCCTATTATTCAGTCATCGCTGAAACCGTATTTATCCAAGAATTCATTAAATCAAAGATGGATCACTGATTATGGCACCGCGTTTTCAACAATGGCGTCGGCCAGTTGAACTTGGGTGGTTTGGTTTTCGTTCAGATGCGTTTTAAACCGGCAATAATCCAGCAAGTGGGCATCAGGCACCCTCTGTGTCATTTTTTGAAAAAAAGGGAATTGTCATAATCGGTGCCTATGTATTACCTAAAGCAGAGTCTTCATATGTATTTACCAGGTTCTCGGGTAATATCAGAAATCATTATCCACGGAATCTTACCACCAAAATATTTGGGGTCGCCTTTTGGGCGAGGTGACGCTCCGCGTATAACATTGGGCACTTCCCCAAGGCGTATTCTTTGCCAATTATCAGGCAGTCTGTTTATCCCGTCGTAGATTCCATTAATTGTCATCTTGAACTATCCCCACAACAACCGCTCCGACTGTCCCAAAAAATAACAAAGAATATATGCTGGGATTTTCATAAACTCCGTATCAAACCACTTCAATCGGGTGACTGCAAAATCAGCCTCCCGCTGCGTCACCAAATACGCCTGTTTCGGATTCTCAGAAGCGCAATAAATCCCAAGCCCACTTTTCGCATCCAATTGCGGCTTGGCTTTATACTTAACTTCAAACGGCAACACATAAGCCGGACTACGCACGATGATATCCACCTCTTTCTGGGTGGCCGCATCCCGCCAGTAGACGATCTCCGGCGTGTCCCTGTAATAGTATGCGAACAAATGGCGAAGCACCGTGGTTTCCACAATGGTTCCCATCTCCTCGGGGTTGGTGTAGATTTCCTCACCCCGCAGGAGCACGGCATTGCGCAGGGCCGCATCCACGAGATAGTATTTGTTTCGCGCCTTAAGCACCTTTTTCCCACCCAACCCGGAGGGCGGCAGGCGATAGATGAGATTTGCCTGTTCCAGCAACGTCAGGTGGTTGCCCACCGTGGTGGTGGTGGTGCCCAGATCACGGGCGCAGGCCTGGTGGGCCAGAATGCCACCGGAATGCAGGCATAGATAAATGAAAAGCTTTTCGAGGTCGTTGATATTCCTGACGCCGAAAAGCGCGGTCATATCCCGCTTGAGCACGCGTTCCACGACATCCTCACGCAACAGCCGCTGGCAAAGATCGATATTTTCCTGGTTAGCGGTTTCGGGGAATCCACCAACCAGCAGATAGCGTTGAAAAAGCGGTTGCAGGGGCCGCATTTGGGCTGCCAGGGCTGAAAGATCGCCGGTTGAAAATGAAAAGATGCTGCTGACGCGCAGATCCGGGGAGATACCCTCGGGCTGCTGACCGCGCATGCTGACGAATTCAAAAAACGAGAGCGTTGGGATCGGCACCGTTATCCAGCGGCCGACCCCACTTTCGGCCAGACGGTCCCGATGAACCACCGATGCGGAACCGGTGGCAAGGATCCGGTACTGGGGCTTGTGGTCGACCAACAGTTTGACCTCGGTTTCCCATTGTGGCGCATATTGTATTTCATCCAAGAGCAGGGTGGCTGGCTGGCCGTCGGGGTATGTGCTTTCATGAAAGAGGGACAGGATTTCCCTTAAAGAGAGCAATTTCAAAAGAGGATGGTCCAAACTCAGGTACAGGATGCTTTTTGGATCATTACCCTGCTGAACCAAGGCCAGGGCCATCTGCTGAAGAACGGTGGTTTTACCCACCCGGCGCGGTCCGGACAGGAGCACGGCCCTTTTCAGGCTTTGGTCTTCAAGATAGCCTCGGCAGGCCTCAAAAGCCAGGCGTCGAAAAGGCGGCACGGAACATTGGCGCTCACTCCACCAGGGATTGAATCCGGTGAGCACATTAACGATTTCGCTGCGATCTAAAAAATCTTTCAAATAGTGCCCCAATGGTTATTATTTTGTATCTTTTACATACTATACTATGTATTTTTACAAAATAAAAACCAAAACTGTGTGGATTCCAATGTTTTTTAGGAGTGGTGCCCTGTCGTTGAACGTTCTTTTTTGGCCATTTTAAGCGACCAAATCTGCATTTAACATGTCCAGGATTTCAGCGTACTGGTCTCCGAACATATCATAGAAACCGCCCAGACCGCCATTTTGAATAAAAAGGGCGGGTATTCGAAATCATCGGATACGATGCTGTGATTGCCGGCAATGTGATAACGGATCATTTTCAGCCATTTCAAGTGTTTAAGATAATGTTTTTGGCAAGGCCGGAGGGAGGAAGCTGTATAATCAATACCGCGCCGACCGATAACGTAGCCCAAAAACATTATCTTGAATGCTATACAACGACTCGAAATGCATGTGCATGGTCTATTCCTTGGATACAGGCGCGTCATCACCGCGTAGAACCGGTTTCTTCCCATCCCAAATCACGGCATAGGGACCGAGCCTGCGTTTTTTCTCCAGGGTTTCGGACACGGCTTTTTTCAGGGATTCCAGAACTTTTTTCGCGTTTTCCGTTGGTTCGATGGACGTCATATTCCGGCCTCCTGGGATATCAGTTTTCTCGTTCCCAAGCTCCTGGGTCGAAACGCACCGCTACCACTGTCTGCAAACATCCAGCACCCCCTGTTCTCCGATGTAATTCCTTGCACTCGAATAGCGCCAGTGCTCGGGATGATCCACATATCCGCGATTCACGGGGTTGTTGTGGATGTACTCAACCTTCGTGCGCATCATTTCATCGCTGATGATCTGCTCGGGGTGGACGCCTTCCTGCCAGAATTGATACTGGCTGTCTGACTTATGGGCTTTTTTGAAAAATGCCAACTGATCCAATATTAATCGGACATTATTCAATTTCAGGTACTTGATGATCTGCCTGGCGGTATGGGATTTAAACCGTGCCATATCCCTGTCCAGCTTTTCGCTGCATGCGACCAGGTGCAGATGGTTTTCCAGAATGACATACGCATACAGCTGGAAGCCTTCATCCATAAGAAATCGAAATGAATCCAGCACGATATTCGCCGTTTCCGGACGGGTGAATACGGGAATCCATTGCAGCACCGTACATGTCATGAAGTGCGGGGCAGTGATATCTCCGAATTTGTATCTGCTTCGGCCCATTTGTTTTTCCGAAGGCGTTCCCGTCAACTTAACTGGTTCCCAAGCTTCGCTTGGGAACCCTTATTCCGTAAAGGTGAACAGCGGGGTGCGCTCCCATGCGGAGCATGGGAGCGAGATGAGGATTTACGCTCTGCTCTTTTTCCTTGCTCCCACGCTTTGCGTGGGAGCACCCATTGGCCATCATTAGACCGGACGAGGTTCCCACGCAGAGCGTGGGAACCAGGAAGAGGGTGGAACTCGTTCACGCCATTCGCTCTCCTCCCTCGTCCATACTCTGCTTTATTCCCCCGCTATGCTCTGCCCTCTTCACAAACCCATGCTCTGTTCTCTTCCTCCGTCCATGCTCTGTTCTATTCCCCCACCCATGCTCGGTCTTCCCTCGCTCCCATGCTCTGCGTGGGAGCGCCACCGACATTCCGCTGCCCTCATTTCCACGTTCTTGGTGTAGGAATGCCTTAGCGCTATTTGCAGTTCCTGTACGTTCCCATGCGGAGCGGGGGAACGAGGGGGGATGTTGGTCGCATCCATTGGCCATCATTTGATCGGACGAGGTTCCCACGCAGAGCGTGGGAACCAGACAGAGGGCGGAACTCGTTCACGCGATCCGCCATCCTCCTTCGTCCATGTTCCGCTTTATTCCCCCGCCAATGCTCTGCTCTCTTCCCCCCAGGATCTGCTCTCTTCCCTCCCATGCTCTGCTCTCTTCCCTCGCTCCCATGCTCCGCGTGGGAGCGTCACTGGTGTTCCGCTGCCCTCGTTTTTTCCTCGTTCCCACGCGGAGCGTGGGAACGAGGGGGGATGTTGTACACATCCACTTGTTTTCATTGAACTTTCACCGCTTTTTCTACGATGGCATCGGCCAGTTGGATTTGGGTGGTTTGGTTTTCGTAAAGACCCATTTTAAGAACGTCGCAAATAGCCAGTAATTCAAAGACTTTTGATACTATATGGTTTTGCTCGATTCTTGGAGGTAACGCCACCAGCAATGACCGAATTTGTTCCCTTGAAACATTTTTCATTGAGCTGCTAGTACCGCCAGCAACTTTTGAGTAATATTCGCGAGAAAATTGACTACTATTGTATAGGCAAATAAATTCAGCGTTGACGAGAGACGAAAATACAAAACGAATTGTTTTATCACTCAACATTAAGTGCTTAGGAGCATCTGATGGGACAACCACAGCCCTTGCCACAAGTTCAGAAGTATTAGCCCGTGAGATAAGAAAATCACCAGGCATTACCTCATATTCAGGTTTTGGTTTCAGATGTGAAGGCAATGCTTTATTTTCATCAGGTTTAAAATGCCCCCAACTAACCGCGCTAACTTTTAAAACGCCCCAATCGTTGCCCTGTCTCGGCAAAGATTTGCATTTAGGACTCCAACCGGCTTCTGAATTTAAAGCTAAATCATCCAACCGACACCAATTCCATCCACCAGGCAACTCAAACGGCTTTTCATCATCACCAATCTCCGGCAAAGCCTTCTGCTTTTTAATCTTCCCTTCCTTAACCAACCGTTTTTTCTCTTCAGCGATTTTTTTCAGCAAAACGCCGGCCGGCTCACCTGCCTGCCTTGTCCGACCGGCTGCCAACTCCCGTTTCAGCCATTTTCGGCCAAAGCCTGTTTTGAGTTCTTTCTCTCTTTTTGAAGCCTCTTCGCGTGAACTGTATTCTTCCCAGTGTACCAGTCTGACGGGTGGGTGTTGTCTTGTCCAATCAGCCCCCTTGCCCGTCGCATGCTCCTTCCATCGTTTCAAAACGTCTTTTGTTTGGCCGACATAGATACTTTTATCTTCACATTCCAGGGCATACACAAAGAATTTGCCGGCCTGCGGCGCAGGTAAATCATTGGGATCCTGGGGCACAAGCTTACCCATGACGGCGAGTTGGAGGATGGTTTGCTTGAGCTGGTCGATGCTCTGTTCGGTGGTGAACAGGATGTCGAAGTGGTCGGCGATGCGTTGCCAGGTGTCGGCGAATTCCTTTGGGTCGGCTGCACTGGTAAGGGCGGTGAGCAGGGTTTCCACCAGGGTCTGGTGGGTGTCGTTGTTGTCGATTTGCTGCTGTTCCAGTTGGTCGCAGAGGGCCATTAGTTCGTCGACTTTGGCTACTATTCGGTGTTGTTCCGGTAGTGGTGAAATCTTTACAATTGCCTCTGTAACATCCTCTCTGGAAATTCCCGGAATTGCAATTCCGACAATTCTTTCACGCAAAATTGAATTTAAGCTTTGAACTAAGAGCAAAACGTACTCTTGATCGACTATTAATGGTTGAATGGCCATTAACTGGCGACTAATAGCAGTTTCCATTTGAGCTATATTTACTTTGCCTACACCTGAGCCTTTACAGGTTAGCAAAATATTGCCCTTTAAAGCGATTGCCCTCTTTTCAAATGTATATCTTGTAGGGCATGGGGATTTATCACCAAATTCTGCCGGTCCTGTTAAATATGGGACCATATCTTTTTCTTTATTTTCGGAATATTCTTGAGGCTTTAAATGTTGTCCTGAAACAAGATTAATCAAGCTCCCCAATCTGGTATAAGACCAGCCAGATGGTATATCTACAGATTTTTCCTCCTCCCCAATCTCCGGCAAAGCCTTCTGCCTCTTTATCTTCCCTTCCTTGACCAACCGCTTTTTCTCTTCAGCAATCTTCTCCAAAAGCACGCCGGCCGGTTCGTCCCTGGGATCCTGCGGCACCAGCCTGCCCCGCACGGCCAACTCCAGAATCAACTCCCGCAGCTTTTTGATCCCATAAATCCCCTGGCCGTTGCCATTGCTCGACCGCCCTCTTCCGCCGTTGGTCTTTTTGGGCACCTGGGCCGAGGTCCAGACGTCCATGTACTCGGTAATCGGATCGCCCATCGTCAAGCCCCCCCGCCATTTGAAAGGGCCTCGGTCAGGATGGCTTTGAGCTGGTCGCGCAGGCCTTTGATTTCCTTTTGCTGCCCGTTGTATTTTTTCAGCAGCTCGTCCGGATCATGGTTGACCGCCTCGGCCACATGAGGGTTCTTGATGTCCAGGTTGTAGTTGCGGGCCTTGATCTCATCGATGGAGACCTTCCATGCCTGTTCGGTTTTGACCCGCTTTTTAAACCCATCGGCCTCGCTGCCCCACCAGGCGATCTCGGGCTTGAACTCCGCAAAGCGCATGGGCTTGGTCTTGTTGTAGCTTTTGACGCCCTTGGGATAAGGATGCTCGTAGTACCAGACGGCTTCCGTGGGCACGCCCTTGGTGAAAAAAAGGAGATTGGTCTTGATGCCGGTGTAGGGGTTGAACACGCCGTTGGGCAGACGCACGATGGTGTGCAGGTTGCACTCGGTCAGCAGTTTTTCCTTGAGCCGGGTTTTCATGCCCTCGCCGAAGAAAAACCCGTCGGGCAAAACCACGGCGGCGCGCCCCTTCTCTTTTAAAAGGTGAATGATCAGGGTCACGAACAGATCGGCGGTTTCCCGGGTGCGGAAACTGGCCGGGAAGTTGTTCTCGATGCCGTCCTCTTCCATGCCGCCGAAGGGCGGGTTGGTGACGATGACGTTGACGCGGTCCTTTTTGGTATAGTCCCGCAAGGGGCGGCCAAGGGTGTTGTCGTGCCTGATGCGCGTGGGCGTGTCGATGCCGTGCAGAATCATGTTGGTGACACAGAGCATGTGCGGCAGGGCCTTTTTATCCACGCCATGGATGGAGGCCTGCAGGATCTCCTCGTCGGCCTGGGTCTTGACGTATTGTTCGCGCTTGTGCTGGATGGTGCAAGTGAGGAACCCGCCGGTGCCGCAGGCCGGATCGAGTACGGTTTCATCGAGCTTGGGGTCGACCCGGTTGACGATGAATTCGGTGACGGCGCGGGGCGTGTAAAACTCACCGGCATTGCCGGCGCTTTGCAGGTCCTTGAGAATCTGCTCGTAAATGCTGCCGAAGGTGTGGCGGTCTTTCTGGCGGTTGAAATCGATCTCGCAAATCTTGTTGATCACCTGGCGCATGAGGGTGCCGGACTTCATGTAGTTGTAGGCATCCTCGAATAAATCACGGATCACCATGGCCCGCCCACCGGCCGGTCCGTGGGTATTGAGCTTGTTTTTCAGATGAGGAAAAAGCTCGGCATTGACGAAATCGGCCAGTGCGTCACCGGTATCGCCTTCAATGTTCTTGGCCCAGGCCCGCCAGCGCAGGCGTTCCGGCAGGGGGGACTGGTAGTCGTCCTCGAGCAGTTCCAGCTCGGCTTCGCGGTCGTCCAGAATTTTCAGAAAAAACATCCAGACCAGTTGGCTGATGCGCTGGGCATCGCCGTCGACGCCCACGTCCTTGCGCATGATATCCTGGATGGATTTGATGATGCCCGACACATTACTCATGCTTGTTTCTCCACAGTGAACAGGTGCGTTTCCAGCTCCGCAATCGCGTTGTCATAGTTTTGTTTGCCGCCAAAGGCCTGGTTGATGATCTCCATGGGCGTGCCCATGTCGCTGAACGGTTTCAGTTTGAGGATCTTGGCATTCTCGATGGACCGGATGCCTTCATCGGCGTATTTGTCCAGCAGGGCATCGAGCACGGCCCGCGCCTGCTCGCCGTATCTGGTGAAATAGTTGCGTTTTTTAACATTGTCGGCCCGCTCCCGGCGGGTGAGCGGCGGCTGATCATACGCGATATGGCAGATCAGGTCAAAGTCGCCGTACGCTCCGCCCACCTCCTGGGCAAGATTCTCCAGGATAATGCCGTGATCCTCGAGCAGCTCGATAATGGCCTCTTTTTTACGCGACGCGTTCCAGTGCTGCAGAAAGTCGTCCAGGGAGGCAAACTCGGAGCGAATCCTGCCGCGGGAGAACTCCCGGTAAGACTCGGTGACCAGATTGCCATCATTGCCGTAATATTCGATGCGCTCGGCGACAATGTAAGCCTCGACCCCGCTGACATAGATTTTGGTTGAACCCGGCGGATTGGGATCGACCAGCGTGTCATCGTCGTCATCACCCGGTTCGGGATCGGGCGGCACGGGATCATCGTCGTCATCCGGCGCATAGACCACCACCGGCTCGCCGTCGAAATCAAAATCGCGGAACAGCTCGGTGGCTTTCTTGAAATCCATAATGGTGAAAAACCACTTGTCGTACTCCTCGTCAATACGGGTGCCGCGCCCGATGATCTGCTTGAAGACGGTCATGGAGGTGATGGTCTTGTCCAGGACGATCAGTTTGCAGGTTTTGGCGTCAACGCCGGTGGTCATCAGATCCGAGGTCGTAGCGATGACGGGAAACCGGCTTTCCGGATCGATGAAGTTGTCCAGCTCGGCCTTGCCTTCATTGCTGTCGCCAGTGATACGCACCACGTATCGGGGATGATCGAGGGCCAGTTGCCCGGCGGCGTTGACCATGGCCACGCGCATGCGCTCGGCGTGATCGATGTCCTCACAGAAAATGATGGTCTTGGCCAACGGATCGGTCAGGTTCAGGAAGCGCATGACCCGGCGGGCCACCAGCCGGGTACGCTGGTTGAGGATCAGAATGCGGTCCAGGTCCTTCTGGTTGTAGGTGCGGCGTTCGATATCCTGGCCCAAATCATCCTTCATACCGCGCGGCGGGGTCCATCCGTAAAGGTCCTTGTCGATGTCGATGCGCACCACTTTATAAGGTGCCAGGAAGCCGTCGGCAATGCCCTGCTTCAGGCTGTAGGTGTAGACCGGGGGATTGAAATAGGTCAGGTTGGATACATATTTGGTTTCCTTGGGGGTGGCGGTCATGCCCAGTTGGATGGCGCCCGAAAAATAATCGAGGATCTCGCGCCAGGCGGAATCTTCTGCCGCGCTGCCGCGATGGCACTCGTCGATGACAATCATGTCGAAAAAATCGGGTGAGACGTTGCGATAAATCTTGTCCGCCTCGGCCGGGCCGGTGATGGCCTGGTAAAGGGCCAGATGGATTTCGTAGGCCGGATCGATCTTGCGGTGCTTCACTTTGGCCATGACCGAGCCAAATGGTTTGAAGTCGTTGACCAGGGTCTGATCGGCCAGGATGTTGCGGTCCACCAGAAACAGGACCCGGCGCACAGCCCTGGCTTTCCAGAGCCGCCAAATGATCTGGAAGGTGGTATAGGTTTTTCCGGTGCCGGTGGCCATGACCAGAAGCACCCGCCGCTCACCCCGGGCCACGGCCTCGATGACGCGGTTGATGGCCTCGGCCTGGTAATAGCGGGGTTCCTTGCCGGAGCTGTCCGTGTGATAGGGCTGGGCCACCAGTGCTTCCGATGCATCGTCGATGCCGCGAAAACGCTTGTAGCGGGTCCACAGGGCCTGCGGCGGCGGGAACTGATCCAGGGGAAACTGGGTTTCGATGTCCTCCCCTTCTTCAGGCAGCTTGTTATGGGCGGCAAAAGCATCGCCGTTGGAGCTGAACGCGCTGGGCACTTTCAGAATCTCGGCGTATCCCAGGGCCTGCTGCATACCCTGGCTGACGGTGTGTTTGTTGTCCTTGGCCTCCACCACCGCCACCGGCACGCCCGGCTCCCAGGAGAGCACATAGTCGGAAAACTTTTTCTTTTTTTTGTTGCGCGAGGAGAGATTACCCCGCACGATGACCGGACCGGGGGTGAGGGTTACCTCGCGCCGGATCTGGCGCATGGGGTCCCATCCGGCATCCTTGATGGCAGGGGTGATAAACAGGTCGCAGATGTCGGTTTCGCTGAGTTCCTTTTTGTTGATATCATCCACAATCGACCTCGTTGAAAAGCGGGAAGCGAACATATCGCTTTTCGTTGATAAAGCGTTTCAACCAAAACGATACTTTGAAATCAGACGCTCCCTTGCGGAGCACGGGAGCGAGGTTTCACTCATTGAAGCTTCATAAAGACACGTTCAGGAAATCTAAGGAATTGGAGCAGTTGTGCAAAGGGGCAATATAACCCCATAAATATTAGGATCGACTGTGAATTAAGTCAATGCTCATTTCGAACCAACCACAGATCTACATTGCTATTGGTTCCAATGCGCTGCGCATCTCCGTCAACTTAAGCGCGCAGGCGGATATAGTAGGTCGGGTCGAGCGCAGCGATACCCGACAACCGACTGGTAAAATTCATTTGCCCTTCAATCGGTTGGGTTTCGAGACTCAACCCAACCGACGATGCTGACAAGGGATAACGCAATTCCAAGTCGTTATCGTGGTCAGCGAAGCGGTGGTCGTAATCGTAATCGAGAAAAGGAAATGACGATTACGACGACGACAACGAAGATATTACGCAAAATGAGTACAAGCTATGCCTGCAACAGCCGACGTTGCAATAGCGTTTGCATGTCACGACGCCCGTCGGCAATCAGGAGCACATAGACGTTGTTTTCAATGACACGGTAGATGATACGGTATGGTTTGAAGAAAGTTTGACGGAACTCTCGCAATCCCAGGGCGATTAGCTCCTTGGGGTAGGCACCGCGAAGGGGATTTTCGGACAAACTGCGAAAGGCCTTCTCGATCTGGTCCAGAACATGAGCCGCTCTGCCTCGCCCATCATGCTGGGCGATATAATCGTAAATATCTTCCAGATCAAGCGCAGCATCATCGGTCAAAAAAACCGAGAATCCCATCAGCCGGGCTCCCGCCGATTTCGAAGACGATCGATGACATCGGCAGCGGACTGGACTTTACCGTCTTCGATCTGACGCGCACCAAGCGATAGAATCTTAAGCAGCGCCATGGTTTCCTGGGTCTTTTCGTAACTTGCGATATCCTGGACAACCGCCTTGGCCTCACCGTTTTGGGTGATGATCATAGGCCCCTGCTGTTTTGCCAGATTGCGCACGATTTCCGATGCGTGGGTCTTCAGATAGCTGATGGGTTTGATTTGACCGGCCAATGTCATAAGCCACCTCCTTAGAGATTCTGTCCGAATTTAGTCCATAAACAGGTCGAGTGTCAATAATTCATTAATCGTTTCAAAAATGACTAACCGACTATGGCGAAACACTCTTTTCGGAGGTTGAAGGCTATAAGCCCGAAAGAAACTAAGGCACACCATCCCCCCACGCCCATCCCATCATTGGTCCCATCAGTTTCCGACTGTAGCCGAACAGCGTGCTGACATACTGGTGGGCGGCGAGCGAATGCAAGTCTTGGTTGGAAATCAGGCTGGCGTAGTTTTCCGGCCGGTCAAAGAGGGGGAAAAGCAGGTTGCTCAGCCGCACGGGAAACTCCTTTTGCAGTAGGGCCATCATATGCCGTGCGATGGCGATGTTCATGTCAAAACCCGGCCACAGATGGTGTAAAACCCCTTCGAGAGTAAAAATCGCCTTGCGAAAGAGCATCAGATCGGGGGGAAACAGCAGGCCGGCCATGGAGAGGGCTTCCAGGAGCCGGAAAGCCTTTTTTACCAATGGCAGCCGTCTATTATCCGGTAGGTGCATCCATTCCAGGATCAGATCGCGCAATTGCCGACGCGACATGGGGGCGAGGTGCCCCTCCCTTAGGGTCAGGGATCGGATGGCGTTGCCCATTCCGGTCAAATCCTTTTTCAGAACCGCCTGAATGAGGCGTACGGTCTTGATCCGGTCGGGCCTGGTCAGGTGGCCGGCCAGACTCCAATCCACCAAACCGATGGACGGGTCAGTCGCCCCGGGTGTAAAAACCGCCAGGATGTTTCCGGCATGCGGATCACCGTGAAAAAGGGCCGAATCATGTTTTGAAAACAGTGGTTTCAAAATCAGGGCGGTGAAAAGCAGATCGGCCATTCGCATTCGCTGGGCGTCGGTCAATATGGCATCGGCAAGCTTGGGGCCGTCCAGAAAATCCATGGCCGTCATGGTTTGCGTGGAAAAGGGCAGACATCGCGGAATGCGAACCGCTGGCATGTCCGCGTAAAAATGGCTGGCCGCTTTTAAGAGCCGCTGTTCACTCGCCAGATCGATCTCATGGATCATCATCTCGCGCACATCGTCGAAAATTTCCAGAAACCGAAAATCTTTGAGCGGGTAACGCGCACGACGAGCGTGCAAAAAAGCGGCGGTTTTTGTTAGGATGGCCAGCTCCTCTTTCAGATGCCGCCGTATGCCGGGGCGCAGCACCTTGAAGACCCCTTGGCGGCAGTCACTGTCCGGCGACGGTTGCCAACCGAAGGGTATCACGGCGCCCACGCTGGCCTCGGCCAAAATGGTTGGTGCGACGCGAACAGTAGTCGCTTCATCGACGGCTCCCAACTCTCCATCGATTCGGGCTTGTAGCTTGTCGGCAGATGTCCCGTAATGCCCGTTTTCCAAATCGATGAGCCACTGCCCCACCACCGGATCGATGTCCGGATGGCGAGCGATGAGTTGGCCAAGCTTGTGAAGCGTCGGGAACTGCTGGGCAAGGGCCAGCAAACGCGAGTGGCTGGCAGCGTCTGGATCCATGACCAGTTGACTGACCACCAGATCAAGCAGCCGTTGCCGATTGACCTGGCTGAGAAAGAAGACAATACCGTCGCGGACCAGGGATCGATAATGGGCGTAGGTGTCGGGAATCGCCTGCTCGGGCCGTGTTCGCGCAACGACCTCCCGGGCCACGCGGGTACCCAATTCTGCGTCGTCCATGGTTGCAGTCATGTCGTTCAATTGCCGACGCAACGCATTGGGCGACATCGTGCGCGCAACCTGTCTCAACAGGTGGTCCGGAATATCAAAGGGATTCAAAGGCATTTATACTCCTATTTTTGGACGGACACTATCTAATGCCCACCATCGGTGCTGACAAACAGCGACAATGCTTCCACGCTTATCCGCTCCGTTTTCGAGCCGGTTTCCATTTTATTATCGGCCCTGATCCAGATTTATGTAACAGCATCTTATACACGATTGGCGGATGGAAGGACACCATCAATTCCGATCCCGATAATCCCGAGTTACATGCGATTACCCTGGCCACGGACATCGCATGTGGATCCTTGTGATCGTCCAAACCGGCACCATGGGAAATTCATTTCCCATATTTTAATACTTTTCCTTCCCAAATGCTTTCCATAAAAAACATAAAATCCATTTAACATGCTGTTATTTATAATTATATAAAAACGGCATAGCTTTTGTATTGGTTTTTTGCATTGCATCTGACTGTTGTTTAATCATCGGGCTTCAGGGCCAGGCCGCGCAACGTGGAAATCGTTCACCTATATGGAATGGATGAGAACCGTTAAATGAGACAAACTGAATTGAGGCATGATCTGAAGGCAGGCTATGCTGGACCAGAGCGTCGCACGGGCAAAGATCGTCGAGATTATCACCGTTTTTTTTTCAACCGGCTGATTTACAATGGAAAACGTCAGTATGCAAGACGCGCCGAGGATCGCCAGCGGATCGTCGCTTTTGATATCTATCCGCGTCCCCTGCTAATCGCCATCGTCATTGTCCTTGCGCTGAGTCTATTGGACGGGTTGCTCACCTTGATTTTGGTCGCCCAAGGCGCCACCGAACTCAATCCGGTAATGAATTATTTTCTTGGCCACGGCTCGCAAATATTTCTTCTGGCCAAATACGGGCTAACCACCCTATCGGTGTTGATTATTGTCATCGCCAAGGAGCCAATAAAGAGCCGCTACCGTGTGTCCACCGAAATACTTCATGTTTTTGCGGCATTTTTCGGGGGGGTCGTGGTGTGGGAGTTTTACCTGCTTGCCATATGACGGATACGCTATCGTTGATCGTGTCTATCCAGAATCAGGCAAATTGGGTCGAGATCAAGGCGCCCAAAAATATAGCATTCAAAAAAATGTTTTTGGGCGGCGTTATCGGTCGTCGCGGTATTCACTATACAGCTTCCTCCCTCTGGCCTTGCCAAAAACATTTTCTTAGACACGATAGTATCCCACGGTTAGTGCTATAGTAGGGCATTCCCCTCACTCACCTACCATCCAACTCGTATGGTTCATCTCGCCATTCGTCGTTATAGTTACTTCCATGAAACGACAATCTTTGTTTATTGGAGGCGACCATGACGGCAATCAATTTGAACAGCATCATTGACATTTACTTCCAGCTCCGGTGGCAAAGCGCCCACGGATACCACAACGAGGGGTATGCCGCAAGTGGTGTAAATTTGTGGCGTGACTGGCTTCCGGAAAAAATTCGCCGCGCACTGATCGGTAGGCAACCGTTGGATAAAGTGACGGTTAGCTTTTCATCCGGTGAGCTCTTCGGAAAAAACGAGCCGCCGCTGAAGGTGAGCCGCCGGCGATTTTCCATGACCCCAAGACGGGGACGATTTTATCCAAAAGGTCGCTTGAGCGATCTATCCGGTATATTTCCCCAAAATACAGAACCCTTCCGATGTATTGGGGTGAATAATGGCCATATGGTAGCAAACCTCTCTCATCCCCTATCCGACTATCCGCTTACGGTGGAGATGACAGTCGGTCAGGTGTCGGCAAAAGAAAATGAGCGGGGAGGGAGTAGCGAGGATTGGGTGGGGCGACTCACGGATGGCCCGGGCATGCAGGTTCGATGGCCCGATACACCCACCGATTTTTTCAGCGACACCCCCTTCGCCCGCAAAAATGATCAAGCGGATGAGGCGTTTTACGCGGGTCCGAGATTGGTTCATCATTTGGATCGGACCGCCCGAGAGATGGTGACCGAAATTTACCAGCGCTTTGTCAAGGACGGAATGAAGGTGCTTGACTTGATGAGCAGCTGGGAGTCCCACCTTCCCGAAAAGGTAAACCTTGCCCGTGTCAGCGGGTTGGGCATGAATGCCACGGAAATGGAGCAGAACGACCGGTTAACCGATGTTCAGGTTCACGATTTGAATGAAAACCCAACGCTCCCATACAATAATGCTACTTTCGATGTGGCCTTGTGTGCGGTGTCGGTTGAGTATTTGATCAAGCCCCTGGCGGTTTTCAAGGATGTAGCACGCGTATTGAAGCCCGGGGGCACATTCGTCGTCGTCTTTTCCAATCGCTGGTTTCCTCCCAAGGTGATTCGGATCTGGGAACAAATTCACGAGTTCGAACGGATGGGGCTGGTAATGGAATATTTTCTGCGAGGCGGTGTTTTTGAAGATGTGGGAACCACCTCCATCCGCGGGTTGCCTCGCCCACGGGATGATAAATATGCGGGAGAATTGATGGTTTCGGATCCCGTGTTTGCGGTTTGGGGTAATAACCACGGATAGAATAATTGTATAGGTTGTTCTTATTACCGATAGTTCAGTATCAATCGATACGAGGAGGTATTCATGAATCTTAAATCCTATTTTGAAACCAACGAGGGAATGGGGGTGCTATCCACGGCCAATGATCGCGGCCAGGTGAACAATGCGATCTACGCACGCCCACATGTAATGGAAGACGGTTCATTGGCGTTGATCATGCGCGACCGGCTGTCCCACCACAATCTACAATCCAATCCCCAGGCCGCGTTTCTTTTCAGGGAGGATGCCCCGGGCTATAAAGGAATCCGCCTTCACCTGAAGAAGATCCGCGAAGAACAAGATGCCCAGCTGATCGAAGAACTATGCCGGCGATGCAAGACGACCGTCCCCGCGGAGGCGGAGCGGCATGTGGTATATTTTCATATCGAAAAGGAATTACCACTGGTCGGTGACGGTACCTAATGGTGGCGAAGCAGCCCCCAATGGTGAGGGCAACGGCAGGCATAAGCCGAGTTCAACCTTTCCATCGCCTGCGACCAGCGGAAGGAACCCATTCCGTTTCAACTAAACGGCAATGAGGGAAGCGGTATGTTCATCATCCTCGACCACGAGGATCGTTTTTTCGGCTTGCCGTTCCATGGTGTGTGTTCCGGATGCGGATGCTGAAGATCAGGAGGAGGCCTGCGGGGCTTCGTTACAATCCGTTGAGTACATCCATATAGGCCTTTATTGACTGAAAGGCGACCATCGTCATCTGCCATAAAAGCCAGCTCAACGCCAGGATTGCGATGGTCAGCCCAATCTTCCATGCTCGTGACGTCTGCGGCCGCCACCAGATCAGCGGCAAGGCCAGGGGACCGACCGCCGCAATGGCGAAAACAATGAATGAGCTTCGAAAATACCAGGGCATCTTATTTTTCACCCTGGCGAGGATTTTTGATGAATCCAGAAACTCACCGCAGTGTTTACATTTTATGGCCGCGTCCTGGATCTCTTCGGCACAATAAGGGCATTTTTTCATTATCGCTAAAAGACGCTTTGAAAAAAAGTCTTGTGGTGTGGGCTACCCCCAAATTATCGGGTAAATGTTTAAACAAACGCCAGCGCCCACTGCAACGGCGTCAGGTTTCGAGCGCAATCAAATCTTGGTAAGTCTCGCGTCGGCGCGCCATTATGATCTTGTCTTCATCCACGATCACCTCGGCGGCCCGCGGCCGGGAGTTATACTGGGACGACATGGTGAAACCATAAGCCCCGGCGGAAAAGACGGCCAGCAGTTCTCCGGGCTGCATGGCGGAAAGCGCGCGGTTCTGGGCCAGAAAATCGGTGCTTTCGCAGATCGGCCCAACAACATCGACGTTCTTTTTCGGCCGGTGCCGGGGTACGACTTCCTCGATGCGATGAAACGCCTGATACAGGGAGGGGCGCAACAAATCGTTCATCCCCGCATCGACGATCACAAAATGCTTGGTCGGTGTCTCTTTGTTGTAGATCACCCGGGTGACCAAAATACCCGCATTGCCGGCAATGGCGCGGCCCGGTTCGAGAATCACCGTAAGCCGTCGGCCGGCAAGGGTATCCACGATAACCTGCCCCAGGTCTTGGGGCAGTGGCGGGCATTCCGCATCGTAAGTGATTCCCAACCCCCCGCCCAGATCAAGATAACGGATGTCGATTCCCGACGCTTTCAGGCGGTCGGCAAAGTCAAGCAGCTTTTCCAGGGCCTCGCTAAACGGCTCGATCAGGGTAAGCTGGGAGCCGATGTGGCAATCCATGCCCACCGGATCCAAGGCCGGATGCCGACTGGCCATGGAATAGGCGCCGGTGGCCTCGAGCATGTCCAGCCCGAATTTATTTTTTTTCAGTCCCGTTGAGATATACGGATGGGTTTTGGGATCCACGTCGGGGTTGATACGGATACTGATGCGGGCCACGGTATTCATTCCCTGAGCGATGGCGCCGATACGCTCCAGCTCCTGGACGGATTCCACATTGAACATGAGGATATCGGCCTCGAGGGCGTCCTTGATTTCACTGTCTTGCTTGCCCACACCGGAAAAGACAATCTTGCGCGGATCGATACCGGCGGCCAGCGCCCGGTATAACTCGCCGCCGGAGACGATGTCCGCCCCCGCACCGAGTGAGCCCAACAACCGTAGCAGGCTGACGTTACTGTTGGCCTTGACCGAAAAACAGGTCAGATGCGCAATGCCCGCAAGCGCCATGTCAAACGCCCGATAATGGCGTTTCAGGGTTTTGGTGGAATAAACATAAAGCGGCGTGCCGTGTCGGTCGGCCAGTTCGGCGACACGAACCGCCTCGGCCCAAAGTTCGCCCTTGCGGTATTCGAAATAGTTCATCTTGTCCTCCCGCGTTTCTATGGATGATACCATCAAGTTTCCTGGAGAAACCAGCAAAAAGTTGGGCAAGACGCATGTCACGGGTAGGGTTCGTGCCGCCGGGGTAGAGCAATGGTCGATAGAACAAACGACACTATTTGACAATCGGGAATACCTGCGCGTTGGCAAGTTCGATGAGATTCGCGATCTGCATTTCAATCGTGCGGGTATTTCTACCGCTGCCGCAGAAGATGGTGTCCAGGGGGGCCAGTGTCTCATCGAAGACGACGCGAATATCTTCCCGGAACGGAAACGGGCCGACACCGCCGATCTGAAAGCCCAGTTCGGATTCTACCTGCGCCGGGGAGATGGCGCGTAAGTCCCTTCGTTTCACCGCCATGGCATCGGCCAGTTTCTTGTAATGAATACGCACATTGCCGGTCACCGCGGCCAAGATCCAATGCGCATCCTTGATCCTGAAAACCACGGTCTTCAACAGGTTGCGGGTCAGGTGCGGAACTTTCTGGTGCGCCTCATCCACGGTAGTGACGGGCAGGTGTTCGTGTACACGGTATGAATAACCACTACGATCCAACATTTCGATGACTTTGGCGTAAACCATGGTTAAGGCGATCCCATTGCCCATCCGACAGGGCGCGATTGGTTCAAAGTAATAAATAGCCGTGAAAAAGGATAGTGGACCGGGGGAGAGAATATGGCCCGGTCCACTTGGTTTGCCGTTAAAGCCTGTAGCAGCCAAAAACAGGCTTTAGGGCGCCATATGGTGCTGCATGTCTCACGATCGTGTTTTATCGTCAAGAAAGCAAAAGCCGTTCCATTGAGCCTTTTAATTTAGGCAGTAGGCTGAAGGTCTCAATTATAATGAAAACTTTTTTCTCAAGATGAAAATATATATACGGAAACCAAATCGGTAAGCAAGGCTAAAAATCACAACTTTGTTGCCTTTGTAATCTTTTTTCACAATTTTGTATTTATCGTCAGAATAGGGGGTATTGATTACACCCTGGGTAAGTCACAGCAAGGCTTTGCCGGCAGGTCACTCTTGCCCATGAGAAAAAGGTCCACATGCCGGGCGGTTTCACGGCCTTCGGAGATGGCCCAAACGATAAGCGATTGGCCGCGGCGGGCATCACCGGCGGCAAAAACACCGTTTCGGGAAGTCATGCAACTGGCGTCGGTGGCAAGGTTGCCGCGTTCATCCACGGTTAAATCCAGCTGCGCCACGATCGTGTCCGCTTCGGGGCCAACGAACCCCAACGCCAAGAGTACCAGGTCCGCCGGCCAGACTTTTTTGGATCCGGGGATCTCTTCGAAACGCACCGGACGGCCATCTTGTTCCGCCCATTGGACGGTCACCGTTTCCAGGGCGGCCACCCGCCCCTTTTCACCGATGAACCGCTTGGTAAGCAGATTCCAGTGGCGGGTGCCGCCTTCCTCGTGACTGCTGCTGGTGCGCAATCGCATGGGCCAGTATGGCCAGGGCTGGCCCGGTGGCCGCGCTTCGGTGGGCTGGGGAAGCAGCTCGAAATTGACCACCGACACCGCTCCCTGCCGGTGGCTGGTACCGATGCAGTCGCTTCCCGTATCCCCTCCCCCGACGACGATCACTTGCTTACCGGCGGCGTCGACGGCCAGCTGCCGCGTTTCGCCGGCAATCACCCGGTTCTGGCTGGCGAGAAAGGTCATGGCGTGGTGAACGCCGGCCAGTTCCCGGCCGGGAATCGGCAGATCGCGGGGACGGGTACTGCCCGTGCACAATACCACGGCGTCGAAATCACGGCACAGCCGATCGGCCGGGATCGTTTCCCCGACCGGAGTACCGGTCTTGAAGACGATGCCCTCCTGGCGCAGTACATCCAGGCGTCGGTCCAGAACCGATTTCTCCAGCTTGAAGTCGGGAATTCCGTAGCGTAGCAATCCGCCGGGGCGACCATCGCGCTCGAAGACGGTCACCGCATGGCCGGCCGTATTGAGTTGCTGGGCACACGCCAGACCGGAGGGACCGGAACCGATGACGGCCACCGTTTTTCCCGTGCGCCGGGATGGCGGCCGGGGCTGCACCCATCCGTTGGCGAACGCTTTTTCGATGATGGTTTTCTCGATCTGCTCGATAGTCACCGCCGGGGCATTGATGGAGAGCACGCAGGCTTCCTCGCACGGCGCCGGGCAAAGCCGGCCGGTAAACTCGGGGAAGTTGTTGGTGGCCGCCAGCTGTTTGAAGGCCGCTTCCCAGCGTCCATGGTAGACCTCGTCGTTCCAGTCCGGGATACGGTTGCCCAGTGGACATCCGGCATGGCAGGTGGGCACCCCGCAGTCCATGCAGCGGGCCGCCTGCTCGCGCAAGGTGGACTCGGGAAAGGATCGATAGATCTCCTTGAAATCCTTGATCCGCTCGGTGGCCGGTCGCCTGTCGGGCAACTGCCGGTCGTGTTCCATGAATCCTGTGGGCTTGCCCATGATGGTTACGCTCCTATTCGCGCCAAGGCTTTTTTATATTCCTTGGGCATGACCTTGATGAAGCGGGTTCGGATGGCCGACCGTTGTTCCAATAACCGCCGGGCCACATCGCTGTCCGTGAGATTCAGGTGTTCCTCGATCAGCCCCACCAACTCGGCTTCGTCCTCGGTGGAAAGCGGATCCAGGTCCACCGACTCCCGGTTGCAGCCAAAGCGCTCAAACTGACCGGCGTCATCCTCCATGACATAGGCGATGCCGCCGCTCATGCCGGCGGCAAAGTTGCGACCGGTCGGGCCCAGCACCACCACCCGACCGCCGGTCATATATTCGCAGCCATGATCGCCGACCCCTTCCACCACGGCCCACGCACCACTGTTGCGCACGGCGAAGCGCTCGCCGGCCCGACCGCGAATATAGGCCCGGCCGGACGTCGCCCCATAGAGGGCCACGTTGCCGATGATGATGTTTTCCTCGGCGATATAGGTTGCCGTTTCCGGCGGACGAATGGCCAGCCGGGCGCCGCAAAGTCCCTTGCCGAAGTAGTCGTTGGCATCCCCGGCGACACGCACCGAAATCCCCGGCGCGCCAAAGGCAAAAAAACTCTGGCCGGCACTGCCGGCGGCCGCGATCCGAATCGTATCCTCGGGCAGGCCAGTTTCGCCAAAACGCTTGACGATTTGATAGCTGAGTCGGGTGCCCACCGTGCGCTGGACGTTGGAAAGCGCCTGGCTGATGGTCACGGCCTGGCGCGATTCGAGGGCTGGCGCGGCCTGCCGAATCAAATCGGCGTCGGGCGAATCATCGGCCATGGCCAATGGCGCCTTGGGAACACAAAAAGCCTCGATATGCGCTGCGGGCCGGGGCCGATAGAGGATGGGCGATAGATCCAGGCCGCGGGCCTTCCAGTGATCGAGGGCCGGCCCGGCCTTGAGGCGATCCACCCGGCCGCTCATTTCGTCGACACTGTGAAACCCCAGCCGGGCCATGATGGTGCGCAGATCCTCGGCGATGAAGCGCATCAATCGTATCAGATGTTCGGGCTGGCCGGTGAATTTCTTCCTCAATGCCGGATCCTGGGTGGCGATCCCCACGGGGCAGGTGTTGAGATGGCAGACCCGCATCATGACGCAGCCCAGGGCCACCAGGCCGATGGTGCCGAAGCCGAATTCCTGGGCACCCAACAGGCAGGCCACGGCCACGTCATGGGCGGTTTTGAGCTGACCGTCGCACTCCAGTACCACCCGGTCGCGCAATCCATTATGGATCAGGGTCTGCTGGGTTTCGGATAGGCCCAGTTCCCAGGGCAGCCCGCCGTAGCGGATGGCGGTGAGCGGCGCGGCGCCGGTGCCCCCCACTTCGCCGCTGATCAGGATCACGTCGGCGCCGGCCTTGGCCACGCCGGCGGCGACGGTTCCCACGCCGACTTCCGAGACGAGTTTGACATTGATGCGCGCGTTGGGGTTGGCGCACTTCAGGTCGAAGATCAGCTGGGACAGGTCTTCGATGGAGTAGATATCGTGGTGGGGGGGGGGCGAGATCAACCCCACGTAGGGGGTGCTGTGCCGGGTCTTGGCGATCCAGGGATAGACTTTCTCTCCGGGCAGCTGGCCGCCCTCGCCGGGCTTGGCGCCCTGGGCCATCTTGATCTGCAGTTCCACGGCGCTGGCCAGATAGGCGATGGTGACGCCGAAACGACCCGAGGCGATCTGTTTGATGGCACTGTTACGCCAGTCGCCGTTGGTGTCCCGAATGAACCGGTCGGCGTCCTCACCCCCCTCGCCGCTGTTACTCTTGCCACCGATGCGGTTCATGGCGATGGCCTGGGTCTCATGGGCTTCCTTGCTGATGGATCCGTAGGACATGGCCCCGGTTTTAAACCGCTTGACGATCTCGGTCCAGGGTTCCACGGCATCCAATGGCAGGGGGGCGTCGGCCGGTTCGAAATCGAACAGCCCGCGCAACAGTCCCTCTTGCCGGTTGAGATCACGCACGGCATCGCAGAATTTACGCCATGCCGTGGCATCGTCCCGGCGCACGGCCTGTTGCAGCAAGGGAATGGTGGTCGGGTTGTATTGATGCGCCTCGCCTCCCCGGCGCCACTTGTACCGTCCGCCCAAATCCAGAAGTTCGTCCGCCGGTGTGCTGGCCGGCTTTTCCATCCTATCGCAGCGTAGGGCGATCTCCTGGGCCAGGGTATTCAAATCCATGCCGCCGATACGCGACGCCGTGCCGGAAAACCAGCGATCCACGATCGACCGATCGAGCCCCACACACTCGAAACGCTGAGCCCCCCGATAACTCTGCAGGGTGGAGATGCCCATCTTGGACAGGACCTTGAGGATTCCCTTGCCCACGGCAGCGACATACCGGTCACGGGCCGTTTGGGCATCGACGCCGTCCAGCCGGGCCTCCCGGGCCAGGTGATCCAGGGTGGCCAGGGCCAGCCAGGGCACCACCGCCCCGGCGCCGTAGCCCAACAGACAGCAAAAATGGTGGATCTCCCGGGCCTCGCCGGTCTCGATGATCAGTCCGCAACGGGCGCGCATGCCGGCCTCGATCAGATGATGGTGCACGGCAGCGGTGGCCAGCAAGGCCGGTATGGGGGCTTGACCCGCGGGTATCTGGCGGTCGGTCAGGATCAGCAGGCGGGCGCCGGCCTCCACCTGGTAAACCGCATAACGACACAAGGAGGTCAAGGCGTTTTCCAAGCCGGCAGCGCCTTCGGCCACGGGCCAACAAATGGACAGTGCGACGGATGTCAAATCCTCGTGACGGGAATGCCGGATGGCGGCCATCTCCTCGGGATTCAAAATCGGCTGGGGCAGCATCAACTGCCTACAATGCAAGGGCGTTTCGGCAAACAGGTTATGCTCCCGACCCATGGGGGTGGCCAGGGAGGTCACCAGTTTTTCCCGGATGGCGTCCAGGGGGGGGTTGGTCACCTGGGCGAACAGCTGGCGGAAATAATCGTATAACAGGCGCGGACGCCGGGACAGAACGGCTAAAGGGATGTCATCGCCCATGGAACCGGTAGGCTCGGCACCCTTGACGGCCATGGGTGCCAGAATTAATTTGAGATCTTCGGCCGTGAAACCGAAACGCCGCTGCTCGGCCAATAAATCATCACCGGTTGGCCATTCAGGAGGTTCGGCCGGCGGCAGGTCGGCCAGATGCAGCAGGTTCTGTTCGAGCCAACGACCGTAAGGTTGCCGGGCGGCCATGGCCTGTTTGATCTCATCGTCATGGATGATGCGGTGCTGCTCAAGATCCACCAAAAACATGCGGCCCGGTTCCAGGCGACCCTTGTGGATCACATCAACCGGGTCCACCGGTAGCACACCGGTCTCCGAAGCCATGATCACCCGGCCGTCGCGGGTGATGGTATAGCGAGTGGGGCGCAAGCCATTGCGGTCCAGCACCGCGCCCACCTGAGTTCCGTCGGTAAAGGCAACGGCCGCCGGGCCGTCCCAGGGCTCCATCAGGCAGCCGTGATAAGCGTAAAAATCGTGTTTGGCGCGGCTCATGGTCTGGTGATGCTGCCAGGCCTCGGGGATCAGCATCATCATGCATTGGGCCAGGGGACGGCCGGTGAAAAGAAGCAGTTCCAGGGCATTGTCCAGGGAGGCCGAATCACTGCCACCCGGCGAACAGACCGGAGCCAAATCGGCGATTTGCTTGCCCCAGATCGGATCGCTGAACAGGGGGGTCCGGGCCCGCATCCAGGCACGATTGCCCTCGACGGTATTGATTTCTCCATTGTGGCACAGATACCGGAAGGGCTGGGCCAGATTCCAGGCGGGCAAGGTATTGGTGCTGTATCGCTGGTGGACCAGGGCCATGGCGCTGGCCATGGCCGGATGACCAAGGTCTGGATAGAAGGCGACCATCTGGTCGGCCAGGAGCATGCCCTTGTAGACCAGGGTGCGGGCGCTGAGGCTGACCAGGTGAAACCCCTCGGCATTGTTGCGGATCTGGTTCTCGGCGAGTTTACGCATCAAAAACAGGTGCCGCTCGAACACCGCCGCGTCGCAAGGGGCCCCCTTGCCCACGAAAAGCATGCGAATGATCGGCATCACCCGGCGGGCCAGATCGCCGGCCGCCTCCGCATGAACCGGGACATCGCGCCAGCCGAGCAGGTTTAGCCCCATCTGGGCGGCGGCCTCAGCCAGGGCCGTTTCCGCAGCCCGCCGCAGGCGGGCATCGTCGGGCAAGAAGACCAAGCCGGTGGCGTAATCAGATTCCGCCGGCAGATGAATCATTGCCTCGCGGGCGGCGATGCGCAAAAATGCATGGGGCTTTTGCATCAAAATGCCGGCACCGTCGCCGGTGGTCTCATCGCAACCGCAGGCGCCCCGGTGAGTCAGGTTGATCAGAATCTGTAAGGCGTCCGTGATCAGGGTGTGGCTCCTGCGATTGTTGATGTCGCATATCATGCCGACACCACAGGCGTCATGGTCGTATGCCGGGTCGTGGAGGCCGCCGGGTTCGAAACGGCAGTGCAAGGGGTCGCGCATAAGGGTCATGGTTGGCACCGTTTTTCTTTCTAATCATGTTCACGGCTAAACGAATGCCTATTTTTTACGAAAATGTATCGATTTTGTCCAGGACAACGCATTTTTGTTATTGACCATCGGCGCCAGTAGTGCGATGGGGCCCTTATGGGGCGTGATATGGGAAGAATCGTGGCCAGGGCGGCACAATTGATGCATTTTTTGGAGCCGGACAATCTCAGCAATCATGTAACCGGCCATAATTAAGTCAAACCAAGCAACACTTGTAATTGTTAAAAATTGCCTCGCTATTTGCAAGCCTATTTTTCGTTCATGGAGCGACGATGGCTGCACATGACACCGTAAAATGGCTTATAGAAGCGCCCAAAAGGTCGAAGCAACGATGAACAAGAAACGCCAAGATCTGTTGAACATGCTCTGTGACCTCAGTGACCTATCGGCGCTAGTCACGGGCAGCGAAAATATCGAAAATTTTCTCCAGCGCACCGTCATCCTGGTTTCCAACCATTTGGGAACCCCGGTATGCTCCATTTACCTGTATGATGAAAACGGTGACGCGCTGGCACTCGAGGCCACCGTGGGGCTCAATCCCGGGGCCGTTGGGCAGGTGCGCATGGGATTGGGTGAAGGGTTGGTGGGAACGGTCATGGCTACGGGCCAGCCCGTGTGCGAAGGTCACGCCAGCCAGAATCCGCGGTTTCGTTATTTCCCGGAGACCGACGAGCTGCAATACGAGTCCTTCCTGGCCGTCCCCATCAAAAAGGGCGCGGTCAAGATCGGTGTATTGGTCGTACAGCACACCGAGGCCGATTTTTTTGACACCACCGATGTGACCGCCCTGAAGGCCACCGCCGCGCAGCTGGCCGCGGTGCTGGAAAACGCCCGACTGCTCATGGACCTGCAGCGCACGTGCGATATCTCCGAGCGCCCGGCGTGTAATCTGGGTTTTATCAAGGGACAACAAGCCTCTAGCGGATTCGCCATAGGACGCGCGAGGATATGGGGTAAGAGTCATGCCAAGCTACTGACGGGGTCCCATGCCCAGGATCATGGCCACATGGCCGATTTTCGCCGAGCCATCGATAAAACCGCCCGGCAGTTGGACCGCCTCCAGCGTCGATGCGCCGAACAGCTTCCCGAAAGCGCCGCGCTGATTTTCGCCGCCCATTTCATGATGCTCAAGGACCCTAAATTCATCGATCGCATGGCCGCGGAAATCGAAGAAGGCATTCCGGCCACCCGGGCCGTGCGGGACGTGGCCCGCCATTACATCAACCTGTTCGAAGACAGCCCCCACCCCTATATCCGGGAAAAGGTCATCGATATCGAGGACCTGGCCGGCCGCCTGCTAAGCAATCTGGCACCGCATGAAGCGGAAGAAAATGAACTGGACAGTGGCCGGGTGATTGTCACCGAGGAGCTTTACCCATCGGAACTCCTGAAACTGTCGGCCGAAGCCGTGGCCGGCATCGTATTGGCCAACGGCGGCGTCACTTCCCATGTGTCGATCATCGCCCGTTCCCTTAAGATCCCCATGGTGGTGGTGCAGTGCCCGGATCTGATGCACCAGGCCGAGGGCACCCTCATTCTCATCGACGGCGATGTGGGCAACGTCTATGTGAACCCGGCCTCGGATATCATCCAGCGCTTCGCGGCTCGCGACCAGGCCCAAATCGAGGTGACGGCTCGGCAATCCCCCATTCAGGCAGGGCGGGTGCAGACGATGGACGGCACGCCGATTCACCTGTCGGCCAACATCAATCTCCTGGCCGAATTGCCCCTGGCACGGGAGATGGGAGCGGCAGGCATTGGCCTTTACCGTACCGAATTCCCCTTTCTGATTCGCCCCACGTTTCCCTCGGAAACCGAACAATACCTGGTCTATCGCCAAGTGGTCGAGGCCATGGCCGAAAAGCCGGTGGTGTTCCGGACCTTGGATATCGGTGGCGAGAAGACCCTGGCCTACACCGATGCGCCGACCGATCCCAATCCGGAACTGGGACTACGCTCCATCCGCTTTTCCCTGGCCTACCCGGATATCTTCGAGGCGCAGATTCGCGCCATCCTGCGCGCCGCCGCCGAATGCCCATCCCTGGGGATCATGTTTCCATTGATCTCTTCGCTCGACGATTTTTATATGGCCCGCCAAGTGGTTCGGGATTGCCTGGAGCGGCTCGACGCCGACGGGCTGGACCATCACGACCATCCGTCCATCGGCATGATGGTGGAACTGCCCTCGGTGGTGGAAACCATGGCCGAATTTGCCGCCGAGGCCGACTTTTTCGCCATCGGCACCAATGATTTCGTTCAGTACATGCTCGGCGTAGACCGCGGCAACAAACACGTGGCCGGCTACTATCGTCCCGAGCATCCGGCCGTACTACGCGCCCTGGCGAAGGTAGTCCGCATTGCCGACACCCATGCCAAACCCATCAGCATCTGCGGGGAAATGGGGCACGACGCGGCCATGCTCCCGTTCCTGATCGGCATCGGCATCCGCCGCCTGAGCATCGACCCGCAGTTCATGCCCGGCCTGCAGCGACAGATCAGCGGCTTGACCATCGACGCCTGTCGCGACCTTGCCGATGAATTGCTGTGCGTGGGAAGCATCGCCGCCGTGGGTGAGATACTCGCGCGTCAGCCGGCGATGGCCGCCTAACCATTAATATCGAAACCTCAGAAAGAATATCGGAAAGATGGCGTCATGATGGTATCCAGGCGAATAGGCATTCACAGTGGATTCACCGGGCTGCTCATCGGCTTGATGGTATTGACAACCGGCGGGATCGTCCGCGGCGAGGAGGATGCACAGCCGACCAGCAGCCCGGTCAGCCTGGCGGACGTGGTATACAAAGCCGGGGCCCTGGGCCAGCAATTGGCCATGCTGCAACGCCAATTGGATTCGCTGGATGGCTTGGATGAAAAAGCCGGGCGCCTGAAGAAGGCCGGCAGCCAGAGTGACCTGTTCCAAAAACGGCTCGAGGCCATCAACGCCGAGGACCTGCAAAGTTATCAGCTCCTGGCATCGCTCAAAGGCGAGGTTCGCAATGAGGCGCTTGCCGTGGAACGTGTGGTAGAGGCACTGACCCGAGGCATTCAGCGTATCGAGAGCTGGCGTAGAAACTGGATTGTCGAACGGCAGCGCTGGCGTGCCTGGCGCGAATCCCTCGAGGCCGATCCCGTCCTCCAACGTGTTGCCGATGCCTTGGACCACGCCGAGGCAAATGTCGACCAGGCCTTGGATCTCATCGCTCAACAATTGGAACCCATGCTGCTTGTCCAGCAACAGGCCGGGGAAACCGAGGCCAGGATCGGCGGCCTGATCAGTCAAATCGATTCCATCATGGTCAAGCAGCGGGGCGGCACCTTGCGCAGCGGCACGTCGACCCTCTTTTCCCTCGATTATTTGCGACAATTGATCGAGTTGATGCACGAACCGCAAAAGATAATCAACGCCCTGCCGCTGCCGGAAAAGGTCTTCTTTGCGTCCAAGGGCTGGGTCATCGGCCTTCAGGTCGCCCTCTTCGCGATGCTTTTCTCCCTGATCCGCCGACATCGCCCGAACCTGATCGGCCGGGCCGACCGCCGTTTCATCGGCAAACGGCCCATCGCCCTGCCCTTGTTCATCTCCATTTTTACGCTCTCCTTCCTTTACGGTCCCCAACCGGAAGCCTGGCGTATGCTGATTCAGGTGCTGGCCTGTATCGCCATGGGGCGAATGGTAACGGCCTTCGTACAGGATGCCTGGATCAAACGGGCCATCACCATCCTCGTGGTCGTGGCGGTCATGTTTCAGGTCCTTCTCGTGCTGAGCATTCCACTGGCCCTGATGCGCCTGTTCATCCTGATCTGGACCCTGGCCGGAGTGATCTATTTCAGTTGGCGCGCACGCCGGGTGGCAGCCGCCGACAAACCGGCTTGGCAACGATGGGGCATCCGACTGATCGTACTGGTCTTTGCCCTCATCGTCGTGGCGGATGTGATCGGATTCAGCGGATTTGCCGTTCAGCTCATGGACAGCGCCCTGCGTACGGCCGTGATCCTGCTCATGGGCGTGGCCATGATCCGCGTGGCCCGGGTGATGTTGGAACTGGCCGCCGAACTTCTTCCCATGGACGGCTTGACTTTTTTTCGTGCCAACGCCAACCTCATTCTCTCGCGCGTCATCGTCGCGATCAATGTCGTCATCGGCACCTTCGTGGCCGCGAATCTGCTGGTGGCCTGGAAAATCTATGCCTTGCCGACAGAGGCATTGCAGTCATTTTTCAGCTACGGTTTCAGCATCGGCGGGAATCAGATCACCGTCAGCCTGGTGTTGGTGGCCGGAATGATCCTGTATGGTTCCTTCGCCGCCTCCTGGGGCTTGCAGGCCCTGCTCATGGAAAAAATCCTCAATCGCGGGCACATGGATAGCGGGGCGCGTCTGTCGATTGTGCGCCTGGTGCATTATGGTCTGATCTTGGTGGGATTTCTGATCGCTCTGTCGGCCATGGGATTCGAGTTGAAAAACATCACCATCATCGGTGGCGCGCTGGGGGTCGGCATCGGGTTCGGCATGCAGGCCATCGTCAACAATTTCGTTTCCGGCTTGATCCTGCTCTTCGAACGCCCCATCAAGGTCGGCGATGTGATCCAACTCGGCGATGGTCAGCAGGGCCGGGTGACCAATCTCGGATTGCGTGCCACCACCGTGCAGACCTTTGACCGGGCCGAGATCGTGGTGCCCAACGGCGATTTGATTTCCAACCAAGTCACCAACTGGACCCTGGGCGACCGCAGCATGCGGCTCATTATCCCCGTGGGCGTAGCCTACGGATCGGATGTGGAGACCGTGATGCGGGTGCTCATGGAGGTGGCCACACAGAGCCCAAAAGTCATCGAAGATCCGCCGCCGGTGGTATTGTTTCTCAATTTCGGCGACAGCTCCCTGGATTTCCAATTGCGGGTGTGGATCGCCGATTTTGCCGACCGCCGCTTTATCCAGAGTGCGCTGATCAGCGAGATCGACCGTCGCTTCCGCATCGAGGGCGTGGAAATCCCCTTTCCCCAACGCGATTTGCATTTGCGCAGCGTGGACGACGAGGCCGGCCGGCGATTAAAAAACGATTCACCATCATCCCCAAAAAATCCAAATACCGATCCGGACCCCATACCCGAAGGCAGGTAACCTATGAATCCGATGATCAAACTGATCCGATCCCACCGCTCGATTCGCAAATTCAGCGACCGGCCGGTGGATGACGAGACCTTGAGGACCATCGTCGCGGCGGCGCAATGCGCCGCGACCTCCCATTTTGTGCAATCCTATACCATCATTCGCGTCAAGGACCCTGGCAAGCGCCATACCATCGCTCAACTGGCCGGCCCCCAGGTGTGGGTGGAACACGCACCGGTCTTCCTGGTTTTTTGCGCCGACATGAACCGTCTGGAACGCGCCTGCCGGCGGCACGGCAAACAGATGGAAAAAGGCTGGGCCGAGCAATTTGTCACCGTCACCGTGGACACGGCCCTGCTGGCCCAGAATGTCCTGCTGGCCGCCGAATCATTGGGCATGGGCGGTGTCTTCATCGGCGGCATCCGCAACGATCCCCAGACGGTATGCGATCTCTTGGATATCCCCGACCAGGCCTATCCCGTGTTCGGCATGTGTCTGGGATGGCCGGCCCACGACCCGCCGCCCAAGCCCCGCTTACCCGTGGAAGCCGTGCTGTTTACCGATCGCTATCCCGATGCGCATACGCCGGATCTGCTGGCGTCCTATGACCGCACGACCAACCACTACTACCTCAACCGCAACGACAACTTGAGGGACGAGACCTGGACACGCCAGATGGCCGACTTCATGAGCCGCATCATCCGACCCCAGATGAAATCGTTCCTGGAGAAGAAAGGCTTTTTTCTTAAGTAGTGCCCATTATCCAATACGATTCAACTAGTCAAGGCGTATGCTGTAGGGCGACAGGGCAATCGCATGTAACTCAGGTGTATCGAAATCGTTGTCGTTGTCGTAATCGTCGTCGTAATCGTCTTTTTCGTTTCGATACCGATACCGATTACGAAAACCGCTGCGCTGACAACGACAACGATTCGTGAATACCGGCATCGATGATATCGATTCCTTCCGCTGACGCCTGTGTCGTGCGTATGAGCCATGAGCAGGCACATTGAATACCAACTTTACTTGCGATTGCCCTGTCGGGCCGACCCGTCGGTATTGACACCCACCCATGGTTTTGAAATACTCGCGGAATGCGAAATCAGGCGTTGATTTAAACAACCACAGTTTTCTCAATGGGTTAAGGATTATTTAACGCGTGATGCGACCATTTTGAATCTTCATCGGAAAGGAAACCACGATGCTCAAGGATGGCGAAAAAGGCGTAATATTACAGCGCGATAAAAAGACTTACGGGATTGCCCCCCACCTCCCTTGTGGTCTTGTCACCCCTGAAATGTTGGAAAAAATAGCCGATGTCGCCCGCCAATATAACGTTTCGACCTTAAAAATCACCAGTGCCGCCCGCATCGCGCTGCTGGGTATCGAGGAAAAAGACGTCGATGATATCTGGGATGCGCTGGAATTTGGCCCAGGCCATGCCGTCGGCCTCTGCGTTCGCAGCGTCAAGGTCTGTCCAGGCATCGCGCATTGCCGGCTTGCCAAACAGGACAGCATCCAAATGGGCAAAACGCTCGATGACCGTTACCATGGGATGATCTTGCCCAGTAAGATGAAAATGGCGGTTAGCGGCTGCAAGATTCAATGCGGTGAAAATTGCATCAAGGATCTCTCTCTTTTTGGCACGAAGAAGGGGTGGAATCTTTTGGTCGGCGGCATGGGAGGGATTAAACCCCGTTTGGCCGACCTATTGTTCGAGGATCTCGACTGGGACAATGCCCTTCAGATGGTGGCCAAGATCATCGCCTATTACCAAACCAATTCCCGCCGTTATCGGCTTGGTTTCATGATCGATGAAATCGGCATCGAGGCCTTCAAGGCGGGTGTCCTGGCCGCTGATATTGCATCATAAACTTAGGTTCGGCGTGAAAAAGTGACTTCCCAGGTGATTTAAATATCAAGGAGCGCTTCGCAATCGTCACCAAAAGGCAAAACCGATTCGCCAACCGCCCAGCCAATTCTGCGGGCCATATCTCCTCCGATGCCGGATACCGCTGTCAGTTCATCGGGGGGGGCGGTGAAAACATTGCGGACGCTGCCGAAATGATCCAGGAGGCGCCTTGCCCGCACCGGACCGATGCCTGGCAGGCCTTGCAGAAGGTATAGCTGGCGTTTTCGCTTGCCCTTGGGCCGGCGCCCGGCACGCTTAACCGCACCCGTGTCGCTCAACGTGACCTGTCGGGCGGCGTAGATGATCAGCCGGGCCGTCTCGGCCGGCCCCAGGGACCGTAAAATGGGGACCCTCAGAATAATGCCGGTATAAATCATCGCTCCTTGCAGGGCTTCCCGACGCACACCGGTGTGATTGAGATCGCGGCTGCCACCTTCGAGGATCAGCACGCCTTGCATGGACGAACCGGCGAGTTGCTCCATCTGTCTAAAGAAACGACCGTCAATGACGGACACGGCGAAATCATCGAGGGTCTTGCGTTCAACCAGCAGTCGGCGTGCCACTTGAAAGTCGCCGATCACCAAGCGCCGAATTTCGACCGTGACGTCGTCCATGGCCGCCAGGGTTTCACGGATGACCGGCGCCCGTTCCCGATCATCGATCCGAATGTTGATGGGTATGTTGGTCATTGAAAAAAGGCATCCCCAAATATCAACACCAATACTTATTCGAAGTCGCTGTATTATTATACGGAGAATCGGTCCAAATGCAACGGCCCTGGCCCAATGGTTCATTTGCCTTGACGGATCGGGCCGTATATGCGAATCCGAATTCGACATATCGAAACACCATGTCGGGACAAAACAGCACTGGCTCGGCATTAGATACCAAACGGAAAAAGGAGTATTGATATCATGAGACTCGGTATCATTGGCCTTCCGCAATCAGGCAAAGCCACTGTTTTCGAGGCCCTTACCCAAAGCACCACCGCCGAGGGCAATCGGCAGGAAAGCCGCATCGGCACCATTACCGTGCCGGATCGGCGGGTGGATATCTTGAGCGACATGTACCAGCCGCGCAAGACCATCTTTACTCACGTGGAATATTTCCTGCCCGGCAAGGGGGATCACGGCGGAACGGCCAAGAAGGACCAGAGTCTCTGGACCCAGGTACGCGACTGCGATGCCTTGATCCATGTGGTACGCAATTTCAGCGGGTACGGACTCGATGCCCCCACACCCAAGGATGATGCAACCGCCATCGACCAGGAGTTGATCATCTCCGACCTGGTGGTCGTTGAAAAGCGTATAGAGCGTCTGGCTCTGGACGAACGCCGGGGCAAGAAACCCAATCCCGAGGAAATCACCTTGTTGAACCGCTGCAAGGAGGCGCTGGATCAGGAAATTCCCCTGCGCCGCTTTTCCGATATCGCCGCGGCCAAGCTCTTGCGCGGATTTGCCTTTCTATCGGCCAAACCCATGCTGATCCTCTTGAACAATGACGACGAGGACGATCGCCTGCCAGACGCCGACAACCTGCCCGATGGTGAGGCGTGCATGGTGATCCGCGCCAAGCTGGAACAGGAACTGGCTCAGATGTCCGAAGCGGAGGCGACGGAGTTTCTGGCCGAGTTTAACATCACCGCTTCGGCCACCGACCGGGTGATCCAACGATCCTATGAGCTGATGGGGTTGATTTCTTTTTTCACCGTGGGCGAAGACGAAGTGCGGGCCTGGACCATCAGGCGCGACACCGATGCCGTGGATGCCGCCGAAGTCATTCACTCGGACATCAAAAAAGGCTTCATCCGTGCCGAGGTGCTGGCCTACGACGATCTCATGGCAGCGGGCAGTTATGCCGAAGCGCGAAAAAAGGGCACCGTGCGGCTGGAAGGCAAGACCTACAAGGTGGTGGACGGGGATATCATCAATTTTCGCTTCAACGTATAATTTATAGGGATGAGAAATGACCAAAACGTGTGTCGTCGCCATCATCGTTTCAAGCGCCGTGATTCTTTTGTTCGCCGTTCCGGCAGGAGCGATTGGCCTCGAGGTGGCCATCGGTGGATGGCGCCATTCGCCATCGGGAACCCTTGGATACGACATCCAAGATGACGGCGACATCCTGGATCTGGAACAGGATCTGAAGTATGACGCTGAAACGCGGCTATCCGCACGGGCGTCCATCGATATGCCCCTTTTTCTGCCCAACATATACCTGATGGCAACGCCTTTGGAATTCAGCGCCACCGGTAAAAAGACAGATGGTTTCAAATTCGGTGATATCGATTTCGATCCCGGCCGTTTTCATTCCGAAAGCGTGCTGAACAGCCTGGATGTGGCGCTGTATTATGGGATTCCTTTCCTGGAGACGGTGACCCTCGATATGCTGGGCGTGGATCTGGGTATCAACCTGCGTATCTATGATTACGACCTGCGCGTTGACCAGGAGTCCAGCGGGCTCGATGAATCGGAAAGCGGCGTTCTGCCCATCCCGATGGTTTTTCTACGGGTTCGGCTCAGCCCCATCGAAAAGCTGTCCGTGGAGGTCGAGGGCCGGGGGATTTCATTCAGCGACAACGATCTTTACAGCCTCATCGGCCGGGTAAAGGTCAACATCTTCGGCCCCTTGTTTGCCGCCGGTGGGTATCGCTATGAAAAACTCGAGATGGATGAAGAGGGGGTGTCGGTGGATGCGGAATTCAGCGGACCGTTCCTGGAGGCCGGTCTGTCATTCTAAAATCGGGCCGCTGTGTCCGGATATCCGGTCCTGATTTTTACATGCGATTGCCCCGACCAGCCGGCCCTCACCCATTGACCACCTGAGGGACGCCTTTGCCCCCGGCATCGGTATGGCCAACGCGTATACCGCTTTCCTCGGCGGATTCCAGCTGGTGTTGCATGGATGGCGTCGATGGTCCGCCCATTCGGGCCATCTGGGTGTGGCGACGCGGCTCGCGCTGCCTCCCATCCCGTGCTTCAAGCCATTTGGCAATGGCGGGTGCAAAGGCCTTCTGGCATTTCGAGCTGACATAGATACCGATATGACCGGTATCGAGGCAGATATCCTGCGTATCCTCGCTGCCCACATGATTGACCAACTGCGAACATGCCTCGGGCGGAACCAGATGATCGAATTTGCCATAGATATTCAGTAGTGGCATGGTTAGCCGGCTCAGATCGACCCGCTTGCCGCCGACCTCCAGCTTGTTTTGGAGGAGTTTGTTACCCTGGTAGCAGTCCTTGATAAATTGTCGGAATACTTCTCCGGGCAGATCGGGGCTGTCGAAAATCCACTTCTCCATGCGCACAAAATTCTCGACGAATTTCTTGTCATGCATGTTCTCGATGAATCCGGTGTATTTATCGATCATCAGGCGAGCGGGATTGAGCAGTAAAAAACCGAAATTCATCATGTCGGCCGACAAATTGCCAAAGGTGTCCACCACCGGGTCAACATCCAGGGCCTTCATCCACACATGCAGCAGCCCTTTTTGGGTGTCGAAATTGGTGGGGGTGACCGTCGTGACCAGATTTCTGATTTTTTCCGGATAGAGGGCCGAATAGATCACGCTGAAGGTCCCGCCCATACAGATCCCCATGAGGTTGACCTTGTCCACGCCGCATGCCTTGCGAATATGGTCGACCATCTCGTCCATATAGCCGTTGATGTGATCGTCTAGGCCTAAAAAACGGTCTTTGCGTGTGGGATACCCCCAATCGATCATGTACAGGTCGATGCCGGCATCCAGGAATCGTTCCACCACGCTTCGCCCGGGCTGCAGATCCAGCATGGTTTCACGATTGATCAAGGCGTAGACCACCAAAAGCGGTGTGCGGAGTCGCTGGGGGGTGCGGGGCCGATAGTGTTTCAGGCGTACCCGGTCCTCCTGGTGGATCACATCATAGGGTGTTTCGGCCAGTTGGGTGTCCAAATCATCAAACAACACCTTTGATGCTTTCCTGGCCCGCGTCTGAACCCTCTGGGCGTCTTCCGTAAGCTTTGTCAGAATCAGATCCACCGGAATCTTACGCTTGGACATGCGTGCCCCTCCATACGTGATCGGGTTGTTGGGATAACGCTTCAACCCGGCATTGATTCGAGGTTAACTTCTCACTCTATTTTTAAGATACTGGCAACAAGACCGGAAGTGTTTTGATTTGGCCGGCATGCTGATAATGAAACTACTGTTTACCGATGTTTTACGGTGCACGAAACACTTGCTGGGAACAACTATATCGAATAGATGTTAGTCCGTGATTAGGCCTTGCACCATACAATCGCAAAAAGGCATTTTACCGCCCTTGCGGGATGCATTTCGGTTTTCCCGGCGATTCGTTTTGATGCGGATCAATTTTGCGCGGCAAAAGAATCGTGGACCGCTTGGATTGTCCTGCATTGCTAATCGTCCTGCCGATGGCTCGATACCGGTGAGAAACAAAATGGATCGCCATTGCGCCTGACCCTCTCCCGTCGATCCATCCATCCCACCATCTCAATGTAAACATAACCTTCGCTCGTATTGATTCGTCGGTGGTCTTTGCGTCGTTCGCTCGTGGTGGTGTCTATGCAGGGCGCATATTTTCCTTCTTGGTTATTTGTTGGTTGGTTTTTCATTGCCTGCCTCCCAAGCTTATTGATTCCCGAATCCATGGGAAAGCATTCATACCATAACATTTCCAACACGGGGACGCGTGATGTCATCCCGGCAAATGGTGCCATGTACCATGGGCATTAGTAGGCATTGCAACAGGGTCAGTTCACATCACTTTGAAAACCGTTGCTCGCCAAAAACAAAATGCCGCCGATTGTTCGGTGTGCTTATCTTCACGACAGGAAAGGGCGCAACACAAATTAAGAAGATGAGAGCGGTCAACAATTCGAAGAAGCTGGGGTCACTCTAACGTGATTATCCCAAGGATGCAAGCAAAATATGGCGGGCCTGGCGGGTCTTGCAATCCGTCCGGGATGGGCTCCAAATGAAGCCTAAAGTCGATATTGCAACGCAATAAAAATAGAATTGACAAATAGATAAAAAATACTAAAATACTCGTATGGTAATCGCCATAAGATCCATGCCGCGATGCAAAATAAACACCAATTTTAATCAAAGGAGGATGCCGATGGAGCCACAGAAAATCACGCAACAATTGTTTGCCTTTCAAAAACAGGCCTTCGAGAATTTCCAAAGCGCCTGGCAACTCACCCAGACCCAGACGTCGAATACGGTGGACCGTTTGATGGATCAGGCGCTGTGGATGCCCCAGGAGGGCCGTCAATTCGTTGAAAATTGGCGGTCGCTGATGAAAAAAGAACGTGAACGCGTTGCCGCTTTCGTGGACCGGGGATTTTCGATCTATGAAGAGATGTTGGTGCCGTCGCCGTCCGTGCCGGCCACCAAACCGAAGAAAAACGAAGCCGAATAAAACAGGAGGAATCAATGGAACCTCAAAATGTATTTAAACGTATCATCAAGCTCAATCAAACCCTTTTCGATAATGCCTTCGATTTGTCCGTGCAATTTCAGGATCAAGCCGAAAAGCTTGGCGAGACCCTATTGGATCAGTCCGGTTTCTCTTCGGCTGACCACCGAAAGGCCTATGATGCATGGATCACGGCCTGCAAATCCGGGCGTAGTAGTTTCAAGACCTTTATCGACGATGGTTTCCAAAATGCCGACGCGCTGCTAAAGTAAACGCCCTGACAAAAAAATTATTCCTTGTTTCCATGTGTTCTGGATGCCGGATCGCGACAGGCCTGACGATTCGGTGACCTGTTGCTAAATCATCGATCGACGCACCGAACGAAAAGCCATCCCTGTTCCTATCTGCAACGTGATCCGGTTCCGCCCCGCCCTCGATATTTGCGCAATCGCATCATCGCCTGGGAAATACCGCCGTTTCCCGGGCGATGGTTTTATCGTGCCTGCTGAGTCTAACCCATATGATAAAGAATTGACACCGCCAAGCGGGTTCGTTAAGGGGAAAGATTCGGAATTGACGCAGAACAACCGGGTGACGGCTTATGATCAAACAACCCATCCTGGTCGTGGACGATGCGACCTATGCACGCACCATTGCACCGGCGCTGGTAGCCCTGGGATATCGCGTGGTGTCTGCCCGTAGTGGAGGAGAGGGCATTGGCGAATTGGAAGCCATGCGGCCAGCCTGGGTGATCGCCAGTGCCGATATGCCGGATGTGGCCGATACGCTGGATGCCATTCGTCTACGCGACGGGTCGATCCCGTTGCTGCTGACGACCCTAAACGACCTGAAACCGATCATGGCCACGTTCAGGGATCGGGCCAACGAATTTTTGCACCTGCCTGAGGATCCACTGATACTGGAAACCGTGCTTCGGCGCATGGAACATACCGTTCGACTCCAACGCCGGATCCGGTCGCTTTCGGAAAACCTTGAATCCCGCGCCAAAGAGAGCATGCGCGAGGTCATCGAGACCGAGCGTTTCCTGGCCGTTCGCCAGATTGTGGAAAAGATGTCGGCCTTCATCGGCCAGGTGGCCCGAGATGCCCAGGGGGGCATACGCTACTTTAACGAGCTGCCTTACTTCGTCTCTATCCACGGCAGGGCGTTGACCGTATTGGCTGCCAACAGCGTTTACCTGCGCTATTTGGGCAACCGGCTATACAAAGACAGCTGGGGCATTTATGCCGGGCGTCGGGGCACCCGGAACGGGTGCCCGGTGGGGCAGACCCTTAAAAAGGAGAGCGTACTGGCCACCCGCGCCCTGGTGCGCTACGCCAGCGGTGTCGAGGTGCCGGTAACCGTCCACACGGCACCGATTTACGACAATGACGGTAACATCGACCTCGTGATCGAAATCTTCGCCGGAACCAAGGAGATCGAGCGACTGGCCGAGGAAAGCCGGAACACCCAACAGCGTTACCAACAGTTGTTTAACGCGGTTCCCTCCAGCATCGTGGTTCTGGATCGTAATTTTCGCATCAACGCCGCCAACCGGCGTTTCCGGGAGCTTTTCGGTGAGCATGCGGGACGGCTCTTCTTCGATGTCTTCCGACCCGGCATGTTTCCGGCCTATCGGGATCCCATCACCCGGACGGTGCGATCCGGCACGCCCCACCAGGGTGAGATGGTGTTGACCGACAATGAGGGCCTCAAGATCAATGTCATGGCCTGGACGGCCCCCATCAAGAGCCACGCCGGCAAGCTGATTCAAGTGCTGGCCATTTTCGCCGACGTCACCCAACTGCGCAAACTGCAAGCCAATCTGGCCAACCTGGGATTGATGGTCAGCGCCCTGTCGCATGATTTAAAGGGCAACCTGACCGGTCTCGATGCCGGCCTTTACCTGATCGATTCGGGCTTTTATCGAAATATACCGGGACGCATCGAGGAGGGGCTGGATACGGCCAAGCTCATCGTCGAACGAATCCGCAAGCTGGTGACGGACATCCTTTACAATGCCAAGGAGCGCGAACTCAATACGGCGCCGGTGGAAATCATGCAGTTTGCCGCCAATGTGGCGGCCAATGTGGAAATGAAGGTGCGGGGGGCGAATATCCATTTTGATACCCGCTTTTCCGAAGCGCAGATGGAGATGGAAATCGACGCCGATTTGATGCGTACCGCCCTTTACAACCTCATCGACAACGCCGTCGAAGCCTGTATCCAGAGCCAATCACCCATCGACCATCGCATCGTCTTCGACGCTAGCTTTGATGCGGAGCAGGTCAGATTCTTGATTACCGATACCGGCGAGGGAATGAGTACCAAAAAGGTCGAGTCGATTTTCGATTTATTCTACTCCACGAAGGGACGTGGCGGAACCGGTCTGGGTCTCTATATGACCCGCAAGATCATCCACAAGCATGGCGGAACCATCTCGGTTCACAGCGAGCCGCGACAGGGCAGCCGTTTCGAGATCGTGCTGCCCAGGAAAGCGTCTCATGATCCCATGTAACCGACATCGGCTTCCGCATACTAAGAGGCGGTTTGATAAGTCTGGATCGGGCACGATAACAAGGCGCAAAGTGGCTCGAAAGCGGAGCATCTGTGGTATATGTGAGCATTTCGAGACACTTTCCAACGCCGGTAGCGGGCTTGAGACGGATTTATCAAACCGCCGCTTAGCAGTGGTTGCGCAACTGAAGGTCAATAGGGTGAGGATTCAGATACGTCTGCTGGGCAAGGTAGGGTTGTCGATACTTGCGCACGTAATGATTTAACAGGGTAGCCGGAACGATCAGGGGCACGTGGGCATGGCGGTAGGCGTCGATCAGTTCCAGGACTTCCTGTTTTTCATCGGCGGAAAGCTGCTTCTTGAAATAGCCGAGAATATGCATCAATACGTTGGTGTGCTTGGCAACCGTCGCCTTCAGGTTGAGGGCTTGCATGAGCGAGGATTCATACGTGTCGTAAAGGGATTCGGCCGGCATCGATTTGCCATCGGCCACCAACTTGCCCATGGCACGATAATGGGTGAGGCTATGAGCCATGAGCAGGAGTTTTTCGCGGGTGTGAAATTCCACCAGGTTACCGACGGTGGATTCTCTGGATCGGGCCTCGCGCCAGCGTTTCAGGGCGAATACCTGCTCGATGAATGTTTCTCGCAGCACCGGGTCGTGCAAGCGCCCTTCCTCCTCGGCGGGAATGCGGGGGAACCGGGCGGTAAATGCGGCGGCAAACAGGCCGCGCCCCCGGGCCACGGGATGCCCCTTGGCGGTATAAACCTTCACGCGGTGCAGGCCACTGCTGGGCGAGCCTTTCTTAAAGATGAATCCGCACAGATTTTCGTCGGCCAGCTGGTCCAGGCGGGGTCCGATCCAACGCGTCATCTGCTCGGTCAGGTCGCGCTTGGTGGTGTGTGTCATCAACCGCGGCGCGGATAGCTCACCTTCGAGGCGCATGGCCTCGCGGGGCACCCCCAGTCCGCATTCGGTCTCCGGACATACGGGAACAAAGGAGAAATACTGTCCCAGGGTTTGCGTGATGTAACGGTCGTGCTTGTGACCGCCATCGTAACGAACCTTTTCTCCTAATAAACATGTGCTGACGCCGATTTTAATTTTTTGGGTCATGATCCAGTCTCAAACATGGTAGGAAGATGCGGGTTGAATCGATGAACACACTCCCGGTCACCATAACACGCTTGAAAACGGCTGAAAACCCTTTTGCGGGGTGGGTTCAGAGCAATCGCAAGTAAAATCAAAACCGGCCGTTCCTAAACACGCACCATTTGCGAAAGTGGAAAAATGCCAAATCCCAACGCCCAACTGTCAAATGAAGGATGAAATCGATAATTCTGATTGAGCACCATTTCAGTCGATTGCCAAATCTCAACGGGCTTGATACCATCATATCAAAGAGGGGAATCGTGGTGAGCAGTGATTCAATGAAAGCCCGTCAATGGATAAGGTTCCGGCACTCCCTGCCGGCCGTGCTGCTGCTGATCGTCGTGCTCATGATCAATCTTCATGGGCAGCCGTCACGGGCGGCCGACATGCCACCGCTTAGAATCGGCGTATTGGCCATCCGTGGCATGGACCCATGTCTGCAACGCTGGGCGCCGACGGCGGATTATCTCAGCCGTCAGATTGCAGACCGGCGTTTTGTCATCGTTCCGCTGACCCATGAACAAATTTATTACATGGTAGAAAACGGCGGTGTTGATTTCATTCTGGCCAATTCCGCCATGTATGTGGGGCTTGAACATTGGTACCGGGTCAATCGCATTGTCACGTTGAAGGAGCGGCGGACTAGCGGGGTGTACGCCCGGTATGGCGGGGTGATTTTTTGCCGCAAGGATCGACTGGATATCCGACGTTTGGAAGACCTAAAGGGCCAGTCGATCATGGCGGTTTCCGAGAATTCCCTGGGCGGATGGCTCATGGCCTGGCGAGAATTCAAGGAAAAGGGGATCGATCCCTATACGGATTTTGGTGCGCTTCAGTTCAGCGGAACCCACTACCAGGTTGTCTATGCCGTCAGGGATCGATTGGTCGACGCGGGAACGGTGAGAACCAACATCCTCGAGGAACTGGCCATCGAAGGCAAGATCAACCTGAACGATTTTTATGTGATTCCCCGCATCCATGCCGCGGATGGGCCCCGCACCTATTTTTGCACCACGCGTGAATATCCCCTATGGCCCATGGCCAAGGTGGCGCACACACCGGACGCCCTGGCTGAAAAGGTGGCCGTGGCGCTGCTCCAGATGCCCGCCGATTCACCCGCTGCACTGGCCGCCGGTTGTGCCGGCTGGACCATTCCACTGAATTATCAGCCGGTCCACGACTGTTTGAGGGTGTTGAAAGTCGGCCCCTACAAGGACCTGGGCAAGATCACGGCCAGGGATGTGTTTAAAACCTATGGTCCTTGGATTATCTTTGCCTGTGCGGCCTTTTGCATCTTGATGGCCTTTACCGCGGTGATCATGAAACTCAACCGCCGGATCCGGATCTCCCACGTTCGCCTCCAGGTGGAGATGGACCTGCGCCGGCAAAAGGATCGTGAGCTGAAAACAGCCAAGGATCTGGCCGAGGCCGCCACCCAGGCCAAAAGCGAGTTTCTGGCCAACATGAGCCATGAAATCCGCACCCCCATGAACGGTGTGATTGCCGCCACGGATCTGGCCCTGGGTGAGGATGTACCGCCCAGGATCGACAAATATCTGAAAATCATTCAGAGCTCGGCCTACTCCCTGTTGAACATTATCAACGACATCCTGGATTTTTCCAAAATCGAGGCCGGCAAATTCGAGCTCAAGCCGCGTACGTTCCGGCTGAACCAAGTCTTCGACCGGGTCATGGAGCTGTTTTTCAGCAAGGCGGCCGAAAAAGGCATCGAACTGCTGGTGGACTGCGACCCCCAGACACCCAAAATACTGAATGGCGACCCACTGCGGTTGCAGCAAATTCTGACGAATCTGGTCAGCAATGCGATCAAATTCACCGAAACCGGTGGTGTGATCCTGATCAGCGTCAAACCGGCAATGGCCTCGGCGGACGATCTATCCGACGACGAAATCATGCTATCTTTTTCGGTAAAGGATACGGGCACGGGCATCGCTCCCGAGTACCGTGATTTGCTTTTCGAACCCTTCAGTCAAGCCGATACCTCCTCGACACGCAAATATGAGGGCACGGGGCTGGGACTGAGCATTTGCAAGCAACTGGTCAGCCTGATGCACGGCGAAATCGGGGTGGAGAGCGAATTGGGCCAGGGAAGTACCTTTTTCTTTACCATACGTCTCAGCCATCCCTTCGAGCGATGCATCACCACGCCGGCGGTCCCCCCCGACATCGAGGGCTTGACCGTTCTGGTGGTCGATGACTTGGCCGACAGTCGCCTGATCATGCGAAAGATGCTCGAATCATTGGGATTCAGGGTGGAGACCCTGTCATCCGGCATGGAGGCGCTCAGTCGACTGAAAGACAATCCGTTGCGCAACAATCCCATCGAACTGATCATGATGGACTGGAAAATGCCACAGATGGACGGAATCGAGGCCTCGAGGCGGATCCGCCATGAATTGAAACTGACCATGCCCATCATCATGATGACGGCCTTTGGCAAGGAAGCCCAACGCATCCAGGCCGAGGAGGTGGGGATCAACGGGTTTCTGCTCAAACCCATCTATCCGTCGACCCTGTTCGATGCCATCATGGACGGCTTCGGCAAAAGCGAAATCCGGGAGACCGACCACCACAAACATTTCACCACCCGGGCTTCTATTTATCGCAAACCGCTTAAGGGACTGCACTTGCTGGTGGCCGAAGACAATCCCACCAACCAGCAGGTGGCCCAAGCCATCCTGGAAGGGGCCGGCATCCAGGCCACCATCGTAAGCAATGGAGAGGAGGCCTTTGCCGCCGTTCGCGACCAAGCCTTCGATGCCGTGCTGATGGACATCCAGATGCCGAAAATGAATGGTTACGAAGCCACCCGCCGGATTCGCGAACTGACCGGAAGAGACAAGATCCCCATTGTCGCCATGACGGCCCATGCCTTGAAGGGAGACGAAGAGAAATGCCTGGAAGCCGGAATGGATGGCTATATCTCCAAGCCGGTCAACCAGGACCGCCTGTTCCATACCCTGTGGCGATTGCTGCGCACCACAACCGGCGTCCCCGAAGACGAGATTGCGTTCTCCGCCACGGCCGTCGATGACGGCCAGGCCGCCCAGCGCCCTCGGGTCGCCGATGCCCAGGATGCGAATCTGCCGGATTCGATGCCGGGGCTCGATATCCAGGGGACCCTGACGGTGCTCAATATCGACGGCATTTCCTTGGTGCGCATCATGGCCGGGTTCCTCGCCGACAACCGGCAAACGGCGCATGTGCTGCGCAAGGCTGCCGCCGAGGGCGACCTGGTGACGCTCAAGCAATTGGCCCATAGCCTCAAGGGCAGTTCGGCCAATATCGGGGCCAACGCCTTGAGCACGGCGGCCATGCACCTGGAGACGGCCTGTGGCGAGACAACTGCCGGCGGTGATCCAGTACCCGGGATCGACACCTTAATCGACGCGGTGGCGACCGCCCTCGACCCGGTTTTACAATCCATCGGCACCTTAAAGACGATGATTTCCGGCGCCACGCCCGCCCCCGAGCCGGTCCCGGACGAATCCTCGGAGGCGCTCTTGGCCGCACTGGCCGACGCCGTCGACAGGGCCGATCCGGAACAGATCGAGGCCCTTTTGCCACCGCTCAAACGACAGGTCTGTCGATCCGGAGGGGAGTCCGCCGCCTTGTTTACATCGCTGGAAATCCAGATCGAACGTTACGATTATGACCAGGCCCTGGAAACCATCCGGGCTATCCAAAGAAAGTGACCCCCGTGCCATGAATGCATCGCGACCGCTCTTATTGATTGTGGATGACAATGCGACCAATATCGACCTTTTGGTAAACACGCTCAAAGCGAAGAATCGTCTGGGAATTGCCAAAAACGGCCCCCGGGCCATCGATTACGCGCAAAAACACAAGCCGGACTTGATCCTGCTGGATATCATGATGCCGGAGATGGATGGTTTCGAGGTTTGTGAGCGCCTGAAAAGCGACCCGCAAACCGAGGACATTCCGGTGATCTTCATCACGGCCATGGGGGAAACGGTAAACAAGACCCGGGGCTTTGAACTGGGCGCGGTGGACTACATTACCAAGCCGTTTCACGCGGCCGAGGTCAAAGCCCGGGTCCGCACGCATCTGGCCCTGGAGGAAATGCGACAACAGCTGGCCTCCCACAATCTTTCGCTGACGCAACAAATCGAACACAAGACGGCCGAGATCAGAAATATACTAACCGCCAGTATCCACGCCATGGCCCTGATGGTGGAAATCCGCGATCCCTACACGGCCGGCCACCAGCAACGCGTCGCCCAACTCGCCTGCGCCATTGCCGTAAAAATGGGATTGGCGGCGGACGACATCGAGGGACTGCGTTTTGCCGGCATTCTGCATGACATAGGCAAGATTCGGATCCCCGTATCCATTCTCAGCCGATCGGGCAAGCTTCTCGACGCGGAATATGAAATGCTCAAGATCCATCCACAGGTCAGTTATGAAATCCTCAAAGACATTCCTTTTTCTAAACCCGTGGCCCAGACGGTGCTTCAACACCACGAACGCCTGGATGGATCGGGGTATCCAGCGGGGCTTCGCGGAGACCAAATCCTGCCCGAAGCAAAAATCCTGTCGGTTGCCGATGTCACCGAAGCCAACAGCTCTTTCCGGCCTTATCGCCCCGCCCATGGAATCGAAGCCGCCCTGGAGCGCCTGTCGCAACAAAAGGGCATCCGTTATGATGCCGATGCCGTGGATGCCTGCCTGTCTCTGTTCAGGGAGGAAAAATTCTGCTTTCATGAATGAAAATCGCCCCGCCACATCAGGCCAAATGACGCCCTCATCAAAATCTAACTTTATGCTAACATTTTCCTAACAATCGGATTCTACCTTGCACCCGCATGAAGTTGACGGAATCGGTTGGGATAACGGCAAATTAACAGAATCCTAACCCGATTCTAACACAATCCTAATAAAGGGCGTCTCGCCTGAATTGAAACCAACGGAGGAAAAAATGAAAAAGCTGTTCACCCTGATTGCAACCGCAGCCGCGGCCATCACACTTTGCGCAACCACCGCCACGGCCGGAAACCTGGTGATCAAAGGGTCCACCACGGTCCTGCCCATCTCCCAACTGGCTGTCGAAGCCTACATGAAAGCCAACCCGGACGTTAACATTTCCCTTTCCGGTGGCGGATCCAGCAACGGCATCAAGGCCATCATCGACGGCTCCACCGACATCGCCAACGCATCCCGGTTCATCAAAAGCAAGGAAGTCAACCTGGCCCATGAAAAAGGCGTTTATCCGGTTCCTTTTGCCGTGGCCTACGACTCGATCATCCCCGTGGTCCATCCCAGCAACAACCTGACCAATATCACCCTGGCCCAACTCAAGGACATTTACATGGGCAAGGTGAAAAACTTCAAAGAGATCGGCGGTCCGGACCTGAAAATCGTCATCTGTTCCCGGGACACCTCTTCCGGTACCTATGAAACCTGGGAAGGCAAAGTCATGAACAAAGAGCGCGTCACCCCGGCCGCCCAGGTCATGGCTTCCAACGGCGCCATCGTCCAGGCCGTCAGCAACAACAAGCATGCCATCGGCTACATCGGCATCGGTTACCTGAACAGCAACGTCAAAGGAATGAAAGTGAACGGCGTGGAAGGCACCAAGGAAAGCACGCTGAACGGCACCTTCCCCATCAGCCGCCCCCTGTTCATGTTCACCAACGGCTGGCCCACCGGTGACACCCTGAACTTCGTCAATTACATGCTGCATCCCGAAAAGGGCCAGAAAATGGTCGCCGAGGCCGGGTACGTTCCCCTATATTGATTTTCATTGGCTTCGACTAACAAGCGCTTTTCGGCATCTATGACACAGTCCGCCCAGGGTTGCTTACCGGGTGGACTGTGCCGCCTTCCGACCAGAGAGGATAAACGTGCACTCCATGTCTTTCCTGGTCTGCCGGGTCGTTAATTCAATTTAAAAGGTATGACTATGGCCAACCGACGCCAAACCACCGAAAAATCGATGCAGACGATGTTTTTCATCATCGCCACGGCGTCCATCACCATTTTGTTCCTGATCATGCTTTTCCTTTTCAAGGAAGGGTTGCCGATATTCAAAACCGTTTCGGTCACGGACTTCATCTTCGGCAAGTACTGGTATCCCACGTCGGATCCAGCCGATTTCGGTATTTTTCCCTTGATTGTCGCGTCATTGGTGGTGACCGCCGTGTCGGGCATGATGGCCATCCCGCTGGGAGTCATGACGGCCATTTACCTTTCGGAGATCGCCAGTCGCCGGGTGGGTGAAATCGTCAAGCCCGTCGTGGAACTGTTGGCCGCGCTGCCGTCGGTGGTCATCGGGTTCTTCGGCATGGTGCTGGTGGCGCCATTTCTGCAGCGGGTTTTCGATATTCCCACGGGTCTGAACCTGTTCAACGCATCGCTGATGCTGGCCTTCATGTCCATTCCCACCATTTGCAGCATCTCCGAGGACGCCATTCACAGCGTCCCCAACGCCCTTCGGGAAGCATCCGTGGCCCTGGGGGCGACCCAATTGCAAACCATCGTGCGGGTCGTGGTGCCGGCATCGCTTTCGGGAATCAGCACGGCGATCATCCTGGGGCTTTCCCGGGCCGTGGGTGAAACCATGGTGGTTCTCATGGTGGCCGGGGGGGCGGCCATGCTGCCCGGCTCGATCTTCGATCCGGTGCGCCCCATGCCGGCCAGTATCGCCTCCGAGATGGCCGAGGCGCCCGTGGGCGGCGAGCACTATTACGCCTTGTTTGCCACCGGTATCGTACTGTTTGTCTTTACGCTGCTGTTCAACATCGTGGCCGATTACATCGCCCACCGGTATACCCAGGTAGGGGAGGCCTCACTGTAATGACTTCTCTATTCGTTACGCCTTCATCACGGAAAAATGGCACCGGTGAAGGCACCACCTCGCAAGGGAGACGGAATAACGCCATGTCGCCAACCGATCAGGGATTTCCCGGCGTGAGTCAGAACTATGACCGGATTCGAAAAATCAAGCAAACGTTTTTCTTTTTTCTCTTTCGTGCCGCGGCGGCGATCAATGGCATCGCCCTGTTGGTGATCGTTTATTTCATGGTCGCCAATGGATGGCGGGCCATCAGCTGGGAATTCCTCACCCAACCGCCCATGGAATCCATGACCAAGGGGGGCATTCTGCCTTGTATCGTGGGGACCTTTGCCTTGAGCTTTGGGGCAATCATCGTGGCCTTGCCGATCGGCATCGCATCGGCCATCTACCTGACCGAATATGCGCGCCCGGGCAAGGTGGTCAGACTGATTCGGCTGGGGATCAACAACCTGGCCGGCGTCCCCTCGGTGGTATTCGGCTTGTTTGGCCTGGCCTTTTTCGTGGTCATCCTTAACATGGGCGTGAGCATTGCCGCCGGGGCGTTGACCCTGGGCGCCATGTCTCTGCCGGTGATCATCGGGTCCACGGAGGAAGCCCTCAAGTCGGTTCCCGACACCTACCGGGAAGCCTCCTTGGGGCTGGGGGCCACCAAATGGCAAACCGTCTGGCGGGTGGTGTTACCGTCGGCCATGCCGGGCATTCTCACCGGCGCGATCCTGGGCATCAGCCGGGCCGCAGGGGAAACGGCACCGATCATGTTCACGGGCGCCGTCTTTTTTACCCCCAAACTACCGACTTCCATTTTCAATGAGGTCATGGCCTTGCCTTATCATATCTACGTGCTGGCCACGGCGGGAACGGAAATCGAGAAGACCCGGCATTTGCAATACGGCACCGCGATCGTGTTGATTGCACTGGTACTGGGCATGAACATGCTGGCCATCATCTGGCGGTCACGGCTTAGAAAACGGCTCCAATAGGCCCGTGCCGGCGCCGTGGGTTTTATGATTGATGATTGACTAACCCCGAATCATTAGGAAAGTGGATAATGAAGGTGTCTGAACAGCAGACGGATCAGAACGACCCGCAATACAAAATGTCCTCCGACGACCTGGACTTTTATTATGGCGATTTCAAAGCCTTGCATGGTGTCTCCATGGCATTCAAGCCCTGCGAGGTGACAGCCCTGATCGGTCCCTCCGGTTGCGGCAAGAGTACTTTCCTGCGGTGCCTGAACCGCATGAACGATCTGATTCCCATCAGTCGCGTGGAAGGTCGCATCACCCTGGACGGCAATGATATCTATGCTCCCGATGTGGATGTGGTCATGCTGCGTCGCAAAGTTGGCATGGTGTTTCAAAAACCCAATCCCTTCCCCAAATCGATTTTCGACAACGTCGCCTATGGCCTGTGGGTAAACGGCATCAAGAACAAGGCGTTTGTCCAGGAGCGGGTCGAAGAGAGCCTTAAACAGGCCGCCATTTGGGACGAGGTAAAAGATCGATTGCAGGATACCGCCCTGGGGTTGTCCGGCGGTCAGCAGCAGCGGCTATGCATCGCCCGTGCCCTGGCCGTGAAACCGGAGGTGGTACTGATGGATGAGCCGGCATCGGCCCTGGATCCCATCGCCACTCAGAAGATCGAAGAGTTGATTTATCAGCTCAAGGAAACCTACACGATCATCATCGTCACCCATAACATGCAGCAGGCCGCCCGGGTGTCGGATGTGACCGCCTTTTTCTACATGGGAAAATTGATTGAGACGGGGGAAACGGATACCATTTTTACCCGTCCCAAACAAAAACAGACCGAGGATTATATTACCGGCCGGTTTGGATAGCCGTGTTCGTCGTTTCCCTTTGCCTGCCAGCAATGATCGGACTCTGCATTGATTTCTCCGGCGCATCGACCATGCCGGCCAACCCATAGAACCCTGTACCAACAGAGGAATACGCGACAGTGAAACACTTTCAAAGAGAACTCGACAGAGTCAAAAAGATGATCCTCTCTTTGGGGGCGCTGGTCGAACAGCGCGTCAACCGGATCAAAACCGCCATCGAAGACCGGGACGAAAACCTGGCCCAGGAGGTCAGGCATCTCGATCACGAAATCGATGAAATGGAGGTGGAGATCGAAGAGGAATGTTTGAAGATCATCGCCTTGCATCAACCGGTGGCGGCGGATCTGCGCTTTCTGATCGCGGTCATCAAAATCAACAATGACCTGGAACGGATCGGCGACCAGGTGGTAAACATCGCCGACCGGGTGGTTCGGATTGCCAAACGACCGCAGGCCCCTTATGTTTTCGACTATTCGGAGATGGCGGAAAAGGCTGAAACCATGCTGCGCATGAGTCTGGACAGCCTGGTCAACCAGGATCTGGATATCGCCATCAAGGTACTGCACCTGGATGATGAGGTGGACGCGCTTCAAAAAGACGCCTACGATCGAATCAAACAGGCCATCAGCGATGGGGTGAGCGAGGATATCGGCTATTTGATCAACCTGCTGCTCATCTCACGGCACATCGAACGGTTGGCCGACCATAGCACCAATATCGCCGAGGAAGTGGTCTACATGATCGAAGGTGAGATTGTCCGGCATGGCCGATTGGAATGACCTCCCCCTCGATGCATCCATGGTTGCCCTGCATTGCCATTCCGAAACGACCGACGGGTCCACTCGGGTGAAACGACGCCAAATAACCGTTTAATTGTGATGCCATGAAAAAAGAAAAGATTCTGGTCGTTGATGATGAAGAGGATATTCTCGAGCTGGTGCGCTATAACCTGGATCGTGAAGGGTATCAGGTGATTTGCGCCATGTCCGGCGAAGAGGCGCTCGAGGCGGCCGTATCCGAGCCGATGGATTTGATCATCCTGGATTTGATGTTGCCGGGAATCGACGGTTTGGAAGTGGCCCGGCGTCTCAAACAGAACCCGTGCACCAAGGAAACGCCCATCGTCATGCTGACCGCCAAGGGAGAAGAGGCGGATGTGGTTACCGGTTTGGAATTGGGGGCCGATGACTATGTCACCAAACCTTTTTCTCCGCGGATTCTCATCGCCCGCATGAAAGCCGTGATCCGCCGACGTGGCGGCGTTCCCGATGTTGAAAACGACGTGCTGACCATTCGCGAGCTATCCATCCATACGGGGCGCCGCCATGTGACCGCCAACGGCAAATCGCTGGATTTGACCTACACCGAATTTCAGGTGCTTTATTTCTTGGCCCGGCGACCGGGTTGGGTGTTCACCCGTTCCCAGATCGTCGATGCCGTACGTGGCGATGACTATCCGGTGACCGACCGTAGCGTTGACGTCCAGATCGTCGGACTCAGAAAAAAGTTGGGCGCCCTGGGTCATTATATCGAGACGGTTCGGGGGGTGGGATACCGGTTTATCGAAAACTGACGGTAGTGAGTTTAGGATTTAGATGAAAACGAAAAAACGCCTTATCTATCAGCTGTTTCCGTCTTACCTGCTGATTACGCTGATCTCGCTGATCGCCGTCAGTTGGTATGCATTGAGCTTTACCCGCACTTTTTTTCTCGAACGCACCCAGGTGGATCTGGAAGTCAACGGCCGAATGCTGGAAAAGCAGATGGTTCGCCTTCTCTCTCCGCTCAATGCCCGGGCCATCGATCAATTGTGCAAGGATGCCGCCGGGGAGACCGTGAACCGGGTGACGGTCATTCTACCCGACGGCCGCGTGGTGGGGGATTCCGAAGAAATGCCACAACGCATGCAAAGCCACCTGGACCGCGTGGAAATCCGCGAAGCCTACCGGGGCGAGGTGGGCGTCAGTGTGCGGTATAGCGAAACCCTGCAAAAAAACATGATGTATGTGGCCCTTCCGCTATATGTCGGCCAACAATTGAGCGGCGTGTTGCGCACGTCGATTGCCGTCAACGCCGTGGATGATCGCATCGGCGTTATTCGTATCCGCATTTTTATCGGTGCCCTGCTGATTGCCCTGCTGGCCTCCGGGTTGAGCTGGTTTGTTTCGAAAAGAATCACCATTCCCATTGAACGCATGCGCGACGGCGCCAGGCGGTTTGCCACCGGAGATCTTCTGCATCGTCTCGAAGCACCGGACACGCTGGAATTTTCCGCGTTGGCCGAGTCCATGAACAAAATGGCCGAACAGCTGCAACAACGCATGGACGAAATCACCAATCAACGGAAAAAAACGGAATCCATATTGACCAGCATGCGTGAAGGGATCATTGCCACGGATCTGGACCAACGCGTGATCAGCATCAATCCGGCCGCGGCCCGGATGTTCGGCGTCCCCATGACTGCCGACGATGGGCGCAATATCGTGGAAATCATCAGAAACCACGATTTTCAGGAACTAATGAACCAGTGCCTGGAAAGCGGAGAAAACCTGGAGCGCGATATTGTCTATTATCAGGGCGGCGAACAGACCTTCAGCGTGCACTGCACCGCGCTCGTGGATGCGATGCAAAAGCGGCTCGGCATTCTGGTGGTGATCAGCGATGTGACCCAGCTGCGACGGCTGGAAAACATGCGCCGCGATTTCGCGGCCTCGGTCTCGCACGAGATCAAAACGCCACTCACCGCCATCAAGGGATTCGTGGAGACCCTGGTCACCGGTCGTCTGGATGACCCAGAAGAGACGCGTCGGTTTTTGGAAATCATCGACCGACATGTCAACCGCCTGGCCGCCATCATCGAAGATCTGATGCAGCTTTCGCGCATCGAACGCGATGCCGAGATTCAGCAGATCGGCCTGGAGGATTGCCGCGTCGTGGATGTTCTCAATACCGCCATCGGGTTGTGCCAGGAAGCGATCCAAGAAAAGGGAATCGACGTCCAACTGGTTTGCGAAGACGAACTCAGCGGTTGTTTCGATGCGACGCTCCTGGAACAAGCGGCGGTCAATCTGCTGGACAATGCCATCAAGTACAGTCCGGAAAAGAGCACCATCCGCATCGAGGCCAACAATTCCAACGGCGATGTCCAAATCCGCTTCAAGGACCAGGGAATGGGAATTGCCAAGAAGCACTTGCCGCGTCTATTCGAACGCTTTTATCGTGTGGACAAGGCCCGCAGCCGCAAACTCGGGGGCACCGGATTGGGACTGGCGATTGTCAAACACATCGCTCAAGCCCATGGCGGACGCATATCCGTGGAAAGTGAGCTGGAAAAAGGCAGTACGTTTATCCTGCATCTGCCGGTACAAAAGACGTCTTAGGATGCTGAATGAACAGCCGTTTTATCGTTTTGACAAATCCATCTTTACCAGATATTGAAATAAGATCCTGCCTTAATTAAAGATGGAGACATACACACAAAATGACAGCTCTGCAAAATCATAAGCACCTCGTGACCGCGGCGTTGATGATCGCCGCGGTCGTCCTGGCGATTTCATATCGGGTTTACGTTAATCCGGAACAAAAAGAAACGGCCCCAACCTATTCCATCGACCGGTTTATCGCCGCCGACACCTGTGGCGGCTGCCACGCCGATATTTTCGCCCAGTGGGAGCGGTCAACCCACCATCTTTCGCATACGGACACGGTTTATCTGGGGGTGTCGGATTTCCTGCGCGACGGCCTGAAGGATCCGGACGAAATCGCTGAAGCCGAGGCCTGTGTGAAATGCCATACGCCGGTTGGGGTGATCACCGGCTATCCGACCCAGTCTTCAGATGACAGAAGCAACATTCCGGAACTTGCCCGAATGGGCATTCAGTGCGATTACTGCCATAGCGCCACCGGGGCCCACAAGATCTACAATAACGGTCTGATCGTCGAGCCCGGGCATGGCGAGGAAGACCCGGGCGTCAAGCGCGGCCCCTTCGAGGACGCGGAATCGGATTATCACGAAACCGCTTACTCCGCATTCCATACCAACGCCGAGATCTGCGGGACGTGCCACAATGTCAAGCATGTGGTCTTCGACACGGACCTGGAAACCACTTACACGGAATGGAAAAACGGTCCGTATTACGCGGACGATCCCAAGCAGCGCGTCACCTGCCAGGGCTGCCATATGGTCCAGCGGCCCGGCGTTCCGGCCACGGGAAGCACCAAACGGCCGCTCAACCCCGGACAGGCCGTCGATGACGGGCCCCAACGGGAGCACATCTTTACGCACTATTTTGTCGGCGCCAATGCCTATCTGCCCAAGCTCAATGGCGATGCGGAGAAATCCCAAATGGCCATCGCACGGCTTGAGAACTCGGCGACACTTGCCATCGATAAGACAAGACTCGACCAGCACCAACTGATCATCGAGGTAAACAATACCGGTGCCGGCCACTATCTGCCCACGGGCATGACCGAAATGCGCCAGATGTGGCTTGAAATTGTCGTCACGGATAAAAAAGGAAAAACCGTCTATTCCTCCGGCCTCAGGGATAAAGATGCGTATCTGCCTGCGGACACGATCATTTTCAACACCGTATTCGGTGACGGCAAGGGAAATCCGGTCGAGAATATCGCCAAGGCCCGCGAGATTCTCAAGGACAGACGAGTGCCGCCCAAGCAGTCCCTGTTTGAAACCATTGCATTGCCCCCCAAAAAGCTAAACGGCGGCAAGGTCAAGGCAACCCTGTTTTACCGCAGCGCCTCTCAACGGCTACTGGACAAGGCCACGGGCAAAGGTAAGCATCCCCTGCCGATCATCAAAATGGCGGAGATTCAAGCCAGACTTTGATTGGGTTCAAATGGCTATTTGCCGATATCGGGCAAATTGGCCATTTATGGATGGGCGCTATTTAGAAATAAACGGTTAGCCAAAGGTACACCTGATCCGTGGGGGTCGATTCGAACGCCAGGGTGTCGGTTGTGACATCGAAACCACCAAACTCGGTGCCATCTGCGCCCCAATGCCATTGTGCTCCGAGAATGAGCTGCCAATCGCTGACAAGGTCCCATTGAATCTGGGGCTGCAACAGCCCCGACGGATCGCTCAGGTTGAAAATGGTCAAGGCTTGCAATTGAACCAGGGGGTGCAGTTCCAACTGAAGCTGGCCGGCCAGGTAAACGCGTCCCAGGGTAAACATCTCGCCGCGCAGGAGTCTTTCCATGAGCGCCTTGTTGTCCAGCACCTGCTGATAATCATCCCGGCGGCCCAGCCCGTTATAGTAGAATTCCAGCAAACCGTAGACGTTTTTCGCGCCCCACAGCCAGGCATAGTCCAGGTTGGCGACCACCTGGAAAAAATCATTTTCACTGCGCTCTGATGATAGATGGGTGTAGACGGTATTGATCCGCCAGGCGGCGTCCCCCAGGTAGCCGCTGGCACCCAGCCCGCCGATGATATCGTCGAAATGGCAGGCCGCTATGGCGCTGGCTTCGATCGGCCCGGCGAAGGTGTGATACTGGAGCGCGTACGAGGATACATCGGTTTTTACCTCCCCGGTCTGTGGATCGCGCCGGGGAAGATAAAGCAGTTGCGCGTCGCTCTGCCCCACAGGCAATTGGACGAGGGCCATGTCATCCCCGGTTTTGTAATCGCGCTGCACGGTCGTGGGGGCAAAGGGGCTGACCAGGTCCATGGGATTGAACACCAGACCGTCGCCCCAGGTCAGCGCCTGGCGGCCCAGACGAACGGTTCCCCAATCGGGTGACCAGGTCAGGTTGAGACGATCCAGACGGTGATAAATCAGGGTGTCATCCGTTTCGGTGAGCACATGGGTCAGATCAAACAGACGACGGTCGTCATCCATGGGTGGATTGATGAAGATGCTCGATGACGATGAACCGGGAAACTGATCCAGCAGGGTTTGATCGGTTTGCCGGGTGTCTCCACCCGAGGCTACCAGCTCATAATGGGTTTCCATGGTCCATTGCGATCCGATGGATAGCCGGTTTTTCTGACGCCATTCGGCCTGCCCGTCGATGTAGGGACCCGCATCGACCTGGTCGTAAAGGGAGTCGTCAGCCACCGTGGTGAAGGTTCCGATGACCCGCGCATGCCCGCCCCATTCCACCTGGATGCCGGTGAAACGCTCCGGCGCGACATCACTGCGGGAACCGGCGAACGCATGGGGTGGCAATCCACGCAAAACGAGCAACCCCCAGGCGACCCAACAGCAGACAATAACGCGGATTATTTCTCTCATCTCGTCTAGTCGTCAACGATCGGTTTTGTTGTGGTCACTGTCGATGCGTCCGTCACGGATCATGACAATGCGGCGGGCGAAGTCCATGACCATGGTGTCATGGGTGGAAAAGATAAAGGTCACCGATCGCTCACGGTTCATCTGGCGCATCAGCGCCAACAGGCTTTCGCCGGTCTTCGAATCCAGGTTGGCCGTGGGCTCATCGGCCAACACGATGGATGGATGGGCGACAATGGCCCGGGCCACGGCCACCCGCTGCTGCTGGCCACCGGACAGTTCGGCGGGGCGACGGTCGTATTTCCCTGACAGGCCGACCGTATCCAACACCGCTCGTGCCCGTTCCCTGCGTTCGTCGGCGGCAACGCCCTGTAACAGCATGACATACTCCACATTTTCAACGGCCGACAATACCGGGATCAGATTGTATGCCTGAAAGATAAATCCGATCCGATGCAATCGCAGGTCCGCCATCTGTGAACCGCTCAGATTCGTGTAGGCTTGCCCGTCCACCTGAATCGTTCCGCTGTCCGGGTTGTCCAATCCGCCGATCAGGTTGAGCAAGGTGGTCTTGCCCGATCCCGACGGTCCCGCCAGGGCGATGAATCCGCCGGTTTCAACCGTCAGATCGACGTCCGTCAGTGCGTTGACCGTTACCTTGCCCTGCTGATAGGTCTTCGATACCCCTTTACATGATACGATTGTTGTCATGGTTTTTTACGCTTTCCTATACCTACCACAATTTATTGAGATGTTACTGCTCAACAGCTAAAGGCTAATTATGAACCATGGCTTCCACCGGCGTAAACCGGGCCGCCTTCACCGCCGGATAGAGGCAAACCAGCAATCCCAATAGAAGAACAACCAGATTGGCACCGAGAAGATCTTTGGCGATTACCTGGGGGATGATGACCCTAGACATGCCGGCATACTCCACCCCTTGGGCCAGAGCCGACAGATCGATACCGTGAAACGACAGGGCATAGCAGCTGAAAAGCCCCAGGCCGTTGCCCATGAGCATCCCCACAAACAGAATGATCAGCGCTTCGGTGAGAATTCCCTTGACGATTCGGATGGGGCGCATTCCCAAGGCTTTGAGCAGGCCGAACTCACGCATGCGCTCGAAAACCGCCATCAGTGTCGTGTTGAGGATCCCGAAGCCCATGGCGACGAACACCACCACAAACCAGATAAAAATGAACGAATCGTACAGTTCAAGATACGCCTGTAAAAGTGGCAGTGCCGCTTGCCAGGATCGCACCGTCAGCGGCTGGTCGGCCAACTGCGTGCCAAGCGTCCGGGCGATTTGCACGGCATGATCGGGTGAGGAAATGAGAATGCTGATTTCAGATACGGCCGACCCCATCTTCAGCATCTGTTGGGCGGCCTTGCGGCTAATGAAGACATAGGTTTTTTCCGTGGCTTCCATTTCGGCCCGGAAGATGCCGGCGATGCGAAAGGCCTTGGACGCGATCTGTCCGGTGGTGTCCTGGGTCATCAGGATGAGCTTGCGTCCCGGTCCGGTTTCAAAGCGCTTGGCCAGGGCCCGGCCCACCAGGATGGCGTTGGTGTCGTCGGTTTCCAGATAGCGCCCCTGAGTGACGGCAGAGCCAATAAACGACACGGATTGCTCCTGTGGCGGATCGATCCCCACCAGGGTCACGCTGGTATTATGGCGGGCGTTGCTGGCGATGGCATTGACCCGTACGCGGGACGCCCAATGGCTGCCGTCCGGCAGTTGTCGCTCGAGTATCCGGCTTATCGACGCCGGGTCCGCGATGCTGTTGTCGATGGATGGATCGTCGGGATACTGCTGTTGATGGATCTGCACATGACCGGTCAGGGTGGTGATGCCGTTGTGGATCATGCCCCGGATGATGCCACGCATCAGCGCGCCCAAAAAGATCATGCTCCATATGCCGATCACAACGGCAATCAAAATCACGGTTGTACGTCGGGGATTGCGCCAAATATTACGCCAGGCAATTTGAAGGTCCATGGATGATCATCCTTAACGTTATTGATGCAACGGTGGGGCTGACCATCGGCGTCAGCGCTGCCGCATGGCGTCCACCGGTTGAAGGGTTCTGATTTTAAACGCCGGATAAAGCGCCGCCAGCAGGGTGATGAGGAAAACGGCCAGCGGCCCGGTCACTATTGATATCACGGTTAGCCTTGGATAGAGCACGCTGGGGATGCCAAACTGGCGCGAGATTTCCGAGGCATCGCCCAGATTGATCCCATGGGCCATGAAATACAGGGTCACCAGACATCCGATCAGCATCCCGGAGATGACGCCGACCAGGGTCATGCCGATGGATTCGGTCAGCACCAGACGGGTCAGGCGAGCAGGCCTCGTCCCCATGGCCATCATGACTCCGAATTCATAGGTGCGTTCGAAGATGGCCATCAAAAAGGTGTTCAGGATACTGAAGGCCACCACCATAATGAGAATCAGGTAGAAGATCGCGCCGCTGACCAGGTCCATGCTGATGGCCTGTTTGAGGCCCGGCATCAGTTTCTCCCAGTCGAGCGTGACCAGCGGCGTTTGTGCGTCAATGTCCTTCAGGGCGGGTATCAACGCCGCTTCGATGGCGGCGGTGTCGGACAGATGATGGCCGAGGACGACGATTTCATGCACCGCGCTGCCCAGGCTGAAGGTGTCCTGGAATGCATCGAGGGGAATCTGGATGGCACTTCGGTCAAACTCATCCATGCCGGCATTGGTGATGCCGTGCACGCGGACCATGGTGGCGGCGATGGATCCGTCGTATCCCTGGCCCAAAAGCGTGAGCTCATCCCCGACGCTGGCCCCCAGATTGCGCGCCAGCAGATGGCCGACCAGAGCCCCTGGCAATCCATCGTCCGGAGCGTGGGCATTCAGGTAGTCGCCCTGGCGGACAATATCGGCCAGGGTGGAGACCTGTTTTTCCGCGGCCGGATCGATGCCCTCCACCATAATGCCGTAGGTGCGGTCCTTGGAAGAAATGAGGGCAAACGCCCGGGCTCGCGGGGCATGGGCCTTGACTTGCGGGATGGCAGCAAGGGCCTTCTGAACAGGCCGCGGATCGGCAATGGTCAGTCGGGTTTCATTGTCCGCCTGATAGCCTTGCGGTTGAACCTGCAGATGGCCGGTATGAACCGTCACCGATGCGTTGATCATGGTCTCATAGCTGCCCAACTGAAAAGAGAACATGAAGACCAACAGGATGCAGGCAAAGGCGATGGCCGTGACCGTGAGCAGGGTCCGGCGGGGGTTGCGCCAAATATTGCGCCAAGCCATTTTGATGTCCATGGCAACCATAGGATTATCTCCGGCTTCGGGTCCTTAGTTCATTCAGGGTAAACTGCCGATCCGGCAGATCGCCCAGAAAGTCGATGGCATGATAGCGCAAAAGGGTGTATTCATCGGTTTTGTCCGTCTCCCGCATTTTCCAGACTTTGGGGAACATGCGCCCGCCCATCATTTGAATCTCGTGGGCGGTCATGCGCTTGACCGATACCAGATCCTCGTCAAAAAATTCCTGTTCGATCAGCACATGATCGTCGCGGACCTTGCTGACCTGCATGCCCCAGACCACCGGCGCCGTCGGTTTGGGCATCGATTTGATCGTAACCACGGTATGCCCGGCGATGGTCTCGGTGCGCATCAGGCTGTGGGTATAGTCGACCAGGATACTGTCGGTTTTGGCCAGGTCATTGTTGGAGAAATCAGACCCCATCCAGCGTTGGGACATCATGGCCGGCGGCAGTTTAATCACCCGGTTGACCTTGGGGTTGAAGGTCCACATCTCGACCCCATTTTTAAGCGTGCCGTTGCCCTCATCCTTGGCTGGCGCCGTGATGCGGATCAGGCTCTTGTCCTGACCCTTGGTCCAGCCGACCATGCGCATGCTCCGCTCCCAGGTGGGGCGGTGAATCACCATTTCCACATCCGCCTTGGATGCCTTGCCGCGGTAATGGTCGAAGCTGGCCTGGATCAGGGCCGCCGGATCTGGCGGGGCATCGGCAGCTTGGCATGGCAGCACTGAGAAAAACAGTGCCACCGGCAATCCGATGAGTATCCACAAAACGCGCATATTTTCCTCCTTACTTTATCAATCGCTCGACCTTGGCAATGATGGTCTCGGCCAGCGGCCCCACCTGATCCATGACCGATGCCGAGGACATGGCATCGATGTTCCGGTTTTCCAGATCGGGTAACACGTCGCCACCGTCCGCGGTGGTCAGTACGATGACCGAATCCATCATCCCGTATTTTTTGAGGAATTTCTCGACCGGCACATCCACTGTCCACCCCATGGCGGTATTGAGGATCACCACCGCCGAATAATCCTTGGCATCTTCATCTGCCAACGCCTCGATGCCGACGATCTTGATATACACGGACCGAGTGCCAAATACGCCGATCATTTTGTCGACCAGCGCCTGTTTGAATTCGCTTTCTCGGGAGGCAATCAACAGTCTTTGCTCAAGCGACGGCGGGTTGATTTCGTTTGCCTGCATGTCGTTCTGCTTCCAGATATAGTGAGGAGCAGTACACGCACTAGCCATCACCAAAAGTAGTCCAACCAGCCCCATTGCGATTCTCATGGTTAATCTCCTTATTCCCCGATCTCCCGTTTCAAATTGATCCCATATTTGCGCATGCGATTCCATACCGTGACCCGATTGATGCCCAACAGGCGGGCGGCCTGACTCTGGTTGCCGCCGGTGGCGTTGAGGGCCTCGATGAGTTGTTGGCGTTGGTCGTCGCCTGGGTGGTCAATCATTGGCTGGCCAACGGCAATGACCGGCGAGTCGTCATTGTTTAGCATGTGTGGCGGCAGATAATCGATATCGATGGTGTCCTTGTCTGCCACGGTAAACGCATATTCCAGGGCACTTTTCATCTCCCGCACGTTACCCGGCCAATGGTATTCCATGAAGCGGTTCAATGCCTGGCGGGTCAGTCCCCGGATCGACTTGCCCGTGCGCAGCTCCAGTCGGTTGATAAACGTGTTGACCAAAAGTGGAATATCTTCCTTTCGCTCACGAATCGGCGGCAGATGAATGGGAATCACGTTGATGCGAAAGTAAAGGTCCTCGCGAAAGCGCTTCTGGTCGATGAGTTCCAGCAGATTGCGGTTGGTGGCGGTGATGATGCGCACGTCCACCGAGATGGGGGTGTTTTCCCCCACGCGTTCGAACTGACGGGTTTCCAGGACCCGCAGCAACTTGATCTGGATGGAAAGGGGAATGTCGCCGATTTCATCCAGAAACAGGTCGCCGCCGTTGGCGGATTCAAAGCGTCCGGTGCGGTCCCGAAAGGCACCGGTGAACGATCCTCTGACGTGGCCGAACAATTCGCTTTCCAAAAGGGATTCGTTCAAGGCCGCACAATTGAGCTGTACATAGGGAGCGGCATGCCGTTTGCCCCTTTCATGGATGGCCCGGGCCACCAGTTCCTTGCCTGTCCCGCTTTCTCCGAAAATGATAATCGGGGCGTCGCTGTGGGCCGCTTTGTCGATGATGGCATAGACCATTTTCATGGCGTCACTACCGCCGATGAGCCCGCCGAAACCACTGTTTTCATCCAATTGGCGGGAGAGGATCTCCACTTTGCGATCCAGGCGGTCGACCTCACTTAAATCGGTCAACGTTTCCACCGCTCCCAGCACCGTTCCGTCATCGTCCCGCAGCACCGAGGCGTTTTTGAGGGCCGGCAGGAAGGTCCCATCCTTTTTTTTGATGCTGCAGCGGCAGCGGCGCATCTCCGGCTGCTCGGGCTCGAACAGTTTGCACCATCCGCCGCGATCATTGTTGATGGTCATTTCGCAGGCCTGACATTCCAGCAGGGTGCACGGCCGGCCGAATACGTCATCGGCGGTATAACCGGTCATCTCCTCAAAAGAATGGTTGACAGATAGAATGCGGCCCTCTTTACTGATAATCAGCAGTGCCTCACTCATGGTGTTGATCACCCGTTCCCAGTGCCGATTGATGTCTTTGATTTGCATGAACCACTTCCTTTTGCCCATTTTGTAACCGTGCCAAGGGGCACCGGGGCCTGTTTAAACAGATGTTTATTTTTTTAACATATGTTTAAACAGGATTTAAACACTGTTTTTATCAAACGACAGGTAAAATTCAAAAAATAAATACAAAACTGTATGATTATTGATCGTTATGATTGTTGCGGGGCGTGGCATGGTTTTTGTTGATCCCTCATGTGAGGTGAACGGGTCCGCGCCTCATGTAAAAAACGTTTCCAACGGATCGGACCGGAACCAATCGACCGGAGGTAAGGGACACCGTGGGCCGGCGTCGTCACATCAACCTCGAGGATATACCGTGGCCGATTAGTATCCTTAAATTTAACCAAGCCGTTTGTGAAATGAAACCCGGCGATCGCATCATTGCTTTTCTAAAAGATGCGGATGTGATGGCCAATTTACTGCAACTGCTGCGTCATCGGATGGACGTGGGGGTGACCACCCGGGCCTCCGGTGATGTTCTTTGTATTCGAGTAAAAAAGAAAAATGCCTGAACAGGAGCAAAGATACCGACAACCCAAAATAGCGTCCATCCAGAAATGACCGATTTGTCCGATAATTTTACTTGAGGAGGGCCGTATGGGGCTTAACAGACGTGATTTTTTCAAAACCCTGACTGCCGCCGGGGCTGCCGTGGCCGGATCCGGTCGATCCGCCCATGCCTGGCAGTCCAGGGCGCCGTCCGATTCCGTGGGCTGCCTGGTGGATCTGACCCGTTGCATTGGGTGTCGCAAATGCGAGGAGGCCTGCAACCGGGTCAACGCACTGCCGGAACCTGTGACCAGCTTCGAAGACTACACCGTGCTGGATCGTAAACGCCGTCCCGATGAGCGGTCCTACACCGTGATCAATCGCTACATATCCGGTGTGATCGACGAGCGCGACCAACTGGTGCCCACCTTCGTCAAGCTGCAGTGCATGCACTGCCAGGATCCGGCCTGCGCATCGGCCTGTATCGTGGGTGCCCTGACCAAAAAGGAAAACGGTGCCGTGCACTACGATGTGAGCAAATGCATCGGCTGCCGGTACTGTATGGTGGCCTGCCCGTTCGAAATTCCGGCCTACGAGTATCATGATCCCATCACGCCGCGGGTAATGAAATGCACCTTTTGCTACGAGCGTGTGCAGTCGGAAAACAAACTGCCCGGATGTGCGGAAATCTGCCCTGTGGAAGCCATTACCTTTGGCCGGCGCAGCGATATTCTGGCCGAGGCTCACCGGCGCATACGAAAAAATCCCGGCCGGTACATCGATCATGTGTATGGCGAAAAAGAAGTCGGCGGAACCAGTTGGATGTATCTTTCGAGTGTTCCTTTCGAAAAACTGGGCTTCAATAAATTGCCGGAAACGCCCATGCCCCGGCTGGCGGAAACCATTCAGCACAGCCTGTTCAGTTACCTGTGGTCGCCCATCGTGCTCTTCGGTATGCTCGGCGGGGTGATGTGGGCCTCCAAAGACAAAAGCGATCGTGCCGAGAACAACGAGAACGGAGGTGAGCGATGAGCCATCAGGCAGCGCCTGTCAAGGCGAAATTCTGGACCCCCGGCGTTGTCGTTCTGGCCGTGCTCATGGCGGCCGGTGCGGCGGCGATCATCGCCCGGTTTATCGGCGGTATCGGCTATGTTTCCAACCTGACCACCGCACGGCCCTGGGGGCTGTGGATCGGGGTGGATGTCGCCTCCGGCGTGGCCCTGGCCGCCGGCGGATTTACCACCGCGTTCCTGGCCCACATCATCGGCCGACATTATTACGAGGCCGTTGTCCGGCCGGCCCTTTTAACCGCCATGCTGGGATACACCTTCGTGGTCCTGGGGCTGTTGGTGGACATCGGCCGCAGTTGGGCCATCTGGAAACCCATGCTCTACTGGAATCCCACCTCGGTGCTGTTCGAGGTGGCCATGTGCGTGATGTTTTACCTCAATGTGCTGTACATCGAGTTTCTACCCATTGTGGTGGAACGCTTCAAGGGGCGCGTCAATCTGCCCGGCCCGCTGGTCGCCCTGAATGCGCCGATGGAGGGTCTGCTGCGCCTGGCCGACGCGATTCTGCCCAAAATCATGTGGGTCTTTATCATTGCCGGCGTGGTGCTTTCATGCATGCACCAGTCCAGCCTGGGGTCGTTGATGCTCATCGCCCCCACCAAACTGCACCCGCTTTGGTACACGCCGATCCTGCCGCTATTGTTTCTCACCTCGGCGATTGCCGTGGGCTATCCCATGGTGGTTTTCGAGGCGACCCTGGCCACCACATCGCTGAAGCTCGATTCGGAGATGACGGTGCTGACGCCGCTGACCCGCATCACCATTTTCCTGTTGGGGCTTTACCTGGCGCTCAAGGTCGGTGATATGGTGGTTCGCGGCACCTACGTCTATCTCTTGGATGGCACTGCTCAAACCAATGCGTTCCTCGTCGAACTGATTTTCGGTGTGATCGTGCCCTGGCTGATGCTGCTTTCCCCCAAGCTGCGCAGCTCCCGGCGCTGGTTGTTCATCGCCTGTACGATGATTGTCCTGGGTGTGCTGGTCAATCGCCTGAATGTGTTCGTTGTGGGGTACCGCCCGCCCATCAGTGAGGCCAATTACTTCCCGGCTATTGGAGAAATTTTGGTTACCGTGGGGCTGATCGCCGCCCTGATGTTCATCTACCGATTTCTCGTTACCCATTTACCCGTGCTAAACAAACCGGAACAGGAGGTGCGAATATGACCCATAGCGGACCGGTTCATCGATTGTTGTATATTCTGGCGCTGGTCGGGCTTTTTTTCAGCCTCCCGGTCCAGGCCGCCGCGCCGCCTGAGGATAAGCCGCAGCCGGCGGTAGAGACCCCGTGGGTCGCTCCGGATCAGGAAGCGGCCAAAAAACGGGCCGCCGAGGTGGTGCCCTATGTGGACGCCGTGCGCGATGAATGCCGGCTGTGTCGGCAGCAGCGGCTTCGGGACCAGGGCCTGGGTGTGAAGGATCAGTCGCACAGTTACTTTTTGCTGGACAGTCCGATCATCCAGCAGACCGAAGACCATTACGGTCCGGTGCGCTTCATGCATGCCAAACACGCCGTGGTCGTCAAGGACTGCGCCTTGTGTCACCATCATCGGCCGCTGGACGAAGCCGCATCCGAGACCGTGCGCTGTTCGGCCTGCCACCAACAGCCATTCCAGAAGGACCACCTCGAACGGATCGGCCTGAAGGCCGCCTATCATCAACAATGCGTGGGCTGCCATCGGGACATGGACAAGGGACCCATCGACTGTGCCGGCTGTCATCGCAAGAACGTTCCCGATCACAAGGACAAGATTCAACTGGCCGCCAGTCCAGAGCCCTCCCAGGTGACCGCCGAATGCCTGCGCTGCCATCAGGCAGCGGGGGAGGACATGCTCAAAACCGCCCACTGGCTATGGAAGGGGCCGTCGCCGTACACCCTCGATCACAGAAAGGCGGTCAATCTCGGTAAGGCCACCATTGCCACCAACAACTTCTGAATCAGCATCACCAGCAACGAGGCTCGTTGCACCAGTTGTCACGCCGGCTATGGATGGAAAGACGATACCTTTGATTTTACCGATATGACCAAGATCGACTGCCTGGTGTGTCACGATACCACCGGCACCTACAAGAAAACCCCCACGGCGGCCGGCATGCCCGACCCCGCCGTGGATCTCGTGGCCGTGGCCAAGAGCGTCGGCCCCACCTCCCGCAAGAGCTGTGGGGACTGTCACTTCAATGGTGGCGGGGGCGAGGCGGTCAAACACGCCGATCTCTCCCGTCAGTTGCTCAAGCCCGAGCGCAATTGCGATGTGCACATGGGGGGATACGATTTCCAGTGCAGCGAGTGCCACCGGACGCGCAACCACAAGATTGCCGGGCGCAGTTCTTCGGTTCCCGTGGTGGAGGGCAGCATGTCCTGCACGGGCTGCCACTCGGACACGCCGCATTATGGGGATGATCTGCTGGATCACCACCTGAACAAGCACAGCGACAATATCGCCTGTACCACCTGTCATGCCCCGGTTTACGCCAAATGCAAACCCACCAAGGTGTTTTGGGACTGGTCCAAGGCCGGTGATAAGACGCGCAAGCCCAAAAAAGACAAATACGGCATGGATGATTACAACTGGAAGAAAGGCGAGTTCATCTGGAAGGAATCGGCCAAGCCGGTCTACGCCTGGTACGGCGGGTTTATGAAGCGGATCCTGCTGGGTGATCAACTGGATCGAAGTCAGGCGGAGATCAACATCACCGAACCGGTGGGCTCCATCAACGATCCCAATTCCAAGATATCCCCTTTCAAGATCATGAAGGGCGTGCAGGCGGTGGATGCCAAATACGACTATCTGCTCGCGCCCCACCTGTTTCCCCGCAACAAGGAGGACAAAACCGCCTATTGGAAGCATCGCGACTGGCAAAAGGCCTTTGCCGACGGCATGCAGGCCCAAGGCATGAAATACTCGGGTCAGTTCGAGTGGATCACCACCAACATGTACTGGGGGGTCGAGCACGAAGTCATGCCGGCCGACATGGCGCTTTCCTGTGTGCAGTGCCACGAAAGTCTCAAGGGCGAGCGCACCTGCAACCGCTGCCATCAGGACAATCGTGGTGTGGATTTCAAGTCCATTGCCCACAAGGGAACCGACTTTTCCTACATGGCCTCCAAGGGCCGCGATGTCAGCCATCTGGTAGGTACCACGGACTATATCGACTTCAAGGCCCTGGGCTACAAGGGCGATCCCATTATTTACGGCGGGCGCTTCAAGAAACTACCCATGGGGTATAAAGCCCATCAATAGACCGTTGAATTCGTCCACGACATCCCCCGGTTTCCCCCATTGTCCCCGAAAGGGGATAATGGGGGGGCCGGAATTGTTATCACATCTTCCTGCGCCTTCATCGCTATCCTGAGTGAGACTTATCGATGCGATCTATCCAAATCGACATGATCATGGGAAAATGTAATTATCGGTTTGACAGGTAATGTAAATTTACTTAATTTAGAATAGATTATCTACCTTTTTGAAGTCTGTCCACGGTGACGTTTTCACCTGCCAACGAGGGTTTTGAAGGGTAACGTTTTTCTTCTTATGGAAAATTGATTTCCGCAGATAATAGTTATCCCTGCCTCGTCACGTGAAAACAAGGCTTCGGCAACCATCAACGAAAGGAGCAATTCATGCCTGAAGAAGCGGAAGTCGGGTGTGCCCGACCCACTGGCGGGCCTGTCGGCGAAGAGGCCCCAGAAACCCCCAACGAAGCAACCCCTGCACCCATCAAGGAGGAAATGAGCATGATTCATGTCGGCGAAAAGGCCCCCGATTTTGTGGCCCCCGGATACCAAAAGGGAAAATTCATCAACGTCAAACTTTCGGAATATTTGGGAAAATGGGTGGTGCTGTGCTTTTATCCCGGCGATTTCACCTTCGTCTGAGCGACTGAAATTTCGGCGGTCGCCGAAAAATATCCCGAGTTCCAGAAGCTGGGTGTGGAAGTTCTCTCCATGAGTATTGACAGCATGTTTGTTCACAAAATGTGGGATGATCATGAGCTTTCAAAAATGGTCGAGGGAGGCGTTCCTTTTCCCATGTTGTCCGATGCCGGTGGCAAGGTGGGCAGATTGTTTGGTGTGTTCAACGAGGCTGCCGGCGTGGAGAACCGGGGGCGCTTTCTCATCGATCCGGATGGTGTCATCCAGGGGTACGAGGTGCTCACACCACCGGTGGGACGTAATGTGAACGAGACCTTGCGGCAGATCCAGGCCTTCCAATTGATCCGCAAGACCAAAGGGGCGGAGGCTACGCCGTCGGGATGGCGGCCCGGAAAGAAGACGCTCAAGCCCGGTCCGGACCTGGTAGGCAATGTCTGGAAGGAGTGGAAGACGAGCATGGCCTTCGATTAGAAGTCCTTAGCAGAGCAATTTCCGATCCTGCCGCATCGGAACGTTAAAATGCGGCAGGATCACCGCTTCCCCCACGTTTTCAACATCGACCAATTAAAACGGCGTAACTTTTTTTCCTTGTTTTGCTCTCCTATGATATCAACCATTGAAGCATTTAATAGTGGCATAACCAAAAAACCTTTTTTATAGAAAGGAGATAGACATGTATTTCAATCAAATCGCCGTTCCGGGATTGGGGTGTCTCTCATATGCCATCGGCTGTCCGCGAGCCAAGGCCATGGCCGTGGTCGATCCCAAGCGCGATGTCCAGGACTATTTAGACATTGCCCGGGAAGAGGGCATGCAGATCACCCATATCATCAACACCCATGTGCATGCCGATCATGTGAGCGGCGATCAGGAACTGCGGTTGGCCACGGGCGCGGATATTTACATCCACGAAAGCGCGCCGGTGGAATATACTCACAAGCCCCTTAAAGAAGGGGATGTCTTCGAGTTGGGTGCCGCCAAAATCGAAGTGCTGCATACGCCGGGCCACACCCCCAACTCCATCTCCCTCGTGGTGACCGACAAGATGCGCTCCGAAGATCCTGAAATGTTGCTTACCGGAGACCTACTCTTCGTCGGTGATATCGGACGCCCCGATCTGCCGGGGGCCGAAATCCTGGATGAACAGGTCGAGAATTTGTACAACAGCCTCTACGTCAAATTGGCCGACTACCCGGATCATTTGGAAGTATTTCCGGCCCACGGCGAAGGGTCGCTCTGTGGGCGAGGCATGAGCGCCAAGAAGAGCTCTACTCTCGGCTATGAGCGGCGGGCCAATCCCATGCTGCGATTCGAATCCTTCGAGGCATTCAAGAAGGACGTCATGTCGGCCTTTCCCGTGCGGCCCAAGAGTTTTTCTCACATCATTCAAACCAACATAAAGGGAGCCGCCACCCTCGATGCCTGCCCCATGGATAAGCGCCTCACGCCGAAGCAGTTCGAGGAGATGATGGCGGATGGTGCCATCGTCATCGATGCGCGTGACTCGGCGGCCTTTGGCGGGTTCCACATCCCTGGCAGCATCAATATCGGGTTCGAGAAACAGCTGGCCAACTGGGTTGGCATGGTGGTGGATCCCAACTCGGAAATCCTTCTGGTGGTGGATGATCGGGAAGATTACGATCGCATGGTCACCGAACTGCATCGCATCGGCTATGATCTGATCTTCGGTTACCTTTCCGGTGGGATCATGGCCTGGCTGATGAGCGGTCGGCCCGTTGAGCAACTGGAGCAGATCTCCCCCCAACAATTGTCAGAGCGTCTGGAGAGTAGCAATGTCCGAATCATTGACGTGCGCACGCCAGCCGAATGGGAAGCCAGTCGCATCAAATGGGCCGAGCACCTGCCGCTTTCGGATATCCTTGACGGAAAAATGCCGGAAGCGGATAAAGACGAAGAGCTGGTGCTGCAATGCGCAGCGGTTATCGCTCGAATATCGGCGCCAGCATCCTGCGCCAGGCAGGCTTTTCACAGGCCAAGTCACTGGCCGGTGGCATTTTTGCCTGGTCAAATGCCGGGTATCAGCTGGTCGCCGCCTAAGATTTAATGCCTACCTCGTGTCCACGGTGCAAGACTGGACTGTTTGCCAGGCCTTGCATCCTGGACCGTCGCTCGACGATCTGATACCGTCCAATTCAATAAGGTTGCCGTCAACTTATCTTTTGGCTTGCCCTGAGGGGAATACACGTTCATTATTAGCGTTCAAGGCGATTACCGCATAAAGGCAAACAAGCCACATGCTTGTTCAATGAACACGAGGATCGTCAATACGTCCCCCTTTCATTAGGAATCGTTCGTGAGACCCCAAAGCAAAAACCCGGTTAAGGTTGGCAATACCGTCATCGGTGGACCGAAGCCGCTGATCTGTGTCTCTCTGACAGCGGCGGATAAGCGCGCACTCCTCGATCAGGCCATGGCCTTGCAGCCATTGCCGCCGGATATTGTCGAATGGCGTGCAGATGGTTATAACGGCGTCGTGGATACCGCCGATTGTCTGGCGGTCCTTGATACCCTGCGTGGCGCCATCGGTGACATTCCGCTGATCTTTACTTGCCGGATCGAAGCCGAAGGGGGGATGCAACCCCTTTCCCCGTCCACGCGTCGGTTCGTCATCGAAGCCGCGATTCAGTCGGGAGCCATCGACATGGTCGATATTGAATTGATGAATGCGCCCGTGTTCATCGATGCGGTGAGACGGGTTGCCGGGAGTCTTGGCGTAAAACTGATCCTTTCCTACCACGATTTTACAACAACCCCTGCTGAGTCGGTAATTATCGACAAACTCAAACAAGCCCAGTCGCTGGGGGCCGATATCGCCAAAGTGGCCGTGATGCCGAATGGGTACCAGGATGTGCTGACCCTTTTGAATGCAACCATGAACGCCCGCACCAACGGGGTCAACATCCCATTGATCACCATTTCCATGGCCCACGAAGGGGTGATCACCAGAATGGCCGGGGGATTGTTCGGGTCAGACATCACCTTCGCCAAGGGCCAGACGGCATCCGCACCGGGCCAGATTCCTATCGGTGAATTACGGCAGGCAATGGCCCTTCTGTATAACTAGTGTCCATCCAGAAATGGTCAATTTGCCCGATTAAAACACTTATGGCCTCTTCTATCTCGTTATCTCCCCATCGTCGGCTGCCGTTGATTCTGGCCACCTTGCTGGCCCTGTTTCTGGCGGCCCTGGACACCCTCATCATGAGTGCGGCCATGCCCACCATCGTGGCCGACCTGGGAGGATTGCACCTTTACAGCTGGGTCTTTTCCACTTACCTGCTCAGCCGGGCCGTGGCCCTGCCGGTATTCGGCAAGCTCGCCGACCTGTTTCCCAACCGTACGCTTTACCTGGTATCCATTTTGATATTCCTCGTGGGGTCCGCTCTGGCCGGCATGTCCCGTAGCATGCTGGCCCTGACCGTGTTCCGGGCGGTACAAGGTATCGGTGCCGGGGGCAACTTCGCCCTGGTCTACATCGTGCTCTCGGATATCAGCGAACCCGAGCACCGCGGCCGCATGATGTCCTATGCGAGTTTCGTCTGGGGTCTGGCCAGCGTGCTGGGCCCCTCCCTGGGCGGGTTCATCGTCGGCTGGGTCTCCTGGCGTTGGATATTCTACATCAATGTTCCCGTGGGCCTGTTATCCCTGGCCGGTATCTGGTTTTTCCTGACCGAAACCCGTGAGAAACGAAAAATCATCGAAATCGACTATGCCGGCATCCTCACCCTGGTGGTGGCCATTTTATCCTTTTTAACCGTGTTTCTGGTGGGCGGACGGACCGTTGCCTGGAACTCGCTGCCGATTGCGGGGTTGTTCTTGCTTTTTTTTCTGTCCGCGGCCGGCTTTTACGTGGCCGAAAGACGTAGCCGAGAGCCGATTTTTTGCTTCGACTTTTTCCGTTCGCGAGGATTTACCACCGGCAACGGCTTGGTATTCTTCAGCAGTGTGGCCATCTTTTGCCTCTCGGCCTTTAGCCCGCTGTTCATTCAGGGCGCGCTGGGCCAGTCCCCGTTTCAACTGGGGCTGGTCATGGTCTCGTTGAGCGTCGGCTGGTCGGGCGGCGCCCTGTTTTGCGGCCGTCAGGCCCACCGGTGGGGAGAAAAGCCCTTCGCCATCGTCGGCAGCCTGGTACTGATCCTCGGCTGTGCCATGTCGGTACGGTTTACGGCCACCACCAGCCTGTGGGCCTGTGCCCTGGCCATCGGACTGGCCGGTGTCGGCATGGGGTTTACCTCCATCTCGACGTTGTTGATCGTCCAGAACAGCGTCGACAAAAAAGACCTGGGGGTGGCCACGTCATCCCACCAGTTTACCCGAACCCTCGGCGGCACGGTGGGCATCGGCATCTGCGGCAGCCTGGTTACGGCCAAATTTGCCCATGTGGCCGATTCAGTCAATCAAACCGCCCTGCAGGGGGCCATCGCCCCGCATATCATGGAGCAGATCCGGCACAACTTCGAAAACTTCTTCCGCCCGGATGTTCAGGCGCAGTTGACCGACGCCATGCGAGGGGTGCTGCACCAGGCCATCGGCAATTGTGTGATCGACGTCTTCTGGCTGGCGTTTTTCGCCGCCGTGATTTGCCTGGGTTTCGGGCTGTTTTTGCCTCGGCAGGATCGCTTCTCTGCACCGGCTGGATCGTCATTATCGGAAAAAGCTTGACAGAGATGAACCAGGCTTGTATTTCTTCGGAACTTTAGGCAAGAAAAGGATCGATTTCATGTTTCGCTTTTACACCGGCAGCTATTTTTGCTTTTATTACTTTTTTAGCAAGGGTCTGCCTGGCGCGCGCTGAATGTCCCAACGAACCTAAAAGACAAACCAAGCCGTGGGCAGACCTGAAAACCCCACGGTTTTTCATTTCAAAGGCCGTGGAGAACACTCTCCCCGGCCTTTTGTCGTTATCAGCATTGAAAGGGAAGGCTATGGCGAAGATCGAAAAGGACGCAGCGATTACGATGGGGACCGATATCCGTGACATCCGCCAGCAAATTGATGACATCGACGACACCATTTTGGAGCTCATCAACCGACGGCTCAACCTGGCCAAACGAATCGGCGAACTCAAGAAAGACAGCGGCAACCAGGTGGTGGATAGTACCCGCGAAAGCGAAATCCTGAGGCGCCTGACCGCCCATAATAAAGGCCCGCTCAATCCAACCGTATTGCATCACATCTTCATCGATATCATCGCTGCGGCGCGGGCCATCCAGGCCTCCCAGCGCGTGGCCTACTTGGGACCCGAGGCCACCTTCACCCATCTGGCGGCCACCAGCCATTTCGGTTATTCGGTCACCTACGTGCCCCAACCCAGCATCCGCGAAATCTTCAGCGAGGTGGAAAAAGGCGCCTGCGATTACGGGGTGGTACCCGTGGAAAACTCGGTGGAGGGATCGGTGCGCCACACCCTGGATCTCTTTTTCGAATCGGATCTGTTTATCTGCGCCGAGCGCTACCAGCCGGTCTCATACGACTTGTTGGCCCAGGAAATCAGCTTAAGCGCGGTAAAAACCGTGTATGCCCACTCGTCGGCCCTGAATCAATGCCGCAACTGGCTCAATCAGTATCTCCCCCAAGCAGAACTGAAGGAGTCCAGCTCAAGCGCCTTCGCCGTCCATCAGGCGGTCCAGCAAAAAGGCGTGGCGGCCATTGCCGGCGGTGGGGCGGCGGCCCTTTTCGGCCTGGAGGCGGCGGCCTCCAAGATCGAGGACTTTTCGCGCCCGCCCACGCGTTTTCTGGTGATCGGCAAGGAGCGGGTCCGACCGTCGGGAAAAGACAAGACGTCATTGATGTTTGCCCTTGCCCATGTGCCCGGGGCCCTGGCCAGCGCCCTGGCGCCCATTACCGAAGCGTCGATCAACCTGCTCAAGATCGAGTCGCGCCCCACGCGCCACGAAAGCTGGAGCCATTTTTTCTTCATCGACCTGGAAGGTCATCTGGAAGGCGGCAACATCCAAAAGGCCATCGACATGATCCGTCCTCATGCCCTGTATCTTAAAAACCTGGGCTCCTACCCCATGCTCGGCCAGGGGGTGTAGCCATGGATTTGCCAACCGATATGCCGCCGATCACCCCGCTTACCCGGCTTTACGGGGTGATGGGAGATCCGGTGGCCCACAGCCTGAGCCCGCTGATGCACAATGCGGCCTTCGCCCAAACCGGTGTCGATGGTGTGTATGTGGCCTTTCACGTCAGGGACCTGACCGGTGCCGTGGACGGAATCCGGGCACTGAACATTTTCGGCTGCAGCGTGACCATTCCCCATAAAATCGCCATCATGGATCTGCTTGACGCGGTTGATCCGGCAGCTCGCCGGATTGGGGCGGTCAACACCATCGTTAACGATGCCGGCCGGTTGATCGGACTGAATTCGGACAGCCCCGGCGCCATGGCGGCGCTTTTAGAAAAGACACCCCTGGCCGGCAACCATACGGCCGTCATCGGCGCCGGCGGGGCGGCGCGGGCCGTTGCTTACGGCATTCGGCACCACGGCGGACAACTGACCATCGTCAACCGTACGCCGGACAAAGGCCGCCGCCTGGCCGATGAGATGGGCGGCGAGTTCGTCAACCTGGACGATTTTGCCGGCGATGGGGTGGACATTCTGGTCAACACCACCGCCGTGGGCATGACGCCGGATACCGATCGGATGCCGGTATCCCGGAGTTGCCTGCGTGCTGGTATGACCGTGATGGATATTGTTTACAATCCCCTTGAAACCCGCCTGCTCCAGACGGCACGCGAGAACGGCTGCCAAGTGGTGGACGGGGTGGCCATGTTCGTGCACCAGGGGGCGATTCAGTTCGAACGCTGGACCGGCAAGACACCGCCGGTGCAACTGATGCGCGACACGGTGCTGGCGGCGTTAAACACAAAATAGGATCAGACCATGATTGAAATCACCCCCCATCGAATCGGTCAATGCCGGGTCAGCGTGCCAGGTTCCAAAAGCTATACCCACCGCACCCTGATTGCCGCGGCCCTGGCCGACGGTGCCTGCACGGTACACCGTCCCCTGCGCAGCCAAGATACGTTATTGACCCTGGCGGCCCTGGAGAAAATGGGCACCACGGTCGTCGACCGTGAAACCGCGATCGATATTAAGGGATTGAATGGCCGGTTTACCCCCTGCGCGGAAGACATCTACCTGGCCAATTCAGGAACGTCCATGCGCCTGCTGGCCGGTGTGGCGGCCCTGGGCAAGGGAACCTATACGCTGACCGGCACACCGCGCATGTATCACCGGCCCATCGGCCATCTGCTGGATGCCTTGGTTCAGGTGGGCATCGACGCCCGGGCCCTGGAAGACAATGGCTGTCCGCCGGTGCGGATCACGGGCGGTCAGGTCAGGGGCGGCGCGGTGACCATCGACTGCAGTGTGAGCAGTCAATTTCTTTCGGCACTGTTGCTCATGGCGCCGTGTACCGAAAAAGGCCTGTCCATCACGGTTTCTCACGGACCGGTATCCCGGCCTTACGTGGACATGACTGTGGATATCCTGGCCCGTTTCGGCGTCGCGGTTCGGCGGGACGGATATGCCCGCTTCGATGTGGCCGGCGGCCAGACCTACCGGGCCGGTGATTACACCGTGGAGCCGGATGCGTCCCAGGCCGGCTATTTCTGGGGGGCGGCGGCTATTACCGGCGGCAGTGTGACCGTCGACGGCGTCACCAGCGCATCCAGCCAGGGCGATGTGGGCCTGGCCAGGGTGTTCGAAAAAATGGGGTGCCGGGTGGATGAGGACTCGGATGGCATTACGGTCACCGGCGGAACGCTTACCGCCGTGACCGTGGACATGGCCGACATGCCCGACATGGTGCCCACCCTGGCGGTGGTGGCCGCCTTTGCTCGAGGAACCACGGTAATCGAGAACGTCTCCCATCTCAAGGCCAAGGAGAGCGACCGGCTGACCGCCACCTGCACCGAGTTGAACAAAATGGGGGTCACCGCCGTGGCCGAGACGGACCGGTTATTGGTGACGGGCGGCGGCGCCCATGGCGCAACCATCGACACCTATGACGACCATCGCATGGCCATGAGTTTTGCCATGGCCGGGTTGGCCGTACCGGAGGTTCGTATCGAGGACCCGGATTGTGTGGAGAAATCGTTTCCCACCTTCTGGGAGGTGTGGGACACGCTTTGTAATGGAAATGGATGATTTTCCATGAATCTGTTTCTCATCGGATATCGTTGCACGGGCAAAACCACCGTGGGACAGGCCCTGGCCCGACGCCTGGGCTGGACCTTCGTGGACACGGACACGGTCGTCGTCGATGCTGCCGGCACCAGCATCGCCCGCATGGTCGCAACAAAAGGGTGGCCGTACTTCAGGCAGCTGGAGCGACAGGCCCTGGCGGCCGTGGCCAAGGGCCGTGACCAGGTGGTGGCCACCGGCGGCGGGGTGGTTCTGGATGACAGCAATCTGGCGATCATGCAAACCTCCGGCAAGGTGGTCTGGCTGACGGCCGGTGAGGCGACGATCGCCGGACGCATGCAGGACGACGCGGCAACCGAAGCCAACCGCCCGTCGCTTACCGATCAGGGACAGCTCGCGGAAATCCGCCAGGTCCTGGCCGAGCGTCGGCTGCGGTATGAAAAGGCCGCGGACATCACGATCGAAACGGATCAGGAAAGCATTGAGATGATTTGTAACCAAATTCTAATGGAATTGAAAGATAGGTAAATGGATGCGCCAGCTCAATCCAGTCAACCCAACCCAAAAAAGCAGCGATTTAGGCTGAAGGCTGAAGGATTTAAGGGGAAGTGAATTCTACCGTTTTTCAACCCAACGAACTAAACGAACAGGAAAACTCATGTCTAGTACTTTCGGAACCCTATTGAAAGTCTCCACCTTTGGCGAATCCCATTGCAAGGGGGTGGGCGCCATTCTCGACGGCTGCCCGCCGGGCATGCCCCTGGGCGAGGATGACATTCAACCCCAACTGGACCGGCGCCGGCCGGGCCAGAGCAAGCTGACCACCGATCGCCAGGAGAGCGACCGGGTGACGATTCTGTCCGGTGTGGAAAAAGGGCTGACCCTGGGCACCCCCATCGGCCTGTTCGTGCCCAACAAGGATCAACGGCCCGGCGATTACCGTGAGATGAGCCGGATCCCCCGGCCCTCCCATGCCGACTACACCTATCAGATGAAATACGGCATCCGTGCGGCATCCGGCGGTGGGCGATCCAGTGCCCGCGAGACCATCGGCCGCGTGGCCGCCGGAGCCGTCGCGCAAAAAATGCTGCGGCTGGTTTTCGGGGTCGAGATCGTCGCCTGGGTCAGCGCGGTGAATGAGATCCAGGCCCAGGGAATCGACGCGCAGACCATCGATTCCCAGATTGTCGACCAGAATCCCATGCGCTGCCCGGATGCCGAGGCGGCCGTGCGCATGATCGACCTGGTGAAGCGGGTCAAAGAAGAGAAAGACAGCGTCGGCGGTATCGTCACCTGCGTGTGCCGCCATGTGCCCGCCGGTTGGGGGGATCCCGTGTTCGACAAACTGGAAGCCCGGCTGGCCCAGGCCATGCTGTCCATCCCGGCCACCAAGGGCTTCGAGATCGGTTCGGGGTTTGCCGGCACACGGCTCAGGGGCTCGGCGCACAACGACCCCTTCGTGGCCGCCGATGGACGGCTGGGCACACTGACCAACAACAGCGGCGGGATTCAGGGGGGCATTTCCAATGGCGAGGCGATTGTGTTCCGGGTGGCCTTCAAACCGCCGGCGACCATCGGCCTGCCCCAAGAAACCGTGGATTTCGACGGTAACCCGGTGGTCCTGGAGGCCAAGGGACGTCACGACCCGTGTGTGGTGCCACGCGCCGTACCCATCGTGGAGACCATGGCCGCCCTGGTGCTGGGGGATGAGGCCTTACGGCAGCGTTCGATAGCAGGATTGGGACTGCTGGGGAGTCATGTTGAATGAAGGAATATAGCTATTTTTGATGAACTCGTGGAAAGTGCCGGATTCGTCATGCCGGACTTGATCCGGCATCCAGAACGTGTTGAAAAGACTGGATAGTGCTAAAGCTTCACTTCGTGCCCGGCCTACGCCGGAATGACGTGAGATTGGAATCTTCAAATTCTTACGGAACCGCCATTTTTAGCCATGACGAAATTCAAGCATTTAAAATTCATAATTAAAAATTATCAATCAGCGATGGATCGATCTGGAAAGTGAGACGACGGTGAGACTCTCCCAACGCATACAAGCCATTGAGGGCTCCAAAACCGCACGCTTTATCCCCCTCATGGCCGAGCTCAGACGCAAAGGACGCCAGGTAATCAGCCTGGCCATCGGCGAGCCGGAGTTCGATACACCGGATCCGGTGATCGAGGCCACCAAACTGGCCCTGGATCACCAGGCCACCCGCTACAGTGAAATTCCCGGATTGCCTGCCCTTCGCGAGGCCCTGGCCGCACGCTTGGAGGGCGCCGCCGCCCAAAACATCGTGGTCTTCAACGGCTCCAAGCAGGCCCTGTACACAATTTTCCAGACCATCTGTGATCCAGGCGACCAGGTCATCATTCCCACCCCATGCTGGGTGAGCTTCACCGAGCAGGTCAAAATGGCCGGCGCAGAATCGGTGTTGGTCCCCACCCGGGATCACCAGTTGGACGTCGATGCCATGGCAGCCGCCATTACCGATCGCACCCGGGCCATGTTGATCAATTCGCCCAATAATCCCACCGGCGCCGTCTACCCGCGCCAGGATCTGGAGCGAATCGCCCGGTTGGCCGACCAGCACGATCTGATTCTAGTGGCTGACGAGGCCTATGATTTTTTCGTTTACGATAATCTGGCTTGCACCTCACTGTACGATTTAAAAGAAATTCGGGATCGAGTCATCGTCACGCGCAGTTTTTCCAAACACTATGCCATGACCGGTTTCAGGCTAGGATACGCGGTAGCCCCGACACCGGTGGCCGATGCCATGATCCGGCTGCACAGTCATGTCACCGGCAATGTCTGTACCTTCGCCCAATACGGAGCCCTGACGGCGCTTTCCATGGATGACACCGTGCTGGTCCAACGGCGGGCCGAGCTCCAGCACAAGCGGGATCTGGCCATGCAAAAAATCGCCGGTCTGTTTCCCTGCATCCGTCCCCAGGGGGCATTTTATCTGTTCCCCGATGTGTCCGGCCACCTGAAGCCGGGGGAAACATCGGGTGACTTCGCGGCCCGGATTCTGGAACAAACCGGCGTGGCCGTGGTGCCGGGTGAGGATTTTGGTCTGGACGGGCGGGTGCGCATCTGCTTTGCCGCACCGGAAACTCAGCTGATTGAAGCATTTGATAGAATTCGTGAGGTGTTATGAGCGGTATCGGTATTATTGGTTTCGGTCGTTTCGGCGAGCTTGCCGCGCGTTATTTGGCCAAGGATTTTCCCGTGGTGGTGAATACGCGCAGCCACAAGGATGCAGCCATTCGCGCCTGTGGCGCCCGGCCGGTCTCCTTCGCGGAAGCCTGCGGACAGCCCATCGTTATTTTGTGCATGCCCATTTCATCCATGCGCGAAACCCTCACCAAGGTGGCCCCAATGCTCAGACCGGACACCCTGGTTGTGGATGTCTGTTCGGTGAAGGTCTACCCGGTCGAGTGGATGCGTGAACTGCTTCCGGCCAGCGTATCGATCCTGCCCACCCACCCCATGTTCGGGCCGGATAGTGCCGCCGATTCCTTGAAAGACCGCAAGATCGTACTTTGTCCCGAACGCATTTCCGACGATTCATATGCAAGAATCAAAACATGGCTCGAGCGCCAGGGGCTGATCGTCATTCGCGCCACAGCGGATGAGCATGATGAAAAAATCGCCGTGAGCCTCTCCCTGACCCACTTTATCGGCCGATCCCTCTCGGCCTTCGGTGCCACCGACCTCGATATCGACACCGAGGGGTATAAACGGTTGATGCACATTTTAGGCGTGGTCAGCCACGACACCTGGCAGCTCTTCGAAGACATGCACACTTACAATCCATACGCCCGGCAAAAACGTCAGGCGTTCATCGATGCCATGACCGGCATCCATGAAAGGCTCGATCGATGAAAATCGCATTTCAGGGAATACGCGGGGCCTACAGTGAAATGGCCCTTCACGAGCATTTTGGCAAGGACGTCGAGACGGTCAGTTGCGACTCCTTTGACGATGTGTTCGCGGCGGTGATTGACGGCACGGTAACCTATGGCTTTATCCCGGTGGAAAACACCATCGCCGGAACGGTGGTGGAGAACTACGATCTGCTGTCTGCCAATGATGTGTTCGTCATCGCCGAGGCCTACTTGCCCATTCGCCATACGCTGTTGGCCAAAAGGGGGGCCCAGCTGGAGGATATCGCCCAGGCGTTTTCGCATCCCCATGCCCTCAAGCAATGCAAGGACTATTTGAAATCCCATGGGATTAAAATGATGCCCACCTATGACACGGCCGGTGCGGCGCAAGCCGTGGCCGACGGCGATCGCATGGACCATGCGGCGATCGCCTCGGAACTGTGCGCCGACATCTATGACATGGAGGTTCTTGAACGCAACATCCAGTCCAACAGTTCCAACACGACCCGTTTTTTTGTTATCGCCAAAAAGGAAAACGTCCCAGAAGATCACGTCACCAGCAAAACCACCGTGGCCTTCAAGACCCGCCACTACCCCGGTGCCCTGGTGGATTGTCTGAAAATATTCCAGAAGTACAATCTCAACCTGACCAAGCTGGAGTCACGCCCCATTCCGGAAAACCCCTGGGAATATGTGTTTTATGCCGCCTTCGAGGCCGGCATCGATGATGATGAAGTCAAGGCGGCCATCGGCGAACTAACGCTGCATGCTGTTTTTGTTAAATTATTGGGGAGTTATCCAAAGGCTGAAAAGTGTTGGTGAATACATGGTTGACCTCTGGACCATTTTCAAATAAAAAATGCCGTTTGAAAATAGTGTTACCACTCTCAACAACCACTTAACAAGGAGAGGAACAAAATGGCGGACTATTACATTAACGTGATTCTGGATGAGGCAAAAAAAGCCGCGATCACGGACGCTGGTTTGGCTGACCAGATCATCTCCATTGACGGCCAGGAAGCAGTTCAGGTGGATATGACCAAAAAGGAACAGAAAAAGCTGGTCAAAGGGTTTTCGGAACTGACCTTCAACGATGCCAACGCCTGTGTGCTGCCGGCCGAAGCCGAAAAAACATTGGTCGGGATCATCGCCGAGATGAAAACCCTGGATGTCATGAAGTTTGCCATTATGAAGCTTTATAACCCGCTTGCCGGAAAGGCTCCTCGGGCGGCACTACGATAGCGATCATTGAATTGACCGACACCTCCTAAACCATGAAGCCGGTGCGGCGCCGATTGACCGACAACATCCGGCGGCGTTGTACCGGCGCTTCTTTTTTCGAGGGCCACCCCATGCATCGAGGATATGATCGTTGGAAATGGTGAACACCTTGGCCATTGCCGTAGCGCTAGCCATGGACGCCTTTGCCGTTTCCATTGCCGCCGGTGTGACCCTCAAATCCGTCAGCCTGCGCCAGACCTTTCGCCTGGCCTGGCATTTCGGCCTGTTTCAGGCCATGATGCCCGTCATCGGCTGGAGTGCCGGCCTGACGGTCAGAAGCCGGATCGAGGCCTACGATCACTGGGTGGCCTTCGGGTTGCTGGCCTTTGTGGCTCAAGGAATGCTTCGGTCGGCCTTTAAGGGCGACCATGACGAAGCGGAGCCCAAGGATCCGACCAGGGGCATGACCATGGTCATGCTTAGCGTCGCCACCAGCATCGATGCCCTGGCCGTGGGCTTGAGTCTGTCCATGATCAACGTGTCCATCTGGACCCCGGCGCTGATCATCGGATTGGTGGCCGGCATCTTTACCACGGTCGGCATGCACCTGGGAAAGGCCATCGGCAGCATGGCCCAACTCAGCCGGTGGGCGGAATTGACCGGCGGCATCGTTTTGCTGGCCATTGGGGTGAACATCTTGCGCGAACATGGGGTGTTGGGCTTTTATTAACTGGGAATGACACCCATTCACTGCGGTTAAAAATTTTGTTTTTTTTCGATAGCGATCCCGATAGCGACCCCATCGGTATGGTTTACCGATCAAATTCCAGCCGCCGACCGTTGGGTTTTGGATCGATCTTTCCATCCAGGTAGGCCAAATGCCCGGAGACAATCGTCGCCACCACCCGCGAGCGGAAGGTCCGGCCGGCGAAGGGCGTCCAGGCGCAATGATAATGGATGGGATCATCGTCCACCACCGTGGGACGGTGCATGTCCACCAGCACCAGATCCGCCCAATAGCCTTCCCGCAGATATCCGCGTTCCTTGACGTCGAAGCGCCGCGCCGGCGCATGGGCGATTTTTTCCACCAGTTGCGGCATCGTCAACACGCCATCATGCACGTGTTCCAATAGACTCACCAGCGCATGCTGGACCAATGGCAGTCCCGACGGCGATCGAAGATAGGGCTGTTGTTTTTCCGCCAGCGTATGGGGGGCGTGGTCCGTGCCCACCAAATCGATTTTGCCGCTGGCCAATGCCGCCAGCAGTGCCGTCCGATCCTTCGCCGTTTTGATTGCCGGGTTGCATTTAATCAGGGCGCCCTTTGCCTCATAATCGGTGCCCGCGAAATACAGGTGATGAACACAGGCTTCGGCGGTGATGCGTTTACCGTCCGTGGGGCCATCGCCGAATAGCGCCAGTTCCTTTGCCGTACTCAAATGTAAGACATGTAGCTGGGTACGGCATCGGCGGGCCAGTTCCACGGCCAATGCCGTGGAACGATAACAGGCCGCTTCGCTGCGGATGGCCGGGTGCAGGGCCATGGGAATATCTTCACCATGAATGATCTGGAAACGCCGGGTGTTTTCCTCGATGGTGGAGGTATCCTCGCAATGGGTGGCCACGATGATCGGGCTATGGGTGAAAATTTGTTCCAGGGCGACGGCATCGTCCACCAGCATGTTGCCGGTGGAGGCGCCCATGAAAACCTTGACACCGCAGGCGGCCCGGGGGTCCAGCCGTTTGACGGTTTCGATGTTGTCATGGGTTGCCCCCAGGTAAAAACTGTAGTTGGCAAAGGATCGTTTTTCGGCGATGCGGTATTTTTCCGCCAGCCGATCCAAGGTGGTGGTCGGCGGAGCGGTGTTGGGCATTTCCATATAGCTGGTAATCCCTCCGGCCACGGCCGCCCGGGACTCCGAACCGATGTCACCTTTGTGGGTCAGCCCAGGTTCCCGGAAATGTACATGATCATCGATCATCCCGGGAAGGAGGATCCGGCCTTCTGCATCGATTGTCCGGTCGGCCCGTTTGCCGGACAAATTCGTGGCCATGGCCGCGATCCGACCGTCACGAATGTAAATATCCTGGCAGATCGACAGGCCATCGCTTACCGTCATGGCATTGGTAATCAGCATGCTGGTCATGAATTCTCCTTGGTGTCCCTCCAGAAATGGCCGACGCGATCAGACCGGGGGAATCTATCCGCGAATGATCGGTCACCGATGGGGTCGGCTTGGGACCGTATATCCTCACACTTTAGCGGCTGTCGGGCCGGTTGTCCAGGGTCGAGCCCGGGGGGCCGGGCCGCGGCCGCTCAGGCTTATCGGAATCGCTATCGCTATCGGGATCGACGACGCGCCGGTTTACTCCTCGCGCCCATGCTTTTGCGTGGGGGACCAGCGGAAAACCACGCCTATCGATTGGCTTTTCGTCGTCGTAATCGTCTTTTTTCTTAATCGATACCGACTACGACAACCGCTTCGCTGACAACGACTACGATTAAGCTTCGTTCCCATGCAGCGGTGTGGGAACCAGAACCAGCCAAGTTGATGGGGACGTGCTCTACGGGGGAGCCATGAGCGAGCACATTGGATACCAGCCGTTACATGCGATTGCCCTAGAGGTTAATTTTATGGACACCGGAAACACCAAATGGTAAGGGTAACAAAGGTTTGTTCCAAGTTCTGACCGATATCAACTGCGGGTGAGACGCGCCGGAATGCTCGATTTCTTCAAATTCCAACCTAGACTGCCCGGGCTCAAGGAATTTTCCGTGGAATCTTATTCCACTGATTGCTCATTGGATCGCCTGGTTCTGGGGGTGGACAATATTCGTTGCGATGTTCGGCTGAGCCCGACCTTCTGCCGTACGACGGCCACATTGGCCGGGCTGCTCATCGAACGCGAAACCGGCATCTGGACCAGCGACGAAAAGAAACGCATCGCCGCGCTGACCCGGGAGCAGGAAAGCTTCTGCGAATCATATGCCGAGATCATCACCGATGCGGTCAACAAGGCCAGAGCCGCCAAGGAGATCCAAATTGATTTCCTCGCCCAGATCGCCATCATCAGCATGGTTCATACTGAAATCCGCAGACAATACGACATTCTGATCGGTCATTGCAAAACCGCGATCCGCCGGTCGGACCTGGCCGCTCATGCCGAGGATAACAAAGAGGCCCTTAAACTCAAGGAGAACTTGGCCCATGTCCTCTCGGTTCGGGAAACGGTTCAGCACACCGTCGGACTGGAGATTTGCGGATATTTTAGAGAAATTCGCGAATCGGATATCCGCGAATTGCGGGAAGCGGTCTTTGGCCATGACCTGCCGTTTCTTTTCGACCTGCTCGCCAATCCCATCGTCCACATGGACAAACCCGATGATGATTACTTCATGATCGAGGAGTACGACCTCTGCCTGGGACGCCGCGTGGAAGACCCCGATCGCTACGAGATCATGCTTAGCTTATTGCGCAACATTTATGCGTATCTCGACATGGAAGAGACGGCTACCATCAGCTGGTCGCTGGATCGTCGCCGTCGACAGATCGCGGCCGCCGAACTGCCAGAAGATGAAAACGCCAAGAAGTTCCAGCTCCAGCGTCTGGACGGGTGGATCAAACATCCACCCAACATCGATGTGCTTCTGGATCAAAATTTGACCAAAAGGCAGTATCAGACCCTCAAACGGGAACGGGCAGACAAGGAAACGCGTCGCCGCCAGCGCCAGCGCATGAAGAATCAACGTCTATTGATGGGATATTTTCTTCGGCAGTTTTCCCGAACCGGCCTATTGGAACGGATTTGCGCCTCCTATGAAATGCGCGTGCTCTACGGTGACTACTGCCCGCCCCTCGTCCCGCAACAAATCCTACAATATCTGATCAATCCACGCAGTCGAAAACAGATCAGGAATCGCCTCAAGCGCCTAAAGAAACTTTACGGCAAGACCTTTCATTTGTGGCCGCTCAATCGCAAGGTCGTCCAGATGGAACGTCTGGGCAACCGTAAGAAGAAAGCCTATTTGCTCCGCTTTTTACGTGCATTTTGCCGCTATCACCGGGATTATTGCTGCTTCAGCGTATACCGTGAGGCGGCCGAACGCATCAATCTGGTTACCGACAAAAAAATCCTGGCGCTTTCCCGAACCAACCGAACACTGTATGAATTTTTACTGCCCCATGAACAGGAAGTGGGGGAAAAGCCCATCCTGAATCATACCGTGATCAAGGCCGATCTGCGCGGATCGACTGATATCACGCACCAGATGAACGAGCGTGGACTGAACCCGGCCTCCTATTTCAGCCTCAATTTCTTCGATCCCATCTCGGAAATCCTTTCCGAGTACGATGCGCATAAGGTTTTTATCGAAGGCGACGCCATCATCCTGACCATTTTCGAGCATGAAGGCACCCCCAGTGGTTGGTACAGCGTCGCTAGAGCCTGCGGCATGGCGATCAACATGCTGATGATCATCAACCGCTACAACAAAAAAAGCCAGGCGTACCAGTTGCCCATTTTGGAACTGGGCATCGGCATTTGTCACCGGCCCCACACACCGACGTTTCTGTTTGATGGGAATAACCGCATCATGATTTCGCCGGCCATCAACCTGGCGGACCGTCTTTCCAGTTGTCACAAGTCGGTGCGGCGTATTATCCGCAAGAATGTCAGCCCCTTTAACCTTTTTGTCTTCCAGGGAGCCACGGATGAGGAAATGGAGAAGACTGCCGACGATCTGATGCTGCGGTACAACATCAATGGCATCGAACTGAACGAGGCCGGGTTCCGTAAACTCTCCCAGGAAATCGACCTGAAGGAATTCTACGGGGACATTCCCGACCTGCAACTAGAAAAGGTTCGTCTTTTCACCGGCAAGTTCCCCACCAAATCCGGCCGTTACCAGCGTCTGGTGCTGCGTGAAGCGGAAATACCCGCCGTCAACCCCGAAGATCTCAGCCAGCTTTACTTTACCCACCGAAAATACTATGAAGTCTGCACGAGCCCAACGCTTTATAAATTTACCAAAAAGTTGATGCGTCGCTAGGGCACTCGGCAAGACACAAGGTGAGCGATTCGATTTTAGCAATTAGCCGTCAGCCCTTATCGCTCAATTTATTTTCCAGGGTACCGAAGTGCCTGCCTGATGGCCAAACCGATCTGTTCCATCGAGTATGGCTTTTTCACATACGTCTTGATCCCCATGCGGTGGAGCGCCTTCACCCGTTGGGTTTCCGAATAACCGCTGGCGATAATGGCTTTTTGCGCGGGTTTGAATGCCGCCACCCGCCGGTAGGTTTCCAAGCCATCAATGCCCGGGGCCATGATCATGTCCAGGAGCATGAGATCCACGTCATGCCCCTTCAAATAGGCGACAGCCGCCTCTCCGCTGGAAACGCTGACCACACGATATCCCAATCTATCGATCATGGCCGTGGCGATCTCCCGTTGCTCGGGAACGTCATCCACCACCAGAATCGTCTCACCCTTGCCCATGATTTGGTCCATGGCAATGTGCGCGTCCTGCAAGGGACGTCGATCCTGGGATACCGGAAAAAATAGGGTGATGACGGTTCCCCGCCCCTCCTCGCTTTTCACGGTGATATGTCCCTTGTGATCCTTTACCGTCCCCCACACCACGGCCATCCCCAAGCCTGTTCCGCTACGGCCCATGACCTTCTTGGTGTAGAAAGGCTCGAAAATCTGTTCGATTTCCGTGGGCGAAATACCCACGCCGGTGTCGGTGACCTCGAGGATCACATACTGTCCCTCGGCCACATCACCGGCTCCATCGATCGACGGGCCCACGTCGCGCGATGCGGTGGAAATGGATAGGGTACCACCATCCGGCATGGCCTCGGCGGCATTGGAAGCCAGATTCATGACCGTTTTTGCCAAGTGCACCGGAGATCCGCTGATGGTCGGCAAGGAATCGGCAAGGCCGCGATAGAGGGTTACCCGGGGATGAAAGGATCGCAGTTTGGCAAATTCCGGGCTACTTAAATAATCGCTTATAATTTTATTGAGATCGATGATCTCCATGGTCGGTACCCCCCGTCGGGCCAGGGTCAACAGATCCTGGACGATGGCGGCGGCGCGTTCACCGGATTTCTGAATCGTCGAAATGGGTCCTTTCAACGGACTGTCATCGGGCAAATCCATGAGCAGCAGTTCGGGGTAACTGACGATGCCGGACAGAATATTGTTGAGATCATGAGCCACGCCACCGGCCAGGGTGCCGATGGCCTCCATTTTTTTGGATCGTTCCAGTTTTTCGGCCATCTTCTGCCGTTCGCGCTCGGCTTGTTTGCTGGCCGTCATGTCCTTTATTGTGGCGATGCTGACCACCCGGTTCTGGTAATTGATGATACCCGTGTGAATGTTGACATGGGAACGGGTCATGGCATCCTTGTGCAGCAAGCCAAACGCATAGCCACGGGTCACCTTTTCGCCGGCTTGGCGTCGCCAATAACGATCCATGACCATTTTGCGGTCTTCGGGGGCGACGATACGCTCGAGTCTTTTGCCGATCAATTCTTCGACCGAATAATCGATCATCCGTGCCATGGCTTCGTTGGCAAACAAAAGGCATCCGTTTTCAATGAGCATCACCCCGTCCTGGATGTTGTCGATCAGGGTGCGGTATTTTTCCTCGGATTCCTTGAGGACCTCCTGGGCCAAGACCTGACGGGTGACATCGGAATAGGTCACGAAATGCTTGCCATCTTCCATGATGACCGTTTTAAAATTGATTGTCTTCTTCAGTCCGTTTTTACATCGCACGGTAAAGGTTGCCGGACTGACTCGCCCGGTTTTTTCTTTTTGGGTATTCCACAAATCAATGACTTGTTGGCGGACTGCCGGATCCGGATAGGCCTTGTCGAACCAGCTGGGTTTGTCGGGGATGTCATCGATGGTATAGCCGAATATCTCCGTGAAGGTCGGGTTGATGAACGTGAAGGTCAGATCCGGGGCCATGATGGAAATGCCGATGGGTGCATTTTCGGCAAAGGTGCGAAAACGCGTCTCGCTGACCTTGAGATCGTGGGCCGCCTGTCGGCGTCGCTCGATTTCATGTTTGACGCTGGCGATGGTCTGGTTGGTGACCGTTTTGAGTGATTCGAGCAGCTCAATGGAAGACCCTCCCTCTACCCGCGCATCCAGGTCTCCGTTGCTGACCCGGTGCAGCACATCGAAGTGCTCGGCCAGCCCCATGGCAAATTCATGACTCATATCGACCATTTCGGCCATGTTTTCCGCGGTCTGGTTGACGATCTGCTTGAGTTTGACAATCAGTTCGAGGGGGGAGGACTCGTCTAATCGAACCTGGGGATCACCGATGGCGATCTTTTTCAGGGCGTCGAACACTTCGGACAGGCCGATGGCCATCTCCATGCTGATGGATTGCAGTTCCCGGTCCCGCTGGGCCAGGGTCCGTCTGGTTTCGCTGAACTGCCGGGCCAACCGCTTGCAGGACGCCTCCATGACTTCCGGATCCATATTTTCTTTGAATACCGGGCAGTTGAGGCAGCGCTCGATTTTCGATAGACACGAGTCCTGCACATGGCGATGACAATGGGTGTCGTCAATCAGCCAGCAGTGACGATCATTCGCGTCGTAGGCCGGGCAGTCGATGTGCTCACATTGGAGAACATCCTTGCATTTCACTTTCTCAGCCATCAAAAAAGGATCCGGATCCGTTTTCGGCCATTGCCGTCGTCCTGGACGGAGAGAAACGTTTTATTCAGGCGCTGGCACCAGACCCGCACATCCCGCTCGAATGTGGGGCAATCCCCGATGGCTTCGAGGATGTCACCCGAAGTCATCTCAGGCGCCTTGACGGCGATTTTCAGCACCGGTTGCGGGCATTTCATGCCCACCATATCCAGAATTTGTTCAACCATGATTAACTCTCCTGGCGAGACGTCAATGGGTGGCACAGGCCAGGCAGGGATCGTAGGCCCGGTAGGCCATTTCCATCTGCTGCTTGATATTATTGGTTACCACACCGTTTTCCACAAGGGCCCGGGCGACTTTCTCCACCGAGAGACAGATGGCGCCGGCGTTATTCTGGGTAGCCACCAGCAGATTACACTGCGCGATGATGGCATTGGCGTCGGTTCGATAATCGTGAATCAGGGTACCGCGCGGCGCTTCACATACGCCAATGCCGGATTCGGGTGATCGGTCACAACGGGTTCGCACCCGCGGGTCGGTGAGTCTTTCGTGCCGGGAAAGCGCCACCATCCGTTCGGCGGCATACAGCACTTCGATCAAACGTGCCCAGTGGTAAAGCAGGGTATTATGGGCCGGTTTCCGACCGACCGCATCAAAAAACCGCTCATATTCCCGCTGGGCCAGAGGCGTCGCCATGCCGTTGGCGGCATTGAGCCGGGCCAGGGGGCCGACCCGATACAATCCGCTCTCGGGGCCATCCCTATAGCCGTTCCATCCCAATTGTTTAAGATAGAGCAGTTTCATATAACTGTCCACATCGGTGCGTTCCGCCAAGTACTCCAGGTACCGATCGGCCGTAAAACAGGCCCACGGCTCTCCGTCGGGAGTGACGATGCGCAGGCGGCCATCGTAGAAATTGACCCGCTCATCGTCGTCCACAAGCCCCAGGTAATAGGTGTAAAGATCGAAGATCGGATCGTCAATGGCCTCTGAAAACGGCGGTCTTACCCGGACCTGGTCATGGAACACGGTCAACAGGTGGCGGGCAAAGGCCAAGGCCGCCGAGCAGGTGTGGACGATATCGGCCCGCATGGCTTCATGAACGGGTTTGGAAACCCCGCCGGGAAGTCCGCAAACCGGGTACAGGGCACTGCCGCCGAGCATGGCGTTCATGGCGCGCACCTGCTTGCGGATGTCGATGACACGCCGTCCAAAGGACCGTCCCATGGTGGCCAAGGCACCGAATACGTTACGCATTTCTCGCGGTGCGTCCGCATCGACCAAAATGTCGGGACCGCCGAGATAAAAAAAATGCAGCAGATGATCCTCGAAAATGAATGCCGTATGCATCAATTCACGAATCAGTCGGGCCGCCGGCGGTGGCGGAGCCCCGAACAGGTCGTCCAGGGCCTTGGATCCGGCGATGTGATGGGCCGTGGGGCAGACCCCGCAGATTTTTTGGGTCAGGGTCGGCATCTCTTCGGCGGCCCGTCCGACACTGAACTGTTCGAAGCCCTTGAAATCGGGCACCTGAAAAAAAGCCCGGGAGACATTACCGGCGTCATCCAGACGAATATGGATCCGACCATGGCCTTCCAAGCGGGTCACCGGGTCGATGAGAATGTGGCGGGTCATGGGAGGCATCCTTTACCCAGCACCGATGCGGCCAGGCTGTAGCGGTAGAACAGCCCCGCGGGATCGGGGATGTGGTCGATCAGCGCGCGATGATCCGCTTCATCGCCGTCGGCCATCAGGGAGGCGATCAGGGCCATGGCTCCCGCACCGAAGTCATCCATGCCCGGGGTGGGGCCGAAGCAGCCCCGGCAGGGCATGTTGGCACCAATGCAGCGGGCGCCACAGCCGCCACGGGTCACCGGTCCCAGGCAGATCAACCCCTGGGACAGGAAACAGACCTCGGGATCCCAAAGGGTCTCGTGCAGACGCTTGAATCGCCGAATCTCGATAGGCTCCGACCGGGTGTCCAGCCGTGGGCAACCATGGCAGAGCGCCTTACGATGGGCATAAACCGTGCCCTGGGGGGGCAGCTCGCCGGCGATGATGGCCTCGAAGACCCGTGCCATGGTTTCCGCCGGGGGCGGACAGCCCGGAATCACGGCATCCACCTCGACGACCCGGTCGAGGGGCAGGACGGCCGGCAGCAGGACGGGCAGGGATGATTCCGAAACCTCGGCAGCGCTGTTTCGGCCAGGCAGGGGACCGGATGGGGTGGCCATGCTGGGTGCCTGCTGGTAGGCGCCGGTCAGCAACTGGCCGGACGAATAAAAATTGCCCAGCCCGATCACACCACCCATTTGGGCACAGGCGCCATGGGCGATGAGACATTTTGATTTTTTGCGCAGCAGACGCGCCATGCGCACATGGTCATCCAGACGGATGGCGCCGTTGATCAAACAGACATCGATCTCCCCGTCGGCGAGGGCCGCCACATCCGCGTAGCGAGCATCCAAAACGGCCGGCCAAAAGACGATGCGGGTCCGTTGGTAAACGTCCAGGAGCTGTTCGCCCATGTCAAAAACCGATTCCTCGCATCCACCGCAACCGGCGCACCAGTACAGGGCGATCGTGGGGCGTCTATCCGTGGTCATTTTTTCCCCCTGGCCGTCATTGGTCCCAACCTATTAATTTGATTGACCATCTCGTGTACCAACCGGGCATAACGCTCCCCGTCGCCGGCCGAGACCCAGTCCAGGCGCAATCGTCCCCGATGGATGGGTGTGGCCGCCATGACCGATTGAAGCAACAGCATGCGCTTGAGCGCTTGGCGGTTTCCGTTTTCATAATGGCAATCTCCGGGTTTGCAGCCCAGGACCATCACGCCGTCGGCCCCGGCGGCAAAGGCCTTGAGCACCATGGCCGGATCCACTTGGCCACTGCACATGACTCGCACTTCGCGGACCTGGGCGGAAACGTCCAGCCGGGATCGACCGGCGGCATCGGCGCCGTCGTACGCACACCAGTTGCAGAGCAGGGCAACGATTATGGGGTCAAAGACGGTCATGGCATGTTGGCTCGACAATTGGCTGAACATTTATTTGAACAGGCCGTTTAATTCTGCATCGATCGCCGCCCGGCCGAAATGGTTGATGGAAATCGCGCCACTGGGGCAAGTGGCGGCACAAATCCCGCAGCCACGGCACAGGATTTCTTCGATGCAGATGATCAATTCATCGTGCCTGCCGGTGATGGCACCAAAGGGACAACACCCTTCACAGATCCGGCAGCCGGAACACAAATCCGTGTCCACCCGGGCCACGATGGGATCCAGGGTAAGCTTGCCGCCCGGCACCAGCGTTTGTAGAATGTTGCCCGCCGCGGCCTGCCCCTGGGCCACGGAGGCGGGAATATCCTTGGGCCCCTGGCAGCAGCCGGCCAGATAGACCCCATCCCGCGATGATTGCACGGGTGCGGTGACCGCATGACGCTCCTTGAAGAAACCGTCCGAATCCAGATCGATATTCAACCATGCCGCCATTTGTCGGGCATCCACGGGCGGTTCCAGTGCGGCAGCCAACACCACCAGATCGGCATCGACCCGTTCCACCGCCCCCCCCGGCCCGGTAAGATGGATGACGGTTCGGTCGTTTTTGCAATCCATTTGCACGGCACCGGGACGGCGCATGCGGTGCAAAGCGACTCCCGGTTGAGTTCGAAAATGGTCGAAAAAAGATTGGCCGGATTTACCCGGCAAACACAGGTCGGCATGAATGTGGTGCACCACGCACTCGGGAAGTTGCCGTTTGACCTGTTGCGCCTGTTTGATGGCGGTGAGGCAGCACACCGACGAGCAGTAGCGGTTGCGTGCCTCGGTACGCGAGCCCACGCAGTGTACGAAGGCCACCTGCTGCGGTGGCCGGTCCTTCGCGGTAAGGATCTGGCCCCCCGTGGGGCCGTTGGTATTGATCAGCCGTTCGAAGGTGGCCGCCGTGATTACGGTCTTTGGCGCGGCGGGGCCATAGCGGGCGTCGCGGGCCGGGTCGAATTCCTGGAACCCCGTGGCCACGACGACGGCACCAACGGTCACCTCCCATTGTGTGTCGGTCTGATCATAATCAACCGCATCGAACGGACAGGCATCCCGGCATCGGGTACAGGTCTCGTCCCGGTCCCTCAGGCAATGCTTGTCGTCGATTAGCGCCACGTGGGGCAGGGCGCCGGGATAGGGGATACGGATGGCGGTGCACGCGTCCATGTCGGCGTTCACGGGATTGGGTATCTCCACCGGACAGACATCCATACAGGCGGCGCAGCCAAGACATCGATCGATATCAACCCGGCGGGGTGCCTGCCGCAAGGATACCACAAAACGGCCCGGACGGCCAAGCAGGGCCGTGACACGGGCCAGGGTGATGACCTCGATCCGCTCATCGTGAAGCACCGCATCCAGATCCGACTCGATCAGGCAGGCGGCGCAGTTCATGTCCGGATAAAGATCTTCGTAAAGCGCCACCTTGCCACCGATCCATGCCGACCGCTCCACCAGATAAACCCGGCGATCCGCCTGGGCCAATGTCCGGGCGGCGCTGATGCCGGCCACCCCCGCCCCGATGACCAGCACATCGGCGCAGGCATCGATTTGTTTTTCGTTCAGGGGCCGATGATGGCGTACCCGTTCGACGGCGGCCAGGATGAGGGATTGGGCCTTGCGGGTGGCCTGTTGCCGGTCATGGATCACCCAGGCGCATTGCTCCCGAACGTTGGCCACCTGCATCATGAACGGATTAAGTCCGGCGGCGGCCATGATCTTGCGGAAGGTTGCCTCATGTTCCCGGGGAGAGCAGCCGGCGAACACCACGCGTTGGATGGCATGGGACCGTATCCCTTGGGCCGCTGCCGCCATGGCTTCCGGGGCGCATAAAAGGGATAGGGTGTCGACATGGGCGACGTCTGTCAGGTGGGTGAGCGCATGGACGATGGCAGGAATATCGATCGCCTCCTCTATTATCGATCCACACTGACAGATGAAAACGCCGATCCGCTCCATTATCCCCTATCCCCAGCCGAAGTTAACAATCATTTATAAAAAACATTATCTTAAACACGATTAGATGGGACTGGCCGTGGGTATGATCAGTATATCGATGCGACGGTTGATGGCCCGGCCTGCCGCGGTAGCATTGGAGGCCAATGGATGTTCGGAACCGTAACCGACAGCCGATATGCTCTCCGGCGCCAGGGTCTGATTGGCGATCAGGTATTCCCGCACGGCTTCGGCCCGCTGTTGGGATAGCAGCATATTGGTCTCGTCGGAACCCGTGGCGTCCGTGTGACCTTCGATGATGACCCGGGGATCTTCGACGGTCTGGATGGCCCGGCGAACCTTGCCGAGCAAACGGTCATTCTCCGGTAAAATGGTGCTTTTACCCACGGGAAACCGCATGGCCTTGAGCCTTAACACCAACTGGTTTTCCTGCTTATAGACCTCGGCTTCATCGGTTGCGAAGAAGCCCTGCACCGTGGCATAAAGCTGGTTGAATTTTTTTTCCTCAGCCAGGCGTTGCTCCACGGCCATGCGTTGCCTGGCCATGCGTTCCTTGGCCATTTGGTCTTCGCGGGTTTTTCCTTCCAGCATGGCCACCTGGACGTTGAGGGCATCGATTTGCGCCTGATAATCCGTCTTGAGGGCATCCATCTGCCGTTGCAGATCGTCGTTTTTTTCTGAAATACGATCGCGGTCTGTCTTCAAGGCATTTACGGAAGCGATAATGTTGTCCAGCTGGGTCTGGAAATCATGGTCGCGCACGTCCGGGGCATCCAAGGCGGTGGTGACGGTTTGCAGGTGCGATTCCATGAGCAGCACCACCGCTTCGGGCACCATCGCCTTGACCCGATTGCCCATGGCGGTGATATTGACCAGCCGATTGGCCTGATACAAGTTATCTTCAGCCATGGCATGCATCTCTTTTTGGGCATAAGGATTGGCCGCGATGAACGCATCCGTGGCTGCCAGTTGGGCCGCGGTCTCTTCGTAGGTGTAAGGCGCGATTTTACGCGCACCGGCTTCTTCGGCCTGGGTGATGCGGGCATGCACCGTACCGGTGGTATCATCCTTGACCGCCCGCACCTCCAGTTCCCGGTAGTGTGCAGCCACCGTTTCCCGTTTCTTCTGGGCCTGGCTGAGATTGTCCTTTTCGATGGCCTGGGTCAGGCTTATCAATTCGTTTTCGACCCGCCGATAGTCTTTTTCGAACCGTGTCGCCCCGGCCTTGCGTGCCATGTCCCGGGCCGTTAAGGTATCGTTGAGGGTGGTTCGCGACACCTCGGCGAATGCTTGCGCTTTTTCCAGGGACGCCCGGGATTTCATGATGGCGGTCCGTATGTCGGCGATCGCGTTGCCCTTTTGCAGGTCTTGCTTGGCATTCAAGTATGCGGCTTCGGCCTGTTTGAATCCTGTTGGAGAAAGGATGTTGAGTTCGGCCAGGCGAGCGTCGGCGATGGTACGTTCCATCTGGTTGACCATTTCGATTGGATTCTCAAGGCGGGCCGCCGATGGGTCCTGGGGGGGCACCCGCCCGGTCATTTTCGATTGAACACATCCGGAAATGATCAGGGCAACGATTACCACGCTTATCCATGGGGTGCTTCTTACATGCTGTTTCATCGACACGCCTCCATTTTTCGAACGGCTCCGACATGGGCCATGAGTGTTAAATCTAACGAAAAAAAAGAGTTCTCGTCAATCTTTTACCGTTCCCCGCAGGCCTTTTGAGCAAATTGGGCTTGCTATTCCCGGTGCCCTGGATTATTTTGCCGACGGCCATTATGCCGAGAATTGCATCGGGTTTTACCGATGCCCGCATTCTTGGTTTTTCGGAAACAGCAACAAAGGAATTCACGAATGGACGACGCTGACCCTGGTAGTTGTCGCACCACTGAATCAATCCCATCCACCGGATCCCGGATACGGATTATCCTGCCCTCAGCGAATCATCCCCATCGGCTGACACGGTTTCACTTGCGTTAGCCGACGGGCGCCTGACGATCTGCCGGCCGGATAACGGCCGTGGAACCAAGGAGGCGCCCCATGACTCTTGCACTCAACATCATTGCCCCTTCGGCCTACCCTGCCATCGATCAGCTGCCTCGTGAGCAGACCGATGCGCTAAGAAAGCTGCATCCATCAGACATTGCCGAGGCCTTGGCAGAAAGCGGATTGACACCTTCGCAGCTTGTCGAGATTCTGGCCCAGATCGGTACCCCCAAAGCCGGTGATGCCTTTGCCCAGCTACCGATCGACACTCAGCAGGCCTGCCTGGAAGCGTCTAACACGAAGACCATGCTGCGGTTCATCGAACACATGGAACCCGATGACCGCGTGGATCTGCTCAAAGCGCTGGACACGGATGTCCGAGAAGCCATCATGCCCTTGATTGCCCAGGCCGAACGCAACGCGATCCGACGGTTGTGGCGATATGCCGAAGGCACCGCCGGTGCGGTGATGACCACCGAGTATGCGGTGTTGTCCCAATCCATCACGGTGGCCCAGGCCCTGGAGCAAATGCGGCTGCAGGCACCCAACAAGGAGACGATTTACACCATTCATATTACCGATGCCCAGCGACACCTCTTGGGCATCGTTTCGCTGCGGGACCTGATCATGTCCAACCCCCGGGTAACGCTCGATACCATCATGGAGACCCGGGTGATCAGTGTTTTCCATGATATGGCCGAGGAAGCGGTCGCCGCGGTGATCGCCAAATACGACCTTCTGGCCGTACCGGTGGTGGATGATGATAACCGTCTTTTGGGAATCATTACCGTGGATGATGTGATGGATATTCTAGAAGCGGAAAATACCGAAGATTTTCAGCGTATTTCGGCTGTCGTTCCCTTCGAAGAAGGATACTTTAGGCGTTCCCTGCCCCGTCTCTTCTGGAACCGGTTTATCTGGCTGGCCGTGCTGCTGTTCACCTCCCTGTTGTCCACCACGATCATGGAGATGAATCGTGCGGCCCTGCATCAGATGGTTGCCCTGGCTTTTTTTATCCCCCTGGTCACCGGCACCTGCGGCAATGCGGGCACCCAGTCGGCCACCATGGTGGTTCGTGCCTTGGCTTTGGGAGAAATCCGTCCGGGGGATTTCTTGCGGGTCTTTCGCCGGGAACTGTTCATGGGATTGGCCCTGGGGGTCACGTTGGGCGTGATGGCTTATTTCCGTGTATTTTTTCAGGATCACAACGCCTTGCTGGGCTGGACCGTGGGGGCGGCATTGGTGGCCACCCTGCTGACGGCCAACTTGACCGGTGCGCTGTTGCCGTTAGTGCTGAAAAAGGTCGGCCTCGATCCGGCTTTGACCGCCGGACCGTTTATTGCCACGGTAATCGACGCCGTGGGAATCTCGCTCTATTTCCAGATCGCGATCCTTTTGATGCAGGTGATTCCGGCAGGCTAATTACGGTTATCCTGGGCGGTGCCGGCCCAACGGTTGATCTTTTTTTTGCGATGTGATTAGGGTGCCGGCACCCTTAGGAACCAAAAACAATATAACGTGTCGATAGCCAATGGATTATTTTCTCTGCGTGATCGGAATGGTGATGATTATCGAGGGCGTGCCTTATTTTGCGGCACCAGATCGAATGAAAAGCTGGATGGCCATGCTGATGCAAACCGCACCGGCCACTCTGCGTCGATTCGGGTTGATCATGATGGTTGCGGGGTTGCTGCTGGTTTATCTGGGAAGGCGCTAAGATCCTTTGTGAAAACCCCGTCTCCAGCGTTTTCACAAAGGATCTCAGCGTGCAGGAAACGCCGCTGCTTTGGCGGTCATCCCTTTTTGTATAGGTAAAAAAACGTCATCACCCGTTTAACATAGGCCTCGGTTTCCGGAATGGGCGGAATGCCGCGGTGCACATCAACCGTGCGCGGGCCGGCATTGTAAGCGGCCAGGGCCAGGGGGACCTGTCCCTTGAAGCGTTCGAGCAATGTTTTCAAATAGCGGGCGCCCCCCATGATGTTCTGCCATGGATCAAACGGGTCATGAACCTGAAACGCCTTGAGATTCGCGGGCATGATCTGCATGAGCCCCAAGGCCCCTTTTTTGGATACGGCCTCGGGATTGAAGGCCGACTCCGCGCGGATCACGGCCTTGAGCAGCGGAAAATCAACGCCATGCAACATGGCGGCTTCGTTGATGTAACGATCGAAGCGTTTGGTGTCTGTGCGGCCGCTCCGTCGGTGGGGACGATCCTTGATATACACCTGGTAGTCGCTGGAGGTGGGGGCATTGGTAAAATGCATGATCCCCTGACTGTCGATATACATATAGATATCGGCTGCCGCCGGCAGGGTCGACAGGACGACCATACACACGGCGCTGATCAGAAATATTGGGATTCGTTTTTCCATGCCTGTCAACCTACCGTCTGCCATCTGTTGTCCGCCATTGCTTGGTACTTTTGATAATATCGGAACCTGCACCGGCTTTCTAAAGTGCTTTCTGCCCATGCTTGACACACCCATGCTTTTACGCATATAGACCGGTTCAACGTTCAAGCCCCCGTCCAATGGTTTCCCCCAATTCACACAGGAGGTGTTATGGCCGCGCAGCGCTCTGCAACCGAGTACGTGTTCAGCCCCAAGGACAGTCTGGTGGGTGCCCAAATGCTATTCGTCGCCTTTGGCGCACTGGTGCTGGTTCCCTTGCTGACCGGTCTGGACCCCAATATTGCGTTGTTCAGCGCCGGTGCCGGCACCTTGATCTTTCAGTTTATCACCCAACGCAAAGTGCCCATCTTTCTGGCCTCCTCTTTTGCCTTCATTGCACCGATCATTCATGGGGTGAACGCCTGGGGAATACCCGGTACCATGTGCGGATTGGTCGCCGCCGGCTTCCTCTACATGGCACTCAGCCTGTGTGTGAAGGCATTTGGGGCGGGATTTCTGCACCGCATCTTGCCGCCCGTAGTCGTTGGCCCGGTAATCATGGTCATCGGTCTGGTCTTGGCACCGGTGGCCGTGCATATGGCCATGGGTCGCACCGGTGACGGGTCGGCATGGCTGGTTCCCCAGGGCACGGCCATGATCGTCGCCGGCATCGCCCTGTTGGTGACGGTGCTGACCTCCCTGTTGGCAAAGGGGTGGCTGCGGCTGGTCCCGATCCTCATTGGTATCGTCGCGGGATATCTGGCATCATTAATCATGGATCTAATGGGCGTATCGGCATCCATCCAGGCGGGATTCGACCCAGGCAATTTAAAGAATTTCACCGGTCCCGCCCTGATCAGTTTTCAGCGGCTGGTGGAGGCTCCCTGGTTTGCCGTGCCTGACTTCGTGCTCCCCCAATGGAACCTTCAGGCCATCTTTTTTATCGTTCCCGTCGCCATCGCCCCGGCCATCGAACACTTCGGCGACATCCTGGCCATCGGTACCGTGACCGGCAAGGACTTCGTCAAGGATCCCGGCATCCATCGTACCATGATGGGCGATGGCATCGCTACCGCCTTCGCGTCCATGCTGGGCGGCCCGCCCAACACGACCTACAGCGAAGTGACCGGCGCGGTCACCCTCACCCGCATGTACAATCCCGGTATCATGACCTGGGCCGCGATCTTCGCCATTGTCCTGGCCTTTATCGGCAAGATGGGGGCCTTGCTGCAAACCATTCCGGTGCCGGTCATGGGTGGCATCATGCTCCTGCTTTTCGGCGCCATCACCGTGGTGGGTCTCAACACCCTGGTGAAGGCCGGCGAGGATTTGACCCACCCTCGGAACATGACCATCGTGGCCCTGATTCTGGTCTGCGGCATCGGCGGCATGGTCCTGCCGTTTGGCTCCTTCACATTAGGGGGAATCGGGCTGGCCGGCGTGCTGGGCGTAATCCTTAACTTGATCTTGCCGGGCAAAAGCGAAGGCTGATCCTTCCTTTTAAGGAGATTCCCACAAGGGGCGGCGCATGACCAAAGATCGTATTTACCGTACTCCTCACGACAAGGTCCCGCCCTTTGAATTCAACGCATCGGTGGCGCGCGTCTTCGACGACATGATCCGTCGCTCGGTCCCCATGTATGCGGAGGTCATCCGTCGCCAGGCTCAGATGGCCCAGCAGCATTACCGGCCCGGCACTCGGATTTACGATCTGGGTTGCTCCAATGGCAATCTGGCCATGGCCCTGTGCGAAGGCATGCCGGCAGGCAGCTTTGAAATGGTGGCCGTCGACGACTCATCGCCCATGCTGGCGAAATTGGAGAAACGCCTCGTCGGGTCGGGACGGTCCGGGGATATCCGGTGCGTGTGTGCCGATATTCGGCAAATCGAATTGGTGCGGGCATCGGTGGTGGTGATCAATTTTACCTTGCAGTTTCTTCCCCCGGGGGATCGGGATGCCCTGCTCAAGCGGATTCATGCGGCTCTGATTCCCGGTGGTGTATTGATGGTCTCGGAGAAAACCATTCATCCGAATCCGTGCCTGTCGGATCTGCAAATCGATTTCTACTACCGTTTTAAACGTGAAAACGGCTACAGCCAGATGGAAATCAGCCAGAAACGCGAGGCGCTGGAAAACGTGCTTATTCCGGAAACCGTGGCGGTTCACCATGATCGCCTGCGACGATGCGGGTTTGCCGATTTTGACCTTTGGCTGAAATGGTTCAATTTCTGCTCATGGATCTGCATCAAATAAACGATTTCGGCCCGCTGGCCGGCGATCCGGTGTTGGCCCCCTTCTTGCCGGATCTGATGGAAATCGTGGCGGCCCGTCACCGATCCATTTTTCAAAAAAATAAAAAAGGCAGCCAGCTGATACGTGCTCTCGATCACCTGCCCATAGTCGAACCGTCTTCCATCGATGTCGATGACGACCGGATTCGCATCGGCGATGCCGATGATCTTGAAAGCCGTCAGCATCAGGCGCTGCTGACCGGCCTCAAAGCCCTCAAGCCCTGGCGCAAGGGCCCGTTTGAAATCTTTGGCATCAACCTGGACACGGAGTGGAACAGTGCCATCAAATGGAACCGCCTGGCCGGTCATCTGGGGCCGCAGATGGGCAAGCGGGTGCTGGATATCGGCAGCAGCTGCGGGTACTACATGTTTCGGCTGGCCGCCCGGAAACCGGCCGTGGTGATTGGCATCGAGCCTTATCTTACCTTTTATTTCCAGTATTTGGCCCTTTCCCGCTATCTGGCTTTACCCGACTTGTATTGTCTGCCATTGCGGCTGGAGGCGCTGCCGAGCCTCCGCCGCTGCTTCGATACGGTGCTTTGTATGGGTATCCTCTACCACCGCCGCTCGCCCCTGGACACATTGCTTTCGATTCATGAAACGATGGCCCCAGGTGGCCTATTGGTTCTGGAAACACTGATCATCGAAGGGGATACGGAAACGGCGCTGTTTCCCGAAAAGCGTTACGCCCAAATGAATAACATCTTCTTTATCCCCACCGTCACCTGTTTGCGACACTGGTTGAGACGCTGCGGCTTCGATCATATCCGTTGTGTGGATGTCTCCAAAACCACCCCTGTCGAACAGCGCCGGACCGACTGGATCGATACCCAAAGCCTGTCGGATTTCCTGGCGCCCGATGATCCCGACAAAACCGTCGAGGGATACCCGGCGCCGGTGCGCGCCATGGTCCTGGCAACGGCACGACCCCGCTGATCGTGTAAGCATTCACAGGGCACCTCATCTGCTTTGTTTGCCTCTCGTTCCCACGCTCTGCGGGGGAACGTATATTGGGCGAAGCTAGAACCAAGCACTTAGAATGTTTTCGTCCGTTTTTCCCAATAGATCATGGGACGGTAGCCATAAATGGCGTTCAGGTGATGAAGAAGGGCATGATAGGCTTCTTGCCGCCAGATTTGGGAGACCTCGCTGTCGATGGTGGCGTAGTGGTCAATCAGCTGATCCATATCCGCCTCGCTTGCCAGACCGACTTTTTCCGATATCCGATCGATCATCTCCAACCACATGCGACTGACGCCCATGATGTAGTGGGGCCAGGCAACCTGCATGACCGGGGACCAATTGGGATCACTGGTATCTTCGATATTCGGCCGGGGGCTTTCATCGACCCGATCGACAAGCACCTCGACGACCCATTGGCGGGTCATCATCTGTTTGAGCAACGGATCCGCCATCACCGCGTCGTTGATCAGCGTTGCCGTCGTTGCCGGGGTATAGAAAAGAAAACTGAACTGGTGACCGGTATTATCCTCAGCGGATCGGCGGTGAAAACGCCAGAGAGGGATATCCTGGGCGTGGGCCTTCAGGACCGGCGCGATGATCCGATGGGCAATCAACAAATCCCGCTCCCAGTGGGTCTGCTCATCGGTCCGATCCATCCTGAAACGAATCGCTCGCCAGCCCCGGCCCGCGGCAGGCGAGGCCGATTGGGATTCGGGGGCCGGCATTGAACGCGGCATGGTCGCGCAACCGGAAAACAGTCCCAGCCAGAAAAAAACGGCGATCACGATCAAAGGCGAGGCAAAATTTGGATGTTGCTCGTTTCTCATGGATGTCTAACCAGAATGCTTGAGATTAATGGCTTCCCTTTCCAGGGAAGCCTATCTTTTGTTCGGCGACTGAATCAGACTCCGATAAAACAGATCGTCGTCGCAATGCGTCAACCCATCTTCCACTTCGATCAAGCCCTTTTTGGCCAGTTTGGCCAGCGAAATGTCGATACTCGAAAAATCATCGCTGCCGGCTTGCATCTGGGTGCGGATTTGGTGGGTCTTGCCATCTCGAATGAAGCCTTTCATGCGGTGACTGTTGATGAAATATTCAAGAGCCAGAACCCGACCTCTGCCATCCTTTTGGGAGATCAAGCGCTGGGCGATGGACAGCAGGAGCGATTCGGCCAGGGTCATGCGAATGAGACTTTGTTCATGGGGGTCAAACATATTGACGACGCGCTCGATGATTGAAGTGGCATTGTCCGAGTGCACCGTGGAAAGAACCAGGTGGCCCGAATTGGCCGCCTGGAGGGCGATGCGGAACGTATCCTTGTCTCGCATCTCTCCGATGACGATGACGTCCGGGGCGTGCCGGAGTACGTGACGCATGCCTTGGGCGAAGGATTCCACGTCTTGCCCGACTTCGCGCTGACTGATATTGCTCTTTTTATGCGTGTGCATATACTCCACGGGGTCTTCCAGGGTGATAATGTTGCACCCGCGCCTGGTGTTGATGATGTCCACCAGGGCCGACATGGTGGTGGTTTTCCCGTGGCCCGCCGGACTGGAAACCAGGATCAGCCCCTGGGGCCGCATGGCAAATTTTGCGACCCATTCGGGCAGATTCAGGGCCGGCAAGGCCGGCACATCGTCCATGATGGGCCGCAGGGCAATGGCCACCGAGTTCCGCTGCCGATATAACGCCACCCGAAAGCGCCCGATGCCCGGGTATGAGGCCGAAAAATCATAGTCGTTTTTGGATTTGAATTCCTGCCAACCGTCATCACCCACCAATTCACGGGCGTAGGCCAGGCAGTCTTCCGGCGTCAGGGACGGGATCGCCAGGCGCTTCAAGGAATTGGCGATTTTTATGGATGGTGGCGATCCAACGGCAAAGACCATATCGTTGGCCCCGGTCTTTTTCAGGTATTTTAAGAGTGACTTCAGTCGGGGCGATTTTTCGCCTCTTTCCATCTCCACCAACTCCGCCAGGCCCTCACCGCGCAGGCCGGCATTGGGATTGGCGGCGACGTGCCGGATGGCACTTTTGACCATGAACGCCGGCATGACCACCGGGCTGATTTTTTTACCCAGGGAAAATTCGAGTTCACTGATCGTGGTGTAATCCTGGGGATTCACCATGGCCAATGCCAGGTTTTGACCGTCCACGGCCAGGGGCAGGACCTGCAGGGCCTCCATTTTTTGAGGGGTCAACAACTGAAGCACCTCTTTTTTGATATTGCGGTGATACAGGTTAACCCCCGGAACCCCGTATTTACGACTCAAGAGGTCCAGCAGGTCATCCAGGGCCACGAACCCCATCTCGATCATGATCGATCCCAATAGACCGCCGGCCTGCGCCTGGTGTTTGAGGACCTGTTGAAGCTGATCGGCGTTGATGAGACCGCTTTCCATCAATTGCTCGCCGATGCGTCGTCGTTTGCTTTGCTTTGAATCCTTGGATTCCTGGGGCTCCGTCATGGTCCTGACTCTCCTTTTCTTGTCGATTTCGATAGCGATCCCCCTATCGCGTTGGATCATCACAACGATCCAAATGCGTTTACCCCGATCCGAATCACCTTGTGGATGCTGGCCAAACGTGATAACGGACCCTTTTTTCAATCGGTTGTTACCACAACATTATCCGATAGGCACCGAAATGACATCTATTTTATTGATGTATGTTCTGGTCGGCGCCATTGCTGGCGTCCTGGCTGGTCTGTTGGGCATCGGTGGTGGCTTGGTCATTGTTCCCATGCTGGTGTTTTGTTTTGTTCGCCAGGGAATATCCGATACCGTGATCATGCATCTTGCCTTGGGCACATCACTGGCCAGCATCATGTTTACCTCGGTGTCCAGCTTTCGGGCGCATCATAAACGGGGCGCCGTGCATTGGTCCGTGGTGCGCAAAATCGTTATCGGCATTTTCACGGGTACCTTTATCGGGAGTTGCATCGCCGCTCAGCTTTCCACCCGCTTTCTAAAAGGCTTTTTTGTCGTATTTCTATACTATGTGGCCTATCAATTATTGACCAACAAAAAACCGCAACCGTCGCGGCAAATCCCCGGAAAGGCAGCCATGTTCGGCGTCGGCAATGTGATCGGCATCGTTTCCAGCCTGGTGGGCATCGGCGGTGGAACGCTTTCCGTACCGTTCATGATCTGGTGCAACATGGCCGTGCACCATGCCATCGGCACCTCGGCGGCCATCGGATTTCCCATCGCCATTGCCGGCACCATCGGATACATTATTAATGGATGGAACGCCGCCGAGCTTCCCATGCATACCATCGGCTATGTGTATTGGCCGGCGCTTTTGGGAATCGTGATCACCAGCATGTTCACCGCTCCCATGGGCGTGCGTCTGGCTCACAGCCTGCCCGTCGACCGACTCAAACGCGTCTTTGCCTTCCTGTTGCTGGTGATGGGTACCCGAATGCTGATCGGCATTCTATAGTGTTTCAGATATTGTTTTTGGGCTGCGTTATCGGTCGGGTCGTCGCAGTATGACAATACGGCTTCCTCCCTCTGGCCTTGCCAAAAATAACATCTGAAACACTATATGATCACCGATTAGGCACGATCACCAGGGTAACCGCATTTGGATCGAATTGCAGGTCTTCGCGGGCATGGCCCGCTCTTGCACGCATCAGTGGCTTCGTCAAGCATGGTTTTTGTAAGCGCTGGCCATGCCTGCGACATCATCTGTTTCTAATCAGTTCCAAATACGGTTACCCTGGTGCGATACCGAATTAGTCTTGACAAAAATACCGTTCCCGAATAGTTAGTTCAACTTGGTATTTTCATTCCTACCCGGCTATATATCTGTGAATACAGATTGTGAAAATCAAATTATCGAAAGGAGAAAGAATCCATGTCTACACTTATTCCCCCCCATGGCGGTAAAGGTCTGACGATTTGTTTGCTCGAAGGCGCAGAAAGAGAAGCTGAACTGAAGAAGGCCGCTGGCTTGAAGCAGGTTGAGATCTCTCCCCGTGTCAAAGGCGACCTGATTATGATCGGTATCGGTGGTTTCAGCCCCCTTACCGGCTTCATGACCAAAGCCGACTGGAAAGGCGTTTGCGAAAACTTTCTGATGGCCGACGGCACCTTCTGGCCCGTACCGGTGTGCCTCGATGTGACCAAGGAAGATGCCGATGGCATCTCCGATGGCCAGGAAATCGCCCTGTTCGATCCCGAAGACAAGAAAATCATGGCCACCATGAAGGTGACCGAAAAGTACGAGTTGACTGAGGCCAACAAGGTGTGGGAGTGCGAAAAAGTGTTCATGGGCGAAGGCACCCCGACGGCGGAAGAGTTCTGGAAGATCGCCAAAGAGGATCACCCCGGTGTCCAGATGGTGATGGGCCAGAAGGCCTTCAACCTGGCCGGCCCGGTCAAGGTACTCAGCGAAGGCAACTACCCGACCAAATACGCCGGCGTCTATCATCGTCCGGCACTGTCCCGCCGGTTGTTCGAAGAGCGCGGCTGGAGCGAAGTGGCCGCCCTGCAGCTGCGTAACCCCATGCACCGCAGCCATGAATACCTGTGCAAGATCGCCGTGGAAGTGTGCGACGGCGTTTACATCCACAGCCTGGTCGGCAACCTGAAACCGGGTGACATTCCCGCCGAAGTCCGGGTGAAATGCATCGACGCCCTGGTGAAAAATTACTTTGTGGAACAGAACGTCATTCAGGGTGGCTATCCCTTGGATATGCGTTATGCCGGTCCCCGCGAAGGCCTCCTGCATGCCGTGTTCCGTCAGAACTATGGCTGCTCCAAAATGATCATCGGTCGTGACCACGCCGGCGTGGGTGACTTCTACGGTATGTTCGAAGCCCAGACCATCTTCGACAAGATCCCGAACCCGGGTGAAGGCAAAGGCTTGCTCTGCCAGCCGCTGAAGATCGACTGGACCTTCTACTGCTATAAGTGTGACGGCATGGCCTCCCTGAGAACCTGCCCCCATGCCAAGGAAGACCGCGTGCTGCTGTCCGGTACCATGCTGCGCAAGATGCTTTCCGAAGGCGGCGAGCTGCCCGATCACTTCGGTCGTGACGAAGTTGTCGCCATTTTGCGTGAGTACTATGAAGGCCTCACCGAAAAGGTGGAGATCAAGACCCACAAAGCAGCCACCGGTGATTAATTCATCGACGTCTGATTCTATAGATCCGATAAAAAACGGGACACACTTCGGTGTGTCCCGTTTTTTATGTTCATACAGGATGAAACACGAAGAAATCAGAAACAAAAACCCGGGCTCACGAATCATCCCGTGAGCCCGGTTTTTTATCGTCGACGCGATTGGATTTAAATCTTGGCGATCCGATATGTATTATTTGGGCAATATGTTGCCCAAAAGATACATTTATGGTTTATAATGGGGGTGACGGCCCTGCCGTAACGCCAAACGATAAAAAGGATGGGCGGCTGATGGTTGGATGTGTATCAATTGGGCAACATGTTTTCAAAGAGATACATCTGTGGTGTCACGGCGCGATGGACTGCCTGCTGTGATAGCGACGGCCCTCAAAGGAGCGATTCGATGCCAGAGCCGGAATGCGGAGATGTTCAATTCGTTAAGGATCAACTGGAACTGTTTCAGCTGATATTTGACAGTCTTCATAATGGGGCCATCGTAACCGATATCAATGGCATCGTCACCCATCTGAACAAAGCCTATGCCGACTTTCTGGGCGTTCCCGTGGCCGAGTGCATCGGCAAACACTGCACCGAGCTGGTGGAAAGCAGCCGCATGCATATCGTCGTCCGCACCGGGCGTCCTGAAATCAATCACATGCAGATGATTCGCGGACAAAATATCGTCGTTTACCGCTTTCCCATCAAAAAGGAAGGGCGCGTGATCGCCGCCTTCGGTCTGGTGATGTTCCAGGATGTGGGGGAGATGGTCAGACTGGCCAAACGGATGCATGAACTCGAGTCCCAGCTCAAACGCTACAAGGAAAAACAGGTTAGGCTACGGTCGACGCATTACACCCTGGACAGCATCGTCGGCAGCAGTCGGACGATCACCGACCTCAAGCAGGACGCCCTGATGGCGGCCACCAACGACTACCCGGTGCTGGTTGTCGGTGAGAGTGGAACGGGCAAGGAACTGTTCGCCCAGGGCATCCATCACGCCAGCCCCCGGGCGGTTCACCCATTTGTCCAGATCAATTGCGCCGCCATTCCCAAAGACCTGTTGGAAGCCGAACTGTTCGGCTACGATCGCGGGGCGTTCACCGGCGCGCGCTCGGCCGGCAAACCGGGAAAATTCGAACTGGCCAACAAAGGAACGATCTTTCTGGACGAAATCGGGGATCTGCCCCTCGAGATGCAGCCCAAGCTGCTGCGCGTGCTGGAGGAAAAGGTGTTCGAACGGATCGGCGGAAACACCGTCCTGCAGTCGGATTTCAGGGTCATCGCCGCCACCAATCAGAACCTGGAGCGGCTGATTGAAGCGGGTCGCTTCCGCCGGGATCTGTATTATCGGCTCAACGTTATCTCATTGTCCATCCCACCGCTGGGAGCACGCAAGGACGATATCGTGCCCATTGCCCGGCACCTGCTCGGGTGTTCGTCGCAGCAACCCGGCGACCACGAAGTCGGGCTCAGCCCATTGGCCGTCGATGCGCTGCTCAGCCATTCGTGGCCGGGAAATGTGCGCGAATTGGCCAATGTTCTCGACCGGGCCAAGGCCACCATGGGGGGAGAAACCGTCGAGTTGGCGGATCTGCCCCTTGCCCTCAGGCCAAGCGCCGCCATGCCAGTCGATGCGGGCACGGTGCCGATCCAACAGATTAAAGCCGATGCGGAAAAAGCGGCGATTGTCGCGGCCCTCAAAAAAACCGGGAACAATAAGGTCAAGGCCGCGGCTCTGCTGAGTATCAACCGTCCCCTGCTCTACAAAAAAATGAAAAAGTATGCCATCGCTCTGGACGGCAAGGGATGGCTGCATCCCGTTTGATACTTGCTACATCACAATAAACGGTAAATCGCACGCTCCGGGTCTACTCCCCGTCCATCGCCTTGCGGGCTTCTTCCCGACTTTCATAGATATGCGGGGCGACCCCCCGCCGCTCCAGTTCGTCGCCGAGCTTCATGCGCAGGAATGTGCTGGTCGTGTAACGGGTGACGCTCTCATAAAATCCAGCCGCGTATTTGACCATTTCAACATATTCATCGATTAGGTGCGGCGAGACATTGAAGTTGTCGTAGTTGGCGATGGTATGAACCTTTTTGCCCAAGGGTTCCAGTGCTTGGCTCACGATCTCCTTCATCTGATGAATTTCCGCACTATTTTTTACATAGACGTTTTCCAGGTTGATGAAGAAAATGTTATTTGCCGCATGATAGGTGAAGCGTTCCTCGAGGGGAATGGTCAACAAATCTTCCTTGATGCCCATGCGGCCGAAACGGAAAATGCGACCGTCCATGAGCCTGGGCGGGCGCCTGATGATGGGTTTGAAGTCCATGAGGGCCAGCACCTGGGTGTCCAGGTCGATCCCTGGAGCGACTTCGATGAGTTCCAGGCCATCTTCGCAGAGGGAGAAGACGCAACGTTCGGTGATGTACAACACCCGCTGCCGGCTCTGGGCCGCATAGCTTCCGCTGAAGGTTTTCTGTTCCACCTGCCCGACGAACTTTTTCTGCCGACCTTCCCGAACGATTCTGAGTCGATCGTCTTCGATGGCAAGCTCGAGTCCGCCGGCGGTAAACATCCCCAGAAAACAGACCGTCTTGGCGTTCTGACTGATGTCAATGAAACCACCCGGGCCGGTGAAACGGGGGCCGAACCGGCTCACGTTGACGTTGCCTTCCGCGTCCGTCTCGGCCATACCCAGAAAGGCGATGTCGAGACCGCCACCGTCGTAGAAGTCAAACTGATAGTTCTCCGTGATCAGGGCGTCGACGTTGATGCCGGCCCCGAAATCCAATCCCCCCATGGGAAGCCCGCCGATGATTCCCGATTCTGCCGTCAGGGTGCAATACTCCAGAATACGCTCTTCGTTCGCCACTCGGGACACGCCTTCGGGCATGCCGATGCCGAGATTGACAATGCTGTTCGGTTTCAGTTCGAATGCGGCGCGTCGGGCGACAATCTTGCGGCCGTTCAATTCCAAAGGCGGCACCGCCTGCATGGGTACCCGGTGCTCGCAGCTGAATGCCGTGCTGTAGGGCTCGCCAAAGGTCTGCCAATGATTGTCGGGCTTGGCCACGACGACACAGTCGACCAGAATGCCGGGGATGATCACCTCGCGGGCATTGAGCGTGGCCCGGTCGGCCAGCCGTTCGACCTGCACGATCACCACGCCGCCGGAATTTCGGGCGGCCTGGGCCATGCTCAGTGCATCCAGAACCATGGCCTCTTTCTCCATGGTGATATTGCCGTCCGGATCCGCCGTCGTGCCACGCAGGAAGGCCACATGGATGGGGAATGATTTGTAAAGCAGATAATCTTTACCATCCACCTGAATTACCGTGATGAGGTCTTCTCCCCGGGATTTGGTCAGTTCGTTGAGCTTGCCGCCGTCGATCCGCGGATCGATAAACGTACCGAGTCCCACATGGGTCAAATTCCCTGGTTTGCCGGCGGCGATGTCGCGATAGAGCTGGGTCACGGCGCCCATGGGAACGTTGTAGGCGAGGATCTTGTTTTCGTTGACCAGCTTTCCCAAGCCCGGCGTCAGTCCCGTATGCCCGCAGATGATTCTACCCACCAGCCCTTCAATGGCCAGATGGTTCAGGCCTTTGGTCTTTCCGTCCCCCTGACCCGCCGGATAGGTTAGGGTCAGGTTGCGGGGCCTGCCGGTTTTCAGAAATCGATCCTTGAGCGCAATGGCCAGTTCCTCTGCAAAGCCGGCCCCGACGAATCCGGCCGTCACGATCGTGTCGTCGTCACGAATGAGTTCGATGGCCTCCTGGGCGCTGACGATTTTGCCTTTCTTCATCTGCATGGCCGCAATGGGATCGATCATGGGATGTTTGATTTCGATGAGATGCTGTTTTCCGATCAGTGGATGGGGTTCTTTTTGCATAACGACACTCCTTAAACACAGGATTCAATTTTCTATACGGACCTTTCGAAGGTCGAAAGGCAGCAATAGCTGTGCCAAGGCCATCAACTTTGTACGTCCCTTTCGGGGAAACGATTAGCGACCGAATGTAAGTTGGATTATGCTAAATCAATGGAAAATGGGTGAGGATAAACATAACAGGTAAACTACCGCCTCAGAAGCAGTCAAAAAGTTGTATTCTCGTCTAATCCACTTTTTTATCAGCCAATAACTGGCGCATGACCGTAGCAATTTCTCTGGTTGTCAATGGTTTGGTGATGATCTGGTCAACCCGCGCAGATTTCAACTGTTCAGGCATAGTCTGGGTGGCTAGGCCCGTGATCATGATAATCGGTATATTGGGTCGAATCTTTCTAATTTTACGGGCCAATTCATCCCCCTTCATATGGGGCATGGTCAGGTCTGTGATAATCAGATCAAACCGCTCAGAATCTTGGCTGAATTTTTCATAAGCCTCAGGACCCGAAGTACTTATCTCCACTGTGTAACCTAATGCTTCCAAGATCCCTTTGCCTGCTTCTGCCAACTTAACTTCGTCATCCACAAACAATACCGTTTCATTCCCCCTGGGCAGGGGGATGGACTGATTCATTGCTTTTAGGGTCTGTACATCCATTATCGGCAAATAAACATGAAAAACGGTACCCTGATTCGGTTCGCTGTAAACGCTGATGCTGCCGTTGCAGCTTTCCACGATTCCATGAACGACCGATAATCCCATGCCGGTACCTTCACCGATTTCTTTGGTAGTAAAAAACGGATCGAAAATGCGATCAAGGATTTCAGGTGGGATCCCGATCCCGGTGTCACTTACAGAGAGTTTGACATATCGTCCGGGTTCCAAGTGGGGATGAAACTTGGCGGAATGTTCATCCAGATCTTCATTGTTCAAGGTGATCGTTAAAATACCCCCTTTGTCTTTCATGGCGTGGCCGGCGTTAGCGCATAAATTCATCATCACCTGATGAATTTGAGTGGGGTCGGCCAACACCAGGGACTTGGATTCAATCTTGGTTTCAATCGCAATGGTGGTCGGCAGCGAAGCCCGCATAAACTTGGTCACTTCCTTGATGATAAGGCCGATTTGGACTGGATAAAATTCCTGCTTACCCTGGCGACAGAAGGTCAGAATCTGTTTAACCAGATCCGCAGCCCTTTGCCCGGCTTCCAGAATTGTCTCGAAGCTTTTATGAAAATCGGATTCTTTTTGGGTCTCTTTGATGGCAAGTTCGGCATGCCATAAGATTACCGACAAAATATTGTTAAAGTCATGGGCGATACCGGCTGCCAAGGTCCCGATAGCCTCCATTTTATAGGCCTGATGTAGCTCCTTTTCAATGCGTTTTCGATAGGTTATGTCGTGTCCGGTGGGGACCAGAAAAATGATCTCTCCTTGTTTGTTGGATATAGGGCTTAATGTAAAATCAATGATATGGGGTTTGCCGTCCTGGCCAGGATGAGTGACTTCGGAATGAACTACCTCACCTGCGGCGGCGCGTTGGACGGCCTCTTGCAGCCAACGCTGTAATTCTGTCGAATGGCTCCACCAAGGTCCTTCCCAGAATGGCTTTCCTAATACATCGGCTTTTTTTACCCCCGCCAATTCAAGGGCCGCCCGATTTGAATCGATCACGATGCCGTCCAAAGACAAGATTCCGAAGAGCTGAAATGTTTGTTCAATAATGGCCCGATATTTTCGATGGCTTTCGCGAAGTGAGCTTTCACTCACTAACCGTTCGATTCCCAATGCAATCGCATCGGCAATGGATGCCATTGCTCTGCAGGCGGTGTCTGAAAAACCATGGCGGAAGAACAAGACCATTACGCCAATGACCGTTTCTTCTATTGCGAGCGGAAAACCGGCAAAGGCAATAATGCCTTCTTTTTTAATCCAGTCCTTATCCCTTATTATCGGATCATCCAATGCGGTATTTGTTGTATAGGCTGTCCTTTTCAGCGCGATCAGGCCGATCTGGTGATGTTCATCAAGCCGTAGGCGACCACACTGCGAATATTTGGGGGCTCGTACGCCGGAGCTGGACTTCAGCTCCAGCACACCTTCATTTTGATCGACAAACCAAATTTGAGCCGAAACGGCATCCGTCCCGGTGATCAATAATTCCAAACAGCGGTCAAGCATTTTGGAAAGATCACTGCTTTTTGTCAGGACCCTTCCAATATCTGAATTTAGAATTACAAATTTTGACTGTTCGGACAACTCATGCTCTTTATGATTGACTTTGGTAGGTTTTTTTTTCAGTTGGCTGGCGCTGTTAAGAAACGCCGATTTCAGATTGCCTCCGCTTTTCCTTGTCAAAAGGATTACGGTAAGGAGAAAAACAAGCCCCATAATGATGATCATAAGACCCATAATAACGATCAGTGAGGGCGTCATGGAATCCATTGCAATCTATTCTTTTTTAGGATTAAATGTATCGCGTTTCGGCTTGACTGCTTTAGATATGTCGCTTGGATCGATTCGGCGAACAATTCAAATTTTGGGCGAACGATTAAGTTCCGGATATGATCAATTGCGCAAACCTTTTTCGTTAATATAGTTCAAAAGGGTTCTCCGGGCAATAATGCCCTTCAATTTGATGCCTTGATGGTTTCAACTATCTACAAAAATATCAGTGCCTGGTGATTATTAGAGCGTATCACCACCGACGACCAGCGGCGGTATTGTAACCACAGGTTTTGAAAGCGCCGAAAAATAACAGATTAGTTGGAGCTATGTGCAGTTTCGACATAGTTTTGTTTCATGTGATATTCGATTCGAATCTTGAGTGGCATTGTTCCATCGGCTTGACAACCCTTCCCATCCATTGTTTAAATACAACTATCTATTTTCAACAAGTTACAATTTGATAAAGCCAAACTCACCGTAAGGTGCGGACGGAAAACCACGGGTCTTTTCGTTAGACGCGGGTTTGTAGTGCACATGCTGCCAAGACAGCCGGGCTGCCGAGGGTGACATCGTCAAAGTCACTTCAGGGGTAGTTCGGCTTTTTTATTTCAGGGGGTAAGGGGGGATCATGAAGAAAAGTGTGCTGTTCAATAGTGTAGCTTTTCTATTGGTCAGTTTTCTGTTGGGCTTGGCGGTAATGGTTCAAGCCGATGTGACCGGTCGAATCAACTTCCAGGGGCGGTTGTCCGACGACAGCGGCTTTCCGGTTCCAGACGACGATTATCAAATGACGTTTTCTATTTACGCTTTGGCAACTGGAGGTGGGGCGATCTGGAACGAAACACAGAATGTTGCAACCACCGATGGAATTTACAGCGTGGTTTTGGGCCTAATAAACGAAATCGATCCTGATGATATGACCGGGGATCGATACCTTGGCGTGAAGGTGGAATCCGATCTCGAAATGACCCCGCGACAGTTGCTGACCGCCGTACCCTTTACCCTCAAGGCGGCCGATTCGGAAGCGCTATCCGGCCAGAGTGCGACGGACTTTGCCACTGCCGTTCACGGCCATAGCTTTTCAGAGATAACAGGTACGGTGACTGACGGTCAGGTTCCCGATACCATCACCATCAACAATGCCGACAATTTGGATGGCAAAGATTCGACCGAGTTCGCCAATGCTATACACGGTCATGGTTTTTGGGAAATTACCGGCATTCTTAGTGATGGACAGCTTCCTTCAATTGTCACCCGCGACTACGAGGTCATGGCGCACGTACTGAGCAGCGACGGACCGGGTTCAGGACTGAATGCTGATCTACTCGACGGTTTGAGTTCCGAGGAATTTTTAAGCACTACCTCTGATTATGGTCGAATTGGCGTGGCTACAAGCCTTTATGAAGGCAAGAACACACTTGAAAGCAAGTATGTAAATTTAACCGGTGACCTCATGACCGGTCCATTGTGGATCAATACCATCGGCATAGGCCTATATTCGTCTGCTACTACGACCACCGGAACCGCCCACGGCGGATATTTTAAAGGAGAAAACTACTGCAGTGGTGGAATTTCCTATGGCCTTTACACCGAGGCAACCGGCACCAACGGCCCGCGCTACGGATTATATGCCGATGTTACCACATCCGGTGCGGACAGCTACCGCAACTACGGTGTTTATAGCGAAACTGCCACAACCAATGGCAATGCGTTTGGTTTTTACGGTAATGTTGATTCGACCCACAGCTTCGGTGCTTATGGCGCTTTTTTGGATGTGGATAAAAACTCTTTTGCAACCGGGGATCTATACGGGATCAGAACAGAAGTAAATCACGCTGGGGGTTCAGGATCCTCTTTCGGTCTTTCAGTTGTAACCTACGCTTCAGATACAGGCCCCTGTTTTAGTGGACACTTTACCGCATACAGCAATTCAGGTGATACAGGTGACCTTTATGGTGTACGTTCCTTTATAGACAATGACACCAGCGGTAATAAGTATGCTGGTTATTTCTATAAAAACGGTGGCGGCGACTACGCCGGGTATTTCGCCGGAAACGTTCACGTAGCAGGCACATTATCAGCAACCAGTAAGCCATTTGTCCAGCCGCATAAATTCGATCCCACCAAGGAAATCGCCTACGTCTCCATGGAAGGACCCGAACATGCGGTTTTTATCCGAGGTACTGCCACTCTTGAAGAAGGTGTGGCCTATATCGAGATGCCCGAGTACTGGACCCAGGTGGCAGCCGACGAGGGGATCACGGTGAACCTAACTCCGGAAGGCGTATGGGCACCTCTTTACGTAGCATCCAAATCCAAAGAGAAGATTTTAGTGCAGGTGGCCGAGGGTGGACCCCTCGATGCGACTTTTTCCTACACGGTCATGGCCCTTCGCGACGGGTTCCAGGATCACGAGCCTATTCAGGAAAACAGCCATTTTACCGCCGATGGTGCCAGTGCATGGCAGTTCGAAAATCAGTTTGCCGAAGACACTCCCGACAACATCGCTATTCGCGAGATGCTCATGGCAAACGGCATTATGAACGCCGACGGCAGCCTCAACACCCAGACTGCCCAAGGCTTGGGCTGGAAGGTTAAGCCCAACGAGGAGGACAACCATTACCGCCAGGCCCATGATATGGAACCGCTGGATGCACCGCAAAAAGAAAAGGATAAACCGAGGCCGTCGCGTGCTATGGAAAAAGAAGAACTGCATGACCAACAACAGGAGCCTTTGGGATGAGTAAGAAAACAAACATGCAAATAAAGACAAGCTGGATTGTTACTTTCGTCGTCCTTGGGTTAAGCATCGCCAACCCTGCATCCAGCCTGTACGAAAGCGACAACTATATCATCCCGAAAGACACGATCTCATCCGGCGGTACATATTCCATATCGAGCAATTACAGCATGACCGCCACCATCGGCCAGACTTCATGTATTGGTCGATCAAGTCGTGGCTCATTGGTCCTTCATTCTGGCTTCTGGACACCGGAATACTTTGATTTGAGACCGAAAGCATTACCATTCATCCCGTTGCTACTATTGGATGAGTAATTAAAGAAGTATTATGGCTTTTAGGCTCAATTTTTGAAGGTTGCCCTTTTCGTTCTATGGATCCAATGAATCGTTGAATCAGTCGTCCAACAGCAACAACGGTATCCACGGCATGGCCTTGGACTGGTCCGGCAAAGTTGGATCGTTGGGGAAGTCATCCTCACCATCCGGAATACCGTCGCCGTCGGCATCCTTATCCAGCAAGTTGTTGGCCTGACCATCCCCGTCGATGTCGCAGTTCAAGCAGTCGATGCAGCCGTATCCGGTGCAGTCCATGGCTTGCCAGAACGCCACCTCGTCGCCGTCGTCAATGCCGTCGCCGTCCGTGTCCGGCACATTCGGGTCAGTAAAATAGATATCACTTTCCTCGCCATACGTCAGGCCGTCGCTGTCGTTGTCGCTGTTCATCAGGATTTTGGCGGATTGGAGAGAGATGTTGTTGGTCTCGTCGGCTTCCGTCATCAGTCCGTCCGGGTCCGCGATTGTGGCGATGGCCGCCCATGGGTCCTGAACACCGGCCGTTGAATAATCCCATACAAAAGTCACATCATGGGTAGCTGAGGGGGCCAGGCCTTGGATCTGGCTGCGGCCGATTTCCGTACCGCCTTCGCCACCGAGACGCCAGGAAAGCTCAAACGCACCGGTGGGGATTACCCCCGAGTTTTTCACCCGGGCCGTCAGGGCGATCTCCGTGAGAGAAATCGCCTCGTTCCATGCGGTTTCCACCGTGACATCCGGAAGCACAGTAACGGTTGAAGCGTTGTTGTTGGACCGATCCCGGTCCTCAATGGTCAGGTCCGGGTCCACCACCACGTACAATACATGCGAGTTGGGATCGCTGGGAACATCCCAAGTGAAGTTTGTTTCCTGGGATACCCCGGCGACCAGTGGACCGGTGAGGGTGGTGGTCTCAATGACCGTTCCACCCAGTTCCGGATTACCGGTGTATAGTGTGACCGGGATATTTGCGAGAGGCGCATCGCCGTTGTTCACCACATCCACGGTGACCGCGGCCCGGGCGCCTGGCTCGGGATTGGCAGGCTCAACAGTCAGGGAGCCGTAAGCAATGGCCGGGTCGTTCCCCATGGCGTGGCGCAGGATGTAGAGGTCGGTCCGGCCGGGTTGGGGCACATTGGGGATGGTAGTGGTCTGGCCCCCGATCTCCACCTCCATGTCTTCCCTTAGCGTCTGGGTCTTGAGGTAGGCCAGGACCAGTTCCTCGCCGTCAAAGGCCATGGAAAGGGCGCTTTCCGAATGCTCGTCGTGGGTCAACTGCCGGGGCATGGACCACAGATCCAGGCCGGCGTCATAAAAAGCAACGTAGATATCCACGCCGTCCTCCCCCTGCATTGAGCAGGCCACGGCGGCCCCGCCGGGCAGGGTGAGAGCATCCAATGTAGGGGCCTGATTGGCCGGTGTACCTCCCGGGTAAACCGGGGCCGGGTTCCAGGTTCCAAGGGAAGTGTACTGGATGGTGTCGCCGGCTCTCCAGACCAAAAGGGGATTTCCGTCCGGCGCGGGCAAGACGGGCAGGCTGTCTTCCACCGTATCGCTGGTGAGTTGCACCGCAGGCTGCCAGGCGCCCGCTATGGTGGAAAGGTGATAGAGTTCCATATCTTCCACTGTGTCCGGGTCGCCGTCCTGATCCACGCTGAAAACGAGCTGTCCCTGGTTCGATGCGTCCGACGTAAAGGCAAATTCGCCAATCCCTTTCTGGTCCGTCCACAGGGGCGTGGGAGTGGTCCAGGCTGCGCCGATCCAGGCGCTGTACATCAGGCGGTCGCCATTGGTCAGGTTCCCCATCATGTCCCCGGCCTGGTTCTGGACCCAGACGACCCCTGGAATGCCGCCAAAGGACACGGGCAGCGGGTCCCGATCCATTTGGCTGTTGCTGGTAAGCTGCACAGGCGCGCTCCAGGTGGCAGTGGTCCGGTCATACAGGGATGTCACGATTTCCAGGTAGGGTGCGATATCCTCGGGCGCTTCAGCCGCAGACACATCTCCCACCACCTGGGTCCAGGTTCCCAAGAGAGTGTCCGCATCAATGACCATGACTTCCGGGGTAAACTCGGCGGCGGTATTGTCCGTGACCCGCACCAGGGAAGGATCCACCCCGTCGCTCCAGTAGACCCGGCCAATGTCCGTGGCTGCGTACCAGGGCTTTTGCGTATCGTGCAGGGCGAACAGGATATCCACATTGGTTCCATCCGTGACCACGCTGGGACTGGCCAGGGTAATGACATTCTCCAGGATTTTTTCCTCGGCCGATTCGGGGTCATCCCCGGCTGCCTTGATTTTTACCCCGTTGGCTGTTAGTTGGTTGGCAGAGCCCCATTCCAGGGGCTTCTTGCCAATAGGCTGCCAGCCGGCTTTTTCCGGCGGTGTCAGGTCCGTCTCGGCCAAGACATAGGCCTCGGCCACACCGGATTTACTGAAGTCCCAATAGATATCCGCACTTATCTCTTGAGCGTAGCTCAATCCATAAGCCTCCGCAAAAGCGCCGGCATATACGCTTCCGCCGAACCCTTCGAAATCCAGGTCCGGGCAGAGACCCACATCGAAAACGCCATCTCCACCGACATATACGCCGGTGCTGATCTTTTTGGTTACATCCACCTGGATACCGGCCTCCAGTCCGCCAGTGACGCTGCCGGAGGTCGATGTCGAGCCGAACAGGCAGTCAGGAGGCTGGCCGGACTCATAGCTCCCCGTGAGCCCCCCGCCCACTTTCTTCGTTAGTTTCAGTTTGATCTTATTTATGCCCGGAACCGAGGACAGAGAGGTTCCCGCTCCCGGTGCAATGGCGTCCAGAAGCATTACCACCGGGGCTTTCGCACCGGCCTGGCCGCTGAAGAAAATATTCCAGGACGGGGTCACTTCGGGGCTGCCGCAGCCGGCAAAGGAGGCTTCCAGGCCACCACTGACGCTCACATCCGCCCCCCCCAAAATGGTGACATTCGGGTTGGGTGCCGGAAGCTCAAAGCTGAGACCGCCGCTTCCGCTGATGGAGCCACTGAAGGCGGCCGCCAGAACGTCGTATTGAATCGCAATATCGTAGCCGAATCCGGCTTTCAGTTTTAGATCATCCGTTTCTATGGGAAGATCGAAGTTCCACGAATGGCTGTCCGAGAAGGATAGGGAAGGGCCGTCCGGAGTCCATGAAATATTGTCCTCATACCAGGGGACAGCCCCCATAAATGGTGAAAAATGGACGCCGGTATTGAGCCTTTTGGTTTCTCCGTCACCATTGGTCACTTCAATGACCAGTTCCGTACAGGAATAAATTGCACTCGGCGCCGTGATGGACAATTCCGCCCGAGCCTGGCCTCCGCCCAGGTCCGTCAGCGTAGCGTTCTGCCACTCGCCGTTGACCTGAAATCGGGCCATTCCCGCGGTTCCGTTCCAGTCCACGAGGGTTGAAAACTCAATATTCCCGGGCATGCCGGGAATGAAGTGCCTGCCATCCGGGGACTGGAAGTCGAACGCGGCGGGGGTTCCCGCCTGGGATACCGGGGTCAACGGTAAGGAAAGGGTCCGGGTATTTCCGGCGCTCAGGCTGATGTTTGTCTGGGTGGACGTGTAATATCCAGTATATTCAGCCGTCACCGTATAGGTTCCCGGTGAAACCCCCTCGAAACTATATTGGCCCTGGGCGTCCGTGGTTTGGGACCCGTGGCCGGCTAAAGTGACGGTCGCGCCTGCCAATACACCGGTAATCAGGCCCTGGGCGTCCCTGCCGCTGACCACGCCTTCCAGCGAGGCGGTCGTGGCAAATGCTTGGGTATACGTGCCTGTTAGCGATGTTGTTTGGTCGGCCTGGACTGTAACCACTTGGTTGGCAGGTTTGTTCCAGTCGTCGATGTTCTTGAACTCGATCATGTACTGTCCATTGGCCACCGTAAGAGAATGACCGCTATCATGCCATGCGCCTCCATCAACTCGCCATTCTGCACCCACGTTAACTGCTTCTGGTGGTTGTATGTTAACTGTTAAATTTCCAAATGGTGGGGTAGTATAAAACTCACCAATTTCTGTTACAGAAAGGGAGCGATTATAGATACGAAGTTCATCAATTTTTCCTTTAAAATCTTGTTCACCACTTGTTGTAAAATGTCTAAACAATACCGCTTTCTCATTGTAAGGGAGAAATTCGGTAAAGGCTTTTGACATAACCTCCGTTACGACATCGTCTTTGACATGATAGACTTTTACTGTCGAGCCGTTATATGTCACAGCAACAAAATGCCAAGTCTTCTCAACAATAAACTCATTACTTGTGAACAATTTTCGACTACCATTAGTATTATATATTCCTACTGATAAAGATTTTTCATCTCTTCTAATAAAGAATCCTTTTGAAATGTTCTGTGGACATGTAGTATAAACAGTACCACCTTCTGCGCCGGACCCCCCTCCACCTTCAACCGTATCCGTATTTAACCAAAAAAGCGCACTAAAATCTGATGATATATTCGGAGCAGGTGATATCACACAGTAATCTTCATTAACATATACAGCGCTGCTTCCAAGTTGCGGTCCTTCCACATATGTCAATTCCGTTTTTGGATCACCATGGTAACCATTTCCACTTTCATCATTTACATTTCCATTAAAAGGATAGTAGGCTACCAACCCGTAATGGATATCAGCATGAGCACCAAGAGCGTAAATTGAAAGACTTGCCAATAATATTAACATCAAAGAAATTCTTCTCATTCCATCTCCCGACAATTGCAATTCCTCAGCATATAAAAAATATATAAAGTAATGGCTCTTATATCCCGATTCGAGCAAGCCTATCTTATTGCACACATAATTCATGTATTTTATTCAGACAACCAAGCTGTCCAGATTGCTTTGGACCTGTGGCACGATGGCTATGTATCCATCTCCATTATTTTTTCGGGTATTGCTGCAAGGGCTGATGCCGTTTCGGACCACCAGCCGGATGAAGAATTGTCGGCATAATACTCGTACCATTCTGAACAGGCATAAGCCCAGGCAGAGATCTCTCGATAGGTACTTGTAACACTTATTGCGCTGAAAGAGGCAGATGAAAACAAAAAAATAGACAAGAATGCTAATAGCAAAATAGTTGTCTTTTTCATCATTAACACCTCTGTAACTTACTGATTTTTGAGAAACTAATTTAGATAAAAATAAGGCGGGAGGGTTTTTATGTCTAAATTCTTTACCACAAGAAATTAAATGTCAATTAAATAATGTATGATTTTAATTTTTTTTAAGACGAATAGCTTCAGCAATTAGATTGTATTTCAATATGATAATTCATTAAAATTTCGGCCTCAATCATCATTTCGGCCAACGGTCCATGTCGTCTCGCTCCCACGCTCTGCGTGGGAGCGCCGTGTATATCATGCATGCCTGGAAACATGGGTTCCCAAGCAGAGCGTGGGAACCAGGTGTCTTCTGGCCGAAACGATGATCAAAACCAAAATCTCATATAAGCAGATGGGGTAACCGTCATATTTATCCGAGCCGCTGGAAAACGCACGGTACACCCGGCGCTGTATTCTAAATAAGCAGCCCTGTCCTGCGGCGGCGTTGACATAATGGCCTTTTTCGGCCAGTTTGCGGCAAAATTGTTCGGGCCAGTTCACCAATTGACTGGCGAGCCCCATGATAAGGATCAACGGACGGCCAGTTTTTTCGCCGATCGTGTCGTATTCAATATCAATCGGACGCCATGGTTGAATCTTTATCAAGTCATGGCAAATGATTTCGGATGAACGAATTGATGATATCTGTAATCGGGCCTGACCTGCATTTAGCTGGAGTTACCTGTATCACACGGCCTCCCTGACTGATACCACTTAATCCTGGGGGGTTCGAAACCTGATTAAACGGTAATTGACAAATTTAATACCTTTGGATAATTTATTATTTTGTATTCATAATTTCCTGATAAAAAGAATGGTTACAAATAAGTGGTAGGCTGAAATCGAATATTTTTCGTCCCTCTTTGGAATGTTTAACTGTTATGTGTTTACTGTACATGGAGACCCATTAAAGAAGGGGAATTTATTATGAAATTTTTACAAAAGTGCTTTTTGATTGTTATTATATTGAGTTCAGTTTTGACTTTTAATGTGTCAGCAGACGATGGCTTTTATGTAATTCCTGTTCAAAAAAATATCAGTTTATGGTCTCAATCAGGAGATAATATTTATTATGATGGAGGCAATGTTGGCATCGGGATAATGAACCCGGAGGCAAAATTACATGTGGCTGGTGAACTTTATGTAGATCAATTCGCAACAATCACCGGAGCACAATTCAACGACAATATCCATGGCGGTACTAATAATATGTTAAGCTTTATCTCAACGCTTCCGAACCAGGACAACGCATCAGAAATCACCTTCACAACCAGTAATGGTGGCGGGCAGATAGAGCGGATGCGTATTGATGCTGATGGCAATGTTGGCATCGGAACAACGAGTCCTTTTGAAAAGTTGGAAGTAGCCGGTAATGTCAAAGCCGATCAGTTTTTAACAGGCGATATCATTTTTCATAAAGACAACGTAAAACCAGTATGGCGCATGTATGAAGACGAAAAAGGGCTTTATGTGGAAAGTCTGACAACCCAAAAAAAATATTCTGTGGCGTTAAAAGAGATACAGCAAGAAGGTGGGGAGACGGCCTCCATTAATGAATATTCAGAAAAAATAAACAAGTTGCAGGAGGAAAATAATAAACTAAAAAACCGGTTGGACAAATTAGAAGCACTTGTTACGGTACTGAAAAAAACAACTATTATTAAAAATAAAGCCGGACTCTAAAGATATTGAAATGATTTGTCGGCTGATGGACGACAATCCGGATTGGCACCGTACCCGTTGACCAACACAGCCGCTTTTTGATTATACCATGGGTTCGCGATGCCAACTTGGCCAGTTTCATTCTGGGCGCTTGTCTCAGATTGTATCCGTCATAGAAAACCTGTTTTCCATACAAATGTACAAGGCCACTATATCTTGTGGAATTTTTTCATTAATAATTTAAAAATCAAGCATTCGTCGAGTTCCTAAAATTTTGATAGAGGCAAAAAAGGGATGGAATTTTAGATTGCTATAGGGTTTCTAACGTCTACCCAACTAATCGATCATTTGAACATATAGATGTCACAGCAATTGAGAAATAAAGCCACCTGCAATTATTGTTAATTAATTCCAAAAGAACAATCAAAATTTTAAAGCTATTGAAGGGATGAATAATGCCAGTGAAGGGATGAATAATGCCAGTGAAGGGATGAATAATGCCAGGGAGAAACGATATATTTATATCTGACTTGAAAATGAATTTCCGATTTACACAATTCCTCAAAAACGGGTGAATTTTATTGTCCCATTTGCACAATTATGTATTTGGCAGTAATCAGCTTTATAACTCTTGGTGCTTTATTCGCAAAACATAGAGTTGAGGAAACAATGCACTACCAAAGAGTAAGAGAAATTATTTATGTATTAGAAACAGGATTTCTTTCTGATGTTTTAGGAGATCAGATACCAGAAAATATAAAGAGTTTGATAGATAGAAAGACAATTGAAATCAACAGCAAAATAATCAAATAATTAAAGATAATGATAAATACTGTTATTAAAATAGATTTTTGTGATTAGATCGATGAATCACAAGTAAAGGTAAACACTAGTATGTAATCACAAACTTTGCTTACTTTAGGCCGGCCGCAATATCTTGGGGTTGCGAATTGAACGGACAGAAACAAGGAAACAACGTGAAAAAGACAGAACTAATCGAAATTATAAAACGAATTCTGAAGACGGATTCTGATTTAGATTTCCTATTGAAACTCGAAGAAACCGAATTGACGACATTGGTCGCCGATATTCGGGACCGGGTTGAAGGTGGAAAAAATGGAAATAAATGACAATCCAATAATTGGGTATAGCGCATTCATACTGTTTGATGGATGTTATGAATATGATGATCCGTTTAACAGCGGTGAACCTCATCTTTTTTATTGTAAATATCAATCAAGAAAAAAATAAGTATCCTTAAGAATTTGCCATTGAAGACATTCTTGAATCTTTCAGGATACCGGAGAAGAAGCAGATAAAAATAAAAACAAAGCCAAGAAGAAGAAACGTAAACAAGCTAAAGCTTCGAGAAAGAAAAACCGCCGTTAATATAAGAGAAGATATAAGAGAGATATCAATGAATTCAGATATAAAAAAAGAAAAATGTGAATTCTGTGGTGAACTTGTTCCATCTTATAGCACCATCTATGTGGCAGTGGATAAGAAATACCATTGTTCCTGCTTCAAGTGTTACAATAGCCGCATGGCTGAATATAGCGACACTGATTTCGAACATGTCGAATTGGACCCTATCATTTTAAAAGACTTTGAAGATGTTGATCATAAATTCCATTTTACCGTGCGACATCTTGGCGATCGTATTGGAATAGAGGCTTTTGAACTAAAAGAGGGGCGTAGAGGAGGCTACGAATTCAGCTATATAGGTGACATTGATGAGGAAATATTCAATCTGTTTGCCAAACTTGTTGAACGAATGTTGAGCGGATTACATCAAAAACATATCGAGTGGAGCGATATCACCAATAGTTGGCAGATCACCAAAGACGATGTTGTTCGAGCCAAAATCGATTCTGACCTTGAAAATGATGATTATTATGGACATCCCCCATTAATAGTAATCGACGGCAAAGAAATCAAATGGGAGGATTTTGGTCGGATGTTGATGACCTATGAAGGCTTCAATTTCAAGCTTGAGATATTTGACAGGAGCGACGAGATGCCTTGATTCATTTTTGAGATTTTTTTCAGATATTGAATGATCCATTGATCACAACACCCCATTACATTGGTGAACGGGATTAATGGTAACTGATTCCTATCACCATCGACGCCCGATTGGCATGTGGGTATCTGTATCCTATCCGTCATAGTATTGACAGATTTTAATTTTAGGACAGAAAGTGTGAGGTGAATATGAAAAAGGTCCTTTTTGTGGGAGTAATGATCGCTGTCCTTTTTATCAGCAACTTAGTTTTTGCTGCACCAACTGTTTTCTTTCAAGGTTTAACTGATCCATCGGGTATCGGGGTTCATCCATAAAAATTAGGGTTGTCTGTCTTAATATCCGCAGAACCATCCAAATGAAAACGGCCGGTTGCAAAGCAACTGACCGTTTTCATTTTCTAATATGGTAGGCGCGATTGGATTTGAACCAACGACCTCTTCCGTGTCAGGGAAGCGCTCTCCCCCTGAGCTACGCGCCTACATGAACAAACGCTGATACCATTTAGGTTCACGGGTGTCAAGGAAAATGCCAGTAAAAAAACATCCCCGCTCATTCTTCCGTCTGATGCAAAATACGCATCCCCATGAAAATATAATGGAGTCCGGAAACCATCGTCAGGATCGCGGTCGCCCACACCAAGGGACTCATCAAGGATTCGAGCCTGGCGGTAACCGTGGATAGCAAAACCACGGCTACCGTGAGCAGCTGCAATGCCGTGGTGCATTTGCTGATCCGGCTGGGTCGGATGCGGTATTTTTTTTCCGTAAGAGTCAACAGGGCGATGCCGATGACGATCATGATATCGCGAGACAGGACGACGACGGCCAGCCAGGCGGGAACGAGCCCTAAAATTCCCAGACAAATGTAGGATGACACGAGCAGGACTTTATCGGCCACCGGATCGAGGTAGGCCCCCAAGATGGTACGCTGATCAAGCCAGCGGGCAATCAAGCCGTCCAAGCCATCACTGATACCGGCCAGAAAAAAAACCGCCAAAGCCGGCTTGAGCTGGTTGCGAATCAGCAGAATCACAAACAAGGGCGTGAGCAGCAACCGGATAAGCGTCAGCGTATTGGGAATATTAATGGCCGTATTCGTGCGTCCGTCTTTCATGCCGTGGGAATCAATTATTGATCAAACGGATACGGATGGCCTCGGGGGTCACCTCGTAGATATCGATTCCGAACCCACTGAACGTTTTCAGCAGCAGTGCATCGGCCATGGATCGGGCGGTTCCCTGGTAATTAACGGCGATCAGCGCATGATCGGCGGCCATCTCTTTCATCTTCAGTTCCTGAACCCCCGACAGGGCGCTGATGGCGGTACGCAGCCTCACAAAACTGGCGATCTGGCCGCTGGTACCCTCGACCACCACGTCGATGATCGTGCTGCGTTCTTGATTCTGTAACCAAGCCGCCATCACCCTGCGCGCCAGATCGTCACCGGCCGCGGTACCGGCATCCACGAGGGCGTTCCGCCCCCCCACGGATGGATCCTGCGCCGAAACCACTGCCTTGTGGCGGGAACGGGCCATGGATTGGCCGGTTTGCACATCGATGGCCTGCACATCGACGATGGCCTCGAAGGCCTGGATGGATCCCCCCATGGTATTGGTGGCGGCGGATGCCCTGCCGGTGCCGAACACGACGATATCGGCCCCCAGTTGTTTTCCCAGGGTCAGCATGTTGGCTTCAGAAAGGCTTATCTCGAGGTTCAGGGGGGCATTCAATTCCGGCGGCGACACCATTTCGAAACCGGCGTCCTCAAGCGCGGCAGTCAGGGCTTCTTCGCAGATCAGGCGCCCTTCCAGTGGTTGCGTCCCCCACCAGTAGGCGGGATCAACGTCGGTCACGTTTTTCTCGGCGATCATGAACAGGACACGGGGAGAAATCGATCCTGATAAGGCCAAGCCAAGATTGGAAAGGTCACGGCTGAGTCGGTCCGTGGCGACATCCACCTGCACCATGGCTCTGATCGTGCTGCCACTGATGGAGTCGGTAAGCACGCGGTAGTTCTGGATATAGGCATCGCACCGGTTCAGGACGTTATCGTTGATGAGTTGAAAACGCCGGACAACGGTTTCGCCGGTGAGCATTTCCATGACGACACGGCCCACGGCCGCCGCCAAGGCATCATCCACCGCATTCTGTCGTCCTTCGGCCAGGTTATTCGCGTGGATGGTCGCCGTTCCCAGGGCATTCAACTGCTTGACCGACGCGGTTTCGGCAGCGGTGCCGTTCACGGTGGCGACAAACGAGAACATCAACACCACGATGGTGCCGATCAGGCACCGGGTGCGATCGAGATTGGACATGGATTTCTCCCCTCCCGCGCCTGGATGGCCAAGCGCTAATGCCGGGCGGGTTTGCCCGGGCAGACGTCTATAGTATTGCCAACGTTGAGTGATTAGCCGTTGGCTGTTAGCAATTCGCAAAATCATTTTAATGGTAACTTATTGGTCTGTAACCGTTTACAAAGCTGCCGCAGATGCCCGGCGCCGGGCACCCCGACGACCCAGTCGACATTCAAGTGCCTGGGAGCAAAACCGATGAGGTGCCCTGTGAGCGCTTACATTGCCGGCACCCCTATGCCTTTCTGACCAAAGCATAATCGGCAATCGCCATCAACACGTGACGCGAGGGATTGCTGTCGAAACAATCGAGGGCCGCCTTGGCCGTCTGAATCCGGGCCGACGCCTCGGCTCGCGTATGGGCGATACCGCCATGACGTTCGAGCATCTCGACCAGCTCGGCGAATTCGGTTGTGGAAAAGTCCGACTTCCGAAGGATGGCGATCATGCGCGCCCGATCGGCGTCCGGCGCGTTGGCCAGGGCATGGATCAGGGGCAGGGTCAGCTTGCCCTCCCGCAGGTCGGCGCCGGCCATTTTGCCCAGCGAGGCCAGATCCTGGGTGTAATCCAACAGATCGTCGGCCATCTGGAAGGCCATTCCAAGCTGGTAACCATAATCGGTCAACGCCGCCACCTTGTCGGCATCGGCGCCGGCCACCAGGGCACCGGTGCGGCAGGCGCCCTCGAACAACACGGCCGTTTTACAGCGAATGACTTCCAGATACTCCGTTTCGGTGAGCGAGATGTCTCCCTTGCGCTCCAACTGGCGGATTTCACCCTGGGACATGTTTTCGGTGATGCGGGCAATGGTATGAATGACCTCGCTCAGTCCCGTATCCGCTGCAATGGACAGGCCCCGGGCCAAAAGAAAGTCACCGGTCAGCACCGCCGTGGGGTTGTCCCACACCTGGTTGGCCACCGTCCGTCCCCGCCTGATCTCGGCGCCGTCCACCAGGTCGTCGTGCAACAGCGTGGCCGCATGCAGGTACTCGAAAATCGTCGCAAAGCGGGCCGCGTGATTGCCCTGGTAGTCACACAACCGCGCCGACAGCATCATCAGCAGCGGGCGCAGCCGTTTCCCGCCGGCGAAGAGAATGTGCCCGGCCACTTGCGAAACCAGATCGAAATGCGGATTCAGGTTGTCTGCCAGCGCCTGTTCGACGGCCTTGAGGTCGTCGCCCACGGCAGCCAGAATTTTGGCTTTCAGGTCGCTCATTTGGGTTCTCCGATGAGATCGTATTCCAGGGTCTGTGTGATGGTCACCGGCAACACGTGTCCAATGGTAAGCACAGGGTGCCCGGGGCGGGGATGGACATAAATCATGCCGTCCACTTCAGGTGCCTGCAACATCGATCGGCCTTCATACAAACCGGGTTCGGGTGAATCTTCAATTAGAACCGACAGGGTCCGGCCCTGCAAGGCCGCCAGATTGTCGGCCGAGATCTCCATCTGCCGGGCCATGATGGCATCATACCGCCCTTGGGCCTTCTTCTTGGATACATGCCCGGATAGGTTGTGGGAAGGCAGATCCTCGGCATCGGAATAGGTGAACACGCCCAGATGATCGAAGCGCACCGCTTCGATGAAGTCCATCAGTTCCTCGAAGTCAGCCTCGGTTTCTCCGGGAAAGCCCACGATCAGGGTGGTGCGGATGGCAGCTCCGGGGACGCGCGAGCGAATGCGGGCGAACAGCTCCACGAGCTGCTGTCGATCATAATGGCGCCCCATTTTCTTCAGGACATTGCCGGCGGCATGCTGAATCGGCAGGTCAAAATAGGGACACAGGTTCGGATGCGCGGCAACGGTATCGATCACATCGTCGGTAATGCTCTGCGGATGCCCGTATAGGAAACGGATCCAGGTGTCGGCATCCAGGCCGGCCAGGTTCCGCAACAGATCGGCGAAATCCACCCTATCAGTCAGGTCATGGCCGTAATGCGTCGTGTCCTGGGCCACGAGATTGATTTCCTTGACGCCGGCATCGATCATTTGCCGCGCTTCTTCCATGATGTGGCGCATCTGTCGGCTCTTTTGCCGTCCCCGCAGACGGGGAATGATGCAATAGGTGCAATGGCGGCTGCATCCCTCGGCGATTTTGAGGTAGGCCGTATGGGACTGCAAGCGGTCGCGGGGGTCGCTGGCATTCATGGGAATGAGATCCGGATCGGGAAGCAAACAGGCGCCATGGGGCAGACGGCCCTCAACGGCCTCGACGATGCGAGCAAAGGCACCGGTGCCCAGAAACTGATCCACTTCGGGCAGCGACTCGGCGATGGCCTCGCCAAAGCGTTCCGGCAGGCACCCGGTCACCACGAGCTGCTGGCAGCGGCCGGTGGTTTTGAAACGGGCCAATTCGAGGATGGTATCGATGGACTCGTCGATGGCCGACGCCACGAAACTGCAGGTGTTGACCACGATCACCTCGGCTTCGGCCGGGTCCCGGGTCAGGGTCCACCCCGAAAGGCGCAATTGTCCGGCCATGGTTTCGCTGTCCACTTGATTGCGGGCACACCCCAGACTTTCAATGTATAGATGCATCTACCCTACCGGACCGTTATGCTTTGTTACCTTTTGCCAAAAAATTTATCTACCAACAACCCCATGAAATGTCAAAAGGCCACCCGAACGATTCGGGCGGCCTTTGAAGGGTCGCTTCAACCATGGAAACGATCATGCCGGTAAGGCACAATCATCCTTTGAGTTTTTCGACCTCGGCGGTGATCGCCGGCACGGCATCGAACAGGTCGTCGACGATACCGAAATCGCATTTGGAAAAGATCGGCGCTTCGGGATCCTTGTTGATGGCCACCACCACGCGTGACGAGGCCATTCCGGCCAGGTGCTGGATGGCCCCGGATACACCGCAGGCAACATACAGATTGGGCGTGACCACCTTGCCGGTCTGCCCCACCTGATCGGAAACCGGCCGCCAGCCTTCGTCGACGGCACTGCGGGAGGCGCCCACGGCACCGTCCAGCGCCTCGGCCAGGGCTTCCACGACACTGAAGTCGTCACTGCCCATTCCCCGCCCACCGGTGACCACCACGTCGGCCTCGGTGAGTTCGATCTTTCCGGTCTCCATCTGTTTTTCGACCAGGGTCAGGGCCGAGGCCGTCAATTCGATGGCCACGGCTTCTTCTTCGCCTGCCGCCTCGGCCGCCACGGCATCCATGGCCCGCGGCCGAATGGCCACGATGGCCGGGGTGCCGGCCAGACTGACGTCGGCCAGCACCTTGCCGCCGTACATGGGACGCGTGGCCACGATCTGGTCACCGTCCACACGCACATCCACGCAGTCCATGGCCAGCGGTGCGGAAAGCCGGGCCGACAGCCGGGCGGCGATGTCTTTGCCCATGGTGCTGGCGCCAATCACCACGGTGGCCGGATCGGCGTGTTGCACGATCTGGGCGGCGGCTTGAACGAAGGCATCCACGAGACCGTCCTGCAGCCCTTCGTGGTCGGCCACCAGAATGCGCTGGGCCCCATAGGCGGCGGTTTGACCGGCGATGGCGGCAACGCCGTTGCCCATGACGGCGGCCATGGTCGGCCCGCCGATCTTGTCGGCGATCGTTTTGGCAGTGGAAATGGCTTCGAAGGATATTTTTTTAAATTCGCCATCAACCGGTTCGGTGAAGGCCAGTACTCCCTGTGGCATAATGTTCTCCCTGTATGTCAGTGCCCCTTGCATTTACATTCAAGCCGGGCATGAAATCAAATATAAAAGGTTTGTATATTAGCTCCAAAACCGTTGTAAAATCCTGGATCAGGCCCGATAACAAGGCGGAAAACGGCTCGAAAGCGGAGCATATATGGAATATGTGAGCATTTCGAGGTGTTGTCCAACGCCGATATCGGGCAAATTAGCCATTTTTGGACGGGCACTATATTACTTTGGCCTCTTCTTTTAACGCCTTGACCAGTGCCGCCGCCTTTTCCGCCGCACTCTCGCCCTCGATAATCCGGCCGCCCTTGCGTTCAGGGGGCAGTTTCATGGCGATGGTTTTTACCATGGGGTCTCCCACCTCGGTGCCGGTCTCGGACAGCGGACGGGTGTCGATGGGCTTTTTCTTGGCCTTCATGATGCCGGGCAGGCTGGTGTAGCGGGGTTCGTTCAGGCCACGCTGGGTGGTGATCATGGCCGGCAGAGCGGCTTCCAGCACCAGCGTTCCCCCTTCGATGGTGCGCGTGCAACGAATGTTGTCCCCATCCAGCTCCTGTTTGATGACCATGGAGATGTGGGGAATGCCCAGGAACTCGGCCACGGCCGGGCCGACCTGGTAATTGTCATCGTCCACGGCCCGGTGGCCGGCGACGATCAGATCGAAACTGCCTTTTTTCAATTCGCCGGCCAGCACCTTGGCGACGGCCAGACCGTCCAGGGATTTGCCTTCGGTATCGATGCGCACGGCATTGTCGGCACCCATGGCCAGCGCGGTGCGCAACGCTTCCACGGCCTTGTCCGGCCCCAGGGTGAATACGGTCACGCTTCCACCGGCGGCGGCGCGAATCTGCAGGGCTTCTTCCACGGCCATTTCATCGTAGGGGTTGACGACCCATTTGATGACATCGGTTTTAATGGTGGTTCCGTCGGCGGCGATTTCGACGTCCGAATCGGTGGACGGAACCTGTTTGAGCAATACGGCAATTTCCACGTTTCACCTTCCTTACGCACGGACCAGCGCGTGCCCAGGGCAACGGCCTGGCCGGTTTGTCTTAAAAGTTAACTACATCCGAATCTAACTTATCAAAATTAATGGTATTGTTATGACTGCAGGGCAGAATTATAAGACTCTTGCGAGCTTGTCAACGGGAAATGCTGGGTTAACGGTGTTTAGGGATCGGTGAAGGGTGAAGGGTGACGGGTGACGGGTGACGGGTGACGGGTGAAGTTGCCATGGCTGATTTGTTCTGGCAAGGATTAAGTTTTCATCTGGCTCCCATGCGCCGCGCATCCCCGTCAACTTAAGCGGTAAGATAGTAGGTCGGGTCGAGCGCAGCGATACCCGACAACCGACAGGTAGCGTTCATTTGCCCTTCAATCTGTTGGGTTTCATACCGCAGCCCAACATTGGATGCTGACAAGGGACAATGCAATTCCAAGTCGTTGTCGTGGTCAGCGAAGCGGTGGTCGGTATCGGTATCGAGAAAAGGAAATACCGATACCGACGACGACAACGATAACGACCACGAGGATATGACACTTAACACATAAGGGCTAACAGCTGATTGCTAAAAGCTCACCGCTCACCTTGGGAACAATTAAGCTCTTGATCGAATTCTGAGCATTTGCTAAACAATCTTATTGTTCTCCTCAATAGTTCCAATCGAATATAAACAGATCAAAGTTCCTTTTATTTTTGTGTTCCAAGCGGTTGAGATACGTATTGCATTGGTTTCGTTATGTCGGGCTAAGCATTGTCATGCTGAAACCACAAAATAGGAGCAGCCCATAGCTTTGATATCAAAAATGCTGATGAATTGTGGATATAAATACATCAAAATATCAAGCATGATCGATATTCATGCTGGTATAAAAAAGGATTAGCCAAGTGAATTCTAATTTTATCGCCCACCAAAGGAATTATGATTCATCGATACAGCCTGTTGGCAGCCACTTAAAAGAAGTCTCTATAATATGCAGTCAGTTTGCCAGAAAAATTTATCTGCCTGAAGCTGGAAAGCTCCTTGGTTTGCTTCATGATCTTGGAAAATACAGCAAAGCCTTTCAAACTTATATTAAATCGGGAACCGGACTATTAAACCCTGATATTGATGATTCAAATGTGGATGTGAAGAATCTTAAAGGCAAAATCGATCATTCAACAGCCGGAGCCCAGTGGATATGGCAGAGGTTTAGCAAATACGGGCTTCCAGGAAAACTTGTCGGACAGATCCTGGCAGTGTGTTTGGCCTCCCATCATGGTGGAATGATCGATTGCCTGCGCGTTGAAGGAGAAAACAGTTTCTTAAAAAGGATAAATAAAAGTGGAGACACTACCCATTTACAGGAATGTCTTGAGACTGCAGATGAAGAAATTGCATCATCAATAGAGGCGATTGCAACAGAAGCGTTTTTAAAGCAATTTTTAAAGGAAGTTGCTTGTATTGTCTCTCCAGAAAAAAAAGAACATGACCGTCTGAAACATTTCAGGCTTGGGTTTTTCACCCGTTTTTTGTTCAGTTGCCTTATTGATGCAGATCGCATTGACAGTGCAGATTTTGAATGTCCTGAAAATACACAATTAAGATGGAAAAAGAAAGTTGACTGGCAAATTGCCATAAATCGACTGGAGGAAAAACTGTCCAGGTTTGAAGGGAGTAACCGGGTAGATGAATTGCGTAACGATATTTCGCGGCAATGCTTGGAAATGGCTTCTCATGTGCAGGGAATATATACGTTAACCGTTCCCACCGGAGGTGGAAAAACCTTTGCATCAATGCGTTACGCCCTTCATCATGCCGCAAAACAAAATCTCGACCGCATCATCTATGTCATCCCCTATACTTCAATCATTGATCAGAATGCCTGGGAAATCCGTAAAGTGCTGGAGAGGGAAGGAGATGACTATTCCTGGGTCCTCGAACATCACTCCAACCTTGAGCCAGAACAGCAGACTTGGCAATCTAAACTCTCCTCGGAGAACTGGGATGCCCCTGTAATTTTTACTACCATGGTTCAATTTCTTGAGGTGCTGTTCGGTGGTGGCACTAGAGGGGCAAGACGGATGCACAACTTGGCAAACTCAGTTGTTATCTTCGATGAAATTCAATGCCTGCCAGTCAATTGTGTTCATTTATTTTGCAATGCGCTTCAATTCTTAACGGAGCATGCCAGAACCACGGCTGTGCTTTGTACCGCTACTCAGCCTCTGTTGAATGGTGTCAATCAAGATTATGGAGCAATTAAAATCCCTTGTGGAAATGAACTGGCCGGCGACACAGCTGCTCTTTTCAAGGAGTTAAAAAGGGTGGAAATTCAGAACTTGACCCGGCCAGCAGGATGGACACGGGAAGAAATTGCTGCTTTTTCCACAGCCCAGGTTCAAGAAAAAGGCAATTGCCTATTGATTGTGAACACCAAGGATTGGGCCAGACATTTGTATGAAGAATGTACACATCTAATTGATGAAAACATAGTCTTTCATTTGAGTACAAGCCTTTGTCCTGCCCACCGCAAAAAAATCCTTGATACTGTTAAGGACCGCCTGGAAAAAGAGCTTCCGTTGCTCTGCATTTCAACACAACTCATTGAGGCCGGTGTGGATGTCGACTTTAATTCGGTAATTCGTTTCCTTGCCGGTCTTGACTCTATCGCCCAGGCTGCCGGTCGATGCAATCGCAACGGAGATTTGGAAACGTCCGAGGTCTATGTGGTTAATCCGGATATAGAAGCCATTGATTTGCTGGAAGATATTAAAATAGGCCGGGATAAGGCAAAAAGGGTTCTGGAGGAAAGCGGCCATGAGGATTTCTTAAATCCTTCAGCTATGGATAGATATTTTTCTTATTATTTTTATGAGCGCGCCAAAGACATGAAATATCCTTTGACGGCAAAGCAGGCTGGAAGGAAAGATACTTTGTTTAACCTGCTCAGTGACAACCCTTTAAATGTGGGCAGGGAAAAAGATGCTCAAAAGGCTGCATTGAGTCTACAGCAGTCATTTAAAACAGCGGGTAGGGCATTTAAAGCCATTGATGCCCCAACCCAGGCCGTCATTGTCCAATATGAAGAAGGAAGGGATATCGTGGCAGGGCTTTGTGCCGAACCGGTACCTGCCAGGGCATATGATTTATTGAAAAAAGCTCAAAAATACTCGGTCAACCTGTTTCCTAATGTCTGGGATAAATTAAAAAAGGCGGGTGCGGTTTATCCGGTTCAGCAGGGCGAGGAAATATTCTATCTGGATGAGCGGTATTACAGCCCGAAATTTGGTGTGTCCACCGAAATCGTCAATGAGATGAAAATACAAATTGTATAAGGAGGTGGCTGAATGAGAAATGACCTTAGCTTCAGACTCTGGGGGAGGTATGCACTGTTCACCGACCCGGTAACCAAGACCGGCGGTGAAAAGTGCTCCTACCATGTCCCCACCTATGAGGCTATCAAGGGAGTCTTAAAATCCATTTACTGGAAACCCACCATTATCTGGTATGTGGACAGGGTCAGGGTGATCAATCCCATTCGAACCCAAACCAAAGGGACGAAACCACTGGTCTGGGGTGGAGGTAATTCCCTGGCCATCTATACATTTCTCCATGAAGTGGAATACCAAGTCCAGGCCCATTTTGAATGGAACAAATTCCATCCAGAGCTAGAAAAAGATCGGATTGACGGCAAACATTTCAATATTGCCAGAAGAATGCTTGACAAAGGAGGGCGCCAGGACATTTTTTTGGGAACCCGGGACTGCCAGGGATATGTGGAACCATGCCGTTTCGGTGATGGAAGCGGAGCTTATGATGATATTGATGAATTAAGTTTCGGGATTATGTTCCACAGCTTTGATTACCCTGATGAAATCGGTAGAAATGAACTGGGCAGCAGCTTTTGGCAGGCTATCTTGAAAAAAGGCGTCCTTTATTTCCCAAGGCCCGATGCCTGCAACAAAAAACGGTTCATCCGGAAAATGGTCTCCAAAACGTTTGGTCTTGAAAAAAATGTTTTACCTGTGGAGCAAGAGGAGGCTCAGTTATGAGTTGGCTTGCTAAGCTTTACGATACCTATGAACAGGGGATGGGGGTGGAATCAACCGGTGGATTCAAGCTGATGCCCATCAGCCACACTCTACAGAACGCACACATTAACATTGTCATCGATGAAAGTGGTTGTTTTAAACGTGCGTCGGTTCTTGAAAAAACTCAGGTAGTATTACCTGCAACTGAAAAATCAGCGGGACGTTCAAGTGGAGAAGCCCCCCACCCTTTGGCAGATAAGCTTCAATATATTGCCAAGGATTATCCTGATTACGGTGGCAAGAAAAAATCTTATTTCCTGAGTTATGAAAAACAGTTGTCGGGATGGTATTCATCGGAATACTGCCATGGCAAAGCTGCTGCAGTCTACAAATACATTAGAAAAGGACAAGTTATTGCGGATTTAATTTCCGCCCATGTGCTGCATGTCGATGAAAATAATAAATTAATGGCGTATTGGCCTGATGATGGTAGCAGTTCCCCTCCGTTGATATTTAAAGTTCTACCCACACTACCCAAAAATAAAAGGAAAAACAAAGATAAGCCTGAGATCGAGCAAGGAGATGCCTTGGTCTGTTGGTCAGTTGAAAAGGAGGGAGAACCCGACAGCAACACTTGGCAGGATGAAATACTCCAGCAACGTTGGATTGAATATAACGCCCAGTCCGGTGGGAATCCTGACTTTTGTTTCGTCATTGGGGATCGTAGACCTATTGCCACCAACCATCCTGCAAAACTACGCCACACAGGGGATAAAGCCAAGTTGATATCGGCAAATGATTCTTCAGGTTTTACATTCAGAGGGCGTTTTACAGATTCCAACGGTAGCCAAGCTGCAAGTGTTTGCTATGAGGTAACACAGAAGGCCCATAATGCCTTGCGATGGCTTATTTCGAGACAGGGGTTCCGAAATGGAGACCAAGTTTTTATATCCTGGGCTATTTCAGGTAAGGAAACGCCAAAAGTGTTGGAAAGTACATGGGAATTACTAAGTCTTGATCCTACCATCCAAGAAGAAACAGATTCTGGAACCGGACCAGCTTTGGATCATTCCACTGATTTGGGAGAATCATTTGCTCGGCAGCTAAATAAATACATTGCCGGTTACCATTCAACGTTGGAGCCTAATGAGCAGATTGTTGTCATGGGGCTTGATTCCGCTACCCCGGGTCGCATGGGAATCATTTATTACCGCGAGTTGCTGGCCAGTGAATTCCTTGAACGAATTGAAAAATGGCACAGCCAATTTGCTTGGCCCCAGCGGTTTACCAAGGAAATTCCACATCCCAATGGTAAAAAGAAACCTTCAAAAAAAACAATCTGGCCGGTTTCCAGCCCGGCACCAAAACGGATTGCAGAAGCAGCCTACGGCAATATTCTAAAAAGCAATGACAAGCTTAACAAAAGCGTTATTGAACGAATTCTGCCCTGTATTGTAGACGGAAGGCATTTTCCCCATGATCTGATGGTGTCTGCGGTTCGTAGGGTTTGCAACCGACATAATTGTGAAAGGTGGGAATGGGAAAGAAATCTAGGAGTTGCCTGTGCTCTTTACAGGGGGTTTTACTATCGACACCCACATAAAAATGAAAGGAGAAAATACAGCATGGCTTTGGAGGAGGAAAGAACAACGAGAGATTATCTTTATGGTCGTCTGTTGGCCATCGCTGAGAGAATTGAAGAAACAGCCTTGCATGTGGGAGGAGAGGACAGACCGACCACGGCTGCAAGGCTGATGCAGAGATTTGCCGACCGGCCCTTTTCGACTTGGCGAAATATCGAACTTGCCCTTCAGCCCTATATGCAAAGACTCCAGGTGAACAGGGCAGGATTTCTGGTAAACCGCAAAAAGGAATTAGGTCAAATTTTTGACGCCTTTTTAACAGATGAGTTTACTAGTGATAAAGCATTATCAGGAGAATTTTTGCTTGGATATCATTGCCAAAAACAGACCTGGCAGAAAAAAGTAGATCAAAACAAAAATGAATAATAATGGAGAGTTGTCATGAATCTTGGAAACAAAATAGATTTTGCTATTATTTTTAGTGTAAAACGCGCCAATCCCAATGGAGATCCTTTAAATGGGAATAGGCCGAGAGTTGATTACGAAGGTTTTGGAGAGGTTTCTGATGTCTGCCTGAAAAGAAAGATTCGTAACCGTCTTCTGGCTGACGGTCAATCTATATTTGTCCAATCTGATGATAATAAAAAAGATGGTATGACCAGTTTGAAAAACCGGGCTGAATCAGAGGAATACGGTCTTGGCAAAGATACGTTTAATAGCAAAAAAACAAAACCCGAGGATGCTGCAAGACTTGCTTGTGAAAAATGGATTGACGTGAGGAGTTTTGGGCAACTTTTTGCTTTTAGCGGAACGGGCAAGGACGGTGTTTCCATCCCGATCCGGGGACCTGTGACTATACAATCTGCATTCAGTGTTGAACCCGTCAGTCTGACAAGCACCCAAATCACAAAGAGTGTCAGCGGAGAGGGGGACGGGACAAAAAAGAGTTCTGATACCATGGGTATGAAACACAGAGTGGACAAGGCCGTCTATGTAACTTATGGTGCCATGAGTCCACAACTTGCTGAACGAACCGGCTTCAGCGATGATGATGCTCAGGTTATTAAAAATGTGCTGCCTAGACTTTTTGAAGGAGACGCTTCTTCAGCACGTCCGGAAGGCAGCATGTCTATTGAAAAAGTAATCTGGTGGAAACACAACAGCAAATCCGGCCAGTATTCCTCTGCTAAAGTTCATCGGACATTATGTATTAATGCGGATGGCAGTTTTGATGAGGACGGATTGAAAAATGCTTTGGATGGTTTGACACCGGAAATTATTGATGGATTTTAATCCGGAACCGGAAAATGAAAAAAATCAAATTCCTTAACAACCTCGACCCCGACCTCCAAAAAGCCCTGATGACTCAACTCCGTAACCTGTGGACTCACACGTCAACGGCAATTGAGGGTAATACACTCACACTGGGGGAGACCGCATTTGTCATTGAAGAAGGTTTGACGATTGCAGGGAAACCCTTAAAAGACCACCAGGAGGTAGTCGGCCATGCCAGGGCCATTGAGCTGATTTATGACTGCCTGGAACACGGACGGACATTTTGCGAGGAGGATATATTTGCCCTGCACAAGGCGGTTCAGACGGAGGTGGTTGTCGATGTATACAAACCGATTGGCGGTTGGAAAAAGGAGCCTAATTCCACGGTTGGGGTTATCGATGATAAGCAGGTAATATTTGAATATGCTCCTCCAGCCGATGTACCGGGATTGATGGCGGACTGGTTCAAATTGTTTGATTCACTATGCGATGCAATAAAACCGGGGGATCGCCAGTCGGCGCTGAAGGCTTATGTTACTTTGCATCTCGCTTTCGTGCGCATTCATCCTTTTTTTGACGGCAATGGCCGGATCGCCAGGTTGGTCGCCAACATCCCGGTTCTCAAGGCCGGTCTGCCACCGATCATTATTCCCAGGGAGCAACGCAAGGCGTATATCGATGCGTTGTCGGCGTACCATCATGCCGTGGGGCAGGTCCAGAGCGGCAAGGAACTGGTACCGGATGTGGCGCAAATCAAAGCGTTCTCCGATTTCTGCGAAACGGCATGGCAGGCATCGATGGAATTGGTCGATGAAGTTCGCAAAAAACAACAGGCCAGAGAGAACCGCACAATAAATCGATCTGACAACTGACCGACTCTAAAGAGCTAAGGCGTATTGGTATTTGGAAAAGGGAACACAGTTACGATACACGCTCCAAGACCTTAACCTCTTTCTCAAGCCGGTCACCAAGATTCATTTTGACCGTCTCGGTGTCATAGTGGGTCTGGATGCCGGTCCAGAACTCGACGGAGGTGCTGAAATAGCGAGCCAGACGAAGGGCAGTATCGGCGCTGATCCCGCTTTTGCCATTGCATATCTTGCTGATACGCATGGCCGGGACATTGATGTCCTTGGCCAGCCGGTACTGGCTGATACCCATGGGTTTCAGAAATTCTTCAAGCAGAATTTCGCCTGGGTGGATGGGGGGAAAATCTCTCATACTCGTACCTCAATGATAGTCGACAATTTCGACTTCGTGCACACCGTTTGCGAGCAGCCAGACGCTGGATATTCTGCGGTAACTTTTTGGAAAAGCGGCCAAGGAAAACGCTTTCGGTTTCCTTGCATTTGAATGATTTTATCATCAAAAAAATAATAAACTGCAAGGATATTATCGTCAAGGGTTATTATGTATACAGAATCCGACCTATTACCCTTATCCGCCCTCCAGCACATCTGCTTTTGCGAGCGGCAGTGCGCTCTGATTCATGTGGAACAGGTATGGCTGGAAAACCGCTTCACCGCCGAAGGCCGCATTTTGCACGAACGGGTGGACGCGGGGAAAAGTGAAAAACGCCGGGATCTGCGTGTTTCCTCTGCGGTATCATTGCGCTCGCTGCGCCTGGGCTTGGTGGGCAAGGCGGATGTGGTTGAATTTCATCGAAAAGCGTTGCCGGATGGAAGCGTTATCTGGCAGCCTTTTCCCGTGGAATACAAGCGTGGGCGGCCGAAAAAGGACAATTGCGACAAAATTCAGCTTTGCGCCCAGGCTTTGTGCCTGGAAGAAATGCTGAACCTTCGCATCGAATGCGGGGCGCTGTTTTATGGCAAGACCCGGCGCCGGCAGGATGTCAACTTTTATGATGGATTGTGTGAAGAGACGGAGCAGATGGCGGAGCGTCTGCATAAGTTGTTCAACCAACGGAAAACCCCGAAACCGGTTTTCGATAAGCGTTGTCAACATTGTTCTTTTGTCTCCTATTGTCTGCCGGAGAAATTGGATGGCCGGAAGACCGGAACCGATTACCTTGCAACAATCAGGAACGGTAAATGAAAAAGCATCTCAATACTCTGTTTGTCACCACCCAGGGCGCCTATCTGAATAAAGAAGGAGAAACGGTCGTTGTTTCCGTGGACAGGGAAAAGAAACTCCAGCTTCCCATTCACACCCTGGATGGTATCGTCTGCTTCGGCCGCGTATTGTGCAGCCCGTATTTGATGGGATTCTGCGCGGATCGGGATGTGGCCATCAGTTTTTTATCCGAACATGGTCGCTTTTTGGCCAGAGTACAAGGACCGGTATCCGGCAATGTCCTGCTGCGCCGCGAACAGTACCGCCGCGCGGATAATGACGATTCGACCGCGCACATTGCCTATTCGGTAATTATGGGCAAGTTGGCAAATACCCGTACGGTGCTGCAACGAACCCTAAGGGATCACGGGGACAAGGTTGACGCCGCCAGGTTAACGCTTGCCGGCGACCATATTTCGGCATTGCTTAAAAGTCTGAAGCCGGGCATGGCTCTTGATTCACTCAGGGGCATGGAAGGCGACGCCGCCAGGGTATATTTCGGTGTTTTCGACCACCTTATCACCAATAAGACCAATGGTTTTATATTTGATGGGCGTAACCGCAGACCGCCGCTTGACCCAGTCAATTGCATGTTGTCGTTTGTCTATACATTACTGCTTCACGACGTTCGATCGGCGCTCGAATCCGTCGGTCTTGATTCCGCCGTTGGCTATTTGCACCGGGACCGGCCCGGGCGGCCCGGCCTGGCACTGGATATGATGGAGGAGTTCCGCTCCGTTATCGCAGACCGTCTGGTTCTTTCGCTGATTAATCGTGGTCAAGCCAAGAAAAAAGATTTCGTGATCCAGGAAACCGGTGCCGTAACCATGAGCGACGAATTGCGAAAAACCGTTCTGGTGGCCTATCAAAAGCGGAAGCAGGATGAAATATTTCATCCCTTTCTGGAGGAAAAGGTCACTTTGGGATTGCTTTTCACTACTCAGGCGCTTCTTTTGGCCCGTCATTTACGCGGCGATCTTGATGCCTATCCACCGTTTGTTTGGAGGTAATCTTTATGATGGTACTGGTAAGCTACGATGTGTCAACTATCGATGAGGATGGCCCGGGACGTCTGCGACGAGTGGCAAAAATCTGTAAAAACTATGGCCAGCGTGTGCAGTATTCGGTATTCGAATGCATTCTTGATCCAGCGCAATGGACCGTTCTCAAACAAAAACTGATCGATCAGATTGAAATTGAAACCGATAGTCTCCGTTTTTATTTTCTCGGGGCCAATTGGCGAAAGCGTGTGGAGCATGTGGGAGCCAAGCAAAGCTTTGACCAGGAAGGACCATTAATCGTTTGATTCCTCCTCGACAAAGTCTGCTTTTGGTGGTTGCGAACCTCAAGTGGACACGTTTTTCCCGTGACGTTCGCAATTTGGATTATTTGATTGATTTCATTGAGGAAAGGATGGGAACGAATTTGTTCAGTGAGGACTTTAACACTTTGAATTGGCCCGATCGCGCCATTCGGCCATATTTTTGTTTAAAAGCAAGGTGTTAAAGCGCAGCAGGTCGCCCCTCCCGCAGGGGCGTGGATTGAAACGAATATTCTCAAGATAGTTAACTGTGAAACACCGGTCGCCCCTCACGCAGGGGCGTGGATTGAAACTTTTCATAATTAATCCTGTGCTCCACCATCCGTGTCGCCCCTCCCGCAGGGGCGTGGATTGAAACTTTATGATGGTATCGCAACCTGGACCTGTGATCGTCGCCCCTCACGCAGGGGCGTGGATTGAAACATTGCGTCACCTCAGCAACATTCCACCCTCCCAAGTCGCCCCTCACGCAGGGGCGTGGATTGAAACATTTTCCATGGCCTATACAGATAGATTTCCGATGTCGCCCCTCACGCAGGGGCGTGGATTGAAACCATTAGTAAACCGCAACAAAAAACCAAAACGAAGAGGTCGCCCCTCACGCAGGGGCGTGGATTGAAACAGATATTTGCAATCTATTAAGATTAAACCTTTATGTCGCCCCTCACGCAGGGGCGTGGATTGAAACAGCAACAATCCGCACGCCAGTTAATCAAGGTATTGTCGCCCCTCACGCAGGGGCGTGGATTGAAACCGACTATCCCGCACCGTATCTCTCGTGCGCCACGGTCGCCCCTCACGCAGGGGCGTGGATTGAAACTATTTTTGAAAATGGCTTATCGCAAGTAAAAGCAGTCGCCCCTCACGCAGGGGCGTGGATTGAAACGCGCTGATTATAGGTTAAGTGATCCGTATAGTTAACGTCGCCCCTCACGCAGGGGCGTGGATTGAAACTTGTTCGCCTTCCCAGCCAAAGCCAGCCTGACCGTCGCCCCTCACGCAGGGGCGTGGATTGAAACATCTCAAACGATGGCACGACAACAGCATATGCAGTCGCCCCTCACGCAGGGGCGTGGATTGAAACCGGTTGGGCTTATACAGCGGAATCTCGATTGGATGTCGCCCCTCACGCAGGGGCGTGGATTGAAACTTCCAACCGCCTTAAAACGTCTGATATTTGTACTGGTCGCCCCTCACGCAGGGGCGTGGATTGAAACTCAATCCAATGTAGGCAACGGGCGTGTATCGCTGGTCGCCCCTCACGCAGGGGCGTGGATTGAAACCTGTAATCACAACCAGTAGGAACAGAATCAACAACGTCGCCCCTCACGCAGGGGCGTGGATTGAAACAGTAGAATCATCACCATCCTCAATTACTGTCATGTCGCCCCTCACGCAGGGGCGTGGATTGAAACCCGAATCAACATCGTAAACTATTGGGGGGCACGGTCGCCCCTCACGCAGGGGCGTGGATTGAAACCAAAACAGTACCTAACCCGTAATCCCCGTCATAGGTCGCCCCTCACGCAGGGGCGTGGATTGAAACTGTTAGATTCGCTCTGTATATCCAGAAAGAGGGCGTCGCCCCTCACGCAGGGGCGTGGATTGAAACCGAGGTGCGAACGGAATGCGGTGGCCGATGGAAGTCGCCCCTCACGCAGGGGCGTGGATTGAAACTTTTGGCTGCCGAATGGATCAATGTGACCGGGGTGTCGCCCCTCACGCAGGGGCGTGGATTGAAACAACGGATGGCTGGAAGGTAAGTTATTTATTGGTGTCGCCCCTCACGCAGGGGCGTGGATTGAAACAATTATGTGTTTGCGGACATTTTCCGGCAGATCCAGTCGCCCCTCACGCAGGGGCGTGGATTGAAACAGGTATTGAAGATGGATATTATGATACTAACGGGAAGTCGCCCCTCACGCAGGGGCGTGGATTGAAACATATATCTTACCGTGAGTATTAAATACGTCTACGTCGCCCCTCACGCAGGGGCGTGGATTGAAACTACTTTCCGTCAGCGATAAAACACCGTGGATCTGTGTCGCCCCTCACGCAGGGGCGTGGATTGAAACAGGAGACGCCGATCCAGATATCAATGATCGATGGTCGCCCCTCACGCAGGGGCGTGGATTGAAACAGCATGTCGCTCTCATGAAAGCCGCCCAGGTGGGTCGCCCCTCACGCAGGGGCGTGGATTGAAACCAATCGGCTGCCACAACTTGTTGGTCCGCGTACCCGTCGCCCCTCACGCAGGGGCGTGGATTGAAACATTTAATAAAAACGCCTAACGCATTGCAGTTTGTCAGTCGCCCCTCACGCAGGGGCGTGGATTGAAACTCGCCAGTGTAAACACCCTCGTTAATAGAGAAGATGTCGCCCCTCACGCAGGGGCGTGGATTGAAACACACTTCCATGCCCGTGGTGCCGCCGGCCGGGTAAGTCGCCCCTCACGCAGGGGCGTGGATTGAAACTAACTGGGCTAAAACACTTAACATCTCACCGAGGTCGCCCCTCACGCAGGGGCGTGGATTGAAACTGTAGACGGAACGGAAATTACACTTGATAACACGTCGCCCCTCACGCAGGGGCGTGGATTGAAACGAAGGCTGTGCTGCTGGTAATCTCCTCAATGGTTGGTCGCCCCTCCCGCAGGGGCGTGGATTGAAACCATGCTGGACTCTGGGAAAGCGTCTCTTAATAGCGTCGCCCCTCCCGCAGGGGCGTGGATTGAAACTAAGTTGGGTAACGAGACCGGTCAAACTGAGAGCGTCGCCCCTCCCGCAGGGGCGTGGATTGAAACCAGAAGAAAACAAACAGATATTTACATCGCGTTACAAATTGTATCTGTATAGAGAGGAGTATATCGCCGCAGAAAAAGTGAGAGAACGCAAACGACTGGAGATGGAGAACCAGCTAAAGGGGAACTCATGACCTACGCCCGTTTCGAAGATCTACCCGTCTGGAAAGAAGCCATTCGTCTGGCCAACGGCGTTTACGACATGACCGAAAGGAGGGAATGGAAGGGCAGCCGGAGTTTGCGCGATCAGATCGAGCGGGCGGCCCTGTCCGTGTCGAACAATATTGCTGAGGGGTTCGAGCGCGGCACAACAAAAGAACTCCTGGCCTTTCTCTATATTGCCCGTGGATCAGCCGGGGAAGTGCGATCCATGCTCTGCTTCATCGAACAACGAGGGGCGTTTGCCCATTTCAAAGCTCAAATTTCAAATTTGAAATCCACCGCCGAGAGTTGTTCCCGTCAGTTGCGTGGATGGGCCGATCATCTTCAAAATTCCGAAATCAAGGGACAGCGCCACTTAACCAGGCAGTCAAAACAGCAATATCATTTTCAGAAAGGTGCCGAGGAATTTGAAAGGCAGCTTTTGGAGCGCCTGCCTCCCAATCATCCAAAACGAAAACGGATGATGGAACAACAGAAATCAAGGAAAAAATAATGGCTGTACCCCCACCGATCCCCCTGAAGTCCATTCCCATCAAGGATCGCGTTTCCATGATTTTTGTGTATTACGGCCGCATCGATGTCAAGGATGGCGCATTCGTGGTCATCTGTCTATGACATTACGATTTTTTGAAAATGACGGGCCAGGTCACCCCTCCCGCAGGGGCGTGGATTGAAACCCGGGGTGGTTACTGACTTCAGTTTTGACTCTGACCCAAACGGTTTTGGCCTATTGACCCTTGAAGTGAGGCTCCCTTTTTTCCTTGAGCGCCCGGACACCCTCAAAGTGATCGGCCGTTCGCTGGGTGATCCCCTGAAAGGCGGCGACCAGATCCAGATGTCCGCTGATTTCCGCCGTCCGGGCCTGGCGGATCGCTTTTTTGATCATCGAAACGGCGACAGGACTGTTTCCGGAAATCATTCGGGCGATTTTTTCGGTCTCTTCTTTCAAGGATGCTTCTTCGACAAGGGTATTCAGGAGGCCGAGGGCAAGCGCCTCTTCTGCCGTTACCACCCGTCCGGTAAGGGACAGTTCCATGGCCTTGGCGTATCCGACCACCCGCTGAAGAAAAAAAGCGCCCCCGTCCCCGGGGACCAGGGCCAGTTTGGCAAAGGTTTCGCCGAACCTGGAATGCCGGCACCCAATCCGCATGTCACACATGCAGGCCAGGTCGCACCCGGCCCCGATCGCCGCCCCGTTGACCATGGCGATGATCGGGGTCTGAAGGGACTCGATCGTTATTGGAATCTGCTGGATACCCTTTGTGTATCGGCGTCTGAGTTCCTCCGGGTCGCCGGCGAACATTCCTGTCTTTTCTTCCATGGCCTTTACGTCGCCGCCGGCACAGAAATTCTTTCCCGCTCCCGTCAGGATGATGACGCGCACGTCATCATCCCAGTCCGCTTCTCGGAGCAGACGGCAAAGGTCCGCAATCATCTGGTCAGAAAAGGAATTGGAGTACTGGGGGCGGTTCAGTGTCACCCATAGCAGTGGACAGTCCACGTCGACAATCAGATCCGAATAGGTGTGGGCAAGGTAATCTTTCATATTTCTTAGTTTCCCCAATTGATGAACCCAACACTCACAAAACCGACGGCACCGATAGAAACAGGTTATAGATACTGGCCAGTCGTTTGTTGAAAACCGCTGAAAGCCGCCGGTAAATTTCAAGCCCGAACGATGGATTATCGTTAAACACGCGATTCAATTTACGGGCATCGATTTTTATTGCCTGAATATCCGTATTGGCAATTGCGGTAGCGGTGTAGCTCGCATTGGCAATCAGACTCGACCAGCCGAAGATATCGCTTTTCTCTGATAGACTATAAACCGTTTTTTCTCCTCCGACCTTAAGATCGACAACGCCCTCATAAAGAAAGAAAAGGGCATTGGCAGAATCGCCTTCGTTGAAAATCACCGTCCCTTTTTCATAGGTTACTTCTATACAAGCGGTATCCGCGATTTCCTCCATGACTTTAAAATCCAGATCCATAAAAAGATCCATCTCCTTGATATGGATTTCCCAGCCCTCTGTTTTTTCATTCATGATTCATCCCTCCTTTTCTTGTACCTGTTCACGGGGTTAAAATGACGAATTGACTGTTAAACACTGGCCGGTAAACGCTTAAAGGGTGTCTCAGATGGGCGGCGCCGGGCATGCCGACGTACCAAGTGTACTTCAAGTGCCCGGGAACAAAGCAGATGAGGTGTCCTGTGAACGCTTACAATTTATTTGGAATCAGGTCGGGGGTGGCGCGATACGTCTATTGGGATAATGGCATTGGCAATTGATGGAAACGTTCAACAGGCCAGTTACAATTTCAGATTAATTCGACAACATCGGGGCGTCAAGATTTAATGCTGATTTCGATAGGGTAACCGCATTAACTACTCCAAAATAAACTCCTGCGTGTTTTCCCTCGTTGTATTAACTGGTTACCAAGTGCTGCGTGGAAACCCTCATCACGCTCAGGTGGCCAGCGGTGCGCGCTCCCCCACAGAGCATGGGAGCGAGATATGATCACATTATTGATAAGGGCTAACGGCTGATTGCTCAACTCAGTTCGGCCATGGAAGCCGGGGAACCATCGCCGGCAGGCAAGGCGGCGGATCCATACCGGCGGCGCCCAAACAAGCCTGCCACATCCTCGACGATCAGATAAAGCGCGGGGACCAGCACCAGGGTGATCAGGGTGGCAAAGACCACGCCGAATCCCAGGGAGATCGCCATGGGGATCATCATGCGCGCTTGGAAGGACGTCTCGGTAATCATGGGCATCAGGCCGCCGAAGGTGGTCACCGTGGTCAGCAGAATCGGCCGGAAGCGCTGGATACCGGCCGACAGTACGGCGTCCTTGTGCGGTAAACCGGCCTTTACATTCCGGTTGGCCAGGTCGATGAGCACCAGTGAGTCGTTGACCACCACCCCCGAAAGAGCCACCACGCCGAACAGGCTGTTCAGCGACAGGGCATATCCCATCAGCAGGTGGCCTAGAATCGCACCGATGACGCCGAACGGAATGCTCATCATGATGATCAAGGGCTGCGCATAGCTTTTAAACGGTATGGCCAGGAGGGCGTAGACACCGAAAAGGGCCAGCAGCGAGCCGGTAATCAATGCACGGATGCTTTCGCGCATGTCGGCCTGATGCCCCTCGAAACTGTAGGTCAGCCCCGGATAGCGTTTCATCAGGTCGGGCAGCAGCGTCGATTTGAGTTCCCCGAGAATGTTTTCCGCCTTGGACGGCGGGGTCACGTTGGCGGTTACGGAGATATCCCGGCTGCCGTTGGTGCGCTCGATGGACGTATACGCTCGGCCGGCCGTCATGGTGACGGCATCGCGCAAGTAGATCTCGCCTTCGGGCGCCTGCAAAACCAGCGTCTCCAGGGTGGCCTCGGTGGCGCGCTCGCTCTCGGGCAGGCTGACCCGCACGGAGACCTCGTTCTGGCCGCGCTGCAGCTTCATGGCTTCGGCCCCCTGAAAAGCGTAGCGAACCTGTGCGGCGACCGATTGAGAGGTCAGTCCCATGCGTTCGCCCAACGGCCTCAAGTTGATGTCGAATTGGCGCTTGCCCTGCTCCGATCCGTCATCAATATCGTGAACGATGGGGAAATCGGCCAGCATGGTGGCCAGATCCTCGCCGGCGGCTTCCAGCGTTTGCGTATCCGAATGGCTGAGCATGACGGTGAGATTCTTGCCCGATCCCGGACCGCCCATATTGGATTCGAAGCGAATGTTTTCCAGCCCGGCCATGTCCCCCGCCGTTTGCCGCCACTTTTCGACCACCGTGGAGGTGGGAAGTGGCCGTTCGTCCGCGGCGGTCAGGTAAATGCGCACCGCGATCGTATTGTCCGACACGTTGCTGAGCACACCCTTGGCCAGCGCCATGCCGCCGTTTTCGGCGATTACCCGCTGGGCCGCCGCCACCAGGTGGCGTTCGACTTTTTCAAGGCGTGCCTTGGCGCTGCCGTATGGCAGGGTTGCCGAGCCATAGGCGAAATCCGATTCATTGGCCGGAAACATCTCCAGTCCCATGCGCCCCGAGGCCACATAGCCGCCCAGGGCCAGGATCAGAAAGATGCCGACGGCCATAACCGAATAGCGTTGCTTGACCATGACCTCCAGAAAGTCGCCGTAACGGTTGCGGACGAAGCGTTCGAAGGCCTGACTGAAACGCGCCTGCCAACGTTCCAAATGGTTCAGGGGCCAGATGGGGGTGCTGCGTTTGCGATGGCCCAGATGCGCCGGCAGGATAAAAAGACTTTCGATGAGTGACACGCCGAACACCGCGATCACCACCAAAGGGATGACCTTGAAAATCTTGCCCATGAAGCCGGGAACGAACATCAGCGGCATGAACGACACCAGGTTGGTCAAAACGGAGAAAATCACCGGCAGGGCCACTTCCCGGGTGCCGGCCACGGACGCTTCGAGGGGGCTTAGCCCCTGGCGGCGCCAGTGATAGATATTTTCGCCGACCACCACCGCGTCGTCGACCACGATGCCCAGGGTGACGATAAAGGCGAACATGCTGATCATGTTGATGGAAAAATAGGTGCCGGAGAGAAAGATGAACGAGCCCATGAAAGAAATCGGGATCCCCAGGCTGACCCAGAAGGCCAGACGGGTTTCCAAGAACAGGGCCAGGAAAACAAAGACCAGCGCCAGCCCCTGAAGGGCGTTTTTCATCAGCAACTCGGCACGTTGGGCAAAGATCTCCGAGCGGTCGTCCAGCATGGTCAGGCGCAGGCCCGTGGGAAGGGAACGGTTCAGTTCCTCCAGGGTTTGTTTGCCGGCGTCGGCGACTTCGGTGGGCGTTTGGTCGCCGACCCGATAAACCTCGATCATTACCGCCGGCTCGCCGTCGAACTGGGCCCAGGTATGGGATTCCTCGAATGCCTCGCGCACCGTGGCCACTTCGCCCAACAGCACCTGCGAGCCGTCGCTATCCGTCAATACCGGTACCTGGGCGTACTGCCGGGCGTACTCGCGCTGGTCCTTGATTCGCACCAGGATATCCCCGCCATCGGTCTTCAGGCTGCCGCCGCCAAGCTCCACCGAGGCACTGGCAATGGTATCGGCGACATCGCCCAGGGTGATCCCGTAACGCCGCAAGGTCGCCTGGGGGATCTCCACCCGGATTTCGTAATCCTTGACGCCGGTCAGCTCCACCTGGTTGATGTGCGCGTTTTCCAGCAGCGTGTCGCGCACCTGATCGGCGGTGGCGCGCAGGGTCAGATCATCCACGTTTCCGGAAAGGGCCAGGGTCAGCACGCCGCGTTTGTGGTCGGCGATGGTGACTTGAGGATCCTCGGCCTCGTCGGGAAAGGTGTCGATACGGTCCACCTCGCTTTTGATCTCCTGCCACAACCGGGTCACATCGGCCCCTTCGACAAGATCGACGCGGATGCTGGCGCTGCCCTCGGCGGCTGAAGAAGAAATTTCATCCACGCCTTCCAGGTCCTGGACGGCCTCCTCAATGGCCAGGACAATGCCCTTTTCCACCTCTTCCGGACTGGCGCCGGGATAGGCAACCGTAATGGTCACGGTGTCGATGGTGAAATCGGGAAAGATTTCCTGCTTGACGTGCCAGCCGGCGATCAGGCCCCCGACCAGAAAAACGAACATCAACAGGTTGGCAACCACCGAGTTGCCCGCCATCCACGCGATGGGGCCACGGTTCAGATTCTGGCGAATGGATTTTTGCATGCCGTCCTCACTTTCCGGAATCGGTATCCGCGGCCGGTTCGGCTTTCGTTCCGGCGAGTTTCAAGGCCATGCCCTGCACTGGGGTCGCCAGCGTCGACGTCACGATCTGCTCGCCGGCGCTCACGCCGCTGTCCAGGTAAACGGCATCGATACTTTTCCACACCAGGGTGACCTTGCGGATGTCGAGCGTGCCGTTATCGTAAACCCATACCCGTTTGCCATCTTGGATGACGGCCCGGGGCAGCTCGATTACGTTGGTGAGCTGGCGGCCGGTGATTTCCACATTGACATAGTCGTCGATCATCAGACGGGCGGTGGCCGGCTTATCGATGGTTCCCAGGGGATTTTTAACGGAAATGATCACCGTGGCCATGCGGCTGGAATCGCTCAGCTTTCCAGACACCTGAATCACATGTCCAGCCCAGCTGGCGGTGTTGACCTGGGATCGGATCACGGCCGGGCAGCCGCCTGGGTAATCCAGGTCGATCAGATCCAGCTCATCCAGGGAAACCACCGCTTCGATCCAGAACGCGTCCGTTCCGACCAGTGTGGCCAGACTGTCCTGTGCGCCTGCGTAGGTGCCCACGTTCGCATTCCGTTCGATAATCATGGCATTGAACGGCGCCTTGACCACCGTGCGGTTCAAATCCAGCATGGCCTGGCGCAGGTCGGCCTCGGCGCTGGTCACCTCGGCTCGGGCCTGTTCCAACTGCGGTTTGCGCAAGAGCAGATCGGTCTGGGATATGTTCTCGGTGGACAGCGTCGACATCAGGCGCAGCTCTTCCCGCGCAATGGTCTGGCTGCCCTGTTCGATGGCCAGCGCGGCCTTGGCGTTGGCCAGCGTACTTTTGGCTTTCTGCACGGCGACCTGGTAGTCGACCGGATCGAGGGAAAGCAGCTCGGCTCCCTTGGCGATCCGCCCCCCGGGAACGTAGGTGGCGGCCACGGATTGAACCACGCCGGCCACCTGGGCCTTGAGGGTGACCTCACGGGCCGCGACCACGGTGCCCATGGCGGAAACCACGGCACGGGTATCGGCCGAGCGGGCCGCCTGGACATCGACCACGGCAACCTTGCGTTCCGGCGTGGCCCGGCGGATGACCGGCGCGGTGGCTTTGAAATAAGACCAGGCCGCCCCTCCGGCAACAATAATCAGCAGTGGGATCAGGATCCTGATGACCTTGCCCCAAAAAGATGGTTTTGGGTTGTTATCCGACATGATTGAATCGCTCCATGTTGAATCGCTCCATGTTGAATCGCTCGTGAGTTGATAAGCGCGTGAAAACGTTGGAACTGGCAACGGCCATCGTCAGGCATCCCTGCGTCCCGCATCCCACGCCCTTTCGCTTGGTTCGTTTAGGCATCGCCGGCCAGATTACGGGTCCAATCGCCGCCCACGGTGCGGTAAAGGGTCACCCGATTTTTGATCTGGGTGGCCTTTTCGTCCACCAGCCGGCGTTCCAGGTTTTGAACGCTGGTCCAGGCGGACAGATAGTCCAAGTAATTGGCCTGGCCGTTCATGTACTGCAGGCGGGAGACTTTCATGGACGCCCGCGATGCCTCCAGCTGCTCTTCCAAAAGCACGATATACTCGCCCTGCCGGTTTTCGGTGACAAGGCTGTCTTCCACCTCCTGGATCGCCTCGGCCACGGTGCGGGCATAATCGGTCAAGACCTCGTCGGCCTCGGCCCGGGTGCGGTCGACCTCGGCGGCCCGATAGCCACCGTCGAAAACAGGCCCGGTGATGCTGCCGGCTAACGCGGCGACCCAATTGCTGAACAAGAGATCCAGACTATGGCTGGAAAAAGCGGCATCGGCCGACAGGGTAAAGGCGGGTAGCCGATCGGCGCGGGCGGCGCTGACCTGCCAGTCCGCCGATTGAAGACGCAGGCCGGCCGCGCGGACATCGGGCCGCGCGGCCAGAATCGCGGCCGGCAATCCGGTGGCCGGCAAGGCGATCAGCTCCGGCAAGGTGGTCTGGTCGATGGCCACGTTACCGCTACCGGCAAGGCCCAGCAAAACGGCCATCGCATTGCGCAGCACCTGTTCATCGAGCTGCAACGGGGGCAGCTTGGCCTTGGCTTCGGCCAGCGCCTCTTTTTGCTGGGAAACATCCAGAGCATCGGCACGGCCATTGACGAAACGCAACACCTGCAGATTCAGCATCCGCTGGTTGATATCGATCTGGTTGGCGAGGATGTCGATCTGGCGGCGGATGGACAGGATATCGATCCAAGTGGTCACGACCTCGGCCGATACGGTCACCGCGGCGGCGTCCAGGTCCTCGCGGACCGCTTTCCATTCCAGGGCCTCGGATTGGCGCAACGCGCCGAGGCGCCCCCACAGGTCGAGTTCGTAAGCGGCGCTCAGTCCGGCGCTGAACGTGTCGTCTTCCGTACGACTGCGGTTCGACGTGTCCGTCTTGGTCTGCGTCCAACTTTTCTCGACACCGGCATCGGCGTCTAGGGTGGGCCCCATATCCGCGCTGGCCTGGCGGAGAACGGCATCGGCCTGCCTCAGTCTTGCCCAGGCGGTGCGCACATCGAAATTACCGGCCAGGGCCGTGTCCACCAGCGTGTTGAGTTCCTCGCTGCCAAACGCCTCCCACCACCGATCGGGCCCGGGATCTGCGGTGGTGTACAGCGAGTACTGATCCGGTAGGGCAATGGGCGTATCCGGCCTGACCGCCGGCTGAAACAGGGTGCAGCCGGCAACGGTCAGGGCCGTGGTGATCGTTAGAAGCGTTCTAAGCATGGTATCTCCATCGGGGATTCTCGATTGCGCAACAAGCATGTTCGCCATCTATAACGACCGGCATGCGGAAAACCTGCGCGAAAAAATGATAAAAATTATTTTTGGGGAGTTATTTCTTGCCGGCGCCCTTATTTCTGAAGATCGGCCAGGCGCTGTTTCAGGGTGCGGCGGGCCCGCACCAGCAAGGATTCGACGGCGCCGGTGGATACGTCCATGACCTCGGCGATGCGGTTGTAGGAAAGCTGTTCGGTGTGACGCAGCAGCAAGGCGGTTCGTTGACCCACGGGCAGTGCATCGATGGCTTTTTCCAGATGATCGATGGTGATGGCGCCCTCGAGCAGGTCCTGGGGCGTTTGCGGGTCAGCGGGGTCGGGGAGTTCATCCATCAATTCAGGACGTTTTTTACGAAAATGGTCGATACAAATGTTTTTCGTAATTTTTAATAGATACGCTTTTAAGGATGCACCCGGACGATAACGCCGGGCCGTCCGGTAGAGCCGCAGAAAGGTTTCCTGAGACACATCCTCGGCCTCTTGGGTGTCGCCCAGCATCCGGCAGGCAAATGCGTAGACGACATTCTGGTACCGGCGCAGGAGTTCGCCAAAGGCACCCTCATCGCCTTCGGCAACCCGTGCGACCAGCTCGACGTCACTCCGACGGCGGTGGCGGGAACGAAAGATCATCGATGATGTGACTGGTTTTCGGCTTTGATATGCGCCAACAGCAAGGTAAAGAATTGGGCGCCCTTGTCATTGCCCAGTTGGTTTCGAATGTCTATGAAATGGGCTTCAAAGGCCTCATTTTTCATATTTTCCTCGGTTGCAATGGCTGCCGTCAACCGCTGGAGCTGGTCTCGATCCACGGGGCCAGAGACGGATAGAAGGCGAACGACGTCGCTACGCGCCTTCTTCAAATCTTGATTGTGATGCTCCACGGTCGTTCTGAACTGCCTGATCGTCTCCACCAGGGTGTGTTCCTGATCCGCTGGCAGGTTCAACTGTCGGACGATGTCGAGGATCGCCTGATACGAACGATGTTGCGATGCCGTAGGGGAGTGAAGCATCATCACGATGGCCATTATCACGAACCCGATGTTCAAGGCCACTGAAAACAGGATCAACAATCGTTTATGAAAAAGCTTCACGGGTAGAATCCTTCGCTGGCATACAGGGTCTGATAGGGGCTGGTACCGGCGGACGGCACAAGCGTAACGAGGCTAGTGCCTAGCACCGCTCCGCACAGCAGTCCGGCCAGCGCGGCGCCGCAAACGGCGCTGCGCATCATCAGACTGAGGTGTTGCCACCATTCGGCCATGCCCGGCCTGTGGATACCCCTCCGGTAGGCCTTGAGCGTCTGTCTGAAAAGCGCGGACGGCGCCGGCACGGCTGGCAGCCGGTCCAGGGCATCAACCATCTCCCGCAACACCTGGGCACGATAACGGCAGGCCGGACAGTTCTCCAGATGATGGGTGAGTCGATCGACCGCCGATGCCGACAATTCACCATCCACCCATGCATCGAGCCGTTTATCGATGTCTTGACAATTCATTCGATTCTCCTCGTTAGTGTATTACAGGTGCAATCCGGCTTAAAAATGGTTGTCCATTTTCATTAACGGATCAACCATCGATTTCCTGCGCATTTTTTTATCATTAAATGTTAGGGCGCCCAATGGACAAGGCCGGAGCGACGGTGTATTGTGTTTCGACAACGAACCAAAATGGAGATAACCATTGAACACTGTTGAAGCGATCGTTCTGGGTGCTATTCAAGGATTGACCGAGTTCTTGCCGGTGAGCAGTTCCGGTCACCTCGTTTTATTTCAAAATCTGTTCGGGATCAAGGAGCCCGAGCTGCTGTTTGATATCTGTCTGCATGTGGGTACCCTTGCCGCGGTGGTGGTGGTTTTTTATCGTGACATTCTGGCAATCATCACGGCCCTGCTCCAGATTCCCCAGCGGATGAAAAACGCCGGAGGACTCCTGGCGCTCTGCCGGGTCGACCCCGAGATCCGCATGGCCCTGTTGATCGTGATCGGCAGCGTCCCCACCGCCCTCATCGGCCTGCTGTTCAAGGAAATCACCGACCGTCTTTTCGGCTCCACGGCCATCGTCGGCTGCATGTTGATCGTTACCGGCAGCCTGCTCTGGCTGACCCGCCGCATACGCACCGGTGGCCGCCCCATCAACCAGACGACCGCAAAGGATGCCTTTCTCATCGGTATCGTTCAGGGGCTGGCGATCCTGCCCGGCATCTCGCGCTCCGGTTCGACCATCGCGACGGCCCTGTTTCTCGGCGTTGACCGCAAGCTGGCCGGCCGTTATTCGTTTTTGCTGTCCATTCCGGCCATCGTCGGTGCCCTGGTTCTGGGGCTGGATGCACCGGAACTGCACACCACCATTCCTTGGGGGACCATTATCGCCGGTTCGATGGTGTCGGCGGTCGTGGGATGGCTGGCGTTGGTCATTCTCTTGCGCGTGGTGGATCGGGGGCAGTTGCACCGTTTCGCCCCCTATTGCTGGTTGGTGGGGGTCATAACCGTGGGACTGAATCTGGTCCGCTGATTACGGTGAGTATGAATTTTTTTTCATAATTAGGAAAAAAACCATACAACCGGTGCCGACGTTTCCTTGAAGCGGGGCATGCTCCGACAACCATCATATTTTTACATAAACTTATAATATAATTATATTTTTCATCCGATCATCGATTTCTGCAAAAATAGATCCAGCGAACAAAGTGTGTATCGGCACAGATATTGCTTTGCGTAAGTCCGTCACCTTCGACGACCATTCATAGGAACAAAATGGCTCAACGGACCACAGCGCAAGCAGTAGACAAGGAAACCATCGACCCCTCCGACGGCAGCTGGCTGACGGCCAAAGCGGTCATGGATGCCACGGGGATCACGAAAGCGGATCTGGTTCAGTTCATCCGTTTGAATGTCTTGCCGCGGTCGATGATTCACGTCCTGCCACGGGGGCGCAATACCAGCCGCAAAAAAAGCTATTTCTCAGCGACCCTTCTGGGCCATATCGCCATGTTGAAGATGCTTCGTGATGAAGGGCACGCCGTCGAAACCATTGCCAGGAAATTGGGGCCGGCCGAAATCCACCGCGGCAGCCCCCAGGACCAATCCGCATCGAACACGATACCGGCCGCATCAACCGAGGCTAAGGAAACAAAGGCAGCCAAGCGGTCCTATTTTTCATTGCCTACCGGCGCCCTCAGCGGTTCGGCCTGTTTCGTCAACCATGAAATGTCTATCAGATGGGTCGACGTTGCACCGGACGACAGCCTGTTTCAAACGATCCGAAATGAAATGAACGATGATCCCTCGGGTTCGGTATTCGATGTTCTGCTGAGGGCCTCCCTGAAAAATCTGATATTCGACTGGCAACCTTTATTTTCCTTCGTCTATCGATTTTTAGAGGATAACGCGCCATCGGAAGCGTTCAAGCGGGTTGCCCCCATGGTGTCGTTTCACCTGGAGGAACTCGACAGCCCTGCGATATCCCTGGGTCGTCTGCATAAAAATCGCCCCATCATCGACAGCTGCCCGATTCGCTTCGAAGATGACAAAGGCCGCATGCGCGCCATGCGATTATATGCCCTGGCCGTTGCGGAAGGCACGCTTTTTCTCTTCCAGGAAGAACGCTGGCCGAATCCCCATCGTGGTTCAAAAACGCCCCGATCTGTTTCCGACGCGCCGCCAACCGAAGATTCCGCTGCCGAGAAGACACCGTTTAGTGTCATATCGGCCAGGCTAGACAATGCCCAACACCTGGTGGATACGCTTTTGCCGGGGACCTACTATCGCTTGATCACCCGCATCTGGAATGAAGCCGAGCGTATTGCCCAATCCTATGATGGCCAGTGTTCGAAAAGAAGCGGCACAGAGGTCCAATACATTATTCCCCATAACAGGGGTACGGATCCCGCCTTCGATGCCATCCACTGCGCCATCGAACTCCGGGAAAAAGTGCATGAAATTGAAGATTCGCTGAAAACCGAGGGCGCACTGGTTGCCCGTATTCGTCTGAATATGGGGATCAGCAGCGGCAAGGATTATCTTCCGGAGGAGGACTTCACCGCCAGCGTGGCCTTCATGCTTCCCGGTGGCGCGGCAGACCAGGCCTTTTATCTTTCCGTGATGGCAAATGGTGGCCGGATCTTGATAACCAAATCAGCCTTCGGCCATCTTTCCCCGCACCAGATGGAAAGTATTACCTTCGGCATTTACCAGGACAAGCGCCTGATTCCCAACATCTTCTCCCAACTGTCGAGCCTGCCCGCGGATGCCGACACGCCTCCGATGGCAAAGGAAATTCGGTCCCTGTTTGTGACCTGCATCATCGATCTGAAATCCACTGGCGACGATCGCAAAAAAGCCGCGATTAGCCATCAATCACCAACCGCGGGTTCGCCTTTCGCCCAGGAAGTCACACCCGGCGACTCGGTAAGAACGCCCAGATGACGGATCGCATCGCCAGCGCGCCAGCTCGATGCGCGTGGGGCGAGCAAACCGCAAACCAATAAATTATTTAAATCTCTTAAAATACGACTCGTATCTATTTTGTCAAACTGGATTGCCTTTGCAAATTCTGTGTTTAAGGTTTGTTCATGGACCGGTCTGGAAAACCGGGAACGATTCCATTAACTCGAATGATAAGGTGATACCATGAATACAGACAATGAGGCGAAATATAGTGATCCGGCGAGCACGGAAAACCAGGTATCCGGTGAGGAATTCAACGGCAAGCTGCCGATTCTTCCCGTTCGCAATATGGTGGCGTTTCCTCGAATGAGCGTTCCGTTCATGATTTCTTTCAAATCGGCACCCATGATTGAATCCGTCATGAATGCGGACCGGTATATCGGCCTTTTGACCATCAAAGATGCGCAAGCGGAAGACCCGGTCCCCGGTCAGCTTTACGATATAGGAACCATCGCCAAGGTCCTGCACGTAAAAAAGAACGATGATGGGGCCATGGTCGCATTGATGACCGGGCTGCATCGATTCAAAGTGGCGACCTGGCATCCCGAAGGCGACCACCTGACGGCGAGTGTGACATATGCACCCGAAACCGTGGAGACGGGGATCGAAGCCGAGGCCTTGCAGCACCAACTGGTGGCCACGGTGAAAGCGGTCCTGTCGATGGACGCCGAAACCGTCAAGGAAGCCATCGACGCGATTGATAAAATCGAGAATCCGCTTCAACTGGTCTATGTCACGGCCCTGAATGTGAAGATTCCGGTGGAAAAACGCCAAGCCATTCTCGAAATGGATAGTGTCAGCGAAAAAATGCGGGAGTTGCTCATTCACTTGACTCATGAAAAAGAGGTGCTTGACATCGGCCAGCGAATTCAGTCGGAAGTTCGTGAGAAAATGAACAAATCCCAGCGGGATTATGTTCTCCGACAGCAGCTGGATGCCATCAAAAAGGAGCTGGGTGAAAAAGACGCGCAACCCGTCTCGGAGACCGATGGTTATGCCCAGCGGATCGATGTGTCCGATATGCCCGAGGAAGCACGCAAGGAGGCCAATCGGGAATTGGAACGGATGCAACACATGTCCCCCCAGTCGGCCGAGTATCCGATGATCAAAACCTACCTGGATTGGCTCATGGATCTGCCCTGGCAAACGCTGAGCGAGGAAAGCGGTAATATTGCGGCCGCCCGCCGAGTTCTGGATGAAGATCATTACGGTTTGGAGGATGTGAAAACACGGCTGATCGAATACATGGCCGTGCGTCATCTGGTCCAGGATCGGATGACCGATGATGCCGAAGCGGATGAGAAGAGCGCCATGGGCGTCATTCTCTGCCTGGCCGGCCCTCCGGGGGTGGGTAAGACCAGCCTGGGGCGCAGCGTGGCCCGGGCGCTGGGCAGGGAGTTCACCCGCATGAGCCTGGGTGGCGTACGGGACGAGGCCGAAATCCGTGGTCACCGCCGCACCTACATCGGCGCCATGCCTGGCCGCATCATTCAGGCGATCAAACGGGCGGGCACACGCAACCCGGTGTTCATGCTCGACGAAATCGACAAAATCGGGCAGGATTGGCGTGGCGATCCCAGCAGTGCCTTGTTGGAGGTACTGGATCCGGCCCAGAACAACAGCTTCCGCGATCATTACCTGGATGTGGACTTTGATCTGAGCGATGTCATCTTCATCGCCACGGCCAACCAACTGGACACCATACCCGGCCCCCTGCGCGACCGCATGGAAATCATCACCCTGGATGGGTATACATCACTGGAAAAGCTCCAGATCGCCAAACGACACCTGGTTCCCCGTCAACTGGCCGCCCATCGTCTGAAGGATGACGAGGTGACCTTCATGCAGGACGCCCTGCTCAAAATCATCCATGACTACACCCGCGAAGCCGGCGTGAGAAACTTGGAACGCCATATCGCCGCCATCTGCCGCAAGGGCATCGTTCAGCTGAGCGAAAACGGCTGGTCCCATGTGGTGGTTACCGAAAAGATGGTACGGGATTACCTGAAGAAGGAGCGTTTTGAATCCGAGCAGAGCGAACCGATTACCCTTCCGGGAATCGCCACCGGACTGGCGGTCACGTCGGTCGGGGGAGATATCCTTTACATCGAAGCCTCCCGGATGCCGGGAAAGGGTCGCCTGTCGCTCACCGGACAACTGGGCGACGTAATGAAGGAGAGCGTCGAGATCGCCTTCAGCTATGTGCGCAGCAAAGCCACACAATTGAACATCGACCCAGCGGTATTCGAGAAATCGGACGTGCATGTGCATGTGCCGGCCGGCGCCCTGCCCAAGGACGGCCCCTCGGCGGGGGTGGCCATGGCGATGGCCCTGGTCAGCCTTTTTAGTGGTCAGCCGGTGCGCAGTGATGTGGGCATCACCGGAGAAATCACCTTACGTGGACGGGTATTACCGGTCGGTGGGATAAAGATGAAAGCCCTGGCCGCCCATCGCGCCGGTTTGAAAACGATCGTGTTGCCCAAGCGGAATCAGAAGGATCTCGACGAACTCCCCAAAGAGGTGCTGGATGACGTCGACATCGTGATGGTCGATCAGATCGACGAGGCCATTGCCGCTGCATTTGCCGGCCAGGAAGTCAGCGAAGCGGTTGACGCGGATGTGAACCTTGCATCCACGTCGGTTGGGGATGGATGCGACGTCGATCTGATTACCGTTGTCTAAACCTATGTCGATGATTTGTTTCTAATCGAAGTCCAAACGGTGTAAGCGTTCACAGGGCACCTCATCTGCTTTGTTCCCGGGCACTTGAAGTACGCCTAGTACGTCGGCGTGCCCGGCGCCGCGCACCTGAGGCACCCTGTAAACGCTTACCGGTCAGTATTTTACAAATAGTTGGTCATTTCAACCCCGTGAACATGTACCAAACGGTTATCCGGCCTGTCGCCATTCTGGTGACAGGCCGGCATGGTTTCGTGCTTTTCCTGATAGACGACAACGCTCGCAGACCTAAGGGTCAGGATGCCGCCCCGCGGTCGGCATCGAAGGCTTTGAGCTTCGGGTGGCTGTCAATGAAGCGCGCACACGAATTCCACCGTAAAACCGCGTCCTGATGGTCCCCGGCACCCCCTGAGAGCGCCTGGTCATATTCCTTCATGGCCTTGGTGAACCAGGTATAGGCCGTGGCCTCGGCCTCCAGTTCGCCTTGCCGGAAATGGTACTTGGCCCGCCGCTCATAGATGAGTCCGGTGTAATAGGATCGGTCATTTTCCGCTTTCAACCGAGAGGCAACATTCATGGCCTGATCGAACAGCGGATCCAGACCGATAAAGGCAAACTTGTCCGTCAGTGCCAAAATCAAGGTGTGCAAGGCCTCCTGCAGCTCAGGGTCGACCGACAGGATATCCATGCAGATGCTTTCCGCTTCGTAAGGTTCGTTGAGCAGCCGATATTGGTTGGCTCTTTCAAGGGCAGAGGGTAAGGCTTCACGGGGAAGCGTCTTCAGTTCACGCATGTCCACCTCCATGTTTTTGAGTTATCCGCCTTTGCGATGGCCTCAATATAGCGCAATTTGAGAAGATTTGCATCAATATCGGTCAAGACTAACGCGTGCCTGTCCAGAAATAGGAAAATTTGTTCGAGATCAAGGCGTCCGAAAAATTTTACCACAGGCATATGGTTGATATTCCGAGGATAAAATTTTTCGGGCAACGCCGATATCGGCCAAAGCTCATATTGGCCTGGCCATTTCTGGATGGCACTATCGAGATTCGGGGAAAATCAGACCATACCCGTTCTCACTGTGCAGGGACTTGTCCAGGCCCTCGAATTCGCTCTGCTCGTCGATGCGAAACCCGATGCTTTTTTCGATCAAGACACAGATGATCAGGGTGCCCACGGCGGCCAGGGCGATGGTGGCGCCCATTCCCTTCAATTGGACCAGGAGTTGATCCCAACAGGACCACCCGGCGATATTGTTCTGGGCCGCCGCCATCCAGCTGTCGCGGATAAAAAAACTGAGCAGCAGCACCCCCAGCCCGCTGCCCACGCCATGGATGCCAAAACAGTCCAGGCTATCGTCATAGCCGAGCTTCATTTTTGCGTTCAATGCCAGATAACAGGCGATCGTGGACAACGCCCCCAAAATGATGGCCCCGCCGGGCTGCACCACCCCGGCGGCGGGGGTGATCACCACCAGGCCGGCGAGAATACCGGAAACGAAGCCCAGGGACGTGACTTTCCGAAAGGCAAAGGCTTCGATCAGCATCCAGGTCAGCGCACCGCTGGCTGCGGACACCTGGGTCATGGTCAACGCTCTGGCCGTGTCCAGACCGCTCTGTACAGTGGAACCGGCATTGAAACCGAACCACCCCACCCACAGCAGGCCGGCGCCCATCATGGTCATCACCAGGTTGTTGGGCGCCATGGATGATTTCGGATAGCCCTTGCGCGGCTCCAAATAGATTGCCACCACCAGGGCGCTGATACCGGCGGAAACGTGGATCACCAGCCCACCGGCCAGGTCGATCACCCCACGGGCACCGCTGTTGAACAACCAGCCGTCGGCCGCCCAGATCCAATGGCACAAGGGACAATAGATGAAAAGAAACCAGAGGACGATGAAAAGGGTGTAGCCCCGGAAATAAACCCGCTCGGCCAGGGCACCGCTGATCAGGGCCGGCGTGATGATGGCGAACTTTCCCTGAAACATGGCCAGAACGTACTCGGGCACCCCGTTGGTGATGGTTTCGTCAATCCCCTTGAGCAGAAAGTAATCGCCGCTCCAGCCCAGGAACCCGCCCAGAATGTTGTTGCCGAAGGTCAGGGCGTAACCGCAGACCACCCACAATACGCCGATAATCGAGATCGAGACGAAGCTGTGCATCATGGTGCCCAGCACGTTCTTGGTGCGCACCAGACCGCCGTAAAACATGGCCAGTCCGGGAACCATGAGCAAGACCAGGGCGGTGGAAATCAGCATCCAGGCTGTCGTTCCCGTATCCACGGCACTCGGATCGGCGGCCAAAGCAAGGCGCACCGGAATAAAAAACGAAAATACCAAAATTGCAATTTTTAAAAAAAACCTCATCAATCCTCCTATTTAATAGGTACGGTGAACATTGGGTGTGGCGGGGGGAATTGACACGAAAATCGCGATAACGGTGTCAACCGGTACGGGTATGCATGCCGTATACCTTTTTGTAGATATTTGTTAACATGCTATTTAAAAAAGGTTTTCTGTCGCTATCTGGCCGAAAGACGGCCAAATAGATACATTGTTGCAATTTTCAGGATTCTTGAATGACAAATTTGTATTTATTAATAATAACTTAGGATGTCGGCAAAAAATAATTACAGCTAATCAGAACCGGCGTGCACGGATGGAACGAAGGGTTACGCCTCGCCCCATGCGCCAGATGGGAGCGCGCACTACTGTTCACCTGAACGTGATGAGGGTTCCCAAGCGGAGCTTGGGAACCCGTGACTATGTGAGTTCATGGCTGACTCAAATGGGGTTACCCTTGAGTTGCGTAGCGGAAAGGTTTCGACTATATTCGGGTTTGAGTTTGATGCCTTGCTTACCCACAACCTCGACTCGATATCGTTGAACGTAAAATGACATCCACGCAAGCGATCCAAACCGGCGCCCCCCCATCGACCACCCGTTCCCAGGGTCCATCGGTATCCATCCATGCCCGAGGCCTGACCCGCATCTATGCGATCGGCGCGGTACAGGTTACCGGCATTCAGGACATCGACCTGACGGTTCCTGCCAGGCACCTGGTGGTGCTCAAAGGCGACAGCGGATCGGGAAAGAGTACGCTCCTCTCACTACTCGCGGGACTCGACCGGCTGACCGCCGGACAGTTGATCGTGGCGGGCCGCGACCTCGGCCAATGCAACGAGGGCGAGCTGACGGATTTCAGGAGAAACACGGTGGGCGTAATTTTTCAGGCGTTTAACCTGTTACCGACGTTGAGTGTACTGGAAAACGTTTGCCTGCCGGCCCTGTTGGCCGGCCGTGACTATTCCAGCGTGCGCCCCCGGGCGACCGAGCTGTTGGATTGGCTCGGGATGAACAAACGTCTCGATCACCAGCCCCACCAGCTTTCGGGTGGAGAAATGCAGCGCACGGCCATTGCCCGGGCCTTGATCAACGACCCGGCCCTGATATTGGCCGACGAGCCCACCGGCAACCTAGACTCCGGCAATGCCGAAAGGGTCATGGCCCTGTTGGCCGATCTCAACCGGCAGTTCAAGCGTACCGTGGTGGTGGCCACCCACAGCGACCTGGCCGACGCCCATGCCACCAGGGTGCTGAGACTCAAAGACGGGCGGATCGTTTCGTGAAGGGCATGGGAACGACGATAACGGGTGCGCTGCGTCTGTTTGCCTGGTTCAGTCTGCGCCATTTTCGTCGCCATCCGGTACGGTCCATCGCCGTGCTGATGGGCATCGCCTTGGGAGCGGCAGTGTTCACCAGTGTGCGCCTCTCCGTGCATGCCACCCTGGACGCTTTTTCACGCAGCATGGATCGTATCACCGGCCGCAGCGATATTTCCCTGGTGCAGCCCGGTGGCCGGGTGCCGGAAACCTTGGTCGCCGCATTGATGCGCCACCCGGCCGTGCAGCGTGCATCGCCGATTCTTTCCACCTATGTCCAGCCCGCCGGTCAGGCATCGCCGTTTCTGCTGATCGGCCTCGATCCTGTTCTGGACCGTCACCTGCGCAACTGGCAGATCGCTTCGACCGGCATGGAACCGGCTACGGATTGGACCGCGTTGATCACCCGTCCCCAGACTCTTTTGATCGGGAAAAATTTAGCCGAGGACTTTGGTTGGCAAACGGGTGAGCAGATCACGCTCGAGCACCCCACCCGCACGGCCCGTTTCGAGATATTGGGCGTTCTGGATCCGGACGGGCTGGCCCTGGTGGACGGTGGTCGCATGGCCTTGTGCGATATCGCCTCCATCCAGGAGTTTACCGGTCTTTTCGGACAGGTTGACCGTATTGATCTGAAGCTCAAAGCACCCCCCGCGGCCGGTACCCGCGCCGCATTGCAATCGCTTTTGCCCGCCGGCGTGGTCATGCAATCGCCATCCCAGGCGCGTGAAACCGGCCGGGGCATGATCCGAGCTTATCAGCTTAGTCTGACATTTCTGAGTTTCATCTCATTGTTCGTGGGCATGTTCCTGGTCTACAGCCTGGTGGCCTTGAGTGCCGCCGCCCGTCGCCGCGAACTCGCCGCCATGCGTGCCACCGGTGCCGCGAAGGGTCTTATTTTCAGCCTGTTCCTGGGCGAAGGCGCCCTGGTCGGCCTGACCGGGTGGCTGTTATCCCTGCCGATCAGCGGTTTGCTGGTACCCTATCTGCTGTCCGGGGTCAGTCGCACCGTGTCCATGTTGTTCGTGCGTGTGCATGTGGATGGACTGGCCTTGAGTGCGTGGGAAGTCCTGCTTTCCTTCGGCGTCACCCTTGCGGCGGCCATTCTGGCCGCCCTGCAACCGGCCCGGGAGGCCATGAGCGTCCCCCCACGCGAAGCGCTGGCGGTGGCACCGACAACGATCTTGCACCCGCGGTCGGTCAGCCTGATGGCCATTACCGGCATCGGCCTGCTGGCGGTGGTCTATCCGGTCACCCGCCTTCCCAGCCCGCCGTCCGTTTCCCTGCCCGGTTATTTGGCGGCGCTATTGCTTTTCATCGGTTTCTCCCTGTTGGCCCCCTGGCTGCTGCGCCAATTCGGTAGGCTGCTGGCTCCACGGCTGATGCGGCGGCACCATCCATCAGCCTTTCTGGCCGCAGGCTACCTCAGCCAAAGCGGCGTCCAAACGGCGGTCAGTGTGGGCGCCCTGATCACGGCCGTGGCCCTGTTTACCTCCCTGGTGGTCATGATTCACAGCTTCCGCAGCACCGTGGCCCTGTGGGTGCAGCAAAGCCTGGCCGGCGATCTCTACATCCTGCCCAAACTGGACGAACTCAACCACCATCGCAACCCGCTGTCTGCCCAAACCATGGCCGCCATCCAGTCGCTTTCCGGTCCAGTGGTACGAACCCCCATGCGCCGCATCGAACGGCACGTCGCGGGTCATCGGCATCTTTTCGAAGCCCTTGAGTATGAGACCTTTTTACAGAGAAATAGGAATATTTGGATGGGCGGTAACGCAGCCCAAATCGAAGCCGATCTGATCGCCGGTAAAGGGGTGGCAGTGTCGGAGGTTTTTTTTAACCAAACCGGTTTGGGCCCCGGGGATCGCTACCCCATCACCATCGCCGGAAAACGGTTGGCGGTTCCGATCCTGGGCGTCTTCAGGGATTATCGCACCCGGGGCGGTTTTGTGATCTACTCACTGCGCCACTACCAGGAGCAGTTCGACGATCGCTCCTGGAGCGGCGTGCAAATCAATTTCAATGACAGCCGTAACGACCTTAGAGAGAATCTGGACCAGGTCAAATCAACGCTTATCGCCTGTTGCGGAGATGCCATCGACATGACCGAAGGCGTCGGCCTGCGCCGAGAAATCCTGCAAATTTTCGACGAAACATTCGCCATTACCACGGTGCTGCTGTTGATTGCGTTGGTCGTGGCGGCCCTCGGCATTGCCAGCACCCTGGTGGTGCTGGTTCTTCAGCGCCGTGTGCAGATCAACACCATCCGTGCCCTGGGCGCCAGCGCGGCCCAGCTGCGGCGCATCATCGTCTGGGAGGCCAGCCTGATCGTCGTGGTCGGCCAGGCGGCGGGCCTGGCTTGCGGCTTCATCCTCTCGTTCCTGTTGATCTTCGTCGTCAACCGGCAGTCCTTTGGCTGGACCTTCGTCTACCGGGTCGACTGGTCCTCACTGCTATCCGCGTTGCCGCTGATTTTCGCGGCCGCATTGCTGGCGGCGCTGCCGGCGATGAGATTGGCCCTGAGCAGTTCGCCGGCCATGGTGTTGAGGGGAGGCAATCATTAAGATACTTGCCAGGAGGCTGAAAGGCGTGCCAAAGAAACCACCTGGGTGGATTGGCTGTGTGTTGGGTATCATGCTGATCCTACTCGGTGGAATGTCCACGCCAGCCGCGGATGACGGCTTTCGGCAGATCACCGGTCCATGCGGCCTGGTTTTTCCCAAGGATCACGGGCCGCATACCGATTATCGCACCGAGTGGTGGTACTACACCGGCAACCTCACCGACGACCATGGCCAGCGGTTTGGTTTCCAGCTCACCTTCTTTCGCAGCGCCCTGCGGCCACCCGAGAGACAAAACCAGTGGCCCGACCCCAAATCAGCCTGGCGCACCGATCAGATTTACCTGGCCCATGCCGCCCTGACCGACATCACGGCAGGCCGCCACCGGCAAGCCGAACAGATGGCGCGTGCCGCCCTTTCACTGGCCGGGGTGGACCAGACCGCCGAGACGACCACCATCCATCTGAACGCTTGGCAAGCAACCATCACCCCGGACAGCCACCACCTTATGGCAGACGCGGAAGCATTCTCATTGGATCTGAATTTGACACCAATCAAACCACCGATTGCCCATGGTGATCGTGGATACAGCCGCAAGGGCATGTCGCCGGAACAGGCCAGCTGTTACTACTCATTTACCCGCCTTGGCGCCACGGGTCGTCTTAACATCGCTGACCGCCAATTCACGGTCAGCGGTTTGGCATGGATGGATCACGAATTCAGTTCCGCCCCGCTGGCACCCGGCATCACCGGTTGGGACTGGTTCAGTCTTCAGCTCAGCGACCAGAATGAAATCATGCTTTATCTGCTGCGGCACGCGGATGGGACGATGAATCCGGCATCCAGCGGCACCCTGGTGCTGCCCTCGGGCGAGGCCCGGCATCTACCGTTGGAAGCGATCACCATCCAGCCGCTGGCGCATTGGACCAGCCCCGAAAGCAATGCGCGTTACCCGGTGAAATGGCGGATCGCGATCCCATCGCTGGCCCTGGATCTGACCATCGAAGCGGTCCTGGCCAATCAGGAGATGCGCACGCCGCAAAGCACGAATGTGACCTACTGGGAAGGAAGCGTCCAGGCGAAAGGGGTGAAAGGGAACGTGGGAATCAGCGGCATCGGCTATGTGGAGCTCACCGGCTATGCCAAGCCCTTCGATGCGCCGATGTAGGCGGATGGCCGGTGTAATGTCTGATATCAATATTTTTGCCGAATCTCTTCACGGTTCCCCTCCTTTAGGATCGGGAATTTCAATAATTTATTGAATGATATTTCAAATTACTGACTGTATTTTGTCAATACACCGGTTGATAGGTCACACTGGATTTCAACCCTTTCCGCTGGTACAATGAAAATGTCGACAATGCAGCCCCAATGCCATAGGGGAACATCGGCGAAAGAAACAGAGGCGCGTTGGCCGTTTTCAGATGACCGTAAAAAAGGGGAGAAGGCCATGTTTAAGCTTATCATTTCGGCTTTGGACGGTTCGGCGTATAGTCTAAAAGCGCTGGACTATGCAGGCAGACTGGCGGAAAAACACCAATCCAAGCTGGTTTTATTGCACGCCTACCATCCCATCAGTGAACTTCGAGGTGAGGATGACTTCAACAAAATGCTCGGCAAACGAATTAAAGATGGCGAAGCGATCCTCCGAAATGCCCGCGAACAATTGAAGGACAGGACCATCGACATGGAGGATGACCTTCTGGAGGGACCGGCGGCCAATGCGATTATCAACGCCGTCGAAGCGCGTAAAGCCGATTTGGTCGTCATGGGCACACGGGGGATGGGCTCCTTGCGGGGGATGGTTTTCGGGAGTGTCAGTACGAAGGTGACCCATCATGCCCCCTGCTCGGTTCTGGTTGTTCGATAATTGACCCGGCCCGGCCACGTGCAGCCCAGGACCGATCGAATGGCACGACAGCAACAAGAGACACCCAAGCCGACTGCGCCCCCCGTGCCCCCGGAAGGGCCGGAACTGCTGGATGTCGACGGAGCACTGAAGCGCCTGGGGGGAAAACGGTGGATATATGCCAGGGTGCTCCATCAGTTCATTTCCGATTGCAGCCATTTTGTAGAAACCATGGGCCACTGCCTGGCCAATCAGGACCGCCAGGGAATCGCGCGACTCACCCACAAGATGAAAGGGGCGACAAGCCAGGTCGGTGCAACAGCCCTGTATACGATGACGCTCGAATTGGAACGGGCCGTTGCCAGGCCGTCAACCGATATCGCCATCGAAAACCTGATCGCGTTTGAAAAACGCATTCAGCAAACCGTTGCCAGCATAAACGATTTTATAGTATCACAAGAAATGCAAACGGAGTCCGTCACCCAGCCTTCAAGCCAGCCGGGAAAACGACCACCGGCAGACCTTCTGGAAAGTATTCGCCGGCTCGCTTCAGAGGGGCGCTTTTCCCAGATCGAACGCCGTATCGACATGCTGGAAAGAGAAGACCGTGACACCAAACCGTTTTGCGAGGGTGTCCGCGAGCATATCCGCAAGTATGACGAAGCGGCGCTTATCGCCTACATCAATCGGTGGCCATAGCCATGGATGCAACACCTTCAAGGGAAACGATCCTGGTTGTCGATGATGACCTGCTGATCATCGATATGCTGCGGTCCTTTATTGACCAACAAGGCTATGAAACGATCGTCGCCACCTCCGGGGAAACGGCCATCGTCCGTGCGGAACAGGCCGCTGTCGATTTGGTATTGCTGGACATCGTCATGACCGGCATGGATGGATTCGAAACCTGCCGACGCCTGAAAGCCGGCAAGACAACCCGCACCATTCCAATCATCTTCATGACGGTTCTAGGCGACACGGATCATATCGTCACCGGTTTCAAGGCCGGCGCGGCGGACTATGTCACCAAACCGATTCGGATCCCGGAGCTATTGGCCCGGATTCAGACTCAGCTTGAACTGCGACGCTTTCAGGCAGAGCTGAAATCCAAGAATCGGCGGTTGCAGCAGGAGGTCGACAAACGCCTGCAGATGGAAAACCAAATCCGGTTTCTCAACCAGGAATTGATACGCGCCCAGGAACGGGAAAGACACAAAATCGCCTACGAGCTGCACGAAAAGGTGGCCCAGGATCTGGTCGCCCTGAAAATCATTGCCGACAACATCGATGGCCGTCAGCTTCCCCGCCACGAAGCCTCTATCCTCTCCATGAGATTAGAAATCATTCTGCACAATATCAAGGCCATGACCCATCAACTGCACCCCCAGCTGTTGGATGTTTTCGGCATCCAACAGTCGGTAACCGCTTACTGCCAGGATTTTTCCGCCCGGCATGCGCTACCGGTGGAGGTGGATTGTACCGGCTTTGCCGATCGCCGGTTCGACATGGATACGGAAATCAATCTGTTCCGGATCGTCCAGGAGGGGCTCGATCATCTCATGTGCGGGGCAACACCCACGCGGGCCAAAGTGCACTTGAATGCCGATGAGGAACGGATTCTCCTGCGGATGGAAAATGAAGGCGGAGATATTGTCCCTGACGACTACGCGATGGAGATCACGCCGGCTAACGGCCTGGGGTTGAGACGCATACAGGAACGCGCCCGTTTGCTCGGTGGCCGCTTCACCGTCGAATCCCGTTCGGTACCGGGCAACCGCATCGTCATCGCCATCCCTGTTGGTGGAAAGGAGCGCTAGTGGCCGGTCCCAGGGGGCGTGACACCGCTTCGTCAAGAGGCTGGCGCGAGCATCTGGCGTGCGCCCTCCATGAGCGCTTGGGGCAGACGTTCAAGTGATTTCGTCGCCACCTGCCAGCAATGCCAGTAAAGGGCCACATTCACTACGGCGCCCGGCTGCAGATCGACCAAATATCATTCACTGGGTTCTTGACAAAGCATAGGTAACACCCTATTAAACTATATCACATTGTGGTATATTGCTATCGATTTATCCGTAAATATCAATGGAAAAAAGGATTTAGCATGGATGATCACAATCCGGTTCGCCTTTTCATCACCCCTGAAGTCAGGGCTGTATTGGAAGAGCGCCGTTTGAGAGATGAAGACATTCAGAAAACCCTTTTCGAGGCCGAGAAAAGCGGCAACAAATTTATCCATCCCGACACCAACCATTTTCTGGCCGGTTTGCGGCAAGGTGCCGTGTCGGTCTGGGTGGAATACAGCCCTCGGGAAGATGGTTTTGAAATCCACAAGGCCTACCAGTACCGCCTTACGATTTCAGCCTGGGATTTGAAAACAGGCAGTGCCCGATCCGACCCGATATAGTCGGTTGGCATCTGGCTCATTCTTAACGTTGATCTCGAACCGATCATTAATCATCCCCAATAGTGAGAGACACCAATGAGTGAAGACCACATCAAACCCGAAGACCTAGTCTGGAAATGCTTCCGCTGCGATCAGCCGCTGGCGGTGGATTCCGTTCTGGCGGATTATTTGGGAATCAATATTACCACCCAATTGCCGCAATGCCCATCCTGCCATATGATTCTTGTTTCCGAGGAATTGGCCGTCGGAAAAATCGCCGAAGTGGAAAAGCTGTTGGAGAACAAGTAGGACGGTATTCAGGCGGCTGCCTGTCTTTTGCATGGTGACAATTGAAGGGAAAAAATATGGATGATACCCTCATTCAAATGCTTCGTTTGGCCTCAAAAGGTTATGTCTGCAGCCAGATCATGGCCTTGCTGACCTTGGACCGTTGCCAGGAGTCGAACCCGGGATTCGTCCGTTCCATGGCCGGTCTGGCCTACGGTTGTGGCAACGGCAGCGCAACATGCGGGGTGCTGACCGGCGCATGCTGTGTGATCGGCTATTTTGCCGGCAAAGGCACCGATGAGGAAAAGGGAAACGAGGATCTGATGCTGATGCTCGAAGAAGTAACCGACTGGTTTGCGGATCAGATCGGGACGCGCCATTCAGGCATCACCTGTCAGGCCATCGTCGGCGAGGCCGGTCCCGAGGCATCCCGGAGTATCTGTGCCGGTATTCTATCGGATACCCACGCCCGAACCATGCAATTGCTCGCCGACCATGGCATAGATGTCTGAGTGCCACCCTGACACGTCTGGATCAAGCCCCTTAGGGAAAGGACGATAGCGGGTATGAACGCGACCACGCCCACCCGCCTGGAAAACTGGCTCAAGAGCCGCCTGGGAACCGATCGCCTGTCGATTGCGGCGATCGAATCTTTCCAACTGGATCACCTCAACCAGACGCTGGACCATGTGAAAAAAAACAGTCCGTTTTACCGCCGGAGACTCAGCCACCTATCGGATCAGCCGCTAACCAATCTTTCTCAGGTTGCCGATCTGCCGATGACCACCGCCGATGATCTGCGTGAGCACCACCTGGACATGCTCTGCGTTTCCCATGGCCAGGTGACGCGAGTGGTGACCATGCAGACTTCCGGCACCACCGCATCGCCCAAACGGCTCTATTTCAGCGAAGCCGATCTGGCGCTGAACATCGATTTCTTCCACCACGGCCTGACCTGCATGATGGCACCTGGCCAGCGTATGTTGATCTTGCTGCCCAGCACCACCCCAGACAGCGCGGGCGACCAGTTGCAACGGGCCGCGGCCCGTATTCCGGCCAAGGGATATATTCACTGGCCAGTCCTGGATCTGGAACCGATTCTCGACTTCATCGACGAAAAACAAATCAATTGTCTGGTGGGGGCGCCGGCCCAGATTTTCGCCCTCTGCCGCCATGCGCAATATGTCCGACCTGTATCGCCCAACCCGTTGAAAAGTATCTTGCTGACCACCGATTATGTGCCCCGGGTCGTGGTCGACGAAATCCGAAATGTGTGGGGATGTGCGGTATTCGAGCATTACGGGATGTCGGAAATGGGCTTGGGCAGTGCCCTGGAGTGCGACGCCCACCAGGGCTATCACCTGCGGGATGCCGATCTGTTGGTTGAGGTGGTCGATCCTGTTAACGGCAAGCCGTTGCCGCCCGGCGTCCACGGCGAGGTGGTGTTCACCACCCTCACCCGGCAGGCCATGCCCCTGATTCGCTACCGTACCGGTGACCGGGCGGCTTGGGCGGAAGCGCCATGCCCCTGCGGCACGGTCATGCGCCGCTTGGGAAAAGTCGAAGGACGCATCGCGGACCTGTGCTCACCCCGGTCCTCCCTGTCCATGCCACGACTGGATGAAGCCATTCTATGCCTGCCAGGCATTTATTCTTATCAGGCGGCGTTAACATCAGGGGATGAGGCCGCCCATCTTGATCTTACCGTGTTTTGCCATCCACAGCCCACTGCCGGATTGAAAAAAGATATTGCCGGGGCGGTCAACGCCCTGATGACCCATGACCCATCCCAGGGCCCCGTGATTCGCGTCCACTTCCACCCGCCTGAAGCCCTGCGCTGGGATAGCACCGGCATGATCAAGCGAACGCTCGGCGCTTAACTTCTCCCACTCGTTTCGTCAAATTGGGTCTGTGGCCCGTTCGGCGTGCCGTTTTCCTCCATGACAAAAGCGATCGTGGATTACGGTTTGCTGGGCAAACAAGACCGATAACATCGAATGATGTTTAGCCCTCAGCCCGAAACCATTTCCAGAAATGCCTCGATTCGGGTTCTGAGCTGTTCGCTGTCTGAAGGAGAGTAACCTGTCTCGACATGGAGCACGGGTACGCCATGTTTCGCTTCGAGGAACTCCCTCAGCAAATAGGATTCCACATTGTAGGTGTGACAGGATTGCCAAGTCAGATCGACCACGCCTTGAACATTGAATTCGTCGACTAGTTTTCCGAGGCGGTCGAGTCGATCCCGGTTGGGTGACATGCAGGCGCACGGGGTGCGAAGCGTGGTTCGGGCAAGGGCCATGAAGGGGTCTTCGGCCTCCTCGCAGGTCAACAAATGCAGGCTTTTTACACCGCTGCAGTTCTCCTGGCAAACGACGATCCCGCCGCTTGCCTCAATGAGTCGAAGTACCTTGTCCGACCCCTTGCCGATGGGTGTGCCCGTGAGCAAGATCCTCGGCGCATGGGGACGGCAAACGGATTGGCCGTCCTCCTTGAGAGATGTCAACTCCGCGACAAACCGTTCGAGCAGATCCGCATATGCGTCCAGGTCCACCGAGAAATTCCTGCCCGCCATCACCACCATCGCGTCGCGTCCGGAAATGGGCACGCATTCATCCACGCAAGTGGCTGCGAATTGGCCGATGAGTCTTTTCACCCGGTTATGAATCGCGATCTGTTTGTTCAGTGCCGACGGCGTAACCGCGATACCGGTTTTCTCTTCGAGAAACGCCTTGAGCCGCATGATTTCCGCGTACCAGTGGGTCATTGCCGATTCCAGGTCCACCGTGTAGGGCAGGTGCATGAGATAGAGCGGCTTCATGCGCCCCATCAGCTCGAACATCTTCTTCTTGCCGTCGCAGGTCGTCTCTCCGATCAAGAAATCGGAGGCCGCGAAGAAAGGGCAGGTTTCCGTGGCCGCGTACCCATAGCTCGACTTGATCAGCGGGCACAGACTCACGGGAAGCACCGCCTCCGCCGCCGGGAAGGGATCCTCAGACGTTCCGCAAAGGCTGACCGGAATCGCCCCGGCCGCCCGGATCAGTTCCGGCGGTGCAAACAGGCAGTACTCGCCCGCAATGGTTCCCCCGGCGTCTTTGAATTCAGCCAGATCAAGCAGGCAGCGTTCCGCCAGACGATTGAAGACTTGCATTCCTTCGGGTCTCATGAAAGTCTCCTTATCTTCCCGTCTTGAAAGCCGTTGCATAGACCGATACGGACACCACAATGATGAATCCATACACCAGACGGGTCCAGAATCCGGAAAACCCCGCACTGATGATACCGGCTTCGATGATTCCGATAATGACGGCACCGATGAGGGTGCCGTAAATCGTCCCTTCCCCGCCGAAAACGGAAGTCCCCCCGATAAAGATGGCCGCGAAGACGAGCAGTAGGTACCCCTCTCCCTGAGTGGGCCACCAATTGGCCATTTCCATGCAAACCATCACGGAAACAAAGGCGCTCACCGTGCCCATGAACGTGAAGAGCAGGATCCGCACGCGATCGGTGTCGATCCCCATCAGCCTCGCGGTGCGGATATCGTCACCGATGAACAGGGCATGATCGCCAAAGATGTGACGGTTCAGAATCAGGATGAGCAGTAGTGCGATGCCCAGGCACCATAGGGCTTGAGCGGGCAGAACGCCACCGATCCGTCCCACGAAAACGTGGTGGAGCCATGTCTCCCGCACCGGCGCCATGTTACGGGCCAGCCCCGCAGCCAAAAGAGACGACAACCCTCGCCAGAAGAACTGGGTCCCGATGGTGGCGATGATTGACGGGACACCGACGCGAACGACCAGCAGCCCGTTGAGATAGCCGGCCAATGCACCGACGGCAATGGCCGCGCCCCACCCCAGTAGCGGGTTCTTGGTCTTGAGAAAGACGTCGGCGAAGGTCAGGCCCGACATGGCCATCACCGCGGGGAACGACAAATCCAGTTCTCCGGCGATTACCAGAAAAGTCAATCCCAGGGCCAGAATGGCAACAAAGGGAATCGTGGACGCGAATGAGATGTAGATCCGGGGCGCTAGGAAGGTCGCCGGACTGGCCAACATGAAGACGGCCAACAGGCCTATCAGAAGGCCGGAAACCCCCACCTGGATCTTGAACCGGTGCAGCAAATCAGAGATCATGGTTCCCCCGTGCCGGTGCCTGTCTGGATTCCCATCAGTCGGACGCCGAGTTCCTCAGGGGACAGGTCCTTCTTCAAATACTCGCCGACCATTTCGCCCCGGTCCATCATCACGATCCGATGGGCGACCCGGTATACGTGGCTCACATTGTGGGAAATGTAGATGCACGCCTTGCCCCGGTCCACGATGCCGGCCACGAACGTGAGCACTTTTTCCACCTCGTGCAACGAGAGGGCCGTGGTGGGTTCGTCCAGAATGACGATCGAGGAATCGAAATACATGGCCCGGCCGATGGCCAGCCCCTGGCGCTCGCCACCGGAGAGGGTTCGCACGCGGGCCTCGGCGCCGATCCCAACGCCTCTGAGGCCGACATGCCGGTGAAGGAGATCCAGCGTGGCCCGCTTCTGCGCCGCCACCCGGATGAAGCCGAATCGATTGACGACGGGCCGCCCCAGAAAGGTGTTTCTCCAAAGCGGCTGCTTCTCGCCCAGGGAGCGATCCTGGAATACGGTCTCGATGCCCAACTGGCGGGCACGGCGGACGTTGTAGGCCCCGAAATCGATCTGCTGGCCGTCGACGAGAAGCCGGCCGCTGTCCGGTGCATGAACGCCGGCCAGCACCTTGATCAGGGTCGATTTGCCGGCCCCGTTATCTCCCACCAGCCCAAGGATCTCTCCATGAAAAAGATCCAGGCTGACCGACTTCAGGGCGGTCACGCCGTTGAACGATTTATTGACCTCTCGCAGACTCAGGCACGGCGTCCGGGAACGGTTATCCGGGCCGGTCGTATCCATGGATTAGCGAATGCCCCGCTTGGCCAGCGGCGCGATCAGATTGATATTCTCCTTGGTGATCATGCCACCACCCGTGTCGATTCTCAGCCCGGTAAATCCATAGCGCTTGGTCAGAACGATCTGCGCCACCCCGAAATAGCCCAGCAGGTAGGGCTGCATCTCCAAGACGACATCCACGTATTCATGCTCGATGGCCGTGGCCGTGGCAGGCGAAAGCGAGAAGCCACCCACGAAAATTTCATCGGGGCCGACCCCCGCGGCTTTCAGGAAGTTCTCCATCTGGGATGTCAATGCGCCGTGATCGATCAGCATCATTTTGCAGTCGGGATGGCTTGCCAGATAACCGGTGACGATGGGGGTGCCCAGGGCCGTGTCCTTGCTGATCTCGGGGCTGATCTCGATATAGTCCACAACCATCCCGGCCTCTTCCAGGGTTCGAATCATGGCCCGCGCCCGGCGCCCGCGCTCCTGCAAGACCTTCTGGCCCCAGACAAAAACCCGGTCGCCGCGCTTGAGGCTGGAGCGGGACAGCGCCTCCTTGGTCATGGTCGTTCCCATGATGTCCGGATCGGTGTCAAGCACGCCAAACCCCCTGGATTGATATTGCTCGCGATTTTTGGGAAGGTCCGTGTCCACGCAGGTGACCAGGACGCCCGCTTCCATGGCCTCCTTGACGAACGGCGCATAGGCATCGTCTCCGGGATGGCCCATGATGACAATGCCATCCGGACGGGCCGCAACCGCCGTCTTGAAGTTTTCGATCATCTTCTCCGGGTTCCAATCGGAATAGAGGAGTTTGAGGCTGCACCCCATATCTGCCGCCGCCTGCACGGCGCCGTTCTGGACGATGGTGTTGTAAGGCCCGCCCACGGGACCGCCAGTGTCGTACCAGACCGTGAGTCCCTGGCCCAATGGCTCTGGTTGGTCGGCGAATGCAGCGGGGCAGATTGTCAGCAATGCAAGAACACCAATCATCGTGAAACAGCGAATCTTTTTCATCATTTCGGCTCCTTCGGATCGGATTGAGGGATCAGGATCATCGGCAACGTTGAGACCTGATAGATCAGCACTCTGAATGTGTCAAATCGCTAATTTCTATCCGATAAGGACTCCATGACCAGGATTGTCTATTGGGGTTGAGGAAGGGATTTGGGCGTTGGTATTTGGCACTCTTCCAATTTCGGGAATGGTGCTTGTTCATAAACAGCTGGTTTTAACTTTTACTTGCGATTGCCCTGGCCCAAATGGCAATGGGAGTTGACTGATTATACCGATTGGTATAATAACGCATCATGAAATCCGTACCAAAATCCAGATCCGCGCAGACCCGCCGGTTCATCATCGAGACCGCAGCGCCCATTTTCAATAAAAAGGGCTATGCGGGCACCTCCATGTCCGACCTGACCACTGCCACCGGTTTGACCAAAGGCAGCATCTACGGGAATTTCAAGGACAAAAACGATGTGGCCATCCACGCCTTCAGGCACAACATCGATCTGATTTTCGACTTTTTCTCCAAGGAACTCTACGCGGCCGGTACGGCCATGGAGAAGCTGTTGGCCTACCCTCGCGGATTCCGCAAAATTCATCGCATGGTGCTGGCCTACGGCGGATGTCCCATCGTCAACACCGCCGTGGAGGCCGATGACACCCACCCCACCTTGCGCAAAATGGCCATGGATGTGTTGAACCGTTGGAAAGCGGGATTGGTTGCTTTGATCGAGCAGGGGGTCGCCGAAAAGGACATTGAGCCCACGGTGGATGCGGCGAATACCGCCGAAATTCTCATCGCCCTGATGGAAGGGGGTATCTTGCTGTCCAAAGTGACCGGTGAAGAATCCTATTTTCTGAACACCATCGACACCGCCGAAAACATGATCATGGGCCTTGAACGGCAATCATGATCATTAAAAAAACCAATCGGTATATTTGATCTTATTGCGGGAGAACAAAATGAGTGACATTTACAAACAGCTGGCAACCTTTCTGGACAACCTACCCGCGGGATTCCCGAGCACGGAAAACGGCGTCGAACTGAGAATATTAAAAAGGCTGTTCACTCCACAGGAGGCCGAGGTGGCCATGACCCTGACCATGCTCCCCGAGCCGGATGATGCCATTGCCCAGCGCACAGACAGGGATCCAGAAGAATTGAAGGCCATCCTCGAATCCATGGCGGCCAAGGGACTGATCTTCCGGATTTCAAAAAGGGACCGCAATCTATACAGCGCGGCCCAGTTCGTGATCGGCATCTGGGAGTATCATCTCAACAGCCTGGACGAGGGGCTGGTGCGCGATGTCAACGAATACATGCCTACCCTGCTAAAAAAAGGCTGGCTGGAAACGAAGACCAAACAATTGCGCGTGGTGCCGGTTTCCAGGAGCGTCTCCGCCGAAATGGCGGTTACCCCTTACGAAGCGGCCGAGGAAATCATCAACGCCCAGAAAAAAATCGTGGTCTCCCCGTGCATCTGCCGCAAGGAGCAGAAACTGATCGGCAAGGGCTGTGATAAACCCATGGAAACCTGCCTGTGCTTCGGGGCTGCAGCCTATTTTTATGAGAAAAACGGACTGGGACGTTCCATCGACAAGGCCGAAGCCCTTTCCATTCTCAAAGCCGGTGTCGAGGCCGGACTGGTGCTGCAACCGGGCAACCAGCAAAAACCCACCAACATCTGCATGTGCTGCGGTTGCTGCTGCGGCATTCTAAAGAACCTGAAAACCCTGGACAAGCCGGCTCGGACCGTTCATACCAATTATTTTGCGCAAGTGGATGAAGAGGCCTGTATTGCCTGCGAAGCCTGTGTGGAACGCTGCCAGATGGACGCCATCAGCGTTGATGATGCGGCACACATCGATCTGGACAAGTGTATCGGTTGCGGATTGTGCGTCACCGACTGTCCTACCGAGGCGATTCAGATGGTACAAAAGGCTCCCGAAGACCGCTATGAGCCCCCGAGAAACACGGTTGAAACCTATGTGAAGATCGCCCAAGAAAGGGGGTTGATGTAGTGCCCATCCAGAAACGGCCACTCTCATCCGATTCCGGCGTTGGGCAACAAATTCAGATCCTCAAAATATTACCCATATTCCTCTGGTTTGAATTTGCTGGTCCGCCTTGGACTCGGTCGAGACTCACTCTTTCTGGACGAACACTGAACAATAAAAAACAATACATGGAGGTGATGATGAATTTTTTTAAACGCCTGTTTGGCATTTGTGAGACCCCAATGCCCGCCGATCCCAATGCCTGGACCTTTCAAAACGGAACCGTCAGCATCGATCTTTCCCGAATGAACGAGCTGAAAACCCCGGGTAGCGGGGTGCGACTGGAAGGCAAGGGACTGGACCCCCGGCTGCTTGTTTTCCACGGTGACGACGGCCAGTATCATGCCGTGGCCAATCGGTGCACCCACATGGGCCGCCGCATCGATCCCATCGCCGGCGGTAGTGTGATCCAGTGCTGCAGTGTCTCTAAATCCACGTTCACCTATGACGGCCGGCCGGTGGGTGGGGCGGCTCAAAAGCCACTCAACACCTACGCTGTCAGCCAAGATCAGGAAACCTTGATCATCCACATCAACGCGTGAATGCGCAACCGTTTTTACGAACACGTGTTCGTTCAGAAATAGGCTCATTTCAAAATGAGCACTGATAAGGAGCGCCCATGTCCACCTCCCCTTTGTTTGAACCCGGCACCATCAACGGGCTCACCCTTGCCAATCGACTCGTCCGTTCCGCCACCTGGGAAGGCATGGCCACGGAAGATGGCCGGGTCACCGCTAAACTGATCGACACCATGACCCGATTGGCCCGTGGCGGAATCGGGCTGATCATTACCGGCCACGCCTATGTGACGCCCACCGGTCAGGCCACCCCCTGGCAATTGGGTATTTACGACGACCAACAGATCGACGGGCTCAGGTCCATGACCGATGCCGTGCATGCCGCCGGTGGAAAAATTGTCGCCCAATTGGCCCACGCGGGCAACTTCGCCTTGGAAACCGCCATCGACGGTCCACCGGTGGTGGTTTCAAATTTTGATGGACTGGCCAAGACGCCACGCCACGAACTGTCTCTGACCGATATCGAAGGGTTGCAAAATGACTATCTGGCCGCCGCCCGGCGTGCCCAGGCCGCCGGTTTCGATGGCATCCAATTGCATAGCGCCCACGGCTATCTGTTCAGCCAGTTTCTTTCCCCCTGGTTTAACCGCCGCACCGACGCGTATGGGGGGACCATCGACAATCGCGTCCGTATTCACGTCGAGACCATCCGGGCCATCCGCCAGGCGGTTGGCAACGACTATCCGCTGCTGGTGAAAATGAACAGCCAAGACGATTCGGAAGGCGGGTTGAATACAGGCGAAAGCATCACGGCCGCCAGCCGGATGATCGACGCCGGCCTGGACGCCATCGAACTCAGTGGTGGGCTTCTGACGGGTGGAAAACGGTCGCCCAGCCGCCCCACCATCAACATGCCTGAAAAAGAAGCCTATTTCCAGGATGCGGCTCGGGCATTTAAAAAAGCGCTGGATGTCCCTTTAATATTGGTGGGCGGCATTCGCTCTCCAGAGGTTGCCGAACGATTGCTGTCCGAAAAAACAGCCGACTACCTTAGCATGTCGCGGCCGCTGATCCGCGAACCGGATCTGGTCAACCGCTGGCGATCCGGTGACCGTGGCCCGGCCCGCTGCGTTTCGGACAACCTCTGTTTTCGACCGGGCATGCTCGGGAAGGGGATATACTGCCTGACGAAGGAACGGGAATCTAAAAAAGGCGCGCCTAACCGATAAATTTTTTCGCTATCAGCGTCGTGATCCAAACCACCCGATTAATTTTGCGCGAGTGATGCTGTCCCAGTGGGTGATGTAGACATCTTTTCCGATGACGATGCCTGAAAAGTTTCTTCCGTCCTCTGTGACCGGCAGGTTGCACACATGGCCAAAAAAGCGGCCGTCATTGGAATTCTGTTCGATCCAGATGACGTTGTGTTCGGGTCCTGAGTGACCGTCGGAATCAATATGGTCGATTTAGACATCCCAGCTTCCATTCAGGTCAGCATCGGCACCAAATGCCGGCAGTGTTAATACACAGAGCAACAGGACGCTTAAGGTTAGAATTGTTTTCATGGACAGCCTCCTTTGGAAATAGGGTTGGAACAGCGAACCCGTGGTTATGGATGCTCCGGGTTCGGATAGAACCTTCGTCAGGCTGGATTCACCTTTTGTAAAACTGCTGCTACCGGCCAAGATAACTCTTGTGTTTGCTTGCCCTTTCGACTTCCCCCACATTACCCACGGTGACGAACTGCCTCCTCAATGGAAGTGCAATTTTTTGTAAAGAAGTCCTATCCACCATCATCCCCCTCAACCTTGTGCGTGTCAAATGGTTATAAGGATAATCGGCCAGGGGTGCCGATTTCAAATTCCCGATGCGCATACATTATTTGGCCATCCACGGCTTGGCGCTTCCTGGGAGGGATTTATCGTAGAGCAAATTATCCACTTTGCTACTTGACAACTGTATTGTAGCTCTATAATAGCTTAAAGGTACGACAGTAGACGGTTAGACATTATTATCACTGGAAATGATTGTATATATCGACTTCCGGCAAAAAAAGATGCATATTTTTAAATACATATTAATGCCTTAAGGAGGTACCCATGGCACAGATACTGGCCGACCGGAGAGACATCAGCTTCGTCCTACATGAACTTTATGAGATTGGAAACCTTAGCCAGTACGATAAGTACGCGGATTTTAATCCCAAGGTAATGGACATGGTCGTCAACGAAGCAAGAAATTTGGCCGTTAAAGAAATTTATCCCACCTGGAAGACCGGGGATGAAGAGGGCTGCACCTATGCCAACGGCACGGTCACCACTCCCGAGGGCTTCAAAGCGGCATGGGATCTGCTCGTGGAAGGTGAATGGCTGGCCATGGATCGCAATGTCGATTGGGGCGGGCAGGGCATGCCGGAAACCCTGGCCATGGCGGCTCGGGAGTACCTGACGGCGGCCAATATGGCCCTGTTGATGATTGCCGTGCTCAACCATGGCAGCGGTAAGATCATCGAAATTTTCGGTAACGACAAGCAAAAAGAATTGTATCTGAAAAAAGTCTACAGCGGTGAATGGGGCGCCACCATGCTGCTGACCGAAGCCGAAGCCGGATCGGATCTGTCCGCCCTGACCACAACGGCAACCAAGAACGATGATGGTACTTACAGCCTCGTGGGCAACAAACTCTTTATCACCGCGGGAGAGACCGATCTCGCCGAAAACATCATCCATCCGGTGCTGGCGCGTATCGAAGGCGCACCGGCGGGCAGCAAGGGCATCTCCCTTTTTCTGGTTCCCAAATTTTGGGTCAATGACGACGGCAGCCTGGGCGAGCGCAACGACATCGTCTGTACCGGTATCGAAGAAAAGATGGGCCTGCACGGCAGCCCCACCTGCACCATGTCCCTGGGCAGCAAGGGCAAGTGCATCGGCACCCTGCTGGGCGAGGAAAACAAGGGCCTGATGAGCATGTTCTACATGATGAACGAGGCCCGCCTGTCAACCGGCACCCAGGGGTTGTCCTGTTCCTCGGCCTCTTACCTGCATGCCCTGGATTATGCGCGTACCCGGCTGCAGGGGCCCATGATGGGCGCCAAGGAAAAGAACCAGGTGGCCATCATCAACCACCCCGATGTCCGGCGCATGCTGATGAACATGAAGATGTTCGTGGACGGCATGCGTAGCCTGCATTACTACATTGCCAGCCGGGAGGACTTCAAACAGTTCGCCGCCGACAAGGCGGAAAAAGAAAAAATGCAGAATGTCATCGACATTTTGATCCCCATCGCCAAGGGGTATGTGACGGACCGGGCCATTGAGGTGTGCAATACGGGTATTCAGATCTTCGGCGGTTACGGCTTCACCAAAGAATTCCCGGTCGAACAGCTGTCGCGTGACGTTCGCATCACGGCGATCTACGAAGGCACCAACGGTATCCAGGCCATCGATCTGCTCGGCCGAAAATTGGGTATGAAAGGCGGCCAACTGCTGACCGACCTGGTCGCCGAGATGAAGAAAACCATCGATCAGGCCAAGGGAATTGATCAGCTCAAAGTACTGGCCGAGAAAACCGAAACGGTGATGCAGGAATGGGAAAATGCGTCCCGTCACCTGTCGGAAACCGCCTCCGGACCGAACATGCTTAAAGGGTATGCCCATGCCTGCCCGCTGATGCAAATCACCGGGGATGTCGTCATGGCTTGGCTGTTGTTGTGGCGCGCCGTGGTTGCCACGCAGAAACTCGAAGGCAAGGTCAAGAAAAAAGACGTCGCCTTTTATGAAGGCCAGGTTCAAACCGCCGAGTATTTCATCCGCACCGTGCTGCCGGTAACCTCCGGCCTGGTTAACACGGTTCTTGACACCTGCGGCGTAGCCATCGACATGTCGGATGCATCATTTGGTGGAAAGTAACGATAGCACCAACCACAAAAAAATGGTTATTTAGAGAGTGCCGGTCAACATTCGATTGGCACAGCACATTTAATCCCGGCGGAACAATCAACCGCCGGGATTTTTTTGCGATCGCTTCTGGAAAAACAAACCCGATGGAACACGCCTCGTTCAGCGTTGTTTGACGTTAGATGCTGGCATGGGCACATCATCAAACTGAACATCGCGGACCACGGAATCCCTGGCAATCTCGAATTCACATGAAAATTGCATTACCGATCGATTCGATTCGTCGAAAATGTCACAAGTGCCCTTCAGAAGATTGTCCTGGCGCGCAACCACGGCTGCCCTAGCAGTAACGATACCCTTTTTCACCGGATGGAGGAAACGACTTTTAAGCGCCGTTGTCGCAAAATGGGTTCCCGGTGGCACGATACTTTTAATGGCCATCACCACCGCCGTGTCGGCCAGGCTCACCAAGGCACCACCGTGCATCAAGCCGGCACCTTGGGCCAAATTTTTTAAAAATGGCATGCGTAAGACGGCCTCACCCGCCTCGGCGGCAATGATTTCCATTCCCAGCAATTGTTCAAAGGGTGCACTGCTAATCCAGGCCGGCATGGTAAACCGGTGAGGACCGGTATGATTTGGAAGATTCATGCCGGGGGGTTGTAGCAGAATAACCGAAAAAATCAATCCCGGCGAATGACATACGCGCCTGTAGGCCACCCAGGCCATCAACACCGGCCATCCGCGACGCTACTTTTGCTGAAAAGGCCGGCATGGGTTTTCATTTTTTCCCTTGCTGCCAGTTCGCGTGCCTGTTATCCTTTTGCCCATCCAAACGAATCACATGCCCCATGACCAGGAGGAGGGATGGCCGCAAAAGAAACAAAAGTCTTTGTCAAATCAAAGGTCTGGCTTGAAGATCGCGAGGGTCGTATCATCTTCGGCCTGGGCCGGATGAGAATATTGAGAGCAATCGAGCGGTGCGGTTCTCTCAATGCAGCGGCCAAGGAATTGAAAATGAGTTACCGGGCGGTATGGGGCAAAATCAAGGTCACCGAGGATGCCCTCGGCAAACCCCTGCTGGTGAAAAGCCAGGGTGGCAGTGCCGGCGGCGGATCTACCTTGACCCCCTATGCCTATACGCTGATGGAGCGTTATCTGGAGCTTTCTCGCATTATCGATACCCAAGCCGACGATCTTTTCCAATCCGGATTTCTCGATCCGAAGTAGCCATTTTGCATAAATAATGTTATGTTACGAACAGGAAAATCCAATGGATTGACCGATGTTGCCGGACTTTGGGTAGGACATCACACGGATCCAAAGGCCGCTTCGGGGACGACCGTGGTCATCTGCCCCGAGGGAGCGACGGGCGGCGTCGATGTCCGCGGGGCAGCCCCGGGAACCCGGGAAACGGATCTTTTGGCCCCTGAAAACCTGGTCCAGCAGGTACAGGCCATCTGCTTTTCCGGTGGGTCCGTTTACGGACTGGCCGCGGCCGATGGGGTGGTGCGGTACCTCTCAGCCCAATCCATCGGCTTCGCGTTGGATGCGTCACACGTAGCGCCGATCGTGCCGGCGGCCGTGGTGTATGATCTCGGACGCGGAGACCCATTCGTGCCACCCGTCGATGCCACCTGGGGTGATGCCGCCTGTCGTGCCGCCGGTCCGCAGGCCGTGGTCATGGGCGGGGTGGGGGCCGGCACGGGCGCCATGTCTGGCGGCATCAAGGGCGGCGTGGGAACCGCCAGCCAGATCATGGACTCCGGTTTGACCGTTGCCGCGCTGACGGTCGTCAACTCCTTGGGATCGACAATCGATTCAAAAAGCGGGACCTTCTGGGAGGCCCGACTGGAAATCGGATCCGAATTTGGCAACCGTCGGCGCAACGGTGTGGTCCTGCCACCGCATTCCGATGGGAAACCCGGAAAAAACACCACCTTGGCGGTGGTGGCCACCGACGCCATGCTTGCCAAATTCCAGGCCAAGAAGGTGGCCATGATGGCTCACGATGGCTTGGCCCGGTCAATCCGACCGGCCCACACCATGTTTGATGGCGATATCGTCTTTTGTCTGGCCACGGGAAAAAAACCGCTTCCAGAACCATCCGGTCGTTTTCGCGACCCCCAGGCGCAGGCCATCAGCGCTCTGGGACATGCGGCTGCCGACTGCCTGGCCCGGGCCATCATTCGGGCCATCCTGGCGGCGCACAGCGCCTACGGCATGACGGCCTATCGCGATCTATCTGAAGGAGGACAGCCATGAAAATCGCCATGATCGGTGCCGGCGCCATGGGCAGTTTGTTCGGCGCCCTGCTGGCCGAAGCCGGTGAAACGGTAACCTTGCTGGACATCCGGGAGGACCATGTGGACGCGATCAACACTCATGGCCTAACCATCGAAAAAGATGGCCACCGGCGAACGGTACACATTCCGACAACCACGGATGCGGGGCAAATTGATCCCGTGGACCTGGCAATCGTATTCGTTAAATCCACACATACCGATATTGCCTCGCAAACCGCCGCCCGGCTGGCCGGTGACTCCGGACGGGTGCTGACCTTGCAAAACGGCATGGGCAATGCCGACATTTTGTCCGACGCCCTCGATCCCGAACGGGTCATCGCCGGAACGACCTCTCACGGCGCCACCTTTCTTGGGCCGGGCGCCATTCGTCATGCCGGAGCGGGCGAAACGGTCATTGGTCCGTGGACGGCTGCCGGGATGGCGGGGGCCGAAACGGTCGCCGGTGTTTTCAACCAGGCGTGCATCACGACGCGGGTGGTGGTCGACGTGCATGCCGTCTTGTGGGCCAAATTGTTCGTCAACATCGGCATTAACGCGATCACGGCCCTCACGGGAATTAAAAACGGACAAATGCTGGACCTGGAACAAACCCGCGAACTGGCCCGCGAGGCGGTAAATGAAGCCATGGCCGTGGCCCAAGCCCAGGGAATTGCCATTCAGGGTGATCCGGTGGCAAACGTGTATCGTATCGCGGAGGCCACGGGTCCCAACCGTTCTTCCATGGGACAAGATGTGGACCAGCGACGGCTCACCGAGATTAGTGCCATCAATGGTTTCATCGTGCGCCGGGCAAAGGATGCCGGGATTGCGGTGCCGGTCAACCAAACGTTGACCGCACTCGTCGAAACCTTGCAGGCGCACTATTGACCTTGAACCGGAATCATGTTTTGAATTAGTGCTTAGCTATCACTAACGGTTATCGAATTTATGTCTCAACCGAAACGGAAAGGAGACAGGCAATGCCGCAACCCCCGATAAGCATATTGGATATCATTCAGGCAAAAAAAGAGGGCCGCAAACTGGTAATGATTACCGCCTATGATTACCCGTTTGGACTGATGGCCGAGGAAGCCGGCGTGGACATGGTCCTGGTGGGAGATTCCTTGGGTATGGTGGTCCTGGGACTGGACGGTACGGTACCGGTAACCGTTGAAATGATGATTCATCATATCCAGGCCGTGGTGCGGGGCTGCAAACGCCCCGTTGTGGTGGGGGATATGCCCTTCATGTCCTACAACACCGGGATTCGGGATGCCATCATCAACGCCGGTCGATTGATGAAAGAGGGCGGGTGTGATGCCATCAAGCTGGAAGGCGGCGTGGACTTTGCGCCGGTGGTCGAGGCCATTGTCAAGGCCGGAATTCCGGTTCAGGGGCATATCGGTCTGACCCCCCAGACGGCCAGCGCCCTGGGAGGATTCAAGATGCAGGGCAAGGATGCGGCCGCGGCTCGCCGGATCGTCGAAGACGCCCAGGCCCTGGAAGCGGCCGGTGCCTTCTCCATTGTGGCCGAAGCCGTGCCCGCGCCGCTGGGCAAGCTGATCGCCGAATCGGTAAGTGTGCCGGTCATTGGCATCGGTGCGGGGGTGGATGTGGACGGACAGGTGCTGGTCACCCATGACATGGTGGGCCTCTTCGATAAATTCGTGCCCAAGTTCGTCAAGCAATACACCAAAATCAGGCCCACGATTATCGAAGCCATCAAGGCCTACGGCGATGAGGTGCGCGGGGCTGCATTTCCCACCGATAAGCACAGCTTCGGCATGTCCGCGGAAACGCTGGCAGAACTGAAAAAATCGCTCGATACCTAGTGCCCATCCAGAAAAAATGGAAATCATCCTAAACGAAGCGGAAATTCGGGTCCTGGGCTGTCTCCTGGAAAAATCCATGGCGACTCCGGAGTATTACCCGTTGTCCCTCAATGCCCTGACCCATGCCTGCAATCAAAAGTCCAATCGCGAACCGGTGGTGGCATGGAGTGACGCGACCGTCGAGACGGCGGCGAAAAGCCTGGAAGCCAAAGGGCTGATCAACTGCAGTTCCGCCGGCCGGGTCCTGAAATTTGAAGAGACCTTTACCCGCCAGTACAATATGGTGGCCTCGGAAGCGGCCGTGCTGTGTGTATTGTTGTTACGCGGTCCCCAGACGCCGGGCGCCATCCGCAGCCGCATCGAACGGCTGCATGCCATTGACAGCCTGGAGGCCCTTCAAGAAACCCTCGACCGGTTGGGCGAATGGGATTTCATCCGGCGCATGGAGCGTCTTCCCGGCCACAAGGAATTCCGGTTCATGCACCAGTTTGCCGATCCGAATGGGGAAGGCACCGATTCCCCGCCCGATGCCAGCCCGCCACCGGCGCCCGAACCGGAAGAACCGGATCGCTTGGCCCGCCTGGAAGATCAACTCCGCGCCATCGGCGATGAATTGGCCGATCTCAAGGCCGCTTTTGATTCTTTTCGTCAACAATTTGAATAGGAAACCGTCATGAACCGATGGTCAAAATATGGTAGGCGTCTATTGGTCGTCTTTTTTGTGGGTGCGGTGCTGATCGCTGGCGGTTGCAAAGGAACCGATTCACGGGAAGCAGTGGATGACACGGTCGAAACGATGGCCGGGAAAAAAGACCTGGAACACTTTCAACAGATGAAAGACGATTTGGAAAAGATTCAAAATCAGCAGGCGAATCGATACCGTCAGTTGGATCCGGCCGAAGACAAGGAGTAAGCAATCCGTCGATAAAGAAACAGGTCTTGCGTTTAACGAAATAGACTGGCAAATTGCGTCTGACTCTGCATCGACGCCAGGCATCGAAGGGTTCAGGAACAAATCGGCTATTATCAAGATGACATCGGGCGTGCGTTGAGAACGTTAAAAGAAGCGTATTCGGCACTGGCAGACCAAACCGTGGGAACCGTTGCGTGCGCATTGGGCATAAGCTTATAAAAGGTTGTTGGCTATGGGGGACGGTGTAAAGATCAAAGGTGATAAACTCCTTGAGCTGTTCGCGAACTTGGTTGAAAAAAAGGTCATCATTTCCATGCACGTGGTCGGTGCCGGAATCGATCGGCTCACCTGCATTACCGGACTGACCCAAACCCCCCAAGGCAATCATCTATTGATTGATCCGCCGAAAGATCTCAAAGCGGATCCCGAAGCGGACAAAGCGTGGCATTTGCGGTTCAATTTCAACGGACCGGATAAATTGGAATACCTTTTCAGCACCCGCGGTGGCATATTGATTGAGCGTGGCCTGAAGATTCCTTTTCCCAAATACGTGGAGCGACTGCAGCGGCGCCGTTATTTTCGGGTCGACACCCCGACCGGCTCGGAATTGCATTTTCGGATGAAAAGAATCAAGGGGATCCTCCACATGATCAACATTAGCGAGGGGGGCGTTTATGGGGTACTGGTCAAGCACAATTTCAAGTTCTTGCGTGGCTCCTTGCTAAAAATGAAGCAGCACTTGGACGACGTTCGCATGATCTTTCCCCTTGGCGACGAAGCGCCCGACGAAACCGTCGCCATCAAAAAGGCCGATGTCGTGCGGATCGAGCATGATCGGGAGCGCGGGTTCTATCGCTATGCCCTCGAATTCAAGGATATGGAAAAGGAAGCGCGCGATCGTCTCATCCAAGTCATTTATGCCCTTCAGCGCATGTATCTCCGGCGCCGTAAATAGCGGCAACAGAAAGAGGAGCGTTCATTATGGCGGTTATTACCAAGTACGTGGTGGTCCGAAACGGCGTGGAACTGGACCAGGAGTTTCTGGTTAAAAAGGACGCCGAGGCCTATGACAAGATGCTGGATGCGGCCGAGAATCTGGCGGCGTTCATCAAGGACGGGGAACTATCCATCCATCTGGATGACGAGGCCATCGATACCTTGTCGGTTTTCTTGGCCAAAAACGGACCCGAAGTCACGCGCATTCTCAAGGGGATCAAACCGCTTACCCCGACCACGCCAAAAACGGATGTGACCTCAGAAGGCGATTCCACACCATCCTCCCCTTCCCCGGCAAAAAAGAAGGCGCCGGCAACCAAGGCCAAACCCAAGGAAAAATAGCCCCGGCCGATGGTCACCATTTCAAAACAGGAAGCCGATGCATGGGACCGCGTGCTGGATGCCGCGGCCGAGCTGGCGGATCTGATCGAATCCAGTGCCGTCGAAATCGACGAGTTTGATCTGGAGGAGCTGACGATTTTTCTGGCATCGCACGGGTATGCCGTACGCAACATGCTCAAGCATCTCAAGCGCACATGGCCGCCGGAATAAGCTGATCCGGCCCATCCGCCGTCGCTGTCATGGATAACACACTTACTCCAACACCGAGGAAACCAATATGCCCTATTTTTCAATCCAGACCAATCACCCCTTAACCGATGATGCCGCAGCCGCACTGGCCAAACAAGCATCCGCCCACATCGCCGACCTGGTCGGAAAGCCCGAAGGCTACGTGATGACCGCCATCAAACCCGGCGTGACCATGACTTTTGGCGGCAGCGATGCACCGACGGCTTTTGTCGAGGTAAAAAGCTTAGGTCTGACCGAAAGCCGGTGCTCCCCCCTTGCGGAAAAAATCAGCGCCTTCATTCAAACCGAACTGAGCATCGCTCCGGACCGGGTGTTCATCGATTTCGTGGATTTGCAGCGCACCTGGTTTGCCTGGAACGGCAAGACTTTCGCATAGGCAGGACACTGTCTGGCCGATAGGGCACGGGCCGCCGGCCAGGCCCGGCCACGGGGAAGCGAGTGTCGATCATTTAAACTGCGGTGGGCCGTCAGTGAGAACCCACTTCTCGCTGTCTTCCAGATAATGCCAGGTCTGCTCGTAGGTAAGATCCTTGATCCGAACGCCGCTCAGGAAATGGTAGGACACCTTGACCTCCTGGGTCACGTCCAGGCTCTCATCGTCCACCTGGATATCCATGAGCTTGTAGTCCACGAGCTTGATCTTGCCGAACCGATTCAGACAGTCTTCCCTGGACATGACCGAGGGGTCCACGAAACGACACACGGCATTCAACTCCGAAGTCCGCATGGCGGTTTCGTAGGAATCCATGGTCAGGCCGTACTTTTTCATTTTGGCCTTTTTGGAAAAACTCGCACACCCTATCAACAAACAACAACAGACAACCGCGATAAGCATTCGCTTGATCATTTGCCGCGTCCTTCCGTGTACCTCATGATTATGTATCGATTGTGCGGGGATGGATCCAATCGATGTCAATCAAAACACAAATCGCTTCTATGATCAACTGTGCGATCGCCCTTTCCGAATGCCCCCATTGCCTTGTCAGCGGTCGGCCATTTTGATCTTCGACGGCAAGCCACGCTGACAGACAGATCAGTTCCTCTCGCATATGATTTGGGTGTTGCCCGATAGCCACCCGCATGTTATTCGGACACTTATATTGAGATTTTTAGGGTTAACAATCGCAATATAAACCCAAAATAAGCATCCGTTCTTGACCTTTTCCGTTTTATTTCATTTGGTTGGCTTGGCCCGTCCACGGGTTTGTTCCCTGTTGGGTTTCGTACCGCCGCCCAACATAGGATGCTGACAAGGGACAATGCAATTCCAAGTCGTTGTCGTGGTCAGCGAAGCGGTGGTCGGTATCGGTATCGAGAAAAGGAAATACCGATACCGACGACGACAACGATAACGACCACGAGGATATTACGCCAAGGGTTTTGATCACGCTTCCATGCTCAAGTGTGGGAGCACGCGCCGATGTTCACTTGAACGAGATTAGGGTTCCCAAGCAGAGCTTGGGAACCCGTTAAGTTGACGGGCATGCGCTTCAGCATGGGAACCCGTTGCGGTGGGGGCGATTGTTGGCTCCAAATGCGGTTACCCAGACACCTGGAACGTGGAGGCATTGTCGGTTGGGTTGAGGCACGAAACCCAACGGCCCTGTTTAGGCTGATTACGAAGGTAATTTAGGCTGCTTGCCCACTATTTCAACAAAGGTTTCCAACCGGACAATTCTTCTGTCATGAGATTGAAGTTCTTTTGAAATTTCAGACAGCAACGCCCCGGCGCGTTCAACCTTGCCGGTTAAAAGCATCACTTTTTTTACCGCTCCCATTACATCGGCAAAAGTACTCAATGTTATGCCCCCCTCAATTGATGCAACGCTTTTTCCGCATCGGCGATACCCTTATTCAATGCTTCCGTCGCCCTTTTTGCTGCCTCTTGAAGCTCGGCCGTTAAAAGTTTCAGCATCTTTTCCTCATCGTTAACCGATCTTTTTTCGCAACGCTGGCGGACAAGCTGAGAAACGCTGATGCCTTCCTTTTTGGCTTCCTGATGCAAATACGCCTTGAAGTCAGGCGTTCCAAGAATGGTTATGCGTTCGGTTTTCACCGTTGTTTGCATTGTCGTTCCCTTCATGCTTAATATGATCATTATCATGATAATATTTCGCCATGGGGGCAAATTCAAATAAAAGGTGATGGTTTTTAACCGCATTGTGCTTACCGGCCCAAGGCACCATGCATATCTGCAATATATCTTTGAACCCCGAGCCGGTGTCCGTAACCATCCATGGCCTTGCCCATCAATCGGAATGGGTTATCCGCGGCCACCGGTGGGGTTAATGCTGCTCACTTTGGCGGCGCAATCAACGGCCGCACCTCGGTGATGTTGAAGCGAATGGCGGCGACGATGGCGTCCGCGGACTTGTCGCCGGCCATTTTGCGAATTTGCTCGCGAAAAGAATCCAGCAGCTCGCCGGAACGTTCCATGGTCTCCACTTCCAGGTACAACCGGGCACCATTCCACGCCATGGGATTATCCCCCGGTTCCATGACAATGAAACTGGCCTTGGGATTTTCCTGAAGATAGGCAAAGGATCGATTGTCGCCGATGGCCATGATCACGGTGTTTTCGTCGATCATGCGCGGCGAGCCGAATACGGCGATATCCACATCACCATTTTTATTGCTAGTGGCCAGGGCACCGATGCGCGGCATTTTGTTAAACATTTCCATCAGTTCTTTTCTGTCCATTAAAATTCTCCTTTCTTAAATAGTTACGCTGTCATCGCCTTTTCAAATTTCTCCACCAAGGCCTCGAAATGGGTCACCGTGCTTAAAATCGATTCCTTTGTGGCCATGTCGGCTCCGGCTTTTTTCAGTGCATCCAGAGGAAACAGGCTGCCGCCGGATTTGAGAAAACCAAGATACGCCTCCCGCCGCGCCGCGCCGCCCTCCAACACCAAGCGGGCCAGGGCGATGGCCGCCGATAGTCCGGTGGCGTATTTGTAAACGTAAAATGCGCTGTAGAAATGAGGAATGCGCAGGCACTCCAGGTCAAGTTCCTGATCGATGACCAGCGCGTCACCGAAATAGGTTTCCAGCAGCCCATGATAGATGCCCGTCAGCGTATCCACGGTCAAGGGCTTTTGTTGCTCAGCATCGTCGTGGATCAGGGTCTCGAATTCGGCGAACATGGTCTGCCGGTAAAAGGTCGCACGGATGTTGTCGATCTCGCGGTTGAGAATGTAGGCGGTCATGTTTTTATCGGTTCGATAGCGGTCCAACAAATACCGGCTGAGGAGTACCTCGTTGAAGGTCGACGCCACCTCGGCGGCGAAGATCGTGTACTGGTAATCCACGTAAGGCTGGTGTTTTTTCGACAGATAGGAATGCATGCTGTGCCCGGCCTCGTGGATCAGGGTATAAAGACTGTTGATGTTGTCGTTTTCAAAATTGAGCAGAATGTATGGCGGCGAATCATAGCAGCCCGACGAATAGGCCCCGCTGCGCTTGCCCTTGTTCTCGTAACGGTCCACCCATCCGCCCAGGAGGCCCTGCCTCAAAATGGTGGTATATTCCTCACCCAATGGCGCCAGGGCGGCCAGGGCGATCTCGACCGCTTCGGCATAATTGAGGCGGAAATCGACGGTTGACACCAGAGGCACATAGGTGTCGTAAAAATGCAGTTCATCGAGCGTCAACATCCGACGCCGCAGGTCAAGATAACGGAAAAGCGGGGCGGTGTTGGTTTTTACCGTGGCCACCAGGTTATCGTATACCGTTTCGGGCACATTATCGGCAAACAGGGCTAAATGACGGCAGGATTCATAATTGCGGACCCGCGCGTAAAACACATCCTTTTTTACCGAGTGGGCCAAGGCGGCGGCGACGGTGTGCTTGTGGGCCTCATAGGTACGGTAGTACTGTGCAAACGCCCGTTGGCGGAGGTCCCGCTGGGGTTTCATCAAAAAAGTGATGAAATTGCCATGGCTCAGTTCCACGCGGCCGCCGGTTTCATCCTGGATTTCCCCGAATGTCAGGTCGGCGTTGTCCAACTGGCTGAAAATCTGTGACGGCGCCCGGGCCACCTCCGTGGACATGGCCAAAATCTGTTCGATGGCCTCACCGTGGGTGTGGGGCTTGGCCCGCAAGATTTTCTCAAGAAAAAAGCGGTATTCCGTTAACTGGGGGCTGGTAAGAAATTCGTGCTGCTGCGCTTCGTCCATGGACTGAATCTCGGGATCGATGAAACTGCCGCGTTCCGATACCTGGGTGAATAACCCCATGGCCCGATCCTGAAGGCCGGTATACAAGCTGTTGGTCTTGTCTTCGTCGCTCTTCAGATGGGCGTAGGTGTACAAATTTTCCAGGGCCCGGGAAATTTGCATGTGAAAGTCGAGCCCTTCGGCCAACTGTTCCGGCGATTCGAGTAAACGCCCTTTAAAGGCCTGGTAACCATCCAATTGCCCATTTGTCTCGGCGAAGCAGGCCTCCCAGTCCTGATCGGTTTCAAACAACGGGGTCAGGTCCCACCGATCATCGGCGGAAACCGCCGACCGAAGGGGTATCTTTTGGGAATCAGACATCGTGATCTCTCCTCGTCTTATTTCTTCTCCGCACTTTCGGAAAAGCGTTCATAAAGATCCGTAGCCATCTCCTCGATCAGATCGTTCATTTCGAGATCGGCCATCCATCGGGATGGAATCACTCGCCTCCCGTATCGCACGCCGATCATATTACCGGCAATGGCGCCGGTTGAATCGCTGTCTCCCGAGTGATTCACGGCCAGCGTCACCCCTTTGCGGTAATCATCACCGGCCACCAGCGCGCAGTAGAGTCCGATGGCCAATGCCTCTTCGGCCACCCAGCCGGCCCCTAAGCGTTCAACGACCGCGGGTGATGGTTCACATCGCCGGGACAGATCCATGGCCTGCTGGATGGCGTGCATGCATTCCTCGGCATCGGCATTTCGGGTCAAAAGTCGGGATGCGTCATCCAATGCCTCTGCCAACGGATCGCCTGAGGCCAGTCTTGAGATAAGGGCCGCCAGAAAACCGGCCGCCAGCACGCCCGTGGGGTGTCCATGGGTGATGGCCGCCGCCTGGCACCCCATGCGAAAGGCGCTTTCCGCATCGGTGCAGGCCAAACCGATGGGCGCCACCCGCATTATGCCGCCACAGCCCTTGCTGTCGTTGAGGGGCCGATCCATGCTTCCCATCCGGCCCGACCGCAGTGCGCTCAGGCAGGATTGCCCCGGCGCCCGTCGGGAAAACAGGGACGGATGGCCGGTCAGAATACCGTCGACGACCGAACACGTACCATGGGTCTTGATCAACTGGTTCTGGCCCTCGATGTCCTGGGTATAGAGCCACCGCAGGTAGGCGTGGTAGATGGCGGTTATGGGAGCCGCCTGGTATTCCGCGCGCACCGTGGTCAGAATCAATCCCTCGGCGGTGAACAGGGTCATCTGCGTGTCGTCGGTGATGGCGCCGCGCCGTCCATAGGCCATTTCGTATTGGTTCACGCCCTCTGAACCGTAGCGCCTGCGAATCTCGTCGATGCCCATGAACTCGACCGGTGCTCCCAGGGCATCGCCCACGGCCCCGCCCAGCAGGCAGGCGAGTATGCGTTCCCGCCGGCTTGGCTGCCCGTTTGGATAATCGGTTAACGTCTCCATCATGCGCAACATCCCTCCATCACGGTTGTTTCCACCCGAGAATGCTATCGTATAGTATCTGCTGATATTGACCGTTCTCCTTCATCTCGTCGAGATTCTTCTGCCATTGGGCAACGGTTTGACCAGATACCCGCAAGGATGCGCCGATGTACATCTCAATATCCATGTCCTTGTAGGCGATTCTGAGTTGGTTGCGATTGATACCGGCCATCTCGAGGGTGTATTGCATGATCAAATGTGTCGAATACCAGGCGTCGATCCGCCGTCCAACAATCAATTTCTTGGCGTTGAAGCGATCCGTTGACACCGTTTGAATCTTTTCAAAACCCAATAACGCCAACCGCACCGCTCCAGGCGTGCTGCGTTCGGCGCCGATCTGTATCGTTTTAAAATCATCGAGATCGGTAAATGGGGTTTTGTCGGAACTGCGCACGCCAAAGACAAAACTGTCGACCATGATCGGGCCGATCCATCGATATTTTTTTTCCCGATATGGCATTCTGGCAAATGGGAACAGCACCACCGGATGATCCTCGGCGTACTCGATCGCCCGCCGCCACGGCATCAGTTTGGTTCCCCCCTTGTATCCCGTGCGCGCTACCAATGCGTTTACGAGGTCGACGGCGATACCCGCCAGCCGTCCGTCGCGATAGAAGGAATAGGGGGGAAATTCATTCGTGGCAAGTATCAACTGTTCGTCATGATTGGCGGCGGCGGTATTCGTTGCAAGGATCAATAACGTCAGCACAGTCAGACAACAGGCCAGTTTGATGGTTGAACTTTTCAACAGACCGCGTCTCCTCCCAATAGCTGGCACATTGTAAAACAATATATTATACCATATGCATAATCATATTTTGACGGTTTTTATCTTGACTGTAGGATATACAAACAGAAAAACGCATGCGTAACAAAATTTTACATTGGTTACCGATGCCGATCGGTTCTATTCATGATCCCAATTTAACCAACGGATGATGATGACAGGCGCCATGGACGGGTGGATGATCCTGAAAGTGATCTGGGGCGTAACCGGATTCGGAATCAGCGTCCTGGTTCTGATCGTGGTGTGGCGCGCCAGGGGAGTGATCTCTTGGAATCTGGACATCCATAAAGAGCTGAAGGCCCTGGCGGGTGAGGCCGAAAAAGCGGTGCCGGCCCGCAAGAAAGCCATTCACCTGATTGTTGACACCTGCCGTGAGATTTCCCGCTCCTTTTCTCCGCAACAGGCCGTTGATGTTGAGCGCCTGCGAACCTTCATTCGATCCATCGCGGCCTGTTATTATCCGGCGGCCGACCGGCCGGAGCTTCAGATATCGTTAGGCCACCTGATCAACAGTCTGGACACCTCCTTGTCCCGTTTCGACCGCATTATTCAGCGACCGGGTCTGAAACGCATCAACACGATCAACATTCGAACGCTACACGACCTGTACCGGTGGTCGGATGGATGGGTCAACCGTCCCTGGGTAAAATGGTTGCGGGCCCATCACACCAAAATTCAACAGTTCACGCTGATCCGTCTGTTCATCATTCCCGACCCGTTGTCGTGGGTTCTGTTTCTGTCACGCAAACTGCTGGTTCTGGTGTTGATGAAGAGCCTGCTGGTGGATATCACCCTATTCGTGGGCAAACTGGCACTGGATGCCTTCGATGAAAGCGGTGACCGACTGATGGAAGCCCGCCAGGCATCCCCTGAAGCGGTACTAGAGGATCTTTCGCACTTAGACGTGGCATCGGCCATGGAAGACGATCCGGAGATTGCCGTCATCCGAAAAAAAATAGTGGGTTTTCCGGCCATTATCGTCTCCAATCCGACCTGGCAAGAATGGAAAACGGCCGTTCGCCAAGCCGCCGATGTACTCGCCCGGCGCCATTTTCCCGACGCCAAGCGTCCCATGGAGGAAGCCGCCATCGGTCCATTGCTGGCCCGCACCCGCTCCTGGCTGGAAACCGTGGTCAAGGGGAATAATATCGTGCTGGTCCGCTATGTTTATCAGATGCGCCTGGAAACCCTGTTTCAGGCCAAGGACATATCCAATCTCATCTTTACCCAAACCGTACGCGGCATCGTGCGACACTCCCTCGCCGCCTATGGCTGGCTCAAATGGCCCCTGAAAATCTACCGTCGCGTGAAACGATTCTCGCTTCCCGGCATTGCGGCGGATGTCGGATGGGTACTGGGCAAGAAATCGGCGCTCGCTCTGATCTATGGCCGGTCATTCGACCAGGCGTGCCGGGAGATGGACTGGGTGTATCGTGCATCGGCCGCCATGGGATCCACGGTTCACCGCCCTCCAGCCGTCAATTCTGAGGCGACGGGGGATGGATCGCAGGACTGAAAGGCGGCTTGGGAATTCCGTTTCAATTTTTGGGATAAACACGAATCAATCCTGTTGTGCTTGGGGGTTGATGAAAAAGGCCAGCAGTGCGCCTAACAGGATGATAACGCCCACCAGGATCATTCCATTGGCAAAGCTTCCCTGATCTCCCATCATGCCGATCAACATGGGCATGACGCCCCCACCCATCAAAAACGCAGCGGGAATTGTCAGTGATACGGCCACATTACTCATTCCCGGCGGACCGATCGTAGACAGAACCGCAAACCCGCACGGGAAAAAACAAACGGCCACTAGCGGCTGAACAAACACCAATACCAACAGCCAAGAATCTTGCAGCACACCCAGCAAAATGGTCGAAATGCCGCCGATGATGAGCACCACCATCAGCGTACGCCTGGGGCCCAACCGGTCATTGGCCCACCCGGCCAAAAAAGACATAGCGGGACACAAAACGCGCGACAATCCGACGAGTTCATTGGCCGTACTGCGCACCATGTCGTGTTCAGTAACCAGGTATAGGGGCAGCATGGTGTAAATTCCCATTGTTGAACTGATCCCCAACGTGAAAAGCGCCATCATGATCCAAAAGGCCGGCAGGCGGAAAAGCATGTTGAAGGCGTCAAGGCTAGGGGCCTTACCGGGAAAATCGCCGCCCTTGCCAAATCGGCCGAATGCCAATGCCGCCACTAGGGTGATGGTGCCCAGGATGAACAGCACTTGTCGCCAGGACACCCACCCCAGCATAACCTCGGCGAGCAGGGGGGCCGCCACGAACCCGATATTGGGGGCCAGTTCATGAATGGCTATGGCCTTGCCCCAGTGCCGGGGATTGACCAGGGTGGTTATGGTTGCCAGGCCCGAGGGCAGATAAAGCCCCGCGGCCATCCCCATGCCAACCAGGCTGATTCGCAGTTGCCAGAGCCCCTGGCTGAAGGCTGAAAAATAAAGGGTGATCCCCAGACATACGGCCGAAAGGACAATCGTTCGCCGGTGGAGAAGACGGGCCGAAAAAAAACCGGACACCAAAATAGACACGAAATACCCGGATGAAATCAAAAGGAACAGGGAACCGGCCGCCGTATGGCTGATTTCCAGATCCTTTTCGATGGTCGGCAGGAAGGGGGCTAAAACAATCCGCGATAGAAAGTTAATGAAAAAAATAGCCGTCAAAAACCCTACGGGCCCCAGATAGTCGCGGAAATGATTTGCGCCCTGGTGGGGCTGGGGCGCTCCGGTGTTCATTTCATGATCCATTTTAAAATTGGCTTGCCTGTTCGAGCTCCGATACAAAAGGGGGTGCGGAAAAATCCGCGCGCCCCTTTTTACTTTATAGTGTTTAAGATAATGTTTTTGGCAAGGCCAGAGGGAGGAAGCTGTATAACCCATACCGCGACGACCGATAACGCAGCCCAAAAACATTATCTTGAATGCTATAGTTGCTTGGATCCTGTTGCAACCGCTTTAGCCGATAGCCGTACTTATAGCCCTTTCCCCAAAAAAGCCATAAAAAATGAAATGTACAATAAAACCGGCCATCGGCCAATAGACGGCTGAAAAACAGGGTTCAAGGCGGATTTGTGTGCAGATATTCCTGAACCGTTGGATTTAGAATCTTTGCAACACAGCCTTAAGCTTTTAGCAATTAGCTGTTAGCCGTTAGCGGTTAAGATGCCTGGATTTTCCGAATATAATCGAACTGCTAATGGCTAATGGCTAAAGGCTAATAGCTGCTCATCGTGCGCTTCCACACAATTCCACGATGAGCCAAAAACAGATGTCGAAGGGGCGCTAATCAAAACATAACAAATTACCCATAGGATTGATGGCAAGCTTCCCGTGCCACCTATCGCACCCGGCCGGATCATCCAACGATGGTCCGGCTTCTTTTTGGGCATCTGGCGTTATGGCCCCACGAAAAGCGACAAGGCCCCACCATTGGGGGCCTTGTCTGGATATGTTGGGAAGAGGCGTTAAATTTTATATCGGTACGTTCTATTGGATACTTTAGCTTGCTATTTTTATGATGCTTAAGATTTCAACGCACACTCGAATCGTTGTTCGATGACCGCAGTCCCCCACTGGGTTCCGCGATGCTCCTCGACGAGTTCAAAACCACCTTTCTCATAGAGATATCTTGCCGCGGCAAGCCCCTTGAATGTCCATAGATATATTCGCTCATAACCTTTGCCCCGACAAAAGTTGATGGCCGTGTTGATAAGCTGGGTGCCGGCGCCTTTTCCCCGCAAAGCATCCGACATGATGAACCACCGTAAATGCGCGCCTTTGCTTTCGGTATGAATGCCATCGATTGTGATGGAACCTTCAATGTGTCCATCTGCTAACACCGTCCAAAAACCATCTCGGCTTTCGTCATACCGCCTAAGGAATTCAGAAAGCTCGGCTGCCACTTTGGCTTCGAAGAAGAGTCCAAAACGCCAACATTCATGATAATATGTACCATGAAGTTCAGCCACGCGTCCAAGTGAGCCAGGGAGGTATCCTTTGATGATTTTGATCTCTGACATGTGATGATCTTTCATTTATTCCGACACGGAGCTATCGTCGTTTGGTCAACCGCACCATTCAGCTATTCATCTTCATCCATCATGTCACTTGCATCCAAATCGTCATCTTCCAGCAGGTCATCAAGACGCTTTGCCACTTCTTCCTTTACGGCTTCCACGGCATCCGCATACTGATCAGACAGCTCATATAGTTTCTCTTGTGCGGCTTCAGACAACTCAGACCAAGCGAGGTTGGTGTCTGAACCGCTGACACCATCCATCAGGTAGACGTCACTGCCCAATGTTATTTCCAGTTCGTTTCCATCTTGGTCTTGTACCGAGAAATCCATGTTAAACGATCCTTTCTCTTATGGCTCGTTTCACTTGTAAATTTGACAATTTAACCCTATTTCCCACACCCTTCTCAAGATTTCAAGGGGACTTTCTTACCATCCTATCGATTTTTTCACTTTCTCCAATTAGAACCTATTTCCAGTTATTGATTGATTTCCGGGGAGGAAGGAGACGGGGTGGATTCACAGCGATGGTGTTTAAGATCATGTTTTTGGCAAGGCCAGAGGGAGGAAGCGGTGTAATCAATACCGCGATGATTGATAACGCAGACCAAAAAAGGATTTTGAATGCTTACCTGTGTTGCCGCGATCAGCGGGCAGGACGCCCGTGGAAGACTTTCGCGGGCGCTCCAATAGCCAAGGCTCGTGAATTTTATTAATTACCCCAAATTTGTGTTGCATCAACGGCCACAGACTTCGAATATGCAACCGTTGATGCGCCTTGCCTGGTTTTAATATGATTGGCGAACCCAAGACCGGCGCAATTAGGGGTAATTTATTTCATCCCCGATCCCAACCTGGACTCCAATTATGATAGAGGCGCAGCATGGTGTTATGGGGGGTGTCTTTTGCCTTTGGAAGGAACTGGCCAGATGATCAGAGGCGATCACTGGTCGCCAATTTTATGCCCAGCCCCACGAACAGGGCCCCAAGCCCACGATCCAGCCATCGCGACGCCCGGACATGCCGTTTAAAGTAGAGGCTTACTTTATCGCCGATAATGATCAGCGGCGGTTCGATAAGCCCTGCCACGGCGATAATCAGCGAGCCATGCAGGAACAGTTGTGCCCCTACCGGCCCCGCACCGACTTCGACGAACTGGGGAAGAAATGCCAGAAAGAAAATCGCCACTTTCGGATTCAGTACGGCCACCACCACACCGTGACGATAAATTTTCAGCATGCCTTCTGGAGAGCCCTGGGATTTGGCAGTGGTATCAGACGCTTTTGAAAAAAATGCCTGAAAACCAAGCCAGATCAGATATACTGCGCCGGCCCACTTCACAATCGAAAAGGCGGTGGCTGATGTGGCCAAAATAGCCGACAGCCCCAGAGCGGCAAAAATGACATGCACGAAGGCGCCACTCCAAATGCCGAACATGGCTGAAAATCCGGCTCTGACCCCTCCTTTTGTCGTTTGTGCGAGAATAAAAGCCATGTCCGGGCCGGGAGACAGATTCAACAGAATCGCGGCGGTAAAAAACGTTGCCCAATGGGCGAATGAATAATCAAACATGTAACCGAATTCCCCCTTTCGATGCCTCAGAAATACAATAGTGCAACGCCGCCGGCAATAAAAATCGTCATCACAATTCTTTCGAACCAAATGACAACCAGTTCAAAGAGCGATACGCGAATACTGGTTGACATGATGCAGGGAATAAACCCGCTCAGGAAAATAATTGCCGATACCGGTACGACCGCCATCACATATCGTGTGGCGAGCGACATCTCTTCTCCACCTTGGGTCGCCACGAGCATTGGCAGCGTGAAATCCAGGAAAGATATCGCACAGGCCTGTGATGCCGTCCAGAGATCGTATGCAGGAATCTGAATCAGTTTTAAAATCGGGTAGAAAATGTAGGCAAAATATTGAATGAGCGGTGTGTATTGATTGATCAAGATACCGACAATGGCAAAGAAGTTAACACCCGTGGCGAAGGCGGCCACAATAAGAATGCTTTCTTTCAAAATGATTTTTTCCCGAAAGAAAAAAGAGGCTTGATGCTGAGCAACCGTTATTCCTTCGTTATACGCATTGCGCAACAAGTCAGACTTGTATTCTTTTTCTAAATTCGGCGTACAGCCTTCCAAGCACCGGTCGGGCTTTGTGCTAGTCGGCCAAATTCTGGCCTGGAAAATGGTGACAACAATCGTAATCAGAAATGCACTCCAGAAGTAGAAGTTCCAGTATTGATCCAGTCCAAACGCAGAAGATAACAGCATCAAGAAACCAACCGAAACTGAACAAAATCCGGTCCCGATCAACACCGACTCTCTCATTGTTAATCGGCCTTTTTTTTGCAGCATATCCACGGCAATATGGCCGATGGAAAAGTTTCCTAAAAAGGCCGATACTGCAATAACCGCGGAAAGTCCAGGCGCCTTGAAAACGGGCCGCATGACCGGACGGGCAAGCACGCCAAAAAAGTCGATTAGACCATAATCCAATAAAAAAGGCAGGAATAATGCCGCAACAACAACTGTGATGGTAATCGGAATCAGGATTTTAAACAAGACTGCTGGACCAACCTGATCCGCCAACAAGAATTCCGGCCCAAGGTTAAAGACAACCATCGTTAACATGATGAACCCGATCATTTTTGCACCGGACAGGAAAATGTTTGTGCTATCTCTAAAGAAACGTTCCCGCCTCACATAAAGATCAGCAAGACTGACCAGGGCTAGGAGAAAAACGATATATTTCATCACCGGCGCCAGACCGGTCCGCGTCAACGCGACGACATGATTGACCAAGAAGGTATCATTGCCATTAAATGAAAACGTTATAAAAAATGAGAACATCCCAATCAAACTCATAATAAAGAACAACAGCACACCGCGAATATTACTCACGCCGCTACTTGCTTTACTGCTTACCCCACTACTTACTCCACTATTTACCCCACTCATCGTATTTTCCGCCATGAAAGCGCCTCCTTAATTACTACTTCTGGTCGTGAAGCCGCAGGACTATCAACCAGTGTGCAAAATACTTCTATAAATTAGTAGATGACCGTTTTTTTAGCATCTTCTTTTCCATAAACAGCGCTACCAACGAAACTCAAAAAATTTACGAATAAAAGAACCGTTGCAATATTCACAACGCCCTATAGCGGGTTCGTTATTATGTGTCAATTATTAACGAATATACAGATGGTTAAAAGATATAAGGCAGTATTTTTACTGAATTGTATTCTTTTCCTTCTTCTTGTTTATCTCCTCTTTAAAATAATATCTTTCACACGTCTTCTTTGGTCCGATCGTTGTTTCTTGGTTGTTTCAGTCATTAAAATTGGCAGTGCGATAGAAGAATTTTCAACAGCTGAATAACAATCAATATAATGAATTAAGAGCGCATTTCTTATCGGAAGTATATTCAAATGATGAACGGTATAAACTGTCGATGAACCATATCCGTGCCCTTGAATTATCTCCAATTATGAAATAGAAGGGTTGTATTTGACCACTGACCTCTGCATTGGGCCCCAGACTGATGCGTAAATGGACCATCGCCTTTTTTTCTTCGTGTCGCCTGATCGCCATCCTTTTGGTCGCGAGTTTTTTTTTATTGCCCACCTGTGTCATGGGCTTTCCTTTGACTCAGGTAGTCGCCTGCCTCAACAAACACTTAAATGATCAACCGGCGGATAGTCGGGTTGTCAGCTGCGCAGAACCCATCAGCGGCATGGAGATGATCCCGCTGGTCTACCGCAGCAGAGCCTATCGGCCATTATGGATCGACGAACGCGGACTTTCAGCGGCCGCGATGGCCCTGATCGAAGCCATCGCGCGTGCAGGGGAAGATGGTTTGCAACCGGCGGACTACCATTGGGTGGCCATTTGCCGGGTGCTGGCCGAGATGATGAACGAACGGGCAACGGCGAATATGATCACGCCTGAACGATGGGCCGACCTGGATCTGATTCTGACCGACGCATTTCTGTTGTTGGGAAGTCATCTTTCGATTGGAAAGGTGAATCCGGGTACCTTGAATGCAGACTGGAAGATTGATCCGGGCCGGGCGCCCCTGTTGCCATCGTTGATCCAGGCGGCAACAACCGGTGATGTGGCCGGTGCGTTGATGGCCGTCAGGCCATCCCATGATGGTTATGTTAAGATGTGCAATAAATTGAAACAACTGCGGAAAATAGCATCTCGCGGTGGATGGGGGAAGCTTCCCGGCCGATCAACCCTGCGTCCAGGCGACCGTAGTGACAATGTTGCAGTCCTTTGGCGAATGATGGTGGCCGTGGGTGACCTTGACGCCTCTGCCGTTCGTGACGATCCGTGCCGCTTCGATGAGCGGTTGATCGCGGCAGTCAGGCGCTTTCAACGTCGTCATGGGTTGGCCGACGATGGTATCGTCGGCCGCCAAACGATGGGCATGTTGAATATGTCCGTTGGCGATCGGATACGCCAAGTGGAAATCAATCTTGAACGCTGGCGGTGGTTACCCCGCCAATTAGGAAGCCGGTATGTTTGGGTCAATACGGCCGCCTTCACCCTTGATGGTGTGGAGGGCGATCAAAAGGTCTTGAGCATGCGTGTTGCCGTGGGGAAGCCGGCAAGGCAATCGCCGGTGTTCAGTTCAAAGATCTCCCATTTGGTGGTGAATCCCTATTGGACCATCCCGAAAACCATCGCAGTGAAAGACATACTGCCGGAAATTCAAAAGGACATGGCCTACCTGACCAACCGGGGAATTTTTGTCTTTGCAAATTGGCGGGCGGATGCGCCGGCGATCGATCCGGCCACCGTAAACTGGGCCGCCTATCATGAAGAATGCTTTCCCTTTATACTCCGCCAGCTTCCTGGCCCTCGCAATGCCTTGGGTCGCATCAAGTTCATGCTTCCCAATTCGTTTGCCGTGTATCTACACGATACGCCCGACTACACCATTTTCAAGCATGTCAAGCGGGATCTCAGTTCGGGTTGCATTCGAGTGGAAGCGCCTCTCGCGTTGGCCGATTTCGTGCTATCCGGCGACCATCGCTGGACATCGCAAGCCTTGATGGATTTGATTGAAAGTGGGGACACGCTGACGATTGCACTTGGGCATGCGGTTCCGGTTCACCTCCTGTATATGACCGCCTGGGTCGATGGGCAGGGCGTTCTGCAGTTTCGCGACGATATCTACAATCAGGATCTCGCACTCCACCAGGCCTTGAATCGCCGGCGGCCGCACCAATCGATAGTGCGCCGGTATTGAACGTCGTGGATTGAAAAAAGGTCGTTGATCAGACTTGGTGATGGTGACCAGCATGGTGGTCCCAGGCGTGAGAAGCGCGACTATCCCTCCCAGGTCCTGAAATTTCCGGTATCCAGGTGAACGAAATCAGAACGGGAATAATAGCCGACACCGCCTTGGCCCAAGTTCAGGCAAACGTCTCGCAAGTGGTGAGTATTGCATCCGGGGAGGCGGACATCGATGGCCCTTCCCAACATATGATAACTGTTTTTGGCCACGCCCGAGGTCTTCCTGCGCAGCATGGCATTGGTTTGACGCGAACGGTATCCGGAAATGATGTGGAACGGGGATTGACACTTTATTTTCCGGTGCACACGAGCGAGCAGATCCAGTAAGGCGGGATCCATGGCTTTTATATCGCCGGTGCGGTGATCCCTCAGGACATGGTTGATCCGGGTCATGGCATCGGGGCGGTACGCCCCGTTTTTATAGTAACATACGCTGAGCCGTTCACCGGTATGGGTGTTGTAGAAGGAGAGTGAACGACGATCATTCTTTACTGAAAACGCGGCATCCACGGCCGATGGCAACAGGCAGGTGGTTAAAAAACCGGTACCGATCTTAATGAAATCACGTCGATTGCATTGGCTCATGAATTTTTCCTCGTATCGATGAATCGCATGGCCGGGCACAATTTCAACAGTCAAAAAGCAAAACCCGTACCCGATTGTTCAAGAGAAATCGCGCTATTGGCTCCTTTGTTAATCAACTCATTATAATAATTTATAATTTTTTGATACGCCCATTGTGCTGAAAAAATTCCGGTCGCGGTGAACCGGATGAACGGACCATTACTGGTCGAGGCCTAGTGCACTTTTCGTCAATTGCCTGACAAGTAATTGCATGTCCTGGAAACGGTGTTCAGACCACCTCCACGATCCAGGCATTCCAACGAGCGTTAAACAATTCGCTGGAACTGTTTTTCCAGATCCCTGACCCGCCAGCGAATCCAGATGGGCCGGCCATGGGGGCAATGGGATGGATTGTCACAACCATCCAATTGCGCGAGCATCGCCTTGACCTGGGCTGCGTCGAGGTGTTGATGGGCTCTGATCGCGTTGTGGCAAGCCATGACCATCAGACATTGATCGAGAATCGTGTCCAATTGGGCGTGGATGCCGATGTCGGCCGTCTTTTCGACGATTTCCGAGATCATACCGGGAATATCGCCGCCGTGCAACAGGGTCGGCATGGATTTGACCACAAACGTATTTCCCCCGAAAGGCTCGATCTCCAGCCCGAAGCGGTCCAGTTCAGGCGCCAGTGTCTCCAGGATCTGGGCTTCACGGAATCCGAGCTCGATGGTTTCGGGCAATAACAGGCGCTGAACGGCCGGCGCATGCGCATCGGCCTGTCGTTTGAGGGTCTCGAAGACGATGCGTTCATGGGCCGCATGCTGGTCGATGATGATCAACCCATCACCGGATTCACAGATGATATATGTGCCCTGGAACTGACCGATATAGGACAGATCGGTGAAGTAGCGTTTCTTCCATAATGGTACCTGCCCGCCGGTAGGCTCAGCCAATGGTGGTGGATCCGTCGTCGACGAAAGCGCCATGGATGAAACCGATTGCCGGAGATCGTCGGCCATGGGCGGAGACGGATGGTTGGATATCGACGACGGCTTGGGTGGCCTGGGTGCGGCAGACGACCGGGGGGCGACAGCTGGTGCGGCGTAGGCGGTACGCGGTTCCGACACGATTGGCATGGCGGCCGGTGTCGACGGCTCGGCCGCCTCAGGAGGTTGCCAGCGCGTGGGGTCGGACTTTTGCAGGGCCTCGGCGACGGACTCACGAACCGTGTCATGGACCATTTTCTGGCGCACGAAACGAATCTCATGCTTGGTTGGATGCACATTGACATCCACCTGGTCGAAGGGAACCTCAAGAAACAGCACGGCCACCGGATACTGCCCTTTCATCAGGCGCCCGGAATAACCGGCGAACAGGGCGTGCTGAATGACCCGGTCCTTGACCCAACGGCCATTGACGAAAAGATAAATTCCCCTGGCCGTGGATCGGTTCAGGCGCGGCACGGCCACCCAGCCGCTGACCGTGGCGGCATCGCCGACCCGTTCGATCGGTTGCAGTTCTTTTTTCACGGACGCACCGAGAACATCGATGGCTCGATCCATTGGATCGGTTGCCGGCGCCCAGTCTTTGACCACACGCTGGTTATGGACCAGCCTGAATTGAACCCCGGGACGGCATAGGGCCATACTGGCGATGGTGTCGGCGATATGGCCCATTTCCGTGTTGATGCTTTTCAAGAATTTACGTCGTGCCGGCGTATTGTAGAAGAGACCGGCCACTTCGATCAATGTGCCGGCGGGAGCACCGATGTCGGTGACTTTCTTGATCTGCCCGCCGGCCACCGCGATGCGGGTGGCCACATCGGCGTCGGTTTCGCGAGTGACGATGGTGAAACGGGATACGGCGGCGATACTGGGAAGCGCCTCGCCCCTGAACCCCAAGGTGCGGATGCAAAACAGGTCCGGGTCGCTGGCGATTTTGCTGGTGGCATAGCGTTCCAGGCATAGCAGGGCATCGTCGCGGTTCATCCCCTGACCATTATCCGACACGCGGATCATTTTCCGGCCGCCCTGTTCGACCTCCACGATGATTCGGCTGCTGCCGGCATCGATGGCGTTTTCGACCAACTCCTTGACGACGGAGGCCGGCCGTTCCACCACCTCCCCGGCGGCGATTTTATTGGATAGAATTTCTGGAAGAATTCGAATTTTAGACATTTAAGCGATCAGGAGGGTTTCTTGAGGCCTCTGGTCAGGTATTCGGCCTCCATGGGAGTCAAATTGAACATTAGACAGGCCGCTTCAACGAGCTGCTGGCGGGTTTTGGCGGAACCGGCCTTTTGCTCCTCGGATATCCATCTAACGGCTTTGCGCAGGTTTTCGCCTTCGGGCTGAATGGTGGTCATGACAGCTTCCTTTTTGGTTAGGCGATTTCTGTCAAAGAATATACCCGCCTGCTTGTCTTTTCATCCGTCTTCGGCGTTGGGCTTTTCCACACATAGCCCTACTATACGTGAAAAAGCCCGCCTTGAACACGAATGAAAATCCTGTCCATCCAGATATATTCTTATCCGCCAATCGCCTTACCGTTTACGTGAATGTGGGTTTTTTTCCCTGGACACCGGCCGCTTGCTCGAAGCGCCGAGCAATCCGAAACAACATGGCCTCGTTAAAATGACGCCCCATGATTTGCAGTCCGATAGGCAGACCCTCATCGGAAAACCCGCAGGGGACCGATATACCAGGGATTCCGGCCAGGTTGGCAGACAGGGTAAAGACGTCCGACAGATACATGGTCAACGGGTCATCCACGGTGGCACCGATGGGATAGGCCGGTGTGGGTGCCACAGGCGAAAGAATCGCGTCACAAGATTCAAATGCCCGCTGAAAATCGTCTCGAATCAGGGTACGAATCTGGGAAGCCTTGCCGTAGTAGGCATCGTAATAGCCGGCCGATAGCGCGTAGGTTCCCAGAATGATGCGGCGCTGCACTTCTGGACCAAACCCCTGGGAACGCGTACTGCGGTACATTTCGATTAAATGGGTTTGGGTTTTGTCGCGCAAACCGTATTTAACGCCATCATAACGGGCCAGGTTGGAACTGGCCTCGCTGGGCGCGATCACATAATAAGCGGACACGGCATGTTTGGTATGCGGCAAAGTGACCTCGATACAACGGGCACCCAGCGATTCGATGGTTCGAATGGCCGTTTGAATGGCCGCGTCCACCTGTGGGTCCACCCCCTTGGCCTGACTATATTCCGTGGGAATTCCGATAACCACGCCACGCAAATCGTCCCCGGCGATATCGGAGAAAACCGGCACTGGTTCATCGACCGAGGTGGAATCCTGGGGATCATGGCCAGCGATGGCCTCGAGCATCAGGGCACAATCGGTCACGCTTTTGCCCAAGGGGCCGATCTGGTCCAGCGATGAGGCGAAGGCCACCAGCCCGAACCGGGACACGCGGCCGTAAGTGGGTTTGATGCCCACCACCCCGCAATGGGAGGCGGGTTGGCGGATGGAACCGCCGGTATCCGATCCCAGAGCGCCCAGACACATGTCCGCCGCCACGGCGGCTGCCGACCCTCCGCTGGAACCGCCGGGGATGCGATCCAGATTCCAGGGATTGCGGGTCAGTTGAAACGCCGAGTGTTCGTTGGTCGAGCCCATGGCGAACTCGTCCATATTCAATTTGCCCACCAATACGGCACCGGCTTTTTTCAGGCGGGTGATGACCGTGGCGTCATAGGGCGGAATGAAATTTTCCAGAATTTTAGACGCACAGGTCGTTCGTACTCCCCTGGTGCACATCAGATCCTTGATTCCCAGCGGAATGCCGGTTAACCGGTCACCATCACCGGCAGAAAGGCGCCGGTCGGCATCTGCGGCCTGGGCCATGGCGCCATCGGCATCCACGGTCAGGTAAGCGCCGACCTTGCCGTCCACCGCATCGATGCGATCCAATACGGCAAGGGTCAATTCCACGGAAGAAATATCTTTATTTTTCAACAGGCCAGAGGCCTCTTCGATCGTCAACGCATGCAGTTCCATCTTGTATCCTTATCAATCAATAGACCCACAAAAAAGTCGGAAGTATTTTTAAACGATGAAGCATATCGACAAGTTCGATAAGACCCAACGGCCAGACAAACCACAGTGCATTGATCACGTGTCGCTTGATCACCTTGGGCATGCTAGTATAAAAATTGGGTTCAAACAGTCCGGATCGTTTCGGAAAGAAACGCGGAACCATTTGACGATAGACGGAAAAGGTGTTCGCGTGCCGTCTTAAAAGTTCCGCTTCCTCACGCCTAATCACAAACGGGTAATAGGTAGCAAAGGCAACGATTACCAAAACGGGAATCAGTAAGGTTTTCGTTCCCAGGGCAACACCAGTGGCACCGATCAGGCTGAAGAAATACAACGGATTACGGCTCAGCGAATAGGGGCCTTGCATAACCAGTACACTCATCTTGTAGCCGGCGATATACACCGAACACCACAGCCGTCCCACCGCACCAACCGATGCGAGGATAACACCCGTAGAAAAAAGCAATGCGCCAAACAAGGGCCACCGCCTGCCTGTTTCGCTGGCAGAGACCAAGAGCATGAAAACAAGACCCACAATGAAGACCAGCTGCAGAAAAATCCGCTTGCGCAGCACAATGGGTCCTTCTTCTTTTTTCAACCGGATGGGTGGCTGATTGGTGGTCGGTTCATGCCGTTTCATCGTTTTTTCCCCTTACCATACCCGATCAGGTGGGGCATTGCATCAAATCACCTTGGGAACCACAAATGCGCCATCGTCTTTTTCCGGCGCATTGGCCAGGCTCTCATCCTGAGTTAGATGAGAATGTTCCTCATCCTCGCGGAAGGCATTGGTCAGGGTAATGGCATGGGACATGGCGACGACCCCGGTCGTGTCCACCTGCGTCAAGGTGTCTACATAATCGAGAATGGTGCCGATTTGATCGGCAAAGCGATCGATATCCGAGTCCTGGATATCCAGTCGGGCCAGATGGGCGACGTGCAGCACTTCGTCCTTGGATATTTTCATGGATAATTACCTTAATCATTTAATATATCTTAAAAATCGCAGGCAGTATCTGTGTCTCATGAAGCGATCCAACAAATTCCAGAAAGCCGGCAATCCAGACAAACCAGAGTGCATCGACCATATGTCGCTTGTAAACCTTGGGCTTGACGACATACGTGTCGGGTTCTTCGAGGCCGGATAATCTTGGCCAAAATCGCGGAACGGTTTGGGTATAGGTATGAAACGCCGCTCCATGGCGCTGCGACAGGACCGATTCCTCACTCTTGATCACAAAAGGATAGTAAAAGGTAAAGGCAAACAAAATCAGGGTGGGAATCAATACGGTTTTCGTAGCCAGCCCCACACCGATAGCACCGATCAGGCTGAAAAAGTAAAGCGGGTTGCGACAAAGCGAATAAGGCCCTTGGGTGATCAATCGATCCGTTTTGTATCCGGCAATATAGACCGAGCACCACAATCGCCCCATCGAAGCGATCGAGGCCAGAAAAATACCCATGCAAAAGAGGGTTTCACCAGCCAACGGCCACGCTTCTCCGGTTGCGCTGGAAGAAACCAGAATGACGATAGAAAGCGTAATCGCGAAAAGTCGTGTGATGATAATTCTAAATTTTTCGAACATGTTATTCTCAATGCGTTGTGAACCGATGGCATCGATTCATTAATCGACTCCCAACAAGATGGGATTTTTCCGTTCCAGTGTCAGACGAGCCATGTCCGCGGCCGCCAGGCTTTCATTGGCGTATCGGCCCACGCGAACCCGAAACCATAATTCTTTCCCGGAGACGGCGCGCCTTGACAAATAGGCCGGGTAACCATCCTTTTTCAAATTGGCAACGATTTGTTCGGCCGTCTTGGCGTCCTTGAGGGCCGCGACCTGGATGGTCAGTGCGCCCTTGCGGGATGAGGCGATCGACGACGCCACATCTTTTTTCTTGGCTATCAGCGTGGCACGTGATTTATGAGGCGGTTCCGATTGTTGCGCAATAATCTTTTCCGATGGCGTCGGTGTCAGATCGGTCGTGTCGGGTCCATCATTTTTCAAGGCTTCATAAAAGCCTAAAGAAACGTCTTGATCCTTTCCGCGCATGGCCTTTTCGACGGCCTCGCTTTCCTTTTTGACCATGTTTTCCCGCATGATGGTCAGTTCTTTTTGCAGGGCCAGGGTGTCGAAGTGTACCGGTGCCGTTCCTCGGCCCACGAGAATGCCTAAAATGAACATCCAGACCGCGACGCCAAAGAGCAACAGATACCGCCCCCAAGCGATCCGGCCGTCCGACGGGTTGGCTTTTGCCTCTGTCATGGGAAAACCGCCTGATTCGCCAGCTTGAAAGTGTCCTTGGTTACTGGGGGCCTACATGGATTCCGGTGCGGATACCCCTAGTAGCGATAATCCATTGCGAATCACCTTCTGAACCGCCGTGATCAAATATAGCCTGGCACGGGTCAGTCTCAGATCGTCCGGGCACAAGACCCGATGCCGATTATAATACGTGTGAAAAGCGGATGCCAGGGTCGTCAGGTAATAGGTGATGCGATGTGGCTCCATCAAGGCACCGGCCGTTTGCACGGCCTCCGGATAACGGGCCAGGGCCTTGATCAGGGTCGCGTCTTCGCTGGTTTCCAGGGCCGACAGATCCGAGGGCGTGAACTCGCCCACATTCAGCCCGTCGGTTTGGGCCTTGCGGTGAATGCTGGCGATGCGAGCATGCACATATTGGACATAGTAGACCGGATTGTCGTTGGTTTTCTTCTTGGCCAATTCCAAATCGAAGTCCAACGGGCTGTCATAATGACGTGTCAGGAATATGAAACGTGCCGCATCCCGGCCCACCTCTTTGACCACGTCGGCCAGGGTCTCGAACTCTCCAGCCCGGGTGGACATGGCCACCGGCTGACCGCCCCGCAACAGGTTGACCAGTTGTACAAGCAGGACGTCGAATTGATCGCGCCGGTATCCCGAGGCTTCCACGGCTGCTTTCATGCGCGGAATATAACCGTGGTGGTCAGCCCCCCAGACGTCGATCACCTTTTCGAAGCCCCGGGCGAACTTGTCCTTGTGATAGGCGATGTCCGAGGCGAAATAGGTGGTCTGGCCGTTCTGGCGTACAACCACACGGTCTTTTTCATCCCCATAGGCACTGGTTTTAAACCATTGGGCGCCCTCTTTTTCGTAGATCAGCCCTTTGTCTTTGAAAGCCTGGATGTCCGCTTCGACCTTGCCGGCATCATAGAGGCTCTGCTCGGAAAACCAATTGTCAAAGGTGATCCCGAAATCCACCAGGTCGGCCCGCATGCCGTCGATGATTTTTCCCGCCGCATAGCGGGCACAGATCATCAGCGCTTCTGATTCGTCTTTTTCAAACAGTTGCTTACCGTCCTGCTCGATCAGTTCGCCCGCCAGATCGCGGATGTAATCGCCCTGGTAGCAGGTATCCGGGAATTCCACCGGGTGGCCCAGTTGCTCGCGGCCGCGCAGATAGACCGACAGGCCCAGGGTCTGAATCTGACGGCCGGAATCGTTGATATAATACTCTTTTTGGACATCGAAACCGCAGAAACGAAGAATGTTGGCCGTGCTGTCGCCCACGGCGCCTCCCCGGCCGTGGCCCACATGCAAAGGCCCGGTGGGGTTGGAACTGACGAATTCGATCTGGATGCGCATGCCTTTGCCCAGGTCGCAACGGCCATACTGGTCGTCCTGCTCGTGAATGGCGGCCAGTACCGGCGTCCAAGCCGATGAACGAATGAAAAAATTGATGAATCCCGGCCCGGCGATCTCCGTACGGTCGATGATGCCGGCCTGATCATTTAAATGGTCGATCAGGGTCTCGGCGATTTTACGCGGGGCCATGCGCTGGATCTTGGCCATCTGCATGGCCATGTTGGTGGAAAGATCGCCGTGGTTGCCCGCCTTGGGTTCCTCCAACAGCACTTCGCAAAAATTGGATGACGGGAGGATGCCCTTTTCGTGGGCGGCCTGGGCCGCGGCCAGAATCATTTCCTTGAGCTGGTTCTTCATTTATTGCTTTCATTCTGCATCGGGGTGGTTCGGAAACCGTTCTGCCGATGATTAAGGGTTGTCATGGTCGCGTTTTTGCTGACGTCCAGTTCATAAAGAGTTTTAGGGGCCAAGTCAAGACGCATCCCAATTGAATCCAGGGCCGGCGCATCGATTAACAACATGGTTCCTTCGTGGTCCCGTTTATAGGTTTTGCCTACCATAAGCCCCATCCGCGGTTCCCATTGCAAGAGCTTCGGCTAAGGACAGCATGATCTGTAACTTCTGCTGATCCGGGTGTGGGAGGCTGTGTTTTCCCTTGCATATCCAAGCCTTCCCACGTATTTTGATTTTTGCTGGCCATGACGACGGCTCACCCGGGATTCTGGAGCGAACGCGAGAGGATGCATCGATATTATGAACGTGAATACCTGTAAGCGGCGGCCGGAATTGGCCGTCAGCGTGGATGCGGTATGCCGCCTGATTGCGGCCATCCAGCTGCCCTCCGGTGAAATCCCCTGGGCCGTGGGTGGCAAAACCGATCCCTGGGATCATGTGGAATCCGCCATGGGGTTAACGGTGGGTGGCTTCTTCGCCGAGGCCCGGCAGGCGTATTCATGGTCGCGGTCCATGCAACTCGCCGACGGCAGCTGGTATGCGGCGTATCGTCACGGAACCCCCGAGGATCGTACCCGCGAAACCAATATGAGTGCCTATATCGCCGTGGGCGTGTTCCACTATTGGCGAGTCACCGGCGATCGCGTGTTTCTGGAATCCATGTGGGATACGGTGAGACGCGCCATCGAATTCGCCCTTTCGTTCCAGACGCCTACGGGTGAGATTTACTGGGCCATCAGCCCCGTGGGCAAGGTGGATCCCATGGCGCTTTTAACCGGTTGCAGTTCCATTTACATGAGCCTGCGCTGCGCTTTATCCATGGCCGACGAACTGGGCCGCCCCCAGTCTGGCTGGGCGGAGGCTTATTCACGGCTTGGTGATGCCATCCGCCACCATCCGTACCTGTTCAACATGACCAAGGCCCGCTTTTCCATGGACTGGTTCTATCCGGTGCTGTGCGGTGCCGTTTCCGGTGCCGAAGCCCAGGCGCGCATTCAGCGCCAGTGGAAGAAGTTTGTCGTCGAAGGCCTGGGCGTGCGTTGCGTCTCCGACCGGCCCTGGGTGACGATTGCCGAGAGCTCGGAACTGGTGCTGGCCCTGGCCGCCATGGGCGAGGCGGAAAAGGCCCATATCGTTTTCAGCTGGCTGACCGACCATGTATTTACCGACGGATCTTTCTGGTGCGGATTCACTTTTCCGGACATGACCCGCTGGCCCGAGGAGAAGATTGCCTGGACCAACGCTGTCGTGCTCATGGCCGCCGATGCCCTGTTCCACCTGACCCCGGCGGCCCGACTATTCGATCACGTTTGGTGGATGACGCAATGATCAAGGATCACCGTCCATACGTGGTCAAGAAAGCCTGGCTGAAATTCCAGAAATTTTATGCCAGCCATTTTCTGAAGCCCCAGTTGAACCGTCTGGGGCGCGGCTTTACTTTTATGCGCCCCTGGCATGTGGAGTTGTTCGGCGCGCCCATCCGTATCGGTCGATATGCTACGGTCATCGCCACGCCGGACAAGAAGATCCGTTTATCGGTCTGGCCGGCCGAGGCGGGTAAGGGACATATCACCATCGGCGACTACTGCCTGATCTGTCCGGGAGTTCGCATCAGTAGCGCCAGGGGTATCACGATCGCCGACAACTGCATGATGGCCAACGGCGTGTACATCACCGATTCGGATTGGCATGGCATTTACGACCGGCTTTCCTTCGGCGAGGCCAATGCGATCGAGATCGGGAAAAATGTATGGATCGGAGACAGCGCCATCATCTGCAAGGGCCTGACTATCGGTGAGAACAGTATCATCGGTGCCGGCGCCATCGTGGTGGAATCGGTGCCTGCCAATTGCGTGGCGGCGGGTAATCCGGCCCGCGTGGTCAAACGGCTGGACCCCCAGGAAACCTTCACCACCCGCGCCCAGTTTTTTGCCGATCCGGCGAAACTTTCCCGGGACTTCATGGCCTGGGAACAGGCCGTACTGCAGGGCAATACGGTTTTTGGGTGGCTGCGCCACCTGCTCTTTCCGGCCCGGGGGGATTGATGGCTAAGGCGACCGCCCCGCAAGACCTGATCGCCGTGCTCATGTCCCAGGGCCAGCCCCAACTGGAATGGGCCGCTGCCGAGACGCGCATCGGCAAGAGCCGCCGGCTGCTTCAGGACGAGTTGTACGCGCGGTTTGTCTCGGGGGATGACGGATGGCTGTTGGGGCTCGGTTTCGCCGATACTGACGTGCCTCTCTCCCCGTCCCTGGCTTTCTGGCGGGATGTGGCCGAATGTTTCACCCGGCAGTTGATCCTTACCCCAGACCTTGAAAAACAGCGCGGTGCGGTCCGGTTGGCGCTATCGCCTCACACGCTGGATACCTGGCTGGCGCGGGCACCCATGATGACCGGCATCGATTATCTGGATGCCGAACGCCTGGAACAGGTGTGGACCCACCTGCACGATGTTTGGCGGGCGGCGATCGACGCTTTCGAGGGAACGGTAGCCGCCTTCGTCCGCACCTATCGGCCCAATGCCCACTTGGTGGGACGCATCTTCTTCCATTTGGTGGAAAATAAGGATGCCGACCTGCCTTTTGCTTTCCTGGCGACCTATTCCACCCGGCTCAATCAGGAGGGGGAATCCCGGCACGTCCCGCTCAAATTCGCTTTGCAGGAGTTTGCCGATGACCAGGAAAAGCTCATCGATCTATTGTCTACGGTCAGCAACGTGGCCGACACATCCCCCGTCATTGGCGGCTTGCTCACGAATGGTCGTATTTTCAGGCCTCTTGCCTGGACAGCGGATCAGGCCTTTCAATTTTTGAAGGATATTCCCATATACGAAGACGCCGGGATCCTGTGCCGGATCCCCGACTGGTGGAAGGCCGGTGCCCCGCGCGTCACCCTCGATCTTCAGTTTGGCGGTCAAAAAAATGCGTTCGTGGGTATGGAGGCGATTCTTTCATTCACTCCCAGCCTGCACCTCGACGGAGAGCCGCTGTCAAACACGGAAATCCAGCAATTGTTGGCCCAGTCCGAGGGGTTGGCCCTGATCAAGAACAAATGGGTGGCCGTGGATCCGGATAAGCTTCGTCAGGTCCTGGCCGCCTATCAACAGGCCGAACAATTGATGGCCGATGGCGGGCTTTCCTGGCTAGCGGCCATGCGCTTGCAAATGAATCCGGGCAAGCTGTTCGCAGTGGAAGACGAAACCGACGGGTTGATCAGCGTCAGTCACGACCAGTGGCTGGCCGAGCTCATGCAAAAATTGCGTGAGCCGGCAATGCTCGAAAACATCTGCCCCGGCAAGACATTCAAGGCCCGCCTTCGCGGCTACCAGCGGGTGGGGGTGAACTGGCTGGGACTGCTACGAAAACTTCGCCTGGGCGCCTGCCTGGCCGACGACATGGGGCTGGGCAAGACCGTTCAGGTCCTGGCGCTGTTGAATGTGATCTATGCGGCCAGGCAGGCGAAAAAGGATCGACGGCCACCCAGTCTTTTGGTGGTACCGGCATCGCTGTTGGCCAACTGGATGGCCGAAATTCAGCGTTTCTATCCAGCACTATCGGTTTTCGTTGCCCACCCGGGCATGCAGTCCAAGGCTGATTTGAATAAGGGCGGCAGCGATCGGTTCGCCGATTGTGACCTGGTGATGACCACCTATGCCCTGGCCGGACGCTATGAATTTTTAAAAGCGTATCAGTGGTATTATCTCATCCTGGACGAGGCCCAGGCGATCAAGAATCCGGGCACCAAACAGACCCGGACGATCAAGGCCTACCAGGCCCAGAACCGCTTGATCCTGACCGGCACCCCCATCGAAAACCGCCTGTCGGACCTGTGGTCCCTGTTCGATTTTTTAAATCCCGGCCTGTTGGGCACGGCCGCGGAATTCAAGCGCTTTACCAAATCCTTAAGCCAGGACCCCTCGCGCTATCGCCTGCTCAGGCAGTTGATCCGGCCCTATGTGCTCCGGCGCCTGAAGACGGACAAGACCGTGATCCACGATTTGCCCGACAAAATCGAAATGAAGACGTTCACCGATCTGAGTCGCAGGCAGATCGTGCTTTACCAACAGATGGTCGACGGCCTGGAAACGGCCCTGGCGGAAAAGGACGGCATGCAGCGCCGGGGACTGATTCTATCCTCACTGATGAAACTCAAGCAGCTTTGCAACCATCCGGATCAGTACCTGGGCGAGGGCGGTTATAAAGAAGCCGAATCGGGAAAATTCGTCCGGTTGCGTGAAATCTGCGAGACCGTCCACGAAAAGCGCGAACGAGTGTTGGTGTTTACCCAGTTCCGGGAAATTATTGACCCGCTGTGCACTTTTTTGGCAGATGTGTTCCAGCGCCCGGGACTGTTCATCCATGGCAGCGTGCCGGTCAAGACCCGCACGCGTGCCATCGACCAGTTTCAGGCCGACGCCTATGTACCGTTCATGGTGCTTTCCTTAAAGGCCGGTGGGGTGGGGCTGAACCTGACCCGGGCCAGCCACGTGGTTCACTTTGACCGCTGGTGGAATCCGGCCGTGGAGAACCAGGCTACGGACCGGGCCTTTCGCATCGGCCAGCGTCAGAATGTGGTGGTACACAAATTTGTGACCCGGGGAACGGTTGAAGAGCGGATTGACCGCATGATCGCGGAGAAGAAAAAACTGTCGGACGATGTGATTGCCAGCGGCCAGGAAACCTGGATTACGGAGATGGACGATCAGCAGGTGATGAAGTTGTTCCGATTATCATTAGAGTAAGATCCTGTTTGAAAACCCCGTCTAAGACCCGCTAATATTGTTGGAAAATGGCTCAAAATGCTCACATATTACATTATATGCTCCGCTTATGAGCCATTTTCCGCCTTGTTATCGGGCCTGATCCAGGGTTTATCAAACAGGATCAGGATCAAAGAGGGGTATCGATGAGCTATTTCCAGTATCCCAAATATGTCAGCGTGGCTGAAAAGCGGGCCCGGTCAGAGAAGCAGATCCGCCAGCTGAAAAAGAAAAATCCCGACCTGGCGCCGGTGATCATCGAGGGCCGCACCCTGGCCCATACCTGGTGGGGCAAGTCATGGAACGCCAACCTGGAGCGCTATGCGGACTACAGCAACCGCATCGGCCGCGGCCGCAGTTACGTGCGTCACCTGGCGGTGCTCGATCTTCAGATCGCTCGGGGCAAGGTCGACGCGCTGGTGCAGGGGTCGCGAAGCAAGCCCTATTCGGTGAAGATCGAAATCGCGGCGCTGCCGCAATCAAGATGGAAGACGATCCGCTCGGCTTATACCGAGCAGCTGGATTCCCTGCAGGATCTGTTGGCCGGCCGTTTCCCGAAAAGCCTGGCCCACTTGTTCATGCAAAAGGGCAGCGGGCTGTTCCCGTCTCCCGATGAGATCCGGTTTGGCTGCAGCTGTCCGGACTGGGCTTATATGTGCAAACATGTGGCGGCCGTGCTATACGGTATCGGCGCCCGTCTGGATCTGGACCCATCGCTTTTCTTCACGCTTCGCCAGGTCGACATGGACGATCTGATCACCACGGCCATCCAGGAAACCAGCCGGCAATGGATCGAAAAGGCAGAAGATGCAACCCCGCCAAGCATTGCCGATGCCGATCTGGGGGCGGTGTTCGGCATCGACATGGATGCCGTGCCTGATTTTAATCCTGCCCCGTCTGAAAGCGCGAAACCGGCGGGAGAGAAAAAATCAGAAAAACCCTTCCTGTCGGCCAAAAAACAATCCCGTCCAAGGAACAACGCCGAGCCGGCCGACAAAAAGGCCCGAATTCTGGATCTGGTCAAAACGGCGCAAAAGGGTGTCACCGCCAAAGAACTGCACCAGCAAAGCGGTATCGGACTGACCAAGATCAGGAATGTTCTCTATCTGGCCTATCGTAAAGGCGAAATCCGGAAAGTCTCGCGGGGCGTTTACCAGGCCAAGCCAGGCAGTCGTGCGGAGCGTCAGGCAAAGATCTTAAGTCTCATCGAATCATCGCCCAAGGGGATTCGGGCGCCTGAAATTGCCGACACAACCGGTTATCCCCTGGCCTTGGTCCGACCGGTGATCAGCCGCTTGCTATCGATTGCTAAAATCCGCAGGATTTCCCGCGGGGTTTATGGACCAGCATCCCGGCGGCGTTCTGCCACGCTGGCCGATGATATTTTTGACATGATCTCCGCCCGCCCCAAGGGTGTCCGTGTCACCGAACTGGTCAAAAAATCCGGCTGTGAGCAAAAACAGGTACAAAACATCCTTTACCGCTTACTCAAGTCCGGAAAAATTCGCCGTGTGGGGCGAGGAATCTACGTTGCCATAAGATAGCGAATTTTTCGTAAAACCGAATCCGAGCCGGCCGGATCAAACAACTCCGACCTGTGCAGTTAGCTTTTTTAATAAAGCGACTAAGGTCGGTTCTTTCACTGATTGGTGGATTCATTACCCCAAAAATGCAATATTCCCGTGCCTTTTTTAGGCGAACAGCTAAATGCTAATGGCTAATTGCACAGCTTGAAAAACGCCGGCCGGCTCAATGTCGAGGAAGGCGGTTCTTAAAGCCAACGACAGCCGTCGATGGCTAACCATCCCATCCTTTGCGTTTTTTCTTTTTAATTTCCTTTACTTTCAGTGCAATCGCTTTCCAGTGCTCCTTTTCTACACGCTCGGCGCTTTTTTGTTGCCGCTCGGCCAGATAAAATAACTCGCGTTTTAATTTGTGGTAGCTTGCGAGTCGGTCGGGTTCAATTTCTCCATTTATGACTGCTTTTTGAACCCGGCATCCCGGTTCATGCAGGTGAGTACAGTCGGAAAAGCGGCATTCCCGGGCAAAGTGCTCGATGTCCGGAAAGGCCTGCGTGGTGCCATGCGCACCCTCCCACAGGGCGATTTCCCGGATACCGGGATTGTCGATCACCATCCCTCCTTGAGGCATCATGATCAGGTCCCGGGTGGTGGTGGTGTGCTTGCCCTTGCCGTCGCTGCTACTGACCACCCCCGTCGTCTGGACGGGTGCACCGTACAGCCGGTTCAGCAGGGTAGATTTTCCGGCGCCCGACGAGCCGATCATCGTGATCGTCCGGCCTGCGGAAAGATAGTGTTCCAGTTCAAGCAGTCCGGTACTTTCCTTGGCCGAGACCAGGTGGACCGGCACACCGAAAGCGATGCCCTCGACATCGCCGGCAACGGTCTCCGGGTGAGCGTGAAGGTCGGCCTTGGTCAAGATGATGGCCGGAGACAGGCCGCAATTATATACCAGGGTAACATAGCGCTCGATGCGGCGCAGGTTATAATCCCGGTCCAGGCCGCAGACCACGAACACCGTGTCCAGGTTGGTGGCAATCACCTGTTTTTGGTTGGGTGTTTCACCCTGCTTGCCACGGCTGCCGGCAGCACCCCTGACGAGGGCGTTTTTTCGCAGCAGGACAGCCTGAATGACCGTATCGGCGACGATGACCCAATCGCCGGTCACCGGAAAGGGACCATCGGGATCAAAGTGGAGCTTTCCGGCGGCTGTGGCCAGACGCGGTTCACCCCCCTGGCTAATGGTGAAGCTGTTTTTTCTCACACCGATTACCCTGGCCGGCAAGCAATCCTTTGGATGCAGGCTATCCAGGTGGGCCTGGAACGTCTGGTCCCATCCGAGCCTGATCAGCCCTTGCATGAGTGAGTTTGTATGGTTGGTGTCGGTACGATTTTCATCGATCATGGTTGATCTTGATTTTTTTATTCTCAGGTTGAGCCCAATCTTCAAGATTGAGCCCGTCAACTCGTGAAAATTCGCGCGTGTTGTTTGTTACCACCAACACACAGCCTGTAGCAATCGCGTGACCAGCAATGGCTGTATCATTGTTACCAATAGGTGTGCCTTTAGCCATGAGCTGTTTTTTTATTTCGGTTGTTGCGTCGACAGCCTTTTTATCCCAAGGAAGTACCTCATCAACCCGCTTGAGGAATTCAGCAACCAGTACGGCATGTTTAGGTGAAGCCTTCTTGCCAAGCAAACCAAATTGCATCTCTTGATATGTGATAGCCGAAATAACAACGCGATGTTGCTTGCTAACCACGGACTGTAGCTTCTTGAGTACAGAGATGGGGACCTCTCTCATAAGGAAAGAACAAATGCAGGTATCCAGCATGTAATCAACTTTCTTCTTCAAAACTAAACCGTCCTTCGTCTGTGATTACATCTTTGCGCTCGGTTAGAAAACCACTATCTGCTTTTTCTACATTTTTAAAAGATAGCCAATCTGGACGAATAGGCCGCAAAGTGATGATGTCACCATTCTTAATGATTTCTAATTCACTAACATCCTGGTACTCCATGTCCTTTGGTAAGCGTACGGCCTGATTTTTGCCGTTTGTGAATATTGAAACGGTTCTCATTTTGGCCCTCCTCGACGCATATCGTTATCCTATACCCACATATAACACCCGCAGGGCATATGTCAAACATATGCCCTGCGGGAAAAAAATTGGTATCGCCGTCCACTCACACACGATGTAGAGTACCGGATGAACATCACCGGCTATTGCCGGGAGCAGCTACCGTCGATTGGATGGCCTCATACAGATCCCTGGTATCCATGTCATGGCGTCCGGCAATGTCACGCAGGGGCTCTGATGGATCGGCGTTGATGCCTTTGGCTTTCAAGGCTGCCAAAAGTGTCTGAGTATCCACCCCATAGGTGTCGCAAAGGTCTTGAATGCTCAGCCGACCGGTGCCCGGTGGCGGTGACTCGGGTAATCCTTGCGTGCCGGTCCCCGGTCGCTTTTTATCGGCAGCCATCGCATCAAACAGGGCCTTGGGGGTGGTCTGGTTGAGGGTGGCCAGTTCTTTCAGGGTCTGCTTGCCATCGTTGACCTGGAAGCCGGCTTCTTGAAGGCGTTTAACGGCGGCCTCCCCATCCATGTCCACTTTTTTGGCGAAGGATTGCAGGGTTGACAGTTCGGCGTGACCATAAGGCGGCTCGCCGTATTTTCTGGCCCCCGAATCCTTGAAGGCCGTGTTCAGATCCAGCACCCAGGAAAAGGGCGGCACGACGAAAAGGGTGCCGACCACGGTCGCGGTACAAATTAAGAGAGCCAGGGTAAAGGATGGGGTGAAAATCTTCATCCGCCGGGACCGATCCTTGAGATAGGCCATGAGCGGTTTCCAATTGTAATAGATATGAAGGAAAAGGGACAGCAGGAACAACAGGCCGACATTGATGTGCACGGCGCCCCATTGCTCCTTGTCCAGCCCCCACAGATGCCAGTCCGCCCAATAGGCCACCCGTCCCTGGGGAACGATGTACAGGATAATACTGGTCAGGATGACAATCGTAAACGACAGGCCGGCCGTCAGAGATGTGATTTTACGCACGCGCATTCAAGTTCTCTCCTTTCGATCATTCAGAGCTTAACCCAATCGATATGGGTCTTTAGCGTTCAGGAGCCACGCCGGGTTATTTCGTTACGTTCGGGTTTCCTTTTCAATGATTCGAGGTTTTCGATAAAAATATAGCTTCAACCGGCAAACGGTGAGCGCTTGAAGGTTGACAGATAGTGAAACCCGGAAAAAAGGATGCCACCGCCAAGGGACGTGGCGGCGCTGAATAGAAAAAGCGGTTGACTGCCCATGGATTCATACAGGGCACCGCTGACAAAAAAACCGATGGTCAGTCCGAGACCATAGGTGACGGCGTTGTTCAATGCCTGGCCCAGGGTTTTGGCAGCCGGGGGGGCCAGTTGATCCATGTAAAGAATACCGGCCATATGAAAGGCGCCGTAGGTGATGGCGTGCAGCAGTTGGCTGGCCAGGATCGTCATCGCCGATTGGGCGGCATACAAAATGCCCCACCGGATCGTCGCCACAAAGAGTGAGAAGGCGAGTACCCGTTTGAAGGAAAACCGGGCAAACAGGTGGGCGGAGTTGACCATTAACACCACTTCGGCCATGGATGCCAGGGCCCAACAGATCCCGATAAAACTGCCGCCATGCCCCAACTGGGCCAAATAAATAGAGAAAAAACCGTAGTAGGCGCCATGGCTTACCAGCATGAGGAACGCGCAGATGAGAAAGATCACCGTGTGCGCAGAAAATAGCCGGGCGGCACCCCGGGACGGGGCATGGCGCCGGGCATCGATACGGGGCATGGTCAGGGCGGCCAGGGCTTGGGCGATGGAGATGGCCAGGACCAGGCCAATGATGATACTAACGGTATAGCGATCGATGATTTTTCCTAAAATGAGGACCACGGCGATAAAGGCCACCGACCCCCATGCCCGGGTCTGGCCATAGCGGCTTTTGATTTGGTCCAGCACGTCCATGGCAAAGGCTTCCAAAAAGGATATCAAGGGAGCATAAAATGCGCCATAGACGATGGTGATGGCCAGCATCAGGTAAAAATTGGTGGTAAATAGAAAAAGGGCCCACACGCCCGCGCTGGCGAAGCTGCAAAGGATGTAGATGGGACGTCTTATACCACGCCGGTCGGCAAGGATACTCCAGAAAATGGAGAATACGATCAGCACAATCGACCGCACGGCTGACAGGCCGCCAATCTGAAATCCGTTTAAACCAATATTCAGACAGTACAAATTGAAATAGGGCAAAAAAACGCCCATGACTCCAAAATAGAGAAAATATTGGATCCTGACGGTGGTTTTAGCGGCAATCATCAACAAAGAACCGGCTCGCGTGCCAATGGGTCAAGCCCGCGCCGCCGGTGGATAGAAAACCTGGTTGTCACAGTTTAAAATGTTAACCCTTTTTTTGTTCTTCAATCTTTTTTTCCGGCGCCTCCTCGTCGACTTCCTTCGAGGCCGACTTGAAATTGCGGATTGCCTTGCCCATGCCACCGCCGATTTCCGGCAGTTTGCCGACACCAAAAATTATAAGAATGATAACCAGAATGATAATCAATTCTGGCATTCCGATTCCAAACATGGCCTCCTCCTTAGTTTAAACCGCAGAAAACAGTTCAGCATCATCCCGACGGATCACCACCGCCAAATTCGCATGCATCAAGAAATGAACAACGGAGCATTTCCAGGTGGGGAACGATTTGCGGTAGTCGCATGTGTTCAGGTCTGATTGGGTCTTAATTCATCCAGCAGTCGCTCAAACTCCTTGGACTTCAAATAGCTATCGATGGCTCCCTGATGGTCGATCCAGGTCGCCCACACCTTCATCCACGCATCGTTATGCCAATACATGGCATGGTTCTTTCTCCCTTTCAGAATTTCTATATAATCGACATAATCCTCCGCGCAACTGTCGCAAAAGACATAGGGAAGCCTATACTCGGGTAGTTTTGGTCGATTGTCCGGTGTAATTTGAACCCCACACTTTTCACACTTGGATAGGCAGTGCGTGCAGCGGAAAATTTTTCTAACCGCCAAGATTTTTCTTCTTCTTACAATGGCGTCTTGTTTTTCCCGGCTAATCTTTAATTTTTTGTCAAGGGAAATGATGGTGCCCATGGCGATCTCACCATTACAAACGGCTCCCCATGCCGTGTCGCGGGGATCGTTCGGTTGATCAAACAACCGCTCACACCGATAACCGTTTGTTTGGTTCGGTGATGCGGTGCGAAACAAGAAACTAGCGTGTTGATTGAACAATATCATTGTGAAATAGGGGTGTCAATCAGCGGCCCATCGCCCGATGAAAAAAGTGGTTCCTTATCATTTAGACGGGTTATTTTTTTGCTGTGTCTTGATTCTTGGCCAATGCTGTCACATTTTAAGGCGTACCCCTGGTCGGAAGAAGAATGGTAATATATTATGCTGTTGTTGTATAAAAACGTTCTCTGTGTTAAATAATCGATCTCTATAGTGACCAGAAACCGGGGTGCCTTCACCGTGGCTATTTCGTAATTGGGTAAAATGATTTTTGCCTCATCGGTATGAAGACGGCCCGGACTGGTTTCTAATTTACAACCATTAGAGAGGTTTTATGTCCCCAACGATCAAACCCGCTTGCCTTCCCATGCTTATCGGCAGCATTCCTCTGGACGACCATCAGGCGGCATCGCATCTGATCATGCAATACACGCCAGCGATCCCCTTGTGGGTGCAACTGCCGGTGTTTGCCGAAGAAGGGATGATTCCCCAATTTATGCCGGGCATGCCGGGCGTGGTACACCGGGACGGTAAGACGTTTATCGATACGGCAGCGGACGGCTTCGACGCCGAGGTGCTGACCTTTTTTGAGGATTACATGGCCGTCGGCGAAGCACCCGATGGGCTGGCCGATTCTCGCTTCGCGCTGACCGATGCCACGGGCAAAGGTGTCAACACGTTTTTGGATACGCTCAGCCACATGAAGGATAGACCCACGGCGGTCAAGGGCCAAGTGACTGGTCCGATCACCTTCTGCATGGGGGTAAAGGATCAGGACGACCGGGCCATTTTTTACGACGTGGCCCTGCGTGACGCCGCCGTCAAGCATCTGGCCCTCAACGCCCGCTGGCAGATCCGGACCCTGTCCGGACCGGGCTGCCCGGTCATCATTTTCATCGACGAGCCGGCTCTGGCCGGATTTGGATCCTCGGAAATGATTAGCGTGTCCAAAGAGGAGATCCTGGCCTGCCTGACGGAGGTGGTGGACGCCATCCATGGTGACGGCGGATTGGCCGGCATCCACGTGTGTGCCAATACCGACTGGTCCCTGGTACTGGAATCGGGGGCGGATATCGTCAATTTCGATAGCTATGCCTATTTCGACCGTTTCATTCTCTACGGTTCGCAGATCAAAGGATTCCTGGAAGACGGCGGCATTTTGGCCTGGGGCATCGTGCCGACCCTCAAACCCGAGGAGATCCAGCGCGAGACGGTCGACAGCCTGTATGCCACATGGACGGATCAATTCCGGCAGGTCGAAGCCCTCGGCGTATCACGCGAAATCCTTTTTCAGCAATCCCTGATTACCCCCAGCTGCGGCCTGGGGTCCCTGAGCCCGGAGCTGGCCACGCGCGTGTTGACCCTGACCCGGGAATTGTCGGAGACGATTAGAAAATCATTTGTTTGAATTTGTTCGCAAAAATTAGAGAGGTGTTCATGAGCGCGCAACCATCCACTGCGTCCTTTACCGGCGCTACCCGGTATGTCCTGGACGACGAACTGGCCCAGATTGTCAATATTTCCATGGCCCTGGAAATGCCTTTGCTGCTAAAGGGCGAACCCGGTACCGGAAAAACCATGCTGGCCCATGCCATCGCCGAAAGCCTGAACATGCCCCTTTTGGTACTCAACGTTAAATCCAGCATGAAGCTGGTGGAGGCGCTTTACCAGTACGATACCCTGACCCGGCTCAACGACAGCCGCTTTGGTGATAGTAAGCGGGATGTGAGCGATATCGAAGCGTACATCAAGATGGGTAAAATCGGCCAGGCGTTTATGGCCGACAAGCGCACGGTGTTGCTGATTGATGAAATCGACAAAGCGGATACGGATTTCCAGGATGATATGCTGGACGTGTTGGATCAGATGGAGTTCGATATCATCGAGATCGACAAAACGGTTCCGACCCGCCATAGACCGGTAATCATCATCACGTCAAACGCAAAGAAGGATCTGTCTGATCCGTTTTTAGGGCGCTGTAACTTTCACCACATCGCCTTTCCGGACCCCAAGATGATGCGTCGTATCATCGGGGTGCATTTTCCGGACATCAGCGACGAATTGATGAACAATTCCATCAATGCTTTCTACCGCATGCGGGAGTTGGATGGCATGGAGAAACGGCCGGCCACGCGTGAGCTGATCAACTGGATTCGTGCGTTGAAAGCCGATCCGGACTTCAAACCCAAGCGACTGGCCAAGGGCGATGTGCCTTTTCTGGGGGTGTTGTTCAAAAAAAGTGGTGACTACGAACGGGCCAATACCTTTGTCAACCGGCGGAAAATGTTCTGATTATGTTTCTGGCTTTTTTCTATAAACTAAAAGAGTTGGGCATACCGGTCAGCCCCACCGCATTTTTAACCCTGCATCGGGCGCTGGCAGGCCGCCTGATTTGTACCCTGGATGAGTTTTACACGGCATCCCGAACCATCCTGGTCAAAAGCGAGCGTTACTTTGACCTGTTTGACCAGGTGTTTGCCTACCATTTCCAGGGGGCTGAACTGCCCGAGGTCGATGGGCTGGAGATTGATGAAATCGCCCGTGCCATGCTGGAAGAGTGGCTCAAGGATCCCAAGACCATGGCGGATGCGCTGGGGATCAATGAAGAAGAGCTAAACCGCATGACGCCCGATGAACTCATCGAGTATTTCAAGGAGCGGCTCAAAGAACAGGAAGGACGTCACGACGGGGGGGGCAAATGGATCGGTACCGGCGGCACCTCACCGGTCGGTCATTCTGGCTATCACCCGGGCGGTATGCGCGTGGGCGGGGTGTCGCGGAACAAGTCGGCCGTCAAAGTGGCCATGGAAAGGCGTTACAAGGATTATTCCCTCTCCGGCCCCCTGACCCAGGCCATGGTGGGCGAGGCCCTCAAACGGCTGCGCAACATGGTACCGGCCGGGCCCAAGGACCAGGTGAATGTCGACGAAAGCATCTACCGCACCATGAAAAACGGCGGGGAGATCGAAATCGCTTTCGACCGGCGCCTAAAAGACCGTCTCAAAGTGATTCTGGCCATCGATAACGGCGGATGGTCCATGGATCCTTACGTGTCAGTGGTGCAAACCATGTTTGACTATGCCCGGGCCCAGTTCAAGGAGGTTCGAACCTTCTTTTTTCACAACACCATTTACGACACCCTCTGGGAAGACCCGGCGCGCTACCGTAAACCCATGCGCATGGCCGAAATGGCCCGCCTGGATCCGGAAACCCGGGTTATCGTGGTCGGCGACGCCAGCATGGCGCCCTATGAATTGATGTCCCGGGACGGTTCCATCTATGTTCAGGACCGGAGCGGTAAGCCCAGTATCGAATGCTTGCGGAGCCTGGTCCATACGTTCCCCCACAGTGTCTGGCTCAACCCGGTGCCGGCGCCCATGTGGGGCTACACGCGAACGATCATCATGATCCAACAGATATTTCCCATGTTCGAATTGTCCCTCGACGGCCTCGAGAAGGCCGTCCAGTACCTCATGGCCGCCTGATTATCAGCATACCACACCGGCTGGATCAATGCGGAACAAGGTGCAGGTATTGGTCCAGACCCGCTTTGCCAAGGTATGGGGATCGTCTTGACATACGGCGGCGACTTTTTTCAGTACTTCACGCACAAAAGCCGGTTCGTTTCGGCGATATTTGTTGCGTTGGGGCGTGGGGGTCAAATACGGTGCATCGGTTTCGACCAAGATCCGATCTTTTGGGATGGACGGAATCATTTTCCGTAATTCGGCACCTCTTTTTTTGATGGTCACGATACCCGTGATACCGATGTAGAATCCCATATCAAGATATTGGGTCAGTTCATTCGCGGTACCGCTGAAACAGTGAACGACTGCCCGTCGACGCGGACTGGGGGCGCTTCTCAGGATTTCCAGCAAACGACCATGACTGTCCCGCTCATGAAAAATCAAGGGCAAATTCAGTGCCTCGGCCATTTCCAACTGGCGCATAAACCATTTTTCCTGGTCCGCCTGGGGAGAATACATGCGGTTGAAATCAAGGCCTGTTTCCCCCCAGGCCACGACCTTGGGATCGGCGGCCAAGTCGCTCAAATGGGCCAGCGTTTCCTCGGAGCAGGATGTGGCATCGTGCGGGTGGACCCCCACCGAGGCGAAAAGATGGGTGTGCCGGTTGGCCAGGGCGACCGCCCGGTCAGACGTGTTTTTGTCCACACCCACGATTAACATCCTGTAAACATTGGCCGATGCAGCACGTTTGAGCACTTCATTGAAGTCTGCCTCAAATGATCGATCGTCCAAATGGCAGTGACTGTCGAAAATTTTCATTATATTTGGCCTGAAATGCCTGGGTTATTTTATAATCATCGCTATTTTGGCATCAAAAAATAGTGATCATAGATGGTTATTACTCTCAAAAATAATTACTCATTGTAATCGATTTTTGTTTTGAGCTTGATTTCAAAAATCGGGAATGTATAGTAGCGATAATTGAATCCTAAATAAAGGATATGTTTTGCAGCCAGCGGGTTGCGCAGAATCAATCGACGTGGAGGACACGCATGTTCAAGATCGTAAAACGAGAGGAAATGGCCGAGGGGACTGTTATTTTAAATGAAATCGAGGCTCCCTTGATTGCAAAGAAAGCCAAGCCCGGTCAGTTTGTCATCTTGAAGGCCAACGAAGACGGCGAACGGATCCCGCTCACCATGGCCGATACGGATCCGGACAAGGGCACCATTACCATCATTTATATGGTGGTGGGAAAATCGACCGCTCTGTTTAAAACCCTGAAGGTGGGGGATGGATTTCAGGATGTCATCGGTCCACTGGGCAAAGCCACCCATCTGGAAAAAGTGGGCAAGGTGGTGTGCGTGGGCGGTGGTACCGGTGTGGCCGTGTTGCATCCCATCACTCGCGCCCTCAAGGAGATCGGCAATGATGTGACCTGTATCATCGGCGCCAGAACCAAAGACCTGTTGATTCTAGAATCACAGATGCAGGCGGCATCCAATGACTTAAGGGTCTGTACCGATGACGGCACCTATGGACACCATGGTTTTGTCACCGATGTCCTGAAAGAGGTGCTGGACCAAGGCGAAGTCAAACTGGTGGTGGGCATCGGACCGGTACCCATGATGCGGGCCATAGCCAACCTGACAAAGCCTTACGGCGTGAAACTTATGGTGAGCTTGAATCCCATCATGATCGACGGCACGGGGATGTGCGGTGGGTGCCGGGTAACCGTTGGCGGCGAAACGAAATTTGCATGTGTCGATGGCCCGGAGTTCGATGGTCATCAGGTGAATTTCGATGAGTTGATGCTGCGCCTTCAGGCTTATTGTGATGAAGAAAAGCAATGTTACGACGGATTCTGCACCCTTCAGGATGCCTCCTGAAAAGTGACGGGAACGGGATAAACGCGATGGATACATCTGAAATTGTGACGACTACATGGATGGATCGACGCACGGGGATTGTTGAGATGGAGGGATTGAAATGACCGAAAAAAAAGAAAAAAAGGGTAAGGCACCCCGTGTGGGGATGCCCGAGCAGAAACCAGAAATCAGAAAACGAAACTTCGAGGAAGTACCGACCGGTTACACCGTTGCCATGGCCCAGGAAGAGGCGGCCCGGTGTCTGCAGTGCAAGAAACCCGGATGTGTGGAAGGCTGTCCGGTGGGGGTGGATATTCCCGGTTTTATCAATCTGGTGGCCAAGGGTGATTTTACCGGTGCCATTCGGCACGTGTGGACCAAAAACGCCTTACCGGCAGTGTGTGGTCGGGTTTGCCCCCAGGAGATTCAGTGTGAGGGTCAGTGCATCGTGGGCAAGCGGGGCGAGGCGGTGGCCATCGGCAACCTGGAGCGGTTCGTGGCCGATTATGAACGTGAAAACGGTACCGGTGAACTGCCCCCCAAGGCAGCGCCCACCGGCAAAAAAATAGCGGTGGTGGGATCCGGCCCTTCCGGTTTGACCGTAGCCGGCGACTTGATTCAAAAAGGTTACTCGGTGACGGTATTGGAAGCCTTTCACAAGCCTGGCGGCGTGTTGGTTTACGGCATTCCCGAATTTCGGCTGCCCAAGGCCATCGTGGCCCAGGAAGTCAATTTTCTGGAACGTCTTGGCGTGAAAGTCGAGGTGGATTCCGTGGTCGGACGCACGGTCAGCCTGGACGAGTTGTTCGAGGAGGGCTATGAGGCGATTTACTTAGGCGTGGGCGCCGGTCTGCCACGTTTCATGAACCTGCCCGGCGAAAACCTGATCGGCATCCTGTCGGCCAACGAGTACCTGACCCGGGCCAACCTGATGAAGGCCTATCGTTTTCCCGATGTGGATACCCCGATTCCAAAGGGCAAGAACGTAGTGGTATTGGGTGCCGGCAATGTGGCCATGGATTCGGCCAGAACCGCCATGCGCCTGGGGGCGGAGAGCGTCAAGATTGTCTATCGCCGTTCCCGGGATGAAATGCCCGCCAGGGGCGCAGAGATTCATCATGCCGAGGAAGAGGGCATCGAGTTTTTTCTGCTTACCAACCCCACCCAGTTCAAGGGAGACGAAAAAGGACGCCTCACCGGCATGGAATGCTTGAGAATGGAGCTTGGCGAACCGGATGATTCGGGCCGCCGCCGGCCCATCGCCATCGAGGGGTCCGAGTTCCATATGGACACCGATCTGGTCATTGTCGCCGTGGGATCTGGCGCCAATCCGCTGTTGACCCAATCCACACCGGATATGGAACTCAACAAATGGGGCTACATCGTGGCCGATCCGGAAACGGGAAAGACCACCAAAAAAGGGGTCTGGGCCGGTGGAGATATCGTCACCGGGGCGGCGACGGTCATCCTTGCCATGGGGGCCGGTAGAAAAGCAGCCGATTCTATTCACCAATACCTGACGTGGGGATGGTAATCCGTTAGCGTAATAATGAAAGCCGGCCGCGTGATTACGATCACGGCCGGCTTTTTTTATGATTAAGAATCAAACCATGGGGTGGCGAATCGATGAATGCAGGACGCTGTCAATCTTCTGTCAGAGATTTATTGTAAATCGTGCCCATCCATCAATGGCCAATTTGCCGATTTCTGGACGGAAACGAAATAAGCAACGGGCACATCAGGAAGTCAGGTCCACCGCTTTTTGCATCGCTTGATTGGCAATCGGAACATTGGTTTGTGACAGCTGAGCGGCCGTATTTTGTGCCATCTCTTCGGCTTCCTGTTCAGAAAGGCCACCTGACTCCATGTTTTGGTCGGCAGCCAGTGGATTTTCCAGTTCGGACAATCTTTGCCGGGACGCCTCGGATAGGTTTACCCGATAATCCGGATTCTCTTCGGCCTGCGCGGTTTGTTGGCCGGTGGATTTCTCATCCTCTCGATTGACCTCGTTGACCTTGGGCGCGCTTTCCAGCCCCATGACTTGGTTGCTTACCGGCATGTCGGTATTGATTGCCATCATGTCCCTCCTTTGTTGGCGGATCAACGATTCATTTTTGATCGATTAGGTATGCATTTTGAGATCGCTGACGCGTTTATAACTATGTCGGTTTTATTATCGACCGATACCAACAATATCTTAAGTTTTTTTTTAAAGTTTACATCTTGCTATTTACCCACCGGGCGCATGGTAGTGGATCGATTTTGTACAACCACCGCTTGGCGCCGTGATTGACAAACCTTGGCCGAGCCTTAACTTACCCAATACGGCGTATGCAAAGATGCCTGATTGACCTAATCTTCTAAGCAGCCTACGGAGGTTTACCCATGGCTTTTGAAACCAAAGAGGAAGTTCTTGAAAAAATATTGGAGATGGAAAAACCCATATGTCCGCACTGCAAACAACAAATGTCCATTTGGGAGGTTCCTCCGATCAATGTCGGTGATGGTCTGGGCTGGGGGACACCCTACCTGTTCATGTGTTTCAACGATGACTGTCCCCTTTATACCCAGGGATGGGACAACATGATGGACAATTATGCCCAACGCGCCTCCTATCGATGCATCAATTTTCCTGGAACGACGCAATTTGAGCTTATTCCGGTGTTCAGTCCCGTCGGGGGCCAGGGTCAGGTGATCGACGACCAGGTGCTGGCTGAGGAAGAGGCGTTGAAACAAAATATCAAACGGGGGTTTTCGATCCTCGCCGATTGCTATGTGAACAAAGACGGGATTTCCATTCTCAAACTGTTGACCGATTCGACTGAACCGGTACGGGTTCGCATGAAAGCAGCTGAAATGATTGGTGATATTGGTGAGCTGGAAGCAATTGAGCCGATTCGCAATCTGAAATTTGGCAACCAGCGTTTGCAGGAACAAGTGGATGGTGCCGTAAAAAAGATCCACGAACGCTTTTTTACCCGTGAATGCCCCTTTTGTGCCGAAATAATCAAGAAACGGGCCAAGGTTTGTAAACACTGCGGGAAAGACGTTGCCGGTTGTTAGGGCCGCGACAATAATCACCCATGGTGAAACGATAACATTGGGAATTGTGTTGTATCCTATCTGGCTTGCCCGTTGACGCGTGCCCATCGATGAATAGCCGACCTGCTTATATCCCGAACAGGCGTGCTGAATAAACAGGCCAAATGATTCAATCCGATCGTCATCTGCAATCCATGATGTCCGCGGTAACACGGATTACCGCGGACATGCGAGCTTACCATCCCAAGGCGCTCATCCTGTTCGGCTCGTTTGCGCGTTATCTCATCGATGGCCCCACCGACCATATGCCCAATGACCTGGATTTGTTGGTGGTGACCGCCAATCTCCCCTTCATGGTTACCCATACCGATTACGGATGTCCAATAGAGTTGCACCGATTCACGGTAGACCGGATGGTTGGCATTGCGCGGAGCCTTCGATATGACAGCCGCCCGGTTGCGCTTTCCAAGCTCTATGGACGGAACGTGATGCAACGACATGCCATCGACGTCATCGCCGCCGCCATGATGCTCGGCCCGAATTATGGGGATTTCGGTATCGAACAAATCGAGGTCAACGGCCACAGCGATCCACGCGACTATTCGGTCCACCGGGTATTAACCGGGAAAAGGTGGTGGACACGCCTTTGTGATTACGCAACCCAGCGACGTGGACCGTTGCTGCGATTTTCCGATAAACTCGCCTGCAGCGATGGGTTCGAGGGGTGAAAAATCAATTTCGCCCCAACATGGGCGTCTGCATCGTCAGCTTTTTTTTCTGTGGACGTTGACGTTCATGGAATCGTAAGAACGAAAAACCAATTTTTCCCGGGCCAATCGTTCCGGTGCAATGGGGGGGATCGGTTCCGATCGGGCCAGTTCAACGGCTTCACTTCGATGGGGAATGGCCGCCAGTCCCTTTCCCTTTTGCTTTCCTTTGGTTGTATCCAATACCGTGGCGGTTGCGCCATCAGACACCACGGCCAATGGCATCGGCGTGTCAGCGAACAGACGGGCGGCACTCACGACCTCTCGCTCCCGGGAACCCAATGACCCTGCGGCACACTTGACGGCGATCAGAGGGCGATCGTCGATCTGGACCACGAGGTCAACGGTGGAGCGATAAACATCACCCTCGATTTCCACCTGGATCGGGGCGGCGACCAGGATATCTTCCCGTCGATACCCTTTTTGTTCCACAAGATATCGCTCCACCTGCTGACGGTTGATTTCCGCGCCCACATTGGGGATGGACTCCCCAGTGATATAGTCGACGATGACATCCGGGTTCGTGTTGTTATCATCCATATGAATCTCCTGTTTTCATGGGTAAGCATGATAAGAATGAATCCGATTCAATTTCAACCTTTTGGGAAAGCTTGAAATATCAAGTTATTACACTGGATCAAAGTTTGAATCAATGTTTAATCCCATTGACAAAAAAAGTCGAACCGTAGTATGCAAGACCTACATTTCATTTCATATCTAATGGTTAGATGATGTCCTGAAAGAAGACCACCCCGGTTTTCAACGGATCCAAACACTGGGCAGAGCGACACTGGTGCAATTGGCAACTGTTCGGCAGAAATAGGAAAAATAGTCGGAGAACATGGTTCTCCGACCATTAAACGAGAACTCCCTGTGGGTAACTGCCTGTGGATAACTGATAGATCAAAGTAAGGGTTGACACGTCGGCTAATCGATGACCTAAGTATTTGGGGGCATCATTTAAGCCGCCTATCTTTTTTTCCATCAACATGGGTCAATGGCTTCATCGACCCGGTTAGCAGCTGGGAGGCCGTAAAACCGATGATCATCCCCTGTAGACGCGTAACTTTTTTGCATCTCCTATCCATTGTTATTTTTTTGCTTCTGGTTTTTTCCGGATCACAGGCGTGGAGCGAAGAACCGCAACATCATCGGGAAGGAGATCTTGAGGAGCAAAGCCACCCGGTTGACACGCCCCCCGTCCATCATCAAACGGAAAGCGCCCATGCCGAGGAGGAACATGGTGACGGCCACGGTCATCATGATCACCCAGACCTTGGTCCTGTTCTACCGCTTTGGAGTTGCGCCCCCTTTGCCTGCATGCTGCTCTCCATCGCCTTGTTTCCCCTGGTCGCACCGGAATTCTGGCATCACCATTTTGGCAAGGTGTCGGCATTTTGGGCAGCGACGATGGCCGGTCCGTTCCTTTTCATTTACAAAGGCACCGCGCTATATGAAATTATCCATATCATTCTTGCCGACTATGTCCCTTTTATTATTCTGCTATGGTCGCTGTATACGGTTTCCGGCGGCATTCTACTGAAAGGGTCGCTACGGGGAACCCCGGTGGTCAACACGATCATTCTGGCCCTGGGAACCGTGCTGGCGTCCTGGATGGGCACCACCGGTGCGGCCATGCTGTTGATTCGTCCGCTATTACGGGCCAACAATTACCGCAAGAACCGGACCTTCATGGTGGTTTTCTTTATTTTTCTGGTGGCCAATGTGGGGGGATCGCTGACGCCGCTGGGGGACCCCCCATTGTTCTTGGGATTTTTGCATGGGGTCTCATTTTTCTGGACCCTTCATATTCTGCCCCATATGCTGACCGTTGTCGGGTTGCTGCTGGTCGTCTATTTTTTTCTGGATCTTTATCATTATCGCAAAGAGACCGGACGCGTCCCTGCCGACGAAGGCAAAAAAACCCGTTTGCAACTCGTGGGCATCCACAATTTCATCTTTTTGGCCGGTGTCATCGGTGCTGTTCTCATGAGTGGCGTGGTCGATTGGGGGCATGTCAATACGCTGGGGGTTCACCGGGGCATCCAGGATTGGGTCCGGGATGGGCTGCTGATTGTCATGGGGCTTTTGTCCATGGCCACCACATCCGTGGAAATCCGTGAAGGTAACGATTTTACCTGGTTCCCCATCATCGAAGTGGCCTACCTGTTCGTGGGTATTTTTATCACCATGATTCCCTGCCTGTTGATTTTAAAGGCCGGGGCCGAGGGGCAACTGGCCTTTCTGATCAATGCGGTCAAGGCGCCCGTGCACTATTTCTGGGTGACCGGCGCCCTGTCCGGGTTTTTGGATAATGCGCCAACCTATTTGACTTTTTTCAACACCGCCCTGGGCAGTCATTTTCCAGGGATGGCTGAGGCCCGGGCCGTTCCGCTGCTGATGACCGATAAAATCCTTTACCTGGAGGCAATCTCCGCCGGAGCCGTTTTCTTCGGTGCCTGCAGTTACATCGGCAATGCCCCCAACTTCATGGTCCGTTCCATTTCCGAAGAGGCCGGGACGCCCATGCCTAGTTTTTTTGGTTATATTTTGAAATATACGGTCGTCTTTTTGATTCCGTCATTTGTGGTGGTGACGTTTATTTTCTTTTAAAGAGAGGAGGCCGCCGATGTGTTTCAACACCCTGCTTTTTCACACCCGATTCAGGGAGCTGGCCTTTAACTCCTTGAAAAGCATTCTCGAGTTGAAGGCTGTCGGGCTTAAAAAGGTGGTTCTGGCCCACGTGATTCCACGGGAGGACTTTGCCTTCGTTCCCTACGGCGGAATCTTGAAAGACGACCTGAAGCGGTTTCAAGAGGAGGCGCACCGTAAGTTCGATGACTGGGTGCAGACCATTGGCGACCCGCAACTGACCTTCAACCAGCGGGTCGAGGTGGGGGCACCCAACGCCAAGATTTTAGAGATGGCCGAAACGGAGAAGGTCGATCTGATTGTCGTGGGGCGCAAAAAGCGAACCACCTTGGAGAAGGTGTATGTGGGAACCCATATTTTGGATATTTTGCGTCGCAGCACGGTTCCGGTGCTCATGAGCAAGTACATGGTGCACTATGAATGGCAGGGGGAGCCGTTGATGCGAACCAACGACGATATTTGGAAACGACCGTTGTTGGCCACGGACTGGTCCGAGCCGTCGCGGCGTGGTTTGAATTTCACGATTGCGCTAAATGGCCTGGCGGAAAAAATCATCGTCGCCCACGTGATCGGTGCCAGGCTGATCAAGAATGTCGAGGCTGCGGGCGTCAAGCGCCTCGAAGACGAGAGTGCCGCCAGGCTTAAAGCCTATTGTAATAAGATTGACGATGCCGGTATTGAAAGCGAGTCCCACTTGGCGATGGGCCGTACCGTCGAGGAAATTATAAAAATTTCAAGAGACTACGGTGCCACGATGATCGTCATGGGGCGAACCGGCAAGGATTGGTTTCAGGAATATTGGTTGGGGGGGGTATCCCATCGGGTCGCCGAGCTGAGCGAATTACCGGTCCTGCTGGTTCCCTGATCCGCGTCGGCCTGTTTGGGAAAGGCCCTACTTTTAATCGTTAACTAGTGGTTACATGATCAATAAAGTTGAAAATGCCAAGATCGTCCTGGTCGGTGGGGGACGATTTTGTGAGAAACTGCTCCGACACTTGTTTGGTGACCATTTCAAGGGGCGCCAACCAGCGGTGCTGGGTGTCGCCGATATCAATATGGATGCCGACGGCATGGTCTTGGCTCGCAGCATGGGAATTCACACCTGCAGCGATTTTCGTGAAATCTGTCGGCTGGAGGGACTGGACACCATCATCGAGATGACTTGGGATCTTGACCTGGCCCAGACCATCGCCAAATTCAAGCCGGCGGATGTGGAGCTGATCGACCATCAGGACTCACGGTTTTTGTGGGACCTGTTACAGATGGAAACCATCCGGGAAAGTGCGTTTAGTGCCCTTACCGCCGAAACGATCAGTGTGGAGGATGTCAAATCACGCATCAACCAGTGTTTCCGCAAGACCGCTGATATCGTCATGCATCGCAATCGGCGATTCAAGCAGATCGAAAGGGAGCTTTATGAGAATGAAAAGTCCCTGTCGCAGATCATACAAGGCAGCACCATCCCTACTTTCGTCATCAATCGAGACCATGTGGTGACCCATTGGAACCATGCCCTGGAAATGCTGACCGGTTATCGTGCGGAAGAGATGGTGGGCACCCGGGATCATTGGCGGCCCTTTCGCAAGCAAGAGCGACCGATTATGGCCGATGTCATTCTTGACCAACTGGAAACCGGTGAAATCAATCACTATTATGGATCCAAATGGCAGCCGTCGTCTTTAGTGGAAGGCGGCTTCGAGTGCGAAGAATTCTTCGAGCATCTGGGTAACGGCGGTAAATGGCTCTTTTTCACCGCCGCGCCAATCAAGGCGTCGGACGGCACCATTGTCGGCGCTATCGAAACCCTTTGGGACAACACCGAAAAGCAACGTGCCGAAACCGAACGTCGCAAATACACCCGCCGTATCGTGGAAAGTGAACGCACGCTGTCGCAGATCATTCAGGGCAGTACCATCCCTACCTTTGTGCTTGATCGCGATCATGTCGTCACGCACTGGAATCGGGCCTTGGAAAAACTGACCGGTTTTCCCGCCGCCCGAATGGTGGGTACCCGTCATCAATGGAAGCCGTTCTGGGAAAACGAACGGTCCACCATGGCCGACACCATCATGGAACAATCCAGTGAAGATGAGCTTCGCGAACTGTATGGTGAACGCTGGCGAAAATCCAAAATTCTCGAAGACGCCTATGAAGCCGAAGCGTTTTTCCCCAAGCTAGGCCAAGGCGGACGATGGTGTTGGTTTACCGCCACCTGCTTAAGGACGGCCGATGGCGCCGTCGTCGGGGCCGTGGAAACGCTCTGGGATATCACCGAAAACCGACGTACGGAAATGGAAAGTCGCCGCCATGTCCGGGAAATGGAAGAACAAGAGCAGAGTCTTTCGCAAATCATCCAGGGGAGTACGACGCCCACGTTTGTCATCAACCGCAACCATATTGTGACCCACTGGAACCGCGCCCTGGAAAAATTGACCGGTTATACGGCCAATGAAATGGTGGGCACCAACCATCACTGGCGCCCCTTCCGTCAAAAGGAACGGCCGATCATGGCCGATGTCATCCTGGACCAATTGGAAACCGGCGAGATCAGTCAGTATTACGGGGCCCGGTGGCGACCGTCACCGTTGGTCGAGGGTGCGTATGAGGCCGAGGAGTTTTTCGACCACTTGGGGGATAACGGTCGCTGGCTGATATTTACGGCTGCGCCCATCAAGGCCTCGGACGGCAGTATCATCGGCGCCATTGAAACCTTTTGGGATACCACCGATAAAAAACAAATCGAAGCCGAGCACCGGCGTGACCTGATCCGCATCGAAGAAAGCGAGCACCAGCTGACCCAGATTATCCAGGGGAGTACCATTCCGACGTTCGTGTTGAATCGTGAACACGTCGTCACCCATTGGAATCGCGCCATCGAACGACTGACCGGATATACTGCCGCCAAAATGGTCGGAACCCGCAACCAGTGGAGTCCATTTTGGGAAAAAGCCAGGCCCACCATGGCGGATGTGATCCTCGACCAACACACGGAGCGTGAAATCTGGGATCTTTATGGCAGCAAATGGAAAAAGTCAGAGTTAATCGACGGCGCCTACGAAGCCGATGTTTTCTTCCCCAAACTGGGCCAAGGCGGCAAGTGGCTGTTTTTCACGGCGGCACCCATCAAAGCCCCGGACGGCAGTATCATCGGTGCCATCGAGACATTTTGGGATACGACTGAAAAAAGAGAAACCGAGGCTCAGCGCACCCGATACACGCGTGAGTTGGAGGAGAGCCGCAGAATTTTTTCCCAGATCATTCAAGGCAGCACGATTCCAACCTTTGTGCTCAACGAAGAACATGTGATTACACACTGGAACCGGGCATTGGAGCAGTTGACCGGATATGCGGCTTCCCAGATGATCGGCACCAATCACCAATGGGTGCCGTTTTGGGATGGTGAGCGCGCGACCATGGCCGATGTCATCCTGGACCAGAAAAGCGATTATGAAATCTGGGATCTTTATGGGGGCAAATGGAAACAGTCGGAGCTGATTGACGGTGCCTACGAAGCCGAAGTGTTTTTCTCCAAACTCGGTAACGATGGGCGGTGGTGCTGGTTCACGGCTGCGCCGATCAAGGCGGCCGACGGCACGGTGGTCGGTGCCATCGAAACCCTATGGGATACGACCGATAAAAAACGGGCCGAGGCCGACCGGCGTCAATACACCCGTAATCTGGAGGAAAACCAGCGTACGCTTTCGCAAATTATTCAAGGCACGACCATTCCAACCTTCGTTCTCAATCGGGATCATGTGATTACCCATTGGAATCAGGCTCTGGAGAAGCTGACCGGACACCCGTCTTTGGAAATGGTAGGCACCAACCGTCAATGGGCGCCGTTTTGGGAGACCCAGCGTCCATCCATGGCCGATATTATCCTGGATCAATGGAGCGAGCACGAAATTTGGAATCTTTACGGTGGCCGATGGAAAAAATCTGCCCTTATCGAGGGGGGATATGAAGCGGAAGTCTTTTTCCCAAGGCTGGGTAATGGCGGACGGTGGTGCTGGTTCACGGCTGCGCCGATCAAGACAGCGGACGGCACGGTGGTTGGCGCCATCGAAACCCTATGGGATACGACAGCGGCCAAACGGGCTGAAGAGGAGCAGCGACTGCGCAATCTTGAGTTGACCACGCTATGTTCCATATACACGGCCCTCAACGCGCCCTTGAGTCTTCAAGAGCGGGTTCAGGGGGCGGTGCTCGAGATCCGTGATTTCATGAAGGCAGACAGCGTCTGTCTTTACATGTCCGAAGATGAAGACCGTTTCGACCTGCGTTATTTCAACGCCTGCTATGCCGAGCCGGGCTATGGCAAATCCGGACCGGAAACGGAAACCGAGATCATGCGCAAGGTCTTGCATACCGACAAACCCATCGTCTATAACGCCGGAGATCACCAGGCCAGTTTTACAAGCGAGGCGACGGATAAAGACGCGACGTTTGCCTATATTCCCATCAGCGCCAAAGACAGCAAAGGGCTCGGCGTCATGCGGATTGAAAGAGCGACCGAAAGGTTTTCATCCGAGGAATTGCACCTGCTCGACCTGATGGGCAATCGCATCGGAGCAACCCTGGAAAACGCGTTATTGCATGAGGAGATCATCCGTCGGTCCAATTTCCAAGCCAAATTGATCAAAAGCGCCAATGAGGGCATTATCGCCACCGATGATTCATGGAAAACGGTTATCTTTAATCCGGCGGCCGAAAAAATTTTCGGCTACAGTGCCGATGATGTGGTGACGGTCAAGGATGCCCGGGACTATCTGCCCCAGTGGGTTCAGGAAACCCTCATGCAAACGGGGCTAACCGGAGATGGTCACGAAAGCTCCCCCTGGGCCGAAACCGAAATCAAGGCCAGTACGGGTGAGTCGATTCCGGTTCGTTTCTCTGGCTCGGTATTACGTGAAAAGCAAAAAATGATGGGGACGGTGACCTTTTTCCAGGATTTGCGGGAAATCAAACGCCTGGAAAGAGAACTGGTCAACAGCGAACGACTCGCCGCCGTGGGCCAGACCGTCGCCGGCATGGCGCATTGTATTAAAAACATCCTGCATGGGTTCAAGGGCGGCAGTTACCTGGTGGATGTCGGTCTAGAGAGAGACAATACGGAAAAATTGAAAAACGGCTGGGACATGATCCAGCGCAATATCGGCCGCACATCGGATCTGGTTATGGATCTGCTCTCCTACTCCAAAGAGCGGGAACCCGAGTTTGAGCCATGTGATCCCAATCAGATCGCCGATGATGTTTGCGATTTACTGAAAACCGTGGCTGAAGAGAACGATGTCGCCTTAATGGAAAACTTTTCGGATAAGATACAGCCGGTGGTGATGGATCCACGGACGGTTCATCGTGCCCTGATGAATCTGGTGACAAATGCCATCGACGCATGTATCTTTGATCCAAGCGTCGATAAAGATCATCGGGTGACCGTGACAACCGCCGTTGAGGAAGACGGTGCGATCCGTTTTGAAGTCAGCGACAATGGTTGCGGGATGAGCGAGGAAGTCCGTTCCAAGCTGTTTTCTTCTTTCTTCAGTACCAAGGGCGTCAAAGGCACCGGGCTCGGGTTATTGGTTACCGCAAAACTGGTTGAAGAGCACAAGGGGTCCATCGATGTCATTTCCACCGAGGGCGAGGGAACCACATTCATCCTGCGGCTTCCCGTTCATGCCTCAGAGGCCACCCAATTGAACTAGAACCAAATATGTCTTGCATGTTCCCATACTGGGGTTAATTTTATAAGGAGGCGTGTGATGAGTAAAAAAGTGTTGATCGTGGACGACGATCCGGATGTGCGGATGTTCAACAGCACGGTTGTGGAAGAGAACGGCTATACTCCCGTAGAGGCCTCGAATGGTGAAGAGGCATTGCAGATCATTAAAAAGGAGATACCGGCACTGGTTTTGCTTGATGTGCTAATGCCCAAGCAAAGCGGTATCCGTTTGTATCGGATATTGAAAACCGAAACGGCATTCACGGAAATTCCTGTGATTATTCTTTCCGGTGTGGCCAAACGAACCTTTTTACGTTCCCAGAAGGCACTGACTGAATTCGGCGACAAGCCGGTTCCCGAGCCGCAGAGTTATTTGGAAAAGCCGGTCGAACCGGAGGAACTCGCCAAAGAGATCAAAGGATTCCTGGGATAGAAGGCCCATGGGCGTGAGCCGGTTTATCGTTACCTATTGCAGGCAAGGACAAGGATCATGGAGATAAAAAAGCTCCTGTTTGTCACCCGATTTGACAAGCTTCGGTTTGATGCGTTGCAGTCTTTGATGGACCTGAAAAAGGCGGCCCTCAACCATGTGGTTTTCCTCAATGTTATCGAGCGCGACAAGGTGGCCATGCGGCGGGGCAAGGGGTATGAAAAGGGTGCCGAGATCAAGTTGCGCGAAAAGGCCAATATCCGATTCATCGACTGGGCCGAGACCCTATTTGAACAGGGCATGGAGGTCGGTGTCTATATTGTCGTGGGTAGTTTTACCGCCCAGGTCATTCAAGCCGCCGAAAAAGAAACCGTCGACTTGATCGTTCTGAGCCCGGATAAAAAAGGTCGATTCGAACAGCTGTATTCCGGCTCCGATATCACCGAAATCGTACAACGCTCCGCGACCCCTGTGCTCGTCTACAAGTATCTCTTTCGTAAGGGCCCCCTGGCGGAAAATCCGTTTGAAAAACCCCTGCTGGCAACCAATTGGTCGCCTGCCAGTCAGCGAGCCATCGATTATATCAAGTCGTTGAAAACGGTCGTTGAAGAAGTTGACATCATTTACGTGGCCAGTGAAAAGGACCTCAAGGAAACGTCGGCCATGGGCATCCAGAAAACCCGCAAAGAGAACCGTAAAAAACTGGAAGCCCTGTGCGATGATCTGGAAAAAGACGGAATCACCGCCAAACCCCATGTTTACATTGGGGATACTCTTACAGAAATCGAAAAAGCAGCCCGAGAGTGCCAGTCTTCCATGATTATTGCCGGTTCGCCAAGCAAACGGTCGTGGACCGACCGCTGGGGAACCAGCATCAGCAAAGGACTGGCTGAGCAGTCGATCTTCCCTGTCCTGCTTATTCCTCCGGCAGAGGGATAATATACACACACCCGTTCCAAGCGATCCTAACCCGCAACGAGACATTGAGGAGGCAGTAATGGCGGTCATTACCATATCGAGGCAATTCGGTGCAGGCGGCGTCACCTTAGGTAAAATGGTGGCGGATGAATTGGGATATACCTTCGCCGACAGTGATATTATTCAACGCGTGGCTCAAGAGGCGAACGTTTCCACCAACTGGGTCGAATCCTTTGAAAAAGAGGCCGGTAGCAAACTGTCGCGATTTGTTTCCAGCATGGTTTCCAAACGCTGGCTGGACCGGATACTGGGAGATGAACGGGGATACCTGGACGAACAGATTTACCTCGATTATCTGGTTCTGATCATTGCCCAATTCGCCGACGAAGGCGATGTGGTGATTCTGGGCCGCGGTAGTCAGTACATTCTCAATGACCATCCCGATGCGGTTCATGTCCTGTTGATCGATGACCTGGAAAACCGGATCCAATTCATGATGAACCGCTATGAGTTGTCGCGCAAGAAAGCCGAACGGATGGTTGAAAGCGAGGATCATCGCCGTATCAGCCTCTATAAACGGCTGGGCAAAACTGATTTTGAAAGCCCTGATTTGTACCACTTGGTCCTAAACATGGGGAGAACGGATTTGGAAACGGCCAAAGGCATGATTTGCGAGTTGGTCGCCAAAAAGGCAGCTTTGAAAGCATCCTAACCAAACGCCTGCAGCAACTATCCGATGTTCGCTATAACCCTTATCGACAATCGAAAAGCACCCCCATGAGGCAGAGCCGGTTTCAGGCGTTGCCTCATGATTTTATAAAACGACGTCTTCATTGACATTTCTTTAAGGTTCAACTAATCATGTTGTTTTCAACGCTAGTAACGGTGGTGATTTGTCAACCATCGTATGCCAATGATGATGGCGTGGGTGGCAAAAAAACCGCCGAATAACCGTTTGTCCATTCTATAGATAGGCCTGGAAAGACCTCATGATCCATCCTCGGATCAACCCCATTCAAGGAGACGATGCATGACCAACAGATTTCTGTTTACCTCTGAATCCGTTACCGAAGGGCATCCGGACAAAGTGGCCGATGCCATTTCGGATTCCATTCTGGATGCAATCATGGCGCAAGACAAGAGCTGCCGGGTGGCATGCGAAACCCTGGTCACCACCGGAATGGCGTTTATCGCCGGTGAAATTACCACCGACTGCTATGTGGATATGCCCCAGATCGTTCGTGAGACCATCAAGGACATCGGTTATCACTCCTCCCAGATGGGATTCGACTGGCGCACCTGTTCGGTGGTTACCAGCATCGACCATCAGAGCCCGGATATCGCTCAAGGCGTGAATGCCGGTCAAGGACTGTACAAAGACCAGGGTGCCGGGGACCAGGGATTGATGTTTGGTTTTGCCACGGACGAGACCCCTGAGTTAATGCCCATGCCCATCATGTACGCCCACAAACTGACTCGCCGATTGACTCAGGTACGCAAAAACGGGGCACTGGACTTTTTGCGTCCGGATGGCAAATCACAGGTGACCGTCGAGTACGATGATGGTGTGCCCAAACGGGTGGACACCGTCGTGGTCTCCAGCCAGCACAAACCGGACGTTACCCATGAAGACCTGCGTGAAGCGATTATCGAGGAGGTCATCAAAAAGGTTATTCCAGCAGACATGATCGATGGCGACACCCGCTATTTTATCAATCCCACCGGACGGTTCGTGGTCGGAGGCCCCATGGGCGACTGTGGCCTTACCGGTCGGAAAATCATCGTGGATACCTATGGCGGTCAGGGCAGCCATGGCGGCGGATGTTTTTCCGGTAAGGATCCATCCAAGGTCGATCGCAGTGCCTCCTATATGGGACGGCACGTTGCCAAGAACATTGTTGCCGCCGGTCTGGCCAAGAAATGCGAAGTCCAGATCGCATACGCCATTGGGGTGGCCGAGCCCGTATCGGTCATGATTGATTTGATGCATACCGGTAAAGTTCCCAAAGAGCGTGTGGAAGAAATTGTCAAATCGGTCTTTGATCTGCGACCGGCCGCCATTATCGAATATCTTGATTTGTTGCGCCCCATCTACCGCAACACCGCCGCCTACGGTCATTTCGGCCGGACCGAACCGGAATTTTCCTGGGAGCAAACCAATAAGGCGGACGTTATCCGCGAGATGGCCGGTATCTAAGAGGCTCTAACCGGCCTTATTTTTTGCAAAAACAGAAATGATGGAGGAGAACCAATGACACTTGTAGAAAATGTTGTGGCGATGGATGGTCCGCCGACCTATGATCCATCGCTGCCATTTAAAATAGCCGATCCTGAGCTTGCCGATCTCGGTGACAAAGAGATGCAGTTGTCGGAAAACGAAATGCCGGGGTTGATGGCGGTTCGTGAAAAATATGGTCCGCAGCAGCCACTCAAGGGGCTCAAAGTCACTGGCAGTCTGCACATGACCATTCAGACCGCCATGCTCATTGACACCCTAAAGATTTTGGGGGCCGACATCCGCTGGGCATCGTGTAATATTTTTTCTACCCAGGATCATGCGGCTGCCGCCATTGCCCGCAAAGGATCGGCCGCTGTTTTTGCCTGGAAAGGGGAAGACCTGGAAGCATACTGGTGGTGCACGGAACAGGCCTTGGTTTGGCCAGACGGCAGCGGACCGGATCTGATCGTGGATGATGGGGGAGACGCCACCATGTTCATCCACCAGGGCGTCGCCGTGGAGAAGGATCCCGCCTTGCTGGAAAAGTCATATGATTCCGAAGATATGCAGTTTTTAATGGCGCGTTTGAAAGCCAGCCATGAGAAAGACAGCGGTTTTTGGACGCGTATCGCGAAAGCCGTCCGCGGTGTTTCGGAGGAGACCACCACCGGTGTTCACCGGCTCTACCAGTTGGCCCAGAAAGACGACCTGCTCTTCCCCGCTTTCAACGTTAACGATTCGGTGACCAAATCCAAATTCGACAACCTTTACGGCTGCCGTGAATCCCTGGCCGATGGGATCAAACGGGCCACGGATGTGATGATGGCCGGCAAGGTGGTCGTGGTCTGCGGATATGGCGATGTCGGCAAGGGCTGCGCCCACTCCATGCGGGGGTATGGCGCGCGTGTGCTGGTCACCGAAGTCGATCCCATCTGTGCCCTGCAGGCCGCCATGGAAGGATTTGAAGTCACCACGATGGCAGATGCCTTGCCCGAAGGGGATATCTTTGTTACCGCTACGGGGTGCTATCAGGTGATCACCGGTGCCCACATGGAAGCCATGAAAGACGAGGCAATCGTTTGCAATATCGGTCACTTCGACAACGAAATCGAAATGAGCTACCTGACAAACAATCCGGCGTGCAAAAAGACCCCCATCAAGCCCCAGGTCGATAAGTGGACGCTGGCATCCGGCCGGTCCATTCTCGTTCTTGCCGAAGGGCGCCTGGTTAACCTGGGATGCGCCACCGGTCACCCCAGCTTCGTGATGAGCAACAGCTTCACCAATCAGTGTCTGGCGCAGATCGAGTTGGCCACCGGGAAGTACGAAAAGAAGGTTTATACCTTGCCCAAAAAGTTGGACGAAGAAGTGGCGCGTCTGCATCTGGGCCGATTGGGAGTGAAACTCAGCCAACTCACCCAAATTCAGGCCGATTATTTGGGGGTGCCGGTGGAAGGGCCGTTTAAGCCGGACCACTATCGCTATTGATCAATCGACATTGAAAAAAATGCTTGAGGACAGCCACCTTGCGGAGGTTGCCCTCATCGGCTTTGATCATCGTTTCGGCCAGAAGGCACCTGGTTCCCACGCTCTGCGTGGGAACCCATGTTTCCAGGCATTATATATACGGCGCTCCCACGCAGAGCGTGGGAGCGAGACGACATGAACCGTTGGCCGAAATGATGATCGAGGCCCCCTCAGCTTTTTTGATTTTTCCCATATCTGAAGACCGTTTCGTGGCTGTCAATCAGAAACCGGTCAATTATTTTTCGATGACCGGGCAACCGGTTGTTTTCTCAATCCGCATTTCCACGAGCTGCTTATGCCCCCGAGCCACGGCTTTTTCTTCTTCCGGCGTGTTTGCCAATCCTTTTGCCCGATCTAGTGTTTTTAACCCCTCATCGATTTTCCCCTGGTGCCCTTGTACTAAGGCAATGCCTACATAGGCCGGCACATAATTCGCGTCCAGGGCTTTCGCGTGAAGAAATTCGGCACGGGCCGCATCGATCTTACCATAGGAAAGGAGACTGTGACCATTTTTCACGTGCTGGGCCGGCGTATCCAGGCCCGGCCGGAGAAAAATCGTGTCTGGACCGCACGCACTAAGAAAGCATACGAAGGAAAACAATAGGAGAAGAGCGCTGCGTTGGGTCATGGGTATTCCTTGTAACGGTCTTGAATTATTGGGTTGTGGTTGGCGGCGACAAATTTTCCGCCAAATCCATAACGATGCTTACCTGGCACGCTTTAAGGAAATTCAGATACACCACCGAACTGCGTAAACGAGCCGCGTCTGGATTAGAAATCACCAAGTCGGTGTTCCCGGTGGAATGGGTACGAATGGCCTTGACAATCATTGGCCGTTCACCGACCCGTTTATCCATCCGGGCGGCCGACAATGTCACCGAAAAACCGCTCATTCCCCGGGACACGGCGAATTCACGACTGACAAATGCCGGTCCGTAAACCGTTTCACCCGACTCATCCACCACCAGGGGGACCAGGGATGGCGTCGCTCCGATACCAACGGCATCGATAATCAGGCCGGTAAAATTTTGCGTGTCGTCTTCGATGAGAGGCGCAACCGGTTTATTTGTCATTCGGGTGGTCGCCGTGATTGAATCCACCTGGCGTATTTCTTCCGGTAACACAAACTGGGCGAATCCACCGTTTAGTGTCATGGCCATTTCGATTTCCACGGCACCATCCGAAAAATATTTCTGATGGATAATGGCTGCGTTTTTTACCAGCGACGTCAAGCCATCGGAAAAATCTGGATGGTGGGCCATACGATCCGCTATCCTGGAATCGGCATTGATACGAATGGCGCGAATGGTTTCCAGAAGGTTTGCTTGCGCATTGATGCGCGCAATCTCCAAGCTGTCGGATGATGCTGCTGGCGGCGGCGCTTCATCGCCTTCGCCGATACCATTGGCCGCAGCCATGCGTGTACTCCAATTGATACGGCCTTTATTCACTTCCTGAATCAGTGCGTCATCGGCCATGGTGATTGAAGCCAAAAACAAGGCGAGGGGCAACGTGAGCCCAACAATATATGGAATGATAAATTTTTCTTTCAATTCTTAATGGTTAGCCTTATACTAGTATTCCAAATAATTTATATATTGTAAGAATTGGGATAAGTCAACTAGAGGGCGCGATCCATTGTTTCACCGGCAAATATAGAGGCATGAATAAATGGGAAATATGGTCGGTGCATTGGGCAGAAGGGCCATTGATTCCATCAGTCGGTTGACTGATCTGTGTGCGCTGACCTATCGCCTTTTGAATGTGGCCTTGCCATTGCCACGAACGGGGCGGGCACTGATTAAACGGATCATTGTCGAACAGGTCTATTTTACGGCTGTTCAGGCATTGCCGGTGATCATTCCCGTGGCGCTGATCATTGGGTGCATGATGATCGTTCAATTCTCTCAGCTTCACGGCCAAGTCGATCTTGGAAAAGTGGTTGTCTTGTTGATCCTGAGGGAACTGGGGCCCTTAATTACTGCCATTATTGTCATTCTCCGATCCGCCACGGCAGTCACGATTGAGATGTCCTACATGAATGTCCTGAACGAAATCGAAGCCCTGGAAATGGGTGGCATCGACCCCCTGCATGTTATCTGTTTTCCGCGCTTGGTGGGCATTACCACCGCCATCGTCAGCCTCATTCTGGTTTTTGATCTCATGTCGATCATTGGGGGATACTTCATCATCAAAGGGATTACCTTGCTTCCGGTCGAAGGCTTTTTTCAACAAATTGCGAAAAGCCTGGTTGGAAGCGACATCATCGTTGGCATGTCGAAGGGGATTTTCTTTGGAATTGTGATTACCGTAACCTGTCTTTATCATGGTTTTGCTCCAAAAAGCCAGATCACCCAGGTGCCGGTGGCCACCTCCCGAGCCGCTGTGGATTGTTTTTTTTACTGTCTGGTCATCAGTATTTTTATTTCATTTATCTTTTACGTTTAATGGGAACCTCATCCGAGCCGATAATCGAAATCAGAAATGTGGTTCTGGCGCATACCCACCGCGGTGACCACGATAAACCAAGCCAGGTGGTGATTCATCGCGGGGACGTGGTGGCCGTTGAATCCGAAGCGCGCCTCGATGGAAGGCATCTGTTGCGCGTGATGGCCACCTTGGATCGACCCGATCAAGGCGATTATTGGTTCAAGGGAAAACGCGTCAACCTCAAAAGCCATCGGCAGTGCCTGGCGATCAAGCGGCAGATTGGTTACGTGGCCGCCGATGCCGCCATGATCAGCAACCGGTCCCTGAGAGAGAACTTGCTGTTGACGCGGTATTACTACGGAAACGCGCTGCACATCGATATCGATGAAACCGTCCGTTGCCTGTGTAGCGATGCGGGGCTGGCCCACAAACTCGACCAACGGCCGGCGGTGCTGAGCAGGATGGAACTGCTAAAAGCCATCACCATCCGTGAGATGGCTAAAAACCCGGCCCTAATGCTCATCGAACTGCCCGAGCATTATATGCAAATGAAGACAAGCGATGGGCTTTTCCGGCACTTGAAGACAATGGTTCGATCGAACGCCGCAGTGGTTTTCTTTTCCGACGACAGCACGCTGATTGGGCTTGCCAACCGTCGGCTGACGCTGGTCGGGGGAACGATCCGCACAGTGATCGCTTAAGCTAAGGACCTCAATTTTTGGCATTATTGGAATGCCGTCCCATCGACAACGGGTTAAAACCGAGTGACGATTCCATGGTAACCAACTACTCGACCACAGAAAAAAGTGTCGGGGTTTTTGTCATCAGCATTACCATCCTTTTATTTGTCACCGTCGTGATCATCGGCCGGGGAAGGGGATGGTTTGCCGAGGAGGTAACCTATTATACGACCTTTAGGGAAAGCTATAACCTTCAGGTTCATGCGGCGGTGAAACTGTTCAAAGCCGACATCGGCAAGGTAAAGCGAATTTCATTGGCGGAAGATCATGTCAGTGTCCAATTGGCGATTCTATCGCAATATGCGTCGCGGATTCGCCAGGATGCCGTCGCCGTGGTCGACAGTCCCACCCTCATCGGCTCGGAATACATCTCCATCATACCGGGCACGTCATCGGCACCGAAAATTCCTGCCGGGGGCATGATTCCGTCCATGGAAAAAAAATCGATTTCGGATGTAATCCAGGAGTTTGAAGTCGAAAAAACAGCCATGCTGACCGTCCGCATGCTTCAGGATGTGGCGAACCTGGTCTCTACATTTAAGGATCCCCAGGGTCAGATGGCCAATATCCTGACCAATTTGGAAAAAACATCCGCCCATTTGGCACATATTACGAATCGGATCGATCGGGGAGAAGGCGCCCTGGGGGTCCTCTTAACCTCCCGCGAACTGGTTGACCGGGTGTTGGCAAATAGCGATAAAGTGAGCGCCGTCCTGGACGATATCCAATCGGCTTCGGCCAAGGTGCCGACCCTCATGGATCGGGTCGGCGGAAACTTGACCACGATTCAAACGGCCGGTGCCGGCGTGACTGAAAGTGTCCGGAACCTGAATACCATTCTGGAAGATGCCCGGCTGTCCATAGAAACCATCCAGGTCATTCTGGAGAACATCAAACGGGGCAGCCAGGATATTCCTCGGGTCACGAATACGGCCAAGGAAGGTATTCGGGAGATCCGCGATGGCGTAGAAGATATCGATCGGGTCGTCCAGAGTTTGCAACATAACATTTTCATTCGCGCCAACCTTCCCAAGGACTCGCAATCTTTGGATACGGACGCCGGCATTCGGCCTTAGAACCGATCAAACCGCCACCGAACAACCGCGCAGCAATTCCTCGATTCGCTTGCCGGCGGTCATGTCTGATCTCCAGGCGTCGGGGATCGCCGACATGCCATGGGCCGCACCCAAGACCATACCCGCCAGCATCCCCCGCGCCGAGGAGTCGCCGCCAGCCATCACATTTTCCACCATGGCCGTCTTGAAATCGCCTGGATAGCGCGCAATGAGGTGGATGGCACCGGGCAACCCGGCATCGACGCTACACACCTGCCCAAACGCGGCAATCACTTCCCGGGTGTCGCGCCGGCGACTGTCCAGCCCCATGTTGATCAAGGGCGCGATGATACTGTCGGAAAAAGCGTCCGTCAGCGTGGCTTCCAGGGCGCGTTCGGGGGGGTGACCGTCGAGGATGGCACTCACTACCCGGGCAAAAAAATCGGCGCTGGCGATCACGTGGTCGTTGTTGTGGGTGATTGCCGTCTGTTGGCGGGCGGCATCAACGAATGATTCCAAGTCATCGGCAAAAACCGGCAGCAAGGCCGCCAGACGCGACGCACCGGCCAGATCATCCGAGGTTGACCCGCTATTCGTTAATTCTTGATGCGTTGCCATATTTTCCAGTGTCGCCTTGGTGGCTTTATCGAAATAGCCGCCGTAATCGCTAAAAAAGGCTTTCCATCGTCCGGCGAAATCGTGTGCGTCAAACCCACCCTTGGCGCAGACCGATTCAAGCAAAACCAGCGCCTGATCGCCGTAGTGGGTAAAATCTCCGGCCTTTTTGCCCTTGTGATAGGAGGTCAACGGATCATGATAGTTTTCGATCCGGCCGAATTTTTTGTCGATCACAGCGGTATTGTACACCCAGTGCACACCCAGCGAGAGGGCGTCGGCTACAAATGCGCCCCAAACGGCGGCGTTGCGATTGTCACGCATGGTTTCCTCCTCAGGAATAGGGGGTGATGATTCCAACGTTGACGGATTCGTAAAAAGCCCGATATCGGCGTTACGCTTCACCCTTCGTCACTGCGGCGTACCTTGTGTACGCCTCATTCCTCAGGATTCGCAAGCCTTGATCCCGGGCTTTTTACGAATCCGTCCGAACAGCGACTTTTTAAGCGTTCATCAACGGTAGGAACATGGCCTTTTTTGAAGATATAGCACGTTTCATCGTTTTTCAAATTTGGGTGATTGCCCGATGCGTCAACTTGTCCAATTGATTCAAGGCCTTTGCTTGCCATGCCGATACTAAAGTTTGTTGGTTGAAGCACGATATATACAACCAGGATCGGAAATTGCACTTAACGGAGCCCCCAAACAAGTACCCTGATCGAATTCTAGACAAAATAATGGATAGATTATGCCTTTTGTCGCCGTCAACGATCTAAAGCCGGGAATGGTTCTGGCCGCCGATGTTTTGGACACCAACGGACGGTTGCTGCTTCCCCAGGGAAAGGCCATCACGCCCACCCACCTGACCCTTTTCAAGACGTGGGGGATTCCGGAGGTGTCGATCCTGCGGGGTGACGAAGCACCTGCCGGAACCGAACAAAAACTGGATCTCGGCTTGTTGCGCAAGATAGCGGAAAAATTAAAAATAACGTTTTCGGCAAATGATCTGACGCATCCTGCCGTGGCCGAAATTTTCCGTCAGGCCATTATTTATCGCAGCCGACAGACCGACCATGTCGACGAATCCGACTTCATGGTTGGCAGACGAAAGCCGCTGCCCACCGGTGCTTCGGGAACGGAGCTGCGCAATAAGATCCGCAAACGCGATATCAAGCTACCCGAGATTCCGTCCATTATTCTGAAACTCAACGATACCATTGCCGACCCCTTTTCTTCGGCCGACGACATCGCCCAGGTCATTTCCAAGAGTCCTGGTATTTCCGCCCTGTTGCTAAGAATCGTCAACAGTGCCTTTTATGGTTTTCCCTCTCGAATCGATAGCGTCAGCCGGGCGGTCACAATCATCGGCTCCAAGGAAGTGACGGCGCTGGCCATCGGCATCAGCACGTTGGAGATGTTCAAAGACATTCCCAAGGACGTGTTCGATATGCGTGTCTTCACGATACACAGCCTGACTTGTGGTGTTTTGTGCCGAACGCTGGCGGCCAACGGAAACATGCGCAATACCGAGCAAATGTTTGTTTCCGGCTTGCTTCACGACATCGGACGGCTAGTCGTCTTCAAATATTATCCTCAACTGGCGGTATCCCTGTTGTCGGCCCGATCGAGCGGTGCACCCTCCTTGATCGATAGCGAGAAGGCGATCATGGGTTTTCGCCATACCGACATCGCCGTCGATCTGTTCGAAAAATGGAAATTTCCCGTCACTCTGATTCAGAACGTGGCGTTTCACCACCGCCCATCCAAGGCCCAGGATCCGATTAAAGCAGGCATCGTTCATTTGGCGGACTTGATTGCCCATAGCCTGGGCGAGGGAAAAAGCGGTGAATGGCGATTGCCGGTTCTGGATACCGATGCCTGGGAAAAACTGCGTCTTACGCCGCAGGGCCTCTCCACCGTCATTCCCCAGGCGATTCAGCATTTGAGCTTCTTGCGTACCTTTTTTGCTATATAAGGGTGAATACGGATGCCATCCACAAGCGATATCGACAGCCTGAGGGCTCGCATCGAGCATCTGGAAAACAACCATCATCTTGTTGCATGTCGCCAGTGCCGCGGTAAGCATGGCCTACACCGACCTTCTGAAAAACCAAAGCATGCTGTTGGAAAACCAGGTCACCGAACGAACCCGGGAGCTCGTCGCGTCTCAGCAAGAATTAGAGCAGGCCATGCAACGGTCCAACGCACTTGCCGAAGCGGCCCAGGCCGCCAGTCAGGCCAAGGGGGATTTTCTGGCCAAGATGAGCCATGAGCTCAGGACACCGCTCAACGGCATCATCGGCATGACCGACGTTGCCCTGACCACGGAGCTGACCGACAGCCAGCGCCGTATCGTGGAGATCATCAGCCGCGAATCCTTTTCCCTGTTGCGGCAAATCAACGACGTGCTGGATTTCTCGAAGATCGAGGCCGGCAAACTGGAACTGGAGCGGATCGCTTTCGATCCGTGCCGGTTGGTGGAAGAGGTCGGCGAAAGCTTCATTTTTCAGACGACCGAAAATGGGATCGAATTGAATGTGTTCGTCGACCCAGCGATTCCCGGCGCGCTGATTGGCGACCCCGTGCGCCTGCGCCAGGTTTTGCTCAATCTGACGGGCAACGCCGTCAAATTTACCCATGCCGGTGAAATTCTTATCGAGGCCAGATTGGAAAAACGATCGGGAGATCAGGCCGTGCTCCGCTTCGCCGTTGTCGATACGGGGATTGGTATCGAAGCGGACAAGGTGGATCGAATTTTCTCGAGTTTCAGCCAGGCGGATAATTCCACGACCCGCCGCTATGGGGGAACCGGGCTGGGGACCACCATCAGCAAACAACTGGTTGAGTTGATGGGCGGTCGAATCCAGCTGACCAGTCGTGCTGGCGAGGGCAGCACGTTCTGGTTTAGCGCGAATTTCGGCGTTGACCCGGCGGGCCGGGGCGTGACGGTTGAAACCGACCGTCAGGCCGGACGGTCGATACTGGTCGTGACCAACAGTACGACCATGGGTCGCGTTCTCTCGGTTTATCTCGATCGATTCGGTGTCGTGCCCGTAACCGTCGCAGATGCTGAGGGAGGCCTTGATGTATTGGCCAAACCGACCGAGGAAGATGGTCTGCCGATCTGCGCGGTCATCGTCGATGACCAGCTTTCAGGAATCAATGCCAGGACACTTCGCGACCGTATCAAGGCGCTGTCACGCCATGCCCATCTGCCCATCGTCATTGCGACCAGTCTCAAAGATGTGGTGACCGGCGAAGACGTTTCATCGCTTGGGTTTGACCATGCCCTTGCCAAGCCGGTGACCGTCGAGGATTTGAAGGCGATCGTCCGGCGGGTGACGGGGCGTGTCGACATGGATCCCTCCCTGCCGTCCAAACCGTCGTCACTTGCCGCCGATGTTCCTCCTGGCGAAGATCGGGGACCGCGGTATCGCGGCCGTGTCTTGGTGGCCGACGATTACCTGGTGAACCAGCAAGTGGCCTACATGCATTTGACGGCCGCCGGTTTTACCGTTGATCTGGTCGATGAAGGAATCCCATGCCATCAAGGGAGGGGCCGCCACACTCGAAGCGGCGCCTTTGTCCAAGGCGGCCGCCCACCTTGAAAAGATCAGCCAGACGGCCGAGCCATCGGATTTAAACGCGGGTTTCAATGATTTGAAAAACCAGTTCATTCTTCTCAAGGAATTTCTCTCCCAATGGAAAGGAAGAAAACCATGAAGATTTTGTTAATTGACGATGAACCCATTGCCTTGACGAAGCTGGAGTTGATGCTGACCAATGTGGGACATTGCGACACGGCGGTGAATGGCATTCAGGCCACGGAGCATTTTGTAAAGTCGATAAGCGAGAATCAGCCTTACGATTTGGTGGCGATTGATATTGAACTGCCGGACATCACCGGATTGGATCTGTTGAACCGATTTTGCGATTTGGAAAGCAAAAACGGCATTCCATCGGCAAAAAAAATTATGGTCACCGCGCACAGCAAACTAGACTACGTGGTCAAGGCCCGTGATCGTTGCGATGCTTTCCTGGTAAAACCCATACGCAAAAACACGTTGTTGGAAAAAATCCAGTCGCTGACCCAATGACAGACCGTTTTTTTCCCCACTCGGCAAGATTGGCGGCAAAAAATGGTTGCCGATCTTGAAACGCATGCTAACGTCTTCCCCCATTGATGGAAACGAAAATTCCCTCCTTTCCAGTCTTTTTGTGTAGGCACACACCGAATAAAATTATATAGAAATTTTCTATGTTGAAGGCCAGTTGGGTGGGCATGCCGACCCTGGTATAGAGACAGTGAATTAAAAATATACCGATTTATATTAGTATATTATGAATAATATGACACACACGGATTATTTTTTATGGGGGGTGACGAAAACCGGACCGCGGTGTCCGTTCGTTGTCGTTTTGGGTTAATGCACATTTTTTATGACAATAGTAGGCACTATGCATAATTTTATTAATTTTTTAACTATCTGAAATAAATTGATATTAAATAATTTTGAATCGTTGCGCCATTTGGGGGGATCGAAAAATGTTTGCGCTTTTTTTTATAGATATGCTACGTGCCTGACTTTGGTTACATATTATATGTTTTGCGGTCAAGGGCGTTACCTAAGAAAATTAGGTTAAGAAACGCTTTCATCATCATGATTACTCACAATTAATGCATGGAAGGATGTTGCCATGACCAACAGATTCGAGCCGATCGCGATCACTCCGAATTTTTATCAATTGGGAACCCCGTTTTTCCCGATGTACCTGTCCGTAGGCAAAGATGCCATGTTGATCGAGGGCGGCATCAGCGCCACCGCCGATATCGTCATGAATCAAATCGACACCTTGGGAATCGACCCGCAGCGGATCAAATATGTTGCCCTGACCCACACCCATACCGATCATATCGGTGCCTTGCCGCGCTTGAGAATGGCCTGGCCCCATCTGAAAGCCATTGGCAGCCCGTTGGCCGCCAAGGTGCTTTACAATGGATTCGTGCTCAAGGAGTTCAAGGGGCTCGACACCGGCATCTCCAAGATCCTGCAGTCCAAGGCGGAAATCAAATCCATTCCCGAGGACTTGGATGCCTATAATTTTCAGGTCGATTCAATCGTCAATGAAAACGACCGCATCGATCTGGGCGATGGGATCGTCTGGACCGCGCATGCCATTCCGGGCCACTCGGCCTGCCAAGTGGCTTACCATGAAGAAAAAGAAGGCACGCTGGCCATCGGGGATGCTACCGGATTCTACAATCCCGAAGAAGACGTGTTTTGGCCCAACTACTTCGAATCCTTATCAAATTATGTTTCCAGCTTAAAAAAGCTGGGGCAGTTGGTCGCCAGTCGCCTGGCGCTGAGCCACAATGGATGCATTGCCACGGATGTAAACGGCTTCCTGGGCCGGGCGCTTGAAACCACCGGCGCCTATCACCAGGAAATGCTCGATCGCACCGGCAAGGGAGAAAATCCCAAAGACATCGCCATGGAAAAGGCCAAGTGGGTCGAGACCATCGCCGACCGAATGCCTTTTGGCGTCATGGTTTTCTTGTGCCAGGTGCTGATCAAACAATCCCAAAAGGCAAATGAAGCGGGTGCGTTGAATTTTGAGATAGCAGCCTGAGGATGTTGCCATGCGCCTGACACCGGAATTGTTGAAGAATCTCGAAAAGATCGTTGGCAGCGATGCGGTGCTGACCGGCGCCAACGATCTGGCGGTCTATGGCGTCGATGGCACCACCCATTGCAAGGGCGAGCCCGAGGCGGTGGTCTTTCCATCCACGCCCGAACACATTTCCCAGATCATGGCGATTTCCGATGCCCATGAGATTCCGGTGACCGTCAGGGGCGCGGGGACAAGCCTCAGCGGCGGCCCGGTCCCCGTGGCCGGTGGAATCGTGTTGTGCACCACCCGCATGAACCGGATCCTTAATATCGATCGGGAGAATTTTACGGTCAGGACCGAAGTGGGGGTGGTGCTGAATGACTTGAACCAGGCCCTGGCCAAAGCGAATCTGTTTTTTCCGCCTGATCCGCAGAGCTTTTTGGCCGCCACCATCGGTGGATGTGTTTCCGAGAATGCCGGCGGTCCCTATGCGGTGAAATACGGGGTGTTCAAGCATTATCTACTGGCGGTGACCGCCATTTTGCCTTCCGGCCGTATCGTCCATTTGGGGGGCAATACCATGAAAAATGTCACCGGCTATGATCTGCCGCAGATCTTATGCGGTGCCGAGGGAACGCTGGCGGTGATTGCCGATGTAACCCTGCGGCTTCTGCCTCTGCCACAGACGAAAAGCACGGTTCTGGCTATTTTCGACCGGGTAATGACCGCCGGCAGGGCGGTTCATGCCGTGCGCGCGAGCGGAGTGATGCCGGCCAAGATCGAATTGATGGACAACTGGGTGGTGCGCCGGATCGAAGAGCGCATTCCGCTGGGCATTCCGCTGAGCGCCGAGGCCATTCTGCTTTTCGAGATGGATGGGTCGACGGAGAATGTCGCCCAGGAAACCCAGGCGGTGATATCGCTTTGTGAGCAGACCGGCGCCATGGACGTGCGCGCCGCCAAAGATGACGCCGAGGCCAATACCTTCTGGACCGCTAGGCGGGCCGGCTTTTCGGCTGTTTTCAGCGCCTCTCCCACGGTATTGGCCGAGGATGTGACCGTGCCCACCAATCGCATCGCCGATCAGATCGCCCACACCAAAAAATTATGCCAGCAATACGGCCTGACGATTCCCATCATCGGTCATGCCGGTGACGGCAATCTACACCCGTGTATCCTGACCGACAAGAACGATGCCGCCCACTATGCGCTGGCACAAAAGGCGGCTGGAGAGCTGTTCGACAATGCTCTGGCTCTAGGCGGCGCCATTTCCGGGGAGCACGGGATCGGCCTTGAAAAACAAAAATATCTCAAGAAAGCCATGTCGCCGGACGCCATTGCCCTGCTCAAGGGCATCAAGGCGGCGTTTGATCCAAAGGGCCTTCTCAACCCGGGAAAAATATGGGAGTCGTCATGAGTTCGTCGGACCCACAAGCCAGTGCCGCCCAATGCATGAAGTGCGGTTTCTGCATGTCAACCTGTCCGGTGTACCAGGTGGATCACGTCGAGAGCCATGTGGCCCGTGGTCGTAACCTGCTCGTTCGCATGGCCGAGCAAGCGTCGATTCCGGATCAGGACAGCTATGGTGACTGCCTGGATGCGTGCCTGCTTTGTGGACGGTGTCAGGCCGTGTGTCCGGCCGGGGTGCCGTCACCGGATATCAACATCCAGGCCCGCGAAAAACGGTTGGCCGCCAACGGGGTGTCGATCTGGCAACAGTTGCTTTATCGGGGCATCCTGAAACACCGCCCGCTCATGGCGCAGTTGATTCGCGTTGCCGCGCTGATTCCAGGGCTCAACCATTCGGAAGGCCGCCCCATGCGGCATATGGCCGATGCAACCGCCCTTTTTACGGGCGGCCTGAGCGTCCCGCGCATTGCCAGCACCTTTTTGTCCAAACGCATGCCCGAGCCGCTTAATCCACCCCACCCTCGACCCGCCAAGGGACGCGTGGCCTTTTTCCCGGGCTGCGGGTTCGAGTTTTTCTTTTCCCAGGTTGGTTTCGACAGCGCCCGCCTGCTGGCATTGGCCGGTTTCGAGGTGGTCACCCCCGACAACCTGACCTGTTGCGGCATGGCCGTGAAGAACGCCGGTGACAGCCGGACCGCGCGTTCCATGGCCCGACAAAATATCGACGCCCTGGCATCCTTTGACCATATCGTCACCAGTTGCGCCACCTGCGGCACCACGTTGAAGCAATACGGCAAATGGTTTGAAAACGATTTGGAGATGCGTTACAAGGCCCATGCGGTATCATCAAAGGTCGCTGATTTTTCGGAATTTCTCGTGGGCACGAGTTTTCAACCGATGCGGCAGGCAGAAGCGCCGGTAAAAATCACTTACCACGATCCCTGCCATCTCAAATGGCATCAGGGGGTCAGCGAGTATCCAAGGCAGCTTTTGCAATCGCTGGACGGGGTGGAATTCGTGGAGATGGAAAACGCGGATGCCTGCTGTGGATTGGGCGGGACCTTTGGCATCAAGCATCGTGAGACCAGCCTGTCGATTCAGGAAAAAAAGATGGCGTCGATTCAAAAAACCGGCGCCAGTATCGTTGCCACGGCTTGCCCGGGCTGCATGATTCAGTTGATGGACGGCATCCGGCGGTATGATATGCCGGTGGAAGTGGTGCATGTGGCGCAGCTGCTTTAAGCGGTTGTTGGAAAACCCTGTCTAAGGCCCGCTATGATTTTTGGCGAGGAAAAACGCATGCTACATATTTTAAATTTTCGGAATGATGAACCAATATGTCTTCTTTAGTTTTCGTAGGAATTGATCTGGGGGCATCCAGAACCAAAGTGGCCGTGCTGGATGAGAATAAAGAACTGATCGGTCGATCGGTTAAAAAATCGGGAATCGATTATGGCCAGACGGCGGATGCCTGCCTTGAAGAGGCATTGGCCATGGCCAATAAATCCAACGCGGATATCGCAGAAACCTTTGCCACCGGTTATGGCCGCAAGAATGTCCCCTTTGCCGCTGATACAAAGACTGAAATCGCCTGTCATGCCAAGGGATGTTATCATCTTTTTCCCAAAGCCATTTCCATTATCGATATCGGCGGGCAAGACAATAAAATCATCAAGCTCAATGACCGGGGATTGCGTACGGATTTCAAGATGAACCGCAAGTGCGCGGCCGGTACGGGCGCCTTTTTGGAAGAAATGTCCCTGCGTTTGAATATCCCGTTGGAGGATATGAACGACCAGGCGAGCCAATCCACCGAGATGGTCAAACTGGGAAGTTACTGTACCGTGTTTTCCGGCACCGAGGTGCTGGAAAACATCCGCAACGGGAAAAAGGTTGAGGACATCATCAAAGGCCTGTTCTTTTCGGTCATCAAACGGGTGATGGAGATGGATGCCTTGACCGAAAACGTCGTCATGACCGGCGGGGTGGTGGCCCATAATTCATATCTGGTCAAAATGGCGGAAGAGATGATCGAAAGAGAAATCCTGGTGCCGGCTTATCCGCAGCTTACCGGCGCCATTGGAGCCGCACTGTTTGCAATGAACCATCAATAGTTGAGGAATGTATGACAGAAGAGAAAAAAGTAGCCAGGAAAGTGATCAACACCGCCAAGGACATGGGCCGGTTCATGAAAGATTATTACTATGAACTGAATGACGCGGCAACTACCGGTAATCGCAAGGTTGCCTGGTGTACCAGCGTGGGGCCGACCGAGCTTTTACGCGCCATGGGCTTTCTGGTGTATTTTCCCGAAACCCACGGTGCCATGCTGGGCAGCACGCGTACCGCGACAGACGTGATCCCCACGGCCAATGCGCTGGGCTATTCACCGGAAATCTGCTCTTATCTGACATCTGATGTCGGTGCCTACCTGAACAAGTTTACCCCCTTGTCCAAGGCCTATCCCGGCATCGATAGCGTGCCCAAGCCGGATGTGCTGGTTTACAATACCAATCAGTGCCGGGACGTGCAGGACTGGTTTGCCTATTACGCCCGCGAGTTCAACGTGCCTGTCATCGGCGTGGAAACCAACCGGTCCGTAAATGACGTCAACGAGGCCATCGTGGACGACATTGCCAAGCAGATCGAGGCTCTGGTCAAACCGCTGCAAGCGATTGCCGGCAAGCCATTGGATATGGACCGGTTCAAGGAAACGGTCGGATTGTCGCGGCAATGTTCCGATAAGTGGAAAGAAGTCCTGGAAACGACGGCGGCCAGACCCGCCCCGATGACCTTTTTCGACGCGTCCACACTGATGGGGCCGGCAGTCGTGGGCCGGGGCACCCAGATCGCCGTGGATCTGTATGAAAAACTGCTGGCCGAGCTCAAGGAAAAGGTCGCGAAAAAGGATGCCGCCATCGAGGGTGAGAAATATCGTATCTATTGGGACGGCATGCCGGTGTGGGGACGACTCTCCGCCCACGCCAAGCTGTTTGCCGGATTGCAGGCCAATGTTTTGGCATCGACCTATTGCAGCAGTTGGATTTTCACCTCCCTTGAGGCCGATGATCCTTTCCGCAGCATGGCCCGTGCCTACACGGAGCTGTTCATCGTCCGTTCCGATGATTACAAAGAGAAGTACATCAAAGACAAGCTGGACTTGTACGACATCGACGGCATCATCTATCACGATGCCCGTACCTGCCCGAACAACTCCAATTGCCGCTACGGCATGGTCAAACGGATCGAGAAGGTCAGCGGCATTCCCAGCCTGACCATCGACGGCGACCTGTGCGACATGCGCTGCGTGTCCGATGAGCAGACCAAGACCAAGGTGGAGGCGTTCATTGAGCAGTTGTCCGAAATCAAGGGGTAAACGCTTCTACACGTTGAAACGCTGTGGGCCTTGCGCATCGGTAAGATTTAAAGATGCGCAGGGCTTTTCTATTTTTGGGGTTAATCTGGTTCCCAAGCTCCGCCTGGGAACCTTCAACGTTCAGGCGAACCGCACTGAGCTCCGCGCGCTCCCAAGCGGAGCTTGGGCGCGAGGTCTTTACACTACAGGCGTTGGGAATGATCCTTGTGTCCCGACCATTTGGGCAGATCATCGCAGATTTCGACCACATGGGTGCCGTAAAAGATATGGCAGGTCGGCCGGAAGGCTGCCGGTATTTCCCGGCCGGGACCAAAATCAAACAAGGAGGGGAATGCCAGCCACATTCGGCGGCCTTCGTCCGCGATGGGGGTGCCGCATCTGGCGCAGCTGACCTTGCAGGGCAGGATGCGGGCGTGCTGGTCGCGCTCGCTGTTGTAAAAACGCAGTTGCTCGATGCCGGCCGTGAGTCTGACGTCTTTTTTATGGAAAATGGCCGCCCACTGCATGGGCGCGCCGTGAAGCCGCTGGCAGACCAGACAGTGGCAGATTTTGGCGTCCACCGGTTCGGCGCACACCTCATAGCGGACGGCTCCGCAGTAGCAACTGGCCCGGTACCTGGGGACAAAGGCCGTATCGTGGATCGACGCATATTCAGGTCCGAAGTCGCTATTCATATACCCCCTAAAATTCCTTGTAGATTCTTGCCAGCGGATGGCCGGGCGCGGCAATGGAAAGATCATTGAAATAACCGTATGGGGTTTGGACGGCCGTGTATCCAGCGGTTTCAAGCCGTTGCTGCACACGGTCGATCAAGCGCTTGGCTTCACCGGGATCGGCCTTTTCTTCTCCCAGATGGGTAAACGAGTGCAGGATAACCTGCTGGGTCTCCCACTTCCTGGCCAGCCATTTGGCGTTTTTGACCAGCTTGGTTTCCGCTGAACTGCCGTTGGCCACATCTTTGGGTTCGATGTGGATGAACGCCACGACTGTCTTTTCGTGGGCCATGGGTTCCGCATCCGGGGCGTCGGACAGGGTTTTCAAGGTTGGATTCCAGGCGAAACGGTCGCAATACCAGAACAATAAGCGCATGGTTGCCTCATTTCAAATAAGAGATTCGATCCACCCCACACTTTGATCAACGATCTGCCGGTGGACATCCGCTGGCAAGCGGGACGACGATGCCGGGAGCTTGAAAGAGTGATTGCCGCCGTCAATGGTGTTCAGGGTGACCCGACCCGGCAATCGATCCAGAACGCGGCCAAGGCTGTCCAGATTGCACAAGGGATCTTTCGTGCCTTCGAAAAACAGCATCGGCACATTGATATTATAAAGATGGTCGTCACGCAACTGGTTGGTACGACCCGGCGCGTGCAGAGGATAGCCGAGGAAAATCAGCGCGGCAACATCCAGTTCGCCCGCAGCGGCCATCTGTGAGGCCACCCGCCCCCCCATGGATTTCCCGGCCGCGATAATCCGATGGGCAGCAGCCTGGGGATTGGTTTTTAGCCAGGCATAAACGGCTTTCCAGGTGTGAACCAGGGTTGCCTGACCGTCCGGGGATTTTTTTCCTTTTTCCTTGTAAGGGAAATTGAATCTTAAAGTGGCATGGCCGGCATCGGCCAGCCCTTCGGCAAAAGCGACAATCAGATCGTTGTGCATGTCGTTGGCGGCACCGTGGGCAATGATTATGCCGGTCGATGGCGCTTCGACGGGACCGTCCGGCACACTCAGCACCGCCGATACCAGGCCCTTGCCAGGAATATCAATCGTGGTCTGGGTGGCAATCATCTATCGGTTTTCTCCATTTCTATAGATAACCATTGTTATTTTTTCATGCTTGATCACCCGATGTCAACGGCATGGCTCGTCTCATCGAGAGTCACCGCTTCCCCAGAGCATTTACCGACGACCAGGGCAACACGATGGGGACCGCTATACAGTCACCCTAACCAACACGGACATCCTGCCTGTTTCATCTCCAAAAAGAAAGATCGAATCGTAAATACATTCGGTGGATAAAAATAGATTTTATAGAGATTTTATAGAAGGAATGCTGATTTATGGAATGATCGATCTTCATATTCTGATTGTCGAGTTGACACCCGGCCTGACAAATGCTATGTGAGCATTAGCTCATTAATAACGATCCAACGAAAGCACGGTTTTATTGTGTGGCTTTCATCTTCTTTGCTTTCGTAAGACATATCGGCCGGCCGGCAAAAGCCGGGGAAAAATGGATCGATTCTTACGCAGGCAGAACTCACAGATCGACGGGGGGCTCGCCTTCCGTTGGAGGGGAGGAGGTATCCGATGAAAAAGGTTGCACGGATCGCACTGGGTTTTTTCCTGATTGCCACTGGCCTCGGTTTCGCTAGCGTGGATGCCGCCGATTCCATCGTCATCGGGCATCCGGCCTGCCTTTCCGGGAAATACGCCAAAGCCGGAGAGCAGGCCGTGGCCGGGATCAAAGCATGCGTCGACTGGGTCAACAACACCTACGGCGGCGTCAGTCTGAAAGGGAAGAAGACGCCACTGGAGTATACCTATTACGACTGCGAATCGAACAAGGAGTCGGTCACCAGTCTGATCGGCCGCCTGGCGACGGTCGACAAAGTCGATGTCGTCTTTGCGCCTTACAGTTCCGGCCTGACGCTTCGGGGCGCCCCGGTCACCGAAGCCCGAGGCATGCTCTACATGGACCACGGTGGCGCCAACAACAAAATTTTCCAGCAGGGCTTCCGGTACATCGTTCAGACCATCGGCCCAGCCTCCAGCTATCATCGGGGAACCCTCGACATGATCCACAAAATCGACCCCAAGGCCAAAAAGGTGGCCTTGGCATACGAGGATTCCGAGTTCGCCAAAATGGTCATGGAAGGCGCCGAGGCCCATGCCAAGGCGCTTGGGTTCCAAATTGTTTTCAAAAGAACCTATCCCAAGGGCGTGACCGACCTGACGCCCCTGCTTTCGGCGATGAAGGCGACCAAACCCGACTTCGTTCTTGGCGGTGGGCACTTCGAAGACGGGCAGTTGTTCAACCGCCAGATGGCCGACCTGGACATCGACACCAATGCACTGTCGCTAATCGCTGCAGCCACCCTGCCCGCTTTTTACGAAGCCCTGGAGAGCATGGCCGAAGGCGTGATGGGTCCCTCCCATTGGGAATATGGCGTGAAATATGCCGAATCCGAGGCCAAGAAGGTCGGGTTGCCATGGATCGGCCCCGGCCAGGACGAATTCGTCGCGCTTTTCAAAAAAGCCGCCGGTAAAGAGATGGTTCCCGACTATCACGCGGCCGAAGCCGGGGCCCAGGTACTGGCCTATGTCCTGGCCGTCGAAAAAGCCGGTTCCGTCGACTCGGCCAAGGTGCGCAAGGCCCTGGGGGATCTGGAATTCATGTCGTTTTACGGCGGATGGGATGTCGATGAAAACGGCATGCAGGTCGGTCACACCATGGTGGACGTCCAATGGCAGAAAACCGAGCGGATCATCGTGTGGCCCGAAGAAGCCCAGACCGGCAAGGTCTGCTATCCCATGCCCACATTTGCCGAAAAAGCCAAGGGCAAGGTTGCCCTTCCGTAAAAAACCGCTCTTCCACTAACCACTTGGAGCCGCGGTGGATATCGCACCGCCGCGACGTCCTCGGCGTCAATTTCGGCTCTGAGCGTTGACATTCACCCCATCCATCAAGAGCGAGTCGCGCATGGTATTCGAACAACTTGCCGGGAATCTGTTCCAGGGGCTTATCCTGGGCGCCGTTTACGGAATGGCCACCATGGGCCTCAGTCTGATCTTCGGGGTCCTCAAGGTGGTCAACGTCGGCCACGGTGCTTTTGTCATGGTCGGCGCTTTCATTGCCTTCTGGCTGTTTTCCGCCCTGGGGATCAACCCGGTCCTGGCGATCCCGGTGGCCTTCGCCATCGGCCTCGGACTGGGCCTCCTTTTTTACTATACCGTCGTCCAACGCCTGATCAAGGCCCCCGAACTGGCCACGCTGCTGGCCACCTTCTCCATCGGCGTGCTGCTGCAGGAAGTCATCAAACTCATGTTCGGGTCGGAATTTCGGGGTTACAACTGGGCGGTGGGCAAAATCAATCTGGGGATCACGGTGCTTCCGGTGTCCAAGCTGCTGGCCTGTCTGGGGAGCGTGGCCATCGCCGTACTGCTGTATCTGTGGTTCAATCGCACCCGGGCCGGATCGGCCATGCGCAGCGTGGTCGAAGACAGTGAAGGGGCGCGGGTATGCGGGGTCAATGTCGGCGCCGCCTACGCCTGGAGTTTTGCCCTGGGAATCGGCCTGACCGTTGCCAGCGGCGTATTGCTGACCATGTTCATACCGGTCGGTATCAATCCCTACATGGGGGGCGGGTACACCCTCAAGGCCTTTGTCATCGCCGTGCTCGGGGGACTCTCATCGCCTTACGGCGCCTTTTTCGGAGGGCTGGTCTTCGGCCTGATCGAAAACGGCTCGTACACCTTGTTTGCCTTGCTGCCGGGTGTGGAGCCATTTGCCCTGACGCGGTTTCTCTCGTTCGTCATCCTGTTGATCATTTTACTGATCCGACCTACCGGACTGCTGGCACGCAAATGAAAACCAAACTAATCAAATATTATCCGATGCTGCCCGTTCTGGTGCTTTACGCCGCCCTCTTTCTGGTCGGACGTAATGTGTCGGGGATGTGGCAGTTGGTGGCCATGCTTCTGTTCTACTGTGCCCTGGGCCAGGCGTTCAACATCTTCCTGGGCATGACCGGCTACGTGGATTTCGGCTATGTGGCCTTTATGGGGGTGGGCACTTACGGGATGGCGCTGGCCATCAGCCGACTCGCCCATCTGGAGCATCTCGGTATCGGTATCATCGTGATCGGGTTTGCCATGGCCATGCTCATGTCGACCCTGCTTTCCATTGCCGTCGGTGCCGTGGCCCTGCGCCTGCGCGGAGCGTATTTCGCCATTGCCACGATCGGGGTCAACGAGGGCTTCCGATTTTTGATCGAAGGGGCCCGGATCTGGAACGGCTCGGAAGGCATCATCTTCATGGCCCAGCTCAATCAGATCCTGGGCCGGGAGGCGGCCAGCGCGCTGGCGACCTTCTGGGCCGACGTGATCGTTCTGGTGATTGCGGTGTTGGCGGCCATGGTGACCCTCATCTACATGCGCAGCAAGATCGGCTATGCCCTGACCGCCTTGAGAGAAGACGAGGATGCCGCCAAGGTCATGGGCATCAACGTGACCAAGTTCAAAATCATCGCCTTTATTACCAGTTCCTGCTTTGCCGGACTGGTGGGGGCCTCTTCATGGGCCTTGAAAACGCCCTATGTATTTCCGCCGGAAGTGTTTGAAATTCATTACACCATCGAAGCGATCATCATCGTCCTGCTCGGCGGGGCGGGAACCCTTTTGGGCCCGCTGGTCGGCGGCCTTATTTACGGCGTATCCAAATACTATCTGTCGATCTTTATTCCCGGGTTTCAGCTGCTGATTTTTGCGCCGATCATCATCGTTATCATCGTCGTGTTTCCGGAAGGGGTGATCGGCATGCTGAAGGCCAAGACAAGAAACACGGCCCTGGGCCGTTACATCATCTAAACCAGGTGCGATCACATGACTCTGCTGCAGCTCGACAACGTAACCAAACGCTTCGGAGGCCTGGTGGCCGTCAACAGCGTGAGCCTGGAGATCGACACCGGCCAGTTCGTCGGCATCGTCGGCCCCAACGGCTCGGGCAAGACCACCCTGTTCAATTTGATCAGCGGTGTATTTTTCCCCGACGAAGGGCAGATTTTTTTCGAGGGCACCGACATTACCCGGATGCCCCCATTCAAGCGGGCGCCTTTGGGCATCGGCAGGACCTTTCAGATTCCACGGCCGTTCAGTTCGGAAACGGTCCGGGAGAACATCGCCGTGGGGGCCATGTTCGGCAGAATGGGCAAGACACTCAGTGTGGACGCCTCCATGGAAGTCGCCGATCAGCTCATCGCAAGGCTCGATCTTACGGCCCATCGGGATAAAGCCGCCGGAACGCTGACGCCCATCGAGAAAAAAATGCTGGAAATCGGGCGCGCCCTGGCCATGAAACCGAAGATCCTGCTCATGGACGAGGCCATGGCCGGCATGCACCCCAGCGATATCGATCAAATGGTGGCGTTCTTGCAGCAGATTGCCAGGGAAGAGCATATCGCTCTGGTGGCCATGGTCGAACACATCATGCGGGCCGTGCTCGGTATGGCGGAAAAAGTAATCGTTCTCCATCAGGGAGCCAAATTGGTGGACGCCCCGACCCAGGAAGCCTTGAGTGATCCCAGGGTGGTCGAAGTTTATCTCGGTGGCGCGGGAGGCAAATAAGCATGCTGCAGGTCAACGATCTCGAATCCGGTTACGGTCCCATGCAGGTTCTCTGGAAGCCCAGCCTGGAAGTGAAGGCCGGCACCATCACCTCGCTGCTCGGTCCCAACGGGGCCGGCAAAAGTACCCTACTGGGAACGATTTTCGGCTCCGTCCCTCCCTGGAGCGGATCGGTCATTTACGAGGAGCAAGACATTACGCGGGAGCCGACCCATAAAAAAGTGGACCTGGGCTTGGCGCTGGTGCCTGAAGGCAAGCACTTGTTTCCCAATATGACCGTGGAAGAAAATCTGTACATGGGCGCCTACCTGAAACGGGCCGAGGCGCACCGTAAAGCCTCCCTGGCCAAGGTCTATGAGCTTTTCCCCCGGCTGTCGGAACGGCGGGCCCAGATGGCCGGCTCGCTCAGCGGAGGAGAACAGCAGATGGTCACCATCGGACGGTCCTTAATGACCAAACCCAAGCTGATCATGCTGGACGAGCCCAGCCAGGGCCTGGCCCCCCTGCTGGTGGAGCTGATGTTCGAAAGCATCCAGAAGATGAAAGACGAAATCGGCCTGACCATCCTCCTGGTGGAACAAAATGCCGACGCGTCGCTGAAGGCCGCCGATTATGTCTATGTCATGCACGAGGGAACCATCAAGGCGCATGGAACTCCGGAAATGGTGAAGGCTTCCGACGAAATCAGGGAAGCTTACCTCGGCTTGTAAACGGCGAATTCTAATCATTTCCACCATCTGCTTCAGGCTTTCCGATGGCCGTTAGCCCAAGAGGCTTCTGATGCACGCGGCCATCCGTCGTTTCGTGACCGGCTTTACCAGGTATGCACGAATGCCGATTTGTTTGGCCTTTTCCTCGTCCAAATTATCGCTGAACCCGGTACAGATGATAATGGGAAGTTTGGGAAAAAGGGCCAGAACTTGCCGGGCCAATTCATCGCCGCACAGCGTCGGCATGTTCATATCGGTAATCAACAGGTCTGCGTCCATGGACCCGTCTTTGAAAAAGGACAGCGCCGCCTCGCTCGAGTCAAAGGCGGTTACCCGATAGCCCAATTCTGTCAGCAATTCCGTTTGCAGCGATACAATGGATTGCTCGTCATCGACGATAACAATGTGCTCGCTTCCACCAGCAATTGGCGCCACACTATCGGGAGAATCGCCGGCATGATCGGACACGGTGCAGGGCAGAAAGACATGGAAGACGGTCCCCTGGCCCGGTTCGCTGTAAACGGATAGTTGGCCGCCCAGTTTCTTGACGATACCGTGGACCACGGAAAGGCCCAGCCCGGTTCCCTCTCCCCTTTTTTTGGTTGTAAAATAAGGATCGAAGATCTTTTCCAGCATCTGCCGGTCCATGCCTTTTCCCGTGTCACCGATCTTCAGATGGACAATTGAATTCTTTTCGCCGGTACGGTATTTTAGGGTGATGGTGTTTTTAGCGGCATCCGTACCGAGTTCATCACCCAAATGGGTTTGTCCCGAATTTGGGTCGATGCCAATGGTGAAGGATCATCTATAGATGAAGATCGACAACCTGCCTAAACCGTTATATATCGCTCACCGGGGGGTCAGTGCCCGATTTCCGGAAAACACCCTGGCTGCCTTTGCCGCGGCCATCGATGCGGGGGCGCACATGATCGAACTGGATGTCAGCCTGACCAAGGATCGCAAGTTGGTGGTCATTCACGACGATACCGTCGATCGCACCACCAACGGCAGTGGCAAGGTCAACGCGTTAAGCCTGGACGAACTCGGTCACCTGGATGCCGGGAGTTGGTTCCATCCGCGGTTCAAGATGGCGCGCCTGCCCACCCTGGCCCAGGTGTTGGACATGGCTAAGGGGCGCCTCTTGGTCAACATCGAGATCAAGTCCGAGGCGTTCGAGTCCGACGGCCCTGTTGATGCGGTCGAAAGGCAGGTGCTTTCCCTGGTGCAGGATAAAAAGATGCTGGCCGATGTGCTGGTGTCGAGTTTTGACTGGCGGGTCTTGGCGCGTTTGCGTCGTCTGGATCCGGGTGTCGCCATTGGATTGCTGGCCGAGGTTCCCGCCGATGATCGTCTGTTCGACTGGATCGATCGCTTGAAGGCCTTTTCCTGGCATCCGGACTACCGGGTGCTGACCCGCAGGCAGGTGGACACCCTGCACAGCGCAGGCGTCAACGTCTTCCCCTATACGGTGGGTGGTTGCATCGATACCCAAGCGATGCTGGCCATGGGCGTGGACGGGATGTTTGTGGATGATCCACGACAGATGACCCTTGAAAATGGCGTTTAAGATAATCAGAGGAGAGAACCATGGCACCCCCTGTGCTCCTGGACGTAGAGAATCAAATTGCCGTGATTACACTCAATCGACCCGAGCTACGCAATGCCATCAACCAGCAATTGCTGGTGGATCTTTACGGCATGCTGGAAACCGTGGCCGCCAATGACGATATCCGCGTGGTGATCATCACCGGCAACGGCCCCTCTTTCTGTGCCGGCCTCGACCTGGATGCCATCGGCAAGGAGAATCTCTTCGATCCCCGGGGAGACGGAAAAGATCTGCCGGATCTGATGCGCGCCTGCGATAAACCCATCATTGCGGCGGTCAACGGACACGCCATTACCGGAGGCTTTGAGCTGGCGCTGAATTGCGATTTTATCATCGCCGCAGAAAATGCACAGTTTTCCGATACCCACGCCCGGGTGGGGATTCATCCGGGATGGGGAATGACCCAGCTTCTTCAGCAGACCGTAGGGCAGCGGCGGGCCAAGCAAATCTCTTTCACCTGTCAGCCGATTTACGCCCATACGGCGCTGGCGTGGGGCATCGTCAACGAAGTGCTGCCACGGGAGCATTTGTTGGATCGTGCCAAATCCATCGCTGCCCAGATTGTCCAGGCCCACCCCGAGCTCCTGGGGACCATCAAACAGCTGATCGAAAACCGCAACCGTAGCCCGTTGGAGACGGCGCTAGACACCGAGCGAAGCGGTTTCAGACAATTTATTCGGGAGCAGATAAACAAGTTCAAGCCATCAACAAAAGGATAACGACCATGGGACGCTATCTCATGCTGGACATCGGTGCCGGCACACTGGATATGCTTTACTATGACACGGAGCACGATTTGCATTACAAAGCCGTGGTGCGTTCGCCGGTGCGAGTGCTGGCCGATAAAATCCGCGCGATTCCCGGAAACCTGCTGGTAACGGGTGGAGAAATGGGCGGCGGCCCGGTTTCCCAGGCGCTTGTCGATCGCGCAAAAACCGCCCAGGTGGTGATGACGGCACCCGCCGCGGCCACCATTCATCATGACCGTGAGCGCGTGACCCGCCATGGCATTCGCGTGGTGGACCATGCCGAAGCCGAGCAATTGAAAACGGATTCAACCTTTCAGCATGTTAGAACCGGTGATCTTCAACCCCGTCGTTTGCAGCGCATCGTCGAGGGGATGGGCGTACCCTTTGAATTCGACGCCGTGGCCGTCTGCGCACAGGATCACGGCGTGGCGCCACCTGGTGTCTCGCATCTGGATTATCGGCATCAGTTGTTCACGGCGGCGCTGGAGTACAATCCGGTGCCCCAGGCCCTGATGTATCGGTCCGATGCGGTGCCACCGTCCATGAACCGGCTGCTGACCATCGCCACCGACGCGCTTCATCTGCCCACCGAACGGGTCTATGTGATGGATTCAGGCATGGCCGCCATTTTGGGGGCGTCCATGGATCGGTTGGCGGCGGACAAAAAAAATATCATCGTCCTTGACATCGCCACCTCGCATACTGTGGGGGCCACCATGAGCCGAGGGCGTTTGGGTGGTTTCTTCGAGTATCACACCAAGGACATTACCGTGGAGCGGTTGGAGCCGCTGCTCGAGGCGCTGCCCGAAGGTCGGCTTTCCCACCGCCGAATCCTGGATGAAGGCGGTCACGGCGCATACAGCCGTGAAGCGGTCGACTTTGGCGATGTCGAGTTGATTCTCTCCACCGGCCCCAGGCGGCGCCTGATCGCATCATCTACTCTGCCGATTACGCTTGGCGCCCCATGGGGAGACAACATGATGACCGGTACGGTGGGTTTGCTGGAAGCCATGCGTCAGCGCGAGGGGTTAGCGCCCATCGACTATTACTAGATAGCTATCGGTTTACGATATTAAAAGTCGATCAGGAGCAGGGCAACCGCATTTGGATCGATTTGCAGTTCTTCGCGGGCATGGCCCACTCTTACACGCATCCATGGCTTCGTCAAGCAGGGTTACTGTAAGAGCTGGCCATGCCTGCGACCGGATCTGTTTCTATTCAGTTCCAAATGCAGTGATCCTGAAGTCAGGAGCAGAAGTGATGACGGAGCAATGCAGAGAAACAGCCATCGCGGCCCATATCCAAAACGACGCCTTTGCGCAACTGTTGGGTGCTGAGGTGACGATTGTCGGGCCGGGGCACAGCCGTGTGCGTCTGACGGTTACCGATCAAATGACCAATTTTCACGGCATGACCCACGGCGGAATAATCTTCGCCCTGGGAGACCTGGCCTTTGCCGCGGCCGGCAATTCCCGGGGACAGACGGCCGTGGCCCTCAACGTCAGTATCTTCTTCCTCAACCCATCCAAGGTCGGCGACCGACTCGTGGCCGAAGCCAAGGAGTGCCACCTGGGGGGCAGAACCGGATTATATGAAATCACGGTGACGGAAGAGACGAGCGGTGTAATCATCGCCCGTAGCCAGGATCTGGTATATCGAAAAAAAGAGTGGTTTGTGCCTCTTTGACCCCCCGGGCAAATCGAAGCCTTTGCCCAGGACACGGCCCTGGGCCGCATCGGAACGCCGGAAGACGTCACCAACGCCGTTGCCCTGCTGGTGGGAGACGACGCTGGCTGGATCTTTGGTCAGGTTATCTGCGCCAATGAGGGCTTTGTCGCTTAAATCATCTTGGTATCAGGCGGACGCTTTTTGCATCTCTTTCTCTGAGAAGCTTTGCGGGACCCCTTCAAATGGTGTGCGTCGTTTGAACTTAAGTGTCTTGGGATCGCGCATGCTCTTGAGGATATCGATGCTTTCTTTATAGCCCTTGTTGATGCGGCACAGCTCCAGAGCCATGCCGACCACCTGGGCCACGGCCTGAACGAAATTGACATCGTTGAGCCCGAATTTCCACCGTTCGGACGTGTAAACCCGCAGACTGCCGATAATTCGCTCGCCCATGATAATCGGGACGGCCAAAATCGAACCAATACCTTCCTTTTCAGCCGCTTCCGGATATTGGATGCGTGGGTCATCACTAACGTCATAGATGGCGACCGGTTGGCCATCCTCGAGGGAAGAAGAAATCGAGCGCAAGGCGCTGACCGGCCCTTTGTCCAGGTACTCCTGGCTGAGACCATAGCTGCCGGCCAAAGAAAGTTCATTGCTATTGCGATTGAACATAAAAAGCGCACATCCTTTTACCTTGAGGGCACTGGTAATGCCTTCCATGGAGATAAGAACAATCTCTTCGGGATCGCGGATCATTGAGATTGACCGGGTAATCCGGATCAGGCTTTCATAATTGATGATCGGCTTTTCCATGATGACCTCCTTTGCTTGGGTGTGGTGGGTGGGGGATAACAGCCATCCGATTCGACCCGTGCATCAGGATGAACACACTGTTGAGCGATGATCGTACCGTGATGCAGCAAAGGCGCGCTGAACGTTCAGAAAAGGCGATTGATGATATGATTTTTACACGTGGAGCGGCAGAACGAATATCAATTGAACCGATGCAAATATCGAATGTTGTGCTTGGATGGTAGTAAAACTGTTCCACAGATCCGGAGGAATTGCAAGGGGTTTTTTGCTACGGATTACCGGCCGATTGCCTTAAACCGGTCTTTTCGGTGAAAAAACAATGGCTCTTTAGGCGCGATAATTACCGGAGACCGATTAGATATTTTTTTCATTCATCCTCAAATTATACCTGATAGGTAAGGGACACTGCGAAAGGGCACAAAAAAAATAACAAGCCGCACAGAGTCCTTCAATTTTTCGGTTGGACAGTACATTCAAACTGAACAATCTGTCCGATATGAACAAAGCTGATTTGAAAAAGACAACCCCTCATTTGATTTTAAGATTTTTTGTGTATTTATAAATTTTTTTCCAAGTTGCTTTATACGATTGAAGGGCGTATTTTGAATCACTCATTTTTCTTTTAAACTCATATTCATAATTAGCATGAGGGCTACAAAAAATTTCTTCCGGGATAAATTTATTTCTATAGCCATAGCCACATTCAAGTATTCCAATGTGCCAGCAATTATCAAGATGCTTTTTTATTGTTTTTTCAGACAATCCTTGTTTTTCTAAGTCATCAATAAACCCAAATAAAAACTCACATAGTTCATATGCAAATTTGTGAGATTTTTTATCCCAATGCCAATCAATAATGAAATCTTCTATTTCCTCTTTAATTGTATCATTCATGAGCAATTGCCCTGATTTCTTCTGCCTCTGAACTGTCACCAAAGACAGCTTCATTGATTATTTTCTCAGCGGTATCATTTATGTGATCGGTAAGTTCCTTATCGAGTTCAAGGAATTGAGGCCATAGGGTTTTGTCCACAAACGTTTCAGAAACTTTTGCCATTACAGTAGTATGTCGTTGACGGTAATACCTGTACGGCTTTACGTTGTAACGTCTCAGTAAGGCAACAAAAAGTTTTCTAGACCACATATTTTGCAAGGTAAATTTATACTCGATAGGAGGGTCCTTCTCTTTGTGCTGTTCAATCTTATTCCTAATTCTTTGTCGTGCATTTTCAGCAGCGGAGCGCTCGCCAGGGGTGGTTGCACCAGAATAGAGAGCTTCGATAAGTTTTAGTTTTTCAATCAATTTCAAAAAATCAGTCATAAGTAATTCCCAATATTAAAAACCAAAATAGTGCTTACGGCGGCATAACAAAGAACTGGCTTTTGCTGCGCCTTTTAGCGTCAAGTCAAGTGACAGGTTCGACAACTTTTTGGATTATCAAAATAGTGCAATGCTCTTTGAAAGATTCCATCAATCGAACGAATGCTCCTTGAAGTCCACTCACCATCAAGCTTTTCGTTTAAAATCCGGTTTAACCGTCCCCAACTGAATGGTAATTTTCGGTTTTTCCCGTACGTCTGCTGTTCGGATACGTGCTCCATTTGGATTGTAGCTATCCCTCTTTGGAAACAAAGGACGATAACCAATCCAATTTGAAAATCATCGAAGTATTTCTGTGCACCTTTAATCTGAAAAGCGGCCCCTAATTTTAGGTTTAAGCCTGGCACATATTGTCTGATTGGAACTAAAGAAATTTCATGAATCAAAAAGTAAAGTCCTGACAGTGAAAGGGCTGCGCATTTTATTTTATTGGAATTTTCGAACGTAGTTTTAGCTTCACTTAAATTTGATCCCCATGTACACAATACAAAATTATCTGCATTTCCAAACCATTCAACAATGTGGTCACGAAATCCTTGCCGTGAAAGGTTTTGATTGAGTACGCCTACCCATTCATCCATCAAAGATGACATCCTCATGTCACTTCTAATACGATTGCATGGTTCAGTAAATAAAACTACCAATTTTCCATTCATACGATTCAGGAATTATCTAAAAACTGGATGATGTCCTTGGAAAATCGTCTGAAATCATCGACGTTTCTGTGAAGGATTCCCACAACGATTTCCGGATCGATACGGGCGTAGTCGTGGACAATGATATTGCGAAATTTGGCCATTTTGGTCATGGCTTCATATACAGGCTCTGAGATGATACGGTTTTCAAAAAGAATCAGAAAAAGGTCCTTGTTGTCTCTGGGTTCACGCATCCCACTCGTTGATATAATGTGGGCCGCGATATCCAGGCAGCTTTCACAGGCCAGGTGAATTGTACGCTCCACGAATCGCTGGTCTTTTTTATTCTTTTTGTAATCGGACAAGGAGATGGTCTCGTACTCTTTCAGGTCGACAAGATACTCACGAAGAAAATTCAGCTTGGATTCAACCACGTCTTTGTCGGCCATATCAACCGGCTCCGAAATAAGATTTCAATTCCTTTCGATTTTTATCAATATAGAATTGAAAATCAAAATACTCTTTTTGTTTTTGGATGGCATATGCCTGTTCTGCGCTCTTGTCACGCGCATAAAGCATTTTGCCCTTGGTCATCACCTGTCGAATCATCTTCAGTGATGCGCTGTTCAGAATAACAATATCCACAGGACGGTGGAAAACCGCTTCCAACACATCCACCAGGTCCAGCCTGATATCGAAAGCGTATTCAGGTTTCAAGTCCGGCACCAATCGGATGGCAATGTCAACGTCGCTACCGGAACGGTCCGTGCCATCGGCCATGGACCCAAATAGATAGGCGGCCTCAATGGCCGGATGGTTGGCCAGAATTTTCGCCAATTCTTTTTTAATAGGCTCCGTATTCATGTCTATTTGCGGTCTATCTTGCGATGTTCAGGGCCAAAAATCGCATTATCGGCCGATTGTGTCTCCCGCAGTTCAAATGCCCCTTCGGTGGGTTGGACCAAACGGCCTCTTGCCATCACCCCCATGGCATTTTTGATGCGTTGGATGAAGGGCTGACTTTCCACAGCAACACTCTCCGTCCACCGATTTTGTCTTTTGTTATCAATTTTTTCGAGAGCTGCTGGAACCCATTTCCCGTTTATGGCATCTTTAGGTACAAAAGGAGACCCGATGCCAATCGGCTCGGGTCTCCATGTGACCATGACGATCCGGCGGGGGATGGCATTTTTCGTCCTGGACAGGCTCAGACGCAGCACCCCGTTTTCGAGCTGTGTGTCAATCCGTGTCGAATTTGAATGACAACCTAACCCGCGCACGATAGTCGGTAACGACGCCGTCTTCCACCGTCATGTCTAGCGTGGAGATTTCCGCCACGCGAAGATCCTTCAAAGACGATGATGCGGCATCCACTGCATTTTCCGCTGAAATTTCCCAATTCGCCTGGCTCGTTCCAACCATTTCAATGACCTTGTAGATGCTTTCGCCCATTGATCTCTCCTTTATTCTCAATTGTTCGCCGGATAACCATTCAATTCAACGGATCAGGGTGCCGGCACCCTGATCCCATGGGTTTAATCAATAGTCAATGTTAGACGCGACATGGCGATAAGTAACGGTCACGATAATCGTTCGGAGACCGTTAATTGAGAATACCTTTCATCGGCCATTCCTGTCAAATCTTGTGATCAATGAGATTTTGTCTCAGAAGGGAATATCGTCTTCCTGATCATTGGGATAGGGCGGCGGGGGATAGCCCTGGTCCTGGTAGCCGCCGCCACTGGCACCACCGCCACCGCCGCCGGCGTTGTTGGATGCCGGGCGACCGGCACCACCGGAATAGCCGCCACGGTTGTACTCACCCTGATCACGGCCGCCCAGAAAGCGAATTTCCGAGGCGACGATTTCCGTCATGTATCGGGTCACCCCGTCCTGCTCCCACGAGCGGGTCTGGAGCTTTCCTTCCACGTAGACCTGGCGTCCCTTGGCAAGATACTCGCCACATAGTTCTCCAAGCCGGCGCCAGGCGACGATGCGGTGCCATTCCGTGCGCTCCCTTTTCTCTCCGGTGTTTTTGTCTTTCCACTCATCCGAGGTGGCGATCGAAAAATTGGCCACCGCCGTACCATCCGGGGTGTATCGGATTTCAGGATCCCTGCCCAATCGACCGATCAAGATCACCTTGTTAACCCCTGCCATGACTCACCTTCCTTTCATCCATGACCGCCATCGGGCGGCTCGTTGTTGTCGGTTAGCGTTGTTTCCGGAACCAAGCAACCAGTTTTCCGAGGATCGGTTTCCTGGCCAGGATGGCCCCATGGGGGCATATCTCCAGGCAGCAGTAACAGCGGATACAGGCATCGGTGTCGAAGGTGATGCCACGATCCGTGTCGGCAATGGCCTGGGCCGGACAATAGTGCCAGCACTCCCCGCATCGTTTGCAGGCCGCGTTGTCCACCGTGGGGCGCTGGATGACAAATCGGCGCATGACGCGGCCCAGGATATCGGGCCCCGTGATGAGGGTTCCCGGTTCCGGAAAAATAAAATCATTCAAGATTGCGAGGGTGCCGTTGATGGTGACCTTGCCGTCATACACACCCATTTCCCGTGCGTTAAGGTGCGTCTCCAGCCGCTCCGGCTCCAATCCCACCAGCAGGCAGATGGCCTGATCCACGGCGTGGGCACTCTTACCGCCGATTAATAGGTCCAGCTGTCGTGGCGTGCCGCTTTTTCCCGGGCCCTGTCCCTGCATGGCCAAGATGCCGTCCACGATGGTGTAGGCCGGTCCCACCGCTTCGTATATGCTGACGATCAGGCGGGCGAACATATGCCGATCGACGCCCGCGCGCAGGTGCCATTCGGGCTTTTGCAATCCCACGATGCAACCGAAAAGGTTTTTTACGCCCAGGGTCAAAATCATCTGGGTGTGGGTCTTTAGTTTGGCCAGGTTGATCACCACATCGGCGTCAACGGCATCCTTGGCCATGTCGATGGTGCCGAACGGTTCTCCCACATCCACACCGACGGTCGCTTCGAAGGGCTTGAGGATGACATCCAGTCCATCCAGCGCTTCCGCGTAGCCCCCTTTTTTTAAATGGGTTGCAAAATTTCCGCTGGCCGGGCTGTCGGAGATTTGGACCCTTGCCCCGCGTTCCAGTGCATACTCGGCGGCGGCCCTGACGATCAGCGGATGGGTGGTTACCGCTTTTTCAGGTGCCGCCGGTAAAAGAAAGTTGGGCTTGAGCAGTACGCGCGCACCGGCGTCGATGACGGGGCCTTCGTCAGACGACAGCATATCGAAAAGAATCGATCGAATCCGCTGGTAGGTGGTGTCTGCTTGTCGAATAAAAACGGTGGACATAATTCTGAGAAACTTAGTATTGAACCGTTTGTTTATCAAGCCCTTTCCCGCGAATGGAGTGACGACACGCATGACCGACCACGTTCCAGAAGCGAACCATCCGCCCAACGATGAGCGCGGCGCGTTTGACAAACGCTTGCGGCGCCATGTCATCGGCCGCATGCGAGACTACTATGCCGTCTCGGTACCGGGATTCGAGGCGCTTTGCCGCCGGGAATTAACCGGCCTTGGGCTGGACGCCACGGCCATGCCCCTCGAACGGGGAGGCGTTGTCTTTCGCGGTCGTCTGGTGGATTGCCAGCGGGCCAATCTCTGTCTACGCACCGCCACACGCATTTTAATGCGCGTGGATTCGTTTGCCGCCACCAACCTGCGCCAACTGGCCAAAGCCACCCGCCGTATTGCCTGGGAACTCTTTTTCTCCGCTCACGAGCGTCCATGGGTGAAGGTAAGTACCCGTCAATCGAGGCTATATCACACCGCAGCCATCGCCCAAACGCTTAGCGAGGGCATTGCCCTCCGCCTCGCCCAGGCGGGGCACGCCCTGCCCGTTAACGGGTCTCAAACGCTCTACGCGCGCGTGGTGGACGATCGCGTCGTCCTTTCCGTGGACAGCAGCGGAGAACCGTTATACAAACGCGGAATCAAATCCGGACCGGCTCAGGCCCCCATCCGTGAGACCCTGGCGGCGGCCATTCTCTTGCGTGCCGGCTATGATGGCCGGATGCCGTTGGTGGACCCCATGTGCGGCTCAGGAACCTTTTCCTTGGAAGCGGCCATGCTGGCCAAACGGATGGCTCCGGGAATCAAACGGACCTTTGCCTTCATGGAATGGCCGGCTTACGCCGAAGCGCAGTGGGCGTTCTTAAGGCGCGAGGCCGAAGCCCGGATCCGGAAACTGAATCGGCCACGCATTTTTGCCGCGGATATCGACCCGGATGCCTGTCAGCGCTTGGCGGAATGTATCGACCAAGAAGAATTGAGCGATGCCATCGTGGTGGCCCGACAGGATTTTTTCCACAGTCGGACCGATCACTATGGGGGTATGCCAGGCTTGGTGGTGATCAATCCACCCTATGGCATCCGTCTCGGTTCACGCTGCCAGGCGGGTGACCTGTTCATGGCCATTTGCCGTCATCTGAAAGCGCACTTTATGGGGTGGCGGGTCGCTCTGATCACTCCCGACCGACGACTGGTTCGCCAGGTACCGTTTTCTTCCCAGCCGATGACCTTGACCCACGGTGGTTTGACGCTGGCACTGGCCATCGGCACGATCCGTGGGTAGTTCCTTCTTGTGCCAATCCAGAAATGGCCAATTTGCCCAATCTCAGCGTTGCCCGAAAAATTTTATCCTCGGAATATCAACCATATGCACCCCAAGGGCACTTCCTTCGGGGCGCCTGTGGTAAAATTTTTCGGGCGCCTTGATCTCGACCAAATTTGCCTATTTCTGGACGGACACTATCTTATTTTTCTGCAGCTTGGCCCAGGCATCGCGCAGCGTCACCGTGCGGTTGAACACCAGGGCGCCGGGCTCGGAATCCCTGGTATCCAGGCAAAAGTATCCCAAGCGTTCGAACTGGCAGAAGTAGCCGGGACCCACATCGGCCAGACAGGGCTCCAGCTTGCAGCCCGTGCGGACCTCCAGGGCGTCGGGATTGATGAAATCCTTGAAGGTCTTGCCTTCTTCTTTTTCGTCCGGATTGGGCTTGATGAACAGGCGATCGTAAAGTCGTACTTCCGCCGTTACGGCATGGGCCGCAGAAACCCAATGCAAGGTGGCTTTCACCTTGCGGCCATCCGGTGCGTCCCCTCCACGGGTGGCCGGATCGTAGGTGCAGCGTAGTTCGATGATTTCGCCGCTGGCGTCATCCTTGATCACATCGGTGCAGGTGACGAAAAAGGCATAGCGCAGGCGCACCTCCCGTCCCGGCGCCAGGCGGAAGAATTTTTTGGGCGGGTTTTCCATGAAATCTTCCCGCTCGATATATATCTCTCGTGAAAACGGAATCTTGCGCACGCCGGCGGTTGGGTCTTCAGGATTGTTGACCGCCTCCAATTCGTCCACCTGATCGTCGGGGTAATTTTCGATGACGACCTTCAGCGGGTTGAGCACCCCCATGACTCGCGGGGCCCGTTTGTTCAAGTCCTCGCGGATACTGTACTCCAAAAGGGCGACATCCACCACACTGTCGCGTTTGGCCAGGCCGATGCGGTCACAGAAACTGCGAATCGATTCCGGCGTGTAACCCCGGCGCCGCAGACCGCAGATGGTGGGCATGCGTGGATCGTCCCAGCCATTCACATGCCCTTCTTCGACCAGCTGAATCAGCTTTCGTTTGCTAAGTACGGTGTAGCTCAGGTTCAGCCGGGCAAATTCGATCTGCTGGGGGTGGCAGGGGGGCGTGACGTTGTCCAGCACCCAGTCGTATAAGGGGCGGTTGTTTTCAAATTCCAGGGTGCACAGACTGTGGGTGATGCCCTCCAGGCTATCCGACAGACAGTGGGTGAAGTCATACATGGGGTAGATGCACCATGCATCGCCGGTGCGGTGATGGCTGGTTTTACGGATGCGGTACAAGGTGGGATCACGCATGATCAGATTGGGATGCGCCATGTCGATTTTGGCCCGCAGCACCCGGGAGCCGTCGGTGAATTCACCGGCCCGCATACGCGCAAACAGATCGCGGTTCTCCTCGATGCCGCGGTCACGCCAGGGGCTGTCCACGCCCGGTTCCTTCAGGGTTCCGCGATTAGCCCGGATCTGTTCCGCCGTCTGATCGTCCACATAGGCCTTGCCGGTCTCGATCAATTCAACGGCGAATGCATACAGGCGTTCGAAATAATCCGATGCATAGAAGAGGCGGTCTTGCCAATCAAATCCCAACCAATGGACGTCGTCCATGATGGCATCCACATACTCGACGTCTTCCTTGGTGGGGTTGGTGTCATCGAAACGCAGGTTGCAGGTCCCGTTGTAGGTTTGGGCGACCCCGAAATTCAGGCAAATGGATTTGGCATGGCCGATATGCAGGTAACCGTTGGGCTCCGGAGGAAAGCGCGTGGCCACCTTTCCGTCGTTTTTATTGGCGGCAAGGTCCGCCTCGATAATGGTCTTGATGAAATTGGTTCCGGATGCGGTTTCGTTTTCGGTCATCATCTTGTCCTTGTGGCAATTGTCGGATTGCCTGAAAGGGTTGTCTGATACAAATGGGCTCTTGGCACTAGCGCCGAGCGGATCTCTATATGGCAAAAACGAAATGGCGTGTCAAACCGATATGTTGTAAAAGTGTTAAGTTTTAGGTATTACGTGTCAAGTGGCGGGTCGTGTATGGTTTTATTTTGAAATCGATAGGATATCTTTTCTTTTGAATTTAGACGAAACACTTAACCCGGACCCGTTGACCAGTTAAATGATAGGGCTATACCCAAGCAAAGGTCAACTGGCACTTTCCGAAGGGCGGATGATTTGCCATTGAAAATTTTTGACCATACCCACGATCAGTTTGTCGATGCCTTCCACCGTCGATATGGAAAAAGCGCCCACTATAGTTCTCCCATTTATCGTCAAGTGATGAAAAAGGGAACGCTGGCAATCGGTGACTTGGATGTTTTTTCCCGTTGGCCTGCATTGATTCGGCAATTGGAAACCGAGTTGATCCTCGCCACCGGACGAATGGTCAGAAAAGAAAATGACGCGGGTGTGATCAAATTTGTTACCGAATTCGCCGATGGCCTTACGGTCGAATCCGTTGTCATTCCCATGTTCAGGCGCCATACGGTGTGCGTATCCAGCCAGGTGGGATGCAACATGGGTTGCCGGTTTTGCAGGACCGGAAAGATGGGGTTGATCCGCAATCTGACGGCCTCGGAAATCGTGGAACAGGTATTCGTTGCCCGCCACCAACTGGGCGCCACCATTCGCAACGTGGTGTTCATGGGCATGGGAGAGCCGCTGGACAATCTGGATAACGTGGTCCAGGCCGTGCGGGTGCTCGAAGATCAACGGGGAATGGACATCGCCAGGCGCTATATCACGATATCCACCGTCGGTCTGATCGACGGCATCGACCGGTTGGCCAGCATCGCCGGTGGGCCGCTGAATCTGGCGGTTTCCCTGAATGCGCCCGACGACCGCATTCGATCACGGCTCATGCCGATCAATCGCATCCACCCCATGGCGGCCTTGAAAGACGCCCTGCAACGCTATCCACTGGCAAGAAAATCAGCCATATTCGTGGAATATGTACTGATTCAGGGAATCAACGACCAACCGGAGCACGCGCGGACCCTGTCCCGGTATCTATCTCCCTTGCCGATCAAACTGAATCTGATTCCCTATAACCCGGCACCTGGATCCGGGTTCGTTTCCCCCTCGGCGCAAACACTCGACCATTTTCATCATTATCTCAAACAAAACAATATCTTCGTAAGAAAACGGCACAAAAAGGGAGACCGTATCATGGCCGCCTGCGGCCAATTGGGCGTTCAATCGCTGGCATCATCCATCTTGACTGTGTAATTATTTACACAAAATTACATGGGTTGTGAAAAGATCACCCCATTTTCGTAGAATCATTCCATTGAGAGACGATGGATGAAAGTCAAGGCAGGTTTTTTCAACATCTATAACTGTTTGATAAATATATAATATTTATATTTTCCGGGATTTCCGGACCAACTCCTGAGCGGTTGGCACTTCCATTGCAGTGTTAGTCTGGCAACGGTTTATGGAATGCAAAAAGGAAGAAATTTTGCTCCACTATTTTACTTAGGAGTGTGTGTCTTGAAAAAAACAGCCATTTTTATTTCGTTGATTCTTCTTCTGGTAATTTTTCCTTTTCTTAATTCAGGAGCTTTTGCTGACTTTATCGGCTCAAGCTCCTTACCGCTGGCATTGCAGATTGACCCCGTTAACCTTTTCCTGTTTGGTATCGGCTTGACGTTCGTGGGTTCGAGAGCCTAACCTTTCGCGAGTCATCGCTAATGGCTCGGCGTGAGAACCGAGCCCACATTAAAACCCGCCTACCCAATAAACTTAGGGGAAGGCAGTGATTGTCGATCATGCCTTCCCCTCTTTTTTCCGTCCCAACCGAAATAATTTTGTATCCGCCGTCTCTAACTGGTTGCTAACAATTTTAAGCTTTTATGTTGACGGCAAAAATCCACGGCAATACATTGAATTATAGTTATAACCATATAACCATCAATCTTGCCTTTCATTCGTGCCACCTCTTTTATCGAGCAGAGCAAGTCGATTTTTTTGGGTTTAATTGAACCGACCTAAAAATCGGTAATCGTGTAATTGAATCACAGGAGGAGAAAAAAATGAAAAAAACGTCGTTTGCTTGTTTGGCAGCCATACTGGTCGTCGCGTTTTCCCTGAACGTTCAGGCCGAAACCCTTGAACTGCTTACCTGGGAAGGGTATGCGCCCAAGGTGCTGATCGATGCGTTTGAAGAAGAGACGGGGATTACGGTCAGGCCGACCTATTCGAACAACGAGGAAATGATCGCCAAATTGAGAGCCACTCGCGGGGCCGGTTTTGATCTGGCGCAGCCCAGCCAGGACCGCATCGCCTCGGTTCAGAAGAAATTCAAACTCTACCAGGCCATCGATTATGCGCGAGTGGATAGTGCGCAGATCTTTCCCTCCATGTTGCAAGCGGTCCAGAAGAACACCCGCGTCGGCGATAAAAGCTATGCCGTGCCCCATGTGTATGGAACTTCCGGATTGATCGTTAACCGCAAGTATGCCCCCGAGGCATCGGATTATAAAGATCTTCTGAATCCTGCCTATAGTGGGCGGATCAGCTACCGGCTAAAACGGCCGACCTTGATTGGCATCGCTTTTTCCATGCAGCAGGATCCTTTCGTGCTCTATGCCAACCCCACAAGCTACAAAAAGCTGATGGAACGCGTGGGCCAAAAACTGATCGACGGCAAGGCGCTGGTAAAAAATTACTGGACCAATGGAGATGCACTGCTGCAGTCCATGCGCTCGGAAGAGGTTTATGTGGCCATGGCCTGGGATAACGGCGGCTGGAAACTGCATGCCGAGAACCCGGAAATCGACTTCGTGGCTCCAAAAAGTGGCGCCTTGGGGTGGATCGACACGTTTGCCATTCCGGCCAAGGCCAAAAATGTTTCAGCGGCCTACCAATGGATCAATTTCATGTTAAAGCCGAAAAATGCTGCCGTATTCACCAATCTGGAAAAATACGGAACCGCCTCGGCCGCCGCCATCGATTATTATGACCCGGACGTCAAAGCCAATTTCCAACGCTCCTTCTCCCAGGCCGACATCGATAATATCAAATGGTATCCGCCGGTGCCTGCCAAATTGGAATCCATGGAGGGGTTGATTCTCGATAAGGTCAAGGCCTCCAAGTAGGCAGCACCCATCCAGAAGCGGCATCTTGCACCCGATTTACTGCGTTGGACGGTGGGTCCGAATCCTCAAAATATGCGATATATTCCTCAGGTTCGAATCCACCGTCCGCCTTGAACTCGGGCGCAATACACCACTTCTGAATGGGTGCTGGATTCCTGTTTTCACGTGATTTTTTAATACCCTTGCAATAAAGCTTTGTCGCTATGCAGATTGACCTGTCCGTTGAAAACGTAACCAAAACCTTCGGCGATTTCACTGCGGTCGAAAAGGTCTCCTTTGCTGTGGAAAAGGGACGCTTTTTTTCCATTCTGGGACCGTCCGGCTGTGGAAAGACCACGCTGCTGCGGATGATTGCCGGCTTTATCGAACCCACACGGGGGGAAATTCTCATCCGTGGCACGGACATGGCGGGATATCCGCCCAACCGTCGCCCGGTCAACCTGATCTTTCAGCATCTGGCCCTCTTTCCCATGATGAACGTGGCCCAGAACATCGCCTTCGGCCTGCAGCGACGCAAGGAGAAAAAAGCGGAGATCGACCGTAAGGTGGCCGATATTCTTGAGCGTGTCGGACTCCCTGGATTTGGTAAGAAGGTCATCGATCAACTTTCCGGGGGACAAAAACAGCGTGTGGCCATCGCCCGCTGCCTGGTATTGGATCCGGCGGTCCTGCTGCTGGATGAGCCGTTGGGGGCCTTGGACCTGAAACTCCGTGAGCAGATGAAGGTGGAACTGAAAAAATTGCAGGCCGAGGTGGGAACCACCTTCGTCTACATCACCCACGATCAGTCCGAGGCGCTGGTCATGTCCGATCACGTGGCCGTGATGAACAATGGCCGGTTTGAACAGGTGGATACTCCCCGAGGCCTGTACACCCATCCGAAATCACCCTTTGTGGCCCGTTTCGTGGGGGACAACAATGCCATGTGTGGTACGGTGAGCGGTATGGAACAGGGCCTGTGCGTCATTACGACCGGCGATGGCCGGCGATTTCACGCTGTGGCGGAAAAGCATTTGCGTGTCGGCGCGGCGGTCTCGTTTTTCATCCGGCCCGAGGCCATCATGATCGCCCCGGATGATGGCGCGGATCATTTCAACCGGCTGACCGTGTCCATCAAGTCGATCCTCTTTGACGGTGCCAACAGCCGCCTGCTGGCCACGCCAGTGGACGGTGAAACCGAACTGATGATCGCACTGCCCCAGAACCGGAAATACGACCACCTGACGGTGGGCGATCGGGTGGCGGTCGGCTGGAATGCCCGATCCGCCAGCTGTTTCCAGGAATAAGCCGTTATGGATACTTTCCGTAATCGATTTTCGTTGCCGTTTCTGATCTTCATTACGCCGGTGCTGCTATGGCTTTTTCTGCTCATCGTCTTGCCCCACATCGATCTGTTGTTCATGTCCTTCCGCGCCGAGGATGATGCCGGCGACATGGTGTGGAGCCTGATCAATTACCTTAATTTCTTCGACGAGCCCATCTATTGGCAAACCTTTGCCCGGACAGCCGTTTACGCCATCTTGGTGACCCTGATTACCTTTTCCGTTTCCCTGCCGGTGGCCTTTTACATCACCAAAGTGGTTTCTCCCCGCTATAGCGGCTTCTTGAGTTTGCTGTTACTCATGCCGTTTTGGGTCAGTGAATTGGTCCGGGTTTACGGGTGGATGATCCTGCTGCGCGAAAGCGGCGTGCTCAATCATTTCCTGGTCCGCTTCGGGCTACTGCGGCAGCCGGTGGAGATGCTTTACAATGACATCACCATGGTCATGGGGCTGGTGTACACGTCCATGTTGTTCATGGTCGTGCCGTTGATCTCGGTGTTGGAAAGCCTGGACGATAGCCTGATCGAGGCGGCCTATGATCTGGGAGGCAGTATTTTTTCCATCGTGCCTCGAATCATCATTCCGCATGCCATGCCCGGCATCGTCTCCGGGGGGATCGTCGTGTTCATGCTGACCTTGGGCAACTATCTGACCCCCAACCTGATCGGCGGCAAGAACTCGCTTTGGTTCACCGAGCAGATTTATAATCAATTCATCGCCAGCTTTAATTGGAACCAGGGGGCGGCATTCGGGTTTCTGCTGTTGGTATTATCCTCCACCATCATCTGGCTCGGGCTCAAATTGACCGGCCAGCGGCTCAGTCGGGTGATGCGGTGATTCGTTCCCTGCCCCATACACGGTCCTACTCGATAGGATTCAAAGTATACGTGGCCCTGTTTTTCGTGTTTCTTTTTTCCCCGCTGCTGATCACCTGCGTTCTGGCCTTCAACGACTCCCAGTTTCCGGCCCTGCCATGGAAAGGCTTTACCCTCGAATGGTTTGTCGCCGATCTTCCCGAGCGGGTGGGAATTTTTCACGATGCGGTCAATCTGTCGGCCATCTGGGTCAGCTTCAAGGTGGCCTTCTGGGTGTCAATCTTCTCGACCATCGTGGGGACCTGTGGCGCCTTTCTTTTCGAACAGGAAGATTTTCGGTTCAAGCAGGCGCTGTATTTCCTCATGTTGGCCCCCCTGGTCATCCCCGGCGTGATCCTGGGGATTTCCATTTTGCTGTTCGCCAATACCCTGGGGATGTTTTTCGAAAACCACTTCAATCTGGACGTTGCGCTTTTCAGGCCAGGCTTCTGGCTGGTGGTCTTGGGGCAGTTTTCCTTTATCTCCACGTTGGTGACATTGGTGGTGTCGGCGCGGCTGAAGAAATTTGATCGCAGCCTGGAAGAGGCGGCCCTGAATTTGGGGGCCAACCGGCTGCAGGTCATCTGGCACATCACCCTCAAATTCCTCCGGCCCGCCATCGTGGGCGCCTTTGCCGTTGCATTTCTCATGTCCTTTGAGAATTTCAACACGACCCTGTTTCTGGTCGGCTCCCAGACGACCCTGCCCATCACCCTCTACCTTCAGGTGCGCGATGGCTCGACCCCGGTGATCAACGCCATCTCTTTTCTGCTCATCGTGGGGACGTCGCTCTTGGCATTGATCAATCTTACCTTGAGCCATAAAAAGCATGATGCCGATGGGCGGAAAAAGCGTTGAAATGGGGATTGCTCGATTGCATCCATGGGGCGCATCCTTGAGGTGCGGGTGGCCAACACAGGAAGCGTCTGTCCCCAGCCGCCCCAAGGGGGTAATGGTCGATGCCCGTGGTGATCGTCCGTCGACTAATCGGCGGAAGAAAGCAGTGGTGATTCGGTCACCCGCTGCTGATCGGCGGCCGTCATGTCCATCGTGCGGTGCTCGATGCCCATGCCGCCCAACAGAAGGGCCATTAAAATGACGATCGAAACCACGGTCAACAACCCGTCCGGTGAAAAAAATCGCAGGACGTTTTCTTCCAGCCTGCTGACGACTGGTGGTTGAATAGGTCGCATTGCCCACCTCCTTTTACTACGGTTGACCCTGTATCGGCCCGCTTTGAGATCGTGTGAAAACTGCGGCCCCCGGCATTTCATCCCGCTGGCCCATACCGGAACAGTTTTTACAAGGCCCTGATCTCGAAAGAATTTTACTGTGCGGCGCCAATGACTATCTTACTATAGAACATTATAGGAAATATTGAAACAATATTATTTGAATTTGATTTAGCCAATAGGCGTATGGCGGAAAGGAAGTGTTACCGGTCAGAATTCGATAGTCCTTACGGTTATGCGTTAACGGTCGACGGCGGATCAGCCTTCTGATGCGCGTTCCTGGGCCTGGCGAATCAGATCCACCAGACTGCCCACCTTGTTGGGGGGGGCGTGACGGGTGGCAAGCACCGCAAAGTTCTCGGGCGACAGGCGGGCCTTCATGTAGGCGACCACATCGAAACGCTCCCACCAGCAGTCAAGCACCTTGAAGCAGGGGCGCTTGCCCGCTTCACACGCGCAGCAATAGTCAAAGGGGACGTCCCCGCCCAAGCGGGGACATCGCCGTTCCAGGTGTCGTGGGTCCATTAAAAACTCTTGAGGTCCTGGGGTTTGGGATAATTTTTTAGAATTTGTGTCGATTTTTCGATATCCGCATCCTCCAGCGTGAAATCGGAAAGTTCGCCGGCAAAATACTTCTCATAGGCGCCCAGGTCCAGGAGACCATGGCCGCTGAAGCTGACCACAATGGTTTTTTCCTTGCCTTCCTGCTTGGCTTTCTCGGCTTCCTCGACCACCAGGGCCAGGGCATTGGTGGTTTCCGGCGCCGGGATGAAACCTTCGGTGCGCGCCCATAGCACACCGGCTTCGTAGGAGGCCATCTGCCCCACCGATCGGGGAGAGATCAGGTCCTCGTTGATCAGTTGGCTGACCGTGGGGGCCATGCCGTGATACCGCAGACCACCGGCATGGATGGGGGCCGGCACAAATTCGTGCCCCAGACTGTGCATGGGTAAAAGCGGTGTGTAGCCGGCCGTATCGCCATGGTCGTAGGCAAACGGAGCACGGGTCATGGATGGGCAGGCCTTAGGTTCCACCGGATAGATCTCGATCGCCTTGCCGTTGATTTTATCCAAGACAAACGGGAAGGCCAGGCCGGCGAAATTACTTCCCCCGCCGGCACAGCCAATCACGATGTCGGGATATTCATCGATCATGGCGAATTGCTTTTTGGTTTCAAGGCCGATAATCGTCTGGTGCAGCATCACATGGTTGAGCACGCTGCCCAGTGAATACCGCGTCTTGCCGGATGTGTCACTGACGGCCGCCTCAACGGCTTCGGAGATGGCGATGCCCAAGCTGCCCGGTGTATTGGGATCTTTGGCCAGAATATCCCGGCCGGCCTTGGTTTCACTGCTCGGACTGGCAATACAATGTCCCCCCCAGGCTTGCATCATGGCTTTGCGGTACGGCTTTTGGTCAAAACTGATGCGCACCATAAATACCTTACAGGTCAACCCATACTGGGCACAGGCAAAGGAGAGGGCGCTGCCCCACTGACCGGCGCCGGTCTCGGTGGTGATATTTTCGATGCCGAAGACCTTGTTGTAATAGGCCTGAGGCACCGCCGTGTTGGGTTTATGACTTCCGGGAGGGCTCATCCCTTCGTTTTTAAAGTAGATCTTAGCCGGCGTGCCCAACGCCTTTTCGAAGTTATTGGCACGGGTCAATGGCGCCGGCCGCCACATGGCCAGAACGTCCAGCACCGGTTCGGGAATATCAATCCAGCGTTCGCTGCTCACCTCTTGTTCGATGAGGTTCATGGGAAAGACCGGGGCCAGCATATCTGGGCTGATGGGGTTGCCATCAGGCCCCAAGGGCGGATTCATTTTGATGTCGGCCAGAATATTGTACCATTTTCTGGGGATTTCGTCCTTGGGCAGAATGATGCTTTTAGGGTTCATTGAGGTGCCTCCTTAAGGGATAATAGCGACTGAACGGCTGATTGAGTAAAAAACGATGCCAGCATCCGAATATGACATCCATGTCATGCGCCTTTAAGACAAGGTATGTAGGCCGGGAGTTGTGTTTCTGTCAATAGAAATGCGGGAATTGCCCAAGGCGACCGCGATCAAAATGGATTCGAGGGAATTGAAGATAATGCTGTTGACCGTAATTTTAATCCCCTGGTAAGGTCAACCCAACCATATCTTCAACAAGGAGGACAGAATGAATCGACGCGGCTTTATCAAACGAATGGTGTCCGGCATGGCGAGCATTGGCGCCCTGATTTTCGTCAACGGATGCATGGCTCCGCTGATCAGCGCCACGGCGCGGGACAAGCGTGCCGGGGATCCCTGGCAATGTATGAATTGCGGCCATCTTACCCGCTCGCCGGAAGATCTCTCCGGTACGCGCTGTCCGCGTTGCACCAAACGGATGTTCAGGAAGATAACCGAGGCAGAGATGGCCGAGGCGCTTAAGAAATTAGAGGCATAAAACACGTTGGTGGGAAACCATGCATAAATCCAACCCCGTCATTTCAAGGGGAACATTGTGCCCACCCTGGCCGCTCAGGTCATCTGGCGTACAGACCATGCTGGCCAGTGCCGGTTTTCGGGCCTGGGGCAACAACCCAATGGTAGATGCCGCCCGGGAAACGATTCTTACTTCCCGGAAGGGAATACGGCTGTTGGGATACCACAGCCGCCAGCAGCGGTCTCAATCCAAGGGGCTTGTGATTTTATTGCATGGCTGGGAGGGCAGTTCGGCATCCACCTATATTCGTACGACCGGCAGGTATTTATATCGCCATGGCTTTGACGTTTTCCGTCTCAACTTCCGTGATCACGGCCCCAGCCATCATTTGAACACGGGCATTTTTTACGCCGTACTGCTGGACGAAGTGTTCGATGCCGTAAGCCAGATCTGTGAGGCCGCGCGTCCGGTACCTATCTTTGTGGTTGGTTTTTCCTTGGGAGGCAACTTTGCCTTGCGCATCGCCCGCAAGTGTGCCGCCGAGCCCATTGCCGGCTTGAGTCAGGTCGTTGCCATCAGTCCGGTGCTGGATCCGGACAAGGCCACTGACCGTATTGACGACAGTCCGTTTATACTAAAATATTTTCTGAAAAAGTGGCGGCGGTCGCTGTCAATCAAGCAAGGACTCTACCCAGAGCGATATGATTTTTCCAGTCTGTTGACGATCGACAATATCAGAGAGATGACCGAGCGCCTGCTGTCCCAGTACAGCCCGTATGATAGCGCCATGGCTTATTTCAGACAATATTCGCTGACGGATGGTCACTTGCGTGATGTCACCGTTCCCACGACCATTATTACGGCTAAAGATGATCCGATCATTCCCGTGGAAGACTTTTACGAATTGGATACCAGTCCAACCACCCGCCTGATCATCCAACCCTATGGCGGACACAATGGTTTTCTGGAAAGCTGGCGACTCAATGGATGGTATGAACATCTGGTGAGTGACTTGTTCACCCGCGCCAAGCAGGTTTGACGGATGCGTAAAAAGTCGAATTTCTCATCTTTTCGTCATTCCGGCGTAGGCCGGGCACGAAGTGAAGCTTTAGCGCTATCCAGTCATTTCGACAAGTTCTGGATGCCGGATCAAGTCCGGCATGGCGAGAGCAGCACTTTTGACGAGTTCATCAACATTGGTGGGATCAAAGTAAACGGGCGGTTCTCAGAGCGCCGCCCGTTCTTCCGGTAGCAAAAACCTAAGTTGAGCGTTTCAAATTTTGGTAGCATTCAAATTCACGAGATGCTTATTTGAATGTTTCTGCGCACACATCGCCTAAGTATGCCAAGTTCTCACATACGTTGATTCCGTTGGCCTTCATGGCCGCCACCTTGCTCTGACCGGTCCCGCTGCTGCCGCTGATGATGGCACCCGCATGGCCCATGCGCCGACCCGGAGGCGCGGTGAGACCGGCGATAAAGCCAACCACCGGCTTGGAAACTTTCTCTTTGATGAACTCGGCGGCTTTCTCTTCGGCATCACCGCCGATTTCACCGATCATGACGATACCTTCGGTGGCGTCGTCGGCCTGGAAACGCTCCAGGCAGTCGATGAAATTGGTGCCGTTGACCGGATCCCCGCCGATGCCAATGCAGGTGGTCTGGCCCAGGCCGGTGAGGGTCAGGGCGTGCACGGCTTCGTAGGTCAGGGTCCCGGAGCGGGAGACCACCCCAATCTTGCCGGGCAAGTGGATGGGGCCGGGCATGATGCCGATCTTACATTCGCCGGGGGTGATGATGCCGGGGCAGTTGGGGCCGATCAGGCGCACGGGTTTATCTTTAATGTAGTTTTTCACCCGCATCATGTCCATCACCGGGATACCCTCAGTGATGCACACGATCAGAGGCACGCCGGCATCGGTGGCTTCCATGATGGCATCCGCCGCAAAAGGCGGGGGCACGAAGATCATGCTGGCCGAGGCACCGGTGGTTTGGGCGGCATCGGCAACCGTATTGAAAACAGGGATGTCATCCATTTTCTGGCCCCCCTTGCCGGGGGTTACGCCGGCCACGACCTGGGTGCCGTACTCCACACAAGCACGGGCATGAAACTGTCCTTCTTTTCCAGTAATGCCCTGCACCAACAGTTTGGTTTCTTTGTTGACTAGTATGCTCACGATTGAATCCTCGCTGGTTTGTTAAACTATTGCAGTTAGCAGTTAGCTTTTAGCGGCTAGTCTTCAGAAGGTTTATTTCCATTCTTTCTCAATGCTAACAGCTTACAGCTAATCGCTAATGGCTGATTAATTACTGGATGGCGGCCTGGAGTTTTTCGGCGGCATCCTTGAGGTCCTTGGCATTGATCAGTTCCAGTCCCGACTCGGACAGGATTTTACGCCCCGCTTCCAGGTTGGTGCCTTCCATGCGGATGATCACCGGCACGCGCATGCCCACCTTCTGGGCGGCCTGGACCACACCGGTGGCCAGGCGATCGCAACGCAGGATGCCACCGAAAATATTGATTAGGATCGCCTTCACATTCTCATCGCTTTGCAGGATGCGGAAGCCGTTTTCAATCTGTTCGGCACTGGCGCCGCCGCCCACGTCGAGGAAATTGACCGGCTTGCCGCCGGCGTATTTGATACAGTCCATGGTGGCCATGGCCAGACCAGCGCCATTGACCATGTTGCCCACGTTGCCCCCCTCACCCAGGTGGATGTAGTTCAAGCCGAAGCCACCGGCCTCCACTTCGGTGGGGTCCTCTTCATCCAGGTCGCGATATTCCTTGACATCCGGATGGCGATACAGGGCGTTGTCGTCGAAATCCATTTTGGCGTCCAGGGCGATGACATCGTCTTCGGCGGTGATGATCAGTGGATTGATTTCTACCAGTGAGCAGTCATAGTTGACGGCCAGGGTAAACAGGTTCTTCAGCAAAGTAGTAAAGGGTTTCATGCAGGCAGCGGGCATGTTGAGTCCAAAAGCCGCGGTCCTCAGATGGTAGGCCTGGATCCCGACATTGGGATCCACGTAGACCTTGATAATCTTCTCCGGTGTCTTCTCGGCGACATCTTCGATGTCCATGCCGCCGGCTTCGGATGCCATGATGATCATTTTTGCCGTTGCGCGGTCGGGCAAAATACTCAGGTATAGCTCCTTGGCAATATTGAGGCCCTGCTCGATGAGCAGTTTCTTAACCAATTTGCCGCCAGGACCGGTCTGTTTGGTGACCAGGTTCATCCCCAGGATACTATTCGCATAGGTGTCGAATTCTTCCGCTGTCCTGGCCACCTTCACGCCACCACCCAGACCACGGCCGCCGGCGTGGATCTGTGCCTTGACCACCACCGGGTATGCGCCCAGCTTTTCGGCGGCCGCCTTGGCTTCGTCGACGGTAAAGGCCACGCCGCCGTCGGGAACGGCGACACCGTTCTTACGGAACAGTTCTTTTGCCTGGTATTCATGGATCTTCATGATACCGATCTCCTTTGTGTTTGTGGAATCAGATCGTTGGAACAAGTTTACCTGATTCCGATGGTCAACATCGAGGTGTAATGCCTAAAGGTGAGAAGAGGGGGAGCACCGCCCCTATGGTTGTCGTGCCGTGCTACCCACAAGTGGATCCAAGCGGCTGTTTGAAAAGCCCGTCTAAGGCCCGCTACCTGTGTTGGAACGTGTCTCAAAATGCTCACATATTCCATATATGCTGCGCTTTTGAGACACGTTCCGCCTTGTTAGCGGGCCTGATCCATAGCTTTCAAACAGCCCCTATTTATGATGGGAAAACAGAACGCTATCCGATGGTGCAGAGCACATCCCCCTTGGCCACGGAGTCACCGGACCCGAAGTTGATGGCCGTGATGGTGCCACTGGTCGGCGCGGCAAGGGCGTTTTCCATTTTCATGGCTTCCAGGATAACCACGGTTTCACCTTCGTTCACCGCATCACCTACTTTTTTCTCGTACTTGACAATCATGCCGGGCATGGGCGCGGACAGCGAGGTACCTTCAGCAGCGGCTGGTGCTGGTGCAGGCGCTTCTTTTTTGGGTGCCGGTGCGGCTTCAGGTGCCGGAGCCGCCGGTGCGGCAGGTGCAGCGGCCGGTGCGGCCGGAGCCGGTGCCGGTGCGGCAGCGGGTGCCGGTGCGGCGACCGGTGCAGCCGCAGGCAGTCCGCCGGTCAGCTGGATCTGCTGGGCGAGGCGGATCATCGGGCTGCCGCCCACTTCGTCGACGCCCACTTCAAAGTACTCGTTGTCTACGAAGACGTTGAAGGTGCGCAGGTTCTCACCCTTGGCCGGGGCGTCTGTCTTCTTCTCGATCAGTTCGCCGGCCAGGGCTTTCTTGACCAGCGCATCGCGTTTTTTGACCTCTTCCATGGTGATGGGTTTGACCGAATCGGGTGCCTCTTCCTTGCCGTATTTCCATTGCAGGAACTTCTTGCCGGTAACCGGGTAGATGGCGTAGAGCACCAGATCGTCCAAATCCACGGCCAGGTCGCCGATCTCGGCCTTGGCTTTTTCGAGTTCCGGTTCCAGTACTTCTGCCGGACGGCAGGTGATGGGTTCCTCGCCGCGCTCGTAGCCCTTAAGGGCCTTTTTCTGGACTTCCTCGTCGATGGGCACGGCGGTCTTGCCGTAAAGGCCGTAGCACAGATCCTTGACCTGGGCGGTGATCATCTTGTAGCGTTCGTCGGGCGTGTCGAAGAGCACGTTGTTGACGGTCTGGATACCCACGATCTGGCTGGTGGGGGTGACCAGCGGAATCTGGCCCAGTTCCTTGCGGACCCGCGGCAGTTCCTTGTAGACTTCGCCGATCTTGTCCAGGGCGTCCATTTCGCGCAGCTGGTTGACCAGGTTGGAGAGCATGCCCCCCGGGGTCTGATGCAACAGCACGTTGATGTCGATGACGGACATCTTGGAGTCGTCGAGCAGGTGCTTGTACTTGGGCATGACCTCTTTTTCGAAGATCTCGTTGATCTGAGCCAGCAGTTTGATGTCGTAGCCGGTGTCGCGGTTGGTGCCCAGAAGCGCCATGACCAAGGGCTCCACGGCGGCGTGGGAGGTGCGGTAGGCATAGGGGCTCATGCAGGTGTCGATGATATCCACACCGGCCTCGATGGCCTTAAGATGGCTCATGGGGCTCATGCCTGAAGTGAAGTGACTGTGCAGGTGGATGGGCGGCTTGACGGCGGCCTTGAGGGCCTTGACGATCTCATAGGCATCATAGGGGGCGATGAGGCCGGCCATGTCCTTGATGCAGATACTGTCGGCGCCCATGGCCTCCAGATCCTTGGCTTTGCTTACATAGTATTCCAGGTTATAGACCTCGCCGCCCAGGCGCGGTTCGGTCATGGAGTAGCAGATGCAGCCCTGGAAGTGCTTGCCGTACTCCTTGATCTTGGGAACGACGGTCTGGAAATTACGGTAGTCGTTGAGGGCGTCGAAGGTGCGAAAGATGTCCATCCCGTTTTCACAGGCACGATCCATGAAGGCGTTGGCCACGTCATCGGCGTAGTTGCGATAGCCGACCAGATTCTGGGCGCGCAGCAGCATGGAGAAGGGGGTCTTCTTGAAATAGCGTTTCAGGGTACGGATGCGTTCCCAGGGATCTTCGTTGAGAAAACGGTGCATGGTGTCAAACGTCGCGCCGCCCCAGGTTTCCACGGCCCAGTAGCCCACCTGGTCCATCAGCTCAGCCACCGGGATCATATCCTCGGTGCGGCCACGGGTGGCAAAAAGGCTCTGGTGGCCGTCACGGAGGCTCAGATCCATGCACTTCACCGGATTCTCCGCTGCCGGCCGGTCCACATCGTAATTCATGGTTGTCATTTTGACTTGATCGTGGTCACTCATCGGTTGGGTCTCCTCATAAAAAATTGGGTGTTGATTGGCGTTTATACTTGCCGCCGTGTGTTCCGGCACTAGCGGAGGCGATTAAAAGTCTTCATCTGCATGAGATTGCGCATCTGCATCATGCCCTGCCTTCCGGACAGGCTCCACAGGTTGCCCTGGTCGAAACGGCGGGGTGCGGGCCGTTCGGGGGGCGGCGACAGCAGCGCTTCCTCTTCGGTCTGAATATAGGCCGTTACCGCGGCAAGTGCGGCAGCCAGTCTTTTTTCATTTGCTTCCATAATCAACCCTTTGTCGGTTCAGTTAATGGTCGGCAGTCCGGTTAGGTCGGGATGTTGCCGTGTTTTTTGGGCGGCCGCAGTTCACGCTTGCTGCACATGATCTCCAGGGCTTCGATGAGCCGCGGCCGGGTTTCGGCCGGTTCGATGACCGCATCGATGTAGCCACGCTCGGCGGCGCAGTAGGGATTGGAGAAGAGGTCTTCATATTCGGCGATCTTCTCAGCCCGTTTGGCCTTGGGATCGGCGGCCTCCTTGATCTCTTTGCGATGAATGATGTTGGCGGCACCGCCGGCGCCCATGACGGCGATTTCGGCCGTGGGCCAGGCAATGGCGTAGTCAGCCCCCAGATCCTTGGAGCACATGGCCAGGTAAGAGCCGCCGTAATCCTTGCGTGTGACCAGTAGCAGCTTGGGCACCGTGGCTTCGCTGTAGCACCACAGCAGCTTGGCGCCATGACGGATGATGCCGCCCCATTCCTGCTGGCTGCCGGGCAGGTAGCCGGGCACGTCGGCGATGGTGAGCAGGGGAATGTTGAAGGCGTCGCAGAAGCGAATGAAACGGGTGGCCTTGTCCGATGCATTGATATCCAGACATCCGGCCATGACCATGGGCTGATTGGCGATGATACCGATGCTGCGACCGTTGAGCCGGGCAAACGCGGTCAGGATGTTGGTGGCGAAGTGCTGATGGGGTTCGAAGAATTCGCCGTTGTCCACGATCGAAGCGATCACGTCGCGCATATCATAGGACTGGTTGGGGCTATCCGGAATGATTTTGTTGAGGGCATCGTCGATGCGCAAGGGATCGTCGCCCGTGTCCACCACCGGTGGCTCTTCCATGTTATTGGCCGGCAGAAAGGAGAGCAGATTCTTGATCTGTTCGATGGCGTCTTCGTCATTTTCACAGGCAAACTGGGCCACGCCGCTCTTTTCGTTGTGGGCCATGGCGCCGCCCAGATCCTCGAAATTGATCTCCTCGCCGGTAACCGACTTGATCACCTCGGGGCCGGTGATGAACATGTAGCTGGTGTTTTTAACCATGAATATAAAATCGGTCATGGCTGGAGAATAGACCGCACCGCCGGCCGTGGGGCCCATGATGGCCGAGATCTGGGGGATCACGCCCGAAGCCACGGAGTTGCGGTAAAAAATCTGGCCATAGCCGGACAGGGCATCCACCCCTTCCTGAATCCGGGCACCGCCCGAGTCATTGAGGCCGACGAAGGGAACACCCGCCTTAAGCGCCATGTCCATGACCTTGCAGATCTTTTTGGCCTGCATTTCTCCCAGGCTGCCCGCCCGGCTGGTAAAGTCCTGGGCAAAGGCAAACACCGGCCGGCCGTCCACCAGGCCGTGACCGGTGACGACACCGTCGGAAGGGATTTCCACATCCGGCATGCCGAAGTTCACGCAGCGATGGCGGACGAACATGTCGATTTCCCGGAAGGTTCCTTCGTCGAACAGTGTATCCAACCGTTCCCGGGCGGTAAGCTTGCCTTTTTCCTTATGCTTGGCGACCAGCTTTTCCCCGCCCATCTCAAGCATGCGTGCCTCGCGTGCCTTGAGATCCTTGATTTTTTCCTCCACAATACCCATGTCACATTCCTTTCACCAAAAAGTGCAGAACCTTTTGACTAGCTGACCGGAAAGTCAAAAGCGCCATCCGACAGCCGTCCGTAAATTGAATTTAGTTTATGATAACGATTTGTTGAGCGCCTTTGTGGTCTGCGCTCGTCAACTTATAAAAGATGTTACCCTTCTAGACTAAACGGTCGTTGTCAAGTAAAAAAAGAAGGGACTCGGCGCCTACGGTGGGAGACAGTTCTCCCCGTTGAACGGAGGCTTCGATATCCTGCAGGCGAGCACTCACCCGCGGGTGGCTGTAAAAGCGTTCCTTGAGTCCATCTTCGATTCGGGACCACATCCACGCAAGGGCTTGGCGGCGGCGCTTGTCATCCAATTCGCCGGTGGCTGACAGACGCTGCCGGTGATCTTTGACCGTCGTCCAGATGCGATCGATACCCGCCAGAGTCAGGGCACTGCAAGTCAGCACCGGTGGCGACCAGGTGGGGGTTGCCGGGTTAAGCAGGTGAAGGGCCATCTCATAGGATCGGCGGGCTTTTTCCGCCTTTTCCACGTTGTCGCCGTCGGCCTTGTTGATGGTTACGGCATCGGCCAGTTCCAATACCCCTTTTTTAATGCCCTGAAGCTCGTCGCCGGCGCCGGCCAGCATCAGGACCAGAAAAAAGTCGACCATGGAGGCCACCGTGGTCTCAGATTGTCCGACGCCGACCGTTTCGACGATCACCACGTCGAATCCGGCCGCCTCGCATACCAGCATGGTCTCGCGGGTCATGCGCCCCACCCCTCCCAGGGTACCACCGGAAGGGGAGGGTCGGATAAAGGCTGCCGGGGCCGTGGCCAGACGTTCCATCCGTGTCTTGTCGGCCATGACACTGCCGCCGCTGCGGGTGCTGGATGGGTCTACGGCCAAAACGGCGACTTTATGTTCCCGCTGCACCAACATCATGCCAAAACTTTCGATGAAAGTGCTTTTACCGACGCCAGGAACACCCGTAATGCCCAGGCGGACGGCAGTGCCGGTATGCGGAAGCAGGCTGTCCACGACCTGGCGGCCCAGTTGCCGGTGAGCGGGGTGGGCACTTTCGATCAGGGTTATGGTTTTGGCCAGTACACGGCGATTACCGGAGCGGACACCGTCAATATAAAAATTGGGATCTTGCTCAACCATCGGTGACGAATGACTCCCTTGAACGCGTCCAGGATATTGGGTATATTGGGTTTCCCCAATCCCCCCCCGACTTGCCTCCCCTTCACCCACAAGCCGGGGGGGAATTGAGGATTGGATAGAACATTTATGCTGCCTTGCGGCCCTCCAGTGCGTTAAGCACCTTGTTGGCTGATTCGGTGATGGAGGTTCCCGGACCAAACACCCCCACGGCACCGGCGTTGTACAAAAAGTCGTAATCGCCCGGCGGGATTACCCCTCCGACGATGACCATGATGTCGTCGCCACCGATATCCTTCAAGGCCTTGATCAGTTGCGGTACCAGGGCCTTGTGGCCGGCAGCCAGGCTAGACGCACCCACCAGGTGAACGTCATTTTCGATGGCCATCTTGGCGGCCTCTTCCGGCGTCTGGAACATGGGACTGATATCCACGTCAAAGCCCAGGTCGGCAAAGGCCGTAGCCACGACCTTGATACCGCGGTCATGGCCGTCCTGGCCCATTTTGGTGAGCAGGATTCGCGGCCGGCGGCCTTCCTTGGCCATGAAATCGTCGGTACGCTTGCGAATGGCGTCGATCACGGCACTGTCCGAATATTCGGACGCGTAGACACCGGAAATGCACTGCGTGGTGGCGACGAAACGGCCGAACACCTTTTCCATGGCATCGGACACCTCGCCCACGGTGGCCCTGGCGCGAATGGCGTCGATGCTGGCGGCCAGCAGGTTGCCACCCTTCTCGGCGGCGTCGGTGACCCCGTTAAGCGCGCTTCTGACCGTGGCGTCATCACGCTCGGCCTTGAGTTTTTTAAGCATTTGGACCTGCTCGTCGCGGACCTGCTCCGATACCTCAAGTACGTCCATGGGCATATCTTGATCGACCTTGTATTTGTTGACACCCACGATCACATCCAGCCCCTGGTCGATACGGGCCTGTTTGCGGGCCGCCGATTCCTCGATGCGCATCTTGGGCATGCCGGTCTCGATGGCTTTGGCCATGCCGCCCAGCTCCTCGACCTCGTCGATGATCTTACGCGCCTCTTCGATAATGCCCCCGGTGAGCGCTTCAATATAATAGGAACCGCCCAGCGGATCGACCACATGGCACACCTGGGATTCTTCCTGAATGATGATCTGGGTGTTACGGGCGATGCGTGCCGAAAAGTCGGTGGGCAGGCCCACGGCCTCGTCGAAGGAGTTGGTGTGCAGGCTCTGGGTGCCGCCCAGGGCCGCAGCCAGGGCTTCCAGGGTGGTCCGGATGATGTTGTTGTAAGGATCCTGTTCGGTGAGGCTCCAGCCCGAGGTCTGCACGTGGGTGCGCAACATGGAGGACTTGGGGTTTTTCGGGTTGAACGGTTTGAGCAGGTCATGCCACAGGAAGCGGGCGGCGCGCAACATGGCGATTTCCATGAAAAAGTTCATGCCCACACCAAAAAAGAAGCTCAACCGCGGGGCGAAGGCGTCGATCTCCAGCCCGGCCTTGAGGGCCGCGCGCACATATTCCAGGCCGTCGGCCAGGGTGAAGGCGGTTTGCAGCACGCTGTTGGCCCCGGCTTCCATCATGTGATAGCCGCTGATGCTGACGGTGTTGAACTTGGGCATGTTGGCCGAGCAGTAGGCGATGATGTCCGAAACGATGCGCATGGACGGCTCGGGCGGATAAATATAGGTGTTACGCGTCAGGTACTCTTTTAAAATATCGTTCTGGATGGTGCCGGTGAGCTGTTCCTGTTTGACCCCTTGTTCTTCGGCGGCCACGATGTAACCGGCCATGATAGGAAGGACCGCACCGTTCATGGTCATGGAAACGCTCATTTTATCCAGGGGGATCTGATCGAAGAGGATTTTCATATCTTCGATGGAGTCGATGGCCACGCCGGCCTTGCCCACGTCGCCCATGACCCGGGGGTGATCCGAATCGTAGCCGCGGTGGGTGGCCAGGTCAAAGGCTACGGACAGGCCCTTCTGACCGGCGGCCAGGTTGCGGCGATAGAAGGCATTGGATTCCTTGGCGGTGGAGAAGCCTGCGTATTGGCGAATGGTCCAGGGCCGTCCGGCATACATGGTGGCCATGGGCCCGCGAACATAGGGCGCAAAACCGGGCAGGGTGTTGACATGGGGCATGCCCGCCACATCTTCTGCCGTGTATAGGGGGGTTACCTTAATCCCCTCAGGGGTATCCCAGTCGAGACCTTCCAAAGGCTTTCCCCGGAGTTGCTTGGTGGCCAACTCCTTCCATTTTTGCAAATCGGGATGTTCTGACATGGTGTGTGCTCCTTTTTAAAAACGATTCATCGACATGCATGGCTTTACCGGCCCCCCGATAAATGCCGTTTTTATTACGATTTATCCGCCAATGCGGTCCGGCGGCCAGCCATCCTTGGGTTGGGGATTGGTAATGGCGCGCCAGATCATTTCGAACAGCGTCGAGGCCTGATCGGTCAGGCGTCCCTGTTGTCCTCTGGATATCCACATGGTAAAGGCCCGTTGCACGGTTCCCAACATGAAATCAAGCAACACGCCGGCCCGCACGTTCGGGTTCAAGATGCCCTCTTTCTGGCCGTTGCGCATGACCTCCAGATACATATTGATCATCTTTTTTTGTTTGAAGGTTTCATCGGCCATCCAGGTTTTCATGGGCAGGGTCATGAAAATGATGCGTGCCAATCCCGGATTGCGCTCATAATAATCCAGTTGTAACCAGAGGACTTTGCGCATTTTTTCTTTCAGGTCTTCGATTCCCTGAAGGTGATCGGTGATCCGTTCGGTCAGCTTGCCCAGCCACACATCGACGAACGCGAAGACCAGGCGCTCCTTGGATCCATAGTGCTTATAGATGGTTGAAAAACTGACGCCGGCGCGATGAGCCACGTCACGGATATTGGCCTTATGAAAGTCGGAGTGGGAAAATATATCCAGAACGGCCTCTTCGAGCCGGCTGTAAACGTCTGGTTTGAGAGGGGTAAACATTGTTATGGTTGATCCGATCCGATAGTTAAAAATATCCGCGCAATTACAAAACCGTCTGTAATAACTTAATTTATTTTCAGATTGGTTTCGGTCGACCTTTTGTGCTAATGCTTATGAATAATGATGTTACTTTTTATTTTGTGTCTTAATATTCTGAATTTATAAAAATATTTTATCTTCGTCGATCATCTATATATTTAAGAGTAACAATGTTATGGTGATAGTTAATAGATCGTCCTTTATTCCTCTGTCAAGCAAAATAAAATAATTTATGCAAAAATAATGAACGTCATTTTAATAGAATGGTTAAGTTGTTGAAATCAATGTTTCCTTTTTTGTGATCACCAGCGGTCTGACGTCACTCGGGCTTGAACCCGGGTGCGAAGGTGCATATAGTGCCGCTACGAAATCGAAAATCTACAAAAGGAGTGGCCCGGTGCCATGTATTCGCTCGATGATTATGATTACCATTTGCCGGAGAACCTGATCGCCCAGATCCCTGCCGACCGGCGGGACGCCTCCCGTCTGTTGCGCGTGAACCGGCAAGACGGCACCCTGGCCCACCGGCGGTTTCGAGATATCGTCGACCTGCTCGCCCCCACCGATGTCCTGATCGTCAATGACACCCGGGTGGTTCCCGGGCGTCTGCATGGTCGTAAGGAAACCGGCGGCAAGGCCGAGCTGTTGATTCTGGATTATGGTGAACAGCAAGAGGCAGAACAACGTTTTTACCGCTGCCTGATCAAGGCTTCCAAACAGGCCGCCGCCGGAACGCGCATCATCCTGGATGAAGGGCTGGCGGCTGTGGTTCATGACTTTGTCAACGGGGTCTACACGGTGTGCTTCGAAGGATCGACGTCCTTGGCGGAAGCCATCCAACGCATCGGCCAGATGCCCCTGCCGCCCTACATCAAACGGGATGCCAGTCAACCCGACCCGGCCGATCGAACGCGCTATCAGACCGTTTATGCCAGCAAGCAAGGCGCCATCGCCGCCCCCACTGCCGGGTTGCATTTCACGGATGAGGTGTTAACACGCATTCGTGAGAAAGGGGTGACCGTCGCCGCCATTACCTTGCATGTGGGCTATGGCACTTTCGTGCCGGTGCGTGTGGACGATATCCGCGATCACCGCATGCACGCGGAGTGGTTTTCCATTTCACCGGAAATCGCCCAGACCGTCAACCAGGCCAAAGCCGAGGGACGACGGATCGTCGCCGTGGGGACCACCAGTGTAAGAACCCTGGAATATGCCGTCCGGAACGATGGAAGCCTGAGCCCCGGCAGCGGTCACTGCGATCTTTTCATTTACCCGGGATATCGATTCAAACTGGTCGATGCCATGCTGACCAACTTTCATCTACCCCGTTCCACCCTGCTCATGCTGGTCTCGGCCTTTGCCGGGCGTGAAACAATGTTACAGGCTTATGCCCAGGCGGTGCGAGAGCGGTATCGGTTTTTTAGTTATGGGGATGCGATGTTGATAGAATGAGTGTTAAGTTTTAAGTGTTAAGTGTTAAGTGGTTAAGTTGATGTATTCTGTCGATTTTAGGGGGTTGATGTGGCTTATGTGTCATTCGAGGATTTGGAGGTGTGGAAACGGGCTTGTCGACTAGCCGTTGATATTTGCGCATTAATGAAGGCTTCCAAGGAATATATCTTAAAAGACCAAATGAGCCGGGCGGCCATATCCATCGCCAGTAACATTGCCGAGGGGGCAGAACGCGGATCAAAAGCAGAGTTTGTTCGTTTTCTCAACATTGCCAAGGGATCTGCTGCAGAATTAAGAACCCAATTATATATCGCTTCAAAATTAGGTGTTATAATTCCTGAGGAAAAGGCTTCGCTGTTAATTTCAGAAGCCAAAGAAATTTCCAACATGCTTCACGGGTTGATTCGGTCAAAGCAAAAATAAATCGACAACCATCCTTTCCTTAACACTTAACACTTAACACTATGTCCATTTTTCAACTACAAGCTCAATTAGAAAACGCTAGAGCCGGTTCACTTCAAACCGCCCACGGCGCAATCCAAACCCCCGTCTTCATGCCCGTCGGCACGCAAGCCACGGTCAAGGCCCTGACCCCGGAGGACCTGGAGGCGGCCGGTGCGCAGATTATCCTGGGCAATACCTATCATCTTTACCTGCGGCCCGGTACCGAGATCGTTGGACGGTTTGACGGTTTGCATCGCTTCATGCATTGGGATCACCCGATCTTGACCGACAGCGGCGGGTTCCAGGTCTTTTCCCTGGCCAAACTGCGCAAACTCACCGAAGAAGGCTATCAGTTTCAGTCCCACATCGATGGCTCCCGGCACATGCTGTCGCCGGAAAAATCTATCGCGGTGCAGATCTGTCTCAACGCGGATATCATCATGTGTCTGGATCAATGCCTCGAACACCCGGCGTCCCATGAGCAGGCCGTCGATGCGCTTGAACTGACCACCCGCTGGGCCAAGCGCTGCAAGACCTTCTGGGAAGAACAGACCGAACGGCAAAACAGCCTGTTCGGTATCGTCCAGGGGGGCATGTTCAAGGACCTGCGTCAACGCTCGGCCGAAGAAATCACCAGCCTCGATTTTCCCGGTTATGCCATCGGCGGATTGAGCGTGGGCGAGCCCAAGGAACTGATGATGGAGATGGCCGCCCATACGTTGCCGCTGCTTCCTGCGAACCGGCCGCGTTACATCATGGGGGTGGGCACCCCCGAGGATCTGGTGGAACTGGTGGGCATGGGCGCCGATATGTTCGACTGCGTCATGCCCACGCGCAATGCCCGCAACGGCCAGTTGTTTACTTCTCACGGCACGATCAATATCTGCAACGCCCGCTTCCGGGAGGACGAGGGTCCGGTGGATCCCACGTGCGACTGCTACACCTGCCGACACTATAGCCTGGCCTATTTGCGGCACCTGTACACGGCCCGCGAAATTTTGGCCTATCGGCTCAATACCATCCACAACGTTCATTATTACGTGAATCTGGTCAAGGGCATGCGCGAAGCGATCGTGGCCGGAACGTTTGCCGCATTCAAAAAAGACTTTTATGGGAAGCGCGAGAATGCATAGCACTGAGATCAAGGTAAGAGGCTACCACCTGGACGTGTTCGGGCATGTCAACAACGCCCGCTATTTGGAATTTCTGGAAGAGGCCCGTTGGGCGCTTTTCGACGAAAAAACAAACCTCGAGGACCTGGCCAAGGAGGGCTTCGTGTTCACCGTGGTCAATATCAACATCGGCTACCGGCAGGCTGCCTATCTGCATGATCTCCTCTGCATCGAAACACGCCTGTCCGAATTGGGTAATCGATCGGCAACCCTTCGCCAAATCGTAAGCAACAAGGCAACGGGCGCGGTCGTTGTCGACGCAACGGTCACCTTCGTCATGGTCGCCGTGAAGGAACAACGGGCAGCCCCCCTGACGGGACAGCTGAAAGAGCAAATCCTCAAGGTGCTGGAAGCCTAGCCCGCCACGCATTCTTCAGAGGTCCAGAATCAATTCAGTCTCAAGGGCGTTTCGAAGGACCGAGTGAGGTGCGTTTTCATCCCAGCCGTCATACTAACGTCTGTCTTTTGCGTTTCACCCGCCACACGTTCCGCCCATCCGGAATGATAACCCTGGCAATCTCCCCCGACCTCTTCTGGTCCAGTGACCCGGAAGCCACCTCAGGCGTGTACGGCGCCCAGGAAGGCACCATCCGGCGCATGTGGGCCAAGGAACTGGACATCCCCAACGTCATTGTCCGTTTACTGACCGGTGATGATCAGGAACAATTTGAGAAATCCAAAGCGCTGTTTTCAAGGGAAAGTGTGCTGATTACAACTTCTGTGATCCTCGAATGTGAGTGGGTTTTACGATATGCATATCACTTCAAGCAGCCTGAAATAACAATAGCGTTCCAATCATTATTTGGGTTGCCGAATGTCCAATTGGAAGATCCGCTTGTAATTTCCAACGCTATTGAATGTCACCAAAACGGAATGGATTTTGCCGATGCCCTCCATCTGGCCCAGTCAAAAGACGCAGAGGCATTTGTCACATTTGATAAGAAATTGATGAAAGCCACCAAGAAAAATACGACCATCAAAGTAAGATAGCCTTAGCTTTGAACCGACGTTCCAGGTCGCTTTCGGTTGGAAAACCTTCCTTTTGTCCAAGCGTCGTGCCCTCAAGCAGGAGCATGTCAACGTTTTGTGGCGGAGATGCCAGCATCCGGTCAACTATCACAGATTAGCGGCCAGTGCTCCGAAAATCACCGGTATATAGAATCTTTCGCCCCGCCACCTGGACTATAATCATGTGGGCGTCAAAGGCGGAATGATCGTTCAAAAAAGGGGTGACCGTAAATGGCCCGACATCAAAGGCTTGGAAACTGGTAAAGGTGTGGATTTGCTGCGACAGGCAGTCACCTTTCAAGGCAAAGGTTAACCGCCTCCTTGAAAAATGTTCGCATATATGCGAACATACAGCCATGCGAAAAATCAAATTCTATAAATTCGAAACAGGCAAAAGCCCTGTTGAAGAATATTTTGATTCGCTGACGAACAAACAATTTGAAAAAGTCGCATTTGTGCTTGATATTATAGAACAACTCGATATTGTGCCTCGAAAGTTTTTCAAGAAACTTCAAAGCACTGATGATATCTGGGAAGTTAGGGTACGGCAAGGCAATAACATATTTCGGATATTAGGTTTTTGGGATGGGAAGGACCTTGTAATTTTGAATCATGGTTTCACCAAAAAATCTCAAAAGATACCTCAGAAGGAAATTGCCACTGCTGAAAAACGTAAACAAGATTATTATATCCGAAAGGCTAAAAAATGAGCGATTTCCAAAAATATAAAAAAAAGCGGGCGAAACAAGATCCTAAATTTTGGTCAGGATACGACGAACGCCTTGAGACTTTTAAACTTGGACTAATGCTAAAGCAAGCTCGCCTTGAATCCGGCCTGACCCAAGAACAAATTGCAAAAAGTTTAAAAACGACAAAATCTGTTGTTTCTCGTATGGAAAATCATGCTAATGATATCCGTCTTTCAACGCTCGAAAAGTTTGCCAAAGCCGTGGGACGGAAAATACATGTTTATCTTTCGTGATAAATGAAATTAACAAGACAACAAATTTGAAGCGGATCAGGCAATCTCCAACGACTCACCGTCCTGCAGTCGCCTGACGCCATCAAAATGAGTAGTATACTGATTCCAATCAAAGCTGTGAATGGGAACCTTGCATTTGGCGCTGATGTGTGCGGCAAAGGTTTGAAGATCGCCTCTGGAGGCGTGGCCGCTGGTGGGAATCGTTGTAACTCCTGCGCCCGCTTTTTCAAATGCGCTGCGCAAGTCCTGGTATTCCGGTTTTTCGAGGTAGCCGGACCACATGGAGAAAACCCAGGCGTCATTGCGGGTCAGCACTATACCCTTTTTCACATAATCATGGAATAAAGACGGCCGCAGCATGATCACATTTTGGTGCGGCCCGTTTTCGATATTCGCTGCGCCGAATGCACGCCTCGATTCACAGCAGTGATCAACAAACGCTGGCCTATTCAGCCTGTCCGCCTGATCGTATAGCCATTTGATGCGGGAGGTGACCACGGCCCACAGATTCGGCCAGCCCAACTGAGGCAGGCTGCGGGTGAAGCGGCCGAGCTGTTCCAACACATCGATCGTGTACAGATCGACCACCAGCGAGCGACGGGACTGCTTGCAGGCCCGATAGATCGTCACCAGGCGGTCGATATTCTGGGCCGAGAAGGTTATAAAAACCCGGCCTTTTGTTTCCCGAAAAAAATCAATAAACTGATTTTCCAGGTCGCTTTCGGTTGGAAAACTTTCTTCACGACCCAGCGTCGTGCCTTCGAGCAGCAGCACATCCACGTTGCTTGGGGGAGATGCCAGCATCCGGTCAACCAGCACGGATTTTCGGCCGGTGCGCCGAAAATCGCCGGAATAAAGGATCTTTCGCCCCGCCACCTGGACCAGGACCATGTGGGCATCAAAGGCGGAATGATCGGTTAAAATCGGTATCCGTTTCTTCTAAAGAACTGCCTGCATCCAGAATCAACCGATGTTCCTTCCAGGTGATCTCAATACAATTACCGCCGATTTGATTGGCTGAGCGGTGGACGATTAATTGCGGATTTTTTTCGTCTGGGCTGGTTTCGGTCATTTTATTCTGAGAGAAGGGTAGGTGAGGGTACATAAGCGAAAATTGAGACTATTGTCGATATCCATCGCGTCGGATTGATCCCTTAAATCGCTCTTTTTGGCCCCAAAAACATTGATTTAAGACCAAAAAATGGGCCTGTTTTTAGCTTAAACCCACGCCAATTGGGCAACAAGCTTGGTCCGACCCCGCTTAGAAATTATTTATCTTTCCGATAGGTGAGAACTGGCCTGGCGGATAACCGGTGCCCGCAAAACCATGTTATTTTTCAACAGGCTATGATAAAAGCCGGGATTGGCGCTTTCGCGGGAGGACTGACGCGCCTTGCGGCGCCAACCCAAACGATCATTGATTGAAAAACGATTGACCACTTTGTCTTGCCGACATGGGAAACGAAAAAAGCAACGCAATCGAGAAGGCTCTGCAGATTTTAAAATGTTTCGCCGATGACAACCGGGCGCTGAGCGTTAAGCAAATCAGCACCACGCTTGGCATCAACCGCACGACGGTCCACCGCATCGTGCAATCCCTCGTATCGGAAGGATTTCTGCAACGGGACAAAGAGGCCCGCAAGGTATCATTGGGCACCGCCGTGTTGGAACTGGGCAACGCGCTGACAGACTCACTGCGGTCCCGCTCGATTGTCGAAACCGCGCGGCCCCACATGGAAGCACTGCGCCAAAAAACTGGATACGCCGTCACCCTCGAGCTGTTGACAGCCAACCAGAGTGTTTTGCTTTGCGTGTTGAACGGTGAACGGGTTTGGCGCTTTGCCGGCACGGTGGGAGATCTCATGCCCTGGCACGCTGCCGCCGGTGCCAAGGCGAGTTTGGCATTCCTGCCCCAAGAAGAGCTGATGCCGCTGTTCAATCAGGAAATGTATGCTTACACGCCCGACACCATCACGGATGTTCCCGCCTATCTCGAGGAGTTGAAAACGGTCCGTCAATTGGGTTACGCAACGGATATTGGCGAAACCCAGCCAGGCATCAATGCCGTGGCAGCACCGTTTTTTAACTACAATGGCCGTCCCGCCGGTGCGGTGATCACGCTTGATGTGGGGCTGGATGTAACCAGCGAGGATGCACCGGCCGTACGCCTGATAAAGGAAACGGCCGCGTTGATCTCCAGGGAAAATTTCTCGCCGAAAGACATCGTCCCCCGGCATTGAAATAATAGCCTAAAACCATTGTCCCGCCAGATGAAAAGTAGTTATTATCGCGCGCAATTAAATTTCTGCACAAAGGTCGATTCCTAACAATTTTTCTGTATTTCTAACTGCTTTTCTTGTTGCGGAAATGCTTGTCGTCTTCGCGCCCATAAATCATTGACCTTTTCCCATTGGTAATCTATAGTCTTACTTAAATCTTACTTTTGAGGTTGCCATGCAAACGACCAAACTATCAAGTAAAGGGCAAGTGATTATCCCGAAAATGCTAAGAAATCGATACAATTGGAGCCCCGGCCAAATATTGAACGTAATCGATACGGGCAACGGGATTTTATTAAAACCGTCTTGCCCTTTCGAACATAGCGAACTCGATCAAGTCGCAGGGATCTTAAAACACACAGGCAAGCCGGTCTCTCTTGACCAGATGGAAAATGCGATTAAAAAGGGCGCCTTGGAGCAGAAATAATGATCTCAGTGGACACCAACGTCATTGTCCGTTTACTGACCGGTGATGATCAGGAACAATTTGAGAAATCCAAAGCGCTATTTTCAAGGATTAGCGGCCAGTGCGCCGAAAATCACCGGTATAAAGAATCTTTCGCCCCGCCACCTGGACTAGAATCATGTGGGCGTCAAAGGCGGAATGATCGGTCTGCTCGCCCACGAAAGTGCCCGGCTAAGGACGTTTCAGCCCTTTGAAATATAACCCTTTCCAAGCAATATTGGGCTGTTAATTTGGTTCGACCCTCGTCTCACCCTAATCGCTGATGATCTGCGTTACCAGCCGGAAGGGAATACTGACTATGCAAATGGTAAAATGTACGGAAACACCAGAAGGGAACAAGATGGTGGAGCCGCATCCCTTCCGGTCTGATGCACACATGGGTTGGCCACAGCACTCAATTACTGAGATGAACGTAACTCCTCTCGTACAACTCGACGAAGAATCTCTTCAAGGGGTTGGTCTTCATTTTCAATGTGCTTTCTAAGTGCGTCATTGAGCATCGACTGGTAATTCCCGCCCCCTTGTTCCTCAACTTTGGAACGGAACCAATCGACAATATCACGGTCAAGTCTGATGGTTATCCGAACTTTATTCCCAGTTTGAGGAAGCACGGCACTACGCTTGCCTTTGCTAAAATCATATTTCGCTTTCATACTGTTTAACCTCGCTGCGTACGGCTTTACGTGCTGAAATAATACGAATATTATCGCCTCGCCATGTGTAGACCACCACTAAAATGCGATCAAACGCATCCATTCCAATGGTGATATAACGCTGTTTTTTTGTCCCATAATAATCAACAGTTACAGCGTTTGGATCCTCAAAAACCGCAAATGTGTCCGCAAAGGCTATGCTGTGCTTTAACAAGTTTTTCTTGGCTTTTGATTTATCCCCTTCAAACATAGCACTTTATAAGTATGCACATATGTATGTACGTGTCAAGTTTTTAGGCGAACGAATGGCTGAGGGGCCGGGCGGTATGAACCCGGGACATTAGACAATTTTTTTACTTTTGGTTGACCACATATTTTCGAAAAAGCGGTGCCTTGGGCCCGGCCCTACTCGAGCGATAGTTTACCCCCTTCAGCTTTTATTTCCGCAGCAACGGTCGTGGCCTGATCGAATAAGATATCACCAACCGCAACATTGGCGCCTTTCCTGGCCAAGTCCAGAGCGACCGCTCTCCCGATGCCATTTTGTCTGGCAGCCCCGCTAACAAAGCAAAGCTTACCGTTTAACATACTCCTCCGATGATCGATTCGAGATCTCAAATTCCTGGAAATTAACTCATTCCCCGATTAATACCCAATTTTTTCATCCGAAAAAAAGCGTCGTGGGCTTAAGGCCGAGCAGTTCGGCTGCGCCATTCGGCCCGCCAACTTTCCAGCGGGTTGTCTGCAGCGCTTTCAGAATATGCGCTTTCTCCATTTCCGATAACGTTTGGATCGCACTATTTTCTTCCTCGATGGAATTACATGAAAGAGCGTTAAACACGTCAACATTGACTCTGTCTCCCTTGGGGACGATCACTGCCCGCTCAATGATATGTTCCAACTCTCGGACATTTCCTGGCCATGAATAGTTCATCAATCCTTTCATTTCCGCTTTCGGAATGTATTTGAATGATTTTCCGCTTTTTTTGCTGAACTTGTTTAAAAAATATTGCGCTAAAAGCGGGATATCCATTTTGCGATTGCGAAGTGGTGGAATATGAATCGGGAAGACGTTCAACCGAAAATAAAGATCCTGGCGAAATTCCCCTTTTTGTGTTGCAGTCAGCAGGTCCTTGTTCGTGGCCGCAATCACCCGAAAGTTCGACCGAACGACCTGTGGTCCGTGTGTGTGGTCCGTAGCTTTGAACCGACGTTCCAGGTCCCTTTCGGTTGGAAAACCTTCCTTTTGTCCAAGCGTCGTGCCCTCAAGCAGGAGCATGTCCACGTTTTGTGGCGGAGATGCCAGCATCCGGTCAACTATCACGGATTAGCGGCCAGTGCGCCGAAAATCACCGGTATATAGAATCTTTCGCCCCGCCACCTGGACTAGAATCATGTGGGCGTCAAAGGGGGAATGATCGGTCAAAAAGGGGGTGACCGTAAAAACATCGGTTTAAGACCGAAAAGCGACCATATTTAGGACCTAAATCCTTGCCAATTAAGCATCCAGCTTGGTCCGACCCCGCTATTACCCCCCGCTACCACCCCAAGACGGCGCACCAAAACCGCCACGTCATAAAGGAAGTGTACTGCCCGGGGCTCGGCACCGGCACAGGCAGGGTGGCGCCGGAAACAGCCGCGAAAGAGATGGCGGCAGCCTACAGGAAACACAAAGAAGCCACTGAAGGAAACAGTTGACGAACGCCCAAACAGCACCATCATAAAGACACAAAAAGCTGCCAGCCACCAACATACATCATAATCCTCCGTGCAATGGGTGCTGGTGAACGTGGCGCCCTTTTTTGTTCCCTTCTTACACAACCCATTGACAGAATAAGGAATATTTGCAAGTCTATGGCGGTCTAACCTTGATTCCATCAACAAAACAGAGAATTGGATATTGGCGCTTAAAAAGAATGATATCATTAAACGCATTCTATAAAATATTGACGTTTCTATACTTGAATCAAAGGACATAACAGAATCCTTGTTGGAGATCATCAAGGGTGCGCTGGAATCAGGTGAGGATGTATTGGTGTCCGGATTCGGAAAATTCTGTGTGAACGAAAAGAAGCAGCGTAAAGTTAGGAACCCTAAGACCGGCGAAGACCTGATGTTGCGGTCGCGCCGCGTAGTGACATTCAAGTGTTCCGGGAAATTGAGGGACAGGATTAATCAGGAGTAAGCTGTGGGCCATTATTTTTGGGATAATCAAGCGCGCGTTTTCGCTCTCATCTTGAGTGTTCTCGTATCAACGCTTTTGGTAATGGCTGATTCTGCCATCAGCGCCAAAATCAAAGGCATACAGGTCGCCATTAAAGACCAACAAGGCAATCAAGTTGGTCTTTACAATGAAAGCCATGCGCTTTTAATTGGTGCTAGCGAATACACCGCAGGATGGCCTAACCTGGAAAGCGTGCCATTTGAAATCAACAGGGTAGAGAAAGCGCTTCGCAAACAAGGGTTTTCAATAAAGACAGTAATGAATCCCAATTCGCACGAACTGTTCTCTGCATTTGATGATTTTATCGATGAATTCGGTTTTGATGAAGACAACAGATTGCTATTCTTTTTTTCAGGCCATGGGCATACTCGAAAAAATGGCACCAAGGGATATTTAGTGCCTACTGATGCCCCAAATCCCAATAAAAACAAAAAGGAATTTCTTCGCAAATCGCTTCTTATGTCTCAAATCATAGAATGGTCCAAACAAATAGAAGCCAAACACGCCTTGTTCCTATTCGATAGTTGTTTTTCAGGAACGATATTTAAAAGCAAAGATTTACCATCTTATCCACCGTATATATCCGACCTCACATCCCGTCCTGTTCGTCAATTTATTTCTGCAGGGAGTGCTGGAGAAACCGTTCCAGCTCAAAGCGTGTTTACTCCGTTGGTGATTCGGGCATTGGAAGGCAATGGAGATCTAAATCGGGATGGTTATGTCACCGGCACCGAGATGGGGATGTATCTCCAAGAAAAGGTACACTTGTATGATACAGGACAACATCCCCAATATGGAAAGATTCGGGACATAAATCTTGACGAAGGGGACTTTGTATTTTTGGTCAGAAAGAGTTCTGGTCTTGAGCTTATGCATTGGGAACAGATTAAAGATTCCACTAATATGGACGATTTTATTGATTTTATAACGCAATATCCAAACGGAGAATATAGCAATGACGCTAGAATTAAACTTAAGGGTTTATTCTCTAAAAAAGTAGCTAAACTAACGATACGATCAAATGTATTTAAAGATAAAGTGTTCATAAACGAAAAACCATATGGAGCGACTCGTGTAGATGTAGACTTAGAACCTGGAATCTATGATATTAGAGTTGAAAAGATTGGCTACGACACATTCAAAAATAAGGTAGAAATTACTGAAGGTGAACGAAAAGTAGTAAGAGCAAATTTAACCAAAAAAATACTTAATACTGGAAAAACGGGATGGATTTATCTTGGGGAATTTGATAGTAGTAAATGGGTTAAGAGAGTAATGTATTTTAACAAAAACCATTTACCCAAAAAAGATGATATTATCACAGTCCGGATAAATCATTTGACGATTAGAACAGAACCGGACATTACTAAGGCATTGACAGGAACAGTAGCTGGGAAGCCAATTGGATATCTTAAGAAGGGGGATTCCGTAAAAGTAATTGATGTAAAAAAATATCCATTTGTTACCTATGTTTGGGCAAAGATAAAATACTAATAGATTGAGAGCCTGAGCTTTTTCACCCACCGTCGATATTGTCACGTATCTTCCTTGGAGTTCTCTCTTCATCCTGCCTGTTTCGAACTTAAAATAAGATTTGTATTTATTTTAGATTGAACATGTATCCTGAAATAAAACGCCGCCGAAAATAATCAAGCAGATTTTACGAGCGGCTATTTCCTTTTCCCCAAAACGGTCATTCATCTTTCTAACATCGTTCTTTGCGGCTTTGCGTGAGCCCCATTTTTCGAGCACGCAATATTCGCCTGCTTAAAGCAGCCATTTTACCCACGAAAGTGCCCGGCTAAGGACGTTTCAGCCCTTTGAAATATAACCCTTTCCAAGCAATATTGGGCTGTTAATTTGGTTCGACCCTCGTCTCAACCACCGTTTTAAACCCAGATGAAACGGAGGCGCGCGAGAGGGGACTCCGGCGCCGAGGGATAATCTGGTGCGGTAGACTGCTGTCTACTATCAAAAGGGCCTGGGCTGACCAGGCCCTTTCTTTATTGGCTTGCTTTGATTTATCGTGATGGCTTGACGGATAGTGGGTAACATGCCGTGATATTACAGAGGGATAAGAGCGTGACAATCTACACTAAATCCTTGCCAATTAAACATCCAGATTTGTCCGACCCCGCTACCAAGGTCCATTGATTACGCGTACCATAAACAGATGGTTGTAGAATTAAAAAAATCGTCAATTAGATCGACTATGATAATTTTTTAAAAAGAAATAGTAATCCTGTATCCATTTAGAGTAATGATTTATATTAATACGCGATTCTTCATATTTATAAAAAAAGTCCTTTGATATTTCTTTGTCTCCTAGAAATACAGAATACATAGATATACGTATATAAAAAGAATATATATTTGGATGCTTTTCGAACTTATTTATTTCTTTTATCGCGCTATCTAAATGCTTTTTCATTGTATTTCTAAGGTAATCAATTACTTCCTTATTTCTTGTTCCTCTTATTCCTCCCATGCATTCCTCAGCAATATCTATGTCTTTTTCTATGGCTAACATATAATTTTTATGTTCATAATTGATATCTTTAATATTGCACATGTGCTTAAAATAGTATTTATAAAATTCAAGTAAAGTAATATTAGGTTCATTAGATCGCCTAATTTTCGAAAGAAATACTAATTCATTCTCCCAATAGCACCTTTCATTAATACAATAATCCGGAAGGCTATCAATATATTTACCAATTATAACTTTGCTTTCTCCCATAAATGAAGTTACTTTTAAGAATAGTCTTTTGAATTCTCCTAGTTTGTTATTTTTAGCTAAATTATCTAAAATATTATATGCTTCTTTGATTGTATTAAAATTTTCTGGGAATGGTAGGCTTTGGTATTCAGATAAATGATCTTCCACCCAAAATAATATTTCATCCCATTTATTATTCATGTTCCATCTAATTCTTAGTTCACTAGATTTCAGAATGAGCTGCTGATCTCTTGGTAATTTAGGATAAATATTTCGATTAATCTGTTCCACTGTGGATGACATCATATAAGTATCATTTTTTTGTCTTGAATATGTCAGTTCATAATTCAGAAATTGTAGCTGATCATAAATATTAGAATTATTAACTGTGTCTTTGTAATTATTCAATTCTGTTTGTGCTTTATCATATAAGCCATTCAATAAGTATGTGTCTATCAGATTCGGATAAATAGTATGCAACAATGATTTATCATTTAGCTTTACTGCAATAGATAATGATTTCCTGTAATAGTGTTGCGTATTTGTGGTGTTTCCAAGCATCATTTCCATTCGAGCTAAATTATTGTATATTTTTGCTTGTTGAATTCTATTTTTTTCATTATTCTCTAATTTGCTAATTGCTGATAGAATTTTTTGTCTTGCTTCTTTGAACTTACCTTCTCTTTCTAAAATTTGTGATTCTAAATTAAGTATTTCGCTATGTTCACTTTTATCATCCGTGTTTTTTACCTCTTTAAAAATTTCTTTTGCTCTCTTAGTATCGTGGAGCATTAATAAAATAAGTACTTGTTCTAGAAGAACTTCACTTTTTTCATTTTCAAATAAAGGTAAATTTAGGATCTGATTACTATAGATATAAGCTTCTTTGAATTTTGGAGGAATCTGGCTTGTTGAATTTGATATATTAAGCCATAACCAGCTAATCTGTGCTGGTACGGATGTTATATAGATAGGCTTTTTGGGGTAGATTCTTTCAAATTCTTTGTAATTTCCCTCGCTGATAATCTTTTCTGCATTCGATATAGGTATTGTTTCCGGGAAAGGTACATTGTAAATGGAATAATATTTAAAAATAAAATATATCAAAAAGATAATCAGTAGCCCGCTTAGAACATAAACGTTTTTTCTTTTTAGATTATATATTGAAAAAGTCACCCCAACCAAAAAAGATGCGACCCAGATTGGTTGTGACCATCTAGGATGTTGAAACTTTGGAATTTCAGGGTAAATATATATTAGAAAAAATATGCCTATGATAGACAGCCATAATTTAATTGTATCCTGTTCTCGCAATATTTTCCAAAATCCAAATAAGTCCATGTATAATCATTCTAATTAAAAGCTATGGTTTTTGAATGTAATTCTAAAACTTTAGATACTTTTAATAGTCATGATGAAATGCGTTATGAATGTTGGAACGTTGATAAAGTGTCATATACCAGAGAATTTATAGAAAAGCAAAGTATTGAAAATATGTGCGTATTCCGCCGCAAAGTGACCACTTGCCGTTGATATTCCTTTTTATTAAAGCCTATCTCTTTGTGGATTTATATTTTTCCAGCAACCTTAGCGTCCTTGCGATTGCCAATCCTACTTGGCTGAGGATTTCATTTATTACAATTACCAAGCTGCCAGATCATAAATGAAAGCAGTATTGCTAAGCTCGATACCAATGTACCACTTATAAGTAAATAATGCGGCTTAATGTGAAAGATTTCAATAGAAACTTGATCGTGATTCTGCGGTTCACTTGACGTCGCATCGATTGAAAATTTTGATCTATCAATCGATAGATATAAATTGTCTGATTGTAACATTGTCATTGTAAGAATGGTGAGTTGAATTGCAAGAATCAAAAGAACGACAATGGAGCAAGATATCTTTATCATTCCGTGTTGCCCTAGAAACTCTCGTGCATTGTCAGAAGTAACGATCCAGCCAATGGCAATTATGTACATGCCAAGTACATTTCTTGCCATGTTCACATAACCATCGTAAATAGACTTTTGAAGTGCTATTAGATCCTTCAAATTCATGTTTTTCTCCTGGGCTATTGTGTCTGCCAACGATGCTAATCAGCCGCGCGGCTTTTTGCGTCGGCTGAATTAGCCAGGTTAGGGGTTCAATGCATCAGGTGTTAATTGAAATGTCTCGATCACCGTTGCTCCGGGTGCAATTGAAACAACTTTTTCCTGTTCGATTTCGTTTCCAGCCTGATCTCGGCTTTTCAATTTTAGTTTTCTTTGTCCTGCCTCCACGATATGGCCGAGAAATCCACCAAATTCATTCTTTTGGGAATCAATAGCTCCGATTACAGTGCCATCAACCAAGATTGACACAGGCTTGTCATTTGGTGTACCAGTCCGAAGTAGTTTTACTTTAAGACGGCTTTCGTTCCTCATGTTTGCTGCTACTGATCTCCTTTCCAGAGGATTGCGGATACCGAATTTTTCAAAAAGCGTAAATATAGCGCTGCTGCCACCGGCAATGATAAACGCGGTGAGTATTTTCCCCAATATGCCATGATCGTATGTTTTTCCTGCGAATGCCCCAAGAATCTCTGCAATTGCATCAATATCAAACTGTTTAACAAAGAGAAACGCGGTTAAGACCGCGATTGGCACTTTCAATCCTTTTTCCGCAAAATATCTCAGAAAAATGCGCCAGTTAAAGAGTGTCGACAGTCCTGTCTCCAATAAAATTGCTAAGACTAATACCAACAGGAGCACATAACCAGCCTTTTCGGTATCTACACCCGTCCCGATCGAGAAATCTGTTGCATAAGTCGAAGTGGCTGAAAAACACATCAAAATTACGCTGATGATTGAAACAACAATCCATCTATAACGATTCAGGTTATTCGTAGCCCTTTTTTTCATTTACAATCCCCCATCATTGCCAATTGATCCAGGTTTTTATATCATCACTCTATGCCAGCCTTTTGCTTGGCCCGGTTGAAAATAATGCTCCATAGTTCTTGGGCTTCGGCACTGGCGCTGCTGAAATCTGGATTGAAGTTTGCTGAATCGTAACCAGTGCCGCTCGTGTTCGGCCATGACCTTTTAACAACCTCCGCCACGGTTTCCAGTACGGTCACCGCCCTGGCCCGTCGCTTAATACTGGCCCACGAGTCTTTGTTTGGATCACATTTTTCCCCAGAGCAGAAATTCAGTTTAGCTGCGCTCACTTTTTGGCTGTCTTGATATGTGCTAAAAATGCTTTTCAGCGCAGTAATGTCATCGGAATCAAAAATTCTAGCGTATTCCTCTATACCAGATCTGAAAACAGTGTTCTTTTCTTCATTGTCGACTTGGGGCGTCATCTTCAAGGCCAGGTATGTCCGTATTTCCAAAAGATATTCATGTACACCCAGAATTTTCTTTTTATCATCCGGAAGCACTCTCTTGAGGGCATCCAGGTGGGCCTTGGCGTCATCCCAATTGAAGGATTGAGTATTACTGTGTTCAAACCACCAGATGATATCGTCTCTGAAATCCATCAAAGCCGCGTCCCTGGAGTTCAACTTGGAGGAAAACTTTTCTGCGTCCTGGAAGGCCGCTTTGGCCATGTTGTACTTTTCATTGTTCAGGTAAAGAAATGCCTGGCGGACCCTCAATGCTCCGTTAGTTGCTTCCTGGTCTGGATGGGCAGCAATAAAGGTATCAATTTTTTGGGCAGTGACTTGCCAATCCTCTGCTGTGCCATCTGGGGACGGCTCAGGGGTCATTAGCTGGTCTACCATGAGAAGATTGTTGGAATCGTTAACAATGTTTCGTACCTCAGTGGTTGTGACACATCCGGAGACCAGGACTGAACCAGCCATGAGGATAAGGGCAATCAGGGCTAACGCCCTGATGCGTTGCGTAGAAAAAATTTTATGCATGATTGTTCCTCCTTTGTTTATCTAAGCGCTCTGAGCCAGTGACAGGAACAAGGCGACAAAAGCCTCGTCGTCCGCGGAGATCATTTCGTCCGTAAGCTGCCCAGCCGCCAGCCCGGCAAGGAGCCCGGCAAGGATTTGGGGCATGGCCGAGATGTTCATGGTCTTTCCCAATTGCTTTTCAGCCAGTGCCAGGCCTTGGGTGATAACCATGGTAAGGCGGTCAAGCAGCTTGCCAACGGAGCTATCGGTACCGTCCTGCATCAGGAGGAGTCCGTGGGCAGAAGCCACATCCAGCACATCCCCAACAACGCTCACCAGGACGCCGCCCAGGAGCATTTTTTTAGGATCGTCACCCGCAACTTCAATAATTTTTTCCGTAATAACTGATGCCAGCGCATTTTCAGCCATGGTGTAAATGGCGGGGTTCAACAGGATGGATTCCACGATGGATTTCATGATCTGTGAGGCCTGAGCGCCTGTGACCTTGCCATCTTTTGCCAGTTCCGCCAGCTTGGAGGCGGTGATCTTGATTATATCCTTGTACTGAGTGTACACCAAGGCCGGGTTGGCGGCGATGGCCTCCAAGGCCCCTGCAACTGCAACGCTGGCGATTTTTTCCGTATTAAAAAAGTCACCGCTCTCACCTACGGCTTCAAGCACCCCCTTCACCACTTCCTGGGCCAGACCCGGTTTGGCGATAATCAATTCCGGGTGCTCGGCCATGGAGGCCGCCATGTTGGTCAAAATGGTTTCCAGGCCCTGCTTGCTAAAGGAGGTTCGTATACCTGTGTCAGCAGCCGTGGAAATCAGGGATGTGAGTAGCTGCTTGAGCCACGGCTCAGAAACGGAATCATCCAGCAGGGACGGGTCCTTGGCAATGGCGCCTATGGCGGCGTCCGCGATTTTATAAACCAGGTCCTGGCTAAGGAACTGGGCGTTGGTAGTGGTGGAAAGCTCCGTCACAATAGCCAGCAGGCTTTGCTTGAGCAGGGGAGATTCCCCATCCAGCATGTCCGGGCCGTGCTTGCTTAATGAGGCCAGTCCAGCCCGCAACAGGTCGCCCCAATGATCCTCAAAGAAGTTCCTGAAGCTGGTGTTATCTGCGGCCAACTCTCCGGCTTTGATGAGCACGTCAGAAGCGATCAATTCAAACTGGTTTGCGTCAGTACTGTTCAGGGTTTTTCCGGCGGAGCTCAAGACCTCGCTCAAAAGCCGGGGATATCCCTTGCCCATGAACAAGCCCAATATATAATCATCATTGCCTGCTTCATCCCGGGCCGTTGCCAGCGCTCCCAACAATGCCTGGACCCATTCATCGTCCCCCTGGTAGGCATCCCTGGCGTCCAAGGCGCCGTTGAGAGTGGAGCTGATAGCGTGCTTTAATAGCGGACTCCATTGATTGAAAGTGTCCAGATCAGGCTTGGAAAATTTGGCGAGAACGGCTTGAACCACGGAACGAACAGCCTCATCCCGGACAAAAAGGGAAGTGTTTTCCGCCCCGAACTCCGCCAGCACGTCCACCACCAGCAGGGCCAACTTGGAGTTATATCCGATTTCTGCGGAGGTTTTCCCTGGACCAATGCACAAGGCCGCCCGGCAGGTGTCCTTGTCCTTCAAGTCAATGCCTGGAAAGGCTGCGTAGAGAATGTTGGCGTATTCCAGGTCGGGATTCACACTATAGTCCAGTGACCTTTCAGGATAAATCAAGTCATACCACTGCCTCAGGCTTTCATAAGTGGGATGGGCGTCGTCGAAACCCACCATCTCAAGAATCTTGGCCCGATTATTTGCTACAGTTTCAAGCATGTCCTCTGGTTTGGTGTGCTCCAGATAGTATTTAATCTGCCTGATCATTACCGAGGCGTCCGGCCCGATGCTGATATTAGGCATTGGTAATATCAGCCCAGAAGTGACGGCCTTTTTCTCTGCAAAGAGCCTGTCCGCTCGTGTTCCCAATTTGATCAGGCCTCTGGCGATAGAAATAACCAACGTGGGATCAATCATGATAACCTCCTTTTGAGTATCCTAACGTCAAGTATCCAGCGGCGTGCGCCACTGGCGACGCTGGATGCGCATGTGAGCTACGAATATTCCTACCAAGAAGCTAAACCCGTGCGCCATAGGTTTGCTTCGGATTGTCGACGTTTAATAAGACCAGAGCTGGGAGACCACAACCGTTTCATAGACAAAATTTCATCTTCGACTTCACTAAGAATTTCGATTCTTTGAGATTTATTTAAATTTGAATTATCTGCCCGATTTAAAATGTTCTGAATTTCCTTCATTTCTTTTCTTCTCGAACCAGACAAACTTGTTCCTCGGTTAAAAACAAGGCTCACAAGTACCGATCTACAAAAATCTGGCAGACTATTAATCGAAGGGTAAATTGACTCAGCACTTCTGTAGAATCTTGGCAGTGTTAAGTTGATAAATACAGGCCAAGCAGCTTTAAACGGGATTTCAACGCCTATTTTCTTCAGTTCATGTGCTCTTGATTTTGAGCCTTTCTTTCCTATATCGTTTGACAACTCATCTAAATGTGAAGCAGGTAAATGATCGCTCCATAATTCCTTGAAGTTTTCTTCTGTATTGAAACGCAAATCATAACCAACTCCAATTGTTATTCCGCTTGAATGGCCTGGATAATGGGGCCAACGCGTAACCAATTCGTAGTAATAGAGCCCCCCAGTTTCTTCTTTTGCAATAAATGCAATTCCATTTGTATTTAATCTTTCAAATGCTTCTGATTGTAAGTTAAGCCATTCCCATAGCTCGCCATCTGCGATACCTGTTGCTGGCTGATTGGCAACATCTTGAGCGTATAATACTCCCTTTTCTGTACCACGACCAAAATCGCCGTCAGGTTTGAGCATCGCCCCTACTTTATTTAATTCAGACTGTAATAGAATAACTTGTTTTCCTTTGTCACCGCGTTTCAAGGTGGTCAATGTCATTTTATTTCTCCAGTTATTGTAGCGTGGTTTTTTGGTAGCTAACCAGTAATTATATGGATCTGTAAACCATCATATTTGAGAAGTTATACAGAAAAAACGCTGATTAGATCGGAATACAGATACATTGAGATTAATTTATATCGGCCGGCGCTAGAAAAGGTTTTTGATGCCAAGCGGGATCACAACACTAATTCATAATTTCACTGTTAACGCTATCGAACTCGCCGGCAACCCGCCGGTATGCGCTGTTCCGAAGGTGCAGTTCGTTTTCCCAGTCCCGCCGCTCGATCACATGACGCAAGTCAATGTAATGAATGCGTCCTTGCTCATCATTTTGTGCAAACTCAGCCAATGGTGCTTTTCGGTTATCTTCATCGCTTTTCAGTTTGTTGTGGCGGTTTTCCGTCTGCTCCATCTGCCTGCGGATCAATGTATCAATACTGGCCATGATCTACCTCCATCGATAAAGGCACCAACAGAGATGCTTTGCTTTAATAGCCCTTGTCCGTCGGTGACCGTGGACATATGAATCGTTTGGTTGATCAAAAATTCTGGCGAAGCTATTACTGTTGCCGTCCGCTTCAGTATCGCCCGGTATGATATGGAGACTTTTTTAGAATTGGCAGCCATAGTATATTCGCGCCATGGCCATTAATGATGTGACATAGATCACATTTTTAAGCGTTAAATTTCTAGAATCGTTAGTGGTTGATGTTTGACCCATTTACCATGGCGCCTTATATTATTTATTGATCGGCTCGTTTAACGCATGCGAAAGCTGTTGAATGCAGACGATAAAAAAAGAACATGAACCGACAAAATCACATCAAAGGAAAGGACCCATCCAATGAAGGAAAAAGTCGAAGCGGCCATCGATAAAATCAGACCCATGCTTCAGGCGGACGGCGGCGATGTGGAACTGGTCAGCGTGGAAAACGGCATCGTCAAGGTGCGGCTCCAGGGCGCCTGTGCCGGCTGCCCCATGTCCCAGATGACCCTCAAAAATGGCATCGAGCGGGTGCTGAAGCAGCAGATCCCGGAGATCAAGGCTGTTGAATCCGCCTAGTGCCCACCATTTGCCATTTGTCTGGTGAGACACGCCTGCGTTACCCATTCTTTCTGAGGGGCGGTGATCATTGCCGCCGCCCTCTCGAAACCTTTTTTTCCCTGTTGACACAACGGCCTGCCCTTTTTTAGGGTAGGGTTTTTCCACAAGGGGCATTTTATCCGGCTATAGCATTCAAGATAATGTTTTTGGGCTGCGTTATCGGTCGTCGCAGTATTACAATACGGCTTCCTCCCTCTGGCCTTGCCAAAAACATTATCTTAAATACTATATCCATGGCTTACTTGACATTGATTCGGGCCTGAACCCTTAAGCCTACTTGTGACGTTCAAGGAGTGGCGGATGCTGAACCTGGCCGGTCGATTCGCGGATCTGCGCATCCGCTACAAGCTTTTGATCAGTTACTCGACGGTTTTTTTGCTGACGCTGACCATCGGCACCATCATCATCTTTTTCTTCGTCAAGGCATCCATCGAGGAAAATATCGAAAGTGAGCTGAAAAACACCACCCAAACCATATTGAACATGGTGCGCACATCCGCAAGCGTGTCCATCAAAAACCATCTGCGCGCCGTGGCGGAAAAGAATCGGGAGATTGCCCAACATTTTTACAAAAAGGCGCTGGCGGGGGATATCAGCATGGACGCCGCTCGGCGCCAGACGCAGGAGGTGATGCTCAGCCAGACCATCGGCAAGACCGGCTACATCTACTGTATCGACAGCCATGGCGTCATCCAGATCCATCCGGAAAATGAGCTGATTCAGGCGGATCTCTCGCCATATGCCTTCATCGTCGACCAGATGGCGCGCAAGGTCGGCTACCTGGAATACAACTGGAAGAACCCCGGCGAGAAGCAGCCGCGTCCCAAGGCCCTCTACATGACCTATTTTGAACCCTGGGACTGGATCGTCTCGGTGACCTCCTATCGCAACGAGTTCCGGGAACTGGTCAACGTGGATGATTTCCGTGACAGCATCCTCTCCATCGTGTTCGGTAAAACCGGCTATATCTATGTGTTGGATTTGCAGGGTAACCTGATTGTACACCCCTCCCTGGAAGGCAACTACTACGATGCCACCGACGTCACGGGACTTCACTTCATCCAGGAGCTTTGCAAGCGTAAAAGCGGCAAGATCATTTATTCCTGGGCCGCGCCGGGAGAATCCAAGGCCCGCGAGAAACTGGTCATTTTCAACTACATTCCCGAATATGAATGGATCGTGGCCTCGTCCAGCTTCTTGGAGGAGTTTTACGCCCCGCTGAGAACCATCAGCCATCTGATCATGGCCACGGTGGTGATCTCCTTGATTCTGGTTCTGCCTCTCACATCCAGGATCAGTTCTTCCATCACCAACCCCTTGCGTGAACTCATGGCGCGGTTTGCCTCGGGGGCCCAGGGAGACATCTCGGTGCGACTGAAGCCACGCAGCCGGGATGAAGTGGGCATGCTGGCCCATTATTTCAACACCTTCATGGAACAGCTGGAGGCTTACAGCGAAAGCCTGAAAACCTCTGCGGCCGAATCGCGGGAGGCCGAACGCGAAATGGCCCGCATGCGCCACTATCTTAAAAATTTCGTGGATGCCATGCCGTCGGTTCTGGTGGGCGTGGATCGAAAGGGGCACGTGACCCAATGGAACCGCAGCGCCCAGCGCATGACCGGCGTCGATGACAGCCAGGCCTTGGGACGGCCGGTAACCGACCTGTTGCCGTTGCTGACGCCCTATGGGGAGATGATCGACGCGGCCATCAACGCGGGGCGCGCCCGGCAAGTGGAGAAAGTGTTGTGCAGCTTCGCGGACAAACCGTTTCACGCGGATATCATGGTGTACCCCATCGAGGCGGGTCAGGTAAAAGGGGCGGTAATCCGGGTGGACGATGTCACCGGGCGGGTGCACATGGAAAACATGATGGTGCAGACCGAAAAAATGATGAGCGTCGGCGGACTGGCCGCCGGCATGGCCCATGAAATCAACAATCCCCTGGGCGGCATGCTGCAGAGCCTGCAGAACGTGACCCGACGCCTCTCTCCGGGACTGCGGGCCAACGAAGCCGATGCGGCGGCCTGTGGGACCCGGTTGGAGACCATCCGCTGCTATCTGGAAAAACGGGAGATCTTTCGATTTCTGGACAATATCCGCATTTCCGGAGAACGGGCCTCGCACATCGTCGAAAACATGCTCAGTTTCAGCCGGCGCAGTGAATCGCGAAAATCGCCGGTCGCCCTGTCGGAATTGCTGGATAAGGCGATTGAACTGGCCGCCCACGATTATGACCTGAAGAAAAAATTCGACTTTCGCCATATCCGCATCGAGCGACGCTATACACCGGGTTTGCCACCGGTACCCTGCGTGGCCACAGAAATTGAACAGGTGATTTTCAATCTGCTGCGCAATGCCGCCCAGGCCATGCGCGAGCAGGCGACACCGGATCGAGACCCGTGTATCACCCTGCACCTGCGCCGGGACAAGGAACTGGTGGTGATCGAGATTGCCGATAATGGCCCGGGAATGGCGGAATCCCAGCTCAAACGCATTTTCGAGCCTTTTTTTACCACCAAGGAAGTCGGCGTCGGCACCGGGCTGGGCCTGTCGGTGGCGTACTTCATCATTACCAACAACCACAATGGGTCCATGTCGGTGGAATCATCGCCGGGAAAAGGAGCCAGCTTCATCATTCGGCTGCCCTTGGCCGATCCGCTGTTAAAACCGACCGACCGCCATGCGGTTGAGGAATCCGGCAACAAGGAGGCTATGCGTGGCCATTGAGTCCATCGACGAACGACGGGTGCTGGTGATCGATGACGAAGACATTGTTCGTGACAGTGTGTCGACCTACCTCGAAGACAGCGGATTCGTCGTTTTTCAGGCCAAGGACGGCCGGGAGGGACTGGATAACTATCGGGAAAAACGCCCCGATGTGGTGCTCCTTGATCTGCGCATGCCACGCATGGATGGTCTGGAAGTTCTGGAGACCATCGCCGGAGAACTGGATCAGGTTCCCGTCATCGTGGTCACCGGGGCGGGCGTGCTGCAAGATGCCGTGGCGGCGCTGCGCCTGGGGGCCTTTGATTATGTCACCAAACCCATCGTCGATATGGCCGTGCTGGAGCATTCGGTCAACCGGGCCCTGGAGCGTACCCGGCTGCTGGAAGAAAACCGGCGCTACCAGGCCCATCTGGAGGATGAAATCCGGGCTCGCACCCAGGATTTGCGCTGGCGTACGGAAGCGTTGCTATCGGCCAACGCGGAGCTGAAAAAAGAGATGGCCATGCGCGAGAAGACTGCCGCGGCCCTGAAACAGAGCGAGGCTCGCCTGGCGGAAATCGTGTCGATTTTCGAAGGATTCATCTATACTTGTGATGCGTCTTTCCGGCTCGATTTTGTCAACCGCCGGTTGGCCGATCATGTGGGTGACGATGTCACCGGTAAACGTTGCCACGAGGAGTTGTTCGACCTTGCCGAACCGTGTCCCTGGTGTCGTCACCCGGATGTGTTCGCCGGGCAAACCGTCCACACCGAATTTTTCAACGCCAAGGATGGCCGATGGTATGACGCGGTGCAGGCGCCGGTATTCGACAGCGAGGGGCAGGTGTGTTTTCTGCAAGCCGTCGAATTGGATATCACCGAGCGCAAGGCAACCGAGGACTGGCTGCGCCAGCGGGAAGCCCAATTGGCTGAAAAGGCCCGGCGATTGAAATCGAACATGCGTACGGCCAGTCGGTTCGGTAATATCATCGGCAAGAGCCGGCCCATGCAGCTGGTCTATGAAAACATTCTCAAGGCCGCGGAATCCAATGCCCATGTGATCATCTATGGTGAATCGGGAACGGGCAAGGAAATGGTGGCCAAGACCATCCATGATCTCAGCGATCGTGGCAGCCGGAAGTTCGTTACCGTTCACTGCGGTGCCATCCCCGATAATCTGATCGAGAGTGAGTTCTTCGGTTACCACAAGGGGGCCTTCACCGGTGCGGATCAGGACAAGCCCGGCTACCTGGATGCCGCCGACGGCGGCACCCTATTCATGGACGAGGTGGGAGAACTCAACCTGACCATGCAGGTCAAGCTGCTCAGGGCCATCGAAGGCGGGGGCTATACGCCCATCGGCAGCAGTGAGGTCAAACAGGCCGATATCCGGATCGTGGCGGCCACCAACCGCAACCTGCGCAGCAGCGTGGAAACGGGCCGCTTCCGGCGGGATTTTTATTACCGCATCCATATCCTGCCCATCCACCTGCCGCCGTTAAAGTCGCGCAAAGAGGACATCCCCTTGCTGGTCAACCATTTTATCAACGACTTCCCCCATGGCGACAAACTGCCTGTGGTGCCCCAGCGTATCATTACCGCCATGCAACGCTATGATTGGCCGGGCAACGTCCGTGAGCTGCAAAATACCATTCATCGTTATATTACCTTGGGTGAAATCGACTTTCTGGACCTGCCGCCGGACCTCGAAGCCGATGTCCCCGCCGATCCGCTGCCTGCCAACACCTCCCGGTTTCACCCCAAGCGGTTCGATCTGACCCTTACCGATGCGGTCAGTGCCTTTGAACGGGAATATATCGAACACCTGCTCAAAGAAAACCAATGGCATCGTTCGCGGGTTGCCGATTTGTTGAGGATCGATCGACGTACCCTGTTTCGCAAAATGAAGGCCTATGGGCTATAGATTTCTCCAAACGGGACAAAAATTTCTCAAAACAAGTTTAAACAGTTAAATTAGCGTGTTGTGTTTAGGTTGGGATATATTTGGGACAGATAAGCCCCATTTGATTACAAAATAGCGTTCATTTAAAATCGGGTTTTCACGTAATATAACGTTCTAATTTATTTGATTGATTTTAATTTATTGGGTTGCTGGCATGCTGCTTGCTTCATGAACGGATAGTCGAATCTTTTTTACTATTATCCCCTAAGGAGGTCTCAATGGCAGCAGAAGGTCAAGGAAATCCAGCAGTTGTCGGTCTGGCCGGTTTTGGTTTAACCACGTTGATTCTTCAGTTCCATAATCTTGGATGGTGCGGTGTCGGTCCGGTGCTGGCCTTGGCGCTGGCCTTCGGTGGCGGTGCCCAGTTGATTGCCGGGTTTCAGGAATTTAAATGTGGCAACAACTTCGGGTACAGCGCCTTTGTCTCCTATGGCGCATTCTGGATCGCCCTGGGCATCATCTGGCTATTGAACTTCTACAAAATTTACACGCTCAGCGGCACGGATGTGGGCTGTTTTCTGGTTGTTTGGACGCTTTACACCGCCATCATGTGGATCGGTGCCATGCGCGTTCACGGCGCCATGGCGTCGACGTTCACCCTCCTGCTGATTGGTTTTATCGGGTTGGATCTGGCTCATTTCGGCTATCCGGCACTGACCAAACCCACGGCCTGGGTCCTGATCCTGTGTGCGCTCAACGCCTGGTATATGATGGCCGCCGCCATTTATGCACAAGTTTACGGCAAGCAGATTCTGCCGTTGGGCAAGCCCTGGATCGCTCCAACTCCCGAGCCGATCGGCAGCCTGGCAAAAGAGTCTGCCTGAGCCGCATCCCACTAACGATCAATCCTTGAAAGGACGCACGAATGAGCAAACAATACGAAATTGCATATGCGGAGTCGATCAACGACCCTGATAGTTTTTGGGGTAAAGCAGCCGAGGATTGCCACTGGGAAAAGCGCTGGGACAAGGTCCTGGATGACAGCAACAAGCCGTTTTATCGATGGTTTACCGGCGGCGAGCTGAATACCTGTTACAATGCACTGGATCTGCACGTCGAAAATGGTCGCGCCGATCAACCGGCCTTGATCTATGACAGTCCGGTTACCGATACGATCAAAACCTATACCTATCGAGAACTTCGTGATGAAACCGCTAAATTTGCGGGTGTCTTGGCGGCACAAGGGGTGGTCAAGGGGGATCGGGTGCTCATCTACATGCCCATGATCCCCGAGGCGGCCATCGCCATGCTGGCCTGCGCCCGCATCGGTGCGATCCATTCGGTGGTATTCGGTGGCTTTGCCGCAAATGAATTGGCCACCCGCATCAATGACGCCAAACCCACGGTCATCATATCTGCCTCATGCGGAATCGAAGTCAAGAAGGTGATCAAATACAAACCGCTTCTGGACGAAGCCATCGACATGGCCGAGCATAAACCGGACAAATGCGTGATTCTCCAGCGCCCCATGGAAACCGCCGGGATGATCGATGGCCGTGATGTGGACTGGACCGACGCCATGGTCGCCGCCCAACCGGCGGATTGCGTTACCGTTAAAGCCACGGATCCCCTGTACATTCTTTATACTTCCGGAACCACCGGTCAGCCCAAGGGGGTGGTGCGGGACAATGGCGGACATCTTGTGGCGCTGAAATGGACCATGAAAAATGTCTACGATATCGATGCCGGTGATGTCTGGTGGGCGGCTTCCGATGTGGGTTGGGTGGTCGGTCACTCCTACATCGTTTATGCACCGCTTTTCAAGGGCGCCACGACGATCCTCTTCGAAGGAAAGCCGGTCGGCACCCCCGATGCCGGTGTATTCTGGCGGATCATTTCCCAACACAAGGTCAAATGCCTTTTCACCGCGCCGACGGCATTCCGGGCGATCAAACGCGACGACCCCAAAGGGGAACTGATCAAGAAATACGATCTGTCCTGTTTCAAGATCCTCTTTCTGGCCGGAGAGCGCTCCGATCCGGATACCATCCAGTGGTCTGAAAACAACCTCAAGGTTCCCGTCATCGACCATTGGTGGCAGACCGAAACCGGGTGGGCCATCGCCGCCAACTGCATGGGCCTGCACCAGTATGCGGTCAAGTACGGCTCCCCCACCAAGGCCGTCCCCGGATGGAATCTCCAGGTCGTGGACGATTCCTGTGAACCGGTGGCGCCGGGCACGATCGGCGCCCTCGTGGTCAAGCTTCCGCTGCCTCCGGGGACCTTGCCCACCTTGTACAACAACGATGATCGGTACGTTGAATCCTATCTCGAAGAGTTTCCCGGTTACTACAAGACCGCCGATGCCGGTTACATCGACGAAGAAGGCTATGCCTATATCATGGCTCGTACCGACGATATCATCAACGTCGCCGGCCATCGACTCTCCACCGGGGCCATGGAAGAAGTATTGTCGGATCACCCCGATGTTGCCGAGTGCGCCGTGCTGGGTGTCGCAGACAAACTCAAGGGACAGGTCCCCATCGGCTTTCTCGTGCTCAATGCCGGTGTCGACCGGGATCGAGAAGAAATCAAAGCGGAAGTCGTCAAAATGGTCCGCGAGCGAATCGGACCGGTGGCCGCTTTCAAGACGGCCACCGTTGTCAACCGTCTGCCGAAAACCCGTTCCGGCAAGATTCTTCGGGGGACGATCCAGAAGATTGCCGACAACGTGGAATACAAAGTCCCGGCAACCATCGACGACCCGGCCATTCTGGGGGAGATGGAAACCGCTCTCAACGGAATTGGCTATGCCAGTGCAAGAAATAACTAATCCATAAAATAGAATCGCTTAAAAACCGCCGGAGTGAATAGGTCTTGTCGCTTCGGCGGTTTTGTCTGATGATAAAGGAGGATGGATGAAAGCAAGCCTAATACCCGGTATTGAACATGAATTTCGTTTTCGCGTGACCGATGCCCAAACCGTACCGGCCCTGTTTCCCGAAGCCGGTGAATTGCAGGTCATGCCCAGGGTGTTTGCCACGGGCTTCATGGTCGGACTCTTTGAATGGACATGCATTCAGGCCTTGATGCCGCATTTGGATTGGCCCGCCGAGCAGACCGTGGGTACCCAGGTCGATGTCAGCCATACGGCAGCGACACCGCCGGGTTTCGAAGTGACGGTCAAGGTCAAGCTGCTCGAAGTCGATCGGCGACGCTTGGTATTCGAAATCGAGGCCCATGATGGCACGGATCTGATCAGTCGCGGCAAGCACGAACGCTTTGTGATCGATAAAACAAAATTCGACGCCAAATTACAGCAAAAGCGCGATGCCGCCGGCAAATGAACGATTCCGCTGCTCCGTTCCATCGATCATAAAGTATTACCCCAACATGGCGATATTGCCTAGGGTAAGCGATCGGTTTCCACAACCGTTCGATGGGTAAACGTTATCCAGGGAGATGGCGTCCTTTAATTGAGCCACTGCCTGCTCGAAAGTATGAATCGATGACGGATCAAGACAAATTTTTCAAACGCCTTTCGACCTTAAAAAATCTTCCCACCCTTCCCCATATCCTGCTGAAGCTGATCGAGGCATGCAACCGGGACAATCCGGACCTGCATCGAATCGCGGACATGGTCGCCAAGGATCCCTCCCTGAGCGCCAAGATTCTAAAACTCGTCAACTCCGCTTTTTTTGGGCTGCCACGAAAGGTCGACATGATCGAACAGGCCGTCGTCTTCGTCGGCACCAGCGGAATCAAAAATCTGGCGATTTGTGCCGGTGTGTTGAGTGTGTTCCCAAAATCGGCGGGCGACGGCATTTTAAATTTAAAACGATTCTGGTGGCACAGCCTGCGCTGCGCGTTTTTGGCCAAGCACCTGGCTGCCGAACAGGCTGTCAATCAATCCGATGAAGCCTTTCTGGCGGGACTTTTACACGATATCGGCAAATTACTGCTATGGGTAAATTTCAAATCCGACTACGACCGTGTATTGGAACGGTGTGGCGATGATACCGATCTCCTGTTGGCCGGAGAGGCCCACATGGGGGCCACCCACGCCGAGGTGGGCGCCTGGTTGTTGGAACGGTGGCACCTGGAGCAATCCATTGTCGATGGCGTTCGCTACCACCATGAGCCGACCGAGCGGATCACGCATGCATTTACCATGGTGCAGGTCATTCATGTGGCGAATCTGTTGTGCAAAGGACACACGGATGAAATCGACGACGGGTTGGCGACCGCGCATCGTTTTTTCAATCTGGACGCCGGCCGATGCCGGGAATTGATGGCGCGATCCGATGACGCGGCCCAAGAGGTTGCCGAGTCATTGGGTATCGATGTGGAAACCACCGAACTTGCCACGCCAACGGTCGAGAAAAGCGACCACCTGGTTCAGGACCGCCTGACCCGTGAAATCAAGCATCTTTCGCTTACCATTGGTATCCTGGAAGGGTTTCTCACCGCTGAAAATCAAAGCGGCATATTAAAATGCATGGCCGCTGGACTCCGAACCCTCTTCGACGTCCAGCGACCGGTGTTCTTTTTGCTGGATGAAAAAAGAGACGCGCTGGTCGGATATCTTTCGAATCAGGGGGGCGCGTACGTCAAGCGCCCGCGATTTGCCATTTCCATGAAAATGCAAGACAGCATGGTGGTTGGCACCCTTTTGAAAAACGGCGCCATGGATTCGTACGCGGTGGATGCAAAAGGACCGCTGGCCATCATCGACGAACAAATTGTCCGTTTGCTGGGATGCCAGGGAATGTTTTGCCTGCCGTTGACCGCTCATAATGATCCCGTGGGTGTCCTGGTCGTGGGAATCGAAAAAGCGGATTTGCCTGCCTTGCTGGAAAAATCCCGTCTGTTGCGGCTGATCATGCAAAAAGGAGCCGCTGCCATACAAACGGACACGATTCGACGCCGGGAACTGCAAAAGGTCCACACGATGCGGATCGATGCCTCCATGGATCTGGCCAGGCGTGTCATCCATGAGGTGAACAATCCGCTTAGCGTGATTAAAAATTACATCAAGGTCATCGACATGAAAATGGCGGACGTCGGATTGCCCCACGATGAATTGCGAATTATCAACGATGAAATTTCGCGGGTCAGCCGTCTGCTTCAGAAACTGACTTCCTTTTCAAAAACCGAAGCGGCACAACCACTGACCGCCATGGACATCAACGCCCTGCTGGGCGATATTCTGACCCTGACCGGGGAGGGCCTGCTCGGCGATGCCAACATTGAATTGCGGACCGATCTGGATCCCAAGTTGCCGGCCGTGAGCGTCGATTCGGACGGCCTGAAACAGGTTTTCATCAACCTCATTAGAAATGCCGCCGAAGCCATGAATGAAAACGGCGGACGTCTCGAGGTCCGGACACGCTTCATTCCCGCGCCATTGGGGGCAAACGCAGTGGCAGGTGAGCCAGGGGCCAAGGGGCATGTGCAGATCCGTTTTCGGGATAATGGTCCGGGAATCGAAGCATCTGTCAGGGAAAAGCTATTCGATCCTTACATCAGCACCAAGAACGGCGGCCATTCCGGCCTGGGGCTATCGGTTGTCCACAACATCATCGGTTCCTTTAAAGGATCGATCGTCTGTGACAGCACGCCCGGCCAAGGGACGACGTTTACCATTGAACTGCCGGCATAACCAACGCGATAGCATTCAATATAATGATTTGGGCTGCGTTATCGGTCGTCGCCGTATCCCAATACGGCTTCCTCCCTCTGGCCTTGCCAAAAACATTATCTTAAACACCATAAGACACCGCCCCGACGGGCAAAATTCTATTCATACAACTCAGGATACAATTGTCGTGCGCATTCCGGGCAAATACCATGACTGAACTCGGCATCGGAATTGTTCTCGATGTAATCCTCAATATTATTCCAATACCCCATGTCATCCCGGATCTTTTTACACCGCGCGCAGATGGGCAGCATGCCGCTTAGCCGCTTTACCCTGGCAAGGGCTTGCTTGAGCCGTTGGGATTCCTCTTGAAGTCTGATTTCGGTACGCTTGCGATTCGAAATGTCACGACCCACCGCTTGCAATTCGGTCAGGTCACCATTTGCATCGCGTATGCCTTCGAACCGCCATTGTTGCCAACGGGTCTTTCCACTCGTGTCCGTGACGCTGAGTTCGATCTCCACTGGCTCCGAATCGGATTGGATCGCGTCGAGGGCGTATACCACCCGGGGTTGAATCGATTCCGGAACAAAGGCCGTAATCGGCATCCCGATCATGGATTGGGGGCGGGCTCCCCGGTAAGAAGCATAGGCTTGGTTGACAAATGTGAGGATAAGATCCGCATTCAACCGATAAACAAATTCCTGCTGGCTATCGATGACCTTGCGGTAACGCTCACGACTTTTAGCAACGACGCGTTCTTTTTCCAATTGGGTGGTCATGTCACACATCAAGGCAACACCATAAGTGTCGCCAGCGATTCGTTCGGGAATCGGATCGATCCGTTTGCACACCTCGAACGCGTTGCCCCTCGCATCCACCAGTTCGACGATACCATTCCATGGGATTCCGCTTTCCAAGGCCTTGCGAATCTCTGGATCGACGTCCGTATATCCATTACCGTGGGGTGAGGGGGGGGATGGCTGCCCGTTAATACCATCCTCGGCATGCATCAGTCTTCGATAGGCCGTGTTGGTGTAGATGATGATACCGCCTGAGTCGCCAACGCCAATCGCGACCGAAGAGGTGTTGATGGCATATTGAAGCAACTCCAATTCTCGCCGGTGCCGCTGACGATTCAACACCGCATTTACCGATTCGATGAGCGCGTCAGGTTCAAACGGTTTTTTCAGATAGTCTGTCACCCCTTTTTTGATTGCCGTGATGGCATACGCTTCGGAATGCTGGCCGGTGATCACGATTACGCGGGTATCTCCATCGACAAGCGCATCCATGAGATTGAACCCGCATTGATCCTTGAGCTTTAAATCTAGCAAAACCAAATCATATCGCACATCCTTCAGCGCATTTTGGGCGTCGGGCAAGGTTGTGCGTGTTTGCACATCGAATCCATGAACAGTCAACAGCGCTCGAATGCTTTCGCACATTTCCGTATCATCTTCCACCACCAGAATCTTGGAATCTTTCAATGGGTGCATAGAATGCTTAACTCCTGAGGAATCCAACCGAGTATCCAGTAACCATCCATTATTCAGAGCCGATCAGAGACCCTGGTTTTCTTCAGGCCTTTACTGCGTTGGGTCAGAAACGCTCCGTGTAGGAGAAACCTATACAATTAATTCAAATATTTATGTCCTACACGAAAAGGACGGGCAGAACAAGAAAAAATCGAAAGCCACCTGTTAATTAGGATGTGCCAATTTACGTTCCATGATCTTGCGGGCGGGGCAAGCGTTTTCACGGGAAAAGGGGGTAACCCGCTTTCCACGACCCCGTCAAGGTTCATTTCAGTTACCGCCCACGACGGTCAGCCAGACCATGTAGGTGAAGGCCGATACGATGGTGCTGGTCGAGATGGCGGCCACGGCGAACGCGTCGTCACCGTGCATCTCCTTGGCCATTACGTAGGCGATGGTCGCCGTGGGTGTCGCCAATAGAATCAGTGCCGGCAGATAGGCGTCGGCCTGGACATCGAAGGCAACGAAGAGAATCAGGCCGATGACGGGCAAGACAATGGTCTTGATGGCCACCGCCCCCAAAACGGACATCAGATTGTTGCGCATGACCTGAAGGGATAGGGACGCGCCGATGAGCAGTAGGGACATGGGCGGTGCCAGGCCGCTGAGGATCTCCAAAAATCGTTGAAACACGACGGGAAGGGGGATGTTGAAAAGCGAAACGATGATACCGGTGGTGGCGGCGACGATAACCGGATTGTGGAGCAGTTTCTCGGCGATATCGCCAAGCTTTTTCAATGGAGAGGCCGCCTCTACCGAATGTGCCTGCAAAACCAGAACGGAGAGCGTGTTCTGCAGGATCATCAGAAAACCGGCCAGTATACTGGCCTTGGCCAACCCGCTCGGGCCGAGAAAATAGAACGCGACGGGGATGCCGATATAGCCCAGATTTCCATGGGCGGTACACTGAATAAAGGTGCCGATACGTTCCGGCGGCCAGTGGGTGAAGCGCCCGACGATCCATGCACCGAGGTAGACCGACACGGCGGCGAAAAGCGTTGCCACAAGGACGATGACGTTGAATTCGGCCACGAACGAGGCCTTGGACACCGCCCGGAAAATCAATGCCGGAATGGCCAGGTGATAGACCAGCCGGTTGGCCGGATCGAGAAATGCCGGTGGCATGAAGCCCTTCTTGCGGGCGATCAGCCCCAGAATGACGACGGCGAATATGGGAATGATGGTGGAAAAAACTTGCATGATTAATAGGCGGTTGTGTTGATTGAAAAAACGTTACACGCAATCATTTCGTTTGTCCGGTCTTCATTCATACGTCGGCGCCCGGGACGTTGCAAGGCTGAAGTATTCCTTGCCAAGATCCACAAATCCGATTATTCGCAGTGAGTGGTGTGGCCGGGCACCCGGCAAGGCGGTTCTTTTTTCGGTAATAAATCGTGTTCGTCCAGAAACAGACAAATTGGACATTTCTGGATGGGCACTAAGTAAAGGATATTAATGATGAATCAGTACCCAACGGCGCAGGTGCTGCTCATCGAGGATCAGACCCTGAGAGACGGCCTCCAAATGGAAAGGCGACTCTTCAGCCTGGAGGAAAAATTGCATTTTTTCCAGTTGATGGGCAACGCCGGCGTCAAACGGGTCCAAGTGGGATCTTTCGTGCATCCCAAGATCGTTCCTCAGATGGCGGACACCGACGCGTTGATTCGTGCCATCGGTAAACGGGATTCGACAGTGGTATCGGCGTTGATTCTAAATGACAAGGGGCTGGCACGGGCCATGGACTGCGGAGTTTCTCATCTGAATATGTCCGTGTCGGTCAGTGACACCCATAGCCGCAAGAATGCCGGCCGGCCCGCCGACGAGGCCCTGGCCGCCATGACCGTGCTTATCCGTGAGGCGCTGGATGCCGGTTTGGATGTCCGTGCCGGATTGCAGTGCGTCTTCGGGTGTGTTTACGAGGGGCGCATATCAGAAAACGCCGTGTTGCGGGCCGCCGAAAAGATGGCGGCGACAGGGGTCAAGGAGATCAACCTGGCCGATACCACCGGCATGGCCACGCCCCTTAGCATTCGTCGCATGGTCGCACGAATCCGTAGCGCCTTTCCGGGCATCGTCATCTCGCTTCACCTTCACGACACCCGTGGCTTGGGCCTGGCCAATTTGTTCGCCGGTTTCGAGGCCGGTGTGCGCAGTTTCGACACCTGTACCGGGGGGCTGGGCGGATGTCCTTTCGTTAAGGGCGCGGCCGGAAACGTGCCTACCGAGGATGTGGTGAACATGTTCGAATCCATGGGCATCCGGACGGGAATCGATCTGGCGGCCCTTTGCGATGCGGTCGCCTACCTCGAAGCCACATTGATGCGTCCCCTGCCGGGACGCATGCGGCGCGTCCTTGCCGGGTTACGGGGAGGGGCGTCCACGATCTGATAAACATGAGAGGGGAATTACGGAAACGATCGGTCGCCGAGTCCCATTTCTAGCCTGGGCGGAGTTTGGAATTGTCCCAATGGCGTCGGTGATCCCGGGACGTCTTCTTTTTCAGATTTTTTTGGAAGGCCTCCTCGAGATCGACACCGGTTTGGTTGGCGATGCAGACCAGGACGAAGAGTACGTCAGTCAGTTCATCGCCAAGATCCGACGACGCATCGCGGGCTTTGGCGCTCTGCTCGCCATAGGTGCGGGCCATGATCCGGGCCAGCTCCCCCACCTCTTCCATGAGCACGGCAAGATTGGTCAACTCGGAAAAATAGCGCACCCCGTAGGTGCGGATCCATCGGTCCACTGTTGACTGGAGGCCCTTTACGGTGAGCGGCGACGATTTTTTTCGTTCTATTGAAGCGTCGGTCATTTGGTTTTCAATTGGCTTTCTTTGCCCTGTATCGTTCCCAAAATAGTAGCTTTCGGTTCAGGTCAAGGCCGCAGCGACATTGAAACCGGAGGCGTAGCAGGACTACGTTGAGGATTTCAATGGAGCGAGAACGCTGGCCTGGGCCGAAAGATGCTGTTTTGGGAACGATACTATTTGACGTGGGCCACCACATGCCCAAGATCCGGAAAAATCAGCGCCTTGCAGGCCAATTGACAGGCCTTCTTGCTTCCCGGCATACAGAACACGACGGTGTCACCGATCGTACCGGCCGCAGCCCGAGAGAGAATGGCGGCGGCATCGATCTCTTCATAGCTGAGCTGGGCAAAGATGGCCCCAAAGGCGGTCATTTGCTTGACAAACAAGGGGGTGATGGCCTCGATGGTGACATCTTTTGGCGTGATGCCGGTGCCGCCGGTAATCAAGAGCGCTTGAAGGCTATGATCACGGATGGCTTTCAGTGCCGCCTCTCGAATGGTGGTAATATCATCGGTGACCACGTCGTGGAAAAGAACCACATGGCCCTCTTTTTTGGCCAGCCTCGCCATCCACAGGCCGCTTTCGTCATCGCTGAGGGATCGGGTAGTAGAAACCGACAGGATGCCCAGCCTAACGGCTGCCGGTGCTGATTTGCGGTGTTCGTGAACGCCCATATTGGTCTGCCTTGTCATTGAGGTTTAGTGTGCTGGTTCTTAAACCATAGCCAAGCGGTCGAGGCAAGTCTATATTCGGCATTACCAACCAGCCGCTTCGTGTCTTGCTTTTAGCGGGGGTTTTCATTATGTTCAACGGAACACGATTTTTTACGAATCCGTCAATAAGGACCGGGGGCATGGAATGGCAATACCCTGTAGCGGCGTGATCCTGGCCGGCGGCCTGAGCAAACGGCTTGGCGGTCGAAACAAAGCCTTCATTCAAATTGGCGGCAAACGCATCATCGATCGTCAGATAGAAGTCTATCGACGATTGTTTGATCAGGTTATATTGGTTACCAACGACCCGGTCACTTACATGGATGTGGATGCCCTGATCGTCAGTGATCACTATGATCAACGCAGTTCATTAAACGGTTTGCACGCCGGCCTGTTTGCCGCTGCCCATGACTATGTGTTTTGCACCGCCTGTGATACACCATTTGTCAATGATCGGTTGATTTCCTGCCTTCTCGGGCATATCGATCGCAAGGCGGATATCATCATTCCGTCGACAGCGTCGGGATTTGAACCCATGTTTGCGGTATATAGCAAAACCTGTTTACCCGCCATGGCTTGGCAACTCGAAAGGGATTTGCTAAAAATACAGGGCCTTTTTCGAAAAGTACGTGTCAAGACAGTGACCGAGCCCGAACTGCGGGCCATCGATTCGCAGTTGATTTCTTTTTTCAACATCAATACACCCGAGGACCTGGTTTTGGCGGAAAGCCTTGATCGGGGCTTATGTTAATGGAGACCAACATGAATGCCAATGCGCTTATTTCCAAGATAAAAGCCCATCCTGATTATGAAAAAGTGGGCATGATTTTGTGCCATAACGGTGTCGTACGGGGCACCTCCCGTGACGGTCGTAACGTATCGGGCCTACGGGTGGCCGCCGACTGGCAGCAGTTGGACAAGGTGCTGGCCGAACAACGCGCCCGGCCGGGCATTGTCGATATTCAGGTGGAAATCGCCGCTGACCGCGATCTCAAATTGGGTGAAGACGTGATGCTACTGGTGGTGGCTGGAGACATCCGTGATAACGTGATAAAAGTTCTAAGTGATACACTCGATGCCATCAAGCATACGGTGACGGCCAAAACCGAGTTTTTTATCTAAACGCTTATTGCTCTGTTTTTCATAGCATTCAAGATAATGTTTTTGGCAAGGCCAGAGGGAGGAAGCGGTATAACCCATACCGCTTTCGACCGATAACGCAGTCCAAAAACATTATTTTTAATGAAATAGGAGTTACGCATGTCCGATTTGACCCACATCGATGAAGACGGCCGGGTGCGCATGGTGGATGTGACCGAAAAATTGCCCACCCAGCGCACGGCCGTGGCCCAGGCCGTCGTTCATATGTCGGCGGAGACCTTTCAGCGCATCACCACCGGCACCATTTCCAAGGGAAATGTGATGGAAACGGCGCGTATCGCCGGTGTCATGGGTGCCAAACAGACCGCCGCCCTGATACCCATGTGTCACCCGCTGAATCTGACCCATGCCCAGATCGATTTCTTTCCGGATGCCTCCAACCATACGATCCGCATCGAGGGTACGGCGCGCATCGTCGATCAGACCGGCGTGGAGATGGAGGCCCTGACCGCCGTATCCGTTGCCGCCCTGACCTTTTACGACATGTGCAAAGCCATCGATAAATCCATGACGATCACCGATATTTGCCTGCTGAAAAAAACCGGCGGGAAGAGTGGAACGTTCGTCAGGGATAACACGGCTTGATGAGTGACAGTCGTCGATACCGAACCGTCGTGATGCCGGTTTTTTTAGTGATTTGCCTGATACTGACCGGCGGCTGCGCTTTCTTCGGTCGGCCGCCGGCCGAGCCCGCTTCTCCGCTGGTGCGACTATCCGTAAAGGATTATCCCGATTTCGCGGACGGTTTCTTTTTCGACAACCTCACCCACGGCATCACCAAGAGTCTTGGCTATCTATCCAAGGTGCCGGCCGAGCGCATGTTTCGTTTCGGCGACGATGCTTACAGTGCCCACCATCTGGTGCGATCGTTGAACGCCCTGAGGGATTTCGTGGCCACCCGACCCCATGCGGACGCCTTGAACCGCTTTATCGCCGCGCACTACCGGGTGTATCGCAGCATCGGGGGGCCTGAGACGGGGCGCGTCCTGTTTACCGGCTACTACGAACCCCAGCTCAGGGGCAGCCTCACTCCCGACGATCGTTACCGCTACCCGATTTACGCCTTGCCCGAGGACCTGCTAAGCATCGATTTATCACCCTTTGGCGATGCGCTTCAGGGACGGCGCATCGTTGGCCGCCTGCAAGGCCACACCGTGGTGCCCTATCCCGACCGTCAGGCCATCGATGGCGACCGGTCGTTCTCTCGCGTGGCCAGGCCCATTGCCTGGGTAAATGACCGCATCGACCTTTTTTTTCTGCACATCCAGGGATCCGGACGGATTCACCTGACCAATGGCGACGTGCTGCGGGTCCATTACCATGGCACCAATGGTCAGCCTTATCGCAGCATCGGACGGCTTTTGATCGACCAGGGCGAGATTCCGGCTGAAGAAATGTCCATGCAGCGGCTCAAATCCTATTTAAAGGACCACCCCGAGGCGGTCGAAGATGTACTCAACCACAATCCCAGCTATGTTTTTTTCAAAACCGAAACCTCGGGTCCCATTGGTTCCCTGGGCGTGGACCTCACACCGGGGCGCTCCGTGGCCGTGGATCGCCGGGTCTTTCCCATGGCGGCACCGGCCTTTCTGCAGACCCGGATTCCCGTGATTGATGGCGATGGCCGTATCGATCGATGGATGAATTTTTCGGCCTTTGCCCTGAATCAGGACACCGGCGGCGCCATTCGGGGACCGGGCCGGGCGGACCTATTTTGGGGCAACGGACCCTATGCCGAGATTGCTGCCGGGCATATGAAAAACGAAGGGAATTTTTACCTGCTGATTCTTGATTCTGAAAAGCCCCTCAATCTTGACACCCCATTTCAAAACCAGTAGGGTCTGATTTTTTGTAAGGAATGCCAAATTAGGGCGATAAAGGAGAAGGGCATGTTCGGTATCGGAATGCCGGAAATGATATTGATTCTGGCCGTGGCGCTGATTGTCATCGGTCCCAAGAAGCTGCCGGATCTGGCCAAGTCGCTGGGCAGGGCGTTGGGTGAATTCAAAAAAGCGACCAACGAGCTGAAAGACAGCTTTCAGATTGACGATGAACTCAAATCGGTTAAAACGACCTTCGATGATATCAACCGGGATTTAAAGGACAATCGTCCTTCTGGACTCAAGCGAAGCGAACCCGATGCGACGGGCGCCATGCAAGACGAAACGGAAAACGCGGATGCACAGCCGGCCGCTGACCCGGTGGACACCGTAAAGGCGGCGTTTAATCGCCGTGACGATGCCGTCTCGTCAGACCAGCATGCTTCAAAAAAGGAGCCGCCGGAAGCCGAGACTCCCGGTTCGGGTGCGGACGGACACTAACTAACGTGGCAGACCCTGATATGGATACGGAAGATAAGATCCCTTTTACCGCCCATCTGGAAGAATTGCGTAAGCGCTTGATCACCAGTTTCATTGCGGTAGGCGTCGGCTTTGCTTTGTGTTACGGTTTCAAGGAGCGACTGTTTCAGGTGCTTACCCAACCGTTGATCCGCGTCATGCAGGATGGGGAGACCCTGATTTACACCGGCCTGCCCGAAGCCTTTTTCACCTTTTTAAAAGTCTCTTTTCTTGGCGGTCTGATGATCGCCTCACCGGTGATCATCTATCAGTTCTGGATGTTCGTGGCCCCGGGACTCTATGATCGTGAAAAGCGGCTCTTGCTGCCCATCGTCTTTCTCTCGACGATTTTTTTCGTGGGCGGGGCGCTGTTCGGCTATTTCATCGTCTTTCCCTATGGGTTTCAGTTTTTTCTGGGCTTTGCCACGGAAACCATCCGTCCCATGCCCTCCATGAAGGAATATTTGAGTTTTTCGGCCAAGCTGCTGCTGGCCTTCGGGCTGGTTTTCGAACTGCCCCTGGTGATCACTTTTCTGGCCCGCCTGGGAATTGTATCGGTCCCTTTTCTGAAAAAAAATCGAAAATATGCCTTGTTGCTATTTTTTATCGGCGCCGCGATTTTAACCCCTCCCGATGTCGTCACCCAAGTCATGATGGCCCTGCCGCTGATGCTGCTTTATGAGATCAGTATCATCGGTGCGCGTATCTTTGGTCGTAAAAAAGAAGATATCGACGAAACGGTCGCGGCCGATGACCCGATTGATCCATGAGAGACGACATCCCACCGATCCATTATCGTCTCGAACTCGGCAAGACAACCGCCAGTACCGGGTACTTTTCGGCCATTCCCCAAGGTCAAGCCGATATCGAAGCGATGATCGATTACCTGCGACGTCATCCGGCCGACAGTTTCATGCGTCTGCACCTGTTGGACCAGATGGGGGAGATGACCCTGCCGGCGGTAAACGCCCTGATGACGGTCGACGCCGGCAAGGATCCGGTCGTGCAGGCCTTGCTGTTGGAAGCCGGCAACCTGCATCCCCACCTGGCCGACATTACAAAGCGCTTCAATCGCCAGGAGGCCGGACAACTGGCCAGGCAGACACCGCTGATCTTCCTGCGCAGCTTGATCGGTGCCGACCAGGAATTACACGGGCAGTGGGCGCGACTATTCCACGCCAATCTAACACGGCATCGACCGCTGCCGCCGCCCGATAAAACCGGGCTTCGCATGCCGTTCAAGGACGGAGAAACCGAAACCCAGCCGCCGCCGGACGCGGCCCAACTGAAATCAATCATCGATCGTCTCATGCCTGAATTAACGGGGTCCGGTACGCCGCGGCCGCCCCTCCCAGAGACCATCGCCCTGGCCAGTCGGCGCCTCACCGATCTGGATATCTTCGAGGGGCCGGAAATGCGCCACCAAAATTCGCTTAGCCCCATCGCCCTGCTGCGCAAGTGGCGATTCAAGCATTCGGTGAAACATGGCGGGTTGCATTACACCCTTTCCAGCATCCAGACTTCCTATGGGCGGGGCCTGTCCCTGGAGGCGGCCAGGGCCTCGTGTCTCATGGAGGTGGCGGAACGGTGCTGTGCATTCGTCAGCGTCGACGAGAACGGCATCGTGGGAACCCGGCGGCCTCATCCACTGTTGCATGGCTCCCGAACGCGACTTCTGGACCAGGGGATCGACGTTCTCGATCCCAACACCCTCAATCTAGAAGTGCCTTATCAAGATCAGCCCCTTTACTGGATCCAAGGCCAACAGCGGACCGCCACCGGAATGCAGGCCATTTGGGTACCGGTCCAATCTGTGTTTCTGTTCTGCAATCTCGACGAGCACTCCCTGTTTTCCGGACTGGGCTCCACGGGCCTGGCCTCGGGCAACACGGTCGCCGAGGCCCGGCTCGGCGCCTTATACGAGTTGATCGAACGGGACAATGAGGCCGTCAATCCCTATCATCCTGCACGCTGCTTTCGTGTCTATTCAGAAAACGAACAGATCAATGCGTTGTTCGAGGATTACCGGGCGCGCGGCATCCACCTATTTTTTCAAGATATCAGCCCGGCTTACGGCATCCCCGCCTGCATCTGCTACGTGGTCCATGGCGACGGTACGGTGGCCAAGGGCGGCGGCGTCAATCTCGATGGTAAGCGGGCGGTGCTGTCGGCCCTGACCGAAACGCCTTATCCGTATCCGATAGGTCCGCCTTCTGCGCCGGCACCGGCGGATCTCCCCTGGCTGCAATTCGAAGCGTTGCCCGATTTTTCAACCCCCACGCCGGACGTTGATTTGAGACTGATGGAGGAGACGCTTCTGGCCAATGGATATTCTCCTGTTTATGTGGATATTTCCCGAAAAGATCTTGAAATTCCGGTCGTTAAGACCCTGGTTCCCCACTTCGAGCTGATGGCCGACTTTGACCCATACAGCCGAATCAGTTCGCGATTATTTAATAACTACTTAAAAATTCATAAAAAACAATAATCGGGATTCCCATTGACACAGTCAATAAGGCTTGATAGACATTTTTTGCGGAGTGATTTCATGCATGTTAACCTTTCATGAAATAGGAGAGTGGCGGTTATGGGTAAAAGACAGATTCTGGTATTTTCAACGGTTTGTGTGGCCCTCCTGTTTGCTGCGGGAGCCATCTATGCAGCCACTACGGTGCAGGATATGATCACGATGGACAACAAGGCGTACAAAGAACCACACGAAAAAGGCATCGTTGAATTCACGCACAAGAAGCACATTGAGGAGTACAAAATCGGCTGCGGTGAATGTCACCACGACGACAAGGGCAAACCCCTCAACAAGCTCAAGATGGGTGACGATGTGAGAAATTGCATCGACTGCCACAAAAGGCCTGGCCAGATGCCAGGAGCCTTGAAAAAAGAAATGAGAGCTAAAAAGGCTTCCAAAAAAGAGATTGCCGCCAAGGAGATGGAGTACCACGCCGAGGCGCTCCACGAAAACTGTATTGGTTGCCACAAGGCCTACAACAAAAAGAACAAGACCAAGGCAGCGCCTCAGTCATGCACCAAGTGCCATCCGAAAAATAAATAGTTCCCTGACGATTTACTCATCTGCTAAAAAAGGGCCGGGCTGCTTTGCAACCCGGCCCTTTTTTATTTTTATGTAATGACCAATCGAGGATTATGCATGATCAATTCGAGCTGAGGCGAGATGTTTTGTACGCTAACGCCTGGTCGACCATGGCCTGGGCCCACTGTGGCGTGCCCAACGCGTGAATATGGGTGTAGGTGGCCAGCACATTGTTGACGCATACACCATCCTTGCCATCCACGAAGCCGGCGCCGCGCTGCATGGTAAAGGTCAGCTGGGATTCCTCTCCGCCCCACTGTTTGACGCTCGAATAGTGAAATTCGTGGCCCAGCAACGTTTGGCCGGGAGAATAAAAGGGATTCTTCTTTTCCACCCGCACGATGGTGTACCCATGACCCTGGGGGCGCTTGGAGAAACCGAACACCGCCGGTAGCACGCCGGTCATTTCAAATTCGCCATCGGAAAGCACCAATCGCCGCCCCAGATACATCAGGCCGCCGCATTCGGCATAGATGGGCAGGCCGCCTTCGGCCAGTGACTTCACCTGGTTTCGAAAATCCGCGTTGGCTTCCAATTCACGGGCGTTGGTCTCCGGAAACCCCCCGCCAATATACAGCGCGTCCACCGAAGGAAGCTGTCGGTCGGTCAATGGACTGGCAAAAACCAACGTTGCCCCGGCAGCTTCCAGCGCTTCAAGGTTTTCCGGATAATAAAACTGGAACGCCGCGTCCCGCAGAATACCGATTTTTGGTGGGTCGGCGTAAATTCGTTTTTCCGTGCACTCCGCAACATCGGTTACCGGTTCCTGGATAGGCACGGCCGTATCCGCGATGGCCTGAATACGCTTGAGGTCAAGATGCTCCTGGGCAACCGAGCGAATAGCCGCGATGGCCGGGCCAGCCCAACTGTGCTCAGGCGTCGGCACCAGGCCCATGTGCCGTTCAGGAAAACCCTGCTTACGGAGTTTGGGCACGGCACCCACGACGGGAATACCGGTGTATTCCTCGATGCTGCGGGTGAGAATACTCTGATGGCGCTTGCCGGCCACGCGGTTCAACACCACACCGCCGATGCGCACATCCGGATCGAAGGCGGCAATGCCCCCCACCACGGCCGCCATGGTGCGCGTGGTCTTGGTGGCATCGAGGCAAAGGATGACGGGCAATCCCAGCAGTTTCGACAGCTCGGCCGTGCTGGTCTCCCCTCTCGTATTAATGCAGTCGTAGAGGCCGCGATTGCCCTCGATAACGGAAAAGTCAGACGGTTGAGTATGGCAATGGTAGGACCCGGCAATCGTATTCGGGTCAATAAGGAAGGTATCTAGATTATAGCAAGGCCGGCCGGCCGCCAGGGCTAACCAGCCGGCGTCGATATAATCCGGACCTTTTTTAAAGGGTGAAACGGATCTGCCCAGGCTCCGCAGGGCGGCGATGATACCCACAGAGAATATCGTCTTGCCCGAACCACCGCGCAATGCCGCAACGACAACGCCCGGTGTGGGACGACGGCGCTGTTTTTCAGGAGCCTGTTTCAATAACTTACGCGTGGCGGCAGCTAACCGGTATAAACCAACTGGCTATTCGCCGCGGATCGATAGTGGGTTAGTCTGTTAGTCTTCGTGCTCGGCGCCAGACTGTTTGCCGGTGCCGGGCAGGCCGTACATGGAGGTGCTGCCGGAAGACCAGTACTCCAGGACATTTTCCTGAACCAACTTATTGACGATCTTCTTTGCTTCGCGGGGTTTCATTTCAAGAATCTTGGCCAGGTCGTTGAAGTAGAATTTGGATTTCATCTTCAGCTTCTTGGTCAGGCTGTCAACGATCAGCTTTTTTGCCTCTTCGTATTCCATATGGTTACCTCTTTTCGAAAGAGTGCAGGGGGGGCGCGTGGCCTCCCCCTGCACAGATTAATCTATACGGCCCAAATTAGAACTTGAACTGCGTGCTCTGACGCCAGGTGTAGTAGGCGGGATCACGGAAATCATCGATCAGATGATGGGTGAATTCAAGTTCACATTTGTCGAAGAAACGCTCCCAGCCGATTCTCTCGGCCCAATCGCCCAGGCGTTCATACTTGTTGGCGCCGGCGCTGTAGGCTTCGACGATTTTCTTGATGGTCGCGGTGGTCGTTCCCCAACGCGGTGCTTCATTGGGAATAAAGGCCACGACGACCTTGGAGAACTTGGGCATGCTGATGCGGTTGGAGACCTTACCACCCACCATCAGGACGATACCGTCGCCTTCCTGGTCGGCCAGGGGCATGGAGGGACACATGGTGTAGCAGTTACCGCAGAACATACAACGGTCGTTGTTCACGGCCACAGACTTCAGCTCTTTGTCGCCGACGGTGACCTTGGCCGGTTTGATGGCGGCGGTGGGGCAGGCGGCAATGGCCAGCGGGATTTCGCACATCTTATCCAGATATTCATGATCCAGCAGCGGCGGTTTGCGGTGGTAGCCGAGGATGGCAATATCGGAGCAGTGTACGGCGCCGCACATGTTCAGGCAGCAGGCCAGGGAAACACGCAACTGGGCCGGCAGGCGATGATTCTGGAAGTCGGCGAACAGCTCGTCCATGGTGGCCTTGACCGGACCGGAAGCATCGGTGGCCGGGGTGTGGCAATGGATCCAGCCCTGGGTATGGATGATGTTGGTCACGCCGGCGCCGGTGCCGCCGATGGGGAACTTGAAGCTGCCGCCGTCGAACTTGCGGCTTTCCAGGTCCTTGACCAGCGGATCCACCTTGGCTTTGTCGTCGACCATGAATTCGATGTTGTTACGGGTGGTGAAGCGCACATGTCCGTCGCAGTGCTTATCGGCAATTTCGCAGATCTCGCGGATGTGGGTGACGCTCATCAGACGGGCGCCGCCGCAGCGGACGGTGTAAACCTCGTCGCCACTTTCGGCCACGTGAACCAGGACGCCGGGCTTGATAATTTCATGATACAGCCATTTGCCCTTGTTTTTGGCGATGACCGCTGGATAAAACTTATCGTATTTTTGCGGACCAATATCGGTGATCCGGTTTTCCATCGGTTTGTCGGGATTGTATCCTGAAGAAATAAATGCCATTATAAATCCTCCCCTCTATCTCTGGTGAATCTTTCTGAATTCGTTGATGTCACGATCCCAGCCGCCAACCTCGTCTTCTTTCCAGAAGATGTAGGGGTTGTGACGCGGTTCCTGAACGTGCTGCGGAACCGGCGCGATATTGGTCATTTCGAGCAGCTTCTGGAATCCTTGGCGTTTAATCAACTCACCGAGACGTTCGCGGTTCTTGCCCTCTTCCATCCACCAATCCCAGATGGCTTCGATGACTTCCTTGATTTCGTCGTAGGGTTCTTCAACCTTGATGAAAGGCACCAGCAGGGAGCCCATCTGGGCGCCGTCCAGGATCGGGGCCTTGGCGCCGACCAGCATGGAACAACCGCGGTCATCGCCAATGTGCAGGGCGCGCGGCATGACGTTGATGCAGTGCATGCAGCGGGTGCACTCTTTGGTGTTGATGGCGAGCTTGCCGCCTTCGTATTTCATGCACTGGCTGGGGCAAAGGTCGATGACCTCTTTCTGGATGTCGAACGCACCCCAGTCGCGGCCGCTGTGAGCGCCGCCATTGGGAGCGAATTCGCCGCCGACGTAGCTGGCCACGGCTTCTTGGTCGATCTTGATGTCATCTTTCCAGGTACCCACGAAGGAGATGTCGGCGCGGGCGATGGAGGCCACGCAGCAGTTGGGGCAGCCGTCGAATTTAAACTTGAACTTGTAGGGGAAGGCCGGACGGTGAAGTTCGTCCTGGTACTCCTGGGTCAGCTCATAACAAATGGCCTGGGTGTCGTAGCAGGCATATTCACAGCGAGCCGCCCCGATGCAGTCAGACGGCGTTCTCAGGTTGGAACCGGAGCCGCCCAGGTCCTGATCGAACTTATGGGTCAATTCATAGAAAATTTCTTCGAGCTGCGGGGTGGAGGTACCGATGAAGATGATGTCACCGGTGGAGCCGTGCATGTTGGTGATACCGGAACCGCGGAATTCCCACAAGTCGCAGAGATTTTTCAAGAATTCGGTGGTGTAGAATTTCCCGCCGGGCTGGTTGATACGCATGGTGTGAAAATGGGCTACGCCGGGAAACTCTTCCGGCTGGTCGCAGTAACGACCGATAACGCCGCCGCCGTAACCGAAAACACCGACGATGCCGCCGTGCTTCCAATGGGTTACGCCGTGTTTGTAGGAGAGTTCCAATACACCCAGCAGGTCATCGACGCAGTCTTGGGGTACCTGGAATTCCACATTGTTTGCATTCTTGGCCCGGCTTGCCGCTTCCTGCTTCAGGTCTGACACGAAGCTCGGCCACGGCCCGGACTCAAGCTGGTCCAACAAAGGGGTTGCATGCTTTGCCATCTTTTACCTCCATTTGAATTGATAGTATACCAACCTGCCAATAGAAATAAAAACATCCCCGACGGGGGGTTAAGGTCACCTCCTCTCGAATTTTTTCTTTATATATTGTCGGGATAGTTGAAATCACGCAGTAATAGTTAATGAAATTGCAAGGAGCAGATATAGAATCATTAACCGGCGTTGTCAATAAAAAAGCATGGTTTCACGGAGTTAAGCCCAACGGTGCGCTCAAAATGCCTTTATTATACAAAATGTTGTGACCCAATTTGCCAGAGCATCTTTATGTGGTGTTCGAGGTGAATCGGGCATCAATATGTTCGCTTGGTTGGATGTGGGATGTATTCAAACCCAGTTTTGGTTTTCGATGCAATGGCGGATTTGATCCAGGTGACGATCCAGGTGACGATCAACAAGGCGGCCAGTTTCATCTTGGCGGCTAAAAACGGTTTGCATCAACTGTTTGGCCAAGGTCATCCCTTGGTCTGCGTGCCTGTGAATGAAGTAGTTCTGGAATATGGATGGAAACGCTTCGGGAAAACCGCTCAATCGACCCGTCAAATCGAGTCCCTTGAAAAACCCGTCGATCATCGGTGCCAGGCAATTCTCAGGCGCCCACACCATTTCCGATACCCCATCTAATCGATCCAGGCGCATCTGAATGGACAGGTGAATAAAAAACGTGACCAGGTTATCGAGCAGTGCCCGTTCGTCCGCCGGTTCCGTCTCTGTCCTGAAAAGAGGCGCATAATCTCTGACTGTAATTAATTTCACATCCACCGCATTGCCTTCCACCCGGACCACGAAGTCCCCGGCCGCGTGATGCCAGGGAAAAATCTGCTCGGTGGAGATCGGATCGTAGCAGGCGGTCAAAATCATGGCGGCTTGCCGGTAAAGATCCGCCTTTTGATTTTCCGAGAGCAGCTGGGGGGGATCGGCCCCATCCCAGACGATAAGGGCCAGGTCCGCGTTTTCTTTTTGTCGGGTGAGGTGAAATTCATGATAGCCGTCAAACCAATCCGCCACAAACATGGGCATCGGGCCGTCAACGCTGCTGTAAACCGAGGGAAACCAGTCGAACGGCCGCTGGTCGCCGAGTCGTATCAAGGCATTACATTCAACGGGCAGTGTCCGGCGACCCGCGGGCGATACCGCCACGTTGACGGCGAACGCAAAGGTCCGATTCCGGCTGGCAACCTGTAGCCGAGCGGGATGATACAACGCACCATGTTTTTCCAAAAAGATGTCCAGTTGGGAAATTTCTGATGCGGTGATGGACGGGTTGTGTTTCAGCTGGATGGCTCGGAGAACCGGATGCCAGGTGTTGGCAGTGCAAAAATTGGCAATGGCGCTGAAATAATCTGCGTAAGAAACCGTGTTGGCAGCACCGCCTTTTCCATTCGGGTCCACCGATGGGCTGCGGTCGGGCAACGGTTGATTCCAAAGCGGATGGCTGTTGTCAATGGGATGATCCGGGGTGGCCAAGAAAAAACGGATGGCAGGCATGGCGGTTTCAAACCGTTTGGTTGGAGGGGTTGGCTAAAAGGGTCATCCGAATCAACACCAGGGGTGGTCCGGATGACCCGTTCGAAAGCTAGTTGCGATGCGGCTCAAGTTCCTTGAGGATTTCCGGGGCCACCTCATATCCCAGTTGCTTGGCCTTATCGGCGTGTTCCACGGCCAATAACGGTTTCCCGTCTTCGAGATAGGCGATGGCCAGGTTATTGTGCGCCACGGCAAAATCCGGAGAAATTTTGAGGGCTTTTAAATTGGCCTCGATGCTTTCCTTGATCTGGCCGTTCATCAAATACGCGTTGGCCAGGGTGGCAAAGGCCTGGATAAAACGGAAATTAAATTGGGTTGCTTTTTCGAGAGCGTTAATGGCCCCTTCGACATCACCGCGCTGCAGCAGCACAAAGCCGATGTTGCCCCACCCTTCCGAAAAGCCGGGCTTGACCTTGGTGGCTCTGCGGTTCCAATCCAGGCACCCGTCCATATCACCGCGTTTCAGGCACAGACCCCCCATCTGAACGTAGGCTTCAGCGAGTCCGGGGCTGCATTCGATGGCCGTGGCCAGTGATTGTTCGGCCTCCTCGATTTTTCCCTGTCCGAGCAACGCCACGGCCAGATTATAGTGGGATGTCCCGCAATCCGGGTTGCTGGCGATGGCTTGTCTTTGTTGAGCGATAAAAGCTTCTGCGTTTTTTGGTTTTTCCATGAGCACGTCCTTTTCCGGCAGTATTACCGATCTCTTTTTTTAATGAAGAAGGATGGGTAGCGTGGCTGCTTGCCCGTGTCAAGCAAAATAATTTGCTGATGCCTGCTTTTTTCTTGACATAAGCTATCAACTTTCTTACTCTTTTTATTCATTAAGAATGCTACTCCAGTGGCCGGCTTAAACGTTCGGCACGGCCCTTCTCAAACCTACAGGATAGACCACCATGAAACCGGAGACCATCGGGGATGTTGCCAGAACGCGTGCCGTGACGCCGTGTAAAGTTCATGTCAAATCCCCGTTCAGTAAGGATCACTCCGCATCATAACAGGCATTTCACGCGTTTTTTTCTTCTTTAATACAATTGATCTTTTCAGGAGGTAACATGGATTCAATATGTTATACCGCGATGGTCACGCCGTTTCTCGGTGACGCGGTAGATAGAGACGGGCTTGCACGCCTTGCCGATTTCCAGATTCAAAACGGAATCGACGGACTCCTGGCGGTGGGTACCACCGGTGAGAGCCCCACCCTTGCATGGCAGGAACACCATCAGGTGGTACAAACCTATGCCCGGCAAGCCAAGGGCAAATGCCACTGTATTGCCGGCGCCGGCAGTAACAACACCAAAGAGGCACTTTTGGCCACGCAGCATGCCCGGGAGGCCGGTGCCGATGCCGTCCTGCTGGTTGATCCTTACTACAATGGCCCCAGTTCCATGGAAATCCGCAAGGAATATATTGGCCCGGTGGCGGCCGAATTTCCCGATCTCAAGATTATCCCCTACATCATCCCGGGACGAACTGGGGCGCAATTGCTTCCCGAGGACCTGGCCCTTCTGGCCAAGACCTATCCCAATGTGGACACCGTCAAGGAAGCCACGGGGAATTTGGACAACATGCGGCGCACGCGAGCATGCTGTGGGCCTGATTTTACAATTCTTTCCGGTGATGACGGGCTGACCGCCCAGATGATGACCGATTCCGACATCGCCGCCGCGGGTGTGATTTCGGTGGTCTCCAATATCGCGCCCAAGGCCATGAAGGACCTGGTGCGATTGGTGGCCGATAAACAAATGGATCAGGCCCAAACGCTGGCCGAGGCGTTGAAGCCGCTGTTTGGATTGGTGACGGTGGTTACCCATGAGCAGACACCTTATGGTGACGTGGTCTGCCGGGCAAGAAATCCATTGGCCATTAAAACCCTGATGCAGCTTCTGGGGGTGCCCTCCGGCCCCTGCCGTGCACCCTTGGGGAAAATGAGCCGGGCCGGCCTGAATGGGGTGGTGGAGATCGCCAAAACCGTTCAATCCAAGAATCCGGAGATCCTGGCGCCTTTGGCCGAGTACTTTAACGTGGATATCGACGCACGGCTCGATGATGAACGCCTGCGGGAAGGATTGTATTACCCGACCTATTGAACCGATACTAGCTTGGAACCTGGTTGAAACGCCCGTTAAGACCCGTTAACAGCATTGGAAACGGACACAAAACATTCACATATCATGTGGATGCTTGGTTTGTGCCCGTTTCCTTGCCCGGCTCATCGTGGAATTGTGTGGAAGCGCACGATGAGCAGCTATTCGCCTTTAACCATTAGCAGTTCGCTTATATTCGGAAAATCCAGGCATCTTAACGGCTAACCGCTAATTGCTAACAGCTTAAGGCTGTGTTGCAAAGATTCTAAATCCAACTTGCAAAGATTCTAAATCCAACGGTTCAGGAAGATCTGCACACAAATCCGCGGTGAACCACTTTTACGCCGGTGTATCCGAGACGTTGGCTGCCTGGGCTTCCGGATCGGTTTGCTTGAACAGGGCACTTTTCAGCCATGTCAGGCCGAATTTGAGCAGTTCGATTTCATCGGCTTTGATTTTTTCCACGGTGGCCGCATCCACATCCACGCGTTCGAGAAACGCACTGTCGAATACAAACGACCTGAATTTATCGATATCATAACTCACCATGAAAAACAGTTGCTTGGCTTTATCCGTGAGTTTGATATTGGATGGAAAGGATCGCTTGCGAACCACCAGGTCGGTCCATTCACGGTTGATTTCGTCACGCAGATCCACGCCCTGATCCTGCCGCCATTCGGCCACCGTCCATTCGGTTTCTTCCTCGAATCCCTTGCAATGGGGTTCATTGACGAAAAAGAAAAAGCCTTCGTCATCGGCACCTTCCTTGTGCTGTAAGGTGGCCACGCCCAATGGATAGTAGCGGCACGATGTGGGCCGGTCGGCATAGATAATACAGCCCGTTTCATCTTTTACGAAGGGGCAGGACTCCCGATCGTCATCGAGCATCTTGAGCGTGACCATGGGCAGATCGGTTTTTTCGAGCAGATGCGGCTCGGTATAGATGGCCAAAAAGTCGTGTGAAGACAGGTCCAGCCGGTTTTTCAATTGAATAATGTCATAGGGGGTCAGAATAATATTGATGCCCCGGCAACAGAGGGTGAAACAAGACACGCCGGGATGGCATTTGAATTTGAATTGACTATTGTAGCCCAGGCGTACTGGAGAGATACCGGGGGCATTGGCTGCGTCGTTCATGGATCGTCCTTTCATCTCAATCAATGTAAAAGGCGAACTTAACGAAGGCCGGGATTAATGTCAAACCCTATTGCGGCGGCGATCAGGGTAACCGTCCGCCCAAGGCAATCGCAATTAAAATCAAAAACCGGCCGATGCTGAACACGCACCATTCCCGAAAGTGGGAAAATGTCAAATGCCAAAGTCCAAATGTCAAATGAAGGATACCATCATTTGGCATTTTTAATCGGACATTTGTCATTGCGGGGCACTTGGATTCGGTAGGAAGGGCACACCGACTCGGTACATGCGATTGCCCTGTTTGCCCTATCCCCCCTGGTGACTTGTGTCCGGGCTTGTGGTAAATTTCAATATATAGCATTCAAGATGATGTGTTTGGACTGTGTTATCGGTCGTTGCGGTATTGATTATACAGATTCCTCCTTCTGGCCTTGCCAAAACCATGATCTTTGGACACGGATATGATTTCAGGAGCCCAATGAATCACACGATTGCCACCCAGGTGCTCATCATCGGCGGCGGCGCCACGGGAACGGGATTGGCCCGGGACCTCGCCCTGAGGGGTGTGGCGTGCCTTCTGGTTGACCGCAAGGACATCAACGCCGGAGCCAGCGGTGCCAACCACGGACTGCTGCACAGCGGTGCCCGGTATGTGGTTTCCGACCCCGCCGTGGCCCGCGAGTGCCGCTTGGAGGCGGAAAATCTGAAACGTCTGGCGCCCCAATGCGTGGAGGCCACCGGCGGTTTGTTCGTTGCCGTCCGGGGCGATGCGGACGCGTACATTGCCGATTTTGCCGATCGCTGCCGGCGGTGCGGTATCACGGCCACACCGGTCGATCCCAAACACGCCCTGGCCTTGGAGCCCTGTCTCTCCCCTGATGTCATCGCCGTTTTCGCCGTGGCCGATGGTACCGTGGATCCCTTCAGGCTCAGCCTGGACAACCTGGCCCAGGCCAAATCGCTGGGCACCGGCTATTTGATGCATCACCGGGTATCGGGATTCAAAAGGCACGGCACGACAATCGAGGCGGCCCTCTTGCAGGACCGGCTGTCCGGAAAGGAATTGCGGGTCGTTGCGGATCAGATTGTCAACGCCAGCGGTGCCTGGGCCCAAGCGGTGGCGGCCATGGCCGGGGCCAGAATCGATATGGTGTTTTCTCAAGGAACACTGATTGTCAGCCAAATGCGCTTGGGAACGCGGGTGATCAATCGATTACGCAACGCCGCCGATGCCGATATTCTGGTTCCTGCCGGAACCGTGTCGATTTTCGGCACCACGTCCCGCCGAATCACGGATCCGGATAATTGTCGCCCAACCATCGCCGAAATCGATGCCATGATCGACGATGGTGTGGCCATGGTCCCCGCGCTGGCCGATACCCGGTTCATCCGGGCCTATGCCGGGGTCCGGCCGCTGGTAGATGCCGGCAACCATTCCGATGACCGGGCCATGAGCCGGGGGTTCGCGTTGATCGACCACAGCAGCCAGGGGGTAGATAATTTCATCACCATCACCGGCGGCAAACTCACGACCTATCGGCTGATGGCCGAAAAGACGGCCGATTGGGTCTGTCGGCGGCTGGGCAACACCACGCCCTGTCGAACGGCCATCGATCCGCTACCCGCCGCCGATCTTTCCCGCTATACCCAGCCGGGTCTGACCCCCAAAATGTGGCTCAAGCAAAAGGACCCTTCCGATCTTTTGCTTTGCGAATGCGAAATGGTGCCCACCAGCGTGGTGGACGTCATTGCCGCCACTTTGACGCATACCGGCCATCGCCCCGGTCTGTTGGAACTGGGGCAACGCAGCCGGGTGGGCAAGGGGCCGTGCCAGGGCGCGTTTTGCAGCCTGCGCATGACCGCCCACATGGTCGATCGGGGAGTGTTGGCGGCGGATCAGGGAACTTCTGAAATACAGCGGTTCCTGGATGAACGGTGGCGGGGCATCCAGCCCCTATTGTGGGGGCCGGCCGTGGCCCAGGCCGAGCTGCAGGAGGCTCTGCATTGTGGACTATTGGGGCTGGATATCTGTGAAGACGCTTGAATTGACCGTTGAAGGGTACCGCCTGAAATGAAGGTAACGATCAAAACGCAAGCATGTCATCTCATGATCATCGGCGCCGGTATGGCGGGTTCGGCGGCCGCCCTTTTCGCCGCGCGCCGGGGCCTGACCACGGTTCAGGCGGGGCTGACCGGCGCGACCCTGTACGCGAGTGGCTTGTTCGACCTCTATGGCGTCAGCCACGGCCCGTCCCGCAGCCTGGTCGACAATCCCTGGCAGGAGCTCGCCCGGCTGAAAAAGGATTGTCCCGAGCATCCTTTTTCACGCCTTTCCCTGTCCCAAATCCGAACGGCCATGGATCAATTGACCGATTTCCTGGGATCGGCCGGCTTGCCATACCGCGGATACGCGGACAAGAACGTTCGCTTGGTCACGCCGGTGGGGAGTATCAAGCGCACCTTTCGCGTTCCGGTTACCATGTGGGGCGGCGTCACGGCCCTGCAATCCAAGGCGCCTTGTCTGATGGTCGACATCGCCGGGTTGCGCGGATTCAGCGCGGCCCAGATCGTCGGGGCGTTGCAGGCCCATTGGCCGGATCTTGGCGCTACCACCATCGAGGTTCCCGGGGAGAATCGGTGGGGGCCCACCTATGCCGAGCATATTGCCAGGGGGCTGGATGTCGAAAGGCACCGTCAGGCCCTGGCCGATGCCATCCGGCCGCATCTGAAAGCGGAAACGATCGTGGGATTGCCAGCCGTTTTGGGAATTCACGCCCCTCGGGATGTCTGGCAGGAGATGGAGCGGCGGCTGGGGCGACCGGTCTTCGAAATTCCCACCATGCCGCCCGCCATCGCGGGGACACGACTCAAGGAAATATTCGACACCCATCTGCCCCGGCTGGGGGTAACCCCCCTTTTGCATCAGCGCGTGCTCGGCGTAAAGCCACGACCAGACGGCCGGTTTTCACTGAGCGTGGGCAAATCCGAGCCGGAAACCACGATCGTCGCGGACAACCTCCTGTTGGCCACGGGGCGGTTTCTGAGCAAGGGGCTGGTGGCCGAGCGCCGGGGAATCCGGGAGCCCTTGCTGGATCTGCCCGTCGTCCAACCCGTCGATCGCGCCGACTGGCACCGCGAGGCGTTCTTGGACCCGCGCGGTCACGCCATCAACCGGGCGGGTCTGGCCGTGGACGACCAATTTCGTCCAATCGATACCACGGGCCGGGTCGTGTTCCCCAATCTTTTCGCCGCCGGTACCATTCTGGCCCACCAGGATTGGATGCGCACCAAAAGCGGCACCGGACTGGCGGTTGCCACGGCCTTGGGGGCGATCGACGCACTATCCCGCAACCGCTGATCCAATAACGACCAGTCTCAACGATTGTTCCGGTCCGGTTACAAAGCGTCTTCCCTTTGGCCTTGCCAAAAACACGATCTTATATACGATGGGAACAGTCGATCAATCGCCAAAAAAGCTTTTCCAGGCCACCGTTGGCCACTTATCCAGCAAAAAGAAACGCGTTTGTTGGCTATTTTGGCTAATCGGTAGAAATCAGGGAAAAGCTTTTTATAAAAGGAACTTGTAAAGGTTTTTATTCAACGAGTTCCTTGGAAGAAAGGAGTGACTCGTGGACACGGTCATCGGTGCGTTGGATCTGGGCACAACCAGTAATCGGTTTATTCTTTTCGATCCTCGGGGCAACATCCTGGGCGTGGATCAAATGGAGCACGAACAGATTTTTCCCCGACCGGGATGGGTGGAGCACGATCCCATTGAGATTTGGGAAAATGCCTGTTGCGTGATCAAGGGCGCCATGGGCAAGGTTGGCGTGTCGGGAAAGCAGATCGCCGCCATCGGCATCACCAACCAGCGGGAAACCGCCGTGGTGTGGGATAAAAAAACCGGCCAACCGCTGTGCAATGCCATCGTCTGGCAGTGCACGCGCACCGACGGGATCTGCCGCCAACTTGGACAGGACGGCGGGCAGGATCGCTTTCGAGAAAAAACCGGACTGCCCATTGCGACCTACTTTTCCGGGCCGAAGATCAAATGGATTCTAGACAACGTTTCCGGGGTGCGATCGGCGGCCGAAAACGGCCGGGCGCTGTTCGGCACCATCGAGACCTGGATCATCTGGCAGCTTACCGGTGGCATCGGCAGCGGCGCCCATGTGACCGATGTCAGCAATGCGTCGCGAACCTTGCTGATGGATCTGGAAAAACTGGCCTGGGACGATGAAATTCTATCGGTGATGGGCATTCCCCGGCAGATGTTGCCGCGCATCGTGCCGTCCATCGACAAACAAACCTGGGGGCATACGCTGAAGGAGGGACCGATCGGGGCGGCCGTGCCCGTTTGCGGTGCCCTGGGCGACCAGCAGGCCGCCATGGTCGGCCAGGCTTGCTTCGGAATCGGGGAGGCCAAGAACACCTATGGCACGGGCTGTTTCCTGCTACTCAACACCGGTACCCAACCGGTGCCGTCGGCACACGGTTTGTTGACCACCGTGGGATATCAGATTCGTGGCCAACAACCGATTTATTGCCTGGAAGGATCGGTGGCCGTTGCCGGTGCATTGGTTCAGTGGCTGCGGGATAACCTGGGGCTGATCGATTCGGCGCCGGAAGTGGAAACCCTGGCCCGCACGGCGGACGATAATGGCGGCGTGTATATCGTGCCCGCCTTTTCGGGCCTTTTCGCCCCATACTGGCGGTCGGATGCCCGTGGGGTGATCGCCGGCCTGACCCGTTTTGTCAACAAAGGCCATATTGCCCGTGCCGTGCTCGAGGCCAACGCATATCAGACACTGGATATCATGGAGGCCATGAAAAAAGATTCCGGTGTGGACCTAAACAGTTTGAAGGTGGATGGCGGTATGGTGGCCAATGAACTGCTCATGCAATTTCAGGCGGATTTGCTGGGTGTACCGGTGATCCGACCGTCCATCACGGAAACCACCGCCCTCGGGGCCGCCTATGCCGCGGGCCTGGCCATTGGCCTGTGGCCGAGCCTTGAGTCGTTGAAACAATTCTGGTCGACGGACAAGGTCTGGCAGCCGACCATGGACAATGATACCCGCCGGGCAGGAATCCAAGGATGGAAAAAAGCGATTCAGCGAACTTTCGATTGGATGGATTGATTCTTACGAATCCGTCCGACCGGCGTTTTTATGCGTTCATCGACCCTTGAGCGCCGCATCGACGATATCGGCCAGGTCCTGAAGGCGGTAAGGTTTGCGCAAGAATCCGGACGCCCCCATGTGCAGGGCCTGTTTTACCCGTTCGGACTTACTGTAGCCGCTGGCAATGACCGCCCGCTGTCCAGGAATGCGTGCACGCGCCCGCTGAAACGTCTCCAGCCCGTCCATTCCGGGATCCATGATCATATCCAATACCATCAGATCCACCGGTTGCTTGGCGATGAACTGAAGGGCGGCTTCCCCCGACGGAACGGCTTCGGCCTCGTAACCCAGTGCCTCGAGTAGGGCCACCCCCACTTCCCGCTGTTCGGCAACGTCGTCGACCACCAGGATCAGGGCCTTTCTTTTTCCTTGGTGCGTCTCTCTGCCTTGAATTGTTTTTTCCGATGTGGTCATTTTTATCGCCGGGAAATAGAGGTCGATGCGCGTGCCGTCATCGTCCCGGCTGATCATATCGATGAAGCCCTGGTGATCCCTCACCACGCCCCAGACGACCGCCAGCCCGAGGCCGGTGCCACTGCGTCCCATCTTTTTTCGGGTGTAGAAAGGCTCGAAGATATGTTCCAGATCCTTTTCGGCGATTCCCGGTCCGTCGTCGGAAACACTCATGAGGACATAATTGCCGGGAGGAATGGAAATATAGCCCTCGTGGGGACGGTTGAGCACGCATCGGCTCAATTCGATGGTAATCGTTCCCCCGGCGGTAATGAGGGCTTCAGCCGAATTGGTTACCAGGTTCATGATGCATTTTTCCAACTGGGCGTCGGAGCCCAACACCATGGTGTTTGTCGCGGTCAACTGGACATCAACGCGCACGTTGGCAAAATGACGCTTCAGCTCTGTGAACCCGGGGCTTTGCATATACCCCTCGATCACGGTTTTCAGGTTCAACGGGGCATGGTTGAGCACCCCCCGGCGCCCCAGCGTAAGCATGTCCTGGACGATGGCGGCGGCTTTTTGACCGGACTGCTGGATCAATTTCAGCTGGCGGTGCATGGGGCTTTTCTCCTCGACCTCCATGAGAAGCAGGTCCGGATAGCTGACGATGCCGGATAAAATATTGTTTAAATCGTGGGCCACCCCGGCGGCCAGGGTGCCGATGGCCTCCATTTTCTGTGCCCGCAGGAGCTGCTTTTCCAGTTGTTCGCGCAGCTGGATTTCCGCTTTCAGCTGCTGGTTGCTTTCCGTCAGTTCCGCGGTGCGCTGTTCGACCATATAGGCCAGGGTTTCCTGCTTGGTGGCAGCCTTTTTCGACAGGCGCCATTTTTCGGTGAGCGCTGCCGCCATCTGGGCGACTTCGGATACATCGAACGGTTTTTTTAAAATCAGCAGATTCGCCGAGGGGCCCAGCTGTTGCTGGATCGCATGCCAGGAATAATCCGAATAGGCGGTGCACAATACGATCTGGAGTTCCGGATCCGCTTGCCACAACCGCTTGATGGTTTCGAGACCGTCCCATCCGGGAGGCATGCGCATATCGACGAAGGCCAGGAGAAACGGGTCGGCGCAATCGACAGCCGCCTCGACCATTGCCAAGGCTTGTTCTCCTTGGGTCGCGTAGAACAGACGGTAGTGATAGCCTGGTGAGGCGTCATCACCGCTGGGGCTGCCGAAAATCTCTTCTTCCATCTGTTCCAGACCGTCGGTATTGGACGATAATTCCAGGATGCGGGTAAAATCGCGATGGATGTCCGGGTTGTCGTCAACGATCAATATCTTGCGGGAATCATGATGGTTGGTTTGCGTCACCGGAAGCCTCCTCGGGGCGATCCGTCCGGCAGTCGGAAAGGATCTGCATGCATTTTTCGTAAGCGTTCACAGGGCACCGCATCTGCTTTGTTCCCGAGCACTTGAAGGTCGACCAGGTCGTCGGCGTGCCCGGTGTCGCGCATCTGAGGCACCCTGTAAATGCTTATCGGCCAGTTCTTTACTTTTTTGTTTTCGGCTTTTTTGCCAGAATCTTAATGTTTCGCGGGGGACGGCTTCGTACCGACAAACAGATTGGCGACTCCCAGCGTCAAGCGGTGGTAGGAGAGCGTTGAAAAGCCGGCGCTGCGCATGACCGCCATGAAATCCTCGGGGGCCGGAAAACGGGATACCGATTCGGGCAGATAGGAATAGGCAAAATGGTGGCGGGAAAAAAAACGGCCGATAAGCGGCAATACCTTCTGAAAATAGGTGAGGTAGGCCTCTCGCAGACGGCTTTTGCCCGGCGTGGCCAGTTCCAGCACCAGCAACATGCCGCCAGGCACCAGACAGTGGTAGAACGCCTCCAGGGCCAGGGCTTTATCCTGAATATTGCGAATGCCGAAGGCAATGGTGATGGCATTTACGGTTTCCGATTTAAACGGTAGCGCCAATGCATTGCCAGCCAAAAGCGAAATCCTTCCTGGTGCGTGCTGATGGGTTTTTTTTCTGGCCAGGTCGAGCATCTTGGGTGAAAAATCGATGCCGATCACGTGGATCCGCGGCCCTTTTCGGAGACAGATTTCCATGACTACGTCGCCCGTGCCGCAGGCCACATCCAAAACCCGAGCGTCGTCGGGAAGGGTCATTGTCGACACCATTTTTTTTCGCCAACGGACATCCTGACGAAGGCTTAGCAGGCGGTTGAGCAGGTCATACCGTGGCGCGATTCGGTCGAACATGTCACGGACAAATGGAAGCTCTTTGGTTTCCATTGACATCCTTTCATCTTGCATTACGTTTTAGCATCATTTAAAGGTGGCACAACTAACACAACAACCCCTTGGTATCAACACGAAGCAGTAATCATGTAGGATGATCCATGGCAGCCAAACGAGATTATTATGAAGTGCTCGGCGTCGACCGAAGCGCCAGTGATGCGGAATTAAAAAAATCTTACCGTAAGCTGGCATTGAAATTTCACCCCGACAAAAACCCCGGCGATCAAGAGGCGGAAGAAAAATTCAAGGAGGCCGCCGAGGCCTACGAAGTGCTCCGCGATGCGAAAAAACGGCAAATCTATGACCAATACGGCCACCAGGGGCTGGAAGGGTCCGGCTTTTCCGGTTTTGGTGGCTTCGAAGATATTTTTTCCAGCTTTGGCGATATTTTCGAGGACTTCTTCGGTTTTGGCGGTGGTCGCCGTTCCAGAAGCCGCGTGAATCGTGGTGCCGATCTGCGCTATGATATGCAGTTGACGTTCATGGAAGCGGCTTTCGGCGTGGAAAAAGAAATCGATGTGGAAAAGGCCCAAACCTGCGCTGACTGCAAGGGAACCGGCGCCGCTCCCGGCACCGGGGTGGAAACCTGCCCCCAATGTGGGGGAAGCGGCCAGATCGGACGTAGCCAGGGCTTTTTTACCGTGCGCACCACATGCGGCCACTGTCGGGGGCAGGGGCAGGTGATCTCGACGCCCTGTTCGACCTGTCGTGGCCAGGGCAAGGTGATGGTGCGCAAGAAGGTTTCCGTCAAGATACCGGCCGGTGTGGATAATGGCTCTCGCTTGCGGCTTACCGGTGAAGGGGAAGACGGTGCCTATGGGGGGCCGGCCGGTGATCTTTACGTGTTCATCCATGCCCAGGATCACGACTTTTTCAAACGCGAAGACACCCATGTGATCTGCGAAATCCCCATTTCTTTCATTCAGGCCGCCTTGGGCGACCGCATTAAAATTCCGACGCTCAAGGGCGAGACCGATCTAGACATACCCAAAGGCACCCAGCCGGGAGAATTGTTCCGATTGCGCGGTGAAGGCATTCCGTCTTTACGCAATGGTCATCGGGGCGATCAGATCGTTCAGGTAAACGTGAAGACCCCGACCAATCTAAACAAAAAACAAGTGGCCCTGCTCAAGGAGTTCGCCTCGCTGGAAACCAGCAAGTTCACCAGCAAGTTGAAAAGTATCTTGAAAAACGGTCCATCCCGGGCGGCCAACTGAACCGCGGAATGACATCAGGAGTGCACGAGCGATGTTCGAGCTGAAAATTCTCAATCATTTTTCCGCCGCTCACCAGCTGACCATGGTGGGTCAAAAATGCGAAAACCTTCACGGACACAACTGGCGGGTGGAGGTTTGTGTCAAAGGCGAACGCCTGAACGAAGCCGGGGTGCTGGTCGATTTCGGCATCATCAAGGCCCACGTCAAAACCATCATGAAGCGGTTGGACCACCAGTTTTTGAATGAACTGCCATATTTCGAGGATAGCCAACCGTCTTCGGAGAAGCTGGCTATTTATATCGCCGAAAGTCTGCAGGAGATGCTATCCGAGCCAGGGATGACGGTGAGCCGGGTGACGACGTGGGAATCAGACAACGCTTGTGCGACCTACTTTCCAGAATAATCCCCACGTAACATAATCAAAACAATACGGGGAACGATCGCCATGCCGGCCGTTCCCCGTCGTTATTTCTGAATGGACACGACCTATCATTGCGCATCCTTTTCTTTCCAGCAGGCGACCAGTTCGTCGCGAGAGATGATGGCCGATGCATCGGTCACATGGCTGCGAATGTTGTCCAGCCCTCCCTCCTGCCGGTCCACCAGGACAACCACGCGAACCACCTCCAGCCCCTCGCTGCGGGCGCGTTCGATGGCCTTGATGGTAGAGCCACCGGTGGTGGCGACGTCATCGATCACCACCACTTTATCTCCGGGTTTGATGTCTCCCTCGACCCATTTTACGATGCCGTGGTCCTTTTGATTTTTGCGAATGGAAAAGGCATTCAGTGGCGCCCCCTCGAGTTCCGAGGCAAAGGCCGTCGCCATGGCGATGGGATCGGCACCGAAGGTCAGGCCGCCCACCGCGGTTGCCCCGCTGTCGCGAATGGCGGCAAACATCAGATGGCCGGTGAGAAACATGCCACGGGCACTCAATGTGGTGGGTTTGCAGTTGACATAGAAACGGCTCATGCGTCCCGAAACCAGCTTGAATGACGGCGTCTCCGTGTATTTGAAGGATTTTTGACACAGTAGCTGGATCAATTCACTTTTCATGGAGATTCTCCCAGTAGATTGGATTTACAAGAAATACTTGATTTTAAGAGGGTTTTCGGATAAAAAAGCCCCCACCGAACTGGAAGAAGCCCGACATTGGGATTCAGTGGAGGCCTGGGCAAGGAAAACTGGGAACAGCACTCCTTGAGCTTAAGGGCGTTCATAACAGCTGTGGGACGGCCGGTCAATGCCAAAACCGGGTACCTGCATTTGGAAACGATTTGCGAAACAGTCCTCTCTTGTCCTTTGGTCTCTCCCTCTTTTCCGGCAAGTGGCCCCAGTGATCGTGGTGGTTCCGAACACCATACAAGACGTCCATGAGGTTCAATGACTGACATCGCTGAGAAGCGCGCGATTATTCGGATGTTCCATGTCCACAAACGGTATGGCGCCAAACAAGCCCTGGTGGATGTCACCCTGGATGTCGCCAGAAACGAATTCATATTCATCAGCGGACCCAGCGGAGCTGGCAAATCGACGCTGCTCAAGCTGCTCTATCTGGCCGAGCCGGTCTCCGAGGGCCAAATCCTGGTGGACGGTATGAATCTGTCCCGTATCCACCGGCGGCGAATCCCCAGGCTCAGGCGTAAATTCGGCATCATCTTTCAGGATTACAAACTAATCGCCACGCGTTCGGTTTATGAAAACGTTGCCCTGGTGCTTGAAGCCCAGGGCAAGACGCGCAGCTATGTGGAGAAGAAGATTAAAAACGTGCTGCGCATCGTGGGCATGGAAGACCGCCAGGCGGCCTTCCCGCCTAGCCTGTCCGGCGGCGAGCAGCAGCGGGTCGCCGTGGCCCGAGCCATCGCCGGCGATCCCCAAATCATTTTGGCCGATGAACCGACCGGCAGTTTGGATGACGATTCGGCGGCCGTTATTTTCAACCTGCTCGACTTGTTTCATCGGCGCGGTGCTACCGTCGTGGTGGCGACCCATGATAAATCCCTTATTTCGAATGCCACCGGTCGTGTGCTGCAAATCCGTCAGGGGCGACTGGAGCCAACTGCTGATATTTGAAGGGCAGATCTGATGACCTTTTTCGCCCAGCGAGCCATCAAAGACATTCTGGAAAATCCTTTTCTCAACGCGGTGACGATTATCACCATTGCCCTTTCCGTTCTGATCGTCAGCACCTTTGCCCTCTTTTTGCTCAATGTGCAGGACATGTTCGATACCTGGAAAAAAGGGGTCCGCATCATGGTTTATCTGACGCCCGATACGAGCGCCAACCAGCGCCTCGAGACCCGCCAGCGGCTTCAGGCCATCGCCGGCATCCAGCGCATCGATTTCATTTCCAAGGATGAGGCGCTGAGATTGATGAAAGAACGGGTGCCCCGCCAGGCATCCCTGTTCGACAATTTGAATGCGAACCCGCTTCCCGACGCATTTGAAATCACACTGGCCGGTGACGCCAATTCACCCGAAAAAATTGAGTTTCTGGCCCAGCGAATCGAGGACTTGCCATCGGTTGCCGAAGTGGAGTATGGTCAACAGTGGATCGAGCGTTTTGCTAACGTTTTCAATTTGTTTAAGTTGGCTGGATACGGCATGGGGGCGATGTTTTTCATGGCGACGGTATTCATCGCCGCCAATACCATTCGCCTGGTCCTTTACGCGCGCAGGGAAGAGATTCAGATTATGCGTTTGGTGGGCGCCACCGATCGGTTTATTCGCTTGCCCTATTATTTGGAAGGCCTGATTCAGGGGATGTGCGGTAGTATGATCGGCCTTGCGGTATTATATGCGGCCTTTTCCGCCATAGGGGCTCATTTTCAGCAATCCCTGTCGGCCGAGATGGTTTCGATCCGTTTTTTTTCCCTGGAAACGTGTACCATGATCATCGGTGGCGGCATGACCACCGGGCTGTTGGGTTCATTTTTTTCGCTGAAACAGTTCATGAGGGTATGATCATCCGGCACCCCCCCATCAAACGCCACCCCCGATGCAGGCCTTTTCCCTCTCCCTGTCTGATCCTGGTCTGTGCGTTGCTGCTGCTGGGGGGATTGGGAGGGCCTTTTGCGCGCTTCCTACTGGCCAGCGGCAATCCCCAGCCGAGCATGATCCTGGCTCCCATCCTCAACATGCGCTCAGGCCCGGGTTTGCACCACCCGCCCATCGGCAAATTGCGGCGGGGAGATCGGGTGTTGGTCCTTTCCTATGAAGGCGAGTGGGTCCGCATCCTTTTTGGGGATAAGACCGGCTTCATCATGAATCGCGATCGTTACATCCGTATCGGCGAGTCGGACGCGGCGCCTCAATCGCCACCCCCGAAACAGAATGTCCAAGATGATGACGTCAATCGCCAGATTGAAGCCTCCGAGGAAAAAGTGGCCTCCTTCGCCAAGGAAGAAACCGCCATTGTCGATGCCTTGGAGGAAACGGAAAAAGCCCTGGACGATGCGCGTAAGAAAGTCTCCCGCCTGACCAAAGAACTGGCCGTCGTGGACGAGCAAATTGTCGAACTCGAAAAGAACTATCACGAAATGGAGGAACAAGCCGATACATTGGCGCAATACGTCGCCGATCGGTTGGTGGCGCTATACAAACTCAGTTGGTTGGGCAAGTTCCGCGTTCTGGCATCGTCGGATTCCATTTTTGAATTTTTTTCACGCAAACGTTCTCTGGAGCAAATTTTGGATCATGATGAGGCGCTAATGGCGAAGCTGGATGCAGACAAGGCCAGCATGCAGACGCTTTTGGACCAGCTGGTCGAGCGAAGGGCCGAAAAAAAGACAACGACGGCAGACTTGAATGACAGAATCGACACCATGATCGCCAAGCAGACCCAGCGCGAAGTGTTATTGGCCGAAATAAAGAACAAAAAATCGCTTCAACAGGCCGTGTTGGCCTCATTGAAAGCCTCCGCCGAGGAGTTGGAGCGAACGATGGCCGCCTTTGGTCAAAAGGCGCAGCAACCGACATCGATCCCAGCGGTTATCGCCGAAAAACCCTTTGCCGAGCTTAAAGGCTTGCTTATGATGCCCGTGAAAGGTAAAATAATTTCTTTTTTTGGACCTTTTAAGGACCAGGATTTGAACGTGATCCATTTTCAAAGTGGAATCACGATAAAGGCCGACAGAGGCGAACCCATCCGGGCCGTTTATAGTGGTCAGACTTTGTTTTCCTCCTGGTTTAAAGGCTTTGGAAACATGATCATCATCGATCACGGCGATCACTATTACACCGTCTATGCCCACCTGGAAGAACTGTTCAAGTCAAAGGGCGATCCGGTTGAAGCCGGTGAAGTGATTGCCACCGTGGGTGACACCGGCTCCCTGACCGGGGCGGGGCTCCATTTCGAGGTCCGACACCACGGAAAACCAATCGATCCAATGAGTTGGATTAATAAAGGCTAAAGGAGAAACAATGACAGGCAAAAAAACCCGACACCTTAAACTATGGGTGGCAATGCTGCTCGTATCCGCCACGCTGATACTGGGCCATGGCTTCTACCGGGATCTGTCCGCCAATACCGAGGAAACCTACAAAGGGTTGAAGCTTTTCTCAGACGTCATCGAGTTGGTTCAAAAAAATTATGTCGATGACGTGGATACCCAAAAAGCGATCGAAGCGGCTATTCAGGGCATGATGCGCAGTCTCGATCCCCATTCGGGCCTGCTTCCGCCGGATGCCTTAAAGGAGCTTCAAATCGACACCCAGGGAGAATTTACCGGCATCGGCATTCATGTGACCATGCGCAACAATCTGGTGACGGTTATTTCTCCCATCGAGGGCACCCCTGCATACCGGGCCGGCGTCAAGGCCGGGGACAAGATCATCAAGGTTGACGGAAAACCCACGGAGGATTTGAGGGATGCGGTCAAACGCATGCGCGGACCCAAGGGGACCACGGTGGTCATCACCATCATCCGCAAAGGGGCGCCGGAAGCGATGGACTTCAGTCTGGTCCGCGATGTGATCCCCATCTACAGCGTTAAAGCAGAGTTGCTCAAACCCGGTTATGGGTACGTATGGATCACCAATTTCAGGGAGAATACCACCGATGACCTGATCGAAGCCCTGGACGCCATGGAACAGAGCGAAACACCGCTCAAGGGGCTGGTTCTGGATCTGCGGGATAATCCCGGCGGCATCCTGAATCAGGCCATTAACGTGTCCGATCTTTTCCTTGAAAATGGTGAGATTCTTAGCATCAAGGGCCGCGAAGGGCAACATACGAAGGTTTACAGTGCCCATACCAACGACGTCGCGCGGGATTACCCGATTGTGGTGCTGATCAACGGCGGCAGCGCCAGTGCCTCTGAAATCGTGGCCGGCGCGCTCCAGGATCATAAGCGGGCCCTGATCTTGGGCACGACGTCCTTTGGCAAGGGATCCGTGCAAACCGTGGAGAGCCTGCGCGATGGCTACGGCTTGAAGTTTACCATCGCCCGTTACTATACGCCTTCGGGCCGATCCATCCAGGCCAAGGGGGTGGAGCCGGATGTGGCGGTTCAACAGCGTCAGCTGTCGGATAATGAGATCACCGACGATCGAATGATCAAAGAAAAAGATTTGAAAAATCATCTCGATGCTGAGCCGGACGATGCCATGGACGCGCCTGTCGGGCAAATCGACGAACCGCAAAAAGAGACGCCGGACATTCCCGAAGATCCGCCGCTGCTGAAAAAATTCAAATCCAAACACAGTCCCCTGGACCGGGAGGTTTTGCTTAGCGACAACCAGGTGTTGCGCGCACTGGATATTCTGATCAGCTACGATATTTTTAAAAACCTGAAGAATGGCTAATAAAAAGGCGGTCACACCCCGGTCCAGGAAGAAGAAACAGCCACGGGTCGACCTTAAACGCCAATTCATGAAAATGGTGGCGGGGCTGGCCCTGTTGGTCTGTCTCATCGTCACCGCCGGGTTGCTGACCCACCGCATTCTGATGAAACCGTCACCAACCGTGGCGTCAAAACCGAAACCCGCTCTGATCACCCGGCCCGAGCCCGGCCAGGTGCATCTCAGCATTCCCGATTATGAGGCCTTTCCCCGGGAAAGGGTCCCCCCGCCGCCGCCCATCACCCGGCCCAAACCGGTAACCAATGGGATTCCGGTGGCCATTATTATCGATGATATCGGCTATGATAAAAAAATGGCCGAGGGATTTCTGGCCTTGGATGTGCCCTTGACGTTTTCCCTGCTTCCCATGGGGACCTTCAACCACCGGATCATCGACAAGGCCTTGAAAAAGGACGTGGAGATCATGCTACACCAACCCATGGAACCGAGCGATTATCCCGATGTCAATCCCGGTCCCGGCGCGTTGTTGACCACCATGAATCCCGATGAACTGATCTCCCAGCTCAGTGCCAACCTGGACAAACTGCCACAGGTAAAAGGGGTGAACAATCACATGGGATCGAAACTGACCGCATCATCCGAACAGATGCGCCAGATTTTCACGATTTTAAAGAAAAGGGGCCTTTTTTTCGTGGACAGCCGCACGACGGCCGACACGCGTTGCCGGCAATCGGCGGCACTCTTGCATCTGCCATTTGCCGAGCGGGATGTATTCATCGACCATGAACAGACACCGGCCTTTGTCAGAAAGCAGCTTAAGCTGCTCGTCAAGCGTGCCCGGCGTCAAGGGTATGCCATCGGCATCGGCCATCCCCATGCGGTGACCCTCAAGGTGCTCAAGGAGATGCTGCCCGAATTGCAGGCGGCCATTTCCCTGACCCATGCGTCCGCAGTCGTGGCGTTTCAACAAGGGTGATGAAAGATGAGTCTGTTAACCGGTATACGCTATAACCTGAAAGGGCTCTGGCTGGGGCTAAGAACGCCGCGGCTACTGGCCCTGGGCATGCTGCGTTTCGTCGTCGTGGCCCTGCTGACACTCGGCCTGTCCGGGTTGATTTTGGCCAAACACGCGGACATTTTGGCGATGATGTGGCCGCGTCCGGAAAGCGCCTGGGTGGTTTGGGCCTGGCAACTGGCGTCATGGGTGCTTTCCCTGCTCTTGATGGGGATGGCTGCGGTCCTTGCCTACATTCTCGCCCAGGTCCTGTTTGCCGTTTTCATCATGGATCTCATGTCGCGGATTACCGAGCGAATCGTCTCGGGTCAGCCGGCAGTGGCGCCCAAATCGTCGTTCATGACCCAGATGGGATTTCTGGTCCGCCAAGAATTGCCCAGGAACATCATTCCCATTCTGCTGACCCTGATCCTCATGGGCCTGGGATGGTTCACTCCCCTGGGGCCGATTTTGACCATTGTGGGGCCCGCAGCGGCGGCCATTTTCCTGGCCTGGGACAATACTGATCTAATTCCGGCCCGTCAGCTTCAGCCTTTTGGACGGCGGTTCAAACGCCTGGGAAAAACCCTGCTCTTCCATTTGGGCTTCGGCCTGCCCTTCCTGATTCCCGTGTTCAACTTGTTTTTTCTAAGCTTCGCCCCGGTGGGGGCCACGCTGTATCACCTGGAGCGGGTGGAGGCCGTCCCGACCAAACCGGCTGTTTCCTAAATCCGTTTACATTTGGATCGTTGTGATGATGCGAAGAACCGTCACCTTTCCATTTAACTGACAAATCATTGACACGTTCTGATCCAAGCCGGTATGTATCTAACTATACCGTTCTGGAAGATATGGCGTTTCCGTTTCTGGCAATTTATATTCAATCTAGTCACTTAAGTTTCCCCGCAAGTCGTACGATACACGGTATGGGTATTCCTTATTTTTTCGTTTGGGGACGGTTTGTTTATTTTAATGAAAGCACATTATCGCCGGCTATCACTTATGAGTCTTGTTTTTGTGCTGATCTGCGCTGCAAGCTGGCCGGATGTGCTGTTATCTCAGGAAAGAGGGCTCCGTGTCGATTCAGCGAACGGTCGACAGGCGCTGGTAATCGGAAACGGCGACTATCGCCAGTCGCCCTTAAGTAACCCAGAAAATGATGCCCGGAGCATGGCGGGTTGCCTCGAATCCTTGGGGTTTACGGTGCATGTGATCGTCAATGCCGACAAACGAGAGATGGAAACGGCAATCCGGCGTTTCGGCGGGCGACTGCAGGCCGGTGGCGTGGGGCTGTTTTTTTATGCCGGCCACGGCATGCAGATCAATGGCGCGAATTACCTGATTCCAATCGGCACCCGAATCGAAAAGGATGCCGATGTACCCTACGAAGCCGTCGACGTGGGGCGCGTGCTCTCGGAAATGGCCCATGCGGGCAACGCGATGAATATCGTCATCCTCGATGCCTGCCGGGACAATCCCTTCAGGCGCAGTTTTCGGTCCCGGAAGCATGGCCTGGCCAGCGTCGATGCGCCGACCGGTACGTTTATCGCCTATGCCACCGCGCCCGATGCGGTGGCTTTTGATGGAGACGGCCAAAATGGGGTGTACACCCAGCATCTGCTCGAGGCGATGGTCACACCGGGGCTGACGATCGAGGCGGTGATGAAACGGGTTCGGGTGGGCGTCATGGCGGCCACCAATCAGCGTCAGGTGCCGTGGGATGCGTCCTCGTTGACGGGAGACTTTTATTTCACTGGCCGGCCGTCGTCGTCGCCAGCGACGACGCGTGTGGACGTCTCCGGTGCCGCTTCGCAGCGGCTGGCCACGAATGCGACCAGTCGGGTTTTACCGGACGATGGCGAAGCGATATGGCTGCTTCCGGCAATCGAGGTGCCCACCGCCGATGCAAATGGTAAAACGGTGATTCAAACGGCATCGGCCATCGGCCGAACGATGGATGAAGGATGTGCCAAAGCCAAGACCCAGATCGTGAGAGCTTTTTTCGGCGGGCGTCCCACGGATGTATTATTTCGACGTTCCGTCTACCGCATGTATTGCCATGTGATCAAGCGCATGCCGGGTGATCGCATTCGTGTGGAAGTGTCCATGGAATTTTACGAGCAGTACAAAAATAAGGAGGGAAAATGAAACAGAGGTCCGGCTGGCTACCATTAAAAGCATTGATATTTATTATTATATTTCTTTTTGCAGCGGTTTCTGGGCCCACTGTGCAAGCCAAAACCAAGGATAAAATCCGCCTGCAGGAGGAAAGTGCCGCGTTGCTGAACCAGCTGAATCATCTGCTGTTGACCGTCGATGACCTGAACGCGCTGTTTTCCGATCAAAGCGAGGCCAATATCTGCGGTTATGCCAAGCGATACAGCCAGGTGATCGCGCTATTGGACAGGCTCGAGGTCAATCTGAAAGATTGGAAGCAACTGGTCAAGCAAAACCGCAACGACAAGGTTTATCGCGCCTATGTCGCCACTCTCCAGTTGGCCATGTTCAGCATCTATTCCCAACCCCATGCCTACATCGGATTTCTTAAGGTGTACACGCCGGATGTGAAAGGGGTCAATTGTGCCGATCTTCAACGATCTCCGGACATGCCCGCATGGGATATGAAAAGCAGCGAATGGGAAATAAAAGCCGAATCGTATCTCGTACGGGTCCAGGAATCCATCGAGAAAGCCCTGAGCCTGGATCCCTTTTACGATGATGCCCGTATATTGAAAGCCCAATTTCTCGTATTTCAGAAAGATTACGACGCGGCCATGCAGGCCTTCATGGAGCTTGAGGCGGACGGTGTCTTTGGTGAAAAACGGTCCTATCTGAACAGTTGGATGGCCTATATCGCCACTCGACGGGGGGATACGGATTTTGCCGAGGAGAAGCTCAAGCGGGCCTTGGCCTTCTCGGAGCCACCCGAAAATTCAAACTGGGCATCCAACCTCTTACGGTCCAAACGCTTGGCCCAAGCGCATTGGATGGTTTTTGACCATCATGACTTCGAACCACCCAAAGACACGGATCTGACGACCCTCAAGACGGACACGCGACAGGCGATCATGCGCGTCAGGAAAGCATTGAGCAGTCCGCTGTCGGCGGTATCGACCAACATCACCGAGGATACACTGAAAACGCTCGTCGCCGAAGCCGCCCATTATCCCAGGTTGATGATCACCCTTGAATCAGACCAATCCGATGAGAATCTCATCCGATATGCAACCTTGATCGAATCCCTCCATGCATCGGGTGCCGAGTTGGTGAGATTGATGAAAATCTGGGATGAACTTGCCGACACCAATCCTTCTATTTCCTATTATTATCGACTCCAGAAATCCAGTTGCGGATTGTCACTGATGCAAATGATCGAGAATGCCAAACCCCTCCTTTACAACAAGAAGCTCATTGCTCTGCTTGAAACCAGGCAAAAAGAGCGAGAAGAGACGGTTTTCAACTATCTGTCCGAATGGCAGGCATGGTCAGACCCGCTTGCATCTCTGAGCGAGGATATAAAAACCGTGCAGAAAATGGCTGACGGGTTGCTGGCGGCCGATTTGCTGGCCTTCGAATATCAGGCGGTGTTTTCCGATACCGTCCAGGCGCAGCAGGCACTGGATCAGCTGGCGGATCGGTTCCGCGAGTTGAAAGTAAAAAACTTGCTCGTCTTTTCAGACAGCAAGAAGGTCGATACCGATGCCTACATCACGGTTTGGCAATCTTATCTGGCGTCCAAATCAGGCGCATTGAAATCAGCCACGGACTTCCTGAAAAAGACCGAGCAGACCCGTGGATTATCGGACTGGAAAACCAATCAAGAAAAGATCATCAAACTGAAAACGCTCCAGAGTGAAGGTGGATAATGATCGTGCCGATTATCGGGTCGTCGGCGGTTAGCCGGACCGCTTTTTTATTACAACAAGGGAGCAGAACACCTATGAAGCTATATATTCTACCAATTTTTTTCGTTTTTCTTGTATCGTTGACAGTGTCGGGCTGTGCCCCCAAAGAATTATATTATTTTGATGACGTGTCGCCGACCAGCATCCAGGGAGGAACCGCCACCCAAGGCACGATTTCCTACCCCCCCCTGCTGCGGCCGGAGGGCAAAAGAAAAACCATTCGGCCGGGTTCGCAGTATTTTACCCTTGCCATTCCCAACGCCATCGACATGAGCGGCCGGGCCCAGGATCTCCAGCGTTCGTTAGCCGACATGCTATACACCGAATTGTTCGCCACCGGCCGGTTTAACCTGTTGGACCGGGGAGAGCTGTTGGATCTCGATCCCGAATGGCTGACCTCTTCCTTGAAAAAATCGCTGACCGAGTTATCCGAACAGGAAGGCCAGTCTCCAGCCTCGGCGGGTGACAATGAAGCCGCCGAGAAAGCCAAAGCGGCCTTTGACAAGACCTTTCAATATCTCGACCGCAAACAGAAAAGCCAGAAACGGCTGGAGAACGTTTTGAATCAGGCCGATGGTATCCTGTTGGTTTACGTGACTTCGCGGGTGGGCAAACAACGGGGCGGTCATTTTTCTGTTGATTACCGTATCGTCAGCCGTCGGCAGAAAAGAGAAATTGTCCTCTTTGCCGGCAATAAAAGCATATCTTACAAGAGCAGTACCACCCAGGAAGTCGCCTACAATCGGGAGGATGTCTCCGATATTGCCAAAAGCATCGTGAAAATTTTTCCCCATCCCAAGGAAGTTCGCAATGCCCAGGTCATCAAGCGTGATCAGAACGTGGTCGTGATCGACCGCGGGCGTGACCAACACCTGATCGCGGGTATGATCGGCTATGTGGTCTACAGCGAAGACAGCGTGCGGCTGGAATCGATCGGTAAGGCCCGGCACTTCTCCTATCTGGGAGAATTCATCATTACCGAGGTCTTCGACAAAACCAGCACCGCCGTGCTGCTGTATCCGATGAACGCCAGTGGGCAACCCGCCATGGATTACGAGTGGGACGTGCAGACCGGCGATGCGGTTATCGTCAAATAGTGCCCATCCACAATTGGCCCCGTGGGCGTATCAGTCGGCATCGAACCCCAGGCCGGTGAAGCGCTGCAACGTCGATTGGCGAACCCGCCACTTTCCAGACGATTTGGTCAATGTCAAGGATAGGTGGTATAGGTCCGCATGCTCGCCAATGGCGTCGAGCCAGGCCAACGGATCCTCACGCAGGGGATCAAGACCTGGGAAAGTCTGCTCCTTTTTCACGATAAGCAAGGGGAACCGGGCCGAGGCGTGATCGCCTGCGTCATTTACTTTTATCTTCGGGCGTGGGTACAGGATTTTCAACGGGCCGTAATACCTGAACGTTCGCCACAACACCGCCCGGATGCCCCGGCGGTCCAGATCCATGGGCATGGCCCGCACATCTTCGGTTGCAAGGTCCAGAATGCCGGCGATGTCGTTGGCCTCGGCCAAGGTTTTTCCTTTATGGATAAGATCGCGAAGGGCCTTTGTATCGTCCTTTTCCGAGCAGGCGAGGATGGCCCCCCAAACCATGAGCGTGATCGCCGCGGGGATGACGATGTGTTTTTTCATTCTTGGTCCTTAACGATGCGCGGCAATGGCGACCCAGTCCTCCTTTTCCAGCACGTCGATTTCGGTCAGCCCGATTTCCTCCAGGCCGGCAAGCACCGCTGCTTTCTTGGCCACGATAATGCCGGAGCAGATGAAGATTCCCTGGCTGTCCAGCACGGTGGTCACGGCCGGCAACAGATCCAGGATGACCTCGGCCAGGATGTTGGCGACGACCACATCGAAGGTGCCCTGTACCGCGTCGACGAGATTTCCGGTAAGGAGACGGAACGGGTCGATATGATTGACTTTGAGGTTCTTTTCGGCCACGGTCACCGCCATATTATCGCTGTCCACGCCGCACACCTCCCGGGCGCCCAGCTTGGCGGCGGCGATCATCAGGATTCCCGAACCGGTGCCCACATCCAGGAACGTGTCGCCAGCCTGTAGATGGGTTTCGATCATGCGGATGCAAAGCGCCGTAGTGGGATGCGTGCCGGTTCCAAAGGCCATGCCGGGGTCGATCTCGATGATGATTTTATCGTCATCGTCCGGGTAATCCCGCCAGGTGGGCTTGACCACGATGGTGTCGGTGATTTCTTCGGGCCAGAAATATTCCTTCCAGGCCTCGGCCCAATCCGCTTCGGCAATCCGGGTGTAGGTTGCGTGGCTGACGATGCCGGCTCGCTTTTCGAGATCGTCGAGGGCGGCTTCAAGGGTTTTGCAGGTTTCGGCGGCGGTTGGGGTGTCGGCAAAATAACCCGTGACGCCCGGTTTTTCTGGAAGACGAACCGAATCGTCACCCCAATCCAGGGTTGAATCCATTTGCGGATCGTCCACCACCACGCCTTTAAGCCCCAGGTCATAGAATATATCGGCAATCAACTCGGTGGCCAGCCTCTGATCCCGTGCGTCGAAGGTTATTTTCGCAGCAATCCAGTTCATATCGATCCGGTTTCCTTTGGGCCGCCACCAAGGTGTTGTGCAAAGCGTTCCCGGGGCGGATTGAAGTAGCCGTATTGCAGGTGGTTGACGCGCTTTTTGATCATCTGCAGCAGGTGTTGCATCCCTATCGGCGGGCCCATCGGCGCACAGCGCTCCATGATGCGCAGGTATTGCTGCGGGTCATAGTTCAGGTTGCGCCACTGAATCAGGTGCACGGGGTGCCTTTCCAGAAAAACGGCCAGGGCGGCTGCCTCTTCGGGGCTGTCGGTAAAGCCGGGGCAGTTCAGGTAATTGATGGCCACATGCGCGCCGTGGTCGATGGCCAGGTCGATGCTCTCCAGAACATGCTCAAAGCGATACCCCTTGGGTCTGAAATAGGCATGGTAGCAGGGTTCGCGGACCGAATTCATGCTTACCCGGATGCTGTCCAGGCCGGCCTCCAGGAGCGGTGCCAGTACATGGGGCAGGCTGGCATTGGTGTTCATGTTGATGGTGCCGTGGGCCGTGGCCCCACGGATGCGGCGGATGGCCGGGCCGATGACCCGGGCGGCCATGAGCGGGTCTCCCTCGCATCCCTGGCCGAAGCTGACCACGCTGTTTTTCACCCGATCGATATGCGTCAGGGCCACATCGGCAATTTCCTCTGCCGTGGGGGTGAAGGCGATTCGGTTCTGACTGCTGGTCAACCGGGGATCGTGCTGCAGGGAGATGCAACCCAGACAGCGGGCATTGCAGGCTCTTGCTGTGGGTAGTGGCGCCTCGTAGCGGGCCAGAAAAAAATTTTTACCCGCCGGACAGCCATAGGTCAGGGCGCAGAGTTCCAAGTGGCGGGCCAGTCGATTGTCCGGCAGACGAGTTCGCATGTCCTCGACACCGGTAACGACCTTTTCGCGTGGCATCTGCCGCAGGTCCTGGCGCGGTTCCCGATCCACGACGATGGCCGCCGACCGGAACCCGTGTCGATGCCATCCTACGGCACCATAGGAAAAGAGGGGCAAAAGGCGGGCGCTGCGGGTTTCCTCATACGCGCAGGTGTGGGACAAGACCACGCCCGGGGAATTGAAAACCGCCACGGGGAATATTGGCTCCGATGGAGAATATGGGTTTTGGGCGACCGGCCCGATTTTTCCGGTACTCAGGTCCATCAGAATGGGCACGCGATCCGGCAGAAACATCAATTCACTGCCATGGGGCATGTCGATGGTTTGCCCGACGGAAAGGGCGGTATGTTGCCTACCGTCGGCACCCACGGCAGCAAACCCCTCCAGGTCGAAGATTTCTCCGCGGTCGTTGGCCACCACGGCGACTAGCTGTTCCTGTGTGTTGGCCTGTGTGTGGGTAGGCTGCGGCTTTTTTCGCTTATATTTTCGCTTGGGTCGCGTCATCGTCTTGTTGGGGGTGGCCCATACAAGGGGGCCAGTCGATTGGGTCGCACGCCGGCCAGGCAACCGGCGGCGATGATGGTGTTGATTACGGTCGTGCGTAGCATGCCCAGGCGCCGCCAGCGCCTGGCGGAGGTCTCCACCGCCGCCGGGGCTAAACCAACGCGTCCATGACGGGCGGCCGCTTTGGCTAAATACAGATCCTCGGCAATGGCAACCTCGGGGAAGCGACCGATTCTAAAAAAATCACGACGTTTCAGGAACAGCCCCTGGTCACCATAGGGCAAATTCAACCAGGCCGCCCGATGGTTGGTCAATACGCGGATCAGCCGCATGGCCGACGTGTTAAGGTCAGTGTCGAAGCGAAACGCGCCCATGATGGTGCGCCGATCCATCAGGGTGTCAAAAATATGGGGCACAAAATCGCGAGGCAGACGCGTATCGGCATGTAGAAAGAGCAGCACATGGCCCCGGGCCGCGGCGGCCCCCCGGTTCTGTTGGGCAGCGCGGTCCGGGGGACCGGAAACGATATCGACTCCTCGGATGCGGGCAATGGCCAGGCTGCCGTCGCTGGAGCCGCCATCGGAGACGATGATTCGGGCATCGACCGATGTGGCGGCCGCAAGGGTCCGGTCAAGCTGAGGGGCTTCATTCAAGACCGGAATGATTATCGACAAATACGGATTGAACGATTTTCGCCAACCCGGCATTTGGTCCAGGTCTTCGGGGGTATCCAGATCGGTGAGAGGGTCCAGAAGATCGAAGCTGAGCTTTTTTTGCCTGGCGATTGCCAGGGTCTTGTCTAACACATCGGCCCGACTCCACGCGATGCCATCGAAGATGTTCACCGGCGTTTTCATGCCCACCAGCCAATAGCCGCCATCTGTACTGGGACCAAACACCAGGTCGTGGTCGTCGAGCGACGCAAAGGCCCGGCCCAAAATTCCACTCGTGATGCCGGGGATATCGGTTCCGATGAGGACAATTCGCCTGGCGCCCCGATCGTGGGCTGCCGTGATGGCCGCGAACATGCGCCGGCCAAGGTCGCCGGTCGCCTGGGGGGCATAGTTCAGCTTGCCTTTTCCCAGCCACCGCTCAAAGCGATGCGCATCCCCGCCCTCATGGCACAGCACCATTCCAACACCGCGGCTCGGCAGCCGATGACAGGCGGCGGCCACCGTTTTTTCGGTCAGTCGCTTTTGAAGGGCTGCGGCACCTGCCGGACCCAGGGCCGGAATCAAGCGGGTTTTTGTTCGGCCTACAACCGGGTAGCGACCAAAGATAATCAATTGGGCATGATTCGTCGGGTTCAACAACGGCTTACCTGCGGGCGATGGTTACCGCGTGCCGATCCAAAAAAGACCAATTTGCCTATTTCTGGGTGGACACGACTCAGGAACGCGGCTGCGTGGAACCAAGCAGCCATTCGTTTTCCCTTTAGCATATCAAATTCAATCAGGTCAAAGGATGTTAGAACGATGATGCCGCCGTTGGCGGTACCATGACCACCAATCAAAGGGAAGGCGATTTGTTGCCAAGGAAGGGCAAAGAATCACATGGATTCGAGGAACGCTTTGATTTCGCGTTTCGTTTTTTTATAGGAAATCATCAGTTGTTTGATCTGATCCCTCCCGGAAAAGAAATCGTTAAAGATGTCCTGGTAGACATGATATTTTAATCGGTCGACGCCGATTCCGGTGTCCACCATCATGGCCACCATATCAGCCAGGTAAAGGGTGGCCGTGGCCGGATCGGTTCGCGAGGCCGGATTGGTCAGGTGATGGTTTTCGATCATGTAAATCATATGCGGGCTGAAATGCCACTGTTTGGCGATGATACCGCCCAGCGTCGTATGATCCATCCCCAATACTTCCTTTTCGGCTTCCACGAAACTCAACCCTTTTTGGGTCACCGTTTTTTGAATGCCATTAAGCTGGTCAGCTACATATTCATGCAGGACTACCTTGCCGATATCCTTGAGTAGGGCAGCGGTATAGATCGCCGGGAGACTCATCAGGTCCTTCTGTCGGGCAAGGTCCCGGGCAACGACGGCGACGGCCAGACTTTGCCCCCACAGATCTCCCTTGGCAAGCCCGTATCCATCCTGGGTCTGGTTGAGGTTGCTGGACAGATTTTGCGATAGGACCATCTCGACGACTTGCTGTAGGCCCAGCATGGAGACGGCTTGTTGAACGGAATCCACCTTGACCGGCAGTCCCATGTGGGCGGAGTTGACGGTCTTCAACAGGTTCGCGGTGATGGCCGAATCGCGTTCAACCACCGTCACCAGATCCTTCAGAGAGGAATCCGGATCATCGGCCAGGGCCAAAACCTTATGAATAACCGTGGGAATCGGGTCCAGTTGATTTACCTTCTTCAATATACTGGAAAGATTGTCCATTGCTGATGACATGCTCCTGGATGTTGATTACTATTGCTAAGGCCAAACGCCTCATATACTGACTTACATCGGTCTTTTTGGCAGTCAGCATTAGTACATTTTGGCTTTATCCTGGACAAAGGAACCCCTTTTCCCAAAGGGTTGTCATTGAGCAGTCTTGCGGTTTTTGTAAAGTTGCGTTGCCAAAGCAGGGGGGAGGAGGTCTCGTTGCCGGATTAGAATCCGGATTTGTTTTTTTCCTCCATCAGCCGTTCCAGACCGTTGAGGACATGTTTTTTTACGCGTTGGATATGATGAGATAGAATGGACTGGGCGCCGTCCACATTTCCTTCACAAATCTGACTGAACAATTCCTTGTGGGCGGTATCCGCCCTGTCCATGGATGTGGAAAAAAGGAGATTGCCACCATATTTGAGATAAAGCAAGTCAAAGAGATTGCGTAGGGTCTGCTGTTGAACACGGTTGCCGGAAAGGGACGCCAGACACAGATGAAACTCCATGTCCTTGATCAGTCGGTCATGGAGATAAATTTCGCGGGAAGCTTCCAGGTGGGCTTCCAACGCCGTTTCCAGCTTTTTTAAACCCGTCCTGTCCAGCCGGGCAATGGTTCGCGGCAAAAGGGCCAGTTCAATCTGCAGTCGAAAGTCGTAAATTTCCTCCACTTCCTGAATGCTGATGGGTTCGGTATAGTAGCCTCGGTGGCGTTCATGACGCACCAACCCCTGGAATTCGAGCCACTTCAAGGCTTGGATAACCGGGGTTTGACTCATATCCAACCGCTCGGCCAGGTCCCGGTAGGCAATTTTTTGACCCGGTACAATTTCGTTGTGAAATAGCATTCGCCGGATGCCCTGATAAGCCTTGAGCGTATGCCCGGCGTCCGATTTGATCGTCTTTTTGGGTGCCATGGTGATTTTCCTTGCCAACCATCGAAACCAACCGCTCGGCTTGGATAAAATACCGGGTGGTCATGAATAATTTGATCAAAAATATGATTAAATAAAAGTGGTCAAAAAGTCAATTTATTTGAGAGGCGATACCACGGTGGGGCAGAGAAAAATGAGGGTGTCGAAGCATAACCATTCAATCAGGGAGCACCATGATGGGGACGCGTATCAGATTCCCTTTTTGGACGCCACGGACCTTTTTCTTGAATCCACCAAAACCCGGTCGGTGGGGCAGATGGATCAGGTGGGAGTGGCAGGTGCAATCCGAGGCGCCGAACCCGGCGATCGGACAGGATGCTCCTTTCAAACGCGCGAAAACGTCGGCCCAGGCATGTTCCTGTTTGACGGCATCGGTGGTCATCCAGATTTCAATGGGTCTCAGGGCATGTTTGATATAGTCCACGTGCCAGTGTAAACGCAGTGACGGCGTTAAATGATGACCTAAACGGGATTTCAGACCACCTGGGCCAAACGCGCTACCGACATAGATCCAATGGCCGATGCAAAATGAAGCAGGGCCCAGTTTTCCGACCCTGACCTGGAACGGGGTGTCACATCGGTATATCAGGGCATAGGTCCCATGGTCCGGGGGCACGCCTTGGATCGTGTATGGTTCCCGTGGTGTCCGATTCACGCATGGTCTTTTTTTCACCGATCTTCCTTCCCTCCCGCTTGACGCGCCATTGGTTATCGGAAAAAACGGCATCGGTCAAATCGGCACCAAGGCCTAATACGATTCTCGGTCCTCAAATTTGGCCATCCTCGGTTTGGAGGCAAGTCTGCCTTCTTTTCTTTACACTGTTCGCGATTTCAGTTATTTATGAAACCCTGACGGGAACGCGTCGTTTTGTCCGTAAAAAGCTTTTCTAGGCCACTTTTGGCCATATATCTAGCAAAAAAAAACTTGTTTGTTGGCTATTTGGGCTGATCAGAAGAAATTAGGGAAAAGCTTTTTATAAAAGTACCTTGTAACGGTTTTTATTCAACGAGTTCCTTGGAAGCTTTCAACGACAACCTTACAATCACGGTATGGCTTTAATGGTCACATCCGACACGATCACCAATTTTCTGGCCGATCTTGGCCGAATGGCCATCGCTCCCGTTCAGGAACTGGGCCGCGTGGCAATTTTCTTTTTCCATGGCGTCGTCCATCTTTTCTCCGTTCCGCTCCAGGCGGATAAAATGATCGACCAGGTCTATTTTATTGGTGCGAAGTCGGTTTTTGTGGTCTGCCTGACCGGTGCTTTCACGGGGATGGTGCTTGGCCTTCAAGGCTACTATACGCTAGTGAAATTCGGATCGGAAGGCTTGCTGGGGGCCGCCGTGGCCCTGAGCCTGATCCGGGAAATGGGACCGGTGCTGGCGGCCATCATGGTCGTTTCCCGAGCCGGTTCGGCCATGGCTGCTGAAATTGGAATTATGCGTATTTCCGAGCAGATAGACGCCCTTGAGACCATGGATATCGACCCGGTTCGGTTTCTTTACAGTCCTCGGTTGGGCGCGGCGCTGATCAGCTTTCCCTTTCTTACGGCTATTTTCGATGGGGTCGGGATTTTCGGTGGTTATCTGACCGGTTCCCTGCTGTTGGGCATCAATTCGGGAATCTATTTTGGTCGTGTGGAGTCCAGCGTATTGATGGCAGACATTAACGCTGGTTTTATCAAGGCCTTTTGCTTTGCCGCCATCGTGGTTACCGTCTGTTGTTACCAGGGATACATGACCCATACGCGCAAGGAGGGGTTCGGTGCCAAGGGCGTCAGCCTATCCACCACCTCGGCCGTGGTCATTTCCTGTGTGCTGATCCTGGTGGCCGATTATGTGTTGACCTCTTTTTTGTTATGACCGGTACCAGTGAATCGCGAGACGATCATGACCGAGCCGTTGATTCAATTCAATCAGGTGGTTAAGCGCTTTGGTGACAATACCGTGCTCAACGGGGTGGATCTGTCCATCTACCAGGGCCAGGTCACCACGATCATCGGAAAAAGCGGAATCGGTAAAAGTGTGCTTCTCAAACACATCATCGGCCTTTTGACGCCGGATGAAGGCGAGATTTTATTCCTGGGTCGGGCCATCGATTCCATGACCGCCGCCGAGCGAAAGGCCCTGAAAATGAAATTCAGCTATATGTTCCAGGGCAATGCGTTATTTGATTCCATGACCGTTTACGACAACGTGGCCCTGCCCCTAACGGAAAAAGGCCAGGTTGGCTACCGGGAGATCGATGCGCGCGTTCGCGACAAACTGGCCCAGCTTGACTTGGTGGGTGTCGAGGATCGATATCCTTCCCAGCTAAGCGGCGGAATGAAAAAACGGGTGGCCATGGCACGCGCCCTGATAACCGAACCGCAGATCGTCCTGTTTGATGAACCGACCACCGGCCTGGATCCGGTTCGTAAAAACGCGGCGCATGCCATGATTTCCCGCTACCAGAAAACCTTCGGATTTACCGGCGTCATGGTCAGCCATGAAATACCCGATGTGTTTCACATTTCGCAGCGCATCGCCATGCTGGAAGCGGGCCGGATTGTCTATCAGGGCAGTCCGGAAGACATTCAAAAAAGCGATGTCCAGGTTATCCGGCAGTTTATCCAAGGCCAGGAGCCGGCTAAGGATCGGGGATGAAATGAATTGGACGTAATTGCGCCGGGCTTGTGTTCGTCTTCAAGGCGCATTAGCGGTTGCATGCTCGACGTATGTGGCCGTTGATGAAACGCGGAAGACGGGCACAAGAACAAGCAATTTCGTTCAATTAATAAAATTCCCGATCCTAAGTTTCAATCGACCAACAGGAACACTTAGGGGAACGGCTGTGGAGGCGATATGAAAAAAACATCTGTTGAAACGACGGTGGGTATCTTCGTTCTGGCCGGCCTGATCTGTGTGTCCTACCTTACCGTCAAGCTCGGTAAAATGGAGTGGTTTGGCGATGATTTCTACAGGCTCGAAGCACGTTTCGATTCGGTTTCGGGGTTGAAATCCGGTGCCCAGATCGTTTTGGCCGGTGTAGAAATCGGCAAAGTTGCCGATATTCGTCTGGACACCGAACGGCAAATGGCCGTCGTGGACATGAAAATTCAAAAAGGGGTGATGCTTACCGACGACGTGATTGCTTCGGTTAAAACCTCTGGCTTGATTGGCGACAAGTTCATCCGGCTGACGCCCGGTGGATCGGACCGCATTCTCAACTCCGGGGATATGATCATCGAAACCGAGTCGGCTTTGGATATCGAGGAACTGGTCAGCAAATATGTTTTCGGGGATGCCCAAAAATAAGCTTGAATGCGACATAAACCACTGGACATGGCCAATGCCTGATCCAAAGCGAAACCAAAAGAACTGTGGGTGGACGACCGATTAAAAAGGTTGTTGCCTTGGAGGGTACTATTATGATCCTAAGAGCACTTAGCGGCGCATTGGTTTTTTTCTTGTTGACGCATATGCCGGTGTCGGCCGAATCGCCAGATCCCACGGCCACGGTTAAAGGCCCAATCGACACCATGATTGCCATTCTTAATGATCCTCAATACCAATCACCGGAAACCAAGATTGCCCAGCGGAACCAGATTTGGAAAGCCGTCAAGGAAATGTTCGATTTCCATGAGATTTCACGGCGCACCGTGGCGCGCAATTGGCAGGGTTTTAGTGAGACCGAAAAGACGCAGTTTTCCGATGTCTTTGCCGATTTTCTCGGCAATACCTATATCGATAAAATTCAGGGCGAGTACCACAACGAGAAAATCGTTTACCTTAGCCAGGATTTCTATGCGGACAATTATGCCCAGGTCAAGACCCAGATTATTCGTGAAACCGTTGAAATTCCCGTGTACTACCGGATGCTAAAGAATAATGATGGTCAGTGGAAGGTTTACGATATCATCGTCGAGGGGGTTAGCCTGGTAAAAAATTATCGCACACAGTTTGCCAGCATCTTGAAAACGGAAACGCCGGCGCAGCTCATCGAGCGCCTCAACCAGAAGCTAACCGAGCAAAACAAACGCCTTACCGTGAATGAATGATATCGGGTGCGCGGGAACCGTTAAACATACCGCCAATTTGGCGTCTGCGATTGTTGATGAACCCGTAAGTCGCTTTTTTACCGAAACCGTCATTCTTGCCAATCGAATGAATCGTGATGAAACCTACACCGCCGTTGTTGATACTGGTGCTGTTACTGTCTCTGAGCCAATTTGCATGGGCCGAGGAACAACCGCCCGCGAGCACCATGGTATCTGAAAACAATCCTGCCGGTCCGGTCGATTCAATGCCCTTCGACCCCTTTGACGATGAACAAGACGATCCGTTTGACAATGCGGATGAGGCAATCGAGACGGTTGCCGACCCCATCGCCGGGTTCAACCGGGCCATGTTCACCTTCAACGACAAACTGTATTTTTGGGTTCTTAAACCGACCGCCATCGGATATCGGTATGTTGTTCCCACACCGGTGAGGGTGGGGCTGAAAAACTTTTTCTACAATCTGTTGATGCCCGTACGGCTGATCAACTGCCTGTTGCAGGGAAAACCCAAGGCCGCCGGCATGGAATTGGGGCGGTTCGCCATCAATTCAACGGTGGGAATCCTCGGTTTTTTCGATCCTTGCGGGCAATATCCGGAGATGAATCCACCGGCCGAAGATTTTGGCCAGACCTTGGGCTATTATTCCGTGGGCAACGGTGTTTATATCGTCTGGCCATTCTTTGGGCCCTCCACCTTGCGTGATTCCGTGGGATCAATTGGGGATTGGGCCATGAATCCGGTTTCATTCATGCAACTGGTTAATGTGGATGCCGGCGCCTTGACATCCAGCACCGCCAACGTGGCCGTCTACGGCGTTCGAACCGTCAACGATACTACCTTTCGCATCGGTGATTACGAAACCCTTAAAAATGCGGCCCTGGATCCCTATGAAGCGATACGCAACGCATACATTCAAAACCGCATCAGTAAGATCGCCGAATAAGCAGATGAAAACCGCTTAGTCATGTACAATCGTTTTTTTGGCTTCAAGGAAAGACCCTTCAAGCTGGTGCCCAATCCGGCCTATGTCTATCTGTCTCGAATCCATGAAGAGGTCCTGGCCCACCTGAACTATGCCGTCAACTTCGGTGATGGATTCGTGGCCATCACCGGCGAGGTCGGCACCGGCAAGACCACCCTGTGCCGCATGTTTTTGGAAAGTCTGGATGAAAACACCGAAGTTGCCTATATTTTCAATCCCAAACTCGATTCGCTGCAGTTGCTCAAGGCCATCAACGACGAGTTTTACATCGCTTCGGATACGGACTCGGTAAAAAACCTGATCGATAACTTCAACACCTTCTTGTTGAAAAAAAAAGCCCAGGGCCGGCGAGTGCTTCTGCTGATCGACGAGGCCCAGAATTTGAGTGTCGATGTACTCGAACAGCTGCGGCTGCTTTCCAATCTGGAAACCACGACCAGCAAGCTGCTGCAGATTGTTTTGGTCGGTCAGCCAGAATTGGGTGCGTTGCTGGCAACGGAGAAATTACGCCAGCTGGAACAGCGTATCACCCTGAGTTGTCACCTCGTGCCGTTGGGCGCGGAGGAAACCCAAGAGTATATCCGGCATCGCCTTCATATTGCCAGTACGAAGCCCGGGGTGTCTTTTTCACCGGCAGCCTGCCGGTCGGTATTCAAGGATTCCGGGGGTGTGCCTCGGTTGATCAACATCCTGTGTGATCGGGCCTTGTTGATTGCCTTTTCTTTGGGCAAAAAACACATCGGCAAAAACATCGTCAAACGCGCCATCACGGAATTGAAGGCCAAACACAATCGACAGGTGTCGCGTCATGGATGGCAGAAGGCCGTCTGGGGGGTGACCCTGGTGGCCGTGGTTCTGGCCGTTGCTCTGGTCACGATCCTGGTTCAATCGAGACGCACCGCTGAGTCTGTTAAACCGATGATTCGCCCGGACAGTAACATTGCAACGATTGAACCCACCCAGCCATTGATATCGACGCCTCCGGGCCTTGAGGACCCACCACCCCACGCGGTTGAAAGTGCGGCTTCGCCATCTTCCCCGCCGCCGTCGAATGCCGTGCCCCAGGCAGTGGCAGTGAATGACACAGCGGTTTCGGATTTACCCGTCGAACCGACAGGCGTCGATTTACGGCAGACAATCGCCGCCATGGCGGATCCCCTGCGTTCGCGTGACGGAGCGCTCGAGGCCGTCCTCAAGGCCTGGGATGTGCCGGCCGGCCAGACTATTCCATTCACGGATAATTTGGATGCGGAAGCCTTTTTTCGAGTCACCGCCCGTCGTAGCGATTTTGAAACGCTGCACGTCAAAGGCGATCTGAACGTGATCAAAAAGCTCAATTTACCGGCCATTTTGGAATTTAACCGGCCCGGTACTGGTGAATATTGTTATTTGGCTGTCCTGGTGCTTACCGATGAGACGATTCAATTGTCCGATGGCGACCGCCTTTTTTCCATGCCGCCGGCTTCACTGGCTGGGCTATGGAACGGCATGGCCTATGTCCTATGGAAAAATTTCTACCATTTCGAAGGTGTCATTCCCACGTCATCACCCCGGGAGGCGATTCTATCGCTGAAGATGTACGTGAAAACGCTGGGGTTTCCAATATCCGAGATAACGGCTGTTTACGATATCACCACCCGGGCGGCAGTGGAAACCATCCAGGCCCGAAACGGATTGGAGCCCGATGGGATGGTGGGGCCGCTAACCAAAATTATACTGTACAATGAAGATCCCGGTCTCGATATTCCCCATCTGTTACCTGTACCAACGGGCGATGACCGAATTGAACCCGGCAATGCCGGAAAAAGGCAAACAGCAGGCCATTTCATCTCACGGGGTGAAACAATCAGCGATCTGAACGAGGAGAATCGGCCTTGAGTTCAATTCTGGATGCATTGAAAAAGGCCGAACAGGCATCCGCACAAGACGATGGCAGGGGAACGCCATGGCCGGCGCCACCGGTGGACGGTCCGGTTGATGAGCGGCGCCGGCGATACATGTGGGTATTATTGGGGAGCATCGCTTTTTTTTGTGCCGTCTTGGCTGTTTTTTGGCTGATGAGACGAAGCGCAATCGATATATCCGCAGTGGGCGTCAACAGACCGACGGTACCGGTTGCAACCGAGAAACCCAGGCTTGGAGCCCCATTGGATCGGAATCCGTCCACCGCCCTCCCGACGGTGGCGGCCGCTTCGCCCGCTTCTTCGCCTGTCGAAGAGATGCAAAAAGCGCCCCTGTCGGCTGAAAGGTCGAATCCTTTTCCCATCCAGCCGTTAATGCCAGAATCTAAGCTGCAACGACAGCCTAATGAGAAATTCCCGGCCCGCCGCCGTCCCCAGTCAATTTCCAAGGACGCTCCTATCCAGCCTGCCGTGGAAACGCCAACCGCGCATCGGGTACCCGAGGCGCCTCCACCCGAGCGCCCAAAAGTGTTTCGCAATGATAAGCGCATCGACCTGCAAGCCCTGGTATGGGCACCGGATGCGGCCGATCGGTTTGTCGTGATCAACAACCGCCTGGTTAAAGAGGGCGGGACCATCGATGAGATCATGGTGGTACGGATCAATCCGGATGATGTGCTGCTGTCCGAAGGTTCCGAAAGGTGGTATCAGGAGTTCAACATCCGCTGAGAAATCATTTGCTCGAAAGGCCTGTCTTTGGTAATAAATACAAGATATTCTCTTAATTGTTGCGTGTGCGGGCCGGCGTCATCGTGAAACACGCGGCCTTCGCGGAAATGGGCAACCGTTTGGTTGCTGGGCCGGTGTGCGACTGGCCAAACACCTGAAAGGACCCTCCATGCATGTTAACGGCCGTTTGTTGGCTGGGTGCATTTTGATGCTGGTGCTGGCGGCGCCATTTGTTGTTCCCCGTCTCTGCCTGGCATCCGGAGAAACGGTCACGGCATCAGCGGATGATGCCGTGGTCATCGGTTTGGGAAAGATCGATACCATCAATATGATTGAAGGGCAGATCCGCAACCGAACACTATACGAGGCCTTGGCGGCATTTGACGTTCCGGCGGCGGAAATCCTGTCCCTGTCCAAATCGTTCGAATCCGTATTCGATTTTCGCCACGCCCGGCCAACGCATTATTACCAAGTCTGTCTCGACAAGCAGCATTTAATCCAAAAATTTATTTACAAAACCAGTCCGCTGGACGAGTACGAAGCGACGAAGAATGACGACGGCAGCTATTTGGTGCATAAACGTCAAATTGTGCTGGACTGCAACGTGGTTTCCAAGGTGTTTTCAATCGAATCCTCCTTGTATCACGCCGTGGCCAAAAGCAATGAGGACCAGCAGATTGCGGCCATGATTGCCGAAATCTTCGCTTGGGATATCGATTTTTATCTTTATCCGCGCAAGGGGGATCGCATTGCCGTGGTTTATGAACGCTGCTACAGAGACGGCCAGTTCGTGAAATATGGTAGCGTCCTGGCAGCCCGCTATGTGGGACGGCAGAAGACGTTTTCCGCCTATTTATTCAATGACGGTCGATTCGACGGATATTATGATGAAGAGGGCCAGCCATTGAAGAAAATGTTTTTGCGGACACCGGTAAAATTCGGCAAAATGACGTCCGCCTTTTCCATCCGGCGTTTCCATCCGGTCTCCAAACGCTACAAGGCCCACACCGGTATCGATTACGGTGCACCCACGGGCACGCCCATTTTTGCCACGGCCAATGGGCGCGTCACCTTCGCCGGGTGGAAATCCGGATACGGCAAGCTGATCATCATCAAGCATCCCAATGGGTATCAAACGTACTATGGTCATTGTAGCCGGTTGCTCAAGAAACCGGGCCAGCTGGTGGAGCAGGGCCAGCTGATTGCCCGGGTGGGGCAAACCGGGATCGCCACCGGCCCCCATGTGCACTACGAGGTCCGCGTCAACGGCAAGCCCATCGACCCCAATACGGTTAAAAAGAGCCGGGGCAAACCGCTCAATCCCGAGCTATTGGTTGCATTTAAAAAAGCGATTCAGGAGCGGGTAATGCGGGTGGATCGGCTTTTAGAGGGAAATATGCACATGGTGATGATGAGCCCGAATAATTGATTCTCTTGACGTCGACCGAAAAAACGCCTATTCAGGGGTATCGGTTCAATCGATCCGACAAAAAATGGGGATGTAGCTCAGCTGGGAGAGCGCAGCGTTCGCAACGCTGAGGTCGAGGGTTCGAATCCCTTCATCTCCACCACAATAAAAACAGGGGCTTGGGATTGATTTTCTAAGTCCCTGTTTCTTTCTATTTTGACCAATTATTGGTCAGTGTTTGCTGGTCAGCTTTTTGTTTTTTACCTTTTTACCCCGTGAAATGACCTTTTAGGATTTTACAGGGTGAACCCCATGAAATGCCAGTAAATCCAATAGAGAAAATGGTTCAAATCTTATTTCACGGGATGAATCGTTTGCATAAGAGTTGAGTGCCGACCCAGCAGACGTGGACGCCAGCGGAGGAACAAGCCCTGGGGAACACGGCGTGCGCAGCCGCCAGGGCTTGTCCGGATCGGGTATTGGCATCTGGCCGGTGGGCAGCGGGAGCCGGGGCGCATCCCCGCCCATCTCGCTCCCATGCTCCGTGTGGGAGCGGTCACCACCGTTCATCTGATCGCGACAGGGTTCCCACGCAGAACGTCAGAACCAGATGTTAATCTGAACTGAAATGAAATCTTAGCCAGGCGATCCGAATAAAATAAATCATAACATTTGGCAGGTAAGCTCGACACCGGGAGGGGCGGGGGGCGGCGGTGGACTCACCACCCAGACCGATGAATGGTGGGGCATCGACAATGTCAGGGTTTCAGTTGAAACCACCTCGGTCCCCTTACCCCGTGCAGCCCTCTTGCTTGGCTCCGGCCTTATCGGACGGGTTAGCATGGGTAGAAGAAAAGTGGGCTGAATCCATAACGGCGGTGCCATCACCGCATTCGGTCACCACCCGGTTCCTCTTCCTGGCTCAATTTGGTTTTTTATCAGTGGTGCATTGGGGGTTGCTGGTTTTCGGAGAAAAATGAACGCTTAATCACTTTCTATTGAAATAATTGTGGGGCAGGGCCTTTTTTTTGCCCTGCCTTTTTGATTTGATTGTATCGGCAATAAATCCTCTGATCGAAAACGGTTGATTGCAGGTAATTTCTGAGCCAGAAGTGGCCAACGCGTCGAGATTTTTGTCCTCATCCCCTCCCCACGTCTCGGATTGCCATGCGGCCGGTCAGGTCAAGCGTCGGATCGGGGCCATTTTTGCATCACCACCACCAGGGCAAAGGCGGCCAGCCCCACCCCGTCGGTCCAGTACGTGGGCCAGAACAGGCCCGCCGCGGCCAGCCAGAACAGCACCGTCTCCATCCAGGAGGCGCTGCGGAACAAGTAGCGTTCGATGGCCGAGGCAAAGGCGATCAGCCCCAGCATGGTGACCAGCATGGTCCAGCCCACCTGCCAGTGCAGCAGTTCGTAACCCGCACCCATTCCCAGAAGGGGGCGATAGGCCATGATGATGGGGATGATGTATAGGCCCTTGGCCAGCTTCCACGAGGTAAAGGCCGTGCGCATGGGATTGGCCCCGGCCACACCGGCCCCGGCGAAACTGGCCAGGCTCACCGGCGGGGTCACGTTGGCATCCTGGGAATACCAGAAGACGATCATGTGGGTGACCATCAGTGGGACGCCCATATCCAACAGGGCCGGGCCGGCCAGGGTCGCCAGAACGATATAGCTGGCCGTGACCGGCAGTCCCATACCCAGCACCAGGGAGGCCGCCCCGATGAGTAGAATGGCCAGTACCTCGATGCCAAAACTGAGGTCCAGGACCAGGCTGGAGAATTTGAGCCCCATGCCGGTAAGGGTCACCATACCCACGATGATGCCGGCCGCGGCGCAGGCCACGGATACCATGATGGCATTCTTGGCACCCGTTTCCAAGGCCCTGAGAATACCTTTTACTTCTTTGGTGGCAAAGGTCACAGCCGAGGCGCGTGTCTGGTTCCCATCGGCAGGCGCGATTCGCCAACGAATGGTGTTGGCCGCCAGGCTGGCCGCCAGAGTGCTGACCACGGCCACGAATCCGGCCATCATGGGCGAGTAATTGTTGACCAGGACGTAAATCAGAATCAGCACCGGGATGATGAAGTGCAGCCCTTCTTTCACGACTTTGCCGACCTTGGGCAGGTTTTCCTTGGGCTGACCCGCGAGGCCGAATTTTTTGGCCTCGTAGTGAACGAAAAAGAGCACGGTGGTGTAGTACATGATGGCCGGCATCAGGGCGACCTTGATGATGGTCAGGTAGCTGGTGTTGGTGAACTCGGCCATGAGAAACGCGCCGGCCCCCATGATGGGCGGCATGAGCTGGCCGCCGGTGGAGGCTGCCGCCTCGATGGCACCGGCCACATGGGGCCGATAGCCGACCTTCTTCATCATCGGAATGGTGAAGGAGCCGGTGGCCACCACATTGCCCACGGCCGATCCAGACACCGATCCCATGAATCCCGAGGCCACGACCGAGGTCTTGGCCGGCCCGCCGGAGAATCGGCCGGTGAGGGCATAGGCCAGTTCGATGAAAAAGTTACCGCCACCGGTGGTTTCCAGAAACGCGCCGAACAACACGAAGACAAACACGAAGGTCGCGGCCACGCCGATGGGCAGACCGAAGATGCCTTCGGTGGTCAACCACAAGGTGGTGGCAATGCGCTCGATGGAATAGCCCTTGTGAATGATCAATTCGGGCATGTACGGACCAAAATAGGCGTACAGCATGGCGAGACAGCAAATGCCGGTCATGATGACGCCGATCACCCGGCGGCAGGCCTCGAGGACCAGAATGGTGCCGACGATGCTGACGATGCGGTCGGCGGCCAGCCAATCTCCCTGCCGCTCGAAGATGGCGGTCAGGTTGATACAGATATAAGCCGTGCAATAAATCGACGCCGCCACCAGGATCCAGTCCAAAACGACCCACAGGTTGAACCGGTCTTTGCGCGCGCGGGCAAACGGTGGCTTGATCAGAAAGGTCAACACCAGGATGGCGCCCAAATGGATGGACCGCTGCACCAGTGCCGTGAGGGCGGCGATACCGGCCGTATACAATTGATAAAGACTGAGGCAGATGGCCACCGCGGCGACGATGCGAGCCGTCAGGGTGATCAGTGTCGAGTTACCATTCGTCAGTGTGTCGGAATTTGTTGTCGCCATAACCACCTGTGGTTTAAAAAAGTGTTAAGTATCAAGTGTTAAGTGTTAAGTGGCGGATCGGATCAGATTTTTGCCTCTCGCTTCCATGTTCCGCGTGGGAGCGCAATGGTCGCTTTCCGGATCGGGCGGGGTTCCCAAGCAGAGCTTGGGAACCAGACTAACACTTCAAATTTAGCACATAACACTGATCAGGTTGAAGATATTGTTTATTCCGTTGACGAGCAAAAATATGCTGCCATTGTGAAAAAGAATTCACCTGGAACGTTCCGAAAAACCGGAACCATCAATCCGGCGTTGCCGGGTGGGGAAAAATCCACCGCCACAGCACATGCCCCCATGAAACCGGCCGACCGGAGAATTGAACCGCCCGATGGGGCGCGACGGCACTCAGGTTGGTACGCGTCTCGCGCCAGATGACCGTATGATCCACCCCCGGACTGCCGACGCGCAATACAAATTCACCGGTGGGCTGGTGCATGTCGACGATGGCTTCATATGGGCCGCGGGTGACCATGCGTCCCACGCCGGGCATTTTGCCCATTCCCGCACCGAACTTGAGATAGCGTTCTTCTTCGATGAAAATACGCCCCGTCGCATCCAGGGTGTGTACCTCCCAAATGGGGGCGTTCTCCACCGAATGATAGTAATGCAGGGTAACGGGTTCGCCCGGCTTGAGGGGCAACACCAGCAGTTGCGCGCCGCCGTCAACCGGTGTAACGCGAAGTTCAAGCCTACCGGAAAACGGCATGGCGCTGCCAACGATCAGCAGCGCCACCATGGTGCCTATAACAAGGCTGCGCCTAACCCGGTTGAAGGCCATGCAAGCAATCAGGGCCGCAATTGGTCCGGAACGGTGATGCCCTTTTCCTCAAGGTATTTGATGGTGCCCGGGTGCAATGGGATTTGCGAATATTTGACTGCGTTTTCCGGTGTGGTGTAGGCCGCCGAGGGGTGAATCTTTTTCAGATAGTCGTTATGCTCGAACAGGGCCTTGGCCAACCGATAGACCAGATCCGTATCCAGGGACGCCTGGCAGATCATGACATTCCAAACGCCGATGGTGGGGACGGGCTGATCGATGCCGCGGTAGACGCCTCCGGAGAGCTCCACGGCCGAATAGGTGGCATTGGAGGCCAGGATCTTTTCCGTCTGCTGCGGCGTGAAGCCGAGCATGGTAATGTCGTGGGTCGTGGCCAGATCCAGAATCGAACTGGTCCCCGGTCCCACCGACCAGATGCCCACCTCGATGGTGCCGTCACGCAAGGCGTTGGCGCTTTCGGTAAAGGAGAGGCGGCTGTCCTTGTAGCTGTCGGGTGTGATGCCCAAGGCCTTCAGCACCGCCTCGGCCATGAAATTGGTGCCGCTGCCCGGGCTGCCCGTGCTGATATTGCGGCCCTTGGCCTGTTCGATGTCGGTGATGCCGCTGCTCTTCAGGGCCACCACCTGGAGCAGGTTGGGATACATGATGGCCATGGAGAGGATGTCGTTTTTCTTGCCCTTGAACTTTCCGGTTCCGTTATAGCCGGCCACGGCCACGTCACCCATGACCTCGCCGATGACGGTTTCACCCTTATGGGCCAGTTTGACGTTTTCAACGCTGGCCCCGGTCACCTCGGCCACGGCCTTGACGCCTTTGACATGTTTGGACCAGATTTCGGCCACGCCGCCGCCATAGGGGTAGTAGATGCCGCCGGTGCCACCGGTGCCGATGCTGACGAATGTGGTGCGGGACATGGCGGGGGGCGCCATCACCAAGACCGCCACAACAACCAATAAAACTGCCATACCGATTCGTTTCATATGCTAACCCTCCTCTGGATTTGACTGGATTTATTCGCGGATAGTTTTTATCATCAATTCAATGGATTTGGGGGGACAGGCCATCCCACCCACCGGATATACAAAACTCGCCGTGTCTCCGGGTGCGACCAGGCCGGCCTTGGTCGTACGCGGGATGAGACCGCCCACGGCCTTGCCGTTATCCAGGAAAATGTTGACTTTATAACGCTGGGGCTGATCACTGATGTTTTTCAGCGCCACGTTGAAGTGCAGGGTGTCGCTGCCTTCCCAGGCCTTCATCACGCAGGAAAAATCGACCAGTTCGGCTTCCGGGGCGATGGTTTTCTCAATCTTGCCCTCGGCGGTACACGGAAAGACCTCTCCAGGCTTGGGTTTGGGCCCGGCGCAACCGGCCGCCACCAAGCCGGCCACAATGGCACCAATTCCCAAAAAAAGTCCAACACGCAGTAGTTCCTTCATGCTTTTCTCCTCCTTGTCGGTTGAATGTCAATGCCGGCATGGGCGCCGGTCGGTCTCGTCGAAGAATTGCATTATTATTTTTGAAATCGATTCATAAAAAAATCGTGTATCCATTATATTTATCAATGACACCTTCATTTCGCAAGGGCCGGCGTGATTAAAACTGCTGAGCCACGCCAATTTCTTTCAATTGCACCCTTGCTTTGACAGCACCGGCGCCCATAGGTTACAAGATAATTAACCGGTGTCATACGTCGACAAAGGATGCCCCAAAGATGAATTCCGTTGCTGACTACCAACGACTCAAGCAGGTCGCCGCGGTAATCTTCAATGCCGGCCTGCGGGCCGTGGATCCGGAGACGTGCGTCGCCCGCCATCTGCGGCGGGCCGATAACCACTTGCTGGTGGGAGAAACGGCATACCCTCTGGACGAGATCAACCGTCTGTTCGTCGTGGGGGCTGGAAAAGCCTCCGCGGCCATGGCCCGAGCCGTGGAAACGGTACTCGGCGATCGTATCGATCAGGGCCTGATCATTACCAAGTATGGCCACCGCTTGCCGTTGAACCGCTGCCAGATCATGGAGGCGGGCCATCCGCTGCCCGACGAAAACGGCGTCCGGGCCACGGCTGCCCTGCTGGATCTGGTTGCCCTAGCCGGTCCCCGGGATTTGGTGCTTTGCCTGATTTCCGGCGGTGGATCGGCCCTTACCCCCGCCCCGGCCCAAGGGATCAGTCTGGCTGACAAGCAGGCCCTGACCCAGTTGCTTCTGGGCTGCGGGGCGACCATTCACCAGATCAACACCATTCGTAAACACCTTTCGCGCATCAAGGGCGGACAGCTATGCCGACAGGCGGGTGGTGCCGCCGTGATTTCTCTGATTCTTTCGGATGTGATCGGAGACAATCTGGACGTTATTGCCTCGGGGGCCACGGCTCCGGATTCCAGTACGTTTGCCGATGCCTGGGCGTTGATCGAACGCTTCGAACTGCAGGAGAAGATCTCGTCGGCGGTGGGTGATTTTTTCTCTCGTGCCATCCGGGGAGACGTGCCGGAAACCCCCAAACCTGGCGATTCTGTCTTCGATCATGTTGAGAATCATATCGTGGGCAATATTTCCGGGGCCCTACTGGCAGCAGAAAAAGAGGCCTTTCGGCGGGGCTTCAATCCCTTGGTGCTCACCTCCATGATCCAGGGCGAGGCCACGGACGTGGCCAAGGTGCTTTGCGCCGTAGCCAAGGAGGTCCGCCGCGCCGATCGACCGGTTCCCGTACCCGCCTGCCTGCTTTCGGGCGGGGAAACCACCGTGACTCTGAAAGGCTGTGGCCGTGGCGGCCGCAACATGGAACTGGCGCTGGCCGCAGCCGTGGAACTGGACGGGGTCCAGGACACTCTGCTGCTGTCCGCCGGCACGGACGGCAGCGATGGCCCCACCGATGCGGCCGGTGCCTTTGCCGACGGCACCACGGCCACGCGGGCGGCGGCGATGGGCATCGCGCCATCGGCCTATCTGGCCAATAATGATTCATACCGGTTTTTCGACCAGGTGGGGGATCTTCTCATTACCGGCCCCACGCGTACCAATGTGATGGACCTGCAGATCATATTGGTGGACGTCGATGATCATCACCTAAGTTGATCGTTTCAAATTTTGGTAACCTTGAAATTAATAGTCGCGGCAACGTGATACGCTGTTACTACCAGCCAAAATTTGAAACCCTTTCGGGATTGCCGATCTCACCGCATCTACGGCGTCAGATGGCTTGCCGCATAGGCGACTATAGCGAAAAGCCATCTTCCTTGTACCTGCGGCAAGCTCGACAATCGCTCAACGTAGGCATTAATATCAAAGTCAAAAAGGATGAATTCCATGTTCCCTGACAATAAAACCAAGATTATCTGTACCATCGGACCGGCTTCAAGCTCCCTGGATGTACTGGAACAGTTGATCCAGGCGGGAATGAACATCGCCCGGCTTAACTTCTCCCATGGTGAGTTCGGCGGCCATGCCAAGGATATCGAAACCATTCGTGAAGCCGCCCGGCGTGTAGGGCGACCGGTGGCGATCATGGCCGATTTGCCGGGTCCCAAGATACGCATCGGCGAGTTGGCTGAAGAGCCGATTTTCCTGAGAAGTGGCAATCCGGTGATCTTGACTACCGAGAACGTGGCTGGCACGACCGAGCGCATCGGCGTCAATTTCGAAAAACTGGCCGATGTGGTGAGTGCCGGCGATCGGATTTATATCAATGACGGCTTCATCCAGCTCAAGGTACTGCGCGTCGCTCCGCCCGAAGTGCACTGCGAGGTGGTTGTTGGCGGCGGGATCCGATCGCGCAAAGGACTCAATATTCCCGATGTGGATCTGGGAATTTTGGCCTTCACCGATCATGACCGGCGCTGTTTGGAATTTGCCCTGGAAAACGGCGTGGATGCCGTCAGCCAGTCTTTCGTGGAGCGTGCCGCCGATATCCAGGCCGTGCGCGAGGCTGCCAAAGCCAAGGGGGGGGATCCGTTTATCATCGCCAAGATCGAGCGCTCGCGCGCTGTGGAAAATCTGGACGGTATTCTCGAGGCAACCGACGGCATCATGGTGGCCCGGGGCGATCTGGGCGTGGAGATTCCCATTGCCAAGATTCCGGCGGTACAGAAGAAAATCATGGACCAGGCCAACCGGCTGGGCAAGCCGATCATCACCGCCACCCAGATGCTTGAATCCATGACCACCAACCGACTGCCCACGCGGGCCGAGGCTACGGATGTGGCCAATGCCATTTTGGACGGCACCGATTGCGTGATGCTCTCGGGTGAATCTGCGGTGGGGGAGTATCCGGTGGATGCGGTGCGCATGCTACGTGAAATTGCCGCCGATATCGAACCCAATCGCCCCCTATACGGTCGGGGGGAACACCGCGTATTCACCGACGAGGGCTGTCCGGTGGCTTTTTCGGAGGTGATTGCATCGAGCGTGGCCGAATCATTGAAATGCATCCGGCCGGCCGTCATCATTACACCCACGCGCAGCGGCACCACGGCCCGGCGCATCGCCCGTTTCCGCCTGCCGGTGTGGATTGCCGCGGTCAGTTCCCTGAAAAAAACCTGCCAAAATCTGGTCTTCTCATATGGGGTGCTGCCGGTTTACGAACCGGATCATCCCGGTATCTGGCGGGAATGGATTCAGAAATGGCTGGCCGATCAGGGTGAATCCGGCGACATCGTGGTGCTGACCGAGGGCCCCTCGGCCAAGTATCCCCATCGGAACAATCGCATGGAGATTATCGATTTGAAACCGCATTGAAAAATACCACGAGTGGATATTGGTTCATTTAGGGGCACGGCGCGCCGTGCCCCACCGGTGCCAGCCTGATTTGGTCTTTGACATTAGGATTGGCCGGTTAATAGATACATGCATCTAAAATGGAGAGCACCTCTGAAAGCAGCAACTTGTCACTTCGTTCGATACGTTTAGCTCGCCGGGAACGGAAGTCGACCGATTTGACTTGCTCTACCATAATGAAACCTGTCAACTTACTGTCTTTCGGAATCGGTATGTGAAAGGGAAAACCACGATCGGTATTTGTAATTGGGCACACGATAGCCAACCCTGTACTTCGGTTAAACAAGTCTTTGCTGACAACAAAAGCCGGGCGCCGGCCTTTTTGCTCATGACCGGATTGCGGGTCAAATGTGATCGCGATGATATCCCCTTGCTTGGGGGAATAGGCCGCCATTTACCATTCCTCTTTGCCAACTGGCTCGCCCCAATCAACCTCATCAGGTTTGTAACCTTTAGGGATACGTGACACAAGATCCTTAAGACTATAGTGACCGCGTATCTTTTTAGTTGGTTCAATGATCATAATCCCATCTTTTACGCTAATATCGACCTGATCGCCAACATCAAGCTGCGCATCTGCAAGCAGATTCTTTGCGATACGAATCCCCTGACTATTTCCCCATTTTTGAATTTTTGTAAGCATTACCCACCTCTCTATGTATAGCCTATGTATAGCCAATCAGGATGCGCGTTTCAACAAGAAATGTTAAGCTAAGGCAAACAATTGGCAATGTGCCGGGAGGACGGTTCTGATTTGGCCTTTGACACTATAACTGGCCTACTAACACGGCAGCAGCCACGCTAACCGCGATCCACAGCGCTGTTTTGATTCGCTGGCAACAGGGGGTTGCCCAGGTCGGTAGCTGGGGGTTGCCTGGCGATGAATCCTCGGGTGATAGCAGAAAGCAGAGCCGCAGCCACACTAGGCCACTGTTTTTCGAACCTTTTTTCATATCCCACCTCATCGATCATCGTTGTTGCCTAACTGTAGCAATTCGGCTAATAAATAACAGATACAGTTTTTTCGTTATTTTTAGATAGCAGATAGGGGGGCGGGCAATGCCGACAAGTTCTGTTTCCGGGTTCAGGTATGCGCGCTTGGCCGATGACCTCGAAAGCAAAATTCGGGATGGGGTGTATCGGGCGGGTGAAAAAATGCCCAGCCTGCGCAAGCTACACGATCAGACCGGGTTCAGCATCACCACCGTTTACCAAGCCTATATCGAGCTGGAAAAACGCGGTGTCGTGATGCCCCGGCAAAAATCCGGCTACTACGTTCAGCCCTTGCTGGAAAGGATTCTGCCGCCTCCCGAAGCCCAGCCGCTGCACCCCAAGCCAAAGAAAGTCACCGTGAACGCCCTGGCCTATGCCATCGTCGAGGACATGGGTAACCCGGCCTTTCTCCAACTGGGGGGATCCACGGTCATGCCCGAGCTTTTACCCTTCAAACAACTGTCGCGCACGGTGCGGTCGTTGTCCATGGAGGCCATGAAACACAGCCTGATGCGATACGAAGATCCATATGGCAACGCGGAGTTGAAGCGCCAGATCGCCAAACGCATGGTCGGCCAGGTCCGGCAAGCCGTGCTGGATGAAATGGTCATCACCAGCGGTTGCATCGAGGCGGTCAACCTCTGCCTGCGAGCCATCGGCGACGCCGGCGATACCGTGGTGGTGGAGTCGCCCACCTATCCCTGGTTTTTGCAGATCATCGAGGATCAAAACAAATTTGCCTTGGAAATGCCCACCGATCCCCAGACCGGAATCGATCTGGATCAATTGGAACAGGCCGTAAAAGAAAATGACGTGGCAGCCTGTCTGTTGGTGCCCAATTTTCATAACCCCTTGGGGTTCATCATGCCCGATAAAAATAAAAAGGCACTGGTGGCGATGATGGCCGAAAAGCGGGTTCCCATTATCGAAGATAACATCCACGGGGAGTTGTACTTTGGCTGTCAGCGCCCTTCGACCCTCAAGTCCTATGATCGGGATGGGCTGGTGCTTCATTGCGGCTCTTTTTCGAAAACCCTGTCGCCGGGTTTGCGGGTCGGATGGACCTTGCCGGGATGCTATACGGATCGGGTCAGGCGTTTGAAGATGGACGGCAATGTGGCCTCTCCCACCTTGAATCAACGCGTTGTGGCCAAATTCCTGAAAGATGGCGCCTTCGATCGCCATCTGCGCCGGTTGCGTACGGCCCTTAAGAACCAGATCACCAACACGGCCCTGGCCATCGCACGCTACTTTCCCGACGATACCCGCATCACCGCTCCCGCGGGAGGACTGACCCTATGGGTGGAATTGAGCCGTGGCGTGGACGGGCTGAAGGTTTTTCACGCCGCGCGCCAACGCAAGATCTCCATTTTTCCCGGCACTATCTGTTCCACCACCGATGGTTACAACCATTGCATTCGTATCAGCTGTGGCTATCCCTGGAGCGAAAAAACCGAAGTTGGCATCCGGACATTGGCCGAGATCATTGCCGACCCCGCCAGTCGGGATTAAGGGGCGCAGTAAAAAAAAGACCGATTCGAGGCAACTCGAATCGATCTTTTTTTATGAAATGGCGGAGAGAGAGGGATTCGAACCCTCGGTGCAGCTTTCACCACACACTCGCTTAGCAGGCGAGCGCCTTCAGCCGGCTCGGCCATCTCTCCATTATTGCTTTTTTTGGATCGAATCTCGATGAACACGAGAAACGATTTGATGGCGGAGGGAGTAGGATTCGAACCCACGGAGCTTTCACTCAACGGTTTTCAAGACCGCCGCCTTAAACCACTCGGCCATCCCTCCACTGAGGTATTCCGCCTCATTACCATTTCGCCGTTTCAGCGTCAATCCTTTTATCCCTCGTTCCCTTATCCCAAATGATGGTTGACATCCCAGATATTTTATGATGTTCCTCCGTGCACAACAGATAAGACAGCGCCTGACCGCTTTGGAGGATAACTAAGATGAAACAAAAATATGTGGCATTGTTGAACAACGAGAGTAATCAACTGGTAATCCAGGAATACGCCGAACTGGACAAGGAAATGCTCTCCCTGTTATGCGAAGAGACCTACGATTTGGAGACGATTAAGGCCGCCGCTCAAAAAAGTCGCATCGCCTTGATTCAAACCCTTCGCACCCACAACATGTATCCCCCTGGAAATTATATTGAAAAAATTGGCGATGCCATCATTGAAATGCTGGTGCCCGGCGCCAATACCTCTGCCGAATTGTTTTTCGAAGAAAAAGATCTGTTCAACGTCATGGATGAAGAAGTGGCGGGCGATGCCGAGGAAAATGACGACGACGATTCCGGTCTGGGGGTGGATGACCTGCTCGATGATGATGACGAAATGGATGATGATTACGAAGACAAAGGCATCCCCAAGGATCTCAAGAAATCCATTAAAATCTCCGATGGAGATACCGATATGGACGATGCTTGAACGCAATCTTACCGCAACAACGCAAGCGCTCGGTTGGTTAGGGCGCCGGAAAGAAATAATTCCCCCATCTTGCTTGTCCTTGCAACCGTCTAAGAGGTTCCATCCGCCGGCACATATCCTTAACATGCGCCGGCGGATGCGCCTTGTAGACGATCACAATCCCGGCGCCTTCTGTTGGAATTATTTCTTTCCGCCACCCTAATCGAGCGCTTTTTCTTTTTCATCGTGTCGAGATATCATATCATCCCCGCAACAGGTGCCAACCCGCCTTAACGATAGCCAAAACGGCTTTTGCCCTTGACTTCATCGAGTCCTTACACTAAAACTAATAAACACTGTTTACTTTATGTAGCGCGTTTTATAGTGTTTACGATAATCGGCAGGAAAACGCTTTTTGGGGCAGGGTTGTTTCGTTCCGTTACGACATGCCAGTACTGTGAAATGATAACCGATCGATCATTTGGCTGGCGCTGACGACCGGTACCAAAAAAGTCCATACCATCGAGAACATAAATGGAACCAGTCAAATCATGGCCCCTTGTCTGTTTGCGTGTACCCGCAGACAACAGGGTCAACAATGGCTGGTTTCTTTTTTGATTCATCAATATCCATCAACCGCATCAGGAGGTGCCAATGGAAAGGGAACAATCATTTTACGAACGGCTGAAGCAGAAAGGCGTCTCACGAAGAGATTTCATGAAGTATTGCACCGCGCTCACCGCCACCATGGGGCTGTCCGCGTCCTTTGTCCCGAAGGTGGCCGAGGTGTTTGCCGCGCCGGTCCAGCGACCACCGCTGATCTGGCTGCATTTCGGCGAGTGCACCGGGTGTTCCGAAGCCCTGCTCAGGACCCAGTATCCTTACATCGATGAACTGGTTCTGGAAGTACTTTCCGTCGAATACCATGAAACCATCATGGCGGCGGCCGGTCATCAAGCCGAAGAACAACTCCATCACGCCGTAAAAAAATATGACGGCAAATTCATATGCGTGGTTGAAGGGGCCATCGCTACCAAATACAACGGCGGATACGGCAAGGTCGCCGGTCGTTCGTTTCTGGACATCGCCAAGGAGGTCTGCCCCAAGGCGGCCGCCGTGATTTCCATCGGCACCTGTGCCTCTTTCGGCGGGATTCCCGCTGCAGCACCCAACCCGGGCGGCTACAAAGGGGTCAGTGATGCATTGGGCATCAAGACCCTGAATATTCCCGGATGTCCGCCGAATCCCATCAACCTGGTGGGCACGGTGGTCAACTATCTCTTGCTGGGCAAGCTGCCCGATCTGGATGAAAGCGGCCGCCCCCTGTTTGCCTATGGCAAGACCATTCACGATCAATGCCCCAGGCGCGCCCATTTTGAAAATGAGGAGTTTGTGGAGGAATTCGGCAGCGAGGAAGCCGCACTGGGGTACTGCCTCTACCTGATGGGCTGCCGCGGACCGGAAACCTACAACAACTGCCCGATTGCCAAGTTCAACGATGGTACCAGCTGGCCGGTGGAGGCGGGGCACCCCTGCATCGGCTGCAGCGAGCCGAATTTTTGGGATACCATGACCCCATTTTACGAAGAAATGTAAAATCCTTTTTGAAAACCCCGTCTAAGGCCCGCTACCGGCGTTGGAAAGGGCTTCAAAAGTAATTAAGCATAATTCCTTTGACGAATGAAGGAGGACATATAATGGGCAAACGCGTTGTTGTTGATCCAATTACCAGAATAGAAGGCCATCTTCGAATCGAGGTGGAAGTGGCCGGCGGCAAGGTCGTCAATGCCTGGAGCTCGGGGCAGATGTTCCGCGGCATCGAAATCATCCTTCAGGGGCGGGATCCCCGGGATGCCCAACATTTCGTCCAGCGCTCATGCGGCGTCTGTACTTACGTGCATGCCGTTTCATCGGTACGAGCCGTGGACGATGCCATCGGACTGAAAATTCCCAAAAATGCCCGACTGATCCGCAACCTGCTCCACGGCGCCCAATATCAGCACGATCATCTGGTTCATTTTTATCATCTGCATGCCTTGGACTGGGTGGATATCGTCAGCGCCCTGAAGGCCGATCCCAAGAAAACCGCTGCCCTGGCGGACAATGTCAGTAACGCCTCGATGGGCGGCACGGCCTACTACAAACAAGTGCAGCAGCGAATTCAGACCTTCGTGGACAGCGGCCAGCTGGGCCCGTTCGCCAATGCCTACTGGGGACATCCGGCCTACAAGCTGCCGCCCGAGGCCAACCTGATGGCCTGCGCCCACTATATCGAGGCCCTGCGCCTGCAGGCCCGCTCGGCCCGTATGCACGCCATTTTCGGCGGCAAGAACCCCCACCCCCAATCGCTGGTGGTGGGCGGCGTGACCAGCGTGGCCGACATGACCCCGGATCGCATCGCCGAATTCCTGTACATCACCAAAGAGACCCAGGATTTTGTAAAGAACGTTTACATCCCCGATCTGATCGCCGTAGCCTCGTTTTACAAGGATTGGGGCGGTATTGGCGGTACGACTAACTTCCTGGCTTACGGCGATTTTCCCCAGACCGATGTCGAACCCGACAGCCTGTATATGCCCCGGGGCGTGATCCGCAAACGGGATCTGGCCAATATCGCCATGGCCCAACAGGAAAAAGTGACCGAGGAAGTCACCCGCGGGTGGTACGAAGACGGTCCGACGCTGCATCCCTACGAGGGAGAAACCAAACCCCTCCAGGAAGATCCCAAATACCGGCCCGACAGCGGCAAATACACCTGGCTGAAAGCCCCGCGCTACGACGGCCTGTCCTGTGAAGTGGGGCCGCTGGCGCGCGTTTTGATCGCCTATGGCAAGGGCCATGCGGACATCAAGCCTTTGGTGGACAGTACGTTGCAGAAACTCGATATCCCAGCCGGCGCCCTGTTCTCGACCCTGGGGCGAACGGCAGCCAGAGGCCTGGAAACCATCGCCATCGGCGATGCCATGCAGAACTGGGTCATGGAATTGGTCGAAAATATCAAGGGGGGCGACACCCAGACCTACGAACCCTACGAAATGCCGGACAGCGCCAAGGGCGTGGGCCTCAACGACGTGCCCCGCGGCGCCCTGGGCCACTGGATCAAAATCGAGGACGGCAAGATCGGCAACTACCAGTACGTGGTGCCGTCGACCTGGAATTTCGGTCCCCGGGATAAGAAAGGCCAGCTCGGCCCGGTGGAGGAGTCCCTCATCGGCACCCCCATTGCCGATCCCAAGCAGCCCTTGGAAGTGCTCCGCACCGTGCACTCCTTCGATCCTTGTATTGCCTGCGCGGTGCATGTGATCGATCCGGATTCCAATGAGGTATACAAGTTCAAGGTCGTATAAAATCGTTCTGAGAATCGAGACCGGATCGGTCCAGCATTTTCAAACAGGCTTTGATCCGTTTGATCATAGCTGATAAAAAACTCCCATCCGGGCGTTGAATCGCCCGGATGGGAGTTTTTTATTATGGTCTCGAAAAAAGTCGATAATTACAACGCTCTGTCATTCCGGCGTATGCCGGGCACGACGTGAAGCTTTAGCGCTATCCATTCACTTCAATGTGTTCTGGATACCGGATCAAGTCCGGCATGACGCAATCGGCACGCTTTGCGACTTTATCATTTTTTGTTGGAGAGCTGAATTCATGAAAATCGCCATCCCCGCCAATGAACCGAATTTAAGCGCCAGATGTAGCGACCGATTGGGACTGGCCCCGTATCTAATTATCGTGGATACCCCGTCGGGCCACTGGGAGGCATTTGCCAATCCAGATCGAATGCACGCCGGTTCAGGTATGACAATGGTGGCCCAGATCATCGCCAACCACTGCCAGGTGCTGATCCTCCAATGGTGCAGCCCCATTGCGGAAAAATATCTATCCAATGCCGGGGTGCAAATTATTACCGGTTTGGGCGGCCGTACGGTAGCCGAAGCCATCGCGGAATTTCAGCATCAACACGCGCGCGATTCCATGGAAAGGCCCCATGAATCGCGCAAACGGTTTGCTGCCGATAAAAGGACGATAATTCCGGCCTTGGGCAAGACGTTCAGGCAAATTTACGCCATGTTGCCGGTGATGTTAGGTGTGGTTTTGCTTTTGGGACTTTTCAATGTCCTTGTACCCAGAGGGGTCCTGTTCAGCTTTTTTTCCGGCCATGGTTGGCAAGATACGTTCCGGGGTGCCCTGGTCGGCAGTTTCTTTGCCGGCAACCCCGTCAACAGCTACATTGCCGGTGCCCAGATGCTGAACAACGGTATGGGTATCGGGGTGGTAACCGCATTCATGTGTGCCTGGGTGATGGTCGGCCTGGTACAATTGCCGGCTGAATCCTCTGCGTTGGGTTGGCGGTTTGCCGTTGCTCGCAATGCCGGTTGTTTTGCGCTGGCCATGGTGATCGGTTGGAGCATCGCTTTTTGGTTTTAATTGGGTCTTGGTATAGTCGAAAGCGGGCCTTGTCGATGGGGGTATGTCGGGGTTGAAGAAAAGATGGCGTGACATGGAACATGGTCGCCGTTGGTGGTTTCCCGGCGGGGTGCTGGGGGTGTATCTGCTGCTCTGGGCCGTCGCCCCCGCGAAGGCCGTACCGGCGTTCAAGGCCAGTCTGGCAGTGGGTTGGCACCTGCTGCCGTCTTTGGGATTGGTGTTTATCTGCATGGCCGCATTGAACCTGTTTATAAAACTGCCCGACCTGGCCGCATGGATGCGTAATGGCTCGTCGTTGGTGCGCATGGTTTTAGCGGCCAGTGCCGGCATCCTTTCCACGGGCCCCATATTTGCCTGGTATCCGATGCTCAAGGATTTGCGGGAAAAGGGTATGGCCCAGGGCCTGTTGGCTGTTTTTCTGGTCAACCGCGCCGTGAAACCATTCTTGCTGCCGATGATGGTGGCCATGTTTGGGTGGCCATACGTTTTGGTGCTCACGGCATTGACCGTGGCCGGATCATTCGGGGTGGGCTGGATTGTGGCGATGGTGACGAAACCTTTGCATCAAATTTCTGATCAATGAAAACTTACTACTCGGGGGCATCGCCCGGGTGGGGATTTTTTTCGATAGCGGTATACGCAGGTAGGGGCACGGCGCGCCGTGCCCCTACAACAACCAAGGGTGCTCAAAACGCCTGTCGGGGGATTTTTTTATTCAGACATGGCGATGGCATCCACCGGGCAGTCCTGCTGGCAAAAGGTGCAGGCGATGCAGTGGCGTTCGTTCTTCAAAAACGGCCGGCGCAGGGTTTCGCGGGTTCCCTGGTCCGCGGCCAGATCGATGCAAGCGGTGGGACAGGCTTCCACGCAGATGGTGCAGGCGATGCAAAGATTCAGATCAAACATCGGCCGCGGCCAACGGGAACGGATGCGGATGCGCTGGCACAGTTTACCTTCCGGGTCGTTGATGCTTTCGTGGGGGCAGATGCGGCCGCAGGCACCGCAGGCGATACACACGTCCGGATCGATGCGATGCTGTTTTCTCTGTTTACCGGTGATGGCATCCACCGGGCAGATGCGCTTGCACACCCCGCAGCCCACACAGCGATTGGTGATTTCGTAGGTCATCGCCCGTCCAATCCTAAATTATGAAGGCATTCCGGCGTGGGTACACCGCTTTCCATATCGTATCCCATTTCGCGCCAGTAGTACCGACGCAGTTTCTCAATGGGCACCGTGCGCCCCTGATTGGCACCCGTAGTCTGGGGCGGATCGCCCAGGACCCGTCGGCTGATGCGAACGTCTGCGGGGACAATGCCCTGTTTGATATTGAACAGCTGTTTGACCGTCTGGATGCGGTGGCCGATGATCAGATACGCTTCGGGCGAATCGGTCCAGCCGGTGGCGGCGTTGAGCCAGTCGAACACCGGAATGCGCTGGGCACCTAAAAAGGCGCCGAACAGGCACACCCCGGCACCGTTGATTACGTTCATATAGTTGCTGCAACTGGCCCCCATGATGGCCTTTTCCCGATTGGCCTGGTACTTGGAACGCTTCAGGTAAAACAGGGATGGATCGGGAAGATGCGCGATCTGCCGCCACAGCTGGAACATTTCATAATACATGTAGGAACCGATGGTATGGCGCCCCGGCGTGGGCTCGACCACATTGTGCAGGGCAAATCCGGGATCAAAGCGGCCGTCGTGCATGCCCGGCTCCTGCCCGCCGGCGTTGATGGCCATCGTCTCCGCACCCTTGCCGATACGCCGGGCCGCCAGTTTGGCCCCATCGGCCAGAAGATCACCGATCCCTTCCCGCCGAACCATCATTTCCACCAGTCGCACAATGGCCTTGCTGTTGCCCCAGGTCAGTCTCAAGCCGCCCGTATCCGATTCGGTAAGCAGGCCGTTTTCAAAACACTCGATGGCGAAGGCCACGGTACCGCCCGCCGAAATGGTATCCATGCCGGCGCGGTTGAGCAGCTCGTTCAAGTAATAGATGCTGTCGGTATCTTCGTTGAGGCACAGCCCGCCCAGGGCAATGGTGGATTCGTATTCGGGCCGATGCACCTCGGTGCGGCCGTCCGGCGCCAGGCTGATTCCGCCGCATCCCAACGGACAGGAATAGCAGTAGTATTTGGCCACCACCGGCTCGGTGAAGACATCCGGATTGATCAGCTTGGACTGATCAAATCCAAAATCACGATTGGAGCCCTTCCAGTTTTTCACCGGGGCATCGCCGATTTCGATGGCCATCTGGTTCTGATTGACCGTACCCCATTTCTGGAGCATGATTTTATATAGAAAGCCGTCGATCTCCATCTGGGCCGGCATCAGGCGCATGATGGAACCGAGGTAAGCGGTCATGGTGCCGTTCAGGAACGGGGGCTGAAAGGCCACGTGACGGTTGCATTCCAGACTGAGGGCTTTCATGCGTTTGGGATCATGCACGGCTACCCGATGGGCACCGCACAGCACGACGGCCTTGAGCCGTTTGGCCCCCATGACCGCGCCCAGACCGCTGCGGGCCGCCAGCCGGCCGCCGTGGTTGACGATGCCGCTGATCAACGACCGCCGTTCGCCGGCCATGCCGATGCAGGCCACCCGAGCGCGCTGTTTTTTGCCGTGGGCCTCGATGAGCAATCGCTCGGTCTCCATGGCATCCTTGCCCCACAATGCCGTGGCATCGCGCAGCTCGGCCCCTTTGGTGTCGGCATACAGATACACCGGCCGATCGCTCTGGCCAGTAAAAAAAATGCCGTCCACGCCGCAGCCCTTGATCCCCGGCGCCAGGTTGCCGCCGCAATTGGCATCGCCCCAGGTGCCGGTCAACGGACTTTTGCCCACTACCATCCAGCGGCCGGTAAAAAGGGATCCACTGGCCGTCAGGATGCCTGACACAAATCCCAGGATATTGTCCGGCCCCAGGGGATCGGCACCGGCCGGAATCCGCCGATACAACAGATAGGCGGCCAATCCGGTACCCGAAAGAAATCGATGAAAAATATCGTCGGTGATGGATTCGGTGGTGATGGTGCCGGTGCTCAGATCGACCCAGAGCACCTTGCCCATGGTTGAACGGCCCATGATGGCCTCCGAGGGTTGTCCGCTTTTCCTATTTCTGAACGCACACTATTTATATGAAACGCCCTGAACCAATCAGATCCTTTACTATTTCATGTTGGGGGTATAATTTCAATATATGGAGGTCCCGATGATGATCCAGCGATTCATTATCCGAATCATGGCAATGGTCTGGATGGTGTTGCTCGCCGCTGGCGGGTTGGCGTATGCCGGTGGGTGGCTGCTTGGCGACATGTCGCTCGTTGATGACGCCGGTAAGCGGTCCTACGCTCAGTATATCAGCATCTTTCTGACCCATGAAGCCATTCCCGTTCCCAAGGCGCCTGGGCTGAGCAGCATGGAGCGGCACCGGCGGCTGGACCGGATCAACCAGATGCACATGGATTTTTTCAAGACGTTTTCCGAGCATCGTGGCCGGCCCGGTTACCTGGTGGCTAACACCGAATCCTCGGATACCGGTAATTTCGCCCTTTTGAACGTGCCCGCCGGTGACTATTTCGTGGTGGTGACCTTCCCGGCCATGATCGCGGGGTACAAGGTGGCCTGGCAGCAGCCGGTTACCATCCATCCCGGCCGGCCAAGCTATGTTTCCTTGAATGACGATAATCTGGCATTGCCCACGGACCGGCGCCACTGACACAAAAACAAAGGCATTCGTCATCCCTTGAACGGAAGAAGAATTAATGCTACCAATGCATAGAAATGGTAGTAAAAATAAGTTTGTGCGATACAGGAACGAAAATGAATACTGAACATGTCATGATTTTGGGTGTCGGCAATATTCTCCTAAGCGACGAGGGGTTCGGCATCCGAGTGGTGGAAGCCCTCCAGCAGCGGTACGATTTTCCCGACAACGTCTCGGTGATCGACGGCGGCGTACTGGGAATCAATCTGATGGGGATCATCTCCGAGGCGGACCAGTTGATCGTCGTCGACGTCATCCGCAACAAGGGAAATCCCGGTGATCTCTACCGCATCGACGGAAAGGACGTCCCGGAACGGATCCGGGCCAAGAATTCATTGCATCAAATCGATTTCCTGGAGTCGTTGACCCTGTGTCAGGCCCTGGACAAGGTGCCGGAAACGGTTATCGTGGGCATCGAGCCCCAGGACATCGAAACCCTGTCCGTTGAGCTGACCCCCACGACGGCAGGCCGCATCGACGACATGATCCAAATGGTGCTGGCCGAACTGGACCGCCTGGAGGTCACCTATACTGAAAAAGAGAGGGCCTGAACCACCATGTGCCTTGCTATTCCATCCCAAGTGACCCACATCGAAAACGGCATGGCCACCATTGACGTGGACGGTGTACAGCGCTCGGCCAGCCTGATGTTGCTGGACGATGTGAACATCGGTGATTATGTGATCGTGCATGCCGGCTTTGCTATCCAGAAACTCGATGAAGCGGCCGCCGCCGAATCGATCCGCTTGCTTCGCGAAGCCGCCGCTTTTGTAGACGATCTTGACGCCGAGAACGAATAAACGCGTCGTAAGCGTTCACAGGGCACCGCATCTGCTTTGTTCCCGGGCGCTTGAAGTACGACAAGTACGTCGGCGCGCCCGGCGCCGCGCATCTGCGGCCCCCTGTAAACGCTTACCGGCCGATATTTGATAATCAATGGGTCATTTCAGCCCTGTGAACAGTTATAACGAGTCAATCAGAGCAATGTCCCCCGTGACAACCCACCCACCCATGGCAACCCGCCTTGAGATCAACGGTATTGTACAGGGGGTGGGCTTTCGTCCCTTCATTTATGGGCTAGCCCGCCATTACGGCCTGACCGGTGAGGTGGCCAATACCGCTACGGGCGTCAGTCTCCTGCTTGAGGGACCGGCGGATCAGATCCAGTCTTTTATCGACGATCTGCCCCGCCGCAAGCCGCCGTTGGCCCAGATTGTGGAAATATCCCGGACGCCGGTGCCGCTTTCGGGATTCACCGCCTTTTCGATTGTCAAAAGCCGGGAAAGCACTAGTCGGGCCACGCTCATTTCGCCGGATGTGATGGTCTGCGACGATTGCCTGGCCGAGATGCGTGATCCGGCCGACCGGCGCTACCGCTATCCGTTCATCAACTGCACCAACTGCGGCCCGCGCTACACGATCATCGACGATATCCCCTATGACCGTCCCAAGACCAGCATGCGCCATTTTACCATGTGCCCCGACTGCCAGGCCGAGTATGATGATCCGGACAACCGGCGTTTCCATGCCCAGCCCAATGCCTGTCCGGTGTGCGGGCCGCAGGTGACCCTGTGCGATGCCAAGGGGATACCGATCGACACCGATGATCCCATTGCTGCGGCCGCCCGGCGGATCCGGGCGGGTCGCATCGTGGCCGTCAAGGGCCTGGGCGGATTTCACTTGGCCGTGGACGCGGTCAACGAGGCGGCGGTGGTGCGCCTGCGCCGGCGTAAACATCGCGAGGAAAAGCCGTTGGCCCTGATGTGTGCCAGTATCGGGCATGTCCGTAGTCTTGCCCGGGCAAACGCGGACGAGGAACGGCTGCTAGTCTCCATCCAGCGGCCGATCGTGCTGCTCGAGAAAAAGGCCGCCACCCCCATCGCCGCGTCGGTGGCCCCCAAAAGCCGTTCTTTCGGCATCATGCTGCCCTATACGCCGCTGCACCACCTGCTGCTGGACGCCGGGTTCACGGCTCTGGTAATGACCAGTGCCAACTTGAGCGAGGAGCCCATTGCCATCGACAACCAGGAAGCGTTCGATCGGCTGGGTGACATCGCCGACGATTTCCTGATTCATGACCGCGACATCTACCTGCGCAGCGACGATTCCATCGTGCGCCACAGCGCCGGCCACATGCGCCCCTTGCGGCGCTCGAGGGGCTATGTGCCGGTGCCGGTGTTCTTGAAGGATGAATTGCCACCGGTGTTGGCCTGCGGGGCAGAGCTGAAAAACACGGTCTGCCTCACGCGGGGACGGCAGGCGTTTGTCAGCCAGCACATCGGTGATCTGGAAAACCGCGCCACCGACGATTTCTTTCGTCTGACCATTGGTCACCTCAAACGCATTCTGGACATCCGCCCTCAAATCGTGGCTTGCGATCGGCACCCCGATTATTTGAGCACCCGCTATGCCCGGGAGACGACAGATCTGCCCGTGGTCGAGATCCAGCATCACCACGCCCACATTGCCGCCTGCATGGCCGAAAACAAGGCCGATGGACCGGTGATTGGGTTGGCCTTCGACGGCACCGGGCTGGGCACCGACGGCACCATCTGGGGCGGCGAGGTGCTGGTGGCCGATTACCGGGGATTCACCCGGGCGGCGCACCTTCAGGCCGTGCCCATGCCAGGCAGTGCCACCGCCATCCGTGAGCCCTGGCGCATGGCCCTGGCCCATCTGATGGCGACGGTCGACGATGGTTCGGATATCGCGGATCTGCCCGTGAGTCGCTTTGCCGATGCCCAGCAGATCCAGATCATCCGGCAGATGATAGAAAAAAACATCAACAGTCCGATGACTTCCAGCCTGGGCCGGCTCTTTGACGCCGTGGCGGCCCTGGTCGGCCTGCGTGGACAGGTGGCCTTCGAAGGCCAGGCCGCCATGGAACTGGAGGCCATGGCCGATAACGCGGAAACCGGCGCTTACGACTTTTCCTGGGACGAAACCGACAAGGGCGCCATCAGCATCCCCTGTTCCCCGCTGATCCGGGCGGTAACAAAAGATCTGCGTGACGGTCGATCGCCGGCGATCATCAGCGCCCGCTTTCACAACACCCTGGTGGCCTTGTTCGACGCCCTGTGCAGCCAGCTGCGGAATCGTACAGGCATCGATCAGGTGGCCTTGAGCGGCGGTGTTTTTCAGAACGACCGGCTGCTGTCCGGGCTCTGCACGGCGCTTGCGAAAAGCGGGTTTCAGGTGCTGACGCATCGCCTGGTGCCGGCTAATGATGGGGGACTTTCACTGGGGCAGGCGGTCGTTGCTGCGACTGCAATTACACGATAGAATTTGCGGCATTATTTTCTCGCCGAAAAGGTCCGAATCTTTTCGGGTCGCTCGGGCATAGCCCGAGGTTTAATTCGTTGCAATCAGATCACACAAGGAACGACCATCCATGACCCTGGAACATAACCGCGACCTTCACGATCCGGCCATCGCCCGGCACCTGGCGGACCGTATCGCCCAGGCTAGCACGCGGCCCATCCGTTTGATGGAGGTGTGCGGCACGCACACGGTGTCCATCTTCAGAAGCGGCATCCGATCATTGCTACCGGACACCGTCTCGCTGCTCTCCGGTCCGGGCTGCCCGGTGTGTGTGACCGCCCAGAAAGAAATCGACGCCTTCATCAAGCTGGCCCGCGAGCCGGACATCATCGTGGCCACCTTCGGCGACCTGATCCGCGTGCCGGGCAGCGGCTCATCCTTGCAGCGCGAGAAGGCCGACGGCGCCGATGTGCGTATCGTCTACTCCACCTTCGATGCCCTGGCCCTGGCCCGCCAGCACCCGGATAAACGGGTGGTCTTTTTGGGCGTGGGGTTTGAGACTACGGCGCCCACGGTAGCCGCCGCCATTCTGGCCGCCAAACAGGAAGGGCTGAAGAATTTTTTCGTGATTTCAGCCCACAAAATCGTTCCGCCGGCGCTCACGGCACTGGCCACGGGCAAGATCAATATCGACGGATTTCTGCTTCCCGGTCACGTCTCGGTCATCATCGGTCTCGATGCCTACCGGTCCTTTTTCGAGGCCCACCGGGTGCCTTGCGTGGTGGCCGGATTCGAACCCACCGATTTATTGCAGGGCATCGCCATGCTGGTGGAGCAGATCGAAGCGGGGGCACCGGCCCTGGAAAACGCCTATGCACGGGCCGTCACCGACGCCGGCAACGTCAAGGCCGTGGATGTCATGCAAACGGTGTTCGCGGTGGCCGATGCCGACTGGCGGGGAATCGGCACCATCGCGTCCAGTGGCCTGGCCATTCGTGAAGACTATGCAGCCTTCGATGCCCTGAACGCCTTTGACATTACCATGCCGCCCGTACCGGAACCGAAAGGGTGCGCCTGCGGGGAAATTCTCACCGGCGTAAAAATTCCGCCCCAGTGCCCGCTTTATAAAATCGTATGCAACCCCATGGCACCGGTGGGACCATGCATGGTTTCCAGCGAGGGGACCTGCGCGGCGTACTACCGCTACCATGGCGATGGATAAGAAAAAAATGAAAACAGACAAAATACTACTGGACCACGGCAGCGGGGGGAAAATCTCGCATCAGTTGACCGAAACACTGCTTCTGCCGGCCTTTGACAATCCGGCCCTGGCGATGCTTGACGATGGCGCGGTGCTAAGTGTCGCCCCCGGTCGCCTCGCCTTTTCCACGGATACCTATGTGGTGGAACCGATCTTCTTTCCCGGCGGCAGCATCGGCGACCTGGCCATCAACGGCACGGTCAACGATGTGGCCATGTGCGGCGCCACGCCCCTCTATTTGAGCGTAGGCATGATCATTGAGGAAGGTTTTCCCATGGCCGATCTCGAGCGGGTCGTGGCGGAAATGCGTAAGGCCGCCCAGATTGCCGGGGTCGCGGTGGTGACCGGCGACACCAAAGTGGTGCCCAAGGGCGCGGTCGACAAAATCTACATCAATACGGCCGGCATTGGTGTGATCAAGGACGGGGTCGATGTGTCCGGCGCCAATGCCCGGCCCGGGGACGCGGTGATCCTGAGTGGCACCATGGCCGATCACGGCATGACCATTCTTACCCAAAGACAGGGGCTGGCCTTTGAGTCGGATCTTGAAAGCGATTCGGCGCCGCTGAACCACATGGTGGCCGCGTTGCTGGACAGCGGGTGCGATATTCATGTGCTGCGCGATCCCACCCGCGGCGGGGTCGGCACCACACTCAATGAAATCGCCGGCAAATCCAGGGTGGGCGTCCGCATCCACGAGGCCAAACTGCCGGTACGGCCAGCCGTGGCCGGGGTGTGCGAACTGCTCGGCTTCGATCCGCTTTACGTGGCCAATGAGGGTAAGCTGCTGGCCTTTTGTCCGGCCGATCAGGCCGATGCCGTGCTGTCCATCATCAGGCAGTCCCCCTTCGGAAAAGACGCCTGTCGGATCGGCGAGGTGATCGACGATCATCCCGGCCGGGTGTTCATGAAAACGCACATCGGCGGTGAGCGTATCGTAGATATGCTCACCGGGGAGCAGTTGCCGCGCATATGTTGACTCTCAAACACAGCATCAACCGTCATGGACTCATTCTCAGCGCCGTCCTGGCGATGGCAATGCTGACCGCCGGCTGTCAGCCCAATAAGGAACTGGCATTGACCGGTAAGACCATGGGTACCACCTATCATATTAAGCTGGTGGCCGGCTTGTTCGCGTCTTCCGAATCACTTCAGAAGAAGATCGATGCGCGCCTGAAGACCATCAACCGCAGCATGTCCACCTATGATCCGACGAGCGAGATCAGCCGTTTCAACGCCATTGGAACCACCGACGAGACCTTTTCACCCTCCACCGATTTTCTCAATGTTTTGAAAGTCGCCGCAGAAATTTATCGTCTGACCGAAGGCGCCTGGGACGGCACCCTGGACCCGCTGATCACCCTGTGGGGCTTCGGTCGCAAAGGGTCGGTGAGCAAAGCTCCCGATCACGTGCAGATCCAACAGGCCCTGGCGCATGTTGGCTTTGACCTCATCCAATTGGATGATTCGGGAAAATTGCGCAAAACCGATCCGGCCGTTACCCTGGATCTGGCGTCCATCGCCAAGGGCTATGGGGTGGATGCCATCGCCCGGTTGCTGGGCGGGGAGGGGATTGAGAATTTCTTGGTGGAAATCGGCGGTGAGGTCTACGCCCGCGGCCATCGCAAGGACGGCAAGGCCTGGCGGGTGGGTATCAACCGGCCCGAGCGGGGCGCGGCCTTTACCGATGTCTACAAGGCCATGAACCTGACCGATCAGGCCATGGCCACCAGCGGCGACTATCGCATCTTCTTCCAAGTGGGCGACCAATTCTACTCCCATATCATCGATCCGCGCACCGGCTGGCCGGAAACCAGCGGCGTGGTCAGCGCCACGGTCGTGGCCGCCAACTGCACCGTTGCCGACGGGTTGGCCACGGCTTTGATGGTCATGGGACCGGAAAAAGGCGTGGCCCTGGTGGACCAGTTGCCATCGGTGGAATGCCTGATCGTCGTCCGACGGCCCGACGGCACGTTCCGCGATTATCCGTCCAAGGGGTTTGTTTTGGAGTAGTTAATGCACGGTATGCCTATCGAAATCGGCATTAAATCTTGCCGCCCCGATGTTGTCGAATTAATCGAAAGGATAATTGGGCTGTTGAACACTAAATTAATAAAATAATAAAATTCAAGATCCTTACCTTGGGTGGTTCATCGGGTGACCGTTTTATTTGCTCTTTTTCAATGCAGCTCTTTGGCTCAAAATCCTGTCAAGGTTTTTCCGTTCCTCTCTGGTTAACATTGAGCCCATTGTCGCTTCTGACTCATCCTGGGATGTCTCTTTACAAGTTCCCTGTTCAAGAGCTCGCAAAAGTGGGCCGAGCATTTTCTTGCCGGTTTCAACCGATCTTATAATGAGGTCCCTATCCGTATCTGTCGGCAGTACCGAGATCTTTTCTTGAGACAATATGTTCCCCCGGTCCAAAGCCTTCTCCATGCGATGCCAGGTAACCCCGGTTTCAGTTTCGTTATTTAATAATACCCGCTGGATAGGGTTAGGTCCGCGATATTTTGGCAACAGTGAGGGATGAAAATTGATGAATCCATGGGTTGCGGATTGCAAAATCGTCTCGGGTACTTTTTGACCGAAATTGGCGACGACTCCCAGGTCCGGATTCAGTTCCTTGATAACCCCGAGCAGTTGCTTGTCGTTAATTTTCGGGGCGGACAACACGGTAAGTTTATTCTCTTTGACATAGTCATGGATGGTATATGATTCAAGGGTCCGTAACCATTTTCTCAGGCGGAGTTTCCTCAATATGGGACGGAATAGTTGACGTAATCCGTAATTTTTAAGCAGGACCTCCCGCAATTTCCATGGCCTTGCCTTCTGTTGCTGAACATATACCCCGCAAACGTTCGAGCACTGCTGCAGCGCTTTTAAAATCATCATTTCACGGCCAATAAAAATCACCCGCAGCATCGGCATTACCCCACCATCTTGTTGACCATCCATAACTTAAGACGGCTTGCCTTTTTCGGCATTGCCAAAAACGCTTCAGCAGTAAATAAGCGGCTTGCCGTCTTTTCCTTAAACGATCGGGGGGCGGTCCTTTGCAGGACGTCATGCGGAACCTGCGCCCCGACCAGGTCTGCAGCAAGCACCAGCGGTAACCAGAGGGCAAATCGGCAATAATCCGCCGGCAGGGTGCCCACCATCCAGTCCCAGTCAAGGGAATCGGCGCCTTTTTTGATAATCTGACGGATGTCGATGAGCCGGCATATCCTGTCCATTCTATGTTCAAAGTATAAATGAAAACAGGTTGACAGCATGAGATGATTAACATTCACGGTTTGTACCGTAAGGTCATCCAGATCGGTGTGTTGCAGCCGCTGTCGGAAGTCGTAAAAAGGTTTCTTTTCCTTATTCATAACCGGATAGGCATCCCAGTGAAGCTCGACCCTGACCTGGCCGTTGGTGAACGGCATTTCACCTTTGCCGATCCAGTATTCCTGATCAGGTTCAGGCGAAAATCCCCGATCAACAAGGAGGTCCCGGGCCTTCGGAAGGCTCGGTTCCTGAACGATGACATCGATGTCCCGATAAATGCGCAAGTAGCTGTTTGGATAGTAATCCTGGGCGAAGGTCGGTCCGCGTAAGGCCAGTGCGGGGATATCCCGGTTGGCGAATGCCCGAAATATTGTTTTTGCCGTAGTGCTTAAGCGCAGGCCGGTAGCCTTTGCCTTGGTAATTAATGATGCCGGGTCGGCGATAGATTCGAGGGGCAGCTTAATCCCTTGATTGACCAGATGCTGGGCAACAAGGTTGTCGATCCGGTGGTATCTGATCTGCCGGCTGAAACGCGACAACCAGCGGCCGTCAATGTCGATTTCCGTGTTTATTGTTTGGTCATCCAGGGTATCGGCAAGAATCTTTTCCAGTCCAAGTACGAATTCCCCCTTTTTCCGCTGAGTCTGTTTTTTTACAGAACGGTGCGCCGGCGCCGGCTTCTTTGATGGTTCACCAAACAGAACACCATCCACGGCACGTTCAGCCATCCATTTTCCAAGTACATGCGGATCATGGCCGGTGTACAGAGCAAACGTTTTCGTCTGCTCCAGCAGGTTCCAGATCGTTTCTATCTGAGCCTGGGGGATACTTTTATAACGGGCAAAGGTATTGCTCTTTAATAGAGGCTTTAAAATGGCACTGCCGTCCAAAGGCACAAGCTTCGGGCCTTCTTTATTGAGCTTGATAAAAATAATCGTGGAAGCCCGAGCCGTATCCTTGATTTTTTCTTTTCCAAAAACGTCATGCGGATCCACCGGCAATTTCGTTGCATCAATTTTCTTCAACTTTTTTTTGGCAAAACGGAGTTGCGGAAAAAACTTAATTGTCTTGCTGGTAACGTTGATTCTTTCCTGAATAGGCCGATATACATAGCCCTCATCTGTCGGGCAGGCAACGACGAGATCATCCGAAAGAAAATTGAAACCGTTGCAGGTTAAGGTAAAAACTGTTGTGGTTTTTCCCCCGCCGCTGTCGGCCATGAGTACTATCCCCTTGCCTTCCGGTGTTGCCACACAACCGGCGTGCATAATGAATTTTCCCTGCAGCATCATAAGGTGGCTGATCATGGGTATGAGAATGACCTGGAGGTGCAAAGGGGTTTCTTTCTTGGTCAAAATTTGGCAAGCCACATCTACATGCGAATAGGGTGGCGTCGTCAGGGCATAGGAGGCGCATCCCATATTTTTAACAATGGCGAATAATTTTCCATTCTCTCCTTCATAAAAACAGGGATCATCCCGCTCCTCAATTTTGTTAAACTCATCATAAACATCTGCAGGCATTTTATCGATGAATGTCTCGTCCTTGTGGATGGCACAATTAAAGCTAATGTCGGGGTCGCAGGGTTGCGTTTCGCTCAGACTGAAGGCTCTGCCTACGACATAATTGATGATGTCCGGCGGATCGACAAAGACGATTTTTGTCCCAGCCAAATCAAAATATCTGTTCTTAGACATCTTTGCTTCGGCTCTGACGCTCTCGAGGTCTACTTTTATTTGCATTCGTAAGCTTCCGGATAAACTTCCACTGGGGGAAGCTTGTTAAGAGAATTCATGGCATGCGCCAGACAACCGCCGGTGCATTGCTTCCTCTTGAGATATTTGCAGGAAAAGCATTCGGGTTTGCAGCCCAGTACACGGTAGGGAGCGATGACCTTCTCATAGGTTTTTCTCGCCTTATTGCGGGTTTCATATTGATCCAGGTGTGATACCAAAACGTTGGAAAGGGGAAAACAATTCCAGACATCAAGATCGGTGCCCACATCGATGATGGGATCGCAACGCATTACAAAACCCTCGGTGTTTTTCATGAGAAAGCCGATTTCCGCCTCATCAAACATGCATAACGTCATGCCGCAATCAAAGCCGATGAGGATGTCCTCTTCGATACATGAACGGGCCATTTTTACGATACTCTTGCCTGCTTCCCGATACAAATGCGGTTCCAGGTAAGCATTATCGCAACCGACGATCGGTTGGGCAATTCCCACCCGCACATGCCTCCTCAAACCAAATTCATTTATAAAATCAATCAGATATTGGTATTCAAACTCAGGTGATGTGACGGTAATACCCACCTGGGCTTTTTCCCCCAGCTTCTTTAATGCATAATACTTTTTTTTCTTGTTGTTTTCGGTATCGATTTCTTCGTTGGCGACATTGAAGAGCAGCGACAGCTTTTCCTTGGGAACGTCACTCAAAAAATCAGCTTTCTTTTTACTCATTATCCCGTTGGTGAATACATGGACATGAAAATCACGCGCCAAGGCTTCCGAGACGATGTCAATAAAATCTGGATGCAATGTCGGCTCACCACCCAACAATCGAAGCTGAGGGTCGTCCGAGCGTTCCATAAAATCCATGACCTTGCGCACGTCATCACGGGACATATAGTCAGGAGATTGCTTTCCTTTGATATTGACCCTGAGTCTGGCAAAACAGAAAGGGCATTTTCTATTACAACGATTTGTTATCAGTATATTGGCCATAAACGACACACCTTTTGTCGGTCATCAGTTGAGAACATAATATTATCCAATTTTATAATCAGCACAGGGCGGGCTGATGTCTTCGCTCACCAGTTGCAATTTTTTAAGCATGGAGATTATTTCTTCACGCTCTTTATTATCTTTAAGACAAATCTGATAAAAATCCTCAGGCATTCTCATCCACGTACGATCTTCAATCGTCTCGAAAAACAATGAATAAAGCTCGTCCAATTCACTTTGGTCGCCCGGAAGAACGTAATCAGCCGGCAGCGATATCATGGGGGCTCGCATTTCTTTTAACTGCATGAGCAGTAACCGGAGCCCGCCGGGGTCGAGCTTCCCGGGATAGACCACGATTTCCACAAACGGTGAAAAATGGGCCGCGCCGCGTAATGAGAACGACCGTAACACCGATTTTAATCTCCCTGCCTTTTCTATGGCATCTTTTACATTAATCGCTTCACCAACAAGTTGGCCGAGGAATGTCTTGAAGTGCCATACCCCCCGATTGACCAGGAGATCGATAAACGCTTCATCTTCAAACAGTGCGGTTGGGGTGATCAACTTGATGCGCACCGCCCCGGCCAAATGAACCTGACCGATGAGCTGCAAAAGATAATTTTTATCCACCGCGTTGTCGATGGCTATATCAAAATCAGCGTTCTCAGCATCGCGCAGAAGATGATCGAAGCCATTGTTTTGCAATGGCTTCCGGTTCGTGCCGGTTGGACCGTTCCGCTCACAGTTATTTTTTAGATTAATAAAATGCTGTTTTTTAGGTATATAATGGCATTTCCGGGGTAGCCAGGGTGTGTCTTTATAAATCCCGAAAATCGAGAGATTATATTGCGCGGAAACTGCCGCCGATAACGCCCAGGCCATGCTCAATTCTTCCTTCGTCATCCATTTATTGGCATGAATAAGGTACGGAGGAGATGAATCGTAGTGGTAGCCATATGTATCAGCCTCTCTGCGTAGATCCGTGCCGTTGAGCAAACACAGTTCATTAAAAAATACGCGTACCGGTTGCTGTTCGATAGCGAAAAGGATGCCTTTAAGGTAAGTGGTTAAGGTCTCATAGGGCAGCCCGCATATAAGATAAAGATTATAGATGGCGCCGTGGCGCTGTAACGCCTCAAGTCCGCGCCGAAAAGCTACCGGTCTGTATTTGCGGTTGATGCTTTTTACCGTGGGAGGATGAATCGTTTGCAGCCCGATATCGATGATGGCGATATTTTTCATGCAGGCGGCAATCTCATCGGTTATGAATTCGGCATAGGCCTCCACCAGAAAGGTGATCTGTTTGCTCTTGGAGGAAAGATTGCTGATATAATTGGTTAATGATTTAAGGCGCTCGGTATCGTGACTGCAGAGTATGGGGTCCATAATATGAAAATAATGCGCTCCCTGTCCAACCGCATAGTCAATCTCCTGAGTGATCCGGTCAACAGACGCGGAACGGACCGTTCCCCTTTTACCGCCTTCGAAACAAAAACTGCACCGGAAGGGGCAACCCCTGCTGCCTTCCAGCATAACCCCAAGATTCCGTTTGGAGTGCATGGGAACCAGACCGGCAAGTATCGGAGAAGGAATTTCATCCAGACTCCGCACTGTATTTGCCGGTCCGGTCTTGACCGCTTTTCCCGATTTTCGGTACCAGAGGCCGGATACCTTTCCCGGATCAGCTATTTTTTGGGTCTCCGGGTCCCAGTTTCCAAGAAATTCAAGAAAGGGGAGTTCACCCTCGCCATCGATAATATAGTCAAATGCAGGTACCATCTCAAGATAATCGACTACGGACCCGGTTGTTTCTTGTCCGCCGACCAGAACCGTTGTTTCTGGTTCTTCAGCCTTAATGTTCCCGGCCAGATCGATGCAAATGTCCCGGTTCCATATATTCATCGAAAAGGCCAGGATCGCCGGGTTGATTTGATTGATATAATCCTGCAAGTCCCTCCAGTCTTGTTCCCTCTCATATTCGATAAACCGAACATCATACTTTTTCTTGATGTTTTCCTTAGTGTTGGCAAGCAAAGCCAACAGCCTGACCGGTAAGGAATAATATCCAGGAATATTGATAGCAACGAGAAGTACCAGTTCCTTGTCATTCTTTGGCTGGTGAGCACGTGCTATATCCAATTCGATTTCACTCAGATCCATAACCGTTATTTGCTCACATTTCCGACGCGGTAATTTTTTTTGTTTACCAGTATATGGTAAAAAGGTTTCAATTTTATGGAACCTAATAACAGTAAAAACTGGCGCATCTTTGTTTCAAACCGTTCCGCAACATAGAATTGATTCCTGTGCATCAACAGCCTACCGCCCGGTCTCTCTCTGCCCCAAAGGTACGCCTCGTAGGCACGGTAAACATTTTTCACATCGGTTGGCAGGATGTCTCCGAAAAGATCGAGTTCCCTCTCCTTGCCGAGATGAAAGAACTGATTCACAAAGCTAAGGGTGAAACAAAAAAGATTGGACAGTTTAACCTTTTTTGTCCAATCAACGATAAACTGCCAATCCATTTGGGGCTGGACCATCAGAATGCCTATATCTGTAATTCGTAACAGGGTGTCCAGATTATGATGGATAAATGCATGCGTCACAACACTGATTAATTCCTGTTCCAGGGGTAAGCAGTAAATCGTTCCTTCTGGAGTCTGCTTTGCCTGGCGGGAGGAAACCAAAAAATCGGAATCCAGACAATCCCGATAACGCTTGGCGGTTAAGGAAAACCAGTGGATTTCAAAAATTACGTCATCAATTACATAAACCAATTGACTCCTCAAGTATTCGGTCGGTTTGTGTCCCCGTTCCGCCAACGCATCATGCAGTCTTTCACGATCTTCTGGCCGGATAAGAATGTCGATATCATGCATGGGGCGAAGGCTGGGGTCGGCATATATGAAATTTGCCAGATTAATGCCGCGCATGCCGACGGCGTCTATCTTGTGAGCATCAAGAATCGAAAAGAGAAATACCGCTGTCTTCAGGTTGTGCAAATTCGCTGAAAGTATCTTCATCTTATGCGGAAACCAATGACGCACATGATCGTTATCGTTTATCAGGTTGCTGAAAATCGCGGCAACGTTATGATAAAAAACGATTGTTTCCAGTCGTTGCCAATCAACATCATCGGGCGGCTGATTTCGCTTTGCCGTTCCGAGAATATAGCGGCCGAGTTGTTGCCGGACATATGTTTCCGCTGATGAGCTTTTTTCAGCTCCCAAAGATATGTTTTGTTGTTTTTTCATTTTTTAAATCAGTTGCGGAATGGTCATGTGTTTCGAGTTTTCAACGCTTCGGCAATCTTGTCGAAATTACCATCGATCTTCTCTTTCCAAAGCACTTGCAGCCGCTTTGCCTTTTCCCGAATATATCCTTTCAGTTCAAGGATATTAAATTGCGGCCGCGCTTTTGCGTAACCGGAAGAAAAGTCTTCATACGCCGATTCATTGACTTGCATTAATGCCGCACATACCTGGATGATGTTATTCAACGATTTATTCCGCCCGACCTGTTTTTTAAACCAGACATTTTCATAATCCAATAAAAAAAATTCCGGTAACCCTTTGTTTTCAGTTCCTATCATTACGTTCCCCACATTGAGATCCTTGGAATAGACCCCCTTGTTGTGGAGTGTTGCAACAAAACCGCCGAGTCGGGTACATAATGTGCTGAAATTGTTTTTCTCCATCAGTCGGGAATCGTTTTCTTTCGCTCCGGCCTCTCCTTTAAAATCCGTCTGTCTCGATTTTCTTTGAATCAAGGCTGCCAAACTCTTACCGTCAAGCCATTGTGCGGCAAAGAGAGATTTCCCGGCCGCGAGAATATTCGTTTGGTCATCGCAGTACCCCACCGGTTTCGGTACCCGAATGCCAAGCGCTTGTAACGACAGGCAAACTTGATGGTCTCTCTTGCCAGCGGTTTTACCGTTCAACACATTACGAAGACGGGAACGAAGGCTTTCATGAATATAGATTTTTACGAAAAGCGCGGCTGTTCCATTTTTATCGGCAGGAATCTTTACAATTATTTTATCCTCATCCTGTCGAATAATGACACCGCCGGTAAGGTCATCAAAATATTTCGCTAACGCGCTATTCATCTTTCCCTAGAACCCTGTTAACCTTATGGTGCTTAAAAAGATGCTTAAATCATTGTCTCTGAAGCCCTCCGGCGTTTGCAACGGTAGGGTTAAGAGGCCTTTATACGGCGGCGGGCAACATCATGAAACGAGGAGATAATTTTCTCGAATGAACATTCACTTAATTTCCCGTTTTTAAAAAGAAAAGCCCTGTCACAATGATTCAACACCGACAAACGGTGTGAAACATGAATCACAAGCAAGTCGCCGGCGATCCTGTCGATGGATTCAAGGATATCTTCCTCGATCCGAGGATCCAATTCACTGGTTGCCTCGTCTAGCACGAGGACCGAAATGGGGCGGATTAAGGCTCGTGCAAGAGCGATCCTTTTACGCTCACCACCGGAAAGTCTGCTACCTCGTTCACCGACTCCGGCAAGAATACCTCCAGGCAGGCGGTTCAGTATCTCCGAGCATCCTGCCAATTCTGCAGCTTCAAGAACTTGTGACTGATTCGCGTCTTGATATCCATAACGGATGTTTTCCTCGATCGTTCCATCAAAAAGGAATGGTTCCTGCGTTACAATGCCTATTCTTTTGCGCCAGCTTTCAAGATTCATGTCCATCAACATGTGATTATTATTAATCTCGATTTTGCCTGTTGTACACGGATAGAAGCCCAACAACAAATCAAGCAGAGTGGTTTTCCCTGCACCGCTGTGGCCCAATATCGCGATGCGCTCACCCCGGCTTACCGTAAAGGAAACATCTGAAAAAATCTTATTTTTCCCGTTGTAACTAAAAGAAACATCTTCAAACGAGAGGCTGACAATATTTGCCGGGGCTTCAATCAGGAAATCTTCTTGCCCGTCCTGATCACCGCAACACCAAATGATCCTCTGCATGGCAGCTACGGATTTCTGGATTCCAACGAGAGACGACGATAATGTCTTGACCGGCGATCGCAAAGCAAAGGCAGCGGCTAGACAACCGACGATATCCGCGGTAGTTGTCTTGCCATGTAACAGTTGATAATAAGCCACCACAGCCATGGCGGTGACAATTGAAATGGTTAGGAGTTCTCCGACCGGGGAAACTATCGATTTTAGCAACACTGCCCTTTTTCGAAAATAGAGCAATTTTTCTCCATACGTCTCGACTCTGTCCTTCTGGCGGTTTTCAAGTCCGAATGACTTGACCTGTTTAACGTTTATCAGGGATTCCACCATGTTTCCCAGCATATTCCCTTCTTGCTGTAGATAGTCCTTTTCCGCTTTTCTGGCTTTATTGCCGAAATAGGTGACCACGATACTCATAATCGGCATTAGAAATAGTGCGAGAAGAGAAAGCAGGGGAGAAAAATAAAACATGGTGGCCAATAAAAATAATGCACTTATCGGAGCCTGCCAGAGTGCAGAAAAAATTTCCAACACTCCGCTACATGCTGCTTGAGAATCATTACAGACGATGTTGGTCAAATAGCCTGTCTGCTGCTGCATATGCAGAAAAAGCGAGGTCTTTTGAATACGCTCATACAGATGAGCCCTCAGATCGTTGGTAATATTTGTGTGCAGCATGGCGAGAAGATATTTGTTAAGGACCTCTATCAGGCTCTTCAAAACCACGGCTCCCACACCTATTCCAATCCACATGAGGATACTCGACAAGGAAGCCTGTTCCGAGTAAATTGCAACAACCCTGTTGAAGGCCCAGGGGAGTGCTGTCCCGAGCCCTGCAAATGGAATCGAAGCAAGAAAGACACCAATGATATATTTTGAATACGGTTTTATTAGTGATTTAAGAAACTGCAGATATTGCCGGTTTAAAGTGGAGAATTTTTCTTCTCCCATACCCGTTGTGGAAGAAAACGGAAGGGTCTGTGCGAAGAATTTTTCAGGCATAAATCCGAACTGTTAAAAAATATCGAATAGAATAATTAATGACATGGCTGCCATGGAAGCTTTTCTTGATAACAACAGTCGGGCTTTTTTGTCATTATTATGGTTTGCCACTTCTAAGAGAGTGAGGCCATAAAAATATTACCTTCCGCAGATCATGGATTTGCGAAAGGTAATATTGATAAACTCGTAAAAATTAAGAATCAATAGGTGTAATAGTAGTATATGTAGCTCACCGAATCGAGAGGCTGATTCTTAATGAATTCAGGCGCCTCATATGCCTTTTTTGCCTGCTTTGATTCAACTACTTTGCGCTCATCTTGTTTCTTTTCCATATGATTTTCCCCTTTCTTCGAAATGGTTAAGTCTGCTTTTTTCCAGTGAGAGGCGATAGACTACTTTTCATTAAGTAATACTATGGATTCCTTGAGCATATTGTCAAGAAACGTCATTACGTCTTCTTTTGCTTTCTCATAGGTAACATCAAACTGATCAACGATCTGCTTTAAGATACCTTCCACATTCTGCTGATCGCTGATTGCCTGCCAGATATGCTGGCCAACTTCATTCAGAGTATAGTATTCTCCGGATTTGAGCTTAAGGATGACGATCTCTTCATTAACATTACGCCATGCCACGCTCTCGGGGATGTTAAACGTTGCATTTCCTGATATTTCCACCAATCTCGACTTTCCTGTTTTTTATTCCGGCTTAATTTGCTTCGCCCTATCCTTCTTGAGGCGAATAACAGCTTGATCATTTTCTCCGACCCAATACACAATACCGTTTCGGGCGGCATCAATTCTTAAAGGATAAAGGTCAAGAGATGCGAGATCATCATCAAAAACCGGTCTTCCCTTAAACGTCAACCAGCAATGCCCTCGAATACGATCATTTTGTGTTGTTAGGTTTCTTAATCCAATATTATAAATGACATTGAAACCCCATTGCGTCAAGAGTTTTTTTAAAGCATAAGATCTATAATAGCACTGGTGCTGTGAACGGAATGTAAAGCATTTTACGAGTCCTTTCACGAAACAAATCATTTTTCTGCGGTCACAAACGGATTGCACCTTCATCAATGGAGACGAATCGAAATATAGTCGCCCTAAGTCGCTCTGCATCATTACATATTTGGCAACAATCAGCGACTGGATGGTAATAAAGCCAACCTTCACATATTCGCTAAGTCCCCGAAACATTTTGAACAATGCAACACCCTTTCAGTCAGTCGAGAAATAATGAGCCGGCATTATTTTGGACAACCATTTGTTATAATTGCAAAATTTTACATCCGCCATTGTTATTAATCCGCAAAATAATTTTCAAGCCACATTGAGATCATCGCGACTCCCCATAAATGATCAATAAGCAATAATCCGCCCCTTGCACCGTTATAAAACAGGTCGAGCAGTTCTTTGGTCTTGAACAGTTGGAGTTCCGCCAGCGCAGGGCTTGAAAGTTTTTCCTCAAGAAATTTAAACCAATCAGTGAAAAACCATTGTCTATAAGGTATTGTTGCGCCGAAACCAACCTTGTCCATGTCGACGATCTGTTTTGGCAACCTGGTTTTTAACGCTTTACGTAAAATCCATTTTCCTCCGGCATCCTTCAACGCCGGCCTGATTTTCATTGTTGCGGGAATCCGCATGCCAAGCTCAACCATCCGAACATCAAGAAAAGGCGAACGGTATTCGACAGAATGGGCCATCCCGGAAATGTCCGGGAAATCCACAAGCGCATGCTGACTCCCTTGCATCAATTGCTGAAAAAGCGCCCCGTCGAACATGTCTGGCGCACCATATCTCTCGTGCCACTCAACAAACAATCCCAACGGGTCATAGCTTTCGGAAATTTCTTGCATCCGCTTGCCATAAATCCTTTCACAAAACAAGCTAATTGGCGTAAAACGCATCGCTGCATAGAGGTGGCGTTTCCTTTCAAGTTCTGTCTGATCGCCATATCGTTGGTAAACCTTACGCTTAAGGTCTGAAGGGATTTGCTCGATCCTTCTTCCAATCGGATCATGTTCAAATCCCCCTGATTGGTCATATTCAAACAGATTTCTGTGTTCGTTATATCCGCCGAAAAGCTCATCTCCGCCGTTTCCGGTCAAGGCAACGGTGACATGTTTTTTTATGAAACTTGAAAGCGTATGGGTGTGCAGCGGGCCAAAAGACGCTACCGGTTCACTGTAGCTTTGGACGATTTCATTAAACAACGTGAGATAGTTGTCGTGCCTGAATTCCAGTTCATGGTGACGGGTTCCGCAATGATTGGCCACAAGCGATGCTGCGGCAAACTCGTCATCGTCCGTGTTTTTCTTGCTCACACAAAACGTATCAATGTTTTTGCTATTTTGTGCGATGCTGGCAACAATAGCGCTAGAATCAAGGCCTCCCGATAGCATCACGCCGAGTGGCGCATCGCTTCGGCAGATTATCTTGACGGTTTCGTCCAAACATTGATTGATTGCTTCCATGCATTCCAGTGGATCGGTAATAAAATTATCCGCTCGGTATCGAGGATGCCAATACCTTTTTGTAACCATCCCCTTTGAAGTGATTATCATTTTTGAGGAAGGCGCCAGCTTGTGTATACCTTCAAAAGCCGAAAAAGGGGCGGGAACCGTGACAAAATACAGACCATAATGCAAGGCCGGGAGATTAATTTTTTTTTCGATCCACGGTAATTCGAGAAGGGCCTTGATTTCCGAAGCAAATGAAAACAATCCATTTTCATAATGATAAACAAACGGCTTCTCACCCATTCGGTCCCGAGCCACAAAAAGGGTCTGCTCCGCTTTGTTCCATACAGCAAAGGCAAACATGCCTCTCAAGTCATGCAGGCAATCTTCTCCTTTATCTATATACAGGTTTAGTAGAACTTCGGTGTCACTTTTGGTCCTGCAGAAGACGCTTTTTTTTTCCAGATCCCGGCGTAATTCGATATAATTATAGATTTCTCCGTTAAAGACAATAATGTAATTGCCGTCGGAGCTTACCATGGGTTGTTTTGCTTGACTTGTGCGGTCGATAATGGAAAGCCTCGCGGAACCAAGATGCGCGGTCCGCTCATGATATGTCCCATTAAAATCCGGCCCTCTATGACGTAGGCGGTTCACCATGCCGGAAACACATCCACGAAGCTCTTCGCCTTGCCGTAAGCCGTTGAAATCAACTATTCCACAAATACCGCACAAAATCTCTTCCCTTGCTTTAGAATGTCACCGGAACAATCCGGTCCCCCCTTGTTGAATGATGAGGCCACTATACTCCAAGCCTGTGAAAGTTACAATCATATCCACCATCGGGCTTTATTCAGACTTTTGGGTCATTAACAAACGTCACCCGGTTGAAAACCGAATAGGATGTTAAAAACACACCAATGATTCCCGATAATCGTATTTTAAGCTTGTCTTCCATTTTTCTCACTGCCATTTCGCTACCCAAACAGCCTCCTGCTTGTGTTTAAGGTCATGTTTTTTGTAAGGCCAGGGGGAGGAGGCTGGATAGTCCAGACCGCTTTCGACCGATAACTCAGCCCAAAACCATGATCTTGAATGCGCTATACCGTTTCAGTGGTGAACGATTTTATGGGGCGTGAATGAAATTCATTGACAGGGCCACAAAGCAATGCTAAAAAATAAATCGATCGTTCGAAATAATGGGTCTGGACTTTCGTTCCCCATTTCAAGGAAGTGGAGCGATGCAAAAAGGGGCGATCTTTCTTCCGGCGTCCGCGACCGCTCCTTGCCTGCGGTAACGAAGACAGGGCGACCGATTATCGATTATTAAACTTTTGAAAAAGAGAGAAATCCATGAGCCTGAAAGATAAAGTCGCCATCGTAACCGGCGCTAGCCGCGGCTTGGGAAAGGCAATTGCTGTGGGACTGGCCAAGGCCGGCGCGCGGGTGGTGGTGGCTGCGCGTAGTGAAGTCGTCACGGACAAAAAACTCCCCGGAACGATAGCTAAAACCGTTGATGAGATCGCCGCCGCCGGTGGCGTGGCCCTCGCCGTTCGATGCGATGTTACCGATGAAGGCAGTGTACAGGACATGATCGATAAAACCATTGCCACATTCGGGCGTATCGACATTCTGGTCAATAATGCCGGGGTGGCCTTTTACTACCCGGTCGTGGAAACACCGCTCTCACGGTGGGACATCGTCCTCAAGGTCAACCTCCACGGCACTTTCCTTTGCTCGAAGGCGGTGCTGCCGACGATGATTGCCCAAAAAAGCGGAAGCATCGTCAATATTTCTTCCTTGGCCGCGGACGAGCGTGACGAGGGGACCGTACCCACCGGTGTGGCCTATGCGGTGGCCAAGGCCGCGGTCGATCGTTTTTGTTATGGGTTGGCTACGGAGGTCGGTAGCCACAACATCGCGGTCAATGGCATCAAACCCAAAGCGCCCGTCGATACCGAGGGGATGCGATATTGGGAGCCGGATGAGAAGGTAACCGACGGTTGGGTTTCACCCGAAAAAATGGTCAAGGGCGTGCTTTTTCTGGCCGACCAGGATGCCAGTGGGGTATCCGGAACGGTGTCCACGGATGAAGAACTCAGTAAATGGCACGGTTTATAACAATAAAGACGAAGGACGTCGGTTTATTGGGTAACGGAAACGACACGTTGCCAAAACAAAAGGGAGGAAAACGATGGCCATAATCTCGCCCGAGCAATACATCGAGAGTTTGAAGGACGGACGCGTCGTGTACCTGAACGGCAAGCGCATCGACGATGTGACCACCGATCCCATTTTAAAGGTCTGTCGCGACTGGGTGGCCATGGATTACGTGCTGAACAACAACCCCGACTTTCAGGACTTGTTGACCGACGTCGACGAAGATGGCGAGCGAATCAGTTTTGCCCTGGTTCCTCAGCGGACAAAGACCAACCTGCTCAGGCTGCGCGAGGTGGTCAAATTATGGGCCAGGGTTTGTTTCGGGAAACCGCCGGGAGCCAAGTTTGTGGCCAAGGACGGCCTGAACGCCGTGACCGTGGTCAGCCGGCGGATCGATAAGAAGTATGGCACCGCTTACGCCGAAAACGTGGAGGCCTACCGCCGGCACCTGCAGAAAAACGATCTGTCCTTTGCCATGGGGCTGACCGACATCAAGGGAGATCGTGGCTTGCGGCCCTCCCAGCAGGTCCACCCGGACTATTACGTCAGAATCGAGGAGGAAACCGAGGCCGGCATCATCGTCAGTGGGGCCAAAACCCACATCAGCCAGGCGCCCCTGTGCAATGAAATTCTGATCGCTCCCTGCCGGGCGATGCGTGAGGATGACAAGGCCTATGCCGTCGCCTTCGGGGTGCCGGCCAATGCCAAGGGGATCACCATGGTGTCGGCGGAACCGGAGATCAATGCGGAAACGACGCTATTCGATCACCCCATCGCCAAGAGCGTCTTCATCAACGATGCGACGATAATTTTCGACAAGGTGTTTATCCCCAAAGAGCGTATCTTCCTCAAGGGGGAATGGGAATTCGCCGGTCAGGTGGCGTATATGTTCGCCAATTTCCATCGCCTCAGTGCCGAGACATACAAGTCCATGGAACTCGAATTGTTCACCGGTGCGGCAGCCCTCATGGCGGAGTATAATGGCATCGAGAAAGCCTCCCATGTCCGTGACAAGCTGACCTGGCTGGTGATGTATGCCGAGGCCGTGGAGGTGTTGGGCAAGGCCGCCTGCGAACACTGCAGCACCGAGAAGGATTCATCCTATGTGTATCCCAATCCCATGATCGCCAATATCTGCAAATACTACTTTGCCAATAACTGGCACACGGCGACCAAGTACATTCAGGATATTGCCGGTGGGATCGTGGCTACCTGTCCGTCCGGGAAAGATTATTTCAATCCCGAATTGCACGATGTCCTGGACAAGATTTTCGGTGGCAAGGCCGGCATTCCCACCGAGCATCGTCTGCGCATGGTCAAATTGGTCAGGGACCTGACCTCTTGCTATGAGGACGTGTTGACCATTCACGCCGAAGGATCCTTGGAAGCACAGAAACTGTCGATCATTACCATGGCTGATTTTGACCGATACAAGGCCGCCGCGAAGCGGGCCGCGCGCATCGACGATGGGACCCATCATCCCGACTTCGATGGACTGCCGGCATTTCCTCCGGAATTATAACGGTTTGTTTTAAAAAAATGGTAAGGCCGTTTGGTTAACATGCATGATGTTATTAGATTAGGCCGGGAGCGCATGTTTTCATGAAAGAAACCAATCCCGTTGAAATCAGGCAGGTGGGCGTTGTCGGATGTGGTGTGATGGGGGCTGGCATCGCGCAAGTCTGCGCCCAACAGGGGGTTCCCGTGATCGTTGTGGAGCAAGACCGAAACGTCCTGACAACGGGCTTGGCCACAATTGATCAGGCCCTCTGCCGCTTGGCTGCGGATGAGAAGATATCCCTCCAACAAAAGGGCCACATTTCGTCGCAAATCACCGGTACGATTGACCTGGCACGGCTGCAGGCCTGCGATATGGTGATCGAAGCGGTTACCGAAGACCTGGATTTAAAAAAAGAAATCTTCGCGGCGTTGGACGACGTCTGTCCGGCGCATACGATTTTGGCGACCAACACATCGGTGTTGCCGGTAATCGAATTGGCGCGGTGCACCACCCGGCCGGAAAAGGTTATCGGGACGCATTTTTTAACACCGCCACCGGTCATTCCCTTGCTCGAATTGGTTTGCACGCTAATAACAAGCCCGCAAACACTGGAAGTCGTTCGGGGATTCGCCGGTCGCATCGGCAAATCGGTCGTCGTGTCCAAGGACCGTCCGGGATTCATCGTCAATCGCATCCTGACCTCTATCCTTTTCAGTGCGGTGCGATTGGTTGAAGAAGGGGTAGGCACCCAAGAAGATATCGATACCGCCGTGACCCAGGGGCTGGGGATGCCCATGGGGCCCTTTCAGCTGTTGGACTTGATTGGTCTGGACACGATTGTAAAAGGAAGTAAATCCCTGTTTGAGAATTTGAACGAGGCGCAGTATTTTTGTCCGGTTACCATTCGCCAGATGGCTGCCGCCGGTATGCTGGGTCGCAAAACAGGGAAGGGCTTTTATGATTATTAAAGAAAACAAGCTTGATAACGGGTAGGGTAAAACGGAACATACAACACGAGGGAGGAGAGAATGAAGAACTGCAAACGAACATTTATCGGATTGGTCATTACCATGTTGATCATTGGTCTTTCAGGGGTCGCCGATGCGAAAATCAGGCTGAGATTGCAATGCCATTTGCCGCCGGACCAGATGCACCGTGGACTCGACAATTTCGTCAAGGATGTGGCGGAGTTGTCCGGTGGCGAGATCCAAATCAGCATTTTCCCGGTCAATGCCCTGGTCCCCATGAAAGAGTTAATGGGCAGCGTATCCAATCGGGTGGTTGAGGTCGCCGAGGTGCCCGAAGGATTTTGGCATAAAAGCGTACCGGTCAGTATCATCGGTCAAGGGTTGCCGTTTGCCTTCAAAGACAGCGAGGAAGCCCATTACTTCATGTTCCGGAAAGGGTTTCTCGAACTGTTGAGAAAAGGGTACGAAAAACATAACATCTACGTTATCCCTTATGAATCCTACAACACCGGGCTGATGACCAAGAAACCGATCACCAAGGCCGAGGATTTGAATGGCTTGAAGCTGCGGGCCTTCGGAACCATGCAGAAATGGCTGGGAAACATGGGGGCCTCGACGGTATCGATTTCCGCTGCCGAACTATACACCAGCCTCGCCACCGGTGTGGTCGAGGGGGCTCATTTTGGGGATGCCGGTCCCATGTATGAGATGAAATTTCATGAAATCCTCAAAAACTACATGATGCCCGAGCCCATTATCGGCTCGTGGAACAGTCTCTGGTTCAACATGGATGTCTGGAAATCGTTGACCAAGGAGCAGCAGGCGATCATCGAAATGGCCGCCTACGGCGACGGCAATTTTATGAATTATACCAATACGCGTATTATCAGCAAAAGATCGCTCAAGGACATGACCGAGAACTGGGGCGTTTCCATCAATACGTTGCCTGAGGAAGAAGTTAATAAGATGAGAGCCGCGGCGATGAAGGTTTGGGATGAGGTCGCGCAAAACGAAGACCCCATGTGCAAACAAGCAATTGGCATGCTGTACGAATTCCTAAAAGAAGTCGGCAATATAAAGTAAAAACGCGTGTCGTTATCTTAAACACGATAGCCAATGGGTGGAGAGGGCTTCTCTCCACCCCCTTAAATCTGAGCGCCTGTTTGAGAAGTCTTGCCAATGGTTCTCAAATGAGCGCTTAAGGAACGCACATGATTCACATCATAAAAAAGGTGATCGGTGGAATCGATGCCCTCAACGATCGGACGGGGAAAATCGCCAGTTTTTTGATGCCCCTGTTGATCATCTTCGAGACCTACGAGGTGATTTCAAGGTACATGTTCGGGCATCCCACCATCTGGATCACCGAATTATCGGCCATGATCTTCGGTACCTTTATCCTGCTCGGCGGCGGATACACGCTTCGCCATGGCGCCCACGCCAACATGGACATCCTTTACGGAACGTTGCCCAAACGGGGCAAGGCGTTGATGGATTTGATCACGTTTTTTTTGTTTTTGGCATTTGTGGGTATTTTGTTTTGGCAAGGGGGGCAGATGGCCTGGCGATCGGTAGCGATGCTGGAGCACGATTCCACGGAATGGGCGCCTCCGCTTTACTACTTTAAAATGACACTGCCCATCGGTGCCGGTCTGCTATTACTTCAAGGGCTGGCTAAATTTCTCAAAGATCTAATCATCTTGGTAAAGGGTGAGTTCTAATGGACGTTGGTGCTACGACACTGATTCTTTTCGCATCGCTGGTGGCCGCACTGTTGACGGGCTTGCCCCTTGCTTTTGTCCTGGGAGCCATCGGCGTTATTTTTACCTATTTCATGTGGGGACCTTTCGCTTTGATGGCCGTTCCGGCCAACACGCTGGGCGTCATGCAGAATTTTATTCTGTCGGCCATTCCGTTGTTTATCTTCATGGGGCTGGTCCTGCAAAAGTCCGGATTGGCCAATGCCCTTTACGACACGGTTCACAAGTGGGCCGGCGGTTTGCGCGGGGGGTTGGCCATGGGCACCGTGGTCATTTGCATGGTATTTGCGGCCATGACCGGGACCAGTGGCGGGGCCACGGTCAGCATGGGTGTTTTAGCGCTGCCATCCATGCTGGAGCGCGGGTATGACAAGAGTATTGTCATCGGATCCATTGCCGCCGGCGGGGCCCTGGGGATCCTGATTCCGCCCAGTGTGCTGATGATCGTCTACGCCCTGTTCGCCAACGAATCCGTCGGGGCGCTGTTTGCCGCCGGTGTATTTCCGGGGCTTTTGTTAGGGGGCGTGTTTATCCTCTACATTGCCATTCGCTGTTTTTTCCAGAAGGACATTGGACCTGCCATTCCGGTGGCAGAGCGCCCCTCATGGGCTGAAAAGTTCAAAGCCCTGCGATCGGTCATCCTTCCCATTGTATTGATTTTTATCGTACTGGGCGTGATCTTTTTCGGCGTGGCCACACCCACCGAAGCGGCGGCCATCGGTGCCCTGGGCGCCATCGTCTGCGCGTTTATCTCGGGTAGCATGAATTGGAAGGTCCTCAAGGAGAGCAGTTACGAAACCTTGAAACTGTCATGCATGGTGGTCTGGATCATCATCGGGGGGAGCTGCTTTGCCGCCTTGTATACCGCCATCGGGGCCGTGGACTTTATCAAAGAGGTTGTCGACGCCCTGCCGGTATCCAAATATGTCATCCTTTTCGGTATTCAAGTGAGTTTTTTGGTGTTGGGCATGTTGATGGACCCGGGTGCCATCATCATGATCTGCACCCCGGTGTTCGTCCCCCTCATCAAATCATTAGGGTTCAATCCGGTCTGGTTCGGCATCTTGTTCATCATGAACATGGAGATGGGATATCTCACGCCCCCCTTTGGGTTCAATCTGTTTTATATGAAGGCCATCGTTCCGCCGGGGGTCACCATGGGCGACATCTACAAGGCGATCATACCCTTCGTGTTGCTACAGGCCCTGTGTCTGTTGATCATCATTATTTTTCCGGAGATCGCCATGTGGCTGCCAAAGCTGTTGATCCATTGACCCCAACCGCAAAGATGCAACGTCAGGGCTAGTTAACTTAACGAAGGGGTAGCGATGGATTATCAAGAAATTCTGTACACGGTGAACGACAAGGTCGCCTGCCTGACTCTCAATCGACCGGATCGTCTAAACGCCTGGACGCCGCGCATGGCTCTCGAAGTTCGCGATGCCCTCCACGCTGCGGCCGACGACGGTGGGGTGCGGGTGATCATTCTTACCGGCGCGGGCCGTGGATTCTGCGCTGGAGCGGATATGAACGAGTTGGCCGACGCTTCGGGCAAAGGCCTTTCGGTTCTGGACGGTACCGAAGACGCGGAGCAGGCGGTTGGTATCTTGACCGGAAGCCAGACCGAGGAATGCCTGGATCCGGAGAACCGGTACCAGGCCCGATCCGATTTCAGGAAACGCTATTCCTATCTGCAGTCCATTCCCAAGCCGATCATTGCCGCCATCAACGGGGCAGCCGCCGGTCTGGGAATGATCATGACCCTCTATTGCGATATTCGCTTCGCCTCCGAGAAAGCCAAGTTTACCACAGCCTTCGCCCGGCGGGGATTGATCGCCGAGCACGGCATCAGCTGGATTTTGCCCCGTACCGTGGGAATGGCCAATGCCCTGGATCTGCTTTTCTCGGCGCGTCTGATCGATGCCGGCGAGGCCCTCGAAATGGGGCTGGTCAATCGGGTCCTGCCCGAGGCGACCTTCATGGAACAGGTCATGGCCTACGCCACCGAGATGGCCGCGATGGTATCACCCCGTTCCCTGGGGATCATGAAAAAGCAGATTTATGAGGCCCAGTTCCAGACCCTGGCCGAGGCCACCATGCTTGCTGATCAGCTGCTTGTGCAAAGTTTTGAATCGGATGATGCGAAAGAAGGGGTGGCGCATTTTATCGAAAAGAGAGCACCGAATTTTACCGGTCGCTGAGATCCTGTTTCTCTATCAGGATCCGAAGGGAGAGAAAAGATGTTTGATGACTGGCGAATTGTTGTCGTGGGTGCCGGCACCATGGGTGCGGGGATCGCCCAGGTTTACGCGCTAAACGGTTTCAAGACGACCCTGGTGGATCTTGGCGCCGAGTCTCTGGCGCGTGCCGAAAAAGCCATTGCCAACAGCACGACGCTGCTGGTCAACGAGCAGTTGGCCACCGCTGATGATGCCGAGCGGGCAAAAGGCCTGATTGCCTATGCGACGGCGGATCGACTGGACGGTATTCTACCCCAGGCCGATCTGGTATTGGAGAGTGTTTTCGAAGACCCGACGGTGAAAAAAGATACGTTCGCCAAATTAAATAAACATTGCGGCAAAGACTGCATCCTATGCAGCAACACCTCGGCGTCCAACATCTTCGATATCGCCGAGGTGGCCCATCCCGAGCGCATGCTGATTACCCACTGGTTCAATCCGCCTTTCATCATGAATCTGGTGGAAATCGTTTGTGGTCCGCAAACATCCCGGCAAACACTGGACACCGTGGTGGCCCTTCACGAGCGGATGGGCAAGACGCCGGCGGTCCTTCGCCAATATGTACCGGGATTTATCGTCAACCGCCTGGCCACGGCCTTGATGCGCGAAGCAGGCTATATGGTTTCCCAGGGGTGGACCACACCGCAGGATATCGATAATGCGATCAAAGCCACCAGCGGCGTGCGCTATGCCTTTGAGGGCCCCATGGCCCTTTACGATATCGTCGGCTGGGACCTGATCCAGCGCGTGGCTCTGGATCTTCATCATTCACTATGCAATGATGCCGAGGGCGGGAACCCGCTGGGTGCTGATTTGGTCGCCAAGGGCCATTTGGGATTGAAATCCGGCAAGGGCGCATTTGATTATAGCGGGGTTGATCCGACCGAATACATGAACGAACGATCGTCCAAAATCGTTAAAATGGCGCGGGCCATTCAGGCGATGGAAGAAAAATAGCAAATGTTTATCGGCTCATGCGGCCAGCGCCTCATGGGCCCCTATCCTTTGATTACACAGATCGGCCTTAGCCGGGCGACCTTTTTCGAGATGCCGGCGCCGTGTACGCTCTCCACTACCTGATCAATGTCTTTATAGGCCTCGGGCATCTCCTCGGCCAGGGTGCTGCGGCCGGTCCATTTTACCAGAATGCCTTTGTCGGCCAGTTCGCGGTCTATGGCCCGTCCCTTGCTGCGTTTCTTGGCCGCCTTGCGACTCAGGACTCGGCCTGCGCCGTGGCAGGTGGACCCGAAACTGTCTTGCATGGCCCGCTGGGTGCCGGCCAGCACGTAAGAAGCGGTGCCCATGTCGCCGGGAATGAGGATCGGCTGGCCCACATGCCGATAGGCCTCGCAGACAGCCGGGTGGCCGGGGGCGAAGGCCCGGGTGGCCCCCTTGCGGTGTACACAGACATCTCGCGATTTGCCATCCACGGTGTGGATCTCGCGCTTGGCGATGTTGTGGCAGATGTCGTAGACCTGATGCATGGCCAGATCGTGCGGGCCGATGCCCAGCACCCGCTGAAAGGCCTGACGGGCGCGGTGCAGAAGTATTTGGCGGTTGGCCCAGGCATAGTTGGCCGCGCAGGCCATGGCGGAAAAATAGCGCTCACCCTCCGGGGAACGGATCATGGCGCAGGCCAATTGACGGTCGGGTAACCGAATCCCCAGGGACCGCACATGCCTGTTCATGAAGGCCAGTGAGTCGTCGCAAATCTGGTAACCCAGGCCCCGTGATCCGGTATGCAGCAATACGGTGACCTGGCCATCGTAAAGACCGAAGGCACGGGCCGTATCCGCGTCGAAGATTTGATCCACTACGCCGACTTCCAGAAAGTGATTACCGGATCCCAACGTGCCCAGCTGTTTGGCTCCCCGTTCCAGGGCGCGTGGGCTGATCGCCATTGGATCGGCCTCGGTCATGCAGCCGCCGTCCTCTGTTCGCTCCACGTCCGACGGATCGCCCATGCCCTGGCGTACGGCCCAGCGTCCGCCATCCCTCAAGACCTTGATCTCTTCCTTGGCCGACAGCTTCACCGAGCCGGTGGACCCCACACCGGTGGGAATGTCCTGGAACAGGGCTTCCACCAGTCGGTCCGCTACGGGCCGGATATCCTTTTCTTCAAGCCCGGTGCCGGCAAGGCGTACGCCGCAATTGATGTCATAGCCCACGCCGCCGGGGGAAATAATGCCCGTATCCCAGTCGAAGGCCGCCACCCCGCCGATGGGGAATCCGTAACCCCAGTGCATATCGGGCATGGCCATGGCGGCGGTGAGGATGCCAGGTAGGGTGGCCACGTTGGCCACCTGTTTGAGCGCCTCCTCCTCGGTCAGATTGGCCGCCAGACGACGGCTCATGAAGATCCGCCCGGGGACACGCATCGGCCCGGTGCGCGGGATTTCATAGCAATAGGGGGTGATTTCTCTGAGTTCCATGATGGCCTCCTGGAACGGCTGGAGATGATCTGGCCGGGAAAATTGCGTTTATACAATCAGTGTTAGCTGTCCATGGCCAAATGTCAATTCCCCGCTTTGGGTCTTGTGATCATAAAGAAGTTAGCGCAAGGAATGGTGGGCGTTGATGCGTTGCTCAGCTCTTATTCAGTTTGACGGGCAGGCTGTTGGAGTGTTTGATCGTGTTGAGCACGAAGGATGATTTAAAGTTGTGAATGCCTGGAATGCCGGCCAGCTTTTTCATGGCGAAATCCGAATAGCTTTTGATGTTTTCCAGCACGACTTTGAGGATAAAATCATCTTCCCCCGTGACCTGATGACACTCCAGGACTTCGTCCAAAGCCAGCAGTTTCTCCCGAAAGCGATCGATGGACTCGAGTTCATGCGCGGCCAGGGAGATGGAAACGATGGCCATCACCTCAAGACCGATTTTTTCACGCTCCAGCACCGCCGTATAACCGGTGATCACCCCGGCGGTTTCCAGGCGGCGGACACGTTCCAGCATGGCCGGCGGTGAGATGCCGATGGTTGAGGCCAGTTTAGCATTGGTGATGCGCCCGTCTCTTTGCAGGATCTCGAGGATTCTCTTGTCGGTCTCGTCAATTTTCATCGAAAAAGTCCTTGGTCATTAATCAGGCCGATCCATTTTTATGGGAGGGATAGACATTGGCTAATGAAGATTTATAAAATTTTGTTATTCAGGTCAATATCTTTATTAAATAAGAAATATATCATGCAGGAAAAATATTATATTGATAAAAAATGAATTTATTTAATTTGGATGGAGTGGCCGCGATGTTGATCAATTCATTCAGATATCAAAAACAACAATGGCTTGCCATCCGTTGTCTGTCGCTTCGACGGCAATTTGATGGTAGGTGACCGCCTTGATCTCGTTTAAAATGGCATGTCGGTTGGATGTATAGTGTGCGGTATGGATGCGGGCGGACAATGTGTGGTCTGAAAGATCGAGGATATCCACCGCTTTAATCAGTTTTTCGTTGCCTGACCACAGATACAGTAACTCGCGCAGATAATTGACCATCAGATCGGCCGGATCGTCGCCTTCAATGTCGATGATCATGGACTCGCTCGCGGTCAGTGTGCGTGGATCGCAGATCAGGTCAGCCAATGCCAGGCCGGCGTTTTGAAATAGCACGGCCTGGTTGGCACCGGTGATGCGGATTCTGAGATCCGCGGTGTGATCGAGGAGGGTGTAGGGTTTCTTCAATCGACAACGGTTCCCGTCTTTTCCGTACGATACCCGCCCAACGCCACCACCCGTTTTTTGAACCGGTCCGTTTGAATCGTCGTCAAAAGGGTCTGGATGTTTTTTGTTTCTAAATGGGCCGCAGGGATGAGCAGATCGTACTGCTCGGTGACCACGGGAATGAAATCCAGGTCCAGGGCTTTGGCTGCGGCATAGATGCCCAGGCCGGCATCGGCCGATCCGCTAAGCACGGCGACGGCCACGTTCATATGCGTGAATTCCTCATTGGCATAGCCGTTGATCGCTTCCGGAGAAAGACCGAGCTGACCCAGCCGGTAGTCGAGCAAAATGCGCGTGCCCGAGCCACCCTGGCGGTTGATAAAAGTGATGTCCTCACGAGCCAGATCCTCGATGCCCCTGATTCCTTTGGGGTTGCCTTTGGGAATGATGAGGCCTTGATCACGCATGACCAGATTGACCAATCGAACGGGGACATCCGGCAGGTAGCGTTTGATGTACGACCAATTGTATGCGCCGGTCTCGGTGTCCAGCAGATGGGTGCCGGCCAAATGACACACCCCGCGCTTGACGGCCATGAGGCCGCCCATGCTGCCCACATGACTGGATGAAAGGGTCAGACCGGCATCGCCGGCCCGTAGTTCATCGGCCAGGACATCCAGAGTGTTGTCGTGGCTGCCCACGATGACGATCGTGTTGCGAATGGCGGATAGGGGCTTGATCAACTCGGCAACCACCGGGTCGCTGTCCTTGATGCCTTCCGACTGGCGCGGGATACGAATGATCCCGTCGGCCTCGGTAATGCTGGTGATGGTTCCGGCACCGCGGGGCAGGGGGGTCGCCACGATACGCTCGCCCACCTGGCCCAGCTTGACGCGCAGGAACTCTTCGATTCCCAGTTTGGATGCGATCTTGCGCGTGGGCACGACGGGTACACGCTGGCGCTCATCGTCGGCAACGCCCAGCATGCGTTTGATCATGGGCCGGACAAATTGTTCACAGATGATGATCGCCGACACCGGATAACCGGGCATGCCGAAGAAGGGTTTGCCCTGGATGTCACCCAGGATCACCGGCTTGCCAGGCATGATGGTCACCCCATGAACCAAGAGCCGTCCCAAGTCTTTTAACATGGGTAAGGCGTAATCTTTGGATCCGGCCGAGGACCCACCGATGGTCAAGACCATATCCGCGTCACCGGCCATGGCGTCAGTTACGGTTTGGCGGATTAAATCCAAATCATCGATGACCCGGTCATGGCGCAGTGCCTGGCCGCCGCAGTCCTGAATCAGCTTTTCCAGGACAAAGGCATTGCTTTCCAGTACCTGACCCGGTTTCAAGTCTTTGGGGTCGGTGGTACGCCAATCCACCAATTCCGATCCGGTCGGGATGATTAACACTCTCGGCTTGCGCCGCACGGGTACCTGGTAGACACCGCCTGCGATCAGGGCGCCGAGACAATATGAACTGACCTTATGTCCGCGGGGGTAGAGCAGCTCGGTGGCCACAATGTCTTCGCCCATCTTGCGGACGTGCTGCCAGGGAAAGGCCGGCGCTTCGATGCGGATGCGGTTCTCGCCGATGGGTTGGATGTTTTCGATCATGATTACCGCATTGGTGCCCTCCGGCATCACGTGACCGGTATTGACATAGTGAAACTGGGTGCCGACTGCCAGCTCTTTTGGCTTGGACTGACTGGCCCCGAAGGTGTCCGCCGCATCGACGGCCACACCGTCCATGGCCGCAGCATGAAAGTTGGGCGACGATACGGATGCCATGACCGGCTCGGCCAGCACCCGGCCCACGGCATCGGGCGGTGATACCGTTTCGATTGCCGTGGTACCTGTGACAGGAAAATGGTCGAAGAGAATCTGACGTGCCTCTTCGAGAGGCTTCATATCCAGATAAACATTACGTTTGGTACTCAATGATCGACTCCTGATAATTTTTTAAAACTACGTCCTATAACGGTGTCACCTCAACGGTGGCACCCTGGTCCAACCCCTCGGTATTCATACCGATGGCGATGAGTCCATCGGCTTTGACCATGGTGTGGATCAGGCCGGATTTGCCCAGGATCGGTTCGGCCATGACCGTCCCATCCACATCCAGCAATCGAACCCGCACATAATCCACCCGCCCCTGGGCCGATGCGATGTTACGGTTGAGTTTGGCGCGGATGCCGAATTGACGGGTGGTGGTCGGCAGACCGCACAGACGATCCAAAAACGGCCGTACGACTACGGCGAAGACCACCATGGCGGATACCGCATGGCCAGGCAAGCCCCAGAACGGTTTGCTTCCGGATCGGGCCAGGATCGTGGGCTTGCCGGGACTGATGGAGATTCCGTGAACCAGGATGTCGGTGTCGGCAAGACTATCCAATACTTCGAGTGTATAGTCCCGGGCGCCCACCGAGCTGCCACCGGAAATTATCACCATATCAGTGAGTTGCAAGGCGCGGTGACACTTTTCCATCAGATCGTCACGGCTGTCTTTGACGATGCCGAAGGTCACCGGCACCGCGCCGGCGGCCAGCACTTGGCCGGACAGGGTGTGGGTGTTGATATCGCGGATCTGGCCATCGGCCGGCATCTGGGCCACAGGCACCACTTCGTCGCCGGTGGAGATGATTCCAACCATGGGGCGTTTATGTACAGCGATTTCCGTTCGACCACAGGCGGCCAGAAGGCCCGCCTCCTGGGGGCGGATACGTGTGGGGTGGGTCAGGGCCGGCTCATGGCATTGAATATCTTCACCCTTTTCAATCATGTTTTGTCCAGGCGCCACACTGCGATAGGCCTCGATGGTGGTGTCGTCCAGCACATCGGTGTGTTCGATCATGATCACGCTGTCCGCCCCTTCGGGCAGCATCCCGCCGGTGGAGATACGGGCGGCGTCACCAGGACCGATGGTGAAAACCGGTTTAACGCCCATGGGAATCTGCCCGATGACATTCAAGTATGCGGGATTGGCTTCAGACGCGCCAAAGGTGGATGCGGCCTTGACGGCAAAGCCATCCATGGTGGAGCGGTCGAAATCGGGAATGTCCACGTCGGAATAGACATCTTCGGCCAGGATCCGGCCCAATGATTCGGCCAGCGCAATCGTTTCCGTTTCCACTGCGGAAAAAGACGATGCATGGGCCAGCACCGCCTCTATGGTTTCAACATTGAAAAACTCTTTCATGACATCTCGGTTTCTTTTCCTTAAGGGCTGTGCCGCTCGATAATATGGGGCTCGAAAATAGTACTGGGTCATTGTTACCCAACCCGTACCATCGGTTCCTCAAAGTAACGACCGATGACAGGTTCGCCGTTAATATATCATTTTAGGCACAATGAAAACAGAAACAATGCAAAACTGTATGAATTATCCGCAAAAACCTGCCCCCCTGGTGTGCATGACATACCACACGCGTTATTGTTGAATCGTCCACCGTTGCCGGGATCCGAAGCTTCAACGCAAGCACCGTGCCGCTTGTTCGATTTAGCTTGTTGCCAGCGTCGCCTCGGTCGAAAAAAAGCAAAACGCAATCGCGAATCACCGGTATCTGGGGGCTGGTTTGGGGTTGATGATAGTGGTGAGTTCAGATATGAAGGTGTCGTACATGGTCACGGGGTTGAAATGACCAACGGATTGTAACATGCTGACCGGTAAGCGTTTACAGGGTGCCGGTTGGTTGGTGAGGTATGAATGACGTTCAACGATAGGATTTCAAATGGGGCACAATTCAGCGGGTGACCGCGCCTATATCCTGCTTTTGAGTATTTTCATTGGATGCATCACCATTGCGTCCGTGTTGGCCAGTAAAATTATCAGCGTATTCGGTCTTTTTGTCCCTGCGGGGGTACTGGCCTATTCGGTTACCTTCATTTGTACCGATGTGATCAGTGAAATTTGGGGGCGAGACCGGGCCAACGCAACCATCTTGGGTGGCTTTGCGGCCCTGGTGGTGGTTTTGTTGTTGGTTCAGTTGAGTCTGGCCTGGCCCAACGCGCCTTTCTGGGACAATGATATCGCCTTTCGATCGGTATTGGGCGCCACCAGCCGGATCATCGTCGCGTCTTTCGTCGCCTATCTGGTGAGTCAGTATCACGATGTTTGGGCGTTTCACTTTTGGAAGCGCATCACCCGCCATCGACATCTGTGGCTTCGCAACAATCTTTCCACGGCCGTTTCCCAATTCCTGGATTCCTTCATTTTCATCACCATCGCATTCTACGGGGTGATGCCTGTCGGTTCCCTGATCGTCGGCCAGTGGATTGTCAAAATGGCCATCGCCGCCCTTGATACACCCGTGGTGTATGGCATCGTGTTTCTTATTCGCAAGAAGTGCGGTACCCTCCCGGGAAACGTTTCAAGGGCGACGGCTTAGCCGCTTATTTTTTTTTCTTGGCCTGTTCAAACTTTTCCAGCATGGCCCGGGGGGTGGCGGTGGCCCGCTCGTAGCGCGGCAGTTTGACCCCTTCGAAGCCTGCCAGATACTTGGCGATGTCCTTCAGGGGCTCCAGGTCATAGCGGCTCATCATGGTGATGGTTTCCATCAGGGGCGAGCCGCCGCCGTGCATGCCGGCCACCATCTGCGAGCCTTCGAAGGAATCGCAGAGTTTGTTTTCCATCATGCGCATCACCCGGTGGCTCTCTTCGGCCGTGTATTTGGGGTTACGCGTGATATACTTGTTGCACAGCTCGGCGGTTTCCGGATCATAGAAGCTTTCTTCCGTGGGCAGCGAGGCGCAGATGCCGCCGGTCAGGTCGGCCAGCGTGCCGTATTCTTCATAGATCTTGTGCCCGGCCAGCCGGCGTCCGGCATTGGTCAGAATCTCATCCGGCACCCAGGAGCCGTTGGGAAATTCCACCGCGCGGTAGGCGGACACTTGTCCGGCGGCAAACACCAATTCGGCGGTGCTGATGATTTCGCATATTTTTTCACGCACATGGGCCGCTTTTTCGATATCGTTGACGTCGGCGACCAGGGCGGCCTGGGCGGCGAAGACTTCCGATACGGCGGTTTTGCAACCGGTGTAGGAATGCCGGTGGTAGTGGGCGAACATGAGGGCCAGGTAGCCGGCATAGGGCAAAACGTCCGGGTTGTCATAGCCGTTGAGGAAAATTCGGTCCTCGGGTACGAACACATCATCGAAGATGGTCATGGACTCGACATCACCGACGTGCCCGATCGGTGCATCGAGATGTTTACGTTTATGATGTTTCGAGGGCAGGGCCATCAGTTTGACCCCATCCCAGTCGCCGGGCAATGCAAAGGCAATGGCGTAGCTTTCGTCGCCTTCGGCCATAAACTTGGTGGGCAGGGCGATGATTTCATCGGCATAGGGTGCAATGGAGTTGCAGACCTTGGCCCCGCGCACGATGACGCCCTTGCACGGTTTTCCGTCGACGCCAATGCCGTCCACATCGCGCTTGATGATGTGCAGGAACTGGTCCGGATCGGGTTGCATGTGCGCACGTTTATACTTCGGATTGCGGCTGCCCTTGACATCGGTCTGGGCGCAGTTGGCCACCAGGTCGTGTTCCTGGGAGTAACGGATGTACTTTTCCAGCCTTTCCGCGTATTTCGTGCCATTGGCCTGGTCACAATCATAGGTCACGACGGCCAGCGCATTCAGCGCATCCGTTCCCATACAACGCTGAATGCACCCGCCCACGCGGTGGCAGAGCAGCCGGGTCATCAGCTGCTTCTTGAGCAGATCGTCCTGAGTGCGATGGATGTGGGTGAAGCGGTTGATCTTTTCTCCGGTGAGATGGGACGTGGCGGTGCACACATCTTCGTATTCGGGATCATGGGCCCAATCAAAGGTTTGTTTGATCACATACAGGCCGCCGCTAAGGTAATCACCGGTCCGTTTGTGCTTCTCACCGAACATGTATACATTCGGTTTCATTTTTTCTAGTCTTTTCACGTAATCTTCATAGGTTCCGACGCCCATTGTTTTCCTCCTGATCCGTTTTTTCGCCATTCTAGACGTGTTGGTCGCTGTTAATTGAAAAGGGTTTTTTTCTGTGAGGGAATTAAGAACAGTCATTTATTTAAAAAATTAAATAAATTTAAATAAATATCCATTTATTTCGAACGATCGTTTTATTTTTTATTATTTCAGGCGATGATTGTCAAGTGTTTTGTTGCCATTGCTGTGTTGAAATCAGGGGGGCGGGCTTGACCAAAAAAGGATTTTGATGGAAAACGATGGATGGTTTTAGCACTCACCTAACCATTTAAAAGAAAGTGGATGAAATGACAGACAATTATCAAACTATCGTCAACGATAATTTGAAACGGCTTTATGCCGCTTTACCGGACGATCTGGACCTGCGGTTACCGGCTGTAAGGGACGACCGTAGCTTTGCGTTCGCGGCGTTTGGCCGGCAGTGCGTTATCGCGCCAGACGGCATTTCCCTTGATGGCGAAGCGGTTCCCAGTATCGTCGGCATCTTGCTCTCGCTCTACGCCCTGAACGTCAGCGCCGACGCCCCTGTTCTGGAACCCTTGAAGGCATTCAAGGAATTTCCCAATTCCGCTCCCTATGTGGGGGCCTTTGCCTCGCATACGGAACAGATCCTGGTGCCGGCAGTGCCCACAATCAAAACGCACCTGGATCTGATCGGTACGCAGCTTGCCGGCCAGCAGCCGCCGGCCGCAATCAGCGGAGACTTTGCTATCGTGGTGCGGCCCTTACCGAAAATCTATTTGTGCTACATTTTCTATGAAGCGGACGAGGATTTCCCCCCGTCGGTGACCTGCCTCTACTCTAACAATGCCGACCGTTTCATGCCCATTGACGGTCTGGCCGATGTGGGCGAATACACATCCAAGGCAATTCTTGACCTGGTGGGCTGAGCTTCTGCTTGATAAATCCGTTTGTCGAGCCTGATCCAGACTTTTCAAACAGGCTCCGACATCTGCCCGCGAAACCGTTACATGGGAAGGCGTAACGTTACTTAACGTTTCGGTTGGCGGTTGCCGGCCTGTTCCAACCGGACAAGCGACGGTCACTCCTCGGCAGTACCGGCCATTTCCAGATCCCGGCAGTCGGGATCGCTGAAACAGGGCGCTGCTTCCAGGGTCAGCGTGTGGAACCCTTCGGCCAGACGCTCGGCAATGAATTTTTTTCCGCAGGTGCCGCAGTAGGCATACACCGGTCGGTAAGTCGCGGGAAGTTCGACGGATGTGTCTTGGTTGCAGTAAGGGCACGGGGTTGTTTCATTGGATCTAGACAAATGGGTGATGGAATGAATCATGGTGTCCCTCCGTTCAGGTTGGGGGTGGTTCCGAATGGGACTGTCTATCGAGTTTAGAATTCATGAAACATGCCAGGTGCCTAAACAACGAACGCCAATGGTCGGATCAATCGCCTTTGGATCGTCGTGATGATTCAAATCGCTATCGATAGCGATCCCGATAAATCTGAGTTTAATATGGTTATCCTGCGGACCCAGAGATTGGTAGTTTCCCGAATCTTGAAAAAATGATATAACCTCCAATCGATCATTTTTTCCTACAATACGGCAGCGACCGCCAACCTTGTAAAAGAAGGCACCATGAGACTTAAAACCATCTGTCTATTTGCCATCTTGGCCTTGTTCCTGTTTGCCTGCACAGAGAAAAAAAACACCCCGGCACCGGCCGCATCCCCGCCGGCGGATGTTTCCGTTGTTACCACAACGGCCCAGGATGTGCCCATTTACCTGGAGTTTGTGGGTGAGACCCATGGACTGAAAGACATCGCCATCCGGGCGCGCGTGGAGGGTTTTCTCGAAGGGATCCATTTCCAGGAGGGGGGACCGGTGAAACGAGGCGACCTGCTCTACACGTTGGAAAGCCAACCCTTCGAGGAAAAGGTCGCCGCCCGTCAGAGCAGTGTGGCCGAATCGGAGACCATGCTGGCCAAGGCCAAGGGGGATCTGGACCGCATCCGGCCCCTGGCCGAGATCAATGCGGTCAGCCAGAGCGACCTGGACGAGGCCGTGGCCGCTTATGAGGCGGGACTCGCTTCATTGGATGCGGCCAAGGCCACCCTGCGGGCGGCCCAGATCGAATTGGGCTATACAAAAATTCTTTCCCCCATCGACGGCATCATTGGCAAGACCCAGGCCAAAGTCGGCGACTTCGTGGGCCGCGATCCCAATCCGGTGATTCTCAATACGGTTTCTCAGGTGGATACGATCCTGGTCTCCTTTTTCATCACCGAAATCCAGTACCTGGAGGTTGCCCGTTATTTAGGTGGTGCGGGTCAGAAGAACGTTCGGGAAGAGGGACTTCGTTTGGAACTGATCTTAATCGACGGATCCGTTTACAACCATCCCGGCAAGGTGGATTTTATCAACCGCGAGGTGGACACCACCACCGGGGCCATGCTGGTTCAGGCCAGCTTTCCCAACCCCGAGAAACTGCTGCGACCCGGTCAGTTTGCCAAAGTACGGGCCAAGGGACAGGTGGTAAAAGACGGCATCCTGATCCCCCAGCGCTGTGTGATGGAACTCCAGGGATTGTTCAATGTGTTTGTCATAAGATCCGACAACAAGGTGGAAACCCGGGAAGTCACCGTGGGCCCCAGGATCGGCTCCTCCTGGTTGATCACCGAGGGCCTCAAACCCGGCGAGCAGGTGGTCTATGAAGGTCTCCAGAAAGTCAAGGACGGCGCCACGGTCAAGCCGACCGTCGTCGATCTGAATTCAACCGACCAAAGAAAAAAGTGATCCGTTATGGGTGATTTTTTTGTCAGACGGCCCATCGTGGCCATGGTGATTGCCATTTTCATGGTTATCGTTGGCATCGTGTTCATGAGCGGCCTGCCCATGGAGCAATATCCGGACATTACCCCGCCCATTGTCGAGGTGCGGGCCAATTACACCGGGGCCAATGCCATCAGTGTCGAGCAGTCGGTGGCCACGCCATTGGAGCAGCAGATCAACGGCGTGGACAACATGATCTACATGAAATCCACCAACGCCAACGACGGCACCATGACCATTCAGGTTTCCTTTGACGTGGGGACCGATCCGGACATGAATACGGTGTTTACTCAAAACCGGGTCGCCGCGGCAACGGCCAAGCTGCCCGAGGAGGTCAAACGCCTGGGCGTGACCACCGAAAAGTCCCTGCCCAATATCCTCATGCTGATCGCCCTGACGGCCGACGATCCCCGTTTCGATCAGCAGTTTTTGGGCAACTACGCCCTGATCAACATCAAGGATATCCTGGCGCGTATCAAAGGCATCGGCCGGGTGAACGTCATCGGGGCCAGCGATTATTCCATGCGCATCTGGATCAAGCCCGACCGGCTGGCCCATTTGGGCATCAGCATCCCCGAGATCGTGGATGCCATCCGGGCCCAGAGCGTGGTGGTACCCGGTGGTAAGTTCGGTGCCGAGCCGGCCCCGCCAGGAACCGAATTTACCTACACCGTAAGGCTGCCCGAACGGCTGCAAAGTGAAAAGGAATTCGGCGAGATCGTCGTGCGCACCACGGCGGAGGGATCACAGGTAAAGATAAAACATATTGCCCGCGTCGAACTCGGGGTGGAAACGTATGACGCCTTTACCCGCTTGGACGGCAACCCCTGCGCCATGATTGCCGTGTATCAGGCGCCGGGCTCCAATGCCGTGGCCCTGGCCGAAACGGTTCAGAAAACCATGGGCGATCTGTCACGTTCCTTTCCCAAGAGCATGCACTACGATGTCAGCCTGGACACGACCAAGGCCATCACGGCGGGTATTCATGAGATCGTGGTCACCCTGATCGTGGCCCTGGCCCTGGTGATCCTGGTGGTGTACATCTTTATCCAGGACTGGCGGGCGGCCCTGATCCCCACCATCGCCATTCCGGTTTCCCTTATCGGTGCCTTCATCGTCTTTCCCATGATCGGGTTCACCATCAACGTGCTGTCTCTTTTAGGGCTGGTGCTGGCCATCGGCATCGTGGTCGACGATGCCATCGTGGTGGTGGAAGCCGTGCAGGTGAACATCGAAAAGGGCATGCCCACCAAGGAGGCCACCCGGGCGGCCATGAAGGAGGTGACCGCACCGGTGGTCGCCACCACGCTGGTGCTGGTGGCGGTGTTCATTCCCGTGGCCGTGATGGGCGGCATCACCGGCCGGTTGTATCAGCAATTCGCCATCACCGTGGCGGTATCGGTGTGCTTTTCCTCCATCAATGCCCTGACCCTGAGCCCGGCCCTGTGCGGGATCCTGCTGCGCAAGCAACAGCCCATGGGCGGTCCGCTGGGCGCGTTTTTCAGGCTTTTCAACACGGTGTTCGACAAGTCCACCAAAGGCTATACCGGTCTGGTGCGCTTCATGACGCGACGCATCGCCATCGGTTTGATTTTCATCCTCGTGCTGACCGGTGGTCTGGGCGTCTTGGGAAAACTCCTGCCGGGCGGGTTCATGCCTAGCGAGGACATGGGCTACCTGATGGTTAACGTTCAATTGCCCGATGCCGCCTCCCTGCAGCGCTCCGATGCGGTGGTCAAAAGGGTCGAGCAGATCGTGGGCAAGCACCCCGAGGTCGAGTACGTCACGGCCGCCACGGGGTTCAGCCTGATCTCGGGCAGCATGTCCTCCAATGCCGGCTTTGTTTTCGTTTCTCTCAAGGATTGGGGGGAACGCGACATAACGGCCAATGCGCTGGTGGAGGCGTTGAACATCGAATTTTTCATGGGCATCAACGAGGCCCAGGTGTTCGCCTTCGGGCCGCCGGCCATTCCCGGCCTGGGCAACGGATCCGGATTCACCCTAATGGTGCAGGACAGGGGCGGCAATACCCCGGAGTATTTGGCTCAGAATACCATGGGATTCATTCAGGCCGCCATGGCACGGCCGGAAATCGGCTCGATTTTTACTACCTTTCGGGCCGGCGTACCCCAGCGCTACATGGAGATCAACCGTGACAAGGTGCTCAAGGCCGGGGTGAGCCTGAACGACATCTATACCACGGTAGGCGCCTTTCTGGGCGGATCCTATGTCAATGACTTCAACCGCTTCGGACGCCTGTACAAGGCCTATATTCAGGCGGAACCCGAATATCGCATCAGCGAAGAGCGCATCAACCTGTTCTTCGTCAAGAACCGGGATGGCAAGTCCGTTCCCCTGAGCAGTTTCGTGACCATCAAGTCCATCGCCGGTCCGGATTTTACCAACCGTTTCAATCTCTATCGGGCCATCGAACTGACCGGCGGGCCGGCACCCGGCTATACCTCGGCACAGGCCTTGGCCGCATTGGAAGCGGTGGCCAGCCAAACGCTGCCCACCGACATGGGCTATGCCTGGAGCAACATGTCATTCCAGGAAAAACAGGCCGCCGGTACCGGCTCTATCGTATTCGTGTTTTCGCTTTTATTCGTGTTTCTGATTCTGGCCGCCCAGTATGAAAGCTGGTCGCTGCCATTCAGTATCTTGCTGGGTACGCCCTTTGCCGTGTTCGGTGCCTTTCTGGCGCTCTACCTGGCGCGCTTGTTCAGCCCCAGTTTCGAGTTGAACGTGTTTGCCCAGATTGCCCTGGTGATGCTGATCGCCATGGCCGCCAAGAATGCCATCCTCATCGTGGAATTCGCCAACATCGAATTCAAGAAGGGCCTGTCGCTTTTCGATGCCGCCATCAAAGCTGCAACCTTGCGGTTCCGGCCGATCTTGATGACCGCCTTTTCGTTTATCCTGGGGGTGTTTCCCCTGGTCGTGGCTACCGGTGCCGGAGCCGAAGCCCGGGTCGTGATCGGCATGGCGCTGTTGGGTGGCATGACTCTGGCAACCTTGTTGGGTGTCTTCTTCTACCCCATGTTATACGTCTTTATCGGTAAAATCGCCCGTTATGAGAAAAAAAGAGACCTTCAACCGGAGCAGGCAAAAGAGGCATGATGAACCGTCATATAGCATTCAAGATAATGTTTTTGGGCTGCGTTATCGGTCGTCGCGGTATGGGTTATACAGCTTCCTCCCTCTGGCCTTGCCAAAAACATTATCTTAAACACTATATTTTAGGATGGAAGGGAATCATTTCACTGGCGCTGGTATCTGTGCTGCTCGCCGGCTGCGCCGTGGGACCGGACTTCAAGGATCCGGTGGTCGGTACCCCCGAGGCCTTTCGTACACAGACGATGCCGTCTGACAGCGCCGAGGATCTGAAATGGTGGGCGCTGTTCGATGATCCCGTGCTTTATACGCTGGTGGTCACGGCCCTAGAAAACAACCGCGATATTAAAATCGCGGCCAGTCGTATCGAACAGGCCCGGGCGACCGTCGGTTTTACCCGGGCCGATCAGCTTCCGCAAATAAGCGGCCAGGCCGGCGCCTATACGGGAAATTACAGCAGCGGATCAAGATCCACGGATACCAATTCCAGCGTTTACCTGGATGCGCCCTTGACCTGGGAAATCGATTTCTGGGGACGCTACCGGCGCGCAACGGAGGCGGCCCGGGCTCAGCTGATGGCATCCGACTATGGTCTTCGAACCATCCAAATTTCGCTGATTGCCGATGTGGCAAGCACCTACTATCAGCTTTTGGATTATCATCAACGGCTGGCCGTATCGCGATCCACCCTGGATTCGCGAATAAAGAGTCTGGAGATCATCGAGCAACGCTTCGACCGGGGGATCATCGCCGAAATTGATGTCAATCAGTCCCAGATTCAAAAGGAAATCGCCCAGGCGGCGATCCCTCTCTATGAGCGTGCCATTGCCCAGACCGAAAACCGGCTCAGTATACTGCTGGGCCGGCTCCCCGGGAGTATCCAAACGGGACGTGAACTGACTGCTCAGCGGGTGCCGCCCGCTATTCCGGTAGGGCTGCCCTCGGAAATCCTGGAACGGCGGCCGGATATCGTTCAGTCCAAATACCAGCTCAAAGCCCAGACCGAAAACATTGGCGTGGCCCAGGCCCTGCGCTTCCCCAGTATTTCACTGACCGGTACCCTGGGGGTGGCCAGAACCGAAATCGGGTCGATTACCAGTGAAGGCGGGGTCTGGTCCATTGGCGGTCAATTGCTGGCACCGATCCTCGATTTCGGCAAAAACAGGCGGCGGGTGGAGATCGAGGAAGAGAAGGCCCGCCAGGCCCTCTACCAGTATGAAACCGCCGTTTTGAGTGCCTTCCGCGAGGTCGAGGATGCCCTGGTGGCCATCACCACCTTACGAGAGGAACTGGCTGCCACCGCTCGCCAGCAGAAAGCCGCCAAGAATGCCAATGACCTGTCCAAAGAGCGCTACGACAAAGGGGTGACCAGTTACCTGGAGGTGCTGGATACCGAGCGGACCCTGTTTTCCGTGGAGTTGCAGCTATCCGAGCTGCAGCAGCAATACCTTGGCGCCTACGTCACCCTATACAAGGTGCTCGGCGGAGGATGGCTGACCCGTGAAGCGGAATCTTCCCGGGAAACCCCTAAAAATGATTCCTCACCCTTGGATGCGAACTAACCGATTAGTTGAAAAACGTCGTCATTGCCTTCGCCAATGTCGACGTAGCGTTGCCGATCCGGCCGATCGACGATGACAAAAACGGTGACAATCCTCGCCGCCGGTTGCCGGTACCCCTGTCTGAAATATTGACAATCGCTTAAAACACCTGACGTTTAGGCACCCCATCGGCCGGGCGCCCAGAGGGTGAGCGGTTGTATCTTCGGTTTGAAGCTACGATACGCAAGTCCCTTCTGTTCCGCCTCAGCCGAAAACCCTCCGAATGAGGCTTTTTGACCCGTTTTGGCCTTTGCCCACGAGTCATATTGACCCGTTATCGTTTCCGCCTGAAATCACTCTCAATCGATTAGGACGATTGGATTCCCCGTTATTTTGCCAATTGAAAATAATTTGTCATTAATGGTTGATATTGGTAATAAACCGTTTATATGATTCTTTGTCTTTGCAATTTGGCCCAATTTTTGCTCAAAATTGACCACGATTGCACAATTTAGCCGCTCATATTGTTTGGAACGCTGTTTTTTAGCATCTTCAATATGTCAAAGCTGACACAGTTTGGCCGGTGCGATAGGGCCTTTTTCAATCGTTTTTCACATCCAAATGGGGAGGAATTATGATCTCACGCAACATTATGCTCAACGGCAGCACTAAGGTGGTGGTTGCATCGGAAAAAGACAGCCTGGCAGACATTCTGCGGGCCCAGATGGGACTGACCGGCACCAAGGTCGGATGTGGCCAGGGACAGTGCGGCGCCTGTAATGTGATCATGGACGGCAAATTGGTACGTTCCTGCATCACCAAATTTTCCCGTGTTCCCGACGGCGCCCAGGTGACCACCATCGAGGGGGTCGGTACCCCCAACGGGCTGCATCCCATCCAGGTCGCCTGGATCGCCCACGGCTGTGCCCAGTGTGGGTTCTGCAGTCCGGGTTTCATCGTTTCGGCCAAGGCTCTTTTAGACCAAAACGCCTCACCCACCCGCGAGGAGGTTCGCGAGTGGTTCCAGAAACATCGCAACGCCTGCCGCTGCACCGGCTACAAGCCGTTAGTCGACGCGGTCATGGATGCGGCTAAAGTCCTGCGCGGAGAAATGGATGTGGAGGAACTCCATTTCAAGATTCCCGATGACGGACGCATTTGGGGCACCAAATACCCGCGTCCCACGGCCATCGGCAAGGTGACCGGAACCCTCGATTACGGCGGGGACCTGGGACTCAAACTACCAGAGGACCGGCTCAATATGGCGCTGGTGCAGGCCACGGTTTCTCACGCCAACATCAAAAACATTGATACCGCCGAAGCCGAGAAGATGCCCGGCGTATTCAAGGTCATCACTTACAAAGATGTGCCTGGCAAGAACCGCATTACCGGCCTGATCACCTTCCCCTCCAACAAGGGGGACGGTTGGGAGCGCCCCATTTTGAACGACACCAAGGTCTTTCAGTATGGTGATGCCATCGCCATCGTCTGCGCCGACACCGAGCATCACGCCAAGGACGCCGCCGCCAAGGTCAAGGTCGATCTGGAGCCGCTACCCGAATACATGAGTGCGCCGGCGGCCATGGCCGACGATGCCATTGAAATTCATCCGGGAACGCCCAACGTCTACTATATCCAGAAAATCGCCAAGGGCGAAGAAACCGGACCGATCTTCGACAGTGCCGAGACGGTGGTCGAGGATGATTTTTACGTCGGCCGTCAGCCGCATATGCCCATCGAACCGGATGTCGGTTTTGCCTATAAAAATGACGACGGCAAACTGGTCGTTCACTCCAAATCCATCGGGCTGCACCTGCATGCCGCCATGATCGCACCGGGTATGGGCGTTGAGCTGGAAGACCTGATCATGGTTCAGAACCCCGCCGGTGGAACCTTCGGCTATAAGTTCAGCCCCACCATGGAAGCCCTGGTCGGTGTCGCCGCCTTGGTCACCGGCCGTCCCTGCTTCCTCAAATACGACTACCAGCAGCAGCAGGCTTACACCGGCAAACGTTCCCCGTTCTTCATGAACATGCGTTTTGCGGCCGACAAAGACGGTAAACTGAAGGCCATGGAAACCGATTACAGCGTGGACCACGGTCCCTACTCGGAATTCGGCGATTTGCTCACCCTGCGCGGTACCCAATTCATGGGCGCCGGCTACGATATCCCCAACATCCGCGGCGAAGGGCGTACCGTATGCACCAACCACGCCTGGGGATCGGCGTTCCGCGGTTATGGGTCGCCCCAGAGCGAGTTCGCCTCAGAAGTACTCATGGACGAGCTGGCCGAAAAACTCGGCATGGATCCCTTGGAACTGCGTTATAAGAACGTCTACCGGGAAGGCGCGACCACGCCCACGGGGCAGGCACCGGAAGTCTACTCCCTGCCTGAAATGATCGACATTCTGCGGCCTAAGTACAAAGCCGCCCAGGAAAAGGCCACGGCCGAATCCACCGACGCCATCAAAAAAGGTGTGGGCATCTCCATCGGTGTTTACGGCTGCGGGCTGGATGGACCAGACACCTCCGAGGCATGGGCCGAGCTCAATGCCGATGATACGGTAACCATCTTCAACTGCTGGGAAGATCACGGTCAGGGCGCCGATGCCGGAACCCTGGGTGTGGCCGCCGAAGCCCTGCGCGTGGCTGGAATTACACCGGACCGGATCAAGCTCGTCATGAACGACACCAGCAAGGCCCCCAACTCGGGACCGGCCGGTGGCAGCCGGTCCCAAGTCATGGCCGGCCAGGCGACCAAGAATGCTGCCGAGGCGCTGGTGGCGGGGATGAAGAAGCCGGATGGCACCTACCGCGATTACGCCCAGATGCAGGCCGACGATATTCCGGTTCACTATGTGGGACAGTGGACTGCGCCGGCCACCAACTGCGATGAGAACAGCCAGGGCTCGCCGTTTTCCGTTTACATGTACGGTATTTTCATGTCTCAGGTGGCCGTGGACATTGCAACGGGCAAGACCACTGTGGAGAAGATGACCCTGGTGGCCGACATCGGCAGCATCAACAACCGCCTGGTGGTGGATGGCCAGATGTACGGCGGTATGGCCCAGGGTATCGGCCTGGCTCTGACCGAGGACTACGAGGACATCAAGAAACACGCGACCCTGGCTGGCGCCGGATTCCCATACATCAAGCAGATTCCCGATGATATGGAACTGATTTATGTGGAAACGCCGCGTAAGGATGGGCCTTTTGGCGCCGGCGGCGTCGGCGAATTGCCGCTGACCAGTCCCCATGCAGCGGTCATCAATGCGATCTATAACGCCTGCGGCGTGCGCATCAAACGCCTGCCGGCGCTGCCGGAAAAGGTATTGGCCGGTCTGCAGGCAAAATAGCAAAGATGATCATCCGGCATGTTTCCCATAAACAACCGGATGAGCATTCTTATACCCAAGGTGAGCGATTAGCTTTTCGCAATTAGCCGTTAGTTCTTATCGGTTGAGCATTGATCTATAATTTGTTGTTCAACTGTTATGTTAATGCCAACATGGAGCATTTTTTTAAAATTATTTTGCTAATCGCTAAAAGCTAACGGCTAATCGCTCAATATAGTAAAAGCGACCTTCGGCGGATTAATGCCTGAAGGTCGCTTTTGCGGCATCAGTGACGCTTCTAAGGGAGCAATCCGAAAGAGAAGGGTGGACGATGGAACAGACGGAATTGCGGCAGTGGGAGAAGCGTTGTCTCCAGGATGAGCCTGCACCCTGCGTGGCCGCCTGCCCCCTGCATGTGGATGCACGTGCCCTGGTCGGGCACGCGGCCGCTGGCCAGTGGGCCAAGGCACTGGCGGTGCTGAACAAGACCATGCCCCTGCCGGGTATTCTGGGGCGTATTTGCGACGCCCCCTGCCAGGCGGTCTGTAACCGAGCAAAGGTGGGTGACGGGATCCGTATTGCCGAGTTGGAGCGGGCCTGTGTGTTCCGCAGTGACACCCCCAAGCGGGTACTCCCCCTACCCAAGAAACCGATTCGAGTGGCGGTGGTCGGTAGCGCATTGAGCAGCCTGACCGTGGCCTGGGACCTGGCCCGCAAAGGCTATGATCTGACCATTTATGAACCCGGGAACCACATCGGTGGTGGCCTGATCCAGCGTTATGCCGGGCGGCTTTCCGATAAAGCGGTCAGCGCGGAAGTGGGTCGTATCGGCCAACTGGGAGTTCAATTCGAAACCGGGGCCGTATTGGACGCGGATAAAATAAGGAAGTCTTTTGCCGCCGTGTATGTGGGCCTGGACGGAATTTTAACTGAAATCTGGGGACTGAAACCTGAAGCCAGCCTTCCTGAAGGGCGTTTTCCCGGTGATACCGGAACGGACGGGGTATTTGCCGGCGGTGGTCACCCATCGCCCGTATGGCAGGCGGCGACCGGGCGATGGAGCGCCACCTCCATGGATCGCTGGCTGCAAAAGGTCTCCATGGATGCCGGCCGGGAAAACGAGGGGCCTGTCGAGACCCGGCTGATCACCAATCTGAAAGGGATTGCATCCTTGACGGCGGTGGTCATGGCGGATCCCGAGAACGGTTATGCGGAAGATGAGGCCCGGGCGGAAGGCGCGCGCTGCCTGCAGTGTCAGTGTCTGGAATGCGTAAAGGTGTGCGAGTATCTGGACGCGTTCAACGGGTATCCCAAAACCTATGCCCGGGAGATATACAACAACCTGTCGATTGTCATGGGCGAGCGCAAGTCCAACCGCCTGATCAATTCCTGCAGCCTGTGCGGGTTGTGCGAGGCGGTCTGTCCCAATGATTTCGCCATGCAGGACCTTTGCCTGGCCGCCCGGCAGGACATGGTGCGGCGTGACAAAATGCCTCCCTCGGCTCACGATTTCGCGCTCGCGGACATGGCCTTTTCCCAGAGCGACGCATTTTTCCTGGCCCGGCATGCGCCCGGAAGGTCCCAAAGCCGATACCTCTTTTTCCCCGGGTGTCACCTGGCCGCGTCCATGCCCGGTCAGGTGACGCGGGTTTATGATTATTTGCGCGAACAACTCGCCGGCGGCGTTGCCCTGATGCTGGGCTGCTGCGGCGCGCCGGCCCATTGGTCCGGCCGGCAAGCACAGTTCTCAGCCGAATTGTCCCGCTGGGAAACCACCTGGCAGGAATTGGGCGGTCCACAGCCGGTGGTGGCCTGTGCCACCTGCTTCAAGGTGTTTAAAGACCATCTGCCGAGCGTCAACCCCGTGTCCTTATGGGAGGTGGTTGACCAAATCGGTATTCCCCAGGCGGGGGTGTTCCGGCCTGACGGGCCGCTGGCTATCCACGATCCCTGCACCTCCCGTGACACTCCTGCGGTTCAGGAGGCGGTGCGGCGGCTGGTTCACCGCTTGAACGTGGCAGCCGAGGAACTGGCTCTGGGGCGGGAACGCACCGAGTGTTGCGGGTTCGGCGGACTCATGGAAAATGCCAATCCCGACCTGGCCAAGAAAGTGACGGAGACCCGCAGCCGGCGCAGCGAAAGCGATTATCTGGCCTACTGCGCCATGTGTCGGGATGCATTGGCCGGTGTGGGTAAACGCACGGTGCATCTGTTGGATTTGATGTTTCCGGAGCCGAATGTCAGCGATCCGGCGGCCCGGTCCAGGACCGGCTGGTCGCGGCGGCGGGAGAACCGTCAACGACTCAAAAGCGATCTATTGCGCGCATTGTGGAACGAGACGGCGGATGATGCCGGTGAGCCGGATGCAGCCATGCGGCTGGCCATTGCACCGGATGTGGCCGAGATTCTTCAATCCCGCCGTATTCTCGAAGAAAACCTGCGTCAGGTGATCCGACATGCCGAAAATGGCGGCGCTCGCTTTTGCCATGCTGAAACCGGCCGATTGTTAGGGATGCAGCGACTGGGCTATGCCACCTTCTGGGTGGTTTACAAGCCGGACGGAGACGGTTATGTTGTGCATAACGCCTATGCCCATCGTATGGAGGTCGTGGGGCCATGAAAAGCGATATTGTTAAGCCTGAAGATTTGAAATGGCGCTGCGAGCGTTGCCAATGTGACTTGATGGTGGGGCCGGTGGCGTTAACGTATATGAACAATCGCTTCACCACGGATCTGCCCTATTGCCCGGTTTGTAAAACGGTGCTGATTCCCGAACGGGTGGCGACGGGGAAAATGGCGGAGGTAGAGCAGATCCTCGAAGATAAGTAGCAACGGCTTCGTCAAACACCCAATATCGGCGTTATACGAAAAATTTATTGGGACATTCTAATAATGTAGTATTTCCGTGCCTTTTTAGGCTAACAGCGAAACGCTAATGGCTAATTGCATAGCTTCAAATTTTTCGAAAGCCTTGATCTCGGGCGTTTGACGAAGCCGTCCAAAATCCTGCGTCTCAGGAGCGTCTGATCTCTAATCTCGCTGAGGTATAGGCGCATTAGGCAGAAAGGTGATCAGGCTGAAGGAAAATGCGTTTGCTTTGCTCTCGTTAAAGATTACTTTGAGCCATGGAAATCTCAAAACCATATGAATCTGAAACCGTGCGGGCCGTGACCGGACCGGCGATCCGGCCTGGCGGCCTGGCGCTCACCGGCCGGGCGGCGGATTACTGTGGGTGGGGTCCCGGTGATCGGGTTCTGGATATCGGCTGCGGCACCGGCGCGACAACGGTCTTTTTACAGGCCGAATATGGTACCCGCGTGATTGGAATGGACCTATCGCCTCTTTTGCTTGCCGAAGCCAGAAATCAGGCGCCAGCGTTGGGACTGATTCGTGGCAGTGCCATGGCCTTGCCAATCAAGGCCGGCATGCTCAGCGCGGTTACCTGTGAGTGTGTCTGCTCCCTATTGCCCGATGCCGCATCGGCGTTGACCGGTTTTTACCGTGCCTTACGGCCGGGCGGTCATCTGGTGATCGCCGATCTATATTGGCGGACGCCGGACCGGGCGGTGGCGGTTCAACCCATGGCAGCCGGCGGCGGCTGCCTGGCCGGTGCCGTGGATCAACAGACCATGGTCCGGCGCATCGAGGCTGCCGGGTTCGAGATCGGTTTGTGGGAAGATCACTCGGATGCCCTGAAACAATTGGCTGCCCAACTGGTCTGGTCCGGCGTATCGCTCACCGAATGGTGGGGTATTGATTGTACATCGGGTCGTTGCGCTGGCGACCGACGGCCGGGGTATTGCCTGATCGTTGCACGGAAACATATCTGAAAGAACCTTCATGAGTACCTTGACCCAAAAAACGCAAAGTCTCTGCCCCGTCTGCCTGGCACGCATTCCGGCTCGGCGCGTCATTCGCGATGAGCGGGTCTATATAGAGAAAACGTGCCCCGACCACGGACCTTTTAGCGTGCGTATCTGGGATGGTGAGCCGGCCTTCTCCAGCTGGCAGCGGCCCAAGATTCCCACCCATCCGGCGCATCCCGGTCACGATGTGGACAACGGCTGCCCATTTGACTGCGGCCTGTGCCCGGAGCATCGCCAGCGCTCGTGCACGATTATTTTCGAGATTACCCAGCGCTGCAACCTGGGATGCCCGGTGTGCTTTGCCGATTCAACGGCCACCGCCCATGATGATCCCTCCCTTACGACCATTCAGGACTGGTTCAAGGCGGCTGCCCAGACCGGTCCCGGCAGCAATATTCAACTGTCCGGCGGTGAACCCACCTTGCGGGATGATTTGCCGCAGATCGTTGCCATGGGCCGGGAGGCCGGCTTTGATTTTCTTCAGGTCAATACCAATGGGTTGCGACTGGCCAGCGATGAATCGTTTGTCAGAGATCTCAAGGCGGCGGGGCTGGCGTCGATTTTTCTGCAGTTTGACGGCACCAATGATGCCGTTTACACAAAACTTCGCGGTCGACCGCTGATGGCCCAAAAGCAGGCCGCCATCGATCGTTGCGGCAGACATGGCATCGGTGTGGTACTGGTGCCGACCCTGGTGCCCGGCGTCAATGATCATGACATCGGCAATCTGATGAGACTGGCCGTTGCCAACGTTCCGGTGGTGAGATCGATCCACTTTCAACCGGTGAGTTATTTCGGCCGTTTTTTCCACCTCCCGACCGATGCGGACCGGATTACCCTGCCACAACTCATGCGCCTCATAGAATCCCAGACCGACGGTGCCTTCAACATTTCTGATTTTTCACCACCCGGATGTGAGAATTCGCTTTGCAGTTTCAGTGCGAGTTATATGGTGATGCCTGACGGCAGCGTCAAAACCGTGGGGCGCTCAGGCGGTACCTGCTGCGCTGAACCGATTCAGGCCGAGGTGGGGGCGGCCAATGCCATCGCCTATGTGGCCCGACAATGGCGGGCGCCCCAGACATGCTGTGGGCCCTCCATCCCCCCTTCACCTGGCGGTGATTCAACCATGCCGGATGCCATGGATCTGGACCTGTTTCTTCAGCGGGCCCGGACGCATCTATTGTCGGTGTCGGCCATGGCGTTTCAGGATGCCTGGAACCTGGATTTGGAGCGGGTGCGCGATTGCTGCATTCATGTGATGGCTCCGGATACCCGGCTGATTCCATTTTGTTTGTACAACCTCTCGGCCGTTGACGGGACGCGGCTCTATCGCCCACACCGATCCGGAGAATGACAAATAACCAATTAAAAATGTCAAATGATGGTATACTGCTACTTTTGAAAAGATCAGAACCTTTATTTGACATTTGGATTTTGGCATTGTTTGCATTAATGAGGAAGAGGCTTTTTCCATGAAGATACCGGATCATCAGCAACAGTATTCTGTTTCGCTGTTGTTGTCTTTGGGCTTGATCTCCGCTTTTTGTAACGCTATTTAAAAGCCGCGATTTATTGCGTTGACAAAAAAACAATTTAAAGGAATCTGACCCATGCGTACCATTGCTCATAACGCTTGTGAACTTCTGGCATCCAACCAACCGATTGTTTTGGCCACCATCATCAGCCACAGCGGATCCACGCCGCGCACGTCAGGAAGCAAGATGATCATCACTGCCGATGGACGCGGTATCGGTACGATTGGTGGTGGCATAATCGAAGCCGGGGCCATGTCAAAAGCCGTGGAATTGATTGAACGTGGGCAATCGGAATTGATCCCCTTTGATCTGAGTCTGGAAAGTGTCGCCTCCATGGATATGATTTGTGGCGGCCAGGCAGAGGTGCTGTTAGACTATATTGCGCCCACACCCGCCAATCGCCTCGTTTTCAATAATTGGCGAGAACTTTTTACTTCGAATGCCAGCGGTAGCCTGCTGACCATGGTAAAAATGGACCACGGCCAGGTTGGCGAGGTTCGTCATGGCATTGTCTCGGCCCGTGGGGAGATTTTGGGTGACCTCCCGCTTTCGGCCATCGAACAAGACCAAGTGGGCGCGGTGGCATCCTCATCGATGATTCATACCTTGAGTGTCATTGGCGGTTTCGTGGTTGTGGAACCGGTCGGCCGGATCTGTCGGGCATTCATTTTCGGCGCCGGTCACGTGGCCCAGCCCACGGCGCACTTGGCCGCCATGGTGGGCTTTTCCGTGTCCGTGGCCGATGACCGGGAGGAATTCGCCAACGACCAGCGATTTCCCGATGCAAATGAAATCCGGGTGTTGACGCATTTCAAGGAGAGTTTCGCAGGGCTTGAGATATATCAGGATGACTATGTGGTGATTTTGACCCGTGGCCACCTGCACGACAAAACCGTACTGGCCCAGGCATTGAAAACGCAGGCCGGCTACATCGGTATGATCGGTAGCCGCAGGAAAAGAGATGCGATTTACAGCGCGCTTTTCGAAGAGGGGTATGTCCAAGCGGACATCGATCGGGTACACTCGCCCATCGGCATTTCCATTGATGCCGAAACCCCGGAAGAGATCGGGGTGAGCATCGTCGGTGAGATGATTCAGCACCGGGCAAAAACCAAAAAATAAAAACACCGGGACAGATTTCAATCTGCCCCGGTATTTTTTTTCTCGTTTCGAAGTAAACTGCGAAAAGAGGTGGTGCGTCCGCCAAACGGCGTCTACCATCCCTTCAGCCTGACCTGTTTTTTAGCACCTGGCCACCGACACGAAATGTTCCTGCATGGCGATCGCCCCGCCGCCTTTATCCCATTTGTCCAGACCACCACACATTAACTCGTGATCGGCCACGCCTTTGCCAAAGGCACGGCTCTCCACGGGCAGCTGATGGCCAAATCCATGCAGCATGAACACCGCCTCGGGATGGATCAGGTCGGTCAAGCGGGCGCGCATACGTCCACCGCGACCGTTTCCGCTGATTTCCACCATATCTCCGTCGACAAGTCCCAGCTTGGCGCCGGCACCGGCATTGATCCACAAGATGTTCTCCGGGACCTGCTCGAACAGTAGGCTATTATTGACCGTGTGTCCCTGGGTGTGTACGCCGCAGCGTCCAAAGGTGATCCGGAACTGGCCTTCGGGCGGGTGGGTGCCTTCATAAGGCTTGAGGGACGGAACACCCTGGGATTCCCATTTTTCGTTGATGATCTCTATTTTTCCCGATGGTGTCTTGAAGGTGGGTTCCGCTTTGTACACGGGGCCGTCGCCCAGCTGGACGAAACCGGTGGCATCGAAATCGGCTACGCTCACCCCGGTGCCGTCCAACTGGTAGTTCCAGATGTCGTCGATGGAATCAAAGGCCAGGGCGTCGATGCCCAGGCGTTTGGCCAGGCCGCACAGGATTTCCCAGTCGGCACGGGTATCGTAACGCGGTTCGGCCGCCCGCCTGCGGGTAAACATATAGGGATTCAACCCGTTTTTACAGGCCAGGATCGATTCGCGCTCCAGGTAGGGAGACAAGGGCAGCACCAGGTCCGAGTGCCAGGCCGTGTCCGACCAGGTAAAACTGACCGACATGAGAAAATCCAGCTTGGACCATTTTTGTTTGATTCGTTCTGGATCGGGGAACCCCATGAGCGGATCGTGGCGATAGGCGATATAGGCCTTCACCGGATACGGATCCTCGGTTTCGATGGCATCGAAGGCCAGGTTGAGAAGGCCGGGGCCGGTGTCTAAATGACCGTACTTCCAGCCGGTTCCGTCGGCCCGTTTCTCTTCGGTCGGCGGTACCAGATCGGTTAGTTTTTTGAGCCCCTTGCGGCCGACATCGCCTGGCTTGTTGACCATGGGCAGCCCGCCTTTGGCGCCGATGGAACCCAACAGGGCGTTGATAATGTAAATGGATCGGGACATGTAGAAGGAGTCGGTGTACCGAGCGTTCATCCATCCCGGATGCCAGAGTACGGCCGGAGCGTCCTCGGCCAGCTCCTTGGCGAAACCGACGATGTCCGCCGCAGGGATGCCGGTTTCCTGTTCGGCCCATTCGGGGGTATAGGGCTCGACGAACCGTTCCAATACATCCAGATCCTTGAACCATCGATTGACATAATCGGCGTTGGTTAGACCGCGGTTGAGAAGGGTGTGAATGACCGACAGATTCAACGCGTAGTCCGATCCGGGACGGATCATCATGAAACGATGGGCCTTTGTCGCCGATATATTGGCCCGGATATCGATAACCGTCAGTTTACAGCCCTTTTCCATGGCCGCCATGAGATCGTTGACTTCCTTGACATTGATAGCCTCGAAAATATTGCGGGTCTGAAGCACCACGTGACGGGCGTTTTTAAGATCATAGCCGACCCCTTTGCGACCGAAGCCGAACAGGGAGAGAGCCGCATGCTGCACGTTGCGGGCGCAGGATGCGTCGTGATTACACCAGTTGGGAGAGCCGAGGCCACGCACGAAGGCCTGGTGAATGTCCCGGAACGGACCGCCGCGGTCGGAAAAGAGGATGCTTCGGCCGCCATGGGTGTCGATGACCGACTTGAGTTGTTTGGCCGCGTAGTCCAGCGCCTCGTCCCAGCCGATGGCTTTCCAGTTGCCCTGGCCGCGGTCGCCGACCCGGATCATGGGGCGTTGGATCCGTTCATTGTCATTGATCAGTGCCTTGCCGGCCGCACCGCGTGCGCACAGCGCACCATTGATACCACCCATGTGAGGATTCCCTTGAATGAAACGAACGGCCCCATTTTCTGTCTCAACTTTAATGGGGCACCTCACCGTGCACATCCCACAGACGCTGTAGGTAGATTTCATCTCTGCCATGCGTTGTGTCTCCCGTATATTAGAAAGTTGCTGGTTACAGTACTCAATCCTTTTTGACCGAATAGCCTAGCCGCAAAATGTTGTCAATGCGGAACAATTATTGCGGTTGTATCAAATAGAAGCAATTGTGAGACGCTGATGGATTGGATTTAATTAATAATTATTAATATTTATATGCCATCGTGCGCATGAATCGGCCATTTTGCACCAAAATCCGTTTCCGATGGCAAAACTGATTGACAAACCGATGATTTTTTAATAGCAACAAACGTTATGTCGCTTATGGCATAAAGAAAGGAGCAGTCCATGGCCCAGGGTACCATTATACTCAACGGTTCCCCTTTTTCGTTTGAAACCGGGCAGACCATTTTAGCGGTTGCCCAAGCGAATCAGATTCCCATCCCGACGCTTTGCTACCTCAAGGATGCCACGCCCACCGGGGCGTGTCGTATTTGCGTGGTCGAAGTCAAGGGGAGCAGCAGACTGGTGACCGCGTGCAATACACCGGCTGTCGACGGCATGGATGTACTGACCGAATCTCCCACCGTCGTGGCCTCGAGGCGGGAAACCTTGGAGTTGATGCTGGCCTCGGGCAATCACAATTGCGCCATTGGATCGGGCCGTGAGGACGACTGGACCGATTACCAGGTGCAGGCCGCTACATCCGATCGTTTCGAGACCCTCTGCCCATCCTGGGGGGATTGCCGGCTTCAGGATCTGGCCTACCAGTATCAGGTGGAAGGCGGCAAATATCCGCGTAAGGAAACCCGCTATGCCATGGAACTGGCCAATCCGTTGATCGTGCGTGATTTCTCCCGTTGCATCCTATGCGGCCGTTGTGTGCAGGCCTGTAACGAGGTGCAGGTCAATCGGGCCATCAACTTCGGTTACCGCAGTGCCGACGCCAAGATCGTGGCTGGCGATGATGTGGCCTTGAAGGACTCCCAATGCGTCTTCTGCGGTGAGTGCATCCAGGCCTGTCCCACCGGCGCCTTGACCGAGAAAAAGGCCCGTTTTGACTGGCGGCCCTGGGAAACCGAAAAAGTCCGTACCACCTGCCCATACTGCGGCGTGGGATGCCAGCAGTGGCTACACGTCAAGGATGGCAAAATAGTCAAGGTCACCGGGGTCGAGGAGGGCTCACCCAACAAGGGACGGCTGTGTGTCAAGGGTCGCTTCGGCTACGATTTCATTTACTCCGAGGAACGCCTGATCACGCCCCTGATCCGTGAAGGAGACACCTTTCGTGAGGCCTCTTGGGATGAGGCTCTGGATCTGGTGGCGAGCAAGTTCAAGCAGATTATCAAAGAGAGTGGTCCCGATGCCGTGGCTGGTGTGAGCTGTGCCCGCAGTATCAACGAAGATTCATACCAGATGCAAAAGCTGTTCAGGGGGGTGTTTAAGACCAACAACATCGACCATTGCGCCCGTACTTGACATGCCCCAACCGTCGCCGGGCTGGCGGCAACATTCGGGTCAGGGGCAATGACCAATTCTTTCTCCGAGTTTTCTCGGGCCAAAATGTTTTTCGTCATCGGTTCTAACATGACCGAGGCCCATCCCGTGGCCTCCACATTCGTGAAAAATGCAGTCCTCAAGGGGGCCAAGCTGATTGTGGCCGATCCCAGACGGCATCGGCTGGTGGATTTCGCCGATATGCACCTGCAGATCAAGGTGGGTAGCGATATCGCCCTGCTCAACGCCATCATGGCCGTCTTGATCGAAGAGGATCTTTACGACAAGGAATTCGTGCAGAACAACACCACCGGTTTCGACGACCTCAAAGCGGTCGTCATGAACTATCCGCCGGAAAAGGTCGTTGACATCTGCGGTATCCAAGCCGACAAAATCCGTGAAGTGGCCCGCCTGCTGGCGTCGGTGAAACCGGTAATGCTCTGCTACACATTAGGCATCACCGAGCACACCTGCGGCAGGAACAACGTCATGTCCACCGCCAACCTGCAGATGCTCTTGGGTAACATGGGCGTGGAGATGGGCGGTGTCAACCCACTGCGCGGTCAGAACAACGTTCAGGGCGCCTGTGACATGGGCGCGCTGCCCAATGTCTACCCCGGGTACCAGGCCGTAACCGACGAGAAGATGTGCGAGAAGTTTGAGAAGGCCTGGGAAACCGACGGCATGTCCACCCAGCTGGGGCTGATGATTCCCCAGATGATGGACGGACTGGTGGACGGCAAGGTGAGGGCGTTTTATATTTTCGGTGAAAATCTGGCCAATACCGAACCGGATATCCACAAGGTGGAACACGAATTGGCATCGGCCGAATTTCTCGTCGTTCAGGATATCTTCCAAAACGAGACCACCCGGTTTGCCCATGTGGTACTGCCGGCGTGTGCCTGGAGCGAGAACAACGGCACGTTTACCAATAGTGAGCGTCGGGTCAGCCGGGTGCGCGATGTCAGCCAGGCGCCGGGTGTCTCGAAACCCAACTGGTGGATCTTCAAACAGATCGCCAAACGCTTGGGTCACGATTGGGCGTCGAACAGCGGACAGGAGATCTGGGATAATGAGATCTCCATGCTGGCCCCGAACCTGGGTGGTGTCAAGTACTACCGCATTGAGGAGGACGGGCTCCAGTGGCCCTGCCCCACGATCGAGCATCCCGGGACGACATTCCTGCACAGAGACGGCAATTTTACCTGTGGGTTGGGTCGCTTCATGCCGGCCGAATGGACACCACCGGCCGAAGTACCCGACGACGCATATCCCCTGGTGCTCAGCACCGGGCGGCGGCTTTACCACTACCATACGCGTACCCAGACCGGCCGATGCGAAGGCCTCAATGATCTTCTGGGAGAAGAAACTGCCGACATTTCTTTCGATGATGCGGGTCACCTGGGTATTGCCAATGGTGAGAAGATCCGAGTTAAATCCAGGCGCGGAGCGGTCACTGTGCGAGCCAATGTGACTCCCGAGGTTCCCCAGGGGATGGTGTGGATGGCATTTCACTTCCGGGATGGTAATGCCAACTGGTTGACCAATGCCGCCTTCGATCCGGTCACGCTGACGGCCGAATATAAAGCCTGTTCGGTCGCTATTGAAAAAATTTAATTGAAAGGGAGAGCCCGTGTCGTCGTATGTATCCATTGCCCATGACACCTATCCGGCCGAGGAATCATTTTGGGGTCAGGATCCGTGGCTGGCATTCAACCAGCAACTGAGCCGTGATGCCGCCGGGCTTCCCAACGAGGCCTTTCTCGATCAAGCCCTGGAAATGGCTCAAGACCTCGACGTCAGTGATCCTTGCGTTTTTTGGCTGACCATTGCCAGAATCGCCGAACTCGCCGTCAAGCTGGCGGGCGATTATGCCGACAGCTGTGAATTCCAGGCGGCCGGTGATCTTCTCGTGAATCCCAGACGAATCGATATCTACCAGCGGGGCGAGACGGCTAAGATCCAAAAGGATCGTCATTGCGCCTTGAGTGAGCAGTTTGCAGCGGTTATCGGTACCCAGCATCCGGTAACCTGGCTCAAGCGTGAAACCCACCTGCAGATCAAAAGCGAGGCATTGTTGCCTTACCTGAAAGAACTCCTGGAATCATCCGGTCATCTGACGGCCGCGTATTGTGAGGACTTGGACCGGCGTATGTGCCGGGTGGCCGACACGATGGCCTTCCTGTCCGCCTGGCAGATGACCGACAATCAGGCCTTGTTCAACCGAATCCAACGCTGCAGCCCGGAGGACCGGGAGCTGATCATGGCCAACCTATGCTATTTCGACGATCGTTATTTTGTCGAAATGGGCCTGGATATCGAGGCCATCAGCCTGCATGGCCATCACCGCAGCCGTTTTCTCAAACGCCTGCCCGCCGTTTGTAGCAAGTCGTAAGCCCTAATGGGCAACGATAGGGTGCCGACCCCAAAACCCCCGCATGTAACCAATTTTCGATCTTCGTTGTCGTTGTCAGCGCAGCGGTTGTCGTAATCGAAAAGGGAAAAACCGATTACGACGACGACAACGATGCCCCGGCCAGATGATGCTTTCCCTCTGGTTCCCACGCTCTTCCTGGGAACCCCATGCCCCATCCAATGCCAGGCCATGTGCGCTCCCACGCGGAGCATGGGAGCGAGACGAAATCATCGATGTTGGGTTTCGTGCCTCAACCCAACCTACGCTTCTACTGCGCAGCGTATGGGCGCGAGTGGCAAGGGGGGCACGGCAAGCGCACCCATGGCAAGCCGAGGATCGGCGCACGGCCGGCTGTAGGAGCGGCCCTGGCCGCGAAGGGTCGCAGGCGTTGCCAGCTCCTACAATCCGCCGTGGTTGGAAATGTGGGCCAAGCCCAGAAAGCAGTGCAATCGCATATGGAATCCATTTTTGCTTCTCGATTTCGATAGCGATCCCGATAGCGATGAGCCTGAGTTACATACGATTTACCCTGCGCGCGAATCCCCTCAATTTGCATTATCTCCTCTATTATTATATGCTTCGCTCAATTCTGCTCCACCGCTAACAAGTAAAAAAGACATCCCCATATTGTTCTGGTATTCTGGCCACGGACAGACCCTGGAGGAGGCCGACGGAACCCAACTGGGTTATCTGGTTCCCGTGGACGCACCGGACCCGGACAGGGACCTCTTTGGTTTCATGAATACGGCCGTCAGCATGCGGACCATCGAGACGGTTTCCAAGCAGATCCGCTCCAAGCACGTGCTGATGGCCTTCGATTCCTTTTTCTCCTGGCCTATCTTTCAGATGCTGCGGGCCAAGCCGTCCGCCTATGTCCAAGAGAAAGTGGCCTGGCCGGTGCGTCAATTCATCACCGCCGGCACGGAAGACGAGCAGGTTCCGGATCGATCGGTGTTCAAGGATGTGTTCATTCAGGCGATCCGGGATGGTTTCGCCGACTTGAACGGCGACACCTACATCACCGGCGAAGAGCTGGGGGGGTATCTGCAGGAAAATGTGGTCAATTATACCCGCAAGGCCCAACATCCCCAGTTCGGCAAGATAAACAACCCAAAACTCGATAAGGGGGATTTCGTTTTTCTGACGGCCAGTTCCGGGGCGGTGATCGACACCCCATCGTCCCCCCAAGGCCGCCTTTCCGTAACCGCCAACGTTTCCAACGCCGAGGTGATCGTGGACGGCCGGTTGATTGGCAACACGCCGCTAACGGCCATGGCGCTGAGCACCGGTTCCCACCGGGTGCAGGTGAAAAAAAAGGGCTACGACACTTACCGCACCAGCGTGGAGATAAGTACGGGCCGCACGGCCTCGCTCGAGGCCTGGCTGACCGAGCAGGGACCCAAGACCGCTCGTCTTTACGTGAATACGGATCCATCCAACGCCCGGGTGCGGATCCTCAACATCGGCCCGGTGTTTCAACAGGGAATGGAGTTGTCTCCCGGGGACTACCATGTCGAAGTATCGGCCGAAGGTTATGGCAAACAGACCCGCTGGGTGAGCCTTTCCGCCGGAGAGGACAAGCGCATCGGCTTCCGGTTGGCCGGCACCGAACCGGCGTCGCGGCCGGCCCCAGTGGTTTCGCCATCGACGACAGCGGCCAGCAAATCCCGCATCACCAACAGTCTGAGCATGGACTTTGTTTACATCCAGCCCGGCACCTTCATGATGGGCAGTCCGAATAGCGAGTCGATAAGAGACCGTGACGAGCGCCATCACAAGGTGACCCTGACCCGTGGGTACTACCTGCAGACCACGGAGGTGACCCAGGGGCAGTGGCGGCAGGTGATGGGCAGCAACCCATCCAATTTCAAGCGCTGCGGGGATGATTGCCCGGTGGAAAGGGTTTCCTGGGACGACGCCCAGACCTTTATCCAAAAGCTCAACCAAAAGGAGAGCACCGACAAATACCGATTACCCACCGAGGCGGAGTGGGAGTATGCGGCCCGGGCGGGAAGCACCGGCTGGTATGGTTTCGGCGACAGCACAAGACTGCTTGGTAATTATGCCTGGTATGAGTCCAACTCAGGTCAACAAACACACGCAGTGGGTCAAAAAAGGGCTAATGCCTGGGGGTTATACGACATACACGGCAATGTTTTGGAGTGGTGTCAGGACTGGTACGGGCATTATCCAACCGGTTCGGTGACCGACCCTAAAGGCCCTTCATCGGGCGTGCTCCGGGTGTACCGGGGCGGCGGCTGGGACGCCAGAAGCATATACTGTCGCTCGGCAGATCGTAGCAGGGGCGCGCCGGACAGCCGGGGCTACGACTTGGGGCTGCGACTTGCCATATCAGTTTTACATTTTTGTTTTTTACCTTTTGCAAAATTAGTGAGAACCGACCAAGCCACCGCGGACGCCAGCGGAGGAACACGCCCTGACGGGCACGGCGTGCGCAGCCGCCAGGGCACGCCAGGGCTTGTCCGGAGCTGGGATTGGCAGCTGGTCGGTGGGGCGGGCCGGAGCCCAGCCCCGGCGATTTGGGTTCCCAAGCAGAGCTTGGGAACCAGATGCAATAGTCATTCATGCCACGGCTCAGTAGGAGCTGGCAACGCCTGCGACCATTCCGGATAGACCATTGTCCCGTATTTTCCCTCTGGTTCCCATGCTCTTCACGTATTTCTTGGTCTAAACGATGATCAAATCCGATTTCATGATCATGGTATTGATGAATCGTCGTTGTCAGCGCAGCGGTTGTCGTAGTCGTAATCGATTAAGAGAAAAGCCGATTACGACGACGATCACGACAACGACAACGAAACCCCGGCGATACGCCTTTCCCTTCCCCCAACATCTCGTCCACCTTGGCTTTACAAAGAGTTACCGCAGCATAACGCCGCGGCCATAAAGCACCGTTTATTAACGGCGATAAGGAAGATCAAGAGGGTATTACACCGTACCCACACGTCAGAAACATGGATGCGGATCGTCGGATACCGATGATCACAGGTCGAAAATATCAATTCAATTTTACAGGAGGCTTGTCATGATGATCAGCAGTATGGGTTCAAGCAGCTACGGCATGGGACAGATGTCGGGCACGGGCAGTCGGCCGAGTCCAAAGGAGATGTTCAGTAAGATCGACGCGGACGATAGCGGGGGACTGGACAAGACGGAATTCAGCGACATGGCCGAAAAAATGAGCCAGATGACCGGTGAAGACGTCGACACAGATGAGCTGTTCGCCGAATATGACGAGGATGGCGACGGTGAACTCAGCGAGGAGGAAACCCAGGCTTTCATGGATGATAATCGTCCCGAGGGGCCGCCACCAGGGGGCATGGGCGGCATGCAGGGACCACCGCCGCCACCGCCTGATGACTCGCAACTGTTCAGCGATTCCGATGAAGATGAGGATGGAAGTCTCGATGAAACGGAGGCCGAGGGGATTGCCCAAATGATCAGCGAGGCCACCGGTGAAGACATGACGGCAGCGGACTTGATTGATGCATACGATGCGGATGGTGACGGTGAACTCAGCGAGGAAGAAACCTTGGCCGCCTTGGAGGAAAATCGCCCCGACGATCCGCCGCCCGCCATGGCCGGCGATAAAGGACTGGCCAGCAGTGCCTGGTCGCAGACCGGCGGCATCGAAAATTATTTGATGACGGCCAGTTTGGGGAGTGCGCAGAATCAATCGTCGGATCTTGCATCGGTGCTTGGCGGCGTATCATCCGGTTCGCTATTCTCTGTAAACACCATGGCATAAAAACAAACAGACCAGCGGAACGCTTTTTCGCCGACATCATATGAATATGACATGCATCGATTGGTTGCCCCAAACGTGTGCCCGCTTTCAGCATCATTCGGTTCATTGGTGATGACAGGCGGGCATATTTTTAATAGGCGTTGAAGGCGACTCGGTGGCGTGTGGATGGCGGCAACCTATCCGCATTCCGTCAGGTTTCTTTCCATATCGACAATAATGTCGACACGAATGGGATGGCCATACTCAACTTTATCAATGCGGCTCCTTTCCGAATCCTGTATTATTTAAATGGGTTGCCATCCCATTTTTCGGTCGTCGGTGGTTGGCATGGATGCTGCTCTAATCATCCGAATCGACTGACCATTGACGTTTTGTAAGTGCGTTCGTCATTCAATGGGACCGCTTCGAACAGGATTACGCTTTTGCTGGATAGTTCAAAATCACGATTCTCACTGATGTTGATGCTGTTGATCGCGGCCGGAATTCTGACTTATTTTTTCAAGAATATTCTTGGAACCGGCATCCTTTTTACTCATTTTTTTTACGTTCCCATTATCATGGCCTGCGTCTGGTGGAAGAAGCGGGGGCTCATTATCACCGTTTTGCTGGCCCTTTTTTTAATGCTCGCTCAGTACCTGCATGGGACTTACTCGTTGACCGTCAACGATACGCTCAGGGCCACCATGCTCTTCGTTGTGTCCATCATTACCGTTGCCCTTAGTGAACAATTGACCGCCGCTCGTGGCGCCCTGTCCGCCTCCGAAGAGAAATACCGGACCATATTCGAAAATACGGGGACGGCAATGGTGATCATCGCGGAAGATACGACCATTTTGCTGGTTAACCGTGAATTCGAGCGACTTTCAGGATTTCGCAACGCGTTGATTAAAAATAAAAAATCGATTCTGGACGTTGTCGACATTTCAGATCGGAAGCGGGTTGAATCCTATCATCGGCGAAGACGGAATCACCCAGAGGACACGCCCACGAATTACGAGTTCAAGCTCGCCACCCGCGACGGCGGGCGGCGTGACATATTTGTCACCGTTGACTTGATTCGCGGCTCGACGGCGGCGGTGGCCTCCCTTTTGGATATCACCGAGATGAAGCAGGCCCTGGCCTCGCAGCGGATTCTCAAGGAGCAGCTTGCCGAGGCTCTCGAAAAGGTGTTGAGCGGATTCATTCCAATCTGTGCGCATTGCAAGAAAATAAGGGATGGGAACGAAAAATGGGTGCCAATTGAAAGCTTTCTGAAGGATAGAACCCAGGCCGATTTTTCGCACGGGATCTGCCCGGATTGTGTAAAATTGCTTTACCCGGATTTTATTCCAAAGTCCTGAGCCCCCATATTCGATGCCCGTATGTCTTGTCGCGAACCGGGGTGTCGCCGGAGAATCAACAGTGAAGGGCGTGATTCGGCCAGGCAAGAAATGTGGGGGGAACAAGGTCTACGAAAATGGATCAGATGGCTACAAGGGTGGCTGATCAAGAAATGGGCGTGGCTCTCGACGTCCTTCAATCCTGTCCGATTGGACTGGGCGTGGTGAGTAACCGTGTCCTGAGTTGGGCCAATGATTCTTTTATTAAGATGATCGGTTACCCGGAGAATGAAATCAATAACCGGGACACCATCATGCTCTATCCCTCGGCCGAGGAATATGAGATGGTCGGTAAAATCCTGCACGATACGATCAGGGAGCGGGGCATCGGAATCGTCAATACCCGCTTGGTCAGAAAGGATCGGCAACCGTTGGATTGCTGTCTGATCGCATTCCCCGCCGATCGAACGGCGCCATTCCTGGGGCAAATTATTGCCGCAGTGGAACTCGGCGGTAAATCGTCCGGTGTTCAAGTCGAGCCCAATGGTCTCTTCAAGACCCGGCTAAAACGTATCGAAACCCAGCGGGCTCAATCCCAGAAGTTGGAGGCCATTGGTCGCTTGGCTGGTGGAATCGCACATGATTTCAACAATATACTCAGTGCTGTCATCGGATACGGCGAACTGGCCCAACTCAGTGTACCCGTCGACCAACCGGAACTGAATCACTGCCTCGAAAACATCGTCAATGCCGGCCAGCGCGCCAAGGCATTGGTGAGGCAAATCCTTTCATTCAGTCGTCAACCCAACGGCAAACAAATCCCGGTCGATATGGGGGCCGTTGTTCAAGAGGCCGTGAACCTCTTGCGGGCCACGCTGCCCACGACGATTGAAATTCGTCAGCGGATCAACCCATCAACGGATCCCGTGCTGGCGGATCCCACGCAAATTCATCAGATCATCCTCAATCTTTGTACCAATGCCCAGCATGCCATGGGGGAGCAGGGCGGAAAGCTCGAATTGATCGTGGACGGCCAGACCGTCGATGCCGAAATGGCGGCGGCCGATGCCGGACTCAAACCCGGCTCCTATGTGCGGTTGACCGTTGCCGACAACGGTTGCGGCATGCCGCCCGACGTGATGGATCATATTTTCGATCCCTATTATACCACCAAGGGCACGGACAAGGGCACCGGCCTGGGCCTCTCGTTGGTGGCCAGCATCGTCCATCGTCAAAAAGGAGTGATTCGCGTCCGCAGTCAGGTGGGCGAAGGGTCGGCCTTCACCATATGGCTCCCCGCTTCCCATGGGCGCTTTGAAGCCGATCAGCCCCCCTTGGTCAAGGACCTGCCCGGGGGAAACGAACGGATTCTTTTCGTGGATGATGAAGATGCGTTGAGCGATTTGGGGAAACGGATGCTTGAACATCTCGGTTACCGGGCCACCGTTATGAACAGCAGCCTCCAGGCTCTCGATGCCTTTCATGCCGCTCCCGAGTCCTTCGATCTCATTGTCACCGACATGTCGATGCCTAAAATGTCCGGCAAGCAGTTCGCCCGGGAGGCGCTGAAAATTCGTCCCGACATCCCCATCATTATTTGTACGGGGCATAGTGAATCAATTTCCGAAGAAACGGCCAAGGCCTTGGGAATTCGTGGTTTTTTGATGAAGCCCATGGATTTTCAACAGGTGTCCCGGACGATACGGCGTGTTCTTGACGGTTGATGCACCCGAATAAATCATTACCACGCGACAAAAAAAGGCCGCCCTTGCAGGCGGCCCCCGTTCAATTTTTTGAACTGGTTTATTTTTTCAGCATCTGCATGGCGGTGTCGACAATATTGTCGGCCGTAAACCCCATCTTCTCCAATACCGTGGCACCCGGCGCCGAGGCGCCAAAGTGATCGATACCGATGATCTTGCCGTCGGAACCGACATAGCGTTCCCATCCCATGGGAATGCCGGCTTCCACGGCGATGCGTTTCTTATAGGTCGCCGGCAGGATTCGTTTTTTATAGTGATCCGGTTGGGCCTCGAAAAGTTCCCAGGACGGCATGTTGATCACACGCGCGGCAATACCCTTTTCGGCCAGGATGGCCTGGGCCTCGAGGGTGATGTGAACTTCGGCGCCGGTGGCGATCAGTAAAATCTGCGGTCGACCTTCACAATTAGACAGAATATAAGCGCCACGATCGACCCCGCTGGCGGTTTGCTTGGCATCGAGAATGGGGAGTTTCTGGCGGCTGAGGATCAAGGCCACCGGCTGATCGTTGGTGGCGATGGCCTTGCGCCAGGCCTGAACGGTCTCGTTGGCGTCGGCCGGTCGGATCACCGTCAAATTGGGAATGGCGCGCAAGGAAGCCAGTTGTTCCACGGGTTGATGGGTCGGCCCGTCTTCACCCACGGCGACGCTGTCATGGGTGAAAATGTAAATCACCGGTAGTTTCATCAGGGCCGCCACCCGGATGGCGGGACGCACATAGTCGGCAAAAACCAGAAAGGTGCCGCCGTAAGGCCGGATACCGCCGTGCAGAAACATGCCCGACATGATGGCGCCCATGGCAAATTCGCGCACGCCGAAGCGGATATTGCGACCCGAATAGTCCGCTTTCTGAAATTCGGGGCTGGCGTCGATAAAGGTTTTGTTGGAAGGCGCCAGATCGGCGGATCCCCCCATCAGGCTGGGGAACACGGCCGCCGCGGCGTTGAGTGCCTTTCCGGAAGCGGCGCGTGTGGCCATGGGACCCTCCTCGGGCGAGAATTGGGGCATGCCGCATTCCCATCCCTTGGGCATGAAGCGGGTCAGGGCATTGACCCAGGCGTCGGCCAAATCCGAATTTGCTTTGGCGTATTTCTTATAGATGTCCTTCCAGCGGGCCTCGGCCTTTTCGCCGGTGTTGAGGCACTTGCGGAAAATGTCGCGGGCCTCGGCGGGAATGCTGAAGGGCGTTTTTTCCTTCCAGCCCAAGGCGTCTTTGGTCAGCTGAATCTCATCCTCACCCAGCGGTGAACCGTGGGCATCGGGCGTGTCCTGCTTGTTGGGACTGCCGTGGGCGATGTGGGTTTCAAGCATGATGATCGACGGTTTTTGGGTGTCGGCTTTGGCTTCCTGCAATGCTTTTTCAATCGCCTGGGGATCGCTGCCGTCCTCAACCTTGATGACCTGCCAGTGATAGGCTTTGAATCGCTTGGCCACCTTTTCGGTAAAGGCGATTTCAGTCGTGCCTTCGATGGAAATGCCATTGTTGTCATAGAGGCAGATCAGCTTGCCCAGGCCCAAATGGCCGGCAAGCGAAGCGGCTTCGGAGGCCACGCCTTCCATCAAATCACCATCCCCGCACATGACGTAGGTATGGTGGTCGACCATGTCGAAACCCGGCTTGTTGAAACAGGCGGCCAGGTGACATTCGGCCATGGCCATGCCGACGGCATTGGCGAATCCCTGGCCCAGGGGGCCGGTGGTCGTCTCCACACCGGGGGTGTGCCCGTATTCCGGATGGCCCGGTGTTTTGCTGCCCCATTGGCGGAAGTTTTCAATTTCTTCCAGGCTGAGGTCGTAGCCCGTCAAATGTAAAAGACTGTAAAGCAGCATGGATGCATGGCCGCCGGAAAGGACGAACCGGTCACGGTCGGGCCAGTCCGGATTGGCCGGGTTGTGTTTGAGCACCCGGGTCCAGAGGGTGTAGCCGGCCGGCGCCAGCCCCATGGGGGCGCCCGGGTGGCCGGAATTGGCTTTCTGCACCGCATCCATGGAGAGCGTTCGAATGGTATTGATGCACAGATCGTCGATGGCCGATCGTTTTTTCTGCTTGCCCGTATTCATTTAATACTGCTCCTTTGCAGGAATTTGAATTGACGCACTGACATTGAAAGGGCTTGATACAAAAGATCAGGCGTCGAATCAAGGGTTTTCAAACAGGTGCTTATAGCGCCCGCATCCATTCCGGCCGCAGCTCCACCTTGCCGGCCAGGGCCGCGTCGATCAGGGCCAGGGTCTGGGCCTTCTCCTTGGGCATGCGGGCGCGGATGGGCAGGTAATTCGAGGCATGGTTGGCATGAAACATTCCTTGGGTCTGGTGTGTCTCGGCGATCATCGTCCGCAATTCGGCCAGCATCTCGTCCGGGTCGATGAGATCGAATGTGCCATTTTGGTGTTGATCGTAAAGGGGGGTGCCCGGAATAAGCATCAAACTGAGCGCGCCAACGAACTCCGGATCGATGGCCGACAGCACGCGGCCGGTCTCGCGGGCATGGATCTGGGAACGCTCACGCCCCGCCAATCCCAACAGGACCGTCACGGAAAGCTTGATGCCGGCAGCACGCGCCTTGCGGCCCATATCGATCATGCGCTGGGACGTGGCCCCTTTTCTAATGGCTTTAAGGGTGACATCGTCACCGGACTCGAGGCCCATGTAAGCGATGCCGATTCCGTTTTCGTGCAGCTCACGCAACTCTGCATCGCTTTTCATGTTCAGACTCTTGGTGTTGGCATACACTCCCACCCGGGTGACCCAGGGAAGTTGCCGGCGTATTTCGGTCAGAATTTTCATCAGTCGTTTGTGCGGAATGATCATGGCATCGCCATCGCAAAGAAAAACACGCCGCTGACGTTGGCAGTATTGTGCGGCAAAGGCGATGTCGGCCATGATGATATCGTCGGATTTAATACGAAACCGCTCGCCGGTATAGGTTCCGCAAAAGGTGCACTTGTTGTGCGAACATCCCACGGTAACCTGGAGCAGGATGCTGTTGGCTTCACTCGGTGGACGGATGATGTTGCCTTCGTAATGCATGATGATTCCTTTTTATAGTGCTCTTGGTCGCTGAGTAGTCCGTTTCGTTTACGTGTTAAGGTATCCTAATTTGAGGGTCTTTTTTAGGATTGTCAATATCGATCCTTCTGGGAGGCAGGGTAACCCCATTTGGATCGATTTGCAGTTCTTCGCGGGCATGGCCCGCTCTTAGTGCGCATCAATGGCTTCGTCAAGCAGGATTTTTGTATGAGCGATCCATGCCTGCGACCTTATCTGTTTATGGTCAGTTCCCCCAAATGCGGGAACCTTGTTCTGGAAAGGGATCAACGGCTTGTTGGGGAAATAAAAACATTAATGTAATAAAAATCATATAAAAGACATATATGTAGTTTGTAAAAAAATTAATAAATTTTTAATTATCTAAATAAGACTAATATATCAAACGGTTTCGATTGTTGTCGGTGATCTGAAGCCTTGGCATACAAGTTGAACCTTTATCGAGGCATGATACCCCGGTCGGATGTCGATGACCGGACCGGCGGATAATCACTGATCATTTTCGCATAGACGAAAGCAAAACCAAATTTTTAAAGCATATGGAAAACAAGATACACGAACTGGAGCTGAAAACACTTTATGCCATCAGCCGTAAAATCGGCCAGGTGCTGGACCTGGACCATACCCTGATGGCTATTCTTGAGATTCTCTCCAAAAATCTGCCCATGGAACGGGGTACGGTCACGCTCAAGGAACGGGAGACGGGGCTTCTTAAAATCATTGCCTCCCATGGCCTGGACCCCCGGGAACAAAAACGCGGAATCTATCATCCCGGGGAAGGGGTGACCGGGGCGATCTTTGAGACCGCTCAGCCCTTTGCCGTTCCGGATATCGGCAAAGAGCCCCTCTTTCTCAACCGGACCCAGGCCCGCAATCTCACCAAGAACAGTCTGGCGTTCATCGGCGTGCCGATTCTTTTGAATAACGAACCCATCGGCGTGCTCAGCGTGGATCGGCTTTTCGGCCCGGAAGTGGATTTCAAGGAAGACATCCGTTTCCTCACCATCGTGGCGACCCTGATGGCCCAATTTGTCCAACTCAACCGTCAGGTGGAACGACGCGAGGAACATCTGCTGACTGAAAACCGCAGTCTGAGAGCCGAAGTGTCGGCCAAGTATAATCACTTTTTTGCGGTTGGCGTCAGCCCGGCCATGCAGATGCTGAACAAGATGATTCGCAAGGTGGCGCCCAGCCGGGCGTCGGTACTGCTGCTCGGTGAATCGGGAACCGGGAAAACCCTGACGGCGAGAATCATCCACGAACTGAGCCAACGTCGAAGAAATCCGTTTACCAAGGTCAATTGTGCCGCGCTGCCCGACAACCTGATCGAGTCGGAATTGTTCGGCCACGAAAAAGGGGCCTTTACGGGCGCCACACAATTGAAAAAAGGTCGCCTGGAAGAGGCCGACAGTGGAACCATATTTCTGGACGAGATCGGTGAACTCCCGCTTCCCGTTCAGGCCAAGCTGTTGAGATTCTTGCAGGAACGCGACTTTGAACGCTTGGGCAGCACGCAGACACGCAAGGTCGATGTGCGCATTATCGCGGCCACGAACATCGATCTCAACCAGGCGGTGGAAGAGGGGCGTTTCAGATCGGATCTTTTCTACCGCCTGAATGTATTTCCCATTTCGATACCTGCCTTGCGTCAGCGCAAGGCCGATCTTCCCCTATTGGTGGATTATTTCATCTCCAAAACCGCCCGGGAATACGGCCGGCAGTTTCATTTTTCCACCGAGTGCATGGAAATTATGGCCACCTATAATTGGCCGGGAAACGTGCGTGAGCTGGAGAACCTCATCGAGCGGGTGGCCATCATGGCCGAAAGCAATCAGATCCAGGCCAACATGTTGCCGCCCTACCTGTTCAGCAAAAAAGGAACCGCAACCTATGATGCGCCGAGTCCGACAACGGCATCCAGGCTGGAGGTGATGGAGAGAGAAACCGTATTGGAAGCCCTGGCGCGCAATGACTGGGTTCAGCAAAAGGCCGCCCGCGAAATTGGATTGACTCTCAGGCAGATGGGCTATCGAGTTAAGAAATTCAAGTTGGATAAGATCATCCGCGAGAATAAACTCAATAACGGTCAGTACAAAACCCTTTCCAATTGATACCACTGCAACTTCCGGCGGTGATATCTTTCCCCCGTTTTTCTTCCTGCACGCTGATTACCGTTCACCAAGCGACTGTTTGATAAACCCGCCTTGGTTCGTGCCCATCCAGAAATGACCAATTTGCCTATTTCTGGATGGGCACTATCTCGCCGGAAAGCAACAATTCTTCCATTGTTCATGACGCAATAGTGTTTAAGTATTCGCTAAGCTTTCAAAATACTCCCCGTCTTCTTGTCGGGCCTGAATCCGATTTATCAAATAATCGCTTAAAATGAAAAGATGCGTAGTTTTTGAATTTTGAGTCGCATCTACATAATTGTAGGTTGTCACTCTACATGAATGTAGATTGATGAGACAAACAAGTTTAAAAAGATGTGAGAAAAAGTAATCGAGTGTAATTTTAATCCTTTTAATATTAATGGGTTGTATAAAATCATGTTGATTTCTTCTTCTATGGCACATCGGTTGCTCCTATGAAAGACAACGATTTCAACCAACTTTCAGTTAACCCTGTAGAAGAAGGAAAAACAAATGAGAAAAATAGCAATTTACGGCAAGGGCGGAATCGGCAAATCCACAACCACACAAAACACGGTGGCCGGTTTGGTAGAAATGGGAAAAAAAGTGATGGTCGTTGGTTGCGATCCCAAGGCGGACTCGACGCGACTCTTGCTAGGCGGGCTGGCCCAGAAAACCGTCTTGGACACCCTTCGCGAAGAAGGCGAAGATGTCGAGCTGGAAGATGTGCGCAAGGTTGGCTTTGGCGGAACGTTGTGTACGGAATCCGGGGGGCCGGAACCGGGTGTCGGCTGCGCCGGTCGAGGGATTATCACTTCCATCAACCTGCTTGAACAGCTGGGTGCCTATGCTGATAGCGAAGAACTGGATTATGCTTTCTACGATGTTCTTGGCGACGTGGTGTGCGGTGGTTTCGCCATGCCCATCCGCGAGGGCAAGGCCCAGGAAATCTACATCGTCGTCTCCGGTGAGATGATGGCCATGTACGCGGCCAACAACATCTGCAAAGGTATTGTGAAGTTTGCGGAAGCCGGCGGAGTGCGTCTGGGCGGACTGATCTGCAACAGCCGTAATGTGGACCAGGAGAAGGAGCTGATCGAGGAGCTTGCAAAACGGCTCGGCACCCAGATGATCCACTTCATTCCCAGGAATAACGTAGTGCAGCGGGCCGAGATCAATCGGAAAACCGTGATCGAATTTGATGCTAAGGATCCCCAGGCGGATGAGTACCGGGCGCTGGCCAAAAAGATTTCGGAAAACGAACTGAAGGTGATTCCAACGCCGATGGCCATAGAAGATCTCGAAAAGCTGCTGATCGACTACGGTTTTATGGATTAATCCGGCAAAGGCGATACGGGAAAAAGTAATTTAAACAAAAAAAAGAATAATCAAGGAGATTAGATACCATGATAATGATTCGATCGATCGTCAGGCCGGAAAAGGCAGATGATGTACTCGCCGCATTGATGGAAGCGGGTTTCCCGGCGGTTACCCGGCTTTCCGTGGTGGGGCGCGGTAAGCAGCGCGGCATCAAAATCGGTGAGATTACCTACGATGAAATTCCCAAAGAAATGCTCATTACCGTGGTAAAAGACGGCGCCAAGGACTTTGTCGTCAAAACCGTCATGGAGGCGGCCCGCACCGGAGAAAAAGGCGCCTTTGGGGATGGGAAAATTTTCATTACACCGATAGACGAGTCTTACACCATCAGTTCGGGGATCAAGGAAACGGAAACCGGCGAGCCCGAAGAGGTAAAAATATGAAAGAAATAATGGCCATTGTCCGCATGAACATGATCAATCCGACCAAAAAAGCCTTAACGGAGGCGGGCGTATCTTCCATCACCGCCACCGATGCCCTGGGACGGGGTGCCGGCCTGGTAGATTTGAAATTACTCAAAGGCGCCGAGCAAGGTTATGAGGAAGCAATATCTCAACTCGGTCAAAGCAACCGCCTGATTCCCAAACGGATGATTGTTATCGTTGCCAAGGATAAGCATGTCGATAAGATCGTAAAGACCATCATAAAAGTGAACCAGACCGGCAAACCCGGTGACGGGAAAATATTCGTGCTGCCGGCAGCCGATTCAATAAGCGTAAGAACCGCCGAAGACGGTGATTCCACCTTAGATGATCTATAGGAGAAATAATCATGACGGTGATGCCCGACAAAAAAACCGAATATGAAGAAGGCACAACATCATGGCGGGATCTCAAGCCTGAAGAAGTAAAAAAAGAGATTATGGCCAAATACCCCCCCAAGGTGGCGCGCAAACGATCCAAGCATTTTGTTGTCAACAAAAAGAAAGATGAACAAAATTACACGCAAATTCAAGCCAATGTAAGAACGATTCCTGGGATTATCTCCCAGCGCGGGTGCTGTTATGCCGGGTGCAAGGGCGTGGTCATGGGACCCACGCGTGACATCATCAATTTGACGCACGGCCCCATTGGGTGTGGTTTTTACTCCTGGCTGACCCGGCGCAACCAGACCGATCCGTCCACGACCCCGGATGGGCATAATTTCATGACCTATTGTTTCTCGACCGACATAGAGGATAAAGAGGTTATTTTCGGTGGAGAGAAGAAGCTGCGGCAAGCCATTCAGGAAGCCTACGATATTTTTAAGCCCAAGATGATCTCCGTATTTTCCACCTGCCCGATCGGATTGATCGGTGATGATATCCACGCCGTTACCCGGGAAATGCAGGAAAAACTCGGCATCACCATCTTCGGCTTCAGCTGTGAGGGATACAAAGGGGTCAGCCAGTCTGCCGGCCACCATGTGGCCAATAACGGTCTCTTCCTCCATGTTATCGGAAAAGATGATACGGTCCAGGAAGGCGAGTATAAAGTCAACCTGTTGGGTGAGTATAACATTGGCGGGGATGAATTTATCATCGATGAATTGTTCGAAAAGTGCGGCATCAAGATCATTTCCACCTTTTCGGGAAATTCCAGTGTAGACCATTTCCAGAATTCCCACACGGCCGATCTGAACCTGATCATGTGCCATCGCTCGATCAACTACGTGGCCGACATGATGGAGGAGAAGTATGGTATTCCCTGGATGAAAATCAACTTTCTGGGGGCCAAGTCAACTGCCGCTTCTCTGCGGAAGATAGCCCAGTATTACGGGGATCAAAAACTCATCGACCGCGTGGAAGAAGTTATCGCCGAAGAAATAGTGGCCGTCGAAAAGGCTCAGGCCGATGTCAGGCCGCGGTTGGAAGGCAAACTGGCAATGATGTTCGTCGGCGGCTCCCGCGCCCATCACTACCAGGAATTGTTCGATGAAATGGGCATGCAGACCATTGCCGCCGGCTATGAATTCGCCCATCGTGACGATTACGAGGGGCGCCATGTCCTGCCATCGATCACCGTAGACGCCGACAGCCGGAACATCGAGGAACTCGACGTCCAGAAAGATCCTACCCGTTATAACCCGCGAATTCCTGTAGAGGAAATCGAGGCGGCTGAAAGAAACGGTATCAAACTGAAAGAATATCCTGGCATGATGCCCGACATGGAGGAACACGTTACCTACTCGATTGACGACATCAGCCAGTACGAGACCGAGAAGATGATCGAGATTTACAAACCGGCAATTTTCTGCGCGGGCATCAAAGAGAAATACATGGTGCAGAAGCACGGCATGCCGATGAAGCAACTGCACAGCTATGATTCCGGCGGGCCTTACGCCGCATTTAAGGGCGCGATCAATTTTTACTATGAAATCGACCGTATGATCAACAGCAAGGTGTGGGGCCACATCCGGGCTCCCTGGGAAGAAAACCCCGAGCTTGCCGCCATGTATGCGAATGAATAGCTACGGCATGGTATTCATTTAATAGAGAGGAAAATCAAGATGCTACTGCGACATACACCCAAAGAAATACCCGAGCGAAAGGCTCTGACCGTCAACCCGGCCAAAACCTGCCAGCCCATCGGCGCCATGTACGCTTCCTTGGGGATTCATGGCTGTCTGCCCCACAGCCACGGCTCCCAGGGATGTTATGCCTACCACCGGTCCTGCTTGACCCGGCATTACAAAGAACCGGTTTTGGCGGCAACCAGCTCGTTCACCGAAGGTGCCTCCGTGTTTGGCGGCCAGGCCAACCTTTTGCAAGCCATCAACAATATCTTTACCGTATACGATCCGACCGTTATTGCCGTCCATACGACGTGTCTGTCTGAAACCATCGGTGATGATATCCCACAGATATTCGGCAAGGCCGAAGCCGACGGCAAGATTCCGGAAGGCAAGTATGTGCTGCATGCCAACACCCCCAGCTATGTGGGCACCCATGTGACCGGTTTTGCCAACATGACCAAGGCCATGGTCGATTATTTTGCAACGTCCAACGGCCACAAGGAGAAGTGTATCAACCTGATCCCCGGTTGGGTGGAGCCTTCGGATATGAAGGAGATCAAGCGCATTGCCGCAGAAATGGGCATCAAGTCGATCCTTTTCCCGGATACGGAAAATGTGCTCAATGGGCCGCAAACCGGCAAGTTTACCATGTATCCCAAGGGCGGCGTCACGATCGATCAGCTGAAAAAAACCGGCAGCAGCCGGGGAACCATCGCCCTCGGACGTCTGGCGTCCGGACCGGCTGCCAAGGCCTTGGACGCGAAATGCAAGGTGCCTTGCGAGATTTTGGATCTGCCCATTGGCCTCAAGGCCACCGACCGGTTTGTGGATGCCTTGAGAAAAATGGCCGGTGTGACCGTTCCGGATTCGTTGAATGTGGAACGCGGGCAAATGCTGGACATCATCACCGACATGCAGGCCTATTTTTACCATAAAAAAGTCGCTTTAGTGGGCGATCCCGATCAGTTGGAAGCGCTTACCGAGTTTCTGATCGACATCGATATGCTGCCGGTTCATATCATCACCGGCACCCGGGATAAGCAATTTGAAAAACGAATCCAGGAGCTCACCGCAGACCTGCCTTGCAAGGTGAATGTGAAAAGCGGGATGGGTGCAGATATGTTCCTTTTTCATCAGTTGATCAAAAATGAGCCCGTGGATCTGATGTTCGGCAATACCTATGTCAAATATATTTCCAGGGATGAAGATATTCCCTTTATCCGGTTTGGGTTTCCAATCCTGGACCGCATCGGCCACAGCTACTTTCCCACGGTCGGGTATCAGGGGGGAATGCGACTGCTGGAGAAAATTCTGGACGCGCTGATGGATCGCCAGGACCGGGATTCTTCGGAAATCGAATTCGAACTCGTAATGTGATTGAGAGGAAAACATGGCCAGCATCTCTATACTAAAAGGCAGAGAAAAGCAGATTTACCAAAAGGGCAGTCAAGACTTTGATATGTCGTGTGAGAAAAAGAGTCTGGCCGGTTCAATCAGTCAGCGGGCGTGTGTGTTTTGCGGATCTCGGGTGGTACTTTACCCCATCGCCGATGCGCTGCATCTCATACACGGCCCGATTGGCTGTGCCTCCTACACGTGGGACATCCGCGGATCGCTTTCCTCCGGTCCGCAACTGCACCGCATGAGTTTTTCCACCGATTTGCAGGAAAAAGACATCATCTTTGGCGGAGAGAAAAAGTTGACCAACGCACTGGACACGCTGATCGATAAGTACCAGCCCAAAGCCGCGTTTGTCTACGCAACCTGCATCGTCGGCCTGATCGGCGACGATATCGACGCCATCTGCAAAAAGATGTCCGAAGAAAAAGGCATCCCGGTTCTGCCGGTTCATTCCGAAGGCTTCAAGGGAACAAAAAAAGACGGTTACAAAGCGGCCTGTGATGCCATGGCCAACATCGTTGGTACCGGGGAAATAGAAGATATCAGTCCGCTTTCCATCAACATCATGGGTGAATTCAACATCGCCGGCGAGGCGTGGGTCATCCGGGACTATTATGAACGGATGGGGCTTGATGTGGTGTCCGTTTTCACCGGGGACGGCCGGGTTGAAAACATCAAGCGTTCCCATGGCGCAGCCATTAACGTCGTGCAATGCTCAGGCTCGATGCTGCACTTGGCGCAGCACATGCAGGAGAAATACGGGATCCCCTTTATTCGGGTATCCTATTTTGGAATCGAAGATATGTCCAAGGCCCTTTATGATGTGGCCGAACATTTTCAGGATACTAACCCCGAAATCATGCAGCGGACCCAGGTGCTGGTACGGGAGGAAATCAAGAAGATTTATCCGATCCTCAAGCAATACAAGAAAAAACTCGAGGGCAAGAAAGCCGCCGTATACGTGGGCGGCGCGTTCAAGGCCTTTTCCATGGTCAAGGCGCTGCGAACGCTGGGAATGGATGTGGCGCTGGTGGGGTCACAAACCGGAACCAAGGAAGATTACGAGGTCCTCAGAGACATGTGTGACGACGGAACGGTAATTGTAGACGATGCCAATCCTGTGGAGCTTTCCAAATACTGCATCGAAAAGGGCGTTTCGCTTTTCGTCGGCGGTGTCAAGGAAAGGCCCATGGCCTTCAAACTGGGAATCGGTTTTTGCGATCACAACCACGAGCGAAAGATCTCCCTGGCCGGATACAGCGGCATGATCAATTTCGCCAAAGAAGTTTATGCGTCGGTCACCAGTCCGGTCTGGAAATTCGCACCAAACAGAAACGCATAGTCAATATAGCATTCAAGATAATGTTTTTGGGCTGCGTTATCGATCGTCGCGATATCGATTATACAGCTTCCTCCCTCTGGCCTTGCCAAAAACATTATCTTAAACCCTATAGAGGTGCCTGAAATGAAAACCCAGCAGAAAGAAGAATACAAAGCCACCAGCAATGCCTGCAAACTGTGCAGCCCTTTGGGTGCGTCACTGGTCTTCCGGGGAATTGAAAACACCATGCCGCTGTTGCATGGATCCCAGGGGTGCTCTACCTACATCCGTCGCTACCTGATCAGTCACTACAACGAGCCGATCGACATTGCCTCTTCAAACTTCTCTGAAGAAACCGCTGTCTTCGGTGGCGGCGCCAACCTGAAACTGGCCGTGGACAACATCATTCAGCAGTATCATCCGGCAATGATCGGTGTGGGCACGACCTGCCTGAGTGAAACCATTGGCGATGACGTTCCCATGATTCTGAAGGATTATGCCAAGAATAACCCTGAAGAAAATGACACGGTGATTGTATCCGTCTCTACACCCAGCTATTCGGGAACTCATATCGACGGATTCCACGGCGCGGTGAGGGCGACGGTGGATACCGTGGCCGAAAAGCAAAGCAGCCCGGCTGTGGGCATCAATTTTTTTCCGGGCATGCTATCGCCGGCGGATTATCGGCATTTTCAAGAGATTCTTTCTGATTATGATGTCCCGTACACCATGCTTCCCGATTACTCGCAAACCCTGGATGGCCCCATGTGGACGGAATACCACAAGATCCCGCAAGGGGGGACGCCCGTCCAAAAGATAAAGGCCATGGGAGATGCGTTGGCGAGCATCGAATTGGGTCGCGTATTGGCTGAAACCAAGAGTGCCGGCCAACTGCTGACCGACCGATTCGAGATTCCCAATCATCGTATCGGTCTGCCCATTGGTATCAGCGAGACGGACGTGCTTTTCAATCGGATTTCGGCGATTACCGGCAAGCCCATGCCGGAAAAATATGCACTGGAAAGAGCGCGTCTGATCGATGCCTACGCGGACGGACACAAGTATGTTTTCGAGGCGCGGGCCGTTGTTTTTGGTGAGGAAGACCTGGTGATCGGCATGGCATCCTTTTTATCGGAAATCGGTGTCGTCCCGGCGCTCTGCGCATCCGGCGGGAAAAGCGGCCATCTAGAGGCGAAACTTCGTGGGGTCATCGACGATTTTGACGCCAAACAGATCCAGGTCAAAGAAGGCGTTGATTTTGTCGAGATCGGCGAAGTGGCCAAGAAAGTCAATCCTGATTTTCTGATCGGCAACAGCAAAGGCTACAAGATTGCACGGGCCATGAAAAAGCCGCTCATTCGTATCGGCTTTCCGATTCACGATCGCATGGGGGGGGCGAGAGTCGTCCATGTGGGATACCGCGGTGCCCAGCAGCTGTTTGATACCATAACCAATACGATTATTGCCTCCAGGCAGGATTCATCGCCTGTCGGTTATTTCTACATGTAAGCAACCAGGAGAGAAAAATGGATCTAGCCAACCACCCATGTTTTAATGCAAAGATGAGAGGGGTTTATGGAAGAGTTCACCTTCCCGTAGCGCCCCGATGCAATATTCAGTGCAATTATTGCGATAGAAAATACGACTGTGTCAACGAAAGCCGGCCCGGAGTCACCAGCGCAGTGCTGAGCCCGCATCAGGCCATGGCCTATCTCGAGTATGTGCTTGAAGAAGTCAAAAACATTTCGGTCGTGGGGATCGCCGGCCCGGGCGACCCTTTTGCAAACCCCGATGAAACCATGGAAACCCTTCGGCTGGTAAGGGAAAAATACCCCGACATGATTCTTTGCCTGGCCACCAACGGGCTCGGTATCGGGCCGTACATCGATGAACTGGCAGAAATGAACGTCAGCCACGTCACCATTACGTTGAATGCAATCGATCCGGAAATCGGTTCCAAACTCTATTCTTTTGTTCGTCACGGCAAAAGAGTCCTTGTTCCCAAAGCCGGCTTCGAGGTGTTGCTTGAGAAACAACTCGAGGCGATTATCCGCCTGAAAGAGAAAAATGTCACCACCAAGGTCAACACGATTATCGTGCCGGGAATCAACGAAGATCACATCGAAGCCGTCGCCGAAAAGATGGCTGATCTGAAGGTGGATATTCTCAACTGCATCCCCTTTTTTCCCAACAAGGGCGCCAAGTTTGCGAATATTGAAGAACCGCCAAAAGAGACCGTGGTCAAGATTCGCAAGAAGGCGGCTCAGTACATTCCACAGATGTATCACTGCAAACGCTGCCGGGCCGATGCCGTGGGGATTCTGGGTGAGGAAAACGGCTGCCAAATCAATGAGAAGCTGCGGGAATGCGCCGAGCTTCCCGTAATCTGCGGCGAAACACGGCCCTATGTGGCCGTTGCCAGCCAGGAAGGCGTACTGGTCAACCAGAAACTCGGCAAGGCTGAAGAACTGTTCATCTATGGTCGGCGGGACAATGGGGAAATTTACTTGGTCGAATCCCGCAAGACGCCTGAACCAGGCGGCGGCCTGCAACGCTGGGAGGATCTCAGCGAGATACTCAGTGATTGCCGAGCATTGCTCGTTGCCGGTATTGGTGACAATCCCCGTATGGTGCTCAAAAAGAAGAAAATCGATGTTTTGGAACTGGACGGAATGATCGAAGAGGCCGCCGAAGCCGTTTTTGAAGGGCACAGCATAAACTTCATGGTTCGGCGTGACATCAAAGCATGCAACAAACAGCATCCGATGGCGGGGTTGTGCTGCGAATAATTATTTGAACGTCGCAGCGGGCATGATTTGCTCGTATGCGGCGTTCTTTTAGAATCAGTGTTAAGCAGAGGGCTTTTATCATTTTGTAAAAAACAATTTAATGGAAGGACGTTACCAATGGAAAAACCGGAACATCACATTTTTGTCTGTGCCAGTTTTCGAGCGGATGGAGATGCCAAAGGAATGTGCAACAAAAAAGGATCCATCGACCTTTTGCCTTACATCGAAAATGAAATTCTAGACCGCGGCCTGAATGCTCAGATCACCAGTACTGGCTGTATGAAGGCCTGTGACCATGGGCCGGTGATGGTGATCTATCCCAAGGGGGTCTGGTACGGTGGCGTGGAGAGCGAAGACATTGTCGACGAAATTCTAGATGCGCTAGAAGACGGTGAAGTGGCGGATTCCTATACCATCTGAGAAACGATAAAAAAGGGAACGGTCATGAAAAAGAACGATTGTGAAAGCTTTTTCGATGCCGGGCACAGCTATCTTCAAACCGCGCAACACTGGCATCGCGGGCAGTCGGTGTGTCGCGGCGCCATGATTTATCACATTCTATGCCTCAGTATCGAGAAATTTCTCATGGGGATTTTTTGTTACCACCATGCCGTTCCCCAGCATAATACGCTTTTTCACATGGTTCAGGAAGTGGCGGCCTTTACAGATATACCCGAGGATTTGATCGAGCAGGTTCAGTCCATGGACAATGTCCTGAACTCGTGTGATTCCAACACTCCGTTACAGGCGTCATTGACGGAAAGCCGATTGGCGGCCATGTTGACCGTGGGCGAAAGGGTTCGCCGCCTGGTGGCTGCCCATCTTCCGCATGCGGCCTGATTCCCCTCGTTGCAAGCGTTTACAGGGCACCGCATCTGCGTTGTTGCCGGTGAGTCAAAAAACAAAACGGCCGGGCTGAAATAATGCCCCGGCCGTTTTCGTTTCTCGACTGGCCGCCGATATGGTTCACGCGGCCCCTTTTATTTCTCAGGGTTAATTGGAACGGTGGCCATGATATTCAAGGTTATGAACTTGGTAAGAGGACCCCTTTTCTTCAAGGGTCATGTAAATTTTGCCTGTATTTTCCCGCCATTTTTTACCCGGTAGCAACCATCGAAGGAAAAAGTTGCCATCAACCCTCAACATCTCTCCATCATCTTCACGTGTCACATTTTGCAATTCAATGCGATAGTTAATGGCGTCGATAAAGGTAAAATTCCTCTGATATTTGGGAAGCAAACTTTCAAAGGGTTTGCCGTTTTCCGTGGCACCCGGTGCGAAAAAATCAATGAACGAATCCAAATCCTTGGCCGAATAGGTTTGGCAATACGTTTTTAAAAATGCGCGCAGGCGGGTTTTTATCGCCTCGTTTGATTCCGGCTTATCAGCAGTTGCCGTCTCCTTTTGGGCATCCTGGGGTTGCAGGGCGGCCATTGCCGGCACCGCTGGACCGCTGGGTGTCGTCGGAAGCGTGACGACGGGTGGTGTGAGTGGTGCTGCCCGTGTCGATTCGCCGACGGGTTGCGTTATGGCCGGCGCCACAGTGGTCACCGGTTGTGATACGGCCGTCGGTTTGGTCACCGGTGCCTCGGCGGCGGCGCTTAATTTCGATACCGAACCGTTGTCGCTTGGTGGCCGCAAGTCCTCTGGGGTTGGCTCGGCTATTGCCCCCGGACGAGGAGAGGACGCTGGCGGGACGTCGGCTTTACCTGCCGATGAATCGTTGCCGGCGGTTTTTATCGCCTTGTCGGGCGGTGGCGATCGCCTTTCTGGGGATGCCGCTTGCGCTGGAGACGTCGGCTTTTGGATGGCTTGTTCAACGGGGGCCTTATTCGGCACTGTTTTGGGGATTTGGGTCGCTTCGAGATTCACCGCTACCGTCGGGCTGCTCAATACACCGGGCGAAACCGGATTGTAGGCCGATCGAGATTGTTTTGAATCGTCGGTTTCCCGACTATCCGCCGATTCGAGAGATGTTTTGGCGTCCACCTGATCAGGAGCGGGTTCTTCTGACGCCATCGACTCGTCTTTCCCTGGGGATTCCGGTGCTTCAGGCGCCGCTTGCGCCGTTGACATGGTGAGTCGGGGGGAAGGGGTTGGCATGGGTGCCAGGGGAGACGTTCCAGCATCCGGTACCGTCGTGGGGACAATATGTGACGGGTCGGTGTCCAATGTGCTGTCAATTTGTTTACCAGCGTCTTTCGGGACGGTTACGGTATAAGATTTCAGCCCTTTATCCTGGGGCAGATTTTCATCCGCCTGGGAATTCGATCGTTGTTGGCCCTGCAAATTACTCACCGCTAGCGTGGGCTGCCTGTTGCCCGGGCTGGACCCCAAGAAATGGTAACCGGCTACCCCAACCAAGACGATGCAAAAGGCGATCCCCAAAGCATAAATCCACATCCGCGATGGTGGGGACGCTGTGGGCACGGGGACAGGCTTGTGCGAAGGGGGGTGGGTGGGCGTATCCGTTGTTGGCCGGCGTTTGGGAGCCACGGCGGGAAAATCAATCACCGTGTCGATGTTGAGTTCACTTTCACATTCTTTGACAATCCCTGAATTAATCGTTTGCGTTCCGGATGAAAAGCCGGTCAGCAGCGAGTGATCGCAAAGGATGTTGATGGCCCGGGGGAATCCATTGGAAATACGATGAATCTCGTGTATGGCGTCGAATGTGAATATTTCATGGCTAGCCCCGGCAATGGTAAGCCGATGCGTGATGTACTGTGCGGTTTCGGCTTCCGTCAGCGGTTCGACATGATAATAAATGGCAATGCGTTGACGGATCGGCTTGTTGGCGGGACTCAGCAATATGTTTTTGATTTCAGGCTGACCGATCAAAAAGATATTGATGAGCTTACGATCGTCCAATTCGATGTTCGAAAGGACCCGGATTTGATCCAATAGGGAATTGTTGATCCGTTGCACCTCATCCACGATCAATAAAACCTTCTTCTGGTTATTATCCGCCTCGCGGAGAAACCGTTCCAGGATGATCAGAAACTCGCCCTTGCTGCTGAATGGGGTGTCGATGCCAAGCTCAACGGCCAGCAGCCTGAAAAAATCATTGATGCCCAATGCCGGATCGGTGATATGGGCGACAATGGTTGATGAATCCAATGACGAAAGCAGCCGATGGATCAACGCGGTCTTGCCCACTCCCACCTCGCCGGTGAGTAACAGGAACCCCAGGTCGCCGAGAACGCCGTATCTCAACGTCGCCAGGGCTTCCTGATGCTTTTCGCTAAGCCAGAAAAAATCGGGGGCCGGGGTCAGACCAAAGGGTTTTCTTTTCAGATGATAGTGTTCGAAATACATAGGTTACGCTTTTTTGATTTCCAGTCATTGCCAGATATGGATCCGTAGGGATCCATGGCGGTTTACCATGACGCATACGGTCATGTGATTTCTATATATATCGGTAGTTGATGCGCAGTCATAAACCTTTGAGGGGGCGGGTAAGAATTGTTTGATGATTTGGTTTCGAACGAGAGTCGCAAAGCCGGTCACCGGGGCCAATAGCCGAATCCAGTTCCCAAAATGTTAATGGTGAATCCCCGCATGAAACCGGCGGCGCCGCTTTCGTCGACCATCAGAATATCGCGGTCGACGATGTTCATTTCCGCGACCCCGGCTTGCTCCAGGTCCAGCTCGATGATCTCGCGATTGCCGTCTTCTTTCAGGCGCACCAGTTTGAGCTTGTCCTTCTCCGCCCAACTTTGAAATCCGCCCGCCTCCACCAGGGCCTCCTGGACGGTGGTATGATGCTTGATGGCATAGGCCCCCGGATATTTGACGGCACCATCCACAAAAAATACACCCGCCTCGGGAATGAAAATAACATCGCCGCCGTTGATTTCAATATTGAGGGCAACATTGCCCTTGGTGATCAGCTGATCCAGATCGACCAGGAGCGTGCCCGGTTGACCCTGGATGGATCGGGATTTGCGGATCTGAACGACCTGGCCGGCCTTATCGTTCAATCCGCCGCCAAGGGCGATCACATCCAGCAGGCGCTGTTTGGTCGGATAATCATAGGTGCCGGGATTTTTGAACTGCCCCACCAGCGTAACCCGTTGGCTGACATGCTCTTCGACGAAAATGGAAACATGGGGGTTCTTTATATATCGCTGTCGATACAGGGCTTCGATTTTTTCCTCGGCCTCGATGGCGGTCAGGCCCTTTACCGCTATCGTTTCGAGCAGTGGCAGGGCGATCAGGCCGCGGGAACTGACCCGGACCGTCGTTTCCAACTCCTCGGCTTCGAACACGCTGATGTGCAAAAGGTCTCCCTCACCGAGAAGATACTCCCCGGGGTCGCCATGCGTCTGCGCTTGGGTGAAAATCATGGTGTTCATTTTTCTGATTTCATCGTCACCCAGACGATAGTCGGTGACCGTCTCTTCCGCGGATTGACCGACGCCTGGACCGGGTATCGGGGCGCATGCGCAAAGGAGTGGTATGACCGTCAGGCTCAATGACAGAAAGAGGCCCACCTGACCGAACGCGTGTGCCCATCCCCTCCATGGGGACGACCGTTTCCCCCGATGTCGCGAAAGCCGGTGGCGTCCCATATTCGATGGCCACGGAATTTGAAACTTGTTATCAATCTTTTGCATGTAATATCGGGAATTAACGTCGTCTACCATTGGCACTTCCAATTCATTGCCTTTACCCGCAACGGTGATCGTATGGAGACCTTGTTTCTTCATTTGTGTACGCTTAGACCGATTTTAAGGGGAAGACGGGCTGACGTCGTCATCACCGCCACCGCCACCGAGTCCGACAGCGATACCGATAATGGCGGCCGCACCCAATGCACCAATGGCGATTTTCTTTGTGGTCCAATAGGGTTTTTTCTGTTCCACTGGTTTTTCCACAGGCGGTTGCTCTTCCTCGGGTAGCCCGATGTCCATGTCGGCCTGGGCCAGGATGATCTTTTTGCCAGCCTCGATAGTCTTCAACCCCTCATCGGTCAGTACATCCATGATGCCGCCCTCGGCCACTCCCAATTCGCTTTGTTTCTCGGTGACGGACACATAGCCTTTCAATGCGGCATCACCAAACTCGCTATGGAGACGGATTTGCTCGACGCTGATCAGCCCGTTGGGGGTGACAAACGTCAACGCGTGTTTTATGCCAGACGTCTTGAAATAGACGATTCCTTGCTTGATGAACAGGTTCCTTTGTCGGCCGGTCGTGCTTATGGAAAGGACGCTTTGGTCCTCGGCGACCAGGTACGAATCGTCCAGCTTGATGGCGCATTGTCCTTCAGTCGATATGATTGCCCCCTCCGGTAGCGGCGCCTCCTGGGTGTAAACGCCGATCTGCCGGCCACCTCGCCAAAGGGTCGCTTTGCCGGTCGGATAGATGCGGTCTACGCCGGCCAGGGCGACAGTGCTCTGGCCGACCAAGAATACGATTAGCCAGAGGGAAAGCCTCTTGATCCAGGTCCCTTTTTTTCTGAAGCGATCCATAATTATCCTTTCCACTATTCGTTGATATTCGTCAAGCGATGAACCGATTAGCCCTGCTATTGTTCTGATACCCTTATCACTCGATACGCCGCGGAATCGATGGTGATTCTTCTTCCTTACGCCCATAGTTGGCATAGGATTGATAGCCCTTGTAGTAGCCGGTATATCCATAATTGCGGTTGAAGTCCACTTTGTTGACAATACAGCCTAAAAATACGCTGTTCAGATTGGCAATGGATTGTTTGAATTGTCCGATGGCTTCCCGGCTGGATTCACCGATGCTGCTTACCAGGACAATTCCGCCGACTTGTTTGGAAAGAATCAGGGTGTCGGCAAAACCGATGTGTGGCGGTCCGTCCAGGATAACCCGGTCGTAGCGTCGGTTGAGGGCTTTCAGCAGCGTCTGAAAACGTTTGGATGCCAGCAGTTCGGCTGGATTCGGCGGAATCGGTCCCGCCGGAATGATGTTCAGCTTTTGGTCGTGATCACTGAAAATTTTGATCTTGTCGGTCACACCGGCCAGAAAGCTGGTAATTCCGTTGCCATTGACCCGATGGGTCAGGTCAAACACTTCATGCAATCGGGGCTTGCGCAAGTCCACGTCGATGATCACTGTTTTTTCTCCCGCGGCGGTGAAGCTAAAGGCCAGGTTGATGGCCAGGGTGGTTTTTCCCTCGCTAGGCAGGGTGCTGGTGACCAGGAAACACTTGGACCGGTTGCTGGAACCGGATAGTTGCACCGATACGCGCGCCGAGCGGATTGCCTCGGAAAAGGCCGATCGTGGATGATGCACAAAAAGGTTTTCCAGGCCGTGCTTATCGGCCTTGGCCTGCGGAATGGTGCCCAGCAAGGGGATATTGAATCGGTCGGTAATCTCACTGGGGTGGGTCAGCGTATCGGAAAAATATTCGGCTAAAAACGCACAGCCCATGCCGCACAGCAACCCCAAGACGACGGACAGCAGCAGATTGAGTTTGATATTCGGCTTGACGGCCAATAATGGCAGGGCGGCGCGGTTGACGATCTGAATGTTACTGGCCGTGATGCCGGCCATGGATTCGATCTCCTTGGCCCGCTGAAGGAGGCTCTGGTAGATGGCCTCGTTGGTCTCCACTTCACGTTCCATGATCGAATACTGCGTGGCCCGATCGTTCAGATCCAGCACCCGTTCCTTTTGCCGTTCGATGCGTTTTTCCATGGCCTTGACGACTTCCCGGGCCGACTCGTATTCATTGGCAATGGAGAGGAATATTCCCTCTTCGTGGGATTTGATCAGGTCCGCGATATTGTCCATGCGCGCCTTCAGCGTTTGGACCTTGGGATAGTCGTCATGAAAGACGGATTTCAGTTCCTCGTAACTGGCGCTGAGTTCGGCATACCGGTTTTTCAGGCTGGCAATCAGGTTGCTCGATAGGACCTGGGGCAGATTGTCGTGTCCCTCCCGGAGGGCCTGATTATAGGATGCTTCCTTGGCGATCATGTCGGCCTCCGCCATGGCAAAAGCCGAATTCAGTTCTTCCAGGTGGCGGTAGATGCTGTTGATTCTAGCATCCAGGGAAACGATGCCGGCATGCTTGGCGAATGCGTTGAGACGCTCTTCGGCCTTTTCGAGATTGATCTTGGCCCGATCCATCTGCATCATCAGGAAATCCCGGGCGATACCAGAAGCCTCGACTTTGAGTTCCATTTTCCAGTTGATGTAATCCTCGATCAGGGTGTTGGCTACAAGCTGAGAAAACTGGCGATCGGGGGAACGAAAGGCCACATCGATCAACATGGATTTACGGCTTGGCGTCACGGTCAGGTTCTCGGACAGGTATTCGGCGATCTGCTGCTGCGTGGCGATATCTTCGGTCACCGCGCTTTGGTGCCGGCCGCGGAACCATGCGATGATTTTCGATTGCAGGGCATGTCCCATTTTTCGTACGATGCCGGTGCGTCCTTCCCCGAAAACGGCTTTTTTGATGACCGGGTGGGAGGCCAGGTCGAGCTTGTCGATTATCCGATCGATCATCGCTCGACTGCCAAGGAGCTCAACCTGGGTTTCGTAAAACTCCCGGGCCTGAATCTCCGATCCCATCACTTCCTGAAAGTTGGTCACGCGGGGATTTTCCTGGCTGACCTCGATGACCGCCGATGCTTCGTAAATGCGGGTCGCCGCCAGGCTGAAAATCAGGGTCGACAGAAAAACCAGGGCCAGCACGGTGAGGATCAGCCATTTTCGGCGCAGAATGACATCCAGATAATCACGCAGTTGTATTTCTTCCGCTTCCTGCCATTCGGAATACGGTTGCTGCACCAGTGCCGGCAGAACGTATTTGTCACCGACAGGCGACAATTTTTTCCCATTGGTCTCATCCATTGGCCGGGTGTGATCTTGCATCATGTTGTTTCCTTTTCCAAACGGAAATTATCGAGCCATATTTTGCCCCTGATTTTGGAGTCGAACCGCATGCTGGTTTTTCGTCGTAGACGAACGACAACGGCCCGGCAATCGGGTGGTACGCTGAAGTCGATGCGATCATCATGCCAAGCATGGGTGCCACTCATCATCATGCCGGTCTCAAGCATGGCTCGTGAATCAAAGTCGATGATTTCCACATACGGCCCCTGATCGGTGGTGATCCCGCTTGTCTTCCAGGCATAGGTAAGGCGATACGTGGCGTTGGGGATGACGGCGACAATTTGGTACAGATGGTAGAAGGCGATATTGGCCTTGCCGTTGAAATTCAGTCTCAGCGCATAATTCCCTTCCACGCTTTCCGAAAAGACTCTTTTGAATTTCCAGTGGCCCGCTTTTTCACCCCAACAGCGCCAATCGAATCCCCGACCGGTGATTTCATTTTCGAAACCCGAATTGGTGAGGGTGTCGTTGCCGGTGTAGTGCCGCCATATGTCCGCCGCCTGGTTGACGCGCTTATGACCGAGCAGGAAATGGGCATAGCGCAAGGCAAGCGTTTTGTCCGCCGGGGCGTCCGCCGTCATCGCCTGCCAGACAGTCAGGCTTTCCTGGGCCATGCCCCAGCGCATCAGCCAGTCCAGATATGCGGCCCGGTTTTGCGGCGCCAGGCGCTCAAGAACCGCCGATGCATTACCGTCGAGATGAATGTGCAGCAGTTGGAGCGTATCCTGCTGCAATGTCCCGCGAGTCAAAAGATCGTTGGCGTTGCGAAAAACGATGTCATTCATGGCCAATTGGCTGGCCAGCACCATCTGCGGCCATTTCCAGCGCAGGACCCGCTCCGTCATCCGGTCCACGAAAGTCAGAATCTTCCTGGCGTTGGCTTCCCGTTCCATGGACACTTGGGTCTCGGCCAGGCGCAGCCAGGCATCGACGAAAATGACATTTCGCGACAGGGCATTGTGAAAGAAGGTGGCGGCCTTTTCCGGCTGCTGATCGATCAAGGCCTGCATGCCAAAGCCATATTGGGCGCCGGGGTAATTTCGCAGTCGCCACGCCTCCGTCTCCGTATATGATAACGCATTGAAACGAATCGACCTGAGCGGCCAATTCGTATAAACCACCCAGCCGCCGAGCACAATCAGGATAAGGCTTGCCACTCCCCGCCACAGGAGGTCTCGCCAGGGCCACGTGCTGGCCATGCGGACAGGCGTCGACCCATCGCATTGGACTACCATCGCTGCCACCACCGTTTTTTCTTCTTATCCCTCATTCCGTCGGTGATGGTCATCGATTGAAGGGGGGAATCGCGCAATAGGTTTGTTGGGTTGTCAATGGTCAATCGACGCAGATTATCCTGGCCGATGACCGCCGCAAGCTCACTGGCGGCCTTTTCAATTTGACCAAAGTGTGGGTTGCTTGGATGATGGCTGTCCGTGGCCAGGCAATGGATCCAGCCCTTCCAGGCCAATTGATTGGCGGCTTGCCTGGCCCTGCGGCCATAATGGCCGAGAAAACTGCCCCAGTTAACCTGCAGGTAGACTCCGGCATGGATGAATTCTTCAACCAGATCCGGCCTGGCCGCCAGAGGTTGACAGCGTTCGGGGTGGGCCAGCAGGATCTTGTGTCCGGTTGCCAAAATGGAAAACAGGATGTGTTGCCATCCCTGTGGAAATTGGTGGAAGGGCGGCTCGATTAGCAGACAAGAGGATCCTCCCAAGCACAACAATCCGTCGGTTTCCAATAAGGCCGGGATTTGAGGGTCCATGGCGATCTCCATGCCGGGGACAATCGCAAGTTTTAGGCGGGCGAGCGCAAGGGATTGATTCAATCGGCTTACCTGAGTCTTGATTATTTCGACCTCTGGCATCCAAACCGTGCCGGGAACCATATGCGGCGTGGCGGCCACCACCCGGTATCCGGATTTTGCCAGGGCCTGCGCCATTTGAATACTCTCCTGGACCTTTTTGGGACCATCGTCCACGCCATGCAGGATGTGACAGTGCAGATCGATCATATGAACAGTCGCTTCATTGCAGCATCCCTGGGATTCTATGCTATTTTAGAGGTTAATAAAAATACCACATCTTTTAAAAGGAATTCAGGAGCCAGAATCCAGAATTCAGAATCAGGCCTTCGCCTTCGGCTCGATCCATTCTATCCAATCGACTGAGCGAAGCGATATCAACTTCATTCTGGCTCCTGGCTTCTGACTTCTGGCTCCTGGCTTATGGTTCCTGTTGCGTACAGGCACTCAGGATAGCCATGAGAACCACGAAATACACGCAGTTGGCCGGAATTTGCAGATTGAAGTCGAAAAGGCTGTGCACGGCAATGGATGTGATGCCGCTAAAGGCTCCCACCGCCACGTAAAACCGCAAGGGATCTTTTCGAAAATTGAGCCGCCCGATGCGCTGTGTACATCTGATCAGAAAGGCGACCATGGCGCCGATCAGCGAAACGAAGCCCACCCAGCCGGTCTCGATTAAAAGTTGCAGATAATCATTGTGGGCATAACCAATCGTTTTTTCGTGAGTCCCCCGTTGATTATAGATTTCGATAACGTCGGCATAGTTGTGCAGTCCAATGCCCAGCGGGTGGTCCCGGATGATCTGAAGGCTGTCGCGCCAGATGTTGATTCGTGAGCTGCCATCGCTTGCGAGGGTGAAAAAACGGTCGATGACCGGACCGATGCCGATGATCAGGGTGTAGACGATTAGCAGGCCAACGATGCCCGACAACAAGATCTTGATTTGCGTTGAGCGGTTTTGCATTCCCTGGCGGGCCAAAATGAAAAAAATGAGAACGCCGGCCATTCCGGAGATAATGCCCCCCCGGGAGCGCGTGAGAATCAACGTCAGCAGAAAAACGATGATGCACATCGCCATCAGTGCCTGGCGGTTGAGCTTGTCGGAATGCAATATCATTTTTAGTGAATGTACCCGGCCCGTCATGGAAAGGGTCAGGCCAAGGGCCAATGGCCAGATCATCTCGACGAATCCGGCAAAATTATTGCGATTGATAAATGTGCCCCGCGCGGAGCCCAGGTAGGTCTGGATGTAATCAACCCAAAGCACGCCCATGGAGGGTACCAGCGCCTGCACCAAGCCGTAAATCGACTCCGCGAGTCCGATCATGATCATCACCGTGATGATCCGCTTGAGTAATTTCCGATCCTCACATAGATGGCGGACCACCACAAAAAAAAGCGTCAGGCTGAGCAAAAAAATCCACCAGGCCGTGGCGTCGGTGGGTGCATAGCTGATGGACTGCCAGATGGGGACATCGCCGGTCAGTTTCCAGGCGTTGGCCAGGGCCTCCGCGCGCATGGGGCTGAGGATGGGCAGTAGCCCGGGCGGAAACGGCACGACCAGGATCAGGGACCAGATAAAAAATACCCCCAAGGCGATTGTTTGGAAAGGGCTGTTGATGGGGTGGGGGCGTCGCAACGTCCAGAGCCCGAGGACAAACACGATGATCATCAGCAGGCTGTAGATCGACCAGACCCATGGCTGCACGGCCGCAAAGGGGACTGGAATCGTCGCGATAATAAACAGGCTTAGAAAATGGAGCAGCTTCGTCATTAGCAGGAAATTATGGCTCATCGTGGAATTGTGTAAAAGCGCACGGCGAGCAGCTATTCGCTTTTAGCAATAAGCTGTTAGCTATTATTCGGATAATTCAGGCATCCCAACGGCTAAAAGCTAATTGCTAAAAGCCTTAAGGGTGTGTCGCAAAAAGTTCGAAATCCAACGGTTCAAGAGAATTTGCACACCATCCGTGTTGAACCGGAATCCCTCATATCGCGTTTTTCCAGGCGGCCCGGTTGAAAAAGGTCAGGAATATGATTTTTAGATCCAACCAAATGCTCCAATGCTCCAGATAGTAAAGATCGTTTTCGATACGCTTTTGAATGGAGGTGTCGCCTCGCCATCCCTTTGCCTGGGCCAAACCGGTGATGCCTGATTTAACACGATGGCGGAGTCGATAGTTAGGGATTTCCTGGCTGAATTTTTCAACAAAATACTCCCGTTCTGGTCGGGGGCCGACAATGCTCATATCACCAACCAATACGTTCCATAGCTGAGGCAGTTCGTCGATGTTGGTTTGACGCAGGATTTTGCCGAAGGGTGTGATCCTTCCATCGTCGGCAACGGTCCAGGCCGTATCCGAATCCTGGGGCGGCTGTTCGACCATGCTCCTGAACTTATAGAGTGTGAATGCAAGGTTGTTGTTGCCGATTCGTTTCTGGCGAAATAGAACCGGACCCGGAGATGAAAGCTTGACGCCAAGGGAGATGAACAGAAAAATGGGAGATAGCAACACCAAGCCCACAAAAGAGACGGTGATATCAAAAGCGCGTTTGATCAATTGATTGCTCATCAGTGTTAGCGGTTCGTTGCGGACGGCGATTGCGGGAAATTCACCAAAGATGGTGAGTGGCGTCCATTTGGGGATGATATCGTAAAAATCGGGGATGATGCAAAATCGAACGGCCTTGGCTTCACAGCGTTGTACAATTTGCTTGATGTTCGTTTTTTCACCCAGCGGGGTGGCAATAATGACCTCGTCGATATCATAGTGCCGTAAAATGGTCGGGAATTGTTTCAATTGGCCGAGATAGAATTTTTTCAGGGTGAGATCCACGTCCGTGTTGGATAGTATCCCCGCGATCTTGAATCCCAAATCCGGTGTTTTGGTGATTTTGTCAATGACTTGTTTCGCTCGGCTGCCGGAGCCCAATATCAGCACCCAGCGCCGTTGGTAACCCTTTTTTACCATGACTTTGATGACGATCATGTAAGAAAGACGGAGCAGTGCGGAAGAAATGGCGCTGTACAATAGGGGATACAAAATCAATTTGTCATTCGGTCTGAACTCTCCAAAGATGCCCACGACGGCGATCATAAAAACACTCAGCACCGAATAAGCGATCAGCATATTCTTCAAAACGGAGACCGGTTTTGAAAAATGGTTGATTCTTTGGATATCTGAATTCTCGGAAATAACAAACCAGACGAGAATAACCAGCCCCATCAACACGGCACCCTTGAAGGGGATCGCCGTTCCACCATGGTGATAATAGAAGACCGCAAAGAAGGAAACGAAGATCACAATTAAATCAATAAGGAATAGTATCCTTGAATTTCCGTCACGCATGCTTCACTCCAAATGATAATTCTCATCGATGAGCTTGATAAATTCTGATTTAAACCGCTTGGAATCAAATCGACGGGCTTGATCGAGGCAGGCTTTCCTGGAAAAAAGAAACTTGTTTTTTTCAAAATATTCAATTGCTTCAACAAGACACTGTTCCGTCTGATGATTGAAAAGAACACCGGTTTTGTCGGGGATGACGGTCTCCAGCGCGCCACCGGCCTTAAAGGCGATAACCGGCTTGCCCGAAGCCATCGCTTCGACGGGGACCATGCCGAAATCTTCTTGGCCGGGGAAAATCACAGCACGACACTTTGCATAATATTCTCTGATGGCGGAAAAACTCTGTCGATTCTTAAACTCTATATTCGGTTTGGCCATTTTTTTCAACGCGTGGCGTTGATCCCCCTCGCCAATGATGATTAATCGTTTGTTCAACCGATTGAATGATTTGACCGCTAAATCGGCCCGTTTGTAGCCGACGAGTTGACCGACCATTAAATAATAATTCTCATGTTCCTGTTGGGAATCGAACGCGTCCACGGGAACAGGCGGGTAAATGACGCTTGCCTCGCGCCCGTAGGTCCGGCGAATACGCCTGGCAACATGTTTCGAATTGGCGATGAAGGCGTCGACCCGTTGAGCGGAGGCCACATCCCATAAGCGGAGATAATGAAACAACGGGGCCATGACCAGGCGCTTGATCGATCCGACTTGTCGCCGATAGTCATGATACATTCCCCAAAGGTAGCGCATGGGCGTGTGGCAGTAGCATACATGCAGACAATCCGAAGATGCCAATACGCCCTTGGCGGGACCGGATTCGCTGCTGATCACAAGATCATAGCCCCGAAGGTCGAGCTGCTCCAGGGCAAGGGGCATCAACGGGAGGTAGCTCTGGTATAAGGTTTTGGACCAAGGGAGCTTTTGGATGAACGTGGTCGTTACCTTGCGGTTCGTTATTCTATCGGAAACAGCCTTGCGATCGTAAACATGAGTAAACAGATCGGCATCGGGGAACAATTCGAGAAGGGTATGGATTACCCGCTCGCCGCCACGCATGCCAACCAGCCAGTAGTGAACGATGGCAACTCTCAAACAAGCGCTCTCCGGTCGATGTTTCCGCGACTCAAAAATTGATACAAGCGTTCAACCTGGTATTTCTTCGTGATTATCGTCTTATCGGTTTTTTCGAGCTGGGTTCGGACGGCATCGAGCAGGTTGCCTTTGATTACGCGACTCAACGTCGATGACAGTGATTGATGACTGCCTCTTTTAAATGAAAGATCAGTTTGGAATCGCGATAGAATTTCCTTACAGCTTTCTATATCAGCTGTAATTACGGGGATGTTCCGGACCAAACATTCCATGAGAACCAGAGACGCTGTTTCAGTTCTGGAAGATATAATACAAGCGTCGATTTGAGCGTATATTTTGCTCCGATTTGACTCGTAGCCCTTGAACTCGAAGTATTTCTGCCGCCCCATCGCTATGATCATCCTCTCCATCTCGGATCGGTCCGGGCCATCGCCAAAGAAACAGATTCTAAACGGCAAATGACCGTTTTTTCTGATCACTTGGTCAACCGCACGGATGATTATGTCTTGACCTTTGACGGCGAACCTGAGTGTGCCGATGCAGCCGAAAATTAAATCGGCACCGTATTTCATCTCATCTCGCATCGATACTTCGTTTTGATTAGAACCATCGTCACCGGGGTAGACAGTCAAAAATTTCTTGCTATATTTTTTCTCGACTGGCCCTAATGCCTGACGTATGGCGTCGGTGGGACTGACAATTTTGTCAAATACAGTTAGATAGCAATATTTCATTAACCTGTCGAATGCGCCCAGCTGCCACTCCCCATCTACCTCAATGGCAGTGCACCCGTGATGCCGTTGAAGACCGTTTAGAAAAAGGGATAGGACATAAAGGCATCGGGATTTGTTGTCATTAAAGAAAACAATATCTTCATCGGCAAGGGTTAGATGATGGTTCAGCGTTTTTGCCGCGCGAAGGCTTTGCTTCAGCAACTTACCCCATTCAACCTGTAACGAGGCTAAATGGATGCGCGTGGGCCTGTAAATTCTCAGGTCCGGTTCGAATTCGATGTCGGCAGTGTCTTTCCAGTATTGGGCAATTTGCTTCTCCGAGGTGAGGACCCGCGTATGGAAAAAATCAGGATCGGAAAAGAACCGTTTTCGGGCCACCTGACCGCCACCAATTTTAGAGGCAGTCGCAATTCCGGTGTTCATCCCTTCATCGATGAGTAGTATGGTAAGGCGTTTGCGCTTCACGCAAACTCCCGGATCACAGTTTGAAAAAGATCTGTATAAGACTTTTTCAAGTGATCGAAATTTAATTGGTCAGGCAGATCGTCCAGCACGTAGTCTCCCTTGATAAGATAATCAACGTAGTCGCGCGGATCGGTCGCTAGCGTACTAACCCAGTTGGGAATGTCGCCAACCGGGGAGGCAATTACCGGTAGCTTGCAGGACAATGCTTCCAGAATCGTATTGGGCAAGCCTTCGGTTCGGCTGGGAAAAATCAGCAAATCGGCGGCTTGATAATACTGTGAAACGTCCCTGTGCGCTACAAGCCCGGGCATCTGAACCAGTGAAGGAGGGAATCTTTTTAATTCATGCGCCAATTCCCCTTGGCCCAACAGGCAGAACTGAAAGGAGCTACTCCGTTTTTGGATCAATTCAATGATTTTGATTATCCGATCAACTCCCTTTAGCCATGATAGGCGACCGACGAAAAGTATTGTTCTGTGGTCTGGAGATAATCCAAGTATCTTTTTCTTTTGTTTTTTTTCGCTAATCCGCAAAGCCTTAAAACGGCTGGCATCAAAAGGCTGTGGCAAAACAATGATTTTTTTTTGATCGAAATTATGGGCGATCAATTTTTTTTTGAGGTTTTCTCCAATTGCCAAGATAATGTTAGCATTTTTATACGCCATTGTTGCCATTTGGCCGTGTAATAACCAAGCTTTAATTTTTTTCCATGGATGTCGATGAACACGAGCTTCTGCAAAGGAATCACCTGTCATCCGGACGATGTTTGGGATCCGAAATTTGTTAGCAAAAAAACTGGTGGAAAAACCAATTGTTGCAGGTGAGCAGGTGTTCATTAATAGGTTTGGCTTAGCCTTTAAAATATGCTGGAAGCAAATATTAACTGAATATCGGATATCTCCCATATCTTTTTGAAAAGTATTGCCAGTATGAATTGTATAAAATTGTTTTAGTTCAGCATGATCTTGGCCTTTCCCACAAAAAAGATGTAAATCGAATGTATTTCGTGTCATTCTACCCAGACTAAGAAGTACGCTAAATTCATTAGGGCTTATTCTGGGGCTGGTAAGTAATCCAATTCGATATCGGTCCTGAAAGGAGGTCTCTTCTTTTATCAATTTTCTACAATACATGTATCAAATGATTACTTGTTTATTGATATAAAATAAGATATTAACCGCAGTTAAAAGAGTGGCTAAATTCTAATAATTTAACTTTTTTGCCTAATATAAATCTAAGCAAATTCAATAGCACCTCGATTTACTTGATTCTGTATTTGGCTGGATGACCTCTTTTTGGATGCTACTATCGATGAGTTTATCAGAATCATATATATTATTAACCATTGTATTTTCCCTGAAATTACCCTGAAAAATAACAACTCAATACAAACGCCAATAAAGGAAGAAAATAGAATAATAATAAAACTGGAATCATAATATTCGGTTCTCATTAATAGCATATACCTTATGAAACTCTTAATGGCATTATAGTAAATGTAACAATAAACAAAGAAACCGATAATTCCGATTGAATAAAACTGATGAAGAAATGAGTTATGAACAACATGTTCAAGTTTCCCATTAAAAGAATAGTCGTGCCCAGCTCCCAAAAATATATTAGAAAAACCAGTTTTTATGCTTAGTTTGTATTGAAAAAGCCTACCGTCAACTGTGGCTCTTGTTACATTAAGAAAACCTTCCCATACATTGATAATGTAATCAAAAATATAACTAAAGTAAAAAATAACTAATATGGTCATCGGCAAACAAAAAAATATGACTATTTTGAATTTTTTACTAACAAGTGAAAATATAAAAAAATAAATAATTATTGAAATCATCAATGCTAAATATGTGCTTCTTGATTGTAGCATAATAATGCTTGACAAAGATAGCAAACTTCCAAACAAACTTATTATTTTGGAGCTTTTATAGTAATGGACAGCAAATAGAAATCCAGATATTAATATCATTCCATGCCAACCAAAATCACCAGGGAATCCGACCGCATAATTAAAAGGCATATCAAATCCAAAAAAGTTTCTTGGGTTATGAAATCGAGAACCTTCAATTGCTGGGGTTATGTAGAAATTTGAAAGAATATTTTGTGTCGCCATGTAGGATGCCGAAAATATCCAAAACAATGATAGCTTCTTTGATTTTTCTATATTTTCAACACCTATTATAAACATAATAATTAATAGTATTGTACCTATTCGATCGGTAATAAACCAAAAACAAGCATGAGAAATACTGCTTACTATATCAATTGTCGTTAAAATTAGGAGTGGTAATAATAAGCATTTTGACTCATAGGAATAAATTCTATATTTGAAATATTGTCGAAATTTATATGAAATACAATAGTCAAAAAATAGTTTTGTTGAGCTTAAAATAATTAATAAGTTAGTACAAGAGCCTTTAAATCCAATATCAAATAAATAGATGTTCTCCAGTGGAATTAAAAGAATAAAAAGCAGGCAAGAATAATAGTAATGTCTGTTTATTTTTAAATTATAGGCGAAATTCATTTATTCAAATTTGATTGTAAAGAGAAAATCAGTACGCCTAAATACAAGGCAAATATCCAATTGTCTTTCTGAATTTAACTTTAATATATATCAGCGTAATTATATTCCAAATACAAATACTCAATGCAAAAGAGACAGCCGCACCGATTGATCCGAATTGAGGGATCAGGAAAAGATTGGCCAGCATGCAAATAACAGCCGATAGTATCATGATATTTCTAAAAACAACCTGATTCCCCGTCATATTCATGAAAATACCGGTCGAGCCCGAGATTGAGCTGATAAACCGGCCAAAGACCAAGACAATCAACGGTATATAGGCGACAACGAATTTTTCCCCGAAAAATGTACTCAAGATGGGTTTTCCAAAAAGGATGAATATTAAGAGGATGGGGAGGGTTGACCAAAATACGATTTTTGCCGATTTCTTTGCCATGGCGAACAAGTCTTCCATCTTATCTGTATGATACAGCCTGGAAAACTCAGGCGCGGCCAGGGAATTTACCGCGCTTAGAATATATGTCGTCAAACCTGATAATTTAAGGCAAATACTGAAATATCCGACCTCTACTTCGTTACGGAATATCCCCAGCAAAATAATACCCGACCAACCAATGACGATGTCCATGCTCGTGGAAATGAGTATTGGCAATGAAATGCCGAGAATATGTGTCAGTGCCATGGGCTGAATCGGTTCGCCTTGATGCTTCAGGCGATTGAACAAATACTCAACAATTAACCAGCCCAATGCACCGTTCAGTGCAAAGCTTACCAAAACAGCATGGATCGGCGCATCGTTATGTGGCCAGAAAAACGAAATAGAAAATAATAACAATATATTGAGGCTTTGCGGAAGGACTTGCAACAATGCGAAAATCCGAATTCGCTTTAAGCCACGGATTGCCTCTGTACTTAGTAAATATAGAGACCTGAACACGACAATGAATGATGCCAATGCGAAATAGTGAGACAGTCGGGGTTTTGAAAACAGTTTGTCGGCAATTCCATTCGCCTGGCAGAATAAAATTGCGGTAGCGAGCAGTGAAATGACAACGGTCAGCATCAGTACTTTGCGATATAATTTGAATGCCGAGCCGACCGAAAATTTCGATATTTGTTCAGGGATCAGCCGCAGCAAGGCCGTAGGGGTGCCAAAGACCGTTACAATCGTGGTTATGATGAGAAATGAATTGATGACCGCAATGGTGCCGACCATTTCCGCACCATATAATCGGGCAACCGCTATACTGAAAACCAGACCCAAAAAAGCCGATGACAGCTGTGCCGAGAGTGTCCAGATGGAACCAGTCAATAGTTCGGAAAAGCGAGCGTCGGGAATCAATTTCAGTATCGGCTTTGGCAACAAACAGCTCCGCCTCTTCGATTTCTATCGAAAAATAATAAAAGACAATAGATATCAGCAGTATATGTATCTGCCGACGGTCAAACCGGACGAATCGACTGCCTTAACGTTTGTCGATAATTCTTTACGAGCGGATAAAGATAAATGTCTTTGACCGCTTTCCCATGGCGTTTGTTTTCTCGGTCCATACGTCCCCGTCCGGTTGTTTCTCCCACATGGATCCAGTTGGCGGCTCTGTAGCAGGTTCCGGAAAAGCGCTTTTTATCGACCAGTGTCTCCATGAGCACCGGCCGGTATCCAAAAGCGTCGAACCAATCCTCGGGAATGGTTTTTGCCGCCAGGCTAAGCACCGCGCTGGCCAGGTTTTTCACTTCCATCCAGGGAAAAATCAAAAACCGACTGTTGTTGACGATCAGCTGTAAATTCCGTTTGCGCTGTTCACCGGTCCAACCGATCCACCGATCCCTTGGGCTCATCTGCCATGCCGGACTGGAAAATTGCAGGCAACCCAAGCGGGTATGGTTGCTTTCCGATTGGATGAAGTAACGCAATTGCGCGCCAAATGGAATTTTGTAGCCTAAATAATGGTATCGGTCGACATATTCGTACCAGAGTTGTCTTTCGTCGTGCGCCTCAACTTTATGCAACTTGAGGGGACGTAGTTCCTTGACCTTCATCGATATGACCGGTTGGCTCTTTGTTTTCGAAGTTCGGTCGATGGCGTTTTTGGTACGTGGTTTATGCGTCGATCGGTTGGCCGGCAATTGGATGAGCCCTTTGGCATCCAAGCGTTCTAAAAATTGCCGGCATTCGATGGATTTCAATTTCCCCGTCGGACGTTTCCAGGAAAACAGTTCGCAAATGGTGTTGGCCAGTTCGGCACGGGACAGTTTCGGGAACATAGCGATGATTGACGCGATTTCTTCGAATTGATCCTGGCTGATGGTTTGGCCGCAAAACTTTTCGGATATCACTGACGGCATGCGCGTGGTCCCAATAAGCGTGTCTAAGGTGTATTGTCTGGAATCCGCGTTTTAACCGTGGCGTCTGGGGGGATTAAGGATACTGCAATAATGACAACCCAACGGTATAGGGTAACCGAATTTGGATCGTTTTCCAGTTTTTCGCGGGCATGGCCCACTCTTACAACCGGCAATGGCTTTGACCAGGCACGGCTTCTTGTAGGAGCTGGCCATGCCTGCGACCAGATGCTTATAGGCTTGGTTCCAAATGCGGCTGCCCTGCCCAACGGTACGCTATCTCATCTTCCAAGATTCATGTACCATATAAAAGTTTGTGATGCTTTGTAAATGGCAAAATTTGATACACTTGATGCTGGCTTAGCATCGGTTCGAACGCGTGCTTCGGCGGAGGGGGGGATCGTGGCGCGCAAAAAAAGTGGCACATCCACCTATCCTTTGCTATATCTGAACTCATTCAAATTGGATAAACAGTTTTTGTCGATAAGGTGGATTGCCATGAAAACAATGAATGCCATGATGCTGGAAGGTATCCATGATTTGAGCCAGACCACCACTCCCCTGACACGGCGAACGGTTCCCGTCCCCGCTCCCGGAACAGATGAAATTCTAATTCGGGTGACCGCCTGTGGTGTTTGCCATACTGAATTGGACGAAATCGAGGGGCGCACCCCGCCACCTCATTTTCCCGTCATCCCGGGCAATGAGGTTGTGGGGAGAGTGGAATTGGCCGGGGAGGGGGCCAATCGGTTCTCGCTGGGGCAACGGGTCGGTGTGGCCTGGATCAACCATGCCTGCGGCCGGTGTGACTTTTGTCGGGACGGCCTGGAAAATCTTTGTCCCGACTTCGCCGCCACCGGACGGGATGCCCATGGCGGGTACGCGGAATACATGACCGTGGATGAGGCCTTCGCCTTCCCGATTCCCGATCGATTTTCCGACATCCAAGCGGCGCCGCTGCTTTGTGCCGGTGCCATTGGGTACCGTTCCATGGCGCTTTGCCAGATGCGTGACGGATAGCGTTTGGGCCTGACTGGTTTCGGGGCTTCGGCCCATCTGGTTCTCAAGATGGTAAAACACCGGTTTCCCCAATCGGCCGTTTATGTGTTTGCCCGGAGCCCCAGTGAACAGGAATTCGCCCGCAGCCTGGGGGCAGCCTGGGCCGGGCATACGACGGATCGGGCACCGCAGGCGCTGGACTGCATCATCGACACCACGCCCGCCTGGACGCCGGTGGTGGCCGCCATGGAAAACCTCAAACCGGGCGGGCGGCTGGTCATCAATGCCATTCGCAAAGAAGTCGCCGATCGTGAGGTCTTGCTGACCCTGGATTACTCTTCTCACTTGTGGCACGAGAAAGAAATAAAAAGTGTCGCCAATGTGGCTAGATCGGATGTGTCCCGCTTTCTTGAACTGGCTGACCGGATTCCCATTATTCCTGAGGTGCAGTCCTTCCAACTCAACGAGGCCAACCAGGCGCTCATGGAACTAAAGAATCGCAAGATCCGCGGGGGGAAGGTGTTGGTCATGGACCACGACCAAAATTAGTCAGTGTCCATCCAGAAATGGCCAATTTGTCCCCTATCTTTGATGAACTCGTAAAAAGTGCCACTCTCGTCATGCCGGACTTGATCCGGCATCCAGAACTTATCGAAATCACTGGATTCCGGCCTACGCCGGAATGACGAAAAGATGAGAATCTCGACTTTTTACGGTTTCATAATCTTTGTTTCCTAAAAAATTTCAAGCTGTGCAATCAGCTTCGTGCGTTGCCCACCCCATTATTTTTCGCCTGCACCCTAAAGAATCGGGTTCGAATTGCCGATACCATTCATGCCGTCCGGAAGTGCCTTTTTCTATAAAATATTTTCGATTGTATTCGACCGATGGAGTCGCCGCCGTGAGAAAATTCATCACCAATGGCTGCAAAGTGATTAGCCGGCTGGACCTGAACGTGGGCATTCTGATCGATAACTGTTTGGGATTTTTGTATTCCATGGATTTAGGGTGTGATATGAAACGGGAAATTGCCAAGATCGAGGCGTCCCTGTACGACATGGTTTATTTGGGGCGTACCCCGGCTGGATACGAGTTCAAGGAATCGATTTTTCGCAATCGGATTCTGCCGATCATGAAACACATCAGTCCTCCGGGCTATTATTTTGGCGTGGATCCCGATCATAACAGCCTGCTTGGATATTGGCGGGAAAATGATCTCCACATTGACCATCCCACCCCCGATTCATCGATGCCGGCAAACCTATAGGGTTTGAATTGCAGCCGTAGAAACCATCATCACGAATCGTTGTCGTTGTCAGCTTTTTCCTCTGGTTCCCACGCTCTGCGTGGGAACCTCATAAGCCGCAGGCACTCCCATGCAGAGCATGGGAGCGAGGAGTACCCTGCCGGCAGAACCCAATTCCCTTGACAGGGGGTTTTGAGCCATTGTATTTTTTTAAAGTTGATGACGGTGTTGGTCCCCCCACACGATGTAGCAATCGTCTAAACGATGTGCGAAGCGGTCGGCAGCGTGTTCGCCCACCGTTACCTTCTATCTAAACTGAGCGCTTCAAATTTTGGCATTTTACAAATGCAGTTATATCTACAACGGGTTGCGCAGATATTGCCCTTCAAAATTTGAAATGCTCAGTTCAGGTTCGATAGTGTTTTTGGTAAGGCCGAAGGGAGGAATCCGTATGGGTATACTGCGACGGCCGATAGCGCCGCCCAAAAACATGATCTTGAATGTGATATTGCTGATTCTGTCCGTCATCCCGGGTGGCCTTGTCATGCCGACGAGTGCGGCCGGCTCTGTTGTTCGGGAGCCGGCTTGGGCCGGTCGGTTTTATCCCGCATCTCATCAGGAGTTGGACCGGATGGTTCGCGGGCTGATTGCAACGGCCAGCCGGGAGACGGATGGCCGGGCTTCCCGATCCGGATTGCGGGCCCTGATCATGCCGCATGCCGGATATGTCTATTCCGGGGCCACGGCAGCCCATGCGGCCCTGGCCATTCCCAGGGATGGATATCAACGGGTGGTGCTGATGGGGCCCGATCACCGGGTGGGTTTTAACAATGCCTCGCTTACTCGGGCGTCTTGCTGGAGAACGCCGCTGGGGGACGTGCCTGTTGCGGACATCAGCTCGGTGACGGATCGCTGGCCGAATCTGTTTGCCAGCGTGTCGGCATCGGATCGGCAGGAGCACTGTCTGGAGGTGATTCTGCCATTTTTGCAGGTCCGCTTGTCCGATTTCGAATTGATTCCTTTGGTATTGGGCCCTTGTGATGCCAAACCGATGGCCCGAGCCGTCGCGTCTCTCGTGCAGGATCATTCGACTCTGGTAGTGGTCAGCGCCGACCTGTCCCATTATTTGCCCGCGGCCGAGGCGATCAAACGGGATCGAGAAACCGTGGACCGGATTTTGGCCCTTGACCCGGATTGGTCGGAAGACCAGGATAACCGGTCCTGCGGACGGTTTCCCATCGGTGTCCTCTTGGAACTGGCCCGCAATCGAAAATGGCGGCCGATCCTGTTGCATACCAGCAACAGCGGCGACACCACCGGCGACCCGTCGGCCGTGGTGGGGTATGCGGCGGTCGCCTTTTATGGAGAGGAATCCATGCCCAAAGAAAGTGAAAACCATCAAACCTTGACCCCCGAGCAGGGTGACGCCCTGGTCAAATTGGCCCGGCAGACCCTGGCGCGTCATTTTGGACAGCCAATCGAAGCGAAGGCGAACAAGAGCCTGGAGGCGCAGTTGGAGGATCGCGCGCTTCAGGCCCGCTGCGGCACCTTTGTGACCCTCAAGATCGACAATCAACTGCGGGGTTGCATCGGCAGCCTGGCGACCAGCGCGCCGTTGACCATCGGCGTGCGGGACAATGCGATCAACGCGGCCTTTCACGATCCGCGTTTTCCGCCCCTCAGCCGAAAAGAGCTGGACCAGGTGCACATCGAGGTGAGTGTGCTGACCGAGCCGGTCGCGTTGGACTATGGTGATGCCGATGACCTCCTGGGCAAATTGAGGCCCGGCATCGATGGGGTGATCCTGAGAAAGGGCGGTGCCAGCGCCACCTTTCTGCCCCAGGTTTGGGACCAATTACCCCAGCCGGAGCAATTTCTTACCCATTTGTGCATGAAAGCCGGCCTGCCAGCCAGCCGGTGGCGTAAGGGCGATCTGGAGATAAAGATCTATCAGGTGCAGTATTTTGAAGAAACACGCTGATGGCGGTATCCGAATGGTGGTGGTAACCACGGGCATCGCGTCGGTTGCGGTTCAACTGGTGTTGGTACGAGAGTATCTGGCGCAATTCCAGGGCAATGAAATCGTCATTGCCCTGATTTTTTTTTGCTGGCTGGTGTTCGGCGGTATCGGTACCGCCCTGGCCCAGCTGGGGGGCACGCGGCGGCGACCGGCATCGGCCCGGGTGTTGACCCTGTTGTCACTAATGCTGGTGATCGTTTGTGTGGGTCAGGTGGTGGCCATTCGCCGGCTCAGGGACTTGGTTCTCATCCATGGGGCGTCGGTGGGGTTTTACCCGACCTTGGGGTTCGTGGCCGTTACCATGCTGCCCTACGCGGTGTTGGTGGGGGTCGTGTTGCCCTACAGCCTGATGGTGGCCCGGCAGCGCGTGGCCGACTATCCGGGTAACTGGATTTACATGGCCGACAATACCGGGGATGTGTCTGGCGGAGCACTGTTTTCGTTCGTGTTGGTCCATTGGCTGACGCCGTTCCAGGTGCTAGGTGTGGTCCATTTACCATTGTTGGCGGCACTCTGGCGTCTGGAAGGGGCGATTTCCCGCCAAACCGTGATTGCCGGCTTACTGGCCATCATGGGCCTGACGACCGGTTGTCTGTTCGAAGAAAGACTACTGCCCCTTCGGGAGGGCCGGCGGGTCTATTATGCAGAGAGCCGTTACGGGCGGATCGAAGTGACCGAATCCCGTGGTCAGACGACCATTTTCAGCGATGGTGCACCCCGTCATTTTTCCCACGATCCTGGCCTGGCCGAGGAATGCGTCCATTTGCCGTTGGCCCAGATCGAACGCCCCCGGCGGTTGCTATTGGTTTCCGCCGTGGGCGGCATGGCCGCCGAGGTGGCCAAATACCATCCCCAGCGGGTGGATTATGTGGAACTGGATCCACTGGTGGCCGTGGTGCAGCAACGTTTTGGACTGCTTGAGGCCTTTGCCGGGTTGACGGTCATCGCCCAGGATGCGCGCTCCTACCTGGCGACCACTGCAATGCAGTACGATGCCATCCTGGTCGGCCTGTCGGAGCCGGAAACCTATCAGGAAAATCGTTTCTTCACCGCTGAGTTTTTCGCTCTGGCCAGAGCACACCTGGCACCGGACGGTGTGTTCAGTTTTGGCATCCACGGGGTGGAGAATTATATTTCCGAGCTTCGACGGCAGAAGCTCTCTTCCCTGGTCAACACGGCCAGCCGGTATTTTCGGCATGTGCAATTGATGCCCGGTCAGCGGCTACAATTCATCTGCCGGCATCGACCCGTGCGCACCGATATCGCCCGGCTACTCGACCAAAAGGGAATCGAGACCGATTACATCAGTCGTTATTTCACGGGTGATTTCACCGACCAGCGCATCCGTCAGCTCGACGAGGCCGTCGATGCCGACGCCCCACTCAACCAGGATCTGTTTCCCCGCCTGATGCGCCTTGCATTCACCGATTGGTTCCGGCAACACGGCGAATCCCCGTTGGGGTTTGTCCTGGTCCTGTCCGGGGCGTGTCTGGTCTATCTGTGGCACATCACCCGCCCCCAATGGGTGTTGTTGACCACGGGGTGCATTAATATTGGCGCCGAGATGGTCACCATCTTTACCTTCCAGGTCCTTTATGGTTATATTTATATTCAGATCGGCGTCCTGGTGACTGTTTTCTTGGCCGGGCTGTTGCCCGGTGCCTGGATGGGGGGACGAGTCGCTCGCCACCACCGGCGGGCATTGATAGCCGGGGATCTGCTACTCTGCCTGCTGCTTGCCGGTTTTGCCGGACTGTTGGCCGCCGCGCACACGCGTTTGCCGGCTGGGATGCTCTATGGGTTCGGCCTCTTGGTCTCTTTTTGTTGCGGGTTTCAATTCCCCCTGGCGCTGATGATTGGCGGAGACGATTCCACGGCCGTGGCCCGAAGCTTTTCCGCCGACCTGGTCGGGGCGGCCGGCGGTGTCCTGTTGGTCAGCCTGGTGCTGATTCCGTTTCTGGGTCTGTTGTGGACCACCGTGGTGTTGGCGCTGATCAAACTGATCAGCTTATTTGTCGCAGGATCGATCCATGAACCCCATTAGCCGTCGACAATTTATCGTGGCGGCCGGCTGCGGCCTTTGCCATGTGGCTCACGGTCATGCCGGCTGGTCGCGCTTGGGATCTTCTGCCGGCCATGCGAAAGATATCCAGGGCTCGATTTTTAAGCATGACGCGCCCGCCCACCTGTGGAAATGGTCCCGGCCCGCCACCTATTTTCAGCGGCTCGACCAGGATGCCGTGCTGTGTACGCTCTGCCCCAACCGCTGCCGGCTGATGCCGGGTGATCGCAGCGTTTGCCGCAGCCGGGTCAATATGGACGGTACCCTTTACACGCTGGCTTACGGCAATGCCTGCTCGGCCAACGTCGATCCCATCGAGAAAAAGCCCCTGTACCATTTTCTGCCCGCCACCAATGCCTTTTCCATCGCTGCCGCCGGATGCAATTTCCGTTGCCTCAACTGCCAAAACTGGGAAATTTCCCAGGTGCGTCCCGAGGATGTCCGCCATCTGGACCTTTTCCCCGACGCCGTGGTTATGGCGGCCGAAAAAAGTGGCTGCCAAACCATTGCCTACACCTACAGCGAGCCGACCACGTTTTTTGAATACATGATCGACACGGCCATCCTGGCCAAGGCCCATGGAATCAGAAATGTTTGGATCTCGAATGGATACATCAACCCCGAGCCCCTATCGGCATTGTGCGGGGTTCTGGATGGGGCCAACGTGAACCTCAAATCCATCAGTGATGAGATCTATCGGCGACTCAATGGTGGGCGCTTGGCGCCGGTGCTGAACACATTTGTCACCTTGCACCGCCGGGGGGTTCATTTCGAGATGACCCACCTGGTGGTTCCCGGTTACGGCGACAGCGACGAGATGATCCGGCGCATGTGCGCCTGGATCCTTGATAACGTGGGCGCCGATCATCCTCTACACTTCCTGCGCTTTTTTCCCCGTTATCGGCTGGATCGTCTGGCCCCCACCCCCGTGGCTACCCTGGTCCGGTTTCGGGAATTGGCCATGGCCGAAGGCATTCGCTACGTGTACCTGGGAAACGTACCGGGCGATGCGGCCAATCACACGTATTGCCATAATTGCCGACGGTTGTTGGTGGAACGGCAGGGCTACCACATCCCCACATTTCACATCGCGGATGGACGCTGCCGCTTCTGCAATACGCCAATCCCCGGCGTGTGGGCTTCAGCGCCGGATGCAGGGCAAACCAAGCACTAATTGAAAAGATTCGTGGTATACTTGCGGATAAACTGATTGATCCGTTTTTTCTGTGTCAGGGATAGATGTTCAAAACAAATGCCACGACGGGCCTGTCCCGGATGGGGCAAGGGCAGATCGTTGCCGGCGGGAATGTCAGAGACGACCCGACAGTGTATATCGGCGATGAAAATGTCACCATCGGGTGTCATGATGGATATTTGGTCCCTTGTCGGGGGCGTCGCATGTTCAATTTCATGGCTATAGGCCAAGCCACCGACGCTGATGTCCACCAGAGAGCATCGTTCGTAGGGATGGGCGTTCGAAATCACGTACGTTCCCGCTGGCGCAATGAATCGCGGATATTGGCGACGTTCCGTGGTCGCCGGTTCCAAGGCACTGCGAATGGTTTCCGCCAACTGCTGCATGCCCAATGGTTTCATCATCAAGGCCTTGATGCCCAGGGCCTCAATGTTTTCATCACAGAGTTGTTCATTATACCCCGTGCAAAGGATAATGGGCAGATCCTGGCGCACTCTTCTGACCGCTTTGGCCAGTCCCGTACCCGTCATGATAGGCATGGTCATGTCCGTGATTAATAGATCATAGGTGCGCGGGGATTTGAGAAAGGCCTTGAGGGCCTCGCCGCTGTCACTGAAGGCGCTGACCGTATAGCCCAATTGCTCCAACACCTGGCGCATGATATCCACGAGCATGGCCTCGTCATCGATAAGCATGATATGCTCTTTGCCGCCCGCCATGTGCTGCTGGGGAAGCAGGGCGGGCTCTGATTCGGTATCCGTGTCCACGAGTGGCAGGTAGATGTGAAATTCGGTAAATTTTCCTGGCTGGCTGGTGGCCCGGATAGTCCCTCCGCTTCCCTGGATGATGCCGTGGACCACCGACAGACCCATGCCTGTTCCTTTGCCGGTTTCCTTGGTGGTGAAATAGGGATCGAAAATCCGGTCGATGATGTGCTGTTCAATACCTTGGCCGGTATCGGCAACACTCAGGTGGGCATAGTTGCCTGGGGAAAGATCGTTTATATTGCCATGGACCGAGCCGTCCACCGCAACGGATTCCAGGCGAACCGTCAGCAGACCGCCTTCGGGTTCCATGGCATGGGCGGCATTGGTGCACAGGTTGAGCATGACTTGATGGATCTGGGTGGCATCGGCAATGATCGTGCAAGCGGTATCGCTAATGTCACGATCGATCGCAATATTGGTGGGCAGGGAGGAGCGGATGAGTTTAAGCGAGTCCTGAAGGATCCGATTGAGATTCATTGGTTTGCGGTAGGACTCTTCATTGCGGCTGAAGCTGAGCAATTGTTGAATCATTTCCCTGGCCCGCAGGCTGGCGGTCAGAATCTGGTCCAAATTTTGGCGAATGGTTTGATCGTTGGCTTTATGCGCCAGGGCCAGCTCTGTGTTGCCGAGGATGATGCTTAATATGTTATTGAAATCATGAGCGATGCCGCCTGCCAGGGTGCCGATCGCTTCCATTTTCTGGGATTGGCGCAACAGCCCCTGTAACTTCTGCTTTTCCTCCTCGATGCAGGCATTGTCGTGTGTGATCTGCCGCTGCTTGAGGACCTTTTCCACGCGAACGATCAATTCATCGGGCTCGAAGGGTTTTCGCAGATAGTCGCTGGCGCCCTTGCGGATGGCCTTGATGGCCGATTCGACCGACGCTTCGCCTGTGATGATGATATACGCCGGATCGCAAAGTGAGCGGTCGACGGCATCGATAATCTCAAAACCGGTCATTCCGGGCATCATTACATCCAGGATGACCAAATCGGGTGATTCTGCATGGATCAAGTCGAGGGCATGGTGGGGGTTGCTGGTGGTTTGGATTTGATATTTAGCTGGCCCCAAAACCGCCTTGATGCTTTCAACCATTAGCGGTTCATCGTCACAGATCAATATTCGGGAGCGGTTCTCCATGGGGGGAGCTCCTTAGTGGCTGCATTCCAGTGCGAGAAAAAAAACCGATTTCGTGTCAGTAGCGATTCAACGGCAATTGTAAAATATATTAAAACAAATGGGTTACCCCGTTAGCGATATCTCATTACAATGGGATACAAGTCCCACGGTATTCAGTATCGGTCTTATCGATAGTGATCTTAAGGTTGTTTTTAATCTTGTTTGCGGTGTGGATCCCCTCGGTGGTTTGATTCCTAAAAATCGAATAAATTCGGGAAGACCCTTTCTTTGTTCAAAAGGAGGACGAACCATTTTTCCTTAAACGAAAAACAATAACGGTTAAGATGGATGGTCAATTGCAACGGCCATCCATACTGTAACAAATTTATATTTTCGACCTGTTTAGATGTACGATTTAGGTATGCTTAAGTAAATCTATTTGTATTATCCTGTTTTGTCAACCAAATATGATCCAGCAATCCAAATCTAACATACTGCAAGAGAAATAATGCATCGATGGGTTCAATGTAACCTACATTTTTACAGAATTGTAAAAAAAAGCGTGCTGGCGCGGCTTGATTTTAAATTGCCACCCTTAATCGTGAAGTGTGAAGCGAAAATTCGGTGGGGGTGTCGGAAACACGATCGAAAACGCTTATTTGTTCGGATGGACCCAATCGGCCTGAGGCTGGGTATCCTCAGGGAAAAATTGGGTCGGGTCGGCATCGGTCCGGCTTTCCAATAAATCGTCGACGGCATTTTTCAATTTACGGGAGAACGCCTCCGGCATTTGATGACGCTCGAGGTTGCGGCATAGATTGACCGTTTGTCTGAGCGTTTCCAAGCATACCTGGCATGGTTTGCAGGCCTCGATGTGGGCTTCGATTTCCTGGCAGGTCAGGTCGTCCAGTTCTCGGTCGATATACTCGGAAAGCCGTTCAAACAGTTTCAGGCAGTTTTTGTGATCGTGATGGGGATTATTCTTTTTCATAATAGTTTTTCAGCGCTTCCCTGAGAAACAGCCTCGCCCGATGCAGGCGAACCTTTACGTTGGTGGGGGTTAGGTTGAGAATCTCCGCGGTTTCCTGAGTGCTAAACCCTTCAACATCCCGCAGAACCACAACTAACCGGTATTTTTCCGGTAGATCCAGCAGGGCATCACGAATCACATTGCCGAGCTCACCGTCGAGCAATTGATCCAGAGGCTGGGAGGCCCAGCGGGGCGGATCCATGCTCACGGTCGTTTCATCCGCCGGAAGAAATTCATCCAAAGAGAGTTCCTTATCCGGAGCGAATTTGGAGCGCCGTTTTTTTTTCAGACAAGCACTGGTCGCGACCCGGTAAAGCCAATTCTTGAATTTGGTTTCGTAACGAAATCCTTTTAAATATCTAAAAACATTTAAAAAAGTATCCTGAACCAAATCTTCGGCATCGCTTGGCGAATCACACATGCGTAATCCGAAGTTGTACAGACTGTTTTTGTAACGGTTAACCAGTTCATAAAAAAGATCCTGCTGGCCATCGTTGATGGCCTGGATCAATTCGGCATCCCTATCGTTATTGTTCGGTTTTTTCGACCGGTTTGGCATTGCTTTTTTGGCTTGTCAACTGACAGGCATCGCGCATTCAAGTGCTTATCCCCAATTTGGGTAGAATATAAGCCTGAAGCAGGACCCATATGCCAATCACCGCCAATAGGACTAGAAGATCTTTCATGGTTTCCCTTTTCGTACACGTTTTTCGATTCGGTGGTCATTGCTGCTCCCTTCACTTAGGGAGACCGCCATTATCGAACGGTTACATGAAAAGGGCCCGGATCAACAATCCCCAGTTTGGCGCAAGGGCAGGTTAGTATCTTGCTTTCATGCTGCTTGCATCGATGCCGTATTTTTTTATTTTATAGTGGATCGCACGCCGGCTGATCCCTAATACTTCGGCGGCTTCTTTTTGGATGCCGCCGGTTTGTTTCAGCGCACGAAGGATGGTATTCTTCTCACTTTCCTCCAATGATAAACAGTTATCATTGGCCATATCATCAAATCCCGTTTCCGTGATCCCCGCCAAATGAAAATCTACCGGTCTGAGCTGATTGTTCCGGCAAAGAACAATGCCCCCCTCGATGGCGTTTTTTAGTTCGCGAACATTGCCCGGCCACGCATAGTCATTAAGCCAATCCATGGTTTCCGTGGGGATGTCGACCATTTTCACTCCGTGCTGGTTGCAGAAGTGCTCGGCAAAGTGATTGGCCAGAAGCGGGATATCTGCCTTCCGTTCCCGTAGCGGGGGAATGGTCAGCGTCACCACCCGGAGACGGAAGTACAGGTCTTCCCGGAAACGGCCGGTTTTGATCGCTTCGACCAGGTCGGCATTGGTTGCCGCGATGATACGACAATCCACCGGTTTGCCCTTGAGTCCGCCGATCCGGCGAATGTTGCGGTCTTCGATAAACCTCAGTAATCGAATCTGCATTTCATGGGAAATATTGCCGATTTCATCCAGGAAAAGGGTACCGGTATGGGCGGTTTCGATTAGCCCTTGCTTGTCATTTACCGCATGGGTAAACGCCCCTTTGAGGTGGCCAAACAATTCGCTTTCCAACAAGCCGGCCGGCGTCGCGCCGCAATCGACGACGACGAAGGGATTTTCCCGGCGTGGCCCCAGTTGGTGAATTTGATGCGCGATGCGCTCCTTGCCCACGCCACTTTCCCCGAGAATGAGTACATTGACATTGCTGAGGGCAACTTTTTTAACAAGACCATGAAGGTTTTTCATGGCCGGGCTCTGCGTATGATTGTTGATTTCTACTTCAGACGCTACGCCAGCGGCTTGAGCCGGGGCGGTATTCTCCGATGCCTGTAGCATGGCCTGTATTTTTTCGGTCAGGCGTTTGCCGTCAAAGGGTTTTTCGATATAATCCACGGCACCGGATCTGACCGCCTTCACCGCATCGGGGACATTGGCGTAAGCGGTAAGAAATACCACCGGGAGGCCGGGCCGGAGGCGAATGATTTCTGACAGCAGCGTCATGCCGTCCATGGCGGGCATCTTCACATCGGATACGACCAAGTCGATTTGGCGGTTGCCCAAAATATTGAGGGCCTCATGGCCATTGTCGGTTTTCAGCACCTGGAGACCGCAACTTGAAAGCCGGGCGTCCAGGACTTCTAATACATTGTGATCGTCGTCCACGACGAGTACGGATTGGGGTCGATCTTTGTTCATTTTAATCACTGGGAGCCGATATCTCGGTTTTTTTCTTTTGTATGCTCTGATCGATGGCTTCCAGGGCCTTTATTTTTTGTTTCAGGTTGTTGTTCTCGGTCAAGGCTTCATCCAACTGGCGTTTCAGTTGGGGAAGTTGCCCCGCTTTTTTTTTCAGGGCGGTCAGCTCCTTTTCCATCTTTTTTTGCGCAAGGGCAGACTCCGATGCCTGGGGGGCGGGTTGCGTCGGTTGATTTTTCACAACCGACAGCCGGAGAATCAGCGGTTCGAAAAGGATTTGTTCCACTCGCCAGCCATTGACCGGGGTTGCGTCCTTCAGGGCTTTCCAGCTCACCATGGCGCTTGATCGGTCTTCTGGGGATTCAGCCAACATCAGTCGGCAACAAATGGCCCCAAACTGTGCCCTGGGGCATTGATCGGTAGCGGGTTCGGCTGAGGAAATAGCGTTGAACAAGCGTTCCGCCTGCGCATAGTCGCCGCGTTGATATACGGAAAGCGCATATTCGAAGGGACCATCCACCGCCGGGGAGGGGGAAACCGTTTCCGGTTTGACGTTTGGGTCCTGCTTCCATAACGTACAACCGGCCATGAGGCTGATGCTTATGATCAGAATAGCCATCAAGCATTGTTGCCGGCACCATCTACCTATCATCGGATTTCCATCCTTAACGGCGTTTTTAATGAATCTCCTTCGAATACCGTAACCAGGGTCCAACCCCACTTTCTAATCGGCATTGCCCATTAATTCAAGTGAATTCATCGGCGGTTGGTTGGCCAAAGGCATCGAATCAGCCGTCGACCATGGTCGGTAGGGTGAATCCAAAGGTGCTCCCCTTGCCTAACTCACTTTTGACCCACACCGTACCATGGTGGGATTCGATGATATTTTTGACGATGCTCAGCCCCAGGCCGACACCTTCCAGTCGCTCACGTTCGCGTTGGCCGCGATAATACTTGTTGAACAACAAGGCCAGATCTTCTTCCAAAATGCCTGGGCCATTATCGGTGACGGAAAAGGAAATACAATTTTTAACCGCCTCGTGATGGATGCCGACGACGACCCGGGTGTCGGGGGCGGAAAACTTAACCGCGTTGGATAAATAATTGAGCATGGCCTGTTGTAGCTGTTTGTGGTCACCGTTGATGCGTGGAACGGGGACGGACGGTTCGAAAATCAATTCGATCTGTTTGGCCTCGGCGGCCAACTTGATGCTGTTGATACACTCGGCCACAAGGGTCTGGGGGGCGATGGGCGCCATTTGCATAACCAACAGGCCCGGTTCCAGGCGGGAAGCCTGCATCAAATGACTCAGCAGGTCGCTGATGCGGCTGATCTCCGAACCGGCGATCTCCAGGAATTTTTCCTGTCGAGGGTTGATCGGCCCCATCACCTCTTCCCGAATCATGTTGACGGATTCCCGGATGGAGGTCAGAGGCGTTCGGATTTCGTGGCTGAGCATGGAGATGAAATCCGAGCGCATGCGTTCCTCCTTTTGCAAATGGTTGGACATTTCATTCACCGCCTTGGCCAATTCACCAAATTCGTCCTGGTTGCGCACCGTAATGGGTGAGCTGAGCCGGTTGGCGGAAATTTTGCGGATACCTTCCATTAATTCCCGTAAGGGACGGATCATGGAATACGACAGGTAGAACAGGCCCAAGAGTCCCACCAGGCTGGAGATGGCCAGCCCAACGAGCCCGTTTTTTGCGGATGCGCGTCCCTTGCGATTCAATTCCCGGGTTGCCTGTTCGATTTCCTCCTCATTTTTCAAGCGTTCCATTGATATGTCGGCGATCCAACGATTGATCACCGATTCGGGAATCAAGAATTGATCGACGGCCTCCGGGTCTCGTTTTTCGTCGGCCAGATACCTCGATAATTCAGGCGCATTGGGATATTGACGGTATTCATCGCTGATTGCCTGCCACTCATTCGAGATGCGATGTCCCATGATGGTCAGCCCCACCACCTGGTCCAGATTTTCTTCGAAGGACCGTTGTGCCTCGTTGAAGTAGGTCAAGTAATCGTCTTTTTTGAGCAGGATATATTTTTGTTTGTTCTCCTCCATGCTCAGCAAGCTTTCCATCATTTTTTTGGTTGCCGAGGCGATGGCATAGTTTTTGGCTACGATGGACTCTGATAAACGAACCACCTCTTGAACATTGATATAAAGAACGAGAATTGTGCCATAGAAAATCGCAATGACGATAAGAAACCAGACGAGCAATTTTCCGGTGATACCATAGCGCAGTTTCATGGGGAGGTTAAAAACCGGTCCACGATAAATTCGGTAATGCCCTCAACATCATCGGAGGCGAATTGGGGTACCGTCAATTCCAACGGTGTATCGGACACCATGGCCAGCAGGGTCTCATCGGCCAGGCAGGCGGGTTGGTCATGGCGCGCTTTTCGAAAAATTTCGATTTTCGGTGCCCGGTCACGTTTGAATCCTTCCGAAATAAGAATGTCCATGTCGCTGAAAAAAGGAACCAGATCGTCCAAACACTCGCTGGACACGGTTTTGACCATGGCGACCTGACCCGGCGAGGAGACCATGACCGTATCGGCGCCGGCTTGGCGGTGCCGATGGCTGTCCTTGCCCGGTTTATCCATTTCAAATCCATGATGGGCATGCTTGACGATACCGACTCGGTACCCCCGGCGTTTTAATGCGGGAATTATTTTTTCGATGAGTGTGGTTTTTCCGGATTCCGATTTGCCCACGATGGAGAGTACGGGTGGCAAGGTCGCCTCCTTTCTTGTTATAGTGATGATCAGGGGTACTAAGCCGAACCCCAGGCGATGTCAAGCCACTTTGTATCCCTATGCGATGGTTTTATTCTTCACCGTCGTTCTGGGGATGCAACGGTGGAATATCCGCCAGATGGCGGCGGCAGACCCGTGCAAAATCCTCGGGGTAGTGACCATTGATGAAGCGCAACTGGGCCTCGCTGAAGGCGCCAGGAGATTCGGGCAGCCGGGGCATGAAGGCCATCAGCAATCGCTGATCGGTATCGCCCTCCTGAATTGATTTGCTGTATTCGATGTTGGTAATCATCCTGGCCCCCATGGCGCCCAGTGTCTGGACGGCAATCAGGATGGCGCGGTCCAGGGCGTGGCGTACGGCTGTGTCGGCTTCGAAAATGTTGCCTACCGGACCTTTGGGCATCAATTGCAATTCCCATTGTGACGTCTGGGCTTTGGGTACGAAAAGCATGGCCCGGTCATCCTCGAACACCACCAGGCTTTTCTCGGCCGCGGTGTTAGCATCCATCCGGCGATTTTTCTTGATGGCCTTTTCGTAGCAGTCAAAGAAGCCGCAGCCATGCTCCCGGCGAAAGGATTTGACAAATTCAGCCACCAGATCCCCACAGGCATAAGCCGAAAGGTGGCCGTCGCCGCTGGCGAGGGGAACGGTTTCGGGAATCAGGGCGTATTGTTGATGAATCTGCTGGTGAGAGGCATGCAGCCGATATCCGGAAGGCGCATAATCGAATCCATAGTTCCACCCCCATAGGGTCCGGTCGAAATCGGCCTCCCGGCCATGCTGGATTTTTTCAATGATTCGTTTTCTCAGCGCCTCCAGTTCGTTGGCTGTCAGGGGGCGTTCATCGTGGACCGCTTCGATGTCCAACTGCCCGGCCATTCGGGTGTAGGATCGCTGGTAGTAGAGATGGCGCATGCCGGCCATGTCCTGCCAGTTCAGATCCTTTACGCGGTAGCGCACGGTGTCATTGGCCATGTTGGCCGCATAGTGGCCCCAGGGGATATAGGAATTGCGCCGTAGATATTCGAAAACATGACTGTAAGGCTCTGGCCGGTGCCACTCACCCATGATTTCGCTCTCTCCCTGGGCACCGGGGCGCAGAACCATGGCCTGTCGGTAGTCGTCGGGCAGGTGGTAGTTGTTGGCCACCGCCTCGAATAGCGCCTCGTCGTGGATCACGGCGCGGACCCTTCCACCGCTTCGCTTTTCATAGGCCAATCCCCATGGGCGGCCGCTGTCTTCGAGGATGCAAAAGCTACAGGCCAGATGCGCCAGACCGCATAGGTCACGGGCATCGGTGGACGTCACCGCCAGGGCCAGCTTTAGTGGCCTCGGCAGCTCGCGAAGTGCCCGGGCGGCGGCTTGCTCGTCGCCGTGGTTGGCGGAAAAGGAAAGGGCTGGGGCCTGGGGAAGGTTGATCCGATCCGGCTTGGCCGCTGTGGCATCGGCCCAGGATTTGCCAATGTAAGTCGTGCCCCGGAAGGGGAAGGCATTGGGTACCTCGAAAATCCAATTGGCCGCCGGTTCGTCCACTGGCCCGGCAGGAAAGTTGGCCGTGTTGCGATGGCGTGATCCGTCAGGGAAAACACCCAGATCGGCCAGTTGATCCCGCCTTCTAAAATTGTGCGCGGTAAACTGTGGCCGGTGAACGCCGTAAATAAAATGTCCTTCCGGTGAGACGCAGGTTCGCGGGGTGGTCATCGTTGGTTCTCCCTTCGTTGCGCATGTTTTCATCCCATTTTCCCCTATCATGAATCGTCGTCGTTGTCAGCGAAGGGGTTGCCCTGTGTCGCTATCGAAAAGCCGGGCAGGCGGGGGGCGGGGGTCGGGGGTCGGAGGGTCGGGGGGGTGATATTCCGAGGATTAAATTTTTCGAGTAACGCCGATATCGGGCAAATTGGCCATTTCTGGATGGGCACTAAGCTAACAGCTGACAGCGCGTCGGGCGGGCATTGCTCACCATCAACCTCAATTCCTGTACGCCACCGCCTATCGCGCCTCTCACTCCCACGCAGCGCATGGGAGCGAGGCGCAATATCAACAAATTGATGAGGCTTTGGGTTTGAGCCAATCGATGACAACCGAATTGCTGATCAATGCTCAACAGCTAAGCGAATCGCTTACTTTGGGTTACACCCTGAACTGATCCACCATCTGCTTGAGGCTCTCGGACAGGCGGGACAGTTCCTGGGCGGACAGGTTGACCTGGCTGCTGCTGGTGGACATCTCGTTCATGGAGACGCTGACCCCGGCGATGTCCTGGGAAATTTCGCCCGATACGCTCGAGCTCTGGTTGACATTCTCGTTGACCTCCTGGATGCCCTGGGAGGCTTGGGCCACGTTGGTGGCGATATCCTTGGTGGCCGCGGACTGCTCTTCCACGGCCGTGGCGATGGTGGCCACCACCTCGTTGACATCGGTGATGACCGTGGCGATCTCGCTGATCTGGCCCACGGTGGTGGCGGTGGTGCCCTGAATGCCCTCGATCTTCTCCTTGATGTCCTGGGTGGCCTCGGCGGTCTGCTTGGCCAGTTCCTTGATCTCGTTGGCCACCACGGCGAAGCCCTTGCCGGCCTCGCCGGCCCGGGCGGCCTCGATGGTGGCGTTGAGGGCCAGCAGGTTGACCTGCTCGCTGATGTCGGTGATGGTTTCGATGACTTTGCCGATGGCGTTGGCCGCCACGCCCAATTGATCCATGTTGGTGGAGGCGTTGCCCGCCTTGTGGGCCGCCTCGTCGGAGATGCCGCGGGCCTTCTCGGCATTCTGGGCGATCTCGCCGATGGTGGCCGACATCTGCTCGGCGGCCGTGGCCACCATATTGGTGTTGGTGGCCGACTGTTCCATGGCCGCGGCCACGGTGTTCATGTTGGCGCTCATCTCCTCGGCGGCGGCGGAGACGGTGTTGGACTTGTCGGTGGCATCGGTGATGCCCTGGGTCATCTGCTCGCTGATGGCGGACAGTTCAGTGGACGATGAGGACAAGGTCTCGACCCCACCGGCGATATCCTTGATGATGCCCTGCAGTTTTTCGATGAAGACGTTGAACCAACGGGCCAGCTCGCCCACCTCGTCGCGAGTGCTGACCGCGAGGCGCATGGTCAGGTCGCCCTCGCCCTGGGCGATGTCCTTGAGACCGGCCACGGCGGCGTTGATGGGACGCACGATGGCACGGGCGGCAAACAGCACGATCACGCCCACGATCAGGCCGGCCACGATGGTAACGATCACGTTGGCGTTGCGGATGGCATGGGAGGCGGCCAGGAATTCATTCTGGTCCTGGGACGCGCTGATGGCCCACCCATTGATGCCCACCGGGGCGAAACCGGCGATCTTGTCGACCCCCTTGAAGGTATATTCCTCAACCCCTGTTTCACCATTAATCATCCGGGTTATATATTTTTTCATTGCCGGTATATCCGATGCGTTCAGTTTAAGAATGAATTCAGGCTCCGGATGGGCCAGAACGGTGCCCTTGTTGTCGATCATGACACCGTAACCGGTTTCACCGATCTTGCGGTTGGCGATTAATCGGGTGAAGTAGTCGGCTTTGATAACGGTTCCCAAGACGCCTAAAAATTCACCGCTGGCGGACTTGATCGGAACGAACGCTGCGGTGGCTGGTTTTCCTGTGGCCTTGGATATGATCATGTCGCTGATGATGGGTTTTCCGGACGTTTTTGCTTTTTGGAAGGCCGGATTGCTGGCAAGGTTGACTGATTTGTACACACCGCCGCCGGTCACGACACCCGTGTAAATCATGCCGCTGGTATCGGCAACGAATATCCCCTGGTACTGGTCACCCATGACCGTGAATTGCCTTTTCAAGGATTGGAAAGCCGTTTGCACGCGATCCCGGGATGCATCGATACTGGATGCCTTTACCGCGCTTGCGGCGTCCACAATCGGTTTTTGTATGGCCAGAGATCCGGCCCGGTCTATTTCCATGTCGAGAATACTGCGTGTCATCTTGGCCAAATCTGTCGCGATTTCCCGGACCTGGATTTTCGAAAGGTCCATCAGGGCGGTACTCGCTTTTGAGAAAGAGAAATAGCCGACGATGGTCAACGGGATCATTACGGCAACCACACCACCAACAATCAGTTTTGAAGCGATCGTTTGCAATTTGTTTTCCATTCCGAGAACTCCTGGCAATCTAAAAAATGGTTAGTCATGATAATGGAGCAAAACAATGCCAAGAATATAGACCGTTATATTCAATGGGCCTTCGGTCACTTCTTGACAGTTAACATGTTAATGATTTTCAAACGGTATTTTCGGCCGTTGGGCGAATTACTTGAATAGAAAAGTGATTTGCAACCCTGGGAATCAGGACATGAATGGTGGCTCTTCATCATCCCGATGGACCGTTTCCGGAGAGAAGGCTGGCAGGCAGATGGCGATGTATTCGGCACCGGCCGGTTCCGGTGTGCTGTAGCGTACCCACTGGCCGGCATGGGCAATGACCGCCTCGCCGGCCCGGATGGTCAGGACGCCGTCCTCCGATTCAACCCGCAGCATGCCGTTGAGCACCACCGTATATTCGTCGAACTCCGGGCATTGCCCCGGTTCTTGCCAACCCGGAGGCGACACCATGCGGGCCACACTCAGCGCAGCGGTATTGGAATTGATCCGTCCAATGAATTCCTCGATGCGTTTAGGTTTCGTGCCGGCGGCCTGAATGATGCTGGGCTGGCTGATTTTGGTCGGCATTTGAGCGTCCTCATTCAATCAAACAGACCAGGTGATCGTGTTCACCCCGTTCAATTTTGAACTGGTCATGATGTTTTTTCAATAGATCGGCGAAGCTGCGGCAGCCGTAGTTGGATTCGTCGAAGGTGGGATCCAGGCGCTTGACCACCGGCCGGATGGCGGCCTTGAGGACCCACTTGTCGCCATTGCGAAGGGAGATCTGTTTGATGGCCTTGGCCACCAATTCCGCGGCATCCTTGATGGTGGTCGTCTCCACTTCATCGTCTTCACAGGCGTCACACTGGGGCTCGAGGGCAAAGGTTTCGTAATACTTGAAATCCGAACAGCTGTTGGCCCAATGGCGGTTGGTGGCGTTTCTGCAGCCCACGCCGATCAGATCCTTGCCGGCGGCCTTGAGTTTCTGGGCCAGGGGGATGAAATCGCTGTCGCCACCGACCACCACGATGGATGAAATATGGGGAAAGCGCAGGATGTCCTCCACCGCGTCCAGTGACAGTTTGATGTCCGCACCATTCTTGGCCAGGGGGCCCGGCGGAAAGAGTTGGATCAATTCTACGGCGCATTTGAGCAAACTCTGACGATAATTGCTAAACCAATGCCAGTTGCAGTAGGCTTTGTTGATGGCCACATTGCCGTAGGTCGTGGCAAAATCGTAAACACCCTGCACATCAACCAAGATATCCTGCTGTCGATTGCGGTTGGCCGGTTTCGGGTAACTGCCGCTGCCATGCAAGGTATCAAAAATGCTGGCATGCAGGTTTTCGAAATCCCAATAAATGGCGACTGCTTCTTTTGTCATGCGGGCCTCATGGGCTGGTCAATTGAAGGATGGAAGAACAGAAATTGTCTTGGCTCGTGATGGTTAATTTTAATGATCCGCATGTTTTTTGTCAATTTTTTCGACTTTGTCGAACTTTATATTAGAAAAATCCGCATTAGATTATCATCCATGTTTTCAGGCGCCATCCGGTGCCGATCCAGAAGCAGGCCGATCCGTCTATCAATGATCGATTCGATGGATTGCATACTATAAAAAAGGAGATCATCCTGAACGCTGACTCGTCCCATACGGCCGCCGCTTCTCCCTTTGCGGTGAACAATGTGCGCCTGTTCATCGCCTTTCGGGTGTTTTTCAACTGCCGTTTCTACTATCCGGTGTTTACCGTGCTGTTTCTCGATTTCGGACTCAGCGTGGCCCAATTTTCCCTTTTAAACGCCGTGTGGGCCGCCACCATCGTGCTTGCCGAGGTACCCTCGGGGGCCCTGGCGGACATCGTGGGACGCAAGCGATTGCTGATTTTCGCTTCCTGCTGCATGCTGGTCGAGATGGTTATTTTGTGCCTGGCGCCGCAGGGCAATACCCCCCTGCTGTTTGGGTTTTTCCTGATCAACCGGGTGCTCAGCGGGCTGGCCGAGGCCGCTGCCAGCGGTGCCGACGAGGCCATTGCCTATGATGCCCTCCAGCAGCAGGGGATGGCCGGTCAGTGGGGACGTGTGCTGGACATTCAAATGCGTCTGCGCTCGGCCATGTTCATCTTCACCATGACCCTGGGCGCCATGGTTTACGATCCGAACCTGATGACCCGCATGGTCGATTTCTTCGGGTGGCAAAAGGTGTTTACCCAAGCCCAGACATTACGTTTTCCCGTGTTCCTTACCCTTGCCCTGGCGGCCCTGAGCCTGGCTGCCACGCTGCGCCTGGATGAAATCCGGCTTACTCCAGCGGTCGGTGAAAACGGTGACGGACCACCTGCGGGGTCGATCATCGAGTCCTTCAAACTCACGCTGGCTAGCGGACGGTGGATCCTGCATACGCCATTTGTGCTGGCCGTTATTCTTTTCGGCATGCTCTTCGACGGTATCCTGCGCATGGTGATCACCCTGGCCAGTCAATACTATCGCATGGTGCAGCTACCCGAATCGGTATACGGCATCATCGGATCGGTCATGGCGGTCACCGGCATGGTCGTTCCCCGTCTGGCGCGCTGGATCGCCGAGCACCATTCGCCATCGATGGGCCTCTTGGCCACCGCCGCCACCGCGCTCGTCGGCCTGTCGGGCATGGCTTTCTTCTGGCCCATCCTGGGTGTGGTGCCGGCGCTGGTGGCCTTTTCCGCCCTTTATATGGTCGGGTTTTACGTGAGCTTTTATGTCAACCAGCAGGCCTCCTCGTCGCGGCGGGCCACGGTGCTGAGTTTCAAGGGGCTGGCCTATAACCTATCCTACGGAGGCATCGGGATCGTTTACGCGGCGCTTCTGGATATGAAAAAGCGGGGCCTTTCCAGCGTCGATGGGTGCTCCGCTGGTGTGGACAGTCGCGTCTTCATGGATACGTTTTTCTGGTTTCCGCTTTCCCTGGCCGTCGGCCTGGCCGTGTTGACCGTGGTGGTATCGATTTTTTGCCTCAGGCGTCGATGACGATGGCCAGACCGCATGGGAAGCCCGCCACGGCAATGGTGAAGGGGGTGTCGCTGACCCTCCTGGCCACCTTGTGTATCGTGCTGATGAATGCCTGCGCCAAGATGAGCAGTTCCGTCCACAACCCGGTGGAAATGATCTTCTATCGGGGCATCGTGGCCCTTGGCCTCCTGGTTCCCTATATGCTGGCCAGGCACCCGCTGTCGGTTTTCAAAACCCGCCGCATCGGTGCCCATCTATACCGCTCGGTGGCGGGCAATATCGGCGTGGGACTGGTTTTCTGGGCCTATTCCCTGATGCCCATGGCCAACGCCACGGCGCTGTTGTTTGCTGCCCCGCTTTTCGTCACCGTCCTGTCACCGCTGCTTCTCCGGGAACGGGTGGACACGGGGCGATGGATCGCCGTCATGGCCGGATTCGGCGGAATCCTGCTGATCGCCAGGCCCTCGGTGGGATTGTTGGGCGACCCGGCGTCCGTGGTGGCGATCGGCGCGGCCTTGTGTATGGCCCTGGTGGACATGGCGCTGCGCAATCTGGGACGTTCCGAGAATCCCCTGACGACGGTATTTTATTTCATTCTGGGCGGGGTGATCCTGTCGGCGCCCTATACCCTGATGGTCGGTCATCTGCCTGATGGCCGTATGCTTCCCTGGATCCTCGGCATCGGGGTTTTCACCGCCATTCAACAACTGGCCAAGACAGCGGCGTTTCGTCACTGCGAAGCCTCATTTCTGGCCCCTTATACCTATACCTCCATGGTCTGGGCCACCCTGGTCGGCTGGTTGCTGTGGCGGGAAATACTTACCATGCCAGTACTTTTGGGAACCGGCGTGGTGATCGCCAGTAACTTGTTTATTCTTCAACGGTCGAGGGGGGACAATGTCTGCTGATTTACGTGCGATTGCCCTGCAGGCCCTATAAGCTCGTGTTGACAAGGGAAAGACATTTCCATTATTCTGCTTTCTGTTGTTGATGCCGCTCTCGATCGTCGCCGCGTTTTTATCGGTTCGATGCCAATCTCTCCATACAAGGGTAACCCATGGTTCAATCCGATGCGATGTCACAACGCCCTGCACCCGGTGAACGGCAACTCCATTTTACCGGAGACACCCTCACCTTTCATTTGACGGTACCGACCGCATGGCAGGGGCAGGCTTGGTTGCGCACCACTCTGGGACATGCCCGGTCCCTGCGCAGGGAAATCGTGCGCCAGGTGGAGCGCCAGGAAAATCCACTCGGACGCAGCTGGTACGACATCCCCATGACGGATCACGGCCAGGGGCGCCACAGCATTACCGTGGCCCTCACCGAGGTGGGCCATTTCGAGGCCAAGGGATATTTTCTGAGCCTGGACAGCACCGATCCGCTGTGGCCGCCGGGAGCCAACACCGTCGTCAATGTGGCGCCTGCCGACGCCTGTTGTGCCAACATCATCTACAATGCCTTTGTCCGCCAATTCGGTCCCAACAAGGACGGGCGCATGCCGCCGGTCGATGCGGCGGTCAAAGATCTGGACGAAGCCGGTTTCACGGTCATTCCGCCCTCGGGAACCTTCCGCGACCTGATCGGCGAGCTGGATTTCATCATCGGCCACCTGGGATGCCGCATCATCCAGCTGTTGCCCATCCATCCCACGCCCACCACCTATGCCCGCATGGGCCGTTTCGGCAGCCCTTACGCCGCCTTGAGTTTTACCGCCGTGGATCCGGCCCTGGCCGAATTCGACCCCAAGGCCACCCCACTGGAACAGTTCATCGAACTCATCGACGCCGTTCACGCCCGGGGAGCGCGCCTTTTCATCGATATTGCCATCAATCACACCGGTTGGGCGGCCAGCCTGCACGAGACGCATCCCCAATGGCTTGCCCGGGAGCCGGACGGTCAGATCGAAACCCCCGGTGCCTGGGGGGTGGTGTGGGCCGATTTGACCCGTCTGGACTACCATCATCGAGATCTATGGTCATACATGGCCGATGTCTTTCTCACCTGGTGCAGGCGGGGGGTGGACGGATTCCGTTGCGATGCGGGTTACATGATTCCGACCCCGGCCTGGCGGTATATCATCGCCACGGTCCGCGATCAGTTTCCGGATGTGGTCTTTTTCCTGGAAGGACTGGGGGGCAAGATTTCGGTCACCCGGGAACTGCTTGATTGGGCCGATTTCAACTGGGCCTACAGCGAATTGTTCCAGAATTACGATCGGGAACAGATCGAACACTATCTGCCCGAGCCGTTGGAGATGTCCCGAACCGAGGGGACGGCCATTCACTTTGCCGAAACCCATGACAACCTTCGTTTGGCGGGCACTTCCGCGACCTACGCCCGCATGCGCACGGCGCTTTGCGCCTTGCTTTCCAACCAGGGCGGGTTTGCCTTTGCCAATGGGGTAGAGTGGCTGGCTACCGAAAAAATCGACGTGCACGGGTCGCCGTCGCTCAATTGGGGGGCGGCGGACAATCTAGTGGATCACTTGCGGCGCCTGCACGCCCTGCTCGTTTGCCATCCGGCCTTTTTCCATCCCGTAACGGTGGAGATGATCCAGGCCGGCGACGGCAACTGCCTGGTGGTGGCCAGACGATACCAAGGGACGACAAGGGGCGTGCTGGTCCTGATCAACCTGGATCCCGGGGTAGAAACCGAGGCCCGTTGGGACCTTGACCGATCACCCGTGGGACGCACGGGGGCAATCGACCTCTTGAACGGCGAAACGGTGGACATCGACGGCGACCATCAGACCGGTCGTCTGGTGCTTTTACCGGGGCAGTCACGCTGCCTGACCGACGATGCGGACGACCTGACCCGCCTTGCCCACACCGAGCGCCGCTTTCCGCGCACGCCGGAGCGGATAGTGCGCCAGCGGTTGCGTGCCAAGGCCTTGCAGATTCGTCGCTTCTATCGGGGCATCGGCAATTTGGGGGCGTGGGATCCGGATCAGGCTGCCGGGCAACTGTCGGCATCCCCCATGGGTTTTTGCCGCCGGATGAACCCTGACGGCGGCGCGCCGCGAACCATTGTCTGGCAGTTGCCCGTCGACCTCAGGCGCGAAGTGATGGTGCCACCGGATCACTTTCTGTTGGTTCGCGCCGACCACCCCTTTCGGGCATCGATCTACGAAAACCGAACCGCCTTGGCCGTGGAGGAAAGCCTCACCGACGCGGCAGGTGAGCCGTTCGTGCTTTTCTGCCCCCTGCCGGTGGCCGGTCGCCATAAACCGCGGACACTCAAAATTTCCTGTTACCGACCCGAGGGGGGCGACCAACACGAGGCGCCCCTGCTATACCTGACTTCCGCCTTGCGCGTGCAAGTTCGCAAAATTTTCACCCGGCCGCGCCGCAGCCTGGCTACCATCCACATGCTCGGCACCAACGGCCGTGGCGCCATGGCCCGCATGCACGCCCATTGGGACCGGCTACCCAGCCGTTACGACGCCCTGTTGGCGGCCAATTTGAACCCCTCGGTGCCTGAGGACCGCCGTATCCTACTCGCCCGGATGCGGGGATGGATGGTGTTCCAGGGCTTTTCCCAGGAAATCGGACGCGACTGCCTGGATGCCTTCGGGTTCGATTTCGACAACCTGGGCTGCTGGCAATACCATATCCCTTCGGGGCAGGGCCAGCACGTGGTGATGAGCGTGGGAATTCAGATGCGTGATGGGGAAAATGCCATTGAAATGGTGTTCTACCGGCATCCGTCCGGAGACTCGAAGGACCGCTTGGCCGATGACCGGCCCGTGACCCTGATCCTGCGTCCGGACATTGAAGATCGCAATTTTCATGAGCCCACCAAGGCCTATGCCGGTGCCGAGCAGCGGTTTCCGGCCGCCGTGGACCCGCGGGAAAAAGGCTTCGTTTTCCGGCCCCAGGAGGGCTGGGTCATGGATGTGTCGGCCCGGTCGGCCGATTTCTTTTTCGAGCCCGAATGGCGCTACATGGTCTATCGCCCCCAGGAGGCCCAGCGGGGGCTGGATCCCAATTCGGATCTGTTCAGCCCAGGTTATTTTTCCGTCATGCTGACTGGCGGCCAGAGTGAGCGCCTTTGGGCCCGGGTTGCGCGAAACGCGGATCTCTCGCCGCATCAAATTCCCGGGTTGCGGCAACGGGTGAGTCGCTTTTTCGACACGGCGGCCGCTTGGGAACCCCCGGTGCCGGCCCTCAAAAAAGCCCTGAACCAGTATATCGTCAAGCGGGACCAGTTCAAGACGGTCATCGCCGGCTACCCCTGGTTCCTCGACTGGGGGCGGGACACGCTGATCGTCGTGCGGGGGATCATCGCCGCCGGCGGTTACCAGGAATCCCTGTCGATCATCCAGCAGTTCGCCGCCTTTGAACGGGATGGCACCATTCCCAACATGATCCGGGGCATGGATACCGGCAACCGGGACACTTCCGATGCTCCCCTGTGGCTGTTTCGGGTGTGCGACGAACTGGGAACGGCAATGGGCCAGGAAACGGTGCTGTCCACCGATTGCGGTGGGCGATCATTGAAGACGGTCCTTTTGACCATTGCTCGGGCCATGATGGCTGGCACCGCCAACGGCATTGTCATGGATCCGGATAGCGGCCTGCTCTTTAGCCCGGCACATTTTACCTGGATGGATACCAATTTCCCGGCCGGCACGCCGCGGCAGGGCTATCCTATCGAGATTCAGGCCCTGTGGCATGCGGCCCTTGACTATCTCGCCCGTGTGGATACCGAGGAGGCGACGCGCCAGGCGTGGCGGGCGCGAGCCGATACGGTGCGACGGTCCATTACCCGTTTCTTTTTCCATGAGGCGTTGGGATACCTGGCCGATTGCCTGCATGCCGATCCGGGCGTTCCGGCTGCGGCGGCGACAGCCGATAACGCCCTGCGGCCCAATCAGCTGTTTGCCTTGACCCTCGGCGCGGTGACCGACACGCGTATCGTCCTACCGGTGCTGTTCGCCTGCCAGGAACTGCTCGTCCCCGGGGCCATTCGCAGCCTGGCCGACCGGCCGGTCCAACCGCCGCTGGCGATCATCCACAACGGTAATCCGGTCAACGATCCCCACGCGCCCTATGTGGGCGTTTACGGTGGGGATGAAGATACGCAGCGCAAGCCGGCTTACCATAACGGCACCGCCTGGACCTGGGTGTTCCCCAGCTTCTGTGAAGCCTGGGCCGATTGTTACGGGGCCGCTGAGCATGCAACCGCACTGGCCTGGCTGGCCAGCAGCAGTCGGCTGATCAATGACGGATGCGTGGGGCATGTGCCGGAGATCGTGGATGGTGATGCCCCCCATACCCGCCGTGGCTGCGATGCCCAGGCCTGGGGGGTGAGTGAGCTGTTGCGGGTGTGGATGAAGATCGCGGGCCAGGGGGTGGAACCCGGTCAGGCAAATGAAAACTAAACATTGACTTGCTTGAATGCAATGATCGTAGGCGGGCCGCAACCGATCGCTGCATGATCGATACGCATGGACGCGATCAACGCCTAAGAATGCGTCATATGCGTTTAAAAAAACAGTATCTAAAAAAAAACGGGCAGTGTAAGGTAAAATTCCCCAAGGCTGAATCATCGGGACACCCTTGCCCGCGACTTTGTTGAGGAGCTCGATCAATGAGATCAATACAAACATTTCAGGTTTTTCCGGATATCCCCGCACCGCTTTCTTTCCTGGAGACGCTGTCGCGCAACCTCTGGTGGAGTTGGAATCAGGATGCCATCGAGCTGTTCCGGCGCATCAACCCGAAGGCGTGGGAGGCGTGTGGCAGAAATTCGGTCGTCTTTGCCACCCACATTTCTCAGGAACGGTTTGAGGAACTGGCCCATGATGACAGTTACCTGGCGCATCTTGCAAAGGTGCGTGAGCGTTTTGAGAATCGCGTTTTATCTGAACCCAACGGTGAGAGCCCCTGGGATGAAGGGGAGCTTGTGGCTTACTTTTCAATGGAATTCGGTATCCATGAGACGCTGCCCCTGTTTGCCGGCGGCCTGGGAATTCTTGCCGGCGATCATCTCAAGGCCGCTTCGGGAATGAAGATGCCCCTGGTGGGTGTCGGCTTGTTGTACCGGGAAGGGTATTTTCGTCAATACCTGGACAAGGACGGCTGGCAGCAGGAAGCCTACCCGGAAACCGATTTGTATCATTTGCCCTTGTCCAAGCAAAAGGATCACAGGGGCAACGATCTGGTCGTGCGAATCAACGGCATGGGTAGAGATATCCTTGCCCAGGTATGGAAGATTCGAATCGGACGCATTCCGCTGATTTTATTAGATACCAACCTGCCGGAGAACCCACCGGAAATCCGCGATATCACCGCACGGCTGTACTCCGGCGAGCAGCACATCCGCCTGGCCCAGGAAGTACTGCTTGGCATCGGTGGCTTGCGTGCGCTGGAGGCGCTTGATATCCTGCCCACGGTGTGCCACCTTAACGAAGGCCATTGTGCCTTTGTGGGCATTGAACGCCTGCGGCAGATCATGGAACGCTATAGTATCGATTTGGAAACGGCCCGGGAGGTGGTGCCGCGCACCACCGTATTCACCACCCACACGCCGGTGGCCGCTGGCCATGACGAATTCCCGCCGGCCATGGTCAAACCCTATCTGGAGTCCTTCGGGCCCATCTTCGGTATGTCCGCCGATGAAATGGTGGCATTAGGCCAAACCGATGGCTCGGTGCCCGAGTCGCCGTTTTCCATGTTTATCCTTGGGCTGCGCAGCGCCCAGTATATCAATGGGGTGAGCAAGCTGCATGGAAAAGTCGCCCGCCACATGTGGTCCCATCTCTGGCCCACCCGGTCGGATGATGAAACGCCCATTACGCACGTTACCAACGGTGTCCACATCCCCACCGTCCTGGCGCCCGAAATCAAGCTGCTTTTCGAACGCCATCTGGGGCCCCAATGGAATATGGGATCAACGGTTCCGGAGAATATCAAGCGCATCGACGATATTTTTGACGAAGAGTTGTGGCAGGCCCATGAGATGTGCCGTTCACGGCTGATCCGAACCGTTCGGGAACTCATGTACCACCAATACGGTCGCCGCAATGCACCGCTCAACATCATGAAAATCGTGGAATCGGTTCTCGACCAGGACACCCTGACCATCGCCTTTGCCCGTCGTTTCGCCACCTACAAGCGGGCCCATCTGCTGTTTCAGGATCCCGACCGGCTGGAGGCTATCGTCAACTCCGCGGACCGGCCCGTGCAGTTCGTGTTTGCCGGCAAGGCCCATCCCAAAGACAACGAAGGCAAGGGCATTATTCGCAGCCTGGTGGATTTTGGACGGCGAACCAATTTGCGTCATCGGTTTATCTTTCTGGAAGACTACGATATGCACATTGCCCGTTTCTTGGTCCAGGGGGCGGATGTCTGGCTCAACACCCCCCGGCGGCCCATGGAGGCTTGCGGGACATCGGGCATGAAGGCGGCCCTCAACGGCGTGCTCAACGTCAGCATCATGGATGGCTGGTGGTGTGAGGGCTACAGCCCCGAACGCGGCTTTCGGATTGGCAACGGTGAGGAGTATCAGGATCATAATTATCAGGACACCGTCGAGAGTCAGGCGCTTTACAACATCATCGAAAATGAGGTGGCGCCGCTTTACTACGATCGCTCACCGGGCGGCACTCCCACGTCGTGGTTGAAGATGATGAAGGCATCCATGAAGATGGCCATGGCCGATTTCTGCAGCCTGCGCATGATTTCGGAATACGAAGAACGGTTTTACCTGCCTGCCAGCCGGCGCTTCGAAGAACTGGTGGCGGATGATGGCGCCGAAGCCAAACAGCTCAGCCAGCAGCACCGCCGCTATTTGGAGAAATGGCAGCAAATCCGGGTGTCGGCACCGATACGCAGTTCAAAGGGCCCGTTTCGGGTCAATCAGTCCTTCGAGGTGACCGCCATGGTCCAGACCGGGGAGCTGCTTCCCGAAGAGGTAAACATAGAGCTTTACTACGGCAAGATGCGTCACCTGGACCGAATCGACGAACCACGAGTAAAGATGATGCAAGTCAAGGAGGTGCACTCGGAGGGCACCTATCTTTACAGTTGCGATTTGCCGTGTTCGGATTCAGGACGCTATGGGTTCACGGTACGGGTGACCCCCAATGCCGACGCCTGGATCCGATACCGGCCGGAACTGCTTACGTGGGCGTGAATTTTAGACTACAGGGGGCAAAACGGATTCGTTTGAAAATGTTCCTGAGCCGTCGATTTTTGAACGATTGAAACACAACCGAAAAGCCATTAGCGCTTCGCTGTTAGCCATTAAGATCCCAGGACTTGTCGAGTAACGCTCAACAGCTAATCGCTAACGGCTAATCGCTGATCATCGTAGCCTTCCACGATGATTCAGAATTAGATTATTGCACTCAGTTAGAAGGTGAGAGTATTTAGGAGGTGCGGATGTCATCGGCCAAACAGAACCCACGGGTACTGATTATTACGCCGGAAGTGACCTATCTGCCTGACCGCATGGGAAACTTCTCTCAATATCTCACGGCCAAGGCCGGCGGTTTGGCCGATGTGTCGGCGGCGCTGGTCAGCGCCCTGTTCAACGAGGGAGCCGACGTTCACGTGGCCCTGCCGGATTATCGGGCGATCTTTCATGACCGACTGGCACCGTTTTTAGAACGGGAGCATCTGACGATTCAGCGCGTCATGCCCGACGACCGGATTCACCTGGCCCAGGATCGGGCCTTCTTCTACCTCAACCGGGTCTATTCGGCCTACGGGGGCGAAAACACCAAACTGTCGCTGGCCTTTCAGCGCGAGGTGATCAACAATATCGTTCCCCGGGTGCGGCCGGACCTGATTCACTGTAACGACTGGATGACCGGGCTCATCCCGGCCATGTCCCGTCAGATGGGGATTCCCTGTCTGTTCACGATTCATAATATCCATACGGTAAAAGCCACGCTGGCCCATATCGAAGATCGCGGTATCGACGCGGCCTATTTCTGGCATCATCTTTACTACGAGAAATTTTCCGCCTCCTATGAGGAGGCCTGGGAGTCCAACCCCGTCGACTTCTTGTCCAGCGGCGTGTTCGCCGCTCACTTTGTCAATACCGTCAGCCCCCGTTTCCTGGAAGAGATTGTCGAGGGACGCCATGGGTTTGTGGAATGGCCGCTTCGTCAGCAGCTGAGCAATAAGTTCTACGCCGACTGCGGCACGGGTATCCTCAATGCCCCGGACCCGGGCTTCGACCCGCGCACCGATAAGATGATTCATCGCAATTACGCCAGCGGCGACCATCCGGATGGTAAGCGGGAGAACAAGCTTCATCTTCAGGAGATCCTGGGCCTGATCCGGGATGCCGGCGCCCCGCTGTTCTTCTGGCCGTCGCGCCTGGATCCGATTCAAAAGGGCTGCCAGCTTCTGGCCGAGGCGTTTTACGGCATCATTTCCGACTACTGGAATCAGAATCTGCAGGTGGTCTTCGTCGCCAACGGCGATTATCAGCAGACGTTTCGGGATATCGTCAACCATCACGGGTTCCACAGTCGGGTGGCGGTCTGCGACTTCGATGAGAAACTGGAGCATCAGGCCTATGCGGCTGCCGATTTCATTCTCATGCCATCTCTGTTCGAACCCTGCGGCCTGCCACAGATGATCGCGCCGATTTATGGTGCCTTGCCCGTAGCCCACGACACCGGCGGGATCCATGATACCATCGTCCATCTGAATGCGGACCAAGATATCGGCAACGGCTTTCTTTTCGAAACATACGACGCCGCCGGTCTGTATTGGGCGGTATCCCAGGCCATGGCCTTTTACGACCTGCCGGAGACGCAGCGGCGCGAGCAGATCAAACGGATCATGCGACAGAGTGCCGCCGCCTTCAATCACGCCAACACGGCCCGGCAATATATCGATTTATATGAGAAGATGCTGGAACGTCCTCTAATTAACTAGTGCTTTACTATCATCGATTGGTGCTTGATGGAGCAAAAGAATACTATTTCTAAGATGATCGACCACCTGATCGGTGCCGATCCCTATCTCGAGCCCCATCGTGGGGACTTATCCCGGCGCCTCGACCATATCCGTAGCATGCACGAGCGAATCACAGAAGGCCGGTTGGACCTCCTGGACCTGGCCTCGGGACATGAGCATTTCGGTTTGCATCGGACCGACAAGGGGTGGACGTTCAGGGAGTGGGCGCCGGCCGCCACGGCCATCTACCTGATCGGCGATTTCTCCGGTTGGAAAGAAGATCCGGCCTTTGCCCTGGCCTGCACCGGAACAGACGGTCAATGGGCGATCCATCTGCCGGCGGATGCCTTGCATCATCGGGATCTTTATCGCCTGCGGATCCATTGGAACGGTGGCGCGGGGGACCGCATTCCGGCCTATGCCCGGCGTGTGGTCCAGGATCCCCAGACCCTGATTTTCAACGCTCAGGTATGGGCGCCGGACGTGCCTTTTCGGTGGCAATGCATGGATTTCCGGCGATCCGACCGGCCGCCCCTGATCTACGAGGTCCACGCGGGCATGGCCCAGGAAGCGGAGAAGATCGGCACGTGGACCGAGTTCACCGCGCATGTCCTGCCGCGGGTCATCGCCTCCGGTTATAACACGATTCAACTCATGGCCGTTCAGGAGCACCCCTACTATGGTTCCTTCGGCTACCATGTGTCCAACTTCTTTGCCGCATCCTCGCGTTTCGGTCCGCCCGAAGACCTCATGGCCCTGATCGATGCGGCCCACCTGCAAGGACTTTCCGTGATCATGGATCTGGTCCACTCCCATGCCGTTTCCAATACCGTCGAGGGGCTGGGATGTTTCGACGGCACGGAATATCAATATTTTCATCGTGGCCCGCGCGGCCGGCACCATGCCTGGGACAGCCGTTGTTTCGACTACGGCAAACCGGAAGTGGTCCATTTCCTGCTCTCCAACTGCCGTTATTGGCTGGACGCCTTCCATGTGGACGGGTTCCGCTTCGACGGCATCACCAGTATGCTCTATACCCACCACGGCCTGGAACGGGCCTTTACCGGCTATGGCGATTACTTCAATGAAACGGTGGATGAGGATGCCCTGGCCTACCTGGCCCTGGCCAACGCGGTGATTCACCGGCTGCGACCCGATGCCATGACAGTGGCCGAAGACATCAGCGGCATGCCGGGGCTGGCGCTTCCGCTGGACAAGGGCGGCGTGGGGTTTGACTACCGCTTCGCCATGGGGGTGCCCGACTACTGGATTCGATTGACCAAGGACACGCCGGATGAAGACTGGCCCATGGGAGACCTGTGGTATGAGCTGACCAATCGCCGGCAGGAGGAGAAAACCATCAGCTATACCGAATCCCATGACCAGGCCCTGGTGGGTGACAAGACCCTGATGTTTCGCATGGCCGACGCCGCCATGTTTATGCACATGGCCATTGATGACCCGCACCTGGGCGTGGACCGGGCCATGGCCCTGCACAAGATGATCCGGCTGATTACCCTGGCCACGGCGGACGGCGGCTACCTCAATTTCATGGGCAACGAATTCGGCCATCCCGAGTGGATCGACTTTCCCCGGGAGGGCAATTACTGGAGTCATCGTTTTGCCCGGCGGCAGTGGCACCTGGTGGACGATTCTAATCTGAAATATCATCTGCTGGCCCGTTTCGATCGGCAGATGATCCGGCTGTTCGATACCCATGACCTGCTGGCTAGTGGGTCGCCCTCCCTGTTGTGGGCGCATGATGCGGACAAGATCCTTGCCTTGCTTCGTTGCGGGTGGCTGTTGGTCTTCAATTTCCACCCATCCCAATCCTTTGTCGGCTATGGCATTCCCGCCCCAGGAGAGCGTTTCCGCATGGTGTTGGATACGGATGACCCGCAATTCGGCGGCCATGGCCGCTTGGTGGCCGGGCAGGTGCACCGTCCCCAACCGGCGCCAGGAAATCCCTGGGGCCACCAGCTGGAACTCTATCTGCCGTGCCGCGCGGCGATGGTGCTGAAGCCGATATCCGGTGACTCGGAGCCCGTAGGATGTTCTATCAAACCGACTTTGCCCTGACGGCCCTCAATACCTTCAAGGTCACCGCCGTCGCCGCCGCCTATGTGCGATTCGACACGGTAGACGAGATTCGTGACTTCGTTGCCCGATCCGACTGGATCGGCTCGAAACGGCTGGTGATGGGGGGCGGCAGCAATCTTTTGTTTGTGGATGATTTCGACGGGACCGTTCTCCATCCGCTGCTCAAGGGCATCGAGGTGATCGGCAGGGACCGGCGGCACGTATGGATCAAAGCCATGGCCGGGGAATCCTGGGACGATCTGGTGGCCTTCGCCGTGGCCCGTGGCTGGGGGGGGATCGAAAATCTGTCCCTGATACCGGGTAGCGTGGGTGCCAGCGCCGTGCAGAATATCGGCGCTTACGGCGTGGAGGCCGAAACGGTCATCGCGCGTGTGCATACGATTGCCCTGGCCTCTGGAGAGCGGGCCGTCTTTTCCGCGAGGGAGTGCGCGTTTGGTTACCGGTCCAGCCGGTTCAAAACCGACGGCCAGGATCGGTTTATCGTCACGGCGGTGGTGTTGCGCTTGAACCGGAATCCCCGCTGGGTTCTCGATTATCCCGACGTTCGCGAAGCGGTGCAATCCCTGGGCGGCATCAGCCTGGAAACCGTGCGTCGGGCCATCATCCATATTCGACGTCAGAAACTGCCCGATCCGGCGATTCTCGGTAATGCGGGGTCTTTTTTCAAGAATCCCGTGGTCGACCACGGACGGCTGAAACGCTTGCTTGCCCGTCATCCCGATCTACCCCATTACCCCCAGGCAGACGGTCGCTTCAAGCTGGCCGCCGGGTGGCTGATCGATCGTTGCGGCTGGAAGGGCCGGTCATCGGGCCGGGCGGCCGTCCACGACCGACAAGCCTTGGTACTGGTCAACCGGGGGGGGGCCAGGGGCCGGGACATCCTGGACCTGTCCGAGCAGATTCGGCGGTCCGTTGCCGACACCTTCGACCTCCGTCTGGAGCGGGAAGTGAGAGTCATCGGCCGGGATCGGTGATGGGCGCGAGGTAAGGCCGGTCGTTGGTAACTGACCCAGGCCGCGTCACTCATTTAAAACAGCTGCTTGGGACTTCAACACCTGCTGAATTTTCTCGGCCAGGGCACGCGTCGAGAATGGCTTCTGGATGAAATCCATGCCTTCCTCCAACACCCCATGGTGGGCGATGGTGTCATCGGAGTAACCGGACATGTAGAGGACCATCAGATCCGGATCGGTGGCCACGGCGCGATCGTAAATCTCCCTGCCGTTCATGTCCGGTAGCACCACGTCGGTCAGCATCAGATCGAAACGGCCGGCATGGGATTGCAGGGCCGACAGCGCTTCGTCGCCATCCTGGGCCACGATGACCGTATACCCCTGTCGCTCGAGCATGGTCTGGATCATCCGGCGCACCTGCGCGTTGTCCTCCACCAGTAGAATTGACGCGGCGCCTCTAAGATCGGCCCCGGTGGGAACCCTATCCGTTTCCGGACGCATGGGGTGCGAGCATGCCGGCAGGTAGATGGTGAACCGCGTCCCGACGCCGGGTTGGCTGTCGACCCAGATCCCACCGTCATGCTGTTTCAGGATTCCATACACCGTGGACAATCCAAGGCCCGTCCCCCGGGCACCCTTGGTGGAAAAAAACGGTTCGAAAATCTTCCTGCACGTCGCCACATGCATACCTTGACCGGTGTCACTGACGGTCAACACGACATAGGGTCCCGGTTGCATAGCCTGCATTTCCAGATCCTTGCGCGGGTTGGCATCATCGAGGTGATCGACGCGGGTCGCGAAGGTCAGTCGCCCCCCATGGGGCATGGCGTCGGCCGCGTTGACGGCCAGGTTGATGATCACCTGTTCGATCTGGCCGGCATCCGCCATGCACGCGGGAAGTGCGGGCGCCGCCAGGATTTCGATTTCGATGTCCTCACGGATGGTGCGGCGCATCAGTCTTTCGAATTCCGCTAGGATCGTATTGATATTGACCGGTTTGACTGCCAGAGTCTGTTTGCGGCTGAAGGCCAGCAGTTTGCGGACCAGGTCTCGGGCACGCATGCCGGCACCTACGATTTCATTGGCGAACAGCCGACGTTCATCGTTTTCATCCAGGTCGTCGAGCAGCATTTCGCTGAAGCCCAGAATGGGGGACAGCATGTTGTTGAGGTCGTGGGCGATACCACCGGCCAGTTGTCCCACCGCCTCCATTTTCTGAGCCTGTCGGAGATAATCCTTCATGGCCAGTTCGTCGGTGATATCCACGACCACGCCCCGAAAACCGACCGTTACGTTTTCCTTTTTGATGGGCGCCATGTGAAAAAGCATGGGAAAGGTAGACCCATCCCTGCGCAGGCCGGTATGTTGGGCCGACCCAACGGAATGCTCACCCACGGGGTAAGCCTGTGGCCTTTCCGCAGGGACGAGTAAATCCATGGCCCTGAGGCCACCGGTCAGATCCTCTCGGACATACCCGAAAAATTCGGCGGCCTTTCGATTGGCAAAGGTCAAGGTCAGGTCCCGATCGGTTTCGAACACCGCTTCGGGCAGCATTTCAGCCAGTTCCCGGAAACGGATCTCGCTTTCCCGCAACGCCGACATAGACCGGGTGGCCCGCAGGGTTTCGCAGCTGTATGACGCCAGGATCGTACCGATTTCCTTGTCCTGCTCGATGAACGGGGGAGGAATTTTGCTGTGCAAGGTCAGCACGCCGTTGATCCGGTCGTTTTCATCCCTTAAGGGGAAAGCCAGGGCCGAACCGTTGGTGTATCCTCTCCATCCGCTGCCCAGCAGTTTTTTTTCCATGGCCATATCCGTGACCAGCAATGGGCAGCCGTCTTGGATCACGCGATTCAGGACCGACTGTTCATTCAGTGGAAAGGGAATAAAGGGCGGAACATGATCCGGGTCCAGGGTGTGCAGCCGCCGCAATCCCTCGGCTTCCATTATGAACAGGCTGCCACCGTCGGCTAGCATGTGTTTGGCAAACTGGTTGAGCAACGTGGCCCCGAACTCGGCGACTTCGTCACATACGGAGAGCCCCCGGGTGGTGGCCACCACTTCTTTCAGGCGTGTATTGATGCCGGTGAGATGGGCGTTGGCGCGTTCCAGGGCCGCGGTCCGCTGTTCGACTAATTTTTCCAGATTTTCCTGGTAGGCCCGATTCTCGGCCAGCAAGTGGGCGCGTTCGAGGGCGCGATCGACGGCATGCAAGACCACGGACAGGTCCGCGATGGGTTTGAGGATGTAATCCCACGCCCCGAGTCGTAACGCTTCGATGGCGTCGCGAATCTGTCCGGTGCCGGACACCACGATGAGCGGCTTGTCGGGATCGGCTTTACGGATATGCCGGAGCACCGCAAAACCGTCCATTTCGGGCATGAGAAGATCGGTCAGGATCAGGTCGGGGCGATAACGCGTGAAGTGCGCGAGCCCTTCATGGCCATTTTGGGCGGTGAATATCCGGTAGCCCCTGTCTTCAAGGTAATCGGCGATACTTTGCAAGACGGGCGGTTCATCGTCGATGATTAGAATCGAGTGTCCCTTGGGCATGTGTTTTTCCTGCCTTTCGGCATCGTTGAAGGTGTTCCATGGAAGACCGTTTCGTGTCATGCCGCCGGATATAACGATGTTGGCGATCCGATCATGGCGCTGTCTGGCGATGCAGGGGCAGATGGATGATGAAGGTCGTGCCCACGTCCGGAATGGACTCGACCATCATTTGTCCGCCATGATTTTCGGTCACGATAAAATAGGAAACACTCAGTCCCAAGCCGGTTCCCTGGTTGGTCGGCTTGGTGGTGAAAAACGGTTCGAATACCCGATTACGACATTTCTCGTCCATCCCCGGACCGTTGTCGGCGATTTCGATGCGCACCCTGTCGTTTTCCGGTTCATCCTCGAGGCGGATAATGAACCGCGGTCCTTCTCCATTCTTGGGCTTTTGGATCGTGCGCCATTTCATCTGCATGGCCTCGGCGCCGTTGCGCAGGATGTTGAGCAGCACTTGCTGGATTTTTGCGGCCTCGCAGGGGACTCGGGAGAGATGCAAGTCATAATCACGGATCACACGGATGTGACGAAAATCGAATTGTTTTTTGAGGTCATAATCGGTGCTGGCCAGATCGATGGTCTGATCCATGAGGTCGGCCAAGTCATGAGCATCGGCCGTTCCATCGCTTTTGCGGGCAAAACTGAGCACGTTGAGGGTCGTCAATGCCGCCACGAGTACCGACAGGACGGCAATGACACCCAACGCGGCCCAGATGTATTGGCGGTTCTGAAAATAGAAAGACGGCGGCGGTTGGTTGATGATGTCGGCATCGGGCGGCAGCGCGTCCATGGGGATATGCAAGCGACCTAGTTCGACATAGTTGAACATGGGCACGTTCGGGCTCTCGCGGACGATGGGGATGTCGGTGGCGGATTCACCGGCCAGGATTCTCGCCGCCATGGCAGCCGCTTGCCTGCCCTGTTCCTGGCCGCTGATCATCACGCCGCTGACGCAGTAAGGTAAGTTCTGGCTCCACATGGTGTAAATCGGGCGATCGGTATGGGCGCGGATGAAGGTGAACGCTTCCTTCAAAGATAGCACGGCACCGGTTGTGTCCCGATAGAGGCCGAGCCAAAGAATGATGCCCGTCGATGGAATCGTTTCCAGGGCGACGGCGAATTCTGACAGGCTGCGTTCATGGATTTCCAAAAATTCCACGCGGTCCTTGAAATCTGTAGCCGCATCCGCCAACTCACGGATGTGAATGCGTGTGGTCAAGGCGCTTCCGGCGATGCTGTAGATGGCCGAGGCCTCGGGGTGAAGGTCGAGGGCCAAGGCGATGGTCTGGCGGAATGAAGCCGCCTCGACCACACCGGTGATGTGGGTCTGCCCCGCCAGCATGCTTTCCTTGAAGTCGTTGATGCCGCAGAAGACGACTGGAACATCGGGAAATATGCGCCGGCGATAGGTGGCAACGAAGTTCAGGGCGTTGTTGTCCGAGGCGATGATCACCGCCGGCGGGTGGGTACCGTATTTGCGTTCAAACAGGTCTGCCAGAATGGGAAAAAGCGTTTCGGTCGCATGGTGTTTGGTATCCATGTATTCGATCGCCAGACGCGTTGCCGGGATTTCGGCCTGCAACCGCTCACGAACGCCGGATCGAACGTTGATGGACCACGGATAATTCGTATGATAGGAATCGAGGAACAAGATGAACGGCTTTTCGATGCCGGTGGGCATCTGGGGGCGGCACTCGGCCGCCGCCGAAGCCAGGAGCACCACGATGATGGACAATATGACAATCGGCCACCGGTGATTACCGCTACCATCGGTAGATCGCGTTTCCCTCATGATTGCCTCTCAATCCCTGAGCCGTTGTTATTCGTTCTTTTCGCTTGATGGGTGGGAATGCTTGCCGGTTAGGCATTTTGACTTTGCACGAAATTCGAGAATCAAGTATAAGGCAGATGTTAATCCGGTCTCAGAGAAGGAGGCGCCGCATCATAATCGTGGGAAGTTAATTGCTCATTATGTCTATATTCGTTCGTAAGGTCAACCCCTCAGAGGAATATCACTTCGTGGAGGGCTGCTATATCCTGGAGCTCTTTAATGGTGTGGATGACCCGGAACTATCCATCACCCGGGCACGGGTCACGCCCGGGGTGACCACTCGCCTGCATCGTCTGCATGGCATAACCGAACGCTATGTGATCCTCGAAGGTCAGGGGGTGGTCCGGGGGGCTGGTATGGCCGAGCACCCGGTCGGACCCGGTGATGTGGTCATCATTCCACCCGCCAGTCCCCAGCAAATCTCCAACACAGGGCATGGGGATCTTGTCTTTCTGGCCCTGTGCACGCCGCGCTTCGTCCCCGAGGCCTATGAAGATATCGATAGCGGCGACCCTATCTAGTCGGCTGTATTATCCCGATCACCGCTGATTGCTTACTGGCATTCCGGTGGCGTCATCGTGCAGTGGGTATTTTTTAAGCGTTCCGTGTATCTTTTCCATAAACTCTTTTTTTGTCTGGAACCCGCCGCATTGTTTCGATTATCCCCGCGTTCCCTTCTGTTGCCATTTGCATTAACGGTATTATTTCCATTCATGGTCTCACCTCATCGCGTCTGGTGGTTAATGTCTCGTATTCTGTTCTTCAAAAAGTAAGGCATTGATCCGTCGAGGCAATGGGAGCCGATGGAGAGGAGGATGGTAGGTATTTGCTATCCATGGCCGTATGGGGACGATCCGAAAGCGTTGGATCAGCGTGTCTTTTTTTTTTCGATGAATCGGCTATCGGACTTTAGGTCGCGGGCCTTGGTCTGCTTTTGCTCCATCCAGCCAACCCGCATGTCACCGTGCATGTCGAAGGCGGGAACCCACGGCTTGATGTCCAAGAGCGGTGTCCCGTCCAGAACATCAATGCCCTGAATGGTCAATCGATTACCCGTGACTTCTTTCAGCCTGACGATGGACAGACCAATGGGATTGGGACGACGCGGCGCCCGGGTGGCAAACAGGCCGCGGTCTACGGTGTCCAAAAAAGGCTTGACCGTCAATTGAAACCCACGGGATCGGTGAAAGTGATAGATCAGGAACAGATGCGAGAAACCGTCCAGATCCTTCAAGCCTGGTGCATAGGCGGGATCGAGAACGACCGTACCGATGACGTCCCTGGCGCCGGCGGGCTGGATCGGCATGCCGTTGAGATCCTTGAATGGTGTGTGGATGACGCCGATGGGAGAAAAGTCGATTGACATGTCAGCCTCGGGTACGTTGGGCGGCGCAGAGGCGGCCGTGCCGGTGTTCAGGTCGTTGCGCCAGGTGCAGACCATGAAAAAGAGCGTGCCCATGATCATTACCCCAGCGCCGATGGTAAAGGCGAATTCCAGGTGAAACAAGTCCATCATCGCTCCGGCCAATACCGAACCGATGAGCATGCCCAGGCTGTGGGCCACGGTGAGCAGGGACATGACCGATCCCATGGCATCGATACGATTGCCCCGCAGCACCGCGGCGGCCATGAGGGCCGGCATGGCGATCCCGCCGCCGATGCCGAAGACGACACTGGCCCAGAATAAAAAGCCGAAGCCGTTTGCATGATTGAAACTGTAGACGGCGCCGGCGCCGATCAAACCGCCTAAAACGATCATGGCCTTGCGATTGATCCGGTCGGCGACCCACCCCATGGGGATTTGAATCACACCGCTGACACAGACGCCCACCATCACCAGGATACCGATGGCCGACGCCGAAATGGAAAATTGAGTGTCGGCATACACCGGCAGAAATCCCCAAATGATACCGATACAGGCGGTGTGGACCAGGCGGAAGGCGAAAAGACCGATGATGGTTCGATCCTTCAGGATTTTTGACCAGGCCAGTGGCGGCAGACCTTTCTTGACCACCCGTTCTTCGCCCACGGGGGGCAGGAATACCAGGCTCAAGGCGAAGCCGATGATGGACAAAACGCCCATGCAGGCGAAGGCGGCCTGGAGGCTGAAGCGATCCTTGATGACCCCGCCGATCAGCGGGCCGGCACTCAGACCGATGAACAGGGACATGTTGAACAGCCCCATGACCCAGCCTTCCTTGCCCTGGGGGGTGATATCCCCCACGTAGGCCTGGACCACGGGCATGATCATGGCCGAGGTAATGCCCTGCACGAAGCGGATCACAATCAGCCCTTCCACCCCCTTGGTGAAAATAAACGCCACGGAGATCACCGCATACGAGAAAAGACCGGTAACGATCAGGGGTTTGCGTCCCTTTTTGTCCGAGCGACGTCCGAAATAGGGCAGGCAGAAGGTCCGTGAAAGGGAGAAGGCGCCGAATATCAATCCGATATAGATCCCGCTGGCACCCAGGTCATGGGCGTATACCGGCAGGAGCGGTACCACGATGCCCACACCGGTGACCGCCGCAAAAATGGAAAAGAATAGCGTCCCGAATATTTTGCGGTCGCTGGCGTTCATCAGGGGCAAACTCCTTCCTCGGCAGTCGTTGAACATCGGTTGTTGTCAACGATAGAATAAAATGGAATAATACGCAGGCGTTAATGGCCACGAATGATTCTTCTCAGATATCCGTGGTGTTCGGACCGCCCCCGTATCCTGCTCGATCGATTCGATCACCACGCCAACATGCAGCGCGACACGAGGAACAACGGCATGCTCAATTACCAGACACGGGTTCAAAAAGCAAAGCAAGGATTCGCGACCCTCGATCTTCCCGATCACTACAAGACCGATGCATTAACGTGGTTGGAGACCTGGCTGACGGATTCCCTATTCGACGCCTACGTGCCCCAGATCGACCACCTCATCGAAACCGAGCAATGGGACTTCCTCCTGGATTCCTTTTACCAGGTGATCCCCTTCGGTACCGGTGGGCGGCGGGGACTGGTGGGGATCGGCCCCAATCGGATCAATCCCTGGACCATTCAGGCCTCGGCCCAGGGGCATAGTCAATACCTGATCAAGACCCATGGCGAAGCGGCCAAGCAAAGCGGTCTGGTGCTGGCCTATGATGTGCGGCGGTTCACCGATACCGGGCGCTACGCCGACGACAGGCCCAATCCGGTCAAGAATCTCGATTGTCGTCAGTTGGCCGAAGCCGCCGCCCGGGTTTACACGGCCAACGGCATTCGTATTTTCTTTTTCGACGGATCGCGCAGCACTCCGGAACTCTCCTTTGCCATCCGTCATTTAAAGGCCATTTCCGGATGCATGTTCTCCGCCAGTCACAACCTGCCCACGGATAATGGCAAAAAAGTCTACGACCAATACGGCGGACAGCTGATTCCCCCCCACGACCAGGATCTGGTGGATGAAGTCACCGCCAACGTGAAGACCATCGATACCCTGGATCTCGAGGCGGCCACGCAAAAAGGACTGTTGACCGTGATCGGCCAGGCCGTGGACGAGGCGTATCACCAGGCCGTGGCCAGTCTCAAGCTCGGCGACGCCACGGGGGTTCGAATTCTCTACAGCCCGCTGCACGGCACGGGCTTGACCTCGGTTTATCCGGTTCTCAAGTCCATGGGCGTCGACATCCATCTGGACCCGGCGACGGCCAATCCCAGCGGTGCTTTCGAAAACGTCACCTTCAACATCCCCAATCCGGAGGTGATCCAGTCCTTTGACACGGCCATTCCCAACGCCGAGGCCATCGATGCGGATGTGATCATGAGCACCGACCCGGATGCCGACCGTATTGGCATCATGGTCCGTCACCGCGGGGCCTGGGAATTTATCAATGGAAATGAAATCGGTATCGTGCTCGCCGAGTATGCCATCGATCGGTTCCGTGAAAACGGACGGCTCGGTCCCAGCAGCGTGATCATCAAGACCGATGTCACCGCATCACTCGTCGACACCATCGCCCGGGAAAACGGAATCGAATGTATCGGTGATCTGTTGGTGGGATTCAAATACATCGGCGCCTGCATGAACCAGTTGGAGGCCGACGGCCGCCAGGATGATTTCATCATGGGCACCGAGGAAAGCCACGGCTATATCATGGGCAATTACGCCCGTGACAAGGATGCCGCCGCCGCCGCCGTGTGGCTGGCCGAACTGGTTTCCCTGCTTAAAGCCGATGGCCGTAGCCTGGTGGATTATCTGAACGATGTCTACGCCAAATATGGCTATTGTCACAACTACCTGACCGAAATCCGACTCTTGGGTGCCAAGGGCATCGACCAGATCGCCACCATCATGGCGCACCTCAGGGATACCCCCATCACGCGCATCGACGATTTCGAGGTGGCTGAAAAGATCGATCGCTGGCAGGGTGATCCCCAACCCCACCTGTCGCGTACCGATACCGCTTCGCGCAACGTGCTGATCCTCAAATTGAACCCCTTGCCCGAGACCCGCGGCATCCGCGTCACGGTGCGGCCATCGGGCACCGAACCCAAGTTCAAGATCTACATCGAGGTGCTCGGCCGACCCTTCGACCCGGCTGACATCAAGGCTGTCAAGTCTTCGATCGTTCGCCTTCGGGAACAATTGGAGCACGCCTTCATGGGCTATTGTTACCGAATTCTGGGCGTGGATTTTCCCCGGCGGGGCTTTCTGCTTTTCTGGCAACTCCCCCTGGATGACAAATTGAAATACTTTACCATCGAAGACTCCCTCGCCGGACTGAAGGATGTCGCTGATGCCGGTGAGCGTAAGGCGCGCATGAAAGACCTTTTGGCGTTTCTGGGGGCCAATCCCGTGCAGAAGGTGGATCGGGCCTTTGCCGCGCGGTATGGCCAAGGGATTCTGAGCTTTTTAAATTTGAGCTGATCGATTCATTTTACTCTTGGTTCCCACGCTTTTGCGTGGGAACCCCATGCCCATCGCCGATCCTAAGCCGCATGCACTCCCATGCAGAGCATGGGAGCGAGGGGTAACAGCCCCGGAAATCATCTGAAGCTGATTCGAAACAGATGAGGTCATAGGCATGGCCAGCGTTCACAACAACCCTGCTTGACGAAGCCATGGATGCGTGTAAGCGCGGGCCATGCCCGCGAAGAACTGCAAATCGATCCAAATGCGATTACCCTGGTCACCAGCCAACCGGAAATTGCGTTTTCTCAGGAAATCTGTTAGAAATGGATTCATAATTATATTCTCCTCGTCAAGCGCGCCATTTCCCCCCCCTGACCTGATCTTAATTGCTCGGTAACCGATTTTTCTCTTTGGATAAGGTATCGCCTTGCGCCTTCAACTTATCGAGGATTTAAATTGATTAGCCATAATGAAGAGATCATTTTCAAGTTATCGGTCTCCATCGCGTCTGGGATTATCGGATTCTTCTGCAATTTTTATACGATTATTCTCCCTTTTGGGGCGTATACGGTTGCCGTACTGTTCGGACTCTTGTTCCCGTTGTTGATCAGTTTGAGCTGGGGATGGAAATATGGCTTGCTTTCCGCCTTGGCCGGTGGATGTCAGACCATGTGGTGGCTGTGGGGACCATCCAATGGATACGCCGTTTTTCTGGTGGTCCCCCCATTTACGCTCTGGGTGGTCTGGCACGGAGTTTTTGCCGAGTTGAGACGCAAGGACAACGGCCAAAAATGGTGGTTGAACATGTATATCCTGGAGATACCATTCCGGGTGCTAGGTACCATCAATTTGCTGACCTTCAGCCGCTGGGCCATTTTTCTCAATCCCCCGCCATGGCACTGGGCGGCCCATTCGGTCAATACGATCCCCATGAATTTTTCTGTTTTCGTGGCCATTAAGCAGGCCTGCGTGGCGTATGTTCTTCTGTTGTCAGCCGACGTGCTGTTGAACATTAGGGGGGTGAGGACTTTCTTCAGAGTCGGCCCCCTCGTCGATCAACGCCGGACCGGTTACGTCGTCAGCACCTTTTTGTTGATCGGGTGCCTGTTCTGGTTGCTGGACAGTTTTTTTCATGCCTTTATTTCCAATGCCCAACGCTCATTCATCGACCTTTTCGCCCTCGACATTCCTCCCTCCAATCTTTTTACCCGAATCGTTTTCCTCATTGCCTGCATGGCTTCCGGAATGGTAACCGCAACGATATTGCGCAAACAGAAGCAGGGCGAAATCGCCCTGAGAAAGGCCAGGGAGGATGCCGTAACAAAGGAGGCATTCTTAAAAACCTTGATTCGGACCATTCCGGACCTGGTCTGGCTAAAAAATCCGCAAGGCGTTTACCTGTTTTGCAACTCCCGCGTTGAACTTTTTTTTGGAGCGAAAGAGTCTGAAATCGTTGGGAAAACAGATTATGATTTCGTTGAATCAAAAGTGGCCGACATGTTCAAAGAAAAAGACCGGCAGGCAATCGCAAGCGGTAAAGCATGCACAAACGAAGAGGTGATTGTCTTTGCCGCAGACGGTCACAAAAAGCATATCGAGACCATCAAGACACCCATGGTCAACGATGACGGAGAATTCATCGGCGTATTAGGCATCGGCCGGGATATCACCGAACGGACAACACTGCAGGCCCAGCTCATCCAGGCCCAAAAAATGGAATCCGTTGGGCGGCTGGCCGGCGGCGTGGCCCATGATTTCAATAACATGCTCAGCATTATTCTCGGCAATCTGGAATTTGTGATGGAGGACCTGCCCAAAGACAGCGTCTTCCTCGATAGTCTCGGAGAAATCAAAAACGCGGCAGAACGCTCGAGTCGCCTCACCAGGCAGCTTCTGGCCTTTGCCCGCAAGCAAACCATCTCACCGGTGGTGATGGATCTTAATGACGCCCTGGAAGGCATTTTCAAAATGCTCAGACGGCTGATTGGTGAGGATATCGAACTCGCCTGGCTGCCAGGCAACCACTTGTGGCCGATCAAGGTGGATCCAACCCAGGTCGATCAGATTCTGGCCAACCTCTGCGTCAACGCCAGGGATTCCATTCAAAACATCGGCAAGATAACCATCGCCACCGACAATGTAACCTTAGACGTGGACTACTGCGGTGAGCACAATGGCTTCAAGCCCTGGGATTTTGTGATGATGACGGTGAGCGATACCGGGTGCGGCATGTCTGCGGAAACATTGGGGCACATATTCGAACCCTTTTATACGACCAAGGGCATCGGAAAAGGGACGGGACTCGGCCTGGCCACGGTTTACGGCATCATCAAACAAAATGGTGGCTTCATCAATGTTTACAGCGAACCCGAGAAAGGCAGTGTTTTTAAGATCTATTTTCCCAGACACGTCGGGGAGGAATCCGGACAATCGATTTCCGTCGCCAGGCAACGCAACCCTACCGGTCAGAAAACCATTTTTGTGGTCGAGGATGAAAAGCCCATCTTAAAGGTCCTCCAAAGAAGTCTGGAGCGGTTGGGATACACGGTCATGGGCTTTTCCAGTCCGATCGCAGCCATCGAAAAAAGCCGGGCAATGGAACCGATTCATCTGCTTATCACCGATGTCATCATGCCCGATATGAATGGGCAAGACCTGGCCCGGGCCATTTCAAAATTCCACCCTGGAATCAAATGCCTCTTCATGTCCGGATATACCGAGGATGTGATCGCTCATCATGGCATCCTGAACGAAGGGTTGAATTTCATCAGTAAGCCATTTTCAATCAAAGCATTATCCATTAAAGTAAGAGGCATCTTGGATAGGGATCCTGTTGACTCGGCGTTGACCTGACAGGTATTGGATTTGTATGATATCAGTCTTTTACTTTCTAAAAAAGTAGGGAGTCTGCGTTTGTTTTGCCATCGAACCGCATTGTCCGTCCTTTTGCTCTTGGTTATACCACTTGGCGGTTTTGCCCAGGACGCCCCCATCAGCGAGGCCACCCAGGCGTGCCTCGACTGCCACGGCGTCTTTCATCCGGGAATCGTGGCCGACTGGCAGGCCAGTCGCCACGCCAAGACCACACCGCAACAGGCCCTCGCGGCCGATGAATTGTCCCGCAAGGTGTCCGGCAAGGCGATTCCCCAACACCTCCAGACCGCGGTCGTGGGATGTGCCGAGTGCCACGGCATGTGCGGCGACACGCATGCCGACACCGTCGAGCATAACGGAACCGACATCCATGTGGTGGTCAGCCCGGACGATTGCCGCACCTGTCATGCCGTGGAGGCCGATCAGTATTCACAGAACATCATGGCCCATGCGGTGGGTAATCTGGCCAACAACGCGCTCTACCGCCAGTTGGAAACCGCCATCGTGGCGGATCGGAAGATCGACGCCGGACAATTGACGCTGGCACCGGTGGACGCCGACACCCGGGCCGAGGCCTGCTACTATTGTCACGGCACGGTTCTCACGGTCACCGGCACGGCGGTTCGTGATACCGACGCCGGTGAACTGGAATTTCCCGTGATCGCGGGGTGGCCCAATCAGGGCGTGGGGCGCATCAACCCGGATGGCAGCAAAGGCGCCTGTTCGGCCTGCCATGCCCGGCATGAATTCTCCATCGCCATGGCCCGTAAGCCGCATACCTGCCAGGAATGCCATGTGGGGCCGGACGTGCCGGCCTACAAGGTCTACGCATCGAGCAAGCACGGCAATCTGTATGCGTCGAAAAATGCGGGATGGAATTTCGAGACCGTGCCCTGGACCGTGGGTCGCGATTTTACGGCCCCCACCTGCGCCACCTGCCACGTCAGCCTGGTGGTCGACGCGGACGAACAAATTATCGCCCGTCGGACCCATGAAATGAAGGATCGCCTGTCCTGGCGCATCTTCGGCCTGATCTACGCCCACCCCCAACCCCAGTCGCCGGACACATCGATCATCCGCAACGCGGATGGGTTGCCGCTACCCACCGATTTCGAGGGGGGCCTGGCCAGGGATTATCTCATCGGACCCGACGAGCAGGCCGCGCGTACCCAAATCATGCAGGCCACCTGCAAGGCCTGTCATGCCACCGGTTGGGTCGAGGGGCACTGGCGTCGCTACGCCAATACCCTGGCCCGATCCAATGTAGCCATTTATACGATCACCCAGCTCATGACCGATGGCTGGACGTGGGGCTACGCCCGGGGGCTACCCCACAACGCCAATCCCTTTGACGAGTATAGCGAACGCCGGTGGTGCGATGCCTGGCTTTTTTACGCCAATACGGTTCGGTTTGCCTCTGCCATGGCCGGTGGCGGCGATTACGGTGTCTTTGCCGACGGTCGCTACCAGCTTTCACGCACCCTGGCCGACATGCACGAATGGCTGGAACAGTGCCGGAGAATGGAAACCATTGCTACAGACAAGTAGGTTGGGTTGCGGTACGAAACCCAACGGTCCTGTGGAAAGGCGGTAGCCATGCCAAATGCGCTCGATCCGCGTGTTCGGTCACTAAACGACAAGGAAATCCTCGGTGGTGACTACGTCCTCTACTGGATGCAACAGTCCCAGCGCGCCGAGTACAATCCGGCCCTGGAGCTGGCCATCGGGGATGCCAATCGGTTGCGCTTGCCGGTGGTCGTGGGGGTCGGGCTGACCGACACCTATCCCGAGGCCAATCTGCGCCATTACCGGTTCATGGTGGAGGGCCTGGCCGACGTGGCGACCGCGCTGGACCGGATGGGCATCCGCCTGGTGATCCGCCGGGGACAACCGGACCAGGTGGCGATAGCGCTGGGACGGCGGGCGGCGATGGTGGTATGTGACGTGGGCTACACGCGCCATCAGCGTCAATGGCGCCGGTCGGTGGCAAGACATGCCGTCTGTCGCGTGGTGCAAGTGGCGGGGGACATGGTCGTGCCGGTGGGCCGGGCATCGACCAAGGCCGAGTATGCCGCGCGGACCTTTCGGCCTCGGGTGCAAAAGCATCTCCACGATTTTCTTAGGCTGCCCCGTCCGCCAAGACCGCGGCACGATTCCCGGGGGCTCGACATTCAGGGCCTGGATCCGATGGACATCGACGGCCTGTTGGATGGTCTGGATCTGGATCGCTCGGTGTCCCCGGTAACCCGGTTCTTCGAGGGCGGCACCACCGCGGCCAAGCGGCGGCTGAAGGACTTTCTGCGGGATCACCTCACCCATTACGATGCCAACCGTAACCAACCCCAGACCGACGACATTTCTCATATGAGTCCCTATCTGCACTTCGGCCAGATTTCGCCGGTTTATCTGGCGCTGGCCGTGCGCGATGCCACGAGCGGGCAGCAACGTGATCGGGACGGCTATCTGGAAGAGCTGATCGTGCGCCGCGAACTGGCCGCCAATTTCGTGTATTATACCGCGGATTATGATGGCTACACCTGCCTGCCGGCGTGGGCCCAACAGACCCTGGCCGACCACGCCGCCGATCCTCGGGAGTATACCTACACCCGGGAAGTACTCGAAGCCGGCCAAACCCATGATCCCTATTGGAACGCGGCCATGCGCGAGATGAAATACACCGGCTTCATGCACAATTATATGCGCATGTACTGGGGCAAGAAGATCCTGGAATGGTCCCCGACGCCTGAGGAGGCATTCGCCACCACCCTGGCCATCAACAACAAGTACTTCCTCGACGGCCGTGATCCCAATTCCTATGCCGGCGTGGCCTGGGTGTTCGGTAAGCACGACCGCGCCTGGTTCGAGCGTCCCATCTTCGGCAAGGTTCGTTACATGGCGGCCAGCGGGCTGGAGCGCAAGTGCGACATCAAGGCCTATATTCGCAAAGTAGACCGGTTGGTGCGATTGACGGAGGAGAGATAATGCTCAATCGACCCGCAACGCAATCTGCAGGCTCTGCCAAGCGTCCACGGCGACCGATGCGTCGCCCCGCGTGCCATGGGTGGCGTGGCAAAGGAGTCGTTCCAGCGGATTATTGGCCCGGGTTTCATAGGCCTGCTGCTCGATCAGGCGAATGTTGATGGGCTCGCGCGTGGCAATGAAGTACAGTTTATCTTGACTGTATCAGGGAGGAATTAATATTTTCATTTTTTGAGCATCTTCGATGCTTGTCTTTAAAAAAAAGCAAGTTCTGGTAATTCAATTTCAATTAAAACTAATAGAGATGCCAACGGCTTCGAGGCGATTGCATCATGATTCGGTAGGCACTGTTAATCTTCATTCAGGCGATTATGCTGCTTACAATGCTACCATCCTTTCTGTTTGCCCGGACGGACGATATTATTTTCAATCACATTTCTGTGAAAAAGGGGCTGTCCAACCCGGTTGTCTATTCCATCGCCCAGGACATGAATGGCCAACCGCTTTGTAGCGGCTTGAAGCGTTCTTCCAGGAAGAGGATATCGAATTGCTTTTAGGCCACGATGTCGAACCAGAACTTTTTTGTGACTACTCTGTGAATACAATGTCGGCCGCGTGCTGGATAAAATATACGACACCGGTACGCAAAAGGTGTTCTCACAGCTGGCGCAAAACGCGATTCGCATCTTTGATGTCATGATGACGACAAAGTTTTTACAGGTTATTGGCCAATCAAGCATTTGCTGATATTCTCCAGTTGCCCGTTATTCACCCAGATATACTTTTCCAAAAAAAGCTTGTCACTATCATAGAATTTACCCTTGGCGCTACGGCTAAGAAACTTCTCCAACTGGCCTGGACCGCCGTTATACATGGCATAGATGAGCCCCGCACGGGTTTCGTCATTAAGCTTTTGAATGGCATTAACGCTTTTGGTATGCCTTGCCAGATATTTCGTAACGTACAGATCGAGTATTTCACATCCTGCTGCCGCATTATAGCCGATATCCCATCGCAGATGCTGCAGATCATAAATCCCCCGCCATACGCGCTCATTGATCTGCATGAGCCCAACGGAAGATCCGTTGTACGACTGCAGATAGACAATCTTTTTCCGCTTTACCACAAATTGCCGGAAGCAGCTTTCCTGCCAGGCCGTAGAGACAACCACCAGTGGGAAAAAATCCCTGTACGCGGAAGAATTCTCATGCTTTTTTAGGGTGTCTCGGGCGGAGTCCATGAGCAGTGATCGGGTGCGATCAACATGGCTTTCGATATTTTCCTTTGAATAAAGCCATTTTTTGATCTCCGTCAGCGAGTTCGCCCAGGCTGGTTGGCAAAAAAATGATCCAACACGGTCCATGCACGATTTGATATCCAGCTGGCTTTCATGGCGGCCTTCCAGGTCAAGCGCCTGCGCATCGAAAGCCGGTCCCAAAGCAGGCGGCGGAGGACCCAAGCCCAACGCATTTCGTAACGAAATATCCACACCGCTGCGATAGGTGAGGATATCCGATTTCCCGATGCTTTCATCGCCGGCCAATAAATGGACAAGACGGACCAGGCCATTGCGACTGATCTCAAGACCAAGGGGCGGCCCGATTTTGTCCAGGGCTCGTAGGGCATCGGAAGCGGTGAAAAAGCCGAGATAACCCAAAAGCGCCTTCGATGGCTGGTCTGTCAGGTGATTCCTGAAAATGGGCGCAAATTTTTCCCAAACCGCAACAAATTGTTCCCGAACGAAATCGTTCGCCAGGTTTTTATTCGCTAACCCGGAGATAAATCGATGCCGGGTTTCAAGCAGGGCATCCAAGATAATCTGGCGTTCTTCTGGCGACAGCGGTTCGGGTGCGATGACGCCAATCATGTGGATCAAAAATGCATCCCAGGATTCCCACTTGGCGATAAATTGCTCCAGTTTGTCGTCAGAAATGGGTTCCCTTTTTCCATCTTCCGTCCCGGCACTATATTTCTCAACCTCCATGAGCATGTCGATCTCCACGGCATGGGCGTTTACATGTACGTTGCCGGGTCGAATGCTCTGACCCATCTTTATTGAACGTTCCTTTCCCGCGGGCTGAAAAAAATGGCTGAATACCAATTTGAGTTCCGATGCCGGTGGGGAGAGGTCGATGCGGATGCCGTTCAGATACGCATAGACATCGGTGCTGATAATTTTGAATGCCGCCTGTGCAATGTTGGCCGGTTGTCGGTTTAAGTCGGTTACCGTTGAATCGATTGTTTCAAAAGAGAGCGTCCAACTTGCGGCGTCAATTCGGGGCTTCTGGTGGAACACCAGATAGCCCTCCCAATCGATAGGCATCAAACAATTGTCACCCAGCGGTTTGCCCAGACGGATATGAACGCGGGTTTCAAAGCGGACATGTGAATGCTCTTCTCTGAATGTGGGCCGGGAAAGGGTCACACGGTTGCAACCATCTTTTTCATCCAGAATCGTGGCCGTCTCGTTGCGCTCGGTAAATGCCTGTTGAACGACCAGGCCGCGCAGCAGCGGGTAGTCGACCGTGAGTGGCATGCGGACGGTTTCCGCCATGCCGTAGCCAGTTAGGAAAACAATCAGCCCTGAGATAACGATAAAATAATTTCTTATCATCTTAATTCCTTATGTCTAATAATGGGGCGCCACTAGACGGACTGCGGCATCTTGCCGTGCCGTGTCTCTGTATAATTGAACCCGTTTCCACAAGCAACTGACTTTCGGTTGATGATTGGCGCCCATTGAAAAAACCGATCTGGGATACCTGGAATGTGGTACTAGCGATTATCTAGTTTGACGGCCCTCTATATTTACACTATCCTCAGGGCATTCGAATCGTTTGGATTTCAAACAATGGGACTCGGTTTCTATGGCCCTTCCAGCCACTCATCTTCGCTTTGCCGCGACGGTTGCCGATCAATTGGCGGTATCCGACTGGTCGGCTTATCTATCGGGAACGCTTTACCCAGACAGTCGCTGGGTAACCGGTGTCGACCGGCATCAAACCCATGACGCACGGTTTCTCGACCCAGCCTTTGCCACCGATGATTTCAGCCTGGGGTGGCATATCCATTGTGTGTGTGACCAGATCCAGGGTGATCTTTATGCGCAGATTGTCAACGGTCTGGACGCATTGACCGCCGGGCAGCGATGGGTTCGCCTGTCGGCGGCCAAGGTCATCCAGGATATGGTTGATGCCGCCGAAGCACGGCTGGGCGATCGTCTGCCGCTGCTCAAAACGAGCCGGACGCCCAACCAGGAGTCAGTGGTGGATATGGACAACTATTTCGGCTTCGTGAAACAGGCTTACCATGGTTTGCGCGTACCGGATTGGCAAGATTACGCCCGGCTCTGGGACCAGGTGGGCCTCGACGCTCCGACGGTTCTGCGGATCAAAGCAGAGTTGCAGCAGATGCGCTCGGACATGGCCTTGAGCACCGCTTTGGGCGAGGCATTCGATCGCATGGTGAACCGATATTCAATGGATAATGGATAGTGATGAATGCATTCTCCATTCTCCATTGGTCCTAAGGGAGGTTGCCCATTGGCGTCGATAACAGATGCAAATGAGCGCGCCAACGATATTCGGGTGGAAAGCTGGTGCGATCTGTGTGAACGGTTGTACGAGAATTCCTGGCAGCAGGACCTGCTGCGTTTTCGGTCCAACTTCGCCTTCCGGGGGTTGTCGGACAAGGATTACCGCCTGACCAACAGCTTCGCGCGGCGGTGCGGGTCATATGCGCATTTGGAGTATCATCTGCTGCGCAATTTCAGCAAATATGCCGAGGTCCCCTGGACCGGCAACAACGCCTCCGACTGGCGCTGGCTGACCGTTGCCCAGCATCACGGGTTGCCCACCCGACTGTTGGACTGGACCTATTCCCCATTCGTGGCGGCCCATTTCGCCACGGCGGATACGGACCGTTTCGACTGTGACGGAGTGATCTGGTACCTCGACTATGTAAAAATAAACAAGATGCTGCCCCGCCCCCTGTCGAATGAATTGGTTCGTCACGGTGCCCACGCGTTTACCGTGGAGATGCTCGAGCATGCCTTGGGCAACATCAAGCGCTTCGATGCCCTGGGTGACGATTTGGTGCTTTTTTTCGAGCCGCCCTCCATCGACGGCCGGATCGTCAACCAGTTCGCCTTTTTTTCGGTCATGTCCAGTCCTACCGCCAAACTGGACCGTTGGCTGGAGAATCGTCCCGACCTATACGGCCGGATTATCATCCCCAAGGCGCTCAAGTGGGAGATTCGCGATAAGCTGGATTTGGCCAATATTACCGAAAGGATCCTGTTTCCCGGTTTAGATGGCTTGGCATCCTGGCTCAAACGCTATTATACGCCCCGGTGTGGGTAAAATTTTCGGGCGCCTTGATCTCGACCCAATTTGCCTCTTTCTGGACAGACACCCGCTACGCTGTCGTTGGCGTCGACGGAAGACCGTCTTCTCACTTCTCCGATGGTTCAGGATACAAACGCCGCCTGGTAAGGGCGCCGGAAAGAAATAATTCCTCCTTCTTGCTTGTTCTTGCGCTCGCCTACGGCGTTCCATCCACCGGCACATATCCTTAATATGCACCGGCGGATGCGCCTGGTAGACGAACACAATTCCGGCGCCTTCTGGTGGGATTATTTCTTTCCGTCACCCTAAACGGACGTTGCATATCCATTTGACAATCGGCTGATATCGTAATTTAATAAAACCGTGCCGCTGGGTTGGTGCCGGATGACCGACTGTTCGCTGCTTTCTGATTACCTCCCCGTGCTTGCTAGCGCCGCTCTTCCGCCACCTGCCGAAGTGGGCCCCAAACGCCTCACCCTCAACCCACAAGGAGGTTCCTATGAGCGTAAAGGTCCTGATTACCCGAACGGTTCCCGGAGACAAAGGTAGAGAAATGCTGCAGCTTTTCAGGGACATGCGAACATTGGCCACGGCCCAGTCAGGCTATATTTCAGGAGAGACCCTGAAAAGCAATGACCGACCCGATGTCTTTTTGGTCATCAGCACCTGGGCATCGGCGTCGGATTGGGAAGCATGGCTGCTTAGCAAGGAGCGCCAGGCTATCCAGGAGAAGATTGATGCCCTTTTAGGCGGCAAGACGCATTATGAGTTATTTCACTATGGGCTGCGAGACTAGCCGAATGTTTGCCATGGGTATCCATCCCACAACCAAAAAATGCAAGTGATTGCGGGACGGATACTCGGGAGAAATCCCAACGATTGTCGGGGGTCCCACGCGTTTTCGCGTGGGACCCCCCACTCAGTCCGTTGAACGCGTCCTTGGCGCACCCATGCAGATCTTGGGCGTAAGGGCGCCGGAAAGAAATACCTCATCATCGGTCATGCTTGCGCCGCTGAGCGATCATTCACTTTGGATCCATTGGGTCAGTTGTTGCACCTGGGTGATTTCAAAAAAATCCATCGGAATACCGCTGAATAGGCTGAAGATACCGACCCAGGTGTCTTTCCAGAACCGGTCGCATACCACGGCCACCTTATCGATGGCATGGTCGTATAGCCTCAAGAAGCGAAGGTCGTCATAAAAATCTTCGGCACTGTTGAGCGACGGATAATGCCGCATGACCAGCACCAAGCGGACCCGTCCGAACTTCTCGATGGCCTGATCCAGATCCGTGCAGATGGCGTCAAAACGTTTTTTCGTGATTCCCGATCGTACCTCGAGGATCAGTAAATTACCTTGGACGGTAAATTCGGAAAGTGGCATCTCGCACCTCCTTTGTCCATGTCTTACCAATCATAATCATCATTAATGCATTTGACACCCATCCGGTTTGATGAAAACGGTTGCCCTACAGACAACTATTTATTGACCTTGCAAAGCGCTAAGAAACCATTATTATGATTCTTTTCAATCACGAATACCAAAATGAAGAAAGGCGCCCATGCAAACCAAGGAAAAAAACGGTAGCGCTGATCCGTTTGAATTGCATTTTACCCGCACCAACGGCGCGGTGGATGATGCCATCGACCAGTTGATGGACCAGGCGGGAGGCATTGCCCATCCCGACATCGTCAGGGAGATTATTCTTGCGGCTCTCAAAGCCGGTCAGGAAAACGACGGCCGCATGGATCTCAAACTGATGAATACCTCTGTGAAAGAGATGCGTTTCACGGCCAAGGTATTCGGGCCCTACCGTCAGGTGCGCAAGGTGACGGTATTCGGGTCGGCGCGAATCCAGCCGGACGCGCCGTTGGTCGGACTCGCGCGGGATCTGGGTAGCCAGCTGGCCCAGGCCGGATTCATGGTGATCACCGGCGGTGGTCCGGGAATCATGCAAGCCGCCAATGAAGGCGCCGGCCCGGACCATTCTTTTGGCGTCAACATTCGTTTGCCCTTCGAACAGAAGCCCAATCCCGTGCTGGTGGGCAATCCCCGGAGTATTTCCTACAAATATTTTTTCAATCGCAAGGTGGCCTTTCTCAAGGAGGCCGACGCGGTAGTCCTGTTTCCCGGCGGGTTCGGTACCCTGGACGAGGCCATGGAATCCATCACGCTGCTGCAGACCGGAAAACGGTATCCGTTGCCCCTGATATTTTTCGATCAGCCCCATGGGACTTACTGGGAGCGGTTGTGCGCGTTTCTGGAAACAGAGCTGTCCCATCACGGCTATATTTCTCGTGATGACTTCCGTCTGATCCAGCGGGTCACGCGTCCCGAGGAGGCCGTGGAAATCATTCACCAATTTTATTCACGCTATCACAGCCTGCGCTATGTGGACGATCAGATGGTGATTCGGTTGTCGTCGCCGCTGGATGGAAAACAGGTGGAACGGCTCAACGAACAGTTCGCCGACATCCTTGTCCCCGGTGGGAAAATTCGTCTCAGCGGCCCGCTCGCCGACGAAAAGAACGAGACGCACCTGGCCCAGATGCCGCGGCTGGTGGTGGACTTCAATAAGCGCGGGTTTGGTCGACTGCGGGAATTGGTGGATGTCATCAACGCGTTTTAAGTGTCGCGGCAAGCAAACGAGAATAACGAAAATAACAGGTGAGCATGTATCATCCATGACGACGACATCCACATCATCAACCATGCCCGTCCTGGTTACCGGTGGCACCGGGTATGTGGGCGGGCGGCTGATCCCGCGCCTTCTGGCCGCGGGATACCGGGTGCGGGCCATGGCCCGATCCCCCCACCGCCTGCAATGCCGCCCCTGGGGGCATCATGACCGACTCGAGATCGTTTCCGGAGATGCCCTGGACCAGGAATCGTTTGTTCGAGCGGCCAGGGGGTGCGGCGCGGCCTATTACCTGATCCATTCCATGAATGCCCAAAAAGGTCGGTTTGCCGATGCAGACCGCCTGGCGGCCGAGAACATGGTTGCCGCGGGCCGGGAAAACCATTTGTCACGGATTATCTACCTGGGAGGATTGGGCGAACAGAATCATGAGGCATTGAGCCGTCATCTCAAATCCCGTCACGAGGTGGAACGGATTCTCCACGACGGCCCCGTGCCGGTAACCAGCCTGAGGGCGGCCATGATTCTGGGATCGGGCAGCGCTTCTTTCGAGATGCTGCGCTATCTGGTGGATCGCCTGCCGCTTATGATCACGCCCCGCTGGGTGCAAACGCCCTGTCAACCCATCGCCATCGGCAATGTCCTGGATTACCTGGAAGGCTGCTTGTCGGCTGCGGAGACCGCCGGTGAGACGTTCGATATCGGCGGGCCGGATGTGCTCACCTACCGGGAATTGATCCACATCTACGCCGATGAGGCCAGGCTGCGTCGGCGCATGATCATTCCGGTGCCGGTCCTCACGCCCTGGCTCAGTGCCAAGTGGGTGCACCTGGTCACCCCGGTGCCGGCCGCTATTGCCCAACCATTGGCCGAGGGGCTGAGCATTCCTGTGGTCTGTCAGGACCATCGCATCCGGGACATGGTGCCGGTTCGGCTCATGGACGCCCGGCAGGCCATTCGCACCGCCCTGGCGCGCATTCGCCAACAGCAGGTGGAGACCTGCTGGTTCGATGGTGGGGGGAGCCTGCCTCCCGAGTGGACCACCTGCGGCGATGCCGACTATGCCGGCGGCACCGTGTTGGGCGGCGCCCATCGGATCCTGCTGGAGGGCGATGCCGATACCGTGTGGCGGACGGTGGAAGCCATCGGTGGCGACAATGGCTGGTATTTCGCCCAGCCGCTATGGCGGATACGGGGCATGCTGGATCGTCTGGTGGGGGGGCCGGGCCTTCGTCGGGGGCGACGCCATCCCCGCCGCCTGCGGGTCGGCGACGGCCTCGATTTCTGGCGCGTGATCGCCGTGGAACCACCGAATCGGTTGTTGCTGTTGGCGGAGATGAAGGCGCCGGGGGATGCCCTGCTCGAATTTCTTATCGCGCCCCAGGGACCCGGGCGGGTGAGCCTGAAGATGGTTTCACGCTTTCTGCCTCACGGGCTTTTCGGCATTCTTTACTGGTATGGGCTGCTTCCCACCCATCAATGGCTTTTCCAGGGCATGCTGCGGGCCGTTGCCCAAAAGACCGGCCTGCGGCTGCTTCGGGGACCCGAAAAGGACGAGATGGAAGCATCGCTTGAATGTCGGTTGTAATCCGCCATCTTGACTTGGCCCCCCTTTTCCCCTACGTTCAAGCGTTCTCCTGAAAATAATCAACTTCAGCAAAGGAAAAGCGACATGCAGCACCCCCAACGCAGTCCGTTGAAAAAATGGCCCATTCATTGCCTGTGTCTGATGGCCCTGATTTTCTTGGTTCCCCATATGGGATATGGAAAAGACCGGCTGCGTTTCGGGATTCTGCCGGTGGTCGATACCCTGCCGCTGCTGGTGGGGCAGGACGCCGGCATGTTTTCGGATCGGGATATCGATTTCGAGGTGGTCTCCTTCCAGAGCGCGCTCGAACGCGACGCCGCCCTGCAGGCGGGAAAGATCGACGGATATTTCGGTGATATTCTCAACACCCTGCTTTTGATTCAATCCGGCCAGGCGGTAAAGATCCTGACGACCGCTTTTCACACCCATCCGGATCATCGCATGTTCGGCATCGCCACGGCTCCCAAGGCCGGTATTAACAGCATGCAGGCGCTTCAGGGAAAGGAGATGGCCATTTCGCGGGCCACCATTATCGAATATGTACTGGATAGCTTGCTGCATTCACTCGATCTGCCGAGTGATTATGTGGCCAAACAGGAAATCAAGAAGATGCCCATCCGGTTGCAGTTGCTCCTTTCCAGTCAAATCTCCGCCGCCCTGCTTCCCGAGCCCCTGTTGACCCTTGCCGAGTCCAAAGGGGCGCATGTGATTGCAGACGACCGGCGGCTGGATGCCTGCCTCACCGTTTTGGCCATGGACATGACCCGTGTTGGGGACCGACCGACGTTGCCCGACCGCTTTTTGAAGGCCTATGGGGCCGCCGTTGCCAAAATCAATCAGAATCCCGAAGCCTTTAAGGAGGTCCTGGTCACGCGCACCCGTTTTCCCATGCCGGTCAAGGATCGGTACCGGGTGCCGGTATTCCCTGACCCGGCTCCCCCGGCGGAAAAAGACATCCTGGCCACGCAGGACTGGCTCATGCAAAACGGCCTGCTCAAGGAAAGCATCCCTTACGCGCAGGTGGTGTTTCAATAAGATGATACGCGTAGAAGGCCTGTGCAAGACATTTGAAACGGACGGCGGGCCTGTCCTGGACGACGTGTGCTTTTCCCTGTCCGCCGGTGAGACCCTGTCCATCATCGGTCCCTCGGGGTGCGGCAAGACCACCTTGCTTTACCTGTTGGCCGGTCTGTCCCCCCCCACCGCCGGAAGCATTCAGATCGGATCGACGCACGATGATCTGTCGACGTGTACAACCGCCATTATTCTCCAAAACTTCGGGCTGTTTCCCTGGAAGACCGTGTCGGAGAACGTCGCCCTGGCGCTCAAGATTCGTCACACCCCCACGGATGTGGTCTCCCGGGTCACGGCCAGCCTTCTGGAAGAGTTGGGGATCGGGGCCTTGGCATCCCGGTATCCGGTCCAGATCAGTGGCGGGCAGCAACAGCGAGTGGCCATCGCCAGGGCACTGGCCACCGATCCGGACATCCTTTTGATGGATGAACCGTTTTCCGCCCTGGACGCCCTGACCCGGGAACACCTGCAGAACACGTTGCTGACCATGTGGCAAAAACGGCGCTTGACCTATATCATCGTCACCCATAGCGTGGAAGAGGCGGTGTTTCTTGGGCGAACCATCATGATTCTAAGCGATCGGCCCACACGGATTAGAAAAGTCATTTCCAATGCGGGGTTCGGGGACCAGGCCTTCCGTATGCAAGATCACTATTTCGAGATGGTGCGTTCGATCCGCCGGGTCATGGAGGGATAAACAACTATCATGATGGTCACCCGTTATCTTTCAACCTGCCTTATCTTACTCCTGGTCTGGAAGGTCCTTTCACTGGTTTTATCGTCCACCATGTTGCCTTCACCGGAAACGGCGCTGATGGCCTTTGCCGGGGCGATAACCACGGTCGATTTCTGGCGTCATTTTCTGGTTAGCGGTTACCGGGTCACCTGCGCCATGGCCCTTGCATGGATCCTGGCTTTTCCGGCGGGTCTGGTGCTCGGGTTTCACCGCAAAACCGACACCCTGCTCTCACCCTTCGTGTTCCTGACCTATCCCATCCCCAAGATCGTTTTTTTGCCGATTTTTTTGGTCATTTTCGGACTGGGTGATTTTTCGAAAATTTTCATGATCGCCCTGATCATCGGCTACCAAATCCTGGTCACCACCAGAGACAGCGTGCTGGGCCTGGACCGGGAATACATCGACTCTTTCAAATCCTTGGGCGGTACCGTTACCCAGACCCTGCGGCATGTGGTCATTCCTGCGGCACTGCCCCAAGCCTTTACATCGCTTCGAATCGGAACCGGAACCGGCATTGCGGTGCTGTTTTTCGTCGAATCCGTCGCCACGGCCCAGGGCCTGGGATTCTTCATCATGGATTCCTGGGGCCGGTTCGACAATAATCTGATGTTTGTCGGCATCATCGGCATGAGCCTTCTCGGTGTCTGTCTCTATGAAATCGTCAATTTTCTGGAAAAAAACATCTGTGCCTGGAAATTCCTGAAGACGACAGGTGGCGATGACGTCCGACGACCCTAAGCGTCCTATTTCTTCAACTGTTCCACCAACGGACCGTCGTTGCGCCAGGTCCAGCAGGTATTCTTGAGGTTCTCCATCATACCCAAATAGATATCCGTATCGAGAGGCTCTCTGATCCTGGCACTCCAGGCGCCTTGAAAGGCGGCCGGCGCCATGGCCGTCACCAGTGTCTGAACATGGGTGCAGGCCTTGGTTCGGTCAATCAACTTCCTGATTTTTGAGGTAAACCCGGCGGCGATGCGCAACCCTTTCAGTGGTGCCAGGCTGGCTTGGATTTCCAGGCAGTCCGCGTGGGGCACGGTGGGCATCTCCAACTCGATCTCCATGATGGTCAACTCCGGCAAGTGGAGCTCCATGCGGATGATCATGTGGTGAACCGTATAGGGCGGGCGAACTTCTCCGGAATATAAGTGGGACTCGCAAAAACGCCTGTCCTGGAGCGAGCCCTCGACGATAACCGTGTCGGCCGCGCCTTCATAGATGACGGTGTCGATTTTTCGGTTGTGGATTTTCTGCTGTTTGGTTTTATCCAGGTTGATCATGGGGGAGCACTCCTTGTCGAGGGTTGGGGCCATGGAGGCCACGCCGAACCGTTATTTTTTGAAGGTGCACAGCAAATTTTCAACGCATGTTAAAACGTGGGCCAAAGGGGAAACTTATAGAAGGGGAATCGTCTCCCGTCAATGAATGTCTTGCTGGTATCTTCAGGCTTCGCTTGATCCGCATGCGGTCTTCTGTTATGCCACTGGCCGGACGCGATACAAGAATGAACCGACGAGGCTCAATGAAACCGAGCGACAACATCGATGCTGCCGAGATCGCCCTTTTTTCGGCCATGGCCGACGCCTGGTGGGATCGCAGGGGTGAATTCAAGGCCCTGCACGACATCAATCCGGTACGCTTGGCTTATGTCCGCGACCGCTGCCAACTGGCCGGTCGTCGGGTTCTCGATATCGGTTGCGGGGGCGGGCTGCTGTCCGAGGGGCTGGCCGTCAGCGGCGCACGGGTAACCGGTATCGACATGGTCGATATGTCCCTATCCGTTGCCCGTGCCCATATGCAGACGGGTGGACTTTCCATCGATTATCAACGGGTGACGGCCGAGGAACTGGCCCGACAGACACCCGGTCGTTTCGACGTGGTGACCTGCATGGAGCTGCTGGAGCACGTGCCCCGCCCCGCATCCATCCTGGACGCCTGTGCGCGCCTGGTCAAACCCGGTGGGAACCTGTTTTTGGCCACGGTCAACCGCACCTGGCTTTCCCGGCTATTGGTTATCTTCATGTCCGAATACGTCCTGGGCATTGTGAGAAAAGGCACCCACGCGTACCATAAGCTGGTTACACCCGATGAATTGAAAACCTGGGGCGCCGCAGCAGGGCTGGATTGTGTCGACCTTTCCGGTCTGCGCTACATTCCCTTTTGCGGCTATGCGGCCCTCTGCCGAGACACGCGCATGAATTTCATGATGCATTTCAAACGAATGGAATGAGTTGAAAGGAATCCCATGGCTTTTTGGCAAAATCCCCGCTGGTTTGACGCCACGCGCCGACAGGAACAACTGGACGAGCACATCCGATCGACTGGCAGGGCCCGGTTCGGCATCCGCGAGTTTGGCGAGGAACAAAAAGCCGATGCCGTGCGCATTCACTTCAACCGGGTGGCCCCCAAATACGATTTCATGAATTCCCTGCTCAGCTTCGGCATCCAGCACGTCTGGAAACGTGCCGCCGTTCGGCTGCTTGGCGTTCAGCCGAAAGATCGGGTACTGGACGTGTGCGGCGGTACCGGCGATCTGTCCATCCTGGCCGGCCGGAGAACCGGGCCAGACGGTCAGGTGGTCGTATATGACATCAATCATGCCATGATCCAGGCGGGGCGTCACAAGATCGATCCCTACCCCGATCTGGCCCACATCGGTTACGTTCAGGGAGATGCCGAACACATCACCTTTGCCGACGACACATTTGACTGTGTCATGGTGGGGTTCGGGATTCGTAACGTCACCCATCTCAAGCGGGGCTTTACCGAAATGATCCGGGTCCTCAAACCCGGCGGGCGCTTCCTGTGCCTGGAATTCTCACGTCCCACCAACCCCGTGTTCCGGGGGCTCTACGATTTTTACTCGTTTAACGTCATGCCTGCCTTGGGCCAGCTTCTGGCGGGATCGGCCGAATCCTATGCCTGCCTGCCGGAAACCATTCGCATGTTCCCCCTGCCCGAGGAACTGGCCGCCATGCTCACCGGCCTCGGCCTTCGCCATGTGCACTGGAAAGTTATGACCAATGGCATCAGCGTGGCGCATGTGGGAACCAAGGAGCGTTAACTGACCACCAGCCGAATCAACATCACTATCAACAGGCTCAAAGGATAATGGCTGGCCTTGTTGAAAAGGTCCATGGCCCTGCGGCGATCGTTTTGCTCCACCAGCCGCAGCACCGGCAATAAGAGTAACCAAACGCCCAGGCCGGCCATGGCCAACAGGTCAATGGCACCAAAGGTCATCGGTGAGATAAACATCAACAGAACGGTCAACAGAAAGGCTGCGATCAGGCTGGCCATGGCCAACAGCGCGGCCCGCACCAATCCCAGCTTTACAGGGATGGTCTTGGCTTTAAAGCGACGGTCCTCGGCGATATCGGTCCAGTCGTTGGGAATGTTCTGGCCGCCAATTTCCCAGAAAAAGATCAGACCCAGCAAAACGACGAGAAAAATTGCCGACGGATGGGGATCGACGGCAAAAACCGCGGCCATGGCCCCCAGGGACTTGACGATTCCGTTGATCCCGGCCCTCAGCGGCGTCACCCGCCATAGCAGGCAATAGATGGCCTCCAACACGCCGCCGGCAAGAAAAATGTAGAAACAGACTGGGTTGAGCCACCACGCGCCCAGCATGGCCACGATAGCCCATCCGGCGGCCCATAGAAGGCCCTCGGGCAGTGTCAACACCCCTTTGGCCAATGGATGCCGGACCAGCACGCCGTCCAGAAAGTCCTCGCCGTCACCGTAGCCTCCCACGCGCACCTTCTCCCGGTCGCTTCGATAATCCACCAGATCGTTGAGGGCATAAACGGTACTGTAACCCGCATACACCGTGATCAGTCCCACAATGACGACGATCGGTGAGGGAAAGCCGCCCAGGCACAACAGGGCGGCCAATGCCGGCGTAGCGAGATCAATGACCAGATGGGGGGTCCGGGAAAGGGCCAAGAGCAGTTTCAGGCGCGGATGGGTCAGAATACGATTAATCGTCATGGTTGTCCTTTTTTGTTAATCACCGACAATTCGTTCATGGGCCTCTTGCCGGGTTTTACAGCTGATGCAGTAGCTGGTGACCGGTCTGGCCTTCAACCGCTCGATTCCTATGGGTTCCTCGCACGCCTCACAAATGCCATAGGTTCCATCCTCAATGGCCATCAGGGCCTTTCTGATCTTGGCGATCAACCGGCTTTCCCTGTCCCGCATGCGCATCCGATCGTTGCGCGAGCGTTCCTCCGTCGCCCGGTCCAACGGATCTGCCTCATTGTTGTAGGACTCACCGAGTAATTCACCGACGGCTACTCCGGCTTTGTCCAACAATGCATCCAGTTCCTTCTGCAGCATATCTCTAAAGAAATCAAGGTCTTGTTTGTCCATTGGATCATCCTGGGTTTTATTGTTAAAAAAGTCCAAGATTTTTCCCGTGTCGGGTGTGCCATATCTTGGAAATGAATGGTAGCGCGCTTATTATGTGGTACGTTTTCTTAAATGCTATATATACACACAATAGCAGGGTGCGAATCAGAGTAGAGAATCTCTCAGCGGCGAAGTTTCAAGTCATGTGCGGGGAGAAATAATCATCAAATGGAAAAGAATCAAGATACAAAATGAAATTCCCCTTAAAAATAAAGTTAGGAATGGATCCATGCCTGAACTTCCCGAGGTGCAAACCGTTGTCGATCACCTGAACCAGGCCCGTGTGGTTGGGCACACCATCACCGCCGCGGCGGTATACTGGCCCAAAACGATTTCCGGTATGGACAGTCACCGGTTTTGCCACACCATCGCGGGGTGCGTGATTCGGCGGATTTCACGGCGCGGGAAATATATCGTAGTGGACCTGTCCCGCCATTTGACCATGCTGATCCACCTGCGCATGACCGGCCGGCTCTGCCTGTCGGATCGGACGACCGCCTACGGTCCCCACGAGCACGTCATTTTAAAATTGAACGGCAACGGCGACCTGCGCTTTCAGGATACGCGAAAATTCGGTCGTATCTTCCTGACTGCCTCGCCGCAGGCGATTCTGGGACAGCTGGGGCCGGAACCGTTGGCCAAGACCTTTACCGGCAGGCGTCTGTTCGGCATGCTCCAGGGGTATCGACGTCAACTCAAGCCCCTGCTTCTGGATCAGCGTTTTCTGGCCGGACTGGGAAACATCTATGTCGATGAGGCATTGTGGACGGCCGGTATTCACCCCTTGCGCATCAGCCGTTCCCTCAGCCCAGCCGAGTCCGCTACCCTGCACCGCGCCATTCGCAGGGTGCTCCGTAAGGGGATAAAAAATCGCGGAACCTCCCTGGGGCGCGGCAAAGGCAATTTCCATTCGGCGGACAACCGACCGGGACGCAATGCGGACCGACTCAACGTGTTTCGCCGCACCGGTATGGCTTGTCCGCGCTGCCATACCATGATCAGACGCATCATCGTCGCCCAACGCAGCAGCCATATCTGTCCCCGCTGTCAGCCTCGGGAAGGATATGACAACCGAATAGACGATGCCCATGAAGAATCAAATAATAAGCAGCAAAAGGAGCGCAAGCGACAACACGACGATGGCAATGGCAATCAGTCGCTGGCGTGATATTAACGGTGGGGCGGGCGAAGCGGATGTGGCATCCTTTTCCTTGAAGGTTCTTATTCTTCTTATTTTCTCCATCTCGCGGACCCTTTCCTGGCGCTTGGCATCCGCGTCTCGTCGGTCATAGGGGTTGGTTCTGCGGTCATCGGAGATGAATACATGAAGCTTGCGACGATCGGGCATTTTTCTTCTTTCCATTCCACCTCCTCGGGCGATATTGCCGAAAAATGCTTGTTTTCAACATATTAAATAAAAACATGGCCGGCGCCGTTGTCAACCGCAATTTGCCTTGTTGCCCCCTTGACATTACCTTGCACATCGCGTTAACCCTAACGTTGCCCTGACTCCCATGGTACATGAAAAGGCTGAGAACCTATAGGAGAAACCGTTAACCGCCATGCCCCTTGCATCAACACCATGAAATCGGATCGCGTGGTCGTCACCGGACGGGGAACCGTCAACGCCATCGCGGGTCATGCGGCGCAGTTTGCCTCTGCGCTACGGGCCGGCATCTGTGGCATCGGCCCCGTAACGCTGTTCAATACCGACGGATATCGCAGTCATAGCGGCGCACAGGTCAACGATTTCGATCCGCGGCAAATGATTCCCCGCGCGGTTTCCCTGAAACGCATGTCGCGGTCGGATGGCATGGCCATGGCGGCCACGCTGGAGGCCTTGACCGATGCGGGACTCATGCCACTGGCGGCCGAGCTTGCCGCCAACACGGGCATCGTCATCGGCGGGGGCGCCGGGGGGATGCTGGAATGTGAACCGGTTTTTGCCCGCCACCTGGAAGACGGTTTGGATCGTTTGCCGGTATCCCCGTTCGCTTCCTTTTCCTGTGCCTCGTCGGCGGATCATATCGCCAGCCACCTGAAGCTCATGGGCCCCAAGACGACCTTCATGACCGCCTGTTCCTCGGGGGGCACGGCCATCGGCTTCGCCGTGGACCTGATTCGCCAGGGTCAGGCCAAGGTGATGATTGGCGGCGGCACCGAACCCCTGTGCCGCATCACTTACGCGGCCTTTAACGCCCTTCAGGCCGTGGATCCCGATTACTGCAAGCCCTTTGACCGTGATCGCCAGGGAATGAGTCTGGGCGAGGGGGCGGGGGTGCTGATTCTCGAATCCCTGGCCCACGCCCGCCAACGGCAGGCCAGAATTTACGCCGAAGTTTTGGGCTGCGGCATCAGCTGTGACGCCAATCACATGACCGCCCCCGATCCCGAGGCGCATGGCGCCATCAGTGCCATGCGCGCCGCCCTGGCCGATGCCGCCATATCCCCAAGCCAGGTGGACTACATCAACGCCCACGGCACGGCCACCCCGGCCAACGACCGTATGGAAATACGGGCCATCAAGGCGATCTTCGGCGAGCACGCGCCGCGTATTCCGGTCAGTTCCACCAAATCCATGGTCGGCCACACCCTGGGGGCGGCTGGTGCCATCGAGGCCGTGGCCTGCGTGCTGGCCATCGAGCAGGGGTTCATTCCCCCCACCATCCACCACGATCACCCCGAAGACGGCTGCGACCTGGATGTCGTGCCCGGCGTTGCGCGGCCTGCGGTCCTTCGCCGGGTGCTTTCCAACTCGTTCGCCTTCGGCGGCAACAACACCTGCCTGGTGCTGGGCCGGTTCGTGGAAACGGAAGGGGCCCCATGAATCAACCTGTCGTCATCACCGGCATGGGGCTGGTCACCCCCCTGGGCATCGGCCGCAAAGCCGTGGCCGAGAACCTCCTTGCCGGCCGAAGCGGTATCCGCCCCATTGAACGCTTCGATACCACGTCTCTTAACTCCCGTCTGGGCGGCGAGGTTCGCGATTTCAATGCCATGGATTTCATCTCAGCGCGGACCGTCAGGCGCATGGATCGGCTCTCCCAGATGGTGACCGCCGCCGCGCGCATGGCCATCGAAGACGCGGGACTGGATCCGGCGCTTGGGGATCCGGGCCGCATCGGCATCGTCATGGGCACGGCCTATGGCGCAACGGATGTGGCCGCCCAATTTGCCCGTACTCTGTTTACCGAAGGCCCCCGGCGGGTCAATCCCATCCTGGTGCCCAACACGGTGATGAACGCTCCGGCCGGCCACGCGGCCATCGAACTGGGCCTGAAAGGCATCAACAGCACGGTCAACCACCGGGAAGCCTCGGCGGAAACGGCCATCGCCTATGCGGCCATGCAAATCCGTCAGGGACGGGCGGATGCGATCCTGGCCGGTGGTGGGGATACCCTTTCACCCTTCTTCATGGCTGTCCTGGAGCGTTTCAGGGCGTTGTCTCCCCAAGGTGGAGGAGAGGAGATGGCGCGGCCGTTCGACCGACATCGCAATGGCCCGGTGATCGGTGAAGGCGCCGCGCTGCTGTGCCTGGAATCGTGTGAATCGGCCCGTCGGCGAGGAGCGACCGTGCTTGGCGAAATCGCCGGGTGGGGGCTGGCCAGTGGCCCGGCACCATGCAACGACTGGCCCGCTGATCCGGCCGGCATGATCCGGGCCATGCAAACGGCCATGTCCATGGGGGCGGTGGGCCCCGACGACATCGATGCGGTTTTTGCCGCCGCCAGTGGCGGCGTGAGGGCCGACGATCTGGAAGCCAGGGCCCTGGACCATGTTTTCGCGGAGCGTTCCCGACCGGTGGTTACCGCGGTCAAAGGGGCCCTGGGTGAGAATTTCGCCTCCGGGGGCATTCGTGCGGCGGCCTTGGCCCTGGCCATGCAAAGCGGCATGGTACCGCCGACCCTGGGGCTGACGGCGTCCATTCTCCGCCTGGAAGCCGTAACATCCACGGCGCGTCAAATGGCGGTGGGCTGTGGCCTGGTGACCGGCTGCGCCTCCGGCGGCACGTTTGTGTCCCTGCTGCTGCGTAAGCTGTAAAAGCGCTCAGCCACTCCCCGTAGTGATCCCGTAAACATTGTGCGCCGGCGCCTTCCCGCGGTATTCGGTGGAAATGATGCATTCCCGGTAGTGGGGTTTGGAACGCCGGTTAAGGGCCACGAGAACGCGAACGACGGTCGGGCTGATAACACCGTTATTGGCCTGCCGGGTGAGTTCTTCGAGGGCGGTGCGGTTGTCGTAGGAGACCGGGCGGTAGGGCCGCGACGAAATCAGGGCGTCATAAATATCGGCCACCATGACGATGTCGATCAGCAGATCGTCGATGGTCCGGCCGGCCGGATAGCCGCTGCCGTCCTTGCGTTCATGGTGATCCCGAGCCACCCGGGCGGCGAGGATGTCGGGGTCCTGGAAGTAGTAGGCCAGCAGAACGAAACCGGCCAGGGTATGGTGCTTCAGGTGTTCACGCTCCGCCTCATTCAGTGGCGTACGCTTGAAAAGAATCTCCGACGGGATACACAGCTTGCCGATGTCATGGGAAGGGCCGGCGACCACCTCCTGAAGCAGTTTATCCTTGTCATCGATCAGTTCGCCGGCAATGAGGATAGAAAGAGCGAATACCAGCAATACATGGCGATAGGTGTAAACATCCGTCTCGCGGAAACGCAGAAAAGAGTCGATTACGGTATCGGGCAGGCGGATCTGCCTGGCAATATCGAGCAGTGCCGCCCGCCGGGTGGTCTGGCCGACGATCACATCATAGGGGGAGACGGCGAGATATTCCAATAGATCGTCGTAGACCCGCCGGTCGTCCAGTAACAGACGCTTTTTAAGGGGAACGGACTCGCGACCGGCGAGTTCTTCCATCACTCGGCGGGAGAGGCGCGTTCCAGACGCGAGTAGTTGATTGCCGTACAGATCGTTTACCGCATGAGCCAGTCGATACTCCGGCATGCACAATCCCCTTTCGGTTGGTCTAATCGGTAACTACCCCTTGACCCGGGACATATACTGCCCCGTCTCCGTATTGACCCGCACGATTTCACCGCTGGTCATGTATTCGGGGACCAGCACGGACACCCCGTTGGACAGCGCCGCCGGCTTGTTGCGATTGGTGGCCGTGGCCCCCTTGATGGCCGGCGCGGTGTCAACGATTTCCAGGTCGATGGTCTGGGGCAGCTCGATGCTGAGCGGATGACCCTCCCTGAGCAGAACCGTGATGCCCTCCAGGCCGTCCACCAGCCATTGCACGCGGTCTTCAAGCGCTTCTTCGGACAGGGTGTACTGTTCGTAATTCTCGCTATCCATGAAGGTGTACAGATTCTGATCCCGGTACAGAAAACTCGCCCGGCGTTTGTCCACCACCATCTCCTCCAGATTGTCGTTGCCCTTGTAGGTCTGATCCAATTTTTGTCCGCTGATCAAGGAGGCATAACGGACCTTGTACAAGGTGTTGGCCCCCCGCGCCGACGGGGTGTGGACATCGATTTGCTTGACCTGGTATGGATGGTCGTCGATATTGATGATGTTGCCTTTTTGAAGATTGCTGGCTTTGGGCACGGTATTTCTCCTGTAAGATTGGGTGGCGCAACTCCGGATTGAACGCCGACGCCGCCGGGCGACAGGGCCGAGCGGTGGAAACGACTGCCGGAAAGACGAAACGCATTGAACGGGATTCAGGTGACTGAATACCGCATTCTATAGCGTGTCTCCGGGCTCAAGGCAACATAGTTGCGCAAGAAAGGCGACGCCGACCGAAATCGATGGATGGGCATGAATAAATTCTACACAAAACCGTGGTTGACGGCGCCGGTGAGGCGTGTAAGAACGAACCATGCCCGCCTGATAGAGGAAATCGATTCCATTGTGGCTGCCCTGACCGGAAAGGGGGACCGTGGACGAGAATGTGTTGATGGAAAGGCTGAACGGGGTCGCGTTGTCTCCCCAGCAAGAAGAACGGCTGCATGCGCTGGTCATGGCGGTTTTCGCGCAGGCCATCGATGCCCGATCGCCGAAAAACCGGCCACCGGGCAAGGCCGGACTTCGGGCCGAGAAAGGCTATTACCGCCTGCTTTACCTGGAAGGCGAATTCCAGCAAACGGTCCGTGCGCAGGACCAATCCCGGGAACCCGTCTATGATTGGGACGTCATTCCGGTAATCTTAAGGCAGTTGAAGGATCTGCCCGAACTCCAAACGCAAATCATGGCTGGCATCGATGATGCCTTGAATGCGGTCATTCGCCCTTGATCGGGTTCATCAGCGCTTCGTGCCGGAAACAATCGACCCGATGGTCGTTGACCACTCCCGCGGCCTGCAGGAAGGCATAGCAGATGGTGCTGCCCACGAAGCTGAAACCTGCCTTTTTCAGTGCCTTGCTGACCCGATCGGAAAGGGCGCTGGTGGCCGGCACGGCGTCATCGGTGCGCCAGTGGTTGTGAATTACCCGGCCATCGGTAAAGGCCCAGATGAAGGCGTCGAAAGACCCGTGCGTGTCCTGGAGGTCGAGAAACGCGCGGGCGTTGGCGACGGTGGCCCGGATCTTGAGACGGTTGCGGATGATGGCCGGATTCTCCCGGGCCCGGGCCTGGGCCGCTTCGGACATGCGGGCCACCCGTCGGGGATCGAAACCATAAAAGACCTGCCTGAAGGCCTCGCGCTTGTGCAGTACCGTGCGCCACGACAGTCCGGCCTGGAAGGCATCCAGGACGATGAATTCGAACCATTTTTGATCGTCATGAATCGGCACGCCCCACTCGGTGTCGTGATAGGCGATCATCAGCGGATCATCGCCGGGCCAGGCACAGCGAATTTTCGAGTCAGTCGTCAAGGTTGGTTCCTATCGTAAGGGGGCTATCCTGCGATGCCACGGGCTCCATGGCCGCTCCCTTGTGCCCATGCATGCGCCGCTTTGTCAAGTGCCGTGGCCGGGTCGGGCAGGGTGACCGCGTATTGATCGTTATTATGATCATACTCGCTATCGCTATCGAAAGCGAAAGGGCCGATTCCGACGATAACGACAACGACGTCCCGGCCAGATGATGCTGCGATGGTGAATTCGCAAGGACGTCAGTGGAATCTCTTTCATGGAAAGGCTTGAGTCATGCCGACTCTTTTGAACATGATCGACAGTCACGTACACCTCGACTTAATAGCGCGATATCATCCCCACCGCATCGCATGGCTGATGCAAAAGGGGTGCGCCGTTGTCTCATGGGCCTACTTCGACGGGGTACAATCGGTAACCCACCTCAAACAATGCCTCGCGGCCAAGGTCCGATGCGTGCGGGAACAATCCGCATGTGGTCTGGAGTGCTATTTCCTGGCCGGTGTTCATCCCCGCTCCATTCCGTCAGACCTGAGACCCGAGCAAATCGAAGGGCTGCTGGCCCCCAATTTGAATGATCCCCTGTGCCTGGGCATCGGGGAGATCGGCCTGGAAACGGGGAGTCCGCAGGAGCGGGAAGTGTTGCTGGCCCAGCTCGAACTGGGCCGGCATCCGGTGCGACAGGGTGCCGTGGTGGGGGTTCACACGCCCCGCGCCAACAAGGCGGCCATCACACGGGCGACCCTCGATTTGCTGAACGGTTTTCCCGACCTCTCTTCCACGCTGGTTGTGGACCATTGCACCCCCGATACCATCGCCGCGGTCCTGGACGCCGGTTTCTGGGCAGGCGTGACCCTCAGCCCGGTGAAAACGGCATGGGATGCATTGAATCGAATGGCCGCGGCCGAATCGCATCGATTGGCAAAGATCATGGTCAACACCGATTCGGGCAGCGATTTCTTCGACGACCTGGTGCGTGGCCGGGACAACGCCGATCTGTCCGACACCGTCCGCCGGCATCTGTTTCGGGAGACGGCGGCACGCTTTTTTTCCTGGCCTGGCAACGAGAAATGATCGGGCGATAGACCCAAACGGCTTTCTTCGAATGACCGACGCGTTCAAACCGGTCCGCTTTCCAGAAAATTGCGAATGACCGCCAGCACCCTATCGGTGGTGACGCCCGATAGGATCTCGCCGGCAATGACATGTCTGCCCAAATCCTTATTGCCTTTAAAAAAGAATAGTTTTTTGCCGCGGGATGGAAACCCCCTGAAGCGGAGGACGGCCAGGGTGACATTGACCACCCGATCCCAAGGATTGATCATCAGCAGCACCGGCATGGCGGCGCGTCGCAGATCGATCTGCCAGGCCAGGCGCACCAGCTGCATCATGGTGGCAACGGCCGTGATCGGGTATCGGATGGTCCAGTAGCGCGCATGCCGATGATTGGCCACGGTGAAGCTTCGCCAGCCACCGCACAGCTTGCCAAATAAGCGCAGCGTGGGGGGCCACAAGGCGGCGAGGGCCGCTGGGTTTTTGGGAAAGAAATTGGGTGAAAGCAGGACCAAGCGATGAATTCGTGGGGCCGTCGACGGCTGGGCGGCCAGCCAAGTGGCCAATGTCCCGCCGGTGGATGTACCGATCAAGACCACCTGCTCGCCGATTCGGCTGCCGATGGTGACGGCTTCCATGCCATCGTCGAGCCAATCGTCGACGCTTGCCGCACCTAAAGCCGGTCCGTCCTGACCGTGTCCGCTGAGGCGTGTGTAAAAAAGATTGGCCCCCAATTGCGCAGCCAGATGATCGCAAAGTGGCCAGGTCTCCATGCGGCTGGCCGAGAATCCATGGAAATAGACGATGGCCAGGGTTGTCTTCTCTCTTTTCCCTCCATGCCAGACGATTTTTTTCTCACAATTGTCCTTGATGTTGCCAACCGTGGACTCGCGACCGCGGAGGTAGTCGTCCAGACGGTCCAAACGCTCGGGAATGGGCGGGGCGCTAGAAGAGGGCACGGTGATAATATTCCACCTTCCATGTTTGATAAGCTCGTAAAAAATCGCCGTTCGGACGGATTCCGTATGTCCGTCCCAGGCTTTTTCACCTGTGGTTTCCGGGTAGACACGCTTCGGTCAAGATCGGGTAACATTTATCAGACAGATGCGTGGGGGTCAACGGCACGTAACTATCCAAGCAGGTTTCCTGCATTTGGACGTGATTAGAAACAGATACGGTCGCAGGCAGGGCCAGCTCTTACACCAACTATGCTTGACGATGGCATGGATGCCTGTAAGAGCGGGCCATGCCCGCGAAGGGCTGCAAATCGATCAAAATGCGATTATCCGGGCTATACAGGCAACTGTGCCGAGTAATTCAGGGGCGCATGGCCGGCAAGAAAATTGGGTGCCTGGGCGAACGGACGACGCGATGGGGGAAACCATTCTCTGTTTTTGATGGTGGTCCCGACATGGCAGAAGCGGAATCCGGGACCCGCCGGGGGGAGGTGGGTGACGATGTCGTGAGGGTTGGTGATATTGAACACCCTGGCGTCGGCGAGGGTGCGGGCAAACGCGCGATTACCGATGCGTGGCGCGCCAAAAGAATAAACCGCGCGTGCGGGATGCAGTGATGCCGCCAGGATGGCCAGCGCACCACCGAGGCTATGACCGGTGAAATACAGCGGCTGACCAACCGCTTGCAGATCGGCCGCGATGGCGGGCCAGATTCTTTTAAGCAAACGACCGAAACCCCGATGAACCCTACCGCCCGATGGCCAGGGGCAGGAGGCGATGTCCAGATTAAAACGCCAATTGAGCAGCCGGCCGGCAGTCCCCCGAAACACCAGGGCGGCGAATGCTGCCGGGTCGTCGGCCACCGTTTCCACGAGGGCGGCCTGGATATTGGGGTGGCTGAAGAACCGGACCTCCTTGAGGCCCACGTGGTCCAGGTGGTCGGCGCGCGACAATGCAGAGGCCACCCCCTCGGTGTGATCCCGTTTATAGATCAGCCGGGACAATTCGGACAGCCACCAGGCATTGACCGGACTGAATTCGTCGGCATCCGGGATGAATACCGGAGGGGGGCCGGGTCTGAAAAAATCGTCACTTTCTCCCGGATGTAGTGCCACCTGCCATGAGTGGTTGAAAGCCATGGGGTCGAAGGTCTCAGGTCGTTCTAAAACGGTTGATGACTTATATTGCTTACTCACATTAAAGTAATGGGGGGGCACACCGAGGTCAAGCAATTTGTTAGAAAATGATTAGCATCATGTTAGAAAATGATGAAGGCGGAAAACCACGCCTATCGATTGACTTTTCGTTGTCGTAATTGTCTTTTTATTAATCGATACCGGCTACGACAACCGCTTCGCTGACAACGACGACGATTAAGCTTCGTTCCCATGCAGCGGTGTGGGAACCCGCTAACCATTACATGCGGTTACACCGGCCAAACCCACTGTAACTGTTGACATATCCCATGGATTTTGCAATAAACTGCCCCTGGACGAGGACTAAAGAACCTTTCCACGGATTCTCAACTCTTCTTTTTCGTCCGCAATACTCAGCACAACCATGACGTTCCGATGGCCAGGGTAACGATCGGATACTCTGCAGCCCATGGTTCCGTGTGGGAACGGGGCGTGTTGCCGTCTACTATTGGCAATTCGAGTGTGTCTGTCCATCAGACGGCCAATGGGGCGGTTGTGGATGGGCATGAGCCCATCATGGTAAGGAGTTCTCATGTTCCATCGGCAATCGGTGGTGTTTGTCGGCCTGTGTATTGGGGTGGGGCTGATCGGTGTGCTTGGCGGCATACTGCCCCTGGTTTCCGATGCCGAGGAAAATTGGGGCTTGGATCTGCTCTATCTGCTGCGCGGTCCCGTGCCGCCGCCCACCGACGTTGTTCTGGTGGCCATCGATGGTGAATCCGCCGCTGCCCTGAATTTGCCGCTGGATCCTCACCAGTGGCCGCGGAAACTCCATTCACGGTTGCTGGCGCAGTTGATGCGCCGGCAAGCGGCGGTAGTGGCCTTCGATCTATTGTTCCAGGCCCCTCAGAACGTGGCCGATGATCAGGCCCTGGCCGTCGCCATGCGCGGTGCGGGCAACGTCGTATTGGCCCAGGCCATCGACAGGCAGATTCTTCCGTTTACCGATCCGGATGGCGGCCAGGCAGCCCGCATGACGATGGAACGTATCGTGTCGGCCATTCCACTTCTGGCCGATGCGGCCATCGGCCAGGCACCCTTTCCGCTGCCCAAGATTCCCATCAAGCTGAATCAATTCTGGTGCTTTCATGGGGCTTCCGGAAACCTGCCCACCTTGCCCGTGGTGGCCTTCCATGTATACGTCAATGAGGTTTTCCTGGATTTCATCCACCTGATGGCCGAGGTCGATGGCCATCTGAAGGCGGCGTTGGCCATGCCCGCCGGGGAGGCCGTCGACTTGTCGACGATGGTTCGCATGATCCGGCCTTTACGGGACCGATTCCAGGAAGATGCCGACCTGGCATCCAAGGCCCTCGAGCGGCTGGCCGGTTATCGATCGGACGATGTCTCCCCCCGCACCCGGCGCCTCATGCGATCGCTGATCGATCTTTACGGATCCGGAAACAGCCGCTATCTCAATTTTTACGGACCGCCCGGTGCCATCCGGACCCTTTCCTACCATCGCCTGGTGAATTCACACGAAAGGGGCGCGGACCTTGTAGACAGTGCCTTCCCCGAGGGCGCGGCGGTCTTGGTGGGCCAGACGGACAGCAACTGGATCAAGACCCATGACGGTTTTTACACGGCCTTTTCGGGCGCGTCGGGAAACGACATCAGCGGCGTGGAGATCGCGGCCACGGCCCTGGCCAATCTATTGGAGGGCAAGGGCGTCTATCCCCTCGGCCTGGCGGCACGGTTGATCGTTTTGACCGGCTGGAGCATCCTCGCCGTGGCCGTCAGCCTGTATACGGGCACCGTCTCTTCCGTCATCGGCCTGGTGCTATTGAGTGGCGTTTATTTCTGCGCGGCCTTTTCCCGGTTTCAAGCCGTTGGTGTGTGGTATCCCCTGCTGGTTCCGATCCTTTTGCAGACACCGGCCGCGTTTGTCGCCGGTTTGATGGTCAAGTATCGCAAGGCCTCGACCGAGCGCAGAAACATCCGCCAGGCCCTGGGCTATTACCTTCCCGACGACGTCGTGGATCAGTTGTCCGCCAATTTAAAGTCACTGAATTTGGGGGGGCAGGTATTTTACGGGGTGTGCCTGTTCACGGATGCCCAGAATTACACCACCCTTTCGGAACGTATGGATCTGGACAGTTTGACCGATTTGATGAATTCCTACTACGAGGCAATTTTCGGCCCCATCAAGGCCAACGGGGGGCTGGTATTGCAGGTCGTCGGCGATTCCGTGATGGCGTTGTGGACGGCGTCGCACGTCAAAGAAGAAATCAAACAGGCGGCCTGCATGGCCGCCATGCAAATTTGTGCTGCGGTGGCGCGGTTCAACCGGAAGGTGGGGGCGCATGCCATGCCGACGCGTATCGGCATCCATGCCGGTGATATGCTCTTGGGCAACATCGGCGCCATGGACCACTTCGAATATCGGCCGGTGGGGGATATCGTCAATACCGCGTCGCGTCTGGAAGGATTGAACAAGTTTCTGGGAACACAGGTGCTGGTCTCTCGCGATGCCATCGGCCAGGTCAACGGGTTCATGGATCGGCCGGTGGGTGGATTCGTCTTAAAGGGCAAATCCAGGGCCGTGCAGGTGCATGAACTGCTGGCTTTGGAGTCGTCCGCAGGAGATGAAATAACCGCGGTCCACCGGCTGTTTGCATCCGGTCTGGTCGCCTTTCAGGAGGGACGATGGGACGACGCCAATCATTTGTTTCACCAGGTGTTGCGCATCGAGCCGACCGACGGACCGTCTCTCTTCTATATCGAGCAGTGCCGTCATCACAAACATGCGCCACCGGCAGGCAATTGGGGTGGGGTGGTTCGTGTCGATCGTAAATGATGCCCACTGGGGTGCCAACAACCAACGGAAACGGAAATGAAACGACACTTGAAGACAATGGGTGTGAGGTGGATTCGGAAGATGGGCCGAACGATTGCGTGGATACTGATTCTGGTTGCGATCACCGTGGCCGGACGGCCGGCGGCGCCGGCGGCCGGCGAAACGGAAGACGCCGGGTGGGTGAGCCGGGTCGTGTCTCTCCAGGGAGCGGTCATGGTTCGGCGCCAGGGGCAGACCCAATGGCAGCCGGTAACGTTGGACGACACCTTTTTCGCCGGGGATCAGATCCGCGTGGGAGGCAATGCCAGAGCCGGCATCGTGCTCAGCAACGACGCCATGATACGTCTGGATCAGCACACCACCCTGATCTTCAGCGCCATCGAGCAGGAACAGACCTTCATCTTCCGGCTCCTCGAGGGCGCGGCCAATTTTTTCAGCCACCGGCCACGCAGCCTCAAGATCCTCACGCCCTTTGTCAACGGAATGGTGGAGGGCACGGAGTTCCTGGTACGGGTCGATGACACGCAGACCCGTATCGATCTGTTCGCGGGTCGTATTCTGGCCGAGAACGATCATGGCCTCCTCGATCTGGCCCGGGGAGAAGGCGCCGTGGCCCGGGCCGGCGACGCCCCGCGGCGGCATCTTTTGATCAAGCCGCGGGAGAGCGTGCAGTGGGCCATGTACTATCCCTTAATCCTGACCCCGGGGCCGGTCGGAACCGCCGATCGTTTGGGGCAGGCCCTGACCCTGTTCGAGGCCGGACAGACCACCCAGGCCCTGGATCGGTTGGCGTCAATCGATGCCGCGAGCCGGGATGCGAGTTTTTTTGTTCTCCGTGCGGCCATGCGGATGCATGTCGGGCGTATTGCGGAGGCGCAAGCGGATATCGGGCAGGCCCAGAACCTGGAACCGCAAAATGGTGATGCCCTGGCCCTGACGGCCGTGATCGCCGTGGTGCAAAACCGCGTCGACGAGGCCCTGGCCACGGCCCGGCAAGCGGTGCAAAATGCCCCCCGTTGCGCCTCGGTTTACCTGGCCCTTTCCTATGCCCTGCAGGCCCGGTTCGCCCTCTCCGAGGCCTTGGATGCGGCCGCTCAGGCCGTGGTATTGGCCCCCGACAGCGGGTTGGCCCGGGCGCGCCTGGCGGAGCTGAAACTCTCGGTGGGTGCCCTGGGCAAGGGCCTGAAAACCGCCCAAAAGGCCGTAGAACTCGCGCCCCAAACGGCGCTGGCCCACACGATGCTGGGCTTTGCCCATCTGACCCGCATCGAGACGGACGAGGCGCGGGAGGCCTTCGACCGGGCCATCGACCTGGATTCCGCCGCACCTTTGCCGCGTTTGGGGCGTGGCCTGGCCCTTATCCGTGACGGCGACCTGGCCGAGGGGCGGGCGCAGATCGAAATCGCCGCCGGCCTGGATCCGGGCAATTCCCTGATCCGCAGCTACCTGGGCAAGGCCTATTTCGACGAGAAACGCGACCCCTTGGACGGACAGCAACTGGAGATCGCCAAATCGCTGGACCCCAACGATCCCACCCCCTGGTTCTACGACGCCATCCGTAAGCAGACCCGCAACCGGCCCGTGGCGGCCCTGGAGGACCTGCAGGAATCCATCCGGCTCAACGACAACCGGGCGGTTTACCGCTCGCGTCTGATGCTGGACCAGGACCTGGCCGCACGTAGCGCCAGTCTGGGACGCATCTACGGCGACCTGGGCTTCGAGCAGCCGGCCCTGGCCGAGGGCTGGAAGTCGGTCAACGCCGATTTCGCCGACTATTCCGGTCACCGCTTCCTGGCGGACAACTATGCCACGCTCAGGCGCCATGAAATCGCCCGGGCCAGCGAACTGCTCCAGGCCAAACTGCTGCAGCCCATCAACCTGACCCCCCTGCAGCCCCAGCAGAACGACAGCACGCTGCTGATCCTGGAGGGCGCGGGGCCGTCCACCCCGGCGTTCAACGAGTTCAATCCCCTGTTCGTGGGCAACGACGTGGCCGTCCAGGCCTTCGGCATGGCCGGCAACCGGGATACCCTGGCGGACGAGCTGACCCTCTCCGGAGTCCACGACCGGCTGTCCTTCGCCCTCGGTCAGATGCACTATGAGACGGATGGGTTCCGCGACAACAACGATCTAACCTACGACATCTACGATGTTTTCACCCAGTATTCGTTCGCCGCCGGGCACGGCATTCAGGCCGAGTACCGCTACCGAAAGTCCAAGCGCGGCGATCTGCGCATGCTTTTCGATCCCGATTATTTCGCCCCCAACAAGCGAGTCGAGGAAGAGCGGCAGCACATTCGCATCGGGGGCAATCTGCAACTCGGCCCGCGCGATAATATTGTCATCAGCTTGACTCATCAAAAGGAAGACAACGGTCTTACTGATTATACAGAGGTGACAGAATCTTTTTACCAGCTCAGCACGGAACAGGATGCAGCATGGGAGGCCGATGCGACCAGCGGCGAGATCCAATACACCCATCACGATCATGCCGTGGGGATCATTTCAGGGGCAGGCGCGTTTCAGGAGGATAAAGATGAGAATACGCTTCTGGAGACGTCAATAACTTATCCCCCCATGCCGCCGATAACGCAAACGGTTACATCCACAGACGACTTCGTCTCGCGCCATCATAACGCCTATCTCTACACCAATTTAACTGCCATCGAGAATATGATCTGGACGGTTGGCGGCGCTTACATTTCCTACGACAGTACTGAAATAGAAACCGATCGGTTCAACTTCAAGGCCGGTCTTATCTGGGCCCCCCACCATGCCGTTACCTTTCGGGCGGCCTGGTTCCAGAACATTGCCCGCCCGTTTACGGCGAATGAAACGCTGGAGCCCACCCAGGTGGCCGGTTTCAACCAGTTTTTCGATGATGTGGACGGTAGCGAGACGATGAGATACGGCGCGGCCGTAGACTTTAAACTTCCCGCCAGCGTCTGTGTCGGCCTGGAGCTTTCCTGGCGGGATGTCGATATTCCAGAATACGAATTGACCACCGGAGAAACCACAATTCAGAATCAAGAGGAAACATTGCATCGCGGCTATCTCGGTTGGGCGTCCGATGCCAATCTTTCGCTGATGGTCGAGGCCTTCCAGGAGGAATTTGACAATTCCGTCATCCGACCCACCCACCTGACCACCTATCGATTTCCGTTCTCGGCCGCCTGGTTCCTGCCCGGGGGGTTTTATGCCAAGGCGACGGCCACCCACGTGGACCAGGAGATTGAAAACGGCGTGGAAACCGACCGGGATCGGTTCTGGGTCACGGACCTGTCTTTGGGGTATCGTTTGCCCAAACGTCTGGGAACCGTCAGCCTGAGTGCCAAGAACCTGTTCGACGAGACATTCAATTTCCAGGATTATAATTTCAATACGGACGAGGCGCTGGCGCCCCTGTACATTCCCGACCGAACGCTATTTGTTCGGGTAATCTTGGCTTTTTAAACGGATCGGCACCGGCCAACCGGAATCCCGGTTGACCTGTTTATCACCTATTCGTTTATCACCTATTCAATTAAAGGAGAGATGAAATGAGAAGGCTGCAACTGGTAATCACCCTGATGTTTCTGTGCTTCTTCCTGGTCGTTGGTTGTGCAACGAAATCCCCGGTTCAACAATCGTCGGTGATCCAAAAATCATCGACAGACCACAAGTGTGTGTGGACGAACAGCGTTACCCACCATACGATCACCGTATGTTTGCCGGAATGTCCGGATCATCCGGATTGGCGGGATGATGGGCCTCCGTGCCCCTAAATTCTTTTCCTCGTCATCCCTTGGGGGGCTTGCCCAAGGGATGACGGGGTGTTAGTCTTAACCTATTCGGGATTGCCGAGTTTGCCGCACCGACGGCGTCAGATGGCTTAGGATCGGGAATTTTATTAATTGAACGAAATTGCTTGTTCTTGCTCCCGTCTTCGGCGTTGCACCAACGGCCACATACTTCGAGTATGCAACCGTTGATGCGCCTTGAAGACGAACCCAAGCCCGGCGCAATTAAGTACAATTAATTTCATCCCCGATCCTTACCGCATAGGCGACGATAGCCAAATGCCATCTTCCTTGTATCCCTACCGAGCTCGACAATCGTTCAGATTGGTTTGGAATAGGATCGTGATCATGCTGGAACATGTCGCCCTATTTTCGACGCTCGACCCACCGGCCATCGCCGACCTGGAGGCCGTTTGCCTCGATCGTGCGGTGCCCCGCAACACGCTGTTGATCAACGAGGGCGATGAGACGGATTGCCTGTATGTGCTGATCAAGGGCAAGGCTCACGCCCTGCGCAGCGACGAAGCCGGCCGGCAGTTCGTGATCAACCGTTTCGGACCCTTGGATTATTTCGGCGAGATGAGCCTCTTCGACCGTGACGCACGGTGCGCCACGGTGATTACCAAGGAGAAGTGTGCCTTGATGGTGTTGACCCGTCGGGCCTTCTTCCAGTTTGCCGCCGATCATCCCGAAGTCTATCCCAACATGATCAGAACCCTGTTGGTAAAACTCAGGAAAGCCACCGAATTGATCGGGGAGTTGGCGTTCATGGATGTCTATGGGCGTCTCTCCCGCTTTTTGGTGGAGAATCAAAATGCCGACGGGGTCATCGAGGAAAAGCTTACCCAACAGGATTTGGCCGACATCGTCGGTGCCTCCCGGGAAACCGTCTGCCGGATCTACAACGAACTCGTTGCCGGCGGCTATGTCGTCAAGAAGCGGGGGTGTATACAGATCGTGAAACCCCTGCCCTACGAATTTTAATCCTTCCACCGCGTCCCCTTCAACAGCGCTCAACCCAGGTGTGAGCTGGATCACATTTTTGGTGTGAATTGCATCACATCATCCTCAGAGCCATTCGGTTAGACTCGGCCTAACCATGAATCATGGCCTAAATTTCCCGTCCAAATATACGACGCCACGCCATCGTATCAACAAAAGGAGGTGACCATGATCACCCGAACAACACCGGCCGACCGACCAAATGGCCAGACCTGTGGCGTTTGTGGGCGCCGCATCAGGCTGTTGGCAGATCCGCAGAGCCTGACGATTTATCTGGAGGACAAGTCGCTGCAACGGCGGGCCTTTCAATGCATCAACTGTGGCGAGGTGATCTGCCGCGAGTGTCGGGAAAAGGGCGCCGCCTGCACCTGCCGCAGCAATGCCTGGCTGGCCAGGCCGTACCTGGATCTTTCGGTGGTCCGATCGATCTAGGGCGCCTTGTCAACCCACAATCCCATGCAAGAAAGGTCGGACATGGACCTGCAAGACTGCCTTAATCAGATGATGAGCCTGGCGGACAACCACACTAAGATTGAAATCGCAAGACGGCTGAAGGCGTTTACCGCCGAATCACGGGTCATGGATGTTTTGTGCACGGCGGCCGTCTACACGGATCACCATGAACTGCGGGAAGTATTGCTGGAGGTATTGAAAACCAATTCCGCGGGGGCTGCCATACGATTTTCCGACTACGCGCTCTGGTCCAAGGATCCGCTGGCTCGTCGGCACGCCCTGATGAACCTGGGCCTGATGGGCTGCCGAGACGCCAAGAACGCGGTGATCAGTGGGCTCTACGATCCCGACGCGTCGGTGCGCAAGGCCGCAGCCATGAGCGCCGGACTGTATGACGATAATGGCGTTCACAAGGCCCTGGAGCACTATTTCGAGCACAATCGTCTTGAGTTGACTTTCTCGCTTCTTGATAGCGGGCCGAATTATTCGTAGCGATACCGCTGAAAACCCATCTATCGCAACCAATCTTCGTTGTTGTTGCCGTAATCGGCTTTTTTTATCGATTACGATTATGACAGCCGCTTCGCTGCCGACGACAACGATTCTTTTCTGCTGGTTCCCATACTCTGCGTGGGAACCCCATGCCCCATCGGCCCTTAGCCGCGAGCGTTCCCACGGAAGAACGCGGTGTCTCAATTCGCTCTTGGTATGGATTTATTTTGCCAACTCACGTATAAGAAAAGCCACAAAAACCCAATAAACGGTGGAATTTTTGGATCTTCCGTTACTCCAAATCATTTATCTGGTCAGTGGCATGGCTGCGTTGTTATTGATTGCCGTGGTCGTTCTTGTTGGGGTCCGCATGCGCTTGAAGGCCGATTTGGATTCCATGACACGACTTTGGGAAGTCGAACGGGCAGGCCTTGAGGCGCAAGTGGCCGACAGCCGGCAACAGCAGGAGACACTGCGCGCCGAGCGGGTTGCCGTTTCCGATGCGCTGGACCGGCGCCGTGATGAACTGGTCGACGCCGAGGTTCGGAACGCCGCGCTGGCAAAAACTGCCGAACGGATTCCCGTCCTGGAACAGGCGCTGGAAAAGGAAAAACAGGTCCAGGAATCGCTCCGGGCCGACAAACTGGATTTGGAAAAACGGCTCTCCCAGCTTTCCACCACCCTGGATGCCGAGCGCCGGCAGTTCGACGAGAAGATCGCCCTTTTGAACGATGCCCGGCAGCGATTGACGGTGGAGTTCAAGCTGCTGGCCGAGCAGATCCTGGACGAGAAAGGCAAGACCTTTGCCGAGAACAGCAAGGCCCAGATGGACGGGTTGATCACCCCCTTGCGTGAACAGCTGGGGGATTTCAAGAAGCGCGTGGAGGATGTCTACGACAAGGAATCCCGCGATCGTGCGGCCTTGTTCAACGAGATTGGGCATCTGAAGACCCTCAACGAGCGTATCGGCCAGGACGCCCTGAATCTGACCCATGCCCTCAAGGGGGATGTCAAGACCATGGGCGGTTGGGGCGAGGTGGTCCTGGCGCGGATCCTCGAGGCCTCGGGCCTGGAGAAGGGACGAGCCTACGAGACCCAGGTGAGCCTGAGCGATGGCCGCGGTAACCGTTTCCAGCCGGACGTGATCGTGCGGCTGCCCGAAGGCCGGGATGTAATCGTGGATGCCAAGGTGTCGCTCAAGGCCTATGAACGGTACCACGCCGCCGACGACGAGGAGACGCGGACGGCGGCCATCAAAGCCCATCTGGCTTCCCTGCGCGGACATTTCAAGGGTTTGAGTGATAAGCACTACGAAGATTTGGAAGGGATCCGTACCCTCGATTTCGTGCTCATGTTCGTGCCCATCGAGGCAGCCTTCTTCACCGCCCTGGAGCATGACCGAACCCTCTTCGACGACGCCTTCGAGAAAAGCGTCATCCTGGTGGGCCCGTCGACCTTGCTAGTGACCTTGAGAACCATCGGCAACATCTGGCGTGTTGCCGATCAGAATGCAAACGCCAGGGAGATCGCCAGGCAAGCCGGCGCGCTATATGATAAATTCGTTGGTTTCATCGATGCGCTGGAAAACGTAGGGCGGCAGCTGGACCGGGCCAAGGACGCTTACCGTACGGCCCGTGACCGCCTCTCCACGGGCAAAGGCAACCTGGTGCGGCGGGCGGAACAATTGAAGTCCCTGGGCGTCAAGGCCAATAAGGCCATTCCGGGGTCCCATGCCGCCGCGTCGCCGTCGGACACGTTGGCAACCTGATTTATATTTTACGAATCCGTCCAAACGGCGACATTTTACGATTTCATAAAGGAGTGAACATGTTCAAAAAACAGACGGACCTGGATCCGCGCCAACTGATCGACGGGGTGCAGATGGGCACCATGGTGCATGGCCAAAAGACGCTCATGGCCCAATTCAGCCTGAAGAAAGGCTGCGACCTGCCGGCGCACGCCCATCCCCACGAGCAGACCGGGCTCTTGATTTCCGGGCGCATCGTCATTACCATCGACGGCACGGATCACGAGGCGTTGCCCGGTGACAGTTGGTGCATCGGTGCCGATGTCCTCCACGCCGCCCATGCCCTCGAGGATGCCGTGGCCGTGGAGGTGTTCTCGCCGGTAAGAGAAGATTACCTTTGATGGCTTAGTAAACCTTGCGCCGTGAAAATCCACGGCCCAGCACATTAAAGGTGTTCTCGGTGATGATGAACGCCTCCGGATCAATGGAGAGGGCCGCCTCTTCCAGGCGCTTGAGTTGATAGTTGTGGACCACGGTGAGGATGATTCGCTTGGTCCGGCCGCTATAGGCTCCGCTACCGCTCAGGAAGGTGACGCCCCGGTTCAAGCGGGTCTGGATGGCGTGGGCGATGGTATCGTTGAGATCGGAGATGATGATCACCATCTTGCGCTGATTGGAAAAGGTCATCACATAATCCATGCTTTGGGATGCAATGAAGCTCATGAACACCGAATAGAGCACCAGATCCGCTTCGATCGCGCCGAAACTGAAGGCGAACAGCACGATATTGAATGAAAAGAAAAAGGTTCCCAGGCGTACGCTGTATTTTTGGTTGAGGATGATGCCGATGATGTCGAGTCCGCCAGCGGATCCCAGAGAGTGGAGAATCAGGCCCGACCCGGTTCCCATGAGCACGCCGCCGGCCAGCACGGCCAGCATGGGTTCATGGATGGGCAGGGTAAAGCCCATCAGGTCGATTGAGAATGACAGCGCGGCCATGCCATAGAGGCTGAAAAAGAAAAAGCGTCGGCTGACATGGACCCAGCCGGCTATAAAGATGGGGATATTGATCAAAAAGTACCATAAACCCGGTGACAGCCGGCCACTGACGTAGTAAATAAGCAGGGCCAGGCCGGAAAGGCCGCCGGTGATGAAACCCTGGGGAATGGCGATGGATGTCAATCCAATCGCGAATACGATCGCGCCCGCGGAAATAAGCAGCAGGTTCCAGGCAATGGATGAGATGATTTTGTGGTACGGAATCGTTTTCATGGGGCCGATCCTCCGTGGCCGGCGGGTATCGCATTCAAGATAATGTTTGTGTACCGCGTTATCGGTTGAGAGTGGTCTGGTTCAGGCCACTTCCTGCCACCGATCTTGCCAAAAACATTATTTCATGCACGATGGTAAAATGAACGCATGCAACGCCGCCAGGCATTCCGGCGGTATGCGAAGGCGGAAATAATATACGCTAAATCTTCCATGTCAAGGTGCCAGGCAGCAACAAAATGAGTAATTCCGAAAAATCCGTCGGGGGGCGTGAGGTCACGACTCGCATTGATGCCGACCGGTGTATCGGTTGCGGATTGTGTACCCTGGTTTGTCCCTTGGAAACCCTTTCTGTTCAGGATGGCAAGGCCGTGATCCAGGGAGTCGAATCCCTCAACTGCGACCATTGTGCCGCCGCCTGTCCCACCGAGGCCATTCGGGTGAACGCAATCGATGCGGAACTGGCTCGTTTCCAGAACTTTTCGGCCGTTTCCGGTTGGCTGCCCCATGGTCGGTTCGACACGGCCAGCCTGGTCAATTTACTGGGCTCCCGGCGGTCCTGCCGGAATTATACTGACCAGCCGGTGGACCGGACATTGTTGGTGGATTTGGTCAAGGCGGGGGTCCTGGCGCCGTCCGGTTCCAATTGCCAACCGTGGGCCTTCACCATTTTACCGGATCGGGCCGCGGTCGTCCGGTTGGCCCGGCAGGTGGGCGACTTTTTCAGGAAAACCAACCGCATGGCCGAAAACGGCTGGTTGCGCCGGGGACTCAGGGTATTGGGGCGGCCGGAGCTGGATGATTATTATCGCCGCCATTACCCCTCGGTGAAAATGGGACTGGAGGCCTGGGACAAGGAGGGACGAGACCTGCTCTTCCATGGTGCCACGGCCGTTATTGTCGTATCGGCCCGAACCGATGCCTCCTGTCCGGGCGAGGATGCCCTGCTGGCCAGCGGACACATCCTCTTGGCCGCCCATGCCCTGGGGTTGGGGACCTGCCTGATCGGTTTCGCCATCGAGGCCATGCGCCGGGATCGGTCCATCGTCGACGGGTTGGGCATCCCCGAGCAGGAACGTGCCTTTGCTGTGATCGCCCTGGGATGGCCCGATGAAACCTATCAGCGGGTGGCGGGGCGTAAACCGGTGACGATCCGCTACGCATGATCTGGCGGCCGGGCAGCCGGCTGCGGGATGGTGATTTTCAGGAATGTCCGGCAGGCCGGGTAGTGGCTGCATCGATAACGGATGGCGCCATTTTCCCGGCGATAGACGTGCATGGGATCGTTGCACGCCGGGCAGATCGGCCGGGCCCGGTTGTCACCCGGGGATTGCCTGATAATGTACTGCCGATTGCAAATCAGGCAAAGATACCGTTGCTTGCCGTTTTTGGTGTGTCCATAGCGATAAAAGGCGGTTGAACCGCAGCGGGGGCATTTTGGTATCTCATCGTGCATGGCAACCGACTTCACGGATGGTGGATATCGCATTCGAGATGATGTTTCTTATTCTGTCTGATTGAGTTCACAATAGCGGGCCATTGTTAGGATCGTGTCAGGGCGGCATGCTGATCGATCACCATTGATCGCTGAAAGGTGGTTTGTTTGTTCATTACCCAATTGTTGGCATTCATCGGCGGGCTGCTGCTGCTTTACTACGGTGCCGGTTGGCTGGTTCAGGGGGCGTCCAACCTGGCCCGTAGTCTTGGCCTGACACCCATGGTCATCGGCCTCACCGTGGTGGCTTTCGGCACCTCAGCGCCCGAGTTGGTGGTCAGCCTCGTGTCGGCCATAAAAGGCAAGAGTATGATCGCCCTGGGCAATGTGGTGGGCAGCAACATCTGCAACATCGCATTGGTACTGGGACTGACGGCAGTGTTTCAGCCGGTGACGACCAGTCGCATCGTCATCAGGCGCGATATTCCCCTGATGCTGGCCATTTCCGTTTTCCTGCTGCTGCTTTCCCTGAACGCCATGATCGGCAGGATCGAGGGCGTTATCTTGTTCGCGGGGGTCATTGCCTATACCTGGTTCAACTACAGCGTGGCACTGCGCGTCAATCGGACCCGACCCGAGGCGGCCGATGAAGGGCCACCGGCGCCGGACGCCGGATTGATGCATAAACGCGGGTTTCAGGGATTGATGATCGTCGGTGGAATCGCGGCGGTCGTGATCGGCGCGGACCTGCTCGTGGATGCGGCGGTGAATATCATGTCCGCCCTGGGAGTCGACGAGAAGGTGGTGGGCCTGACCGTCGTGGCCTTCGGCACATCGGTGCCGGAGCTGGCCACATCCGTCGTGGCCGCCCTTAAAAAGGAGATGGATATCTCCCTGGGTAACCTGGTGGGCAGTAATGTGTTCAATCTTCTCAGTGTGGTGGGTGCCACGGCCATGGTCCGGCCGATTACCATTGACGGCGGATTTTTTCACAGTGGCCTGGTGATCGATTACATGGTTATGATGATCGTCAGCGCCATGCCCCTGGTTATGATGAGACAGGACTTGACAATTTCACGCAGAAAAGGTCTGATTCTAGTTGGATGCTATACCGCCTATGTGGCTTTCCTCATTTTTTGACCCAGCCCGGTGCGCCTGTCCTTCTATCTAATGTCCATATGGAAAAAGGACCGCCATTTGTTCTCGCCCACGATTCAACTCTGTGATCACCGGGATGCCAAGCTGTGTTAACGGATTTATTTCGAGGCATCCAAGAACGATACCGAGGAGGTTGCCCATGAACGCCGCAACACCTGTAAATAATTTATCTCCGCTCATTTTGGTGGTGGATGACGATGACGATATCCGCGATATTCTATCCTATGGCATCACCGCTTCCGGATGCCGATGCCTGACCGCCGATAGCGGCGAGTCCGCTCTAGAATTAATCAAAACCGAGCCGGTCGAGGTTGTCGTTTCCGATGTTCAAATGATAGGCATGACCGGGCTGGAACTGTGTCGTCTGATCAAGGCCGATTTCGATGCGGATGTGATCATCATCACCGGGTTGGTCAATAATTTCGCCTACGAGGAAATCATCGCCGAAGGGGCCAGTGATTTCATCGAGAAACCCATCCGGCTGGCCGAAATTGTGGCGCGCCTGAAACGGGTGCTCAATGAACGGCAGACCCGAAGCAAACTCAAGGACACCGCCAGGGAATTGCGTCGTAATTCGGATCGTTTTCAAAAGGCCATGGAAGGCTTCGTGCAGGCCATTTCCCTGGCTGTCGAGATGCGGGATCCTTACACCGCCGGTCACCAGGATCGGGTGGCGGAACTGGCCTGCGCCATTGCCCGCAAAATGGCCCTTCCCGAGGATCGTATTTACGGATTACGCATGGCCAGCGTGATTCATGACCTGGGCAAGATCACCATTCCCGGCGAAATCTTGTGCAAGCCGGGACGGCTCAGCGGCCCCGAGTACGAGATGATCAAAACCCATGTGCAATCGGGCTACGATATCCTCAAGAAGATCGATTTCCCCTGGCCCCTGGCCGATATCGTCATCCAGCATCACGAGCGTCTGGACGGATCCGGCTATCCCCGAGGCCTGGCAGGTGATCAAATTTTGCTGGAAGCCAAGATCCTGGCCGTATCGGATGTGTTCGAAACCATCGGCTCCCATCGCCCCTACCGACCCTCTCTGGGTATCAAGAAGGCCATGAGCGAATTGACCGATAACAGCGGGCGCTTGTACGATCCCCAGGTGGTCGACGCCTGCCTGTCGCTGGTCAACCAATCGGATTACAAATTGAGAATTCCGACCAAGGGAGCGCCTGTGGTGGTCACCACCCAGATGCAGTCACTCTGACATTTCCCCGACGCCGGTCCTAACTTTTCCGGCTCATCGTGGAATTGTGTGGAAGCGCACGATGAGCAGCTATTCGCCTTTAGCGATTAGCAGTTCGCTTATTTTCGGAAAATCCAGGCATCTTAACGGCTAACCGCTAGTTGCTAAAAGCGTAAGGCTGTGTTGCAAAGATTCTAAATCCAACGGGTCAGGAATATCTGCACACAAATCCGCGTTGAACCAATTTTATTACGCTTTTTCTACCGAAACAAAATGTTCCTGAAAAGCGACGCCACCCCCGGCGATGTCGTAAATCTCGCATCCTCCGGGCATTAACTTGTTATCGGCCAGTCCATGGCCGAAGGCACGGCTTTCCACGGGCAATTGGTGTCCAAAGCCGTGGACCACAAAGACGGCTTCCGGATGGATGTTCTCGGTGACTTTGGCGCGGATCTGCTCGGTATAGCCATTGCTGGAGACATTCACCAGATCATTGTCCTTGATCCCCAGCTTGCCGGCCTCCACGTCGTTGATCCACAGAACGTTTTCGGGCATCTGTTCGAAGAGTATGGGGTTGTTGACGGTGTGACCCTGGGTGTGGACCGCACAGCGACCAAACGTCAAGCGGAAGTGGCCCGCTTTGGGGGCGGCCGGCGATTCGTACGGTTTCAGGGATGGAATCCCTTGGCCTTCCAACGTTTCACAGATCATCTCGATTTTTCCCGAGGGGGTTTTGAATTCGAGTTCCGTCACATCCCGGTATTTGGGTTGATCACCCAATAGCACGATTCCGGTGTTATCGAAATCCGACAGGTTGACCCCGGTCCCTTCGAGTTGGAAGTTCCACAGATCCTCCATGTTGTCAAAAACCAGCTTGTCGAGCCCCATCCGTTTGGATAATTGGGAAAAGATTTCCCAGTCGCACTTGGTATCGTAGGAGGGCAGCACGGCCTGGCGGCGGATAAAAAAGTAGGGCAGCAAGTCGTTTTTGGTGGCAATAACGGTCTGCCGTTCCAGGTAGGGAGACAGCGGTAGCACCACGTCGGAATACCAGGCCGTATCGGACCAGGAAAAGGTAATGGACACCATGAGGTCCAGCTTGTCGAAAACCTTTCTCAGGTGGTCGGGATCCGGAAACCCCATGAGGGGGTCGTGCCGGTAGGCGATGTAAGCTTTGAGCGGATAGGGATCCTCGGACTCAATGGCCTTGAACGCAAGATGCGTAATGCCCGGACCGGATTCGAAGTGCGGATATTTCCAGCCGGCGCCGTCGGCACGCTTTTCGGTGGGCTTCTCATAAAGATCCATGAGTTTATTGAGCCCCTTGCGGTCGTAGTCTCCGGGTTTGTTGACCAGCGGCAGGCCGCCCTTGGCGCCGACGGACCCCAGAAGGGCGTTGATGATATAGATACTGCGGGACATGTAAAACGAATTCTTGTACCTGGCGTTCATCCAACCCGGATGCCACAACACCGCCGGCTTGTCATCCGCCAGTTCCCGGGCGAAATTGACCAGCCGGTTCGCCGGAATGCCGGTCTCTTTTTCGGCCCACTGTGGGGTGTAGGGTTGGATGAATTTCACCAGTTCGTCAAAATCCTTGAAATAACGGTTGACGTAGTCTGAGTCGTAGCGTTTGCGGGTGATCAGTTCGTGGATCACAGCCAGATTGAAGGCATAGTCCGTACCCGGTCGAACCTGAAAGAAATTGTGGGCCTTGGCCGCGCTGATGGATGTCCGGATGTCGATTACCGTCAGCTTGCACCCGTTTTCCATGGCCGCCATCAGTTCATTGACTTCACGGACGTTGATGGCCTCGAAGAGGTTGCGTGTCTGGAGCACCACGTGTCGGGCGTTACTCAGATCGTAGACCACGCCCTTGCGGCCGAAGCCAAAGACAGACAGTGCGGCGTGCTGGACGTTTCGGGCGCAGGAGCCGTCGTGATTGCAATAGTTGGGGGTGCCGAGTCCCCGGAGAAAGGCCCGGTGGAAGTCCCGGAAAGGGCCGCCCCTGTCGGTTAATAGCAGACTTTTGGCTCCGTATTGCTCAAAGATCTCCTTGAGCCGGTCGGCTACATAATCCAGCGCTTCGTCCCAGCTCACCTTGCGCCAATTTCCGCTGCCCCGTTCTCCGATGCGTATCATGGGATATTGGGGTCGTTCATGGTCATCGATCAGGGCGGTTCCCGCCGCGCCACGACCGCATATGGCGCCTTCGATGCCCTTCACATGGGGATTGCCTTGAATGAATTTCACCTTGCCGTTTTCGGTGGTCACCTGGATGGGGCAACGCACCGTGCACATGCCGCAGACACTGTATACGGATTTTTCACTCATTGGCATTTCTCCTTCCGAAAGGTTTATCGTCCAAGTTGCAGGGAATCAAATGGTGCTCGACGACAAAGGGGCTTCGGTGCTGAGGATCTTTTTCCAGACGGTGTATGTCATGGCCCAGTTGCCGGAAAATGCTTCCTTTGAAAACAACACAAACGAACAAGAATGAACCTGCGCGTCTCATTCGTTACTGATTGGAGGATTGCCGGAATGCCAGTGGCCGCTGGAAAAATAATTGGTTTGGGTAAAGATTATCAAACTTTTCCCAAACGGCAAGTTTTTTCTTCAAATCATTATTCAACCACCCACACCGTGCAGTCACGCGCATGATTGACGATTTTGCTGGAAACACTGCCGAAGAGGAACTCTTCGCTTCGCGACAGCCCCTGTCTACCCACCACGATGGTGCTATATTCCGTTTGATCACGTTCGGCTAAAATACACTTCGCCATGGAGGGGCAATAGCGAAGCGTCGATTGGACCGAAATATGCTTTGGGTCGAATCCTTCACCGATCAGAATTTCCCGATAACTGTCAAGCATGGCATCAATCTTCAGCTTATGCTCCCGAAGCCAGTTGTCTTTTTCAGCTGAGTTGGGAAAGTAATCTTCTTCTGGTTCCGGAATGACATGCAGGATCAGGACGTTGAAACCATCCAAGCCCGACAGTAACTGGCCAACGTACGACACCGCCCGACGGGCGTTTTCCGATTCGTCCACGGCAATCAGGATGTTCCTGTTATAAGTCTTTTTGTCATCGCCCATTGTCTTTATTCCTTCCTTGCCAAGGCATTCAGATGACGCTTTGAAACACTTCCAAATCATCCAGCAATTGTGCCGTGTTTTCATAAAACCAATTGGCACCTTTTGAAAAATGCATCAGAATTCTGTTGAGGGATTCGGGAATGTAAGGGTAAATTTTTTTAAGATTGGCGACGCGATGGTTAAAGACGATATTCAGATCGCTTTCTACCAACGTATCCAATGCAGGGTTGCCCTGTTCCCTCAGCGCCGATAATAGCACATCTCCCATCCCCGCAAGAAATATCAATACATTGCCTAGTCCAAAAAGATCGTATCCATATACATTTTCGCGGTGCCGATAATTAAAGTCAAAATCGATCCATCGGTACCGCCCGCTATGGCGGTCTATCAGAATATGATCGCGCCGAATATCTCCGTGTTTTTCGCCATGTTCGTGAAGAAAGTGGATCGCGTTGATGCATTCGATAAACTGACTTAAGATGACAGGAAATTGGTGGTAAAAATACGTCTGATGGTCCAACCCCATACCCAATATAAAATCGTGGACCGTTTTCCCTTCGATAAAATCGAGTACGCGAATGAGATTCCCCGCTTGATCCGTTATCGCATGGCCCTGCATGAAGTTGTTATGGCCGGCGACCAGATCCAGAATGCGAGCCTCTTTTTTGGGGCTGCGAAAGCACTCGAAGGCGATGTCACCGATATGGCTGGTAAACTTTTCATAAAAGACCAGCTTGAGAATCTTTGGTTTTCCGTTTTTCAGGTCGATGGCACGCTTAACCCAAAATTTGACATCGTCATCGATTCCAAACCGGCCCTCCTTGGCATTATGGCGAATGAGATACGGGGCATCACCAAGAACAACCACATCACCGTAGTCGACCCGGAAAAAATCAGTGGTGTCTGTATGGATTCGAAAGCGTTGGTCGCTATGGGATCGGGGTAGCCATCGGGAGGCCATTTGCCAGAGGTCTTCTTGAGATGGAGACGGTGTCATTTCGATTGCACCTCTATTTTTCTTTGGCCGGTTCATTCGATCGAGCCGTTGGCGCACCGATCCCTCGCTGTTCTCGTGCAGTCCCAGCGTCGTGAAAAACAGAGGGGTGGTATGAACTTACCTGAGTTGGTAAGGATTGATCATCAGCACGGGAACCGGTGATTTCTTTACCACTTTTTCCGCCACGCTCCCATAGATCACGTGCTCCACCCCTTTCCGGCCATGGGTTCCCATAACCAGCAGGTCGATGTTTTCGGACTTAATGACCTTTAAAATTTCATCGGCAGCATCTCCGGAAACAACCATTTTTTGAAAATTGGGGCAACCTTGCAATTGATTTTCACAAACGGTGTTCATCGCCTTAATTGCCGCCTCATTGGCTTCTTTTTGGAACGTATCCATAGAAGGATGGGGTACATAGAGCTTACCCCATCGATTCAGATCTTGCACCACATGGAACAGGTAAATTTGACTGTCGTATTTTTCAGAAAGCGACAACACATAAGGCAGGATTTTTGACGAATTTTCTGTCAAGTCCAATGGGAAGAGAATTTTTTTTATTTCTATCATTGTTTTATCCTCCTTTACATCATGCGTTTTAAACGCTCCATTGGGGCTCAATAGAGACCTGGACTACCGATGTCGGATCGTCGGGTGTCATGGTCGGTCATCAACCGGTAGCGATTATCATCCGCACAATTGACGGCAGTATAGGTCGATGGCTCCTGACGTCCGACCTGGAACATCTGCACGCGATGCAGCAGAACACAGGTCTCCATACAATAACGCTTATCCTTGTATCGATTCGGACAATTGCGACACGGTGACTGGATCATGTTCCCCCCTTCCTGTCTTTTATGGTGAGCGTTAACCATAGTTGAAAAATATGGGTGGTACTTCTTCTTAACCCTAAAGCGCCACGAATCTTTCAACCAAATAAAAAAGCAAAAAAGGTGCCATGCCTATTGGGCCGTCTGTCACCCCATCGCGCGGCTGGCGGACGGCAGGATTGGAAATATTCCTGACAGGTTGTTAAGGGTATTTGAAGGGGGCATTCAGGCAATCTGCAATGTTATGTTTTACGGCTTCGCCCATCCTTGGGCGGGGGAGTGATTTTTAACGTCTTGATTTTTCGGTAAAGCGTACTATCATCGATCCCCAGGTCCTTTGCCGCGAGTTTGCGGTTGCCTCGATGACGGCCCAGCGCTTCCTCGATCATCCGTCTTTCCATGGCTTTGAGTGTTTTCGTCTCCGTGAAACCAGCTCTGGTTGGGGCATTCGCAGCCCAAAGCTCCGGCGGTAGGTGGTGCATCTCAATCAGGCCGCTATGACACAGCGCAAACCCATGCTCGATGATATTTTCCAGCTCTCTGACGTTGCCTGGGTAATCGTGGGCCATCAATCGCACCATCACCGATTGCGATACCCCGGCAATATCCTTGTTCTTGAGCCGGTTGAATTTGTCGACCATGTGATCGACGAGCAATGGAATGTCCATGCGCCGTTGCCGAAGGTCGGGCAGTTTTAATTCAACTACCCGAATGCGGTAGAACAAATCCTTGCGGAATTTCTTTTCACTTACAAGTGTCTCTAAATTTTGATTTGTGGCCGCCACCACACGCACATCCACATCGACGGGTTGAACGGCGCCCAAGGGTTCGATCCGCTTTTCCTGCAGCACCCGCAACAGTCGAACCTGCATCGCCGGCGATATGTCACCGATTTCATCGAGTAAAATGGTACCGCCTTGGGCCAGGGCGAACCGCCCCGGCTTGTCTTTTTGGGCACCGGTAAAGGCCCCCGCTTTGTAGCCAAAAAGTTCGGACTCCAGCAGCGTGTCGGGCAATGCGCCGCAGTTGACGGCGATGAACGGCTTATTTTTGCGGTAGGACAGGTTGTGGGTCGCCCGTGCGAAAAGTTCTTTGCCGGTTCCGCTGGCCCCGGAAATCAACACGGTGCTGTCGCTTTCGGCAATCTGAGGCATGATTTGGAAAAGGTTTTTCATGACCGATGTTCGACCAATGATGTCCTCGAAGGTATAGCGCGATTCCAGCGCTTTGCGAAGCTGTTCGAGCTGGGTCAGATCTTGAAAGGTCTCTACCCCGCCAACCACCGTGCCATCTCTCTCTTTCAGGAGGGCCGTTGACAGGCGGATGGGGATCTGGTCTCCGGATTGGGTGACAATGCGGGTCATTACGTTTACCATCGGCTTGCCGGTGGTAAGGGTCTTTTTCATCGCGCAGGCCGTTTCGCAGATGCTGGTTCGAAAGACCTCACCGCAAGGCCGGCCGATCGCATCGCGGCTTCGAACCCGGGTAATCTTTTCGGCCGCACGGTTGAAGGAAGTAATTCGCCAGTTCAAGTCGATGGTAAAAATACCGTCATTGATTGAACTTAAGATGGTATCCTGATGTCTTTTGATAATCTTCGAAACCAAACCGCATCCTCAGGAAAAGAATTGCATTTTACAAGGGTTCGTCTTTTTAAATAATGCAATCTGCACGATTCAAATGCAATTAATATTTTTTAGAGTAAAATTCCTACCCGCTTTTACACCCTATCTGGTTTGCTTTTACAATGGCAGGAATATTGCTTTGTCATTGCCCCATGAGAATCGCAATTTCCCATCAGCAGGGCCGTATTTCGCCGGTGTTCGATGTGGCCGCACGCATTTTACAGGTAGACATTCAAAACGGCCGGGCGGTGCGCCAGAATGAGAGAAAGTTGGTTCAAACGGATTCTCTGGCCCGCGCCCGACAGGTGATGCAATTCGGGGTAGAGGTGCTGATCTGCGGTGCCATCTCCTGGCCCTTGGAAAATGCGCTCTCATCCATGGGCGTTCGGGTAATCGCATGCATTTGCGGTCCGGTGGAGTCAATTATCGAGGCATATGTGAATGACAACCTTTCCGAACCGCAATTCATCATGCCCGGATGTTTGGACAGACAACGATGCATAACAACCAAAAAGGAGGGCGCCATGGAAAAACCCAATGTCAATTATGATACTCTGGTTCGCATCACCAAGGCAATATCTACCATCCAAGATCCGGAGGAGATCGTTCTGATCACCGTTGAAGGGGTCACGCACGCGCTCAACGTCAAGGGGTGTGCCTTGTTTCTGTTCAGTGAAAAAAGCGATGAGCTCAAGCTGGCCGGTTACTATGGACTGAGCGATGAATATGTCGACAAGGGGCCGATCAGTGCCATCCGGTCCATCGCCTCGGCGCTTCAGGATAGACAACCGGTGGCTATTTTTGACGTCACCGACGATCCGCGGATCCAGTACCCTGAGGCCGCCATCAGAGAGGGGATCGCATCCATTCTCTCCTCTCCCATCATCGTCGGAGAACGACTTGTCGGTTGCCTGCGCGTGTACACGGCCGAGCCGTGGGAATTCACCTTGACCGATGTGAATTTCGTTCAGGCCGTTGCCCAATTGGTGGGCATGGGAATAGAAATGTGCCGGGTCAACCAGGGCTTGCGGGAGAGTATCGATGTCCTGGAAATGATGCAGGACCCCACTGATAACCGGATAGCGGTCCTATGATATCAATTCATTAAACGTCCCATATGGCCCAATGTTCGGATTAATTGGCTAACATAGCTCATTTCGTTGTCATACCAAGCGACAACTCGAACCTCATAAATCATGGTACCACAACGTTGTGCAAGGGTTTGCGTGGAATCAAACAGTGAACCATAGCTCATGCCGATTGTATCGCTTGACACCAGCTCCTCTTCGGAATACCCGAAGGATTCATCGGAAGCCTTTCTCATTGCTTCGTTGATTCCCTCGGCACTTACAGACTCGGTCTCGTCCTTTAACGTCGCATCAAGAATAGTGATGGAACCGGAAGGAACGGGTACGCGCTGAGCCGATCCGATCAGCTTCCCGTCAAGCTCAGGGATGACCAGACCAATCGCTTTCGCAGCGCCGGTTGAATTCGGTACGATGTTGATTGCACCGGCTCTTGCACGACGAAAATCACCTTTACGGTGCGGGCCGTCAAGAATCATTTGGTCACCGGTATAGGCATGAATCGTAGTCATGAAGCCTGTTCTCAGCTCACGGTAATCATTCAATGCCTTTGCCATAGGAGCAAGGCAATTGGTTGTGCAGGATGCACCAGAGACAATGCGCTGATCATTTTTCAGTGTGTGATGATTTACGCCATAAACAATGGTTGGCAGATCATTGCCGGCAGGCGCTGAAATAAGAACCCGCTTTGCACCCGCATCAATATGCGCCTGACTCTTGGCTTTTGAACAGAAGAATCCGGTACATTCCAAGACAATATCCACCCCAAGACTGTCCCAAGGCAGATTCTTCGGATCTGCATCTTTGTATACGCTAATTTTATTGCCGTCGATGATAAGAGAATCCTCATCACAATCGACGGTATGCCCTGAGAAACGACCTTGTACACTGTCATACTTCAGAAGATGAGCCAGCATCTTTGGATCTGTTAAATCGTTAATTGCCACAACTTCAAAACGTTCATCTCCACAGATTTTTCGAAATGAAAGTCTTCCAATTCTTCCAAAACCATTAATCGCGATTTTAAGCATAATATCTCCTCCACGTATAACTGTTAGGTGATAAAAACGTTCAATCCGGCTTGTTGAAAATCAGATGCTCTTTTACTCCGAGCTGTATTGCCACATACCGGGCGATGGCATGCCCCAGCCCGTTGGGTTGGTGGGCATCGGAACCGAGTACAAAACGAAAACGATCCACTCCAATTGAACATTGAAGGATTGGTTTTCACCTGCGGATGATATCGGACAACTGTTATGTCACTATTAATTCCTCGGGATTATAGACCTCCCGTTTTTTCAATATTTGAGTCGCAGCATGCCGGGCAGCACCTTGAATATAAACCGGTCACTCGTCCAGCCCAGTTCTCCGTCGATTTGTACGGTCACCGGCGTATCCAGCCGCACGCCCAGCGTTTGTCCGGCCCGATAGGTCCCGGCCCGGTTGCCGATCGTGAACCCGGTGAGAAGCCCTATAAGGGCTCCCCCGAGACCGGAATCAATCAGTTGGGTGTGCAGCCTGCCGTCATTCCAGCGGGCTTGGGGAACCGCTTTGAGGCCCATGCCGAAAAAGGGCTGTTTGACCACCATGAGGCTGAGCAGCCGTTTTATATGCCCGACCGATCCATCCACGCTTACCCATCCGCTGGTCGGCTGGTATTTTTTGAAAAGAGCCATCAGGCCGGCCCGTAAATGGGCGTTTCGCCCCGGGTAGCCCCGGGAGCGATACCATTCGTAAAGCCGAATGGCCGTGCCGTCGATACCCAGCGACACCATGAAGGCTCTTTTCCTGCCGTCGCAGTCGATCAAGTCATATTGATGAATCTGACCGTCGCGGATTTGCCGGGCAATGGTCAGGCTATCGCCGCGATAGGCCAGGGCGTGGGTCAGGGCGTTGCCGGTACCGAACGGCAGGAACGCCAGGGTGGTTCGTGACAGATCGACGACATTGAGTGCCAGGGAGAAGGTCCCGTCGCCACCGGCCACGACCAGGACATCGCACCGCCGGGCGGCATCCCGGGCGACGGCGGCCAACTCCGTGGAACTGCGGGTGTCCAGCCCCACAATTGTCGCCTCGAGCACATTACCGACGGCCTCTAGCAGGCGGCGGCGTTGGTTCATGGCATACGGTCCCGAAGCGGGGTTGGCGATGATGCAATAGGGGGCTTTCAATCTTACCGGATTCCTTTCACGACTTTCATTACTTACCTACAAATTCGCAGTTTTACCGTTGATCCGTAAAAATGGAATTGTTAGATTTGTGTTAGCGATTGATTAGAAAATCGTTAGCAATCAACGAAAACAACCGTATGCAAAGCGATGATCATGGGCCGCAGCACGTATCATTCAATAAAGTCAGTTTTTCTGTTCCTGATCGTCATCGCGATCTGGATGCTGTGGTTGCCCAAAGCCTTCCACGACGCATCCCCGGTCGCCGGCTCCCCCCATAAGGTCCACGTCGCCTTCGGATTTCACGTTAATCTATACCATTCTTTTCGGGGGGACACCAACGACGAAAACGGATTCGGCCAGGATATCCGGGTCATCCGGCATACCATCGCCGAACTGGACCGCTTCAACCGGCAAGGCATTCCCGTGCGCGCCGTGTGGGACTTCGACAACCTTTTCTCTCTTCAGGAAATTTTGCCCGTGCACGCACCGGACATTATCCGCAATATACGGCGCCGCGTCAGGGAAAACAACGACGACGTGATCCTGATGTCCTATAACAACGGCTTGATGTCGGCCATGACCGACCACGAGTTCATGACCGCCATGCAACGGGCCATGACAAACGAACAGGGCAGCGGCGTGAAGGACCTCTTCGAACGGGTGGCGCCGGTGGTGCGGCCCCAGGAGATGATGACCACACCGGGAAGCTTCAAGCGCTACGCTGAATTGGGCATCGAGGCCGTATCGTTATACTATAGCGCCACGCCCTTCGATGCTTTCCGCATGTTTTCGCGTGTGCTCACGCCCGCGGAAGCGCACAACCCCATCATCTACCGCAACCCGGCAACCAATGAGGAAATGATCGTACTGCCCACCTATCATGCCGGCGACCTGGTGGAAAACATCAGCCTGCGCCATTGGGCCGAGCGGCTGCACCGGCTTCAGGACGAGGGCAAGATCGACCGGGATGTGATCATTTTCATCAATTTCGATGCTGATGCCGAATTTTGGACCGGCGCCGATTTGCCCTGGCATCTGGAGTGGCTGCCCAACACCGGCGGGCTGGGCCAACTGGTGGCATCCGTGGCCGATCTGGACTTCGTCCGCTTCGGCAACGTCAGCGATTACCTGGCCAGCCACACGGCGGTGGGAACGGTCCGGTTCGGCCAGGACACCGCCGACGGCAGCTTCAACGGTTACAATTCCTGGGCCGAGAAGGCCTATGCCTCGGATTACTGGACACGCATCGAGCGCAATCGACGCATGCATCGAGTGGTTCACCGCTTCCTCGTCCAACATGAAGCCCAGGCCATGTCGCCCGACCTCGCCGATCTGCTTCACGGCTCATTCGAAACCCGCTTGCGGGTTCTTTCGACCACCAATTTCGGCCTGGCCACGCCGTTTCTGACCCGCCCGCGGGAAGTGGCCATGGCGGCCTTGCTGGAGCGCCTGGACTGGTATACGGATCAGATCGAAACCCGTCTGGTCGACCGCGCCAGGAACCTGATGGCCGGCGACCACGGGCGGGCATTGCCCGGCGGCGGGGGCGTAGCGGTGGAAACGTTCGTCTACCTGCCCGCCGATACTCCCGGGAACCGGCGCTTATCCTTCCGGCTACCAGCCCGGACCGCCGGTTATGGTGGCTACCTCATCGCCGATGAAAAGGGACCTGTCATTCCGGTCATGGTGGAAAAACGTGATCCGGAACCGGGCGGGGAATTCATCGACCTCGGCCTTCTCGTTTCCAAGCAGGCGGTCATGCCGTCGGGTGTTTACACGCTTTATGGCCGGTCGGTCCACGACTTGGCCCTGACCGCCGCCAATCAGACGGTTCATGCCGATACCCGCCGGCTTGGCAATGAATACATCCGTGTAGAATTCGGTGCCGACGGGCACGTGAGCGGGGTCACTCAAAACGATGCTCAGCAGCTGGATGCCGGCAGCCTGGTGCCCTACATGGTCTACAACGGGCAGCGCTACCAGCCCGGCAACTTGACGGTCACCGTGGAGCAAGACGGCCGGCAGGGGGTGGCCGCCGTTCGCCTGCAAGGCCCATGGGATGGCCCTCCGGCGGTGACCCGGGCACCGGGATGGGTGGACTACCGGCTACGTCTCGTGCATGGCAGCCCGTACCTGTTCATCGACGGCCGTATCCGCTATCCGGACACGCGCCGCGATACCGTGATCCAGGCCGCCAAGCCGATGCTGGCGCGCAAAATCGACGCCGGCTGGCAGGAGGTGGCACCCGTCGAACTGCGCTTTTCTCACCTCGCCGGACGAACGCATCCCTTCGTCGTTCACAAACGCAATTATTTGGGCAGCGAGGATGCCTATGCGGTGGATTACTTCCGCCACTCGCCGGCCAATGTGAATGTGGCCGATATCAACAACCATATTACCGCCGAATACGTGGGCCTGACGGCACGGGGACACGGCATGGCCGTGGCCATGAACAACGCCGTCAAGGCCAATTTTGCCTTCAGCCCGCTGAAGATGACCTATCTGCCGGGCAGGGATGCCTTTGCCATCCGGGCCAACCCCTTCGGCACCTATCATGGACCGCAGGTCGTGCCGCCGACGCGCGGCAACCGGCTGGGATACGAAGCCGTGATCCTGTCGGCTCCCCAGCTGCACAGTGCCGGCCCGACCTATAACGGTTATCGGGATCGCTTCGAGCTGATGGTGGCCTTCTTCGATGGCGATGCCATTCCCAATGGTGTCAAGCAGGACCTGATCGCCTTCGCCCGCCGTGCGGACGTTATCGGCAACCGCCCGGTGGGAGGTCCTCGCGTGGCCACGGCCGACGATCTGCCGCCGGCCGGATTCCTGGCCCTGCCGAGTGAAACGGGGGTCGTCTTTCATTGGGAAAGCTCACCCGGCACCGGCCTGCGTTACCAGATCGATTGCCGGCCCCTGGGCGATGGTGCCTCGACGACCTACCCGGCAACGGGCAACACACTACTGGTCGACATATCCGACTTTTCGGGCAACCATGACGCCTTTATCGCGAGTATTCAGGCCATCTATCCCGACGGCCGACGGTCTGCTCCTTCACCGGACATTTACTTCCAGCGCACCCCGAGGACCGACCACACCTTGGAGATTCCCAATGATTTTAAAATTAAAATTTTATGGGCGAATGTGGCGGCCTGGATGCAGAAACACCTCTAATGGAAAACCTGTTTGCCTACGGCACATTGATGTGCCATGCGATCTTCGAGGCCGTTACCGGACTGCGGCTCGATCACCAGCCGGTGACACTGGCCGGATTCATGTGTTGGTCTGTCAAAGGGGAGGCCTACCCGGCGATTGTCCGTGATCCAACCGGTCTGACCGAAGGGGTGGTATACCCAAATCTGCCGGCATCGGTTTGGCAACGCCTGGATCATTATGAAGGCGAAATGTACACTCGCCAGACGGTGAGGGTTCAACTGGCGGACGGAAGCTTGCTGCCGGCCTCAACCTATGTCTGGAACGACGGCCATGCGGCTTTGCTGGACCGGCCCGGGTGGCGGTTTAGCGGCTTTATGAATCGTTGGTGCGCCGATTATCTTCGGCAGCTGAGGTGAGAATCACCCTTGTCAACCTTTCAGCAGTGCATCTACCTGTTCCCGTGTCAATTCCTCCCAGTCAGGGTCGGAAAATTTTTCACCATCCCACTGAAAAATTACTCTGTCAAAAGTTTCTCTGTAATTCTCAAGCTTTGATCCGCGGTCGGGAGTGTGTTCAATAAATACAAGTTTTGAAGGATCAAGACTGCGTTCTCGGCAAATCATGGTGGCTATATGACAATTCCAGTAATTTACTGACGTTCCGGGATTGTCATCGTATAATTCCGAGGCAATAACGATGTGCCTGTCATTGTTCATTTTTATCATCAGACCACATTTTGAAGGAACATCCCATTGACCATTGTAGTCATAAATTTCATTAATATAGTCAGTGCTTGTTTTACTGTTTATTCCGTTTATTTCAGACATAATTGACTCATATATTTTATACTCTATCAGAGGCGGAATGATCTTTGGTATCTCTGCCTCTGACAACTTTTTTACTAAAACTTCTGTTAATGAGATCTCTTCTTCTGGGACGGTATGTCCCCAGAGAATACTCTCGTTCAGTAATTTTTTTCAACAGTTTATACATTTTTAATGACTGATTCTCATCTTTATAGAAAGTATCCCAGGCATAGTAATAAAGTTCCTGAAGGCGTTCAGGACTCATGTGCTTCGGTTGGTATACCACTTTCCCCGCATTATAATCATCCCAGTCTGTGTTGAAAATACGCTTCTGTTTTCTTAGGTCATCCCATGCTTTTGTGTGCGGAAAAGGAGCCAGAACCGTGAATTCTGCAAGGTCAAGATCAATTTCAAGTAGAAAATCAATCAAACGCTTAATATAATCTTCAGTATGATCATCAAGTCCGAGAAGAATCGTTCCTTCAACTCCAATACCGTAATCGTGATATCTCTTAATTCTTTCTTTGATATAATCAGAAGTATTAAAAACAGCCTGATAGACATACCATGAACCTGCCTGGGCTGCAAGATCAAGCACATCAGGATCATCCATAATTGTATGACTGCACCAGCTCACGTTGAGAGGAATAAGCTCTCTAAAAAGGTCCATCAGCCATTGCTTATCCTGTGCCAGTGAATTATCCACTAAAAAGAATCGATTGTTATCTGCAAGCGCAATCTCTTCAATCGCTTTATCAATAGGACGCGGTCTGAATTCCCTGCCGCCCAGGTAAGCAACCGCGCACGGATAGCAGTTGAATTTGCAGCCTCTTGACGCGTGCACAAGATCCACCATCTGCACGCCTTTATGATAATATAAATCCCTGTTATAAATGCTCCTCCGCGCGGGACCAACGATCTCAATCGGCGGACGGTCATTCATGTAATTATATAACGGTTTTAGTTCATTGTTCTTTAAATCTTCAATAACCTGTTCCATCCTCCCTTCAGCTTCTCCGAGAAAGACAGAGTCCGCATGCGCCATTGTTTCTTCAGCATGCAGCATTGTTGAAATTCCGCCGAAAATAACTTTTTTACCCAAGGCGCGAAAACGGTCCGCAATTTCCCAGCCTCGTTTAACCTGCGTGGTCAGCATCATGGAAATGCCGATAAGATCAGCATCATCATTAAATTCAACTGGTTCTAAATTTTCATCAATAAATTCGACCTCTACATCGTCAGGAAGTGCTGCGGAAAAAACCGCAGGACCATGCGGCGGAAGATTAAACGTCGTCTGACCTTCAAGTTTTTTCCAGCGCGGATATATTAACTTAATCTTCATTCATTCTCCTGCTAAAAGGGACAAGATCTTGCTTTTTTCACGACGAAATATAGTGGGCGGCCCCTTGTAAGTCAAGAGCAGCATAAATACCATATGTTGTATGATGCACAATCGAACAGCCAATGGCCGTCTCGCCCTAATCGCATGGATTCAAAAAACATCGCTTTGAGCTTCCCGGAATGCGAACGTTGGCCATTTTCAGGCGTAGCTGGACATTTTTTCCAGCAACCTTATCGACTTTATGAATCGTTGGTGCGCCGATTATCTTCGGCAGCTGAGGTGAGTAACACCCTTACGCCCTCAAATTAACGACGGCACGTCCCTGGCGCTCACGCTTGAGCATCTTGTCGATGCAGCGATCCAGATCGTTCAGGGTAATTTCTTCCACCACGGCTTCCATGGATGGGATCTTCCACTCGCCGGCCAGCTTTTGCCAGACCTCGCGCCGGGCTGGCATGGGACAGTTCTGGGAGTCGATGCCCACCAGAATCACTCCGCGCAGGATAAACGGATAGACATTGATGGGAAGATCGTGAGAGGCGGCATTTCCGCAGGTGGTCACCACCCCGTTGGCGTCCATGGATTTGATGGTGGTGGCCAGGATGTCCCCGCCCACGGCGTCGACGCTGCCGGCCCACCGTCCCTTGAGCAGCGGTCGGCCGCTGGTATCCGTGGCGTCTTCGATGCTGATGATACGCCCGGCGCCGATGGATGCCAGGTAGTCAGATCGATCCGTTTTTCCGTTTACGGCGACGACGGCGTAACCCAATTTGGCCAGGATGGCCACGGCAATGCCGCCCACACCGCCGGTGGCGCCAGATACCAGCACCTCGCCATGCTCCGGTGACACATCATGCGTGGTCAATTGGTGAACGGAAAGGGCGGCGGTAAATCCGGCCGTACCGTAACACATGGCCTCTTTCAGACTCATGCCGTCGGGCAAGGGGACCACCCAGCCTGCCGGTACCCGGATGTACTGACCGAATCCACCGGGCGTATTCATCCCCAGGTCGTAGCTGGTGACGATAACCGGATCGCCGGGCTTGAAGGCGTTATCGGTACTTTCCGCCACCACGCCGGCGGCATCGATGCCCGGTGTATGGGGATAATTGCGGGTCACCCCCCTGTTGCCGCTGGCGGACAGCGCATCCTTGTAGTTCAGTGAGGAGTAGTGGACGTCGACCAGTACATCGCCGGCAGGCAGATCATCCACTCGCCGTGTGAGAATTTCGCGTCGATATTGTTTGTCTTCGGTTTCCGATACCACCATGGCGTTGAAGGTTTTTTCAGTCATTATTGACCTCCTTGAATGCAAAGATTGTCCAAATGGGCCACCAAGGCGCTAAATCGTCGGATCAAGGTTCTCCTTATTTTTGAAATGATTAACTAAATGGAGCGATAAAGCAAGCCACGATCAACTTCAAGGGAAAAGTGGCTGCGGTGGGGATCGTTATGGCGAAAGCCATATGGGAAATGGCACCAGCGCACGTACAATTTTGTAGATTCCCATGTTTTATTCCAATTTTGTAATTTTTTACATCTCTATACGCTTGGTCTTAAATTCGGCAATGTCTTTTATCCATTGATCGGAATCTAAAATGACGATACCCAGGATGGGTATATTTTAAATAATATCAATATTTTAATATATTTGTAGGTTCGCCTTAAATTCAAATACGCATAAACATAAGCAATATGGCACGCTTCATGATATCAACTATTGAAAATCATCTTCGAGAGCGGATTTAAAAAAAATCATTAGTAACATCAATTGTATTGTCTGAAAGGAGATAGTCATGTCCAAAAAAGAAGTTGAAAGATTCTTAATTGCCGGTGGAGAGGATGAAGACCTACGCTCTAAATACAACCTGATCGAAACCATGCCTGAATTTGTCGTTGCGGCCGTTGGAGATGGGTTTGATTTTAGCGAAGACGATCTGAAGGCGGTATTGCGTGAGTCAGGAGATTGCTTCGACTCTTACGGGAACCCGCGCAAACGCGATATTTGGTGGTTCTGATATAAGGGCCGCGGAAAGAAATAATTGCACTATCTTGCTTGCTTTTTGGCCCGTCGGTTTGTCTGCGCAAGGACTGCAACGTGAGTGGGTAGATGCAATTTAAATTTGGATCGTCATTACGTTGAAAATGATTTTATCGATCAATTGCTGCCGTTTATTCCATAGTATCGGTAAGTGATTTGTAAACCCGCCATCACTCCAGTCGTGACTACCACCGGTTGAAAAAGAAGGCCAACGCCGAATAAGGGGGCCGGCCTTCTTTTTCCATCATCGCCATCCTTTTTGCCAACCGAATATGCCGGAAAACATTTGTTTTGATTGCCCCGAAAGGCTCTTGTTGTGCAGCAACATGTTGAAAAAAAGTAATATTCGTTAGGCTGAGCGTGGACTCGCTAACTGAGGGAAACGCAGTCACAAAAAGTGATGGATTGATTTGATAAGGATGCGCTTCGCGCAATCTGATTTGATTGGGTTTTTTAAGGCATGAGCAGGAAGGCTTGAATAGAGCCAAAAAAGCGAGGGGAACAGCAAGTTTGGTTTGCTGCTCCCCTCTGTGGCATTATTCAATGCCTCCTGCACCCGGCTATCCCTAGACAGGTTGCTCCCCAGCAGAGCCTGCCTCCGTTTCACCGAGCAACTGGTATCTCATTGGCTATGAACAACCAATGATCATTTTTTCCTCCTACGTTGTGATTTAGTTGTTGACGGTGAGAACAACGCAAAGAACAAAGACTCATCAAGACGCGGTAGATTCTGTTGGGCCGCTGTGGCGAGCAGTTCGGCGGCCATTTGGTTGAGCACCCGCAGATTGTTTGCCGCGTGTCCGGACAACGTGAGGATCAATTCGTCGGACATCAGTTGACTGTTCCCAGCCGTTTCGAGAGCAAAATACAAATAATCCTGGAGCTGTTCGGGAGACAGCGGTTCGAGCAATAATCGCAAGCCGATACGGCTGCCCAGGGGCAACAAGTCGGCGGTTCGGAACCTGTCGGGCAACCGATTGTCACCACACAGGATGGTAAACAAAAGGCTTTGCGAGTCGAACCGATGGCTCTGCAGGATGCGCAGTTCGGTCAGGCACTCGGTCGACACTTGCTGGGCCTCATCAATTAAAAGCACCGGTTTTAGCAACGTCGACTGGCAATGGCGTTCCCAACGATCCCGCAGGGCTTTGAAGCCGCCATAGCGGTTGGAGGGGGACAAGTTGACGTTGAACAACTCCCCCATTTCCCGGTAAAAGTCCCCCAGCTTGCTTTGGGGGCGTTGCATCACACCGACGGTCAGATCGGGTATCTGTTCGAGTTGATGGGCAATTTTTTGAAGTGTCTTGCTTTTTCCCAATCCTGGCTCGCCGGTGATCAATGCAAAACCGCCGTTCTCGGCCATGGATCGCACCCGCAGGCCGAATGACTCGGTGCCGGGTATGGCATACAAGGCTTCGGGTGGCAAATCGGGCAGAAACGGATTGTATTTGAGTCCGTACAAGCTTCGGATATCGACATTGTTCATCGTTCTATCTCCTCCTTGGGGATATAAGCCGGAGGCAGACCCGTTGCTGCGTAGTCGGCGATCCATTTTCGAAGCAGCGCCGGCAGCGGTCTATCGGTCGATGGAACTATCGCCGCCGTATTTCCGTCCGCTTGGATGAGGCGACGTTTTCCGGATGCGTTTTTAGTCTTGTCCTGGGGTAAAAGACGAGCCAGGGGGGCGTCGGTATCCGGGTCGACCAGAACCATTTGGCTTTTATCCCATCCGGGTGCCCGTAATATCACCGATGGCAGATGGGCAAAACGAAAGGGAAGTTCATAACGGATGCCATCGACCACAACGGTGGCATCGCTGCGCCGTGGCCGTCTTGTGATTCGACGCGTAAAGGCCAGGCGAAGTGCGTCACTGTCAGGTACCGACCGCGAGACATCGGTACCATTGAACAACCGATTTAAGGGCGTCGTCTTGATTTCGCGGTGGTATTTTCGGTGATAGTCCTGTTCGACCCAGGCTTGGGCCGCCTGGTTAACGAAGGGCAACTCAAGATTCTCGATCCCGCGCAACAGTTCCATCAATCGGCTTTCCAGTTGCCCCCAAAATGTCTCTTGCTTGCCATTTTGATAAGGCGAATACGCCAGGGTCGTTTGATGATCGATGCCCAACCGTTCTAAGCCCCGGCGGGTCTCTTCGGCGAGCATGGCCGATCCGTTATCGGTCTTATGTGCCCTTTTCTATTATGTGGCCGACATAGCCTAATTACTTGTAATTGTTTGGATGAAATAGAGATTATGGATACATAAATTTTTGTCGTTCCAGCGTAAGATAGCCTGAACAACCAACCCACTTTCAAAGGAGGCCATCTATGTTGGAACGTTACTTTATCCGTCCAGAGACGATTGACCGCATTCGTGCTTCATGGTTGGGAGATCCGATTGAAAGGTACGTCATTTGGCTCACCGAGAGGGACTATTCGCCAAGGAACATTTGGCGACGTGTTCCTTTATTGATGCACTTCGGAAACTTTGCGCAGTCAATGGGATGCTCCTCGTACGATGATCTGCCGGCGTTTGTCGAACCGTTTGCTGAACAATGGAAGATCAAACACGGCCGTAACTGCAAAACAGAGGCAGCTCTATCCAAGGTTGGCAATGAAGCACGAGGCCCAGTTCGGCAGATGCTTGCCCTTATTTTATCAGATTATTCCAGCCGCCCTGATCGTAAAGATCCCTTTTCCGATTCCGTTCCAGGCTTTTTTCTGTACCTTCGTGACGAACGAGGACTTCGGGACTCGACCATCGAACTATACCGGTACAATTTACAACATTTTGCTTCCTATCTCGAAAAGATAAGAATTGATCGTCTTTCCGATCTTTCACCTGTGGTTCTGAGTGGTTTCATAGCCAACAGAGGTCAATCGGTGGGAAAGAGGAGTGTGGGAGCCTTATGTGCAGTATTACGAGTTTTTCTTCTCTATTTGCATTGCCACCGCCTGACAGCCACAGACCTAAGTCGGACCATCGAGTATCCCCAAACGTATCGCCTTTCGGAGATCCCCCGTTCCATTACTTGGGACGAAGTTCGGCGTATGCTGGAAACAGTTGATCGGCGCAGCTGTATTGGGAAGAGGGATTACGCCATCCTTTTATTGCTGGTAACTTACGGTCTGCGCGCCCGCGAGGTTGCCGCACTCACCTTGGATGACATAGATTGGAAACGGGAACGGATTTACGTGCCGGAGCGTAAAGCGGGTCATTCAACTGCCTATCCACTTTCCCTGGTCGTCGGAGAGGCTATCCTCGATTACTTGCAGAAAGGTCGACCCAAAACAACTGATCGCCATATCTTTTTCCGAGTTCCAGCGCCACATACACCTATGAGTTGGTCTTCGATCTCCATGCGAGCTGGCAAGTACCTTCGCAAGGCAGGCATCCATGTTTCCAGACCGGGTTCCCACACATTACGCCATACCTGTGTCCAGCGTCTCGTGGATGTCGGTTTCGATCTGAAGACAATCGGTGATTATGTCGGCCATCAATCTCCTTCTTCTACCGAGGTGTACACAAAAGTTGCAGTTGAGACCTTGAGAGAAGTTGCATTAGGCGATGGGGAGGAAGTCCTATGAAAACGCACTTCCAAAGCCAACTTTCAGAAGAAATGGCCGGGTTCCTCTCGTACAAGCGTGCTCTTGGACGAAAGTATAAAACCGAAGAGGATGCCTTGCGGCTGTTTGATCGCTACCTGGTTGAACATTCCATAACCGAACTTGATGGTGTCACGCCGGAGTTTCTCGACGCATTCCTGGTATCACGCCGACGAACTTCGCCACGGAGCTATAATCATTTGCTGGGTGTGCTCAGACGTCTGTTTAACTGGCTGATCAATCAGGGGTACCTCATGCAGTCTCCCTTATGCGATCGACCAAGACGGGAAACGAGCCAACGAGTACCGTTTCTTTTTGACAAAGAGCTTGCACGCAAACTCCTGGAGGTAGCCAGCACTCTCCCGGACAACCCTTACGCGTTACTGCGAGGTCCCACCTATCATATGATATTTGCCCTGCTCTATGGGCTCGGCCTCAGAGTCGGAGAAGTATCGCGTTTATGCCGCAAGGATGTCGATCTGCAGCGTAACCTCTTGATCATCCGACAGACAAAGTTTTCGAAGTCGAGACTCGTTCCCTTTGGGCCGTGCATGGCTGAGACCCTTCATCAGTATATTGAGTGCAGAGAACAAAAAATTGGAAGATTTGAGCCCAAGGATCTGTTTTTTTCTTTCAGGAAGTGTCCTATCAGTCGGCATACCATCAGTCGCACTTTTCGGAGCATCCTCCCGCTGATTGGGGTCGATGTGCAGGAAGGAGTGGTATCACCTTGTCCACATTCCCTTAGACATTCCTTTGCCGTAGGAACATTACTCAGGTGGTATCGAGAGCGGAAAAACCCGGCCCAATACCTGCTTCATCTCTCGACCTTCCTGGGGCATGTAAATCCGGATTCTACTTCGGTATATCTGACAATCACCGGGGATATGCTAACGGAAGCAAGTAAGCGTTTTGCAAAGTTCTCAGCTCGACTTACCAAGGAGGTGGAATTATGACTACGTTGGGACCATTGATCTACTCCTTCTTCGAGGACTATCTGAAAGTCCAGAAAGGGCTACGTCCGGCGACCGTTAAAAGCTATCGTGACGCCTTGCTACTATATCTGCACTTCGTTGCGAAAGACACCCACCACAAGATTTCCCGTCTGTTGTTGGCTGAACTAACGTACGAACGGGTTACTCGTTTTCTGAAGCACCTTGAAGAAAGTCGTGGTAATGGTGTTTCCACTCGGAATCAGCGACTTGCAGCGCTTCGCACATTCTTCGAATATGCAGCCAGCCGGGTTCCGGAAATGCTTATTGAATCCGAACGGGTAGCAACGATCCCTGTGAAGCGGGCACCCCCACCGGAAACACATTTCCTTGAACGCGATGATATCCAAGCACTTTTTTCAAACTTGCCGGCCAAAGGTCATGAGGCCTTGCGCAACCGTGTCTTGTTGCTGTTCCTCTATAATACAGGAGCACGGGTGCAGGAAGTCGCTGACCTTCATGTTGAAAACTTGGATCTAGGTCCGCAGCCTCGCGTCCGTCTCCATGGGAAAGGAGACAAATGGAGACTCTGTCCTCTTTGGGAAGAGACGGCCTCCTTACTTCGATCACTCCTAGCGGAACGGGAACCAGGACTTTCGCCTGACAGCCCGGTATTCGTTTCTCAGAAAAGAAGGGCGATGACTCGCTTCGGAATCTACAAGGTCGTTCGTCGCCTAACAGGCCAGCTTTCAAAAACAAAAATAAGTGGCGAAGCAATTCCGATATCGCCTCATATCTTTCGTCATACGACCGCAATGCACCTTTTAGAAGCAGGAGTCGAGATGAATGTGATCAGATCTTGGCTCGGACATTCAGGTCTAGGCACAACAAATCGCTATGCTGAAATCAGCATACGAATGAAGGAAAAGGCATTGCAAGCATGTGAGCCACCGGTCTCACTTTCTGCAACATACCCCAGAAAACCTGTATGGCGCAATGATCAATCTCTGCTATACTGGCTGGAAAATCTGTGAAAATTATGTGCCCAGATTATAGAAGATTAACGTTGTAATGTAAGTGCTTCTTAAGCGTAGCCACATAATAGAAAAGGGCACATAAGACCGATTATGTGGCGCGCCACATAATCGGTCATCAGTGCCCGCGGCAATCCCCGTTTCATAAATGCCTGGGATAAACCATGGATCAGGCACTCTGCCGTTTCAGCCAGATACAATTGCAAATGACAGCAAAGCCGTGAGTGATCGTCGATGATGGCCAGTGCCACGGGGCGGTGCCATGTGCCTTTACTGTCGAGAATGCGGATTTTGGCTTGGTGAAAATCAAGGTGCCAGAGGCCATGGACATGGGATACTTCGAAGCTGCGTATCTCACGATGCTGTCGCCGCTTTGCGGCTTGTAATTGGCCCTCGGTCGGTTGCGCCGGTTCGTTCGTTTTTAGCCAACCGTTTTCGCGCATGCAACGCAGTACGGTTTTGTAACTGGGCACGTCTTTAAGACAGGCCTGCTCTTTAGCCATTGCCTTCAGGTTGTCATAATGAAGTTGAACATTCCACCGGGGGTAATTGTCGTACTGCGCTTTTAATGCCTGCAATAATGCCTCGGGCATTGACCACCTTACCCCCGCGTCCGAACGGATTTTCCGTCCCAAAACGGCGATTGGATCTGAAGCGGTCTTGGCTTTGTAGTACCATCGTTCGATGGTCGAAGGTCCGAAGCTGATCACCCGGTTGGCATCGATTGGGTGACGGTAACTTTTTTGGGCCAACTGACTGATTGCTTCTTGCAGCTCTCCTTTTGGGGGTGGGCAGGACAACAGTTCACCGATCACAGAGAATCGAAACTGTGCCCAGCGCTGCCACATGGGCAATTGGGGATCGCTCATGGATCACTCCTTTCGATTCGCTTCCTCTGGCCTCCCCCATGGAGGCAAACAGGGTCGAATCGATGGTCGGATCCTTGTTAGCGGATTGATTCGGTTTTGCCATCGGCCGATCTTCTGCGTGGGGTATAACCGGGTGTTTGGCGCATCACCGATCAAGGCCGTCATGGTCCCTGGGCAAGGGTCTGCAAACAATTCACCAGGACTGTCTCGGAGTCCTTAGCAGCACTTTCAAATCGGTCCAGCAACGCCTTGGGAAGATGGCTGGAATGGATCGGCGGGATCAGATGTCCGGCCAGACGCCGGTATTTGATGCTCTGGGGAAACAGTTCTTGAAAATAATGTTTCCAGCTGTTGACGGTGGAGCGCCACGGCCCGAAAAGGCCTTTGAGTTGTTCCAGGGTGCGGTCCGGATTGCGACCTTGTCGGAGGGCGGTGATGATAAGCAACACCGGCGCCCAGTATACCCGGCGCTCCCAAAACCGAACAGATGGCGGAAGGACACGACGACGGCAACCGTCACGACCACAGCACAGGCTATAGCGAATTTCAAATACCTCTTCCAAATCAGGAGGACCGCCCCGAGGCTTTCGCATATAATTGGCGTAGTGCAACGGCCCTCCGCAGTAGGGCAACGCTGGGACCGCACCTGCTCTGCCATTTCAAAATCTATTTTGTGAAGAAGGGAAAATAACGAATTGCGATTGAGTATTTCTGGTGGTATCATCGGTCCTGCCATTTATGGTTATTGTGGCAGGAGCCTCCTACTACGGTCTGGCCAAAGAACGCGAGGGGGCTCCATCTTTCTTCCCTCACTGTTCTTGTCCATTTTAAGCTATTTTTCCATCATTTTTTGTGGCCGCACTCAGGCCAACAAGATTCTGATTATTAAAGTTTGGGAGAAGGCGGGCGATACTGTCTTTGAAGCATTCCATACGTTTCTGTAATTGAACCTTTTGCGTCATTTTTAAGTCCGTCTGCAAAATAGAAGAGGAGCGTTGCGCAATGTCCGTGTCGATTTTCCGTAGTCTGAAGATTAAATTGGTCGTTACCATCGGGGCGATCTTTACCGTCACCATCAGCGCCCTCTTGATTTACAGCTATTTCAACCAAAAGGAAACAATTACCGAAACAGCGGATGCCCAATTGATGAAGGATTATCAAAATGTTGTGGGAAAAATTAAGCTGACCGCAGAAAAAGCCTATGCGCTTGCAGAGCTGGTCGCCGGTATGCCTCAAGTCCAAAAGGCTTTTGCGGAGCGGGATCGTGAAAAGCTAAAAGAACTAACGCTTCCGTTCTATTTATCGTCAAAGGATAAGTTAAACCTTTATCAATTTCAATTCCACCTGCCACCGGCAACCTCCTTTCTACGATTGCATAAATTAGGTAAGTACGGGGATGATCTTTCCGCCATCCGCCCCACAATTGTCAAAACCAATCAGATGCGTAAGCCGGTTATCGGTCTGGATAAAGGCAGCTTTGGTTTTGGAATCCGCGGAATCACTCCTATTCTATTCGAAGGCAACCCTATCGGTTCGGTGGAGTTCGGCATGGCGCTGAATGATGCGTTGCTGGCACCGCTTAAAGCGCAATTTGGCATTCATGCGGCAATTGTCATTGAAAAGGGAAACGACTTTGAGATCCAGGCCCAGACTGGCGGTTTGAAGGTTGAGGATGTCTGTAGACCTGTTTTTTCTCAGGTGTTAAGAACCTCCCAACCAAGCCGGTGTGTGGCCGAAGAAGGGAACCGACATTTCTTGATATTGGCCAACCCACTTTTAGATTATGCGGGCCAGACCGAAGGCGTCATTATGGTGCGGATGGATTACACCGGACAGATCGACGCAGTTCATCGATTGACCGGCGTCTACATCGGAATTGGGGTGTTGGTTCTATCGATCACCGTCGGTTTTTGCTACTGGTTTATCGGCAACTATTTGGTCCGCCGCATCCGTCATATTAAAAATGTTCTTGATGGCGCTTCAAAAGGAGATCTGACCGCCCGTATTCGAATTAATGCCGATGATGAAATGGGACAATTGGGCCACAATATTAACACCTTCATGGACAACGTTGTAAACATCATCGGGGGGATTCACAAACAATCTGGAACCATCAACAGCGTATCCGAAAGCCTTAATGGGGTTGCTAATAACTTATTGGAAAAAGTGCGACACGTTTCTGACAACACGGAGATGATTGACCAGGAGACGCGCAGCATGAGTGACAACCTCAACTCTGCCGCCGCAGCGGTTGAAGAAACCTCAACCAACGTCGGCTTGATCGCAGCAGCGGCTGAAGAAATGTCATCCACTATTGGTGAAATCGTCAAACGCACGGAGCAAGCCAGCGGAATCAGCCGTGAAGCCGTCAATCAATCCGATACAGCAACAACGTTGATTCAGGCGTTGGGTGCGGCAGCCAACGAAATCGGGAAAGTAACCGAAACAATCACAGAAATATCCGAACAAACCAATCTCTTGGCCCTTAACGCGACCATAGAGGCTGCCAGGGCCGGTGACGCCGGGAAGGGATTTGCCGTGGTGGCTAATGAAATCAAGGATTTGGCTAAACAAACAGCAGAAGCGACCGGAGACATTAAAACCAAGATAGACACTATTCGATCAACGACGGAAGATACCGTCAAGGGAATCGGCAGCATCAGTGAAATCATAAAGAGTGTGAATGATAATGTTGTCGAAATCGCGAATGCCATGGAACAGCAAGCCAAGGCCACTGACGAAATTTCCAATAGCGTAGTCCAGGCATCCCAGGGGATTAAGGAGGTCACGGAAAGTGTTTCGAAGAATTCAGTCGCCGCCTCGACAATCGCGGACAACATGTCCGACCTGAATCAGGCTACAGGAGAGATTTCACACGAAAGCGAAGCGGTCTCGAACAGCGCCGTAAAAAACGTCCAAGTGGCCCAAAGCATGCTCAGCACCGTCGAGAGCTATAGAATTCATCAATAAATATTTTTATTTTGCTAATCGATCAGTTTGGTTTAAGATTCCGGCAGTTCAACTCGTGTCGGATCAGATCGCGTTTGCGTTCAAGCTCCCAGGCCTCCCCGCCGATGATGTACGGCATCATGGCCAGTGGGTCTTGTTCGGTAACCGTTCCCTGGCGGTCGGCCTCCCGCGTACCCTCCTGAATCACCTTGAGCCGGTCATTGATTCCATGGTAATAACTGACCAGATTTTCATCGGACATGGTCTTCAGCCGCTTTTGCAGGGTTTCCTCGGATGTCGTGGCACAGCCCATGAACAGCGACAGAATCAGGCCAAGCGCCAGGACCCGGGCTGAAAACAAGAATAGTTGGTGGTTTGTCATGGTCTAATGCGTCTCCCCAAGATGAGCGATTCGCTTTCAGCAAATACCAAAATGCAGCAATTCGATTGAATTGTTTTGCTAATCGCTATCAGCCAACGGCCAATCGCTCAATTTTTCATTAGGCTTTCTCCTCAAGCGGTCCTTCGCCAAACAGAAATCGTTCGATCCAAGCCAATCCCAGCATGAGCAATTCTCTGTCACTGCTTTTTGTCGCCGCTAACTGTTCTGCGGACACATCATAGCGTGACAGGAAACTGCTTTCGAAGACGAAGCGGCGGAAGGTATCCATATTGTAACTGGCCATGAAGGCCATCTTCATGGGCGGGCTGTCGATGCCCTGTGTGCCGAACGGATTGGTCTGGAACCGGGCGGCGATGCGCGCCCAGTGGCTGTTGGGCGCCGTGTAAGCGTTCATTTGCTGATCCGCCATCCAGGATTCGGCGGTCCAGGTGCGATCCTCATGGTGGCCCTTGCAGTGGCCGTGGCGCATGACATAGTGCTGCATGCGTACGGTGCCGTCTTCGTCCCCAACCATGGCTGGTTCCAGGGGATAGGCCCGGCAGGAATAGGGCCGATCCGCATAGATCGTGCATCCTTGCTCGGTAAGGAAGGTGCATGGCTTGCCGGGCCGGTCGCTCATCTTCAGCATGACGTTGGGAAAGGTGGGCATGTCGCGAATGGCCGTGGTGGTGTGCGCCATCAAAAATGCTTCCGACGAGATGCCCAAGTGCTGTTTCATGCGCACAATGTCGTAGGGATACAGGTACATATCGGCATCGTGGCAACAGCGTGTGAAACAGCTGACCTCGCTATGGCAGGCGAACTGAAAGGTGCCGTTGCCCAGCAGAAATCGGTTGCCGGTGGTGTTCGTGTGGGGGTGGGGGGTGTGCATGATGTTGTTTCCAATGGCCTTCTGTTGGTTTTGTTGCATGAATAGCGTATCTTAATTATCAGAAAAAGCCCTTCGCGTACATGCTTCTTGTCAATGGCGGTTGGGAAAACCGCATTCGTATCGATTTTCTGTTTTATGCCGACATGCCCAGCGTAAGAGCTGGCCACCTCCGCGACCATTACAAGAAGAGGTCCTAAATGTGGGTATTTTGAGATAGCGGCTGTATCCCATGGCCATACAATGCGGCGACATTGAAATTGATCGTCGATCAATCTCCGCTAAAATTTACCCTTCTTTTTCCCCTTTTCATACCAGTCCTGGCCAGCATACATTTCTTCCAAACATTTCGGGCATAATCCATGGCTGACTTTTGCATCGGTATGGGTGTGAATGTAAGTTTCCATCTGATTCCAATACCCTTTGTCATCCCTGACCTTTTTACAATTGGCACAGACCGGCAACAGTCCGCTCAAGGTCTTCACCTGGGCCAGGGCATCCTTGAGTTCGGCGATCAGTCGATCGCGTTCCCGATCTTTTTTTCGCAGCGCGATATGGGTATTGATGCGCGCCAGGACTTCGACCCGCTGGAAGGGTTTGGTGATGTAATCCACACCGCCGACACCAAATCCGGCCAGTTTGTCTTCCACATCATCCAGGGCCGTCATGAAAATTACCGGGATCGGCGCCCAGCGGTCGTCTGCCTTGATCCGTTTGCAGGTGTCGAAGCCATTCATGCCGGGCATCATGACATCGAGCAGAATCAGGTCGGGTTCGATATTGTTGAGCGTCGACAACGCCCGCTCCCCACAGTCGGCAATAAAAACGTGGAACTGCTGTTCTTTTAGAAGATCGAGCAGGACTTTCAAATTGCCGGGTTGATCGTCGACAAGTAAAATGGATGTTTCGTTTTTAGTCATCTCGGTCCTATTGTGATGAAATGAGCGTTTCAAGCTCTGAAAATTTAAAATCGTCGGCCAATCGACGGATTGTCTGACTGAACCCCTGATATTTACCATCTTCCAGCCGTCCGATCGCTTCGGCCTGTTCAAGAATGCCTTCAATATCACCTTTGGAAAGTGCATCGGAGAGTTTGGCGATGTATTCAATCGGCGGTTTTTCTATATCAGACAAATCATCGGGTTTCGGCTCAGGCGCTTCCTCATAGGTGAGTGTAACCGGCAGCAGGCCGGCGATGGTTTCGATCAGTTCCGAGGTCACAAACGGCTTTTGGATAAAGCCCTTGAAACCATGCCGCAAACAGCGTTTCCTGAGTTTAGCAAGCTCCGCGGATGAGGCGGTGATGGCCACGACCGGGATATCCCGCAATTTGCCATGCTGCTTTAGCTGATTCATGGCGGAAAATCCGTCCACAACCGGCATGCGCAGGTCCATGAGGATCAGATCCGGATGGGTCTTCAGGCAGATCTCCGATATCATCAGGCCATTCTCAGCCTCCTCGATGGCAAATCCGAGGGGGTGGAAGGTGTCCCGCAATACGGCCCGATTGGATATTTTGTCGTCCACAATGAGAAGCTTGGTCGGCCCATCTGATTTTCCGGTATGCTCATATCCAATGATTTTTCCGGTGCGTGGTGAGGCCGCTGCCATGGTCGACTGCAATATTTTTGTTGCAATCGTAAATGAAAAACGACTTCCGGCACCCTCGCCATCGGCTGGCGAGGGATTGACCGGACTCGTCAGAACGAGCTCGCCCCCCATCAGGTTCACCAACTGCTCTGATATGGCCAGGCCAAGACCCGACCCCTCTTTCTGCTGGAGGCGTTCGCCGACTTGTTTGAACGGTTCGAAAACTTCGTCCTGCTGATCCTGCGGTATCCCGACGCCGCTGTCTTCCATACTTATCGTCAACAGGCATCTGTCTTCCCCTGTATTTACTGTGTCGACATGCAAGCGACAAGTCCCTTTGGCGGTGAACTTGATGGCATTGGACAGCAGATTGAAGATCACCTGTCGCAGGCGCAACTCGTCAATGGCGATGGCATAGGGGAGGGTTGGCGCGGCCTCGAAGGTTACGGTCAGTCCCTTTTCCCGTGCGCGGTGTTTGAAAAATTCGATGATATGTTGAAAGAACGGCCGCAATTCAACACTGCTTGGCACCAGTTGAAGCTTTCCCGCTTCGATCTTTGACATGTCAAGCACATCATTGATGATCATCAGCAGGTGTTCACCCGCACGGTGAATCGTCTGGATCCCGCTGTGCTGTTTCGTGCTAAGCGTCTTGTCGGCTGTGAAAATTTGGGTATAGCCCAGGATTGCATTAAGGGGGGTGCGCAGTTCATGGCTCATGTTGGAGAGAAATACCGATTTTGCCCGATTGGCGGATTCGGCGATTTGTTTGGCCGACTTGAATGACGCATTGGCTTGTTTTAAACTTCTTTCGGCTTTTTTCCTTTCGCTGATGTCGCGGCTGGACGCATACAACAACAGACGGTCATCGAGGATAATGCCCTTGGCATTGATTTCGGCGTCAAAAATCGAGCCATCCTTTCGGCGATGCTTGGTTTCGAATGTGCTGGATTTTTTGAGCAGTTCCCGGATTGTCGGTCCCAATTCGCTGCGTGGGATTTGGGCTTCCCAGTCGGCAACGTTCAATCGATTCGCTTCTTCCACGGTATATCCAAGCATGCGGGCGAACGAGTCCCTGAACTCGACGATATTTCCGTCTTCGTCCATCACATGAATCCCGTCACTTGCCGTGGCCAGAAGGGTTTTCAAGCGTTCGGACATGATCTTGTTCTGGGTGATATCCAGCAACGCAGCCAAGAGTGTTGGCGGGTTTTCATCCGATAGCATGGAACAGGTCATCAGGACATATTTCAGGCGACCATCCTTGTGGCGGACCTTGGCATCGACTGATATGAGGTTGCGTTCTGCCAGCCCAGTTTCCAGCGCTTGCCCAATTCGTCGCCATTCCTCGTTATCCACATAGAACTGGCGCGTGTTCTGACCAATGATTTTTTCGAGTTCGTATCCCAAAAGCTGCGACATATAGGGGTTGGCTTCCACCACAACCCTGTCTTTGACGAGAATAATTCCCACCGGGACCGTGTTGTAGATGGCCAACAAGTGCTGCGAGTTCTTGCGAAGTTCTTCCTCCAGACGCTTGCGACCGGTAATGTCCTGCAGTATGCCGAACAGGCGAACGGGCTTTCCGCTTTCATCGTATTCGGCTTCTCCACGAGTCCAGATCCAGCGCGTCTGGCCATCCGGCCGCGTGATGGGGTATTGGAACTCGGCGAGGCCTTCATCGATCAGTTTCTGGAGTTGGGCGTCGTGGTAGTCATGGTAGTCTGGGGGGACGAGCTCAAGAAAGCTCGTGTAATTTAATGGTGTGTCCGCCGGATCGACGCCGAATAGTGAGTACGAGATGTCCGGCCATGTCGCCTTGTCGTTGACGACATCGTATTCCCACCAGCCCGATCGTCCCAGCTCCTGAGCCAGCTCGAGTTTTCGCGTGACGTCCTTGAGTGTTGTCTCGGCCTGTTTGCGCACCGTGATATCTTCGAACACCGTGACGAAGCTTTTGGGGCGGTGTGAATACACAAACAATTTGAAGGATTTGCCCATGGGGGGGAATTCAATTTCTTTTTCGAAGGGCTGATCGCCCAAGGCCACTGCGGAGAATTCCTCGACAAACGGCGCCTCGGGGACAGCAAACAGGTCGGTTGCCCGTCGGCCGGGCGCGCTGCCGGGCGCAAAGCCGAGAATCTCGTAAAAAGCGGGGTTCACATCGGCAAAAACATAGTCCACCGGCTGTTGCCGCGCATCGAAAACGAGATCATGGACAGCGATGCCGAAAGAAGCGTTTTCGAACAGAAGCCTGAAATGTTCCTCGCTGGCCGTCAGCGCTAACGTACGCTCCTGGACGCGATTTTCAAGCGTTTTGTTGAATCGGGATAGGGTCGTGTAGCGGATGATCAGCATCCCGACGGCCAGGACCCCCAGCATTATCCCTAAGGCATTGAACAGCCGCCCCACGGTCCAGTAGGACTCCGTCTCTCCATACCAACGCACATAGACGCGTTGATACGTTTCCGTTGCCACGAATTGTTGTACCGCCGCGTCCAACCGGCCTAGCAAATCATTCCGCTCTTTTCGTACGGCGATGGCGCGAACGATTTCCTTTATTGGTTTGCCGACGACTTTCAGCTTATCTTCAATGCCGGAGGTGCGGGCCAGCTGGTGGATCACCGGCTGGGGGAACACCAGGGCATCCGCCTGGCCTGAAAGTAAAAACATGATCGCTTCAGAAGGATTGTGGGCGATGACCAGATCGATATCTGTCCGGTCCTGGAGCAGGGTGTAACCCACGTTGACCTCAACCACGGCGACTTTATGCCCGGGAAGATCCTTGAAAGCGTTGATTTTGGCTTCCGCCTGACGGACAAAAATGGAAACCGGAAAGGTTTCCACGGGTGACGTGAAGTCCGCGAATGCTTGCCTCCGCTCGGTGACGCCCATGTTGGGAATGATGTCCACGGCACCCGAACGCAAGGCCTGCTGGGCCTCCGGCCAGGAATTGAAAACGATGTATACGGGCGCGAGCCCGGCGAGCTCGGCCACCCGATTCATGACATCGATGGCGAAACCGGTGGGCCTGCCATTGTCGTCCACCGTGTACTGCGGGGGGAAATTGGAAAGGACGGCGATGTTAACGTCGCCGGAGGACTCGTTTTCAGCGGGCGTGGCATAGGCGGAGCCGATCAGGATCAACCCCGATAATAGAAGCAACAACAGCGGGATGACGCTTGGAGTCCTCTTGTGTGTCATTTCCAGCATCCGATCAGCATCTCAAGACGACGACGGTCGCTTTCTCGACGTCACGAATGACCTTGATGCTGGCATCGCCCAGTACGAATTCTTCCGACTTGGACATTTTTTTGCGACCGATAACCACCATGTCGTAATCACCTTTTCCGATTTCGGCGACGATGCCGTCCGCGACGGTTGCATACGGCTGGGTCTCGATATGGGTATGGATAAGGAGAGCACGTTCATGTCTTCATATTGGGCTATCGCGAGACTGATGGCCTTGAAATGACTCAGACGAAACCGTTTCTGCGAATGTTGAATCATGGATCGCTCCTTTTCCATTCAAATCCGATCCCGGGCAAGCGCCCATTGGCGCTGCATTTAATTCATGATTTGAAATTTTCAGGGGTGTCAACCGATCTATCCAGGACGGGTGGCTGAATGAGAGGGGGCGGGGTGCCGAGTCATAACGGGCCATGGGAGCAAATGCGCCGGGCGGTGTCGGGCGTGTCGAGATCGTCCTGTTGGGATCGGATGCCATCCGAATCTGTTTGTCATCTTGGCATAGGCGGATGGTTTTTTCAAGATTTCTGCCCTCAAGAGAAAACTGGCTCATCGTGGAATTGTGTGCAAGTGCACGATGAGCAGCTATTCGCCTTTAGCCATTAGCAGTTCGCTTATATTCGGAAAATCCAGGCATCTTAACGGCTAACAGCTAATTGCTATCAGCTTAAGGCGGTGTTGCAAAGATTCTAAATCCAATGGTTCAGAAATATCTGCACACAAATCCGCGTTGAACCAGAAAACTAGCGTGGCATTGACAAAAAGTGAAAGCAATGTATGAATGGCATGAACGACTGCGGGCGGTTTAAGACTGAGTCCATGCCGTCCGGTGAACGCTGCCCGGTGATTTTCACCCGGCCAGGCCGCAGACCAAGGGAAAAAATGCCACTACCCGCCATTGATACGGCCTCGCTTTTCATGCTCGGGTTTTTGGGTACCGGCCACTGCATCGGCATGTGCGGTCCGCTGGTCGTAGCCCTGCCCGGTCAGACGGGACGATTCTCGGCGCACCTGGCCTACCATGCCGGCCGGCTGATCACATATACGTTGATCGGTGCCTTGATGGGGGCCGCAGGCGGCGGCCTGATCCACCTGGTAACCTGTTTGGGTGGTGATCCCATGCCATGGATGACACGGACCCAACTGGGGATCAGTCTCGTGGCCGGATTGTTCCTGCTCCTCTTCGGGCTGTCCCGTCTCGGATTCATCGCCGAACCGGACTGGATGGCCATTGCTTCGCCCCACCGGCTTCCCGGGTGGCGCCGGTATTTCTCCAAGCCAGGCCAACGAAATGGCAACCGGGATCTTTTGATCATGGGGCTATTGCTTGGCGGGCTGCCTTGTGGGCTTTCTTATGCCGCCTTCACCAAAGCGCTTGCCAGTGCCAGCATGTTTTCTGGCGCCGTGCTGACGTTTTTTTTCGGCTTGGGGACATTGCCCGGCTTGTTGGCCATTGGCGCCGGCGCGGCCTTGTTTCTGCAACGCTTCCGGAGACAGGCGGACATTCTGGCCGGATTGATCATGCTCGGGATGGCGGCAATGCTGTTGGTCAAAGCGCTTGAGGTGGTATGGACATAATCCGGCGTGTCGCCGGTAAGGGGGAATGAGGCGCTAAGGTAATCTAAGACAGGAGCCTGGCAGGATGGATGCAAACGCGTTGATTCAACTGCGGAAATTTTTAATCCCGGAAATCGTATACGGTGTCGGGGCGTTGAACCTGGCCGGGCGTCATGCGTGTAACTTTGGGGCAACCAAGGTTTTGATCATCACCGATCCCGGGGTGATCGACGCGGGATGGGTCGCCATGGTCGAAAAAAGCCTTCACGAATCAGCGGTTCCCTATGCGGTGTTCAGCGATGTGACCGAGAATCCCAAAGACCATGAAGTCATGGCCGGGGCCCGGATTTACCATCAGGAACAATGTGACCTGATTCTTTCTGTTGGCGGCGGCAGCCCCATGGACTGCGCCAAGGGAATCGGGATTGTCGTCGGTAATGGGCGGCATATTCTGGAATTCGAAGGCGTGGATGAGGTGCCCAACCCCGGCCCACCGCTGATTTTCATTCCCACCACCGCCGGTTCATCGGCAGATGTGTCCCAGTTTGCCATTATCACCGATAGCACCCGTCGATTGAAGATCGCCATCATCAGCAAGATGGTGGTTCCGGATATCGCCTTGGTCGATCCGCAGACTACCACCACGATGACGCCGGCGTTGACGGCGGCCACTGGCATGGATGCCCTGTGTCATTCTTTTGAAGCCTATGTGTCCAATGCGGCGTCGGCGCTTACCGACATGGCTGCCTTGCGATCGGTGCAATTGATCGTGGATAACCTCGTGGGGGCCTGCACCGATCCCACGGACATGGTCTGCCGCGACAATATGATGATGGCCAGCCTCATGGCCGGAATGGCCTTTTCCAATGCCAGCCTGGGACTCGTCCATGCCATGGCGCATAGCCTGGGGGGCGAGAAAAATCTGGCGCATGGAGAATGTAACGCCGTTTTGTTGGAGCCGGTGGTGCGGTTCAATTTTCCGGCCGCCGCCGATAAATATGCATCGTTGGCCATGGCCATGGGAATTGCCACGGATGGTCTGACGTCGGATGCGGTGGAAACGGCCTTGGTGAATCGGCTGGTTGCCTTGCGCGGGCAGGTCGGCATCACTCAGCGGCTGAAGGACATGGGCGTTCGACTGGAAGACATTCTTCCCTTGGCGCAAAATGCCTCCATGGATGCGTGCCTGGCAACCAATCCCCGTGCCGCCAGCGTGACCGAAATTGCAGCCATTTATGAAAAGATCTACCGATAATTTGTTCATCCGTTTCGAGACTGCACGGCAAACGCCATTTTCATAGTGAATGCTATCGCAACCCAGGACGTCATCAGCGATTGGACCCATTGAACCGCCATGCCCAAGAAAAAGATGAAAAACGTCGATAAATTCCAGCAGGCCCGTGAAAAATTCCTCGGCTTGAGCCTCGAGTCCACCCGAAAAAGTTATTATCCCCAACTCAAGCAGCAGCTTTCCGCCATTCAGGAGAATGAAAAACGGCTGCGTTTGCTGACCGACAACCTGCCGGCCCGAATTTCCTTTATCGATGCTCAGCAGCGTTACCTGTTCGTCAACCGCGAATATGAGCGAATCTGGGGACTGCCGCGAGGAAAAATTATCGGCCGCCAGGTAAAGGAATTACTCGGGCCGGATAATTACCAAAAAATCGAGGATGCGATTCATCAGGCCCTGGCCGGACGGCGGATGCACTTCGAAACCGTAATTGTCGAAGGAGACGGCCTCCCCGTGTGGCTGGAGATCAACTATGTTCCTTATATCGATGCCGATGGGACTCTGGCCGGCTTTTACGCCTTGACCCAGGATGTCAGTGAGCGCAAGCGGGCCGAAAACCGCTTGCGGGAAAGTGAAGCCAAAAACCGGGAACTGGTTCAATACGCGCCGGCCGGCATCTATGAATTCGACTTGGTGCGAAGACGGTTTATCAGTGTCAATCACGTGATGTGTGAATATACGGGGTACACGGAAGAAGAATTTCTGGCGTTAGACCCCCGCTCCTTGCTGGTAGAAGAAAAAGACCAGGATATTTACGATGCATTCATGGATGATGTCGATTCCGGCCGGTTGACGCCGAAAACGGCGGAATTTACCATCCGTTGTAAAGACGGAAGCAAAATCATCGTGCTGCTCAATATTCGCTTTTTTTCCGAAGATGGCCGCCCCAAGCGAATGATGGCCGTGACCCATGATATTACCGCCGTGCGGGAGGCGGAAGCGGCCAAAATCAAACTCGAGGCCAAGCTGCAAGAGACTCAGAAACTCGAGGCCCTGGGAACCCTGGCCGGCGGCATGGCCCATGACTTCAACAATCTTCTCATGGGTATTCAAGGCAACGCTTCCCTGGCGCTTTTGGATATCGATGCGGATCACCCGCTATACCAACGCCTGAAGAACATCGAAAACTATGTCCAACGCGGGGTGGATTTGACCCGTCAGTTACTTGGATTGGCCAGGGGCGGCAAATACGAGGTCAAACCGACGAACTTGAATGAAGTGGTCAAGACCAGTGCCGACATGTTCGGACGAACCAAGAAGGAAGTCCAGATCCAGTACGATTTGGACGAGGGCTTGTGGCCGGCCGATGTGGACAAGGGCCAAATCGAACAGGTCCTGCTCAATCTCTTCATCAACGCCTGGCATGCCATGCCGGATGGCGGTGACCTGTGCATTGCCACGGCCAATGTGACCCTTGAAGAAAGCGACGTGGCCCCGTATGCGATCCCGTCTGGCCGCTATGTTCGCGTGTCGGTGGCGGATACCGGGTTCGGCATCGATCCTTCCATCCGGCGCAAGATTTTCGACCCGTTTTTCACCACCAAGGGAATCGGTACCGGCACCGGCCTTGGATTGGCATCTGCCTATGGAATCATCAAGAACCACCATGGCGCCATCGATGTGGACAGCCAAGTCGGGCAGGGCAGTGTATTTTTCTTTTACCTGCCGGCGTCTCAAAAGAACATCAGCGCAGGTCGGGTGGAATCCAAACCGGTTGCCACGGGCAGCGAATCCATTCTTTTGGTCGATGACGAATCCATGGTGCTCGATGTCGGCCAGGAGCTATTGACGGTCCTGGGCTATCGCGTCACCACGGCATCCTCGGGACAGGCGGCCATCGGGATTTACGAACAGCACCAGGATTCAATCGATCTGGTCATTCTGGACATGATCATGCCTCAGATGGGGGGGCGCGATACCTTTGACCGGCTCAGACAAATCAATCCCAAGGTAAAAGTACTGCTTTCCAGTGGCTATAGTATCGACGGACAGGCCACCAGTATTTTAGACCGGGGATGCAATGGCTTCATCCAGAAACCGTTCACGGTCAATGTGCTGGCCAAGAAAATCAGGCAAGTCCTGGACGGTGTCCCGTCTTCCTGAATCATTCCTTTATTCCACCAAACCCGTTTCCCGCAGCATGGGCAGCAGATGATCCAGACTCTGGCGACCGGCTTCTTCGGGCCGATCGGTGTAGGGGTAGAGTTCCAGGCTCATGTCGTTCGCGTAACCGCTTTGTTTCATGATTCGGAATACCGACGGAAAATCGATGGCCCCCAGGCCGGCGATGAGATGATTGTGCTCACGGGTGGGGGCGATATCCTCGATATGGATGTGCCCGATCCAGGGAAACAGGGCTTCGAAGGCGATCGCCGGGTCCTCGCCGGCACAGAAAAAGTGGCCGATGTCGAAGTTGATGCCCACGATCGGCGCCTGAATGTCGGCTACAAACGGTTTGATTTCGCTGGTACGTTCCATGAGCAGATCGGGTTCCGGCTCAATGAGCAGTCGTACGCCCAGTTCCTCGGCCGTGGGAATGACGTGGTCCAGCCCATGGTGAAACAGACGCAGGGCTTCCTGACGGGTCATGCCCGCGGGCAGCGGTCCTCCCGGTGGTACCGAGATATTGCGGCAGCCGATAAAGGCGGCGATCTTAAGGCAGGCCAGGGTATGGTCCACGCGAATCTGCCGCCGCTCGGCTTCCGGTTCGATCCAAGAGGGCAGGTAGGTGTCGCCCACGGCAAAGAGCGTGAAGCTGTTGAGATTGGTAGGCTTGAGATTGTTTTTCTCAAGAGCTGCCCTCACCTCGGCCAGCCGTGCCTGATCATATTCGGGCGGGTAAAGGTGGGGCTGGTCGCACATGATCTCCACCCCGCCAAATCCCAGCCGGGCGATGCGTGCCAATGAATCCAGCAGGGAGAATTTCACGAAAGCGTTGGTGCTGTAGCCGAAAATCATAGGATTCGGTCCTCTTCGATGGTTACAGAAAGCATAGTGGGGCGGGCCATCGCCGCGATCGTCATCAACCGCGGGCATGGCCTGCCGTTAGTGGCTGCTATCGTTGATCCCTTTCACGGATGCGGGCGTTGATCCTCGATTCCAGCCGTGCGAGTGCGTCAAGCTGATCTTCGAAGGTCATGGCGGCGTTTTCGCCCACCGGTTTCTTAAAATAGAATCCCAAGTCGGCAACGGGACCGGAGATGCCGGCGGCATGCAGTGCCGCCGCCCAGCGGGCCAGATCCAGGACCATGGGGGCCGCCAGAATGGAATCGCGGCCCTGGAGGTTGAGCCGCAGGCTCATGGGCATGCCGAACATGCCGCGGACGTCGATGACATCCCAGGCCTCCTTGGCATCCCCCCGGGGGGGGTAATAATCGATGGTCACCTTGTGGGTCGGGTGGCCATAGCGTTCGCCCACCGGATAACCTAAAATGTCGTCCAGCAGCCGGGTTTTATTGTTCAGCTTCCCGCTGGCGTTGGCGGGATCCATCAGATTCAATCCGTCGGCGTTGCCGAGAATGTTGAGGCTGTACCACCCATCCACATAGATCCCACGCGCCTTCAGGGCCGATGCCAGCACCATTTTGAAATAGGTTTGGCCGGTTTTACCGTCCCGACCGGCCAGGGGTACCCCGTTTTCCACGGCCCGCCTGATGATGGCGGGTAGCTCGACGGTGTTGGGGCTGAAATTGACCACCGGAACACCGGACGCGACGGCGGCTGCCACATAGGCCGCATCGGGCAAGACTGCCCCGGCCCGTTCATTCATGAGTTCATCCATATGGGCGTAACGCGATGCGTCGGTGATATCGCAGGCCGCCGGCAGCAGGTTAACCAGCACGCAGCGGGCATTCGGAAACGATTCGCGGCAGCGGGCGATATCGGCCGTCAGCTGTTTTACCTGGTCGCCGATGGTGCCGGTGTCGGCGGGCGCATTCATCACGGTCAGGGCGTTGATCGCCGATTCATTGGGTTTCCAGAAACCGTCGGGGAGAACACCGTGCCGAGCGATGGCATCGGTGATTGACCCTGGGGACGAATCCCATCCCGCCAGGGTCACCGAGGCACAGTGCCCCAGATTGTCGAATCGATTGGCCGTCGTGAGATAGGGGAGAACCATGTCGGGCCTATCGGGCAAGGCGCCAACGGCCGTGGCAAGGGTTGTCCCGATGGCGCCTTTGACACCGGCCACCAACAACAGTATTTGTGGATCATGATCTGGCAATGTCTTCATGGACGCTGTCATTCCTCAAGGAAAGGCTACAAATTGCGGTTGCCCTGATGGGGGCAACCGGATGCTTGCGATCACGTACCATAGTGGGTCGGTATGCCAATGTCAAGGTAGAGGGAATCCTTATTCCGGAGCGATTTCCAGTGGTTTCTCATTGGTCTGATTCGGCCTGCGATCGAATCGTGCACCGGCCGTTTAGATGTCGACTGCAATTATTCGATGATGGCGGCTGTCCAGGGTTTCCAGAATCCGTTTGAGCAGCGTCTTGTCGCCGGTCGTATAAAATACCGACTCACCTGGCTGCTTTCCCGGTTGGCATTTTATCCGTCGCGTATCCAGCAAACGGGCGGCATGCCGGGCCACGGCCGGAGCGGGGTTGAAAATAGCCACCTGATCCCCCAGAATGTGTCGTATACTTGGTTCTAGAAACGGATAGTGCGTACACCCCAATACGAGAATGTCGATGTTCTCGGCAATCATTGGCTGGAGATGGGTACGCAGGCACTGTAGCGTGGATTCACCATCGAAATCCAGGGCCTCGACGCATTCAACCAGACCCTGGCCCACCTGTTCAATGATCGTAATATCCCCGCCATAGGTGGCCTTGGTTTGTTTGAACAGACACCCTTCCAGGGTCCGCTGGGTTGCCAGCACGCCGATGGCACGGGCTCGGGTGTGGCGTATTGCCGGCTTGATTGCCGGTTCCATGCCCACAAAAGGAATGGCAAAATGGCCACGTAAAAAGGCGATGGAAGACGCCGTGATGGCGTTACAGGCAATGACGATGAGCTTGCATCGCTTTCCGATCAGAAAGTCGACTATTTTTTTGACGCGCCGAGTGATGACCGTTGATGATTTCGAACCGTAAGGGCAGAACCCGCTGTCGCCAAAATAGACGACGGCTTCATCTGGCAGGACATGCACCAGTTCACGCCAAACCGAAAGTCCGCCGATGCCAGAGTCGATTACACCAATGGGTTGGCCATTCATATTAACTCGGTGAAATGGATTGCGGAATGATCGTCTGACCGCCTCCGATGATTCGGCCTTGTCCCAATGTTTCCGCATCAGGACTTAGGGCGCCGGAAAGAAATAATTCCCCCATCTTGCTTGTCCTTGCAACCGTCTACGGCGTTCCATCCGCCGGCACATATCCTTAATATGCGCCGGCGGATGCGCCTTGTAGACGATCACAATCCCGGCGCCTTCTGTTGGAATTATTTCTTTCCGCCACCCTTACGCGGTCGGGTGGGCAACAATGCCTGAAATTGGACAATATGTCTTTTCTCCTCATCGATAATCTGCTCCAGTTGTTTGGCAATGGCCGCATCATCGATGAAGGTTTTTAAAATTTCGTAGAAACCAATGGTATCTTCCTCGAATCCGATGAACGTCTGGATCATTTCTTCGGCGCTTTGGATGGCCTCAAAATCGACTTCCTGAAGGGAAAATGACTGCTGCCGGATCACATCCTCCACCAGTGCACGGCTGAGTTCCGCCATCAGGTGATGGTCTTCGTCCCGAGATAAGCGATTCTTCAGCTCGTTGAACCAGTTGGCATGCGTCTGCTCTTCCCGGGCAATCCAGGCCAACAGCTTTTTCAACTCGTCATGGCGGGTATGCTGCCGTGCATCCAAATACGTGCGTTCACCATTGTTCTCGAGTCGGATGGCGATATTCAGTATGTCTTGAGCGCTGAACATGGGAGGCTGCCTTCCTCTTTTCGGGCCATTGCTTCATTCTTCACCCGAGGCCTTTTCGATATCGATAATTTGTTTGTCCAAATAGGTTTTGGTCTCATAGCGGGTGACTCTCATCAGCTTTTTGGTGATGTCGCCCAGCTTGTTAACCTGATCGACCATTTTTTTCAATTTGATGAAGTAGGGGGCATCTTCGGGGGCATCCATCATGATGATTTCCGCGTAACCGGAAATGGCCATCAGGGGCTGATTCAAATCATGACAGACCGCGCCGGCCAATTCGAGGACACCCTCCAGGCGCTCGCTGTCACGGGCGGCCTGTTCAGCCGTTTTTTGAGAGGTTGCATCATCGAGAATAATGACACAGCCGGTAAACTTATCACTGATATCCAGCATGCGCTTGATCCGGATCAAAAAATGGTGTTGGCCACGATCCGTGGATATGGCCTTGTCCAGCACGATCTCGTCTTTTTCTTCGGCAATGAACCGCTCGACTTCCGTGAGCAGCCAGGTCGCCGGAGAGCGGTGATCGCCTGCGTAATAGTCGGCGCCCGGAAGCGTATTCTCATCGAACAGTACTTTCCAGGCATGGTTGCTGTCGGTGATTTTTTTCTCACGGTTCAGCACCGCCACCGGTGATTGCAGACTTTCAAAGATGGTCAGGTATTTATTCTTCTCGTTGGTCATCTCCCGGTTGGCCAGTTGCAGCTCGGCCAGCTGTTCCGCTTCGCTGGGGGCATTCCATGCGGTGCAAAAACCGATTTCGATACGATCGAAGACGCGTTCGATCACCAGGCCCAACCGGCGGCACCGTTCCTGATCCAACGATTCCTTCTCGATCAGGTCACGATAGCTCTGGCGATAGTATTTCAACAGGCCTAGAAACATGGGCAGGGAAACGCCTCGCTGTTGATGACGCATGGCCTCGACGATCCCAAACTGGGCCAGGGGGTCGGTGGTAAAATCTTCGTCGGGGGTAAGTTCCACATCGCCGCTGCCCTCCTCCAGAGCGGAAAGCACGGATGACGATAACCCATGGACAGATAGCCGCCAGGCTTCCCGTAGGGTGGAGGAATAGCGCGTGTAGCCTTGGCGCAGGGCGTAGGCCAACACGTGATCAAGCAGCCAGTCTTCAGCGCTGGCGATTATTTGATGGAGGGTTGCCGCGTCGGTGGTGGAAAGGCGTGTCATGAAAAGACTCCTTTCGTATTCCTTGGGTACCGGGTTGACCGGTGGTCGATCATCCGAGCGGGTGGGGGGCTGGCCCCCCATCGTGGCTATTGGATAGCAGGGCTGTGCGCCCCGGTTCGCAGCGCCTGGATCGACGGTTTTAACAGATGGGCGTTGCCGTCGAGCCGTTTTCCCAGAATCATGGCAATGTCGTCTACATCACAGAACAACTTTTCATCCTGGGAACCATTTCCAGAGACTCCGGCCAGGGCGAACCCCAGCATGAGCAGGTTGAGGGTCTTGGGGGTGTTCGTCTCCTGGGCCAAGCGATCCGCATCGAGAAAAGACGCGCGAAAACGCGTCTCGCCGGCACCCGTTATGGCCGTAGCGCTGTTGACCGCGGCCCAGCCTCCCTGCCTGACGTAGCCGCCGTGTTGAACGAGACTCTCGGCCTTGAGGGCGATCAGGCCGTCGGCCCGGCCGGGATTGATGAGCGGGCTGGTAAATTCTCCGACTTTGAGGTGGGAGATGACCGTGCCGCCGCGTTGGGCCATGCCGTGGGTTTCAGAGGTAAAGACCGGCAACCCTTTGGCAATGGCCACCTCGGCCAGCAGCCGGGTGATAAACAGCACACCCTGACCACCGACGCCGCTGATGACAATTTGGTATTTGAATGATTGTTGCATGGTTTTATCTATCCTTTTTGAATCGCCCCTTTGGGACAAACATCCAGCAGGCACACGCCGCAACCAATGCAGACCAGCGGGTCGACAACGGTGCGCTTGCCATCCGCCACGGGGACCAATGCCGGGCATTCGAAATGCTGGTGGCAATATCCGCATCCGTCACAATCCTCGGTAACCGTGACGGGGATCGGTTTCGGGGCCCGGCCCTGGCGGACAAGGTCGATGACGCAGGGATGGCGGGCGATGACCACCGCCGGTCCCTGGCTGCGGCTGAATTGGACGGCTTTTTTCACGGTGGTGATGAAATCATCCAGGGCATAAGGATCGCCGACTTCCAGAAATTCCACGCCGCAGCCCCTGACCAGGGTTTCCATGTCCACTTGGACCAGGGATTCTCCACCGGCGCCCTTGCCCGTGGCCGGAGTCGGCTGGCTACCGGTCATGGCCGTGGTGCGGTTGTCCAGGATCACCAGCACGAAGTGCACATTTTGATTCACCGCGTCGATCAAGGCCGGTACGCCGGCGTGGAAAAAAGTGGAGTCGCCGATGGTGGCCACGATATCGGGACGCTTGGGAATATGTTTATAGGCATGATAGAATCCAGCCGCCTGGCTGATGGCGGCCCCCATGCAGAGCACCGTATCCACGGCCTTGAGATTCAATCCCAGGGTATAGCAGCCGATATCGCTCGTGTAGATGCTCCGCGGTGCCGCCTTTTTGATGGCAAAGAAACTGGCCCGGTGGGGACAGCCGGCGCACAGGGTCGGCCGTCGGCCCGGTACCTGGGGCAGGGCCGGGAGCTCGGTTGTGACACCGGCAAAATCGGCGATCAGGGCCATGACCGTCTCAGGCAAGAACTCACCGGCCTGTGGCACTACTTGGTTGAGTTTGCCCTTGACGCGATGACGATCGGCCAATTGCATTTCGATAATGCCGGTGGTCTCCTCCAGTACCAGGATATCATCGAAATCCGCTAACACCTGTCGGCTGAAGTTCGTGTGCAAGGGAAAGGGCTGCCTGACCTGATAAAACGGCAACTGGTCCCACAAGCCGAGGTCGTTTAGGGCTTCGGCCGCATAGGCCGCCGCCACGCCAGTGGCCACCACGGCTTGACGGCCACTGGCCTGGGGATTGCGCAACACCGGTTCGGTTGCCGGATGGGTGGCGATGCGGGCCAGTTTGTCCTCGACCTCAAGGTGAAGTTGGTAACGAAATTTGGGGGTCGCTGCCCAGCGGGACGGATCTTTTTTAAAGTCCGGCGTGGCGGTCGCATCAGCAATGTCGCCGGGCATCACATCCTGGCGGGAGTGGCAAATCCGGGTCGTGGGGCGCAGCATGACCGGCGTTTTGAATGTCTCCGAAAGGTCGAAGGCCGTGGCCACCATCTCCTTGGCTTGACGGGGTGAGTCCGGGTCCAATACGGGAATTTTGGCCATCATGGCCATCATGCGACTGTCCTGTTCGGTCTGGGAAGAGTGCGGGCCAGGGTCGTCGGCGCTGATGACCACGAATCCACCGGCACATCCCATGTACGCGGCGCTCATCAGTGGGTCAGAGGCGACATTCAATCCCACCTGCTTCATGCTGACCGCCGATCTGAGTCCCGCCATGCTGCCCGCATAGGCGATCTCTAGGGCCACCTTCTCGTTGACCGCCCACTGGGTGTGCATGTCGATGTCGAATCGTTTCTGGAGGGCGGCGACCGACGCCAGGATTTCCGAGGCGGGCGTTCCCGGATAGGCGGTGGCGATGCGACATCCGTTTTCAATCAATCCGCGGGCAATGGCTTCGTTGCCCATCATGAGTTCTTTGCTGTCTGCCTGGTTCATGGGATCCCTTGTCTGTGTAATCAATCCATTGGTACGATTGTTTCCATCCATGGAGAGGCGGTCCATCTGCGACGGGCCAAGGGCTCGGGTATGGGTAATCCCCAGGATTGAAACATTGGGTTACCCCGTTGCTATTACATGGAATTGAGGCAAATGTCGAGTCTGGTTAACTGGTCGGTCCGGGCAATCGCAAGGAACCGCGATTCAGGGTCTTGCCGGATTCAGGGCGATGCGATTATAATACGCGATAACCCATTGATTGCCGGAATCAAATCCACGCATTGAAGACCCAAGATGCATTAGCGAGGGAGAGGCATGGCGAATCATGCAAATGAAAAAAAAGGCCGGGTCGGGCAAGCCGGTCAATCCACCGACATCCTGGAATGCAACCCCATTCCGACTTTTGCGATCGATGCATCCGGCAACGTCACCCATTGGAATCATGCCTGCCAGTTACTGACCGGTATCGGTGCCGAGGAAATCATCGGTACCGACAAGCATCGGGAGGTTTTTTATACCAAGCGTCGTGAAGTATTGGCCGATCTGATTGTGAGAGAGGCCAGCGATAAGGAGCTGGCGGTTCGCTATGATGGTAAATTAAGACACTCCCATTCGGTCCCCTTGGGTTACGAAGGCGAATTGTTTTTTCCGGCCCTCGGTGAAAATGGAAAATGGCTGTTCTTCACCGCGGCGCCGGTGAAGGATAATGCGAATAAGATTGTCGGCGCCATTGAAACCATGCAGGACATCACGGCCCTGCGGGTGGCCGAGAAGGCCCTGGTCGCCAGTGAAATCCATTATCGCCTGCTGTTCGACTATGCCAACGATGCGATCCTGATTCTCAAAAGGGGTAATATCTCGCTTTGTAACCGCAAGGCCCTGGACCTTTTCATGCGTTCGCACAAGGAGATGGGGGGGGCTGCTCCCCTGGACCTTTCACCGGCCGTGCAACCCAACGGTGAACCATCCAACGTGGCGGCGGCTAAAAAAATCGCCATGGTGTTGAAGGATGAACCCCTGGTTTTTGAATGGCGTTTTTTGCGCAAGAACGGCTCGCCCGTCGACACCGAAGTCAGCCTGACGCGGTTCACGGTCGATGGTGACGTTCAGGTCATCGCCATCGTGCGCGATATCAGCGAGCGCAAAAAAATGATTTGCGCCCTCGAAAAGCGGGAAAAGGAACTGGACGAAAAAAACCGTAACCTGGAAAAAATCAATTTAGCGTTGAAAGCGGCCCTCGATCATCGCGAGACCGAAAAAAGGGCGGTGGAGACACATCTGTTGATCAACCTGAAACGGCGCATTTTTCCCTACCTCGAAACACTGAACAATGCGAATCTCGATCCGGATGTCAGGACTTACCTGAATATCATCGAAACCAATCTCAACGATATGGTTTCCCGGTTGTCCACCACCGTCTTTTCAAAATACATCGATTTCACCCCCGCCGAAATCCGCATTGCCGATTTGATTCGGGAGGGCCAGAACACCAAAGAGATTGCGGCCCTGCCGGGGCTTTCGCCCAGCTCCGTAAAATGGCACCGCAAGAACATCCGTAAAAAACTGGGCCTGACCAACAACCGCACGATGAATCTATACACCTATTTAAATTCGTTATCCAGTTAATCGATCCCTTCGCCTGCGTCGCACGAATAAAAAAAAGGGGGGGGCTTAGGCCCCCTCCTTTACCCCCCCTAATTCAGCATTAAGCATCGTTTCCGCGCACCCGATAGAAACGCTAGAATCCACTATCTAATCAGCCAGGAGGACGTTTCATGAAACTCGATTTGCATTCCATCGCTTCCAAATTGGTGGTTGGCGGCGTGACCGCCGTGGTGATTCCGTTAATCGTCGTGGGCTACTTGTCCTTTTCGAAATCGCAACACGCCCTGTTGGGTTTGTCGCAACATCAAGTCCAGGATATTGCCACGGATTTGGCTCGGATGACCCGCACGATTCTTGATATAGAGATGGACCGCGCCCAGGCCCTGGCGGCGCAACAGCCCATTGTCGACGCGGCGGCGGTGGTGAAAACATCCGGTATCGAAGCGTCTGAAGATATAGCTGATGCTGCATTTCGGTCCTTGAAGAGGCAATTTTCGGTCATGGGCGATCAATACCAGGGAATCTTCGTTGCCGATACCAAGGGGCTGATATTCACCGGTGTGCTTTCCAGTGGCGGTAAATACAAATCGATTGATCTATCAAATAATCAAGCATTTCAGACGGTAAAGGCGTCTGGCGAGACCGTAATCAGTGAAATGATTTTATCCAAAGCCACGGGACAACCGGCCACTGCGGCGTTTGTCCCGATCAAGTCTGCCAGCGGTGAATTTCTAGGCGTCTTGGGAACCGCTATCAAAGCCGACTACTTCACCCGTTTGATCGCTAATCGCAAGATCGGTGAAACCGGTTACGGGTACATGATCGACCACAACGGACTGGTGATCGCGCATCCGAAAAGCGAGTTGGTTTTGAAACTCGATACCACCGGGCTGAAAGAAATGGACGCCATCAACAAAAGAATGATGGCCGGCGAGACAGGAGTGGAAAAATACACGTTCAACGGGGTTGCCAAGATTGCCGGTTTCGCCCCGGTGGGCATCAATGGGTGGGCCATCAGCGCGTCCCAGGACCAGAATGAATTCCTGGCCGCCTCCCATGCCATCCGCAACGCCAACGTGATCGTTACCATCGTGGCCGGCCTGATCGTGGGCGTGATCGTGCTGTTTGCCGCCCGTGCCATCGTGCGTCCCATCAACGCCGCCGTGGCCGGTCTCAAGGACATCGCCCAGGGCGAGGGCGACCTGACCATGCGCCTCGCGGTCAGCACTCGCGACGAGGTGGGCGAGCTGGCCCGTTGGTTCAACGTCTTCATCGAAAAACTGCAGGGCATCATCGAGGATATCGCCGGTGGGGTCGAGACCTTGTCCTCATCGTCCACTGAACTGTCCGCCATCAGCGAGCAGATGACCCAGGGCATCACCGATGCCACCGACAAGTCCAACACCGTCTCCGCCGCCGCCGAGGAGATGAGCGCCAACATGAACACCGTGGCCGCGGCCATGGAACAGTCGGCCACCAACACCAATATGGTGGCCACGGCCGCCGAGCAGATGTCGGCCACCATCGGCGAGATCGCCCAGAATGCCGAGAAGGCCCGCGGCATCTCCGACGAGGCGGCCCACAAGGCGGGCAACGCCTCCACCAACATGGATCAATTGGGCGTGGCGGCCAACGCCATCGGCAAAGTCATCGAAACCATCACCGACATCAGCGAGCAGGTCAACCTGCTGGCCCTCAACGCCACCATCGAGGCCGCCCGGGCCGGCGAGGCCGGCAAGGGCTTCGCCGTGGTGGCCAACGAGATCAAGGAACTGGCCAAGCAGACCGCCGAGGCCACCCAGGACATCAAGGAGAAGATCGAGGGCATTCAGGGCACCACCGCCACCACCGTGGGCCAGATCAGTGAAATCGCCCAGGTCATCACCGATGTCAACGAGGTGGTGGCCACCATCGCCACGGCCGTGGAAGAGCAGTCCGCGGCCACCAAGGATATCGCCACCAACGTGGCCCAGGCCTCCCAGGGCATCCAGGAGGTCAACGAGAATGTCAACCAGAGCTCGAGCGTATCGGGCGAAATTTCCGGGGACATCGCCGGGGTCAGCATCTCCATGAACGAGATGGCCACCAGCAGCAGCCAGGTCAACCTGTCCGCCCAGGAACTGTCCCGCCTGTCCGAGAGCCTCAAGCAGATGGTGGATCAGTTCAGGGTGTAACCATCGCTATCCAACGATCTGCCGCCGGATCACGGTATCTTTCATCCAGCGCCGATCGTCTTTTTGGGGATAGCCGATGTTGTAGTGCAGGCCGCGGCTTTCCTTGCGGTGGTTGGCGCATTTAATGATCAATTCGGCCACGGTGGCAATGTTGCGTAGCTCGATGAGATCCGGTGAAACCTTGAAATTCCAGTAGTATTCGCGGATTTCGTTCTGGATGGTGTCGATCCGACGCTGGGCTCTGGCCAGACGTTTGTCCGAGCGCACGATACCGACATAATTCCACATCAAGCGGCGAATCTCGTCCCAATTATGGGTCACCATGATCTGCTCGTCGCTGTCGGTGGTGCCCACATCGTCCCATTCCGGAATATCCGGTAGTGTGCTGGGTTCGTTGGCATTCAGATCCGCAATAGACTGACGGGCGGCCGCATCGGCATAGATCAGGGCCTCGAGCAGGGAGTTGCTGGCCAAGCGATTGGCGCCGTGCAGACCCGTGCAAGCCGTTTCGCCTACGGCATAAAGCCGGTTGAGATCCGTGCGGCCGAACATATCGGTGACTACGCCACCGCACATATAGTGGGCCGCCGGTACGACGGGAATCGGTTCTCCGGTCATATCGATGCCGAAGGAAAGACATTTGGCATATAAGTTGGGAAATCGTTCGGTCACGAATTTCGCCGGCCGGTGGGAGATGTCGAGAAACACACTGTCCTGGCCGCTGCGTTTGAGCTCCGTGTCGATGGCGCGGGCGACCACATCCCGGCAGGCCAGATCCCGTTTGGGATCGTAACGCTCCATGAAGGTGTTGCCGTTATTATCGATCAGGCGTCCCCCTTCACCACGCACGGCCTCGGAAATGAGAAAATTTTTGGCCGCGGGGTGGTAGAGGCAGGTGGGATGAAACTGGACGAACTCCAGGTTGGCCACGGTGGCGCCGGCCCGGTAGGCCATGGCGATGCCATCACCGGTGGCGATGTCCGGGTTGCTGGTGTACAGGTAGACCTTACCGGCCCCGCCGGTAGCCAGGAGCGTAATTCCGGCGCCGAATGTTTTGACCCGCCTTGAACAGCGGTCCAGCACGTAGGCCCCGCAGCAGTAATCTTCGTGGGTAGTGGTGACCAGCCCGCGTTTGATGCGCGTGGAAAAGGTGATCAGATCGACGGCCATGTGGTTTTCGAAAAACGTGATGTTTTTGTGCTGTCGGGCCCGTTGCAGGAGCGCCCGCTCCACTTCCTGACCGGTCATGTCATGGGCATGAACGATACGATTACGGGAATGCCCCCCCTCCCGTCCCAGATCGAGAGAAACAGCTTCGTTTTTTTTCGAGGATGCGTCTTCCGTACTGAATTTAACCCCGATATCCAATAGCTCTCGGATCCGTTCGGGTCCGCCGGTGACCACCTGGCGCACCACATCCGGATTGCATAGCCCATCACCGGAGTCGAGTGTGTCCTGGATGTGCAAGTCAAAAGAGTCGGTTTGATCGAATACCGAGGCAATGCCGCCCTGGGCGAGGTTGGTATTGCTGTCCACCGCCTGTTTTTTGGTGACGATGGCCACCGTTCCGGTATCGGCCACTTTCAGTGCATACATCAGTCCGGCGATGCCACTGCCGATGATTAAAAAATCATTTTTTATGTTCATGTTCGTCTTTCAAGGCCGCTGGGGCCGGATCTGGTATATCTGTCTCCCCGCTGGGGGGAAAAGCGGCTAATACAACCCCGATCGGGGTTTTCGCCGGCTGGAGCTGAATAGACCGATGAAGAATCCGACCAGCATGATGCCGCCGCCGGTGAGGACCCACTGGATGATACGGCTACGTCTCATTTGCATGTTTTCGTCATCCAATTTGGCACTGCGCGTTTTTTCGGCTTCTAATTCGGCGGAAATCTCCTGATGGCGTTTCTTCAGTTTCAAATAATCGGCGGATTCCTTTTTTAGGGACGTATAGGCTTGGCTGAGTTCGTCGCGCTCCTGCTGGCTCTGGGAAAGATCGCTGTCGAGCACTGTTTTCTGAGCGCTGAGCGCGTCGTATTGGGATTTGATATCCTTGTATTGAGCGGCCAGAATATCATAATTCTGCCGAACATGGTCAAGCACCATGGCGCAGGGCTGGTCTTCGGTGAGGTAGCGGTTGAGCACCCACCCTTCCTTGCCGGTGGTGGTGCGCACCATGGACCAATCCTCGCCTCTTTCCACCATCTCCAGTGCCTTACCGCTTTGAATCAGCGATATTATCTTGTGGGCGGTGCCGGGGCCTGTGCGCATGGTGATTTCAAAGTCCTCGGACACATAAACCGTCTGGGCGAGGGCGATGCCGGGCAGGATGAAAAGGCTGACGAGAGCCATCCAGAAATATGCGCGTAAGGTTTTCATGACAACGATACTCTCCGTATAGGGTTGGGGTTGTGGCAACCGATTCAAAATCGGTCTCATTTGAGTTGAAAAAAGAACATCTGTCAATAATTTCTTTTCAACCGTCATGTCCTATGATATTCAAAAAAGTGTAACATAAACAGGCAAGTGAAGGATTCATGATCGCATACGACCTACAATGCAGCAACAACCACCGGTTCGAAGGCTGGTTTGAAGACAGCCATGCATTCGACCATCAGAGAAGTCAGGGCCTGATTTCTTGTCCGGTTTGTGAGGATACCGATATTCGAAAACTCCCCTCCACATTTGCCATCAAGGGGACGTCCGGTTCACCTTCCATGGTGAGCGGAAATAGGGAAGAACTGGCGGCCCTGAGCCGGCAGATTGTCGACTACGTTGAAAACAATTTTGACAACGTGGGATCTGATTTTGCCAAAGAAGCCCTGAAAATGCATTACGGTGTGACCGAACCCCGCAATATTCGAGGGGTCAGCACGCCTCAGGAAGAGAAAACCCTCAAAGCCGAAGGTATCGACTTCTTCAAGTTTCCTGTCCCCGAAAAAGTCACGGATACCGATCCGGATGCGACCTGACCACCCTTTTCAAATAGTTGGCATTCGTCCTGGGATGGCCTTTGACTCCATTATTTCAATATGTTTTAAATCTTCATGTTGTCACCGTCAGTCGACAATTGCGGGTTGAGCCGCTTGGCCAGCATTGAACGCCGCTGCCTGGGGCGGTCATTTTTAAGGGCGATGTTCAGCGCCTTTGCGCTGCCGACGATCACCACCCGTTGTTTACCCCGGGTCAGTGCCGTGTAAAGCAAGTTGCGTTGCAGCATGATGTAATGCTGGGTCAGTAGAGGGATTACCACGGCCGGATACTCCGATCCCTGGGATTTGTGCACACTGATGGCATAGGCCAGGGACAGTTCGTCGAGTTCCAAAAAATTATAGGGTACCAGGCGGCCGTCGTAATCCACCTCGGCCCGCTCATTTTTTGTATCGATACTGTGCAGGATTCCGATATCCCCGTTGAACACCTCTTTGCGGTAGTTGTTGCGAAGGTGCATCACTTTGTCGCCCACTTTGAACCGATTGCCCATGACCTCGACCTGATCACCATTGGCGTTTAATGCCTGCTGCAGCATTCGGTTGAGATTCAGTGTGCCTACGAGGCCACGGTGCATGGGGGTTAGCACCTGAACGTCGCGAATCGGATCCAGTCTGAAATGATGGGGGATTTCCTTTTGGCACAATGCCACTACGGTTTTTACGACTGTTTCAGGGGTGGTCTGCTCAAAAAAATAAAAATCGGACAGCATATCCGGTTCCGTCGGAGGATCGACGACCGGCGGCTGGCCTTTCAGGATGCGGTGCGCATTTATTACGATGAGGCTTTGCTCATCCTGCCGGAAGATTTCAGTCAGTTCGAAAGTGATGATGGTTTTGGAGCGGATCAAGTCTGCCAGCACGTTTCCCGGTCCCACCGATGGTAACTGAAAGACATCGCCTATCAGGATCAACGTCGCCGTCATGGGAACGGCCCGGATCAGGTGAGCCATGAGCAGGGTGTCGACCATGGAGGCTTCGTCGATGATCACCACATCGGCCGTCAGGGGATCGTCTTCGGTGCGTTCGAAATGGCCATCGGCCAGGTTGTAGCCCAGGGCCTTGTGCAGGGTGGTCGCCGATCGTCCGGTGACTTCGGAAAGCCGCCGAGCGGCGCGACCCGTTGGTGCCGCCAATAAGACACGCCGTCCGAGGCCTTCCATGACCGCGGTGATGGATCGAACCAGTGTGGTTTTGCCGGTACCGGGTCCGCCGGTGATCACCGAGACTTTGTGGGCCAGCACCTGCGTCAGGATCATTTCCTGTTGCTGGGAGAGGGTGATGGCGAGCTTTTTCAGTACCGCATCGGTGATCGTCCGGCTATCCGGCGGGGTGTCACCGACCGGAACGCTTTGCATGGCGACAATGCGCCGGGCGATGGCGGTTTCGGCCTGGTGAAGCGCGCTGGGAAAGATCAGGGGCGCCTCGTCGACTGCCACGAGGTGTCCGGCCTGCATCAGATCGTCCAGGGCGGCGGCACACATGGCCGTCGCCAGGTCAAAGGTTTGTTGACACCGCTCGAAAAGCGAAGACTGAGCGATATAGGTGTGCCCCTGATCGACAGCCTGTTCGACCAGGTGCAGAAGGCAGGCCTTGGCCCGGTTCATTTCATCCACGGGCGTGTCCGCGTGGCGCACGATGGCATCGGCAATCAGAAATCCCACGCGGGGGATATCCTCGGCCGCCCGATACGGATCGTTGCACAGGATCTCCACCGCGTCGTTTCCGTACTCACGTAGCAGCCGCGCGGCATGAACGGTATCGACGCCGTTTTGCTCCAGAAACGACAAGAGCTTGCGGGCGGCATGGTGAGACTGCCACGCCGTGGCGATACGCCGGGCGATCTTTTCGCCGATGCCATTGACTTCGGTCAGCCGGTCCGGATCGGTTTCGATGACCGTCAGGGTGTCGGCCTTGAAGTGGTCGATGAGCCGGTCCACCAGCTTGCGGCCCACACCCGTGATGAATCCGGATTCCAGGTATCCGCGGATGCCGTCCACGGTGGCCGGTAGGCGGGTCGTGAAGCGGGTGAAATGCAATTGTTGGCCGTATCGGGCATGAGTTTGCCAGGTGCCGCAGACTTCGACGGATTCACCGGCCTTGGGATCGGGCATGGTTCCCTTGATGGTGATCGTGCGCCGGTTTTCATCCGTCAGCAGGCGGGCGATCACGAAGTGGTTCTCCCGATTATAGTAGGTGATACGTTGGATGCGTCCGGCGATCACAATCTCGGGCGGGGCTGCCTTGTTCGGGGGGTTATCCATGATCCTGACCGAGAATCCAATCCACGGCGGCGGCCAGGTCGGCGACGATCCGATCCGGGCGGCAGCCGCATCCGATGAGCGTATCCAATGCACGGTTGGCGTCGCCGGTGCAAACAAGAACGGTACGGGCGCAGCCGGCGGCCTGACCGGCCAGAATATCCTTGGCGCTGTCGCCGACCATCACCGAACGGGACAGATCGATGCCATGACGCCGGTGGGCAGCCAAAATCAGACCCGGTTTGGGTTTACGGCAGGCGCAGCCCTCGTCGGGGTGATGGGGACAAAAAAATATATCATCGATTCGGCCCCCGTGATCGGACACCGCCGCCCTCAATTCCCGATGGATCGCCTGTAGCTCGGCCAGGGTAATCATTTTCCGATTGACGGCCGACTGGTTGGTGATGATGATGACGCGAATGGATGCCCGCGACAACCGGGCGATTGCTTCGATACTGCCGGGAAGCGGATGGAATTCCGCCCGACTTTTGATGTAGTCCGGGGAGTCTTGATTGATTACGCCGTCGCGGTCTAGAAATATGGTGTCGGGGGTGAACACGATGATATCTGCTGCAAGTTGCGCCGTTAGGGGTTGTATTGGCTTAATCGACAAGTGTTAAGATTTAGGTGTTAAGTGGTTAAGGGAAGGATACAATCGATTAGCGTCAGCATTCCTTCACTTAACACTGGCCGAGCTTCACTCGGCCACAATAAACGCCTCCGGAAATCCATTGTCGGCCAGAAATTGTTCATATGCCCCCGCGCTCTCCAGGTCGTTGCAGCGGCCGACGCGCACTCTGTAGAATACTGCGTCTCCGCGGTCATAGGGAACCACATGCGCATTGTCAAAACGTGGGGACAGCTTGGCCCGCAGGCGTTCGGCATTATCACGGCTGGCGAAGGCGCCCACCTGGAAGGTGAATGCCCCGCTATAATAATCTACGGGGATGTAAGCATCGCCCGAGGCCGTGTGCTGCCGTTTACCCAGGGCCACGACCTCCACCCGGGCCGTACCGGGACCGATCATGTCCAACTCACTGGCCGCGGTGTAGGACAGATCGATGATGCGGCCACGAACGAAGGGTCCCCGGTCATTGATACGCACCTCGATTTGCCTGCCGGTATCCGTGCGTCGGACCCGCACCCACGTACCCAGAGGCAGGGTTTTATGAGCCGCGGTCATGGCGTACATGTTGTATATCTCGCCGCTGGATGTTTTGCGCCCGTGGAACTTTTGACCATACCAAGACGCCACGCCATTTTCGGCATAGCCCCTTGCATTGGGCAGGGGGCGATACCAGATACCGTTTACCCGGTAGGGTATGGGCTGTCCCGGGGGCGTGGGAGGGGCGGGAGGGGGTGAAGACGGGGCCGAGGCGCAGGCCTGGAGGATAAACATTCCTGCCGCTGCCAGCGGCAACACCTCTTGCCGGACCCGACTCATTCCGATTCTACGTGTTCCTGTTGCCTTTTTCAGTCTCCTCAACGGATGCTCTCTATAGATATTTTTTTAAATTTATTTGTTGTTTGCTTATTGGACTTTGAGATTTTACCCGTTGATGGCGATTTTCAACACGTCGATCATTTTTTCCATGAAATGGAACTCGATATCATCACGCACCTTCTGAGGAATGTCGATCAGGTCCTTCTCGTTCCACTTGGGGAGCAGGATAACCTTGATGCCGGCGCGGTGGGCGGCCAGCACCTTTTCCTTGATGCCGCCTACGGGGAGCACCTGGCCGCGCAGGGTGATCTCTCCGGTCATGGCCAGGTTTTTCTTGATGGTTTTATTTTTTAACAGCGATACCAGGGCCGTGAGCATGGTTACACCGGCCGACGGACCATCCTTGGGGATTGCACCGGCCGGTACATGGATGTGGATATCGTGCCCCTCGAAGAAATTCTCGTCCACGCCCAGCTTCTTGGCATTGGCCCGGATGAAACTCAAGGCTGCCGTGGCCGACTCTTTCATGACGTCACCCAACTGACCGGTCAGGGTAAGGCCTTTTTTGCCTTTCATGGCCGTGGCCTCGATGAATAGGAGGTCGCCGCCCGTCGGGGTCCAAGCCAAGCCCATGGCCACGCCGGGGGTCGTCATGCGGGCCTTGGCTTCGGACTGCAGTCTGACCGGCCCCAAATATTCGGCCAAGTCGTCGATTTTGATCGTTGCTTTTTTGATCTTGCCCTCGGCGATGCCGGCGGCTACGCCCCGGCAGACGCCGGCGATTTCACGCTCCAGGTTGCGCAGGCCGGCCTCGCGGGTGTACCCGGTAATAATGTGTCGGATGGCACCGGCGGTGATGTTGATTTCCTTGGCTTTCAGGCCATGGGCCTCACGCTGACGCGGGATTAGATAGCGGCTGGCGATTTTAACCTTTTCATCCTCGGTGTAACCCAGAAGTTCTAGCACTTCCATGCGGTCGCGAAGGGCCGACGGAATGGTATCCAGCACATTGGCCGTGGTGATGAACATCACTTTGGACAGATCGAAGGGAACGTCCAGGTAGTGATCGGAAAAGGAGAAGTTTTGTTCCGGATCCAGGACCTCTAACAGTGCCGATGAGGGATCCCCCCTGAAATCGGATCCCACTTTATCGATTTCATCCAACATGAAGATCGGGTTGTTGGAGCCCGCCCGCCTGAGCCCCTGAATGATCCGGCCGGGCAGGGCACCCACATACGTGCGCCGATGACCGCGGATCTCGGCCTCGTCACGTACGCCCCCTAAGGAGATGCGGTGAAATTTGCGGCCCAGGGCCCGGGCGATGGAATTGCCTAACGATGTTTTACCGGTTCCCGGAGGGCCGGCAAAACAGAGAATGGGGCCCTTGGAGTCGGGTTTGAGTTTTCTCACGGCCAGGTATTCGATGATGCGGCGTTTGGCCTTTTCCAGCCCGAAATGGTCCTCATCTAGCACGGCGCGCGCCTTTTTAATATCCAGGTTGTCTTCGGTGCTCACGTCCCAGGGCAGTTCGGTGAGCCAGTCCAGGTAGGTCATGGCCACCGTGTATTCGGCCGAAGAGGGGTGCATGCGCGACAATCGATCCAGTTCGCGTTCGGCTTCCTTGACGGCCAATTCGGGCAGGTTGCGCTCCTTGATTTTGGCGCGGTATTCTTCCAACTCGACCCCGGACTCGTCGGTTTCGCCCAACTCCTCTTTGATGGCCTTGAGTTGCTGACGCAGGTAGTACTCCCGCTGGCGTTTGTCCATGTCTCCCTTGACCTGGGATTGGATCTTGTTGCCCAACTCCAGGATTTCCAATTGGTGATGGACCAGTTTGGTCACCGCCTTGAGGCGTTTGGTGGAATCCTGGATTTCCAGGATTTGCTGCTTTTCCTCGGCCGAGGAGTTGATGGTCGAGGCCACCATATCGGCCAGGGTGCCGGGCTCTTTTATGGATGTGGCCATGGAGGCCATTTCTTGGGGCAGGCCCGGCGAGAGCTGTACGACCCGGCCGAACTGCTTGATGACGTTGGCCATCAAGGCTTCGGTTTCGTTATCCATGCGGTCAATATCATCGAAGTAATCCACCTCGGCAACCAGGTATGGCTTGCCTTCCTGGTAGGCTTTGACATGGAAGCGGCTCAATCCCTGTACCAATAATTGGGCCCGGTTGTCCTCGGTCTTGGCCATTTTCAGGATCAGCGCCACCGTGCCGACCAAGGCCATGTCACCGCTGTCGGGATCGGGCTTGACGTTTTCCTGCTTTTTGGCCACCACCAGTCCAATCATACGGTCCTTTGCCATGGCCTCGTCGATCAGTTGCACCGACTCACCCCGCATCACCACCAGTGGCAACACCATTTTGGGGAACAGGGTCGCATCGAACAGGGGCAGAATGGGGAGCACGGTTGGCAAATTCTCGGTACTATAATCCAAAGATGGTTGCTTATCTTGCATGATTCCTCCTAAAGGGGAGTGGTTCGGCTAGTCCCGGCCGGCGGGGGCGGATCGCCATTTCGTATCCACCTGAATCGGCTGCCGGGAATACCGCTATTCTTCGCTGATGGGAATCTTGTGAACCTTGTCGAGCTTGAGTTTGGCGATCCTGATTTTCAGCAGTCCGTTGGTATAGCTGGACGATACGACTTCCGTATCCACCGGAGACGGCAGGTAAAGGACGCGCTCGAAGCGGCCATATTGAATCTCGGCCAACCGAAAGGTGCCGTTGGACACCCGGGGCATCTCTCGCCGGATACCGGAAATTTTGACTGCCCGGGAGTTGATTTCAAGGTCCAGATCGTCTTTTTCCACACCGGAGATTTCAGCCCAGATCATGATCTCTTCCGGTGTCTCGAAGATATCCATCTGAGGCGTCCACATGTGTTCCCGGGATGAAAACATGGGGTTGACGGGCCGTGGCCGGAATATTTCCTGAATGGTTTTCCCCAGCCCCTGACCGGTTGGATCAAAATTGCTGCCGAATTTAATTTTGATGTATTCCATAGTGTTTCCCCGAACCTGATTCCTGTTGTGGATGTGCAGTGGAATTAAAAAAAATGATAACCTATTAAATTTAGCATCGAAACGGAGGGTTGTAAAGCGGTGTTGCCTTCGAGCGAATTGGTGTTATTTTTTTAGCACCCGCAAAACGGGAGCAGGAACGGCATTGTCTCGACCACCAAAGACGACCAAGGAGGATGTGAAAATGGGCAATCAGCTCAAGACCACGGTTCTGCTGGCCGGCATGACGGTTCTCATCATGCTCGCCGGTAATCTGATGGGCGGCCGCCAAGGGATGATCATTGCCCTGTTGTTGGCCGCGGGCATGAATTTTTTCAGTTATTGGTTCTCGGACAAAATGGTGCTCAAGATGTATCGGGCTCACGAGGTCACGGCCCAGGACGCCCCCGATCTGTATGGCATGGTTCAAACGCTTGCCCGCCAGGCCAGCCTGCCCATGCCCAAGGTGTACATCATCCCCCAGGAGGCGCCCAACGCCTTTGCTACGGGCAGAAATCCAGATCATGCCGTGGTGGCGGTCACCCAGGGGCTGCTCAAGCTGATGAATCGCCAGGAAATCATGGGTGTGCTGGCCCATGAACTGGCCCACGTGAAGAATCGGGATATTCTCATCGGCACCATTGCCGCCACCATGGCCGGCGCCATCATGATGCTGGCCTCCATGGCGCGCTGGTCGGCCATTTTCGGTGGCATGAGCCGTGATGACGACAATGGTGGTGGCGGCGCCATCGGCATGATCGTCATGGCCATTGTCGCTCCCGTTGCCGCCATGATCATTCAGATGGCCGTCTCCCGTTCCAGGGAGTATCTGGCCGATGCCACCGGCGCACGGATTGCCGGCTCCCCCGAGGGTCTGGCCAAGGCCTTGGAGAAGTTGGGCGCCTACTCCCGACAGATCCCCATGGCCGCCAATCCATCTACGGCCCATATGTTTATCGTCAATCCGTTGTCCGGTAAAAGTCTGCAAAACCTTTTTTCTACCCATCCCCCCATGGAAGAACGCATCAGCCGGTTGAGAGGTGTCCGGCCGCAAAACGGCGCTTCTTTTCCGCCTCCGCCACCGCCGAGCGGCAATCGTCCCCAGGACAGTGGCAGCGCATTTTGGGATCGGATGAAGGGGGAGTAGGGGTGATCGGTGAACGGTGGTCGGTGATCGGGCCGTGGATGGTGAGCGGGGGGCTTATTTCGGGGGTTCCGTTGACGTATTTCGGATTGGCTGATGGCGATCACAGGAGGTATCCGTTGCCCGTGCTTTGTCTCTGAAGGTGGTGGACCCATTTCGACAGATCCGGCAGCGGGTTTCATCGCACCACTGGCAGGAAAAACAAGTGGGACAGGGATGTTTTTTTTGCGGTTGGCCGTCGCTGTCCGGTGCGTAAACCTTACCGGCCAAACCGGGTACGGTGATCCAGGCCATGCTTTCTCCGATGTCTCGGCGGTTCGGGTATGGGGTACAATGGCCTTAAGATTGGAAACCATCAGTGACTTGTCAAGGCGTTTCATCGCCGAGCCAAGTGTGTTAACCTTTCGGAACGTCCGGTTTGGGGGCAGGCCAAGGCGATTCTGGAATCGGCGGCGTAGGGGCACGGCGCGCCGTGCCCCTACCATTCGAGGGATAATTTATCCCTTTTCCGTATGCTGCTTCATCGCTACCATCAATCGCCGGGTGTTTTTTCCAGGGCGGCCGTCGCCGATGGTTGCTTCATCGATACGGACGACCGGCACCAGACCTTTGCTGGTTCCCGTGATGAATACCTCGTCGGCGGCCACGAGCTGTGCGCGTGAAACATCGCGGATGTCGATGGGAAACAGACGTTCGGCGAGCTGCAAAACCACCTTGCGGGTGACACCGGAAAGAATCCCCCGACCGGGGGTGGTCAGGGTGCCTCCCACAAAAGCGAAAATATTGGCCGTGGTGCACTCGAGGGCCAGCCCATTGCGGTCGATGTAAAGCGCTTCGACGGCCCCCTGGGCAGCCGCTTTTTTAAGGGCCAGGCTGGCGGAAATATAGTCGATGCTCTTGGCGCCGGGGATGGGGCGTTCGACTTCCCAGGAAATGATCTTGACGCCGTCGGTGTACCAGTTTTTAGGAAGCGTGGGCAGCGGTGAAACCAATACCAATAGCCGTGGGGGGCCGGAGGGCGTCATGAAATCGGTGCTGGAGCCACCGGTGACGACGATGCGGATATTGGCTTCGGGAATATCGTTCTTGGCCAGGGTGGCGTTGACCACGTCGACGATTTCGGCATGCGACCAGGGCAGGGCCAGACCGATTTTGTGGGCCGAGTTTTCCAGCCGATCGATATGGGCATCCAGAAAATAGGGTTTGCCGTTATAGGTGCGTAGCAGGTCGAAGACCCCGATGCCACGCAAGAGCGCCAAGTCGTCCACCGGGATGACCGCTTCTTCGGCCGGAACGAATTCGCCGTTAACGTAATAAATGGGCACGTTTTTCCTCCGCGATGATCTCGAGTAAGGGATATTTTACTGAAGGGCTCTGATACACCATCGGTTCCATGGGCTCAAGGAATAAACGGAAAACCTGAAATGTCAAATAGCAAAAACGAAATAACGATGGTCGGATTGGATCGATTAGCGCCTCAACCGGTACGGGTCAAGTTCGATGCCCGCTGATTTTCTACCCATATCTCGATCGGACATGCAACGCCGGGGGTGGGACGTCCTGGATATCATCCTTGTCACCGGTGATGCTTATGTGGATCACCCGGCCTTTGGTACGGCTTTGATCGGACGCGTGTTGGCGTCCCATGGATATCGGGTGGGAATCATTGCCCAGCCCGATTGGCGCGGCATGGAAGACTTCAGGCGTCTTGGCCGTCCTCGGCTTTTTTTCGGCATCACGTCGGGCAACATCGACTCCATGGTGGCCAACTACACGGCCAATAAGCGCCGGCGTCAAAAGGATGGTCTCTCTCCGGGGGGGAAAATCGGCCGGCGGCCGGATCGGGCCCTGATCGTCTATGCCAATCGCGTGCGGCAGGCGTTTAAGAACGCCGCCGTGGTGATCGGCGGCATCGAGGCCAGCATGCGCCGTCTGGCCCATTACGATTATTGGGATAACCGGGTGCGCCGCTCGATCCTTTTCGATAGCCGGGCCGATATATTGGTCTATGGCATGGGTGAGGTGCCGGTGGTGGAAATCGCCCGCCGCCTGAGCGCCGGGGAGGCGATCGGCAGTCTCGACCACATTCCGGGAACGGCGGTGATTCGCAAGGACCCGAATCGGCTGGGCGAAGTCGTTACCCTGCCATCCTATGAAGCGGTTACGACAAGCCGCCAGGCCTTCAGCCAGGCCTTCGTGGATTTTTACCAAGAACAAAATCCCTTTACCGCCCGGACGGTGGTACAGGCCCATGGCGACCGTTATGCCGTGGTATTTCCTCCGCCCAAGCCGCTTGCCCAGGCCGCTTTGGATGCCATTTATGAACTCGATTATCGGCGTGCTTGGCATCCCGACGATGACGCCGCCGGTGGTGTTCCGGGACTGGAAACGGTGCGGCATAGCCTGGTAACCCATCGGGGTTGTTGTGGCGAATGCAATTTCTGCAGCCTCTATTTTCATCAGGGGCGTATGGTTCAAAGCCGTAGTGCCGATTCCATCGTTCGCGAGGCCGAGCGTTTGGTCCGCGACCCGTCATTTCATGGCACGATCAGTGATATGGGCGGCCCCACGGCCAATCTTTACGGATCAAGCTGCCGCCGCTGGTCCACCAAGGGCTTTTGCCGCACCAAGCGCTGCATGGTGCCCACGATCTGCCCCAGCCTCGATTCTGGCACCGCCAAAAGCCTGCCCTTGTACCGTCGCATCAGGGCCTTGCCGGGCGTCAACCACGCCTTTATCGGCAGTGGATTTCGCCATGATCTATTCGTGGACAAGAAGACCGATGCCTACCTGGAGGAACTGTGTCGGTTCCACGTCAGCGGACGCATGAAAGTCGCCCCGGAACATGTAAATGATGCCGTGCTCGAGGCCATGGGCAAACCGCCCATTCGCGTTTACGATGCATTTCGGGCGCAATTCGGGCGCGTGGGGGCGCGGCTTTCCGAAAGGCGATTCCTGGTCAATTATTTTATCAGTGCTCATCCCGGCGCGACGTTGGAAAGTGCGCTGGAGATGGCCCGCTACTTGATCGCCAGAAAGATGCGTCCCGAACAGATTCAAGACTTCATTCCGCTGCCGCTCACCCTTTCGGGGGTCATGTATTATACGGAAAAAGATCCCTTCAGCGGGCGTTCCGTCCATGTGGCCAAGACATTCCGAGAACGCAAAATGCAACGGGCGCTCATTCAATATGGCAATCCCGCCAACCGCCAACTGATTCGTAGCGCTTTACGCGAATTGAAGATGCCGCATCTGGAGCCCCTTTTCGACGTCGCTGCCCATCATCGCTCAACAGTCCAAAGCAGGCGTAAATCGATGCGTTCTGAATCCCTTACGGATTCGACCCGCCGTCAGGCCCGTCCACGTAGAAAAAACAACGGTAAGGCGGCCTTCGGAAAACGCCGCCGAGGCGGCTAATTCACGGTCGTTACCGGCCTTATTTGACATCTGAAACACGATCGGTAGCGACGGCCGGAGCCTGGTTCATGATCGGAATGAATATGAGAATTATTTTTCTGATATGTAATTTATTTCATGTGAATTATTACCTAATTTACCACATGTCCGTTGGTTGATGGTCGAAAAAAACAGTAACCTATTGAATTCTTATGTTTACTGATCGATTCTGGATATCGGTATGCTCGTTGCATATGTCCTGAGCATAATTCCGTACGTGCATGTTACAGCGGAACCTGAAAAATTGGCCCGCGTGGCCTCTCGTGGCGTCGTAGAAATGGATAAAAAAATGCACAAAGCGCAAGATATCGCAGATACAAGACCGGTACTGATGGACAATGGCGGACGGCGATTTAGTCGTGAGCGTCGTGTTTTTGATTACAATGGATACCTGCCTGAACGCCGTTCCGGCAAAGATCGTCGATCCGGCTTCGACCGCCGTAAAACAACTCGCCTCCCTTAACCAATGGTCGGCCGCCAGGGCCAAGCAGGATTTGCTGGTGGCTTTTTCCATGGCAGATACGGGTGCGGCCAGATGAACCGGGCTATTCTCCCAAAGGGGATCCCCTTTGAAGGGGGCGGCGGTACGCAAAAGATTGGGTGCCCGAGCCGATCCGCTTTGGCGCCTCCGCGATACTAATGCCTTCTGCTCAAAGGGCCGTTTCCCAGTCGCCCCGTAGGGTACGCTTCGGCACAAATCACAAATGGATCCTATTCATTTTTCCATCTGCTGGGGATGCGTGGAATGTCTGCGGCCTTGCCTTCACCGCGTCGGCATCGCTGTTGGACCTGACCCATTTTTCATAAAAAAAGTTTATTCGGAGGTGGGGCCGATGGCCGCCACCTTTTTTTCTTCCATGAGAATGGCGGTCCCGATGGGCGTGCTGAAGCCGAAGACCACCTCACCTTCATCCCTTCGCAGCAGGCTGGCTTTAAACTTCAGGCGATCGCCACAAAGCAGTTGAATCTGACCCCGAATCCGTTTTCTGAAAGGCGTTTTTGATGTGGCGCTGATAGACACGCCACCTTCAGAAAGGTTTCTGACGGCGAAAGCACCTAAACGGGTGTCGAGGATCGGGCAGTGGTCGGTTCGGTATCGAATACGCATGGCTTCGCGTTTGATCATTGCCTGATCCTGATCCGTCACGACAGGCTTGTCCATCGGCGAAGGATGGGAGAAAAACAGCGCCAGAAAATTGATGAAGGGGACGGCCATTAAAATAAAAAGCAGAAAGATTACCAGAACACCGAGATCCAACCCTCGGATGAAAAGAATCAGCAAGATGGCAGCCAATTGAGCCACGTTAGCAACGATGGCGACGGTTTTCATGGAGGACAACCTTTCCATTTCAATCGGCATTTGCGGCGTGCCGAGTAGCATCTACCATAACATAAATAATTAACTATCGCAATGGGTTAAGCGCTTGTTGAGAACCTGTATTGACAAAGCTGGCAGCGGCTTCTATAACTCCGCCGTTGGTATCGGGGAATATCGCCGATCATTTTTAATGATTTTGGAGAATCGACAGATGCAAGAACAAAAGGAGACAACGGATTTCTGGCAGGATCACGCACTGATTTTTTTGGAAATGGCATTCCGCGCCGATCACCGGGAACGATTGCCGAATGCCGACGGATATGCCCAGAAAACGGGGGATTGCGGTGACTCCGTGACGTTTTTCATTAATCTCGACGGTGATCGGATTAAGACGATCGCCTATGATATCGATGGTTGTCTGAACACCAACGCCTGTTGTAATGCCATTGTTTCGCTTGTGGAGGGCAAGACGGTTGCGGACGCCTGGGAGATTACCCCGGATAAGGTGGCCCATTTTCTGGAAACGTTGCCTGCGGACCATTATCACTGCGCCGAACTTGCCGTCGGCACGCTTTACCTGGCCCTGAGTGACACGCGGGAAAATCAGCGCTCCCCATGGAAGAAAATGTATCGCTGACGGTAGTTGCCCGGGCGGGCGGCGTCTTATTTGTCCTTGACAGAAAAGGGTAAGTTGACTATAGATTCGTGCTTGAATTTGGCTGATTTCCGGCCGTTGCAGCATATTTCCATCAAAATAATCCGAAACGACAAGCTGACGTTGAATGAGGGGATCCGTGTTTGCCTTGCGGATGCCGTTGGGGTGAAATCGTAGATGAGTTCAGCACATACACTGGCAGCCAAAAAACAAGAGATCCTGAAAAGCTGGTTCCAGATCACCGTGGACTCTTACCCGGCCGATACGGCCCGTTTTTTAAAGAGTCAAAAAGATCCCTTTGCCAATCCGGTGGGACAGGCCACCCACCAAAGCCTTGAGATGCTATTGGATGCCGTGATCACGGGGGCGGGACGCGAGGCGATGGCTGCGGCGATAGACCCAATCCTGAGAATCAGGGCGGTACAATCCTTTTCTCCATCCAAGGCCACGGCGTTCATCTTTGCGCTAAAAAAGATCGTTCGTCAGCACATGGCGGCGCCGGATGGCAAAATACCGGCTATCAATGAGCTGGACCAACAGATCGACGAAATGGCCATGACAGCCTTTGACATTTATGTGGCCTGCCGAGAAAAAATTTTCGAGCTCAAGGCCACGGAATCCAGAAATCAGTTTTTTGGTTCATTGAAGCGAGCAGGTTTGATTGATGAAACCGAGGCAGACGGGCCCGGTTTCTGATTTTTTTATAATCTTTCGATCAGGCATCCGGCAGCGGTTGTGCATTTACGGAGCCTCCTTTTCGGGATGCTTTTCATGTCATGGGTGGCATGGAAAATTGGCGGCAAAGGAGTTTACGTAATCATCTGAATCTGCCAGGGCCAAAGAGTGAGGTGCGGTTCGATGAATAAAAATTACATGGTTAGCCTCATAGCGGTTATCGTGCTGTTCCTGATCGCTTATGTGGGCACGCAGCAGGGGGCGGGCCTGCAGATGGTTTTCGGCATCATTGTGCCCTATTTGGCGGTGATTCTATTCGTTGTCGGGTTTACGCGCCGCGTGATGGGCTGGGCCCGGTCGGCGGTGCCCTTCCGAATTGTGACCACTTGCGGGCAGCAGCCATCCCTGCCTTGGTTTAAACAGGCTAAAATCGACAACCCGTCATCGACCTTTGGCGTCGTTGTCCGGATGTTTTTGGAAATTGTCTGTTTTCGGTCCCTTTTCCGCAACAGTCGGATGAAGTTGAGGGGCGGGCCTCACTTGACCTATCAACTGGAGCTGTTTTTGTGGATCGGGGCACTGGCCTTTCATTACGCCTTTTTCGCGGTAATCGTACGGCACTTGCGTTTCTTTACGGAACCGGTGCCGTTTTTTGTTACCCTGACCGAAAATGTAGACAGCTTTTTCCGCACCGAGGTACTCTACGATGCGGTTCAATGGGGGCTGCCCGGTATTTATATCTCGGGATTCGTCCTGCTTGCCGCGGCGCTATACCTGTTTCTGCGCCGGGTCTTCATTCCCCAAGTCCGCTACATCTCCCTGGCCAATGATTTTTTCCCCTTGTTTCTGATCATGGGGATTGCCCTGTCCGGGATCTTCATGCGTTATTTTACCAAAGTAGATATCGTCGCCATTAAAGAGTTGACCATGGGACTCGTTACTTTCAGACCGACGATCCCCGAGGGGATCAGCGCGCTTTTCTTTGCCCACGTGTTTCTGGTCAGTGTCCTGTTGGCTTATTTCCCGTTCAGCAAGCTGATGCATCTGGGCGGGATTTTTCTCAGCCCGACCCGTAACATGACCGCCAACAGCCGGCAGTTCCGGCATGTGAACCCCTGGAATTACCCGGTCAAGGTTCATACTTACGAAGAGTATGAAGACGATTTCCGAGAAAAAATGGTCGAAGCCGGCCTGCCGGTCGTAAAAATGCCCGAAGAACAGGCGTAAGATAAAAGGAGCAGATAATGGCAGATGAGCTGATCACACCCGATGAACTATTGTCAAAGATAGATCATCGTCCGTCCGGCACCGGTTGGATGGACACGCCCGTGGATATTCGCAAAGGGATGTACTGCTACGCATCCAACCCGAAAAGCGTTGAAACCCTGAGCCTTCCCTACGCACGAGCATGGAATCCACTGGATGACGACTGGAAGCTTCCCGACAACTGGCAGCAGATCATCTACGAGGGGTTCCGGGAACGGTTGGAAAAATTCCGGTCCTTCAAGGTGTTCATGGACATTTGTGTGCGTTGCGGCGCATGCGCCGATAAGTGTCATTTCTTTATCGGTACCGGTGATCCCAAAAACATGCCGGTGCTCAGGGCGGAGTTGTTGCGCAGCGTCTACCGCAATGACTTTACCAAGGTCGGCAAGATTCTGGGACGCTTTGCCGGTGCCAGGCCCATGACTCTGGATGTCCTCAAGGAGTGGTGGTACTACTTGTTTCAATGCACCGAGTGCCGGCGTTGTTCGGTTTTTTGCCCTTATGGCATCGATACGGCCGAAATCACCATCATGGGCCGCGAACTGCTTAACCTGCTGGGCCTGAATATCGACTGGATCGCCACCCCGGTGTCCAATTGTTTTATGACCGGTAACCACTTGGGAATTCAGCCGCATGCCTTCAAGGATATGCTCGACTTCTTCGTCGAGGATATCGAGGAAATTACCGGGGTTCAGGTAAAACCCGCCTATATGGAAAAGGACGCCGACATCCTGTTCATCACCCCATCGGGTGACGTCTTCGCCGATCCGGGTACTTACACCTGTATGGGTTACATGATTCTCTTCCACTACCTGAAAGAGAAATACGGGCTCAAGATCACTTGGAGCACCTATGCCTCCGAGGGGGGTAACTTCGGCTTTTTTACCTCCCACGAAACCATGAAACGCCTCAACGCCAAAATGTACGCCGAGGCCAAGCGCCTGGGCGTCAAATGGATTTTGGGTGGTGAATGTGGTCACATGTGGCGCGTGATCCATCAGTACATGGATACCATGAACGGCCCTGCCGACTTCCTCGAAGAGCCGGTCAATCCCATTACTGGCACTAAGTTTGAGAATGCCAGCTCGACCAAGATGGTGCATATCGCCGAGTTTACCGCCGATTTGATCAAACACGGCAAACTGGAGCTGGATCCCAGCCGCAATGATAATAAAATCATTACCTTCCATGACTCCTGTAACCCCGCCCGGGGCATGGGCCTGTTGGACGAACCGCGCTACGTAATCGAGAACGTGGCCAACAATTTCTATGAAATGCCGGCCAATACCATCCGGGAGCAGACCTTCTGTTGCGGCAGCGGCGCAGGTCTCAACGCCGGAGAGAACATGGAGCTGCGCATGGCCGGCGGGTTCCCACGGGCCAACGCCGTCAAGCACGTCCATGATAAATTCGGTGTGAATATGCTGGCCTGTGTATGCGCCATCGACCGCGCGGCGCTGCCTGCATCCATGGAATACTGGGTGCCGGAGGTCGATGTGACCGGGCTTCACGAACTCGTGGCCAATGCCCTGATTCTGCCCGGGGAAAAGGATAGAGAAACCGACTTGCGCGGCGAGCCGCTGCCGGGAATGGAGGAGTAACCGATGAAGGACAAGAAAAAGATTCTCGCGGGACTGGTTGTTTTTATCGCCGTCATTACTTTTCCCTTCTGGTTCAACATGGGAAAAGCGGCTCCCGCTCCGGAGCTCGTGTTGACCGCCAAGGCCAAGGCTGCCAAAACCTGTGTCATGCCCACCGAGTTCATGAAGGCCGAGCATATGCAGCTTCTGGACGTTTGGCGACACAACGTGGTCCGAGGCGCCGAGCGGATGTTTGTGAGCCCCGATGGCAAGCTTTACAACATGAGTCTTTCCAATACCTGTCTGGACTGTCATTCCAACAAGGCCGAGTTTTGTGATCGGTGCCACGATTATGCATCCGTAAGGCCCTATTGCTGGGATTGCCACATAGATAACCCAAAAGGAGAGTAGGTATGAAAAACAGCAGAAGACGCTTTCTTCAGATAGCTGGCGTTTCCGCGCTGGGTCTTGGGGCAAAACCCGTACTCAATGCCTTTGCTTCCGAAGGCGGCAAGGGGCCCGGTTATCACATTGCCAAGGGAGAAGATGCCCTGTCGGCCAAACAATGGGCCATGGTCATCGATACCCGCAAGTTGCAAACTGCCGAAGCGCTTGAGCCGATCATTGAGGCCTGTAATAAGATTCATAATATCCCCACGGCCATCGAGAACAAGAACCAGGAAATCAAATGGATCTGGGAAGCACACTATCACAACGCCTTTACCGACAAGACCAATAATTTTCTCAACGAAGAAATAGAGCACCGGCCTTTTCTGCTCTTGTGCAATCACTGCGAGAATCCGCCTTGCGTGCGGGCCTGCCCCACCAAGGCGACCTTCAAGAATGATAACGGCATCGTCATGATGGATTTCCACCGTTGCATCGGCTGCCGGTTCTGCATGGCCGCCTGCCCCTTCGGTGCACGGAGTTTCAACTTTCGCGATCCGCGGCCGTTTATCGAGGACGAGAATAAAGAATTCCCCACCCGTATGAAGGGTGTGGTTGAAAAATGCAACTTCTGCGCAGAACGGCTGGCCGTCGGCAAGATGCCTGCCTGTGTGGAGGCCTCCAACGGCGCCATCGTCTTTGGCGATTTGTACGATGAACACTCGGAGGTTCGGGAACTGTTGAAGGAAAACTACACCATCAGGCGGAAACAGACCCTGGGAACAGAGCCGTCCGTCTACTACATCGTGTGAGGTGAGCATGCTTGAATTAGCCGTAAAAGGAAATAAATGGTACTGGGGATGGCTGGTCGTCCTTTTGGGTATCATCGGGGCCGGCTTCGGACTCTACCTGATGCAGCTCAAGTTCGGTCTCGGTATCACCGGCATGAGCCGGGATGTGTCCTGGGGATTTTACATCGCCAACTTTACCTATCTGGTCGGTGTGGCCGCCGGAGGGGTGATGGTCGTTTTGCCATACTATCTGCATGACTACAAGGCCTATGGAAAAATTACCATCCTGGGTGAGTTCCTGGCCATCGCCTCTATTGTGATGTGTCTGCTCTTCATCATGGTCGATTTGGGGCAGCCCATGCGCGCCCTGAACGTTCTGCTTTACCCGACACCCAACAGTGTGCTGTTTTATGACGCCATTGTGCTCAACGGTTACCTTTTTCTGAATCTGGTCATCGGATGGAATGTGCTGGAAGCGGAGCGCAACGGCGTTCATTATCAAGGCTGGCTCAAACCGCTGATCTATATTTCCATCCCCTGGGCGGTGAGTATTCACACGGTTACAGCCTACCTGTACTGTGGCCTTCCCGGACGTCACTTCTGGCTGACCGCTATCCTGGCCCCCCGCTTTTTGGCCTCGGCATTCGCTGCCGGTCCTGCATTGCTGGTCTTGCTTTGTCTGTTCATCCGGCGTTTCACCAATTTCGATCCGGGCAGGGAACAGATCCAGGCCTTAGCCAAAACCGTGGCCTACGCCATTTGTATCAATGTTTTCTTCTTCCTTTGTGAAGTCTTCGTGGCCTTCTACAGCAACATTCCTGGCCATACCACCCATATTCAGTATCTGTTTGCCGGCATTCACGGTCACGGTGCCCTGGTGCCGTGGATGTGGGCCTCCATGATACTGATGGCCGCCGGCATCGTACTAACGGTCACGCCGGCTACGCGCAAGAATGAAAGTGCCTTGATGATTGCCTGTATCGTCATTATCATGGGTACTTGGATCGACAAGGGCCTGGGAATGATTTCCGGTGGGTTTGTGCCCAACCCCATGCACGAGGTCAATGAATACGCACCCACGATGCCGGAGATCGGTATCACCATCGGCGTCTATGCCATCGGTGCTTTAGTGCTGACGGTCCTGTATAAAATGGCAGTGGGGGTCAAGGAAGAGGTCCACGGTTAATCGCTACACGAGATAAAACAAGATCAAACAGTAAACATGGCGGGGATTTTTCCCCGCCATTTATTTTTTCCGAACATCCTTGACCGCTAATCCGACCAAGGATGAAGAAAATTCTTTTCAATTGACAGTCTCTGAGGCCTAATTTAGCATAGAAAGTGTTGGCGTAACCATCGCCCGTTCCCCTCGACCTGATTTGTTGAACCGGATATCGATGATTGTCATGGAGGCCTTGCCCTTGTTAGAATAACGTTTCCACGCGATGCGCATTTGAATCGCTGGTTGCGCCCGGTCGCACCTGGTCTTGCAGCACGATTCATAACCTTCTTAAAAAGGAAAGGAGGGCGCCATGGCAACGTTCCGAATACTCTTGCCCTACAACTACTCTCCCAACGACAAGAAGGCCATTCGTTTCAGTATTGATGCATTCGCCGAACAAAAAGATGTTCATCTCACGCTCTTCCACGTTTATACGCCCCTGCCAGCCATCGACGTAACCGCCAACCCGGAAAATATGAAAATGAGAATCGGCATGACTTTCCTGGCCTCAGAACTCAAAGAAAGAGAAGACGCTTTGCAGGCCGTCCGGGAGATGTTGGTAGAGAGCGGATTCGACAGCAACTCGGTGACTTGTGAATTCAAGAAACGCACAAAAAGCGTGGCCGAGGAGATTGTCGATGCCGTAAGCGGCTACAACGTGCTGGTACTGAGCCGGGGGGGCGGAAAAGTGACCCATTTTTTCACACGAAGTATCTATGCCCGCGTCGTGAGCGCTTTGCGCGGGGTCACCATCTGTGTCGCCACCTGAAAGGAGGGTACCATGGCATCTGAAAACAGGATCAACATCGATATCTTTAAATCCGTCACCCGGGCCATTGCTCACAGTGAAGACCTTGACATTATGAGCAATCATTTGGTGCAACTGCTAACCGCCGGACTGGATATCAAAGGGGCTGCCATTTTCGTGCTCAACGGGGTCACCGAGGAATTGGAGATCCTGGCCAGCTTCGGGCTATCCGCCAAGTACCTGACCAAGGGCCCGCTGAATATGCCCAAGAGTATCACGGAAACCTTCCAGGGTGAGCCGGTGGTGATTGCGGACATCAGCAAGAAAAACAAAAGCCTTCAATATCCCGTGGAGGCACGTAAGGAAGGCATCGCCTCTATTGTGTCACTTCCCATCGTCCATCTGGGAGAGGTGATCGGTGTCCTGCGATTGTATCATTACGAACCGTGGGCGGTATCGGATCAGGATCTGGAATCGATGCAGATATTAGCCGGGATTGTCGGTTTGGCAATGATCTACACGCGTTTCCACAATGCGGTGCATGCCATCGCCGAGGTGGTGGGACAGACATTTCAGGTGCAATTGACTGCCAAATTGGGTAAGCGGTGAATCCGGCGGGTGACCTTTCGGTCACCCACCGAGCCTCATTTACATCTTGCCAGTTCCCTTGAGCACCTTTTCAGGCGTGATGGGCAGGTCCGTACAACGGAAGCCCGTGGCATGGTATACGGCGTCGGCGATGGCCGGTGCCGTGGGGGAAACCAATCCTTCGCCGGCTTCCTTGGCGCCCATGGGGCCTTCCTCTTCGTAGGTGTCGATGCACACCGAATTGCTCGGCGGCATGTCGGCGGCGTGGGGCATTTTGTAATCGAGAAAGTTCGTGTTGAGGGTCTTGCCACCGTCCATGACGAAGTTCTCGGACAGGGCGTACCCCAAGCCCATCTGGATCGAGCCTTCCAGCTGACCTTCCACGGCCATGTGGTTGATGACCGTGCCGCAGTCGTGGGCCGTGTTCATCTGTTTGACCTGGATCTGACCGGTTTCTTCATCCACATTGACCTCGGCCACCTGGGCGCCGAAACTGAAGGCCGGACTGACCAGGCCCTTGTTTCTGGGCGTATAGTACCCCCGCTCCACTATCGGCTCACCGCGCTGCATTTTCTGCACGAACGCCACGGCCTCGCCGATGCTCATGCCACGATCCGGTTTGCCTTGGGCAAACACCCGGCCGCCTTCGAATTCAATCTCGAAAATCGTATTGAGGTTGAATTTGGCCGCTACCGCGCCGGCCAGCTTCTTCTTGATTTTATTGGCCGCATCCAGCACGGCGTTGCCGTTGAAGAGGGTTAGGCGGCTGCCCCAGGCGCCCAGGTCGGCTTGGGGGGTGATGGCCGTATCGGCGGCGGTGATACGGATATCCTTCATCTCCAGACCCAGCGCTTCGGCCAGGATCTGGGTCATGACGGTTTCTACGCCTTGTCCGATATCCGCGGCCATGGTCAGCAGGTGGGCGGTGCCGTCTTCGAAGACCTTCACTTCGGCGGCCGAGAAGTTGTACTGGGTATTGAACCAGTTGAACACCCCGCCGGAGATGAAGCTGTAGCAGCCCACACCGATGCCCTGTCCGGGTTTGGGATTTTTGCGAATTTCATCCCAGTTGCTCATCTTCCGCACTTCCTCGAGGGACTCGATAAACCCGCAGCTGCTGATGGTGGCCACACCGGGCAGGACGTCGCCGGTGACCTGGGCGTTTTTCAGGCGCAGGTCGATGGGATCGATGCCCAGCTCCTCGGCTGCCATGTTCATCTGAGTCTCGGCGGCAAACAGGGTCTGGGGCGCGCCGAATCCACGCATGGCGGACGCCGGCGGCTTGTTGGTGTACACATGCTCGCCCAGGTAACGGTAGTTGGGGTAGCGATAGAGCATGGCCCCGAAGTTGCCGGCCAGGAAACAGGCCGTGGGGCCCATGGCATTGTAGGCACCGCCGTCCAGGTAGATGTGCAGATCCTTGGCCACCAGGGTGCCGTCTTTCTTGAAACCCACTTTGGAGCGGATGGTCATGGGGTGACGCCGGCGGCCGGTGGCCAGTTCTTCCTCACGGGTCAGGGTGAACTTGACCGGACGACCGGTTTTCTGGGCCATGAAGGCCGAGCAGACTTCCCAGGAACGCAGTTCCATCTTGCCGCCGAACCCGCCGCCCACGGTGGGCTTGATCACGCGCACGTCGTTTTCGCGCAGGCCCAGCGCCGAGGCCAGCAGGCATTGGACGATATAGGGCGTCTGGGTAGAGGTCCAGATGGTGATGCGACCTTCCTGGTCCGCCTGGGACACGCAGGAGCAGGGCTCCATGTAGGCGTGGCTTTGGGCCTGGACGGTGAAGGTATCTTCGCGTACGTAATCACATTCGGCGAATGCTTTTTCCAGATCGCCGTATTCGATTTTGCGGTCGATGCTGATGTTGGTCTTGTATCCATCGTGAAGCAGCGGCGCGTCGTCTTTCAGGGCACTCTCGATATCATAAACGCCGGGCAGTTCTTCGTACTCGACCTCGATCAGTTCGATGGCCGCCTCGGCGATGTCCGGATCCGTGGCGGCCACGGCGGCCACTTCATCGCCGATGTAGCGCACCTTGTCGATGGCCAGGGCATACTCGTCCTGGGTTTTGGGAAACAGCCGCCAGTTGCCGGTGGTGACCTTGGGCAGATCCTCGCCGGTGATGACCAAGCGTACGCCGGGCAGGGCCGCGGCTTTGCTGGTGTCGATTTTAAGAATACGGGCGTGGGCCAGGGGGCTCCGGAGCAGTTTGCCGTGGAGCATGCCGGGAAGTTTGATATCGTCGGCATAAACGGCTTGTCCGGTCGCTTTGCCCTTTCCGTCGGTTCGTGGAATGTCTTTTCCGATGATATTGAACGCTTTCATAGGCAATCCTTTTGTGGCTGTCGGTATGTTTGTCGACAGCGGTATGCTAACGATAGGGAATTATTTGTTCCGTTGCGCCATTTTGCGGGCATCGGTCAACGCCCGGATGGTGATGACGGTGGTGACTTTCAAGCGATACGCGGCAGAGGCTCTGACATCGTCGATGGGAGAGGTCTCTTCCGAGGTTTTTTGGGCTGCCTGACGGATCAGGTCATCGGTCAGCTCCTGGCCGACCAGCATTTTTTCAGCCGCCTTGGCTCTCAGCGGTATGGGCGCGCAGGCACCGACCACGATGCGGGCCTCCGTGCAGCGCTCACCGTCAACGGTGACCCTTGCGCCCAGGCCGATGGCCGAGCAGTCCAGTTGGCCGCGCTGGGAAACACTGATGTAGGCCGTTCCCGTACCCGCTGGAGGCGTTGGCACAAGAATCGAGGTGACGATCTCGCCGTCCGCCAGGGCGGTCATGCCCGGGCCACGGAAAAATTCATCCAGTGGCATGCTGCGGGTGCCGGATGGACCGGTGATGTTGACCGTCGCGTTTAGTGCGATCAGCGTCGGCGCATTGTCGGCCGATGGCGACGCGTTGCACAGGTTGCCCACCACGGTGCCCATGTTGCGGACCTGGACGTTGGCGGTGGATTCGGCGGCTGCGGCCACGGTGGGATACGTTTCGCGAATCATCGGGTGGCTGGCCACATCGGCTAAAAGGGCGGTGGCCCCGATGGTCAGTCCGCTTTTTTCATCGAACGTGATGGCGTCCAGGCCGTCGATGCGTTTCAGGCTGATGATTTGTTTGGGAAACAACGCCCGGTGGCGGATTTTTACCATCAGGTCGGTGCCGCCGGCCATGACGCGTGCGTTCTTGCCGCCCTTGACCAGTGCGGCAACCGCCTCGTCTATTGTCGTTGGGGCGAGATAGTCGAAATGGGGTGCTGGCATTACCGTTATCTCCTGTCTTTTGGTTGGGATTTCATTCGTTGGCCGGCATCGGCGATTGCATCCACGATTTTGTTGTATCCGGTACAGCGGCAAAGGTTGCCGGAAATGGCCAGCCGGATCTCTTTTTCATTGGGGTCGAGGTTCTTGTTGAGCAGGTTCAGGGCGGACAGTTCCATGCCGGGCGTACAGAATCCGCACTGGATGGCACCCTTTTCGAGGAAAGCTTCCTGGATGGGGTGGAGTTCCTCCCCTGAAGGCGCCAGGCCCTCCACGGTGAGTATCTCTTTGCCATCGGCCTCTACGGCCAGGGTGAGGCAGGAGCTGACGCTTTTGCCGTCCAGCATGACCGTGCAGGCACCGCAGTCTCCTGAACCGCAGCCCAATTTAGTACCCGTCAGGTTCAGGTCCTCACGAAGCACCTCGTTGAGGGTCCGCCATGGTTCAATGTAAAGGCTGTAGGTGTCGCCGTTAACCTTTAAGCTGATCTCTTGTTTCATAAGTGGCTCCTACTATGGGGGTAAGGCGTTGAACCGGTCTGAAACAGCGTACCATGTCCGCTGGCAAGTGAGAAACGGAAACAAAGCGATCACGCTTATTCGGGAGTCGCTTGTTACCTTGTCAACGGACCAATAACGCTTTTCGTGCCGGCCCTGGGGATTGAAAGGAGCGGTTATGACGCTCCCATGGGTTATCGATTGCCGAAATTATTCACCACATTGAATTTTAACACATTAAATATCATTGTATTGAATATTGTCAAGATAATTCTACTCTTTCACAAATAAACCGAATAGTGCCCTAAAATCAATGATTCTTCCTGGTACTTGCCCATAATTCCTTAATCATCGTAGCCATCGGATGACACGATTATCGTTCATTCTGGTGAATTTTCTCTGGCATATCAATAGGCACCACAGCGATAGCGATGATGGCCAATGCCGGGTGACCCTTGCTTGACAGGAGCGGTTAGGATCTTTACCGTTATTGGGCACTTTTTTAGAATGTGAAGGATACTCATGATCAAAACCAAACACACACAGGCCCTTGGATTATGTTCCGGAGGCCTTGACAGTATATTGAGTGCCCTTTTGCTGCGCAAGCAGGGGCTGGATGTACGCTGGGTGGCCTTCGAGACCCCCTTTTTTTCCGCACGAAAGGCTCGCCGGGCAGCGGTAGCCACGGGTGTGCCGTTGGTCGTCAAAAAAATCACACCGGCCTATATGGAAATGATGCGATCGTCATCGGTGCGGTTCGGCAAGCACATGAATCCGTGCATGGACTGCCATGCGTTAATGTTTCGTTTGGCGGGGGAAATCATGATCGAACACAAGATGGATTTCCTATTTTCCGGCGAGGTATTGGGGCAGCGGCCCTTGAGCCAGAATAAGACCGCTTTGCGATATGTGGAAAAACACTCCGGCTATGACGGAACCATCCTTCGCCCCCTCTCCGCATTGTGTCTGCCGGAGACCCCCATGGAGCAAAATGGGCTGGTAGACCGCCAACAGCTATTGGATATTTCCGGAAGATCGCGCAAACGGCAATTTGAATTGGCAAAATCCTTCGGCGTAACCGATTTTCCAGCACCCGCCGGTGGTTGCTTGCTGACCGACAAGATTTTTAGCCGTCGTCTTAAAGATCTATTGGACCACCAGGCCGACTGCCCGGAAAAGGACCTCGAACTGCTCAAATACGGCCGTCACCTGCGACTCAGTTCGGTAGCCAAGATTGTGGTGGGTCGCACGCGCCAGGACAATGAACAGATCAGCCGCTGCATTGATCCGCAGACGGACATGGTGCTGAAAGTAATGGAATTCCCTGGCCCGCTGGTGGTGATACCCGACGGTGCCGACGAGGCCACGGTGACCCTGGCCGCTGGAATTTGCGCGGGTTACAGCAAGGCGCCCAATATGTCTCCGACGTTGGTTGCCGTGCAAGCGGGCGGCGAGCAGCGACAGGTGACGGTGTTGGGGATAGCGCCCAGTGAATGCAAGCGATTCATGATATAGCAGGTGGTTAGAGTGAAGGCTGAAGGGGAAAAGGGAATGTCAAATGCCAAGGTTCCAATGACAAATGATTGGCGCGCAGCGCGCGGTCGTTTGTAGCAACAAACAATCGATTATCATCCTTCAATTGACATTTGGATTTTGGCATTTGACATTTGCGGCGGGCGGTAATGAATCGATTGTCCCAAACACCTGTCTATTTAACATCGGATTCCAATTTCGCTCTCAGCTGCCCACACGCCGCCCCAATATCCTGCCCCTTGCTGTGCCGCACCATGACGGTGTAGTGATGGCTGGCTACAAATTCCTGGAAGCGGATGATCTGTTCCGCGTCGGGGCGCTTGAAATCGCTGCCCGGATGCTCGTTGAAAGGGATCAGGTTGATTTTAGCCCTGACGCCGTGCAGCAGTTTCACCAATCGCCGGGCGTCGTCCAGCCCATCGTTGATCCCTGCCATCAGAATGTATTCAAAGGTAATTTTCCGACGGGGAGGCAAGGGATAGCGCCGGCAGGCGTCGATCAGTCGGTCGAGTGGGTACTGACGGTTGATGGGCATGAGTCGGGTGCGTGTGGCATCGTCGGCGGCATTGAGGGAAACGGCCAGGTTCACCTGGCTGTCGCGTCCTAAATCGGCCATCCGGGGGACCAGGCCCGCCGTGGACAGGGTCACCCGGCGGGTGGAAAATTTCAGGCCGTAATCCCCGTCGGTGATTACCCGCAAGGCCTGGCGAACATTCTCATAATTGGCCAGCGGCTCCCCCATGCCCATGATGACGATGTTGGTCAGCGGCATGCCGCCTGTGTCATCAAGCCGCTTCTGAAAATCCCGAACCTGGGAGATGATTTCGCCTGCCGACAGGTTGCGTACGAAGCCGCCCCGGGCTGTCATACAGAACCGGCACCCCTGGGCGCATCCCACCTGGCTGGAAATGCAAAGCGTGTAGTGGTCTTTTTCGGGAATGAGCACCGTTTCGATGTGCAATTCGTCCTGAAGTCTGAACAGCAGCTTCAAGGAGCCGTCCCGGGAAAAACTTTCCTTGGCCACCTGCAGGCGGCGGTTGACGAAGGATGCCTGAAGATCCGCGCGCAAGGCTTTTCCCAGGTTGGTCATGGCGTTAAAGTCGTCGATCTGACGAAGGTATATCCAACGCAGGATCTGATCGGTACGAAAACTGCGTTGGTTTCGCTTGCCCAACCAATCGGTCAATTGCTGCCGGGAGAGGTCTTTGATGTCGATTTCACTTGATATTGGTTTCATGATATGGGATCCACGGGCCGGTATGGGGGTGAAGGCACGACTTTCAACAGGGGGTTGCCGAAACATTTTCTTAAGGTATTGAATATCCGTTTGGATTCTTCACCGATTCGAGGCTTCTGACAACCCTTTTTATATCTTGACATACCATTTAAAAAAATCTACTTTCAAGGTTTTAGTTTACTCAGCGGTGGATTATTATGTTTGACACACTAAGCGACAAACTAAATTCGGTTTTCAAGCAGCTCAAGGGCCACGGCAAGCTTTCAGAAAAGAATATTTCCGACGGCCTGCGCGAGGTGCGCATGGCGCTTCTGGAGGCCGATGTCCACTATCAGGTTGTCAAACGGCTGGTGGCCGATATCAAGGAGCGCGCCCTCGGTCAGGAGGTCATGGGAAGCCTGACGCCCGGTCAACAGGTGGTTAAGATCGTCAACGAGTCGTTAACCCGTCTCATGGGCGAGACCCACGAAGGGTTGAACCTGGCCGGTCAGAAACCGGTTGCCGTTATGCTGGTGGGGCTCCAGGGGTCGGGTAAAACCACTACGGCGGGCAAATTGGCGGTGATGCTGCGTAAAACCGGTAAACAGCCCTATCTCGTTCCCGCAGATGTTTATCGCCCCGCGGCCATCGACCAACTCAAAACATTGGGTGGCCAATTGAATGTGCCGGTTTTTGATTCGCGTACGGACATGGATCCGGTCGTGATCTGCGAACAGGCACGGGTGGCAGCCCAAAAGGCCGGTTGTGATACCTTGCTCCTGGATACCGCCGGGCGGTTGCACATTGATGATGAATTGATGGCGGAACTATCGCGCATCCGTTCATCGGTGCATCCCACGGATATTTTGTTGGTGGCCGATGCCATGACCGGTCAGGATGCGGTCAACATCGCCAAAACCTTTGACGATCGTCTGGATATCGGTGGGGTGGTGCTGACCAAAATGGATGGTGATGCCAGGGGCGGTGCGGCCCTGTCCATCCGTTCCATCACCGGGAAACCCATCAAATTTATCGGTGTGGGTGAAAAGCTCAGTGAATTGGAGGCCTTCCATCCGGATCGCATGGCTTCCCGAATTCTCGGTATGGGTGATGTTCTGACCATTATCGAGAAAGCCCAGGAGGTGGTGGACGAAAAAAAAGCCATCGAACTGGAAAAAAAGCTACGTAAAAACCAGTTTACGCTAGAAGATTTTCGGGACCAGATGCGCCAAATTCGTAAGATGGGATCGCTGACCGACATTCTGGGTATGATTCCGGGAATGAGCAAACTCAAACAAATGAAAAATCTCGAGGTGGACGAGAAAGAGCTCGTGCATATCGAAGCCATCATCAATTCCATGACGCCCCAGGAGCGGCGCCAACACACGATTATCAACGGCAGTCGTCGCAAGCGCATCGCCGCCGGCAGCGGTACCCGTGTACAAGACGTCAATCGCCTGCTTAAAAATTATGCACAAGTCATTAAAATGATGAAGAAAATCAATAAAAGCGGCATGCGCGGACTAGGTCGCGGCATGCTGCCCTTTTAAAGGAGAACAACCATGGCAGTAAAAATCAGACTGGCCCGGCATGGGGCAAAAAAAAGACCCTTTTACCGAATCGTCGCCACCGACAGTGAAAGCCCCAGGGACGGTCGTTTTCTGGAAAAACTAGGCACCTACAATCCCCTTCAAAATCCGGCCCAGGTGGATTTGAATACCGACCGGGTCAAGTACTGGATCGGCCAGGGCGCCAAACCGACCGATACGGTTCGATCGATCTTGAAACGCGAGGGGGTCTTCACGGTAGCAGAATAAAAAAGACTGGCCACCGATCCGAACCTGATCCTCAAGCCGCGTAAAAGGAGATGACGCTATGAAGGAGCTGATCAAGTTTATCGCGCAGGAATTGGTTGATTTCCCTGAGCAGGTCTCCGTTGAAGCGATCCAAGGGAATCAAACATCCGTGATTGAACTGAAAGTGGCCAAAGAGGATCTGGGCAAAATCATCGGCAAACAGGGGCGGACGGCCAGGGCCATGCGAACGCTGATGAGCGCGGCATCCGCCAAAATAAAAAAACGAACGGTTCTTGAAATCATCGAATAAGCCAATAGACGAAGAAAAATTCGTTTTGGTCGGCCGGGTGACCGGTGCCCATGGCATTCGGGGTGGCCTAAAAATTCACTCCTTTGCCGAATCAATGGACCTTTACCACATCGGAGCGGCCATATGGGTCAACCGGCCCGACGGATCCGCCCAGACCATGACAGTCGTCTGGGCGCGTCCCCATGGTCGCGGGTTGCGTCTGGGATTTGAATCGGTAGACGATCGAACGCATGCCGAGCGTCTTGTCGGGTCGACGCTCTATATAGAAAAGTCGTGTTTGCCGGTTTTGGAGGAAGACACCTACTATTGGCATGAATTGGTCGGATTACGTGTTTTCGACACCATGGGGAACCGGCTAGGGCGCCTTGACGAGATCATTTCTACCCCGGCCCATGATGTTTACGTGGTCAACGGCGAAATTGACGGGCAAGGGGAGGAATTGTTGATTCCCGCCATCGCCACGGTGGTACACAAAATCGATTTGGAGGGCGGGACCATGGTCGTGGACCCCCCTGAAGGGCTTTGAGGGCCGGCGTCGAACCATGAAGGTCTGCATTCTTACCCTGTTCCCGGAGCTGTTCAAACCGTTTTGGGAGCACGGCATTATCCGGCGGGCGGTGCAGGGAAACAAGCTCGATCCCCTGACCATCGACATCCGTGAGCATGCCGAGGGACGCCACCGGGTCACCGATGATCGACCCTATGGCGGCGGTTGCGGAATGGTGATGAAGCCGGAACCCCTGTCGGCGGCCTTGATGGAAGCCAAAACCCGCATGCCGCAGACCACCACCTTGTTGCTGTCGCCCCAGGGGCGGCCTTTCGATCAGGCATTGGCTCAGGATCTGGCAACGACGAATGGCCTAATTCTGGTCTGCGGACGGTACGAAGGGGTGGATGAACGGTTTATCGACCGCCATGTGGACGCCGAAATATCAATCGGTGATTTTGTCCTCACCGGTGGCGAGCTGGGTGCCATGGTGGTCATCGATGCGGTGACCCGGTTGATTCCCGGCGTGCTCGGCAATGACGATTCAGCCGGAAGCGATACGTTCAGTGACGGACTCGTGGAGTATGCGCATTACACCCGGCCGCCGGTTTTCGACGATCAGTGCGTGCCCGATGTACTGCTGTCCGGAAATCACCAGGAGATCGACCGATGGCGCCGGGAAAGCGCCTTGATTCGGACGGTAACGAAACGGCCGGATTTGCTCGAGCAGCGGTTGTTGTCGGCCGAAGAACGGGCCACATTGGAGAAATGGCGTCGAATCCTTGACGGGCTACTCAAATAACGGGCTCTACGTGGCCCTGGTTCACCACCCAGTGGTCGATAAAAATGGCCAGACGATTGCTTCGGCGGTGACCAATCTAGATTTGCATGATATTGCCAGGGTCTGTCGAACCTATGGGGTCAAAGGGTATTATGTGATTACCCCGCTGGACGACCAACGCGACCTGGTGCATCGGATTCTGGACCATTGGTTGACCGGGCCGGGAGGGGAATACAATCCCAAACGGCGTCAGGCTCTGGATCTGGTTCGGGTCAAGACCACCTTTGACGAGATGCTTAGCGAAATTCAGGCCGGTCATGGGCACCGGCCCTTAACCGTGGCGACAACGGCCCGGCCGAACCTGGGCAATTTAACCAATGATCGTTTGCGATCCATGCTGGTCGGTGAATCGGCGCCGGTTGTCCTTGCCTTTGGGACGGCATGGGGACTGTCGCCGGCATTCATGGCCGATACGGAATACATCCTGAACCCTTTAGAGGGAGCGGGAACATATAATCACCTGTCGGTGCGTTCGGCAGTGGCCATCATCTTGGATCGGCTGCTGGGTGATACACGTTCACGGGGTTGAAATGACCAATGAATGCTAAGGCACTGGGTGAACGTGAATCGATCGATACGATGATCAAACGATAGCGACATTAATTGTCAACACTTAACAATAATCAGGAGTGATCATGGAAATTATCAAAAACATCGAAAGAGAGCAGATGCGCATGGATCTGCCAGACTTCATCGCGGGTGACACGGTCATCGTGCATGTAAAGATTAGCGAAGGCAATAAAGAACGTGTGCAGGCATTTCAAGGCGTGGTGATCAGCAAGAAAAAGGGACTGGCCAATGCCACCTTCACCGTGCGCAAAGTTTCCTATGGTGTCGGGGTGGAAAGGGTTTTTCCCATGAATTCCCCCATCATCGACCGTGTCGAAGTCGTCACCCGTGGCCGGGTTCGTCGTGCCAAAATCTACTACTTGCGCAAGTTACGCGGGAAAGCGGCACGTATCCGGGAGAAACGCTTCAATTAAAAACGGTCCGATCCCATGCCTTCAGACCTTTGGGAATTTGAAAACGAGGCCCGCCACCAGGGCCATCGAATCGTCGCTGGCATCGATGAGGCCGGCCGGGGCCCCCTGGCCGGCCCGGTTGTTTCTGCGGCCGTGGTCTTGCCAGAGGGCATTGACCTGCCGGGGATCGATGATTCCAAGAAATTAACCCCGGCCCGGCGCAATCGGCTCTACGATCAGTTGTATGGCGTGGCGCGGTCCATCGGGATCGGCGTGGTGGATGTCGTCGAGATTGATCGTATCAATATCCTGCAGGCCAGCTTACAGTCCATGCGCATGGCGGTGGCCAACCTAAAACCGCAGGCAGACTATCTGCTTATCGATGGGATCTTTACTCTGGCCGGGGAGATCCCCCAGCGAGCCATCAAAAAAGGGGACAGCCTGAGTATCTCCATCGCGGCGGCGTCCATCGTGGCCAAGGTGACCCGGGATCGGATCATGGTCCAAGTGGACGAGTTGTTCCCCGAATTCGGTTTCCGGCGGCATAAAGGCTATCCCACCAAGGCCCACCGGGAGGCCATCGCACGATTCGGTTGCTGCCCCATCCACCGACGAACCTTTAAAGGTGTTCGCGAATACCTTGCGCTTGAATTGAATTCGCCATCAACTTTTTACCCAACCCCATAAGCGGGTATCCTATGCTGAACCGCCGGCAACAATTTGGCAAAAAAAGCGAACGGCTCGCGGCCACGTACCTCAAGCTGAAAGGATACCGCATCATCGAAACCAACTACCGCTGCCCCGTCGGTGAGATCGACATCGTTGCCAGCGAGAAGGGGACCCTCGCTTTCGTGGAGGTCAAGGCCAGACGGTCCAGCCGTTTCGGGAGCCCCAAGGCCGCCGTCACTCCAGCCAAGCAGCGCAAGATTTCCATGGCCGCCCTGGACTATCTGAAACGATCAAACCTGGAAGATGTGCGTGCCCGCTTCGACGTGGTGGCCATCGATACCACCGGGGGTAAACCCGATATCGAATTGGTGAGAAATGCCTTCCCACTGGCCTACGGATGATCGGCAACCCATCTCCTGCCCGAGTGGCCTTTACGTGGTGGCCACGCCCATCGGCAACCTGGAAGACATCACCATCCGGGCCATCAAGACCCTGGACGGTGTCGATCTGATTGCCGCCGAGGATACCCGCCATACGTCCCGGCTATTGGCCCACTATCATATCCGGACACCTCTAATTTCCTGTCACGACCACAACGAGCGGCAACGTACGCCCCAGCTGATCGAGAAGATCCGCGCCGGCGGCGCCGTGGCGCTGGTATCCGATGCCGGTACCCCATCGGTTTCCGATCCCGGCTTTCGTCTGGTTCGCGCGGCCATGGAAGACGGCCTGGCGATCTATCCCATTCCGGGGGTATCCGCGGCGGTTACGGCTCTGTCTGCCTCGGGTTTGCCCACCGATTCTTTCTTGTTTGTGGGGTTCGTACCCAAGAAAAGCGGTAAGCGGCTGGATGTCTTGCGATCCTTGGCCGACGAGCCGCGTACCCTGGTCTTCTACGAATCCCCCCGGCGCGTGGCGGCATTGCTGGAAGATCTTCGTTTGCTGATGGGAGACCGGCCGGTGGTCCTGGCCCGTGAAATGACCAAACTGCACGAAGAGTTCATTCGTGGTTCGTTGACGCGGGTTCAGGCTGAACTGGCCAAGCGGACGGATATCAAGGGCGAGTGCACCGTGCTGATCGGTGGTGCGGCGCAGGACGCGTCCATCACCGATGCCGAACTAAACGAGATCCTGACCCGGGCCCTTTCCGTTCCGGGCGCACGTGTTTCCAGCATATCCAAGACTCTGGCCAGGCAATATCGCCTGCCGCGCCGGGTCGTTTATGAAATGGCACTTGGGATCGAAAAGATGACCCACGGCCCATCCCGCGATCCATGAAACCAGACTTCATTACCATCTGCCCGGTGATTGCACCGGTCCCCCAAATCGATCGAGCCCTCCGCGGCCGGGAAAAAGTCGTTCGCCTGAGCCAGCTGGCACGCCTGGCGCTGAGACAATCCTGCCGGATCAGCGGTCTTCGCCTGGACACGTTGCCCAAGGACGAAGCCGGCGTTCCCATGCCGGTGGACGGTGTCTACTGGTCCCTGTCCCATAAAAGCGATGTGGTGGGCGGCGTGGCCGCCCCCATGCCCGTGGGGATTGACCTGGAGACCCTGCGTCCCATCAACCGGGCGCTCATGGATCGCGTGGCCGACGCCGACGAATGGCGATTGGTGCACGGCGGGCAAAACGAGAAGGCATTCTTCCGTTTCTGGACGGCCAAGGAGGCCGTGCTGAAAGCCGAGGGCAGGGGATTCGCCGGATTGTCCCGCTGCCGCATCGTGGAAATCGTCGATGGCACCCGCATGCGGCTCACCTTCGACGGACGCCCCTGGCCGGTTGTTCATGTCTGGTTCGATGATCACCTGGCCGCCATCACCGCTCACTGTGCGCACCGATTTACGGTTGACTGGCGAATCGAATAGCGGCATAGATTCGATTATGAAATCGGTTGATGACCTTTTATCGGACAAAGATGAAAATGACCAGGCCATTTACATGCTTGTGTCGTTATTGCCGCCGCCGATTTCACTGGATTTGCTTTGCGCCATTTCAGGCCAGCCGCCGGTCAAGGTCCTGCAACTGGTCGAGGAACTCGTCGATTCCGGCCATCTGTTGCGGTATCGTCAAAAAGGGGTTGGCTATTACTACCTGGCCGATAATCGTGCGGCAACTCATATCCTCAAAAAGATGCCCGGGCCCACCATGGAAAATACGGCCCAGCGAGCCATCCGGGGCATCTGCGATCATCTGCCGGATGACGCTCGACGATGGCTCCGCCTGGCCCATGTTTATCAGCTTTCCAGATTGCCCGTGCACCATTTCAGGGAATTGATCAAGGCGGGCCACCATTGTCTTGAACTGAACCTGCCCATCGATGCCGCCACCTATTACCGCATGGCCTTGGAGGGCATGCAAGCGGCTCGGCTCGATCCGCGAGCGCAGAACTACTTTATCGATGCCGCCATCGGCCTATGTACCTGCAGGGATACGGCCCTGTCCAAAGGCGTCCAGAGACGCTATCTGGAACGATCGTTGGCGTTTTGTACCGCCGACGGCGATCCCGTGCGTTGGGTGAAATTACAGGTTCTCATCGCCAAGACCTTCATTAAATCCATCCGGGCCGAAGAAGCCGCCAGGCATTTGGACCAGGCCTGGAAAATGCTGGTCAAGCATGAACTGCCCGGAGATGTTCGACTTCAGGTCGCCCTGGCCAATTCGGAATTGTATTTCTGGCAGGGACTGCTTCGGCAATCTATCGAGCGCTACGAATCGGTGATCGGCAATAACGAAACGCTGCCCGATGACGTTGAAACCCTGAAAAGCAGCGTGCGGCTGGGGTGGACTTACGGCAATGCCGGAGAAACCGCCAGGGGGGTGGGGCTGATCCGGGCGGTCCGCCGGAAGGCACGCGAACTGGGGGCCCAGGATCTGGAACGCTATGCGACCTTGATACTGATGATTGTTCTCACCGATGCCGGGCGAATCAAGGAAGGCGAGGCCGTTCTGGAGGAGATCTTTGAGACCCCGGTGGATCTTCTGGATCATTATATCCTGTGGCCGGGCAATGGGAAAAGAGCCTATTTCGCCTATCTTCGGGGCGAATACGACAAGGCCTTCGACTATCAACGTCAAGCCTACGAACATTCATTGGCCTTGGGAACCCCCCATCACCGGGGGCCGGACAATCTAGAAGTCATGCTGGGCCTTGAGGCACGGGGGTTGGTCCACCCCCAATGGAATTTTGAATCGGACATCCAGCGGCTGCTTGGCTGGCCAGATATTTACATGCAAGGGGTAGCTTACCGATTCCGGGCGCTCAAGATGTTCAGGGCAAAGGACTCGCCGGACCGGATTGCGGCGGATCTCGAACAAAGCATGGAACTGCTTGGCCGCGCCGGGGCAACGATTGAATTGGCCCATGCCCAGATCCTGATGGCGCGCCTACGGATCGGCGAAAGAAAAATTTCCGATGCCGAAAAACTGCTCAAGAGTGCCTGGGATGTTTTTTCCAGAGTCAATCCCAATCTTTTCCCCAAGGACCTCAAACCTTATCTTGACCAGACATCTAAAAATGCGCTCTGGGTCGATTCACTGGTCCGTGTCGGCAACGCGCTCGGCTCCATTCGCAACCGCAAGGCCTTGCTCGGTCAAATCATCAAACAGGCCATGCGCATTGCCGGTGCGGAGCGAGGTGCCATTTTTCTCAAGCAGCACAAAAAACTGGAAATGGTTGCCAGCCGGAATATCGAACGCGCCGAAATGTCCCTGCCGGCCTTTAGCGACCCGATGCGTCTCATTGAAACGGTTTTCGCCTCGGGGTCCGAGATCGTCAAAAACACCGTCGTCGACCCACAGACGCAATTGCGACCTTTCAATTCCATGGGATGGATGGGATGTTTCCCCATCCGGCTCAACACCCGGGTCATGGGGGTTATTTTCATGGGCTGCGAACTCGCCCGCTCACAACTGCCGGAAGACGAACGCTCCCTGTTGCATATCATCAGCAACCAAGCTGCCGTGGCTCTAGAAAACATGGAAGCTTACGAAGAGATCATCGATCTGAACAGCTCCCTGGAGGCCGAGACCCATTTTTATCGGGAAGCTTACGAGACCAGTCTACCCCATCCCCAGATGATCGGACGAACGGAGCCGTTCAAGCGGATGCTGAACCTGATCCAACAGGTGGCCGGGGCCGATACTACCGTCATGATTACCGGTGAGACCGGGGTGGGCAAGGATCTCGTGGCTCAGGCCATCCATCAGAACAGCAATCGCGCGTCGAGCCCCTTCATCGCGGTCAACGTGGTCTCCCTGAGCCCGGATTTGATCGCCAGCGAGCTGTTCGGCCATGAGAAAGGCGCTTTTACGGGGGCGTCCCAGACCCGCAAGGGACGTTTCGAACTTGCCGGCCAGGGGACCCTTTTCTTGGACGACATCGATGCTTTTCCCCTGGATATTCAGGTCAAGTTGCTGCGCGTGCTGGAAACCAAGGCCTTCGAACGGGTGGGCGGCACCCGGACCCTGAAGACCCGCTTCCGCTTGGTGGCAGCCAGCAATCGAAACATCGAGCGCTTGGTGGAACAGGGCCTTTTCCGGTCGGATTTCTATTATCGGCTCAATGTCTTTCCCATCCACATTCCACCGCTGCGTGAGCGTTGCGAGGACATCCCCGCGCTGGCCCGATATTTCATGACCCTGTTCGCAAAAAAATTCGGCAAGCATTTTGACACAATCGCCAAAAGGGATCTGCAAACGCTGATGGATTATGACTGGCCGGGCAATATCAGGGAATTGCGCCATGTCATCGAGCGGGCGGTGCTGCTCAGCAGCAGCGGCCGTCTGGTCCTTCCTCCATTGGACACATCATCGCCAAGCGTCTGTGGGGATGAAGAGAGAATTTTGCCCTTACGGGATATGGAGGCCCGCCACATCATCCGTGCCTTGTCCCGGTGCCGGGGAAAGGTCAGCGGACCCGGCGGCGCGGCGGCGCTGCTCGAGGTCAAGCCCACCACCCTGTATTCGAAAATGAAACGGCTGGGAATTGAGCGGGAAGCCTACCGGATCAATCCTATCAACACACACCGATAGGTTGAGAGTTCGTCTTCATCAACGATCCGGACATTGATTTGCAGCAAAGAAGTAATCCTTTTGCGCCATGTATACATGTCGCGATTTTTACTGACTGACAAAGACCATCCTGAGAAATTTCTTTTTCGTGATGAAATAAGATGAACGCGCGTTTTACGCGGGCAACACTCCCCCATTGACAAATGCGGATTAATGGCTTGACATCCATTGGCAAGTTCAATATGTCTGCCCTACTAATCGATGGTTGAAGCCGTCAGTCTCGATATTCTTCAATAAACAAACCGCCATATCCATGAACCGCTGTTGTATTCAGGCCACGCGGTGGCATGGATCACATCGAAACCACGAAGGTTTTTGGTATTCCCCGGTAGGATCCGGTCATGTGGCTTTTCTATCTGGAGTCACAAACACTTAAAAACCGTTGTCTGAGGATTGAAATGGACGCTGTTTGCGCGCCTGCTTTTCTTGACACGGAATGAGGTTAAAGGGGGAGATGTGGACGCAAAAAGGATGAAGTTAATCGGATTTATACTATTCTTTCTGTTGGGGGGACTCTTCTTGGGGAACTCAGCCGGTGCCGTGGATGATGCCGATGAACAAACAGACGAGGCATTCCAACTGGATACCATTACGGTTATCGCCACGAAAACGCCCAAGGCGCCTCTGGATTCGCCGGCATCGGTTTCCGTGATTTCCGAAGATGAGATTGACGCATTTAACACCGATCATCCGTTCGCTCCGTTGTTCCGAACGGAAGGGATTTACCCCCGCCATTACAACGGGTTGGCTGATTACTGGTCTCGCCCGATGATGCGTGGACAAAAAGCCTTAGTTCTGGTAGACGGCCTTAACTGGTATGATTACGCCCAATACTATGACACAGGCGCCATCCCCATGAAGGATGTCGAAAAAATCGAAGTGGTCCGGGGGCCTTTTTCCGCCCTTTACGGCACTCTTGCCCAGACCGGTGTGATCAATTATGTGACCAAAGTTCCCTATGAGCCGGAAGCCGAGGCCTCTTTTACCTTTGGGGAAAATAATACCCAGTATTACAGCGCCCGTATTGCCGACCGGCCATTTAACCCGTCGGATGAGGCACAAACCCTGTCCTGGGCTGAAAAAAACCTTGGAGACAAATTCTTCTATTCCATGAGTTTTAAATACCGAACCACGGACGGCTATGAGAACTATCCGGTCACTACGAGCCCAGGAAGCCCGGTCGATACGCTCGATCCGTCCATTCCCGTTGCCACAGATGTGACTACTGATTTGGACCCCACCTCGGAAGATACAACCCGGGCCTATATAGGAACATACGGCGAAAATTGGTACGAGGACCATGGCGCGTTTTTAAAAATCGGGTATGATTTTTCCGACTTTTCCAAAATCTGGTACAGCCTTAACATCAGTCAGCTATAGTACGGATATCGGGGCGGCGGAAGTACTTTAACCGAAGCCGACGGCACCCCCATTACATCCGGCACCGCCTACTACCAGATTGTTTCCGACTATTATGCGGTTGATTTAGACAGTGTCAACTTTGAAAGGACAGGATATCAAAAAGAATCCTATGTTCACACCCTTCATTATGACTACTCGGTACCGAACACGCTAGATATCAATGCCCTTGTCGGCTACAGTGATAAGGAGAACCAGGAGCATTCAAACACATCGACAACAACCACGGTAAAAGACAATGATCTGCTGCAGGGAGACCTATCGGCCACCTTCTACATCATGGACAGCCAGTTGCTTTTGACCCTCGGCACCCAGGGCGTCAAAGAGACCGCAGATGATATTAAATATAATTTGTCCAGTGCCAGTGACTGGGACAGCTGGACCTCTACCAGCAGCCGGAATTCAGGAGAAAGTTTGACCTGGGGTACCTTTATCCAGGCCGAATACACGCCCATTACGCCCCTCACCCTGTACCTTGGGGGCCGGTATGACCACTGGTGGGCCACGGATACGTCCTATTATACCAGTTCCGATGGCACGTCATCCGCGGAAGATATCGATGACGGTCAGTTCAGCCCCAAGGCATCGATCCTTTACCGGCTGACGGACAGCGGCGTACTACGGGCGTCTTACGGAAAATCATTTACCGCCCCCACGCTGTATCAGAGAATGGGGACCTATGATTATATAGACAGTGATGGTAGCACAACGGTTGGTTTGGGGAACCCGGATCTGGATCCCTATACAAATACCTCCTGGGAAATCGGTACGGAGTGGCAGTTTCTCAACAAACAGATGCGTGTCAAGGCTACATATTTCGAAAATGATTTTGACGGCATTATTTCAAAAGTCGAGAGATATTCAGCCAGCAGGGATCAATACGTAAGGACATATTTTAACGTTGCCGAAGCCGAAGTAGACGGCATTGAACTGGCATTAGAGGCGAATCTGCCCTGGAATTTTAAAGGCGGCATGCATTATACCCATAACTGGTCTGAATATCACGACCCAGATAATGAGCTCGGTAAAGATGGCTGGATGGTGGATGAAACACCCGAGAATCTTTTTAACTTCTGGCTGGGATATTTCAGCCGTTTTTGGGACGCCACCGTTAACCTAAGATATTCCGACATCGTATACGATGATCAGAAGAATCCTTATTCCAGCGATGTGTTCAAGGATTATACCGACTCCTTTCTTGTCGACGCGCAAGTGACGTTCAGGCCGGTTAAAAAAATGTCCCTGACCCTGTCGGTGGACAACTTGTTTGATGAAGAATATTATGAATACTATGAACAGCCCGGCCGGACGATACTGGGCTCGATCAGCCTATCCTTCTAATAGGAGATACCAAAATGAATGATCTTGTCGTCGATCGCATAAAAAAGGCCGTTGATTCCGAACTCAGCGCCAAGGGCCTGGAGCAAACCGCGCAAAACCTGGACTTCCTGATTGCCGAACACATTGGTAAGAAGGATAAAGTGGAGGCCAGATAGCTGGGGCTATGGTTGCTATGGCCCGATCATGGTTTATCGAGGCGGATTTTGGGGGGTGGACAATGTCTCGACCTACCACGATGAAGAAGGGGTGCTTATTCTGGATTTCATCGATGCCGGAACGAAAAAGGAGAAATATCCACCGCTCCTAATCAGTCGACAAACGGCGCCACCCGGCCGATGGTGCCGTAATCGGCTTTCATTTTTTCGTATACTGGCCTTCCCCCCAGAACCGTATAGATTTCATCCGCTATCCAAGCCACGAAGGCCATGATTGGCTTTCGCCAAGGAAGTTGTCAGCGGGGCTGTTTTTAATGTGCAAATCTTTTGGACCGGTCATCAAGGAATACCTCGCAAGTACTGCCCGTCATGCAGATCGGCGATCGCCATGTATGATGAATCCGAGTATCAAGCTCTTTTTCCCTATCCGGCCGAGCCTGTTTTATCGGGCCTGGCCGGGTAGGGTTCTTTTGTGCCTGGCTCTACCTTTTTCTTGAATGCTATCGTAGACCGATTCATTGCCGTCGTACTTCATTTCTTTTTCTTTTTTTTCGGGTATAAATCAAAAACTGAGGATGGCGATTCCACAATTTTTTGGATATTTTCATTTAACTCCTTTTTCACATGCTCATCTTTTTTACCCCAGGCCCCCTCAATTTTTTCAACCAGGTCTTCAATTTCACAGGGTTTGGTAAGGTAGTCGTACGCCCCAAGATTGATGGCCTCCAATGCCGTATCGATGGAACCATGGCCGGTCAAAATCAGGGTTTGCGTAAACAAATCCAATTTCTTGATTTCCTTTAACGTTGTGATACCGTCCATACCCGGCATTTTAAGATCCAGGACCACCACATCAAAATCCTGTTTTTCCAACTCCTGGATGGCGCTGTCACCGCTGTTGACCGCTTTGACCCAATAGCCCCGGCTTTCTAAAAGTCTGGCCATATTCGAGGCAAAAACGACTTCGTCATCAACAAATAGTATTTTGCTTCCGATCATGATGGTTGTCTCCTTTCCGTGAGATTATGACAAATTTTGTGTTTCTTTTTCACCATCCTTTCCCTGCTCTGTTGAATGCGTGATCAGGGGAAGAAAAATAGCAAATTCGGTGCCCTCATTTTTTTTGCTGTTTACCGTAATTTTCCCTCCCAAATTTTGAATAATGGTATGACAAATGGAAAGTCCCAGCCCTGTTCCTTTGCCGACCGGCTTTTTGGTATAAAAAGGATCAAAAATCCGATCCAAGTCCTCATTTGAAATGCCGGATCCCGTATCCGCCACTATGATCATGACGCCGGTTTGGTCTTCCTCATATGTCGTGGAGATTCGAATCGACCCATAAGCTTTCCCTTCATGGGCATCGATGGCGTTGGTAATGAGATTTAAAAACACCTGCTGGAGCTGGGATGCATCAGACCGGAGGGTCGGGAGGCGGTCATCCAGGTCCGTGATAAATTTTACACCGCTGGTTTTGGCCTCACGTTCCATAAGGTCCACGACTTCAAAAATGAATTTATTGAGATCCACATCTTCAATCATGGAATGGGTACGTCTGGAAAACCGAAGTAGATTTTGGGTAATTCGCTTGCATCGTTTGGATTGAATAGCGATCTGATCCATGGATGTCGTAAACTGGTTGCTAAATTCCTCATCGTCGACGTGTGAATTTTGAAACTGGTCGATCAGGATTTGCCGTTCCGTGGAAATGATGGCAAGTGGATTGTTGATTTCATGGGCCACACCGGCGGCAAGCTCTCCAATGGATGCCAGTTTGCCGGTTTGCAGCAATTGGGCATTTAATTGATTGGCACGTTCATCCCGGTGTCTGATGATGCCAACCATGTAACGGGTGATAAATAGCGACACAATGAGAATGCTGATGGCAGAGATATATAAAAATATCAAATTGACCCGCCGCGAGTGATTGATTTCGGCAAATGCTTCCGAATAATCCTGTTTGATCACCAACAGCCATCCGGTCGGGTCGAGCCAGGCCTTACCCACGATCTGGTTGGAAAAGCCGGACCCGTTGGAAACGCCGTTATAAATCGTCACTTTTACCGATTCTGTAAAATCTTCAATTTTAACCGGCGATGGTTCCATAATTTTCCCCCCCAACCGGGGACTGGTCTGGTATATGCCCAGGGAATTCACCAAATACACCTCGCCGGATTCACCAATGCGGACATTTTCCACCAAGGTACGGAATACATCCGTATTCACCGTGGCTCTCAAAATCCACTCTTCGTTGTTTTCCAAGCGGCTCACGGCAATGATAAAGTGCGGTTCCTGTCGGAACCCCATAAACATATCGCTGATATAAATCCCCTTGGCCATGACCTCCTTAAACCACTCGGCATCGGCATAATTTTTATCCAAGAGCGGATAAGGTCCCACATAGGCCAGATGACGACCATGATCGTCAATCACACCAATATCCGTGATGGATTGATATTCCCTGTTCATATTTTCAAAAACGACCTGGAGGTGACCCGGAGCCAACAAAAACGCCTTCGAATGGGTATAGGTCAACAATCTCAGCTTGGAACTTTGTTCTTTTAGGAATTCTTCTACAAATCGACGATGGTTTTCCACCTGATTTTTAAAATTGCCGACAATCCGGTTTTTGGAAAAATACGTATAATGGGTATTCAAGCCCCAGCCTACCAGCAGTAAGGGCACAACGGAACAAACCACCGTGAGAAAGGTAAACTTCCTGAACAAATATCCGTAAGATTGCTGTTTTTGTTCAACATCCGTCTTCTTCTTAGAAAATTTCATTGGACGACGCCTCATCGCTCCGGATGGTGGTTGTGTTTTACTTTTTATTCAACAATTTTCCCAACATGGATTGCTTCTTCCCGTTGTTTTTCTTCCCGTTGTTCTTCTGCCAGAGTTCTTTTAACTTCCCCTCCAATTCCTCTATTTCACAAGGCTTTGTCAGATAATCGTAGGCCCCCAGCTTCATGGCCTCCAATGCCGTGTTGATATCCCCATGACCGGTCAGGACCAATGTCTGAACCGGCAGGCCAAGCTTTTTCATTTCTTTTAGGGTCGTCATCCCATTCATACCGGGCATTTTCAGATCCAACACCATCACATCATATGCCGCTTGGTTTTTCAGTTCCTCAATGGCGCTATCGCCACTGTAAAGTGCTGTTACGGAATGTCCCCTGTTCTCCAACAGTTTTTTCATGTTGTTGGCGAAATCCACCTCATCATCGACGAACAATATTTTTGTTTCTTGCATCTCACCCTCCTCCACCGAATCGTTAAAATAGGTTGCATCTTCTTTTGCTGAACGGGCACGAAGGCCCGTCAGCTTTTGCTTCTATCGTTCATGATAATGTTTTTGGGCTGCGTTATCGGTCGTCGTGGTATTCATTATACAGCTTTTTCCCCTCTGGCCTTGCCAAAAACATTATCTTAAACACTATTAGAACGGCCACATAATGGGAATCAGAAAGCTCATGATCCCCCAGGCAATCAGATTCATGGGAACACCGATTTTGAGGAAATCGCTGAACCGGTAACCACCGGGACCAAAAACCATCATGTTGCACTGGTATCCAATAGGCGTTGCAAAGCTTGCCGATGCCCCCATCATAATGGCAAAGGCAAAGGGCATCCAGCTAACGCCCATCTGATTGGCCATGGACAGTGAAATCGGCCACAAAATCAGCGCGGCCGCATTGTTGGTCACCATTTCGGTGAGAATGGAAGTGGTAATATAGAGCATGGACAATACCATCCATGGACTGCCGCCGCCCAGGCCCACCATTTGCGTGGCGATAAATTCAGCCGCACCTGTCTTTTCCATGGCTTTTCCAATACCGAAAGCGGCAATAATGACCAGTAGTACTTGCATATCAACGCTTCTATACGCCTGGGTAAAGGTAATGCAACGGGTCATAAGCAGAATGGCTGCCGCCACTGCAGATGCTTTGAACATGCCGATATGAAAAAAGGTGGCGCAAAAAATCATACCCACGAGTACGACACATGATAAAATAGCCTTATTGTAACGGGGTGCCGCCGATTCTTCCAACTGGCTGATCAGGTGAAAATCCTGTGAATTTTTATTGCGGATATAAAACTGGGGATTGGTTTCGAGGAGAAGGGTGTCACCTTCTTCCAGCTTGATACTGTCCAATGACCCTTTTATTTGTGTTCCGGCCCTGGATATGGCCAGCACCACGGCATCATACATATGTCTAAAATGCGTACCGACAATACTTCTGCCGATAAATCGGTTGGAGTTCGACACCACCGCCTCCACAAAGCATCGATCCGGGCGAGGGGTCTCGATTTCAAAAAGCCGATCCATTACCGGTATCAGTCCTTTTATTTTCTGCACTTCGGAGACCATTCCCAAGACCCCGCCGAACACCAAACGATCATCTTCCATCAGCCTCATGGAATAATCCGTCGCCGGGATGCTGTCACTGCCCCGAATGATCTCCAGAAGGTTGATGTCATTCTCCTCGGTCAATTCGGCCTGCTGAATGGTTTTCCCGATAAGAACACTTCCCGGGTTGACGATCATTTCCATCGTGTACTGTTTCGGATCCCCCATCTGTTCGATGGCTGATGAACGGTCCGGAAGTAGCAGTATGCTCATGATCGTGACGATTGCAAACATCATCAATGCAAAGGGAAGACCGGCTTTGGCGATCTCAAAAAGGCCGATTTGTACGCCCATATCTTTCTCGATGATACCGCTTACCACCAGGTTTGTGGATGTCCCAATGAGGGTACAGGTGCCGCCGAAAACCGCGGAATAACTTAAGGGAATCATCAGTTTGGATACGGGTATTTTTATCTTTTTGGCCCAGGCTTTTACCGCCGGAATAAAAATGGCCACCACAGGGGTGTTGTTGAGAAAAGCACTCAACACCGTAACCGGGACCATCATGCGCAGCAAGGCAACCGGCATTTTTTTTATCCGGGGCGATAACAGAAACGTGAGCATTTGAATCGCCCCGGTCTCTTGAAAGGCACCGGCCACAATAAACAGAATCGCAACCGTAAGCATTCCTCGATTGGAAGCACCGGCAACGGCCTCCTTATCCGTAAGAATGCCCGTCGCCAAGAGCAGAACCAGGGTCCCCAGACAAATCCATTCCGGAGGGATGCGTGTTTTTGCCAGCATAACAAACATTAATCCCACACTGATCATTGTGAACCACATTTGCCATTCCATCATCTCCTCCTATCCTTGGTATTAATTGATTATCATCTTTTCCTCGTTATACGATGAGAAGACCGCAAACAGTCTTGGATTTTTGCTGTTGTTTGTTGATTTTATTTGCATGTCTAATGTCATTCACTCAAAATATATGCCAGCCTTCCGGTTGGTGTCCTTTATCTATAGACAAAATCTTAAGCCTTTATATTTAATATAAATTTTTATCTTAAAGATCAGTTGACGGTCTTCATCGAGATCCTTGCGGAAGGGCGTTGAGGCCTCAAGCGTAAACAAACCGGTGACACTGGTCGGTTGCACTGAAACCATCCGTGGACACTATCGGTAAGCGTCGTTTCGTTTTTCATCCCAAGACAACGCTTTCTGTCAAATCGCTTTTTAACACACTAACTTTTCAGCTTTTTTTCGAAGAGAATTTCTATGCCCGACCTTTTAAGATTTGGCATTTTTTTTGCAGCAATAAGCATTCCAAAAGATCTCTGAATTATTTAAAAAGAGGTGGTGGTTATGACGGTTTTATAATCAGACAGGTGAGAAAAAATGGAGGCACACTTAGAACCTCATAAAGTCAAATCCATCATGCGGCCATACACAGAAGAAGTTTCATTCAAATTTTCAGTCGGCCCTGAGGATAAGCTGACAAATGCCGTCAAACGGATGCTGTTGTATAATGCCAACCGTATCGTCGTTGTTAATAACAGTGTTCCCGTGGGTATTCTTCAGCTTGAGGATGCATTGAAGAAACTGGGATTATGACGCGTAATTTCTTGTTTTAAGAGCTTCCGTTTCAAGTCCCACATCCTTTATCAGTCGATGAAGATATTGCCTCTGTATACCGGCGTTTTCTGCCGCCCGACTGATATTCCCATTACTGCGCTGGAGCAGGAATTGAATGTATTGGCGGTAGAAATGGTTCATGTGGGCATCCCTGGCTTCCCGAAAGGGCATATTAAAAATATCCGGTATCGGTTCTTCCGAGACACTGGTACAAACGCCGTTGCCTTCGGCAAAAATGTCCTTCACATTTAGGCAATCGGTCCGGCAAAAAATAACCCCCCGTTCGATCATGTTTTCCAATTCACGGACATTGCCGGAAAAATCGTATGCCGACAACGCATTCAAGGCGTCTTGAGATATGTAGTGGATCGCTTTCTGATACAACAAGGCATATTTTTTTAGGAAATGATGCGCCAGCAAAGGGATGTCCTCCTGCCGTTGGTTCAAATCAGGCATTTCTAACCGTATGACATTGAGGCGATAAAACAGATCTTCTCGAAATCTTCCGGTGCGAATATCAGCATCAAGATTGTGGTTGGTGGCGGCAATAAACCGGATATCGGCTTTCATGGTTCGGGTGCTGCCAACGGGTTTGTACTCTCCTTCCTGTAATAATCGCAACAGTTTGGTTTGCATTCCCAAATCCATGTCACCGATCTCATCCAGAAAAAGCGTCCCGCCGTCGGCCAGTTCCACCAGACCCTTTTTTTCCTTCCAGGCACCGGTAAATGCTCCTTTAACATGACCGAACAATTCGCTTTCGATTACATTTTCGGAAATGGCGGTGCAATTAACGGTAATAAAAGGTTTTTCTTTTCGCGAACTGAACCGATAAACGGCCCGGGCCGCTAGCTCCTTGCCGGTGCCGCTTTCTCCGGTAATCAGAACGGTGGCGGTGGTGGGCGCCACCTGCTTGATATTGTCGATCAGCGTCTTTATGACGGGTGAAGACCCGATAATGGGCAACATGGCATCCTTTTTTGCCAAGGCCTCCCTCAATGAAATGTTCTCGGAAACGATATTGCGCCATTGCATGACCTTGTCAATGGTCAGCAGTATTCGTTCTCGCTGAAATGGTTTGGTGATGTAGTCAAAAGCCCCTTCCCGGGTCGCGTCCACGGCAGTTTCAATGGAGGCATAGGCCGTAATAATGACCACGGATACATCCGGTTGGATCTGTTTTATCTCCCGCAAAAACGCCATGCCGCTGATTTTGGGCATCTTAAGATCGAGAATGACCAGATCGAAATGGCCCTGGCGGAATATATCCAGCGCCTTCTGAGAATCATTTTCCGTTACGACATAATGATCTGTTTCTTCTTTGATAATACGGGAGAGAAGTACCAGCATGTCTGCTTTATCGTCCACGATCAATATCCTGCCGTTCATCACGGATTTTTCTCCTTAGAAGGCGGTAGTTTAATGGTAAACACCGTACCGTTCTTGTTGGCTGCGGCCAATGCGGAATCTATGGAAATACTGTCACAATCGATTGTGCCGCCGTATTTGGCAACAATTCCGTAGGTAACGGCGAGCCCCAGTCCGGTGCCTTCACCTTCTGGTTTTGTGGTAAAAAACGGCTCGAAAATACGGTCCATATGTTCCCGGGTGATCCCATGACCGGTGTCTTTAACCTGAACCTCGGCTTTTTGGGTTTTGGTATTCCATCGAGATCGTATTGTGAGGTTTCCCCCGCCTTTCATGGCTGAAGCCGCATTGTTGATTAGGTTTAAAAATACCTGCTGCAATTCCCGGGGATCTCCCTGGACCTTGGGAATCCCTTCTGCCAGCATGGTATTTAGTTCAATATTATCCATTTCAAGCGTGTGGGAGACAATGGCAACAATTTCTCGGATCTCTTCATTCAAATCCGCCTCTACCGACTTTCCATCACCAAACCGGGCAAATCGAAGTAAATTTTCCACAATTTGTTTGCAGTGAATCCCCTGCCTTTCGATGGTTTTTAAGTCATCATAGGCTTGGGTAGCCTTTGGGGTTTTACGGATCAACAGATCGGCAAATCCAAGAATTATACCTAAAGGGTTGTTGATTTCATGGGCCACTCCGGCGGCCAGTGTTCCCATGGAGGCCAGTTTCTCGGCGTTGATCAACTGTCGCTCCAGATCCTTCTCATGGGTCACATCTCTGGCAATGCACAATACTGATCCCACAGCACCGGTTTCTTCCCTGATGGGCATAAAGTTGACACTGATCCAGAGATCATGACCTTCCATCTGCAATTTGAATTCGTCCCGAATGCTTCTGCCGTGCCGGTATACCAGGTTCAGGATCTGAATGTTTTTTTGTAGCGTCTCTTCATGAAAAACCAGATCAATGCCCTTGCCGATAAAATCCTCGGGTCTTCCCCCCAAAAAACCAGCCGTAAAACTGTTAATGGATTGAAATTTCCCATCACGGTTCACCGTGTAAATAAAATCTTCGGCACTCTCCACCAGGGATCGATATTTTTCCTCCGATGTCTTTAACGACAGGGTACGCTCGGAAACTTTATGTTCGAGTTCCCGCGTCCACCGCATTTCATTGAGCAGAATGGTCGTCCCCGCAACAATAACCACCATCATGATAATGACATGAGAAAGAGATCGCCAGATATAGGTTTTATTGATGTACTTTTCAATTTCAGAAGCTGGGGCGACCACTGCCACAGACCATTTCTGGGCTGGGTCATCGGATATGACAATCGGGCTGTAAGCAATGAGTTTTTCTATTTCTCCTGTGATTCCCCGGTGCCAACCCGTACGATAGGTTCCCGTGCCTTCCTGACCTTTGAGCATCTGATTTTTCTGAATGAAATTAATGGATTTATAAGAAATTTCGGGGTTTCGCTCTTTACGGGCCGTAAATGCATTTTCTCCGATAAATTCGGTAAACGGATGATCCAAGAACATCCCGTCCTGTGAAACCACCCATGCATACCCGGTTTTTCCGGAAAGGGTGTTTTTTATAAACTGTTTAAGAAAACACGTTACATCCAGTTCCACGGCTAGAAGGTATCTCAAACCGGCGAACGATCGTCCGATAATGACATGGATGCCGCCAACTTTTTTGAAAGGAAAGGAGACAAATATTTTCTGTGGATCATCCATGACGGCATGAAGCCCATCGGGAAGGAAATCCGGCGTGATATCCTGAACTTTCCACTGCCGGGAGTACTCGTAAGAACGAACCGTATTCGTAGCGGGTTCAATGACATCAATCCTGAAAATGCCGTTTTTGATCACCCGCTGCAATGTTTTATCCAACGTATCCTGCTTTGTAAGAATATCATCGAAATTGGAAAGTGGGATTGACGTGATCATTTCGATTTCTTTGAGAATCACTTTTATCTCACGTTCAATGTTCCATTTGATATGCCGGGCAATGACCAACTGTTCCGTATTGAACTGATGCTTTGCAATATCGCGAAGATTTTGACTAGACCGAAAATCGAGGTAAGTGCTTAGCGCGAGGATAGCGAAGGTGGTAAGAATGAGCATCACCAGCATCTTTCTTGTGCGCCTGGTCCGTAATGTCAGTTCCAGCATTGACGCAAAGGAACGAACATATTTTCTTAAAGTGGACATCAAATCGAGTGAATTTACTTACTTCCTTTCAATATTTTTCATATGTCATCCATAAAATCATTTACACATTTGGAAACAGAAAAGAGTCATCAATACTTATGTTTTTCAAAATATTAATTTTATAGATGATAAAAAGACACAGCAATATTCATACCACGGTATGTATATTTATATGTTGTATAGTTCCCAAACACTTCAAAGACATTCTTGGGGATAGGAAAATCGACAGATGGGATAGGATGTCGGCAATTTTTACATCATGTAAAATATTATCAATGACATGCAAAAGCTTCTGTTTGATCGATATTGAAGACACTCCAATTCGGCGGCACTTTTCCCATGGCAGACGATCCCGATGTCCAGGTCTGGGACTGTCCCAACCCCATGAACCGCGTGAAAGTCGAGTTGCGGCGAATTAAGGAGTAAATAAGCGCGCATGCTTAAACTTCGGCAGGGAACCCCTAACGGATGCAAGGATAGGGAAAAAAAGGGGCCGATGGGATAACCATCGGCCTTTTTTCATTTAAATTGGGATGCTTTTTTACGAGTCACATCCTTGGTCCGTCCCAGAAACCGAATCCAGCCATCGTCATCCATGCTTCCCCGGTCGCCCGTACGCAGCCAGCCGTCCACGAGGACGTTGGCCGTTGCTTCGGGGTTTTTCAGGTAGGCCTTCATTATCGCCGGGTTGCGGATCATGATTTCTCCGGCTTCGCCATTGGGGAGCGGTTCAAGACGATCGTCCACGATACGAATTTCGTTTTCTCCATGGTCTCCCACAGGCATGGGCAGGCCCACCGCACCAGGCCGGCAAGGGACATCCGGGGGACTCATCACGCCCAAGGGCGCTTCGGTCAGACTGTACAGGGTCTGCAATTTGACACCAAAGCGCGTTTGGAAATCCTCATGGCAACCGGCCGGCACGCCACCGGCCACGACCAACTGAACCGGATTGTCCGCATCATCCGGCAGAGGCGGACGGTTGTAAAGAGTCGTGGTCAACGGCAGGAGCAGTACCAGCTTGTTGGCCTGATAGCGCCGGGTCCATGACCACAGTTGCGAGGCGCTGAATTTGTCGGCCAGGATAAAGGTTGCCCCGGCAAACAGCGTTCCCATGCAAGAGTAAAATTGGGCATTGACGTGAAAGAGCGCATTGGCGGTGAGCAGGCGATCCCGCGGCGAGAGACGGATGGTGCGGGCAAAGCTTTCGGCGGTGAGCAGGTAGTCGCCATGGGTATGAATGACGCCTCTGGGAGCGCCGGTTGTTCCCGATGTATACAGGATCAGGGCTGGATCGTCGGCAAGGATCGGAATGGTGGCATCGGGTGGATCGTCGTAGCGTTCCAGGAACCCTTGCACCGATGGATCGGCACCGTTTTCCCCGACGCGTATCCAGTGCGCGACCCCCGGACAGCGGGGGGCGAGCATTTGTATGCTCTGGCCGAATAATTCTCCCAGGACGACGGCCCTGGCCTCTGTGTGGTCGATGATGTCGGCAATGTCTCCCCCGGTGAGCTTCAGGTTGATGGGCACCATTACCGCACCGATTCTGAGCAGGGCCCACCAAACGAAAAGAAACGCCGGCCGATTGCTGATCAGCACGGCCACCCGGTCTCCCTTATGCAGCCCGAGTTCAACGAATCCATGGGCGACCTGGCGGGAGCGAAGATCCAGTTCGGCGAAGCTGAAAGACTGATCCTTATAAACCAGATACTCCCGATCACAATAGGTTGCTGCTTGAGCGAGGATCAATTCACGAACATTGTGCACTGCCATCCTCCAATTCCGAAAGAAATACTCACGTTTACCACAGAGACATCCTAAGTAAGTCGTCACCATTGACGGTGTCAAGTCGAAAAAAAGAGGGGCATTTCCTCTGTTTTCCAAACTCTGCTTTGGGACCAGCGGAAAACCACGCTGATGGATTGGCTTTTCGTTGTCGTGATCGTTGTCGTGATCGTTGTCGTCGTCGTAATCGTCTTTTCCCTTAATCGATTACGATTACGACAACCGCTTCGCTGATAACGACTACGGTTAAGCTTCGTTCCCATGCGGCACAGGGACGCGAGTTGAAACGACTTAAAATGAATTTAGTAGGGTTTCGACATGGGCATCAAGCGATTGCGGTACCGGAGCCAGAACAACAGGGTGGCAGATCCGACGATGGTGCCCAATACGCCCAGCACCATGATTTTATCCTGCCATGCCAGGGAAATGATTCCCATGCCGGCGGCACCGACGGTCATAAAAGCAAAGACGACCAGGGCCGATGCAGCGCCGACATCGTGCTGTACCTGCTCCAAGATCAAATTGTTGCTGGGTGGGCGGTTGAGACCAAAGAAGAAAGAAATAAACCACATGGGAATCGCCAAGCTCCACGGGCTATGATGGGGCAGACAGGCCATCACGATGCTGCCTGTCAGGATCCCGATGAAGGACAGGGTCAAGAGGCCGCGGGATGAAACGCTGCGGGTGAGCCGGGAGAAGGCGAACGGGCCAAACATCAGCGCCAGGGCATTGAACCCGAAGAAATAGCCGAATTGTCTTTCGTCCATGCCGAAATGGTTCATGTAGATCTCCGACGACCCGGCCAAAAAACCGAAGAAAGGCAAGACCAGGATGGACATGGCGATCATGAGGCCGGCATAGCGGCGATTACGAAGCAGGCGGACATACACCAATGCCACCTGGGCGGCCGAAATGCGCGTGAAGTGCGTGAGCGGTTCGGCCATGCGAAAAACGCCTCCCCAGGCGATGATGCCCATGATGGCTTGGAGAACAAAAACCCAGCGCCAGCTGAAATAATGGATCATCCAACCACCGATGACCGGCGCGAGCATGGGGGCCAGGGCCACGATTACGGCCATATAAGCCATGATACGCTCGCGCTCCTTGGTTTTGAAAAGATCCTTGCACATGGCCAAACTCAGCGCGGTGGCCGATGCCGCCCCGGAGGCCTGAAAAATGCGTGCCGCGATCAGGGTGGTCACATCGCCTGCCAAGGAACAGATCAAGCTGGCGATGATATAGATGCCGATTCCGACCAGCAACGGCCGGCGGCGGCCAAAGCGATCGGAAACCGGACCATAGATGAGCATGAATAGGCAGTAGGCAAGAAAGAAGCAGATCAGGGTCAGGTTGACCACCATCAGCGGCTGATTCCACTGGTCGACCAGTTGTGGAATGGCCGGGAGATACATATCGGTGGACAAAGGCGGAAACGCCGCCAGCAGAGAGAGTAAGAAAAGCATTCGTGTCATGGAAGGCCCTATGCGATAGTATTCATCCAGAAATGACCAATTTGCCCGATATCGGCGTTGCGCGAAAAATTTTATCCTTGGAATATACACTATATGCACCCCAAGGGCATTTCCTTCGGGCACCTGTGGTTAAATTTTTCGTGCGCCTTGATCTCGAACAAATTTTCCTATTTCTGGATGGACACCACTCTTAGATCGGTTGACAAATTTAAATCATTTTTTTAAAATCAGTTTTGAAATAGTAAGCGTATCCCAAACAAAGTCAATAGCCACCCAGGATGTTTTAGCCGATGGCCAAACGCAAAGACGGAAAAGAAACCAAGCAGAAGCTGTTGGATGTTGCCTGCCGTGTATTTGCCGAAAAGGGCTTTCGTGAAGCCAAAGTCACGGAAATCTGCCGGCGAGCGGGTGCCAATGTGGCAGCGGTAAATTATTATTTTGGTGACAAGGCCTCACTTTACGTGGCGGCCTGGCGTCAGGCGATCCAACAGTTTCTCTCTTCCGACAGCATTCCTCCGACGCACTTGCCTCCCATGGAAAGACTGGGCCTTGCCATCCATCGCATCATCCGTAAAACGCTGATTGCCGATGAGGAGGGGGGGGTTTTTCGTCGTATCGAATTGATGGAAATTGCCAACCCCACCGGGTTGATCGACGAGATTTGGAATGAATTTATCGCTCCCCGGAAACAGGAGATGATAAAGATTGTTCGCGATGTCGCCGGACCGACGGTATCCGACGAAGCTGTTAAACTCTGCACCATCAGTATCGTCAACCAGTGCCGGGGGTTGATGCTTATAGAAAAAAGCAGCCTCGAATCTTTCGGCGACGAACCCCTCACCCTCGAATGGCTTGATCAAATCGCCGATCATATCATCCGTTTTTCCCTTGCTGGTATCGCCGCCATCCGTGATCAAGCCGAATTATCCGCTCAATTATAAAATAATGATGAAAATCGCATATTTTGACTGTTTTTCTGGGGCCAGCGGAGACATGATTCTGGGGGCCATGCTGGATGCCGGTCTGGAGCTTGCCTGTTTGAAGCAGGAACTGGCCAAGCTGGATCTGTCCCATTTCAACATCGAAAAAACGGCCGTTGTTAAGTCCGGTATCGGTGGTTGTCAGGCACTGGTGCGCGTGGCGGAGAATCCGCCCCGGCATCGTCACTTGGCGGATATTATCGCCATCATCGCGTCCAGCGCCCTGGAGCCTGCCGTCAAGCAGAAGAGCATCCGGATTTTCAAGCGGCTGGCCGAGGTCGAGGCCAAGGTCCACCACACCACCGTGGATCACATTCACTTTCATGAAGTCGGCGCCATGGATGCCATTATCGATGTGGTCGGCGCGGTCATCGGCTTGCATGTGCTCGGCATCGAGACCCTCATCTGCTCCCCCCTGCACGTGGGGTGCGGCACCGTGGATTGTGCTCATGGCACCTTACCCGTGCCGACGCCGGCCACCGCCGAACTGGTTCGCGGCAAACCCATCTACGCCACCGGGATCCAAGGCGAACTGTTGACACCCACCGGGGCCGCCATTTTAACGACCCTGGCCAATGATTTCGGTCCCTTGCCGGCCATGACCGTGGCGCGCATCGGTCATGGCGCGGGTACGGCCGATCGCGCCATCGCCAACATGTTGCGGCTGTTCATCGGTTACGCGCCACGCTCTGACCAGTCCTTCCGGATGGAACAGACCGCCACCATCGAGTCGACCATCGATGATATGAATCCACAGATTTATGACTATCTCATCGACAACGCGCTCAAGATGGGCGCTCTGGACATCTTTTTCACCACCGTGCAGATGAAGAAAAACCGTCGCGGTACCCTGGTTACCGTTCTATGCCGACCTGAAATGGTGCCTGCCCTGGCCGATTTCCTGTTTCGTGAAACGACCACCATCGGCCTTCGCTGGCGCCTGGACAATCGCTATGTGCTGGAAAGAGATACCCTAATCGTCAAGACCCGCTTCGGGCCGATCGCATGCAAGGTTGCCACCCTCGGCGATGCGTTGGTCAACGTGATGCCAGAATATGATGACTGCAAGCGTGTGGCCATGCAGCACCAGGTGCCGTTGAAGACCGTCCTGGAAGAGGCTCGCAGCCAGGCCCTTGCCGTATTAGATCGTGTCCATCCAGAAATGACCACGCCAGTCTGAGCTTTGGCCAATATCGGTGTTGCGCGAAAAATTTTCATGCGCTTTGATTTAAACCAAATTTTCCTTTCGTTAACGGTCCTTGGTGGTGTATCCTGCTCATCAATGTATCGAACCCCAGTCAGAAAATAGACGAATGGCCGAAAAATCGAGCAATCATCCATGTTTAAAAAAAGAACACGCGTTTCATCAGGTGTGAGCCAATTAGATCGGCAACTGGAAGGATTGTTTATCGGTGATAACGTGGTCTGGTATGATGATGCCGGTAGTTTGGCGTCCATTTTTTGCCTGAATTTCATTCAGGAATCCCAGCGTCAGAACAAGCCGCTGATCTACATCACATTTGATCGATCCCCACGGTCTCTGATCGAAGATCTCGGCCCATTGGCGGAGAATCCGCATCTCACCATCCTGGACTGTTTCACCCATGGCAAGGGGGATGGTAGCGAGGTCTTCAGTAAGTTTTACGAAAAAGATGGCGCCCAATGGCCCTACCAAATCGTGCGCATCAATGAACCCGGAGATCCCGAAGTGGTATCCGATGCCTTTTACCATCTGCACGGTACCATGAGCGGAGACGTGCGCTTTGTCTTTGATTCGCTGACCGGCATGCAGGATCTGTGGGGTGGCGAAGACGCCATCTTGAAGTTTTACTCCCATGCCTGTCCGCGCCTATATGAACTGGATACCATCGCCTACTGGATCATGGAAAAAGGCGCCCACTCGGATCGCCTGCGGGCCAATATCAATCATATCGCCCAAGTGGCCATCGACCTTTCGGTGCGGCGGGGTAAATCGGTCCTGACGATCTTGAAAGCACACAAACGCAAACCCGATGCGCTGAATATTCCTTTGGTCTACTGGAACGATGGGATGGCGATTTCCTTTGAAGCGGAGACGGGAAAAGGGGGGACCATCGATTTGGGACAGCGGGTGAAACACATTCGCAGCCGGCAAGAGATGGCCCAGAAAGAACTGGCCGCCCTGGTGGGGGTTACCCCCAGCACGATTTCCCAAATCGAGAGCGGCACCATCTATCCCTCCATTCCGGCATTGTTCAAGATCGCTCAGGTACTCGGCGTGCCGGTGGCGGCATTCTTTCAAAACCAGGCCGACACGGCCAGCCAGGTCGTTTTTTCCGGCGGTGGGACCCGGGTCAGCATGGCAGATTTGTCCAGGCGGGACGTGGCGGGTCACCGCCTGAGCCCGGCAGACTTCGATGCCGATGCCGACCCCTATCTGATCGAGATCCCGGTGGAGAAGAAACTACCCGCCCATTTCTTCATTCACAAGGGGCAAGAAATGGGCTACTTGCTCGAGGGCCGGGTGGAATTGAAAATCGACACCCACACCTACACGGCCGAAGCGGGAGACGTGATTTATCTGACCAACCAGATTCCTTCCCAGTGGAAAAACATTGGTGAACATGCCGCCAGGCTGTTGTGGGTGAAGATAAAGAAATAAGGGCGCCGGAAAGAACTGGAAAATGGAATTGACATGACCATCGTCATCGGTTCTTTTGCCATCAGCCATTCCTATCCAAGGTCGCCAGCCGATCAGCCCATCCAACGGCCTCGTTGAAGGCTGAAATGACTCTTTCACGGTTCAGATTTAATTGCCGGATCATGGTCTCGGCATCTTCCCAGCGTGCTTCCTCGACGCATTGGGCTAGCTGAAGAAGAGGCAGGTATTCGTTGGTTGATTCCCGCAGCAGGGCTTCTTTGATGGTGTTCTCGATGGGCAGGAAGGTGACGATTTCCGCCATGGGGGTTCCCAGCATGGTGTCCAGCAGGGAAAACAGACCCAAAAGATGAAGGCTCTCGGGGTCGAATCCCCAGAAATCATGGTCGGTGGCCACCCGTTCCAAAAATTTGCCCCGCTGAGCCGACAGATGGAGCAGGTTTGCAGCATTCTCTGTTTCACTCATATCATTGATGAGGATTACTCGCAGCCAGTTTTTGAGCTTCGGCCACCCCAGCAATCGGATGGCATGATGAATGGATTTGATCTTTTGAGGAAGCCCGAAGGCGGCTGAGTTCAGATAGGTGAGGAGACGAAAGCTGATGGCGACATCGGCCTGGATCGTTTCCGCCAGATCATCGATATCGGGATCGCGGACCTCGATGCGCTGTAACAATTGGAGTCGGGCCGTTTTGTTCGAGGTCATTTTATGAATCGTTATGGTATCCGGCTGCTTGAAAAAGGCGCCCTCGAAGCGTGTCACCCCCACTTCCCGGCACATATCGAATCGGGCGGCGTCATCGACCCGCCGGGCCAAAAGTCGGGCATCCAGGCCGTGAATGGCGGACAGAAGCGTTGATACCTCACGCTTTGACCGTTCAATCACCGCAACGCCGATGATATCGGCCAGCCGGTATAGCGCATCGAATTGATGATCACCCTTGAATCCGCGCACGGCAATCAAATAGCCATCCGATTTGAGACGCGTGAGCATGCGCGCGATGTTCGGTCTTAAAAATAGGCCCTCCTCAACCTGCACCACCGTTCGTTCCGGAGGCAGTGCATAGGGCATGTTGTCGATAATTCCCATCTCATCGAAATTGAGGACGATTTTCTGGCCCTGATTCAGGATCTGCTGAAGGGCCATATATGCACTGGCAGCCACCTCGATGGCAACGGTTTCGGATTCTGTCGAAACGTCCTTACCCGCACAAAACAGTTCATAGCCCCACAGCCGCCGATTCTCGTCGAATATGGGCTGGCGGGCGATGGCGGTTGCGGTCGTTGGTGGAGGAGAAACGATATCATTGGGCATGGGGTGACCTCCTGGGAAGAATGGTAACCAGCTGGCCGTTTAGTCAACCCTTAGCCGTTCCAGTCCCCAGATTTTTTTAGCATAGTCCATGACCGACCGATCGCTCGAGAACTTGCCCATGCGGGCGGTGTTGAGGATCGATTTCACGGCCCATGCCGCCTTGTCCTGGAATAGCCGGTCGACGCGTTCCTGGGCGTTTAGGTACGGTCGATAATCGGCCAGAAGCATATAAAAATCTCCCCGTTGCAGTAGCGATTCCACGATGGGAGCAAATAGATGGGGATCGTTCGGTGGGGAAAAGTCTCCTCGGCTGATGCTGTCAAGCGTGTGGCGCAATTCGGCATCGCCGTCGTAATAAGTGTGCGGGTCGTAGCCATCGCCTCGCGTGGTGGCGACCTGATCGGCGGTCAGGCCGAAGATGAAGATGTTTTCCTCACCGACCTCCTCCATGATTTCAACATTGGCACCATCCAACGTGCCGATGGTCAAGGCGCCATTGAGACTCATTTTCATGTTGCCCGTACCGGACGCTTCCATGCCGGCCGTGGATATCTGCTCGGAAAGGTCGGCGGCGGGGATGATTTTTTCAGCCTGCGACACGCAGTAATTGGGCAGAAAAAGCACCCGCAGCTTGCCCTGAATGTCGGGATCGCCGTTGGTTTTTTCGGCGACGGCGCTGATCAGCTTGATGATGCGCTTGGCCTGATGATAGGCGGGGGCCGCCTTGCCGGCGAAAATGACCGTGCGCGGTACCACTTGCGCATCGGGGTTGGCCCGGATGCGATGGTAACGGGTGATCACATGCAGCACGTTGAGCAGCTGGCGCTTGTATTCGTGGATCCGTTTGACTTGAACGGCGAACAGGGTGTCCGGATCGACGCCCAATCCGATTTTTCGTAAGATATAACGGGACAGGTGCTTCTTGTTGTCCCGCTTGGTTTTGATCCAGCGTTGGCGGAACTCGGAATCCTCGGCCATGGGTTCCAGTTTTTTAAGCTGTGATAGATCGCTGATCCACTCCGGGCCAATGGTATCGCTGATCAAGGTTGCCAGATTCGGGTTGGCCTGGGCCAGCCAGCGGCGGGGAGTGATGCCGTTGGTGACGTTGGTGAGCCGTTTGGGAAAAAGCGTGTTGAAATCCTTGAACAGATCGTTTTTCAGGATTCGGCTGTGGAGTTCGGCAACGCCGTTGACCGTGTGGCTGCCCAAGATAGCCAGGTTGGCCATGCGCACGCGTTGCGTTCCGCCTTCGGCAATCAACGATACGCGCCGCATCAAATCGGCGTCCTTTTTTTGCTGAGGCGCCAGGCTATCCAGAAATTGGCGATTGATCTCGAAAATGATCTCCATGTGTCGCGGCAGAATGCGCTGAAGTAGCCCTATCGGCCACGTTTCCAATGCTTCGGGCAACACGGTGTGATTGGTGTAGGCAAACGTTTGGACACAGATGGGCCAGGCGTCATTCCAGGTCAGGCCTTCCTCATCCATGAGCAACCGCATCAATTCGGGGATGGCGATCGCCGGGTGGGTGTCGTTGAGCTGGATGGCAACGAAATCGGGTAACTCGGAAAAATGGCGGTCGAGTTTGCGGTATCGCCGCAGAATGTCGGCCAAGGTGGCGGCCACGAAGAAATATTGTTGTTTCAGGCGCAGCTCCCGTCCCTGTTCCATCTCGTCGCTGGGGTAAAGCACGCTGGAGATCGTTTCGCTTTGCACCTTGGCTTCGACGGCGCCGATGTAATCCCCCTGGTTGAACTCATCCAGGTTAAATTCCCGGCTGGATTGGGCTTTCCAGAGCCGCATGTTGGTCACGAAATCGTCACCGAAGCCCGGCACAAGGATATCACAGCCCATGGCCATGACCACTTCGCCGTCCACCCAGCGATAGCACTGGCGGCCCGCTACGTCGGTATAGGTTTCGGTGCGGCCGTAAAACCGTATGGGGATGAGATACTCACCGCGGCGGATTTCCCAGGGCGTGCCTTTACGGGCCCAGTTGTCGCATTGTTCACGCTGCCAGCCATCTTCGATGGTTTGGTGAAAAATGCCGTAGTCGTAGCGGATACCGTAACCGTAACCGGGGTAGTTCAGACAAGCCAGGGAATCCATATAGCAGGAGGCCAGGCGACCCAACCCACCATTTCCCAGTCCCGCATCCCACTCCTCTTCTTCCAGTTCCTCCAGATCGAATCCCATTTCCTCGACCGCCTGACGGGCCTGATCCACCATTTGCAGGCTGATCAGGTAATTCATCAGGAAACGGCCCGGCAAAAATTCGAGGGACAAAAAATAGACCCGTTTGGCCAGGGTATCGTATTGGGAGCGCTGGGTGCGAATCCAACGATCGATGAGTTGATCGCGAACACTGTGGGCCAGTCCCATGAAGCATGCGTGACGGTTGGGCTTGTCTGGATCGCGGCCCATGGTGAAACGAATATGGCGCTGGATATCTGCTTTAAGCGTTGCGGCTGACGGGAACGATTTGGCGGTCATGGTGAGGCTCTCCTTGGTGTCGAGGAACGGATAAGGCCATTAATTCCGTGAGCAGACGGTCGGTGTCTTCCCCTTATACCGTTGGAATGGAGAATGGTTAGGGCCGTGGAAAAAAATAATTGTCGCCGGGAAGATTGATCGACTGGATTGTTTCTATCCCAACCCGATCGTTAAATCAATATTCATACTTCATTTCCATTTGGCTGAGATCCTCAGGATCGAAATCCTCGATACCCCGTGTGCGTTCTAAAAACGATTCGATGGTTTTGGCGGCAACCGTGTAAGTGTCCAGCACCGATGCCAGCTTGGCCACAATCGGGTCATCCGCTCCCAATTGATCGTTTATTTTGTCCAGCAACTGCTGTCCTTTTTGCAGATGCTTTTGAATGCCGGAAAAAGCGGCCTTGCGCATTTCATATTTTTTTTGTTCGTTGTCGATCACCGGCAGCAGCCGTCTTACCGAGAGCTCGACCAGCGCATCGCGCGGGGCATTGAAGGCCCTTGAAATCTCATCCAGCAGCACCAGGGATTGCCTGCTGATCACATAGGTCTTTTGCACTCGGTTTTCGGCCAAGATGCGGGCATTTTTGACTTCCTTGGCGATGGCATTCAGGGAATCGCTATCCTGGGCCAGGTGGTCGAACAAGGATTTTTGCTTGATACCCAGTTGGGCGGCAACGATGCTGATGGCCTCGATGCAACCGGTGGAGAGTTTAAAGGTCGCCCGTACCGATTGTCTGCCCCGCAATCCCGAACTGGTGATGAAGGTCAACGGTTCCTTTCCATTGTCATACTTGCTGTCAGCCATGGTCGATCTCCATTTGTGCGGTCCAATTTTTATTACTTATAATTATAGTAACCAAAAAATAATGCAATAAAAAAATATTTCCATAATATTGACATTGTCCAATCCATAAATATTGTTTGGGCAATCTGGAGGCATTCGAATGACTCCGATGAACGCATATCTGACCCATAACAAGGAGGTTTGACCATGATCTACAGAACGCTTTTCGGCAATCCCCAACGTCGATTCGGATCACCATTTGCAGAGCTGGAGAATATGAGGCGGCAGATGGACCGGCTTTTCGAATCCTATCGCGAGCGTCCGGTGGGCCGTACCGGGGCCGGTGTCTTTCCGTCCATCAACATTAGCGAGGACAAGGAGGCCTTTTACGTGAGTGCGGAACTGCCCGGGGTAAAATCATCGGATCTGGATCTAAGCGTAACCGATAATCAGCTGACCCTGGCCGGGGAGCGCAAGATTACCGAAGAGACGGCCGATGCCCGCTATCATCGCCGCGAGCGTGAAGCCGGGCGCTTTTCGAGAGCCATCGCCCTGCCCGGCGATGTGGATGCAGATGGTGTGAGGGCCAAAATGGCCGACGGTGTGCTTACCGTGACCGTGCCCAAGGCGGAAAAGGCAAAACCCAGGCAGATTGCGGTTCAGTAAGAACGAAAAATAGAGGAGGAACAGATCATGTCAGACACCAAAGAACTGAAAGTCAGAGAAAAACAAGAAGTCGCCACTCCGGCCGAACAGACCAAGCCCGGCCCGGTGTTTACCCCCAGCGTGGATATTTTCGAGACCGACAAGGCCATTACCCTACTGGTGGACATGCCGGGGGTAAAAACCGATGACTTGGACGTGGACTTGCGTGACGATACCTTGACCCTGATTGGGGAGGTCAAACCCAACGTTGTCCCACCGGGTGAGGTGGTATACCGGGAGTATGAGATCGGTCGATATTATCGACAGTTTTCCCTCTCCGATGTCATTGCCCAGGATCGCATTGATGCCAAGCTCAGTGACGGCGTGTTACGACTAACGCTACCCAAAGTGGAAAAAGCGACGCCGCGGCGCATCGCGGTACAGGTCGGGTAGATACAAGGTCAACCCAGTAAGAGCTATACTTTGAAGCTGCCCACGATGGTGTTGAGTTCCACCGCCATGCGTTTGAGCTCCTCGGCGCTGACTTTGACTTGATCACTGCTATTGGCGATTTCACCGGAACTCTGGTTGACCACGGCGATGTCTTGTGTGATCTCCGCGGCCACGGTGGAACTCTGGTTGACGTTTTCGTTGACCTCCTGGATGCCCTGGGAGGCCTGGGCGATATTGGTGGCGATCTCCCGGGTGGCGGCGGATTGCTCTTCCACCGCCGTGGCCATGGTGCCTACGATATCATTGACATTGTTGATTACCGTGGAGATCTCATCGATTCCCCGCACCGTGACGTCGGTGCTGCTTTGGATGTTCTCGATTTTTTCTTTGATCTCAAGGGTGGCCGCCGATGTCTGTTTGGCCAGTTCCTTGATTTCGTTTGCGACCACGGCGAAGCCCTTGCCCGCCTCTCCGGCTCGGGCGGCCTCGATGGTGGCGTTGAGCGCCAACAGGTTGACCTGCTCGGATATTTCGGTAATGGTCTCGACCACCTTGTCAATACCCATGGCGGCCTGACCCAACGCGTCCATCTGGCCGGCGGCCGCGTCCGCCTTTTGCGCGGCCTGGTCGGCAATCCCCCTGGCCTTCTCGGCGTTCTGGGCGATTTCATTGATCGTGGCGGTCATCTCCTCGGCGGCGGTGGCCACCATTGAGGTGTTGGTGGAAGATTCTTCCATGGCCGCAGCCACATTGTTGAGATTGGCGCTCATCTCCTCGGTTGCGGCGGCGACATTATCGGCTCGGGATGAGGTGTCACTGGCGCTGCTGAACATCATGTTGGCGATCTCAGCCAGTTCCGATGAGCTGCGATCGACATGCACCGAGTTGGCGGCAATTTTCTGGATCATTCCCTGCAATTTTTGCAAAAAAGTGTTGAACCAGCCGGCCAACTCGCCCATTTCATCCTTGGATCGGACCTCGATGCGCTTGGTCAAGTCCCCCTCGCCTTCTGCGATGTCTTGGAAGCTGACGATCATTTCTTTAAGGGCACGCACAATGCCGAATGCGATAAACAGACATAAAGCGATGATCGTAATAAAGATTGCCCCGCAGACAACGATCATAAATGTCGTTCGTTTGGCCACCAATGAACCGATCTCATCAGCCATTGCCTGTTGATAGCTGGCGATATTGTCGAGATAGACACCGGTACCGACCCACATCCGGGTGCCCGGTATCATCTCTGCGTAAGAGACCTTGGGCTGTTCGCCGGCGCCAGGTTTGGGCCACACATACTCGACGAAGCCCCCCCCCTTCTGGGCAGTATCCCGCAATTCCTGAATGACCCTGACACCGTTCTTATCCGCTATCGCACCCAAGTCTTTGCCAATAGCCTCCTTCTTGACCGGAAAGGCGACGTTGACCGTTCCCTCGTATACGAAAAAATAACCGGAGCGGTCCTTTTCATAGATGATTTTATCCAGCATCTCGCGGATTGTGGTCGTGATCTGATCGTGGTCATCCATGCCGGTAATCACCGATCCGATCATCAGGGCCGCCGAATGGGTGGCCAGCTGGATGCGGGCCTTCTGATCATTGAGCATCACCTCGCCGACCTTGCGAATCCCCAATTCCTTGACGGCGTTTTTGTTGTAGATGGCAAACATGATCATGGCCACGAACAGCAACAGGATCGCCACATTGATGATGTACATCCTGCCTTTGACGGTCAATCGATTAAGCATTTCAGATCCTCCTGTGTAATTTGAGAGCAGCGGCAATTCTATTCATTAATAAGAATATAGGCATAGCTAAAAAAAACATAAATAAAAAATGATTTAAATTCATTATTTATGAAATATTCAGATCATGCTGTCTCAACGCCCACAACGGGTGGAAAACCGATCTCCTGTGATTTGTTTTTCTTGCTGTGGCCCACCACTTATTGTGCCATTCTATTTTTGGGTCTACATATTTTTAATGTTATGATATTGTAGATAAAATTATGTATTATGGTTTTTGCCTCGCGTTGCTGGCGCTCAATTTTTGGAGCTACCTCCGCGATGCGGGCAGTCATTTTGATTGATCAGGGTTCGGTTGATACAAACGGGAGAGGACATAGATGCACCAACTATCATATGGGGTGGCGGGGCGCGTCGTTGTGGTTACCGGTGGCAGCCGGGGCATCGGCCTGGATTTGGCAAGACAATTGCTGATCCAAGGTGCCCGGGTAGCAATCTGTGGTCGGAAGCTGGAGGGGCTCGACGCGGCGGCCGCTGAACTGAGTGGCGGAGATCGGTTGCTGGCCATTCCCGCCCATATCGCCGAGGAGGCGGAAGTTAACAACCTTTTTGCGAAAGTGGTTAATCGGTTTGGGCGACTCGACGCATTAGTGAACAATGTGGGCATGAATCTGGCCACCGGTGTCCTGGACGCCGAACCGGCGTTGTTTCAAAAAATCGTCGAGTCCAACCTGATCGGCACCTGGCTCTGTTCACGCGCGGCCGCCAGGATCATGCGGCCGCAGAAGGCCGGTAAGATCGTTAACATTACTTCCCTTGCCGCCCACCGAGCCGCGCCTTTTATGGGCATTTACGGGATCGCCAAAGCGGCCGTCGAAATGATGACCAAGACCCTGGCTCGAGAGCTGGGCGCGGATAATATTCAGGTTAACGCCGTTGCCCCATGCATGGTGCGAAACCAATTTTCGAAGCCATTCTGGTCTGATGCCCAGCGTCTCCAAGAGATCGTCAAGGGGATTCCTTTGGGGAGAATCGCCGAGACCGGTGATGTGGTCCATCCCGTGTTATTTTTATGTTCGGATGGCGCCAATTTCATCACCGGCCAGACGCTGATGGTGGACGGCGGGGCCAGTGCCGTTTAAAAGGCTATTCGGCAAACAGCGACTGATATTGGCCATAACCCGCTTGCTCGAGTTCGCCGGCAGGGATGAAACGCAAAGACGCTGAGTTGATGCAGTAACGCAGCCCCGTGGGCGGAGGGCCGTCTTCGAACACATGTCCCAGGTGAGAGTCGCCGCGTCTACTGCGCACTTCGGTGCGCACCATGAAAAAAGTAGCGTCCTTTTTCTTGAGTACATTGCCCGGTTCCAGGGGGCGAGTGAAGCTGGGCCACCCGGTGCCTGAGTCAAACTTGTCTGTCGAACTGAACAACGGTTCGCCGGATACGATGTCCACATAGATGCCGGCTGCATGGTTATCCCAGTATTCGTTGTCGAACGGCGGTTCGGTGCCATTCTCACGGACCACATGGTATTGCCGGTCGGTGAGCTGTTTTTTCAGTTGGCCGTCATCGGGGATGGTGGGTTGCATTTCATTTTGGCCATCCGTTGCCGGCATGGCCGTTTTTTGGGGCATCATATCCGCATCCGGCCAGGCCTGTTCGAGGAAACGGTCCCGGCCCGAACCCGAGCGGTACCATTTGTAACGGATTGGATTTTTTTTGTAGTAATCCTGGTGATACCCTTCGGCCTCAAAAAACGTGCCCAAGGGTAGAATGTCGGTAACGATGGGTCGCTCGAAATGACCCGCGGCGGCCAGCTCTTTTTTAGATAATTCGGCCAGTTGCTGCTCTTCCTGGTTGGCATAGAAAATGGCGCTGCGGTATTGATTGCCGCGGTCGACAAACTGGCCCCCCGCATCGGTGGGGTCCACGTGCCGCCAGAAGTAATCCAACAGCGCTTTATAAGAGACTTTGTCAGGGTCGTAAATCACCTTGACGGCCTCGATGTGGCCGGTACCGCCCGCCGAGACTTGTTTATAGGTTGGGTTGCTCAGCGAGCCACCGGTATAACCGGAGACGACTTCGATGACGCCGTCGATTTTCTCGAAATCCGATTCCGTGCACCAGAAGCAGCCGCCTGCAAAAACGGCGCTTCGGGAATTGGCGATTGATTTGTCCATGGCGTGCTCCCCTTTATCAGCCGTACTCCTGACCTGTTGATAGCCGAACAAAAGCGCTGTCAAGGCCAGGATGGCAATAATTGTCATTTTCATGTCACACCTCCTCTTGTGGGTTGATCTTGGGCAAACAATAAGGCCCCCGCTTCAGGAATGTGTAAGGAAAAGATAAAGATTCGGTAAAGATTTTCAAGCGTGCAACTGTGAGGAACTCGTAAAAAGCTTTTCCAGGCCATGCATGGCCGCCTATTCAGTAAAAGAAATTCGTTTTCTGGCTATCCCGGCGAATCGGATAAAATCAAGGAAAAGCTTTTTATAAAAGGACCTTGTAAGTGGTTTGGTTCAACGAGTTCCTTGGAAATCGCGGTACGGACGGATTCGTAAAAAGCCCGAGATCAAGGCTTGCGAATCCTGAGGAATGAGGCGTACTTATCGTACTCCGCAGTGACGAAGGATGAAGCGTAACGCCGATATCGGGCTTTTTACGAATCCGTCAACTGTCATATCGGTATAAGCTTTCAATGGCCATCAACAATGTCCGGTCGTGGACTGATCGAAAACGATCCGACACGGAACTGTTTGACCAGGTGTCCTCCGTCATGAGATTGTCTCGGACTTTCGGCCTGTCCATTTCCTTGGTTCGACTGGCCCGGCGCGATGATCCCGCCTCCCACGATTTCAATTGCTTCATGTGGGCCTTCGGTTTGTTGGACAAAAATTGGATGACCACCCTAAATCCTGAAAGACAACGTATTTATCCACGGTCGGACTTCGTCGCATATTTGGTGAGATATTGTTTGCAGGAAATTTCCCAATTGGAAATGCGGACCGGTGATGCCGTCATTTACTTCACAAATGGCAAACCGGTCCACGCCGGAACCTGGGATTCGGGCTTGGTAGTTTCGAAGTAGGGCCTATACAGCCACCTATGGAAGCACGGGCCGTGTGAGCTGCCCATCGAATATGGAGAAGAAATGCGGTTTTTTTCGGCGGTCCTTAAAACGTCCATGTTCACGGGGTTGAAATGACCAATTAATTATAAAACACCGGCCTGTAAGCGTTTACAGGGTGCTTCAAGTGCCCGGGAACAAAGCAGATGAGCTACCCTGTAAGGCCAGTGGAAAAAAATAATTCCTCAAGATGGCGACGGTTGTGGGTCTGTCCGCAAGGCAGCCCCGCTGGTGCATATTGAAATATTCGCCAACGGGGGTAACGCCGTGGACGGGACCACAAACAAGCAAGATGGAGAATTGTTTTTTTCTACTGGCCTAAACGCTTACCTTAAAACTTGGTCGGCCAATTGGCCAGCCGGTGGTCGCCGATGCCCTTGGTTTTGGAGGCGCGAACGATCTTGAGCACGTTGATCAGGTAATTGCGGGTTTCCCGAGGGTCGATGATATCGTGCAGGTAGTAGTCGCCGGCCGCCGGATAGGGTGACAGGTCGCTGATCATCTGATCGATTTTTTGCATGCGTTCGTCCGGCGGCAGATTCCCGTACACCACGTCGCCGGCGATCAAGGGTTCCATGAAACCGATTTCCGCCGTCGGCCAGGCCACAACAAAGTCAGGACCCGATCCGGCGCCGCACATGTTGCCGTGGGCCTGGCCGTAACTCTTGCGCACGATAATGGTGATTTTGGGTACGCTGACCTGGAAAAGGGCCTGCATGGCGTTGATCACCTTGGCGCTGACTTTGTTGACCTCCGCCTCTCTGCCGACCATGTGCCCCGGCGTGTCATGCAGGAAAACAAGCGGTATGTTATAGGAGTCACTCAGGCACATCATGCTCGTCATTTTGTCCAGGCCGTGGGTATCGGTGGCGCCGACATTTTCCATCGGATTGCTGGCGACGATGGCGACAGTCTCTCCGTTGACCCGCGCCAGACAGGTGACGACCATCTTTCCGATGGCGGGCTTCAGTTCGAATATCTTACCGCCATCCACAAGGCATTCGATAATTTTGTGGATATCATAGGTCCGCCGCCGATTCTCAGGCAAATGATCCAGGATGTGCCGTGCTCGCTCATCGGCGCCATCCGGAACCGGGGCGACGGGGGGCAGCTCGCTGCAGTTTTGGGGCATATAGCTCAGGTAATCTCTGATGATCTGAAAGCAATGGTCTTCATCTTCCGCCACCTGATCCACCAGTCCGGTTTGCCGGGAATGGATGTCCCAGCCCCCCATTTCTTCTGCACTAAAAGCCTCGCCGATGGCCCGATGAAGCGCCCGCGGCCCGGAAATGGAAATGCCGGTTCCCTTGACCTGGACTACGAAATCAGCCAGGCAGGCTTCGAAATCGGCCACACCGTAGCACTCCCCCATGGCCGCGAAAATAAATGGCTGTTTTCGAAAATGGGTATACTCGGGCATGAGGCCGTCCATATCCCCGCCGGTCAGCGTCAAAACGCCTTTGGCGCCCTGGCAGTCGGGCATCCGGGCGCCTCCGGCCTCACCCAGCCAAATCAGTGGGATTTGAAATCTGTCCTTTACCTGAGTCTTGAACTGGAGCACTTTTTTCAGGTTCACCCTGGCATTGGTGGATGCCAGCACGGTGAAATCGTTGGCAACCACGGCGACCCAGCGGCCATTGATCTGGCCATACCCGCAGATCAAGCCATCCGCCGGAGTCTTGTCCGCCATGCCGGGCCAGTCGGAATGGGCCAGAAGGCCCATTTCCAGAAAAGAGCCGCGATCCAGCAAACGGTCAATACGCTCCCTGGCCGTATAGCGCCCCTTGGCGTGTTGTTTTTTTATTTTGTCGGCCCCTCCCATTTGAAGGGCGTTATGTCGTTTCTCTGCCAGTTCTTGAAGTAATGCCTCAAATGCCATGCGACGCTCGTTCCTCCTGCTGGGATCGGCTGATGGGTCGGCCGCCCTGCCAGTGGCGGTTATGGATTCAGATACGTTTTAATAAAGACATCCGATTTTCTTTTAGACTTTTCCAGGGATCCGGGCCGCAGCCACTCGATGGCGGGCCGCACCTTGAGTTTGTTGTGCAGGGCCAGACTGATTTTTTCGGCCAAGCCGTCAAGCTCCGGATCGGAAACATTTTCACCGTGTTCAATTTTGAGTTTGAGCGGCGGCTCTACCCGGGGCGGGGGCTGGTCGAGAACGATACGCATTTCTCCGGTCACGCCGGGCATGAACGAGGCGACCACCTTCTTGATCGCTGCGGGGTAGACGTTGGACCCTTTGACAATCAGCATATCGTCCGCCCGCCCGATGATTTTGACCCGGGGACCTTTAAAGCCACAGCCGGGACATTCCTTGGTGAAGATTTTTACAATGTCGCCATAGGCGTATTTGACCAAAGGGCATGCCTTGCGTTGCAGCATGGTGACGACGATTTCCCCCTCGGCCCCGTCGACAATGTCGATGGGCGCTTTCGTCACCGGATCAACAAGGTCCTGATAGGTCGTGCACAAGTGCGGGGCATGACAATGCAGGCCATGGTAGTCGTCGCTGTCGCAGGACACCCCGGCGGCCACCCCGCAAACCGCATAGAAGTCATAGGCCCGGCAGCCATATAATTGTTCGATACGGCCTTTGACTTCCGGTATCGAGGCCCAGGGTTCACCGGTCAGCTTGAGACCTTTGAACCCGAGTTCGCCGACTTCTTTACCGATGATGGACGGCGCCTTTTCGGCAAGGTAGAGCGCAAGGGATGGGGTACACAGCATCCATGTGGCCCGGGTGGTATCGGCAAATTTGAGAATCAATTCACTGCCCGCCCGCACATCGATGTCGATGGGCAGCGCGCCGATGTGACGCAGCCCCCATAAGCCCATGCTTGTCGCGTAGATCCCCAGGGCAAAGCAGAACATGACCCGGTCGCCCTTTTGGATACCCACGGTGGCGAATTGAAACCCGAGCGTCGGCGCCAGGGATTCGATGTCCGCTTTGGTGAAGGTGTAGGTAAACGTGGATATCCCGGTGGTGCCGGAAGTGGTGCCGGTCAGGTAGATGTCCTCGGGCGGCGCACATAGATGCGTTCCAAAGGGATGGCCGTATTTTTCCAGTGAGTCAAGATGGTTTTGGCGCTCATCCTCCTTGGTCATCATGATGGGTAGGCGCCGCAGGTCCTGCAGCGTTCGAATGTCTTCGGGCAGGGCGCCGATTTCATCGAATTTTTTTTTGTAAAACTCGGAGTTATCGTAGCAATATCTCAACTGTCCGGGTAGAAACTGCTCCTGGGCATGATGGATTGCCTCCATGGACATGGTATTGTATTCCGGTATAGCATAAGTCACTCGTCCGTCCACGACATCCTCCCTCGATCAAATTAATTGATTTTGAACAACAAGTCTGGAAGCCACAACGCGATTTGCGGGAAAAGCATGATGATGATGAGGCACAACAATTGGATAAACAAATAAGGCACCATGATCTTGTACAGATCCCCCATGGTGACATAGGGGGGCACGATGGTTTTCAGGTAGAACAGGTTGAAGCCGAATGGCGGGGTCAGGTATCCCATCTCCATGTTGATGATAAACAGTATACCAAACCAGACCGGGTCGAACCCCAGCATCTTGATGATGGGCACGAAGATGGGCACGGTAATCATGATAATCCCGCCGGGGTCCATCAACATCCCCAACAGGATATAGGTCAGCTGCATCCCCGCCAGAATGACATAGGGCGCCAATGGCAGGCTGGAGACGACTTCTTTGATGAACTCCAGTGCGCCGACCGCGGTGTAAAGGGAGGCGAAACAGGACCCGCCGATAATCAGCCAGATCACCATGCAGGAGAGACGTTGGGTATAGAAGCAGGCATCTTTGAGCATGCTCCACGTCAGCCGACGACGCAGGGCGGCACACAGAAGGCTGCCCAACGCGCCCATGGCGGCCGATTCCGTGGGGGTGCAGATCCCGGTCAGAATGGTCCCGATCACCAGAATGATAAGCAAGATGGGGATGATTCCGCCCTTGAGGCTGCGCAGCCGTTCACTCCAGCCGGGCATCTCCGCTTTCGGCATGGCCGGGCCCAACTGGGGCTGGAAGTGGCACCGGATGCCAATGTAAAGCATGTACAATATCGCCAGCAAAAGGCCGGGGAAAATACCGGCGGCAAAAAGCTTGCCGATCGACTCCGATGCAAACACGCCGTAGACAATCATCAGCACGCTGGGCGGGATCAGGATTCCCAGACCGGCACCGGCCGCGATGGACCCGATGGCAATGGACTTGTCATAGTTGTGCTTGAGCATCGCCGGCAGGGCGATGACGCCCATGGTGACACAGGCGGCGGCACTGATGCCCACACACGCGGCAAAGATGGTGCAGACAACGACGGTGCCGATGGCCAGCCCACCATGGAGATGCCCGATCCATTTGTACATGATGTCGTAGGTCTCTTCGGCGACGCCGGAGCGCTGTAGGACGATCCCCATGAAAATAAACAAGGGGATGGCGATCAGGACGAAATTGTCCGTGACACCATAGACGACGTTGAACAGCATGCCCAGGGAAGCGGGTGACCATAGCAGCAGGGTGAATAGGGCGGCCACCCCCCCATGCAAAAGGCGATCGGTAGTCCAGAAACAAGCAGAACGATGAGCGCAGCAAAAACAAGCAGGGTAATGACGGTAACACTCATCATGCATCTCCCCTCTTGAAGAGGATCATCAGATCACGAACGAATTTCGAAACCCCCTGCAGCAGAAGGAGTGAGCATCCCGCGGCGATGATGATTTTCATGTGGTAAACGGGAGGATTCCATACAGATCCCGATCGTTCCTGAAACTTTAACGACTTCAAACCGATTTCCCACCCCTTCCAGACCAAGGCGAAACAAAAGAGCGCGAAAATCGTGAAGGTGAGGACGTCAAGCAACGCCTTGCCCCGTGTGGAAAACCGGCCATAGCAGATGTCCACATTCACATGTCCTTTGGCCAGAAGGGTATAGGCTCCGCCGAGAATGATATACGTACCGAATACCATGGCGGAGACTTCGTGGGCCCACAAGGTGGGGGATCGGAAGATATAGCGCGCCACCACTTCAAATCCGATGATCACACTCATGACGATAACCAGAAATGACGTCGCCTTACCTGACCATTCGCTCAGCCGGTCGATGAAATCAAGCATCCGATGCATCGTTTTCTCCTATTTCGTTGGCGCACATCGGCCCTTACCAGGGCAACGGGGTAACACTGGGACAGGTTTCCTTTTCATGCATGTAGTCGTCGACCATCTGCAGTACTTTGGCATTCAATGGGTTTTTTTCGCTGAGTTTCTTAAGGGTAGTCTGGGCCAGCTCCCTTGCCTTGGCCTGTTCCTCATCGGACAGGGTGACCACATTGACACCATAGTTCTTGCTCATGGATTTAAGTGCGCGATGATAAAATGCCCGGGTCTGTTCCTGGGTAACCTTGCCGGCAAACATGGCGGCTCCTTCGAAGGCCATCTGCTGCTCCGGTGAGAACTTCTTCCACACATCCAGGTTTACCAGAATGACATTCCAGGCGCCGATCAGCGGTTCGGGCAGCATATAATTCTTCAGCACTTCCGGAAACTTCATTTCATACATCGGACCGGCATCCCCCCAACTGGCGCCATCGACAACGCCGGTGGCCAGCGCCGTATACAATTCCGTGGCGGGAACAAAAACAACCGACGCGCCGGCCAAGGACAGCCAGGTGGCCAGGGTGCTGTGGCTTCTCATTTTGGTGCCATTGAGATCGGCCAGCTTCGGGAGCGGTTTGTTGGTCATGAGACCGACGTTGTAGGATTCGGCAGGGATGATGTACAGATTGTGTTTGGCAAACTCTTCGCGCAGGATTTGAATGTATCCCCGGTGCCACATGAATATATAGGCATCATGCAGATTGTCGAAGGCATAAGGCAAGCCTCCCATGATTTCAGCGACAGGCACCAACCCGGCGCAGTATCCGCCGACGAAATAGGCGATGTCGATGGTGCCCATGCTGGCGGCGCCGATCATCTCTTTGATCGGCACCAGCGACCCGCCGGCAAAGGCCGTGACTTTGATACTGCCGTTGGACATCTTTTCGACCAGTGGGCAAAGGGAATTCTTGGTCGTTCGCTTGAATTCATCACCCGTAGAAAAATGCTGTAGTCTGAGATTAAACGTTTTGGTTTTGGCCAGACAAGGGCTGCCACAAAATGCCAACAGAATTGCGATCCCCCGTAACCAACCAACCGATACGAATGCATTTGCTCTTTTCCTTAGGTTGCATGCGAGCCCCTCCTCCGGTGATGAATTAATGTTAATCATTTATGGAAAACACGATAACAATTCGTTGCTGTCGGGTGCGTCACCTATTTCAATAGGCCCTTAAAAAAAATTTCTTCAAAGGTGCTGCCCAATTCTTCAGCAGATTCTTTGCGCGAATAGTCAAACCAATAAAACAGCCAACTGCACATGCCGATTAATGAAAATGCGGAGAATGTCTTGTTGATATTTTTTGCCTTATCGGAGTCCTGCAACTCGGATATGGCATCCGAGATGAGGTCTAATAGTTCTCTCCATATCTTGCGTAATTCGTTTAGGTGCTCGGGGTTGAGTCTCCTAGCTTCATGAACGGCTACCATGGCGACGGGTTCTTTGGTCAGCAGTTGGATGTACCTCCTGAGAAAAAAACGCAATCGCTCACTTGGATCCTGAATCTTCTCAGCCGCTCGAATAATCGGGAAATAATCTTTTTCAATGTTGTATTTTATAATCTCATACAGCATTTGTTCTTTTGAACTGAAATAGTGGAAAAGCCCGCCTTTGCTCAGCTTCAATTCCTTGGCGATGAGAGAGATGGGGGCGTTATCGTATCCTCTCTCAATAATAATTTTCAATGCGCCATCGTATATTTCTTCTTTTGTTTTCATAATTTTTAAAGGGTAAAATCTTGTGAAGTCGATTCAGTAATTGGCTTGTCGTATAACGCGGCGACGGAATGGTGTCAAGAAAAAATACCGGACGCCCGGTTGGTTTTGTGCTTATTAGGCGGGATTGCTTACCCAATTAATGGGGGCACGCCTGAAACCCGGGTGTTGGCGCTGAAGGCGAGGATGGAACGGGGCGAGGGCAAAAAGACCATCGCCTTTTGCGCTCCATGCTACCCGACGGCTACCGCAGCCCCAACCTGGCCCAAAATATACAGGACCATAAGATCAGCGCCGGCGTGGCCGGCCGGGCCCCCGATGAAATCCAGAGGATTTAGGATGAATTCGAAACTGTGGACTATCGGTTACCGGTGATTTTTTACCATAAACTGGCGTTTTTCAGGACTTCATCGGTGGATAATGCCCGATCGAAAATGGCCAGCAGGTGAATTTCTCCCAACCATGGCCGATTTTCAGTTAGTTCGTTTGCCAGGGCGAAGGGGTAGTCTTGCCAATTGTCCAGGTCGCCGGATACCGTTTCCGTTACGGCGAGGGCGCCGTCGATGTAGATGTTGGCCACGCCCTGGATGTCAAGGGTGTACACCACATGGGTCAGCCGGTTTTCCACGCGTTGCTGAGTCCGGACCGATGGTGTACCGTTTAGTGATGTGCCACTGGTGCGACATCGGACATCGTATGCATCGAGCTGTTGTCCGAGGGTAAAATTTCGATAAGATGGGTCAGCCGAGAGGGTGGCGATCCTGGCCGGCCCCTCCTGCTCGGCGTTTGCCGGTTTGACCCATGCCTCGATTGACATCTGGCCGGAGGCCATGATGGCCGTGGTGATTTTGGCGGCATTTTCCGTCGAGCGAATGATGGTCGGGGAAACGATGGCCAACCCGCCGCCCTCGAGCCATTGGACGGCCGCTGGATCGGCGATGGTCAGGTCCAATGGCTCTCCGAATCCCGACATGTCGTGGACGACATCACCGCTCTTCTCGGAAAAATCGTATAAGGCAATTTGGCCGTCTATGACCCTTCCGTCGAGGGTAGCAATCGGGTCTCGAGAGAAGACCATGTACCCAATACTTTCCTTCAAATGCCATGTTTCATCATCATTGGATTGTTCCTCATCAACGACGACACCAATGCCGGTGGCGGTTTTTTGATATCTTACGGTGGCGGTATCACCGCCGTCACAGGTTTGCATATCAGCGAGAATTAGTGACCCGTCTTCGCCGGCGTTGTAGGCGGGTATCTCGAAGCGCTTATGATCCACTGTCTTGCCGGTCGTACCGACATCGTAAATCCAGTCGCCCACGATACCCGATGAGGGCTCCCAGGCCACGTAATGGATGGTTTCGACGGCATGGGATTTCCGATTGCTCTCCTGTTCTTGAATAAGATAGGAAAACCCGCTGTCGCTGACGTTTCGGATGCGGCCAGTCGACGCATCGATTTCATTCACGGTTGCCACGGTGGTTGTGACGACGGGAGGATCGATAAATGTCTGTTGGAAAGAGATCGTATTGTAGCGATTGGGTTTTAGCGTGTCAAACGTCCCGGCTTCAACCCCGAACCCGTTATCCAGTGTGTGATGTCCATGTTCCATGACCATGTAGCCAACCGTCTCGTTGCCATGACTGCCGTCGAGATAATCCCACTCCTGGACGGAGATTTCAAAGCTATGGGTGCTGATATTTCTTATCCTGACAACGGCCGGTGCGTCATCCCGTGTGCTCAGTGGCCCCGCTATGATGATGGGTTTGGTGTAGGTGTTTTTAAGGTTGACCTGCATCCAATTGTGGTCGATGTCCAGTTCTCCGATCTCCATGGAAAATGCTGCTTCAGCACGTTCGACAAACCGGATGACGACATGGTGATCTTTGGCAATATCGGTCAGCGTATGGGAACTGACATTACCCATTGACGAACCATCAACGACCACATCTTCAATTTCGTGCCCTTCTTCGGGTTGTGCGGTAATGACAAGCTCTGCACCGTGATCTGCGGTGATCTGGCCTTCCGGGGCTGCGGAGCCGTTTCCATAGGACTCGATGGTTATCGTATGCGTAATTTTCGAAAACGTTGCGGAAATGGTATGGGACGTCGCTATATTGTCGACGGTAAAAGTGTTGACCGGTCCGATCGAAGCGCCATCGACGGTGATATCTTCTATTTTGTTACCTGGATCTGGTGAAATCGAATAGGTTTGGGATGCGCCGTGGACTAGGGTGACCGAACCGGTGGGGGTAATGGCTCCGCCTTCCGCCGCCGTTGCCACAATCTGATGGGTCAGTTGAACGAAAGTGGCATGCAGTGAATGGTCGGCATCGACCGCGGAGAATTGATAAGTGGTGATTGGGCCCATTGATTGGGTGTCTACCTGCACATTTTCGATTCGGTAGCCGGTGTCCGGCGTGATGGAAAAGCCTTGACTTTCTCCATGCATAATCGTGATGGGGCCGGCAGGTGAGATCGTCCCGTTGCCGTTTGAGGTCGTCGAAAGGGTGTAGGCCGGTATGATTGGGGCACCCTCCGAATATTTTTGTTCGACTACCGGAGCAGATAGGACCTGGTCGAAAATGGCCAGCAGGTGAATTTCTCCCAACCATGGCCGATTTTCAGTTAGTTCGTTTGCCAGGGCGAAGGGGTAGTCTTGCCAATTGCCCAGGTCGCCGGATACCGTTTCCGTTACGGCGAGGGCGCCGTCGATGTAGATGTTGGCCACGCCCTGGATGTTAAGGGTGTACACCACATGGGTCAGCCGGTTTTCCACGCGTTGGTGAGTCCGGACCGATGGTGTACCGTTTAGTGATGTGCCACTGGTGCGACATCGGACATCGTATGCATCGAGCTGTTGTCCGAGGGTAAAATTTCGATAAGATGGGTCAGCCGAGAGGGTGGCGATCCTGGCCGGCCCCTCCTGCTCGGCGTTTGTCGGTTTGACCCATGCCTCGATGGACATCTGGCCGGAGGCCATGATGGCCGTGGTGATTTTGGCGGCATTTTCCGTCGAGCGAATGATGGTCGGGGAAACGATGGCCAACCCGCCGCCCTCGAGCCATTGGACGGCCGCTGGATCGGCGATGGTCAGGTCCAATGGCTCTTCGAATCCCGACATGTCGTGGACGACATCACCGCTCTTCTCGGAAAAATCGTATAGTGCGATCTGACCATTGGGATCGGTCACAGGGGGTAAGGAAGATATTGGCGTGACGCAGGAGACCTCCTCCGAATCGGGACTCTCCATTGTGCCATCATATGCCCGAACCACGAAATAATAGGTCGTTTCCCAATCCAGATTATATACGTTGGCCGAAATACCTGGGCCCGCCCAGCAGGGGCTGGTGTAGTCGTAGGATTCTTCTTGGGTACGCTTGTATATTCGGTAGCCTTCCGGTGCGGGTTCGTTTGCATCCCAGGATACAGTGACACCGGCTGTTTTTGGAATTGAGTAGGTTTCGGTTGACAGGCCGAGGGTGGGCAGTGCCAAAATAGCACAGACGATAACCTTGAAGAGTACAAGTGGGGTAAACAGATTTGATAGCCAACTAAACATACTACAGACCTCGTTTGTATCTAAATTCTGCAGCTCGACAGATGACCGACTGGTGCTATTTTCAACGGATTTGGTAAAATAGTTGGACAGTCAAAATCCGCCATATGTTGGATAAAAAATTTAAATTAAAGCTTTAAATACAGTTTATTGCAAAAAAACGTAAAAATATTTTGATATTTTTGTAAGTCTTTGTTAGCCTTGATCCACTAATTTTAAGTGAGGACGAGGGGGAATGGAACAAGGCGCATTGTTCAACGATTTGGCGGCTCAAGAGACCAATGTAAGGGGAATTGGGAATCGGCTTTTTCTTAAGTTCAGCAAGAGCGATCCACAAAAAGTATCTCTTTATCAATACGAGACCCTCATCAAAACCGTCGACCTTTCGGATCGGGCCGCTAAAAGGCTAATGGTTATTGAAGCTGTTGAAATGGGGGCCACCAAAACCCGGTTGGCCGCGGCATTGCAAATAAGCAGGCAGTCAATTCATAACTACACCGAAACAAAGAAACATTTTGGCCTTGAGGGGCTAATTCATAACTACTCGGCATCTAAAAGCAAAAGTCGCCGCCAGCAGCGCAAGGACCATGTAGGTCGTCGCGGCATCGGCAATAAAGCCCGCCTGCTCGAGCAGATGCGCAAGGAGCAAAGGCAGCCGCGTCCGGCACAAGCGGAACTGACTTTTGGAGAAACAATTGCACAGGTTCCACAAGAGGATCAGCCCTATACCGAAGAACACGATTGGAAGCCAACTCGCTATGCCGGCGTCTTTGCCTATCTGATCGTATTGATTACCCAAAACAGATGGCTGCGGTTGGTCATGGGGTATTTCGGCAACGCCTACAAGATATTCATGGTTTTTGTATTAATGGCCGCCTACAATATCCGTTCAATAGAACAGCTTAAAAATCTTCGTAAGCGCGAGGCAGGCATCATCTTAGGGATAAAGAACCTACCCTCTCGGCTAAGGGCTCGCTACTGGCTCCACGAGGTGAGCCAAAAAAAGCTTTCTATTGAATTGCTTACGCATTTTTTTAAATCCCAGATTCGAAGCGGCATTGTCGGCATCTGGTTGTGGTTTACCGACGGCCATCATCTGCCATACACCGGTAAGAGAAAGCTCCATGCTGGCTACAACACCCAAAGGCGAATGCCCGAACCGGCTCGAACGAATCTGGTCACCAGCGACAGTAGCGGACGTATTGTGGATTTTGAAATTCAAGAAGGCAAAGGCGATCTCCGCAGCTACATCGTGCGCCTGGCTCAAAAATGGCAAAATGATCTTGTTCATACACCCGTCATGGTCTTTGACCGGGAAGGCCATGGAGCCGAATTTTTCCACGGCCTTATCGAAAAGCGAATTCCATTTGTGACGTGGGAAAAGCACATCGACACCCAAAAACTTGAATCTTTGGATACCGTGTGCTTCGCTGAGGAATTTGAGTTCAATGCAAAAATGTATCGTGTGTTCGAAGGCGAGAAAGCGTTTACACATACACCAGAAAACGGCCCTTGTCAGAAGTTCACCCTAAGGCGAATTTACATCTGGAACGTCACCAGCAACCGTCGTACCTGTGCGCTCGCCGGCATAAGTCAAGACCAGCTGGCGACTCAGGACTGTGCCCGGGCCATCTTGCACCGCTGGGGTGCTTCTGAAAACACTTTCAAGCACCTGGCCGACAGGCATCCACTGCATTATCAACCCGGGTTCAAGTTTGTTGAAAGCGAAAAGCAGGAAATCGCTAATCCGGAGCACAAGGCAATAAAAGGGCTCCTGGCACGGATGAAAAGGCAGCTGAACAAGTTCTACAAGAAATTTTCAAAGAGCAAGGAAGTATTTAACAAAGACGGTAGCCCGCGTGAAAACAGCCTCCACCGCCGTCTAAAACGTGAAATCGCTCAGCAAGAAGCTGAAATTGGCCGTTTAAAACAAGCATCCAAAGCAATCCCTGATAAAATAGATATTACCGATCTGGAAAACTACCGTTGTTTCGAACGTATTTCAAACGAAAGCAAAAACATTTTCGATTTTGTAACCAGCAGTGTTTGGAATGCGCGCAAACAAATGGTCGAATGGTTGCTTCCATTTTATGACAACAAGAATGAATATATCGATCTATTTTACGTCATCACGTATTGCCAAGGATGGATCAAGAGCGATAAGCACACGGTAAGGGTACGCCTTGAACCGCTCCAACAGCCAAGTCGCCGGGCTGCCCAAAAACAGTTTTGCCGAAAGCTAACCAGCTTGAATGCGCTAACACCAAACGGTAAATCCTTGGTCATCGAAGTGGGCGCGTCACCATTGAAATAATCGACTGTCAAAAAAATTAGCCTCATCGGAGCCCTAAATAATGAGGTCTGTACTATAATCCTCCGTGATTCAATAATGGACAATCGGTGAATCCACGGAGGACACAGCCGTTTGCCTTCGGCAGCCCTGCTACCATGTCTTCTGACATGCAAAAGATTAAGGCCAGCAGCTTTGCGCCCCATCCTTTCGGATGGTTTGCCATTTTCGAGCAGTATGGAAAAACTGTCGTGGCTACAGTAAAAGCAATAGATATGCCATGTTGATTTGTAATTCTGTGGGTATTGCTAATATTTTGTAATTAAATCTAAAAATAACGAATTTGAAAGTGTCGTCGGTGCCTGGGGAGGTAAACGACACCGATTGGAGAGTAGAAAAAAAGTCGACATTGAGCGGTCATAATAGTCTAACGGAAAGCAACCTATAATGTTTAAGATAATGTTTTTGGCAAGGCCAGAGGGAGGAAGCTGTATAATCAATACCGCGACGACCGATAACGCAGCCCAAAAACATTATCTTGAATGCTATATAATCGACCGCTTTGTTTATATTGCCAGTGCCAAGGTGCAGATTCTCATACTTCCGAATATGGGTTGGCCGCAATCACATTGCCAAGCCGCACGAAATCGGCCACCGAAAGCGTCTCGGCTCGCCGTGTGGGATCGATGCCGGCTTGATTGAGGATCTGTTCACAGGCGGCGGGCGCCAATTGCAAATCACTTTGGGAAAGAGCGTTGCGCAGGGTCTTGCGGCGCTTGCCGAAGGCGGCCTTGATTACCTGGAAAAGAAGGGCTTCATCGGCGGCGGGGAAGGGCGGCGGATTGATGAAACGGATGCCGATGACCGTTGAATCCACCTTGGGCGGCGGGAAAAACTGGCCCGCCTTGACCTGCATCAGCTCCCGGACCTCGGCGCAATACTGCAGCATGACCGACAATCGGCCATACGTTTTAGAGCCGGGACTGGCGCAGATGCGTTGGGCCATCTCCTTTTGCAGCATGAGCACCGCTCGGTCCACGTGGTGGCGGGCATGAATCAGCCGAACGATTACCTGGGACGAGATATTGTAGGGCAAGTTGCCCAATACCACCAATGGCCGGGCGGCCTCGTGGGCGATGGCCGTTAGGTCCAGGCGCAGGATATCCGCTTCACGGATGTCGACGTTGTGGATGTCGGCGGCCAGTAGCTCGGCCCTGAGCAACCCGATCAACTGTCGGTCCTTGTCCACGGCGATCAGGCGGTGAGCAGTCGCTGCCGCGGGCAGGGTGATGGCTCCCAGCCCGGCACCGATTTCCAGCACCACATCGTCGGCCGTCGGAGCGGCGTGCGTGACGATTTGCCGGGCGACATTGGCATCCTTCAGAAAATTTTGGCCATACTGCTTCTTGGCCTGGATATTCCAGGCGGTGAGCAGGGTGCGCGGCGAGGTCATGGCGTTGGCCCCGAGCGAGACGCGGGTGGATTGGATTGTCGCCGGATGGTGGCGAATACGCGAAAGGTCACGAAGTAGGCGGTCACGCCGAATACCGATCCGATGATCAGGCTGCCGAACAGCATGGCGCTGATGACTTCGATGCCCAGGTTCATGAATTCGGAGAAGGAGTTGAATGTAATCTTATCCACCGTTGTTCGGTAGTTCAGCAGGAGGCAGCCGAGTTTGTAGTCGGCGTAATAGACTACGGGAATCGTCAGCGGATTGCTCAGCCAGGTCCCTAATGCAGCCGCCGATTTGCTTCCCCGAACGAGAAAGGCCACGGTAATGGCCACGACGGTCTGCAATGGAATGATGGGGGTGATGGATATGAAGATTCCCACCGCCGTACCCATGGCGATATAGTGTGGATTGCCCTCCAACTGGCGCATGCGCACGATCAGCTGATTCAACCGTTCCCGGGGGCCAGTGAACACCGGGGGCTTTTTCGGATGGGTGGCAGGCTTCGGCTTCATGGTTGTGGTGGCGGTTCCCCTGTGGGAGGGCCCAAGCCGCAGGCTTGGGGAAGCGGCATATGCATCGGCCGGTAGCGTCATCGGTTGTTTTTTCGTTCCCGTTCAAGCTCGCGTTTTTGATCCCGCCGCCGGATGGTTTCGCGTTTGTCATGACTTTTTTTACCCCGGGCCAGGGCCAGGCTGAGCTTGGCCTTGCCGGCCTTGAAATACAGTCTCAAGGGAACCAGCGAATAGCCTTTTTCGTTGACCTTACCATAGAGTTTTTTAATTTCGTAATGATGCAAAAGCAGCTTCCGCGGGCGAAGCGGTTCGTGGTTGTTGTAGTAGGCAAACGGATACATGCCGATATGCATCTGGTAGACGAATACTTCGCCATTCTTGATTCGGGCATAGGAATCTTTGAGATTGGCCTTGCCCAGGCGCAGGGACTTCACCTCGGTGCCGACCAGCACAATCCCGGTTTCGAAGGTATCCTCGATGATGTAATCGTGCCGGGCCTTCCGGTTTTCCGCCACCAGTTTGATATGGTTTTTTTCCAAGAGACGATCAACTCCTGTTAGTCGGGCTCGATTTTCGACACGATGGACCCGTATGTGTGGTTCAACAGCTCCTCTACGGCTCGGGGCGTGGTCATTCGCAACGCTTCTTCCAAAAATGACCCAAGATCCGTTGTGTCGATGGCACGGATGGCATTCTTGACCATGGGAATGGCCTGGGGGTTCATGCTCAATTCATCCACCCCCAATCCCAGCAAGAGCGGGGCAAACAGCGGCTCGGCGGCCATTTCGCCGCACATATAGATCGGGATGCCGTTTTCCTGCCCGATGTCACAAGTTCGTTTGACCATGCGCAGAAGAGCGGGATGCAGCGGTTGATGCAGATGGGCCACGTGGCGATTACCGCGATCGATGGCCAGGGTATATTGGAGCAAATCGTTGGTGCCAATACTGAAAAAGTCGACCTTCTGGGCCAGGATATCCGCGGTAATCACAGCCGATGGCACTTCAATCATGATCCCTACCGGGATGTCCCGGTTATAGGCGACACCCTGCGCGTCCAGCTCCCGAGCGGCTTCATCGAGGAGGACAATGGCCTGTTCGACTTCCTCGATGCCCGAAATCATGGGCAGTAGAATGCGTACATTACCAATGGCCGCGGCGCGTAAAATGGCCCGCAACTGGGTTTTAAAAATCTCGGGTTTGCGAAGGCAATAGCGAATGGCCCGTAATCCCAAAGCCGGGTTGGGTTCCGGGTTATCGCGTATGAAATTCAGGGCCTTGTCGCCGTTGATATCCAGGGTCCGGATGGTCACCGGGCGACGGCCCATGACATCGATGACATCCTTGTAGTTTTCGTATAGCCCATCCTCGGTGGGAAATTCCAGGCGGCTAAGATACTGGAATTCAGTGCGATACAGCCCGATGCCATCGCCCCCATGATCCAATAGGGAAACCACTTCCTCGGGCAGTTCGATGTTGCCCATCACCGAAACCCGCGTGCCGTCTTTCGTTTGGGCCGGCAAATGGCTTTTCCTGACCATTATCAAACGCTGGATTTCGTATTGTTCCCGGCGTTCCTCGGTCTCTAAAAGGGTTTGTTCCGTCGGGTTGACCACGACGGTTCCGGTCTTGCCGTCAACGATGATGATGTCGTCATTCTTGATTTCCAGCGTGGCGTTGCCCACTCCCAAGACCGCGGGAATTTCCAATGTACGAGCGATGATACTGGTATGGGACGCTCGGCCGCCACGGTTGGTCACGAATCCTTTGATCCGTTCCAACTGGATTTGGCTGGTTTCTGCCGGTGAAAGATCCCGGGCCACCAGAATGACCCGTTTGTCGATTCGGGCGATGTCCACATGATCGGCACCCGTCAAATTATCCATGATGCGATCAGACACATGGGTGATGTCCTCGGCGCGTTGCTTGAGGTAATCGTTGTTCATGTTCTCAAACATCGGTTTGACGAGGGATACGACTTTTTTCAATGCCCATTCGGCATTGACCCGCTCCTTTTCGATCACCTCGATGCTCCGGTCATAGAGCATCTTGTCTTCCAGGAGCAACATGTGGGTTTCCAATATCTGGGCATGTTGACGAAATTCTTCGGGGGTATTGCCGATAATTTGGCGGAGCTCCTCGCGGGCTTTTTTTACCGCCGTCTTGAAACGGCACACTTCGGCCGAAAGGGAGTCCTTGCGTACGATATAGCGTTTGACGACATCGACCCCCTCCTTGTCCACGAGGTAGGCTTTGCCAATACAGATACCGGGGGATCCTCCGATTCCTTTGAGGATAATTTCCTGGGATTCCTGGTCTTCCATGAACGGCTATTCTCCAAACCCGGAGCGAACCAATTCCTCGATCCGTTCCAGAATCTTTCGATCGGCTTCGTCATCAATGGTAATGGTGATCGTTGTACCTTTGGGACAATCCAGCGTTAAGATGTCCAACAGAGACGTGGCATCGGCCTGGTTCCCATTTTTTGTTATCCATACGCGACCTTGGGCCTCTCCTGCCGCTTTGCTCAGTTTGGCAGCGGATCGGGCATGCAACCCCAAGGCATTGATGATACGAAGTGAAATGGATTTGTCTGATTTCATTTTGCCTTAAAGTAAAAAAAAGGGGTTCCCCTTTTCATTAAAACTAAATTATCTATCAATCACCGTAACTAATGTCAATGTGTAAACATTGACAAGGGCTGCCGGCGAAGATAAAATAATTGTTAATAAATTCAAGTGTGAACGTCGATTCCTGTTTGGATCTGGCAGGGAATCCGAAAACATCAGCGTTTGGAGACGAATAGAATTCATGGAAAAGCAATTTCTGATCGATGACCTGAAGCTCGGGGAATCCTGGCGGTTGTTCAAAATCATGGGGGAATTTGTGGAGGGCGTCGAAGGAATGTATGATTTAGGACCGGCGGTCAGCATCTTCGGCTCCGCGCGAACGACGCCCGATGATTCACAATATAAAAAGGCGGAGAGCCTGGCCGCGCTTTTCGTCAACAATGGATTCGGCGTTATTACCGGCGGTGGCGGCGGCATCATGGAGGCCGCCAACAAGGGCGCCGCCGAGGCGGGGGGGCCGTCGGTGGGGCTCAATATCCGTTTGCCATTTGAACAAAAACCCAACGATTTCGCGACGATTCGGATGGAGTTCAAGTATTTTTTCATCCGCAAAGTCATGTTTATCAAATACGCCTCGGCCTATGTGGTCATGCCCGGCGGCTTCGGCACCCTGGATGAACTGTTCGAGGTCATCACCCTGGTTCAGACCCAACGGATCCGTCCGTTTCCCATTATCCTGGTGGGACGTGACTACTGGCAGGGCCTAATCGACTGGATTCGCCAGCGATTGATGGACAGTGCCTATATATCTCCCGATAACATGGATATTATTCAGGTGCTGGATGATCCCCAGGAGATCGTCGATACGGTTCGTAAGATCCTGGTGATCTGAACCGACCGGAAAGGGACGCATGGTTGATCCACACCTTGCCGCAGATGTGAACGAGGGCATCGATCTTACTTCCGTCGATCGGGCGGTCCAACGTCAAAATGCCTCCTTGCGGGCCTTGCACGAAACCGCCCTGGGACTTTTGGACAAAATCGACAAGGAAGAGCTGCTGGAGACCATTATCGAACGGGCTGCCGCCATCACGGGTACGGCCCATGGCTATATCTATTTACTGGAACCGGATCGGCAGGTGATGCGCATGCGCCTCGGCAAGGGGTTCTTTACCGAGCAATTGGGACGATCCGTGCGGTTGGGGGAAGGCATGGGCGGCGCGGTCTGGCAGGCCGAGGCGCCGCTGCGGGTCGACGATTACAGCACCTGGCCGGGTCGTTTGGTGGACCCGACCCTGGACGGGTTGCGGTGCATCGTGGGCATCCCCCTGAAATCCGACCGGCAGGTTCAAGGGGTGATCGGCCTGGCCCATGTAGACCCTCAGAAACGCTTTGATGAAGAGGATATCGCCGTGCTTGAGCGCTTCGCGGCGCTGGCCCTACTGGCCCTCGAAAAGGCGAGTCTTTACAGCAAGGTGATTCAGGAACTGGCCGAGAGGAAAAAAGCCGAGGCCCGGATCCGCGGGAGTGAGCAGCGCTACCGATCGTTTTTGGAATCATCACCGGATCCCATCGTGGTCTATGACATGCGGGGCGAGGCCACCTATGTCAATCCCGCTTTCGAGCAGACCTTCGGATTTTCCCGCCATGAGCTGCTCGGCAAGCAGATCGATTTCGTTCCCGCGCAATGTTGGCCGGAGACCAAGGCGGCCATCGATCGCATGCTCAGTGGAAAGACGATCACCATGTTCGAAACCAAGCGCCTAGCCAGGGGGGGGGGCGTGCTGGATGTTCAGATTAGCTCGACGCTCCTGCAGAATCAAGATGGGCAAATCGTGGGTAACATCGTGACCCTGCGGGATATCAGCGCCCGCAAGCAGGCCGAGGAGGCCCTGCAGCAGTACCATGGCCAACTGGAGGAGCTGGTTCAGGAGCGCACGGCCGAACTGGCCGATGCCAACCGTCGGCTCAAGCAGCAAGTCGAGGAGCGGAAACGGGCCGAAGCGGCGGTGCGGGCCCAATCCAGCCATCTTGAGGAGGTCAACACCGCCCTCAGGGTGTTGCTCAAAAAACGGGAGGAGGACAAACGAGAGGTCCAGGAGAACGTTTTGTCCAACATCAAAGAACTGGTTCTGCCCTACTTGACCCGCCTGCGACGGGGCCGACTGGATCCGCATCAGGAAACGATGACGGAGATTCTGCAGACCAATCTGGAAAACATCATCTCGCCGTTCATCAGTAAGATATCGTCGCGCTACCTGAATTTTACCCCCATGGAAATTCGCGTGGCCAACCTGATCAAGGAGGGCAAGACCAACAAGGAAATCGCCGAGCTGCTCCTGATTTCAAAGAACACGGTGCTATTTCACCGCCATCACATTCGCACCAAGCTGGGCCTGCGCAACAAGAAAATCAATTTGCGAACCCACCTGCTTTCTTTTGAAGAATAGTGGTTATTAACCACTACTAACCTGCTATTTTATCAACTTGACACCCCCTTGCAATCGGGTGTTAAGTCAAGTAATAGATGTTTAAGAAAAGATCATCTTATGAATTGAATTCATCTCTACACGAGAGGTCCGCCAGGACGGTGGAATGGAGGCGAACGGTTGGGAACTGCAGATACGTTAAAAGAAGGGGATGCGCTTCTCGAACTGGAGGACATCCACATGCATTTTGGTAAGGTGACCGCTCTTTCGGGAATCGACCTTACCATCCGAAAAGGCGAAATTCACTCCGTGATCGGGCCCAACGGGGCGGGCAAGACGGTGATGATGAACATCATCAACGGCCTTTATCGACCGCAACAGGGCAGGATCCGATACAAGGGTGAGCCCATCAATCATTACAAACCCTACGAACGAGCAAAATTGGGCATGGCCCGTACATTCCAGAAAGTCGAGGTGTTTGGTGGCATGACGGTGCTGGACAACATTCGACTGGGCCGGCATGTACACTACAAGTCGGGAATCTTGAGTGGCGCCTTCTACCTGGGGAAGACCAAAAAGGAGGAGATCGAACACCGGACGTTCATCGAACAGGAAATCATCGATCTGTTGGAGATCGAGCAGATTCGCCACAAGCCTGTGGGCATGCTTCCCTACGGCCTTCAGAAACGGGTCGAACTGGGCCGTGCCCTGGCCCTGGAACCGGAACTGCTCATTTTGGACGAGCCCCTGGCCGGTCTCAATCTCGAAGAAGTCGAGGATATGGCCCGATTCATTCTCGACATCAACGAGGAGAAGCGCTGGCGGGTGACCTGTCTGCTGGTTGAGCACGACATGGGTGTCGTCATGGATCTGTCCAATCGGGTGTTTGTGCTGAATTTTGGTAACATGATCATGGACGGGACCCCCGAAGCGGTTCAGGCCAATCCGGAAGTGATCAAAGCCTATCTGGGTGAAGAGGACCTGTATGCAACACGCGCATAATTCATCGGCCGGTGGTATTGAGATCACCAGGGAACTGACCATCCAGAAGTTGTTTGTCCGGCAGGCGCAGCGGTACGGCGCCAAGCGGGTGGCCATGCGGGAAAAAGAGTTCGGCCTCTGGCGGCCCATCACCTGGCAGGACTATTTCGATAATGTCAAGTACCTCAGTCTGGGGCTGGTTCGATTGGGCCTTGAACCGGGCGACAAGGTGGCCATGATCGGCGATAACCGGCCCGAGGGCCTGTGGGCCGAAATGGCGACTTTGTGCGCCGGCGGTGTCGCGGTATGGCTTTTTCAGGACTGCCTGATCGATGAGGTCAAATACATCATCGATCATTCAGATACCAAATTTCTGTTCGGAGAGGGGCAGGAAGAGGTCGACAAGGCGATTTCCATCATCGGAGAGTGTCCCAAGCTGGAGACGGTCATTTGGGATGATCCCAAGGGCATGCGCAACTATCATCAGGACTATCTGGCCAGTTTCAAGGGCGTGATGGCCATGGGCCGGGAGCTTGAAAAGGAGCAACCCGATCTCTTCGACGAAATGATCGGCCGCGGGCACGGCGACGACGTGGCCCTTCTGTTCTATACCTCGGGAACCACGTCGCTGCCCAAAGGCGCGCTGCTTTCCCACAATAACATGCTCACCATGGGCCAGCACCTGATGGCCGTGGACCCTTGCTATGACACGGACGACTATGTTTCCTATCTGCCCTTTGCCTGGATCGGTGAGCAAATGATGTCCATCTCCTGCGGGCTCCAGATCGGATACACGATTAATTTCCCCGAGGAACCGGAAACCGCCCAGGAGAATATCCGAGAAATTGGCCCCCACGTGATGTTCGCCCCACCGCGCATGTACGAGCAGATGACCCGCTCGGTGCAGGTCAAGCATTTGGATGCCAGCTGGATCAAACGCCAGTTTTTCAACCTCTCCTCAACGATCGGCTACCATGTGGCGGATTTGAAATTCAAGAAACAGCCGGTGTCGATCGTCTGGAAAATCCTCGAATGGCTGGCCTACGTGACCGTCCAGAAAAAGCTCAAGGATCACCTGGGGCTTTCCCGAGTCCGACACGCCTACACCGGCGGCGCAGCCATGGGGCCCGACCATTTCCGGTTTTTCCATGCATTGGGGGTTAACCTCAAGCAGATCTACGGTCAAACCGAGGTGGCCGGTATCAGCGTGGTCCACCGTGACGGCGACATCAAATTCGACACGGTGGGACATCCCATCCCCGGCACCGAGATCAAAATCACCGAGGACGGTGAAATCATCACGCGTAGTTCGTCCGTGTTTCTCGGTTATTACAAAAATCCCGAAGCCTCGGAAAAGGCCCTGGTGGATGGTTGGCTCTACTCCGATGACAAGGGCTTCATCGACGATGACGGCCATCTGGTGGTTTTCGATCGTACCAAGGACGTGTTCACCCTTCGGGATGGACGGCCATTTTCTCCCCAATACCTGGAAACACGCCTCAAGTTCAGCCCCTACATCCGGGACTCCTGGGTCATCGGCGATAAGAAGGGCTACATCACGGCCGTATTGTGCATCGATTACAATGTCGTCGGCAAATGGGCCGACGAGAAAAAACTCAATTACACCAGCTACCAGGAACTGTCCCAAAAGCCGGAGGTGTACGAACTGGTGGAAAAGCAGATCCGCCAGGCCAATAGGGATCTGCCCGATGCGGCCAAGGTGGCGAAATTCACCAATCTCTACAAAGAATTCGATGCGGATGACGATGAACTGACCCGTACGCGCAAACTGCGCCGGGCGTTTGTGGAAAAACGCTATCAGGTGATCGTGGACGCGCTTTATACCGATGTTGACAGCGTGTACATCGATACAACCATCAAATACGAAGACGGGCGCCAGGCCCACATCAAGACCGATATGCGCATCGTTCATCTGACTGATTGATACCTCGATCTGGAAGGGATAAGGGAGATTTGAATGGAACTATTTCTAATGACAATCACGACAGGCGTCATGGTCGGCGGGATTTATGCCCTGGTCGCCCTGGGGTGGGTGCTGATCTATAAATGCTCGGGGGTGCTCAACCTGGCCATGGGGGAGATGACGCTGATCGGCGCCTACGTTTCGCTCAGTTTCTATTCCATGGGGGTGCCATTTCTGCTGGCCCTGGCGTTCTCTTTGGTGATCGGGTTCATATTGGGCATCCTGACCGAGCGTATCTTCCTGGATAAGTTGATCGGTGAGCCGGTGCTGACGGTGATCATGGTGACCGTGGGACTCTCCTTTTTCTTCAAGGGCACCGTCGAGTTCATCTGGGGCACCGACACGCAGGTGTTCACGCCGCCGGTGTTTTCCATCGAGCCGATCCACATCGGGCCGCTGATCATCGGCCAGGTGTATCTGTGGAGCTTCATCGCCGCGATTATTTTGTTGATCATCTTCGTCTGTTTTTTCAAGTACACCCGCTGGGGCTTGGCCATGCAGGCCACGGCCGACGACGAGATGGCCGCGCTGTCCGTGGGCGTCAGCGCACGCTTTGTTTACGCGGCGGCCTGGGCCATCGCCTTCATGGCCGCCGGTGTGGGGGGGACCCTGTTGGGCAACATCAACGGGCTGAACATCTCCGTTGGTTATCTGGGGCTTTTGGTGCTGCCCGCCGTCGTATTGGGCGGCCTCAACTCCGTACCCGGCGCCATCGTGGGCGGCATCATTATTGGTGTGCTGCAGAATCTGTGCGGGGCTTACCTCGACCGATATTTCCCGGGAGCGGTCAAGGAGATCGCGCCCTTTGTCTTCATGGCGATTTTTCTGCTCTTCAAACCGTATGGGCTATGGGGATGGGAGCGCATTGAACGGGTTTAGTGTCCGTCCGGAAATGCCCAATTGAGCCGATATCGACGTTTATTAAAAAACACTTTTATTCAATAGGGAGTACGCATGTCAACAACTTGGCTTCCCTGTGGTGTGTACCATGAAACTTACGCCCAGGATCACGCGTGGTGGCAGACGAATTTAATTCGCGGGAAAATGACGCTGCTGATGGTTATTCTCTTTATCGCCATTCCTTTTTCCGCCGATTCCTACGGGCTCAGCGTCTGCAATCAAATCGGATACACCATCCTAGGCGCCTTGGGCGTTCAGTTGCTCATCGGCTTCTGCGGCCAGATTACCCTGGGCCATGCGGCCTTTTTGGCCGTGGGCGCCTATACCAGTACCCTGCTGATTCTGGAATTCCCCTGGCCTGCATGGATGATGCAGTGGGGGCTGGCCTATCCCATCAGCATCATCATCGCGGCATTCGTGGCCGGGATTTGGAGTGTGATCTTCGGACTCCCGTCGGCGCGGGTCAAGGGCTTCTATCTGATCTTGACCACCATGGCGGCCCAGTTTATCACCGTCGATTTTATCATCACCCAGTATATCAGCCAGATCGGCGGCCGGGGACAGGCCTTTTCTCTACCGCCGGGCACCATCAAGGTTGGTCCCTGGGTGATCGACAGCGACCTGAAGGTCTATTTCATGATGCTCGTCTTGGTGATTCTGTGCGTGACGGCAGTGGTGAATCTGCTACGTTCGCGGGCCGGCCGGGCCTGGGTGGCCATTCGCGACAACGATATCTCCGCCGAGGTGATGGGCATCAACGTGATCAAATACAAGCTGCTGGCCTTTTTCGTGGCCGGTTGTCTCGGTGGGATTGCCGGTGCCTTCTGGATTAGCAACCTGGCCGCCATCAGTCCCGAGCATTTTCCCTGGTTCTGGTCCCTGTGGCTGGTCGGCGTCATTCTCATCGGTGGCGTCGGGTCGGTCCATGGCGCGATCTTCGGTTCCATTTTCATGGTGGTGATCATGGAAGGGTTGCAGCTGGCGGTCATGCCGCTGGCCGACTCTTTTCCAAAACTACTCATGGATTTTCTATTCATCAAGGAGGCTGCCTTTGGGTTGGCCATCTGCGTGTTTATGATTTTCGAGCCCAATGGACTGGCCTACCGCTGGTGGCAAACCAAGAACTACTTTAACTTATGGCCGTTTTCCTATTAACCGGTTGATAAAAGGGAGGAACGATGAATGCTAAACGTGTAGGGAATTTAGTTTCGATCATGGTAGTGATGACGGTGTTGGTGTTTGGCGTCGCCCCGTTGGCCGGGGCCGAGACCATCAAGATCGGAGCACTAAACGACATGACGGGGGCAACATCCGATGTCGGCAAGGACTATGCCTTGGGCATTGCCGAGGCGATTCATTACATCAACGATACAGGCGGTATCAACGGCAAGAAAATCAAGCTCTACCAGTTCGATTACGGCTACCGGATTCCCGAGGCGCTCACCAAGTACAACCTTTTCAAACGACTGAAATGCGCGGCCATCCTGGGATGGGGAACCGGGGATACCGAGGCACTGGCTCCCACGGTGGCCAAGGACAAGATTCCATATGTGTCGGCCTCTTATTCCGGCCACCTGTGCAAGCCGGAAAAAACACCCTACAATCTGTTTTTTGCCACGGACTATTCGACCCAGTCCCGGGGATTGGTTACCTCATGGTTCGATAAAAAATGGCCCGCCAATCCGGATTATGGAAAACGCAAGCCGCGTATCGCCATGTGTTATATGTTTGCCTCGCCGTTCAGCAGTTCTTCCATCAAGGCGGCCAAGGACCAGGCGACCATGCTCGGCTTCGACATCGGTCCCGACCAGGACGTGTCCCTGTTCGCCATCGATACCAAGAGCCAGATCCTGGCTCTCAAGGAATTCAAACCGGATGTGGTTTTGCACACCAATACGGTGATGTCCGTGGCGGCCACCCTGCGGGATGCCTATGCCCTGGGCCTGGGGGCCGACAACCTGATCAAGTGCTGGGGGTTTGACGAGAATTTGCCCAAGCTGGCTGGTAAGGCCGCCGAGGGCGCCATGGGCTGTGCCCCCTGGGCCTTTTACGGACTGGATGTTTCCCTGATGGACAAGGTCGTCGAATATGCCAAGAAATACAATCCGGGGATTCCCCAGGAAAAACGCACCATTCACACGGTTCAGGCCTGGGCCAATGCACTCGGCTTGGCCGAGGCGCTGAAACGGGCTGACAAGGCCGGTGATTTGAGTGGCGAGGGCATCCTCAAGAAAGGCTTCGAGACCATGCGCAATTTTGAGGTCGGGCTGGGCCTAGCCCCGGTAACCTTTACGGCCACGGATCATCGTCCCCAGAGCGAGGCCAAAATATACCAATACAAAGACGGCCAGTTCGTTCTCATCGATGCCGTTGACTTGAAAGCACGCTGGCCGGAAAAGTGGGAGAAGGAGTGGCTGGGCTGGTAATGTCGGTCCATTAAGGGAGGGTTCGATTTTGTCCGCAGAAAATATGATCCTGAAGATCAACAACATCGAAGTGAAATACCACGAGGTGATTCTCGTGGTCAAAGGGGTTTCCATCGAAGTCCCCGAGGGTGGCATCGTCGCGCTCCTGGGCGCCAACGGAGCCGGGAAAAGCACCACTCTGAAGGCGATTTCGGGTCTGTTGAAGCATGAGGACGGACAGGTCACCGATGGCTCCATCGAGTTCATGGGGCAACGTATCGATAAGCTGGGGGCCGAAAAGATCGCCAAGATGGGAATCGTGCAGGTAATCGAAGGCCGGCGCGTGTTCGAGCACCTGACGGTGGAGCAGAACCTCAAGGTGGGGGCTCACATGAAGAAGCATGGCCGTTCCATCAAGGAGGGACTGGAGATGGTCTACCACTATTTCCCGCGCTTGAAGGAAAAACGCAACGAGACGGCAGGCTTCATCAGTGGCGGTGAACAGCAGATGACGGTGGTGGGAAGGGCCTTGATGACCAGCCCCAAGCTGATTCTATTGGACGAACCCTCCATGGGGCTGGCGCCCCTGTTGATCCATGAAATTTTCAACATAATCCAACAGCTCAATCGTGATGAGAAAATTTCCATCCTGCTTGTGGAACAGAACGCCAAACTGGCACTGAATGTAGCGCCCTATGCCTACGTCATGGAAACCGGACGTATCGTCATGGATGATTCGGCCGAAAAATTGCGTGAAAACCCGGACATCAAGGATTTCTATCTCGGCATGACCGACTTTGGCCGCAGGAAAAGCTTCCGGGATGTTAAACACTATAAGCGCAGAAAACGATGGCTTGCCTAAAAGCCAAGATAAAAGGGGGAGAACATGCAAAAGAAGAGTGGACTGAGGGTATTGTTAAGCGTCCTGCTGACGGCGGCCCTGCTTTCGGGGTGCGCCGGCATGGCGGCCAAGCCGAGCGAAGACAATTTCCAGGCGCCGGTGGTCACCCTGGACAGCATGGAAGTGGCCCATGCCTTCGGATACTGGTACTTCTCAAATAAAGTCGAACCCACCAAGGGCAAGCCAGACAACGTCGGTGCGCCGATGGATCTGGCCTTTACATTCAACCTGGAAAATCCCAATCCTTATCCGGTGCAGATGGAGAATCTCAAATTCTCCGTGCTGTTCGAGGAATTCGAACTCAACACGGTCAGCACGCAGGCCACACAGTGGATTCCGCCGGGTATGACCAACCAGGTGGTCGTTCATGCCCATTTCGATGTGCGTCAATCGTTGCTCAGCCTGCTGGTTACCGGCGGTTTCAAACTCAAGGAAAAAGGGACGAATGCCTGGGACGCCCTGGAGAAATGGTGGACCGGCATCCCCAATTACGAAGTCCCGGTGACGGTGAGCGGGGGGGCTGCCGTCTTCAAGGCCGGCGACGTGGTCAAAGTGGCAACCTTCGAAGCGGTATTCCCATGATGGATGGGATTTCACGCATCGTCATTGCTTGAGATTAACATGACGCTCCGGCGCTTTGGTGTTTAAGATAATGGTTTTGGCAAGGTCTTAGGGAAGAAGCGGTATGACCAATACCGCTTCCAACCGATAACGCAGCCCAACAATATTATCTTGAATGCGATAGATGCCAGATTCTGGCGCTGATCATCTACTATCACTTCCGTTAATTACTAAAACCAATTATCCGATTCACCGTTGCTGATCGACGGTGAATCGAAGACGGAGGAGATGCGCGCCCAAACGGGGAATTCCCAATTTTTAGTATATATATTATTATGATTTTAGAGGTTTATCTCTGGAGAGGATCATGGGGCTTTACGATTTTACATTCTATGACCTGATCGATCGCAACGCGGATTGCCATGCCGACAGACCGGCGTGGTTCGAATCCGCCACCGGTGTCTCGGTCACCTTCCGTCAATTCAAGCTGCGGGTGGATTGTCTGGCCGCAGGCCTTCAGCAGGCCGGCGTGGGGACCGGGGACCGCATCGGTGTCGTCGGCCAGAACAGTTTGGCGTTCTTTCAGTTGGTCGGTGCCGCGGCCGCCATCGGAGCCATCATCTTGCCCATCAACTGGCGGCTGTCGGCGGGCGAGGTCGCCTTCAATTTAAACGACTGCACGCCAACTGTGGTTTTTGTCGATGAGGAATTCGCGCCGGTGATCATGTCGATCCGTGATCAACTGACGTCGGTCAAACGCCTCTTCAATCTGACCGACGACGGTCCGCTGGAGGCCTTCGATCAATTGATGATCGATGAACCCTTTACCGGCGGTCCCGTGGCGGCCGACACGGGGCTGGTGATCATCCACACCGCGGCCGTTGCTGGCCGGCCGCGGGGAGCGTTGCTTAGCCATGCCAATCTGTTGTGTGCCAGCCTGCATTTCAATAACTGTTTCCAGCTGACGGACGGCGATGTGCATTTGAACCTGTTGCCCCTGTTTCATGTGGCCGGCCTGTTCATGGCCGTGACCGCCTTTCACGCCGGCATCCTGAACGTCAACATGAAGCGCTTCGACGCTGGGGAAGCCGTGGATCTGATCCAAACCAAGAAGGCTTCCGTATGTTTCGATTTTTCACCGATCCTGGGCGCCATCCTCGACGAGCAGGCCAAGACCGGGGGCGATATTTCTTCCCTGCGGGCCGTCATGGGGCTGGATGCGCCGGACACGATCGACCGCTACCAGAAGGTCACCGGCGGGACCTTCTACAGCATGTACGGACAGACTGAAACCTCATGCCTGACGACCCTGGGGCGCTACGCCGACCGTCCCGGCGCAGCCGGCCGGCCCATCGCCCTGGGGCGGGTGGAACTGGTGGATGACGATGACAATCCGGTGCCCGTTGGCCAGGCGGGTGAGATTACCCTCACCGGTCCCATGGTGTTCAAGGGCTACTGGAAGCTGGACGATGACAATGCCCACACCTTCCGCAATAGTCGCCATCATACCGGTGACATGGGCCGTTTCGACGCGGACGGCTTCCTGTGGTATGCCGGCCGCAAACCGGAAAAAGAACTGATCAAGCCCGGCGGTGAAAATGTTTATCCGGCCGAGGTGGAGCGGGTGATCCTGGAGCACCCGGCGGTGGCGCAGACCGTGGTGATCGGGGTGCCGGACCCCAGGTGGAAAGAGGGAATCAAGGCGGTCTGTGTGCTCGAGGCCGGTCATTCCCTGACGGCCGAGGCGTTGATCGAATTCGTGGGCCAGCGCATCGCCCGATACAAGAAACCGCAGTATGTGGAATTTGTCGATGGGCTGCCGCAAAAAGCCGGCGCCATTGACCGGGAAGCGGTTAAGGCTCGCTACGGAGGTGACCAGTAGCCGGCCGATCCATTATTCCTAAAACGTGTACTCAAACGCCCAGTTCGTTGCACAGGACGTCGAAGTCCTGCGCTTCGATATCGAAACGGATCTCTCCGGGTGCGTCAACCCCCTTGAAAACGGCGTCTTCCTCGGGAACTGTCACCAAGGCGGTATGCATCCCGGCAGACCGGGCTGCTGCCAGATCACTTTCATGGGCGGCGACCATCATGGCTTCGGATGGTTTCAGGCCCAGCAGCCGCACGCCGGTTCGATAGGCCTCTAAAGCGGGTTTGTAATATCCCAAAAATTCGCAGGACAGGATGCCGTCCCATTGCACCCCTGCGGCTTTTGAACTGTTGACGATGCTCTCCCAACTCAAAATGGTCAGTACGACTACCGTATACCGGTGACGTAACCGGTTGATCGCCTCTGGCGCACCCGCAAACGCGTTCAGGTGGTGCCAAGTGGATTCCACCAGTCGACTGTTGTCAATCCTTTTCAATAACGGAAAGTCGGTGGCCATGTTTTCCAATGCCCTCAGATGCATGTCATCCGAATTCAACCAGGGCAGGTTTCCCAGTCTTACCTGGTGATGAATCTTGAACATTTCCTCTCGCCAGGTCGTGGCAAATGCCTCGCTGTCGATGGCGTCGCCTTTTTCCTCCGCCAATTGGTGAATGGTGTCGCGGACCGTGTTTTTCCAATTAAAAACGGTTCCCCCGACATCGAAAAACAGACCCTTGATGCCTTCCATGTGACCTCCAAATGGTTGATAATTGTTGAGACTGACGGAAATAAATAATATAAAATTCCATAATAAATGATAAATGGGCATTTGTCATGAAAGGAGCCCCATGAGCACCCCTTCATCCTGGGCAGATGATTACGTCAAGAAAACATGCAAAGCAGCCGATGCCATCGACCGAATCCGGCCCGGCCAACGGGTCTTCATCGGGTCGTCCTGCGGCGAACCCCAGCATCTGGTGCGTGTGCTTTCCAATGCCTCGACCGAACTGGCCGATCTGGAGGTGATCCGGCTCATGGCCTTGGAGACCACGCCGTTGACCCTGATCGCCAACAAAACCAAGGGAGCCAGCCTCAACATTCGTCAGTTCTACTCCGGATCGGCCAAGCCCACGGCCATTGCCCGCCATTCCCGGTTCATCACCCCCATGAACCTGTCGGCGGTGCCCCGGCTGTTTAAAAGTCGTCGACTGCCCATCCATGTGGCCATGATTCAGACAACGCCGCCGGATGATTTCGGTTTCGTGAGTCTGGGGGTGTCGGTGGATATCACCCTTGCCGCGGCATTGTCCGCCGACCTGGTGATCGCCCAGGTCAATCCTCGCATGCCGCGGGTGTTGGGACGCAGTTTCTTGCATGTCAACGATGTGGACCTGTTTGTGAATTATGAGGAACCCCTGATCACTTTGGGCAAGACCCCGGATTCCACTGCCGCCGATACCATCGCCAAACTGATCGCGCGGCTCATCGATGACGGCTCCACGATCCAGATCGGACCCGGAACCGAGCCCAAGGCCACCCTGGCTGCGATGCGGGACAAAAACGATCTGGGGGTTCATACCCAGTATCTGACCGATCCCATCATGCACCTGTTTTCACGGGGCGTGATCACCAACCGGCGCAAAGGATTCAACGATGGGAAGATCGTGGCCAGCAGTGCCGTGGGATCCAAGCATCTATACGAATTCATCAACGACAATCCGGTAATTGAATTTCACCCCTCGGATTACGTCAACGATCCATCGGTGATTGCCCGTCATCGCCGCATGGTATCCATCAACGTGGCCATGGCCATCGACCTGACCGGCCAGGTGGCCGCCGATGCCTTGCCCTACAATCACTTTTCAGGGGTTACCGGCATGCTCGACTTTATTCGTGGATCGGCCATGAGCGAGGACGGCAAATCACTGCTGCTGTTGCCGGCCACCAGCGCCCAGGGCCGGAAAAGCCGTATCGTACCGCTTCTGGAAAACACCGCCGTGGTGGTGCCGCGCAGCGATGTGCACTATGTCTGTACGGAATACGGCGTCGTCAACCTCTTCGGTAAAAGCTTCCAGGAGCGTGCTTTGGCCATGATCAGCATCGCCCATCCGGATTTTCGCGACGCGCTGTTCAGCCAAGCCCAGCGCATGGGCATACTGGGGCCGGAACAAGTTCAAAAAGGCGCCATCACGGGAGTCTATCCCCTGCGACTGGAAGAGTCTCTGGAAATCGACGGTGAGGTGGTCACCATTCGACCGGCCAAGCCGGTGGATGCGCGTCGCATTCAGGAACACTTTTACGATCTGGATCCCGATGATGTGGTGGCCCGATTTTTTCACCGTAAGGAGCGCTTCGACCATGAGGAGATGGGGGGCGTCTCCCAGGTCGATTACGTGGATAATCTGACCATCTTGGCCGTGGTGGGCGAATTCGGGTTCGGCCGTGTGGTGGGTATCGGCGAATACCTGGTCGACCCGGCGGTCAATATGGCCGAAGTGGCCTATTCGGTATCCCGGCAGTGGCAAGGCAAGGGGGTCGGGCGAATGATCCAGCAAAAGCTTGCCGAAGGGGCGAGGGATAAGGGGATCGCCGGTTTATATGCGTATACCGATCCTGAAAACAATGCCATGATTGCCCTGTTTCAATGCCTTCCCTATCGAATCAAGACAAGTGTGGAGGATGATATGCTGGTGTTGACTTGTCGGTTTGACGAGCCGGCTTCCGGTGACTGATCACGATTGGCCCCTTAATCTACAGCCACATACTCCCCCTGCTTCTCGACCACCCGCCCGGCGCCGATCAATTGTTCTAAATTTTTGCGAATCATCTGGGTTTCGAAAATCCGTTGAAAGGTGGAATCGGGCATCCGGTTGCGGTAGAAGGGCGATGCCTTGACCATCGCTTCCAACCCCATGCCCGGCCGACATAGCGCCAGAACGGTTTGCTGGTGGCGGTCGAAGGCCGACAGGTAATCACTGAAAGCCTGATCGGCATCGGCGGCTGCGATGGGATGCTTATGGGAGCTGCAGATCCGATCCGCGGACAGTCGACTCAGCCTGGCAACACTCTGCCGAAAGCGCTCCAGATCACTCTCCGGGTTGCCATACCAGGGGCCGAACCCGGTAAAATCGATATCGATGGAGAAAAGCGTTTTCGAACCCAACTCCATGAAACAGTAATGGTCGATCAGGTGGCCCGGTGCATGAATCGCCTGCAGCTGGATGGACCCGAAGTCCATGATCTGGCCATCGTCGAAACGACGGTCCGGTAATCGCAGGGGATGGAGGCCCAGCCGATTTTTCACCGTCTGGGTCCAATAGGCCGCATTCTCTTGGCCGTCGACGAATCGGCGGCCCAACTGGGTCAGGTCGCATACCGAATCAGGGGTTTGGTCGGGCAGCAGCAATTCCCGGTCGGTCAGCGTGTGCCAGGCCAGGATATGGTCGGGGTGTGGATGGCTGATCACGAGGGTGTCGATGCGCAGCGCGGCATCGATCTCCCTGATCCGTTGGGCACCGATGCCCGCATCGATGAGCACCGTTCGATCCCCGCGCAACAAGAAACTGTTGCAATGGGGAAAACGGCCCTTGCCCGGCCCACCGGCCAGATAGATGCCGGGGGTGACCGGGTGGATAAAGGGTAGCGTTTCTATCCGTGGCATAAAAAACGTTTCTTCCTGAATGGTTGATCACGGGGAATGGCAAACATTCCTTCCTACCGCATTTGGCTTGAAAATTAAAGGCTCACGTGAATGCGAATCAGTGCATTCGCATGTAACTCAGGTTCATCGGAATCGCTATCGGGATCGGTATCGCCGATGCAGGTCGTGCCTCGCCCCCATCATCCTCGTGGGAGCGCGAACTGCTGTTCACCTGAACGTGATGAGGGTTCCCAAGCAGAGCTTGGGAACCAGCAGAAATGGGAGTGCTCACAGCTCACGGCTGATAAGGTATGGGGTTTTCACGCAGAGCATGGGAACCAGCCGGCGAAAAAGCCGATTACGACAACGATAGCGATCCTGATATGGCTTGTCAGAGCAATCCGATAATCCAAATGCGGTCACCCTAATCCGGTTCACCCATTTCCGGTGAACCCGGTTCCGTTGCAACAAGGTGAGGCCCTGTAAGAGCGGCCATGGCCGCGATAACGATGACGACTGATGGGATGGATCGCAGGCGTTGCCAGCTCTTACGGGCCATGGCACGAAGGGACAATTGTCGTTGTCAGCGTAGCGGTAGTCGTAATCGTAATCGAAAGGGAAGAGGCGATTACGACAACGACAACGACAACGACAACGATTTCGACAAACCCGGGTCACATGCGGTTGGTTGCCCTGGGATGGGAATCTGGCTATTTCCTGGTTGCGACAACCGTGATATGGGAAGGGCCTGCGGCCGCGTGCCTTTTCGGCCGCCATCAAGCGCCTGGGTATTGAAAGGACACACATGAAACCGATGTTTTTCAACAATGTCGCCATCGAAGCCGTGGAAGTTGTATTGCCAACCACGGTGATCAGCTCCGCCGACATTGAAACGCAACTGGCCGAAACCATGGGACGCATGGGGCTTAAACCGGGGCTCATCGTTGGGCTCACCGGCATCCACGAGCGTCGCTTATGGGATGCCGGCCAACAGGCCAGCGACGTGGCGACTCTGGCGGCCGAACGGGTGCTGGCCAAGACAGGGCTTCGCCGGGAGGCCATCGGCTGCCTGATCAGCACCTCTGTTTCCAAGGATTACATCGAGCCATCCGTGGCCAGTCTGGTGCACGGCAACCTGGGCCTGGCCGAGCATTGTCTCAACTATGACATCGGTAATGCCTGCCTGGGGTTTGTCAACGCCATCGGCAGCATGGGCATGATGATCGATACCGGTCTGTTGGATTACGGTCTGATCGTGGATGGGGAGAATTCGCGGGAGGTGGTCGAGGCGACTATCGATCGTCTCAAACGCCCGGATGCCACGCCGGACGACTTTCGTAACCAGTTCGCCACGCTGACCCTGGGATCCGGCGCCGTGGCCATGATTGTCTGCCGGCGGGACCTGGCCACCACCGGCCACACGGTCAACGGGGCGGTGACCGGGGCCGCCACATGTCACAGCCGACTCTGTCTGGGGCAGCGCGACTGCATGAGCGCCGATGCGACCCAGGTCATGATCCATGGCGTTGAATTGGCCAAGCGGACCTGGGATTTGGCGTGCAACAGCCTGGCCCGGTGGAGCGATGATGAAATCGACGCCTACATTCCCCATCAGGTAAGCCAGCGCAACATGGACGTGCTCAACGGAAAACTGGGCCTGACACCGGAAAAGCATCATCTCAATTTTCCCACCCTGGGCAACATCGGGCCGGCCGCCGTGCCCATCACCCTTTGCCAGGCCGCCGATATCGGTCGCATCCGGCCGGGTAACCACGTGGCGCTCATGGGCATCGGCAGTGGATTGAATTGCTCGATGATGAGCATCACCTGGTGAGGTAGGGTGACAATGTACAACAAATTAATAATTTCGTTTGACAATAGGGGACTTCCTATATGATGCTTACGATCATGCCACAAGGAGGGAATGAATGAAAACCAATTTTGACTCAAGATTAGATGTGCGCATGCATAACGAAAGCAAAAAAATGATTGAACGGGCAGCGCATTTGTTGGGTTTGAAACCGGCCGATTATGCCCGGATTACGTTGGAACGGGAAGCAAAGCGCACTCTCGACGACTCCTACAACATCAAACTGACGGAACGCGACTGGCACCGCTTCCTTCAGATATTGAACGAAGATGCATCGCCCAATGAAGCGCTGGCGAATGCGGCTTCCCAATACGAAGAAGCTGTCAAAACCGGTCACATAAAAGAATGATCACGGTCATTGAACGGATATCCAAACGACATGCGAAACAGACGTTCGCTTGCGGCGAGTTGGAGTTGGATCGTTATCTGCGTGAATTTGCACTTCAGAACGACAAAAAAGGTTACGGCGTTACATATGTCGCTGCCGACTCAAATGAGTTGATCGTCAAAGGGTATTATACCCTGTCCACCGGAAACATTCAGCACGACGTTCTACCTGCCGATACAGCCCAAAAATTACCCCGTTATCCGGTCCCTTCCATTTTATTGGCACGCCTGGCCGTCGATGACCGCCTGCAGGGTCGAGGCTTTGGCAAAACCCTGTTGATTCATTCCATGAAACAGGCCCTGAAAGCAGGGCGATATGTCGGATGGCATGTCATGACAGTTAATGCGCTAAATAAAAACGCCGTTCATTTTTATAAATATTTCGGTTTTAGAGCCTTGCTGGATGACGAAAGGCATTTGTTCATGCCGATAAAGCGGATTGAGAACGTGTTTGCTTCTTCCAGTTGAAGGTGGGGCGTGGGTGACAGGGAAAATTGGTACCAAATAAAAAAGGCCTTGGATGCCTATCCATGGTGTGGTCACAGTGTGCTTATGGGAAAAAGCGAACAGCCGTGGCAGAATATCGAATTCGTCTACCGCCTGTTTTCCAGCCGAAAAAGGGAAGCCCGGAAAAGTTATCGAAAGTTTGTGGCAAATGGCATTTCCGAAGGGAAGCGCCCGGATTTAACCGGCGGTGACCTATTGAGAAGCATAGGCGGTTGGACAGGACTCAAGAACTTACGGAAAGCAGGCATTCGCGTCAAAGGGGATGAGCGTATCCTGGGTGACAGTGATTTTGTTGCAACTGTTCTTGCATCGGCCAAGGAGGCGCTTGAAGAAAAATATCTATTGAAAGCCAAGGGAATCGATTTTGATCAGGTGGTGTTAAGAGTTGCGAAAGTGATGAACATTAAGCCGGAGCAGGTAACCGCCTATGGTAAATCTCCCCAGACCGTCCAGGCCCGCTCGCTGTTATGTTTTTGGGCGCATCGAAAACTGGGAATGACCACCATCGAGATTGCCAGGCGTCTCAACATAAGCCAGCCAGCGGCGAGTCGCTCTTCAAAACGCGGCGAAAAAATTGAAAAAGAGAATCGATTCGAGCTGATAACTGAGAAAGTATGAAAGCATAGACGTCCCGATTATAATCCCAGCCGCAGCACCCGGCGCAGCCGCCGGCTGATGCGCTCCGGTCCGATACAGAGCAGCACCGCGATGAATTCGGGGCCCTTTGATTGGCCGGTAACGGCGGTGCGCACGGCATTGATGAGTTTTCCGGGCTTGAGTTTATTGGCCTTTAGAAATTCCCGTAGGAGGGCCTCTACACTTTTTGAGTCAAAGGGCGTTAACCGGTCGATTTGATCGGCAAGATCCCCCAGCCATGCCGGTGCGCCATCCTTTTCAAACAGGTTTTTGCGCACGGCGGTCTCATCCATCGGAAACGTATCACTGAAATAGGCCGCGCCCAGCGTGGTAAAATCGCTCAGTACGTGAAAGCGCTCGCGGATCAAGGCGACTGTTTTGAGAAACCACTCTTTTTTATCTGATTCAAACAACGTATCCCACATACCGGCTGAGAAGAGCTGCTGCTTTACAAAGGGAAACAGTTCTTCTACGGGCATGCTCCTTAAGTAGTGGGCGTTGATGTTGAGCAGTTTGGGGTCGGTGAAAAATTTAGGGTCGTTGGGCTGGATATTGAAGACCGAATTGGCGCGGCTGATCCCTTCGAGATGAAAGGCGTGGACCAGCTCCTGCGGATTGAATATCGCTTTGGAATCCGTTGTGGCCCAGCCCAGCAGTGAAAGAAAATTAACCATGGCCCAGGGCAGAAAACCGCGTTCGCGATAGTAGTGAATGGCTACCTGCTCACCGTGTCTACGTTTGGAGATCTTGGCCTTTTGGGGATCCAGGGTCAGGGACATGTGGGCAAACACCGGCAGCGGCGCGTCCAAACCCTGATAGATCAGAATCTGTTTGGGCGTATTGGCCAGGCCGTCCTGCCCCCGAATGATGTGGGTAACGCCGTCGCGAATGTCATCCACGGCATTGGCCAGCACATAGAGCGGCTGGCCGTTGGCGCGCACCAACACAAAATCGTCGATATCCGCGTATCGCTTTTCGATGATCCCGAAGACCTTGTCTTCAAATACCACCGCATCCGGCCGACGCGGGACCTTCAGCCGGATGATATAGGGCGCTCCGGCGGCCTCCCGTTTTTTTACCGCTTCCGGTGTAAGATTCCTGCAGGTGCCGTCATATTGATAGGTCTTCTTCTCCTGCCGGGCCGCCTCTCTTTTACGATCCAGCTCCGCTTTGGTGCAAAAGCACTTGTAGGCATGGCCGCTTTCAAGCAGCTGCTCGGCCGCGGCCCGATGGGCCATTACATGACGGCTTTGAAAGTTCGGGCCTTCATCCCAGTCAAGGCCCAACCATTTGAGCCCGCTAAGAATGCCCTCAATGGCATCTTCGGTGGATCTTTCGGCATCCGTATCCTCGATGCGCAGGATAAATTTTCCCTCATTTTGGCGGGCGAAGAGCCAGTTGAAAATGGCGGTGCGGGCACCGCCGATATGCAGATAGCCCGTGGGAGAAGGGGCGAAGCGGACAACAACCGGTTTCATTATAATTTTCCTTTCATCGACAACCCCATCAACCCGATACGGGCAAACAGGTGTTTTTATGCAGGCTTGTTTTGCCTTTTCCATCGGGCTATAGTCAAGCAAAGTTTCTGAACCGATGAGCCGTATGAGACCCTTTCACACCTACCGCATCACGCCCCTTTCCATCTGGAATGCCTGTTCCGCCGGGGTTCAGTCGGCATCTATCCTGAAAGAGGGTTATCGGTTGACCCGTTTGGGGAAAAAAATACATCATCAGCGGTGATCGTTTAAGACATCAGATAACAATTGTTCCATCTATGCCCCTATCCTGAAGGAGATACGTTTATCCGGAAAGTGCCGTTGCAGGTTGTCTGACCCTGGTGGCCGGCCGGATCATTGCCTACACGGGCGTTTGTCTGGTGCAGTGCGCCTTGATCGGCTGTATCGGCAAATGGATCCTTCCCCTGTGGGGAACGCCGCCCCTGGAGATGGGGGGTGACCCGATCGCCTTGGGGGTGATGGCCGCCGCCGCCATCCTGGCGGCCACGGGGTATGGGATTCTCTTGGGAACCGTGGTGAACTCCTTCGAGCAGGCGGCCATGTTCGGGCCTATTTCCATCGTGATCGCCGCCGCCCTGGGCGGGGTCATGGTGCCGGTTTACGCCATGCCGTCTTTCATGCAGACGATCAGCGTCATATCGCCGCTGGCATGGGGGCTGAATGGCACCCTGGATGTGTTTGTGCGCGGGGGCGGGCTGTACGATATCTGGCCCGAGGCCGGAGCCCTCGGCGCATTCTTCGTCGGCTGTGTGACTCTCGCCTGGGTGTGGCAGCGGCGCCGGCGGTCGGGCGCTGTGGTCGGCTGATGGCTTTTTAAGGACCGTCGCAAATAGGTTCAGGCTTGAAACACCCAATCGGGCTGTTTCTATAAAAACCGTGAAAAAAATGGCATACTGGGCTCTTTTCTCTTTACTTACCCAAGCAAAATTAATATATTTACAATATAAAATTTGTTGATGCTTAGTATAGCCTGTTCGTCATCTCCCCCAAGGTACTGCAAGATATCCGATTTCATTCTGGAAGTTAACCCGTCTCACCTACGCCATCGAAGACCTTTTCACACTGCCTTTCATCTATTCAGATTCAGCAACAGTGGATCTAACTGCTGTCTTCAGACCTGATTATATCTGAAAAAGACGGCAGAACCTTCATCTTTGGAGGAGGGATCTCATGTGGCGAAATCTTTTCTGCTTTTTTACAGCTATCGTTGCCGTGTTAATTTTTGCAACAGTCTCGTTGTCAAATGACCAGATCGTATTCGGACCTAAACCTTTTTTAATCGGCAAATGGCATGTCCACCTTTCCAACCACTTCTTTACATCAGCTGATCCCGGTGACGGGAGTATCGCCGTCACTAAAATCATGCCAGACAAAAGAATAAACAGCGGGTTTATCCTGTTCAATCGTAAATATATTCCCCTACGATCATTTCTCAGGGGTGATGAGACCATTTTCCAGCAAGAATGCCGATTAAAGGCTCGTAATCGAATAGTCGTTTTTTTAAGAGGAAAGCCTGGTGCCTCGGTGAGTATCGCGGTCAGGCAGGCGGGCGGCTCGGTTGTTCAACCAGAGGTTACATTTTCGGCTGATCCTGAAACAATTCTCAGCGGTGAATCGACCACCTTGTCCTGGACGTCATCCAATGCCGACAGTTGTGTGATTGATCCGGATATCGGCACCGTAACCTCTGAAGGTTCGGTATCTGTATCTCCCACCCAGACCACCACCTATACCATTACGGCCACCGGTGCCGGCGGCACCGCCGTTGCCTCGGTGGACATCATTGTCACCGAACAGAGCGTCCCCATCATTACCCTAGACGAAGCGATTATCACCATTGTCCAAGGTCAAGGCGCCACCCTGTCATGGACCAGCGTCGGCGGCGACTTCGCCCATATGGATAACGGTATCGGTACCGTATCCACCGATGGGACGATCACTGTCAATCCCGAACATACCACCATCTATACGCTGACGGTTATCGGAACGAATGGATCGGCCAGCGCTACGATTCATGTATATGTCAACGGTGACCCCATATCACCGAGCGAAGGGACCTGGGGCCACACCTATGGCGATAAGATACCCGCTGACGCCACCGTCGCCGCATATGACGAACAGCGCTTTGCGATGGTGGTGGGCGAGGTGATGGACATCGACGGCCAGCCCATTGAAGGCGTTCGGGTCCATATCCATCACCACCTCGAATACGGCAGCTGCACCACCGATGCCGACGGCCGATTTTCCCTGCCGGTGGACGGGGGCGCCTTGATGACCGTCGTATATGAAAAAGACGGCCTGATCACATCCCACCGCAAGGTCCATACACCCTGGAACGATTTCGTCATCGCCGAAACCGTTACCATGCTCAGTGAAGATCCGGCCGCCACCACCGTCATTTTTAATGGCAATTCCGATACCATCTATACCCATCAAAGCACTGCCGTCTCAGATGATGCCGGTACGCGTGCCGCGACGCTTGTGTTTACCGGTGACAACCAGGCCTATTTGGTCGATGAAAATGATGCTGTCGCCAAGAATCTGAATGCCATTACGGTTCGCGCCACAGAATATACCACGCCGGATTCCATGCCCGCGGAACTGCCCGCAACGTCGGCCTATACATATTGCACGGAGCTTACCGTCGACGGGGCTGCCCGGGTTCGGCTCGAGAATCCGATCGTGATGTGGGTGGACAACTTTATCGGTTTCGATGTGGGTGAAATCGTACCCGTGGGATCTTACGATCGTGATCGCGGCGTTTGGATTGCCGAGGAAAACGGCGTGGTGGTCCGACTTCTCGATACGGATAGCGACGGCATCGTGGATGCCCTGGATGCCGATGGTGACGACCTGCCCGATGATTTGGATGCCGATGGTAATTACACCGATGAGGTGGAAGGGCTTGGCGATCCGAACACGTACATCGCCGGTAACACCTACTGGCGGGCCCAAGTAAGCCATTTTACCCCTTGGGATTGCAATTGGCCCTATGGTCCCCCGGCCGATGCGATAAAACCCAAGCCGGATAGTAAACCGGTTATAGACGAGCAATGTGATGATGAAGACTGCAAAGGTGTAGCTAACTCATATGTTCAGCAAAAAAGCCGAGTTTATCATGAGGATATTGTCATACCCGGCACGGACATGACCCTGCACTACAGCAGTAATCGCGCCAAGGGGTCTCATCGGGAAATCAGCATTCCGGCCAGCGGGAAAACGGTTCCCGGTTCTCTGCAACAGATTGTTGTTGAAATGCAAGTGGCTGGGAATCAATTTCAGCAAACCTTTGATCCGCTTCCGAGCCAAATAGCCCGTTTTTACTGGAATGGCCTTGATGCATATGGAAACTCTGTAGGACATACAACAGCGTATATAAAGATAGGCTTTGTTTATATTCCGGTATACTATTCATCGCGAGCCAGTAGGCGTAGCGCTTTCGGCAGAATTGGCGTATCCTCAACTAATTTGAGCTTGGAAGGATTATCAACTATGATCGTATGGAGCGATCGATCTATAAGCCTTGCCGGATATAAAAATTCAAACCAATCAATCGCACACGGTTGGAAACTATCCAACCATCACCGGCTCGATCAGATCAATAATCCGTATACGCTTCACAAGGGTAGCGGTGAAAGGGTCGATCACCTCGTCTCTGATTACAAATTAAGTTATCTTGACGTTGCCAGTGTACTCACCCCGTTTGCCGGCAACACGACCCAAGGCTATAGCGGGGACGATGGCCTGGCCACGGGTGCCCAGCTCATGCATCCCAAGGGCCTTGCCGTGGATGCCGAGGGCAATATCTATATCACCGATTCAGTCTGCCATTGCATCCGCAAAGTGGATACCGACGGAATTATCACCACTGTTGCCGGCAATGGAACCGCCGGCTACAGCGGAGACGGTGGACTTGCCACCGATGCCATGCTTCGCTATCCGGAAACTGTGGCGGTTGACGCTGCGGGCAACATTTATATCGCCGATTTTTATAATTTCCGTGTCAGAAAGGTGGATACCGGCGGTATTATCACTACTGTTGCCGGAAACGGTATTTGGGGCCATAATGGTGATGAAGGATTGGCCACGGAAGGCTCACTGATTCCCACTGATTTGGCATTGGATTCTTCGGGCAACCTATTCATAGTGGACTACGACATGGAGGATGAAATCGGTGTTATCCGGAGAGTCGACAGTGAGGGGTATATATCAACCTTGCCAATAAATGAAAAATTTGCCGGCGGCCCCCCCTACATTATTCGTGGTATCGCCTTTGACAACGAGGATAACCTATATTTTTCAGATACCCGGTACAATTTAGTTCTAAAAATGGATAAGAGCGGAACCCCTATCGAGCCCATAGCCGGGGGAGGGGATTCAAGTAGCGGGGATGGCGGCCCGGCTCTCGACGTCTCACTGGAGGATCCCTATGGAATTACAGTGGATGCCATTGGTAACCTTTACATTCTGGAATCATCTCAGTATGTCCGCAAAGTAAGTACCAGCGGCGTCATCACCACCGTTGCTGGCAATGGGGCCGCCGGCTTTAACGAACAGGGAGAACCCATGGATGATGCAACACTTTTGAGTGGTTTATCCGGTGTTGCCATTAATCCGGCCGGTGAACTTTATGTTTCTTACGGTTTCAATGCCGTGGTCGGGAAAATCGGCCCGATGGTTCCCTATTTGTATGTGGAAAGCTTAGACGGCAAGGTTTTTACCGAAGACAACGGTCTGGGCCATCTCTTAGATGAACAGACAAGCCTGCATCTGAAGACAATTGACATGGATACCGGCGTGGTGTTGCGTCAGTTCGGCTATGATAGTGACCGGAAGCTGGTCACGATTACCGATCAATTTGGCAATCAAACCGTGATACAAAGGGATGCCGAAGGAACCCCCACGGCCATTGTTTCACCCGAAGGGCTGACCACGGCCCTCACAGTGGATAGCAATCAAAACCTTACCCGCATCACCTATCCGGACGGCTCATATTATGATTTTGAATATACTTCAGATGGCTTGATGACCGCAGAGATCGAGCCTAATGGAAACCGGTTCGAACACGTGTTTGATGATACCGGAAGGATTACTCATGCACTGGATGATGAAGGAGGAACCTGGGCATATAGCAGACGTGTTTCCTCTGAGGGAAATATACAGGTGGATGTCACCACCGGTGAAGGCAATCAGACTTCCTATCAGGATTGCACCGATGCGGCCGGTGTTTTTACTTCCACCATCACCGATCCAACTGGTGCTAAAACGTTTTATAATAAATCCGCTGACGGCAGGATCGTATTCAAGACCCTGCCCTGCGGTATGCAGCTTGGATTCGAGTATGGAATTGATTCGGAGTACAAACACAAGTACCTCACCAAGGAAACGCAGACCACACCGGCCGGGCTGAGAAAGGTCACCGAAATCAGTAGAACATACCAGGATACCGATGCCAATGGGGTGTCGGATCAGAGTACCCGCACAGTCTCTTTAAATGGTGAAAGCACCACGGCGGTTGATTCTGTTCTTTCTTCACAAAAGATTGTTACTTCACCTGAAGGACGGACCATTGCTTCAGATTACGACCCGTCCAGCCTGTTAACGCTTTCCGTCAGCATACCCGGTCTTAACCAAACCAATTATGGATATGACACCAAGGGACGGTTGACGTTTGTAGTCACTGGCACGCGTCAGGTGTCCTACACCTACGATACAAACGGTTTCGTGTATTCGGCAACCGATCCGGAACTCAAAACCACTTACTATTCCCATGATGAGGTGGGCCGGATCACCGGCATCCAGCGTCCGGACGGCGGGGCCTTGAGATTTGCTTATGATGCCAACGGTAATATGACGGTTTTGACCAACCCGTCGGATGTTGATCACACCCACGGTTATAATGGCGTCAACCTGCCGGACGGTTATCAAACACCCCTTAGCGGAGCCTATACCTACCTTTACGATGCCGACCGCCGGCTGATTTCCACCACGTTTCCTTCGGGCAAACAGATTAATAACGTCTATACCGCTACCCGTCTTACCCAGGTTCAGACGCCTGAAGGCGACATTGATTATAGCTACATCTGCAGCGATACGATCGGTTCTATTACCAAGGGCACGCAGAGTATCGCCTACACCTATGACGGCCGTCTGCTTTCGGGGTTAACCATTAGCGGAACGCTGAACCAGAGCCTGGGTTATACCTACAACAACGATTTTCTCCCGGAAACGCTCACCTATGCCGGAGCCACGCAAGACTATGCATACGATTCGGATAACCTGCTAACCGGCGCCGACAGCTACACCATCACCCGCAACGCCCAAAACGGCCTGCCCGAGGCAGTATCCGGCAATGCGCTAAGCATCGGTCGCACTTTCAACGGCTATGGTGAATTGGCCGGCCAAACCGTTAAGGTGAGCGGCAACACAATCGAGCAGTGGACCCTGACCCGCGACGACGCCGGGCGCATCATACAGAAGACCGAGACTATCGATGGTATCACCGCCACTTATGATTACACTTACGATTCAATGGGACGCTTGGTTGGCGTGAGCAAAGACGCCACTCTGGCGGAGAGCTATGGCTATGATCTGGATGGAACCCGCACGTCGGAAACCAACACGTTAAGAGGCATCACCAGCCGCACTCTCAGCTACTCCGATGAGGATCACTTGCTCATGGCAGGGGCTACGACCTACCAGTACGACTTGGACGGCTTTTTAACCACCAAGACCGATGGCCCTGATGTCACCACCTACACTTATTCATCCCGCGGCGAGTTACTACAGGTGAACCTGCCCGACGGGCAGACCGTCGCTTTTGACCATGATCCCTTGGGCCGCCGGATCGCCAAGCGCATCAACGGCACGATCACGGAAAAATACCTATGGCAGGGATTGGCGACCCTGTTGGCGGTCTATGACGGCTCAGACCATCTGATCCAGCGATTTGAATATGCCGACGCCCGCATGCCGGTAGCCATGACCCAGGGTGGGGTCACCTATTATCTGGCCTATGATCCGGTCGGTTCGCTGCGCGCAGTGACCGATGGCGCCGGAAATGTGATCAAGCGCGTTGATTACGATTCATTCGGAAACATCCTTGCCGACACCAACAGTGCGTTTACTATCCCCTTCGGATTTGCCGGGGGATTGCATGACCCGGACACCGGGCTGATCAGGTTCGGGTATCGGGATTATGATCCGGATACTGGGCGCTGGACGTCAAAAGACCCAATTGGTTTTGCCGGGGGGGATACGGATCTTTTTGGGTATGTGCGGAATGATCCGGTGAATTTGATTGATCCGACTGGAGAATTTGGAATTTCAGGGGCAGTGTTGGGGATTGCGCTTGGAGCATCTTCTGGTTTAGCCTCTGGCATTGCAAGTGGGGATCCATCAGCAGGTTTTTGGTCAGGTGCAGCAGGAGCTGTAGCCGGCGGTATTGCAGGCGGAGCAGTCGGATTCTTTGCACCAAATGCATCTCCAGTCGTAGGAGGAATGATAGGCGGATTAGTTGCTGGAGCTACAGGCGGTGCAGTAAATTTGAGATTATCAAAGGGGCCATGTGCCAATATTAGCGAATATGCAAATGCAGTTGTATTTGGTGGATTCCAAGGTGCAGTGTTTGGTGGAATTGGAGGCGGGATTATTTCTTCTGCTGCAACGGTAGGTGCCAGTGGAACAGCTGTTGAAATAGCTGCTCCTTTAATTACGATGCCAGTTAGCTTGGCTGTGGATGTGGTAACTTCGAACCTGTTAGGAAATTGAGAATTTAACATGAATGATAATAAACAATTGTATTCATTTTCTCAACCTGATTCCTTCAAGCTTGTTGCAAATCATGGAGAAAAAATCTTTTATCTGCTTGTCGTTATAGGTGTTTTTTTAACATATAAGGATCTTAAAGGACAATTTTTAATCGATGTGTTGCTTTTAATAATTGGGCTTTTTTTTATTTTAGCAATTGTCGGAAAGTTCGTATCAAAAATTATCTTGAAAATTGATATCGATTTAATCCAAAAAAAAGTTTTTCTCACTCTATGCAGAAAAACGGCCCCAGTCCATATAGAGTTTAATGAAATTGAAAAAATTAAAGTTAGTGGGCCTATAGTTTTTTTAGTCGGCAAAAAAAAGTATTATTATTCAACAAATAGGTATAATGAAATATTAAAAGCCTTGAAAAATGTAAAAAAAATTACATGGGGCAAATGGTGTGATATCTTAGGGCCAAACAGATCAATCCGTGAAATAATTGATAGTGATCAGTGACGAAATTATTTGGCCTACTCACATCTCCATTTGGGGTGATCGCCCAGTCCGCTGTTGGTAGTCCGGCAGCCGCAACGGCAACTGTTGAAATAGCAAGGGAAAAACGGGGATGAAATTATGCGTTTCGATTTTGAGAAAAATACAATACATAAAAAAATATGCAAAGACAAGCCAGAATAGATGCCCCGGGGCATTGCAGCATATCATCTGCCGAGGAATTGAACGGCGAAAGATCTTTTTGAGTGATGTTGATCGGGATGTTTTAAGGAGCGATTCTCTCTTATTTATTCGGAAAACAGACAAAGGTTGCTCGTCGATACTATCGCCGGTTTATCCAGGATGGTATCGATCAGGTAAAAAGACCCGAACTGACTGGCGGCGGTCTTTTACATAGCGCCGGCGGATGGGGGGCGCTCAAGTCCAAGCGCCGGATGAAGGCGCATATTAAGGGGGATGAGCGGATATTGGGTGATAGCGGATTTGTGATGCAGGTGCTCTCATCGGCCCAGGAGCAAATGGAAGCGCGCTATCGCTTGGCAGCCAAAGGATTTACATTGAGTAAAAGAAACGCATAATTTCATCCCCCATAGACCGTCCCTATAGACCCCCCGGGGCCTTCATCCCAGTCAAGGCCCATCCACTTGAGCCCGCTAAAAATGCCCGCAATGGCATCTTCGGTGGATCTTTCGGCATCCGTATCCTCGATGCGCAGGATAATTTTCCCTCATTTTGGCGGGCGAAGAGCCAGTTGAAAATGGCGGTGCGGGCGCCGCCAATATGCAGATAGCCCGTGGGAGAAGGAGCGAAGCGGACAACAACTGGTTTCATTATAATTTTCCTTTCATCGACAACCCCATCAACCCGATACGGGCAAACAGGTGTTTTTATGCAGGCTTGTTTTGCCTTTTCCATCGGGCTATAGTCAAGCAAAGTTTCTGAACCGATGATCCGTATGAGGTTATATCCCATGTCCGCCTGTGACCCTCAAAACCCGTTAATTATTCAAAGCGACCACAGCGTTCTTGTGGAACTCGCCAGCCCCCGCTACGAGGCGGCCCGGAACGAACTGGTACGCTTCGCGGAACTGGTGAAATCACCGGAGCATATTCACACCTACCGCATCACACCCCTTTCCATCTGGAATGCCTGTGCCGCCGGGGTTCAGCCGGCATCTATCCTGAAATCGCTTTGCCGATATGCCAAATATCCGGTACCGGAAAACGTTCTGACGGGTATCGAGAATTTTGCCGCCCGTTATGGTCGGCTACGTTTGGAAAAAAGCGCAACCGGACTTACCCTCACTATCGATGACGATGTATTGGCCGAAGAGATTTTCCACAATCCCAAGATAAAGCGCTTTCTCACCTCCCGTGTATCGGTAACGGTGTTTCGGGTCCACTCCGCAGACCGGGGTAAGATCAAACAGGCGCTAATCAAAATCGGTTACCCGGCGGAGGATTTGGCCGGATATACCCCGGGTGAATCGCTTGCTTTCGGCCTCCGCTCAATCGCCTTATCCGGAAATCCATTTCAGCTGCGTGACTATCAGGGCCGGGCTGCGGCAGGGTTCCATGCAGGCGGATCGGCCAGGGGCGGTTCCGGAGTGATCGTACTGCCCTGCGGCGCGGGGAAAACCATTGTGGGGATTGCCTGCATGGCAAAACTCACTGCATCCACACTGATTTTGACAACCGGGGTTACCGCCCTTCGTCAATGGAAGGCCGAGTTGTTGGACAAAACCGATCTCAGTGAAGACCAGATCGGGGAATACAGCGGCCAGGAAAAGCAGATCCGACCGGTCACCCTTTCCACCTATCAGACCATGACGTACCGCCCGGATCGGGAGGGCGACTTTCCCCACCTGGCGCTTTTTGACCGGCGTGACTGGGGGTTGATTATCTATGACGAGGTTCACATGCTGCCGGCCCCGGTGTTTCAGGTGACCGCCGGACTCCAGGCCCGCCGACGGCTGGGACTCACCGCCACCCTGGTGCGCGAAGATGGACGGGAGGAGGATGTATTTGCACTGATCGGCCCGAAAAAAGCCGATGTTCCCTGGAAGGATCTGGAAACCCAAGGATGGATCGCAAAGGCACGCTGCCATGAAATCCGCCTGCCGCTGCCGGATGAACTGCGCATGCCTTATGCCCTGGCGGATCGGCGAAAAAAATTTCGCATTGCATCGGAAAATCCCGCAAAGCTTCAAATTGTCAGGCAGTTGATGCAACAGCACCGGCGGCATCAGATCCTGCTGATCGGTATGTATGTGGACCAACTCAAATCCCTTGCCACCGACCTGGATATACCGGTTATCACCGGGGCCACGTCCCAACGTCGACGTGATGATCTCTATGGCCGCTTCCGAAGCCGGGAAGTTCGGATGCTGGCGGTATCCAAGGTGGCGAATTTTGCCGTAGACCTACCGGATGCGGCCGTTGCCATTCAGATTTCGGGGACATTCGGCTCACGCCAGGAGGAGGCGCAACGCCTGGGGCGTATCTTGCGGCCAAAATCCGGTGAGAACCAAGCCTTTTTCTATTCCCTGGTGACAGGGGATACCGTGGAACAGGAGTTCGCCCTGAATCGACAGTTGTTTTTATGCGAGCAGGGGTATCAATACGTGATCGAGCAGACCCGGACCTGACGGGTTTCCGCGGGCTTAAAATATATAAGGAAAAGAAATGCCAGGAATGCACAATATGAATAACTACCCGCAGATCCGGGACATGTTCATGGAATACACGGTCGATAATCTCAAATACTTGTGCGCCAATCTTCTCGAATTGCTGAAGGAATCGGGAATAAGACCACGGGGAGTAGACGTGCCGGCCAAGGCGTCCGGTATTCCCACCCGCAAGGCCGACCGCGCCGGGTGGATGACGGCGTGTCTCAAGGAATCGGAATTTTTGCGCTACCTTTATTCCCGCATGGATACCGTCAGCCGATCCGCGGTGGCGGAACTGGTTCATGGTGCCAGTGGCAGCCTGGATACGAATCGGTTTGCCGCCAAATACGGCAGTGTGCCCCGACTGACGGTCAGCAATTCAAGATATCATTATCGACGCATGCCCGATGAGGATTCAGAAATCGAATTCGAGCCTATTTCACTGGTGGTGGGCATGGGGTTTACGATGGCGGCGGATACCAAGAAACGCATGGCTGAATTCGTTCCGGTGCCCAACGCGCTATCCGCGGAGTATGTCGCGCATCTGCCGGAAAAGGTGCCGGTATTCCTGGGGCGGAAGACGGAACCGGTAATCCGCCATCATACGGCCGAGGCTGCGATTAATGATCTGGGTGCGATATTGCAACTGGTGGACCAGGGCAAGATCAGGGTCAGCAGCAAGACCGGCAAGCCCACCAATGCCGGGGCCAAGGCCATTGCCCGGATTCTTACCAGTGGGGATTTTTATACGGTGGATCATGAGCCGGGTGATGACTGGGATGTTAAACTCGGCGAGGCCGGCATCCGGCCCTTTGCATGGACCATGCTGCTGCAAGGCGCCAATCTGGTCCAGCGCAACGGCACAAAACTCGTGTTGAGCCGTACAGGCAGAGCGGCGTTGAAAAAACCGGGCCACGACGTATTGAAAACGATCTGGGAACGTTGGTTGAAAACCACCCTGATTCATGAAATGAATCGCATCGAGATCATCAAGGGGCAAAAATCGAAAAAACGTCCTCTGGCCAACGCCCGGTCGGCCCGTGAGCAAATCGCCTGCACGCTGGCCGAGTTGGAACCCGGTAAATGGATTCATACGGATCATTTTTTTAAGTTCCTGATCGCCGCTGGGAATGGTTACCGCGTGGTTCGAAGGGCCTGGGCCCTTTATATCGGCCATGCCGAATATGGGAGCCTGGGATATAGCCACATCGGATTCAACCATGTCGAGGAACGGTTTGGGCGGGCGTTCCTGTTGGAGTACGCCGCAACCTTGGGCGTTATCGACGTTGCCCTGATACCGCCCTGGGGGGCGCTTGCTGATTACAAGGAGCTTTGGGGTGCAGGGGACTTTACCTGTCTGAGCCGCTACGACGGACTCCTGGCCATCCGACTCAACGCATTGGGCGCCTGGATCCTGGGACTGGCGGATGAATATACGCCGAGTGTGGATGAAGCGCCGTGCCTTCAGGTTTTACCCAACCTGGAGGTGACTCAGATCAGTTCGGTCATGTCGGCCCCGGATCAATTGTTCCTGGACCGGGTGTTTGAGAAAACCTCCGATAGGGTATGGCGTATCGATCCGCCTAAAATGCTCAAGGCCGTAGAGGAGGGCGTGACATTCAAGTCGATTGTCGATTTTATTCAATTGCGCAACAATGGGCCGCTGCCCCAACCGGTTAATGTTTTTATGGATGAAATCGCCGGGCGAATTGACCGGCTTAAGGACCAGGGCGAGTCAAGGCTAATCCAATGCCTTGATGAGGCCACGGCCCAGTTGTTGGCCCATGACACCACGCTGAAAACGCTTTGCTTTCCGGCCGGAAAACGGCACCTTGCCGTACCCAAAGACAATCTCGCCCCGTTTCGCAGCCGGCTCCGGGTGTTGGGATATGTGCTGCCGATGGAATTTTAAGACGTTTCATTTTCAGAGTTGGCCGTCGATGATCTCGTAAAATTACGAAAAGTCATTACGGACAGTTCCGGTGATCCCCAGCGGGTTTCCAACCAACTGATTGGATCAATTGCCGCATGCCGGGGTATTCACCAGCCAATGCAAAGGCATCCGCATCATATTGACTTTCTCATGATTATGGTTGAATAATCGACCCGTCAGTGGCCGAGCATGACATGCCGGTGGATTCGCCCCCGGTAGCGTTCATAAAGTCAATAAATCAATATCAATCTTTTGAATCTAAGAGGAAAATCGATCGATGAGCACCGATCCCAATAAAGTGATCTATTCCATGATCCGGGTCAGCAAGTTTTACAACAAGAAACCGGTAATTAAAGATATCTCCCTGAGCTATTTCCATGGGGCCAAGATTGGCGTGCTGGGCCTCAACGGCTCGGGAAAAAGCACCCTGCTGAAGATCATGGCCGGCGTGGACAAGGAGTTCAACGGCGAAGCCATTCTCTCCAAAGGATACACCATCGGCTATCTGGAGCAGGAGCCGTTGGTCGATGAGACCAAGACGGTTCGGGAGATCGTTCAGGAAGGGGTTCAGGAAACCGTTGACCTGATGGACGAATTCAACCGCATCAATGAAAAATTCGCCGAGCCCATGTCCGATGACGACATGAACAAACTCATCGAGCGTCAGGGAGAGGTGCAGGATAGGCTCGACGCGATGGATGCCTGGGATCTGGATGCACGGCTGGAAATGGCCATGGATGCGCTTCGCTGTCCGCCGGCCGATACACCGGTGAACGTCATTTCCGGCGGTGAGCGGCGCCGGGTAGCGATGTGCCGGCTGCTTTTGAAAAAACCGGATATTCTGCTTTTGGACGAACCCACCAACCATCTGGATGCCGAATCCGTGGCCTGGTTGGAGCAGCATCTGCAGCAGTACACGGGAACCGTCATCGCCGTGACCCATGATCGCTATTTTCTCGATAATGTGGCCGGCTGGATTCTGGAGCTGGATCGCGGTCACGGCATTCCCTGGAAGGGCAATTACAGCAGTTGGTTGGAGCAGAAACAAAACCGCCTGGCCAACGAGGAAAAATCCGAAAGCGATCGCCAAAAAACCCTCAAACGCGAACTGGAGTGGATCCGGATGGCGCCCAAGGCACGCCGTTCAAAATCCAAGGCCCGTATCAGCGCCTATGAAAAACTGCTCGACCAGGAAAGTGACCGCCTGGACAAGGAGCTGGAAATCTATATTCCCCCCGGCCCCCGGCTTGGCACGGTGGTCATCGAGGCCGAGGGTGTGGGCAAGGGCTATGGCGACAAGCTGTTGGTGGAAGACATGACGTTCTCCCTGCCGCCCGGTGGCATCGTCGGGGTGATTGGGCCCAATGGCGCGGGTAAAACCACCCTGTTTCGCATGATTACCGGACAGGAAACGCCGGACAGCGGGTCGATCCGCATGGGAGAAACGGTGCAACTGGCCTATGTGGATCAGAGCCGTGATGTGCTGGATGCGGAAAAAAATATCTGGGAAATGATCTCCGACGGTCAGGATACGATTGAACTGGGAGACCGCCAGGTCAATTCCCGGGCCTATGTGGCGCGTTTCAATTTTTCCGGTAGCGACCAGCAGAAGAAGGTCGGCGTGCTCTCCGGAGGGGAGCGCAACCGGGTGCACCTGGCGCGCATGCTCAAATCCGGTGCCAATGTATTGCTGCTCGATGAACCGACCAATGACCTGGATGTCAACACCATGCGGGCTTTGGAGGAGGCGTTGGAAAATTTCGGCGGCTGCGCCGTGGTCATCAGCCACGACCGCTGGTTTCTGGATCGCATCGCCACGCACATGCTGGCCTTCGAGGGGGATAGCCGGGTGGTCTGGTTCGAGGGTAACTATTCCGATTACGAGCAGGACCGTAAAAAACGGTTGGGGGCGGCGGCCGATCAGCCGCATCGGATTAAGTACAGGCAGCTGACCCGCTAAATAGCGTCCATCCAGAAATGGCCAATTTGCCCGATATCGGCGTTGCATGAAAAATTTTATCCTCGGAATATCAACCATATGCCTGTGGTAAAATTTTTCACGCGCCTTGATCTCGACCAAATTCTTAAATTACACGGGTTGACAATGGCTTTTGCAACCATTGAAATTGCTTTGCCGGAATGGATCGATGCGGTGCTGCCGGATGCGAACCCCGTCTATGCGCGGCTCGAGGACCGCATGGCACTGGTCATTGCCCTGGCGCGCGAAAATGTTCATGCGGGAACCGGCGGGCCTTTTGGGGCCGGTATTTTTGAAATGGACTCCGGCCGGCTGATCGCCCCGGGCGTCAACCTCGTGATGTCAAGCAACTGTTCCGTGGCCCATGCCGAGATCGTGGCCATCATGCTGGCCCAAAAACGCCTCGGAACCTATGATCTGGGGGGCCAGGGGCTGCCGCCCATGGAACTGGTTTCCAGCACCGAACCCTGTGCCATGTGTCTGGGGGCCGTGGTGTGGTCCGGGGTGCGGCGGTTGGCCTGCGGGGCCCGCGACATCGATGCGCGTGCGGTCGGTTTCGACGAGGGGCCCAAGCCGAAGGACTGGATCGCTGCCTTTGACAGGCGCGGCATCCGCGTGGTGCGTGATGTCGGACGTGACGCGGCGGTCCGGGTGCTCGGCGATTATCTCGCCCACGGCGGGGAGATCTACAATGCCCGGCAGGGGGATCTGTCGTAATTTACTTAACAACTAGGCTGGTTGACATGCAAACCATCAAGATCGATTTAAAGCAGTGGATCCAGCGATTCAATCAAACGATCTGGAATTCCAGGCCCAATGACCGATCGCGCTTTCAGTGGTTGCTGATTCGGCTGGTACGCACGCTGGTGATGGCGGTCAAGGACTTTTCCCGCAACCATGGGACGCTGCGGGCGTCGGCCTTGACCTTTTTTACCCTCTTATCCCTGGTGCCGGTGGCCGCCATGGCGTTCGGCATCGCCAAGGGGTTCGGGTTCGAGCGACGCCTCCAAAAGGAATTGCTGGAAAATTTTTCCGCCCAGCAGGAAGTGGTTCAGCAGGTCATCGGCTTTGCCCAGAACATGCTGGAAAACACCAAGGGCGGCATGATCGCCGGTATCGGCGTGGTGGTCCTGTTTTGGTCGGCCATCAAGGTGCTCAGCAACATCGAAAATTCTTTCAACCATATCTGGGGGGTTCGATCGCGTTCTTTTATCCGCAAGCTGAGCGACTATCTGACGATCATGCTCATCGGGCCGCTGCTGATGATTCTCTCCGGCAGTCTCACCGTTTATATTACCCACCAGGTATCGGCCATCTCCGGCCGTTTCGAACTCCTCCAGATGGTGGGACCGGCCATTTACGTGGGGATCAAGATGCTGCCCTTCACCCTGATCTGGACCCTGTTCACCCTGATTTACATAATCATGCCCAACACCCGGGTGCGTTTCGATGGCGCCCTGTTGGCCGGGGTCATCGCCGGTAGCGCTTACCAGGCGGTTCAGGCTGCCTATATTCATTTTCAGATTATCGTGGCCAAGTACAACGCCATCTACGGGAGCTTTGCCGCCCTGCCGCTGTTCTTGCTGTGGCTGCAGATCAGCTGGCTGATCGTGATCATCGGCGCCGAAATTTCCCATGCCTACCAATGCTCGGCGAAGGTGGACCAGACCCATGGCGGCCGTGAAATGAGCATCGCTGAGAAACAACTGGTGTCCCTCGCCATCTGCCGCCATGTGATTCGCCTGTTTCACCACGCTCAGCCGGCACAATCCACCGAGCAGATTGCCGATGCCTTGGCCCTCCCCGAAGCCCTGGTGGATCATCTGATCGATTTTCTGATCCAAGGCAACATTTTGGTGCGCCTGGACGGCGATTCCGATCACCCCCAAGGCGTACAACCGGCCCAGGATATTCAGCGGCTGACGGTTAACGCCGTGATCGCCGCGCTCGCCAATGTCGGCGGCAGTGGGGAGTGGCTGGGGCAGATGCCGGACGCGGAGCGGCTGGAAAGTATCCTGATGGCATTTCACCGGGAGTTGGATCGATCCGAAAACAACCGTCTGATCATGGATCTTCAGGATGCCGATAAGCAATAAGGTTCTCAACACAGCTTAAAGCAATTAGCAATTAGCTATTAGCCGTTAGGATACCTGGCTTTTCCAAACAAAAGCTAACAGCTAACAGCCAACCGCTAATTGATATCGGCCAATCGCTGCTCATCGTGCGCTTCCACACAATTCCACGATGAGCCAGAAATAACTCCCCCCCCATTATCGATTCAAGTTATTCTTCCCTCCAGCCGATATATTTAGGCACATTTAACACCGCTTCATCGCATTTGATCGGTTGTCCGGAAACGATGAATTTCCAATAATAACGGCGATTAAACTGTCATCCATGTCATGTTCCTCAATTAGACGAGTGGCTTATGCCGGTGATGGCGCTCCGGTGCGGAAAGGGTCGGCCGGTTTTACCCTGATCGAAGCCATGGTTTCCGTATGTATCATCGGATTGCTGGCCGCCATTGCCACGCCCTTTTATCTTAGCTATCTGGACCGGGCGCGCGTCGCCGTCGCCATCAGCGACATGAAGTCCATCGAAACGGCGATTTCCGAGTATTCAGCCATGACCGGCGACCTGCCCGATACCTTGACCGAGGTTGGCATGGATGGTCTTAGCGATCCTTGGGGAAACGGCTACCAGTACCTGCGCATCGATGGAAGTGATAAAAAAGGCAAAGGTAAGCTTCGCAAGGATCACTTCATGGTGCCGGTCAATTCGGATTTCGACCTTTACAGCATGGGCAGGGACGGGCAGAGCAGGTCGCCGTTTACCGCCAAGGCCAGCCAGGACGATATCGTTCGGGTATACAACGGCGGCTATTTCGGCAAGGTTAGTGAATTGTGATCGCATGAACGAAAAAACGATCAATTTTAGCTTTTTTAGCAGCCGCCTGGCCCGCCGCATTCTCGTGACTTTCGTGGCCAGCGCCCTGGTCCCGGTGGCGGTGCTGGCCGTGCTTTCCCTTTACCAGGTGAGCCACCAACTCGAAACGCAAACCCACCAGCGGTTGCGCCGGGCCGCCAAGAACCATGGCCTTTCCATCTATGAACATCTGTTGTTCTGCGAGGACGAGCTGAAATTGGTGGGCGTGCGGTCCGGCCGGGATCGGGTCATGCAGCAGAAGAAATTCAATGCCATCGGCCGGCGCTATCCCGACGGACGCTACGAGGCCATTCTCGGTGATCCGATCCCGCCCTTGGCCCTGACCGACGATCAGCGCGATCACCTGGCCAACGGGGAAACCGTGGTCGTGGTTACCGATGATGAAACGCCCCATATCACGCTGGTGCGCCATGCCGATGGGGGTGCGGATGCGCCTGGACTGGTGATGGGAAGGGTCCGGGACGCTTATTTGTGGGGAATCGAATCCGGAACGAATTTACCACGCATGACCGAATGCACGGTGACCACCGATGCCGGTCGGCTGCTGTTTCGTTCTCCGGGTTGGCCGACAGTCCCAACGGCCCTTCACCGACCGGTGACCCATGGTCAGCATCGTCTCGACCTGGCGGGCGATCCTTGGTTCCTGGCCGACTGGCTGCTTTTTTTAAGACCCAAATTCGCCATCGGCAACTGGACCATTATGGTGATCCAGCCCGAGGTGACGGTCATGGCGCCCATCGCCCGCTTCAAGCTGATTTTCCTCCTGGTCGTGTGCCTCGCCCTGATGCTGGTGGTGGGCTTGAGCCTCTTCAACCTGCGCCGTTCCCTGGAGCCCATCAATGCCCTGAAAGCCGGCGCCCGGTGTGTCGCCCGCAGGGAATTCGATTATCGGGTAACGGTGAAGAGCAAGGATGAGTTCTTGGAACTGGCCCAGAGTTTCAACGATATGTCCAGTCAGCTGGGAAAGCAGTTTGCACTGCTTGCCACCCAGGCCAAGATCGACCAGGCGACCCTGATGGCCCAAGACTTCGTTGATATCGCCGGACTGTGTATTTCCCGTATTTTGAGGGAATTTCCGTTTCGGATGGTGGCCATCGGCCGTGTCAACACGGACAATCCCGAGGATGCCCTGAGTTTTGTGGGCCACGGCAAATTTCCCGATACGATTCATAGCCAGCCCTTCACGATGGAAGATGCGGACCTGGCGCAGTTTGACCGCGACCTTCCCTGGAAGACCATCACCGACAGGACCCTGCTCGGCAAGTATCTGCCGGAAAATGTGTTGCGCCATCTAACGTGGGTGACCTTGTTCCCGGTATTCGTCACGGATCGACTGTATGCCCTGCTGGGCGTGGCCGGTCATGAGGCGATGGTGCAATCGGAAGAAACCTTGCCGCTGATGCGACAAATCGCCGACCATCTGGCCGTGGCCTGGTCCAATGTCAATTTAATCCGCGATCTTAAGCGCCTGACCATTGGGTCCATGCAGGCGCTGGCCCGGACGGTGGACGCCAAGAGTTCCTGGACGGCCGGTCATTCGGCCAGGGTCCAGCAGGTCGCTATGAGTATCGGCCGGCAAATGAATCTGAACGAAACGTGTGTCGAGCGCCTGCGATATGGCGCCTTGCTCCATGATATCGGAAAAATTGGTGTTCGCACCGGCATCTTGGACAAGGCGGGTCGCTTGACCGATGAAGAATTCGACGCCATCCGTGAGCATCCGGCGATCGGTGATCGGATTCTTTCGCCGATCGCTGCGTTTCAGGATATTCGTCCCGTCGTGCGCCATCACCACGAACGCTGGGATGGCAAGGGGTACCCGGACGGACTGGCCGGTGAGGCGATCTGCCTCGAAGCCCGTATCCTGGCCGTCGCCGATGTGTACGATGCCATCGCATCCGATCGGCCCTACCGCAGAGGGATGCCTCCTGACAAGGTGATGTCGATTATCCAATCCGAAGCCGGTCGCCAGTTTGATCCAGAGGTGGTGGCCGCCTTCATGGAAACGATGGCCGAGAAAGCGGAGCTGGCTGCTTGACGCGTCGCTTAGGATCTTCACCGCCGATCTCGAGGGGGAATTAATCGTGAGACCAACACTCGAAAACAAGCCGAACAATCGTTTCGGGTTCCGTAGGATCCTGGCAGTCGTGCTCGTTTGTGGATGCCTCGGGGTGATGGTTTGGTTCTTCTCACCGCAGACGGACGATTCCTTTCATCCGGTAACCATGGACGATCTCAAGGGGGTCTGGACAACGCCTTATCCCACATACCAGGACCGTTTTCTTCAATTTAACGATGGATCGATCACCTTTGGTTGGGGAGCGGATAAAATGGGGTCCTATACCATCCATGAAATCGACAGCGAACCGGCTGAAGGCGGGGCCCGGGTTCATATCCGTTACAATGACCGGTCGGGAACCACGTACCAGTTCAACTTTTACTATACGAATCAGCACGGCGGCCTGTTGCGGATGAAAAATCAGAAAGGGGTGGAATGGTCCCATGCCAACGATTTGCCGGTTCATCCGCTCCAATTCCAATAAACGGCGCAATCGGCCAGCGCCCAAAGGGTTCAATCGCCATGAATGAAAGAAACAATCAACGACGCTGGAAAAATTTACTGATCCGCAAGGATGTGCAACTGCCGATCATCGTGGCCAACCTGGTTTTCTTGGGTCTTGTCTGTGTCGTGTTGATCGTGGTGCTGCTCTCTCCGTTGTACCATGATATGCTCAACGCCAAAGACCTGTGGGTGCGGCATGTGTCCGGTGGCGTGTTCCTGATTTTGCTTCAACGAATCGCCCTGGCAATGCTATTGATTTTGATTCTGGCCACGGCCCATCAGGTTATTTTATCCCACCGGTTTTGCGGTCCGCTGGTGAACTTCGGCCATACGTTTGCCAGGATGATCGCGGGCGATTTCTCCCGCAAGGTGCACCTACGCAAAAATGATTTTCTCAAGTCCGAAGCCACCCAGGTCAACGCCATCATCGATCGGCTGAACAACGATGGCGCCATGCTGGGTGAGCGATTCAATCAGATGGGCGCGACCCTATCGATCCTGGCCTTGCAGGATCTGCCGCCGGAAACCGCCGCGTTGGTTGACAAGCTTCAACAATCGGTGGATTCCTGCCGGGATGTGGTTTCGTCCTGGGAGCCCACGCCGAACAAGGGATAGTCGTTTAACCAACCTTATAGCGTTGCCCATCACCGCTGCCGCCGAATGCATCGCAACCGGCCAACTGATCATGGGCGGACAGAATCAATTGCTCGGTGGTCTCCCAGTCGATGCAGGCGTCGGTAATGGAAACGCCGTATTGCATGGTGACAAGGTCCCCTGTGTTTTTCTGATTTCCTGCGTTTAGGTTGCTTTCCAGCATCATGCCGATGATGGCCTGGTTGCCATCCATGCGTTGATTGACCAAATCCTGCCATACGGATGCCTGCAGGGTGTGGTTTTTTCTGGAATTGTCGTGGGAGCAGTCCACTAGAATGGATTGCGGAAGGCCTTTTTTCGCCAGCAGGGAGACCGCTTCGTTGATGCTGACCGTATCATAGTTGGGTCGCGACCCGCCACGTAGAACAATGTGCGCGTGGGGATTGCCGGTGGTTTTGACGATGGCCGCCTGACCGTCCGGATCGATGCCCAAAAACGATTGGGGCGATGTGGCGGCGATCATGGCGTTGATGGCCGTGGACAACCCTCCGTCGGTGCAGTTTTTGAAGCCCACGGGCATGGAGAGACCGCTGGCCATTTCGCGGTGGGTCTGGGATTCGGTGGTGCGCGCCCCGATGGCCGCCCAACAGATCAGGCCGGCAATGTATTGCGGCACGATGCTGTCCAACATTTCCGTGGCCGTGGGGATGCCCATTTCGGTGATCTCAAGCAGCAGGCGGCGGGCCCGTTCAAGGCCGGCGCCGATATCGCAAGTGCCGTCGAGCCACGGGTCGTTGATCAATCCTTTCCAGCCGACGGTGGTGCGCGGTTTTTCAAAATAGGTGCGCATCACCAGTAGCATCGTATCATTCACTTGTTCGCTCAAGCCTTTCAGCTTGTCGGCATACTCCAATGCGGATTTTTCGTCGTGGATGGAACAGGGGCCGGTGATCACCAGCAGCCGAGAATCTTTTCCTTCCAGAATGTCGGCAATGGCCCGGCGACCGCCGACCACCGTGCGATGGGCCGCATCGCTTACGGGAACGCGATCTTTTAATTGGGACGGTGAAATCAGTCGTTCGAACTTTTCCACATGAATATCGTAGGTTTTCTGCATGTTTTTCTTCCTCCTGTGAAGATTTATGAATTCGGAATAAATCAAAAATTCCAATTTGGCGTCATTTCGGCGAAGGCCGGGAACGAAGTGAAGCTTTCGCGCTATCCAGTGTGTTCAATCTGTTCTGGATGCCGGATCAAGCCAGGCATGACGAGCCAGGCACTTTTTTTAAACGTTCATCAAGCTTGGCGAAAATATTTTTTTATCCCTGATAAAAAATAAAAAAGCCGCAGGCGGTCTCGCCTGCGGCTTTTGCTTTTTCCTTCATGGGATATGGGTCAGCAGTCCACAGGCGCACCTCGGCTAAAATAAAAATAATAATATCCAAAATAAGTGGTGCTGGCGGTGAGCATTGCTTGAGTCCCTTTGAATCGTGTATGCATTGCCTTTAGCATAAGATTCCCGAACAAACAAATTAAAATTTTTTCTGGGCGCTAAAAAAGTGACCAGAAAAAAATCTAGCGAAAAGTCATGATTACCGGCTTGCTCCCATGCTCTGCATGGGAGCATTCATTGTTTTCTTTCACCATACAAGGCGCTTGCGAACTAGACAAAAGATATTGAGCGGTTTTATCCAACAGATAATGGCTAAACGCTAACTGCACCGTTCGAACAATGCCGCCGCCCCCATGCCGCCACCGATGCACATGGATTCAACGCCGTACTTGACGTCCTTGCGCTGCATGTTGGATAGAAGCGTGGCGCACAGTTTGGCGCCGGTGCACCCCAAGGGATGGCCCAGGGCGATGGCGCCGCCATTGATGTTGATCCGGTCCATCTGGTCCTCGATCTTCAGGCTGCGAATGCAGTACAGCGCCTGGGAGGCGAAGGCTTCGTTGATTTCCCACAGGCCGATGTCGCTTGTCTTCAGGCCCGCCATGGCCAGCAGCTTGGGGATGACCAACGCCGGACCGACACCCATTTCGTCCGGCGCGCAGCCCACGGTGGTGTAGTACGTCAACTTGGCGATGGGGGTAAGGCCGTATTTTTTGACCGCGGCTTCGCTGGCGATGATGGATGCGGCGGCCCCATCGGTGGTCTGGGATGAGTTGCCGGCGGTTACCGATCCCCCCGCCGCGAATACCGGTGGCAATTGGGCCAGTCCTTCTTTGGTGGTCGAGGCCCGCACACCGTCGTCGTGTTCTTGAATGACGGTTTCTTTTTTGTAGGTTCCATTGTCCTGAAGCACGTGGCGGACCGCCGGTGTGGGTATGATTTCGGTGAACAAGCCCTCTTTTTGGGCCTTGGCGGCCTTCATCTGGGAATCATAGGCAAATGCGTCCTGGTCTTCGCGGGATACGTGATAGCGGTTGGCCACGTTTTCCGCGGTGATGCCCATGGACGCGTAAAGATCGGCATGGGTTTTCGTGTACTCGGGATTGGGGCGTGGCATGTGGCCGGGCATGGGCACGAAGGTCATGGACTCCACGCCACCGCCGATGGTGATGTCGGACCACCCGGCCATGACCCTCAAGGCTGCCAGGGATATGGCTTCCAGGCCGGAAGAACAGAAGCGATTGACCGTGGCCCCGGAGACACTGACGGGAAAACCGGCGATCTGGGAGGCCATGCGGCCGACGTTGAGTCCCTGTTCGGCTTCGGGGAAGGAGCAGCCAACCATCACGTCGTCGACATCCTTGGGTTCGATCCGGCCGGCTCTCTCCACCGCAGTCTTGAGGATAAAGGCCAGCAGGTCATCGGGCCGGGTGTCCTTGAAGGCCCCCTTGGCCCTGCGGCAACCCGGGGTCCTGATCGAGGTTACGATATATGCATCTCTCATGGGAGTATCTCCTTTAATTTCGAAGTGGCTTGCCGGTGCTTAGCAAATGCTCTACCCTGGCCACGGTTTTTTCCTGTTTCCAGAAATCGACGAAGGCTTCCCTCTCCAGGTTGAGGATGACCTCTTCATCGATGGCGCTGCCCGTTCGCGCGTCGCCGCCGCTGATCACGAAGGCAATGCGCTTGGCCAAAAACACATCGTATTCGGTGATGAACTTTGCCGATTGCATGTTGAACAGCTCGGCGTCGATCATGCCCTGGGCCGCCGTTCCGGCCACCCTGATGGGGCGCTTGACCGGCGGTGCGTAGCCATCGGCGGTCATCTTGAGGACCTCTTGCTTGGCTTCTCCGATGAGATAATCGCGGTTGAAGACGATGCGATCCCGGGGGCCGAGGAAGCCGTTGGCCCTGGCCTCGGCCGCCGACATGGATACCTTGGCCATGCCAATGGCCATGAATGTGGGCACGAAAAACTGGGTCAGATCCACATCGGTCACCGGCTCGGGGATCGTGGCGGTCATTTTTTTCCACAGGTTGAGGCATCCGCCGCCGCCGGGCAACAGGCCGACGCCGATTTCCACCAGCCCCATGTAAAGCTCGCCGTGGGCGACCATTTTATCGGCTGTGCCCAGACACACCTCGCAGCCGCCGCCCAGAGTCATGCCAAACGGTGCGGCCACGACCGGAAAACTGGCGTACCGTACCCGCTGCATACCGGTTTGGGCTTTCTTCAAGAATGCATCGATTTCTGCGTATTTACCGTCCTTGGCCAGACCGGCCATATAGGCCAGATCGCCGCCGGCGGAAAAGGCGCCAGGCATTCCGCCGGCCTGGTTGCCGATCACCAGGCCCGCGCCGTTTTCATCCACATAGTCTGTGCAGTCGGTCATGAAATCAACGATTTCACCATTGATGGCATTCATCTTGGTGTGGAATTCCAGGCAGAAGACATCGTCACCGATGTCGATCAGCGATGCGGATTTACAGGATTTAACGGTTTTACCACTGGCCTTGAGACCGGCCAGGGAGATGATGGCGGCACTGGTCTGCACCGGCTGGTAACTACCGGAGGGGAAGTCATAATAGAGGGGGCGACCGTTTTCGATCTTATAGAAGCGGTCGTTGCCGGCATCCAGCATGGCCGTGACCTTGGCGGGGATCTTGAGCCCATCGGCCTGCATTTTGGATACCGATTCCTTCACGCCGATGGCATCCCAGGTCTGGAAGGGGCCCATCTCAAAGTTGAAGCCCCAGCGCATGGCATTGTCGATCTCGACGATGGTATCGGAAATTTCCGGGATACGGTTTGCCGCGTAGATCAAATTGGCGGCCAGGGCCTTCCAAGCGAACCGGGCCCCCTTGTCGTCGCTGTAAACAATCGCCTTCATTTTATCCGCAAGGGTCTTGGCGGCCTTGGCGGCCTTGAGGCAGGGGAGATCGGCCTTGTCGTATTCGCCGTGTTCCAGGGTGGTCGGATCGATGACTTTGCGGATTTTTTTCCACTCGGGGGTCAAATCGGTTTTGTAGAACCCCACCTTGCTCTTCTTGCCCAGCATCTTGGCCGCGATCATGCGGTCCACGAATTCGGGAACGATGAAGTCGTCGCGGGCCTCGTCGTCAGCCACCAGCGCGTGGGTGTTTTTTGCCACATGGGCCAGGATATCCAGACCAACCAGGTCGGCGGTCTTGAACATGGCGGTTTTGGGGCGGCCCAAGGCCGGTCCGAAGAGGGCGTCCACCTCGGGAATGGACAGGCCATCTTCCATCATGATCTGCATGGCCTTGACCATGCCCTGGACGCCGATGCGGTTGCCCACGAAGTTGGGGGTGTCCTTGGCCCAGACGATACCCTTGCCCAGGATACGCTCGCCGAAATCGGCCATGAAAGTCAGTACATCGGGAAGGGTGTCTTCGCCGGGGATGATTTCGAGCAGCTTCATGTAGCGTACGGGGTTGAAGAAGTGCGTGCCCAGAAAATGCTGCTTGAACCCGTCGCTCAGGCCTTCGCTCATGCGTTTCAAGGGAATGCCGGATGTGTTGGATGAGACGATGGTGCTTGGTTTTCTGACCGGATCGATGCGACTCAGCAAATTTTGCTTGATCTTCAGGTTCTCGACCACCACCTCGATGATCCAGTCGCATTCGGCCAGGCGCTGGAAGTCATCTTCCAGGTTGCCGATGCTGACCAAATCCGCGTCCGTGGGATGCATGAAAAGGGCCGGCTGGGTCATGCGTACCGTATCGAGCCCCTTTTGGGCAATCCGGTTTCGGGCGGTCGGGTCGTTTTTTTCCGCTTCCTCGAGATCCAACGGAACGATGTCCAGCAGCAGTGTGCGCACTCCCGCACTGGCCAGCAGCGCGGCAATGCCGCCTCCCATGACACCGCTGCCGATGACCGCGGCCTTTCTGATTTTCCTGATCATGATACCCTCCCATGGTATTATTCGCTCTTCCTTGTCCGGTGCACGCAGGCACTTGGACACAATGCTGGATTCTGGATACGATTCTTGGACGTTTGTTAATGGTTGAACCAAGGCCTGCATGGCGCCGGACGAGGTCGAGCGAAACCAAAAATATGAATGAATACTCATTCAATTATCAGAGCATCAAATTGCCTGTCAAGGGCAAAATGTCCTGGCTTCAGGGCAAGCGCATTTAGAACCAACCCTAACCCCACATCGTCACCGGTTCCCATGCACTGCGTGGGAACGCGCACCGCTGTTCACCTATATGGAATAAGGGTTCCCAAGCGGAGCTTGGGAACCCGTTAAGTTGACGGGGATGCGCAGAGCATGGGATCGAGACGCAACAGTGATCCAAATGCGGTTACTGTGTTCCGGGCCTGGTTTTGAGCGTGTTGTTGATTGACTTTGTTTTACCTACGAATAGCGGTCACGATGCGGTTCCGGGGATCGCCTAAGCGTGTCTGATCAAGTTACGGTGATAAATGAATAACCATTCATTTATGGAATCGGCTTGCCGTCGGCAAAGGCCGGTTCGTGCAAGGGGAGCAAAATGTCCGCCATATCCTTTACTTTTATCAGGATATTATAGGCCTCATAGGCATTCACATGCGTTCCCGGTGGAATGACATCCATTTCCATGGCCCGAATCTGCTTCGGAGGGAAAAAGTTTTCGTTGATTACGCAAAATCCGGTAATGGCCACCGTTCCGCCGCCGGTCTCGACCAGGATGGTGAGTCCGCCGTCGGTGTGCGCCGGCGTGTGCATCACCCGAATCCCTTCCACGATCTCCTGATCACCATCGACCATGCGAAGTTGACCGTTTTCCTCCACATCTTCGATGTAGTCGGGAACATATCTGAAATCCAGGGGATGGGGATCGTGGATGCGTTCAAGCTCCCTGGGATGCACGAAGATTTCGGCGTTGGTGCATTTGTAATCATTTTCGCAATGGTCGTTGTGCAGGTGGGTGTGAATGACGGTATCGATGCCCTCCGGCGCCAGACCGTGTTTTGCCAGCCCCTGCTCAAAGGTGTAGATGCGCCCGCCGATGGCCTGCTCACGGTCTGCGGACTGAACGGGGTTTAATTCGCCGGTATCCACGATGATGGTGCGGTCTCCGCCTTCCAGGTACCAACAATAAATGGGGATGGTATAGGGGGTTCCGTAGTCATGCTGATAAGTCATCATGCCTTTGTCGAACTGTTTGGTACCCATGACGATCGGGTGAATCCGGTAGCGAGTCACTGGCGGGCCTCCTTGAGGGGTGGTTGAATGTCGACGATGGTCGATTTTAGGGCATATGCTTCTAAAGGTCAACGTTTTTGAGCATGGCCGCCAGTGCAAGCGTACGTTAACTGGTTCCCAAGCTCCGCTTGGGAATCCTAATCACGTTCAGGTGAACAGCCGTGCGCGCTCCCACGCGGAGCATGGGAGCGAGATGAAAAACGGCTCCGCCTCCGCGCTTAAGTTGACGGGGATGCGCAGGAGCGTGGGAGCCAGTCCAAGGTCGCAGGCATGGCCCGCGCTTACAAAGCCCTGCTTGACGAAGCATGGATGTGTGTAAGCGCGGGCCATGCCCGCGAAGAACTGCAAATCGGTCCGAATACGGTCACCCTGGCTTCGGCCGTATCCAATGTTGACAGGTTCAAGTATGAATCCTATACATGAGCCCCATAAGACGACGCCGTTTGAAAGATGCGCTCGTTTTGCACGCGATTAAAATAGACACGCACAGCCATTTGCCGGCTGAGGCCATCCAAAGGACCGCTCCATGACCACGGAAAATGATATCGTATTGATTCACTTCGAAGACCAGCCGTTGAGTTTCGCCCGTATCGAGCAGATTCTGCCGGATAACAAACCGGATTGGTACCATGTCAAATTGCTGATGCTCCAGGTTCCGTTACAGGTGGTGACCTGGATCTTGCGTGACCGCTATATCGCCGGAGACGAATTTACCATGAACGGCAAGCGCATGCGTCTGGAACGGGTGGTCTGTCCGGAGCCCCTGCCGGAAGCGGATGATACGACTGATCAGTCTTCCGAAAAAACAGCTGAGAAACCGGCGGCGCCGACCAACGGCAACGCCACCGTGATTTCGCTGAAAGATAAACGCAAACCAACCTAAAGTCGCATTTCAGACGGCTTCGTAAAAAGCTTTCCCTTGATTTTATCCGATTCGCCGGGATAGCCAGAAAACGAATTTCTTTTACTGGATAGGTGGCCATGCATGGCCTGGAAAAGCTTTTTACGAAGCCGTCAATATCGCCTTCGATATTTTTATGAAACCCAAACCCAAGCAGATCCTCTCCGTTTCCAGACGCACGGACATTCCAGCCTTTTACATGCCCTGGTTCATGGAACAGGTAAAAAGGGGATACATCGAGGTGGTCAATCCCTTCAACCGGCACGTCCGGCGGGTGACGGTGTCGCCGGAGACGGTGCATACCATGGTTTTCTGGTCCAAGAATTTTGGGCCCTTTCTCGATTCCGGCTATGGGGAGCGCCTCGAGGCGATGGGGTTTCATCTGTTCTTTAATTTTACTGTCAATTCGCGCTTGCCGATTCTGGAGCCGGGCGTCCCGGACCTGGCCAGACGCCTCGATCAGTTGAATGCGCTTTGCCGCCGGTTCGGCAGCGACACGGTACAGTGGCGCTTCGACCCCATCTGCCATTATACGATTCAGGGATCGGAAATTAATAACAATCTTAACGATTTTGAAACCATTGCCACGGCTGCCGGTCGCTGCGGAATCAATCTGTGTATTACCAGTTTCATGGACCACTACCGCAAAATTAGTCGCCGTACCGGCCCCGATTTTTCCTTTGTGGAGCCGTCCCTGAGTGAAAAAAAAACGATACTGCTAACCATGCATCGCATTCTGGCGCCCTTGGGTATTGCGCTGGACCTGTGCTGTGAAAAACCAGTCCTGGATACGTTGCCGATTGGATCCGGGATTCGCTCCGGGGCCTGCATTTCCGGTCACCGAATTATGGCGGTGCACGGTGGACAGGTTGCGGTGCGCCGGGATCACGGTCAGCGCAAAGCATCCGGATGTGGATGCACGGTTTCAGTGGATGTGGGATCCTACCACCTGCATCCGTGTTATCATAATTGTTTGTTCTGTTATGCCAATCCGGCGATTGATAAAAGGTGACGGATTCGTAAAAAGCCCGATATCGGCGTTATGCTTCATCCCTCGTCACTGCGGTGTACTTTATGTACGCCTCATTCCTCGGAATTCGCAAGCCTTGATCTCGGGCTTTTTACGAATCCGTCTGATATACATTTTTATTGATTGATTTTTTTTCAAAGGTAGGGAAGACGATGCACATCGGCGCTCTGGAAATCGACAACTTCACCGTATTGGCACCCCTGGCGGGGATCACCAACCTGCCCATGCGTCTTCTGGCCAAACGCGCCGGATGCGGGTTGGTGTGCTCGGAGATGATCAGTTCCAACGGTTTGGTTTATGGCTCAAAAAAAACCGTTCGGCTATTGGATTCGGCACCTGACGAAAAACCGCTGTCGGTACAGATTTTCGGGTCCGATCCGCAGATGATGGCCGATGCGGCCCGGCTCGTCCAGGATTCGGGCGCCGATGTGGTGGACATCAACATGGGTTGTTCGGTACGCAAGATTCTGAAGAGCAATTCAGGGTCGGCGTTGATGAAAGATCCGCCGCTGGTTCGCCGGCTCCTGGATGCGGTACGCCAGGCCGTGACCATTCCTTTGACCATCAAGATTCGTTCGGGATGGGAACCGTCCGGTCGGCAGGCCGTCGCGATTTCGCAATTGGCCGAAGCGTGCGGCGTGGATGCCATCGCCGTTCATCCCCGTACGGCGACCCAGGGGTTTCGGGGGATGGCCGACTGGACCCTTATCCGGGCGGTGAAAAAGGCGGTTTCCATTCCGGTGATTGGCAATGGCGATGTCACCACCCCTGGCGATGCCTTGCGCATGCGCTCGGAAACCGATTGCGACGGCGTGATGGTGGGCCGGGCGGCCATCGGGAATCCCATGATCTTCAGTCAGATTCTATCGGCCGCCCATGGACGGCCGGTGATCGCGGTCGATGACCGCCAGCGCTTCGATATGATGATCGATTACCTCGCGGATTCGGTGCGCTACCTGGGGGAGCCCACCGCCTGCCTGATGATGCGCAGCCGCTTGTGCTGGTTTGTCAAAGGCATGCGTAATGCCGGGCAGTTCCGCAACGCCATTCGTTTTATCGAATCGCAAGCGGAGGCCGTATCCCTGATCCGGCAGTATGCGGCGTCATTGGGCGTGGCGATAGGCGAAAAATGTAATACTCACTAATCGATGTCCGGCACCACAATACTGCCCACCGGTGGCGGACTCCCGGCAGTGGCCTGGCCAAGGGATTGCCGCTCGGTGGCCTGCGTGATGGTCATCTCGCCGATTTTTGATCCCGGAACGATGTACCGCTGATCGTTTAGACCGGTCAGGACGCTACCGGCATCCAACACACTGAACCGATCGCCGGCCTCGATTCCTACCGCGCCGCCGGCGGGCAACACGCAACGATCCCCGTCAAGGCCCACCACGGAGGTCACCCATGGGCTTGCCTTGATCGCCGCTCCCATCTGCTCTCCCAACTGGGTCCCCATTTCCTTGGCGATTTCGACCAATCCATCGACCGCCACCTCCTGGCCTTGCTTTACCATTTCATATTGCTTTTTGGTGATATCGATCGTGTCGGTCAGGATCCCGAGGGAAAGCCGGGCACCCGTGATCGTATCATAAACAGCCGCGGCGGTTTGAATTTGAAGAATGTAGGACAAGTCCCGCAAAAACCAGAAGCCGGAATCCTCTTTACTCACCCGGATGTCCATGAGGATGGGACTCATCACGGCGTTCAGTCCCGCCTGACGAGCCTGGGCGGAAAAGCCGAACACGTCGATATCGCCGTTTGCAATGCGCGGTGGTTCCCATAGGAATGGGGTGTTTTCAGTGTCACCGGGGAGGAGTATTTGCGCCTTCGGCACTTCCGATTTCAAACCCGCGAGAAGGGTTTCCATGAAAGGCGCGCTGATCCGGTCGCTGGTGAACGTGGTTGTGTTGGTCAGTACCAGCACGCCGATTCTTTTGCGATAGGCGTTGCTGGTGTGATAGTCTCGGATGGTTTTTTTGTCCGCCGACCGGTAAGATGCGCTAATACCGCAGCCTGAAACCAGGAGCACCAACGCGAGTAGAAGCGGGACGGCGCCGCTTGCCAAGGGAGCGCGATCCATCATGACGCCGCCTCATGCCGGGCACTGACCCGGGTGGTCAGCCCGCCACGGGGGGTGAATTCACCGATCACTTCCATCTTCTTGGGGCTTAGGACAGCAACCAGGTCGTCAAGAATGCGGTTGGCAACGTGCTCGTAGAACATTCCCACCGTACGAAACTGAAGCAGGTAATATTTAAGCGATTTCAGTTCGATGATGAAATTGGCGGGTGTGTAGTGGATGGTGATGGTGCCGAAATCGGGTAATCCCGTCATGGGGCAAACCGAAGTGAATTCCGGCTGGGCGATGGTGATGTTGACATCGCGCTTGTTTTTGTAATGATAGTCGATGGGATCCAGCATATCCGTGGTGACGATGTCTGGCTTGTCCACCGTATAACGGATGGTATGATCATAATTTTTCATGCAACGCTCCTGTGGATTGAATTTGACCTGCTTTTTAATGGAAGCCGGGGGCGGTGTCAAACGTTCTGTCCCGTTGTACGCGTTTACGGGGTTAAAATGCCCAATATGCAGCTAGTGCCGTATTAGTAAGCGTTCACCGATAGATGATGACGTCACCATCAGGGGTGATGGCCAGCACCGTCCCGTCCCGTTTGGCGGTATGAAAAATAGACTTGACATTTTGTTATTTTATTCTATCCTATTTCAGAATTTTCAAAGGTACTCGTAACAGAGCATAATAGGGAATCCCGTGGGAATCGGGAACGGGCCCGCCGCTGTAACCGGGGACGAACACTGTAGAAGGCCACTGGTCGATCAGGCTGGGAAGGCGCAGTCAGTAGAATGATCCGGAAGTCAGAAAACCTGCCTGGGCAAATCAGGAAACGATAGCGTGGACTGCGTCGTTTTTAGACCTTCAATATTTGTCTGTGGATACAAACAGGGATATCCCGGATCGTCTTGTTTAGCAAAACGATCCGGGATTTTTATTTACAATAATCTTTGATTTCAGCCAATAGCGAACCAGGAGCTCGGTGAATGACCAAAAAAATGACCCTCATTTTCATGTTAACGGGTTGGCTGTTGATGTTGTCAGGTACCCTCGGTAGCGCCAGCGATACCGAAAAAAGCATTGAAAAGCCAGTTCGGCAATCCATCAAAACCCGCCAGGCGAGTCAGCAAGCGGAAGAAGAATGGCGCTTGGAAAAAGAAAAACTGACCATTCGTTTCGAGCGACTGCAGGCCGAACAGAAACAGCTGCAGCAGCAACGCAAAGCGTTACAGGATTATGTGGATGCCGTCCAGGTGCGTATCGCCACCAAGGAAAAACAGCTCGCCGACATCGAACAGATTGCCGACCAGATCCAACCCTTTCTGAAGGAGATGATCGGCGCCTTAAAGACCCAGGTATCCGATGATACCCCGTTCCTGCCTGAAGAAAGAGAAAAACGCATCGACAATCTCGACCACCTGATGATCGATCCCGACGTTTCGGTCAGCGAGAAGTATCGCAAGGTCATGGAGGCTTTTCTGGTCGAGGCGGAGTACGGGTCGACCATCGAAACCTATCAGCAGACCATTCCCATCGACGGTCAGGCCATGCTGGTCGATATTTTTCGCCTGGGGCGGCTTTGCCTGTTCTACCAAAAACTGGATGGTTCGCAGTGCGGATTTTACAATATGGCCGACAAAATCTGGCAACCGCTGCCCGCATCCCACACCCCATCCATCCATGCGGCCATCGATATCGCCGCCAAGCGCAAACCGGTTGAAATGCTCACGCTGCCGGTGGGAAGGTTGGTGATCCCATGAAGAAGACGATGGCATGTTTTCTGTCAGTGATGGTGATTCTCCTGACGATGGCCCCTCTGGGTATGGCCCAGGATATGCGGGCAATACAGATCCAGGCCCAGGAAGCCAAGGACGCGTTGGCTCAGAAAGCGGCCGCCGAAAAAGCGGCCGCCGAAAAAGCCGCTGCCGAGAGTCGGGCGACGATCATGAAGGATCGCGCCACCTTGAAAAACGCCATCGCCGCGCTCGAGGCTGCCAATCAGGAATTGGACGGGGCGGTCAAGACCTTACAAGAACAGAGCCAGAACCTGGACCAGCACGAACAGCAACTTGGCGAGGCCCTGGCGCAAACCGACAGCATGATCAACGAGTTGGTGGGGGTCATCCGCATCAATGCCAAGGATGTCGACGGGTTGATTACCCAGAACCTGCAAACCGCTCTCGAAGAAAATCCCACCCTGTTTTTAGAAACCATTTCCCAAAATCAGCGATTTCCCGGCATGGACGATGTTCGTGCTCTGGCCGACGGATTGCGGACTCAGATTGCATCTTCCAGCCAGGTGGTTTTGCGGAAAGGGGTGATTGTCGATCGTGCCGGCCGTGAGGTGGAGGCCGATGTGCTTCTGATCGGACCCTTTACGGCCGCCTATCGGATCGGTGATGAGGTGGGTTTCTGCAATTATTCGGCCACGGGGAGAAGGCTCTACGCCCTATCACGGCTTCCCGACCGGCGAATGCAGAAACAACTGACCGGATACATGAACGGTGAAGACGACAGCGTTCCCATGGACATCTCCCGCGGCGGTGCCCTGCGTCAGTTGACCCATGAACTCAAGCTTTGGGAACAGGTTCCCAAGGGCGGGCCGATTGTCTGGCCGATCCTGATCCTCCTGGCGGTGGGCCTCTTGATCGTGATTGAACGGGTATTTTTCTTGATGCGCAAAAATATGAATGCCGACCGGTTGATGCAAACCATCGAATCCCGCATGGCAGAGACGGATTGGGCCGCCTGTGGGGCGGCCTGCGAGGAACATCGCAACATTCCGGTGGCCAGAGTCCTCAAGTCCGGTCTGGATTGCTGTGACATGCAGCGCGAGGAAATCGAGAACGCGCTTCAGGAAGCCATCCTAAAAGAAATCCCGCCCATGGAACGCTTTTTGTCTACCCTGGGTATGCTGGCCGCCATTGCGCCATTGCTGGGCCTTCTGGGAACCGTGACCGGCATGATCGACACGTTTCATGTCATTACCCTGCACGGCACCGGCGATCCGCGCCTGATGTCGGGCGGAATCTCCGAGGCCCTGGTGACGACCATGCTGGGGTTGACGGTGGCCATACCATTGATGTTATCCCAGACCCTGTTGAGTCGTGCCGTGGATAAAATGATTGGCGAGATGGAAGAGAAGGCCGTCGCCTTGGTCAACATCATGCATAAAACGAGGGGCAAGGTGCTGTGATTGATCTGTTGATCACCCAGTACCTCCGTTTGGAGGCCTATATGCTGGCCGGCGGCGTGACCATGCTGCCGCTGGCCCTGGTCAGTGTCGGCATGTGGCTGCTGATCGTGGAGCGCGCCCTTTTTTTCAGGCGCCTGCACCGTAAGAACATGCCGCTCAAGATCGCCCTGGCCCATATTCGCGACAATCGGTCGCCCGATCCCGCCCAATACCGTGGGGCGGTGTCATTGCTGGTGGCCCGTTTTATCCAGCGACGCAGTTTCGACCGCATGCTGGACCGTTTCATTCTCGATGAAACCGTGGTCGCCATCAACCGATCGCTGACCGATTACCTGGCCGTGATCGGCGTGCTGGCCGCCATTGCGCCGCTGCTGGGACTGCTGGGTACCGTCACGGGCATGATCGGCACGTTCGACGTGTTATCGATTTTCGGCACCGGCAATGCCAAGGGCATGGCCGGCGGTATTTCCGAGGCCCTGATCACGACCCAGACCGGCCTTCTGGTCGCCATCCCCGGGCTTTACATGAAAGGATTTCTAGACCGTCGAGCGCGCAATCTGCAGCAGCGGGTGGCTCGGGCGGGGTATTACTTGCGAAGGCAACTTTAGTGAACAGTGAACAGAAAGCGACGATGGACGAGAAAAGGATGAAGAATAGAATAGGGGCGCTTGAACCACAGGTATTGCTGCAAAATTACAAATTTTCAATATCCAAATCACAAATAAATGACAATGCTCAATTTAAAATTCCAAACGCCTTTGAATTTGCCCTTTTGGAATCTGAATATTGTGATTTGGAATTTGTTTGAGATTTAGGATTTGTAGCTTGGACTTTTTTATATGCTTTTTATCTTAAGTTTTTAGGAATTCAAGCATGCTTAACATATCCGCCAACCGCCGCGGAAAGCGATCGACACCCGAATTAAATATCGCTCCGCTGATCGACATGGTCTTTATCCTGCTGATATTCTTTCTGGTCAACACCAGTTTCGTCAAGGAAACCGGTATCGATGTCAGCCGGCCCACGGCATCCACGGCGGTGGTGCAGAACAAGGCCACGATCCTGATCGCCATCGATCAAAGTAACCGGCTGTTCATGGATCATCGGGAGATCGACCCCCGCGCGGTAAGGGCCAATGTGGAACGTGCCTTGGCCGAGAATCCGGAAGGGGCCGTGGTGGTGGTGGCCGATAAGGCCAGCAGCACCGGCGTTGCCATTCAGGTGATGGACGGCTGCCGCATGGCTGGGGCGAGCAATGTCTCTCTGGCGGCCAGTGTACCCCAGGGGGGGTGATTTTTTCAGAATGGGAGATGGGGAGAATTGACGATTTTACGTGCCTCCGCGTCACCGATTCATTCAGTCACCGGTTCTTTGTTTTTGATCGTGAACGGTAATGGACTATGTCAGTGATCAGCGACCATAGCGATTATTTTTACTCCCTTTCCCGCCGCACTTGGGCCACCTGGCTGGTGGCGGGATTGGTGGCCGCGGGATTGAATCTGGTGCTGTTTCTGTTGATGCCCCACTTGGTGGATCCGGCGCCATCACGGACCGCCATCGACACGCTCGTGCCCCAGGTCAACGTCGTTCGTATGAAGCGGCCGGACTCCGAGGTCCGACGGAAACCGCCCACACCACCGAAACCACCCGAACCCGAAAAGATGCGCAAACCCGATGCCGCGCCCCGGCAGCCGATGAAACAGAAACTGACCCTTCCATTTGAGGTCAATCCCAAACTTCCCGGCGGCCCCAACAGTTTGGTGCTGCCGCCACTGAAGAGCGCGCCGCTGGTTCATCCAACGGCCTTGCCGGGGGCATTTTCCATCGGGCAGCTGGACGGCCCCTTGACGACCCTGACGCGCATTCCACCGGTCTATCCGGTTCAAGCGCGTCGCCGGGGGATCGAGGGCTGGGTCAAGGTGTCCTTCATCGTCGACGAGACCGGGCGGGTGGACAATATCTCCATCCTGGAGTCGGAGCCGCAAGGCCTGTTCGACCGCAGTGTCGAACGGTGCGTACGCGGCTGGCGTTTCAAACCCGGTACGGTGGAGGGCATGCCGGTCAAGGCGCTGGTGGAGACGGTAATCCGATTCGAATTGGAGTAATAACGCCGGTTCCGTAAAAAACTCGATATCGGCGTTACGCGTATCCTTACGTCGCTGCAACGTACCTCGAGTACGTCTCGCTCCTCAAGGATACGCAAGCCTTGATCTCAAGCTTTTTACGAAACCGCCTGAGATAAAATCTTTTATGAGATTATTACCAATGGCAACATTCAAATACTTCAAATGGATGGTCGGCCTTTTTTTGATCCTGGTTTATATTCCGGCGCTTGGGATGGCAAAAGAAAAGGATAACGCCGCGTCTTTGCCCTTGGCCGCCCAACTGATTTTGGCCAAGGTCCAGCCCATGATCGAGGCCAAGGCGTACGCGCGGGCCATCGAGACGCTGCAGACCTTTCAGGCCCGGGGGGGGGGCGATCCCGTTGACAAGGATCCCAAGGGGTATCACCATGCCGAGATCGAATTTTGCCTGGGCAACTGCTACTTGATGAGTGGTCAGCACCAAGCCGCGGTGACGGCCTACCAGCGGGCTATCGCCCGGGATGCATCCCACACCAACGCCTGGCTGAACCTGGCCAACGCCCACTATGAAATGAATCATCACGCCGATGCCGGGCATTGCTTCGAAAAAGCCTACGACACCGCGACCGAGAAAAAACCGGAGTATCTCTACTACAGTGCAATCGCTTATTTGATGGCCGAAGACCATCATCGATGCATCGATATCTTCGAGCAATTGTTTGCCCGTCACCCCACGGCCATCAAGCCGGAGTGGAAAGAACACATGGTCCACGCCCTGCTTGCCGCGGAGCAGCCACGGCGGGCCTTGCCCTATATCCGGGAACTGGCCCGGATCTACACCGGGCAAAAGCAGATTCAATGGCAGGAGATTCTGCTGCACCAGTACATGCAACTGGACATGCAGGATGAGGCCCTTGAGCTGGCCCATCGGCTTACCCGGCAAACGCCGACGCTGGCCAAGTGGTGGAAAGCCCTGACTCACATTCAATTGACGGCCGAACACTATGAAGATGCGCTAATGGCGCTGACCATCTATTCATTTCTCGGCCCGTTGTCCATGGAAGAAAAGAAGCTCTTGGCCGATTTGAACCTGCAATTGAACATTCCCGCCAAGGCCGCCCCGCTCTACCAGGCGTGCTTGAAGAAGAAACCCGACAAACGAGTGCTGCAGCAACTGGCCATCGCCTACCGCCAATTGGGCCAACCGGAAGCGGCCCTGGCTGCCATCGAGGCGGTGGATCCGAGCTCCGCGGATGTCGATACCATAATGCTCAAGGGAGAGCTATATTACAGTCTGGAGAAGTTCGGGCCGGCGGTCGAGGCCTACCAGGAGGCCGCCCGAAACAAGGGGCGTCACGTCGGCCGGGCCTGGTTGATGGCCGGGTATGCCGCCTGGCAAATGAACGATATTACCGCCAGTAAAGCAGCCTTTGTCAAGGCTGCCAAACATCGTCGGCAGCGCAAGGCGGCCAATACGGCCCTCAAGCAATTGGCCATGTTATCCCATGGGAGGTGATGTGAATGCACGAGGATCGGGATCAACAATTTTCAGTTTCAAGTTTAGGAACGTTGTATCGGGCCAGCCTTGAAATGTTTGCCCATCACCTGGAAAACGAGGACGGTGTGACAATCCAGGTCGATGATCTGGCCGTCGCTCAGCAATTCTTTGTTTTCTTCAAAAGTGGTACCGGCCTCACCCGAACATCGGCCGTGAGAATTATTTGAAGAAATCACGATCATGCTGAGCGATAGTCAACTGCTTTTCAAGATCGCCACTGTTTTTTATGGGCTGAGTCTGACGTGCGCCTTCTTTTCCAACCGGCGGCGGGCGGTGTTGCTGGCTTTTCTACTTCCCGGCCTTTTCGTTAACCCAGTGGTTGTTTTCTGGCGGTTCTGGACGGCATGGCCCATGCTGCCCATGTACGCCGGGCCACTGGTCGTACCGCTTTTCATGGGCACGGTGGTCGCCCTGGACGGGGCCGCCTCGCTCACCCTGTCAACCCTGCGCGGTATCCTGACCTTGACCGTCGTTATTGCCCTGGCCGGGGTGCTGTTTCCCAAGGATTACTACATCCCATTCATCAAATCACAAACCATCTGTACCCACCTGTTCTTTTGGTTCGGCGTGGCGGGCCGGGGGTGTTTCCTCATCGCCGCTGCGTGGGCTATCACAGCGCTTGCGGGGAGAAATGGAGTGTCGGAGCGCCGGAGAGGGGCAGACGCGGAACCTGGGATAAAGGAAAAGAAGGGACGACGGACGACGGCCACCTGGTTTTTCTATATCTGTCTGCTCCACTTGCATCTAACCGGCTCCTGGACCGCGCGTGGCAGGAGTCTTGATACCGCCCTTGGCTGAAAGACCAGATCGTTCGTTGCGGCGATGAGGCCCAGCTGCTGGAGGCGCTCGATCGGTATTTTCCCGGCATGGACGGAGAACGGGATCCCCAGACTGAGATACTGGTAGCGGTATAAAAAGAGGAACGGTGATGCGACCCTACACCCTATGCTACTATTCCGCCACGGCCATGGAACTGCCCTCCTTGAGTGAGGGGGGGCGTCAATACCTGGATGCCGGCGGCGAGATCTCGCACATGATGGATGTGCTGCTGGGGTGGGACGCCACCGCCGAGTTGATCGACGACTGGATGTACGAGAAGGTCGCGAACGCCTATGCCCTGGATCCCGAGATGCAGGCGTGGATGAAAGCGGGGCAATCCCTTTGCCTTGCAGAATATTCTCGACAAGCTGCTCGAGGCCATTGGCCGCGGTATGTGGAACGCCGGTGAAGAGATGGAGGAAGATCTTCGCAATACCTATCTGGATATGGAAGGGGAGATCGAGGAGTGGAGTGACGCGGTGCCGGTGGTGGGGGACCGGTGAAAGGTGATCGGTAATCAGCAAAAGATGAGAAGGAATAGACTATAATGGAAGAAGGAACAACATGCTAACCACCCAAACCCAAACCCAAACCGATCACCGATCACTGACCACCGATCACCGAAACGTTTTTCCCTTCGCCGCAATCATCGGCCAGGACGATCTCAAGCAGAGCCTTCTGCTCAATGCGGTCAACCCGGCCATCGGCGGGGTGTTGATCCGGGGAGAGAAAGGGACGGCCAAATCCACCGCGGTTCGGGCGCTGGCGGCCTTGTTGCCCGAGATCGATGTGGTCGAGGGCTGCATGTATGCCTGCCAGCCGGACCAACCCGATACCTATTGTGACGATTGTCGCAACCTGGGCAGGCGGTTGAAGGGTGCCAGAAGGCGGGTGCGGGTCGTCAATCTGCCCTTGAACGCCACCGAGGACCGGGTGGTCGGCGGGATCGATTTCTCGTTGGCGATCCAAAAAGGTCGGCGTGCCTTGCAGCCGGGACTCTTGGCCGATGCCCATCGGGGCATCCTTTATGTGGACGAGGTCAATCTGCTTGACGATCACCTCGTGGATATCGTTTTGGATGCCGCAGCATCGGGCGAGAACATCATCGAGCGAGAGGGGATTTCCTTTTGTCATCCGTCGCGATTTATTCTGGTGGGGACCATGAACTCCGAGGAAGGCGAACTGCGTCCCCAACTGCTCGATCGGTTCGGCCTGTGCGTGGAGACGGCCGGCGTCGAATCGCCGGATGACCGGGTGACGCTCATGCTGCGGCGCGAGGAATTTGATAGTGACCCGATCGCTTTCATGCAGACGATTGCCGAACAGAACCAGGCGATTGCCCGTCGGATCGAAAGCGGCCGAAAGAACTTGCCGGCGGTGCGTATGCCCCGTCATCTGCGCAGCTTCATCGGCGAATTGTGTACCGAGAACAATGTTGCCGGCCATCGGGCCGATCTGGTGATGGAACAGGCCGCCTTGGCCGTGGCCGCCCTGGCATCGGCACACGAGGTGACCGTCGATCACATCCGACAGGTGGCCCCCATGGTGCTGGTGCATCGGCGCCGGGATGCCCAGCCGCCCCCCCCACCGCCTCTAGAGGAGTCTCAAGAGCGTCAAGACACCGAACCACCCCAGGAGGATCCACCGCCGCCTGAACAGCAGGAGGGGCCGCAAAAGGAGCAGTCACAGGCGTCCCGGCCTGATCAGTCACTGGGCGAAAACCAGGCCGAGCCCGATCAGACGACGTCACAGCCCCACACTGCCGAAGATCGTATCTTTGAAATCGGTGCCACCTTCAAGGTCAAGCCCCTTTCCATTCCCAAGGACCGGCTGTTCCGGCGGGGCTCCGGCCGCCGGTCGCGCACCCGCGTCTCCCAGAAGCAGGGCCGTTACGTCAAAAGCTGCATCAACCGGCAGCACGGCGACATCGCCCTGGATGCCACCCTGCGAGCCGCCGCACCCTATCAGAAATCGCGCAGTAACGGCAATGGCAACGGCCTTTGCGTGAAGCTGACCGAGGCGGACATCCGGGGCAAGATCCGCGAGAAGCGCATCGGCAATTATCTTTTCTTTGCCGTGGACGCCAGCGGATCCATGGGCGCCCGGGGGCGCATGGCCGCCTCCAAGGGGGCCGTCATGTCGCTATTGCTGGATGCCTACCAGAAACGGGACCGGGTATCCATGATATCGTTTCGCAGAAACGACGCCATCGTCAACCTGCCGCCCACCCCATCGGTGGATCTGGCCGGCAAGCTGTTGGCAGAACTGCCGGTGGGCGGGCGAACCCCGCTGTCGGCTGGCCTGGCCAAAACATTCGAGCAGGTGCGCAACATGCTGCTCAAGGATCCAGCCGCCCGTCCCATCGTGATTCTGATCACCGACGGCAAAAGCAATGTCGCTTTGGGCGAGGATAAACCGGTAGACGAAGCCCTGCGCCTGGCCACCGCCATGGGGCGGGATGAGCGGATCCAGCATATCGTGGTGGATACCGAGGAAGCCGGTCTGGTGACCTTCGGTTTGGCCCGACGCCTGGCGGCTGCCCTGCAGGCTCGCTATTTCAAAATCGACGACCTCAAGGTCCAAAGCCTGGTCGATATCGTGAAAGGACAACAACCGTGAAAAAAGCATCGATCTACCCCTTTGCCGCTATCGTCGGCCAGGAGAAGATGAAATTGGCTCTGATTCTCAACGTAATCAATCCCGGGCTCTCCGGCGTGTTGATCCGTGGTGAAAAAGGCACGGCCAAGTCAACGGCCGTGAGGGCCCTGGCCGATATTTTGCCTGAGATTGAGGTCTACACCGATGATCCCTTTCAGCTGGCGCCCGGAGAAGAAGAGGCTATTTACGTGGAAAGCGCCAAATTGTTGAACCTGCCCGGTGACGGCCTCCCGCCGACGACGATGCGCAAGGTGCGGGTGGTCGAGCTGCCCGTGGGCGCCACCGAGGATCGGGTGGTGGGTACCATGGATCTGGAGCACGCACTCAAGAAAGGAGAGAAACGGGTCGAACCGGGACTTTTGGCCGCGGCCCATCGCGGCATTCTATACGTGGATGAAGTCAACCTGCTCGACGATCATGTGGTCGACGTGCTTCTGGATTCGGCGGCCATGGGCGTCAACAGTATCGAGCGGGAAGGAGTCTCTTTTTCTCATCCGGCACGCTTTACCCTGGTGGGCACCATGAACCCAGAGGAGGGCGAACTGCGGCCGCAACTGCTCGACCGGTTCGGGCTGTGCGTCAACATCGAGGGCATCACCGCTGCCGATGACCGTGTCGCGGTCATGGAACGGCGAGCCGCCTTCGATGACCACCCGGAAGATTTCATCAACCAATGGACCTTCGAGTCCGAGGCGCTGACCGAGCGTATCCTGGCTGCAAAAAATCGTTATCCTCAGGTGACGGTCGCCCGGGAGCGGCTTTACGAGATTGCCCAATACTGTCTGGACGTGGGCGTGGACGGGCATCGGGGCGATATCATCATCCTCAAAACCGCCAAGACCCTGGCCGCCTATGAAGGCCGCACGGAGGTGGAATCAACGGATATCCAGACCGCCGCCGAACTGGCCCTGCCGCACCGGGTGCGCCGCCAGCCATTGATGGAAATTGCGGATAATGTCGAGGCACTTAAGAAACGATCGGTAATCGGTAATCGGTGATCGGCGAATGGAGGATAACAAAATCAACAGATTCTGCTCAGCGAAACAGCGACCGACAACCGATAACCAATTGCCGAATGTTAGTTTAAGAAAGATAGACATGATTTACATACAAAACCTACAAAAAACCTACGGAAATCACCAGGCTCTCTCCGGCGTCGATCTGCATGTCCCCGAAGGCGAGCTATTCGCCTACCTGGGGCCCAACGGCGCCGGCAAGACCACCACGATCCGCATTCTTACCGGCCTGACCCGGCTGACCGCGGGAACGGCGGCCTTAAACGGGCATGACATCAAAACCGCCGCCATGGCGGCCAAACGCCAGTGTGGCTTGGTGCCCCAGCATATCAACCTGGACAGTGAGCTGACCGTGGGGGAGAATCTGGACATCCACGGCCGCCTTTTTGGCATGTCGGCCGCTGCCCGTAAGCGCCGCATCGACGAACTCTTGACCTATATCGAGCTGCGCGATCGTGCCGGCAGTCTGATCAAACAGCTATCCGGCGGCTTGAAGCGCCGGGTCATGATCGCCCGTGCCCTGCTGCACGATCCACGCATTCTGTTTTTGGACGAGCCCACCGTGGGGCTGGATGCCAGCATCCGGCGGCGCATCTGGTCGTTGATCAAGAAAATTCAGCAAAAAGGCACGACTATTTTTCTCACGACCCACTACATCGAGGAGGCCGAGTTTTTGGCCGACCGGGTGGCATTCTTGGACAGCGGCCAAATCGTGGCCGTGGATACGCCCGCGGCACTGATGGCCGGCGTCGGCCATTGGGCCATCGATTGGGTAACCGAGGAGGGGATGACATCCACCTACTTCCCCAGCCGGGAGGCGGCCCAGGCATCGGGCGCGGCAAGCAACAATGGCTTTACCCTGCGCCGGGTCAACCTGGAAGATGCGTTCTTATCCCTGACTGGAAAGAAGGTGGATGTCGGTGCAGGCGAGACAAAGGCGATCCATGGCGGGCACGGGCATGGGCATAGCGGCCATGGGGGCGGGCATGGTGGCCATACCGCTAAGGCGCATACCGGCCATGGTGCACACTAAATGCCATTGATCAGTGTTAAGTTTGAAGTGTTAAGTGTTAAGACAATGTATTCTATCGATTTTAAATAAGATTCGATTCGATCCATCCCTTAAAACTTAACACTTAACACTCTCATTACGTCGGTTGGGTAGAGCAAAGCGAAATCCAACAACGAGAGAAAAAAACTGTCACCCATAACACAAGGCACCACCATGCAAGGATTCATCGCCGTATATCTTCGCGAAGTATTGATTCTCAAACGCCGGTTCAAACGCCAGATTGCCGGCATGGCGGTGTCGCCGCTGCTCTATCTGATCGCTTTTGGCTATGCCATGGGAGGGGCGGTGCGAGTCGACGGCCGCTCCTATCTGGAATTTCTCATCCCCGGCCTGATTGCCATGAGCAGCATGACCCAGAGTTTCGGTATCGCCACGGACATCAACGTGGCGCGCTTCTACTGGTACATCTTCGAGGAGTTTCAAGCTGCACCCATTCGCAACATCGCCTATGTGGCCGGCGAAGTGCTGGCCGGCATGACCCGGGCACTCCTGGCCATCGGCGTGATCCTGATACTCAGTCTGTTGTTCGGCGTGCGACTCACCTACGGACCTTTGCTCTGGCTGGCGGTACTGCTCAACAGCTTCGTATTCGCCTCCCTGGCCGTGGCCCTGGCCATGCTGGTCAAATCCCACGCCGACCAGAGCCTGCTGACCAGTTTCGTGATTACGCCCATGGCATTTCTGGGCGGCACCTTTTTTCCCCCGGACCGACTGCCCGTCTGGGCTCAACAGGTGCTTTCGATTTTACCGCTCACCCATGCGTCCCATGCCATTCGTAGCACGGCGTTTGGCCAGTCTCCCGCCTGGCAGGCCTATGCCGTGCTGATTGTGGTGGGATTGGTGTTTTTTGTGTTGGCGTTGGGAACGGTTAACAAGGCTAGGGATTAATGAAAATGAGGGGAGAGCGGGTGACGGGGAGAAGGGGCGCGTGCGTTTGGGTATGTTGCTATCGTTTCATCATTTTTATTTGAATGCTGGGGTAGGGGCACGGCGCGCGGTGCCCCTACGATGCGGCAAATGAAGATGGTTCGGCCATGCTCGCGGTAGAGACTAAGAGTCGGCAACGAATCTGCGAATCTTACGGCCTCACCGCCGAGAATTGCGCCACCATGGGCACGGCGGCCAACATGAACAATGCGGCCTTCATCCTCGAACAATTCCGCGATTTACAGGTCGTGGCCGTGGTCACCGGTGGTGTGGAAGGCAATGCCGGCCGGGCAGGCGATCCGGCTTCGGTGGTCGAGAGCGCGGACGGGTTCGAAACGCTGCCGCCGGCTAATAGGGAACCCGGCCCCGGTACCATCAACAGCATGGTTCTCATCAACAAACCCCTGATTCCAGGAGCCATGACGCGGACCATCATGACCGCCACCGAGGCCAAGAGCGCCGCCCTTCAGGAATCGGAAGAAACCAACGGCGGATTCATCGACCTGGCCTGCCGGGCGTTGGCATTGGGGTTTGCGGATAAACTGGAAAGGGATGATAATCGGTGAATGGATAGTTGAAAATTGAAAATGGAGAAATGAGAATGAAAAAAGGATTGCTCATCGTCAATACCGGCGACGGCAAAGGGAAAACGACCGCCGCCCTGGGGCTGGCCATGCGTGCCGCCGGGCATGGGCTCAGGGTCTGCTTCATTCAGTTCATCAAGGGCAGCTGGAAATACGGCGAATTGGAAGCCATGAAGCGGTTTTCGGACACCATTGACTTCCATGTCATGGGCAAGGGGTTCACCTGGAAGTCCAGCGATTTGGAAAAGGACCGGGCCGCGGCGCGAGAGGCATGGCAGCTCGCCCAGACGGCCTTGACCGGCGATCGATACCAGCTGGTGGTGCTCGACGAGTTTACCTATCCGCTGACCTACGGCATGATTGAACTGGAACCGGTAATGGACACGCTGGCGGCCAGACCCAAGAATCAACACGTGGTCATCACCGGTCGGGGGGCACCACCGGCCTTGATCGAGGCCGCCGACCTGGTCACCGAGATGAAACCGGTCAAGCATCCACTGCAGCTGGGAGTCAAGGCGCAGAAGGGCATCGAATTCTAAGGGAGGAATGATGTACTTATACTGGCGCGTACAAAACGATTTGGATTGTCTAGGAGAAGTCATCCATTTCAACGACCCCGGTCTGATTCGGTGTCTGCGATCGTGGATGCGCAAGAATATGGCCGGTCTGATCATGGCTGCGGAGCTTTATCCGTATGATACGCTTTATGTCAGCCGGAATTGACTCCGGCAATCGACCCGAGGCCGGAACATGACGACAATCAAACTCGCCATCTACGGAAAAGGCGGTATCGGCAAATCGACCATCGCGGCCAACCTGTCGGCGGCCTTGGCCATGGATGGCCGGCGGGTGCTCCAGATCGGCTGCGATCCCAAGCACGACTCGACCCGGCTCTTGCTGGCCGGTCGCACGGTGACCACCGCCCTGGATTACCTGCGCCGGACGGCGCCCGCCGAACAATCGTTGAATGATCTGCTGCACACCGGATATGGCGGGGTGGTCTGTGCCGAGGCCGGTGGCCCCGAGCCGGGGGTGGGGTGCGCGGGGCGGGGGATTCTCAGCACCTTTGCCCTGTTTGAACGCCTGGGCCTCGATACCGAGGATTTCGATGTGGTGGTCTACGACGTTCTGGGCGACGTGGTTTGCGGCGGATTTGCCGTACCGCTGAGAAAAGGCTATGCCGATGCGGTAGTCGTCGTGGCCTCGGAGGAGTTCATGGCCATCTATGCGGCCAACAATATTTTAAAAGGGGTGCATAATTTCGATGGCGACGGCCCCCGCCTGGCCGGCGTACTTCTCAACAGCCGTGGGATCGATGAGGACTCGCGACCGGTCGAACGCTTCGCCCAGGCAACCAAGGCCCCGATCATCGGCCGAATCCCCCGCAGCGACCGGTTCCGTCAGGCGGAAAAGACCCATCGCACGGTGGTGGAAGCCTTTCCCGGCACTCCGGAAGCGGATCTGTTTCATAACCTGGCCCGCCGACTCACTCAGAATCCGGCTCGTGTTCCTGCCCAGCCGCTGGATGACGGCGACCTTGAGCGGATCGTCCTGAGCGGTGACGGTCCCGGTGCAATTGAAGGCGCTGCCGTCACTCGCAGTGCTTCCCCCGCCGTCCAAGCTGCGCCTGCGACGTCGACCGTCATCGCCAAGGGCGGGGGGACGGCCGCCTTACTCTCCAAAAGCATGCTTTTCCGCGAACCCTTGCATGGATGCGCCTTTACCGGCGCCATCAGCATCACCACCCAGGTCCGGGACGCCGTCACCGTGGCCCATGGTCCACGAAGTTGCGGCCATATCGCCATGCGCACGATTCTGGCCAGCGGTACCCGCACGCGGCGTCATGGCGGCGGTGTATTGCCCCGCCAGTTGGCACCAGCCCTGGTGTGCTCCGACATGAACGAGGAAACCGCCGTATATGGCGGTGGCGATCGTTTGCGGCAGACCCTGAAACGGGTGCTCGCCGAAAAACCGAGCGTGGTGTTTGTGGTCAATGCCTGCCCGCCCGGGGTGATCGGTGATGATTTGAAGGCCATCATCCGCGACGTGGCCGGTGATTTTTCGCACATTCCCATCCTGCCCATCACGGCGGACGGCAACATTCGGGGAGACTTCATGCAAGGGGTGCTCAACGCCTGTACCGAAGGGGCCGCGACCCTGATCGAACCGGCGATTACGCCTGCCGGGGACCGGATCAACATCCTGGCCGAGAAAAACATCGCCAACAACGCCGAATCCAATTTCAAGATTGTAGCCGATCTTCTCGCATCCCTCGGAATAAGGGTCAATTGTCGCTTCGCGGTGGAAACCGGATACACGGCCGAGCGGCGGGACGAGGACCTGATCGATATCCGTCCCGATCTATTCCTGTGTAACTATGTGCCCGAACGGCTGCCGGTGGCCGTGCACGCCGATGGGATTCCCTTTTGCCCGGATGTGGGTTTTCGTGGCGGTGTGACCCTGGCCCGCCGGTGGGCGACACTGCTTAAGGCCCCCATTCGGGAAGGATGGCGCGATGATGGCTCGAACGATGTCTGATCTGAATTTTGACCTGGCACCGGATGGGTTCACCGGCGCCATCATGGCCGTGGAGGGCATCCGGGATGCCGCGGTTTTGCTCAACGGTCCCACGGGATGTAAATTTTACCACGGCGCCATGTCCGACGGTCAACTGCTCCGTGAGGCGTCCATGGACCCGTTGCAATTCGCCGATGAATTTTACTTCGGGCAGCCCCGGGTGCCGGCCACCTACCTGAACAATATGGTACGCCATCGCTGGAACCGGTTCATGGGGCGCCATTGGGATTTGGTCAGACCCGACGCTGGATCGAAGGGGCGTGTGACGCGCTGGCAGTCGACGCGACGCCGGCCCTAAACGACATCGATCGGTGCCGAAAACGGGCCTACGCCATTCTCAGCCGATTCAATGCCCTGACCGGGCTGCCCCGGGGAGCGACGTTCGCGCTGATTGCCGGCGGCTCGATTGCCTTGCCGCTGACCCGATGGCTCTACGACTACCTGGGGATGGTGCCGGTGGCGGTAATCCTACAGGAGGCCACATCGGATTGCGCGCCGGCTTTAAACCAGTTTCTGAGGGATATCGATTGTCAGTCGGCGTTGAATGCCGACCTGTCGACAGTTGAGCCCGACCTGGTGTTTAGTGGGGAAGGGGTGATCGGCCGCTTTCGGGCCTGCGGCGTCCCCGTCGGGGGGATCGACATCGCCCTGCCGGGAAATGGCGCCATCGAAATCATCGACCGCTGTCAACTGGGTGCAACTGGTGCGCTCTGGTTGCTGGAACGTATTTTGAATGGTCTGTTGGAAGGATAAAAAAATAAAGGAGAAAGAAATGAATTGGTACGTTGAAGTCTTGAAGAAATATGCGGTCTTTAGCGGAAGGGCAAGAAGAAAAGAATATTGGTATTTCGTTTTATTCAACATCATCATATCCATCATATTGGGCGTTATTGATGGTGTTACCGGAAGTTTTAGCCCTGAAGTGGGAATGGGTCTATTGGGAGGCATCTACACATTCGCAGTTCTAATACCAAGCATCGCTGTTTCCGTTGAGCGTGGACTCGCTAACTGAGGGAAACGCAGTCACAAAAAGTGATGGATTGATTTGATAAGGATGCGCTTCGCGCAATCTGATTTGATTGGGTTTTTTAAGGCATGAGCAGGAAGGCTTGAATAGAGCCAAAAAAGCGAGGGGAACAGCAAGTTTGGTTTGCTGCTCCCCTCTGTGGCATTATTCAATGCCTCCTGCACCCGGCTATCCCTAGACAGGTTGCTCCCCAGCAGAGCCTGCCTCCGTTTCACCGAGCAACTGGTATCTCATTGGCTATGAACAACCAATGATCATTTTTTCCTCCTACGTTGTGATTTAGTTGTTGACGGTGAGAACAACGTAAAGAACAAAGACTCATCAAGACGCGGTAGATTCTGTTGGGCCGCTGTGGCGAGCAGTTCGGCGGCCATTTGGTTGAGCACCCGCAGATTGTTTGCCGCGTGTCCGGACAACGTGAGGATCAATTCGTCGGACATCAGTTGACTGTTCCCAGCCGTTTCGAGAGCAAAATACAAATAATCCTGGAGCTGTTCGGGAGACAGCGGTTCGAGCAATAATCGCAAGCCGATACGGCTGCCCAGGGGCAACAAGTCGGCGGTTCGGAACCTGTCGGGCAACCGATTGTCACCACACAGGATGGTAAACAAAAGGCTTTGCGAGTCGAACCGATGGCTCTGCAGGATGCGCAGTTCGGTCAGGCACTCGGTCGACACTTGCTGGGCCTCATCAATTAAAAGCACCGGTTTTAGCAACGTCGACTGGCAATGGCGTTCCCAACGATCCCGCAGGGCTTTGAAGCCGCCATAGCGGTTGGAGGGGGACAAGTTGACGTTGAACAACTCCCCCATTTCCCGGTAAAAGTCCCCCAGCTTGCTTTGGGGGCGTTGCATCACACCGACGGTCAGATCGGGTATCTGTTCGAGTTGATGGGCAATTTTTTGAAGTGTCTTGCTTTTTCCCAATCCTGGCTCGCCGGTGATCAATGCAAAACCGCCGTTCTCGGCCATGGATCGCACCCGTGTTACGTTTCAGTACCCTGGTCATCCCTTGATTAAGTATCCATGGCACGGCGAGTCCCCCTCTTTTTGAGTGTTCCGTTCCGAGCGCGCCCCTAAAGATTCAGGGAACGGAACAGTTTACAAGAATGCTTGTCGAGCATTACCCTACCAAAAGTGTCGATTGCATTACGGCGGCAGGTGGCATTATTGATGACTGGCTAAAAGAAAAAATGTTGAGCGACCGATGACAAGGCATCGTCAGATAAGTCGTCGGGATCCAGACCAGATGGAAGCGTGATGGTGTAAACTTTGGTGTAGGGTTCAAGGGCACTGCGGATGCGCCCGGTGGCCTCCTGGCCGGCCCGATCGCCGTCAAGCATCAGAACAACCGGTGAGACTTTTTTCAGTAGATCGTTTTGTACGACGGAAAGATGGATACCCAGCAAGGCCACTGCAGGGATCTTCAATTGAGCCAGCCGCATGACTCCCCAAGGACATTCCACAACGACCAACCCATGGTGGTGCCCAGGTTTTATGCGATGGAAGTTATACAGGATTTCATTTTTTGGCAACCCTGGAGGGAACTTCCATTTGCCGCATTGTTTGGCGTTGTGGGGATCCAGACATCGTCCGGCATACCCGATGGGATGACCGTCCAAGTCATGGAGCCGAACAGCGATACACCCCTTGAGAAAGCCGCGTCCCTGATAAGCCCCGGCTTCAAAGCGCCTGGCGGTCGTGGGGGTGATTTGCTTTTGGTGCAGCCATGGAGTGAAGGCATTGAGACGGAGACGCGCTGTAAAGGGCCGGAAGGTTCTTTTCGACGGTTGTAGCGAAAACGCGGTCCGCGAAGTCGGCCCCGTGGCTGCCAATGCGGCCAGAAAAGCGGCGGTTTGTCGGTAGTCTTTGCCATAAAGGCGGCGCACGAGTTCGACCACATCCCCGCCGGCATCGCATCCGGTGAAGCAGCGCCAAAGGTTTTTGGAAAGGCTGATCACAAAGGCGTTGGGATTGTCGCCACCATGCAAGGGACAAGGGCCGAAGAGTTGATCGCCTCGCTTTGTAAGCGGTGTTGTCAACCCTTTGGCCTCAAGGACCGTTACGATGGAGACACAGCGTTTGAGATGCGCAAAATTGAGATGAGCGGGGATCATTGGGATGTTGTTGCGCTTTCATGGTTGCCCAAGGGGACCCACCCTTTGGGTGTTCGTAGGGCCAGGCCTTGCCGATTCAGTTGCGTCAGGGTGTCACCCAATCGCTGATTGTTGACCTTGAGATGGTTTCTTATGGCGGAGCGCGTGAGGGGCTTGCTGGAATGTTGCAAAAAGACGAGTGTGCGCTCCTCCAAAGAGGCTGTCGTATCGGCGTTTAGGGGCGTAACGATCTCAAGGTGCGTGGCGGACCCATTGGGCCGTGAGACGAGTTCCATTTCGATGGGGTCCGGCGGTTTGGCACTTCGGTGCTCAAGCGTGAGAACGATCCGCTGCTTGCGTCGCGCCAAATATGCATTGGAGTCCCCGAAAGCATGCAAATCGGAGCTGCCCCTTAACGCCTGGCCGGGTTGGGCACGGTGTTTTTTGCTGGCATGATGCGTCAGCGCAATGGCCGTACCATGGGTGCGCTGCATTTCGCGGATAAAGCCGAGCAGTTTTGAGATGTCGGCCGCGCTGTTTTCATCGAGACGGTGCAGGCGCACCAGCGGGTCGAGGAGCAAAAGCCGCGGCCGCAATGCCGACAGGGTTGCATTCAGGCGTTGTTGATCCGCTTCAAGATCGAGGCGCATCGTCGAGGCCGTAATGGCATAGAGGTTGAGACCGTCAATATCGAGCCGGCGTTGGATGCATAAGGCTTCAAGGCGCGCACGAACGGCCCCGATGGCATCTTCGGCCAGAAAAACCAGTGTCGGCCCCGGATCTTTTACCACAAATCGTCCCAAGCAAGGGGTCCCGGAGGCGACACTGACCGCCATATCAAGGCCGAACCATGATTTACAACATTTCGGTGCGCCGCCGATGATCCCGACGGCGCTTCTGGCCCAAACGGACTCGATCAACCACTGCTGCGCGGAGGATTGGCGCTCAAGCGCATTGGCCCGACAAACGGGGAACATATCGGCGATTATGTCCATAGCATGCTCCGAGCCTGGGTGACATGATTGCTGTCGATTACTTCAGTGTCGAGCGTGTGGGCGATTTCAAGTGCCTTCAGGGCCAGATGGTCCGTGGCGCGTAAATTGCCCCGACCGATCTCGTAAAGCGCCTCGATGGCACCCGTATCGAAGGGGCTGGCGGAGGCGCCCGCAACATGACAGCGATGCTGAATGTAAGCTTTTAGCTCAGCGCGTGAAAGCAGGCGTATGGTCGCGCAATGGGCCAAGCGTCGCGCCACGTCCTCGAGCTTGGGATGGCGCAGCAGTTTTGCCAGCGGTGGCTGACCGGCCATGACAATACTGACTACCAGTCGACTATCCATATCAAAATTTGTGAGAATTCGCAGCATGCCGAGCACCTCGGGGCGAATGTCATGGGCTTCGTCAAGCAAAAGTACCGGACGCAGTCCATCGATATCCAAGGACGCGGCCAGGCGTTCCTGCAGGCGCCGAACCAGGGCCGGGTAATTGCCGGCAGGTTCGGCGCCGGCAACCACAGCGATCTCGCGACACAAATCCCGTTTGGAAAGGTCGGTTACCTTGACGTAGTGGAGGCGGTAACGGGTTTCCGGCAAGCGGGATGCCAGTTGGCGCAACAACGTTGTTTTGCCGGTTCCGGCGGGTGCGATCAGGGCGGCCGACATACGCTTGTCCACCGCTTCGTAGAGGTACTCAAGAACCTGGGTGTAGGCTTCATTGACAAACTGGTCCGCCACGCGGATTTCACAGGTAAAGGGCGTCGTGTGAAAGCCATAACGGTCCATAAAATCCATAATTTTTTTCATGACGCATCTCCTTCGGGGTCGTCTTTAGGTGGGGCAGCAAAGCCGCCGTCCGGATCGATGACGGGGCGCATATCCCGGTCAAAAGCCATTTGTGCACTACTCGGGGGCCAAATCCGCTGCGTGTTTTCTTTATCCGACACGTGGGATGTCCGCTTGTCGCGTGCGTTTTTGTGCGGCTCAAGGGGCGAAAGCCGTACCAGACGTCCCTGGTGAACCATCGCCACCGAACCATCGAGGGTATTGCGATGCAGCGTCAACCGGGTGCCGGCATAACCGCGAATCACTTCGTAAGCAATGCCGTCTAAAGAGACCACGTTGTCATTGGACACCCGCCGCTTAGTGTGCAATACGAACGCCTGATGCAGCCGCTTTTGGTCTTCGGCAAAACGCAACGGTTTTTCATCGTCGCCAAAACAGGACCATGGGGTCTTTTGGGCAAGGCTTTCATGGGGTGTCAGGTTATACTGCTGGCGAAGGTAATGCCTCAGGCGTAGTTCCAGGGCACCGCAGCTTGGATCAACCTGGGGATTACCATCAAGCAAGCGTAATAGTTGGTCGCCCGCCGTGCGGTTAAAGCGTTCAATCTTGCCGCGGCCTTCCGGATAGCCGGCGGTGCCGTGGATGAAGAGAACACCGAGTTTGCGGAGCACATCGATGGCATCGTGGGCGATAAACCCCGATCCGTTATCCACGAAAAGGGCCTCCATCAATCCGTAATCCAGGATCGTTTCGTACACCCCCCGCAGAAAGAGTTTGGCGGTTTCGGAGGTGCCAACCACCACCTGCAGTCCCATGCGGGAGGAATCATCGAGGAAAAAAAGGGCCACCCGGCGAAGGCGAGCGGCACCGGCCCGGAAATGCTTGCCATCACACAGGGCCATCTGCATCCGATGGGGATAGGCAAAGCGCCGGCTGTCCCGATGCTTAGGTGTTTTACGCCGCCGGGTGTCGATCCCCATCCGTTGTAAAGCGCGCCAAACCGTAACACGGTTGATCGACATGTCGGGGTCGACCAGGCCGTTTATTTGGGCACGGCGAATCAACTCCGGCACCGATGCCAGCGGATCGTCCGTCTTTTGAGATTTAAAAAAGTGAATCAACGGCCGGGAGAGGACGAGGGAATCTTTTACCGGGGTGCGTTTGGCAGGCGAAAGGCCGCTGAATCCTTGCGCTTCAAAAGCCGCAAGCCAGCGATAAATGCTGCGCCGGCTGACCCTGCGTAGCGTATTGTCGGCGTCGAAGTGATCAAGCCTGGCGACGGCCTTGACGGCTTTTGAACGGACTTGTCCGTTGCGCTCGCGCACAAAGACTTGCGAGATCACTTGATAGCGAAACAAGGCATCAACTGAAGGTTCCGAAGGTGGTGACTGAGCGTTTTGCATCTGCTTACTCCTTTCAAAAGTGATGCGCTTGTTCTTACAGCAGTCAAAAGAAATGCGCATCGAACAAACTTGTGGAGCGCTCAGTCTGCATTTTTAAACCGGGGAGGAACGTGTTCTAATGCGGTGGAATATTGATTTTCGGAGTATTTTGTGATGCGGGTCCCACAGTTGCGGTGTGGGCCAGAGGCAGATTGCGGCGCCGGCCTCGGCCAGACGCTCAAAAAGAGAGGTTGCTGGCAATATTGCATCCAGAACGCCGCAGATGGCCTGTCCCAGACCAAAATAGCCGGGTTGATGCTCAATCCGTGCCGCGCCGTCATGAAGACGTTGACCACCGACAGAAAGAATTTGAGCAATCTCATCACGTAGCTTCCCATGCAGGCCCGGTTGGACGCCAAGCAATAAAGCGCTGTTGGTCAAATGGCGTATCTGGGAAGGAAACCGAGGCATGAGGTTCCCATCGATGCACTCATGGGGCCAGGCTCGTTGTTTAGCGGCATCCAAGGCGGCGTCGAAGTAGGTGCCCATAAAGCATTCGGCACCGCATGTGGTGCTTACCAAACTACCGTCCGCTGCAACCGGTGCCAACGGCTGCCGTCCATAGGGAACGTAGCCCGGCGGATAAATCGTGAAACCCTTCTTGTGCGTGATGCAGCGGGCCACCATGAGGGAAAAGCCAGGTCCGGTCTTGCGAACCCGAGCATGATCGAAACAAATACGACATGCCCGCTCATCCCAATCCCGGCACGGGCCGACATCTGGCAACCCGGGCCGTAACCTGCCGGTGTCGTCCGGATAGTAAGGTGAAATGACGTATATTCTGCATTGATTGATGGAAACAGCCGGGCTCTCATCGACACAATGAACTTTCCTTTCGACCTGTGCAGCCATGCATCCCCCCGCTCAACCTTGGATGATTTGAGACGTGGATATCGGTTGAGATTAAGAGGGATACCATAGAACAAATCCTCAATTTTGTTATGAAAAAGATAGATTAAACGTCATGTGGATCTGAATTTTATTTGTAAAGATCAGCCTGGGCGAGGGCTTGAATTGAAAAGGAGGGGGCCTGAGGCAAGCATTTTCTAAATGCAAATCACAAATGTCAAATTTCAATGAAAACTGTATCAGGTCTTCCTGCTACGGATGTTGAAACGAGAATGCTGAGTTTGTGCTATTGGGATGGTAACGTAATAACCCGCAGGCCGAATGACTCGGTGCCGGGTATGGCATACAAGGCTTCGGGTGGCAAATCGGGCAGAAACGGATTGTATTTGAGTCCGTACAAGCTTCGGATATCGACATTGTTCATCGTTCTATCTCCTCCTTGGGGATATAAGCCGGAGGCAGACCCGTTGCTGCGTAGTCGGCGATCCATTTTCGAAGCAGCGCCGGCAGCGGTCTATCGGTCGATGGAACTATCGCCGCCGTATTTCCGTCCGCTTGGATGAGGCGACGTTTTCCGGATGCGTTTTTAGTCTTGTCCTGGGGTAAAAGACGAGCCAGGGGGGCGTCGGTATCCGGGTCAACCAGAACCATTTGGCTTTTATCCCATCCGGGTGCCCGTAATATCACCGATGGCAGATGGGCAAAACGAAAGGGAAGTTCATAACGGATGCCATCGACCACAACGGTGGCATCGCTGCGCCGTGGCCGTCTTGTGATTCGACGCGTAAAGGCCAGGCGAAGTGCGTCACTGTCAGGTACCGACCGCGAGACATCGGTACCATTGAACAACCGATTTAAGGGCGTCGTCTTGATTTCGCGGTGGTATTTTCGGTGATAGTCCTGTTCGACCCAGGCTTGGGCCGCCTGGTTAACGAAGGGCAACTCAAGATTCTCGATCCCGCGCAACAGTTCCATCAATCGGCTTTCCAGTTGCCCCCAAAATGTCTCTTGCTTGCCATTTTGATAAGGCGAATACGCCAGGGTCGTTTGATGATCGATGCCCAACCGTTCTAAGCCCCGGCGGGTCTCTTCGGCGAGCATGGCCGATCCGTTATCGGTCTTATGTGCCCTTTTCTATTATGTGGCCGACATAGCCTAATTACTTGTAATTGTTTGGATGAAATAGAGATTATGGATACATAAATTTTTGTCGTTCCAGCGTAAGATAGCCTGAACAACCAACCCACTTTCAAAGGAGGCCATCTATGTTGGAACGTTACTTTATCCGTCCAGAGACGATTGACCGCATTCGTGCTTCATGGTTGGGAGATCCGATTGAAAGGTACGTCATTTGGCTCACCGAGAGGGACTATTCGCCAAGGAACATTTGGCGACGTGTTCCTTTATTGATGCACTTCGGAAACTTTGCGCAGTCAATGGGATGCTCCTCGTACGATGATCTGCCGGCGTTTGTCGAACCGTTTGCTGAACAATGGAAGATCAAACACGGCCGTAACTGCAAAACAGAGGCAGCTCTATCCAAGGTTGGCAATGAAGCACGAGGCCCAGTTCGGCAGATGCTTGCCCTTATTTTATCAGATTATTCCAGCCGCCCTGATCGTAAAGATCCCTTTTCCGATTCCGTTCCAGGCTTTTTTCTGTACCTTCGTGACGAACGAGGACTTCGGGACTCGACCATCGAACTATACCGGTACAATTTACAACATTTTGCTTCCTATCTCGAAAAGATAAGAATTGATCGTCTTTCCGATCTTTCACCTGTGGTTCTGAGTGGTTTCATAGCCAACAGAGGTCAATCGGTGGGAAAGAGGAGTGTGGGAGCCTTATGTGCAGTATTACGAGTTTTTCTTCTCTATTTGCATTGCCACCGCCTGACAGCCACAGACCTAAGTCGGACCATCGAGTATCCCCAAACGTATCGCCTTTCGGAGATCCCCCGTTCCATTACTTGGGACGAAGTTCGGCGTATGCTGGAAACAGTTGATCGGCGCAGCTGTATTGGGAAGAGGGATTACGCCATCCTTTTATTGCTGGTAACTTACGGTCTGCGCGCCCGCGAGGTTGCCGCACTCACCTTGGATGACATAGATTGGAAACGGGAACGGATTTACGTGCCGGAGCGTAAAGCGGGTCATTCAACTGCCTATCCACTTTCCCTGGTCGTCGGAGAGGCTATCCTCGATTACTTGCAGAAAGGTCGACCCAAAACAACTGATCGCCATATCTTTTTCCGAGTTCCAGCGCCACATACACCTATGAGTTGGTCTTCGATCTCCATGCGAGCTGGCAAGTACCTTCGCAAGGCAGGCATCCATGTTTCCAGACCGGGTTCCCACACATTACGCCATACCTGTGTCCAGCGTCTCGTGGATGTCGGTTTCGATCTGAAGACAATCGGTGATTATGTCGGCCATCAATCTCCTTCTTCTACCGAGGTGTACACAAAAGTTGCAGTTGAGACCTTGAGAGAAGTTGCATTAGGCGATGGGGAGGAAGTCCTATGAAAACGCACTTCCAAAGCCAACTTTCAGAAGAAATGGCCGGGTTCCTCTCGTACAAGCGTGCTCTTGGACGAAAGTATAAAACCGAAGAGGATGCCTTGCGGCTGTTTGATCGCTACCTGGTTGAACATTCCATAACCGAACTTGATGGTGTCACGCCGGAGTTTCTCGACGCATTCCTGGTATCACGCCGACGAACTTCGCCACGGAGCTATAATCATTTGCTGGGTGTGCTCAGACGTCTGTTTAACTGGCTGATCAATCAGGGGTACCTCATGCAGTCTCCCTTATGCGATCGACCAAGACGGGAAACGAGCCAACGAGTACCGTTTCTTTTTGACAAAGAGCTTGCACGCAAACTCCTGGAGGTAGCCAGCACTCTCCCGGACAACCCTTACGCGTTACTGCGAGGTCCCACCTATCATATGATATTTGCCCTGCTCTATGGGCTCGGCCTCAGAGTCGGAGAAGTATCGCGTTTATGCCGCAAGGATGTCGATCTGCAGCGTAACCTCTTGATCATCCGACAGACAAAGTTTTCGAAGTCGAGACTCGTTCCCTTTGGGCCGTGCATGGCTGAGACCCTTCATCAGTATATTGAGTGCAGAGAACAAAAAATTGGAAGATTTGAGCCCAAGGATCTGTTTTTTTCTTTCAGGAAGTGTCCTATCAGTCGGCATACCATCAGTCGCACTTTTCGGAGCATCCTCCCGCTGATTGGGGTCGATGTGCAGGAAGGAGTGGTATCACCTTGTCCACATTCCCTTAGACATTCCTTTGCCGTAGGAACATTACTCAGGTGGTATCGAGAGCGGAAAAACCCGGCCCAATACCTGCTTCATCTCTCGACCTTCCTGGGGCATGTAAATCCGGATTCTACCTCGGTATATCTGACAATCACCGGGGATATGCTCACGGAAGCAAGTAAGCATTTTGCACAGTTTTCAGCTCGACTTACCAAGGAGGTGGAATTATGACTACGTTGGGACCATTGATCTACTCCTACTTCGAGGACTATCTGAAAGTACAGAAAGGGCTACGTCCGGCGACCGTTAAAAGCTATCGCGATGCCTTGCTGCTATATCTGCACTTCGTTGCGAAAGACACCCACCACAAGATTTCCCGTCTGTTGTTGGCTGAACTAACGTACGAACGGGTTACTCGTTTTCTGAAGCACCTTGAAGAAAATCGTGGTAATGGTGTTTCCACTCGGAATCAGCGACTTGCAGCGCTTCGCACATTCTTCGAATATGCAGCCCGCCGGGTTCCGGAAATGCTTATTGAATCCGAACGGGTAGCAACGATCCCTGTGAAGCGGGCACCCCCACCGGAAACACATTTCCTTGAGCGCGATGATATCCAAGCACTTTTTTCAAACTTGCCGGCCAAAGGTCATGAGGCCTTGCGCAACCGCGTCTTGTTGCTGTTCCTCTATAATACAGGAGCACGGGTGCAGGAAGTCGCTGACCTTCATGTTGAAAACTTGGATCTAGGTCCGCAGCCTCGCGTCCGTCTCCATGGGAAAGGAGACAAATGGAGACTCTGTCCTCTTTGGGAAGAGACGGCCTCCTTACTTCGATCACTCCTATCGGAACGGGAACCAGGACTTTCGCCTGACAGCCCGGTATTCGTTTCTCAGAAAAGAAGGGCGATGACTCGCTTCGGAATCTACAAGGTCGTTCGTCGCCTAACAGGCCAGCTTTCAAAAACAAAAATAAGTGGCGAAGCAATTCCGATATCGCCTCATATCTTTCGTCATACGACCGCAATGCACCTTTTAGAAGCAGGAGTCGAGATGAATTTGATCAGATCTTGGCTCGGACATTCAGGTCTGGGCACAACAAATCGCTATGCTGAAATCAGCATACGAATGAAGGAAAAGGCATTGCAAGCATGTGAGCCACCGGTCTCACTTTCTGCGACATACCCCAGAAAACCTGTATGGCGCAATGATCAATCCCTGCTATACTGGCTGGAAAATCTGTGAAAATTATGTGCCCAGATTATAGAAGATTAACGTTGTAATGTAAGTGCTTCTTAAGCGTAGCCACATAATAGAAAAGGGCACATAAGACCGATTATGTGGCGCGCCACATAATCGGTCATCAGTGCCCGCGGCAATCCCCGTTTCATAAATGCCTGGGATAAACCATGGATCAGGCACTCTGCCGTTTCAGCCAGATACAATTGCAAATGACAGCAAAGCCGTGAGTGATCGTCGATGATGGCCAGTGCCACGGGGCGGTGCCATGTGCCTTTACTGTCGAGAATGCGGATTTTGGCTTGGTGAAAATCAAGGTGCCAGAGGCCATGGACATGGGATACTTCGAAGCTGCGTATCTCACGATGCTGTCGCCGCTTTGCGGCTTGTAATTGGCCCTCGGTCGGTTGCGCCGGTTCGTTCGTTTTTAGCCAACCGTTTTCGCGCATGCAACGCAGTACGGTTTTGTAACTGGGCACGTCTTTAAGACAGGCCTGCTCTTTAGCCATTGCCTTCAGGTTGTCATAATGAAGTTGAACATTCCACCGGGGGTAATTGTCGTACTGCGCTTTTAATGCCTGCAATAATGCCTCGGGCATTGACCACCTTACCCCCGCGTCCGAACGGATTTTCCGTCCCAAAACGGCGATTGGATCTGAAGCGGTCTTGGCTTTGTAGTACCATCGTTCGATGGTCGAAGGTCCGAAGCTGATCACCCGGTTGGCATCGATTGGGTGACGGTAACTTTTTTGGGCCAACTGACTGATTGCTTCTTGCAGCTCTCCTTTTGGGGGTGGGCAGGACAACAGTTCACCGATCACAGAGAATCGAAACTGTGCCCAGCGCTGCCACATGGGCAATTGGGGATCGCTCATGGATCACTCCTTTCGATTCGCTTCCTCTGGCCTCCCCCATGGAGGCAAACAGGGTCGAATCGATGGTCGGATCCTTGTTAGCGGATTGATTCGGTTTTGCCATCGGCCGATCTTCTGCGTGGGGTATAACCGGGTGTTTGGCGCATCACCGATCAAGGCCGTCATGGTCCCTGGGCAAGGGTCTGCAAACAATTCACCAGGACTGTCTCGGAGTCCTTAGCAGCACTTTCAAATCGGTCCAGCAACGCCTTGGGAAGATGGCTGGAATGGATCGGCGGGATCAGATGTCCGGCCAGACGCCGGTATTTGATGCTCTGGGGAAACAGTTCTTGAAAATAATGTTTCCAGCTGTTGACGGTGGAGCGCCACGGCCCGAAAAGGCCTTTGAGTTGTTCCAGGGTGCGGTCCGGATTGCGACCTTGTCGGAGGGCGGTGATGATAAGCAACACCGGCGCCCAGTATACCCGGCGCTCCCAAAACCGAACAGATGGCGGAAGGACACGACGACGGCAACCGTCACGACCACAGCACAGGCTATAGCGAATTTCAAATACCTCTTCCAAATCAGGAGGACCGCCCCGAGGCTTTCGCATATAATTGGCGTAGTGCAACGGCCCTCCGCAGTAGGGCAACGCTGGGACCGCACCTGCTCTGCCATTTCAAAATCTATTTTGTGAAGAAGGGAAAATAACGAATTGCGATTGAGTATTTCTGGTGGTATCATCGGTCCTGCCATTTATGGTTATTGTGGCAGGAGCCTCCTACTACGGTCTGGCCAAAGAACGCGAGGGGGCTCCATCTTTCTTCCCTCACTGTTCTTGTCCATTTTAAGCTATTTTTCCATCATTTTTTGTGGCCGCACTCATAATAAAATCTGGTATCATATACCTCCGCGAATAGACTCAGTTTTGCCTTCTGATAATGCTTTTTCAGGTCATGAACATCGAGGGAATCAGCCTGTTCTGAAACTCTTCGTTCTTATAAACATAGTTTTGTGGCTAATTTTTGTTTTTTGGAAGGCGGTACAATTTGATTTAATATGGCAAACATCAGGCATCTGTGTTGTTTATTTTCTACTGATCTTCTATTTATGGCGGAAACCTTAATGATGGCTCATACAAATAATTGTAAGAGCCGAACATCTGCGTTCAGTGGAGCGCGAGGACCATGCGCCCACTGACGCAGGGCGTTCGGCAGACACCAGAAGGAATGATTGATGGCAAAATGTTAAATATGCAAATCCCGAAAAGGGAAAAGAAAATGTAAGGTAGAAGACGCGTTTGTTTGCAGTTTATGTTGCGGTCAATCTCGCAGTCCGGATAAATGTATGGGGTGTTCCTTTTACAAAGATGATTCGGATAACAGAAATTATCGTAAAGTTCCCTTCTATGGAATTCGTCAAATGTCTGATTCAATGAAACTTCAAGATATTTCAAATTCGATTGAATCAATACTATGTTTATTTGATAGTGAAAAAGAGAATAATTTTACTTATAAGACTGCATTACAAGTTTTAGAGTTGGTTTTTGACAAATATTATTTCAAAGATACAGAATTGGTATTTAACAATCCCACGTTAAAGTTCCTTTTTGAAAGACTGTCAAAGATATTTGAAAAGGATTTACCTGATACGCCAAAAGAAAAGTTAATAAAAGTTTTGGCTTCAATCTATCGATCAATACAGCGAAGAACAAATGGTGGTAGAGAATATTTAACCTTTGTACAACAATATGTAGGGCCGAGAGTTGGACCTGGAGCCAGAATTTTACAATTTTAATTTACTCCATATTAAAGGCTGCATTGCCGAACAAGGCTTTTGCAGCGGAGCGCAAAAAGCGCGCGCCCGCTGAAAAGCGACGTTGTGTGCCCATAAGAATGGTCTCAAGGATTGATTGGAATAAAACATGCCGATTGTTTCCATAAAAATAGCAAAAGGCCGGTCCATTGAACAAAAAAGGAATCTTGTTCAGGCAATAACCGATTCAGTTGTTTCAACATTGGATGTGAAACAAGAATGGGTTACAGTATTAATTGAGGAACTTGACCGGGAAAATTGGGCTACCGGAGGCGAACTACATATTGATAAATTTGGTGTTGGGAGTGGAAAAGAAACCAAATAAATCACACAACCACCGCTTCCACTCCGACCGGGCGGGCCTCGGCATTCCTTTTGAGTGCTTGTAATTTTATTAATTCTGGAACCTTTTTTAAAAATTTTTCTGGCTGTCCGCCCGGCCGGTGAAGAAACCGTTATAAGCACGCAATTTAGAAAGATATCATATGTCAAAAAATGATAAAAAAGTAATTGGATATATCGCGAGCTACTCTCGTACTAAAGTTTTATTCGTTGGTGATGCATGTTTGGTTATGGGGTCGGAGAATCAGCTTCGGGATTATATGTCCATGTCAAACACTTTCAGTGGTTAAATCCTGACACAAAAAGATAGAGCAAAGTCTCGGTCATCCCTTGGGTTGTCTGACTCCATCTCAGCGGCAAATCGAGTCAGAAGCCGTTCATACAGATTGAAAACAATTTATTTTTTGCTTTTTTGTTCTATTCAGACACGCCTCAATTGTCTGATCAGTTGAGCCGTTTACCGCACTAACAACGACTGGTATCGTTTTTTGTTTAGCCGGAAGCGTCAAACGACATTGTTCATCAAGCCGTAAGGCCACTACTCCAGGCTATCAAATGATTGATAAGCTGGAACCGATCGTTCCAATGGGCTTCGAAGAGGCGGCGGATATGCCTGATAACGGAGTCGATTCGGTCCTTGCTTTTCAGCAGTAGCCTTTTCAGCTTGGCTTCCCAGAAGGAGCGTTGGAGGATCATCCCGCCAAACACAGCCTTTTCGCTCAATTGGAAAGCCAAATCATTGGCCGGCCCGGATCCATCGCACTGTGCTTTCAACAGTTCGTATTCTCTTTCGAGTTCTCGGAGCATGCCCCTTTTTTCAAGCTCGGCATATTCCCGAAGCAAGTCCTCTTGTTGCCTCAAATCGATCTCATCCTGGCAATTTTGAATGACCTTGACCAGGTATCTATGGGCGGTCTCCGAGCGCAAGCGTCCCTTTGCCCGCTGTGTGGCGAAGATGGCAAGACCTTGCCGAATCGCCTCCGGCGTATAACGGGAACTGAGCCAGGTTCGAAGCCCGCCTTTTGGATCGAGTGGATCAAGGCCAAAATCGACAAACCCCTTGTCCAGGAGCCGTCTTGCCACCCTCATGGTCGGAAGTTGCTCCGGCTTTTTATAACGGTCTCGCCGCCCTTTCAGGTTTTCCAAAAATGCGCGATCCTTTCCAGGCTCCGGGCATGCCCGGCGAAGGACTTGCAAGCGGCTCAGACCTTGAAACTCATACCGGCCCGCATGGTTGATGCCGGCGGTATAGGCACGCAGCACCTCTTCGACGGCACTTTTTACCAGGCTTTCGGGGCTGCTGTCATCAAGCTTGATACGCCCCACAGCCTGTTCGAACTTGCCGAATTCGCCCTCGATTACCGCTTTGTTTTCCGGGCGTCGGGGTGTTGCCGGGATCATCGTCGTGTCCGGCTCAACGGTTTGCCTGAGAATACGATCTTCATGAATCGGCTTGTTGTCGTGAACCAGCGCGTCGGGTTTGCGTCCCAAAAAGTCGACGCTTTGTTCATAAGCGGTAAGAACACCATGTGCATTTTCCGTTTCGGTCACAACAACGGCGGTGTGGCAGGCCGTGGTTTGATCGACCATGCCTTGCCAATTATAATCCCTCTTTTCACAGCTTTCGGTTAGATGCACCGAGATGCCTTTGCCGTCAGTGACCAGTATCGTGCCCGGTTGCACCTTTTGCGTACTGCCCCGGTAACGGGGTGATTTTATTTTTTTTGACGAGATCATTTTGCTGATTTTAAGAACGCGTACGATCTGATTCGGCGGTAGATCAACGCGCTTCGGCTCATATTGAAGAAAATCTCTTACGCTCCCCTGCCAAACGGCATAGTCCTCAATGATCATCCGGGCGACAGCATTTACCTCTGGACCAAATTCCGGTATCGGCCGAGGAGAAGCGGGCTCGTAAGCCTGGTTTGCATCCCTGGCATTCCAGGTATCCAAGGTCGCATACGGGACCTCGACAAGTTCGCAGAACCGCTCTTGAGACCCGATCCAATCATCGAACAGATCGAGGATGATCCGCCTGAAGCCGGGGCTGTAGCCCGTTCGCCCACCAGAATGTCGGACAACAGCGCCGGGATTATCTATTTGGTATTGCAAGACGGTGACCCGCAGCGCCCACCCGGCGGTGTCCGATGCCGGGTCGGATGGTATCGGTGGTCGACCCGGTTCCGGCAGATCGATGCCTTCAAACGCCTTGATCAGTTGATTCTTTCTCTCATAGACCTGCGTACGGTTCACCCCGGCTTGTTTGCAGATTTTACTGACGGGTCCTTCCAAAGAAAGGCCCGCCTGTTCGGCCATATCCCGGGTCAGCAGGTGCAAGGCAATCAATGAAAGCTTGTTTTTTTGAGATCTTCTTGTATATTCATCGTCGGCAGACTCTGGTTTGGGGGTACTGATTTCAGGAAAAATTTGCAACTTCTCAAAACTGAGCCTGCCATTCAACTCTTTTTTATTTATCCGAGTATTTTCTCACCCATCAGCCAGATTTGCGGTTTGCCGCCATGGGAAATCACCCGGAACAGCTCCAAGCCCCGGCTGTCCGGGTTGGTCAACTCGGCGGTTTCTGCCCCGAGCCCCTGCTCAATGCGCTTGAGGCTTTGATCCGCGATTCCATAAAAACGGTCGGCCGGAACCAACAGGCCGCCCAACCCGTGATGCGTTCTTCGATGATTGTAATGATCGACCCACCGGCCAATAGCGCGGGCCGCATCCGTAAGGTCCATGAACTCGGTCTGGTGTATGCACTCTTTCTGAAAACTGGCGTTCAGGGCCTCGACCTTGCCGTTGACCGATGCCTTTTTCGCCAGATAATAGTTGATGTCGTATTCTTCGAGCAGGGCCTCGAAGCGGGACAGCCCCTTCCACGAATGGAATGCCGAGCCCCGGTCGGACATGACGCCTTCGGGACGCCCGTAGCGCTGAACCGATTGTTCGAAACATTCGATTACCGGCCCTGCCGATTCGCTCGGCGTAATCGTCCAGCCGGCAATGAAGCGCGAAAAATCGTCCTCAATGAATAGAACGCAGGTTTTCTGTTTGTGGACGTAAAAATGGTAAAAGTCCAGGTGATACAACTCTTTGGGGCGTGCGGCCTCATAGCGCCCGGCAGGTTCTTTGCGCTTGAGTGTCGGTGGAAGATAGCCGTTTTCCTCCATCACATGGCGGACGGTGCCCACCGATACCTTGAAGCCGGTACGTTTGAGCATGTTGCGGATCTGGCTCGGCCCATACCCCGGATGCTGTCGCCACATCGCCAGGATCTTGTTGTCCCGAATCGTTTTGGGATCATCATCAACTTCAGAGAAGTCCCCAATGTTTCCATCGGTATTGCGTCGCTTGTCGGTCCGGATCCAATCGTAGATGGTGGTCTCGGATACATCAAATTTGGCCGACGCTTCGGCGATCGAGTTTTTTGATGAATAATTCAGGATCTCATCCTTTTGGGCCCGGGAGTATCGTTTTCCACGCTTTGGATATTTTTTCTTGGGCTGAGGCCCGCCATCTATGGATTGTTCAGGTCTTTCATCGCCGGCCTCGTTGCCCGCTTTTCCCTTTACATGTTCCTTCATGTCGGTTATCTCCTTTTTCATGTCTTAAGGAAATACCGAGACTCAGTTAGCCCATGTCTGGCTTTTCTCACCGCATTTTCATGTTATCTTTTAATCTACGACAATTATATCTTGAAAAATATTCCGCTCCGATTATAATCGGAAAAACTTTTTGAACCGTATGCCGGTTCTGGTTTACGAGACGAGTACCAATTGTTTTGCCTGGACAATGCTCGACAACCACGTGCATTTATTGCTGAGAACCGGCTCCACCCCCATTTCCGTTTTCATGAGCCGCCTTCTTACTGGGTACGCCGGTTGGTTCAATCGTAAATACAAGCGTCACGGACAGCTTTTTCAGAACCGCTACAAATCCATTTTGTGTCAGGAAGATCCTTACCTTAAAGAACTGGTCCGCTATATTCACCTGAATCCATTAAGAGCCGGTTTGGTGGATGACATTAAGGCCTTGGAGGCCTATCCATGGTGTGGTCACAGTGTTCTTATGGGAAAAAGCGAACAGCCGTGGCAGAATATCGAAACCGTCTACCGCCTGTTTTCCAGCCGAAAAAGGGACGCCCGTAAAAGCTACCGAAGATTTGTGGAAAATGGCATTTCCGAGGGGAAACGCCCGGATTTAACAGGCGGTGGATTATTGAGAAGTATAGGTGGTTGGACAGGGCTCAAGAGCTTTCGCAAGGCAGGTATTCGTGTCAAAGGGGATGAGCGTATCCTGGGTGACAGTGATTTTGTTGAAACTGTTCTTGCATCAGCCAAGGAGGCACTTGAAGAAAAGTATCTATTGAAAGCCCGGGGGATCGATTTTGATCAGGTGGTGCTAAGAGTTTCGAAAGTGATGAACATTAAGGCGGATGAGGTAACCGCCTACGGGAAATCTCCGCAGACCGTTCAAGCCCGTTCGCTGTTATGTTTTTGGGCGCATCGGAAACTTGGTATGACCACCATCGAGATCGCCAAGCGGCTCAACATAAGCCAGCCAGCGGCGAGCCGATCTTCAAAACGCGGCGAACGAATTGAGAAAGAGAATCGATTCGAGCTGATAACTAAGAAAGTATGAAAGCATAGACATCCCTATTATACTGCTATCACACGTGATACCACCGCCTCCCCCAAGCGAGTCCAATACGCTATCTATGGAATCCATCGTTCAGAAAATCTCACATGCTGGAGCATCGCCTAAAACATCTTGATCGCGTCGTTAGCGAACTTCAATCGTCCCTCAATCAATAATTACGCCATGCGTATCGTCTCCGGCTTAAAAGGTGGGCTATAGGCGGGGTCTTTTTTTACATTGGCTGGGCGGGCTCTATGCCGGTAACCGTGAGCATCTCTTCTAAACCGCTGCCCTCACGGCCTCATCCTCAAAATCAGCAACTTTTGCGTGGGTCCATAAAACTGCGCAAGTGGGTCCATTTTTAATCGGCGGTAGCATGCTTCGGTTCAGTTTGTTTGCCCGTCCGGCCACGCGGAACGTTAGCCAAATTAACGAACAACAGCTTTCACACAGGACCGGGCTGGCGAAGGCTTTTCTTTGAAATCTTGCTCAAAGTTGTATTCCACGTTCATTAATCAACTATGCAGTTTCAATCCGCCCGGCCGGTGAAGCTGGGCGTTGGCCCCTCCAATAATTGACAAAACCTCATCGATGATGATATCGTATTACAAAAATCTTATCGATGGAGGCGCAATTATGCATACAGTTACAGTTTCTCCAAAATATCAAGTCGTTATACCAAAGCTTATACGAGAAACGATGCAATTACGCCCAGGGCAAAAATTAAGGGTCATTGAATATGAAGGAAGGATCGAACTGATTCCGGATAGAGATATTTCAGAACTTCGAGGATTCTTAAAAGGAATCAATACAGATTTCGAGCGAGAGGATGATCGTTTATGAACATTGTCGACTCCTCTGGGTGGTTAGAATATTTCGCAGGCGGACCCAATTCTGCGAATTTTTCTTTTCCTTTAATGGACGCTTCCTCTCTTATTGTGCCAGTCATTACTATCTATGAAGTCTTTAAAGTGGTGTTGCGTGAAGCCGGTGAAGACGAAGCATTGCAGTCGGTAGCTGCGATGCAAAAAGGGAAAATTATCGATCTCACTATAAACTTGTCTATGAGCGCGGCTAAAATAAGTATGCAATATAATCTACCAATGGCGGATAGTATAATCTACGCAACTGCCAAAATGCATCAGTGTGACATTTGGACTCAAGACGCGCACTTTAAAAATTTACCAAGAGTAAAGTATTTTTCAAAGACACCCTCAAACCAACATCAGCCTCCAGCAGACCGCTGATAGATCGTCGCGGCTGCTGAGGCTGGCCGTTAAGCGGCGCTGCGCGCCGCTTAACGGGCGCGAAATGCTTCGCCATGGAGGGAATGCGTCGTACAGCGCCGCCTAACCCTCCATGGAGCGGCAGAACCGCCACCTAATACACACTCGTCGCTGCCGCTCCGGTGTGATTAGGCGGCGGTTCTACCGCTCATCTCGCGCCCGTTCGGCAACCCATAAAGCTTGAATTATATTGATTTAGGAAAATTAAAAAATGGGTAAATACGAAAAATTGATATTTCAGATCTTACGGGGTAGGAGTGATGCCAATATAGCTTTCTCGGATTTGATCCGTCTTTTACAACAGTTTGGATTTGAGATGCGCGTCAAAGGAAGTCATCATTTTTTTCGGAGAAAAGGAATTGAAGAAAAACCTAATTTGCAAAAGGATGGTAGTAAGGCAAAACCGTATCAAGTCAAACAGGTGCGTGAATTGATATTAAAATACAGGTTAGGAATTGAAAATGATGAATAGATACGAAATTATAATTTTTTGGAGTGACGAAGACAAGTCGTATGTCGCCGACGTTCCGGAACTGGCGGGCTGCATGGCGCATGGCGACTCATATGAATCAGCACTTGCTAACATAAAAGCCGCGATGGAACTTTGGATCGAAACAGCAAAGGAATTTAACGATCCCATTCCAGAACCGAAGGGTCGAAGATTGGCTTTTGCATAATCCTTTGCCGAACATTGCAGTGCAGGTGACAGCAAGGGCCAGGCCGCTTCAAAAAATAACCTGAAAAAGTACTTGTTTTTCATTTATGAAGGGCAGTGGAAGCCCTTGCTGCCCCTGACCGCGACGTTCGCTTCAAAACACTCGCCAACTGATAAAAATCTTGACATATGTAACCTGATGGGTTACACATGGGCTATGATCAAATCGTTCAAACATAAAGGGCTCGAGGATTTCTTTTATGATGGTAGCAAAAAAGGAATCCGCCCTGAACATGCTGATAAGATAGCAAGGATTTTAGATCGATTAAATGGCGCAAATGATATCATAGACATGAATTATCCTGGGTCATATTTACATAAGCTAACGGGAAACCTGAAAGGTGAATATTCGGTAAGAGTGTCTGGGAATTGGCGTATCTTTTTTAAATTCATTGATGGTGATGCATATGTCGTTAATTACAACGATTATCACTAAAAGGCGCAATATAATGAGACGAATGAAACGACAACCAACACATCCTGGATACATCCTTAAATTAGACTATCTTGAGCCCTTGGCGATTTCAATAACAGAAATGGCTTCAAATTTAAATGTATCCAGAAAAACCTTATCAAAAATTTTAAACCAAAAGGGGGCTGTAACGCCTGATATGGCCTTACGGCTTTCAAGAGCTTTTAATACGACACCTGAATTGTGGCTGAATTTGCAAAAGAATTATGACCTTTGGCAAGCAGAACATTCCTCGAACGACTGGAAGCGTGTCCGTCCATTACCCGACAAACTGCTTCATTCTAACCTATAAAAAGAAAAGCGAACAACCAGTTCCACCAGAGCGCAGGGGCCGTGGCATTCCTGAAGTACGACGTCTTTCTACAGGTTTTTCTTCTTTTAGAGGATATTACTCTCGATGAAACACAGACTTCACGATTGCCAAATGACATCCCTGACGATTGGCCTGCTGATACGGATTGCTGAGATTATCGGCATGATTGAGGGTATTAAGCTTCAGGCGCCCAATCCAATGCTTCGCAAAAATAACCGGATTCGAACCATCCAGTCCTCTTTGTTCATTGAGGGGAACTCGCTTTCTCGCTGAAGCTCGCCGGTGTACTCAACGTTCGAATTCACCAATTTTTTTCATTAAGGTTGGCATTGAATACCCATATCCGCATGGGGTTCCCGGCAAGTGAACGTTTCCAACCACCAGGATCATGCAGTCAAGCCTGGAGATGGTTCACAACTGAAAAATCGAGGATTAAATGCAAGCCAAATTAATGGGCACGGTCCTTTTGTTAACGATGAAACAGGTCTTATCTTTGCCCATCATATATAATCGCTTCTGGCGAACCATGCCATTTTCGACTATGCATAAAACGCAGTTTTAATATGCATCATAACTCGGTATTAACGGAAAAATGAAAACAATATTTATTTACATTTTTGCTTGGTTAGGAATGGTGGTTATAGCTATTGCAAATGGGATTATTCGAGAGAAGTTTTACAGTCGATCAATGTCAGAATTGTCAGCACATCAATTATCGACGCTAATCACAATAATTTTATTCAGTATTTATATTTTTATTTTAACCGGAGCTTTTCAAATTCAGTCAGCTGAATATGCATTTACTATCGGTGCTATCTGGTTAATTATGACGATCATTTTCGAGTTTACTTTTGGACATTTTGTAGCAGGGCATACTTGGAATAGGCTTTTTATGGATTACAATATTCTGAGTGGCAGAGTATGGCTCCTTGTACTTATTTGGACATTTTTTGCCCCATATATATTCTACCGAATAAAATTCTAATACACTGCTCCATAGGACGCTAATCGCGTCGTTGAAAATGTCATTCAGGCTCCGCTTAAGCTTTTAATGCCAGAAGGTTGGCTGGGCCAGTCCCTAACGGAAGAACCCATTTCGACCATTAAAGAATGTCCTACATGTGTTGAGGCGTTTAATGATCCAGCCTATTGGTAATTATAAAAACAGAACAAAACGCTGGGGTGGAATAGGGTCGCACCGAAAGATAACTAAAAGAGAAGATTGGATATATGATAAAAGCAGCCCCCCTTTTATAGGGCAATATCGTCTTTTTTGGCACTAAAATAGACGATACAGAGGGAGTCCAGTGGCACGGGCGCATCGGCATTACATCTCAGGGCATGTTTGGTACATTACCCACCGATGCCAATCATCGCAAATCACCAAATCAGATCCCGATGTCTGGTGCGCAGACCAAATTTATTTAATGTCTCTGATATATAACGAAGCGGAGATATGAAAAAATCTTCAAAAAACAGACTGACCCCTCAGCAACAGTCCCTTTTTCCCGGCAACCGCCTTTTCGATAAAATTGCGCGGGCGGTCTGCAGGGCGGGAACGCTTCCCAGAAAAGAGCTCCACGAAGCTTGGGAAATGGCAAAACGCGTACGGCGACGATACCGGGGCGGGAGGATCGTGGATCTTGCCTGTGGGCATGGACTTTTGGCGCATATTATGCTCATCCTGGATGACAGTTCACAAACAGCTCTTGCCGTGGATAAAAAAATTCCTATCAACGCAGAAAAATTGTCCAACGCGTTGATCTCAACATGGCCGAGGCTAAACGGCAGAGTCGTTTATCGGGAAGCGCCAATCCAGGAGACCACCATTTTTCCGGATGATATCGTGGTTTCGGCCCACGCCTGCGGATCCTTGACGGACCTAATTCTTACGAAGGCCGTGGAACAGCAGGCCAGAGTTGCCGTTTTGCCCTGCTGCCATGATTTAATGGAATCGTCCACTGGTGGCTTGGAAGGCTGGATGGATGGTACCCTTGCCGTAGACGCAGTGAGAGCGATGCGGCTCCGATCAAGTGGGTATCGGATTGTGACCCAGAAAATACCCGCCGACATTACGCCCAAGAACCGGCTGTTGATGGGTGAATATTATTAATTGATGTTCCACCCGAGGCAAACGCAGCCTTGATCGGGTTCATGATCAACGCCAATTCTCTTGGAAAAACAAGTTTTACCGCCAAGTATGGGATCCGCTTCCTGAAGACTCATTATTGACGCATAAACGTTATGACGTTATAACGTCACAAAAAAGGAGATGGCATTATGGCTACACCCGCAAAAAGAGCAACAATCTATTTAGATCCTATACTTCATAAGGCATTGAAATTAAAGTCATTTGAAACTTCCAGATCGATTTCTGACCTTGTTAACACAGCCATCAGAGAATCTCTTGCCGAAGATGCTGAGGACCTTGCAGCATTTGATGAAAGAGCAGACGAAGCCCTAATTTCCTATGATGAAATGATAAAAAGGCTTAAAAAAGATGGCAGGATATGAAGTTTATTTTCGGGAGTCCGTTTGGAAGGACCTGAAAAAAATCCCGAAAAAGGATCTACGAAACATCTTAAAAAAAATTAAGGAATTATCAGCTGATCCTCCTCCTGCTGGGTGTGAAAAGCTCACCGGCCAAGATCGATATCGAGTGCGCCAAGGCAATTATCGAATTGTATTTTCCATTCAAGACAAAGAGCTGACGGTTTGGGTTGTAAAAGTTGGTCATCGAAAAGATATATATCGATAAAGCGAACAAACGTTTGGCAGATTAATAATGGTATCGAAGCTGTGCAATGTGGATTGCATCGTCTAATACCCTATACACGAACCGATGTTCATCATTGATTCGGCGTGACCAATATCCTGACAGGGCGTGTTTGAGTGGTTCGGGTTTGCCAATACCTTCGAATGGATTACGTGGTAAAGACCATGCTGTTCCATGAGTCGGATGAGATCACGCCGTTTGACCGACATGCTGAACCTCAATGGCCAATTGCTCAATAAGAGCGTTTCCGTGCGGCATTTCCCTGCCAGTTTGGCGGTAAGCAAGCACCATCTCATTGAGAGCATCCCGAAGCATGGCTCGGCATTCTTCAAGGTCCTTACCTTCGGTGAGGACCGCGGGCCATTCCACTAATTGGCCCATGTACCCTGAATCGATCTTTGTGTATTTAGCTGTGTCGTTGATCATTTTTAAAAAGTCCTAACCCATCTAAAAAATGGATAAAAATGTTTTATTTCACAAAGCCAATGCGACCCCATTGCCCGAATAGGGCGGATTGAAAAAACGCGCTCGCTGAAGAGCGGCTTTAGCTATTGGAAAAATTAAAATGAGATCAACAAAATCATTAATGGAAAGCCAATCAAACAGGCAACAGGGTCAGGTCTTCATTCTTGACAGAATTGGAAATAATGGCTTTGCCGAACCATAGGGTGAACTTGACCGGGCAAAACGACCCGCTCTTCTCCTTTTTTGTGTTTACGATTGCATTACGTTGAATATGCATCAAACTGGAAAAAATCAATATGCTTAATTTTTGTTACAATATCAGTATATTGAAGCGAACCTGTCACTAAAGTGGGACCGGCAAAAACGGTGGCACCTTGAACGATCACTATTTTATTATAACTCGGGGCATTCTGGGCGTTTGGCAATACTTGTTCCCAGCCCCTTAGTTTGTGGGTTCGCTTCCAGTGCCAATCCAATTACTTTGTTGCATTTTGCGACTATATGTTTTATTTTTGCTACAAATAATTGGAGGTGCAAATATGACAACAGCCGTCAGGGTATCTGAGGATTTGGTCAAACAGGCCAAAATCTATAGTAAAATTGACAAAAGATCAGTTACGGGCCAAATTGAATATTGGGCCATGATTGGAAAATGCGCTGAGGAAAATCCAGACCTTACATTCAGCTTAATCAAAGAAATATTCATAGGCCTTACCGAATTAGATCAGGGTGAATACTCCGAATACAAATTGGGGTAATGGCAGATGAAAATTATTCAATCTCGATCTTTCGAACAACGGGTTAAAAAGTTCAATCAAGCTCAGAAAATGATTCTTGATGAACAGATAAAGCTAATACTCGAAAATCCAAATATCGGTGACGAAAAAAAGGGTGACCTGAGCGAAGTATGTGTGCATAAATTTAAGATTAAGACCATTCAGTATCTTTTAGCTTACCGTTTCAATGAAGAACGACTCGCGTTGATAATGATTGGCCCCCATCAAAATTATTACAGAGATTTAAAGAAATATTTGAAAAAGAGGTAAGGCCAGTAGAAAAAAATAATTCCCCATCTTGCTTGTTTGTGGTCCCGTCCACGGTGTTACCCCCGCTGGCGAATATTTCAATATGCACCAGCGGGGCTGCCTTGTGGACAGACCCACACCCGTCGCCATCTTGGAGAATTATTTATTTCCACTGGCCTAAGCGAACCTGTGCTTACACGCAGACCGGGCGGACCTTGGCGTTTTGAGGAAAGCGTGTACGGGCTTTAATATACTTGTATTTTCAATGCTCTCAAAGTCCATCCTGGGAATAGATTAGATGTCGCCATCAACGTTTCTTATCAACGGATTAATGAAATCGTTTGACACCGATTTTTTCCATACCACGGATAATGTTTTTTGTGTCGTTTGCTCGCAAATTACTTTTGTCCATTATTGCTCGTAGGCCCAGCGTGCATAGTACGACATCCTGTCCATTTATCGCATGCGCGTTTCAAGGGACGCCCCTATCGTCGCTCCCCTGAACTCGCCGTTCTATCCAAAGCGGATTTATAAAGATAAAGCATGAATCACAAAATTCTCGATAAAAACAGCCAAGGCGAAGTAACAAACCTTTTTACCTCTGTTTTTACATTGTCTGAGGAAGAGAAGGAAGGCCGGTTGATTGGTAATCTGGCCTCAAAACTATCTTCAGGGATCGACACTCAAATATATGATTTATCAGCCTCCGACCCTTAAACCAATGAAAAAGCCTGAGGAAAAATTGTCTGATTAGTATTTGATTCAAATTTATGTCGTACTTCAAGTGCCCGGGAAAAAAGCAGATGAGGGAACCTGTGAACGCTGAAAAATGAAACATCGCAAAAGCCCTGCGTGAGGGTTGGACTATTCAATATTAAGGCGGTGCCCAAATGGTGGACCAAAAAGAGAACCCAACGCTGTACCAACAGTTAAGCCAGGCCGTGCTCGACTATGATGAAATTCTTTGCGCACAGCTTTGTAAAAAGGTGATTGATAAGGGGCAGGACCCTGTCTCCGCGATCAAACAGGGGCTGGCGGCCGGTATGGCTAGAGTTGGGGAATACTACACGGCAGGCAGATATTTCATCCCGGAACTGCTGCTTTGCTCGGATGCTCTGTATGCGGGTCTGGACATCCTGAAACCCCATCTTAATGCGCAAAACCAATCGCAACGCGCGGGTAAAATCATCATGGGCGTCGTTGAAGGCGATATCCATGACATCGGCAAGAATCTACTCAAGGCCATGTTTATCGCTTCGGGCTGGGATGTCCATGATCTGGGCAAAGATGTCTCCTGTCAGATATTTGTTGAGCAGACGAAAAAGGTTCAGCCGGATATCGTGGCCTTGTCAGCACTGATGACAACCAGTATGCTGGTCATGCCCATGGTAATTGACAGTATCCGCGATCTTAATCCGGATGTCAAAGTCATGGTCGGCGGTGCGCCCTTGTCACAGGACGTGGCCAGAAAATTCGGTGCGGACGGGTATGCACCGGATATTATCGCCGGCGTTAATGAAGCCAAACGCTTAATGTCCTCTACAATACAGGAGTAAGACAATGAACGACTGGTGGGAGAAACTGGCAGCCATGTACCGCTTTGACCCGATGACGACGATGGCCCTTGGGAGCATCGATACCGGCTTTACCAGTGTTGCGGCAGGATTGTCCGTCGCCGATGCCTTCAAAAATCCGGAAAAAAGCTTCAACGCCAGGCTTGAGGGAGAAACACGTTTCGGTTTTGCCCCCCTGCCCCGAATCATCCGCCATACCCTTCTGGGCGCCCATGACTTTGGCGGGGATGTCCGGCTGCCATCAAGCCCACTTGACCAGGCCATGAAAGTGGTTGCCCATCCGGTCCATGACGAATCAGGCGTTCTGGCACTCACGGCACCGGACCCGAAAACCGCCGGGGGAATTGAAACCGCCATGCAGTTCTCAAGGCTTCAAAATCAAACCGGCGGCATTGTCTGGTTTCATCACCGTTCACCCTTTACCATGGCGGCCAATATCTGCGGTATGGAATGGTTTGGCCGATGGATGATCAGAAAGCCCGATCTTTGTGACCGTTTGATTGACATGGCTTCCGATCATATCTTCAGCGTGCTGGATTATTGGATCGACACCTTTGGCAGTGAGAACATCGCCGTGTATAACAGCAGCCCCATGGAAAGCAACCAGCTGATATCCCCCAACCATTTTGAACGCTTTGCCCTGCCGAGCCATCAAAAATATATCAACCGGTTAAACCGATCCGGGATCACGCGGTATTTTTTTCATATCTGCGGGGAGCAAAAGCGAAATCTGCCTTATCTATCCGGTACCGCCAACTGGCACCATCCAGCCATCATCAGTATCGGCCATGAGGTCGAGATCAGCGAGGCGGCCCGCTTTTTTCCGGAAGATATTATCTACGGCAACATCGATCCCCAAATCATCCAATCCGGATCTCCCCAACAAGTGGATGAGATCTGCAGGAAAACCCTTGAGCAAGGAAAAACCGTGGATGCGGGTTTCATTCTGGCGCTGGGATGCGACCTGCCGGTGTTTGCGCCCGTGGAAAATGTTTCCGCCATGAAGTATGCTGTATCCAAATACGGGTTTTAAAGTGATTGAGATGATTGAAGGTGACCACGGCTATCGATTGACATAAAAAGATATAACGTGAAAAATGGTACTCAAACGGTCTTAGCCGGTCAATTAAAAGGCAAAAACTGCATTCTAAGAAAAAAGTACCATTCCGAGGATAAAGAAATAGCATTGATGTTTGATGATTTGAAAAGACGCACTGCAATTTTCAAACTTGCAATGTGGAAAAATAATAGACTTATTTCTGGTGATCATTTCAAAGAATTTACAAATGAGACACAGGAGCACATTCAGTCAATCTGTGATCTATATCGCCAACAAGACAGTTGAGAGGATGCCGTGAATCTTGGAATTTTTTGTCGTAATTCATTCGGGGCGTGCTTACGCGGTTCCATGGTAATTAGCTTATTGGTATTGTGTTGTGTGTCATCATGTCGATCGAATTATATGGGACAGTCGATAACGCCAGACAGCCCCCCGGTGTGTGCCATTGACACCCTGCCGACGGCATGTAATTTTGAGGACAACAACTTTACTATCGATTACCAAATCGCCAAACCAAACAATTATACCATCGATGCCACGGCTACCTATCATGGATCGCTCACCTGGCAGTCCTATAGAAATGGCGTTTTTACCCTGATGCTGATTAAAAACGGGGTCATCGTGGAGACGACTTCGGTATCTCTGGCAAGGGGATCGCTGAAAGACGAAATCCGCTTTGCAAGGTCCTTTGCGACGAACTCCGATTTCGATGCCGTGTCCATCGCTTACAAGATGGACGTTTTCGATAAAGGCGGCGGCATCGGCTTTGGTGGGCAAAAGCTGGACATCGTGGCGGGTACGATCAGCTCCCGGCCGATTCGATAGTCTCCGCTATGCAGCGATCAACTTGATATGTAAAAATTTCTATTAATCTGTTGTGGTTTGGTCAAATCTATAAAATGCAGAGGGTGAAGTCATTGTACTTTTGAGATATTCGGAAATCATACAAAAAGGCATTGAACGTAGTAACCGGTGGGTGAGCAGTACATCATACAACAAGCAAACAAATAGAATATGGGAAAAATGATTTTTGTAGATAAGCCATTCGTCTCTGATTTTTTAAGAAAAACAATTAAAGAAAACGGATTTCCCGTTGTCAAAACGAAAATTGCGGAAAAACTCGGTTTTAATAAAGGGTTGAACATACTTGAGGAAGAGAAAGCTATTCAACGAGCAAGGTCATCAGAGAATATCATGATCTACACGACATCTGAAAACGCTATCGGATGGATAGCCAAACATCTGTCGTCCACAAATCTTCCCCAGAAAATTGAATTATTCAAAGATAAAGTAAAATTCCGAACACTGACAAAGACAATGTATCCTGATTTTTATTTCAGAGAAATACAATTATGTGAATTGGACTATCTGTCTTTGGAAGATATTCCTATCCCATTTATTATTAAACCTGCCGTTGGTTTCTTTAGCATGGGAGTATACAAAGTCACGAGTCTCCAAAAATGGGAGCAAGTAAAAGAAGCGATGAAGGCGGAAATACATCGTGCCAAAGATTTTTATCCGGCGGAGGTTTTTAACACAGAATCATTTATTATCGAACAGTGCATTGAAGGTGAAGAATTCGCAGTTGATGCTTATTTTGATACTACAGGGTACCCAGTCATTCTCAACATTCACAAACACATATTTTCTTCCCACGAAGATGTAAGTGATCGTGTTTATATTTCATCAAAAGAAATTATTGAAAGCAATATTAACCAATTTTCTGCATTCTTAAAGGAAATTGGAATCCTATCGGGGGTGAAAAATTTTCCTGTCCACGCTGAAATCAGACGTGAACGTACCGGTTCATTAGTGCCAGTGGAGATCAATCCAATGCGATTTGGAGGCTGGTGTTCAACCGCCGATTCGGCCTACCTCGCCTATGGATTCAATCCTTATGTACTTTATTTTTCGCAAAAACGACCTGAATGGCAAGAAATTCTAAAAAACAAAGAAGGAAAGCTTTACAGCATCATCGTCCTTGACAATTCTACAGGTATTGAAGGAACTCAAATCGCTTCATTTGACTATGACCTATTGCTATCCAATTTCGAAAAGCCACTTGAATTACGTAAAATCGATTACGAAGAATATCCTGTTTTTGGATTTCTATTTACTGAAACAAAAGAGGAAAACCTTTTTGAATTGGAGAAAATCCTCAAATCGGATTTAAAAGAATTTATTACAATGCGATCCGGTTCGGCCCAAGGCAATTTATTGGCATAATTGTTTTGTTTCAGGATGTTTCGGCGACCCGACCCCATTCTAACATTGGAAGGATTTTAAGAAATGTCTCTATATCTCATATTCCTCTTAAACGAATTATCGGAGTCACATTTATCGGCGCAGGTATTGGACTTGTTGTGAGCAATAAATAATAATGGAGTAATTGTTTGGACTGTTAGAAGCAGAGTATTCCGATACTTCTATGTGAGGATCAAATGAAACTGACAGTGCTCATCGATAACAATACATTTATTGACAGATATTTCCTTGGCGAACCAGGGGTGTCGTACCTCATTGAGGATGAAGGTAAAACGATCTTATTCGATGTCGGGTATTCAGATGCGTTCATCGTAAATGCACGAAAAATGTCTTTGGATTTGCTGGATGTGGATTTTGTCGTGTTGTCTCACGGCCATTTGGATCACAGTTGGGGGCTGATTCCACTTATCCGACTCTATACGGAAGGGATGATAGAAAATATACAGGTCAAGAAGCCCATGCTTGTCACTCATCCATTGACATTATTAAGCAGAAGAATTGGTGGCTTACCAGAAATCGGCTCCTTACTTCAGGAAGATACGCTTTCTGGCTATTTCGAAATGAAATTGAGCAAGGTGCCTGTACACTTAACTGAACGCTTGGTATTTCTAGGGGAGATTGAGAGAACAAATAAATTTGAAGCTAAGAACCCGATAGGCAGAATCGTCGACAATGGATTTGAAAAGGACGACTTCGTATCAGATGATTCGGCATTAGCCTATCAATCATCTGCCGGTTTGGTCATTATTACAGGATGCTCCCATGCTGGAATCTGCAACATTGTAGAATATGCGAAAAAGGTTTGTTTAGATGAAAGAGTTGTCGACATCATAGGCGGCTTTCATTTGTTGGACCCTTCTGAGGAACAGTTGGAAGGAACTGTAAGGTATATGCAATCTCTGGGACCTGAATCACTGCATGCCTGTCATTGCACGGATTTGAACTCCAAAATCGCATTATCAAAGGTTGCCGATTTAAAGGAAGTTGGCGTCGGTATGACACTCGAATACTGAGGTTTTAAGCTACCAATGCATAGTTGTAATAGTTGAAAGCATAGACGCCAAAATAGAAAAAGACGAATAAAGAGGACAGATGAATGGGCGCTTTTTTCGAGGACAAATCTTTTATCGTTACCGGGGCGAGCTCCGGGATTGGGCGGGCTGTGGCAGCCATGTTGGCAGGAAGAGGGGCTAAAGTTGTTTCCATGGCCCGCACAGTTGAAAAACTGGAGGCGTTGAAAAATCAGGCAGGGCCAAACATCATTGTGTTCCAGGGAGATGTGACACGGGAGGACGACTGTAAAGCGGCCATTAATCTGTCCGTATCAACGAACGGCAAGCTCGATGGTATTGTTCACAACGCAGGAATATCCATGCGGGCCTTAGCTGAGGAAAGCGACATTCAGGTTTATAGGGACATCATGGAAGTAAATTTCTTTTCCATGCTTTATTTTATTAAACACGGCCTGACGCATGTTATCAGAACCAAAGGCCATATTGCCGCGGTTTCCAGCATGATGGGCCGGTACTCCACCCAGGAACGATCCGGGTATAATGCCAGTAAACATGCCTTGCAGGGTTACCTGAACAGCCTACGCCTGGAAATCATGGAAAGGGGTGTGCATGTCATGGTTATCAGTCCGGGGTTTGTTCAAACCGATGGATCCCTCAACGCCCTTACCGCGGATGGCAGTCCATACGGGAAAATGGATGACGCATTGGTCGCCGGGTTGACCCCAGAGCAAACCGCAGGAATCATCCTGGACGGGATCAAATATCGCAAACGAGACGTATTCCCGGCGGGATTCAAGGAGAAATTTGGCTTGTTCTTGAGCAAGTGGGCGCCGTCAACTTTGGATAGAATGCTCATTAAGTCTCGGGTCAAATAGCCGCAAAAAATGAATGCAAAGTAATGCTCGTCGAGCCCGCCGGCACAATCAATACTGGTGATGCAGGCGGTGAGATGACAGCTGATAATGATATCTGGATCTAACATGAAAGCGATAGTATATGAAAAATACGGGCCGCCGGATGTTCTGCGGGTCAAGACGGTAGATACGCCAACCCCGATGGATGATGAAATTCTGATCAGAATTCACGCGGCAGAGGTGACCAAGGCGGACTGCGAGATGCGAAATCTCGATTTCCAGGTGAAGTGGCTTCGGCTGCCGATGCGGATAGCTCTGGGAATCAAGGCGCCGAGGAAACAGATACTGGGCGGTTATTTTTCCGGTGAAGTGGAAGCGGTCGGGAAAAATGTTACCAACCTGAACAAAGGAGATCTTGTCTTCGGAACAGCCAGACTGCGGTTGGGTGCCCATGCCGAATACCTGTGCCTGCCGGCCCGCTATACAATCGTACCCAAGCCCCATAATACCAGTTTCGAAGAGGCGGCCGCCGTACCGCTGGGTGGTTTGAATGCGCTGCATTTTTTAAGCAAAGCCGCTATCAAAAAGGGAGAAACGGTACTGATCAACGGTGCGGGTGGCAGCATCGGCATCTACGGCGTCCAGATGGCCAAGGCACTGGGAGCCGAGGTGACAGCCGTTGACGGTCCCCATAAGGCGGATTTGCTGCGCCGCATCGGGGCGGATTATTTCCTTGATTATACAAAGGAAAACTTTACCCAGCGCGGTCGGACCTATGACGTGATTTTCAATATGGTTGCCAGTCGTTCATACTCCGATTGCGTCGGTGCCCTCAACCCCAAGGGGCGCTATCTCATGGCCAATCCCAAGCTGTCCGATATGGTCAGATCCTTCATTACCGCTCTATTTGCCGACAGGAAGGCGGTTTTTGCGTTTGCCGGTGAAACAAAGGAAGAACTGATCATATTGAAAGAGATGATCGAACAGGGGCAAATAATGCCCGTTGTTGACACCGTATATCCGTTCGTTCAGGCAGCGGAGGCGCATCGTCGTGTGGAGGCCGAACAACGATTGGGGGCAGTCATCATCTCGGCAACGAGTCGTGTTGAACCGTAACCTCTTTACTTTATTGCTTGAGATAATGCTTTTTGCAAGGCTATAGGGAGGAAACTGTGCAAGTTGATTTAATCAACGGACTCCATATTCACTATCGGAGAAGCGGCTACATCGGAAAGCCTTTGGTGGTCTTTGCTAACGCGTTGGGCACCGACCTGAGAATTTGGAGCGGCGTGCTCGATCGCTTAGGCGGGAGAATTCAAAGCCTCTGCTACGACAAAAGGGGCCATGGCCTTTCCGATGCCACGCCGGCTCCCTACACTCTGGACAACCACATTGAGGATCTGGCCGGCCTCTTGGATCATCTCCGAATCAAACAGGCGATCCTGTGTGGAGTTTCGGTGGGTGGCATGATCGCCTTGGGGGTGGCGGCACGCCGGCCGGACATGATTCGTGGACTGGTTCTGTGCGATACCGCCCATAAAGTGGGCTCGGATGATTTTTGGAACCAGCGTATCGACGCGATCCGCGAGAACGGGATCGAAAGTATTGCCGATTCGATAATGGAGCGGTGGTTTACCAAATCATTTTGCCAAACCGTTCCCGAGGCCGTGGCCGTCTGGCGCAACATGCTGGTGCGGACGCCCATGGAAGGCTATGTTGGTACCTGCGCGGCCCTGAGAGACGCGGATTTGACAGGGGCCGCCAGGCGGCTGAAGCTGCCGGTGCGCTGCCTGTGCGGCTCGGAAGACAAGGCCGTTCCCCCCGAGCTGGTGCAATCTTTGAGCGACCTCATCGCCGGCTCCCATTTCCAGATTGTGGAAGGTGCCGGCCATCTGCCTTGCATCGAGGCGGCGGATCAGCTGGCTTTCGCGATCAGCGACTTGATCGAGGCGACGAATCGAAACGAGCATGCCCCGAGGCTGTCTGAAAAGTCCATAAAAGAGCGATAAAGGAAGACGATGAACGAAAGAGCAAAAAAATCCCTGGCCATTCCATTTCACCAATTTTTAGGCGTGACATCATCGACATCTCAATCCGGTAGTGCCGAGATAACTGTAGAAGTAAAAGAAAATATAGTCAATCCATCGGGAAAGTTTCATGGCGGGGCCATATACGCGCTTTGTGATATCTGCGCCTATACCGGTTTAGCCACCTTGATGGATGATCAAACCGAGGCAGTGACCAATGATATTCATGTTTCCATGATGCGCGCGGCCACATTGGGCGATGTGGTCCACTTCAAGTCAGAAATCTTGAAACTGGGTAAACGCCTTTGTTTTATCGATGTTAAAGTCACCGCCAACGACAAGCTGATTGCGACCGCCAAAGTGACCAAGAGTATGCTGACCATCGCTGGTTAAGGTGCTGGCACCGACTGATTGTAAAATACTGACCGGTAAGGGTTTACAGGGTGCCGCAGATGCACGGCGCCAGGCAAGCCGACGACCTAGTCAACCTTCAAGTGCCCGGGAACAAAGCAGATAAGGTCTCCTGCGAACGCTTACATCATTGCAATGTCGGGTAACGGCGGGATCACTCCGCATCGCGATATTTTTTCTTGTTGACTTTCTTGATCTTTATTCGGTTTCTCATATTGAGTGTCTGTGAACCAACAATTCCATTTCTTCTGGATGGTCACTAAACCGGAACGCCAAGCATTGTTTTGGCTCTGATCAGCAGCCTGCGTCTGTCTTCAAGGCCGTTCAACCCTCCGTTGATTTTTCTTGTCACCTGTTCAAGGTTATCCTGGGAGGCCAATAAATTGAGTTTTCTTGTATCCCAGAACCATCCGGCTACATCGACACATAATTTCGGATCAGTGGCAACAAGTTCCGGGTTTTCAGTAACCTGGCTGTCAAATCGATTCAGTCGCTGGTATTCGCTATAATTGGCTCTGCCGGTCAATTGTATCAATCCTCTGCCTTTGAAGCGCGGCCCGTCACCCGGTTGCGTATTCCCCAAGTCACGCCGGCCTTCATAGGCGCTTCCACCGGCAATTTCTTCCTTGAAACGCAGCTCTCCGCTTTCATGCCCGATCTGGGCCAGGAAATGAGCCTGCAATAGCGGAGTGTTGATCTGGTAGTGATTCATACAGTCCACGATGCTGTCAGAAAAAGCGTCAATGCTATTTTCGTCCGCAGCCAAATACAATAATCCCAGGAACACCCGATCAACCGTTGTTGGCAGTGCCTGGCATAAGGCAATTAATGTCTGGTCCCGAGGCGCAATCTTGCCATGCTCACTCTCTTTGCCGAATTTTGTTTTCTCGAAGGCTTGAACCGCGCCAAGTGTTATCTGACCATAGATGCCATCACATTTTAAGGGGGTTTCCAGGGGAAATTGATTTGCGTTCATATTCAACAGCCGTTGAATGGTTTCTACATCGTCCTTCTTGTTTTCACACCGATATCCTACCGTTCGGTTCAGCAGGTCAGCGCCCCGGGCGGACGTTTCGATATGGGACGTTGCCGTATCGGTGGCCATAATCGTATCGCTGGAAAGGTTCTCGCGGCGCTCAAAATGCGGCGTGTCCTTGAAACTGGACCAATTCCCTCCCCATTTGTTGGCGGTATCGAGGTTCTCCCAGAAAAGACCGAGTTGGCGTATGTTTTCATGATCATAAATCAATTTCAGTTTGCCATCTTCCTGCCGAATGAAAAAATTCAAATCTATCGCCAACCGTTTCAAATGCTGACTGTTCATGGTCTTGCTTCGGCCCGTTTTTATATAATGCTTCTGCTGTTCGGGGGTCCGATATAACTCACCGGCGGTAACGACCAAACCTAGCTCATGGGCCTGATTGATCAGCAAGGCGACATGTTGTATAAAAATATTTTGCTGTTCGTTGAGGCTCATGATTTTTTCCCTCCCGAAAGAAGCTGCTGGTCTTTCATTATCTGCTCTTTGTTTTTACTGCCCATACTGGAGCCATAGAAATACTGAATGATGGCCGACAGGCCGACGCCCAGTAGAAAGCCGACCACCGTGTTGATAACCTGCCAGGATTCTTTCGGGAAGTTGGGTAGTACGGCGGGAATGATTATGGCGATGATGATGAACAGAAAGGTTATGCCAGTTATTAGATATGCATAATAATAAGTGAATCTTCGGATAACGGTGTCTTCGTTTTGGTCCCTCTTACTGCCGGTTGCCCGAGCATCCTGGCGGTCCTGTAAAATGGCTTTTTCTCTTTCAAGCTCGATGGCGCTCATTTCTGCACGGGACGCCAGCAGCAATTCCTGTTCCTGGAGCTCGAATGCCTTCAATTGCCGCCATTGCTCATCGGTGAGTTTTTCCTCGGCGATGTCACCGATTTCGATTCCGGTTTTTTCCCTGATTTTATCCGCCACTTTCTGCACCTGCTTGTCGATGACATCGGAGGCGACTTCCGTGCCTTTGTCCACGGCCGAATTGAACACGCCGCTCAACAAATCCAGGCCTTTTTTAGCCAGGGCGGGCCCTACTGCCGAAAGAACCGTTGCTAAGATCGGTATAGGCATATTTTCTCCTTTCCTTGGCCTATTGGGCCATTTATGTGTGGACACTTGGTAATATCTAAGAGGATATCGAGCCGGTAATTCATCAAGCGCGTGTGGATGGCGGGAGCTTCAAAATGAATGCCGTCATTCGCTGCAATCGAGTCGTCGAAAGGGATCAGAGCGGAGCGGTGTTTCCTAATGCTTATGAAATTAAAACTTCAAATCAGATAATAATCAACAATAAATTGTTCCGAACTGGGTTTTGGCTCAAAAGATTAATTGGGCACGCATATGATTTTATCCGGCTTTTCGCTCCCTGGTATCGCACTCGACCACCCAAATAGTTTGACCGCCAGATAGACATAATTGGCCCTGAAATTTGGCATCCCATCTTCCAGGCAGATTTTTTTTAGCAATAGGTCAGCATACGCTTTGTAGCGGGGGGGGATTTTTCCTATGCGAATCAATTGATATAGGGCATCATGGACCAATGACCCACGCATAAAATCCAGTGTATCGATGGTGGGGCCACTCGGGCCATCCCAGGCATATCTCTCGGAGATGCGAAGCCATCCATTATCATTCAAATGAATAAATCGTGTGTCCACCGGGTATCCCTTGATGCCGATCGTTAATTCATACGGCTCCGTCAATTGATATTTGTAGCGTTTTAATTTTCTATAGCAGGCTTTATTCATGTTTTCTCCGTCTATCGTTTAGGGACTTTGATTTTTCTTTTTTCCGGATCCTTTTGCTCGCGATAAAAGATCGCCACATGTCCAATCATTCCCACCAATTCAGATTCAGTTTCCCGTTCAATGGCGGCGATAATCTCTTCTTTTTGGACTTTTTTCTTGAAGTCGACAAATTTTAGCTTGATTAGTTCGTGTGTCGCCAAAGACTCGTCAATGGCTTGGGACACAGTTGGTGATAGCCCATTTTGTCCCACAAATACCTGTGGCTTGATGCCATGCGCAAGCCCCTTTAAATGTTTCTTCTGGTACCCTTCCAGTTTACCCATATTGACTTTCCTGTGTATCAAGAGATGAATTGGCAATTAAGGGAAAAATTCCCTTCCATTTGGATGAATGGAAAAAGCAAGCGTTCAGGTATCCAGAATTTTGGATATTAGTTCGCTGCGATCACGTTCCGATATGTACGGTTTGGTTCTGGCCTCGAAAAGCCTGGCTTCACGGTCTTTTTTGCGCTGCGCGGCCGTTTGGGCCTTGGCGATAAGATTGTCTATGTCGCAGGGTTTTTCCAGGTAATCCAGGGCGCCTTGCTTTACCGCCTCGACAGCGGTTTGAACCGAGGCATGCCCGGTAAGCATGATAACTTCGATCAGCGGATGCCGTTGCCGGATCTGTTTTACGGTCTGAATACCATCAAGACCGGGCATCTGCACATCAAGGACCACGACATCGATGATTCCCCCTTTCTCCAAGCGATTCAAGGCCGCTTGCCCTGAAAACACGCACTCCACTTCGTAGCCCCGCTGCCGTAGGCGCCGTGCGATGACTTCAATAAAATCCTGTTCATCATCGACCAGTAAAAAGGATACTGGTTTCATCGTATTCGTTCCTTTTCGTCTGAAGTATAGAAAGGACGTTGTTTTATTGTTGTAAACGCTTGGTTTTTGTTTTCGGCAATAAAACTGACAACACCGCGCTGACCATCGCCACATTCATCCGGCGCGCAACCGCGGCGCCGCTCATTCTCAATTCCCAAACGACCATATAGCCAACCTGGATGCGCGCATGACTGCAGACACGAGTATGGCGACCGTACGTAACAAAATGACAATCCTTAATCAAGAATGAAACCAATGTCTCCCAGGACAACCTTTAAGCGGCTAGGGGTCTCATGTGGCCTTCAAGCACAGCGTGGGCACTTCCGATCAGCTTCTTTCGATAGGTTTTGAGTACCAAACCCTGATTTTTCAAGTTTTCAACCGTCAGCCCAGTATGCTCTTTGCCAGCATTGGCTTTCAATAGCCTATCAGTCATCAACTCGATCAGATTAAAGTATCTTACAGTTAGTAGGTCCATCGTCGCATGCCAAAGCAATCTCGGCTCATCCGACAAGAAGTATGCCTCCAACTGACGCTCGATTACCTCTCCAAGCACACGCGAGGATCGGTACTGCTCGTCGAGTTCTTTCCTGTGCCGATCGAGCTCGTCGGGGCTGACCTTCTCGACTTTCTTTTTCCGCCAGAAGTGTTGTGTAGCCATGTAAAGGCTGCTCGATGCCTCGGTCATCTGACCAATTAATTGAACCCTTAGTTGGTTTTCAGCACGTGTTCGTTCTTCGCGAGACTGACTTTCAGCACGGCGCTCCTGCGCCTTCCTCGTGATCCACGCAACAAATGTACCAACGATTAGTGTCCCTATCACTGCAGTCACCAATGGACCTGTCGCTTGCAAAATTAGTTTTTCCCAGAAATCTGCTGACATATAGCCTCCTGTTTTCTCCCAAAGTTATACTATCCGAATGGTATGGTACTCCCAACGGAAAGCTGAAGGGGCGCGACGATGGGAGCATCCCTATCAAGCGCGTGGTTTGATTTTCATGAGGCTAAAGACCTTTTCAGCTGTATGTAATTCACCTGTAGTTGGATATTTGAAACTTGCTCTAGCCGATACCATCGACCAAGATGTTGGTACAGTGGTAGTGTAGGAAAAATGTTGCGTAACAGCTGGCCTGACGAAGAAATACCCAGCTTTCTTCGGTATGATGCTATGACTTTCACGTTTCCCTTCGGGAAATTCAGTATAAGGTGTTTGTCCCGTTAACGTATCAATGTATTTCGTTTTTAACGCTTCTCCTTGTTTTATTCCCCAAACCCTGAGGCGCAGGTCGATGAAACGAAAGTCTACATGCCCGTGATTAGTAGCCGATACACGAAATGCTATAGATTGTTTGTCATCATCTCTCTCTAAAATATCGTAAGATATGTCCATCTCAATACGTGGTCGGTGTGGAGCTTCTTTAAAGAATCGACGATATGTCCAATATGCTGCAATCAATATTACTATTGTTTGAAGAAGTTCTAAGATAAGTTTGGCTATTTCGATTTGTTCTTTTGTCATATTTTTCCTCTGATGTTCAAAATGCCTCGGTCCGGTCCGTCCCTTGCAACTGGTGGTTAGCGAAGAATTATAGATTCCACGCCAAAATTTGATGAAACCCTCACGGGATTGCCGATCTATTTGAAGATACGCCGGCAGATGACTTAGCGCATAAGCGATTGATAGCGATAATCCGATGCGGCAAACTCGACAATCGCTCAGCTTAGGAATGGAGATGAAATTAATTGGCCCTTATTGGGCCGGGCTTGTGTTCATCTTCAGGGCGCATCAACGGTTGCATACTGGTGGTCTGTGGCCGTTGATGCAACATGAAAGATGGGCCCAAGAACAAGCAATTTGGGTCAATTAATAAAATTTCCGTTCCTTCGTTTTGGATGGATCTGGAACGTGATAGATAGGGCGGATCCATAAATTATTAAAAAATTTATTCTATTTAATTCATCGGTCAGATTCAAGCAGATAGTTTCATAACATGTAAAAAGTGGTTCAACACACGTTGGTGTGCAGCTTTTCCTTATCCGTTGGATTGCGAACCTTTGCCGAACACACTTGCAATATGCCACATCGTAGTCATCTTTTTCCTTGAGTGATGAAGGCCAATATTCCTTGAAAAAGCTATATGACACGGTATAAAGAGATTGCAAAAGAGCTACATCAGATGCGGCAGTACAGTGAAGGGAAAATACATGTCGGCCTTGAACGGGCAGCATACATTGAACAGATCCGTAGCGATGATGTTACTCGTGTTGTCAATGTTGCCGGGTCTGTCAATGGCCCGTCAAACAAAAAAGCAATTATCGATGGAATTGATTATATTCAGGTCGCTTCAATATTTGATGCTATTTTCCAGCAGAATGACAAAATCAAACGGGAAGGGCAGAAAAAGAGACTGCTAACAGCGGAAGCGGCCTTTGATCTGTATGCCGAAAAGAGTGTTGCGTATGAGAAAAAACTGGCTCAATGGCAATCGTTTCTGTGAAATAACTGAAGATGGTGAAGTATGGAAAAACAGCACTTTTGCGGGCTCCATAGAGGCAAACGGAAAAATCTGGGTAAGGGGAAATAATGTGGGCTCCATTGAGCCAAATGGCGATGTGTACCATAATGGCAACCATGTGGGCACCTTGACCACCAACCGGGAAGTGTGGAAAAGCGGTTCCCAGGTTGGGCTTATCGATCAGGATGGCGAAGTGTGGATAGGCAGCGCGTCGGCCGGTTCAATCCAGGGGCCGGGTGACTGGAAACGTGCAGCTGTTGTCTACTATTTCGCTTTTTATTGACAATGACAAATATCAATCAACAATGAATGTTTCCCTAAACTCCTATTTGTGGGCGGATTGGTTTTGGAACAGAACGCAGAAGTGATCGGCTGGACGGCTTATTAGCATGGTGCCGGTTAAGTGCTTTGCACTACATACCTGTACAGAATTTCAAAAACGCCGCACGACTTGCCCCGTCCCCTCAACTGCCGTGTTGGCCTATGAATTCAGTCAGAAGTCCAGCCTTCTGAGCTGCAGCAAACTGTCTTTTGTCAGAAGTTGCAAAAATTTCGGTCTTCCATTCAAGGGCGCAGGCGACATGCAAAGCATCCATTGCCCTTAAGTTATTAGTCTCTAGTAGCTGCACCGAACGGGAAATGACCGCCGGGGTAATTTGAAGAACGATTGCGTCACGGATATCTTCCAGCAATTGTCTCTTAATCGTGCGATATTCGCGCAACGATAAAATTTGCTCTCTCCGTCTCCGATTTAGCGCAGAAATTATTTCAGGCACCAAAATTGTACACAATGCTAACTGAGACGCCCTCTGTAAAAAAGAGTCCATACTCTCAGAACCTTGCTCATATACATATCTTTTAGCAAGAGCGGATGAATCACAAAAAAGCTTCATGATTCTGCCTCACGCTCCTCCACAATAGCCGATGATAAATCTGCTCCGCTAATCTGTAACTGTATACCTGGCTCTTTCCAGGATGGTGTTCGTGTATGCCGGTCAGTAAATGGAACAACTTCTGCTATTGGCTTTCCACGCCTCACAAGGATTATCGTTTCGCCATGCTCTACTTCAGTAATAAAGCTGGATGCGTTTTTTCTAAAATCAGTAAAATTGACTGTTTTCATAATGTCCCCCAATGTGTACATATAAGTGCGCACATTGGGGGACATTATGTCAAGTCATTTTTTAGGCCAACGGACGCGAGATGAGCGGCAGGTTCGCCGCCTAATCACACAGGAGCGCAGCGACGAGGATATAAAGGGTGGCTATCGAGAAAATTCAGCAATCGTCAGAAGTAGCAATTCAACAATCGAAGCAGCGCGCGCAGGTGAATTGGGAAAAAGTTTTGCCGTTGTAGCAAATGAGATAAAGGAACTGGCCCGGCAAACAGCCGAAGCCACCGAGGATATCCGATTGAAGATCGAAGGCATTCAGACTGCCACCGAGATCACTGTCAAGGATATTAGTGGGATAGAGACGATCATAGCGCAAATAAACGACATCGTCGGCACCATTTCTACATAACCAATTGAGAGAAAACAAACCAAACCATAATAGTCTTTTATTTCTTAATTCCCTTTTAAGATAAAGCGATATGCTTATGCTTTCGCCGCCAACTGCCCATTTGCTGTGCCTTGCCTTTCGCATCGGGATAGTTGCATCACCTGTTTCCTGGACAACCAATACAAACAAATTCAGTTGCAGGATGGCAATTCCGGCAAGGATCTTTTTCGTCAATCTTATGGTTATCATTTTTAGTAGAGCTGCAGCTACATCTCCATCCCCAAATGGTCCAGGTCATGTATTACGGCAAATCGCCTGCATGGCCGCGGCCCGGTTGGAAAAGATCCAATCCACGCCACGGGACACGTCTCGGTACAGGCAATTGCGCGAATCGATGAAGCCGGTGCCGATCCGCTGCCCCAATGCGTGATGACGATTGATCATGCCGTTGGTGGTGAACAGATAGTGGCCGGCGACGCCCCCCCAACCGTTGGTGGCGGCCAGTCGCCTGAAGCGATCCATGCGCACGCGTGCGATGGGGATGAAGGTGGTGGCAGGCAGGAAATCCAAGCCGGCGAACATGGACGGATCAAGGCTCATCAGGTGAAAGTCCAGGCCCGGCGCCATATGGATGAACACCTTTTGCAAGCGACGGGACTGAACGGCGGGCCGGGGATAGTTCTCGGTCTTGATTTCGATCATCAAATGTTGCCGGCCACCGTAGCGATCGACGACTTCCGCCAGGGTGGGGATCAATGGAAAGCGATTTTTCAGTGTGTCAACCGTCATATGGCGGAGTCGGGCGGGTTCATTGAACAGGCGGCGGGTGTCTCCATCATGAAATACCACGGGAACCCAATCTTGGGTCCAGCGCACATCCAGTTCGATTCCCCACACCCCTGCGGCGGCGGCCCGGTCGAAGGCCGGCAGGGTGTTTTCGAAACGCGTCTGGTTGTCATGCTCGCCGCGGTGGGAGATGATCCGACAGGTGCGGAGCCGATGGCGACTTGGCGTGGGGTGCGGCCATTTGCGGAAAATGGCGTTTATTAGATGGTGAAACGCGTCTTCGAGGTGGTGTGGGGTTAGGGTTTTGCTCATTTGATACCTCTTGGACAACTGTGTTTTAAAGCCTTTCGCGCTAATCCGTGTCGCAGGCGTTGCCAGCTCTTACGAGGCGATGCCAATGACATTGGTCGATGGCGGATCGGTCGTCCTTGCCCAGAATAGACTTTATCGTCGATGGCGATAGCGATCCCGATCAAGCTGGGTCAAATGCGATTGTCTTGCCCCCTGAATGGCCTTGCCAAACAAAAAATCCTTTGACTATACGGCGGTTTGGGTTATAGGAAAAGGTTGCTTTTTATCGGGCAGGGTAGCACAGGCTAAACCAAAAAAACAGCCGGTCGGCGAATCACGGCACGGCAACGACGGAGAGAAGGATTTCGATGAAAACAGAAAAAGTGGGTCAGCGTATCCGAACATTTATGGAAAAGCAGGAGATGACGGTGGACGTTCTTGCCGAGCGAACCGGTCTCGATGTCGGCTTTCTCAACAATGTAATCGAAGACGATGTCTATCCGTCTTTAGGGCCGCTACTCAAGATCGCAAAGGCCCTGGATGTGCGCCTGGGCACCTTTCTCGACGACCAGATCAGCAAGGATCCCCTGGTGGTCCGGCGCGATGAACGCAAAGAGGAGCTGAGCATGCTGCGGGGCAAGGACAAACCCGTGGCATTGAAATTCTACAGCCTGGGCAGTGGCAAGAGCGATCGCCACATGGAACCGTTTTATGTGGAGTTGTTGCCCGAATCGGAAAAGGCCAAGGACTTGTCCAGCCATGAGGGCGAAGAGTTCATCGTGGTCTATTCCGGCCGGGTGGAAGTGACCTATGGTACGGAAGTCTATGTGTTGGAAGCCGGCGACAGCATCTATTACAACTCCATCGTGCCCCACTATGTGAGCTGCAAGGGGGCCCAGGCGGCATCCATTTACGCCGTACTGTACATTCCCAGCTAAGGAGGCACCATGGCAACGGAGCATTTGCAGTCCCTGACCCTGGGGCAGATTCTGGATCGGACCGTGGCCGCCCATGGCGATCAAGACGCACTGGTTTACGTGGACCGGGATTTCAGGCTGACATACAATGAATTTGCCCAGGTGGTCGACCGGCTGGCCAAGGGATTGATGGCCCTGGGCATTCAAAAAGACGAGAAAGTCGCCTTGTGGGCCACCAACATCCCTTACTGGGTGGCCATGCAGTTCGCCACGGCCAAGATTGGTGCCATCCTGCTGACGGTCAACACCAATTATAAGACCGCCGAACTGGCCTATCTGTTGGAACAGTCCGATACGGAGACGCTTTTCATCATCGACGGATACCAGGATACGGATTACATCCACACCGTCTACGACCTGGTACCCGAACTCAAGACCCAGGAACGCGGCCGGCTCAACAGCGATCGGTTTCCATCATTGAAACGCGTCTGCTTCCTGGGCCAGGAAAAACACCGCGGCATCTACAGCCTGCCCGAAATCATTGCTCTACAAGCCATGATTAGCGACGATCAATACCTGGCCCGCCAGGCCGAGCTGGACCCCCACGATGTGGTCAACATGCAGTATACGTCCGGCACCACCGGCTTCCCCAAGGGAGTCATGCTGACCCATTACAATATCGGCAATAACGGCTTCTGGATCGGCGAGAACCAGCGGTTTACCGAAAAGGACCGGGTCTGCCTACCCGTGCCCCTGTTTCACTGCTTCGGGTGCGTGCTGGGGGTGATGGCCATCGTGACTCATGGCGCGGCCATGGTGATCCTCGAAAAATTCGATCCGGTGCAGGTCATGGCATCCGTGGAACAGGAGAAATGCACGGCCCTTTACGGCGTGCCCACCATGTTCATCGCCGTGCTGGAGCACAAGTTGTTCGACAAGTTCGACTTTTCATCCCTGCGTACCGGCATCATGGCCGGTTCGCCGTGTCCGGTGCAGGTCATGCGCCAGGTCATCGAGCGCTTGAACATGAGTGAGATCACCATCTGCTACGGCCTGACCGAGAACTCACCGGTCGTGACCCAGACCCTGCCCGATGATGACATCCGGCGGCGTACCGAAACCGTGGGGCGGGCCATGCCCCAGATCGAGCTCAAGATCGTCAATCCGGATACCGGCGAAACCCTTCCCCCTGGGCAGCAGGGCGAGGTGTGCTGCCGGGGCTACAGCGTCATGAAAGGGTATTACAAGATGCCCGAGGCCACGGCCAAGGCCATCGACGAAAACGGCTGGCTGCATTCCGGTGATCTGGGCGTGGTGGATGAGGATGGCTACCTGGCCATCACCGGTCGTCACAAGGACATGATCATTCGGGGCGGTGAGAATATCTACCCACGAGAGATCGAGGAATTCCTCTACCGCATGGAGGGGATTTCGGATGTCCAGGTGGTGGGCATTCCCAGCGAGAAATACGGAGAAGAGGTGGGTGCGTTCATCATCCCCAAGGCCGGCGTCGACATCACCGCCGAGGACGTGAAAGACTTTTGCCGGGGACAGATCGCGCGCTACAAGATTCCCAAGTGGGTGGCCTTCGTGGACGGCTTTCCCCTGACCGCCAGCGGCAAGGTTCAAAAATACAAGCTGCAGGAAAAATCCAACGACTACTTCCCCGAATCCGGTGCCTGATCCGATGACGGTCGACGCCTACCGAATCGACGCGGTTGTATTCGACTTCGACGGTACCCTGACCGAGCCCGGGGCCCTGGATTTTTCGGTGGTCAAAAAGGCCTTCGGCTGTCCGGATCACACGCCGGTGCTGGAGTTCATGAGCCAGGTGACGGATGATGTCCGTCGGGAAGCCATGGACAGGGAACTGGATCGTTTCGAAATGGCCGGTGCCGCCATCTCCCGGCCCAACGCCGGCGCCGAGGCGATCCTTTCCCACCTCCGCCGGCTCGGGGTGCCGGTGGGGATTCTGACCCGCAACAGCCGCGCATCGATCCAGCGAGCCCTGGAAAATTTCAGTGGCTTCGGCATGGCCGACATCGACGTGCTGGTCACCCGCGAGGACCCCGTGAAGATCAAACCCTCCGGTGAGGGGGTGCGTCTGGCGGCCAGTCGCTTGAACGTCGACCCGGCCCATGTCCTGGTCGTGGGGGACTTTCGCTTCGACATCCAGGCCGGCCGGCGGGCCGGTGCCCTGACCGCCTACCTGACCAACGGCCGGTCGGCCGCCGAGGATCCTGGGGCCCACTTCCTTCTCCGCACACTTTCGGAATTGGAACCGATTTTAACCGATGGGGTGTCCCTGCCGGCCGGCAAATTGCCCAATGATTTTTTAGGTGAACTGTTGGCCCGTTACCGGATCACCGATCCATCGGTGATTGTGGGACCGTCGGTGGGCGAGGATACGGCCGCGGTGACCATCGAGGGCGAAACGGTGTTGGTGCTCAAGACCGACCCCATTACCTTTGCCACCCAATCCATCGGTCGCTACGCCGTGCTGATCAATGCCAACGATCTGGCCACGGCCGGTGCCGAGGCCCACTGGATGCTGGCCACCCTCCTGTTGCCCTGTGGGTTCTCACGGTCCCAGGTGCGCCAAATCTTCGTCGACCTCCACGAGGCCTGCCGGTCTCAGGACATCACCCTATGCGGTGGACACACGGAAATCACCGACGCGGTCTGCCGACCGGTGGTGAGTGGGATGCTGACCGGCACCATCGCCCGTGATGACCTGATCCAGAAGACGCGCATGGCACCCGGTGATCGGGTGCTGGTGACCAAGGGGGTCGCCGTGGAAGGGACCGCCATCATCGCCGCCGAGTTCAGGGATCTGCTGCTGGAAAAGGGCATGGATGAACAGGAGATCGACGCCTGCCATTCGTTTCAATCCCTGATCGGCATCCTGCCCGAAGCCCGCATCGCCTGGGCGGTGGGCGGGGTATCCGCGCTTCACGATGTCACCGAGGGCGGTATTGCCACGGCTCTGGCGGAACTCAGCCTGGCCGGGGGGCGAGGTATCCGTGTCCAACGTGACCGGGTGCCGGTCTTCCCGCAGACCCGGCGCATGGCGGATATTCTGAGCATCGATCCCCTGGGGCTTATCGGTTCCGGCAGTCTGTTGATCTGCTGCCATCCGCAATACGTGCGGCAATTGATGGCCGATCTGGAGCGGGCAGACATCGCCGTCACCGATATTGGCGCGGTGACCGAGGCCGATGCGGGGATCGAGGCCCTGGAAGAGGGCCGGTCGGTGCCGTGGCCGCGGTTCGAGGTGGATGAGATTACGCGGTTGTTTGCTTAACATGCGTCCATCGACCAATATGTGCAACCTGCCGCCGTGGGAAATCGCCTCACGGGCGTATAACGACGCCCCCACGCCGCTTTCTATCCAGGGCATTCGCTCCACCCACCATCATTTCTTTGCGATGCTGGACCGGCTGGACAGATGGGCCGAACGTGCCCGGAGCTACGAGGATTATATGGAGGTGGCCTTTCATCTTCATCAATGGCGGCGGGAAAAAGACCCCAGCGGGCAGTTGAGTCTCAAGAACAGTTACCTGCGTTTTTTGCGCGGCTGGCTTTACGACGCCAACTCCGTGGAAGGCGCGGTGATGAAAGCCTGGGTGGAAAGCCGGCTGGGCATTCCTCCGACCTTTCACCGGACGCGGATTCTGGACCGCAAAAGCGAGGCCTATTTGGATTACATGCGCGACCGCCTGAGCGCGGCCGCTCGCACCAACGCCATTTTTTCCCAGCTGGACCTGCTTTACGAATTCGTGCAGTACGAACTGTCGCGTCGCGACCCGGATCGCACCCACATGACCCTGTATCGCGGGGTGTATGATTTCGTCGAACACACGATCATCGATCAGGTGGATAAAAATCATGCCACCTTGCGGCTCAATAATCTCAACTCTTTTACCCGTGATTTCGAACGCGCCTGGGAATTCGGCACCACTGTCATCGAAGCCCGGGTACCGATTCCTAAAATCTTTTTCGACGGCGCGTTCCTGCACGCCGGTATTCTCCAGGGAGAAGAGGAGGTGCTGGTGATCGGCGGCGAATACGATGTCGTCCTGCGCTGGTATTGAGGAATAGGATGACCGATTCCATCTCAACGGAAACCAACCGGTTGCCGTGGCCGGAGATTGAAGCGCGCGCCGGCGCGGCGTTTCTCGGCGTGGCCATCGGCGATGCGCTGGGTGCGACCACTGAATTCATGACGCCCCTGGAGGTTCGGGCCAAATACGGGACACTCAAGAAGATCGTCGGCGGGGGCTGGTTGCATTTGAAAGCCGGCAGGGTCACCGACGATACCCAAATGTCCCTTTGCATCGCCCGGGCCATTCGGGATTCCGGTGGCTGGGATCTGACCGCCATCGCCGAGCAGTTCGTGGTGTGGATGAAAAACCGCCCGGTGGATATCGGTGCGACCTGTGCCCGCGGCATCCGCGAATTCATGCATACCGGCACCCTGGAAATGCCGTATAATGAATGGGATGCTGGCAACGGTGGCGTCATGCGCATGGTACCGGTGGCCCTGGGCAGCTTGGGCGATGACCGGTTGCTGCAAACCTGGGCCGTGGAGCAAGCTCATCTGACCCATAATCATCCGCTTTCCGACGCGGCCTGCATCGCCGTTGGCCGGATGGTCCAGCAGGCCATGACCGGCGCACCGTTGGCAGTCTTGAAAGCCATTGCCGACGATCTCGTGGCGACCCACCGCCCGTTTCGCTATCGCCCATATCTGGGTAATAGCACGGCTTATGTGGTCGACACCATGCAAACCGTTCTGCACTATTTTTTCTCTACCGCCAGTTTGGAGGAATGCCTCATCGGCGTGGTCAATCAGGGGGGAGATGCCGATACCACCGGCGCCATTGCCGGCATGATCGCCGGCGCCTTTTACGGGACGCGCGGCCTGCCCCGACGCTGGCTCAGGCGGCTGGATCCGGTGGTGCGGGAAGAGGCGCGCCAATTGGCTTGGCATCTGGTGAACATGTCGCCGCTCAAAGCTGTCGATATTGCTCATCCAGAAATGACCAAGCCAATCTGAGCTTTGGCCGATATCGGCGTTGCGCGAAAAATTTAACCCTCGAAATATCAACGATATGCACCCCATGGGCATTTCCTTCGGGCACCTGCGGTTAACCCCGACCGCACGCTCGTGCAATGTGCCTTCTTTTCACGCTCGGGCAGGCCGACTTCCCCTGCTTATATTCAGGCGCCCGCCGGATTTAAAAATTCGATAAGCCATCCATTTTTTATCCAAATTATAAATTGGACTTCCACTATGGGACGTGAAATACGGGTTTTTACTCATTAAAAATTGCCTGACCCGGAAAGGAGAAAACCGCGATCATGAAAAACGTTTTTGCCAGTCGTTGGGGAATTATTTGCGTTGGCGCTGTAATCGGAATTCTAGCTGCTCTGTTACAAAAACTTGGCAATCCTGGAAACATGGGAATTTGCGTGGCCTGCTTCGAACGCGATATCGCCGGTGCGTTGGGGCTGCACCGGGCCGCCGTGGTGCAGTACATGCGACCGGAAATCATCGGGTTTGTGATCGGATCGTTGATTGCCGCCTATATGTTCAAAGAATTCAGGCCCCGCGTCGGGTCGGCACCCATTGTTCGTTTTGTGCTCGGCGCCTTTGCCATGATCGGCGCCCTGGTTTTTCTGGGCTGCCCCTGGCGGGCGGTGCTGAGACTGGCCGGCGGCGACGGCAATGCCATCCTCGGATTACTGGGCCTGACCGTCGGCATATGGATCGGCACCCTTTTTCTCAAAAACGGATACAATCTCGGCCGCACCCAGAATACCCACACGGCGGTTGGCTGGATGCTGCCGCTGATCATGCTCGGTTTTCTGATTCTCGTCCTGGTTTTCCCGCAAATCGAAGGCCAGGATAAAAATGACATTCTTTTCTATAGCCTCAAAGGACCCGGGGCCATGCATGCCCCCTTGCTGGTGGCGTTGGTCGTGGGCCTGAGCATTGGATTTCTGGCTCAACGGAGCCGTTTTTGTACCATGGGCGCCATCCGGGATCTGGTGTTGTTCGGCCAGATTCATCTGCTGTGTGGATTTATCAGCTTGGTGGTGTTTGCCTTCTTGACCAATCTGGCCCTGGGGCAGTTCCACGCCGGTTTTGCAGGTCAACCGGTGGCGCACACCATGCACGTATGGAATTTCGCCGGGATGATGCTGGCCGGTCTGGCCTTTGCGCTGGCCGGCGGATGCCCTGGACGACAGTTGTTTCTCGCCGGCGAGGGAGATGGGGATTCGGCCGTGTTTGTAATGGGCATGATTGTCGGCGCGGGGTTTGCGCACAATTTCGGCCTGGCCAGTTCACCCAAAGGGGTCGGCCCCCACGGCATCGCCGCGGTGATCATCGGCCTTGTCGTGTGCCTGTTTATCGGCTATACAATGCGTAAAAAATCGGCATAAGGAGAGTGATTATGAGTACGACCATTGACGCCCGGGGATTGTCATGTCCGCAACCGGTGCTGATGACCCTGGATGAAATCAAGAAGGGCAGTGATTCGGAAATCGTCGTTCTGGTGGACACGGACACGTCAAAAGAGAATGTATCCCGAGCCGCCCAAAGCCAGGGCTGCTCTGTTTCCGACGTCCAACCGGACGGGGATGGCTATCGGATTCTGATCGCCAGGGGGTAGGGTGGGGTTTTTCGATTTTCTCAATTTTATACCCCAAAAAACGAAACCGGCGGCGGTTCGTCAGGAAGACCGGGGCTTCCTGGTTTTTGAGAATACCAGTGAAGTCATCCAGGCGGAAAAGCACCTGAAAACCGCCGGCTGGTCCGTGCGGGTGATGGGGCCGCCGCCGGAGATCCAGCGCGGCTGCGATCTGGTGATCGAGTTCCCCCTCATCGAGCGACTTGAAATCATGCGGCTTTTAGACAAAGCCGGTGTCCCGGCGCTGGAGATGGTGCCGGTGACCGGACCGCTGTTGGCACCGGTGGATCTGTTTCAGACCGTGGACTACGGTAACTGGCTGATGGTACGGGCCGCCAACATGAAAATCTGCATCGAAAAAAGCTCACAAATCATCGTGAACGTTTCTGGCGGCGGTTGTCCGGACGTCCCTTATCTGGCGCAGGCAATGGTGGGAAAGTCGCTTTCCGAGGCCCCGCGGGCCCGCGATATCGGCCACACCCTGTGTGGGTACGCCCTGGAACTGGCCCATGAGGAGATCTGCCGCCAATGCTCTGTATCCTAGGCACGGTTCCAGATGCCGAATTCCCGCTGGTTACCGGACCGGTGCGCCTTGCGGATGACCACCTGCGGATTGGCGAGCGGGCTGTGGAAATCAATCGGGGCACTCCGGCCCTGGTCGGCGCCGTCCTGGCGGCCGGGACGGTTCTGCCGCTGCCGCCGGTAGAGGCGTGGCTGGCCGGAGACATCGGTCGCGGCGATGGCAGCCGCAAGCTTTACGCCCACATGGAAAAAGCGTTGGCCCGGTTTCCCTGGACGGTGCTGGTCTTCCATTACCTGCAACCGGATGTGGATTGGCATTGCCGTGTCCTTGCCGCCGTTGAAAAGATGCGCCCCCGGCCGATTCTGATCGCGGATGCCGGATTCATGTATGCGGCCAAGATGAGCGGGCAGGCCGACCATTATGATTTGTTCACCCCGGATGTGGGTGAGTTGGCCTTTCTGGCGGACGAGGATGCACCGCATCCCTTCTATACCCGCGGGTTTATTTTGCATCAGGAAGACAAGGTGCCCGCGCTGATCGATCGGGCCTACCAAAATGCAAACGCCGCCCGTTGGCTATTGGTCAAGGGCAGTACAGACTATCTGGCCAGTGCCCAAAAGATCCACGCAACCGTGGATGCACCGGCCAGCGCGGCCATGGAAGCCATGGGAGGCACCGGCGATACCCTGACCGGGTTGGCCGCCGCCTTGGCCGCCACCGGGATGCCCATCGACCGGGCCGCCGTCCTGGCCGCCCGGGTCAACCGCCTGGCCGGACAATTGGCGGCCCCCACGCCGGCCACCCAAATCGAAGCGATTGTGCAAAAAATCCCTGCGGCGCTTAAGCAGGTGCTCGGCTCCTCCGGCAAATCGTGATTCCCCCCGAACAAGATCCAATTGGTTTGACCTCTACGCTTCTGTGTGAAAAAGTATCCTTATGATATCTCATTGGGATTGTCATTTCTCACGCATAATCTTTGAGAAAATCTTGCGCGTTGTCTGGCGAAATTCTAGCATGATGCGCTCCATCGATGATCATCTCCGGTCCCAGGGTACAGCATCCCAGACAGTTGCCGGTTTCCAGACTGAATTTGGAATCCGCGGCCATTTCTCCGGGCCGGATGCCGATCGTTTCCTGGACAGACGCGAGCAGGAGATCCGATCCTCTGAGATGACATGCGGTTCCATTGCAGACATGGATTTCGTGACGCCCCTTGGGCGTCAGGCGAAAGGTCTTGTAGAAGGAAGCGATCTGCATGACCCGACGCAAAGGCACGTCAAGCTTTTCGGCGATCAACGTCAAGATCTCTTTGGGCAGCCATTGATTTTCACCCTGCACCTCCATGAGCACGTGGATCAAGGCTCCGGGATTGCCCATGTACTTGTCGATGATCTGATCGGCATACCGAACCCCTTCAGAGGCGGAAACCCATTCGAGTCTCAATCGATCAGGGTTGATCCCGATCAGGGCCATGAGCTTTTTGCAGACCTGAATCATGCTGATCGCCAGGTAGTTGCCCTCGGTAATATAATGGCACTCACCCGGCCAGCAGCCGCCGATAAATACCCCATCCATGCCGTTTAAAAATGACCTAAAAATGAATAGCGGATCCACCCTGCCCGAACACATCAACCGGATCACTTTCATGTTGGGCGGGTACTGGTAACGCGAGATCCCGCACAGGTCAGCCCCTGCGTAACAACACCAATTACACAAAAAACCCAATATTTTCGGTCTGAACTCGTAATTTTTTTCCATTTCGAAATACTCCTTTTCAGCTTATGGTTTCAAGATAGCCTGGTTTTTAAGAGGTTGGTTGAGAATTCTTATTCGCTCACTGCTTTCGCATCCATCTTTGCTGGTGATAACGCAACGGCACAGACCTTCAGTTCCGGAATGGCACAAACGGGATCCAGCGCGGCATGGGTCAGACGGTTGGCTGCCGCCGATGCAAAATGAAAGGGGATGAACACGGTTCCCGGCATAATGGCAGGCGTCAATGTGGCCCGTGCCTGGATCGTCCCCCGGCACGAACGGATGCTCAGCATTTCTCCATTGGCGATACCCAGGCGTGAAGCATCCGAATCGGCGATTTCGATCCGGCATCCGGTGCCCGCTCGTTCAGATCGTCACTCTGCATGGTCATGGTGCCGGTATGATAGTGGTAAAGCAGGCGGCCCGTGGTCAGGGTAAACGGGAAATGGTCATCCGGGGTTTCGGCCGGGGGAATAAATTCGACCGTATGAAATTTCCCCAGTCCGGAGGTGAACTTTCCGATGTGCAGCACAGGCGTTCCTGGATGGTCGCTAGTTGGACATGGCCAAACCAGTCCGTCGTCATCGATGCGGGGGTAGGAAATGCCGCCATAGGACGGCGTCACGCGGCTGATTTCGTCGAACACCGCCTCGGCATCGGCGTATTGCATGGGTACTCCCATGCGGGTGGCCAAATCCGAGACGATCGACCAGTCATCGCGGGCCTCGCCCGGCGGTGGGACGGCCGGACGAATGCGCTGGACTTTACGTTCCGTATTGGTGAAGGTCCCCGCTTTCTCGGCAAAACAGGTGGCGGGCAAAACAACATCCGCCAACCGGGCCGTTTCAGTCAGGAAAATGTCCTGAACCACAAAAAAGTCGAGGTTTTGAAGGCTTTTTTGCACATGGTTGAGGTCTGGATCCGAAACCATGGGATTCTCGCCGATAATGTAAAGGGCGTTGATGTCGCCGCTCAGGGCCATGGGAATCATCTCCGTGGCCTTCAATCCCATCTTCTCGGACAAGGAGGTGGTGTTCCAGGCCGTCGCCATTTTTTGGGCCATGGCCGTATCCGTCACCGGCTGATACCCGCTGTACACGTTGGGCAGGCAGCCCATGTCACAGGCGCCCTGGACGTTGTTCTGGCCGCGCAGCGGATTGACACCGCCCCCGTCAATTCCGAGGTTGCCGCAAAGCATGGCCAGGTTGGCGAGCGCTTTTACATTATCCGTACCGGTGCTGTGCTGGGTGATCCCCATGCAGTAAACGATGTTGCCAACCCCTGCCTGGCCATAGAGACGAGCCGCGTCCACGATTTTATCGGCCGGAATCCCGGTGATTAGGGACACGGCATCCGGTGTATAGGGTTCTAAAGCTTTTTTGAATGCGTCGAAGCCTTCTGTCCGGGTCTTGATGAATTGCTCATCATGCAAGTTCTCTTTCAGGATCACATGCATGAGACCATTGATCCAGGCCACATCGGTGCCCGGCTTCTGGGTCAGCTTCAAGACGGCATGCCTGCACAAGGGGATGTCGCGCGGGTCGACCACAATCAACTGTGCGTTTCCAAAGCGCACGGCGCGTTTAATATAAGTGGATGTCACGGGATGGGTTTCGGTGGTGTTCGATCCGGTGACCAGAATCACATCGGCTTTACTTAAATCACCGATGGGATTGGTCATGGCCCCGCTGCCAAAGCTGGCCGCCAGACCCGCCACGGTGGACGCATGGCAAAGCCGTGCGCAATGGTCCACATTGTTGGTCTTCAGCACGCTGCGGGCAAATTTCTGAGCCACGTAATTATCTTCATTGGACATGCGGGCTGACGTGAGCACGCCGATGCTGTCCGGGCCGTTGGCGGCACGGATCGCCGACAACCGTTGGGCAACATGACCCAGCGCCTCATCCCAGGACGCTTCCCGAAAACTGCCGTTTTCTTTGATCAGCGGTTGGGTCAGGCGGTCAGGCGATCCAATAAAATGGTAACCAAAACGCCCCTTGACGCAAAGGCTGCCATGGTTGGGCGCGGCATCCACACCGCTGACTTTGACCACCCGGTTTTCCTTGACGTGCAAATAAAGCTGGCAGCCGACGCCACAATAACTGCAGGTGGTGCGTACCTTCCGGGTTTCCCAGGGGCGCACGGTGTAACGGACATCCTTTTCAACCAATGCGCCGACCGGGCAGGCCTGGACGCATTCACCACAGAAAACACAATCCGAATCCTTGAGCGCCCGATCGCCGGGGGTAACGATTTTGGCCTCCTTGCCGCGATAACCGAAATGGATGGCATTGTTGACCTGGATGTCGTTACAGGCCTGGACGCAGCGGCCGCATTGGATGCACCGTGAAAAATCCCGAACGATGAACGGATTGACGGTTTCCATGGGATACCGCGTCGGTCGAGAATCAACATACGCGGTGCTCACTTGATATCGATAGGCCAGGTCCTGCAAGCGGCAGTCCCCCCATACCGGGCACAACTCACCACTCATGTCCGCATGGGCGACCTTGACCTGCAGTTCCGACCACTCGGCGTCATTGCCGGTTCGAATGGCGCAGTTGTGGTTGCCCGAGCTGAGCATGAGCTCGATGATCTGACGCCGTGCAGCCACGACTGCAGGAGACTCGGTCTTTACCGCCATGCCATTTGCCGCCGGTGTTGTGCACGCGGTCAGCAAGGTTTGCGATCCTGCCACTTCCACCACACAGATCCGGCAGGCACCGGTAGGCGTGGCCCCCTTCAAATGGCACAACGTGGGGATGTCGATGTGGTTGCGTTTGGCGACATCCAAAATCGTCTCACCACCAGTAAATTGCAGTTCATTGCCGTTAATGAAAATGGTCTGGCTCATTCTCGGACTCCTTTGTACGCAGTTCTCCGGACCCTCGGCACGGAGGTGCTAAACGTTTAAAATCGGCGTTTGGATGAATACTGGCGGGGAACCGTGAAAAAAAGAGGAGATTCCGTCACCAGGGAATTACACGTGTACCTGTCCACCCGGACATGTTAATGCCAGGCACCTCATGTAAACCCTGTTCGACGAATGGTTGATGGCATGGTGATTATAATTGGCGGTCGATTTTTGTATGAAGATATTTCAAAATGGCATAGGTCTCAGATTTCGTTTAAACTGACCAGCGGTCGAAGGAAGCTGAATTCTAAAAAAGATTTATCAACAGCTGTTTCCCGATTACACCGCCGCTTCTTTTGCCAGCAACGCCGCCCCCATGGCGCCCACCCGTTGCGGATCATCCGCTATGCAAATACGGCGGCCTAGTTTTTGCTCCAGCAGTTTGTGCATACACGGGTTCTTGGCGACACCACCGGTAAAGGCAATGTCGCCATCTGATGAGACCCGACTGACCATCCCGGCGATGCGACGAATGACGCTGGCATGCAGCCCACGGGCAATTTGCTGGCGGTTTTCCCCCTTGGCGATCAAGGAGGTGACCTCGGATTCGGCGAACACCGTGCACATGCTGGAAATGCTGAGACTGCTGTCGGCCAGCAGGGCCTCCCGTCCGAAGTCCTCGATTCCGAACCCAAGGGTCCGGGCCATGATCTCCAGAAATTTACCGGTACCGGCGGCGCAGCGATCGTTCATCTCGAACTTGCGGACTTTGCCATTTTCGAACAACGCAATGGCCTTGCTGTCCTGCCCGCCGATATCGATCACCGTCTGGATTTCGGGAAACAGCGTGCGTGCTCCCCTGGCATGCGCCTTGATTTCCGTGACCGTCGACGCGTCGAATGAAATCTCGAACAGGTTGCGACCGTAGCCGGTGGCCATGATGTGGTCGAAGGCCATCCCATCGATGAGTCTTTTAGCTTCGGCCATGGGATCGAACCCGGTATCGGCCTGAACACTGTCCACAATCGTCTCCGTTTCGTCGACCACGACCAGTTCAATGGTCCGGGAGCCGATGTCGATGCCCGCAAAACGTTTGCCCATTAATTCTCCTGCACCCTTAGCGCCTGATTGAAAATCGTGGATCAGGCCCGATAACAAGGCGGAAAACGACTCGAAAGCGGAGCATACATGCAGTATGTGAGCATTTTGAGTCGTTTTCCAACACCGTTAGCGGCTCTGAGACGGGGGTGTCGAGCCGGTGCTATTTCAATTGTTCGACAAATGCCTCCACCCGCGTCGTAAGCTGCCCCACATCCTCCATGCTGTAATCGGTTTCGATGCGCAGGCAGGGGATTTGCTGGTCCTCAAGCGCTTTTTCGACTGGGATGGATTCCATCAGATACGGCTGGCAGAACTGCAGCCCGTAATGAATCACGCCATCGGCATGGTAATCGGCGACCATTTGCTGAATATGGTCGAGACGATCCGGATTGGGGGTAAAAATGGCGCAGTTCACCTTGAAATACCGATCGACAATGGCATCGATCATTTCATCCACGGTCGCCCCCGATTCGTCGGTCAGATTGCGCGTACCGCGTTCGCCCACACACGATTCTTCACCCACGATTACCGCACCGGCGGATTCGACGATCATGGGCAACTTCCAGTTGGGCACTGCCTGGGGACAGCCGGAAACGAGGATGCGAGGGGTGTTTTCGGCAAAGACGCCTTGCCTGCTGTCGATGCGTTTTTCCAACTCATCGCAGATTTTGTTCACCGATTCCGTGAACCGCCCCGGGTTGTCGTAGAAGAATACCTGGTTGGCCAAGAGTGCATCCAATCCGCTAATCGGTGCCGGATCCGCCTTGCGTAGCAACGAGAGCCGATGCAGGGCCGCCCGTTTGGCATTGACCATGCGAATGCCGGCTTTCAGGGACTCGGCGGTAACGGAAACGCCGGTAAGGTCTTCAACCGCTGTCTTGAAACGCTGGTATTCGGTCTTCAGAAGGTGCCGGCCATTGTCTGATTTAACCTGCGGCAGGTCCATGACATAAAGATTGTCGACCAGGTGGCCCAAGGATTCATAGGCTTTTTTCTTGCCATCGCAGGTGTTTTCACCCACAATCATGTCGGCGCTTTCAAGGTAAGGACAGACCTTGCCGAGTTTGAAGCCGAATGAGGATTTGATCAGGGCGCACGTGTTGCGGGGCAACAATTTTTCCACGTCCTCGGTAGCAAAATCGGCGCCGGAACATAAACCAACCAGGGTGGCATTGGCCGCCAATACGATTTCCTCGGGGACGAAAACACAATAGGAGCCGATGATTTTACGCCCGGCCGCTTTTTCATCCACCAGTTCCTTGATACGCAGGCCGTGAACCTCGCTCATGACGAAGTCAAAATAGGCCATTCCTTCAGGACGGTTCTTTTGGGAGAGAAATACTTGCTGATACCCTTGCCCCAATACACTCAGCAGGGCATCATGGGCCTCGAGATCCAATCCCAATTCGTTCCACATTTGTTTGTAATCGTCACTCATGATGTCCTCCTTAGATTAGCGCGAAAATAAATGTACGAGGCGTGACAGCATTCCCCCGATGGGTGACTGATGCCGATTGATGGATGCGTTATTCGCCTGTTTGGCAAGGTCGGGGCGCTTTTCCAGCACCAGGCGGGCAGCCATTTCTGCGGCCTGGGCGGTCAGACCGGCGCATTGCGCAAAATGGGCTTTTTTATCGTGTTTGACCTTTTTGGAAAGCACCCGGCAGCAAGTGGCGCCGTGGGCCAGTTTAAACTGGTCATGCAATTGGCGGGCGCTGTCGCGCATGCTTTTGCGGTGCCGGTAGGCGCCATCTTGGCCCAAAAGCAGCCCGGTGGCCATGACAGCACCGCTTAAAGCGCCGCACAAACAGCCGCTGTCGCCCAGGGCGATGCAAAAAGGGGCTGACATGGCCGTGGCTTGAGTATCGGTCAAGCCACCGCGCAATCCCTGGTTGAGGGCGGTCACCACCGCTTCGGTGCACAGCATCTGGTGCGTCATGTAAAGGTTCCGCGCACGATCCGCGATGCCTGTAACCAGTGCCTCGATTCGTCCATCCTGTTCTTCAAGTCGATCATTCATTTTGGAATCAATTCAGCTTTTTCTACGGTTAACTGGTCTCCCTTCCATGCTCCAGCGGACTATGTGATACAGCCAGGAAACTGTGGGCCGTGAGAGTTTTTGGGTAACGGGCATCCTTGCCTGCATTTATCATAGGAATAGTCGAATTATCTTTAAGTCCCACGCGTGGCTTAGTCAAACAGTTATTATCAATGCCATTTTAGTTTTTCATCGACATAATAAATTTGACTTTTATCGTGGGTTGGGAGAATGGATACAAACATTAAATCCCTCAAAAAAGGTATATCCATGTATCGGTTTTTCGGTTTTACATGACAGAGCCCCGGTTTGCTGCCCGGGCCGGTATGCACTGGATAAAACTGAAAAGCCGCCTTTCTTTGTGACCTCCTTTCTATAGAAAAGCGGCCGGTCAGCGTTGCGACGATTGGGATCGACACCCGCATTTGGCGTGTGGGGGGTCGGCACGTCGAAACAACGCGATCCGCAAAAGTAATTAACCCCCAACTGCATCGAACCCGCTTAACCTTAGGATGCCTGAGAGGAGTGAACATGAGCGAAACCGAACCCATAAAAATTAAAAATGAACGTAAAAGCAGCTTCATCGAAAAAGTCAAAGAGATCCTTCCCGAAGGGGGTAACCTGAACCTCTGTCTAACCTGTGGGGCGTGTGCATCGGGCTGCCCGGCCACCGGATTGGAAAACATGGACCCCCGCAAGTTCCTGCGCATGGCCGCGCTGGGGTTGGATGATGAAATCTCCGGTCATCCGTGGGTGTGGATGTGCTCCCTGTGTCAGCGCTGTATCTACGTCTGTCCGATGGCCATCAACATCCCGGCGCTGGTCTACGAGGCGCGTCAGCTCTGGCCGCGCGAGGAGCGTCCCAAGGGGATCCTGGCCTCCTGTGACATGGCGCTGCGCAACGATAGCTGCAGTGCCATGGGGTCGCCCCCGGATGATTTTATTTTCGTTGTCGAGGATGTCTGCGAGGAAATACGCACCGATCAGCCAGGCTGGGAAAACCTACAAGCGCCCATGGACAAAGAAGGCGCCGAGTTTTTTCTTACCCAAAACTCCCGCGAGCCGGTCACCGAGCCCGAGGAGATGGGGCCGCTATGGAAAATTCTACATCTCGCCGGGGTAGACTGGACCTATGGTAGCACCGGCTGGGGGGGAGAGAACTACTGCATGTTTCTGGCTGACGATGAAAACTGGAAAGCAACGACCGAGAAATCGATTCGCAAGGCCGAATCCCTGGGGGCAAAAATATACCTCAATACCGAGTGCGGTCACTCGACCTATTCAGTTTGGATGGGCGTCCAGCGCCATAAGATAGATACCGACCTGGAGATTGCACCGATCGTTCCCTACTACGCCCGTTGGATTCGGGAAGGGAAACTCAAGCCCAGCAGTGACTGGAATAAAGATTTGAAAATCAGATTCACCTGTCAGGACCCCTGTCAACAGGTGCGTAAAAGCTTCGGTGATCCGTTGGCCGAAGACCTGCGGTTTGTGATTAAAGCCTGTGTGGGCGAGGAAAATTTCGTGGATATGACCCCCAACCGGTCCAACAACTTCTGCTGTGGCGGCGGCGGCGGTTATCTGCAGTCCGGCTACACCGAGGCGCGCCATCAATACGGTAAGATCAAATTCGATCAGGTCATGGCCACCGGCGCCAAATACGTGGTGACGCCCTGCCACAACTGTCATGCTCAGATTCATGATCTGGAAGAACATTTTGAAGGCGGCTATCACACGATTCACCTATGGACCTTGCTGGCGTTGTCTTTGGGCGCGTTGGCCGACACCGAGCGCGTCTATTTAGGGCCCGACCTGGCCGAGGTCTGGCTGCCGGGTGAGCCCGGAACGCCGGATCCGTTTGGTCGCTAATCCATTCAACGCAAAAAGGAGGAACCATGAACACAGATCGTTTCGAACCACAAATCGTTGCTTTCTGTTGCAAGTATTGTGCATATGCGGCTGCTGATCTTGCCGGTTCCATGCGCCTGAACTATCCAGCTAACTTAAAAATTATTCAGTTGCCGTGTAGTGGCCGGGTCGACATGCTCCACTTGTTGAAAGCCATCGAGGAAGGTGCCGACGGCGTTTGTGTCGCCGGGTGCCTCGAAGGCGAATGCCACTTTGTGGAGGGAAATCTGAAGACCAAAAAAAAGGTGTTGGCGGTTAAAAAGGTGCTCGAGGAGGCGGGTGTCGAGCCGGAACGGGTTGAAATGTTCAACCTATCTTCCGCCATGGGGCCGCGGTTTGCCGAAATTGCGCAAGAAATGACCGATCAGATTCGTCGCTTGGGACCGACACCGGTCGTCCAAGGGTTGACCAGCGCAGCTTGAACATCACTATTGCAACATTGGGGCGATCATTGAAGGAGACGGCAACATGATCAAAAATATCCATGTGGACCCAAAATTAGAGAAATGTTTGTCGGTACTCAGAAAGGGGAGTCGCCGGGCCTGTCTGGCTGCCGATCGTATAGAAGCCATCATCGAGGAACTGAAACAGGGTCAGACGCCACCCGCAGAAATCTGCAACTTCACCCGCCATGGTGAAGGACGTATTAAGGGGTGCCGAAAATATGACCTGGGTGCCGGATATCGTCTGGTCACCCTGAAACAGGATAATGACCTTTACCTGCTGTTTGCCGGTACACATGATGAGTGTAGTCGCTTTATCGAAAACAATCGCGATGGCCTGTCACTCGATTTGATCGCCGAGCGCAGCGATACCGTCGAACGAATTGGATTAAGAAACGTAGTCCAACCCTCACGCCCTTCATTTTCAGGCGACTCAGAAACGGATGAGGATTGGATCCCACCGCTTTCCGATAAGGACCTGAGAGTGATTTTTAGTGGGTTGGTTGAGGGGAGTTGATCAACACAATCAGGATAGAAAGGAACCCAAGCATGTTCAACGTAACCGAATCGGCCCTCCAAGCCGTGGCCGAATACTTTAAAAGCATGGATGTCAGGCCCGTTCGCGTTTTTCTCACTCAGGGGTGTGGCGGCCAACAACTGGCCATGGCGCTGGATGATGCCAAACCTTCGGACAACGTCCACGAATCCGGTGGCTACCAGTTTATTATGGATCAAGACTTGTTAAACCAGGCTCAACCGGTAGAAATTGACTTCGCCAATATGGGGTTTAAAATTACTTCCAGTCTTGAGTTGGGTGGTGGCTGCCAGAGTTGTGGAACGGCCGGTAGCTGTTGTTCGTCATCCTAGTGTCAAGACCCGCAAAAATATCACCATCAGCAAGCAAATTGACTGCGCTGCTTATTTCAATGGAAACCATCCATCGAGATAAGCAGCGTTTTTTTGATCTAGTATTCAAGATAATGTTTTTGGGCTGCGTTATCGGTCGTCGCGGCATTGGTTATACTGCTTCCTCTCCATAAAACAAATCCTCCTGAGAATTTTTTCCCAGGAGGATCATGTCACCTTGACGGATGGCCTGTCAGATGGATCTTACCAGTGCGTTTGTCTATCTTCTGGCCCAAGCGGCCGTTGCCGACCCCATCACCAGGGTGAGCAGCAAGAGGGTCGATGCCGGGATCATGGACGTGGCGCTCATGTGAGTCAACCCGGCACTGCCCGCGGAGATAAAACACCCGCCACCGCCGCCGCCTGCATCGGGATCATTCGAATCGGATACGGAAGGTTCCTCGTTGGCGGCGGTTACCGACTCATCATCGTAGGCGATTCCCGAGGGATCGACGATGATGCCATTGCGCACACCGTCTTCGTCTCCCGCCCCGCCGTCTTCAAGCACTATGGTTACGCTCTGGCCATCGTCCGCGAACACCGCATTTTCATATTCTTGCCAGCCGGTCTCGATGGTATGTTTATACAGTTTGGCATCCGAAGGCACCGCGGTTGAAAAATGAATCCTGACCGACGCGGTTTGCACGCCGTCCTGAAGATAGAGCTTGAAACCGACCAGACCAAAACCCAATGCGATGGACGCATCGGCGATGGATTCCGTTGAAAGGGATTTCACCGCAACCAGGGTGACCGAGTCCGAAACGGTCTCGACACCGACAACCGTCTGCCCCTCGATGGTATTAATGGTCATGATGTTATGTTCAAGGGCGTCGGCAATCCCGTTGGCGTTGACATCCGCCGACTCGTCCGCGACCTGGTCATCGATCATGCCATCGAGGTTAACATCGCCCAGGCTATCGGCCGTGATTGTCGTGAACGTTGCGGTATCGGACCACGCTGAGGCGTCGTCATTGCCGTCGATAAACTGTGCCCGCCAATAATAGGTGGTATCCACATCGAGCAGCATTTCTCCGACCGTGTAGGTAAACAGCTGGCTCGTGCTGGTGGCATCCAGTATCAAGTTGGAGAAATCAGTCTCCGTACTGATCTGCCACCGGGTTTGATCATGATCGTCGTCATCGTCGCTAAAGTAGGCCGTGCAAACCAATACCGGGGTCAATCCCACGCGCTCGGCCTCGGAGATATTTTCGATCACCGGCGCGTCCAGTTGGGAATCGGTTCCGCTATCGTCATCGCCGTCGACATTGGTATCATTTTCGGAATCGTCATCCACGTCGGCATCGGCATCATCGCTGTCATCGTCTGCCTCACCGTTAGCGTCATCATCCGGGTCTTCCGTGTCGGTTTCCGAATCGTCATCTTCCAACGGCGGGGTGTAGGAAACCTCTTCGGAATCCACACTTTCCAGATCACCCTCATAGGCCCGGACGACAAAATAGTAGGTGACGCCCTCGGTAAGCCCAACCAATGTACAGGTGGTCAGACGATCTTCCCATATGGGATGCGCATAGTCATAGTCACTTCCGGCCTCGCGAACGAAGACTCGGTATCCTTCTGGTTCCGGGTCATTGGCATCCCAGCCTAACGTGACGTTCGCACTGGCGTGGGCAAATGCCGCGCTGAACCATACGGCGGCGATGAAGACGAGAATAACCTTGACAATGGATGGGGTTGAAACCTTCACAATGCATCTCCTAAATTTGTCTTACCGTGCGATCAGCAGCAAATTTAGGCGATGCTGTGTTCGCTCGGCAGCCCTGCCACCCTATCCAGTGTTCGTTGGACGTAGGCCGTTGGCTTTGCGTCACACCCTTTCGGATGTTTTGCCTTTATCGAGCTATTCGATTGTCAGAAAACAACGCCTCCTTGTAAAGCACCTTCCATACCAACTCGAAAGAAACCGGCAAAAAAAATGACCTTTTGCCTGCCTTCATCTAACGCATTGAAAATGTGTAAAATTAGACTTCTTGTCAGAATGCCAGCGGACTCAATATGCATTGCTAAGGAAAGGCGGCGTCATGGGTCGCGTATAGGAAAACGCAATTGGAGGAGATCAACCGTGCATTTATGTTGACAGCTGTTTATTGGCCACCGATCCGTCGTGGCCTTGAATGGCGATTCAGGCGTGTCGGTGGGATCGAGCGGTTTGAAAGAAAATGCAAGGGGGCGACCGATGCGTGTAGGAAAATGTAATTGGAGGGAATTCGATCGTGCACTTATATTGACAGTTATTCTCCGACCGGCTATCAGTTGTCGTCGTTTACCGTTTCAAAGTAGATCTATTGGCTACCGGTCAGATGTTGCATTTTTTTGCTAAAAAATTTTGATCCAATATCCGGCCGGAATCGACCAATGCCTCGGCAGCCCCGATACCGAGTTGATCACTGGCCGTCCAAAAGATTGACGCCTGCGGATAACGGCAAATCAGCAATGCAGCTCTTTTTCCCTTGATTCCCGATGCCATAATTTGTTGAGAAGGTACTGATTGTCGATACAAACTTTTGACATCATAGTATAAAATATGAAACGATAGCTACCGTTTGATCTTGGCCGCATTTGACCTACGGGTACCACAAACAGGAGTTCTAATCTGATGATACAAAAAGACTTGGCAGAACGACTGTCGGTTTTCTTGCCCGGCGCTAATCTTGAACCCACGGTTTTGCCACAGTGTAAAGACATATCATTCTATTTGCTGAATCGGGGCTATCCCCAGCAGACATTGAGTGATGAAGGAGAATAATGACGTTGAATAAAGAACAATTCATGGCATGGCTATCACGTTTGTCGCCAAACCCTTACCTTCAAGCGCTGGTAATCATCTTGCTTTTTGCGGGATTGGCCAAAATTGTCGATAGTGTGATAAAGCGGGGGGTCCGGACGTGGATCGAAAGAACCGAGTTCAAACTGGATGATCACATCCTGGATATATTTCACCGACCCGTTTTTGTAAGCATCCTGATAGTCGGATTGGGCCTGGCAACGGAACGGCTGGCATTTAAGCCGCGTATCGATTTCGTGACCATCGGCGGGCTTAAAACGATCGGTATCCTGATATGGGCAGTGGCTGTCGCCAGGCTGGCCAAACTATTGCTTAGCTATGTTAGCCATGACAAGAGCCGGTTTAAGCTTATCCAGGACAGGACTCTGCCTCTGTTTAACAACTTGTTGCTGATCATTGTTATCGGCGTATCCATGTATGTCTTGTTTTTGGTGTGGCGCATCGATTTGACGGCCTGGATGGCATCCGCCGGAATTTTGGGCTTGGCTGTCTCCTTTGCCGCCAAAGATACATTGGCAAATCTATTTTCGGGTGTTTTTATCATGGCGGATGCGCCTTATAAATTAGGCGATATGATCGTTCTAGAGTCTGGGGAGCGTGGCAATGTCACCAATATAGGGATTCGAAGCACGCGCCTGCTAACCCGTGATGATGTCGAAATTACGGTTCCCAACTCAATCATGGGCAACACAAAAGTAATCAATGAAGCTGGCGGCCGGCATGAAAAGTATCGAATCCGAGTGAAAGTCGGTGTGGCGTACGGATCGGATATCGATAAGGTCCATCAAATTCTGATCGAGGAGGCAAATAATAATAATCAAGTTTGTTCAAACCCTGCCCCGAGGGTCCGGTTCAGGGCTTTTGGCGATTCGAGTCTGGACCATGAGCTGCTGTGCTGGGTGAGTAAACCGGTACTGAGGGGACGGGTGTTGCATATGCTTAATACGGCAATCTACAAGCGATTCCTTGAAGATAATATAGAAATACCGTTCCCCCAGCGGGATGTTCATATTATCCCGTTTATCAACGACAATACAGACGATGGGGGGGGGAACGGGCCATGCGTTAAGGACTCCGGAAACAAATAATTATACTGGATGGCGACGGCGTTGGGGCCATCGGCAAGGCGCTTTGGGGATTGCATGTCAGGATATGTGCCCTTTCCCCAGCCCCTTTCTATGGGAGGCTTGCTAAATCAAGATTGTTAAGGTAAATGCCTGTTGGAAAATTTTTATTTATTTTGGGGTATTACCGCTGCCATTGCAGTAGGATCCCTTCCGAGATCACTTTGTTGAGTGCAAAAGTGAATGGGACAATAGACTCTGAAACGGTTTTGTTTGTAAACGAAGGCAAGGAGTTCCGCCACAGTGACAGAAATATTTGGAACAATCAATCGCTGGTACGGTAAAATTGTCTTGGATCATCCCGTGCGGGTTCTGATCTGTCTGATGGTTCTCATCGCCATATTGGGGTACAACGCCAGGAACTTCAGGATCGATGCATCGGCTGATGCCCTCTTGCTGGAAAATGACAAAGACTTACGCTACGCTCGGCAGGTGAGTGAGCGATATGGGGTTCATGACTTTCTGCTCGTTGCGTTTACGCCCTTAAACGGAGACCTGCTCGCCAAAGCGAACCTCGACACACTAGGTCGTCTGCGGGACGAACTCGAGGCGATGGATTGGGTCGAATCCGTACTTACCATTTTGGATGTGCCCCTGTTGGAAAGCCCCCCCATCTCCTATGCGGATATTTCCAATGAACTCCCAAACCTGAAATCACCGACCGTCGATAAAGGACTGGCAACAAAAGAGCTTCGTGAAAGTCCCTTTTACCGTGATCTGTTGGTCAGTGAAGACATGCGCGCCACGGCCATCGTCGTCAATATCAAATCAGATTCGAAATACATGAACCTGATTGGCGAACGAAACGGCTATCTGGATCAAAAGGCCGAGGGCAGCCTTTCCCCGCAGCATGCCGAACGGTTGAATGTCGTGTTAGAGGAAATCCGGACGCGCCAAATTCAAATCAATGAAACCCAGCACCGAAACATCGCGCAGATTCGTTCGATTCTGGACCACTACCGTTCCGATGCCCAGATTGTATTGGGGGGCATCTCCATGATTGCGGACGACATGATCTCCTTCATCAAAAGAGATCTAAAGGTATTCGGCCTCGGTGTGTTTTTGCTTCTGGTTTTCATGCTGGGGGTCATTTTTAAGAGTGTTCGCTGGATTCTCGTCCCCATGCTCTGTTGCTTTCTGGCCGTCGTGTGCATGATGGGTGTACTCGGTGCCTTTGACTGGGATGTGACGGTGATCTCCTCAAACTTCATCTCTTTGCAGTTGATCATCACCTTGGCGATTGTCGTTCATTTGATGGTCCGCTATCGTGAGTTCCAGATTACCCGTCCCGGATCCGATCATTACGCCCTTGTTCAGGAGACCGTTCGTTCCAAGTTCGTCCCTTGCCTGTATGCGGCCCTCACCACCATCGCCGGTTTCGCTTCCCTTTTGCTCTGCGACATCAAGCCCGTCATTCATTTCGGGTGGATGATGAGCATCGGTATTCTCGTTTCTCTGGCGTTGACATTTCTGCTGTTTCCATCCTGCGTCGTGTTGCTAAAGCAGCCTGATCCACCGAGACCGCCCAAATTCCTTCGTTTTTCCCTCCCCGATTTTCTGGCTCAATTGACCAAATCCCATGGCGCGGCGATTCTGACCATGACCATCATCTTATCGGTGCTGACCGTGATGGGCATCTATCGATTGAAGGTGGAAAACAGCTTCATCGACTACTTCAAAAAATCTACGGAAATATACCAGGGCATGGCGGTAATCGATCAACAATTGGGCGGTACAACGCCCCTTGACGTGATCCTGAAATTCGATGCCGTCCTGCCGGATGCCGATTTCGCCGAGGAAGATGAAAGGTTTGCCGATCCGTTCGATAAGCTCGCCGAGGACGAAGATCCCAATAAATACTGGTTCATCGAAGGCAGAATGGAGACCATCGAACGGGTTCATGATTATCTGGACCGTTTGCCGGCAACGGGTAAGGTTCTCTCGCTGGCGACATTGCTGAAGATTGGAAGACGACTCAACGGCGGTCAATCACTAGACAGTATCGAAATGTCGGTGCTCTATTCGAAAATGCCAGCCGATTATAAGAATCTCGTTTTAAGCCCGTTTATCAATTTCGAGAATAATGAGGTCCGTTTCACCATGCGCATCATCGATTCGATGCCATCGCTCAACCGTAATGCGTTGCTCCACCAGATCGATTACGACCTCGTCAACCAGCTAAAAATTAAAAAAGGAAAAGCCAGGCTTGCAGGGATGATGGTGTTGTACAACAATATGTTGCAAAGCCTCTTTACATCCCAGATCAAGACCCTGGGAATGGTTGCTTTGGCTTTGCTCCTGATGTTTCTCGTGCTTTTTCGCTCCGTAAAACTGGCGTTGATCGCCTTTTTCCCCAATCTTTTCTCGGCGGGTGCGGTCCTGGGGGTAATGGGATGGATGGACATCCCGCTAGACATGATGACGATTACCATTGCGGCCATCAGCATCGGCATCGCCGTTGACGACACGATTCACTATATCTATCGGTTTCGCGAGGAGATCAAGTCCGATGGCGATTACATCAAAACGCTATTCCGCTGTCATAACAGTATCGGCCATGCCATGTACTACACCTCGGTGACGATCATCATCGGATTTTCGATCCTGGTTTTTTCCAACTTCTGGCCGACGATCTATTTCGGCCTCTTTACCAGCCTGGCCATGCTGATTGCCCTGCTCGCATCCTTGACTCTGTTGCCACACCTTTTGGTTGTCGTGAAGCCATTTGGTGTGCGCAATCCATGACGGGTTGCAAAACACAAAATCATATTGGAATCCCCCTATAGGGATACATGTTTATCTGACCCATTCTACCGTCACCGGCGTCTGGTCTGCCCGTCCATGATCGTCCACCACCCGGATATCGAATCTGCCGCCGGTGGGCCTCCACATCAGGGGCTGATCGGGTGTCGCGCTGTCGATATAGCGGTTGTCCGCGAACCAATATAGCCGCCGCACATCCCCGTCGGCAATGGCCATCAACGGAATCTGGCGTTCGTCCGGCGCATCGCTGCGCATGGCGTAAACCAGTTCCCGCTGGGGGGAGACGATGCGCGGCGCAATGCCCGTGGCCGCCTGCCGGTTCACGTCGCAGTCCGCATCGAAGGGCGGCGGCGTCTTGAGAGAGATGCCGGCCGTGCGGAAGACCGCCAGCAGGTCGGAGGGCCAGAATTCGAAGACTTTGCTCATGGTCCGGCCCGGGATGGCCATGCAGGCCCGGTGACCGGTGGCCCGGTCGATGGCAATCGCCCGATGAACCTGGCAGACTCGGATGGGTGAGACCCCGGGAATGAACCCGGTCTTGCGGGTGTGCCGGCAGTGACACCCGGGCAACTGGCCGGTCACGGCACAGACGTCGATCCGCTTCAGATTCAACCGCGAGCGGTCAACCGACCCGTCCACGGTCCATCCCCGGTTCGGAACCAATGCGGCCAGCAGGTCGAAAAGCAACGGACCGGCGGCCGTACGGCCCACGAAGGATTGGTTTCCCGACCCATCGAAATTACCCACCCACACGGCCACTACCGTATCGGCGCTCAGCCCCACGGCCCAGGCATCCCGAAATCCATGGGAGGTCCCGGTTTTCCAGGCCACCTCGTTACCACCGGTCGATAGCGATGGCATTCGATGGCTGTCCGGGGGCGGGGTGTCCTTCAATATGTCCAGTACCAGGAAACTGGCCTCGGGGCTCAACAATTGAACGGGGCTGGCGCGGTCCGCCGTATCGGTTTGCATGCGGACGGGCCGGTGGCATCCGCCGTTGGCCAGGGCCGCGTACAAACCGGCCAGTTCGAGCATACTCACCTCCACACCGCCCAGACAAAGGGCCAGGCCGTAAAAGTCGGCCGGTTTGAGGCCATCGATGCCGGCCCGTTGGAGAAAACCGTGGAATCCGGGGGCGGCCAACCGGGCTTGGAGATGCGCCGCCGGAAGATTGCGACTGAGAATCAAGGCATCGTGGGCCGAAAGCGGGCCGAGGAAGCACTGGTCGAAATTTTCCGGTGTGAACCCGCCGAAGCGCCGGGGCGAATCCTTCATCAGGCTCATGGGATGGATCAGGCCCTGGTCCATGGCCAGGGCGTAGACGAAGGGTTTGAGCGCCGATCCGGGCGAGCGTCGGGCCGTGGCACCATTGACCTGGCCGTGGATGCGGTCATCGAAGAAATCGGCCGAGCCCACCATGGCCGTGACTCCCATGGTGCGCACGTCCAGTGCCAAGGCCGCGGCATTGGTGATCCCGTGGCCGGAGCGGCGCTTGACATAATCGCTGATCACCGACTCCATGGTCCGCTGCCGGTTCAGATCGATGGTGGTGTGAACGCTGCTGCCCAGGTTTGGTGATGGATGAGCAGCCACCCAATCCACCAGGTGCGGGGCCTCGAAGGGCAGCCGATCGATGGGGCGGACGGCCAGGGGATGATCGAAAAAAGCGGCCAGTTGCCGGTCCGCCGGGTGAACCTGCAACCAGCGCTGGTAGAGACTGTCGCGGGCGGCCTGCAGGCGCCGGAACCCGTCGGCCGTGGCCGGGTTGCGCCGCACGGGGTTCTGGGGCACCACGGCCAGGGTAAGCGCCTCGGTCAGGGTCAGGTGATCGGCGGTTTTGTCGAAATAGATCAGGCTGGCCGCCTGGATGCCTTCGATATTGCCGCCGTAGGGGGCCAGGTTGAGATAGGCCGCCAGGATGTGGTCCTTGGAATAATGGCGGGACAGTTGCAGGGCGCGCAGCATCTGATGCAGTTTCCCGATCACCGTGTTGGTATGGATGCGCCAGCGCAGACGGGCCACCTGCATGGTGATGGTTGAGGCACCCACCCGCCGGGTACGGGAGACATAGGTGGTCCAGAAGGCTCGCACCAGGGCCGGCAGATCCACGCCCGGATGATCGTAAAAGTGCTTGTCTTCGTAGATCAGGGTCGCATCGACCAGCTGCGGAGAAATTTGTTCCAGGGGGGTAAAAAGTCGATAGCGTTGATCGGCGGCCAGGCCCAAGCGCAGCAGGCGGCCGTGGGTGTCGAAAAAGGCTCGCGATTCGGGATAGGCCGCCATAAGCCGTGGACGGGGGCAGACGATCCAGCCGGCGGCGGCCAGGCCGAGGACCGCCACCATGATCGTCAGCCAGCGTCTCATGGCGCTGGGGCCACGGTCAGCGTGCCCGCCGCCGTGGCGGCAACCAACGCCCGGTCGTACATGGCGGTGACCACGGCCGGCGGAACCGTGAATCGCCCCGCCGCCGTCACCTTTACCCGGTAGGTGAGCTCGCGTACCGACCGATCCACGCTACCGTAGAAGATCACGCGGTCTTCGCGTACATCCACGTAATCGGCCTGCCATCCCCGGACCCTGCGTGGCACCGAGCTTCGGATCACCTCAACCCCCCCGGGCAGCAGATCGACGATGGCCACATTGGTGACCCTTGCCGCATCGAGGGCGCGGATGCGCAGGCGCACGGTCAGATCCTGTCCCTGGGTAACGGTTAGCGCTACCGTTCCGGCCGCATCCACGAAATCGCGGTGGATTTCCAGCCCCTGACGAACGGGCTGGGTGGGCAAGGGGCGATCGAAACCCGACTGCAGGTTGAGATAGAACAAGGCGGCCGGACCGGCGATACTGATTTCCTGCCCATCGGCGGCATAGGCGGCCGTGGGAAAGGGGGCCTGGCTGGGGTTCAGGACCCGTTGTTGGCCATCGGCCGTTTTCAGGCTGAAGTCAATGGCTTCTTTGGCATTCGCTGGCGGGTGCAGCCGGCCGTAGGCACTCAGGGCCAGAATCGTGTAACTGGCGCCGATGGTGTTGGTCTGGCCCCTGAAAATCGGATTCACCAATCGCAGCAGATCGTCGCCGCCGAGACGGTTGGCCAGGGATTCGAAATGCCGGCTCAACAGAAACACGGCCTGGGCGTCGCGGGCCAGGGGCCAGTTGAAGTCATCCAGGGCCATGCGGCTGCGGCCCAGTCGGTAGGTGCCGGCCAGTTGCCGGGCATCGTCGTCCATGTGCAGGAGGCGGTAGGCGGCGGCCATGTATACCGCGCATAGATCCTCCCGCCAGGTCTCCGGGTGATGCGCTTCGAGGCGTTCCTGCAGGTGAACCAGCGCGTTGGTGGTGGTCTCCCCCAGGCGGGTGAGCAGGTAGATGGCCTGGGCGCAGACACCGGCCTCGGCCAGGCTGTCGACCTCCCGCCCGGCCAGCCGGCACAGAAAGTCGCTGCCGCGCGTGATCATGGACGGCGGAACGGCCAGGCCCAATTCCCGGGATTCGATCAAGAAATGCATCACGTAGACGCTGGGGAAATCGGCGGCCGTCGATCCCCCGGGCCAGAAACTGAAACCGCCGTCTGTCATCTGGCGCTGGCGCAGACGGTCGATGAGCACCGTGAAGCGGCGATCGATCGCCGCCCGCTTGGACGCGTAGGCCGGATGGGCGGCCAGGCCCACCAGCGGAAACACCTGGCTGACCACCTGTTCGGTGCAGCCGTGGGGGAAATGATCCAGGTAGGCGGTCAGGCCGTCCACCAACACCAGCGGGCTGGTCGAGGCCGCGGCATATTGCTCGGACGGGTCGGGGTACAGGCGCCGGGTGAGGGCCAGTCGCACGGATCCGTCCTTGGCATAGCCGCTGGCAAGGGTGGTACGATAGACCGTGGCCGGCCGGATACTCAGGCCCGCCTGGCGGCTGGCCTCCGTTTCTCCCAGGCGGGCCGTGAAGGTCAGGCTGGCCGCACCCGGTGCCTTCCCGGCCTTGACCGTGAATGCCGCCCGGGCTTCGTTTCCCTCGCCGATGGTCAGGTGGGTGGTACGATCGCCGACGATGGTCAGATTGTCCGACGGGATGACGTCGACCGCGATGGCTGCCGTGGAACCGGATCCTTCCATCTGGTTGGCAATGCCCACCGTGGCGGTGAACGTGTCACCCGGTGCGGCTTGCAGTGGCAGAACGGGCGTCAGGACGAAGGGGCCGCGTGCCAGGCTTCGCGTGGTGGCCGTGCCCACGGTGTTTTCGCCCACGGCCACGGCCATGATGCGCAGGCTGCCGGCAAAGGAATCGGGCGCCGTGAAGCGGACGCTTTGCTCCTCGGGTCCGGCATCCACGATGCCGGACCAGAATACCGCCGGCGCGTCCGTCGGCCGGGCGAATGGATTGAGGTTGGCAGCCAACGCCTTTTGCATGGCACCACCGCCGCTGGCCATGATGTGGCGCAGGTGTTCGTATTCAGGCAGAATCAGATCCAGCATCTGAAGGGTGGTCACGGTCAGGGCACGCTTGCGTAGAAAAAAGCCCAGAGGGTCGGGGGACCGGTAACCGGCGACCTGCAGGATGCCTTCATCCACGGCAAAAACCACGATGCGCGATGGTTGATCCGTGCGATAGCCGATGGTCAGCTCCTGGCCCGGCCGCACCCGGTCGGCCACGTTAAGCGCAACATTCAGCCACCGTCGGCTGCGGTCGATGGTGATGGGCGCTACGGCCAGGCTCAAGGGACTGGCGAAGATCTCCGGTGAACTGGCGTCGCGCACGAAGGCCACACTCACGTAGGCATTGCCTTCGATATCCTCGGGCAGGCGGATGGTCTCCATGGTGCTGCGAGTCGGGGGGCGAATCCATTTGAAGGCATGTACACGGTCGCTTTCGATGGTGACTAGTCCCGCACCCGCGTAAGGTGCGGTGATGCCCAGCTGCACGGTGTCGCCGGCCTGGTAATCACTGCGGTCCAACTTGAGCGCCAGATCGGCCTCCTTTTCGAACCGACCGGTGAGATTGCCATGTCCCACCACCGCATAGGTCAGGCGAGCCAGGCGCAACCCATCCGGCCCGTGAATCTCCAGGGCGAAATCGCCAGGCTGTTCGGTGGCCAGATCCATGACCGTGCCCGCCGCGTCGATGGCCAGGCTGTGGCTGCCGATGGTCTGCTCCCGGTCCACGGTCTGGTATTGATAGGTGCCGTTGGGCTGCTTGACCAGGGCGGAGACATGCTGGATTTCCAGGTGCCGGACGGTCAGACCGGGCAGGGCCAGGGGAGACAGATCCGGGGCGATGGCGATCCAGGTCACCTGCCGACGGCCGCCGGCATGAATGAAATCCAGGTCGCCGTCACTCTTGAATCCCACCAGATGGGGCAGGGGCGTGATCATGGCCTGGTTGTGGGCCGACACGCTACGCCCATCGGCGGGGTCGAACCCCTCGACGAAGAAATCCAGCTGATAGGTGCCCTGGCGGAAGCGATCCATGGGGATGGCGAACCGGGTGCGCCCCTCGGCATCGGTGGTGGCCGGATCCAGCGTTTCATCCAGATGCAAGGGCGGCGTGTCCGTTTCTGCCAGGGGATCGGTGAACCGGTAATCGGTCCATCGCTCGAACCAAAAGCGGGCTGGTTGAATGCGGATACGCGCCTGAACCCGCCGATTTTGGGCCGCTGCGCCGAACAGGTTTTTCAGTCTCACCTCGGCGACCAGCGGTGAGGCCGTCGTCCACCCGCGTTTCGGAACATCCGTCAGGCGGCTGGTGATGGTCATGGTGTCGGGCGTAAATTCCTCCACCGTGAAGGCGGTCGCGCCCAGCAGGCGATCGCGAAAGCGATCGTCGCGCACCAAATACAAGGATACCCGGTAGCGGCCAGTAGCGGCGGTGGCGTCCGTGGCATGGTCGATGGCGAAGAATCCTTTTTCGGGCAGAATGATTTTTTTGGTCTTGAGCGTGTTGTGGCGCGGTCCGCGAATCACGATTTCCAAGGGGATGCCGTCGATGTCGTCCAGGGGATTGGTTTTGACGATGGCGCCCAGGTGGACCGTTTCTCCGGGCCGGTAGATGCCGCGATCGGAGAAAAGAAAGGCGTCCAATCCGCCCTCCCGGCCGCGGCGCTCCCGCACACCACCCACATCGAAACGGGATGTGTCAACCTGGCGCGAGTGGCCGGTAAAGGGCAGAAAGGTCGTGTCCGTGTCCGTCGATAGGAGGTAGACGCTGGGCTGCTTCTCGTCCTTGAAATCGCGGGTGACGGGGATGCTGGCATGGCCCAACGCGTCGGTGGTGCGCTGGAACAGGGCCAGGCCGTTGCGACCCAGCAACCGGACCCGGGCGCCGGACACCGGTTTGCCGTCCCGAAGGGATTGGACGAATATCTCATGGGAGTCGTCGGCATTGTTTTTCACCATCAGACCCAGATCCGTGATCAGGATCAGCCGCCGGTCGCCGGCCTCGCCGATGGGGTGCTGGCGGTCAGGATCCCAGCCTTCCACGGAAACGAAAAACAGGCCGCCGTCACCTCGATTCGGATCGTCATGGGCGGCCAGATCCACGGTGGTGTAGTTGGCCTGTCCGGGATGCATGGGCGCAAGGGTGACGATCTCCCGTGACATGTCGGTGATATCGGCTTCGGTAAATTCGGGATTGGAAAAAACGGGGGCGCGGATATCGCCACCGCTTTGGGTCACCAGATGGGTGATCTGGCCGGGCAGCACGCGACCCACGGTGGTTCGGATGGCCGTCAGCCCCCGGGCCATGATGCCGATCTGGCGTTTGCCCGAGGCGGCGATCAGGGATCCCTCGCCGGCCAGTCGGACTTGGCGCGGATAGGCTGGGGTGGCCAGGACCGTGTCGAAAAATGCGGTGTGCACATAGCCGTTGACCGAGGTCAGGTGCGGCTCGATGCGCAGGTAGAGATAACGGTTTTCCGGCACATCGATCACGAAATGAAAATCGGTCGATGCGGGAAGGGGGGTGGGTAGGGGCGTGAGGGAAAGGCGTTGGGACGCGGCCAATTCCCCTTCGGTCACCTCGCGGGGGCTTTCCCAATATGCACTGTCGCGGCGGTGATTGATGGGCGGCAGCAGATAGACGCCGAGCTTGTCCAGCAGTTCGTTTTTGTCGATGGCGTCGGTGAAGCTCAGGCTGATGACCTGCTCCGGCACGTGCCGGTCGTTGACCACGATGCTGGCCCCGGCGGTGCTCACTTTTAGAAAGCTGGTGCGGTCGGGCACCAGCACCGTGTCCGTCAGCACCTTCTGGGTGGGATTGCCACTTCCCGATGGAAAGATACCCTGTTCCACGGTCAGGCGCAGGGTATTGGGCTGGTCCGGCAGGTCCAGCGGTTCGGATGAGACATAGGCCCGCCGATGCCGCTCGTCCATGGTGACGGTGGCATTGATCGTTTTCGGCGGTGCGTCGACGCCCTGGCCGGAAGGTCGCATGGCCAGGGTGAGATGCTTTTCGAGGCTCTTCTCGTCCACCGGATGGGAGAAGAAGAGCGTGGCCACCACCCGGCGGACCTTGCTGTCCGTGGGATCCTGGTAAAAGGCCAGGTCGTCGATGAACCCTTCGAAGGCCGGTGTGGAGAATTCAATGGCGTCTGATTTTAATCGGGTTTCGGGGGCGAAGATGGTGGTCGGAAAGTCCACCGCAAAGCGCGTGCCGGCGGGCCAGGGGCCTTCCGATTCGAAGGTCAGCGTGCGGTCATCGGCCCACTGCCAGCGGCCCGCAAGCGACGGGGTCAGTTTGATGCCATCCAGCGGCTTGCCGATCAAGTCGAGGCGGGCCACGCTGGGCGGATCCTCGGGCACCGGCTGATCCGTGTGGCGAGGATCGCGGAAATAATCGAACCTCACCGTCAACCGATCGGGAAGCGGATGGTCCACGTCGGCGGGCGGATCCGGTGGGGATACCACGGCCGCCACCCGCAGGGGCGCGGGACGCGTGATCAGGTAGCCGGCACCGACGCCGACGACCACCAGCGCCAGCACCAGCAGTCCAAACCGCATTGGACGCCGGTTCCGAAAACGATTGATGGCGCGCATCCAGGGGGGCGGCGTATAGGCGATGCGGCCCACCAGTGAAAACAGTCGATTCATCATGGTTAGCATGGCGTTAACCTGTTGTTTTTATGCTAAATGCTAACGGCTAACAGTACATAGCTATAAAATGATACGGCAATCACCGATCCATAACAAATATGGCATGTATTGTTACTCGATTGTCCGCCATTTATCAATGCGTGTGTGGCCGTCGACTAATCGCAGGTAACATTGGCAACAAGCCTGCTGTTGTGGTTTAGGCCGCTTGCGGCGGCGCTCGTAACGAAGACCATCTTCACCCATTGTCCGGTGAACCCGGTTCCGTTGCAACAAGGTGAGGCCCTGTAAGCGCGGCCATGGCCGCGATGACGATGGCGACTGATGGATGGGTCGCAGGCCTTGCCAGCTCATACAGGCCGTGGCACGAAGGGACAATTCGTCGTCGTTGTCAGCGAAGCGGTAGTCGTAGTCGGTATCAAAAAATAGAAAAGCCGATTACGACAACGACAACGATTTCAATGAACCTGAGTTACATGCGATTGCCCTGGGCCGTCCCCAACAATTCTGTTGGGATCGCGATCGATTCGGGTTAAAATAGAAATATCCTAAAACACAATCGCGTGAGGAGGCCTTGCCATGGAAAAAAAGGTACTGATCGCCGTGGATGACTCGCGGCATTCGGAGAATGCGTTGCGGTATGCGGCCGAGTTGGTCCAATCGGTAAAGGAACTGAAATTCGTTCTATTTCATGTCCAGCCCACCATTTCTCAATACCTGGTGGACGAAGCGCGGACCAAACCCAGTGCCCACGCCGAGCTAAGAAAGTTGGAGAAGAAAGCCCACCAAACGGCCCAGGCGCTGCTGCAAAAGGACAAAGCGCTGATGGTTTCATTGGGGATTGCCGAGGAAAACGTTCAGGCGATTGCATTGCCCCGGAAATTCGGTGCGGCCAAGGATATTTTGGAATACGGCACGGCGCTGCTCTACGACGCCATCGTCGTCGGTCGCCGAGGCGTATCCGGTCTGGCAGAGGTGTTTGTGGGTAGCATCAGCTCCAATGTCGTGGACAACTCGGAGGTGCTCCCCATCTGGGTGGTGGACGAGAAAGCATCTTCCAAAGGCATCATGGTGGCCGTCGACGGATCCAACAGTTCCCTGCGGGCGGTGGATCATCTGGCGTTCATCTTCGGTGGCAACCCCGATGTGACCATCTCCTTCTTTCATGTGACCCCGCGCCTGTCCGATTTCTGTCCCATCGATTTTTCGCAGAACGACACGTCGGCGCTGGAAACGATTATCGAGCAGGGTGATCGCGCCTGTATTGACCGGTTTTATGCCCATGCCTTGAAAAAACTCGCCGATGCCGGCATCGGTGAAAATCAGATCCGTATCGATGTGCACAGAGGGGGATTCAAAGTCGGCAAGGCCATCCTGGACGGTTACCGCAAGGGCGGCTTCGGCACTCTGATCGTCGGCCGGCGGGGCATGGACAAGAAATTCTTTACCGGCAGTGTCAGTCGGCACCTGGTCAATCAGTTTTCGGGTGGTGCCTTGTGGGTGGTGCCTTAAGCCCCATTTGGATCCCGGGGCTCAGATACGGCGTCATGGCCGTCGTCTTTCTTCATCGCCGTGTCCAGTTCATCGATCCAGGTACCATCATACAAACGGATACCGCGATGATAGGCGGCGCGACCGATCAGGTGGGCGGCCACCGGTGCCGTCAACAGCAGGAAACTGATCACGGCGATGACTTTCAGGGTCGTTCCCAATTCACCGGTGGCCACGGCCTGGGCCGCCAGAATGAACCCCGCACCCAGCGTGCCGGCTTTGGTCGCGGCGTGCATGCGAATGAGGGTGTCCGGCAGGCGCAGCATGCCCACGGCCGCCACCAGGCAGAACAGGGTGCCGACGAGCAGCAGGGTGGCGGCGATGAGGGCGTTCACGGCAGCCTCCCCGGCGTTGAGCGATCCTCTTTCTGGCGGCACGAGCGGAGCAGGAACCGGGCCAGGGCCACGGTCCCCAGAAATGCCACCAGGGCATAGGCGATGGCCACATCCAGAAAAGACGTGTTGCCGGTATGGATTGCATAGGCCGCCAGAAAGGCGACGACCAGCACGGCGATCAGATCCAGCGCAATCACACGGTCGGCCGCCTGTGGACCGCGCACCAGCCGCAGGCAGGCCAGGGCGATGCTGATCAATAGCAGTACCAGCGACAAGCGGCTGACCGCTCCAAGAATCGTAGTCGGGTCGACCATCATCGGGTTACCTCCAATACCCGGCGTTCGATGCCGTTTTTGATACTTTCCCGAAATCGTTCCGGATCGTCCAGGAACATGACGTGCACGAAAAGGGTGCGGCGGTCCGCCGACAGATCGATGCTCAAGGTGCCCGGGGTCAGCGAAATCAGGTTGGCCACCAGCAGGATTTCCATGTCACTCCTGGCGGACAAGGGCACACCCACAATGCCCGGTCGACTGATATGGCCGGGCGTGACCACATCCCAGAATACCTTCAGGTTGGAGCGGATCAACTCGACCAGAAAATAGCCCCCCAGGCGCACGGTTTTGGGAACGCGCCGGAAATAGCTGGTGGTGCCGTAAAGCGGTTTTGTGATCCACAAGGCCAGGTACCCGAGGGTAAAGCCGATCATCAAACGGGTCAGGCTGAATGTTCCCTGCACACCCATGTAGGCCAGGGCGATGAACGTGTTGATAAAAAACAGGTTCATGGCAGATCCCCCACCACACTGTACACATACGCGCCGGGATCCAGAAGCTCGTCGGCGGCCTGCCTTGCCAGTTCGACCAGCGGGCCTGGAAACAGGCCGATCATCACCGTCAGCAGGACCAGGGCCACCACCGGGGCGACCAACCAGGCCGACCCGCTGCCTGGATCGTTATGATCGGCCGGTTGATCAGCCGGCGGGGACGCTGCCGGTTTCCAGAAGGCCTCGTTCCAGATTTTGGTCATGGAATAGACCGTCAGCAGGCCAACCACGGCGGCTACGCCGGCCAGAACGAAATGGCCGATTTCGAGGCTGGCCCGGATGAGAATCATTTTGGCCCAGAATCCGGACAGCGGGGGGAACCCGGCCAGGGAAAAGGCGGGGATGAAAAACAGCAGGGCGAGCCATCCACGCGTGCCGTAAACGCCTCCCAACTTCGCCAGCGCAAAGGATCCGCCGTAGCGACGAAGCAACCCGCTGATTAAAAACAGATTGGTTTTGACCACGATGTGATGCAGCAGATAGAACACCGCGCCGGCCATTGCCAGCGGGGTGAAGAGGCCCAGCCCTAGCACCATGTACCCGACCTGACTGATAATGTGAAACGACAGGATGCGGCGCACCTCGACGTGCGCCGCCGCACCGACCACGCCGGTGATCATCGTCAGCGCGGCGGCCACGAGTACCAGATCCTGCAGGCCGGTATCCGCAAAGGGAAAAATCAAGGTGAAGGTCCGGATCAAGGTATAGACGCCGACCTTGGTCAACAGGCCCGAGAAGATCGCCGAGACGGCAACCGGCGGCGTGTGGTAGGCGGCCGGTAGCCAGAAGAACAGGGGAAACAGACCGGATTTGATACCAAAGGCCGTGAGAAACAGGACCGCCACCGCCGATGCCACCGCCGGATTACCAAGCGCTTGCAGCTTGAGGTGCAGGTGGGCCATGTTGAGCGTGCCGGTCATTCCGTAGACCAAGGCCAAGCCGGTCAGAAAGAGGAGGGTCGATAAAAGATTGATGACCACGTATTTGACCCCGCCGTCCAGCTGCGCCCGGGTGCGGCCGAGGACCAACAGGGCGAAGGATGCCATCAGCATGACCTCGAACCAGACATACAGATTGAACAGGTCGCCGGTCAGAAACGCTCCGCTGATGCCGCCGACCAGAATGTGAAGTAATGGATAATACCCGCGCTGAATGGCATCCGAATCGATATCTGCCCGGGAATAGACGGTGACGGCAAGATACACCACGCCGGTGATCAGCAGCATTAGCGCGCTCAGATGATCGGTCACCAGGGCGATGCCGAAGGGTGCCGGCCAGCCGCCCACGTGCAGGACGGTAATGCCGGCCGTGTGGGTTCGGTAGAGCAGCCAGGCGCCCAGGGCCAGGTGCACGGTAGCGGCCAGCAGCGCCAACCCGCTTTGAAGCCGGGGACGGTGGCGTGCCAGCAGCGAAAGGGCGGCTGCCGCGAAGGGGATAATAATGGGGGCTGCCAGCCAATGGGTCATGGACGTCGCGCTCCTTCGGGCGTCCGGCCGTTTTCCAGGCTTTCCGCGTCATTCAACGCATCCATATCGATGGTCCCCACCGTTTCAAAGGACCGCAAAAAGAGAATAAAGACGAAAACCAACAGGGCAAAGCCGATCACGATGGCCGTCAGGATCAAGGCCTGGGGCAGGCTGTTGGCCACCGCTGCCGCCGGGATCGACGATCCCTCTGGAATCAACGGGGGCTGACTCGTATGCGGACGGCCGGCAGCGAAAATCAGCAGATTGACGGCGTTGCTGGCCAGCACGAGTCCGAAAATGAAACGGATCAGATTCCTATCCAGCATCAGGTAGACGCTGCCGGCGATCATCGCACCGCCCAGAATGGCCAACACCGTGTCCATATTCAGCCTTCCTCCAAATGGAGCATCAGGGTCAGGATGGCGCCCAGCACGACCAGAAATACGCCGATATCGAACAGCATGGGCGATCCCAGTACGGGACCATGGCCGGCGGAATCAGGCGGCCACCACAGACCGGTCAAGAACGGATGGCCGGCGAGGGTGCCCATCACCCCTGATGCGATGGATAATAGCAGACCCCAGGCCGCGCAGACGAGCGGATCGATGACCAGGGCCTTTCTTACCGCCTGGGGGCCCTCGGTGATGGCGAACAGTGAAAATCCGGTTCCGGCCACCAGGGCCGCGGCAAACCCGCCGCCCGGTGCGTTGTGACCGCGAAAAAGCAGGTAGATGGCGAACACCAGGATCAACCCGACCAGCATTCGGGTGGCCACACGCAGAATATGGGACCCCATGCGTTACCTCCTTTTCCGGGCGATCAGGGCTGCCCCGGCCAGGCCGGCCGTGGCGACGACGGTGATTTCACCCAGCGTGTCCAGGCCGCGAAAATCGACCAGGATGACGTTGACGATGTTGCGGCCGTGGGCCATCAGGTAGCTGTGGGTTCCGAAAAATTCGGTCAGATGTAAATCGATCGCGCCACGGGTCGTGGCCAGGGAGAGCAGGGTGATGACGATTCCGCTGGCCATGGCCACCAGGGCGTTGGTGACGGTGGCCCACCGGGCCCGTTGGGTTGATCTGAGAAGCGGCGGCAATCTCCAGAGGATCAGGGACACGATAATCAGCGTCAGGGTTTCCACCAGCAGCTGGGTGAGTGCCAGGTCGGGTGCGCCATAGATCAAAAAGACCAGGGCCGCGCCGGATCCGACGATTCCCAGCGCGCAAACCGACAACACCCGGTGGCGGGTGGCGATGACCACACCCATGGCAGCCGCCATCAGAAATACCAGTATCCATTGGGACAGGGGCAGCCGCGGCAAAGGAACGGTGCCGATTGTGGCGCCGTTTTTCAGCCATACACCGATGGTTGTCAGGGTGAATACGGTGACGATCGTCAGCAGGTAGCCGTACAGCGAGCCACTCTGGAGCCTCCCCGTCGTCCAGGCCGCGGCCCGTCCAAATCCATGCAATACGGCATCGTATGCGCGCTGACCGGTGAGGGGCAGCCGCTCGCTGGCCACGGTGACCCAGCGTTGCAGGGTTGGCCGCATGGCATAGATTCCCGCCCCCAGTGTCAGGGTGGCAATACTGAGCAGCAGGGGCGTGTTGAACCCGTGAAAGATCGCCAGTTGAATCGGTTCACCGCCCCGGTGAAAGGCCCGCACCGCCGGCGCGATCATCGCAAGCGAGACCCAGCCGGGAATCAGGCCGAACAGCAGGCACAATCCGCCCATGACAGCGGGGCCCACCAACAGGGGCCACGACGCCTCACCGACCGATGCCAGGTGCACCGGCCGCTTGCCGGCAAACGGTCTGAACAGCAAAAAGCCGGCCACGGCGGTCATGAGGGCGTTGGATAACAGGGCGATGCCGGTGGCGAAAAACGGATACATTTCTTCACTCAGGGCGCCCTTGTACATGATTTCCTTGCCGACAAACCCGAAAAACAAGGGGAATCCGGCCATGGACAGGGTGGCCGTGGCCACGGCCAGGGCGGTCAGCGGCATGGCTCGCCAGAGGCCGCCCAACCGATCGCAATGCCGGGTTCCGGCTTGGTGGTCGAGGATGCCCACCGACAAAAACAGGGCGGCCTTATACAGGGCGTGAACCAGCAAAAACGTGGCTGCGGCGGTCAGTGAGGCGACGTTGTTGCCGCCCAGAAACATGGTCAGGATGCCGAGGCCCATGATCGTCGTATAGGCCAAAACGCGTTTGAGATCGCACGGAGACAGGGCCTGGGTCGCTCCCCACAGGGCCGTGATGCCGCCGATCATGACCAGACTGCCCATCCATAACGGCGTCCCGCCCATCAGGGGATGCAGGCGCATCAAGAGATAAATACCCGCCTTGACCATGGTGGCGGCGTGCAGAAAGGCGCTGATGGGGGTGGGGGCACACATGGCATTGGGTAGCCAGAAATGGAAGGGAAACTGGGCGGATTTGGTCATGGCGCCCAAGAGCAGCAGGATCAGTATCGCTGGATACAGGGCGTGCCGGTGGATCGAATCGCCGGTGGTCATCCAGTCGCTCAGGGTCAGTGATACCCCTGCAGTTTTAATCAACAAGATCCCCACCAGCAGCGCCAGCCCGCCCCCGCCGGTGACCAGCAAGGCCTGGCGGGCACTGTCGCGGGCCGCCTGTGTCTCGTGATCGAAACCGATCAACAGGAAGGAGAACACCGTGGTGGCTTCCCAAAATATGAAGAGCAGCAGCAGGTTGTCGGCCATGACGACGCCCAGCATGGCCAGCATGAAGGCCTGCAGAAATACGAAAAAACGACCGGTTCGGGCCGATCCCCACATGTATGCGGCGGCATACAGGGTCACGAAGAACCCGGCGCCGGTGATGATCAAGGCAAACAGCAGGCTCAGACCGTCCAGCCGGAACCGCCAGGCAAGGTCCAGATCGGACAACCAGGGCCGGCTGATCAGAAAAACCTCACCCTCGATCACCCGCGGCCAGAGGGTGCATAAGGCCATGAAAAGGATCAACGGGAAAATGGCCCACAGCAGCCTCATCCCGTCGAATTCCTCTTGGTGGGATGATGTATCCGATGTTGGCATGGTCATGTTACTGGGACAGGAAAAGCGGCCGATCCGCTGATTTGATGGTTTCCAGTACCGTATCGCCGATCAGTTGTTTGATCAACGTCTTGTGTACGCTGTTGCCCATGACGATCAGGTCGGCGTCGTTGCCTTGGGCGTAGGACATCAGGTTGGTGCGGGCCTGACCCTTCACCAGATCGGTCTGAACATCGAATCCGTGCGCTGTGCAGAATTCAGCGGCATGGTTCAGCAGAAAGGGTTCGCTGCTGCCCCCCTCATCAAAATGGACGATTTGCAGCTTGACGTCGGGCCAGGGTTTGAGATGCAGAAAGTGGCGCATGGCCTTGGCCGATTCCATGGATCCACTATAGGCGATCAGCACTTTCTTGACGGGGCGATAGGCGTCGGCCACGGCAAGGATTGGCCGAACCCCCTGCGTGACCAGTTTGATAATGGCTTTGTCCGGATCGGAGACAAACCCATAGTCAAAAACACTGCGCAGCCCGAAAATTGTCAGATCGTTATAGCGGGCCTCGGCGATCATGGCCGTGAAGGGGTCCTGCTGCTCGTATTCAATGCGCCGGCATACCACGCTCTGGTCGCTGCAGCTGGTTTTGAACGCTTCGACGGCGGCTTCGATCCCCTCGCGGGTGACCTGCGCCCTGCGCTCGCGCATTCGCCGGGCATAGAAATCGCCTCCCGCCGGCACGGGGCCCAGCTTGCCCAGCTTGGCCAGATCCACCACGGTTACACCGGTGGTCTGGGCCTGGTGCACGTTGGCCAGTTGGGTGGCGCATTGGGTGCTGACTGTCGTGAATGGTGTCCCTCCCAAGCCAACCAGGATTCTCTTTATCATGGCTCACCTCTTCCTTGGCAGGATTTTTGTGGAGACGCTTGCCGCGATGCTTGTGTGCAGGGAATCAACCCTAAGGCACTATAAGTTTGGATCCTTTGCCGGGCGATGTCAAGCGTTCAGGCAACAGCAGAACCTTACCGGTCACTAATCAGCCGTGGATCCCTCTGGACCGTCCTTGTGCGGTGCCTGTTGCGATGACGGGCTGGCCACCGTCGGTTCATTTGCCGGCGGGGCGGATTCGGCGGCCTCCGGGGTGGACGCATCGGACGCCGGTCGCCGCGGCAGCGGTCGCACGCGCCGTGTGGATTTGCGGACCAGTTCTGCCTCTAGCTTCACGGCGGCCTCCTCGAGGCTGGGAGCCATGACCACGGCATCGTTCAGGGCCAGGATAATCCGTTTGAGTTGCGGAATTTTCAGTTTGCCGGATTCTTGCAAGTAGACCGGCTGGATATAGAGCAGCGACCCGTTGGTGGGTTCGATGATCATCTTCCCCAGAATCACTTCCGACCCTTCCTGGTTCCACAGGGTGAATTGCTCGGAGATGATCACATCCTGGTTCACCAGGGAGTGGATCTGGGCCGGGCCGTAGACCTGCTGATTGCGCGGAAACAAATAGGTGAAGATTTTGCCGTAATTGTCGCTATCACTGCCGGCAATCATCAGGGCGCGCAGATTGTCGCGCCCAAACGGGGAAAGGGGCATGAACAGCAGGAAATCCTCCTGACCCGGATCGATCAGGTCGAGGGTCAGATAGTATGGCTTGGCCGGTACCAGCTCCCGGTTCTGCGGCAGTTTTGAGAATTCCCAAATGTCTTCCTGGCGGTAGAAGACTTCCGGATCGGTCTGGTGGTAGTTGGCATAGATGGCCACCTGGGTTTGAAAGATATCCCTGGGATACCTGAGGTGACGGCGAAGCGGGGCCGGCATCTCCGCAAGGGGCCGGAACACACCAGGATACATCCGGCGATAGGCATCGATGATGGGGTCGGTGGTGTCGGCGATGTAATAGGACACCGTGCCGTTATACGCATCGGTAACGATTTTGACTGCGTTGCGGATATAGTTGTACCCTTCGTCGACCAGCATGGTGAGTGGATAATTGTCCGCCGTGGTATACGCGTCCTGGATCCAGAACAGGCCGTCGGGCGTGTTGACAATATACGGGTCCTGGTCGAGCCATAGAAACGGCGTGATATGCTCAGCCTGGTCGATGATGTTGCGGCGAAACAGGATCCGGCTGCGTTCATTGGTTTTGGTGGTGAAGAATATATTTCGATCCTTGAAATAATAGGCAAACAACCCTTTCTTGAGAATCGAGTCGATGGAGACGCCGCCGGTTCCGTCATAATTGACGATGGTATCTCCCTTTTCGAGGGGATGGCCGATTTCACCGGCGTCATTGGGCACCAGGACATAAGGCTTGTCCGCCAGTCCGAAATAAATGAACGACTGGCTGTTGGTCAGGCCGAAATCGGACTGCGGAGGGATATCCTTGATAAACCAGGTCATGAATTCGTCGCCGGCCTGGGCCGCCGGAATCATGGCCACCCCCTGACCATGGGTGTATTGAAGATGGATATTGATCCAGTTCCGGGCCGACGGGGGGAGCTTGCCCAGCGCGATTTCCCGAGCCCCCAGATAGACTTGGCGGTAGCTCTCTTCCACGGAATAACGGTCCACATCGATAGTAGGAAAGGCATAGTAGGTGCGGATGCCCTGCAGCTCTTCGAAGACACTGCCCAGCATTTCACGGTCCCAGACGGGGATATTCTGCAGTCGGCGAATCAGGTCGGGATCCTGGGCATCGAATGCCACGGTCGGTGACGTCTCGAATTGCAATGTTTCCACCGCATCGAGGCCGAATGCCGCCAGGGTGGCGCGGGTGCTGGCCTCGATGTAGGATTGCTCGCGAATGATCTGGTTGGGAGCGACTACATATTTACGAACGCTGTCGACAAAGAAACGGGTATTTTTGGCGGAGAAGGCCGCAATAAACAAGAGTGCGAAAATCCCAACCGTTTTCCAGCCTTTTTTTCGGTTAATTCCCACCACCAAGGCGATGCCGGTGCCTGCCAGGAAAATCATGCTCAGCCAAATCAGTGGCAGGATGATGCGCATTTCTACATATCCGGGGCCGAAGAAAACCGGGAGGTTCACCGTTTCGTAGAGCAGGTCGTAGCGCTCCAACATCAATCCCCAGCACAGGACGACGATGATGGCCAGGGCCAATACGTTCAAATGCAGCCGCGCGCCCTTTGGCAATGAGGCATCCGTGGAGGCCAGCAACCGATGTTCATACCAATAGAGAAACAGCACGCCCAAAAAGAGGATCACCGCCACCAGGAGGATTTCCTTTTGGATCAGGTCATAGATCGGCAAGGAAAACAGGTAGAAACTGATATCCTTGCCAAACAGTGGATCCGTTGTCCCGCTCGACCGGCTGAAAATGAACAGCAGGGCCTTTTCCCAGTTGCTGAACATGGGGATGGCGATGGGCAGGGCCAGGAGCACAGAAAAGGGCAGATAGAATCGCTGCAGTCCACTGTGTACGCGGTTGAACAATGCTTTTTTGTGCGCACTCTGATCGGCTTCGGGGTTGCCCACAAAACGTGCTGCAATCCAAAAATTGACATAGAAAAAGACAAAGAAGATCGCTGTGAAGCAGCCGAATACAACGTAGCGGTACAGCCAGCGCATGAGCACGTAAAGCCCCAACCCCTGGGATTGGAACCACCAGAAATCGACCACGGATTCGACAAAAACAAAGTTGAGCAGAATTAATAGAACAGCTAACCCCAGGAGTATCGCGGCGGTGATGAGCAGTTTCTTTTTCCAGGATTTCATTGTGGTTGTGGCTCCTTCCTAAAGCCGGTTGCTGCAATTGCCATTGGTTTTTATTTCTCTCTCGTCGGTTGGCACTTGGCTATATCCACCCTGATTTTACGTCGAATGATAAAGTAGGATGCCGAGATCGCGATGATCAGCGCGGCGATGCCCAGGATCACGGTGCTGTCGTATTCCTTGAAGTCCAATATGATCACTTTCCGGGCGATGGCAATCAGGGCCACTTCCAGGACGATTTCCGAGTGTACGACTTGGTCCTGCAAATAGGCCTTGATGGTTTCCATCAATTCGATGCCGATCAAAATCAGTAGAAAAAAGCCGAAAAGCTCCAGCAACTCATCGATTTCCAGAAAAAACATCGGCGAACTGATGATGTCCTTGATTAGCAGATAACCGAGCTCGACCGTCGAAATTAAAATGATGATGGCCATCATGTAGATCAAGGCGCGGATGATTAAATGCTCGAAGGTTCGTAACCATTTCGTCATGGATGCCTCCATTCAGGTGGCGGTGGCTGAAGACGCTTCCTACTGAACACCAAACGACGGGAAAGGTCAACCACCACAACACCGTGGCCGGGCCAACATCGCAGGAAAACGCCGCTGGCAGAGACTTCTCCTTTATTAGCTCATCGCGATTCGGAATCAAAGGCGGCCTTCATGCGCTCCGCCAGATCATCCCGTACCGCCTTGATGCGCGGCAGGCCGAGCCGGTATGTGGCCGAGCCCATGGCGTGAGCGGTGGGCGGACCGGCGGCAAGCAGGAAAAAAATCAACACCAGAGCTCTTGCCCATCCTTGCGGAACCCAAAACGCAGCCGCCACCAGCAACAAGGCCACACCGAACACGCTGATTTTACCCGTGGTGTGCAGACGGGTGTAGACATCGGGAAGCCGAATATAGCCCACCACCCCCACCACCGAGAAAAAGGTTCCGATGATGACCGCAGCGATCGTTATGATTTGCCAGACGGTTTCCATTGGCGCTCCATTAAAACATCTTTTTATCGGTGATGTATTTGGCGAAGGTGATGATGGTAATGTAGCCGAGGGCGGCAAATCCGAACACCACATCCACATAGATCGTTTGCCGATAGATGAGGGCCATCAGGACCATTACGGCCATGGTCAGATTGCTGAGCATGTCGGAGGCCATCAGCCGATCGATGACGTTCTCCCCGTTCCACAACCGCCAGGCCACAACGATCATCAACAAGACATGAATCAGCAACGACCCGTAGAAAACCGCCGTGAGTACCTGTTGCATGGTGTCCCTTTCCTTGAAAATCAATCAAACATCTGTTTCATCAGTTGACAACGACGCGCCTGACCGCTCTGCACGCTTCTCTGTGTTTCGATTACATCCAGGCTGTGGATATACATGGTTCCATCGTCGTCCATCTCGATGAACAGCTCGCCCGGAGGAAGGGAAATGGCGTGGGCGCCCAGGGCCCTGCCCAACTCACTGTCACATTCCGGCGGTACGGCGATGATTCCGGATTTGAGCGGCAGATCCGGATGAAGGACGAGGGCGGAGATATGGATGCCGCTTCGGATCACGTTGTTGGCCAGTGTTGTCACGTACCGGCCCAAGGATAGGAAGGCGGATGGCAACCGGCGCCAGTTTGCCGCCAGGCGCCGGGGACGCAGCAGCCACAAGATACCCATGGCAATCAGCGACCCCAATACGAGGTTGAGCAGACCAGCACTGGTCGACAGTGCCAGGTACGTGAACAGCAATAACGCGAACGGTAAAATACGATGCATGACTACCCTCCTAAAACCGTCCGGATGTAAATCTCGGGGGTACCCAACCAGCGTACCGCCTCGCGGGACAACACGATCAGCGGTTCGGCAGCGATACCGAGCAGCAGGATCAAGACCACCAGCAATACCGGGGCCAGCAGTGTGTCTCCGGTGGGTTTGGTGACGATTCCCTCGGCGGGGGCGGCCCACCAGATGCGCATGAAGGCGCGCATCGTGTAGAACAAGGTCAGACTACTGGCCAGGCCGATGAGCAACAGCACCCAGAGTCGGTGGGCGTCGATGCCGCTCTTGAAGACCAGCATTTTACTGATGAAACCGTTGGTGGGCGGGATACCGGCCAGTCCCAGCCCGCCGATGAAAAAGAGAACGCCGGCCAGGGGAAGGGGCCGGCCCACGCCGGAAACCACGTCGAAGGCCGCTGACTTGACCGACGCCCGGCTGGCCACATAACCGGCCAGCATGAGCATGGCCGATTTGGCGATGCTGTGATTGAAGGCAAACACGATGGCCGCCGTCAAGGCCAGCGGTGTTCCCCAGCCGATGGCCACCAGGATGAATCCGACCTGCGCCAAGGTGGAGTAGGCCAGCATGCGCTTGACGTTGTGGGTGCCGACGGCCGATAGGCCACCATAGACGATGCCGGCAACCCCCAGGCCGATCAGTAGCGGCTGGATCGGCGTGGCGTAACCGGGAAACAGCAGGGTGGTCATGCGGATAAAACCATAGACGCCCAGTTTGACGACCACCGACGAGAGCATGGCGCTAACCGGTGTCGGGGCCGCCGTGTGGAAATCCGGTTGCCAGAAATGAAACGGAAAGGTGGCGCTTTTAATCATGAATGTCGCCATGAGTAGCGCCGCCGCCGGCGGCAGGAGCGATTTGTGTGGATCGTCGGCGATCAACAGGGCCAGATGGGCCATGTTGAGGGTGCCGCAGCTGACATACAGCGCGCCGACGGCCAGAAGCAGGAAAACGGCAGCCAGCTGACTCATGTAGAAATATTTGTAGGCTGCCTCCGTGCCGTAACGGTCGTCTGAAATCGCGGTCAACACGGTGCTGGAAATGGCCAGCAGTTCGATGAAGACAAACAGGTTGAAGACGTCCCCGGCCAGCAGGGCACCGGTCAGTCCGGTGGCCAGAAACAGAAACAGAGAATAAAACGCGGGATAAGTCGTGCAGCTGTCCTTGCTCCCCACGGCATACAAGACACCCGTGAACAGCACCAGTTGGCTCATCAGAACAAACAATGCCGACAGCATGTCGGCCATCAAGGTGATGCCGAACGGGGCGGCCCAACCGCCAATTTGCAGCGCCATGGGGTGCCCGTCGCGGATGACCGCAGCCAGCAGATACGCGGCGCTGATCAGCGCCGCGGCCATCACCACCAGGGCTGCCCAGGATTTAAGGGCGTGCCGTCCGCCAAGCAGCAACACCCCGCCGGTCAGCGGGATCATGAGCGGCAGGACAACGATATGGTCAACGAGTAGCGTCATGTTAAATCTTTGCTAATTTTTCAGGCCGGTTACCTGATCCGCATCACATGTTTTATACCGCCTGGCCAGGATATACAGCATCGACAGCACGAAGGCGGTGGTGCCGAGACTGATGACGATGGCCGTCAATATCAGGGCCTGGGGCAGGGCGTCACAGCGTTGGGCCAGGGAGGCGCCCACGTAGGCGGCCTGTTCGCCTGTCCGGGAAGCGCTAGCGAGCAGAAACAGATTCACGGCATTGGCAAGCAGCATCAGTCCGATGGCGGCCCGGATGACGTTGCGTCGGAGGATCTGGAAAAGCCCCACAGCAAACGTTAGACCAATGGCAAAAGCAGTTAGGATTTCCAATCGGAGGCCTCTTCTCCTATTTTTCGGGATGGCCCAGTGAGTCGAGCATGTGGGTGACACTGCCCACCACACTCAATCCAATGGCCGCTTCAAAGATGAAAGATGTACTCAAATGCACGCCTGTGGGCATTGGCAGGCCCAGCAGGTGGCCGAAATCGGCATTGGCGAAAAAACTGCCGGTGACAACGGCCGAGCCGGCGGCCGACAGGATCGCCATCAGAATCCCGCAGACGATCAAGCGGGACGGTTTGAGCCAGCCCAGTTGCCGACGGGTTTCGTCGAAGCCGAACACCACATACCAGAAGCCAATCCCGATGCTGGTGATCACGCCGCCGGTAAATCCGTCGCCGGGTTGGTCGTGGCCATAGAGAAGATGGCAGATGCTGATGACCATGGCCAGGGGCAGAACCAGATGGGCGAGAACGCGAAGCAGGGGAGATGTTCTCGGGCCACCCACACCGATGGTGGAAAAACCGTTGCTGGAACCGATGCCGGTTTTCTCCCGGCCCGTGCGGTCGCCGCTGAATTTGTGGGTGGCATGACACAGCAGGGTGAAGATACCGATCCCGGCAATGCTGAATACGGTAATTTCCATGAGGGTGTCGAGGCCGCGAAAATCCGTCAGGATGGCCCCCACGATGCTGTTGGATCCGGTGCCCGGCTTGGCGCTGGCTTCGAAAAACGGCGTCAACAAGCTCATACGGGGCCGAGACAACAGGGCCGCCAGGGACATGAGCATGACAAGGGCGCCCAGGGCCATGGAAATAACGGCATCGCGTGCCAGACCCATCCGGCTGCGATGAAAACCGATTTGCTGAATTCGTTTGAGCTTGTGGCGGGGAAGCCGCGACAGGGACAGCACCAGGATGACCACCAGCAAAATATCCACCACGATTTGCACCAGGGCGACATCCGGTGCCGGTTCCAGCGCCATGATCACGGCGACGCCCAGACCGGAAGCCCCGAAGGCCAGGATGGCGAAAAAATCGTTGCGCAGGAAGACACAGGCCAGGGATGTGCCCAGGACGAGGAACAAGGCCACGATCCTGAGCATGCGGATTTCACCGCTGAAGGTCAAGGCCGGACCGCTAAGGGCGGCTCGGTCGATCGGCGGCAAGAAACCGCCAAACAGACCCACCAGCACCAGCGTTGCCGTCAGCATGGTGGCCAGATAAAACCGCAACTTGCCGTTTTGCAAGCCGAGGGCCCATGCGGCCATGTGTTCAATCCCTTTGAGCAAGCGATCAAACAGGCTGTCGAGGGTGAATCGCGGGTGAAAGCGCGAATAGAATTCGGTTACCGGACGGCGATAGGCGAAGATGACCGACCCCAGACCGATGGCGACCATGGAAAGAAACAGCGGAATGTTCAAGCCGGTCCACAGCGCCAAAGAAACCTTCACCGTTGCGCCATAGGCGGCGCCGGCCGCATTGGCCAGCAGGGCGGCCTCCTCTTTCGGGCCGGGAAGTTGTCCTATAACGATGGATAAAACGGCAGGCACGGCCGGTGCCATCCACATGAAAACCGGCGCTTCGTGACCGCCGACGGACGGGTCCCGGGGCTGTCCCATGAAGGTATCCCAGATGAATCGGCCGGATATGGCCAGCATCAGTGCGCCGGTCAATACGCTGGCGCCGACGAATACCCAGGCCACCGCTTGAGGCAGCGTCGGATGAACGGCGGTGGCCAGAAGGGTCTCTTTGGCCAGAAAGCCGAACAACGGTGGCAGGCCGGCCATGGAAAGCGCGGCCAATGCGCCCACAGTAAAGGTATATGGCATCGTCCGCCGCAACCCGCCGAGCCGCCGCAGGTCTCGGGTCCCGGTTTCGTGATCGACGATGCCGACCACCAGGAACAGCGCGCTCTTATACAGCGCGTGGGCAAAGATACCGATGATTAGGGCCTTGAAGGATATTTCCATGTCTTGGCCGATCATCATCATCAAAATGCCCAGCTGGCAAATGGTGGAGTAGGCCAGCACGGCTTTCAGATCGTGTTTTTTCAGACCGACGACCGCCCCGGTGAGCATGGTGGTCATGCCGATCAGGGTCAGCAGCCAGAACCACGGTTCGGTCAGGCCGAGAACCGGATTGAGCCGTGCCATCAGATAGATGCCGGCCTTGACCATGGTCGCCGAATGCAGGTACGCGCTGGCCGGTGTGGGGGCGCTCATGGCATCCGGCAGCCAGATGTGAAACGGGAATTGGGTACTCTTGGTAAAGGCACCCAAGGCCACCAGACCCAGGATGATCGGGTACAAGGGGCTTTCCCGGAGAACCTCTCCACTGTTTAAAATGGCGATAAAGCGGGAGTCGCCAACCTCGTGGGCGATGAAAAGCAATCCCACCAACAGGGCAATCCCGCCGCCGGCGGTGATGAAAAGCGCCTTGAAGGCGCCTTGCCGGGCGTTTTCATTTTTCGACTGGTAAGCCACCAGTAGAAAGGAAACGATGCTGGTGCCTTCCCAGAAGACAAAGAGGGTGATCCCATCGCCGGCCATGACCAGTCCCAGCATGGCGCCCATGAACAGAAAGATATAGGTAAAAAATCGCCAGGCCCCCGGATCTTTTTTAAAGTAATAGCCGGCATAAACCACCACCAGGGTGCCGATCGAGGTGATCAACAAAGCGAACAGGGCGCTGAGGCTGTCGAGGTAAAAACACAAATTCAGCCCTTGTGAGGGCAGCCACCCCATCTGCCAGGTATAGACCAAGTTGGCTTGCAGGGACGGCATCCGCCCTGCCAGCAGCAAAAACGCCGCTATCGGGGCGGTGGCCAGCATCCAGCCCAGCCGAGGCGCCGGCAGCCACCGCCTGAATGCCGGTAACCCGCTTAGGGCCGATGCCGGTACGGCCATGAAGACGATGAGGAGCGCGTATGTAAAATAAGGATCCAGCATCGATCAATGATTTGACATCGACTAGGGTTTGCGATCTGTTTCCGGTTGACTTGACGATTGGTGCAGGGGCCGACGATACAACGCCAACCCACGGTGATGCAAGCGATTTTACGGCGTCCTCGGGCTACAGCTTGAGCAGGCGGGCGGCATTGTCACCGCATATTGCCTGCCGGCTGGCCTCGTCCAGCCCACCAGCGATCATTTCCTTGAAATAGCGGGCCGGTTTGAGCAAGGGGTAATCCGTGCCCAAAAGGATCTTGTCGATCCCCACCAGATCTTTGGCGTATCTGTAAATGCGGCTGTCGTAGAGAAACGGGGAGGCCGCCGTGTCGTAATAGACATTCGCGAGGGTTTCCTTGACCGCTTTTTTCAGCAGGTGATAGAAAAATATGCCACCCCCCCAATGGGCCAGGACGATGGTGTTGTCCCTGAAGCGAGAGACGGTTTCATAAATCTGGATCATGGTGTTGGGGGTTTTGCCTGGATAGAGGTGGCCGACCTCCTCGTTGGTATGCAGCAGTACGGGCACATCCCGCTCGCGGCACAGGGCCATGATTGGATCCAGGCTTAATTGGCACTCGCCATCGATGCCGCAGCCATAGAAGGCCAGTTCCCCTACGCCGCTCAAGCCGGCGTCCAGGCAGCGCGCGACCTCTTCGGCGGCTTCGGGATTGAGGCTGTCCACGCAGCACATACCCCGCAGGCGGTCCGGGTAGCGGTTAACGACGTCGATCACATAATCGTTGTTCAGGCGGCAGCTCTCGGGGTTGCGCCAGGGAAACCCGAACACCACCGCCATGTCCACCTCCTGTTCATCCATCGTGGCGATGATGGTTTCGGCGGAGACCAGCCTGGATTTGGGAGATTCATACAAAAGTTTGAATTCGGGTTCGCCGTCGAAAAAGCGATCGCGGTGGTCCCTGATGGCGGCGGGAAAGGTGTGCACGTGAAAATCGATAATCATCTGGCAGCTCCTTGGAAGGATGATTGTGTATTGACTCTGGGTTGGTTTCTTATACAATACAGCCCATGCTTGCAACCGTTCAATCTGGCAGCGTCGTAAACGCCGTATTACCATGTTTCTGATCGCCGGCATTCAACCCAAAACCAAGCGTTTGGATGAGAACCCGCAGCGCTGCCCGGTCTGTGGGCTGGCGCAGGCCTATGCCACGCGGGTGGATCACTATTTGAGCCTGTTTTTCATCCCCTTGATCCGGGTCAAGCAGGGGGAATCCTTTTTGCTTTGTGAGCACTGCCAACGGCCGGTGACGGATGCCGAAGGGCCGGTGCAGCCGCCTCCGCTGTCCGGGGCGACAACCGTGTGTGTGGTCTGCCGGCGCACTTTTGATCGTTCATTTAAGTATTGCCCCCACTGTGGGCAGCGGGCATAATTACTGCCCATCCAGAAATGGCCAATTTGCCCGTTATCGGCGTTGCCCGAAAAATTTTATCCTCGGAATATCAACCATATGCCTGCGGTAAAATTTTTCGGGCGCCTTGATCTCGACCAAATTTGCCTATTTCTGGACGGACACTAACTCGCATTATTACGTTCAGGTATTTAAAATCGAGGTAACGATGCATGCACCCAAAAGGGCCCTCAATGGCCTGAGCCGACGACAGTTTCTGATCATGACCTCCATGGCCGCCACCAGCGTGGCCTTGGGCTGCGCGACCAATCCGGTGACGGGGCGGTCCCAGTTCATGCTCATGGATGAAAAAGAGGAGATCGCTATCGATCGCCAGTACGCCCCCCAGCAGTTTTCCGCCGATTATGGAACGGTTCAGGATCGGGCGCTGCAGGCGTACATCGAAACGACCGGCAAAGCCATGGCGGCCAAGACGCATCGTTCCCACATGCCCTACGATTTCCGTTGCGTCAATGCCAACTACGTCAACGCCTATGCGTTTCCCGGCGGGAGTATTGCCTGCACGCGGGGAATCTTGCTCGATCTGGAAAACGAAGCGGAGTTGGCTGCTCTTTTAGGCCACGAACTGGGTCATGTCAATGCGCGCCACACCGCGGCCAGCATGTCCAAGGCCAAGGTGGCCAGCGTGGCGGTCGGTGGTCTGGCGGTTATCACCAGTGTCGCGGTCGGATCCAGTGCGGGCAGTATTGCCAGTCAGCTGGGACAGTTGGGGTCCGGAGCGCTGTTGGCGTCCTACAGCCGTGACAACGAACGCCAGGCCGATCATCTGGGGATGGAATATATGACCCGGACCGGTTATGGCCCCAAGGGCATGGTGGGGCTGATGGACATGCTCAACAGCATGAATCAGCACAAGGCCAGCACCACGGAATTGCTGTTTGCCACCCATCCCATGAGCTCGGAGCGCTACGAGACGGCTGTGAACGAAGCCAAAAACGATTACCAACAGTTCAGCGGACAGCCCCTGCATCGGGATCGCTACATGGATCATACGGCCGGCCTGAGGAAAATCAAGGGGGCGGTGGAGAAAATGCAGGCCGGTGAGGCGGCCCTGGGCAAGGAACAGGTTACGGATGCCGAAGGCCTGTTCAAGCAGGCACTCAAGGAGGCGCCCAATGATTATGTGGGCTTGTTACTCATGTCCAAGTGCCTGTTGATTCAGAAGAAAGACAAGGAAGCCGAAGGCTTTGCGGAAAAGGCCAAGGCGGTGTATCCGGGCGAAGCCCAGGCCTATCATATCAGCGGGATTTCCAAACTCCGCAACCAGCACTACCAAGGCGCCTACGCGGATTTTTCCGATTACGATAAGCGGCTGCCCGGCAATCCCAATACGGTTTTTTACCAAGGGCTGGCGCTGGAGGGCATGGAGAAAACCCAGGATGCGGCCAAGGTTTACCAACGCTATTTAAAGCAAGTGCAGGAAGGGCAGCAGGCGCAGTATGCGTATAAGCGGCTCAAGGAATGGGGCTACGTTAAGTAGTGCCCATCCAGAAATGCCCAAACCAATTTGAGCTTTGGCCGATATCGGCGTTATACGAAAAATTTTATGCTCGAAATATCAACCATATGTCTCCGGTAAAATTTTTCGAAAGCCTTGATCTCGACCCAATTGGCCTATTTCTGGACAGACACTAAGTCGTTACGCTTTCTCAGAAATCCGATATCGGCGTTATGCTTCATCGTGACAATCAATTTTCGCATGACCGGATGGAACGCCACGTGGTACTGGTGGCGCCGGAAATTCACTGGAATACCGGTAATATCGGCCGTACGTGCCTGGGGGCCGGCGCCCATCTGCATTTGATCCGGCCCTTGGGCTTTTCCCTGGACAGCCGCCAGGTCAAACGTGCCGGCCTGGATTACTGGGATCGGGTATCGGTTGACCTGTGGGACAGTTTCGATGCGTTTGAAAAGTCCCTGTGTCCATCGGTAGGGGAAATCGCCTTGTTTAGCAAGCTGGGGACTCGGCTGTTTTGGGACATGCCGATCCGGCCGCGGATGTTCTTGATCTTCGGTTCCGAGACCGGCGGGCTGCCGGAAGATATCCTTTGCCGCTTCCCGGATGCTCGTTTTCGCATTCCCATCACGGGTGATATTCGATCGCTCAACCTGTCTACCGCGGCCGGGATTGCCCTGTATGAGAGCCTGCGAAGCGTGTCGATGACTTAGCGGTTGTTTGAAAATCCGGATTTCTCAAATGGGTGCGAACCCAAAAAAAATAACCATCGAGGAAAACCCAAAAAAGAGGAGAAAATCCATGGCAATGCGTATGTTGACCCATAACCGGTCTGTTTATGGTCTATCCATTCTGGCGGCGTGCGTCGTGGCCGCCCTGTTTATGACCCAATGCGGCAAGGGGGGTGGATCGTCCATTTTCGAGAAGGCGGCCCTGCCTTATGACCAGGATGCCCTGGCGCCGATCATCAGTGCCGAGACCATGGGATTTCACTATGACAAGCACTATGCCGGCTATGTGGAGAAGGCCAATGAATTGACCGGTGGCAAGGCATTCGCCGGCCAGACCCCGGAGGCGGTGATCGAAATGACGGCCGGCGATGCGTCCAAGGCCGCCATCTTCAACAACGCCGCCCAGGCGTGGAACCACGGTTTCTTCTTCAACTGCCTGAAACCCGAGGGGGGCGGTGAACCTCAGGGCCGGTTGGCGGAAATGATCGATGCCAGCTTCGGTGGTTTCGACGATTTCAAGTCCGTTTTTCTGACCGCCGCCAAGAACCAGTTTGGCAGCGGGTGGGTGTGGCTGGTACTGGATGGCGATGCACTGGCGGTGGTCTCCAGCGCCAATGCGGATACCCCCTTGGCCCACGGCCAGACCCCGTTGTTTACCGTCGATGTCTGGGAGCATGCCTATTACCTTGATTATCAGAACCGGCGGGCGGATTATGTCGAGGGCGTCTTGGACCAGCTGGCCAATTGGGAGTTCGTGGCCGCGCAATTGGACGCCGCACAGCCGCAGACAGCCGCGCTGGAAGAAGTTGAGCCAGAGGAAGCTGAGGTGGAGAAAGCTGAGCCGGAAGCCGTGCCAGCACATGAAGACCATGCCGAATCAGTCGAGGGCTCCCATTCATGAACATGAGAACCACGGCGACCATGCTTCTAAATCGGATCAGACAGGACGCCCCGCTGGTGCACAACATCACCAACTTCGTGGTCATGAACCCTACGGCCAACATTCTGCTGGCTCTGGGCGCCTCGCCGGTGATGGCCCACAGCCGCCAGGAGGTGGCGGACATGGCAGCTCTGGCGGGCGCCCTGGTGATCAATATCGGCACCTTGTCCGAGGCCTGGATCGAGGCCATGTTGCTGGCCGCCCGGGCCGCCAACGGACGGGGCATCCCGGTGATCCTGGATCCGGTCGGTGCCGGAGCAACGGCCTACCGGACCCGCACGGCCCTGCGAATCCTTCGTGAGGCGGACGTTGCCGTCATCCGGGGCAATGCCTCGGAAGTGCTTTCCCTGGCCGATGCCAAGGTAAAAACCAAGGGGGTGGATTCGTCACTCTCCTTGTCCGGGGAGACCGCCGGTGGGGCCGAGGCCATTGCTCACCAACACGGCTGCATCGTGGCCATTTCCGGCGAGAAGGATCTGATCACCGACGGAGACCGGCGGCTGTGGGTCAAAAACGGCGTGCCCGTGATGACCCGCGTCACCGGGTTGGGCTGTGGGTTATCGGCCGTGGTGGGGGCTTTTTGTGCCGTGGCCGGAGAGGTCGACCGCCTAACGGCCACGGCTGCGGCGTTCGGTTTTTACGGGCTTTGCGGCGAACTGGCCGCCCGCGTCGACGATCGTCCGGGAAGTTTTTTCACGGCCTTTCTGGATAGTCTATACGCGGCGGATCAGGATGAGATTGACGACCGGTTGCGGATTGAATGATGGTAAGTGTTCACGGGGTGTAAATGACCATCTGTTTGTAAAACACTGGCCGGTAAGCGTTTACAGGGCGCCTCCGGTGTGCGGCGCCGGGCACGCCGACGACCTTGTCGACCTTCAAGTGCCCGGGAACAAGGCAGATGAGGTGCCCTGTGAACGAATGTTTTGCATAACCGATAGATAGGGGATCAAATGGAACTGCTGAAAGATGAAACCGATTTTTTCTGAGCGAAGTCCTGATCGTTTTGACGGAGACAGTGAATAGGGGTCGATGTGATCGATGGTGACTTTGCCGGATCTTTTTTCGAAGCAATAACCGCCGGAATCCAACTCGCCAGGATTGTCATCACGGGGCCAGTGAGAAATACCAAGACAATCAACGTGGGATCGATTAACCCCAAAATGCCAACGGCCTCATGCACTTCTTCCTCCAGGTAAATGGCAGCCACCTTTCCTGAGAGGAGTCCGAGAGTGAGGCCCAATATAGATCCCGCAATTGCGATACCCAGCGAGCGAAGGAGAAAAAGTGCAAGAATGCTTCCTGATCGATAACCGAGGGCGCACAAAATTCCTATTTCTTTTCTGCGGTCTTTCACATTGCCTATAACCAGAAAAGCAATCCAGACCAAAGAAGCCACCAGGACAATCAAAACAAGATAAGCCGTAAGACGTTCCCTTTCCTGCCGCAGTGCTTGGCGGGATGCTTTTTCTTTTTCCAAAGAGGTCTTGGCCGCGACACCGACAGCCATTCGTGCCTCAAGTCGCGCCAACCTTAGAAGCGAAAACTCAATTCGGCACCGTACGTCGCGCCCACGTCACGCAGGACGCCCCATTGCGCATGGGCCGGAAACCCTTTGTTGTTGGTTCCGTATTCCTCATCCGTGATGTTTTGGCCAAACAGGGTCAGGGTGAGGGTGTCGAAAAATGTCCGGCTGACATTTGCGTTGATGGTGGTGTAATCGCCCACGGTGTACCCGTAACTGAGGTAAGGCGCGACGTGGAGAATCGTCACGTTGCCGTCCCAGGCACCATAGCGGCAATTGAGGCGGCCGCTGAACTTGTTTTCGGGAAATTCGTTGCCGTTTTCCCCATCCCCCTCGCTGTCGATAAAATGGGTCCATCCCAATTCATATCCCAGCATGTCCCCTAAAAAGCGGCCCGTCACTCCCATCTCAAAACCATATAGCTGCCGGTCCTCGGCCTCGTATACCGTCACAGCGGTTTCTTCTCCGGTATCGGGATCGATGATGGGATTGCCATCGGCATCCTCGGAAATGGTTCCGGCGGAGAGCTTGGAATTGTTAATGTCATAATAAAAAGGCGTTGCCATGATCTGAAAGGCCGCGTTGAAATTGGCCTCGATACCGAATTCATAGCGGTGCCGCTGTTCATCGGGTAATTCGGCATCGTCCACGGTGGTCAGCACATCCGGCGTCGGCGTCAGGTTAAACGAATAGCGAGCCGTCAATTGCCACACCGGATTGATCTGCCAGGCATTGCCCAGGGAAAGGACGTAGGCCTCATCCGTCCATTCCCCGTCCGACAGCTGCGTCATCGTTCCGCTGGACAGGTATTTATCGCCGCCCTGAATAATTTCCTTTTTGTCCATGCGTAGGGCCGCATCCACGGACCATGCCGGCGTGATTCTATAAACATCGGTTGCATACACCCCATAGATCCTTTCCTCGCGGGGTGAGGTACTGCCCTCGGTAAGCTGGTAATAACCGACGATTTGTCCGCCGATCTTAAAGGTATTTCGCTCTCCGGAAATGGCATGGGTCAGGTTCCATTCATCGGAGCGGTCTTCAGCGTCCAAGCCGGGCACCGTACTGTTATCGATCGTTGTTTTGTATCGATAGTTCGTACATTCGGTTTCGTTCCAGCCGTAGGTCAGTGAGGTGGTCTGATACGCGTTCCAGGGACGGCTCAGGCTGAATGCCATGAGCAATGTGTCGATGGGATCGTATTCCCAGGCATTTTCATTCAGCTCGCCCGTAACGGTGCTCTCGTGCCGTTGGATCTCCCTTGAACCCTGATTGTAATAGATTGTGGCGCTTGCCTGCAGGGCATCGCCGTTGAAAGCGCCGTTCAACAGATAGGTGTTGCCCGTATAGCCGTTATTCCAGTCATCTCTTCCCTCGCTTTGGCTTCGCTGATATCCCCCATTCAAGGTGAAGCGCCCGTTCTGCCAAGAGTGACCGATCACTCCGGAGGCCTTCCAGGTGTCGTAAGACGCATAACTGGCACGCAATTCCGTTTCATATTGGGTGTCCGTCCCTTTCTTCCGGGTTTCAATGATGATGAATCCCTGGTTGGGCGACCCCCCCGACGCGGAGCCGAACGACATCAACGGACCGACGGTGATAACCGATGCGTCGCGTACGAATTGGATGGAATCGATCATCTCCACCGGGATGTCGCCGATCATCCGACGCGCCTCGTTTTCGGTCAGATAGACGCCGTTCAGGATTACGCTGACACTATCCCCACGGCTGAAGGAAAAATTATGGATTCGCGCCCCTTGGCGCCGGATGCTCATTCCAAGCGCAGTCTCGATCAGGTCACTGACATCGCGGGGTTGAATGGCCTCGATATCTTCCCGGGTCCAGGTCTGGACGGCTTCTACACTTTCGGGCAGATAAAAACGGCTTGAAACCGGTGCCTCATCTTTTTTCCCCTTAACGATTACCGCTTCAAGGTTCTGGGCTTTTCCCTCTTCAACATCCTGCCCCCAGGCAGACATGCTCAGGCATTGACAGATCACAACCAAAATGACCATCATTTTTATTCTGTTTCTCACGTTAAGCCCCTTTTTGACTCGTAGTAATATGTTCTCTTATTGCAATGGTACTGAAAAAACGCTTTGAAACCAGCAGCATCGTATTTGAGATACCGTTTCCGGCAAGGTCAGGGTGAGAAAATGGTATCATCCCCAATGTTGCACCGTTGGGTAAACGATACCATGACGACCGATAACGCAGCAGAATAACCGTGCGGATCAAAAACACTCTCTTGAATGCTACAGCAAATCGATCAGTGACACTTCATCGTCGACAGTTGAAGGGCTCTATACGGTGATTGTTTGGATTTTACTAGAATGGTGTAAAAAGTCGATGAGACGGGTTTTTTGACAGATTGACACTCGGATTGATGCGAGCGATGATGCAACATGTATCCTAAAATTGTTCTTTGGTGGCGGGCAATGATTTTAAGAGAGAGGATTTATTGGCAGTCAACCATTCAGGCGATGGCGATTCCAGAGGTTTTATGAATGATGAGAAAAATGGCAGGGTATGAGCACAGACCCTGCCCTTTTCATATGCTTTGGTTGGGTCGATCTGTTTTTTTTCTAATGCGAGGCATCAATTCTACCCTCCCGTCGATTGCGACGGTAAAATGACCCATTCCATTGGAGCGGGTTTCAATCCAAAGACATTATCATGAATGCTACCGTATGCTTTACCGACATCCGGCAGTCTGCATGGCTTTTCCCAAATCAAAGGCCAGGCGTTGATAGCGATCGGCAAACCGGTCCCACGCCGGTAAATGCTCGTGCCTGGCCGTTTCCATGAGTGAGAGAACCTGGTTGACCGTGCGCTTGAGGCGGCTGCAGACCGGCAACCGGTCGGCCGGGGTAACCGCCGCCAGCCGGGGCGCCAGTCGCCTCAAGCGGGCGACGGAAATATAGTAGGTTGCCGGAACGCTGTCCGGTGCCAACCGATACAGGGCCTTGGCGGCGTCAAGCAGGCGATCCCGAATTTCGTCGGCGGTGGCCCCGGATTGCAGACGCTGCAATCCGTCCAGGGCCGTGCAATACTGCCGATGGGCATCGATCTGTTCATACCTGTCCTCCCAGGCGGGCATCAAGGCCAACCCATCGGCCAGTTCAGTCGCGGCGCAGGCGTAGTGGGCGGCCGCTTGCATTTCCGATTCGGCTAATCGCAAGCAGGCGATTCCCTTGATCAGATGGAGTCGGGCGCAGGATGGGGAGGCGGCGTGGCAGTCGATCGCTTGGCTGGCGATCCACAGATCGTCACCCTGGGCAGCGCGACGTTGCATGAGGTGGACGCGCAGCGGATTACAGCCCCCGCTGAACAGGAGAAGCAGCAGGCAAGCCACTGTCATCATTATCCGCCTCGGAAAAGGCAACGCGGGGCTCATGATCAGGCGCAGGCTTGCCTGATCATGAGCCCCGGGTTTTTTTCGGTTGCACATGGTGTTAAAGCCTTGGTTTCTTGCGCCTTTCGCGGTGAAGAGAAACCAGCTTTTCACTGATCGCATCGAAAATGAATTCATCCGTGGACGTTCCCTTGGTCTTGCAATATTCCTCGACACGGCGGAACAGGGCTTCAGGGATATCGATGCAAATGCACGCGTCTGTTTTAGGATCGACTGGTTTGGCCATCTTTTTTCCGTAGGGAGAATTATACCATTCCGATTGCCGCTTGATTTACAGATGCGGGCATCCGGATCTTTTTCGGTCGTGTGTTACAAGTGCTCGGCGATACTCACCGTGCGGTCGCCAAGCATGTTCACATAGCTGGCCATTTCATTGTCATACCATCCATAAATGACGGCCTGCGTGACCGGCGCGCGCACCACGGTGTCGGGCAGGCTCTCCAGCACCGCCTTGGAGAAACCAGGGATACTGGCCAGGTCCAGGGTTAGATCCGCCGTGCGGGTATGGGTCTCATCCCCTTCGATCACCGCCGCGGCCTGGGGATCGCCGAGAATATCGACGGAAACGTTCTGCTTTTCCGTGAATTGGAGATAACCGTTGGGATCGATGGCGGCGGCCTCTTCGTAGACCTGATTGATCATGACGCGGTTGATCGGTTTTTCGGAAGGACTTTCCTGGATGCCCAGTACCAGGATGATCAAGGAACCCGCGCTGACCGGTACCCGTACCGATTCGGCGATAAACCCAATATGTTCCATTTCGGGGATGACCAGGCGAAGGGCCTTTGCCGCGCCCGTGGAGGTGAGGATGATATTGTTCAGGATCGATCGATTCTTGCGCAAGTCGGTCTTGCCCGCTCCGGGCAGACGATCCAATACCTGCTGTGAGCCGGTGGCGGCATGCACCGTGGCCATGGATGCCGACAGGATCCGGTTGGCCCCGAAGGCGTTGATCAACGGCTTCATCATGTGCGCCAGGCAAGTGGTCGTACAGGAGGCGTTGGAGATGATGCGGTGACGCCGCGGGTCGTAGTCGTTCGCGTTGATGCCCATCACCGTGGTAACGGCATCTTCGGGCATCTGAGCCCCTTCCTGTTTGATTTTAAACGGTGCCGAGACCACTACTTTTTCGGCGCCGGATTCCAGGTGGCCCCTGACCGAGCCCTTGGCGTGGTCGGCGGGTAGGGTGGGGTCCAGAAATTGGCCGGTGGTGTCCACCACCAGTGGCACGTCGTGGGCTTTCCAGTCGATGGCCTGAGGGTTGCGGGCATCTCTCAGGATGCGAACGGGAATGCCATCGATCACCATGGTGCCGGCGTCGTCGTCCACCGCTTCGATGACCGGCTTGGCCCGATGGCCGTGCAGAAATGCATGCAGGGACCCATAGGTGGAATCACGTTCCAGGTAGTGGGCCACATCGACCAGGCCGGTGGCCGCCTGGCGTCCGATATTGACCACGATTTCACTGAAGTACCGGCGCCCTACATGGTGCCACAGGCTGAGTTTGCCGATACGGCCGAGGCCGTTGATGCCGATTTTCATCTGTCCTTCATTCATCTTTTTACCTCGTCAGGAGTCTTTTCGGGTTTGCGATTACGGGGATATCTGATGTCGATTTCGCTTGAATATATTGAATTTCAAGCCTCTCGGATCTTTATCTTTCCTTGATAAACCGATCCTTCCTGACCGTCAATGCTTATATAATCACCAGATCGGATGACCACCGTGTTGAAACTGGCCGTTTTCTCCTTCTCGCTGCACACCAGGCTGCCGCAACCGACGACACAGGTCTTGTCCAATCGGTGAGCGACCACCGACGCGTGAGACGTGAGGCCGCCTCGGGCGGTGAGCAGACCGTCGGCAGCATGAATCTCGCGAATATCGTCGGGAACCGTATCGCCGCGGATCAAAATCAGGGACGTGCCGGGTTCTTCGTGTCGCCAGCGATCGATCTCTTCCAGGGTAAAGACGGCCCGGCCGCTCATGGCGCCGCCGGCCACGCCGATGCCGTTGCCCAGGTAGTGGTTTTCCAGCGTGGTGTCGATGTCGAAGGTGTGCACGGTCTTGCGTTCGCGCATGGCCATGTCACGGGTCTGGAGCAGATAGAGATTGTCGGCCGAAGGCCCTTCGAAGGTGAACTCCATTTCTTGTGGGCTCCAGCCTTTCTTGTAGATCAGCGTGGCGGCCCATTTGCGGATGGCGGCATAGATGCCCGGATAGTGGGTTTCCAGTGTGATATCCGTGTCCCGCATTTCGATTTCCTGCTGTTTGACCGAGATGGGCAGGGTTCTTACCAGCCCGGCCACCACGTCTTCTCCCTGGTTTTCCAGTGTGAAATCTCCCCACGGACTCAGCGTGTCGCCAGACCAGCGGGGATTGTGGGTGAAAAAAACACCGGATCCCGCCTGCGGAGAAATGTTGCCAAACACCATCTGTTGGACCGTGACGGCCGTGCCCCAGTCGTCCGAGATGCCCATGATTCTGCGGTAGGTTTGGGCGCGCGTGGACTCCCAGGAAGCAAACACCGAGTTGATGGTCATGAATAGTTGATCGATGGGATCGTCCAAGACGTCTACGCCGCTGTCCTGGATGCGTGTCTTGTAGGCCAGAGCGACCATACGCATTTGTTCGCCGGTAAATCCCTTCTTGAGCGGTATGCCCAGGCGCGATTTAAAGTCGGCGATGATGGCGTCGAAGTCGTCGCGGGCCAACCCGAAGGCCATGCCGTAGCACTGCAAAAAACGGCGATAATTGTCCCATGCGAACCAGGGGTTGTCGATTTTGTGGGCCAGGCCGTCGGCGATCTCTTCGTTGATACCCACATCCAGGAAGGTTTCCATCATTCCCGGTTGGGAAATGGAGGCACCGCTGCGTACCGATAGAATCAGGGGGTTATCCGGAGCGCCAAAGCGTTTGCCGGTGATCTTTTGCAGGTATTCCACCTGCCGGCGTACCTGCTGCTGAAAATTTTTCTTGACCGGTGCGAATCCGTCGATCAATTCACGGCAGCGAAAGGCCTCGGTGGTGATGATGAAGCCGGGAGGCACCGGAAGTCCCAGATTCTTGAGCTTGAGCAGATTGAGTCCCTTATTGCCCATGTAGATGATGCCCACGGCGCTGTTGTTGATTTGATCCAGGCCGGTGACGATTCGCTGGGGATCGTAATTGAGCAGCAGGTGCAGCTTGTCCTTGGGCAGCATGTTGGACTGGTGAAACAAGGTGTTGAGAATGCGGGTGAGAAAAAGGTCCAGTTGCTGAAGGCCCAGGGACGTGGCGATGCGATCACGGAAAAAGATTTCCGATATGCGGTGCTTGGTCTTTTCCTCATCGTCGCCCGCTTCCCTGGGCAGGTATTTTTCAAGCACGTCTTCCGGAGAAACCTGGGAAAGGATGCGCGTCAGATTCTGGCCGTGGATGTTGTTGAAGTGGTCGTTGATGACGTTTTTGACGGCCACGGCAAAGCCCTTGAAGATATCCTGGTACTGCGTCAGGGTGAATCCCCTGACCTCCAGGGCGTGGGCCAGGAGGTCCAGTTGGCGTTCGATTTCCACCGAATAGATGCCGTCCACGCGTAATGCCTTGTCGAACAGGGTCAGCCGTTCATAGATATCGTGAACGGTGGCCCGCGTGATGAGCCCCAAATTGATCTGATCGACCAACTCTTCGAAGAGCACATTGATCAATGATTCCACCCGAAAGGTCAGTCCCAGGGCATCGAATTTACGTTCATGATAGCTGCCGTACATGGAGGGGATATCGATGGTGATATGGCGTTTTTTATAGATATCGGCCCTGATTTCGTAAGTCTGGTCGGAAATAATGACGTCTTTCAGCTGTTCCAGATAGTCCATGAGCAGGAAAAGACGCTGTTTGAGATCCGTTTCCACCAGTGCGGCACGCAGCCGCTCCACATCCGGAAAGGACTCCCTGTCCAGATGTTCCAGGTGATGGCGTAGGGATTTATGGTCCAGTTGGTATTTGTGATACAGTAGTTTATAGAAGGCGGCGATCAGGGCCACCCGTTCGATGTCAATGGGGTCGGCCTCGGTTGACTGGACCAGGATGTCGCGGATGCGTTCATCCGATTCGATGAGCAGCTCATCGGGCAGCTTCAGTCCCTGGTTGGTTAGATGGGTGAAGAGGGCGTTCACCCCGTCGATATATTGCCCCTGGGATTCAATTTGCGCGTAGGTGCCGGGCGGGACGAACGGTTCGAGCGGCGCCTTGTCCCGCGTTTTCCAGAATTGCAGCACCGCCTCGATGAAGCGGATGATGCGATTGGAGCTTTCCACATGGCTTTGCTTGCGCAGGAAATGAATCAGAATATCCCGCCGATGGGTGATTTCGTCCAGTTGGGTGGAAATATCGCGCAGCATGCCCTCGGCGCCGATGTCATTGAAAAAGGCTGGGAAGAGCCGTGTCAATTGCTTGACCAGGTTGTAGACGGGCTCGATTTTGCTGTTCAAGAATTGGGTGATATCCTTGGGAAAAAGATCCGTGTCCTTGATGAAAATTCCGAACAATGACAGCTTGATGATCAAACAGGAGAGCAGCCGTGACGACCAGCCGGGTTTGCACTCGATCAGTTCCAGCCAGGTGCGGATGTTCTGCAGGTGGGCTGCGTTGACCTGGATCTGCCAGTCATTACCCACCCCGCCCAGCATGGGCGTCTGAAAGCCTAAATCGACCACCTGATCGATGAAGAAGTTGACCAGGTCGATCTCATCGGTTTGATAAACGGCCTGCCCCATGTTGAGCACGCAGGTGAGGGTGGTCGTGGGAAACTGCTCCATCTGTGGTTTGAGGATTTTGAATGTCTTTTCGATGAGAGCACCGATGTGATGGTAGCTTTCGTTTTTGATCAACCAGCCCACGGAGCGGTTGATTTCTCGAAGGGCTTCTTCGTGAATTAGGGACAGGCCGTCGATGCTCATGATATGAAAAAGAAAGATGACCTTCCACTGGTGGCCCTGGCCGTTTTCGGCGCCGGCCTCCATCAGCATTTGCGGCATTTTTCGATAACGCTCGACGATGGCACTGAAATCGGTGAGGGATAGCAACTGGTCAAACCCAGCCTTGGGGTCGGTTTGCGCTTGGCTTGCGATTTGTTTGCGCTCATTCTCCAACGCATATAGGACCGCATGGGAAATATCGGCAAAACACGCTTCTACATGTTCCGAATTGCGTATCTTTCCGGTCGCCGACTGAAAGCTTGCCCACGGATCATTGACGTTGCACCAGAATGCGTAAGTCACCTTGAATGTCCGCATCAGCAGTCGGTTCAAGGTGGCGTAGTCGGTAATGACGCCGTTGCCGTTTTTTTTCAGCAACCGGAGGATGCGGATGAGGGGATAGAAGCTTTTGACAAACAGGAAAAAACGATCTTCTGGACAGGTGCTCAGCCAGTCGAATGCCCTATTGAGGACGGGAAGGAAGTCGGCCAGTCGTTCACGGGCATTGCCGATAATTTGCTGCAGATAAAGTAGCAGGTTGTCCACGGCGTCGGTGCGCACATTGCCATTCACATCGGCCTCGATGACTTCGATGAAGATTCCGATCATGACGCCTGCGGCTTCAACCCCCTGGGGATGGGACTGAAACAAGTGAAAGTAGTCCAGCGCATAGCTCCTGGCTTCTCCAATGATGAACTGCCAGTTGCGATAGGGATGGCTCAGCTCCTGTAGAAAGGTGTTCACCCCTTCCGTCAACCCGTAGTACCGGGACATGACCGCTTGGATGCACGCATAGCGATTGTCGATGATGACGTCGACCTGGGTGCTGGCTAGGTTGGCTTCAAGGGCCGTTGATTTGATCATGGTTGTTTTCAAATGGGCATCCCCCTATGAATTATACGCCGATCGGCCGCGATAAATAATTCCAAATTATCAAAGGCATGCCGCTATTTCAAGCGGCGGTCCGAAATGCCCACGTTTTTATGTCTATCTCAGGGTGCTCACTGCGCGTTAGCCTTCCGCGAGGACCGATAACGCATCCCAAAAACATTTTTTTGAATGCGATATATCATCCAAGTGCATCGGTCGGCCATTGCTTGTGGGGATAGACGGTTTTCCGTTCCCGTTTCGGCAAACTTGTGGTATTTTAAATCGATTACGTAATCTTAGGGTTGGCACATTACGGTGGTGTGTTGCAAATACGGTTATCAATCCACGCAGGTCATTGCCATGGATGAAAAAGAGATCTATTTGGATGATGAGGCGAAACAGCTGTTTTCCCAGATCGAGGGACTGGAAGAGCACAAGAAAGGCCGCTCCGCCGCCGAAATGATGGCTGAGAGTCTGGTCGAAGAACAAAAACAGCAAGATGTATGGCGGATATTATTATCTGAAATCATTCATCATATTTCAGAGTCCCTAAAACGTGTGGACTGGGATACCCACAACGGTGGTAAGGACCAACCCGTCACCCAACTGGCCGAAACGCTGACCAAGCTTGCCCAGCTTCCCCAGCATAGGGGTCGGATTTTGGTTCGCTATCGCGGCCTTTCCGGCGATGGGGATATCCCCGAAAAACAGGATTACGAGATTCTTTTCAGCAATATGCTCGTGGATCTGGATTTGGTTTCCGCCATGATCAAACGACACGGTCATCTGTTGTCCCACCTCATGGATCAACTATTGGCCGCATTCACCATCTTTTCGGCCTGCGGTATCAATAATCTGTGCCTGAACCTGCCCGACGGGACGCCAGATTTTTTCGATCGTCTGTACCGATCGCTACACACACTATGCCGATTTTACGACGCCAAGGCGCCTTCGCCCACGCTGGTTCTGGGACCCGGAAAGGCCGATGTGGTGCCGGTCGTGGTCGATGAGATGGGCATCGTCAATCCCAATCTCACCCTATTGGCGGGGGTCAACCGGCTATCCGCCGCAACCATGCAAAAACTCGTCATCAAGGTCAATTCATGGATGCAAACCAAAGAAGCCTCCGCAGAAGGCTGCCGGTTTACCAGTGTCTACAACGCTATTTTCGGTCTGCCTAAAATCAGTGCGCAACTGATTCCACCGCCCATGGAAATCAACAACATGGATTGGCTCATGCGTGAGGAGAGTGAAAACTATTTTACTCAGGAAAAGGCCAAGGTGGCCCGGATCATTGCCAGCGTCGAGGATTCTCCCGAAAGAGTCGCCAAGGTGATCAAAAGCGTCTACGGTGATGATTACCCCAAGATCAATTCCCGGCACCTGGAGGAGCGGTTGGGGCTTTCGTCCCATCTGTTATCCGCCATCGACAGCAAACCCAAGAGTGAGGACGCCCGCCTGGAAGTGTTGACCAACCTGCAAAAACGCCTTGATACGGTGCGCGATGACGTGTTCGACGATTTGTATGGGGGGCGGGCCGAAGACCTGAAAACTGCCGGCGGGGGTGTTTTGAAGCAGGCGCTCCACCGCCGGGTATTCAAAATGATCTCTTTTTTCAAAGGACGCTCCGTGACCCGCAGAAAGATGAAATCGGTGGTTCGCGGGGCCATTCACTTCGAGGCACGCGACTACGAAATCCTGGCCCAGGATTTTGGCATCAGGCTGGAGGAAGCCCGGGGGGTGGTGGCGTCCATGGAAAAATGCTTCGACGGCAAGGGGCGATTTGTGAAATCGGCGTTTATCGATGATTTGCCGAACTTTGCCCGCTATGAGAAAAAGATTTTCGAATTTTTATGGCGGCATTTAAAGGACGTGATTTCCGCGGAAGACCGCAACGCCTTTCTCAACGCCCTACAGACGCTGACCGCACGGATGAACCAGCCCAAGCGGGCCTTCAAAATCCTATTGGCGGATTTCCTCAAGGATCCGCAAGACATTCAGTTTTCGGATGCCAAATCCATTATGCTGGCCAACCTGATTCTTCACGAGTATGACAAGGCCTTGGCCGATATCGAAATCACTCCCGAGGACATTTTGTTTGATCAGCGCGGTCTGGATCCGGATGTGGTTCGATACGCCGCCTGGCGCTTGGACCGGGATCAAGAAGCCTTCTTCGATAAGGTGCGTACGATTCACAAGGCCCTGTGCGAAGCCTTGGATCTGGGATTGACCCGTCGGCAGCACCTTGCCGCAAAGGATCTTCTGAGCCTGGAGCGGGAGGTGTATATCTTTTTTTCCATGATCGACACCCTCCTGGGGCAGTCGGTGCTGCGCAGCGCGGTCAATGAATATGGTAGCCCGGAATCGGACCTTTACTTTCTCAAGGAGAGCGACCGCTTCATGTCGCATCTGATTCAGAATCTCCGCATCGCCATCCGCGGCCTGGCCAATATCGGCACCATGGAAAGCATTCCACTGCTGGAAGCCGTCAAGGCCCGGGAAGAAGTTTTTCAACGCCTCAAGAAAACCAAGGCCCACCGGGAACAGTCCCGTATGATCTCGGAATGGGTGGATGAAGCGGTAAAAATCATCAAATTCCGTTCCTGATCCGCTTAATTTATTTCCCCTTGTCCATATGGCCCATCGAGAAGCCCTTCGTATTTTCCGAGTATCCGATGAAAAAAAGCGCTTGACGTTTTTTGAGCTTATGCTTACTGTTGGTCTGGTTAAAAAAACGACCCCTTCGACGCAGTCACGCGCGAATGGGTGATAGACGTATGACGGCCGACTGATGGCCGGAGGAGACGAGAACCAATGATTATTAGCATTGCCAGTGGGAAAGGCGGAACGGGAAAGACCACTGTGGCGACCAATTTGGCGGTATCGGTGGACGGTCCCGTCCAGTTTTTGGATTGCGATGTGGAAGAACCCAATGCCCATCTGTTCTTGCATCCCACGATCGACGAATCGAAAACCGTGAGCACGCCGGTCCCCAAGATCGACCCGGACCGGTGCAACCAATGTAGAAAATGTATGGACATCTGCCGTTTCAGAGCCATTACCGTGATCGGTGACATGGTGCTGACCTTTCCCGAGTTGTGCCACAGCTGTGGCGGATGCATGGCCGTCTGCCCAGAAGGGGCCATCACCGAAATTGGTCGCGAGTTGGGGGTACTCGAAATGGGCCATCGGGATGGCATCGCCTTCATTCACGGCCGCATGCGGGTGGGAGAGGCCATGGCACCCCCATTAATTCGTCGGGTACGGGAGGGTAGCAGTGCCACCGATGGGCTGACCCTGATCGACGCCCCGCCGGGAACCTCCTGCCCGGTGATCGCCGCCATGAAAGACGCCGATTTCGTGCTTTTGGTCACCGAACCCACGCCTTTTGGGTTGCATGACCTGGAATTGGCTGTGGAAGCCGTTAAAATACTAAAAATTCCTATGGGATTGGTGATCAACCGCAGTGACATGGGAGACGATCGGGTAAAGGCCTATGCCCAGCGCGAAAGCCTGCCCATCCTGATGGAAATTCCCTTTGATCGGCAAATTGCGGAATGCTATTCCCGCGGTGAGATGTTCGCCCTGGCGATTCCCGAATGGAAAGCCCGTTTCCGTGAATTGCTCGAGCAGATAAAAACGCTGATCGGAAAGGGGGCCGGTGAAAAATGAAGGAACTGGTTATCTTGAGTGGCAAGGGAGGAACCGGCAAGACCAGCCTGACGGCATCCTTCGCCGTTTTGGCCCGTGGCAGCCTGTTGTGTGATGCGGACGTGGATGCCGCCGATCTCCATCTGCTTATGCAGCCCGAGATCAAGCAACGCACCGATTTTCAAGGCGGAGGTGTGGCGATCATCGATCCCCAGCGGTGTACCGGTTGCGGTACTTGTATCGACATGTGCCGGTGGTCGGCCATCGATTCGGACTTCGTCGTCGACGAGATTGCCTGTGAAGGTTGCGGGGTATGCGTGGATTTTTGTCCGGAGCAGGCCATCGATTTCCCGATCAGGACCTGTGGGCAGTGGTTTATTTCCGAAACCCGTTTCGGCCCCATGGTTCATGCGCGATTGGGGATCGCCGAGGAAAATTCAGGCAAATTGGTGACGCTGGTTCGTCAGCAGGCCAAACAGCTGGCCGAAGAACGCGGTATCGATTTGATCATTACCGATGGCCCGCCGGGGGTAGGCTGCCCGGTGATTGCCTCGGTGGGTGGTGCCACCAGTACGATGATCGTTACCGAGCCCACCGTGTCCGGTATTCATGACATGTCCCGGGCTATTGAATTGTGCCAGTATTTCAAGGTACCGGTCATGGTATGCATCAACAAGTTCGACCTGAACCTGGAAAACAGCGTCACGATCGAGAAAATGGCCCGTGAAGCAGGATTGCCGGTGGTTGGCCGGATTCCCTTTGACCCGAATTTCACCCGCGCCATGGTGCAGGGCAAAACGCTGATTGAATATGACGAAAACGGACCCGCTGTCGTTGCCATTCGGAAGGTTTGGTCTGCCATTATCAACTCGCCGGCCATGACCGCCGAATAATTTTGCGGTATCGATTCTTGACAGTCTCGTAAAAAGTCGAATATTGCAATATATTCTGGATGCCCCCGGATCGAGCCCGGGGCAGGCTTATCAAGCCTGGCATGGCGAGTCCGGCGCTTTTTACGAGTTTGTCAATTCTTGAACAGTCACTAACTAGTGTCGTTCAAAAATAGGCCAATTGGTCATTTCTGGATGGGCACTAACCCTTGAAAGGAGCAATTAGAACCATGCAAAACGGAAGAATCGCAGTCCCCTCCATGCAGGAGGGGGGGCTTGACGGAAAACGCTCAGGCCATTTCGGTCATTGTGACGTCTTCACCCTGGTCGACGTTAAAGATGGCGCCATCGAAAAGATTTCCACCATTGACAATGAAACCCATGTTCAAGGCGGTTGCATGGTGCCGGTCAATCTGCTGGCATCCAACAAGGTCAATGCATTGATCGTGGGCGGAATCGGCATGCGGCCGTTAATGGGCTTTCGCCAGGTGGGCATTGATGTCTACCACGACGATCAACGTCCGGATATCCGGCCGGTCGTGGAAGACTTGATTGCCGGCAAGCTGGCCATGATCACGGACAATCAGGTGTGCGGCGGTGGCGGTGGTGCTCAATAACCGGTCTCCGGGTGCACCCCCTGAATACATATTTCATGTCTCAAACGATCGATAAAACAATGTCGGCCGCCGTGGGCGGCCGTTATAGAAGGGAGGAACACCGATGAAAGTTGCCGTAACCTCCACAGGACAGGATTTGGATTCACCCGTGGATCCCCGCTTTGGACGGGCGGCCTATATACTTATCGTGGATACCGACAGCATGGATTTTGAGGCCCTGGATAACGCCGAAAATGTCAATGCATTCAAAGGCGCCGGTATTCAAGCGGCCACGATGATCCATGACAAACAGGCGGGCGTTTTGCTGACGGGCTATTGCGGTCCCAACGCCTTCAAGACCCTGGATGCCGCCAAGATCAAGGTCGCCGGCGATGTGAGCGGCACGGTGCGTGAAGCCGTGGACGCCTTCTTGAACGATAACGTCGCTTATGTGTCCGAACCCAACGCCGAGGGGCATTGGTAATCGTCATTTCGGTTTCGTGCGGCGCCGACCCAATCAGCCTTATGTAGACAGTATCGACCTCCTACCAACCGTTGGGTGGGGCCGGCGTCGCACCAATCACTTTTGCTTAGGATCGTGGATGAAATTAATTTAATATTCCCCTTAATCCCATCTTTTTCGGCTTGCCATGATTAAAACCATTCACTGGGTATGTTTTTCAATGTGTGGTCGTGACTGCCGAAATCGCCCCCAAAATTTTCGATGGTTTCGACAATGACTTGCAGCAATAGGTCTTTTTCTCGAGCAAACAACAAGGTCGGCTTTTTGTAGATTCTTTCAGCTTGTTGGATGTCACGATTCAGCCGGATATGGTTGGCAAGCAGTGCGGTGATCCCGCTGTCGTCAAGGCTCTGAATATGATGCAACGCTGCAATGTCGTTTTCAGCTTTGTCAAAAGAAAAAAACGCCAAGTCGCCCAAAAAGCCATAGCAATGCCGGATCATGTGCCAGCCCTCGAAAATGGCATCCCACAGAATCAATGCCCGCACGGTTTGGTAGTCGGTGTTTAGCAGTTCGTTTTTGTGAATGTTGCCTTCGATGGTACAGCCGGACTGGATACTGGCGATATCCAGCAAGCGGGACGTATAGGCGACCAGATAGTTGGTAAAATTATGGATAACTGAACCGATCTTCAGCACCGGCCTTTTCCCTGGCGTGCACATGGTCGGATACGCCCCGTTGATCACTTTTGTTTCCGGGTTGATTCGAAAAGCGATTGCCATTCCTGCTAGAAACTCGGCAAAGGCCAACAAAGCGATCCCATAGGGCGTCATCGGACCGTTTTGTCCGCTTAGGGGCTGTGTCGTCAGCATGACCGGGATTTGGCGCTCGACACAGCGGATGAATATATCGATGTTCTCCTTGTAAGAGAGTGTGAGTGGGGAATGGACAATCGTGTGATTGGTAATAACATAATTTTCATTCTGGATGAGTTTTTCAGCTTCTTCGATCCCTGACTCGGTCGATATGAAAAAGAACTTTGGACCGTCGAAAATGTTGGACGTAATGCCAAATTGTTCGACTTCATATTGGCCCAATTGACGGGCGCAAACAAACGAAAAAGGGAGTTCATGCTTTTTGACCAGCATGGCCTGTTTGACGATGTGGTTCAAATCAGGCGCTTTCAATTCATAAGAACCGTTCTCCGCGACGTGGATGAACCCTGCGATACCTCCAGGTCCGTAAGATCGGTCAAAAATTGGAAAGTCAAAACGGTAGGCCTGGTCAACGATGTTTTGAATGTAGTTGGGATCGAAATGAATTCGATGAGAGATCGGATCGTAAATCGCACCATAGTCGGTGCCCTTGGTTATTCGTTTAACGATTTCGGAGTAATCGACAGTGACGCCCTTTGAACGCCTTTCCGGAACCTTTAAACCGCAGTATAGTAGCACCTGTTTCGCATCGTAGATGAGATTCCGTGCCAACCGATTCCAAAAATTTTCATAATCTGTTTGACGAATTTTTTTTAACATTTTGCGAACCTATTATTTTGTCCATGAATGCCTAATAATGGATAAAATTATTCTCGCAGAATCTCTCCCTTTTAAGATTGGATAAAAAGTCATGACAATTACCACGATCCAATAGGAGTGGATGATAGCATAAAAATACGGTTCGCTCCAGAATTAGAGATTGTTTAACGACTTGAATGATACCATTTATTCGAGGAGCATCTTTCCCAACATTTGACACGGATGCGATTCGGAAGCTATTCTTAATCGTTAAGGGTTTTCTTTGAGCAAACGAATTCTATTTCTTGCGTATAATTGACAAATAAGGCGGTAAAGGAAAAAATGGATCAATCGACTGCATTGGTTTTTAATCACCTGCGCTTAATAGCGGATCAAGCCTTATCGATGGATGCGGGAAAACGGTCCAAACGGACCGGTGTCTATCGTGTCCGGTTCCCTGATGGGTGATCCCGCGGGAGGAAACCTGGCACTGGCAACGCTGCTAAAGGCCAAGGACCTCAATCTGCCATTGCCTGATGCCGTGGTTGCGATTTCAGCAGCAACCGATTTAATTTCACTATATCCTATTATATAAATATTTGCGACCAAGGGTAACGATTTCCTCCCGTTTCTTTTGACAGGAGATACCGATGAACCATGAACGGGTCGATGATGAGCCGGTATTGACGCCTGGAATTTCCATCATTCATGCCAACCATCTGGAAGACCTGCGGCAGGTGGCGATACGTTGGGTTCGCAGCCATCCGCTCAAACCGTTGGAGAACGAGCTCATCCTCGTCCAAAGCAACGGGATGGCCCAATGGCTCAAACTGGCCATGGCCGAGGATGAGGGAGGCGGGATCTGCGCTGCCGTGGCGTTTCAGTTGCCCGCCCGTTTCCTGTGGGGCGCCTACCGCACTGTACTCGGGGAAGCCCAGACCCCTTTCGAGTCACCCTACGACAAGCTGCGGCTGACCTGGCGGCTATTCAAGCTGCTGCCGGAACTGCCGCCGGACGCGTGTTTTGCCCCCTTGAGGGGGTTTCTGGCCGACGACGACGACCTGCGCAAACACTACCAATTGGCCTGTTATCTCGCCGACCTGTTCGACCAGTACCAGGTCTACCGCGCCGACTGGTTGCAGGACTGGGCCGCGGGAGAGGACCGGATTCGCACGGCCATGGGGCGCACGGAGCCCCTGCCGCCGGACCAGGCCTGGCAGGCCGCGCTGTGGCGGCGAATCCAGGCAGATGTCCCCGAAGCGCAGCGCAATACCAGCCGGGCCGAGTTGCATCAGCTTTTTTTGAAGGCCCTGGCCGGTCTGTCGACGCGGCCTGCCGGCCTGCCGCGGCGCATCCTCGTTTTCGGCATCTGCTCCATGCCTAAGCAGGCCCTCGATGCCTTGCAGGCCGTGTCCCGCTGGAGCCAGGTATTGATGTTTGTCCACAATCCGTGCCGCCACTATTGGGCCGACATTATCGAAGACCGGGAGCTGCTACGCATCGAACAGGCCCGCCACCGGCCCAAGGCCAACATGCCGCCGGATCTGGATCCGGAGCATCTTCACCAGCATGTCAATCCCCTGCTGGCGGCCTGGGGCAAACAGGGCCGCGACTATATCGGACTGCTTTACGGGTATGACGCGCCCGAGGTTTATCGGCACAATTTTGCCGAAATCGATCTGTTCCGGGACGTTGCCGCACAGGACGGAACGGCACCTTTGCTTGAGCAGGTGCAGCAGGCGATCCTGGACCTTCACCCGTTGCCGGCGATGGGTGAGCCCAAGCGGACGGTCGATCCGGAAGACCGGTCGATCCAATTCCAGCTGGCCCACAGCCGTCAGCGCGAAGTGGAGATCCTGCAGGACCGGCTGCTGGCCCTGTTTGAAGGGCTGCCCGGGATCAAACCGCGCGATATCATCGTCATGGCACCGGATATCCGCCTCTACGCGCCCCATATCGAAGCGGTGTTCGGCAACCTGCCGTTTGATGATGCGCGCCATATCCCCTTTACCATTGCCGATGCTCCCGAACGCACCAGCGCGCCCGTGCTGGCCGCCCTGGAGAAACTACTCCAACTGCCGGATCTGCGCCTCACCGTCGGCGACCTGATGGATTTTCTGGAGGTCCCGGCGTTCCGCGAACGCTTCGGCGTGGCCGAGGCGGACCTGCCCCGACTGCACGGCTGGATCGAAGGGGCCGGTATACGCTGGGGACTGAGCAGCGACCACCGCCAGGGGTTCGACCTCCCGACGGGTCTGGAACAGAACAGCTGGCGATTCGGGTTGCGCCGCATGCTGCTGGGGTATGCGGTGGGCCAGAATCAACCCTGGCAGCAGATCGTGCCCTATGATGAAATCGGCGGTCTTGAAGCGGCCCTGGTCGGCCGGCTGGCCGCCATCCTCGATGGGTTGGAGCGGCATCGTCAGATCCTGCTGCATCCAACCACAGCCGACCGCTGGCAAGAACGGATCGTAAACCTGTTCCAGGATTTTTTCCAGCCGGCCGGTGATCGCGACCGGCTTACCCAGAAGCGCCTCGAAGCGGTGCTGGTCCAATGGTCGAGCGCCTGCAGCGACGCGGCGCTGACCACGCCGCTGACGCTGCCGGTGGTGCGCAGCGCCATTCTCTCGGCACTCACCGATGCCAGCATATCCCAGCGCTTTCTGGCCGGGAAGGTCAACTTCGGCACCCTGATGCCCATGCGGGCCATTCCCTTCAGGGTGGTCTGCCTCCTGGGCATGAACGACGCGGAGTACCCGCGCAGCCATCCGGCAGCGGATTTCGACCTGATGGCCGCGCCCGGGCACTACCGTCCGGGCGACCGCTCCAGGCGCGAAGACGACCGTTACCTGTTCCTGGAGGCCCTGCTTTCCGCCCGCGAAAGGCTGGTCATCAGCACCATTGGCAAGAGTGTGCGCGACAACAGCCCCTGCGTGCCCTCGGTACTGGTGGGTCAGCTGCGCGACTACCTGGACGCCGGGTGGACGATAGCAGCCGATTCGCCGGCTGCGGAGTCTCCCGGCGAGAGGTGTCTGCTGGATCAGTTGACCTGCCAGCATCCCCTGCAGCCGTTCAGCAAAACCTATTTTTCGTCTTCAGGCGGGCCGGCGCTTTACACCTATGCCCATGAATGGCGCCGGATGTTCGACCCGCCCGAAGGGGCTTCCACGGCAGCCGCTTTGGCCGACGCCCCCCTGGACCCGCCGAAGGTCGAGTCCCGCCTGATGCTTGGCCAGCTGGTCCGTTTTATGAAAAATCCCGTACAGACGTTCTTCAACGCGCGGCTGAACACCTATTTCGAATCCATCGAGGTAACGACGCTGGATCAGGAGCCCTTTGAGCTGGACAACTTGGCCCCGTTCAACCTGGGACGACGGCTGTTGGAGGCCGGCCTGGCCGCCGATCCGGCAGAGCGCCACACGGCTGCCCAACAGACGGTCCAGCAGATGCGCCTGACCGGCGAACTGCCCATCGGCGGCTTCGGTGAGATGGCTGCGGACCGGCTGATCGGCCCGGTGGAGAAAATGCTGGATTATTACCACGGCTTGCGAGAACAATTTCCGCATCCGGCCCGGCCGGTGGAGATCGATCTTGACGCAGCGGTCGATGATTGCGGCCAAAGTGCCCTTCAGGACTGGCTGACCGGTCTTTTCCAGGTCGATCCGGCCACCGCCGCCGTGCCGACGGGCCGCTGCGCCCGGTGGGATTTTTATCCCCACACGATTTCGGATGGAAAAGGCACGTTTACCCGACTGGACAGCCTGGTGGGCGTCTGGGTGCACCATCTGGCCGGATGCGCCAAGGGCCTGAACCTGACCAGCTACCTGGTGGCGCCCGATGGCCTGGTCGCGCTGCTACCATTGGATCAAAGTCTGGCCTGCAACTGGCTGGACGTGATCATCGCCCACTGGTGGTTGGGGCTTCGGCATCCCCTCCCCGTCACGGCCAAGACCGCCCTGGCCTATCTGCGTGCTCTGGAGGACGATCCGGACGGCGATCCGCAAAAGGCCGTGGATGCTGCCCGCCGGACGTACCAGAGCGATGGCTACCACTCGGATGGCGAAGTAGGCTACAGCCTTTACCTGCAGCGGATCTACCCCGATTTCGATCGTCTCTGGAAGGCCGAGAAAAACCGTTTTACCACACTGGCCGAGGCGCTTTATGCGCCTCTGGTCCACGCCCATGTGCAGGAGCAGTAAGCATGGCGCATCCGCTGAATGCCCTTTCCTTTCCACTGCATGGCAGCCAATTGATCGAAGCCAGCGCCGGCACGGGCAAGACCTATACGATCGCGGCCCTGTACCTCAGGCTGGTGCTGGGACACGGGGGGGATAACGGATTCGACCGTCCGCTGATGCCCCCCGAGATCCTGGTGGTGACCTTTACCAATGCCGCCACCGAGGAACTGCGCGACCGGATCCGATCCCGGTTGACCGAGGCGGCCGCCTTTTTCCGTGCACAGGGCCCGGGTGACGACTACCTTACGGCCCTGCGCGGCGAGTTCGCGTCAGACCAGTGGCCCGGCCGGGCCCGGCAGCTGGAGCAGGCCGCCCAATGGATGGACGAGTCGGCCATTTACACCATTCACGCTTGGTGCCAGCGCATGCTGCGCCAGCACGCCTTTGACAGCGGCAGTCTGTTCGACCTGGCCCTTGAAACCCATGAAGCGCCCCTGTTGGAAGAGGCGGCATGTGATTACTGGCGCTGCTATTTCTATCCGTTGCCGGTCGAATCGCTGGAGGCGCTGCTGAGCTCGCTGAAATGCACCACCCCCCAGGCGCTGCTCGGCAAAGTGCGCCCCCTGATAGGTGCCGGACTTTCCCCTGCCGATGATCCCTTCGAGATGCTGGCCCGTCGCAGTCAAGCCATCGAAGCCGCCCGCAGCTGCTGGGCCGCGGACTTTGATACCGCCGTGGGGCAACTGCGCGAGGCAGCGGACAAAAAAGCCTTCAACGGAAGAATAATCCAAGAAAGGTGGCTCGAAGGCTGGATCAACAGTATCGACACCTGGGTCCATGACAACGGCCCCTTGCCCGATGCCATCGTCTTTAAAAAGCTCTCTTGTGCGGGACTGCAAGCGGCGCTGAAATCGAAACAAACCGCACCCGAACATCCCGCCTATGCGGCGTTTGATCGGCTTCTCGAACAACCCGACGAAGCAGAAATGAACGCGGCCCTGTTGACCCATGCCGCCCGGGACATCGGCCACCGGTTCCGCCAGGCCAAGCACCGTCTGGCCCAGATGGGATTCGACGACCTGTTGGGCATGCTGGAAAAGGCCCTGCGTAAGCCCGGCGGGGAACAGCTGGCCGCCATCATCCGCGGCCAGTTTCCCGTGGCCCTGATCGATGAATTTCAGGACACGGATCCGGTGCAGTATAAGATTTTCAAACAGGTCTATCTGAATCACGACAATACCGGCCTGCTGATGATCGGCGACCCCAAGCAGGCGATTTATGCCTTCCGCGGTGCGGATATTTTTACCTACCTGGCGGCGCGCAGGGATACCGAGGACCGCCATTACACCCTGGATACGAACTACCGTTCAACCGAGGCACTGATCGGGTCGGTCAACCAGATATTCTCCCATGCGGCCAATCATCCCCAGGGAGCATTCCTGTTTGGCGATGAAATCCCTTTTCACCCGGTGATGGCCCATGGCGGGAAAGGCACTTGGGTGGTTGATGAGCAACCGGTGAACGGCCTGCACGTCTGGCAGTTGCCGCAAACCGAACCGGTCAACAAAACCGGGCCGGAGGGCTACATCGAGCGGATGGCCCAGGCGACCGCCAGCGAAATCGCGCGATTGCTCAACTTGGCACAGCTGGAGCCGCCCCGGGCGGGCTTTGCGGCGCCCGGTGACGACAATATAGCGCCCCTGCGGCCGGCCGACATCGCCATCCTGGTGCGCAGCGGCACCGAAGCGGGATCCATTCGGAAGGCGCTGGGGCAGCGGATGGTGCGCACCGTTTATCTGTCGGAAAAGGAGTCGGTGTTTGCCTGCGCCGAAGCCCTGTCTTTGCTGCACTGGCTCCGGGCCTGCGCCGAACCCGAGCAGGAGAACCTGCTGCGGGCGGCCCTGGCGACTCCTGTTCTGAACCTGCCGCTGGCGCGCCTCGACCAATTCAATCGGGATGAAGCGGCCTGGGAGGCCGAGGTGGACAGATTCCGCCGGTATCAGCGGGTCTGGCGGGACCGGGGGGTGTTGCCCATGCTGCGGATGCTCCTCGCCGATTTTGATCTGCCGGCGCGCCTCTATGCCACGACGGACGGCGAGCGCGCCATCACCAACCTGCTGCATCTGTCCGAAATGCTGCAAACCGCCGCCGCCGACCTGGATGGCGAACACGCCCTGATCCGCTGGCTGGCCGAACAGATCGAGAAGCCCGAAAGCGGCACGGACGATGGGTTGCTGCGGCTGGAAAGCGATGCGGACCTGGTCCGGGTCATCACGATCCACAAGTCCAAGGGCCTGGAGTATCCGCTGGTCTTCCTGCCGTTCGTCTGCAGCTACCAGGACGTAAAAATCCCGCCGGTGGTCACCTATCATGACGATCAGGGACGGCCGGTGACCGAGATCCAACCTAACGAGGAAGCTAAGGAGAAGGTCAGCGGGGAACGTCTGGCCGAGGATGTGCGTCTTTTATACGTGGCGGTCACCCGGGCACGCTACGCCTGCTGGCTGGGTGTGGGCGTCGTGGGCAGCGTCACAAAAAAGGGGGAGAAAACCACCCTTCATCAGACCGGACTGGGCCATCTACTGTCGGCCGGGCAGATGATCACCACCGCCGAGATTAAAGATCGCCTGCAGGCGATGAAAGGCGATTGCCCGGACATCACCCTGGCGTCGCTGCCCGACGCCACGGATGAAGCGTACCGACTGGACGACAAAACCATTGCCCTGGGGCCGGCACGGCGGTTTACCGACACGGTGGACCGCAACTGGTGGATCAGCAGCTACAGCAGCATGGCCGACGGTGCCCATGCGGTGCCCCAGGTGGCGTTGCCCCTCGCCGCACAGCGGCCCGAACCGGTCGATGGCGCGCAACCCCTGGCGCCGGAGTCGGCGGCCGAGGACCAGCTGCAGGAAATCGCGGGCGAAGCCGACACGCCGCGGGCCCCGGCCGGCAACGCGCAGTCCATTCACACGTTTCCGCGTGGCCCGGATCCGGGTACCTTTCTGCATGGTGTGCTGGAGTGGGCCGCCGATCAGGGGTTTGCGGCTCTGGCCCGGGACGATCGCCGGCGCGACAACCAACTCGAGGATTACTGCCAACGCCGCGGCTGGGGGGAGTGGGTCCCGGTGATGCAAGGCTGGCTGAAGCATCTGCTGCAGGTCCGGCTGCCGCTGCCCGGTGACCAGGGGACGGTCGCCATGGCGTCGCTGCCCCAGGAGGTTTATCAGGCGGAGCTGGAATTCATGCTGGCGGTCCACCGGGTGAACACACGGGCGCTCGACCAGCACATCGTCGAGGCCGTTTGCCCCGGAACGCCGCGTCCCGAGCTGAATCAACAGGCACTCAACGGCATGGTCAAAGGCTTTATCGACCTCGTCTTCTGCCACCAGGGCCGCTATTATGTGGTGGACTACAAGTCCAACCATCTGGGGGACAGCGCCCAGGCCTACGGCTCTGCCGCCATGACGGCCGCCATGCTGGAACACCGCTACGATTTGCAGTATGTGCTCTACACCCTGGCCCTGCATCGCCTGCTCAAGGCCCGGCTGCCGGACTACGACTACCAGCGCCACATGGGCGGGGTACTATATCTGTTCCTCAGGGGAGTTGATGCCAGCGGGCAAGGCGTTTACGGCGACAAGCCGTCCCAGACGCTCATCGAGACCCTGGACGATGACTTTAGTGGCAAGGAGAAGCTTTGATGCAGACCGATGAGAACCTGATCCACCTGCTGGATGCCTGGGTCGAGGGGGGCTGGGCTACCCCTTTGGATCGTGCGTTCGTGGGTTTCTTGAAAGAACAGCAGCCCACAGCGCCGGATTCCCTGCTGCTGGCGGCGGCCCTTACCAGCTATCAACTGGGCCGGGGGCACATCTGCCTGGACCTGCAAGCGGTGTTGGATGATCCGGACGGGACCCTGGCATGGCCGCCCGAGGGGGAGGACGACGCGCCCAGCGGGTCATGCCCGCCCCCTTCGGCCCTGCTGGCGGGCATCTCGTTGCCGGCATGGACCCAGACCATCCAGGACGCCCCCCTCCTGGTCGCCACCGGTCCGGGCGACACGCCGCTGGTGCTCGGCAATGGCCGCCTCTATCTGCGTCGCTACTGGCAATACGAGGCGGCGGTGGCCCAGGGCATTTCACAGCGCCTGCAGATTCAGACGCCGGTGCCAGAGGACTTGAGAAGAAGGATCGATGGGTTGTTCGATTCCTTTCGAAATGACCGGGAAAAATCCGGAGATGCGGTGCACTGGCAGAGCGTGGCCGCGGCCATGACCGCCCGCAGCGCCTTCAGCATCATCTCCGGCGGACCGGGAACCGGCAAGACCACCACGGTGGTTCAATTGCTGGGCCTTTTGCAGGGGATCGCCCTGGATCAGGGGGCCGCGCTGCGCATCAGGCTGGCCGCCCCCACGGGCAAGGCCGCGGCCAGGCTGACCGAATCCATCGGCGATGCCGTGGCCAAGCTGCCCGAAGACGTGCGCGATCATATCCCCAGTGAGGTCACCACCGTGCACCGCTTGCTGGGCAGCCGACCCCATACCCGTCACTTCACCCATCATGCCCAAAATCCCCTGCACGTGGATCTTCTGGTCGTCGACGAGGCCTCCATGATCGACCTGGAGATGATGGCCGCCGTCCTGAGCGCGTTGCCCGAAGCCGCGCGCCTGATTTTAATCGGCGACAAGGACCAGCTGGCATCGGTGGAGGCCGGATCCGTGCTGGGTGATCTTTGCCACCATGCCGAGCAGGCCGCCTACCTGCCGTCCACCATCCAATGGATCGCGGCCAATACCGGCTACGACCTGAGGCCCTTTGCCGGTCGAGGAACGACATTGGACCAGCAGATCGCCATCCTGCGCAAGAGTTACCGCTTCCACCAGCAAAGCGGGATCGGTGCCCTGGCCCGGGCGATCAATGCCGGCGAGCCCGGCCAGATCGAGGCGGTCTGGCAAAACGACTACAGTGATACGGCCCGGCTGACGGTCGCCGCCACCGGTGAAGGGGCGTTTGCCCGGCTGGTGCTCGACGGAAAACCCGCCAAGCAGCCGGTGGGATACCGGTCTTATCTCAAACTCGTCCATGACGGATTCCAGGGCTTCGAAACCGAGGATCGCTGGTTCCAGGCGATCCTGGCGGCGTTCGGCCGTTTCCAGCTCTTGTCGCCCCTTCGCAAAGGCCCCTGGGGGGTGGAGCGGCTCAACCAGCAAACGGCGCAGATTCTTTTCAACGCCGGGCTCATCAGTCGGCAGGAGGGCTGGTATGCGGGCCGGCCCGTGATGATCACCCGCAACAATTACAGCCTGGAACTGATGAACGGCGATATCGGCATCGTACTGCCCGTTACCATGGCCGATGATCCGGATCACAAACCACTGCGAGTGGTGTTTCCCCTGGCCGACGGGTCGTTCAAACGCGTATTGCCATCGCGCCTGAACGATTTCGAAACGGTGTACGCCATGACGGTCCACAAATCCCAGGGATCTGAATTCGAGCATGCAGCCATGGTGCTGCCCGAGCGCATGACGCCGGTGTTGACCCGGGAACTGGTCTATACGGGGGTAACGCGCGCCAGGCGCAGTTTCACGCTGGTGGGTCCGGATCCGGAACTGTTGTCCGCGGCGGTTGAACAGCGCACCCATCGCGCTTCGGGACTGGCCGATCGGTTCTTTGATGCGGGCATGACATAAATTTTAATGTTCACTCGACCATCGACCACGGGTTGAGGCGGCGAGGAGGTTGAGAACAATGGATGGCACCAAACCGGTTAGCGTCGACGTCATCGAATTTTTCCCGAATCGTGGTCTGCTATTGGCGCAACGTCCCTGATTGAATGACTGGGTATACAAGAACAACTAAGGGGGGTATCAAGACTGGTAACTATGATACACAATGACTCTTTCAATGATCTGGTGGATCGCTTCCTATACGGTCGTCTGCCTGAGGCGCTTGCTGGTCAGATCTCTTTCCCCGATCTGCCACAGGACGCACGGCAGTTCGTATTTCGGATGCTTTCGCTTATGCGGCGGGCTGCTGTTCCGGCAACTGAAATCACACCGCATATGATTTGGCTGCTTTCGACGGTCAACCCGGCAATGCTTCCCTCTGCCTGGGGTGGCCGAATTCCACCGCTGACCTGTAGCAGCCGTCACAAAAAGCTCGACTCATACGTCAAACAACAGGCAAAGATACGGGGAAACGGAAAACCGGTCTTCGTTGACTTGGGGTGCGGATTTCCTCCGGTGACCACCGTCGACACCGCCCTGAACTTTCCTGACTGGTCGGTGTTCGGAGTGGATCGAGCCTTTTCCAGCTATGTTCTATATGACAACGACGGTGCTTACGCGTGCTTCAGCAGCGAGGGGACGTTCCAGTATCTGCAGTCGCCCAAAAAACCGCTTAACGACACAACTGAGGCGGTAAAACGCAGGTTTTGTTTACTTTTTAAAGAATTGCGTCCCCGGCTTGAAGATGCTGGCAGACCGGGTAGCAGGACAGCAAAAAAAGACGGCAATCGACTCGTTTTTAACCATATACGGGATTTCGAGGCCGAAAATCTCACCTTCGTCAAATCCGATATCCAAGGGCTCCGGATCCCCCCGGCTCAGGTGATCCGGTGCATGAACGTTCTTCTTTACTTCGAAAAGACAGGCCGCGAAAAAATGCTTGCAGCGATCTTAGACCTCATCAAAGACGGTGGCATGCTGATAACCGGCTTCAACCATCCCTCGGGCATCTATGCTCGGTACGCGGTCTATGAAAAGAACGCTCAAGGTCTGCGGCCCCGCGAATTTGCATTTAGCCCAGACAACCTGCGCCCCCTCGGGACCGGTCCGTGGGTGACGCTGCAAGAGAAGGACCAGGATGCTGAATTGCTGGCCGACCTGACGCGTATTCTGCGCACAGATAAAATTTTTTGGGAAACATTCGATCATAGGGTCAACGCCCTACAGGAGCGATTCGGTATCTGCGGACGGGGAAAGGACGGGTTCCTTCAGTTTTCAGCCAACGAGCAAGCTGCTCTTTCCCCTGCCGCCATGAAAAATACCGCACGCCTGTGGAGGCAGATGGAACGAGAAGGGTACACGGAACGGGCAGTGCAGGCGCTTTGCCGGTCCGGCTACTTGGCCTGGAAAAACCCGGTGGGCGACATTGCGGTTCTCCCGCCGGAAGGCGCCATTTCCGCCGTGCCTCCTGGATAAATGAACCCTAAAAGACTGCTTTAATATGAAGATAGAGATTATCGGTGCGGAATCACTCGGTGTCCGGGGGCTTTGTTGTTTTATTGATGCTGCCAAACGAAAAATTCTCATCGATCCCGGAGTCGCTCTGGGTTTCTTTCGTCATGGTCATGAACCGCACCCCATTCAGGTGGCAGTAGGCGAGGTAATCAGGGAAAAGATCATCCATGCCTGGGGACTGGCCACGGACATTGTCTTTAGCCATTTGCATGGCGACCATATCCCTCTGGCGGATGCAAACCCCTATCAATTGGACGTTACCAGAGTAGCAAATTTAAATCCTGGGGTTCGGATCTGGACAAAATCAGCCGACCTTCTATCCCCCAAGGAACGTGAAAGATTCATCGCCCTCAAAGAACGATTGGATGCGCGATGGGAGGAAGGAAAACCAGGCGCCGATCTACTGCGTTTCTCCATGCCAGTTCCCCATGGAAAGATAACAACGCGCAATGAAAGCGTGATGATGACCCGGATTGAGGACCATACAGTGTTTGTGCACACCTCAGACATTCAGCTTCTGGATAACGATACTGTTGACGTCGTTCTTGGATGGCAACCCGATATCGTTCTGGCTGGCGGTCCGCCGCTCTATCTTGAACAACTGAATTCGGAATTGCGCAAGCAGGCATGGCAAAACGCGCTTCGTTTGGCTGATTCGGTGGGCATGCTTATTCTCGACCATCACCTGATGCGAAGCCGCGAAGGATTGCACTGGTTGGACAAGCTGACGTTGGAATCTGGCCACCGCGTCTTCTGCGCGGCCGATTTCATGGGTGCACCGCGTCGCCTTCTCGAGGCTGAAAGAAAAACGCTTTATGAAAAAATTCCTGTGTATTCGGGATGGCACCAGGATTATGCGGAGGGGAAGGCAACAACGACAAGCTTTCAATATGTAAAAAAAACTGACATCAAAGAGTAACAACGGGGCTTCGTCCTATACAAAAAAGCCCAAAATTCAAATGATTAAGGCACTAAAGCGTCTTGGCACTACAATTGCTGTGTTATTGATAGAGGATTCCACATCAATCAAATGTTACTAAATTTATATTAAATGGTGAATGTGATGAATAACGATAAATTTTTTCCAAAAACGATGAATGGGACATTGCAAGACATTTCAGTGTTCCGGCATCGAGCCGGGGAACGAAGAAAAGTGCCTTGCGAGGGGTTTACTTATATTTCAATGGTGGGGTGGATCTGCCGACGAGAGCGGTGCCGACGGAGGGATGCTAAAATGAATTCTTCCCCAGCGGCTTTTGTGGCAAATCGAAATAACGATCGGTGACTGGCGGAAATTCGGCGTCACCCATTAACATTTAGCCAGCGAAAAAAAGTGAATAAGGTGCTTTCTGGGAAGACCGGTATGACGAAACAATCATGGTTTGATATGGGGGCACTCGTTGAGGAGCGACTCGCGGATGGTGTGCGGGCGCCTTTATTTTTTTCTCAAGAGAACCGTTTAAATCATTGATGTGTGCATATATTGCACAACACCGTTCATGGATAGGCAATTAAAGGACCGCTATGCATAATTAACGAGTTATATAATTACATTGAATAATAAAAGAAAATGAAAGTAAGAAACACAGGCCGATCGTTTGCTCGGCGCCCTAATCGATGAAAAAGGGTTGTGTAAAATATTCCCATTCTCTCATCATTTCCCAACAGTAGTGTTCCTCTTTTTCCCGCAGCATATTTCATCCACCCGTCGTAGTTTTCCAAGAAAAAGATCCTACTCGACAGGATTTTGTTAATATATTTATTGATAACAGCATAATATATTCTCTGGCCACGTTCTGACATCGAATATGGTAGCTGGCACATTACTTGCTAAAATTTCACACCTTTTATGCCCCCAACAGTGAATCCCAATATTGAACCGAGATCTGATGGGTCATTTATGTATGAAATAAGTAAGTTAATCAACCAACAGCGATAAAGGATATTTCATGAGCAAATTGAAAGTTGATCATATTTTTACCTCCGAATCGGTTAGCGAGGGGCACCCTGACAAACTCTGCGATCAGATTTCAGACGCGATACTGGACGCCTGTCTCGAGCAAGACTCCGGAAGCAGGGTGGCGTGTGAAACGGCGGCGACCACCGATTTTGTTATCAACCTTGGAGAGATCACCTGCCGTGGTTGGGAGGAGATCGACCCGGAAGCCATTGCCCGAAAGGTGGTTCAGGAGATTGGCTACGATAAAAGAGAACTGCTTTTTTCACATGATAGTTTTAAATATCAATGCCTTATACATCCCCAATCCGGTGACATCGCCCAAGGGGTTTGTGAGGACGAAGGACTTTTCAGGGAACAGGGGGCAGGCGATCAGGGTATGATGTTCGGCTATGCCACCAACGCCACGTCATCGTTAATGCCCGCACCGATCCATTACAGCCATATGCTTCTGGAGCGTTTGCAGCACATTCGAAAGCAGGGGGAGATTGACTATCTCCGCCCGGATGCCAAAACCCAGGTATCCGTGCTGCATGAAAACGGGAAACCCAAGGCCATCACCAACATCGTCATTTCACATCAGACAGCGGATGTTCCCCTGGAAGAGATTCGCAAAGACATGATCGATGTGACCCGCGACCTACTCGAGCCCACCGGTTTGCTGACCAAAGAGACTACCTACTTCGTCAATCCCACCGGCAAGTTCGTTATCGGCGGCCCCCACGGCGATGCGGGCCTAACCGGACGGAAAATAATCGTCGACACATACGGCGGTGTGGGGTGCCATGGCGGCGGCGCGTTCAGCGGCAAAGACCCCTCCAAGGTCGACCGGTCGGCGGCCTATTACGCCCGATATGCAGCCAAAAATATTGTTGCCGCCGGCCTGGCGGAAAAATGCGAAATCCAGGTTGCTTATGCCATTGGGGTGGCAAAGCCCCTGAGCATCAATGTTGATACGTTTGGAACCGGAACGGTGGACGAGGCTGACATTCAGCGGGTGCTGGAAGATGGGTTCGTCTTCGATTTTCGGCCGGCGTCCATCATAAGGGATTTGAAATTAACCGAACCGGAAAATTGGAGCTACCGACAAACCGCAGTGGCCGGACATTTCGGGCGCGATCTCTTTCCATGGGAACAGACCGACAAAACCGCCGCGCTTCAGGACGCCCTCGGCATTCGAAATCGTCAAGTGGCGTGACAAAACGCCCGGTTCAGTCATGGAGGGCGCCTGGACCAACCGGAAGCATGTTTCGTTTCAGCAGGGCGATGCGGTGACCATCTGAAAAGATGGTTCCCTGGCGTTCCCGAAACGCACCGGCCCATGCGCAGGGTAGCGAAAAAGAAGTCCCTATCCCTCATTCCGTGAAACTTTTAAAGAGAGAGGTACTATGATTTATCCTTATGAATTGGAAAACGGCAAAAACTACCCCAGAAAAGAAGATTTCACGATTAATCATTCCAGGACAACAGGCAGCGGCATTTATGTAAAAAGAGATTTCAAGAAAGGGGAGATGGTTGCAAGAATGACCGGGATTACGGTCCCCTATGTTCTTCAGCACACCCTTCAGATTTCACCCTGGCTGCATCTCTACGACCCTCACTTTACCGGGCTTCTGTTACATTCGTGTGATCCGCTGGTATTTCTGGACATGAACAAGCTCGAAATCTGGGCATTGCAGGATATTGAAAAAGGCGATGCGTTGACCATGGATTATGCCTCGACAGAAGACATTTTGTACCGCCAGTTTCCTTGTGCCTGTGGCTCGGCCAACTGCCGGGGTTGGATAACTGGACGGAAAGAATTCATCAATGAGCAAGGCCGGAGATATCTTCAAAACCTGGAAAGGAAATGTGGATGAACCCACAAGAAGAACCTTTGTGGTGGGAAAGAGAAGATCTCTGCTATAAAGACGGGCACTTGGTTTTTTCCGGGGCTTCTGTGTCAGACTTAATTCGTTTAACCGGGACACCGGCCTTTTTCTACAGTGGAAAGCGGATTTGTCAAAATATCGAGCGCATACACAATGCCCTGAGCAAGCTTGACGCGCATCAAATCTATTATGCCATCAAGGCAAACCGGTTCGCACCGATCCTGACATCCATTAAAAGCGGGGGGCAGTGTGGGGTGGACGTCTGTTCTCCCGGTGAATTGTTACATGCATTTTCCTGCGGTTTTGAGCGCCGTGAAATTTCATACACGGCAAATTCGATGACCGACGACGAGCTCCGGTTGCTCGCCAATAATCCCGACGTGGCGTTAAACTGTGACTCGTTAAGCACCATCCGGCGCTTGGGCAAATTCTGCACCGGTCGAAAAATCGGGATTCGTGTCAACCCGGCTTTGGGTATCGGCTATCGGGATAATGAAACCCTGAGATATAGCGGAGATAAAACGACCAAGTTTGGCATTTACAAGGATCAGTTCGAGGAAGCGTTGCGACTTGCAGCCGAGAATAACTTCATCGTGGATACCATCCATTTCCATACCGGATGCGGTTATCTGAGCAATCAATTATCCATATTCAATGGGATTCTGGATGAAACCCACTGGTTTGTGAACCAAGTGAAAGACCTGGCGTGCATCAATCTGGGGGGTGGACTGGGGGTCCCCCATGACATGGATGATGCACCGCTCGATTTGGACGCCTGGGTTTCCATTATAAAAACCCATTTTGGAAATAAAGGGGTCACCATTTGTGTCGAACCCGGAGATTATATTGTAAAGGACAGCGGGCTTCTGGTTCTGGAGGTCAATACCGTCGAGAGAAAACAACAAACGGATTTTATTGGGGTCAACGGCGGGTTCAATCTGGCCATAGAGCCCACTTTCTACGGGTTGCCCTGTGAGCCTGTCGTTCTCGAGCAAAAGACAAACGCGATGAAACCGGTGACGATTGTGGGCAATATCAACGAGTCGCTGGATGTATGGAAAGATAATTTCCATATGCCCGATCAAATAGAAGAGGGAGACCCACTTGTTTTTATCAATGCCGGTGGATACGCCTCTTCAATGATGTCCAATCACTGTATGCGGGGACATGTCTCCGAAAACTTTTTATTTTAAAGGTTATTATGGATCTAACAGAAAAAGATAAAAGGCATATTATCCATCCCTGGTCCGACTTGGGAAGCGATGCCGAACCCACGATCATTGAACGCGGCAAAGGGGTTCATGTTTTTGATACGAAAGGGAACCGATATCTTGATTCGATCTCAGGCATGTGGTGTGTGAATCTGGGCTACGGCAATGAAGAAATGGCCAAAGCGATTTCAGACCAGTGTGTTCAACTGGCCTATTATACACCATTTGGAGACATGACAAGTCCGCCCGCTATTCAGTTGGCCCATGAACTTGGCCAATTGACGCCCGGTGATCTGAACTGTTTCCAATTTACAAATAGCGGCTCAACGGCCGTCGAGTCCGCCATCCGGTTTGTGCATTATTATTTTAATTGTCTGGGTCAATCTGAAAAAAGACATATTATCTACCGTGAAAACGCCTACCACGGCAGTACCTATCTGGCGGCTTCCTTGAACGGCAAAAAATGTGACCGAAGTTATTTCAATTACGTCACCGATATCGTTCACGCCACCACTGATCCCAATCCTTTCAAAAAACCCGATGGAATGAGCATAGAGGACTTTTGCGACCTCAGGGTACGCGAACTGGAGGATAAGATTGTAGAGATCGGGCCGGATAACGTGGCTTGTTTTATCGCTGAACCGGTGATGGGTTCGGGCGGTGTGATTGTTCCGCCGCCGGGATATCATAAAAAGACATTGGACGTCTGCAGAAAATACGATGTGCTTTATATCTCCGATGAAGTCGTTACCGCTTTTGGACGGCTGGGGCATTATTTTGCATCCGAGGACGTCTTCGACATCGTTCCCGATATCATTACGGTGGCAAAGGGGATCACATCCGGTTATCAACCCCTGGGGGCTGCAATTATATCAGACACGCTGGTCAATCGTATCAGCGGAGACGCTGCAAGTGAGAATTCCTATTACACGAACGGATTCACCTATTCAGGTCATCCGGTGACGTGCGCCGCAGCCTTGAAATATCTTGAAATAATGAAGCGTGAAAATATAAACGATCATGTCCTCGAGGTCGGCCCCCACTTCATGAACCGTCTGAAAACATTAAAGGAATTTTCTGCCGTCGGTGATGTTCGGGGGGTTTGTTTAATGGCTTGTGTGGAATGCGTGGTTTCAGATAACGAGGAAGAGAATATCGCCTTTGCGCAACGAGTGGATCAACATTGCCAAAAAAGCGGTTTAATTGTCAGGCCGTATGAAAATTTATGTATCTTATCGCCTCCTCTGATTATTGATAAAGCAGGTGCTGATCAAATTGTGGATATTTTAAGCGATAGCATCTCTTCAACAATGAAGGAGATGGGATAGGCTATCATTTAAGGACCGCGGAGAAAAATAATTGCACCATCTTGCTGGTTCTTTTTTTCCGCGGTCCTAAAGAGTGATGAACTCTTAAAAAGTGCCGCTCTCGTCATGCCGGACTTGATCCGGCATCCAGAAATTATTGAAATGACTGGATAGCGCTAAAGCTTCACTTCGTGCCCGGCCTACGCCGGAATGACGAAAAGATGAGAACTTCGACTTTTTACGAATCCATCAAAGGGTGAGTCAAGCACAAAAACACCTTCCTGTATGTAATGCATGCCTGACTTTCGCTTGACCACATTTTTGTTTTTAACGGCCGATTCGCTGCTTTCCTTTTCCCACATCCGTCGATTCAATTTTCAGACCTGTATTTGATTCCCCCTGTGTGATCCACGGCATGGCGCGAGATGATTTGTGATTTGGGGTTGCCCTACAGGGCAATCGCATGTAACTCAGGTTTATCGAAATCGCTATGGTTGTCGTGATCGGCTTCTTTCTTTATCGATACCGAAAACTATAAAGATAAAAATATTGTCGGCTTGGATGAATTTAAGGAATACCATGAGCAATCACATTACCAAAGTTACATTACACCCTGAAAAGTATCCATCGGATTGTCACTACCCCTTCTCTTTGCCTATTTTCAATCAAACAAAGCAAATGCGATTTGAATTCCCGGTAACTTTCTTCGTAGGAGAGAATGGTACGGGAAAATCCACTTTTTTGGAAGCCTTAGCCATGGCGAGTAATATCCATATTTGGCGTCGATCTGAAGGTGTGCCCTATCAGGTTAATCCGTATGAAAAACAATTTTACAAGTATATTTCCTTGGAATGGGCCAATGGAAACGTACCTGGATCATATTTCGGTTCAGAAATTTTTAACGACTTTAGAAGAATACTCGATAATTGGGCGAGATCAGATCCTGGGCAATTGAAATATTTTGGTGGTAAGTCCTTGGTTACCCAATCGCATGGCCAATCGATAATGTCATATTTTCGTTCCTGCTATAGTAGAAGGGGGATCTACTTTCTGGATGAACCAGAAACAGCACTATCTCCCAAGAGTCAACTTGATCTGATCGATATTCTTCGTGAAAATGGTAACGCAGGCCATGCACAGTTTATAATAGTGACCCATTCTCCAATTCTGTTGGCTTACGACGATGCTAAGATCTACAGTTTTGATTGTAGTCCAGTAAGCGCAATTGAATACCAAGAAACGGAGCATTATAAAATTTACAAGCGCTTTTTTCTTGATAGATAACACACCAAGACGTCTTGTGCTAATGATTCAAGATGAAAGTGTTTGGGGAAACAATAGCCTTCAAGAAAAACCTGCAATTCTTTTTAAGGTGGAGATCGTAAAATAATGTTTTTCGGAAGCGATAACCAAACCGGTGCATCTTTGCCGGTGCTGGAAATGATAAAAAATGCCAATACCGGTTGTACACACGGCTACGGCGATGACAAATGGACTGAAAAAGCAGTAGATAAACTGAAGAATGTTTTTGAATATGATCTGGAGGCTTATTTTGTCGCCACAGGCACTGCATCGAACGCTCTGGCGCTTTCCTGCCTGGCACAACCATGGGAAGCCATTCTCTGTCATCAGTATGCCCATATTTTAGTTGATGAATCGACAGCTCCCGAATATTTTACCGGCGGTGCACGCCTGATACCCGTTTCACAAGGGGCAGACAAGCTTACCGCCCAGCATCTTGAGGATTATTTTCGGAAAGCAGGGAAAGAATTACCGCACAATCCTCTGGCGAAAGCGTTAAGCATTACCCAGGCAAGTGAGGCCGGCCTTGTTTATAAACCGCATGAAATAAAGGCGCTCACCGATGTCGCAAAAGATGAAGGATTGTGGGTCCACATGGACGGCGCCCGTTTTGCGAATGCTCTGGCGTCCCTGAGATGCACGTCCGCGGAATTGTCATGGAAATCGGGGGTCGATGTGCTTTGCCTGGGGGCAACCAAATGCGGCGCCCTTTGTGCCGAAGCGGTGATCTTTTTCAATAAGGAACTGGCCAAAACATTCATTCATCGGAGAAAGCGATCGGGTCATTTAATCTCTAAAGGACGAATGTTCGGCGCTCAATTTATAGGCTGGCTGCAAAACGACCATTGGCTTGAGTTGGCCGAACATGCCAACTACCAGGCGGCACAATTAGCCGAAGCAATCTCATCATTTGACGATTTGCAGATTGTATGGCCTGTCCGTTCAAACGAGCTTTTCGTCGTTATGCCACGTGATCTTGCCGACTACTTGCGGGAGGCTGGTGCCGAATTCTACGAGTGGCATATTGACGCATTACCGTCGACTATTCAATTGAACAATGATGAAACGTTTATACGGCTGGTCACTTCATTTTTGACTGATGATAAACAGTGTCTGCAATTTCATGAATTGATAAGAAAATATTTTTCACTTCGTTAGGCTAAAAAAAATCCTCCTGAGAATTCCTTCCCAGGAGGATCATGTCACCTTGACGGATGGCCTGTTAGATGGATCTTACCAATGCGTTTGTCTATCTTTTCGCCCAAGCGGCCGTTGCCGACCCCATCACCAGGGTGAGCAGCAAGAGGGTCAATGCCGGGATCATGGACGTGGCGCTCATGTGAGTCAACCCGGCACTGCCCGCGGAGATAAAACACCCGCCACCGCCGCCGCCTGCATCGGGATCATTCGAATCGGATACGGAAGGTTCCTCATAGGCGGCGGTTACCGACTCATCATCGGAGGCGATTCCCGAGGGATCGACGATGATGCCATTGCGCACACCGTCTTCGTCTCCCGCCCCGCCGTCTTCAAGCACCAGGGTTACGCTCTGGCCATCATCCGCGAACACCGCATGGTCATATTCTTGCCAGCCGGTCTCGATGGTATGTTTATACAGTTTGGCATCCGAAGGCACCGCGGTTGAAAAATGAATCCTGACCGACGCGGTTTGCACGCCGTCCTGAAGATAGAGCTTGAAACCGACCAGACCAAAACCCAATGCGATGGACGCATCGGCGATGGATTCCGTTGAAAGGGATTTCACCGCAACCAGGGTGACCGAGTCCGAAACGGTCTCGACACCGACAACCGTCTGCCCCTCGATGGTATTAATGGTCATGATGTTATGTTCAAGGGCGTCGGCAATCCCGTTGGCGTTGACATCCGCCGACTCGTCCGCGACCTGGTCATCGATCATGCCATCGAGGTTAACATCGCCCAGGCTATCGGCCGTGATTGTCGTGAACGTTGCGGTATCGGACCACGCTGAGGCGTCGTCATTGCCGTCGATAAACTGTGCCCGCCAATAATAGGTGGTATCCACCCCAAAAACCAAGAAGGGTGACTCAATTCAAGAGCCACCCTTCCTGCTAATTTTTCTGATCAAAATGTTTAGAACTACTGGATAGTAATCTCCACAGACGTTTGTATTCCATTCGGCTAAGGCGACTCCGGAAGAGTCGCTAAGGCCGGAAACAATCGTAAACGACTCAGGGCCGGTAACTAAGAGTTCTACTGTGGCATCGGGTAAAACGATATTGTTTAATTCGTCCCAAACCAATGCTTGGATTGATATTGTGTCGCCAGGCCAAAATTCCGTTTGCTCACTGAAACTTGTATTATTGCCTTTGCCACTGATAATTCCTGTTGTCAGACTTGATACACCAGCAGGGGTACTGGTTTGTCCCTGATTGGTAGGAATAGCGCAGACGATGTTGCTGTAACCGGATTCGCAGGCCATATCAGCGTATGCGGTCACTTTGTAACAGTATTCGATGCCATTGGTTAGGCCGGTATCCGTCAATGTGGTTACCAGTGGATCTAAATCATTCAACGTGTCATGAATGAGTTGTGCCTTGCCAGCTTGATCGTAGTAAACTTTGTAACCCGTTGCACCACTGACGGCTGACCACTCGAGGGTGACTTGCGTATGGCCGGATGTGGCGGAAAGCGACTCCGGAAATAATGTATCGCATCCTTGCTGGGTTCCAACAGTTGCTTGAGCCATCAAGAATGGTGCTGCACCGTCCACGCCCTTGTTGTGGGTCCACAGCTGCCAGATGGTATCTCCCCAGGCTGCGAGTCCACTAAAAAACGGGTCGCTCTGGGCGATGTATGCCGGATCGCCTCCCTTTCCTGTACCATTCAGTGTCAGATTCCCGGTTCCGTTTATTTCATCCCGCAGAAACTCGATGTATTCTCGGCTTGTGGTCTGGTAGTAGAGGTTGACCTCGATATAATCCGCTCCAGTTGGAATTAAAAGTTCTGCGTAGTCATAGCGCCTCCAAGGCAACCTGACCCGGTTGGGTTCCGGGCATTCTGACGAGAGGGTCGTCTTCGACGATCACGGGTGTCCATGCCACTGCAATACCAAAAAAACATCCCAAAAATACGACTCCCAAAGCGATTGATAGTCCTTTTTTCATGGAATCCCCCGTGATTGGAAAACGGCGTTATCGATTTTACAAAGGGATCTAAAATAGCCTATTAAGAATAGTTATCGGTTGTCAACTAACAAATTTGTCGGGCATACCCATGGTTAGGAATGGAGATGAAATAACTTGCCCCTAATTGCGCCGGGCTTGGGTCCGTCTTCAAGGCGCATTAACGGTTGCATACTCGAAGTATGTGGGCGTTGATGCAACGCCGAAGACGGGCGCAGGAACAAGCAATTAGGAGCAATTTATAAAATTTCCGTTCCTTGGCCAAGGGCATCGGATTGATCTTCCATGAGCGAATTGGGAAAAGGCATTCAAGGCAGGATGTTGCTATCGTGATTGGTGGTGCAGGTCTTATTTTTGGGATGCTGAGCGGATGAAACACCCCCCCTTGTCCGACGGCTCGGTGGCGATAGACGTGTCGGTCGCTTCGGTGGTGAAAGTCACCCGGTAACCGGATTCACTTCGCTTTACGGTATCAAACAGGTTGATTTTATAGTCACCCGGCAAGGTGGTTGCCGGAAGGGTGGCCAGAAGCGTTCCGGAATCGATGGTGGTGTCCGGTGTCAAGGCGACGGGGAGGGGAACGATTACCATGCCGGACCCGCCATCGGCGATGTATGCCATATCGTTTTTTATGTTCAGCGCCCAGGCTTCCCCTTCGGTATGGACATAACCGGCCAGGACCGGTTGGGCCGGCATTTCAACATCGATCATCTGCAGGCCGCGCTCGCCGCAGGCGGCATATAGCCAATGCCCGGATTGAATCAGTTGATTGGCGGTTCCCGGTGTTTCGACGGATGCGACCCATTGTGGTTGGGCCGGATCACTGACATCCACGATCTGGATCCCGCCCTCCCTGTCCGCGACATAGGCGAAGTCGTCTTCCCCCCACACATCGTAGGCATATCCCGGCGTATCCAGCGTGCCAAGAATCACCGGCTCGGAAGGATCGGCGATGGCCACGATGACCAGGCCGCCTCCCCAGGCCGCCACATAGGCCGTGTCGCCTCGGACGCAGATCCCCGCCCCATTTCCTGGAATGTCTAACTGAGCGGAAATCACCGGTTGGGCGGGATCGGTAAGATCGATCAGATAAAGCCCGACGCCCCAACCCGAGGCCACCACCCCCCCTGGGGAAAAAGCGACAGCCTGGGCATCTTCGATTTCGATGGTACTCACGATGGCAGGCGCCATGGGATCGGTGACGTCCACGACCTGCACCCCTGCGGCGCCGTCGGCCACACAGGCGATCGTGTCGTCAACGGCGAGTTTCCATGGCGTTCCCGCTGTCGGCAAGGTGCTTTTCAATTCCGGTTGAAAGGGATCACTGATGTCAATGATCTTGAGCCCCGCTTCGTAATCGGCCACGAAAAGAAGATCGTCCTGGAGAACCAAATCCGCCGCGTCGCCGCCCTCAATCGTGCTGATGCACATGTCGACGGGTGCATTCCCGACATCGAGAATCAAAAGCGCCGAATCCGTTGATGTCACATAGGCCCGATCGTCCACCACGTCGATGTCCATGGCACTGCTCTTGGTGGTCGAAACCGTCCATGAGGTCACGGGGGCCTCTGGGTGGCTGATGTCCACGGCGGCCACGTCTCCATCGTGCCGCGCCAGGACGAAAGCGGTGTCTCCCGTCACCACCACATCCACGGATCCGAAATCGGACAGGGCGGAACCGATTTGTACCGGTGATTCGGGGTCGCTGACATCGACGATCTGCAAACCCGTTCCATCGGCCACATAGGCCAGCGAACCGGAAAGGGCCACGGCCGATGCCTGACCGACCGTGGCGAAGTGCCCTAAAATGGCCGGTTGGGCCGGGTCATGGACATCGACGAGAAAGAGCCCGTTTTGACTCATGTCCGTCACATGGGCAATGCCCCCCTGGACCACCACATTGGTTGCCGCCGGAACCTGGTCGAAGGCGGATACCAGAACGGGTTCATCCGGATCGGCGACGTTCACGATGCAAAGCCCGCCTTCGAGGGCCGCAACGTAGATCCAATTCCCGGAATGAAAGATACTCCAGGTTAGTCCGGGTAATGAGAGATATCCTCTCAGCTCGGGGGCGGCCGGATCCGACACATCGATGACCTGCAGGCCGGAATAATCGATGACATAGGCGGTCGTTCCGGATAGGGCCACATCCACGGGATAACCGGGTGTCGTCACGGTACTCAACAGAACCGGATCGGACGGGTGGCTCACGTCGATAATTTTCAGGACATCCAACGTACACAAGTAGGCCGTCGTCCCGGAAACGGCCGTTTTCCAGCAAATACCAGAGAATTCTCCGATGGTTGCGTGCTTCACATCCAGATTCATCGAAACGCGGGTATCACCGGTAATCCCTCTGCCTTGAATGGTTACCGGCAGGGCCTCACCGACCACACCCGTATCGGGATAGACATCGGAGATGCGAATCTCCTGGGCATCCACCGCCAGGGAAAAGACCAGCAGATTCAGCAGGAGAACCGCAGCCGAACCAAATAATACGATAGAATTTTGTCTATTCACGCTCATCTCATAAACATAGTGTTTAAGATAATATTTTTGGCAAGGCCAGAGGGAGGAAGCTGTATAATCAATGCCGCGACGATCGATAACGCAGTCCAAAACCATTATCTTGAATGCTATAGGATCAAATATTGACTTCTACGGAAAATAACCATTCCCTGGCCGGACGACGGCCGTTGTAAGGGTTGATGTTGGTAATCCAGTTGAATGTCTCGTCGAAAAGATTGTCCACGGCCAAACGGATTAGCCCCCGTTTTTGGGGGAATTCATAACTCAGGGAAACGTCGGTGATGAACAGGTTTTCCCGCTCGCGATTCTGTTCGATGAAATCGGTGTTGCGCCACGTCTCCTTCAATCGGGCCGATAGGCCGTTGGCCGCCACCCAGGACAGGCTAACCATGCCGAGCTGGTCCAGCCGCTGATCGGTTTCCACCGCATTCACGATTTCATCCTGGGTTTTCCACAATTCATACGATACGGCCACCCCCCATCCGTTTCCAATCAATTGGTTCCAGGCCAGATTCAGACCCCTGGCGTCGCTTTCGGTGACCTGCGCCATTGCCTCTCCTTCGATGAACCGATGGGCGTTGCCATCATAGGTGGCTGTCCGCACATACGCTTCATACTCCCGGGTCAGGTAGTAAATGCCGGATCGCAGCAACCCGGTTTGCCATTCATGTTCCCAGACCAGATCGAACTCGTCGGTTACGGTTCCGGGAAGCGTGGAGCGATAGATGGGGATGCCGGCGATGTCCGACGCGTCGACGCGTTTGGCCAGATAGGGCTCGAGATATCGAAAACCCGCTATGCGAATGGTGTCTCGTTCCCGGGGGGAAAGAACCATGCCCAGGCGGGGGGATGTCTCCTCTATGTCCCATTGGGTATCGGCATAAAGATCGACATTGGTCATCCAGTCCTGGTAAATGGCGGCATCCACCGCCAACCAGGGGGTGATTTGCCAAAAATCCCTGAGGTAGAGGCTGGTCAACCGCTGATCGCCGTCGGTGGCCTGTCGATCCCAGGCCAGGGGATAAGTCGTTTTTTGGTAATCGAGATAGTAGAGGTCTTCAGTGTTGGCGGTGGGGTCCCCCCACAGATGAAAGATGCCCAGCGTCCCGTGATGGTCGCCCAGAACGAGCATCTGCTGGGCCTGGACACGGCTGGCGCGGGTGTTCTCTTCCAGAAAGGTTCGCGTGAACAGGTGAACGTCGGGGGCATCGGCGTCATAGGTGCCGTAGTCGGTATAGTAGAAGAGCCTCGTGGGTCCCCTGGTGTGGGCACCATACAAAATCAGGTCCGCGCCGGGTGAAAATCGGTGATGGTAGCCGATTTCAATGTCGATCGTATCGGTTTCCGTGTAATCATCTGCATGGCTGGGGGCATCGATTTCGTTGATGCCGGATTGGACGGTATATTCATAATCGGCATCGATAACCCCCCCTTGCAGGAGAAAATGATCCCGCTCGGTGGCATTCCACTTGATCCGGCCGTTCACTCGGCCCCGATACGCGTCCTCGTTTTCGCGAAAGCCGCCGTCCTTGCGGTAGAACGCATAGAAGTCGAATGCGGTCTGGGTGGGCGGGTGGCTGCCGTTCACGTACACTGCCCCCCCAAAGGAATCGTTGTCTCCCACGCGGCCCTCGACGGTGGTGTCGATCTCGGGAGATTCGAAAAAGGCCGTGTAGTCGTTGAAGGCGTTGAAGGTGTTCTGGTTGGCCGGTTGCATGATCATGGCCAGTAAAAGCTCGTTCATGGCGCACTGGGTTCGATCTTCCGTCTCAGTCAAGGCACTGCCCAGAAACAGATGCGCGCTGCTGTTGGCATAATCCTGCTTGACCGCCGCATTCGCCTTGCTCACCGCCCATTCGGATAGTCCCATCTGACGGTAAAGAAAAGAGAGGTCGATGTTTTTCATGGAAAGGTCCTGATCCAGCAGGAAACGGGATCGGTATACGGCCCGGTTGTCGTTCAAGGCCATGGCGGTTTGCAGCGCCGCGATGGCTTCGGTGGGACGATTCAGGTCCGACAAGATGAGGGATCGGACGTAATGGGGGGTTGGGTCGTGGGGATCCAACCGGCTGGCCTGATCCAGCATATCCAATGCCTTGTGGAACCGTTTCAGCTGATAGAGCATCTTGCCCCAGTAGCTCAGGTAGATGGCGCGTTGAGGTTCCAGCAGTACGGCTTTGCTCATCTCCTGCATGGCTCGCTTTTCATCGCCTTGCCGCATGGCGATCAGTGCGAGGCCCAAATGCGGTTCTCCCAGGGCCGTGTCCAGTCGAATGGCATGGGAAAATGCTTCTCCGGCGGCGGCGCTGCGGCGCAACGCCAGGTGGATAAAACCCGCGGTGTGTTGGGCCGTGGCGCTATCGGGCGCCTTGGCGATAGCATGGGTGACGATTCGATCCGCCTGACGGGTATAGCCCCCGGCAAATTTCAGCTGCGCCAAACGCACCCTGGCCAACGTGTCGTCTGGATCGATGGCAAGAATCCGCTGCGTGGTTTGCGTGGCGGCGTCCAGCTGCGTATCGGCCTGCTGAGCATAGCTGCGGATCAGCAGGGCGAAGGTGTCATGGGGGCCGAATGCCACCGCTTTTTGGGAAGCGGTCATGGCCGCCTGTCGATCACCCGTAAGCAATGCGACCAGCGCGTCGAGGCTCCATACATGGGCATTGTCCGGTTCCACGCGCAGTGCCTGGCCCAATAGCGTCTTGGCGCTCACCAGATCTCTATCCCAAATGGCCTTTCGGGCATGTTGAATCAGATCGCTTTGAGCCGAAGGCCAGTTCAAAAAAACGGGTAAATCGGGAAGGGTAAGTGTCCATTGAACGGATTCGGCCCACGAGATCATCATTTGCTTTTCCATGGGTTTTCCGTGAATGGCCAAAATTTTTTCGCCGGCCGCCACGCGCATTCGACCCAATGGGTTGGAGGCGATCAACAGGCCTTCCTGAACAGTCATGATCACGCGGTCTTCCGGCAACACCAGCAGATCCAATTCGGTTCCGGTTACCCTGGCCTGAAAATCGGTGGATTGGATGGTGATGGCGATGTGTTGGTTCTTGTTTCTCAGCCACATCTCACCCCCATCGACACGGTAAGTGGATACGCGACCGGCAGAGGCCGCGGACCGATGATCGTCGGCCTCCAGCCACTCGGCCGATTTCGACACCTTTATGAAACGAACCGTCGTGTTGGCGTTGAGGCGCATCAAGGATTCATCGGCAGAGAGAATGGCGGCAGCGCCATCGGGGCCGGTTCGAAGGGTATCGCCCTGGTCGATCGTATCACCGCTTTTCATCCCGAGGAAATGGGATTCGGCGGACGACATCCGCTCGATCCGGCCTTGCCCATGAACCAAGATGCCCACATGATCACTACCGATGCATACAGGAGTGAAAAAAACAAAAGAAAGGAGAGAAAAGAGAAGTGCCGGACCGACTTTTCTTGCCAAACGACTCAACCGCCACGGCCCGTCTGAACTTGGGACTCGACGCGTTTCCACTTCATGATCCCCGCTGTCGCCTATCCGCTGCCATTGGAAATGCAAGTATACCAATTCATCTTGAGGCTTCCATGATTTTATTTCCCTATGACAAAAAGATGGAAAAAGCAAGCGACACGCACCCGATTCACCCATTTCCGGATTTTTTCGCTTGCCACACCTGGCCCTCCATGACGATAAACGGGGCCCAGACAAATGGCGGGATCTCCGATCCTTCACCAAAGCAATTCAGGCCGGGGCCACCATCATCGAGCCGGTCGTTTCTCAGCAGCCAACGTTGGGCCTCCTGCAACGCCTTGGCCACGGAGATGGACGCATTCTCCTTGCGAAGCCGATACATCTTTTCCATGACCACGGGCGCCGTCGCATCCAACAGATTCCATAGCGTGCCGATGACACAGTTGGCTCCTTTTGTCTGGATGAGGGTCCCCAATGACCTGAATTCATCATTCCTGCCATTCACCCTGACCGCGGTTTGGCACGCCGACAGGGTAAAGAGATCGATATGGCCGAAGGGGCGTTGGAACTCGTTAAAAGCGTCCCGAAGAGCGTTGAGACTCATGGGCGTGCCATCCCCCAGGACCAGGAAAGAGTTCTCGGCGGTACCGGGATTGCAGAAAAAATGGGCGCTGACATGGACCACCGGATACCCTTTAGCGACCCCGGTCGTGAAGGTCTGTTGGTTGAATTGCTCGTCCAGTTTGATGATGCCGGGGAAAATGCCGTCTTTATCACCGGCACCCGCGATGATGATCTGGTCGAGTTCTTTTCGCACCGACGGCAAAGGGTCGAACCATGGTTTATTTAGGCTTGCCGAGAGCACGGGACCCAGTTTGTCTGTTGCGATCCTTTTGGTTGTCCCGAACCCGGCAATCGCCCATTGCGGTTGCACCACGTCGTTCATGCGAGATGGCAAGCCGTCACGAGTCGATGGCGTGCTGGTTCCCAAAATAACGGCATAGTCCTCCACCAGGTACCTTTTCCCGTTGTGCAGCGCCGCCCAGGGGAGATTTGCCAATGCCCCCTGGGATGTAACGATCACCGTATGGGGGTGTGCTTTTCCCAAATCGATGGCGATGGGACCGATCAAGATATCATACAATTGTTTGGCCAGCTTTTTCGTATCCGGCCGCCACCTTTTTATGGCGGCAAGGTATTCAACGATCAATCCATTGAGTTCCTGAATCGAGATATCGCTCTGGATGCTGGCCCTGACTGGTTTCTCATGGGGCGTCGTCAGTATGATCTGCATGTCTCTTTCCGTCGGCAGATTGTATTCCAGCAAGACCGTACCCGGATCCACGGCGTAGCGGCTGGAGGGAAGAAAATCATCGCTCGACAGCCTGAGCGTGAGCGTTGTCTCTTTTTGAGCCGTGCCCCCACGGACGATCCGGGGCCACCGTTGCCGACGAATGTTTTCCATAAAACGCTCGAACCAAGCGAATTCTTCGGGCCGAAGGGTTGCCCGCCCCGTTAGCTTCGGGATCTCATTCTCATCACGCAAGATGAAATCGAAATACGATTCCTCCTTGAGCATCCAAAGCACCTCCTGGGCCTCGCCCAGGCGGTTTTGGTCGATCATAATGTAGGCCAGGTTCTCGAAAGCCGTCCATTTGTCTTTCATGAAGGCGATTTGGAGGGATCGATCCATGCCGGTGGAATACTGCCGCAATGCTTGAATTCCGTTTACGGCCATCTTGCCGAAAACGATGGCTTCGTTAACACGTCCCCGTTTCTCGTACACCTCCCGCAACAAGTCCAAAATCCGCCAGGAAAGTTCCCTGAAGTTCCGGGCCTGGGCCACGCCAATGGCCATGGCCGAGAATTGGGATGCCTTTTCAAATTGATGGTCAAAATAAAAGGCCGTGCCCAAATTGAAATAACTCGCCACGGTCAGTGGATGATGATCACCCAACGTGGATTGCCGGATGGACAACACCCGCTCGAAATCGCCAATGGCTCCCTTAATATCGCCAATGGTGGATTTGGCGCATCCCATGGCGGTGTAGGAGCGTGCCGTCAGCGGATGCGACGCGCCCAACCGTGCGGTTCGAAGCTCCAGGGCTTTTCGGTGCAGATCCAGTGCCGCTGAAAATTCTCCCATTGCCGTAAGGGCGATACCCCTATTGTGTAAAACATCGGCCCGCAAGTCAGGGTCCTCACTCGCAGTCAAGATGGACAGGCACCGGTCGTATTGGGCGAGTGCCCCGTGGGCATCCCCCATGCGCGCCAGGATGGTCCCTTTTTCATTGTAGGACGCGGCCGTCTGAAGGTGATCGGCCCCTGCCGTTTCCAAGCGGATGGCCAGTGCCTTCTCACATAGGTCGAGCGCCTGTCCATAATTTCCCAGCATCTGATGGGCCATGGAGAGATAATGAAAGGACTCGGCCGTCTTCGGATCCCCGGCACCGAGGTGATCGATTCGAACGGCTAACGCCTGGCGATGATAATCCACAGCCTGTTCATAGCGTCCGAGAAGATAAAGGGCCCGGCCCGCATCGACCCGGGCGGTTTCGATGATTAGGGGATCGTCTGGCCAGTAGGTCTCACGGAGCTGGAGCACCTGCATATATTGATCATCGGCCAATGCGTATTCGCCCATGCGCTCGGCGTTCCTGGCCATCATGGTCAGGGTTGCCAGGATGTCCGTATAAACCGGTCTGGGTGACGCCTGGCGAAGGGCCACGGCACGCTTCAAATACGCCCTGGCATCCGCATATTCATGCAAATGATAGGCAATCATGCCCAGGTTATGGAAAACGCGGGCGGTTGTGTCGGAAGACGCGTCGGGGCGGGAGGCGAGGGTGGTCATGGCACGTCGATAATAGGTTTCCGCACGGCGAACGTCACCGCCCTGAAACGACCGATTGGCCAGGGCGCAAAGTCCGTCGATCACGCCCATCTCCGCCGCCATTCCCAGGGACATTTGTGCGCGTCGACCCCATGCCAACGCTTCGGCCTCGTTGCCGAGGCGGGCATGGGCCCACATCAAACCGTTTTGGGCGTCCCGGCCACAGGGATTCATGGCGAGGGCCGTCTCAAAGGCGGTGATGGCCGAAACCAGGCGTCCATGCTGATAGTCGGCCCATCCGTTGAGTGTCAGGGCCAGATAGGACCGCGGATTTCGGGCTAGTGCCTGTTCGAAAAAGGGAATGGATCGGGAGACGGCCGCCGGTGCATACCGAAGGGCGCAGTAGGCTTCATAGGCCCTGCCCGCTGCTGCCAGTCCCTGGGCGGTAAACGATATTGGCCACAGGGCCTTTTCCTTCTGATGGGGCGGGAAAGGCACCGCGCATCGGCCCATGAAGGCCATGAAATCGGTGCGAAACCGTCGGCATGCGGGAAGATCCAGGACGAGGCGTGTTTTTCGGGGTGGCTCGAGAGCGGCGAAGGGTCGCAGCACCAGGGTGACCCGCCATTGGTGATCGTCCCAACCGACGGTTCCGGTGAGCAGATCACAGCTTCGCTTGTTGATGAACGAGGTCATGCGATCGGTGAATTCTTTTTCTCCGCTGAGAAAGGCCCCATAGCGGTCACTGTCGGCAAAGATCTGGTGGCCATACCAATGAAACCAGCTTTCCTTGGCCTGGGGCGTGAGCGCCAAGACATTTTCAAGCAGGAATTGAATGCCGCTGCCCAGGCCCGGTGGGATCGATGATGTCTCGGGCGTCATGGGAAAGACCACGATTTCCCGGGGCCCGGTCGCGGCACTGGCGGTCTTTGCGGGTGCGCCGACAATCAGCGCCACGAGGAAAAGCAAAATCCCCACCCCCAGGCAGCGCACCACCAAAACCGTTTGTCGTGGGCTATCGGGCGTCCACATCGCCATGGATCCAGCGGTTGTATTGGCCGAAACGGATTTCCATGCCATCCGATGGCTCCGACACGGCGACACAGGCAACCAAGACGGTATCGGGATCCGCCGCTTTCAATTGCTTAAGAAACCGTTTCTCGAAAACGATGGACAGCGTTTTACCGTCATCCTCACGCTCCTCCCAGCGGGTAAAAAGGGCGTCGACTTCCTCCAGTGTCTGGGTGTCATCGTAAAGTGCGATAATGGGCCGCTCGCCTGTGCGAATCGATCGAATCAGCGACCGGGCCGCCTCAGGTTCCGGTTGGTCATGGATCGCCAGCAGTTCATTGGGTTTCGCCTTGAGGAAAAACCAATGCGCCTGGTCCGTGGCCGTGTCGGTACCACGGACGATCAGGGGAAAACCGATGTCATCTACCAGCCCAACGGTGACGGTCATGTCTGGCGTGCCCGGCTGCAGCCGAAACAGCACCCCGACCGCGATGATCGCGCAAACGGCCATGGCGAAGGCCGGAACGGAAAAGGCGCTCTTGAACCATCCGGCCAGCCGGTCATATAGGCCGGTGGTGGAACGTATTCCGGGCTTGACGGTTTCAGGACTCCGGCCGCTCCATTGGGCGTTTCCAGGGACATCCAGGTCTTGAAAGGCCTGCTTACCAACCGATGCCATACCCTCTTCGGTCAGGTTTTCCCATTCGGCGGCGTCCCCACGAAGTCGAAGTTTCATGGCCATGCAATAAGCACAATCTTCCACATGCCGAGATACGGTTTGGGCATCATGCGCATCAAGTTTGTCATGCACCCAATCAAATAAAAGCGCTTCAGGCGGGCAATCTGGTCCGGGCTTCAATTCTTTTACACCGGCGGCGATCCATTGCATGAATTCATCGAATTTATCGTCGTTTCCCATTTTCCAAATGATCCTCAACTTGGGTAAAATTGGCTCATCGTGGAATTGTGTGGAAGACCACGATGAGCAGCTATTGGCCTTTAGCAATTAGCTGTTAGCTATTATTCGGAAAATTAAGTTATCCTAACGGCTAAAAGCCAATTGCTAAAGGCTTTTGGTTTGTTGCTCTGGTCTTGCCAAAAACATTATTCTAAACACGATACTTGCACAAAAAACCAGCCCGAATTCAATTTCTGTTTAATTAGAACGGGCACAATTGAAAAATGTTCAGAAAAAAGGAAACGCCCCGGAATGAATAATCGGTCCCTGGATTTGTACATGTTACGGCGTTGAAATGACCAATTGAGTGTAAAACGCTTAACCGGAATTTAGCGGGACATTGAAAAAAAGGGTCGGCTGTGGCAGGTATGACGGTTCACACGACGCGTGGGGAATCATCAGTATTGCCGGCATCTGAAAAATGGAAAAAAGGAATTCAGCGTGAATGGTGATAAAAAGGATGTGAATCCCAAAAAAACGGATATGGGTGCGGTCAAATCAGCGGCCAATGGTGATTGCAATGTCATCCCTGCTGAATGGATGAATAAGCTGGAAGCACTGGCCAAACAGGAATATTATCGGTCACGAGAGGAATTTAGGCGTCATTTTCCCCTGGATGACTGGAAGCAGGAAGCGTTTCGGATCTACTTGGAGAATTATAAGCAGTACCCGGACCCCAAAAATCTGACACGGATATTGAAGAATCGGCTTATTGATGTAACACGTCGATTTTATAAGGAGATTAAAAACCCCTACATCGATAGGGACTTGTTTAACATATACAGGCGTCTTTGCCTCGACCTGAAGTCACCGCCGACTGCCGAAAAATTCGTGGAATCTACGAATTTTGATCATGAGGCCTGCGTTCATTTCTTAACCTGCCAGGACAATATCGACGTCATGCTGGCGGATATCCAGTGCGACGACGATCCGGATATTTGGCTTCGGGGGCACACGCCGCCCATCGAAACATACCGCGATTTATGCCGCAAAAAACGTCGACCGCCATCCAAGGATGAATTCAAGAATGCAATCACAAGAGAAGGGGAGGATGTCATTTGGAAAGACATCAATAGGTTTCTGGCCGGGCTAAAAGGCAAACACTCAAGCGAGGCGGATATTGGATACTGGCTTCCCCAAAATCGTCTCACGCCAGAAATCGATCGGTGCATCGAGATCTGGCGGACGTTCAGCGATGCGAACGATCGCATGCCGGATGCGACGGAATTAATGGCGGATGTCAATATCACTTTGGAACAAGCTGCTGATTTTCTGAAAGATCTTTGGCTTAGAAAACACGATCCAAATAAGAATGATCAGGAGGATGAAGATACGCCGGCCGATGAAACGATCGAAGACAAACGGTCATCTAACCCGGAGCAGCACCATTACCTGCTTTCGGTGCTCACTTGTATGGACAAGCATTTATCGGATAGGGAAAAGAAAATTTGGGTAAGAATAACCATCGATGGCTTTACCCACGATGAGGTTGTCAAAGAAATTGATGAAGTAATCAAGAAAAATGCAATGGAATGAAATGAAAAATAAAAAAAAAGGTTTAACCAATCAGCGTTCCCGGCAAATTCTCAGCGAGGCCAAAAAGAAAATAAAGCAATATTGTTTTGATCCAGTCTATTCCGAAAACAAAGAGCCGGTTGACGAAATGTTGGAACGTTGGTCAAAAAAAAAAGTGAACAAATCCTATCCAATTGCGTTTAGTTAGGACAAGGCATCAGATGGGTGAAGATGCTGATTGTCACTTTTTACTGTATTATGGAAGGGAACGAAAAATGAGTGCACGAAAATGGGCGTTGGTTATTGTCATCTTAGGGATGATACTGGCAGGATGCGGCGGCGATAACGATAACGATACGGATTCGGATGATCGCACCGATAATCTCGCCGAATACGGTGTTCCAGCCGGCACGGACCTGAGTGAACCGTGCTCTTTAGACGGCAGTTGGGAAACCGATACGCCGGACAAAATTGCGAAAACCGCTAGTGCCGCGCTTACCTATTTCGCGTCGCGGTTTGACGGAAGGATGAATATTGAAGACTGGCTTATCGAGATTGAATGGATGGATTGGGAATATACCGGTGTTTGTATTACGATCTGGTATGTCACCGCATGTGATTACGCATCCTACTATTCGGGAGAGGTGTCAAAAGGATATATTGATCCTTCATCAGCCTGGGTGAACGAATCGGGCAATACGGAGTATGTGGCATACACGAATGACGGCCTTGTTTTTGAAGTCATCGAGGACGTTGAAGAAGACGTGATTTACCTGCGCATCGATCCGGATGGGGATGGAGAAAACCATTTCCAAACACTTTATCTCGAAACATCTTGAAAAATAATCGCTTCAAATTGATTTTTGCGGTGTTGCTTTTGCTGGGTGGCCTATCGTTATTGCTATATATGGACACAACCTATTCCGTACCGCCACCCAGCACCGCATACAGCCGCACCTGATTGGATATTTTCTCCAGCTGTAACAACACCAATTCTTGCTGGGCGGCGAAAAGCGACCGCTGGGCATCGAGCACGCTAAGATAATTGTCGATTCCCTTGTTGTAGCGCATATCCGAGAGCCGGTAGGTTTCCGAGGCCGCGTCGACCAGTGTCTGCTGGGCCGCCAGGCGCGCATCGATGGTTCCTTGCACGGCCAGGACATCGGCCACTTCCCGGAAGGCGGTTTGAACGGCTTTTTCATATTGAACCAAGGCGATTTGGTTCTCGGCCTTGGCCGCACCCACCGCTGCCCACAACCGGGCATCGAAAATCGGCATCGACAGTTGCGGGCCGAAAAGCCAGGTCCCGGATCCGGACTTGAACAGGCCGGATAACTCGGCGCTGGCGGTCCCAATGGAGGTGGTTAGGGAAATGTTGGGAAACAGCGCTGCCCGGGCCGCGCCAATATTGGCATTGGTCGCCTTGAGCTGGTTTTCGGTTTGAAGGATGTCCGGCCGTAAAAGCAAAACCTCGGACGAGACGCCGGCGTAAATGGGGTTGGGCGGCTTGACACTGGCCAGGTCGCTTGGCAGCAGGTCATCCGACAAGTGCTCCAGACTCCCCACCAGAAGCCGTAAGGCGTTGATGTCCTGTGCCACCCTTAAGGTGTAGCGGGCAATATTGCGCTGGGCCACGGCCACCTGGCTCTTCACCCGGTTCAGATCCAATTCCGAGGATAGTCCGACGTCAAACCGCCGTTTGATCAAATCATAGGATGCCTTTTGGGCGTGATAAGTGGTTTGGGACAGATGCAAGTTCTCCCGATCGGCAGCCAGTGCCAGATAATTACTGGCAACCGAGGAGACAATCAGGATCTGGGTGCCGCGCCGGGCTTGTTCCGTGGCCAAAAAGGTTTCCAGGGCATTTTCCCTGAGGCTGCGCAGGCGCCCGAAAAAGTCGATCTCCCAGGAAAAAATGCCCAGACCAACGCTGTATTGCTCAGGATGGGAGACGTCTCCCGTATAGGAAAGATCTGCCGGGGTGCGCGATTTGCTGGCCTCGGCCGTGGCGTCCACGGAAGGATAGAGCGTCGCCCGCTGAATCCCAAACATGGCCCGGGCCCGCTCCACATTCAGTGCGGCCAGCCGCAGGTCGCGGTTGTTATCAAGGGCCATTTTAATCATTTTTTGCATCCGCTGATCGGCAAAGAATTTTCGCCAGGGAATGTCGCTGGGACGTTTTTCCTCCGATGCCACCGGCGCCTTTTCGTAAGCCGGTCCTCCGGGCCAGTCCGGGGATATGGGCGCATCGGGCCGGTTGTATTCGGGTATAAACGAGCAGCCGGCCAAAAGGAGACCCATGATACTGCCGATGATCATCAATTGCCTGTTCATGAAATGGCCTCCCCTGAGTCGTTCTCATCAATGTGCTTCATGGTTACCCGCTTTCGATGCTTTCCGAGAGCTCTATATATCATCACGTAAAAAAGCGGTGCAAACAGGGTTACCAGGACGGTGGAGGTAATCATGCCGCCCAACACCCCGGTGCCGATGGCCCTTTGGGCGCCGGCGCCGGCACCGCTGGCCAAGAATAGGGGCAATACGCCAAATCCGAAGGCAAGGGAGGTCATGATGATGGGCCGCAGTCGGGTTTTGGCGGCCTCCAGGGTGGCCGTCGTCAGTTGTGCGCCTTCCTCCACGCGTGCCTTGGCGAACTGGACGATGAGGATGGCGTTTTTGGTGGTCAGCCCCATGGTGGTCAACAGGCCGATCTGAAAATAGACGTCGTTGGGCAGTCCCCGCCAGGTGGAAGCGAGTACGCCGCCGATCGCCCCCAAGGGCAGGGTCATCAGAATCGAAATCGGAATCGGCCAGCTTTCGTACAGGGCCGCCAGGCACAGGAAAATGACGAAGATGGAAAAAGCATAGAGCAGCGGTGCCTGGGAGCCGGCCATACGTTCCTGGTAGGAAAGCCCGGTCCAGTCGAAGCCGGTCCCTTCGGGCAGCTTGGCGGCGATCTCCTCCATGGCGGCCATGGCCTCACCCGAGCTTCGCCCCTCGGCGGGTTCTCCCTGGATGTTCATGGATGGAAAGGCGTTGTACCGTTCCAATTGCGGCGAGCCCTGGGTCCAGTTCCCGGTGGCAAAGGAGCTGAAGGGCACCATTTTGCCTTCGGTGTTGCGCATATAGAGCTTGCGTAAGTCCTCGGGCAGCATACGATAGGAGGCGTCGGCCTGGATGTAAACCCGTTTGACGCGTCCTGCCTGGATAAAATCGTTGACGTAGCTGCCGCCGAACGCCGCGGCAATGGTGTTGTGGATGCTGGATATGGGAACGCCCAGGGCGCCGGCCTTGTCCCAGTCGACGTCGATCCGGTATTCGGGCACATCCTCCATGCCGTTGGGCCGGACCTTGGTCAGGCGCGGGTCCTGCGCGGCCATGCCCAGGAGTTGGTTGCGGGCCGCCATGAGTTTTTCGTGACCGATGCCGCCGCGATCCTGGAGCTGAAAGTCAAACCCCAGGGCATGACCCAATTCGATGACTGCCGGCGGCGGAAACGCAAAGACCATGGCTTCCTTGATCTGTGAAAAGGCGCCCATCGCGCGTCCGGCCACGGCCGTGACCTTCAGATCCGGCCGCTGGCGCAGGTCCCAGTCACGCAGATGTACAAAGCCGAAGCCCATGTTCTGGCCCTGGCCGGCGAAACTGAACCCGGCAACGGTCATGATCGATTCCGCCGCCTCTTTTTCGCTGTTCAGGAAATACTTCTGGACCTTGTCCAAGACCGCATTGGTCTGCTCCAGGGTCGCGTTTCCCGGAAGGATGGCCTGGACCATCAGGATTCCCTGATCCTCGTCGGGTAGGTAGGCGGTGGGCATGCGCCTGAACAGTATTATCATGGCGGCCACGATCAGCACGAAGACAAGCACGTAGCGTAGCTTCTTGGCCAGCACCCGGCCCACGAGTTTCACATACAGGTCCCGAAACCAGGCAAAGGCGCGGTCAAACCACCTGAAAAAAGGGCGCAGGAAAAAAACGGCGCCATCGGCCGGTTGATGTCCGGCGGGTATCGGTTTGAGCAGGGAGGCGCAAAGCACCGGGGTAAGAATCAGGGCCACGACCACCGACAACAGCATGGCGGACGCGATGGTCAGGGAAAACTGACGATAGATGATTCCGGTCGATCCCGGAAAAAACGCCATGGGGCCGAAGACGGCTGCCAGCACCAGGCCGATGCCGATCAGGGCGCTCGTAATTTGGTCCATGGACTTGGCGGTGGCTTCCTTGGGGGGGAGCCCCTCCTCGGCCATGATGCGCTCCACGTTTTCCACCACCACGATGGCGTCGTCGACCAATAGTCCGATGGCCAGCACCATGGCGAACATGGTCAGCATGTTGATGGAAAACCCGAACAATCCGAGGATGCCGAAGGTCCCCAGAAGCACCACCGGCACGGCGATGGTGGGAATCAGGGTGGCCCGGAAGGTTCCCATGAAGAGATACATGATCACGAAGACTAGAAACACGGCCTCGAACAGGGTCTTGACCACCTCATCGATGGCCACCTTGGTGAAGGGCGTGGTGTCGTAGGGATAGACCACTTTCATGCCGGGCGGAAAATACTGGCTCATCTCCTCCATTTTATTCTTGACGGCATCGGCGGTTTCCAGCGCATTGGCGCCGGCGGCCTGGCGGACGGCCAGACCCGTAGCGGGCATGCCGTTATAATTGCTGACCACGCCGTAACGCTCGGTGCCCAATTCCGTCCGGCCGATATCGCGGATGCGGACCACGGAACCGTCCGGATTGGTGCGGATGGGGATGGCGGCGAACTCTTCCGGGGTCTGGAGCAGATGCTGGACAACGATGGCCGCGTTCAAGCGCTGGCCTTCCACGGCCGGTGCCCCGCCGAACTGGCCGGCGGAAACCTCCACATTGTAACTTCGCAATGCCCCGATGACATCCTGCATGGTCAGACGGTAATTGGTCAGCTTGTTGGGGTTCACCCAGACCCGCATGGAATACTGGGAGCCGAAGGATTCGACCTCGCCCACCCCCGGCACCCGGGAAAGGATTTTCTCCAGGTTGGATTGGGCATAATCGCCAAGGTCGTGGTTGTTCATGCTTCCGTCCTCGGAGACCAAACCGACGATGATCAGATAGTTGCGGGTCGATTTGCTGACCTCGACACCCTGGCGCTGAACCACATCGGGGAGGCTGGCCGTGGCGAGTTGGAGTTTGTTTTGGACCTTTGCCCAGGCCAGATCCGGGTCGGTGCCGGGTGCGAAGGTCAGCTCGATGCGGGAACTGCCGGACGACGAACTTTCACCGGAAAGGTAGAGCATGTCGGCCAGGCCGGTCATCTTTTGCTCGATGATCTGGGTTACCGTGTTTTCAACGGTTTCCGCCGAGGCGCCGGGGTAATAGGCCTCGATGGCGATGGACGGCGGCGCAATGGGCGGATACTGGGAGATTTGCAGATTGTAGATGGCCAGGCCGCCGGCGGTCATGATGACGATGGCGATCACCCAAGCGAAGACCGGTCGCTCGAGGAAGAATTTGGATAGCATCGCGTCCCTCCCTTATTTCGATCCGCCGGCCGGTGCGGCGTTGCCTGCGGTGAACGGGACGGCCGTTACCGGGGTGCCGGGCCGCAGCATCTTCAGGCCTTCGACGATCACGCGGTCACCGGGGGAAATACCCTTTGAGACCAGCCACTGGTCTTCCACGGCGCGGTCCACGGTGAGCATGCGCAGTGCCGCCTTGCCGTCCGCATCCACGATCAGGGCCTGCGGATTGCCCCGCCGATCCCGTGAGACCCCTTGTTGGGGGACCAGCATGGCCGCCTGGTTTTCGCCTTCCTTGATAACGGCACGCACGAACATCCCGGGTAGCAGCAGCCCGTCCGGGTTAGGAAAAACCACCCGCAACGTGACCGAGCCGGTACTCTGCTCGACGGATACATCCCTGAACTTGAGCGATCCCTCGTGGGGGTAAGTGCTGCCGTCCTCCAATAGCAGCGCCACCTTGTTTTGACTCTTTCCGCTCTGGTTGAGCCGGCCTTCCTTCAGGCGCCGTCTCAGCAGCAGCAGATCGGTGGTGGACTGGGGCACGTCCACATAGATCGGATCCAGCTGTTGAATGGTGGTCAAGGCCATGGGCTGGTAGGCGGTGACGATGGCGCCTTCGGTTACTCTGGACCTGCCAATGCGCCCGGAAATAGGGGCCGTGATGCGTGTGTAAGCCAGATTGATGCGTGCCGTTTCCACCGAGGCATTCCAGTATTGAACGTCGGCCTCGGCGTTTTTCAACTCGGCGGCCGCGTCGTCGAAATCCTGTTGGCTGACCGCTTTTTCGGCCAACAGCTCTTTGTAGCGCTCAACCCGCGACCGAATCGCCGGCAGTGTGGCCTCCGAGCGGCTCAGGGCGGCCTCGGCATTACCCAGCGCAGCCTTGAAGGTGGCGGGATCGATCTGGTAGAGAACATCACCGGTTTTTACATCGGCACCCTCGGTAAAGAGCCGTTTCTGAATCAACCCGTTCACCTGGGGACGGATTTCGGCAATGCGGTAAGCGGATGTGCGCCCGGGCAGCTCAGTGGTCAGCATGATCGGTTGCGGCGCTATGGTCACCACGGAGACCTGCGGCGCGGGGGCTGCGGCGGCAGCGGGTTGAGCCTGCTGTGATTTTTTCTCCTGACAGCCGGCCAGGATCAGGCTGGACAAAAGCATGCCTGAAACCAATAGGACCAGATTGCTTTGGATGAAACGTCGTTTCACGGGTTGTTCTCCCTCGATGATGTTGGCGTGGATTCGTGTCAACGGCTTGTTTATTTTCAATTATAGTTATCGTCGGCAAACCAAATTATCTTAAATATTAATTTAAAATAGCATTTTTATCATAGATTAAGACGCATTACAATCTCTAAGTTCGATCTATGGGATAGCGTTTTCTAATAAAGGGGGCCAATCATTATAGATGGCTTTGAATCGTCGTTACAACCTGATCCGGGGTCACATCAGCCGTGGAAACGATAAAATCGGCGTATTGATGATAAAGGGGCGTGCGCTAGATTTTCTAACCATTCGTGGTTGAAAATGAAATTGGTTGAACGCGATGGTGAAATCGCAGAAATGAATGCGGACCGGAACCGCCTGGTGTCAGCCTTAAGCAAGGCCAGGACCGGGATCAATCGGCTGCGCGCCGGATTGGAATGACAAGCATCATCGGGATTGGATCACGCCCAGCAGTCTTAAGCCATCCCTGAAAAGCAATAATGCCAATACGCACAAGGCAAGACCCAGGAGACGCATGATGGTTCGATATACCGGCCCGCTCAAAAACGATTTCGACCTGCCGACCAGTACGGCCAGTGAAATCTTTGAGCCCACCAGAAATATGTAGAAATTTACGATAAATGAGAAAGGGGTGGCCATGCCTTGATCGATTGTTCGAGCGATGATGGGACCCCCGACGCCGAACCAAAACAGGTATGGATGGGGGCTTAAGGCGTTGGCCAATATGCCTTTTAGCAGGGATTGGGGTTCGCTCGCCGAAGGGGCGGCCGCGACCGGTTTGGCGACCATGCTATCATAGCCCATGACCATGATGACCCCCCCGCCAATCATGGCAATGGTTCCCAATATACTTTTAAACCCGGATAGTTGCGATAAAACCAGCAGGGTCAGGACGATAATCGGCAGATCGGTGAAAAGAGGTGAGATCGCCACCTTTATCCCGGCACGAATGTCATGCCGTAGCGTTTCAGAAATTACAAGCGCCAGCAGGGGGCCGGGCGCAAAACCGGCGGACAGGCCCAGAACGATTCCCATCGTAACCGCTTCTACCATAAACAGAGCCCCCCTTCTTTTTGCTGAATCCTTAAAAAACCATCGCTTTTTCGAGAAGTCAAGGTTGCCCACCCCGGGCAACAGGGCAATCGCAAGTAAAATCAAAAACCGGCTGTTCCTGAACACGCACCATTCCCGAAAGTGGGAAAATGCCAAATGCCAACACCCAAATGTCAAATGAAGGATAAAATCGATTTTGGGAAGAAAGGCAACCCGGAAATCACCATGCGATTGCCCTGCTGTAAAACGGCTTCGTAATTGACGCTTTTACGTTGCCCCCCGTATAATATGGTTAGGTAATCGGCAAGATGGCCGTTGTTTCGGGAAAATTGGCGGACATGCCGATTGAATGGAGAAAGCGCCATGAGAATCTGCCGTCAATGCGGTCAGGTTGTGGCCGAAACGATTAATTCGTGTCCTGCATGCGGTGCCGATGTGGCCAATGGCCAGGCAACCATCGACGATTATCGTATCCTGGAGGTATTGCACGAGGGCCATTCCAGTATTTTGTTTAAGGCGTACCGGGACGGTGACGCGGCACCGGTGATGATCCGAATTTTTACTCCGCAATCAGGCGTCGATGCCCAACTGGCCGATCGTCTCAAGCACGAATTGGAAAAACTGAAAACCCTCCCGGATGCTTTTTTTGTGCGCCATTTGGCTATCCGGCAAGCCGCGGATGGACGCTGGTATCGAATCAGCGAATGGATCGACGCATTGAGCTGGGGCACCCTTTTGTCTACTGACCGCTTGAAGGATTCCCGCAGCGTGTTGCACCTGTTTGGGCAGATCGCCTCCATACTCGACGGGTTGCATCGCATCGGTCATATCATGCCGCACCTCATCCTTGACGATATTTTGGTTGTTGAAGACGAAGACCGCACACTAAAGGTCAAGATCGATTACAAGCTCTCCCGCTTTCTCGACCCGCAGCTGGATCGACCCGCGCCGATGCTGGCGCGTTTGCTGGCCATGCACCCTGACATCGTCAACCATCGTCCCCTGGACCACCACAGCGACATCTGGTCGCTGGGAAAAGCCTTCGTTGAAATTTTGTGTGCCGATCCCGATGTGCAACATCTACAGGCGCGGGTGGAATCCCTCCCCGTTTCGTCAGCCGTCCAGAATTTGATCCGGCTGATGTTCAGCGACAATCCGGAGCTGCGGCCGCGAACGATGGGCGAGGTGGCCGCCACCTTGGCCCAGGTGGACGAGACCGCCATCCGGGCCGTCGCCCGGCGGCAGACGACGGATAATCGTCGAACGTCTCAAGCGTTGTTGCATCGCGTTAATCTGCGTCTGGGGGTGATGGCGGTATTGCTGATTGTCGGTATCGTTGCCGGGGGCCTGCTGTGGATCAACTTGAATCCGTCACCCGAGGACAGCGAAACAGCCCTGATCACGTACGCCAATAAATATGCCGGATCGGTGGCTTTCATCGTTGTGGACTACTGGCTGACCCTGGAAGGGCGTAAAGTATATCGCAACCGGACCAAGGGCACCGCCTTTCTGGTCGATGACCAGGGGTTTCTTTTGACCAACCGCCATGTGGCCTGCCCCTGGTTGGAAGACCGGCAGTTGATGATGGCCATCGGCCTGTTCGGCGGGCAACCCGAGAAATTGAACTTTAACTATCGGATGTACTTGTGGTTCGAAGGGCAGCGCGCTTTCAGCCACCTGCCTGTCCTTGGGGACAGTGATTCGCTCGAGGATGTCTATATCACCGAATCGGCTTTCAGTACCCACGGGCCCCGCCGTGTAAGGGTTGCCGGTGTCGCTTCGGCTCCCGAAACAACCTGGGAACGGGTTCGCTCACCGTTGCGTGATGATTTCGCCGTTCTCGCCATCGATCCGGTCCCGCCGACGCTTCGGCCGCTGCCCCTGGCAACAAATTTCCAGACCGGCGGCATTCCCAAACTGACGCCCTTGATCACCCTGGGATTTCCCTTGGGGGGCAGGACTCAGGCCGAAACGGTGAATGTCAGTGTGACCCTCGGACATGTCCGCCGCACGTTCGAGAATATGTTTCAAGTGGACACGTCACTGCATGCAGGCAATAGCGGCGGGCCGTTTATCGATCAAAACGGGCAGGTGGTCGGATTGGCCACCATCGTCGCCGTAACCATGGCCCAGAGCCCAGTGCCCGTGGCCACACCGCTATCCGATATCGGCCTGGTCCTGCCAATTTCTCAAGTGATTGAATTTTTAAATGAAATCAAGAAGGGGAAGGTTAAATGGAACGGTGAGATCGATGTGGCATTGGACCAGCGTCTGCATCGCATTACGGAAGTTGCCCGCCGGTGCGAATGGGACAAGGCGCTGGATTTATCCAACCAGGCCCTAAATGTGCATCGAACCCCGTCCCTGGCCATGTCCACGGCGGTCATGCACGTTTGCTCGGGTCGCTTCGACATGGCCCGGCAACTGCTCGATCAAGTGCTGTCCATGGAACCGGAAAGGAACATGGCCCGGCTCATTTTTCTGATAGTCGATTGGCTCCAAAGACGGGAACTGAACCGGACCTCCTGGCACGCCTTGGTGTCGCTGGATTGGCGATCTTCCGATGAGTTTTTGGGATACCTGGCCAAGATAATGGCGGGTACGGTGGATGCGCGCGAGGCCATTCGTGGGGGATATACCCTCACCGAAAAAAGCTGGTTGCACCTGGTCGCCGGGTTGGTGGAACAGCGCGGCGGAAATCGAGACGTTGCTTGGCGTCTCATGGAAGAAGCAGCCCTGAGCGCCGATATCGATGATTGGAGCCTTTATTTGGCGCTATCACAATTGGATCAGGTTCAACGTCGGCCAACCGGCGGAACTGACGATGCATCGCTATGCCGGGAATACGAAACGCGTTTCGAGGCTTTTCGCGAGCGACTGATCGCGTCAGTCACCGCCAGGCAGGAGCTCAGAACCAAGCGGGCCAACCTCGCGAAAGCCTTTCACGACCAACAAGCCGATTTGAAGGCCCAGCGGAGACTGCTAAAAGAACTGTTTGAATCGGACTCCGAAAACGGTCGCCTCCTGATTGCCCAGGCCTATTACGCAGCCATGGACGAGGACTGGGTGGCGGCCCTGGACTTTTGCAGACGGTTTCTGATTCTTCCCGGAAGAACGAATGACGGGAAATTAAGCATGGGCTTGCTCGAACCAGAAATTCTGAACATTCAGGGTTATGCGATGCTGGCGCGCGGCGGGCTGAATGTCTATGGACAACGTATTTCCGATCCCTGGTACCAAGATCTGAGTGCATGCCTGTTGGACCCGCAACGTCAGGCACAAATCATGAGCAAGATAGATGAGAGCCCGGAAAACGTGTTGACCGGGCACACTGCTTTGGGGTTATGGGCTGAAGGCAACGGAGACTTGTCCGGTGCCATCAGAAATTACAAAGAAGCGCTTGCCTCCTACATGGACTACCGCATCGAGTACGATTTCGCCTTGGGTCGCTTTAAACGGTTGCGGCAAGTGGTCGAAGGGCAATAGACGAACAAACCATCGATTCGGGTTATCGGGATGCCGCCACTTTTTTTAATTAACGACGGTAAGAAAACGGCAAGAAAAGGAGGTTGGGTAACAATTGACGGTAATTATGGGATTTGTTAAATAAATACACTACGCATCGGTGCCCGATCATTCATCCGGATGCAGCATTGCCAACCCCGGCAGCCACATACTGCCGTTATTCAGGAAACCCCATGGACAAGCCAGAATCTCAAAATTCGGCGAAGCTGAACAAGCTGGAAATCGCCATCGGCAGGGAAATCAAGTCCTTTCGCAAAAAAATGAACCTGACGATTGCCGAACTGGCCAAATTGGCCGGCCTTTCCAACGGGATGCTGTCCAAAATCGAAAACGGCAACGCATCGCCGTCCTTGGCAACGCTGCAAGCCCTGTCCAGGGCCCTAAACATACCGATGACCACGTTCTTCCGAAAATACGAAGAAAACCGTGACTGCAGTTATGTGCGATCCGGTGAAGGCTTGATCATCGACCGCAGAGGGACCCGCGCCGGCCACGAATATCAGCTTCTGGGCCACAGCGTTGGCAAAACCATATCGGTGGAACCCTACTTGATCACGCTCAGTGACCAATCGGAGGTGTTTCCGTTGTTTCAGCATGCCGGAATGGAATTCATTTACATGCTGACCGGTAAGATGAAATACCTCCACGGTGATCGTTCCTATATAATGACGCCTGGAGACTCCCTCTTTTTCGATTCGGATGCCAATCACGGTCCCGAAGAGCTTATTAAACTGCCCATACACTTTCTTTCCGTCATCGTCTCGCCTCGTTTTACGGACTAATATGCATTTGACCGCCTGAATCAGGGTGCTGCCGTTCGATAACACCCCATTCCGGATCTTCTTTACAGGTCGTGCCCGAGGCGGTTCGAATTCTTGATCACTTGCGTGAGATACAGGGCACAAATTAAAGGCAGCTTGCCTGTCCAGGGAGCCACCATGAACACTGAAACGTCCGATGCAAAACCTGCCGTTAGGATAGAAGTAAATCCCGGTATCTGTGGTTTTCCCTGTACCATCGTGGCCAGGGAAACCGGCAAGCGGATGGTGGCGGTGGCGGTCGACGGGTGTGAATGCGAAAAGATCCAACGCCTTTCTTCCAATCTTGCCGAGATGACCTTGAAAGACGTGTTCAAACCGATTACCCACAACCCCGTCTACATGGCGGCCGAACGGTCCGGCCTCCATCCGTCTTGCCCCATACCAGCAGCCATTTTGAAGGCAATAGAGGTGGCTCTCGGTCTGGCGCTACCCATGGACGTTCAGATCCAGTTTTTAAATGGTTAGGTAAATTTTATAGTAAAAGGAGACGTTTCATGTCCAAACAGATGTTGATCGATGCCTATCGGGGACAACGGACCATCAAAGCCCCATGGGTTCCCTACGCCGGTGTTCATTGCGCGTTTCTCATCAATGAACCGGCAGACAAGATGCTGCAAGACCCCGCACTGCTTGCAAAGGGGGTCGTCGAGACGGCCAAACGGTATAAGCGTTCGCCCACGACGTGGTCGCGTTCGCCGGACAAATCAGCGCCCTTTCCGCCCAGTTCTATGCAGAGATGGGGTGCGATATCATCGCCGTCGTCGATCCCGTCGCCTCGCAGATCAAGTCCGCAACATTCCAGGAATTTGTGACCCCCAGCTGCCAGGAAGCGATCAAGGTGATCAGAGATGCCGGTAAAACCTCATCGTTTTTCATTTGCGGCGATTGCACCAAAGTAATGGAAGATGTCTGCACGATCGGAACCGACGGAATCGCCATCGACGAGCAGCTCAACCTCATTTTCGTACGCGATATGGCCCGCAAACACGGCATCGGTTTCGGCGGTAACCTGAAGCTGACGCTGGCCCTGAGCCTCGGGCTGATTTCCCCACGCGAAGACGCTATTGTGAATTTGGCTGCGGGGGGAGTGCACGGATATACCTTCGCTCCTGGCTGAGATATGCCCTATGATGTTCCGGCGGAACACATGGATCAGGTAATCGAGGCCAGAGACTGGTTTGACGAAAATTATCCCAACTATCCGGAGTCTTTTTAATCCGTACCAAAGAGGAATCCATGGCAGAAGACAAGATACACATTGACGTTTTGACCTTGGATAGCGTCCAGTGCGCGGCTTGTGGATACATGATGGAATCCATTGCAGCCCTGCCCAAAGACGTCCAGGATATGATCGAATACAAGGAATGGTCGATCAAGAACAAAAGCAGCGTGAGCAAGTTTATCGAACTGAAGGGAAAAGTTCTTCCGAGCATTTGTATCGAGAACGATCTCGTATTCGAGAGCATCATCCCGCAATACGAAGAACTGATCGACGAAATGGCCAAGCGGGCGCCCAATGACGGCATGAAAGATCGGTTCTTGTCGCTCAGGGACAAAGGTTTCGAGTTTGACAAGATTGAGGAGAATTTGAAAAAGGCGGGTTCGGGGCTGGCTACCCGCGTCGACTCCCAGCGAAAATAAACGATCATCCAAGATAATGTTTTTGAGCGGCGTCATTGGTCGCAAGCGGTATTGATTATGCCGTTTTCTCCAGGGGACCGCATTTGGAGCGTATTGGAAACAGATATGGTCGCAGGCATGGCCAGCTCCTACAGAAACCCTGCTTGACGAACCCACTGATGCGTGTAAGAGCGGGCCATGCCCGCGAAGAACGGTAAATCGATCCAAATGAGGGGGAGGATATCGACACCATCGAGATCAGCAAAGGGTCGATCTTCTGTGTATGTGTGAAGACGGATTTCATCAAAGACCTCTACGAGCTCAACGCAACCGTGAAGCCGGATGTGCTGCTGATCGAATCCACCGGCGTCGCCAACCCGGCGGATTTGAAAAAGGACTTGAAGCTATCCATTTTCAAGGGGCGTTTCCTCTTCCAAGAGCAGTTCTGTCTTATCGATGCCGCTCATTTTCTCGATGCATACGAGGTATACGCGTCCCTGGAAAAGCAGATCGCTTCTTCCACGGCCTTTATCATCAATAAAGTGGATCTGGTTGAGCCCGACATCATACAATCAATCAAAAAGGTGGTGGAGACTTATCACCCTGCGCCCCTTGCCTTCGAAACCACCTTTGCCGATATTCCGCTGGATCGTTTCTTCGAATTCGGTTCAGCGGATCAAGTTGAAAAACGGCCGTCTGGTTTGGAAAAACGGTTGACCGACGATGAACTCGACCGGTTCCTGGAAGAAATGCTCGACAGCCCGGACCTTGAAATCACGCCACCAGACACGCTCGTTTCCGTTGCCTACCAATGGCGTGGAAACGATCTGGATCAGATCGGCGAACTGGCCAGATCCCTACCCAAGGATGTCGTTCGCGCCAAAGGGTTTGTGGATGCCGGTGACGGCATGCATACATTCAACTATGTCATGGGCACATGGACCGTGGAACCGACCGACATCCCCGTGGAAAAAATTGCTCATAAAAACGTCGTCGTTTTCATCGGGCCGCCGCAATGCATGGATGGCATTGCCGATGCCTCCCAAGGGGGGGATTGGAAGGGCAAAGCCATATTCGAGGCCTATACGATATGACGCAGTCAAAGAAAATCGTGATCGAAGTCGTTTACAAGGCCGACTATTGCCTGCCCTGTGTGTATATGGACCAAGCCGTCAAAGCGGTTCTGGGAAAATACGCCGACCATGTCGATTATCAACGCGTGGAATTTATGCGTGGCGATGGAAAAGCACGTTTCCTGGATTTATCCTGTTCGCTTTTCGGTGAAGAAGCGGTTAAAAAGCGTTGCCGTGTGGCACCGATACCATCCTTGTTCATCGATGGCGAATTGTCTTTTGATGCGATCCCACCGCGGTTTGAATTGGAAGACGCCATCGAAGACGCCATTTTACAAAAAAAATTGGTGGCGAATTGATCGGATGACCTCGCCCCTTTTGTGAAGTGCATCACCCAGCGTCGGTCCCGTGTGGATCAGCGTGGCCTTCCAGTGGCCTTTGCCCGGCGCGTAATCGGTAATGGCTTCATCCGCCATGACGACCCGGTAATGTCCGGATCATTCCCCGGCAAGGTTCCGGCGGTATATCAGGACTCAACACGGAACCAACCCGCCGTGTGACTCCTCTTCCTCTCGCCGGGCTGCCTGATGGTGGCCCGGCCCCTTTTTATGGATCAGTTGCCCGCAACCGGTTAATCGTATTCCTGGCTTTGCACAATTCGCATAGCAGTCGGTTGCGGTCGTTTGAAATGTCGGCAATTTCCGCTTCGAGTTTGGACAATTTCATTTGAAGCCAAGTGTCGTGAGGGCGGTTTTTGGCAATGTCAGCGATCGTTGGATTTGTCATGATAGAGTCCTTCGATAGGTTCGGTTCTATCATGACATATTGGTATGACAAATACGGTTACACAGGCGCATAAACAAAGACGGGCGAGACCATTACGGCCTTGCCCGAATAGGGGGTCGAGATGCAGGTCAGATCCGGAATAACCGTCCAGGGCAGTGGGGTATCCTTGGAACCAATTTTCGTTCAGATTGGGGGTAGCGTCAAATCGGTAAATTCTATGGCTTGAATAGTGCCCATCCAGAAATAGGAAAATTTGTTCGCGATCAAGGCGCCCGACAAATTTTACCGCAGGCATATGGTTGATATCCCGAGGATAAAATATTTTAATTAGTCTCCAAAACAGCCAGTCTCGGATCATCGAACAATTTCTTAAGCGTTTTGCATCATGAAGACAAGATGGCGGGAACTTTTCTCCCCTCATCTTGGTTGTCGTGGACAAGGTTTTCATTCAACAAAACGAATATTGACAAATTTAATTTTGCCAAGTCTAAACTTGACAAAATTAAATTTGTCGAATAACCAATAGACATAATAATAAAAGGAGAGCCGCAAAGTGGAATTCGTAGGCAGAAAAAAGGAATTAAAAACGCTTGAGAACGCGTTTCAATCTTATGATAGCACCTTTATTCCTATTTATGGGCGGCGGCGTGTCGGGAAAAGCGAACTGATCAAGCATTTCATAAAAAACAAAAACGCCTTGTATTTTTTAGGGAAACAAGCCCCGGACAGGATGCAATTAAAGGAGTTTTTCCGCACTGGCAAGAGAACCGGAATTTTTGCTGCGCGAGGAATTGAAAGAGCTGAAGAAATACTTCGGGATCTTGACGGCGCTTTCGACCGGTGCCGTGACCAACCGGGAGATGGCAAGGCTAACCGGTATCGAGGAAAGAGCGCTGTCTTATTATCTGAACACCCTCATCGCGTTGGGTTACATCATCAAACACTATCCCCTGACAGGCACCAAGGCCAATCCAAAGCAGGTCCGCTACAGATTGCATGACCCGCTCCTGCGTTTCTGGTTCCGCTTTATCGGCGATGGTCCCCAAAGGTTGGACAGCCTGACGGGTGGGATAAGCTATAAGAAAAAATAAAAATGAAAAACATGGCAGCGTCAGGCAGCCTCGGCAAACGGACGAGGTAGACCGAAGTAAACCTCATCCGGGGTCTTGCCGTCAAGAGAAGAATGGCCTCTTACCAAATTATAGTACTGGATCCACTTGGAAAGCCCCAGTCGGAGCGACTTGCCGTCCTCGAACGAATGAAGGTAAATGAACTGGTGCTTAAGGGTCCACCATAGCCGCTCTACAAAGATATTGTCCTGACAGCGGCCCCGGCCATCCATACTGATGGCCACTTGGTTATCTTTGAGTCCTTGGGTAAATGCATTGCTGGTAAACTGGGCGCCTTGATCTGTGTTAAAAATTTCGGGTGCCCCAAAACGACTCAGCGCCTCTTCCAGTGTATTGGAAACCCGCCAGGATAGAATCTTGCGGCTGTGCCAGTCCATGATCGCCACAAGATACATGAATCCGCGTTCCATGGGAATGTATGTTATGTCGGTTGCCCACACCTGATTCGGTCGGTCAATGGTTAACCCCCGGAGCAGGTAGGGATACACCTTGTGCTGGGGATGAGGTTTACTGGTTCTGGGTTTTGGGTAAACCGCCTCGATTCCCATTAATCGCATGAGCCGTTGTATCTTTTTCCGACTGACGATTATGCCTTGGCGCTTCAGTTGGCGCCGGATCGTTCGGCTTCCCGAAGATGGGTTTTCAAGGCTAATCGCTAACTTTGGATATTTATAGATCCAATCGGGCTAAACGGCAACATTCAGCATCAGACCCACATCTTCGGTGCTGTAAGGACGCCGGCCCGGCACCGCGCCGGTTGGTGACGTTGCGGCATCCTCATTTTTTTCTTCCTGTTGCTCTTCCTTTTCGATCTTGATCTTTTCCTGGCGTGCCTGGGCCTCGACCTTGCCGGCCTGGGCGGCCACGGCGCGATCGGTACCCGAGGGTTCGGCCGGTGCCAGGGCTGCCCGTTTCACCTGTTGCATTTTGCGAATGGTTTGGTCCGGATCGGATTCCGCCGAGGTGTCGATCTTGACTTCTCCGCCAACGGCGTACATCTGGCCATCCGGTCCGCGCTGGTACGTATAACTGGCCCCACCCTGAACGATTCCCGCACCCGCGGACATGTGCGCTTGCTCATGGGCGCGCACTTCCCGATCCCGCTGTTTCAGCTTTTTGATCTGTTGCTGATCGGATTCCGACAACGCAACACGGTCCCCTTGGGCTTGCCCGGCATCAGACGGCGTAGCCGTGGCCGAAGTGTCCTGTAGACCGTCGGGTTGCTGGTTGCCCATACCCTGGGTAGCGCTAACGAACGTTGGCGCGAGGCTTTGTAGGCAATCGATCATGCTTTCCTATTATCGCTTTGTCGGCCAGTCGTCAATGGGTGGCACTACAAATGGCGGCGGCTGCCGACTCAATAGACAGTGTGCCTGTATTCAACACCATATCATAATTTCTCGGATCGGCGATGTCACTATGGAAATACTTGCGGATGAATGCCCGACGATCGGATTCGGTGCGCATGACCCGACGTTTGGCCTCGTCCCTGGAAATCCCGAAAGATTCAGCCACGCAACTGACCCGTTTTTGCATGGGGGCGATGATGCGCACACGAAACCGGTTTTCCGGCGGAAGAACGAAATTGGCGCCCCGGCCCACGATAATCGCCTTCCCGTGCTTGCCGATCGCACCAATGACGCGCATCAGGACCTGGGACATTTCATCGGGCCACAGATGTCGCTCGCTGATGGCCGCCGACACCCAGTCTTCGATCATGGATATGCCGCGTTCGTCCAGGGTTCGGATGACGCGGGTCGTGGTTTCCGCGTTTTGGGCCATGGCGTTGATGATTTCCTGGTGAAAGAGATCCAGCCCCAGGCGGTCGGCCACGGCTTTGGCCACTAGCTTTCCGCCGCTGCCCGGTTCGCGGGAGAGGGTGATGACGGGCAGCGATTTGAGATCTTTCTTTTCCTTCCTTTGAATCTCCCAGCGCCGTACTTGCTCCTCGATGAGTTGGTGGATGGCTTTCATAGCGCCTCCTTCATGGTTAGGGGTTACCGGTGATATTGGCTATTCGGCCATTATTGGGATGGACCGTAATGATGCCGATGACGGCTGCTCACCGGGAGTGGCAGGGAAACGTTGAAAATCAATCGTGCGCGGGTTGAATCCGGATCGTGACGGGTGTGCTGAAAGCCATCAATGGCGCGTGGATCAGGTTGGGGAAAAGGGAACCAACAACTATTAGCCGGAAACGGTTAACTCACCGGCAAAACCGCTGATCATTAGAAAAACTATAGTCAACATCCTGATGCATGTCAACGAAAAGCCCGAAACCGCTGATCACGGTTTCGGGCTATTTTTATTGCATCACCGGATGCTTAAATGAGTCCGTTACTTGGCCGCCTCGCGCGCTTCGGCCAGCCAGCCATTCCACTTGTCCATGTTGTTGGCAACCCATTCATCCGCATGTTTGGCAATGTCTTTCTCGGATTTTTCGCCTGCGTTCATGCGTGCATTCTGGGCGTTGATGTCTGCCAAGGGTAGGGTGAAGACCTCGAAAAATTTCTTGACGGCCGGATTCTTCTTGATGAATTTTTTGTTGGCCACGACGCGGATATCGGAAACCACGAATCCGAGCTTGATCGGGTCGCTTACCGCACCCTCGACGCCGGAGACGGTCATGCGGTCGACGGCTACTTTTTGGGCTTCCTTGGGGATGATCTTGGGGACGTTGATCCACATCACGTCCTTGCCGGGTTTCAGCTTGAAGATGGTCCAGTTGGGTGCCCAGGTGTAGAAGAAAATCGGTTTGCCGCCCTTGAAGTCACCCAGTGCCGACGCCATACCGGCTTCATAGGAGGCCTTGACCGGATTGATGTAGTCTTCCAGACCGTAGACCTTCATATGGTGGGCAATGACATTCTCACAGCCCCAGCCGGGCGGGCAGGCGGTCAGATCGGCCTTGCCGTCACCGTTTTTATCAAAGGCTTCCATTACTTCAGGACGCTTGAAGTCGTCCAGTGATTTGATCCCGAATTTATCCACGGCGTCTTTGGACACCAGATAACCCTGCAGACCGCCGGCTTTTACGACATAGCCGTATACGTCGGCGTCGTCATAGAATCCCTTGGGCAACTGACTGTTATGGTTGGGGAACCAGCCATTGGTCCAGTAATCCACATCGCCAAGTGCCACCGACTTGTAGAAAATCGGGTTCGTCAGGTCTTTGGGAGCCTTGACTTTGTAGCCCAGCTCGGTAAGTGCCTTGTGTACCAGGGCTTCCTGGAAAAAACCGGTGTTCCATGTGGCCCGGGCGGGGTTGACTTTGATGCCCTTGCCCGGTTTCATGTCATCCGCAGACGCGGGAAGGACCGCCAGCGAAAAACAGACCGCGGTCAACAGTACCAGACGAATTAATCTTTTCATTTAAACCTCCTCTTTGCTTTTTTGCGCTAGGTTGGGATTTATTATCCCGAGTCCCGGTGATCATATCGGGAGTCGAGTCCTATTTTTTCTGAGCCACGGATTGGGTGATTCGATCGAGCACGATGGCCATCAAGACGATGCTCAGGCCACCGATCACGGCGCGGCCGATATCCAGGGTATTGAGCCCCAGGATCACCGGAGAGCCCAGTCCGCCGGCACCGATTAGCGCGGCAATCACGACCATGGACAGGGCCATCATGATGGTCTGGTTCAATCCGGCCAGGATGGTGGGCATGGCCAGCGGGACCTGAACGCGGACTAGCACCTGGCTTCGGGTGGCGCCAAACGCCTGTGCCGCTTCGACCAATTCGGGGTGGACTTGACGAATACCCAGACAGGTGAGACGGATAATGGGGGGCAGGGCGAAGATGATGGTGGCCAGTACGCCGGCCACGTTGCCCACCGAAAAGAGCATGACGATGGGTACCAGATAGACGAAGGCCGGGGTGGTCTGCATGGCATCCAAGACAGGCCGGATGCCAGCCTCGAAGGCATCGCTGCGACCCGCCCATATGCCCAGCGGGACGCCGACGATGGCACAGAAGATCACCGATGATAAGACCATGGCCAACGTTGTCATGGTCTCCTCCCAGAGTCCCAAGAGGCCGACGAAGGTCATCGTGATGGCGGTGAAAATGGCCAGCCCTTTTCCGGAAAACCGCCAGGCGGCCAATACCATCACGGCGATGACAATGATCGGGGAAAGGGCATTCAAACCGGCGTCCAGACCGCTGAGGGTCTGCTCCACCGGCCACTTGAGAGCCTGGAAAATATCCCGGTAATTGTCGACCAGATAGTCTACGAATTGTGAAACCCAAACATCCAGAGGAATGACTTTATCTTCAAACATAATTTTTTCTCCGTGATTAGGCCTTTTCCCTGAGCCTCAATACGTTATTGGCGACAGGATGGCCCGTGGTGTGATCAATTTCATGCAGCCGATGCGTCCAGTTGTTCCTCGGTACGGTGCAGGGTGCGCAGGAATCGGTTTTTAGACACCACGCCCTTGTAAACATTCTGGTCGTCCACCACCGGAATCGGCCAGGCACTGGAGGCCACCAGCGGCAGGATATCCTGCATGGAATCGTCCAATTTGACGGCATTCGCATCTTCAATGAAGGCCTGACTGACCGGATTGTCGGGCTTGCCGCTTTCCAGGGCCTCGCGGACAGAGTCCGACGATGCGAGGCCGAGAAACCGGTGCTTTGGATCCAGCACGTACAAATAATCGCGTTCGCTGCTGCTGAGCAGCTCATGACTCGTGCGCAGGCTTCCCTTTTTGGTCACCACCAACGTCGGGTAGGTATCGCGCACGATATCGCCGGCCGAAATCACGTTGGTCGGGTCGACTCCCCTGAAAAAGGCGCGCACGTAGTCGTCGGCCGGATACTGAAGGATTTCCTCGGGCGGCCCGACCTGGACGACGCGCCCGCCCTCCATGATGGCGATACGGTCGCCGATACGCAGGGCTTCGTCCAGATCATGGGAAATGAAAACAATCGTGCGCTGGTCCTCTTCCTGGAGTTTGAGCAGCTCATCCTGCATTTCCGTTCGAATCAGGGGATCGAGGGCGGAAAACGCTTCGTCCATGAGCAGGATGTCGGGATCCACGGCCAAGCCGCGGGCCAGGCCCACGCGTTGCTGCATGCCCCCGCTGAGTTCCTTGGGGTAGGAACTTTCCCATCCGGCCAGACCGACCTGTTCCAGGGCTTCCATGGCCCGCTGATTGCGCGTTTTTTTGTCGACCTTGGCAAGCTGCAGGCCGAACGCGGCATTGTCGAGGACCGTCAGGTGCGGCATGAGGGCGAAGGATTGAAAAACCATGCTCATATTCTTCAGGCGAAAATTGACCAGCTGATCCTGATTCATTTGGGTGACATTTTCGCCATCCACGATCACGCTGCCGGCGGTCGGCTCAATGAGTCGGTTGAGCATGCGCACGATGGTGGATTTTCCTGAACCGGACAGGCCCATGATCACGAAAATTTCTCCGGCTTTGATGGTGAAGTTGGCATTGTCGACACCTACGTTCATGCCTGTTTTTTCATGCACGCTTTCCTTGTTATGCCCTTTTTTGAGGAGTTGCATGGCCTTTTGTGGCTGATCACCAAAAATTTTGTACAGATTTTCTACAATGATTTTGTCCACGGGTACTCACCTTTTTGCTTGGTGTTGTTGGCGTCGTTTACGGGCTTGTCCATCAATACGTTGGAGAAGATTCCTCTTCGGGTTTGGTGGCCTGGCTGTCCACCGGCCCGGTCGATAAAAAAGGCGATGCGTCGATCGCTTTGGCATCCATTATGGATACCAAACGTTGCAGCGCGCTCAGAATCATCGTTTGTTCCCATTCCTGGAGGTTCGAGAACCTTTCCACGAAGGCTTCCTGCATCATGGGCGGCCCAGTTGCCAGGATCTGCCGGCCGGCATCGGTAATGCTTACCATGATGCGACGCTTATCGCGTTGACTGCGTTGCCGAACGAGCAGGCCTCTTTTTTCCAAACGCTCCAAAATGCCGGTTACCGTGGCCTGACTTAGGCTAACCGCTCGCGCGATTTCTCCTGCGGTATTTTCTCCTGATCGTGCAATCTCATTGAGGAGGACCAGCTGCGGTCCTGTCAATCCGACACGTTTGACCAATTTTTTGGAATTCATATCGATTGCGCGGATGATTTTGCGCAGGCTGATGATGACATTGTCGGTGACGGATCGGCCGGCGGTGGGAGCATGATTTGTAAACGGTGCCATGATTAATCGATCGTTGAATCTATGTTGCTAATAATATTGAGTTCAAAGGAATAAAATGGGACTTTTTTGCCCTGCTCAGGCGAAAAAAGCTTGGCATCACCCCTCTTGATAGCTAATTGTGCATATCAAAATAATCATTTTAACTCAAATGAAATATAGGTTTTTCCAACGGATGACGATTCCTTCGTCGGTGATGGAAGCAATCATCAGACATTTATCACCACTTATTTTAAAGGAAAATAATCATTTTCAGTTCAAATTAATGATGGCGATCATTCCCCTGATCCATTGGTAAGGGACGGAAAATATAGCTCCAAGCATTGAAATCGAACAAAAAAATAGATATTGTGCTGAATTATTGTTAAAAGCCAAAGGGGTTGTCCGATTCTGAACGTATTGGTATTCCGCGTGGGGATCTGCCATGCTGGAATCGCCGTTTGATCGTTTTCTTGCCGACCGAGGAAAAGTAGCGAGCCATGTTAGTTACCCAGAAAAAACAATACGCCTTGCGCGCCATTTTTGAATTGGCGAAGCAACAAAGTAGCGAACCCGTCAAAACCTCAACGATCGCCGAGGCCCAGGCAATTCCCCTACGTTTTCTGGAAGTGATCATGGGACAGTTGAAACGGGCGGGTGTCGTGGATTCCAAACGTGGTTTTTTCGGTGGATATACCCTTACCCAAGCTCCGGATCAAATTCGTGTGGGGGATATCTTTCGACTGTTGGACAAGGAAGACAAGACAGACGCCTGCATGGCCTGTGCATCCAAGGGGAATTGTCCCTTCTTGGGAGGATGTGTCTTCATGAGATTATGGGACCAGGCCCAGCAGGCCATGGATACCATTTATGATCAGACCACCATCCAAATCCTCATCGATCAAGATCGTAATGGTGACTTCCCCCGTCGAATGGATGCGCCTGAAAAAATCTAATCGACACCTATTGGCACCCCTTTCGCCCATGGATTCGTAATCGCTCTCATCCATTCCGGCCAGCCCCTCAGAAGATTCTTTCGCTGAAGGACGTATTGATCATGTATGGCTTTCAAGATAATGTTTTTGGGCTGCGTTATCGGTCGTCGCGGTATTGATTATACCGCTTCCTCCCTCAGGCCTTGCCAAAAACATTATTTTAAACACGATAACTTCCTCCCCTTGGCCTTGCCAGAAGCGGTATATGATCTTTTGTTCAGAAAAAAGTATTCAACTACTGTACGAGATTCACCTTTTATTCTTGACATAAAACAATATTATTCTCTATTGTTTTCTTAATCTTAACTTTGAGGCAAAAGGAGGCCACATGACCAACCCCTACGAAGCCGCATTCAAACAATCAATCAACGATCCGGATGAATTTTGGGGCAAGGCGGCAGAAGACTGCCACTGGTACAAGCGCTGGGATAAAGTGCTGGACGACAGCAACAAACCGTTTTACCGTTGGTTCAGCGGTGGCGAGATCAATACCTGTTACAATGCTCTGGACCTGCACATCGAGCAGGGCCGGGGAGATCAACTGGCGTTGATCTATGATAGCCCGGTAACCGATACAATCAAGAAGTACACCTATACGCAATTGCGGGATGAGGTGGCCACCTTTGCCGGGGTATTGAACGCCCAGGGTGTCCTGAAAGGTGATCGGGTATTGATTTACATGCCCATGATTGCCGAAGCGGCCGTGGCCATGCTGGCGTGTGCGCGTATTGGCGCCGTCCATTCAGTGGTTTTCGGCGGTTTCGCCGCCAAGGAGCTGGCCACTCGAATCAATGATGCCAAACCCAAGGTGATTGTTTCAGCATCCTGCGGAATTGAAGTCAAGAAGGTCATTGCTTACAAACCACTGTTGGATGCGGCCATCGACATGAGCGACACCAAACCGGAAAAATGCATTATTTTCCAGCGGCCCATGGAGAACGCCGGAATGATCGACGGCCGGGATGTCGACTGGGATGCGGCCATGGCCGACGCTTCGCCGGTGGATTGCGTTCCGGTTGCCGCCACTGACCCCCTGTATATTCTGTATACTTCTGGAACCACGGGCCAGCCCAAGGGGGTGGTCCGCGACAACGGTGGTCATGTGGTGGCACTGAAATGGACCATGAAGAATATCTACAACGTGGATGCCGGCGATGTTTATTGGGCGGCATCGGACGTGGGGTGGGTCGTCGGTCATAGCTATATCGTCTACGGCCCATTGTTCAAAGGCTGCACGACGATCCTTTTCGAGGGCAAACCCGTGGGGACGCCCGATGCCGGCGTGTTTTGGCGGGTGATCGCCGATCATAAGGTCAAGACCATGTTTACGGCCCCCACGGCTTTCCGGGCCATCAAACGCGAGGATCCCAACGCCGAGCTGATGAAGCAATACGACCTGTCGAACTTCAAGGCCCTGTTCCTGGCCGGCGAGCGCCTCGATCCCAACACGCTGCACTGGGCCGAGGAGGCCCTGAAAGTCCCCGTCGTCGATCACTGGTGGCAGACGGAGACCGGTTGGGCCATTTGTGCCAACTGCCTGGGGCTGCATGACTTTCCGGTCAAGGAAGGCTCGCCGACCAAGCCGGCGCCGGGGTGGAATCTTCAAGTGGTGGATGCCAACAACCAGCAGGTGGCTCCCGGGGAAATCGGCGCCCTGGTGGTGAAATTGCCGTTGCCGCCGGGAACCCTGCCGACTTTGTGGCAAAATGATCAGCGCTACATCGATTCCTATCTGGAAGAGTTCCCCGGCTATTATAAAACCGCCGACGCGGGTTACATCGATACGGACGGCTACGCCTTCGTGATGAGCCGCACGGACGACATTATCAATGTGGCCGGTCATCGCCTTTCCACAGGGGCCATGGAAGAGGTGCTTTCGGATCATCCCGATGTGGCCGAGTGCGCGGTGCTGGGGGTGGAAGACGATCTCAAGGGGCAGGTGCCGGTGGGATTCCTGGTTCTCAAGGCCGGCGTGACCAAGCCCAAGGAGGAGATCCTCAAAGAAGTGGTTCAGATGGTGCGCGAGCGGATCGGCCCGGTGGCGGCGTTCAAAACAGCCACAGTGGTCAAGCGGTTGCCCAAGACCCGTTCGGGCAAGATTCTGCGGGGGACGATCCAGAAAATCGCCGACAGCAAAGCATACAACGTGCCGGCAACCATCGATGACCCGGCGATTTTGGGGGAAATGGAAGCAGCCCTCAAGGGTATCGGGTATGCCGGCGGCCGAAAAGCCTAGCCGGCGATCATTAAGCATCACATCGTAGCGTCTCACAGACAACCACCGGGCGCTTCCCTTACGGGGAAGACCCGGTGGTTTTGGGTTGAAGAGGGAATGATACCTTTACGGCGCCCTAAACACCTTCTATATCGCCACCACCCTGTTGCGCCCCTGACGTTTGGCCTGACAAAGCGCTTGATCCGCCGCCGCCAATAACTCTTGGCTATCGGTGTCATTTTGGATGGAATAGGCGGCAACCCCGGCACTGGCAGTGATCTTCAGGGTGATATCATCGTAAGTGAATTCGTGAGTGTTGATTTTTCCCCGAAATCGGTCACATAGGACCTTCGCCTTTTCCAGCGACGTATCGGGTAGAATAATGGCGAACTTCTCGCCGCCATAGCGGCAGGCCACGTCATACTTACGTACCGTATTTTCAAGCAGGTGCCCACATTCCATGAGCACATGATCTCCGCACACATGCCCATGTGTTTCGTTGACCAATCGAAAATTATCCAGATCGATGATACACAATGCCAAGCGATGGCTGTATCGCCGGGCACCGTTAATCTCCCGTTCCAATGCATCTTGGAAATAGCGTTGATTGAACATGCCGGTCAGTTCATCGCGGATGGACATCTCGGCCATCTTTTGCTGGGCCATACGCATTTCGCGTTTCAGGCTGGCTTTTTCCAGGGTGTTCGAGATAATTCGCAAGAGCGCCTTGCTACTCATTTTTTCTTTTTGCAGGTAATCATAGGCCCCGGCTTGAATAACCCGGGCAGCAACTCGCTCCTCTTCTTGATCGGTAATTACCACGATGGGTGTATCTAATTCTTTTCTGGTGGCGGTCTCCAAAAATTCCAAACCGTTTCCGTCAGGCAACAGATACTCCAGGAAAATGAGATCGAAACGTTCCGCACCCAATTTTTCGAGGGCCTCATCGATTCGTTTTGCCTGGCATAGAATCAACTCCGGCTGATCATGCAGTACCGCTTTGAGTTTGGCAAAATCGTCATCCCGGTTTTCGATGCATAGGATGGAAACCGGTTGGTCAAGGTTGAGAATGGTTTTGCCGCCCGCATAGTGTTTGGGTTGGTCATGCCGCAGCGTTTGTATCTTTTTAACGATATCCGCAATGCGGTTGGCTGCCTGGCTGATCCGGCCGATCCGTTCATTCAGGTGAGATGGAATGCCGCCATCCATCTCCATCAATTGGACATTGCCCATCAGTACCATCAATGGCTGGTTCAGTTCGTGGGCCGTTGCCCCGGCCATTTGCAACAGGACTTTAAGCCGTTCTTCCTCGATGAGCGATTTCTGTTGGTCATGGATTTGCTTGTTGACACGTTCGAGTTCCGCGACCATTTCGTTCAGCTTGGCATTGTTTTGTTGGAGTTTTTTTCGCTGCTGGAATAGTTCGACGAAGATATTGACTTTGTTTTTAAGAATTACTGGATCCAGCGGTTTGAGCAGGTAGTCCACGGCACCCTTTTCATAGCCGGTGAAGACGTGGGTGTCTTCTTTGCTGATGGCCGTGACAAAAATGATTGGGATGTGGCGGGACTTCTCGCTCCCCCGTAGGAGCTCGGCGACCTCGAATCCGTCCATGCCGGGCATCTGGACATCAAGCAGAATCAGGGCAAAGTGATGCTCCAGTACCAGACCCAATGCCTCGTTGCCCGAGGTAGCTGACATGATGGCTAGACCCGGTCGCTCGAGAACCCCTTCGATGGCCAAGAGGTTTTCCGGTCTGTCATCGACGACCAGTATTTTTATGGAATCGTCTTCGGGCATGCGTCGTATCCGGCAAAAGGCTTATCATTGGGTCACTCGGGCTTGCGTCGCCCTTCGGTCAGCATGGGATCAAGCCAGATCTTGAGCATGGAGATCAGTTTGTCCAGATTTACCGGCTTGGATAGATAATCATCCGCACCGGCGTCGATGCATTTTTCCCGGTCTCCCTGCATGGCTTTGGCTGTCAAAGCAATAATCGGAACGTGAGCATGGCCTTTCCGATCGCGAATCGTTTTTATCGCCTGATAGCCGTCGAGGTCAGCGATCATTACATCCATGAGTATAAGATCAATGTCTGGGAAACCGTCAAGTTTGTCAAGGCTTTCCTTGCCGGTTTTCCCGGTGGTGAGTTCCACTCCCTGGTCCTCCAGTACGCTGGTTACGGCAAATACCGTGCGCATGTCGTCATCGACCAGTAGAACACGACGCCCTGCTAAGGGCGACCGGTGGCCAGACAGGGCATCTAAGCGGCTGCGGCAAGGCGTCTCCACGGCATCGGGCGGCAAATGGAGGCAGCCGAGCAATGCGAGGCACAACTGGTTTGCCGAGGTGATGGGTTTCAGGCCTGCCAAAGGGGCGAATGGTTTAATGGCGGACTCATATTCATCCTTGTCGGTGGCTTTCGTATAGATTAGCAGCGGAATGGGCTGCGCTTCCCAAATTTTGAAGAAGCGTTGCTGCTCGGCGGCATCCAGGCTGGGGTGCAAGATCGCGGCATCGATGGTTTGCTTGCCAAGGATTTCATGGGCGGCCATGGCCGTGGCAGCCTGACTGAAATGGATGGACTGGATGCCGATACGTTCCATGATTTGGGCGGTGACTCGTTTGGGCGTATCGGCAACCACCAAGACATTTCGATCGTTTTGGGATTGCCAGTTTTTAATTTGTCTAAAAACCAACGCCAAGCGGCTCTTGGCAGGCGGGCGCAGAATGTGGCCGGCCGCGCCTTGAATCACCGCCTCGATCTTTTCATCCCGTTCGGAAAGGGTGAAGACTGGAATATGATGGTTTTTGGGATTGGCCTTGATCTGAGCAATCACCGACCATGCGTTGCCGGATACCGTCAGGTGAGGATCGACGAAAGCGGCTGCCGGTAAATAATAGTCTGCAAAATGAAGGCCGGTCATCCGCTGGTCGGCGACCACAACTTTGAAGTCGTGTTCATGAGCAACGGCAATGATGGTTTCGATGGTCGCCACGTCTGTGTCAACGATGAGAATGCATGGATTTCCGGTGGAAAGCCGGTGCCGATCGTCGGGAACCATCCCATCTGCCGGTTGCGAATCGGCCTCATCGTCATCGGCCGGCGATGGCGGCTTGGCCGCAGCCATGGCAATGGACGAGCCGCTTCGTATCATCTCCGGCGCTTCTGTAAGACAGGTCGTAATGGGAAGATGCAACGTAAAGCAGCTACCCTTGGTCTCTTCACTATCCAGGGTAATTTCTCCGCCTAGCATGTGAGCCAGTTCCCGTGATATGGAGAGTCCCAGGCCGGTTCCACCATATTTCCGCCGGGTGGACCCATCCGCTTGTTGAAACGCATCAAACACCATCGCTTGTTTGGCTTTTGGGATACCGATTCCCGTATCGGAAACGCTGATCGAAAGCCAGGGCGCATCGATCTGGCCGGCCATGCGCGGGCTCGCCTCAGGTTGGGGGGCTGTTTTGAACGCCAACTGGATCGTTCCCTTGGGCGTGAATTTAAAGGCATTGGAAAGGAAGTTCTTCACGATTTGTTCGATCCGTTTTCGATCGGATATGAATTGGTTCGGACCCCCTTCGGCCACCTGAATAGAGAAGGTGATGCCGCTTTGCTCGGCCAGAGGGGCAAAGCTTCTTCGCATGGCCTGAACAATGGATTGAATTGCCACCGGCGCCAGTTCAAGTTCTATCTTTCCGGATTCCACCTTGGCGAGATCTAAAATGTCGTTGATCAAATTGAGCAGATCCTCTCCGGCGGAATAGATGGTTTGGGCGAATTCGACTTGCTTGCCGGTAAGGGTGGCGGTCTTGTCTTCCAGCAGTAGTCGGGAAAGCAGCAAGATGCTGTTGAGCGGGGTCCTCAGTTCATGGGACATATTGGCCATGAATTCGGTTTTGTACTGGCTGGATATCTCCAACTGGCGAGCCTTGTCGGCCAGTTCTCGGTGCGCCTTTTCCAGCTCGGCGTTTTGTTGTTGGATGTTTTTCTTTTGCTGTTCGAGCAGGGCCATGTTGGCTTCCAGATCGGCCGCGTTCTTGGTCATTTGGGCGTTGGCCGCTTCGAGCTCCAATTGCTTGAGCTGGAGCGCTTGCTCGGATTGTCGAAACACCTGGCGTTGTGTTTCCAACGCATGGGTCTTGGCTTCTAGATCGATTTCGCGATGCTTCAGTTGGTCGGCCTGTTCCCGTGTTTTTTCTAATAGGGTCTTCTCCTTTTCACGGGTCAGGGTCGCTTCCAACGCGATGGCAATCGTCTCTGCCGCCGGTTGTAGAAATTGACCATCGGACAGGCTAAATACACTTGTCCTCTCAAGTTCCAGACCACCGACCACGGTTTCTTGCGATAGTAACGGGATGACCACCACATTCCCCAGATCAACCGTTGGAACCGGTATCGCCAACCCTTCTGCCGCATCCTTGCGGTAGGGTTGCATCACCGCTTCGAGGGCCGCCTTTCCCACGCGTCCCTCCCCAGGAGAAGAAAGTGTTTTGGATTCACAGGCGGGTTGGCCGGGAAAATGACAAGCACAGCGCAGATGCCCATTTTCATGGATATAAAAGTCCGCCTGGCTTAAATCGAGGAAGTCGGAAAGAAATTCAAGGACTCTAAGGCACAGCTCTTCTGGATTCTGTATGTTTCCCAGCAGCTTGTGCAGGCGTGCCATGCCGGATAAGAAGCGCGATTGACGTTCGTGTTCCGCGCTCAGCGTCCGCAGTTGATCAATCAGATCGTTGCCGGCCATGGCCAGATGACCCAATTCATGATTGGCAAATACCATCGTCAGGTTGTCACGTTTTCCATGCGTGGCCAACCGCATCTGATCCGTGAGCGCTTGGACGGGTTCGATCAGCATGCGAGCCAGGGCCGCGCCAACGGCGACAATGCCCAAGCCGGCGAGGATCAGGATGGTGATATAAATCTTCTTTTGACGATAGATGCCGGCGGAGGCCATGGTCCGGTCAATTTCCACGATCAAGGCATAGGGGGTGTGGCCGGGTTGAATGGATACATACGTGCCGATGATTCGATGCCCCCCGGGGTCTTCGTAATTCAGCAGGCCAGAGGGCGGCAGGGCTGATTTGTCCTGGGACACGGCGTCACGCCATTGCTGGGCGATGGCGGTCTTGATGGTCAGACGGGTGCCCGGGCGCTGTCCATCGATGGTTCCGGCCAAAACGGTCAAGTCGGGGTCGATCAGATAAACACGGGTGTTCGCTTCCGGCTCAGGCATATTCAGCAAACGCTGAATGTCGCTGCCGAGGATTTTAAAGGCGATCACGCCTGCCGGTGGGTCGCCCGCACGGCCAATCGCCGCCGTGGTGAAGGCCCGCACACCATTATCCTCGGGGACGCCGGTTTCGAAGTCGGAGAAAACAGGCTTGCCGGTTTCGAGGGCCGTTCGGAAAGCGGTTCTGATTTTGGAGTCAGCCATTTCGGGCTGATTCAGGTTCCGGACCGAGCCTTTGTTTTCGGCATTGGAAAAGATCACATTCCCATCCGGATCGAGCATCCGGATCTCATGGTAGCCATGCAGGTCGGCATGCAATTGAATGCCGGACCCATAAGCGGAGACCGCTGTTTTCCAGGGTTCGCTGAGGATGAATGCAGATGAACGCGTTTGGGCGTCGGCGTGTCGTCTGAGCAAGGCCTTGAAAAAAGAGATCGTGGACGGCTGGCAGCCCTGTCTCTCGGCATCGTTCAGGCGGTGTTGAAGGTAGGCGTCGATCTGCTGACTTTTTAGCTCGGCGTTGAGCCGAAGGCTCTTTTGGATGTCTTCTTCCAGATGGTTTTCGGCCGTTCGGTAGCTGATCCATCCAATCAGCACCACGGGGGGGATGACCAGCGCGGCGATACACAGCAGCAGCCGCCGGCCCGTGCCTCGTCGAAAGACGAGGTCCAGATTGAAGGGTATCGTCCGTTGAAAAGGGGCGCCGTCCATGATGGGAATCGCTCCTGTTACGCGACCATTTTTTGATGAACTCGTAAAAAATCGCATTTTAGACGGATTCGTAAAAAGTCCGAGATCAAGGCTTGCGAATCCTGAGGAATGAGGCGTACTGATCGTACTCCGCAGTGACGAAGGATACGCGTAACGCCGATATCGGACTTTTTACGAATCCGTCATTGTTTGCTTCCAGAACCGTTGCACGAGCGCTTTCAAGTGGCTGAACCGTTGACTATCGACCAACGCGGAGTGATCTTGCAGATTCAACCGGTGGGCCACGGCACGGAAAATCAGATAGGCCCGGCGTAGGCGATAGGCCGTCACCTCATCGATGATACCGGCTTCGGCGAGGGCCTGCAATAGCCGTACATTGTCCGTCCAACGGGTAATCTCCGGGTGCCCGGCGGCATGCTGCAGCGTCAGGTATTGGACGATGAATTCGATATCCACCATGGCGCCCGAATCGTCCTTGATATCGAATTGATCCGGGGTGGTCGACAGCCGGTGCCGTCGCATGCGCTCCCGCATGTCGCGTACGGAGGCCTTCAGTTCCTTGGCCTCCCGGGGCAAACACAGCACCTGTTGACGAATGTCGGAAAAGGCGTCCAGCAAGACGGTGTCGCCGGTAATGGGACGTGCGCGAATCAGGGCCTGGTGCTCCCAGGTCCAGGCGCTATTCAGCTGGTAGTCTTTGAACCCGTTCACATGGCTGACCAACAGGCCTGAATTGCCGTTGGGACGCAGGCGCATGTCGGTCTCGTAAAGGGTACCGGCGGGGGTATGGGCGGAAAGCATATGAACCACCCGTTGACCCAGTCGGGCGAAAAAGTGGCTGTTGTCGATGGGCCGTTTACCCCCTTGGGTCTCGCCAGGATTGGCGGCATGCAGGAAAACCAGATCCAGATCGGATCCATACCCCAATTCAAAGCCGCCTAACTTGCCATAGCCGATAACGGCAAATCCTTGATCGCAGGTTTTTCCGTTGAGGGTGCAGGACGGTCGACCGTGCCTGGCGATCAGGTCATTCCAAGAAATATTGACGACCCTTTCCAGGATGGTCTCCGCAATCCAGGTCAGATGATCACTGACCTTCATCAAGGGCAATACATTGGTAATGTCCGATGCCGCAACACGCAACATGTTGATCTGGCGGAAAATGCATAGTGCTTCCATCTGATATTCGGCATCGTCGTCAGGGACGGTGGCCAGCTGGCGAGAAAGACCGTCGCGAAGCGCGGCGGGGCCGGGTGGCGCATATAGGGTGCGCGGATCCAACAGTTCGTCCAACAATACCGGGTGACGGCTCAGAAAGGCTGCAATCCATGGGCTGGCACCGACCAGCCGGATCAGATGGGTCAGGGCTGTGGGATATTCGAGTAGGAGCGACAGATAGCTGATTCGTTGCTGGATACGAACCAGAAGCCTTAGGATCCGATCCAGCACGGTCTCGGGGTCATCACCGGTAGCGGCTTTTTCGAGGATGCGTGGAATCAGACGATCCAAGCGGCGCCTACCCGTACTACTCAAGGCCCGGGTAGCGGGTTCGGCTTTAAACGATTCCAGCAATCGGGCCGCTGCGCCACCATCTTTGAAGCCCGCGGCTTCCAGCAAGACGCCCCGTTCCTCGGTGGTGACGGAAAGGGACCAGGCATCAACCAGACCCGCAGTGCTTGCGCTGTTCGTGTTGGATTCGCCCTGGGGCGGGGCATTGGTTTCCAGCAGACTGTCAAAATGGGAACGTACGCGGCTGCGATGGCCGTCGAGAATCGCTGAAAAAGCGTTCCAATCCTTAAACCCCATGGCGCGTGCCAGGCGCAAGCGCGCAAGCGGATCCGATGGCAGGGCATGCGTTTGTTGGTCGTTTTCTTCTTGCAGCCGATGCTCTGTGGTGCGCAGGAAACGATAGGCCGCCTTTAATTCGCGGCAGACGTCCGCAGGCACGAAGCCCTCCTGGCGAAGGGTATCCAGCACCGCCTGAATGCCCGGCTGTTGGAGTGCCGGCAGCACACCACCGCGAATCAATTGAAACATCTGACCGAAAAATTCGATTTCACGAATCCCGCCGTCGCCCAACTTGATATTGTCGTGGAGTCTTTTGCGACGCACCTCGGCGGTGATTTTCTGCTTCATTTCACGCAAGGATTCGAAAACGCCGAAATCGAGATAACGCCGGAAGACAAAGGGCTGCAGGCGGTGCAGCAGGGCTGCCCCGGCGTCGGCATCACCGGCCACAACCGCGGCTTTGATGAGGGCGTAACGTTCCCATTCCCTGCCCTGGGATTGATAGTAATCTTCCATGTGGTCGAAGTTCATGACCAGCGGGCCGCCATCGCCATAGGGCCGTAGTCGCGCGTCGACCCGGAAAACAAATCCGTCGACGGTACGCTCACCCAGGGTCTGGATCAGATGGCGGCACAGTCGGGTGAAGAACGTTTCGTTGGCAACCGAGCGGTTACTCCCACTGGTTTCACCGCTGGACGGAAACGTGAAGATCAGGTCCACATCCGAGGAAAAATTGAGTTCACCGGCCCCGAGTTTGCCCATGCCGATCACCACCAGCCGTTGCCGGGTTCCGGAAGCGTCGCGGGGAACGCCGTGGGCGGCGCACATGGACCGGTAGAGGAGCGTTAGGGGGCCGTCGATGGCACGGGTGGCCAGAGCCGAAAGGTCGGCCATGGTTTCTTCCAGGTTGGCCAGACCGGCGATATCCCTGACGGCGATGCGTACCATTTCCCGTCGACGGAACCGGCGCAGCGCCGCTTTTAGCGGAGTCAGCAGCTGCTCGGGGGGAAGCGGTGTGTCTCCCGACTGGGTAAGCGGCTCGAGAAAAGATGCCAGGCGTCGCTTCATATACGCGGCGGATGCCGTGCGGGTCAGGTCGTTGCCGTTGATCAGATCAAGCGCCATCCGTGGGTGGTGGATACAACTGGACGCGACGAATTCGCTAAATTCAAAGGTCTTGGACAGCGCTTGGGCCGCCATTGTGGCCGGGGAAAAAACATCGCCGGTGGCTTCCACGGCATGGCAAAAGGCAGCCCAGCGTTCCTGTTGGTGGCGGGCCAGGGTCTCGGTGAGAGAACGTGTCATGGGATGGGCGATTTCCTTCTTACAGGTTGATGCCGTGGGAGCCGCAATGACCGAGATGTCCATCGCTGCATAGACGGTGGTCCAGGTTGCCTTGCGGTAATAGATCCATCGGTGGGTTTAAGCCTATCAGATCTTTGGAAAATTGCCAAGATTAGTATTTTTTCGATAGGTTATGGGTAAATCCAGCCAATTCGTGACTTTTTACAATATTGTGATTAATCGGAAAAAAATATTGCATAAATGTAAGGCTTTTGCTTATAGACGTTTGTCGACGTCGATGCGCCGATCCAACAGGGTATTGCATTTTTGCTGATTTTATACAATGGTATGCAACTTGCTTAAAAAATCAAAACCAGTCTATGTAAATACGAGTCCGGCATTGACAGGTCAATGCCGGCCTTTTTTACCATCGGCAGCGAAAAGGAGTGAATGAACCATGTGCCGACTGTTTGCCATGACCAGCGAGACGCCCGTCTCCCCCATGATTGCCCTGGAAGCCATGGATGTAATGCGGGAAGGGCACGATGGATCCGGGGTCGGTCTCTTCCTCAGGGGGCTGGGAGGGCCCTTCGAGGAGATCAAGGATGCACCCATCCTGTCCGGTATTTTCAGCGAGGAGGGGCTCAGACGTCTGGACACCTTCATGATGGATATCGGATTCATGACCAAATACAAAATTACCATCAAGGTGCCCAAGACGCCACCACCAGGCGTTCCCAAGCGGGATATCTACCTGATCCGCGCCTATGAATACCCTGAGGAATGGGATGATTATTCCCAGGAAGCCCTGCAGGACAAACTGCTTGAGATCCGCTTGCAGCTGCGGGCCATGGGCGAAGAACGACGCGACATGATCGTCTTTTCATTTTGGCCCGATGTGATCATGATCAAGGAGATCGGCGATCCGCTCATGGTGGCCAATTATCTCAAGTTGGACCGTAAGGAGCTAAACGCCCGGGTGATCATGGCCCAGGGGCGTCAGAACACCAACTACGCGATTAACTTGTACGCCTGCCACCCGTTTTTCATCCAAGGCTACGCCTCGATGACCAACGGTGAATGTACGGCCTTTACCCCCATCCGTGAGTTTTTGCTGTCGCGGAATTTTTCTGGCTATACCGGCTATCAGAGCGACTCGGAGGTGTTCACCCACATTTTGCATTACACCCAGACCCGTCTGGGCCTTGGTGTGCCGGCCTATAAGCACGTGATCACGCCTCTGCAGGATGCCGATATCCAAAGGCATCCCGACAAGGACTTGCTCAAACAGCTCAAGCATTCGTGCCGCCGGTTGATTATCGATGGGCCCAATTGCATCATTGGTTGTCTGCCGGACCACAGCCTGTTCATGGTTCAGGACCGTAAAAAACTGCGTCCCGGTGTGGTGGGCGGCCGGCCCGGAAGATACGCCTTTTCTTCGGAAATATGCGGTCTGGATTACGCCATCCCCGATCGTGACAAGAGCAAAGATTTTCAACCCATGCATCTGGACACGGTCATTGTCGGACCGGATCGCCAGGAGGTTTCCGTATGCAACCAAATGCAGCCATTACCCCTTCTACACTAAGCGTCAAGGATCTGCCGTGGCAGATCCTCTGGCAAAAAGATAAATGTACCCTGTGTGGTCGCTGTACGGCCGTGTGCCCGGTCAATGCCATCGAACTGGGCGTCTTTCGCAAGCGGCGCATCAAGGTTTCCCTTGAACCCCAGGGCAATCCGTCCAGCGGCTTCGACGTCTATCACGGCATTCGCCAGAAAACGGATCCCGCTTACGCCTGCGTGGGCTGTGCCACCTGCAACCTGGTCTGCCCCAATGACGCCATCATTCCCGTGCACAGCGACGAGGCCGACAAGCTGCGTTTCCATATCAATCGGGGCGGTCAGCCCAGAAGGCGGGGCGGCCGGCGCAACGCGCCGGACGGAATACTGGACCAGATCAAGTTCATCCGCATTTCCATGCTTACAGACCCGGCCTTGGACGCCGGACGCCATGAATTTGAAATGCGTACCCTCTTGGGACGCGTTCTGCCGCCCGAACAGAATTTGAAATTTTTAAATGAAAACGGCTGGATCCCGCCGGTACGGGAAATCTATCCCCTGATTATCGGCGGCATGAGCTTCGGCGCCCTGTCTCCCAATATGTGGGAGGGGCTTCAAATGGGGGTGGCTTACCTCAATGACGAACTGGGCATGCCCGTGCGCATGTGTACCGGTGAGGGCGGCTGTCCGCCACGCCTGTTGCGCAGCCCCTTCCTCAAAAATGTGATTCTGCAAATCGCCAGCGGCTATTTTGGTTGGGATGAGATCATCCACGCCATTCCCGAAATGGTCGTGGATCCCTGTGCCATCGAGATCAAATACGGCCAGGGGGCCAAACCCGGCGACGGCGGCCTGCTCATGTGGCACAAAGTCAACAAGTTGATCGCCGCCATCCGCGGCGTGCCGCCAGGGGTCAGTCTGCCCAGCCCGCCGACCCACCAGACCCAGTACTCCATCGAGGAGTCGGTGGCCAAGATGATTCAATCCATGTACATGGCCTGGGGCTTCCGCGTACCGGTCTATCCGAAGATTTCGGCCACTTCCACGGCCATGGCCGTGCTCAACAACCTCACCCGCAACCCCTACGCCGCAGGCCTTGCCATCGACGGTGAGGACGGCGGTACGGGGGCGGCCTATAATGTTTCCATGAACCACATGGGCCATCCCATCGCCACCAATATCCGCGACGGTTACCTCAACCTGGTGGAAGTGGGCATGCAGAACGAGATCCCCCTGTTCGCCGGCGGCGGTGTGGGCAAGAAGGGCAACCTGGCCGCCAATGCCGCGGCCCTGATCATGCTGGGGGCCAGCGGCGTGCAGACCGGCAAATATATCATGCAGGCGGCCGCCGGCTGTCTGGGATCGGAAGGCGACCGCTGCAATATCTGCAACATCGGCCGCTGTCCCCGGGGGATTACCTCCCAGGATCCGCGCCTTTATCGCCGCCTGGATGTGGAAAAAGTGGCCGAACGGGTGGTTGACCTGTACCTGGCCTTTGATACGGAGTTGAAAAAGATCATGGCCCCCCTGGGACGTTCCACGGCCCTGCCCATCGGCATGTCGGATGCGCTGGGAATCGGCGATTATCATGCCGCCCAGCGGCTCAAGATCAAATATGTGGTGTAGAATAGGTGAATAGGCTGAAGGGGGGTAGGCTAACGGGTAAAATGAAAACCTCTTGTTAATTGGACAGAATACCTTCAGCCTAAAATGCTAAACGCCTGACCCCCTGCTTTTGATTTGACCGGAGAAGATGCGATGACGGAAAAAGGACAACCGATTAACATATCAGGACAGCGTGAGGGGGAGCGGTTGCCCTCGCGCATTCTTGAAGAGGAAATTCAGAAAGCCTTAGCGGCCGGGCACCGGCAGATCACGGTGCAAGCCCTGGGGCAGCATGGTATCGGCGGACGGCTCTGGAAGGCCGGTGACGAACCGGTGACCGTGACGGTGGAGGGGCGTGCCGGACAGCGGCTTGGCTCCATAGGCTATCCGGGCACTTTCATCAACGTGTTGGGGCCGGTATCGGACGATGTGGGCTGGCTCAATGCCGGAGCGGTGATCACCGTCAACGGCCACGCCACCAATGGTGCGGCCAACGGCATGGCCCAGGGTAAGGTCTATGTCGCCGGCAACATCGGTGCCCGCGGGATGACCATGACCAAGCAGAATCCCCGTTTCGATCCACCTGAGTTATGGGTGCTGGGATCGGCCGGAGACTATTTTGCCGAATTCATGGCCGGCGGTGTGGCCGTGATTTGCGGCGTTAGTCCCCAAACCCCGGAAAACGTATTGGGTTACCGACCCATGGTGGGGATGGTGGGCGGCCGGGTGCTGTTCCGGGGGCCCCACAAGGGCTTCAGTCATGCCGATGCCAAGATGGTGCCCATCGATGATGATACATGGCAGTGGTTGACTGAAGGGCTGATGGGGTTTTTAACGGCCATCGACCGTATGGAGCTGTTGGATACCCTGTCGGTGCGTGAGGAGTGGCAGCTGATCGCCGCGCGCTCGCCCCAGGACAAAATGGGGGTGACACGGCGCTCCATGGCCGATTACCATGCCAACGTCTGGGACAAGCACCTGGGCAAGGGCGGGTTGGTGGGCGATCTGACCGACCTCAACCGCAGTCCGATTCCCCTGATTACCCAGGGGGATTTGCGTCGTTACGTGCCGGTCTGGGAAAACCGCAAGTTCAAGGCGCCTTGCGAGGCCACCTGCCCATCGGGGATTCCCGTGCAGGAACGGTGGCGGCTGGTGCGTGAAGGGCGTGTGGACGAAGCCGTCGATCTGGCCCTGGCCTTTACGCCATTTCCCGCATCGGTATGCGGCTACCTGTGTCCCCATCCCTGTATGACAGCCTGTACCAAGGGATCGGCCTTCATGACCCCGGTGGATGTCAGCCAACTGGGCCGGGCCAGTATCGATGCCAAAGTCCCGGATTTGCCGCCCCTGTCCGGCAAGCGCATCGCCGTGATCGGCGGTGGGCCGGCCGGTATTTCCACGGCCTGGCAACTGCGCCGCAAGGGGCACGAGGCCGTGGTCTTTGACACCGCACCGACACTGGGCGGTAAAATTGCGTCGGTGATTCCCAGCAGCCGTATTCCCGCCGAGGTCGTCCAAAAAGAGCTGGCGCGTGCCCAGGCGGTGATTCCCCACGTTCACCTGCAGCAAAAATTGGACCGTGCGGAAACCGAACAATTGGCTGCCGACTATGATTTCTTGATCATTGCCGCCGGGGCCCAGAAGCCACGAACGCTTCCCATACCGGGTAAGGAACGGCTGGTCACGGCCAATGACTTTCTGGCCGATGCCAAACAAGACAACGCCACGCCGGGCGAGCGTGTGGTGATCATCGGTGCCGGTAACGTGGGCTGTGACGCGGCCACCGAGGCGGCGCGTCTGGGAGCCAGCCAGATTACCCTCCTGGATGTGCAGGAACCGGCCAGTTTCGGCAAGGAGCGTGAGGATGCGGAAGCGGCCGGGGCCACGTTCCGCTGGCCGGTATTCACCCGCCAGATTACGGATGCGGGCGTGGAGCTGGAAAGTGGTGAGGTGATTCCCGCCGATACGGTCATCGTTTCCATCGGCGATGCCCCGGATCTGGATTTTCTGCCCGAAGACGTGGCCACCGAACGCGGCTACGTGATGGTCAACGAGGATTATCAGACCTCCAATGCCAAGATCTACGCCATCGGCGATGTGGTGCGTCCCGGTTTGCTGACCGACGCCATCGGTGCCGGACGGCGGGCTGCCGAGACCATTACCGAAATCCTGGCCGGCAAACGGCCCGGGGCCGACCGCAAGATGGTCATCGACATCAACCGCATTTCCCTGGAATACCTGGACCCCCGGATCATCGCGTACGATGATATGGATCAATGCGGTTCTCAATGTTCTTCTTGTGGAACCTGCCGCGATTGTGGCATCTGCGTGGCCATGTGCCCGCAAGCGGCCATCAGCCGGAAAGCCGGTGCCGGTGTCGAATTTGAATACGTGGTGGATGCGGAGCGTTGCATTGGTTGTGGATTCTGTGCCGGCGCCTGCCCCTGTGGCATCTGGGATCTGGTGGAGAACACGCCCATCGGGTGAGGGAATACCATCGGAACCGACATCAAGGGGCAGGCCGATCGGTTTGCCCCTTTTTACGACCAACGGGTTGACACGGTTGTACGGATAGCCAAAATAGAAAGGAAGGCAATTGGGTAATCAGCGGTGTGATCAGCTTTTATGCATAATTTTTTTCGATTACATCTGAACATTGCCTATTGCCGAACCCCGGTTTTATTGGTTTTTTGTATAAACAGCCGCTCCGGTGCTTCAACACCTGACAAAAAGGTAAAAAAGGCGGACTTCAGTCCGCCTTTTTTAAGGGGTTGATTTGCCGGGCAGATGTGGTAATTGACCTCTGAACTTTCAAGGCGCGCGGCCCCTGTGCCCTGCGCAAAAAGATGATATGCCATGGACGCACGATTAACACTCGAAGACGGACGGACCTTTGCCTGTCGGTCCTTTACCGGTCCGGGCGAGGCCAGTGGTGAGGTGGTTTTCAACACCAGCATGAGTGGATACCAGGAGGTGCTCACCGACCCATCCTACAGCGGCCAGATGGTCACCATGACCTACCCGCTGATGGGGAATTACGGTGTCAATCCAGAGGACGTGGAATCCGCACGGATTCAGGTGGCCGCGTTTCTGGTCAAGGAGTACCAGCCGTTTCCCTCTAATTTCCGATCTACCCAGAGTCTGGCCGATTATTTGAAGGGGCAGGGCATTTTGGGCGTGGAAGGTCTGGACACGCGTGCCTTGACCCGCCATATTCGCAATGGCGGTGCCATGCGGGCCATTATTTCAACCATGGATCTCGACCCTGAATCGTTGAAACGCCGTGCCAGGTCCATTCCCAGCATGGTGGGCATGGACCTGGCGCGAGCGGTGAGCACGGTCAGCCCCTACCGTTGGACGGACGGCAAACCCGAGGCATTACCCAATGACCTGAAACTGGACGCGGGTATCTGGCGTCATCGTGGCCGGCGCCCGTCGGTAGTGGCCATTGATTTCGGCCTCAAATATAACATTGCCCGTTGCCTGGACCGGTCGGGATTCGAGGTGCTCGTGGTACCCGCAACGACCGAGGCCGGCACGATCATGGCTATAGCGCCGGACGGCCTTTTTCTGTCCAACGGTCCCGGTGATCCGGAACCGGTCCGTTACGGTATCGAAACCACCCGGGAGCTTCTGGGCCGGCTGCCCATTTTCGGCATCTGCCTGGGCAACCAGATCCTGGGGCTGGCGATGGGGGGACGGACCTACAAACTTAAATTCGGTCATCGCGGCGCCAACCAGCCGGTCAAGAATCTGGATACCGGGCGGGTGGAGATCACCTCCCAAAATCACGGTTTTGCCGTGGATATGGAAAGCCTGGGCAAGGATGCCGTGGACGTGACCCACATCAATCTCAACGACAATACCGTGGAAGGGATCCGCCATCGCCGTTTGCCGGCCTTTGCCGTTCAGTATCATCCAGAGGCTTCGCCGGGACCCCATGATGCGGCGTATTTGTTCGACCAGTTCAGATCCATGATGAAAACCAACTGATTCTTCATGAGCGTTGCGCTCACCATTTACTCCTCGGAACGATAATGCCCAAACGAACGGACATTCATAAAATTCTGATTATCGGCGCCGGTCCTATCATCATCGGTCAGGCCTGCGAGTTTGACTATTCCGGCACCCAGGCCTGCAAGGCCCTAAAAGAAGAGGGCTATGCGGTGGTGCTGGTCAACTCCAACCCGGCCACCATCATGACCGACCCGGAAACCGCGGATCGAACCTATATCGAACCGGTCACCCCCGAGGCGGTGGCCAAAATCATCGAAAAGGAACGCCCCGACGCCCTGTTGCCCACCTTGGGCGGGCAAACCGGGCTCAACACCGCCGTGGAGGTGGCCCGTCAGGGGGTGCTCGAACAATTCGGCGTGGAACTGATCGGCGCTTCTCTCGATGCCATCGAAAAGGCCGAGTCCCGTGACCGGTTCCGGGAGGCCATGCATCGCATCGGCCTGAAAATTCCGGAAAGCGGGATCGCCACGACCATGACCGAGGCGCGCGCCATCGCCGAAACGATTGGGTTCCCGTTGATCATCCGTCCCAGCTTCACGTTAGGGGGTACCGGCGGCGGTGTGGCCTACAACCCGGAAGACCTGGAAAATATCGCCAAGGCGGGGCTTGACGCCAGTCTTACCAATCAGGTGATGCTGGAACAGTCGGTGCTGGGCTGGAAGGAATTCGAACTGGAAGTGATGCGTGACCACGGCGACAACGTGGTGATCATCTGCTCCATCGAGAACATGGACCCCATGGGCGTTCATACCGGAGATTCGATCACCGTGGCCCCGGCCCAGACCCTTACCGATCGGGAATACCAGACCATGCGCGACGCCTCCCTGGCCATTATGCGCGAAATCGGGGTGGACACGGGGGGCTCCAATGTCCAGTTTGCCATCAACCCCATCGACGGCGACATGATCGTGGTGGAAATGAATCCGCGCGTGTCGCGAAGCAGCGCCCTGGCTTCAAAGGCCACCGGGTTTCCCATCGCCAAAATTGCCGCCAAATTGGCCGTGGGGTATACCCTGGACGAAATTCCCAACGATATCACTGGTGAAACATTAGCCTCCTTCGAGCCCACCCTCGACTACTGTGTGGTCAAGATACCGCGCTGGACGTTCGAAAAATTTCCCGATACCCAGGACCTCTTGACCACCTCAATGAAATCGGTGGGCGAAACCATGGCCATCGGGCGAACCTTCAAGGAAGCGTTCCAGAAAGGGTTGCGCAGCCTGGAAATCGGCCGTTTTGGTTTTGGTGCGGATGGAAAGGATCGCCTGGAGGAGGACGGCGAACCGCCGACCCTGGACGAAATCGAACAAAAGCTGGCCGTCCCCAACTCCCAGCGCATTTTTTACCTGCGCCATGCCTTGGAGGCGGGGATGTCCATTGCCGATATTTACCGGACCACCGCCATCGACCCCTGGTTTCTGTTTCAGCTGAACCAGATTTTTCAAATGGAAAAGGAGCTTGCCCAGGCAGGACAGTCTGCGGCCAAATGTGCGCCGACCAGCTCTGTGTACACCTTGTCCGCCGATCAGTTAAGGCGGGTAAAGGAATATGGCTTTTCCGATTTTCAGTTGGCCTATCTGACCGGCAGCTCAGAAAAAGAGGTCGAGCGGGCGCGTAAAAGCATGGGCATTCGGCCGGTCTACAAACTGGTGGATACCTGCGCGGCTGAGTTTCGTGCCGCCACGCCCTATTATTACTCCACGTATGAGAGTGAATGCGAAGCCCGCGTCTCGGATCGCAAGAAGGTGATGATCCTGGGTGGTGGACCCAATCGCATCGGCCAGGGAATCGAGTTCGATTACTGTTGTGTGCATGCCTCTTTTGCCTTGCGGGAAATGGGAATCGAGAGCATCATGGTCAACAGCAACCCGGAAACGGTGAGCACCGACTACGACACGTCGGACAAACTCTACTTCGAGCCGCTGACCCGTGAAGATGTGCTGCACATCGTGGAAAAGGAAACGCCTGACGGGGTGATCGTCCAGTTTGGCGGGCAAACGCCGCTTAACCTTTCCACGCCCTTGTTTCAGGAAGGCGTGCCCATATTGGGCACCCAGCCGGAGAGTATTGATCGGGCCGAAGACCGTGAATTGTTTCAGGCCATGCTTAAAAAGCTGAACCTAACCCAGCCGGACAACGGCACGGCGCTGTCCATCAAGGAAGCCCTGGACATTGCCGATACGATCGGTTATCCGGTGATCGTGCGGCCGTCCTTTGTGCTGGGCGGTCGTGCCATGAAAATTGTCTATGATCCCAAGGATATGGAAAACTTTACCCGGCTGGCCATCTTAGCCTCGCCAGGGCATCCGGTCCTGATCGACAAATTTCTGGAGGCCGCGGTCGAGGTGGATGTGGATGCCATCAGCGACGGCCACATGACCATTATCGGCGGCATCATGGAACATATCGAGGCGGCCGGGGTTCACAGCGGCGATTCGGCCTGCGTGCTGCCACCATACAGCATCAAACCTGAGATGATCGACCAGATTACCGCCGCCACGAAAGCCATGGCCGCTGAACTCAACGTGATCGGATTGATGAATGTCCAATACGCCATCAAGGATGACCGGCTTTACGTGATCGAGGTGAATCCCCGGGCGTCGCGGACCATCCCCTTTGTCAGCAAGGCTACCGGCGTGCCCCTGGCCAAGCTGGCCACAAAGATCATGCTGGGAAAAACACTGGCCGAGTTGGGGCTTACCCGGGAAGTGGTCCCCGGCCATCTTTCGGTCAAGGAAGCGGTGCTGCCCTTTGATCGCTTTCCCGATGTGGATACCTTGCTGGGACCGGAGATGAAATCCACCGGCGAGGTGATGGGGATCGGCACGGATTTCGGCCTGGCCTATGCAAAGGCACAACTCGGTGCGGGTCAGCGCCTGCCGCTGGCGGGTGTGGTCTTCATCAGTGTCGGGGATCATGACAAGCCGGCCATGTTGCCCATTGCCAGGCAATTTGTCGAGATGGGGTTTACGATTTTGGCTACGGATGGTACCTGGTCCCATCTGACCGAAAGGAATATCCCGGCCGAGCGCATCAACAAGGTTTCCCAGGGACAGCCGCATGTGGCCGATGCCATCAAGAATGGCGGTATCCAGTTGATTATCAACACCGGAACCGGTAATGACTCCCGGCGTGACGGCTATACGATTCGCCGGGCCGCTCTCAAATTCAAAATTCCTTACGCAACGACTGCTGCCGGAGCGCTGGCAATATGCCGGGGTGTGGCGGCCCTCATCGATAAACCCTTTACCGTCAAGCCAATCCAAGACTACCATGGGTAAAGGAACATTCGCATACCTCAACGGATACGCGTGCAAGGCAAACAGACCATGAAAACACCTTTGACAGTTCCCCGGGAAACCCTCGGCGACGAAAAACCCCGTGAAGCCTGCGGACTTTTCGGGGTGTTCAACCACTCGGACGCGGCCAAAGTCTGCTATTTTGGACTTTACGCCCTGCAGCACCGGGGCCAGGAGAGCGCCGGAATCGCCGTCACCGAAAACGGCACGATCGATGAGTATAAGGGCATGGGATTGGTCCCCGATGTATTTGACATGGACATCCTGGATGGGCTTCACGGTTCGACGGCCATCGGGCATGTTCGTTACTCGACCACCGGCAGTTCGGTGGTCGCCAATGCCCAACCGTTGGTGGTTCGTCATCGCAATCGGGCCTATGCCGTGGCTCACAACGGTAACCTGGTCAATGCCCATATGATCAAAGCGGAATTGGAAGACTCCGGCTCGATTTTTCAAACCACGATGGACAGTGAAGTCTTTCTGCATCTGTTCGTGCGCAGCCTGAGTTTAGGATTCGAAGAAGCCTTGAAAGCCTCGGTGGCCCGGATGAAGGGCGCCTTCTCCATGGTAGTGCTGACCAGCCGCGGCGAAATGGTGGGCTTCAAGGATCCCCACGGATTTCGACCGCTTTGTCTCGGCAAACTCAATGGCGGTTGGGTACTGGCCTCGGAGACCTGTGCCCTGGACTTGGTGCAGGCGGAATTCGTACGCGAGCTGGACCCGGGCGAGATTGTCATCATCAGTAAAGACGGCATCAAAAGTATTTACACCAGTACGCCCAAGCAGCGCTCGTTTTGCATTTTTGAATTCATTTATTTTGCCCGGCCGGACAGCACTTTTTTTGGGCACAATGTTTACCTGACGCGCAAGGCTCACGGTCGCCAGCTGGCCAAAGAATCGCCGGTGGATGCGGATCTGGTCATGCCTTTTCCCGATTCCGGAACTTACGCGGCCCTGGGATATTCGGAGGAATCGGGCATTCCCTTCGAAACCGGCATGATTCGGAATCACTATGTCGGCCGCACGTTTATCCAACCCACCCAAAGTATGCGTGACTTCGGTGTACGGGTGAAGCTCAACCCGATCAAGGAACTGCTCAAGGGCAAGGACATTATCATTATTGAAGATTCCATTATCCGAGGCACCACGGCCAGGACGCGCGTCAAGGCCTTGCGGGAGCTCGGGGTAAAACGGGTCCACCTGCGGGTCTCCGGTCCGGCTCACCGGTTTCCCTGCCATTATGGCATCGATTTTTCCACCAAGGGAGAACTGATTGCCGCCAAGATGCGTGTGGATGAACTGGGGCGCTACCTGGGGCTGGATTCGTTGCGCTACCTTAGTCTGGAGGGATTGCTGACGTCCACCGGTATCGACCACCCGTCGGATAATTTTTGTAAGGCCTGTTTCGACGGCTGTTACCCGGTACAGTTCGACGAAAATCTGTCCAAACACTGTATGGAGGTCCGATAATCTGCCCCGATGACGGCGTTGACGCCATTTACCACGCAGCCGCCTTGCTGTGAAGATATACGATGCATATGAGGCTTGCCTTTATCCGATCGGCAGATTAATATGCCTGCACGCCATGAGACGTTGCCACTGCCCGGGAGGACTTTATGATCGAGTCTAAATACCTGAAAGAGAATATCGAAAATATTCAGCGGCTTATGTCCATTTCCTCTTTGAAGCATTTTGAAACACGCAACTTGGGGAAACTTCTGCGCCTTAGCAAGATCCGACAGTACGAAGATGGCGAGATCGTCATTCAAGAGGGAGATATGGATCCCTGGCTCTATTTCCTGCTTTCCGGCAAAATACGCATCACCAAGGATGGCGAGGAAATTGGTGTGATTGGGAAAAAAGGCGAAATTTTCGGTGAGATGCGTATCATCGATGACCAGAGCCGATCGGCTACGGTGGTGGCCGTGGGCAAAACCATCTGCCTGGCCGTGGACACTTCTGCGGGCAAGCGCCTCTCCTCGGCGGATCAGAAGGACGAGCGCCTCGATTTTCTGCTGCTGCTCTACCGCATTTTTGCCGAATACATGTCCTATCGCCTGCGCTTGACCAACGAAGAACTGATTCGTGCGAAGAAAGAAGTCCGCCGCTTGGGCGGTAGCGCTTCCAGTGGGGAAGCGACCTTGGATGCGGATATGGACAGTTTTTTGAATCTGTCATGATACGCAAGACCGTCTCCTTTACCCGCCAAGCGGCCAACGTTTTTTTTCACCTGCTCACCCAGTGCAACCTGCGTTGTCGCCACTGCTACATCAATCCCATCCAACATGGCCGAGAGACACTGGATATCGCCACCATCAACCACTGGTTGGCGATGTTTGCCAAGCGGCATCCGGCGGCCAACCTGATTCTTTTGGGCGGTGAACCCACCCTGCACCCGGATTTGGCTCAGGCGGTGAAACATGCCCGCCGCTTGGGCTATGCATCGGTTACCATCGACACGAATGGATACCTGTTCCACGACATCCTGGACCGGGTCACACCCGACGAAGTAGACTTTTTCAGCTTCAGCCTGGATGGCCCCCGTCCGGAGATCAATGATCCCCTGCGCGGCTCGGGTTGTTATGCCGCCTGCACCCGGGGAATCACGGCGGCCAAGCGGCGAGGGTTTGCCGTTAGTCTGATTTACACGGTGAGCCAGGCCAACATCAATTATCTGGCAGACATGCCGGCGCTTCTCCAGCAACTGGAGGTGGACCGTTTTTTTATCCAAGTGATTGGCGTGCGCGGTCAATGGGTCGCGGATGCCGTCCATCGTGAGACGTTGGCCCAGGTGGATCGGCAGACCTGGCTGAGCGTTGTCCCGCAAGTCGCCGAAGCGGCGGCGGAGCGGGGGATTCCCACCATTTTCCCCAAGGTGTTTCTCGACTCGGACGAAACCTTTGAATGCGCGGGGATGGTGGCCGACAATTACTTTATATTTCCCAACGGCCGGGTCTATCGATGCCCGCTGTGCGAAGACTACCCCATGCACAGCCTCGAAATCCGTGATGGCCAGCTGATGGAAACCCCGCGCATCAACGAAAGCGATCTTTTTCCGCTGACCATACCCGAAGGCTGTATCATGAATCGGATCATCCAGCCACGCAATCTACCCACTGACCATGATGGACCACCGCCATTCAAAATCGCCTGTTGTATGTTGAAGGAAGAGATTGCTCCCTAAATTGAGCGTGGCGATACCCCGAAAACGGACCCTTTTAAACAATCGTTGTCAGCGAAGGGGTTTTCGTTGTCGTAATCGAAAAACGAAAAAGCCGACCACGATTACGACAACGACAACGAAAATGAGGGTAGGGTGCGATGGATGGGGTACTGGGACCCCATAACCGCAGCAATTTAAGCCTGTTGAGTTTCGTGCCGCTACCCAACCGACGTTGTTTAGAACGTCGTCATTACCACTATCCATTATGGAAATGGTGCCGCATCACCTGAAAATGGCCGCGATAAACTGATCTTCCATCCGGCGGCGTTCGTTTTTTATCTGCTCCAGCATGGCAGAAAGTCGCGCCTGCTCCGCCGGCTGTTTGGAAAGCAGACGGGTTTGGGCTGGGCAAATGTACCAGGTGCAGACAAAGGGCCGTTGCAGGCGGTCCAAACGGCAGCCTTCAGGACTCGCATACCGGCAATGCTCCCCCCTTCGTTCCAAAAGCTGCTGAACGGGAACCGGAATGTCGGCCAGATGGTAGAACAGCAGATCCTTGAAATCTGCCCAGACCCAGGCATGCTGGCAACAGATGGCCGTGCAATCCGGACAGGATTGTCGACACAGGCCGTCCATGAGAGGGAAAATGGACATCAACTGCCTGCGCAGGCGGCTCGCCGATTCAAAGGCCGCGGCTAGCCGGAACCGGTTATGCGATATGCCGCGGGTCAGACTGGCATTGGCTTCCTGCCACAGCACCGGCGTGTTCCATGGAATGGCAGGCGTTGGATTACCCATTGGTTACCGCCAGATTCGTTAATCGTCCCATGCCATTCCTCATTAATGGAGTTGATCTGACCGAAAGCATGCAATTACCTCGATTCCTTATAAAATTCCAGTATTCTTTGTGATTGGTTTCTGATCGATATCAACAATTCAATGAAAATAGGATGTTGAACCGGTTATTAAATTGTTGTTTCAGGGCGGCTGCCGGTGCTATGAAACCTCCTTTGATTTGGGATAATGTTCACATTTGGAATATGGCCGATGACTTCAACAATCACTTCGCGTATCGAAACCATCATCATTGGTGCCGGCTTAAGTGGCATCTACGCCGCCAGTCTGCTGGCTCAAAAGAACAAATCGTTTTTAATCCTCGAAGCCCGTGATCGTATGGGTGGCCGGATATTGTGCCCATCGCATCAGAATTATTATTGTGATCTCGGTCCTTCCTGGTACTGGCCCGATATCCATCCATGCATGGCCCGTCTGGTTGAAACCTTGGGACTGACAGGATATCGACAGTTCGAAGACGGCTTAGGGCGTTTTCAGCAATCCAGCGGCGAGGTGCACACGGTAAGCGGATACGCTAACGAGCCACCTTCCTGGCGGGTCGCTGGCGGTATGATCGCGTTGATCAACAAACTCAGTCAACAATTGCCCAACGATACCATTTTGCTGAACCATCCCGTCTGTGAGATCGAACGGCGGACCGACGGAGTCGTGGTGACCGTTGGTGAGCTTGAAAAAAGGCCCTGGGCCCGGTTTCTTGCTCAACAGGTCATTCTTGCCCTGCCACCCCGCCTCACTGCCGCTACCATTCTCTTCACGCCTGATTTGTCAAACCCTCTGGCCCAAGCCATGCTTAAAACCGGTACCTGGATGGCCGGGCAGGCCAAATTCTTTGCCTTGTACAAGGCCCCATTATGGCGTGACGCGGGCCTGTCGGGCCAGGCCTTCAGCCAGTGTGGTCCTTTGGGTGAGATCCACGATGGCTCCAACCCCCATGCCGCCCCTTTCGGCCTGACCGGTTTTGCCGGCATTCCGGCCGGTCAGCGTAATCAGCTATCCTGCTTGAACGACGCAATCCTCAATCAATTGGGCTTGCTTTTCGGCCAGGCAGCCGCAAGGCCGATAACGCTCTATTATCAGGATTGGGCCCGGGAATCATTTACCGCCACGGTATACGACCAGCCTCCCATGACCGTTCACCCCGACTATCAGCCGCCAGCCGGCCAGAGCGCCATTTGGGATGGCGCCATTCATTTTGCCGGCACGGAAACGGCTGATCGGCACGGCGGCTATCTCGAGGGAGCCCTGCGTTCGGCTCAGCGAGCGGTGCACGACTTGTAAATCACCACAACCTACATCAAGTCGATCATGCTCGAAAATGGTTTCGGTCAGTGACGATGCTCCTCGATGACGAGCATGAACACCGCCGCATGCGGTTGAGCACGAGCACGATGAACGGCCTAAAACAGAACAGCAGGTTTGTTGCCAATGTTACATGCGATTCCCCTGGCCTTGCCGCGGATGCACGTTGACACGCCATTTGGATTGCGGCATAACAACCTCAGTGTCATCCTTCTATATCTTATGCTTTAGCAGATACTGTCCGTTAGCCAACTTCGTTCGTTAACGAGACAACACCTTCCATGGAGGAAACAGCATGAAACAGGGCAAATGCCCCAAATGTGGATCCACGAACGTCTACACTTCAGAGAATCTGCCGCTAAAAAGCGGTCCCTTCGGCAGTAACTCGATTCCCGTCACCCTGACGACGATCGCCGCCTTGGACAATTACGTGTGTGGGGACTGTGGGTTGGTCGAGCATTATGTGGCCAATGACAGCATGCTCAGGAAAATTACCGATAAATGGAAAGCGGTTAACGATGCCGCGGATGATGAAACGGCCTGATGACCAAACCTAATAACAAAAATACATGTTCACGGGGGCCTCGATCATCATTTCGGCCAACGGTCCATGTCGTCTCGCTCCCACGCTCTGCGTGGGAGTGCCGTGTTTATCATGCCTGGAAACATGGGTTCCCACGCAGAGCGTGGGAACCAGGTGCCTTCTGGCCGAAACGATGATCAAAGCCTTCACGGGGTTAAGATAACCAACTGACGGCAAAACTCTTGCCGGTAAGCGTTTAAACAAAAAGGATCACCGATGCCCTTTCCCTTCTCCAGTAACCGTATCCGCGGTATTCGTCACTTCGGCCTTATCTCGCGCGTGCTGATCAAGCACGGTATGGGGGAGATCGCCGACCGGATGAAAGGGCGCACCACGACGCGAATCAAATCCGGTCTTCCCGATCCCGTCCGCATCCGGCGCACGCTGGAAGAGTTGGGCCCCAGCTTCATCAAGCTGGGGCAGCTCATGAGCACCCGCGCCGACCTGTTTCCCCCGGAATACATTGACGAATTGATCAAATTACAGGATCAGGTGCCACCGGTGCCTTTCGAGACGCTTCGCCAGTTGATCGAGACTGAATTGGGTGAGCCCGTCCAGCAATTATTCGCCAGCATCGAGGAAGAGGCGTTGGCTGCGGCCTCCGTCGCCCAGGTGCATACGGCCCTGCTCAAGACCGGAGAGACGGTGGCCGTCAAAGTCATCCGGCCGGGCATCGAAAAACGCATTCGCAAAGACATCCAGGTGATGTACTATTTCGCCGCCCGTTTCGAGCGGGCGTTTGACCTGGGCCGCGTGATCGGGGCGGTCAACCTGGTCAAGGAGTTCGAACGAACGATTTTCCGTGAGCTGGACATGCTCATCGAAGCCGGCAACATCGAACGCTTTTCCCGCAGCTTCAAGGACGTGGATGAAATATACATTCCCAAGGTCCACTGGGATTACACGTCCCGCTCGGTACTCGTGATGGAGTATATCGACGGGATCAAGATGGACCGTGTGGAGGAGATCCGTAACCAAGGCATCGATCCCCGGGACGTGGCCGAGATCGGGTTGCGCTCATTTTCACGCCAGCTGATGGAAGCCGGCATTTTTCACGCCGACCCCCATCCTGGCAACACCATCGTCATGCGCGATGGCCGGGTGAGTCTGGTTGACTTCGGCATTGTCGGCTATTTGGACGAAGAGACGATGATGCAGATCGCCCATCTATTCCTGGGGTTCTCCGAACATGATTACGACCTGGTGATGGATGCCTTCGAGGCGGCCGGCTTGATCAATCCGCGCACGATGGATATTAAAAATTTTCGCGCGGATCTCAAAGACATGGCCGAGCCGTTTTACGGCCGCTCCTTGAAAACCATTTCGGTTAAGGATGTCTATGACCAGGTCATGCGTCTGGTGTTCAAGTACCGCATCCGACTGCCCCGTAACCTGTTACTGATTTTTAAAACGTTCATCCAGACCGAGGCGCTGGGCAAGATTCTGGGGTCGGATGCCAGTCTTTTGGAAGTCACCAAACCGTATGCCAAACGGTTGTTGCAAAAAGGTCTCGAGGCCCACAAAGTCATCAAGAACGTGGGTAAGGATGCCAAGTTGTTCGGCGGCTATCTTCGTCAGGTGCCTCACCTGGCCCACGGTTTGTTCAAACGCCTGGCCACCGAAGCACCGCAAGTGGAAATCTCCCACAGCGGTCTGGAATCCCCTTCCAAAAAAATTGAAAATAGCCTTAACCGTCTGACCCTGGGGATCGTGACCGCCGCGTCCCTGATCGCCGCTTCCCTGATCCTCAACTCCACGCGTGAGATTATCGTCTTTGAAGTCGACTTCTTGGGTCCTCAGACGATCTCGGTTACCGATCTGCTTGGTTTCATCGGGTATGTCATTGCCACGATTTTAGGCTTATGGCTCTTTTTCTCGATTATTCGCTCCGGTAACCGGTGAGCGGACTGCATTTCTTTGGCGAGACGATCGTTCACGGCCGACGTGTATCAGGAAGCCAACCCGCGATCCGGATTGGCCCGGTGCGGATTGAGGCCTAACCTGGTTTCACTGCCACGCGTCGTCTGGCGATGATTACGACGGGGGGACGATGGGAGAACAGCAAGATTCCATCAAGGCATTCAGGGTCCGCCGTTGCTGCGCGGTCAACCGGTCAAAACGAACACCAATGCCTGCCGGATCGCGCCGAACAACCGTTCCCGTGACGGAACAAGATTGTTCCAATACCGGCGAGGAAAGAGAGATTAACAGCCGTTGACCCACGTTGACGGATTGTTCGGTCTCGATATAAATGCCGCCTTCGCTGATATCCCGCATATCGCTTTGGTAGATCCAGTCGCTGATATGGTAATCCACGCCCGCGAGACAATCATACCGGGCATGCTTACGCAAATTGGTGCGTTGACTCAGCTTTTCATCCACCATTCGCCCACTTTCGAGGAGCATGTTCATCAGGGGCGTGTTCATTTCCGTAACGATGTCCGTGGGTGCATAATCGATATCGATCAATACATTTTGCCAGGTGAGAATATGCAGCGCCGCGGTTTTGCCCTTCAACAATCCCATTTTAGCGGCGGTGGGTTTTCCATCGACAAGATAGATGACCCCGCTTTTACCCTTGGTTTTGATTTGCAGGGTACAGGAACGGCCTTCCAGTTCCATCATCTGGAGAAACGCGGACAATGAGATTCCACGAATCTGACCGCCAAAATCGATTTGTAACTCGGTGTATATTCGTTTGGCCAGCAAGCCCATATCAAGGGGCTGATCGAAATGAATCACCCGTTGCATTTGTCTGAGCTTGTCACGATAAGCGGGGGGCGCGTTGTTGGTCATGACGATGACACGCAGTCTGGGAGCCCTGTCGATCACCTGGGAGAGTAATGCGGCGGTGTCTTTTTCGGACATGTGCAAGCCGGTGAGAATGAGGTCGACGGATTCGCGGGCCAGAATGTCGAGGGCCGCCTTGGCGCTGGCCGCAGGCAGGATGCGCAGGGGACCGCCATGGCTTTTAAGAAGGCCAACGAATGTATGGAGCATCATGGCATCGTTGTCGACAACTACAACATTTTTCATTGTGCATCGGCCTTGATTCAATCAGAGTTGATGGATGTGTGGGCAGAAAGGATATCCTGCAATACCTCATAGTGGTCAAACGGGGGCATGATGCAGGCACCGGCAAACCGCTGGCGGGCGATGGCTAACATATCGCGTGCGTTGGATGCACCTTCGGCCACCGGATCGGGTGCGGCCTGCATGCGTTGGCGTAAATGCCGCGGCACGGAAATTCCGGCCACCTTGGTGTGCAAAAAATCCGCGTGGCGGGGGGTGCGCAGCGGCAGGATGCCCATGATCACGGGGATCCCCAACCCACCAATGGCCGTGGCCAGCTCGTCTGCGCCGGGCGCGTCGTAAATGGGCTGCGTGACGATAAACTGGGCGCCGGCGTCCACCTTGCGTTTGAGATGCGCGACGGCCTGGGCTAGACCGTTGGTTTCCGGATGCGCATCGAAGACAACGCCGGTGCGTAGTCCGGTTTCCCGGGCCAGTCGTACCAACCCATAAACGTCCAGATCGCGCACCGTGGTGGTATGTTGTCGATCCTTCAGGGCCACGAAATCTCCTGTTGCCACCATTACCGTTTCGATGCCCATCGCCTGAGCGCCCCATAGTTCGCCCTGGAGACTCAGGCAGTTGTGGTCCCGGGTGGTGAGATGGAGAATGGCCGGTTTGCGGATACGTTCCTGAATCATCGCGCACAGCGCCATGGCGCTCATGCGAGGTTTGGCAACAGGATTGGTGGCGACACTGAAACCATAAAACGAAAGATCGCTTACCGATGACAGGGCGTCCAGGATTGTTGTCGGATCGGGCCCGTTTGGGGGGACGACTTCGATGGTGACGATGAAACGGTCATTTAGCATACACATCCTCGCTCAATAGCCGACGATCGGGTCCCGCTGGACCGGAAACGGGCCGCCTCGTGGTCGTCTTAAGGGGACAGGGGAAGCCGCAAAAGAAACGACATACCTTTTCAAATTTACCGTTTCGGCGCTTTCAGGTCAAGCACGGATCCACTCAAGACCCGGGTCGCTATCTGCGACTCAGGGCTATCGGGATCGGAATCGACGATGCGTCGTGGAATCACTGGCTGACCAAAGGCTGATCGACGGCTGTTATTCTTCATAATTAATACAAAAATGTAATTTAGTATCTATTAAAATACAATACTGTATATTGCGAATGGTAGCGATCAGAGGGGCGGTGCTTCATAAAAAGAATTACATTTCAAATGGTTGGACGAATTCTTGCATGAATGGCACGAAGCTTGATAACTTAGATTGCCAGATCAACCAAACAGAGGTGTAAAAATGATAGCAATCAATACGATCAATTGGAACGGTGAAATCTGGCGAAAAATTCTCAATAGCGTGGCGGGAAAATATGACTGTGGTGTTAATTTTACCATGCATGCCGGCCAACTGGATTTCGAAGGGGACCGCCATTGCGCGGAAGAGATCGTCAAAGAGGTCTTGTCCATGTTCTCGGGAGTCCATTAGCCGTAAGCGTTCACAGGGCACCTCATCTGCTTTGTTCCCGGGCACTTGAAGTACGACTGGTACGTCGGCGTGCCCGGCGCCGCGCACCTGAGGCACCCTGTAAACGCTTACCGGTCAGTATTTTACAATCAGTTAGTCATTTCAACCCCGTGAACATGTACCATTAGCCGATGAAGGCTTATTTTCCCATGAACATCAACAAGGGGATAAACACCAGGCCGGCCAGGGCCAGATGCAGACCGTTGAGCGTGCGCTGGTATTGATAGCGCGTGTGTTCGTCGGCCTCTTCGTTGGCAAGTTTCTTGAAGCGGCGGTAATCCGCCATCCAACCGGTCATCAGGTCGACGGGGTAGCCCTTTTTCTTTAACGTGATTTTGATTTGTTGAAACGCGTGCAGGGTAAAAACGATTGCGCCGATGAGTCCGATGGCCAGCCAGTTCATGATTGCCGTCTCCTTGTCGATTGACGTGGTCGCCGTGCCGTAAGCGTTCACAGGGCACCTCATCTGCTTTGTTCCCGGGCACTTGAAGTATGAATAAGTCGTCGGCGTGCCCGGCGCCGCGCATTTGCGGCACCCTGTAAACGCTTACAGATCAGTGTTCTACAATCAATTGGTCATTTCAACTCCGATAACTTACCACAGATTCGGATGCTAGGCTATCGTTCAATTCACCAGGTGCAGGGCAATCGCAAGAAAAAACAAAAACCGGCCGTTCCTGAACACGTACCATTCCCGAAAGTGGAAAAATGCCAAATGCCAACGCCCACATGTCAAATGAAGGATGAAATCGATTTTCAATTCGACGGCCGCGTTTTCCGCTTGGCGCGATTGGTAGGTGGCGCGGCCAGGGGGTCATCCGGCCATTGGTGTTTGGGATAACGGCCCTTCAGCTCTTTCTTGACCAACGGATAGCCGTTTTGCCAGAAGCTGGCCAGATCCTGGGTGACTTGAGTCGGCCGGCCGGCCGGGGATAGCAGGTGCAACATCAGGGATAAGCGTCCGCCGGCGATGCTGGGCGAGGCGGAAAGACCGAACATTTCCTGGATACGCACGGCCAGAACCGGGACGGGGGCCGTGTAATCGATGGGCAAACGCGATCCGCTGGGAACCGTGATGTGCGTGGGGGCGAGTTCTTCCAATGCCTGCTGCTGCTGCCAGTCGATCAGCTGGTGTAAGGCGCGGGTGAAATTCTGGACAGTCAGATCACTGAGGCGGGAACAGTCGTAAAGATAGGGCCTCAACCATTTTTCAAGGGTCCCGGTCAGTCTGTTGTCCGAGACATCCGGCCATGGACCGTGGGGAACATCCATCCGGGCCAGCAGCATCACCCGGGCCTGCCAGGTCCGCAGGGCTCGGGTCCAGGGCAGAATGCCAATTCCCTGTTTGCGAATACCGGCGACAAACGCTTTTTGTACATGTTCCGGATTGGGATGCGGTATCATTTCGGTTGCCAAAACCACGGCTCCCAACATTTTTTTTCGCAACGCAATCACGGCTTGTCGTGTCGGATCCCAGGCGACCGATTCTTGCCAGTGGATCTGCTTGCTGAACTGATCCATCAGGTCCGCTCGGTCAATGGAAGCCGCCATGAAGATTCGGGCCTCGCGTTGCTGCCCATCCAGATGCGCCGCTACTAAGTATTCATTTGCGCTCAAGGGGTCGGGGCCGTCAAAGAAGGCACCGCGGCCATTGGTCATCAGGTAGTGCATATGGCTGCCGGGACGCCGCTGGGCAATGCGGTCCGGATAGGCCCAGGCCAGAACCCGACCCGCGTCGGAACGTTTACTGGTTGTGGGGCGGATGCCCAGCCGCCGATGAAGCCCCGCCGCGATGGCGCGTATTTGCCGTAAGGCGGATCGATCCACATGACCATCGGAAAGAGAGAATGGCCGCTTGTCACGGTCGGCATTTAGGGCGTCGATGCGCAAGTACAGGTCGGCGTCCCGCATAAATCCGACAAAGTGGAGCGGATCGCGTTCACCAACCAGCGCGGCAATGTTGCAGGCCAGATCGCCCATTCCTTCCTGTTGGGCAGAGAGAACCATGTGTGCCAGTCGGGGATGCAACGGAAGGGCCGCCATCTGTCTGCCATGATTGGTGATTTTGCCTGATGCATCAAGGGCATTTAGATCCATGAGTAATTTTCTGGCTTGAGCGAAGGGCGCGGCTGGCGGCGGATCCAGCCAGCGCAAGGCGGCCGGGTCATTTACCCCCCAGACTGCCAGTTCCAGGGCCAGTCCGGCCAAGTCGCCATCCAGGATCTCCGGCCGATTAAAGGGGGGCAGGGTTCGGTGGGTGGCCGCCGACCAGAGACGGTAGCAGATCCCTGGGCCCAGGCGGCCGGCCCGCCCCTTACGCTGATCGGCCGATGCCTGAGATACCGGCAGGGTGACCAGACGGCTCATGCCGCTGGCCGGATCGAAACGTGACGTTCGCTGCAACCCAGCGTCTACCACGACGCGGATGCCATCGATGGTCAGGCTGGTTTCGGCAATGGCGGTGGCCAGGACGATTTTATGCCGATCAGGCGGCGGCGGCGCGATGGCCGCATCCTGCCGGTCCCGGGGAAGGGTGCCAAAAAGCGGAGCCAGCGTCCAGTCGTCGGGGAGTTCTGCTGCGTCGAGTCGTTTGGCGGTCCGTCTGATTTCCGGTGCGCCAGGCAGAAATACCAGCTGGCTGCCCTCTCGATTGGACACCGACCGGCAAATGATCTCGGTAACGGAGCGCTCCACCGGCTGGGTTGACGGCGTATTCACATAACGGGTTTCGACGGGAAATATGCGGCCCTGACACTCGACCAGTGGTGCATCGCCCAGCAGGTCGACCACCGGCGCGGGGTCAAGGGTGGCGGACATGACCAGCAGGCGTAAGGTTTCGTTGAGCACGCCTTGGATGTCACGGCATAGGGCCAACCCCAGGTCCGCATCCAGGCTGCGTTCATGAAATTCGTCGAAGATGATCAATCCCACCCCATCCAATGCCGGATCCCGCTGCAACATGCGGGTGAGGATGCCTTCGGTGATCACCTCGATGCGGGTGGTTGGTCCCACGCGGCTTTCCAGACGTACCCGGTAGCCGACGGTTTGGCCTACGCGTTGACCGATTGTTGCCGCCAGCCGGTGAGCCGCGTTGCGTGCCGCCAGCCGCCGGGGTGCCAGTAGCAGCATCCGTTGGTTGCCCAACCAGGGCGCGTCTAACAAAACGAGGGGAACGGTGGTTGTTTTTCCGGCACCGGGTGGGGCGACCAAGACCACCGACGGATGACGGGCAAGACTGTTCTTGAGGCGCTCGAGGACCGATACGATCGGCAGATCGGCAATGATTTTTTCGATGCTCGTACGTTTCATGATCGGTCAACGCATATCATAGGCCAACGGAAAATTCATGGGCGATCGTTGTACGATTTTCTGTAACTTTGCGTTACAGTCGATCACTTGGACGTTGAAACGGTTCAGACACCTGTGATATCAGCAACTGTTGGTTTTTCGATTCGGAACGTGAGCAAGAAAAAACAATCAATAAAAGGAGGCGCAGTATGCGAAAAGGGGCAATGATGATCGGCGCTATGGCAGTGGTGGCATTCGTGCTTGGTGGGGGAACATCGGTTTTTGCGGCTGGTCTGGATTTGGTTGGCATGTTGACCAAGAACCTGGGGGTGACCAGTGAACAAGCCGAAGGCGGCGCCGGAGCGATTTTCGACTCGGCCTCCAAGAACATGAGTGCCGAGGATTTCACCAAGGTTACCGATGCGTTGCCCGAGGTGAAATCGCTGATGAGCAGTGCCTCCTCGGGAGACTCCGGATCCGGAACCCTCGGGGGGCTGTCATCCATGTTGGGCAAGAGCGGAGGTTCCTTGTCGACGCTTGCCGGGTTGAGTGATACGTTTTCCAAATTGGGGTTGAGCAGCGACATGGTCGGCAAGTTCATCCCCGTCGTCTTGGAATACGCCCAGTCCAAGGGGGGCAGCACCGTCTCCAATTTGTTAAAATCAGCCCTTCAGTAACGATTGACAGGCGCGGGCCTGCCTGAAACCTGAAACCGGTTGGCGCAGGCAGGGCAGGCCCCGACGATAGGCGAAGCAACATCAGCTTCATTCTATCTCTTATGAAACTTCATTCTCGTTCAAACCGGTCGGAGCCCGGCGGCGGCGCTGACTTCTATCTAGTGTCCGCTGGATGGGATGGACGCGGTATTATGTTCGATAATCTATTGCAGCGAGGTCTCGGCAATCCCATGCCGCAGGGCCAGTTTGTAAAACATCTGGGTCAGCCCGGCACCCAATGAGAAAACAGAACCGATATCAAGGTTTTGGTCCGCGGTTTCATCGAAATAGATATTGAGGCTCGAATTCAGGCCCTCGTCCGGAAGCCAATAGCAGATCATGACCGGCACCTTGGGCAAGGGGTGCAGCATGACGGACACATCGGACCGAAACTGTCGCTCGACTTGTTTGGCGGAGAACAGGTGGACCACATCGGCGAACAGATCCGTGTAGACATCGGCGATCCGTTGCATGGCTTCTTCACAGCGTTTCTGAAATAGCGGGTAGCGATCCTTGCCGTTTTTCAGTTCGCGGAAGGACACCCATTGACCGGTGGGGTCGACGCCTTGACCGTTGATCACATAATCGAAAAACGGCGCCACCACCCAGGGGTTGACGTGGATATCCGTATAAAGATTGCCTTTTTGATCGACAGTGAAATCCTTGCCCAGGATTTTAAGGGTCAGGCGATCGTTTTTGAACCGGCCCCCACTTTTTTCGGCGGCTGCCTGCAGGTCGACGCCGGCAATCTGCTGTTTCATGGACTCCAGGAAGGCTTCACGGTTTTCTTCGATGGGGTTGCGCTCTCCCCCTTCGGTGCCAAACGTCTCGATCACCGATGCGTCGAGTCGCGGACACGCATCGATTCTCTTCTGTCCCCGAAACACGGCTCCGGCAAAGGCCAGACAGGTTTTTTCACCACACTCCCGGCAGTTTGACTTATCCAGCAACTTGAAGATTTCCATGACATTTTTGGGTGCGGGCATCGTTAACCTCTCCGATGGCAAAGTTAAAAAGTATCAAAACAAAAATACTATAAGGGCCATTATGAGCGCTGTCACCCTTGAAGGATGAAATCGATTTTAAAACAGATAGAATACCACAATTTGGCATTTTTCATGGTTCAACGCGGATTTGTGTGTAGATATTCCTGAACCGTTGGATTTAGAATCTTTGCAACACAGCCTTAAGCTGTTAGCCGTTAAGATTCCTGGATTTTCCGAATATTAGCGAACTGCTAATGGCTAAAGGCGAATAGCTGCTCATCGTGCGCTTCCACACAATTCCACGATGAGCCACATTCATGAACGCTCTATCTTTGGGAAGAAAGGCAACCCGGAAAGCACTCTGCGATTGCCCTGCCTGTCCTACCATGACAGGAAAAACGCTCACTGGCCGTTTCGGGGGGGACGGTAATCGTCCGGCACCATCGGACGGATGCTTTTAGGCAGCAGCATGGGAACCGATTGACGATAGGACCGATACGCGTCTCCGAAACAGGCCACCAGATCCCGTTCTTCATTATGCGCCCCGATGACGATCCAAACGCTCCACAGCAGGTTGTGCAACATCCGATCGAATGTGTACACCGGACCCGACCAGATGATGACCAGGCTCAAGAAGTATAGGGGGTGGCGCACCCAGCGGTAGGGCCCACGAACGGTCAGTACCATGGGCGCCTCCGATCGATGACGGTCGAAGATGCCTAAAGCGGGTTTGACGCCCAATGCGTCAAATTCACCCAAGGCCCGGGCACCCCACCATGCACCGGCGGCCGCCAGGAAGAAAACCCCAGCCATGGTCCACCGGATCCAAACCGGCGGGGTCCCTAATGACGGACCGGCGGGTTGCCAGAAAGAAACCAGCAACAACAGGCATGCCCCTGAGGCGCTGGCGTAAAGCGCACCATGCAATTCGGTCCGAACGGTACGGGTAAGCCATAGCCGGAACCGGCGCCGGACCATGATGCTGTGTTGACTGAAAAAAAGAAGGCATAGGAGTGCGTCCACCAGCAAACCACCGGCGATGCCGATGTGGGGCGTGAGCCGGATCCAGGGGCCCCAGAAAATGAAACCCAACCAGGCGGCCATGCCGCCACCACCCAGTCCATAGGCTCCGGCAACCAATAGCAGGGATGCGGTCTTTCCAGAGAGCCACTGGCGGTCTGTGCCAGCCGCTTTCTGGGCACTGTCGATAGCCGACCATTTGCATGTGCGATTGTCATTTCGGGTCATGCCGCGCTCCTTGGGAAAAATATAAAACCGATCCATGCCGGCAGCAACCGAAGAGACAGTTTAAACCGTTTCTAAAAGCGTTGTGGCTTTTCAATGCGCCTTTCCTATGGCATGATGTCGCATCAGGCGCCCTCCCTGGGCCATCCGCAATGATCGATTATTTTAGCCACATCTGCTGGCAAAAGCAAAAAGGAGCCGTATATGGTCGAGACGTCAACGCACCCCTTGTTTCGATACCGCTGGTTGATTTTTTCCGTTCTGGGCTTGGCCTATTTCTTCGTTTATTTCCACAGGCTTTCCCTGTCGGTCGTGGCGGATAGCCTGGTCAAAGACTTCGACACCACGGCCGGCACCCTGGGGGCCTTGGGGTCGATTTATTTTTATTGCTACGCAGTCATGCAACTGCCTGCCGGGTTGCTCTCGGATTCCGTGGGACCGAGACGAACGGTTACCTGTTTTCTGGTTTTGGCCGCGGCAGGTAGCGTATTGTTTGGTTTGGCACCGAATTTTAAAACCGCGGTGGTGGGGCGCATTCTCGTGGGCTTTGGGGTCTCCATGGTTTTTATCCCCACCATGAAGATTCTTTCCCAGTGGTATGCGCCCCACGAGTTCGCCTCCATGGCCGGGATTTTGAATGCCATGGGGGGGGCGGGGGTCATGGCCGCCACATGGCTTCTGGCACTGATGACCGACCGGTTTGGTTGGCGGTTATCCTTCGAGGCCATCGGTGGATTCACTTTCTTGCTCGTGGGCCTGGTTTGGATTCTCGTTCGGGATCGCCCCCAGGATAAAGGGTGGCCGGCCATTGCCGATTTGTCCGGCAAGACGGGCCACGGCCCGCCGTCGGCTGAGACGATTCCCTTGTTGACGGGGATGCGTCAGGTGCTGAGCAGCCGCTATTTCTGGCCCCTGGCCATCTGGTATTTCTTCGATTGCGGCATTTTTTTCGGCTTCGGTGGCTTATGGGGGGGGCCGTATCTGATGCATGTGCACGGGCTTACCCGGGAGGAGACCGGCGCGGTGTTGAGCATGATCGCCTGGGGGATGATCATCGGCAGCCCGTTCTTGGGCGTGATTTCGGATCGTTTCCTGAAAAGCCGAAAAAAACCGATCATCGGTTGTACGACCGTGCTAGTCGTGGAAATGGGACTGCTTTACCTGTATCCCTTCGGCCTGCCCCGATACATTCTGTACGGCGTGTTTGTGCTCTTTTCCATATGTGCCTCGGCCATCGTGGCCATCGGTTTTACCACGGTCAAGGAGCTTTTCCCCGTGGAAATCGCCGGCACGTCGGTGGGGACGGTCAACCTCTTTCCCTTTTTGGGGGGGGCGATTTACATGCCGATGCTGGGCAAGATTCTGGACGCTTACCCACGGGATGCAGCCGGCGCCTATGCCCTGGAGGGATATTCAACCATGCTGCTCGTGTTGTTGGTCTCATCGGGGGTTGCCCTGGGGTGCGCCCTGATCATGAAGGAGACCTACAAAGGAAAATGATGGGCTTTCAACGCGGCGCGAAGGCGAAAAAACGAAAACCGGCTTCCGATACGCCATGACGGAAGCCGGTTGGCATTTAATGTTTTGATACTAGTGTTAGCGGTTCTGAGACGGATTTGTCAAAACCGTCTCTTAGAAAAACTTGTACTGAATGCCCAGGGAACCATTCATCACCGTCTTGTCGTATTCAATACCCTCACTGTCCGTCACCTCATCATACATGATATAAGCGCCGCCCAGGGTAATGGCCCAGCGTTGGGTCGGACTCCATACGATGCCGGCGGCAAATGCGTTGGCGCCGAGTTTCGGCTCTTCGGGTTCATTGATTTGCTCGTCGTCATCGAGGTCGACACGGGTCAGCATGTAGCCCAGGCTGGCCTTCCAGGCTGGATTGAAGGTGTATTCGCCCGAAATACCCAAATCCCAGCTGTTGCCCTCATCCGCGTAGGTATCGATGTTGGCGTCTTTTTCGAAATAATAGGTGTAGGTCAGATCGACTTTGAGGGGTGGCAGGAAACGATAGGAAACCCCGGCACCCAGTTGGGCGGGAAGGTCGATACGGCGTTGGGAACCATCCGGGAAGCCGATTCCTTCCGCCAGACTCGAACCATCAGGCATGGTCGTGTCCCGCTTGACATCCATATCGTATTCCATTTTGGTGTTCGAAATATAGGTCAACGCGGCATTGAGCTTGTCGTTCGGAGTGAAATTGACTCCCAGGACCCCCGCCCACCCTTCAGCCTCTTCCTCAAGATTAATGCTAAGTTTCTGCGGATCATTGGTGATTCCATAAGGGTTGGTCGGAATTGCGGTGTCTGCACTGATCGTTGCGAACCCATCGAATTCTCGCGTCCCCGTCGAATACCGTGTTCCCACTGCAATTGACCACGCGTCATTGATGGCATACGAGGCCCCAATCGTGAAGCCGTATACCGTGCTTTGTTTCACTTCCAACGCCATGTCATCAATATTGTTGTAATTAAATGCAGAGGTTCCCAAATAAGTTTCTAACGATGAATTAATAAGATCAGAAACGCCATTGGCAAGTGCTACCGTTCTTGCGTTACCATTTTCGTAATTCAACTCGCCACCACCGGCGGGGATGGTAAACGCAAGGAACCCCGCCCATTTTTTCTTTTTATAGACGGTAAAAACGCCTGGTGTAATCGACGGCTCATCCTGGCTCAGTTCTCCGTATCCCGGAACATCGTTGGTGTAATCTTTATTGTAGTACATGACGTCCAGTTTGCCGTAAAACCCGTCCTCCATCTGCATGATGCCTGCGGGGTTGTAAACGGCGATGTCGGCGTAATCCGTGGCCGCGGCACGGTTTAGTGTCCGCATGTAGTCGGCACTCTGGTTATTTTTATTGATGATTCCTCCCGCTATCGCCGCATCAGCCAAAAACAACACCAATGAAATGGCCACGATCACGGTTGATAGTTTAATATGACGACCTTTCATCATGAATCCTCCTCGTTTTGTTTATCATGGCACCCTTTGTATTCACGGATTCAATCCACGCAAATGCTTTCGCTCACCTCCTTTTCATCGTGTGCTGGTGCAGTTGTCCAGGCTGCACTTAAGCTCCAGCATGTGTGTTTTTAAAAGGTCTATTACTCATTCATCCCTGTGAACCTTGTTAACATGAACCATGAAAAATGAAAAGAGCAATTTGTTTTATGAATGCTATTTATGTCAGACGCGACTGCCACTCCACCGGAGTTTGGCCTTCAGCACATCGAAGTAATTTTGGTCGGGAAGGGTGATCATTTGAACGGGGGCGGAACTCTTGCTGATGACGATCGTGTCTCGGTGGTCAATTTTAAGCCCCACCTGGCCATCACAGGTGAGCATCATGTCCGAGGCATTTTCGTCCAGCTGGATTTTGATCGTCACCCCGTCAGGGACCATCAGCGGTCGATTGGTGAGCGTGAAGGGACAGATTGGCGTGATTATCATTCCGGGGACCGACGGGTGGATGATTGGCCCGCCGGCAGCCAACGAATAGGCGGTGGAGCCGGTTGGGGTGGCGATGATAAGGCCGTCGGCACGATAATCGGTCAGAAATTGCCCGTCGATGTGGGTACGGATGCGCGCCAGGCGGGCCAGGGCGCCCTTGTTGATGACAACATCGTTGAACGCCGAGGCCTGGGTGATTTCTGCGCCATTGCGGTATGCCCTAACCTGGAGCCGCATCTGTGAGCGGGTGGAAAATTGATTCTTCAAGATCGCTTCCGCCACTTCTAACAGACGATCCGCCGTGGTTTCGGCGAGAAATCCCACTTCGCCGAATTTAACGCCGATAATGGGAACCTGACAGTCGCCGATCCAGCGAACGGCGCTTAAAAACGTTCCATCTCCGCCTAATACAAAGACACAGAAAAGGTCTGCGGGTATTTGGGGCGTGGGCGCGTGACAGTGACTTTTCACGGGGTCGATGCTTTGGCGGCGCGTGACCGCGAGTCCTTTATCAAGCAGCCAGCCCTCGAACCGGTCGGCCTGCCGGAGGGCATTGGTTTCATCTTTGACCACTAGACCGATATGTTTTCGCATGATGGTTTTTTCCCTGCCTTTTGTCGGTAGCGATAAAACGAACAGGCACCCAAAGAGAATTCCGCTTCGCCTTTCATACATGGGTTTGGTGTTCAGGGCAAGATCGATAACCCGGGGAAAATTCGGCCTTGATTGTGGGATGAGACCATGAGATCCTTGACGTGATTATATTTGACAACCGCGGATACTCTCTCTATAGGAAAACAATCAATTGAACGCTAACTATAAAACAGAGGAAGAAACGAGGAGGGGAACATTATGCATCACGACCAAGGGCGTTTTTTAAGATTGTTCATCACCGTGCTTTTATCGATGGCCATGGTGGTTGGCTGTGCACAAAAAGAAGAAGAGACCAAAGTAGAAAAAAAAGTCGAATTGCCACCGGTAAAATTGGCGGTGGTGGGTCCCCACAGCGGTGATTTGGCATCCTATGGGATCCCGACGACACGCGCCGCCGAACTGGTCGCGGCGCGTCGCAATGCCCGGTGTGGGATCAATGAGCGAAAAATCGAACTGGTCGTGGAAGATGATGTCTGTAAGCCTGAGATTGCGACCAGCTCCGCCACGAAGGTTACCGGCGAGGGGGTTCATGCGGTGTTAGGGCACATCTGTTCGGGAGCCACCAAGGCGGCCTTGGGTATCTACAAAGACTCCAAAATCGTTACCATGTCTCCCTCGGCCACGAACCCGGCCCTGACCCAAAGTGGGGATTACCCGAATTTCTTTCGAACCATTGCATCGGATGACGCTCAGGCAAAGTTGGAGGTCGAATTTGCCTTGGATACCCTCAAGGTCAGTAAAATTGCCGTTTTGCACGACAAAGGCGATTATGGGAAAGGACTGGCCGAGTTTGCCAAATCCTTTATCGAAAACGACAGCCGCGGCGAAGTGGTCTTGTATGAAGGCGTCACCCCAGGGGCGGTCGACTATTCGGCCGTGGTCAACAAGATTAGACAGTCAGGCGCGCAAGCCGTCATTTTTGGGGGGTATCATCCCGAGGCCTCCAAGATTGTATCCCAGATGCGCAAGAAAGCCATGGATACGATCTTTATTTCCGATGACGGTGTGAAGGATGATACCTTTATTAAGGTCGCCGGTGAATATGCCGACGGTGTATACGCCACCGGGCCGATGGATACATCAAAGAATCCCATCGCCATTGAGGCGGTTGAGGCCCATAAAGCCAAGTACGGTGAAGACCCGGGTGCCTTTTACCTGAACGCCTATGCCGCCGCCTTGGCATTGATCAATGCCGTGGAAAAATCCTGCTCCACCGAATACGATGACATCGTCGATGTGCTGCGCAACGAATGGGTGGCCACGCCCTTGGGAATCATCAAATTCGATCAAAAGGGAGATGCCATCGGCGTCGGTTTTGCCATGTATCAGGTTCAAAATGGTGTTTATGTTGAAATAAAATAACGCCTTACGTGAGTCCAAGATTGGGGGACGGGGAATCGGTCCCCGTTCCCTAATTTGTTTTTGGTCGGACGGTTTCGTAGACGACAAAAGCGCACCGGACACGCAACGTAGGGAGATAACCGGGACGATGAACATTGATTATTTTTTTGAAATGTTTTTGGGGGGGCTAACCCGCGGAAGTATTTATGCGATGATCGCTTTGGGGTATACGATGGTATACGGTATCATCGAGCTGATCAATTTTGCCCACGGTGAAATCTATATGATCGGTGCCTTTACCGGGTTGATCGTGGTGGGGGTGCTGACCCTGGCCGGTTGGAACTCCGCAGCCATTTTGGTTATCGCTTCCATTGCCGCGGTGATTTGGTCGGCGTCCTATGGCTGGACCATGGAAAAGATCGCCTACAAACCCCTGCGTAAGGCGCCCCGGCTGTCGGCACTGATCAGCGCCATCGGTATGTCACTGTTTCTACAAAATTATGTTCTTCTCGCCCAGACATCTGACTTCCTTCCTTTTCCCAACCTGATACCCGATTTCGAATTTTTAAAGCCGGTGGAGCATATCGTGCGGGCATCGGAGCTGGTTATCTATCTGACCACCGCGATTGTGATGATTTTGTTGACTTTTTTGATCAAATTTACCCGCATGGGAAAAGCCATGCGAGCCACATCGCAGGATCGTGAGATGGCCATGTTGGTGGGCGTGGACGTCGACAAGGTGATTTCGACGACCTTCGTGCTCGGGTCGGCCACCGCCGCCCTGGGAGGGATTTTAATCGCCTCCCATATCGGTCAGATCAACTTCTACATTGGGTTCATCGCCGGTATCAAGGCCTTTGTGGCGGCAGTCTTGGGCGGTATCGGCAGTATGCCCGGTGCCGTTTTGGGAAGCCTGGTTTTAGGGTGGACGGAAAGTTTCTTCACTGGCTATATCTCTAGTGATTATGAAGATGTATTCGCGTTTCTGTTTCTCGTTTTGATTTTAATTTTTCGTCCATCGGGGTTGTTGGGGCGCAAGGAAACGGATAAAGTTTAAAAAAATAGGAGGGCGCTCAGATCTTATGGCAACTCCGAATACGTCAACGGCGGCGAGTTTGTTTTACTGGGATGAAATCAAAAAATCACTTCTGACCAGCCTCTGGTTCATGTTTCTAACGTTTCCCATCATGGTCATTCGCGTCAATACCATCCACGAAACGGTGGAATGGCGCTGGCATCGCATGGTGATCGTCGGCGTTGGATCGTTTTTTCTATCATTTGTGTGGCGTTACCTGATTCGTCGCAAGGAGGCGGGGATCAAAAAAGCCGAAGAAGGCGACCAAGAGACCTTGACCCTCGTTCAGCGGCTAATCAAAGATCCGCGTTTCATCCGCCCGGGAATCGTCGTCGTCGGAATCGCCTTTCTGGTTTTCCCGCTGGTCACCTCTCTCTATCAAATCGACATCATGACCACCGCCCTCATTTATGTGGTGGTTGCCTTGGGCCTCAATATCGTTGTTGGCCTGGCCGGCCTGTTGGACCTTGGCTATGTTGCCTTCTACGCCGTAGGCGCCTATGCGTATGCCCTGCTCAATTATCACTTCGGGGTCAGCTTCTGGCTGGCGTTGCCGATCGGCGGTGCCCTGGGCTTCATTTTCGGCGTGTTGCTCGGCTTTCCCGTCTTGCGGTTACGGGGGGACTACCTGGCCATCGTCACCTTGGGATTCGGCGAAATTATCCGTCTGATTCTGGAGAACTGGAATGACTTTTCTTTTGGTCCCAGCGGTATCGCCAACATCCCGCGCCCCGGATTTTTCGGTATGCATCTGTCGTTACATCAAAACCATGTCTTTATTTACTATTTGATGATCGGGCTGGCCCTTTTTACTATTTTCGTGGTTCGGCGCTTGCAGGATTCCCGGGTCGGTCGGGCGTGGATGGCCCTCAGGGAGGATGAAGTAGCCTGCCAGGCCATGGGCATCAACAAAACCCGTACCAAACTGAGTGCCTTTGCCTTAGGGGCCACCTGGGCGGGCATGGGGGGCGTGGTATTCGCAGCCAAAACCACTTTCATCAATCCGGCCAGTTTTACCATTTGGGAGTCGGTCATTATTTTATGCTGCGTGGTGCTCGGCGGCATGGGGTCGATCGTCGGTGTCATCTGCGGCGCCTTTGCCTTAAAGCTGTTGCCCGAGTATTTTCGTGCGTTTTCTGAATATCGCATGCTGATTTTCGGTATGGTTTTGGTGATCATGATGGTGTTTCGTCCGGGTGGCATCATCAGCGATGTAAGAAAAATTTATCGCTTTGAGGGTGGAAGTGGAAACAGTGAAAAATAATCCGTCGACGGAACCGGTCCTGATGGTGACCCAATTGACGATGAATTTTGGGGGGCTGTGCGCTTTAGATCAGGTGGATCTGACCATCAACGCCAATGAAATCGTCGCCTTGATTGGACCCAACGGTGCCGGCAAGACCACATTGTTTAATTGCATTACCGGTATCTATACGCCCACTGGCGGAGATATTATACTTGCCGCCAAAGACGGCGGCAAAAACCGCCTCAACGGTCTCAAACCCGATCAGGTAACCGCCCTGGGAATGGCCCGCACCTTCCAGAATATCCGACTCTTCCAAAACATGACAGTCCTTGAAAACGTTATGATTGGCCGGCATTGCCGCATGCGAACCGGCATCCCGGGGGCCGTTTTTCGGCCGCCGCGCGCCAGGGCGGAAGAAAAGAAGGTCATCGCCGATAGCTATCAAATTCTCGAAAAATTCGGTTTGGACGGCTACGTCAACGAATTTGCGAAGAACCTTCCCTATGGTGCCCAGAGAAGATTGGAAATCGCCCGCGCCATGGCCACCGAGCCCATTTTGCTGCTTCTAGACGAGCCGGCGGCAGGCATGAATGCCCAAGAGACCCGCGACCTTGACGCGATGATCGAACAATTGCGCCGTGATGAAAAGATCGCCATCTTACTGATCGAACATGACATGAAACTGGTGATGAATCTCTCCGACCACATCGATGTTGTCGATTACGGGAAAAAAATCGCTGAAGGAACACCCGCAGAGATCAGCCAAAATCCGGCGGTAATCAAAGCTTACCTTGGAGAGTCGGTCGATGCTTAGATTGGATAATATCAACAGCTATTATGGAAATATTCAAGCATTGAAGGGGGTTAGCCTGGAAGTAAAGGAAGGTGAGATCATTACCCTGATCGGTGCCAACGGCGCCGGGAAAACGACCACCTTGATGTCCATTTCAGGGATCGTACCACCACGCAGAGGTACCATTTTCTTTATGGATCGGCCTATCAACAATGTCAATCCGAATAAGATTGTGTCCATGGGGATCAGTCAGGTCCCGGAAGGTCGGCGGATTTTTCCCCATCTCACCGTGCTGGAGAATTTGGATATGGGGGCCTTCCTAAGAAACGATGCCGGCGGGGTGAAATCGGATCTGGATTATGTTTTCAGCCTTTTTCCCATTCTGGCCGAGCGGCGCAATCAAGCCGGGGGCACCCTAAGTGGCGGTGAACAGCAAATGTTGGCGATCTCGCGGGCGTTAATGGCTCGCCCCCGGTTGCTTTTACTCGATGAGCCGTCACTCGGTCTGGCGCCCTTGGTCGTTAAACGAATATTTGAAATCATAGAACAAGTTAACGCTGAAAACCGTACGACAATCTTCTTAGTGGAACAGAATGCCAATCTTGCGCTTAAAGTTGCGCATCGTGGATATGTAATGGAAAATGGACGCATTACCTTGGCGGACTCGGCCGAGAACTTGCTGTCCAATGAAGCGGTCAAAAAAGCTTACCTGGGACTTTAAGCACCTCTTTTCGTATGCCGATGGTCTTCTAAACGCGATGTGCAACACCATCCATTATGGCATCCATACCCCAATGATTGGCGAATCGATGCCATAATGTTATATTTTGCCATGATTCTGGATTCTTTTTTAACTATATAATAATATTGAAAATATAGTTTTTATTGGCGGTGGTATTGAATTTGCTTTACTATCACTGGTTAATCAACGTGTTCATTTTTCATTCATCAACCATTGATAGATATGAAGCTTATGAAGACCGATCGTTACCACCAAGACCCATTTGCCCTGCGAAAGACGATTATCTCTTTCTTCGTATCGGTAATCGCCTGCACGGGATTTCTGTTTGGCGTCCAAACTCTCGAGAAATCCTTTGCAATCAACCCTGTTTTGGTCACCGAGCGGACGGCGGGGCAGGTTCTGGATCGACCTAATTTAGGTCCCCGGTCGATTACGCCTGCCCCTGAATCCCTGTGCGTTTCACCCGAGATGGAATGGGCCCATGATGGTGGGTGTTGCGTCGAAACCGTGCCTGTGATTCCCGATACCGTCAAGCAGAAACAAAAAATTCCCTACCAAGGCATCATCATTCGGGTGGCCGGGCGTTATCAGGTGGATCCGCATTTGATTCAGGCCATCATCTTTGCCGAGTCGGGATACAATCCCAGGGCAAAATCCAAGAAAGGCGCCGGTGGGTTGATGCAGCTGATGCCAGCCACAGCGAAAGCCCTAGGGATTCGGGATGTTTATGATCCGATGCAAAATATTGATGGCGGCGTCCGCTACTTTCGATCGTTGCTTGACCGGTTTGACGGTGATGTTCAATTGGCGCTGGCAGCCTATAATGCGGGGTCGCGCCACGTCAGGAATTATGATGGCGTACCGCCTTTCAAAGCCACGCGGCACTACATCAAGAAGGTACTGAATTTCCAGAAAAAGTTTAAAATCGATTTCATCCCTTTTTGAGCGTGTCACTCTATGGTATTGGAGCGGGGCCATGGAAAAAGTATTCGACCCTCAATCAACCCGTGAACCGTTCTGGAAAACGTTATCTTTAAACCAGATGAGCCGTGAGCAGTGGGAATCGCTATGTGACGGATGCGGCCGGTGCTGCCTGCAAAAATTTCAGGACCCGAAGACCGGCAAGGTGACCTATACCTGGGTTTCCTGTTATCTATTGGATACTCAGGCCTGCCGGTGTACGGGGTATGCGCAACGGACGACGCTCGTGCCCGATTGTCTGGTATTGACCCCAAAAAAAATTTCCCGTTTACGCTGGTTGCCCAGAACTTGTGCGTACCGACGGCTATTCGAGGGAAAAGATCTGGCGGATTGGCATCCGCTGGTTTCCGGTGACCCGGAATCGGTTCACCGGGCTGGAATCTCGGTGCGCGACAAGGCCATCAGCGAAGTCTTTGTCCATCCGGAGGACGTGGATTTCTATGCCATCGGGTATCGCATCTGATTGCATGTCCACATTCCGTTTCTTTTCGATAGCGATTACGATACGCCCGCGTTACAGGCGATTACCCGGTGGGTGGTGACCTTGGGGCTTGACATCTGGGCGACCTATGGTAAAACCGAATCAACTTTTTTTGTTTATTATATAACTGATTAGAAATATTGCTAAAATTTTTTAGCGGGTGGCGCGCATCGGATCTAACCCCGTCGGGTTGATTGATCTTAAGGGATGGAGATGGCAATGACGAGTGTGATCATTACGACCCTGGGTGGCCTTGGGATGTTTATTCTGGGCATGAAGATGATGACCGAGGGGCTCCAGATGACGGCAGGCAAACGGATTAAGGCGATTCTCAGTGCGGTATCCTCGAATCGTATCTTGGGCTGCTTGACCGGTACCGTGGTCACCGCCATGGTTCAATCCTCTTCGGCGACCACGGTGATGCTCATCGGGTTTGTCACTGCCGGACTCATGACGCTCCAGCAGGCCGTGGGCATGATCCTGGGCGCGAACATCGGAACAACGGTTACGGCCCAGCTGATCGCCTTCAAATTAACCGCTCTGGCGTTACCTGCCATCAGCGTCGGCGTGGTGCTCAAATTTTTCAGCCAGCACAAGAAGACCCGTTACATCGGCGAGGTGATCCTGGGGTTCGGTATGCTTTTTTACGGCATGACGGTCATGAAACATGGGCTTTCGCCCATCAAGACCGACCCGACCTTCCTTGATTTTTTCACCCGTTTCGATCCCAGCAGCTTCGGCGGCCTGCTTTTGTGCGTCGTGGTCGGCGCCGTGTTGACCATTCTCGTCCAATCGTCATCGGCCACCATCGGTCTCACCATGACCCTGGCCAGCCAGGGCTTGCTCGCCTTTCCGGGTGCCATGGCCCTGGTGCTGGGGGAAAATATCGGTACCACCATTACGGCCGAACTGGCCACCATCGGATCCAACAATGTCAACGCGCACCGGGCCGCACGGGCCCACACCATGTTCAACGTAATTGGTGTGTCCCTTATGTTATGTATTTTCCCGCTCTTTGTCGATTTTGTGCAGGTGATATCCTTAAAACTCGGCGCCGGCCCCGTAAACCAGACCGTTGATGGTGACATGGTCAACATGGGGCGCTATATCGCCAACGGCCATACGCTGTTCAATGTGATCAACGCCTCGTTTTTTCTCTTGGTGTTGCCTTGGCTCATCAAGGTCGCCATCTTCCTTTCACCCAAGGAAGATGAGGAGATCGATTATTTCCGTCTGCCCAACTTCGGTGACCGACTGATCAACACACCCATCGCCGCGATCGTGGAAACCCGCAGCGAAATCCTGCGCATGGCCGAAACGGCCAGCTACACCTTTCGCAAGACGGTCAGGCGGATCAAGGACCGAGACTATAAAAAATTGGCCAAGTGGCGAAAAGTCGAAAATCATCTGGATGATATGCAACGGGAGATTCTGGCCTACCTTACACGGATTTACCAGAGTGATGTCAGTGAATCCGAGGCCAAGGAAATTTCCAGCCTGATGCGCATGACCAATAACATCGAACGCATTGGTGACTCGGTGGAAAACATCGCGCAAACCGTCGAGGATCTGATCGAGGGCGATCTCACATTCACCGAAACGGCCATGGCGGATTTATACACATTGGTGGAACGGGTAGACGAATTTATGGACTTGATTACCGCTGCCATGCGAAAGCGGCCTTCAAACTTCATGAATCAGGCCGAAAAATTGGAAAACAGCATCGATGCGTTGCGAGAGAAGTTTCGTGATGACCATATTCAGCGCTTGCGATCGTGCGCATGCGGTATCGATCAGGGTCTCTTATATGTCAGCCTGTTGACCAACCTGGAAAAAATCGGCGATTATTTATTCAACATTGCCGAGGCTGTTGCGGGTAAAAAATAGGGCTTTACCAAAATCGTTATCGCCGGCATGCAGTCTGCGGCGCCTTTTTAAAGGCCTTATCCCACACCAACCCGATGCATGGCAGACGACCGATTCAGATACGAATGCTATCGGACGGCATCCCCCAAACGAAATGACGAATCCATTCGAGTCCAAAAAGGAGTAATTCACGGTCGCTGGCGCGAAGTTTTTTAACCCGTGCCTTCTTCACCCGATAGCGCTTCAGAAAACTGCTTTGAAAAACAAACTCCCGGAAACGGTCGATGTTATAGGCGGCCATGAACGCCATTTTGCCCTTTGCCCCGTTTATTCCTTCCGGCCCCCAGGGATCTTGCGTGAACAGTGCCTTGACGGTCGCCCAGCGGGCCGTCATGCGGTTATAAATGACCGCTTCCTGATCGTCCGCCCAATCGGCCAATGTCCAGTTCCGACTTTCATGTTGCCCCTGACAGAAATCGGGAGGACGGAAAAAACTGACGATCTCGGGCGGGGTCGCTTGGTCTTTGAACAAGAGACCGTGCTCTACCGGGAATGTGCGGCACGTGTCGGGACGATCCGGGTAAACGGTGCATCCCTGGTCGCTCAAAAAGGGACACGTCTTGGCCGCATTGTCGGCCATGCGCAAGAGAACGTCGGGGAAAAAGTTCCCCTTTCGCATGACCACATCCACATGGGTGTCGAGAAACTGGTCCGAATCCATACCCAGTTTTTTTCTCAGGCGGATAACATCATAGGGGTAGAGAAAAAGATTTAGATTGCGGCAGCATTGATTGAAACAGGCCAGATCTTTATGGCAGGCAAAGGCAAATGTGTCATTTTTCCCAAGGAGTCTTCCGGGGAGTTGGTCAATCGTTTGCGGATCAACTGATTTCATGATGTCTATCCGTGATCGCTGCCAGCATTTGAGCAACGGTGAGTTTGATTTTTTCGTGGTAACCGGTTTGCGAGCGCAGCTGCTTTTCCAACATGGCCATGTCTCGGTAAAACGGAGTCCGGTCGAATGGAATGTAATCGCTTTTGCCATTCTTCCGAATTTGATCGAAAAAAGCGTCACACCCTGGATTCTTTAGGATTTTGCCGTCGGGACGATGAAGTTCATGGGGGATGCCGTGCAGCCTGCAAATCATCGGGCGATGGGGGTAAACGAGGCACCTGCCATTCTCGTTCAGGGGGCACATGATGCGAGACGACTCACCGCGCCGCTCGGCCCGGGCCATTTGGGCATCGACGGTCACCGCTTGCCGGCGGACGGCTTGCCAGGTTGTGGCGTCAAGCTGCCGTAAACCGTCGATCAAGTAGAGGTACTCAAGGAGCGTATGATGGTAAAAGCGTGTCAGGCAACAGTTGTCCTTGCACCCGCTGCAATGAAATCCGTATTGGTCGGCCACGGCCGCATATGCCTGATCCATGCGTTCAAAAAGGGCCGCCAGCCGGTCAAGCGCCGAGAGATAAATGGTTCTATGGGCAATTACCGATTCCATTGTCATGATCACACCGTTGGCGTAGGGAAAAAAATCTTGCCGTACAAACCCAACGCGTGACGATCGGTCATGCTGGCGATAAAATCGCAAACGACCTGTTCACGGGTTTCGCCGTTTCTCAGGCAACCGCCTATACCCATGCGGTCGAGTTCGGTTGCCAGCACCGTTTCGTCTTTTAACAGGTACGCGTATAGCTCGGACAATATCTTTTTCGCCTTGATAAATTCCTGGTGAACCCGGTTGGATCGATAGACATTTTCATAAAGAAACGCACGCAGGGTCGTCATGGCATCGAACACGTCGTCACTCATTGCCAGATTCAACTGGCCGCCAACGGCTCGGCTGGAAAAGACGAGGTCCCGGATCATGGTCGTGGCGCGCTCTTGGTGCGTTCGGCCGATGATTCGTTTGCACACCTCCGGCACCTGCGCTTCGCATATAACGCCACTGCGAATCGCATCATCGAGATCATGGTTAAGGTAGGCCATGATATCGGCTATGCGCACGATACGCCCTTCCATTGTGCAGGCCAGCTCGTTGGGATCGTCGGGAAGGATCTTTCCATATCCCTTGGAGTGTTTCAGAATGCCGTCGCGAACCTCATGGGTCAGATTGAGGCCCTGCCCATTATTTTCGATAACGTCGACTACCCGAAGGCTTTGTATGTGGTGAAAAAAATCCGGTGAGTGAATTTCCTGGAGCACCGCTTCTCCACCATGGCCAAAAGGGGTGTGCCCCAAATCATGCCCCAAGGCGATGGCTTCGGTCAGGTCTTCATTGAGGAACATCGCCCGGGCGATGGTCCGTGCAATTTGGGACACCTCCAATGTATGGGTCAGGCGGGTTCGGTATTCGTCACCCAAAGGGTTCAAAAATACTTGTGTCTTGTGTTTCAGCCGTCTAAACGCGTTTGAGTATACGATTCGATCACGATCCACTTGAAATGCGGTTCGAATCGGACACGGTGCTTCCGCCCGCTTTCTTCCTTGGCTCAGGGCACTTTGGCAGCCGAACGGAGACATGAAATTTTTTTCGCGTTTTTCAAACTGCTCGCGGATGTTCATGGCACTCCGGTTGTTATTTCGGTATCGATGTATTATTTTGCGGTATTATCTATTCACAGACAAAAGGCTTTGTAAAGTGCTATAGCATTCAAGATAATGTTTTTGGGCTGCGTTATCGGTCGTCGCGGTATTAATTATACCGCTTCCTCCCTCTGGCCTTGCCAAAATCATTATCTTCAACACTATATTTTAACAGGAAGGTGGGCGATGGGGGGCCATCATCTGATTTTGGGAAAATTGAATGATTATCTGACCGGGGAACCGTTAGATGATACGCATGATGAGCGATATCGGCAAAAAATTGCCCGCTTTTTGGTCTCGGAAAAGGAATACGCTCGGGAAGACATCGGTGCTCGCATCCCATTGGTGGTGACCGCCGGTGCTCGTAAGGGGCGATTGTGGGTGGATTATGCGGTTACGGTTGACGATCGCATGGCAATGGTGATTAAATACGCACCAGGTTCTTTGGTTACCCGTCATCGCCCGACGTTGGCGATCAGCCGCTTGATAATGCCCTATCAAATACCGGTCGTGATCGTGACCAATGGTGAAACAGCGGATATACTGGATGGGGATCGCGGCACGTTGATCGCATCGGGCTTCGAACACATTCCTTCGCGGGCCAGCTTGTTGCAGAACGTGCGACAGACGATTTATGCGTTCTCACCGATTTCTTCAAAACGGGCCGAGATGGAGGCCAGAATCGCCTATGCGTTTGAAATTGATGGGGGGTGTCCCTGCGATGACACCGCTTGCAGGATTGTATGAGCCCGGATAAGCTGACGGAAAAAGACACCGCGTTCATGGCCTTTGCGTTGGAATTGGCCGAGATCGCATTGAAACAAGGCGATTTTCCCGTGGGGTGTGTGATCGCCGATGGCGAGACGATAATCGCCCAAGGCAGACGAACCGGCACCGCCACTGGAATGGCGAATGAAATCGACCATGCCGAGATAAACGCCCTTCGTTCGTTAAATACGATAGCGCCCAACAATGACCGTTCGCGATTGACGATTTACGCAACCATGGAACCGTGCCTCATGTGTTTCTCGGCCATTATGCTCAGTGGCTTGGGCCGAATTGTCTATGCCTATGAGGATATAATGGGAGGAGGGACCGGGTGCGATCGATCCAGTCTCTCACCCCTTTATCGCGATAGTTCCCTAACGGTGGTTGCCGGTGTTCTTAGAGCGCGCAGTGTGGCACTGTTTCAGCGCTTTTTTACCGATTCTGGGAATGCCTACTGGGCGGATAGTCTGCTTAGTCGGTATACGCTCGAACAATCGATAGCGAGTTGAACCGTTTTGAGCCTCATCGCCATTTTTTGCTTGCAATTGGTGGAAGGGTCATATATTGGACTAAAGTTTAGTGTGGGATAGCCCTTTTATTGAAAATAGGGAGAATCCTTCGCCCATGGAATCGCAAATGATTGGGGCGAGTAAACAAAACAACGCTCGGCACAGCAGGAGGTGAACGCATAGCTGGTCCCAGACATATACAAAATAGACGGCAGCCCGATACCACACGAATTAACAAGAATATCCGTGTCAGGGAAGTTCGCCTGATCGATCCGGAAGGTAATCAGGTCGGTATTCTTCCGATCCATCAGGCCTTAGCCAAAGCCAACGATTATGGCCTTGATCTTGTGGAGATTTCGCCCAATGCGAAACCGCCGGTCTGCAAGATCATGGATTACGGTCGCTTCAAGTACGAGCAGACCAAAAAGCAGCAGGAAGCCAAGAAAAAACAGACGACGTTTCAGATCAAAGAGATCAAGGTCCGGCCCAAAACCGGAGAGCACGATCTGGAAACGAAGATGGGGCACATCCGTAAATTTATCGACCGGAAGGACAAGGTGAAGGTTACGGTAATGTTCCGGGGGCGGGAAATCACCCTTTCCGATCGTGGTAGGGACCTGCTTCAGCAGATTGCCACAGAATTGGAAGATGTTGCGGTGGTTGAGCAATATCCTAAGTTTGAAGGGCGAACGATGATGATGGTGTTGGCGCCCCGATAGATTCTTCCAACCTTGGCGGCCCATGGTACTGGCGTGTCTGGTCATAACCAAAATGTGACAGACCGGTTATTGCGCTGGCGTGAACGCAGGTTTTCGTTCACGCCATCGGTTTTTGAAATCTTGCTTTCAATCGATCCGGTGGCCGAGCGGTTTCATGCCCAAACGTTAACAGATTGCCAAACGATTATCAATTATGCTCAAGGAGAAAGAAAGATGCCGAAGATTAAAACTAACCGGGCGGCTGCCAAACGGTTCAAAAAGACCGGATCCGGTCGATACTCGTTTTCGAAGTCTCATCACAGCCACATCTTGACCACCAAGACACGAAAACGTAAACGGTCATTGAAAAAGACACAATTGATCAAAAAGAGTGATATGAGAGAAATCCGTTTGCTTTTGCCAAACGGTTAACCGATGGGCCGGCCCCATACTTTCGGATAGATCATGCCGCGTCGGCTTCTATTGTAAGATACCATTGACGCGATGCTGTTTTTTCTAAGGAGGCAAAATCATGCGAATCAAAAGAGGATTCAAGGCGAGAAGACGCCGCAATAAAGTGTTGAAACTGGCCAAGGGATTCCGTGGTGGGCACAGCAAGCTGTTTCGAACGGCTGCGGACACCGTGGACAGAGCCCTCAATTATGCATACCGGGATCGTAAGCAGCGCAAGCGCCAGTTCCGTCGGCTGTGGATTGCCCGGATCAATGCCGCGGCAAGAATGAACGAGATGTCCTACAGCCGGTTTGTCAACGGCCTCAAAAAGGCCCAAGTTGACCTGGACCGGAAGGTCCTCGCCGATCTCGCAATCTCCGATCCTTCCGGATTTGCCCAGATTGCCGCGCTGGCATCACAGCAGGGGTAAGTCGGGGCATACTTACCGCGGCGATTGCCGCTTCGTATCGGTACCTACCGCTACCCCTCCTCTTGTAACCGCGAAATTAACCGTCTTTTCGTCCCGCCTCGGCGGGGCGTAAGGAACGGCAACAATCCAAAACATTTTAGAGCGACGATTGTGGAAAATACCATAGAACGGATTTATGCGGACGCCATCGAAGCACTGGCTTCGGTAACCGATGCCAACGGTGTCAACGAATTGTCCATCCAGTTTCTCGGTCGAAAGGGACGGCTTACCCAGTTTTTAAGAAATATTTCCAGCCTTCCCGCCGAAGAAAGGCCTCAGGCCGGTAAACGGGCCAACGAAATTAAGCGTTCCCTGGAAAATGAATTCAAAAATGCGTTGGACCGCCAAGCCAGCGCAGCACCGCCGGTGACCGATCGCATTGATGTCTCTTTGCCGGGCCGGGTGCCGGAAAAAGGCTCTCTCCACCCCATTACCCAGATTACTAACCGGATCTGTGACATCTTCTCCCTGATGGGGTTCGATGTGGCCGAAGGCCCTGAGGTGGAAAGCGATTATTACAATTTCGAGGCCCTCAATATTCCCAAAAACCATCCGGCTCGAGACATGCAGGACACATTCTACGTGTCGGATGGCGTGGTCTTGCGGACCCATACATCGCCCAACCAGGTTCGAGTGATGGAAAAACGCAAACCACCGGTTCATATTATCGTTCCCGGTAAGGTATACCGGTGTGATTCGGATTTGACCCATACCCCCATGTTTCATCAGGTGGAGGGGCTGGTGGTGGATCGCCATGTCTCTTTTGCCGACCTCAAGGGGACGCTGACGGCTTTTGTTCACCAGATGTTTGATGAGGAGACGACGCTGCGATTCAGGCCCAGTTTCTTCCCTTTTACCGAGCCCAGCGCAGAGGTGGATATTCGCTGTGTGATTTGCCGAGGAAAGGGATGCCGGGTTTGCTCCCAAACCGGATGGCTGGAGATCTTGGGTTCCGGCATGGTCCACCCGGCGTTATTCGAGAATGTCGGTTACGACACCAATCAATACACCGGTTTCGCTTTTGGCATTGGCGTGGAGCGGATTGCCATGCTTAAGTATGGCATTGACGACATTCGACGCTATTTCGACAACGATTACCGCTTTTTAAGCCAATTTTAATGAAAGTGCTCGCTGACCCATGAAAGTAAGTCTTAGCTGGCTAAAAGAATATGTACCCATTCATCTAACGGTTTCCGATCTTGCCGATGCATTGACCATGGCAGGGTTGGAAATTGAAGTCATTATCGACCGATATGAACACCTCGAAACGGTCGTCGTCGGGCAGGTGAAAGCGGTATTGCCGCATCCAAATGCCGACCGGCTGAAATTGTGCAACGTGGATCGCGGCGATGGCATCGTGCAGGTCGTATGCGGCGCGCCCAATGTGGCGGAGGGCATGAATGCCCCTTTGGCCTTGGCGGGAACCGTGCTCCCCAACGGAATGCAGCTGAAAGAGAGCGTTATTCGTGGCCAACACTCCCAGGGCATGCTGTGCAGTGAAGTTGAACTGGAATTGGGAACCGATGCTTCCGGATTGATGGTACTGGATTCTGCTTTACTACCCGGCACGCCGTTAAAATCAGCCCTTGACCTGAATGATGCGACACTTGAAATCGGTTTGACCCCCAACCGGCCCGACTGCCTGAGCATGATGGGGGTGGCCAGGGAAATCGCCGCGATTCAAGGGGTGAAGATGACGCCCCCACCATTCGATCTTCCGGCTGCAAAAGGCGATATCAAAGCACTGACCTCGGTGTCCATCGAGGCGCCCGATCATTGCCCCAGATATTCCGCCTGTTTGTTGGAGGGACTCACCGTGGCGCCTTCACCTTACTGGCTTCAGGAGCGCCTGCGATCGGTAGGGGTTCGTCCCATCAACAATCTGGTTGACGTGACCAATTTTGTGATGCTGGAAACCGGCCAACCCCTGCATGCATTTGATTTTAACCATCTGGCCGAGCATCGTATCGTCGTGCGTACCGCTACGGAGGGAGAATCCTTTACCACGCTGGACCAAAAAGAACGCCATCTTTCCGATCACATGCTGATGATCTGCGACGGTCAGAAACCGGTCGCCGTGGGGGGCGTCATGGGCGGACTGAACTCGGAAATCGAGGATGCCACCACGCGAGTGCTTATCGAGAGCGCCTGTTTTGATCCCGTCAGTATCCGTCGGACATCCAAGGCCCTGGGACTGAGTACGGATGCCTCGCATCGGTTCGAACGGGGCGTGGACCCGGATGGTACCCTTTTCGCCCTCAATCGTGCCGCTGCCCTGATGGTCGAGTTAGGGCGGGGGGAACTGGTGGGGGGCATTATCGACGAAGATTACCGAGCATCTAATCCGCCGGTATTAGCCCTTAATGTGGATGCCACGAACAATCTATTGGGCACAAACCTGGACCGTGACCGCATGGCATATCTCTTGGAGAGTGTCGAATTCGGTGTTCAGGCCAACGGCAATGAAGACCTTGCGGTGAGCGTGCCTTCGTTTCGTGTGGATGTCTCCCGTCCCCAGGATCTCATGGAAGAAGTGGCTCGGCTTTCCGGCTACAACCAGATTCCCACGACATTTCTTGCCCTGCCGGCAAAAGGGCTCACTCCCTTGCCGATCATGGTACTGCGTAATCGGATCCGGGAGATTCTCAGTGGGTTTGGATTTTCCGAGGCGATCAACTACAGCTTCATCGGTGCCGATGCCTGCGACCGGATGCAGTTGGATGCCGACGATCAGCGCCGTCAGCACGTGGCGCTGCTCAACCCGATTTCCGAAGATTTGGCCGTCATGCGCACCAGTCTTATCCCTGGTGTGCTCGAAGCCGTCCAGCGCAATATCTCCCGACAACAGACCGAACTGCGGTTGTTCGAGATCGGGAAGGTTTTTTTGCCTCAAGCGGGGGCGCTGCTGCCTGAAGAGAAAGAGATGTTGGTGGGCTGTTGGGTCGGCGCCGCCGACAAAGCTGCATGGCATTGCCGGGAAAGGGCGTGTGATTTCTTTGATATCAAGGGCACCGTCGAAGGGTTGGCTCTCGTATTGGGAATTGATGAACTTTCGTTCATGGCGCTTGCCGATGACCAATGCCGATGTTTTCGGGCCGGCCATACCGCCCAGATGATCAAGGGCGACCAGGTGGTGGGACATGTGGGAGAATTGGATCCCACCGTGGTCGATGCGTTTCATATCAAAACACCGGTGTTTGTTTTCGAGATCGACGTGCAATGTCTGGTGGGGGTGTTGCCGGGAGACAAGCAAATGAAGCCGATACCCCGTTTCCCATCGATAACCCGAGACATCACCGTGATAATCGATCGGGACGTGGAAGCCGGTCGTTTGGTGGAGAAGGTAGCCGGATTCGGGGAATCATTGGTGGAAGACGTGAAATTGTTTGATATATTCGCCGGTGACCCCATCCCGGCCGAAAAAAAGAGTGTGTCATTGCGGGTCGTTTACCGATCTGCCGAACGAACCTTGGACGATGAAAGCGTTAATTCGATTCATCAGCATCTTACTCATCGCCTGGTTGAGGAAGTCGGCGCGGCGCTTCCGCTCTGAACTTTACAGAACCGCCGTTAGCACTTCAACCCATATGGATATGATCAATGAAAGAAGATGCTCGTGGCGCAGTCGAGATACCCGACAAGTTCTATTTCAAAATTGGGGAGGTCAGCGAGATCGCCGGGGTTCCCGCCTATGTCATTCGATTCTGGGAGACGGCATTTCGTCAGATCAGACCCAAACGTACCGAGACCGGCCAACGACTCTATCGTAAACAAGATGTGTCTCTGATCCTGAGGATCAAAGCGCTGCTCCACGAAAAACGGTTTACCATCGAGGGTGCTCGGAAGTATTTGAAACAAAAGCCCAATCGTAACCCTCCTGCACGAACGACGTCGCCGCTTGCCCTAACGGATGCCATTGATATTCGCGATGAGTTGATTCGCATTCGTGACCTGATCGACAACTATCGCCGCTAAACGATGAGACGTTTTTTTTTGTTGCCTCTCGAATGCGAATAATTTTGCGGAATCGGGTTCATTTTTTTCTGCCGTCCACATTATTCGTGCCTATGGTATAGAAAGATATTGACAGGGTGTATGTTTTGCCGTAATTAGTATGCCTTGGTGAGCGGGCATAGCTCAGTTGGTAGAGTACAAGCTTCCCAAGCTTGGTGTCGCGAGTTCGAATCTCGTTGCCCGCTCCATTTCAAGTCCGGTTTCGTCTGTTCCGGTACTATCACCGGAATATGGGCCTGGGTGCCTGACGGGTTTTATGGACTGGTAGAAGACGGTATCCATAATCGGTTTGAAAATGGAAACGGGCTGTTCGCCCGTTTTTGTTTTTGTTGAACGAGAATATGGCTAAACGCACAGGAAAACAAAAAAAACAAATCCTTCGGCAAACTGCCCAGGCATCGATAATGAAGAGCCGACAGCGGCAGCAGGCGTTGGTTGCGACGGTAACGCGTTTGGCAACCCCCCTTTGCAACACCGAGGCCTTGGAACTCGTGCATGTTGAATACCAACGGGAACCGGGTGGGTTGACGTTGCGTCTATTTATCGACAAGCCCGGTGGGGTGACGCTGGATGACTGCGTTGCCGTCAGTCGCCAATTAGAGGACGTCCTGGACGTTCATTTACAGGATGCGCCACCATACCGGTTGGAAGTATCTTCACCGGGCATTGATCGGCCGATGGGCAAACTTGAAGATTTTATCCGCTTTGAGGGTAGAAAGGCAAGAATCCGTGTCGGCACGGCTGTGAACGGTCGTAAAAATTTTACCGGCAGGTTGGCCGGTGTCGCCGGTGAAACGATCCAATTGCAAGTGGGTGATGAGACAATCGGCCTGATTTTTAACGATATTTCACGGGCACGGCTGATCAATTATAACGGAGAACACTGATGTTTATAGCAGATATCAAACGTGTGGTGGAGCAGGTAAGCCGAGACAAGGGCATCGATGTGGAGATATTGATTCGTGCCCTGGAAGAGGCGTTGCGTTCTGCTGCCAGGAAGAAGTTTGGCAGCAAGGTTGACATCGAAGCGCAATATAGCCCCGACACGGGTGAAATCGAGGTCTTTCAGTTCAAAGAGGTCGTCGAGGAGGTTACTGAACCAGACCTCCAAATCAGCGTCGCGGAAGGTCGTAAATTAGATCCCGACTGTGAAATCGGTGACAGCCTTGGTACGAAAATGGACACCTCCACTTTTGGGCGCATTGCGGCCCAGTCTGCTAAACAGGTGATCATCCAGAAGATGAAGGATGCGGAGCGTGACGCCGTTTACTCCAGTTACATTGACCGCAAGGGAGAGGTGATTAACGGTATTGTCCAACGCTTGGATCGCGGAAATATTATCGTTAACATGGGAACCACCGAAGCCATCCTGCCGACCCGGGAGCAAATCCCCCGGGAAAGCTACCGTCGTGGGGATCGTATCCGGGCCCTGATTCTGGATGTCCTATATGATACGCGAGGACCCCAAATTGTATTATCGCGAACGCATCCGGATCTGTTGATCAATCTGTTTAAAACGGAAGTGCCCGAGATCAGCGAAGGTATCGTGGAAATCAAGGGCGCGGCCCGTGAGCCGGGGAGCCGGGCCAAGTTTGCCGTTTCCTCCCATGACTCGGACATTGATCCGGTGGGTGCCTGTGTGGGGATGAAAGGCAGCCGGGTGCAGAATGTGGTGCAGGAGCTTCGGGGTGAGAAGATTGATATCATCACCTGGCATGTTGATGCGGCCAAATACGTCTGCAATGCCTTGGCCCCGGCCGAGATTGCCAGGGTGATCATCGATGAAGAAAACAAATCCATGGAAGTTATCGTTCCCGATGAGTTTCTTTCCGTTGCCATTGGCAAGCGAGGGCAGAATGTTCGTTTGGCTTCCAAACTGACGGGTTGGCATCTGGATGTCAATTCCGAGACGAAATACAATGAAATGATGGAACGCGGATACGAATCCCTTGTCAATGTTCCGGGTGTGGGCGCAGGGTTGGCAGATGCCTTTTTCGAAAAGGGAATCATTTCGGCCGAGGAACTTGCCGAATCCAGTGTCGAGGAATTGGTCGAAATTCGCGGGATTGGATTGGAAAAGGCCGACGTGTTGATTGAAAATGCAAAGCATTACCTGACCGAGGTAGCTGAATCCAAAGATTTGGAGGCGGATGCAGGCGAAATGGAAGATGTGACTTCGGCGATACCGCCGGCTGAAGGGCAACCGCTTCAATCGGCAGAGACGCCGGTAGATGAAGCCGACCCGTCTTCAGCCTCCGATGCCGAATCTATTGAAGAGCCTTAGTGGATCCGGGGTCGGGGCCTTAAGCAACAGGGCAATAACTGCTTAAACATGATTTGGGGGGGAACTGGATGGCAAAAATCAGAGTATATGAGTTTGCCAGAGATCTTAACATGACGAACAGGGAACTTTTGGATAAGATCCGAGACCTTGACATCGAAGTGAATAGCCATATGAGCTCTCTGGAAGAAGACGTGGTGGCAAAAGTAAAATCGGCGCTTTTCGGTGAAAAAGACGATCAGCTTGAAGAGAAACGGGTGCGACCCACTGTTATTCGGCGCCGCAAGGTTGTCGCTGCTCAAGAGCCGTCCGTTCAAGAAGCGCCCTCTGCTAAACAAGAACCATCCACGGAACAAGAAGAAGCCGCATTCGTGCCTGTTGAACCGGAATCCCCCCCACCGGTTGAGGCGCAGGAAGAAGTCATCGCGGTGGAATCTGAAGTGGCGTTGCCCGAAGAAAAACCGGTTGTGAAAAAGCGGAAACCCGCCGAATCGGCTAAAATTATCTCAAAGCCCAAACCCAAACAGGAGCCCCCACAGGCACAACCGACAGCCGAAGAACCGGAGGAGGTTAACATGGTTGCCACAGCGGCCGAGGAAACAGAGGAGACGGCTGTACAAGAACCGGTCGCCGAAGCCGAACCACCGGACGCCGTTGAGACGCCGGAACCCGAACCGCCCGTGGAAGTACCCGCCGCCGAAACGCCGCCACCGATCGATACCCAGGGTGCCGCCCCTGTCGAAAAAGCTACGGATGAACCGATCGCAGAGGAACCCGCCGCGCCCGTAGCCGCTGAGCCTCCCGCGGAACCCGTCGTCGAAAAGCCTCCCAAGGCCGTGGCAACAAAAACCAAAAAGAGCAAGAAAGAGACGCCGGCCAAGATTATAAAATTGCCGACCAAGCCCATAAAGTCCTTGATAACGCCATCCGAGCAGGAAGATAAGCAGCGGCGTCAATCCCCGTCTAAGCAGGAAAATGAGGCGGTGCCCGTTGCGGCCAAGGATAAAAAGAAAAAAGGCTGGCGTAAGAAAGATGCGGATACCGATGATACGCGCTTTTCCAAAAAGAAGGGCGGTCATCGCAAAAAGGAGATCGTCGAAGGTGCCGCTCTATACAGTGGAAAAATGCGCGGCCGTAAAGGGCGCAAAGGGGGCAAGCAGAAACTGGTCCCGGTTGGTCAGAAAACGCAAATCACCACGGCGAAGGCCATTAAGCGCCGCATAAAAGTCGATGAAACCATTATTTTGTCAGAATTGGCCAAGCGTATGGGCATCAAGGCCAACGAGATGATCGTTAAATTGATGGGCATGGGGGTCATGGCGACCGTCAATCAGACCATCGACTATGACACGGCCACCTTGGTGGCCAATGAATTTGGCTATGAAGTGGAAAAGGCCTCTTTCGAAGAAGAGGTGATCCTGAAAAAGACGGAAACCGATGATCCCGATAAATTGGCGACCCGGCCGCCGGTGGTGACCATCATGGGCCATGTGGACCATGGCAAGACATCATTGCTTGACGTGATTCGCCAGACGCGGGTGACCGAGGGGGAAGCGGGGGGGATCACGCAGCATATCGGTGCCTACCATGTGGAGACCGAAAAAGGCGTCATCGCCTTTCTGGATACGCCGGGGCATGAGGCGTTTTCCGCCATGCGTTCGCGTGGGGCCAAGGTAACCGACATCGTCGTGCTGGTTGTCGCTGCCGACGATGGGGTGATGCCACAGACCGTGGAGGCCATCAACCATTCCAAGGCCTCCGAGGTGCCCATCATCGTGGCCATCAACAAGATGGACAAGCCGGACGCCGATCCGGATCGCGTCCAACGTGAACTCAGTGAGCATGGGCTGGTTCCGGAAGCCTGGGGTGGGGATGCGATTTTTGTTCAAGTGTCGGCCAAGAAGAAGACCGGCATCGATGACCTGCTCGAGATGATTTTGCTGCAGGCGGAGATCCTGGAACTCAAGGCCAATCCGGATAAACTGGCCAGCGGTCATGTGGTCGAGGCCAAGCTTGACTCGGGACGTGGGCCGGTGGCCACGGTTCTCGTACAGGACGGCACCTTGCGGGCCGGGGATTCTGTCGTGTGCGGGATGCATTATGGAAAAATCCGTGTGCTCCAGGATGATTTGGGGCGCGCGGTGGAATCGGCCGGACCATCCATGCCGGTCGAGATCGTGGGCCTATCCGGTGTGCCCATGGCCGGGGATGAACTGGTCGCCCTGGCCGATGAGAAGGATGCCCGTCAGGTGAGTCAGCATCGCATCCAGAAACAACGCTCCAAGGAGTTGGCCAAGACCAACCGCTTGAGCCTGGAGGGGTTGTTCGAAAAGATGCAGAAGGGCGAGGTCAAGGACCTCAACCTGATTATCAAGGCCGATGTGGATGGGTCCATCGAGGCGCTGCGGGATTCCTTGGTCAAGCTTTCCAACGATGAGGTCAGCATCAATGTGGTGCATGCGGCTACGGGTACGATCACCGAATCGGATATTTTCCTGGCTGCTAATTCCAATGCCATCATTATCGGATTTAACGTCAGGCCCAATGCCAAGGTTCAGGAATTGGCCGCCGAAGAAAATGTGGATATGCGTTTTCACAACGTGATCTACAATGTTATCAAGGAGGTCAAGGATTCCATTGTGGGTATGATGGAGTCCATTTTTGAGGAACGGGTGCTGGGACGTGCCGAAGTCCGGCAGACTTTTCATGTGCCCAAGATCGGAACCATTGCCGGATGTTATGTGACCGATGGAAAGATCCAGCGGGGACAGCTGTTGCGTCTGCTCAGGGACGGGATCATCACCTACGAGGGGAAAAACAGCAGCTTGCGTCGTTTCAAGGATGATGTCAAGGAAGTACAGGCGGGTTACGAGTGTGGTATCGGCATAGAAAACTTTAATGACATCAAAGTCGGTGACGTGATCGAGAGTTATTTTCTTGAAGAGATTCGGCCGGAAGTGGAGTAATAAAAGCGATGGTCGTGGGTGTGGGGTGTATGATTTTCAGGCTTCACCAATGCCGATCCCTGAAGGAAAAACGAAGAGTGGTCAAAGCCATGGTGGCGCGGATTCGCAATCAGTTCAATGCCTCGGTGGCCGAGGTCGCGGACAATGACATCTACCAGCGGATCGTGATTGGGGTCAGCCTGACAGGCAACGACCGCCAGTTGATTAATGCCAAACTGGATAAATTATTTAATTTTGCCGAGGACCTCGGACTGGCGGAAATGATTGACAGCCAGCTTGAAATTATTTCCATGTGAAGGCGCATTCGTGGCTGCAAGATCCAATAGACGAATACATAACCGGGGCATGGACGGATGAAAAGAACGTGGTAAATCGATCCTTTAACCGATCAGATCGTGTGAGCGGTCAGGTTCGGCGAGTACTGGCCGAGCTTATCCAGAAGGGCGTCAGCGACCCGCGGCTGTCCCAAGCAACCATTAGTGGCGTGACCCTAAGCCGGGATTTGCGTATCGCCAAGGTTTATTTTACCATGCATGGCGGAGCCGATAAATCGGCTATTATGGAAGGGTTTGAGAGCGCCAAAGGGTTTATTAAACGGGAACTGGCAAGAAAACTAGGTCTTCGGTATATGCCGGATTTGAAGTTTTTTTATGACGGTTCCTTTGATTACGGCGCCCATATCGATCAGGTGCTGAAGTCGTTACCAACCGATGATGAAAAAAATAATTCAACAGCTGGCGAAGAGTGAGCGAGTCGTTCTGGCTTCCCACACCAATCCGGATGGCGATGCCATCGGTGCATTGCTGGCCCTGGGTATCGCCTTGGAAAAGCTGGGTTGCGAGGTCGTACGCTACAACGAGAGCTCGATCCCAGAGGTGTATCGGTTTTTGCCTACGGTGGACCGCATCCAAAAAAAACTGACGGACTGGCGGCGTTTTGATACCGCGGTGATCCTCGATTGCGGTGTGCTGAGTCGTGTGGGCGCGGCGGCCGATGAGATTGCCATCATACCGGTGATTATCAACATCGATCACCACACCACCAATGATCGGTTTGGGCACTACCAACTGGTGGATGTCGCGGCTTGCGCCACGTCTGAAATTATCTACCGGCTGATTCAGGAAATGAAGATCGATATGGATGTGACCATGGCGACGGCGATCTATACCGGCATCCTCACCGATACGGGGTCGTTTCGCTTTTCCAATACCAATCAGGCCGCCTTTTCCATTTGTGAAACCATGGTCGCCGCAGGGGTGAAACCGTCCACGGTGGCCCAACATGTCTATGGCGCGTATTCCCTGGGACGAATTAAATTGCTCAATCTATCCCTTGATTCCATTGAGATTTCCAACAACGGATATTTATCCATCATGACCGTGACTCGGGAAATGCTGGCCGAGACGGACACCCAACCCGAAGACGCAGACGGCCTGATCAACTATGCGAGACGCATTCGAGATGTGAAAGTGGCTGCGCTGATCCATGAGTTGGAAAACAAGGGGACGGCAAAGGAATCCAAGCCATACCATGTGAGCCTGCGCTCGGACGGGAGCGTCGACGTTGCCCGTATCGCCACGCAGTTCGGTGGCGGTGGCCATGCCGGCGCGGCGGGTTTTTCCGTGGAGTCGCGTCTATCGGAATTGAAGCAGACCATTTACAATTTGTCCGATGGTTTCGGCGAGTCATGCCATCTGAATTGAATGGGATCGTTGTTGTCGATAAACCCGGGGGCCTATCCTCGGCGGGAGTCGTCGCCCGGGTAAAAAAAATATACGCGGCCAGGAAGGTCGGCCATGCCGGGACGCTCGATCCCATGGCCACCGGTGTGCTGATTTGCTGCCTGAATCGTGCGACGCGGCTTTCGCGGTTTCTGCTTGGTGGTGACAAGACCTATGAAGCGGAGTTGGCGCTGGGTGTGGATACCGATACCCAAGATGCCACCGGGAGCATTGTCGCGCAGCATCCATTGACGGGGATTAGCGAAGCACGGGTTCGATCGGTCGCGGCGGGGTTTGTGGGGCCGATTACCCAGGTTCCTCCGGTTTATTCGGCCCTCAAGCACCAGGGAACCCCGCTATACAAACTGGCCCGACGGGGAAAAGCCGTCGAGAAACCGGCCAGGCCGGTACGGATCAAACGGTTGGACATCATCGACGTACACCTGCCCAGGGTGCGTTTTGTGGTGGGGTGTTCATCCGGTACTTACATCCGCACCCTTTGTGCCGATATGGGCAAGGCGTTGGGGTGTGGTGGCCATTTAAAGCAATTGCGTCGGATCTCCAGCAGCGAAATCAGCATCCGGGATGCCTGGGAGCTGGATCACCTGCTCCGCTGGCGGGACGCGGGGCGACTGGCGGAAACCGTGGTTTCCATGAACGCGGCATTGCCGTCCACGCCTTTGGTGGTGGCCGATGAACAGGTGGCCCATAAAATCAATCACGGCATGCCCTTGGTGGCGGCCGATTTTGCCACCCGGCCGCAGGTATCGGATCAAGGCGTCTTCAAAGTGGTGGATCAAAATCACCGGCTGCTTGCCGTGATCAGTGAGGCCCGGGCGTCAAGTAACTATAATTATTGTTGTGTTTTTTCAGTGCAGGGGGGATAACCAATTAGTTGTGGCTTCACGGTTTATCATATCCGGCGAGGTCTGTTTGGCTCTAACCAGACCGGTAACCATTTCCAAATGACGGAGTAATGATTCAAGGAGGATCAAGAACAGTGGCATTTAACGCAGAAACAAAAAAAGAACTCATCGATAAATACAAGAAACACGATAGCGATACCGGTTCACCGGAGGTTCAGATCGGCCTGCTGACCCATCGAATCACCTATCTGACCGAGCATCTGAAGGTTCACAAGAAAGACCACCATTCCCGTCGCGGGCTGTTAATGTTGGTCGGTAAGCGCCGCCGGCTGCTCAACTATGTGAAACGCAATGATGTTCAACGGTATCGATCCATCATCGAGACCCTGGGCCTGCGGCGCTAGGGGATTCGCGAATCGGCAGGTTTCCGTTGCCGACGCATTGCCGCTTTTCAGTTTTTTTCGGTTGGATAGTTTTTGGGTATCCGCCAGGAAGATGTCAATTGGACGTGAAGCCGGCAAGTTACGGGCAGGGGATGGATGCATGTGTGCCCTGCCCAACTATAATTAGGAGAAGGACAAGGAATGGAATATACATTTAAGGCGGATGTGGGGGGGACGACCTTCAGCATCCAGGCAGGAAAAGTTGCCAAACAAGCCTCCGGGTCGGTGGTTGTTCAATACGGCGATACGATCGTTCTGGTGACGGTGGTATCCGCTAATGACGAGCGTGATACGGATTTCCTGCCGCTTTCCGTGGAGTATCAAGAAAAAGTCTATGCTGCCGGCCGTATTCCGGGCAATTATTTCCGCCGTGAAATCGGGCGGCCCAGCGAGAAGGAAACCCTCACCGCCCGCCTGATCGACCGGCCCATCCGGCCGCTTTTTCCCAAATCCTACCGGCATGAAACCCAGGTCATCGCCACGGTGCTTTCCATGGATCAGGAAAACGATCCGGATGTGTTGGCCATGGTCGGTGCATCGGCGGCGCTGGAGATTTCGAACATTCCCTTTGCCGGTCCGATTGCCGCGGTTCGGGTGGCCCGTATCGATGGTCGTTTTGTTGCCAACCCCACACTTTCACAGATTGCCGACAGTGATATCAATATTATTATCGCCGGTTCGCGTACGGGTGTGGTCATGGTTGAAGGCGGTGCCGATGTGGTCAGCGAAGCGGACATGCTGGAGGCCATTTTCTTCGGTCACCAAGCCATTCAGCCGCTGATCGATATCCAAGAAGAACTAAAAACGGCCATGGGAAAACCCAAGCGCCCGTTTGTTCCGCCGGAAAAAGATCCGGCCCTGGTGGAGATGATCACGGCGAAAGCTACCGGACCGCTGCGCGAGGCCTTGGGAATTCCCGAAAAGATGAACCGTTACGAGGCCGTGCGGGTGGCCAAATCCCAAATCATCGAGTCTTTGGACGAAGCGATGGCCGAACGACGGGAAGAGATCAGTGCCATCCTCGGTGATCTTCAGAAACAGATTTGCCGGGACATGATTCTCAAGGAAGGACGCCGTATCGACAATCGCCGGTTCGATGAAATTCGCCCCATCACCTGTGAGGTGGGGGTGCTACCCCGGCCCCATGGCAGTGCCTTGTTTACCCGTGGCGAGACCCAGGTGCTCGGCATCTTGACCCTGGGATCCGGTGGTGACGAACAACGCGTGGAAACATTGAGTGGTGAGGAAAACCGCCCCTTCATGCTGCATTACAATTTTCCTCCCTATTCGGTGGGTGAGGTCAAACGTGTCGGTGCGCCCAGTCGACGTGACATCGGCCATGGCGGGCTATCCAGCCGGGCCCTGGAACGGGTATTGCCCGATAAGGAAGATTTCGATTACACCATCCGTATCGTATCGGAGGTACTGGAATCCAATGGGTCATCATCCATGGGAACGGTCTGCTCCGGCACACTGGCCATGATGGATGGTGGGGTGCCCATCAAGGCTCCGGTGTCGGGTATCGCCATGGGGTTGGTGAAAGAGGGGGACCAGGTGGTCATCCTGTCGGATATTTTGGGCGATGAAGACCATACCGGCGACATGGACTTCAAGGTAACCGGTACCACCGACGGCATCACGGCCCTGCAAATGGATATCAAGATTCACGAACTTTCCCGGGAAATCATGGAAAAGGCACTGGATCAGGCCAAGGCCGGCCGGATGCACATTCTGGATAAAATGCTGCAGGCCCTGGCCACGCCGCGTGAGGATATCTCGCCCTTTGCACCCAAGATCGTCACCATTAAAATCAATCCCGACAAAATTCGCGATGTCATCGGGCCGGGAGGAAAAGTCATTCGGGCCATTCAAAGCGAGACCAACACCAAGATCGAGATCGACGATAGTGGACTGGTGAAGATCGCCGCCACGACCACCGAGGATGGGGATGCGGCGCGTTTGCAAATCGAATCCTTGACCCTGGAACCGGAAGTGGGCGTCACTTACGAGGGAAAAGTAGTGAAAACCACCGATTTCGGCGCCTTCGTGCAGATCGTTCCCGGCACCGACGGGCTGGTCCATATCAGCCAGCTGGCCGACCGGCGTGTGGGTAAGGTGACCGATGTGGTCAGGGAAGGAGATATGCTCAAGGTCAAAGTCCTGGAGGTGTCCAAGGACGGCAAAATTCGTCTCAGCCACAAGGCCGTTCTGGAAGATGAGCGCAGATCCAAAGATCAATAAAACCGTTCTGGATAACGGTGTTCGTATCGTTACCATGCCCATGCCCTACGTGCGCTCGGTTTCCATGGGGGTCTGGGTACATGTGGGGGCGCGTGACGAGACCGACGCCGAAAGCGGTTTATCCCATTTCATCGAGCACATGATCTTCAAGGGCACGGTTCGGCGCAACGCCTTTCAGATCGCCAAGGAGTTCGATGCCATCGGTGGCCAGACCAATGCCTACACCTCCATGGAGCATACCTGCTACCACGCTCGGGTGTTGGATACGCAACTGGCCACCATGGTCGATATCCTTTCTGACATTTTCCTCAACTCGGTTTTCGATGAACGGGAAGTGGAACGTGAACGGCCGGTCATTTTTCAAGAAATCGGCATGGTGGAGGACACCCCCGAGGAATATGTCCACACCATGATGGGGCCGGCTTTCTGGGGCACCCATCCGTTGGGACGATCCATCCTCGGCAGTCGAGACAACATCCTGCGATTCGATAGCCACACGGTCAAGGGCTTCTTCAAGCGGCTCTACCAGCCCGAACGCATTGTCATTACGGCCGCCGGTAATCTGACCCACGATCGATTGGTCGACATGGTGGGCCCGGTATTTTCTACCATTGCACCGGGAAACGGATTCGCACCGCGCAGTACACCTGTCGATGGATCAGCCGTGGTCACCCTGCACCGCGATCTCGAACAGACCCATCTTTGTTTCGGCCTGCCTGGCATCTCGGTGGCCGATCCCCGGCGGTATGCCGCATCATTGCTCAACACGGTGCTGGGCGGCAACATGAGCTCCAGGCTTTTTCAGACGGTGCGTGAAACGCGCGGTCTGGCTTATGCCATATACTCGTTTTTGACCTCCTATGCCGATACCGGCATGCTGGGCATTTACACGGCCGTGGCACCTGAGAACGTGGCGGCCTGCATCACGCTGGTCATGGAAGAAATCCGGCGCCTGAAAAGAGAGTCGGTTGATGACGAGGTGCTTGGCGATGCAAAGGAATATACCAAGGGCAACCTGCTCATGGCCGAGGAGAGCCCGGATAATCAGATGATGCGGCTGGCCCAAAATGAATTCTATTTTGATCACTTCATCCCCATGCAGACGGTGATCGACCGGATTGATGCCGTTGCCGCCGATGATTTGCTCGCCTTGGCCAACCACCGCTGGGGAGAGGGACGTCCGGCGCTCACGGTGCTGGGGTCTCGGGCCGACCAGACAGACCCGGCCGGAATGATCGATTTCTAAGCGCTTTTCTGAAACCCCCGTCTAAGGCCCGCTACCGGCGTTGGAAAACGGCTCGAAATGCTCACATACGCTGTGTATGCTCCGCTTTCGAGCCGTTTTCCGCCTTGTTATCGGACCTGATCCAGGGGTTTCAAACAAGCGCTAAGCGCATTATTTTCTCTTGTTCAACGCTAATCACCTTACCCATGAGAATCGCTTATGCCTTCATCTCCCAGGATTGATTTTCTCTGGCTCGACCCGCAAAACAACAAGGACTTACCGCTACCCCAATACATGACGGACAACAGCGCCGGCATGGACATTTGTGCCGCCCTGGAGGCAGATTTAGTGTTGGATCCCGGACGCGTCTGCCTGATCCCGACCGGCTTTGCCATGGCCCTGCCCGATGGATTCGAGGCCCAAATCCGGCCGCGCAGCGGATTGGCGGTCAACCATGGCGTCGGCATCATCAATGCCCCGGGAACCATCGATGCCGATTACCGCGGAGAAGTCAAAATCGCCCTGATTAATCTGGGCCAGGAACCGGTGACCCTCAGGCGGGGAGATCGAATTGCCCAGATGGTGATCCAAAAAGTGTATCACGTCCGGGTCAGGATGGTTGAACGGCTCGATGAAACCGACCGCAATGCTGGCGGATTCGGTCACACGGGGCGCTAAAATGACGTTGCCGCTGGGTCCAGAAACGTCACCCCATGCCAACGGAAACGGTATGACCGTCTGTATGCTGGCCAGCGGTAGCCGAGGCAACGCCACTTACCTGTCCAATGGCCACACCTCGATTTTGATCGATGCCGGCCTTTCCGGAAAGGAACTTCAGCGGCGTATGGCCACCAAAGGCCTGGATCCTGCGGCCCTGGATGCCGTTTTGGTCTCTCACGAGCACACCGATCACATCCAGGGGGTGGGGGTGATCGCCCGGCGGTTCGGCCTGCCGGTGCACATCAGCGAGGCAACCTGGCAGACCGCCCGACAGGCGCTGGGCAAATTGTCGGATGTCCGGCCGTTTATCTGCGGGCATCCCTTTTCCATCGGCGATCTGGCCATTCATCCCTTTTCCATCTCTCATGACGCCATTGATCCCGCCGGTTTCACGATCGGGTGCAGCGGCGCAAAAGTGGGTGTGGCCACCGATCTGGGCGTGGCCACCAGCGTGGTGCGGACCCACCTGCAGGCCTGTGATGCACTGATTCTCGAAGCCAACCACGATCCGCAAATGTTGATCGACGGTCCCTACCCATGGCCGCTTAAACAGCGCATCCGCGGCCGTAGCGGCCATCTGTCCAACGATGATGCCGCCCTGCTACTCGACACTCTCTACCACGATGGACTGGCCCATGTGGTTCTGGCCCACCTGAGCGAGGAAAACAATACCCCCGATAAAGCCAAACAGACCGTAGAGACGGTGATCGATGGCCGCCGCACGACACTGCATGTGGCTTCGCAGTCGGCCGGCACCGGTGTGCTCCGGTTGGGCTCGCCCTAACGTTGCAAAAGCCGGCGGGCGTCAGAACCACCGCTCCAGATGATTGGTGGCCGGGCTTCGCTGAAACATGGCAGTGCCCTGTAAGCGCGGCCCTGGCCGCGATACCGATGGCGATGGCTTGGACGGGGTCGCAGGCGGTGCCAGCTCTTACGGGCCGTGGCATGAATGGACATTGCGATTGCCCGCCACTACCCGCCCCTCAGCCTTCAGTCTAAAAAGCCGCGTAGGTTGGGTAGAGGAACGAAACCCAACGGTCCTCCTAACCCCCTATGATCGCAGACGTTGCCTTTTTTAGGAAATTACGGTATAAACGTAAAGAAAATACTTAATAACCGTCACGCAAATAGCGTAATTCCATGAACAACCCTTTCTCGTTCACGACTGTGGTGGATGACCCGGCATTCTGCAATCGCGAAGCCGAGCAGGCGGAATTAACCCGTCTGATCATGTCATCTCAAAACGTGTTACTTTACTCTCACCGGCGATTCGGTAAAACCTCCCTGATTCTCAAAGTCTTCAAACAACTAGCGGGGGTCACGCCCATATACATCGACCTTTATGGCACCACCAGCATTCACGATTTCATTCGTTCGGCCCTGGCCGGCATCAGCGCGGCCGAACCCAAGCCCCAGCGCCTGATGAAACTGGTCCGCGAAACCATCACCAGCTTTACCGCTTCATTCAGTCTCGATCCGATAACGGGGTTGCCCGTGGTTTCTCCACAACTGGCCCCCGATCCGAAGGCGGCCCCCTTGGAAGATGTGTTTCGCCTGGCCAAGGTCGTGGCCACGAAAAAGAAGATGGTGATTGCCTTCGACGAGTTTCAGGAGGTCGCCCGATATGGCGGCGAGACGTTCGAGAAGCAACTGCGAGCGCACATTCAGCAGCACCGGAACATCGCCTATATTTTCTCAGGCAGTCAAAAGCACCTGATCATGGAGATGTTCAATGACGCGAAACGTGCCTTTTACCGCCAGGCGGCGAGCTTCCCGTTAGAAAAAATCCCATCCGACGCCTTTGCGGCATGGATTGAGACACTCTATCGCATGGACAACCGCACCATCGATTCCGCCATGCTTGCCCATGTCATCCAGCGTTGCGACAATCACCCGGCCTACATTCAGGAATTTTTCAACCGCCTCTGGGATGAGGAATCGGTTTACATCGAGACGATCGATCGGATCGAGCGACGGATTATTCGATCCCGCATGGCGGAATTCGCCTACGCTTGGGATTCGTTGACCCTCAATCAACGCCGGGCGCTGAAATTGATCGTCGCTACCGGAGGGAAATCGATTTATGCAGCGAACCGCTTGGCGCAATTCGGCTTCAAGACGCCATCCCAGGCCACCACGGCCATTGCCAAGCTCATGGACCGGGAATTCGTCGTCAAGAACGGCACCTATCAGGTTCAGGATCCCATCTTTAAACGGTGGTTGGAGATTTCTCAGACCGGATGATCGATGACGTCCGTACGGAAGGTGAAATCACCGCGGGTCCGGTCCTGGAGATAATATCGCAGGGTCTTCTCGATGACCTTGAATGCGATGTCATCCCACGGAATCGCATGGACATCGACCAGTTTGACCTCGGCGCTTTCCGGCGTGGGATGAAAATCGGGGGCCGACAATCGGCAGCGATACATCAAATAGATCTGGTGAATGTGAACGATGTCGACCATCAGATAGGGGATCCGGTCGATGACGGTGGACCCCGTCTCTTCCAGGGTTTCCCGGCGGGCGCCGTCCGCGGCGGTCTCGCCGTTTTCCAGGTAACCGGCCGGCAAGGTCCAATATCCCTTACGCGGATCGATATTGCGACGGCACATGAGAATTCGATCTTCCCAGACGGGGATCGTCCCGACAACGAGCTTGGGATTTTGATAGTGAATGGTACCGCAGGCTGTACAGACATGGCGCGGCCGGTCATCACCGACAGGCACGTCGAGGGTCACGGGCTTGCCACATTGGGAGCAGAAATTCATCCGGTTAAATCTCCAATCGGGTAACTGAAATCATTCCCTTGAAACAGACGTCCACATCGCTGCCCACCGACCGGGGACGGTCATGAATGATTCCCTGGTAGCGATAGATTCCGCCGTCCGCGATATACCGATAGTGGTGGGGATTTTTGTCCAATGGGCAGACACAGTGAGTCAAGGCAGCACCCGGCGTGATGGGACTGGGCAAGTTGATATTCCAGAATTGACCCGGGGATAGGGGCTGGGACAACATGGGGGGGATCAACCGTGCGGCCTGCTCTTTCGCCGCTGACCATGCCACCGACCAGTCCGGTGCGATATATTGGGATATGGCTATGGCACGAACGCCGAGGATGGCTGCCTCCCGGGCCGCGGCCACGGTTCCGGACTGATAGACATCGCTGCCCAGGTTGGCACCGGGATTGATTCCGGCGATGATCCAATCCACATCTCTAACCAACGCCTTGATGGCTAAACGAGAGCAGTCCGCCGGCGTGGCATGCACCACATGGGTCGTGTCATCAAGCCGGTCGACCTGGATCGGGTCTTTCATGGATACCCGATGGCCCACATTGGACTGGGGCGTCGCCGGGGCCACGATCGTAACCGTTCCCAGCGACCTTACGGCATCGGCCAAGGCAGCCAGACCGGGTTGGTCGTAACCATCATCGTTGGTAATGACGATATTCAATAGCGCCTCCAAAGCAAAAAGGTACAAAAATCGAACGATCACACCAGTTATCCCAGGGTGGCTGTATCTGGCACCTACCACCAATCCGGTGAAAAATAGAGGGCGCTCCCATCTATAACATGGGAGTGAGGCGTATCGACCCAGCGATCATACCAGCCGACCGGCAGAATGCAACCCCAACCTGGCTGTTCCACGGGGTAAGCGCATGTAACTCAGGTTTACCGGCTTCGGTGAAACATGGCGGTGCCCTGTAAGAGCGGCCCTGGCCGCGATACCGATGGCGATGGTTGGGACGGGGTCGCAGGCGTTGTCAGCGCCTTGGGCCGTGGCACGGATGGTCATATGAATTATTAAACCGATACTCCGCCACCCGCCCTTCAGCCTTCAGTCTAAAAAGCAGACCCCCTATGATCGCAGGCGGTCCCACCGCTCGAGGAGCATATCGGGGCCAAACGCACCAAGGCCGTTTGCCGAAAAGAAAGCAACGATATCCAATCGATTGCCCTGGCGCCACAGGGTTTTTAGCCAATCCCCGGCACTGGGTTCCAGGCACCATCGACTCCCCAACTGGCCATGCAGATGCTGCTCCAATAATGCCTCCCCCATCCAACCCAGCAGGTAGTCGGCACAATAAAACTCCGGCACCAGATCGAAGAGATGGCTTTCTGGTTGATGGTAGAAGCCGGTGATGCGGCCCATGGTATCGGCATAGGGATGTCCATCCGAAATCTCACCGCTGCTGAACATCTCATACTCAATGATAAACTTGGCGGCATAGCGGCGAAACAGGGAAAGATCCTTCAACTCTTTGTAGAAAAGGATCGTGTCCACATTCGATTCAGGCAGCTTTATCAGGGTTTCCAGTACCGGCCGGGACAAAATCATGCGTTGCAGCAAGAACGCGTAGGCCTCGGATAGACTAAAGGCCGTGGCCAGTTCCCGTTCCACTGCCGGCAGCCGCGGATCGGTGTGCACGGCAGAGAGCCCGTGGCCCAGCTCGTGCCAGAGGGTCTCCAGATCGACCCATCCACCTTCCGGGCGCATGAGCAGATGGACTTCCGTGGGGATGGCGCTCATGATGGTGATGGCCTGGGCGCTCTTCTTGGATGATGTCCGGATGTCGAGATGCAGCCCGGGATGATGGGCCGGATCGATCTCCCAGTGGTTGAAAAAGCCCAGGGTCGTCTGCGGGTGATCCACCGGGCATAAATTATCCCACTGGCTTAAACTAAGCAGGTTCATGGCGTCGAAGCGGGTCAGGCGGTCCAGCGGGATCTTGAATCGATCCCGGCTCCAGGCATCCATGGCGCCGTAATAATAGTCATCGGTTTGCCGGACCATGTCCCTGGCCAACTGGTACAGGTGGGGGTAATCGATGCCCTTTTTCTGCTGACAGTAGTCAATATAACCGGAAAAGCCCAGCGCCTGGGTAAGGGTTTCGATGACAATGTCCCAGTAATTGATGGCAAAGGGTTTGAGGAATTTGCACAGCGGCCCGGTTTCCCGCTGAAGCTGTTGGCGCTTGGCCAGGGTGCTGGATTTCTGGCACCAGGGAATGACCTCCCGAAAATATATTTTTTCACCATCCACATGGGCGGCGGCGCCCCGGCTCCAGGCCTGCATTTCGGTTTCATGGGGCATCAGTTGGTGCTGCAAATAGTGATCGATCAGCCCATGACGAATGCGGACGCGCTGTATCGGGTCAACAATGGCGGATGTGCCGGCAATGACCGGCGGGGTGAGCACCGCTTCATAACCGTCGTAGATTCGGTCTGGGGGCAGTTTTGGCAAATGTCCCCGCCAGATGGATAGGGCGCGTCCGGCCCAACGCCGGTTGAGGGTCTGAACCGCGGTTACCAGGGAATGCGGCGTTGTGTCCGATGCGTGATGAATCATGGCTTTTCCAAGGCTATGGGCTTGTTGAATGGCCGGGCGATGTGGTAAACCATGGCCCTAGTACGGCGTTGACGGCTTGCGGGATGATATGGCCACCCTGTATTTATATGAGCAAAAACAAACTCTAATAATGCAACATTGGAAGCAAGCGTGCAACACAGCGCTAAGCTTTTATAGTGTTTAAGATAATGTTTTTGGCAAGGCCAGAGGGAGGAAGCCGTATAATCAATACTGCGACGACCGATAACGCAGCCCAAAAACATTATCTTGAATGCTATAGCGATTAGCTGTTAGCCGGTTGCCGGTACTACAAGAAAAAGGAGACGATAATGAGCAGTCAGACTCCCTCTCGGGATGCGGCCTTGGCCCTCCTGAAAACCTACAACAAGAGTGAAAGCCTCATCAAACACGCCTTCGCCGTCGAGGGGGTGATGCGCTACATGGCCAGGAAATACGGCGAAGATGAAGATCGTTGGGGCGTCGTGGGGCTGATTCATGACTTGGATTACGAACAATTTCCCGATCAGCACTGTAAACAAACGGAAGCCATTTTAAAGCAAAACAACTGGCCCGATGATTTAATCCGCGCCGTGGTCAGCCACGGGTGGGGGATCTGCACCGACGTGAAACCCGAAAGCACCATGGAAAAAGTATTGTTTGCCATCGATGAACTCACCGGCCTGGTGGCGACGTCGGCCCTGGTGCGGCCAACCAAAAGTGTCATGGACATGAAAGCCAAATCGGTAAAGAAAAAATGGAAGGACAAACGGTTCGCCGCCGGCGTGGACCGTTCCATTATCCAGCAAGGGGTCGACATGCTGGGGGTCGACTTGGGCGATTTGATCACCGATACCATCATGGGCATGCGCGAGGTGGCCGATGCCATCGGTCTGAAAGGATGTACCTGATCACGGGGTTGAAATGACCAATTGATTGTAATTTATTGGCCGGTAAGCGTTTACAGGGGGCCGCAGATGCGCGGCGCCGGGCACGCCGACGTACTAGACCAGTCGACCTTCAAGTGCCCGGGAACAAAGCAGATGCGGTGCCCTGTGAACGCTTACGAAAGGAGAGGCATAAAATGGAGTGCAAGAAAGACAATAACCTGCAGCGCTGCAACTGTTCCTACGCGCCCTGTTCACGAAAAGGGGTGTGTTGCGATTGCATCGAGTACCACGTGCGAATGCGCCAACTGCCGGCCTGTGTGTTTCCTGATGATGCCGAACGTACCTATGATCGCAGCTATGAGCATTTTGCCCGCCTGGTAAAGGAGGGGCGGGTGTAAGGCCGATGAACCCGTTAAAAAGGAAGGGCCGGAGCAACCATTGCCCGGCCATTGTTAATGTTCTATTTATGGAGCGTATTGGCGATGACGCGCTAATTTTAGTTCGGTGTTTGAATCTTCATGGCGCCTTCGATGGCCAGATCCACGGTCGTGGGATCGGCCAGGGTGGAGGTGTCGCCCATGGAATTTTTGTCGAAATCACCGGCGGCGATTTTTTTGAGAATTCGCCGCATGATTTTTCCCGATCGCGTCTTGGGTAGAAAATCCGACCATTGTAGCATTTCCGGGGTGGCGATGGGGCCGATCTCCTTGCGAACATGGGCCACCAGCTCTTTTCTCAGCTCATCCGTCTTCTCGACACCGGAGTTGAGGGTCACGAAAGCATAGATCGATTGCCCCTTGACCGGATGCGGGTATCCCACGACCGCCGATTCGGCAACTTTAGGATGGGAAACCAGGGCCGATTCGACTTCGGCGGTGCCCATGCGATGACCGGAGACATTGATGACGTCGTCCACGCGACCGGTGATTTGATAATACCCATCCTTGTCCCTCTTGCAGCCGTCGCCGGTCGTGTAGACCCCGTCGAATTGGGTGAAATAGGTCTCGAAGAAGCGTTGCGGATTCTTGTAAACGCCGCGCATCTGGCCGGGCCAAGAGCGTTTGATGATCAGATTGCCCTGGCATTCGCCTTGGAGTTCGGTCCCGGCATCATCCACGATGGCCGGTTCCACGCCGAAGAAAGGCACGGTGGCCTGGGCCGGTTTGATATCGATGGCACCGGGCAGCGGCGTGATCAGGATCCCGCCGGTTTCGGTCTGCCACCAGGTATCGACAATGGGGCACTCGCCCCGGCCGATGGTCTGATAATACCAGTTCCATGCTTCGGGATTGAGTGGCTCGCCCACCGAGCCCAGCAGCCGGATGGATGAGATATCGTGCTGTTTGACCCATGAATCGCCTTCCTTGGCCAGGGCGCGGATGGCCGTGGGCGCGGTGTAGAAGATATTGACTTTGTATTTTTCGACAATCGCCCAGAACCGACCAAAATCCGGATAGTTGGGAACGCCTTCGAACATAAGCGAGGTGGCGCCGTTGCATAAGGGGCCATACACGATATAGGAATGGCCGGTCACCCAGCCGATGTCGGCCGTGCACCAGTAGATGTCTCCGTCATGGTAGTCGAAGATCATCTTGTGGGTATAGGATACGTAAGTCAGGTACCCACCCGTGGTGTGCATAACGCCTTTGGGAGTTCCGGTGGATCCGGAGGTATAGAGGATAAAGAGCGGATCCTCGGCATCCATCTCCTCGGGGGGGCAATCGGCATCGACCGTGGCCGCTTCTTCATGGTACCATTTGTCAACTTCTCCGTTCCAGTCCACCTGAACCTTGTCGGCGCCGACCCGTTCGACCACCAGATGCGTCTTGATCGAGGGACAGGATTCGATGGCTTTATCCGCATTGGCCTTTTGGGGGATGGCTTTGGCGCCGCGGAAGGTGCCATCACAGGAGATTACCAATACGCTTTCGCTGTCCTTGATGCGGCTGGCCAGGGCGTCGGCGGAGAATCCACCGAAAACGACCGCATGGATGGCACCGATACGGGAGCAGGCCAGGATACCGATGGCCAGTTCGGGAATCATGGGCAGATAGAAGGTGACCACGTCGCCTTTTTTAATGCCGTTGCTTTTCAATACGTTGGCAAATTTACAGACCTCGGTGTGTAGATCTTTATAAGTGAATTTTTTGTTTTCGCTGGGATCGTTGCCCTCCCAGATCAGGGCCACCTGATCGCCACGGGTTTCCAGATGCCGGTCCAGACAATTGTAGGAAACATTGAGCTTGGCGTTGGTGAACCACCGAATATAAAGGTCTTCGGCGCTGGTTCCGTAGTTGAAATCGGCGACTTTATCCCATTTTTTAAACCAGGTGACTTGTTCGTCGGCGACCTTGCCCCAGAAACCATCCGGATTGTCGATGGACTCCTGCCACAACTGCTTGTACTGATCATAGCTGTTGATATACGCTTTTTGCCTGAAATTTTCGGGAACCGGATAAATTTCTTTGAGCTGCACGTCTGTCATAAAAACCTCCGCTTGTAAGAATAAAAAGGTGGCATGAACGATACAAAATACGCAAAATGAAAAGAGCAAAACCCCCTGTTTCGGATTGCCCGCACGCGACTGGGCACGGGGCTTGGTCGACCTCTAAAATGAATTAAATTCAAAAAATTTTAAAATTCATTTTATTTAAATCGCCTTTAATATTTGATAGGCATCTACAAGTTGCATGCCATTAAAATATATTAAAAAGATCACGTTTGTTGAATGAAAGTAATATTATAAAAAATACGGTATGTTATATAATTAACTGCAGGCGTTGGGAGATACGATTTGAAAAAACCGGGCGGGAGAAAGCGACCCAGGCAAACTAAAAAGTACAACTTATATTGTGTTTGGTGTGAGGATAAATATTGTTTAACTTATTGATTATTATATATATATTTATTTTTTACAATTTATATTGTAGATACAACCCTAAGCTTAACGCTGTCCAAACAACGTTGGTATGGTCCTAAACCCACTGTAAATACTATAAAATCAATACTTCTAAGTAGCGTAACGGATGATGGCGGACAACTTTGACGGATTCCTAAAATGTCGAAATTCTCATTTTTTCGTCATTCCGGCGTAGGCCGGGCACGAAGTGAAGCTTTGGCGCTATCCAGTTATTTCAGTAAGTTCTGGATGCCGGATCAAGTCCGGCATGACGGGAGCGGCACTTTTTGCGAGTTCATCAACTTTGGTTGAAGCCGGCATAAAAATATAAAGCGGTGCAATCAGCCGTTAGCCATTTGCGGTTAGCCGATAGGAGGTACGCGTGGAGAGAATAAAAAGCACTACGGTAAAGAAAAGCATTTTCTTCTCGTTCCCACGCTCTGCGCATCCCCGTCAACTTAAGCGGTAAGATAGTAGGTCGGGTCGAGCGCAGCGATACCCGACAACCGACAGGTAGCGTTCATTTGCCCTTCAATCTGTTGGGTTTCGTACCGCAGTCCAACATAGGATGCTGACAAGGGACAATGCAATTCCAAGTCGTTGTCGTGGTCAGCGAAGCGGTGGTCGGTATCGGTATCGAGAAAAGGAAATACCGATACCGACGACGACAACGATACCGACCACGAGGATATAACGCCACGGGTTTTGATCACGCTTCCATGCTCAAGTGTGGGAGCGCGCGCCGATGTTCACTTGAACGAGATTAGGGTTCCCAAGCAGAGCTTGGGAACCCGTTAAGTTGACGGGCATGAGCGGAGCATGGGAACGAGGGTTAAAACCGTAAAAAGCCTAACTAAAGTGTTTAGCAATTAGGTGTCAGCCGTTTTTCGACTTGGCGAAAATCGATGATGCCAACTCGATGTCCTCGGGGCAAAAGACGAACAGACACTTGGCGTCCGGGCCGGCCACCGATCCATAGACATAGTTGATGTTGATGCCCTCCTCGCCGAATTTGGTGGACAGCCGTGCCAGTTCACCCGGTTTATTGTCCAACTGAACGGCGATGACGGGCATGATATCAAAGGTATAATCGTGCTGGGACAACAGGTCGATGGCGGCATTGGTCTTACCATCTTCGGCCAGCAGGCGAATCAGGGCGAATTGTGCCGAGTCCTTGCGCATGGAATTGTAACTGGCGGCCGAGGCGATGCGTTTAAGGGACTTGCCCCGGGCCTTGAACAGTTCCATCACGTAGGCCGAGGCGTCCTGAATGGTCAGGGCATCGATATTGATGGCGTTGTCGGCCATGAGCTGGGCCAGTTTGCCCAGTTCCCCGGGTTCGTTTTTCAAAAATAGGGATATCTCAGTTCTGACCATGGCTTGCCTCCTTAGTGCCCATCCAGAAATGACCAATTTGCCCGATATCGGCGTTGCGCGAAAAATTTAATCCTCAGAATATCAACCATATGCACCCCAAGGGCATTTCCTTCGGGCACCTGCGGTTAAATTTTTCGTGCGCCTTGATCTCGACCAAATTTGTCTATTTCTGGATGAGCACTCCTTGATTGATTATTCATACAGGTTCACGGAATTGAACTGACCAGTTTGTTTTTAACACTGGCCTGTAAGCGTTCACAGGGTGCCGCAGATGCGCGGCGCCGGGCACGCCGACGTACTGGTCGTACTTCAAGTGCCCGGGAACAAAGCAGGTGCGGTACCCTGTGAACGCTTACGATTATTCAGGGCGCACGCTTGTCCTTTAGAATATTGTTGGAGATGACCACGCGCTGAATCTCGGACGTGCCTTCATAGATGGTGAACACACGGGCATCCCGATAATAGCGCTCAACCGGATAGTCGGTGGTGAACCCATACCCGCCGTGCATTTGCAGGGCCTGGGCGGTGACCTGGTTGACCATCTCCGAAGCAAACAGCTTGGCCATGGAGGCCTGCGTGGTGTAGCGTTCCCGGCGGTCCTTCATGGCGGCCGCGGAAAGGGTCAGTTGCCGCGCGGCTTCCATCTGGGTCGCCATATCGGCGATCATCCAGCGCAACCCCTGAAATTTGGATATTTTCTGCCCGAACTGATCGCGTTGCTTGATGTGCCTGACCGCCGCGTCAAAGGCCGCCTTGGCCACGCCCAGGCTCTGGGCGGCAATGCCGATCCGTCCGCCATCCAGGCCTTTCATGGCGATTTTAAATCCTTCGCCTTCATCGCCCAACCGGTCCGCAACCGGCACCCGGCACGACTCGAAATGAAGATCGGTGGTGTCCGAGGCCCGCAGCCCCATTTTATCTTCCATGTTACCGACCACCAACCCCGGATTATCCTTGGTCACGATGAAGGCGCTGATGCCCTTGTGGCGTGCATCCGGATCGGTTTTGGCCGTCACGATCACCAGACCGCAGTTTTTGCCACTGGTGATAAACCGTTTGGTACCGTCGATGATGTAGTGATCCCCGTCTCGTACGGCGGTGGTCTGCTGGCTGACCGGATCCGATCCGGCCTCCGGTTCGGTAAGGGCGAAGGCCCCGATATACTTGCCCGTGGCCAGATCCTTGAGATAGTGCTGTTTCTGGTCCTCACTCCCGAAATTGAGGATGCTTTCGCATACGATGGAGTTGTGTACCGACATGACCACGGCGGTCGAAGCGCACGAATAGGCGATCTCGGAAAGGGCCAATACATAGCCGACGGTATCCGAGTCAGACCCCTCATACTCAAACGGGACCATCATCCCCAACAATCCCAGGTCGGCCATTTTTTTCAGGTTGGTGGCGGGGAATTCCTTGGTTTTATCCCTTTCGGCCGCGGTTTCAGCCACGACCTTGCGTGAGAATTCCCGCACCATGGACTGAATCATCAATTGTTCATCGGTCAGCTTGAAAGACATCGCCTTATCCTTTTAGGGATTTACTAGGGATTGTAGATGACCACAATCAGTTCGGCGTCGGTTTCTCCGATATTTCTCAATAAATGTTGAATGCCGGAGTTGAAATGCAGGGATTCACCGGCGCTAACGGTGTTGACGTGTTCTCCCACCACGACTTCGATGGTGCCGTCGAGCACATAGACGAACTCCTCGCCTTCATGATTGTAGCTCACCCCCTCATGATCCGTCATGGCGTCGATTTTCACACGGAACGCCTTGAGGTGCTTGTTTTCGGCGCCTGGCGTGAGCGTCGTATACGCATAGCTGGCCGTGCGCTTGGTATAGGCCTGAATGCGGTCCTGCATGCGATCTTCTTCATCCCGGAGCAGGTCTCCGGAATCGATTTCAAGCGCCCGTGAAATTTGAAGCAAGGATCCAACGGGTGGGGTGATCTTGCCGGCCTCCACCTTTTTTAAGAAGTCGATCGAAAAGCCGGTCTCGTTGGCCAGTGTGTCGTAGCTGATTTTCTTGGCGGTTCGTGCTTTTTTAATCTTCTTGCCCACGGGAGTGAGCTGGCCGGTCTTTTTGGGGGGCATGGGGTGACCTCCTAAGGAGGGGTCAAGGGGGCGAGGGACCAAGGGGTCGAGGGGCGTCGCCTGGCACCCGCTCGAACCCTCGAACCCTGGAATCCTCGAACCCTTTTAATTAGTATTCGTAGAACCCTCTACCGGTCTTTCTGCCCAGCCAGCCGGCTTCCACGTATTTACGCAGCAGCGGGCAGGGCCGATACTTGGAATCCTTGAAGCCTTCGTACAGGGTCTCCATGATGGCCAGGCAGGTATCCAGCCCGATCAGGTCGGCCAGGGTCAGCGGACCCATGGGATGGTTCATACCCAGTTTCATGACCGTGTCGATGTCTTCCCGGGTACCGACGCCGTGATAGAGGGCGAATACCGCCTCGTTGATCATGGGGATGAGAATGCGGTTGGCGATGAATCCGGGAAAATCGTTGGCCAAAGCAGGGGTCTTGCCGAATTTGAGGGACAGATCCCAGGTGGTCTGAAAGGTTTCGTCGGAGGTGGCGATCCCGCGGATCACCTCTACCAGTTTCATGACCGGTACCGGATTCATGAAGTGCATGCCGATGACCTTTTCCGGGCGTTTGGTCTGGGCGGCGATGCGACCGATGGGGATGGACGAGGTGTTGCTGGCCAGGATCACATCGGGTTTGCAGATTTCGTCGATGTCCTGGAAAATCTTGAATTTCAGGGTCTCATTTTCCGTGGCTGCCTCGACGACGAAGTCGGCCTCCGCCATGTCTTTAAGGTCGGCAGTGATTTTGATGCGGCCCAGAATGGCATCTTTTTCATCGGCGGTGAGCTTGCCTTTATCCACACTCTTGCCGAGCAGTTTGGTAATGTTGGCCAGTCCTTTTTCGGCAAATTCAATTTTGATATCGCTCATGATTACATTGAGGCCCGCGGTTGCCGCGACCTGAGCGATGCCGTTGCCCATCTGGCCGGCGCCGATGACGCCGTAAGTGTTGATTGCCATTTCTTTTCTTCCTCCTTTGTTAGTTGTTATTCAGCGTAAAATGCCGAATTGATATGCTGCACGGATGACACAGCGCATGAAATTTTGGCATTTTAGCCTATTTAACGACTAAACTCCATAATATATTATTAATTTAGGGTTAAGGTATTAATGTATAAGGTATACGGTTTAAGGGTTAAGCCGCTATGCGCTCCGCGCGCGAAGCAACGCTGTACCAATTCAGAAATGGTAGCTTACGCCCGCGATCAAGGCGGGTGTAAGATGCCTTTTCTGGATTGGCACGCATTATCGGTTGATCACCATGGCCACCGCCTCACCCCCACCCAGGCACAGGGATGCCAGCCCGGTTTTTTTGTCTTGCCGAATCATTTCATACAATAAGGTTACCAGGACCCGGCAGCCACTGGCGCCGATGGGGTGGCCCAGGGCCACGCTGCCGCCATTGACATTGGTCTTGTCGGCGGAAAGCCCCAGCTCTTTCATCACGGCCACGGTGGAACCGGAAAAGGCCTCGTTGACCTCGAAAAGGTCCACATCGTCGATACCGATGCCTTCTTTCTTCAGGCATTTGGGGATCGCCCAGATGGGGGCCACGAGTACGTATTTCATATCGATGCCATAGGAGGCCTGGGCACCGATGGTGGCCATAATCGTGCAGCCCAGGGCCTCGGCTTTTTCCCGGGACATCAGCACCACCGCCGCGGCCCCATCGCTGATGATGGAGGCATTGCCGGCGGTTCCCAATCCATCCTTTTTAAATGCCGGTTTCATCTTGGTCAAGGCGTCATAAGGCGTGTCCCGAGGGCACTCGTCGCGGGCGAACGGTTTGGGTTCCCCCTTGCGCTGAGGAATGGGCACGGGAACGATTTCGGCGTCGAATCGTCCGCTTTCGATGGATTCCATGGCCCGGCGATAGGACTCGGCGGCATAGCGGTCCTGGTCTTCCCGGCTGATATCGTAACGCTCGGAGCACAATTCGTTGGACATGCCCATGTGAAAATCATTGACGATGTCCCACAGGCCGTCGTGAATCATGGCGTCCTGCAGTTGGCCAGGCCCCATGCGATAGCCGAAGCGCGCCTTTTCCAGGTAATAGGGTGCTCGGCTCATGTTTTCCATGCCGCCGGCCACAACGACGTCGGCATCGCCCAGTTGAATGGCCTGGGCGCCCAGCATGACGGTCTTCAGCGCCGATCCGCATACCTTGTTGACGGTGATGCATTCGGCCTCCCAGGGCATGCCGGCCTTGACCGCCGCCTGTTTGGCCGGGTTCTGACCATAGCCGCAAGGCAGCACTTGGCCCATAAGGACTTCATCAACGCTCTCTTTTTCTATTCCGGCGCGCTTGATCGCTTCTTCGATCACGATGGCGCCCAGATCCGTGGCCCCGATGCCGGTCAGGGATCCGTTAAAACTACCCAGCGGCGTACGCACGGCGCTGACGATGACTGCTTCGTTCATGAAATTCCTCCTGAAAAGGATAGTCTGCCGGCTCAGTCAGTGTTCAGATTGATGCCTGGCAGCTGTTCTTAGTTTTAAGTGTTAAGTTTTAAGTGTTAAGTAGCGGATCGGGTCTAATTTTAGGTTAAAATCGACAATGTACCTTTGCTTAACACTTAACACTTTAAACTTAACACTCTCGATCACATATTCCGCCGATATTGCCCGCCCACATCATACAGCGCGCCGGTAATCTGCCCCAGACTGCAGGTTTTGACCGTTTCCATCAGCTCGGCGAAGATGTTACCGCCGGAAAGGGCCACGTTCTGGAGCCGTGCCAAGGCCTCGGAGGCCTGGTCGTTATGGCGGGCCTGAAAATCAGCCAGTCGCGTCAATTGCGATTCCTTTTCCTCGGGGGTGGCCCGTGCCAGGTCGATGCAGGAGGCGCCCTCGATCAGGTCGGCGCCGTCGGCATGGGGATCCCGGAACGTGTTGACGCCCACAATAGGATACTCGCCGGTGTGTTTGAGCATCTCGTAATACATGGACTCTTCCTGGATCTTGCTGCGCTGGTACCCGGTTTCCATGGCACCCAGCACGCCGCCGCGGGCGGTGATTTTGTCGTACTCCATGAGCACGGCCTCCTCCACCAGATCGGTCAGGTCGTCGACGATAAAACTACCCTGGTAAGGGTTCTCATTCTTGGCCAGCCCCCATTCCCGGTTGATAATCAGCTGAATGGCCAGGGCGCGGCGCACTGATTCCTCGGTGGGGGTGGTAATGGCCTCGTCGAAGGCATTGGTGTGCAGGCTCTGGGCGTTGTCATAGATGGCGCACAGGGCTTGCAGGGTGGTCCGGATATCGTTGAACTGAATATCCTGGCTGTGCAGGCTTCTGCCCGAGGTCTGGATGTGGTACTTGAGCATCTGGCTGCGCACCGATGCGCCGTATTTTTCCTTCAGGGCGATAGCCCAGATGCGGCGGGCCACCCGGCCGATCACCGTGTACTCGGGGTCCATGCCATTGGAGAAGAAAAAGGAGAGATTCGGTGCGAAACTGTCCAGGGGCATGCCCCTGGACAGGTAGTACTCTAAATAGGTGAAACCATTGGCCAGGGTGAACGCCAGCTGACTGATGGGATTGGCCCCGGCCTCGGCAATGTGGTATCCGGATATGGATACCGAGTAGAAATTGCGGACGTTGTTATCGATAAAATACGCCTGGATATCGCCCATCATTTTCAAGGCAAAATCGATGGAGAAGATGCAGGTATTCTGGCCCTGGTCTTCCTTGAGGATATCCGCCTGGACCGTGCCGCGTACGGTTTCCAGGACCATGGCCTTGATGCGGTTGTATTCTTCGGCGGATGGCGGTTGGCCTTTTTCCCGGGTGAATTTGTCCACCTGCTGGTCGATGGCCGTATTGAGAAACATGGCCAGCATGATGGGCGCCGGCCCGTTGATGGTCATGGAAACCGAGGTGTTGGGCGCGCACAGCTCGAACCCGTCGTAAAGCACCTTGACGTCATCGATGGTACAGACGCTGACGCCGGAGTTGCCCACCTTGCCGTAGATATCGGGGCGCCGGTCCGGGTCATAGCCGTACAGGGTCACCGAGTCGAAAGCCGTGGAGAGGCGCTTGGCCTCGCTGTTCGCCGACAGCAGTTTGAACCGCCGGTTGGTCCGCGCCGGGTCGCCCTCGCCGGCAAACATGCGCGTGGGATCCTCGCCCACGCGCTTCAGAGGGAACACCCCGGCCGTGAAAGGAAAATACCCAGGCAGGTTTTCCCGGCGCAGCCAGCCGTAGATCTCGGCGGGGTCCGTGAAACGGGGCAGGGAAATCTTGGGAATTTTTTGCTGGGAGAGGGATTGGGTGGTCAGCGGAACACGGATTTCCTTGCCGCGTACCGTATAGACCAGCTCGTCGCCCGAGTAGGCGGCTTTGGTGGTCTGCCAGTCGTCCACCAGCTGCTCGGTTTCCTCATTCAGGTCCTTACGGGCCTTGTCGATCTCGATTCTCAGTCGGCCGAGAAGGTCCGCCGTGTCTCCCGCCAACTTGCCTTGGGACAGGGTCTCGGCGGCCGCTTCCAATTGCCAGACCCGGCGAATGGTTTCGGCCTGGGCCTGGGTTTCCTGGTGGTACGCTCTGACGGTGTCGGCAATTTCCGACAGATAGCGGGTACGTTCCGGCGGGATGATAATGGTTTTGGACGACGACTGCTTGGTATCGGGGCGCGCCAGGCTGGAGGTGAAGGCCACGCCGGTTTTCTCTCTGATGGTATCCAACAGGGCGTGGTACAGGGCGGTTACCCCATCATCATTGAACTTGGAGGCGATCGTGCCGAATACCGGCATGTCGGTTGTCGACCGGTCAAAGGCCATGCGGTTGCGCTGCACCTGTTTGCAAACGTCGCGCACGGCATCTTCTCCGCCGCGCTTTTCATATTTATTGACCACCACCAGATCGGCAAAATCGAGCATGTCGATTTTTTCCAATTGGGAGGCGGCACCGAAATCACTGGTCATGACGTAAATGGACAGGTCCACCAGATCGATGATGTGGGAGTCACCCTGGCCGATACCGGCGGTCTCGGCAATCACCAAATCATAGCCGGCGGCCTTGACCACATCCAGGACTTCCTCCAGGGCTTCGGGAATTTCCGTATGCGAACGCCGGGTGGCAATGGAGCGCATGTACACGCGTGGGTTGCCGATGGCATTCATGCGGATTCGGTCGCCCAAAAGGGCCCCGCCGGTCTTGCGGCGCGAGGGGTCGGCGCTGACGATGGCGATGCGGATGTCCTTGAGATCGTGGAGCATGCGCAGGATCAGTTCATCGGTGAGAGACGACTTGCCGGCCCCGCCGGTGCCGGTGATGCCGATGACCGGTACCGTGCGATCGGCAATCTTCTCCTTGAGGGCCTGCCGGAATCTATCCAGGTGGCCGTTTTGTTTGGCTTTGGCTTTTTCCAGGGTGGTGATCAGGTTGGCCACCAGAAGTTTGTTGTCCGGGGTCAGCTCGGACAGATCCAGAGCGTCTTCGTCGGCCCGGGGAAAGTCCATCTGTTGGACCATGTGATTGATGATGCCCTGCAGCCCCATGCGGGTACCGTCTTCCGGGGCGTAAATCTTGGTCACGCCGTAGGCTTCCAGCTCCTTGATCTCCTCGGGCACGATCACCCCGCCGCCGCCGCCGAATACCTTGATGTGATCGGCGCCGCCCGCCTTGAGCAGATCCACCATATACTTAAAAAATTCCAAATGGCCGCCCTGATAGCTGGAAACGGCGATGCCCTGAACATCCTCTTCGATGGCGGCATCCACGATTTCCTTGACCGCTCGATTATGGCCCAGGTGGATCACCTCCACGCCGGTGCTTTGCAAAATGCGGCGGAAGATATTGATCGACGCGTCGTGGCCGTCGAAAAGAGATGTTGCCGTCACGACCCTCACATTGTTGGCTGGCTGATAAACCTGGATGATGTCGTTCATGCGTCCTCCTGTGGCTGGTCCTGGTGATTGCTTACCGTCTAGCAGGTGGCTTTCCCCATATCCGCAAACAGGCCGGTGGGGTCCTGGGGGACATTCATGGAAAGGTGCTTTTATGACGGCTGTATGACTCAGGCCGCAGCGTCAATGAACATTTACTGGTAACCCGGCAAAATAGAGCGATGCCGGGAATAAATCAACAAAATATCATCATTTTTTTTCTGTATTTTTGGTGTTATGATTCGTTCTCACGGCACATCCCCAGGATGTTGCGGGTCTGGTAATCAATATAGTCGTCGATGGCGTAGTGATTGCCCAAAAACCAGCGCCGAAACGTCCACATGTGTCCCAGCACGGAAATGTTGTGGGCCATCAGATCGAGTCGTTCTGAGGAGATGCGCGGCATGTTCCCCGATGCCATGAGCTTCGCCAATACACTGGTGAATATGCCGGTGATGCGAATCTCGTTTTCCAGCACGATACGTCGCCACTTGGCGGGCAGCGATTGCGTTTCCTGATAAATCAAGAGGATGTGGTCATTCATACGATGGCAAACCCTGAAGTATTCACGAACCACTTCAGCCAGTGGATTCTTGCCCCGGTTGGCCCGCTCAAGCGCTTCGGCTACGCCTTGCTCGATTTCGGCATGAATGGCATCACACACCAAATAAAGGACGTCCGCCTTCGTGGAAATGTATTCGTAAAGCGAACCAATGGAGATCCCGGCGGCCCGGGCGATCTGGCGGGTGGTGGTCTTATGGAATCCGTTTTGGATGAAAAGAGTGACGGCGGCGTCGACGATCTGGCGGCGTCGTTGCTCCACCAGGGCCTGATTCTTGACCTGGGTCGGAATTTCCATGTCTATGGTTTTTTGTTGTGGCATATTGAAACCATCCAAATCCGAACGAACGCTCAGTCATATTTGTTACGTAAGCCATGGTCTCCGTCGTTGTCAACCAAAAAACCAGGTAATCGCATGGTAACCACGTTTAACTTTACCCCGACGCGACCTATTCCGATGCCACCCTTTTCGTGATTGCCGGATCCTGGAGATTCTCAAGATTGCAGGCAGGTAATCTCTCCCTTGAACTGGAGGCTCAGGTGGGCAAATATGTCGGTCAACAGGATGGTGGGTCAAATGCCAACTGTTCAGGACGGCGTCTTTATTTTTGACGGTTACTTAGTCATTGGGATGGGCCAAGAGTCGTTGAATGGAAGAATTGTTGGCCCGGTCATCCATTGTCGAGCGCCACAGCGGCGGAATCATGGCCAGCAGTACCATTGCGGCATAACCGGCAGGCAGTTGAGGACTTTCCGGGGTGGGCCGCAGACGCTGATAATACCGGTCGGGATGGACATGGTGATCCGCATGGCATTGCAGGTTGAAGAGGAAACGGTTGCTCAGGCGATTTCCGGCATCCCAGCAGTGATGGGGCGCGATGGCGGCGTACCTGCCGTCGGCTGTATTTTCGCGTACGAGCCCGTAATGCCCGATGTAATTGGCCGTTTCCAGAAGGCAGACGGCGATGAGGGCCTGAAAAATAAAATAGAAAAGGCCGACCCCGCCAAAGGCCAGGGCCACACCGATCAACAGGATCCATTGGCCAAACAGGACGGTGACCATACGGTTTCTGAAATTCCATACGGGGCGGTGGTTTTGCTCTTGGTGGGCGGCCTCGATGCGCCATATACGGTTAAACCCGCCGGAGATCGATCGGGGCAGGAACTGATACAAGGACTCTCCCAGTTTGGCCGTGGATGGATCTTCCGGGGTGCCCAGGTGCGGGTGGTGGCCGATCACATGATCCATGCTCCAGTGCGCGTAAAGAACGGTGGCCAGTACGATTTTCGACAACAGATGTTCCAGCCCCCCCCTTTCCCGATGGGCCAGTTCATGGGCCACGGTGATGCCCATGACTGCCGAACAGATGCCAACGGATAGGCTGAATCCGATCAGCTCTTCGACGGAAAGCGACCAGTGGGACACCACATATGCCCCCCAAATGACCATGATCAGCTGAAGGGGAACGCAACTCCAGAAAATCAGGGCATGGATCGGGCTGCTGGAAGGCGCCGACGTCGGGGGGGAGGGGGTAGTGGTCTTGGCAATGATCAGATCCAGGAGGGGAAGCACACCGAAAACCAGCAGAGGCGTAAGAAAAACAAACAGATTGCCTGACATGAGCCCAAGAACCATACTGACTGGAACCAGATAGATCAACGCATACTCCAACGCCTTCATAGGTTACTCCTTTGTGGTTCGGCTTTGATGGTGCTTGCCGTGGATGGGAATGGGGTCGCATTATAGCGCCGTCGGCGTCGCCGCGCAATAACCGTTATTGTTCTTGCATCTCAGATGACGATTTCCCAACAGCGGTGAATGGTCTTGCGTTTATGCACATAGTCCTCCGGGATCGTGCGATCGGTAATCTCTTTTACCATGGACACATTCAAGTCATTCATACGGGCGGTGAAATCCTGATGATTCGTGGAGAAAAGCAGCGTGGCCCCCGGTCGAAGAATACTCACCACTGCGGCCAAGAGACGGGGGTGATCCTTGAGAATATCGAAGGCCACGTCACGGGTCTTGGTGGTGGAATAGGATGGCGGGTCGACTACGGCCAGGTCGAATCGCATCCCCTTTTGGCGGGCGTTTGCCAAAAAATCGAAGGTGTGGTCATGCACCAGTCGGTTGGCTGACATATCGAGTCCATTGAGGGTCATGTTTTCCCTTGCCCAATCAATGGCGCTTTGCGAACGATCGACGGAAACCGTGGAACGGGCATCACCCTTGGCCGCATAGCAGGAAAAGGACGCCGTATAGCAGTACAGATTGAGAAAATCCTTACCCGCCGCCATTTCGCGCACCACCTGGCGAGTATCTCGGTGATCGGCAAAAAGCCCCGTGTCGATATAATCATAGGGATTGACCAGAAACTTGAGATCCCGCTCCCTAAGGATCATCTTTTTGTCTGTATGATCGATGCGTTGATAACGCAGGCCATCCTGTTTACCGGCCCAGCGCTGTTTCAAGTGCACCCGTTCAGAGGGTACGCTCAAGGCCTCGGCCACAGCCTGAGCCATTAGCGGCAGCCACTCGGGAACAGACTGGCGCCGCATGTACTCGCCGATGACCAGGTGCCCGCCATACCAGTCCACGACAGCCCGGATTTCGGGAATATCCCAATCGTAGAGCCGGAAAACCTCTATCCCCTGTCGGCTAAAGCGCTTGTGAAAATGCCGAAATCGTTTCTTGACCCGATTGGCTAGCATCTCTGCCTGGCGGAGAAAATGATCGATTTGAGAAGGGAGGGTATGCATTTCTATTCAATATCGACGGAGATCTGTCGTGGTTTGTCTGCTTCGGGCTTGGGAATTTCAATGAAAAGAACGCCGTTTTTGAATTTGGCCTTGATCTGATCGGGCGAGACCATGGCATGCAGGGTGAACGTTCGTTGAAATTTTCCACAGAGGCGTTCGCGGCGATAATAGTTTACCGTTTGCCCCGCGGGATCGGTGGAACGCTCTCCACTGATGGTCATCACGTTGTCTCTGACCTCCACCATCACATCTTCCTTGATCACCCCGGGTAAATCGACGGCAACGATGACGCCCGCATCGGTTTCGGCAATATCCACACTGGGTGTCCAGGCACATAGGGACTCCTCGCCCCCCTCATTCATCTGCCTTGGAAATGAGTCATCAAAAAGTTTGTTGATGCGGTCCTGCAAGGTCGTAATATTTCCCAGTAAAGGATCCCATTTGATAATAGCCATGCCGGCCTCCTTTTTTTTTAACGTTGATTGAGAGAAGCATATCCATCTGCCGAGGCTTGTCAAGCCCCCATCGCCCCTTAGGCAGGGTAATCGTATGTAGATTCCCGGTTGCCTTTCTTACCAAAATTAGTGCGGCCATGAATGTCAAATGCCCAATCCGAATGCCGAATGGTGGTATGCTATCTATTTTAAAATCGATTTCATCCTTTATCATTTCCATCGGTTGCAGTGGAAGCAACGAGAACAGAGACAGTGAAACCTCCCAGATACAATATATGATGACTACGATTACTGCCGGAACCGACTACACAGTGCTGGTGAAAGCCGACGGCACCCTTTGGAATTGGGGAAAAAACGATAAAGGCCAGTTGGGCGATGGCACGAACACCGATAAACATGCTCCCGTACAGATCGGCAGCGACACCGACTGGGTGGCCGTGGCGGCGGGATGGCGCCACACCGTAGCCCTGAAAGCCGACGGTACGCTCTGGGCCTGGGGAGATAACTCTGACGGCCAGTTGGGCGATGGAACTGACACGGATAAAAATGAACCTGTGCAGATCGGCAGCGACACCGACTGGGAGATCGTGGCGGCCGGGTGGGATCACACCCTATCCCTGAAAGCCGACGGTACCCTCTGGGCCTGGGGAAACAACGGTTACGGTCAGTTGGGCGACGGCAACGATGGCATTGGTTTGGAAGAAAACACGCCTGTGCAGATCGGCAGCGACACCGACTGGGCGGTGGTGGCGGCCGGGTGGGATCATACCGTGGCGCTGAAAACCGACGGCACCCTCTGGACCTGGGGAAAAAACGACTACGGCCAGTTGGGCGACGGCACTGCCGGCTATGGCTTGGAAAAAAACACGCCTGTGCGGATCGGCAGCGACACCGACTGGATGGCGGTGACTGCCGGGGGGGATCACACCATCGCCCTGAAAGGCGCCGGCACCCTCTGGGCCTGGGGGCATAACTCGCATGGCCAGTTGGGCGACGATACGAATGCGGATAAAAACGCACCCGTGCAGATCGGCAGCGACGCCGACTGGGAGATCGTGGCTACCGGGTGGGAACACACCGTGGCCCTGAAAGCCGATGGCACCCTCTGGAGTTGGGGAGATAATAATTTCGGTCAGTTGGGCAACGGCATATACGCGAATAGAAACGCACCTGTGCAGACAGGCAGCGATGCCGACTGGACAGCGGTGACTGTCGGGGATGATCACACCGTCGCTCTGAAAGCCGACGGCTCCCTCTGGGCCTGGGGATACAACCCATACGGCCAGTTGGGTGACGGCACGAATACGGATAAAAAGACACCCGTGCAGATCGGCAGCCATACCGATTGGGCCACGGTGGCGGCAGGCCGTACGCATACCGTGGCCCTGAAAGCCGACGGCACCCTCTGGGCCTGGGGATACAACCAATCTGGCCAGTTGGGCGACGGCACGGACACGAATAAAAACACACCCGTGCAGATCGGCAGCGATGCCGACTGGGCGGCGGTGGCGGCTGGGGCTGACCACGTCGCGGCCCTGAAAGCCGACGGCACGCTGTGGATCTGGGGATATATCGATGACGAACCGTTTGGCTGGGACATATACTCACCCATGCAGATCGGCAGTGACACCGATTGGGCGGCGGTGGCGGCAGGGAACTATCGTACCCTGGTTCTGAAGAACGACGGCACCCTCTGGGTCAGGGGATATGGCGATGACGAACCGTTTAGCAATGGCTTATTCTCACCCGGGCAGATCGGTAGTGACACCGACTGGGCGACCGTGTCGACAAACGGGCACAGCCTGGCCCTGAAGAACGAGGGCAGCCTCTGGGCCTGGGGATGGAACAATCACGGCCAGTTGGGCGATGGCACGAACACCGATAAACATGCTCCCGTACAGATCGGCAGCGACACCGACTGGGCGGCCGTGGCTGCCGGGTATGTTCACACCATCGCCCTGAAAGGCGAGGGCACCCTCTGGGCCTGGGGATACAACCAATCTGGCCAATTGGGCGACGGCACGGACTCGGATAAAAACGTACCGGTGCAGATCGGCAGCGACGCCGATTGGGCGACCGTGGCTGCCGGGTGGGATCACACCGTGGCGCTGAAAGCCGACGGCAGCCTCTGGGCCTGGGGAAGCAACCGTTACGGCCAGCTGGGCGACGGCACAAGCTGGCAGGCAAGCCCGGTGGAGATTGCCAACTTTTAAACGTTATTATCCACCGCATTGAGTGCCCGGACCATATTGCGCAGGTGCTCAACCGAGCGGAATCGCCAGCCGAGTATAATGCAACCGACGATAACGATAACGAGTACGAGCACCGCTGCGCTGAGCACGAGCAGGAGGAAGACCCAACACTTCTAAGGGTGGAAATGCGCATGGCCTGGGCAAAGCACTCGTAACGGTGTCTCCCGGTTGACGAACATCTATGATAAAAGACACCATGCACCCCCCCAGCGCTTCCACCCGACCGTCTCCCCTATGCCCCGCCCACCCCCAGAAGATCGATTTGCCACCCTTGAGCGTCGCACGAACGCCGGCTTTTGCCCGGATGATCACAATTGGCTTGCAAAACCAGTCATTTTCTGGTGAAGTTGCTGAATATTTTATGGAACGAGGAGATCAACCATGAACGACGATGAATTTGAAAAAGAGGCCCCGGAGACCGAAGAGAGCTTCGCCGAGCTGTTCGAATCCTACAGCGCGGGCATGAACGAAAACATCAATGTCGGCGATCGTATCCGAGGGCGAATTATATCCATCGGGAATAGCAGCGTGTTTGTGGATACCGGCACCAAAGTGGATGGGGTCGTGGAGCGTGCCGAGCTGCTTGATGAAGACGGGCAACTCGCGCTGAATGTCGGCGATGAACTGGATCTGTACGTGGTCGCCGCCGATGAGAGCGAGATCCGGCTTTCAAAAGCGATCTCCGGCATTGGTGGGTTGAATATGCTCCGGGATGCCTGGGAACAACGTATTCCGGTCGAGGGTAAAGTGGTGGCCGCCATCAAGGGCGGTTTTCATGTGGAGGTGGTCAAGCGACGAGCCTTTTGTCCGATCAGCCAGATGGATGTGACCTATGTCGAAGACCCGGCCACCTATGTCGGCGAGACATTCACCTTTAAAATTAAGCGCTTCGAAGAAAATGGGCGCAACATCGTGGTGTCGCGGCGTGAGCTCCTGCAAAAGGAACTGGATGCCAGTCGCAAGGAATTCATGGCTCAGTTGACCGAGGATGCCATCTACGAGGGCAAGGTGGTCCGGTTGGTGCCTTTCGGCGCTTTCGTGGCCTTGGCCCCCGGTGTCGAAGGGTTGGTACATATCAGTGAATTGAGCTGGTCTCGCCTGGACAATCCAGAACAGGCGGTCAAGGTCGGTGACCGGTTGCAGGTGAAGGTATTGGGACTGAAAGCGGGAGATAAACCGGACTCCCCAAAAATTTCCCTTTCCGTGAAGCAGGCCCTGGGAGATCCGTGGGCCGATGTGGGGCAGCGCGTCCAAGTGGGCCAGAAACGCTTGGGCAAGGTGACCCGTTGTGCGAATTTTGGTGCCTTCATCGAATTGTCTCCCGGCATCGAAGGACTGGTGCACATCAGCGAAATGAGCTACACGCGCCGGGTCATGCGACCCGAAGAGGTCGTCGTTCCCGGTGACGAGATCATGGTCCTGGTCAAGGAGGTGGACCCCGATCGAAAGCGCATTTCGCTGAGTATCAAGGATGCCGAAGGGGATCCCTGGGCCGACGTGGAAGAAAAATTCAAACCGGGAAAGACGGTCAAGGGACAGGTGGAAAAAAAGGAAGGCTTCGGTATTTTCGTCAACCTGGCACCCGGAATCACCGGACTCCTTCCCAAGTCCAAGATCTCCGCTTCGGGAAGGGCGGCCGAGATCGAATCCCTGAAGCCCGGCTCGACGATCGGCGTAACCATCGACAGGGTCGACGTTGCCGAGCGAAAAATATCGTTGGGCACCGGTGACGTGGCCGACGATCAGGGCTGGCAAGCCTATGCCGAAGGGACGTCCGATTCACTGGGGTCGCTGGGCGACCAGCTGAAGAAGGCATTGTCCCAGAAAAAGAATGGAGGATGACCATGGCGACAAGTGATCTACAGGATTTGATTATCATCGGCGGCGGGCCTGGCGGGCTTTCGGCGGCCATTTATGCCATGCGGGCGGCACTCAAGACGGCGCTGGTCGAAAAAGGGGTTCCCGGTGGCCAAGTGACCATGAGCGATGAAGTGGAAAATTATCCTGGCTTCATCCACATCAGCGGTGCCGAACTGTCCATGAAATTTGCCGAGCATGCGCAATCCTACGACCTCGAAATGATTTCCCAGGAAGCGACCGCCGTGGAACCGGGCCTGGATTATCATACGGTGCGGCTGGCCAATGGGAACCGCCTCAAGGCCCATGCCGTCATCCTGGCCACCGGTGGGAATCCCAAGAAACTCAATATTCCCGGTGAGCAGGAACTGTATGGCAAGGGTGTATCCTACTGCGCCACATGCGATGGCTTCTTTTTCAGAGGCAAGACCGTCGTGGTGGTCGGTGGCGGCGACAGCGCCGCCGAAGAGGCCCTGTACCTGGCCAAACTGTGTGCAAAGGTGTATATCGCCCACCGCCGGGATGAGCTGAGGGCCAGCAAGATTCTGCAGCAGCGGATCTTTAATGATTGCAACATCGAAATGCTTTGGAATACCGTGGTCACGGATATTCGGGCGGGAAAAGACGGCGTCGAGGGGGTCTGCCTCAAAGACACACAAACCGATGCCACGCGGGATTTGGATGTGGACGGTGTCTTCATTTTTATCGGTTTCAACCCCAACAATCAACTGGTCCCCGCCGGCACCCGCATGAATGCCGACGGCTTGGTGGTGACCGATGAAAAGTGCGAAACCCGCACGCCGGGTATTTTCGTCATTGGGGATCTGCGCGAAAAGTTTGCCCGTCAGATCGTCCTGTCGGCGGCCGATGGTTGCACGGCCGCCCTGGCGGCGGCCCATTATGTGGAAGGGAAAATATCGGCTCAGGAAGACACCTGCGCGCTGCCTGATGACGGCGGCCAATAGCTGGTTTTGGGGTTGATAATGACGAGGATTCGGCATGCACCACTATTGTTCCTACCGGGTGTTTCCGCGGGCCATTATTCTCGTCATTTGTCTCCCCCCTTCATGATTTTCACCGGATTCCACGTTCATGATGTTTGAACTGTTCAGACAGTGGAAAGACAGGCATTTTTCCGATCCCCAGCGCGTGATTTTGGGGATCATGCTGTTGGCGGGGGCGGGGTTGGTCTATTTTCTGGGCAGCCTGCTGACGCCTGTCTTCATCAGCATCATCATCGCCTACCTGCTGGATGGCATGGTCGGCTTGCTTCATCGATCCCATCTGCCGCGAATCGCCGCGGTATCCATTGTCTTCACGGTGTTCATGCTCAGCATGATCGTCATGATTCTATGGCTGCTTCCCTTGACCGTGAAACAGATCAGCCAGTTGGTCCAGCAATTGCCCGGCATGCTGTCCATGGTCCAACACCAGCTGCTCCAACTGCCCACCAGCTATCCGGAACTCATTTCCGAAAGCCAGGTCAAGGAACTCATCGGTTTCCTCAACGCCGGTATTTCCAACTTGGGCCGACAGGTGCTGAGCCTTTCCGTTGCCTCGGTGGTGGGACTCATGCATCTGGTGGTTTACTTGGTACTGGTGCCTTTCATGGTCTTTTTCCTCCTCAAGGACAAGCAGATGATCCTGGCCTGGGGCCGCCGCTTTTTGCCCGATAACATGGACCTTACCGAATCCGTCTGGCAGGAGGCCAATGATCAGGTAACCAATTACATTCGGGGCAAAGGATGGGAATTGTTGATCATCTGGGGAATCAGCTATGCCATCTTCAGACTGCTCAGCCTGCAGTTCTCGCTGCTGATTTCCCTTTTCGTGGGGCTGTCGGTGATCATCCCATATATCGGCGTGACCGTCATGGGATTTGTCATGGCCCTGGCCGCCTTCATCCAGTTCGGTTGGAGCAGCGACTTCCTATGGTCCATGGTCGCCTATGCGGTTATCCAGATCCTGGACGGCAACCTCCTGGCCCCCCTTCTGCTTTCCGGCGTCGTCAACCTGCATCCTGTCGCCATCGTTGTCGCCGTTCTGCTCTTTGGCGGCCTGTGGGGTCTGTGGGGCCTGTTTTTCGCCATTCCCTTGGCTACCCTGGCCAATGCGGTGATCAAAGCCTGGTTTGCCCGATTGGAACATCGATCCGACGCGGCGACTGAGGACGCAGGCAAAAAATAATTCCACTATCTTTCCTTATTTTGCTTATAATGGTGTGTGAATTGCTTTTTCTATTTCCATAGATGGGGAAAGGATTCTCACCGGAGATGATCGCTCTGTAATGTCAACCCCATACGGTTGTAGCCGGCGAATTGCCCGATTGATCCTGTCCACAAAAATGCAATAGGCCTGTGACCTGAAATTTCGTTTTATTTTTCAGGCCAGTGGAAAAAAATATTTCCCCAAGATGGCGACGAGTGTGGGGCTGTCCACAAGCAAGCCAGATGGGGTATTGTTCTTTTCCACTGGCCTCACCTCGGCCCGCCGTTTCACATTCGCTGTTGAGCCGTGGGGTCGGCAAGGAGTACCATGAAAGAAACCAAATTCTTAGCTGAAAATACCAGAGTTCTTAGCGACATCAGAAAATTGAGTATCTTTGAACCGTTTCAGGAGGAAGAGCTCCTCAACTTGTTGGCTATGAGCAAGATTCGGCAATATGCACCGGGAGAGGTCATCTTCGAACAAGGCAGTACCGATACGTGGCTCTATTTCCTGATATACGGGAACGTGCGGTTAGTTAAAAATGGCAAACCTGTCGCACGTATCGAGCGTCGGGGGGATGTTTTCGGTGAAATGGGGGCCATCGATTGTGCCCCGCGCAGTGCGTCGGCGGTGGCAAACGAAGCAACCGTTTGCTTGGCTTCGGATATTTACTATATCGAGCAGTTATCCGGAACGGAAAAATTGGCCTTCGGATATGTGACTTACCGCGTTCTCGCGAGTGTTCTGACCGAGCGGCTCAGAAAGACCACCGCACGGCTTGTGGAGGCGCAGGGGCGTGGCTTCCAGATCTGGTAAAAAGGTGTTGATTGGTCTATAAAGGGCACGAACGAAGTTGAATCATACACATAGAAAGCGAGTTATGGATTTAAACAGCAAACTGACCATTCTGGAGCGCCTGGACAATATCTACGATGAATTTGTCAGTGGCGTTGACCTTGCCTGTGAAAAATATTGCGCTCACTGCTGCACCGCCAACGTCAGCATGACCACTCTGGAGGGGATTCGAATATACAGTCATCTGGAGAAGACCGGCCAGCTGCATTACTTGGAAACCATTTCCAGCAATGCCCACCCCGACCGCTTCATGCCCCAGGTGTCAATTAATCGGATGGCCGATATCTGCGCCAAAGATGGCGATCCCCCGGAGGAGCATCTCAACCCCGAGGCCGGCCCTTGTTCCGTGTTGGAAGACAATGCCTGCCCGTTATACGCGGTGCGGCCCTATGGATGTCGGTGCATGATATCCGCCCAAAATTGTGGCGTGACCGGTTTTGCCGACATGGACCCCTTCATCCTGACGGTCAACGATGTTTTTCTTCAACACCTGGAACATATCGACGCCCAAGGGTATACGGGCAATTTCGTCGATGTCATGCAATTTCTGGCATCCGAGGAGAATCGATCCGACTATGTCAACGGCACGCTTGGACCACCCAAGGCCGGGCTGGTGGCCAATCAACCGGTGTTCGTGCTCATGATACCGCCGGAACACCGCGAGCGGATTCAACCTCTGCTCAAACAGATTAGAAGCATCCAGATTTAGTTGGTGTCCGTCCAGAAATGACCAAATTTGCCTATTTCTGGATGGGAACTATTTAAAAAGATGGTGATGAGATGCCATGCCATATACACAAACTATCACAACACGCGGAAACGTATCATGCAATCATACCCAATACCCATGGTTCCGGGACCCGTCAGCGTGCCCGACGCGATCCGGAAGGTGTATCTGGAATCCTACGGTTCCGGTGACCTGGAAACGGAATTTTTCGAGCTTTACACCCGAACCCAGCGCCGATTGAAAGAAATTTTCACCACCCGGGACGATATCGTGATCATGTCCGGAGAAGGCATGCTCGCCCTGTGGGGCGCCTTGAAAAGCTGCTTGGTGCCCGGCGATCGGGTGCTCTCGGTGGCCACCGGCGTATTCGGCTATGGCATCGGTGAAATGGCGCAGTCTATCGGTGCCGATGTCAAAACCATTGGCTTCAGCTACGATGAGACCATCAATGATATGGCTCGCATCGAAACCGCCATCGCCGAATTCAAACCACGAATGATCACCGCCGTTCATTGTGAGACACCCTCGGGCACGCTGAATCCCCTGGAAGAGCTGGGACGGCTAAAAAATGCCTACCGGGTGCCCTTGTTTTACGTGGATACGGTAGCCGGCGCTGGCGGCGTGCCGGTGTTGGCCGACGATTGGCATATGGACCTGTGCCTTGGCGGCGCTCAGAAATGCCTGTCGGCACCACCGGACATGACGTTTTTGTCAGTCAGTCCCAAGGCATGGGAAATCATCGACGCCGTCGATTATGTGGGCTATGATGCCTTGAAGCCGTTTCAACAGGCAGTGGAAAACCGCTATTTCCCCTATACGCCCAGTTGGCAGGGCGTGGCCGCCCTTTTTACCGCTGCCGGGCTATTGTTGGACGAAGGTCTGGAAAACAGCTTTAATCGCCATGACCGCGTGGCTCGCCGATGCCGCCAGGGCCTGTTGGATCTGGGACTCGATTTGTTTCCTGCCCCGCAGGCCATCCCGTCACCCACGGTTACGGCGGCAAAGATACCCGAAGGGTTTACATGGGAACGCTGGGATCGGCGGTTGCGTGAGCGCGGATTGGTGGTCGGCGGAAGCTATGGCCCGCTGGCCGAGAAAGTGTTCCGCATCGGGCATATGGGTGCCCAGGCGGATATGAAGCTGGTCGAACAAGCATTGGCTGCGATTGCCGATGCATGCTGAGTAATCGTTCACAGGGCACCGCATCTGCTTTGTTCCCGGGCGCTTGAAGACCGAATAGGTCGTCGGCGTGCCCGGCGCCGCGCATCTGCGGCACCCTGCAAACGCTTACCGGCCGGAGTTTGCCAATCCATGGGTCATCTCAACCCAGTGAACATAGCATGCCGATACCCAGGGGCGTTGCGTTTTCAAACAGGTAGGCGACAACAATGAATTTCGTTGAATTAACCTCTTGTCAGAAGCGAGCCGCGATTATCGTCGCTTCGATTCTCCTTTTCTATTTGCTTTTTGGATTTATCGGTGCCCCGTTTATCGTACGCGGTGTGCTGGAGAAAAAAGTGGCCGCGGCCATTGGTCGAAAGGTGAGTGTTGAGCAGATCCGCGTCAACCCCTTGTGCCTGTCTATTACGCTTCGCGGGTTAAGTGTCCGCGAACACGGTGATGTGCCATTTGTCGCGCTGGGTGAAGCATACGCCAATCTCCAGATGGCGTCCTTATTCAAATGGGCCCTGGTACTGAAAACCATTCGCCTGAACCAACCGGATATCCATTTGATGCGGACTGGCGATGCCACATTTAACTTTTCGGATATCGGTCGCGCCCAATCCCCCCAAGCTTCCGAGGCGGAAGACGAGGCCGAGTCCGGCGGGTTTGGGGTGGTGGTGAATGATCTCCAGATTCTGGATGGGCGCGTTGCCTTGGAAGACCGGGTGGTCTCGGTCAACCACCGTGTCGAGGGGTTCAACCTGGGTGTCGTAAACTTCTCCTCCCATCCCAGTGATGTGAATGATACCACCGATTTCACGCTGTCGGCACGGATCAACGATGCCGATGTTACGATCAACGGCCAAGGACGCCCCTTTCGAAGCGATCATGACATCCGGGCCTCGATTCATTTGGCGAACGTCACCCTGTCCGCTTATCTGCCCTATATGTCCCTGCCACCTAACCTTGCCGTGCAATCCTTTAACTTGGAAACCAGTAATGAGATCGGTTTCAGCGTGCTGGCCGACGGGCAGCCGGAACTGGTGGTGGCCGGGCAAACCACGCTAAGCCATGTGCGGCTGACCGATGGGCAGGGCGACCTCTTCGTCTATCACCCGCACCTGGCATTCGACCTACTCCCCTCGACGGTGCTTACCGGAGAGCTCCGTTTCGGCAAGATAGAAAGCACCAACTCACAATATGTCATCAGGCGTCTCGCTTCGGGTGACCTCTACATGCCTTTTTTGATGGAAACCGCCTATGACAAAGCCGCCGAAAAAGCCGAGGCCGATGCCGGCGGCAACTTCCAGCCAGTGGTGACCATCGATGCCTTGAACATAGCCCAGGCGACGGTTCATTATACGGATCTATCGAACCCCAAACCGTTTTCAACCACCATCTCCCGTCTCGATCTGATGCTGGAAAACTTCGGGCTCAACAGCGATCGCGTCGCCGCTTATCATTTGACGGCCACGACCGATGCCGACGAGGCGCTCAGCCTGAAGGGCACCGCTTCTCTGACGCCCTTGCAGGCGGCCGGCGACATTTCGCTGACGGACATCAACATTCCCCGCTATGCGCCCTATTTTGAAGATCGGGTGGGGTTCCGGACCGCATCGGGGCACACATCGCTGGGCGGCCGATTCCGCTTTCATCAGGCTGAGGAATCCAGCCAGTTCTCCTTGTCCGGAATTCATGTGACGGTCGAGACCCTTAACCTGCTGGACAAGGCGAGCGATGCCGCCATGCTTTCCCTCGGGCGGTTGGCGGTGGCCGATACCACCTTCGATCTGAACCGGCGCGACGTCAGCGTGGGGCGTCTTTCGCTCGATGATACACAGCTTTTCTGTCGACGCGAGAAGGACGGTACCTTGAACCTGGTGGCGGCTTTCGTTCCGCCCTCCGCCAAAGAACCAGAGACGGCAGGTGCGCCGGCAGACCCGGGCGTGGCATCCCCGACGAATGACGAAAGCGCACCGTTTGTGGTCGCGTTAAAAAAGCTCGCGTTCTCCGATCTCACCGTGGACATGATGGATCTGGTTCCCGATGAACCGGTCCATCTGCGGATGGACAAACTCAGCCTCTCGGCCACGGACTTGTCCACCGCTCCGGGCCAAACGGGTCGGGCAGACCTTGCCTTTGATTGTGCGGAAGAGGGACGGCTTCAGGTCGGGGGCCGAGTGACCATCAATCCGCTGGCCCTGGATCTGGCGGTCGACATCGGGTCCATGGATATGCGGCCTTTTCAGCCATACCTTTCCGAACACGCCGGGCTGATTCTCACCCATGGCCTTTTCAATACCCATGGCCGGCTCCGCTTTTCCCTCAACGATACCAGTGCGCCCCCCGTTATCGGTTATGCGGGGGATGTCGAAATCGGCGGTTTTGCCTCCATCGACAGAAAAAATGCCGATGACTTCCTCAAGTGGGAGACGCTGCACTTCAATACGCTAAAGGTCAACGTCAATCCGATGGAGATTTCCGTGGACCAGATCCGGATGGATGATTTCTTTGCCCGGGTGATCATCGATCCGCAGGGCAGCCTCAACCTGATCACCATGAATCGCCAGGCGGAAACGCCAACTCCGGACGACCGCCAACCCGACGCCGAAGAAGAGACAACGGCGGTGGACCCGAACGACAAACCCAAGATCCGCATCGATCAAATCCAGCTCAGTGGGGGGGATGTGGATTTTTCCGATCAGTTCATCAAACCCAATTTTAGCGCGCGATTTGAAAAGCTGGAGGGACAGATTTCCGGCCTGGCGTCAATCAAGGAAAAGCAGGCCGATGTGCTTCTGGAAGGCATGTGGGGCAGTCATGCCCCCGTGAAGATCAGCGGACAGATCAATCCCCTGATCGACGACCCGTTTATGGATTTAGGCCTGACGATTAGCGACATCGAACTGAGTCCTTTTTCACCCTACTCCGGAAAGTACATCGGTTACATTTTGGAAAAGGGGAAACTGACCTTCAATGTGGACTATTACTTGGAAAACCGCATTCTGGAAGGCAAAAATAGCATTTCTATCAACCAACTGACCCTCGGAGACGAGGTCGATAGTCCCGATGCCGTCAGCCTGCCCATCAAGTTGGCGATCGCCCTACTCAAAGACCGTGAAGGAAACATCCAGATGGATTTGCCGGTGAGTGGCAGCCTGGATGATCCGCAGTTCAAAATCGGTAAGGTGATTCTGACGGTGTTGAAGAACCTGATCGTCAAAATCGTTTCCTCGCCCTTTGCCGCCCTGGGAAGCCTGGCCGGGGGGGGCGGCGAAGAATTGAGCCATCTGGTGTTCGACGCCGGAGACAGCGCCCTCAACGCCGAGAATTCTGCTAAGCTGGACAAATTGGCTAAAATTCTTTACGAGCGGCCTGCGTTGCGTTTGGACATTCAGGGGACGCTTGCGCCCCAGGCGGATGAGGCGGCGCTTCAAACCCTGTTGCTTGAAAACCGGCTCAAGTCCCAAAAACTGCAACAGATGATGAAAGCCGGAAAAAGTGCCGTGCCGCTTGAAACGGTGACGATCAGCGAAGAGGAGCGAGCGGCGCTTTTGAGTGCGGTGTTTGATGCCGCCGGAATCCCCACGCCAAAGGACGATAACGGTAAGCCGATTGAATTGACACCATCCATCATGGAACCGCTGCTTCGGGAGCACATCACCGTTACTGAAAATGATTATCGTAAGCTGGCCAATACGCGAGCCTTCAATGCCAAGGATTATCTGTTGAATCATGGCCAGGTGGATCGAAGCCGCCTGTTTATTGTGGAGCCCCGTAAGGAGAACGCGGAATCGACGTCGGAATCCGGCGCAAGCGGCCAGGTGATTTTCAATCTGACCTAGCGTTCGTCGGCATCGTCCTTTGATTATGATGTAACCAAGGGTTGCCAATATAGTAGCCTTATGCCACATTTTTTTTTAACGGAGGCGGTACTCGATTTTCTTTACGTTTCCAAAACACAGGGTTATGGTACGGTAAATTGTATGCTTCTCGCCGGTCGCTGTTGTATCATCCCATGGACTACCCCATCGATCCCTCGTTCCCCCGGATGCGGGTTTATCTCTCATGTCGATGATATACTATCCTAAGCGGTGGCAAATCATCGCATGAGTGGATTCCCTGAATGATTATATCTATCTGACCTCCTCTTCTGTTCCCAAAGACTGTTCTCCCGATTGAGATTGCCGGACATGATACTCTTCCAAGGATTAACCAATCTTTGCCGAGGATGGTTTCATGAAATCAGTCATTCTGGTTACGATGGGACTCATGCTGATCAGTGTCTTGGTCGTCGTTGATCGATGGCAAACCTACGATTGGATGGACGATCAGAAGCAAGCGCTGAACGCATCGGCCAATCTTCTCAGGGTGCGCCTCGAAGACACGATTACCGCACGGCTGAATGCCGTCGAGGCGCTGGCCACGCTTTTCTCGGTCCACCCTGAAACCAACGCGGACGGTTTCACTCGATTTACTTCCGAACTGCTGCGAATCAATCCACCCATCCGTGCGCTTCAGTTCGCGGATGCCGATACCCGTGTCAAATATGTCTGCCCGGCCAAGAGCAACGAAATAACCATTTTACAGCCCAAAGTGTTGCTTTCCGATGCGAAGCGGGGACCTTATGTAAAGAAAGCCATCGAAACCCGACAAGCCGCCCTTCAAGGGCCTTTCTCATTGCGTCAGGGAGGACGCGGGGTCGTCTTACGGGTTCCCATCTTCGATGTGGACACCTTTTTGGGCCTGGCCATTGGCGTTTTCGATCTACCCATTCTCATCTCGGAATCCATGGAGGGCATCAATTTAGATCAGTTGAATTGTTGCCTCGTGGACAGCGAGGGGGGCATCTTTTCCGGGACGGACTGTTTTGGCCACCAGGCGGTCCGTTTACCGGTCTGGGTTGCCGACCAACAGTGGACCCTGATGCTCAACTGGGCGTCGCATGCCGCCATGCCGCCCCGGTCGAACCGATTGATCCTATGGGGGATCGGGTTGACCGGTTTGGTACTGATGCTGACGATCATACAGGTCATCTGGCGATTGATCGAGCGCATCAAAGCGGAACGCGAAGATCAGAAAGTCTCAAAGCGTCTTCGGCAATCACAAAAAATGGAAGCCATTGGTACCCTGGCGGGGGGCATTGCCCATGACTTCAACAATATTCTGTCGGCGATTCTCGGGTATACCGAGCTGGCTCAGCTGAAACTTCCGGACGATAGCGATATCCAACAGGATCTGCGCCAAGTTATCGTGGCCGGCAACCGTGCCAGGGACCTCGTTGCCCAGATCCTCACCTTCAGTCGTCAAACGGATCAATCGCTCCAGCTGGTACAGATAAAAATTATCATCAAGGAAACCCTTAAACTGCTCCGCGCCTCTTTGCCGGCGACCATCGATATCAAGCAAAATATCAAGAGCGATGCCTATGTTTTTGCCGATGCGACCCAGGTGCACCAAGTGATATTGAATTTGTGCACCAACGCTGCTCACGCCATGCGCGACGATGGCGGGACCCTGGAAGTCGGGCTGGAAAACCTGGAGTTGGATGCCGACTTTGTCAATCGCCACCCTAGTCTTCAACCCGGTTATCATGTCAAAAGGACCATCAGTGATGATGGTTGCGGTATGGCACCGGACATCATGGACCGGATATTCGATCCCTTTTTCACGACCAAGGAAAAAGGAGACGGAACGGGAATGGGGCTGTCGGTGGTGCATGGTATCGTTAACAGTCACGGCGGCATCATCAACGTCTACAGTGTACCCGGAAAGGGCACGACCTTTCATGTGTTCTTGCCGGCCGTCGAGAGGCGGGTGGCCATCGAAAGCCGACCGGTGAAGGAACCGCCCAAGGGGACGGAACGGATCCTTTTCATCGACGACGAGGAGCCGCTCTGCACCCTCGGAAAGGCCATACTCGAGGCTCAAGGTTACCAGGTGACCGCTATCCAGACCAGTTCCGACGCCCTGGCGTTGTTTCAGGAAAACCCTCAAGGGTTCGATCTGATCGTCACCGATATGACCATGCCCAAACTCACCGGCGATCGATTGGCCATGGAGATGCTTAAAATCAGAGCCGATATTCCAATCATCTTGTGTACGGGGTTCAGTGCCTCGGTCGATGAAGAGCGGGCCAAGGCCATCGGCGTCCGCGCCTTCGTGCATAAGCCGATTCTTCGACATCAGATTTGTACGGCCGTTCGGGGGGTGCTTGACCAACCCATGGTTAACCCGCTATTGGGGAATTAACCTCAACGGCTGCATCGCCTTTTGCTTTTTTTCACACGTGCCTATACGAAACTGTTCGTCTTTTTCAGATCATGAAAAGTGGAGGGCCAGCGCTTCCAGATAGCGGGATTTGACCTGATCGGTGGCCATGGCCCGTTTCACCGGTGGAAGGCGCAGGATGGTGCCCAGTACGGCGGCCAGGGCGCGGTGATGCCACAGCACGCGGTTGTCGAAAATCAGATGCTGCAGCTTGCCCCGTTCGAGCGCCATGATCACCGATCGGTGGACCGTATTCAGGGGCGTGAGTACTTTTCTGGGCCGACGTTCAAGTTTTAAACTGTTGGTTTTCTTGCAGGCGTCGATGCACACCCCGCAGCCCAAGCAGCGCTCCGGATCGACATGGGCGACACTTCGTTTGGGATACCTGGGATCGTTAGCCGATACCAAGGTCATGGCTGCCACCGGGCACCGATCCACGCATTTGCCACAGCCGTTACAGGTTTCTTTATCTACCCGGGGAATAAAACCGGTGGTGTGTACCGGGTGCATGAAGGCAAATCGACGCGCAGCGAGCATCGCCTCGCAGCAACATCCACAGCAATTGCAAATGAAGTTGACCCCTTGGCGCACATTTTCACCAAACTGCACCAGATGGTGCTCACGCGCCTCGGCCAACAGCTCGAGGGCTTCGGAGACGTCGACCGCTCTCGCATGGCCGTGACGAATCAGTGAGGCCGCCGACGTGTTGAACGTCATACAGATGGACAAGGGGGCGTCGCAGGCCCGCCCCAGATGCGTCATTTTATGGCGGCAGTAGCAGGTGCTGATGCCCCGATGGGATGCCGTTTGAATCACCTGGCTGGCGCGTTCCCAATCCAGGACGACCAGCGACTGTTCTTCGGTTAGCACGGTTTCGTCGACGAATGCCCGCCCCAGCTGGGTTTCGCCTTCGGTAAATAGGGCCCGGACAAAATCCTCTTCCACGTTGAGGTATTGGTAAAACAGCTCGGCCAGCAGCTTCTGGTCGACGTCTTTCCGGATGCGCATCATGGAGAACTCGAAGAAACCGGCCATGGGCGGCGGGAGGACATAATTCATCTGGTCGTGAATTTCGATGTCCACCAGCAGGGCCTTGTCGGCCATCCGGTCGAGAATGCGGCGCGTTTCACTTTCCGACCGGCGCCAGATGCGGGCCGCCTGTTTTACCGTAAACGGTTTGATCGGCAGGAGCGACACCAATTCGGCATCCCGGCGGTTGAACAGCACCATCAGGATGCGGGTGAGCAATTCAGACGGCGGCGCCCCCTGGGGGAAACGGTTGAGGCGATCGGTGAGACGTTGATAGGCGGATTGATTGACAATGTGAGCCATGGCACCATCCTACGAAGAATGGATTGCTTATTGATGATGTCCGTAAAACCGTTTAATAATATACCAAACTCCCGATTGGAATTCAATTTTCATTAGAACCGGTGGCAGGGTAATCGTTGTAAGCGCGGACCATGGCCGCGACTATAAAAAAATGGGCGTTGATCATTGTTTCGGCCAAGATATGCGTGATGGATCTGCGGTAGGGGCACAACCGGCCGGTCGCCCCTGCGTTGAGGCTGCAAATCAAATCTTAGAAATCTTTCACAACATATCGGTTCCGGCCTGATTTTTTTGCTTCATAGAGCGCCATATCAGCTTGCCGTATCAGTTCCTGAAAATCTATTCTGATAGAAGATTCAACATAGACCAGACCCACAGAAACAGTAACTTTTTCAAAAGGACTCTGTGAATGAGAAAAAGGAAGATTATGCGTTTCCGCAACGGTCTTTTCAGCTAACTGTACTGCCGTTTCCTGAGAGGTTGGTGAGAGAATAAGTGCGAACTCCTCTCCACCATAACGAAATACAAAATCAGTTTTCCGCCGGACGAGTGAAATAAGCAAGGTTGAAAAGGCTTCCAGCAGTTTGTCTTCTTCTTGATGACCATAGGTGTCATTATATTTTCAGTTTTTTTCGGTCCGGACGAGAAAAAAAAGAACCAGCAGAAAAGAAGCAAAACCGATATCCAGGAGGGCATAAAAATATAATCTTTCGAAAAACAAGCGGATACTCATCAGCACAAGAAACACCATCCCAAGCAGGGAAAGCGCGTGCAGCATGATTTGCTTTCTTAGGTTTTCACCATCTTCGATACTGTCAACCTTAACGGGAACTGGTTTGAAGATAAATCGCCACAAGGGACTTTTCATCAACATGTCCACCCCATTTTTCAGTATAGTGATATCTTTTTATTACCAATTTGAAATAGTTGTTACCATCTAACGTCCCTCATCGCGCTCCGGGGGCGGCTCCGCCACCGGTTTGGGAAAATCTTTCTTGGGCGGCGAATGCTTCAGTTTCAAAGGAATTTGTGGCGCCCATCGCAGCCATGTCCCTCTGGATTGGTCATGAAGCGCGAAGATCTGGTCCTTTTGCGCCGGTTTGCCCATGGCATCACCTTCAGGCGTGGCAAAGGCCACCCCACCGGAAACCAGGGCTTCCAACGATTCGGTTTTCAACCCGGAGAACAGACCGAAATCCATTCCGCTGACATTGAAAAAGACACTGTTTTCACGCACCAAGGGGACATACCGTTTGAAAATAATCACGTATATGTTGACCGCATCACCGGTCGAAGCCAGTTCGTAATCGGAAACTTCACCCACCTGGACTTGCCGAAAGTAGACCGGAGACCCGGCTTTGAGTGATCCGCGACGCTCTCCCTGCAGGATTATTTCAAGCTGGCCGGGGTCGGCTTTTTCTCCCGGTGCTTTGCTGCGCGCGATAAAATTGCGAGCCGGTTTTCCATCGAGGTTGGGCTCCACATCGATATACGTTCCCCCCACAAGCGTGTCGAGTCCGGATACTTCGGAGAGGCTAACCTTGGGCGATACCAGCCAGAATTGTGTGCCCTCCCGCAGCACCCGGTTGGTCCTCGGATCCATCATGATCGTGGCCGTGACGCCGGATAGATCGTGCAGCACGGTTACATTCTCCACCATGCCGATGTCGATTCCCTTGAAGCGGACTTTGGTGCTTTTGGGCTTCAGACCCTGACCGGTGGTGAAGCGAATAAAAATCGGAATGCCGCTCTGGGCTTCCTTGTAATCTTTGTAGAGTTTGAATTCCTCCATATTTTCGGCAGGGGCCGCTGTTTCACCCAAATTCGGTGTGTCGAAGGCAATGCCGCCTCTTAGCAGGGCGGTCAACGATTCCATGCGGATATCCAGATCCGAAATATTTCCCGAAACATGAAAACCGCTGGCATCCCAGAACCGGGATGCCTTGGTCACCAGATTCTGATACTCCGGCAGGATATGGATGCCGATTCTAAACGACAGCTTATCTTCGGCAATGGCCAGGGTCTGTATCGAGCCCACCTCGTAGCGTCGATAGTATACCGGACTGCCGTGCTGGACCGACGGCTGTTCCGGGGACGTCAGGATCAGGTGTAGGCCGGGTGCGCTTCGATCCAGCGGTGGGGGTGCGTCCAGCGCCTTGAATGTGGATGCCGGCGGCCCGTCGCCGGGCCGTATGGCAATATAGTTGCCGCTGACAATGGTCTCCAGACCGGTGACGCCGGTCATGTTCACCGTGGGCGTTACCAGCCAGAATTCGGTATTCTGGCGAATCAAATGTTCGAGATCAGGATCGAACTCGATTTGTACGTTAACAGCATCGCCTTTTGGGCTCAAGGCGACTTCGCTGACCTTGCCGGCCGGGAGTCCCTTGTAAAGCACCTTGGTTTTATCAGCCGCGATGCCTTCGGCGGTCTTGAATTGAATCACCACCTTGACCGGCGCATTGACAATACTCTTATAAAACAGCCATCCACCGATAGCCGCTGCAATGACGGGCAACAACCAAATCATGGAAATACGGCGCTTGGTCTCGGGAACGGCTTTTGGCAAGTTCTGGGGGTCGACGTTAATCCCTTCACTCATCTAATCTCTCCATATCGTTATTGCGAGGTTGGGGCGGATCCCATATCAATCGCTGGTCAAACACCATGGCGGCCAGCATGGTCATCATTACGGCCAGCCCGAAATAAATGGCTGCGGCATTGCCTTCGATTGAGGCGATTTTGCCCATGTCCACCAGTTTGGCGGTGATGGCGATGACGAAAATATCCAGCATGGACCATTTGCCGATGTACTCTACCATCCGATACATCAACGTTCGCTGGTGACGGCTGATTCGCCACTTGAACTGGACCGACAGGAGCAGTACCACGATGCCGCTGATTTTCAAGAACGGCACCGCAAAACTGGCGATGAACACGATCAGGGCAATGGGAAGCATGCCGTGATGCAGCAAAAGAACGACGCCGCCAATGATCGTGGATGGCTGTCCTTCACCGAACTGAGACACCGTCATGATCGGAAGCAGATTGGCCGGGATCAGCAGAATCAGTGCCGTCAGGGTCAGCGCCCAGCTCTGATTGATGCTGCCATAGTGACGCTGGCGAATACCCGCCCCACAGCGGGGACAGCGTTGTCTGATGTCGGGGTCGGGTGCCTGCCAGCGCAGCCGTTTATGGCATACCGGGCATTGGGTCAAGCCCATGGATTTGGCGCTTAGCCATTGCATAAGGTTTCGACTTTTCTCCAAACATCGTGATGGTCCAAGGTGACCTTCACGGCAATACTGGCCAGCATCATCCCCACGAAACAGACCAGGCCGATACCGGGCGTTACGGAGGCCATACCGATCAATTTGATGACCGATACCAGTAAGCCGATCATATAGACTTCGAGCATGGCCCAGGAATCGAGGTAGGTGTAAAATCGGAAAAGGGTTGGCAGCCACAACATATTGCGGCCCAGGGCCACCTGAGCCAATACCATGCCGAGCAGTGAAAATTCAAAAAAAGGCGCCAATACGCTGCAGAAAAGCACCATCAACGAAACCGGGACCATATTGCCGTCGGCCATGACACGCACGGCGCCGATCATGGTGTGGGTGGATTCGATGCCAAGAATCGACATGTGCAGGATCGGCATTAAATTGGCCGGCCAAAAAAAGATCAGACCCGCCGCAACGGCCGCCATCGGTTTGGCGAGGTCCCCTGCGCCAGGGCCGTGGATGGGCGAGGAACAGCGCGGGCATCGAAAGCCCGAAGAAACCGGTTTGTCCGGCAGGCGCAGCAACACATCGCATTCATGACAGATAACGAAATCGGTGGATTCGGGTTTTAATGCGGTATCATTCATGTGAAAAGTATTCGCTGGCAGCTGTCATTTCTTGTTATCTTGTATATACTGCGAATGACAATAAAAGGCGATGGTTTTAAAATTAGCCCGCTGTTTGTGAAAGAATCTAATCGAGAATATTCATCAATCGGTTTCCAGCTTGATACAATTTCTGCCGCTGTTTTTGGCTAAATAAAGCGCCTTATCGGCTCGTGAGAGCACGGATTCGATCTTTTCGCCACTTCGAAATTGGGCCACGCCACCGGATACGGTCACGATCAAGTCTGGGGAAATGTCTTTGAATTTTATTTTTTGCGTCAACGTGCGAATTCGATCGGCGGCTATTCTGGCACCGGTGAGTCCGACGCCAGAAGCCATGAATACAAATTCCTCTCCACCAAAGCGGGCGAAAAGGTCCGAACTGCGCAACTGGGACTGAATCAGGGACGCAAACCGTTCGAGGACGATATCGCCGATGTGGTGTCCCAAGGTGTCATTAATGGTCTTAAAATGGTCGATGTCAAAATAACAAACGCAAAATCCCATGCCACCACGATTGGCCAGTGTTTTATGACGCTCAAGCATATACATCATATGCCGCCGGTTGATCAGTCCGGTCAGTTCATCGGTGATGGCCATCTGCTCTATTTTCTCCATCGCCGTGGCCAGTTCGGCATTGCGTTGGTGCAGTTTTTTGCGAAACGAACTGATTTCATTGCTGACAAATGAAAAGGCAGTAATCACCAGGATGAAAACGCTTCCGATGACGAGTTCATCGCTAAAATCGAATGTGTTTGGATAATTCGCATGGATGCTGAACATGGCGAATAGATAACCCAGAATCATCAGGCTGGCTGTTGCCATGTACTGCCTGGGAGTCATCCAGAAAGCACCATAAATGAGAATGATGGGAAAAAACATCATCATCAACGGTCGAAAGCGATCCATAAAGAAGACCGTGATGAGAAGTGCGATAATCGACCAGATCACCATCTCCCGGGTCATGCTCGGATCCGCGAGCCGTTTATTGAGTCCGAGACGAATCACTAAAAAAATCGATGCGTGGCCGACCCAAAGAAAAAGCATCAAAAATAAAAATCCAACCCGATCGATCCTGAACCCCCCGGATAGAAACAAGATCACCGCGACAAGCGACTGTATCGCACCGCCATAAATAGCCTGAAGCGCCCGTTTCGTCCGTATGCGCTGTTTGACGTCTTTTTTTGGAATCAGAATGTCGAGCACGACCACCTCGTCACGACCTATTTACATCTAAGTGGATAATAAGATGGAGTGAACGTGTGGGTCAAGTGACGAAACCGATGCTGGCGTGAGGCTCCTGTTTTCCGCAAACTTACTATGGATGGTCAGTATCTCATATTTATACGATAGGTTAAATTTTATTGACTATTTTTGTCTTTAAAATGCTTTGATGATTCCGGCAATTGATGTACCCTTATAGGGCAGCGGATCGCCAATGGATCCGTTAGCCTTTAGAATGCCTGGATTTTACGCATAATAGCTAACAGCTAATTGCCAAAGGCGAATAGCTGCTCATCGTGCGCGTCCACACAATTCCACGATGAGCCGTTTTTCTTGCCGGCACCCTTAGCCGAGAGGATGCAATGACTGATTACGATGCCATCGTGGTGGGAAGCGGTGCGGGAGGCCTTGCGGCTGCATTGCGCATGGCTCAGCATAACCTGTCGGTGCTGGTACTCGAGGCCATGCCATCTTTTGGCGGCTATCTCAATCCATTTCAGCGTCAGGGCCACCACTTCGATACCGGTGTGCATTACCTGGGCAAACTGGGAGACAATGGGTCGTTTCGGCTGCTGTTAGAATTGCTTCAAATCGATCGCGACGTTGAATTCATCGAGCTCGATCCCGATGGTTTCGATCGCTATATCTTCCCGGATTTCGAGCTGCGGCTTTGTAAGGGCAAAGCCCGATATCATGAGCGTCTGCTGACGCTATTTCCCCAAGAATCCAGAGCAATCCAGCGATATTTCAAGTTGCTCGAGCGGTTGCTCGAAGCGTTCTCCGATCCCCATGGTCCGCCCAAAAATCTTTGGGATCGGCTTCGATACGCGATCCGACATCCCGTATTGATGCGATATCATCGCGCCACCTACCAACAAATGCTATCCGACATCACCCCCAATCCGCGTCTGCAGGCAGCCTTGTCTGCCCATTGCGGCAATGCCGGACTACCCCCGGAACGTGCGTCTGGATTTTTAGGCCTGATGCTGTTGGAGCATTACCTGGAGGGGGCGTTCTATCCCCGGGGCGGCAGCGCCGCCTTACGGGATGCGATGGTGAATGCCTTGAAGAATCGTGGGGTGGTATTGAGAAATCGCACGCCGGTGACGCGGATAGGGCGATCGGGCTCCGAGTTCATCGTCAGCAGCCGATCCGGTGAGCATTTTTCCGCCAACGTCGTCGTTAGCAACGTGGACCCGATGATTGCATTCCGTGACCTTGTCGATTCGGAGCTCATTCCTCGATCGACCCGCAAGAAGGTGGCCCGCATGCGGCCATCCGGCGGGGCGATGTATGCGTTTATCGGGACGCGCATGGATCTGTCCAGTGTTGGCGTCACCGACGCGAACCTTATCCATTATCAGTATGCGGATGTCAATCGCACCTTTGCCACGGTCGTTCAGCGACGTGAGTCAGACCCGTTTCCCTATTTTTTCATGACCTCGCCGTCGCTGAAAGACCCGAACAGCCATCAGGCGCCAGCGGGTGCCACAACCCTCGAAATTATCAGCGGCCTGGGACCGGACCACGTTTTCACGCCCTGGTCGGGAATGCCCAGCCGCCACCGCGGAAAAGAGTATGAGCAGCTAAAAAACCGCGTGGGAATGAGCCTGGTGCGTTCCGCCGAACGCTACATCCCCGATCTGGGCAACCATCTCGATTTCGTCGAATTCGCCACGCCGCTTTCCAATGAATATTGGGTCAACAGCATGAATGGCGCAAGTTTCGGTCCGGAGCAAACGCCTGCCCAATTCGGTCCCGGGCGATTCTTCGATTGCAAGACCGGTATCAAGGGGCTTTTCGTCGTTGGTGCGGGCGCGATCAGTGCCGGTGTGCAAAGCTGTATCGCCTCGGGTGTCTGGGCGGCCAATCAGATCGCCGACGAATTTGGTTGAGAGGCGATGTGAACGGCATTTAGTTTACCGAAAACCCTTTTGTCCATGGAACAAACACCGCATGAACAAATTCCAGGCGATGGCACGGATAATGGCGATTTTAAATGAAGATGGCCGTTTTAAAAAAGGAAGCCGGAAATATAAAATCGCCCGCATGCTTGCCTCAAAGAAGATTGATGCGATGGGGCCGGATGCTGCCTATTCCAGAGTGAAATGGAATAAATATGAGCTGTTGGTGGATGTCGAAGAGTATTATCGGCTAGAGCAAGCGGGTAAAATTCTGGGAAATTTTGTTTAATTTTGGTGTTGACCCGACAATTGGTTCACCGTTTATAGATGGTGTTGCCGTGGCCATGGCGCAACTGAAAATTCATCAAATTAGGAGGACGGTGACCATGTCAAGCTCAAGCACCATCGGCAAGAACGAGTGGGTCGACATGTTTAGAGAAATCGGGCTGAACGAGGAAACCATGCTGGATTGGCATCGGGTTTTCGAATCGCGTCATCCCGACGCGCACGAGCAATTTCTGCAGTGGTTGGGGATCCCGGCCGACGAGATCGCGGATATCCGCAGCCGCTAGCGCGGTAGATCGGCCAACAAACAGCGCCGCAGGATCAAGTTGTCCCTTGTATCAAACAATCATTAAATCCGACCGGTGATCGCTTGTCGGCCACCGGCATCTTATCTGTCCGATCATGCCAACCTATACCATTTCACAACTGGCCAAAGCATTCGGACTGTCGCGCAGTACACTGCTCTACTACGACCGTATCGGCCTGCTCAAGGCATCCAGTCGATCGGCCGCCGGCTATCGCATCTACACGCAGTCCGATCGCAAGCGGCTGGAACAGATTTGCATGTTCCGCAACGCCGGGCTTTGCCTGGCGGATGTGAAACGCCTGCTGGCCACCGATGACGCCCCTGGGGCCGTCATACTCGAGCGGCGGTTGCGGGAGATCGGCGATCAGATTTCGAGTCTCAGAAATCAGCAACGGGTCATCACCGCCATGTTGAAGACGATGACTACGGGCCATTTCGATCCCATACCGGACAAGGATATGTGGGTGAGCATGCTGGCTGCCGCCGGGATGGACGAGGCCGCCATGGCGCGCTGGCACGCCAAGTTTGAAGAACTGGCGCCGGCGGCCCACCACGATTTGCTCCGCCAGCTGGGCATTCCGGAGCACGAGGCACGGCAGATTCAGGCCTGGTCCAGGGAAAAGGAGAGCGCCGGGTGACGATAATTTATATGGCAAACTTACCGGTCCTGCTCAACTGTGTTGTTGCGCCACTTGTTCTGACCAAGGTTTGATTTTTTTTAATTATTCAGGCCAACAGGCCGTGGATCTTTGCGATATATAGAGACTGTAGCTTTCTTCATTTTTCCCTTTTTGTAGAATTCGAACACCGCGGTTCATAAGCCGCGAGGTACGAGCGTTCCTTTGTGAAATTGATTGTTCTACCTTTCTCTACCTTTTCTGATAATATCAACAATTTCATCTGTTGTAACCTCCGCTTTAATCGAGGGAACATCTAATGGAGAATCAGGAATCATTTCTGGAGTTAAAGCAAAGGTACGTCCATCTTTTCTCCGAATTATTACTTTGCCGGAAGTTTCTGCTTGTTTAAGAACCGTTGCAAGTTTTTGTCTGGCTTCCGAATATGAATATACTTGCATTTTTAGACCTCCAATGTATCGAGGTTGAGACTATTTGCAATTGCTTTTAGCTTTTTATCCAATGTCAATAGCGGTGCTTTGTGTCTGATAGCGCAATCGAGAAAAAATGCATCATATGCATACATGTTATTTTCCTTGGATAAGTGCAGCACCTTTATAAAATCTGGTTCAATATACCGAATTGGAATACTGCTAAATATTAACAATCCCTTTTGCGCCTCTTGAAGCGACAGCCTATTTTTTTTGAACATCGCCGAAAAGGCGTTACCGATTTCCCATGGAATAGATCCTGGCCCAATAAGAGCATTTCCTTTCGTTATTTCAATCTCACGTTTCAAGGACCGAGTTCGAGAACTGACGAACCGTAATCAGGGGAAAAGTTTGAGCCAGATTATCAAAGATCTGAATCAGTACCTTGTTGGTTGGTGGAACTACTACCGACTGACGGAGGCCAGGTACTTGTTTAAATCCCTCAATGGCTGGATCATCCGCCGACTGCGGTGCGTTGTCTGGAAACAATGGAAAAACCCCAGGGCCAGGGTTCGCAACCTGGAAAAACTTGGCATTGCGCACAAAGACGCCATGCTTTGCGGAAACGCTCGTAAAAAGTATTGGCGCATGAGCAAAGTCAAGTGGGTGATATTTGCTCTGCGAAACCGTTACTTCTTCGAACGGGGACTATTCCTGCCTGCTCAATAACCTTCCTGATCAGCCGAACCGCCTTGGTACGCGATCCGTATGCCGGGTGGTGTGGGAGGGGGTGGCCGTGAGGTCACTCCCTATCCCGATGGGCACTGAGGGCTGTCGGAAACTATAAACCGCCCTTGACATCTGTAACGTGACAGTTTACACTAATTTCCATGATAAAATCGTTTGCAAACAAAGAAACACAACAGCTTTTTATAACAGGCAAATCAAAACGGTTACCGCCTGATTTGATAAAAAGAGCCATAAGACGCTTGGAATACATCAATTATGCGATAACGCTTAATGATCTCAAGATGCCTCCAAGCAACCGGCTGCATACATTAGAAGGTGATCGAGAGGGGCAACATTCCATATCGGTCAACAAACAATGGCGAATATGTTTTCGTTTTATCGAAAATGATGCATATGATGTCGAAATAACCGATTACCATTGAGGGATACCAATATGAGCATACCCAATACAGAAAAAAGACAAATTTCTCCGACACATCCCGGCGAAATTCTCAAAGAAGATTTCATGCCGGATTTTGGCCTGAACGCCACCTCATTAGCATCAGCCTTAGGAGTGTCACGGCAAACCATCAATGAAATTTTAAGAGAACGACGGGCAGTAACACCCTCAATGGCATTGCGATTGTCACGTCTTTTTGGAAATTCACCAGAATTTTGGCTGAATATTCAGCATGCATTTGATTTGTGGGACTCTGAACAGCGATTCAAAAAGGAACTTGCTAAAATTCATCCTCTGCATGCCGCCTGACAATCGCTTTGCTTCCAGCATTCATTCTTTTTTGCCCAACGCTGGCGGTCAGTGATCAGCCAGGGCTTCCACTGACTTTTTACAAAACGAATCATTCCAATTACAGATAGGCGTTCAAAAATGCACCGGCCCTGGATGTCCACTGAACTGATTGGTTGTGTGCAGATCCTTATATCTATTGGCTTAGCTTGGCACTGGCAATCCGATTCAGACTCACGCCAGCTTCCGCAGCTTGAATGGCCAATTTGCGATGAACGTCAGGTGGAACCCTGACCATAAATTTTCCGCTGTAGCGTTTGCTGGCAAAGGGTTCAGGTATTGATTCACCATTTTCAACCATGTCCGACACAACATCGGCCACCAGCTTGCGAATTCCCTTTAATGCTTTTTCCTGCGTCACAGCCAGCCAACTTAGGCTTGGGAATTCGGCACACAAACCTACATATTCATCATCATCATCAGACCAGGTAACCCGGTATGTATATTTGTCATCTTTTTGGGCCATGGCCAACCTCCAGCTTTTCAATAGTCAAAAGCACCTGCTTTGCTTGGTATGCCTTGGCTTTTCCTTTATCGTTCTGGATATTTACCCTTGGATCACCTTGCCAAGGTGTTTTATAAATTCGATGACTGCTTTTCTTCTGACGTGGTTCACCGAAAAAATGGACACATATCCTGCACAATTCCGAAAATCGCACATCCTTCGGATTCCTTTTCATTTGAATAAGCAGATCGTCGATTTTTGTCATGTCTAAATAGTATCAATATTGGTACTAATGTCAAGGGTTGACCTTCAAGATATCAAGGGGTGGATTGAAAACGATTTAGGACACACACAACGGGCGCGAGATGAGCTGCAGGTTCGCCGCCTAATCACACCGGAGCGGCATCGACGAGTGTGTATTAGGTGGTGGTTCTGCCGCTCCATGGAGGGTTAGGCGGCGCTGTGCGACGCATTCCCTCCATGGCGAAGCATCTCGCGCCCGTTAAGCGGCGCGCAGCGCCGCTTAACGCAGAAGTGAGGAGCAACCAGGGCTCCCACTGAAAATTTAAACAGCTGGTGATTTCAAGTCTGGTAAAAAGTTCCAGACGCGCCCGGCCCTGGCTGTTGCCTTGACTGTTTTGTTGGCGTTTGTTTTTGCCGTAAATTCAAAATGGTAAATCTAAATCTCTGACGTTTCTTATTTCATCGTCGTTGCTTATATCATCTTTATATTCTGTTTCATTTTCCATGTATTCCCACATTTCATTCTGATGTAGCCAAATTGGATCTGCATTCCTCAGAATGAACTCATCAACATCCATCCCGTCAATTGTGGGTGGACGCTTAACTCGCTTTTGCGTACCATTCATGAAAATGGTCATGTACTCTTCACGTCGCCGCTTTTTTTCTGCCTTTTCAGCGGATGTAAGTTTTCGCTTCTTTTTTGCCATGTTCAATCTCTGATTTTAATGCCAACCTAGTTTAGACGGCCTTCTATCTGCCTTATAATACGACCATTTTGCAGACGAAATCGAATTAGAAGCCCAATCGGCCTACTAATTCCAGTGTAAGCCGGTTTAGGAGCCCCATTGGGCTCCTGATAATTTGACTAATAGGGTCACTTGATCTATTGTTGTGAACAAATGTTACTATCTGTTCATTATGAAACAAATTTTTGGAACGAATATGGGAATATGTCTAAAACGAATATATTAAATTTCCTTAGAATTCAATAATATTATCCGTATACAGATCCAGGAAGCACCATGACGGCACAAAGAAAATCATCAATACGGCCACGGACCGAATCCGTAATTAACAAGGTTTGGGTTCCCATGCGATGGAGCATGGGAACCAGGAAAAATGCGTTGTAGCGTTGGAAATAGGCGAAAGTCGCAGGCACGGCCATCTTCTACGGCGGCCGTGGTTGACGGGTCTGTTGGATGTTTGTTCATCGATATGATTATGGCGCGATTGCATGATTTCGGATCTGACCTTTAGAAAAAAAGCGTACTGGAATGCATCATCGCGTTTCATCAGGAAATCATTTCGAAACGCTTAAAAACATGATGACTAAAGACCGAAAAAGTAATCGTGGAAAACCGCATCGTCGGTCAGTTCCGGATGAAAGGTGGTGGCCATGACCGATTCCTGGCGCACGAAGACCGGATTTTTGCCATAGTAGGCCAATACCGTGACGCCCGGCCCACAAGCGGTGATCAGGGGGGCACGGATGAACATGGCCGGGAAGGCCGATCGATGGAGACACGGCACGTCAAGCGTATGGACGTCACTGGCCGCCTGACGGCCATAGGCGTTGCGCCGCACGGCCATACTGAGCGCGTTCAGCACCCCTGGTCGGTCATCCACTTGTTCGGCCAGCAGGATCGCCCCGGCGCAGATACCCCACACGGGCATGCTGGCGGCGAGCCGTTCCTTCAACGGGTGGATCAGCCCATAGGCCTCCAGATACATGGCCATTACCGTGCTTTCCCCACCCGGAATGATCAAGCGCTCGACGGCCGCCAGGTCTTCTGATGATTTGACGATTCGATAGGTGTGACCGAGCCGCGTCACATGCCGGCGATGGTCCAGGAACGCCCCCTGAAGACCGAGCAGTCCAATCACCATGCCCTACCAGCCCCGCTCCGCCAGGCGGGTATCCAGGTCGGCGATCTCCTGGCCCGGCATGGCCTCTCCCAGGTCCTTGGAGATTTCCAATAGCCTATCCGGCTGGTCGTAGTGGATCACGGCCTGGACGATGGCCCGGGCCGTGCGCTCGGGGTGCTGGGACTTGAATATTCCCGAGCCAACGAACACACCATCGGTGCCCAGTTGCATCATCAGGGCCGCATCGGCCGGCGTGGCCAGGCCACCGGCGGCAAAGTTGACCCGGGACAGGCGTCCGCGTTCGAGGGTTTCCTGGACAAGGGATACGGGGACTCGATAATCTTTGGCCCGTGCTTCCAATTCGGCCGCATCCATGGTTTTCAGCGCGTCGATTTCGCGGTTGATGGCGCGCATGTGCCGAACGGCTTCCACCACGTTGCCCGTACCCGCTTCTCCTTTGGTACGGATCATGGACGCGCCTTCGTCGATGCGGCGCAGGGCCTCTCCCAGATCGCGCGCGCCGCAGACAAAGGGCACGCTGAACTGGCGCTTGTCCACATGGAATTCCTCGTCCGCCGGGGTGAGCACTTCGCTTTCGTCGATAAAATCCACACCCAGGGTTTCCAGTATGCGGGCTTCCATGAAATGGCCGATACGCACCTTGGCCATCACCGGAATGGAGACCGCCTGCATGATGGCCTCGATCATGTCCGGTGCGCTCATGCGGGCCACACCGCCCTGGCGGCGCAGATCGGCGGGTACCCGTTCCAAGGCCATGACCGCGCAGGCGCCGGCGGCCTCGGCAACTTTGGCCTGTTCGGGGGTGGTGACGTCCATGATGACGCCGTTTTTAAACATTTCGGCGAAGCCGCGGTTGATGGGCTCGCGTGTCGTTCCGACGGTTTCCATTGATCTTGGCCCTCCTTTACATGTGTGATATACCATTGGTGATGAGGATCTTGTTTAATTGTAATAGTACAATTATAAAATTGTACTATTACTGTCAATGGACAATTTGAGGCCGGTATCGGCGTCAAATAATGACGGATTTGTAAAAAGCTTTTCCAGGCCACCGTTGGCCACTTATCCAGCAAAAAGAAACGCGTTTGTTGGCTATTTTGGCTAATCGGTAGAAATCAAGGAAAAGCTTTTTATAAAAGGAACTTGTAAAGGTTTTTATTCAACGAGTTCCTTGGAAGTCGTAATTCTCATCTTTTCGTTATTCCGACGCAGGCTGGAATACTGTCATTTCAATAAGTCCTGGATGCCGGATCAAGTCCGGCATGACGAGAGCGGCACTTTTTACGAGTTAATCAATTCTGATACCGGGAACAGCCATGGCCTTATACGAAGAGATCGCCCGACACATTCGGGCGTTGATTGAAAGGGGCGAGTATCCGCCGGGGGGGCGAATTCCCTCCATTCGCCATTTTGCGGATCGATTCGGTTGCAACAAGCTGACCGTTCAGAAAGCCTTCGGAAGGCTCACCGCCGAGGGGCTGCTGGAGAAGATCGTCGGCAGTGGCTCCTATGTCAAGTTTCCGGAGGAAATCCACGCGGCCGGTGAAGTGGTTGATCTCTCTACCGATTATTTGTCGGAATCGTTTTTTCCCCATGCCTTGGCCGCCACTATTTTTCAGGGAATCTTCGACCGTGATGGCGGGGGGGCATTCTCGGCCGCGCCGATTGCCGGCGATTCCAGCCTTATCGAGGCCCTGGGCAGTTTCTACCACCTGCCCACCCGTCGCATGCTGGTGGTTTCCGGCGCCCAGCAGGGGCTCGATCTGGCGGCCAAGGTGTTTGCCGCGCGGGTGCCCGACACGATTCTTTTCGAGGACCCTACCTATCCCGGGGCCATATCCCTGTTCAAGGCGCGTCATTTTATCCCCATGGATCGATCCGGGCCGCGGATCGAGGAACTCGAAGAACGCATGGCCGATGGGATTCGGCTTTTCTACACCATGCCGTCGGTGCACAATCCCACCGGCGTCGCCTACTCGACGGCCCGCCGGGAAGCGGTGGCGCGACTGGCGGAAGCCCACGATGTGACGATCCTCGAGGACGACTGCCTGTCGGAGTTTGTCGATGATCGCCGGCCGCGGTTCGTGGACATCACTCCGGCGCATACCATCTACATCAAATCATTGTCCCAGGCGACGGTGGCGGGCATGCGGCTTGGATTCATGGTGGTGCCGGAACGTCTGTACGATCGGTTCATCCACGCCAAGTACACGTCGGACATCGGTTCCAACGGTCTCGTGCAGAAGTTTTTCGATGTTTTTATGCGCGGCGGTGGGTATCAACGGTTTCTGAACGACACGCGGGAACGCATGGACGCCCGCAGAGAAAGGCTGCTGACGCTGATCGATACGGTTCCCTCTCTTCGGGTCGCACCCGGACAGCAGGGCGGCAGCCTGTGGGTGCACTGCCGCCATCGTCCGAATCTGCCCCACGTGCCCTGGGCCCCGGGGCGGCGATTCTCATTCAATCCGGCCATGGAGAAGTACTTTCGCATTTCCTTCATGGCCTTGAACGATACGGACTTCGAGCATGCCCTGGATTACCTCGGCCAGATCCTGAAACGGTTGAGGGGGGCTTAGGACCGTTGAGTTTCGTGCCTCAACCCAACCGACAATTTATTTTTTGCTTTCTTCGAAAACTTCATTAACCCAACTCAATGCAGCGATCATATTCGGAAATCCGCTTGTGGTCATCGCCAACAGGACGGCGTGTTCAATCTCTTCGGTCGACGCCCCGGCGGCCATTGCCTTGCGAGTGCTGGACATGACACCGCCCCGTGAGTTCACGCCCACGGCGATTCCCAGTTTGATAAGATTCTGGATCTTTTCATTGAGGGGCCCGGCGTTTCGGGTTGAAATGCCGAGTTGTTTGAAATCATTGAAAACATCCGGATAACGGTCGGTAAATTTTTTGTAAACGTCGGGTAGATACATTTGACCTCCTTTTTCATCAGGTATTGATCTGCTTCGAACCGGAGTCCCCCGCATCGGTGTCGGGCGTCGTGCCTTGCGGTCCTTCAAATTCCTTCATCAACTCATCCAGTTGCCGACGGACCTCCGGGGCCATGTCTTCCATCTTTTTCGATAATTCATCCATCCATTCGGCAAATTCGTCGTGGTGTTCTTGCGCGAAGGCCTTTAACTTGTCGATGGTTTCCTGGGACAGCCGCCCGGCGGATTGGAGTATCTCCTCCACCATTGCCTTGAAATGCTCTCGCCATGCTTCTGCGGCCCGCTTTTCCAGGCAGGCCGTCTCAAACCGGTAACGACTATACCCTCTGAACCGATGGCCACTTTTTATGACCGGTTTGTTTCCCAGACAATTCTTTACCAACAGACATTGACGGTCATCTTTCAGCCGATCGCTGGCGATGGTGAAAACCGCCGATTCATTGATGAATGTCTTGTAATCCCCATAGATCTTGGCCTTGATGATTCCTATTTGGGGCTGTTTCAGACGTGCTTGGGTAACTTCGCCGATGGCCTGACCGTCCATATAGACAAGGTCCCCCTTTTGAATCGCCTCGAGATCGGTTACCGATATTTCCACCTCGATTGCCGGCCAGAAAACGAAACCGACCGCATCCGTAACGACCAGGGAAATGCCACTCAAAATAATCGTCCATGTGAGAATGAATGCTTTTATCATCGATGCCTCCCTGACCATCTTTGTGTTATTCGCATTTCATCAACGAATCCATTTTACATTTTACGCATGTATACAGCAACGTTTCTTTCCGGGGTCGGCAACATGTCAATTCAACAATCATATGACCGAGTCGAGCAGTTGTCGCGTTTGTCGCGGGCACAAGGAAGACGGCATTTACAAAAAAAGCGCTCAGTCATGGTGACTGAGCGCTTTTGCAATTGGGGCCGACACAATAACCCCCCCACCCTATGTGGGAAACCGTCAACCGCGAATGACGCGCGGCAGGATCATCTGATGTTGCGGACAAATCGATTTCGGGTTTTGGTACACGGCACCGGCAAAGGCCTTCAGGTAGTTGCGAATCTCATAGAGATTGACGACTTCATCGACCAACCCCTTTTGGGCACAATAGATCGGACGTGAGTTGTCATAGTAGGCCTGGGCCATTTCATTCATTTTCTCTATGACCGGCTGAAGGGGCCGGCCGGCGTCCTTTTCCTTGACCAGGCGCCGGGAATAAGAGGCCGCTGCGGCGGTCTCGCCGTGCATGACGTAAATTTCCGTGGTGGCTACGCCCAAGGTGAAAGCGTTATGGCGATTGGCGGTGGGCCCCCCCATGACATAATGGGCCGCGGCCGTTCCCTTGCGCAGCACGATCAGAATCTGGGGGACATCGGTGGTCTGGATCGAGTAGATCAGACTCTGGCCCAGGCCCAGCAGTTCGGCCTTTTCGGCGATATCGCCCACGTCGATGCCGCTGGTGTCCTGAAACCAGATGATGGGGACGCGGTCCCGATTGCAGTAGGTGACGAATTCGTTCATCTTGATCAGCCCCTGGCGGTATAATTTCCCGCCGATGCCGGGGTAGTCGGCATACTCGGGGTAGCCTGGTTTGAGAAAGCCCTGGCGGTTACCGATGACGCCCACCGGATAGCCGTCGATTTTGACCAGCCCGGTGTAGATCTCGGGTCCCCGATCCGGACGAAATTCCATGTGCTCGCTGCCGTCAACCAGACGGGACAGGATTTCATCGAAACTATAGGCGCGCTTTTGTTGAAACGGCAGCAGATGGTACAGGTCTTTTTCCGAAAAGGCCGGTGCCTTGGGCTTGGCCACGCGGAAGAACTTGGGATCATAGGTCGGCACATCCCGCATGTAATCCCGGAGGCCGTCCAATACACCTTCCTCGGTGTCGTAGACGTAGCGGAAAAACCCGGTTTCATCATAATGAATCGATGTCGATCCCGGTGGCTTGACTTTAAACTGCTTGGCGGCGGCAATGAGCGCCTCGGCGCCTTCTTCGTCGAAGTAACCCTTGGGTGACATGCCGCTGAGGATGCCACCACCACCCACGGCAATATTGCAATCTTTGTGCGCGAACAGGATCGTGGGACTGATTCCCTGGTAACCGCCGCCGGCCGGGTTGGTGCCGTAAATGCCGGCCAGCACGGGGACGCCCGTCTGGTTCAGTTCGGCATGGCGGAAGAAGGGCGTGCCGCTGCCGCGGCGGTTGGCGTAAAATTTTTCCTGCTCGGGCAGTTTGACCCCGGAACAGTTGACCACCCACACCAGGGGAACTCTGAGGCGCTTGGCCAGGTTGGTCACGCGCAGGATGTTTTCGCTCTGACCGGGGATCCAGGCACCAGCCATGGTTTTGTTGTCGAAGCCGATGATCACGGCCCATTTGCCCGAAATTTTGCCCAGCCCGTCAAACACATTGGTGTTGCCCTCGACATTGTCCTCTGGATTGTAGAGGGTGTGCAGGGGGCACCAGGTTCCCGGATCGACCAGGTAACGCAGCCGCTGCCATATCGTCAGCTGACCGCGGGCGTTGATTTTTTCTTCGGGAAACCCGGCAAGCTTTACCTTTTGGACCTCGGCGGCCACCTTTTTTTCCATGGCCAGAATCTGGGCGGCGCTGTCGCTGAATTCCTGCTTTATGGCGCTGCTCAGCGGCTTGCCAAAGTCTTGCATTTTCTCGAAATAGGGCCTCATTTTGATCCTTTATGAAATTTGAAATTTGATCAAATTTATGATTGCAAGAATGTTTAGCCAACCCATTGCCATCTGTCAATCATTTTCCAACGCTGCGATCGCATGGTACTCAATGCGATCGCCCTGGATAATGGCTGAAATACCCTTGACGGAATTGAGAAAACCCGATAGACATCACTCTCTCCATTCTTTTTCCCGCTCCGCTTGTCTATTGTTTTCTCTGATATGATCGAAACTTACCCACGTGGAAGGCCCTAAGGATTATTTAATTTTACCCAGCACGGCACCGGCGATGGTGTTCTTTTGGATTTCCTTGGTGCCTTCGTAGATCTCGGTGATTTTGGCGTCGCGGTAGTACCGTTCCACGTCGTACTCCTGCATGTAGCCATACCCGCCCATGAGTTGAATGGCCTCGTCGCAGACGTCCACGGCGGTCTTGGCGGCGGTCATCTTGGCCATGGAGGTGAGTTTGGGATCGATTCTGCCCTGGTCGAAATTCCAAGCCGCCTTGTAGGTGACCAGACGGGCCAGCTCGATACGCGTGGCCATGTCGGCCAGCTTGTGCTGATTGACCTGAAACTGGGCGATCTTCTTGCCGAACTGCTCACGCTGTTTAACATACTGCAGGACGCGGTCAAAGGCGCCTTGAGCCGTTCCCAACGCCTGGGCGGCAACCAGAATTCGGCTTTCGTCAAAGAACTCTAAAAGCTGGTAGAATCCCTTGTTCTCTTTTCCGATCAGGTTGGCGGCGGGTACGCGAACATCCTTGAATACCACTTCGGCGGTGTAGGAGAGGGTAATGCCCATCTTCTTGCCCACATCCTGGGTGGATACACCCGGATTGTCGGCCTCCACCAGAATCAGGCTGAGCCCCCGGTAGGTTGGCGTGGCGTCGGGATCGGTTTTGCAAAGCACGCAGTAGAAGCCCGCCAGCGGGCCGCTGTTGGTGATGAAAATTTTGTTGCCGTTGATTACCCAGTCGTCGCCATCCTTGACCGCCGTGGTTTCCACGGTGGTGATGTCGGAACCGTGGTCCGGCTCGGTGAAGGCGCCGCAGGAGAGGCACTCACCCTCGGCCACCTTGGGCAGCCATTTGGTTCTTTGCGCTTCGCTGCCGAAGTGCAGGATGATTTCGGAAGCGAAATCGGCGATCAGCAGGCAGGTGCCGACGGTGCTGTCACCACGGGCCAGTTCCTCGGCCACGATGATGTTTTCCAGGCAGCCCAGGCCCATTCCAGAATATTTTTCGGGATAATGGATGCCGATAAATCCCAGCTCGGCGGCTTTTTTCCATATCTTTTCCGGATACGCATGCTTTTCGAGCAGTTCTTCGATGACGTCTTTTTTAAATTCTCCCTTGACGAATTCGCGGACCGCTTTCTGGATCTCCTTTTGCTGCTTGCTCAGTTCAAAATCCATGGTTTTCTCCTGAAAAAGTGTTAAGTTTTAATTGAAAGTCATCGACGCTCCCACGCTGAGCATGGGAGCGAGTTGCACTACCGATAACTGATCACCGATCACCGAATTACGGGGTCATTTCGATGGCACAGGCCATAGACACCCCTCCGCCGCCGCACAGGGTGGCCAGGCCGAGTTGGTTGCCGCGCTTTTTCATGGCGTGAATGAGGGTGACCATGATGCGGCACCCGGTGGCGCCCACCGGATGCCCCAGGCCGATGCCGGATCCGTTGACATTGGTGATTTCACGGTTGAGATTGAGATCACGCTCGCACCCGATGTATTGGGAGGCAAAGGCTTCGTTGAGTTCGACCAGTTCGAAATCCGGGATGGAAAGTCCGCTGCGCTCCAGCAGGTTGTTCACCGCCGGCACCGGGGAAAGGCCCATGATTGCCGGATGGCAGGCGCCTCTGCCCACGGCACGGATACGGGCGATGGGGGGCAGGCCCATGGCTTGGGCTTTTTCCGCCGACATGATCACCATGGCGGCGGCCCCGTCGTTGATGCCACTGGCGTTGCCAGCCGTGACCGTACCGGTCTTGGGAATGAAGGCCGGCGGTAATTTTTGCAGTTGTTCGAGGGTCAGGCCCGGGCGAAAATGTTCATCCTTGTCGAAGATCAGCGGATCCTGCTTGCGGCGTGGCACGGGAACGGGAACGATTTCCTCGGCAAAGGAGCCGTCATGGGTGGCACGCTCGGCATTATTCTGGCTGCGCAGGGCCACCGCGTCCATTTCTTCACGGGTGATGCCCTGCTTTTGAGCGATGAACTCGGCGGTTTGCCCCATGATATAGGGTTTCCCCAGGAAATAGCGGGCCGGTGCCTGCGTCGTGTCCAGGGGGGCACTTTCGTCGAGGGGTAACACGTGCGAACCACAGTGCAGCGCATGAATCATGGCATCCACGAACACCTGGTCCTGCAGTCGCGCCCCCCAGCGGGCGGCGGGAACGGTGAAGGGCACACCGGACATATGCTCCACGCCGCCGGCCAGCACCACATCGGCCATTTCCGCCTGAATCATGGCCATTCCGGAAATCACCGCCTCCATTCCGGAAATACATACCCGGTTGATGGTCACCGCCGGAACCGTATCCGGGATGCCGGCCAGCAAGGCACCGACACGGGCGATATTTAGGGTATCATGATCTTCCAGGCAGCAGCCGAAGCGCACGTCGTCGATCATGGCCGGGTCGATCTTGGCTCGGTCGATGGCTTCCTTCATCACGATACTGGCCAACGAGGCCCCCGTTACCGTTTTCAGGGTGCCGCCGAAGGCGCCGATGGCAGTTCGGCAGGCACTGACGATAACAACGTCTTTCATGGTGATTTCTCCTTTTAAAATTGATAGCATGCCTTCGCTCAACACTTTAATTTAAAACGCGAGACGCATCCTCAGGTTGTTTTTTCAAAGCAGAACACATGCCATCTTTGATAATATTCATTAATACAAATGGTTGTGATCGATCTTGATTCATAAACTGTTCCATGGTCCAGTTTGAACTGGACTATGGGACAGAGTGTATGTAAACTGGCATATATTCCAGAAGAGAGGGGCCGGACCCATTGGATGAGAGCCATTTTTTCAGGGAAGCCACGCTGAGAATTTGCGGCAGTCTGGATATCGAAAAAGCCATGCAACGCTGTCTGCAGTTTCTGGCCCGTTATCTGCCGGCCACCCATATGGCGTTTCACGTGTACGATCGTGAACTGGGGATCGTGGAAACCGTCGCCCTGGCCACCATCGACAGCGCCCGATCCATGGCGCTGCGTACCCCCCTGTCGGCCCAGGGAATGCGACAGGTGGAAGCCCAGCGATCCCTGCGAACCAAATTGGTGAAGCGGGCTCGGGAGGATGCCGTTGCCGGCCCGGTGGCCCGCCAGCTGGGCGTCGAGAATTTTTCGGTACTCATCCTGGATTTGGCCCTGGAGAGCAATTTCGTGGGTACGGTTTCGGTCTTCAGCGAGGCGGATATCCACTTTAACCCCCACCACGTCAAGTTGATTTCCATGCTCAACGAGCCCTTCGCCATCGCCCTGGCCAATAGCCTGCGCTATCGTGAGCTGCAGGCCCTTCAAGACATGTTGGCCGATGACAACCGTTACCTGCAGGATGAACTGCGCAGCATGACCGGCGAGGCGGTGATCGGTGCCGAGTTCGGGCTTCGGCCGGTGATGGAGCTGGTCCGACAGGTCGCTCCCCTGGCCAGTCCGGTGCTCCTGCTTGGGGAGACCGGCGTCGGCAAGGAAGTGTTGGCCAATGCCATTCACAACCTGTCTCCACGGGCCAGCGGACCCTTTATCCGCGTGAACTGCGGCGCCATTGTTCAAAGTCTGATGGACAGTGAACTCTTCGGACATGAGAAGGGCGCCTTTACCGGTGCGGTGTCCCAGAAACGGGGGCGCTTCGAGAGGGCCAACGGCGGTACGATTTTCCTGGATGAAATCGGAGAGCTGCCGCCGGAGATGCAGGTGCGCCTGCTGCGCGTGCTTCAGGAGAAGGAGATCGAGCGCGTGGGCGGCGTGGAAACCATTCGCGTGGATATTCGCGTCATCGCGGCCACTCACCGGGACCTGGAACAGATGCTGACTACCGGCAGTTTCCGGGAAGATCTGTATTTCCGCCTGCGCGTCTTTCCCATCGCCATTCCACCGCTCCGGCAACGTCGGGAGGACCTGCCGGTGTTGGTTCAGCATTTCATCCAGAAAAAAGGCCTGGAGATGAAACTGGGGGCCATCCCACCACTGGCACCGGGCGCCCTGGAGCGGCTCATGCAGTATTCGTGGCCGGGCAATGCCCGCGAACTGGAAAACGCAGTGGAGCGGGAATTGATCGTCAGCCGTGGGGGGCCTCTGGAATTTCACGATATCCTTCCGGAACCGATCGGTAGTGAAACGACGGCCGCTGACCTAGCGGATTGGGCCGACGGTGACCTCCTGGAACTCGATCACGTCATGACACGGCACATCCGGCGTGTATTGAAGATGTGCAACGGGCGGGTGGAAGGGGAAAAAGGGGCGGCCAGGATTCTCAATATCCATCCGTCCACCTTGCGTAAGCGCATGAAGAAGCTGGGTATTGTCTTCGGCCGTGGCACCAAATAAGGAGGAAAGAAAATGATTCACGTCAAACGACGCAACATAACGTCGGCGATTGCGGCTACCCTGGACCGAGCGACTGTTCGGCTTGACTTTATCGCGATACCCTTTATTATAGTTTGAACAACCTTGGCATTCCCTACCCTTGAAACCCATTTAACCTTGTCGAGGACCGTTTATGTTTTCCCACCTTGATCCCGTATTTCTGGCACGCGCTCAATTCGCCTTCACCGTGGCCTACCACATTACCTTTCCGGCCTTTACCATCGGGCTGGCCAGCTGGTTGGCGGTGGTGGAATGGCGATGGCTGAAAACCGGTAACCCGGTTTATGAATCGATTTACCGCATGTGGGTAAAGATCTTTGCGGTGGCGTTTGGCATGGGGGTGGTTTCCGGCGTCGTGCTTTCTTACCAATTTGGCACCAATTGGTCGGTTTTTTCCGACAAGGTTGGCAGCGTGCTCGGCCCCCTGCTCGGTTACGAAGTGCTCACGGCATTTTTCCTGGAAGCCTCTTTTCTGGGCATCATGCTGTTCGGCTGGAACCGGGTCAGCCGGCGTATGCATTTCGCCGCCACGCTGATCGTGGCCGTGGGGACCCTGCTTTCGGCCTTCTGGATTCTCTCCGCCAACAGCTGGATGCAGACCCCGGCGGGGTTCCACGAGGGAGCCGATGGTCTGTTGTACCCCACCAACTGGCTTCAGGTAATTTTCAACCCTTCTTTTCCCTATCGGTTCATTCATATGGTGACCGGCGCCTACCTGACCACGGCTTTCGTCGTGGGAGGCATCGGCGGCTACTATCTGTGGCGAGGGGTGCACGAACGCCAGGCCCGCGTCATGCTCGGCATGGCCATGATCATGGCCATTTTCGTGGCGCCCGCGCAGCTTTTGTTCGGAGACATGCATGGACTGAACACCTTCGAACATCAGCCACTCAAGGTGGCGGCCATGGAAGGCATCTGGGACACGGAAAAGGGGGCCGGATTAAGGCTTTTTGCCTTGCCCGACCAGATCCAGGAACGCAATCGCCTCGAAATCACCATTCCCAAGCTCTCCAGCCTGATTCTCACCCATGATACCAACGGCGAGGTAAAAGGGCTCAATGCCTGGCCCCGGGGGGACCGGCCGCCCGTGGCCATGGTATTCTGGATGTTCCGGCTCATGGTGGGGTTGGGCATGTTGATGATCCTGACCGGTGGGGTGGCCCTCATCCTGTACATCCGTAAACAACTGTTCACCACCCGTTGGTTTCATCTGTGGTGCATGGCCATGACACCGGCGGGGTTCGTGGCCGTCGTGGCCGGCTGGTTCGTCACCGAGGTCGGTCGGCAACCGTTTATCGTGTACAATGTTCTTAGAACTGCGGACACCATTTCTCCGGTGGCGGGTGGGCCGGTGGCCATTACCCTGACCGGCTTCGTGCTCACCTATGGGTTGCTGTTTACGGCCGCGGCCTACTATATTTTAAAAATCATCGGCAAGGGACCGGACATCACGGAAGATGAAACCTATGGTAGCCATGGGGTCAAAGCGCCGCCCCTGGTCACGGACATGGCTCACCCGACAGGAGGAAAAGATGTTTAGTTTTGAAGGGGTGGTGGACCTGCCACTCGTTTGGTATGCATTGATCGCAACGGCCATCTTCCTTTACATTCTACTGGATGGCTTCGATTTAGGGGTGGGGATACTCTTCCCCTTCGCCCCCACGGACGCGTGTCGAGACCGGATGATGAATTCCGTCGCCCCTTTTTGGGATGGCAACGAAACCTGGCTGGTGCTGGGCGGCGGTGGCTTGTTCGCCGCATTCCCCCTGGCCTATGCCATCCTCATGCCGGCCTTTTATATTCCAATCATTCTCATGTTGTTGGGGCTGATTTTCAGGGGCGTGGCCTTTGAATTTCGATTCAAGGCCTCTGAACGGTCCAGGCGCATCTGGGATCACTCGTTTCATTACGGCTCTTTGGTGGCCACCTTCATGCAGGGTGTGGTTTTAGGCACCTTTGTGCATGGTGTCGCCGTCGAGGGACGCAGCTTTGCCGGCGGCGCATTGGATTGGCTGAGCCCCTTCAGTATCATGACCGGGGTGGCACTGGTCGCCGGATATGCCCTGCTCGGCGCCACATGGACGATCATGAAGACCGAAAACGAAACCCAGGCCTGGGCTCGCAAATGCGCCAAAACCGTGATGTTCCTGGTGGCCTTGTTCATGGGCCTGGTCAGTCTGAGCATGCCCTTGATGAACAGCCATATCAAGGCGCTGTGGTTCAGCTTGCCCAATTTTTATTTTTTGCAACCCATGCCGATTCTCTCAATCGTTTTTTTCATCATGCTCTGGCGGGATCTGCATGCCGGAGCGAGAGAACTGCGTCCTTTTTTTCTCACCCTTGGCATTTTCCTGATGAATTATATCGGCATTGGCGTGAGTACCTGGCCTTGGCTGGTCCCCTTCAAGGTCAGCTTGTGGGATGCCGCCGCCGCGCCTGAATCTCAGTCGTTGATGCTCATCGGAACCATTTTCCTGCTCCCCTTAATCCTGGCTTACACGGGGTATTGCTTCTGGGTCTTCCGGGGTAAGGCATCTCACGAGCATGAAGGCGTTTACTGAAAAGCAGCGCCAATGGCTATGGTTTGTCGGCCTTTTTGCCGGGGGAATGATGGCTATGCTGCTCTTGGCCGGTTTGGTAAAGGTGGTGTTGAGGATAGGCGGGTAGGCAGCGGATAGATAGAGTCAACGCATCTGTCCCAAGGAGGGTAAATGCGCAATCTCGGCCCTTACGGCGTTTCCAAAAAAATCATTACCTATGAGGCCATAGGCTTTGCCGGCATCCTGTTTTTTCTCTGGTTAGATGAATGGATAGACATTACCCATCTATTATTCGGTGAGGCGCCGACCCCCTTCAACTGGAAAGAAGCCTTGTTTGAGAGCCTTTTGGTTGGCGTGTTGGGACTCGTGACGATCAATCAGACGATCAAGATGTTTCGGCGTATGAAATATCTTGAGGGGATCCTGCCGGTGTGTTCATCCTGCAAAAAAATCAGGGATGAAAATGGGCAGTGGCACCAGATCGAATCTTATATTCACGACAAATCCTCGGCCCGGTTCAGTCACGGCATTTGTCCGGAATGCAAAAAGAAATTATATCCCGAATTATTCTCCGACGAAAAATGAGAACCCTTTTGGCGGCCTGATTCGCTGGAATCACCCCTGGGCGCCCTGTGCACGGTGACCGTTCTCCCCTTTTTGTTTGTCCATGAAACGATTGCCGCCCTGGATGGCTTTCCGGTCGCTGATGAGGAATCGTTTTTGATGAATGACGTTCATTTTTTATGCATATTGACATTGCCGGTGGGCTATTGTAATTGAGTTGGAGAAGTTAATAACCGTATGGTATTGTGTCCAAGATAATTTTTTTGGGCGGCGTTATCGGTCGTCGTGGTATTGATTATACCGCTTCCTCTATCTGACCTTGCCAAAAACATTATCTCAAACACTATCGTTCCCCTAACACTGGCTTTAAATCGTGCATATGACCACAAAACGTTGATGCTGGCGTTCCCATCGAGGCGGTATCTATGATCAATTTTCTTAAGCTGGTCTGCGGGATCATCGATCGGTCCAATGAACTGGTGGGCCGGGCGGTTTCCTGGGTATCGCTGCTTCTGGTCGCAGTCGTTTTTGTCGATGTGGTCATGCGCTATGCGTTCAAGATCAGTTTTGTCTTCACCCAGGAATTGGAATGGCACCTGTTCGCTTTTATCTTTCTCATCGGTGCCGGTTACACGCTTCTTCACGACGGTCATGTGCGCGTCGATATCATTTACCAACGCCTTGGTGCTAAAGGAAAGGCGTGGATCAATCTCCTCGGCGTGATCTTTTTTCTCATCCCCGGCTGTCTTCTGGTCATCAGCACATCATGGAAATTCGTCGGCAACTCCTTTTCTATCCTGGAGGGATCGCCGGATCCCGGTGGTATCCCCTATCGCTTCATCGTCAAAGGCACCATGACCGTGGGTTACATCCTCCTGCTGCTTCAGGGGATCTCCATGGGCCTGCATGCGCTGATGCAGCTGCTGGGGATTGAATCGGTCGAGGAGGAGAATGCCTGATGGAGTATTTGCCCGCGTGGATGTTTCTGGCACTGACAATCCTGCTCATGGCCGGTTTTCCGGTGACCTTTACCCTGATGGGTACGGCCCTGTGTTTCGGTCTCATCGGTTTCGGCTGGTCCTTCTTCAATCTTCTTCCCCTGCGCATCTGGGGGGTGATGACCAACGTTACCCTGATTGCCGTGCCCCTGTTCGTCTTCATGGGGGTGATGCTCGAGCGATCGGGACTGGCCGAAGAGCTGCTCGACACCATGGGCCTGCTTTTCGGCCGCATTCGCGGTGGTTTGGCCATTTCGGTTGTCGTTGTTGGCGCGCTGCTGGGCGCATCGACGGGCATCGTCGGGGCAACGGTGGTGACCATGGGGCTTCTGGCCGTCCCCACCATGCTGCGGCGCGGTTACCAGAAGGAACTGGCCACGGGCACGGTGTCGGCTTCCGGTACCCTTGGGCAGATCATCCCGCCCAGCATCGTCCTGGTACTGATTGGTGACATCGTCGGTGTGTCGGTGGGTGAGCTTTTTATCGGCGCTATTTTCCCGGGTCTGCTGTTGGTCGGATTGTTTGTCATCTACATTGCGGTCATCAGTTTCCTGAAACCCAAATGGGCCCCGGCGATTCCCAAGGCTGAACTGGATGCCATCACCTTCGGCCAGCTCATGGCCCGCGTCGGTCAGGCGCTGTTCCCCCCCCTGTTTCTGATGGTGGCCGTGTTAGGTTCCATTTTTGCCGGTATTGCCTCACCCACTGAAGCGGCCGCCGTGGGCGCCGTGGGGGCCACATTTCTGACGGTGGTCAACCGAAAATTCTCCATGCAAATCCTTCACGAAGTGATGCAGACGACCGTTCGATTGACCTGCATGGTGTTTATCATTCTTTGTGGCGCGGCCGCCTTCGGTCTGGTATTCAGAGGGCTTGGCGGCGACGGTCTGGTGAGGGAATTTCTCGGTTCCCTGGCTCACCAATACAGTCATAGCATGGTGCTGGCCATCGTTATGGCGCTGATTTTCGTGATCGGTTTCTTTCTGGATTTTATCGAGATCACTTTTATTCACGTGCCGGTGCTGGCACCGATCATGATCGAATTCGGGTTCGATCCAGTGTGGTTTTGTATTCTGATCGCCGTGAACCTGCAAACTTCGTTCATGACCCCTCCATTCGGTTTCTCTCTGTTTTATTTAAAGGCGGTGACGCCACCGGAAATAACCACCGGGCATATATACCGTGGCATCATTCCCTTTGTCATTGTTCAGATTATCGGCCTTGCCATCGTGGTCCTTTTTCCGGAGTTGGCTACCTGGCTGCCCAAAGTGGTGTTCAGTCCATAGCCGTTCGGGGCAACGCGTTGCCCGTGTGCACGCGCAAGCCATTTACGACGATTTGCGACGGTTCTTTGGAAAAAGTTTGGCTTGTATTCGATAACCATTTGTCTAACGGGTTCTTCAATACTAACGCTTTCGAGGAGGAGATAATGAAAAGAAGGGATTTTCTAAAGAAAGCCGGTTTGGGAGCTGCTGCCGCGGCCGTGACAACCGCAGGTGTGATGGGCTGTTCGCAAAAAGAGGAAGAGACCAAGGTCGAAGCGCCGGCGGTTGTTACCAAAAAGACGTATAACTGGAGAATGGTCACCACCTGGCCCCCCAAGCTGCCGGTCCTCCAGGATGGCTGTGAGCGACTGGCCCGCCGTATTGAAGAACTCTCAGATGGCCGCATTAAAATCCAGGTCTTCGCTGCGGGCGAGCTGGTTCCGGCCCTGGAAAGTTTCCAGTCGGTTTCCGATGGTACCGTGGAAGTGGGAAGCGGCGCCGCCTATTACTGGGCGGGAAAGGAACCGGCCACCCAGTGGTTTGCGGCGGTGCCCTTCGGCCTCAACGGCCAGGGAATGAGTGCCTGGTTCCACGGTGGTGACGGATTGAAGCTGTGGGAGGAAACCTACGCGCCGTTCAATCTGATCCCCCGTCCCGCCGGTTCAACGGGTGTTCAGATGGGGGGCTGGTTCAACAAAAAGATCGAAACCATCGATGACTTCAAAGGCCTGAAGATGAGGATTCCGGGATTGGGCGGCAAGGTGCTGGCCAAGGCTGGCGGAACCGTCGTGCTGTTGCCCGGTGGCGAAATTTTTACCTCACTGGAACGCGGCGTGATCGATGCCACCGAGTGGGTGGGGCCCCTGCATGACCTGCGCATGGGATTTTACGAAGCGGCCAAATACTATTACTACCCCGGTTGGCATGAGCCCGGAACCTATCTGGAGTACTTTTTCAACAAAAAGATTTACGAAGAATTGCCCAAGGATTTGCAGCACATTATCGATGCCGCCTGCGTCGAAACCGAACACTGGGTTCTGGCCCAATTCGAAGCCCTCAACGGTCAGGCCTTGCAGACCCTGATCAATGAGAAAAAAGTCCAGCTGCTGCAGTTCCCCGACCAGGTACTGGCCGACCTGCGCAAGCTCGCCGATGAAGTGATTGCCGAGGAGGCCGCTAAATCGCCCATCGCCACCAAGGTCAACGATGCATTCAGATCATTCCAGAAGGTGGTCGGCACCTGGGGAACGGTGTCCGAAAAGGCCTATTACGATATCATTCAACCCAAGTTCTCGTTGACGGTTTAAGCACCTGAACGCGCCTTGAGGGCGACCCAATAACTACGCACCATCGGTTCCGGTTGGTTCCTGAACCGATGGTTTTTTTGTAAGCGTTCACAGGGCACCCCATCTGCTTTGTTCCCGGGCACTTGAATTACTACCGGTACGTCGGCGGTCCCGGCGCCGCGCATCTGCGGCACCCTCTAAACGCTTACCGGCCAGTGTTTTACAATCATTTTGTCCTTCTACTCCGTGAACATGTATTGTTTCGTTGCTGTCGACAGATCGTTTCGAAAGCACTTGCCATGGAAAAATATGCGATCGGCCAGCGCTGGGCCAGCGAGATGGAACCCGAACTGGGAATCGGCATCGTCGATGCCGTGGAGGATCGAACGGTCCGCATGAGATTTCCGGACAGCGGCTTGGTCCGCTTGTACGCCGCCCACAGTGCGCCGTTGCGGCGGGTGGTTTTTCAGCCTGGAGACCGTGTGGTGGATGATACCGGCGTCGCCCTGACCGTCAGCGCCGTGGAAGCGGAGGGTGATCTGCTGGTGTATGGCGGGGGTGACCGGCGTCTTCGCGAAGATCGACTGGGCGGCATGCTGGCCCTGGATACGCCCAAGCAGCGGATCATGGCCGGGCAGCGGGATACCTCCTGCCTTTTCGATCTGCGGCGCCGCATCCTCGACTATCGTTGTCGCATGGCCGGTTCACGGGTCGAGGGGTTTGTCGGGGGGCGCGTGGATTTGATTCGGCACCAATTTGCCATCGCCGCCGATGTCTGCGAGCGGATGCATCCGCGCGTGTTGCTGGCCGATGAAACCGGACTGGGCAAAACCATCGAGGCCGGGCTGATCATGCATCGCCTGATCACCACCGGGCGGATTGACCGGATTCTGATTATCGTTCCCGATGCCCTCGTGGTGCAATGGTATGTGGAATTGGCCCGCCGGTTCAATTTGCGATTTCGGATTTTTGACGAGCAGTGGCGGGCGTCCCTCAATACCCGGGGCGAGTATAATCCCTTTGAAGAAGAACCGTTGGGCCTTTGCGGCGTTTCTTTTCTGAGCCAGGCGTCGCACCCTCTGACAAACCAGTTGCTGGCGGGGCAATATGACCTGCTCGTGGTGGACGAGGCCCATCATATGCAGCCAAATGGGCCATTGTTCGCCCTGGTCGAGAAACTTGCCAAGGCCATTGCCCGGACGATCTTGATTACCGCCACCCCTGGTCAACTGTCCGCCCATGGTCATTTCGCACGTCTGCGCCTGCTCGATCCGGCACGCTATCCCAGCTATAATCGATTCATGGCCGAGAACCAGTCCTTCGAGACGATTGCCGGGCTGATCGAGGCGCTGTTGAACAATGCCCCCATCGATGCGGCGATCCGCGATCAAATGGCGGCGCGACTCGACATACCGGTGCGGGAGATCGATTCCATCCCGTCTTCATTATCCCAACGGAAGGGGTTGATTAAACGGATCATCGACCGGTACGGCACGGGACGGGTGATGTTTAAAACCACGCGGCGCATGGTCAGCGGGTTTCCGGGCCGGCAGGTGTTGATGCTGCCGCTGGATGGAAACACCTTTAGGGATACGATCCATGCTCGAATCGACCGGGAGGTCCTTCAGGATTTGGGATTGGAAACTGCCCCAGTGGATTTCCGATATTCCGACGATCCGCGCGTGGCCTGGCTGGAAGAATACCTGCGGACCCATCGGGACGAGAAGATTCTACTCATTTGTCGCAGCGCCGAAAAGGTCAAGGCTCTTTATGCGGAACTGGAACGGCGCATCAACGCCAGAGTCGGACGCTATCACGACGAGATGACCCTCGTTCAACGGGATCGCAATGCCGCGTGGTTCGCACAGCCGGACGGCGCCGTGCTGCTGCTTTGCTCGGAAATCGGCAGTGAAGGACGTAATTTCCAGTTCGCCCGCCACCTGGTCCTTTTCGATCTGCCACCGGATCCGGATCTTCTGGAGCAGCGCATCGGCCGGCTGGATCGGATCGGTCAAACCGGTGTCGTCCAGGTCTTGGTGCCCTTTGTCCGCGGCACCGGCGGCGAGATCCTGGCGCGTTGGTATCATGAGGCCTTGGGTGTATTGGAACGAAGCGTCCCCGCCGCCGGATGGGTGATGCGCCACCTGTTCGGTCCGGTTTCATCCCTGATCCGTGATCCATTCGGGCAAGACGCCGGCCCACGGCTCGATCGGTTGATCCGTTGCGGCCGGCTATCGGTTTCGCGTCAGCAGCGCCTCTACGAAGCGGGAAGGGACCGGCTTTTGGAACTTGGCACCCTGACCGCGCCAACCGTCGATCAATTGATTGCCGACATTCAGGATATGGACGATGATCCCACCTTCCCGGAATGGGTCGCCCAGTTGTTGGATGCTTGGGGGATCGTCATGGACCCAATCGAATCCAGCGTTTACCGATTGGTTTCCGATCATCGCTATGCCGACCCGTTGCCCGGATTCCGGCCCTCCGGTCTGACAGTCACGACGGACCGTCAGCTGGCGCTGACCCGCGAGGACATGGATTTCCTGACCCTGGATCATCCCCTGGTCACCAGTGCCATGGCGCATTTCCTGGGCACCGGCAAGGGCAATGCCGCCGTTGCCGTTTTACCGTCCGATGGGGGGGAGGGGGTGTTTTTGGAGATGCTGTTTGTCATCGAAACCGTGGCCCTCGCTGATCCGTCACAGCATTCGTTCTTGCCGCCGACCCCGCTACGGGTGGTGGTCGACCACGAACGCAACCCGGGTTTGGAAGGCCTGTCGGACGAGAATCGGCAACATTTAAGCGATGCGTCGGCGTCCCTATGGTCCACCATCGGCCCGGCGGTTTTCCGGCTGATTCCATCAATGGTGGAGACGGGGCGAGACATGGCTCGGGACATGGCCAAGCCGATCATCGATGCCGCCCGGCAAACGGCTCGGCAGACGATGGGAGAGGCCGTCGACCGGCTTGAGACGCTTCGGCGGGTGAACCCTGCTATCCGTGAGGGAGATATCGATGCCGCGAGGACAGCCCGCGACACGGTGCTGTCGGCCATCGATACGGCCCGTGTACGGCTGGATGCCGTGCGGTTGATCGTGAAAGGTACGATCGGGTCCACGGATGCCGACAATTAGCATCGTAGGAACAATTGGCTTTTCGGTCCGGTCGTGCTATTAGACATCCTTTTTTAAATTTTTAAACCGGCCGGCCGGGAGACGGACCGACCCCATATGAAACGCGGCGAGCCACACCTCATGAATTTTTCATCGGATCAAAACCAGCGCCATTTACCCCGCCGACCGGCTTTTATCATTGCCGAATATACGGTACGCGAAGGAACGTTTCGGGACATCATCAAGAATATCGGGGCCACGGGGCTGTTCATCAATACCTGGCGAAAAATAGCCCAGGGACAGACGATTCAATTGTGCTTCCCGGTTTTCGAATTCGACAACCCGTTGCGGACCACGGGTGTGGTTGTGCGCAGCAGCGTGAAGGGCTTTGCCGTGGATTTTGACCATCCCATCGACGATTTGATTTGTGAAGACGGACAATTCCCTGAAATCGTTCATGAAAGTGAGCGATGATGGCCCCCCGCGCGGGTGGGAGCCTTAAGTCAGTAATAAATAATCGCCTTGGCTTTTTGCACCACAATTCGTTTGATGCCTTTGGGCAGCGCGTACCAGTCCTCCACGCCGCTGACCTCGGTGCCATAGACCATTCCCGCGCTGCTGAGTACGAAATCCAGCACCTGCGACTTGACCGTATACCCGCCAAGGGAGAGGGTGATCAGGTTTAGGCGCGCCGCATGATCTCGGGTTTGCACGATCCCCTTGAAATCGAAAGTCAGGTCATTGCCAAGCAGCCTGCTTACGTTCAATTGATCGGCATCGAAACGGATTTTTCCCTGGATCTGGTTGTTGTCCAACAGGTTGACGGTCATGCCGTTGACAATGGGTTTCTTTTCACCGGCCAGGCGGTAAGCGATGTAGGCATTGAGCTCCGTTTCGCTTACCTCGGCGTTGCGTTCGTCGGCACCGCTTTGTCGTTGTGCCTGTCGCTCGATGGTCCGAAGGATGTGCCCCACCTTGAGCGCATCCTTGGTTGTCTGGTCGAGCCCTCCCATGAGCATCACGGCCGAAAAGACGAGCGGGAGCAACCCAAGGTTTCGCATGCGAAAAAAACGTTTTGCCATCGGTTTCATCCTGAAATCCATCCATCATTCCAATGAGAAGGTGCTTCCTCTAATATTCAAGGTGATAGCAGAACTTTCGATGCGGTGCAATTCAAACCACAGGGCAGAGTTCGGGAACCATATAATACTCCACCCCTCGCTCCCAAGCTCTGCTTGGGAGCGTGTTGCAGTTCAGCTGAGCGTGATATGGGTTCCCAGGCAGAGCTTGGGAACCAGGCTAAGCCGATTACGACAACGACAACGAAACGTTGACGAGGCGGCAGAACAATGGCACAAGCGTGTCGGAACCGAATTTGATGTAAAAAAATGATTATGGCCAACCGTCGCAACCAGATAAATCAGCTTAAAACCGCATCCAAGACCCTGATGCACGCCGACACCATTGCCCTGCGGCGTCAGTTGGATCGCCTGGTGCGATCGTTGGCACGGATGGACGCGGCGGTTTTCGCCAGGCGTCTGGAATCGCTGGAATCGCAACTTCAAACGGCGGCCGAGCGGAAACGCCAGCGGCGTGAACGGGTCCCCCGGTTCGCGGATCTGCCGCATTTGCCGATCACCCAGGCCAAAGACGATATCATCGACTGTCTGCGAACCCATCCGGTGACGATTATTTCCGGCGAGACCGGATCGGGAAAAACCACCCAGATTCCCAAGTTTTGCCTGGCCGCCGGCCGGGGCATCGACGGCAAGATCGCCTGCACCCAACCCCGCCGTATCGCCGCCACCACCGTGGCCGCCCGTATCGCCGAGGAATTGGGCGAGGAACTGGGACGCTCGGTGGGCTACAAGATCCGTTTCCAGGACACCAGCGATCCGGATGCCTACATCAAGGTGGTGACCGACGGCATCCTGCTGGCCGAAACCCAGGGCGATCCATGGCTCAACGAGTACGACACCATCATCGTGGACGAGGCCCACGAGCGCAGTCTCAACATCGATTTCGTGCTGGGGATTTTAAAGCGCCTGGTTCAGCGCCGCCGCAACCTCAAGCTATTGATTACCTCGGCCACCATCGATACCGAAAAATTTTCCAAGGCCTTTGACGACGCACCGGTGATCGAGGTCTCCGGGCGGCTCTATCCGGTGGAGACGCGCTATTTTGTGCCTGACAGCGATGAGGCGGACGATGGTGAGGAGCGCACGCCGGTGGAACTGGCCGCCCAGGCCATCGACCAGTTGTCCGGCCGGCACGGCCGGGGCGATGTGCTGGTCTTCATGCCCACCGAGCAGGATATTCGTGAAACCTGCGAGACCCTGGAGGGACGGGGGTATCCGCGAACGGTTGTTTTGCCGCTGTTTGCCCGGCTCAGCCCGGCGGAACAAAAACGGGTCTTCGCCGCGACGGCATTCCGAAAAATCATCGTGGCCACCAATGTGGCCGAAACCTCCATCACCATTCCGGGCATCAAATACGTGGTCGATACGGGTCTGGCGCGCATCTCCCAATATGTGCCGCGCTCCCGCACCACATCCTTGCCGGTGGTGCCCATTTCCCGCAGCAGCGCCGACCAGCGCAAAGGACGTTGCGGGCGGGTGGAAAACGGGATCTGCATCCGCCTGTTCAGCGAGGAAGACTACCTGAACCGGCCCCTGTTTACCCAGCCGGAGATTCTGCGCGCCAACCTGGCCGATGTTATCCTGCGCATGATTTCCCTGAAGCTGGGTGATATCGATCGCTTTTCCTTCATCGACCGGCCGGCGGAGAAGAGTATTCGCGACGGCTTCAATCTGTTGGAAGAACTGGGGGCCATCTGGCGCCCCAGCACCCAGAAGGCATACCGGTTGACCGATAACGGCTGCATCATGGCCCGTATGCCCATCGACCCGCGACTGTCACGCATGCTCATCGAGGCGCAGAAAGAGAACTGCCTCGCCCAGGTGACGGTCATCGCCGCGGCCCTGAGCATTCAGGATGTGCGCGAACGGCCGCTGGACAAGGAGAATCTGGCCGATCAGGCCCATCGGCCGTTTGTGGATCCGCTGTCCGATTTTATCACCATCCTCAACATCTGGACGGCCATTCATGCAGGCCCCCAGGCGCCCCGAAGCATGAATGGGCTGAAGAAATTCTGCCGGCAGCATTTCCTGAGCTTCCGGCGCATCCGTGAGTGGCGCGATATTCACAGGCAGATCACGGCGGTGCTCAAGGAGCAGGGCATGCTAGCGGACACGCGTCGGCGCACGGACGCGGGAGACCTTCCCGATGCCGGCCGGACCGACGATGGGGGCTTCCATCCCCTGTACGGGGCGATCCACCGCTCGATTCTCAGCGGATTCCTGTCCAATATCGCCTTGAAAAAAGAGAAGTTCTTTTTTCGGGCGGCCAAGGACCGCGAGGTGATGATTTTTCCCGGATCGGGCCTGTTCAAGAATCCGGGGGACTGGATCGTGGCCGCCGAGATGGTGGAAACCTCGCGGCTATACGCACGCAAGGCGGCCACCATCGACGTCACCTGGCTGGAACCCTTGGGGGGAACCCTATGCCGGCGCAGTTGGTCGGATCCCCATTGGGCACGCAGCCGGGGCGAGGTGGTGGCCAAAGAGCAGGTCACCCTTTTCGGGCTGCCCATCGTCGCGGATCGCCGGGTGGCATATGGCCGCATCGATCCGGCCAAGGCATCCGAGATTTTCATCCGCAGCGCGTTGATCGACATGGATGTCCGGCAACCCCTGGGGTTCATGCGTCACAACGCCGATCTGGTGGCCGAGGTGCGCGACATGGAAGACCGTATCCGGCGGCGAGACATCCTCGTCGATGATGCGGTGTTGCTGTCGTTTTACCAGGAGCGTCTGCAAGGCGTGTGTGATTTGCGCACGCTCAAGCACCGCATCCGTAAAAAGGGCGGTGACGGATTCTTGAGGCTCGACACGGAACGGTTGACCCGCTATCTGCCCGATGCCGATGAGCTGGCGCAGTTTCCCCAGCAGCTGGACCTGGGCCATCGGGTGCTGGATTGCGACTATGCCTTCGAACCGGGTGCCGAGGCCGATGGCGTGACCCTGACCGTTCCCATAGAGACCACCGGCGATGTGCCCCGCGAACAACTGGACTGGCTGGTTCCCGGGATGCTGGCCGAGAAGATCACCGCCCTGATCAAGGGGCTGCCCAAAACCTACCGGGTTCAGCTCGTGCCGGTGGCCGATACGGTGGAAATGCTGGTGCGAAACATGCCCCGCGGCCGGGAGAGCCTGCCGATGGCCTTGAGCCGCTTTATCTTCACGCGCCTGAAGGTGGATATCCCGGCATCGGCCTGGCCGGTGGACGAATTGCCCGATCATCTGCGGATGCGCCTGTCCATCACCGACGCCAAGGGGCGGGTGGTGGTCAGTGGCCGAAACGAATCCCTGCTAGACCGGCAGGCCTCGGATTCGCGACTGCCCAAGGGGATGCAGGCCCTCAAACGCAAGTGGGAGCGGCAGGGGATAACGGAATGGGATTTTGGAGACCTGCCCGATGTGCTCACCGTGGACGACCGGCGCGGCACACCGTGGAACCTGTATCCGCGCCTGGCGGTCGAAACTGACACTGTCGGCATTCGGTTGTTTACGGATTCGAAAGTCGCCCGTTCATCCCATCTGGATGGGATGACGGCGCTTTTGGCGCGCTGTTTCGCCGATGATCTAAAGTATCTTAAAAAGAGCCTCAAGCTGCCAGCCTTGCTCAAACGCCAGGTTCACACCTTCGGCGGCCTGGCGGCCATCGAGGCGCAGATGGTCCAATGCGTGACCCGCCAGCTGTTTGCCGTCAACGTGCTCGAGCAAACGGCCTTCGAGGCCCATGTGGCGAAACTCGAGCAATTGCGTATTCACCAGCGCGGAGAGGCCCTGCGCGATGCGGTCATCGCCGTGATCGAGGCCCACCACGAGGCCCGTTGCCGAATCCTGGAAATTGAACAGCGACGCATTGCCGCACCGCTGGTAACGCAGTTCCTTCAGATCCTGAGCGATGATCTGGCGCGCCTGGTGCCCGAGAATTTCGTCACGCTTTACGACCGCCAGCGCTTGCATCATCTGGTGCGTTATCTCAAAACCATTTCCATTCGTGTCCAGCGGGGCCTCACCGACCTGGAAAAAGACCATTTGCGGCAAAAGCAAGTGACCCCGTTTCTGGATGCCTTGAATCAGATGCTTTCGTCCATGGATGCTGCGACATCGGCCGACAAACGCGCCGCCGTGGAAGCCTTCTTCTGGATGATCGAGGAGTACAAGGTGTCGGTCTTTGCCCAGGAGGTGGGCACCGACGGGCCGGTGTCGCCCAAACGACTCAAGAAGCTGATCGGCGAGATCGAACGGATGCGCTGAATATCCTATCCATCCATCGGATGCCTGCCATTTTTTCGCATGTTCATTCGTCACTTCCCATCAAGCAATATCTAAATAATTGGTGGTAGATATCGTCGGTCGGGTGGCGCCTATCGATCCCCGACAATGGACCGTTGGGTTTCGTGCCGCAACCCAACCTACAATCTCAATCTTAAGCACGACAGCATGGGGCCGAGTTATCGACGCCATGAAAATTATCTTTTTAAGAATATTATTTTCTTTAAATGAATTTTAAATCGTTGACTTGCCGGCTTATTTATGATCTTAAACCGGGCGATTCCCATCTTTTTTGGATGATGAACGTCTAAATTAACAAAAATTTAAGTGGTTTTAATAAAATTAAATAAAAATTACCAAGAACCCCAATGAAATCATCACGCCGTCGCCTCTGGGAAAAGAAACCGCTGAAATCCAGTTATGATGCCGTAATCGTCGGTGGTGGCCTGCATGGCTTGGCTGCCGCCTATTTTCTCGCCAGACGGCACGGCATGACCGATATCGCCGTGATCGAAAAGCGCTACATCGGCTTCGGCGGTTCGGGGCGCAACGGTGGCATCGTGCGCGCCAACCAGCGCACCCAGGAAAACCTGGTGCTTTATCAGGAAGGGCTGGCGCTCTGGCCGCAATTGACCCGTGAGCTGGATTTCAACCTCATGTTCTACAACTGCGGCAACCTGAACCTGGCCCACAGCGACCGGGCCCTGGCGGCCATGCGCCTGCATGTGGCCTCGGCCCAGTTTAGTGGCGTCGACATTCATATGGTGGACGCCAAACAGTGTAAGGAACTGGTGCCCGAACTGGATATCTGGATATCGCGTCGCATGGCCGGTTACCGGTCAAAGGCGAAGTCGCTACCGGCTGTCACATGGACACCTGGCCCAATTATACCACCCAGACCACGGCGGGATATGTCAAGCATGTCGCCGAATCCCTGGGACGACTGATTCCCTGCCTGCGTGGCGTGCGTTTCATGCGTGCAACATGGTGGCCGACGCCCGTGCCGAGGGTCACGACCCGGCCCTGGTGGATGCCTTGAACGAACGGGGAATCCCCTTTAAACGCAATTGGCTGGCTGGCCGCGCCCTGGGCGGCAAACAGGTCCGCGGCGTCGTGATGATGGATGCGACCGGCACTCAGCAGACGCAACTCCCCTGCGACGTCCTCATCGCCTCGGCCGGCCTCACCCCCCTGACCGGGCCGTTGACGCTGGCCGGCGCCCGGCTCGATGATGATGCCCACACCGGCTTTTTCCTGCCCCGGGACCTGCCGCCGGGCATTTTCGCGGCAGGTAGCGTGCTGGGACATAGTGATCCGCGGTCGTTGGAGGCATCCGGACATCTTGCCGGCTTGCGGGCCGCCGCGACCTGCGGCAAAGGCCTGGACGACGAAATCGCGGCAGCCGAGTCCCGGATGGCCGCGCTGCCGGGACCGCCTGCCGGCAACACGCGGGTTTGCGCCCCGGTGGCATCCAAAAAAATGTTCATTTGTTTTGACGAGGACGCCACCGTGAAAAACGTCGATCAGGCCATGGCCAAGGGCTTCGACCAGCCCGAGCTGATCAAACGCTTCACGGCCACGGGCACCGGACCGGGGCAGGGGGGATTTCCGGTCACAACCTGCCCTTGGTCGTGGCCGCCACGGGCCATTCCCCTTTGGCCCGGCCGCGTCCCACGACGGTTCGGTCGCCCTTGTCGCCCATGCTGGAAGCCGTGACCGACGCCGATCTGTCTGACCACGGTTTCCCGTCGGGTACCTACGGCGAATTCAATTTGTGCGAATCCGTTCCCGTGTGCGTCTTGCGCGACCGGCTATTCGGTGAGCCGGCCTTTGCCCTGCACGTGCCCGCATCACAGATGCCGGCCGTCTGGTCACAGATACAGGTTGCAGGCCGCCCCTCAGGCATCGGCTGCTTCGGATGGGCGGCCGTCGAGCGCCTGCAAGTGGAAACCGGAAATCTGTGTTTGGCCGCCGAGTGCGAACAGCGTACCACCCTGCACGATCTCGGCCTGGGCGCCTTGTGGTGCCGTGACAAGACCGACGCGCGCACCGTGGGCGCGGCAGCCCTGCGACAGACAGAAAACCAACCCGACCGACTCAAACGGGTCGGTTTTAAAATGCCGAACCATGACGCCCGCCCGCCGCGCGCCGGGTCCGTGATCGTGGATGAGAAAATTCGCGGATACGTGTGCACGGCGTTTTACTCAACCACGCTCAACGACTCCATCGGCACGGCCCTGGTGGACGCGCCGCTGGCCGTGCCGAACGGTCGGCTGCGCATTTTCGAGGACGGATGCCAGGGGGCCTTGCGGGAGGCCACGGTCGTGCCCCTGCCCTTTTCCGTGGAGCAGCCTGGATATTCTCAAAGACGTGGGCTAACCCGCGTCTCTGGGTAACAAATACCATGTGGATGCCTTCGATGGCACCCATGGGCTGGCCCACAACCGGCTGACCACCGAATCCGGGGTCTATCCGGACGCACCATGGCCACGGCCCAGGAGTCGATGATTATCGCCTGTCGTACCGGGAAAATCAGCGTACACAATTTTGAACAAATAAAGTTGTAGTTGCAACTTGGTTTGTAATTCGGAACTTTCCATTTTGTTTCAATTTGTTATCCTGGTATCGGAGGATATTTTAACAACTTTTGTTGTTTTTTATTTTGATCGTTTCCCCATTTTTTATACCGCTTTATCGTTATTGCACCTCATCTCTCATTTTTTTTTCTGGTTGATAATTCATCTGTATATTTAAAACTTTGAATGAAAACAGTTTTTTCTGACGAGCTGAACGGGGGCTCTGGAAATGGCGGTGACTTTTAAAAAAATTATTGGCACCATTTTTGCTTATTAATGAATAAAATTTATTTTAAAATTCCAAGCCATTTAAACCAATAATTTAGAAAATTGAAAATGATTCATTAAATATGGTCGTTGCAATTGGACTGCGGATAGCAGGCCGATCGTTCAAGCCGCCAGTTTTTCAATTTTCTCCATTTACCACCCCACACAACCACAGAAAGAGAGGTATTATGTCGGCACAGCCAGTTTCAAAGGTTCCCATGAAGGGATGGATCACCACGTTTGCCGGAACTACCATCAATTTATGTCTCGGTATCTTGTATGCCTGGAGTATCTGGAAAAAGGCCCTGGTTGATGTCGACAAGGCGGGTGAGGTGATGACCGGGTTGAATGCTGGCTGGACGTATCTCACCAATGCCCAGGCGGCGACGCCTTTCGCCATTTGTGTGATCCTCTTTGCCGTACTGATGATCCCCGGCGGCAGGATCCAGGACAAGTTCGGCCCCAAGGTCGGCGCCACCGCCGGCGGCTTGTTCCTGGCGGCTGGATGTATCCTGGCCGGTTTGATGAAAAGCCAACTCGGTTTGATCCTGGGCTTCGGTATCCTGGGCGGGATCGGCATGGGGCTTGGTTACGCGGCTCCCACACCGGCGGCCTTGAAATGGTTCGGCCCTCATAAACGTGGATTGATCGCCGGCACCGTCGTGGCCGGGTATGGCGGTGCAGCAATCTACATTGGCGGACTCGGTCAGTACTTTATGGACAATTACGGCATCACCGGCAGTTTTGTCGGGCTGGGAATGCTTTTTGCCGTGGTGACCATTTTATGCGGGCAGCTGCTCTTTACGCCTCCCGAAGGCTATGTCCCGCCCGTACCGGCAAATATTAACGTCAATCAGGTTCAGGACAGTACCAAGCATGACTGGACGCCCAAGGAAATTTTCAAATCCTGGCAGTTCTATGCCCTGGTCATCATGTTCACCATTTCCACCCAATCCGGTCTCTTGATCATCGCCAATGCGGCCGGTTTGCTGAAAAAAGCCGCTGCCGACGTGCCTTTCCTGGCGGCCAATGCCTGGATCCTGGTATCTTTCGGCGGGCTGATCAACGCCTCGGGCCGGGTGGGTACCGGCTTTTATTCAGACAAGATCGGCCGGGTCAACGCCTACTGTCTGAACTGCGCCATATCCGCGGGATGCATGTTCATCCTGCCCTATGTGATCGCCGAACAAAATATCGTTCTGCTTTTCATGGTCGTTGGCGTTGCCTACTGGCAGTATGGCGGCGGATTGTCCCTGATGCCGTCCTTCACCGCTGACTTCTACGGATCCAAATACCTGGGATTCAACTATGGGCTGGTCTTCCTCGGCTGGGGCATGGGTTTCTTCATGACCAGCCTGGGCGGAACGATCGAAGATCTCACCGGCAGTCTGCGCTGGGCATTCTATATGTCGGCCGGTTTGCTCATGGTGGGGGTTGTCATCGCCTATCTCACCAACCGCCCCAAGCATGCCGAGGAAAAAGCCGCGGCCGTTCAACCGCAGCTGGTGGCCGAGGAGGTCTCCGAGTAGTCGGTTGCCCTCGTTTGGCAACGGTCTGACTAAAAACAAAGACGCCGGGAAATTTTTCCCGGCGTCTTTGTTTTTATATTTCTTACTTTTGTGTGCGGCGTGGGATTATCAAGCAGCGCGTGTGAACCAGGTTAGGTGCGTTGGGACAGGCGTTATTCGTCCGTGTCGGCCGCTTCATCGGCTGGCGTCTCATCCTCGGGGTCGACTTCGCGCAGCATCTTGAATACCAGGCCGTAAAAACTATCCTCGGGACCCATGTATTTCCAACCCACCTGGGTGTAGCATTTCTCACACAATTGAATGTCCCAGGCGTACCCGCGGAACCAGGAATAGCCGTGGGACACCCGGTTGATGCCCACGCAGCCGGGCGCGTTGCGGTAGCATCCCAGCCGCACCAGGTATCCCAGATTGGTAAATCCGTAGTCATGCCGGCCGCGAATATCGACCTTTTCGGCCACCTTGGTGATGGGATGACCGCAGGCGGCGCAAACCAGGTCTTTCCGGAGAACCTTTTCATCCGCTTCATTGGGCAACAGGGCAAAATCCCATTTCAGATAGCTCAGGTGCTCGGTTTGATCGTCTTTCAGATATCCTGGAGAGATTCCCATTTCTCGGTCTGCGTTCATCGTTACCTCATTTTTTTATTTTCCGGTTCCCCGAGTAGCCCAGCGCAGCGGCAATGAAACTGCGGAAGAGGGGATGGGGGGTCATGGGCCGGGATTTGAACTCCGGGTGAAACTGACAGCCCAGGAACCACGGGTGGTCATCGATTTCCACGATCTCCACCAGTTCGCCCGAAGGGGCCATGCCCGAAATCCTGAGCCCGGCGTCCTTGAGTTGATCCATATAGGCATTGTTGAATTCATAGCGGTGCCGGTGCCGTTCGAAAATGGATTCCGTCTCGTAGGCGCGATGGGCCAGGCTATCTTTTTCCAGCTTGCACGGATAGGCGCCCAGGCGCATGGTGCCGCCCTTGTCCGAATGGATGTCCCGGCGCTGGGTCGTACCGGATTTATCGTCGAACCACTCTTCCAACAGATAAATCACCGGATGGGGGGTCTGGGTATCGAATTCCGTGCTGTTGGCGTTGTCCAATCCGGCCATATGCCGGGCAAATTCAATCACGGCGATCTGCATGCCCAGGCAAATGCCGAAATAGGGGATCTTCTTTTCGCGGGCGTACTGGGCCGCGCAGATTTTACCTTCCACCCCCCGAGATCCGAACCCGCCGGGCACCAATACCCCGTCTACCCCTTCCAGGCTGAAACCGCAGGTATTGGCATCGATGGTTTCCGAGTCAACGAATTTCAGGTTGACTCGGCACCGGTTGGGAATGCCGCCGTGAATCAGGGCCTCGTTAAGGCTCTTGTAAGATTCGGTGAGATCCACGTACTTGCCAACGATGGCGATGGTGACCTCGTAGACGGGCTCGCGCATCCGCTTGCATAGCGTTTCCCACTCTTCCAGGCGTGGTGCCCGGGTCCAGATGTTGAGCAGCTCGACGATCTTGTTGTCCAGCCCTTCCTGGTGAAAGAACAAGGGACACTCATAGATGCAGTCGACATCCTTGGCCGTGATCACGGCGTCGGCGCCCACATTGCAGAACATGGCGATCTTGCCTTTGATCTCGGGACTGAGCAGCCGGTCGGTGCGACAGAGCAGAATGTCCGGTTGGATGCCGATGCTGCGCAGTTCCTTCACGCTGTGTTGGGTGGGCTTGGTTTTGACTTCGCCCGCCGTGCTGATATACGGCACCAGGGTCAGGTGTATATAGATCACATTGTCTTTGCCGGCATCGGTTTTAAACTGCCGGATGGCTTCCAGGAACGGCAGGCTTTCGATGTCGCCGATGGTGCCGCCGATCTCGACGATCACCACGTCCACCCCGTCGGATGTCTTGCGGATGCTGTCCTTGATTTCGTCGGTGATATGGGGGATGACCTGCACCGTGCCACCCAGATATTCACCTTGGCGTTCCTTGGTGATGACGCTGTGATAGATTTTGCCGGTGGTATAATTGTTATCCTGACCCAACTTGGCATGGGTAAACCGTTCGTAATGCCCCAGGTCCAGGTCGGTTTCGGTGCCGTCGTCGGTAACGAATACTTCGCCGTGCTGAAATGGGTTCATGGTCCCCGGATCGACATTAATGTAGGGGTCCAGCTTCTGAATGGTGACCGTTAAGCCACGACACTCCAGTAACGCGCCGATGGATGCCGATGCCAGCCCCTTGCCCAATGACGATAGAACGCCCCCAGTAACAAAAATATACTTGGTGTCAGACCCCATATAAAAACCTCGGTTGTTGTTAATCCGGGTAGACCGGTCGTGAGAAGTTGCGGATTGAAACAGTTGGAAATTGACGGTTGATCATGAAACGGTGCTTTTAGTTTCGGATGGTGACGATCCATGATCCATGGAATCCAGCAAATGTAACATAACAAACCGTTTTGGAAAACCGGCTATTCAAATTTTTTCTGAAAATCCTGCACCCCTTGTCGGATAGCGTCGACGGCTTCTTGTTTTTGTTCCGGCAAGGAATCGGCGTGGGTCATGGCGACCGATGCCTTCAGGGCTTCCGGGTCCATCATTTGCGCGGGAATGGCGGGATTGACGCGCATCCGCACCGTTCGTATCTCCATTTCCAGCCGTCCATTATGGAAAAAGACCACCTGCGTGGGAAACCAGCCATCCTGAACTTTTTGCCAGTCATGATAATAAATGTCCAATCGCTCACCCATTGGGTCGGCTTTTCCATTCGTGAGCAACAGGCGCAGGGGCAGGAAGGTTGCTTTGTCCACGGCCAATTGGGATGCGGATTCGTCGGGATAATGGGCGCCAAGCACGAACACGACGGATTCATCGATTCGTCCCAGGCTGGAAATGGCCGTTTCCACGCCCATTTTGTTGAGTGTCTTCATCAATTGAACCCGGGTCCGGCTGCGCAGCAAGCGTTGGTAGACATCGAAAGGATCCAGGTCCGGGGTCACGCGGCCGTCGTCCACGGTCAGGGTCTGGTCGCCGACGTCCAGAACCGTTCGCTTGGTTCGGTCGGTTACGATATCCGAACGGAAGCGTCGCGGCATCACGTAGGTCACGGTTTCATCGCGAACCGTGGGAAACGCGTCTGCCGACGGGGGATAAATCAGGCGTTTCTGCTCGATCTGCAGGGTGGCCAGTTTGCCCATGGCCTTGGCGGTGAGCGCGAGTATGTGGGGACCTTCGGGTACATAAGCGCCAGCCTCGGGGGGCCAGATGACGGCGAAGAGGATTACCGCCAGGGCGGCCATCAGACCGGCCGCCCGTTGCGGAGGGATCACCATCATTTTCATACGGGATGGACCATTTCCTAAAACCATTTTGCGGGTGTCTTCAGCGGGCACGTTAATCAGCAACGAAAATATCCTGGGCAAAACGCGCGCCTTTGCCGAGTGCCTCCTCGATGCGGATCAACTGGTTGTATTTGGCGATGCGGTCGGAGCGGGACATGGAGCCGGTCTTGATTTGGCCACTGTTGACCGCCACGGCCAAATCGGCAATGAAGGTATCCTCGGTTTCACCACTGCGATGGGAGATTACGGTGGTGTAACCCGCTTGCTTGGCCATTTCGATGGCGTCCAGGGTTTCGCTGACCGTGCCGATCTGATTGAGTTTGATCAGGATCGAATTGGCGATGCCATCGTCGATACCCTTGGCGAAAATCGTGGGGTTGGTGACGAAGACATCGTCACCCACGATCTGGATATATTCGTCCAGGCGTTCGGTGAGCACGGTCCAGTTTTCCCAGTCCTGCTCGGCCAGTCCGTCCTCGATGGACAGGATGGGATATTTTTCGACCAGGCTCTCGAAATAATCGACCATTTCGGCAGCCGTGAGGGATTTATCTTCGCCTTTGAGGATGTATTTCTTTTTCTCGTACAATTCGCTGGCCGCCACGTCCAGAGCCAACCCCATGTCCTTGCCCGGTGTATAACCGGCGGCCTGGATGGCTTCCATGATGAAGGAGAGTGCCTCTTCGTTGGATTTGAGATCCGGTGCAAATCCGCCCTCGTCGCCCACGGCCGTGCTCAACCCCTTGGATTTGAGGATCTTTTTCAAGGCGTGGAAGGTCTCGGCTCCCATTTGAACGGCCTGGACCACGGTCTTGGCGCCAAAGGGAACGATCATGAACTCCTGGATATCCAGGTTATTGGCCGCATGGGCCCCGCCGTTGATGACGTTCATCATGGGCACGGGCAGGATGCGCGCGTTGACACCGCCCAGGTAACGGAACAGAGGAATACCGAAGGCGTTGGCCGATGCCCGGGCGGCGGCCATGGATACACCCAACAGGGCGTTGGCGCCCAGCTTGGATTTGTTGGCCGTTCCGTCCAGGGCTAACATGCAGGCATCCAGGGTCCATTGATCCGCCGCGTCCATGCCGCGGATTTCATCGGCGATTTTCGTGTTGACGTTGTTGACGGCCGTAACCACCCCCTTGCCACCGTAGCGCTTGGCGCGTGTATTACGAAGCTCCAAGGCTTCGCGGGTCCCCGTGGATGCGCCAGAGGGTACCGCCGCGCGACCCATGGCGCCGCAGGCCAGACCCACCTCCACCTCCACCGTTGGGTTGCCTCTGGAGTCCAGGATCTCTCTAGCCGTTACACTGATAATTTCGGTCATGCTGTCATCCCCCAATCGTCTCGTTTGTCATGCCTCACCGGCACCGCCGATGATGTCAGCAAACGTTCAATATGCTTAAAATTACTTGTGATATTGGAATTTTGGTCCAGAGATATGTGGGCCACTTGCCGCTTGACAATTTATCCGCAAATGTTACTCTCCTTGCTGTGGGTTGTCAAGAAATAGGCCCACCGTGGTGGGGCAATCGCATTTGGATTAATTTTTCTGACCATAATATTGATGAGTCGTTGTCGTCGTCAGCGTAGCGGTTGTCGTAATCGAAAACGAAAACGGAAAAGCCGATTACGACAACGACAACGAATCCGTCAAAATTGAATTACATGCGATTGCCTGCTGGCCTAGCCTGGCTTCGATATTAAAATTTATATGTTGAGGAAAACCACCAGATGACGTCCAACGACATGTATACCACGGCCCATTTATTCGTGGCCGCCGTCCGCATATTGGATTACCAGGACGGGGCGCCGCCAGCCCTGGAGTCGATTTGCCGGTTGTTGCATTTTTCCGAAGAAAAGGGCAGCTACCTGCTCAATCGCCTGAAGGAACTGGGGATTGTCGATACGGTCAAAAGTGGATTCAGTGATCGCATCGTGGTCGCCAACCACTTGGCCGTCGAGGACCTTCCCCGGGATGCCGAAGAAAGCCGCCTGGAGCAGGAACTGAAGAAATTCAAAAAAGGCAAGAATGCCATGGAGGAGAAGGTGGCCTCCATCAAGGCTCAGGCAGACCAGAAAAAACAGGATTTGTTCGCCGAGATCGAAAAGAAGCTCAAAAAGAAGATAAAGCCTAACGAAAAGACACAAAGGGATTAATATTGTTCAGGCAATTGAATACACGAAGTGTTCGTCATTCCGGCGAAAGCCGGAATCCAGTCTTTCGCTGGATGCCGGATCAAGTCCGGCATGACGCGGCAGGACCTATTTGCTCGCCGGATTAATCAGGTTATAAGATGAATTGCGATTTGGACGGGTAGGGCAACACGCCGGGGGAGACCGGTTTATCGACTGCAGATCAGCCGGCCGGAGCCGGTCATTCAGCCAGCTTGCCGGCCGTGGCCAGATCCTCCAGCCCTGCCGGGTCAAGAAGATGGATCGATTTGCCGTCCACCCGGATCAGCGCCTGGGCGGTCATCTTGGCGAAGATCCGGGACAGGGTTTCCGGGATCGTACCCAACAGGCTGGCCAACTGGCCCTTGGATATGTCCAGGGTGACACAGTCGGTCGTTTCCTGCTCCCGAGCCAGGTAGATCAGGTAGGAGGCTAATCGCGAGGGAACTTCCTTGAGCGACAGATTCTCGATTTGCACGGTAAACTGCCTGAGGCGCAAGGACAACTCACCCAGCATGTTCATGGAGAGCGAGGGGTGGCGGGCGATCAAATCCACGAAGGCCTTGCGGGGCAAGAAGAGAATCCGGCTGGCGACCAGGGCCAGGGCATTGGCCGGAAATTGTGAGCCGGAGAAGACCGGGACCTCGCCAAAAAGATTGCCCGGGCCGTAAATGTGCAAAATCTGCTCCTTGCCCTCCAGGGAGGTCTTGAAAATTTTTACCTGACCATCGGCGACAATATAAAAACCGTCGGCCACATCCCCTTCCATGAAGATCGATTCCCCGCGGCGGTACTTGCGCTCCACGGCGATGGCACTGATGTCGTCGATTTGATCAACCATAAGGCCCTGGAAAAGCGGAGTGATCGATAAAATCTGGCGGATGGGTTGCATTGGCATGGGGGGTTTTTGCTTTTCGCGTTGCATTCTGTCGGAATACGGTTACAATCGTCGAACCCTTTTCTTCTGTCCGACCTCCCGGTTTCTTTTGCTTAACACTGTCCCATAGACCCGTTAAATCATGCTGCTTTGCTGAAACAGGTGTCAGCTGGAGCTTTCCGGAGATCCAGATTATCTTTTTTGATCGTTTTCTTGATGTAAGTCAAGGTCAACCCCGTCATCTTCCTGTATTTCATCATCAACACTGGTCGAATTTCATAAACCCATAAAAAAGACCAAACGCTTGACTCAAATAAATTTCAATCAAGGAGGAATGCCCATGTTTTGTTTTCAATGCGAACAAACTGCCAAAGGCGAAGGATGCACCAAAATCGGCGTATGCGGCAAACAGCCCGACGTGGCCGCACTCCAGGACCTTCTCGTTTATGCGGTCAAAGGCATCGCCCAGGTGGCGATTGAAGGCGGCAAGGTCGGCGTCAGTGATCCGGCCGTCAATGCCTTTACCTGTGAAGCAATCTTTTCCACCCTGACCAACGTGGATTTTGACCCGGCCCGTTTTGTCACCTTGATCGACGATGCGGTCAAACACCGCGACGCTCTCAAGGCCAAGGTGCAGGCCGCCGGTGGTAATGTGGCCTTTGCCGAGGGACCGGCCACGTTCAATCCCGCCGGTGATCAGGCCGGTCTGGTGGCCCAGGGTGAGACGGTGGGCATCAAAGCCGATCCGTCGGTCAATTCGGACATCCTTTCCCTGCGCGAGTTGATCGTATACGGCATCAAGGGCCTGGCCGCTTATGCCGACCATGCGCGGATTCTGGGACAGGAAGACGACAGCGTTTACAACTATATTTACGAAGGCATGGCCGCCACCCTGGACAATACGCTGGGCGTCGATGACTATGTGGGCCTGGCGCTCAAATGCGGCGAGGTCAACCTCAAGGCCATGGAATTGCTCGATGCCGGCAATACTGGAACCTACGGCCATCCCGTTCCCACCGCCGTACCCCTGGGCGCCAAAAAGGGCAAGGCCATCCTGGTTTCCGGTCACGATCTCAAGGATCTGGATATGATTCTCAAACAGACCGAGGGCAAGGGCATCAATGTCTACACCCACGGTGAAATGCTGCCCTGCCACGGCTATCCGGAACTCAAGAAATACGGTCACTTCTATGGCCATTACGGCACAGCCTGGCAGAACCAGGCCAAGGAGTTCGCCGCCTTTCCGGGCGCCATCGTCATGACCACCAACTGCATCCAGAAACCCAAGGCGTCCTACCAGGACAACATCTTTACCACCGGCCTGGTGGGCTGGCCCGGCGTGACCCACATCAAAGACAAGGATTTCACCCCGGCCATCGACAAGGCCCTGGAACTTCCCGGTTTCGAAGCCGATGTGCTCGGCAAACAGGTCATGGTCGGTTTCGCCCGCAACGCGGTCATGGGCGTGGCCCCCACGGTCATCGAGGCGGTGAAGAACAAGGCCATCCGCCACTTCTTCCTGGTGGGCGGCTGCGACGGCGCCAAACCGGGGCGTGACTACTACACCGAATTCGTGGAGAAGGTGCCCGAGGACTGTGTGGTCCTGACCCTGGCCTGCGGTAAGTTCCGGTTCTTCGACAAGGATCTGGGCGACATCGGCGGCATCCCGCGCCTGCTCGACATCGGCCAGTGTAACGACGCCCACTCGGCCATCCAGATCGCCGTGGCCCTGGCCGGTGCCTTCGACTGCGGGGTCAATGACCTGCCCCTGTCCATGATTCTGTCCTGGTACGAGCAGAAGGCCTGCGTGATCCTGCTCTCGCTCCTTCATCTGGGCATCAAAAACATCCGCCTGGGCCCCAGCCTGCCGGCGTTCATCACGCCCAACGTGCTGGATGTGCTGGTGAAGAATTTCAATATCATGCCCATTGGCACGCCGGAGGGGGATCTCAAGGCCATCTTAGGCTAAAAACAGGACCTCAACCCCTGTTCATTTGAATCACAGGGCTTATGTTTAGAGTAAAAACGGCTGCCGGATGTTTCCGGCAGCCTTCATCCGAAACGAAACGGAGATCGCCACCATGAAATGCCCTGGACAGGATACGCAATACTGGAAACCCGGTGCCATCTACGAGGTGGCATGTCCCGAGTGCGGCGCCAACGTCGAATTCTTCAAGGATGACACGGCCCGCAAATGCCCCCACTGCCAGCACCGCTTCGTCAACCCCAATATGGATTTTGGCTGCGCGGCGTACTGTCAGTACGCCGAGCAATGCATCGGCACCTTGCCCGAAGAATTTCTGCTCAAAGCCGACGATCTGCTTAAGGATCGGGTGGCCATCGAAATGAAACGGTATTTCAAAAGTGACTTCAAACGCATCGGCCACGCTACGCGGGTGGCCCGCTATGCCGAGCGCATCGGCCTGGCCGAAGGCAGCATTCCGGCCGTGGTCCTGTGTGCCGCCTACCTGCACGATATCGGCATCGTCCAGGCCGAGAAAAAACACGGCAGCAGCGCGGCCAGGTATCAGGAGCAGGAAGGTCCTCCCGTGGCCCGTGAAATCATGGAAAAACTGGGTGCCAAGCCGCCCCTGATCGACGAGGTGTGCGACATCGTCGGTCACCATCACCATCCCCGGGAAGAAGAGACCCTGAACTTCAAAGTCCTCTATGATGCGGATTGGATCGCCAACCTGGAAGAAGCCAAAAAGAAAAACGGCCTTGCGCCGGAGAAGATCGAGAGTATCATCGCGAAGAAATTCCTCACCGCCGCCGGCCGTGAGGAGGCCCGCAAAACGTTGCTCGGGCCTTGAGCGGTTGGCCGTTAGCTATTGGCTATTTGAATTATGATCTCAAATAATTACTGATAAATGCCCAACGATAAGGGCTAACCGCTTATCGCTAAAGGCTTACCGCTTTCCTTGAGTCGGATAACAATCGAAGGGGTACACGCTTCGTATAGATAAAAGAACGGTCGCCTTCTTTAGGCGGCAGAAAAGACAGGTGAACCATGAAAGTGACGAGAAAAATCATCCAGATCGACGAAGAACGCTGTGACGGCTGTGGCAATTGTGTGATCTCCTGCGCGGAAGGGGCGCTCATTATCGTAGACGGCAAGGCCAAGGTCATCTCCGACAACCTATGCGATGGACTGGGCGCCTGCATGGGCGAGTGCCCCCAGGACGCCCTGCATATCGTCGAGCGCGAGGCCGAGGAATTCGACGAGGAGGCCGTGGAAAAACATCTTGAATCTCAAAACGCGGCAGTCGAGGAAGACAAAACCCTGCCCTGTGGGTGCCCGTCGACCCAGATCCAGAGCTTCGCCCCGGCCGGCAACTGCCAGTCGGCCAATGTTCCCCGGACCCAGCCAGCCGGTTCGGTCCAGTCGGCGTTGTCCCACTGGCCCGTGCAGATCCGCCTGATTCCGCCCAACGCGCCGTTTTTAAAAGGCGCCGATCTGTTGGTGGTGGCCGATTGCGTGCCCGTGGCTTTTCCCACCCTGCATCAGGATTTTCTGGCCGGCAACGTCGTGATGGTCGGTTGCCCGAAGTTCGACGACGCCCAGGATTACATCGACCGCTTCGCCGAGATCTTCAAGACCGCCGGTGTCAACAGCGTTACCACCGTGGTCATGGAGGTGCCCTGCTGCTCGGGCCTGCCCACCATCGTGAAGAAGGGCATGGAAAAGGCCGGCGTCAAAGTGCCGGCCAAACAGCTGACCATCAGCACGCGGGGGGAGATTATAGAAGCGCGGTAGACAGCATCCGCCCACCTTTGCCCTCTCCTTAATTGCCAGTCCGCTTTCAAACCACATGACCGGTATCCATCCATTGGATGCCGGTCATGCCGGTCCTTTCACGGTTTTTTGCCTTAAGATCAACCCCATCTGTCTGTCTGGCCAACCGCCTATCGCCCATATGCTGGTATGACGAAAATTCCACCCCCTCGTCTTTTTGTTGTTCGGTATCTTGCCATGCAGCAAAAAAATCCTAACTTGTAGAGACATGCATACCATTATCAAACACTACTCATGGAGGTACTCATGAAAATATTATATTCGCTTATGCTTTTAGTGATGCTATCCGGAACCGCCGCTGCCGTCGATGGTCGCTTTATCACCTATGATGTGCAGGGCGAGCCCTTCGAGGGCTATTATGTGTCCCCGGCCGTCGATGCGCCTCTGGTTTTTCTCATCCACGACTGGGATGGACTGACTGATTATGAAGTCAAACGGTCACAAATGCTGGCGGATTTAGGGTATGCCGTGTTTGCCATGGATCTGTTTGGTGCCGGCATCAGGCCTGATCGGATCGAGAAGCGCCGTCAGCTTACCGGTGAACTATATAAGGATCGGGCGCGGATGCGACGGCTCATGCGTGGCGCGGTGGATGCCGCCCGGTCCCAGGGTGCCAACGTGGAAAACGCCGTGGTCATGGGCTATTGTTTCGGCGGGGCGGCGGTTCTCGAACTGGCCCGCTCCGGTGCCGATTTCAAGGGGTTCGTTACCTTTCACGGCGGGCTTACTACTCCCGACGGACAGGACTACCGCAACACCAAGGGCAACCTGTTGGTTTTGCACGGCACGGCCGACACGGCGGTCACCCTGCAGGATTTTGCAGCGCTGGCGGGTGAACTGGAAACAAACCACATCCCCCATGAAATGATTACCTATGGCGGCGCGCCCCATGCATTCACGGTGTTTGGCTCTGATCGGTATCGCAAGGATGCCGATCAAAAGTCCTGGTGGCGGTTTCGGATTTTTTTGAAGGAAATCCTGTAAGGATGAACCGGTCACTTCCCCGTATCCTGCCGTGACAAGGAGGCGCAAATGGATAAATATAATCAACGTGTCTCCTTCAACGATGCTCTAAAATTCTGGGCCAAGCTGGGGTTCATCAGCTTCGGCGGACCGGCCGGGCAGATCGCCATCATGCACCAGGAGGTGGTCGAACGTCGGCGATGGCTCGGCGAGAACCCGTTTCTGCGCGCGCTCAACTTCTGCATGCTTTTGCCCGGGCCCGAGGCCCAGCAATTGGCCACCTATATCGGTTGGCGGCTGCACGGGATCTGGGGCGGCATCGTGGCCGGCGCGCTGTTCGTGATCCCCTCGATTTTCGTCATGCTGGTGCTCAGTTACCTGGCCGTGGCCCACATCGACATCCCGGCCGTGGCGGCGGCCTTCTACGGCATCCAACCGGTGGTGGTGGCCGTGGTGGTCGAGGCGGTGCTGCGTATCGGCCATAAGGCGCTCAAGCACCCGATACTCTACGTTTTCAGTGCTCTGGCCTTCATCGCCATCTTCTTTTTCAAGATACCCTTTCCCGCCATCGTGGCCGCCGCGGCCCTGGGCGGCCTAGTCATGCAGACGCGGTTGCCGGACGTTTTTTGCAGCGGCGATTTTGATTCCGAGACCCGGGAGTGCCGTGTCGCGGATGAGCCCGAACTCGCCGGCGGACACACCAAGGCCACACTGGGGCATGTGTTCAGAGTGTTCTTGGTTTGCGCGGCTTTATGGCTTCTGGTGATGGGCGGTCTATGGATGCTATATGGATCGGATCACACGTTATCGCAGATTGGTCTGTTTTTCACCAAGGCGGCCTTCGTCACCTTCGGCGGGGCCTACGCCGTGTTGGCCTACATTGCCGATGTGGCCGTGACCAACGGCTGGCTGGCCATGGAGCAGATGCTCATCGGTCTGGGATTGGCCGAGTCCACGCCCGGTCCGCTGATCATGGTCACCCAGTATGTGGGGTTTTTGGGGGGCTGGAACCTTCCCGCCGAGCTTGATCCATTGCTGGCTGGCATTTCAGGTGCCCTGATCACCACCTATGTGACTTTCCTGCCCTGCTTTTTCTTCATTTTCGCCGGCGCCCCGTTTATCGAGACCATGGCCGGTAATCAGCGCCTGCAGGCCGCCTTGACCGGGGTCACGGCCGCCGTGGTGGGGGTGATTCTCAACCTGGGGGTCTGGTTCGGCCACAAGGTAGTGTTGGCCGGTGGGGCCATCGACTGGTTTGCGATGAGCTCAGCGGTTGTATCCCTGGCGCTGTTGCAACGATTTCATGTGCCCATTCACTACATGGTGCCGGCGGGGGCGCTGACCGGGGTGGCCTGGAAACTGCTTTAGGATCGGGAATTTTTTTTCGGTGTAGAAAAACTGGTCTGCTGGGCCAGGTCAGAGATAAATGGCGCTGCCGTACCTTTACGGGAATCCAGGAGTCAGGAGTCAGGAGACAGGAGACAGGAGTCAGGAGTCAGAAGTCAGGAGACAGGAGACAGGAGACAGGAGTCAGGAGACAGGAGTCAGAACCGCTGCCGGCCCTTGGCCGGTTTAATCGATCTCAGAAACTGTGCCATTTTGGTGTAGTTGGTACAAGCTTGGTGAACCCCACCAACCACCAAGAGCATAGAGAAGAACGATTTTCTCTATGCTCTCGGTGATGATTTGTTTCTAATTTTCCTGCTGTTATTTTTTGAACCTTCTGCGCACTTCGATGAGGCCTATCAAGCCGGAGCCGAGCAGCAAGGCAGCGCCGGGGATGGGGACGGCTGTGTTGGTGACCGTAACAGTAGCACAAATAAGTGAGTCAAATTTAGCCCAATAATTGTTTGGATCGTATTCTTTATTCCATGCTAAACCAGATACTGAAATGCTCTCGGCGATCCAATCAGGTGGTGTATAGGATTCAGTAACCTTCCACGTTCCAAATATATCTTCGATACCTAACTCCCACGAAAACTCCCATGCGGTCGTTTCAAAAGAGTCTGTCACCCCGTCCAACGTTATGGATCCTACGGAGGCCCAATTTCCATCTCCTTCGGACCATTTCTCAAGGGTAAAAGTAAATTCCGTGCCAACGGGATTCGCACCGTCTGTAAATAATTTTTCAACTGTAATATGACATGCATGTGCACTATCAACAGCAATCACCAAACCAGACAAAACAAACAAAACAGCAACCGTGAAAACAAAAAATCGTCTCATCCTCAAGCCCCCCTCTTTTCAATCCCTCGGTAATCAAGTACGAACAGAACCTTATCCCTGAATTCGCATGTAAGCAAAATTAACGCCAAATAGCCGAAAATGATCTTTGTTAAAAATTGGTTAGATATCAAAGCGTTTATTCTCACAAAAAATAAATGGCAATTGGTTTGTGAAATGAATTGCTCAATTTGTATGTAATTCAGGTAACAGAGAGAAAACTTTTTCACAAATCGGCGCATAGTATTTTGAAGACGGTCATCGATTGATAGGGTCGTGGTGGTTTTTCACACGCCGATTTTTTGCCTGACGATTCAACGCTTCTGGTTCTAAGGTTTATTCAGGACCTCCCTGACCTTCGTGGCAATCGCTTCGACGGTGAACGGTTTCTGGATGAAGGCGACGTTATCATCGAGTACGCCCCGGTGGGCGATGACGTTATCCGTGTATCCGGACATGTAAAGCACTTTCAACTTTGGATGATGTGCCACGGCTTCCCTATAAAGCTCTTTTCCATTCATGCCTGGCATGACCACATCGGTGAGTAAGAGGTGCACCGGGCCATCGTGGGCGGCAATTAATTCCAGGGCCGATTTGCCGTTTTTGGCTGGCAAGATGGTATACCCCTGATGATCGAGGACTTCTTGGGCCAACTCACGGACCGCTTGGTTATCCTCCACCAACAGGATTGTTTCGTTCCCGGTCAGGTTGCCGTGTGATTGCGGGCGACTTCTCCCCTCGACCGCGGTGGTATCGGTAATCGGCAAATAGATTTTGAAAGTGGTTCCACGGCCCATTTCACTGTAAACCCAGATGCTGCCGTTGTGCTGCTTGACGATGCCGAATATCGTAGCCAAGCCCATACCCGTTCCCCGCTCTCCCTTGGTGGAGAAAAACGGCTCGAATATTCGCTGGCGGATTGATTCATCCATGCCACAGCCGGTATCGCTGACCGCCAGCATCAGATGGGGGCCGGGACTAACGGACGGGTGAGCCGCCGCGTAGGCGGCATCCAGTTCCACCATGGCAGTTTCGATGGTCAAGCGGCCACCGTCGGGCATGGCATCGGCCGCGTTCACGGCCAGATTCATGATGATCTGTTCGATCTGTCCTGCATCGGCCATGACGGGCTGAATGCGTGGCGCCAAAATGATTTCTATGGTGATGTCTTCCCGTATGGTTCGGCGAAGCAGTTTTTGAAACCCCTCGATGGTCTGGTTGATGTTGACGGGTTTGAACACCAGGGTCTGCTTGCGGCTGAAGGCCAGCAGTTGGCGCACCAGATCCCTGGCCCGAAGCCCGGCGCTGAGGATGGCGTCCACGGCCTTGTGTCGCGGGTCCCTGTCACCCAGTTGCGTTTGCAGGATTTCACCATAACCGATAATGGGCGACAGCAGGTTGTTCAGATCATGGGCGATGCCGCCGGCCAGTTGGCCGATGGCCTCGATTTTTTGGGATTGAAGCAACAGTTCCCGAAGTTTCTCCCGTTCTTTCTGGGACCGTTTGTGCTCGGTGATGTCGAGACATGTGCCGCAAATTCGTAAGGGGCGTCCGTCGGCATCCCTTTCGATCACACGTCCTTTAGCGAGCACCCAGACATCATGGCCCGCCTTGTGTCGCAAGCGGTGTTCGACCTCGTAAAACGCCGATTGGCCCTTGAGATGCTGACGCATGGCCCGGGAAACCAGCGGCCTGTCCTCGGGTACGGTCAACTGCTCCCATTCATCAAGCAGCGGTTCGATTTCTTCCAGGCGGTATCCCAGTATTTTGGCCCAGTTCCCATTGACGATCATTTTTTTGTTGGTGCCCCGCCATTCCCAGGTGCCCAGGTCCGCACCGTTGATGGCCAGTTCCATGCGATGTCGGGCATCGATTAAATCACGGGTGCGTTTGGCAACCAGGAACTCCAGTTTCTCCCGCTTGCGGTGGGTCACGCCGATCAGGACCATCAGCAGGGCGGTCAGCACCATGCCGGTGAATAGCACCAGCCACGGCGCCAGAACCGGAAAAAGGCCGATGAATGTCTTGTCCGCATGGGCGGTGACCAGGAATGCCTTTCCAAAAACGAAAAGCGGATATACGAAAGCGATGGTGCTGTCCGACCGACTGTAATTATCAGATGAAACGGCCAATGTTTCGATGGCGCTGCCGGAGTGCCTGCCGACGGCCAACGCCAGTTGAACGACGTCGTTGGACGGTTTGCATCGCAGCAACCGGTCGGCCACCAGAACGGCCATCCCAATTCCTTGTGGTCGACGCGTACCATCTTTGTGAAACGTGGGGCGGAAAATCTCGATGGTTCTGGGCGCGTCGGCGTTGGGATCCGATTTTGTGGGAACGATACACGTTGCCAAGCCATTTTGCATTGCCGCTTCCAAAGCCGCCTGGCGAAATGAATCGGCGCCGATGTCATACCCGCGGAGATCCTGTTGCTTGGTCCGCGACGCGATGTGGACAACGGGAAAATAGACATCGCGCCCGATGGCTGGAATACGCTGTCCATTCGAATCGGGTTGCCAAATCACGCCACCGGGCAGGCCTTCGGATTGCAGTTGCGCTTCAACCACCTCCCTGTCCGCCGCAGGCGTCCATCGTGACCAGGCCCAGTATTGGATTCCCGGGTTTTTCAGTAGGTAATCGATGTAGTCCTTGAATTCGGTCGGGGTGATGTACTTGCTGGCTTCGAAGAAACGCGCCAGTGCTTCCATCTCGATGTTTTGCAGGGTGTGAAAGACATTGGCAATGCCTGCGGTTTTATTCTGGGCCAGTTGTCGAAAGGTAAGTAAACGGGCATGCTCCCTGTTGATTTTTACCACACAAGCCGCCGATACGCTGATGAAGATACCCAGTACGGCAATGGCCATGATCATCTCCGGGTAACCCAGATGAACTGGCGATGGGGCGATGCGACTTAAAAAACGCCGAAGCAGGATCGTCCCGATGACGTGCACCAACACCGTGACCAGCGTGAACAGAATCGGTGGCAGTGCCGCCCGGATCAGCTTCGATTGCCAGTCACGAGCGGCAAAATCCATGCCCAGCACGGCCGTGAGGTGTTTTCCGTCGGGATGCATCAGGGGGACCATGGCGCTAATCCAGGTGCCCCATCGATCTGTGGTGGGGCCCGATGTCAAGGCGACCTGATCGGTAAATGCCTCTAGGTCTGCATCGCTGATTTCCTCATAAATTTGACCAGGCGGGGATTCGTCTTTGGAACCGATGGGCTCGCTGTCGGCAAAGAAGAATACGCGACCATCCGACCGTCGTCCCAGCAGATAAATGAAACGGCATTCGGGGATGATTGTTCGCGTGGTGGCCAACTGCTCCTTGAGCCGCCGATAGATTGGCCGGTTGAGGTCGGCTGTGGTTCCCGAAAGTGCCCCGATCCGTTCGGGCCGGATGGCCTGGGCCACCAGACGGGCCTGATAGAGGGTGCTTTCGCGCCGGTAGCGATCCGCATGCCATACCGTCCACCAGGTGAACATCGTGCCAGCGGCAACAATCGCCATCAAAACGAGGACCATGGGCCGATTGATCCATGATTTTCCGATCGGGTGTGCCATCTCATTCATGAAACGAGGATATCCTTGGATTGCCTTCCAACGGTTGGGGGCATTTAAAAACGAGCGTGATTAAATTTCTCGAGACCTTACTGCATTACCATGGGAAGTTCAACTGTCATACCGGATTCAGCATAGTAATCAAAGCATTAAGCGGGTGGATGGGATGTCGCTACACCGATGGCGGCCCCGTTGACCATGGCCAATAGCGGGGTGTGCATTGCTTCGATGGTCAGTGGAATCTGCTGGATGCCCTTCGTGTAGCGACGCATCGGCCCCTCCGGGTCACCGGCGAGCATGCCGGTTTTTTCTTCCACATGTAACTCGCCGGACAAAAAAAAGCGAATTTGTACCAATTATCCACACTTGACCTTGACCTGCGGCTGGAATAGGGTAGGGCCGCTTTAGAGGCTGTTTGCGAACAGCTCAGGAGGTTCACCTATGCGCCGCTTTTGAACCGTTTTCCGCCTTGTTGTCGGGTCTGGTTCAGACGCTTCAAACCGCCTCTTGGTCGCCTCCGATCGAAAAATGGAGTGGTGTTGTGATCGCTTTTCAGGACCTGTTACAATTTGTTTTTGCCGGAATCACTAGTGGGGCCATTTATGCCCTCATCGCGTTGGGGTTTTGTGTGGTGCATAACACCATTGGTATCGTCAATTTTGCCCAGGTTGATTTTGTCTCCCTGGGCGGCATGTTTTTGTTCAGTGGCCTTTTCTGGAGTGGCTTGCCCATGGTCGTGGCGCTGCCTTGTGCGGTCGCTGCCGTCGTGCTGGTGGGCATCGCCGTCGAACGCGTCGGTATCCGGCCTTCGCGATCCCAAAACCACCTGGTACTGATTTTTCTGACCATCGGGATTTCCATCATCCTGCGCGGAATCATGAAACTGGTGTGGGGCAAAAACCGCATGGCCGTGCCCTCCCTGGCCGGTGATGAACCGTTTCGCATTGCCGGTGCGGCCATTTTGCCCCAGGCGCTGGCGATTTTGACGATTACCGCCCTGGCCATCGGTCTTTTGGTCTTCTTTTTCCGCCGCACCCGATTGGGACTGGCCATGCGCGCCGTGGCTTCCAACCAGGCCGCCGCCCGGGTCGTGGGAATCCCCGTGGGGCGGGTCAAGGCCGCCAGCTTCGCCCTGGCCGGTGGGTTGGGGGGCTTGGCCGGCGTCCTGATCACCCCCATTACCACTTTAAGTTACGATGTGGGGGTGATGCTGGGGCTCAAGGGCTTTGCCGCCGCCATCCTGGGAGGGTTCGGATCGTTTCCCGGGGCCGTGCTGGGGGGGCTGGGACTGGGGCTGCTGGAATCGTTATCCGCCGGTTATTGGAGCAGTGCCTATAAGGATGTGGTGGCGTTTGTGGTGTTGTTGTTGGTGTTGTTCATAAAGCCCAAGGGGCTACTGGGCAAATAGGCCGCGTGCAACCAAAAACGGCATCTTGGGATCCAGGCCGGCGTTCTCGCTCAGCCGAAATCCTCGACGTAGCTCACTACGCCTGCGGTTTCGACTTCCCTGCGGCCTTGGCCTGAACCCCAAGCTACCATTTTTGGAATGCACACGGGGAACCATTTTGAAAACATTGTAATTCATGACGACTAAAGAACGCTTTTTTTATTTTATCTACCTGCATCGTACCGGGCTGATCGTGTGTGGCCTGAGCCTGCTGTTACTGGTGTGGCCGCTGGTGGAGACCAATCCCTACAATCTGGGGCTTTCCAACCTGATCGCCATGTACGCCATGGTGGTCCTGGGACTCAATCTGTTCATCGGTTATGCCGGGCAGATCAGCCTGGGACATGCCGCCTTTTTTGCCATCGGCGCCTACGGCTCGGCCATCGGCACGGCCACCTGCGGGCTGCCGGCATGGCCGGTGATGATTGCCGTGGCGCTGATTGCCGCGTGCGTGGCTCTGGCGGTGGGCGTGCCTGCCCTCAAACTCAGCGGCCATTACCTGGCCATGGCAACATTGGGCTTCAATATCGTGATCTACGCCATATTGGTGCAGTGGGATACGGTTACCGGCGGACCCAGCGGCTTGGCCGGTATTCCTTATCTCTCCATCGGTTCCCTGGTATTCGACAACGAAATCGCTTTTCACTACCTGGCCTGGACCTTTGCCATGCTGGCCCTTTTGCTGTGCCTCAATCTGGTTCGCAGCGGTGTGGGGCGGGGACTGGCCGCTTTGGCCGAAGATGAGACCGCCGCCGGCGCCCTGGGTGTGGACACCCGCCGCGCCAAGATAAAGGTATTCGTCATGTCGGCGGTGCTGGCCGCCCTGGCCGGCAGTTTGTTTGCTCACTGTTATACGTTTGTGAGCCCGGATTCGTTCGGGATTTTCGTTTCCGTCGATTTTGTGATCATGGTGGTGGTCGGGGGCATGGGCTCCATCTGGGGAACCCTGTTCGGCACGGCCCTGATTACGCTCCTGCCCGAATGGATAGAAACCCTGGAGAATTTCAAGGATATCGTCCATGGCCTGATTCTGGTGCTGATCCTGCTGTTTCTTCCCCAGGGACTGGTCACAGGCATTGCAGACGCGGTAAGGACCCGCATTGCTATAGGAAGCAAAAATGGTTGAGGACATGCAAATTGGCTACCATTACCGACAGCTCCGTAAAACGGCCGAGATCAAGGCTTGCGACTCCGGAGGAGCGAGGTGTAGTCAATCCTACTCCGCAGCGACGAGGGAGTCGCGTAACGCCGATATCGGATGTTTTATGGAGCCGTCATGCTTGAACTGAAAGGGGTCAGCAAGTGGTTCGGCGGCCTGCCGGCCTTGCAGGACGTATCCTTCGGGCTCGAACCGGGGCGGGTTACCGCCCTGATCGGCCCCAACGGCGCCGGCAAATCGACGCTGATCAACTGTATCAGCGGGGTGGACCAGGCCGGAGAGGGACAAATCCGACTGGACGGCCGTTCCATCGAGATGTTGCCCGCCCACACCATCGCCGCCCTGGGTATTGCCCGCACCTTTCAGAACCTGAAGCTGTTTGACCGGCTGAGTGTACTCGACAATGTGCTGTCAGGATTGACCGTGGCAGCCGAGCGATCTTTTCTACGATCCATGCTGCGACTGCCGGCCCTGCGCCATCAGGAACGGCAACTACGCTTACAGGCCCTGGAAGCCCTGGACGATTTCGGGCTGGCCGGCAAGGCCGGCTGGCCGGCGGCGGCGCTTGCCTACGGTGAGAAGAAGCGTGTCGAGATGGCGCGTGCCTTCGTGAGCAATCCACGGCTGGTGTTGTTGGACGAGCCCGTGGCCGGACTGAACAACGAAGAAACGGCGCAAATCGCCCGCCACATCCGGCAAAAGCGCAACGCCGGTTACACGATGCTGCTAGTGGAACACGACATGGAACTGGTCATGGAAGTGGCCGATCAGGTGGTGGTGCTGGATAGCGGCCGTTGTATCGCCGGCGGACCACCGACGGCGGTGCGCAGCAATCCCCTGGTACTGGAGGCCTACCTGGGGCGCATGGAGGCAACGGCCTGATATGCAGACGAACACCCCTTTGCTGGCCATCGACGGTCTCACCGCCCATTATGGTGCGGCCCAGGCCCTGTTCGGCATCGACCTGACGGTCAATACCGGTGAAACCGTGGCCCTGGTGGGCGCCAACGGTGCCGGAAAAACCACGCTGCTGAAGTGTATTATGGGGCTCATGTCGGCGACTGGCGGTCGACTGATGCTGGACGGGCAGGCGGTGAAACATGCCTCGCCGGCCCGCATGGTGCGTCAGGGCCTGGCCCTGACCCCCGAAGGGCGGGAGGTCTTTCCCCACCTGACCGTGGCTGAGAACCTGGAACTGGGAATCGCCGCGCTGAAAATCGACCGCCCGGAGATGCGTCGGCGCATGCAGGGGGTGTACGACCGCTTCGCCCGCCTGGCCGAGCGCCAGGCGCAGGCGGCCGGCACCCTGTCCGGCGGCGAGCAGCAGATGCTGGCCATGGGCCGCGCCCTGATGGCCCGGCCGCGGCTGCTGTTGCTGGACGAACCCAGCCTGGGGCTGGCCCCGTTGATTACCGATGAGATTTTTGACATTATTCACCAATTGTCCCGTGCCGGCACAACCATTTTGTTGGTAGAGCAAAACGCCGCCCGGGCCCTTTCCGCCTCCCATCGCGCCTTTTTGATGGCCGGCGGGCGCATCGTTCAGAAGGGGCGCAGCGAGGACCTTCTCGTCGATCCCATGCTGCGGGCCGCCTTCTTGGGCGCCGCCAGCGGGGAAAAGCCCGCGGCCAGCCGCCTGGGAGCCGCCGGACTGACCAATATCCGTTTGGAGAAACCTGTCATGCACAACAAAAGCTTTATGCCCGATCTTAAAGACAGCGCCGCCCTGGCGGCTCACCAGTTGAACGGCCTCAAGTGGACCGTCCGTCATGCCTATGAAGGATCCGCTTTCTATCGCCAACGGTTGGACGATGCCGGCGTGACTCCGGATACGATCGGCAGCCTGGATGACATCCGGCGGCTGCCGTTTACCACGGCCCAAGACCTGCGTGACGGCTATCCGTTTCCTTTGCGCGCGGTGCCCTTCGAGCAGATCGTGCGTATTCACGCCAGCTCGGGAACCACCGGCAAGCGCAAGATTATCGGGTACACCCAGAAGGACATCGACGACTGGACCCACTTTTTCGCCCGTTGCTATGAAATGGCCGGCGTCACGCCGCTGGACCGGGTGCAGGTGGCCGTGGGATACGGCATCTGGACCGCCGGGGCCGGGTTTCAGCTGGGCTGCGAGCGCATGGGGGCCATGGCCGTACCGGTGGGACCCGGCAACCTCGACATGCACATCCAGTTCATGGAGGACGTCCGCTCCACGGTCTTTTGTTGCACCGCCTCCATGGCCCTGCTCACGGCCGAGGAGATCCATCGCCGGGGGGTGGCCGACAAGATCAATATCCGCAAGATCATCTACGGCTCCGAGCGCAGCTCCCGCTCCATGCGCAAAAAGATTTCCGAGCTGTTTGGCGGTGCCGAGTTGTTCGATATCACCGGCCTGACCGAACTCTACGGTCCCGGGGCCGGCATCGAATGCCCGGATCACGACTGCATTCACTACTGGGGCGACTACTACATCCTGGAGATCATCGATCCGGAGACCCTCGAGCCGGTGCCCGACGGGGAGTGGGGCGAGATGGTGGTGACCACGCTGACCAAGGAGGCGGCCCCCCTGATCCGCTACCGTACCCGGGACATCACGCGCATCATTCCCGGTCCCTGTACCTGTGGATCGGTCATGCCCCGGCATTCCCGCATCAAGGGGCGCAGCGACGACACCATCAAATACCGGGGGGTCAACATCTATCCCTCGACCATCGACACGATTCTTTCATCCATCCCCGGCCTGGGATCCGAATATCAGATGCACCTGACTCGCGACGAGGGGATGGGCAAGGACTTCATGAAACTGATGATCGAGCGCGGCCAGGGGGTGGAGACCGGGAGAAGTCCGGAGCTGATAACCGAAACGGTGCACCAGATTAAAAAGCAATTGCTGGTCACGGTCACTGTCGAGCTTGTGGATTATGGGAAATTGCCCCGCACCGAGCGCAAGAGCCAGCGGGTGTTTGATACACGCATCACCGATGAAATCGTTTAATGTTACTATCTATAGAAATGTTCTTGTTAAAGCCTGCATTTTTGTATAGTCTCCCTGGAATTTAACCAACTGGATTGCATGGGAGAAGGAGGAGCACAAATGAGAGGGATAGTAAAACTGGCGGCAGTGGCCGTCGCGTTGATGATGGGGGTCGCTGGTAGTCATGCATTTGCCGCGGATACGATAAAAATCGGTGCCTTTTTCGATCTGTCCGGGCCGGCGGCCTTTATTGGCACGCCCACCAAGCTGGTGGCCGACATGGTGGTGGACAAGATCAACGCCGAAGGCGGTGTCAATGGGAAGAATATCGAGCTGGTGATCGGCGACACCGAAGGCGATCCGGCGAAAGCCATCAATATCGCCAAGAAGTTTATCTACAAGGACAAGGTGGCGGCCATCATCGGGCCCACGCGAACCGGAACCGGCATGGCGGTCAAGAAGATCGTCCATGGCGGGAAGATCCCGGCTTTCATGACCGTGGGCGGCGATCCGGTGATCATGGGCGGAGACAAGCTGGGTCCCTTTGACTGGGTCTTTAAATCTCCCCAGCGGTCGTCGGTGGCGGTCCAGCGGCTCTACATGTACTTGAAGGACAAGGGGCTGACCCGGATCGCCCTGTTGACCGCCTCCGACGGGTTTGGCAAGGATGGCGTGCGTTGGCTGACCAAACTGGCACCGGAATTCGGTATCGCGGTGGTGGCCCAGGAAGGATTCGGTCCCAAGGATACCGACATGACCACTCAGCTCACCAATGTTAAAAACGCCAACCCCCAGGCCATCGTGGTCTGGACCATCGGTCCGGCCGGCTCCATTGTTTCCAAGAACAAGGCCCAATTGGGTATCGACCTGCCCTTGTTCCAATGCCACGGCCTGCCGGATCCCAAGTACATCGAACTGGCCGGTAAGGCCAGCGAGGGCGACCGCATGCCGGCCACCAAGCTGATGGTGGCCGACCAACTGTCTGGCAGTGACCCACAAAAGCCGGTCATCCAGGAGTTCGTAAGGCTTTACACCGACCAGTATCATTACGACAAACAGTTCCCCATCAACACCCATTCCGGGTATGCGTGGGATGCCATCATGATCGTGGCCGAGGCCATGAAAAAAGCCGGTACCAATGCCGATGCCCTGCGTAGCGCCATCGAGCAGACCAAAGGCTATGTCGGCGTGTCCGGTGTCTACAATCTGACCCCAGAAGACCACAACGGCTTGGGCGTGGATTCGATGGTGATCGTTCAGGTCAAGGACGGAACGTTCACCATGGCTGAGTAGTCGTTTGCCCGCCATGTCAACCAAGAAACCGGATGGGATCGTTTGCCATCCGGTTTTTTGATTGCTTTCTTAGACGATGGCTTTCAATATGTCCGATAACGCGCCAATATCCGCCAAGGCGCCATCGTAATCGTAAGCGGATACGTGTTTTTCCAGCTGGCTTACGATTTGCCGGTACCGGCCGGGACCATTTTGATGCTTTAGTGTGCGTAACACGTCTTCATCAACCAGATCGTTTTCCATCAAACAGCCTTTAATCTGAGCCAATACCTGCTCCGTTAGCGCCATATTGAAATCGGAAGCACTTTGTACGGGGACATTATCAGCGTCGGTCATTGGTGGGAGAATGGCGATCGTTTCAAAAAGGGTTTGCAGGGCACTGTCGAGCCGATTCATCAAACCGTTAAAATTTTCCTTGTCGCAATATTTGAAGGCGTTTTCAAATGCTTTGGCGGTTGTCAAAAGTTCGCTGGCCTCCAAATCGCCGGCCACGCCAATCAAGGCACCGATGAGACAATGACCGGATTCCAGGTCGCCTGCTTTAATGATTTGGTGCATTTTCGTCGATGCATCGGCAAACGCTTCTCCGAACTGGAGCAGCAGTTTTTTGAACAAGGCCTTGTTCCCACCCACTTTTTTAAGGGCGGCGGCCAGATCGATGCCCGGTAAATAATTCGGCAAAATGCTTTCGGCCTCTGTTTCAGCGATCGCCATGTCGATGGTCTCGGTCAAGATGTGGTCTAGCGCCGAATCGGCTTGGGCCATGCGGTTTTCATCTTTTCTGGCTGGGCGGCCGAACCGCGCTGTAAAGGTGAACGTGCTGCCCACCCCCATTTCACTCGACACCCAGATGTCACCGCCCATCAGTTCGGCCAGTCGCTTACTGATCGATAAGCCCAAACCCGTTCCATCGTATTTGCGGGTGCTGGATCCATCGACCTGGAAAAAGGGCGTGAACACCTTGCGGGACTGTTCCCGGGTGAGTCCGATGCCGGTATCTTTTATCGAGAATTCTAATCTGACATCATCATTATCTCCGTCCGTCGCTTCCGATCGTTGGGTTACGGTCACGTGTACGTTTCCCTGGGAGGTGAATTTTATGGCATTGTCGGCAAGATTGACCAGGATTTGTTCCAGGCGCAGGGGATCGCCGACAAGCATACGGGGCATATCGGCGGATGGGGTCACCATCGTTTCTATCCCCTTTGCCCGGGCCTTTGGTATGATGAAATCGGACACGTTGTCCAGCACCTGTTGCAGATCAAAGGGTACGGATTCCAGAACCATTTTCTCGGCTTCGATCTTGGAGAAATCGAGCAAGCGTTTGATGATAACCAGAAGGTTGCGGCTGGAAAATTGAATCTTTTTCAGATAGTCGCTTTGATCGGGTGTCAATGGGGTCTGCAGGGCCAGGTGGGTCAAGCCGATAATACCATTCATGGGGGTGAGGATTTCATGGCTGATATTGGCCAAAAACGCGCTTTTGGCTTTGTTGGCTTGTTCGGCCTCATCCTTGGCGGTTTTTAGTGCGGACGTGCGTTCCTCAACCATTCGTTCCAAGCCTTGGGAGTAGGCACTGACCTTTGCGTAGAGGGTCATGTTCTCGATGGTATTGGCACACTCAAACAGGACGATCGAGATCAGTCTCATGAACGGGGGCGCTATTCCGGCATCATCCACGATGGCGATGAACATGCCGTAGGCATGGGTCCTCGTGGAAACGACCCCCAGGAGAACCCATTTGCCCGCCACGGTTGACGGAACGCAAAGGCATCGGTTGTGCTTCAGCACCCAGGCGAACATCCCTTTTTGGATAATCTGTTCCATCTGTGTGGTCAACTCGGGCCGTCGGTTGATGGGCGTGCAGCAATCGAGGTCACAATCCAGCATGGTATCGTCGAATATGGCAAAACCGGCGACATCAAAATCGATGAGTCGATCCAGCGTGGATAAGGCGGCCTCATAAACGGGACGTGGCGCTCCGTTTTTGATCATGTCGGCATTGATGGAGAAGCCGAAATTGGCGACCAAATCCAAACCGTCGATCAACCTGATTCGTTCCCCGGTGCCCTTGTCGGGGGCGCTTGGCCTGTCATCCGAGAGGATGTCGGTGTCTGTCGGTGATTTCATCTTCGGTTACCTGAAGATTTGTACCAAATGATTGACTTCACTCTCTGCCTCCTCCGCTAAACGCGTCAAAACAGAGGGCGACATCTCCAACCGATCCCATACCTCGGGTATCAGGTTCGGCACCAAGACATTGCCGCTGCTGCCCATGCTCATGGCGGTGGCCATGATATCCGCCACGTGGATGGTGGCGGTTTCCTGTTTGAAGCGTCTGGCTCTGGATGGATGATGGTGCAGCCCAACCGCCTCCTGGTGGCTGTCGGGTAGCTTCCAGGCCTTCAACAGCGCCGCCCCCACATCGGCATGAGTGAATCCAAGCGTTTGCTTTTCTATGACATTCAGCGGGTTACGGGTACGGGCGGCTCGAACGATCACTCCTCGTATGATTTCAGGAACGTAGGACAATAGGATCAGCCGGCCGATATCGTGCAGGATGCCCATGACAAAGAACCGTTCCGCGTTGGGCTCGTGGCGAAACAAGGCCAGCTTGCGTGCAAAAACCCCACATCCGATGCTGTGGTTCCAGAATTGGTTCATATCCACGAGGCAATTCAGGGAGTCGTCGAACAGGTTCATGACGGAGGTGGCCAATGCCAGGTCGCAGAGCTCTTTGGTCCCCAGTATCGTGACGCCACGGGAAATCGTATCGATTTTCGACGGAAAAGAGTAAAAGGAACTGTTGACGATGCGCAATAGGCGCGCGCTGAGACCGGCATCACAGCTGATCACTTCGGCCACGTCGGCGGCTGCACTCAACGGATCGTCGATTACTTCCATGAGCTTTTGGTAAATATCGGGCAGCGACACAATGTCTTTAATCCTGGAAATCAGACGTGAAACGGTAAGTTTGGACGGATCCATTTGAATCTTTGTCGAGGGCGCATCGCCATTGCCGTTCGGGTCTTTAGGCAGGGTAAACCTTTTCGTCTGGGGGACGCCGTGACGTTCCATCTGCAGGATGCAAGATACGATAACCTGCTTCATTGCCGGATGAATCGGGTTTTTGCTGTCCAAGCGAAACATCCTGGCGGCGCAATTCCGGATTTGCTGACGATCGGTGGAGACCGACGTTTCTTTTGGATCGGTAGATTGGTGCGGGTCACCTCCCTCGCCGACATTGACCGCGCTGATGCCCCAAATTTTCAGTGCGCGGATATGTTTTTCCTCGATCGGCTCACCGGCCCCTATCAGTACCTGCCCGCGATCGTTATGGACCGCTTGGCCGACAATCATTCCCACATGCAGATCCTCCCGATTCAAACAACGCATGGGCTCTCTCTTTCGGATTCGTTTAAGTCGATGCATTGACACTGATTGCGGCCCGATTCCTTGGCATCATAGAGCATTTTATCGGCGGCTTCTATCAGATCCATAGGGCTATCTGCCTGGGTCGGAATCGTCGTTGCCGCGCCCAGGCTAATGGTAACGCGATCCGAAACAGGCGAAAACGCATGTTCAATGGCCAACGCTTCGATCTCGGTTCTTATTTTTTCCGACATGATGATCGCCCCATTGACATCCACTTCCGGCAGCAAGACCGCGAACTCTTCGCCGCCGTATCGGGCAACGAAATCGCCCGCCCTTCCCAGCAGTGTTTCCAGGTGCAATGCGACGCGTCTGAGGCAGTCATCACCCACGGCATGGCCGTACTTGTCGTTGACGATTTTAAAGAAATCGATGTCGCATATAATCAGCGTCAGCGGTCGACCACTGCGGCAGGCGCGGCGCCATTCCTTATCGAAAACCTCATCGAATCGGCGCCGGTTGGGAATGTGCGTCAACCCGTCGAGAAAAACCAGTTTTTCCAGCATCTCGGTCTTTTGGATTAAATTTATCTGCGTCCGCACCCTGGCCCGGACAATGGGAGGGAAGAACGGTTTGGTGATATAGTCCACGGCACCCAGCTCGAGCCCTCTTTGTTCATCTTCCACATCCCCTTTGGCAGTCACAAAGATCACCGGTATGCTTCGGGTTCGCTCGCATTCCTTGAGTTGCCGAATGACCTCATACCCATCCATTTCCGGCATCATGATATCCAAGAGAATCAGGTCCGGCAAGTCCTCGGAAAGGGCGATTTGGAGGGCTTTTTCGCCGTTGGTGGCAATCTTGATATGATAATCGGCTTTAAAGCCCCGGCCAAGACCTGGATATTAATCGGCATATCATCGACGATTAATACTTTCCTTTTTTTTTGATGCGATTCCATGCGTATTTCCTATCTCGTGTCTGCCCAGAAATAGGACCATTGGGCATTTCTGGATGGACACTAGCTCACAGGGGAATCTCCAATGCCGCGACCATTGCATGTAGCGTCGAGGCCGCTTGTTCATAATCGAAATTGGCGATTTCTCTTTCTAAACGTTCGAGTACATTTCCCTGGGGCGATTTTTCCAATTGTCGATTCAAGGCTGGCAACAGATCTTCCTCTATCAGTTCGTTGGCGACTAGACGGGTATGGATACGGCGCAGCAGACCGGCCACCTTTTCAGCATCCAGGTCATTGTTCTCACCCGTCGCCACGGTTGTGGATGGCGCTGCCGGTGCGATGGTCGTCGCCGATTCCAGGACATCCGCCAAATCCGTAGCGAGCCTTTTCATCAAGCGCTGAAGGGCGGCTTGGTCGTTTCGCTCAAGGGCTTGTTCCATGGCTTCTGCGGTCCGATACAGCTGGGTTGCGCCAAGATTACCCGAAACACCTTTTAGATTATGGACGAAGTGTCTGGCGGAAGGCAGATCATCCGCGCGCAACTGTTGCCGCAAGGTTTCGGCGGCGGTGGCAAATTCCTGCGCGAACTGTCCGATCAATCTGATAAACAACCGTCTGTTGCCGCTGACTTTCGCCAGGGCGGCGTTTAAATCGATTCCCGGCAAATTGTCGGGCAGCGCAATCTCTGCCTCGGGGGCGGCGGTCGCCGGTCGGCCATCCGTCCGCTTGGTTCGGCCGGGTTGTACCCACGTGGCCAGAGTCGAAAAAAGCCCATGCGGATCGATGGGTTTGGCGGTATGATCGTCCATGCCGGCCTTGAGGCATTTTTCCCGCTCATCGGCCGTGGCATGGGCGGTCATGGCGATGATGGGCAACGCATGGAAACGCGGATCCTGGCGAATCTTCCGGCAGGCCTCGTAGCCATCCATCTCCGGCATCTGTAAATCCATCAATAGGGCATCGAAACGGCTTTCGACGTCGGTGGCCACCGTTTTCTCGACGGCTTCTCGCCCGTTGGCGGCCACGGTTACCGTCAGTCCGGCGTTTTCCAACAATTCCGTCGCTACCTGCTGATTGATCGTATTATCTTCCACCAATAAAATGTTTGCCCCGCGGATGCGATCCATGGCCGTCTTGAGTTTGGTTTCCTGGCTGGAAATTCGGGTTTTGCGATTAACTTTCTTACCGAACACCTCCATGACGGTGTCGAAAAGCACGGATTGATTCAGCGGCTTGAAAATTTCGGCATCGATCGCGGCATGCCGATCCTGCCGGTTGATCGCCTCATCACTGTATGCATTCGTCATCAGGACCACGGGAATGGGTGAGGTTCGGGGATCCGCCTTGATCTTTTCGCACAGCTCGATTCCGTCCGCTCCCGGCATGCGATAATCTGAAAAAATGAGGTCAAACTTACCATTGGCTTCGTTTTTCATCAATGTTTTCAACGCTGCTTCTGCAGATTTAGCCGATATAACATCAAAGGATAATGAGGCCAGCATGCTACACAAGTTCTCCCGTGCGCTGGCATTGTCATCGACAACCAACACCCGAATTCCCCGAAGATCGATGGGCAGCGCGATGGGCTCTTGGCGCTGCGCCGGGACCTGACCAAGCCGTGCCGTAAACGAAAACGTGCTTCCCTTTCCGGGTTGGCTTGAAACGGTAATTTCGCCGCCCATCATTTCCACCAACCGTTTGGAAATGGTCAATCCCAATCCGCTGCCGCCGTATTTGCGGGTCGTGGAGCTGTCGGCCTGACTGAATACGGTAAACAGCCTGTCGATCTGCTCCGGGGTGATTCCGATACCGGTGTCCTGGACGGAAAATTTCAGTACGATTTCATCCGGCGCCTGGTTTGATGATGGGGGAACGACCTCGGCTTTGACGACAATCTCGCCGTTTTCGGTAAATTTTACGGCATTGAAGGTCAGATTGATAAGAATCTGGCCCAGCCGCAGCGGATCTCCCATTAGCACCAGCGGTACCTTCTCCGACGTGGCAAAAACAATTTCGAGGTTCTTTTCCGCGGCTTTCAGGCTTACCAGGCTGGATAGGTTGTCCAGGACCTCTTCTATTCGGAATTCAATCGTATCCAGCTCCAGCTTGCCTGCTTCGATTTTTGAGAAATCGAGAATGTCGTTGATAATCCCAAGCAGGAGGGTCGCTGCGGATTGAATATTTTTTAAATAGTCGTGTTGCTTGGCTGTCAATTCGGTTTGCAGGGCAAGATGACTCAAACCGAGAATCGCGTTCATCGGGGTGCGGATCTCATGGCTCATGTTGGCCAGAAATTCGCTTTTGGCCGCATTCGCCTTGGCCGCGACCTCGGCCATGTGGTTGGAACGGTCGATGGCTGACTCCAATTGCCGGTTGATCGTTTCGGTCTTGGTATTGGCTTGCTTGAGCCTTCGTCCAGCTTCATGGAGCTCTTCAATATGTTCGATTGACTCAATATTCTGTGTTACCCGGCAATAGAATTCCTCGGCACCGAAGGGTTTGCGGATGAAATCGTTGGCACCGTTTTTAATGAAGCGGGCCGCTAAGGCCGCATCCTCCTCGGCGGAAACACCAACAATCGCCAGCGTCGATTTTTTATGGCGGGTTCGAATTTCGCGGGTGAGTTCAAAACCATCCATATGGGGCATGTGGAAGTCGGTAATGACCAACTTAATATCAGGAAATTTTTTTATTTTTTCCAATGCTTGTTTTCCGTCGCCGGCTTCTATAACCTGATACTGGTGAACTTTTAACAGATTACAAATGTGGGTCCTGGCGACGCGGCTGTCATCGACCACCAACACCTTGATCGATCGGTTACTGTAAATCCGCTGTATGAGGGCAACAATATAGTCGACATCCTGGGTGGTTTGTTTCAATACATAATCGATGATTTTCTTGGACCAGATTTGCTCGCGGATCCGGGCGGTGAAATTCGCCGTGAATACAATGGAAGGGATCCCTTTTGAAAGAACCAGATCCACCACTTGGCCGTCCGGGGCATCCGGTAAATTCAGATCCAGCAAGGCGATAAAATAATCGGCATTACTGCGGTGCAGTAGTGTCTGCGCGTCATCATATGACACCGCCCAATCGACCTCGAACCCGAGATTGTTGACAATCTCTTTCTTTGTCAGTGCGCCGATGAATTTACTGTCTTCAACCAAAAGGATCCGCATCATTATCCATTCCCAATAAAAATCATTGACATCAATCGATACCCGGCCGGTGATGGTGAACATCGACGCTATCGGTATTTTTTGCCGTAAACATTATACAATTGATACTTTTCACCAAAAATAGACCCAAGGGACGATCCCTTGTGGCCAACGGCACCGGTGTGTTCGCTTCCATCTATTCTGCAATGCATTAAATATTTATTTAATGAAAAATCGGTTTGATAAAAAAAAATAATTTCTTGGTAAAATTAAGATGGTTGCAAATATAGAGATATGGATCAAAAGTGTTGCAAACAATATTGTGCAATGCAACATGAGGGCTTGACAAGCGACGGACCACAGCTATAATTGGAATACGGTGGCCGACTTGGCTGCTGGCGATGCCTGCCACTTACCAACACCTTTTTTTAGAATGGAGGAATCGACAGATGGAACACAAACAGATCGCCAAACAGATGATTCAATTCAACAAGACCGCCTTCGACAACAGCTTCAGCGCCATGAGCATGGTTTACGAGCAAAATGAAAAAATGCTCGACACCTTTCTTGGCCAGGCTGCCTGGATGCCCGCAGAGGGCAAAAAGGCCATCAAGGACTGGCTGATGTCGTATCGTACGGGGTGTGATAATTTCAAAAAGCTGGTGGATGACAGCTATGCAAAAGTGGAAGAATATTTCGATAAAGCGTGAATGCGAATCTTAACCATTTACTGATGGCGGCCTCCCGTTGTCTGCAATGGGTACCGGAAAGCGAAACGCCATGATAGACAGAAAATCGACACAAGATGAAACCAGCACGGCAATTGACGGTTTGGCAGATGGTTTTACCGCCATGGGGAACCTGTTTCTCGCCGCTCAGACCCAGTTTGCCGGCCTGGCGAAATACACCACCGATTTTTTTATTCCCTATCTGCTGGCCGTGAATTATTTTCAACGGGTTGAGCGCGTTCGTCTGCTCAAGGAAAACCCGCTGGACAGTCTGGACGCCTATTTGGGACTGCTGGAAAACAATTTAGACTTGATGACGCGCAGCCTGGACGGTAGTACGCGGATGATGTTGGCCTACCTGCGCAATGAGATGGACGGATACACCGATGCCCTCCAGCAGTGTATGGCTGAATTCAACCCCACCAAGATGAAAGCATTCACCGCCCGCCAGGCCGGCTTGATGAATCTGGTCGTCAATGCCTATCCGGAGGCCATCGCCGCCATCGAACCGGAATATGGGTTCCATTTCGAACGTGGCCAGCATGTCAAGGTCGAAGAAACCGACCGCTTCCTGCTTTACCGGGTGGCGCCGTCTTTACCCCATGTGGAGACACGACAGGATGCCAAACCCGTTTTGATCATTCCCCCTTATGTGCTGGGCGCCAACATTCTGGGTTTTCTACCCGGTGAGCAGCGGAGCTATGCCCATTGTTATGCCAACCAGGGATACCCGACGTACATCCGTATTCTCAAACCCATTGATTCTTCGCCGGCTATGCAGGTCATGACCGGCGAGGATGATGCTCGGGACACGCGTGATTTTTGTAAAACCATTTTACAAAACCATGGGAAACCAGTTACTCTGAACGGGTATTGTCAGGGGGGCTACAATGCCCTGTGCACCTTGCTCAGTGGGTTGCTGGATGGCTTGGTGGATGCATTCATTACCTGTGTGTCTCCCATGGATGGCACGCGCAGCAAGGGGCTGGCGCGTTTCTTGATGCGCTTGCCCAGGCGATTCAATGACCTTGAATACGGCTCCAAGCTTCTGGAAAATGGAAACCGAGTGGCGGACGGTCAGCTCATGGGATGGGTCTACAAGCTCAAAAGTATCGAGCAAGAGATCCCGGCGGCGGTATTCTTTCGCGATTTAATGATGTTCGCCCGGTCTCGCCCTGGTCCGCAACCGGTCAACAAGACTGCCGCCGCGCTGAATTACTGGCTGCAGAATGATCGAAGTGATCTGCCCATGGATATCACTCGGATCAGTTTCGCCGCTTACAACACCCCCATCAGTACGGATGGTCGCTTGCCCGTCGATTTGTTCGGTGGCAAGCTTGAGTTGAAGCGCATCCAGGAGAAGAAAATTCCGTGGCTGATCTGTTATGGCACGCACGACGACCTGGTGGAAAAGGAAACGGCATTGGCACCCATCGATTATGTCGACGTGGAAGTGACGCCATTCCCCAAAGGGCACGTGGCCATTGCCACTTCCTGGTCGGCGCCGGATTCTGCCTATGCGTTGCACAAACGCTTTGCGGATGGTGAGTCCAGAGGACCGGTGCGGTTTCACATGGATATGGACGAGGGTATCGATCGGGCCCGACAAAAGACCACCGATGAATAAATAATTTTACGATTTTTGGGGCAACTTTTTAAAATGGGAAAATGAGTCGCATATGAGTGAACAAACTGATCAACCCTTCGACATGACGGCGGTTCTCAATGCCTGGACGAAATCCATGGGCGACATGTGGACGCTCATGGGCGGAACGGGCAATGGTGCCGCAGAAAAGAAGGCCGCAGGTGAGAACACGCGTCCTCGAAGCACGCCCAATGCCCAGCAGACCATGGCCGCCACCCTGAAAAATTGGCAGACCATGGCAACGGCCATGTCGTCGCCGGAGTCCATGGAGGCGATCTTAAAAGGCGGTGGCGCCATGCCGGAAATGCTTTTCAAACTGGCTCAGACCTCCCTGGGCAGCGTCATGGAAATGCAACAAAATATAGTCCAGCGTATTGGCCGATTCGGTGAATCCGTCGAGGCCTATCACTTCGAGGATATCGACGAAAACATCTTTCGCCTGTGGACCGACATCTATGAAAGGGAGTTTCGGCGATTTTTTCAGATTCCACAACTGGGCTTAATGCGGGAATATCAGGAAAAGGCCTGCCAGGCGGCGGACAAATATAACCTGCTTCAGTCCCACCTGGGCGAATTCTTGCGTCTGTTGGGATTGCCTTTTGGCCGATCCATGCAGGTCATGCAGGAAAAACTCGTCGAACTGGCTGAAAAGGGAGAACTTTCCGATGACTCACGGGTCTATTACCAGATGTGGGTCAAGGTGCTGGAAGGTCACTTCATGACACTGTTCCAAACGCCTGAATATGTGGAAACACTGGCCCGCACCGTGAATGCCCTGGCAGATTTCATGGCTGCCAGAGACGCGGCCTTGGAGGATGTCATCGGTCTTTTGCCGGTGGCCCGCAAAACCGAAGTGGACGACATGGCCAGGGAACTCTACGAACTGAAAAAACGCCTGAAAAGGCTTGAGAAAAAGTTCGATCAAGATAGCGGTAGCTAACTAGTGTCCATCCATCAATGGCCAATTTGCCCGATATCGGCGATCGCGTGCCCCGATCCATCTATTTTTGGGGGATAAGGTATGTCGCAAAGTAAAATTCCCGTAGATTTAATCCTGTCTAATTTGGCCGAAGACGCACGCAAAGTCCACTCGCGCACGAAAAAAGCATCCGAAGTGTTGTTGGGGGAGTTGGACACCGGGCTGGCCAAGACCCCTTATGAGGTGGTTTATCAAGAAGACCGGGTAAAGCTGAAACATTATCGACCCCGCGTGAAGTCCGCCTATCGCACGCCACTGTTGGTTGTCTATGCCTTGATCAATCGGGAGACCATGCTCGATCTCCAGCCCGGCCGCAGTGTCGTGGAACGATTTTTGGATGCCGGCATCGACCTGTACATGATCGATTGGGGCTATCCCACGCGTAAGGATCGGTTTCTTGGGTTCGATGAACACATCAACGGATACATGGACAACGTCGTCGATTTCATTCGCGGTGACAAGGGGGTCGAGACGATCAATCTCATGGGGATCTGCATGGGAGGCACCTTTAGTGTCATTTATTCCGCCCTGCATCCAGAAAAGATCAAGAATCTGGTCACGACGGTCACGCCCACCAATTTCGACACCCAGAAGGGCCTGCTGCATGTGTGGATGAAGCACATCGATGTGGATCGGGTGGTGGACACCTTCGGTAACTTGCCGGCCGATGTGATGAATTTTGGTTTCCTGCTGCTCAATCCCGCCCGTTTGATGATCGATAAATACGTTGGTTTCATGGAAAATTTCGACAACAAGCAATTCGTCGAAAATTTCGTTCGCATGGACAAGTGGATTTTTGACAGTCCCGACCTGCCGGGTGAAGTTTTCCGCCAGTTTGTTCACGACTGCTACCAGGGCAACAAGCTTCTGAGCAACAAGATGGACGTCGGCGGTCGACGTGTGGATCTGCGTAAACTGACCATGCCGCTGTTGAATATATACGGAAAATACGATCATCTAGTGCCACCGGAGGCCTGTGAACGGCTGATCGACCACGTGGGATCCACCGACAAAGAAAACGTTTGCTTGGATACGGGCCATATTGGTATTTATGTCAGCTCCAAATATCAGGCCGCATTCGCGCCGAAGATTGCCCGTTGGCTCAAATCGCGGGATGGGATGCCCAAGAAAAGCGTGCCGCCTAAGCAGCGGGCGGACTCCCGCTCACCAATCGAGACAATGACCGTCGTCAAAAAGGAAAAGACCTCCTCGAGGCGTCTTAAAAAAGTGGCCAAGCCGAAACCGCCCACGGCTGACACTGCTTCGAAAACTACCTAAAGAGAACGGCTTACGTCCATATCATCGCGAGGAGATGGCCATGACAAAAGAGATGGATTATTTCAAATCTTTCTGCAAAATCAGTAAAGCCTTTGGCACCACCAAGAAAAAACAGGAACTGCTCGACCTGATTGTGGAAAGTTCCATTGCATCCATGGCGGGAAAGGCCGCATGTCTGTTTCTGGCCGATGAGCGCCAGGATCTGTTTATTCCCACCGCTCAGTCCGGTCTCTCGGAAGGCTACCATCACGCCAGCCCGATGAAGGCGCGCGAGGTTGTGGATGTGTTGGAAAAGAAGGGCTATCTCGCTTTTCCGGATGCCACATCTGATCCGCGGCTTGAACATCACGAGGCCAAAAAAGCCGAAGGCATCGCTTCGATCCTGACCGTTCCCGTGACAATTAAGGACCGGACCATCGGCGTGCTTTCCCTGTACACGGCCACCCGTCGTGACTTTGACGCCCAGGAAATCGAGTTTCTGCAGGCCCTGGCCGATCAAGGCGGCATTGCCATCGAAAACAACCGCCTGCATCGGCGTATGCAAAAAAACGCCATGCTGTTTCTCGACCTGGCTACCAACATCAATTCGTCCCTGGACATCAAACAGGTGCTCAACCACCTGACCCTGAGTATCTGCGACGTGCTGGGTATGAAGGGGGCACTGATCCGCCTGTTGGACGAAGACACCAATGAACTGAAGGTTGTGGCCAGCCACGGGCTCAGCGATTCGTTTATGGAGAAGGGCTCCATCGCCACGACGGAAACCGCCGCACGGGCGTTGAAAGGAGAGACGATCGTCATCAGCGATGCCACCACCGACGACCGGATCGTTTTCCGCGACGCCATGAAAAGCGAGGGGATCGTCTCCATGATCGTCACGCCTATCATGGCTCGCGACCAGGTGATCGGGGTGATGCGTCTGTACAGTGCGGTGGAGCGGCAGTTCCCACCGGATTTCATGGTCATGGTCGAGGCCCTGGCCCATCAAGGCGGGCTGGCCATCCAGAACGCATCCATGTTCCTTACGTTGCAGGAAGACAAGAAATCCCTGGAAGAAGATATCTGGAGTCATCGCTCCTGGTTCTAAAAGCGTGGCCGGCGCTAAAACCGTTTCTTGTTTAAGGACAATTCAAAACGCTCTATCAGCAGTGCGCAGGTCAGGCAAAGGATTAAATAAATGACCAGGATGGTGAGCCATATTTCGAAGGTGAAAAAGGTGGCGGCCATTAATTCCATGCCCTGGAACGTCAGTTCCTGGATGGAGATGATGGAAACGATAGCCGAATCCTTGATGGTGGAGATGAACTGACCGGCCAAGGGCGGCAGCACCCGTTTCAACGCCTGGGGAAAGATGATGTGGCGCAATTGCTGGAAGCGGGTGAACCCCAGTCCGGCCGATGCCTCCCATTGCCCTTTGTCGATGGATTGGACGCCTGCGCGTACGATTTCGGTGATGTAGGCCCCTTCATAGACGGCCAGGGCCACGGCCCCGGAAATAAAAGTGGATATGCGGGATGGATCGGCCACAACTATTTCCAACATTCGCGCCAATGCCCCTCCCTCCAACCGCGTCAGCCGGTCGATGCCAACAGCTGGCAGCAGGCGATCCCCGATGAAATAATAGAAAATGAAGATCCAGACCAGCACCGGGATATTGCGGATCAAGGCCACATAGCCGCCGCCCAGCAGTCGGCGGTAGGGGCTGCGGCTGATGCGAAAAAGCCCCATTAGCGTACCGATCAGCACGGCCAGGCCGGTGGCCCAGACGCTGAGCCGAAGGGTGACCCATACCCCTTCGAGGATCAGGCCGGGCACCCAGCGGTCTGCGTCCTCATCGAAACGCAGCAGATATTGGGGGATCGCCTGCCAATTCCAGTGGTAGTCGGCCGTTACCGTGGCGTGGTAGATCAGCCAGATCGCCACCGCCCCGATCCCGGTCAACAGGATCAGGTCGATGGGGGTGATCTTGGTTGGCTTGACCATCACTGGATCTGGGATTCCCAATCCTTGGTTTCGAACCAGTAGGTCTTGCGTTCCTTCAGCCAGCCTTCGGCCGCGACATAACCGATCCAGTTGTCAAAGTAGTTGAGCGTGTCCCCATCGCCCTTGCGCACGGCAAAGCCGATGGGTTCGCGGGTGAAGGTCCCCTTGATGGGCAGATACAGACGGTCCGGGTATTTCAGGGCCTGGAAGGCGGGGGTGGGCGCGGAACCGACCACGGCGTGCACACGGCCGTTGATCACTTCCTGGTAGGCCTGGGCCTCGTCGTCGAACATGCGGATTTCGGCCTGGGGCAGGTATTTCTTGGCGGCGGTGACCGCGGTGGATCCGAGGCGCGCAGCGATGATGATGCCAGGCTTGTTGAATGCTTCAAGCCCCATCATGCCGTCGGCCATCTTGCGGCTGGCCACCATGGACATGCCCGTGAAATCGTACGGGGTGGTAAAGTTGACCTTGAGGTTTCGACTGGGCAGGATGCCCATCCCGCCGATGATCACATCGAATTTGCCGGTGAGCAGGGCCGGAATGATGCCCGACCATTTGGTGGGAACGAATTCGACCTTGACACCCATGTCCCGGGCCAGACGTGTGGCCACATCGATCTCGAAGCCGATGAGCTTGCCGGTCTTGTCTTTCATGGCCCAGGGGACAAAGGTGGACATGCCTACCCGGAGCACGCCGCGCTGGATCACCTGCTCGATGACGCTTTCATGGTCTTGGGCGGCCATCGTCGTCGGTACCACGATAACGGACAGCATCAGCACGGACAGAATCAAAGCTGACCACAGACATTTCTTGTTGCTCATAAACGCACTCCTTTCCATGATTCAATCGGTTTATTTGGTCGCTACCAGGCGTTTCTCCATCATCCGCGTGACCATGGACAGGGACAGGGTCAACAGCAGGTAGATCGCCGCGATGGTGAACCACAACTCGAATACCAGATAGGTTTCGGCGATGATTTCCTGCCCCTTCATGGTCAAATCGTAGATGGCAATCGTGCTCACCAGGGCCGAATCCTTGACCAGGGAAACGGCTTGGCTCACCAGTGGTGGCGTCATGTGACGCAGCGCCTGGGGGAGCACCACATGGCGATAGGTTTGAAATCGATCCATGCCGATGCTGCCGGCGGCTTCCCACTGGCCCTGGGGAACCGCCAGAATGCCGGCACGAATGATTTCCGAGGCATAGGCCCCTTCGAATAGGCTCAATGCCAGTATCGCCGATGCGAATCGACTCAGATCCACCATCGGCGAAAACACAAAGTAAATAAAAAATAGCTGAACCAGCAATGGGGTGTTGCGAATCAGTTCCAGATATCCCCGGGCCAGGACTCGGGCGGCGAAGGATCCGGACAGGCGGCAGATGGCCGTCAATAGTCCCAGCGCGCTGGAAAGCAGCAGTGAACCCGCCGACACTTTCAAGGTGACCAGCGTGCCTTGGAGCAAGGGGCCTGGCCGGAAATGGCCGTTATCGAAATCGTAAAGATACCGGGGAACCCGGTACCATTGCCAGTTATACCCCAGTGTTGTGCCACCCTGGTAAACCAGACCGATCAACAACCCCGCGGTTAGTGCGACTTGCAGCCATGTGAAAAGCGGGCTGCGCATTCCCTGCTTGCCGTTCGACGTATTCATCGGGTCATTTGAGGGCATTCGGTAACCAATCGATTGATGGCTATCACAACGGTCGAAAGAAACGGTGAACCTGGGTGCTACTGGATAAACCCTATCGTTGCAACGTTAAGGTAAAGATGCGCCATTTTGAACAAAATGCAAGGTCAAGGTGTGCGCTGAGGACCTTGAAACAGCATGTTTCATGTATTATTATCAATCTTGATACAAAAATGTCTTGTTTTGAATCGATTTTAGACAGTTTCTGGTGCGATCCATTTGAAATTTTACCGAGTGATCGGTCATATTGTCACCCGTTGATTGATTTATCAAGAAAAACAGGCATCTCATTGGTTCCAATGAGCATTGGCATGAATCTGGCTTTTTGCTTACGATAATCGCGACGACGCGAATAGCCATTCCCGCTTGGGATGACCGATTATCGTATCCACCCAATTTCGCCGAACGAACGGCGGGTATCCACTTATCGGGAGTCGAACGATGATGAATATTGAGGAAATTAAACGCAATCGGGACCTGGTCAATTGCATCGACTGGGAGATGACGCCGGAAGAGGCGGTTCGCCTCTATCTGGAATGGGGCAATAACTGGGCACGGGGAAATTACGTGATCCGTTCCAAAGACGACGTCTCACATTATTTTGTGGTCAATACCTGGAAGGAAGAACCGGTGATTTACTTCATCCGGCGCAACAGCGACGAAGCCGTGGAATTGGCCGAGATCAAGATGCCGGTCAATCTGAAACGGCGTTTCCTGGAATCCCAGGGCCACCACAAAGGCGTATGGGCCCTCGAAGGTGAGGTAAAAACCTGGCTGAAAGACAAGCTTGGTGTCCACTAATCCGTTTTTAACCCGGCTTTTAAAATAAGCGGTCGGCGAAGGTCGTTTCCTTCTTATCAACCTCCCCTTCCCTACTATAATCGACGAATTCCGATGGTTGACCGGAATTCGTCGATTTTTTTGGGACGCGACAATCATTCAAAGGCTTTGCCCGGCTTGACGCCCAGGGGCTTGAGAATTTTGACCAACGGACAGAATCCGGTAATGCTAGATTGAAGCAGATTGGCACCGACAAATGCCGTGAACCACAACCAATAAGGGCTGTGCATTTGAGACAGTAACAGGGAAATCAGGATCATCGTTCCTGCAACGCCCAGAACAACACGATCAATGGTCATAGGATACCTCCGATTTTATTGTGTTTAAGATAATGTTTTTCGTTAGGCCAGAGGGAGGAAGCCGTAAGGATATACGGCGACGACCGATAGCGCCGTTTAAAAATATTATCTTGAATGTTATAGCACCATTCAGGTGGTGATGGTTACTATTGCATAGACATAAAGAGAGCGAAATGGCGACGATGTTACACTTATATTGTCGATACCAACCCCGATAGCGATAGGGGTTCCGATAAACTAGAATGACATGTGATCATCCTGACCGCTGTGGCCGGAGGGGGGGCCTTCCCAAAAAACAATGGCATGTTAGTTGCTTTTTTAGTATGTTAGTCAAGTTATACGTTAATCCTAATCCAACGGTTCCCATCTTTTCGACCAAGGAGGTCACATGGACTTTAATTCCTTCGAGGATATTCTCGATTTTGCCATCGAAAGAGAAAAACAGGCGTCCAATTTTTACCAAAGACTAGTTGATCAGGAAACATTTCCGGCATCCAAACAGACCCTGTCCGAGTTCGTGGAAGAGGAAAAAAAGCATCAGCGTCTGCTCGAGGAGTTTAAAAGCGGTAAACGCTCCGTGGTCGAGTACCATTATGAATGGATTCCGGACATCAAGCGTAGCGATTACATCGTCGACATGAAATATGAACCGGGGATGGATTTCGCCGAGATCCTCAGGTTGGCCATGAAACGCGAGGAAAAAGCCCTGCGGCTCTACAATGCCCTGGCCAAGAAAACGGACGATGCCGACTGTATCAAGTTGTTCAAGCTGCTGGCCCAGGAAGAGGCCAAGCACAAACAGACCTTCGAAACCTTATATGACGATCACATGGCTGAATTGGGGGATTGATATAAGTCGATGCTTTTTGTTGTCATTGAAGAAGTGGTCTCGGAATCCCACCGTGGAAATAACGGCGGCATTGCAAGTCTGGGAACGGTTCTCGGATTCACCACGATGATGATTCTGGATGTGGCCCCGGGATAACATTCAACGCGCCCGGGGCCTTAAAAAAATCAGGAGGAGTTATGCTTCCACAAATCAAAAACATCCTTTACGCGACAGACTTGTCGGAAAACGCCCGCTATGCTTACAAGTATGCGGCCAGTCTGGCCCAGCAGTTTGAAGCGCGGATCACGATCCTGCATGTTATCGAAAAACCCACTGCCGAGACCTTCCTCCAGATTCAAGGGTATGTCGGTGAGGAAAAATGGAAACAGCTCCAAGAAGAAAAACAGGCCGATTTTGTCAACCGCATCAAAGGCCGTCTGAGTGATTTCTGCGATGAAATCAGCGATGAGATGGATGCCTGCACGTTCCAGGTGGACAAGATTATCGTATTAGAGGGGATTGCCGCCGACGAGATTCTGCATCAGGCCGAACTCAACGACGCGGACGTGATCATCATGGGAACCCGTGGGTTCGGGATGTTCAAGGACTCGCTCATGGGCGGCACGGCTCGGCGGGTGGTGAGAAGAAGCAGCACCCCGGTCATGGTGATTCGCCTGCCCGCATAGTCGCTATATTGCCGATCGGGCGGAAATCGGCGTTGCCTTTTCCAATGATACCCCCAATCCATGAACTCGAACCACGCGCCTCATATTCTGCTGGTCAACCCCTGGATTCACGACTTTGCCGCCTATGATTTCTGGGCCAAGCCTTTGGGACTGCTCACATTGGGCGGGATCCTGAGGGATCACGGTGCGCGGGTTTCCTATCTGGACTGCCTGGATCGGTTTCATCCCCGGTCGCCGGTCCCGTCATCGCCGGCCGCACGATGCGGTCGCGGCCCCTATCTGAAAACGGCCATTCCCAAACCTGCGGGACTCGAAGATATTCCCCGCAATTATTGTCGGTACGGCATTCCGCCCCAATGGCTAATTGATGACCTCAAACGGCTGAACCCACCGGATCTGGTGCTGACGACCTCCCTGATGACCTACTGGTATCCGGGGGTCCGTGAAACCATTGATGTAATCCGATCGGTATATCCCAATGTGCCGGTGCTTCTGGGTGGGATTTACGCCAGCCTCTGTCCCGCGCATGCCCGTCAAACCTGCGGGGCCGATGAGGTGGTGGCCGGACCCGGAGAGGCGGCCTTGCTACCGTTGGTGGCGCGATACACCGGCTGGTCACCCCCATCACGGTTCGATCCCCACGATCTGAACAGCCTGTCCTGGCCGGTGCTGGATTTGGAACATCGTCTGGCCCATGTGCCGGTCATGGCTTCCCGGGGATGTCCCTTTCAATGCGCCTATTGTGCCTCCCACCGACTTCAGCCACGCATGCGTCACCGTAGCCCCGGATCGGTGTTGGCAGAGATTGCCCATTGGTATCACCAGCATGGCGTCCGGGATTTCGCTTTTTATGATGACGCCTTACTGGTGGAGGCAGAGCGTATTATCGTTCCCCTGCTGGAGGGGGTGATCGATGCGGGGCTGAAGGTTCGTTTTCATACCCCCAATGCCTTGCATATCCGTGAAGTCACCGGCCCGCTGGCACGGCTGATGCTGCGCGCCGGGTTTCACACCATGCGGCTGGGCCTCGAAACCACGGCCTTTGACCGGCGACAGACCATGGACCGCAAGGTGACCGAGAAAGAGTTTTTGCGGGCGGTAGGATATCTGCGGGCGGCCGGGTTTCGTCCCGAACAGGTGGGCGCCTATCTGTTGGCCGGGCTGCCCGGTCAGGATGTGTCGGCGGTGGAGGCCTCCATCGCGGTGGTCAGACAGGCCGGTATCACACCGATAATCGCCCATTATACGCCGATTCCCCATACCCCCATGTGGGCGGCCGCAGTGGCGGCTTCGCGCTACGATTTGGAGGCGGATCCCATTTTTACCAATAACGCCATTTTCCCCTGCCAGAGTGAGTCCTTTTCATGGGCGGTGCTGACCCGCTTGAAGAACATGGCCCGGGGCTGACGGACGGTGAACGTGGCCTTCAAATGGATGGTCGAGCCAATTTCACCTGCCGCGTTAAATCCATTTTTTATGCCCTTCATTATATAGTTTGCACGAAGCGTTGTTCGGAATGACTTTTTTGGAATTTCTAACGACAATTTTGTCGTATTCTATCGGCCTGAACGCGTCGTCGTATCGATAACGACAACCGTACCCATGATAAATCGTTTGTGTGCCGGCTTGTTACCGGTTTGCCGGGTTCTTTTAACTGTATGGGCATATGTCTTGCTTAGCGTTGTAATATTTGGTAAAAAAAACCGCTTTTTGGGAAACATGAATCATTTGTTACAGCTTGGTCGCCGGTTTAGCGATGGCACCGGGGGGGATACACCTTGGTCTATCATCAGGCGGGTGAATAACCGTTTTCATTCGGATCCGGCTGGCGCATCTGTTCCCATTTTTCGATTCGGCCTTTGATGTCCGGCCAATGGCGACGACTGAGATCGGCCACTAGCGCCTCGGCCAGGGTAATGGTGGCGGCGGCCGAGTCCCAATTGGATGGCACGTCGATGATGAGAGGAAAGACGTGTTTGGCAACGTTGGCGATGGGAGACAACCACTGGTCCGTGAAAAGCACGACGGTTACCCGTTGGCGTGCCGCGGCCCGGGCAAAGCGGATGATATCCTCCTGGTAACGGCGAATGTCGAAGACCACGAGCACGTCCGGCTTGCCCATGTCGAGCAGGAATTCCGGCCAGATCGTCGGCTGGTTGGCAATATGCCGTACCCGCGGCCGCAGCATGCGCAAGTGAAGATACAGATAGCGGGCCGCCGTATCTCCCAAGCGGCCTCCCAAGAGATAAACAGGCCGCCGTGGGGTGGCCAGCAGTTCCACGACGGCGTTGAATTCCGATCGGGAGAGGTTTTCAAAGGAACGCTGAATATTATCGCAGATCGCGCGGGAGAAGTGACTCAGGAAATCGTCGCCGGGCTCCGTTGTCATGGGCCGTTGCGGCATCTTGTGCAATGGAGATTTCTGACGATCCATCAACTCTTCGCGCAACACCCTTTGGAATGCGGAATAGCTTTTGAAATTCAGCTTGCCAATGAAACGCAGAATCGTGGGACTGCTGACCCCGGCGCGGGCGGCGAACCGGGCAACGGTTTCGAGTCCGGCGATGGGATAATTGGCCAGCAAGGTATAGGCCGGCTTGCGCTCCGTTGGCGTCATGCGTGGCAAGGCGCGGCGGATGATTTCGGCGATCGTGGTGCGAGTCGTATCGGTCATGATGGATCCGTCCTGTGATGTGTGGCCGGTTTATTTAACTATCGTTTTTCGTATACAGTGAACCGGGGCGCGAGGGACCTTAACAAAAGTAATCGTGGCCGATCAAGCCCATACATTAATCGGAAGAGGGGCCAAGATGACAATAACAGGCGTGAAAACAATTGAAGATGTGCGTGCGTTGATCGATCAGCGCGAGCCCGGCCATGTAAAGGTGGGCGTGTTTGATATGGACGGTGTGATGCGGGGCAAATACATGTCGCGTGCCAAGTTTCTCTCCGCCTTGGAAAAGGGATTCGGGTTTTGCGATGTGGTGCTTGGCTGGGATGCCCAGGATCAGTTGTACGACAACGTCACCTACACCGGATGGCATACGGGCTATCCGGATGCCCCGGTGCGCATTTTGCCAGACAGCGTTCGCGAGTTGCCCTTCGAGGACGATACGCTCTTCTTCCTGGGTGAATTCGCCGAGCAGGCCGAGGCGGTATGCCCCCGCGGTACACTGCGACGGGTGCTCGATCGGGCCCGACGCATGGGAATCGACGCCCGGGTTGGTTTCGAGTACGAATTTTTTGTTTTCGAGGAGGATGCCCACTCCATTCGTGAGAAACATTACCGGAATTTAAAACCCCTGGCTCCCGGCTTTTTCGGTTATTCGGTGCTGCGCAATTCCGTTCACAGCGATTTCTACCGCGATTTGCTCGACACCTGCGAGCGCATGGATTTCGCCCTGGAAGGGCTGCATGAAGAAACCGGTCCCGGCGTCCTGGAAGGCGCGATCACCGTGGATATGGCTCTGACAGCAGCCGACAAGGCCGCGCTGTTCAAAACCTTTTCCAAAGTTCTGGCCCAGCGTCGCGGCTTGTTAGCCACCTTCATGGCCAAATGGTCGCCGGACTGGCCGGGCCAGAGTGGGCACATTCACATGTCGCTCACGGACGAGAGTGGGCGGTCGGTTTTCCATGATCCCTCAGCGCCCAACCAGATGAGTGAGGCCATGCATCATTTCGTGGCCGGCCAACAGCAGTTGATGCCCGAACTCCTGGCCATGATCGCGCCCACAATCAACTCCTTCACGCGGTTGATTCCGGGGTTCTGGGCGCCCACCGAAGCCAGCTGGGGCATCGACAACCGGACTTGTGCCTTGCGAGTGATTCCCGGCAGCGCCAAGTCACAACGGGTCGAGTACCGGGTGGCGGCCGCCGATGCCAACCCATATGTGGTTCTGGCTGCGGCCTTGGCATCGGGATTGTGGGGCATGGAAAACAAAGCTGCCTTGTCTGATCCGGTAGCCGGCAATGCCTACGACCAGCAATTTCCCACCGCGTTGAAATTCCCCCACACCTTGTGGGAGGCGGCCCAGCGGTTGAAGGCATCGGCCATGGCCAAGGATTGGTTCGGGGAGGCGTTCGTTACGCATTACGCCGCCACCCGTGAATGGGAGGAACGGGAGTTCCGCAAGCATATTACGGATTGGGAACTGGAACGCTACTTCGAAATCATATAGCGTGCCCATCCGGAAATGGTAGCTTGCACCCGATTTCGGCGTTGGGCGGCGAATCCGAATCCTCGACATATTGCATATATGCCTATGGTTCGACTCCGCCGTCCGTCTTGAACTCGGGCGCAAGCTACCATTTCCGGAAGCGCACGACGCAGAGAACGACAACCATTCGCTTTGGAAAGGATAGATGCAATGTCAGCGGACATTGAATTAACCGGTAACTGGAACTACCCCACGGCGATCCGTTTTGGTGCCGGTCGCATCAGTGAATTGCCCCAGACGTGCCAGGAGATGGGGATGCAGCGGCCCCTTTTGGTTACCGACGCCGGATTGGCTGGGCTGCCCATGATTGACAGCGCAGTCAAGGCCTGCCGCGATGCGGGGTTGGGCTGCGAACGGTTTTCCGATGTGCAGGGCAACCCGGTGGCCGCCAATGTGGATGCCGGCGTGGCGGCCTTTCGGGGCGGCGACCATGACGGTGTCATCGCCTTTGGCGGTGGTAGTGCCCTGGACGTGGGCAAGGCCGTGGCGTTGATGGTCGGTCAGGCCCGGCCCATCTGGGATTTCGAGGATCGCGAAGATTGGTACACGCGGGTCAACGTGGCCGGCATGGCACCGGTGGTGGCGGTGCCCACCACCTCGGGTACGGGCTCGGAGGTGGGGCGTGCATCGGTCATCACCGACGAGCGGGATCATACCAAAAAAATCATTTTCCACCCGCGCATGCTGCCCGGTTTGGTCATCGCCGATCCCGAGCTGACCGTCGGATTGCCGCCGGCGATCACCGCCGCGGTGGGCATGGATGCCCTGTCCCATAACCTGGAAGCGTTTTGCAGCCCGTTTTACCATCCCATGGCCCAGGGAATCGCTCTGGAGGGGATGCGGCTGATCAAGATTTGGCTGCCCGCCGCCTATCGTGATGGCACGGACGTCACCGCCCGGGCCCACATGATGGTGGCCTCCACCATGGGCGCGGCGGCCTTTCAAAAAGGCCTCGGCGGCATGCACGCCATGAGCCATCCCTGTGGTGCCGTGCTCAACACCCATCACGGGCTGACCAACGCCGTAGTCATGCCTTATGTGCTGGTCAGCAACCGATCGGCCATTGCCGAACGCATGGCGGCCCTGGCCCGGTACCTGGATCTGGCGGCCCCTTCGTTTGATGCCGTGCTGGACTGGATTCTATCCTTGCGCGAAGAACTGGGCGTCCCGGCCACCTTGAGCGAGATCGGCGTGACCGATGCCCATGTTTCCCAGCTGGCAACCATGGCCGCAGTGGACCCCTCGGTAGGCGGCAACCCGCTACCATTGACCGTCGATTCGCTTACCGGCCTGTTCAATGATGCCATCCATGGCCGTCTGTCACGATAAGGGATGGCGGGATACGGATATGCAAAAACCGAGAATCGGCCTGACGACTTACGGTGTTGCCAACAGCCCCGGGTACAATATCCCGGCCGAATATGTCCAATCCATCCATCGGGCCGGCGGGGTACCGTTGCTGCTGCCACCCGTGGCTCCCGACATGATCGACCGCTGGATCGAGTCGATCCAGGGGGTGGTGCTGATTGGCGGCGGTGATATCGATCCGGCCCGTTACGGTGCCGCTTCCCATGAGACCATTTATAATCTGGACACCGCACGGGACGCCTGCGAATTCGCGCTGACGCGCCGCGTCCTCGACCGGCAACTGCCCACCCTGGCCATCTGCCGGGGAATGCAGGTCGTCAATGTGGCCCTGGGCGGGACCTTGTATCGCCATCTGCCCGAGGTGGTGGGCGAGACGGTCCCTCACCGGCGTCCTCCGCGAGAAACGATCCGGCACACGGTGACGGTGGAAGCCGACAGCCTTGTGGCCGAGGCCATGCAAGCGACCCGGGTGGAGATCGTTTCCTGGCATCATCAGGCCGTAGATCGCCTGGGGGAAGGACTTAAGGCGGTGGCCTGGGCCGATGACGGCGTTATCGAGGCCATGGAGCTGGCTGCCAACCCCGATTTGCTGGCCGTTCAGTGGCATCCGGAATTGTCCGCGGCCGAGGAGCCCACCCAGCAGCGCCTGTTCGACCGATTGGTGGTGCTGGCCGGGGCATGACCCGTGGCGGGCGGACATTGTTGTCACAATTGACCATTCCGTAATTGGGAGACACGAGATGCATGCATTTACTGGCAAAATCCTCTATATCGATCTCAGCCGACAGACATCAACGATTCAAGAAAAGGATGCATCATTTTACAAAAAGCACCTGGGCGGTTCCTTTCTGGCAGCTAAACTGCTTGAAGCGGCCATCGCGGGCGCAAAGCGGAAAGCCGCATTTGCGGCCGACACCCCCCTGATCTTTGCGACCGGACCGCTGGCCGGTGCGCGTGTCTGTGGTTCGACGCGGGTCAACGTCATGTCCCTGTCGCCGGAAGCCAACGGAATTTTCACATCTCAAGGAGGCGGGGATTTCGGTCCGGACATGAAACGGGCCGGCTTCGATGCACTGGTGATCTGCGGTGAATCCCCAACGCCGGTGGCCTTGGATATCCTGAACGATACGGTGGACTTTATGGATGCTGCCGATCTCTGGGGCAAGGACCGACTGATCGTTTACGATCAGCTTGCCGCCGGTTCGAAAGGAAAGACATCCATTGCCAGCATCGGCCCCGCCGGCGAAAATCGCGTGCGGCATGCCAACATCATGTTCGAGCCGGACCATTATGCCGGCCGCGGGGGTCTGGGTGCGGTGATGGGCGCCAAAAAACTGAAAGCAATCCGTATCGGCGGTGACCGGGCTGTTGATTTCAAGGACGGCGAGACCGTTAAGGCCATCAACAAAAGCGGTGCCAAGGGGTTCTCCGATTCCTTCGCTAAAAATCCGCAGAGTTTTCTCGGCGTTCTGAGGACCTACGGTACGTATGGCCTGATGATGCTTTGCCAGAACATCGGCAACCTGCCCGTCAACAATTTCAGACAGGGCTGGATGAATGACAAGGCCTTTGATGAAGCGATTGCTCATGAGACGATCGGCAAAACAGACGTGGGAAAGTTAAACCCGTGCAAGTGGTGTTACCTGGGTTGTAAGAAAGAAGCGTCCCCCGATTCAGGGTATACGGCCCTGGCCGAGTACGAAAGCATGGCCTTGCTCGGCACCAACCTCGGGCTCACAGATTTGCGACAGGCAATGGAAGCCAATGACATGTGCAATCGGCTTGGCCTGGATACAATTTCCACCGGTGCGCTGATCGCCTATCTGATGGACGGTTTCGAAAATGGCGACTTGGATGGGGATGCAATCGGTTTCTCCGTTCGTTTCGGCGAGGCGGACAAGGTCTTCGCGCTCATCCGGATGATGGCTCACCGTGAAGGCCGGATCGGTCAGTTGATGGCCGATGGGATTGATTCCTGCTGCCGGGCGCTGGGAAAGGCAACCGAACGGCATCGCCGATTCGCCGGTGGCCTCGGTATTCCTGCCCATCTTCCGCGTGCCAAACCCGGTATCGGTTTTGGGTACCTGCACGGCCCCAACCCGGGTGACCACATGAAAGCCGAGCACGACTGGATCGCCTCCAGTCCCGACGACCTGAAGGCCTTTAATATCAAGGCGACTTCCGAGCCCCTTGCACTGGACGCGGCAAAGGTTGACGTTTATCGCGCCACACAGATCTACTACGCGATGGTTGACTGCCTGAGCCTGTGTCTGTTCATTTTCGGCCCGGGCAATATTTACACGTTTGACAATATCGTAACAATGATCAATGCCGCCACCGGATTTGATTATACATTCGACGACCTGATGCAGATTGGTGAGGCTGCCATTCAGCTGCAGCGCAACCTTTATATTGCCCTCGGCGGTAAAGATGACGACATGCCCGCATTCATGGAACAGGAAATTCCAGAAGGGCCGACCAAAGGCAACCGCATATCCGGGAAGGATTTTGCAGCAGCCCGCGAACATTATTACCAGATATGGCATTGGGATACTTCACGTGTATCTTGCCCGAACAATATCGGACCGCTTAGTGATTCACTATGATTTGATGATCGGGTTCACCACCCTCAACCTGAAAGGAGCCAGGCAACGATGAAAAGACGCGATTTTTTAAAGAAAGCAGGCACCGGTGCCGCCGCCGTGGCCGCGACCGCGGTCAATGCCCCGTATGTGATCGCCAGCAAGAAAACCCCCATCAAATGGCGCATGCAGACCTATGCCGGTCCGGCATTGGCCGAGCATGTCTGTAAACCGGCCATCGACGCGTTCAACAAGGTCGCCAACGGGGAGATGGTGATCGAACTGTACAATGCCGATCAGCTGGTCCCCACGGGAGAGCTGTTCCGGGCGATGCAAAAAGGGACCATCGATTGTGTACAAAGTGACGACGATTCCATTGCCGCACCGGTGGACGTGTCCATTTTCGGTGCCTATTTCCCCTTTGCCTCGCGCTATTCCCTGGATGTCCCGGTGCTGTGGAACTGGTACGGATTGAACGAGATTTGGGAGGAGGCGTTTTCCGAGGTCAAAGGCGTGAAATGGTTGAGCGTAGGCGCGTGGGACCCCTGCAACTTCGCTACCACCAAACCGATCCGTTCCCTTGCCGACCTCAAGGGCCTCAAAGTCTTCAGCTTCCCCACCGGCGGCCGGTTCATGCAGCAATTCGGCGTCATTCCGGTGGCCCTGCCCTGGGAGGATATCCAGATGGCCATCCAGACTGGAGAGCTGGACGGGGTCGCCTGGTCCGGCATCACCGAAGACTACACCGTGGGATGGGCGGATGTGACCAAATACTATCTGACCAATCCCATCTCGGGCGCCTGGGCAGGATCGTACTATGCCAATCAGGACTCTTGGGATGCCCTGCCGGATCACCTGAAAACCCTGTTCCGACTTTCCATGGATAGTTCTCACTACTACCGGCAGCATTGGTACTGGTGGGGGGAAGCCCATTACCGAACCAAGGGCGGTAAACTGGAACTGACCTCCATTCCTGCGGAAGAGTGGAAACAGGTCGAAGACGCCGCCATGAAATTCTGGGATGACACCGCCAAGAAGAGCCCGAGAAGTGCCAAGGTGGTCAAAATCCTCAAAGAGTATGCGCAGACGATGCGGGATGCAGGACCTCCCTACCGCTATTAACCCCAATGTTGCAACGTTGGGGGTAGCACTCCCGTCGCTGAGCAGCGTCGTATTACGAAAGGCCTTTTCCGGATATCCGATCCCGGTGCCGGAAAGGGCCGCCTTTTTGTATCCAACGAAAGGAACAGCAATGCCGAAATGGTTAAAAACATTCGTGCATTCGGTTGATCGGATCAACACCGTCGTCGGCAGGTTCTCCATGTACCTCGTTTTTATGATGATGGGAATTTTGTTGTACGAACCAATCGCCAGAAACCTGTTCGACCAGTCCTGCATCTGGGCGGTTGAGATGGCCCAGTTCACCATGGCGGCATACTACCTGTTGGGGGGCGGATACTCCATGATTCTGCGCGGGCATGTGCGCATGGACCTGCTTTACGGACGGTGGTCGACCCTGCAAAAGGCCAAGGTCGATGCCGTTACCGGTCTTTTTTTGATTTTTTATCTGGTTTTTCTCCTTTACGGTGCCTATTCCAGTACGGAATACGCGATTTTGTACGGACAGAAAAATCGTTCGGCGTGGGCGCCCTATATGGCACCCATAAAAATCATCATGAGTATCGGCGTTCTGCTGATGTTGCTTCAGGCCATCGTGACCTTCATCAAGGACATCGCCAAGATCAAGGGAGAAAAGTTTTAAATGAGCTATGAACTGATTGCGATTCTGATTTTTTCCTCGATGATGCTCATGCTTCTTACCGGGCAGCGGGTATTCGGGGCCATCGGCGGTGTGGCCACGCTGTTCGCTCTATTGCTGTGGGGCAAGGGCGCGGCCGAGATGCCCTTCAATGCAGCCTTTGCACTGCTCAACTGGTACCCGCTTCTGACCCTGCCGATGTTCATTTACATGGGATACATGTTCTCCCAATCCGGCATCGCCAGCGACCTGTACCGAATGTTTCACGTTTGGATGGGGCCGATTCCCGGCGGATTGGCCATCGGCACCATGGGGCTGATGGTGGCGGTTTCGGCCATGAACGGCTTGAGCGTGGCCGGCATGGCTATCGGCGCCAGTCTGGCCCTTCCGGAGATGCTGGATCGAAAATATGACAAGGTGATGGTCACCGGCGTCATTCAGGCCGGCAGTTCCTTGGGGATCATGGTCCCGCCCAGCGTGGTCCTGGTCCTTTACGGCATGATCGCCCGCCAACCCGTCGGCCAGTTGTGGCTGGCCGGCGTATTCCCGGGCCTTTTGATGGCTGGTCTGTTTATCGCCTACATCTATATCCGCTGCCGATTGCAGCCCGAGCTGGGTCCCACCCTGTCAAAGGAGGAACTGGCCGAGATCACCTGGGCCGAGAAGTTCAAATTGCTGCGGGCGGGAATCATTCCCCTGGTGATTATTTTTTCCATGACCGGTCTGTTTCTGATGGGCATTACCAGTCTCGTTCAGTGCTCGGCCGCCGGTGCCCTAGCAACCACCATTGCCGCCCTGGCCAAGGGGCGGCTGACCTGGAAGGTGATGGACGAGACACTGAAGGACACGCTGAGCGTCAGCTGCATGTTCATGTGGGTCATTTTGGCGGCCCTTTGCTTCGGTGCCGTTTTTGACGGATTGGGGGCGGTACACGCCATCGAATCGCTGTTTATCGAACGGTGGGGCCTCAGCCCCATCGGCGTGCTGGTGATGATGCAGCTCTCTTACATCCTAATGGGTATGTTTCTGGACGATACGGCCATGTTGATTATCGTGGCACCCTTGTATGTTCCCCTGGTCATCAACCTGGGGTTCAACCCCATCTGGTATGGCGTGCTTTACACGATAACCTGCCAGATCGCCTATATGACACCGCCGTTCGGCTACAACTTGTTTTTGATGAAAGCCATGGCACCCAAAGAGGTCAGCCTAGCGGATATCTATAATTCCATTATTCCTTTTGTGCTGGTCATGATGCTCGGTTTGGTTATCGTGATCGTTTTCCCGCAGATTGCCCTCTGGCTGCCGGATCTCTATTTCAGCCGCTAGGTACCGGCGATGCCTCGCGGGCCCAGCGCGTAGGGCGGGCAATGCCCGCCTTCATTCACGTTCAGGGTTTTAAATGGTGGGCGATGCCCACCCTACCTAAATACCCCGGTTCCGGTAAGTGGCCTGATGCAATATGCCCTGGCCTTAGAATGGCAGTTTCAACCCCTTCAAAAGATCATCGCCCAGATCCAACCGTTTGGACAGTTCGGCCTCGATGGCATCCAGGGCCGCCAGACTGCCTTGGGCCTCTGCCATGGGGTCCTTGAGACGCTTGCTGATTTCTTCCTTCAATGAGGCCTTGAATTTTCCCGACTGGGCATTCACCAGGTTGCCCACGGCGGATTTGAGTACCTTGTCCAGGTCGGATTTCACATCCACCGTATAGGCGTCCACGGTGCCGTTGACGTCGGCCTCCAGTGAAAATCGATCGATACTGGTGATGGCCGCGGCCATGGCACCGGCGATGGCGGTCTGCTCCTTGCCCCCATCGGCAACGAACTGGACGGTATTGAAATCGCCTTTTACCGCAGCGTCCAGCACATCGTCCACCGTGGCCAGATTCAGGTTCAGGTTTCCGATGGCGTGCTTGACGGTCAGGGGAAACGCGTCCGTTTTGACCAGGGGCAGGTTCGCTAGACCAAGGCCCTTGAGGGAAAGTTGGGCATCGTTTTTCGGTTCGCCGGGGTTAATATAGTTTGCCGTGCCGATCAGGCTCAAGGCATCGATCTGAGGCATGTTTTTACCCAGGAAGGCAAAGGTGGTGGGGCTGCCTAGAATGTGCTGGTCCAGGGTAATGTTCTCGATCTTGCCGCTGAACTTGCCGGCCGTCAGGTCGGCACTGATCTTCATGTTGCGGATCAGAAAATCGGGCATGGGCGGGATTTCCGCGAACCGGATGTTGAGGCCCTTTCCCCTGAGGGGTTTTTGCGCCACCGGTTCATCGGACCTGCCTTCGGGGATCCTGTCGAGATACGGCCGGATCTTCCCATGCCATTCGACAACCGTCCCCATCCAGCCGCACAGCCGCTCGCCGAAGATCAGTTGACTCAGATTGCCCAGTCCGGCCGAGGTCAGGCTGTACTTATCCGCCAGGCGCTTGACATCCGCCAGCGGGGCCTGGGTAAGGCTGCCCACCTGCTGCCGATAGGTGGTCAGGTCCTTGGTAAATGCAGTTTGGGCTTTTTCCAGCAGGCTGATGTCCTTACGGATGTCCGCTTGAAGCTGTTGCACATCGCCGGCCGCGCCAAGTATAGACCCCAAGCTGCCGCCGGCACCCTTGAGTTTTTGGATACGGGCCTCATAATTCGCCAGGGTTTTCTCATCGGCCAGGCGGGTGAGTTCCTTTTCCCAGCGTTCCTTATCCGCGTTGATTTTTTTTTCCAGGTCCTGGGCCAGTTGGACGGATGCCAGGGGTTCCTTGGCCAGGATCGCCGCGACATCCGGTTGCGCAAGGGAGGGCATGCTGAATTCACCGCATACCTTTTCCAGGACCGTTTCGGTCCCGGAAGGGCCGTCGGTTTTTTTCTCTTCCTTGGGTTGGTCGGCGAGGGCTGGTACTTCGCCGGAGACTTTGCGGGGCGTCCCGAAACGCATCCCCTCAACGAACATATCCCCGATGATCACCTTGCGGCGGATCAGATATCGCGGATCCAGGTCCATTTTCACGTGGGCGATTTCAATCGCGTTTTGCATGGGCGCGTCCGGGTTGGTCACGGCCAGTCCGGTCAGTTCCAGACCGGTGGGAAACAGGGAAAGATCGGCTTTGGCCAGATCCACCCGCGCACCCACGGCCCGCGTACCCACGGTTTCGATGCCGCGGCGCACCACCGTGTCGACCACCAGAATCCATACCAGGGCGATGATTGCCACTGCGGCCACGAAGGCAATGAGTCCCTTCCAGCGAATCCAGCGTTTCATGCGGCACCGCCTTTCCATCCCGATACTGACTGATAGATCGTGTAGAATTTGGACGCCTCGATGGCTTGCACGAGGCGCGTTTTTTTGACCCAGGCCAGAAAATGGGCGCGGTAGCGCCGGATAAACAGGTTGAAGACAATAAATGCCGGAATAAACAGGACCAGTGAAAACACCAGGCTGCCCATGACGACCGTGTTGTTCAAACGATCCAATCGGAACCAGGCAGTATTGTAGAAGCCGGTCCAAACGGACTCGAAGGCGGTCACGGTGAGTAGCTTCAGGCCGATAGAATGAAAAAGGGGATCCAACAGGTAGGCGAGGCCTGAGAAAAAGGCCCATCCCAAACCGAAGGCGGACAGGTTGACCCTCAGCACCAATACCAGCAGCAAAACGATAAGGTTGTGCATGGACAGCATCGGGGTGAGGCCGGCAATCATGGAAAGGCACAGTGCCAGCGATATTTGGCCCGGCTCGGTCTCCGAATTAAGCACTTTGAGCAGGTTGGCAATGGCTTCGATCACAGTCTTTCTCCTTTCGTGGCTAAAACGGTCGGAAATGTCGGTATGGCGGGAACGAAAAAATCTATTTTAATCCCAATCCATGGTAAGTTCAAATGCTATTCTCATGATTCGGATTGACACAAACCATGCCTTCTTCCTACACTATCATCATTAATGCCCCATTGGTTCGTTGTCTGGATAATAATTATGGCCATCCAGAAGGAATACCGGCATGGCATTTCCCATCCACGCTATTCTTTGTGCCATCGACTTTTCGCCCTTTTGTGCGCGGGTTTGCGATTACGGTGTGGCGCTGGCCCGGCGGGCAGGAGTTCGCCTGTATCTTCTGCACGCGGTTCATCATCCCCAGGACCGGATTCATCCCACGCTGGTCTTCGAACGCGGCGGCGACCTGAAGCATCTGATGGCGGAGGCCAGGCGACGCATGCAGCACCTCATGGAACCCGTCTCGGTCGACTGGCAGCCGGTGGTGAGGTTTGGTGATCCAGTGGAGCAGATCGCTGCCCTGGTGGATATGCTCCCCCCCTGTCTGGTCGTTTCCGCTAGTCATGGGGTGTCGGGGTTGCGGCGGTTTTTTATCGGTACCGTGGTGGAACGGATGTCACGGACCATGGACCGTCCCATGCTGGTGGTCAAACCGACCACTGGCGATGGGGGCAACCCGACGGTCGGTTTTCGCCGTGTGGTGGTCGGCTGCGACGGCAACGGGTACTGGCACCGGGCGGCACGATTGTTATCCCTTCTGCAACCGGAACCCACATGGCCGATTCATCTGGTCCACGCCATGGAAGGGCCCATGGACATGCACCCGGAGGACCCGCCCCCGGCATCTTATGCCCAGGCCCAGCGAGCCTTGCAGGATCATCTGGATCATCAACTGCGTCGGCAGGCCGGCCGGTTGTTCCCTGCGCAAAAGCGACTTTCCACCACGGTTGCCCCGGGGGATCCGGAGGATATGGTGCTACGGGTCGCCCGGGAGCGAGGTGCCGACCTGATTGTCGTCGGCGTGCGGCCTTCCGGGGCCATGGGACGTCTGATTTCCGGTTCCACCACCGAGGTCTTGCTGCGCCATGGGCCTTGCTCCGTGTTGACGGTGCCCGAGCCCAAAGATGCGAATAACAGCGCGGGAGGTGAACGATGACGGTTACCGGCGTGATCTGGGATCCGGTTTATCTTGAGCACGAGACCGATGCGGGGCACCCGGATCATCCCCGCCGGCTACGACCGCTTTACGAACGATTGGCGATGTGGCAGACGGACGGCCGTTTCACCACCGTGGTGCCCGGGCTGGCCAGCGACGAGGAGATCCTTTTGGCGCATAGTCCGGCCTATTTGAAACAGGTCAAGGCCACAGCCGGGAAGGGGGGTGCGGCCCTCAGCGCCGACACCCTGACCTGCGATCGCTCCTTTCACGTGGCGGCCACGGCCGTCGGCGGGACCCTGGGGGCGATTCGACGGGTGCTTGACGGATCGCTGGCCCACGCGTTGGTGCTTTCCCGTCCCCCCGGCCATCATGCCGAGCGAGCCCGGGCCATGGGGTATTGCATTTTTAACAATGTGGCCATCGGTGCCATGGCGGCCCGGAAAATCATGCACCTGGAACGGGTGATGGTGGTGGACTGGGATCTTCACCATGGGAACGGTACCCAGCACATGTTTGAACGTGACCCGTCCGTATTTTTTTTCTCTTCGCACCAGTTTCCCCATTATCCGGGCACCGGTCATCCAACCGAAACAGGCCTGGGACCGGGGGAGGGGACCACCATGAATGTGCCGTTGATGAAAGGGTGCGGCGACGGAGACGTCGTGGCCATTTACCGGCGGTTGCTATTGCCGGTGGCCGAGGCCTTCGGGCCGGAGCTGATTCTCGTTTCCGCTGGATTCGATATCCACGCCGCCGATCCGCTGGGCGCCATGAAGGTCAGCCCGACGGGATTTGCCGGACTGACCCGGCTGATTCTCGATATGGCCGGCCAAATCTGCAGCGGGCGGGTCGTGTTCTGCCTGGAAGGCGGGTATGATCCCGATGCCGTGGCCGATGGCGCGTCGGCCATGATCGATGAACTGACCGGCCGAACCACCACCGATGTAAATGGCGTGGCCGAGACGGCCGATGCGGATCGGGTCGGGACCGTCATCCATCGCTGTACCCATATCCACGGACGCTTCTGGAATGGGCTGAACTAAGGAACGGGATTTTTATAAATCGATCCCAAGGCGTCAATCCAGGATGGTCCGATTTTTAACTGCAAATGCGGATGGGGAGGCATAATGGATAAAATCAGTATCATGGAAGCGTCCGTGCGCAAGTGGAACCGCATCCTTGCCGGGAAGGGATCGGACGGCGGGGTGCTCGATTGCCCGCCTTGCCGACTTTTTTACGTCTTGATTTGCGTGGGCTGTCCCATTGCCCAGTACACGGGCAAAAAGTTCTGCAAAGGCTCGCCCTACATCGAATGGTATTGGCACCAGAACGATGTCCACGGCAAAATGATCCGTAAAATATACTGTCCGGAGTGTGAACGGCTGGCCCGTGACATGCGTGATTTCATGATCGAGATTGTCGATCATCTCAAGCAAAAAAAGGCCCTCAAACGGCAGTCGGAGGCCCAATGACCATCGGCGTGCAACGATTGGCGATAGTCGGTGGAGGAAATCGGTCTTGAGCCTGGCGACGGCCTTGGGACTGACCGTCGAAACGGCGATATTCGTTCTGGCGGGGTTTCTCTTTTTAAAGCGTCAGGGGTATACCGTCGCCGAGGCCGGGGCCGGGGCCATTCTCATGATTTTCATGGCCTATTCCCTGATCCACCAGGGTGACATGCTGCTTGGATCACCGTGGCTCGGGATGGTGGTGGAATTCGTGGCCCTGGTGGCCGTTCTGGCCGTCGGGGGGCGCCGGTGGTCGCTTCTGGCTGGCATGTCCCGATCCGTCGGCCACCTGATTCGCCATGAGCCGTTGCCTGCACTTGGCCTCGCTGCGGCATGGGGGAGCATGGTCATCCTGGCCGTGGTCGGCCAGGGGGCACCGGGTGATCCGGCATGGGTAACGAGCCTGACCGGTTGGTCCCATGATCGTTTGGCTCGGTTTGCCGTCGCCCATCCGGTTCTTCCCCTTAATGCTTCCGCCTTGTTCTATCATGCGACTCGGTTCGGTCTGCCACCCAACGCCTGCGGTTTCGGCCTACTGGCCCACATGGCCGTGGGATTCTCCACGTATGCACTGGCCCGGCGATATGCCTGGCCACCCATGGCCTTGACCATTACCCTGATGGTGACCAGCATGCCTCGCCTGGTGGGCTTGGCCCTGCACCCGTGTGCCGAGCTCATCTCCGTGGCTGCCATCACGGTTTGCGTGTTGCTGCTTTACCGGCTGGTGGAACAGCACCAGCCGTGGGACCTGCGCTTCTTTTTGCTTTGCCTCTTTTTTTCCATCCATGCCCATCCCATGAGCGCAGCCCTGGTCCTGGTGATGGGGCTGCTCTTGACGGTGGTCATGATTCGCCGACACGGTTGGCTACTGTGCCGCGAATTGATGACCGACCGGCCGATGGAGACGATATTAGTCTTTCTGTTGGCCGTGGTGTTGGCCCAGGTTCCTGCTTTTGCCCTGAATCTGGCCCACGATTATCCACTTTTCGGGACGGCCATTGTATTCGATACGGATGGCATCATCGGTGCGGTGGCCAACCTGGTTCGGTATTTGTTCATCAGCCTGGATCCCACCGCGGCCGTGCGCGACGCACTGACTTGGTTGCTCGGCCTGGATTTGAATCGGCTGATGATGCGCATTTACAATACATTGGTGGGATCCCTGTTCGGGCGATCCGGTGCCAGCGTGCCCTTCGTGCCGGTTTTTTCAGGCAGCGGCCATGTGGGATTCGGTCCTTTCGCTGCCCTGCTCGTTCTGCCGGCGATGGTCTATGGGGCCCTGCGCGGTCCCCGCCGGATCAAGGCGCTCAGTGTGGCCTGGGCAGGCTACCTATACTTGGCGGCGCTGATCATCGCCTGGACGACCGACAACCTCGTCGTCTTATCCCCCCTTTATGCGGCGAACGGATTCATGGTTGCCTTCTTTCTTCCTCCATGGCGCCTTCGCCGGCGTGGCATGCGGTTGCTGCAGGTGCTCTTTATCCTGCTCCTGGCCGGTGTTCTCACTCAAGGCAACGGTGTGTTGCCCTGATTTCAGCCGTCCACGCCAAAGGCAATTGTGCAAAAGGTATTGAAAAGCATAGCCATGTGAATTAGTTTTTTTAAGCGAATGTCGGGTAAGCACGATGGTTGCCGGGGAAATACCGGGTATCGTGGCCGGACGCCTTTTCTATCCCAATTTTTTTGCCTGAGGAAACCGTGCCGATGATAGAGGACGTGGACAGGCTCGTGCGATGCTATGGGGCGTTCGAGCAACGGGTCCGGCAATGGACCGAGAAATGGTGCCGATCGTTTTGCTCCGCCTGTCAGCACGTCTGTTGTCGGGCACATTTTTGTATCGAAACCAGGCAAAGTGCTTTTCTGACGCGTGTGGTCAGACATTTCTCGCCTGGATCGGTTTTCAATCCCTCCCAGGGATGGCTCGGTAAACGGGGGTGTACCCTTGTTGCGGGGCGGCCGCCAGTTTGCTATGAATTCATTTGCCGAACCATTTTACATGGTGTTGCCGGTGATGCACTGCGCCACCACGCATTGCTGGTGGCCAGCATGGTGGTGACCCATGTGGGTAAAAAGGCCATCGGTGGCCGTCATGTCGTGGAAGCTACCCGGCCCGTCGATTTGGAGCGAATCAACCCAGACCGCTTTTTACGCCGCTTGGATCAAGCCGAATCGGCATTCGATTTGGCAACGGATCTTTTGGATGGTCGGCCGGTCCAACATCGTACCGACCTTTTCGCGTGCATCGTATCACCACCGAAAAAAGAACAAAAAAGGAGATGAATGTGAGATCCTCAAATAGGTCGCTTGTGACTGTCGCGGTCGTATTCTTCATCATCGTTGCCGGGTTTGGGCTCTATTTCATGGGCAAGCGGTGGCACCAGAATCAAATGGCCCAGGAGCTTCAACAGGCACAGAGTGAATGCCTGGAGGTCATTCAGAAGCTTGAGGCGGACCTCGAGGAAATGCGGACGAAATTGGATGCCGAACGCCAAATGCGTCAGGAAGACGATCTTTTCCCCACGGTCTTTGGTACGCCGGCACCCGAGAATGCCAAAGACGATTGGCCGGTTAACTGTGAAACGGTGGAAAGCCAGCTGAACGCCTTTTTTGCTTACCTGGACGGTCAGGATTACATGACCGACCGCCAGCCCAATGGCGGGAGCGCGGCGTTTTTACGGGAATGTGTCGCCAGGCTGATGGATGATCCGCCGGTCAACGTCGCCGAGATGCAGGACATGTTCCGTTTGGTGAAAAACGTCACCCACTTTTATCGGGTGCTTGGTAAAAAGCGCCTGCTGCTTGCCAAGGCGATCATGGATAACGAGGACCGGGTGCTGGAACCGGCCTTAGGGGTGCTCTACGCCCGGGTTGTCGAATGCAATCGTCCACTTCCTGGTGACAATGCCCCGCTGCCCATCGAGCGTGTCTATGACTACGCGGGTTACTTTCTTAACACCCTGGGGGGACGAAGCTATCTGCTACGCCGTGAATCCAGGCTACGCATGCTGGTCACCTATTATTCGATCCTCATCGTAGACCTCGCCAACGATGAGAAATTCAATCGTTACGGCATCGATCTGCGGCCTTATATTGACTACCTGTTTTACGATATCGCCAATCAAAAGGGGCTGGCCTACCGCGAACGCTATTTGACTCGCCTGGCCGCTTTGCGGGACAAGTATCTATAGCCTGCGAATGTGTAAAATTTTTGTAATACCCGCTTTCCTGCTTGTAGCTGGCTGTCCGGCCGGATATGGGTGATTGATCAGTGAATTACTATGCTCGCTCGAGCATGCCAAACGGTTGCAAATGGTGCTACTTATGAAAATGCCAGAGCTGAAAATCGGCCATTTGATCAGTCAACTGCCCATCATCCAGGGGGGCATGGGCGTTGGGATTTCCATGTCCGGCCTGGCATCCGCCGTGGCCAATGCCGGTGGCATCGGCGTTATCGCCGGGGCAATGGCCGGTATTTGTGAAAAGGATGTCACCACCAACGGCCTGGAAGCCAACTGCCGGGCCCTGGCCAACGAAATCCGCAAGGCGCGCGAAAAGACCCGCGGCATTCTGGGCGTCAACATCATGGTTGCCCTGACTCATTTCGCGGAGTTGGTAAAAACCGCCATTGCCGAAAAGATCGATATCATCTTTGCCGGTGCCGGACTCCCATTGGACCTTCCCGCGTTCCTGAAAAAAGGGGACCGTACACGGCTCGTGCCCATCGTTTCCTCGGGACGGGCCGCCCAGTTGATCTGCAAGCGGTGGTTGCAGCGCTATCACTACCTGCCGGATGCTTTCGTGGTGGAGGGGCCCAAGGCTGGTGGCCATTTGGGATTCAAGGCCGAGCAGTTGGAGGACCCCGCCTTTTGTCTGGAGAACCTGGTTCGGGACGTGGTTGCCGCCATAACTGCGGTCGAGGAGGCCCAGGGCGTGCGTATTCCGGTGATCGCCGCCGGCGGCATTTATGATGGTGCCGATATCCACCACTTTTTGGAGCTGGGTGCCAGCGGTGTTCAGATGGGGACCCGCTTTGTGGCCACCCACGAATGCGATGCGGATCAGGCCTTCAAACAGTCCTATCTGGACGCCCGCGAAGAAGACCTGATGGTGATCAATAGTCCGGTCGGCCTTCCTGGCCGGGCGCTTAAAAACCAATTCTTGGTGGATGCGGCTGCAGGCACCCGCCGTCCCTTTCGTTGCCCCTATCACTGCATTAAAACCTGCGATCCCGAAAAAAGTCCTTACTGTATCGGCCTTGCCTTGGCCGCGGCCAGGCAGGGTAAATTGAAAAATGGCTTTGCCTTTGCCGGTGCCAATGCCTACCGAGTGGACAAGATCCTGTCGGTCAGGGAACTCATGGAGACGCTGCAGACCGGCTATGATGTGGCCACGACCTAAGATGAAAGAAAAAGTCATCATCATGGGGGCTGCCGGCAGGGATTTTCACAATTTCAACGTTTATTTTCGGGACAACGCGCGCTACCAGGTGGTGGCCTTCACCGCCACCCAAATCCCCGATATCGACGATCGCATCTATCCGGCCGCGCTTTGCGGTAAATATTATCCCGATGGCATCCCCATCTATCCGGACAGCCGTCTGAAGGCGCTGATTCACACCCACCAGGTTGATCTGGTGGCGTTTTCCTACAGCGACGTGCCCCATGTGGAAGTGATGCACAAGGCCTCACTGACCACTGCCGCGGGTGCCGATTTCATCATCATCGGCGCGCCGTACACCATGCTCGCGTCGAAAAAGACGGTGATTTCGGTGTGTGCCGTCCGTACCGGTTGCGGTAAATCGCAAACCAGCCGCAGGGTCATCCAGATTTTGCAGGCCATGGGCAAGCGTGTGGTATCGGTTCGCCATCCCATGCCCTATGGTGATCTGACCAAGCAGATCGTTCAGCGGTTCTCTTCCCGTGAGGATCTCGTGCGTCAGCGGTGCACCATCGAGGAACGCGAAGAGTACGAACCGGTGATCGATATGGGTGCCGTGGTCTATGCCGGTATCGACTATGGATTGATCCTCGAGGCAGCGGAGAAGGAGGCCGATGTCATCGTCTGGGACGGCGGTAACAACGATACGCCGTTTTTCAAACCTGATCTAAACATCGTGGTGTTTGACCCCCACCGTGCCGGCCATGAAGTTTCCTATCATCCCGGCGAAACCAATATGCTTATGGCCGACGTGGCGGTGATCAACAAAGTGGACAGCGCACAGCCCGAGAGGGTGGAACAGGTACGCCGAACCATCAAAAAACACAATCCCGAAGCAGCCATCATCCTGGCCGACTCGGACGTCACGGTAGCGGAACCGGATCGGGTCAAAGGCAAGCGCGTTCTCGTGGTGGAGGACGGCCCCACCCTGACCCACGGCGAGATGACCTACGGCGCAGGAGTCATTGCCGCCCGTCGTTTCGGCGCCGCATCCTGTACCGATCCACGTCCCTACCTTAAGGGAACGCTGGTGCAAACCTTTCAATCTTACCCCCATATCGGCACCCTGCTGCCCGCCATGGGATACAGCGATGACCAGATACGGGATCTGGAGGAAACCGTCAACGCCTGCCCATGCGATCTGGTGCTTTCCGCCACGCCCATCGACCTGACCGCCGTGGTCAAGGTTAACAAGCCGGTGATTCGGGTCTGTTATGCATACCGGGACAACAGTTCGCCTACCCTCGAAGCGGTGATCCGTGAGAAACTGGGTGATCGGCTTTGGGACGCCGGAAAGAAATAATTCCCCCCTCTTGCTTGTTCCTGCAACCGTCTACGACGTTCCATCCAACGGCACTTATTCTTGATATGCACCGGTGGATGCGCCTTGGTGACGATCACAATTCCGGCGCCGTCTGGAGGAATTATTTCTTCCGCCACCCCTAATCGGTGGCCAATCCCCGCCTGGGCTGAATTAAACCCGAATCATGATGGCTGCGACAAAACAACTAGAACGGCCAAAAACCGCTATCGTTCCAGATCCGTTCCTTGAGTTCTGCATCGATGGCCGCCAAAAACTCCAGATGCTCTTTTTCCCAATCGGCCAGCCATTGGTAGAGTTTCTTTTCCTCCGGATCCTGGGATTCCTGCGCACGACCGGAATAGAGGGCGATGGCGCGCTCTTCCATCAACATAGCGGCTGAAATGGCGGCTGCCTCGAAATCCGCGGCGGCAATACGGTCCTTGACTTCCGGGCTCAACACAGTCTGGGCTATGGCCCCCATCGTCGAGGTGTCCGAGGCCTTGAACTTACCCGTCTGCCTGTAGTTCTTAAATTGGTCGGAAAGGATTTTTACATGCTCCACCTCTTCGGCCGCCATGGTTTCAAAAAAGTCTTTGACGTCAGCATCGGTTGATTGGTTGGCCACCGAGCGATAAAACGCCTTGCCCCGTTTTTCCAAAAGGATGGCATTCTTGAGAATATTTAGAGAACGATTTTCCGTCACCAGTCCCTCCCTACTTGATTGAATGACCAATAGTAAGCGCTTGTTTGCGCGGGCTACGTGTATTTTAGGACCCCCAAAAATATCTTGACTCCGCTTTATCGGCCCCGCTATTATTTTTCTTATTTGTTTCGGTCGACGCGATCCGTTGGGATTCCAATTCATTCAAAATTCATTTAGAACATAAGAGATACCATGGCCAAAAGCAAGCCGCTGAGCGCCAACATGGAAGATTATTTGGAAGCGATTTACCATATCGTTTCCGAAAAAAAAGCCGCTCGGGCAAAAGATATCGCTGTGCGTATGGCCGTCAATAGTGCCTCGGTTACCGGTGCCTTGAGAATATTAGCCGAAAAGGGGCACATCAATTACGCTCCTTATGACGTCATCACGCTGACGCCCGGCGGAGAGATCTTGGCGCGGGATATTGTGCGCCGCCATGAAATCCTGAAGGATTTTTTCACCAAGGTGCTGGATGTGGAAGAACAGGTCGCCGAGGATAACGCCTGCAGAATGGAACATGCCGTTTCGCCCGTGATCATCGACAGGCTGGTGCGTTTCGTGGAATTTGTTCAGATCTGTCCGCGGGGAGGGGAGGAATGGATCAGCGGTTTTCGCCAATTCTGTGGTAAAAACGACGCCCTTTCCGGGTGCGAAAATGCGATCTCCAAATGCCTGGATGATCTCAAGAAGCGCCAACAACAGTTTCGGCAGGCCAACCGTGAGGTTATTACCCTGGAAAGTCTGACTCCAGGACAGGTCGCGAGGTTGGTGCGGGTGAAAGGGAAAGGCTCTATTGTCGATCGGCTAAAGGAATTGGGTATTACTCCCGGCAGCATTATCGAGGTGGAGGACGAGGAATCCCCGCGTGGCAGAATTAACATCAAAGTTCGTGGCTATCATTTGTCCCTGCGAAAGGATGATTTTTCCAAGATCGAACTGGAAGTGATACCACCTGTCTGACTACCCCCCCTAAAAAACGTTATTTCCCGAGCAACCATTTAAATCCTCAGGTTAAATCCTCAGGCCCGGGTTCGTTTTCTCCCATTTAGGCGCGTTCGCAAACGTTCCGAGCATTTAAACGTCACCACGCGTCTGGCCGGCAAAATGGTGGTTTCACCCGTGGCCGGGTTGCGGCCTTTGCGAGGCTGTTTTTCTTTCACGCAGAACTTTCCGAATCCGCTAACCAGGACATCGTCCCCGGAGGACAGACTGCGCTTCACACTTTCTATCAGCGATTCAATGATCTGGAATGATTTGTCCTTGGGAAAACCCAGCTTCAAATACACTTGTTCGACGATATCGGCTTTTGTCAGTGCCATGGTACCCTTTCGCTGATCTTGTGGGAATGACGGTTACCTGGAAACCATGATTCTTTGTCGACACCTGAATCGATGATCGTTTCGGATATTCAGGCAAAAGCCTATCGCCGCGATTCAATCGCCATGCGGTCTGATTGCTTCAGGAAACGGAACGCTACCGTCAACAACAATAACACCATGGGAATACGATGTTGTCACACCCGATTTCTCTTACAGATGCGGGGACGGGCGTTGACACACTTGTTTGCTTATAGCATTCAAGATAATGTTTTTAGGCTGCGTTGTCGCTCGTCGCGGTATTGATTATACAGCTTTCTCCCTCTGGCCTTGCCAAAAACATTATCTTAAACACGATTAGAGCGTTTCTGCAGGAGTTTCGCACCGACCCCGGTGGGGGATATTGGAGGTATCATCAGCATATCCCACCCCGTCCTTATACAATGGGAAAGGGGGCGGTGCAATACCCATATCCCATTAAAAAACCTTAGCCTGGCTGGCGCTTTTCCCGCCGCATGAGATAAGGATGAGAAATAATGCAGGATTTTTATTTTCGGATCGCTTTGCTGTTTGTTTCACCCAAAACGCGCTCAGGTTCCGATCCTACCATTCGCTATGCAATTGCCGTTCCACATTCGACCAACGGTCTTTGAGATTGGCGATGGCATCCAGGGCGATCTTCAGATGGGTCGGCATGTGGTTCTTGTATATTTCTTCATGGAGCTTTTTATCCTTGATGCCGCGCCGCTGTAGCGGCATGTCCGAAACCAGCATGATAGAACCGATGGGGACTTCATATCGATAGGCCACGGAATAAAGCGTGGCCAATTCCATTTCGATGGCCAGGATCCGCTGGCGACGAAGATAATCCACGAATTCCTCGTCAAACTCCCATAACCGCCGATCCGTGGTATAAACGATGCCGCATCGGGGTGTGATCTTTTGTGCCTTGACCGCACCGATACACAACAAGTTTACCGACATGGCTGGCTGGGCGGGGAATTCCACGGGCAGATAGTGGCGGCTGGTTCCTTCACCGCGAATGGCGGCCGTGGGTACCACGAAGTCACCGACCTCCAAGATATCGTCGATACCACCGCACATGCCGACCATGACGACGGACTTGAGATTGTCCAAGTAAGCCAGGCCGTTGATTACCAGGGCGGCTTGGGGGGATCCGATGCCGAAATCGATCATGGTGCAATCCAGGTCGGGTGCATTGGCGATCCGGAAGTTGTTTTCCAGGATCTTGGCACCGGTGATTTCGGCAAAGGATTTGATATACTGCCTAAAATTGGTGATCAAGATATGGCTGCAAATATTTTCCAGCTTGCAATTGGTGTAACGTTCCAAGGTTTGGCGAATGTATTCGTGTTCTTTGAGCATGATCCCCATGTTGCCTTGATCTCCATCGACAATCAGACCGCGCGACCGAACGCCCGCCCGGTCATTTGCCGATCATAATTAGGTTCGGGTTACAGGGAATTGTCAATGGGTAAATTCCAATATCCGGGAAAATAGCCATTTCTGAAGGTCCATTGTCCGTCAGGGCAGTTCAATGGCCTCCACCAGATTCATCGTCAATTGGTAGGCACGGTTTCCCCGTCCGGTCTCGATGGTCATATGGGAATTGATGCCACGGGCATCGGTGGCATCGCTTGTCACCTGCCGTAACCGCTTGCCTCGCTTGTCGTATTGCCGCATCCGCCAGTCTCGATCCGGTTGTTCCATCAGGTCGACGATCGTATCCCGGGGCCCCTGGTAACGGCATATCCGGTCGTCCGTTGTGGTGGTTCCCTTGGCAATTATCTGGCCTTGGGGCTCAAAAAAAAGGAAACGAATATCGTCCATCACCCCCTTGGCAAAATGGGGATTGTCGAAGGGGCCGAAAGCCCGTTGCACGGTCGTCTTGCATCCATCGTTGGATGCCTCGAAAAGAACCATGCCTTCCAGGGTCATCAAGACACAATGAATGCATTGGTCCACGGTCGACATGACAACCACGCCGGTGAACGTGGCCTGCCGGGCGCCGTTAAGCCGGGCGCCGATCGTATGCACCAATTGCCATCGGCCCTGGGGGAAGTGGGATCGACAATCCGTTTCAATGGTGGCGAGGCCGATATCATCCATGGGCTGGATGGTCGGTAAATGGGTGCATGCGCCCATCAGTAATCCAACGCCCACGATTAGCCACTTCATCGCGCATCCTGAAAAAGCCGATCGTCAAGATCGGGGTTGACCCGCGTATTGTTGAAAAGCATTCGAGTATACGCGTCAGCGCTCTCGAAAATCAATACCTCTGCGATCACGCCCGGTGTGTTGGACATGACCAGTTCTATCCGCTGAAGAAAGCGGGCCATGCCCTCATCTTTGGGAACCAGCACAATCCGTTGGTCGCCGGAAAGGCTGGCCGTGAAAAGTGGATTATCCTGAAACCGGCCGCTGAGCCATCCGCTGATCTCGGGCATCACATATTGCATGGCCTGCATGCGGACACTGGCATCTTCCACGAGCCCCTTATCGGATTGGACAAATCTCCGGGTGTCACCGTCATGAATCAGCAGCACGCTTTTCACCGGGGCGTCGTATTCCCAGCGCAAATCGTCCGGACGCCGGTAGCAAAGCCGCCCGGTCGACAACAGTGGCCTAACCAGAATCGGCAGATGCTTCTCCTGAACAAAATCGGCCTCGATGGCATTCACGTTGGCAGCCGCTGCCCGGATACCCTCAAAGGAATCCGCCCAGCCCAGGCACATAACGGCAGCCAGGAGCATTGCGACGGTCAGCCAGATGTGCGCCCTTCGTTTTTGGTCGCGGACAATGAATTGTTCTTTAAAGCGGTTATGGATGGCGGATCTTTGTTGCATTGATGGTATTGAGCGAAGCCTTTGTTTGGTGCACGTTAAATCAAACCGTTTAGCACATGCCGCCGTTAACACATATGGTCTGCCCGCAAATATAGGATGCATCCGGCGAGCAGAGAAAACGGACCACCCGGGCCACCTCCTCGGGTTTACCGACTCGGGCCATGGGAATCATGCTTTTTATGTTGGGTATGGGAACGTCCTTGATCATGTCGGTTTCGATGAATCCCGGCGCCACCACATTGACACGGATCCCCATACGGGCGACTTCTGCGGCCAGGCTGCGACTGGCGCCGATCAGACCGGCTTTGGCGGCGCTGTAATTGGTTTGTCCCCGGTTGGGGATCAATCCGGCGACCGAGGCGATGGACACTACATTGCCCTGGCGCTGACGAATCATTTGTTCGATGATCGGATGGGTGACATTGTAGAACCCGTCCAGGGTCGTGTCCACGACCCGTTTCCAGTTATCCCGGGACATCATTAAAAATAACCCGTCGGCGGTAACCCCCGCGTTGTTCACCAAAACGTCTAAACTGCTAACCGTCTCCAACAGGCCTTTGATGGCCATGGCACTATGTTCGGCATCTCGGATGTCGAACCTCAGGATGCGGCCGTTGCCTCCTCGGGTATTGACCTGTTCGAGGGTTTCCATGGCCCCCGCTTCATCCGACTGGAAATTGATTACAACATCGTAGCCGCTTTGGGCCAACTCTACGCAAATGGCCCGGCCGATGCCTTTGGACCCACCGGTAACCAAGGCCACGGGCCGTTTTTTATCGTCATTCATTGGGAGATTCCTCCTGTGCTTCGACGATTTGCAGCACCACGTCGGCGGCCGGCTGCCCATCAATGGTGGCGGTTCCCTTGATTTCACGCAGATTTTCGAATACGAACGCATTCCTGGTGGTTGTCATGACCGTTTTTCCGGGAGCGATGCAGGCCACATGGAAACGGGCGGATTTGATCCCCACCAGCCAACCCCGCGTGGGGGAGCCTTGGCCGAGCTGTTCGACCCGTTTCAGGCTATTGTGGATACCGGCGGTCTGAGCGACCAGTTCGACCAGGATCAATGGGTTGATCGCTCCGTCATTGGCCAGCGGCCAGTCCTTGCGAGCCATGGATGATGTGGTGGCCTGCTCATCAGTGGCGGAAATGATCTCGTCCACCAGCAACATCTGGCCGCGATGGGGTAAAAGGGCCTCGACAGACGATTCATCAGTTGTGGGCATGGTATGTAAAAAGTCTTGAAAAGAGTATTGATTTTCATTATTATAACTGTTTTCGGTAATTGATAGTACACGAATTAAAAAGGCCTGTAAAGGATATGCTCCATGGAAGAATTGATCAATGAACTTCGCCTTAAAATCGTTGAAGCACTGAATCTCCAGGATGTTTCACCAACTGATATCGATGCGGACGAGCAGTTGGTGGGAGGACGTCTAGGCATCGATTCCATTGATGTACTCGAAATGGTGATGCTGGTGGAAAAGGACTATGGCCTAACCATCAACAACCGTGATTTGGGGGCCAAGGTTTTCGCCTCGGTTCGGGCGCTTGCTGATTTCATCAACAATCCGTCCTCTCAACCAGCCAACTGATGCCATCCATTCGTTTCTTCGACCATTGACGATAACAAGATGAAGATCCTGTTGGTCTCTGCCAATACTTTGAAGGAACCTTATCCGGTCTATCCTATCGGTCTTGACCATGTGGCGGCATCCATCCATGCCAGGCACCGGGTTCACATCGAAGATCTCAACGTCCTGCCCGATTCCGGTAGTCTCGCCGAGCGGATTCGACTGTTTATGCCAGACCTGATCGGTATCTCGTTGCGCAACATCGACAATACCGATACCACCGATCCCATCGGGTTTATTGACGGCTACCGGCAAATCGTCAGAGGGGTGCGCCAGGCCTCGCAAGCGCCGGTGGTGTTAGGGGGCAGCGGCTTCACTCTTTTTCCCCAGCGGGTATTGTCGGAACTCGCCGCCGATTTTGGCATCATCGGAGAAGGTGAACGCTTCAACCTGCTGATCGATGCCCTGGAGAAAGGGGAGAGCCCGAAGGGTCTGCCCGGCGTAATTCTGCCCGGTGAAGAAGCGGTTTCGTTTCCCGAACCATGGTCCGGTAGCCGCAAGCCACGACCACGTCAACCGGCGGCGCATCAGGACTGGTATATCGAAAACGGCGCCATGCTGAACCTGCAAACCAAGCGAGGGTGTCCATTCCGATGCATCTATTGCACCTACCCGCTGATCGAGGGACGAAAACTGCGTTTGGTGGCCCCCGACGAAGCGGCCGGCACCGCCCTGGAACTTGAAGCCGCCGGCGCCCGATACATTTATATTACCGATTCTTCCTTCAACGCCGACATCGACCATTCTTTGGCTGTGGCCGAGGCGTTTAAGAAAGCCGGTCTGACCATCCCCTGGGGGGCTTTTTTTACCCCCATGCACCTGCCGACGGGGTATTTCGAAACCCTTGCCGAGGCGGGACTAAAACATGTGGAATTCGGTACCGACAGCCTTTCCGAGGCCGTGATGACATCGTACCGCAAGCCTTTCACCGTGGAACAGGTGTTCACCGCCCATGAGGCGGCGGTTTCCTCCGGTTGCCATGTGGCGCATTATTTCTTGCTGGGTGGACCGGGAGAAACGTCAGCGACATTGCAAGAAACCCTGGATCATATTGACACGCTTTGGAAAACGGTACTATTCCTCTTTTGTGGCATGCGGGTCTACCCCCATACGGCCTTATTCGACCGTTGCCTGGCAGATGGCCTGCTCGAGCACAGGGAAGATCTGTTGCAACCCTTTTTTTACCAGGCGAATGGCATCGCCGAGGCAACGATCATGCAGCAGGTCACCCAGCGGGCATCCGGACGTCCCAACTGGGTGTTCGGGGCGGGTGGTGACGTTACGGCGGCCATCATTCGGCGCATGCACGCCAAGGGATTTTCCGGCCCGTTATGGGAGTATCTGGTCCGTTAGCGTCTGTACGGAAATGAAAATTTTCCATTTGCCCATCCCATCGTGTTTAGGATAATGCTTTGGAAAAGGCATCGCGTACGGGGGACGATTGCGACGACCGATAACGCGGCCCTAAAACATTATTTTGGATGCCCTAAAAGTATGGCTTTGCTTGTCATGCGATTGAATAGGTTAGAAAAACCAATGGGTCTGTGGTATAAGTGCATACTTGAGAATCAGGGGGCGACGGATGAAATCGAAGCTCATATTCGCGTCCCCTCGGATTCACCGTGGTTCGACGGCCATTTCCCTGGAATGCCGCTGCTTCCCGGTGTCGCCCAGCTGGGAATGGTTCATGACATTTTGATTCGCATTATCGACGAAGCGCGCCCTGTCACTCAAATTAACCGTGTGCGTTTCAAGCAGATGGTCCGGCCCGACCAACTCCTGGTGTTGACCATAAAAAGGGGAATCGATGGGTCGAACCACAGCTTTCGTATTACCGGAGACGAGGGCTTGATATGCAGCGGCCAGATTAAATTGGGTGGCCAGTAACCGGTTACCCGTCCCCATGACGGGCAATAACCATGCGGTTCGATCTTTTCCCAAAGGAGAGTTAAGTAACATGGCAGTGGAAACCGATGAGATCATCCTGCGCATCGCGGAGATCATGATCAATGAATTAAAGTTGGAGGATGTCACGCCCCAAACCTTTGACCCGGATATCGATCTGGTGGATGAAGTGGGCATTGACAGCATGGATCTGGCCACCGTGGCCCTGGTGTTGCGGGATGAGTATGCGGTTCGCATTGACGAGGATGATTATCCCAAACTGACTACGATACGGCTTATCGGTGAATATATCCAGAACAAAATGGCAGCCTAATTTGTAACACTGGCAACCTCAATCACAATGGTTTTTTCCCATGGATGCCAAACCAACATGGAAGTTTTCAGACTTGATCGCCGATCCCGACGCCAGGGACCGTTGGGAAAAAGTGCGTCGGTATTTCTTTTTGCGTGAGTCCACTTATGACATGACCCACCGCTGCAACATCCGTTGTAACGGCTGTTATTACTACGAGGGGGACAAGCAGCACACCACTGACAACACCCATCCCGACGACTGGCGGGAGTTGATGCAGGCGGAGAAAAAACGCGGCATCACTTTCGTGGTTCTTGCCGGTGCCGAGCCCTCCCTGGTTCCGGAACTCTGCAGGGTCTGTTATGAAGAAATTCCTATGGGTTGCATCGCCACCAACGGTCTCAAACGGATTCCCCAAGCGGTGGGGTACCGTATCCATATTTCGGTTTGGGGCAATGACGAGACCAGCTTCAAGACCCGCAACGCCAAAAAGATGCTCGTCCGCCAATTGGACAATTACGGCGGTGATCCGCGGGCAGTCTTCGTCTACACCTTTACCCGGCATAACATCGACCAGGCCGAAAGCGTGGTGCGCGTCTTGGCCGCTCACAACGCCAAGGTGACTTTCAACATGTTTAGCGCACCGGTGGGCTACACCGGCGATCTGCGTCACACACCTTTGAGCCTGGTCGATACCCGCAAAACCATGATTGATCTCTTGCAAAAATACCCGGATACGGTCCTCTTCTCCTGGTACAGCGCCATGGCCCATACCCATGAGAAAGGTCTGCACGATCTGTTCAGCTGTTCTTATCCCCGGTGCAATCCCTCGACCGACGTGGGCCTGGGGCGCTCTTTTCGCCAATATCGCACCGATCTGACCTGGGATCGCGCGGCGGCATGCTGCGTGCCCGATACGGATTGCGCGGACTGCCGCCACTACGCCGCGGCTAGCGCCGTGGTTACGGCCCGACTGTTCCGCCATGCCGTGGATCCGCTTACCTTTCGTTCCTGGCTTGACTTCGTGGATACCTACCTGGCCGTCTGGGTAAAAGGATATGTCAAGGGGAAGAACCTGTGCGATGCGGTTGTTTATCCACCTGGCGCGGAACAGACCGCCAATTGAAGGATCTTGATTTATGAAAACCGTCAGCTCCCTGCTGGACGACCATTGGTACGCCCGGTACAAGCGCATTTCCAAGCTCAATATTCGCAGTTCCATCTACGATGTAACCAATCGCTGTAACCTGCGTTGCAAGGGTTGCTTTTTTTTCTCGTCCGGCGAACACAAGGTCGCCCAGGAAGAGATGGACCTGGCCCGCTGGGAAGCCTTCGTGGACAAGGAAAAGGCCCGCGGCGTCAACCTGGCCATTCTCATCGGCGGTGAACCGACCCTTTGCCTGGATCGTGTGGAAGCCTTCTACAAGCGCCTGCCGACGTTCTGCGCCAGCAACGGCATTATCAAGGTGCCCCGCGATCGCCTTCCCGACATGATGGTCGGCATCAGCCTGTGGGGTGACGAAGAAGACGAGAAACTGTTGCGCGGCAAGGATGTCTTTTCCATCTCCAGCAAACATTATGCGGGTGATCCCTACACCTATTACCTGTACACGATCACCCCCAAACAATTGGGCAAAACCGAACGGATCATCAAAAAGATCCGTGACGTGGGACTCAAGGTGCACATGCAGCTGCTTTCCAACGACGAGGGGGTCGACGGATTCCACTGGCAACCCGAGGAACTGGTCCAGATCCGCGCTGAAATGGACGAGGTGTTGGATCGTTATCCGGAAACGGTGATTTCCTCCAAATATTACCATGAAATCATCACCACCGGACAGATGATGGGGCGATCTTTTGGCTGGATGGAATGTCCGTCGGTCACCGACCCATTGGATAAGCGGAATCCCAAACCCCGTCGGCTGACCAATTTCATCCGTTGGGCCTCGGATCTAAAGACCATGCACCGCTGCTGTACCTCGGAGACCCGTGACTGCCGTACCTGTAAAGACGGCGCGGCCCATATGAGCTGGGTAATGGTCAACAAACGCGCCCATATGCGCAGCACGACCGACCTGCAGAACTGGATCGAAGTCTACGAAATGTTCGCCAAACTCTATCAATTCATCCCCTGGTGATGGGGGGATGCGACGTTTTGCATCCGTCGCCATCCGGTTTTACTTTTAGGTTGTCCCCATGTCCAACGACCCCGTGGTTATTCTCGGCTATGATGCCGTCTCCCCCCTGGGAATCGATTTTGACGACCAATGGCAACGGGCCCTGGCTGGCGAGAGCGGTGCGGGCCCGCTGACCCGTTTTCCCCTGGTCGATGACTTCCCCGTACGCATTGCCGGTGAGGCACCTGCCATCGACCATCTGCCCTACGATTTCCTCAAGCCCCGGGAACAGGCCCGATGGCCGTCTCCGATCTTTAAATATGCCCTGCTCACGGTTACCCGCGCCTTGGAACGAAGCGGGCTGACCATTACCCCGGATCTAGCCCCGCGTACGGCCATCACTTTCAGCAGCGCCATTGGCGGTATCGATGCCGTGCTGGCGGCGGATCGCCGGTTGATGGGGCAGGGTAAACTGCCGGCACCTTTCGTCAACCCCAATGCCTGTATCAACATGGTGGGCGGAAAGGTATCCATGGTCACGGGAGCCACCGGACCCATCACCACAACCATCACGGCCTGCGCCACGGGATTGACTTCCATGATCATGGGGGCCATGCTGATCAAAGACGACCGGGCCGATTTGGCCATCTGCGGGGCGGTGGATTTCCCTCTGGTCGAACCCATCGTGGCCGGTTTCGGCACCATGGGCGGAGCGTTCATGCCCAAGGAGGGCGAGGATGCCATCCCCCCTGAACAGGCCAGCCGTCCTTTTTCTCCCAACCGGCGAGGCTTCGTCATCTCCGAAGGTGCGGGGTGCATCATCATTGCCAGGCGATCCTTTGCCCGCGCGCATGGTTTTGACGAGCGTGCCGAGATTGCCGGATGGGCCATGACCGCCGACGCGTTTCATCATGTCGCGCCCAACCTGGCGACGGTGCAGCGCTGCATTACCGAAAGCATCGAACGCGCCGGCATCGCACCGGATCGCATCGATGCCGTCAATGCCCACGCCGCCTCCACACGGGTGGGGGATCAGGTGGAAGCCGATGCCCTGCGGGCAGTATTCAATGGCCGGATTCCACCGCTTACGGCCAACAAATCAATGATCGGCCATGCCATGGGGGCCGCCAGCGCCATCGAGTCCATTTTTGCAATTCAGGGCCTAAAGAACGGCATGGTGCCGCCCACCATCAATTATACACCCGATCCGGCGCTTGGCCTGGACAGCGTGGTCACATCGCCGCAGGCGATCGATCAGGAATATGTATTGAAAAACGCCTTTGGATTTGGCGGATGTAATGCGTGTGTGGTATTTAGGCATATATGAAACCACCCAAAAATCGACGCGTATTCGTGGTGGGTTACGACGCCGTGACCTGTTTGGGCAATACCTTTGAGACCTCCTGGCAGCGGGCCATGCGTGGCGAAGCCGGTTTCCGGCGTATTACCCGTTGCGAGACCCCATCACGCAGCAATGTGGTCGGAGAGATTCCGGACTGGCATCCCCAGGACCTGCCCTACATCGACAAAATGGACGGCCGCAATTGGAATGCCGCTTACGTGCTGCTGACTATGGTGACATGCAAGCGGGCCCTGGAACACGCCGGCCTGACCATGGACGACACCATCGGCCCACGTACCGCGTGCCTGGTCGGTTCGGCCTTAAACGGCACCGATGCGTACCGCATCGCCATGCACAATTACGTGAATTACGGCCCCACCAAGGTCAGCCCCTACCTGCTGCCCAACCTGTGCGCCAACCTGCCGGCCAGCAAGGCCGGTATGCTGCTGGGCTTCACCGGCCCCGTTTTTTCACCCCAGGGGGCCTGCGCCTCGGGAAATCATGCCATCGGGATCGGCGCGCGCATGATCCAGGGCGGTGATTGCGACGTTGTCCTGGCCGGCGGTACGGAAACCTGCCTGACGCCGGAGATCGTCCAGGGGTTCGCCAACATGTGGGCCACCATCAAAGTGGGTGAAAACGATCGCGCCTTCGCCGATCCGACCCAGGCCTCACGCCCCTTTTCCGTGGATCGGCGGGGGATCGTGCTGGGCGAAGGCTGCGGTGTGCTGGTGCTTGCTGCCGAAGCGTTGGTCAAGGCCCACGGCCTTATTCCCCGGGCCGAGGTATTGGGCGTTGGCTGGACCTCGGATGCCCATCATTTCACCCTGCCCAATCGGGCCACCATTGTGCGGGCCATTCGCCAGGCTCTGGATGATGCCGATATCCGTCCCGCGGAAGTCGGTTATGTCAACGCCCACGGCACGTCCACCCAGAAGGGGGATGCCGTGGAAATCGAAAGCCTGCGCGAGGTGTTCGGACAAGGGCTGGGTGACATCCCCGTGTCATCCAACAAGTCCCAGATCGGCCATACTTTAGGCGCGGCCGCGGCCATTGAAGCGGCCCTGGCCATCGAGGGCATGCAGCAGGGGATCCTGTTGCCCACGGCCAACCATATCCCCGACCCTGAGTTCGCCGACGTGGACCTCGTGCCCAATGCGGCCCGCCGTCACGGCCACGATACGATTCTGTCCAACGCATTTGGGTTCGGCGGGACCAACTGCTGCATCATCTTTCGGGGAGGGTGACATGCGACCCAAACCGTTTGTCCCGGCCCCCTTGGACGGCAATCCGTCCTATGTGAAAGATCTGACCAGTGAACTGGTCTGGCATCGCTGTGAAACCCGCCCCCTTTATGCCGATACCGACCGCTCCCAGGTGGTCTACCACGCCAATTACCTGCGCTATTTCGAATTCGGACGCGCGTCGCTGATGCGTGAAGCCGCCTACCCTTACAAAGAGGTCGAGGAGAGCGGCTATGTCTATCCCATCATCAAGGTGGACATCGACTATTACCGGCCCCTGCAATACGACGACGCCATGTGGGTGCATACCCGGCCCGCGGTGCTGGAGCGGGTGCGTCTGCAATTCGACTATGTGATCATCCATCAGGAATCGGGCGATATCGTATGCAAGGGGTTTACCCGCCACTGCGCCGTCAACCCTTCGGGCGTCCCGGTGGGCGTGGATCCCAAGACCATTTATCTGTGGGAGATCTTCCCGAAATCGTGAGCGCCGACGCCCTACCCATATCATTGGCCCTGCCGCCTTTTTTCGCGGACCATCATGTGGGCGGCCGTCCGGTGTTGTCGGCCGTGGAAGCCATGGAATGGCTCGTGGCCCATACGCAACCGAATTTTCCTAAAAAATCTGCCTGGACGCTGACCCATATCCGTTTCGACAAATTTCTGTTTCTGGACGCCGCAGAACCACCGGCAACCTTCGCCCGGATCGACACGCTCGACGACGGCAGCCAAGCCTGCTCGCTGACGTCGCGTTTTACATCTCCGGGTGCATCCATCACACGCACGCTGACCCACGCAACATTGACCATCGATCACCGCTTGCCGTCCGGGGACCCGCTGCCTATGGATGCGGCCGCCTGCCTGACCGGCCTGACGACGCGGGTGGATGTGGACCGGGTTTACCGGGAAATGGTGCCTTTTGGCACAGCATACCGTAACATCCGCCACCTGTTATTGTCGCCGGACGGCGCCCTGGCCTGGGTCGGGTCGCCCAATCCGCCCGACCCGCGGAGCGATCTTCATCTGGGCTCCCCGTATGTGCTCGACGCTGCCTTTCATGCGGCCTGTGTCTGGTGCCAACGATACGGCAACACGGTAGGGTTTCCCGTGGCCATGGCGCGTCGCCGGATCGTCCATCCCACGCGGTTGGACGAACCCTACACGGCACGCATCATCCCCGTACAAACCGATGAGGCGCCTTTTGTATTCGATATTTTTATCCATGACGACGACGGCCGGTTGCGCGAGGCCGTCCACCGGGTCCAGATGCGCGATGTCAGCGGCGGGCGCCGGATGCCCCCGGCGGGGTTTTATCCGCCCCCGGCCGATGATCCCCTGGCCCCATTCGATGGCCAGGTTGCCGGGCGGGTGCTGGTGGCGCGCGAGGCCATCACCGGGTTTGCCGGGCACGCCTTGTCGGCGGGCGAAAAACGGCGCTTGAGGCCCATGGTTCCCACCCGTGCCCAGGGTTATCTTTCCGCCCGGCTGGCCCTCAAACGGCTCAGCCGGCAATTGTCAGGGCCGGATGACCGGCGCCCGGCGACAGAAATCGAAACCGTCGCCGAAGACGGTCGATCCCCCCAATGCCCCCTGGCCGACGGCAGCCGGCCCTGGTGCAGTGTGTCCCATGACCGGCGCTTTACCGTGGCCGTGGTTGCCGAGCACCCGGTGGGCGTGGACGTGGAACCGCTCTCGGAAAAGGCCCTGGGGGCACCGGACCTGTTCATGGACGCCACGGAGCAGGCCCTGATCGATGCATCCGCACTGGGCCGGTCAGCGGCCGCCCTGCGCGTATGGAGCGTCAAGGAAGCGGCTGCCAAGGCCGCGCGTTGTGACCTGGCCGACGCCTGGCAGCGGGTACGGGTAAGGGAGATCACCACCGTGGCGAGCCGGCTGATCATGGACGGTCAAGCGCTGACCGCCTATCACGGGATGCTGGCGGATCACCTGTTCACCCTCTTATGCATGGCGGATCGGCGATGAGTAATCTGGCCATCTTTATGGGGGGGGGCGCCACGGCCTACGTGGCCGGATCGGTGAATTTCTCCATCCTGGTTTTCCGATTCACCGGCCGGGAGGACCCGCGACGCCACGGCAGCGGTAACCCCGGGGCGACCAATGTCTATCGCCAGGCCGGGCCGGGCTGGGCGGCAGCGGTCCTGTTGCTGGACATGGCCCGGGCCGTGGCCATCGCGCTGTTGGCCACTACGCTGCTGCCCGTATGGCAGGTTCCTTGGGTGGGACTGGCGCTGATCATGGGCAACCACTGGCCCTTGTTTCACCGTTTGCGGGGCGGCAAAGGGGTGGCCAATTATCTGGGGTTCACGTTGGTCGTCGTACCGGCGTGGGCAGGAATCGGGGTGTTGGCCTGGGGCGCGGCCCATCTGGTGTGGCGGACCCCTTTTTTATCATCCTTTGCTCTGGTCCTGTGCCTGGCCATTGGCATGACCCTGGTCCCGGGCATGGGCGCTGCCGGTGTGCTGGGTGCCGTGACAACCACCGTGTTCATCGTAGCCTGCCACCATACCAATATCCGTGGGCGCTGGGGGGGGGGGCATCGGTAAATGGTACCGCTGCAAGAGCCGGATCATGCCCCGGGCCACGGCCCAGCGCATGAAAACATGGCTGTACTTGGCGCCGGCCAGGTACATGCCCAGCATAAACACCAAGTGAGAGAGACCATAGGCCACCGGACCGCCGATTGCCACGATGGCGGCATTGCCGTAATGCACGGCGGCAATGCCTAAGACAGAAATCAGGGGCCAACCAATCACATAGCTCAAGGCAATGGCCGACACTCCGGAAATGACCTTGAGGTCGGGCCGCTGTCGGAATGCGCTCAGGTCGGCCTGCTCGACAATGGCCGATTGCACAAACCGGATCCGGGAAAAATAGAGCACTGACTTTCTAATTGGCGATTGGATAAGGTTCACTTGATTATCGAACTCCTGGCAAACAAATCGATAATATTTCTATCACGAGACTTTAACCATTGGCGTCCAGCGGATCAAGCGAATTCGAAAACGTAAACGATAATGGAAAAAAACCGATCCACCCCACCCTTATCCGCCGTCTGGCGGCGCATCGACCGGATCTATTGCATCTCGCTGGAAGACCGGCAGGACCGGCAGGCCAGTGCCAAGGCGCAGTTTCGTCGGGTCGGATTGGAGGATCAGGTTGTTTTCTTTCTTGCCCGCAGACACCCCGACAACTGTGAAAAAGGCATCTTCGAATCCCACCAGGCCTGTCTCAACATGGGCCTGGACGCCGGGGCCCGTTACATTCTGGTCTTCGAGGACGATGTCATTTTTGGGGCTATCGATCCCCGGCGGCTGTCGGCCGGCATTGACTTTTTTGTCCAACAGACCTATCCGGCCATTTTTTTTCTCGGCTGCCTGATCAGCAGAAGCCGGCCGACACGGACCCCGGGCGTACGCAAAATTCGCTACCGCTGCCTGTCCCATGCGTATATAGTCGATGCCGCCCTGGCGCGGCGGATCGTGGATATGCCCTGGCAGGGGGTTGCCTATGACACCGCTCTGCGGCAGTGCACCCGGCGTCATTTCGCCCTTTTCCCGTCCGTTGCCTACCAAAGCAATTCGCCAACGGATAACACCCGCCACCGGATACTGGACAATGTTCGCCGCCTGTTTGGTGGATTGCGCATGATCCAATGGGTCAACGAGCGCTTCCATCGTTATTCGGTCCTCATCATCGCGGCGCATGTGCTGGTGATCGGCGCCGTGATTCTGTGGACCCTGACCCGATGACAACCCACCGCCGGCATACCGGCCGTTGCCAACCGGAATCCCTATTGCCATGCAACTGAAAACCGTCATCAATCCGTTTGCCCTTATGGCCATTGTGATCATCGGGGCGGTCCTTCTGGCCGTTACCCTGACCCGCCTGACCGTCGACACGGATATTGTCAAATCCATGCCGACGGGCGACCCGGTGATTGCCGACGGCATTCGCATTTTTGAAAAGAACCCCATCAAAGATCAGCTGGCGATCGATATCGGATCGGCCAGCGGCGAAAAAAGTCGGCTGCTTCTGGCCGCCGACCGGGTGGAGGCCGTCTTGAAAGCAAGCGATTTGTTTGCAACGGTGGGGAATCGGTCCATGGGGACCGGCCTGACGGTCCTGGCCGATCAGGTGGTCGGTCATCTGCCCCTGCTTTTCTGTGCCGATGAGCTGCACCGGGACGTGGCACCGCGCCTGACCGCTGATCAAATTCAACAGGCCCTGGTTCGGGTGCGGCAGGACCTGCTGCAGATGGACGGAATCGGCCAGGCGGCAACCATCGCCGTCGATCCCCTGGGGTTGCGCCAGATTGTCCTGGGTCGCCTTGCCGCCCTGAATCCCGCTCCCGGCGCAACCATCCACCGGGGTCGCATTTTTTCATCCGACAGCCATCATCTGTTGATGCTGGCCACCCCCAAGGGCTCCAGCACCGATTCCACCGTGGCGCGCAGGCTCAGCCGTTGTTTTAATGACCTGCGGCGACGACTGCATGACGAATTCGGCGACGATATCACCCTCACCCCCACAGGAGCGTATCGGGCCGCCCTGGACAATGAAACCATCATCAAAGGGGACGTGCATCGGGCCATCCTGTGGGCCACGGTCGGTATCGGCGTACTGCTGCTGGCCGCCTTCACCCGTCCATTGGTGGGTCTCATGGCCCTGCTGCCGGCCCTGGCCGGAACGGTCATGGCCCTGTTCGTCTTCTCGCTGATCCATCGCAGCATTTCGATCATGGTGCTGGGGTTTGGCGGGGCGATCATCTCCATCACCGTGGACCATGGCATCGCCTACCTTCTATTCCAGGAAGGCGGCGGCATGAAGGCGGGACGGGAAATTCGCGCCGTGGGCCTATTGGCGGTGCTCACCTCCATCGGCGCCTTCGGCGTGCTGGCCTTCAGCGGGTTTGCCATTTTCGAGCAGTTGGGGGTGTTTACGGCCCTGGGCATCGGCTTCGCCTTTGTCTTCGTGCACACGGTATTCCCATCCCTTTTACGGGACACCATGTATCGCCGACCAGGGCCACGGCGGAGCTTTTCACGCCTGGTCGATCGGCTGGCATCAGCCGGCAGAGCCGGTCTGGTCTTGGCATTGGCGGCAGCCATCGGGCTGGCGTTTTTCATCCGGCCCCACTTTAATACCGAACTGACCGCCATGAACAGCGTCAGTGAATCCACACGGGCCGCCGATCGCTTGATGACCAGGGTGTGGGGCGACATTTTCTCCAACGTTTATCTGATGACCGAGGCGGACGACCTGGCTACCCTGCAATCCAAAGACGACCACCTGCTGGCTCAGATTGAAGCGGCAGTCGCTATTGATGCCATCCAAAGACCGGTGACCGCGTCCCTTTTTTTCCCGGGACCGGATCGTAGCGCACAAAATTTGACCGCCTGGAAAACATTCTGGACCGCCGAGCGCATCCGCACGGTCACCGAACGTCTGCGCCGGGCGGGCGACGCATTAGGGTTCAGCGCTGACGCCTTCGACGGGTTCGTCGGCCTTCTGAACACGCAATCGATGGAACCGGCCCCCATCAGCCGGGGCGTGCAGCCGCTGTTGGGCATTTCAACGGATAAGGCCGATGGTACGGTGCGCCAAATGACCCGCATCACCCCCGGCCCCCGCTTCGACAGTGAAAAATTTTATCGGTGCATCGCCCCCCTGTCCACGGTGTTCGATCCAGCCCTTTTCTCGCGGCACATGGGCGCGTTGCTGTTTGGCACCTTCATGCGCATGCTGATGATCATCGGCATCAGCCTGGTCGTCCTGCTGGCGGTCTTCTTCGTGGACGGCCGACTGCTGATCACGGCGCTCTTGCCCCTGATATTCGCCTTCGTCTGCACGCTGGGGACATTAACCCTGATGGGACGCCCTTTGGATATTCCGGCGCTGATGCTGGCGGTGATCATTTTGGGCATGGGCGTGGATTACACCCTGCTGATCGTTCGGGGATACCAGCGCTATCAACGCTTCGACCATCCCCTTTTCGCCGTGGTGCGCACGGCGGTGGTCATGGCCGCCGCCTCCACCCTGGTGGGGTTTGCCGTCCTGTTGACCGCCGACCACAACCTGCTCAACAGCGCCGGACTGGTTTCATTCCTGGGAATCGGGTACTGTCTGATCGGCGCGCTGCTCATCCTGCCGCCATTGTTGAAACGCCGTTTCGAGAAGGCGCCTCCTGAATCCGGCAAGATCGAAGACCGCTATGCCAACATGGAACCCTTTCCGCGCCTGTTCGCCCGTTATAAACTACGCCTGGATCCGCTGTTCGCTGAATTGCCCGCGTTTCTGCCCGAGAAAAACGGCCTGACCAACATCCTGGATGTGGGGTGCGGATACGGGGTGCCGGCCTGCTGGATGGCCCGGCGCTATCCCCGGGCCTTCATCCACGGTATCGACCCCCAGGCCGAGCAGGTTCGCGTGGCGACCCTGGCGCTGGGAAAGCGGGGACGAATTGTCCAGGGCAGGGCGCCGGATCTTCCCCCGACGGATGTGCTGCTGGATCTGGTGACCCTTTTGGATATGAGCCACTATCTCCAGGATTGTGCCCTGGAAAAGACACTGGCCCAGATCCATGCCCGTCTGATGCCCGGCGGACGGCTGGTGATGCGTTCGGTTTTGCCCCGGTCGGGCAGTCCTCATTGGACCTGGTATCTGGAGGATGTAAAACTCAGGTTAGGCGGGGTGCGGGTATGCTACCGGGATGTGGACACCATTGATGCCATTTTGAACCGATGTGGTTTCCAGGTGATGGAAAGCCGGGCCTCGGGCAGCCGCGGGGATATGTGGTGGCATGTGGGGAAAACCAAATAGATATCTGTTTTTTGGTTGTCGGTTCACAGTTCACGGTGATCACCGATCACTGGGTCTTTATTGGTTGGATTGGTTTTATAACCGGCTAGATGCATTCACCTATCAGTATGACCATTTTTAACAAAAGGCTTATAAAGCGGCCCCTCTCTCCGGCTGAACGACTCGGCCTGATCGCCTTTGCCTTGGCCGCCCTGCTGGGCAGCGTGGACCTTCGCCTATCGACGGTGCCGTTGACCCTGTTCGTCTGCCTGTGCGCCGTGGCCCCCTTTATTCCCCATATGGGTCTTTTTTTCCCCGTGGTGAGTCGCGGCCGGACGGGAGAACCCCATGTCGCGCTTTCTTTTGACGACGGACCGGATCCGCTGACCACGCCGCGCTTATTGGGGCTTTTGGCCCGCTATCGGGTTTCGGCCATTTTTTTTGTCACCGGCCGGCGGACGACAGATTATCCACACCTGATCCGGATGATTCTGGCCCACGGTCACGCCGTTGGCAATCACACCTTCGACCATGACTGCTTTCGCATTTTCTGGCAGCCCTGGCGTCTGGCCCGGGAGATTGACGATACCCAAGCGGCCCTTTCGCGATTGGGTGTCGTGCCCCTGGTATTCAGACCACCGGTGGGCATCGTTACCCCGGCAATGGGCCGTTTGCTGGTCCAGCGGCGGTTGACCCTGATCAATTTCAGCTGCCGTGCACGGGACTGGGGCAACCGTCGCGTGAAAGGCGTGGCCCAGCGGGTTCTTGAAACGGTCCGGGCGGATGACATTATCCTGCTGCATGATATCCCTGGCGGGGATCCGGCCTGCGTCGAGCCATGGATAGAAGAAATCCGCGTCATTTTAGACGGCCTGCGACGCAAAGGGTTGACCGTTGTACCTCTTGAGCGAATGATGGGTCGACCGGTGATGCGCAAAACTACCGACCTTTGCGTATGGCCAGCATCGCGTTGGTCCCGAAAATAAGCAGCGCGCCGACCCAACCGGCCGGCCCCAGCCACGGGTCGGAAGCCAGAAGGGGGCCCAGCAGGGCGGCCAAAAGGATCCGCGTGGAGGAGATTACGCTGCCTTCTACGGCGGAGACATAGCGAAAACCGATGGTGATGAGAAATTGGCCCACGATCCCCGCCCCCCCGCAAAGGGCCAAATAGTAAAATTCGGATGCCGTGGGCCAGTAAATGCTGGTGCGAAAAAAACCATACATCAGCACCGTGCCCAGGCCGAACATGTAAAACAGCACCGTGTTGGCGTCGTGATGCTGGCGGCTGAGATTCAGGGTGAAGATGGCCACGGCCGCGCTGAGACCGGAGCCGAGTCCCCAGAGGCTGTATCGGCTCAGACCCATGTGGCTTGGTTGCAGGATCAACCACACGCCGGCCAGGGCCACGCCCACCATGGCCAGGGCCACCGGATCCCGCTGGTCACGCAAGGTAATCCACGATAAAATGGCGATGAAAATGGGATAGGTCATGTTCAGGATGTTGGCCTCGGCAAGGGAGGTGTACCGGACCGCCTGGTAGAAACAAAAAACGGCGATGCAATTGCCAACGGTACGGGCGATGAGCAGATCGTAGCGTCTGGCCACCGGCCCCTGGCGTTTGATGGCCATGATTGTGCAGACAACTAAAAAGCCGATTAAAAAACGGAAGAAAGAAAAAAAAGCCGAATCGATGGTTCCCACTTCCCGGGACCAGCGAATGACCACGGTGGAAAAGTAAAAGCAGAAGGCAGAGGCAAATACGGCCAGGCAACCGAAAAGCCCCTGCATGGCCGTGGGCTCGGTTGGGGCGGTTGGGCTGTCGGTGGCGGGCATGAACGGGTCGCTTCATTCAGATTCTGTTGATGATGCCGGCACGGCGGATCCGAGGTCGCTAATCAATGACACACCGGTACATACGAATATTTGAATTGTTTTGTTCTGTCAATAGAACATCACCCGGCCTTTAGGGGAACCGCATTTGGAATCTCTTCGGAAAAATAAAGGGTCGCAGGCGTTGCCAGCTCTTACGCCGATCATGCCACAGCCGGATGTAAGAGCGGGCCATGCCCGCGAAAAAATAGAAAACGATTCATATGCGATTGCCCTAGCCTGCTGGCGGTATCCGGCTTGATTTTTGGGTGGGGCCTGTCTACAAAAGGCTCACGCATCCCCCATGCCGGTCAGCGACATACGGCGCCACATGACATCGGATTAACGATTTTAAGCATGACAACAAACATCATGTCGATTCGGATGACAGACGACCATGAATAGGACTCTTGAAATCAAACGGATGGCATTATGCGATGCCATCCCGGACAGCTTGGCCCGTATCGATGCCCTCTTTATCGATGCGGGCATCAGTGCACTTCGCATTGTCGCCCGTAATGACGACGTTCAGGCGTTATGCCAATGGGTCCTGCCCAATAATCAGGATGTGGGGCAAATCCTTTCCCGGATGGGGGCGCGGGCGATTGACCCGACGATTCCTCTCTACCTGACCGGAAAACTGGCCGACACGATCGGGCGCCACATGGGACATGGCGAGAAGGTTTTACCCGCAGCGGCACTGTGGGCGGCCGCTGACAGTCTGGTGGCGCACGGATCCGCCGCCGTTCTGGAAATATCGGCCTCGGGGTATACCGTCGTCGGGGTGAATGAAAAGGGACAATTAAAGGATGACTTGCTGGCAGCCAATGCCCGTTGTGGCGCCGGTAGTGGAATCAATATTGATCGCGTGCTGCAGAAGCTGGCCATTTCCCGCTCGGCGGTGGATACTTTGCTGAGCCGTTTCTTGGGACCGGATGGCGAAGACCGACGGCGCGGAATCCCCGTGCGGGCAGACCGCTGCGGGGTTTTCGCATCGTCGGCCACCATATCCGACAAGAACCAGGGGATTCCCATCGATTTCGCCCTGGCCGTAACCTTGAAGTCCGAAGTGGTCAAGGCCTGCCATAAAATCACCACGCCCGTCGATACCGTGTGGCTGACGGGCGGCGTCTTCGCCTGGCGATTCACCCGCGAATGCGCGCGGGATGCGCTGGCCGATCTGGGGATCGTTGCCGTGAAGTACGATACCGACGGCAACCTGCCTATCCAGGGGTTGATGCAGTTGGAAAAACGAATCGGTCGTGATCGGTTTATCCGGGTGGACGACCGCGTGCTTACCCCACCGCCTTCTGTGGCCTTGCCGTCCTTTCGGCGATTACACGAGGAATTGCTCGCCAGCCAGCAATACCATCGGTATGAAGACGAACCGGTGGCCGGTGACGGGATGACACTGTTGAGGGAACTTCCGGTGTTCGTGGGTCTGGATGTGGGATCCACCATGGCCAAGGTGGTCATCTCCACCGGAACGGGCAAACCCATGCTGTTCAAGCATGCCGTAAGCAACGCCGGCGACACCATCGAAACCATCAAGGTCCTCTTCAACGCGCTGCAGGACCGGGGCGTCGACCGGCTGCGGATCAAGAAGATCGGTATCACGGGAAGCGCCCGCTATCAGGTCCAAAAGGTCCTGACGCACATCTACCCGCAACTACAGGACGCGGTGATGGTGTTAGTGGAAAACTATGCCCATGCCCGGGGTGCTATCGACTATGTGCGGCGGCACATTCGTCATTTGAAGGCCGAGGGCGTGAAGTCCGTCAATGAACAGCGATGCATTCTGGTGGATGTGGGCGGCGAGGACACCAAGATTTCCACCATTGACCTGGATCGGGGAGAACTCTTGGACAACGCCATGAACATTAAATGTTCGGCCGGGACCGGAAGCTTGTTGGATGTCCTGGCGGCGCTGTTTGACATTCCGGACATGCCGACGGTCTCCCGGTTGGCCTTCGGTGCGCCGGGCGCACCGGCCGTGAATGCTACTTGCGCGGTCTTCTTGATGGAAAACGCCATCCGGCTGCAAGCCGAAGGCATTTCCCGGGACCGGATTCTGGCGTCGGCCATCTGGGCCGTGGCTGAGAATATGGCCCATAGTTTGTGGAACCAGCTGGATCTTCCCGATCATGCCGTGGCGCTTTTGCACGGTCAAACCATGCGCGGCATCCCGTTGACGTTGGCCACCACCTCGCGACTGGCGCGGCACGTCGGTGGGCCCGTTTACGGTCTGGTTCCCCCCGATCCCGGGCATCGGGCCTGCGTCGGCCTGATCAATAGCATGGATGACGGTAATGCGGCGATGGTTACCATCCGCCTTGCGGGCCTCACCGACCACCGCTTTCGCAAGCGGATCATCCAGTGCCATGGGGTCGCCTGCGGGGATCCCCAGGCACGCTGCAATCGATGTCATTTGTCTAGCGAGAAGGGGCAAGCGAACCCTGTCAGTGTCACCTTGGGCGGATGCAGCGCCGTCAATGCGCGTTTTTCCGATCAAAAGAATAAAAATCGTGATTACACGGACACATATAGGCAAATCTGGCAGTTTGCCGATGCACAAATGCCCCGCAGTGATGAACCGAACCGCCTGATCATTCCCCGCAGCTTCTGTGTATCCGAGTGGGCCGTTTTTTTCAGCCGACTGTTCGAGCCGTTGGGTATCCCGGTCCATGTGGACAATGTGATCGCCGCGGATATCGGCCATGCCCAGTCCCACATGCACATCGATACCTGCGCCCCCCACTTGGGCGCCGTGGGTCAGATGATACGCCTGGCCGGCACGCCGCACGGCATGATCCTGGCCCCTCAAATCGAGTTTCTGCCCGGTCGGGGGAAATCCTTGGGACGGACCTGCACCATCAATCAAGGCGGACCAGCCGTGGCCCGCGGCCTGGCTACCGTCCGGTATCCGGAAAGCCGGATTCACCTGTTTCATTTGAGCCTGGCCGAGATCCCGCCGGATGAGGTCGCCCAGGATATCTATCACCGTCTGGCACCGGTTTATCGATACTACAAGGTGGCATTGACCTTCGAAACCTTCCGTGAAACGGTCAACCGGGCCTGGACGGCGCAGATGCGATTCAAGCGATCCGTCGCCGACCAGGCCGTCCGCATCGCCGAAGCGGCCCTGGCCGACGGCCGATCCCTGGCCGTGGTCATCGGCCGGGAATACGTTCTCAATCCCGGGATTTACGATAGTCATGTGGGACGGCTGCTCCGTGACAAGGCCTTGGCGGGAATTCCCGGCCCGATCCTCGACATTCGTCTCAACCCCGATTTCGACCATCTGTACTGGCGTAATCCGCATTACCTGGTCACCTTGGTCGATGCGGTGGCCCGAAAACGGCTGCATGAAATCGTTCTCCATCCAGGATTCGAGCGACTGTTCCGGCAGATCGAGACCGGTCCCGGTCAGGATCTGGCGATGGTCCAGGTCTCCACGTTTTTATGTGGGCCGGACAGCGTGACCAACCCATTGATCGATGCGCTGGTCAAAAACCGTCCCTTCCTGCGAATCCAGTCGGATGCCGTCATCCAGGAACTGGCCCACCTGGAAAACCGGATGAATACCTATGTCAAGCAACTGGAACAGGGGCTGCATAAACAAGGCCGAGGACCGGCACCCAAGGCGTTTGACATAAAAATCCTTGATATGTTCACCAATCGAGAACCGTTGAATCCCAAGACCGATGTCATCTACTTTCCCACCCTGGCCGACAACCGGTACGTGACCTCGGTTATTCGCGGCGCCGGATACACCTGCATCGACAACTATCCAGACGGCCTGAATCTCTCCAACCGGGTGAAAACGGGTCGGGCCGTGGTCGGCGACAGTGTCTGCGCGCCCCTGGCCGCGGTCTATGGCGATATTCTCATGGCCATCGATGATTATATCCGACGCAGACGGGCCGATGATCCGCTCGTGCGCGACAGCCGCCGGTTGCTCATCTTCAACAACAAGGGGATGGGACCCTGTCGCCAAGGGCAATATGTGGAGACCCACAAGCTGCACTTGCATCGGGATGCCTTGTTTTCGGCCCATTCGCCGGCCTGCGGCCAGACCGGTGGCGTGATCATGAATTTTCTGGTGGGACACGAAAACAAGGGCTTTAACATCGGTTTCCCCGAGTGGGCTTACCTGCGCTGCATCCAGGGCATCATTCTCCAGGGTGTCATGCACCAATTATTGGTCAATGGTGCGTCCCAATGCGCTAGTTTTAAAGAATATGAGCGGTTTATGGCGGCATTCGAAGCGCTCACGGAAGAAGTCCACCAGGTCCAGGCCCATCGACTGCGACCTTCGGCGCGCGCCCTGTCGCTCATGCAGCGCTTCGGCACCAACTCCCCGGCGGGCTGGGTATGGAAGTATTGGGGCTATCGGTTTTATGATCGCGGGCTGGTACGCCCCTTACGGCGATTCATGCAGGCCTGGAACCGTCACCCGTTGGGTGAAAGGTGCATGCGGATTCATATTGATGGTGAGGTATACATGCGCACGGCCCAATTGGAATCGATCTTAAAACTGCTCATCGGCAACCTCGGATTCCGGCAGTTTCACCTTACCTGTTCCCCCCTGTGGGGATTTCTGGAATACAAACTGGCCGACTCCATCAGGGAGGCCAAAGAGAGTATTCGCGAAGGGCGGGAACATATGAGGCGGGCCCATTCGGTTGCCTATGGCGATGACCAAGGCCGGCTGGTGCAGGATAAACGACGCCAGTTACTCCGACTCAAGGCGGCGTATGCGCTCCAACGTTTCGTTTTGGCCCGGCCGCTGTATCGTGCGGCAGGGCTGCCCATGCCCGAGCCCATGCCCCATGTCTTGGGCGCCGCCCAGCCCATCATTCCCACCCAGCGTCCCGGTGGTGAGTTGGTGCCGTACGTCGGAGAGACGACCATTAAACTTAAAAAGGGCTATGATCTGATTTTAAATGTCGCCCCGGAAGGCTGCATGGTCTCCTCCATGGGAGAAGTGCTTTCCCCGGCAATCCTCGGGGCCGCACGGAGAGAGAAGGGAGGGAGCATCGGAGCGCTTTTTTCCCAGCAGGGAGACGTGGATCCGGACATGCTCGCGATGGCTTTGCTGAAAAGCCTCGGCCCCTATCGGCTTTATTGGTCAAATGAGCCTAAAAAATAATCATCCCTTTTATTTTTGAACCGTTTCGGCGATTGCCATATCGGAGTATTCAAACCGTTTGGGATGTTTCCAGATAGACATCATGGTGCGATAGAGCTGCATAGATTTGAAATAAAAACAAGTCGTGTCCCATAGGTTCGCGATGAAGTATTTGGGGTAGAAGACGAGCGGGTTTTCTCTTTTCATCCCCGGCCTGCGGTCCCGGCGATGGCGAACCCGTCGGTATCCCACCTCGAGCGGATGGATGCCGTAAGTGCGATAGCCGTTGGAATAGATCAAAATGGATTTGATCGTGGTCAGTTTTTTGTTGCTGCCCAAGGCGACCATTCGCCTCAGAATAGTCTTGACGTGATCCTTGGTGTAGTAACGCGTGTATACTTCTTGATAAAGATCTTCCCACTGCTTCACGGATAATTCGGGATGCCGGGTAACCCGGTTGCATAGCGCGTATTTGTTGAGATCCGGGTCCATCCAGTCTTTGCTGGCTACCATATCTTTATGGTCTTGAGACCCCGGAAGGGGGGTCAAAATCGTGAAATGCAGAATATCAACGGGAAGTTCGCGTTTGATCGTTTCGATATCGGACAGAACCGATTCCCGGTTTTCGTTTCGAAATCCGATGATGTATCCGGCATAGATGACGACGGGATACCGCTTCCAGGCCAGCAGGCTCCGGCGATAGTCTTGGATTCGATTGTGAGTCTTGTTCACCTCGGCCAGGCTTTTCGGATTGATGCTTTCCAGCCCGATAAAAACCTGGTCCACACCGGCACGTACGCATCGCTCGATGAATCCCGGGATTTTATAACTCGACATGTCGGTCTGGATGGTCAAGCGCAGGTCGATGCCTTCCGCTTTCCGAAGTAAAATCAGACGATCAAGCAATGCTTGCCAATTTCGGTTACGAGCGAAATTATCATCCGTGATGAAATAGCTTTGCGCCTTTCGCAGACGATTTTTGCGAACGATGGCTTCAAGATCGTCTGCAGAGCGGTAGCGGCTTTTTCGCCCATTTACGTTAATGACCGTGCAAAAGGAACAACCGTTGGGGCAACCCCGCCCGAGATCGAATGTCGTATACCAATTAATGGTATCCGCTCCACCTGCCACGGGCAGGAATGGGGCAGGCGCACCTTTTAGGCTTGGAAATTGGCCGATATAATTATAAATATTTTTTAGTTTACCCGTGTAAGCGTCTCGAATCACCTCGTCCAGGCGACGTTCCTCGGCTTCACCGGCGAAAAGATGGATGCCGGCATCGATTGCGGATTGCAGCTCTTGAGAAGGCCCATCGAGGGTGGCGAGCACGCCCGATACATGGAAGCCGCCGATGATTACCGGAATGCCCTGATCCACGAACGGATGGGCCAGGTCCACGGCCCGAAAAAACTGGTTGGTCTGAACGCCAACCATCATCACCATCCCCCGTCCCCCGCTTTTTTCGATCATGCCGATGAGTTTGGAATGGGAAATGCGTTGGTTGGCTTCGTCGATGGCATGCAATTGAAGATCGACCCGGGGACCGAGTATCCGGCGTTGGCGGGCGTCTTCCGCGAGGGCGTAGATACAGGCAAGGCTGCACGACGGGAACAGCAGCTTGCGCCATTGAAGGGGGTAACCATCCTGACCGTAGCGTGTCGGTCGAATCATGATGATATGGAAAACGGCGTGTGCGCCCATTTTTTTCCTTTTCCGACCTTCTTGAATTCTAAATGATTAACGGCATGGGACGCTAACCCAATAGCAGATTTTCATGGTAGGGGTCAATATCGTGACGATGCGATTGCTTTAGGCAGGCCGCAACATCCGCTTGCCGCTCCGGGAGTGAGGGTGGTACACTGCCCCTGTTATTCATCACCCCATGCCACCCTAATTGATAGGAGCCGAGACCATTGAGCGCACCATCCAGGAAAAACGACTTTTTCGATGTTATCATCGTCGGCGGTGGCCCCGCCGGTCTTTTCAGCGCCTATTATCTCAGCGCCGCCTCCGACCTCAACGTGCTTTTGCTGGAGCGGGGCAAAGGGCCGCTCAAGCGTGTCTGTCCGGTGGCGGACCGACAGTACTGCAGCCATTGCCAGCCATGTAATATCCTGTGCGGGATCGGCGGCGCCGGCCTGTTTTCCGATGGCAAGCTCAATTTTATTCACAAGCTGGGAAAGACCGATCTGACCCAATTCATGTCCATTAGCGATGCCGAGGCCCTGATCGATGAAACCGAGACGATTTTTAATCGATTCGACATGGATGGCCCGGTTTATCCCACGGATATGGCGCAGGCCAAAACGATTCGCAAGCAGGCCAAACGATTCGGTATCGATCTTTTGTTGATCAAGCAAAAGCATCTGGGCAGTGATCGCCTGCCGGCCTATATCGCCGCCATGAGCGATTATCTGCGATCAAAGGGGGTCACGATTCATACCTCGGAAGCGGTGGAAGATGTGGTCGTCGAGGGGGACCGTGTCGTGGGCGTGCGGACCAATCGAGGGCAGTATGGCTGTGATCGGGTGATTTTGGCACCGGGGCGCATCGGGGCCGAATGGATGTCCCGGCTGGCTCAGCGCAACGGCATCAATCTCACCCAGCGCGGCATCGAAGTCGGGGTGCGCGTGGAGGTGCATAACGATATCATGCAGGATTTGTGTGATGTGATCTATGATCCCACTTTTTTCATTCAAACCGGTAAATACGATGATCAGACACGGACTTTTTGTACCAACCAGGGGGGCTTCGTCTCCCTAGAGAGTTACAGCGACTTCGTGTGCGTCAACGGCCACGCCTACCACGATCGCAAATCCAGCAATACCAATTTTGCCTTCTTATCCAAGGTGGTTCTCACCGAACCGGTGACCGACAATCAGGCGTATGGCGAAGCCATCGGGCGTCTGGCGACCCTCATCGGTGGCGGAAAGCCCATTTTGCAGCGCTTTGGCGATCTCAAACGCGGCCGTCGCAGCACATGGAACCGCATCCGCAAGGGCTACATCGAACCGACACTCACCAACGTGGTCTGCGGCGATATTGCCATGGCGCTTCCCGAGCGTATTCTGACCAATATCATCGATGGGCTGGATCAACTAAACAGCGTGGTGCCGGGCGTGTCCAACGACGAAACCCTGCTCTACGCGCCGGAAATCAAGTTTTTCGCCACCCAGGTGGAATCCTCGGCCAACCTGGAGACCCGGATTCACGGGCTGTACATCGCCGGTGACGGCCCCGGCGTGGCCGGCAATATCGTTTCCGCCGCGGCCACCGGTCTGATCCCGGCCAAGGCAATCGTGGAAAACCTAAAGGCATGATGGCCGATCGCCCAACTTCGGGTGATACGAAAATAAGCGATTAACACTATGTCATCTCCTGACGCGTCGGCTCCATTTGCCAAGCGTGCGGTGACGCCATTTCATCGTCCGGTGATTCCCGTCGTCCTGGCATTGATCATCGGAATTGTGCTTGGCGACAGCCTGCCCGGATTCAGCCCTGCCGTTTTGGCAATCTTGATCACAAGCATGTTGTGGATGGCGGTTTGTATTCGTCGGAATCGACCGGCGCGGTGGTCGCCGTTGCTGGCGGCCATGGCCGCAGGGTACCTGTCTTTGATACCCTGGGACGCTCCCCGCCATGGCGCCGACCATGTGACCCATTTTTTAGATAGCGGCCGTTACCGAATTCGGGGCACCGTTGTGGATGACCCCCGGATCCGTCTGGGCCGCACCCGTTTGATCGTCGCGCTCGACAGCCTATCGCGCGAGGACACCGACCATCGGGTGGACGGTAGAATTCAGGTGACGGTGATGGGAGCGGTAACGCCGGTACCGGGTGATATCATCTCCTTTGCGGCGCGCCTGCGTTCATTTCGCAATTTTCAAAATCCCGGTGGCTTTGACTATTGCCGCCATATGGCCTTCCAGAGGATTCACGGCCGCGCCTGGGTGCGTGCGGATAAACTCCAGATCGATTCTCGGGCGCCGGCATTTTCCATGGCCCAGTGGATTCATGCCGCCCGGCAGCGACTGAGCCGGATCATCGATTCGATCGGCGACGGCGCTACCATGGATGCCAAGGCCGTCCTCAAGGCCCTGATGATTGGCGATCGCTCAGGTATCGACGACCATCTGCGCCAACGCTTCAACCGGGCCGGGGTCGGCCATTTGTTGGCCATTTCAGGGTTGCATGTGGGGATCGTCGCCACGCTGGCCTTTCGGATATTCGGGTGGGTGAGTTCGTTTATTCCGTTCTTGTTGTGGCGGGGATGGGGACGGGCATGGGCCGCGGGCGCGACCCTGATTCCCGTTCTAATTTACGGTCTCTTGGCCGGCATGTCCGCCTCTACCCAGCGGGCCGTCATCATGGTGGCGGTGTTTTTGTTATCCCTGATGGTGGGACGGTCGCGGGATACCCTCAACACGCTGGCCGTGGCGGCCCTGGTCATTTTAGTCGCTTTCCCACCGGCCTTGTTCTCCATTTCCTTCCAGCTTTCCTTCGCCGCCGTCCTGGCCATCGTGGTGGGCATGCAGCGCATCGGGATCGATCGGGACCCGAACGATCGCCGGGTTCGCAAAGCTGTTGGATGGTTGACGGCAAGCATAGTAGTATCCGTGCTTGCCGTCGCCGGCACCACGCCGGTGGTGTTGTATCATTTCAATCGAACCTCGCTGGTGGGCGTGGCGGCCAACTTATTGCTGATCCCGCTGATCGGATTCGTGACCGTGCCGTTAGGGTTGGTTTCGGCGTTGTTGGCCTTTATTTTTACTCCCCTAGCGGTCATGGGGTTCCGGCTGAGCCTGCACCTCATCCAAGGTGCCTTGATGGTCGTGGATGGGGTTGCGGCGCTTCCCTTTGCCGCGTTTCAGACCGTGACCCCCTCCCTGCTGGAAATCATGCTTTACTACACGGCCGGCTGGTCGCTGTTAAACTGGCGCCGGGTCACCTTCGCGCCCTGGGTGATGGCCGTTGTGATGATCGTCGCCGTTGGGGATGGATTGTACTGGGCCAAGCAACGATTCTGGCACCATGATTTCAGGGTCACGGCCATCGATGTGGGGCAGGGAACGGCCACGCTCATGGAAATGCCGGGTGGCAAGGTGGTGCTCATGGATGGTGGCGGCTTTTCCGACAACCGCGTTTTCGATATGGGACAGCGGGTGGTGGCGCCACTGCTGTGGCGCAAGAAAATTGCCGGCGTCGATATCCTGATGCTTTCGCATCCCAATGCCGATCATCTCAACGGCCTGATCTATATCGCACGGCATTTCCACGTGCAAGAATTGTGGACCAACGGAGATGTCAATACCACCTGGGGATACAAAAACCTGATGGACGCGTGCCGGGAACAGAACATTATCGTCCGCGTCATGGATAGCCGTATGCGCGATAAGATCATCGGTGGGGTGTCCCTCAGCGTTCTCCATCCACCACCCGGAGAAGCATTGCAGGTTGGAGCGGGTGATCAAGACCGTCGCAACAACGCCTCCCTGGTGGTCAAGGCGACTTATGGCCAGACCGCCTTTTTACTCACCGGCGATATTATGAGTGAAGCAGAACAAACCCTGGTGCAACGCGCCGGCGACCGGCTATCCAGTAGGGTCTTGTTTGTCCCCCATCACGGTTCGCGCAGCTCAAGTTCAAACGCCCTGATCGCGGCCGTCGGACCGGAAATCGCGGTAATCAGCGCCGGTGTGGATAATCGCTTCGGCTTTCCCCACGACGAGGTGGTTCAGCGCTATCATGACGCCGGCTGCCGTATCTTATGCACTTGCATCCACGGGGCCATCTTGCTTTCTTCGGATGGTAAACGGATTGAAGGACAATGATCTGTCGGGAACGATTATTTTATATGGCTCCTCCCCCGCTTTTCTCGGCTTGGGATTTGACACCGTGTTTTCAACCATACTATAAATTAAGTGATCATCCACGGTTTAGGGCTGACCGTTCGATTTTCATTTCCATGTTGACGCGTTGGCAAGACAGCCCAACGCTTTTAGCCATTGGCCGTTAGAATGCCTGGATTTTCAGAAAAATAGCTAACCACCAATCGCTAAAGGCCAATCGCTGCCCATCGTGTTCTCACACACAATTCCACGATGAGCGCTAACCTGCGTTTATGCCGCTACCGAAGGGCAGTCTTGGAGGAACTCATGGTAGATCCCGAAATCCAAACCATATTGCAGTCGTGCCAGTTTTTAGAGAATATTTCTGCGGAACACCTGTCCACCATCGAAGAATTCTGCAGCGTCGACAACTACCCGGCCGGCGCCTACGTTTTTCGTCAGGGTGATTTCGGCGAAGATCTGTTCATCATCATCGATGGCTATATTTTTTTGGAGCGTGCCATGGACATCGGTAAACACAAGGGCTCTGTGGTCATTGATGCCCTGGGAAAGGGACGTACCCTGGGATGTTGGTCGACGCTTTTGGGCGAACCCCATGTGCTCTTGTCCTCGGCCAACTGTCAAAAGGATTCGAGCGTCATTCGTATCAAGGGCCGGCCACTTCGCGAATACATGCAAAAAGACAAGGCATTCGGCTTTTTCATGCTCGAACGTCTCTGTTTTTTGTTGCGTGATCGTATCCAAGCCGCTTATGGTGCCATGGATAAAATTTGATGGTTGTCTTTAAATGGGTATTTACCCATTGACATTTTGTTTGCTTGTTGCGACCCTAATGCGGTGATAATTGACAATTTCTTGGTGCCATCCGTTTTTATTTATCGTTTTTTTCGTAACTCAACCGTATAACGTGACTACAATGCATTCACTTACTACTGAAGATCAGGCGCATCTGGAAAGCCTTCAATCGCAGATCGATGGTAGCCCCAAGGATCGCGGGCAACTCATCCCCCTGCTTCAGATGGCCCAGAAAATCATGGGTTACCTGCCCGATGAGGCCCTTTCCCTGGTCGCCGACTATTTGTCGCTTAGCCGTTCCGAGGTCTATGGCGTGGCCTCTTTTTACAACCAGTTCCGGTTTAACCCGCCGGGCAGGAATCCGGTCAAGGTTTGCATGGGAACCGCCTGCCATGTGCGTGGCGGCGAGATTATCCTGGAAAATTTCGAACGCAAACTGGAGATCAAGGAAGGCGAAACCACTGCCGATCGCGAGTTCAGTATCGAACGCGTGGCCTGTGTGGGCTGTTGCGCCCTGGCCCCGGTGGCGTTGGTTGGCGACACGCTGCACGGCCACATGCAGCCCAGCAAAGTGGAAGGGCTGGTGTTGCGCGTCCAACTGGAAAAGGAGAAAGCGGCCAGGGAGGCCGCCAAATCATGAGTGGCGATGTAAAGACCCGGGTTCAGGCGGCTTATCAAACCCTTGCCGATGACGCCCTCTCCAAGAAGGCGGCCTTCGACGAGAGTCCCCTGCCCAAAATCCACATCGGCATGGCCACCTGCGGCATTGCATCGGGCGCTCTGGAAACCCAGGCGGCCTTCGAAGAGGCCCTGGTTGATCGGGGGGTTGAGGCCCATGTGCACACGGTCGGCTGTTTTGGCCACTGTTACGCCGAACCGGTGGTAATCATCGATTATCCGGATTCGGGGTTCCCGCCGATTCTTTACCCGGAGGTGACGCCGGGTAAAGCCAAGATGCTGGTTAAGCTTTTCCTGGAAGAGGGCGACCCGCGCTTTGAGCATATCATGGGTGCCACCGTGGAAAACGAGATGATCCCCTCGGTGACCGAATTCGCCCGTTTCAATCGCGAAAAACGGGTCATCATGGACCGCTGTGGACGAATCGATCCGGAAAAGGTCCACGAGTACATCGCCGATGGCGGATACGGTGCGCTGGCCTCGGCCCTGGGTGATGATCCCGGCGCGATTTTGGACGTGATCGAGGCTGCCGGCCTACGGGGACGCGGTGGCGCCGGTTTTCCCACGGGCATCAAGTGGCGGGCGGCCCGGGCGGCGGCCGGAACGGACAAACTGATCATCTGCAACGCCGATGAGGGCGATCCTGGGGCATACATGGACCGTACCTTGCTGGAGAGCAACCCCCACCAGGTGATCGAGGGGATGCTGCTTGCCGCACTGGCCGTGGGCGCTTCCCGCGGCCTTTTTTACGTGCGAGCCGAGTACCCCCTGGCCGTGCGTATTCTCACCACCGCTATCGAGCAGGCACGGGAACTGGGGCTGCTGGGCGATGATATCCTGGGGGGCGGGTTTTCCTTTGACATCGACCTGTTTCAAGGCTCCGGCGCCTTTGTATGCGGCGAAGAGACCGCCCTGATTCGCAGTGTGGAAGGCTATCGCGGCATGCCCCGGCATCGTCCGCCCTATCCGGTAGAACGGGGACTGGATGGCCGTCCTACATTGATCAACAATGTCAAGACCCTGGCCAACGTGCCGACCATCGTGGAAAAGGGTGCCGAATGGTTCCGCAGCATCGGAACGGACGATAGCCCGGGCACGGCGGTCTTTTCCGTGGTGGGCAACGTCACCCATCCGGGACTGGTGGAGATTCCCATGGGGGTGACCCTGCGGGAGCTGATTTTCGACATTTGCGGTGGCATTCCCAATAAAAAACAGTTCAAGGCCGTTCAGATCGGCGGCCCTTCTGGCGGGTGCCTGTCGGCCGATTTTCTAGATACACCGGTGGATTTCGACGCCCTGACCCGGGCCGGGGCCATGATGGGATCCGGCGGTATGGTGGTCATGGACGAAGACGCCTGCATGGTGGATGTCTCGCGCTATTTTCTCGATTTTACCCAGAAGGAGTCTTGCGGTAAGTGCACGTTCTGTCGCATTGGTACGCGGCACCTTTTGGATATTCTACGTCGATTGACCCGGGGCGAGGGACGCGAGGGGGATATCGAGCAACTGGAGGCTTTGAGCCGGGCTGTCAAGAAAGGATCGCTTTGTGGTTTAGGCAAGACCGCCCCCAATCCGGTACTCACATCCTTGGCCTATTTCAGAGATGAATACGAGGCCCATATCAAGGAGGGCCGTTGTCCGGGCCGTAGTTGTCGGGCTCTGACCGCATTCTACATCGATCTGGATAAATGCGCACGGGGCTGCGATGCCTGTGTCGGCTGTTGCCCGGTGGAGGCGGTATTCACCACCAGCAATCGCAAAAAAGGCATCGATCAGGAATTGTGCGTCAAATGCGGCGAGTGCATGGTGGCCTGCCCACCAGATTATGACGCCGTGATCAAGATATCGCCGGCCCACTTGGCCCCGATCATCGAGCGGCCACCGGAAAAGAAAAGCTGATCACCGTTGGCTGCCGGGGCCTGTGCCGGCAACCGATTCGATTTGACCATAAGGAATTGTCTCCTTCGGCAACCGCTTGCGAGCGGGCTGGAGGGAAAGGATGTTATCGATCAATGGTTACCCTGACCGTAGATGACCGGACGATTCAGGCCCAAGACGGCAGTAGCGTACTGTCGGCCTGTCTGGCGGCCGGTATCACCATTCCCCACTTGTGTTGGTTGGAGGCGGATACCCCCGATAGCGCCTCGGCCTCGTGTCGATTGTGCTTTGTTGAAATTGACGGTTTCAAGGAGCCGGTAACATCCTGTACGGTAACCGTGGAAGAGGGAATGACGGTTCACACCGACACCGAGGCGGTGCGTGACCTGCAACGGACCGCCCTTAAACTGCTGCTTTCCGTACACCGGGTGGATTGCAAAAAGTGTCCGGCCAACAAGGCCTGTGAGCTTCAAAACGTTGCCAAATTTTTGGGCGCCGGCCTGAGCTGCAAACCATTTGAAAAGGTTCTCAAGGAACCGGAGGTGGATACTCGCCATCCACTTTTTGATTACTATCCGAATCGATGTGTGCTCTGCGGAATCTGTGTCAAGCGCTGTGGTCAGACAAACGCAGAGTCTTGTTTAAGTTTTGCTGGTAGAGGATTCGAGACTGTGGTAGGCTACTTCGATATGAATCCGGATGCTGCTACCCGCTGTGAATCCTGTCGTGCCTGTATCACGGCTTGTCCCACGGGCGCCTTGGTGGAAAGACAGCTTGCCGCCGATTCCGATTAAAACACCACTAAACCATCGTTTTGGGTTGGACTTTTATTCCCAGTTTCAAAAATCTTAGCGATCACTAAATACTGGTAAAACACTAAATACTGGTAAAAAAGTCCAAGGATCATGCATGGCCAGAATTCTTGTAATCGATGATAACGACACCGTTCGTCTTTCCATGCGCTTGGCGCTTGAAGATGCTGACCATGAGGTGGATGAAGCGCCCGACGGGGCAGCAGGCCTGGAACACTTAAGACGCCACGTGCCGGATCTGGTGGTCACCGATATATTCATGCCTGAAAAAGAAGGGTTGGAGACCATAGATGAAATCCGACGCGACTACCCGGCGGTTAAAATCATCGCCATTTCCGGAGGCGGTCGCATCGAACCTCAAGATTACCTTGATATTGCCAAACAGCTGGGTGCGGATCGAAGCCTTATCAAACCCTTTGACATTCAATTGTTGGTGAATACGATCGATGAACTATTGCAAGATAAATCCGATGGTTGAATCAATGGGCGGATTCGTTCCTGATGCCTTCCAGTTTTTTAAAAAATTGGTCCACGTTCAAAAATCCTTCCGGAGATATGGGGAAGACGGCCATGGCCTCGATCATGGGGTTTCGGATCTTGGTGAATTCCCCTTCCAGTTCAACGTACGGCTTGGCCCGATCGTCTTCCAGAAGCCGCATCAAGGCGCCGATACGCGTCATCAGGGAAAAAAATTTGGAGCCCATGTTGTCGAACTCCTGGGCGATGGCCACACCAAAACGGTTGACCGCGTTATCTGCAAAATGAACGGTTTGCACTTGGCCAGTCTCTTCGTCGACAATCTCCAAGCCCTCACCCGGCGTGTGCTTCAGGGGCATTTGATTTAGCGCCGCCGCATTGCCCACTTTCAGCGCGTATAATAATTCGTCGGGTTCGACGGGCATGTTCCATTGAGCCATGATGGCAAGCTCCGGTAAGTAAAATAGATGGTTGGCCACTTTTTTCTATCATAACGGGTCGTATTGACGCTTGCAACCTCCAATTTTTCACATTGACATTATCGCGCATTTGACAAAAAATATTCATTCCGCCATAGTTCGGCAGGCTTGATTGGCAAGTCGACCAATCCGGGCGGTGCAACGGCGCGTTTGAAGGGGAACATCGTTTTGACGGTGGCCAGGATATGCCGCCACTCCCTGTTGTTGGCGGACAATCGAAAGGCCGGTTGATGCAAATTGTCGACCTTAGTCACAATCTGGAACCCGATATGCCCCTTTACCCGGGAACCATGGTGCCTCGTTTCGAGGAAACCGCGGCTATCGAGACCGACGGGTATCGGGAAAAACGCATCGGCCTGTGCGTGCATACCGGTACCCATGTGGACGCACCGGCCCACCTCATCATGGGCGCCAAAACGCTGGATCAGCTGCCACTGGGAACCTATTGCGCCGAGGCCATGCTATTGGATTTCAGTGCATCGACCAAGCCTTTGATCACACTGGACGAATTGCTTGTCCACGAGCACGACATTAAAACAGTAACCTTTCTCCTCCTGCGAACGGATTGGAGCAGATATTGGGGAAAGGACCGATACTTCTCCGGTTATCCGGTGCTCACCCCCGAGGCGGCCCGCTGGTTGATCGCGATGGGCTTAAAGGGCGTCGGTTTGGACACGCTTTCGGCTGATCCGCTGGATGCGCCAGGACTACCGATCCACCATATTCTTTTGGGCGGTGGGATGATTATCGTAGAAAATTTGACCCACCTCGGATCCCTGCCGGAAAAAGGGTTCATCTTCACCTGCCTACCGCTGAAGATTCGTGATGCAGATGGATCGCCGGTACGTGCCGTGGCGATATTACCCCAAGGATAGGTTTATGTTTAAGAAAGTCTGCGGATTGACGACGGAGGAACAAATCGATAAGGCCATTGCCTATGGGTATGACGCCATTGGGGTGGTGACCTATGCCAAAAGCAAGCGTTATTGTCCCCATTCCAGAGCCGTGGAATTGGCCGCCTATGCCGAGGGAAAAATAACGAGGGTCGTGGTGGGCAAAACCTTTGATGATGTCGAGGCGGTAGCCCACGCTTTCGATTATACCCAGATTCATGAAGCCCGACAGGTTCCCAACCTGATGTTGGCCATGAAAAAAATCCCTCCGCCGGAAATTCGGTACGACTACTTCATTTATGACGCCAGTATCGGAAGTGGAACCTTCAATCCATTTCCCGAATGGGTCAAGGCAAGGGCAGATAAGATTATCCTCGCCGGCGGGCTGAACCCGGAAAATGTCTGTTCGGTTATCAAATCCATGAGACCTTTTGGCGTGGACGTCTCCAGTGGTGTCGAAACGGATGGTGTAAAAGATTTCGTCTTGATGAAGGCATTTATCGATGCGGTCCAAAACTGCTGATCGCACGGCTCAAACCTTTTCAAGCTGTGCAATTAGCCATTAGCATTTAGCTGTTAGCCTAAAAAAGGCATGGAAATATTAATTTTTTGGAGTATTTAATCCACAAATCAGTGAAAAAACCTACTTTAGGCGCTTTATTCAAAGGCTAATTGCTAACGGCTAAAAGCTAACTGCACAGGTCGAACTTTTTCGGAGGGTGCATGGAGGTTGAATTTCGGTATACTTGTGCGGGGGTCAATTGGCAGACGATCGCGGATATGCTCAAGCGTGTGGGAATGACTCACTACGATCCGCAATTGCATCAGAAAGCATTTGAAAACAGCGCCGTCACCGTTTTTATCTATCATGACGGTCAGCCGATCGGCTTTGGGCGGGCCATTTCCGATGACGCTTACCAGGCGGCGATTTATGATGTGGTCGTTGCCCCGGAATTTCAGCGAAAAGGTTTGGGGCACGCCATCATGGATGCCATCTTGAGCCGGCTGCCCCCGTGCAACATCATCTTGTACGCGTCACCCGGCAAAGAAGGGTTTTATGAAAAACACGGCCTCAGAAAAATGAAAACCGGAATGGCCCATTTTACCAATGCGGATCGGATGCGGGCCAGAGGGTTCACGGAATAAAAGTCAGTCTTTTGTTGATATACCAATAATGATGAAGTCAGGACGTTAAAATGCTCTACCAATTTGACGGAAAACAGCCGGTTGTCGGGAAAAAGTCATATGTCAGTGATATTGCGCGTGTGATCGGGGATGTCGTCATCGGTGACAACTGCTATATCGGACATGGCGCTATTTTAAGGGGGGACTACGGTCGCATTGAAATCGACAATGGAACGGCGGTGGAGGAGGGGGTAATCATTCATGCCCCGCCGGGAGGCGTGAATCACATCGCACAGAAGGTAACCATCGGGCATGGCGCCGTGGTGCATGGCAAACAGATCGGCGATCATGCCGTTATCGGCATGGGGGCCATCCTCAGCATATTGTCTGAAATAGGAGAATGGACCATTGTTGCCGAGGGGAGCGTGGTAAAACAGAAACAATCGATTCCATCGCGGGTCATCGCCGCGGGAAATCCCGCCCGAATCGTCCGTGACATCAACGAAAAAGACCATGAATTCTGGTCCTGGGGCAAACAGGTATACGTCGACTTGGCTGAAAAATATTTGGATATTGGAATGCAGCCGTTAAAATGATAATAAAAAAGATAGAGATTATATCTGCTGTGAGACATCGCGGCCAATCATCTAATGGGTGATGCGCCAGGGGAGGTGTTCCGCATGCCAAATTACAAACGATCTTTTTTTGAAAGACGGAGCGGAAAAGACAGGCGGCAGGCTTTCTCATTCAAACGGCTTTGCTATAATCGGCCGGATCGGCGAAAAGCGAAATCCCATGAAAGGCGTTCTTTAACGGAACGCCGTGAAAATTGGGTGCGTATAAGCAAATGGTCCAGTGCGCCACTAGAAAAATTAAAAATATCGAAGTATCTGCTGAGAAAAATCAGCCTCACCAAAAACACGCCCCATCGATAAAATCGTATCCAACCGATGCCGCGTTGCCCCGATCAATCACACGGCATGGCTTCCAGGTGACCCAAATGAATGGCGAAAGAGAAACTCTGGTTGCATCCGCGGCACCCTGTAAATGCTTAGTGGCCAGTGTTTTACAGTCAATTGGTCATTTCAACCCCGTGAACAGATACGAATGATTACTTGCCGGCAGGCATAGAATGAAGGACGCCTTTGCGTGAACGACATGCTATCGATCAAACGGCTTTTATCCACATTGGAAAAAAAAGACCTGTTATCATTTGAGCAGGTACGGGATCTTTATTATAAACGATTAGAATTGATCAAACAATATCGTCGAAATCAAGATACGCGAAGTGATGGTTCAGCGGGTACCGGCCATGAAGATCCCTTTGTCCTGATTGACGCGATTGTCTCGTTGAACCTGAAACGCCATGACGATCCGCTGAAGACGCTGGATGAGGACACGATATACCAAACCCTGGCCCAGAATTGGAAGGCCCCGTTTATTAAGATTGATCCGCTAAAGCTGGATCTTAATCTGGTTACAACCACCATCCCGATATCATTCGCCAAAAATCATCTGGTTCTGCCCATTGAAATCAGCAATGGTGAACTCACCGTCGCGACGCCGAACCCATTGAATATTGAGGTGCTGGAGGACATTAGCCGTGCCTGCCAGATGAAGGTGAATGCCGTGGTCAGCGCCCGTTCGGACATTATTAAGCTGATCGAAGAATTTTTCGGCTTCAAGCGATCTATCGCAGCCGCCGAGCATCAGTTTGCCGGTCCAGCCGTGGATTTGGGTAATCTTGAACGCTACCTTCACCTTCGCTCCGCGGATGAGTTGCCCTCCAACGACCAGCATGTGGTCAATGCCGTCAACCATTTGTTCATCTATGCCTTCGACCAACGGGCCAGCGATATTCATATCGAACCCAAACGCGATGTAAGCTTGGTCAGAATGCGGATCGACGGTGTATTGCATACCGTTTACCGATTACCCAAGAATGTTCATTCGGCGATCATCAGTCGCATCAAGAATTTGTCTGGGCTGGATATGGCCGAAAAGCGTCGTCCCCAAGATGGTCGCATCAAAACCGGAAAGAAAGATGTGGAAGTGGAGATCCGCGTTTCGACGGTGCCCGTTGCTTTCGGTGAAAAGGTCGTCATGCGCGTCATGGACCCGGACATCCTGTTTCAGGACCTCGAAAGTCTGGGTTTTTCCTCGAGGGACATGGACCGGTACGATCAGATCATTTCCCATCCCCATGGCCTGGTCCTGGTCTGCGGTCCGACGGGAAGCGGAAAATCGACGACATTGTATTCCACGCTCAGAAAGATCAGTACCACCAAGGTCAATGTCACTACGATCGAAGATCCGATCGAAATGGTGCATGAAGATTTTAACCAGATCGCCGTTAAGCCGCAGTTGGGAATTACTTTCGGGTCAATTATGCGCAATATCCTTCGTCAGGACCCAGACATCATCATGATCGGCGAGCTCAGGGATCTGGAAACCGCAGAGAATGCCATTCAGGCGGCCTTAACCGGCCATTTGGTTTTTTCCACCCTGCATACCAATGATGCCCCGGCTTCAATTATCCGCTTGATGGATTTAGGCGTACCGGCCTTCCTTATTCAGGCAACCCTGAGGGGGATATTATCTCAGCGCCTGGTACGTAAAATCTGTGATTCCTGTAAGACGCCCATTGAAATGGACGCGGAAGCACTTCGTGCGCTTGGCTTGGACACCGGTAAGGCGGGAAAATTGTCCCTCTTTCATGGGCAAGGGTGCCATAAATGTAGAGGGACCGGTTATTTGGGCAGGACAACGATCCATGAAGTGCTCGTATACAGTGAAACGATCAAAGCCTTAACCATGGCGGATGCGGACTTGGCTGCCTTGACCCATGCCGCCCGTTCCGAAAAAATGGTGACCCTGCGTGAATGCGCAATCGAAAAGCTATTGCAGGGCGTAACCACCTATCAAGAAGTATTGCGGGTTACCGCCGGTGATGATTGAACCGTTTTTCCTGCCCAACAAAATAATTGTCCCCTTCGGTGACGGCGTGGTTGGCGGTTGTCGCCGTGGGGAGCCGTTTTAATTGATCGGTGTTCTGAATCGTTCTCCCGGTGCGATACTGTCCGCGGTCCGCGTAATGATCACCGTGGATGTCGTCTGCTCGGTGTGCAATACCAATAAGGAGCCAAAATCGCTTGGGGGCAGGAGTCTGTCCGTTCTTCGACCGTTTTCGATGACGGACTTTTGCTGTCTGTAGAGGCTGTACTGCTGGCCGATTTCAATGTTGTCAACTCGACCCTTGTCGATGAATGCCAGCATGTAGTCCCCCGTCAACACCGTATGCTCCTCGGAGGCAATGATTCGACCGTCGATGCCGGGAAAACTGGGCCGTAACTCGATCGTTGGTGATTGTTGAATATAGGGCATCAACATGTCGCCAACCGTGATGGTGCGAAACGACTTGGCTACCTTGGCCAGTACCATATCCGGCTCTTGTTTGGTTAACTCTACGATGCCCAGGATAAAGTGCTGCGTTCCTATCTTTTCGGCGGCGTCTTTTTCATCGGTGGGTAGCATGTATCGAAAAATCGTAAGCCGACTGCCGGGTATGAGAAGCTGTTGAGGCGTGTCTTCCGCAGGTTGAATATAGACAATATCACCTTCGCTGATCAGGCCTTTCTGGCCTTGCACATCAACTATCGTTCCCAATGGCGTGACGGGCGGTTTGCGAATAAAGCCGATACGTTCGATGGCAGGGTACAAAAAAAACGGCGAGCCGCTCTTTTGGCGTTTCTTATTGGGCACCAATTTGTCCGGCGGAATGGGTTGGGTAACCGCTTCGATTGGTTTTGCCGTCTGTGAGATGGCTTGCTTGCCGGCCTTCTTGTATAACCGAATGCGTTCACCGGGGTAAATCCAGTGCGGGTTGCTTATTTGGTCATTCTCTTCCCATAATTCCGGCCATAACCAGGGAGAATCACTAAAATGTCTCGAAAGGTCCCAAAGGGTGTCGCCTTTTTGGATCGTATAGTAAAAACCGGTTTCGCTTTCAACCGTTTGGGGAGTGTCTGCCGCGAAAGAAAGACCTGATGAGAGAAAGGCCAGGAGCAGAAAAACGGGAAAAAAAATACTCGATTTCGTTCGGCAATTCATCAGATACCTCGTTTATTAAGGGTCATTTATGCTGACCTAAACTGAGCGTTTCAAATTTTGGCATTTTCGAAATGCCGTTATATCGACATCGAGTTGCGCAGTTATTACCCTTCAAAATTTGAAACCCTTTCGGGATTGCCGAGCTTGCCACACCTACGGCGTCAGATGGCTTACCGCATAGGCGACTATAGCGAAAAGCCATCTTCCTTGTATCTGCAGCAAGCTCGACAATCGCTCAGATTAGGGCTGAATAACCATGCTGATCTAAATTATTATCGACCACTTCCCAAGATCCTATAGCATTCAAATTACGGTAACCTGGATTTGCTTGTGTTGTCAAGAGCTTGCCTAACTCTTCCCAGCGTTCCGGCATTGGGATCGTTGTGATGATTCCGATAGACCCGAGCTAAATGCGGTTACTCTCCCCACAATGTAAAAAGCCCTTGCATGATGTCATCATGCAAGGGCTTGTCGATGGGCATAAACAAACGATAACGGTGAAAATTACATCATGCCGCCCATGCCACCCATACCACCCATGCCGCCCATACCAGCGGCACCGGCACCGGCCATCGGATCGGCGGCCTTGTCGTCCGGCTTCTCGGCAATCATGGCTTCGGTGGTAAGCATCAAGGATGCGACACTACCGGCATTCTGAAGGGCAAAACGAACCACCTTGGTGGGGTCGATAACGCCGGCTTCAATCAGATCTTCGTACTCATTTGTCGCCGCGTTGTAACCCATGGCGCCTTCTGCGCTTTTCACCTTGTCGATCACCACGCTGCCCTCATAACCGGCATTGGAGGCGATGCGACGCAGCGGCTCTTCAATGGCACGCATGACGACCTTGACACCCAGTTTCTGGTCGGCTTTGATTTTAACTTTATCCAGTGCGGGGAGCGTACGGACCAGGGCCACGCCACCGCCAGGAACGATACCTTCTTCGACGGCTGCACGCGTCGCATTGAGAGCGTCTTCCACGCGAGCTTTTTTCTCTTTCATTTCGGTTTCGGTTGCCGCGCCGACATTGATCACGGCAACGCCGCCGATCAATTTGGCCAGACGTTCCTGAAGCTTCTCACGGTCGTAGTCAGAAGTGGTTTCTTCAATCTGAGCCCGGATCTGTTTGACCCGGCCTTCCAGGGCGGAGCGGGCGCCTGCGCCATCAACGATCGTGGTGTTGTCTTTATCGATCGAAATACGTTTGGCTTTACCGAGGTCGGTAATGGTGAGGTTTTCCAGTTTGATGCCCAGATCCTCGGATACGACTTGGCCGCCGGTAAGAATGGCGATATCTTCCAGCATGGCTTTTCTTCGATCTCCAAAACCCGGAGCCTTGACCGCCGCGACCTGCAGGGTGCCGCGCAGTTTGTTTACAACCAGGGTCGCCAGCGCTTCACCATCCACATCCTCGGCAATGATGACCAAGGGCTTACCCATCTTGGCGACCTGCTCGAGAACCGGCAGCAGGTCTTTCATGTTGCTGACCTTTTTTTCATTGATGAGAATGTAAGGGTCTTCAAGAGATGCGACCATTTTTTCGGGGTCGGTCACGAAGTAAGGAGAGAGGTAGCCGCGATCAAACTGCATTCCCTCGACCACGTCCAGGGTGGTCTCCATGCCTTTGGCTTCTTCAACGGTGATGACGCCTTCCTTGCCGACCTTGTTCATGGCCTCGGCGATGATGTTACCAATGGTCTCATCATTGTTGGCTGAGATAGTGCCAACCTGAGCGATTTCACGTTGATCTTTGGTGGGTTTGCTCATTTTGTGCAGTTCTTTGACGGCAGTCTCAACCGCCTTGTCGATACCCCGCTTGATCGCCATGGGATTGTTGCCGGCGGCTACCATCTTCTGGCCTTCTTCATAGATGGCGCGTGCCAGGACGGTTGCCGTGGTGGTGCCGTCACCAGCCATATCGCTAGTCTTGCTGGCAACCTCTTTAACCATCTGAGCGCCCATATTTTCGAATTTATCTTCCAACTCGATTTCCTTGGCGACAGTGACACCGTCTTTGGTTACGGTGGGAGATCCCCAGGATTTGTCGATGACAACGTTTCTGCCCTTGGGTCCCAGGGTGACGACCACTGCATCGGCAAGCGCTTTGACGCCATTGAGCATTGCTTCGCGGGCTTTCATATCGTACTTAATCACTTTACCAGCCATTTTGTCTTACCTCCGTCTATACTTTAATTCGTTAATAGCATGCTAGGGATGGTCGTTATTCAATGACGCCAAGCACGTCATCCTCACGCATGATCAAGTACTCTTCGCCTTCGATTTTTACTTCTGTTCCTGAGTACTTCCCGAACAAAATTCGATCGTCGACCTTGATTTCCAATGCGATACGGTTTCCGTCTTCGCCGACCTTGCCGTTCCCAACCGCTACGACTTTTCCCTCGGCCGGTTTTTCTTTTGCTGTGTCAGGGATGATAATTCCACCCTTGGTTTTGGTCTCTTCTTCTACGCGCTGCACAAGAATTCGGTCCTGCAATGGTCTGAGTTTCATGTCTCCATCTCTCCTTTTCATTGAAACTTAGGTTGAATACAAAAAAACGATCATTTAAAATCACGGGTCACATGGGCGCCCGTTATCAACAATTTTTCGCTATTGCCGTCGATTTTGTTCGGAAACAAAAGATTCTACAAAATAATCATATGTTATGTTTTGTAAAGCGAAGATGTTAATCTTTGTTTGCGGGGGGTTGCATATCCTATTGCGTTTTTACCCACTTACTACGCACGAATGCCATTTCGTTATGTGTCAGCCTTGGTCGTTTGCGATTCGTTGCCCGCGGAACTATTTTTCTCATTTTTTTGGGTTGTCGATGCCGTTTCAGTACTTGATGGGGAGGCTGCCTTTTTAGAGTAATCCGTTACGTACCAGCCGGTTCCTTTTAAGTGGAAGCTACTCTGTGAAATCAGTTTGTTCAGCTTTCCCGAACAATGCTTGCAAGTCGTAAGCGGCGCATCGGAAAATTTTTGAATGGCCTCTTCGATTTTTCCGCATTCCGTACACTGATATTCATAGAGCGGCATGATTTAAATCTCCTCTAACTTGGTGCAACCATTAAATATAATAGGGTGATCCGTCGAATTGACTGGACTAATATATGTCGTGTTTTGGGCTTGTCAAGAAAATGTCACTGAAAATTAAGAAATGGATTTAATTCCATCGATGGGGGCGCGCCAGGTCGCATAAAAATCAAGTACCGTGTCAAGACCCGGTGCGTTGACCGGCTCAAGGATTTCATGGGTAATCGTATGCACGCGTCGTTCTTCGGCTATTTTTTCCGCATGACTGGCGTTGAAATTCTGAAGAAAACGGCTAAACCGAACGATGTGGACCAACTCATGTGTGACAACATAAAGGGTGAACGGGGCGAGTGCGAGTTCAGGTTGTTCCTTTAAAACGTTGATGATGGCATGATCCTGAATGCAGATTTTGTAAAAATCATAAGTGCTCGAGCCCAACACACCGCCTTTTAACTTCCCTTGATAACGGATGATTTGGGCAAAGGGACCATTGACAACTTCACTTTCGGATAGGTCGGCAAGGGTTTTAACATCAAATTTGGGGTGCAACCATTGACTTGCCGACATCTTGAAATAATTGCTGACCAACTCCTCGGCCATGGCCACCGAATTGTTGACAACGATCAATTCATCATTTTCAAATGTTGGGAAGAAGGCCTTATTTGTCATGGAATTTCTGTAGCATACACCATTTCATGGATCAATCTCTTAATCCAATCAATCGCCGATACCCAGACGCCGCTATCCGAAGTCGAGGACCGGTAAAAAAATATGGACAAGTCAGAGGGGATGGTATAATAGACCAAAGTTACTCAAATAGCATAAAGAATGGGGGTGATCTGTTGGGCAGCGTGATTAAAAAACGAAGAAAAAAGATGCGTAAGCACAAGCATCGGAAGTTATTGGCCCGCACGCGGCATCAGAGAAGAAAGGGTAAATAATGATGCCTTCACGCTTCTGTGATGGATACCGATAAAAAAGCACCGACATAACGCTTGTCGGTGCTTTGGCTTCCAGATAAGGCGCAATCCCCCGTTATCTGCGGATCAGGGGGCTTTGGAAACCGCCCCCTCCTCATAGCCTTTCATGTATTTGAAAATTTCTGAATCGGTGGATAGGATCATGGCGTTGTTTCCCGAAAGCGCCTCGTTATACACCTCCATCGTTTTGATGAAAGAGTAAAATTCAGGATCTTTTCCGTACGCGTCTGCATAAAGCCGCGTGGACTCGGCATCCGCCTTACCTTTTATCTCCTGGGCCTGGCGATAGGCTTCCGATTCGATGAGCTTTAATTCACGCTCTTTTTCACCCAGGATTTTTTGGGCCTCGCCTTTTCCCTCGGATCTGAATTTCTGGGCGATCTGTTTTCGCTCGGCGATCATCCGGTCATAAACGGATTTCCTGACTTCTTCCACATAATTGACGCGTTTGATTTTGACATCCACCAACTCGATTCCAAATTGGTCAAGTTTGGGTTTGGCCTGGTTCAGGATGCCATTATCGATTTTATCCCGGCCGACATACACCTGGGAAAATCGAGCCGGCTTGTTTTCATGGGTGTCCGTTGTGGTGTCATCGCCTAAATCTTCAAAGGTATCCAATTCACGATTGCTGTTGCGGACCGCCTCGATGAGGCGATTGGAGGTAATGAAATTGCGAACGGTGGGATCGATGATTTCATCCAGACGCTGTTGGGCGCGATTGACATACCCCACGGTCTTGAAGAAAACCACGGGATCGACAATTTTCCAGCGGGCGAAGGTATTGACCCAAATATAGGTCTTGTCGCGGGTGGGGATTTGTCCGGGGTCGCCATCCCACTCCTGCAGGTTTTTGGGGAATACCAGGGCTTTTTCGATGATCGGCATTTTGAAATTAAGTCCCGGTTCGGTTACCGTGCGCTGAACTTTATCAAACCGGGTGACCACCACCTGTTCGGTTTCGTCAACCGTGTAGGCGCAAACAACGAGAATTAGAATCAGAGCGCCGGCGATGGCCAGCATTGTTTTTATTTTCATTTTGATTCACCACCAGTGTTTCCGAGGTTCAAAAGAGGTAGTACATTTTTCTGGTCGGCATCCACGATGAATTTTCGGTCAATCTTGGGGAGCAGTTCCTTAAACGATTCCAAGTAGAGCCGTCGTTTGGTTACTTCTTTGGCCTTGGCGTATTCACTGTAAAGGTCTATAAAACGGGCGGCATCACCTTTGGCTCGATTGATGCGGTCCAAGGCGTATCCCTCGGCAGCCTTGATGGTTCGCTCGGCCTCACCCCTGGCGGCCGGAATGGCTTTGTTGTAGTCCTCCCTGGCCTGGTAGATCATCTTTTCCTTTTCTTGAGTGGCCTGATTGACTTCATTAAAGGACGGCTGCACCGGAGTGGGAACGTTGGTCTTTTTCATCTCCACGGTGACGATGTTGATGCCTGTTTCGGCCTGGTCGAGTTCCTCTTGCAGGACCTGGTGGGCTTCCACGGCGATTTCGTCCCGTTTGGTAATGACTTCGTTGATACTGCGGTCTCCCACCACCAGTCGCATGCTGGATTCGGACAGGTCTCGCAGGAGGCCGGTGGGATCTTTGACCTTGAAAAGATAGTTGTAGGGATCCTTGATCTTGTATTGAACAATCCAGGGAACCACGGCCACGTTTAGGTCGCCGGTGAGCATGAGCGAGATGCTGGCCGTATCCGATGCCGACGAATAGGTGCTGCTGTAAGGATCACGCTCAGATTGAAAACCGAATTCCTCCTTGTAGACGCGGTCCTGGCGAACCTTGGTAACCTTCTCGATACCAAAGGGGAGTTTGAAATTCGGACCCGGTTCGGCAATACGGACGAACTTGCCGAAACGTTGAACCACACCCACGGATCCGGATTCGATGGTAAAAAAGATCGAATACCCGATGATCAAAAGGACAATGATCCCGATGATGAGCAACGATCCCCCGGGAGGTTTAAACTTTCTGATTTGATTAATGATGTCATCCATTTGCGGAGGAGCGCCGCCTTGCTGTTGTTGCTGACGGTTTAACTTTTCCCAGTCCCAAGCCATTGCAAACCCTTCGTTACGTCATTGTTCAAATGTTGCGGTCAGCGCTGTCGATGCGGACCGCATCCTTAACCACTTCGCCTGCCATTTACCATGAAGCAAGGCAACATCGTCCTCCAGCGGCACCGTCAATGATGGTGACACCTTTATTGCCAGCTGAATGAGGAAATTTTACAAATGTAAATTAATCTAAGATTGCCAACCGGTTAAGTCAAGAGAAATCGCGGTTCACGTCGGATCGGCCGGCCGCTTTTTCGCTTTTGGCGGACCAATCCATGCCAGGTGCTTCGGGTTGGGGTTGACTTCTCGGCGATCAATTTCTTATATCGACACTATTTAGAGCAATGGAAAGGCGACTTAAATGGAGAAAAAACGTTCACCTAACCAGTCCTTTACGCCATTGGGCCAGGTGTTGGCGTCAATTATTGACCAATGCCGGTCGAACAATTTAGGCGGCATATCGCACATCGTCCATGTTTGGCAAAAAACCGTTGGTGCGCCCATTGCGGATAATGCACTCCCCTATGCCATGAAAGGGTCGCTTTTGTTGGTTCATGTATCGAGTTCGGCATGGATGCACCAGCTTCAATTCTTAAAGGCGGAGCTTCTCGAACGTTTGAATAACGAGCTTGAGGCGGGTCGGGTAACGGACGTCAAATTTAAAATTGGACCCGTATAGAATCCTCTACTCCTATGGAATTATCGACGCGTGATCGGTTTTTAAATGGCAAGGTCGTGTTTCATCAACCCAAATCCGGGTATCGCTTCTCGATTGATGCGGTGATTCTGTCTCATTTGGCCAGTCCTGAACACGATGACACGGTCATAGACTTGGGTACCGGTTGTGGCGTGATCCCCATTTTGTTAGCCTTTCGTCATCCGGGAATCCGGCTGATCGGGGTGGAGATTCAAGATGCCTTGGCGACACTGGCCCAAAAAAATGTAGCGGAAAACAAAATGACCGACCGGATTCATATCCTGACCAAGGATATGGTCGATCTGTCGATCGCGGAAATTGATGGGCCGGTTGATTTAGTGGTCTCCAATCCACCGTATCGTAAACTGGACAGCGGAAGGATCAATGCCGATGCACAGCGTGCCGTCGCGCGGCATGAATTAAAGATCAACCTAAACCTTTTGCTTGTCACCGCCCGGCGCCTGCTGCGCAAGTCGGGCCGTTTCGTTATCATCTACCCAGCTGGTAGAACCGTTGACCTGCTAACCAACATGCGGGCGACCGGCCTGGAGCCCAAATCGCTGACCATGATTCATTCCACCGCCTCATCGTCGGCCCGACTGGTGGCGGTCATGGGGAGCAATGGTGGACGTCCCGGCCTCGACGTGACGCCCCCCATTCACCTGTACCGGGCTGACGGAACCTATACCCGCACCGTCGACGCCATGTTCAATCCATGAGTGCGTTCATGACCAATCCCGACTTTACCTTGGGATAAAAATAGGTTGATTTTCTCGGCATGATCAGTCCTTTTTGGGCGACGTCTTGTACCTGCGCGATTCGCGTTGGATTGAGAATGAAAGCGACTTTATATTTACCGGAATCGATGGCGTCGAGGGCCTTGTCTGCCGTGCTGGCATAGCCGATAAGCGCTTCGTTGTCCAACCGCTGCTGATCAAACCCAAGCACCTTCATGAAAACCAGGCGGGTCAAGACCGACACGTCCAGAAATCGAAGGGCTGTATCCAGTTCATCCCCGAAAAGGTCATCCATCACCCCGGCCTTCAACGATAGCAGATAGAAAACCGGTGCCCGGTGGGCATAAATGCCGATGGCCTGGCGATCAGCCCCGGCCTCCAAGGCTGTCAGAAACGACTGCTCAACCCCTTGGCGATTGTCTGCAGTAAACGAATACTGGGCAATATCAAAATAGGCTCGTGCTGATTCGAGAGCTTTCTCCATATCCGCAGCGCTGACGGCTTTGAGCAGGCGGTGGGCGGGCAGAATAATCAATCCCGGATCGCTCATGCTGCAAAGATACATCATCACATAATTGGCCGGGTGTCGATCATCGAATGTGGGATCCGTTTCTTTCAGGTAATTTCTATAATTCAGTGACGTTTCATAGCGGTGATGACCATCGGCGATAAAGAGCCGTTTGGGCTGCATGGCTTCGGTGACCTGGCGCTGGATCGCCGGGTCGGTTATCCGCCAAAGCCGATGCCGGTGAGCCTGGTCGTCAATGAAATCCACGATGGGGGCGGACTTGTCCACCGCCCCTTCGAGGGTGGTTAAGATACCGCCGTCGTCGGGATAAAGCGAAAATATTGGACAATAGTTACATCGCGTGGCCTTCAACAGTTCGAGCCTTTCAGACTTGACCTTGGAGAAGGTCTTTTCATGGGGCAGAACGATTCGTTTTTCGAATGGTTCGACGCCGACCCGGGCAATTAGACCATAACGGGTGATGCTTTCTCCGGCATGGGTATAGGTGATGGCCTTCAGGTACAATGCCTCTTGATCGTCCCGTCGAAGGATGTCATCCGATATCCATTGCTGAAAAAAGGCCGCCGATCGGGTATGAGGCGTATTTCCTGGTGTATCGGTATCGGTTTCACGATTGAGGATCAGGCGGACGACATTGTTTGGATGGCGATCGTAATACGCTGCCTGTTCATCGGGTGAGATGACGTCATATGGCGGTGTGGTAACATCGGCAGCGTCGGCAATTCGTTCTGGATTATATAAGACGCCCTTAAAAGGCAAGACGGTGGCCATGATCGGTCGTTTCCTTTCTTCGTTCGTTGAGTCAATTATGCCAAACGCACTCGATACTATAGATCGACCAGTCAGTTCAAGAATTATCCGGTTTGATCCGCGGCGGAAAACTTGAGGCTTGACAAACCGACAAAAAAAAGGATATCGAAGCATTTTTTATGCTGATGCCTACGCGCGGGAAGGAGAGGTGGCCGAGTTGGCTGAAGGCGTCGGTCTCGAAAACCGGTGCTCGGTATTCCCGAGCCGTGGGTTCGAATCCCACCCTCTCCGCCATTTCCGGCCGTATCCGGTACGGGAGAAGGGGCGCCAGGCGGCTGCCACAACCGAGCGGGGCGGTACCGGATTAGCAGATTTTGTTTTGCCTATGCGGAGAGATGTCCGAGTTGGCTGAAGGAGCACGACTGGAAATCGTGTGTGTCGTTTATAGCGGCACCGAGGGTTCGAATCCCTCTCTCTCCGCCATCCCCTTTGTCGGCCTCCCTTTTTTCCCCTGACTGTTTGTTTTCCCTATATTATTTTTTTAAAGTTCCCCGTATAGAGCAGATGAAGACTGGGCGGTTGAGATGATGGCGAGATTCAATAATTATCGAAAATACCCAGGCGATTCGGCGGCGACCGCGCTTAATGGTTATTTTTAACGCTTGCCCGTTTACCCAGTTGCCTGTCACCGTCCGATGGGATACAGTATGGCAGCACCGTGATGCTCGAGGATGTCGCGCATATGTCTTATTTAGTGTTGGCACGCAAATACCGGCCTCAAACCTTCGACCAGGTGGTTGGGCAGGCGCACGTTACCCAGACCTTGATTAACGCGATCCAGGGGGGGCGGGTGGCTCATGCCATTCTTTTTTCCGGGCCGCGGGGAACCGGCAAAACCACCATTGCGCGCATCCTGGCCAAGGCCATGAACTGCGAGCAGGGAACCGTGCCCGTACCATGCAACGCCTGTCGGTCCTGCATGGATATTACCGCCGGACGTGGCGTAGACGTATTCGAGATCGACGGTGCCTCCAACAACAGCGTCGACCAGGTGCGTGAGTTAAGGGATAACAGCCGTTACATGCCGGCCCATAGCCGCTATAAGATTTACATTATCGACGAAGTTCACATGCTCAGCATCGCGGCGTTCAACGCGTTGCTTAAAACCTTGGAGGAACCGCCGGCGCATGTGATGTTTTTGTTTGCCACCACCGAGGCGAATAAGATTCCCATTACCATTCTTTCACGCTGCCAGCGCCATGATTTGCGTCGCATCGCGCTGCCCGCCATTGTTCAGCACATGGAAGCGCTTTGCCGGCAGGAATCGGTTGCCCTTTCTGGGGACAATCTATGGGCCATCGCCCGTGAATCCGGGGGCAGTATGCGCGATGCCCTGAGCCTGCTCGATCAGATCTTGGCCTCCAGCGATGGCGGCCTGGATGATGTGTATGTCCAGAATTTGCTGGGACGCATGGATCGAAAGATTCTGTTCGATTTGTCCGAGGCCGTGTTTGCCCGGGATATCTCCCGGATTTTGGACCTGATCGATACGGTTTTCAAGACCGGTCAGGACATGAAACGGTTCTATGCAGACCTGCTGATGCATTTTCGCCATCTGATGCTGATAAAGATGGATGCCGACGCAGAAATACTGGATGATCTATCGCCTACCGATATTCAGACCCTGGGCCAACAGGTCAAGGGCGTTTCCCAGGCCTTCATGGATCAAATTTTTACCTTGTTGTTCAATGCCGAGTCGCCTGTTCGTCAGGCCAGCCATCCCCGACTGGCCATTGAAATCGCTTTTTTCAAGATTCACCAAATTACGCCTGCCCTGCCCATCGATCTGTTGATCGCACGCATGGACGACCTTTTAACGGCGCATCCCACCTTGCAGGCATCGGCATCCGGTGTGGTCGAGATGCAATCGGACGATGGGCATGGGCCAGTTTTGCAGGTACCTTCTGATTCTTCGCAACGGTCAACCGAGGAAGCGGTGGCTGTCGCCGCATTCGCCGACCGGGAACCAACAGCGGCTGAAAACGATAGGGGCGCAGACGAGGTGAAATCGGATGATGATATCTGGAACCGGGTCATCACCCAGATTGGACAAGCCAAACCATCTATTGCCGCGGCACTTTCCCGGGCGAAAGTGGTGTCCTTGTCACCGAAAAAAATTGTTGTTGCCATACGAGACAATGAATATACACTGAATCTTTTGAAAAAAAATATCAGCTTGGTTGAAGCGGTCTGCCGCCAACACGCGGACAGGGATATTCAAATTGATTTTTCCGGTGACAAAAAGGATGACGCCCAGGTGGCGTTGGTAAAGCAGAAGGCCGACGATCTTCGCCAGCAATTGCTCAATCATCCCCTAGTAGCGGATGCCGTGGATATTTTCAGCGGAAAAATAGAGGACATTAAAATAAAATAGGAGGAATCGCCGATGAAGGGCATGGGAAACATGATGAAACAGGCCCAGAAACTTCAATCCAAGATGCTACGCATGCAGGAAGAATTGGCCAGTAAAACCGTTGAAACGTCGGCCGGCGGCGGCATGGTTACCGTGGTGGCCAATGGCGCACAGCAGATCGTGTCCGTCAAGATCGAAAAAGAGGTGGTGGATCCCGATGATGTGGAAATGCTCGAGGATTTGGTTCTGGCCGCGGTCAATGACGCGCTGGCGCAATCCCAACAAATGGTTTCCTCGGAAATGGGCAAACTCACCGGCGGAATGAAAGTACCCGGCTTGATGTAATGGATTATTATCCTGCCTCTGTTAAGAATCTGATCGGTCGCCTGGCGCGGCTGCCGGGCATCGGTCAGAAAACCGCCGAGCGACTGGCCATGCATATTCTTCAGCAGCCGATCGACGAGGCTCACCAACTGGCCCGCAGTATCGTGGACATGAAAAAACGGTTACGCCTGTGCTCGCGGTGTTTTGCCCTCAGCGATGATGCACTCTGTCGCATTTGCAATGATCCCACACGTCAGGGAAATGTCATTTGTGTGGTGGAACAGCCGGCAGACATGGCATCCATAGAAAAATCCGGTGCATTTAAAGGTCGTTACCATATTCTGGGAGGGGTCATTTCTCCCATGGATGGGATCGGCCCGGATGATCTGAAAATCGCCGAACTACTGGATCGTATCGACCGAGAATCCATTGCGGAGATTATTCTGGCCACCGGTACCAATGTGGAAGGAGAGTCCACGGCCGCTTACATTGCCGGTATCCTGGGGGCGCTGCCGGTGAAGGTAACCCGCATCGCCTCGGGCGTGCCCATGGGTGGCGATTTAAAGTATGTGGACCAGGTGACCCTCAAACGAGCCATGGAGAGTCGGCATGGAATCTGACGCAACATCCTGCGATGAACTGTTTACCTGTACGCAGTGCGGCGACTGCTGCAAAGGTTATGGCGGCACGTATCTTTCCCCCTTGGATATCGAGTCGATTGCCAACTACTTAGGAATCACGGCGGATCGGTTCGTGGCGGATTACACGAGATTATCCGGCAACAGGCGTTTGATCGCTCAAGGAGATAACGGATACTGCATCTTCTGGGACAAGGTCTGCACCATCCACCCGGTGAAACCGAAAATGTGCCGACAATGGCCTTACATTGCCAATATTTTAGTCGATGTCGGTAACTGGCGAGCCATGGCTGCATCCTGCCCGGGAATGAACGCCGATGCACCTGAAGACAAAATAATCGATTGCGTGCGTAAAAACATGAAGATGGCAAACGACGGTTAACGGGGGCATCCGGTCAGGACCATTGGTTTTCATCCATGATCTGGTAAACGGGTGCGACTTCCCCCTGTATCCTGCGGATGATGTTTTTTTGCTCCAGACGTTTGAGCTCATGCGCCAGGCTGGCTTGGTCACCATTCCACTTGTCCGCCAATGCCTCGACGGTAATCGCCGTACCCGTATCGGCCACCGCACAGCAAAGCAGGTAAAGCGATACGGTTTCGACATCGAGATTCATGGAAAAGATTCTTTGGCGCATCGTGGGACCGCTTGGATGGTCGAGCATGCTGCCTCCTTCATTTTGCCGTGTACTTGGGGCCGGCGATGAGTAGATTGTTTGATATGGTCGATTGGACTTTTTCCATCATGCTGCCGAACATGATATCGCGAATGATACCGTGACCGTATGCTCCCAAGATCACCAGTGCGTCGTGGGGAACCTCGTACAGATTGTCCTCGACGTTGCCTTTGTCGAAAAACGTCCAATTTCCAAGGACTTTTTTCAATGCTTGGTCGAGTCCATTTTCCTTGATGATGGCCTCAACCGTCGTTGGTGTCTGTTTTCCCGTCTGGGTGTAAATATTCAGGTCACAGCCCGCCATTTTAGCCACTCGAATGCCCAACCGCAACGCGTTGACCGCATTTGCCGAACCGCCAAAAAAGACCGCCACACTCTGCCACGGCTTGTAGACCGGACTGGTCATCAGAACCGGGAAACGGGCGGCTTGGATGATTCGACGAACACGCGGGCCGATGTAACCCAGACCGATTTTCGAGGATAGGTCACTGATGCTTCGCGGACAGCACATGAAATCAAAATTGGTGGGAATATCGGGAAGCGTGGAGGCGGTGTAATGTTTGGGGACGAGCAGATCGGGTGTCATCTCCGCTTCCTCGAGCAGTTCCGCGACATGGGCTTCGGCCGTCGTCGAATCATTAAGATAGGACGGGTCCAAATCCACCTGAACCACATCGTTTTCAAAGTACATTAAAAATTTGGTGGACGTTGGGATGTAGATGGTCGGCAGCAAATTCATCCGACGGCAAAAATAGATGGATTGGAGCAGGGTTTCCCTGCCCAATGGCGTATTCCGGAATATATGGAATAAGTTCTGTGCCATGGCTGTATCTCCTTGATTACATGCCTTCCGGCATTCACTCCATCAACCCTTCTCCCTAAAAACGACCGGTCTGAACCATCAGTTCCTTACGGTATTGATCCAAGAGTGTGGCCTTGGAGATCATTCCCAGAAACCGATTGTCCGATACCACCGGCATGCTGAACATGCGTGCTTCATCCATTTTACGTAACACATCCGACAAATCATCGTAAAGGGAGACGGTCTGGACGTGAGGATCCATCAGTTGGCCGGTAAACACAGCGTGGTGCATGGCGGGGTCAAATAGATACGGCCGGATGTCATCCATGCGAATCATTCCCAGAAACCGATGGTCTTGCGGGTCTTCCACGGGAAAATAGTTGCGTGTAGAGCTTTTTACGACATCGACAAAATCGGCCAGCCGCATGTCGGGATGGACACTGATGCAATCGGTTTCGAGCAGCTCCTGGATGCTCAGATCGGTCAGGACCCGGGCATCCGTGCCCGGGCGTAACAGCTGTCCCTGTTCGACAAGATCCTTCAAATAAAACGACGCGTGTTCGATGGTGTGGCAGATGGTTGTGGAAATGGTCGACACGACAATAAGCGGTAGGATGACCTCATAGCCACCGGTAATCTCAATAATCAAGAATATGCCGGTTAGGGGCGCCTGCAGGATTCCGCTGATCAATCCAGCCATGCCCAACAGGGCAAAACAGCCTTCATTGACCCACAACACCGAAGACCAGACCGTGGCCATCAGCCGGTGAAAGCTCAATCCCACGAAGGCACCAATGACCAGGCAAGGCGCAAAGATTCCACCCGAGCCTCCCCATCCCAGGGTCAGCGACGTGGCCAGGATTTTTACCAGGGTAATCACGGTCACCAGCAACAGACCTGCCGGAAACGTTCCATCGATGGCCGATCGAATGGCATGATAGCCTTCACCCAACACATAGGGCAAAAAATAGCCGATCAGCCCCACCATGCTCCCCCCGATAGCGGCACGAATCCAAATGGGCACATGAACCCTTTTGGCCACATGATGCATGGAACGCATGGCTCGAGTCAACAGGATGGACGCGACGGCACAGAAAATGGCCAAGCCCACACAGGCCAGGATATCGTGAAACTGGATGTTGAAGTCGCGGTGGGCGAAAACGATCTGGTTGCCCTTGAGCAGACGACTGACTTCGGTACCCGCCACGGCGGCGATGGCGATGGGAATAATGTTGACGGTACTCCATTCGCCAAGGATCATTTCTACAGCGAATACCATGCCGGAAATGGGGGCGTTGAATATGGCGGCGATGGCACCGGCGGCACCGCATCCAACCAGTGCCACCCGCTGGCGGTCATTTAGCGAGAAGGCTTGAGCGATGTTGGATCCGATGGCCGCTCCGCTCATCACAACGGGTGCTTCGGGACCGGCGGATCCACCGCTGCCGATGGTCAGGCAACTGGAAATCAATCGGGAAAAGCTGGATCTTAGACGCATCAGGCCACCATGACGCGAGACAGCATAAATCACTTCCGGCACGCCGTGACCAGCCCCTTCGTTAACGATTTTTTCCAAGAACAAGGAGGACAGGGCGGCGCCCGCGGCTGGCAGGAAAATCGCCCACCAGTAATGGCGATAATGATGCAACCCGGTCAGCAGGAATTCGAGACCGCGATTTAAAAATAGGGCCGCCAGTCCGCTGAAGATACCCACTACAATCGCAAAAACAATCAACAGCAGCCGGTCGTCGGATCTGAACAGGGACCAGTTGCCTGGGTATCTAAGCATTTTAAAGAAACGTATCATGGGCGGTTATCGATAGGGTCAAAGGTCATCCAGCTGCTTCTCGAATGCGTCCACACGAGAATAGAGATCCGCTGCCTGAGGATGGGTGGCCAAGAATTCAACAAAGTCCCGATCACGGATACAATAAGAAAGCCTGGAAAGCATATGCAGATGCAGTTTAACTGTCGGGCTGATCAATATAAACAAGACAAATACCGGCTTGTCGTCAATGGCCTTATAGGCGATTGGTCTTTCCAGAAAACAAGTCGTAATAACCGGCGCATCGGGGGGATGGCAAAGCGGTTCCCGGGGATGGGGGATGGCGATTCCATTGCCGATGCCGGTGGATGCCAGCTGTTCCCGCGCGATTAGTTTTTGAAAAAGCTCTTGCCTGCCGTCGGAAGAAAGAATCGCAAAGCGATCGACTGCCGTTTGCAATACCCCATGAGGATCGTTGCCGGCCAGCCGATGATAGACATCTCCGCGTTTCATGGCCGACACCAATGAATCATAGGGGGCAGGCGCATTCGTGCCGACCTTGGCCTGGTCTTCGTTTAGCGTGAAGGATAAATTATGCGTGGCGGCCCATTTTTCGAGCGCTGCCGGTGAAAAGAGGACGTCGCTCCCGCTACGCTGAACGGGTATTCTCCCCTGGCGAATCCATCGCGCCAGCGTGGATACCGGAAGGTCCAACGCACCGGCGATTTTTTTCATGGAGAGTTTCATGCCGCATTCCCATCGAACCGATGCAAAGAAATTTAAAAACACAAAAAATACGCCGAAGCCTTAAATTAATCAAGGAATTTTATGCTATTTATTTCTTGGAAGGCGGCTGTTGAATAAAATTGAGACGGGGATGTCAATCCACCACAGGATCGGAATTCAATCCCTGAATCGCCAAACGAAGACGCGTTTCGGGATCCACATCCGATTGCTCCAACGTCGCCCGGATACTGGTCAAGCGGCCTTTGAGGGCGCTTACCATCATCTCCAGGTCCTGGATGGTCTCGGCGGATGTTTTTTCTGTGATATCCATTGCTTCACGCAGGTCATGCGCGTTTTTAATGATCATTTTGAGATTGCGGATTTTATCCAGACGGAGAAGCAGCTCATCAAAATTGATCGGTTTTTGCAGATAATCGACGGCGCCTTTCTTCATGGCTTCAATGGCGTTATCCACGGATGCATGCGCCGTGATCAGGACGACTTCGGTTTTGATGTTGGCCCGTTTGGCTTCTTCAAGCACACGGATGCCATCCACGCCACCGGGCATGATCAAGTCAGTAAGCACTACATCATAATACTGACCGGCGAGTTTTTCGATGGCGACCACCCCATCCTTAGCGGTATCGACGATGTAATCGTCGCTGGTCAGGCGTTTGTCTAATAGTTTTCGCGTTACCGGATCATCGTCGACCACTAGGATTTTAAGGCTTGTCATTTTGTATTCTCCCTGATGAACGGGCCAGATTTCCCTTATAAAATCGTCGTTAACTCAGCTGGTAATAGATTGACCGAAGGTGCCGCTTGGGGATGAATCTAGGACATACACCCGTTAAGGATTCGGTGGAGCCAATGATCAAATACCCATCGGGTTGCAGTACATCGGCCAGCTTGTTAAATAACTTTTTTCGATCGGCAAGCGTAAAGTAGATCGCCACGTTACGGCAAAAGATGACGTCGAATTTGCCCAGGCCGACAAACGGCTGCAACAAGTTGATCCGCCGGAAGGTGGCCATGGCACGGATTTCATCTTTGATTTTCCAATTGCCACCTGCGGGGATAAAATAGCGCTGGAGCTTTTCCCGGGGAAGCCCCCTTTCGATTTCGAACTTATTATATGTACCGGTGCTGGCTTGGACGATTGCCGCATCGGAAAGGTCGGTACCCATCAACGTGAATTTGAGTTTATTGTTGTTGCCCAGTAGCTCTTTGATAACAATGGCGACGCTGTAAATTTCTTGACCGGTGGAACAGGCACTGCTCCAGATCTTCAGATTAGGCGCTCCCAGCCGACCGCCACTGCCGTTGCGTGCGTCGATGAGATCGGGCAGAATTTTATGCTTAAGCAATTCAAATGGGCCGTTATCCCTGAAGAATAAGGTCTCATTGGTGGTGATGGCATTGATAATTTTTGTCTCCAGCACCTTTTTAATATCCGACTTCGCTTTGTGATAAAATTCGCTGTAGGATTGGCACCCTTCTTCTTCCAGCAATTTTCCAAACCGGGTCTCCAGCAGGTAAGCTTTTGACGCATCAATGCTGATACCAGATATACTATAAATATAGTTGGAGAGAATTTTGATTTCTTCCGGTTTGATCTTTATCATTTGTTTTCCTAAAGCCCATTATCAGGAGATTGCTGACATTCAATTTGCGATAGGCTAATTCATGCGTACGGTCTTGACGATCATATCGGCAATCTGATTCAAAGGCAGAACGGCGTCGGCCAAGCCGGTTTCGGCCGCCTCCCGGGGCATACCGTAAACCACGCAGGTGGCCTCATTTTGGGCGATAATCGTAGCCCCGTTCTGTTTCATCAGCTTCAACCCGTCGGTCCCGTCCGATCCCATACCGGTCATGATCACAGCCGTCGCCCGACCGACATAGTGATGGGCAACGGAACGGAACAGATAATCCACACTGGGCTTGCAGCTGTTTTCAGGAGGGTCATCGGTGATTTTGATAACCCGCGACTTCCCGTCCGCACCGGCCACAATCTTCATTTGTTTTCCACCGGGAGCGATAAAAACCGTATTGGGAACGATCGGCTCACCCTGCCGAGCTTCCCGGACCTCAACGGCACATTTGGCAGACAAGCTGTTGGCCAACGACTGAGTAAACATGGGTGGCATATGCTGAACAATCACAATTGGGACACCGATGTCCCTGGGAATCATGGGCAGCATCTTGGCCAGCGCATTCGGACCACCCGTGGAAATACCAATGGCGATGATTTCTGCTTTGGAGCGATGCAACGGGTTGACGGGGCGTCGGATTGAGGGGGGTGAAACCTGCCGCGTCGGTGTCCCGGCAGTGAATTTTTTTTGGCTTGGGATCGACGTTGATTTGCCGATAACCCGAGCACTTCTTCGAAAGGCCTGAATCATCGGACCGATGGCGGCCTCGATTTTGATCCGGTTCTCCGCCATGGTGCCCGACTGAGGCTTGGGGATAAAATCGAACGCTCCCAGTTCCAGTGCCTTCATGGTCATGGCCCCACCTTCATGGGTCAGGGTGCTGAGCATGATGGCCCCGATGTGGGGCGCCTGTTTTTGGATATGTTCCAATACCTGGATGCCGTTCATTTCCGGCATTTCGATGTCCAGAGTGAGCAAATCTGGCTTCAATGATGCCAATTTGGAAATGGCCGCCTTTCCATTGTGGGCGCTTCCCACTACTTCGATATCGGGAATCGAAGCCAATACATCGCTGACAATTTTGCGATATAGGACCGTGTCGTCCACCACTAGAACGCGCAGTGGTTTTCTAGGAATCATGCATTCAATTCCTTATCGTTTTAGGAGTTATCGGAGCGTAGAATGAAAAAATGCCAGAGATGCGCTAGCTTTCGTTTTCCAGTACTTTTTCTACATCGAGAATGCCAATCAAGCGCTCTTTGGTTTTGAATACACCCTTGAAAAATTTACCCTGAACCCCTCCGATATTTGCCGGTGGCGGTTCCATTTTTTCCAGATCGGCTTCGACCACATCGCTGATACGCGTGACCAACAGGCCAATATACTCATCTTTGCTGTTAACAATGATATTGCGACTCATTTCGCTTAATTCGGTACTACCGAGATTGAGCTTTTTCCCCAAATCGATGATCGTAACGATCTGTCCCCTGAGATTCAGGATCCCCATGACATAGTCTGGGGCCTGGGGAACCGTTGTCATGTCCATCAATTTATTAATTTCTTGGACGTTGAGGATGTCCATGCCGCAGAGGGCCTTGCCGACGTAAAACGTGGCCATCTCAACGGTTTGGTTCACCATGTTCTTCGTTGCTGGTTTTTCCATTTGCTCGTCTCCTACATCTCCTTCAGGAATCCATAAATACTACGAATCAATTTTTCCCGATCGAGTTTGATTTGGTAGTCACTAATTCCAACCTCACGTCCTTTGGCGATATCTTCTTCACCCGCCAGAGTCGTTAGCGCAATTACAGGCAAATGGGAGTATGCCGGACTTTCCTTAATCCGCTTGGTCAACTCGAAGCCATTCAAGTTAGGCATTTCGATATCGGTCACGACCAATGCAATTTCAGCTGCATGTTCCTGCAGCAGTGCCCAGGCAATCTCTCCGTCTTCCGCTTCGATAACCGTATACCCTTCATCTTCCATGTAACTCTTAACCTGGTTTCGGAAGAAATTTGAATCTTCGGCAAAGAGAACTTTAGCCGTCATGCCGTCTTCATTGGTTGCGACGGATAAGGTTTCAAACCATTCCGGATTCAGCGTTTGGACCATTTCATAAACATCGACCATCAATGTGGTATGATCATTGATGATGGCCGATCCCATGATGCCGGCTTGTTTGAGCGTTTGTCCATCCACTTCCAATGACAGCTCTACGGCGTCCACCGGGCCGATGGCCAAGAGGCCGATTTCCCTACCGTTGAGGATGAAGACGATGACCAACAGATCGTCGGCATCGGCCAGGGGCTGAACCATCGCAACCTCGTCCACCGAGAAAAGTGGCAAGCTGCCGCCACGATAACGAATCACCCGTTTTCCTCCCACGGTTTCGATATCTGTGGCCTTAATTTTTTCGATTCGTTCCACCAAATTAAGCGGAGCGGCAAATTGTTCATTCTCGGCGCTGCGGAAAACCAGCAGTGACTGACGATCCTTCTGTTCACGAATGGCGCGCTGATTTTCCAGAGCGACTTCGGCTGCACGGGAAGAGCCTTCGATGGAGGTCAATCCAGCCATCTGAGCGAGGTTGCCCACGTCCAAAATCAGGGCCACGCGTCCATCCCCCATAATCGTAGCACCGGCATAGCCCTTGCATTTTTTTAGATCCCGTCCCAAGGGCTTGACGACAATTTCTTCCGAATCATGCAGTTCGTCCACCACCAGCCCGTATTTCATCGCACCCGTGGAGACAACCACGATGTTCAGCGCGCTGGCGGAATGGTAACGACGATCATTCCTCTGTCGATTCTCGTGTTCAACCTCAGGCTCAGGTTGCGCGTCGTCGACTGGCTCATCCGATTTTATTATGGGACTCGATTTAGAACGTCTATCGGCCAACGCATGGCGTCGATCCAACTGCTTTTTTCCGGTTTTTGGATCGAAATAAACAGAATCGGTGTCGATGACTTCGGACAGCTTGATCAGCGGCAACAGATTGCCTCTCAGACGAACGACTTCGGCATCTCCCACTCGCTCGATACGATCTTTGACTTGGCTGGCGGGAATGCGTAATAGTTCTTCAAGATTGACCTGGGGGATGGCATAGCGCTCGAGGCCGGTCATAACAATCTGGCAGGGAATAATCGCCAGAGTCAAGGGCAGCTTGATCCGGATCGTGGACCCCTTGCCTTGTTCCGAGTCAATGTCGATAATGCCACCCAGTTTGTCCAAATTGGTCTTGACCACATCCATTCCCACGCCACGACCGGACACGTCGGTAATCTTTTCGGCCGTCGAGAAGCCAGGCAGGAAAATCAGATTGATTCTTTCCTTGTCCGACATGATCTTGGCCTGATCTTCGGAAATCAACCCTTTTTCCAATGCTTTTTGAGTCAGCACGTGACCGTCCAGACCCTTTCCATCATCGGATATTTCGATGTTGACCTGGCCTGCTTCATGATAGGCTTTAAGGTAGATTCTTCCCGTGGCATTTTTGCCGGCTTTTTGGCGGACGTCCGGCATTTCGATTCCATGATCCACGGCATTGCGCACCAGATGGGTCAGGGGGTCGCCGATGGCTTCGATAATGGTCTTGTCAAGCTCGACATCCTTGCCCTCTAAATGAAGCTCAACCTTTTTTCTCAGAGACTGGGAAAGATCCCTGACCACCCGCGGAAATTTGTTGAAAACGTTGCCAATGGACTGCATGCGGGTCAGCATGATGGCTTCCTGCAACTCGGACGTGATCAAGTCGATGCGTTGGCCCGCAATTTCTGCACCGCGGTGATCTTCGGAACCCATGGATTGGAGAAGCTGATTTCGGCTAAGCACCAGTTCACCGGCCAGGGTCATCAGCTGGTCCAACAGACTGACGTGCACCCTCAAGCTAGTATCGGTTTCTGCCTTCTTCGAGGATGACTTTTTCTGATTCGATTTGGCTTGCGTATCCACCGGGGGTGAAGCCGGTGCCGGGTCGGGCTCGGCGGTGGTTGCCGGTTCCGTTTGGATGGCTTTTTCCGGAGGTTCCGCGTCGGCCTCAACCGGTGGCTGGGGCGGATTTCCCCCTAAGCACTGGGCGGTTAGATCTGCAGCAACTTGATGAATCTGGTGCTCGGGAATTTCGAACAGCACGGTGATGTCTTCTGGCTTAATAATGGTGGCGAACAGGACGATCAATCGTTGCGACGGTTGCTCTGCCGTTATTTCCATGGCCTGGATGGTTGCGGGGGGAATGCTGCTGGCAATCAGCGTGCCGGTTTGTTCCATCTCTTCGAGCAATGTGCTCGGTTTTTTTTCTTTCGCCACGATATCGGCAATCAGGTCGATGGCGACCAGATATACGAATTTCCCTTCCTCAATCAGCGCACCAACCAGGTTCCGATCGGCCTCGACGGATAGATTGGCATCGGCCGTGGAAATCGTCGTCATTTGTGATTCGGCAGGTGAGAGTCGATCTTCCTGAGTAGAAGATGCCGGTTCTATTGCATCCGTTTTTGTCGTGGCGGTTGGTTCGGCGGATGCCTCGGGTACGGAAGCGGTGGGCTCCGGAAGCGGGGCTCCCTCGGCGATCGCCTGCATTGCGTCAATATGGCGGGAAATATCCACATCATTGCTGGTGAATACGTCGTTCATCAATTCCTTGAGGGTATCAGACGCCGCGAGTAGCACATTGACAATGTCTGGGGTGGGTACCATTTCACGGCTTCTGATTTTTCCCAGGATGTTCTCCATTTCATGGGTGAGGTCTTTGATGGTGTTGAGCCCCATGAACCCGGCGCCGCCTTTTATGGAATGGGCGGCACGGTAGACTTTATTCACCAGATCTTCATCGATGTCGGCTCCGGCCTCTTCAATGGCCAGCAGATCAGTTTCAATATCTGCTAGATGCTCAATGGATTCTTCCAGATACATCTGTAATGTTTCGTCGTCCTGAATGGTCATGGTGTGCTCCTTTTAACGCAATTGATAGAGACCAGTTATACGGTTAACCTGTCATCGAACCATTCGTTTGCAGGGAACGCTGACTGCCGAGGGTGAGTGCGGGGTTTATTTGAACACCAAAGACAATGTGGTTTTTGCTTAGTGCTTGAATCAAATCCACGTGTTGTCGTTTCACAGGCAGCTTTCACCTCGATGACGCCGTTAACGTTTTCTTGGAACATATATCCGCTACGCCCAAAAAAACTTTAGTTGTTTTTAAAACATTAATAATAAAGAATATACAATTCGATAGGATGGCGGTGTGAACGGGAGAGCGGGGCTTTGAGGGCTGATGCAATAAACCCTACCCCATTGGATGCGGTCTATTTTCAGATCATTCATTTTGAAAGCATAAAGACGCCCGAGGAACGGTACCCGTAACCGTTCCTCGCGCAATAGACGCCAATTGGTGCTAAATCGTGCCCATCCACGAATGACCGAATTTGCCTATTCGTGGACGGGCACTAAATAACTTTGGAAAAGAAGCCTGCTTTTAGATACTCACGATTGAGTCTGGCAATGTTGGTAATAGAGATTTCCTTCGGGCATTCGGCTTCGCACTCTCTTTCATTGGTGCAGTTGCCAAAGCCTAAATCGTCCATGGCGCGGACCATGGAAAGGGCCCGCTTGGCCGCCTCGGGCCGGCCCTGGGGCAACAAGGCCAGTTGAGAGATCTTCGCACTGGTAAAGAGCATGGCCGATGCATTGGGACAGGATGCCACACAAGCCCCGCAACCGATGCATTGGGCCGCATCCATAGCCAAATCGGCCATTTCCTGGGGGACCGGAATGGCGTTGGCATCCTGGGCGCCACCCGTATTGACCGATATATAGCCTCCCGCCTGGATGATCTTGTCCAATGCGCTACGGTCAACAGCCAAGTCCTTGATCACCTTGAAGGCCATGGCCCGGAACGGTTCGATGGCGATGGTATCACCGCTTTTAAAATGACGCATATGCAATTGGCACAGTGTCGTCCCTTTTTCGGCGCCGTGGGCCCGCCCGTTGACCACACACCCGCACATGCCGCAGATTCCCTCCCGGCAGTCATGGTCGAAGGCAATCGGTTCCTTACCGTCAACAGCCAGTTGTTCGTTTACCACATCCAGCATTTCCAAAAATGACATGTCCGTCGATATGTTTTCGGCGTGGTAGGTTTCAAACCGCCCTTTATCTTTCGGACCCTGCTGGCGCCACACTTTCAGTGTCAGATCGATGGTTTTTGTCACTTGTAACTCCTTTGCGTAAGTTTGACGTTTTCAAATACCAAAGGCTCTTTGTGAAATGCCGGCGGCTTTTCGTCACCCGAATATTCCCAGGCGGCCACATGGCAGAAATTGTCGTCGTCGCGCAGGGCCTCGTTTTCCTCGGTCTGGTAACGTTCATTGAAGTGACCGCCACAGGACTCTTGACGGTCCAAGGCATCGACAATCATCAACTCGGCAAACTCAAGGAAATCGGCGACCCGTCCGGCGCGTTCCAAGCTCTGGTTGAAGTCGCTGGTGTTGCCGGGCACCTTGACATTTTTCCAGAACTCATCGCGTAATTCCTGAATCATGGATTGGGCCATGGCCAGTCCCTCGTTGGTACGGGCCATCCCACAGTAATCCCACATGATATGTCCCAGTGTCTTATGGAAATCGTCCACGGTGCGTTTGCCGTTGATTGACAACATGCGGGTGATCCGTGCGTTTACCTGTTTCTCCGATTCGTCGAAGGCCTTGTGGCCGGTGGTGACGTCGGTCTTGGGGGTTCCGGCCAGATAGCCGCCAATGGTGTAGGGCAGAACAAAGTAGCCGTCGGCCAGTCCCTGCATCAGTGCGCTGGCTCCCAAGCGGTTGGCGCCATGATCGGAGAAATTGGCCTCACCAAGTACAAACAGGCCGGGCAGGGAACTCATCAAATTGTAGTCCACCCACAATCCGCCCATGGTGTAGTGAATCGCCGGGTAGATCATCATGGGGGTTTCGTAAGGGTTGTCAGCGGTAATCTTTTCGTACATTTGAAATAGGTTGCCGTATTTTTTTTCGATTACATCTTTACCGTCGCGTCTGATGGCATCGGCAAAATCGAGATATACCGCCAGGCCGGTTTCACCAACGCCCTTGCCGGCGTCACACTGTTCCTTGGCGTTGCGAGAGGCAACGTCACGGGGCACCAAGTTGCCGAAACTGGGGTACTTCCGTTCGAGGTAGTAGTCGCGTTCTGACTCGGGGATATCCTTGGGAGAACGTTTATCGCCTGGATTTTTGGGTACCCACACCCGCCCATCGTTACGCAGACTTTCGCTCATCAGGGTCAGTTTGCTCTGAAAGCTGCCGTGCACCGGGATACAGGTCGGGTGAATCTGGGTGAAACACGGGTTAGCAAAAAAAGCGCCTTTTTTGTAAGCGCGAAATGCCGCCGTGACGTTGGAGGCCATGGCATTGGTGGACAGGAAAAAGACATTGCCATAGCCACCGGTACAGAGAACCACCGCATCAGCGGCATGACGTTCGATTTCACCACTGATCAGATTACGGGTGATAATCCCTTTGGCGTGGCCGTCGACCACCACTACGTCCAGCATTTCACGGCGGGCAAACATCTCTACCTTTCCCGCGGCCACTTGACGCATCAGTGCGCTGTAAGCGCCCAGCAATAGCTGCTGGCCGGTCTGGCCTCGGGCGTAAAACGTCCGCGAGACTTGAGCACCACCAAAGGATCGGTTGGCCAACAGGCCGCCATAGTCTCGGGCAAAAGGAACGCCTTGGGCGACGCATTGGTCGATGATGTTGTTGCTGACTTGAGCCAGACGATAGACGTTGGCTTCACGGGCGCGAAAATCGCCGCCTTTGACCGTATCGTAAAAGAGTCGCCAGATGCTATCGCCGTCGTTGGGGTAGTTTTTGGCGGCGTTGATGCCGCCCTGGGCGGCAATGCTGTGGGCTCGGCGGGGGCTGTCCTGGATGCAAAAGGTTTTGACACTATAACCCAGCTCAGCCAGGGTTGCAGAGGCCGAACCACCGGCCAGGCCGGTACCCACGACAATCACGGTGAATTTGCGTTTATTGGCCGGGTTCACCAGCTTCAGTTCGAAACGGTGCCGATCCCACTTGTCAGCAATCGGTCCACCGGGAATTTTGGAATCAAGAGCCATGATATTTCCTTTCTGGACAGGTTATGGGCGGATAACCCATAGTTGTGGTTAGCGTTTGGCCGAAACCGGATCAGGCCAGGAGGAAAATGTAAATGGGCAGAAAACCGAAACCGACGCCCACCACGACCGCGAAAACGATACTCAGCGTCCGAATCAGCGGCATGTACTTGGGGTGATTGGCCCCCAGGGTCTGAAAGGCGCTCCAAAATCCGTGGCTGACATGGACGGCGGCCACGATCATGGCCACAATATAAATGACCACGTAAAGCGGATTGGCGAAGGCGTTGGAAACAATGTTGAATATCGTGGTATCGGTTTTGTCCACGAAATGAAAATTGATCAAATGCATGGCGATAAACGCCAGCAGGATGATTCCGGTATAGGGCATGGTGGCGGACCCTATCGTACGACCACCGGCGGACTTGTTGACCTTATAACGCACCGGACGGGCCTTGAGATTGCCCAAAAAAAGAACCAAACCGGTGATAATATGAATCAGAGCGAACGTCAGCAGGCCAATTTCCGCCACCGTGATCAAGGGACCCAGCGAATGGAGATGCGCCGCATAGCTGTTAAATGCCGCTTTGCCTCCATAAATGGTCAGGTTGCCTGCCAGATGGGCGGTAAGGAACCCGCAGAAACTAATTCCCGTTATGGCCATCATCAGCTTTTTACCGATGGACGACCCCAGCGTGCCGGTAATCCAGTTCATCGTTTTGCCTCCCTTTGTTTGATTGCCAAGTGCCAAGAATTTATGGTTGAATCATGCGCAGACCCATGGGCTGCCAAATGTTAAAAAATTTATGAACAAGGGTCAGTACTTATTGTTCTGGATTCTTTCTGTCAATAAAAATCTTAAGCCACCATGAATCCCATTCAGTTCGTGCGATATTGTCGGCAAGCTTTTTCCCGGCAGGGGTTTGGAGGCGCTGCCGAACGTGCGCGGCCCATTTTTGAGGGGCCGTGTATCCCATATCCGCTAGGGCTTTGAGATCCAGCAGAAATGCCAGTTGATCGGCATCACGGGCCAGTCGGGCTTCAAGGGTCCGACCGGCGTTGAACTCATCGATTAAGTCCTCGATTTCATGTCCGAATGGCAAGCCTTGGGTCATGTGCGCCACCGCCTTTTTTTCGTCGGCAACAACATATTGTCTTTGGACATAATTGATGTCGCCCATGCGGGCCTCGGGTAAATCGTGGACCAGGCACATGGATAGTAATCGGCTCGGATCCGCCTTGGGCGCTGATTTGGCCAGCGTCCATGCGATGCAGATGACACTAAAGGTATGTTCGGCAACGGATTCTTTTCCCGGACCGAGAAACTGATAGCCGGTGCGACGAACCCGCTTGAGAAGCATGGTTTCAAAAAGAAATTCGGTTATGCGATCCATGATCAGACCTCTTTGTTTATCTCATTGTCGTAAGCGGCCTGCGAAATGGCCGCAAGGCCTTGAATCGTCACGTTTTCAATTCTCAAACTGCTTGACACCATAAGGTGGCTTGTATAGTTATATAAAATGTTTTTCAAGGGGTTGTGAATCGTGGAACAGATCAATGCCAGTGCCGCGGAATTCTTGAGTCTGTCGTGGCGATCCATCCCGAAGGCCCATCAGTCATGCGCAAGCTTTAACCGTGGAGAGATAAATATGGCCGCTGCTCAGATGGATTACATTCACATCATCAGTAACGCCAGCCTGATGGTGAAATTCGTGTTGCTCATCCTGCTCTTTTTTTCGGTCATGTCCTGGGCCATTATTATCATCAAGATGCGGTATATCCGCAAGGCCTTCAGGGAATCGGATATTTTCATCGATTACTTTTGGAAAAGCAGGGATTTGGCCAGTGCGTTCACGAAAGCCAAACAGTTAAACGGCAGCCCGGTGGCGCGCATGTTCAGAATCGGATACGCTGAACTGCGCAAACTGAATCCCATCGGTAAGCCGGGCGAGGATGGTACGGCGGAGGAAGAAAAAAAATCATTGAAAAACGAGTTCTCGGGCAGTGCCAACGTCAAGCGCGCTCTCAGGCGGGCCATAAATACGGAAATGACGCGGCTCACACAAATGGTCCCGTTTCTGGCAACCACCGGAAATACCACCCCTTTTATCGGCTTGTTCGGTACCGTTTGGGGGATCATGAATTCCTTTCATGGCATCGGTCAGCGTGGTTCGGCCAGCTTGGCCGTGGTCGCTCCCGGCATTTCGGAGGCGCTGATCGCCACGGCCGCCGGACTGGCTGTCGCCATTCCTGCCGTTATTGCGTTTAACCACTTCATGCAAAAAATTCGCGTGATCGAGACCGAACTGCATAGTTTTTCAGCCGACTTTCTGAATATTCTCGATCGTGATATCCTGAGATAAAAAGGAGATCATATGGCTATCGGCAGCGGTAGCGACCGGCTCATGTCGGACATCAATGTAACCCCATTTGTGGACGTGATGCTGGTACTACTCATTATTTTCATGGTCACGGCACCCATGATGGTGCAGGGCGTTGACGTGGCGCTACCGGAAGTGAGTGCCAAGGCCATGACGACGGAGACGGAAAACCTAACCATCACGATTGATCGGGAAACCCATATCTATATCAACGATTTCCAGGTGCGAATGGATTTTCTCAGGGAGAAACTGGAAAAGATACTGCAGGGGAAAGCCGACCGGGAGGTATTTTTTCGGGCGGACAAAGACGTGCCTTACGGCTTGGTGGTTGCCGTGATGGCGGAAATTAAGGCCGCCGGCGTGGAAAAGCTGGGCATGGTGACCGATCCGTTCGATGATCAGAAAAGCGGGACGTCCTCTGGTAAGCAAGGCTGATGAGCAAGAACATTCGCGTTTCGGGTGTTTTCCGTGCCGACCTGGATGATAATGGTCCCAACACGCTGTTTTATCCTTTGGTCGTATCGCTGATCTGCCATATGGTGGGTTTTGCGCTGATCGCGTTTACGCCTAGCCTGCATTTTGAGACACCTCCAGAGCGGTCGGTAATCAATGTCAGCATGGTGTCGCTGAAAACAACGGCCAAGGCACCGTCTACCGAGCGCCAGAGGTCAACCCCCGCAAAAAATGCAGCACCCCCAAAAGCGCCCGCCAAGGCGCCGGCCAAGCTGGTGCGGAAGACGGTAAAAACCGTACCAAAACAAAATCTTGTACCCAAACAATCGCTGAAAAAAAAGACCTTCAAATCTACGGAAATGGTCAAGCATGCCATTCGGGAGCTGGAAACGCCGGAAAAAGGACTGGCTGACGAACAGAACGCTCAAGCGTCTTCGCCGGATGAGCTGAAGGCGGCCCTGGAGCGATTGCGAAATAAGGTGGGTAAGGCGGAGGCTGCTAAATCGGCGACATCCGACATGGACGCCGGCAAAAATGTCGACAGTGGCGGCGCACGGTTTGGCAAATTCAACGAAGACGGAAAACGAAAGGCTGAGCTGATCGATCTTTATCGTCTTGAAGTCGCCTTTCAAATTCAGAAACAGTGGGCATTCAACGAAGCCTTGGCGGGTGGTGACCAATCGTTGGTGGCGGCGATTGTGTTCAAGGTTATGCCCGATGGTGAAATTCGGGATATTTTTTTCACGGACCGGTCAGGCAACACCTATTTAGACGAATCGGCCTATAAGGCCATCGTGAAATCAAACCCCGTGGATGGCCATCCCAAAGGCCTCAACCAGCCTTATGTGGAGTTGGGGATTCGATTTACTCCCCAAGGCATTCGTTAACCGTTGCCTATTTCTGGCCGGACACTACCTATCAAACCTCATGCTGCGCTGAACAAAAGCGATAAAAAAAGGACTCTTGTACAGGTATGCGTATTTGCCGATTGATGTTCATTTTTCCCGTACTGGTCATGTTGCCGGTCCATCTCGTATATGCCGCGGCCTACAATTATATCGATATCTCCAACCCCTTTTTGCGCAAGACGCCGATTGCCGTGCCCACATTCAAGGCCCTGGACGGTGGCTCGCTGGCCAGCCAGACGGCCGAGGCCGTCACACAACGATTGGCCTATTACCTGGCGTTTACCGGTTACTTTACGGTCAGTGATCCGGACACATTTCTCGAAGATCCACAAACCATGGACATTACTGGGGCGGGTATCCGTTATCGAAACTGGACGGCCATCGGCGCCGAACTGTTAATTACTGGCAGTGTGGCCGTCCGTGATGGTAATGCCGAATTTGACCTGCGGCTATTCGATACGGTCAAGGCACAGATGATGGTGGGAAAACGTTACCGAGGCCGTGCGGGGGACCATCGCCAAGTGGCCAGACGGTTTTGCAGTGAAGTGGTTTATGCCATCACCGGCAATCGTGGCTTTTTCAATTCTAAAATCGCTTTTGTTTCCAATGGATCCACGCACAAGGAAATCTACCTGTGTGATTTCGATGGAACGAACATCAAACAGTTTACGCATCATAACAGCATCTCACTTTTTCCCGATTGGTCATCGGACGGTCGCTGGATTGCCTATACGACCTATGCCGGCAAAGGGCCTCAGATTCAGATTCAGCACACGCGTGAAGACCGGCATGCCTTGCTAAATAAACCGGGGCTTCAGGTTGCCCCGGCATGGGTTCCCGGGAGATTTGAGTTGGCGGCTAGCCTCTCCTTTTCTGGGGACCAGGAAATTTATCTGTTGACCGGAAATGGGAAAGTGATTAAAAGATTGACACATAGCATCGGCATCGACGTCGAATCGACATGGTCACCAGACGGCAAGCGGATGGCGTTTGTTTCAAAACGTGCCGGTAGCCCTCAGGTTTACATATTGGACACGGAGTCCGGTCGCGTTCAACGCTTGACGTTTGAAGGGCGTTACAACACACAGCCCAGTTGGTCTCCCAAGGGAGACAGAATCGCATACTCAGCCATGAACAATGGCGTTCTCAACATCTTTACCATCGACCCCGACGGGGGGGAGCCGCTTCAACTTACAGATCATCAAGGTAGCAATGAGGCCCCGACATGGTCGCCGGATGGCAGCCTCATCGCCTTCAGTTCGACGCGGGAGGGGAAGAGTCGGCTTTACGTGATGACTGCTTACGGAACCGACCAAAAGCGCCTGCTCGCCTTGCCCGGTGAGCAAACCAACCCAAAATGGTCTATGAATCTAATCAACCCATGAATATGATTGGTACCCGAAAAAAGGAGGAGAACAAGATGAAAAGAAAGTGGATCGTCCTGGCCATGGTGTTTGTTATCCCAGCCATGCTGTTCAGTGTTTCCTGTGCTAAAAAAAGTGTCACGACCGAACCCGTGGTTGATACCGCTGCCGAGGAAGCCGCCCGCCAGGCTGAATTGGAAAAACAGCGGCAGATGGAAATGGAACGTCAGAGACAATTGGAGGAAGAGCGGCTAGCGGCCGAACGGGCGGCACAACTCAAAGCCGAAGCCGAGGAGCGCGAACAGATGCTGGCCAAAAATCGCTTTCTGAACGACAATATTTATTTTGCCTTTGACGAGGCCACGTTGGACTATCAAGCGCAGGAATTGCTAAAACAAAAAGCCATTTGGCTGCAGGACAACATGGACGCCAATGTGGTGATCGAAGGGCACTGCGATGAAAGAGGCACCAATGCCTATAACCTGGCGCTGGGCGAACGGCGTGCCGAAAGCGTAAAGATGTTTCTGGTAAATTTGGGAATCAGCGACTCACGACTGACGACCATTAGCTATGGCGAGGAAAAACCCCTCGATCTCGGTCACTATGAAGAGGCTTGGGCGAAAAACAGGCGTGCCACCTTTGTCTTGGAGTAACACCGCGTTGGAATGTTGGTGGCTTTGATACCCGGCCGAATCCGTGACCCCAATGAATCGCGGTCATTATGGGCCTGCTGAGCCAACAGTGAAACGACATAAGGGTTGACCATCCAAGGAACCCCAACGGATATGCAGCAGTCGGTATCTATTTTGCCGTTGCTGCATATTCTGTATGGGCCGGCACTATTCATCCTCCCTCACGGCCGGTGCCGCTCCTTGAGAATGATGGGAGGTCATGCATGAGAATGATTACCTGCTGGATGAGCGTTGGCGTCGTGCTGATTTTTTGCAGCTGTGCGATTCAGGATGATATCTATACCCTCGATAATCGCCTCTCTGCTTTGGAACGGCGTAATCTAGAATTGGAAAAGCGTAACAGCGAGATAGAAAAACGCAATCAAGAGTTGGTTGTAACCAAAAAGGAGATTTCCAGTCGGGTTGAGGGAATGGATCAGAGCCGTCGCAACGACGGGATGGAATGGCGCTCCAAATACGCTTCCGTGGCTGCCGATCTTGATGCACAGCGACAAGAGGTGCAGACGCTCAAGGGCCGTCTCGAAGAGATGGCGTACCTTCTCGACCAGAAACTTGCGGGGTTTGAGGACAACCAACAAAAAAATCGTGAGCGCATGGACCGCTTGGCTACCGATAACGCAGAAATAAGAAAGCGTCTCGATATTGTTGATAAGTATCTGAACTTAGAAGGGGGCAGCAAGCCAAAGAAGCAGAAGGCTACACCGCCGACCACGCCCACCGGCAGCAAACCGAGCGCATCGGATCAAACCCTTTACGCAGAGGCGAAAAAGGCTTTTGATCAGGGCGATCTGGAAGCGGCTCGAAAAGGTTTTGAGAATTTGATCGCCGCTTATCCAAAATCTCAGCAGGCGGATAACGCACAATTCTGGATCGGTGAGTCTTACTATAACGAAAAGTGGTATGAGAAAGCCATCCTTGAATATCAAAAAGTGATTGAGAATTATCCCACCGGAAATAAAATTCCCTCCGCTTTATTGAAACAAGGGTTTTCCTTCTTGAATATCGGTGAAACCAATAATGCTCGCCTGTTACTCAAGGAAGTGGTAAATAAATATCCTAAATCCAATGAAGCCGCTATTGCCCAAAGAAAACTGGAGTCTTTTTAAGCTTCTCGGCTTTCCCGACTGGCTGATTAATCCGACAATCCGATAAAAAGAGACATTGCTTATCGATCCTTAGGGTAGCGGAGAATCGTACTCCTCGAGCGATCTATCTACAGATATCCGACGTCCATTGGCACCCATGATTAAAGTGATCGGAATAGATCCCGGCCTGGCCGATACCGGCATTGGTATCATACAGGGGTGCGGCTTAACGGTCCAAGGCTACGCCTATGGGACGATTTCAACTACCAAAAAGGAATCCATTGGATGCCGGCTGGAGAAGATTTATTCAAAAATCAGCCAGGTGTTGGCCGATGAAAGACCCGACCTGATGGTGCTTGAGGATGTCTTTTCGCTTGAAAAATTTCCCAAATCGGGCATAGTTTTAGGTAAAGTATGCGGGGTCTTGTTGTTGGCTGGGGTACAAAGCGGTATCGCGATGAGCGAAGTGCCGGTGCGTCAGGCCAAGCAGATCCTCACCGGCAATGGTAACGCCACCAAGGTTCAACTGGAACGGGCGGTTCGCAAATCCATCTGCGCGCCAACCCCCATCCGGCCATTTCACGCATCGGATGCTTTGGGTTTGGCCCTGATTGGTTTGTTCCGATTTAAGCAACCTTAGAAAAAGGCGCTCGCGGAGATGCCGTGCCGTCTCGATAGTGGGTTAAACTGCGATGATTGGATATCTTGAAGGCCGATTGATAAAGAAAGAGCAGGATCGAATCTTGCTTCTGGTTAACCATGTGGGCTATGAGATTCTCGTGCCCGTGGTGGTAATGGAAACGTTGGCGCAGAAAAATGTCGGTGATGAAATTGAACTGTACATTTACTACTATCAAACGGAAAGACAGCCCAAACCGATATTGATCGGGTTTCAGTTGGAGGCCGAAAAAGAGTTTTTTCAGCATTTTATTTCCGTGGAAGCCATCGGGCCGTTAAAGGCCGTCAAGGCCTTGAACATGTCGATTGGCGATCTTGCCCATGCCATAGAAAGCGGGGATGTAAAATTGTTAACGCAGCTAAACGGCATTGGCAACCGGACGGCGCACAAGATTATTGCGACGCTGCAGGGCAAGATGAACAAATTTGCCCTCATCAAGAGCACAACCGGCCATGCACCACCAGCCATAGATGAGGATTTTATCCAGGTCGTCATGGATGTCCTGGTGGCGCAGCTGGGCTACAAGACGTCCGATGCCCGGCAACTGATCACCGAAGCCATGAAACATAACCATGCCATCACTACTGCAGAACAATTGTTCGATGAAATTTACCAGGGGCAGCGAAACAGCTGATGAACAGCAAATACCCCAATATTTTTTTGGCAATATTAGGGGTAATCCTCGGATAGCATGATGTCGGAGCGAATTCTCACACACCGATCGGAGTCGACGGCCATCGTCAATGGCGCCATCCAACCGGATGATCGGGACCCGGATATTTTATCTTTGCGTCCCGAGCGACTCGATGAATATGTAGGGCAGGCCGAGGTCGTTGAGACATTAAAAATCGCCATCGAAGCCGCCAAGATCAGGTCTGAACCATTGGAACACGTTCTTTTCCATGGCCCCCCCGGACTGGGTAAGACCACCCTGGCCCACATTATCGCCAACGAGATGGGAGGACGGCTGACCGTCACCTCCGGACCGGCGCTGGAAAAAGGCGGCGACCTGATAGGGATCCTCACGCATTTGGACGAAGGCGATGTCCTCTTCATCGATGAAATACATCGTACGCCCAAGACCGTCGAGGAATTTTTGTACCCGGCCATGGAAGACTTTGCCGTTGATTTCGTTTTTGACAAAGGCATTCATGCGCGCAGCCATCGATACCGCTTGAAGCGCTTTACCCTGGTTGGGGCCACTACCCGTGTGGGATTGCTTTCCGCACCGCTTAGGGATCGATTCGGCATTTTTCGTAGCCTCGATTTCTACGGTCTGGATGACCTGGTAAACATTACCATGCGTTCGGCGCTTCTTTTGAACGTGGACATCGACAAGCCGGGAGCCATGGAACTGGCCCAGCGTTCCCGGGGGACTCCCCGAATCGTCAATCGACTGCTTAAGCGGGTTCGTGATTATGCGCAGGTGCGCGGTGACGGATCCATCAACAAAGAAATCGTCGAGGCGGCCTTGGCCCTGGAGGGCGTCGATGGCCAGGGACTGACCCGCTTGGATTATCGGTACCTGAAAACCATCATCGATTTCTACGGTGGTGGACCGGTGGGCATTGAGGCAATCTCGGCCACGCTACAAGAGGAGAGTGATACGCTGGTGGATGTCGTCGAGCCTTACCTTTTGAAAATCGGCATGGTGATTCGTACCTCCTCGGGACGCCGGGTCTCGGATCTGGCCTATCGTCACCTGGGTGTTGCGGTTCAGAAAAAGCTTTTTTAGGGCGTGATCCGGATGGCGCTGATCACTCTTTTGACCGATTTTGGACTTCAAGACGAATATGTCGGTGTGATGAAGGGGGTCATCGCCGGTATTCATGATAAGGCCCAGACGGTGGATATCTCCCATCAAATCAATCCCCAGGATGTCGTCCATGGCGCCTTTATTCTCGCCGCGTCCTTTGCCTACTTTCCACCGGGCAGCATCCATGTGGCGGTCGTGGATCCGGGTGTCGGAAGCAAGCGTCGCGTTTTGGCAGTGGAAACGGCCGGCCACCGCTTTCTCGCCCCGGACAACGGCTTGCTCGAGCGGGTGCTGGCCGATCAAACCGAAGCATGCATCGTTTCCGTCGAACACCGGCGCTATTTTTTGCCTGCCGTGAGTCAAACCTTCCATGGTCGAGATATATTTGCACCGGTCGCTGCCCATATGGCCCGAGGCGTGCCATTGCAGGCGCTTGGACCGGCGATCGACCGACAACGCTTGGTAACCGGCATTGTCCCTCGGTGTCGTTTCTCTTCCAAACGGACAATCGAAGGCGTCGTGGTAGCCATCGATCGATTCGGAAATCTGTTGACCAATATCGATACCGCTGCCCTCGCTGAATTGCAGCACCGATTTCCTGCTGCGGCCATCACTGTGACGGTGGCCGAACGTTGCATTTGCGGCATTGCCGCTACCTACCAAGACACAGCGGCGGGGATGCCCCTGGCTATTCTTGGTAGCCGAGGATTACTCGAAATTTCGGTTAACTGCGGAAGTGCTCATCAGCACTTGGGGGCCAATAAAAACGAGGCCGTGCGGCTGAGCGCGAGTGTTTAGCATACAAGCCGATTTTGGATGCGCACCGCATGGAATTCCAAGCAGCCTCTACCTAAATAGAAAGCCTGAGCATGGCAAAACCCGATAAGCGATGGCAGCTATTAATGGTTGCGGACGATGGGCGGATCATTCCTTTCCGGCACGTCAAGGGGATCGTCTTGACGTTGATCATTTCATTGGTAATAACCGTGACGATCTGTGCCGGGTTGCTTTGGCTGTTGACCAAGGAAAAGATGAATCACCACCAGACGCGTGAGCAGCTGTCCGCGGCCAAACAGGCAGCCGCGCGCTACAAAAGTGACAATGAGATCGCTACTGCTGAATTGGTACTGGCCGAAGCTCGCTTGCAAAAGGCGGGGGGGGCGCACAGCGACCGAGATGACCGTGCCCGGCAAGAAAAGACGGATGATCATCAGCCGGCATCTGTGACCGCGCCCGATGGAAGCAACCAGACGCTGTCGACAGCTGCGACCCAATTCGCTTCCGTCCAGGCCAACCGCCCGTTCCTAAAACCCCAACCGCCACCCTCTCCCGAAAAGGCTGACGCCGACACGCCCCCGAAACCGATGACCCCGGCAGCAGCGTCGTCGGCGGTGGCCCTGGGAAAAATGGTATTCAATCATGATCCTGATCGGGGTCGGGTGACGGTCAATTTCCGCATAAGTAACACCGGGCTTCGTTCTGCTTCTGTTGAGGGATGGTGTGTGGTGGCGCTTAAAGGCGATCCGAACCATGCGAATACCTGGATAGGGATGCCCGATGGTTCCCTGATGAACAAAAAGATCGACTTCAAAAAGGGGAAGAACTTTAAAATTTCGAACTTCATTGATATGGACATGCAGGTGGGGGTTGGCCCTGGACCCTTGTCCGTCACCAATGCCACTGTTTACATTTTCGATGATGCGGGTTCTATTTTGCTTGAAAAAGATTTCTCCATTTCACAGATATAGCAATTGAAACGAGGAGAGCCAATGTGAAGGCCGATGACAATAAGTTTTCCATAATCGACAAAGGCATGACGGTTGACGGGTCTGTGATGGGCAAAGGAAATTTGGTGGTTAAGGGGTCTGTAAAGGGAACCCTGACCGGTGAGAGCGTTGTCATCAGTGAAGAAGGGCACGTCTCTGCCGAAACCAGGGCCCAGACCATGACGATTGGTGGCCATTTTGAGGGGCGTTTGGAGATTCCGGGGCAACTGGTGATACTGGCAACCGGTAAATGTTCAGGGGAGATTATTTGTGGCGATTTGATCGTGGAAGCCGGCGGCCGCCTGGATGCCCGGATAACTTGCAACGGACCGTCACCGAACAAGAAAAAATGATATGATCCACGATTATCGGACAATTGCCAAATGAATGCGTGTTATAGGAAGAAATCGTCGGGGCCAATGGATACTTTTTGCTTGACACCCAATCGTATTTCCATTAGTAATTGCGGTTTCTAAGAAACGAATAGGAGTTAAACGGTGAAAAAATACACTTACAGCGCAACCAACGCAGATAACCAAAATAAGTGGTGGGTCGTCGACGCCGATGGGGCTGTCCTTGGCCGATTGGCCTCTAAGGTGGCCGCCACCCTTCGTGGTAAAAACAACCCACTGTATACCCCGCATGCCGACCTTGGCGATTCCGTGGTGGTCATCAACGCCGAGAAAGTTGTCCTGACCGGCAAAAAGATGGACCAAAAAAATTATTACCGCCACAGTGGGTACATTGGCGGGTTAAAAACCATCACCGCCAAGAAACTAATTGAGAAGCGACCCGAAGATGTCATTCGCTTTGCCGTGAAAGGGATGCTTCCCAAAAATAGTCTGGGGCGCAAGATTTTCAAAAAACTCAAGGTTTATGCCGGCGATCAACATCCTCATGAGGCGCAACAGCCGGAATCGATGAACCTTTAGCCTTTAAAATAAAATCCATTATTGGGGAACTTCATGGCCACAGAAAAATTGTATTACGCTACGGGAAAACGCAAGAACGCCATTTCACGCACATGGATCAAACCCGGCACAGGCACCATTACCGTCAATGAGCGACCCGCCGATGACTATTTTACCGTGGGAACCGCCAGAACCATTTTGCGGCAGCCATTGACCCTGACCAACAACCTGGATGCGTTTGATATCAAGATCAAGGTCCACGGTGGCGGTATTTCCGGTCAGGCGGGGGCGGTGCGTCATGGCATCACCAAGGCGCTGATTCTTTTCGATCCCGAGCTACGTCCAGCCTTGAAACGGGCGGGATTCGTCAAACGCGATCCGCGGGAAAAAGAACGTAAGAAATACGGGCAAAAGGGTGCCCGTGCACGCTTCCAATTCTCCAAGCGTTAATATCTCCCATCCTTGGCCGAATAATAAAGGGAGCAGGCGGATGCCAGCTCCCTTTTCGTGTTTCGGCTCCCATCATACCACAACAATTTACCCATAAAGTCCCTGATTTCTTGAAAAGAAACCGATGTTGATGTATGATCGGTTTTCATTCGGCACCGCCTTGCCCCTTATATACAAGACAAACGGACAACTGCCGGCAGCGAGCGCAATCCAACGGCATTCGGATGGCATAAAAGACTTCCATGAGCGCTTATTTTATTCGACGATTCTTATTGATCGGTCCCACGTTTTTAGGGATCACCGTTCTGATATTTGTCATTACCCGATTCGTTCCCGGTGGCCCCATTGAACGCATTATCGCTCAGGCCCAACAGCAGGCCCTGGCAGGGGGGGGGACGACGGTCTCCGAGACCGTACAGCGACAACCCCTTTCGGATGATCAAATCGCGCTGTTGAAGAAGTATTACGGTTTCGATAAGCCGGTGCTGATTAGCTACATTAGTTGGCTGGGAAAGCTGCTGCGGGGGGATTTGGGAACGTCGACCCGCTATTACGATCCGGTTTGGACAATGATTCGTGAACGGATTCCCATCTCATTGTACTTTGGGCTGCTGACACTCATCGCCACCTATGGGGTGTGTATCCCACTGGGCATTGCCAAGGCCATCCGCCACAAGAGCGCCTTTGATGACGCTTCCTCAGTTCTCGTATTCGTTGGCTACGCCATTCCCGGCTGGGTCGCCGGCATCTTGATGATACTGGTTTTCTCTTCCCATTGGGAGTGGTTTCCCTTGGGAGAACTGGTCAGCGAGAATTTTGACACTTTGACCCGATGGGAGAAGACGCTGGATCTGGTTTGGCATACCGTCCTGCCTTTGCTGGCCTATCTGATCGGAGCCTTCAGTTTCATGACCTTTCTCATGAAAAACACGCTCATGGATAATTTGGCCGCGGATTATGTGAGAACCGCCATGGCCAAGGGGTTGACCTTTCGGCGGGCGGTTTTCGGCCATGCCTTGAGAAACAGTCTGATTCCCGTTGCCACGACGTTTGGCAACAACATCAGCGTGATTCTTTCCGGATCCTTTCTGGTGGAGAAGGTGTTTAACATTGATGGCATGGGGCTATTGGGATACGAATCCGTGGTTGAACGGGATTATCCTGTGGTCATGGGTGTTTTGGCCATTTCTAGTCTTCTCTTTCTCGTTGGCAATGTACTGTCGGACATGTGTGTGGCCGGTGTGGATCCACGGGTGAAATTCGAATAGAGAAGCGATTATGGCGATCAGCCCCCTGACACGCAAAAAAATCAACCGGTTTATTGCCATCAAACGTGGATATTACGCCTTTATCCTGCTCTCGATCATGATTCTGGCATCACTTGCTGCGGAACTGCTTGTCAACAATCGCGCCTTGATCGTTCATTACAAGGGGCATTGGTATTTCCCCACCTACGGGGATATTATCCCGGGCAAAGCCTTCGGCTTGGCTTACGATTACGAAACCAATTATCGGGAATTGGCCGAACGATTTCGTTCCCAGGGCAATGGCAACTGGGCCCTGCTGCCGCCCGTGCCTTACAATGCTTATGAAAATGACCTGCGGCCGAACACGCTGCCGCCCGAGCCGCCATCCATTGGGCGGCGGCATTTTTTGGGAACCGATACCTCCGGACGGGATGTGTTGGCCCGGTTGGTCTACGGCTTTCGTATTGCGATCCTGTTCTCTTTGGGGCTGCTCGTCTCCACCTATGTGGTGGGAATCAGCATCGGATGCGCCATGGGGTACTATGGCGGTTGGTTCGATATTCTAATGCAGCGGATAATCGAAATTTGGTCAACCGTACCCTTTTTGTATGTGGTAATTATCGTCTCTTCGATTGTGGTGCCCAATTTCTGGTGGCTGATCGGCATTATGGTGATTTTCGGGTGGATGGGGATGACCTGGACGATTCGCACCGTAACCTACAAGGAAAAGGTCCGCGACTATGTCCTGGCCGCCAAGGCGTTGGGCGCCTCGGACCTGCGCATTATTTTTCGGCATATCCTGCCCAATACCGTATCGCTGATCGTCACTTACATTCCCTTTTCCATTTCCGGCGGCATTGTGGCCTTGACCTCTTTGGATTATCTTGGGTTTGGCCTGCCGCCGCCAACGCCGAGTTGGGGCGAACTCCTCCAGCAGGCCTGGGCTAACTTCAGCGCCTGGTGGCTGGGGTTCTCCGTTATTTCGGCCATGGTTTTTACCCTGGTGGCCGTGACTTTTGTGGGGGAAGCCATCCGCGAGGCCTTTGATCCCAAAATGCATACGGTGTACGAATGAAGGCAATGGCCGGTATTGCAACCGTCAGCGTCGGTCGTAAAGGCCCGTGGAAGATGGTGTGTTTCCCCATCCTGGTATGGATGGCCCTTGGGTTGATCGTCGGCTGCAGTCAAGACCCGTTGCCGGTGGATTCGCCCGTGTCGACCAAGGGCGAAACGCAGACGCCGGGACTGGCCGCACCAAGCGTCCCGCGTGAGTCGCTTCCTATTGAAATTCAGTGGGTTACCAACGACAGCGATCCCGTTTACGGCGCCCCCGAGGCCCACGCCGGCGGCACCTTGCACATTGCGCTCGAGTCGTTTCCCCTAACGTTCAGGGTGGTCGGGCCGGATTCCAATACGAGCTTCCGTAGCGCCATTTTGGGTAACCAGTTGAGCCTGACCGGCATTCACCCCAATACGCTGGCCGTTATTCCGGAACTGGCCACCCATTGGGCTTATGGCAACGACAAAAAAACCATGTATTTTAAACTCAATCCAAAGGCTTGCTGGTCTGACGGCGTGCCGGTGACGGCCGATGATTTTGCCTACACACTGGATTTCATGCGTTCTCCGTATATCGTTGCCCCATGGTATAATGATTATTATTCCAAGGAAATCGAGCGTGTCATCGTTTATGACGACCATACCCTGGCGGTGGTGGCCAGCAAAGCCCAACCCGACCTGCATCTGAAAATCAGCATCAATCCCACTCCCCGTCATTTTTTCGATCCCTTGGGAGAGGATTTTATCCGCACAACCAATTGGGCCGTGGTGCCCAACACCGGACCGTACCAGATCGACCGGTTTAAAAAAGGTCGTTTCGTGCGTTTTGCCCGCAAAAAAGACTGGTGGGCCAACGAACTACGGTTTTTTAGGAACCGGTTCAACGTGGCCACGGTGCTGTTCAAGGTGATCCGCGACCCTAATCTGCAATGGGAATTTTTTAAGAAGGCCAAGCTGGACGTCTATGCAGCCACGGTGCCCCAATATTGGCATATCAAAACCCATACGCCGGTGGTGGAGAAGGGGTATGTGCATAAAATGTGGTTCTTCAACGACGTCCCCCAATCCGCCCAGGGATTGTGGATGAACCTGGATCGTGAGATTTTCAAGGACGTCAACCTGCGCTATGCCTTTGCCCGTGCCATGAACGTAGAAAAAGTCATTACGGATGTGCTGCGGGGTGATTATTTCCGTCTGGAAAGCGCCTATGTCGGCTACGGGCCATATACGAACAAAACGATCGAGGCCCGACGCTATGACATCCAGAAAGTGGCCGCGCTCATGAACGCATCGGGATGGAAACGCGGGCCGGATGGGATTTGGGATAAAGGCGGGCGCCGTTACAGCGTCGAGGTGGTCTACTATCGTGATGAGCATACCCAACGCTTGGTCGTGCTTAAGGAAGAGGCCAAAAAAGCCGGGATTGAACTGAGACTGCTCAAACTGGATCCGTCCACGGCATTCAAGAAAATTTTGGAAAAACGGCACGATGTGGCCTGGGTGGCCTGGGGGGTGGGACTGCGGCCCCATTTCTGGGAATTTTGGCATTCGGTCAATGCCCATAAAGGACAAACCAACAACATCACCAATACCGATGATGCCGAGATGGACCGGTTGATCGACGCCTATCGTGAATCCCTGGATGAAGACGAACGCATCGAACTGGCGCATCGCATTCAGACTCGCGTCCATGAGATCGGTGCCTTCGTGCCCACCTTTATGGTCCCCTATTTTCGGGAGGTATACTGGCGCTGGTGGCGCTTGCCCGACCCCCCGGCAACGCGTATGTCGGAAAGTCTGTTCGAACCCTTTAGCAGCAGCAGCGGCGGCCTGTTCTGGCTCGATCAGGCGTTTCGTGATCAGACCCGTGAGGCCATGGCCGATGACATTGCCTTCGAACCCGTGACCCGGGTGGACAAGACGTTTAAGCCGTAGACGAGACAGATGACAACGATGAATGATGGGCCATCCACACTACATGTCGAGAACCTGACCGCCGCCTTTGAAACCGAAAGCGGACGCGTGCGTGCCGTGGAACAGGTGAGTTTTAGCCTCAGGCCGGGCACTATCTTGGGGTTGGTCGGCGAATCGGGGTGCGGTAAAAGTGTCAGTGCCCTATCGATTATGCGTCTTCTGCCCCGACCGGCCGGAATCATCGAAAGCGGTGCCGTTCGATTGGGAGAAACCGATCTGTTGCGCCTCACCCCGGCGGCCATGCAGCGGGTGCGCGGCGGGCGTGTCGCCATGATCTTTCAAGAACCCATGACGGCCCTCAATCCGGTTCACCGCATCGGCCGGCAATTGGTGGAGGTGTTTGAATTGCATCGTTCGGACATCGCCCCGGATCGCCGGATTGATGAAGCCGCTAGACTGCTTTCCCACGTGGGGATACCCGAGGCCAGGAGACGGCTGGACGAGTATCCGCATCAGATTTCCGGCGGGATGCGCCAGCGGGTGATGATCGCCATGGCTTTGGCCGGTAAGCCAGACGTGCTGATTGCCGATGAACCCACGACGGCCCTGGATGTCACCATTCAAGCCCAGATTCTGCAACTGATACTGGATCTGCAGAAAGAGACCGGCATGGCCGTGCTTTTTATCACCCATGCCTTGGGGGTGATTGCCCAGCTTTGCCAGGAGGTGGCCGTCATGTATGCCGGCCAAGTGGTGGAGCAGGCGCCGGTGGAGACCCTTTTCGACAATCCTGGTCATCCCTACACGATCGGATTGCTGGCCTCCATACCGCGATTATGCTCGGCGCACAAACGTTCCCTGCCTGTCATCAAGGGCAGTGTACCCAGCTTGGCTCAATTGCCACCGGGGTGCCGGTTTCAGAACCGCTGTCCCCACGTCATGGATCGCTGTCGCGAATCGATGCCCATGCCGGTAAGACTGGCCCGTGACCATTGGGCACGCTGTTTCTTATTGGAGAACTGATGATGGAGCAAATGCAACGTGGCCGATAAACGAAGCGACACCCTCCTGCAGGTGGAAAATCTCAAGATGCACTTTCCTGTTCACGGTGGCATCTGGCGCAGGCGGGTGGGGGCGGTGTATGCCGTGGATGGGGTCTCCTTGACCGTCGGCCCCGGTGAAACGCTTGGCCTGGTCGGCGAGTCCGGCTGCGGCAAGACCACCGTGGGACGCTGCCTCCTTAGGCTATACCAGCCGACCGACGGCCGGGTGATATTCGACGGTATCGACCTGACTACGGCCGATGGGGCAACCTTGAGAAAATCACGCCGACAGTTGCAGATGATCTTTCAAGATCCCTTTGAGTCGCTTAATCCCCGCCACACCGTCGGGGATATTCTGGCCGAACCCTTTATCATTCATCGCATGGGCGGTGACACCGAGCGGAAAGATGCCGTATCGGCTTTACTGGAACGTGTGGGGCTGGCCGCCGATGCCGCCGGCCGTTTTCCGCATGAATTTTCCGGTGGTCAACGCCAGCGCATCGGCATTGCCCGGGCCATTGCCCTTAATCCCAAGTTGGTCGTCTGTGATGAGCCGGTATCGGCCCTGGATGTTTCCATTCAGTCCCAGATCGTCAACTTGCTTTTGGAGCTACAGGCGGCGTTATCGCTAAGCTATCTGTTCATCGCCCATGATCTGGCCGTGGTCAAGCATGTATCCGACGCCATTGCGGTCATGTATCTGGGGCGCATCGTCGAATATGCGACGGCCCAGGAACTATACGAAAATCCCCTGCACCCGTACACCCAGGCGCTGATCGCCGCTATCCCGGAGCCCGACCCCAGAGCACGGAACCTATCGCTGCCCATGTTATCGGGTGACATCCCATCTCCCATTCATCCTCCCTCGGGCTGTCATTTCCATGCCCGATGTCCCTTCGCCAGAGCGCATTGTCGAACTGAAACGCCGAATCTGCATCCGTTTTCGAAATCCCGTGTGTCGCATCAGGTCGCCTGTCATTTTGCCGGCCACTTAGAGACCGTTTGACAATAGGGCCAATGACCCAGACCGGTCTGTCCCGGTGGTTGCAGCGGCCATCAGGTTTTTGTCGACGGGCGATTCTCCACGGGCGATCAGGTCCGGAGCCGGTTGGCGGAGGGCCTGGGTGAGCCGCGCATCGTGCCCATAGATGTCTTTGCGGAAATTTATCCGTTGCTGTTCATCCACCCAGGCTGTGAAATAGACCAGATGAACGGGGATGGGCTTATCTAGAATCACGGCTTTCCTTTCTTCACTGTCGATCATGGCTTCTATCCGCTCACGATTCCATCCTTGGGCGGATAGCAAATGGGTGGCCAGGGTGATGGGGTCCTCTAAACGTACGCATCCAGAGGAGAACGTCCGCTGCTGCCGATTGAACAGGGCTTTTCCCGGTGTGTCGTGAATGTAAATACTGCGCGGATTGGGAAAGATGAACTTAATTTGGCCCAATGCATTGCGGCGGGATGGATCTTGGCGCAAGCGATAGGGGAAATCGCCTCTCGACAAACGGTTCCAGTCGATATCCATGGGGTTCAACTCTTGGGCGTCACGATCCCAGCTATCGAAAATCCGAATGCCTTGCCGAATCAGATAAGCAGGATCGTTTTTGATTTTGGGCAGAATATCCCTGCGGGCAATTTTTTGCGGAACATTCCAATAAGGGTTGAGTTCAATATAGGTCATTCGATCAGACAAAATCGGTGTCTGGCGGGTTTTGCGCCCCACGATCGCACGAAGACCATCGACACGACAACCCGAATCGACGATCGTCAACTCAAAAGCGGGAATGTTGACCATGAGGTAACGATCACCGAAACTGTCCGGCAACCAGCGCCACCGTTCCATGTTCAGTTGCAGCTGGCGAATCCGTTGCTCCACTGGAATATTCAGTTCGGCCAATGTCTTTTTCCCCACCTGACCATCTTCCTTGAGGCCGTGACGATGCTGAAAACGTTTAACGGCGATCGTCACGTTTTCATCAAAACCATCATTTATGATGGGGTGGTCGTCGAACCCGTCGCCCGTGAGTTTCAAGTGGTATTTGAGCATCGCCACCCGCGGCCCCGAATCCCCTTGACGAAGCGTCGGTCCGTCGTCAATAGGCAGCCATCCCCCGGATCGCCTGATGGCTTCATACTGCCGCAATGCGCCCATGAGACGCCGATAGGCGGCAGACTGGGGATGCAATGATTCGATAAACGATTCGAAACGATTATTTGTCAAGGCTTGGGCCAATTCATAGGGAATATCCCGATCCATGGACCTGCGCCGGGCCTGCCAGGGTCGGTCAACCTGTTCCGGATTGATTCGACCTTGATGCAAATGCTTTGCATAATGAAGGATTCTGTCGGTGAGCAGGGCATCCAGCTGGATGTAAGACGCATGCGCCGTGGAAAGAAACTTATCAAGACCGTGGGTGACATGAACCCATTCTGTTCCTATTTCCGGGAGCAAATAGTCATTTGTGCTAAGCCCTACCGTGGAAGCATTGGTGATTTTTTGTAAGAGAAGTTTACCTTGTGGTAATAATCCATTCGGCCCCGTCCATGCCGCATGATTACCAACCAGTTGATAAAACCGTGCGATGGCGGAATTTGAATCCTCAGCAGTGGTTGTCGGCAGTTGAGGGGATGACTCCATATGGTGGGCCATTCTTCCCTGCGCATTTTCGTTGGTTGGTGCTTTTAGGTCATCCAACGCCGTTGCCGGAGAATACAAGAAGACGATAATCAGAAAGATGAGTATTGAGATTGTTTGGTGTTTCATCAGGCCCCCATTCACAATTATTTAGTGCGTGTTCGTATTCAGCGCTAAATCAAGAAGCGGGCCAATTTGATGATTGACGGTAAAAATTTTAAAATATTAAAAATTACAATCAGTTATAATGGTGGTTGCCGATTATGGGATGATGATACTCAACGCAATGCGAAAAATTGTTCTCAGAAATTAGGAAAATTAGAGGAGCTTTTTCAAGTTGATGTGATTACTACGGTCAAAGCCCAGTGTTTTGAAAAATGACAGCAGGTCCGTGGAATCCCAACGGACGGAGGTATACACCCGGTGAATGCCCATTTCTCTGTAACGGATGAAAATCTCATGGGCCATTTGATCACCGATACCCTGTCCCATGTAATTCGGGTCCACACCGAAGGTGGCAATCCAGGCACTTGTTTCAATGCCAAAACCGAAGTTGAGGATATGGCTAATCATGAAACCGATGACCCGTCCTTCGAGTTCCGCCACAAGGCAAATATCGTCTTCGTTTTGTGCATGCCTCTTGATCAGCGCATTAAAGTCGACATCCATTGGTTTGCGAACGATGGATGAGCAAATCTCGATAATATCTACCGCATCGTGTATGCGTAAATCTCGGATACGGATTGGGTTCACAAGGCCGGCCCTCCTTTGTGTCATTTAAGGCGCAACGAGTATTATCATTGTCATCCCGCCGGGTCAAGCTGATTCGGCTATCGGCTATGATTGTGATATTGGATGGCGGGTATCCGGTCAGAAAAGGCGTAGGGTCTCGAATGTGTAATCCGCCAGGTCGATCAGTAACAGGCGGTTTCTCAGCGTGTTATCTTTGCCCAGCAATACGTTCAGCGTTTCGGCGCATTCTAGGGAGGCGATCAGATTCACCGTCGTTGCCAGGCAACCCAGGTGAAGTTCTGCGCCTTTGGTGGGTTGTTGTTGATCTGGTGGTCCGTAAATGGCTTCGAGTCCCTCGTCTTCTGGAAAGATGGTGGTGACGTGGCCGCACATGCCGGCGATGGCCGCCGAAACCATGGGAATGCCGGCGTGCCGGGCGGCCGTTTGAAGGATGAATCGGGATTGGATGTTATCCAGACAATCCACTGCGAGATGGCATTGATTGACCAAGCGATCGGCATTTTCTATCGTGAGAAAGGATGGTGTACAAGAGACCTCGATTCCAGGATTGATGTGCCTGATACGCATTACCGCGGCGTCTGCCTTGGATACGCCAATCGTATCGGTGCGACTCAACAACTGCCGGTTTAGATTGTGAGACTCGAATACATCACCATCGACCAAATGAAATCGTCCGACCCCCGTTCGTGCCAATGTCTCGGTTACTAAGCCGCCCAATCCGCCCAGCCCGATCACACAGACGGCAGATTCGAGCAGACATAACTGATCGGCGATGGTCAGGGTTTTCATGTTTCGAAGATATCGATCGGGAAGGATATGGTCTTGCAGCGCGGCAATCTCAACCTGTCTTCCGTTGCGCCCCGATTGCCTGGCAATGCGTTCAACGTCGTCAATACTCACGGTCAGACAATCGGTGCCGTCGGCCAGTGAACCGTGTCGGGCAGCCGCTTGGATCTGGTGGGCCAGTGCTTTTCGCATCGGTTATCCACCCGCAACAGGTGGGAAAATGCCTACCCGCTCTCCCCCGAATAGCCGGTCATCCAAGGACTTTTTTATACCATTGATGAACACAAGATGGGCCTTTGCCGATGGAATTCTCAAATCGATTAACAACTCGCCTACAGAAATGCCCGGTTTGATCGGAAGCCGATCCGCATTTTCAGGTGACATCTGAGTCAAGGCGGCGAATAATTTGAGCTGAATAGCGGGCGATTGCATAGAACCTCATTAATCGTTGTTAAAAGTGATCGCTTTTCTATTATCGCTTCTAAATTAAGTAACGGGTGAAGGGACGTCAAGCAGGGCAATCGTATGGTGATTTTCGGGTTACCTTTCTTACCAAAATTAGCGCGGCCATGAATATCAAATGCCCAATACAAATGCCAGATGGTGGTATTCTATCTATTATAGATCATTTTTATCCTTCATTTGACATTTGGGCGTTGGCATTTGGCATTTTTCCACATTCTGGAATGGTGCTTTTTCAGGAACGGCCGATTTTTGATTTTACTTGCGATTGCCCTGGGGCGTCAAGGGGCCTGAGGCGAGTATTTGTTTTATCCGCAACATTGCTTTTGCCATTATCTTATGCCATCATCGTCATTACCGTCTTCTTTGGGACGATATCTAAGACACTCCTTCCCTGATACCTGACGGACGATCAGGTGAGGAGGACGCTGGCTCTTGAAATTCATGGCTTTACAGCCATGGGGCCGATGAGGTTCCCAGGTGATGAAATAGAATTTGCATTTGCGGCAGACGATGGGGCGTTTAGGCTTCATGGCAATCATTGTCGGCTACAGTGGATTTGCTTCTTGGCACGCCAGGGGCGGTTGTACAGGCAATACCCTTTTCCCTGGCCAGTGGTGTACGAAAGGCGATTAATATGCAAGAAATCCGTCATGCACTGATAACGGGAGGGGCTGGCTTTATCGGTTCCCATTTGGTGGATGCATTGGTGGACGTCGGCAGTCGGGTGACCATACTCGACAATCTTTCCACCGGACACCGCCGCAATATCGAAAAACATGGAAACAGAATTGCATTTGTGGAAGGTGATATCCGCGATGCCGGTATCCTCGATCAGGTAATCAAGGGGTGTGACGTGGTTTTCCACCAAGCTGCGCTGGTTTCGGTTACTCAATCGGTTCAAGATCCCCCTCATTCTTGTGAAGTGAATACGCTGGGAACGGTTCGGGTATTGGATGCCGCCCGAAAAAACGGCGTGCGGCGTGTAGTCATGGCCAGTTCCAGCGCAGTTTATGGTGATGATCCGCAAATGCCTAAAACAGAGACGATGAAACCCCGTCCCTTAAGCCCCTATGCGGTTCAAAAACTCTCTGGAGAATATTATGCGTCTATTTTTAGCACGCTTTATGGCTTGGAAACGGTTTGTCTCAGATATTTTAACGTGTTTGGCCCACGCCAGGATCCATCGTCGCCTTATTCCGGTGTCATATCTATTTTCATGACCAAGGCGGCAACGGGCAATGTTCCGACCATATATGGCGATGGTAGTCAATCGCGGGATTTTGTATACGTCAAAGATGTTGTGGCTGCCAATTTATTGGCTGCGACCCATTTGTCTGCAGCCGGGCGCGTCTTCAACGTGGGAACCGGTTGTTTCATCCGAATTGTCGATCTATGGAAACTGATCGGCGAGCTTTCCGATGTCGAGATTAATCCGGTTTTTGCACCCGCGCGAACCGGTGACATCCAAGAGTCTGTCGCCGATATCGGTGAGATTGAAAAAATCCTGGGCTATCATCCACGGATGAGACTTCGACAGGGACTGATCGATACCCTGGCATGGTATCGGAGTCAGGTGTGAATCACGCAAGTAACTAACTTTACAGCAATTCTAATTATTGAACCATGATGCACGGGAAATAATGGGTTCATCGTGTCCACCGGACTTTTTCAAAGTGCGACTTAAGCATTTGTCATCCAATATTTTTTTATTGCCGGCCCGCGCCATTTCCCCTTGCCCGATACCGTCGGGATCTTTTGCTCATCAAAGTGACGGGCGATTTTTTCCCAACTATCGCCTTTATCTCTCATGGTCGAAATAACATTGATTAGGTCGGGCGGGTTGCTTGGTTGGGTTGCTTCGTCCTGTGGTTGATTGCCCAAGGACTCGGCCATGGGGTGATTTTCATTTGTACTTTCCATCGGTTCTACCGCTGGAATGATATCGGACCGCGACACGGCATTTCCCATCCCCATCTGTTGATCCATCATCCTGGCAATGGCTTCCAATGCGTCGGCAGCACGCGCCTCTGTCTTCTTCCTCTCCACCATGGCATCGGCAATGCGCTTCTGGCAGTCGGCAAGGACATCTAAGGTTTCCTTAATCAGGGCGAAATTCTCATTGGTTACTTTCGCATAGTAGTCTGTTTTACGCCGATCATTCGTGACACGCCGCTGGGGGCCTTTGTAGTCGCTAAAATCCCGGCGATTTCGATCGGTTTGCTTAAGTTTCCCGCTTCTCAGATTGTGTAAAAAATCATCCATGGGTTCTCCTTGATTCTGTTGGCAGCATATAAACCAGCACAGTTGGATTAAGTCAACGATGTTTTATTGGAAAAATATAGCATTCAAGATAATGTTTTTGGGCTGCGTTATCGGTCGTTGCGGTATTGATTAACCAGCTTCCTCCCTCTGGCCTTGCCAAAAACATTGTCTTAACACTATAAAAATTCTGGTTCTCAAGCGCTGTCGTGAACGTTTGACGACGGTACCAAGAAAAAACAAGAACGGCCTCTCATCCTTCTTGTTTTTTACCAGTTGTCGAAGGCAGACTAACCAATCACTGCCAGCGCGTTCGAACAAAACGGGGCAGGAGCATTGATAGGCGCTTTGTTTTTGTGACCAAGACAAAATGGCTCAGCTATGGGATATCAAAAACAGTACACAATGATGGGTGTGCGTCTGTTAAGAGAGATATCGGTCATGCCGATGGGTAACTTTAGAAGATGAATCAAAATACCTGCGCTGTTCCAATAAAGGAACCCTATCCATCTTCATACTCTTTTTGAAGGTTGGAAACAACAAAAAAGAGGTGCCGCACTTGATGCGACACCGTCCTTTTTGATTATCCGATAAATGTGGTCGGTTCGGTGAACCTGCGGTTAACCAACAGAAAAATTAATTTGCCAGAGTCGACGCGTGGTCGACTCTGGCGGCCGGTAGCACATCCGGGGAAAAGGAAAGCGTAGAAAAATAGTCTTCCAAACGTTCCTCACGGCGGATCAGCTCGACGGTGCCGTTTGTTTTGAGCAGTAGTTCCTTGGGGCGTAGCTTACCATTGTAATTAAACCCCATGGCATGACCATGGGCACCGGTATCATGGATGACGAGCAGATCACCGCTCGTGATCTGAGGAAGCGACCGTTGAATGGCAAATTTATCATTGTTTTCACAAAGAGAGCCAACAACATCGACGACCTGGGTCGCGTCCATCTCTGCTTTACCAGGGATGGTGATGTGGTGGTACGCATTGTACATGCCTGGACGCATGAGGGCCGACATGCATGCGTCCACACCCACATAGGTGCGGTAGATCTCCTTGCGATTAATGGCGGTGGTTACCAGGGCGCCGTGGGGGCCGGTCATATATCGGCCGCTTTCCATCAACAGTGCCGGCATGTATCCGTTTCTTCGGTAAAAGGTGTCGAAGGCGGCAATGATGTCTCGGGCCATGCGATCCAAATCCAGACTCACATCATCAGGGTGGTAGGGAATGCCTAATCCGCCACCAATATTGATGAAATCGAATTGGATATTCAAGGCCGTGGCAATGCGTTCAATCTGCTCCAACAGCATGGTCGCGGTTTGCACAATATACGTATGGTCGCGTTCATTGGAAGCAAGCATGGTATGCAGGCCGAATCGTCTAGCGCCACGACCCTTGGCCGCGGCATAAGCATCGATCAGCTGGTCGTGGCTTACGCCGTATTTGGCTTCCACCGGGGTGCCGATGAAGGCGTTGCCCGTACGCCGTTCGCCGGGATTGTAGCGGAAACAGATCCGTTCTGGTAAAACAGGAAGCTTTTCGATTAGTGAAATGTCGTCCAGGTTGATGATGCTGCCGCCATCGGCCATGGCCGTGGCAAAATCTTGGGGCGTCGTGTTGTTGGAGGTGAACATCAGGTCATCGCCTTTGCCGCCAACCTTTCGGCCCAACACCAACTCCGCTTCGGAGCTGCAGTCAAAGCCGAACCCCATATCTGCCATAATCGCCAGGATCGCTGGGTTGGGAAGGGCTTTCACCGCGAAGTATTCTCTGAAACCGGAGATGCGGGCAAAGGCTTGCTTCAACCGTTCTCCGGTTTCTCGAATTCCGGTTTCATCGTAAATATGAAAAGGCGTGCCAAAATGGGCGACGATTGCATCCAATCGGGGAATCAATCGAGTTTCGAATTCAGTGGACATGGGCATGGCATTGTTCCTTAGGATTTCAAGGCTTGGCGGATACGGGCCAAGGCTTGAGTTACATTTTCATGGCTGTTGAAGGCACTGATGCGAATGAAGCCTTCTCCGCAATTGCCGAAACCGGCGCCCGGCGTACAAACCACACCGGCTTTTTCCAATAGCATATCAAAAAATGCCCAAGAATCCTGACCCGTGGAAATCCAGATGTAGGGTGAATTCTCGCCTCCTACACACGCATAGCCCAAGGCCTGCATGGATTCGCGAATCAATTGAGCATTGGCCATGTAGCCGTCGATCAACGCGGTTACCTGCCGCTTGCCGGCGTCACTGTAGACGGCCGCGGCCGCACGTTGAACGGGGTAGGAGACCCCGTTGAATTTGGTGCTTTGGCGCCGGTTCCAAAGATCGTGAACGGAGACGGATTCCCCTGATGGGCTACCTGCCCGGAGTGATTTGGGGACCACCGTATAGGCACAGCGGGTGCCAGTAAATCCTGCGGTTTTGGAAAAACTTCTGAATTCAATGGCCACCTGCCGGGCGCCTTCGATTTCATAAATGGAATGGGGCAGGCGATCATCACGAATAAATGCCTCATACGCGGCGTCGAACAAAATGATGGCATTGTTATCAGCGGCAAAGTCCACCCATGCCTTGAGCCGATCCGATGTTATCGTGGCCCCCGTGGGGTTGTTGGGAAAGCACAGATAGATCAAATCGACCGGTTCGGATGGAAGGTCGGGAATAAAATCGTTTTCGGCACGACTGTCCAGATAAACGATGTTCTCATAGCGGCCATTGGTGAACGGCCCCGTGCGGCCGGCCATGACATTGGTATCCAGATAGACCGGGTAAACCGGATCGGGGATGGCGATGCGGGAATTGATGTCGAATATTTCCTGAATATTGCCGGTGTCGCACTTGGCGCCATCACTGATAAAAATTTCGTCGGCACTGATATCTGCCCCATGGGCCTTGAAATCGTTTTCGGCGATGGCTTCACGCAAAAACGTGTATCCCTGTTCAGGGCCGTATCCGCGAAACGTCACATCAGCGGCCATCTCGTCAACGGCTTGATGAAAGGCGTCGACACAGGCCATGGGCAAGGCATGGGTGACATCACCGATGCCCAGCCTGATGATGGTCGAATCGGGATGGTTTTCTTGGTGCGCGGCCACCCGTTTGGCGATATCGGAAAAAAGATAGGAAGCGGTTAATTTCAAGTAATGCTCATTGATGCGAATCATGATTGTCCTCGGTTTCCTGTTAATTTTAGCGGTTGGTTGGTCAAGGGATCAGCATCTGTTCGTCGATGGGAATCCTGGCGGTTTCCTTAAACGTGTTCATAACGATGGTGGTGTGGGTGGATAGGACACCGCCAAGCGGTGAAATCTGTTCCCGGACAAAGCGTCCCAACGCCTGGGTGTCGGTTTCCCGAACCTTCAACAAATAGCCGTCCTCACCGGAAACATAATGGATTTCCTGCACCTGGGGCAGGGCCGTGAGGCTTTTCAACAGGGCGCTTTCCTTGTTTTTAGCGCCGGTGTGAACATGAATGAACGCTATCTGGCTTTTTCTGAAACGCTCTGGATTGAGGCGCACTTCGTATCCATCGATAACACCCATCTTTTCCAGTTTGCGAATTCGTTCTAAAACGGCCGAGGGCGCCATGCCAACCTGCCGGGCGACTTCGACATTGGGAATGCGTGCTTTCTTTTGCAGAATTTTAAGAATTTTGAGGCTGATATCGTCGATCATTCGCGAAAGTCCTTTTTTTAAGGTGAATATATTCTTGATGTGCGTTTTGTCAAGAATATAATTCTTTATTATCGCAAAAAATAAGAATTTTTATTGGTGAACCAGCGGTCGACTAGAAATAAATGATTGCAGCCGAGTCCCTTTTTTCTTATTTCTAGACAAACGATAAGGAACAATGCGGGAGCGATAAATGATCAAAATTGCCATCATTGGAATGGGGGGGTGCATTGGTGCCATTCTTCGATATCTCGTGGCTGGCGGGGTGCATACACTTTTAAGAACAGCGACTTTTCCAATGGGAACCATGACCGTCAATGTCGTCGGCTGTCTGTTGATCGGTATTGGCGGCGGGCTCATGGAAAGCCGGCAACTTTTTTCCCCGGAATGGCGGGCCTTCATCTTTATTGGTATCCTCGGCAGTTTCACCACGTTTTCAACATTTGGTTTGGAAACCTTCAACCTGGCCAGAGATGGCCAGTGGCTCTCTTCATTCGGGAATTTGGGAATCAGTCTCATCCTGGGGTTGGGCGCGGTATTGGCCGGCCATATGCTATCACGGTTGATTTGATCCGATGGCCTGGATAACCGTTATCCTTCACATCCATCACGGATAAAAAGGAGGGCACATGACCCTTTTACTAAAAGAAGATGGACAGCTGTTAAGAATTTTTATTGGTGAAACCAGCAAGCACGGCCGGATTCCCCTTTACGAATGGATTGTGCAGCATGCGCGGACCAAAGGCATGGCCGGCGCCACCGTCATTCGTGGAATTCAGGGCTTTGGCGCCAACAGCCTGATTCACACGACCAAGATCCTCAGGCTTTCCGAAGATCTCCCCGTGATCGTCGAAATTATCGATACGGAAGAAAAAATAGAAGCCTTTATCGGAGAAATTGATCAGGCCATCACCGATGGAATTGTCACCGTGGAAAAGGCACGGGTGCGCATGTATCGTGCCGGCAAGAAAAAAAAGATGGACTAACCGACCAGGAAAGCATTATTCATTATCGTTCTCCTTCGGTTGGGCGTAATCCGCGCCAATCTTGCGAAATATCCGTACGGCATATCCCACCACCATCACGGCACTGATCAGAATAATCAAGCTTGCCGCAAAAAATGTCATGATGAAAGAAAAGGGATCCTTTAGCTGATAGGCGGCCACCAGCAGAGAAATCCCGAAAAAAACAAAAAAGCAAGCCCCTGCGGTGAGTATGATTTGGCCGATCCACCACAACGGGCCTGGCCGGATCGTCATCGGCCCCTTCGAATGTTTTGGAATTTTCATATCCGACAAGAATTAAAATAGGTCTCGTCAATCGCGCCCGACCATTTCCAGGTGTCGTCATGCATGTCTCAAACCGTTCTATCCCTAATGTTTGATAGGTCATAGCCGATAATGTGCTTATAAGAATTCGTCCATTGCGAGTGACTTTAGCAATATCGGCTCGCTATGCAAATGAATTTGTTTTTCAAATTTTCAATCGTTCATTGGCGCAATCCCAATAATTGCGACAAACGGTTTATTTTTATTTACATTTCGCACGAGTGAACAGTATTTTTTTATGTATTAACTTATTGAATTAATATAATAATTTAACACTGGACAATCCCAGTCTCAAATGTTATGTACATAATGTATGAGGCTGGCAAGACGAATCCTGCATCTATATCCAAACGCCTCATAATCGCGACTACGGAGGCGTTAATGGAGCAATTTGATACCCGATTCAAACAAGTTGATGTATTTCCAATGGTCAAATATTTATGGACAAGCTCGACCTATTCAATCTTTTTTTAAAGTACGTTCCGGATGCCACCAGCAGTCTAACGGAACATGCGCAGAGTCTGTGTATTTTAGTCGCGAACATCATATGTGACAACAAGCCCTAACTGGAACGGCCTGCGCACATTGTTGGGTAAAGAGGATTTCATTTACATCGCCGACTGCAAGTTGAAAACCGAAAAAAATCTAAGGCACATCGCTGATGAAGGCGGGTTGTTTATCACCATCGTTCCGAAGAATCACAAGGAATACATACGGTTCATCAAATATCTTAAAAAAAACGAAGTGCCTTGGGAAGATGCTTTTAGTGTTGAAAACTCACGGAAGAAAGGCGAGTTTAACGTTTACCGGACCTATGAGACCGAACTGACCCCGGAAGGCTTTCGGGTCATTTTTGTTCACAGCAGTTCCAAACAAAAAGAGGATGAAGACAGAAGACAGAAAAAGATCGATAAGGCTATTGAGCAGTTAGAAAGCCTTTCACCTAAACTCAATGCGTATCACTTGAAAACCAAAAAGGAAATCAAGGCTGCGATCGATAAGATTGTCAAAGATGTTAAAGAGTTTGTAGATGTCCAGATAGTAACCGATCGCAAACAAATCAAGGTAAAAGTATCTCCCGGCAGACCGTCGTTGAAAAGCGTTTACAAAAACAAGTGGGAATTCACCCACCACATTGAATGGAAGCTAAACGAACAATCTTTGGCCGAAGCATCGCGAACCGATGGTATTTTTCCCTTGATTACCAATACGCAGCTTGAAGCCAGTGAGGTATTACGAAAGTATAAAAACCAGCCGTTCCTTGAAAAACGGATGTATACTAAAAAATCGATACTGGAAGTAGCACCTGTTTTTATTAAAAAGGAGCACCGTATCGAAGCCATGCTCTTTTTATACTTCATCGCCTTGATGATTGTATCCCTTATCGAGCGAAAGATAAGGATGAATATGGCAGCCGAGGAGATAGACAAGTTGCCCATATTACCCCAAGGGATGAATACAAAAAAGCCGACTTGGAACAATATACGTTACTTCTATCGCAATGTCCACTTTTCGCAGATAATCCGGGATGGAACGTGTATACAATCGATGGTTCAAGGAATCAGCGCCATGCATGAACAGATCAACCGATTATTGGAAATACCCGAAACGGTGTACAAATGCCTTGAGGATGGTTGGTGGCAATTTAAGACAACTTGATCGATTGGAAAACAAGGCCCAAAATAAATCGACCTGTGCAATCGGTAAGTCCTTTTAAAATCAAGCGGCTAACTTAAATGATAGCTTCTTTTCCCTCAGCCAAGTATGATCTTCTCCATTGAGTTTTGCCGCAGTTAAAGTGGCCAGTGTCAATGAGCCGTTTCTTGACCAACTCATGCCATTGTGCTTTTGACGAGAGGATACAATTAGGTCATTCATTTTTTCCCCAATCGCGCTTGAGTTGCGTAGCCCAAGGCGTTTTCGCAACGCATAGCACGGAATCATTTCATTATTTCGCTCAAGATAAGCGATGAGCTTGGCCAAAATTTCGTTATTCTTTATCTTCTCGGCTTCAATTTGCTTTAGGCGTTCAATACCTTGGGCGGTGAGCCCATGCCATAAAAGGGGCATTAGACCGGTTAGAATTTCGTTACGGATCAATCGACCCTTTAATGCCAGGCTCAATTGCTCTTTGCATTTTTTGACCAAATGGAACCAATCCAGAATGATTCCACAATTGGGATACCACTTGAAACAACTGCAAATGGTTTTGTTTAGTATTGTATGGCCGTCAGTAAAAAACTGAAAGCGCTTACCAGACAGCTGGTTAGAAAGTAAAAAAGCCACCAAATACCGAAGCGTAATTTTAATACCAGCGCCTACTAATGAATATCGTTTCCGGTCGTGATCGATCCTGACAACCGTGCTGTAGACAAATTTGCGTTGGCGTGGCTTGTCCGAATCGGCCGAAATTTTCTGACGCGTTTCGCTTTGCCTTTTGACGCCCACATCGTCGACAGCGATACTGACACTCTTGGCCGGGTCTTCAAAGCCTACCGGATTGTCAAGAAGCTCGGACACCGAATAGTCCCCGCTTATCTGCTCGGCAGCCGTTTTAACCTGTTGTTTAGGCAATAAATCCGGCTCACAGGAACCGAAAGTCTCCGAGCTTCCCATATAGGTAGTGTCTTCGGCGAACCGATGCCGCTTTAAAATATGGTCTGTCTTGCTTTCGAGATAATCAATCAACCGGGCGCCCTCGCTTTCCGTGTTTGCCTGCAAGGTGCGATAGGGCGTGCCGCCGCTGGATTGATACCGAACGCGGTTAATCAACTGGGTCGTGGTGCGATAGGAATGCACCACGTCGCCGAGAATGATGGCTATTTCTTTGAACCCAACCGTTCGATACCACTCTTTCCCTTTGAGCCGACAGAATAGATTTGTAGCCGTGTTAAACGTAACGCCGTTTTCATCTGTTACGCGATAGGTCGTTAAATGAAAACGGCCGATTTCACCATCAACCCGGTAGCCATCTTTCATTACTTGGATTTCTTTCTCCGAGGCTTTTTCAAGGATTTTTTTTGGGAAACCTTTTCAAGGTGCTCAGCCAAGGCCTTTCTCATAGCCGGATAGGCGGTTGACAACATCGCTTGTTCGCTATTGTCGATGCTAATGGCATCTTTTTCGTCGATGGTCATTGTAAAACTGCCATCATCCTGCTCCGACGCATTCCCGGTCTGATCGTTGCACTCTACAATTTCTATGTTGACCTTGATCTTGTAATTGCTCATTTGATGGCTCCTGTCGAGATTTGTTATAAGATTCCATCAAATAATCGCATAATATCAATAGATTGTCCAGTCCCGGTGAAGTAATTTTATAACCATTGATGCGATGGCGGGATAACTTCCAGATTATATTGCGTTTTTCTAATTGCACAGCTCGAAATATTTACGGTGGATGGAATCGAGATCATGCATTTGCGCGAGGAACCCCTGCCCTTGGTCAAGCTATCCGATCTACTTAACATGAAAATGAGTAAGACTTCGCAGAGCACCGATCGGTTTTTTGTCATGGTCGTCAACGGTTCGGCCGGACGCATTGGTTTAATTGTCGAGACACTACTTGGACGCCAGGAAGTGGTCATCAAACCCATGGACGATTATGTGCAGGAAAACAGTGGCTTTTCCGGAGCAACGATTCTGGGTGATGGGGGCATCTCCCTGGTTCTGGATGTAGACGAATTGGTCACCATGGCCAAGGAGCGGGAGGCCGAAAGGAAACTGGCCTCCGCCGTGCTTTGAGCATCAGGGAAACCATGCGGGTTGCTTATCATGATAATGCGGTCATCCAACAGGGTCGATGCCGACGACGAGTCTATCACATTACGATTGCATTGGCATTAATTGGCATTAACAATGGATCGATAAACGGAAAAATGGATAGTAAAGACCTCTCTCCCCCTAACCCCGCGCAGGCCGCTGTAAGCGGGTTCGCCGGCACACTGAAGAACATTCAGCTTAATGATGTCATTCAGATGTATTGCCTGTCGGGGTCGAGCCTTTGCATGCGGATCACCAAAGGCCAACGGCAAGGAATCATTTTTATCGTCGATGGTGAGATTGTCCATGCGGTATGTGATCATATGAACGGAGAAGAGGCGTTTTACCAAATCCTGGGATGGCAAACGGGAAGCTTCGAATCGATTGAATTTTCAACGGCTCCCCAACGAACCATCGACAAAGGCTACCATTTTCTTGTCATGGAGGCGGCGCGACGCGTTGACGAGCAAAATCTAAATCGGGCCAAAGCGGTTTCTTTCACTTCGGATGTTAACCATGAAAATGGTGATGATCGGTTGAAAATTCTCATCGTCGATGATTCAGCGATGATGCGAAAAATTCTTGCCAGCATATTGACGGCCGACAACATGATGAATGTCATTGGGATGGCGGGTAATGGCAAAGAAGCCATTGCCATGATAGACCAATTGTCACCCGACTTGGTGCTGTTGGATGTGAATATGCCCGTAATGGATGGCACCAGTACGATCAAGCATATCATGATTAAAAAGCCGTGTCCGGTCGTCATCATGTCCACCCCCGGCGATTCGTTATCGAAAACAATATTTACTTTTTTAGAATTGGGTGCCGTCGATTTTATCGGTAAGCCTAAAAAAAGTCAGGACATTCTTGGCCAACAGAGAAGAATCATTGAGGGGATTAGACTCGCTGCCACGGCGAATGTGAACAATTTTAGGATCGTGCGGATTTCCAAGACCAAGGCGTTTACTTCCTCTGAAGCGTCTTGTCGACGGTTGGTGATCGTCATCTCCGGACCCGGCGGCCACCCGGAGTTGTTGAATCTAATATCCGGTTTGGTGCCTGCCCTGGCTGGCGTTGATGGTGCCGTGGTTGTGCTGCAAGGACTGCCACCTTTTTTTAGTGATGCCTATGCCCAGTATGTGAATGAACGATGTGGGTGTCCGGCCTCATCCATCAATGATGAGATGCCAATCGTTGCGGGTCGATGCTATGTAGGGGCACAAGGTGAGACTTTGGTGGTTAAAATGAATGATCAACAACCGTTTATCGGAGTTCAACCGGCGGAAGATGGGCTGACACCCATCGACCGATTGTTGCAATCGGCGGCTATGGCCTTTAAGCAGGAGCTGGTCGTTGTTCTGCTGTCTGGTGCGAATCCAGGTGAACAGTCGGGGCTGCGCGCGGTGAATAAAAAAAATGGGCGCGTAATTCTTCGAAAGCGCGCTTCCAGCATGGTATCCGGACTGCTTGATCCTGTCGCCGAGAGTGGTTTGGCGGATACTGAAGTTGGACCAAGCGATCTTCTACAGGCCGCGTTGAATGAATTTATGCCGAATACGTGATTCGGGATGTTGCCGATTCTTATGGGTTGGATGCGGTTCCCATGATTGGGGGGTAACATGGTCATTGTATGCCAAAAATGCAAAACTCGGTTTCATCTCGATGATGATATAACCGATCGATCCATCTTTGTGGTCCGCTGTTCGGTCTGTGGCCATCTTTTTTCTGCCTACAAGCCCAATCGTGTTCAAGAAATCACTTTCCTCGATTTGGCGCGGACTCGTCAAGACGATGCCAACAGGCACGTCATGGCCGTCAGTAGTCGCAAAGGTGGTGTGGCGAAAACCACGACATGTCTGAATCTCGGTCTTTCTCTGGCCCTGCACAACAAAAAAGTGCTGCTCGTGGATTTCGACGCCCAGGCAAACCTAACCCTGTCCATGGGCCGGAAGGCGCTGCCCACGTTTTACGATGCTCAGAAAGCAAATGACCAGTCGCTTTCCGATTATATTGTGGAATCAACATACTCCAATCTTTGGTTATTGCCATCCGGGGAGAACATGGTTCTACTCAATAAAAAGTATTTTGGTGCCCCAAATTTTGAATATATGCTTAAAGACCGGCTTCAATCGGTTAAAGACCAATTTGATTTCGTTCTGATCGACACCCCGCCATCAATCGAGTATTATACCTTAAACGCCCTGACCGCATCGAATCGTGTAATCATCCCCTGCCAATGTGATTATCTGTCCACCCATGGGGTCGACCAAGTGCTGCGTTTAATCACCCATATCCAAAAAAGAGCGAACCCTAACATCAAATCGCGCATTTTGTTTACCATGCTAGACCGAGCCAGCAATTCGTCACAACTGATTTACTCCAAGATCAAAGCGCTATACCAGGGCCAGACCTTTAACACGGTTATTGAGATAGATGGGATGCTCAAAGAATCTCAGATCTTAAGCATGCCTGTCATTCACTATAACCGCAGTTCTATCGCCGGCCAGCAGTACCTCGAATTGGCCAAGGAGATCATGGATAGCCCGGAGGAAATGCCCCCTTGTGCACCATGACGACCAAAAGCAGCTATACCCTCCAGCGGACCATGATCATTTATATCCTTCTAATTGGGTGTGCGGCATTGCTGGTCACCTCCGAATTTGTTTGGGATACGCATTCGACAGTCTTGAAACAGGAATTGACCGAGAACGTCAAGCGCTACACCAGCGGCAACCTGGATGAGGACCCGCTTTATCATTCCTTGGTTAAGATCCGAAACAAAGCCATGATGATGGTGGGGGTGATCCTCGCCGTGGTCGTTATCGTGCTGACCATGTTCATTAAAACTATCACCGAACCGTTGCAACATATGATTGAGATATCCAAGGCCATATCCACTGGAGACTTGCGTCAGGCCACGGGAATCAAGACTCGCAGCGAGCTCAGTCAGCTATCGACGGCAATCGATGATATGTCGACAAATCTCCAAGAGATTATCATGCTCTCACGATCGGTTTGTGATTCAGCCTCCGAAGTGGTCGGTAATACATTGGTATTAATTGAAAGTGAAGCGGTATCCACTTCGTCTGCAAAAGCGATCAGCCAGCAGCTCAAGGGGCTGGAATCCGAATTGACCATGCTTGGACAAATTGTGGATTCGTTTAAGCTTTATTCTGTGGATGACGCCCCATGAGCAGTCTTACCATGTTGGCATTTCCAACGGGGATAATCATCGCTTCGGTTGTATCGGCGGTAGGGATCGGCGGAGGAATCCTCTGGATGCCTTTTTTTATTCTTTTCCTAAAGCTTTCACCGGAAACTGCGGTCGTGACCTCGCTGCTTGTGCAAACCGCCGGCATGGGGTCTGGCAGTGTGGCGTTCATCAGGAAAAAAAGCGCAGACCTATCCCTATCGTGTCTGTTCCTGATATTAACCATTCCGGGTCTGGCTTTGGGGACGCTCTTCACGCATCTTTTATCATCGGCCAATCTGGAATTGGCGTTGGGGATACTGACCCTGACCACCGCATTTCTTTTTGTTTCCGTAGATCATAAATATGCCGATACCGGTATGGATCGGGTCCCGGTGAACCAGGCCTTTCGCTATGGTGGGGTCGTATCCGTACTGTCCATAGCAAGCGGTATGCTCAGTGTGAGTATTGGAGAGTGGTTGGTTCCGCTTATGCGCAGCCGTCTGAGGCTCCGGATGCGTGTGGCTGTGGGGACCAGTATCGTCACGATTTTTGGCACCTGTATTGCCGGTTCGATTTTTCATTTGATCGCCGGTGCGAATGTCGATCTATCTGCATTTGCTTGGGCCGTACCGGGTGTCATTATTGGCGGTCAGATCGGATCAAAATTGACTGAAAAAATAGACGAGCGTGTATTAAAGGATGGCTTTGTTTTTCTGCTCACACTCATTGGGATCCATCTGATCTACAATAGTTATTGACCCAAAGTGAAAGGACATTTAGCCGGCTTGCTTTCTACGCCTGCGCAAAAAAAGATGAGGCGCACATGTTCTCGCTTGATTCCCTTGGCGGGCTTTATTGCGCTTTTGGGGATATGGGATTGCCTGGCCCGTTTCAGCGGTTGGAGCCAGCAGGTATTTCCGGGACCTGTCGTGGTGTTGGTAAGTTTAGGGGACTTGTTGAGCAACGGCATGTTGGTCAAACATACGGTCGCTAGTTTGTTTAGGGTGACGATCGGCTTTTATCTGGCCGTCTTGACGGGGATCCCTTTGGGGATCGCGTTGGGCATGGTGAAGACCGCCCGTTCTTTGTTTAATCCACTGATTCAATTTTTACGACCGATTTCGCCCTTGGCCTGGATCCCACTGGCCATGCTCTGGTTTGGAATCGGTGATCCGCCGGCGATCTTTCTGGTTTTTCTGTCCAGTTTCTTCTCCTTGGTCGTTTCGACCACGATCGCCGTGGATGGCATTCAACCCACTTATTTTTATGTGGCTGCCAATTTCAATTTTTCCTGGTCGGAAATGATTACCAAACTGATAATTCCAGCTATCATTCCAGAAGTGGTAACCGCACTTCGCATGACAGTCACGATTTCTTGGCTGGTCGTGGTGGCTGCGGAAATGATTGCCGTCCAATCCGGGCTTGGGTTTTTGATTTTGGATTCGCGTAATGCGCTTCGTATGGATTATGTTATGGACGGGATGATCGTTATTGGCTTGGTCGGGCTTATGCTTGATTATCTGATGCGTCGGCTGGGCAAAATCGATGCGGCCAGTTGGCGGCAGACACGTCACTGAGGATTTCGCAGTGGGCCGAATAACCATTCATCAGCTTAGTAAAACCTACCTGAACCGTCGCCAGTTTCCGCGCTGCAGTGATGACCCCGCCCAGCGTAAAGGTGATCGAATTACCGTCTTCGAGAATGTCAATTTGCGTATCCAGGACGGTGAGATGGTGTGTTTTCTCGGACCGTCGGGCTGCGGTAAATCAACATTGTTGAGAATTATCTCCGGATTCGAACCCCCCTCGGGGGGGCATTTGCGCGTCAACGATAAATCAGTCAGGGGGCCCTCCGCAGACCACATCTTCGTTTTTCAGCATAGTGGGTTATTCCCTTGGATGACGGTTGCGGAAAATATCGGCTTGGGACTGCGTCATTTAAAAGATGCCGATGAACGCAACCGACAAGTCCTGGAATTCGTGGAGATGGTCGAATTGGAGGGGTTTGAGAAGCATTATCCCTGGCAACTATCCGGCGGGATGCAACGCCGTGCCGAACTGGCACGTGCCCTGGCGGTAAATCCGGATATCATGATTATGGATGAGCCGTTCAGCGGGTTGGATTTTCTTACCCATATGAAGATGCGCGAAGAAGTCGTTAACATGCATGCGTTCATTCAAAAAACAATCTTGTTGGTCACCCATAATATCGATGACGCGCTGATCATGGGAGATCGCGTCGTTATCTTGGGCGGTACGCCGACCGGGGTGGTTATGGATCGAACCTTGGATTATCCACGGCCGCGTATTTTCGAGAAATCTTCCGAGTTGAGCCAGCTAAGAAGCGAGCTGTTTCTCATGATGGGGGTCAATTATGCCGTCTAAGCCGGCCAAAAAGAAAAGGTCTCGCCCACTGGGATTGTCTATTAAGTTAGCAGTGTTGTCGCTCAGCTGGTTAGCGATCATTTCCCTGCTTCATTATCAGTTGAACAGCCGCCAACCGGTGAAACGGCAAGTGGTTCGAATGGGGTATATGCCAGTGGTAACCAACCTGGCCGCGCCATTGTTAGACTATGTCTCCCGTCATGATAGCGACATCCATTTCGAAGCCTTGAAATTTTCTTCTTTTGCAGAGATGGCTGAGGCCTTGAGAAACCAAAACATTCAGGCGGCGTTCATTATTGCCCCTCTGGCGATCGTTTTACGTCAGCAAGGGGTGGATGTGAAAGTCGTTATGATCGGCAATCGGCATGAAAGTACATTGGTTGCCAGAGAATCATTAAATGTAAAAGAAATTGAAGACTTGTCGGGCTCTACGGTCGCTGTTCCCATGCGGTATTCTGGTCATAATCTTTGCCTTCTGAAAATGATCGAAGAAAAAGGGTTAACGGGCAAGGTCCGAGTCGTGGAAATGAATCCTCCAGACATGGCCTCGGCGCTGACATCCGGGGCGTTAGACGCCTATTTTGTGGGGGAACCATTCGCCGCCCAAACGGTGCTTAGCGGTGAGGCCAAGGTGGTGAGTTATGTGGAATCCCTCTGGCCAAATTTTATCTGTAATCTCGTATTGGTAGACAACCGATGGCTCACCCACAATCCGTCCCTCGTTAAGGCCCTGGTAGAAGCGGCCGCTCGTTCGGGTCTATGGACCAGCCAGCATGTCGAACAGGCCGCCCGAATTGTTTCCGGATACTGGAGCCAGCCTTTCAATTTAGTTCATCACGCACTGACCGTTCCACCGGGTCGGGTAAAATATGATCAATTTGTTCCCAAGATGGAAGAGCTTCAAGATTTGGCAGATATCATGGTACGATTCAACCTGATCGACCACGCCGACATCCATGGATTGGTGGATGATCGTTTCGCCCTTGCCGTCGATACTCGCAATATCGATGATATGAACAGCATCCGTTTGCCGTGAAAGAAACACCTATCAAGAGAATGGGTTGCGGTGTGTTTGGGAATGACATAGTTGGGGGGTAATCGATTATTTATTTAGCTGCTTTAACTCCTTGCGGATTGCACCCAGTTCGGTCATGAGTGTCGATTTCAGCTCGTTAATGGCTTTGATAACCGCACCGACGGTGGCGGGTGCCTTTGATTGATCGGTTTGACTAGTCGCGGTCGTTTTGACGATTTGGGATTTCAGTCGCTTAAACTGCTTTATTTCTTCCTTGAGCATGGTTTCTTTATCGTTTGGGGCCAACTCATTGTTGGTTACGGATTCTTCCAAGGCCGAATAAACAGACATGATCCGCTTGATGGCATCCGGATGTGCCTTGGATTTATTAATCCGTAAATATTTTCCTAAAGCGCCCAGCATCTTTAAAAACTTTTGGCTGACGGTATCATCGGCAAAATGCTCGGCCAAATTGTTGACTTGCTGAACTAGGGCATCCAATCCATCGTCGGTGATTTCCCAATCGATGTTCAAGATCGTCGACTTTAGCTCTTTCAACGGAAGGTCGCCTTTTGGCAAATCAGGTGCATCCCCTACACTGTCATTCTGGGACGGTAATGAATCACTGAAAAAGTCATCCAGACGATTTTCTAAATCGAAAGCGAATGTATCTTTCGCATTATTGTCCACGGTGGGTTCCTCCTATTGAAGCTTATCCCGGATGCCGACGATCGTTTTCGAAATTGCTTTTTTAACAGTGGGAATGACATTCTCCCCTTTTAGCGCGCTGGCCGTGAAAATCGGGGCTTTAAGCTCAGCATTGAGGTCTTGCTGCATGGTTTCGACATCAAGAATGGGCACTCCCTGTGATGCCATATCTCGCTTATTATATTGAAATACAATGGGAATTTCGGCAATATCAATATCATAGAATTCGAGATTTTCTTTTAAGTTCTCCAGCGACTTGATATTGTTTTCACGGCGCTCGACGACGGAGTCAGCCACAAAAACAACTCCATCGACACCTTTGAGTACCAGCTTGCGGGTGGCGTTGTATTTGACTTGGCCCGGAACGGTGTATAATTGCGTCTTAATATTATATCCCTTGATGGCCCCCAATTCGAACGGCAAAAAATCAAAGAACAACGTCCGATCACCCTGAGTCTTAATGCTAACCATATCGGATTCGATACGATGCCGAATCCGGCTGAAAATGTATTCCAGGTTAGTGGTTTTCCCCCCCCTGCCGGGACCGACATAAACTAACTTAACCTGAACTTCCTTTATCTTGGTATTGATAAACGCCATGTTCTTGTCTTGCCCGTTTATGAATTTCAGATACGACAGGCCATCAAAACACTGACTATCAATTCAGGAAGATCGGGTTTGATCAATTAAAACTTTAATTTTCTTTATCACTTCATCGATTTTCAACCGAAGGTAGCCCAGGGATACATCGTTTCCAAAGATGGATACCAAGAGGAAATCGTCAAGGATTTTGGTGAAGTTGATATTCTCACTTTTCCCTTTATGGAACAGGAGTGAAAATTCCTCCTCACCGATGATAGACGCCATCGCACTCACCGCGCCAAAATTTCCTGCTGCCAGTGCTGCCAATGAGTAAACATCATGACGTACCTTGCCATCATCAAGGTTAACGATGACGTTGCCTGCCATGTCGATCAAAATTACGGATTGGATGCCCAAGGTCATCAAATCGGTGGTCAACGCTTCTTCCAAACCATCTAGTTGTTCTTGGTCCAGGATATAAGACAATGTCCTTTCCTCCCTACGGCATCAGCTCTTTCCACGCCGTCAGCTAGAATGCCACTCCCTAAGTTAATCGGTGGAACACCGATATTTTTGTGCCATGCCAACCGTTGCCGTGGTATTTTCAGTTTAAGATTAGCCGGCTATCGTTGTAACCCGCTTTACTGATAAAGCTTTTTTGTAAACTTAGAAGCCGATTCGATCGATTGCGTGAATATATCATCCTTTCTTGATACACTTGTTTTCTTTTGCTTTTCAAGTTTTTTCTATATTTTAAGTGCCTTTTTTTTTAAATCATGCCGCATTTCAAGCAAAAGAATCAGGGGCGCCGGTAGATAAAATTTGGATACTTTTTACTGATCAAGGTTCTTGCCGCAGGATTTCATTCGTCCTGAAAAAACTTGTAAGCAATTGTTATCTGTATTTTTTATTGCCAATATGATCTTGCTTTCTTGTGCTAAAGCAAGATAAACTAATCGTCTAATTGTTAACACACCACGCCCCATGGGATGTGTCTGTTTGTGTTGGCCTGGGAGACCCTCCACCAGGAGATAGCATTAATGAGTCACCCCAATTGGCAAGCAGAAAGAAAGAAAATATTTGCCCGCCTTGCTGTCGCCATTTACAAAATGACCGATGAGCAACTGATATCTTTCTTGCATTTATTCGATGATTGTAAGGTCAATAACAAGCGATTGAATGTCCCCAGTCTTTATTTCGAAGCGCCAGCTGGTGTTCAAGATCGCCAAATGCTGATTGCTCGTTTTTTCCTGCTGATCCATCAGTTTTCCGAAGCGGATTTGATCGACTTTATGAGCCGATACGAGCAAAAGCAGTTCACCATGTTGCGTAAACATCCCCGCGTGCCTTGCAATTTCTGCTTCGATTTGGCCGTCGATGGACGGGCGATCAATTGTTTCGCTACGGATATCAGTGCGGGAGGGGTTTTTGTGGAAAGTTGTGAATCGTTTGTCGTCGGACAAGCGGTTTCGATCTGTTTTTCTTTTGATGATGAATCCTTACCATTGAAACTGAATGGCCGTGTCGTACGCCTTGAAAATGGAGGGGCGGGAATCAAATACGAGTCGCTGACCGGCTATCAGTTAGAGATTTTGAAGGACATGATCGCGCGTCTACGGAAACGGGCACATCCTTGACTGCAAAATTGAATGATTTTATTGTATAGATGTCGGATATGTTTTCTATAGGGTTTAAGAAAATGTTTCTGGCAAGGCCAGAGGGAGGAAGCCGTATATGAATACTGCGACGACCGATAACGCAGCCCAAAAACATTATCTTGAATGCTATAACCCTATGGGAGGTTAAATTTACTTTTTCTCCATGATCATTAGAGAAATGATCACAATGAGAACACATATCGTTAAAATGACATTCACCGACCTCAAGAGAGCGCGTTTTTTTGGGGCTGGTAAGCGCATAATGGTTCTTCAGCCATGTAATTGCCGGTTGCTTCATAGGCCCTGGCGCGGCAACCGCCACATACCATCCGATATTCACAGATGCCGCATTTCCCTTCCAATTGTTTGAAATCACGAAGCTTAAGAAAAACCGGAGAGGTGTTCCAGACCTCACCAAAGGTAGCCTTGGTGATGTCGCCACATTTCACATCGGTATAGCCGCACGGCTGTACCACACCCGTATGGGAAATAAAACAGAATCCTGTACCGGCCAGGCATCCACGGGTAACGGCATCCAATCCATGGGTTTGAAAAGAAATGGTCTTGCCTTCTGCCTTGGCCCGTTGACGCAGAATCCGATAGTAGTGGGGCGCGCATGTCGCCTTGAGCTGCAGGGGCGTTCGCTCCCGCTGGTCATAGAACCAGTTCAGGGTCGCTTCATACTCCTCGGCATTGATCGCCTGGTCGACGATGTATTTTCCTCTACCGGTGGGCACCAACAAGAAGATGTGATGGGCAACGGCACCCAGCGTTTCTGCCAGTTCAAGGATTTTGGGAATCTGATCCAGATTGGTTTTGGTGATGGTGGTATTGATCTGAAATTCGATGCCGGCGGCCTTAACATGTTCGATTCCCTGAATAGCGGCGTCGAAGGCCCCCGCAACACCACGAAACGAATCGTGAAATTCCTTGGTGGCACCGTCAATGCTGGCACTGATCCGCCGGATGCCGGATGCAGCCATTCGCTGCGCCACCGCATGGGTGATCAGGGTGCCGTTGGGTGCCATGACCATTCTCAGGCCCAGGCCGTCGCCATACTTGGCGATATCGAAGATGTCATTCCGAAGCAACGGCTCACCGCCGGTCAGGATAATAATCGGCTTGGCCACCTGGGCGATTTGATCCAGCAGGGTGAACGCCTGGCCGGTGGTCAATTCACCGGTGTAGGGTCCTTGGGTGGCTGCGGCCCGACAATGTACACAGGAAAGGTTGCAGTTTCGTGTGGTTTCCCACGCCACCAATCGTAGGGTATGGGGGCCTTTTTTCCCGTGTCCGGCATGGTGTCCGTGAGCAGGGGGTTCATGGTTGGGGGATGTCATTGGGTATCCTTCGCTTAGGTTGGGTTCTACATTCCAATAATAAGGGCGTTACCAGCGACTTCCCATTGATTTATCGCTGGCTGCCTTCATCATGCCACTAATGTTAATAATGACTGGCAGGCGGGTTTGTCAATGCGTGCAGATAAATAATGATCATTGAATATAGGGGGGGGGATTGACCCACCACCTGCAAAGGAACTTGACAAAATCTAAATTGCTTGTTTTAAAGTTCGCCTCGGTCTTCGGGCAGAAGATCAAGGGCGCCGGATCTTCAACTCGTTTGAAGACTGCACGTATAATCAACCATCAAGGGAATCGTTCAAATGGCATTTCCAATTCATCGCGCGCGACGGTTGCGCCAGTCTCCTACTATTCGGCACATGGTTCGGGAAACAGCCTTGACCCCCTATGATTTCATTCTGCCGCTTTTTGTCGTGGGCAGCTCAAAGCCAGGCACAAAAAATGCGATTAAAAGCATGCCTGGATGCTATCATGTGAGCCCCGATGTCGCTGCGCAGATGGCCCAAGAGGCGTATTCCACCGGTATTCCGGGGGTACTTTTGTTTGGATTGCCGGTTCGCAAAGACAGTTATGGATCCAGGGCGTGGGCCGAAGACGGCGCCGTTCAGCGAGCCGCGCATGCGATCAAGGATGCCCAACCTGAAATTTGCGTGATCTGCGATACCTGCTTGTGTGAATATACAGACCATGGGCATTGTGGTGTTCTAAAAGATTGCGTCGTAGACAACGACGCCACCCTGGAGTTGTTGGCCAAAACAGCCGTCAGCCAGGCTCAGGCCGGGGCAGATATGGTTGCCCCGTCGGACATGATGGATGGGCGCGTGGCGGCCATTCGCCGCGCACTCGATGAAACCGGATTCGCCAACATCCCCATTATGTCCTATGCCGCCAAATATGCCTCTTCCTTTTACGGACCCTTTCGGGAAGCCGCCGAATGTGCTCCCAGCTTCGGAGATCGCAAGGCCTACCAGATGGACCCGGGAAATGCCCGTGAGGCCATCCGCGAGGTGGCCCTTGACATCGATGAAGGTGCCGATATCGTTATCGTCAAGCCGGCGCTGCCTTACTTGGACATCATCAAGTTGACGCGGGACACATTTTCCGTTCCGGTGGCCGGCTACCAGGTGTCCGGTGAATACGCCCAGATCAAGGGCGCCGCAGCCATTGGACTGGTGGACGAGGTCAGCAACATGATGGAAAGCCTGACCTCGATCAAGCGGGCCGGTGCCGACATGATCATTACCTACTTCGCCGTAGAGGCGGCAAAGGTACTGGCCCATCAGATGATGCGCAATGGTTACTGCGGAAAACCAGCGGAATGGACATAGGAAAAACAGGGGCGGCGGCCGGTCATGGGACGATGGTCGTTTCCGGCGTTTCAGCCTTCTGGATCCAATCCGGATTCCCCAAAATTATTCAATTCCCCTTACTCCTGCTTTTATTTCACGTGGATTCGATCATCGCGGTATCCATGACTATACAAACTTTTTCAAGCTGTGCAATTAGCCATTAGCATTTAGCTGTTAGCCTAAAAAAGGCATGGAAATATTACTTTTTTGGAGTATTTAATCCACAAATAAGTGAAAAAACCTACTTTAGGCGCTTTATTCAAAAGCTAATTGCTAACGGCTAAAAGCTAACTGCACAGGTCGAAAAACTTTGCACCGGTAGCCTGACGGCACGAGTTTCAATCAGGGCGCGGCGATTGACCCACTGGTATCGGCCTACCGGCCGGTCAGCAAGGCACAGATTTCCAGCGCCGATGTTGTGGTCATCTACGGCCCTGGACCCATCGGACTTTTTGCCCTTCAGGTGGCCCGGTCGGAAGGGGCCGCCAAGATCATCATCGTCGTTGCCGATGGCGACGCATATCGGCTATCCCTGGCCAGGCGCCTGGGAGCCGATTTTACGGTGAATGGGGCTACCGACGATCCGGTTGCGGCGATTCGGGAATTGACCCACGGTGCCATGGCCGATGTGGTCATCGAAGCCACCGGCGTTCCCGCGGTCATGGAACCCTGCGTGAACAGCCTCAAGAAAAACGGCCGGCTTTCCCTGGCCGGTATTTTCATGCGCCGGTACCGGTAAGCCTGGGCGATGTCGTCAGGCGTGAATTGCGCCTGATGGGCAGCATCTGCTATACGTGGATGGATTTTCAGCGGTGTATCGAACTCGTCTCTGCGGGCAAAGTGATCGTGGAACCATTGATTTCCCATGAATTCCCGCTGAAACAGATGGGCGCGGCGCTGGATCTCGCCTATCGGCGGGAATCGATAAAAATCATCTTGCATCCCTAACGCCAAATGGCGTCTTGTCCATGAACCATTCGGCTATTTTTTGGGTATGGTCACTGTGTCATCGAGGTCGTATGAAAATTGCATTTTGACCGACACGCTGCCGATGGGTTTGCCTGATTTGGAATCGCCGCATAGCAGGACACCCGACAGACGTTCGGGAAGGCCGTTGAGTTTACTGTCGCCCTTCTCGTAAACGTCCACATCGGTTTCCTTGTATTCGGCGTCATCCAGTGCATATTTTCGCTGCGCCATGTATGCTTCGTCATCCAGCCCGTCTTCGGGGTAGACGATATGATCGTTGAGGCATCCTTCGATCCAATCCGTCAGCATCTCGGCAATGACTCTGCTAAACGGATGGATATCCGGCGCTTCATGGGCGTCCTGTTTCTCTGACATAAGGGGGTCCTTTATCGGTAAGCATTCACAGGGCACCTCATCTGCTTTGTTCCCGGGCACTTGAAGTATGAATAATACGTCGGCGTGCCCGGCGCCGCGCATCTGCGGCACCCTGTAAACGCTTACAGGCCAGTGTTTTACGATCAGTTATTTATTTCTACTCCGTGAACATGTACCATTATTGGTGAAACGGCCTGATGGCGCTTTCGCATTCATATGGTTTGGGCGATTTCTTCATCGGTCAGGTAGCAGGCCGGATCCGGGGCCCATACATCACCGGAAACCGCTTCGGCCCGCACGCGGAAATTCCCTCCGCAAACATCAAGCCAGGTACAGGTGGCGCACCGTCCCTTGACGTATTGTTTCTTGTCCTTGAGCTTCAACAGCAATTCATCTTCGGGCTGGGTCCAGATTTGGGAAAACGGCCGCTGGCGAACGTTGCCGAAACTATGGTGTCGCCAGAATTGGTCGGCATAGACTTCTCCATCCCAGCTCACGCAACCGATACCCCGGCCCGAGTTGTTGCCCTCATTCATTTTCAGGAGTTCGAGCACTTCGGCGGCCCGCTGGGGATTTTCCTTGAGCAGGCGCAGGTACAGATAGGGACCGTCGGCATGATTGTCCACGGTAAGGACCTCCTTGGCCAATCCCTTGTCGTGGAGGGCGCGCGTACGGTCGATAATCAGATCCACGGCCTTGCGGGTCTCATCGGGGGCCAGATCCTCCTTAACCATTTGGGATCCCCGGCCGGCGTAAACCAGATGATAAAAACAGACCCGGGGGATATTCATCTCTTCCAATAAATCGAAAATGGCCGGGATTTCGTCCACATTATAGCGATTGATGGTGAAGCGCAGTCCCACTTTGATGCCTGCCGCCTGGCAATTGCGGATGCCGGCCAGGGCTTTATCGAATGAACCGGGCACGCCCCGGAAACGATCGTTGACCGGTTGCATGCCATCCAAGCTGATGCCCACATAGGAAAGGCCAATGGCCTTGAGGGTCTTGGCCACATCGGCGGTGATCAGCGTGCCGTTGGTGGAAATCACCGCCCGCATGCCTTTCTCGACGGCATAGGCCGCCAGTTCCGGCAGGTCTTTTCTGACCAGGGGCTCGCCACCGGAAAATAGCATCACCGGTGCCCCGAACTGGGCCAGGTCGTCGATCAGGGTCTTGCCTTCAGCCGTCGTGAGCTCATCGGCAAGGGCTTCGTCCGTTGCCTGCGCATAACAGTGAACACATTTCAGGTTACATTTGCGGGTGATATTCCACACCACCACGGGGCGCTTATCCTTTGAAAACTGCAGAAGGTGCGAGGGCAAGGTGGATGAATGCCGACCATAACGCAGGGCGTCGGAAGGTTCAACGGTTCCGCAGTAAAGTTTTGATATTCCGATCATTTGGGATCAATCTTCCAGTTCGTTATCAGTTTTTAAAGGCAGCCGCACCGAGACATCGTTGTGTCTCAGCAGATCGGCGACAAATGCCTCCGGACGCTCCAGGGCATCGCGGGTAAGAAAAAAACGGGTTCGCCCGGTTTTTTCACGGACCAGTTTCAGGCCATGCTCGAAGTTGGTGGTCAGGTTCCGATAGTAGGTTTCCGGCGCTTGCCCGGAAACGATACACTGCTCGATGATGGCGTCGATGGCCTCCTCTTCCAAGACAATGTTAATACCATGATTTTTGATAAAGTAAAGCTCGATGGTCTTGGTGCCTTCGTAAAACGATTTGATCTTTTTCAGTACCCTATCGATGTCGGTGGCCTTGCGGCAATAGGCCTGGGCAGCCAATGCGATGCGCGAATCGGTTAGCTGAAGTCCGTATTTTTCGGCGAATGTCTTGCGGTTGGCAGTGACATAATCGACGATGCGCTGACGCTCATCCGCGGCCAACCGATCGAAGATCTTGTTGTCGGATGGGTTGTCGGCGTTCTGCAGCAGGCTCTCCAGACTGTGCTGGGGCTGGTCAAGCACCTCCCGGGTCACGGCGAAACGCGTGATGGTAGAAGAGGGCAGCGATTTTTCGAAAGGCAGCAAGGCACCTTCGACGGCACTGACCAGGCCTCGGGCACCGGTATTTTCTCCATACGCACGCCTGGCCAGCTCTTCGAGGGCCTCGGTCTGAAATTTGATATCGATGCCATAGGCTTGAAAATCCAGTTTCTTACCCAGGACGATCGGGTTGTTGGGGTTTTTCAGAATATCGCCAAGATCGATCTCGGACAGGTGCTCGAATACGGTGCGTACAGGCAGACGGCCGACAAATTCGGATTCAAAACCAAAGTTTACGAGATCTTCGGATTTAACCTTGGATAGGATGCCTTTTAGCGTTGTCGGATTGGAAACCGATGCGCCAAAACCGATTTTCTGTTCGGCAATGCGTCGAGATATGATTTTTTCCAGACCGGAAAACGCACCGCTCATGATAAACAGAATGTGTTTGGTGTTGACGCTGCTTTTTTCTTTTTTACCGGTTTTTCTGAAACGATCGATTTCCTGGAGCATGGATACCGGGTCATGGGGGACCTTAAGATCCACATCCGTTTCTTCCATGGGCTTGAGCAGGGCGCGTTGAACACCGGTTCGAGAAACATCGGCGCCAACCAAATTCTGGCTGGAGGCGATCTTGTCAATCTCGTCTATATAAATGATGCCGTATTGGGCTATCTCGAGGTCTCCATTGGCCTCTTTGACCAGATCCCGCACCAGATCTTCCACGTCACCGCCGACATACCCCGTTTCACTGAATTTGGTGGCATCGCCCTTGACAAAGGGGACACCGATTTTCTTGGCGATCAGGCGGACCATATAGGTTTTCCCGACACCGGTGGGGCCGAGCATCAACACATTGTTCTTGATTACACCGACCATGTCATTCAACTCGTCGGGTGCTTGTTGAATATGCTTGATGCGATTAAAGTGGGTGCAGATCTTGGTGGCCAGAATGTCTTTAGCGGCCGTTTGTTTGACGATGTATTGATCCAGATAGTCGACTAAATCCTGGGGTTTTAGATCGAATTGAATCGTTTTCTTCTTTTGCGCGGGTGGATCACCGTCATCGGTCTTTGCTGTTTCCGGCATGACGATGGGCGTTGCTAGTTTGACGCTACCGCCGAATTTCTTGGCCAGGAAATCTCCCAGCTCTTTCTCTAACTCTTTAGGGTCTGGTATTTTTTCATTGTATAGGGTCATAATCGGTGACTATAAGCACCTGCCCCGGCAAATTCAAGCCCATTGAAAAAGGGCAGTTGTCAATAAATTAAAAATGTTTGATACCCTCAGATCATGGCGCTGGCTAATCGTGCAGGAACCTGGGAAAAAAAGGTTTAGATTCACCGCAAATAGCCGATAAAACATCTTGGCTGGCTTATCCGTAAGTGCCGCCGCGACAACGGATCCGAACAGGACCAAAATAAAGGTTGACAGATAAGGCAGGAAGATTATTCTTGCAAATTAGGCTTACTCATTTTAACAGACGATGGTGATCGATTGGAATTCATGGAAAACTTAAATCGAATTCAGTTTGATACTCCCGATCTGGCAAGGCTGAATAGCCGCTTTACAGTTGTAGACCTTCATTTTCATTCCCGTTTTTCAGATGGTGCCGACACGGTTGAGACGATTGCTCGGCGGGCTCGCGAACTCGGGATCGGCGTTGCCATAACCGATCACAACGCCATTGACGGTGCCGTGGCAATCGATCGTTATACTGACGTGCTCAGCATTCCGGGTATCGAAGTGACCTCCCGGGAGGGTAGCCACATTCTTGCCTATTTCTATCGCATCGACGATCTGAAATCCTTCTATGATATCCATATCAAACCCAATATGGGATCGACGGTAATGTCCTCCGTGGATCTGGATGTGGCCTCGATTTTGCTGGCGGCCAAAAAACATGGTGGGGTCGTGATTTTCGCACATCCCTATTCGGCTGCGTTTACCGGTATCTGTAACCACAGTTTCACCGATGCGCAGCTCGATCGCCTGCTTAGACTGGCCGACGGGGTTGAGGTGATCAATTCCGAAAACCTGAAACGGTGGAATTTGAAAAGTGCCCTATTGGGTTTCAATCTTGATCAATCGATTACCGGTGGCAGCGATGGCCATAATGTCCAACAAATGGGCAACACGGTAACCTATGCCGCCTGTTCGCCAGACCGTGACGCTTTTTTGGATGCCCTAAAGCAAAAACAGACCAAGGTGATGGGCACCGAATCGAAGCTGCTTGAAAAAATTCAATCTAACAGTGTCAAGCTGAAAAGCAGCATCAACAATTATCCCGATCTCGTAGAAAAAAATATCCGTTACGGCAAAAGCGTGATTCAATTCCGCACCCGCAAGGCCACCGAGAAAATGTGGCAATCCGTCAACGGTCGACATTTCAAAAAAGCCTTCTACTTTGTCGCCGGCATGACCTTCCTTAAAATCAATTACAATGTTCTGCCGCTGATGCTTTTTTCGATGATGACCTGATCGTCCACGGTACGCTTCCTTTCGACGCCGAATCATCACAGGTAAGCTTTACGTACCTACCTGACCACTCAATTCATCCCTTGACCATTAGCCATTCTATGGTATTTACAAATAATCCGATTTAGATCTTATCATTCGGTCCATTTTTAAGATCTGTGAATTCCGCTACTATGCTATTCTGTGAGCAGGGCAGCTTGTGACGCTATGGTTGAGGTGGGCAATACCCTTGACGTCAGTCTCGAAGAATATGTCTGGAAATAAATCATAGATCCTGTTGAGCTTTTCTTTATTTCGCTGCAATTCATTCGTTATCTGTTGTCGTCGCTTGTTCTCATTTTCTAACGCTTGGTTCTTGGCCTCGATTTCAATTGTTCTTTTTTTTAACTCTTCAAAACGTGTTGTCACAAACGAGACCGCCTTATCGTCCAGCTCAAAGCGGCGCTGGCCCAGGTGAAAAACTTGAGCGGTCTGTTGCCGATATGTGCAAAATGTAAAAAAAATCAGGGATGACGATGGGTATTGGAATCAACTTGAGACCTATATCCGAAAGCACACCGATGCGAACGTCAGCCATGGGTTGTGTCCGGATTGTATGGATTCATTGTATGGCGGAGAAGATTGGTATGAAAGGGGGAAGCAGGAAGTTAAATTTTGATGCCACTTTTCTGTGCAACGTAAGCCGGCAATAGCCAATATGCATTCTCTTTATAACATCAGCTGTGGTTTCTGCTATTTTTGTACTTAATTAAATCACCAGGGGAAGGCGGTCATATACAACATCTTGAGCATGGCCATCTTTAAGGCTGCGACATTTATGTGCATAGCTAGTGCCCATCCAGAAATGGCTAATTTGCCCGATCTCGGCGTTGCCCGAAAAATTTTATCATCGGAATATCAACTATATGCCTGTGGTAAAATTTTTCAGGCGCCTTGATCTCGACCCAATTTGCCTATTTCTGGATGGGCACTAGCTAATGCGTTAGATAAAAAATCCTCAATATTTACTGCCTACTGCCGAATACAAAAAAAATGGCTAATCGCCAAAATACAAAAATTGATAACCGCTGATTTCTTAATGGGAGGAATTGTTCGTGAACTTCATCAATAACATGAAAATTAGGGCCAAACTGTTGTCGGCATTCGCCATCATGGTGGGTATTATGGTGGTTATCGGCTACACCGGCTACAAAAGCGTGAAAGGCATCCAAAGCGAGTTAGAAAACATCCTCGCCGTTCAAATGCCCAGTATTGACTATCTGATCGAAGCCGACCGCGACCTGCAGCAGTTGTTGGTGGCGGAACGCTCCATGATATTCACCGATCCCAACTCAGCGCTTTTCAAACAGTTCGTGGATGAATACGAAACCAATTTCAAACAATCTGCCGAGCGTTGGAAAAAATACCAAGCGCTTGCCAGCACTGCGGCTGAAAAAGAGCTGTTCAGCGTCTACCAACAAGCCCGCGAAGCGTGGCAGAAGAATTCAAGAGCGGTTGTCCAACTGGCAGGGGAAGGAAATACGCAGCAGGCCGTTGCGTTAACCCTGGGAGACGCCAAAGAACACTTTGAGGAGATGCGTGATCAACTGGACAAATTGACCGAAATCAACCTCGAACTTGCCCACAACGCCCGCGTTAACGCCCAATCCACCTACAAATCAACGGTAGCGGTGTTGATGACGGCCATATTATTGGGTGTCGTGGCAGGCATTGCGCTGGCTTGGTTCATTTCGTTGCTGATTACGCGGCCGGTCAATGCCATGGTTGATGGACTTAAGGACATCGCCCAGGGTGAAGGCGATCTGACCAAACGATTGGAGGAAGGCGCCAAGGATGAACTGGGCGAACTGGCCACCTGGTTCAACACCTTTATGAACAAGCTGCAGCATCTCATCAAGGAAATCGCCGGCGGTGTGGAGACGCTCTCGTCTTCTTCCACCGAGCTGTCGGCAATTTCCGAACAGATGACCCAAGGCATTCATAACGCCACCGAAAAAGCCAATTCCGTCTCGGCCTCCTCCGAAGAGATGAATGCCAACATGAACACCGTGGCCGCAGCCATGGAAGAGTCAGCCACCAACACCAACATGGTGGCCACGGCCGCCGAACAGATGTCGGCCACCATCGGCGAGATTGCTCAAAACGCCGAAAAGGCCCGCGGCATTTCCGACGATGCCGCACACAAAGCCACCAATGCCTCCACCAACATGGATCAGTTAGGCGAGGCGGCCAACGCCATCGGCAAGGTCATCGAGACCATCACCGACATCAGCGAGCAGGTCAACCTCCTGGCCCTCAACGCCACCATCGAGGCCGCCCGGGCCGGCGAGGCGGGTAAGGGCTTTGCCGTGGTTGCCAACGAGATCAAGGAGTTGGCCAATCAAACCGCCGAAGCAACCCAGGATATCAAAGAGAAAATCGAAGGCATCCAAGGCACCACCAGTATGACTGTAGGACAGATCGGCGAGATCACCAAGGTGATCACCGATGTCAACGACGTAGTGGCCACCATCGCCACGGCCGTCGAGGAGCAGAGTTCGGCCACCCGGGATATCGCCACCAACGTTGCCCAGGCGTCGCAAGGCATCCAGGAGGTAAACGAAAACGTCAACCAGAGCAGTACCGTGTCCGGGGAAATTTCCAGTGGCATCGCCGAGGTCAGCGTTTCCATGAACGAAATGTCCACCAGCAGCAGCCAGGTTAACCTCAGTGCCCAGGAACTGTCCAAACTGTCCGAAAGCCTCAAGAACATGGTCGATCAGTTTAAAATTTAATTACACCTAATCTGAGCGATTGTCGAGCTTGCTGCAGATACAAGGAAGATGGCTTTTCGCTATAGTCGCCTATGCGGTAAGCCATCTGACGCCGTAGGTGCGGCAAGCTCGGCAATCCCGCAAGGGTTTAAAAATTTGAAGGGTAATGTCCGCGTCACCCCTTAAATCGTTAATTTTTTAGTACCATGAAACCGGCTCGCATAAGTCGGCTTTCAAAATGCTAAAAAATAGCAGGGCACTTAATCTATAAATTTGACGGATCCATGGGAAATATCGAAGTTACCAAATATAATTCCAATCAGAAATGATGTCGCTTATCTGCTCACCGACACTTCATACCGGGTCATGTCATATCTGGCATCTGACCCACAGGTGCCAGAAGTGGGGGGCTGAAGCCGAAGACCGCTGCAGATATTCAGATCATCTTTTCGCAGTCAGCATCATTTTCTGTTTTTGTGGCCCACACAAACATTTCAAAGCCATGTTTGGGAATCGTCGTATTCTGCTCCTCCGGTGATCGGGTCCAGCCCGTGTCCGTCAGGAAAAGACCAAGCTTTTCATCGTCAATACTCCAATTCCATGGTTCCCCGGAAAATTTTTGAAACCACAACATCAAATCCGTCCACTGGCCGACATTCGGCTTGCCACCCGTGCCAGATGGAATATAACTGAAAACGATACGACTGCCAGACCCAGTGGATGCCGCGCATTGACAGAATAAATCCCGAACCGCATCTTCGTAAAGATACATTACCAACCCTTCAGCCAAGACAACGGTTGGGGCGCTTGGGTCCCATGGATCGGCGCTTTTCAGCGTATCCGCCAGCCTTCTTTCGGCAAGATCTTCAGCGAGCAAATGCAGATTGCTTCGTTGTCCCATCACCGCGATTCCCTTGGCCTTGAGATGGGCTGTGGCGGGATGGTCGATCTCAAAAAAGTGAACGTCCGGAAATTCGGGTGCCAATCGCCAGCCTAATGTGTCATAACCCGCGCCCAATACTAAGATTTGGCTAGCGCCAGCGCCGATGCCATCTCTTACCTGTTTTTCACAGAACGCCTTTCTGTGCCCAAAGGCTTCAAACTGACCCGGAAGCATCCAGTCGAATGCCTGATAGGCCGAGACTGACCACGGCGAACCGAGCAATCGTACCATTTCCGGGCTAATCAAATCGGATGCAACGAGTAACTGCTCGGTTGCTTGAACGATTCCAGATGGCAAAATCGCATTCATCCCCGGCTTGGCCCCCAATGTGACAATGCTCATGGCGATTTTATAAGCCGTCTTGCTTGGTCTATCATTGCGCATGGAATTCCATTGATTTATCATGATGTCGACCATCTATCTTGAAAGGAAAACGGAAGATGGCCGGCTTAAAACTCCCGGAAAGCCGGCCATCTTTTACTCCTTGTATGACGCGTTCGATCAGGCGGAGAGATATTCTTCTGTCTTTTTAAAATTTTCATCCATCATGGCAATTATTTTAGCATGAAGGTCTTTATGCCATTTAATATAATCGGCCATTGCCTTTTTGCACGCATCTGGAAAATAAGGGACGCCATCGTACAGGGTCTTGATCTGCTCCTCGGCCTGTTCCTGAAACTGGAGAAAACCCTTGAAGTTGTCGCAGGCGGCCTTGTTTGTATCTACCATTTGTTTGAGCATTTTTTTGGGATCCATCATTTTATTTTTCTCCAATAATCGCCTATTTGGGCGGTTTTTCTATTTTGAAAGATATTCTTCCGCTTTCTTGAAATAGTCATCCATTGTCGTTTTGAAATTATCAAAAGCGCTCTTATAGGCCGTAGCCATGCTATCAAGCGCCTTCTTGCCTTCGTCAGGAAGCCACGTGGCCTGGTCGACCATTGTCTTGGTGATCTGGTCGGTCTGCTCTTGAAGCATAGCGATCCCTTTGAGTGAGTTGTCAAAAGCGGTCTTGTTGAAAGTCACCATCTGCTTGAGCATGTTTTTAGGGTCTATCATGCCAGTGGGATTCATCATGTTTTTGAAGTCCATCATTTTTTTCTCCTTTGATATTGGGTTGATATATTGAATAAAAAATCGTATTTCGCTCCTGAGCGATTCAAGAATTATTTTGCGGCCGGGCTTATTTTTTTAGCCGCCGCAGCCTTTTTTTTGGCAACAACCAGTGTTGGGGGGGCCGGCTGGGCCTTCTTTTCTTCGACAGGCAGCGTCGGGGATTCGGCCGGTGCGACCGTTGCTCCTTGATTAAGGACCTTTTCAATGCTGGAAAAACCGCTTTCGATATAGGAATGAAAACGTTTGGATCCCTCCTGGCAGGTATTTACCCAGCTTTTTACCGCCTTGCGGGTGGCTTCCGGCATCGGCAGGCCGGACTGGCGCATCATCGTTTCCATTGCCGAGACCGACTGCTCCTGGATCATTGTCACGGTGTTGTACCAATGGGTAAAAGCGGTCTTTTGGAAATCAACGGCCTGTGTCGCGATTTGGTGGTAAGTCATTTGAACACGCCTTTCGTTTAAAGAGTTCGATATATATTTTGCATTGCAAAAATTATCAAAATATGATCTTATGATTTAATAATAATGATATTAAATAAAAAGTCAATAAGAAAATTGTGCAATGCAACATTTTTATAAAGAAAACCGTCGGGGCGATTCTATCGGGTACACGGGGCAGCCCCTGCAACGCATGCAGTCCTATGGAGCTAAAACATGGATTTGAAGAAAGCCTGTCCGGACAAACTGATTGACGTCCAAACCGCCATGTCCAAAATCAAAAACGGCAGCCGGGTGTTTATTGGCTCGGGATGTGGGGAGCCGCAGCATCTGATTCGAACCATGGTGGAAGACCAGGATATGCAGGACATCATGCTCTACCAGATGCTATCCGTGACCTTCGCCGATTATGTGGACGACCCCAAATTCATGCGACGCTTCTCGCTCAAGCTTTTCTTCATCAGCACTCCCATGAGAAAGGCGGCTTTTGAGGGAAAAATCGATTATATTCCCACCTACCTTTCTCAGATTCCGCGTTACTTCGCCAATCGCCGCATCGGCCTGGACGTGGCCCTGATTCAGGTCAGTCCGCCGGATAAATTCGGTTTCTGCAGCCTGGGCGTATCGGTGGATATCACCATGGCCGGCATGCAGAATGCTAAATTGGTTATCGCTCAGGTCAACCCGCGTATGCCGCGAACCTGGGGAGACAGCATGGTTCATATCGATGAGCTCGACTACCTGGTCGCATATGAAGAACCGCTCGTCGAGGCCCGGCCCCTTTACAAGAACCCCCAGATCGCCGACCGCATCAGTTACTACGTGAATCAGCTGGTGGAGGATGGTGCCACGCTTCAGATCGGGTTCGGCCATTTACCCAATACGATCCTTCAGCACCTGACCGATAAACGCGATCTTGGCATCCACACCCAGTTGATTACTGATTGGTTCCTGCCGCTGTTCGAGAACGACGTGATCACCAACCGCAAAAAGACTCTGCATCCTGGCAGGGTGCTGACATCCATGTGTATGGGCTCGGAAAAGCTCTACCGCTACATACATAATAACCCCATGTTTTATTTCCGATCCTCGGAGTACGTCAACGATCCTACGGTCATTGCCCAAAACGACAATCTCATTTCGATTAGCTCGGCTCTGGAGGTCGACCTTACCGGTCAGGTCTGTACGGACTCCATGGGCCATCTGTTCTACAGCGGTATCGGCGACCAGGTCGATTTCCTGCGCGGCAGCGCCATGTCCAAGGGCGGGTTTTCCGTCATCGCATTGCCCTCCACCGCGCAGAATGGCAAGGTGTCCCGGATCGTGCCCCACCTGAGCGAGGGCGCCGGGGTGGCTACCACCCGTGGTGATGTCAATTTTGTGGTCACTGAATACGGTATTGCCGAACTGTCCGGCAAAAGTATCTACCAGCGGGTCATGGAGCTGGCCCAGATCGCGCATCCAAAATTTCGCGAAGAGCTCATCGAGGTGGCCAAAACCCGCCACTACATTTTTGCCGATCAACTTCCGCCCATCCAGGATGACCTCATCTTTCTTGAGGGGTACAAAAACCAAATGACCCTTAAAAACGGGAAAAACGTCGATTTCCGACCGCTTCTTCCCTCGGACGAATTCGCCTACCGCAAATTTTTTTACTCGCTCCAGGAGAAAACCATCTACTCCCGCTTCTTTTATAAAATGAAGCTTTTCTCCCACGAGTTGGCTCAAAAGCAGTGGGCCAGTGTGGATTACCACAAAAACATGTCCATGATCGGACAGGTGCGCATCGGCGGGCGCCAGGAAATCATCGCCATCGGATGCTATGCCGATGAGGGGGAGGGTGCATCGCGTGCCGAAGTCGCCTTCGTGGTTCGCGAGGATTATCAGGGGTTGGGAATCTCGTCCTACCTTCTGGCGATATTACAGCACATTGCCAAGGAAAATAATTTTACCGGTTTCATGGCCACCGTGCTGCGTGAGAACAGAGCCATGCTAAGGGTCTTCAGGAAACGCTACCCCAATGCAAAAACATCAATCGGATCCGGCAGTTATGTCGATATCCACATGGACTTCAGTGACGCCGTGGGATATGGCCACAAAGCTTGCCGTGACCAAGCAGGAGGTGGTTTTCCGCTCTCGCAGCTTAATTAATTGGTTTTCTTCGACCAAAACATGTCCTGTTTCCCGTCAATATGTCGAAGACGCCGCCGCATGTAAAGTGGTCGGTCAGACCGGTGGGGTATGACAACGAACACATTTATCCGGAATATTTTGGCTACGGTCCGACCAAACTGAATGAGCTGAAGCCGGTCAATTTCGTATAGCTAAAAAGAATCTTTAAAAAACAGGGTTATTCGCTATTGAAGGTCTCATGGATACTCTGCATAAGGGCGTTGAACTGGCCGGTTTGCTCTTTTAAGGCCTTATTTAAATGTTGAAACAGCTCGGTATGGGCGAGGCCTTTCTCTCGCAGCAGATTACGCAATTCTTTGATGGTAACTTGTTGTTCCTGAACTTGTTTTTCAAGTAGCGCGCATCGGTCCAACACCTCTTGGTGTTCGGTTTGGCTGACCCACCCCCATTGTTTGGCGAGTTGGGCTGAGGATTAAAGATTAAAGGATGTTAAAATCTTCGTCAAGGGGCAAAACTAAATGATTTCAAGTATTATTTTAATGCCACGATCGACCATCGAAAATGGGTTGAAAACCAAAATTTTCTGATCATAAAATAATTGTTCCGATCTCGATGATGACCTGATTGTGCCACGGCACGCCTCCTTCTATTTAGATAGGAGTAGCATCATCCAGGGCATCGAAGGGCGTGAAATCCGAAACCGGCTCATTAACGGGTACCTGTCCACACCATTCGTGCTTATGTAATATGGTGTGTTCCCGATTCCATCACCGTCTGCATCCACCCCACAATAGTCACTCCAGTAGTTACCCTGGCCATTACAGCACCACTGGTTCGTCCATGGATCTTCTGCTTGAGTAGTATTCTCATTGAAATTATTGTGGTATATGATATTTCCCGAACTCCCCATGTCCAAATTCATCCCGATTTCACAGCCGGAGATATCATTGCCTGCAAATGTGTGACCCGATCCAGCGATATAAATGCCCACCGCGCAATCTGATATTGAATTGCCTTCGGCAAGGCTATTATTCCATCGCATGTCCAAACCGACAGAGCAATTTGATATCGTATTTCCTATGACGGTATTTGAATCCTTGTCGGTCCTGATGCCTACAGGGCAATCCGAAATGATGTTGGCTTTAATTGTCGTGTCAGGCCCGCTAAGACTGATGGCAGGCACATCTGCTTTGGCACCTGAAATATGATTTCCTTCGGCAATGCTTCCAGGGCTCTGCCACATTGAGATGCCATTACCCCAAAAATCCGTGATCGTGTTATTTTTTATGTTTTGGCCCGCCCCCCAACCGTGAATAACCGCATCAATAGATCTGGAAATGACATTGCCGGTTATTTTGATATTATTCGCCCCTTCCAAATTGATCGTCCATAGACTTCTTGATATGCTATTATTCAAGAGGTTTCCGCCTGAGGCACCAAAGACGCCTATTATCGTATCGGAGATCTCATTGTTTTCAATCACTGCATCGTCCGCGCGTATGAGGAGGCCACCATAAGGCCACTCATGACCACAACCATGAAGTACGCTATTTTTCATCGAGAACGTTGATCCCTCAGGCGGTCCCATCTGAAAACCATACCCATATTCAAGGTGTACGATCTCACAATCGTCAATATAGAGCGCACCTCCGGAATCAACGGAAAGATCGGAACAACGATCTGTTCCGCCGGTAATCAGGGTGACATTTCTGAGTGTCAGGCTGCCTCCGCTTGACACGCCGAGGGCCCCCAGCACGATGGTTTGATTTTCTATTACTTCCTCGCCAGTTACTGTTTTCCCAAAAATTTCGCTGGGACTTGGCGGCGTTGCAGGCGCCGTTTCAGGAACCGGTAGTAATTCTAATGCGATCGGATCCATGGCAGGATAATTGTCATTGCCTTCAGGATTTATCACATAAGGCTCATCTCCTATTCCATCGCCATTTGTGTCCGATCCTCCATAGTCACTCCAATAATTGCCAAGACCGCCATCATCCCAATGGTTTGTCCCGTTATCATAAGGCGCTGATCCCGAATCTAAGAAATTGTTGTTATAGATCAGATTTTGGGATGAATCATCCACGATGACGTTCTGCAGGGTGACGCCCGAAACCGCATTTCCACTAATTGTGTTTTCATCACTTGAATAAAAAAGGGAAATGCCCCTTGCAAACCCCGATATCGAGTTCCCATGGATCACATTTCTCTTACTGTTATTCATCAGCAGGAAACCATTTTGCCTTGCTGACTCAACAGACGTAGATGCACAAATTTGGTTGTTTATTATGGTGTTGTTTGAGGAATGTCTCAACCAGATACCCTCACCCGTATCACCGCTTATCGTGTTGCCATCGATTTGGCTGTTATAGGCATAAACCATGTATATGCCCGTAAGCGGGCATTCTGAAGAATCTGAGATGGTGTTTCCTTCTATCCTATTATTCCACCCCCATACCATTATTCCGGCTTCGTCAGTTGAGATGTCGTTGTTTTTGACCAGGTTGTTATTGGAAACAAACATCATTGAAATACCCATGCCAGAGCCGTAAATCGTATTACTTTCGAAGGTGTTTCCATGTGACCACATCGTTTCGATAACACCTCTGTGGATCGCGGATAGGTTTATCGTGTTGCCCGTTATTGTATTATTTTCTCCTTCCACTAACCTGAAAGGGCTGCTGATTGATGAATGTTGAACTGTATTGTTCGTAATCTGACAGCCTGACCCCCCCCGAATGTAAATTCCGTGCACCTTGTTGGAATGGATATTGTTGTTGTCGAGGCTAATTGCAGCGCCGGTCAGGATAAGCCCCACATGGTTGCTGTAGAAGGTATTTCTTTCTATGACTGCGTTGTCGGCGTCAACGGAAAGCCCTCTTATCCCTGACAGGATTGTTGCATTATCTCCCAGCTCTTCACTGTCTGGTCCCCACCCACATCGTGTCAGTTCACTATCCGTCATGACAAAACCTGCTCCCGATTCAACGGTGAAACGGAAGTGCGCTGAATCATCAGCTGCCGTGATGATACTATCGCTTTGTATGGTAATCACACCCCCTGATTTAACCTTGATACCATACTGTCCGCTATAGACGTTGTTCATCGTCAGTGTAACCGTGCTCAGCGTTAGATGCCCACCACTTTCAACAATCAGATCGCCAGTCAAGGTAATTGAATCGTTTTCGACTACCTCTGTTCCAGTAACCACCCAATCTTGTGCCAGTCCCGTTTTCGCAGGCGCAACCAACAGAAACAACGCTGAAATAAAAGAGAGATAAGAAGTCAAAATATCAGATGATTTTTGTCCGACTCCGCCTCTTTTCAATCTGCATGATTTCATAGCGTTACCCCTAATTGAGCCTCATGCTGCATATCGTTGTTTTTGGGGCAGACCATCTGCGCTAACCACCGGATCGGCAGAGCCGTCACCAAATTCCTGAATATGCCGTATTAAATATAGACCGCAAGGGCTGAACATACCAAAAAAATTAGCTTTTCATTCAACTATCTTTATGGAGGATACCTTAATATAGCGAAAGGAACAATATATGCCTTGACAAGTCTGGCTTAGGTGTTGCTTATTAAGTTGCGAGATATGTTTCATTTCTTGTTCCGATGCCAACTGTCCAAATTCTGTTGCTAACGTTTGTGTGGTTATCTGCAATGCCGATTTTTGCTGAATATTTCCGACCGAATGTGATCTGTACGGTTCAAGGACTTGATTCGTATGTTGATGCCCGTGAGGTAGATCGCCCTCGCCTTCCTTAATGTCCTATCGGTCAGGGAAAGCAAGGGCGTTCCTTTATTTTACGGTTCCATCAATTCCAAAACATGGAATTCGATCCTCAGAAAAACCGTTGAAAGACAGAGACGTAAAAAAAGCCACGGGTCTTTGTCGATGGGCGGGGTGGGGCTTGGTTCTAATTTCGCCCACTTAGCCCTGGTTCCCACGCTCTGCGTGGGAACGCAAAATATGGGGTCGAATTAAACAGGCTAATCCAAACAAGACAAGTGGGAGGAAACGGCTCATCCATTACCTACGACTATGAGTACGATGCAATTGGGAACATGCTCAGTGTTAATGTGTCACGAATTTTGTTGGATACCGATCAAGATGGTCTGCCGGATTATATTGAAATACAAAATGCTTGTCTCGGCTTAAATGATGCCGGTTCAGACGACGACGGCATCATCGATGGACTGGAAGATGCCGACAAAGATGGGAATTTTGGTCTCGCGGACAACGAAACCGATCCATGCGATGCCGACACCGACGGAGACGGGATTTTGGATGGTACCGAAATCGGCTTAACAAAGGATGACATAGGACCGGATACAGATGAACGTGTGTTTGTCGCTGACGCCGATCCTGACTCGGTCACCGACCCCATAAACCCGGATACCGTATTCTATTGGAGAGTCGCATACAGAGAAACAAATACCTTTTCAATTTCAATTGCCGGAAAAAGACAAATCACAGTTTTTTTACAAACGACCGGATTTTGACTCTTCCATGCTCGATGCCATCAAGGATTTCATGAAAAACACGGAATGGTTCGTCCGGTAGAAGTAGACGCATATATCCGGGAGAACTATAAAGATCGAATAAATGGAAACACTCAAATCGCTCCGCTCAACTCGATCCAAAAACCGACTGGAATTCTGATCTCGGTTCCCAACTCATCAATCAGCTGATGAGCCAAATTTCTCGAAGAGATTTAGGGTGGGTGAGTTCGTCAGATTTAGCTTTGTTGGCCAAAACGCTTTTAGGCGAGCCAGTCGAAAAAAAAGATGAACCGCCGAGTATGGATCGTTGCTTGCCCAAACAGCTTGAGTTGCCATTTTGATCTCCAGAAATAAACCGGCGGTTTTTTCCCCAGGTTGAAAAAATGTTTAACAGCCTCGCCCACGATGAAACCTTCAAAAAAACTGCCGCCCATGCTGCCCGACAGAGCGGCTTCCATGGATGGCTGGCGGGTCAGGTAACATACAACTGCCGGATCCAGAAAATAAAATTTAGCGGTTTTAACCAATCTTTTTCCAAAGTTTTCGGGCACCTTGACCTCGACCAAATTTGCCTATTTCTGGATAGGCACCAACTAACGGCGAAGCATTAAAAAAGGGGCGTGATTGGAAGTAAAATAGGGTGGGTCGTTGTTCAATATGTTGCGGATGGCCGATGGCTTTTTGAACTTAGCCGAGAGAAATCGTCTCACCCGGTCGCGGCGCCATCCGCTTGGATGAACGAACTCGCGGTAAAGAGATAAATCACCCGCATAAAAATCCAGGGTATCGAGGCGCTCAGCTTCCCGACCGTAGGCCGGCAGATTGAAAATCGCCAGATTGAGAAAGTCGATGCAAGGCGCATGGTCGAGGGTGAAGGCCAATGTCTGCTCGGCAGCGGCCTCATCTTCGGCCGGCGTGCCGAACAAGAGGTAGACATAGGTGGCGATGCCGGCATGGTGGAGGGCTTGCAGCGCCTTGGCGGTCATGGCGGTATCGATGCCTTTCCCCAAGGCATCCAGCACCGCCTGATCCCCCGACTCCACGCCGAGTTTGAGCATCACGCACCCCGCCTTTTTCAGCCGGCGCAGAAAATCCATATCCGTCAGATGACGGGTGATGCGGGCGAATCCGTACCAGGCCGTGGGCAGTGGATGATCGGCGATATGTTCCAGCAACCGCGGTGCCAGCGCATTGTCCAGGAAATGGATCAGGCCGGCGCCGGTTGGGTCGCTCAAGTGTACCAGTTCGTCTGTCACCCGCGCGGGATCATCGGTCAGGTAGGGGGCGTTTTCGGCGGTTTCCGGGCAGAAGGCGCATTTCTTCCACCAGCATCCCCGGGATGCGGCATAGGGCAGAACCGGATATGGTGATAGATACGAATTGACGGTCAACCCGGAATAATCATATCCGGTAATGGCCGTGGTTTCCTGACGCCTGCCTGAACACAGCTCAATCAATCGGGCCTCCCCCGGCCCACCGATCAGCTCATCCACCAGGCCATGAAACGGGTTGGTGAAACCCGGGATGGCCATCCATGACGTGACCAGTCCGCCGCCGCAGACGATTGTTATTCCAGGTAATTGTTTCCTGATAAAGCCAATCATGGCGAAGGCGCACAGGGCCTGGCTCATGAAGTTGATCGAGAGCCCCACCATATCCGGTTGCCGTCGCCCGAAAAGCAGCCTCAGTTTGCGTGAAAAGATGGGGGAAAACGGGTTCGCCGCGAATGTCTCGGCCGCCCTGACCAGATCATGGCTGCGTACCGGCGTCAGATGGGCGTCGGCATAATTGCTCAGTGAAATCGTTGCCTGAAACGTCCGGCCGGCGGTCTCGAGTACCCGGTTGACGTCCATGACGGCCCGCTTGTACCGATCCCGGTTGGTGAACAGGGTGGGGGAGCGGATGGCTTTCATGTTGGTTTGGCAGTGGGCCAGCGCCCGTCGCGTCCAGGTATCGTCGGCGGCCGGTGATCGGTCGATGAGACCCAAGATGCCATCCATGTTAGCATCGTAAACCCGGCAATCAATCCCGTGGATCGATAAACGGTGGGCCAGTTTGGCCACCCCTGCCGGTGGCTCGCTGGGTTTAACGATGGGGGGGTGGATGAGGAGGATGGATTTTGTTTTCAAGACGCTGACTTGGTTTCTTTGTGCTCGATTCGTCGTTGAAACTTTTGCGATAAGCGTTGCCGTGAATTCAGAATCCAGTAGCCAGAATTCAGGATTCTGTTTCGTCACCGGCGCGGACTAATTCTGGGTTCTGGATTCTGACTCCTGGATTCTCTTGCGCTCACCCTTCCAGCTCCGCCAGCCGCTTGGCAAATTTTTTCTCCAGCCGCTGACGCTGTTCGTCGGCCGCTTCCATTTCGGCGAAACGGGTTTCGATGATTTCCTGGCAGGTGCGGATTTTTTGGGACAGCTCACCGATACGCTGGCCGTCTCCCTTTTGAGAGGCATCGACCATGTCCTGGTTGAGTTGGTCCAGGAGGGTTTCGTTGGTTTCGATGGCTTGCTCTGCCGCGGCGATCGTGTCTTCCATGGGCTTGAGCACCCTGGATTTCTCGCCGATGATTTCCGATCGCATGCGTCGCAGCTCTTTTTTAGTCAGCTTGGGCAGGGATGGTGCAGCCGGTGCGTCGGGCACGTCCTGGCGACGGGTAATGGCGGTATCGTCTCCCCAGCCGCCAGCCGCCAAAAAGTCCGGGTAGCCTCCGTCAAACATGCGGGCGCCCCGATCATCGAAAACGATCAAACGGTCGGCCAGGGCGTGCAAAAACATCTCGTTGTGCGTGACCATGATGACGACCCCGTCGAAAGCGTCGATGGCGGCTAAAAGCGCGTCGCAGGCGTCCATGTCCAGATGGTTGGTGGGCTCGTCCAGCATGAGCAGATTGACCGGTGTGACCAGCAGCTTGCCCAGCATGACCCGGCTTTTCTCGCCACCGGAGAGCACGCCCACCTTCTTCAGAGCGCTGTCCCCTTCGAACATCATGGCGCCACAGATGTTGCGGGCCTTCTGACGGTCCACATCGGGCTGGGCGTTGAGAATCTCTTCTTCCACCGTATGGCTATCCACCAGACTCTGGATGTTGGTCTGCTCGAACACGCCGGCCTCGACCTGGGGGTTGGTGGTGATGGTGCCCGACGCCGGGTCGAGCCCACCGGCCAGGACCTTCAGCAGGGTGGTCTTGCCCTTGCCGTTTTTGCCGACCACGCAGATGCGCTCGCCGGCCAGGATCGAAAAACTCAGATCCGCGAACAGGGGCCGGCCGGTCTCCCAGGCAAAGGAGAGCGATTCCACGGTCAGCACCTGTTTGGCTTTGAACGGCTTTTCACGAAAGCTGAAGGCTAACTCCCGGATGGATTCCAGCTTGTCCCGTTTTTCCATTTTGGCCAGGGTCTTGATGCGTGACTGGACCATGTTGGCCAGCCGGGCCTTGGCCCGGAAACGGGAAATGAACAGCCGGATTTCCTTCTCCCGCCGTTCGTCGTTGAGCCTGGTTTTTTCGTAGATTTCCTCATCCTGGGCGATCTGTTCGTAGTATTTCTCGGTGTTGCCGGGAATTTTGCGCGCCTTCTTGCGGTGGATGCCCACGGTATGGGTGACGATTTTGTCCATGAACCCGCGGTCATGGGTGATCAGCATCAGTTCATGGGGCCAGGTGATCAGAAAATTTTCGATCCAGCGGATGGAGGTGATGTCCAGATAGTTGGTGGGTTCGTCGAGCAAGAGCAGGTCGGGTTCGGAGACCAACACCTTGGCCAGATTGAGACGCACCTGAAAACCGCCTGAAAAATCGAAGGGACTGCGAACCATATCCCCATCGGAAAACCCCAAACCGGCCAGAATCTTTTCCACCTTCCAGTGGTGATCCTTTTCCGTGGCCATCAGGCCCTTCATGCCTTCGGCCAGCACGGTGTCTTCGGTGAACTGGATGTGCTGTTGAACATACCCGATACGGTACCCCTTGGGCATGGTGATGGCGCCGTCGTCGACCCCTTCATCGCCGATGATGATGCGAAACAATGTGGACTTGCCGTGGCCGTTACGGCCCACCAGCCCCACGCGTTCCTTGGAATTGATTTTAAAACTGACGCCGTCGAACAAAACCCGGTCGCCAAAACTCTTGCTGAGGTTGTCGATGCTGATCATGGTCGTTTCCACGGTTTGAATGCCGCCCGCAGCAGGTCCTCCCAAAGGGCCGCAGGTTTGGGGTGGTGTATAGAGGATGGACGCCACGGTGTCAATGTCCGGCCGGGCGATGAATCCGATATCGCACCCACTGCCGTCCAAGCCACCCCATGAGATTGAACACGGCCAGACTCAAGCCGAGCGCTTTTTGGTTCCGCGGTTTCAGGTAGCAAAGCCGGATCAACTGGGCATAGAGGGTGTGAATGTCAGGCGTGTCAAGCACAACCGTGGCCCCGCGGCGCTCGAATCCCCATGGATCCACCATGCGCGCCGCTGCCTTAGCCCCGTCGCGAATGCGGATCACGGCCCGGAAAGGTCCCTGGGGAGTGTATGGGGCCGGGGAGATGCCCCGCAATGCGTTGACGGCGCCCCGGGCCAAGGTTCGATGCCAGCTTGGCTTGTCCAGTGCCTCGGGAGGGATCTGTTTGTCGATGGCGACGGTTCGGATTCCCGGGATGCGTTGGCGGGCCTGGGCGCAGGCCACGGGGCAGCCGGAGAAGAAAAGCGGCCGGATGCCAAAGGGCGCCAGGGACGCCGAAAATAGCTCCACTTCGGTCAGCAAGCGACCGTTGAGCTTGACCGACGCCAACCGTGAGGTCAGGGTATGGGGCAGAAACCCGCGGCTGCCTGACGCCGCATGCATGCCGATCATCATCACGCCGTCGACATTTCCCGGATGGCCCAGGCCCGGCACGGGGCCGCGATGGTAGCCGCAGATGATGCGGGCCCGCGGATCGATCAATTCGGGCAGCAGGTTATAGGCGGTGCGGTGAAAATCCTTGACCGTCACCTGGTGGACGCCGGCATCAAAAAGGGCCCGCACCACCGCATCCACGTCACGGGACATGGCCACGCAGGCGCGTGCCCAGGGCCGGGTGAGAAAGCTGGAGGCCCGGTAGCTGCCACAGCCGCTGCTGCCTTCGATATCGGCTAAAATCAGAATGTGACGGCCGATCGTCTGGTTCGGCGACGGAGTCACGGGAAGGCGGTGGATGTCCATATCTTAAACCTTATCGATGATTAAATTAACAGGAAGACGGGGAATGCACAGGATTTCCGCATTTGGAACTTAACAGATAGGGTCGCAGGCATGGCCAGCTCCAAAAAACCATGTTTGACGAAGCCATGGATGCGTGTAAGAGCGGGCCATGCCCGCGAAGAACTGCAAATCGATCCAAATGCGGTTACCCTTCGGGGATGCACCGATGGGGTCGTCGGTTTCATTTGGGCGCCGCGGAGTCGCGTTCCAGTCGCAGTGTGGGGGCGATGCGGTTCCGGTAAATGGCCTCTTGTTCATCCAGGATTGCGTTGAGTATCTTGGGGGTCGTGCGCAGGTTCATGAGCACCACCCGCAGAACCACGGTGTCGGGCCGTGCGGATCGTCGCAACGTGGTTCGGGAAACGAAGCTGTTACCGGCCTCCCGCTGCATGCGCTGAATCTTGATATTTATCTTATTCAATAATCGCAGGCGGTCTGCTTCGATCGGCGTTTCCTTTGAAACGCTGGATTCACGCAGCCCTTCCGGTACGAGACGATAGGTCAGAATGTTAAGCTCGGGAGCGGTGATCAATTCGAACATGGGGCGGCGGTTGATCGCTTCGGCGAAGATGCGGGCGATTTCGATGCCATGGTCGATAAGCAGTGCGTATCCGTCGGACCCCATGATGTCCAACGCGCTTCCCAGTACCAGTGAGGTCGCGGCACGGGAACCCACCAGCGAGCGAATGCCCAGATCGACCGACCCCGGGCGGTTGATGTAGGCGGCATGGTAGGCCACGGCATCCATGGCGTGGGGATCCCTGAAGAAGACCATGCCGGTGCTCATGGGCAGGTAGAATTGTTTGTGACCGTCGATGGTAACCGAATCGGCCAGCGCGATACCGTTGAGCAAACCATGATAGCGTTCCGACAGCAAGACCGGCCCGCCCCAGGCCGCATCCACGTGGAAATGAACGCCGAAGGTGCGGCACAGGTCGGCGATGGCCGGCAGCGGATCCACGGTGCCCGTTTCGGTGGTGCCGGCAATGCCGACGACGGCCATGACCGCGGCTTCCGGATCCCGATGATGTTTCCCGAGGGTGCGTTCGAGCGCGTTCAGATCCATGCGATTGGCGCTGTCCACCGGAATCGGTGTTACGGCATCGTATCCCAGGCCCAACACACCGGCTGATTTACGAATGGAATAGTGCCCCAATTCAGAGACCAGGATCGTCAGCCGGCGGAGGCCGCGGTCATGCAGGGCCGCCGCCACGCCGTCGCGTTCGGCTCCCGCGCAGCCCGATGCGGCCGGCAGCAAGCGGTTTCTGGCCACCCAGAGGGCGGAAAGATTGGCCAGGGTGCCGTCCTCCACAAAGGATCCCAGGGTGCTTTCGGGCTTTTGTATGTGCGTATCGTAGAAGGCCTGGTCGAGATTGAACAACAGCCGGTGAACCTTGGCCAGCACCTGACGTTCGTAAACGCTCACCACTTTCGAGGTTTCCAGTTTTACCGGATTTTGATTCAGCGCCGTGACGATGGTGCTCAGGTGGACCATGAAGAAAGGAATGGCCGAGGTCATATGGCCAATAAAATAGGGGGAAGAGACATTGACCGCCTGAGGAGCGATTTCCTCGATGATTTCGGCGATGACCTCCGCCAGCTTTTTCACCGGTGTGCGTGCGATTGCAGAGGAGGTAAACTGGGCGGCAAGATCTTTCAAGGGGATCTCTTCGGTGATGCCCACGTGCTGTCCCAGAAAATCATGCAGACCAAACAGGATCTGTTCCATGTATTTGGTGAGTACGGTACGTGACTGCTCGTTTTCCGGGCGGTGGAAGATGCGCTCCAGCGCATTGTGATCGGCTACCAGTCGGGGACGACCTGTTTGTTCGCTCATTGCAAGTGCCTTGATTATGAAATTGTAATATCCATACCAACCGCCACGATCCCATCTTCAGCCATTTTTTCGATTGCCTCTCGATCGTAGCCGATGGCCATGAGTAGCTCTTTTGTATTCTGGCCGATAGTCAACGGGGGATCTGCCCGTTTTTTAAAGTCGAACGGTTCGATTTGGATCGGTAATCGGGGCAGCTTGGCTTCTCTTCCCGAAGGAAGCATCGTCGCCAGCAGGCCGTTTGGGCCGTGGTTCAATTGCGGATCATCGGCAAGGTCTTCGGGTTTGGCGACGGGGGCAAAGCATAGGCCGGCCTGATCACAGCGCTCGATGATGCGGGCCTTGGTATACCTTTTAATTGTCCTTTCGATTTCAGGGATGAACCATTCCCTTTCGCGGACGCGATCATTGTTGGTTTGCAGCCGTTCATCCATGAGAAGATCCTCACGATGGAAGGCCTTGCAGAATCGGCGCCACTGCTTTTCGCTGATCAATCCGATAAACACCCGATCGTCGTCTGACGTTTCGAATAGCCGATACACCGACCATGTGTTGACCCGGACCGGCATGGGCGGCACGGGTTGTTCGGTTATCGCCGCGCAGGCCATGTGCTGGCCCATGACAAAGGCCGTGGTTTCAAACAAGGCACTCTTCACCAAGCGCCCCCGACCCGACGTTTGTCGTTCAAAAAGGGCCGTCAGGATGGCGATCACGCCGAACATGCCGCTGGTGATATCGATGATGGAGGTGCCGGCGCGCATGGGTTTCCCCGGCGGGCCGGTCATGTAGGCCAAACCGCCCATCATCTGCACCACCTCATCCATGGCCACCCGGTTTTCATAAGGGCCGGGCAAAAAACCCTTGAGCGAGCAGTAGATCAGTTTGGGGTTGACGGCCGACAAGGCGTCATACCCATATCCCATGCGGTCCATGGTGCCCGGCCCGAAGTTTTCCACCAGCACATCGGCTGTTTTCGTCAAAGCGACGATGATTTTTTTCCCTTCGGCGGTTTTCAAATCGACGGCCAGACTTTTCTTGTTGCGGTTGAAATAAGGGAAATAACCGACCCCCAGCCCCTTCAGTCGCCGGGTGGGATCACCGGTTGGTGGCTCGATGAGAATGACTTCGGCACCCAGATCGGCGAGGATCATCGTGGCCGCGGGCCCCATTATCGTATGGGTAAAGGCCAGCACACGGATATTTTCGAGTGGCAAGTGAGGGTCAGGCATGGTTGTTTCCATAATTGACGGATTCGTAACAAGTTGAAGTCCTTATCTTTTCGTTATTCCGGCGCAGGCCGGGCACGAAGTGAAGCTTTAGCGCTATCCAGTCATTTCAATAAGTTCTGGATGCCGGATCAAGTCCGGCATGACGAGAGCGACGCTTCTAAGGAACTCGTTAATCAAAACCGTTTAAATAATTATACCCCTGCATCGTCCCACATTCAAGCAAACGGTATTTGGCTGTATCCGATCTCTACAGACGATACCGCATATCGCCTCACCCCTGTATATTTTCGTAACACATTTCGCAACCTATTGTACTAAAAAGAAATAATAAACATTAATTGAATTATCTTTTTCTGATGAATAGAATTCTGTTTCTTAACGTAACACAATTTTTTAATCAATTTATTGTTGATTTTTTAAATATCTTTTAAATTTAAACTGTTAAACAGTGTTTACATTATTGGCATTGTCTTTGCTTTGAACCCGATCAGGCGAATAAAATGCTGTGGGTTGGCTCCCATCAAAGGCTGGCAGCATTTTTTCAGGCAGATGCAGGTGGCTCAAATAATAGACGAGTGCCTCGTGTCCGTGGCTCAATCCCCTTGCGTTGAATTTTTTCCCGAAGAAGGAGGCTGAAGATGAGCGGCAGAAAAAGAAGTCGGAAGGTGTTGGCAATTTCGCTGGCTATGGTCCTATTGGTCGTATCCGTTGCCTGGGCAGCCGATTCCATCACCATCGGTGTCCCCACCTCAACGGGTTTTCTCGAGGGCAAAGAGGGGCTCAAGGCCGTGCAACTGGCTGTCGAAGAGATCAACACCAACGGCGGTGTTACCGTTGGTAACACCCGGATGCCCTTGAAAGTGGAGTCTCTGGATATCCGTGATGCCGCACCCGGGGTGCCGGTCCCCGAAGCCCTGTTGGGCATCGAGAAGATTATTCTCGAGAAAAAACCTACCGCCCTTGTGATCGGCCCCTTCCGGTCCGAGGCCCTGATGGCCAGCATGGACATCATCGCCAAATACAAGGTGCCCATGCTGGGGACCATTGCCATGTCACCGGCCTCCGAAGCCAAAATCAAGGCCGAGCCGGACAAATACAAATACATTTTCAGACCCTGCCTGAATGCCAAATTCCTGGTCAAATACCTGGCCGGTACCATGGGCTTCATCAACAAGGAGTTCGGATTCAACCGGGTGTATATCATGAACCAGGATGTGGCCTGGGCCCGGGCCACGGCCGCCATCATGAAAAAGGTCTTTTTCGACAAGGCCGGCTGGGAAGTGGTCGGTGAGGAGAGCTACCCGACCGGCACCACGGATTTTTCTTCGGCCCTGATGAAGGTGCGTGCCAAAAAAGCCCAGGTGATCCTGCCCATTTTCGACATGCCCCAGAGCGGGATTCTCGTCAAGCAGTGGAATTCCATGAAAGTCCCCGCGCTGCTGGCCGGTTTCATCTCGCCTCTGGCCGGACCCAACGCTTGGAATACGTTTGACAAAAAAATCGCCGGCGCCATCAACTGCAATTTTGAGATGGGCAGCGCCATCTCATCGGAAAAGGTTCCCCAATCCGTGGCTTTTGAACAGGCCTACCAAAAACGATGGGGCGAAACCCTGCAGGCCGGTCACGGTCCGGCCCCCTCTTATGAATCGGTTTACATCCTGGCCGAGGCCATCGAACGGGCCGGCAGTCTGGATCCCGATGCCATCACCGCTGAATTGCAAAAGACCGATCGCAACGGCGTCATGGGACGCGTTGTCTTCGATGAAGGGCATCAGGTGATCTATGATATGGATCCGTCCACGGCGGCGGTGGCGGCCGTTTTCCAGTGGCAGCCGAACGGCAGTCGAACCATCGTCTTTCCCACCACCCTGGCCGAGGGTAAGATCAAACTGCCCGAGGGCCTATCATCCAATAAATAATATAAAAGCCTTGCATGTTGGGGTTCAGGCCAATGTGACTGTGAATCGTTGACAGGCTATCGTCCGTATTGAATCGTGTGCCCAGAACAACGTGAATGCGCAATTGTTAAACGCCGATGGCCTGAACCGCAATGTTCCCCCCACCGATGGTTGCGCGCGTCTGCAACCAACTAAAGGATTGTCCAATGATCGTTGGAACCGCGATTTATGCCATTATCAATAGTGTGATCCTCGCTTTGATGGCCATGGGATTCAACCTGACCTTTGGTATCAGCGGGGTGGCCAATTTCGCTTATGGGGCGTTTTACGTGCTGGCCGCCTATACCACCTGGATGCTGATGCATTTGCTCGGGTTGCCCTATCCGCTGTCGGTATTGTTCTCCATTGTCGGCTGCACCCTTTGCGGCGCCCTGCTGTATCGTCTGGTGCTGATCCGTGTGCGCGGACAAGCCCTTTCCGAGGTGATCGCCACTTTCGGCATCGGGTTGGCCATCCTGGAACTTTTCCGTTACCTGGGCTTCGTGGGGTTTGACTATACCCTGCCGGTCTTCGTGGATAAAAGCTTCATCATCTTCGGCACCTATGTGGATATGCAGCGCATCCTGATCGTCATCGTCGGCATTCTGCTGATCGCCGTTCTGTGGCTGTTCACCCACAATACCGCCCTGGGGCTGGCCTTTCGGGGCATTGCCCAGGACGAGCGCACGGCTCTGACCTTTGGCATCGACCCCGATACGATCGCCATGCTGGCCGTGGCCCTGGGCGCCGGGCTGGCGGCCATGGCAGCGACCGTCATCATTCCGCTGGGCAGTATCTCCCCGGAGGAAGGGTACGATGTGCTCATCAAGGCCCTGGCCGTTTGCATCATCGGCGGACTGGGCAGTAGCGGCGGCGTGATTTTGGCCAGTTTCGTGATCGGTTTTGTCGAGCGCTTTACCGATGCCTTCATCGGTTCCCACTGGACCATGATTGTCAGCCTGGCAGCCATCCTGCTTGTACTGGTGGTCAAACCGTCGGGGCTGTTCGGCAAGCAAAAAGAGTTGGAAGAAAGGATCTGATCGTGTCAACCAAGAAACGCCGGGAACGAATCGATCGCGGAATCAAGGCCCGCAGCGAGGACGTGTTTGTGCTCACCTCATGGCGTGAAATGCTTTATCTGTCCGCGCCGCGCCTGATCCCCTTTGTCTTTTTTCTGCTGTTGCCCTTGTTTTTAGGTGTCTACTGGCAAAAGGTCCTCTTGTCCGTGGCGGTGTTTGGCCTGTTGGCCATCAGCTGGGACTTGATGGCCCAAAGCGGTATGATTTCCCTGGGCCAGGCCCTGTTCTTTGGCATGGGAGCCTATTGCGCGGGGGTGATGAACCACTATTTCGGGCTTTCCCCTTACTTCACCTTGCCCTTGGCCGCGGTCCTGGGCGGCCTGATCTGTACCGTACTGCTCCTGCCGGTACTTCGGCTAAGAGGCATCTATTTTTCCATGGTGACTCTGATTCTGCCGTTGATGCTGGTGCGGGTGATCGAGGCCACCAAGATCTTCGGCGGTACCGAGGGGCTCTCGGGCATGACACCCCTGCCATCCGTGTGGCTGGAGCTATATATCGCCATGGCCGCCCTGTTGGCCGCCATGTTCGGTTTTCGGCGTATGCTCGGCTCGGATTATGGATTGATCCTTAAAGCCATCAACGACAACGACCGCTCGGTGACCAATGCCGGGCTCAATATCTACTGGTTCAAAACCCAGGCGCTTTTCATGGCCAGTGCCGTCGGCGCATTTGCCGGCGCCTTCATGACCCATGTGTACATGTTTGTAGGCATGCCGGTCTTTGCCCTGGACTATTCCATCCTGCCCATCGCGGCGGCCGTAGTGGGCGGCCCGGGAAGCCTGGCCGGCGCGACTTTGGGAGCCTGCATCCTGGTCCCCTTGTCCGAATTGTTAAGGGGCATCGGCGGACTGCGGATCGTTTTGTACGGCCTGTTTCTGGTGGTGTTCATCGTGGCCCTGCCCGAGGGGATTTTTCACTATATTCAACGCAAGTACCATCAGTTCGAACGCTGGGCGGAGGTGGAGAAATGAGCACACAACCATCCATTTTAACGGTGCAGGGCCTCGCCAAATCATTTGGCGGGATCCAGGCGCTCAATGGTGTCGATTTCGAGCTGAAGGAAAATGAATTGTTGGGGGTCATCGGACCCAACGGATCGGGAAAAACCACCCTGGTCAATCTCATCACCCGTTTCGTCAAGCCCACGTCCGGCAGGGTCCTGTTCAAGGGGCAGCCCATCCACCACCTGCCGCCCCACAAGATTGTGCGGCTGGGCATTGCGCGCACCTTTCAGATGGTCCGGCCCTTTTACCATCTGCCGGCTTATAAAAATATGATCGTTCCGCTTTTTTCTCCACGGGTCAAAGGGTTGTTGGGGGGCCGCTATGGTGACCGCAATGCCGTGGCCCTGGATTTATTGGAGGAAGTGGGCTTCGAACGGGACGCCTTCGTGGCCTACAAGGTTGCCGGGGCCCTGCCCCAAGGGTATCTCAAGCGCCTGGAGTTGGCCAAAGCCATATCCTTGCAACCGGATCTGATCATCCTGGATGAGCTCTTTTCCGGCCTGAGCCTGGCAGAGGTGGCCAGCATCGTGCCCATCATCGAAAAATTGCGCCAACAGGGAAAGACCATCATCATGATCGAGCATCGTCTCAAGGAGTTGTTCAAGATCGCCGACCGGGTGATCGTTATGAATTATGGCCAGAAAATTGCCGACGGCCCCTGTCATGCGGTGATGGAGCTCGACGCGGTTAAAAACGCTTACTTAGGCACCGAGTAGGGGCACGGCGCGCCGTTCCCCTACCACCCGACCAAGGGCCTTTGTTTCTGGCCCAACGGCTTTGCAAGCACCGGGAGAGACACACATGCTGGAAATAGAAAATCTCATGGTTTTTTTTGAAAACGCCCTGGCGGTCAACGGCCTGAACATGACGGTCAACAAAGGCGAAATCGTCGGCGTGATCGGTTCCAACAGCGCCGGCAAGACGACCCTGCTCAACACCATCTCGGGGCTGATTATCGATATGCGCATCAAGGAACAGCGACGGGGCGGGGAACGGATATCGGTATACGGGCAGGTGCGTTTCAATGGCGAGGAAATCATCGACGCCACGCCGCGTTACCGGGTGCGAAAGGGCATTGTGCTTTCTCGTGAGCGCCACCCGGTTTTTCCGGAAAGCAGTGTGCTGGAAAACTTGAAGATCGCCGGATACCTGCGCAAGAAAAGTGAAATCGCCGAGACCATGGATCGGGTCTTCGAGCTCTTTCCGCCGCTTCAGAAATTGAAAAAACGCAAAGCCGGTTTCTTGAGCGGCGGCGAGCAGCAGATGTTGGCCATCGGCATGGCTCTGGTGGTCCGGCCAACCCTGCTTTTATTGGACGAGCCGCTTTTAGGCCTGAGCCCCCTGATGCAAAAAGCGGTCGTCGACGCCGTGGTGGAACTGAACCGCTCCACCGGCATCACCGTCGTGATCTGCGAGCAGTTCGCCAGGCCCGTACTACCGGTGATCGACCGCGGCTATGTGGTCGAAAACGGTATGCTGACCTTGAGCGGTACCGGCACCGAACTGATTGACAACCCGGAAATCAAATCCGCCTACTTTGGGATATAATCGATATGCAAGCGACACGCGACACCATCTATGCCAGATTCGAACACGTTGCTCAGGAAAACCATTCTCGCACCGCGGTAATCTATCTTGGAAATCGCTATTCATACGGTGCGCTGATAGAATACGCCGACCGGTTCGCCGCGGCCCTGATCGCCCTCGGGGTGCGTCCCGGCGAAAAAGTGATGATTTACCTCCCCAATTCGATTCAATGGATCGTCAGTTGGCTGGGCATCCAGCGGGCCGGTGCGGTATGCGTGCCCATCACGCCGATCTATACGCCCCATGACGTGGCCTACATCGCCAACGACAGCGAGGCCGAGACCATTGTGTGCGCCGACACCAATTTCGGTTATGTGCAGCGGGTCATGGCCGAAAGTGCCATTCAGCGCGTGATTGTCACCCGGCTGGCCGACATGCTGCCCGGGTACAAGCGCGCCTTCGGCAAGCTGTTCGACGTGATTCCCCACGGCAAGGTGGCCTGGGGTGAGAATGTGCACAGCTTCCGGCGGCTGCTGGCCGATCACCGTGATCCCCAGATCATCGATCCGTCCAGCGATCCTGAAGCAGTGGCCGAAATCCTCTACACCGGCGGGACGACCAAATTTCCCAAAGGCGTGCCCATGACCCATCGGCTGTTTCTCGTGTCGGCCCTGGAGCAGATTCGCACCAGTCTGCCCCTGATTCCCAGCCAGGAAAACCTCATTCTGGGCAACGCGCCGCTGTTTCATATTCTGGGGCAGACCTGCAGCCTGGCCATCCTCCTGGTCGGCGGCAGCCTGATGGTCCAGCCTCGGGTCAACCTGGATGCCACCTTCGATGCCATCGCCCGCTTCAAGGTTCGCAGCCTGATTGGCGTGCCGACCCTGTATCGCATGATGCTGGAACACGATCGCCTCGACCATTACGATTTGAGTTCCGTGGATTACTGGTACAGCGCCGGGGATGTGCTGCCGGTGGAGGTGGGCAAGCGCTGGCAGGACCGTTTCGGCAAACCCATCTACCAGGGATATGGGGCCACCGAAACCTGCGGCGGTGTAGCCATGTGCCCGGTGGATGCGGAGAATCCGCCCAAGAGCGTCGGACGCATCGTCCCGTCCAAACAGATTAAAATCGTCGATCCGAGCAACCTCGCGCCCATGCCGCCAGGCGAGCCGGGAGAACTGCTGGTCCACTCGCCCGACATGGTCAAGGCCTATCTCAACAAGCCGGAGGAAACCGCCTCGGCCTTCGTCGAAATCGATGGGCTGACCTGGTATCGTACGGCAGACGTGATGTCCGTGGATCCGGCGGGAAATCTGTACTTCGTGGACCGCACTGTGGACACCATCAAGCACAAGGGCTACCGGGTCTCGGCATCCGAAATCGAGGCCGTCTTGCAGGAGCATCCGGCGGTAATCGGTACCTGTGTGGTGGGCGTGCCCGATGAAAAGGTGGGCGAGCGTATCAAGGCCTATGTGGTGCTCAAGTCCGACATCAAGGGCATTACCGGCTACGACCTCATCAAATGGTGCCGCAAAAACCTGGTTTCGTACAAGATCCCCCAGTATATCGAGTTTCGCGACATGCTTCCCAAATCCAAGGTCGGCAAGCTGCTGCGTCGGGAAATCCGTGACGAGGAACGCCGCCGCAGCGAGGCGTGACGAATTGTTTTTAACACCGAAAGATTGTCAGTCATCTGTTTTCACGAATTTGTTCGGGTATGGGCCAGCCATGGTCATCCATTTAAAAAACAAATGGGGGAGATTCAACCCTTGATTTCGTTTGGCGCGCCTCTGGGCCGCTCGAATCTTCACAGAAGACGTAATGATATAGCCGATAATTATGTAATGCAGAATTAGTCGGTTGAGAGAATCCTCAACCGGATATTTTTTGGTTGCCCCAGTGTTGCAACCGTCGGGTTTGTATTAACCGTACGAAGTCACCCCAACGAGCCATGAAGAAACAGAGCAATATATTGAATGAAAATCATTTGTCGAACCGAAGCACTTCTTTTGAATTTCGACCCGAATTTTTGTTCCGTTTATTTTTTTTTAAGTCTTCCGGCAGTTGCCTGTAGATCGGCACTCTTCCTTTATATTGAGCAGGTTATAAAAATCATAACAGATTATTCTCCCTATCTTATTTAATATTATTCCACCCACCCGACAGACCATAGAACGGTAATTAAGCGACGGACGGTAGTTCATTTGGCACCGATGCGAGAGGCCGGATTATTTTATTGACAACCCCTTTCAATAGGCATAGCGTGCGAACCGCTTTTTCTACCCGGTGCTTTTATTATTCGTTAAATGAGACTTTTTTTTGTCTCTTTAACGAGGGGAAACAATATATAGAAGGAGAAAAAAATGGTGGCATGCAACCTAAAAGTGAAAGATTTTTTGGATAGCTATGCAAAAAATATTTCCAATGAAATGGGAATCGCCTATCAAACTGCGCAGATGCATATTCCGGTGATCACCGTGAGCATGCAACCCGGAAGCGGTGGACACGCCATTGCCAAGCGTTTATCCGAACGACTGGGGTTTTCCTATTTCGATAAAGAACTTCTCAAACCCATGGCCATTTGTAACAACGTGGATTTCAAAGGGTTGGAGATCACTGAAAAAGTCAGGCCCAAAGGAATTGGAGACTTTCTTTCTTCCTTGCTCAACACCGAATATGTCCATCCAGATCAATATCTGTGCTACCTGAAAGAATACGTTTCTATGCTGGGCCAGGTCGGCAAAGCGGTAATTGTAGGCCGTGGTGCGAATTTCATTCTTCCCAAGGAAAAACGGTTTGCCATTCGTGTTACCGCTCCCCTGGAAACACGGATTAAAAGCGTGGCCTATGCCTTCAATGTCTCTACTATTGAGGCCAAGAAGCGCATTTTAAGCAGAGCCGCTAAAAGAAAGGCATTTGTCAGGGATAACTTTCGAGAAGACATAGAAGATTCCCTCCACTATGACCTGATTATCAATACTAGCCGTCTCGATACCGAGTCCACCGTCGAAACCATCATCGGGACAATCATAGGCGCTCAAGTCAGTCATCCATTTGAGAAGTCCGAATCCTATATCCTAAGAAAAAATCAGTAAAAAATGAAATATTTACTACTGTTGTTCTGTATTTTGGTTCCCCAAATGGTTTGGGCGAGCACCGGTCACGACGTCTCTGAATCGGTGGATTTCACCCATACGACATTGGGTTATGTGGCCGTTTTTCTGTTTGTCCTCGGCTACGCCATGGTCCCTTTGGAAAACAAGATCCATCTGCGGAAAAGTAAGCCGGTAATACTGGCCGCCGGTCTGATCTGGGTTCTTGTGGCCATCGCCTATATAAAAGTTGGCGATATCCATTCGGCGCACAATGCCATTCAACATAGTCTGTTGGAGTATGGTGAACTGTTTCTGTTTCTGCTTGCGGCCATGACCTATATCAACGCCCTTGAAGAACGAAACGTTTTTCAATCGCTACGTTGTTATCTGGTCAACCGAGGGTTCTCGTTGCGTGCCATTTTCTGGATTACGGGGCTGTTGGCATTTTGGATCTCTCCGGTTGCCGACAATCTGACGACGGCGCTTTTGATGGGTGCCGTGGTCATGGCCGTCGGTGGTAAAAATAAAAAATTCATTGCCGTTGCCTGCATCAACATCGTGGTTGCCGCCAATGCCGGCGGGGCGTTTTCTCCCTTTGGCGATATTACGACGCTGATGGTATGGCAAAAAGGCAAAGTAGCATTCGGTCAATTTTTTAGCATCCTGATACCGTCCGCCCTTAACTGGTTAGTTCCCGCGTTTTTCTTGAATCTTGCCATCAGCAAGGAGCAGCCGGAAGTATCCGATGACGTTGTTCGGATGAAAGTGGGCGCGGTACCCATCATGGTCCTCTTCATCCTCACGATTTGCACGGCCGTTTCCTTCCATAATTTTCTTCATCTGCCACCGGCCGCGGGGATGATGTTGGGATTCGGTTACCTCGGTATATTTTCTTATTTCTTGAGGCGTTACGAAGGTCGCGCCGAACGATATGACAATATCTTGATGGCGCGATCCAGCAACCGGGATAAACCGCTCCAAGATCTTTTCAACCGCAAAAAATTCAATATCGACTTTTTAAACGACTTGGACGAGGCGACGTTCGCCTTGAATAACGATCATATCGTCACCCATTGGAGCAAGGGAATGGAGAAGCTGACCGGTGCTTCCAGGGACGAAATGGTCGGGACCCGGAACCACTGGCAGCCCGGTTATGCAAAGGAACGATTTACATTGGCGGATTTGGTGCTGGAGCAATTTCCTGAAAAAGAGATCGGGAAATACTACAATGGCAGCCATCGACGCATTGATTTCGCATCCGATGGTTCCGAAGCCGTCGAATATTTTGCCAACCTGCCGGGGGGCGGTAAACTGCTGTCGCTTGCCGCTGTTCCGGTTAAGGACAAAGAGGGAAAAATTACCGGCGTCGTAGAAGTCCTCGAAGACCAAACGGCAAAAATGAGGCAAAAGAAGCATTTCGATTTGATGCATCGCGTCGCCCAGGCCGAGTGGGACACACTGCTTTTCTTTTACGGGGTCATCCTATGTGTGGGCGGACTGGCTCAGTTCGGTTACCTGGCGCTGATTTCTCACGGTATGTACCAGGGGTTGGGTGCCACCCAAGCAAACATTCTCGTGGGCGTGTTATCCGCAATCATCGATAACATCCCGGTCATGTTTGCCGTTTTGACCATGGATCCATCCATGTCCATCGGGCAATGGCTACTCGTCACGCTGACGGCCGGTACCGGCGGAAGCCTGTTGTCCATCGGATCGGCAGCCGGCGTTGCCCTCATGGGGTCGGCACGCGGCACCTATACATTCGGGGCCCATTTAAAATGGACACCGGTCATCGCGTTGGGTTACGGTTTGAGTATCATGTGCCACATGGCCATCAATGCCGCCTTCTTCTAATATTATTTGATCAACGCGATTCCATCATGCCGCCGGTTGCCTTCTCGATGTCGATGATTCGTGTCAGAGAATCATGGGCTTTTGTTCGATAGGCGGCTACCCGCATCAGCTTGCCGGTGATTTTCCCCATCCGGTCGGCCTGTTGTTTGATTTTTTGGGCATAGGTGGCCATGGGATCATTGGCGTCGGATTTCATCATCATCAGTTCGGAGAAACCGCTGATGGTTTGGATCGGCTGGTTAAGCTCATGGCAGACTGCCCCGGCCATTTCCACCACCCCCTGGAGGCGCTGATTTTCCGTGTGTTCATCTTCGGCGCGGTTGAGTTCATCAATGGTTCTGCGCAGTTGCCGGATTAATTGGGATCTTTCCAGATGTACCCGCAAGCGCGCCAAAAGCTCTTCTTGCAAGAAGGGTTTGACCAAATAATCCGTGGCTCCCGCCTGAAACGCCGTCAACAACTGATGTTGATCGGTGGTCGAAGTGAGAAGGATAATCGGCAGTTCGTCCGGCAGAATCACTTTCCGGATATCGCGGCACATCGTGATACCATCCATCTGGGGTATTTCGATATCCAGGATGATCAAATCCGGACGTTCGTCTGATAAAGCACATTCTAATGCCTCGCTGCCTTCCCCAGCCTCGATAACGGTATATCCCTCGGGCGCTAACGTATTTTTAACCAAATCGCGCATCGTGGCACTGTCATGGACGATCATGATGGTTCCCTTTTCCTTTTGCATCGTGCATCCTCCAAAAACATTTTCTTGAATGCTATATTATCGGTCGAACAGGGCCTGGGCTTAAATTTCAATGGTAAATCTCTTGCCGTAAATAAAAATCATTGACACCTATACCACGATGTGGCAGGAAAAGTGAGGTTGTGATCTTTTGCCCGAAATGGAGCAGGGGCCATGAAAAACACGCAATTTAGTGCGCTTCGAAAAAAATTGGCCAAGACTCAAAAACAGATGGCTCAGCTTCTCGGTGTTTCCATTAAGGCCATTCATAGCTACGAGCAGGGCTGGCGATCCATCCCCGTTCATGTAGAGCGTCAGCTATATTTTTTAATTTACCGAAAATTATTTGGCCAAAAAGGTCTTCTGCCTTGCTGGGAGATCCGGTCCTGTCCCGAAGAGTTGCGCGCCAAGTGCCCCGCATGGGAATTTTCCACCGGTGACCTGTGCTGGTTTATCAATGGCACCATTTGTGATGGCATTGTCCATGGTTCATGGAAAACCAAAATGGAATTATGTCGTTCCTGTGAGGTATTCAAGATAACCCTGGCAGAGATCGAATCCTAAAAGTTCTGACCGTTTTAAAGGCAACTTCATAGTCAATAAATTACGGCCTACCTTCTATTCGTGGTCTTGTTCCAGCCCCGCCACCAACGCTACGACCCGGCGCTGCCCATACGATCCTAATCTGAGCGATTGTCGATCTTGGATGAATTCGAATTCGATTTCATAATTACTATGAAAATAAAGTAATAGTTGAAAGAATAACCGATCAAAGTCAAATTCGGCCAAGCATTCAATGGCTATAAAAAGTTATATAATCAATTTGTTATGGCGATTGATAGGGGGGAATAAAATCTTGAAAAAATATGGCACAAAATATGCTTATCATGAAATAAAGATCGGCCGAAAGAGCAATCGCGGCCATTGTTAATGCCAGAATAATCAGCCAATGGATGGCATGGATCGATTCACTAATAAAGCAGGATTAATTGGATGAGCACGAGAAAAACAGACTACCGTACATCGCTCAGGGATTTCTTCTCCATTCTTTTTAAATGGAAAAAATGGATATTGATTTTCTTTGCGCTCGTCCTATTTGTTGTCACTGCGGCATCATTTACTATCTTACCCTCCTATAAAGCGACTTCGAAGTTGCTCATTAAAGTAGGCCGAGAAAATGTCTTCCTTCCGACAGCGCTGAATCGTGATGGTCTTGCCGTGAATTTAGGCAATGACCGCAATGAGTATATCAACTCTGAAATTGAAATCATAAGAAGCGTTTCATTGGCAGAGCAGGTAATTCGCCAGATGGAACCGGTAGAAGTCAATAAAATGCTTGCCGGCAGATGGCCAGAGTTTTTTAAAGGCCTTCCGAGCAAGGCTCACGCCAGCAAAATTGAGCCTGAAGAGGCCTCCGTTTATCTCCAAAAGGCATTGGATGTCGAGCGTGTGATCAAATCGAATGTGGTCCAGGTAAGCTATCAACACGCTGATCCGACGTTTGCGGCCGAGATGGTAAACAAACTTTGTGAACAATACTTGGATCGGCATTTAAATGTTCATCGGGATAGCAAATCAAACAAATTCTTCAAAGAACAAGCCGACATATTAAAAAAACAGCTGGATGACACCGAAAGGCGGCGAATTGATTTCAAGGCGGCGAATAATATTTCATCGCTCGATGAAGAACGGAATATCTTATTGTCGAAGGTGAATGATCAACAGGCGATTCTCAACCAAACGGTAAGCCTTAAAATAGAAGCCGAACAGCGGATCAAACATTTGAAGCACAAGCTTGCCGCGGTTCCCGAAACCATTTTGCAGGGCAAAGAGATCGATCACAATCCATACATTATCAGCAATCTGCAAACCACGCTGGCCGACTTGGAGCTCAAAAGGAAGGAATTGCTTGCCAAATACACCGAGCGAAGCCGATTTGTAAAAAATGTCGATGACGAAATAAAGATCATCAAGGATAAACTGAAAGTACAGGAAACGAAGCGATTCGGAAAAAGTATCTTCGGCCTGAATGATAATTATCAACGGTTGCAAGAAGAGTTATTTCATTACGAGGCCGAATACGAGGCCTTGAAGACGCGCGAGCGGATTCAACGATCGCAAACCAAACAGCTTTTGGATAGAATCGACGGCATGAATCGTGTCGAATCCGAACTAAACAATATCCAGCAACAGGCGACCATTGAACGGCAGAATTACCAGCTCTATCTGTCCAAGTATGAAGAATCCCGGATTTCCGAAGCAATGGATAAGGAAAAGATTGTCAGCGTTAGCATGGTTGAGCCGGCCAAGCCGCCAATCGATCCGATTTTTCCAAAAATAAAACTCAATATTTTACTTGCAGCGTTAATCGGCCTTTTTGGGGGAAGCAGCCTTGCTTTCATGGCAGAGTATTTCGACGACAGATTAGAGAAACCAGAGGATCTGGAACAGATCCTCGAGCTTCCGGTTCTCGGCAATATTCCTAAATTAGAAATGCGCGGTAAGAAAGAATAGAACAATGTATTGCAACTATTTCGGGTTCATAGAAAGACCGTTCGAAGTCTCACCCGACCCGGACTTCTTGTACCTTAGCCCGGGTCATCGAGAGATGCTTGCCTCTCTCATATACGGCATACAAGAGCGTAAGGGGTTTATTGCCGTGATTGGCGAGGTCGGTACGGGAAAAACCACGATGTTGAAAGCATTGATGGTCAAACTATCCCAAAATATCGATTATGCCTATGTATTTAATAGCGGTGGCAGTTTTGAAGAATTTCTTAATCAAATTTTGCTTCAGTTCGGGCTTCGGCATCAAAACGAGCAATACACCGTCGCCAGAGGTGTAAAACGGCTACAGGAATATGCTTTTCAAAGATATCAACGGGGCGGCAATGTCGTATTGATCATCGACGAAGCCCAGAACCTCGATAGAGAGCTGATGGAAAACATCAGGCTGCTTTCCAATTATGAAGCGGGAAAACACAGGTTGATCCAGATCGTTCTTGCGGGGCAGATTGAACTTGAAGAGAAATTGAGACGTTATGATCTTCGCCAGCTTGCCCAACGCATCAACCTGCGACGCTATGTCATTCCCCTCAATCGTCAGGATACGTTTGACTACATTCAACACCGCCTAACACTATCGGGATATCAGGGAAGCGAGTTGTTCAGCCGGGCAGCGTTGTGGCGAATCCGGCGTTATTCAGGGGGTATCCCGCGCAAGATCAACGTTATTTGCGACAATTCGTTGCTGACCGCCTATGGTTTGAATAAGAAGCGGGTTACCTTGAAGATAGTGAATGAATCGATTTCGGATTTAGAATCAAATCGACTTGTTAAAAGGTTCGGAATACAGGGCTTGCGTTTTTCCCCGCTGTGGTGCCTGCTCATTGCCATTGGCTTCTTCTTGGTGATGTGGACCGGTGTGGCTACAAAATCATCCGAGACGTCAGCCTTTTCTTTGACAACCCAAGGCAAAGATTTGGCGCATGATGCGATGATTTCATGTGGGAACGGGAAACAGACCCAGCACCTGCTGTCCGATGCGCCTTGCAAAACACCCTCCGCACACACCACCCTAAATTCATTGGCGGCATTAGAAAACAGTGTCGATGGAAAAGATAACCAGGCCATGAAATCACGTTTGTTGTCGAATACCACCCCCACCGGGATGGCATCGAATAACGGACTTACTTTCGTGATTGCCAAGCCCGGAGACAGCCTTTCTAAGATTCTTCGAAGATATTACGGGGACTTTCGGGTGGCCTGGTTAACGCGGGTGCTGGAAATGAACCCGGCAATCACGGATGTCAATGTGATAGAAATCGGACAGACGATAATACTGCCTCCGTTTGAAGAGATGACGACGAACGGTTTGGTAACATCGTGAGATCAACCTCACATAGACGCCGGTTAAAAGATTGGAGCGGTAATGGGTAAGACATATGAAGCGTTAACAAAGTCCATGCCTGAGAACGTTTTGGAAATTTTCCAGACCAAGGACAAACACGATGCGCGTTCTTCTGCAGATGACCAGACCGATTTGGGATTTTCGTCGTTAGAGGGTTTTGAAATGCTGAAAACCAATTTCCTGACGCGGTATCCGGGACAATCCGTTAAAACGATCCTGTTCAGCGGGGTATCGGATGGGAGTGGTGCTTCGACGTTGGCGGCCGGTTTTGCCGCCGGTCTGGCCAAGGATTCAAACACCAAAGTGTTGTTGATCGATGCTAATTTCCGGCGCCCGAACCTACATCGGCTATTCGAAATGCCAATAAACGAAGGATTGTTCGATTTACTCAACAAAAAAGAACAGATGGCATTCGAAATAAGGCGCAAAGGAAATGACCATCTGTATGTTCTGACTAGCGGTGGAACGGTCGCCAACCCAACGCAGTTGTTTAAGCTTAGCCGGTTTCAGCGATTTATTGAGAAAGTGCGTTCAAACTTGGATTATGTGATAATCGACAGCCCTTCCGCTTTGGCCTATCCAGACGCACAAATGATATGTCCGAAGCTAGACGGTGTGGTTTTGGTCGTCGAAGCCGGAAAAACAAAACGCCCGGTCGCCTTGAGGGCAAAAAAAATCATAGAAGATGCAGGTGGGCGAATTTTAGGAACGATTTTAAATAAAAGAGAATACTATATCCCTGAGTGGCTGTACAAGCGCATATGAAAAAAGAACCGATAACACTCTCAATTTAGGGATTTTTTAAATGAGAATAAAAGACTTGAAACATCAGAATACGGCGATGGAGAGCAGGAAAAGCAGATCATTACGGTTATCAAGGATAGCCTTGGGCGTGCTGCTAATGATTTATATGTCTGGTTGTGCCGGCCAGTCTGACTCCCATCTCCAATATCGTTCAGAAAAGGCCGCTTACAATGCTTCCCCCCCTGGGGAATATCTTATCAAGGCCGGTGATCGACTAATGGTCAAGTTCTATTATAATCCAGAACTCAATGACGAGCTCACAGTAAGGCCGGATGGGAAAATATCGTTGCAGCTCATCGATGACATCGATGCCGCGGGCCTGACGCCGGCCCAGCTGGACGGCAGGTTAACCGAAAAATATTCGCAGGAATTAAGACAACCAAAGATCACCATTATCGTCAAATCGTTTACTTCTCAGGTTGTTTATGTTGGTGGCGAGGTCAATAACCAAGGGCCGATAAACTTGATATCCGGAATGACGCCGATTCATGCGGTATTGAATGCCGGCGGATTCAAAGCAACGGCAAAGCCTGATGACATTCTCATTATCAGGAAAGGTAACCATGATCATCCATATCCGATCCGGCTCAATCTCGATGATGTTCTCTACGGCAAGAGCGAAGTTGCCGGGTTTGAACTGCAACCCTACGACGTAGTCTATGTTCCCAAAACGACGATTGCCAAGGTCAACACCTTTGTCGACCAATATATCAAGCAATTGCTGCTTTTCAATGGTTGGGGCTTCGGGGTCTCGTACGAAGTCAATAAAATTAATTAGTGTCCGTCCATAAATTGGTCTTTTCAGCGGCGTGCAGAGAAGTAAAAACGGGGCAACGAAGGGAAGAACTTCTCCAAGGCACTGCAGACTGAAAAAAGCAGGCAAATATGGACATATGCTCTATAAAAGAGCTCCTCTGGGCGCACCTTTCCCCTCGTTATCGATAACCGGCTTTTTCCTGGCTGCGCAGCTAAGCAGCAGCCAATTGCTTTCGCGCGATTGTCAGCAGGTTGGCCGCAACCACTGACGAAAGCACATAACTTTTGAAAGCACGAAAACCTTTCCAGGTGCACCGGGTCAAGCCGAAACTGCGTTTGAGCCAGGATATGCCCGATTCGATCCCGGCGCGGAATTGGCGAAGCTTTTTATACACATAATGACTGCGACACATGTCGGTTTCTTTAAGACCTCGCTTTTTGGCAAAGCAGACATCTCTGATCCCTTTGGCTTTGGCAATGCGCAGATTACCTTTGGATGCAAAGCCACCGTCCAGGGCTACTTTCAGTGGGTAACGTCCATAGACCTGATTCTGGCGGTCCAGCATCTGTTCAACCAGTGTACTGTCTGCGGGATTGCCCTCGAGAATGACACAATCAAGGATAAGGTTCGAGGCTCCCCCGGTCAGGCAAATCTTATGACCATAATGGTTTTCCCGGCGGTCTTTGATGATGATGTCGGTATGGTCTTCGAAAATTGAAAACACCTTTTGGTCGGCCGGCACGCTTTCGCCTTGAATAACCCGGCGGTAAGTCTGGTCGTAGACCTGACGGGCCAGATCACCATAATGTTTAATGGCGTCCAGTAAGCCGAGCAATTCAAAATTAGCGGTGCAGCGTCTGCTTATAATTTCCTCGGCTTTGATCGCGTAGCCGATGGTCTTTTTGGTGACCTTGAGAAGGTCTTTATACGGGGACAGTCGTTGTTTCTCCCCATTGGCGTATTGGATGGCGGTCATCCGCTTTTTCGCACGGCGACGGTGATCCGTGAAAATGATTTTGATTCTGAAGTCATCCCGGAGTTGGGTCAACAACCGCGTAAGCACACGCACTGAGTCGTACAACTGCATGGAATCACATGGCAGGTGGATGTTGCTCTCGACGACGGTACAATCAACCCGGGTCTTTCGGCCTTTTTCAATGTTGTTGTCTTTTGCATATGCCAACAGGTCCAGGGAGATCAGCTCCCAAGTCCCCGGACGGATCCTTTTGATATTTTCATTCAGGGCAGATTTCTTGAAACCCTTATCGAAAATACCAATTCTGCAAAATCGTCTGAGCGATCTGGAGTCAGAGATATGAAATGCCAAATCTTCATAGGTGAAGTTGAAAAGCTTCATCACGATCGCGGCCCGGGTTACCTGCTCGGCGCTCATCCCATTAGCACCGGTTCGGTGACGTTCTACCTTCAGATTACCGTTGAGATCTTGCAGAACATGATCGTAAATGGTAGAAGTATCGTCAAGGATGTTGCTGATCATCTCCAGCTCTATTTCTTTGGGATGACCTGTGGGAAGATCGATCAGCGGCATTTGTTTTTGTTGTTTTTCGCGCATTTTGTGTTGACCCTTTTTCTTGTTTATGTAGTTTTTTTAAGTGTTTGGCAAAATACTTTATACTACACATGGTGAGAAAATTCCAGCACAAAATGCGCTTTTTTTATTTATTCCAGTTACTTATTTTCGTGGATGGACACTAATTAACGGTATGAAAGAGGTAGACGTTCAAATGGCTGAAAACGGAAATCATCACTTGCAGAGTATGTTAACGTCTAATGAACTTCGACTACTCATAGAAAATGAACGCGAACGCGCGGATCGCAATTTTGGTGATTTTTCATTGCTCACCATTGATTTAAAGGGCTTTGAGAAACGTTCGAATGAATATCGGCAGCTGATAAAATCAATTAATCGTCGTAAACGGTCCCTCGATCGCTTAGGACGGTTGGACAAAAACTGCATCGGCTTACTCTTACCGAATACGTTGAAAGCGGGTGCTCAAAAACTGGCTCATGACCTTCAAATTGGTCATTCCAACGAAAAATTGTCGGCTTGCATCTCCATATACGAATATCCACAGGATTGGCTTAAACAGACGAATGAATCCTTGGCGGTGATGGAATCGGATTTTGAATGCCATATCGATTCTTGCCCTGATGAAAAATCGATTGATCGTCTGGGGGGGCAGAATGCGCTTGGCGGGTTGCTTTCCAATCTATTGTTACCCCCCTATTCGTCACCCCTGCCGTGGTGGAAAAGAAGCCTCGATATCCTCGGGTCAACCGTTTTGTTGTTGGTTAGTTTTCCATTGATGGCACTGATTGCTGCATACATAAAATTGGTCTCGCCCGGGCCTGTTTTTTTTAAACAAAAGCGCATTGGTTATCTGGGCCGCCCGTTTGTCATGTGGAAATTTCGAACCATGAGAATAAATGCCAAAGTAGATAGCCATCAAAACCATGTTTCTCAGCTTATCCATTCGGATGCTGCCATGACCAAACTCGATGAGGCCAACGATCCAAGAATTATTCCGCTCGGTCGCTGGCTCAGGAGTTTTTGTGTCGACGAACTGCCTCAGTTAGTAAATATTCTGCGTGGCGAGATGAGCCTCATCGGCCCACGTCCCGCCATGGAATATGAAATCAAGGAATACCAGCAATGGCAAAAAAAGCGCATCGAAGTAGTGCCGGGGCTGACGGGGCTGTGGCAGGTGAATGGCAAAAATAAAACGACGTTTAAGGAAATGATTCGGTTGGATATAAATTACGCCAAGGACTTTTCCGCCTGGTTGGATATGAAAATTATATTGAAAACACTGCCCGTTGTCTTGAACCAAGGCAAAGAAGCGATTACTAAGAAAAGCTGACCTAAAAAGAAAAACATAGAATGCTTGAATCGTATGGAATTAAATTTAACATCATTGCTAGGTATATTGTTTTTTTTAATCTTTTGCGGTTGGGTGATTGTTTTTCTTTTTAAAAATTATAATCTAGCCATAGGTTTCGTAATCTGCTCTCCATTACTTTCTACAATATTCATTCCTAACCAACCTGGCGATACGGAAGGATTTGAAACAAGTTACGGTTCATACATGAGAATCGGTTTGTTGTTTGTAGCGGGTATTGCAGGGGGCATCGCTTTTTTTAAAAACAAAATCATTGAAAACAATAAAATTAGTAAAGAATATATTTATTTAGCGCTATATGCATTGATGGCAATATCATCAATGGTTTACTCGATAGATCCAAAAATCACCGTTATTCGTTCTGTAGCGACGATATTTTTATTTTGTATTCTACTTGGTGTGGATAATTATGTGACCGATACGCAGCGACTCGAAAAAGCCATTAACATTGTTGTCTTTTCCTTATTATTTTGTTTGTTGGTGAATATCGTTGCCATTGTTCTATTTCAAGAAAGAGTATGGTGGTATAAAGATCCATCAAGATTGATGGGCCTTTGGAGCCAGCCCAATCAGATGGGAAGCTTTTGCATGATCGCTTATCCATTTTTATTTTGGAAGGCCAAAAATTCAGATGGGATTTTTAAAGTAATCATGCAATTGTCGATAAGTATTTTACTTATCCTGCATGTGTTATCAGGTTCAAGAACTTCTCTTGCTTCGGGAATGATAGGTATTTCTATATGGTTTTTCGTTGAGAAGAAGTATTTTAAAAACTATTTGTTAATTGTTTGCTTGATGTTTTTAGTAATAGGCTTTGTTTTTGTTAAACCATCAAATATGGTTCGGCAAGGTGGGATCGATTCTATAACCTCTTTTACAGGAAGGACTGATATCTGGTCAGCTGCAGCAACCCTTGCAAAAGAAAAATTTCTAATCGGATATGGATATGGCGTCAATGGTAAAATTTTTGAAGATCCGCGTTTTTACGACCCGGATATTGAATTCTGGAGCGGATCGGTGAGATCGTCAATGCACAATGGATATTTGAATTCGATCATTAATCTTGGATTGATTGGATCGATTCTTCTTTACCTTTCCATTCTGATGCCGTTTCTCAAAAATCTAAGAAGCAAATATTATGAATACAAATCGTTGTTCACTTCGGTTTTTATAATGTGTATTTTAGTCAATTTTCTAGAAAGTATTATCGGTAGTTCATCAAATATTGCTTCAATTGTAATGTTGATATCATGGTCCTTGACCATCAAGTCACTTGAATTTTGTGAGAATTCAAATGATACGTTGTACGCTTAATCAGCCCTCCCTTAATATCAAAAGCTTGAAGTTTCCAATAAAATCGCCTGAAAAGAGAAAATACTTAAAATATTGCCGGGTTTGATTTTTCTTTCCTAAGAATTAGGAAAGAAATGTAATAGCCCGAAGCGATGTCGTGCGCAATGAAAATGGTGAAGATGTTAGAGCCTTATATATATCAAATATTTCAATTGGTTGAGTTTAGTGCTCGTGCGATATAAAAGGTATGAGTTTGTGGTACGCAATTTGCTATTTTCTCGGTAGCCGTCGGATAAAGTAATAAAAATATGGTGTTTGAGATAATGTTTTTGGCAAGGCCAGAGGGAGGAAGCCGTATAATCAATACTGCGACGACCGATAAAGCAGCTTAAACCGAGGATAGAAAACGTCTACTTTAGAGAAAGCGAATTCATATGCAAAAAAAAGTTAATGTCGCTGTCGTAGGAGCTGGATATTGGGGCCCTAATTTAATCCGTAATTTCAATTCCCTTCCAGATTGCAATGTGAAGGTGGTATGCGACCGTGACGCGGGCCGGCTGAACCATATCCAGCAGCAGTATCCAACTGCCGGGACCAGCGACGATTTCCAAGACGTCGTAAATGATTCAAGCATTGATGCAATCATTATCGCGACGCCTGTTCAAAGCCATTTTCATCTTGCCCAACAAGCGCTGGCTTCGGGAAAGCATACCTTCATCGAAAAGCCGATGGCGGCCTCGGTTCAGGAATGTTTAAAATTGAACCAATTGGCGAAAAAACACCACTTGATCTTGATGGTTGGCCATACCTATATCTACTCTTCACCTGTTCGTGCCATAAAAAAAATTATCGATTCGGGGGAGCTTGGAGAAATCCTATATATCAGCTCAAGCCGTTTGAATTTGGGTTTGTTTCAGAAGGACATTAATGTCACCTGGGATCTTGCGCCGCACGATCTTTCCATCGTGCAGTATCTGATGAATGACACGCCCGTGTCGTTGAATTGTCAGGGAAAGGCCCATCTGCGGCCTGGGGTGGAGGATGTAACCACCCTGAGTCTGAATTTCAGAAATAACGCCTATGCCGTGTTTAACTACAGCTGGCTGGATCCCAATAAGGTCCGTGAGATGAAAATTGTCGGCAGTAAAAAGATGCTCTTCTATGATGACAACCAACCACTAGAAAAAATAAAAATATATGACAAGCGGGTGGAGATGCCGCCATATTACGACTCCTTTGCAGAGTTTCAATTCGCATATCATTATGGAGACGTTTACAGCCCTTACCTGAAACAGATTGAGCCCTTGAAGGTTGAAACCAGTCATTTCATCGAATCGATACGATCGGGCACCGAACCCCTGACGAGTGGCATAGAAGGTCTAAAAGTCGTCCAAATTTTAGAGGCCAGCACGTTGTCATTGAAACACAACGGTGCCAATGTTCGTATTGGATCAAGCAAGGTCAAGACCCGCGTCGAGCAAAAAATCAATGCCATCCAAAATAATTTTTCTTTCGAAGATGTTGACCCACGACCCGCACAAGAAGAAATCCAATTCGCCGAGTCCGGCCTGATTATTCAATGATATCAATGTTAATAGCCGAGGCGCAACGATGAAACCGAAATTTCAGAATATTACCGAGGATGTCACATTGGGAGAACACGTTCGCATTTATGAATTTGTGAATTTATACGGTTGTCGAATCGGAGATTTTTCCAAGATCGGGACGTTCGTAGAAATACAAAAAAATGCGAGTATTGGAAGGCGTTGCAAGATTTCCAGTCATACGTTTGTTTGTGAAGGGGTGACCATCGAAGACGATGTGTTCATCGGGCACAACGTGACCTTTACCAATGACATGTATCCCCGGGCGGTGAGTGCCGATGGTGAACTGCAAGATGAACAAGATTGGATATGTTTACAAACCCGTATCTGTAGGGGGGCTTCCATCGGAAGTGGCACGACCATCTTAGGCGGCCTGACCATCGGCAGCAGAGCCATTGTCGGTGCGGGAAGCATGGTGACAACGGATGTTTTACCAAATACGATTGTTGCCGGCAACCCGGCCAAGATATTAAGGGAGATAGGCGATGAGTGACATTCAGATTCCATTTCTAGATCTTACTGCCCACCATGCGATAATAAAAAACGATATCGTCGACGCCATTTGCGCAGTTATCGATAAAAATGCCTTCGCCGGTGGACCCTATACGGAAGCCTTTGAAATTGATTTTGCCGTCTATTGTGGATGTGCCCATGCCATCGGTGTGGGTAGCGGGACCGAAGCGCTGTGGCTGAGCCTTATCGCTGCCAGCATCGGGGCTGGCGATGAGGTTATCACCGTGCCCAACACGTTTATTGCTACGGCCGAGGCGATCAGCTTTTGCGGGGCTAAGCCGGTCTTCGTCGATATCGATCCCATCACCTACACCATGGACCCTGCCTTGATCGAATCAGCAATTACCGCACGTACCCGAGCCATTATTCCAGTGCATTTGTATGGCCAACCGGCGGATATGGACCCCATCCTTGCGATCGCCAGAGAACGGGATCTGATGGTCATTGAAGATGCTTGCCAAGCTCACGGTGCCACCTACAAGGGTCGGAAAGCTGGCTCCATGGGACACGCCGGTTGTTTCAGCTTTTATCCAGGCAAAAACCTGGGTGCCTTCGGTGATGCCGGTGCCGTAGTGACCGACAACGACCAATTGGCTCGACAGATAAAGATGCTCCGTGATCATGGTCAATCCCAAAAATACATTCACCAGACGATCGGTTGGAATGCTCGAATGGATGGCATCCAGGGCGCCGTGTTGAAGGAAAAATTACGTCATCTTGATCGGTGGAATGCGAGGCGGCAACGGGTTGCCGAATGGTATCGGCAGGCGTTAGCGGATGTCGCCGATGTTAAATTGCCCAAAGCGCCTGTTAATGCCGAGCACGTTTATCATGTGTTTGCCATACAAAGTGCACGTCGGGACGGTTTAATGGAAAGCTTGCTAAAGGCGGGAATCGGCTGCGGCATTCATTATCCCATACCCATCCACAAGCAAGACGCATACCGCTCAGTGGATACGGGTAAAGGCGCTTTTCCCTTCAGTGAATCCTTCTGTCGGCAGACGCTTTCGCTCCCCATTTTTCCAGAGATGACCCTTGATCAGGTACAGACCGTAAGTAATGCGATAAAGGCATTTTTTTAATCGTATGGTTTGCTTTTCAATGACCAACCATCGAGTCACGAGCATAAAATCCCCATCCGTCACGAGGTGCATCGGCTGGTCATTTACACCCCGTGAGCATTTACGTAAGGTCACTATTAATGAATCTGAAAACGATTGGTAAGAATACAATCATCTACGCCATTGGAAACGTTTGTTTACGGGCGTCTTCTTTTTTACTGATCCCGATTTATACGCATCGAATGACCATTGACGAATTTGGAGCGTTTGCCAACCTTTTAATAACCATCCAAATGATGGTTTTTGTGATTTCAGTCGGCGCGCAAACCGGCTTGATCAGATATCTTCAAACGTTTGAACAAGAGGGAAAAACAGGCGAATTGATTGGTAGTACATTCTTGTTGACCTTGGGAAGCAGTGTACTCGTAACCATATTCTCATGTACGATGCTATCCGGTTTTTTCTCCAGAATTCTGGAACAACCGGATGTGGATCGGCTAATTTTTTTCACCTGCATGGCAGCCACCGTTCAGGCCATATGTGTCGAAATGCTGGCCTATTATCGTGCCAGGGATGAAGCTGTCCAATTCGTTTTGATATCGTTTGTCAATATTCCGCTATTAATCGGTTTTACCGTGTATTTTCTTTATGTTAAAAATGGTGGCGTTTTGGGATCACTTTATGCTTATGGCATTTCCTACGCGATATTGGCATGCGTTTTATTGTTGCGTATTTTCCCTAAAATTGGATTTTCAGTTTCGTGGAATGCAATCAAAACGATGCTATGGTTCGGTTTCCCCATGATCATTTCCATGGTGTCATGGGTGGTGATAGGCGGCTCGGCCATATATTTTTTAAGCTATTATGCAAGTCTGGAATCAGCTGCAGTTTATTCTTTAGGACAAAAGTTTGGTCAGATTGCCAACATTATTCTTCTTTTCCCTTTTCAATTGGCCTACGAGCCTGTCGTTTTTGCGAACATGGCAAACGACCATGTTAAAGAGAAAATTTCTTCGATAATTACCTACTTTATTATCGCCTTTTTGATAACAGCAACGGGTATTTTATCAGGAACGCGGCTAATCCTTCCCTTCGTTGCTCCACCACAATATACAGACGTATTTATCATTGTTTTATTTATGATGCCGAGCGTGCTTTTTCAAGGGTTGTATTCCTTTGGCGCCACATTGATACAAATCGCAAATAAAACCTATTTGTTAGGAATAGGATCGTTTTGCTTTATGGCTGGCAGTTTGTTACTTAATTATATTCTGATTCCCCAATATGGCTCGGCAGGGGCGCTGGTTTCTCTCAATATTATCTTCATGCTCGCGGGACTCTTAGCTCTTTTGGTGGGGATTAAAAACTATCCGATCGCCATTGATTTAAGGCGTATAGTTCTGTTGGCCACTGCTTTTATAGTCATCCTTTTAATATTCTTCTTGGTCCGCAATGCCGCGATGCTCACTTTTATCGGCACCTTTTTCCTGTTAATGGGGTTGATCGTATCGTTTTTGTTGTGGCCAGGTTTTTTAACTAATCAGGAAAGAGCATTTTTTGGAAGGTTTTTCCTGAAATTGAGTTGGCGCTGATAAAGAAAAAATAACAATGCATTTGGGTGAATAGTGACCAAGGAGGTCGGCGATGAAAAATAGCTACGCGTTGATTACCTCAGCTAAGAATGAAGCCAAGACAATTGAGAGGACGATCCTATCGGTTGTTGGCCAAACATCATTGCCGAGTAGATGGATAATCGTAAGCGATGGATCCACGGACGCAACGGATGAAATAGTAAAGAAGTATTCAAAAGATTATTGGTGGATCAGCTACTATCGAAGATCGGCGGGAAGTCAAAGAAATTTCAGTTCAAAGGTGTTATCGGTTAATCTTGCCATTGAACAGTTGAAGGGCTCTGATTATGCATTCATAGGTATATTGGATGCTGACATCGGTTTACCATCAGAATACTATGCGAAAATTATAAAAAACTTTTCAAGTAATCCTCGTTTAGGATTGGCAGGTGGTCAACGATTCGATCAGGTTGGTAAAGCGTTTCGTAAGGTGCGTTGTTCAAGCAACAGTGTTGGTGGGTCAGTTCAATTCTTTAGACGCTCTTGTATCGATCAAATAGGACAATTTATACCGCTTCATCATGGAGGAGAGGATGCAATAGCAGAAATTATTGCACGGAGGCTTGGTTGGCAAGTTTGTACCTTCAAAGAAATAGAATTCTATCATTACAGGCAAACGGGTACCGCTGGAGGGTCTATCATTAGAGCAGCTTTCAATACCGGAATAAAAAATTATGAAATTGGATATCATCCGCTGTTCCTTTTGTTTCGGTGCATTTATCGAATGGTCGATCAACCGATAATAATAAGCAGCTTATTGGAAATTTTTGGATATGCCTATGCGTGCTATCACCAAATTCCTCACCAAATTCCTTTAAATACTTTAAAATATTTAAGAAGAGAGCAGACCAATCGACTAAAAGCGATGCTAACAAATTAAAGCCAAAAGAAGGATTAAAGCCAAAAGAAGGAATCGCAATGCCCTATCACATAATAGAGATGGATCCAAATACTGATCGAAGATGGAATAATTTTGTTTTTTCAAATACCAAAGGATCAATTTATCATCATTCATTATGGATTGATGTTATTTATAAGACATATAAATACGAACCGGTTTGCATAGGGATAGAAAATATAAAAACTAAAAAAATTGAAGGTATTTTTCCAACGTTTTTAGTTAAAAGTAAATTCACTGGAAATAGAATAGTTTCTGTTCCTTTTACAACATATTGCGATATTTTAGTAGATAAATATATATTTAGTGAAGTGATTAACTATATATTTGAAAAATACCCAAAATATAAGTTTTTAGAAGTGAAATACTTAAATCAATATGGCATTAAATATATTCAATGTAATTTTCAAAAATTATATTATACTCATATTCTTTCATTAGATTATGATATAAAAAAAACATTTGAATCAGTACATAGATCTGCCCGAAAAGGAATAAGAAAAGCTGAAAAAAATAATTTAAAGCTTCGATTTGGTGAAAGCGAAAATGATTTGAAAGAATTTTATAAACTGGAGGTTAAAGTTCGTCAAAAACATGGATTGCCTCCACAACCTTACAGTTTTTTTCTAAATATGTTTATGTATTTGTATGAGAAAGGATTTATGTATTTACCAATAATTGAAAAGGATAATAAGGTTTTAGCTGCAGGAATTATTCTTAAGTATAAAAATATCCATTATATTGAATATACAGCATCTGATAACAACTATTTAAGCCTAAGACCAAATAATAAATTGTTTTGGGAGATTATAAAATATGCACATAATGATGGTGCAAAATTTATTGATTTTGGTAGAACTGAAAATAAAAATAAGTCACTGATAAAATATAAGGAAAATTGGGGAGCAAAACCTTTTGAGCTAAGTTCTATATATTATCCAGAAAAATATGGATTTAAAATTAAAGATCGAAAAATATTAAAAAAAATTAATACAATGATTCCAAAAGTAATGCTAAAATTAGAAGGCAAAATTGTATATAGTCATTTCGCTTAAAATTTAAAAGTATTCATAAAAAATTGAATTTGTTATTCATTAAGTTTGCTTTTCTAAAAGACCGATTAAAGTTTCTATAATTTTAGATGATCATTTTACAAAAAATACTGTATATAGAACAATCTTCACAATCAAAAATTAAGAAAAGGATAAATAATGTTTGATGAAGGTTATGATAAACAAAATGTTATAGGATCTTACACCGTTTGGTGTTCAAAAAGAACAATTGATGATCGGTGGGATAATTTCTTATGCTCAGCAAGAGATGGCCAACACGAGCAAACAAGTCGCTGGGCTGACTGCAAAAAAAATAATAGTTGGAAAAACAAAAGAATCATTATCACAAAGGATGGGAATATTGTCGGTGGATTTCAGATATTATATAAGAAAAAATGGGTTGTTGGTAATATCGGATACATTTCAAAAGGCCCTGTTTTAATAGAGAATAATTCTCAACTTTTAAATTTGATTATCCAAAATATTAAGTTGACGGCAGAAAAATATCACATCAGTTTATTGCTCATACATCCGTCGAATAACAGATATGATATTTCACACCGTTTAGAAAACAAAGGATTTTTGAAAAACAAATTTAATTGTGTTGTTTCTGAAGCTACTCAGCGGATAAATTTAGATTATTCCGAAGATGAATTATTCAAAAAAATGAAACGACAAAAAAGGCAGAATATTAAAAAAGCGATTAAAAAAGGAGTGAATATCAGAGAAGGGGAAAGAAAGGAGCTAAAAACTTTTTTTCAATACATGTTGAAAACTTGTGAGCGGCAGGGAGTAAAACCGAATCCATCGAAATTGGAGTGCATTGAAAAAATTTGGGATCACTTTTCGACAATGGGAAATATCAGACTTTTCCTATCTGAACTGAATGATAAAATTATATCAGGTATTCTTTCGATTAATTTCGGTGAAACGGCATATCTCTGGAAATTTGCATGGTCTGGAGAACATGGTGACTGTAGGCCTAATGACTTATTATTTTGGGAAACATTTAGATGGGCAAAGAGACAGGGACTTAAGAATATAGATTTGGTATCGGTTAGCAAAAAAATGACCGAAAAATGTTCTAGAAAAGAAACGAATACTAATGGATCATCATTTTTTAAAAGTGGTTTTGGCGGAGAATTTTTACCTTTGCCCGAAGAAAAAATTTATATTTATAAAAAGACATACAAAATTTTCTATAGCGTGTTTTTAGATTTCCCATCTTTATCGGTGCTGAAGAAAAAAATTTTTGGTAAAATAAACATATCAATATACAATTTGTGGAAATCAAAAATTAGTTTGCTGAAAATAAATTAATAAATTAATGTTTAAATGTTACCAGTAAATTTGGATAAAAATGCTAAAATATATAAAAAATGCTTATTATATTTTGAAGCCAGTCATTCCAAGACCAACTCAAATATCATTAAGAAGACTCATAATAAAGTATCAGAGAAAAAAATATAATGATATTTGGCCTATTAATCCAGATTCGAGAAATAATTACTTTACAAGTTGGAATGGTTGGCCAAATGGAAAAAAATTTGGATTAATTCTTACCCATGATGTTGAGAAACAAAATGGACATGATAAATGTCAAAAATTAATGAATTTGGAAAGAGACTTTGGTTTTAGATCTTCATTTAATTTTGTTCCTGAACGATACAAAGTAAGCAATAGGTTGCTTGAAAAATTAAAAAATAATGGTTTCGAAATCGGGGTTCATGGATTGAACCATGATGGGAGACTATTTAATTCGTATCAAATTTTTTGTAGAAGAGCTGAAAAAATTAACTCTTATTTAAAAAAATGGGGAGCCGTTGGATTTCGATCTCCGGCCATGCATCATAATCTTGAATGGATATCTAAGTTAAATATCAAGTATGATCTTTCAACTTTTGATACCGACCCATTTGAACCACAACCAACTGGAGTTAACACAATTTTTCCATTTATTGTTGAAAACAAAAACGGTAGATATGTTGAATTGCCTTATACCGTACCTCAAGATTTTACATTATTTGTTATAATGATGGAAAAATCGATCGATATTTGGAAGAAAAAGATTGATTGGATCTCAAAAAACAAAGGGATGGTTTTAATAAATACGCATCCAGATTATATAAATTTTAATTCTACAAAATCAAAAAAATTTGAATATTCATCCGAGCTTTATATAAATTTTTTAGAATATATAAAAAATGAATATAAAGGTTCGTATTGGCATGGTTTGCCCTGCGAATTGGCCGAATACATAAACAATAATAAACTGTCAACTAAATATGCAGAATAGGTTATTTATTGTTTAGTCTTTAAAAATGAAAATCATTGTGAAAATAATTTGCAAAAATTAAATTCAAAAATATGAGGTTCTTTTAGATGAATGTATGTATGGTAGCATATTCATTTTATGAAACAGATAATCGTGTCCGTCGCTATGCTGAATACTTGGCATCACTTGGAAACAATGTAGATGTTATCGCTTTACGCAATCCCAATCAAAATAAATTTGAGAATATAAAAGGAGTAAATGTATATCGCCTTCAAAAACGGAAATTTGATGAAAAAGGACTTTATCAATATTTCAGTCGAATATTAGTTTTTATGATTCGAACAAAACTATTTATAATAAAAAAACATTTGCGAGAAAGATACCATATTTTTCATATGCATTCTATTCCAGATTATATTGTATTTACGGCTTTTATACCTAAGCTATTTGGAGCTAAAATAATCCTTGATATACATGATCTTGTTCCAGAACTATTTCTTAGCAAATTTAAAGCAAACTATAATTCAATATTTTTCAAGGCTTTGCTTTTGATAGAAAAATTGTCAATTAAGTTTTCCGATCATGTGATTATAGCGAATCATATATGGTATGATAGATTAATCGATCGATCGATACAAAAATCAAATTGTACAGTTATAATGAATTATCCAGATCCTAAAATATTCAATATTCAAAATAGAACTTCGATAGATGAAAGTTTTAAACTTATCTATCCAGGAACTTTCAGTTGGTACCAAGGGATTGACATTGCAATAAAGGCTTTAGCTCACGTTTTAAAAGAGATTCCCAATGTTCAACTTCATTTATACGGCGATGGAAATGATAAACAAAGATTGATTAATTTAACCAATAAATTAAATATTAAAGAAAATGTTAAATTTTTCGAAGAGGTACCTCTCGAAGAGATTGCAGTAATAATGAAAACAGCTGATATTGGAATCGAACCGAAACAAAGAAGCCGCTTTAGCGATGAGGCATTTAGTACAAAAATTTTAGAATTTATGATGCTTGGCGTTCCAGTAATTGCCTCCGATACTAAAATTCACAAATATTATTTTAATGGTAGACAAGTTCAATTTTTTAAGTCTAACGATGAAAAGGATTTAGCTAGAAAAATCTGTTTTTTATTGAAACATCCTGAAAAAAGAACAAATCTTGTAAATGAAGCAAATAAAACCATTTATAAATTTAACTGGGATTATAGAAAGAAAATATATAATAAATTGCTTCAAACCCTGTTACATTGAACGATTTTAACTCATAAAATCAACTCAAAAAGATAATAAAAGATGAATATTTAAATTCGAGGTTATATATGAATACGGTACATAAAAACAAAATTGCCAGTTTCTCATTACATGGTAACGAAATTGAATTTTCTGATCCTATCAATCAAAAAGACTGGAATGAACGTTTACTAAATTCAACTGGGTATTCAATTTTTCACACTTCCAATTGGGCCCGTGTTTTATTCGAATCCAATCAGTGTCGTCCCGTATATTTATCTGTTCAAGAAAATAAGAAGTTTAAATTCCTTCTCCCTCTTATGAGTGTTAATAGTTGGATAACCGGGAATCGTGGAGTATCACTTCCTTTTACTGATTACTGCTTTCCAATCCACGACGGTTCTTTAAACTCAAATCAAATTTATGAAAAAATTGCTTCAATTGCTATGATGAATGGCTGGAAGACTGTTGAATTGAGGGGGGGGATTAATAATACAGCATATAGTTCTATAACTTCAAAATATCATAGGCACGTTTTATCCATTGAAGGAACAGAAAAAGAAATATTTTCAAAGTTTCGAAGTAACTATCGAAGGAAAATCAAAAAAGGACTAAAAACCAAACATAAAATAATCATATCGCAATCATCCGAGGATGTCATTAATTATTACAAGCTTCACTGTCTCACAAGAAAAAGACACGGATTGCCTTATCAACCAAAATCTTTCTTTAAAAAGATAGATGAGCATATTATTTCAAAAAGGCTCGGCGTTATTGTACTATTATCTCATGAAGGACGATTTGTTGCCGGTGATGTTATCTTTCTATTTGGTGACAAGGCAATTTATAAATTCGGTGGGCTGGATATCCGATATCAACACCTAAACGCCAGTTATATCGTCATGTGGGAGGCGATTAGATGGCTTTCTCAAAATGGATACAATCAGCTCTGTTTTGGAAGGACAGACATTGATGATGTCGGTTTAAATCAGTTTAAGAAAGGCTGGGGGACAAAAACACAAGAATTGAACTATTATACCGTTGGCGAAGGGACCGCATCCTTAATTACTAACCGGAATAAATTGAAAAATATTGGGCAAATGCTATTTAGCAGGATGCCCGATCCTGTATTGAAAATTTCAGGATCCTTGCTTTACCGGCATTTTGGATAAATACAAATTACTTTCATCACATCTCTGTATTTAAACTCATCATTGTGGGTTTAAAATCTTTTTCCAATATAAGATGTTTGCCCACCCCAAAAAAGGCCAGGACCAGCTAGGTTTTGGATAATGTTTTTTATAGACGGTTATTGCGATCGACAAGATTTCAGGATTGAACTCACATAGGCTGATCCAATCAAATCCAATGGGGGAAAATTTCTTTATTGAGTTGATTTCCTGTCCATCAACACTCCATGCCAACTCACCATCCCCTAAATAGATACGCTTGACCAATGTATTAGAAAAGCGTTGCATATCTAATCGGGTAAACCCCAAGCCGCATTTATATGCCATTATGTGGAAACCAATATCGACGTGAGCGTGGCTGAAGTCTTCGATCCCTGAAGACGTCAAGCCAATCCATGGTTTCTGGGGATGGTAATGCCAAATATAGGCATCATCCGATTTAAGCTGAACATGGGCCATAAAATAGCCTGCGATGGCCTCGGCTTTTCTGCGGTATTCCGGAACCCCTCCTTTTGCCTTGTCAAGCAGAAGCAGTGTCGTCCCCATGCTCGCATTCATATTGTATTCGACCGCACCGTTGTAAAGCGAATGGCCATCGATTGACGGATAGTAGTAACTGCCTGGTATTTTCGGAAACCGCTGGTATACAAAGGATGCGTCAAAGGCCTCTACGGTTTGTTCCACCGCCGCTATATAGAATTTGGCTTTGGGTCTGAATTTGACAAATGTATCATTGGACATCACCATTTCAACGAAATACATGATCGCCTGGACTATCTGCGCATTTTCATGCATAAACAAGCGCCATCCATTCAGATGATTATCGAATGTGCGCCAAGCGGGGGCAGCCATTTTACGATTTTTTATATAAACCGACGGGGCTGAAATGTATGGGCTTTGTAAAATGTCTATCTCACCTCTATGATTTCTGGCGTCGTCTCTATTGTCGATCATGAAGTCTATCAGCTCTTCTGCAAGCTGAGCGTATTTGCATTCATCAAAAGCCTTTCCCATGGTTACATATGCCCTTATCCAATAATGGGCATCCCAGGAAAATTTCCCATCTTCATTTGCATGGGTGACCGTTAGGAGCGGAGCACGGTTCGGGAATAGATGATAGAACTGGTCATCCCATTGCGATTGGGAGGAAATGGCACTAACGATTGCCGGCGCGTACCCCAGGATAGAAATGATAATAACGACCTGAATGATAAAATGGATAGAAAATATCTTTGGATTAGTCGATAACCCCTTCATAACAATTAACATTATCTTATGTAAGGATAGCAATCAAGTGTTGATCACCCCCTGATGAAGCGAAAAATGGCACATAATTAATGCTGTTTATCCCCGGCCGCCGTTTTCTGGTCGATCCAGCATTGTGGAACGATGGCTTTTTTGTTAGAAGGGGCAGAGATTAATCAACAAAGGATGGATTTGCACCATGAAGTCATTTGAAGCGCTTTTTACCGAACTGAAAGAAAAGGCGGCCCGCCGGGACCCCCAATCGGGAACCGTAAAGCGGCTGGATCAAGGCGTCCATGCCATTGGCAAGAAGGTGATCGAGGAAGCCTGCGAGGTGTGGATGGCCGCCGAGCATGAAGGCCGAGAGCACACTGCCGAAGAGATTTCCCAATTGCTCTATCATATTCAGGTGATGATGATCGCCTGTGACCTGGAATTAGCGGACGTTTATCGTTACCTATAGCACTCAAGACAACGTCGTCAGGCTGCGTTAATGGTCGAAAGCGACATGTCATATACCGCTTCCTCCCGCTGGCAGGGCCAGAAACATCATCGTAAACGCGACATCAATCGTGTCCATCCTGAAACGACCCATTCAGCCCAATTGATTCTGGCGTCCTTGTAAGCAGATCCAAATAATCGGCTAACAAACGGCCAATATATGGTGCTTATCTGAGTTTACCCCATACAAAGAGCGAACCGACAATGTTAAAAATTGCTATCCCCAACAAGGGTTCCCTTTCCGAAGAAGCCGTTCAATTGATTCGTGAAGCCGGCTACAACTGCCGGCGTTACAGTCGTGAGTTGATCGTCCTCGATAGTCGTAACCAGGTGGAATTCGTATTTCTGAGGCCCCGGGACATCGCCATCTATGTCAGCCGGGGCATTCTGGACATGGGCGTCACCGGTCGCGACCTGGCCCAGGATAGCGGCGCAGATGTGATGGAACTGTTGCCACTTGGTTTTGGCAAGTCCGAATTCTGGTATGCCGTGCCAGCCGACGCCGACTTGTTGCCGGATCGATTCGCCGGATTGCGTATCGCCACATCCTATCCTCGGTTGGTCGAACAGGATTTGAAGCAGCGGGGACTGACGGCTGAAATTGTGCGTCTGGATGGGGCCGTGGAGATCTCCATTCGCCTGGGGGTGGCGGATGCCATCGCCGATGTGGTGCAAACCGGGCGCACCCTCAAAGCCGCCGGTCTACAGGTCGTCGGACAGCCACTATTGCAAAGCGAGGCGATTCTCGTGGCCCGTTCCAGGGAAATCGAACAAATCGAGGCGGTCCAACCCTTTTTGGATCGTGTTCGCGGCATTGTCGTGGCCAGGGAATATGTCATGGTCGAGTACGATATCGCCGAAACCATGTTGGAGATGGCCTGTGTGATCACGCCGGGCATCGAGTCGCCCACGGTCTCTCCGCTCAGCAAGAAAGGCTGGGTGGCGGTGAAATCCATGTCAAAACGGCAGGATGTGAACCAAATGATGGACAGCCTTGGCAAGATCGGCGCCAAGGGCATCATCGTCACCGATATCCGCACCTGTCGTATTTAGTCCGGGATGAGATTGTCCATATATTTGACAAATAGCGATTTAAATGGTGCGAACCGGTCCAATCCGGGCGCCATGGCGAAAAAGTGCGTTCCGCATAATTAATTGTGAAAACCGCCCGAATCAGTTCTCTCGGGTCGTCCAAATTCATTTCGTCAATTAATTCCATTTCAGTACTATCCCAAGCAGATTTCCTGTGATTGATGTCCGTCGAATCTATCGTGAAATCAGAGCCGATAAACTCCTTCGATTCGCCCAATTTTCAGATAAATAAATCCTGTATTCCGATAGACGTGGAATTGGCGATGCTATTTCACAGAATAGATTGATTAAGACGACATACTAATTTTCAAAGAAATCGAACCGTTACCTGAAAAAATAGCCTCTCGCAGAGTCGCAGAGCTCACAGAGAGGAATAACAAATTGAATGGGCTTCGCCCGAAAGGACAATGACGGATCTATGCCATCGCTCTTTTTTTGATTTCCTTTTCGGAAATCAAACATCCTCTGCATCTCTGTGCCCTTGAGCGAAGCGGGCGAGAGACAAGATATTGTTAAGTTCCCTTCGAGGGGGCTTCACCAAACCACCCGTTATGCGGTTGGTCGGTTATTTTTTTATCACGAGAGAGGGTAGAGGGGATGGCGGCACAACATGGAATATTCTTGACAGTATGAATCATGGGGTACGATGGCAGGATTCGGTTAGAGATTACGGAACAATTTGGGATCAAAGCAAGGAATCGCTGGGAACCGATTGGGAAGCGGAATCGACGCTGGCGAATCGGTTCCCCCACAGCCCTCTGGTGTTTTCTTGCCTGCCAAGATGAACCAACGATGCCATACTCAAGGCGATTCGATTGGGAGGGGATACGGATACGATCGGCTCGATGACCGGCGCCTTGGCCGGTGCCTACCATGGGACCCGGTTTTTCCCCGCCGATCTGATAAAATCACTGGAAAATGATGAGGCCGGATGCGATTATGTTATTTATCTGGCCGAAAAGCTTTTCGAGACCGTAAAAAGCTTTTCCAGCCCACGCATGGCCACCTAGCCAGTGTCCGTCCAGAAATAGGTAAATTTGGTCGAGATCAAGGCGCCCGAAAAATTTAACCGCAGGCATATATTTGATATTTCGAGGATTAAATTTTTCGCGCAACGCCGATATCGGGAAAATTGGCCATTTCTGGATGAACACTAGCCAGTTAACAGGCACTCGTGGTCTGGCTATCTTGGCCAATCGGTTAAAAAATAAGGAAACGCTTTTTATAAAAGGAGATAAGCATGCATGCTTTATTCACGTTATTTTTCTTATTCGCAATGTTTACGCCGGTGTTATCCGGCAATCTTTCAGCTTACAATGCGTCTGCCGAAGAAGAGGAGGAGGTAACCGAAAAGATTGATGACTGGCAATTTGACCAGCAACAATTACTTGAAGAGAAACGTGTTTCAAAGGGGGCTCAATCGAGGCCAGGCACTGGAACGCCGCCCGTCGTAACCAGTGCGGCGAGAATATCAAAGTCCGCCAATTTTGGGGCGGCTAAGGCAAGCGCACCGCAATCCATTGGTTTTGCCGTTGGTGGTGCCAAAGATACGGTGAATTTCAGTCAGAACCTCAACGAGGGGTATCTGCCCAAATATGACTCCATCACCTATGAAGGACTTTACTATGATTATTACTTTGCCACAGGGATCGGTGAGGGCGAGTGCGATGCGCTTTTCTGTCCTTCCTTTGCCAAGGCGATCACCCGTGATCTCTATTCAGGGGAGACAAACTATTACCTGAGTGTCGGACTCAATTCCGGCTTAACCGAGCAACGCTTTCAACGCAAACAACTCAATCTCGTCATCGTAGTCGATATATCAGGTTCGATGGGAAGCCGCTTTGACAAATATTATTATGACCGCGCCCGTCCCAATTCGTCAAAGGAAGATGAAAACAAGTCAAAAATGCAGATTGCCAATGAATCCATCGTTGCGATGATGAAACACCTGGCCGATGGCGATCGTTTTGGCGTAATCTTATTCGATAATCAGGCCTATCGGGCCAAACCACTGCGTCTGGTCCGCCACACCGACATGGAGGCCATTGCCAAACATGTTCTCGAACTCCATCCCCAGGGCGGAACCAACTGGAAGGCCGGATATGACGAAGGCGTCAAGATGATTGCGTCCATGAAAACGAGCACCAATGATTCAACCATCCATGAGAACCGGATTATTTTCGTTACCGATGCCATGCCCAATACCGGCGAACTCAGCAAGGAGGGGCTCTTTGGGATGGTTCGGGATGCCTCTAAAAGCGGAATCTACACCTCGTTTATCGGTGTTGGAATCGATTTTAATCCCCAACTGGTTGAACACGTGACCAAAACGCGCGGTGCCAACTATTTCGCGGTGCATTCGTCTACCGAGTTAAAAAAGCGGCTGGCCGACGAGTTTGATTTCATGGTCACCCCGCTGGTTTTCGATCTGGAATTGCAGGTCGAAAGTGATCGCTACACTATCGACGGTGTATTTGGGTCACCCGAGGCAGATCTTGCCACCGGTGAGGTGATGAAGATAAACACCTTGTTCCCAAGCCCCATGGAAGCGGAGGCGGTCAAGGGCGGGGTCGTTCTGGTCAAATTGAAAAAGACTGCTTCGGGCAACCATCCGATTAACCTGACGGTACGGTATCAAGACAGGGCTGGAAAACAGTTCGAGAATACCGATACGGTCGCCTTTACCGGTGACAACCCAGGCTTTGATAACAAGGGAATCAGAAAGGCCGTCCTCCTGACGGAATATGTCTCTCTGGTTAAAAACTGGCTCCTCGATGCCCGCAAGGGGTGCAATGACCAAGTCGAGCGACCGGTGCTGCTTCCACTGCACCGCTGCGGGTTGATCAACCCCGACATTCGTCCTGAAGTGAACATGCTTTCGACCTGGGAACGCAAATCATGCCCGCTTGACGTTTCCCCCGGCTACCGGAAGTTTTTTTCGCTTTTTGGCCGACATTTCGATGCGGAAATGCAGATCATCGGAGACCCGACCCTGGAAAAAGAACGCAAGGTATTGCAACAGCTGACCGCTAAAGGCAGCAAGGCTGCCAGCCCGGAAACAACCGGGCCGATTGATGATTGGGAGATCAAGAATTAGGATCCGGGGTTAAGATCCAATTCCATTGGCCTATGCATACCTGAAATAGGGGTAAAAAAATTGGAACATACCACCCGAACTCTGATCATGGTATTGCCGCAGAAGCGTTAAAAACAATTGTTTGGAAGCGTCTCTATCGGGAATACCCTAAAAAACATTGACAAAATACCGCTATGGCGGCAAAATTGGCATAGATATATTTGAATCATTTCAACTCAGAAAGACAAAACGCTAATGTTGCTGCGATGACGGTAAAAATTAACACATATACCATCACAATAATAGGCCGCGTCGTTCAGTACCACCGCAAACAGGCCGGGCTGTCCCGGATAAATTTAGCCGATATTGCCGGGGTGGGAAAAACGGTTGTCTACGACATCGAAAACGGTAAGGAGACCGTGCGCCTGAATACCCTGTTCAAGGTTTTGGGGGCGCTCAATGTTTCCTTATCTCTGGACAGTCCGTTGATGGATCGATTCGAGGCGGGTGACGATGCGCAAGGCTGATGTGTTCATGCACGATATTCGTGCGGGCGTTCTGGAGGAAATTACGCCGCGAACGGCCTTTCGGTTCACCTATGATCCGGAATACAGCGGGCCTCCGGTTAGCCTGAACGCCCCCGTCCGACCCGAACCATACGAGTATGAGACATTCCCCCCCTTCCTGGAAGGACTGCTTCCCGAAGGTTACAATCTAGAAGCCCTCCTTCGCGCTCTGAAAATCGACCGGCAGGACCTTTTCAGCCAATTGATGGCGGTGGGCATGGACATGGTGGGTGCGGTGACCGTGAAGGCGGCTGAATGAGCATCTGCCCCATCACCTATGAACCTTGCGAGGGAAAATATTCACCCCAGGGGCTCCAAAAACTCTCCCGCAGCCTCAGACAACTCCTGGACCTCCCCTATTCCGCCTCGGAGCAGATCTTCGAAGCCGCCGCCCGTGCTCCAAAAATGTCGATTCAGGGGGTTCAGCCCAAGCTCAGCGCGGTCCTGAATACCAGAAAAAGCGGATTCGTAGTTGTTGATACCGGCGGCCGGTACATATTAAAGCCACAAAACCCCCAATACAGACACTTGCCGGAAAACGAGGACCTGTCCATGCGCCTGGCGGAAGCCGCCGGCGTTCCGGTGCCCCTCCACGGGCTGGTCTATTCAAAAGATGGTTCCTTGACCTATTTCATCCGGCGGTTTGACCGGGTGGGGAGAAAAAAGATCGCCGTGGAGGACTTCTCTCAACTCCTGGGACTGAGTCGGGATACCAAATACGATGCCTCCATGGAAAAAGTTGCGCAGGTGATCGACCGGTACTGCACCTTTCCGGCCGTGGAAAAAATAAAGCTGTTCAGACTGACCCTGGTGAATTTTCTCATCGGCAATGAAGATATGCATCTGAAAAACTTTTCCCTGATGACCCGTGACGGCAAGGTGGAACTCACCCCCGCCTATGACATCCTGAACACCACCATCGTGCTTTCCAATCCGAAAGAGGAAATCGCACTTCCTATAAAAGGGAAAAAAAACAAGCTGGATTCGGATAGTTTGATTGACTATTTCGGCCAGAGTCGTCTGGGGTTGAACCATAAAATCATTTCGACCATTTTAAGGGATCTCAAAGGCGTCACATCCGCATGGGAAAAGCTCATCAACGTTAGCTTTTTACCGGATGATATGAAATTTGAATACCGTCTGCTGCTGGAGAAAAGACGGGGACAGGTGTTGAAGGGATAAGGCCAAAAACGAAACCGCCTTTATCCCTACGTGGAATATATTCGAATCATGAACGAAGGCACCGAACTGCCGCGTTGATTGGATAGGGTTGTGATGGGTTACAAGGATCTGAGCAAACTTTTCGATGCGGCCGCCGATTTCACGGTCAAATTCGATTCCGTGCTCAATCACATCGTTGTTATTGCCATCAAACGCAAGATATGACTAAACATCTATTGGAAATCACACGTTTTTAGAGGGGGGCAAAAAGGCAAATACCCTGTACTAGTCACAGGTTTGGCCATTCGTGGGATTATCTCATACATCTCAGTTCGACACATTTTGTGATAGATTTATTTCCCCGATATAATCTGCACCGAATCGGCAATTTGGTCGCCTCCATATATAGTGGTGCGCGGAAATAGCTTTCCGCCGGGCTATTCCGGAGACATTGGCAAGAAACCACAATAATCGGTGATGACCATTTTTTTGGTATAGCCGTAGCGTACACCCTTAGTAATGAATAATTGAGCCAAGGATATAACGAATATTTGCCCTAAAAGACGGCTAATTAGGTCAAATTATTTTCAGCAGCAACCTTTTTCTATTCGTAATCTAACGGTAAGCATTCATTAAAGCCGTCCGTCACCTCAGACTAACGCAACCGAAAAAAAATATCTCCAAGTTAAAAAACGCGGGACACACGAAAAATTTTGGTGTATGGTACTGGCTATGTCTATCATTGATATCACCAGCACCGAGATTAGCCAAAACACCGAGACTGTTGGCGTCGTTATCGATTGGCAAGCGGCTTATACTGAGGCCAGGCAGCAGATCGTGACGCTTGAGCAGATGATCGCGCAACTCGAAGCTGAACTATCCGAAAAATCCACCCACTGTAATGAACTCAATCAACAGATCGACGCGCTCAAGTACCAGCTGATATGGATGGCACAACAGATTTTCGGTAAAAAATCCGAGGCGTCCAATACCGATAGCGACTCAGCCGATAAATCCGACGATGAGTCTTCAGATGAAGAACCCGCCGATGATGAGCAAAAAGACGATCCGGCACCCGAATCCAACCAGGATAAAAAACGGGGCAAGCAAAAAGGCGCCAAAGGCTTCGGGCGCAGACGAAGAGAAAATCTGCCCTTTGAAGAAATCTTCCACGATATCGACGATAACGATAAGTTTTGCCCCCAGTGCGGTTTGCCATTTGAACCGCTCCCCTTTACCGAAGACAGTGAACTGATTCACTGGGAAGTCAAGATCGTTCGGCACATCCATCGCCGGCGCTGTTATACATCGACCTGCACGTGCCAGGCGGTTCCCGGTATCGTCACCGCGCCACCGGTTGCCAAAATGATTCCCAAAGGGATGTTCACCGAAGGCTTCTGGGTTCGACTGATACTTGAGAAGTTCCTTTTTCAAAGACCGCTGTACCGCATTCGTCAGGTATTGGCCCTGGAGGGACTCGACGTCTCACAGGGAACCCTGACCGGCGGCTTGAGCAAAATCAAGGATCTTGTCGAGCCGCTTTATGAAGGAATCATCCAACGCAGTCGCCAGGCCGATCGCTGGCAAATGGACGAAACCCGCTGGATGGTATTTGAAGAAATCGCCGGCAAGACTGGTTTCCGCTGGTGGTTGTGGGTAGTCGTTACCCAAGACACGGTCGTCTATTTACTCGACCCCACCCGATCGTCCAAAGTGCCCAAAGAACACCTGGGACCCCATGCAAAGGGCATTCTCAGCGTCGACCGATATTCTGCCTACAAGGCCCTATCCGAGTTGATCCTCCTGGCATTTTGCTGGGCGCATCAGCGTCGCGATTTTATTCGCATTCAAAAAGGTTATCGCAGCACCCGGGATTGGGCCGAGGTGTGGATCGCACGCATTAATGAACTGTTTCATATCAACGCCCAGCGATGCGCGGCCATCGAGGATCCAGCCGTTTACGATCTTCATCAACAAAAGTTGAACGCCGCGATCGAAGAAATGGCCGAGACCTGGCAAAAAGAGCTGTTAGACGATACCTTGAAATCTTGGCAGACATCGGCCCTGAACAGCTTGAAAAACCATTGGCAAGGACTGACCATTTTTGTCGATCACCCAGAGGTTCCCATGGACAACAACGAATCGGAAAGACGCTTGCGCAACCCGGTCACCGGACGCAAGAATTATTATGGCTGCGGCTCGGTATGGAGCGGCGGCCTTTGCGCCATGCTCTTTACGATTTTGCAAACCTGTTGTATCAACCGCATCGATCCGATGAAACTATTGCTGGCCTACTTTCAGGCCTGCGCCGAGAACCGGGGATGTGTGCCCCAAGATCCGTCCGCCTTTTTACCCTGGAATCTGACGGAAGAAAAGCGGCAGGCCTGGAAACTCAATGAAGCGTTCCCGTAGCTTAATGCCCATGAAGACCTATCGCTATTGCGGACGGTTGTTTTCAGAAAAAGAGATCCAGCATATCCGCCATCTCATTGACAGCCACCCGCAGGCCCACCGTGCCGATCTATCCCGCCTGGTCTGCCGATCCTTGCCGTGGTTACGGCCAGACGGACGACTCAAGGATATGTCTTGCCGGGTGGCCATGATCCGTATGCAAGAAGACGGGCTGATTCGCTTGCCGGCACCCCTGTGCAAAAACGGCAACGGTCGCCATCGGCCGAAGATTACCCGGGCATCCGATCCGCAACCGCCCATCTGCCAAGCAGCCGGTAAGCTGGGGACGATGACGTTTCGTTCGGTGAAAAGCGCCAAGGACTCGGCTCTCTATAATGAATTCATTCACCGTTATCACTACCTGGGGTACAAACCGCTCACCGGCGCCCAAAAACGCTACATGGTCTATGCCGACAGCCAACTGCTAGCCCTTTTGGGCTTCGGGGCATCGGCTTGGCAAGTCGCCGACCGGGATCGCTTCATCGGTTGGTCGGGCGATCAACGCAAACGCAATCTTCAGCTGGTTGTCAACAACGCCAGATATCTGATCCTGCCTTGGGTGAAGTGCCACAACCTGGCGTCCCATATTTTATCCATCGCCGCAAAACGCCTTCCCGACGACTGGCAACAACAATATGGTTATCGTCCGGTGTTATTGGAAACCTTTGTCCACAAAGACCGTTTCAAGGGTACTTGCTATCGTGCGGCAAATTGGATCCATGTCGGCCAGACCACTGGCCGTGGTAAATTGGGTGGTTACCAACCGCAACTTCCCGTAAAACACGTCTTCCTTTATCCCTTGATTCGAAATTTTAGAAGTATCCTCGCTGAAGGCTGATACCCTGCTTTCATGGGTTCACTGAAAGCTTACATCTAACGTTTCGGATTTGTATGATTTAAATGCTTTTTCCGGGAAAATATTTATTTTATAAACAAATATTTAACTTGCTTTGTGCGAAGAACAGGTTATGATTAATGTATTCAATCAAGTCCTGCCATATTCATTTTCTTTTCAGGACGACTCCTCTCTGTAGGCCAATACCATTTGCCAAAATGGCACCCTCCAGTCAGTGACATTGAAAATAGTATAAGAAAGGAGGATGTTATCATGGCCAATGGAACAGTTAAGTGGTTCAACGATCGCAAGGGATTCGGGTTCATTGAGCAGGAAGATGGTGCGGACGTATTTGTTCATCATTCAGCTATCAATTCTACCGGTTTCAAATCCCTCAACGAGGGTGACCAAGTAACCTTTGACGTAGAACAAGGACCGAAGGGCCCTTCCGCTAAAAATGTGACAGTAGCATAAAACATTACTGGCAGCCAACAGGCATCCCTTTGTGTTTCGAGGGATGCTTCGGCTATTATATTCTTGGGATGTCGACGTTTTTACCGGTATATCAGTTGGTTACAGCCTCATCGTCAAGCTTCTAATTAAGCAGAAAACACCCGCCGTTTTAAGGCCGAAGAAAAAAGCCAGAATCGAGGCATACTATGAGAAAGGTGATCAATAAATTAAGGAATGAAAAGACGATTATCGCAATGAAGAAATCCGAAATGCAGGAGCGACAATCGGAAGAGATCGAAGACGCATATAGAACAGGGATACGGACTGCAGCAAAATGGATTAGAGGGGCATCTTATCAGGAAATAAAGGATGTCATCAAACGTCCGAACGCTAATCATGATGCTAACTATTTTTCTTTAATGAGGAGTATCTATTTCACTTCCCTTGAAAAGATTTGTCCAGAAGAGTCAAAACGATTCAAATGGGTTTTTAATGAAGCATTCCTGAATGGTTGGCGTGAAGAAGCCAACAACATCTGGGAGTCAATTAAGGATGAGGTCAATCGATAACTATCCTTGAGAGGAGATCAAAACGGACATATCTCCATTTGTCCCGATTCATAAGAAAACAGCAATCCGGCAGATTTCTTCCGCAATTATCCGATCTCCGATTACAGCTCATCCTACTGAAGCATACTTTGTTTTGTTAACCGTTGTGATAGTCCATAACAATTCTTTTTTTTAACGATTGTCACTTTAACAATACGCTCACCGTCATCAATCCTCTAGAAGCGGCAATTTTAATTGTTCTTTCTTCCTGTGAGTCGGCCAATGTCCATTCGTGACAAGGTCCAAGTTAACAAGCTAAGACAGCGATTTGTATTTAAATATCACAAATAAAGCATAATCCCATGAAATATATACCGTTTACACGAAAAAATTATCACAAGATAGAGCAGATAAAAAAATTAAAAAAAACCGCTATCTCCGATATTGATGTTGTTTCTAGAGTCTTACCCTTTAAGACTAACAATTATGTGGTTAATGAGTTGATTGATTGGGACAATGTTGAAAATGATCCTTTGTACATGATCAATTTTCCCCAGAAAAAACTGATTTCCCAAAAGAACTTCAATCTGGTCTCCAGCATGTTAAGAAACGGAACGGATAAATCCCTCATTAATCGGACGATCAGGAAAATTCGGCTTGGGCTTAATCCGCACCCGGCAGGTCAACTTGAATGCAATGTTCCCGAGCTGGATGGGAACAGGATTGATGGAATCCAGCATAAATACAGGGAAACCGTGTTGCTATTTCCAGCCCAGGGGCAGACCTGCCATGCTTACTGCACATTCTGTTTCAGATGGCCGCAGTTCATCGGAATGAGTGATCATAAGATCGCATTGAAACATGCTGAATTGTCTGCATCATATCTCAGCATGCATCCTGAAGTTACGGATGTACTGCTTACCGGTGGAGATCCCATGGTGATGAAGGCCGAACGACTGGAAACATACATCAATGCCCTGCTGAATTCGGGCATATCCAATCTAAAAACAATACGAATAGGGACTAAATCGCTCTCTTTCTGGCCTTACAGATTCCTGACGGACAGAGATTCAGATAAGATTTTGGAGCTTTTTAGAAAAGTAGTCGATTCTGGAATTCATCTTTCCATAATGGCGCATATCAATCACCATCAGGAGATGAGAACCGTTGCCTTCCGGGAGGCAGTGAAACGCATTAGACGAACGGGTGCCTTAATCAGGTCGCAATCCCCGGTTCTCAATCATGTAAACGCAATACCCTCTGTCTGGAAAAAAATGTGGGAGGATCAGGTGAATATGGGCATCATTCCATATTATATGTTTGTACCCAGAAACACCGGTTCACATAGGTTTTTTTCCATTCCTTTGGTTGATGCGTATCGTATATTCAGAAAGGCATTTAGTCATGTAAGTGGAATGGCAAGAACGGTCAGGGGGCCAAGTATGTCAGCACGCCAAGGGAAGATTAAGATCGATGGGATTCCTGAAATAAACGGGAAAAAATACATCGCCATGTCTATTATTCAGGGCCGGTCCGCCAACTGGGTGAAAAGGCCATTTTTTGCTGAATTTGATGAAAGTGCACGTTGGATTGACGAATTGAGGCCTGCCTTCGGAGACAAAACGTTCTTTTTCGTTGGTGATAAAGAATCCGAATTCAGAATAAGTGACGATTTCGATGACGCGGCAGCAACCAATCCCATCGGGCTACGGCAATCTGCTAACGCGTCTCCTTTTTTGGATTGCGTCAATCAATATGCATAAAGCACATTCTCCAAGAGAAACTGATCGAGATTTTATTACTTTTCAATCAAATTTAGGCAAAATTCATAAAAAATGATATTATTGCAGAAACATGAAAATGTGGCAAGCCCATTGACTTCAAACTTGAATGCGGGTTACCGAAAACGAGATATACAGTACAATTGCTTTAAGGCTGCAGCGGAATTCATACAGCATCTTCGAGTCAAGGATTACTTCGGACAGCATCGACTCGTGCATGGAAATCTGGCTTCTTTAAATCAGGATAAACCTGTAAATCATGCCTGGCTTGAAGAGCTTGACTTTGTATACGACATCAGCGATGAACATAAACGACTATTATTAAAGAAAGACTACTATCTTAACGACACGATCACAGGTTTTAAGAAATACACGATCCATCAAGCGCTTAAACTTATTAAATCCAGTGGCAATTGGGGACCATGGAGCTAATATATCGACGTAAACAGGCGTCGTTGGTTAGTGTTACTGCACAGATTTTGAACTTTATGAGACTTGGAATCTTCAGTCGATTTATTAACATTTGATGATGTGTGAAAGTCTAAAGGACTTGGCGTGCGTTCCATTCTTCCAAACCATAAACGCGAGCAGCTGAAAGGCGAAGAAATCGCCAATAGCATCAGTCACGGCGTAGGGTTGATCGCCGCGATCTTCGGAACACCGTTGCTCGTCATGAATGCATTACGCCACGGAGATATGGCATATGTTGCAGGCACAAGCGTATTCGCCTTTAGCATGTTGCTGCTTTATCTATCCTCAACACTCTATCATGCCCTTCCAAAAGGTGAGGCCAAACGTTGTTTTCGAATCATCGAGCACTCCGCCATTTATGTTCTTATCGCTGGCACCTATACCCCGTTGACACTGGGAGTGCTCCATGGAGCTTTTGGCTGGACACTGTTTGGCATTGTTTGGGGATTTGCCCTATCCGGAATAACAATGAAGGCCATTTATAGGACCTCACATCCCATTATATCAACTACCTTTTACCTGGTGATGGGCTGGCTCGCTTTGATTGCTGTCGATCCATTGCTTACTATGATGACGACTTCGGGTCTAGTTTATTTGTTTGCAGGCGGCCTGTTTTACACCGTCGGGGTTGCTTTTTTCGCAACGGACTACCGACTGCGCTACGGCCACCTGATCTGGCATCTTTTTGTTATCGCCGGTACCGCATGCCATTACGTTGTAATCTTCTGGTATGCAGCCAGCTCCACAATTTAGTAATCATATATTCTAATATGACAACTGGTTATTTGTTAAATAGACGGCCTAACACATGCAAAATTGACCGAGAGGTAAAGGTATGCAGCGCTATAACATTCTTCATCGTACCTACTACAACTTCTCCGGTCTTGTAAGCCTTGGTCCACATATTTTGCGGCTGCGCCCAAGAGAGGACCATGATCTACGAATTGAATCCTCAACGCTAACAATCACGCCGCCAGCTTCCTTGCTTTGGCACAGGGACGTGGAAGGCAACTCGGTTGCCGTCGCCACTTTCGATTTACCCACCAACCAGCTTATCGTTGAGAGCGAAGTTGTTATCGATCAGTACAATGAAGCACCACTGAAATTTCTGGTTGCCGATTACGCAATAGATTGGCCTTTTACCTATCAATCAGATGACGCTATATTACTGGCACCTTATATGGCCATTCAGGAGAACGAGAATAGAACCCAGCTGGATGAATGGATTGGAAACTGTTGGCAGCCTGGGGAAAGAATTGAGACATACACGCTGTTGAACCGGATCTGCGCCTACATTCATCAGACGCTGAAATATCAAATTCGTGAAGAACCCGGGATACAAACAGCAGAGCAGACACTTGCATATGGTACCGGCTCTTGTCGAGACTTTGCAGTTCTGTTTGTGGAAGCGATGAAATCATTGGGTGTCGCCTCGCGATTTGTCAGCGGTTACCTTCATGCAAAGCCATCAACAGCCAATTTTGGTGCCACTCATGCTTGGGCCGAAGTGTATCTGCCTGGCGCAGGCTGGAAAGGTTTAGATCCTACCATTGGAAAGATTGTTGGAACTGACCATACCGCCGTTGCGGTGGCAAGAATGCCTGAAACAATCTCACCAATATCAGGAACATTTTTCGGGGCTAAGGGAGCACGGCTCGATGTCGGTGTATGGGTAACGAAAATCTAATCAGAGAACCACGCCTATGTTATTGGATCAAGTTTGCCATAATTCATCCCTTTCATTGGGGGAGAAATATCCTGGCGCATATAAATTGATGGTCAAGTAATATTTTCACCAAGCCAAAGCCTGAATGATGGCTGCATGGCGTGATGCTCCACTTTGAGTGAGCGAATCGAAACTATTCTTTCCCGGAAATCAGATGGAAGGATTTACGATGGAGATATGCGATTTTTGTATGAAACAGTCAAAGAAAATTAGTAGTGGTAGACCGCATGAAAATTTAATAAAAGTGGATAAACCGCGCAAGTTTAACGGATTCAAGGAACAGGATTATCTGTGCCTAACATGTAAATCAAAGTTCACTCACAGTACTAATAGAAACGATTTAACATGGACGCTATGGAGGGGGTAAGGCTGAAAGTCCCGATTCTACATGTACGGTCTGGTAATCACCGGTTTTGGCAGGGAGCCGGCCTGGCCATCGTCAAAAGGGCCGCGCAAAAGCTGGATGGTCTGCTGCGAATCGAGTCGTCCGCAGGGGAAGGCAGCACATTCCATATCAGCCTCCCGGACGGTAGATCCGAAAAGCGATGAGGCGGAACGCGTTTCATTTTTAGATATTTCCATCGCTGCCTGAATATATCGCCAACTAACCTTTAAATCACAACAACGTGTGCTTTCTGCTATCACTTACATGTCGTAGATTAAAAGATAACATGAAAATGCGGTGAGAAAAGCCAGACATGGGCTAACTGAGTCTCGGTATTTCCTTAAGACATGAAAAAGGAGATAACCGACATGAAGGAACATGTAAAGGGAAAAGCGGGCAACGAGGCCGGCGATGAAAGACCTGAACAATCCATAGATGGCGGGCCTCAGCCCAAGAAAAAATATCCAAAGCGTGGAAAACGATACTCCCGGGCCCAAAAGGATGAGATCCTGAATTATTCATCAAAAAACTCGATCGCCGAAGCGTCGGCCAAATTTGATGTGTCCGAGACCACCATATACGATTGGATCCGGACCGACAAGCGACGCAATACCGATGGAAACATTGGGGACTTCTCTGGAGTTGATGATGATCCCACAACGATTCGGGACAACAAGATCCTGGCGATGTGGCGGCAGCATCCGGGTTACGGACCGAGCCAGATCCGCAACATGCTCAAACGCTCCGGTTTCAAGGTGTCGGTAGGTACCGTACGTCACGTTATGGAGGAAAATGGCTATCTTCCACCGACACTCAAGCGCAAAGAACCTGCCGGTCGCTATGAGGCCGCACGCCCCAAAGAGTTGTACCACCTGGACTTTTACCATTTTTACGTCCACAAACAGAAAACCTGCGTCCTGTTCATTGAGGACGATTTTTCGCGCTTCATCGCCGGCTGGACGATTACGCCGAGCGAATCAGCAGGGCCGGTAATCGAATGTTTCGAACAATCGGTTCAGCGCTACGGACGTCCCGAAGGCGTCATGTCCGACCGGGGCTCGGCATTCCATTCGTGGAAGGGACTGTCCCGTTTCGAGGCGCTGCTTGAAGAGTGCGAAATCAACTATTATCTGGCGAAAAAGGCATCGGTTAACGGCAAGGTCGAGGCCCTGAATGCCAGTTTTCAGAAAGAGTGCGTACACCAGACCGAGTTCATGGACCTGACGGATGCGGCCCGCGCTATTGGCCGGTGGGTCGATCATTACAATCATCGAAGAACGCATCACGGGTTGGGCGGCCTGTTGGTTCCGGCCGACCGTTTTTATGGAATCGCGGATCAAAGCCTCAAGCGCATTGAGCAGGGGCTCGGGGCAGAAACCGCCGAGTTGACCAACCCGGACAGCCGGGGCTTGGAGCTGTTCCGGGTGATTTCCCATGGCGGCAAACCGCAAATCTGGCTGATGGGTGAGAAAATACTCGGATAAATAAAAAAGAGTTGAATGGCAGGCTCAGTTTTGAGAAGTTGCAAATTTTTCCTGAAATCAGTACCCCCAAACCAGAGTCTGCCAACGATGAATATACAAGAAGATCTCAAAAAAACAAGCTTTCATTGATTGCCTTGCACCTGCTGACCCGGGACATGGCCGAACAGGCGGGCCTTTCTTTGGAAGGACCCGTCAGTAAAATCTGCAAACAAGCCGGGGTGAACCGTACGCAGGTCTATGAGAGAAAGAATCAACTGATCAAGGCGTTTGAAGGCATCAATCTGCCGGAACCGGGTCGACCACCGATACCATCCGACCCGGCATCGGACACCGCCGGGTGGGCGCTGCGGGTCACCGTCTTGCAATACCAAATAGATAATCCCGGCGCTGTTGTCCGACATTCTGGTGGGCGAACGGGCTACAGCCCCGGCTTCAGGCGGATCATCCTCGATCTGTTCGATGATTGGATCGGGTCTCAAGAGCGGTTCTGCGAACTTGTCGAGGTCCCGTATGCGACCTTGGATACCTGGAAGGCCAGGGATGCAAACCAGGCTTACGAGCCCGCTTCTCCTCGGCCGATACCGGAATTTGGTCCAGAGGTAAATGCTGTCGCCCGGATGATCATTGAGGACTATGCCGTTTGGCAGGGGAGCGTAAGAGACTTTCTTCAATATGAGCCGAAGCGCGTTGATCTGCCGCCGAATCAGATCGTACGCGTTCTTAAAATCAGCAAAATGATCTCGTCAAAAAAAATAAAATCACCCCGTTACCGGGGCAGTACGCAAAAGGTGCAACCGGGCACGATACTGGTCACCGACGGCAAAGGCATCTCGGTGCATCTAACCGAAAGCTGTGAAAAGAGGGATTATAATTGGCAAGGTATGGTCGATCAGACCACGGCCTGCCACACCGCCGTTGTTGTGACCGAAACGGAAAATGCACATGGTGTTCTTACCGCTTATGAACAAAGCGTCGACTTTTTGGGACGCAAACCCGACGCGCTGGTTCACGACAACAAGCCGATTCATGAAGATCGTATTCTCAGGCAAACCGTTGAGCCGGACACGACGATGATCCCGGCAACACCCCGACGCCCTGAAAACAAAGCGGTAATCGAGGGCGAATTCGGCAAGTTCGAACAGGCTGTGGGGCGTATCAAGCTTGATGACAGCAGCCCCGAAAGCCTGGTAAAAAGTGCCGTCGAAGAGGTGCTGCGTGCCTATACCGCCGGCATCAACCATGCGGGCCGGTATGAGTTTCAAGGTCTGAGCCGCTTGCAAGTCCTTCGTCGGGCATGCCCGGATCCCGAAAAGGATCGCGCATTTTTAGAAAGCCTGAAGGGTCGGCGAGACCGATATAAAAAGCCTGACCAACTTCCGACCATGGGTGTGGCAAGACAGCTTCTGGATAAAGGCTTCACCGATTTTGGCCTTGACGTTGTTGACCCAAAAGGTACGCTTCGAACCTGGCTCAGTTCCCGTTATACGCCGGAGGCGATCCGGCAAGGATTAGCCATCTTTGCCACACAGCGGGCAAAGGGACGCTTGCGCTCGGAGACCGCCCACAGATACCTGGTCAAGGTCATTCAAAATTGCCAGGATGAGATCGATCTGAGGCAACAAGAGGATTTGCTTCGGGAATATGCCGAGCTTGAAAAAAGGGGCATGCTCCGAGAACTCGAAAGAGAATATGAACTGTTGAAAGCACAGTGCGATGGATCCGGGCCGACCAATGATTTGGCTTTCCAACTGAGCGAAAAGGCTGTGTTCGGCGGGATGATCCTCCAACGTTCCTTCTGGGAAGCCAAGCTGAAAAGACTGCTGCTGAAAAGCAAGGACCGAATCGACTCCGTTATCAGGCATATCCGCCGCCTTTTCGAAGCCCATTGGAACGATCGGTTCCAGCTTATCAATCATTTGATAGCCTGGAGTAGTGGTCTTACGGCTTGACGAACAATGTCGTTTGACGCTTCCGGCTAAACAAAAAACGATACCAATCGTTGTTAGTACGGTAAACGGTTCAACGGATCAGACAATTGAGGATTGTCTGATAGAACAAAAAAGCAAAAAATAATCTGTTTTCAATCTGTATGAACGGCTTCTGACTCGATTTGCCACTGAGGTGGAGTCAGACAACCCAAGGGATGACCGAGACTTTGCTCTATCTTTTTGTGTCAGGATTTAACCACTGAAAGTATTTGACATGGACACTTACAGCTCTGGGAAAAAGACGGCTGGCCACTACATCTGGTGGTCGGCCATTTTTGATGTTTAGTTGGTTTTCATTTGGATATCACAGGTGAAGAACAGCAGCAGATTCATTGGATGTCTCCAACTAATCTTTACATTATAGGCCTTTCCAAAACCTGTGGTTACAATACCTATTCCCAGGTTCGATCTTCGTTCATATTTCATCTGTCTATCCCAACCCCACAGTCGCCAAGAAATATGACTCATAGCCAGGATAAAAACAAAGACGGGAAAGACCATTACAGCCTTGCCCGAATAGGGGTTCGAGATTCAGGTCGGATCCGGAATTACCATCCAGGGCAGTGGGGTATCCCTGGGTTGATTTTTGTTCAGGTTGGGGTTGGCGTCAAGTCGATATTTTCTGTGATCGTCATGGGCCGGTGGTTGGTGACCATACTGGCCGTTGACCCGGATTATTTGGACCAAGCAAAAGCTAAGCATTGATCAAATTTGCTTACATGGCGCTAAAAAATCGAAAGGGGTTACAACTTGATGAGCTGTACCCCTTTTTGCGTCGGGGCACCGATTATTTCCTGACCAGCATTGCGGGGAACGGACATAGGGAGGCTGAACGGCCGGCATCCTTACCCCATTGCATATTTTTCGATATTTTTTTAATGTCCCCTTATGGCATCGAATCTTGTACCCCGGTTTGACCCCCAAGCAGAAAGGCAAGAAAAAAGGGCTTGCAACGATAATTGCAAGCCCTTGATTCCGTTTAGAAAATCTGGTCGGGGCGAGAGGATTTGAACCTCCGACCCCTTGAACCCCATTCAAGTGCGCTACCAGTCTGCGCTACGCCCCGACGAGAAACCAACCCTTTAGCACCATCATCCAAAGGTGTCAAGGAGCGAAAAATAAAATTTTGAATCCATCCATATCATCTGATTTAAATCTGCCTCGGGGGCTCGGCCCCGGCGACACCCTGGGCATCGTTGCCCCCTCCAGCCCCTTTGATCGCGACGCGTTTGATGCCGGCGTCGCGATACTCGAATCCATGGGGTTCACCCTGGTGGTGCCGGAAGAAATCCATGCCGCCGACGGCTACCTTGCCGGGTCTGATCACCAACGGGCCGCGCTGATTCATCAGATGTTCGCCGATCCGGCCATTCATGGCATCATCTGCGCCCGCGGCGGCTATGGCGCCATGCGTATCCTGCCCTTGTTGGATGCCGATTTCATCAAAGACCATCCCAAGGTATTCGTCGGTTTCAGCGACGTTACCGTGCTGCTGGCTTTTTTGGTGGCGCGGTGCAACATGGCCGCGTTCCACGGACCCACGGTGACGACCTTGGGCAGTGGGGATGCCGATACCCATAATCATTTCCGCCGCGCGCTCAGCGACGCAAGACCCATCAGCATCAAGGCCGCTAAAGGACCGGTGATTCGGTCGGGGCGGGCCAGTGGGCCGTTTTTTTGCGGAAACCTGACCTTGCTTTGTCATTTGATCGGTACGCCTTTCGCACCCGATTTAAATGGTACGGTATTGCTGATCGAGGACCAGGGCGAGGCGCCGTATCGGATCGATCGCATGCTGACCCAACTGCGGCTAACCGGCTGCCTCCACCGTCTCGCCGGTCTCGTCCTGGGCAGTTTCGACAATTGTGGATCCGCCGCCCAGGTCCATGATATCGTCGCCGACCGGCTGGGAGATTTGGGGATCCCCATATTGGCCGGTTTTGCCGTTGGCCATGCGGGTGCTAACCGGACGCTGCCTGTGGGCATCCCCGTGCGTCTGAACACCGATACCGAGAGCCTGATCTTTGACGGGCCGGCGCTGAGTCGCCGATGATTCATCACCCCATTGACGAAGCGATGCGAAAGGCGCTCCGAGACCATGTCTTTCCCGGGGCCGTGCTGTTTGTCGGCCGTGGCGAGCAACGGCTGTTTTTCGAGGCTTACGGGCAGGCCAACCGCTTCAACGGCCAACCCATGACCCGGCAGACGGTGTTTGATCTGGCCTCCCTGACCAAGCCTTTGGCCACCACGCTAGCCGCGGCGTGGCTGGTGGACAGGGGGCAGATTGCGTTGGATCGATCGGTGGCAACCTGGCTGCCCGTATTTGCCAAGACCGATAAGGCTGCCATCACGCCCCGGCAACTGCTCACCCACCGAAGTGGACTCCCGGCCCATCGTCGTTTTTACATGTCATTGAAATCCCTGCCGTTCCAATTGCGCAAGGAGACGGTGTTGGATCTGCTGTTGAACGTGCCCTTGATCGCCCCTAGCGGGGAGGCGACCCTTTACAGTGACCTGGGTTTCATGTTGCTCTGCCGGCTTATCGAACGCGTCGCCGGCTGCTCGCTGGATCGTTTCTTGGCAGACCATATCTATGGGCCGTTGGGAATTCACGATCTGTTTTTCGTGGATCTTCATTCCGGGACCCGGCCAGGACGCCTTTTTGCCGCCACCGAACTTTGCCCGCTGCGTAATCGGCTGCTGATCGGCGAGGTCCACGACGACAATGCCTGGTATACCGGCGGCGTCGACGGTCACGCGGGACTGTTCGGCACGGCCGAGGCGGTTCATCGACTGTTGCGAAGCCTCGTCGGGGGGAGCCATGGCGCTTCGGCCGACACTGTTTTTTCTCCGTCGATCGTAACTGAAGTGCTTTATGGAAACCCCGTCCATCAATTTACCCTTGGATTCGATCGGCCCGCCGTCAAAAACTCCAGTGCGGGGCGGTATTTCTCGAAAAAGACGGTGGGGCATCTGGGGTTCACCGGGGTATCGTTCTGGATGGACCTCTTAACCGATATGACGGTTATTTTGTTGACCAATCGCGTTCATCCATTTCGCTGGCGTAACCGCTTGATTGACTTTCGTCCCAGAATCCACGACAGGATTATGGAACATTTTGGAATTCAAAGAGATTAATGCTGATTTCAACAAATTAAGGCTTGAAATGACCCTCAGTTTCTGGTACCCGTTTCTTTAGCCTACCACTGCGAAAAAGGACGGTCCACTTGCCTTTACCCCAGTGACAACACATTCGCCGGCGTTGAAAATAACTTGAACAAGAGGCAGCATGAACTTTATTGATTCCATTTTGGGTGTCTTTTCCAGTGATTTGGCCATTGATTTGGGCACGGCCAATACACTGGTGTATGTCAAAGGCAAAGGCATTGTTCTCAGTGAGCCTTCGGTGGTGGCCGTTCGGACGGACAACCGGACCAAGAGTCGCGTTTTGGCCGTGGGGCTCGAAGCCAAAAACATGCTGGGCCGTACACCCGGTAACATCGTGGCCATTCGCCCCATGCGTGACGGCGTGATCGCCGACTTCGAAGTGACTGAGGCCATGCTGCGTCATTTCATTCACAAGGTCCATAATCGCCGAACCTTTGTTCGTCCACGAATCATCATCGCCGTCCCATCGGGGATCACCCAGGTTGAAAAACGCGCCGTGCGAGAATCTGCCGAATCTGCCGGCGCCCGGGAAGTATTCCTCATCGAAGAGCCCATGGCCGCTGCCATCGGAGCGGATCTGCCCATTACCGAACCGACCTGTAACATGGTGGTGGATATCGGTGGCGGAACGACCGAGGTGGCCGTGATTTCACTGGCCGGTATCGTCTACAGCCGTTCCCTGCGCGTGGCCGGTGACAAGATGGACGAGGCCATCATCCAGTACGTCAAACGCAAGTACAATCTGCTCATCGGCGAACGGACCGCCGAAATCATCAAAACCACCATCGGCAATGCCTATCCCGACCCGAATAAGGTGGAGACCATCGAGGTTAAAGGCCGCGATCTCGTTTCCGGCATACCCAAAATCCTGGCCATCGATTCCGAAGAGATCCGTGAGGCGATTTCCGAACAGATCGAAGCCATCGTGGAAACGGTGAAGATCGCCCTGGAGCAGACGCCACCCGAACTGGCCGCCGACATCGTCGATCGCGGAATCGTTCTCACCGGTGGGGGGGCCCTGCTGAAAAATCTGGACAAGCTCCTCCGCGAAGCCAGTGGACTGCCCATCACGGTTACCGAAGATCCGTTGTCGACGGTTGCCCTCGGATCGGGAAAAGCCCTGGACAGCCTGGAAATTCTCAAACAGGTGATCATTCTTTAAGGCCCATGTTTTCCAAAAGGATGCTACTGATTGCTGCCGTGATCGTTCTGGTGGCGGTGAATGTCATCCTCCTTACCATTACCGGTAAACATGCCCAGGCTCCCGCCGGTCTTGGCCGGGGGGTGATTGCCGTCGTATCTCCATTCCAAAAACAGCTTACGGCCTTCGTGCAATCCATAAAAAATGTTTGGAATCACTACTTCTTCCTGGTCAGTACGGCACAGGAAAACGATCGCCTGAAAAAGGCCCTGGGGCAAAGCCAGCAGCAGCTCAATCATTACCATGAAACCGACCTGGCCAACGAGCGCCTGCGCCATCTGCTGGGCTTTGAAAAAGAAGTTTCCCGGCCGATGGTTCCGGCACAGGTCGTGGGCAGGGATCCGTCCCCATGGGCGAAAACCGTCATCATCGACAAGGGGGAACAGGATGGTGTGGGGCAGGGGGCTCCGGTGGTCGTTCCAGAAGGGATCGTCGGTATCGTCGTCGACGTGTCCGATCATTATGCAAAGGTGTTGCTACTGATCGATCCCAACAGTGCCGTCGATGCTCTGGTGCAAGAGACACGGGCACGAGGGATCGTCAAGGGCGGGGGAGACGATTATTGTGTCTTTGATTATGTCCTGCGCAAGCATTCCATCAGCGTGGGCGATGCCGTCGTATCGTCCGGTTTGGACGGGGTTTTTCCAAAAGGTCTGCGTGTGGGGCGCATTTCCGAAATTGTGCGCCTGAATGCCGGTATCTTTCAGAAAGTATCGGTTACCCCCTATGTTGATTTTGAAATTCTTGAGGAGGTGTTTGTCATCAGCCGGCAGGATGATGACGGATCCCTCGGTGAACCATGATTCATGGCTATCATCTGATTGTCTGTCTTTTCTTGATTATTTTGCAAACCACCCGGTTGTTGGGAGGGGGCTCGGCCAATCTGTTCGACCTGCTCGCACCGTTCATCGTTTACTTAGGGGTCTATCGCCTGCCGCGCGAGGCCCTGCCCATTATTCTACTTGGCGGACTGGCCATGGATGGTCTTTCCGGCGGCGTGTTCGGCGTTCATCTTACCGCCTATCTGTGGATGTATGTGGGAGTATGCTGGGTCATTCAGTTCTTGCATGTGGGCAATGTCATTCTGCTGCCTTTGCTGGTGAGTGTGGCCGTGGCCTTCGAGAGTCTGATAACGGCCTTTGCCGCCATTGTGCTGGCATCGAAGGCCTGGCCGGTGGAGTCCATGTTTGCGGTCGTATCCGGCCAGGTGGTCTGGGGAATGGTGACGGGACCTTTCCTGGTGCTGCTGCTGATCAAGGGCCAGAACGCCGTCCAGCGCATGAATAAATCCTTCCTCGTCGAAAAAGATGGCCTGGGGAATCCGTGACCAATTATCTGGACAATGTAGACAGTGAGTGGTTCGACCAGCGACTCAGTGTCGCCTTGACCGTGGTCGTCGCCGCGTTCGTGGTCCTAATCGCTCGTCTTTTTTATTTACAGGTCATCATCGGCGAAGAACTCCGCCAACAATCGGAGAACAATAGCATCCGAATAAAAAGCGTGGAGGCGCCCCGGGGCCTGATTTATGACGCCCATCTTCGATTGTTGGCCGATAACCGGCCATCCTATGACTTGAGCATCATCGTCAAAGACGCCCGGCCGCTGAAACAAACCATTGCAAAACTATCCGGTTACACAGGATTCGATGAAACCCTGCTGTGGGATCGGTTGAACGCCGCCAAAGGAACCCGAGCGTATAAGCCCGTTTTACTCAAGGCCGATATCGGCCGAGAAGCGTTGGCGGCCATCGAGGTGAATCGATGGGATTTGCCGGGTATCGTGGTCGGGGTATCGCCGAGAAGGGACTATATCTTCAGCCCTAGCGCCGCCCATATTCTGGGGTACATGGGCGAGATCAGCGTCGAGGAACTGAAAAACGAGCTGTATAATGACTGCAAAACCGGTGATTATGTCGGCAAGTTTGGGATCGAGCGGGGCCGGGAGCATTGGCTGCGTGGACAGCGTGGTGGACAACAGGTGGAGGTCAACGCCACCGGTCAGGTGGTCCGGGTGCTTAGCACGGTGGAAGCGATCCCCGGCCATAATGTGATTTTGTCCATCGACCAGGCACTGCAGTCAAGGGGGGAACAACTGCTGGGGGACCAGGCCGGTGCCGCTGTTGCCGTGGATCCCAACACGGGTCAGATCCTGGCCATGGTATCCAGCCCATCATACGACCAGAACGCCTTCATCTCGGGGTTGTCCCACGAGTCGTGGAATGCGCTCATTTCCGATCCCAAAAGGCCGCTCGAAAACAAGGCCATCCAGGCCGAATATCCGCCTGCCTCGACGTATAAAATCGTTGCCGCCGCCGCTGGTCTCGAAGAAGGACTGATCGACGTGCATACATCGGTCTATTGCCCCGGGTCCCTTAAATTCGGCAATCGGACTTACCGCTGCTGGAAACGGTGGGGACACGGCGACGTGGATGTGCTGAAAGCCTTGACCGAGTCCTGCGATGTTTATTTTTACAAACTTGGCCAGGAACTGGGTGTCGACCGTCTGGCATGGTATGCCAGGGCCTTTGGCCTGGGGTCGCCCACCGGCGTGGATCTGGATCACGAAGCCAGTGGGCTGGTGCCCACCGCGGCATGGAAAAAAAAGCGTGTCGGGGTTTCCTGGCAAAAGGGAGAAACCCTGTCAATCGTCATTGGGCAGGGGTTCAACCTTGCCACGCCCTTGCAAATGGCTATGGTAGCGGCCGCCGTAGGCAACGGTGGCACCCGTTATCGACCCAAAATCGTCAAAACCATCCGCACGGCGGACGGTAAAACCGTCTACGAAAGCCAACCGGAGGTGGTCGGACGGTTGCCAATCAGTGAAGACAATCTCAATTTGGTGCGCCAGGGGCTTTTCGATGTCGTCAACACGCGTCATGGCACCGCATGGCGCAGCCGTTTGAAAGATGTGGCCATGTGCGGAAAAACCGGAACCGCCCAGGTTGTGGGGAGGCGAGAAGACAGCGATGGGGACGGGGAGACTGACCCGATAAAGGACCATGCTTGGTTTGTTGCCTATGCACCCAGCGAAAGGCCGACGATTGCCGTGGCGGTGATCGTGGAACACGGTGAACATGGATCCAGCGCTGCTGCCCCGGTGGCTGCCGAAATGATCCGTTATTATCTGTTTGGCGGGCCGATCCCGGATGGTTCACCGGTCCTGAAGACCCACGGTGGGGTCTCACCCGTAGAAGGGGATTGAGTCATGTTCGATCGGCGTTTGCTGCAGTGTTTTGATTGGGGCTTGTTGCTTTTAACCCTATCCATCGGGGCCGCCGGGCTGGTGGTTTTGTACAGTGCCGTATCGGCCGGTGTCACCGAACCCAATATCGCCTTGTTTAAGCGGCAACTGGTTTGGTATGGTGGTGGACTTTTGATCATGATTGGGTGTTTTTTGTTTGATTATAAACAGTTTGAGCGATTTGCGAATGCCATTTACCTGGCCTCGGTTGGTTCATTGATGGCGGTGTTGTTTTTCGGAAAATACGTGAGCGGGTCACGACGTTGGTTGCCCCTGGGGCCGTTCTCCCTGCAGCCTTCTGAAATGGCCAAGGTCGCGGTGATTATTGTTCTGGCACGCTATTATGCCAAACTGATCAATACCGAAGGACTCAACTTCAAAGATTTAATGATGCCGGCCTTTCTAACCGCCATACCCTTCGTTTTGATCGTCCGCCAGCCCGATTTGGGAACCGCCATGGTACTGGCGCTGATCGCCGGTGTCATGACCCTTTTCGCGAAAATCGAGCGCAAGACCCTGGGCTGGCTGGTGGCAACCTTCACTTTATTGATACCCCTGGTCTGGTTTTTTTTGCATGGTTACCAAAAGCAGCGGATTCTAACCTTTCTCAATCCAGATCGAGATCCCTTGGGCGCCGGTTACCATATCATCCAATCCAAGATTGCCATCGGTTCGGGAATGATTACCGGCAAAGGCTTTTTAAAAGGAACTCAAAATGCCTTGTCCTTTTTACCCGAGCAACATACGGATTTCATTTTTTCGGTGCTGGCCGAAGAATGGGGGTTGGTGGGGTCGATGACCCTCATCATTCTTTTTCTGATCATTATTGCCTGGGGGTTGAGCATTGCCGGGCGTTGCCGGGATCCCTTCGGTACCATCTTATCCGTCGGTGTGACCGCCATGATTGCCTGGCAGGTGTTCATCAATATCGGTATGGTGATGGGGCTATTGCCGGTTGTGGGCGTGACATTGCCTTTTGTCAGCTATGGTGGATCGTCGATTATCACCATGATGATCGGGGTCGGTATGCTGATGAATGTCAGTATGCGCCGTTTTAAATTCGAATAGCCATTGGTGACAGGGGAAAACAATGAAACGAAAAGCCGCTACGGACCAAATTTCTACCCTTTTGGGCATAGGAACGATCATCGAAGGGACCTTGGTTTTCCAGGATACGATTCGATTGGACGGCAAAGTGAATGGCAAAATCATTTCCGAAAAGGGGACGCTTATCGTTGGTGAACGCGCCACGCTAGAGGCTGAAATCCAAGTGGGCACCGCCATCGTCAATGGTACGGTAAACGGTCATATCCGGGCCACGGAAAGAATCGATATTCATGCGCCGGCCAAAGTCACCGGGAATATCCACGCGCCGGTGGTTTCCATCGAGACGGGAGTGGCATTCAATGGAAAGTGCACCATGACCGGGCCTGAACCCCCACCTCCCGCACGGTCGCCAGCCGACGATAATCCGGCGCAAACGAAGCCTGGGTAATGGATTAATTTATAAAAAACCTTTGACAATTCCGCGACGCTGATGGTATAGACCGCCGGAGTTCGTACCTTTCATAAGTTCTATCTTTCATAGACAATTTATCGTTTTTTAGTAATTTTAATTCTACTTGAACGGAGGCTCTTAGATGGTAAGCGTCGATGGATCCATAGTTGTGCAAATTGTCAATTTTTTGCTTTTGATTTGGATTTTGAACATGGTGCTTTACAAACCCATCCGCAAGATCCTGCTGGAGAGAAAAGAAAAAATTGCAGGGCTTCAGGGAGTGATTGATGGCTCCGACCAGGAAGTTGTGGAAAAAGAAAAAGCCTATTCCGAAGGCGTTCGCCAGGCGCGTGCCGCAGGGCAGAAGGAAAAAGAAGCGTTGATTCAGGCCGCCGCGGATGAAGAAAAGGCGATTGTCGGCAAGATCAATGAATCCGCCCAAGCCGAACTCAAGGCCGTCAAGGAAAAGATCGGTCAGGAAGTGGGAACTGTCAAAGCAGCACTGGAACAAGAAATAGACGCATTTGCAGATGCGATAGGACAAAAAATATTGGGGAGGGTTGCTTAATGAAAGTTCCAATTTTCAGCCGGAAGCGTAGCCGTATCCAGTGGGTTCTGCCAATGGTTCTGGTCGCGCTTCTTTTGTTTGGGGGTACTGTCGTAATGGCTTCCTCCGAAGGGGGAGAGCATGAGGGGGATCATGGCGCAAAGGGATGGGTGGCAACCGATACCTATCGGGTCATGAACTTCGCCGTCCTGGCCATCGGCCTTTTTCTGGTTCTCAAAAAACCGGTCGCCCAGGCATTGGGGGGACGTATTCAGGGAATCAAGGAACAGCTGCAGGATTTGGAAGAGAAAAAGGCGGCAGCGGAGGCCAAACTGGCCGAGTACAACGCAAAAATGGACGAGTTGGACAAGGAGGCCGAAACCCTGTTGGCTGAATATGTGAAGCAGGGCGAAGACGCCAAGGCCAGAATTCTGAAAGAGGCTGAGGCGGCCGCCGAAAAGCTCAAGGAACAGGCCAGTAAGAATATCGAGTATGAGTTCCAACAGGCCAAGGAAGAGCTCAAGGCACAAATCGTGGAAAAGGCCCTGGTGAAGGCCGAGGAGATCATCAAGGAAAAGATCAATTCGGAGGACCAGGAAAGACTGGTGGATGAATACTTAGCGAAGGTGGTGGCATAGTGAAAAATCTGGCGATTGCAAGGCGGTACGCCAAAGCGCTTCTGCTGATCGGTAAAGAGGATGGTCAAATCGACACCTACCGTGAAGAACTGGGCGCTTTTGCTAAACTGATCGAGCAGGAAAAGAGCCTTCAGCAGGTGCTGGTCAATCCGCTCTATGACGTTGATGGTCGAAAAAAGGTTCTGGCCCGTGTGATGGAACCGTTTAATCTGTCCAAAACCATGAGCACGTTTCTCCTTTTTCTATTCGATAAGGGGCGGATCGGCTTTCTAAGCAGCATCAATGACTTCTTTCAGAAGTTTGCCGATGAGCTCAAGGGTGTTGCCCGAGCGAGCCTGGTTTCGGCCACGGAATTGTCGTCCGAGACCATTGATAAAATTCGATCAGCCCTGTCCAAACGGACGGGTAAGGATATCATTCTGGAGGTTGAGCAGGATCCTGAACTGATCGGGGGCATCGTGACCCGCATTGGGGATTTGGTTCTGGATGGGAGCGTGAAGACGCAGCTGCTCAATATGAGAGAATCTTTAAAAAGGGGTGAGAGTGTCTAATGGAACTAAGAGCTGAAGAAATAAGTCAGATTATCAAAGAACAGATCACGGATTACGACAAGAAGATTGAGCTCAGTGAAACCGGTGTTGTTCTTTCAGTGGGCGACGGTATCGCACGCGTCTACGGCCTGGAAAAAGCCATGGCACTCGAACTGGTTGAGTTCCCCGGCGGCATTCTCGGCCTGGTCCTGAACCTGGAAGAAGACAATGTCGGTATCGCCATCATGGGAGACGATGTGGGCATCAAAGAAGGCGACATGGTCAAACGGACCGGTAAGATCGCCCAGGTGCCGGTCGGCGAAGCCGTTCTGGGCCGCGTGGTTTCCGGCGTGGGTGAGCCCATTGATGGGAAAGGGGCCATCGACACCAAGGATTACCGCCGCGTGGAAATGGTGGCCCCCGGTGTTATCGCCAGAAAATCGGTTCACGAGCCCTGCTACACCGGTCTCAAGGCCATCGACGGCATGACGCCGGTTGGAAAGGGACAGCGTGAGCTGATCATCGGTGACCGTCAGATTGGTAAGACCGCCGTTGCCATCGATGCCATCCTGGCCCAGAGAAATACCGATGTCTACTGCATCTATGTGGCCTGTGGACAGAAAAAATCCACGGTCGCCCAGGTTCACGCGGTACTGGAACGTGAAGGCGCCATGGAATACACCACCATCGTTTCCGCTTGTGCCTCCGACCCGGCGACCCTGCAGTATCTGGCGCCGTACGCCGGATGCGCCATGGGTGAATATTTCCGCGATAAAGGCCAGCATGCCCTGATCATCTACGATGACCTTTCCAAACAGGCCGCCGCCTACCGCCAGGTATCCCTGCTGCTCAGACGTCCACCGGGACGTGAAGCTTACCCGGGCGACATTTTCTACAACCACTCCCGTTTGTTGGAACGTTCCGCCAAACTGAGCGACGAGTTGGGTGCCGGTTCCTTGACCGCACTGCCGATCATCGAAACCCAGGCCGGTGACGTTTCCGCTTACATCCCGACCAACGTTATTTCCATCACCGACGGTCAGATTTACCTGGAGCCGAGTCTGTTCTTCGCCGGCGTGCGTCCAGCCATCAACGTCGGTCTGTCGGTTTCCCGCGTCGGTGGTGCCGCCCAGACCAAGGCCATGAAGAAAGTGGCCGGTACCCTGCGTCTGGCCATGGCCCAGTTCCGTGAACTGGAAGCCTTCGCCGCTTTCGGTAGTGACCTGGATAAGGCCACCCAGGCTCAGCTGACCCGTGGTGAGCGTCTGGTGCAGGTGCTGAAGCAGCCCCAGTATCAGCCACTGTCTCACGAAAAACAGGTCACCATTCTCTATGCGGCGACCCGTGGATATTTGGATAACTTCCCGTCCGATACCGTTGCCAAATACGAGGCCGGTCTCTATCCCTTCGTGGAAGAGCGCTTCCCTGAAATCTTTACCAAACTGGAAGCGGCCCAGGATATCACCGATGAGGTCGAAGGCCTGCTGAAAAAGGCCCTCGAGGCCTACGGCGAAGAATTCAAAGACACCATTAAATAAGGGTTTGGTAACACTGCTTAAATTAGAACACATGCGATAAGGACGACAACTGTATGCCATCATTAAAGGATGTCCAGTTAAAAATCCAGGGTGTCAAGAAGACCAAGCAGATCACCAAAGCCATGAACATGGTGGCAACCTCACGGTTGCGTGGTGCGCAAGGGGCGATGGACGGCTTTCGCCCCTATGCCGAAAAATTCTCTGAAGTTCTTGGCAGCCTGGCGGAAAAGGCCGGCGATGAAGCCAGCCCACTTTTAATCCCAAAAGAAGACGTGAAGAAGATCCACATCGTTCTATGCACGTCGGATCGAGGGCTATGCGGTGGTTTCAATATCAACCTGACCGACAAGGCCAAAAAATTCATCGCCAACAATCCAATCGAAGGCGCCGAATACTCCTTCTCCTGCTTCGGCAAGCGGGGACGGGATTGGTGCCGTAAAACAAGCTACACCATCGCCGAGGAACATATCGGCGTCGTGGGCGGGAAGTTCGGATTCAGTGTCGCTTCGACCGCCGGCAGGAAGCTGGTGGACGGCTTCCTGGAAGGGGAATACGACGAGGTCTACCTTATCTATTCCGAATTCGTGAGCATGGCCAAACAGCTTCCCACGTTGCAGAAGCTGCTCCCCATTCCTCCCATCGAAACGGAAGAGGAAGCGGACAGCGGCGAAACGGAATACCTGGCTGAACACATCTGCGAACCATCAGCCGAAGAGCTGCTTGGTGATCTGTTGCCACGCAATGTCTATGTTCAGATTTACAGAGGCTTGCTGGAAACATCAACCAGCGAACATGCTGCGCGGATGACCGCTATGGATAACGCCACCAAGGCGTGCAACGATATGATCGAGAATTTGACCCTCGCATACAACAAAGCCCGGCAGGCAGCCATTACTGCGGATTTGATGGATATTGTCGGCGGCGCTGAGGCCCTCAAGGGTTAAAACAATTTAGGAGGCTGTTAAATGGCACAAAATATAGGTACTATTACGCAGGTTATGGGGCCTGTCGTAGACGTGGAGTTTGAACAAGGACAATTACCGAATATCCTTACCGCACTGCTGATCACCAACCCGGCCATCAACGATGATGAAGACAACCTGGTCGTCGAGGTGGCCCAGCATCTGGGTGACAATGTTGTGCGTACCATCGCCATGGACGTTACCGATGGCCTGGTTCGTGGTATGCCCGTCAAGGACACCGGTAAACCGATCATGATGCCCGTGGGTGAAGCCAGCCTGGGCCGCGTGCTCAACGTTGTGGGACGCCCCGTGGACGGTCTGGGACCGGTCAGCCAGGAAAAGATGATGCCCATTCATCGTCCTGCCCCGCTGTTTACCGAACAGGACACCGAAGTCCGCGTCCTGGAAACCGGCGTTAAAGTGATCGACCTCTTGGTACCCTTTCCCCGTGGTGGGAAAATGGGGTTGTTCGGCGGTGCCGGTGTCGGCAAAACCGTTATCATGATGGAAATGGTAAACAATATCGCCATGCAGCATGGTGGTATTTCCGTGTTCGCCGGCGTGGGTGAGCGTACGCGTGAAGGTAACGACCTGTATCACGAGATGAAGGAAGCCGGCGTACTTCCCAAAGCGGCACTGGTTTACGGTCAGATGACCGAACCGCCGGGAGCCCGTGCCCGTGTTGCTCTTTCCGGTCTGACCTGTGCGGAATACTTCCGTGACAAGGAAGGTCAAGACGTACTGATCTTCATCGACAACATCTTCCGGTTCACCCAGGCCGGTTCCGAGGTATCGGCACTTCTCGGTCGTATGCCTTCCGCCGTGGGTTACCAACCGACACTGGCCGTTGACCTTGGTGGCTTGCAAGAACGCATTACCTCAACAGACAAAGGTTCCATTACCGCCGTCCAATGTGTGTACGTTCCTGCCGACGATTTGACCGACCCCGCCCCGGCAACGACCTTTGCGCACCTTGACGGAACCGTGGTTCTTTCCCGTCAGATTGCCGAGCTTGGTATCTACCCGGCGGTTGACCCGCTCGACTCTACTTCCCGTATTCTGGATCCCATGGTCATTGGCGATGAACATTACCAAGTCGCCCGTCAGGTTCAGACCATGCTTCAGAAATACAAAGAATTGCAAGACATCATCGCCATTCTCGGCATGGACGAACTCTCTGACGAAGACAAACTCACCGTACAGCGAGCACGAAAGATCCAGCGTTTTCTGTCACAGCCCTTCCACGTGGCTGAAACCTTCACCGGTACGCCCGGTAAATATGTAAAGGTCGAAGACACCGTGCGTGCATTCAAAGAAATATGTGAAGGCGTCCATGACAGTATTCCCGAGCAGGCCTTCTACATGAAGGGTGGTATCGAAGAGGTTCTTGAGACTGCCCAGGAAATGGCCGCCGAGGCATAATAAAGAGAGGCGATAAATGGCTGAAAACATAAGACTCGAAGTGGTTACCCCTGAAAAGTCTGTTGTCAGTGAAAATGCGCAGATCGTCATGGCGCCCGGATCTCTTGGTGAGTTCGGTGTGCTTTCTGGACACACACCATTCTTGACGACGCTCAAGACCGGTTCCCTGAAATATAAAGACGAAAGTGGAAAAGAACGCTTCGTCTTCGTCAGCAGTGGCTTTGCAGAAGCACTCCCTGATCGGGTGACGGTTCTGGCGGAATCTGCAGAACGGCGCAAGGATATCGATATCCAGAGAGCCAAGGCTGCACTGGAAAGAGCTGAAAAGCGCTTGCAGGAGCAGAACAGGGAAGCGGATGTCGATTTTATGCGTGCCAAAGCGGCATTGATGCGGGCTATCAGTCGAATTCAACTTGCTGAAACGCGTTAGACTGCCGCTAGAATGTTAATTTAGAACCTAACGTGTTTTCGTGCGGCTTCCCGCTGACGACGAGGCAAAAAAATAAAAAGGGGCTGACCTTAAGGGGCGGTCCCTTTTTTTATGGAAAAACGATAAAAACGACCACTGCTGGCTTGGTCCATTCAAATAAAATGCAGTTTCCGGTATGTATCCGATGGTTCAAATCAACATGGTGAATTCGCTTGACTTAAAAACCATTGGCGGCTTATATTAGATTGAAGGATAAAGGTAATATGCTGGATATAGAGGCAATTCTCCATCAGTTTGAACTGATCGAAAAGAAAGTGGAGCAGCTTGTTCAGGGGCGTAAAAAACTTGAAAAGGAAAATCAAGATCTGAACAACAGAATCAGACAACTCGAAAACCTGATACAGGAAAAGATAGAAGCTGAAAAGAAAAACGATGAACTGACCGGTCTTGTCAGAGATAAGATTGATCAATTGATCGGCAGATTAGAAGGGATCACAGAGGAAAAGAGCTCAGACATGCGGAATTTTTAGAAACGGACAAGAATTGGAAAATACGGTTACACTGCAAATTTTAGGTCGAAAATTTACCTTTCAAACAAAATCGAGCGAGGACGATGCAAACCAAGTCGCGGCTCGTTTTGAGAATGCAGTAAAAAAAGTACAGACTCAGTTACTGAACAAACAGGTAAATGTCGACGATGAAACAGTTTTAGTGATTACCGGGCTAAATATCGCCAGTGAACAGTATAAACTCCAAAAAATGTATCAAGACGTTCTAGGCCGGATGAGCGAAAAGTCTGCAGTGGTTCTTAGTGAACTAGAAAAAGCCATGTCCTAACGTTGGGTAAAACGATGATGACAAATATGTAAATTGTAGGAAAACGAACCGACGTTGGTCATTATTTCTATAATCGTGATGGAAAAGGTGTAAAAAGACTGCCCCTGCCGTGTTCGTGATTGGATGGTGAACTTTGACCCAACACTTCACATAACGGGAGCCCTCACTGGTTTTGGTGAGCAAGTTCTGCACGTACAGAAAAGCCTAAAGAAACTACAGGGCGCCCACCTGATCCTAAGGATCAAAGGCCTGCCAACACGGCACAATGGTGGGGGTTCCACCACCGCTTATCACTATTCCCTCCCTCTTTTCTGCACAGGCAAATTTCGCCTTCATAACTAATCATGACAATGCGGCTAATGGGGCATTGCCTGATCGTCGGGCGACGTCCTTTTCAATATACATAACGTTTAACAATCGGAGATCCCAATGGATATATATTTATTGATTGCTGTCATGTCGATTGGCATCGGCTGGGGAGCAGCTACCTTATTCAAAGGCGCGCTTGGCAATAAAAAAATCAAGGATGCTGAGAGCGAGGCAGTGCAAATTTTAAAAGCGGCTAAAAACAAATCCGATGGAATAATTAAGGAGGCTGGCGTAGAGGCCAAAGACTTGCTTTTCAAAATGAAAAGCGAGTTTGAAACAGAGGCCAAAGAGACTCGGTCCGAACTAAAAAAACTCGAACGACGGCTGATTCAAAAAGAAGAGAACATGGACCGAAAAGCTCAAAATCTCGAGCAACGTGAAGAAGAAGTCGGTAAGAAGGAACAGAGTCTTGCCGACCGGGGTAAAGCGCTTTCTGAAAACGAAGAAAAATATAATGCCTTGCTCGCGGAGCAAAAAATTCAACTCGAAAAGATTTCATCTTTGACGGCCGAACAAGCCAAGGAACTCTTGATTCGTGCCATGGAAAACGAGGCCCGCTATGAAGGCGCCAAATTGATCAAGCGAATTGAGAACGAAGCCAAGGAAGAGGCCGATAAAAAGGCCAAAAAAATCATGGCTACGGCGATTCAACGCTATGCCGGCGATTTTGTTGCCGAGCGTACCGTGTCGGTCGTGCAACTGCCCGGTGACGAAATGAAAGGCCGCATCATTGGTCGTGAAGGGCGAAATATTCGCGCCATTGAAGCCGCCACGGGAATCGATTTGATCATTGACGATACACCGGAGGCAGTCATTCTATCAGGATTTAATCCGGTTCGCCGCGAGGTTGCCCGGCTTTCCCTGATCAAGCTTATCTCCGATGGCCGAATTCATCCAGCACGTATCGAGGATGTGGTTAAAAAAGTAGGACAGGAAGTGGATACGGCCATAAAGGAGGCCGGGGAGCAAGCCGCTTTTGATCTCGGTGTGCATGGAATCCATGGGGAACTGATTAAATATTTAGGACGTCTCAAATACCGTACCAGCTATGCCCAAAATGTACTCCAGCATTCCGTAGAAGTCGGGGTGCTATGCGGGATCATGGCTGCCGAATTGGGACTAAAGGAGAAACTGGCCCGACGGATGGGGCTTTTGCATGATATTGGGAAGGCCATCGATCATGAGGTCGAAGGCCCGCATGCGGTGATTGGGTCGAAACTGGCTAAAAAATTCGGTGAATCCAGTGGCGTGGTTCATGCCATTGCCGCACACCATGAAGATGTGCCGCCTTCAACGGTGTATGCACTTCTGGTCCAGGCCGCGGATGGATTGTCCGGCGCTAGACCTGGGGCAAGGAAAGAGCTGCTTGAAAATTATATTAAGCGTATCGAGGATTTGGAAGGTATCGCCAACAGTTTTAAAGGTGTGGCCAACACTTATGCCATCCAGGCCGGTCGAGAGATACGGGTGATTGTGGAAGGCGAGAAAGTGTCAGATGAAGAAGCGGTATTGTTGAGCCGTGATATCGCCAAAAAAATTGAAGAGTCATTGACTTTTCCCGGCCAGATCAAGGTGACCGTTATTCGCGAAACACGCGCGGTCGAATACGCCAATAAATAATCAGAGAAAACCACGGATTATATTCTCAATTAATAATGATAGTGGACTTCGAAAGGTTGTTAATAAGATGACGAATGTGCTTGATGTTCTCAAGGAACGCGGATTCATTGACCAGACTACCCACGATCAAGAACTGCGGGACTATCTGAACAATGAAAAGGCAACCTGCTATATTGGTTTTGATCCCACCGCCTCCAGCTTACATGTGGGTAGCCTGGTTCCCATCATGTCGCTGGCCCATATGCAGCGCTGTGGACATCGTCCCATTGCGTTGGTCGGCGGGGGAACGGGGTTGGTCGGCGACCCAAGCGGAAAAACGGAAATGCGTAAACTACTGACCTTGGCGGATGTGGCCGCCAATGTCATCGGGCTGAAGAGCCAACTCTCGAGATTCATCGATTTTTCTGACGGAAGTGCCATCATGGCCAACAATGCCGACTGGCTTACCACGCTTGAATATATTCCGTTTCTGAGGGATGTTGGACGCCATTTTTCGGTAAACCGCATGATCCGGGCCGAGAGTTACAAGATGCGATTGGATTCTGAAGATGGCCTCAGTTTTATCGAATTTAATTACATGGTGCTGCAGGCCTATGATTTTCTTGAATTGCTAAAACGCTACGATTGTCATCTGCAAATGGGGGGAAGCGATCAGTGGGGTAACATCGTTGCTGGAATCGACCTGATTCGGCGTGTAGAAGGGGAGAATGCATTTGGAATCACCTTCCCTTTGATCACTACGGCCAGTGGCGCGAAAATGGGAAAAACAGCGGCAGGGGCAGTTTGGCTCGATAAAGAGCGGACGCCTGCCTATGATTATTTTCAGTTCTGGGTGAATACCGATGATCGCGATGTGGCGCGATTTTTGGCGTTGTTTACATTTTTGCCAATGGATGAAATCCGTCCTGTTGAAGAAATGACCGGCGCGGACCTAAATGCCGCCAAATCCATTCTTGCATTTGAAGCGACACGCTTGGCCCATGGCGATGAAGAGGCTAAAAACGCCTATCAATCAGCAATTTCCATGTTTGGTGCCAGAAAACTTCCCGATGATCTTTTGCCATCCAGTTCGATCCCCAGGGGAGCCGTTTCTGCTGATGATGAAACCGTGCCCCAAATGGAGATGCCGGCGGACGAATTCAAGGATGGGATTCCCTGCTTCAAATTGTTTCAAAAGGTGGGGCTGGTTGAATCATCCGGTGCGGCCAGGCGCCTGATCAAACAGGGGGGGGGCTACGTTAATGGTCGGCGTTTGGAAGCATTCGATGAATTAATAACAGGCAATGATATCAATGGGATGGAGATTTTGTTGCGGGCAGGGAAAAAGCATTTTTTCAAGATTCGGATTAAATAACAAAATAAGCGTTGACATCGCAGATCAGGACGTGTAAAAACGCTTCGTTTTGCTACGAGCTGAGCAAAACATTACCAGCGCTCTCTTAAAAAAAACCAATCAAACGGACGATTCTCATGACGGTGAATTGCGGTGTAAGATTGGCAGCATCAACGCTCGGCAATAAAAAAATGATTTTGTTGTTGACAGCAAGATAGCAAATGGTATATTTAAGCTTTTCATCAACTGACGGAAGTTGATTTGAAAGCACATCTTTTTGATCTTTGAAAACTAAATAGTGACAGGTTTTAAGAGTTGGGTCTCTTTAAATTCTAAGTTACGCGAATAACGTCATTTATGGCGTTTATAAGTTTAATTGGAGAGTTTGATCCTGGCTCAGAATGAACGCTGGCGGCGTGCTTAACACATGCAAGTCGTACGAGAACGCTCTAGCTTGCTAGAGCAAGTAAAGTGGCGCACGGGTGAGTAACGCGTGGGTAACCTACCTTCGAATTGGGGATAACGTTGCGAAAGCGACGCTAATACCGAATAACATCCATTTATCTTCGGATTTTTGGATCAAGGGTGGCCTCTTCTTGAAAGCTACTGTTTGAAGATGGGCCCGCGTACCATTAGCTTGTTGGTGGGGTAACGGCCTACCAAGGCAACGATGGTTAGCTGGTCTGAGAGGATGATCAGCCACACTGGAACTGACACACGGTCCAGACTCCTACGGGAGGCAGCAGTGAGGAATTTTGCGCAATGGGCGAAAGCCTGACGCAGCAACGCCGCGTGAGTGATGAAGGCCTTCGGGTCGTAAAGCTCTGTCAAGTGGGAAGAACCTATATAATGTTAATACCATTGTATACTGACGGTACCACTGAAGGAAGCACCGGCTAACTCCGTGCCAGCAGCCGCGGTAATACGGGGGGTGCAAGCGTTATTCGGAATCATTGGGCGTAAAGAGCACGTAGGCGGCTTGGTAAGTCAGATGTGAAAGCCCGGGGCTTAACCCCGGAAGTGCATTTGATACTGCTAGGCTTGAGTATGGGAGAGGGAAGTGGAATTCCTGGTGTAGAGGTGAAATTCGTAGATATCAGGAGGAACACCGGTGGCGAAGGCGACTTCCTGGACCAATACTGACGCTGAGGTGCGAAGGCGTGGGTAGCAAACAGGATTAGATACCCTGGTAGTCCACGCAGTAAACGTTGATCACTAGGTGTAGCGGGTATTGACCCCTGCTGTGCCGCAGTTAACGCATTAAGTGATCGCCTGGGGAGTACGGTCGCAAGATTAAAACTCAAAGGAATTGACGGGGGCCCGCACAAGCGGTGGAGCATGTGGTTTAATTCGACGCAACGCGAAGAACCTTACCTGGATTTGACATCCTGGGAATCCTATCGAAAGACTGGAGTGCCCTTCGGGGAGCCCGGTGACAGGTGCTGCATGGCTGTCGTCAGCTCGTGTCGTGAGATGTTGGGTTAAGTCCCGCAACGAGCGCAACCCTTGTCTTTAGTTACCATCATTTAGTTGGGGACTCTAAAGATACTGCCCCGGTCAACGGGGAGGAAGGTGGGGATGACGTCAAGTCCTCATGGCCTTTATGTCCAGGGCTACACACGTGCTACAATGGGCGGTACAAAGGGTAGCGAACCCGCGAGGGTAAGCCAATCCCAAAAAGCCGTCCCAAGTTCGGATTGGAGTCTGCAACTCGACTCCATGAAGCTGGAATCGCTAGTAATCGCGGATCAGCATGCCGCGGTGAATACGTTCCCGGGCCTTGTACACACCGCCCGTCACACCATGAGAGTTGGTTGTACCAGAAGTCGTCGGGCTAACCCTTCGGGGATGCAGGCGCCTAAGGTATGGCTGATAATTAGGGTGAAGTCGTAACAAGGTAGCCGTTGGGGAACCAGCGGCTGGATCACCTCCTTTCTAAGGATGACCTATCTTTTAGAAAGATACATAAGATCCAACTTTGACCGGTCACTATTTAGTTTTGAGAGATCAAGAAGCGCTCTTTTTAATTTACCAAGAATGCAGATAGGCTCGACGGATTGTGTGAGGGCCTGTAGCTCAGTTCGGTTAGAGCGCACGCCTGATAAGCGTGAGGTCGATGGTTCAAATCCATCCAGGCCCACCATTTTTTTGGGCCGTTTTTCGGGGGTGTAGCTCAGCTGGGAGAGCGCCTGCCTTGCACGCAGGAGGTCATCGGTTCGAACCCGTTCACCTCCACCAAGAAAAGCACTGCATGACTGGTTTTTTGTTCTTTGACAATTTGGATGTCGAATTAAAAAAATTGAGTTCTTAATATTTGTGTCAGATATTTTGTGGCCAAGCTATTAAGGGCAAACGGCGGATGCCTTGGCGTCAAGAGGCGATGAAAGACGTGGAAAGCTGCGATAAGCTTCGGGGAGCTGCTAAACAAGCTTTGATCCGGAGATTTCTGAATGGGGAAACCTGTTGCGGGTAGTGTCGCAACATCTTCAGCTGAATCCATAGGCTGTTGAGGCTAACGGGGTGAACTGAAACATCTTAGTAACCCTAGGAAAAGAAAACAATAGTGATTTCCCAAGTAGCGGCGAGCGAACGGGAACCAGCCCAAACCACCAACCCTTCGGGGCGGGTGGGGTTGTAGGACCGTCATCACGTGATCCATGATTAGATAGGAGAGCAGGTTGGAAAACCTGGCCATAGAGGGTGATAGCCCCGTATCCGAAATCGAAAGTGGCACAGACGGCACCTGAGTACCACGGGACACGAGGAACCCTGTGGGAATCCGGGAGGACCATCTCCCAAGGCTAAATACTACTTGACGACCGATAGTGAACCAGTACCGTGAGGGAAAGGTGAAAAGTACCCCGGTGAGGGGAGTGAAATAGTACCTGAAACCGTTTGCCTACAAGCAGTGGGAGCACGATGAATTTCGCTTCGGCGATTTTCCGTGTGACTGCGTGCCTTTTGCATAATGAGTCAGCGAGTTACTTTACGTAGCAAGGTTAAGCCGACAGGTGTAGCCGTAGCGAAAGCG